>NZ_AXBE01000015.1 GCF_000473165.1 Leisingera aquimarina DSM 24565 | reverse complement strand
CAGAACACCTTTGAACTGGCCAAGCTGCAATCTGTTGCCGTCGCAGGTATTGGCGAGTTTGTCGTTCAGGTTCGCTGGCGCAGACTGACATGCATCGGCTTGAAGTTCCAAAACAAACGTGGCGCCCGGGCATTGCTTGACGCCTATTTCGCCAAGACCGGTGAATATCCCACCTGATCCATCGTGCGCGGCGCATACTGCGAGATCGTTCTCTCTGATTGGCTGAGGCGCGCGATCGAGGCCAATGAGGCTGTGACGATCTCGAACGACTAACCTGGATCATAGACGGCTTCTGTTGCGAACGAGACCAACCCAGCTCCTGCAATTTCGGAAGACTGCCGCGATAAATATCTACCCATTAACGAATACACGATGATATAATCATATTTTAGGTGTTTTGGGGATTTGGAAATGCGCGTTTTCGGCTGCGATATACAACCTTCACCCAGGCACGAAGCTCGCCGTGTGAAAGAAACCGGTATTCGTATCCTCGGCCGCGCAGGTGAATTCGTGATCGTTGCCTATATCGAAGCATCCACATCAAAAGTGGTGATTGAACAGGTTTTAAGGGTCTTTCCGGGCGGCCGCGTAGGCTAAAAAGAGGGTACTCCCCATCGTTCAGCCTCCACACACATCGAAGATGTCAGGAGGCAACTCCTGGTCGTTTATTCGGACAACTGACTGGCAGTCAGATACTCCCATCCCTTTGCGCGTCCATGACGGACGTGAAGACATTCCGCAGCTCGGTCAGGTTCTGGTCTACTTGTTTGTGGTCTAGCTGCATGGCCTTAGCTAGCTCTACCGCCGCGAAATGCGTCTTGTCGATGCAAGCACCGGACTGGATGTCTTGAGCATGTTGCTCGATGGCCAGTGCAGCTGCGAGGAAGTCATCAGCAAAAGGGTCCTGGACAGCTAGAACACGTACCGCGGCCAGCAGTTCTTCGGGTTGTTCCTCAGGAGGCAGAAAGGAGAGTTTCACGGTAAGTTTCCGCTGACCTCGCGATGTTGAAGTGTATGCAAGGTACACTCTTACGTCTTTATGGCACCAGCACCGAAATCCGGTGCATTTATCGGGGCGGAGATTTTAAGTCCCCTGTGTCTACTGGGACCACTTCGTTTACACCGAAGATGTCAAGAGAACACCCGGCGGTTCCCGGAAGAAGATAGAGGGAGGGGAACCGGCCCGCGAACTATAGGAACAGGCCACTGGTCAACACGCGGGCCGCACTTCAAAGAACTGATGAAGTTCACGCAGGGTAATCCAAGATCAGATCCTCGCCTAAACCTTTCTCTAGTTCGGCTGGATCTTCTAGGGCAATGGACCAAGCCGCTTTCCATGCTGTTGAGAACGAACAAGACGGCTATTCTCAAGTCAGCTTCCGGACTGACGTTCAACGGCCGACCAGCCGTGCCCAAAGGCCGCGCTTCACCCGAACGCCAGATTTATCCCTCTGATCTGTCAGAACCGCATTCAGGCGCACCCGTTCAGCCTCAGCTCCGTCCAGGCGAGTGCGCAAATCCTCGATCTGATCGACGAGCTGGCCGCGCTCCCTGTCTCGCTCGGCGGTCATGGCACCGATCTGCTCCCGAAGCATCTTAACTTCAACCTCTAACGCACCGGTTTCGCTTGGTTTTGTCGCCTTTATTGGCGGTGGGGAAACGGTTTTACTGCGTGGTTCTTCCTGTGGTTTCCTGAAAACACGGTCAAGCTCTGCCTCGTCAATCTCCCAATGCCCTTGCGCGTTCTTCTCGCCCGATAGCTTTGCGTTTAAGTCGTTGCTTTTAAGTCGTTCCAAGAGGGTTTTCTTGGCAACACCCGCATACTTCGCCGCTTGATTCAAAGATAGTTTTGCCATGGTTTCTGCTCGCCTTCACCGGTGGTGGGGAAACGGTTTTCACCCTTGTTTTCCACCAGTTTACAGAAAACCACCAAAGCGGGGAAGCTATGGGGCTACTAGCCGAAAAGGCAGCTTGCCTGTATCTCAATTGAGATACATAATACCATCGAAAACAGGAGGACATACCATGCCCGCCCAAACCTCGATGCTCCACGTTCGCGTGGACGACCGGCTCAAGGCGCAAGCAGCCGACGCTCTGTCCGGTGTCGGCCTGACGCTTTCGGATGCCGTGCGCATCCTGCTGACCCGCGTTGCCGCCGAGGGCGGTCTGCCGGCCGGCCTGACCGCAGATCCGGATGCCTATGACGCCTGGTTCCGTGCCAAGGTGCAGGAGGCGCTGGCCGACCCCCGCCCGGCCACCCCGCACGACCAGGTGATGCAGGATGCCCGCGCCCTGATCGACGGGAAGCGCCGTGCCTGAACTCGAGTGGAAGGCTCCGGCGGTCGCCGACCTGATGGCGATTGCCGATTACATCTCGGACGACAACCCGGACGCAGCCCTTGCCCTGGTGGAAGAAATCCAGGGCAAGGTGGCGCAGCTCCCGGCTCACCCGAAACGCTGCCGCCCCGGCAGGGTAGAAGGCACTCGGGAACTGGTGGTCCGGCCAAACTATATTGTGGTCTATACCGAAACCGCAGCGGCGGTGACGGTGCTGCGCGTGCTCCACGCCGCGCAGATGTGGCCCTAGCCAGATCGGGAAACAAATGACTCACGACCGCCACGAGAATGCTCCCTCTGATTGCTCGTCCCGCTTCGACTGCGGGAATTACGAGGTCAGCTCCGAGACCCTGACCGATGCGGAAATCTGGGAGCGGACACCACCAAAACGTCGGCATCTGCTGCCGCCGGATTTTGCGGAACGGTTCGGCGCCCCTCAAATCCCTGACTGACATCGCCCGCCATAAGGCAGGGGAAGGAAGGGATTTGTCGCCCGTTGAACGGGCGAATAGCAGGAGGTCCAGGAGGGCGCAGCACCTCCGGCCCATGGCAATTAGCGGAGCGGCTCGTAGAGAATTGCCTAGTGGGTTGTCATTTGAAATGACAACTCCGTCGTTCTCCGCTATCACCGCCCCATGTTCAAGGCTGCTATCCGCGTCAACAAGTTCACCAGCATCGCCCAGCTTCGCGGGGCGTCCCTCCATGCGCAGCGTCACGACGAGACCGGCAAGGCGCGGGTCCGGGACGATGCGGAACCTGGTTTCGGCCTTGCCTGGTCGAAGGCCGAGAACGACCGCGACTATCTTGCCGCCTTCAAAGCCCACAAGACCGAGCTGGGGGCCGGCGATTTGAAATGACAACTCCGTCGTTCTCCCATCAGCCCCATGTTCAAGGCTGCTATCGTCAACTATAGTTCAACCAATCCCCCAGCTTCGCGGGGCGTCCCTAGCCATGCGCACGCATCACGACGAGACCGGCAAGGCGCGGGTCCGGGACGATGCGGAACCTGGTTTCGGCCTTGCCTGGTCGAAGGCCGAGAACGACCGCGACTATCTTGCCGCCTTCAAAGCCCACAAGACCGAGCTGGGGGCCGGCGAACGCAAAGGCTCGCCGCTCTGCTTGCAGGCCATCTGCGTGGTGTCCCCGGAATGGGTGGAAAAAGCCGGCGGCCTGCATGACCCCGACAACCCGCGTAACCGCCAGCTCTTTGACCAGGCGAAGGCATGGGCTGAGGGCTGGGGCGGCAAAGGATCGGTGATCGCTACCCGCCTCGATCTCGATGAGAAGGGCGGCGCTGTGGTCGATGTGCTGGTCTCTCCGGTTCGGGAAAGCCGGGGCAAGCCGGTGATCTCGACCAACAAGGCGCTGCGCGAGCTGAAGGAGGCCACAGGCGAGCGGAACGAATACTCCGCCTTGCAGACGTCCTGGGCCGATTGGTGCCGCGAGCATCTGGACCCTGAAATCGTGCGCGGCACCCGGAAAGAAATCACCCAGCGCCAGCACCTTTCCCCGGAAACCTATGGGGCGATCATGGACAAGGCCCGTGAGAGCGTCAGAGCGCCCTCTCAGGGGCTGTGGGATGCCATCAGGAACACAGACCTCTCAGAGCGCGATACAGAGGCCCTGAGCGACTTTCTGATGCTCAAGGGGGAGATTGCCCGCCACAAGGCCCAAGGGCGCTCCTACGAGCCTCCTGAGGGCGCTCTGGAGCTGGATCGCGTGAGGGGAGATCCCCAAACCGATCCCTGGCCTTTGATCCGGGCTGTCAGGTCAGGGGCAGAGCGTGTGTTTGAAGCGGCCCATGGGTTTGGCATGGGGCTGCGGGCGAACATGGGGGACGGGTATGAATCCGGGCGTGAGTTCTTCCCCAGCCTGTCCGACCGGATGCACCTGGCGGCAGTGGTGGCGAAGTGCGGGGCGTTCTGCGCCAGGGTTGAGGCCGTAGTCAAAAATATGCTGCGTCCGGAGGCAACCCAGATCGATGAGCAAATCTGCTGGCCGCAGGAGGCACTGGCAGAGGTGGAGCGGCATGAGATGAATCTTGGCCTGACAGCCCCTGCGGTTCGGAAAGAACCCTCGGCAGAACGGGACACCGATCTGACCGACCGCCCCAGCCAGGAACGGGCTCGGGGACCGAGCCACGGTCGCTGATCCCTAGTGTTAATAGTGTTACCTACGGAGTAAGTTACGGAGGCAAAAATCTCCTCTAACATGCTGTCTTGAAAGCAGGAAACTATCCACAGGGTTCCGAAAGGGTCAAATTTTGGTTCCGAAAGGGTCAAATTCTGGTTCCGAAAGGGTCAAACGGACAATACCCCATTTGGGGTTCCCGATAGGTCAAACTTTGGTTCCCGATAGCACGAACTTCAGAATGGTTCCTGATAGGTCAAATTCAGGGTTCCTGAACGGTCAAATTTCTCGTAGCGTCCGGACATGCCTTTGCTACCGGATAGACACCCCCAGAAGGATTTTTTCATCCTCGATATCACGGACGTGGTCCCCAAGGACGACACCGCGTCGATGGAACATCCCCTGTTTTCCCTAGCGACCAAGCCCGACATGCGCCATCTGGTCTACCAGAACGGTGAAAACAGGTTGGAAATCGCTCCTTCCGGCCTTGGCCTGCCCACCATCAAGGACAAGGACATCCTGATCTTCTGCATCAGCCAATTGATGGACATGAAGAACCGGGGCGAGAAGATCGGAAAGCGCGTCCGCTTCAGCGCCCGTGAGCTTTCCATCGCCACCAACCGCCCCATTGGCGGCAACCATTACAAGCGTCTGGAGCAAGCCTTCAAAAGGCTACAGGGGACGCAATTTACCACAACGATCCGTACCGGAAACAAGCGCGAGGTTCGGATTTTTAGCCTCGTGGACCAAGCCGGATTCGTTATGCAGGAAGAAGGGGCATGGCGGCTCGACTATTGCGAGGTCGTTCTGTCTGACTGGTTCATGAGAGCAATCGAGGCCAACGAAGTCGTAACAATCTCGCACGACTATTTCCGCCTTCGCCGCCCGCTTGAGCGCCGCCTGTATGAGATCGGCCGCAAGCACTGCGGGAGCCAGCCCAAGTGGCAGATTGGCCTTGCCAAGCTTCAGGAAAAGACCGGCAGCAACGCGCCCCTGAAGAAGTTCCGACTGAACATCCGCCAGATCATCGAGGATGATCACACGCCGTTCTATCGCATGGAGCTGACCCCGGAAGACCTGGTGATCTTCCGTCCGCGCTCGCCTCAGAGAGATCTTTTGCCCGGTATCAGGCTGCCGGAATGGGCAGAAGACAAGGCAAGGGCCATCGCCAGGGAGAAGGGCCGGGACTATTATTCCCTCCGCTCGGACTGGCTGACGTTTGCCAATTCTGAAGCCGCCAAGGGCAACCCGCCGAAAAACGCAGGCGCTGCTTTCCTGGCCTACTGCAAGAAGCAGGATAGCTTACGCTCATAGAAGGCTTCTTGCTCTGCTCTCCTTTAAGCCCTTCGACGAAGCATAAACGCTTCATAAACGAAACTACCGTATAAGGAGAACTGAGCGTGTATTCCTTCCCTCAAGCTCAATGACTAGGCAAAACACAATGGGCACTCCTCTTCTGGGGTGTCCACTTTATTTTTCAAGGATTACCGAAGCGAATTTAGTTAGGTGTTCAAATATGTTCAAAAGCGAGGTAACGCAGCATGGAAAGCCCCGGTTTGTATTTTCGAACAGCGGTCCCATCGGAACCACGTCTCCGACTAGAGCTGCCTTGTGTCGTTACACTCTCAGACGGGGAATTGGAGGCGACGCTTTACAACATCAGCTACGGCGGTTTTGCAGTGCGCCTGCCTGAGGCG
>NZ_AXBE01000014.1 GCF_000473165.1 Leisingera aquimarina DSM 24565 | reverse complement strand
CTTTACCGTCGACTGGTCCAAGGAATTTCTGGGCAAGGCGGCCCTCGCGGCGCAGAAAGCCCAGGGTCTCAGCCGCCGGATGGTTCTGTTCAACCTGCCCGGCCATCCGCTGGTGCTGCATGACGAGCCGGTGCTGGAAAAGGGCCGCACCGTAGGCTTCACCACCTCCGGCGGGCGCGGTGCGCGCACCGGGTTGACACTGGCGCTGGCATTGGTGGAGCTGCCGCCGGGCGAGACCCTGGCCCAGACCTGTGCGCGGCAGTTTGAAATCGACATCGCAGGGCAGCGCTACACCGCAGAGGCGCTGCGGCGCCCGCCCTTTGACCCCTCAGGCGAACGGATGAAAGCATGACCACCACAAACGCAAATGTCCTGATCATCGGCGGCGGCGCCATGGGGGTATCGCTGATGTACCATCTGGCCAAAGCGGGCTGGACCGACGTGGTGCTGACCGAGAAGAACGACCTCACCCATGGCTCCACCTGGCACGCGGCGGGCTTGTGCACCCATTTCGCCCATAACCCCACCATTCAGGAGCTGCGCGCAACCTCCGTGCGGCTCTACCGGGATATCCTGCCGGAGGAGACCGGCGACACCTGCGGCTTCCACCGCTCGGGCGCGATGCGGATCACCTCGAACCCGGACCGGATGGATGAGTTTGCTCATGTGGCAGGCCTCAGCCGCTTTACCGGTTATGAGCTTCAGATGCTGACGCCGGACGACGTTGAATGCCTGCACCCGCTGGCCCGCACAGACGGTATTCTCGGCGGCATTTATGAGCCGGACGACGGCCATGTTGACCCTTCGCTGGCCACCAATGCGATGGCCAAGGCGGCAAGGGCCAACGGCGCGACGATCCTGCGCTATAACCCGGTGTCCTCGATCCGGTGTGAAGAGGGCGTCTGGGTGGTCGAGACGCAGAAATCCACCATCCGGGCCAAGCACCTTGTTAATGCAGCAGGCACCTGGGGCTGGGAAGTCGGGCATATGATGGGGCTCAACATCCCCTCGGTGCCGGTGCTGCACCAGTATCTGGTGACCGATACGGTGCCCGCGGTGGCCGAGCGCATCGCCAGGGGGTTGCCCGAGCTGCCGATGATCCGCGACCCGGAAGAAAGCTGGTACGTGCGCCAGGAGCGCGACGGGCTGATCCTTGGGCCGTATGAGAAAGACGCGCAGCCCTGGTCCATCGACGGCTGTCCGCCGGACTTTGGCGCCGACCTGATGCCGCCCGATCTCGACCGGGTTGAGCACATCATCATGGCCGCAATGGAGCGCATCCCGGCGCTGGAGACCGGCGGGGTGAAATCGGTGGTGAACGGTCCGATCACCTTTACCCCCGATGCCAACCCCCTGATCGGCCCGGCGCATGGGCTGGAAAACGCCTGGCTGCTGACCGGTTCTTCCATGGGGGTGATGGAGGGCGGCGGCGCGGGCTGGTTCCTGGCCCATTGGATGACCCACGGCGCGCCGCCGATGGATGCGCTGGCGGTGGACAGCCGCCGGTTTGGCAGCTGGGCCGACCGCGATTACCGGGTAGAGAAGGCCATTGAGTGCTTTGGCCTGCAGTTCGGCGTGCATTACCCGCATGAGGAACGCCCGGCTGCCCGCGGCAAGCGCTTGTCGCCCATTCATGACTTGATGGTGGAACGCGGCGCGGTGATGGGCGCGGCTTATGGCTGGGAGCGGCCCAATTGGTTCTCGGACAAGGGAGGCGATGAGGCGGTGCCAAGCTTCCGCCGTTCCAACTGGTTCGCGCCGGTGGCGCAGGAATGCCAGACGGTTACGGAGGCTGTGGGCCTGGCGGATCTGTCGGTGTTCTCGAAATTCGAGGTGACAGGCCCGGATGCCCGCGCCTTTGTGGACACGATCGGCGCCAATCGCGCGCCCAAGGCGGGGCGGATCGGCCTGACCCACGCACTGACACCGGCAGGTGGGACCCAGTCGGAGTTCACCGTGAGCGTGCTGGCGGAGGACCATATCTATCTGACCTCCGCCGCCGCGGCGGAGGAAATGGACACCGATCTGCTGCGGGCGCGGTCAGAAGGGTTCGATGTTTTGATATCCAATGTCACCGAAGATTATGGCGTGTTGGGCCTGATGGGGCCGAAATCACGCGATGTGCTGGCCGCGCTGACCGATTCCGATCTGACCGGAGAATTCCCTTGGCTGTCGGTCCGTGAAATCACTGTGGCGGGCCTGCCGCTGCGCGCCCTTAGGGTCTCATACGTGGGCGAGCTGGGCTGGGAGCTGCACGTGGAAGCTGCCCGGATGCCCGAGCTGTTTCTGGCGCTGGAGGCCGCGGGCAAATCGCACGGGCTGGGCTTTTTCGGCGCCTATGCGATGAACGCGATGCGGCTGGAGAAGGGCTATCGCGCCTGGGGGGCGGATTTCACTACCGAGCGCACCCCGGCAGAGACCGGCGCGGGCCATATGATCAGGATGGACCATGACTTCACCGGCAAGGAGGCTCTGGCGCATCGGATGCAGGCAGAGGACCGCTGGGAGATGGTGCTGCTGGAGGTGGAGGCAGGGGAGGTTGACCCGTTCTATGCCCACGGCGTGCTGCAGGGGGACCGGGTGGTGGGCATCGTGACCTCTGCCGCCCATGGCCACCGCACCGGCAAGACGCTGGCGCTGGCGTACTTGCGCGACCGGAGTGCGCGCAACGGGCTGACGGTGGAGCTGCTGGGAGCCCGGCTGCCTGCGCAGGTGCTGGAGGAGGCGCCGTTTGATCCAGGCAATGCACGGGTGGGGTAGGCCACCGGAGCCGGCCGTGGCGGCAAACCTTTTTGCGAGGCTGCCGGTTTGTGCATGTGTGGATGTATATGGATCCCGCCATATTGCAACGGTCTGTTTGGTTCTGGTTTTGAGGTGGCGATTGCTGATGTATATCCGGCTTCTCAGGGCGGCCCGGTATATCGTTGCCGCGAGCCCCGATGGATTTCCGCTTGCTTCTGCTTCATCGCCCCTAAGGCATCGGTGCTGACCTTGCAGATCCACACATCAGGTTCGAAAAGCAACGGGCGTGCCCCATTTCCACCTCCTGGCAGATGTTGCAATGTTCTTGGAGCCGTTCTCCTATGGCTAACTTTCCGATACGACCATTAACCGAACGACACGGTGTGATCCGGACGGTATCCCTGATCTCTCGCTAAGAGCGACCAGACGATCCGTGTGTTCTTATTCGCCAGAGCGACGGCAACAACATTCGGATGCCGCCGTTGCCGCATCCGCCCTATTCAATTACCGCGCGCATCGGTTTTCCCGGCAGCCTTTCCAAGCACAGCTTGCGCGCCGTGGATCAGCAGGGTGCGCAAGTATCGGCCGCCTCGTTTGCTAACCCTGAACAATCGAGGCTTGCCGCCACTTGATCTCGGTTTGGGAACCAACCCCGGCCAGGCGGCAAATTGGCGGCCATTCTTGAAGCAAAACTTATTACCAGTTGCGGCAACCAAAGCTGTTGCCGCAATTGGGCCTGCACCTTCAATTTGGCCAATGCGTTGGCGCCTCACATACGAGAGGAAGAGGTTCTTGATCCGACGATTGTAAGCCGCGAGCCGGCTATCCAATTCGGCCAATTCGTTGCGGATGCCGCGCAGCATATCAATGAAGATGTCCCTAACCTCGCTCTCATGGCCATCGGCGATTTCACCGAGGCCCGCCGGATACGGGTGATATCCCGCGCCACTACGACACCATGTTTCCCCAGTGCACTGCGAACCTGGTTTACCAGCCGGGTGCGGTTTGCAACCACGCGCTGGCGGATACGTTGGACAGCCTGTATCTCCAACTGCCCGGCCGGCTTCGGTGGTACAAAGCGCATTGATGGTCTGCCGGCAGCTTCACCGATTGCTTCTGCATCGTTGCGATCGTTCTTGTTCGATTTCACGCAAGGTTTCACGAACTGTGGAGAGATCAGTCTCACCTCGCGGCCCAAATCAGTCAAAACCCGCGCCCAATAATGCGATCCGCAACAGGCTTCCATAACGACGATACAGTGCGGCAATTCAGCGAAGAACTACGCAACAGCGCCTCGCCGGAGGGTCTTCCGCAAAACGGCTTCTTCAGCCGTGGCCGCTGCGTGGGCTTCGAAAACGTACTTGGCCAGATCCAGACCGATCCTTTTGACTTGCACGATATGATCCTCCATCTCTCCATAGAAGATACGCCGCCGGAGGGCGGCGGGGTCCATACCGTTGCTTTTGTTGATGCAAATCGTTTTGAACGGCTCAAGCCTGTGATCGGGTGCGGTCATGTATCAGGCCTTTGATCGCGGGTTTGATTGCCGCTGACCTTGCTGGGTTCCTCGAACCTGGTCCCAATCGGCAAAGCGAACCTGGAAGTTCGGGACAAACCACGGGGTTTCAGGTTCTCGGATGACCGCACCTGCCATCATGGCATTCGTCTTGCAATTCTTTAACTTTTCTTTCGCCTCTGGTCAGGCGGCGGGATGGCGGATGCGAAGATCGGGCCAACTCCGGGGACCGTTCTCAGACGCTTGGCGCGTTCGACGATCCGTGAGTGATGGTCGATCAGTTTGTTAAAAAACACCACCCGCCCGGCTGGCTTTGCCGAAGCGTATCGCCGCGACTGGACGGTTCCCGATCACCTGGCCAAATTCCGGGAAATGGCCGCGGATCACGTTGAGGATCTGGGTCTTCTTGCTGCCGATGAGTTGCCGAACGGCATGCATCGGCAGCAAAGCCTGTTGCTCCTTCTGTTTCACATAGGGCTTGACGCAGACCGGAGGCATCAGGCGCACGTCATGGCGGATCAACCTTAGTTCCCGCGCCCAATGATGCGCCGAGCCGCAAGCCCAACCCCGGCAAAGCAGTTTGGAAGCTTCTCGAAGAATCTGAGAACCTGCCTGCGTTTGATCGAACGATTGAAGGCAACCGTGCCGTCGGCGGTGATGCCGTGGACAACAAAAACGTCCTTCCCGAGATCAAGGCCACCTGTATTAACTTGCCTGACGGGGCACCATTGCTAGCAGATGACAACATCTGCACTCTGCCGCTTTGCGCGGCGGTTGGGAGCAGACCCTATCCGCTCCATCTGCAAGTGGCCCGCACGGGCCGCCGCGCTATGTGATGGGAGGCTATGGGTTGTTCCCGTCCGGTGCGTCTCGCGCCCCTGGCGGGCGCTGCGCGTGGCGGGACCCTGCGGGGCCGGCCTCCTGTGCCCGGCCTGATGAGGAGCGTTTCCCCATGATGACCAGTGCCCGGTTTGTGATTGTGCTTGGCGGCACGGGGTTTCTCGGCCAGCGGGTGGTGCGCCGGCTGCAGGAGCACGGCTGCCGGGTCAGCATCGGGACACGGTTCCCGGAGGCCGCGGCAGCGCAGAGCGGCTTTGGCAGCAACGGCATCCGGCTGGTCAAGACGGATCTGACAGACCCGGACAGATTGGCACAGGCTCTGGCGGGCTTTGGTGCCGTGGTCAACTGCATCGGCTGTTACGCCGAGAGCCGCCGCCAGAGTTTCCAAGACGTTCACGTCGATGGCGCCCGAAGCATTGCCCGGCAGGTGCGCCAGAACAACGGCCAGCGTCTTATTCACGTGTCCGGGATCGGCGCCAGCCTGCATTCCCCATCAGCCTATGTGCGGAGCCGTGCCGAAGGCGAGGCTGCCGTTCGCGGTATCTGCCCCGGCGCCATCGTTTTGCGGCCCAGCGTGATGTTCAGCCGCAGCGGCGCCTTTTTCGGCGACCTGCAAAAAATCGTTGACCGCCTGCCCGTGGTCCCGCTGTTCGGCACCGGGCGCACGCGGTTGCAGCCGGTCTGGGCGGGGGATGTGGCCGAAGCCGTCTGCCGGTTGCTCGACGGTCCGCGCGCACGCAGAAAAGTGTTTGAGCTGGGCGGGCCGGATACCCTCACCTACCGGGGTATCCTGCACCGCCTGGCGGTCCGTTCCGGCCGCCGCCGGGTGCTGCTGCCGGTGCCCTTTGCACTGTGGCGGATGGCAGCGGCGGTGCTTTGGGTGATGCGCAACCCGCCGCTGACCCAGGCGCAGGTCGCCTTGATGCGGCAGGACAATACCGCCGGTGAGGCCATGGCAGGCTTTGCCGATCTCGGCATCACGCCGCACTCGGCGATTGCCATGGGGCTGGTTTAAACATCGCTGCAAACCCCCGCACCAGGCAAGACACCCGGTGCGGGGCAAAGGGTCAGGCAAAGCTGACCCCGTTGCCGGTCATCGGCAGTTCCGTCACCCGCGGGCCGGACACCGCGATGGCATTTGCCAATGCGGGGGCCGAGGGCGGTGTGCCCGGCTCGCCCACCCCGGTGGGGGCTTCGGCGGACGGCACGATGTGCACCTCGATGGCGGCAATATCACCGATCCGCAGCGGCTCGTAATCCGGAAAGTTGAACTGGTCCACTTCGCCGTCCGTCAGGGTGATTTCGTTGCGCATCGCATGGCCAAGGCCATAGCCGATACCGCCCTCCATCTGCGCCTTGACCACATCCGGGTTGACCGCGATGCCGCAATCGACGGCGCAGGTGACTTTTTCAACCTGCACCCCGTCATCTGCATTGCCGGAGATTTCCACCACCTCGGCAACATAGCTGCCAAAGCTTTTGTGGACAGCGATGCCCTGGCTGCGGCCCTCGGCGGCGTGGCCCCAGTTGCCCTTGTCAGCGGCCAGTTTCAGTACCCCTGCCAAACGCTGCTGTTCCTGGCTGCCGCCCTCCAGCAGCGCCAGCCGGAACTCCACAGGATCGCGGCCTGCGGCGCGGGCGGCCGCGTCCATCATCACCTCCATCACATAGGCCGTGTGGGTGTGCCCGACCGAGCGCCACCACAGCACCGTGGTAGCCTTGGCCGTATCGCTGAGGCCGACGAACTGGCCGGGGATCCGGTAAGGGCTGTCCGCCACCCCCTCAACCGAGCTGTGATCGACGCCGTTGTGCACGATCATGCTCTCAAAGGGTGTGCCTTTCATGATCGATTGTGCTGCAATGCGGTGGTCCCAGCCGGTGATCTTGCCGTCCGTGTCCAGACCGACCCGCACCCGGTGCGCCACAGCGGGACGGTAATAGCCGCCGGTGATATCATCCTCGCGCGACCAGACCAGCTTTACCGGGCGGGTACGGTCCGTCATGGCAAAAGCCAGCGCTGCTTCCACCTGATAATCCGCCGTCGGCGTGGCGCGGCGGCCAAAGGAGCCGCCCGCAAACATCGTATTGATGCGGATCTTCTCCATCGGCAGCTGGAAGATCTGCGCCATTGCCATATGCGGCCCGGTTGGCATCTGGGCGCCGTCGTGCAGGGTGATGCCGCCATCCGCATCAGCCTCGATGGTGCAGGTCAGCGGTTCCATCGGCGCATGTGCCAGCAGCGGGAAATAAAAGGTCTGCTCGACCACCTTGCCGGCCCCGTCGATCAGCGCCGCGGTTGCGGCGTGATCGGCGCCGGTGACGTTATACTGCGGCTCCGCGTTCACTGCCGCCAGCAATTGCTCGCGGATCTGGTCCGAGCTGCGGCTTTCGGCGTTGGAGAAGTCCCAGTCAACGCTGATCGCTTCGCGTGCCTGGAAAGCGCCCCAAGTGTCCTCGGCATAGACCGCGACGCCTGCCTTGTTGGGCAGGACGGCGGCGCGGATGTAGCCTTTGACCGCCTTGGCTTCCGCATCGTCAAACCCTGCGGCCAGCCCGCCCATCCGCGGGCTGCGGATGAACACTGCAACCATCTGGCCCGGCAGATGCAGGTCCATCGCATATTTGGCAGTGCCGTTGGTCTTGGGCAGGGAATCCTTGCGTTTGACCGATGCGTTGCCAATCAGGCGGAATTCGCTGGGGTCCTTCAGCCGCGGTTCTGCCGGGGCCTCCATCTGCGCGGCGCCGGCGACGAAGTCCGCAATCGGAGCCTCCTGGCCTGCGCCTTTGATGATGCCGTCCTCTAGGGTCAGCGATGCGGGGTCGGCGTTCCATGCCTGTGCTGCGGCCTTGATCAGCATTTCCCGCGCTGCAGCCCCGGCCTGGCGGTACTGCAAAAAGGAATTGGCCATCGCGGTGGAACCACCGGTGCCCTGGAACTGCCCGAACGCCAGGTTGGCGTATTTCGATGGGTCGGAGGGGGCGAATTCGTACTGGATGTCCTCCATCGGCACGCCCAGCTCCTCGGCGATCAGGGTGGTGAGGCCGGTAGCCGGGCCCTGGCCCTTCTCGAAATGCTTGACGATGGCGGTGACGGTGCCGTCGGCGTCGATCTTTACAAAGGGGTTCAGCTGGGCCGGAGCGGAACCAGCCGCCAGTGCGCCATCGGCGCGGGCGCCCACATAGAGGACAGCAGCGGCGGCGGCAGCGCTTTTCAGAAAGCCGCGGCGGGAGGTGTTCAGGGTCATATCAGGCCTCCATCATGTCGGATGCGCGCAGGATCGCGGCGCGGATGCGCTGGTAGGTAGCGCAGCGGCAGGCATTGCCGTTCATGTATTCGTCGATCTCCCCGGCTGTCGGCTTGGGGTTTTCGCTCAGCAAGCCCACGGCAGACATGATCTGGCCCGACTGGCAATAACCGCATTGCACTACATCCAGCTCGACCCAGGCGGCCTGAACCGCCTCGGAAACCCTCGAGTTCAATCCTTCGATTGTGGTGATCTCGGCGCCCTCGGCATCCTCCACGTAGGTCTGGCAGGAGCGTACCGGTTCTCCGTCCAGATGCACGGTGCAGGCGCCGCAGGCTGCAACGCCGCAGCCGAACTTGGTGCCGGTCAGCTTCAGTTCATCCCGGATCACCCACAACAGCGGGGTTCCGAGGGCTGCCTCGACCTGATGTGTCTGGCCGTTGAGTTTCAGTGATATCGCCATGGCTGTGGGGCCTCCCCTTGGCTGGAATGTCTGGTTCAGGATTGTTCGAAGTCTGCAAAGGCATCGGCGTATTCGGGATGCCAGCGCGACAGGGCCGGGCGGTTTTCCAGGATATCGCCAAGCGCCCAGGCGACCCGGCGGCGGTCGCGCGCCGGTGTGGCGTCACTGTCCGGGCAAAGAATATAGAAGTCGCCGGCGCCCATGCGGGTGAGCAGGTGACCGACGGTTTGTTCCGAAGTCCAGGCAGAGGCGGGTTTTTCGGGCATGAAACGGGCAATCATGCCGGTATAGGTGAAGCCGGGCACAAACAGATGCACGGTGATCGGGGCCTCAGCCTGCCGCAAATCATGCGCCAGCATTTCGGTCAGAACCTTCACGCCGGCCTTGGAGACATTGTAGCCCGGGTTGCCCGGCGGCGTGGTGATGCCCTGTTTCGAGCCGGTGTTGATCACCACCGCGGGCCGCGCCGCGGCAATCATGCGGGGCAGGAAGGCCTGCATGCCGTTCAGCACGCCAAAAAGGTTCACCTCGATCATGGCACGCCAGGCCTCCGGTTCTTCCCAGCTGCCGGAGGGGCGGGCGATGCCTGCGTTGTTCATCAGCACCGCCACCTCGCCTGCGTCGAAGGCTGTATCGGCCAATGCCTGAACCGCCTCTGCGTTGCTGACATCGGTGGGGACGGCCAGCACCGGGGCGCCAGGCTGCACCAGGCTGCGCAGTTTCGCCGCCGCCTGCTCCAGCGCCTTGCCCGGCAGGTCGGCCAGTACCACACCCAGCCCGGCCTGGGCGAAACGTTCCGCCGCCGCCAGGCCGACCCCGCTGGCACCACCGGTCACAACGGCCAGACCGCCTGTTTCTATTGCTTTGGCATACATCGGTCTTCCTCCCTGATATGGCCGCGCGGGCCCTGCCCGGCGGTGTTGGCAGCAAAGGTAGGGGGAAATGCGGCTTTGGCCGTGCCTGATCCTCCGGATGATCTGCCTGATCCTCCGAAGCGCCGTGATTTGCGGTTCTGCCGCCGCCGCCGCCAGCCTATAGTCGGGCAGCAGAGGAGGAGCGCCCATGGTGCCGCAGGATCTGATCGAAGAGGTTGTCGCCTTTGTCCGCGAAAGAGGCGCGCCGGAAGACGGTTGCGAAACCGGGGTCGGCGGGCTGTTTGCCTTTTGCCGCGAGAACCCGACCGTATTTCAGGCGATGGTCTATGAGCCGGTCATGTGCCTGGTGCTGCAAGGCGCCAAGGAGGCGCAGCTGGAGGACCGCACGATCCGTTACAGCGCGGGCATGTCGCTGATCGTCAGCCATGCGCTGCCGGTGATGGCGGGTGTCATCGATGCCTCGCCCGGGCGTCCCTATGTGTCGCTGGCGCTGCGGCTGGACCTGGCCACCGCGCGCAGCCTTTATGACGAGGTCGGCGCCGCGGAGGGGCAGGAACCGGCGTCGCATTCAATGAGCGTGGCAGACAGCGATGCGGCGCTGATTGACGCAATCGGGCGGTTGTTCCGCCTGTCGCAGAACCCGGTCGAGGTCCAGGCACTGGCACCCCTGGTGCTGAAGGAGATCCATTTCCGTCTGCTGCGCGCCCAGCACGGCGGCATGCTGCGGCAGCTGTTATTGCACGAAAGTCCGGCCAGCCGGATTTCCAAGGCGATTGCGATGATCCGGGACCGGTACAAGGCCCAGCTGCCGGTGGCGGATCTGGCTGCCGCGGCGGGCATGAGCCAGTCCACCTTTCATGAGCATTTCAAAACCCTGACATCGACCACGCCGCTGCAGTACCAAAAGGAGCTGCGCCTGATGGAGGCCCGCCGCCTGCTGATCAGCGGCGGCACTTCGGTCGCGGCGGCGGCTTATGACGTGGGTTATGAAAGCCCGACACAGTTCAGCCGCGAATATGCCCGCAAATTCGGGGTGCCGCCGCGGGATGAAAAACCGCTGCCGGCGGCAGCGTCCTAGCGTCCTCCGGTTTTATGGCTGGATGCCACCCAAGGCTCTTCTTGAACCCGCGCCTCGCGGATGGTCCGGCCATAAAGCCCGCTGTAGGACCGCCCCAATGAGGACGCCGAGGAAAACCCGCAACGCAGTGCAATCTGCTCCAGGCTCAAATTGGTTTCCTCGGACAGATAGCGGGCGTGCTGAAGCCGCAGCATCTTGTAGTATTTGCCCGGCGTCATGCCCAGTTCGCGCTGGAATGCGCGGGCCAGGGTGCGTTCGGACAGCGACACCCGTCTTGCCAGGTCGGCGGTGTTCAAAGGCGCCTCGATAGTCTCCGCCATCAGGTTGGCCGCCTGCAGGATCTTGGCTGAGCCCTTCTGCTCCAGCCGTGCCGCGCCGCGGTTCAGTTCTGACTGGCGCGAGGGGTCGTAGACAAACATGGTGGAAGCGCCAAAGGCCGCGGCAGATCCATAGAGGTCCTGGATGAGGCTCAGCATCATGTCGAGCGCAGTGCTGGCGCCGCCGCAGGTCAGGAACGCACCGGAGCGTACAAACCGCGCGGTGGAGACTTCGACCTTGGGGAAGGTTTCGGCAAAGGCGTCCAGCTCCTGCCAGTGGATTGTCGCGGTATGGCCGTCCAGCACCCCCGCAGCAGCCAGCAGCCAGGCGGCGGTGTCCAGCGCCAGAACCAGCCTGGCCTGCCGGGTGGCGGTCCTGAGCTTTGCAAGCAACGCCGGGCTGAGCTGTTCGCGCACGCGGTAGCCCGCAACCAGCACCAGGGTGCGGTTGCCTGCGCGTTCGTCAAAACTGCCGTCCGGGGTGATCTGCAATCCGCTGGAGCTGCTGACCGGCGCCCCGTCCAGGGTGCTGACGCGCCAGCCCGCCGTCTCCTGCCCTGCATTCATCCGTACGTCGCGCAGCGGCTCCATGGCGCTGGCCAGCACCATGTTCGAAAACCCGTCGAACAGCAGAAACTCAAAGGTTGGCGGCGGATTTGACGGCATTTGTGTGTTTTTTGACCAAAACTGTATAAGCGTAGGGTCAATTCGTGGGCTAATCACAGCCGAAGTCAAGCCTCTTGACCACCCGCCGACGCTGAACCGACGCCCGCTCTCTAATCACTGATAGTCCCATGACAACTGCTCCCCTTCTCTGGCAGCCGGATCTTTCGGCGCGCCGCAAACCTCTGCTGTGTGAGTTCATGGCGCAGGCTTCTGCCGCCGCTGGCACGGCGCTGGACAGTTTCGCCGGTATGCATGCCTGGTCGGTTGCCCAGCCACAGGAATTCTGGCCGCTGACCTGGGATTTCTGCGGGCTCATCGGGGACAAGGGCGCGGTGCCGCTGGTGGCGGATGCCGACCCGATGCAGGTGCGGTTCTTCCCCGGGGCGCGGCTGAACATCGTGGACACTTTTCTGAAGAACGCCGACGGGCGCGAGGCCATTGTCTTCATTGGCGAAGACGGCCGTCGCATGGCCTGGACCCGGGCCGGGCTGAAGCGCGAGGTGGAACAGCTTGCTGCCGCCCTGCGCGCCGCCGGGATCGCAGCGGGCGACCATGTGGCCGGCTATGTCCCGAACATGCCGCAAACCGTGGCTGCGATGCTGGCGACGGCGTCGCTGGGCGCGGTCTGGTCCTCCTGCGCGCCGGAAAGCGGGCCGGACGTGGTGGTGGACCGGTTCGGCCAGATCGCGCCCAAGCTGATGTTTGCCGCCGACGGTTACTTCTACAACGGCAAGACCTTTGAAACCCGCGCCGCCATTGCCGAGGTCGCCGCCCGGGTGCCGTCCATTGAGCACATCGTGGTCTGGCCCTATGCGGGCGATGCTGCGGCGCTTCCGGAGGGGGTGCAGCCCTATGAGGCGTTCAAACAGAAAGATGCCCCAGCGCTGGACTGCCGCCTGATGGGGTTCCGCGATCCGCTCTATGTGATGTTTTCCTCGGGAACCACGGGCAAGCCCAAGTGCATTGAGCATTCCGGCGGCGGCACCCTGTTGCGGATGCTGGTGGAGCAGCAGCTGCACTGCGACCTGCGCCCCGGCGACCGGATGTTCTATTACACAACCTGCAACTGGATGATGTGGAACTGGCAGGTGGCGGCGCTGGCATCGGAGGCCTCTATCGTGCTGTTCGACGGCAACCCGGCGCATCCCGGCATCAGCCGGCTGTTCGACGTCGTGGAGGCCGAGAAAGTCACCCATTTTGGTATATCCGCCAAATACATAGACGCCTCGCTGAAACGCCGGAACCGGCCTGCGGATAGCCACGATCTGGACGCCCTGCGGGTGGTTCTGTCGACCGGCTCGCCGCTCTCTCCCGAAGGCTTTGCCCATGTCTATGCCGACTGGAAGGCGGATGTGCAGCTGGCCTCGATCTGCGGCGGTACCGATATTCTGGGCTGCTTCATCGGCGGCTGCCCGGTGCTGCCGGTGCATCAGGGCGAGATCCAGGCGCCGATGCTGGGGCTGGATGCCGCGACCCTGAACGATCAGGGCGAAGCGGTCGAGGGCGTGGCGGGCGAGCTGGTCTGCCGCAATGCGCATCCGTCGATGCCGACCCGGTTCCTGAACGATCCGGGCAATGCCCGCTACCGGGCCAGCTATTATGAGACCTACCCGAACATTTGGCGGCAGGGCGATTTCACCATCCGCACGGAGCAAGGCGGCTACGTGGTGCTGGGCCGTTCGGATGCGACGCTGAACCCCGGCGGCGTGCGGATTGGCACAGCAGAGATCTACCGTCAGCTCGACAAGATCGAAGAGGTCGCCGACGCCGTCGTTGTCGGCCAGACCCTCGACAACGACGTGCGGGTGGTTCTGTTTGTGCAGACCGCAGAGGGCGCGGTGCTGGATGACGCGCTAACCGCCCTTGTCAAAACGGAAATCCGCAAGAACGCCTCGCCGCGCCATGTGCCTGCGAAGATCATCGCCGTTACTGACATCCCGCGCACCAAATCCGGCAAAACCGCCGAGCTGGCGGTGCGCGATGTGGTGAACAAACACCCCGTCCGCAATCTTTCCGGCCTGGCGAACCCGCAGGCGCTGGAGCTGTTTGCGGATCACCCTGAATTGCAAACCTGACCCCAAAGGAGCGAAACCATGCCCCTGACCATGAACCGAGACGTCTTCATCACTGCTGCCGTGACCGGCTCTGGCGGCACCCAGGACAAATCCCCGCATGTGCCGCGCTCGCCCAAGCAGATTGCCGAGTCGGCAATCGCGGCCGCCAAGGCTGGCGCAGCGGTTGTGCACTGCCACGTGCGCGACCCGGAGACCGGTGCGCCGTCCCGGAAGCTTGAGCTTTACCGGGAGCTTACCGACCGGATCCGCGACTCGGAGGTGGATGTGGTGCTGAACCTGACCGCCGGCATGGGCGGCGACATCGTGTTCGGTGGCGTTGAAAGTCCGTTCCCGGTCAACGCGGCGGCGACCGACATGATCGGCGCGACAGAGCGGATGGCTCATATCGCCGAATGCCTGCCAGAAATCTGCACCCTCGACTGCGGCACCATGAACTTTGCCGAGGCCGATTACGTCATGACCAATTTCCCCGGCATGCTGCGCGCGATGGGGCAGATGATGACCGATCTGGGCGTGAAGCCGGAGATCGAAGCCTTTGACACCGGCCACCTGTGGTTTGCCAAGCAGTTGGTAAAAGAGGGAATTCTGGAGCCGAACGCACTGGTGCAGCTGTGCATGGGGGTGCCGTGGGGGGCGCCGAACGACCTCAACACTTTCGTGGCGATGGTCAACAATGTGCCGGCTGAGTGGACCTGGTCGGCGTTCTCGCTGGGCCGGGATCAGATGCCTTATGCGGCCCAGTCGGTGCTGGCGGGCGGCAACGTGCGGGTTGGGCTGGAAGACAACCTGTTCCTGGAGAAAGGCGTGCTGGCGACCAATGCGCAGCTGGTGGAGCGCGCGGTTGGCGTGATCGAGGGTATGGGCGCCAGGATCATCGGCCCGGATGCAGTGCGTGAGAAGCTGGGCCTGACCAAGCGGGCGCCGGTGGTGAAGTAAGCGGGAAACCGGGGGTGGCCTGTGTGCACCCCCGGTACGCCTCCTGTGCACCGCCGCGCTGCGGCACCGGAGGCAATTTGGGGGCTTGCCCCCAAACCCCCAGGATATTTTCGGCAAGAGGAAGAACCGGGCGGTTCTTATGAGGGCATCAGATGAAGACAGCAGCAATTATCGGCGGCGGGGTGATCGGCGGCGGTTGGGCCGCGCGGTTCCTTCTGAACGGCTGGAACGTGCGGGTGTTCGACCCGGACCCGGACGCAAAACGCAAGATCGGCGAAGTGCTGGCCAATGCCCGGCGCTCCTTGCCGTCGCTCTATGACAAGGCGCTGCCGGCTGAAGGCGCGCTGACCTTTCACGCGGATATGGCGGAGGCCGTGTCAGAGGCCTCCTGGATCCAGGAAAGCGTGCCGGAACGGCTGGACTTGAAACACAAGATCCACGCGCAGATTCAGGCGCACGCGCCTGCTAGCGCGGTGATCGGCTCTTCGACCTCAGGGTTCAAGCCGTCGGAGCTGAACGCCGAGGGCGCCCGCGCTGTGGTGGCGCATCCGTTCAACCCGGTCTACCTGCTGCCGCTGGTCGAGCTGGTGGGCGATGCAGACACTTGCGCGCAAGCCTCGGACCTGTTGCGCGAAGTGGGGATGTACCCGCTGACCGTGCGCAAGGAGATCGACGCGCATATCGCCGACCGGCTGCTGGAAGCGGTCTGGCGCGAAGGCCTGTGGCTGATCAAGGACGGCATCTGCACCACCGAGGAGCTGGACGAGTCGATCCGCATGGGCTTCGGCCTCAGGTGGGCGCAGATGGGCCTGTTTGAGACCTACCGGATTGCCGGCGGCGAGGCGGGTATGAAGCATTTCATGGCGCAGTTCGGCCCGGCGCTGGAATGGCCCTGGACCAAGCTGATGGATGTGCCGGAGTTCACCGAGGAGCTGGTGGATTTGATCGCGGGCCAGTCGGATGCGCAATCCGGGCATATGCCGATCCGCGATCTGGAGCGGCTGCGGGATGACAACCTGGTTGGCATGATGCGGGCGCTGAAGAAATCCGGCAGCGGGGCTGGCGGTGTGATCACTGCGCATGAGGCGATGCTGCCCGTGCCGGAGGCGGCTGATCTGCCGGTCACCGTCTACCGCCCGGTGCCGCAGAGCTGGACCGACTACAACGGCCATATGAACGAGGCGCATTACACCGAGGCTTCGGCCCAGGCGACCGACCGCTTCATGGAGATGATCGGCTGCGATGCGGAGTACATCGCCGCGGGCGGCAGTTATTTCACCGTCGAGAACCACGTGCGGTTCCTGGACGAGCTGCACGTGGGCAATGCGCTGAGTGTGACCACCCAGGTGCTGCAGGGCGCAGGCAAGAAGATGCATCTGTTCCACCGCCTGATTGGCCCCGAGGGAAAGCTGGCGGCGACGGTGGAAACGCTGCTTTTGCACATGGACCTGAACGCGCGGGGCACCTCGCTGCCGTCGCCGGAGGTCGCCGACAAACTGGCAAGTTTTGCCGCCGCCCATGCCGGGCTGGCGTTGCCGGAGGGCGCCGGGCGCCACGTCGGCCAGCGCGGATAATTTGGGAACCGGCAGTTTGCGGCTGCCGGTTTTCCTTATGCGGGCCGGGTCTCCTCCCCGATCCGGTCCGCAATTTGCCCGCGGCAGAGGCGGCACCCCGGGGGAGGGATTTTCCGGACAGCTGTGCAAACGGGAGGGCTTCATCCCGTCTGCACGGACCGGGCAGCTTTCCTGGGCGGAGGATCCGGGGAGCGCAAGCGTATAGGGACAAAGGGAGGGCCATATGTCCGAAAGCAATTCCAACAGCCACCTGGTGGCGAAATCCGGTTTCTTTACCGGTCTGCATCCGGGGATGGGCATCGCCGCCAAGGCGATGATCGCCGCTTTTGTTATTTTCACAGTTTTGAACGTGGAATTCGCAGGCGGCCTGTATAAATCGGTGCGCAGCTGGATCGAAGGCGGTCTCAGCTGGTATTACATCTCGGTTCTGGCCGGGATCATGTTCTTCTGCTTCTTCTTGATGTTCTCGAAATTCGGCAGCCTCCGGCTGGGGGATGACGACTCGCGCCCGGAATTCACCAACTTCAGCTGGTTTGCGATGCTGTTTTCCGCCGGTATCGGCATCGGCATCCTGTTCTTTGGCGTGGCTGAGCCGATATTCTATTTCGACAACTCGGCGGTTTGGGGCTATCCGAACAACCCGCATGCCGAGCTGGCGGGCCATTCGGAAATGAACATGCAGCGCGCGGTTGACGCGATGCGGGTGACCTATTTCCACTGGGGGTTCCACGGCTGGGCCCTGTATGTGATCGTCGGGCTGTGCCTCGCCTATTTCGGCTTCCGCAAGAAGCTGCCGCTGACCATCCGGTCGGCGTTCTATCCGCTGATCGGCGACAAGATCTATGGCCCCTGGGGGCATTGCATCGACCTGCTGGCAGTGTTCGGCTCGGTCTTTGGCATCGCGACTTCTCTGGGTCTGGGCACCAGCCAGATGGCGACCGGCCTGAACGTGCTGTTCGGGCTGGAGCCGACGATGACGCTGAAGATCGTGCTGATCGTGGTCGTGACCATCATCGCCACCGCCTCGACCGTTTCGGGCGTCGGCAAGGGCATCCGGATCATCTCCGAATGGAACATCTGGCTGTCGATGTTCCTGCTGCTGGCTTTTGTGGTGATCGGGCCGGTCAAGTGGCTGCTCGGCTTCTATGTGACCACGCTGGGCGATTACATCTGGAACTTCATCCCGATGGGTTTCTGGACTGCAAGCTCGGATGAGAACATCGCCTGGCAGGGCGGCTGGACCATCTTCTACTGGGGCTGGTGGATCGCATGGGCGCCGATGGTGGGCATGTTCATCGCCCGCATTTCGCGCGGGCGCACCATTCGCGAGTTCATGGTGGGCGTGCTGTTTGTTCCGACAGCTATCGGCTTCTTCTGGCTTTGCATGTTCGGCGGCAATGCGATCTGGCAGGAAATGAACATGGGCGCGGGCCCGGCTGCGGAAGGCGGCGCCGGGATTATCGCCACTGTGCGGGCCTGGGATCTGCCTGCGGCGCTTTATGGCACCATCGGCAATCTGGGCGCCACTTCCTGGCTCGGCGACCTGAGCTGGACCGCCTGGCCGCTGTCGGCGCTGGCAACGCTGCTGTTGTTCTCGTGGTTTGTGACCTCGGCGGACTCCGGCACGCTGGTGATCACCACCATGCTGTCGATGGGGGATGACAACCCGCCAAAGAAGTTCCGCATCATCTGGGGCGCGGGTATTGGCGCCACGGCGATTGTGCTGCTGATGGCGGGCGGTCTTAGCGCCTTGCAGACCGCGTCGATTGCGGCGGCCTTCCCGATTTCCTTTGTGATCATCGGGATGACCGTAGGACTTTACAAATCGCTGAAGAGCGACCCCTCGGCTGCGCCGATCAGCGAGGCGGGCGCCGCACCGGACGGCACAAGGATCACGCAGGATCTGCACGCCTGAGGCGGCTCAGACCGCAGAAACAAAAGGCGCCGGGCCTGCGAAAGGCCCGGCGCGCAAAAATTGTCAGCTGACAATCTTCTCAGCCTGTATCAGTCGCAGGCGGCGGTGACGATGATCTCGACCTTCAGGATCTCGCGCGCCAGCGTGGCCTCGCCGCAGGCGCGGGCGGGGGCGTGGCCTTCGGGAACCCAGGCGTTCCAGACTTCGTTCAGCTCAGCGAAATAGGACATGTCGGACAGCCAGATCACGGTCTGCAAGAGGCGGGTCTTGTCGCTGCCTGCCTCGGCCAGCAGGGCGTCGACCTTGGCCAGGATCTCGCGGGTTTGATCTGCTGCAGTTTCGGCCTCGGAAACCTGGCCGCTGAAGTAGGCAACACCGTTGTGCTTGACGATCTTGCTGGAGCGGGCGGTGGTGCCGGAACGGGTGATGGTCATGGTTTGGTGCCTCTCATTTGCAGGGATGAGGCGGTCATAGCGGCAGAGCGGCAGGGCTGAAAGGGTGAAACGGGATGTGCCAGGGCATTGCCGGGGCATGGCCAGTCTCGGGCCGCGCCCCGGTACGGCGATGTCAGAGTTTGATCACCGCCATCTTGTCCTGGGTCATGTCATGCATGGTGTAACTGATGCCGCCAGTGTTGTAGCCGGACTGGCGGCGGCCGGCAAAGGGCATCCAGTCAACGCGGAAGGCGGTGTGATCGTTGACCATCACCGCAGTGGCATCCAGCTGGCGGACAGTTTGCATGGCGGTGTCCAGGCTTTTGGTGAAGACCGCGGCCTGAAATGCGACGGGCAGGCTGTTGGCAACCTCAATCGCTTGCGGGATGCTGGCGGTGCTGTAGACGCAGATCACCGGGCCGAAGATCTCCTGTTGCGACACGCGGGCCTCTGCCGGCGGGTCCAGCAGCACGGTGGGGGCATAGGTGGTCGCGCCCAGGCGCTTGCCGCCGGTCAGAACCTTGGCGCCGCCCTGCACGGCTTCATTCACCCAGTCTTCGACCCGGTCGACCTCGGCGGGGCGGATCAGCGGGCCGCAATCGACGCTTGGATCGGTGGCATCGCCCACTTTCAGTGCCTGTGCGGCCTCGACCAGTTTCTGCGCAATTTCTTCGGCCTTGGCAGCAGGCGCAAACACCCGCTGGACCGAAACACAGACCTGGCCGGAATGGTAGAAGCCGCCCTTTGCCAGCGCCGGGATCATGGCGTCGATGTCTGCATCCTCTGCCACGATCACCGGGGCGGCGCCGCCGTGTTCCAGCGCGCAGCGGGTGCCGGGCGCAAGTTTGGAGCGCAGCATCCAGCCGACACGGGCAGAGCCGATGAAGGAGAAGAAACCGACGCGGGCGTCGGTGATCATCTGTTCGGCCACCTCGTTGCTGCAGACCACATCGCGGCACCAGTCCTGCGGCAGGCCGGCCTCGTGCAGCATGGCAACAAAGGTCTGGCAGGACAGAGGCGTGTCCTGCGCCGGTTTCACAATCACCGGGCAGCCGGTGGCCACGGCAGGCGCCACCTGATGCACGATCAGGTTCAGCGGGTGGTTAAAGGCGCTGGCGGCCACCACCACGCCAATCGGCTCGCGCTGGGTAAAGGCAATGCGGCCGGCACCCGCCGCGGTCAGGTCCATCGGGATTTCGCGGCCCGTCATCTGGCCGATCTCATGCACGCAGAGTTCCACCCCGTCGATGGCGCGTTTGACCTCCACGCGGGCGTCCACTAGCGGTTTACCGCCCTCGCTGGCGATCAGCAGGGCCAGTTCGTCAAACCGCGCCTCCATCAGCCGGGCGGTTTTCTTGAGAATTTCGATCCGCTGATAGGCCGGAAGCCAGCCATCCCGTTGGCGGAACAGCCCGTGCGCCGTGTCCAGCATTGCGTCGATCTGCTCCCAGCCGGTTGTTTCAACGCTGCCGATGCATTCCAGCGAGTAGGGGTTCACAACCTCGATTGTCTTGCTCATATCAGGCACACCTTTGCGGCCAGCTCATCAATCAGCACGCGCTGGTTTTCGCTGTAATCAACCGGCACGTCGATCAAATGCACGCCGCCCGCGGCAAAAGCTTTCTCGAACGTCGGCACCAGGTCTTCGGTGCGCGCAATCCGGTGGCCGGTGGCGCCATAGCTGTTTGCGTATTGGACAAAATCCGGATTGCCGAATTCCAGCCCCCAGTCGGCAAAGCCTGCGTGCGCCTGCTTCCAGCGGATCATGCCGTAGGAGCTGTCGTTCAGCACTGTCACCACCAGGTTGAGGCCCAGGCGGACGGCGGTTTCCAGTTCCTGGCTGTTCATCATAAAGCCGCCGTCGCCGCAGATTGCCATCACCCGGCGGTCAGGGTTCAGCTGCGCCGCCATCATCGCCGAGGGCAGGCCAGCGCCCATGGTCGCCAGTGCATTGTCCAAGAGCACGGTGTTGGGTTGATAGGCCTTGTAGTTGCGGGCGTACCAGATCTTGTAGATGCCATTGTCCAGCGCGATGATATCGCAGTCATCCATCACCTTACGGGTGTCGGCCACCAGCCGCTGCGGGATCACCGGAAAGCGCGGATCATCGGCGCCTTCGGCAATATGCCCATCGGTTTCTTTCTTGATGCGCTCGAAATAGCCGCGCTCGAAATCCAGCGGCCCGCCCAGGATTTCCCCCAGCCGGGTGATGGTCTGGGCCAGATCGCCGACCACCTCAACCTGCGGGAAATAGACCTGATCGACCTGCGCCGCCTTATAGTTCACATGGATCACCTTGGTGCCGCCTTCGACCATGAAGAAGGGCGGTTTTTCGACCACATCGTGGCCGACGTTGATGATCAGATCGGCGCGTTCGATGGCGCAGTGCAGATAGTCGCCGTCGGACAGCGCAGCAGTGCCCAGGAACAGGTCCGAGCGTTCGTCGATCACGCCCTTGCCCATCTGGGTGTTGAAGAACGGGATCCGGGTCAGATCGGCAAAATCGCACAAGGCAGAGCGCGCCTTGCGGCGGTTGGCTCCGGCGCCCACCAGCAAGAGCGGCATCTTGGCGCCCCGGATCATCTCTGCCGCCTCGTTCAGCACTGTGTCACCGGCCACGGCGTAATGGCGGGGATGCGGCTGCAGGACCGGGGTATCGGTTTCCTCGGCCGCAATATCCTCGGGCAGTTCAAGCAGCACAGCGCCGGGGCGTTCTTCCTCAGCGGTGCGGAAGGCCTCGCGGATCAGCGCGGGAATGGTGTTGCCGTGCACGATCTGCTTGGACATCTTGCAGATCGGATCAAACAGATTGACCACATCGATGATCTGGAACTGGCCCTGTTTCGATTTCTTGATCGGCTTTTGCCCCGTGATCATGATCAAGGGCATGCCGCCCAGATGGGCATAGGCCGCAGGCGTGGCAAAGTTGGTGGCGCCGGGCCCAAGGGTGGCCATGCAGACACCCGCCTTGCCGGTGAGACGGCCATAGGTTGCGGCCATGAAGGCGGCGCCCTGTTCATGGCGGGTCAGCACCAGTTCGATCTTGGAGGTGCGCAGGGATTCCAGCAGGTCGAGGTTTTCTTCGCCCGGAACGGCAAAGACATACTCGACACCTTCAGCCTCCAGCGCGGCGGCAAAGAGGTCCGAGGCTTTGACCGGCCCATGGGGTACAGAATGAGAGTCAGGCATGAGGGCTCCTGTTCGTTGAATATGGTTTTGACGGCGGATGGGATCATTCCGCTGCGTGTTTCTGCTCCGGCACCGGAAACAGCTCCTCCATCGAGACGGAGCGGCCGTTATCCATCACAATCCGCGCGTGATAGCGTTTCAGCAGCCGCGGCTCGGCGACGCCGCAGCTGTGGGCGAGGATGCCGACCTCCTTTTTCATGTTCTTGGCGTAATAGGCGACGCGCTCGGACTTGCTCGCCGGGTCCAGACCGAACTGCAGCTTGGGGTCATGGGTGGTGATGCCTGTAGGGCAGGTGTTTTTGTTGCACTGCAGCGCCTGGATGCAGCCAAGCGCAAACATGAAGCCGCGTGCGGAATTGACGAAATCCGCCCCCGCGCAGAACGCCCAGGCAACCTCGGACGGGTTGATCAGCTTGCCGCTGGCGCAGACCTTGATGCGGCCGCGCAACCCATAGCGGGTCAGGATGTCCACCGTCAGCGGCAAGCTTTCACGCAGGGGCATGCCCATATTGTCGATCAGGCTCATCGGGGCGGCGCCGGTGCCGCCGTCGGCGCTGTCGATGGTGATGAAATCCGGCGCGCTTTTCATACCGCGCGACAGGATCTCCTGGCACAGCCCCTCGAAAAACCCATAGGCGCCGACCACCGCCTTGAAGCCGACCGGCTTGCCGGTCACGTCGCGGACATAGGCGATCATGTCCAGCAGGTCGCCGACGCAGTCAACTTCGGGGTGGCGGTTGGGGCTGATCGCGTCCTGGCCGGGGGTGAGGCCGCGGATGGCGGCGATTTCCTCGGTCACCTTGGCGCCGGGCAGGATGCCGCCCTTACCGGGTTTGGCACCCTGGCTGAGCTTGAGTTCGAACATGCGGACGGTTTCATGCGCCGCGACCGCGCGCAGCTTATCCTCGTCAAAACCGCCCTCGGGCTTGCGCACGCCGAACTTGCCGGTGCCGATCTGGAACACGATGTCGGCGCCGCCTTCCAGGTGGTAGGGCGACAGCCCGCCTTCGCCGGTGTTGAGCCAGATGCCAGCCTTTTTGGCGCCATGCGACAGCGCCCGCACGGCGGGAACGGAAATGGCGCCATAGCTCATGCCGGAAATGTTAAAGATCGACGCGGTGGTATAAGGCGTGCGTGCATAGGGGCCGATGGTGACGGCCGCAGGATCCTTGGCGTCCTGTTCCAGCGCCGGAAAGGGGCAATTGGCGAAATAGACCGTGCCCGCCGGGCGCAGATCGCGGGTTGAGCCGAAGGCGACGGTGGAATCCACGTTTTTAGCAGCGCGGTACGCCCAGGAGCGTTCGGCCCGGTTGAACGGCATTTCCTCGCGGTCCAGGGCAAAGAAATACTGCCGGAAGAATTCCCCCATATGTTCGAAGAAATAGCGGAAACGGGCCACCACCGGGTAATTGCGGCGCAGGGTGCTGTCGGTCTGGGTCTTGTCGCGGATGTAGATCACCACCAGCCACAAAACGCCGGCGCCGAAGACAAAAATGAACGCATAAGACAGGAATTCGAGCAGCGCCAGGACGGTGCTGGATATCTGGGACATGTGTTCCGTCGCTCCTTTGGAGGTTTGGCGGCGCGGTTGGTTCCGCGGGCCTGGTTTTTGCCTATAAAGAATGCGCCTTTGTAGCGGGCATTGCATTCACGGGGTGATCACTTCCTTTGGAGCCGCAGAGACGGGCAGATTGCTGTCGCAAAGGAGAACGCGCGGTATTGCGCAATGGTTCCGCACGGAGCGGCCAATACCCGGATAGTGCGGCAATGGGGGGAACCTTGTCCAGCCTGCGGGTGCGGCGGCCGCTGCTGGGCCCCGCGCAAGACAGATAAGCCGGCCCCCCTGTGCCTGGGAAGCCGGTTTGACGGGCCGGGTTGCGCAGCGCCTGACGTTCCGGTGCGCTACTTCGCCTGTGCGTGCATCTGGCGTTTGCGGTCGCGGGTGCGGCGGGTCGCGTCCTCGGAGCCGTCATGATAGGTGCCGAACCACTTGTCCCAGGGCATTTCCGCATTGCCGTAATTGCACTCGTAATAGCGGTGATGCAGCTGGTGAAAGAAAGCGCCCAGCAGCAGGGCCTGACGGTCACGGGCCCAGATCGCCTCATACCCCGAATGGGACGAGGCCGCGCCCAGCATCAGCCAGTAACCGAGGAAAACCATATGCACCGGATGGCTGGGCAGCACCAGTACGATCAGGATGGCGCTAAGGTAGCCCGCCGCCTCGACCGGGTGCATCGACATGCCGGACCAAGGTCCGGTGTTGACGTTGCGGTGATGCACCGCGTGCACATGGCGGTAGATGAAAGGCTGATGCAGGAACAGATGCACCAGGTAGAAATGCAGGCTCTGCCACAGCGCCAGCAGCGGAAACAGGGCGATGAACCAGACCGGATGGGCGGCAAAGCTGAGTGTGCCGGTGAATCCGCTGGCGTAGGTCCAGCGCAGGAAACACTCCAGAACCGACAGAAAACTCGCGCCGAAGACCATCGAGTAATAGATGTTGTCCCAGGTCTGATAGCCGAATTTATAGAGGGCATTTTTGCGTTTCATGTAGGGGCGCGGGTCGTATTTCAGCAGCTTGCCCTGGCCGTCGATGCCATAGAACCACAGGTGCAGACCGCCGGCCACGATCAGCAGCAGCCCCCAGTTGCGCAGGAAGACCATCGAGGTCCAGCCAAAGGCGAAACCGGACTGCGCTGCGGTTACCGGCTGCAGCCAAAAGGCCACCGCAAAAGCCAGCGCCAGATAGATTGAACGGTCAGAGACCTGCAGCCAGTTCTGCCACAGCCATTTTGCCAGCCTGCGGGGCTTGGGCGGCCAGTGCCAGTAGGGCGCGTGATTCACCGGCAGGTCCGGGTGCCAATGCCATTCGCGGCTCATCGGGCCGGGCTCGGGGCACTCTGCCTGCGGGCTAGCGGTGTTCATGTCGGTGGTGGTCATCAGGGAAATCCTCGCCTGAAACGGGTTGCGGCGTTGAATACAGGAATAAGAGGATAGCCTGCGCCAAGTAAAACGAGTAATTCGAAGGTAAATCGCAAAATAATTTTGGTGATAAATGCGGAAACTGCCCAACCTGGCCTGGCTGCGCTCGTTTGAAAGCGCGGCGCAGCATCTGAGCTTCACGGTGGCGGCGCAGGAGCTGGGGCTGACCCAGACCGCGGTCAGCCTGCATGTGCGCTCATTGGAGGCCGAGCTGGGCTGCAAACTGTTCACCCGCGCCGCGCGCAGGCTGGCGCTGACGGAAATGGGCAAGGCCTATGCCTATTCGCTGCGTCAGGCGCTGGGGGATATGGCGTTTTCCACTGCCAGCCTGTTTGGAGCGGAGACCGGGCAGATGCTGACGGTGCGGGTGCAGATGTCCACCGCCGGGCTGTGGCTGGCGCCCAGGCTGCCGGAATTTGCACAGCGGCATCCGGGCATTTCGGTACGGCTGGTCTCCAACATCTGGGCCAGATCCGAGGCGCCGGAACAGGTGGATGTCGAGCTGCGCTTCGGCTCGGGCGGCTGGGACGGGGCGGCGACCCGTAAGATCTCAACCGAGCGGCTGGTGCCGGTTTGCGCGGCGGGCGGCGGCAGGCTGACCCCGGAAAAGCTGCGGCAGGGGCCGCTGGTGCAGATCCTGGGCTTCGAGGACATGCTGCTGCGTTATCTGAATGCGCATGGGTTGGTGCCGCCCGGCGATGCGGCGCAGTTTGCGGTTGATACCACGGTGGCGGCGCTGGAAATTGTCGCGGCGGGGGGCGGCTACGCGGTGGTGCTGGAACGCTTTGCCCGGACTGCGATTGAGACCGGCAAGCGGATTGAAATTGCCGGTGATCCGGTGCCGGTCGATCAGGCGCATTATTTGCTGGGGATGGCCGCGCCGGCAGAACAGGACGCCGGCAAGCAATTGTTTGAAGCCTGGCTGGAAGAGATCTTTCAGTAAGGCGCGCCGCCGTGCGTTTTGGCGGGTGACGGGCTGCGACGGCGCAGGCTGCCCCGCGCCGCCCGAAGGATCAGAAGGTTTGCCGATCGTGAAGGACACGGTGCGCTTCTGGCCGCGGGAGCAGTCATAGCTGTCATAGCAGACACTGTCATAGCGGCGGTCGAACAGGTTTGAGACCCGCAGGTTCAGCTCCATCGCCTGCCATTCATAGCGCAGTGCCAGACCAGCCAGAGTGTAGGACGGCGTCACCCGCAGATTGTCCTGGGTGGAGAACGCATCGTCATTATACCGCAGCCCGCCGCCAATGCTGAGGCCGGGCACAAGCTGCGAGGCATCGTAGTCCGGCCACAGCGACAGCTGGTGCCGCGCAGGCCTGCGGTAACGGAAAGGCCATTGCCGAACTTGAAATGGTCCTGCAGGTAGATGCCTTTTTCGGTGTATTCCTCGCGGGTATCTGCCGCCAGCGGCGGGTAGGCGGCGTCGAAATCGAACACCGGATCGGCAAAGCTGACGGAATAGACGCCATAGGCCTGATGCTGGCGGTATGCCGTCTTGCGGCGCTGGTAGTCGGCGCCGGCGATCAGGCTGTTGCCGCCGCTTTTCCACTCCGGATAGTTGTCGAAACCGATGTTATGGGCGTCCTCGGCATTGGCTTGCGCGGTAAAGCCCATGTCACCGGTAGCGAAGCCCGTAGAGGCCAGGTACAGATCCAGGTGATCAATCCGGTCCAAGATGTAGGGGGCGATCGTGAAGCTGGCAGAGTTGTGCGATTTGTTTGGCAGCCCGTCGCGGTACAATGCGCCGCTCCAGCTCGGTGGAGGTCACTACCGGGAACCGATTGCGGCACCTCGGCAAGCGGCACACCGGATTTCACCCCGGTTTCGGTGGCGGGCGCCAGGTAGCCTTCGTCGGCACTTGCATATTGCAGCTTGTCGCGGACGATGACCGCGGCCAGCTCGACCAGCTCTTGAACTTGGGCGGCGGCGGGCAGGGCGGCAATGAGGCAAGCGCCAAGGGCGGTACGGCGCATGAGGGCGCGCAGAGCGGGCCGGCCAGCGGCTGCCGGGCCAGGTTGGAAAGTTATCATGGTGTCCCAGGTTTGCGGCTCAAAGGGTGCAATGCACCGGCCGGTGCCTGTTTGTTGGCAAAAGGGATGGATTTGCCTGGGGGCTTCCCTGGGTCGCCGCAAAATACAAATTCGAAATGCGCTGTCAATCGGCTGTGCGGAGTCCGGGTGCCGCACAAGTGTCTGGCCCGGCGTTCCCGGGCTTTATAGGGCCGCGCTGCAGGCGTCGCGCATATCCTGGCCAAACAATTCCACCGCGCGCCGCTGAACCTGACTGCGCCGGACCGCAAGCGAAAAGGCGGACTGCCAGCGCAACTGCGGGTGTGCCAGCTCCCGGAACAGGCCTGCTTTGATCCGGCTTTCCGCGAAATGCACCGGCAGCGGGCCCAGATACTGCCCGGTCTCGATCAGCATCGCCATTGCTTCCATATTGGCGACCACTGCAGTTGGATCCGGGCGGCCAAGACCGGGAGAGACAAGCCTGTCATAAGAGCGCTGGCAGAGCGGATACCTTGCAATCTCCTGCGGACTGATCTGCGCATCGGGCGCAGTGAACAGAGGGTGGTCCCGGCCGCAATAAAGCCGGTGCTCTTCGCGGCACAGCGGCTCATAGGACAGGTCCGTGATCTGGTTGCGGAACGGCGCTATGGCCAGATTCAGCGCGCCGGAGATCAGCTGCTGGGTCAAATCGGCGGGGGAGGCGACGACGATTTCCAGCCGCACCTGGTTCGGGCGGGCCAGAAATTGCTGCAGGGCCTGGGCCAGGTTGAGGCCGGGCAGGCTGCTCACGGCATCAACCACGCCGATACGCAGATCGCCGGTGACCGCATCGCGCAGCTCCAGCAGGTCGGCGTCGAAATCGCGGGCGCTCCGCAGGATGCTGCGGGCCTTCTGATAGGCGATGGCGCCGCGTTCCGTCAGCCGGAACCCGCCGCGGCCGCGCTCGCACACCCGATAGCCGAGCGCGGTTTCCAGGTCGCGGATGCGGATGCTGATGGCGGACTGGGTGATCCCCAGCGCATACTGTGCATCGGAGAACCCGCCGCAGTCGGCCACGGTGACAAAAGTTTCCAGCAGCGTGTTGCGCAGCAGTTTCATGGGGCCGTCCTCCCTGGTGGTCATGCAGGCATTACATGAAAAACTGTCATATGAAGATAAGCAGTATGATATTTTGTTACGTAATGTGCTGTGCTGAGTTGCCGCCAGACCCTTAGATGGAGACACATATGTCTGGACACGGTTACGAAGCCGGCCGCCTGAACCTGCCCTTTGTCGGCATCGCGACCTTCGGCAAGAAACCCTATGTCGAGGATTGGGACAGCATAAATGCTGACGTCGCCATCCTTGGTGCGCCGTTTGATTTCGGCTGCCAGTTCCGCTCGGGCGCGCGTTTCGGCCCGCGCGCAGTGCGCGAGGCCTCGACGCTGTTCAGCTTCGGCCATGCCGGCGCTTACGACCACGAAGATGACGCCACCTACCTGGGCGAAGACGTGCGGATCGTCGATCTGGGCGATGCTGACATCATCCACACCAAGACTGAGGAAAGCCACGCCAATATCGAATACGGCGTGAAGAAGATCCTGGCGGCTGGTGCCTTGCCCGTCACGATCGGCGGCGATCATTCGATCAACATTCCCTGCATCAGCGCCTACGCCGGAGACTGCGCCGAAAAGGGCCCGATCCACGTGGTGCAGATCGACGCGCATCTGGATTTTGTCGATGAACGCCATGGTGTTACGGATGGCCACGGAAACCCGATGCGACGCGCGATTGAAAAGGACTATGTCTCCGGCATGACCCAGCTGGGCATCCGCAATGTCTCCTCCACTGCGCGTGAGGGGTACGAGGACGCACGGGCGCGCGGCTCGGATATCCTGTCCGTGCGCCAGGTGCGCAAGCTGGGGACGGATGCGGTGCTGGCGCGTATCCCCGCAGGCGCGCGCTATTACGTCACCATCGACATCGACGCCTTCTGCCCCTCAATCGCGCCGGGCACCGGCACTCCCAGCCACGGCGGTTTCCAGTATTACGACGTGCTGGAGATCTTGCAGGGTCTCAGCAAACGCGGCGACGTGGTCGGGATCGACCTGGTCGAGGTCGCTCCGGCCTATGACCCTTCGGAAAGCACCCAGATTCTGGCCGCGCAGCTGCTCTTGAACTTCATCGGATTCATCTGTCACAACAAGAAATAGGCCTTCTCCCGTTGGCGTGCCAAGGCATTTACTGGACCGGCCCAATTGCTTCTTTCTGGTCAAAAATACCCCGGGGAGCGCGAGGGGCCGGCCCCTCGCTCCTGCCGCGGCCGCAAACGCCAATGCCTCAAGCGGGCATCTTGCCTTCTGCAAACGCCCGGGCTGCCGCCACTGCCGCCGGGTCCGGCGCTGCCCCGGTGAATCCCAGCAGATAGCCTTCCAGCCGGGCGGTGCGGGCCTGCATCGGTTCGCGGACTTCCAGCGCGTGGTAGCCGCATTGCATGAAATACAGAATCCGCGCCCGCGAATCGGCGTCATACGGCGTATACCCATGGCGCATGAACATCGCGGTGACCGCCTTCAGCCGCAGCGCATCCGCCGCATCGATCCGGTTGCGCACCTTGCCGTCGCGCCGCGACCATTCGCGCACCGCAAAATCCAGATTGGCGTCGAACAGCTCCGGATCGACAAAGCAGCGGAAGAAATTGCAGACCGCCCAGGAAATATTGCCGGCCGGCAATTCGCAATGGGTCAGGATCGGATCGGTGTTGCGCGTCTCCCAGTCGTCCAGCAGCGCCTCCAGCAGGTGTTTGCGGCTTTTGAAATACCAGTAGAAGCTGGAGCGCGAGACCCCCAGCCGCTCGCCGATGGCCAGCACCTTGACCCCCGCCACGCCGTCGCTGATCAGCAGATCGCGGGCCACGTTCAGCCAGTCCTCGGGGGTCACTTTGACATGGCCGCTCAAGGGTTCTTTGTCGGGGTTGTCCCGGTGCAGCACCGGGGCGGTGCGTTTGGCCATGTCAGCTCTCCGGCGGGGCGCCGCCTTCTGCGGTGCGCTTGGCGATGAAGCTTTTCAAGGCCTCAACGCGGGTGTCGTCAGTCTTGGGCCGGTTATCATGGGCCAGGATATCCTTCCAGACCCGGGTTGCGCGCTGGTTGGCGTCCAACGCCCCGCGCTCGCTCCAGGTGCCGAAGTTAGCATAGTCATGCACCACCGGTTCGTAGAATTCGGTGCTGTAGCGTTCCATGGTCTGGGGGGCGGCAAAGAAATGCCCCTGCGGCTCCACCTGTGTCAGCGCGCTGGCGTAGCCGATTTCCTCTGTCCCGGCCTGCGTGCCTGCGCACAGCTCGGCAACCATGTTCAGCACCTCGGCGTCGGTGATCAGCTTTTCGTAAGAGACCGACAACCCGCCTTCCAGCCATCCGGCTGAATGGATGATCACGGTGGCGCCGGCCATCAGGCAGCCCCAAAGGCCCATCTGGTTTTCATTGGCCGCCTGCACGTCGTTGGTGTTGGATGCAGACCCCGCCGCCGAGCGCCAGGGCAGGCCAAGGAAGCGCGCCAGTTGGCCTGCCGCCAAGGACGCCTGGAAATGCGCCGGTGTTCCGAACGCAGGCGCGCCGGATTTCATGTCGACGTTGGAGGTGAAGGTGCCATAGCAGACCGGCGCGCCGGGGTTTGCCAGCTGGGTCAGGGTCAGCGCCGCCAGCACCTCCGCATGGCTGAGGGTGATGGCGCCCGCCACGGTGATCGGCGCCATTGCCCCCATCAGGGTGAACGGCGTGATGATCGAGACCTGGCCGTGGCGGGCAAAGTCGATCAGCCCCTGCGCCATCGGAATGTCCAGCGTGCGCGGGCTGTTGGTGTTGATGATGGTGTAGCAGCGCGGCTCGGCCTGGAACCCGGCGTCGGACAGGCCGCGGAAATCGCGGATCATCTCGAAACAGTCCATCACCTGCGGCGTGCCGCGCGAGAAGATGAAGGGGAATTTGTCGGTCCGCGTCATCTGCGCCTCGGTGGTGAAGTAGTGGCGCAGGTGCACGGGCACGTCCTGTGGCTCCACCTGGGGCGAGATCATGTGGAAGACGTCGAAGTGATGGGTGAGCTTGAGGTATTCCAGATAGTCCTGGGCTGAGCCGGGGCGGCGTCCGCGTTCCAGATCGGTGGCATTGGGCGCACCGGCGCCTGCCTGGAACACCAGGCTGCCGAGCTCCAGCGTGATGTCGCGCTCCCGCGTGCCTGCCCGGCAGGTGATGGAGCGTGGTGCGGTGGTCAGCGCAGCCTCGATAATGTCACGGCCAATATAGACCATCTCAGTGTCTTCATCGACACGGGCGCCGCCTTTGGCGTAGATCTTGCGGGCCTCGGGCAACAGCACCTTCATGCCCAGCTCTTCCAGCATTTTCAGTGCGGTTTCATGCATGTCCGCGATCTGATGCGCCGGGAAGACCTCCATCAGCGGGAAAGGGTTCTTCAGCTGGCGGTAGTTTACATTGCGCTGCGGGGCAGGGGTAGCTTCACCCCCGCGTCCCCGGCGCCGGCGTCCGCGAGCATTGCCTTGGTTTTCGATGGTCATGGGGTCAGCCTCTCATCGCTTTGCCGGAAGGGTCGTAGGGGGAGGGTGCAATCACGCGGGCGGCACGCTCCTGACCGACGATATGCACTGTCAGTTTGCTACCTTCTTCAGCGGCGTCGCGGTCCACCATTGCCATGGCAAGCGATTTGCCCAGTGTGTGGCCATAGCCGCCGGAGGTGACAAAGCCGACGCGCTTATCTCCCTGCCAGACCGGTTCATAGCCGCTGGCGTCTGCATCCGTGGCGTCCACCTCGACCGGCACCACGATCTGCGCCGGGCCGCCCGCGTCGCGTTCAATCAGCGCGGCGCTGCGGCCGATGAAGTCCTTGTCCCAGTTGATCCAGCGGTCCATGCCGGTTTGCGCCGCAGTGTAGCCTTGGGTGAATTCCGCGCTCCAGATACCGAAGCTCTTTTCCAGCCGCAGGCTGAGCAGCGCGTTGAAGCCGTATTCGCGGATGCCAAGGTCCGCGCCCGCTTCCAGCAGGGTTTCGCGCAGGGTGATGTGCTCAGCGGCGGAGCAGTGGAGTTCATAGCCCAGCTCACCGGCGACCGAGAGGCGGCCCACTTTGAGGCGCAGCATCCCGATGTCGAAAGTGCCGCAGCCCATGAAGGGCAAGTCTGCGATGGGGCCGTCTGTCAGCTTTTCCAGCACCTTGCGGCTGTTGGGGCCTGCGAGGCTGAAACCGGTGATGGCATCAGTCACGTCGCGCACCGCGACGCCCTCGCCCATGTGGTCCTGGAACCAGCGCATGTGCCATTCGCGCAGGTAGTAGCTGCCCATGATCCACCAGGTTCCATCTCCCCAGTTGAACACGGTGAGGTCGCCCTTCAGGCGGCCTTCGGGGGACAGCATCGGCGCCAGTTTGGCGCGGCCGGGTTTGGGCAGTTTCGAGGCCATGATGCGGTCAAGCCAGGCCTCGGCACCCGCGCCTGAGACCTCAAAGCGGGAGAAGGCGGAGATGTCCAAGAGGCCAACGGTCTCGCGCACCGCCTTGCATTCATCTGCGACGATTTCAAAGGCGTTGGAGCGTTTCAGGGTCGGGGTTTCAGTGAAATCTTCGGAAGGCGCGAAATAGAGCGGTATTTCCAGCCCGTAGCTGGCGCCCCAGCGGCAGCCTGCGGCGGTCATGTCCGAATAGGCGGGCGCCTTCTTCAACGGGCGGCCGGCGGGCAGCTGCTCGTTCGGGTAGGTCATCACGAAGCGACGGGTGTAGAACTGGCCGGTGGTTTCCTTGATAAAGCGCTTGTTCTGGGCGTAGTCGCCGAAACGGGCCACATCCATGCCAAAGACATCGGCCTCGGGCTCGCCATGGATCATCCACTCGGCCAAGGATTTGCCAACGCCGCCGCCCTGCAGGAAACCCGCCATCACGCCGCAGGCGCACCAGTAGCCGGGCTTGCCGCGCACCGGGCCAACCAGCGGGTTGCCGTCGGGGGCAAAGGTGAAGGCGCCGTTGACCCAGGTTTTCACGCCGGTGGTCTGCAGCGCCGGGTAGCGCTCAAAGCCCAGGGTCAGTTCGCGTTCGATCCTGTCGGGGTCTTCCTGCTGCAGCTCGAACCCGTATTCCCAGGGCGCGCCGTCCATCATCCAATGCTCGTGGTCAATTTCGTAAATGCCGAGCAGAATGCCCTTTTGGTCCTGCCGCATATAGGTGAAACCTTCGAGGTCGACGGTCATCGGCACCTCGAAATCCAGCTGTTCCAGCTCCGGAATGGTGTCGGAAATCAGGTAGTGGTGATTGAGCGGCGACACTGGCAGTTCGACGCCCGCCATGCGGCCCACTTGCTTGGCCCAAAGGCCCGCGGCATTGACCACATGTTCGGCGTGGATGGTGCCCTTCTCAGTGACGATTTGCCAGCCATTGTCCACCTGATGCAGCTCCAGCACCCGGTTGTGTTCTATCACTTCCGCGCCGCGTTTCTTGGCAGCACCCGCATAGGCATGCACGGTCCCGGTGGTGTCGACATAGCCCTCGCGGTCGGCCCACATACCACCGAGGATGCCCTCGGTGGACATGATAGGGCACAGCTCGCCCGCCTCTTGCGGGGTGATCAGGCGGCAGTCGTCGATGCCGATCGACTGGAAGGTGCGATAGGCCGATTGCAGCCATTCCCAGCGGTCGGAGGTGCCCGCCAGCGTCATGCCGCCGGTCATGTGCATGCCGACGGACTGGCCGGATTCCTGTTCGATCTCGCTCAGCAAGTCGATGGTGTAGGCCTGCAGCGAAGCGATGTTGGGGTCGGCATTCAGCGCGTGAAAACCGCCTGCGGCGTGCCAGCTGGACCCTGCCGTCAGCACCGAGCGTTCGATCAGACAGACGTCGGTCCAGCCGAATTTCGCCAGGTGATAGAGGACGGAGGCGCCAACAACGCCGCCCCCGATGACAACGGCACGATAGTGCGACTTCATAAGCTTGCTCCCTGTCTGCTGCCGCCGGGCCAGCGGGGCGTGCCGCCGAATCTACCCTTTGGACATTGCTGTCCAATTCATCGGCGATCCTGGACAGTCTTGTCCAGAAAAATCTTGCGCAGCAGATCAAGGCGCGGAAGCGGGTTACAAATCCAGTTCGATTGTGTCTGACGCAGGAACTGCGCAGCAGATCAGTGTTTCCCCCTCTGCAAGCGCCGCCGACGGAGCGCTGCGGTAGGTTACTTTGCCTGCGCCGAGCCGGGTGCTGCAACTGCCGCAATTTCCGGCGCGGCAGCTGAATTCCGGCGTCAGGCCATGGTTTTCGGCCAGCTCCAGCAGAGTCCCGTCAGCAGGGGTCCATGGCTGTTCAAATCCGGATCTGGTGAAGCGGACGATGGCGGTTTCGGATTCTGGCACGGCTTCCTTGAGGCGCGGGGCATCTTGGGTGCGCGCCAAGGCGGATGGCCCGAACGCTTCGGCATGAATGTCTGTGTCATGAACCCCAAGGCTGAGGAGGCTGTCATAGGCGGTTTGCATGAACCCGCCGGGGCCGCAGAGGTAGATATCGGCGTCTTCCTGCGGCAGAACCTGTTGCAGGGTTTCACCATTGACCCGACCTGTCAGATCGAATTCCCGGCCCTCGGTCTCCCCCGCGGCGGGTGCGCTGATCAGCGAGAGATAGCGGATCTGCCCGCCGGAGGCCTGTTCCAGATCGCGGAATTCACGGGCAAAGGCGCGTTCCCGGACGGTGCGGGCCGCGTGCAGGATGGTCAGCGGGCGCAGATGGCGGGTGCGGACCCCCTCACGCAGCGCGTGGCGCGCCATGGCGATCATCGGGGTGATGCCGACGCCGCCGGCGATCAGCACAGCCGGCCGTTCCTGTGACGCATCCAGAAAGAAGCCGCCGCGCGGCGCCTTGGCCTCGATCACTGCCCCCGTTTGCAGATGGGCGTGCAAGTGACGGGACACAGTGCCGGCCTCCTCACGCTTGACCGAGATCCGGTAATGGCCTTCGCCCGGCGCGGAGGACACGGTGTAGGTCCGCACCAGCGGCTTTTCCGCGCCGGGCGGCGTGGCCCGGAGGGTCAGGAACTGGCCGGCCTCAGACGCCAGCAGCGGGCCGCTGTCCTCCGGCTCCAGATAGAAGGAGCGGATCACCGTGCTTTCCTGTTCGGTGCGGGCTATCCGGTAGCGGCGCCAGGTGTTGCGCTGTTCTTCCTGCTGCGCGCGCGCCGCTGCCTCAGCCCAGGTGTCCGTCAGCAGCGTATTGGGCGAAAACTCCCCGCGCTCAGCGCGCCAGGGCAGGGCGCCCTCCAGCCAAAGACCTTGGCGCAGGGTGAACCGCCAGCCGCGGCCGGCGCTCTGGAAGGCTGTCACATCGGGGTGATCCTCATCCAGCAGCTCGACGGTGCCGGTCAGCATCAGCAGGCTGCCGGTGGTGAAATCCGGGAACACCAGCCCTGCGCGCGGGTTCAGCAGGAAGTTCCCCAGCGTGTTGAAGTGGTTGTTGCCGGGGAAATCGGGGATGGTCAGGGTGTTGCCGTCAATGCGGACAAAGCCGGGGCGCCCGCCCCGGTACGAGGCATCGACGCCTTCGCGCTCGGGGTGGCTGCCCGCGGGGACGTGGCTGGCGACAAAGAAGATGTCGGTTCCTGAGATCAGCGCCGCGTGGCTGCTGTCAAGCTCTGTGAAGGGCTGAGGCTTGGCGGGTGCCTGCCGCTCCGCCGGTTTCAGATTCCTGAGCTGGATGTACTGCGGACAATTGCCGAATGACTGGTCGACCCGCATGGTAAAGCCATTGCGGGCCGCGGCGATAACGCGCCCGTTGACCCGGTTGCGGCGGCGGCTGTGCAACTCGATCCCCAGCATCCCAAGCGCAGCTCCCTTGCGGATCGCAGCGCGGACGGGATCCTCCGTGCCGCCGCTCAGCGCGACATGCAGATGCCGCGCATCCGGTGCGCTGGCAAAACCGGGCTGGCCGCTCAAGAGGCTCGCCCAGGGCCAGCCTTCGTGATCCACCGCGCCAACCGCCAGGAACGGCAGCTGGGCATAGAACGCCCGGTGCTGATCCGGCATGAAGGGGCGGATCACCCGGCGGCCGAAGGTCTCCATCATCTCGTGCTTGCCGACGCGTCGCTGCATTTCCTGTTCGCCCTCATGGAAGGGGGAAGGACCGGTTGCATCATTGGGAGTCATGGAAACCTCCTGTGTTCTGAGAGAGTTACGCGGCGGCCCGCGCGGAGGCCGCCGCGCTGTGGATCAGGCGGCCAGCCCAACCCTGGTGACGGGCATCGGCTTGAAGCCTTTCAGCCCTTCGATATTGGTCAGCAGGGCACGCACGTTCGGGTAGGGATCCAGCGAGATGCCGCCCTCCGGCGCGTGGGCGAGGTAGGCATAGGCCGCCGCATCGGCAATTGTCGGGGCATCGCCAACCAGGAAGCTGCGGCCGTCCATATGGGCGTCGAGCTTGCCCAGAACCCGCGCGGCCACGGTCTTGCAGGCCTCGGCGTCCAGCGGCGCGTTGAAGACGGTGATCAGCCGCGCTGCCGCCGGGCCAAAGGCGATCTCGCCCGCCGCCAGGGTCAGGAACTTCTGCACCTCTGCCTCCAGCAATGGGTCCGAGGGCAGCCAGGCCGGCGCGTATTTGCGCGCCAGGTAAACCAGGATCGCGTTGGAATCGGTGATTACATCGCCGCCGTCCTCGATCACCGGCACCTGGCCCGCCGGGTTCAGCGCCAGGAAAGGCGGCTGCTTGTGCTCACCCGCGGCGAGATCAACGGTGATCGTTTCATGGGCGATCCCGGCGAGGCTGGCGAACAGCTCCACCCGGTGGGTGTGGCCGGAGAGGGGGAAGCCGTGAATTCGGATTGGATGCGGCATATCTTGGGTCCTTCTATGTGGCATAGGCCTGGTTGCTTGAAGACACCGGGAAGATACGTCATGACGTTCCTGGCGATAATATTCTAATCTGGCGATTGATTATGTATGCGTGGTACATAATATGCAGACCGGAGGGAACGATGGATAAATTGGACTGCATGCGCACCTTTGCGGCGGTTGCGGCGCAAAGCTCCTTTACCAGCGGTGCCTTGCAGCTGGGGATCAGCACCAAGCTGGCCAGCAAATATGTCGCCCGGCTGGAGGAACAGCTGGGTGCGCAGCTGTTGAACCGCACCACCCGCAAGGTGACGCTGACTGATACGGGCCGCGCCTATCTGGAGCGCTGCCTGCCGCTGCTGGACCAGTTCGACGAGCTGGAGGACGTGGTGCAGCTGCGCCAGCAGGAGCTGGCAGGCCCCATCCGCATCACCGCGCCCACAGGCTTTGGCAGCCGCGAGCTGGTGGAGGCTTTGCAGCCGTTCCAGCAGGCGCATCCCAAGCTTTCGGTGGAACTGGTGTTGTCCGACCGCCACCTTCCAATGCTGGAGGAGGGTGTCGATCTGGCGGTGCGTTTCGGTGCCTTGAAGGACTCGACACTGGTTGCCCGCAAACTCTGCAGCATGCGGCTGGTGGTGGTGGCGTCGCCTGAGTACCTGGCCGCTCATGGCGAACCTGCAGAGCCGGAAGCACTGGCGACACACAACTGCCTGTTGCAAATGACCTCACCGCAGCCGGACGTCTGGGTCTTTGGCAAAGGGTCTGCACAATGGGCCGTCACTGTTGGCGGCAGCTTCCGTGCCAATTCGCCCCGGGCGGTGGCGCATATGGCGGCCAGCGGCCTCGGCATTGCCCGGTGCCCGCACTACACCGCGCTTCCGTTTCTGCGCGACGGCAGGCTGCAAGTGCTTTTCGAACAACAGGAAACCGACCCAACAACACTTTATGCGGTTTATCCCGCCAGCCGCCATCTAACGGCACGGATCCGGGCGCTGATCGACCACTTGGCGGGCTGTTTCGGTTAGGGGTAACCAGTCCTGTGCGTCATGTCAGCCTCTGGCTTCTTCTTTCTGGTTTCCAATACCCCAGGAAGCGCGAAGGGCTGACCCCTTGCATCAGCAAAACGGCCGATGAATAGGCCGAGGGGTAAATAGGGCAACAATATTGCTCCATTTATTTTATGCTTGAAATATATATTCAAGCCTGCGTAGGCTTGTCCCAACGGCTGGCGCAAGATCAGCCGGGGAGATGCGGGCTGTTGCGGGTCTTGGCTTCTGCCGGGACGGCGTTAAAGTCGCAAGCATTTGATCAAGAACCCAGGTCTGAAGGCCAGGGCATATTCTGGGAGGAAAGACGTAATGAAGACCATTCGGATGCTCGCCATGGCCGCTGCGGTCCCGGCGCTGGCGGCTGCGGCCCAGGCCGACACCAAGATCGGCATGATCACCACCCTGTCCGGCGGCGGAGCCGGACTGGGCGTGGATGTGCGCGACGGTTTCATGCTGGCAATCGAACAGGACGGCCGCGACGGCGTCGAAGTGGTGATCGAGGATGATCAGCGCAAACCCGATGCCGCGGTGCAGATCGCCGACCGGATGATCCAGTCAGAGAAGGTCGATATCCTGACCGGCATCATCTGGTCCAACCTGGCGATGGCGGTGGTGCCCGCTGCCACAGCACAGGGGGTGTTCTACCTGTCGCCGAACGCCGGCCCTTCGGCCCTGGCAGGCAAGCGCTGCCACCCGAACTACTTCAACGTTGCCTGGCAGAACGACAACCTGCACGAGGCCGCAGGCGCTTATGCCAATGAGGCGGGGCTGAAAAACAGCTTCATCCTGGCGCCGAACTACCCGGCGGGCAAGGACGCGCTGACCGGTTACAAGCGGATGTACGGCGGCGAACTGGCCGGTGAGATCTACACCAAGCTCGGGCAGACCGATTATGCCGCCGAGATCGCCCAGATCCGCGCCTCCGGCGCCGACTCGGTCTATTTTTTCCTGCCCGGCGGCATGGGGATTTCCTTCCTGAAGCAATACGCGGGCAGCGGCGTGGACCTGCCGGTGGTCGGCCCGGCATTCTCCTTTGATCAGGGTATCCTGCAGGCGGTGGGTGACGCTGCGCTGGGGGTGAAGAACACCTCGCAATGGAACAAGGATATCGACAATGCAGCCAACGCCGGTTTTGTCGCCGCCTTTCAGGAGAAATACGGCCGCCTGCCTTCGCTCTATGCCAGCCAGGGCTTTGACACCGCCAACCTGATCCTGAGTGCACTGGACAAGGCTGAGCCTGCCGATCAGGACGCGTTCCGTTCGGCGCTGAAGGCGGCAGAGTTCGCGTCTGTCCGCGGTGATTTCAAGTTCGGCGACAACCATCATCCGGTGCAGGACATTTATGTCCGCGAAGTGATCAAAGAAGGCGATGTCTATACCAACAAGATCATCGCCACCGGGCTGAGCGACCACGCCGACGCCTACGCCGGCGAGTGCAAGATGTAAGACAGACCGCCAAGCGGAGGCGCCACAGCGCCTCCGCCGCGGCAATGCTTCCCCTTCGGAAATTCAAATGACCTATATTCTAGTTCTGGAGCAGATCCTGAACGGGCTGCAGTTCGGCGTCATGCTGTTTCTGATGGCAGCCGGGCTGACGCTGGTATTCGGGGTGATGGGGCTGATCAATCTGGCCCATGGTTCGCTCTATATGGTGGGCGCTTTTGCTGCCGCCGCCGTTGCCGGGTGGACCGGCTCGTTCCTGCTGGCGCTGATTGCCAGCCTTGCCGCTGCCGCCGCAGCCGGCGCGCTGATGGAGCTGGTGGTGATCCGCCGCCTGTACCGGCGCGACCATCTGGACCAGGTGCTGGCGACATTCGCACTGATCCTGATCTTTTCCGAAGGCACCCGCTGGCTGTTCGGATCTTTCCCGCTGTTCCTGGACGTGCCGCCTTATCTGTCAGGGCCGGTTACCCTGCCGGGCGGCATTGAATATCCGCTGTACCGGCTGGCGATCATCCTGATTGGATTGGCAATTGCCGCGGGTCTGTTCCTGCTGATCGCCCGAACGCGGATTGGCATCCAGATCCGCGCAGGCGAGGCCGACCGCGAGATGATCGCGGCCCTTGGCGTCGATATCTCCAAACTCTACACGCTGGTATTCGCCCTTGGCGCGGCGCTGGCCGGGCTGGCCGGTGCGCTGGTAGGGGCGATCCAGTCGGTGCAGGTCGGCATGGGTGAGCCGGTTTTGATCCTGGCCTTTGTGGTGATTGTCATCGGCGGCATCGGCTCGATCAAGGGCGCCCTTGCCGGCGCGCTGCTGGTGGGGATGACCGACACTTTGGGCGGGGTGTTCCTGCCGCGGCTTTTCACCCTGTTCATGGAGCCTGCCAGCGCAGCCTCGGCCGGGGCGTCGCTGGCATCGATGCTGATTTACATCCTGATGGCCGGTGTTCTGCTGGTGCGCCCGTCGGGCCTTTATGGAGGGAGCGCCTGATGCTGACCCGTGAATACATGCTGAACTGGGCGATGATTGCGGCGCTCTTGTTCGTTCCGCTGGCGGCCTGGACGCTGGATGAGCCGTTCATCATCACCCTGGCGACCAAGGCTGCGATCCTGGCGCTGGCCGGGGTGGGGCTGAACATCGCGCTGGGGCAGGGCGGGCTGATCAGCCTTGGCCATGCGGCATTTTTCGGCATTGGCGGCTATGCCATGGGCATCCTTGCTGCCCACGCCCAGAACTATGAGCCGCTGTTCGGCTGGCCGTTCCTTTTTGAAGGCAGCAACCAGATGCCGCTGATCTGGCTGGTGGCGGTTGCCGCCAGTGCCTCGGCCGCGCTGGTGATCGGCGCGCTGTCCCTGCGCACATCGGGTGTCTATTTCATCATGATCACGCTCGCCTTTGGGCAGATGCTGTACTACTTCGCGATCAGCTGGAGCGCTTATGGCGGCGAGGACGGGCTGTCGATCTGGGTCCGCAATGAATTCCCTGGTCTCAACACCTTGGACCCGATCCAGTTTTTTGCGATTGCCTATGTAATCCTGTGCCTGGCGCTGTTTTTCGCCGCACGGTTGGCGCGCTCGCCATTCGGATTGGCGCTGGCCGCTGCGCGCCAGAATGAGGACCGGGTAGAGGCGGTGGGTCTCACACCCTTTACCCTGCGGTTGACGGCCTTTGTGATTTCCGGCGCCATCACCGGGCTGGCCGGGGCGCTGTTTGCCGACCTTAACCGCTTTGTCAGCCCCACTATGCTCAGCTGGCACACTAGCGGCGAGATCATGATTTTTGTGATCCTCGGCGGAGTCGGACGGCTGTACGGCCCGGTGGCGGGCGCCGCGCTGTATATTCTGCTGGAGCATCTTCTGGGCGGGATCAGCGACTACTGGCAGATTTTTCTCGGGCTGCTGCTGCTGCTGATCGTGCTGTTTGCCCGAGGCGGGCTGATCGGGGCGCTGGCAGGACGGGAGAAGGCACATGGCTGATGCGGTTCTGAGAACCAAAAAACTGAACAAGAGCTTTGGTGCATTGCAGGCGAGCCGCGATGTCTCGCTGGACCTGCGGCCCGGTGAAATCCACGCGCTGATCGGGCCGAACGGGGCCGGGAAATCAACGCTGATCAAGCAGATCGCGGGCAATATCGCGCCAGACAGCGGCAAGGTGGAGCTGCTGGGCCGCGACGTGACCGCGCTGGATACCGTGGCGCGGGCGCGGATGGGGCTGGGGCGGACGTTCCAGATTTCGGCGCTGGCGATGGAGTACACCGTTCTGCAGAACGCGGTTCTGGGGGCGCTTGGCGGACAGGGGCGCCCGTACCGTTTGTTCCGCAATGTGATGAAGGATCCGGCGCTGCTGGAACCGGCGCGCGATGCGCTAGAACGTGTCGGCCTGAGTGATGACGCCGGCCGCCGCACCGCTGACCTGTCGCACGGCCAGCGCCGCCAGCTGGAGGTGGCCGTGGCGCTGACGCTGCAGCCAAAACTGTTCCTGATGGACGAACCGATGGCCGGGCTGGGCAGCGCCGGGTCCAAGGCGCTGACCGGCTTTCTGGATGATTTGCGGCAGGAGGCGCCGATCCTTTTGGTGGAACACGACATGGATGCGGTTTTTGCCTTGGCCGACAGGATCAGCGTGCTGGTCTATGGCCAGATCATTGCCACCGGGACTGCCGCCGATATCCGCGCCAACGCCGAGGTGCGCCGCGCCTATCTGGGAGAGGAGGACGCCGCATGAACCTGCTGTATTTACAGGGGGTTGAAGCCGCCTACGGTCCGGCGCAGGCCCTGTTCGGGGTCGACCTGGAAATCGCCGAGGGCGAGGTTGTGGCGCTGATGGGCCGCAACGGCATGGGAAAATCCACCACCATCAAGACCATTTGCGGGATGCTCGCAGCCACCAAGGGAGAGCTGCGGTTTGAGGGCCATGATCTGCGCCAGCTGCCGTCGTACAAAATCGCCCGGCTGGGCGTCGGGCTGGTGCCCGAAGGGCGGCGCTGCTTTGCGCCGCTGACGGTTGAGGAAAACCTGACGGCTGCAGCGCGCCCCGGCCCGTGGGATTTTCAGAAAGTTGCAGAGCTGTTCCCGCGGCTGGAGGAGCGGCGAAGCCAGAAAGCCGGGTCTTTGTCAGGCGGTGAACAGCAGATGCTGACCATAAGCCGCGCCCTGATGACCAACCCGCGGCTGCTCATTCTGGATGAGGCGACCGAGGGTTTAGCGCCAGTGGTGCGGCAAGAGATCTGGGCGGCGATTGCCCGGCTCAAAACCACCGCCGGGCTGGCCATTCTGGTAGTCGACAAATCGCTGAAGGAGCTTTCGGCCATTGCTGACCGTGCGGTGATACTTAACAAGGGCTGCAATGCTTGGGGCGGCCGGATCGAAGAGCTTCCGGCCGAAGTGGCAAACCGGTTCTTGGGCGTGTGATTGTGAACTCACGGTGAAGTGCAGCTTCTGATATTCTGTTTTATTCCAATTGGTTCTGAATTTCTATCTGGTGGTTTTCAAACACCTCCGCGGGGGTCCGGTATCCGAGGCATTTGCGCGGGGTGGAATTGAGGCGGTGGCAAATCGACCTTAAATATCGATTTGTCAGCGCCGTCGGTTCGGTTGATCGGGGCAGGTATCTTCGCAGCCTGTTGTTGGTGTTCTCGACGGTGCCTTTCTGCCAAGGCGCCTGTGGGTCGCAGAACCAACTGCCGGCTCCAATCCCGTCTTTGCGCCGTTGCCAGGCCGAGAATTCCGTTCCGCGGTCGAAGGTGATCGACTGACGTGCATCCGCGGGCAGGGGAGCCAGCCCCTGGATCAGAGATTCCATGACCGGCTTTGATTGACGGTCTTCATTGCGCATGACGACGGTATAGCGGCTGACCCGTTCGACCAGGGAGGTGATATTCACCTTGCCATGCTCCTTTCGGAACATCACCAAACCGCATTCCCAGTGGCCAAACTCCGTGGCTCTGCGATGCGTTCTGGCCTATGTGACACGCTCTGGCTGTCAAAGATCCGGGTGCGGTTGTGTCTGCGGTGCCCACCTGGTCCGCGGCGTCTGCGATGTTCGGGGAAATGGCGGTAAAACTGCTCTTCGCGGCCATCCTTCGAATAGGCGAAGCGGTAGATCGTCTCGTGGCTCACGCGGATCGGATGGCGTTCCAAACGCATCCGGCCTGCGATCTGCTCGGGTGACCAGCCGGCCTTGAGCCGGTCCTCAATGGCAACCTTGAGTTCCGGGAACACAATCATCTTTCGATGAATGGCACGGCGGCGCTCATACATGTCTTGAGCAGCCACGGCGTGATAACCCTCCAGCTCCGGAAGTTCAGAGTCTGTGTAACGGTTCCGTTTAATGTCTCGGTAGATTGTCGAAGCATCACGGCACAAACGGTCCGCGATCTCAGAAATTGGCATATGGGCTTCAAACCACTTGGCAATCTTACGGCGTTCGTCCAATCACAGGTGTGAGTAGTGGCGCCCCATTCAACATCCTCCGTGCAAGTTTCTGCTTTGATACAGAATTTGCACTTCGTTTGTGAATCCACCCCGGCTGCATTCCCGTATAGCCGCAAAGCTAAACTGTCACCCTTTAGCAATTCAGGAATGTCACTCTCGCCTGCCATGAGAACAGGCAGCGGGAGCAGACATGGGATGGGTAACGATGAGCGAGCGCGAACTGAACCGCGTGGAGGTTTTGGCGCAGGTCGATGATGGCCGGTTGACGGTCGAAAATGCGGCGAAGCTGCTGGATTTGACGCGGCGCCAAGTTTTCCGGCTGCTGAAGCGATACCGCCAGGATGGCGCATCCGCGATCCGTCATAAGGCGCGCGGCAAGCCTCCGAACAACCGGATCCACAAGGCGAAGCGCGAATATGCGCTGAGCCTGATCAACGAGAACTACCCGGATTTCGGACCGACACTGGCGGCCGAGATGCTGGCGGAACATCACGGGTTCAAGCTGTCCCGCGAGACCCTGCGCAAATGGATGATCGACGACGGCATCTGGCTCTCGCGCAAACAGCGCCGGACATTTCACCAGCCGCGTCTGCGCCGGGAATGTTATGGCGAGCTGATCCAGATTGACGGTTCCGACCACCGCTGGTTTGAGGATCGCGCGCCGCCTTGCACTCTTCTCGTGTTCATTGATGACGCGACAAGCACCTTGATGGAACTGCGGTTTGTGAAGTCGGAAAGCACCTTCAGCTATTTCGAGGCGCTGAACAGCTACTTGCTTCAGCATGGCCGTCCCGTGGCCTTTTACAGCGACAAACATTCGGTATTCCGGGGTGGCAAAGAAGACGCCAGGAATGGCGCAGGCATAACCCAGCTCGGGCGCGCGCTGAATGAGCTGAACATCGAGATCCTGTGCGAAAACAGCTCTCAGGCCAAAGGCCGCGTTGAACGGGCCAACCGCACGCTTCAGGACCGGCTTGTCAAAGAGCTGAGACTGGCAGGTGTTTCGAATATGGAGGCCGGAAACGCCTTTCTGGAAGGCTTCAAAACTCGCTTCAACGCCAAGTTTTCCAAGGCCCCGGCCAAACCGGATAACCTGCACCGGGCGTTGAATGTGGAACCGGGCCGTTTGGCGGAAGTTCTGTGCTGGCGCGAGAACCGCTATGTCGGCAAGCAGCTCACGTTCTCCTATGACCGCAAGCGGATCATGCTGGAAGAGAACGCGCTGTCACGCGCCCTTATCGGAAAATACGTTGATACCTATGCCTTTGCGGATGGGGGCTTCGAGGTGCGCTGGAAAGGCCAGGCCCTGCCCTACAGGATCTTTGATATGGACCAGCGCGTCACCCATGCGGCCGTCACCGAGAACAAGCGGCTCGGCGCGGTCCTTGCCTATGTCAAAGAGATGCAGGAGAAGGCGCCGCCAAAGCCCAAGCTGCGGACCAACTCCGAGAAGATGGGGTATCAGCCCAGGCCTCGCAAGCTGGGTGTGCCAGAGGTGCCGGTTATCGGTGATTGACCGGTTTGCGGTGGGCAAGTTACCAATAAAGGCGGCTCATAGTTCATTAAAAAAGAGGCGAGCAATCTGTAATGCTCAAGAGAGCGACATTCCTAACAGGTGCCGTGTTGATTGCACTGATGGGATACCTGCCTTTCGAACTTTCGGAACGCGACGAGTTGATCGCGAGACATGGCGCAGTGTTTTTCTGCATCCCGATCACATTTGTTGCAATACCGGCAGTGGCGGCGGTTTTCCTAGCGCTGATCATTAAGCTCGCAAGGTCAAAATCGCTATAGGCATCCCCTTTACCCACAAGGCTTTCCAGCCCTTCGATATTTGAGATCTGCGGGCTGAAAAGCCTTGTTCCCGTTGCGCCCTGTGGTGACATTACTGCTTTGCGCAGCCGGTGACATTCCTGGATGGGGTTGGAGGCTCAAGGGTCGTTGCGACGCTTCCTGCTATCCTAGCTTCATGAGTTCGTCCCGGAAGGCTTCAGCCGGTGTGCGCCATCCGAGGCATTTTCTGGGTGTGCCGTTCAAGCGGTCGCAAATCGCCTTCATTGAGCGATTTGAGAGCGCGGCCACAGGCGTATCCCGTGGCAGGTAGCGGCGCGCCCGCTTGTTGAGGTTCTCGACGGATCCTTTCTGCCAGGGCGCCTGGGGATCGCAGAACCACGCCTCCGTTCCGATCCCAGGCTTGAGCTTGCGCCAGTTCCGGAACTCGATCCCTCTGTCGAAGGTGATGGACCGCCGCGCCGGCTGGGGCAGGGGTTCCATGACGTCCATCAGCCGGTTCATCAGGTGTGTGGTGCTCCTGTCTTGGTTTCTGAACAAGACGGCAAACCGCGTCTTTCGCTCTACAAGCGTGGCCACGTTGGCATTGCCCTGGGCGCGTTCGAAGATCATCAGATCGCCTTCCCATTCACCGAATGTCTCGCGGGACTTCACGTGCTCCGGGCGCTGATGAATGGAGCGCTCCGGCGGGAAAACAAGGCCGCGCGGCTGCCGTTTCTTGCGCCGGCTCGGCAGGTGGCGCGCCAGTTCTTCGGATTGGCCATCGGGGCCATAGACGTAAGCGTAAATGGTCTCGTGGCTCACACGCACCGGTTGGCCTTCAAACCCAAGGCGGCCGGCAATCTGCTCTGGTGACCAGCCTTCCTTCAATTGGGTGATCACTGCTTTGCGCAGTTCTTTCAATCGCACGAGTTTGCGGCGGCGCATGCGTCTGGCGGCCGCGGTTCGCTGCGCGTTCACACCCTAGTAGCCGTTCAGATATGTGGCAGTTCACGGTCTTCAAAGCGGTTGCGCTTGATCTCGCGGTAGACAGTAGAGCGATGCCTGCCGAGCGCAGCCGCGATCTTGCTCACGGGCGTCTTTGCGTTCAGCATATCCTCAATTGCGCGCCGTTCACGCAAATCCAGCTCTATGTGGGCCATCTTCCATTCTCCTTGCTTGCCAGCAAGATAGGGGAATTGTCGCAACCCAATCTAGAATGTGCCCGGCTACATTTCAGTATCTTGTAATGCGGATTATGTTGAATATAGTCACCGCAGACCCGCAGACCCGCAGACCCGCAGACCCGCAGACCCGCAGACCCGCAGACCCGCAGACCCGCAGACCCGCAGACCCGCAGCCTGCTTACTGACTGGCTGAAGCGGCGCCTCAGCCAGTCATGGATTGCATCAGGCGCTCAGGCGGCCGGGACCGCTGTTGACCTTGTGGCTGGCCGCGGGGGCGGCGCCGCCGCTGCCCAGATCGAACCGGCTAATGATACCCGTCAGGCTGTGCGATTCATTTTGCAGCAGCTGGCTAGCTGCGGCGGCTTCCTCGGACATGGCGGCATTCTGCTGGGTCATGTTGTCCAGCTGGTGCATGGCACCATCGATTTTTTCCAGCCCGCGCGATTGGATGCGCACGCCATCGGCAATGTCGGTGACCAGCCCGGATACCGCCGAGACCTGTTCGATGATGCTGGTCAGCGCGTCACCCGCACGGCCCACCATCGCGACGCCGTTTGCCACGTGCTCCTCGCTGGCGGAGGTCAGCCCTTTGATCTGCCCCGCCGCATTGGAGGCCCGCTGCGCCAGGGCACGCACCTCAGAGGCGACCACGGCAAACCCTGCGCCGGCGGGGCCTGCGCGGGCGGCCTCCACCCCGGCATTGAGTGCCAGCAGGTTGGTCTGGAAGGCAATGTCGTCGATCATGTTGATAATCTTGGAAATCTCTGACGAAGCTTCCTGAATCTGGTCCATCGCTGCGACCGCAGAGGTCACCACATCGGTGCTTTGTTCCGCTTCGCTGCGGGCGCCGCGCATGGTTGCATCCATCCGGCCCGCTTGGTCCGCGGTGTCGCGGATACCGCCGGTCAGCTCGCGGATGGCGCCTGCGGTTTCTTCCAGCGTCGCTGCCTGGCTTTCGGTGCGATGGGCCATTTCGGTGGCCGCGCCCCGTTGTTCCTCGGAAAACCGTCCAACGTTTTCAGCCGCCTCCACCACGTCGCCCATGGATCCGCGCAGCCGCTGAAGACTGCGGTTGAAGTTCTCCCGCAGGGTCTCATATTGCCCGTCAAACGGCGCTTGGATGTCGCAGGTCAGGTTGCCGCGCTGCAGTTCGGACAAGGCTGCGCTCATACTGTCGACCACGGCGGCGGTGTGACGGGCGGCTTCCACTTCGCGCGCAGCTGCGGCGTCGGCCTCTTTCAGTTTGCCGCGGAAACTGTCGAGGCTGCGGGCCAGGTCGCCCAGCTCATCACCGCGGTCGCGGCCCAGAATGTCGGTGTCATAGTCGCTGTCCGCCAGCGCATTTGTGGCCTCGCGCAGAGCGTGGATCGGGCGGGTGACGCTTCGCGCCGCCAGCCAGGACACGCCGATGGCCGCCAGCAGAGCAGCGCCAATCAGCCCCGCGGCAATCAGCCGGATGCGCTCGACCACAGCAAAGGCAGTGTGCTCGTCGGTTTCCAGTACCAGCGACCAGTCAAAGCCGGGCAGCTCCAGCGGCATCACCAGAGCTATGGCGCGTTGGCCCAGCGAAGAGGCAACCGCCTCAAACTGGCCGGCTTCGCGCGCTTTGGCAGCCTGGATTTGCGGCGTGTCCGGCATTTTCTGCAGTACCGGGAACAGCCCCTCAACCGAGGACGGGCTGCGGGCCAGGCCGTCGCTGCTGGCGACAAAGATGTTCTGATGTGTGCCGCCCGACAGGTTGCTGGTCAGCGCAGAGACGACGCCCTTGCTGCCCAGCTGCACGGCGATAACGCCGACTATCTGTTTGCGTTTGGAGAAGACAGGCGCAGCCAAAAAGGCTGCAACGCCATCGGGGCTGTGGCTGTAGGCGGCAAAGTCTGCGGCAACCACGGTGCCGGCCTCTGCCTGCAGGGCGGCCTTGAAGGCTTGGGCCAGTCCGCTGTCCGCACCCGGCTCGATGCCGGTCAGAAAGTCATCCTGCTTTTTGACCGAGTAGACCACCTGCCCCTTGGCGCTGATCAGGTAAAGGTCCTGATAGCCGTTCAAGCGCAGGCTTTGCAGGAAAGTGGGGTGATAGGTGACATGCGATTGGTTGTAATAACTGCCGTCGCCCGCGTCTGTCAGCTCCTCGCGCTGCTGCGCTGGATGCGGGTTTTCTGCGGCATAAGTCTGTTTCAGATAGGCGATCGGGTCGTCTTCTTCGACCATCCCGATCACCCGTTCGAAGTTGCCGATCGCCCGGAATACTGCGGGCTGGCCGGCCAGGCTGGAAACATCGGACCGGGCTGCCCTGATCAGGAATTCCAGCGCCTGGGCGCCGGATTTGGCCTCGATCCTTTGCGCGGCAAAGGCGTTTTCCCGGATGCTGCGCTCAGCCATTGAATAAACCAGCAGCGACACAGTGACGAGGAAGGCCCCCGTCAGCGCCACCATGATCAGCGGCAGTTTCAGCTTGAGCGGCAGTTTCATGGTCCGGGGCATTGGCGAAGGTCTCCTGCTATCGGCGGCGCACCGGTTGCAGCCGGGGCCTATAGGAGTGTTAATCAGGAAAGTCCTGAAAAAGTGTGTACCGCAAGCCTATCGCAAATGAAGTTTTCCGGAATTCCGGGAATTGTGGTGCCGCAAATTTGAATTTCAACTCCCTTGGGCGATAATCGCGTATTTTCCCTTATTATTCTCGTGTTTGCCACCGTATGTATTACGGAAATGCAAGCCTGGGTGGCGCAAGCCGTCATATAGGAACACATTCAAATTTGGGGATCTTGTATGGACTGCACCGGCCTCAAGCTGCCCTTGCGCTAAGCGCCCGCATTGTCTGGGTGACTTTCTGCGCGGCGTTTGCCCTGGTGCACAGGGCAAGTATCCCGGCCTCGGCTACGGCCCGGCGGTGCGCAGCCTGCATGCCGGGGCCTGCTCCGGTGGCGGGGCCGCCTCTATCACGTTTCTATTTCATGGATTGGGCCTTGACGTATCTTCTGGCGCAGGACGGATCGGCCTGTCTGCCGCAGCGGTTGGCTGCGGCCCCGATGGCAGGGGGGCAATGATAGCTGTTGAAAGCCCGGCTGTTTTCGAGCGGCGTGCAGTTAAATCCTGCGCACGGGCCGCGAAGAACCGTTTCCTGGCTGTCCAATGGCCTCAGCCGGGACGCGGCACCATAGGGTACAGGGTTATCCAGGGGGCGCTAGAAATCCTGCCAGAGGTTGCGGGCGGCATTTCCGCTGCTGGTTTCGGGAGCCGCGCAAGGCGCCGGCTGGGGAGCGGGGATTGCCGGGGCCGGGGCAGTACTGCCGCCGGTTAGCCGTAAATGCGCCACCAGTTCCGCGAGTTTGCCGGCATCAGTGTTCAGCATGTGGCCGGCAGCGGTGGCCTCTTCCACCATCGCCGCGTCTGATGAGCGCTGCGCCAAAGCGCGCGCCTCGGAGGCGACCACCGAAAACCCCTGCCGGCCTCGCCAGCGCGTGCTGCCTCGACACCTGCGTTCAGCGCCAAAAGGTTGGTCTGGAAAGCGATGTCGTCGATCACGCAGAGGATTTGCGAAATGTGGTTCGAGCTTTGTTCGATCTCCGCCATGGCGGAGACAGCATTTTGCACAATGGTGCGGTTAGTTTCGGCCTGCAAGCGTGCCTCCTCCATGGTGGTTCCGACGCTGCCGGCCCCTTCGGCGGCGGATTTCACCGAAGCGGTCAGCTCATCCAGCGCCGCGGCGGTCTGTTCCAGCGTGGCCGCCTGGCTTTCGGTGCGGTGGGACAGATCGTCCGAGGCCTGGCTGATCTCAGCGGCGCCATTGCGGATGCTGCCTGCGGCCTCAATCACCTGGGCCACAGTGGAACTCAGCGTTTCGGAAGTTTGGTTGAAGTCCTGGCGCAACCCTTCATGTTCGTCGGGAAAGGCCTCGGTCAGATGGAAGGCAAAGTCGCCGTTGGACAGGCGCGACAACCCGGTCCGCAAGCTGTCCACAACCTGCTGTTGCCGGGCCTGTGTTTCCGCCCGCTCCTCTTCGATTTTGCGGGCCTTTTTCAGGTCCCCCTGCATTTCTACAATTGTTCTGCCAAATGCGCCGATTTCGTCCTGCCGGCCGGCCTCGGCAATGGTGATGTCCAGATTGCCTGCTGCAACCGCTTTCATGCTGGTGCAGATATTCGCAACCGGCCGGGTGACAGCGCGTGCGGCAAACAGGACGGCGGCCAGCAGCACGGCGCTGGCAACACCCAGCCCGGCCAGCAGATAGCGGGTGAACCCGCCAGAGGCTGCCAGGGTGCTGCAGATGTTCTGGCGCACTTCGACGATGCCGCGCACATCGCCCAGTTGCCAGTCGGATTTCGGGGAGGCGGCATGGCTGTTGTGGCAACTGACGCAGACTTCAGACACCATCCGGTCGGCGACGGCCACCCGCAGGAAGGTTTCCCCGTCCTGCACAAAGCCGTCCATCCGGCGCTCCGCGCGGTCCGGAAAGGGATAGGGGCTGTAGAGTGTGAAACTGCTCCGTTCTGCGGCCATCAAGGCGCTGACGTCATGCACAAAGGCTGCGGGCAGCGGAATGACGCGGGGATCTTCCTGATGATTGATCCCCGGGCGCAGGGATTGCGATACCACCACATCTTTAACGATGTAGCGGATATAATAGCCGCGGATCTTCTTGATCTGATTGACAGTCTGCAGGGCGGCGTCAATGCTGTTGCGTTCCATCGCCGGCGGGATAGTGAACCAGGCCGCTGCAAGACAGGCGAGCAGGGCCGCCGGAACCGGATGATCAGTTTGAACAGCAGGGAATTGTGATTGATACCCATCTAAAACTCCGCAACAACTGCGCACAGCTGCATGAGGCGGGCCGGATATGGAACAAACCGGATCCTGGAAGCAGTGGCATGTGTATTCAAAGGCAAGTTTTCGGCAGCAAGCCTAAGAAACTGGTAACGCCAACCCCGGGGGCAGGCCGCCCGCGGTCTTGCGGATTCGAGTTGTCATTCAGGCCGAAGCAGGGGAAAAATCAGCTATGGATGAAAAAGACCACGATATCCTCCGGCTGATACAGTCCAACGCGCAACTGACCGCCGAAGCCATCAGCCATGAGATCGGCCTGTCGGCACCGGCGGTGCAGAAACGGCTGAAAAAGCTCCGCGATACCGGTGTGATCGAAAAGGAAATCGCCATTCTTTCCCCGGCCCGGCTGGGGCGGGAGATGACTGTGATCGTGCAAGTGGTGTTGGAGCGCGAAAGCAGGATGCACCTGGACGCCTTCAAGCGCAAGATGCGCCAGGCCAGTCAGGTGCAGCAATGCTATTACACCACTGGCGAGGCTGATTTCATTCTTGTGGTCATCGTTGGCGACATCAAGGAATACGAAGCGTTCACGCAGGAATATTTTTTTGATGAATCCAATGTCAGCCGCTTTACCTCCTCGGTTGTGATGGACCGGGTCAAGGTGTCGCTGGACATCATTTAGGCCCAGCGATCAGAGGCCCGAACCGGCCGACACCGGGAATGACACCGGGAATATTGTGCCGAAGTGTACTGCGCGGCGGCTGAGCTGCATCAATCCTATGCTGCCTGCCCCGAGTGCGCCGCAACCAGCGTGTCCAGGAACAGTTTGGTGATACGGTTTACCGCGGGCCGCTTGCGGGTGGCTGCGGCAAACTGGCTGCGGTAGAAGACCTCTCTGGGCAGGACTTTGCGCATCAGGCCGCTGCCGACGAAACCGGCGGCCAGATGATCCGGCAGAAACCCCAGATAGCTGCCCGACATGATCAGGATCGCCAGCGCCTGCTCGTTCTGCACCTTGGCAGAGCGGCGGAAGCCTAGTTTCTGCCCCACATGCAGGTTGGGCGAGTTCACCCGGATGCCTGCATAATTCATCGCCTGCACATCCCGCAGCCCCAGGCTGGTGTGGTTGCAGTCAAAGAACGGATGCCCCTTGCCGCAGTAAAGAAACATGTTCTCTCCATAAAGCGGCATGTAGTCCAGGCTGGGAGAAGGCCGGTGCAGCGCCAGGATGCCGATGTCGAGCTGGCCGCTGATCACCTTGGTTTCGATCACGTTCGGCGGCTCCAGCGACAGTTCGATCTCCACCGAAGGCGCGGCCTTGTTAAAGGCCCGGATGCCGCCGGGCACAAAAGCTTCGGGGTTGGAGGCGCATTGGTCGAACAAGGCAATCCGGATGGTGCCGGCCATCTGCTGTTTGATCTCATTCACTTCGGCTCGAAAATCCGACACTGAGGTCAGCAGTTCCTCGGCGGATTTCAGCACCTTGCTGCCGTCGTCTGTCAGCGAAAACCCGGCCGGGCCGCGGTTGCACAGCTTCAGATCCAGTCGCAGCTCCAGGTCGGCGATGTATTTTGAAATTGTCGATTTGCCGATGTTCAGCTCGGTCTCGGCGGCGGCCAGCCCGCCGCTTTCGGCTACGGCCTTGAACACCCGGAGCAGTTTCAGATCGGCATCGGCAATATGTTTTACGTGTGTTTTGCGGCTCATTCTTAAGTTCGATATATGTGAAACCTTGCTTTCAGAAGTTTACATTCTAGAAACATGAAACGCAATGTAGCCTTTCGCCAGCAAGGCAGGATCGGACTGGCACAAGCGCTATGGAGGGCGTGCCAGCGCGCGCCTTGTCTTCAAGATGACAATACGGGAGGAAGTTATGTCATTTCTCAAAAAGGTCTGCACGCTGACCGCAGCCGTTTCTGCCGCCGCGATGCTGACCACTGGCGCTGTATCCGCCAAGAATTTCAAGATTGCCGTGGGCGACGGCGCCGGCAGCTCGCAGGAAGGCACCGGCAAATTCTTCATTGAAGCGCTGGAAGCAAAATCCGGCGGTGCGCATACCGGCACCATGTTCCTGAACGGCCAGCTGGGCTCGGAGCAGGACACTGTTAACGAGGCCGCCATCGGCACCCTGGACATGTCGCTGCTGGCAATCAACAACGTCACACCGTTTTCGCCCTCGGTTGGCGTCTTCACCCTGCCCTATGTGATCCTGTCCCTGGAAGATGCGGAAAAGCTGACCCAGGGCCCGATTGGCCAGGAGCTGACCGACAACACCATCCGCGATGCCGGCGTGCGCATTCTGGCTTGGACCTACACCGGTTTCCGCCGTCTGACCAACTCGAAAAAGCCGGTCACCAATGTTGCCGACCTGCAGGATCTGGTCATTCGCGTTCCCAAGAACGAGATCATGATCGAAACCTACAAGTCCTGGGGCATCAACCCGACACCGATGGCCTGGTCCGAGACCTTTACCGGCCTGCAGACCAAAGTTGTCGACGGTCAGGACAACCCCTACACCACCATCAATGCGATGAAGTTCTATGAGGTGCAGGAATATGTGACCAACCTGCGCTACATCTTCTCCATCGAACCGCTGATCGTCTCCGAGGCCGTGTTCCAGGACCTGTCCGAAGAAGACCAGCAGATCCTGATCGAAGCGGGCAAGGAAGCCACCGTGAAATCGGCGCAGTATCTGCGCGACATCGAAGCCGAGATCAAGGAAGGCCTGCTCGCCAAGGGCATGCAGATTGACGATCCGGCAAATGATGAAGCCGAGTTCATCAAGCTGGCGACCGAAGCGGTGTGGCCCCAGTTCTATGACTCCATCGGCGGTGTCGACAAGCTGAACACGGTGCTGACCACCATTGGCCGCGACCCGGTTCAGTAAGAGCCTCTGGCATATAACTAAAAATAACAAAGCAGCGCCACGTGCGCTGCTTTGCACAGGGGAGGAGTACATCATGTTCTGGAAATTCCTGGACAATATAGAAAGCTATATCTGCCGCCTATTGCTGTCCGGCTTTGTCATTCTGCTGTTTGTGCAGATCGTCTCGCGCGAGGTGTTCGGCCATTCATTTTCATGGATCGAGGAACTGTCGGTCTACATGTTCGTCTGGTTTGTTTTCTTCGGTGCCAGCTATGCGGCCCTGAAAAGCGCGCACAACCGGGTGACGTTTCAATTCAAATTCCTGCCCGACCGCTACATCAAATACATCGAAGCATTTGCCGATCTGTTCTGGATCTTCTTCAATGTGTATTTCATCTGGCTGGCCTACGACTTTGTCTTCAACAGGATGAACAAGTTCTGGAAATCCCAGACCTTGGGCGTCGAGATGAAATACGTCTACATGGTGCTGCCGATCGCCTTCACCCTGATGACCATCCGAATTCTGCAGGTGAACTACAAAAAGCTGATCAAGGGCGAGGATATCCACGACCCCGATCAGATCGACCTTGATGAAATCAAGGCCGCCACCGAAGCAGAGCGCGGCAAGTAAGCGCCGGACAGGGAGAAAAACATGGAAACTCAAATCGTCTCAATTCTGTTCGGATCGTTCCTGGTGCTGTTGCTGATGGGCGCTCCGATCACGGTGGCCCTTGGCGTCGCCTCGCTGGTGTCGTTCCTGTATCTGGACGAAAACCCGATCAAATTTGTGCAGATCGCCTTTACCTCGGTCGGCTCCTTCCCGCTGATGGCGCTGCCTGCGTTTATTCTCGCAGGCGCGCTGATGGAGGCTGCGGGGATCTCGAAACGCTTGATCAATGTCGCCGAAAGCCTGGCCGGGCCGTTCACCGGCGGTATCTCGGCTGCCACCGTGATGGCGTGTCTGTTCTTTGGTGCCATTTCCGGCTCTGGCCCCGCCACCACGGCCGCCGTTGGCATGCTGATGATCCCCGCCATGATCGACCGCGGCTATGAGAAGGGCTATGCCTCTGCTGTGACCGCATCGTCGGGCGGCCTGGGCATCATCATCCCGCCGTCGATCCCGATGGTGATCTTCGGCATTGCAGCCCTTGGCATGGCACCGCCGCCGGAAGCGGTCGAGAAATTCGGCACCTTCCAGTCCGTTTCAATCTCGAAACTGTTCATCGCTGGTTTTGTGCCCGCCTTCCTGATTGCCACCAGCCTGTTGATCCTGAACTACTTCATGTCGAAAAAGCGCGGCTACAAAGGCATGGCTGACGGCTGGTCGTTCCGCAACGTCGGCTGCGAGATGTACCGGGGTTTCTGGTCGCTGATGGCGCCGCTGGTGATCCTGGGCGGTATCTACACCGGCTTCTTCACCCCGACAGAGGCTGCCATTGTTGCGATCTTCTATACGCTGGTGGTTGGTGTCTTCATCTATCGCGAGCTGACCTGGTCGTCGCTGTTCCAATCGCTTGAGGCGACCACCTGGCTGACGGGCCGCGTTCTGCTGATCCTGTTCACCGCCACTGTGTTCGGCCGCCTGCTGGTGGAAAATCAGATCCCGGCAATCATCGCGGACAGCATGCTGAGCTTCACCCAGAACCTCTATGTGATCTGGGCGCTGATCATCTTCTTCCTGCTGTTTGTCGGCATGTTCATGGAAACCCTGGCAACCATCCTGATCCTGGTGCCGGTGATGCTGCCGGTGGCCTATTCGGTCGGCATTGACCCGATCCACTTTGGCGTGGTGATGGTCTGTACGCTGGGCATCGGCTTCCAGACGCCGCCGCTGGGGGAAAATCTGTTCATTGCCTCCGGCATATCGAATATTTCGATCGAGCAGATCTCGCTGCGCGCCGTGCCTTTTGCTGCGGTGAACACGGTTGCGATTTTCGTTATCGCGTTCTTCCCGGAAATCTCGCTGTGGCTGCCGCGGCTGTTTGGCTATTGATGTGAAAGGGTCTGATATGAAACCGATGATCACCAACATCCTGTTTGCCACCGATCTGTCGCAGAACTCGCCTTATGCGTTGCGCCATGCGGCCAGCCTGGCGCAGGCGACGGGGGCGGAAATCCACGTGCTGCACGTGAATGAGCCGATCTCGGATGATGCCAGGATCACCTTCGAGATGTTCGTGCTGAACGACGAGACCCGCAAATCTGCGGCCAAACGGCGGCATGAGATGGTGAAGAAGGTCCTGGCCGAGCGGCAGGCCCGGTTCTGGGCAGCATTGGAGGGCGATGATGCCAAGATCCGCGAACAGGTCACCTCGGTTGAGGTGACCGACGGCCATCCGGCAGAGGTGATCCTGCGCCGCTCGGTTGAGCTGGGCTGCGATCTGATTGTGCTGGGCGCCCATGACCACGGGTTCTCGCACACGTTCCTGGGCACCGTGGCCAAGCGGGTGCTGCGCCGCTCGCAGATCCCGACGCTGGTGGTGCCTTACCAGAACGGCGAAGACGACGACTGATCCTCCCCGCAAGCGGTGTTTATGGCCGCTTGCAAACTCCGCCCGTGCAACAAGCCTCAGGCTTTTGCAGGGGCGGCTTTTACGTCTGGATGCAGGTTTTTGTAGGGAAACGAACCCAGATCGCAGGGAAACACACCTGGCGCCGCCACCGGATAGACCGCACTCGACACCGGCTCGAAATCGGCGCGGAAATGGGCGGTGCTTTTGACGCAGATGGTGCGGAAACCCTCCGGCTGCAGTCCGATATGGGTGAAATGCGCCAGATCCAGGCATTGGTTGCGGATGCTGGTCACCACCAGGGTGATATCCGCCTCGACCCCATGCAGCCGCAGCGCGGCGGTCAGGCCCAGCGTAGCGACCCCGCCGCCATACATCTCGCCGGAGTAACGGCACATGCCATCGCCAAGCGCCACCACTTGAAACTCTGCCTCAAACGGCTGGTCTCCGGACGTGCCTGACCGCCCGCCAAGGGCTGCGCGGAAGATACCCCCTCGCCCGGCCTCATGCGCCGCCGCTGCTGTTTGCGGGTCATGAAACAGGCCCATCAGCACGCCTTGCGCACCCGCGCCTGCCAATGCCGCCAGCAGACCTGTGGTGTCCGAGGTGCCGCCGGCACCCGGATTGTCCTGCACATCCGCCAGCACCACCAGCTTGCCCGAACGTGGCTGGCAGGCAATTGCGGCGGCCTGCTGCGGCGTCAGCATCGGGTGTTCCGATTGTGATTCCAGTTCGGCAAACAGCGCCGCAATACGGTCAGCCGCCTGTACTGCCGCCGCAGCTGTTGGGCCATAGGCAACGCAAGACGGCCGTGTGTCCAGGAAATCCGCCGCAGTGAACCCCAGTGCGATATCCGCAAGAACCCCGCCCTGCTCCAGGTGCGGCAGTGCTGCATAAAGCTGCTTCCCGGGTGTTGCGCCGGTGTATTGCGCATGCAGCGGGATCAGGTACTCCATCTGCCGGAACGCCTTGTGCAGCACTTTACCCGCCAGCAGGTTCTGCAGCACCGGCACGCAGCGTGCGCCGGTTTCTGCCATGTCTAGATGCGGATAGGTGCGGAAAATCGCGATGTAGGAGGCCAGATCGACCGACGCCGCCGAGATATTTGCGTGCAGGTCCAAGCTGACCACGATCGGCAGGTCCGCCCCAACCAGGGCGCGCACCCGGCGCAGGATCTCGCCCTCGCCGTCGGCATATGTTTCCGTGACCATTGCCCCATGCAGATCCAGGAAAACCCCGTCCAGCGGCCCGGCGGCGTGCAGCCCGTCCAGCAGCCGGCCGCAGATGGTTTCAAAGGCCGCGTCGGTCACATGCGCCGAAGGCTCTGCCGAGCACCATTGCACCGGGACCAGCACCATCCCTGCGCCCTCTGCCGCCTTGGCGAAACCTGCGACGGGCAGGTTCATGCCGCGCGTCTCTGCGATCACTTCGTCGCCATGCAGCATAGCGGGCCAGGAGTCGGCCATCTCGAACTCCGCCATCCCGGCCATGGTAGTGCCGAAGCAATTGGTTTCGTGTTGAAAACCGGCGATGGCTATCCGCGGTTTTACTCGCATATCTGTCATTGCCCCTGCGCCCAAACCGTTTTGCCACGGCGGATTGTCCGCGTGACCTTGGTGGTCTCAATGCGGACAGGGTCTTCCAGCGGATTGCGGTTCAGAATTGCAAAATCCGCCAGTTTGCCAGGCTCGATTGAGCCTCGGGTGTCCTCCTTGAAAACCTGCCAGGCAGAGTCGATGGTCTGCGCGCGCAGGGCAGACAGCGCGCTGATCCGCTGGTCCTCGCCCAGCCGCCGCCCGCTGGCCGTCAGCCGGTTCACGGCGCAATGGGCCAGGTGGATGGGCCGCGTCGGCGTGACCGAGGCGTCATTGTGGATGGTATAGCGCACGCCAAACCGCTCAGCCGAGGCACAGGGTGAGATCCGCCCGGCACGATCCGGCCCCAGAAAGGTGTCGTAATGCCGGTCGCCCCAGAAATGCACATGTGCCGGGAAGAAGCTGACGGTGATCCCCAGTTCGGCCATCTGCTGCAGCTGGTCATCGCGCAGGGCTTGGCCATGGATGATCGTGTGGCGGTGATCCGTGCGCGGGTTGGCCTCCAGCGCTGCGGCGACCGCATCAATGAACATCTGCGCGCCGGCATCGCCGTTGCAGTGGCAGTGGATCTGATAGCCTAGATCATGCAGCTTTTTCACCTCGCGGCGGTGTTCCGCTTCATCGGCATAGGGCATCCCGCAGGGGTGCTCCGGGTCCACTGGTTTGTGGTACGGCGCGCTGAGATAGGCGGTCTGCAGTTGAAATGCCCCGTCGGTGAACAGCTTGCGCGGGCCAAGGGTGAAATGCGGATTGCCGGGCCAGTCCAGAGCATCGGGGCCGCTGGTCAGTGCCGGTTCCAGCCCGCCGATAGGCAGCAGCATCAGATCATAGCCGGGATCCTGATCCGCAGGCAGCGAGGCGAAATGCTCAAGCATTTCCCGCGTGGCCCAGGCGTTCTGCGCGTAGGTGACACCATAAGACAGGTATTCATCGCGGCAGCTGTTGAAACCCGCCCAGAACCGCTCGCGGTCGATCAGGAAATCGGTATCGCCCATGTCGCGCATCGCTGACAGGCCCTCTATCAGCCCGTTCAGCGCGCCGGTTTCCGGATCACGCCCGAACCGCCCGCCCAACGGGTCGGGCGTATCGCGGTTCACACCGTGTTTCTGCAGCGCCAGAGAGTTTGCAGACCCGTTGTGGCCCGAAGCGTGAATCACCCAAACCGGGTGATCGGTTGACACACTGTCCAGCTCGGCCCGTGTCGGCATCCGGCCTTCGGCAATGGCCGTGTTGTCAAACAGCACCCCCATCACCCACTCTCCCGCAGGGGTTTCCGCCGCCCTGGCCTGCAGCCGCGCCAGCGCGGCGGGGATGTCCGGGCAATCGCCGCTGGGGGCGGAGGCAAGGTTCACCCGGAACAGCCGGATGAAGCCGGGATCGGGGAAATGCCCGTGCGGGTCGATGAAGGCGGGAATCAGGGTCTGGCCTTGCAGATCCACTTCCTGCGTGCCTGCAGGCATTTGCGCGCGCAGCTCGGACGCAGGTCCAGTCATGCGGATCGTTTCACCGTCGGTCAGCACCGCCTCAGGCGTGGAATTGGCCGCGTCCATTGTCAGGATCGGGCCATTGAAATACAGCACGGATGTCATGGCTTGATAGTCCGGAGTTCAGTTTTGTGATTTCAGAACATGCCCGCGCTGCTCCAGGAACGGGCGCGAGGGGTAGTCGATCAGGGTCAGCCCGCCATCAGCGATCAGCGTCTGGCCGGTAACAAAGGAAGCATCTTCAGAGGCAAGGAAGGCCACCGCCCCGGCGATCTCGGCGCCGCTGCCCATGCGGTTCAGCAGCGAAGGCGGCATGTCCCACTCTCCGCCGGCTTTGCCCGAGGCGCCGGCAGTGACGTCAGTTTCAATCCAGCCGGGGCTGACCGCGTTCACCCGCACAGGTGCGGCTTCGGCAGCAAAGGCGCGGGTCAGCGCCTCCACCCCGGCCTTGGCCACGCCATACAGCCCCCAGTTGCCATGCCAGGCGGCAGTCGAGGAGATGTTCACCACCGACCCGCCAGCGGCCTCGAGCAGCGGCAGGCAATGGGCGGTCATCAGATAGGTGCTGTCCTGATTGCCGCCGCGGATGCGGTCCCAGCGGGTGCCGGGGCTGTCATCCGCGCCGTGCTCGGTGCGGCGGCTGCCCAGCCCCGCATTGTTGACCAGCACATCCAGCCGGGTGAGGTTTGCCGCCAGCGCCGCCACATCTTCCTCCTGCGCCAGGTCGCCTTGCAGGAACCTGCATTCGGCACCGGAAGCGCGGATCTTTGCAGCGGCGGCATTCCCCCTTTCAGCATTGCGCCCAGCTAGGAGCAATGCGCCGCCTTCCTGAGCAAACCGTTCAGCGATAGCCAGGCCGATGCCGGAATGGCCGCCGGTCACCAGGACCGTCTTGCCAGTAAAGCGCGTCATGCTGCCGTTCCCTGATGCAATGGCGCCAGGCAGCGCAGCCCGTGGCCGTTGTCGACCTCCCATTGCGGTGTCTGCGTGCAAATTTCCTGCGCAAACGGACAGCGTTCGCGGAATTCGCAGCCCGAGGGGCGTTTCAGCAGGCTGGGCGGCTCGCCTTTCAGGGCGATGCGCTCCAGCCGGGCATCTGGATCGGGTTCCGGGTTCGCGCTCAGCAGGCAGCGGGTATAGGGGTGGCGAGGCTCGTGAAAGACCGTCTCGGTGGCGCCTTCCTCGACCAAGCGGCCCAGGTAAAGGATGCCCATCCGGTCAGCCACATGACGCACCACGTTGAGATTGTGGGTGATGATCACCATCGCCAGTCCCAGCCGCTCGCGCAGGTCGTTCATCAGGTTGAGCAACTCACCCTGGACTGACACATCCAGACCCGCGGTGGGTTCATCTGCCAGGATCAGCTTCGGCTCCAGCGCCAGCGCGCGGGCAACACCGACCCGCCGCGCCTGACCGCCCGACAGCTGATAGGGATAGCGGTCGGCAAAATGCGCCGGCAGGTTCACCATTTCCAGCAACCGCTTGGCCTCGGCGTCCAGATCACGGTCCTTCATGCCCTGAATGCGGTAGGGTTCGGTGATCAGGCTGCGGATCGTCAAACGCGGCGACAGCGAGCCAACCGGGTCCTGGAACATCATCGCAATGTTCTTGCGCAGAGGCCGCAAGGTGCGCTCCGAGGCACCGCGGATCTCCTGGCCGTCGAACTTGACGGACCCCTCCTGTGCCGGTGCCATCCCGGCAATCGCCCGGATCACCGTGGTCTTGCCAGAGCCGCTTTCGCCAACCAGCGCATAAGTTTCGCCGGGTTCAACGGTAAAGCTGACACCAGCCAGCACATTGACCGGACCATAGCTGGTCTTGAGGTCTTTCACATCCAGCAGGCTCATTCTGCGGCCTCCTTATGGTTCAGCCAGCAGGCAGCGTGGTGGCCTTCTTTCAACTGCGCCAGCGGCGGCACCTCGGCGGCGCAGCGCGGCATCGCCTGGTCGCAGCGGTCACGGAAGATGCAGCCGCCGGGCAGGTTGGCCAGATCCGGCACCTCGCCGGGGATGGTCGGCAGCACGCGGGCGCGTTCCTTGATATGGCCCGGATCGCAGTCGATCAGACGGCGGGTGTAGGGGTGCTTGGGATCGTGGAAAATCTCGCGCACGTCACCGCTTTCGATCACCGCGCCGGCATACATCACCACCACCCGGTCGCAGAGTTCCGCTATCACCCCCAGATGGTGCGAAATGAACAGGATGGCGCAGTCGAACTCTTGTTGCAGTTCCTGCAGGCGCTCGATGATCTGCACTTCCAGTGTGGCGTCCAGCGCCGTTGTCGGCTCATCCGCGATCAGCAGATCCGGCTCCGACATCAGCGCCATGGCAATGGCGATCCGCTGGCGCATACCGCCGGAGAACTCATGCGGGAACTGCGCGAGCCGCGCCTCCGGGTCGGGGATGCCGACGGCGCCCAGCATCTGCGCCGCGCGCGCCCGTTTGTCCGCCTTCGACGCCTTGGAGCGGTGCTGGATATCCAGCATCTGCTGGCCGATAGACAAAACCGGGTTGTGGGTCTGCATCGGGTCTTGAAACACGATAGAGATATCGGCGCCGCGCAGATCGCGCATCTTGCGTTCCGGCAGTTGCAGCAGGTCTTCGCCCTTAAACCGCACCTCGCCCTGACGGAACCGGGTGTTCGGCGCAGTCAACCGCAGGATCGAGGAGATCAGGGTGGATTTGCCGCAGCCCGACTCGCCGACGATGCCGACAATCTCGCCCTTGCGCACATCAAAGCTGATATCGCGCAGGGCTTTCAGGTCACCGCGGGCGGTTTCATAATCGACGCTGAGGCGGTCGATTTCCAGAAGCGTATCAGTCATCGCTGTTTCCTCAGTTTCGGGTCAACCACATCGCGCAGGCTTTCGCCCAGGAAGGTGAAGCCAAGCGTTGCCAAGATGATCGGCAGCCCGCCGCCCACCACCAGCCAGGGGGTCTGGCGGATCAGCGAATAGCCGTCTTTCAGCAGCGCGCCCCAGCTGGGTGTCGGCGGTTTCACCCCAAGGCCCAGGAACGACAGCCCGGCCTCCAGCGCGATCACGGTGGGGATGTCCATCGCCGCCAGCACCGCCAGCACTCCGACGATATTGGGCAGCATATGCACGCCGAGGATGCGTTTCATGCTGGCCCCCATCGAGCGTTCGGCGAGGATGAACTCGGAATTGCGCAAGGTCAGTGTCTGGGTCCGCGCCACCCGGCCATAGGTTGGGATCGAAGTGGCCATAACCACGACAACCACGGTCTGCAGGCTTGGCCCCACCAATGCCACCACGGCCAGCGCAAACATCACTGTTGGAAAGGACCGGATGGTGTCGAAAAACAGCATCAGCAGGTTGTCGAGCCATTTCGGCCCGTAGCCCGCGATCATGCCCAGTGTCAGGCCGATGGCCATAGCGCCGAATACGGCGGGCAGCGCCACTTTCAGGGCGACCTGGCCGCCCATCACGACGCGGGAAAACGTATCGCGGCCCAGCTGATCGGTGCCCAGGACATGTGCAGCGGACGGCCCTTGCAGGCGATCCTTGATATTCATCGCCACGGGATCATAGGGCACAATCCAGACGGCAAAGACGGCGCAGAACACAATGGTGCCGACGATAATCAGCCCCATCAGCCCCAGCGGGTCACGGGCGACGCCGTGAATGATCTGGCCCAGTTCGGAACGGGATTTGGTCATAACGCCCTCCTTAATTCGCCGTGCGAGCGCGGGGATCGAGCCAGGCGTTGATCAGATCGGCCAGTGCAGTGGAGACCACAAACAGGCCGGTCGAGATCAACACGGATCCCATCACGATCGGATAGTTTCGGGTGGTGATGCTGTCGATCACCAGCTTGCCAAGGCCAGGGCGGGCAAAGACGATCTCGGCAAAGACGGCAGACGAGAGCAGGAAGCCCATGCCGACGCCGATCACCGTAACCACCGGCAGAATGGCGATGCGCAGCGCGTAGACCATCACCACCCGGCGCTCGTTGATGCCAAAGGCGCGGGCGGTGCGGATATGGCTCTCGCCCATCACCTCCAGCATCGAGGCGCGCACCAGCCGGGCGATATAGCCAACCCAGCTGAGGCCGATAGCAAAGGCCGGCAGCACCAGATGGTTCAGACGGTCCCAGAAACCTTCTCCGGCTCCGATGGCCGGGAACCATTGCAGATGCACGGCAAAGACCAGCAGCGACAGCAGCGCCACCACAAAGGCGGGGGCAGCAACAAAGCTGACGGAAATCGCTGCGGTGACACGGTCGATCAAGGTATTGGGATGGGCTGCCGCATAGGCCCCCAGCCCGATCCCCAGGGTGGCGGACCAGATGATCGAACCCAGGATCAGCCACAGGGTATGCGGCAACTGCTGGAACACGATATCGGTCACCGAGCGGCCAGAGAACACATCAATCCCCAGATCGCCCTGCAAAAGGTTGCCGTAAAAGATGACAAGCTGTTTCCAGACCGGCTGGTCCAGCGCCAGCTCCGCCGTCAGGCGCGCCTGCAGTTCTGGCGTGGCGCGCGGGCCCAACATGATCTGGACCGGATCGCCGGGCACGGCGCGGATCATCAGGAACATGACGGTGACCGCCACGATCAGGATCAGCAGCGCCAGCCCAAAGCGCCGGAGTGCATAAAGTAACATGGCCGCATGGCTCCCTTGTTCTCGCTGTGCGGAAGGTATTCGGCACGGCTGCACCGCAAATTGCAGCCGTGCCCATCGGTCAGGCCTTGGGGGAGGATCAGGCCTTGCCGAAGTAGCGCAGCAGCGCCAGCCCGTCGGGCCGCAATGCTGGGACAACACCTGCCGAGTGGATCACCGGCGTCGCCTCATGGGTGAGGAAGCGGTAGGCGCCGCTTTCTTCCATCAGATCCTGCGCCCGCTGATACATCTCGGCCCGCTTGGCCTGATCGGTCAGCTGCGAGGCCGAGGTATGGATCTGGTCGTATTCATCATTGCTGAAGCGCTCCCAGTTCCAGTGGCCGACCTGCTCGGTGGTGAACCACGAGGTAGCGTAATACGGGTCCGGTGTCATCGAGTAGCGGTTCAGCACCAGCTGCAGGTCCTCGTTGTCGGCGCTGGCCCAGAAGGCACCGGATTCCAGCACGTTGACTTCAACCGTGATACCGATCTGCGCCAGCGTCGCCTGGATCACCTGCGCCGCAGTGGTGAAGGTGGTCTTGTTCAGCGTGTCGAGCTTCAGGGTGACGTTGGTCTCACCGGATTCCGCCAGCAGTTCCGCCGCTTTTGCGAAATCCGCCTGCGGCGGCACCAGCGATTGCGGACGGTTGCCGGCAAGGCCCGGCGCGATGATGCCTGTTGAGGGGTCCACCGCCCCGAAATAGGCCGCCTCCAGAACCGAGGGCACATCAATCGCGTGCTGGATCGCCTGCCGCAGCTTCTTGTTCTGCAGCTTGGGGTGATCCAGGTTCATGCCCAGCCAGGTGTAATACAGCGACGGGTATTCCAGCAGCGTGCCGCCATTCGGCACCCCGTCGCGGTAACGCTGAACCGACCCCAACGAGACGCGGGTGAAATCCAGCTCACCCGCTTCAAAGGCGATCTCTGCAGTGTTTTCATCGTCAATCGGCAGGATCTCGATGGTATCCCAGGCCGGGGCATCACCCTTCCAGTCCGGGTTGCGCTTCAAGACGGTTTTTTCCTTCGGCGACCAGCTGTCGCGCAGGTAGGGGCCGGATTCCGCCAGCGGATCAGTGGTTGCCTTGCCGCCCGCGGCCTCCCAGGCCTTTTTCGACACGATATTGCCGGTGATATAAGGCAGCGCGATGCTCCACAGCGGCGCAAAGGGTTCCTTCAGCACGATGGTGCCTTCACGCTCGCCGGTCACTTCGACGTGGCTCAGCGGGCCCATGTCGGGTTTGTTCGGGCTTTCGGTTTCATCCGCGACGATGCGTTCAAAGCTGAACTTCACGTCTTCGGCGGTCATCGCGCCAAAGCCGTTGGTAAAACCGATGTCATCGCGCAGCGCGAATTTGATGTGGGTCTCGTCGCCCTGTTCGATCATCGCGGCGGCGTCCATCTGCCAGTCCCATTCGCGGCCGGGTTTGTACTGGATCAGCTTGTTGTAGATCGAGGCGTGGATTTCTTCGTCGATCACCCCTTTGGAAAACGCCGGGTCGATGCTTTGCAGATCACCGTAGGAGCGCACCCGCAAAGTGCCGCCCTCTGCCGCCATGGCACGGCCTCCCAAGCCCATCGGCAGCGCAGCCGCCGCCCCGAGCGCGGTTGCGCCTTTCAGAAAATTGCGGCGCCCCACCGGCGCTTTGGTCCATTCGATCTTCATGGTTTCCTCCCTTAAGATCAGATCAAAGAAGCCCGCGCGGAAGGGTTTCAGCCCATTCCTTTGTCAGGACTTCCGTTTCATCCGCGCCTTCGGTGGCGCGCAATTTCCGGGTCAGATAGAAATTCCGCCCGTCGCAAAACATGGTGTTTTCGGTATCGATGGCGACCTGCCAGCCCTGCCGTTCAAAGGTGAAACGCCACTGCGTTTCAAACCGGGCCGAGGCCGGATCGCCGGGGTGAATGGCATAGCGCATCGTAACATGGCTGCCCGTGGCCAGCCCGTGATAGGGATCCCGCGTCTCGCCGAAGTCATCGAAGGTTTCCAGCAGCACGGTGCCGTCTTCCAGCACCCTGCGCTCCGAACGGGCCGCAGGCGCGCGCAGTTCCGCGGCCCGCAGCACCGGATAATCCTGCGCCGGGCCGGGATTGGCCGGGTCGATTTCCGCACTCGCCGCGCGCACCGGCAGATACAGCGCGCAGCCTTCCAGATGCAGGGTGACCCCCGCGGCCTCCGGTGCGGGCCAGATCATCGGCCAATAGGAGGTCGACAACGCCAAGCGCAGCCTATGGCCCGCCCGCAAGCGGTGCCCGCATTCATTGAGCGCGATCTCGGCCTCATAGACCTGTCCGGGCACCAGCGGTTCCGGCGTCTCGTGGCTAGTGCAGTGGGTCAGGTTCAGCGGCCTGAAGGTGATCCGTTGCGACACGCCTTCGGGTGAAACATCGCACAGGCGCGCGGTGATCTGCGCCGCCGGCTTGTCCGCTGCAAAGCGCAGCCGCAGCCGGGCCCGCCCCAGCAGCTCCAGCGGTGCATCCAGCGCGGCGCTGTCAAAGCAGACCGACAGCGCGTCATCCTCGGACTGATCGCCTGCCAGCTCATTATCTATCCGCATGCCCGGACAGAAATAACCCCCGGCCTGCCCCGCATGGGCGGGCGAGCGGACAGCCAGCACCCCCTGCCCTGCCGTTTCCGCAAAGCCTCCCGGCACCAGATGCCAGGCCGCTTCGGACACATTCGGCGAAGGCCAGTCTGCCTCGGCCACCCAGCGGCCTTTGCGCGGGGAGGCCGAGGCAGTGGGGTTGAAATGCTCTTGCATAAAGGCGCGGTAGGCGGGCAGATCCTCGGCGCCGTTTTCCTCCTGCTTCAGCCAGCGGTCGAACCAGCCCAGCACCTCGGAATGGAAATCGGCCGGTGCCAGTTTGGACAGATGCGCATAGCGATGCTCCCAGGGGCCGGTCATCGCTTTGGCGGGCACGCTCAGATTGGCTGCCAGGGCGGGCGGGGTATTCACATAAGGGTCGGCCCAGCCGGTAATGGCCAGAACCGGTGCCTGGATTGCAGACCAGTCCTCGCAGACGGAGCCGTGTTTCCAATACCCGTCCCGCCGCGGATGGAGCATCCAGTCCGCGGCGCTGAACGGCACATTTTCCATCCGCGATATCCAGTCATCGCGCCAATCCGGGCGCAGCTCCGGGTCTGCGGGCCGGGTCAGATAGGCAAACATGTGGGCGCCCCAATTGGCATTGTCGCCCACCAGACAGCCACCCATAAAGTGGATGTCGTCCGCATAACGGTCCACGGCCGAGGCCACGGTGACCACCGCTTTCAGCGCCTCCGGCTGGCGGAAGGCCAGCTGCAATCCGTTGAACCCGCCCCAGGAGATCCCGATCATCCCCACCCGCCCGGTGCACCAGGACTGCGCTGCGATCCAGGCAAGAACAGCCTCGCCGTCGCGCAGCTCCTGTTCGGAATATTCGTCGTCAAACGCGCCGTCGCTGTCGCCGGTGCCAGCAATGTCCACCCGCAGGCAGGCATAACTTTCCGCAGCAAACACCCTGTGTGTGGTCTCGTCCCGCGCAGCGGTGCCGTCACGTTTGCGGTACGGCAAGTATTCAAGGATTGCGGGAAACGGCCCGGTGCCCTCCGGCATCCACAGGCGTGCCGCAAGCCGGCGTCCATCCGGCATCGGGATCCAGTGATGAAGGGTGCTTGCTGCGGGCATTTCGGTCTCTGACTGGGTTACTGTCCTTCTAGAAAACCCGGTTTCTTCAGATACGAAACTGTGCAAACATGCGCGAACTGACGCTTTGAGAGCCAAATTAGCGTCAATTAGCGAAGGATACTGGGCTTTGCCGGAGAGTTTTTCAGAAAATCTGCGCTCGCTTTGCGCCGAGCATGGCAGCATCGCGCAGATCTGCCGCGAGATCGGCATCAACCGCCAGCAATTCAACCGCTACCTCAATGGCAGCAGCCTGCCCGCCGCCCATAACCTGCGCCGGATCGCCCGGTATTTCTCGATCCCGGAGGCGCAGCTGTTCACCGCGAACTCTGAATTCGAAGCCCGGCTGGAGGAGGCCGCAGGCCCGGTGCAGCACATCCCGGCAGACCGGTTCCTGTCGCCGTTCCGAGGCCAGCAGCGCAATCTCAAACGTTATCTGGGTTTCTACCACGCCTATTTCCGCACCCCGTCCTGGGGCGAAGGGATCTTCTGCTCGCTGACCCGGTTTATTGAGCAGGACGGGTATATTCTGTCCCGCAACCTGGAGATCGCCCATGACCCCGAGCAAAGCATCCGGCAGATTTCGCGGTACGAAGGCATGGTCACCTTGCGCGGCAACCGGCTGTTCATCACCGAGCATGAGCGCGCCCGCGAGGGCAGCGTGGCGCAGACCATCCTGTTTTCCGCCCACCGCCAGCAACTGAAATACTTGCGCGGCATGACCATGGGTGTGGCCTGGCGGCCGTTTCCGCGCCCCTATTCGGCGCGGGCGATCTGGAAGCGCCTGGATGAGCGGGTCTCGGCGCGCGAGGCGATTGCCGCCTGCGGTGTTTACCCGGTCCGCAGCCCGCGGATCGATCCCACCGTGCGCAACTACCTGGAGGCTCCGGCTCAGACGGATCTTCCGGAAACACCGGGCAGCGTCCTGTTCTAAGCAACGCTTCGGCCGCTTGACCGGTGCAGAGGCACGCGGCCCGCTCACAAGGCCGCCACCGGGTTACCCCTTGATGAGCGCCAGCATTTCACCGTGCAGTTCCGGCGTTGCGGCCGAAATCACCCGGCCGTCGGACTTCAACCCCAGCGGCTGACCGTCCCAATCGGTGATCACCCCGCCTGCGGCTTCGATGACCGCGGACACTGGCAGATAATCATAGGGCTGCAGGTCATAGTCGATGACCGCATCCGCATGGCCTGCCGCCAGCAGCGCGTGCGGATAACAATCATAGGCAAAGCGGCGGGTCTGGCCGGCCTGCATCAGCCGCTCGAACAATTGCGGATAGTCGCGGTGGATCTTGTCGCCCTCGTTGACGAACAGGATCGACTGATCCAGCCGGGTCTGGTCCGACACGCGGATCGGGGCGCCGTTCAGCGTGGCGCCTGCCCCGCGCACGCCCAGAAAGGTCTCCCCCAGGGCAGGCATACCGATCACCCCGGCCAGAGGGACGCCGCCCTTCAAATACCCCAGCAGAAAGCCGAACAGCGGATGTCCCGACAGAAACGACCGGGTGCCGTCGATCGGATCTATGATCCAGACATCGTTGCGGTCCGCACCGTCAAACCCATGTTCCTCGCCAAAGATGCCGTGGCCGGGGAAATGCTGCTTCAAGTAGGCGCGCACCTTGTCCTCGATCCCTTTGTCGGCCTGGGTAACAGGGCTTTCATCCGCCTTGAATTCAACCCCGAGCTGGCCGCGGAAATAGCCGCGGGCAGCATCCCCCGCGATTTCGGCAATCCGAACGGCGTGATCGGCGTAATCCTGTGTCGTCAGCATCGTTTCAGGTTCCACTCCCATGATCTTCAGTCCCGGTTCAGCCGGCGGAATTTCGGTTCCAGAGAGCCGGCAACGACTTCGTTCTGTTAGACTTCCAGCCGCTCGCTCAGCTGCGCGTTTCGATTCCCGGCTTGATAGCAGTTTTCGCGATGGTGTGGAAATAATCAACAAAAAGCAGGGATAATGACCGTATTATCATATATAGTCAGAGTATCTTGTGTATATGAAAGAAATAACTCGTTGAATTGACCGTTTCCCATGCGGATAAATCTGAATTGAGATTGGATTGTTCCGTTGCCCATCCCCGGATACTGCTGCCATCATTGGCACGCAGCAGTCAGTTCCGGCAAAGCTGCAGAAGGCCATCGGCCTGCGCCTGAAGCTAACCTGCCCCAGCCAGATGCCGGGTGGCCATAGAGAACAGCTCAGCCTGCGACGCAATTCCCAGTTTGGAATAGGCGTGATGCCGGTGGACTTTGACGGTGCCTTCAGCAATCCCAAGGTACGCGGCGGCCGAAGGCGTCGAATGCCCCTGCAAAACCAGTTGCACCACCTCCCGTTCCCGCGGGCTGAGGACGCCGGTGCCAAAGGTCTGCATCCGGTCCTCCCAATCCGGCTTCTGGAAACCTTCTGCTGCCGTCTCTGCCAGCCCCCATTGCCGCCGGACCGCGGCGGAGATCACCTGGAACACCGCATTCAGCCGCGCGGTATCCGCCGCCTCAAACCGCTGCCGGCGGGCAAAACGGGCCAGCGAGACGATGACCCAGCGCTCTGCCCCGTCCTGTACCAGCACGCCGATTTCGTCGCTGATACTGATCTTGCGGTAGAAGGCGCGGTAATATTCCGACCGGTAGAACGCCTCTGGTGCCAGATCCATCAGCCGGTAGGCCCCCGGAGTACAGCCGTTGCGGCAGGCCTGATACAGCGGGTCCAGCAGATAGGGGCCGCTGGCATAGAACTCCACTGTGATCGCCGCCTGCAGCTCATCCAGATCCTGATACAGCGACACAGGCGGCAGTGCGCCTTCGTAGCGTGAGATGATCATCGAATCAAAGCTGCAGCACTGCGACAGGATTTGCCGCAGCGCACCGGGAAAGCGGTCGGTGCCAAGTGTTTCTGCCAAAGCAGCCAGGGCGGTCACCCAGCCGGCGGCTAACGGAGGATGGGGGGGCTCAGCGTTCAAATCTATACCTAACGATATATGCTCTTCGCCAAGTTTACTGGCATAAGTGCGGATTTCAAACTGGGGCCGACCGGAATTTCAATCCAACGGAGCCCCAGATGACCGAAACCTCCAGCGTGAACCCCGTACAGGGCGACTTGGCCTTTACCCGCAGCGATGACCGCGGCGTGATTGCCGAGGCCAGCTATGCCGGCGCGCTCAGCTTCATGCGCCGCCGCTATACCCGCGACCTGAGCGGCGCGGATGTGGCAGTGATGGGCGTGCCCTTTGACCTCTCGGTCTCCAGCCGCTCCGGCACCCGGCTGGGGCCCCGCGCCGTGCGCTCCGGCTCCAGCCATATCGCCTGGTCGAAACCCTGGCCCTGGGAGGCGGATCCTTACGAGGCGCTGCGGGTTGTCGACTATGGCGACTGCGAATTCGACTATGGCTATCCGCACAAGGTGCCGGGCCAGATCGCCCAGGCCGCCCGCGATGTGCTGGCCACCGATACCGCGCTGCTGTCCATCGGCGGCGACCACTTTATCACCTATCCGCTGCTGAAGGCGCATGCGGAGAAACACGGGCCCCTCAGCCTGATCCAGTTCGACGCCCATTCCGACACCTGGGCGGACGAGGAAGGCCGCATCGATCACGGCACCATGCTGTGGCACGCCATCCGCGAAGGGCTGGTGGATCCCGCCCGCTCGGTCCAGGTCGGTATCCGCACCCACAATCCCGATCCGATGGGCATGAATATCATCGATGCCATCGAGGTGCAGAAAACAGGCCCCGAGGCGGTGGCCGGGAAAATCCGCTCCATCGTCGGAGATCACAAGACCTATGTGACCTTCGACATCGACGCGCTTGAGCCTGCCTTGGCCCCCGGAACCGGCACGCCGGTGATTGGCGGGCTCACGCCATATCAGGCGCAGGAGATCATCCGCGGGCTGGCAGGCATAGACGTGGCCGGCATGGATGTGGTCGAGGTCGCCCCGGCCTATGACATCTCTGAGATCACCGCCATCGCTGCGGCCACCATCGCCAATGACCTGCTCTGCCTCTACGCCGCTGGTCCCTCCGGCCAGCGGTGAGGCGGATACTCCCGCCGCAAGAGCTTGCGGCGGGTGCCAAATGCGGCCGCACGCGTGGAAACCACCGGCCGTACAAAGCTCGGGTTATGCCTCGCCCGCCATTGGGTGCGGCAACGCCGCCGCTGCCCGGCTGGCGCAGGACCATCCGGCCGGTCCCGGCCGCCGCCGGATAGCCGTCGTCCCTGGTCCCCGCAAGTCAACGGCGCCCCCGGCGTAGCGGAGGCGCTTGCAGCCGCTACTGAACCACCGGCTCCTGCGCCAGCTCCAGATGCAGCTCGCTGCCGGTGCAGGGGCTGGCGGCAATCGCCGCGTCATCCAGTTCAACGCCCAGCCCTGGCTCGGCCGACGGGATCACATAGCCCTCTTCCCAGGTGATCGAGGATTTAAGGCAGGACATGTAAGGTCCCTCAAAGGTGCCGATCGACTCCAGAATCAGGAAGTTGGGGCTGCAGGTTGCGATCTGGATGTTTGCTGCCGCCACCACTGGCCCGCAATACAGATGCGGTGCGATCTGCGCCTGCCGTGTTTCGGCCATGCTGGCGATTTTCTTGGCCTCCAGCAGACCGCCAACGCGCCCCAGGTCCATCTGCAGGATCGAGGCCGCACCAGCCTCCAGCACCCGCGCGAATTCATGCTTGGTGCACAGCCGTTCACCGGTCGAAACCGGCACCGAGGTAAACCGCGCCACTTCGGCCATATCGGCGGGGTTTTCCGGCGGGACCGGCTCCTCGAACCACAAGGGTTCATAGGGTTCCAGCCGCCGCGCCATCCGCTTGGCACCAGAGACGGTGAACTGCCCGTGGGTGCCGAACAACAGGTCCGCACGGGTGCCGACCGTCTCGCGGATGCGTTTGACGAACATCTCGCTGCGCTCCAGATCCTCCATCCGCGGCTGATGCCCGTCATAGATCGTATAAGGCCCGGCAGGATCGAATTTCACCGCGGTGAAACCCTGGTTCACCCGCTGCAAAGCAACCTCGGCGGCGATATCCGGATCGTTATAGACATTCGGCGCCTCCGGATCCGGATACACATCCCCTTCCGGCGGGTAGAGATAGGTATAGCTGCGCAGCCGCTCATGCACCTGGCCGCCCATCAGCTCATAGACCGGTTTGCCCGCCGCCTTGCCGATGATATCCCAACAGGCCATCTCCAGACCGCTGAGCACGCCCATCACCGTCACATCGGGCCGAAGCGTGTAGCCAGCGCCATAGGATTTGCGCCACAGCTTCTCGATATGATGCGGATCGCAGCCTGCGAACTGGCGGGCAAACATCTCCTTGGCCATCGCACAGCACAGGTCTGGTCCAAAGGTGGCGTTATAAATCTCCCCAACCCCGGTGATGCCACAAGCCGTGGTCAGGCGCACAAAGATGAAATAGCGCCCGCCATGGCGCGGCGGCGGATTGCCGAACACAAAGGTTTCGATCTTGTCGAGTTTCATCACGGATTTCCCTGTCATTCAGCCGCCAAGGGGCTTTTTTTATTGTCTTCCAGCACCAGCTCAGCGCCGCGCGCCGCCAGCATCATGGTCGGCGCATTGGTGTTTCCCGAGGTCACATTCGGAAACGATGAGGCATCAATCACCCGCAGCCCCGCCACCCCATGCACCCGCAGCCGCGCATCCAGCACTGAGCCGGCGGCATCCCTGCCCATCCGGCAGGTGCAGGTCGCATGGAACACGCTGCCGGAGCGTTCCCGGAAATTCTCAAGCAACGCCGCGTCATCCATCTCCAGAATATCCGGCACCCGCCGCTCCCGCGTCACCGCCTGGATGGCCGGGGCTTGCACCAGAGCTTGCAGCAGATGACTGGCACGCACCGCGGTCGCCTTGTCCTCGTCCGTTGACAGCGAGTTCGGCTCGATCCGCGGCGCCTGCGCCGGGTCGGCGGATTGGATCGTGATCTGCCCCCGGCTGGTCGGCCGGCTTGGCTGCACGCACAGCAGGAACCCATTGCCCTTGTCGATCTGCGGCTTGCCGTTGGCGCGTGTCGAGTAAGACGCCGGGTTGCAGTAGACCTGCACATCCGGCAGCGCCGCACCCTTGGTGCGGACAAAGCCGCTGCACTGGTTCACCGGCACGCTTAAGGGTCCCTTGTGGGTCATCACATACTGTAAACCCGCTTTCATCTGCCCGGCAAAACTGCCCAGCCGGTCGTTCAAAGTTGCCGTATTGGCCCAAAAGAAATGCGACACCGCCAGATGGTCCTGCAGCCCCTGCCCCACCTGCGGCAGATCATGTTTCACCGCGATCCCGTGCCGCTGCAACAGCGCCGCCGGCCCGATCCCCGACAGCTGCAGCAGTTGCGGAGAATTCACCGCACCCGCACTCAGGATGACTTCCCGCCCCGCCTGCGCCACTTCCGGCTGCCCTTTCACCCGGTAGGCAACCCCGGTCGCGCGCCCGCCGGATGTCAGCACCTTCTCCACCAGCGCTCCGCTGACCACCGTCAGATTGCCGCGCCTCAAAGCAGGCCGCAAAAACGCATCCGCCGAGGACCAGCGCCGCCCATCCTTCACCGTGCTGCGCACATACCCCATGCCCTCGCCCGGCAGCGTATTGGCTCCGGCTTCAGCGCGCGCGTTCATATCCTGCAGAAACGGCCAGCCCATCTCTTGCGCACCGGCCAGAAAGTTCCGGGCAAAGGGGTGCATCCGCGCGCTGAGGTCTGTGACCCGCACCGGCCCGCTGCCCCTCAGCCGGCAGCGGCCCTCGTGCCATTCGTCGTTGGTTTCCAGCGCCTGATAGCTGCGGCGGACATTTTCCCAGCCCCAGCCGGTGGCGCCCGCCGCCTCCCAATCATCAAAATCATGCGGCAGGCCGCGCACATAGGCCATCGCGTTGATCGAGCTCGAACCACCCAGAACCTTGCCCCGCGGCCAATAGGCCTCGCGCCCGTTCAGCCCCGGATCCGGCGCCGCCGAATAGCGCCAGTTCACCTCGGGATCCGAGAAGGTGAACCCGTAACCCACTGGTATCTTAACCCAAAACCGCCGGTCTGTGCCGCCCGCCTCGATCAGCAGCACCTTGTAGCGGCCATTTGCCGTCAGCTTGTCTGCCAGCACACAGCCCGCCGAACCGGCCCCAACGATAATGAAGTCATATGTTTGTGCCATGGCAAGCCCGAGTCCCTTGATCTCCCCAGCTTGCACACCAGCGCATAGTTAATTCAAACAATGGGTTTTACCCCTAAGGGCAAACTGTGCTTAAAGATATGCATGACTGACCTGCCCCATGTCACCTGGCTCAAAGCCTTCGAGGCCGCCGCGCGGCTCAGCAGTTTCTCCGCTGCCGCCGAGGAGCTGGGCCTCACCCCCGCCGCCATCAGCCAGCAGATCCGGCTGCTGGAAAAACACCTGAACACCCAGCTCTTCAAACGCCTGCCCCGCGGCGTCGCGCTCACGGATACCGGTCAGGCCTATGCCCAGCCGATCCGCAAATCCTTTGACGACATGCAGCGCGCCACCACCGGGCTGTTCAGCAAGAAACGCAAGCGGGTGGTGCGCTTGCGCGCGACGATCTCCTGCGCCGCACTGGTGATTGCGCCGCAATTGGCCAGGTTCCAGGCCGAACACCCGGATATCTTTGTGCAGCTTTCCACCACGGTCTGGTCCAGCCGCTTTGACGAAGAGGCGCTGGACATCGACATCCGCTATGGCTCCGGCGACTGGCAGGAGGCGCAGATTCTGCACCTGGGCCACGAAAACGCCATTCCCGTCTGCGGCCCGGCCTATGCCGCTGCGATTGGCGGCAACCCGTCGATCGAGGATCTCGCCCGCGCCGATGTGGTGCAGATCATCGGCTCGGAAACCGACTGGGGCCGGCTGGCCGACCTGCACGGGCTGACGCTGCAGGTCACCACCGACTGGCTCAAGGCCGATTCCTCACTGCTGGCGCTGCAGACGGTGGCGGCCGGCCACGGGGTGACGATGGTGCTGGAAAGCTTTGCCCGGCAGTATATCGAGCAGGGGCTGGTGACCGCGCCCACTGCCTATAAGCTGCCAAAACGCCGCTCACACTATATGGTGATCAACGACCGCGCCACGCAGCGGGAGGAAGTAAAGGCGGTCAGTAATTGGGTCACGTCGCTTTATCAGTCGCTGACCTGAAATCCCGCAACTGCCGGATATCCTCCAGCAAGGCCAAGCACTTGCGGGCCGCCGGATTTTGCGCGCCAAAGCGGGTCAGCCGGGCATAAAGGCAGGTGTCCCGGCTGAACCACGCCCCCGGCAATTCCGTCAGCTGGCCCCGCTCCAAGTAAGGGTCCGCAAAACCCCGCCACCCCAGCGCCAGCCCCCGCCCTTGCGCTGCGGCCTCCAGCAGAAAGACGTAATTGTCAAAGCTCTCCGCCTGCGGCCAGGCACGTATGATGCCGCGCCCCTCCTGCCAGTCATGCCAGCGCAGCCAGCCGAAGTTCTCCTGCCGCAAGCTCAGCAATCCGGGCGGAGTGCCGCCGTTTTTCAACGCAAAGGACGTCTGTGCGATGATTTCCGGCGTTCCGACCGGTTTCACTTCTTCCTTGCAGACCACCACATGCTCACGCTCCGGCAGGATCTGCGAGTATTCAAAGACGATATCTGCACCGGTATCAATCGCTGCACCGGTCAAATTGTATTCGGCGGTGACAAACCGCAGCTCTGTCTCTGCTCCCAAGGCTGCCCGCAGCGCGCTGTGGCGCGGCAGAAGCAACAGATGCGACACCGAATAGGAACAGGTGATCGTCACCCCGGTCTCCGGCTTCACAAACTCCCCGGCTGCCCGCTGCAGCCCGTCCAGGGACTGGACTACCGCGGCATAAAACCCCTCGCCCTTACGTGTCAGCCGGATCTGCGAACCGCTGCGATCGAACAAGGGCGCCCCCAGCCGCAGCTCCAGATTGCGGATATGGCGGCTGATTGCCGGCTGCGAGGTGTTCAGCTCCTCCGCCGCCCGCGCAAACCCCTGCAGCCGCGCCACCGCTTCAAACGCAGCCAACGCGCTGACCGAGGGCAGGTTATATTTTCGCATCACCATATCAAAATGGTTATGTCTTGACGCACGCGAAAGCAATAGACACAGCCGCCCCTCCTGCCCCAGGTTCTCCCCCAAGCGCAAACAGGGAGAGCCGCAATGCCGGACTATGAAAAACCCGCCCATTGGGCCAATCCGAAGAACAAGCTGTTCCCGCATCAGGTCGGCTTCACCGCCCCGCCGTATGACTTTGACGCCGCGCCGTCGGATTTTCTACGCATGGCGCCGCGCTCGGTCGGGGTGCATGGGCGGATGCTGCATGTGCCGGATTACGCCCACCAACTGGGCCAGCGGCAGAAGAATTTCGGCCTGTTGGAGGAATTCGTCGAGTGCATGGCCAACAATGGCGCCGACGTCTGCGGCCAGGTGGGGTCGAACTGGGTGCATGCCTCTGGCATGGGTGTCGAGGGCATCCGCCAGCACTGCGAAATGCTAAGCGACAAGTACGAGACCCCCTTTCACATGGCCGGCTACGCCATGGTCGAGGCCCTGCGTGACCGCAACGTCGAGAAGGTCGCCCTGAACGCCTGCTATCACCCGGACAGCTGGTATCAGGGCACGGTCGGGTTTCTGAAAGAAGCCGGGTTCGATGTGGTCTGGGCGGGGAATTTCCACGATCAAGGCTGGTTCGAAACCCAGGAGGATGTCGACAATTGCATCTGGTGCTTCGACGAGGATCTGATCTGGAAATCCTTCGACTACACCGCCGAACAGGCACCGCAGGCCGACGCCTACCTTATCAACGGCATGAGCAACTACCGCCGCGCCTCCGACGGTATCGCGCAGCGCCCGGTGCATTACGCCGCTGAACTGGAGGCACGCCTCGGCAAACCCGTCGTCGGCCATGACATCGCGCTCTATTGGCGGGTTTTCAAGACCCTGGGCCTGACACCCGAAAACAGCCCTGACTCCCGGCAGGGCGCCCTGCTCTCCTCGCTCTAAGGATACCCGAAATGCATAAGATTGTCGCATTGTGGGCCGTGCCCCGCTCTACCTCCACCGCGTTCGAATGGATGATGCGCCAGCGCGGCGACCTGGACTGCCTGCACGAACCCTTCGGCGAGGCTTGGTACCAGGGCGAAGACCCCCTGTGGCCGCGTTACACAGAAGGCGAGAAAACCACCCCCGGCCTCACCCTGGAAAGCGTCTGGGAAGACATCAAGGCGCGGGCCAAAAAAAGCCCTGTATTCCTCAAGGATTTCCCCCACTATATCAACCACATGTGGGACCCAGAGTTCCTGTCGCACTTTACCCATGCTTTCCTGATCCGCGACCCGGCCAAGACCATCACCTCGATGTACAACAAATGGCCCGATTTCGATGAGCTGGAGGTCGGCTTCCCCGAACAGCGCGCGCTGTTTGATCTGCTAACCGCTCTCAACGGCACCCCGCCGACGGTGGTCGACAGCGACGATCTGCTGGAGAACCCCGAGGAGATGACCCAGGCCTTCTGCGAGGCAGTTGGTATTCCATTCATTAAGGAAGCGTTAACCTGGGAGCCCGGGGGTGATCCGTCCGCGCACAGCTGGTGGGACGGCGGGTCTTTCCACGCCAACCTTGCAAAATCCACCGGCCTCACCCGCCAGGCGCGCAAATATGTGGAGATCGAGAACACCCCGGAGCGCGTGCGCCGGGTCCACCGACGGATGCTGCCGCATTACCGGAAGATGCACCAGCACCGCATCCGGGTGCCGCAGATGGCCTGACTGGCTCTCCGGCCTGCGGGGGTATCACCTAGCTGTCCCCGCGGGGACAGCTTGTCTTGTTGTCTGGCCTGCTAGCCGCCAAGCATCTCCAGCGCTGCGGCCATGGCGCTCCACAGCTCCTCGGCCGGTTCGGTTCCAACCGAGATCCGCACAAACCCTGGCGCCACCGCATCGCCCCAGCGGGCGCGGCGTTCGGCAGAGGTGTGCACCCCGCCAAACGACGTCGCAGCCCGGATCAGCGGGCAGGTGTTGATGAAGGCATCCGCCTGCACCGCGCTGTCCAAGGTGATCGAGATCAGAAACCCGAACCGGGACATCTGCTGCTTGGCGAGGCCGTGCGAGGGATCAGAAGCCAAACCGGGAAACCGGATTTCCTGTACCAAAGGATGCGCCGCCAGCCGTTCGGCCAGCACCTCCGCTGTGCTGCACATCCGGTCAAAGCGCACGTCCAAAGTCTCCAGCCCCCGGTGCGCCAGCCAGGCCTCCTGCGGGCCGGGTATGCCACCGCCGAACTGGCGCCACTCGCGCGCGGCTTGCAGGATATCCTCGTTGCGGGTGGCCAGATGCCCCATCAGCACATCCGAATGCCCGCCCGGCGCCTTGGTGTCAGAGGCCACAACCACATCCGCGCCCAGCTCCAGCGGCCGCTGTCCCAGCGGGGTCATGGTGGTGTTGTCGACGATCAGCAGACCATCCGCGGCATGGACAGCCTCCGCAATCGCGCGCAGATCGCAAAGGTCCAGACCGGGGTTCGAGGGGGTCTCCGCAAAAACAACATCAAAACCGTCGAATCCGCCCTCGGCAAAACCGGTGGTGGGCCGCTGCTCGACCTCGACGCCAAGGTTCTGCAAAAACCGCTCGCTGAGGCGCCGGGTCACGTAGTAGCCGTCAGACGGGATCAGAATGCGCGAGCCTGCCTTGACCGTGGCAAACAGCGACGCCGAGATGGCGGCCATGCCAGAGGGGAAGGCCAGCACCGGCGCGTCCTCCAGGTAGGCCAGCACATGCTCCAGATGCTCCCAGGTGGCATTGTCCACCCGGCCATAGCTGGGGCCGCCGCTCCAGTCGCCCGGCAGGTGGTACATCGAGCTTTGCGTCAGCGGAAGCGCCACCGGGTCGCCCTCGGACAGCGTGTTGCCGCGCAGGTGCAGCATGGCTCCGGATCTGGGGGCGGAGGGATTGTCCATCGGCTGGCGCCTTTCCTGAAAACTATGGGTTTTCAGAATTGATAACGAGCGAAGGACAGAATGAAAATCGGCAAAGCCTTAATGGAAGCGCTAAGGGGCGCAGAGACCCGCGGGGTGGCGCAATCGCACCGCCCCATGGGGGCGGGTCGGCGCGGCCCGGCCTTTCGGCCGGGCGGTGCAACTCAAAAAAACAGATCACCCCATCCAGCGGCGGACCGGCGCGGCGGCTTCTTCCAGCGCCTGGCAGACCACGTCGATCAGGGTTGGGCCGTCGTGGTCAAAGGCCTCCTTGATCGCCTGATCCAGATCCTCCGGCTTCTCGACCCGCCAGGTTTTGACGCCGAATGCCTCCGCCACCGCCGCGTGGTTGGTGCGGTTGAAGTCGACATTGTAGTAGCGCTTGCCGCAATCATCCCGCTGGCTCGCCTTGATCCAGCCGAAGTTCGCGTTGGAGAACACCACATAGGTGATCGGCGCGTTACAGCGCACCACGGTCTCCAGCTCGCCGCAGGTGAAGTTGAAGGAGCCGTCGCCCATCATGCCCACAACCTTGGCTCCGGGACGCCCGAACCAGGCGCCCAGAGAAGCCGACAAGGAATACCCCAGCGCCCCATGCGCGCGGTTGGTGATATACTGGCGGCCCGGGTGTTTCTGCTGCGAATAGGCGTTGTAATAGGGGCAGCTGGTGCCGGGGTCCGAGACCACGATGGCGTCATCGGGCAGGTTCCGGTTCAACGCGTGAATGATCTGCTCGGGAAGCACCTGTTCGGTCTTGCTGTTTGCCAGCTCTTCGAACTTGGCGAACTTGCGCTGCTTGATGTCGGCCACTTTGGCAGCACCGCCGAAGGACGGCATGTCGCCCTCGCGGCTGTCGAGGCAGGCGTTCACCGCCTGCAGCGCCAGTTTCAGGTCTGCCACCACGCCGACCTCGGTCGGGTAGTTGGCGCCGATGGTCATCGGGTCGTTGTCGAAATGCACGATCCGCTGGCCGGGCTTCGGCGCTTCCCAGCGCGAGGTGGTGGTGGAGCCGGCCCGGCAGCCCATGAAGACCACCAGATCGGCGCCCTCCATCATCTCCCAGGTCTCATCGGTGCCGCCGTTGGAGCCGACCACGCCCAGCGACTGCGGATGGGTGTCGGCCAGCGAGCCTTTGCCGGAGATCGAGGTGCCGACAGCAATATCCAGGCGGGAGGCCAGCGTGCTCAGCTCCTCCATCGCGCCGGCGATGACCACACCGCCGCCGCAGACGATCAGCGGCGATTTGGCAGTGAGAATGGCCTCGACGGCCGCCTCGGCTGCGCCCGGTTCGGGGGCTGCGCGGTAGGAGGGGTAGCTTTGATGCTTGGGGTCGCCCCAGACGTCATCCGACGGCACGGCGTCATACTGGATGTCATAGGGCAGGCCGAGATGCGCCGAGCCGGAGCGGCCGGTGGTCATCGCCCGGAATGCCTGGCGCACCATGCGCGGGATGTGGTCGGCGCGTTTGATCACCGTGTTGAACTTGGTCAGCGGCGCCATCAGGACCTCCTGATTGACTTCAGTCAGCGGGTACTTCCCGTAGGACCCCACGGAAATGTCGGTCGTGATCGCCAGCACCGCATAGGAGCTTTCGTTGGCTTCGATCAGCCCCGGCAGGATATAGGTGGCGCCGCCGCCGGAAGGCCCCTCGCACACTCCCACCCGGCCGGTCACGCGGGAGAAACCGTCCGCCATATAGGCCGCGCTGCGCTCATCGCGGGTCAGGATATGGGTGATGCCATGGTCCAACCGGTTCATCGCATCATAGAAGGGCAGCGTGGTGTCGCCGCAGAGGCCAAAGATATGGGTGACGCCATGCGACTCCAAAGAGCGAACCATCGCCTCGGCCCCGTTCAGCGTATTGGTCATCGTGTTCGTCATGGGAGGCCCTCTTTTGCGGTCGTGGATACTGCCGGGCCGGGGCCCGGGATTCGTACTCCAAATTGTATACAATTCTGTAGATAGATGTGAAGACCGAATTTGAGATTGCTTTGAAACGGCTGGATCATTGTGCCAAGTGCCCGTCCCGCCGGTGGACGGGGGCGCGGCAGGGGCTGCGCCGAAGGTACTCCCTAAGTGGAAAACCGGGCGGGCGCAGGCCTGCCGCAAACTCCATCGCCGCAGTTGGGGCGGCACCCCGGATCTTCCCAAAATCCGGCTACCCGGCAGCTTCCGAAAGAATTTCAGTGACATGCTCCCGCCAGGCCTCGGCAAAACTGGCGGCCAGCTGGGACAGGGGCCGTTCGCTGGGGGTCAGGACGGAATAGCCAAAGGGGATCTGCGGCTCAAACGGCAGGAAGCGGATCCGCTCCTCGCCCGCGTTGCTGCGGCGGTAGCTTTCGGCGCTGAGGACATCGACAATGGCACAGGCCTGGCCGGCGGCGATAAAGTGGAACAGCGGCAGGAAATACTGCGCGTCATAGCGCAGGTTGAATTCGGCCCCCGCCTGCTGAAACGCCTGCGAGGTGGCCTGATAGGTGTTGTGATCCGGCTGCAGCGCGCCCATTGCCACCCCGTTCAGATCTGCGGCGGTGATGGCTTCGCGGTCCGCCAGCGGGTGGCCGGCCGGCACCGCGCACAAGCAATTGCTGGGCAGTTCCTCAGCCATGTACAGCTTGCGGTCGCCGCGGAACCGGCTCATGTCGCAAAAGCCGATGTCAAAACTGCCGGCCGCCACCAGGCTGCGCACCTGCGGCGAGGAACGCGTCGCCAGCGTCACCCTCACCTCAGGCTTGGCGGCAACAAAGCGGCTGATGAATTCAGGCAGCAAGTAGGTCGAGGGCCCTGGCATCGCCACGATCCGGATCGAACCCTGCACCCGGTCGCGCATATTGGCCAGATTCTGCTGCGCGGTTTCCATCCGCGACAGGATCTCGGTTGCTTCTTCCATCAGGTACTGCGCCTCGGGCACCGGCACCAGGCGGCGGCCCTCGCGCAGGAACAGGGTCAGGCCCAGCTCTTCCTCCAGCGTCTTGATGGCAGCGCTGATTGCGGGCTGGGTGCGGTGCAGATTGCGCGCAGCCTGGCTGACCGATCCGGTCTTCATGACCTCATGAAAAACCGCAAGCTGATGAGAGTTCATGTCAAGCCCCATAAATTCAGTCTATACATACCGTATAATTTTAAATTTGTACTTATGCATTTCCTTTTCCATGATGCAAAGATCGGAGGAGAAAGCTGCAGCAGCCAAGCTGCGGTCAATAATCAAGGGAAGAGACAATGGGTATTTTCAAGAAACTGACCGGGGCCGCCTTGGCCTGCACCATGCTGACCGGCGCTGCTGTGGCGCAGGATATGACCTTTTTCCGCATCGGCACCGGCGGCGCGGGCGGCACTTATTTTCCGATCGGCGGCATCATCGCCAATGCGATTTCCAACCCGCCCGGCTCGCGTGCCTGTGACGAAGGCGGCAATTGCGGCGTGCCCGGTCTGGTGGCGATGGCGCAATCCACCAACGCCTCGGCCCATAATGTGAACGCCATCCAGAACGGCCAGATGGAAGCAGGCCTGTCCGGCGCCGCAACCCTGCATTTTGCCTATCACGGCAAGGGCAAGTTCGAAGGCAACGCCAAGCCAGACCTGCGGGTGATCGCCAACCTGTACCCGGAAGACCTGCATCTGGTGCTGCCCGAGGGCCACAAGCTGGAGAGCCTGGCGGAACTGAAGGGCAAACGCGTCGGCATCGCCCAGGCAGGATCCGGCACCCAGATCGCAGTGGAGCTGATCCTGGGCGACCACGGCGTCAACCGCGACAACATGGATGAGGCCGAGCTGAACAACGCCCAATCCGCCGAGCGCATCGCAGACGGTCAGCTGGACGCCTATTTCTATGCAGCCGGCACACCGGTTGCGGCGATGATCCAGCTGGATAACACCAAGGGGATGGAGCTGCACAACTGGTCGGCGGAAGAGATCAAACAGGCCAACACCACTGTGCCTTACTACATCCCCTCGACCATTCCGGCAGGCACCTATCCGGGTGTGGACTATGATGTGAACACCGTGGCCGTCTCCGGCATGCTGGTCACCAATGCCAATATGGATGAAGAGCTGATCTATGGCATCACCAAGGCGATGTGGTCCGATACCGCCCGCAAGCTCTTGGACAACGGCCACCCCAAGGGAAAGGCGATCACCCTGGAAACCGCGCTGGAAGGCGTTGAGGGCATTGGTGTTCCCCTGCATCCGGGTGCTGAGCGGTTCTACCGCGAAATCGGCCTGCTGAAGTAACTCTTCCCCCTGAACTGCGGCAGCAGGGTCCGCCTTGCTGCCGCCTTTTGTTTCCCGGTGCCCCTGCCCGCCTGCAGCCTGCATAGGCGCGGACGCATAGGTACGCCCGTTGACCCTTCTAGACTGGAAACCCCGATGTCCCTGGACACTCATCTTGACAACAAAGCGCTGGAAGAGCTGGAGAAGCAGTATGACTCCGCTCTGAACACGCGCGACAACGGACCCAGGCTGACGGGTTTTATCTATTGGGCCAGCATCGCCTTTGCCCTGTATCACCTGTGGACGGCCGGGTTCGGCACGCCGGTAGACCATGTGCATATGGGTATTCACCTAGCGGGCCTGTTCCTGTTCATCTTTGTCGGCTTTCCGCTGATCAAATCCGCCCGCAATCTGGAATGGCGCGGTGCCAGCGCGCTGCGCCCCGGCAATGTGCCGCTGTATGACTGGGCGCTGACCGGCCTCAGCATGGCGGCGGCGCTGTTCCTGTGGGTCAGCTGGCGCGGCTTTGACATGTTTGGGTTCGACATTGCCGAGCAGGCGCTGCGGCAGGGCAACCCGTCCAGCCTGGATGTATTCTTTGGCTCGGTGCTGATCCTGACGGTGCTGGAAATCGCGCGCCGCACCATCGGATTCGTGCTGCCGCTGATTATCCTGGTGTTCATGATCTATGCGCTGTTCGGCCCCTATATGCCCGCGCAGATCCTCAAGCATCCGGGCGTCAACTGGCAGCAGTTCGTCAACAACATGTATTTCCCCTCCGAAGGCATATTTGGCGTGACGCTGTGGGTGGTTTCCACCGTTGTGTTCCACTTTGTGCTGTTTGGCGTGGTGGCGCAGCGGATGGGGCTGGGGCAGTTCTTTGTCGACAACGCGATGATCATGGCCGGCCGCTATACCGGCGGCCCGGCCAAAGTGTCGGTTGTTTCCTCAGCCTTTTTCGGCACGATTTCCGGGTCTTCGATTGCCAACACGGTTTCCACCGGATCGCTGACCATCCCCAACATGAAGAAAATGGGCTACCCCGGCCATTTCGCAGGCGGGGTTGAGGCCGCGGCTTCGGCAGGCGGGCAGATCACCCCGCCGATCATGGGCGCGGCATCCTTCCTGATGGCCGAGTATCTGGAGGTGCCTTATACCACCATCGTGATTGCGGCGATTGTGCCGGCGATGATGCACTATATCGGGGTGATCTCGATCGTGCATTTCACAGCCAAGAAACTGGGCCTCAATGCCTACCCAAAGGAGCAGCTGCCCAAATTCCTGGCAGTGTGGAAGGACGGCTGGTACACCATCGTGCCGCTGATTGCTCTGCTCCTGGTGCTGTTCTCAGGCTATTCGCCGAATATGGCGGCCTTTATCGGCCTTAGCTTGTGTGTCGTCGTCGGCTTCTGCGCTTTTGACAAACCCGCAACCCTGCTGGTGCCGCTGGCCTTGCTCGGGTTCATATTCTGGAAGGCCTCACCTTACTCCGGCGAGGGCTATACGCCGGTGATGGCGGGTATGCTGGCCGCGCTGACGCTGATCGGGTGCATGCACCGCAATGAACGGCAAAGCTTCCGCGACCTGTTCGACAGCTTCCATGTTGGTGTGCAATACGCGCTGGCAGTGGGCGCGGCCTCGGCTGCGGTGGGCATCGTGGTTGGTGTGATCAACACTACCGGCGTCGGCTTCCGGCTTGGCTTCATGGTCACCGGCGGTGCGGCGGATATGGCCACGGCAATTGCGCCGCTGCTGGACTGGACCACCATCGAGGCGTTCAGCCAGCCGTCGATCCAGCAGTTCCTGTCGCTGGTGCTGATCGCCATGGCCTGTATCCTGATGGGAGCAGGCCTGCCGACCACCGCGCTCTATATCATGCTGGTGGCGGTTGCGACGCCGGCCCTCAGCCAGCTGGGCGTGCCGCCGCTCGCCACCCATATGTTCGTGCTTTATTATGGTGTGATCTCCGAGATCACCCCACCGGTCTGCGCCTCGGCTTATGCGGCGGCGGGGATTGCGGGATCGAACCCGTTCCGCACCGGGCTGAACGCCTTCACCCTGGGTCTGGGCAAACTGATGGTGCCGATGGTGTTTGTCTACGCGCCCACCATGCTGATTGTGCTGCCGGAGCATTTCACACTGCTGAGCTTTACTCAGGTGACCGTGACCTGCGCGGCGGGTGTGTTTGGCATCGCCACTGCGGTGTCGGCCTATTTCCTGGCACCGCTTGGTGGAATCTGGCGGTTGCTGATGGCGATTGGCGGCCTGCTGCTGGTGGCGCCCTCGGGCGGTTCCGACATCGCAGCCCTCGTGGTAATGGCGCCGGTGCTGATGCAGCAGCTGGGCCAGCAGCGCAAGCTGCAGGCCGAGGCCGCGCAATGAGCGGCCCCGCCTCCCCCGATGTAACGGTCCTGGGTGCCGGGATCGTCGGCATCTGCTCGGCCCTGTCGTTGGCCGAGCGGGGCCTCAGGGTCCGGCTCATTGACCGCGATGCACCGGGGCAGGCGACGTCTTACGGCAATGCCGGCATCATCTCCCCTTGGTCGGTGGTGCCGCAATCGATGCCGGGCCTGTGGAAGAAGGTGCCCGGCTGGCTGCTGGACCCGCTGGGGCCGGTGACGGTGAAGCCGGGCTATCTGCCCAAGGTCGCGCCCTGGGGCCTGCGGTTCCTGTCGGAAGGGCGCGCCGGGCGGATACAGCAGATCTCTGACGCGATGGACACGCTGAACCGCAACTGCGTAGAGATGTACCGCTTGCACCTGGCCGGTACAGGCCACGAGGATCTGGTGCAGGACAGCTATTACGTCCATGCCTTCCGCAATGCCGAGGCTGCCGATCCGGACTCGGTCGACTACCAGATGCGCCGCGCGCGCGGCGCGGATCTGGAGCGCATCGGCGTGACTGAACTGCGCGCGCTGGAACCGGCGCTGACGCCGGAGTTTCAAGCCGCGGTCCTGATCAAGGGGCAGGCGCGGGCAACCTCTCCCGGACGGATCGGCACTGTGCTGGCAGAGAAATTCCAGTCCATGGGCGGCAAAATACTGCAGCAAACCGTGCGGGGTATCTTGCCTGCACAAACCGGCGGCTGGACCTATACCACCGACGCGGGCCAAGACTGGACGCCGAAGCTGGTGCTGGCGATGGGCGTCTGGTCGGGCGAGCTGCTGAAACCGCTGGGGATCAAGATCCCGATGGAATCCGAGCGCGGCTATCACGTGTCGTTCCGTAAACCGGGCGTCGCGCTCAACAACTCGATCATGGATATGGACATGAAATTCGTGGCCTCCTCGATGGAGGAAGGGCTGCGGGTGGCGGGTACTGCCGAGTTTGCGGGCCTTGATCAGCCGTTAAACCAAAAACGCCTCGACGGGCTGGTGCAATTGGCCAAGGCACTGCTGCCTGACCTGCAGGCGGACGACATGAACACCTGGTCCGGCCAGCGCCCCAGCCTGCCCGACAGCCTGCCCTGCATTGGCGAGGTCGAGGGCTTTCCGGACCTGATCGCCGCCTTCGGTCACAGCCATTACGGGCTGATGATGGCGCCCAAAACCGGGCGGCTGGTGGCGGATATCGTGAGCAGCACACCGGTGAACGAAGACCTCGCGCCGTTTCGCGCACGGCGGTACGAAAGGATCACGACATGACCATCCACCCCGGCGGGCAGAATATCTGCGGCGTCTCTATCGGCGTGCTGGCGCTGGAGAGCTATTTCCCCAAACCCCCAGGCCACATCAAGAACCCCTCCAGCCTGCAGTTCACCACGCTTTACGAGATGCTGGACGGCATCACCGTGCCGAAACTGCTGGCCAACCCCACCGGCGAAATGAAAGACCGGCTGATCGAGGCGGCCAAACGGCTGGAGGCCAAGGGCGTGCGCGCGATCACCGGCTCCTGCGGGTTTCTGGCTATTTTCCAGCGCGAGATTGCCGCGGCAGTGAATGTGCCGGTGTTTGTCTCCTCGCTGATCCAGGTGCCGCTGGCGCATCAGATGACGGGCCGGACGGTGGGGGTGATCACCGCCTCGGCCGGCAGCCTGACCGAGGCGCATCTGCAGGGCGTCGGTGCTGAGAACACGCCGATAGTGGTGCAGGGGCTGGACGATGCCGAGGAGTTCTCGACCGTGATCCTGCGCAACGAGCGCACGGCCATGGATCTGGCCAAGGTCGAGGCGGAACTGCTGGCAGCCGCCAAAGGCATGATTGCCCGCAATCCGGAAATCGGCCCGATCGTGCTGGAATGCACCGACCTGCCGCCTTATGCCCATGCGTTGCAGGCCGCGCTGAACCGGCCGGTGTTTGACATCATAACGCTGTCGGAGATGGTGCACCGGGCTGCGCTGCGCGCGCCGTTTTCGGGCTTCATCACCTGAGGCGGCGAGAGGCGCGCCCGCTCATGCGGGCGAACGGGTGCTGCCCGGTGTGATGCCGGGCGAATTCGCACAGAGATTTCCAACCCTCAGCCCCGGAATTTTTTGCATGCTCCAGCCCGGCAACCGCCCTACTGTTGCGGCAAAACGAACTCTTTTCCCGCTTGGACTTGCCATGCCCCAGATCACCGACGCCATTCTTACCCAAATCCGCGACCGCTTTGCCCAGGTCGATACCTGCCCGCAGCAGGGCAGCCGCATCTTCTTTGAAAACGCCGGCGGCGCGCTGACCCTGAAATCGGTGGTGGACACCTCGGCCCAATACGCCGCCATCCCCGATAACCAGGGCCGCGACAACCCCGGCAGTCATGAACTGGTGCGGGTGATTGCCAAGGCCAAGGACGACATGCGCGTCTTCATGAATGCGCCGGGCGGCCAGTTCTTTGCCGGCGAAAGCGGCACAGAGCTGTTGTTCCGCCTGATCATGAACGCCTGCCTAGGATCAGCCGAAGGCGGCACCGTGCTGGGCTCAACGCTGGAGCACCCCGCCACCCGCTCGGCCTGCGCCCGCTGGGCCGGGGTCGCGCGTCAGAACCATGTTCTGGTCCCGCATGACAACGCCAGCGGCACCCTCACCGCCGATGCCTATGCCGGCGCAGTTACCCCGGACACGGTGGTCGCCACCATCGTCCACACCTCCCCCGTCACCGGCATGGGTGTTGACGTGGCCGCCTGCGCAGCTGCCATCCGCGAGGTTGCACCGGAATGCCTGATCATCGTCGACGGTATCCAGCACGCTGCCCACGGGCGGATTGACCTGACAGCCTACGGCGTCGATGGCTATGTGATTTCGCCCTACAAGATGTTCTCGCGTCACGGCTATGGCCTTGCATGGATCTCGGACCGGCTGACCGGGCTTCCGCATAACGCGCTGATCGACGGGCCGGAGGACAACTGGGAAATGGGCACCCGCGACACCGGCAGTTATGCCACGCTGTCCGATGTGGCCGATTACCTGAAGTGGCTCGGCGGCGCGGTGAGCGATGCCACGGACCGGCGCGCGAAATTCGTGGCCGCGGGCAAAGCAATTCACGCTCATGAAAAAGCGCTGACCGATGCAATGATCCACGGCACTGGCAACCTGCCTGGCCTGGCGGAGATGGAAGGCGTCACTATCCTGGGCGGTACAGACAACCCGGCGCGCGAAGGGCTGGTTTCGCTGGCCGTTGCGGGAGTGCCCTCGGTGGATGTGGTGAAACGCCTGAACGAAGAGGGCATCCGCACACATCTGCGAAAGGCGGATCATTACTCCGGCAATATCCTGACGCCCTTGGGTATGGATTCTTGCGTGCGGGTCTCCATGTGCCATTACAACAGCGTCAGCGAAGTGGCGAAGTTTCTCGGGGTGATGAAAGAGATCACTGGGTAACCAATGGCCGGGTGTTTTGCAAAAAGCAAAGCACCCGGCTCACTTGCTCTTCGACGGTGTGTATAGAATTTGTTGCTTAGTCGGAAAGAGCTTGTTTTGACATCACTATCTCCGTGTGGCCTTGTGGTCAGGTTTGGAGGGGATGTCCAAGTTTTGAATACTTTAAAAGAATTTGAGACGCGTGCCACTAGGCTGCTTGCCAAGGACACCGTTCCGGAACAGCATGTTGAGACGTTGTGTTCGTGTGCCAGTGTAGCGGACCTATGTTTGGGCGAACACGGCTACTCCATTACATTAAGTTCGATTGACTTACCCATCGAAAGGGTTGTTTTCGACAAACCGATCGTCAACGGGACGTACGGCGATCTTCTAACAGGTTTCGTTGCTTTCCTGGAAAACGGAGAGTTCACGCTGGAGTGTTTCGCCTATGGCGAAGACACCATACCTGCAAACTACCGTGACTTAGAAATAACCGTGTTTGTCTGACCTTCTCTAGCTGCATTGCCTCCTTCCAATGACCCATCGAATTCTGGGCCATTGGGTCTGAATTCTTCACGGGTCATCCCATCCCCTGCCAGCTAGTGTCGCGCAAAGGAATTGGCGGCACACCCTTGCCTGCAGGGCGTGCTGCATCTGGCACGCAGGCAAGGGAACATGACGCATGAAAACCCATGCACAGGCAGTTGTTATCGGCGGCGGACTGGTCGGCTGCTCGATCCTCTACCATCTGGCGAAACTCGGCTGGACCGACGTGGTGCTGCTGGAGCGCGATGAACTGACCGCTGGCTCCACCTGGCACGCAGCGGCCAACATCCACGGGCTGCACGACAACAACAACGTCACCCGCGTCCAGCACTACACCATGAACCTGTACAAGGAGCTGGAGAAGGAAACCGGCCAGGGCTGCGGCGTGTTCCAGCCGGGCTCGCTGTATCTTGCCAAAACCGAGGAGCGTGAGCACCAGCTGCGCCTGCAGGAGGCCAAGGCGAAATACTATGGCCTGAACTTCCACGAAGTGAGCCGCGAACAGGCCAAGGAACTGCACCCGCTGGCGCAGTTCGACGACATCCGCTGCATCATGTTCGAACCCGATGGCGGCAATGTGGACCCCTCGGGCGTGACCATGGCCTATGCCGCCGGTGCCCGTGCCATGGGCGCCCAGATCGAACGCTTCTGCCCGGTGACCGGCACCGAACAGCAGCCCGACGGCACTTGGATCGTGAAGACCGAAAAGGGCGACATCCACACCCAATGGGTGGTGAACGCAGGCGGTCTCTGGGGCCGCGAGGTGGCGGCGATGGCGGGCCTTACCCTGCCCCTGCAGCCGACCGAACACCAGTATTTCGTCACTGAGTCCATCGACGAAGTTGCCAATCTGGGCCGCCGCCTGCCCTCGATTGCTGACCGCGACGGCGAATATTATTTCCGGCAGGAGGGCAACGGCTTCCTGATCGGCGCCTATGAGAAGGACATGCGCTTCTGGGCCGAAAACGGCACGCCCTTGGACTTCGCCCACGAACTGTTCCCCGACGATCTGGACCGGATCATGGAGAACGTGATCCGCGCCACCGAACGCGTGCCCTGCGCCGAGACCGCAGGCGTCAAGCGGGTGATCAACGGCCCGATGATCTGGTCGCCGGATTCCAACGCCATCTGGGGCCCGGTGCCGGAGCTGAAGAACTACTTCTGCTGCACCGGCATCATTCCCGGCTTCTCGCAGTCCGGCGGCCTTGGCCTCTTGGCAGCCCAGTGGATGATCGAGGGCGAGCCGCAGTACGACATGTTCGCCTGGGATCTGGCCCGTTTCGGCGACTGGGCCGACAAAAAATTCACCAAGGCCCGCGTCGAGGACCAGTACGCGCACCGCTTTGCCATCCATTTCCCGAACGAGGAACGCAGCGCCGGCCGCCCGGCCCGCGTGCGCCCGGTCTATGAGCTGCAAAAGGAAATGGGCTGCGTCTTTGGCCTCAACTGTGGCTGGGAGCATCCGCTGTGGTTCTCCGGCACCCCCGGCACCATGGATACCAACAGCTTCACCCGCCAGAACTGGTGGGAGCCCGTGGGCCGCGAGGTCAGCATGCTGCGCGAGAACGTCGGTGTGATCGACATCTCGAACTTCGCCAACTACGTGATCAAGGGCCCCGGCGCGTTTGACTGGCTGGACAAGCTGGTTGCCAACAAGGTCCCAACCGAGGTGGGCCGTTCCTGCCTGACGCCGCTGATTTCGGTCCGCGGCGGCGTGGCCGGCGACTTCACCATCACCAAGGTGGCAGACGATGAATACATGATGGTCGGCTCCGGCATGGCGGAACGCTATCACCAGCGCTTTTTCAACATGGTCGAGCTGCCGGAAGGCACCACGTTTGAGGTCGCCACCAACCGCATCGCGGGCTTCAACGTGGCCGGTCCGAAATCGCGCGACATGCTGCAGCGGATGACCAATGCGGATCTGTCGAACGAAAACTTCCGCTTCATGCGCTCGCGCACTATCGAGGTGGCCGGCGTGGAATGCCTGGCGATCCGGGTGTCCTTCACCGGCGATCTGGGCTGGGAACTGCACTGCGCCGAGGAAGATCAGGTCAAGCTCTACGCCGCCCTTCTTGCAGCTTCCGCAGAGCTCGATGGCGGCCCGGTCGGCGGCCGTGCGCTTGGCTCCCTGCGGATCGAAAAGGGCTATGGCTCCTGGGGCCGTGAGTACAGCCAGGAATACTGGCCGCAGGAAGTGGGCCTCGCCGGTCTCGTCAAGCTGGACAAGGACTTCCTCAACAAGGAAGCCTATCTTAAGGTCAAGGACAACGCCCCGCGCGAAATGCTGGTCGGGTTCGAGATCGACGCGGTGAACGACGCCGACGCCTCGGGCGGTGAACCCATCTTCACCCCGGATGGCAAGCCGGTTGGCCGGGTCACCTCGGGTGCTTATGGCTACTCGGTCGGCAAGTCCCTGGCTCTGGGCTATGCCAACCCGGAAACCGCCAAACCGGGGGATGAGGTCGAGGTCTATATCCTTGGCAAACCGCACAAGGCACGGATCCTGGAAGCTGCTGCCTTTGACCCCTCCGGCGCACGTCTGCGGGCCTGATCAGAAAACCAAAAGCCGCCCTTCGGGGCGGCTTTCTTTTTTACGGCATTGATCAAAGATCAGACTGACTGCATCCCTGCCCTAAGCCACTCTGCAAAGGCCGCCTCATCCACGTCACCGGTTGCCAGATCTTCCATCATCCGCACGCCCTCAACCGGGTCGGGGCGGAACTGATAGCCGTTCAGGCGCAGAAAGGTCACGGCGGTCACAAAGGCGGTGCGCTTGTTGCCGTCGACAAAGGCATGCGCCTTGGCGATGCCGAATGCATAGGCCGCCGCAACCTCCGCCACACCGGCATCCGAATAAGCCGCCAGGTTCATCGCCCGCGCACAGCCCATCTCCAGCAATGCCTTGTCGCGCATCCCCGCCGCTCCGCCATGGCGGGCGATTTGCCGGTCATGGAAAACAACAACTGCCGCCAGCGGCACCCATTTGTATCTGCTCACGCCAGGGCCTGAAGCAGGTCTCGGTTCTCGTCCATCACGATTTCAGCCGCGGCCAGTGCCTCGGCCACCGAGGGATCATGCGCCATCACCCGCAGGCTGCCATCATCGCCGCGCACCACGAACAGCGTATCGCCTTCCTTGGCGTCCAGCATCGTCAGCATCTCCGTCGTCAGCGTGATGACGGCAGAGTTTCCGACTTTCCTGATCTTGGTCTCAATCATTGGTAGGCCTCATGTATATATACCCGTATATACGGCGAATGCCGCCAAATTTCAATGCCGCCTGTAGGCAGCGTTAAAGCTACAGCTCCATCCCCGCCGCGGCCTTCAGCAGCCAGGTCTTGAAATGCTTGACCGAGGGCGTCGCCGCCTTGTCCTTGAAAGTGGCAAAATAGGTCCAGGGGCAGTCAAGGTCGAAATCAAACGGCTCCACCAGCCGCCCGTTCGTCACATGGCTCCGCACCAGCGACTTCGGCAGCACCACGCAACCAAGCGATTGCACCGCAAATTCCAAACCCATGTTGGAAGAGTTGGTCTGCAGCCCGCCCTTGTGCTCAATCCCCGTAAGCCCATAATGTTTGGCGATTTTCTCCCAATAGATCGGGCGGCCCAGAATATGGATCAGCTTGGCATCGGCCAGCTGCTCAGGCCGGGACATCGCCTCGCCGCCAACCCGGTAGTCCGGCGAGCACACCAGCGCCAGCTTCTCGTCCCACAGTTTCACCGCCGGCCCCATCACGTCATCCACATGGTTGATGGTGATCGAGATGTCCGAGACGTTGGTCTCCACGTCCACCCAGATGGTGCTGTGGATGGTCAGGTCGATATCGGGATGCACCTTGGTGAAATCCTCGATCACGCCGATCAGCCATTTCTCCGCCAGGCTGACCGGGCAGGAAATCACCACCTCCCGCTTGTGGCTTTGCGAAATCAGCAGCTGGGTTGCGCTGTCAATCTCCTGCAGCGCGTGGCGGACCGACGGCAAATAAGCCTCCCCCACATCAGTCAGCGACAAAGACCGCGGGTGGCGCACAAACAGCGGCCTGCCAATGAACTCCTCCAGGCTGCGCACATGGTTCGACACCGCCGACTGGGTGCAGTTCAGCTCATCCGCCGCCGAAGTAAAGCTCAGATACCGCGCTGCGGCCTCGAAGGAACGGAGAAAGGTCAGGTGGGGAAGATTCTTCATCACGGGTCCGGCAGCGGTTTTGGGGCTATGTTTCCATGCTTTGGAATGGGCCGCAATTCCAAAGGGATCGCGTCTTCGCGAGGTCCGAAAACGACGTCTAACACAGCTTTCACGAAATATCCCGCGGCTATGACCTCCTTTAATTTGTGTGTCACTTGGACCTGCACCCCCTACTCTGACGCGGAAACAGCATCTGAACTGCCCCAGCGAGAGACCCGCCATGACCGCCACCTTCGACCGTGCCGCCGATTTCACCTTTGGTCTCAGCCCCGGCGACCTGCCGGAAACCACCCGTGAAGCCGCGGCGCTGATGTTCCTCGACACCCTCGGGATCACCATTGGCGCCGGCCCGATGGAGGCCGGCCGCATCGCCCGCGAAACCGCGGTGGCGCTATATGGCTGCGGCGAGGAGGGCCTGGGCGCACGGATGATGTTCGACGGCCGCAAGGTCAGCGTCGCCGGCGCCGCCTATGCCTCGGCCACCGCCACCGACAATCTGGACGGCCATGACGGCTATTACCCGACCAAGGGCCATATCGGCGTGGTGGTGATCCCGGCAATTGCAGCGCTGGCAGAGACCGTGCCGGATTTCTCCGGCCCCGAAGCGCTGGCGATCACCACGCTGGGTTATGAGCTGGCGGGCCGCGCCGCGCTGTCGCTGCATAATACTGTCAGCGATTACCACACCTCGGGCGCCTGGAACGCCCTAGGGGTTGCCGCAATGGCAGCCCGGATGCGCGGGCTGTCGCGCACCCAGCTGCGCGAGGCGCTGGGGATTGCCGAATACCACGGCCCCCGCAGCCAGATGATGCGCGAAATCGCCAACCCCTCGATGCTGCACGACGGCTCCGGCTGGGGCGCGATGGTCGGCATGTCTTCGGCAATCCTGGCCGAAAAGGGCTTCACCGGCGCGCCCGCGATCACCCTCGAAGAGGACCGGGTGGCTGAATATTGGCAGGACCTTGGCAGCTTCTGGCAGATGGAGCATCAGTATGTGAAGCCCTACCCGATCTGCCGCTGGGCCCATGCGCCGATCGACGCGGTGCGCCAGGTGATGCTGGACAACACCCTGACCCATGAACAGATCGCCAAGATCCACATCAACACCTTCCACGAAAGCGCCTGCCTCTACCCGGGCATTCCTTCCACCACCAGCCAGGCACAGTATTCGCTGGGCTTTGCGGTTGCGATCCAGGCGGCCTATGGCCGGATCGGGGTCGAGCATATCTCCGGCGCAGGCCTGAACGGTCCGCTGGTTGCCTCGATCCACGAACGCATCTCGGTTTCCGAGGCCGCCCGCCACTCGGTCCGTTTTCCGATGTGCCGGGTTGCCGATGTGGTGGTCACTCTGACAGACGGCCGGGTGATCGAGAGCGGCGACGTGCATGCGCGCGGCGGCCCGGAGGCGCCCCTTTCCCGCGATCAGGTCATCCGGAAGTTCATGGAGTTTGCCTCGCCGTCGCTTGGTGAATCCCGCGCCGCCGAAATCCGCGACGCGGTGCTGGGCATGACCCGCGAGGGCAGCAAGTTCTCCGACCTCGGCCGCCTGATCTACGACGCCCCGAAGACTTAATCAGAAAGACACCAGATATGGCACGCGACAGGCGCAGCGGCGGACGCCGCGGAAAATCCACCCGTTCCGGCGGCAGCATCGATCAGCTGCCCTGGACCCAGGTGAAAAACACCTACCCGGCGTATGAACTGCTGAACCCGGACCAGATGGACCAGCTGCACGCCACGTCGATGCGGATCCTGTCGGAGGCCGGGATCCGGGTGATGGGCGGCAATGTCATGGATCTGTTCGTGGGCGCCGGCGCCATCGTGGATCGGGACACGCAGACCATCCGGATGGATGAAAGCATCGTCAAAGAGGCGCTGAAAACGGTTCCGCGTGAGTTCACCCTGACCGCGCGCAACCGCGCCAAGCAAATCACCCTGGGCGGCAACAACGTGACCTTCGGCCTGGTGGCCGGCCCGCCCAACGTGCACGACTGCATCAATGGGCGGCGGCAGGGCAATCTGACCGACTACCAGAACTTCATCAAACTGGCGCATCACTTCAACGCCATCCATCTGATCGGCAACCAGGTGACCGCGCCGCTGGAACTGCCCGCGAACAACCGGCATCTGGACACCTATCAGGCCAACCTGACCTATTCTGATCTGTCCTTCCACTGCTCCGCCATCGGCCGCGGCAGGGCGCTGGACGGGATCAACATGATGGCCATCAGCCGCGGCCAGACGCCCGAAGAAATGAAGGATGACCCGGGCGTGATCACCATCATCTCAGTCAACTCGCCGCGGCTGTTTGACGATGCGATGGGCGACGGGCTGATTGCCATGGCCGAATACGGCCAGCCGGTGACGGTGACGCCCTTCACATTGATGGGCGCGATGACCCCGGTGACCCTGCCCGCTGCATTGGCGCAGCAGAACGCCGAGGCACTGTTCGGGGTGGTGCTGACACAGCTGGTCAATCCCGGCACGCCGGTGATGTACGGCTCCTTCACCTCCAATGTGGACATGCGCTCCGGCGCGCCTGCATTCGGCACGCCGGAAAACGCCAAAGCCAATATCGTCGGCGGCCAGCTGGCGCGGCGCTATGGCATCCCTTACCGGACCTCAAATGCCAATGCCTCTAATGCGGTGGACCTGCAGGCGGCGTATGAGACCATGATGGCAAGCTGGGGCGCGGTGCTTGGCGGTGCCAATATTGTCTACCACGCAGCCGGCTGGCTGGAGGGAGGGCTGACGGCGTCTTATGAGAAATTTATTATGGATGTGGAGATCATCCAGAACATGATCGAATTCCTGAAGCCGATGAAGTTCGACGCCGACGAACTGGGCTTTGACGCCATCCAGTCGGTGCCCACCGGCGGCCATTTCTTTGGCGCCGAGCACACGATGGCGCGCTATGAAACCGCGTTCTACACCCCGATGCTGTCGGACTGGCAGAACTACGAGAACTGGGAAGCGGCCGGCGCCAAGGATGCGCTGCAGCGGGCGACCGGCCTCTGGCAGCAGGCGCTGCGGGATTACGAGGAACCGGCGATGGATCCGGCCATCAGCGAGGAACTGGAGGCCTATGCGGCCAGACGGCGCGAGGAAATCGGGTCCGGCGAGCCTTGATGGAATGGATGCGAGGGGCCAGCCCCTCGCGCTCCCCGGAGTATTTTTGCAAAGATGAAACAGACGCCTGTTTAGAGCCGGTCAAACAGCCGCCCAGGCAGCGCATCGTGACGCGGCAGGCCAAGCGCCCGCATCAGGCAGAACATCATCGCCTGGTTGGAGGTGACAACCGGTTTGCCCAGATGCGCCTCGATCCGCTCCACCGCCTCAACCGCGCGCATGTCAGTACAGCTCAGCACGATGGCCTGCGCCTGCGGGTGGTCCGCCTGGCAGGCCAGATCAAATACCTCCTCCGGTGTCAGCTCGCCCTGGCCGTAATTGCCAAGCTCACGCCCCACATCGGCGCATTTCACCGTGGCAATCTGGTTCTGCGCCAGGAAGTCCATTGCTTGCGTGTTGATCTCGCCCAGGTAGGGAGAGGAGAAGCCCACTTTGGTTGCGCCGAGGGCCTTGATCGCATCAACCAGCGCCCCGGCAGCGGTAAAGGACAGCGCGCCAGAGCCTGCTTCGATGTCCTGCGCCAGCTTTTCATCAAACCCCGGCCCATGGGTCAGCGTTGCTGAGGTGCAACCGTAAAGCACCACATCGGGACGCACGCCCGAGATCATCCTGAGATCATGGCTGATGTCGGAGACGCCAAGCCCCGCCATCTGGCCGGAACCCGGGATCTCGTCCACGTCATAACCTCCCAAGCGCTGAAAGTGCACCGTGGTATCGGGTGCGCGCATCAGCATCATATCCGGTTCCAGATTGGTGTTGGAGTAAGGCACCAGCACGCCGATTTTAGCGCGGGTGCGGGTCTCATAGGTCATGTGAACATTCCTTTCAGAACCGTCAGCGCGCGGTCCATCACGTCTTGGCTGCTGATGGTGGCGCGCAGGCAATCGCTGAGGCCATAACCGCCCATGCCGCGCATCAGCAGCTTTTCCGCCCGCAGCGCCGTATCCGCCGCCTGTGCTTGCACGGGCGAGGCAAAGCGCATCAGCACAAAATTGGTGTGGCTTTGCGGCACCGTCAGCCCCAGTGCACGGCAGCCCGCGGCAAAGCCATCACGGATCGCGGCAGTTTTGGCCACCGTATCGCGCATATGCGCCTGGTCTTGCATTGCTGCCGCCGCCATCGCCTGTGATGGGATGGATATATTATTGGGGTTCAATAGTTTACGCACCTCACTGGCGATCTGAGGCGGGAAATAGCCCCAACCGGCCCGCGCCCCTGCCAGCCCATAGGCCTTGGACAGGGTCCGCAGCACTACGGTATCGCCGCGCTCTGACAGCGCGAAGACTTCGGCAGGGTCGTTTTCCGCATCGGCAAACTCGGCATAGGCCTGATCCACCACCAGCAGCACATCCGCAGGCAGGCCTGCGCGCAGACGCAGGATCTCACCGTTGGGAACCAGCGTGCCGGTTGGATTGCCTGGGTTGCAGACAAAGACGATGCGGGTCTCAGACGTCACTGCGGCAAGGATATCGTCCACCGACACCGTCAGATCGCGCTCGCGCGCTTTGACGTAATCCACCTGCACCTGGGCCGAGGCGGAGGATACAAAGGCATAGCCGTAATCGGTGCCCAAGACCCGGTCGCCCGGCCCGGCAAAGGCACGGATCAGGCAGCCGATCAGCTCCATCGAGCCGGCGCCGCACAGCACCTTGGCCGGGTCCAACCCGTGCACCTCGGCCACCGCGGCGCGCAGATCGGGCCATTCCGGGTCAGGGTAAAGAGGCATCTGATCCAGCACTGCCTTGCCTGCAGCTATCGCGGCGGGGCTGGCGGCAAAGGCGCTTTCGTTCTGAGCCAGGGAAATGACCCCCTCGCCGCCGAGATCCGCCAGCGCATAAGGCGCCATGGCAGCTACATGAGGAACTGCGCGGATCAATTGGCACCTCCATAGACGCTGGCGCCTTCCGCGGTCACCAGCCCGCGTTTCAGGTCCAGTGCCAGGGCGTCCGGGTCACGTTCGGACGGGTTGCCGAAGCCGCCACCGCCGGGGGTTTCAAAGATCAAGTAGTCGCCTGCCTCCACCCGCAGCTCGCCCTTGCCCGGGATGTCCTGTCCGCCATCGCGCAAGCGGATGCGGCCCAGGGCGCCGGGCTGTCCGCCCATACGGCCAAGGGCCGGGAACTTCAGCCGCTCCACCGACAGGAACACGATGAAAGGCGCATCATTGGAGGCCGTCATCTCGATCCGCTGGCCCAGCCCGCCGCGGTACTTGCCCGCTCCGCCGGAGTCGGGCCGCAGCTCGCGCCGCCACATGATGACCGGCGCCACCGCCTCGGTAATCTCCACCTGGCTGCCAAAGACTCCCGACGGGTAAGCCGTCGCCGACAGCCCGTCCGCATGGGGCCGCGCGCCGGTGCCGCCGTTGTGAACCGGCTCGATGGCGAACTCGCGGCCGCCGTCGCGGGCCACCTCGGGCGCGTGGCGCATCGGCAGGTCGAACATGCAGCTGGCGCCTTCGGCCGGCACCTGATCGGGCAGCGCCTGGTGCAGGCAGCCCAGAACCAGGTCTGGCGTCACCTGCCCCAGCGTGTGGCGCATCGCTACCGGCACCGGGCGCTGCGCATTCAGGATACAGCCCTTGGGGCCGTCCACAGTGAACAGCTCCAAAGACCCGGCATTATTGGGAATATCCGGGCCGACAATGCAGCGCAGCGCAAACACCGTATAGGCGGTGGCATAGTTCAGCGGCACGTTGATGCCCTTGCTGGAACAGCCCGATGTGCCGCTGAAATCCACATGCATGCCGTCCTTGGAGACGGTCAGCGTTGCGTGCAGTTCCAGTTCGTTCTCGTAGCCATCCATTTTCAGGACGTTCTTGTAGACCCCTTCGGGGACCTCAGCGATGGCCTCCAGCGCGCCGCGGCGGGAGGTGGCGATGATGTAGGACCCAAGCGCATCCAGATCACCGATGCGGAACTCCTCCATCATGTCGACCAAACGCGTCACCCCCGCCTCGCAGCAGGCAATCAGCGCGTAGATATCGCCCTCATTGGCAATCGGCTCGCGGCTGTTGGCGCGGATGATATCCATCAAGAGCGCATTCGGCTCGCCTTCCTCAACCAGCTTGCAGGGCGGGATCAAGAGCCCCTCGTCATAGATGTCAGAGCCTTCCGGCCCCATGCCGAGGCCGCCCAGATCAACCAGATGCGAGGTGCAGGAGGTGAATCCCACCACCTTGCCGTCCTTGAACGCCGGCATCATCAGCAGGAAGTCGTTCAGATGCCCCGAGGCGAGCCAGGGATCGTTGGTCATGTAGATATCGCCGGGCTTCATCGTTGCAACCGGGAAGCGTTCACGCAGATGCAGCACCGCTTCGGCCATGGTGTTGATATGGCCGGGCGTGCCGGTCACGGCCTGTGCCAGCATCCGGCCCTGCACGTCAAAGATACCGGCAGAAATATCACCGCATTCGCGCACGATGGGGCTGAAGGCCGCACGGATCAGGGTCTGGCCCTGCTCCTCGACCACCGCCAGCAGGCGGTTCCACATGACTTGCAGGCGAGCGGGGGAAAGATCGGCAGCCATCATGCGTCTCCTTTCTGGTCGTGTTTCTGATCCTGGATCAGCACGAGGTTACCAATTGCGTCCACATGGGCAGAGAAATCCGCCGAGACCAGCGTGGTGGTTTGCGGCTCGGTGATCAGCGCCGGGCCGCAGACGCGGTCGCCGGGCTGCAGGCTGTCGCGCGGCACAAAGGCCGCTTGCTTCACCGTCCCGTCCACGTCGCAAGTGATCGGGCGGAAGCCTTCGGCCCAGATGTTCTTCAGCTCCGGGGTTTCCGGCACAGCAGCCGCCCCGGCATCCGGGGTTGCCACCCGCACCGCCCAGTTCAGGACCTCGATCTTCATGCCCGGCACCGGGCGCGAGAACTGCTTGGCGTATTCGGTTTCAAACGCTTCGGTCAGCGGTCCCAGATCCTCTGCCGTCAGATCGCGGTCCGGCAGGGTGATCTCAATCTCATGCCCCTGCCCGTTGTAGCGCATGAAGGCGGTGCGCTGGACTTCCGTCGCGGCGTCGCCCGCGCCCTGCGCCACCACCGATTTCGCCTCGTCGATCATCTGGGAGAACAAGCTGTTGATTTGCCCCATATCCATGGCTTCGAGCAGCGAATAACGCGAGCGCACAATCTCAAAACTGACCGGTGCAAACAGGAAGCCCACAGCCGAGCCGACACCCGGGTTCGGCGGGATCACGATGCGCGACACCCCTGCCGAGCGCGCCACCCGGCTTGCATGCAGCGGACCGTTGCCGCCAAAGGCAATCATGGTGCGCGGGCCCAGATCCTTGCCCGATTCCACCGCGTGCATCCGCCCGGCGCTGGCCATGCTCTCATCCACGATGCGGCTGACACCGTCCGCCGCGCCGGCCCCGTCCAGCTCCAGCCGGGAACCAATCACCCGCGCCAGTGCCGCCTTCGAGGCCTCAGGGGCGATCTTAATAAACCCTTCGGCAAAGGTATCGGGCACGATGTAGCCCAGCGTAATGTCGCTGTCAGTCACAGTCGGTTCCGTGCCGCCGCGCCCGAATGCCACCGGGCCAGGCTCAGATCCAGCCGACTTCGGCCCCACGGTCAGCCGCCCCAGCCGGTCCACCCCGGCGATGGAGCCGCCGCCGGCACCGATTTCGATCATCTCGATCACCGGGATGCGCACCGGCATGCCGGACCCTTTGATGAACCGCGCCGCGCGGGCGATTTCAAACTGGCGCGAGGTCTGCGGGCGGGCGCCATCAATCAAGCACAGCTTGGCGGTGGTGCCGCCAACGTCAAAGGACAGCACCTCCTCCAGCCCCGCCTGCGCCGCAATGCGCGCGGCCAGAATGGCGCCGCCCGCCGGGCCGCTCTCCACCAGACGGATCGGAAACCGCGCCGCGGTCTGGATGGTGCACATGCCGCCGCCGGCAGTCATCATCAGGATCGGGCAAGTGACGCCCTCCGCGGCGAACCGCTCGGCAAACCGCGCCAGATAGCTCTCCATCAGCGGCTGGATATAGGCGTTGGCCACCGTGGTGCAGAGCCGGTCGAACTCCCGCGCCTCGGGGCTGACATCCGAGGAGATCGAGACCGTCAGGCCCGGACGGCGCACCGCTAGAACATCCCGCAGCCAGCGTTCATGATCGGAGTTGGCGTAGGAATGCATCAGGCAGATTGCCACCGCATCGGCGCCGCAGGAGTCCAGCTCCGCGATCAGCGCCTCAACCGTGCTGTCCTCCATGCCGATCAGCACCTCGCCTGTCGCCGACATCCGCTCCCGGATGGTCAGCGCGCGTTCCCGCGGCACCAGCAGATCGGGCTTTTCCAGGTTGATGTCATACTGCGAATAGCGCCGCTCATAGGCGATTTCCAGAATGTCCCGGAACCCTTCCGTGGTCACCGTCGCCACCGTTGCCCCGCGCCGCTCGATCAGCGCATTGGTGGCCAGCGTGGTGCCATGGATGAAGCCAGCCACTTCCCCCAGAGAACGCCCCGATTGCGCCATCACCCGCGCGGCACCTTCCATGGCGCCGTCTGCCGGGTTCTGATGGGTGGTCAGGGTCTTGGTTGAGGCCAGAATCGTGTCTTCGCCCGCCACCAGAACAGTGTCGGTAAATGTGCCGCCTATATCAATGGCAAGGCGCAACGTGTTTGAGGCTGTCATGTTTCATTCCAAAGTCTGCCTTTAGGGATCCGTCGAACGCCCGGTCAGGGCTGACAGACTTCAGGCAGCGACCAGATTGCATCCGGTTGCGCGGCGATCCATGCGTTTGGGAATGAATGTGTGCTTCATGCTCGTATCCTGCGGTGCGACCCCTCGGACAGCTTGGCGGATTGCGACATGAAAATTGTCTGATTGCGCCGCAAACCCCACAGGCAGCAGCCTTCCCCTCCCGGCAGCAGATTCCGCCGGAAGGGGAAAAGACTTAGCCGAAGTGCAGGGTTTTGACTTCCTGATAGTCCTCCAGCCCCAGCATGCCGCCTTCGCGGCCGTTGCCGGACTGTTTGTAGCCGCCAAAAGGCGAACCGTAGTTGAAGCCGCCGCCGTTGATATGCACGGCGCCTGCACGCAGGCGGGCGGCAACGCGCTCGGCCCGCTCCGGATCGCCGGTCTGCAAATAGGCCGCCAGGCCATAAGGCGTATCGTTGGCGATGCGGATTGCGTCTTCCTCATCCTCGAAGGGGATGACCACCAAGACCGGGCCAAAGATCTCCTGCTGAGCGATCGCCATCTCATTGGTCACATCGGCAAAAACCGTCGGGCGCACGTACCAGCCCTTGTCCAGCCCCTCAGGCCGGCCCAGTCCGCCCGCCAGCACTGTGGCGCCTTCGTCGATGCCCGTTTGGATCATGCCCTGCACCCGGTCGAACTGGATGCGGTCGAACATCGGACCGATGTGCTCGCCCTCCTGCGCAGGATCACCAACCGCCTGCCCTTCAGCTGCCGCCTTAGCGATCTGCAGCACCTGATCATAGCAGCTCTTCTCCACCAGCATCCGGGTTGGCGCGTCGCAGCTTTGGCCGGTGTTATACATGCACTCCAGCACCGAGGCCGTCACCTTCTCCTGCAGATCGGCATCCGCAAACACCAGATTCGGAGACTTGCCACCCAGCTCCAGCGTCACCCGTTTGACCGTATCCGCGGAATCCTTGGCCACCGCCACCCCGGCCCGGGTCGAGCCGGTGAAGGACATCATGTCGATATCCGGATGCCGCGACAGGCCGGCACCAACGGTCGGCCCATCGCCATGGATCAGGTTGAACACACCGGCGGGATAGCCCGCGTCATGGATCATCTGTGCATAGACCGCCGCCGACATCGGCGTGTGCTCCGACGGCTTCAGCACGCAGGTTGACCCGGTCGCAAGCGCCGGCAGCACCTTCAGCGCGATCTGGTTCACCGGCCAGTTCCAGGGCGTGATCAGCCCGCAGACCCCGATCGGTTCGCGCACCAGAATGTCGCCGTTGGGCAAGGTCTCGCGCAGCTCCTGGGTCTTCAGTGCCTCAAGAATCCCTTCCAAATGGCCGATGCCTGCATCCGCCTGGGCGTCGCGCGCCATGGAAATCGGGGCGCCCATTTCTGCGTTCAATGCCTGCGCCATTTCTTCGCGGCGCGCGTTGCTGATCTCCAACAACCGCTCCAAGAGCGCAATCCGCTCATCGCGCGAAGTGCGGGAAAAGCTCTCAAACGCCGCTTTGGCCGCGGCCACCGCAGTGTTCACATCCACCTCATCGCCCAGGATAATGGTGCCGATCTGTTCTTCTGTCGCCGGGTTCAGAACCGGGAATTCGCGGGTGGAATGCGGTGTCACCCAGGCGCCGCCGATATAGAATTTTTGCAGGTCCATCAGGTCAATCTCACTTTTGCGTGCTCACATTTGCGTGGTGATTTCGGGTCAGAAGTTCAAGCAGGCGGGGCCGATGCGCCGGCACCGGGCGCAGCCCAGCTGTTGCAGAAACAGTGGACGGGGACCCTGCCGCCGTCAAGCGCAGGGATAGCCCTGCTGTAAACTCTTCCAGCCCTCCCGGGCTGCGCGTGCTGACACCGGAGAATGCCCGGCATGCCGCCGCGCTGACACAGCAAAAACGGCAAGATGGCATCGTTTTCCGCAGCCCTCTGGCTGTGGGTTGCGCGCATCAGTGCCCGACAAAGACGTCATTAACCGCAGGAATCTGTTCGCGGCCCGCGCTGCCCGGTTTAGGATTTTCGAAAGCCCGCACCAAAAAGACCGGGCGTCTAGAGGCAAGTCATGAGCAGATCCAAGTGGACAGCCCGTTGTGTGCTGCTGGCCGGGACCATCCTGTGCAGCTGCACTGTTGTTGGCGTGGACTACCAGCGCCCGGACTTTGCGGTGCCGGCGGCCTATTACCAATCCCGCAGTTATGCGACCGCCCAAGGCGCGGCTGAAACCTGGTGGCAGGGGTTGAACGATGCCACGCTGAACCGGCTGGTTGACGCGGGCCTGGCCCAGAACCTCGGTATCAAGGCCGCCCGCGAACGCCTGAAAGCCGCCGAGGCCCTGCGTCGCGGCACCGGCCGACCGCAGCAGGTCAGCGGCAATCTGGAAGGCAGCTCGATCTTTTCGCGCCGCGAATCCCAGAACAATTCCTCCAGCCAGGATATCGCCGAAGTTGGCGCAACCTACGTTTTTGACTTGTTCGGTGAGTTTGAGCGGCGCTCTGAACGCGCCGTTGCCGACCGGGACGCGCAATTCTATCAGATGGCCACCACCCGGCTGGCGATCACGGATGCGATCACCCGCACTTACATCCAGGCCCGCTTTTTCCAGCGCGGCGCAGCTGTCACCCGCAAGACGATCCGTCTGCGCGAACAGATCCTGGGAACTGTGGTTGAACTGCAAGAAGCCCGCGCCGTGCTGGCGCTGGATGTCGAACGCACCAAATTGCAGGTCGCCAGTGCCAAGGCGGACCTGCCCGGCTTTATTGCCAGCTATGAATCCTCGGTGTTTGCCCTGGCCACCCTGCTGGACCGCGACGCGTCCGAGGTTTTTGCGATGATGAAGGGCAACTACAGCCAGCCCTACCCGGCCACCAAACCGGAACTGGGCGTGCCCGCCACCCTGCTGCGCAACCGCCCCGACATCCTGCTGGCCGAGGCCCAGCTGCGCAGTGCCACAGCGGATATCGGCGTGACCGAGGCGGAACTCTACCCCTCTCTGGAAATCACCGGCTCGGTGCAGGCAGTCCGCAATGTGCCCGATCTCTACTCCATCGGTCCGACTTTGAATTTCCCGCTGTTCAACCGCCCCGTGCTGCGTGCCTTCCACAAACGGGCGATCGCCGAGGCCAAGGCGACGGAATACGATTACCGCTCTGCCGTGCGCGGCGCCGTGGAAGAGGTCCAGTCCCAGCAAAGCTCGCTGCGGGCCGCCCGCCAGCGTACCGCGGCGCAGGTCCGCGCCGTCAACCTTGGCACCAAAGTTGCCGATCTGGCGCGCGAAACCTTCACGGCCAGCGAAATCACCCTGTTCGACCTGCTCAACACCGAAGAAGCGCTGCGGGACAATGAGCTGAATCTGATCTCCGCCCGCCGTGATCTGGCGCTGGCCTGGGCCGGGCTGCAGATTTCACTGGGCAAGGGTTGGGCACCGGATCAAACACCGGCCAGCGCAACCGCAGCTTTGTCAGCAAAAGCTGAGTAAGTTCAGGCATTCAGTTCCGGTGCGGGACAGGTCCAGTGCGGGACGACCCCCGAGCGGTCTCAGGCCTGTTCTTGCTGCATCTGTTCGACCATCTGCCGCGCGCGCTTGCACTGCAGCTTGTCGCGCAGTGGGCTGTCGGGGTCGATGTCTTTCGAGCACACCACGCATTTGTCGGCGCCCGAGATCGCATTCAACCCGCCGCAGCTGCCCTTGATCTTCTTGCCCATCAGAATGACCCCCAGCGACATGCCCAGGGTAACGATCAGCAGCAGGATAAAGGCCAGAAGAAAGGTGCTCATGTTGTGGTCCCTCGCAGGATTGCTTGGCGGCGGCTTCAGTTTCCGGTCAGCGCCTCGAACGCGCTGCTGGCAGAGGTCATATAGGCATCCGCACCGGCTTGCACGTCCCGATCAATGAAAAACACGGCAAGTTTATGCTCTTGTGCAAGCTTCAGCCCGTTTTCGCGGCCCAAAACCAGCATCGCGGTGGCCCAGGCATCCGCCAGCATGGCGTTTTCCGCAATCACCGTGACCGAGGTGGTGGCATGCGTCACCGGCCGCCCCGCCACCGGGTCGAGGATATGGGAATAGCGCATGCCCTCATGCTCGAAGTAATTCCGGTAATCGCCCGAGGTCGCCAGCCCCAGATTGCTGACCGGCACGATCAGCTGCACCGTTTGCGCCGCCGCATCGGGTTTCTCGATACCGATGCGCCAGGCCTCGCCCTTGGCATTTTCACCCTTGGTCACCAGATCGCCGCCGATCTCCACCATGTAGTTTTCAACACCGAAGCCCTGCAGCGCCGCCGCCACCGCATCAACGCCGTATCCCTTGGCGATGGCCGACAGGTTGATGCCAGTCTCCGGCACCGATTTCTTCAGCGTGCCGGCCCCGGCATCCAGCGTCAGCAGTCGCGCCTGGCCGACGCCTTCCAGCGCTTTGCCGATCGCGTCATCCGACGGCACCGGATCCTCCGGCTTGCGCGGGCCGAAGCCCCATAGCTCGATCAGCGGCCCCAGGGTCACGTCAAACTTGCCGCCGGTTTTGGCATGCACATCACTGGCCGCCGCCAGAACATGGGCAAACTCCGGCGACACACGCACCGGCGCGGTGCTGCGCGCGGCAGAAAAGGCCGAGACCTCAGACGCCGGATCCCAATTCGACATTTTCGCGTTGACCGCCGCCAGGGTGCCCTCCACCGCGGTGGCCAGGGCGTCTTGGTCCAGATCCTCGCCAATGGCGATCACACTGTAGGTGGTGCCCATGGTTTCACCCGACAGCCGCACTTCTTCCGGCGCGCTTTCGAACCAGCAGCCGGACACCGCCAGCACCGCGGGCAGGATCAGGGCAAACAAGAACCTTCTGGGCATCAGTAAATCTCCGGCGGCAAAACTGGCGCTGCTATGCCCCCGCTCTGCGCCAGAGTCAAATATGGCGCCCCAGGGATCAGAACTTCAGCGGCACAAAGGCCAGCGCCAGCAGGCCAATGGCAGCAGGCACCCCGAACAGCCAGGCCCGCAGCCGGGCATTCGGCGGCTGGGCCTTCCAGGTCTGCCGGTACATATGGCCGCAGACCACCACTAGGAAAACGGTCAGCGCGCCGGTGACAGGGGTCAGATAGAGGGTCTCGAACATGTTGTTTTCCGGCCTATGTTAGCGCTCGCGTCATTTCGCCTCTTCCCGGATCGTAATCCCGCGTTAAGATGAGGATATCACCTGATCCAGGATAGGAGGAGACCCGCGCAATGGCACCGACCTCATACCAAGCTCCGATGCGGGGCGACAAGGAGGACAAGCACACATACAGCCAGTCCGCCGAGTCAAACCTGTCGCATTCGCAGACAACAGTGGCCAAGCTGCTGGAGGGCAAGGGCGATGCCATCTTTGCGGTGCGCCCCAATGACACCATCGGCCATGTGGTTGATGTGCTGAAGGAAAAACATATCGGCGCGCTGGTGGTGACCGACCAGAACGGCGACCTGCAGGGCATCCTGTCGGAACGCGACATCGTGCGGCGGATGGCCGAGACCCCCGGCCACACCCTGCCGCAGGAGGTGTCGGCGCTGATGACCACAGCCGTGAAGTCCTGCACACCGGATGACTATCTGCATGACGTGCTGAAAACCATGAGCGAAGGCCGCTTCCGCCACATGCCGGTGCTGAAAGACGGCAAGCTGACCGGCATGATCACTGTCGGCGACGTGGTGAATTTCCGCCTGCAAGAGCTGGAGTATGAAACCCTGCGCATGAAGCAGATGATCGTCGGCTAAGGTTTTTACCGGCGGCGCGTCACGGAAATGGCCCGCCGCCGGCTTTCTGCAGCGTATCCAGAAACACCTGCAGGTCCTCCGCATCGGCCAGCGCCTCTGTATGGCGCTTGATCGCGGGGCCGTATATCTTCCACATCTGCCGCCGCAGTGCCGCACCCTCGCTGGTCAGAAACAGCACCTTGCCACGCCGGTCGTGTTCATAGACTGTTTCGCGCACCAGCCCCTGCTTTGCCATCTGCGCCAGAATGCGCGACAGGTTGGACTGCTCGAACAACAGGTTTCTGGTCAGTTCAAAGGCGCGCACCCCGCCCGTCCCGGCCATCTCTATGCCCCACAGCACATCATACCACCGCAGGCCAGGCAGCCCGGCAGCGCGCAGCTCCGCCTCTATCTCCCGGTGCGCCTGCCGGTAGGCCCGGTTCAGCAGGATCCAGATTGCGGTTTCCCGTTTACTTGGCGTCATGTGAAATCACGAGTTGGTGAACGAAGAAGGCAGCAGGATTTTTCACATGCGGATGCAGTAAAATAGATGCCATAACATCTATAGGGGGTTCAGCGCGAACAATGAACCCCGGAATCCAATACCGCCCCAAGGACAAATCCAAACAGGGATACCGTCATGTTGATCAAAATTGCACCGCTTGCCGCCGCCGCACTGCTGGCCGCACCCGCCGCCTTTGCAGCGACCTACAAGACCGACCAGGGCCACACCGAGGTCTTCTTCAGCTGGAGTCACGTCGGGGTTTCGGTGCAAAGCGGGGAATTCACTTCGGTTGACGGAACCCTGGAACTGGACCCGGAAAACCCCGAAGCGGCCGCCCTCAATGTCACCATCAGGACCGACAGCCTTTCCACCGGTTTCGGGCCGCTCGACGACGATCTGTCCAGCGCAAACTTTCTGGAAGTTGAAACCTATCCGGAAATCACCTTTGTCAGCACCGGCGTCGAGCGCACCGGCGAAAACACCGCCAATGTCAGCGGCGACCTGACCATTCACGGCGTCACACAGCCGGTCGTGCTGGAAACGACCTTGACCCATCTGGGCGCGCATCCTGCGGGCAGCGTTTTCGAATACTTCCAGGGTGACTGGGCCGCCTTCGAAGCCACCACCACGCTCGACCACCTGTCATTCGGCGTGGGCGGTTTTTCCGTGGGACCGATCAATGTCCGTATCGTGACGGAATTGAAGGCACAGTAACTGAAACCTGACTGGCGCACAGGAGGTGTACCCGGGGTGCACAGATTGCACCCCCTCCCCCACGCCCGCCGGAAAACGGCAAAGCCCCGGATGTTTCCATCCGGGGCTTCTTTTTCGGATTGCTTTCCGGCCTAGCCGCCGAAGTCGTCCAGCATGATGTCCTCACGGTCCACGCCCAGATCCAGCAGCATGTTGATCACCGACTGGTTCATGATCGGCGGGCCGCACATGTAGAATTCGCAGTCTTCCGGCGCCGGGTGGTTCTTGAGGTATTCCTCAAACAGCACGTTATGGATAAAGCCGGTGTAGCCTTTCCAATCGTCCTCAGGCTGAGCATCCGACAGCGCCACGTGCCAGTCGAAGTTGTCGAACTCCTCGGCCAGGCTGTCGAAGTCTTCGACAAAGAACATCTCTTTCTTGGAACGCGCACCATACCAGAAGCTGATCTTGCGGTCGCGGTTCTGCAGGCGCTTCAGCTGGTCAAAGATGTGCGAACGCATCGGCGCCATGCCGGCACCGCCGCCGATGAACACCATTTCCTTCTGGGTGTCGCGGGCAAAGAACTCGCCAAACGGACCCGAGATGGTGACTTCATCCCCCGGCTTCAGGTTGAAGATGTAGGACGACATCATGCCCGCAGGAATACCCTCGGATCCCGGCGGCGGCGAAGCGACGCGGACATTCAGCATGATGATGCCCTTTTCGTCCGGGTAGTTCGCCATTGAGTAGGCGCGTTCAACCGGTTCAGCCACTTGCGATTTGTACTGCCACAGATTGAAACGGTCCCAGTCTTCGCGGTACTCTTCCTGGATGTCGAAGTCGGTATAGGCCAGCTGATGCGCGGGCGCCTCGATCTGGATGTAGCCGCCGGCGCGGAAGTTCACATCCTCGCCTTCGGGCAGTTCCAGAACCAGCGCCTTGATGAAGGTCGCCACGTTGTCGTTCGACCGCACTTTGCAGCGCCATTTCTTGACGCCGAAGACTTCCTCGGGGACTTCAACTTCCATGTCCTGCTTGACCGCAACCTGACAGGAAAGACGGTCGCCGCAGCCCGCTTCGCGCTTGGTGATGTGGCTTTCCTCGGTCGGCAGGATCGACCCGCCGCCCGAGTGCACCCGCACCCGGCACTGGGCACAGGTGCCGCCGCCGCCGCAGGCGGAGGGGACGAACAGTTTCTCTGCCGCCAGCGTTTGCAGCAGCTTGCCGCCCGCAGGCACCGAGATGGTTTTTTCACCGTTGATGGTGATGTTGACGTTGCCGGTCGAGACCAGGCGGGAACGGGCGACCAGGATGACGGTCACCAGCGCCAGCACGATCACCGTGAAAAGGGCTACGCCGAGCGTGAAAGTTTCCATGTTTCCGCGCTCTCCTTACAGTTTGACGCCGCTGAAGGACATGAAGGCCATCGCCATCAGTCCCGCGGTGATAAAGGTGATGCCAAGGCCCTGCAGACCGTCCGGCACGTCGGAATACTTCAGCTTCTCGCGCACGCCGGCCATTGCAGTGATCGCCAGCGCCCAGCCAAAGCCGGAAGACAGACCATAGGTGGTTGCTTCCGCAAAGTTGTAGTCGCGTTCTACCATGAACAGCGAGCCGCCCAGAATCGCGCAGTTCACTGTGATCAGCGGCAGGAAGATCCCCAGCGCGTTGTACAGCGGCGGGAAATACTTATCGAGGATCATCTCCAGGATCTGCACCATCGCCGCGATCACCCCGATGTAGGAGATCAGACCAAGGAATGTCAGATCCACATCCGGGAAACCCGCCCAGGCCAGCGCGCCGGGTTTCAACAAGTAGGTCAGCAGCAGGTTGTTTGCCGGCACGGTGATAGCCTGCACAACCATCACCGAAATCCCCAGCCCCAGCGCGGTCGAGATCTTTTTCGACACCGCGAGGAAAGTACACATGCCCAGAAAGAAGGACAGCGCCAGGTTCTCAACAAAGATGGCCTTGACGGCGAGTGAAATCAGCCCTTCCATCAGTGCGCCTCCACGGATTGGATTTTATATTCACGCTCTTCCACCTGGTTCGGCTTCCAGGTGCGGAAACCCCAGATCAGCAGGCCGATGACAAAGAACGCCGAGGGCGGCAGCAGCAGCAGGCCGTTCGGCACATACCAGCCGCCGTTGTTCACGGTCTCCAGGATGGTGATGCCGAACAGCGAACCGGAGCCGAACAGCTCGCGGATCACGCCCACCAGCATCAGGATCAGGCCATAGCCCAGACCGTTGCCGATACCGTCGATAAAGGACGCGACCGGCGGGTTCTTCATGGCAAACGCTTCGGCGCGGCCCATCACGATACAGTTGGTGATAATCAGACCAACGAAGACCGACAGGGTTTTCGAAATCTCGAACGCATAAGCCTTCAGCACCTGGTCCACCAGGATCACCAGAGAGGCGATGATCACCATCTGCACGATGATCCGGATCGAACCCGGAATCTGGTTGCGCAGGATCGAGATGAACATCGACGCGAACGCGGTCACAAAGGTCACCGCTAAGGTCATTACGAATGCCACCTGGAGCGACGAGGTCACCGCCAGCGCCGAACAGACGCCCAGCACCTGCAGCGTGATCGGGTTGTTGTCGACCAGCGGATCGAGCAGCATTTCTCTTTTGGTCTGGGACATCAGAACTCTCCCGCTTGCAGGGACTTGAGGAAAGGCCCGTAGCCTTCTTCGCCCATCCAGAACTTCACCAGATTGTCGACCCCGACAGAGGTCAGCGTCGCACCGGCCAGCGCATCGATATGGTGCTCCGGCCCGGCTGGACCTTGAGTTTTGGCAACGGTGATCTGCAGCTCGCCGCTGTCATCATGCAGCTTCTTGTCCTGCCACTGGGCTTTCCAGCGCGGGTTGTCGACCTCGGCGCCAAGGCCCGGGGTTTCGCCGTGCTGATAGAATTGCAGGCCAAAGATGTCGTTGCCGTTTTCCTCCACCGCGATGAAGCCATAGAGGGTGGACCACAAGCCATAGCCGCGGATCGGCAGGATCACCTTGTCCACATCGCCGTTTTCCTCACGCAGCAGATAGACGGTCTTGTAGCGCGACTGGCGGCCGATGCCGGCCGGGTCATTGTCCAGCTCGCGGCTCAGCTCCGGATCCTGCGCGGCCGCCAGATCGTCAAAGCTGGCGGCGTCGAACTGGTCGGTGAACTCACCGGTTTCCAGGTCCAGCACCTGCGGTTCGAAGGCGGCAAAGGCTTCGGCCACATTCTGGCCCGGCTCGTACAGCCCCGCCACCTGCAGAACGTTCAGCTGCTTGTCGCGCTTCTTGTTGGCTTCCTGCACCGGCCGCAGGGACACGGCGGCGGTGGACACGATCATCGAGGCCACCAGGCAGACGGCGACGGCGATGAAAACGGTCTTGCCAACCGAATCCGGCGACGCGGCGAGGAAGCGGCCGATCAGGCCCTTGCTTTGGGTATCAGCCATGGCGGCGCGCCCTCCGTTTGATGTTGGCCTGCACGACGAAGTAGTCGATCAGCGGTGCAAAGACATTGCCGAACAGGATGGCCAGCATCATGCCTTCGGGGAAGGCCGGGTTCAGCACCCGGATCAGCACCACCATCACGCCGATGAGGGCACCATAGATGTAGCGGCCCGCGTTGGTGTGGGACGCCGAAACCGGCTCGGTCACCATGAACACCAGACCAAAGGCATAGCCGCCCAGCACCAGATGCCAGTACCAGGGCATCGCAAACATCGGGTTGGTGTCGGAACCGATCACGTTCAGCAGCAGCGAAAATGCAATCATCCCGCCCAGACAGCCCGCGATCAGGCGCCAGTTGGCAATTTTGGTAAACAAGAGGAAGGCCAGGCCAATGGCGCAGGCCAGCGTCGAGGTCTCGCCAAAGCTGCCCTGAATGGTGCCATAAAAGGCGTCCGACCATTCAATGCCCTTGGCCGCCAGCGCCTGCACGCCTTCGGCAGCCGAGACCCCCAGCGCAGTCGCGCCGGAAAAACCGTCAACCGGGGTCCAGACACTGTCGCCCGACATATTGGCCGGATAGGCGAAATACAGGAACGCCCGGCCGGTCAGTGCCGGGTTCAGGAAGTTCTTGCCGGTGCCGCCAAAGACTTCCTTGCCGATCACCACGCCAAAGATAATGCCCAGTGCCACCTGCCACAGCGGCGCCGAGGCCGGCATGATCAGTGTGTACAGCATCGAGGTCACAAGGAAGCCCTCGTTCACCTCGTGGCCGCGGACGGTGGCAAAGATCACCTCGAAAATGCCGCCCGCAATCAGCGTCACCAGATAGATCGGCAGGAAATACAGGAACCCATGCGCCACATTGGCCATCGGGTTCGCCGCATCCAGCGAGATGCCGAACATCTGCAGGATGGCAATCCGCCAGCCGGTGGCCGCATCTGCCCCCAGCGCGGCAATCGCCGAGTTCGCCTGATAGCCAGTGTTCCACATGCCCCACAGAATGCAGGGGATTGTGGCGATCACCACATAGGTCATGATCCGCTTCATATCGATGTATGAACGCGCATGCGGCGCCGCGGTGGTCACGGTTTTCGGGGTATAAAGGAAGCTCTCTACCATTTCGTAGACGGGGAAGTACTTTTCGTACTTGCCGCCCTTTTCGAAATGGGGCTCGATCCTGTCAAAGAAGCTGCGCAATCCCATCCGGCTCAGCCCTCCTTTTCAATCTTGGCGAGGCAGTCGCGCAGCGCTTGCCCGTATTCATACTTGGCCGGGCAGGCAAAGCCGACGAGGCCCATGTCCTCTTCGTCCAGCTCCAGCGCACCCAGCGCCTGTGCAGTATCGGTGTCCATCACCAGCAGCGCGCGCAGCAATTGCGTCGGCAGGTAGTCCTGCGGCATCAACTGCTCGAACGTGCCGGTGGGCACCATCGCCCGGCGGCCGCCGTTGAGGTTGCTGGTCAGGCCGAACAGCTTGCGCGACAGGGCGGACCCCAGCACCGGCTGCACCGCGTATTTGCCGCCCATGGGGCGGATCCAGCCCAGCGGGATCTGCTTGCGGTCTTCCTCGATCAGGGCGACCTGGCGGGCAAAGCGGCCCAGATAGGCAAACGAACCTGATGCCTGACGGCCCGACAAGATCGAGCCTGAAATCACCCGCACCGGACCGTCTGCAGCAATCTCGCCGCGGGTCAGCTCATCGGTGGAGGCGCCCGCAACGGTACGGACCAGACGGGGCTGGCGCGCAGCAGGACCGGCCAGCGCAACAACAGTGGAGGGATCCAGATGACCGGTCTGCAGCAGGCGGCCAATCGCAATCACGTCCTGATAGGAAATCGTCCAAAGCTCGTCGTCACCCTTCACCGGGTGCAGGAAATGGATGTGGGTGCCGGCCAGACCGCTGGGATGCGGGCCGGAGAACGCGGCAGCCTCGACACCGGCAACATCTGTGCCCGGAATGCTGTCGCCTGCCTTCTGGCACAGGAAGGTAGTGCCTTCGGTCAGCAGAGTCAGCGCCTTCAGACCTGCCGCAAATGCCTCGCCTGCGTCATTAATGATCAACGCGGCATCACCGGCCAGCGGCTCGCTGTCCATCGCAGTCACAAAGATCGCAGCAGGTTTGGAGCCCGGCACCGGCATTTTGGAATAGGGACGGGTGCGGAACGCGGTCCAGAGGCCCGCAGCGCAGAGCTTCTCTGTCAGCCCCTCAGCGGTATCAGCATTGCCAGTCGCGGAGAAATCGACACCTTTGTCTTCGGCATCGGAAACCGCGATCACCACGCTTTCCAGAACCCGGCGCGCACCTCGGTTGATCGCCACGACCTTGCCGGTCATCGGCGCGACCATCATCGCGTCTTCGGCATCCTTGTGGCAGAACAGCGGAGTTCCGCGCTGGACCTCCTCGCCTTCCTGCACCAGCATGCGGGGTTTCAGGCCCAGATAATCGGGGCCCAGAACCGCCACCGAAGTGATGCCCGGGCCGGGGTGAATGGTCTGTTCCGGCGCGCCTGTCACCGGCAGATCCAGCCCCTTCCTCAAGTTAAATGTCTTCATATTTGCGCTACGTCCTTGTGAGGCCGATTCCCGTGGCGGTACTTATCTGTTTCCGGCGGCGGAGACAAAGAAAACGCAAGTTACGGTCGCTTTTGACTCTTCACCAGCCGGGTCCGGCCCTGTTTGATCGGGCGCACTCGAATCAAATTTGCCGCCGAATGGCAAGGCCGGCCCCCTGCTTGCCGGGAAGATTCCTCCGTGATCGCAGCTTCTAAGCCAGAATGCCGCATCCCTGGCCTGCCAATACGTCAGATGCGCCACCCGGAAGCGGCAATCGCGCACCCTGCCTGTGGACAAAACACCCCGGCAAAGCAGGGCTTGCCGGGGCAGTTCAATGTGATGGCGCTAACGCCTGCGGCAGCCTGCATGTGATTCGCGACAGGCCTGCGGATTTTGCGCTGATCTCACGCTTCCCAGACCGCCTCCCGCGCGCCCATCAGATCGCGGTCAACGGTGATCCCAAGCCCCGGCGCATCCGGCACCAGCACGCCGCCGTCCTTGACCGGCGCGTCGAATTCCGCGGTTCTCAGCGTCACCATATCGCGGCAGTCCAGAATGCAGCGCAAGGACCGCTCCGGCACCGTCGCACCCAGATGGGCGATGGCGGAAAACGCCACGGCCGAACCGACCGTATCCTGCACACTGACCGTAGCACCGGCAGCCAGGCACATGTCCCGGTGCCGCCGCCCATGGGTCAGCCCGCCCGCCTTGGAGATCTTCAGGCCGATGCCGTCGGCCACGTCCTCCGCCAGCATCAGCGCAATATCCTCATCCTGCTGCACCAGCTCATCCAAGATGATCGGCACCGTGCAGCGCTTGCGCAGCGACAGGGTCTCGCGCCAGGTCTTGCAGGGCGCCTCCAGCACGAAATCCAGCCCCTCGGGCAGCATCCGCAGCATCCTGAGCGCGGTTTCCGGCGTCAGCCCGCCATTGGCATCGACCAGAAAGAACTCCCCCGGCTGCCCGTCGGCCAAGGACGCGCGGATGCGCTCGGCGTCCAGCGCCGGGCCGCCTTCGCTGTCCATGGCGCCGATCTTCACCGAATGGCCCAGATAGCCCATCTCGCGATGCTGCGCGACGCGGGCGCGCATATCCTCGGGTGTGCCTGCATAGATTGAGGAGATCACCGGCAGGCGTTTGCCGGTTGAGCCGCCCAGCAGTTCGCACACCGGCATGTTCACCGATTTGCCGAACAGGTCCCAGCAGGCGAGGTCTATTGCGGATTTTGCGTGGTTGTGGCCGACCAGCGCCTCGTCCATCGCTTCGTTGATGCGGTCCATCTGCCGCGGGTCGCGGCCCAGAAGATAGGGCGCGATCTCGGCAATCCCGGCCCGCGCACCCAAAGCGTGCGATGCAATATAGGTGGACCCGAACGGGGTGCTCTCGCCCCAGCCCTCCAGCCCGGTGTCGGTGGTGATCCGCACAAAAGACGCATCAAAGCTGCGGTATTCCCGCCCGCCTGACAGCGTGTAGGTGCCGCCGGAATAAGGCAGGTCCAACTGGTACAGCTCGATCTTCTTGATCTTCACGCCGAAACCTCCGGGATCATCAGCACCAGTTTTCCTGCGTGCTTCTTGCTCAGAAAGTCCGCCTGCGCGGCGGCGATCTCAGCCAGCGGATAGGTCTTGGCGACCAACGGACGGATTTCACCGGCTTCGATGTAGGAAATCAGATTGGCAAACACTTCATCCTCCTGAAAGGTGCAGCCCATCAAGGTCAGGTCCTTGAGGTAGAGCGTGCGCACGTCGATCTCGCTGATCGGCCCGGCGATGGCGCCGGCGGTGGCATAGCGCCCGCCGCGCCGTAAAACGTCCAGAAAAGCCGGCCACTGCGGGCCAGCCACCAGATCGACCACCACGTCGACCGAGCCTTCGCCCAATTCGCCGCACAGATCGGCGTTGCGGTCGATGACACGGTCCGCGCCAAGCGCCAGAACTTCATCCGCCTTGGCAGACGAGGACAGCGCGATCACGGTGGCGCCGCGGCGCTTGGCCAGCTGAACGGCAGCGGAACCCACGCCGCCGGAGGCGCCGGAGATCAGCACGGTTTCGGCACCCAGACCAACCCGGTGCAGCATGTTCTCCGCCGTCGAGTAAGCGCAGGGGATCGAGGCCAGCTCCGCATCGGACCAGTCGCATTTCACCGCATGGGTTTCGCGCGCAGGCGCCACCGCGAATTGGGCAAAGCCGCCGTCGCATTCGCTGCCGAAGGTCCAGCATTCATAGGGGCGGTAGTCGACGTAGGAGCGCAGCATGTTGCGCACCAGAACCCGCTCGCCGATGCGGGACGGGTCAACCCCCTCCCCCGCCGCCGCGATGTGCCCGCAGGCATCCGCTCCCTGGATGCGGGGAAACTCCAGCGGCTTGCCGGACCAGCTGGCATCGCCGTCATCGACGCTGTCAAACCCGGTGGCGCCGCCCGCATTGGTATCCGCATCCACCGCCTTGGAGTACCAGCCGATGCGGGTATTGATGTCGGTGTTGTTGATGCCTGCGGCCGCGATGCGGATCAGCACCTCGCCGGCCTTGGGCTGCGGCACCGGCACATCGGTGCGGTAGTCCAGTTTGCCGATGCCGCCGTGGCCGGTCAGCAGGACCGCCGCCATTTTGCTGGGGATCATTCTTATTACTCCCTTTGGAATTAGATTGGCCGGCCCTCCCCTGCCGGCCAAAACAGGCCGCTGTCCCCGCGGGGGCAACCGCCTGAAACTTGTGTCACGGCTCCAGCGGATGCGCCCGGCCACGCTCCGCCAGCCGCCGGTTCAGCTCCTTGGCCTCCGGCAGCCCGCCCTCCAGTGCAAAGACAAAGGCGTGGGTCAGGTAGAAACAGGCAGCGTCGATGTTGCCTGCCTCCTCAGCTCTGTCACCGGCCAGCGTGTAAAGTCGCACCAGCGCCACGCTGTCCTTGTCTTCATGCGCCTTCAGCAAGGCGCGGTCGAGGTCTGCGCGATCCATCCATCAGCCCTTCAGCGAGATCGCGATGTTCTTGGTGCGAACGTAATTGTAAAGCGCCTCCAGCCCCTTCTCGCGGCCGAAACCGGATTTACCGACCCCGCCGAACGGGGTGGAAATGCCGCCCGCGAACCATTCGTTCACAAACACCTGCCCCGCGCGCAGACGGTTGGCGACGCGGTGCGCACGAGCAAGGTCACGGGTGAAGACGCCACCCACCAGCCCGAACTCGGTGCCGTTTGCCATGGCAATCGCTTCCGCCTCGGTATCGAAGGGCGTGAAGCAGGTGACGGGACCAAAGATTTCTTCCTGCGCGACGCGGGATGCGGGGTCCACGTCTGCAAGGATGGTCGGCGCCATGAAATAGCCGTCACGCTCCAGCCGGGCACCCCCCGAAGCCGCACGGGCGCCGCTTTGGCGGGCGGTGGCCACCAGGGTTTCGATACCGTCCAGCTGGCGCGCCGATATCACCGGGGTCAGGCCCGGGTTTTCCAGCCCGTGGCCGACGCTGAGGCCATTTGCCAGCGCGGCGGCGCGCTCCACTGCTTCCTTATAGATCGAGCGGTGCACAAGCACCCGCGACATCGCAGAACAGACCTGACCAGCGTTATAGAAGATACCGCTTTGCAGGCTGGACATCAGCGTGTCGAGATTGGTGTCCTCAAACGCCACAGCCGCGGATTTGCCGCCCAGCTCCATCAGCGCAGGCGTCACCGGGCTGGCCGCCGCGCGCAGGATTGCCTGGCCGGTCGGCACCGAGCCGGTAAAGACGATCTGGTCGATTTGGCTGCTTTCCACCAGACGCGCCCCCAGATCGGCACCGATGCCGTTCAGGATCGACACTGTCCCCGCGGGGACATCGGCGCGTTCCAGCGCCACGCCCAGCATCGCCAGCGCCATCGGGTCCAGTTCCGGCGACTTGATGATCACCGAGTTGCCCGCCGCCATCGCAGGCGCCAGCGAGCGTGCGGCAATCGACACAGGGAAGTTCCAAGGCACGATCTGGGCGGAGACGCCATACGGCTCATAGACCGTAAAGTCAGCATAATCGGGGCCAAGCGGGATCGACTTACCTTCGATCTTGTCGGCCATGCCGCCGTAATATTCGAAATACTGCGCGGCCTCTTCGAACTCGTCATGGGCGGCGCTGAGGCTCTTGCCGCTTTCGCGGCACAACAGCTCGGCGCCCTCTTCGGCGATGGTGCGGATTTCAGCCGCGATGCGCTGCATCAGCTGGCCGCGTTTGGCAGGTTTCATACCCGCCAGATCGCCGCGGTCAAAGCTGGCGCGGGCGGCCTCCAGCGCGCGGGCCAGGGTTTCCTCGCCCGCCAGCGCGCAATCCGCCACATGGCTGCCGTTGCCGGGATCTTCGACGGCCATGCGTTTGCCGCCGTCGCCTCCGACCCATTCGCCAGCCAGGAAGTTCCTGGCCAGCCCGTCGTTCAGGAAAGAACTCATGCCGCGCGACCTTTGGTCACCTGATCGGCCACCCAGGCGTGGAAGTTATGGGTCGGCCCGTCCATCGCCGGCGAAAAACGCCCGCCGTCGAACAGCTCACCGTGGCGGCCCTTCTGCATGCCCTCGACGACAAAGACGTCTTCCTCGAACACGGTCTTCCACAGTTTGGCGTTCTCGTCGCGCAGCTGTTCCAGGTCCGGCGTGTCGTCGGCGGATTTGGAATAGTAGAGCTCGATGTGCTCAACGGTGTTTTCGGTGTCGACCGGCTCAAGGATGATGGCAAAGGCATGGTCGCGCTGCACACCCAGCAGCACGTTCGGGTAGACGGCCACATATTCGCCGCCCTCGTCCCATTTGCTGCTGAGACCCTCGAAATCCGGGAACATCTTGCCATCTTCGCCCTTCATCTGGCGGTAAACCAGGGTGCCCTGGCCGGAATAATGCCCTGGCACCTCGATGTTGTAATGGTCTTCCAGGCGCGAATAGCTGTTCAGCCCCGGATGCACCCACGGCAGGTGATAGCTTTCGCAGTAGTTTTCGACCGCCAGCTTCCAGTTGGTTTTGACTTCCAGCTGGAAGCCCGAGGTTTCGCCGCCGTGATGCACCGGGGTTTCGAATTCTTTCCAGCGTTCAAGCAGGCCGGCGTGAGCGTCCTCAAACTCGGGCGCGTTGCCGTCGACATTGGCAAAGATCACGTCGCGCCAGACGTAAGAACGGATGCGCACCAGGCCCAGCTCGTCCAGCTTGATGTCTTCATGCTTGTTGTTGCCGGGGCCGCCAACATGCGGGGTCGAGACCAGACGGCCGTTCAAGCCATAGCACCAGCTGTGATAGGGGCAGCGGATGGCACCGCGGATCTTGCCGGGCTTTTCAACCAGAATCATGCCGCGGTGGCGGCAGGTGTTCTGGAACACGCCAACGGCGCCGTCGGTATCGCGCACGATCAAGAGCGGCATTCCGAGGAAATCCACCGGCTTAGCATACCCCGGTTCCGGCACATCCTTGCCAAAACCGATGCCGGACCAATTGGCAAACAGCACCGAGCGTTTCTCTTCGGCAAAGACGGCGGGGTCGATGTAATGGGCGTTCGGCAGGCCGTTGGCCACGTTGACCGGAGCCATCACCGGGGCAAGCGAGTCATGCTTGTTCATCTGGGTCTCTCCAAACCTGGGTAAAGATGTGCGCGTTGTGCGCCATTGAAGGCAGAGAGGGGTTTCACTCAATATCAGAAAACTTCGCGCTGGCCTTAGCTGGATTCACCTGAGCTTCGACTGACCTCGTCAATCACCCAATTGCGAAGCATTCGGGCAGATTCCGACATTTCCGCATCCGGGCGGCCCACCACATGGAACCCATGCGGTGCGGCCAGAACATGCGGCCCGATCGGCACCAGCTGACCCGTGGTCAGCAGGGGGTTCAGCAGCCGCTGCCACCCCAGCGCCAGCCCGGCCCCGTCCTGTGCTGCCTGCAGCGCAACCGAGTAGTTGTTGACCCGCACGCCCGGTGCAATCGGGCCGTCATAGCCCTGCTGCTGAAACCAATCGGCCCAGGTGGTCCAGCTTTTGTCGTCGGATTCCAGATGTAGCAGCCGCTGCTGCGCCAGCTCCTCCAGCGGGCAGCCGGTCAGATTTTCCGCCAGCCCGGCATTGCCGACCGGCACCAGATGATCGCGGTACAGCTCGGTCTGCTGCAGCCTTGTGTCACGTTCGCGCCCGTAGCGGATATAGAAATCCACATCGGGCATGCTGCGCAACGGCCGGTCGTTGACGATCTGATTGACGTTCACATCCGGATGCCGGCGCCAGAACCGCACCACTGAGGGCGACAGCCACAGCGAGGCCACAGCAGAGGTGGAGCCGATAGTCACGGTGTCGCCGGTATGGCGGTCGCGGATGGTTTTCAGGTTAAGCGAGATTTTCGAGAAGGACGTTGCCAGCGTATCAAACAGTGCCTCGCCCTCCTGGGTCAGCTCCACGCCGCGGTGTTTGCGCTGGAACAGCGGCACCTGCAGTTCCGCTTCCAGTGCTTTCACCTGATGGCTGACGGCGCCGGGGGTGACGGACAGTTCCTGAGCGGCGTTCTTGAAGCTGAGGTGCCGGGCAGCGGCCTCAAATGCAGCCAGGGTGGTGAGCGGCGGCAGGTTGTAATGGCGGCGGGACATCTGCGGCTCCTGGCATATGGCTCGGATGAAAGGGCTTCATTTCAATATGGGAAATACTGCTTTGAACACCAGCAAAGATTTCGCCCTGCGCCTGCCGTTTCCCTGCAAGGGAAACGGCCATGAAAAATCGATTTTTCATAGCCGGAAACCGCGCCGGTTTCCGGCGCCCCTAGTCGATCCGGCCGCGTTGCAGCATCGGCGTCACGCTGAAGGCGGCCTTGTACACCCGCGAGAAATGACCCGGGCTGTCAAAGCCGCAGGACAGCGCCACCTCGGTCACCGAGGCCTCGGTCTGGATCAGCAGGTTGCGGGCGCGCTCCAGCCGCATTTCCATCGAATATTTCTTGGGCGAGGTGTTCAGGTATTTGCCGAACAGCCGCTCCAGCTGGCGGGTGGAAATGCCGATATCCTCGGCAATCAGCGCCGGCGAGATGGGATCGCTGATATGGTCGTGCATCATCTGGATTGCCCGTGCCAAATGCCGGTTGCGCATACCATTGCGCGATTGCAGCGAAACCTTCTGCTCGGCTGTTGCGTTGCGCACCGCATTATAGACCATCTGATCCGCCACCGCGACGGCCAGGTCGTAGCCGTGATCGCGCTCGATCAGATGCAGCATCAGGTCCGCCGTGGCGGTGCCGCCGGAGGCGGTCATGTGCTTTTCGTCTGCCACAAAAACGCTGCGCACCAGGTTCACCTCGGGAAAGCCTTCCATGAAACTGTCGTGGTATTCCCAGTGGATCGCCGCCTGCATGCCATTGAGGAACCCGGCCTCGGCCAGCACCCAGGCGCCGGAACACAAGGCGCCGATCCGGGTGCCCCGCGCCCGTTCACGACGCAAGGCGGCCAGCAGCGGCCGGGTCACATGGCTGCGCATGTGGATCCCGGACAGGGCAAACAGCTGATCGCATTTCGGGATCGCATCAAACCCGTAATGCACCAGCGTCACCGATCCGTTGGAACAGGTCGCGGTCTCGCCGTTCTCCGAGCCAAATGACCAGTCAAACAAGTCCTGACCGCTGACCAGATTGGCGATCCGCAGGGGTTCCACTGCGCAGGAAAAGGCGAGATGCGAGAATTCCTCGACCAGAAGAAAGGCAAAATGCTGGGTTTTGGACATAGTGGGACCGCCTGACAAGAAACGCGCGGGACCGCCTTGTGGATCACAGCCCTGCAGCCCGGTCAGGCTAAGCCCCCTGCCCCGTCCGCCGCAAGCTGCTGTACTGCGCAAAGCGCCCGCGAACTGCACACATCACATTTTTTCTGTGTACACAATATGTATTTTTATGCCATAGAGACCGCGACCCGAAGAATCCCACCCGCATCAGCGGCAGGAGAAAGACCCATGAAAGACGCCTCCAAGACCCGCAAGGCAGCGCTGCACAGCCGTCTCAAGGCGGCCATCATGACGCTGGAGCTGCGCCCCGGCGCTGATCTGGACGAGGCAAAGCTGTCCGAGGACACCGGCCTGTCGCGCACCCCCTTGCGCGAAGTGCTGCGCCAGCTGGCAGGCGAGGGCTATGTGGATCTGCGCGAAAACCGCGGTGCGCGGGTCAGCGAGATGTCGCATATGACCCTGCGCGATTTTTTCCTGGCCGCCCCGATGATCTATGGCGCGGTGCTGCAGCTGGCCGCCAAACACGCCACACCCGCGCAGATCGAGGTGCTGAAGGCCGCACAGGAGGACTTCAAATCCGCCCTGCGCAGCGGCTCCAGCGCTGAGCGGGCGATGGCCAACAACCGCTTTCACGAAGTGACCGGCGAAATGGCGGACAATATCTATCTGCTGCCCTCGTTTCAGCGGCTGTTGATTGACCACGCCCGCATCTCGATGACCTTTTACCGGCCGCAAAGCGCCGAGATGGCCGAAAACGTCTCAGAGGCCAGCGCCCAGCACGACGCCATCATTGCCGCCATCGAGACCGGCAATGAGACGGCGGCGGCGCAGCTGGCGATTGATCACTGGAATCTGTCACGCGACCGGATCGAACTGTTTGTCATGCCTGCGGGGCTTGATGTGCCGCTCGGCACGGTAACCCGCAAAACCCCTGCATAGAGGACCCCGAATGACCCCCCTGTTTAGTTTCAATGGGATCTACACCCCCGTGGTGACCCCCCATTTCGAGGATGGCAGCGTCAATTGGGACGCGCTGGCCGAGGTGATCGAATATCTGGTTGAAAACGGCGTGCATGGCCTGATCTCCGGCGGCTCGACCGGTGAGAATTATGCCCAGACCGTCGAGGAACGGCTGGAGCTGGCGAAGTTCACCCATGAACAGCTGAAAGGCCGCCTGCCCTTGGTGGTCGGCACCGGCGCGATGCTGACCGGCGATTCCGTCGCGCTGGCCGCGGGCGCCAAGGAAATCGGCGCCGACTGCATTCTGCTGGCCTCGCCGCCCTATTCCGTTCCGACCGACCGCGAAAACGCACTGAATGCCCTTGCGATCGACAAGGCCGCCGATCTGCCGGTGATGCTGTACAACTACCCGCACCGCACCGGCACCATGATGGGCGAGGAGTTCCTGGACCGGGTGGGCCGCAGCCGCAATTTCTGCGGCATCAAGGAAAGCTCGGGCGATATCAACCGGGTGCACCTGCTGGCGCGGGACTATCCGCATATCCAGCTGGGCTGCGGCATGGATGATCAGGCGCTGGAATTCTTTGCCTGGGGCGCACCCTTCTGGGTCTGCGGCGGGTCGAACTTCCTGCCGGCCGAACATGTGGCGCTGTATAACGCCTGCGTGGTGGAGGGGAACTACACCAAGGGCCGCCGCATCATGTCGGCAATGATGCCCCTGATGCATGTGCTGGAGCAGGGCGGCAAGTTCATCCAGACCATCAAACACGGAGTCACCCTGAACGGCATCGCCGCCGGCGCCATGCGCGCACCGCTGAAGGGGCTGAACAAGGACGACAAACGCGCATTGGAACAGGTTGTGCGGGTGCTGAAACAGAAAATTGCCGACATTCAGGCGGAGGGCTGAGCCATGACATTGCTGACCCAGGACGAATACAAATCCATCGCCGCAGGGCTGGCCCTTCCCACCGGCGCCTTTATCGACGGCAAATTCCGCCCGGCGGCCTCGGGCAACACCTTTGCGACCGTGAACCCTGCGACCGGTGAAAAACTGGCTGAAATCGCGGCCTGCGGTGCCGAGGACGTTGATTTCGCGGTTGAAAAGGCCCGCGAAGCCTTTGACGATGGCCGCTGGTCCCGTCTGCACCCGTCAGAGCGCAAGGACGTGCTGATCCGGCTTGCCAAACTGATGACCCGCAATGCGCGGGAACTGGCGGTGATGGAGAGCATCGACAGCGGCAAGACCATCTATGACTGCGAAACCGTTGATGTGCCGGAGACCATCCACTGCATCAAATGGCACGCCGAGGCGATCGACAAGATCTATGATCAAGTGGCGCCTACCTCGGATGATCACATCGCCATGGTGGTGCGTGAACCCATTGGTGTTGTCGGCCTGGTGCTGCCCTGGAACTTCCCTCTGCTGATGCTCGCCTGGAAGATCGGCCCGGCGCTGGCCGCGGGCTGCTCCGTAGTCGTGAAACCGGCAGCCGAGACCACCCTGACCGCCCTGCGGGTGGCGGAATTGGCAATGGAAGCCGGCCTGCCGCGCGGTGTCTTGAACATCGTGCCCGGCGGCGGCGCTGACGTGGGCGAACCGATTGGCCGCCATATGGACATCGACATGGTGTCCTTCACCGGTTCCACCGTGACCGGCAAACGGTTCCTGTCTTATTCGGCCGAAAGCAACGCCAAAGAGGTCGTGCTGGAGATGGGCGGCAAGAACCCCGCCATTGTGATGGACGACGCCGAAAACCTGGACCGCGTCGCATCGCATGTGGTGAACGGCGCCTTTTGGAACATGGGCGAGAACTGCTCCGCCGCCTCGCGGCTGATCGTGCATAAGGATGTGAAGGCGGAGCTATTGGAACGCATCACCCATCACACCAAGCAATGGAACATCGGCGATCCGCTGGACCCTGAAGTCCGCATGGGCGCGCTGGTCAGCCAGGCGCATTTCGACAAGGTCTGCGGTTATCTGGAGCAGGCGGACACCGTGGTTCTGGGCGGCAAGGCGCATGACGGTGCCTTTGTCGAAGCCACCGTGATCGAGGTGCCGGGCAATGATGCGGTGCTGGCGCGCGAAGAGATTTTCGGCCCAGTGCTGTCGGTGATCGAGGTTTCTGGCTTTGACGAGGCCATCCGCATCGCCAATGACACGGATTACGGCCTCTGTGCCTCGATCTTCACCGCCAACGCCAAACGCGCGATCCGCGGCGCCCGCGCCATCCGGGCGGGCACGGTGACGGTGAACAGCTTTGGCGAGGGCGATATCTCCACCCCCTTCGGCGGCTACAAGCAATCGGGCTTTGGCGGCCGCGACAATTCGGTCCATGCCCACGACCAGTACACCCAGCTGAAAACCATCTGGATCGACTTGGCCGACGACGCAGACGAGGCCGTGGATTGAGCACGTACACCGCCAAACGCCTGCCCCGGCAGACTGCGGCGGCAGGGTGGAATGCCATCCTGCCGCCGCAAGACCCACTGCCGGTGCTGGAACAGGATCTGACCGCCGATGTCACCATCATCGGCGGCGGGTTCGCCGGGCTGTCCGCCGCCCGCCGCCTGCATCAGCTGGACCCGTCGCTGAAAGTCGCAGTGCTGGAGGCCGGTAAATTCGCCGAAGGCTCAGCCGGGCGCAATTCCGGCTTCATGATCGATCTGCCGCATGATCTGGCCTCCGACAATTACGCCGGCGACGCATTGGACGCGGACCGCGCCGCTATTGCCATGAACCGCCAGGCCATCCGTTTTGCCAAGGGCATCGCCGAAGACTGCGCGCTGCCGCAAGAACTTTTTGATCCTGCGGGTAAAATCAACGCTGCGGCCACCCGCGCAGGCGACCGGCACAACCGCGATTTCGCCGCCCATCTGAAACGGCTGGACGAGCCGCATACGTTATACAGCCAAGCGGAGATGCAGGCGCTGACAGGCAGCCCGCATTACACATCCGGCCTTTATGCGCCGGGGACGGTGATGATCCAGCCCGCGGGCTACATCCGGGCTTTGTCGGCGCATCTGGCCGGGCAAATCAGAGTGTTTGAAAACACCCCTGCCACGGGGTTTGAGAAACAGGGTAATGGCTGGGTTGTCGCAACCCCCAAGGGCCGCATCAGCACCGGCCGGATTATCCTGGCCAATAACGGCCATCTGGAAAGCTTCGGCTTTTACCAGCGCCGCCTGATGCACATCTGCCTTTATGCCTCGATGACAGAACGCCTGACGCCGGAGCAGATCAAGCGCTTGGGCGGCGAGGCGCGCTGGTCGGTGACACCATCGGACCCGGTCGGCACCTCGGTGCGGCGGATTTCCGGCTCTTACGGCGACCGCATCCTGATCCGCACCTGCGCCAGTTTTCACCCCACGATCGAGACCAGCCGGATGCGTCTGCGCAACGCCGGCTGGGTGCATGACCGCAAGTTCCGCGAACGCTTTCCGCATCTGGAGGACGTGCGGATGGAGCACCGCTGGGCCGGGATGCTGTGCCTTAGCCGCAACGGGTCTGCAGCGTTTGGCGAGCTGGACCACGGTGTCTATTCCGCCTGCTGCCAGAACGGCCTCGGCATTGCCCGCGGCACGTTGCAGGGGATGGGCGCGGCCGAGCTTCTGCTGCAGGGCGGATCGGATATCGCCAGCCATTTTCTGGCCCAGCCGGAGCCGCCGAAACTGCCGCCGGAGCCCTTTGCCTCGCTTGGGGCCAATACTTATCTGATGTGGAAGGAATGGCGGTCCGGGAAGGAATAAGGGTTTGGGGGCGCTGCCCCCGGCCTGCGGCCTCCCCCGGAGTATTTTTGCAAAGATGAAGGGGATTTGGGCCATGGAGGCCCGGATCCCATGGCTTCAAGGCAGGCTCAGCTTGGCCATGCGGCCGCCATCGACGGTATAAACCTGCCCGGTGATGAAACCGGCATCCGTTGACGCGAGGAAGGCCACCAGTGCCGCCACTTCCTGCGGCCTGCCGGTGCGGGCGACCGGGTGGATGCCCGCGATATCGCGGCGAAAGGCGCCGGGGTCGGGCATGCCTTCGATGAAATCCAGATTCAGGTCCGTGTCGATCCAGCCCGGCGCCACCGCGTTGCAGCGGATGCCTTCAGGCCCGTGATCCACTGCCACTGCACGGGTCAGGCCGTGCAGACCTGCCTTGGAGGCGCAATAGGCGGCGTGGCCGGGGTTGCTGCCCAGACCCTCGATCGATCCTGTATTGACGATGCTGCCGCGGGATTCGCGCAGGTGCGGCAGAGCCGCCTGGATCATCAGGAAGGGAGCCGTCAGGTTCACCGTCAGATTGCGCTGCCAGTCGGCGAGGGTCATATCCTCGACGCTGGCCTCCTGCATCATGCCGGCGTTGTTGACCAGCACATCCAGCCCCCCTGCCCTGCTGACGACGTCTGTCACCACTTGTGCGGGGCTGTCCGGAACAGTGAAATCCGCCGGGATCGCCTCAAATTCGGCATCCTCACCGCGCTGTGCGGTGAAAACGCGGGCGCCTTCGTCGCGCAGACGGCGGGCGATGGCCTGGCCGATGCCGCTGCGGCCGCCGGTAACAAGCGCAACCTTGCCTTCGAACCGGCTCATGACACCGGTTTCCCGCCGTTGACCTCAACCAGCGCGCCGCACATGTAACGGGCAGCGCCTGAAGCCAGGAACAGGATCACATCGGCGATGTCTTCCGGCTCGGCAATGCGGCCCAGCGGCACGGATTTGCCCAGCTCCGCCACCGCGGAATCTGGATCAAAGCCGCGTTTGGCAAAGCCTGAGCGCAGCATCGGCGTGTTCACCTCGTTCGGGCAGACCGCGTTGATGCGGATGCCCTGATGGGCGTGATCCATGCCCATGCATTGGGTCAGCGAGGCAATCGCCGCCTTGGTCATGCAGTAGAGCGCGTGGTTCGGCCCCGGGGCCTTGCCGCCCCAGCAGGACGCGGTGTTGACGATGGCGCCGCCGCCGGTTTCAGCCATCAGCGGGATTGCGGCGCGGCAGATGCGGAAGGGAGCCTCGACGTTCACACCCATCGACAGGTCCCAGTCGGCATCCGACGTGTCCGTCACCGGGCCGCGGGTGATGACGCCGGCGTTGTTGATGACGATGTCCAACCCGCCAAGCGCGTCAAACGCCGCTTGCGGCAGCGCATTGGCATAGTCCGCATCAAGCAGGTCGCCCGGCAGATGCGCATCCGCCTCAATGCTGCTGGTATCGCGGTCGGCAACCGCCACCTTGGCACCCGCGGCCCGCAGGCGCTGGACGATTGCCGCACCGATACCGCCAGCTGCACCTGTGACCAGCGCGCATTTTCCCTGAAATTCCATAATTCTGTCTCCAATCAGAAGGATGCCACCGGCGCGCCGAACAGGCTTTCGTCCGGGGTGATGCCCAGGCCGGGACCTTGCGGCAGTGCAATATGGCCACCGTCCAGCCGGATACCGTTTTCAGCGTCGTAATGGCCGTCGATGTAGGGGGCTGCAATCCAGACGCCTTCCAGCAGGTCCGGACGCACCGTTGCCCCGATATGGGTGCAGGCGGCGGCCAGAATATCGCCGCCCCAAGCGTCATCGCAGGTATGCGGTATCTGGTTTGCCTCGCAGACATCGCGGAACGCGCGCATGTTCTGCAGACCGCCGATGCGGGTCGCCTTCATGCCGAAGCCATCCGCCTGCCCGCAGCCGATTGCCTCGGTCACGATGGCCAGGTCTTCGGAGGATTCATCCATGTACAGCGGGTGGCACAGCAAGGGCCGCAGTTTCCGGAACTCCTGAAGGGTCTGGCAGGGCTGCTCGATGATCAGTGGAATACCGCTGCAGCCCCGGCTGACGAACTGGGCATCCCGCATTGTCCAGCCGCGGTTGGCATCCAGCGCCAGCCGCATGCCGCTGCCCTGGATCTGCTCCCAGACCTTGTGCGCCACCGCAATGTCAACCTCCGGATCGCGCCCGCCCGCCTTGACCTGAAGGCGGCCGAACCCTTCGGCGCGCTTTTCACGGGCAAGGCGGGCGGCCTCCTCCGGCGTCTCGATCCCGATGGCGTAATACGACGGCACACGGTCTGTGACCGCGCCGCCCAGGAGATCCGCAACCCGCAGCCCCAGATGCTTGCCCAACACGTCATGCAGCGCGATATCAACCGCAGCCTTTGCATAGGAATGCCCCATCAGAAGCGCATTCATCCGCCGGTTCAGCGTCAGCGGCTGGCAGTCCGTTCCGATCAGCCCCGGCGCCATTTCCATCAGCGCTGCGCGCGCACCCTTGCCATGTGCTTTGTCATAAACCGAGCCCAGCGGGCAGGTCTCGCCCCAGCCAGTCAGCCCGTTGTCCGTCACCAGTTTCACCAAGGTTGTATCCAGTGACCAGATCGCCGATGCGGCCATCGTATAGGGGCCGTTCTTAACCGGCAGATCGTGCTGATAAGTATGGATTTCCGCGATTTTCATTTGCTTGCCCTGTTGGAAAAAAGGCCCGCCCTCTATTGCGGGGGCGGGCCAGTTGGGGGGAGGAAATCAGTAGCTCTGGTTCAGCTCATCCGCGGCGGGGATTTCCCGCTCGCGCCGGGCGATGTAGTCGAGCAGTTCTTCGTTCTTCGCCTCGTCCAGCTTCGGTTCCTGGTACTCCGCCAGCAGCTTCTTAGCGCGGGTCAGGGCGCGTTCGGTGATCTCAACGCCGCCCTCGGCCTGCCATTGCTCGATCGAGTTGTTGTCGAACATTTCCGGCATGAAGAACGCCTCCTGGAAGTTTTCCTGCGTGTGCGGGTGGCCCAGGTAGTGGCCGCCGGGGCCAACATCGGGAACAGCCGAGAGCGCCTGGTCGAAGTCGTGCCATTTCGGCCCTTCCGCCATCCGGTAGGCCATCGCGCATTGCTCGGCGTCGACGATGAACTTGGCGACGGAACAATGCATCCCGGCCTCGTTCCAGCCCGCCGAATGCCAGACATAGTTGGCGCCCGCATGCATCACCGCCTGCAGGGTGGTGGCGGATTCGTACCCCGCCTGCGCGTCAAACGTTTTGGCGCCGCCCAATGTGTTGGAGGTCCTCCAGGGCACGCCATAGTACCGCGCCATCTGGCCGATCATAAAGTTCATCAGGCTGATTTCAGGCGTGCCGGCCATCGGCGCGCCGGATTTCATGCTGACGGTGGACAGGTAGTGGCCATAGATCGCAGGCGCGCCCTTGCGGATCACCTGCGTATAGGCCAGCGCCGACAGCGCCTCGGCGTTCAGCTGCGCCACCGTGGCGGGCACCGACGCCGGGGTGTTGGCGCCGCCCAGCACAAAGGGTGAGCACAGAACCGGCTGGTTGCGGCGGCAGAAGGCGCGCATGGCGCCCAGCATGGTTTCGTCCCAGACCAGCGGCGAGTTGCCGTTGCAATTGCCGGTGGTGACCGGGTTCTGGTCGATGAAATCGGCGCCGAACAGGATCGCGCACATGTCCAGCACATCCTCGGCGTTCTTTGGGCTAGTGGTCATGCCCATAAACGTCTTGTCCGAGTATTTCATCGACGAATAGGTGATGCGCAGGTGCCGCTGGCTGATCGGGTGATCATAAGGTTCTACGATGTGATGCGCCGAAGAATGCAAGGACGGCATCATATGCGCCAGCTTGTGGAACATCGCCAAGTCGTCCAGCATCGGGTTCCGGCGCACGTCGTCAAGATCGCGCAGAAAAGGCGCGCCGGTCATCGGCACAAAAATCGAATGCTTGCCGCCCAGACGCACGCTCTTTTGCGGATCGCGCGCGTGATAGGTGAAATCGCTGGGGATGGTGGCGATCAGCTCGCGCACCAGACCGCGGTCCAGATAGACCAGCTCGCCCTCAACCTTGGCGCCGGCGCGTTTCCAGTCCTCCAGCGCAATCGGGTCGCGGAATTGGACACCCACGTTTTCCAGAATATCCATCGAGGCGTTGTCGATCATCTCAACCTGGGCGCCGTCCATCACCTCGCACAGGGGGATATTGCGGGTGAGGCCCGGCAGCATGTCGAATTTGGGTGCTGTGCGCAGGGCGCGGCGGGCGTTGCGGCCGCCGGAGCGGGCGCGGGGGGCAGTGGCTTGCTCAGTCATGGCAGGGGTCTCCTTTGGCGGAGAGTTTCACCTAATGAATGCGGTTTCACCTGCAGGATTACGAAATACGGTTGCAAAAACCGACACTCCATCCAGGGGAACCGGCTTGTACCTTGTTCCATTTGCAAAGTACGGCTATGGGGCGTTCCCACATCGGTGCTGAGGCCGCACAGCAGCATAATAGACCCTAAGTAGAGCCTGTTTCGGTCTATTTCTGGAGAAATCGCTGAACTGCAGCGACTCACCCGCTGCGCCCCACTGCGGATCATGTACACTGAGGGCGGAGTAACACGCTTCTTCTTGGATAGCTCCTACCCCTAAATTATAGTATTTTATTTCAACAACTTAGAGCAAAATCTCAGGCAGAACGCGCCGCACGGGTGCAACTCCGGAACCCCGCCTGCAACCTGTAAACGAAGGAATCTATTGCAAAACACTGTTCGCATTGCGTATAGAAACGATAAATAAAGCGCTGACGCAAAACAGCGTTACTATCGAGAGGGCAGCAGTTGGCAGTAGCACTCCACATCAATCAGCGAATCCGCGAGAACGCGGAAAGCCTCAGTGCGGCCCTCGAAAGCCACATGCTGGCGAGTTTTGCGCCGGATGCAAGGAAGGAATTGCGCCTGTTCAGCGCGGGCGAGGCGGCAGAGATGCTGGGCATTTCCTCCAGTTTCCTGCGCAAGCTGCATTTTGACGGTAAGTTCCCCGAGGTTCACACCACGCCAGGCGGGCGGCGCCACTATTCCGCCGCCGATCTGTTGGAAATGCGCAAGATCCTGGATGCCGCGGCCAAGACGCCCGGCACCTACCTGCGCGGCCGCCGCGACGGCGACAAGGTGCAGGTGCTGTCGTTCCTGAACTTCAAGGGCGGATCGGGCAAGACCACGTCATCGATTCATACCGCGCAACGGCTGGCCTTGAAAGGCTACCGGGTGCTGGCGGTGGATATCGACCCGCAGGCGTCGCTGACGACGCTTTTCGGCTATCGGCCCGAGGTCGATTTCCTTGAAACAGGGACGATTTATGACGCAATCCGCTATGAAGACCCCCTGCCCCTGCGCCAAATCATTCAGCAGACCTATTTCAGCGGTCTGGATCTGGCCCCCGGCGGGCTGATCCTGCAGGAATTTGAGCACGAGACCCCGCAGGCGCTTCTGAACAACGTTCAACCTGCATTTTTCTCGCGCATGGCCGCAGCGCTCGAGGAGGTCGAGAAGGATTACGACGTGATCATCTTCGACTGCCCGCCGCAGCTGGGCTATCTGACCATGTCGGCGCTCTGTGCCTCGACTGGCGTGATCATCACCGTGGTGCCGAACATGCTCGACATCGCCTCAATGTCGCAGTTCCTGCAAATGTCAGCCGAACTGCTGGATGTGGTCTCGAATGCGGGCGCCGCGCTTGAGTTTGATTTTCTTCGCTTCCTGATCAACCGTTACGAGCCAAACGACGGCCCGCAGCAACAGGTCGTTGCCTTCATGCGGCAGCTGTTCGGCGAGGAAGTCATGGTCGCGCCGATGCTGAAATCCACCGCGATTTCCGACGCGGGGCTGACCCAGCAGACGGTCTATGAGGTCGAAAGATCCCAGTTTCACAGGTCAACCTATGACCGTGCGGTCGATTCACTGAATCAAGTTAACGATGAAATAGAATCGCTCCTTCAACACGCATGGAGGCGTTGATGGCACGCAAAGGCATTCTCAGCACAGCCCTGAACAGCCCCGCAGCATCCGCTGGCGGGCCGAAACCCAAAATGATGCCGCGCGGCGCGGTCGGGGCGCTGCAATCCTCGCTCAGCAAGCTGCAGGAAAGCGCAGTGCAGGAGATCGACACTGCGTTGATCGACGATGCGGGCTATGAGGACCGCCTGGGCATGGACGGGGTGGCTTTCAACCAGTTGAAGGACAGCCTGCAGACCTATGGCCAGCAGGTGCCGGTGCTGCTGCGCCCGCACCCCAAGACACAAGGGCGGTTCGAAATCGTCTATGGCCGCCGCCGCCTGAAGGCGCTGCGCGAGCTGGGCCTGCCCGTGAAGGCGATGGTGCGGCAGCTGGATGATCATGCGCTGGTGATGGCCCAGGGCCAAGAGAACACCTCGCGCCAGGATCTCAGTTTCATTGAAAAAGCCGCCTTTGCGGCGCAGCTCCAGGCAGATGGCTATGGACGGCAGACAATTGCCGCGGCGCTGTCGATCGACCTGCCGATGGTGTCGCGGATGCTCAAGGTTGGCACGGCCTTTGATTTGCCCTTCCTGCGGACGATCGGTTCAGCCCCCGGCATTGGCCGCGACCGCTGGATGATGCTGGTCAAACTGTTCGACGATTCCGCAGCACGGGCCCGGGCGATCACCAGAACAAACCGGCCCGACTTTACGACCTATGACTCCGACGGGCGGTTCGAGGCCGTTCTGAAACATGCCCGGAACGTGCCGCAGGAACCGAAACCCGCCCCTGCCCCGCCGAAGACCCGTGGCCTGCCCGGCAGCGGCGGCGCTGAGGTTGCAGGTATCAGGTCCACCGCCAAAGGCATTACCCTGACGATCTCTGCCAAGGACGCGCCTGGCTTTGACGCTTGGTTCGACGCCCATGCAGAAGAGATCATGGAAGAGCTTCACGGCCGCTGGCAGCAAGACCAGCCCGAGCAGCCGGAAGACTGAGCAAGAGCAGAAACACTAAGGACAGGAGGCACGTAAACAGGCAAAAGAAAAGCCCCCCAGGACATTACATCCCAGAAGGCCGTTCTCAGATTTAGCACCTTTGGAATAGCCCTTCAGACTCGTTACTGTCAACTCCATGCGCCGCATGGGGGCGGGAATTCTTTGTCTTTCGTGAAAATAACATGGAACAGACGTCCCAAATCGCATTTGGGCGGCAGGATCCGTGCGGCCGGCTGGCAGGTACTCACGACAAGTGGGACCTTCTGGCTGCGCTGACGCACGCCGCCGCGGAATTTGAACTGAGCCACCGCACCCTTGGCGTGCTGAAGGCATTGCTGACCTTTTTCCCGGACCGGGCGCTGCCTGCGGAACCGGGCAGCGCCATTGTATTCCCGTCGAACCGCAAGCTGATGGAGCGGTTGAACGGGATGCCCGAGAGCACCCTGCGCCGCCACCTGGCCGCCCTCACCAAGCTGGGAATTGTCAGCCGGAAGAACAGTCCCAACCGCAAACGCTATGCCCGGCGCACGGGCGATGACATGCCGCTCGCCTTTGGCTTTGATCTGTCGCCCCTCGCCTGCCATGCCTGCCAGATCTTTGATGCGGCGCTGGATGCCAAAGCCCGTGCCGAGCATTTGGCGGTGCTGCGCGACCGGGTTGCCGTGTTGCGGCAAGAACTTCTGGAACTGGCAGATGGCACGGCAGAGGTGCTGCTGGAGACTGTGCGCAAACTGTTGCGCCGCAAGCCCTGCGAAGCCGAATTGACCCAGGCGGCCCAAACGCTGCGCAGTGAAATTGCCAGCCGTACACCCGAAGAATCCCCGCGGGCCGCTAAGCTGCCTGCACGCATTTTGAGCGGCCCCGGCAGCCAGAATGAGCGGCACATACAGGATTCAATAAAAAAAGATTCTGACTCTGAAGGGGCGCAGGCCGGACAGCCCTCCAAACAGCCTGCGCGTTCAGCCGCTGAGGACAGCAAGGCAGAGAAAAACAGCGAACTGGCCACCGTCCTGCGTGCCTGCCCGGAAGTGCAAACCTACTATCCTGACCGGTTGCGCAGCTGGCAGGATGCCGACCGCATAGCCGAGAAGATTTCACCGATGATCGGTATCGAGATGCCTGTGCTCAGCGACGCGCGCGCAGCGATGGGCCGCAAGGAGGCCGCAACCGCGGTTATGTGCATCCTGGAGAAACTCAGCACCATCCGCAGTCCCGGCGCCTATCTCCGGCGACTGGCGCAGAAGGCGCGTACCGGTCAATTTTCTACTGCGCCAATGCTGAATGCGCTGCTGCAGACAGGCCACCGGGCGAAAATTGTCAGCTGACAATTTTTTTGGAGCATAGGGGGGGTCTTTGGCAGCTCAGGCCCGGATCGGTTCTCTGTCTGCTGCGGAAACTCCGCCAGACAGTTCGCTAGGGAACGGCTTGCATCGATGCCTCGGAGCATAGTTGTCAGCTGACAACTATTGCCCGCCGCTGAAATTCACGGCAAAGCCGGAGGCCGGCAGCGGGGTGTTTCCTGGCATAGACGGGCCCTATCTTTCCGGTCCCGGCCCGGACGCCGCTGCAGAAATTGTCAGCTGACAATTTCTAATCTGCCGCATTGCTACGGCAAATCAATCCATTGCTTTCGCCACCGCAGGATGACCACAGTGACGGGGTCTTTACAGCAAAAGGAACACGCCGCACCATGCTCACTATCCTGCGCAACCGGACTTACCGGCATCTGTTCCTGGCCCAGATCGTGGCCCTGACCGGCACCGGGCTGGCGACCGTGGCGCTTGGCCTTCTGGCCTTTGACCTGGCAGGTGAGCGCGCCGGGCTGGTTCTGGGCACTGCGCTGACGATCAAGATGGTGGCCTATGTTACCGTCGCCCCGGTTGCCGCTGCCTGGGCCCAGCAGGTGAACCGGCGAAGGATGCTGATCGTGCTGGACCTGGTGCGGATGGCGGTCGCCGTTTGCCTGCCGTTCGTCAATGAGATCTGGCAGGTCTATGTGCTGATCTTTGTGCTGCAATCAGCCTCCGCCGGGTTTACGCCTGCCTTCCAGGCGTCGATCCCCGATGTGCTGACACAGGAGAAGGATTACACTCAGGCGCTGTCCCTGTCGCGGATGGCTTTCGAGCTGGAAAGCCTGGTCAGTCCGATGCTGGCCGCTGCACTGCTGCTGCTGGTGAGCTCCTCGACGCTGTTCTGGGGCACTGCCGCTGGGTTCGCGGGATCAGCGCTGCTGCTGTTCTCCATCGTGCTGCCTTCGCCTAAGCCGTCCGCGCCGCGCCCGGTGTACGAGCGGACCACCCGGGGGATCCGGAATTACCTGAAAACGCCGCGGCTGCGCGGGCTGCTGGCGCTGAACTGGGTGGTTTCCGCAATCGGGTCGATGGTGATCGTGAATACCGTGGTGCTGGTGCGCGCGGAACTGGAGCTGCCGGAAAGCTCGGTTGCGCTGACGCTGGCTGCGTTTGGCGGCGGCTCGATGCTGTCGGCTATGCTGCTGCCGCGCCTGCTGGATCGGATCAGCGACCGGACGGTTATGCTGGCGGGGGCGGGTTTGGGTATTGCTGCGCTGGCGGGTTTGTCGCTGGCTGCCTTTGCGGCGCCGCTGACATATGCACGGCTGGCAATTGCATGGGCCGTGATCGGCGCCGGCTATTCTGCCATTCTGACACCGTCAGGGCGGTTGCTGGCGCGCTCAGCCCATGCAGAGGACCGGCCCGCGATCTTTGCCGCACAGTTCACTCTGTCACATGCCTGCTGGCTGCTGTTCTACCCGCTGTCGGCCTGGCTGATGGCCGCCTGGGGCGGGGGAGCGGCGATGCTGGCCCTGGCTCTGCTGGCAACCGCCGGGCTGATCGCCGCGCACCGCCTGTGGCCAGCGGACAGCGCATCCCCAGTTGCGCATAGCCACCCCGATCTGCCGCCGGATCATCCGCATCTGCAGAGCGGCCACCCGCATGTGCATCCGATCATCATCGATGATCTGCACCCGCGGGTCCCGCATAGTGAGGGTAGATAGGGCAGGAGAGCTGCCATACTTTATGCCTAGACATAATCACCTATTTCAGTAGTTTATTGCCGAAACGGAAGTAAAGGGACTTAGGGATTCTGTGACTGGGGAATTTGTTCTGACCGGCGCACGTCTGGCCACTATGGCTGGGACGGACGCGCCTTATGGCTTGATCGAGGACGGTGCGGTTGCGGTTTCCGGCGGCAGGATTGTCTGGGCCGGTCCGCGGGAAAAATTGCCAGCTGACAATTTTTCTTGGGAGCAGCGCGATCTGGGCGGCCGGCTGGTGACGCCGGGGCTGATCGACTGCCACACCCATATCGTCTTTGGCGGCAACCGGGCGATGGAATTCGAGATGCGTCTGAACGGCGCCTCGTATGAAGAGGTCGCAAGGGCAGGGGGCGGCATCGTCTCCACCGTGTCCGCGACCCGCACCGCATCGCTGGAGGATCTGGTGAAAGACGCACTGCCGCGGCTGGATGCGCTGATTGCTGAAGGCGCGACGGTGGTGGAGGTGAAGTCCGGCTACGGGCTGGACCGCGAAACCGAGCTGAACATGCTGCGCGCCGCGTGCCGTCTGGGCGAACTGCGCCCAGTGACAGTTAAGACCACTTTCCTTGGCGCACATGCCACCCCGGCGGAGTACAAGGGCCGGGATGACGCCTACATTGACGAGGTCTGCATTCCCGCCTTGCGCGCTGCCCATGCGGAGGGGCTGGCCGATGCGGTGGATGGCTTCTGTGAGAACATAGCCTTTGCGCCTGCGCAGATCGAACGGGTGTTCAAAGTTGCGCAGGAGCTGGGCCTGCCGGTCAAGCTGCACGCCGAGCAGCTGAGCCATCAGGGCGGCACCGCACTGGCGGCGCAGTACAGCGCATTGTCAGTTGATCATGTGGAATACGCGACCGAAGACGACGCCAGGGCGATGGCTGCCGCTGGCTCCGTTGCGGTGATCCTGCCGGGCGCGTTTTACACCATCCGCGAAACCCAGGCGCCGCCGATTGAACATTTCCGCAGCCACGGCGTGCCGATGGCGCTGGCGACCGATTGCAACCCCGGTTCCTCGCCGCTGACATCCTTGCTGCTGACCATGAACATGGGCTGCACCCTGTTCCGCATGACGCCGGAGGAGGCGCTGGCCGGTGTCACCTGCAATGCCGCACGCGCGCTGGGTCTAAATGACCGCGGTCAAATTTCTGCCGGTATGCGCGCCGATCTGGCGGTCTGGGACGTGGAAACGCCCGGTGAGCTTGCCTACCGCATCGGCTTCAACCCGCTTTACACCCGTATCTATGAGGGCACCCAATGATCGAGATGACCCCCGGCACAGTGACGCTGTCCACGCTGGAAGATATCTACCGCAACCTGACCCCGGCCAAGCTGGACGCCTCGGCCCGTGAACCGGTGGAGGCCGCAGCGCGGATGGTGGCGGATGCCGCCGCAGGCGAGGATGCTGTCTATGGCATTAACACCGGTTTCGGTAAGCTGGCCTCGACCAAGATCGCGCCGGAAGACACTGCCACCCTGCAGCGCAATCTGATCCTGTCGCACTGCTGCGGGGTAGGGGAGGCGCTGCCGGAGGACAAGACCCGGCTGATGATGACGCTGAAGCTCTTGTCGATGGGCCGCGGCGCCTCCGGCGTGCGCTGGCTGGTGATTAACCAGATCGAGCAGATGCTGGAACGCGGCGTGGTGCCGGTGATCCCGTCGCAGGGCTCCGTCGGCGCATCCGGCGACCTGGCGCCGTTGGCCCATATGGCGGCGGCGATGATCGGGGCAGGGGAGGCCACATTTGAAGGCGCCCGCATGTCCAGTTCAAAAGCGCTGAAAAAGGCCGGGTTAGAGCCTATTGTTCTGGGACCCAAGGAAGGTCTGGGGCTGATCAACGGCACGCAATTCTCGACCGCCTGCGCGCTGGCCGGCCTGTTTGATGCCTGGCGCCTGGCCGAGGCCTCGATGGCGATTGCCTCGCTGAGCACCGACGCCATCATGGGCTCCACCGCGCCGCTGATTGCCGATATCCACACCCTGCGCGGCCATGCCGGCCAGATCGACGTGGCGCGGGAAATGCGCGCGATCATGGACGGCTCCGAGATCCGCGAAAGCCACCGCGAGGGCGACACCCGCGTGCAGGATCCCTATTGCATCCGCTGCCAGCCTCAGGTGGTGGGCGCGGCGCTGGATGTGTTGCGCATGGCCGCCAGAACGCTGGAGATCGAGGCCAATGCCGTCACCGACAACCCTTTGGTGCTGGTGAATGAGGGACGCATCGTCTCGGGCGGCAACTTCCACGCGGAATATGTGGGCTTTGCCGCAGATCAGATCGCGCTGGCCGTGGCTGAAATCGGCGCAATCGCGCAGCGCCGGGTGGCGCTGATGGTGGACCCGACCCTCAGCCACGATCTGCCGCCGTTCCTGACGCCTGATCCGGGTCTGAACTCGGGTTTCATGATCGCTGAGGTGACCACAGCCGCTTTAATGAGCGAAAACAAACACTTGGCAAACCCCTGTGTGACCGACTCGACGCCCACGTCGGCCAACCAGGAGGACCACGTGTCGATGGCCGCCCACGGTGCGCTGCGGCTTTCGAAGATGAACGCAAACCTGTCGGTGATCCTGGGCGTCGAAATGCTCTGTGCCGCGCAAGGGGTGGAGGCGCGGGCGCCGCTGCAAACCTCCGAACGGCTGCAGGACGTATTGGCGATGCTGCGCGCCGATATTCCCGCTCTGGCCGAGGACCGCTATCTGGCACCGGACATCGAAGATGCCAGCGCCATGGTGCGTGCGGGCCGTGTTGCGGAAGCTGCCGGTGTGAAGGTGACAGCATGATCGAAGTGACCCAAGGCAGCTCCCCTCTGGTGCTGGGGCTGCCCCACACTGGCACCGATGTGCCGCCGGATATCCGGGAGTGCCTTAATGAAACCGGCCAGGCGCTGGCGGATACCGATTGGCATATCCACGACCTCTATGCCGGGCTGGTTGAGGAGGTGACAACCGTCCGCACGCCGATCCACCGCTATGTGATTGACGTGAACCGCGATCCCGCTGGAATCAGTCTCTATCCTGGGCAAAACACCACCACTCTGGTGCCGCTGACCGATTTCGACGGGCTGCCGATCTGGCGCGACGGGCAGGAGCCGGACGAGGCGGAAATCACGCGCCGCCGCGCCGCCTATCATGCGCCTTACCACACGGCGCTGACGGCAGAACTGGAGCGGGTGAAGGCCATTCATGGTTTTGCCATCCTGTATGACTGCCACTCGATCCGGGGCGATATCCCGTTCCTGTTCGAAGGCCGCCTGCCGGATTTCAACACCGGCACCAACAATGGCGAAACCTGCGATCCGGCGATTGAGGCCATGACCGTGGCCAATTGCGCGGGCGCTGAGGGCTATACCTCGGTTCTCAACGGGCGTTTCAAGGGCGGCTGGACCACCCGCCACTATGGCCGCCCTGCCGAAGGCCTGCACGCGATCCAGATGGAGCTGGCGCAGGCCACCTACTGCCAGGAATGCCCTTCCTGGACCTACCTGCCGGAGCGCGCGGACAAACTGCGCACCCATCTCACCAAAATTCTGACTGATCTCAAAAACTGGAGGCCCTCGGCATGAGCGATCCCCGCAAGAACACCCGCGACATCTTCCCGCCCACCGGCCCGGAAATCACTGCCAAGTCCTGGATGACCGAGGCGCCGATGCGGATGATGATGAACAACCTGCATCCCGATGTGGCCGAAAACCCGCATGAGCTGGTGGTCTACGGCGGCATCGGCCGCGCCGCGCGCACCTGGCAGGACTTCGACATGATTGTCGAGACCCTGAAGAACCTGGAAGAAGACCAGACGCTGATGGTGCAGTCCGGCAAACCCGTGGGCGTGTTCCAGACCCACAAGGACGCGCCGCGGGTGCTGATCGCCAATTCCAACCTGGTGCCGCATTGGGCCAATTGGGACCACTTCAACGAGCTCGATAAAAAGGGCCTGATGATGTACGGCCAGATGACCGCTGGCTCGTGGATTTACATTGGCACCCAAGGCATTGTGCAGGGCACCTATGAGACATTTGCCGAAGCCGGGCGCCAGCATTTCGGTGGTGATCTGACCGGCAAGTGGATCCTGACCGGCGGCCTGGGCGGCATGGGCGGCGCGCAGCCTTTGGCGGCGGTGTTTGCCGGGGCCAGCTGCCTGGCAGTGGAGTGCAATCCGGACAGCATCGACTTCCGCCTGCGCACCAAATACCTGGACGAGAAGGCGGAAACCCTGGACGAGGCGCTGGAGATGATCGCGCGCTGGACTGCCGCGGGCGAGGCGAAATCCGTGGGCCTTTTGGGCAACGCGGCGGAGATATTCCCTGAGCTGGTGAAGCGTGCGGAAGCAGGCGGCATCCGCCCCGATATCGTAACCGACCAGACCTCGGCGCATGATCCGGTGAACGGGTACCTGCCGCTGGGCTGGACCATGGGTGAGTGGAAGGAACGCCGCGAGAGCGATAAGAAAGCGGTTGAGAAGGCCGCCCGCGCCTCGATGAAGGTGCAAGTGAAGGCGATGTGCGATTTCCACGCGATGGGCGTGCCCACGGTGGATTACGGCAACAACATCCGCCAGATGGCGCTGGAGGAGGGGCTGGAGAACGCATTCGACTTCCCCGGCTTTGTGCCCGCCTATATCCGCCCGCTGTTCTGCCGCGGCATCGGTCCGTTCCGCTGGTGCGCCCTGTCGGGCGACCCCGAGGATATCCGCAAGACCGACGCCAAGATGAAGGAACTGTTCCCCGAGAACGAAGGCCTGCACCGCTGGCTGGACATGGCGCAGGAGCGGATTGCGTTTCAGGGCCTCCCGGCGCGGATCTGCTGGATTGGTCTCGGCGACCGCCACAAGGCGGGCCTCGCGTTCAACGAGATGGTCCGCAACGGCGAACTGTCGGCGCCGGTCGTCATTGGCCGCGACCATCTGGACAGCGGCTCGGTCGCCTCGCCCAACCGCGAAACTGAATCGATGATGGACGGCTCCGATGCGGTGTCTGACTGGCCGCTGCTGAACGCGCTCTTGAACACTGCCTCAGGTGCCACTTGGGTGTCGCTGCACCACGGCGGCGGTGTTGGCATGGGCTTTTCGCAGCATTCCGGCGTGGTGATCTGCTGCGACGGCAGCGAAGACGCCGAGCGCCGCGTCGGCCGGGTGCTGTGGAACGACCCGGCGACCGGGGTCATGCGCCACGCGGATGCGGGCTATGACATTGCCAAGGACTGCGCCCGCGAGCACGGGCTGAACCTGCCCGGCATTCTGGACTGACGGTCCGGCTGAAGCGAGGCTGAAATCCGGCGCGGATTTCAGCCATGAAAAATCCGATTTTTCATGGCCGTTTTCCTTGCAGGAGAACGGCCCTTTTCAGGTGGTGCGCCAGTGCAGGCCATGCATCAGCAATTGCCGCTGCACCCGCCCTGGATAATCGGTGCAGATCGCATCGACGCCAAGGGCGATCATCCGCTCGATGTCCTCCGGCTCATTCACCGTCCAGACAACGGTTATCAGCCCCAGCGCGCGGGCGCGGGCCAGCGAGTCTGGCGTGATGTCCAGGTAATAGGGGCACCAGAACCGGCCCTTGGCGGCGGCGACGCGGTCCGGCAGGTCCAAGGCGGTGCAGCCCGCCACCGGGTTCACCGCCTTGGAAGAATCCTCGCCCACCTCATCCGCGTTCTCCGGCAGCTGAGTCAGGAAGGAGGCGGGCATTTCCGGGGCAATCCGCTGGCAGTCCGCCAGCAGGTCCCAGTCGAAACTGTGCAGCACTGTGCGCGGCTGCATCCCGGCCTGGCGGACCTCTGACACCACAGCCTCAACCAGCGCCTGGCGCGCGGGGGGGGCTTCCAGCAGGTCCGGGTCGGATTTGATCTCCAGCAGCAGATGCACGTTCTGGTGCTGCGGCTGCTGCAGCAGCGCCAGCAGATCGGCGAGGCGGGGAATGCGCAGGCCGGTCAGAAAGGCCTGATCCGGGAACCGCCGGCCATAGGCGCTGGCGCCGTCCAGCCCGCCCACATCATAGCGCTGCAATTCGGCGTAGCTGAGGGCCGAGACTTTGGGTTCAGCGCCTTGCAGCCAGTGGCCATCGGCATCGCGGACCATCGACCGGGTCAGATGGTGGTTGTGGGTGATCACCACCACCCCGTCGCGGGTGGCGGTGACGTCCAGTTCCAACAGCTCCACCCCGGTTTTCAGGGTGAACTCAAAGCCTTCCATGGTGTTTTCCGGCAGCACGCCGCGGGCACCGCGGTGGCCGACCAGCCGGATCACACCCGGCGTGCCTGCAAAGGCAGGGATCTGGGGAAAGGCCATCAGTCTGCCAGACGTTTGCCCGAGGCGGTATCGAACAGATGTGTCAGCGCTGGCGTGGCCGAGAAGCGGCGGATGCTGCCGATGCTGTCGCAGGCGTGGCCCGGAACGCTGGCGGTGAGGGCGTGTTCGGTGCCCTGCAGGCGTCCGTGGATCAGGGTGTTGGCACCCAGCTGTTCGAGCAGGTCCACCTCAAGCGCGATCGGGCCAGCGGGATCGTCCGCCAGATGTTCCGGACGCAGGCCAAGAGTTGCAGCGCCGGTGTGGCGGGGCGGCACGGCCAGTACAGCCCCATCGGGCAGGGTGGCGCGGCCGCCGTTCAGGTCTGCAGGCAGGAAATTCATCGCCGGGCTGCCGATGAAGCCCGCCACAAACACCGAGGCCGGGCGGTCATACAGCTCAATCGGGGTGCCGAACTGCTCGACATAGCCACCGTTCAGCACCATCAGCCGGTCGCCCAGCGTCATCGCCTCGACCTGATCGTGGGTCACGTAGATCGAGGTCACCCCCAGCCGCTGCTGCAATTTGCGGATTTCCAGCCGCATCTGCACCCGCAGCTTGGCATCAAGGTTCGACAGCGGCTCGTCAAACAGGAACACCTGCGGATCGCGCACGATGGCGCGGCCCATGGCCACCCGCTGGCGCTGGCCGCCCGACAGCTGGCGCGGCTTGCGGTCGAGGTATTGCTTGATCTCCAGGATCTCGGCGGCCTCTTCAACGCGGCGGTTGATCTCATCTTTGGGGAGTTTGCGGATCTTCAGGCCGTAAGCCATGTTCTGGCGCACCGACATATGCGGATAAAGCGCGTAGTTCTGGAACACCATGGCGATGTCGCGCGCCGATGGCTCCAGCTCGTTCACCCGGTTGCCGCCGATGCGGATTTCGCCGGAGGTAACGCTTTCCAGCCCCGCCACCATCCGCAGCAACGTGGATTTGCCGCAGCCGGAGGGGCCGACGATGACGATGAACTCGCCATCCTTGATGCCTCCTTCGACATGGTGGAGCACCTCTGTGGGCCCGTAGGATTTCACCAGATCTGTGAGTTGAATATCAGCCATCTGTCAGGCGCCTTACTTATCGGTTTCCGTCAAGCCCTGCACAAAGAGCTTTTGCATTGCGATGACCACAAACACCGGCGGGATCATCGCCAAAAGGGCCGTGGTCATGATGATGTTCCATTGCGGGCTTTGCTCGGCTGCTTCCAGCATCTGCTTGATCGACATCACGATGGTGGTCATCGAGGTGTCGGTGGTGATCAAGAGCGGCCAGAGGTACTGGTTCCAGCCGAAGATAAACAGGATCACAAACAGCGCGGCGATATTGGTGCGCGACAAGGGCAGCAGGATGTCGAAGAAGAACCTGAGCGGCCCGGCGCCGTCGATGCGGGCGCTTTCCAGCAGCTCATCCGGGACCGTCAGGAACACCTGGCGGAACATGAAGGTGGCGGTGGCCGAGGCGATCAGCGGGATCGACAAACCCCAGTAGCTGTTCAGCATGCCAAGGTTGGCGACCACCTCGAAGGTGGGCAGGATCCGCACTTCGACCGGCAGCATCAGGGTGATGAAGATCATCCAGAAGAAGCCCATGCGGAAGGGAAACTTGAAATAGACGATGGCAAAGGCCGACAGAAGTGAAATGGCGATCTTGCCAGTGGAAATCATCAGCGCCATCGCCAAAGAATTCAGCAGCATCAGCCAAACCGGCGCGGTTTCGGTGCCGCTGAGACCGGAGCCGAACAGGGTCTGCTTCATGTTGGCCAGGAAATAGTCGCCGGGCCACAGCGGCAGCGGCGCCTGGTTCATGCGCAGCTGGTCATGGGTGGAGGCGACAAAGGTGATCCACACCGGCAGCGCGATGGCCAGAACGCCAAGCACCAGCACCAGATGGGTAAGGAAAGTGATCAGGGGGCGGTTTTCAACCATCAGTAAGCCACCTTTCTTTCAACAAAGCGGAACTGGACCACGGTCATGGCGATGACCAGCACCATCAGCACCACCGACTGCGCGGCTGAGCCGCCAAGGTCGAGACCGACAAAACCGTCGTTGAACACCTTGTAGACCAGAATGGTGGTGGAGGTGCCGGGGCCGCCCTGGGTGACCGCGTGGATGATGCCGAAGGTCTCGAAAAAGGCGTAGACCATGTTGATGACCAGCAGGAAAAACGTGGTGGGCGAGATCAGCGGAAAGATGATGGTCCAGAACCGCCGCGCCGGGCCTGCGCCGTCGATGGCGGCGGCTTCGATCACGGAATTGGGGATGGATTGCATGGCGGCGAGGTAGAACAGAAAATTATAGGCGACCTGTTTCCAGGCAGCGGCCAGGATCACCAGCGCCATCGCCTGGGTGCCGTTCAGGTAATGGTTCCAGGTGATGCCTGCGAATTCCAGGAAATAGGGAAAGATGCCAAGGGTCGGGTTGAACATGAACACCCACAGGGCGCCTGCCAGAACGGGGGCGACCGCATAGGGCCAGATCAGCAGGGTCCGGTAGAACATCGCACCGCGCACCACCCGCTGGGCAAAACCTGCCAGCAGAAGCGCCACGCCCATCGACAGCCCCGCCACCAGCAAGGAGAAAACCGCGGTGCGCTGGAAACTGGCCAGGTAATGGCTGTCCGACCACAGGATTTCAAAGTTTTCGAACCAGACAAATTCGGTGCCAAGGCCAAAGGCGTCTTCGATCAGAAAAGATTGATACATCGCCTGGCTGGCGGGCCAGATGAAGAACACCAGCGTGATGGCGATTTGCGGCGCGACCAGCAGGTAAGGCAGCGCCGAGGTTGGGAAATGCACCCGTTTGAGCATGAAAGGCCCCAGTCAGGAAAGTGGCCCTGCCGCCCCAGGGGAGGGGCGGCAGGGCCGGGTCGTCAGGATGGATTAGGACGGGTTGGCGGTGCGCTCGAACCGGCGCAGCAGGTCGTTGCCGCGCTCAACCGCGGCGTCCAGCGCGTCCTGGGCGGTCTTCTCGCCGCCCCACAGGGCCTCCAGTTCTTCGTTGATCACGTCGCGGACCTGAACGAAGTTGCCATAGCGCAGGCCGCGGCTGTTTGCCGTCGGGGTGTTCAGGCTCAGCTGCTTGATCGCGGTGTCGGTGCCGGGGTTGCTCTCGTAGAACCCCTGTTCCTTGGACAGCTCATAGGCAGCGGTGGTGATCGGCACATAGCCGGTTTCCTGGTGCCACCAGGACTGCACCTCGGGCGAGGACAGGTAGGTCAGGAACTTGGCAGTGCCCTTGTATTCCGCCTCGTCGTGGCCCTCGAGCACCCACAGGGTGGCGCCGCCGATGATCGAGTTCTGCGGCGCGTCGGCGACCTTGGTGTCCAGCGGCAGCATGGACTGGCCGAACTCGAACTCGGCCTGCGAAGAGATCGACCCGTAGTAGGCCGAGGAGTTCATCCACATGCCGCATTCGCCGTTGGTGAACATCGGCAGGCTGTCGCCGCGGCGGCCGCCGTAGACAAACAACCCATCCTTGCCCATGGAGGCGACGTCATCCAGGCGCGCCGCCACGCTGGCGTTGTTGAAGGTCAACTCGGTGTCGAACCCGGCAAAGCCGTTTTCCTTGGTGCCGGTGGGCAGGTTGTGCCAGGCCGAGAAGTTCTCGATCATCACCCAGGACTGCCAGCCAAAGGAGACGCCGCATTTCATGCCGTTGTCTACCAGCTTTTGCGAGGCGGTTTTCACTTCATCCCAAGTTGCCGGGACTTCGGCGCCCGCGGCCTCCAGCGCGTCCTTGTTGTACCACAGCACCGGGGTGGAGCTGTTGAAGGGCATCGACAAGAGCTCGCCCTCGGGCGTCTCATAGTAGGACACCACCGCGGGCAGGAAGGCGTCGCCGTCAAACGGCTCGCCTGCGTCCTTCATCAGTTTTTCAACCGGGTAGATGGCGCCCTTGGCAGCCATCATGGTGGCGGTGCCGACCTCAAAGACCTGCACAATCTGCGGGTGTTCCTTGGCGCGGAAAGCAGCGATCGCCGCGGTCATGGTTTCGGTGTAGTTGCCCTTGTAGACGGGCACGACCTTGTAGTCGTCCTGAGTGGCGTTGAAGTCTGCGGCGATCTTGTTGACGCGCTCGCCATTGGTGCCGCCCATGGCGTGCCACCACTGAATTTCGGTTTCTGCAAATGCGGTGCTGCCAGCAACGGCCAGAACAGCCGAAGCGCAGAGCAAGGATTTTACGGACATGAGCTTCTCTCCCAAAGTTGGCTCTGCCGATAGCTTTTGTCCGGCGGGAAAGATAATTCAAGCAAAAGTTTTTTGACAAATTTCATAACATGATGTTATGCGATGGCGTGTCATTCTTCCTTTGAAAGCGGCTAACCCCTTGAAATTCAAACTCCGCCAGCTTGAGGCCTTTCAGGCCGTTGCCCGCACGGGCTCTGTCACCCGCGCCGCTGAAAGCCTGGGTATTTCCCAGCCGGCGGCCAGCCGTCTGCTGTCTGATTTTTCCAAAACGGTGGCGGTGGATCTGTTCACCCGCAAGGACGGGCTGCTGATTCCCACCAGTGAGGCGCGTTATCTGCTGTCCGAAGTGGGGCGGGTGTTTGACAGTTTGAACCATCTTGAGGAACTCAACCGGGACTTGACCGAGCGCACCGCAGGCCATCTGCGCATCGCCTGTCTGCCGGGGTTTGCTACAGCGCTGCTTCCCAAGCTGCTGGCCGGATTTCTGGAGCACCGCCCCGGCGTGCGGCTGACGCTGGAGCCGGACCGGCCTGAGCGGATTTTGGAGTGGATCATCGGCGAGCAGTATGACTGCGGCATCACAGATGGGTTCGCCGCCCATCCGGCGGTGGAAAACATCGACATCCCCGTCCGCACGGTCTGTGTGCTGCCGCAGAATGATCCGCTGGCAGAACAGGATGTTATCACGCCCCGCGACCTGCAGCACCGCAAGATCATCCACACCCGGCGCGACAGCCCGTTTTTCCGCAAGCTGCACAAATCATTTTCCGAGGCCGGGGTGGAATTGAACAGCTGGATCGAGGTGCGGCAGTTCTCCACCGCCTGCATCATCATCAGCCAGGGGCAGGGCGCCTCGGTCGTCAGCGCCCTGGATGCCGAGCAGTTCCGCGGCCAGAATATTGCCATCGTGCCCTTTGCGCCCGAGCTGCAGCACCGGCTGTCGATCCTGCGGCCGGTGTCGGGCAGCCGGTCGCTGCTGGCGCTGGATTTCCTGGACGCTTTTACCGATAGCCTGGCGCCGTTCCGCGCCGATTTGGAAACGGCGCGGGGCTAGCGGCTATTCATCGCCCTTGTAATAGCCGATCACGTCGTTCTCCGTCGTGGCACCCAGCCCGTTCAGCAGGCGGTTCGAGTAGTTGAAATAGGCGCAGACTTGGTTCACCTCCAGGATCTCGCCATCGTCGCAGCCCGCGATTTTCAGCGCTTCGAAATCGGATTTCACCATCTTGCCCGCATCCGTTGTCAGCTTGCCGGCATAACGCAGCAGAGCCAGATCCTTGCCCGCGAACTCATCCTCGGGCCGGTGCGCCTTGAGTGCTGTGAAAATCCGGTCGCTGCGCAGTTGGTTCTTCAACAGGTTGCGCACGTTCATGAAGTGATGGGTCAGCGAATAGGTGCAGTCGTTCAGAATAGAGGTGTAGCTGGCGATTACCTCCAGAAACCAGAACGGCAGCTGATTGTCGTCCGAGTGCAGCACCGACCGGTAGAGGGTGACATGGCCGTTCATCGTCTCCGGGCGCAGCGAATGCACCCGCATCACGGTGTCGACAGTGCCATGCGGCGTGCGCGCCTTGTCCAGCAATTCCTTGAGACGGCCCTCGGCCTTCTCGTCCGGGATCATCTCAATCCATGCGCTCATATGCTTTCTCCGCGGTTTCCAGGGGCAGGATAGGGGAAGGGGCGTCCTGAATGACAGTAGAAAATTTTACTGTTGTGAAATTTTCCTGGATCGGAGGGGGCGGCTGCGGGTAACATCCGGGTGAGGATCAAGAGGGAGAACTGCGGGATGCAGGATGCGGATCTGCGCGCCGGCGCCGAAAATCTGCTGGTGACCTGCGGCGGCTTGCGCGCCGGGGACCATCTGCTGATCCTGCGGGAAGACCCCGCGAACGGCTATTACGACGCAGCGATTGCCGGGGCGGTGATGGAGAGTGCCCGCGCGCTGGGGATTGACGCGAAGTGCGAGGTGCTGGCGTTTGATCCGATGGGTGCCGCGTTGCCGCCGGCGCTGGTCGCGCGGATGAAGGCGGCGGACCGGGTGCTGTTCCTGTCGCGCAGCGGTGATCAAATCCGGTTCAGCAAGGACATGCAGGGCATCCGCCCGATCATGTCTTATGCGCTGGATGCGGGGATGCTGGCATCTGGTTTCGGGCGCGCGAACTATCAGGGGTTTGTGGCGCTGAAAGATGCGGTCAACGCGCTGATGGCGGCGGCGCAGCATATCCGGGTGACCTGCCCGCTGGGCACGGATTTCAGCGGGCCGGGTGCGGCCTATCCCAAGTCGGGTGCTGCGGATGTGTCGGTGACGCGGTTCCCGATGTCGGTCTTTGCGCCGGTGCCGGCGCAGGGGTTCTCGGGCGTGGTCATGCAGGACGGGTTCCTGGTCGGGACCGGCTCGAAATTCTATGACCCCTACGGCTGCGGTCTGCGCGAACCGCTTGCGGTGCATTTCCGCGGCAGCGTGCTGGAGAGGTTCGAGGGCCACGAAAGGGACGTGCATTGCGCCCGGATGCATTACGCCAAAGTGGGGAAGCAGTTCGGTCTGGATGCGATGACCATGCATTCCTGGCATGCCGGCATCCATCCGGGCTGTGCCTATGGCATGGCGGCGGCAGAGAATTTCGAGCGCTGGAGCGGCGCGGCCTTTGGCAATCCGCGGCTGATGCATTTCCACACTTGCGGGCATTACGCGCCGGGGGAGATTTCGCTGAACGTGCTGGACCCGACGATTGAGATGGATGGCGCGGCAGTCTGGAAAGACGGTGTGTTCGACCCGCATCTGGTGCCGGGCGGGACGGAAGTTCTGGCGCAATTCCCCTGCATCAAGGCGGTGTTTGACGCACCTGCGCAAGCGGTAGGGCAGGGACCGGGCGGGCGGCTCGCCAGCTGAAATCCGGCGCGGATTTCAGCCATGAAAAATCGATTTTTCATGGCCGTTTCCCTCGCAGGGAAACGGCTTCTTTTTCAGCCGGCCTCGGACTTGATCTGCCGGGCAACGCGGGTGCGGAAGCGCATCGCGCCTGCATCCAAGCCAAGGTTGATATAGGGCGTCTTGCGTTTTGCCATGCCGGTCTGGACATATTCCAGCACGTCCTTGTCCTCGGTAAAGGCCATGATGGCGCCCTCGAACATACGCTGCGACATCGCCGCATCCTCCGCATGCATATTGCGATGCTGGAACCAGAAATAGCGCGAGCGCCCGGCGTCCACCGGGGTGATGAAGTTATAGGAGATGTTGACGAAGGCATTGGGCGACAGGGGCACATCCTTGCCGCCTTCGCCCTTGGGCGCATAGACCGACATGTTGATCGCGGTGGCGGGCAGGCGGCATTCGTAATGCTGCTTGCGGTCGCAAGCGGGACCGAAGGGCAGCATCGGTTTGTAATAGGGCGGCGGTGCCTCATCCAGCACCCAGCGGGAGACGATGACGCCATCCTGTGTTTCTTCCAGGTCCAGCGGGCGGTTGTCGGTTCCGGCCCCGGCGAATGAGGTCAGATGCACCCAGGCCACATGGCTGGGGTCTAACAGGTTGTCGGTGATATAGAGATAGTGGCAGGCTATCTCCATCGCGCCCTTCTGCGTCTTGCCCCAGGACGGATTGTCGAAGTTCGGAATGTCGATGATCCGGCCCCGGTCCGCCTGATCCGGATCGCCCATCCACAGCCACAGAAACCCCCAGCGGTCCTCGGCCGGGTAGGAATGCACGGCAGCGCGGCGCGGCGGGTTGTCGAGCTGGGTCGGCGCGATCACGCATTCGCCGCGGCAGTCGAAGGTCAGCCCGTGATAGCCGCAGACCACGTGGTCGCCCTCGATAGTGCCGCGCGACAGCGGCAGTTTGCGGTGCGGGCAGGCGTCCTCCAGCGCGATGGCCGCGCCCTTGGTGTCGCGGTAGATCACGATCTGCTCTTCCAGCATGGTGAGCGCAGTCAGCTCGCGCCCGAAATCCTCGCTGCGCCCCGCCACATACCAGCAGTTCCGGACATACCCCTCGCCGCCGATCAGATCCGGTCTCATGGTTGCCCCTCTGAGAATACATCAAAGGCTTTCAGCGCCTTGGCGCTGTAGGCATAGGAAGGCCCGCCGCCCATATAGGTGGCCATCGCGAGCGCCTCGCTCAGTTCCCCGCGGGTGGCACCCAGCCGCACCAGGGACCGCACGTGAAAGCCGATGCAGCTGTCGCAGCGGGTGGCGATGGCGATGCCAAGGGCGATGAATTCCTTGGTCTTCTCGCTGAGGGCGCCGTCCTTTTTGGCGGCTTGGCCCATGGCACCAAAGCCGCGCACGGTATCGGGGACTTCCTTGGAGAAGCTGCCGATATTGGCCTCGGTCTCGGCCATGAAGGTTTTCCAGTCCATGTTTGTCTCTCCTCAGCCTCTTTCGTCCGATCCCATGCGGCGTTCCAGCCAGCGCACGCCGGCGCTGATGATCAGCACCAGCACCAGATATTCCAGGATCAGCAGGGTGTAGATTTCCAGCGGGCGGTATTCGCTGACCACCAGTTCATTGGCGCGCCGGGTCAGTTCCTGCATGCCGATGACAGAGGCAAAGGCGCTCATCTTGACGATGTAGATGAACTGGTTGGCCAGCGGCGGCAGGATGCGGCGGATCGCCTGCGGCAGGATCACATAGCGCATCGTCTGCAGGTAGTTGAGGCCGATGGTCTGGGCCGCCTCGGTCTGGCCCTTTGCAATCGACTGGATGCCCGCGCGGTAAATCTCGGCGGTAAAGGCGCTGTCGGACAGCGCCAGGGTGATGATGGCGCCCCAGAACGGGTCGATCGGCACGTTCATTCCCATTTCGCGGAAGATGATTGGCAAGCCGTAGAACACCCAGAACAGCATCGGCAGCAGCGGGATCGAGCGGACCAGCTCCACATAGACCCGGTTCACCATCCGCCAGCCGCGGCTTTTGGCGAGGCCGGGCAGGGCGACCACCAGTCCCAGCGCGATGGAGATCACTGCGGCAATCACCGAGATCAGGATGGTGTCGCCCATGCCGGAGATCAGGAATTTCACATTCACCCAGCCGCTGGCGGTCATCGGGTTGATCACATACCAGCCCCAAGTCGAAGAACTGGAACAGCCCGCAAGCGCCAGCAAGGGCAGCAGAAGGATCAGGGTCTTTTTCATGCTTGATCCTTCCGGTCAGTGCTGCAGGATCTGCGACAGGAATTTCTGGCAGCGCGGTGAGCGGGGGGAGCCAAAGAATTCCTCCGGCGGGCCCTGCTCGACAATCTCGCCGGCATCCATGAACACCATCTGGTCGGCCACCTTGCGGGCAAATCCCATCTCGTGGGTGACCACCACCATGGTCATGCCGTCCACCGCCAGCTCCGCCATCACGTCCAAGACTTCAGAGATCATCTCCGGGTCCAGGGCAGAGGTCGGCTCGTCAAACAGCAGCACTTTGGGCTCCATGCAAAGCGAGCGGGCAATTGCCACCCGCTGTTGCTGGCCGCCGGACAGCTGGCCGGGGCGTTTCCTTGCCTGGTCAGGGATGTGGACGCGTTCCAGGTAATGCATCGCCTTGGCTTCGGCCTCCGCCTTGGACATGCCGCGGGCTTTGATGGGGCCCAGTGTCAGGTTCTCCAGCACCGTCAGATGCGGGAACAGGTTGAATTGCTGGAACACCATGCCGACCTCGGAGCGGATCGCTGCCACGGATTGGGGATCATTGGTCAGCTCAGTCCCGTCGACCCGGATGATACCCTTCTGATGCTCCTCCAGCCGGTTGATGCAGCGCACCACAGTGGATTTGCCGGACCCGGACGGCCCGCAAATCACAACCTTTTCACCGGCACGCACCGTCAGGCTGATATCCTTCAGCACATGAAACGTGCCATACCATTTGTTGACACCGGCAAGTTCGATGGCAAGTGCGGGGTCTGGCTGCGGGTTTCCTGGCATATTTTTCTTCCCAAGAAAAATTTTTCTTGAGGTTAACTGCCCGGTTGCCGTTAAATCAAGCATCAAATCTGCTACTTTTCCTAGGCAACCAAAAAACGCACCAACGGGGAGTTATCAATGAAACGCATTATCAAGGCGGTGGCAGCCGCGGCTGTGACTGTGGCGCTGGCGGGGGCCGCGCAGGCGCAATCGGCGCTGCACGACATTCTGGACAGCGGTGTGCTGAAGGTCGGCACGACGGGCGATTGGAACCCGATGACGCTGCGCGATCCGGCGACCAACAGCTACAAGGGGTATGACATCGATATCATGGCCGAGCTTGCCAAGGATCTGGGTGTCGAGGTGGAATTTGTGCCGGCCGATTGGAAAACGCTGGTCAATGGCGTGGTTGCGGGCAAGTACCATCTGACCGGTTCGGCCTCGATCTCGCCGCCGCGGATGAAGGTCGCGGGGTTCTCCGACAGCTATATCGCGGTGGAGATTTTTCCGTTCACACTTAAGGACAAGGCCGGGAACTTCTCTGGCTATGACTCGATCAATCAGCCGGGGGTGAAGGTGGCGACGACGCTGGGCACGACGTTTGAGAAACTGGCGCGGGAGTGGTTCCCCGAGGCCGATATCAAGGTGGTCGAGGCCCCGGCACGCGGCTTCCAAGAAGTGCTGGCAGGCCGGGCGGATGTGTTCATCACCTCCAACATCGAAGGCTCCACTCTGGAGGAAAAGTTCCCGGTGACCCGGGTGCCGGATACCGGCCCGCGCGCACCGTCGCCGATTGCGATGCTGCTGCCGCAGGACGATCAGGTCTGGATCAACTACGTGAACAACTGGGTGAAGGTGAAAAAGGCCACCGGTTTCTTTGAAACCAACCGGGCCAAGTGGGGCCTGTAACAGCCCAGGCAAAATCCAGGGCGCAGCCTGTTCCGGCTGCGTCTTTAAACCTCGCTGGATTCGGCTTTGGTGACCATGGTGATGAAACTCACCTTGTCCGTCTTCAGCTCCACCGGGCCGTGGGCGTTGCTGGAATCAAAGCTGATGCTGTCGCCGGGCTTCATATGATACGAGGCCTCGCCGCATTGGAAGACCATCTCGCCGCTGGTGATATGCATGAACTCCAGCCCGCGGTGGCGGTACAGCGGGCGCGGCTTCAGCGGCTGTTCCAGGGTAACGGCGAAGCTCTCGAAACTCACATGGCTGCTCTCGGCCCGGCCGATCATCTTGTAGGTATGGCCAAAGCCGCTGCCCAGCCGCTGCACGGTCATGCCTTCGCCTGCCGCAACAAAGGACACGTCCGAATGCTCCACCGTGCCGGCAAAGAAGTTGATCAGCGGCGCGCCGATGGCATTGGCCAGTGCTTCCAGCGTCGTCAGCGAGGCAGAGACCTGGCCGCGCTCGATCTTGGAGATCATCGCGGTGGACACGCCTGCGCGTTCCGACAGCCCGGCCAGGGTCAGCCCGGCCAGCATCCGGTGGGTCTTGACCGCGGCGCCGACCAGCTGGTCCAGCGCGGGTTTTTCGATCTCAGAGGGCGATGAATCTTCCATTGCCACAGACTATGCCGCCCGCACGCAAAGGAAAAGCGATGCGTGGCGAAATGACAGGAGAGAGTTATGCAGCTTGCCCATATGACCTGGCTTGAGGTGGAGGCCCGCCTGAAGGCGGGCGCGGCGGTGATGGTGCCGGTGGGGTCGACCGAACAGCACGGGCCGATGGGCATGATCGGCACCGACACGATCTGCGCCGAGGCGGTGGCGCTGCGGGCGGCGGAGCTGTGCGATGCAATTGTTGCGCCCGCGCTGGCCTATACGCCGGCGCCGTTCAACACTGCTTTTCCCGGCACTGTTTCAATGCCTGAGGATTTGTTTCAGGCCCATGCCACGGCTGTGTTCCGCGGGCTGCTGGCGCAGGGGTTTGCCGGGGTGTTTATCGTCAACGGCCACGGTGCGAATTTGGCGCCCTTGCAGCGCGCGGCACAGGCACTGGATCTGGAGCGCGTCGTAATCCGCAGCTGGTGGGAGCCGCAGGAGGTCAACGAAATGCGCAAGGATCTGTACGGCGATTGGGAAGGGATGCACGCGACCCCGTCGGAAGTTGCCATCACCCAGGCCCTGCTGGGCGCGCTGCCCGCGGGCGGGGCGGCAAAGCCGCCGCAGAAACTGACCCCGGAGTTCATCAAGGCCCATGCCGGCGACAAGCACGGCCCGCCGGAGGAACACAGGGCAGAGTTTCCGGACGGGCGTGTCGGCTCGCATTCCGCCCTGGCCAATCCGCAGGACGGTGCCCGCTTGCTGGAGGCCGCGGCGCGGGGGATTTGCGAGGATTTCCAGGCCTTTGCCGAGGCGGCTGAACAGAAGATCAGCTGAACGGCTTTTCTTCCAGCAGCAGCCGTTGCGCAGTGCGCTTGGCGTCGCCGAGGTGCTGCTCGATGGCCGCCCGCGCGGCCTCTGCATTGGCTGATACAATGGCCTGGCAGATATCCTGCATATGGGCAGGTCCCGGTTTCAGGCGGTCTTCGGTCGACAGGGTCACCGCCCGCAGCCGGCTGATGCGGCCGTTCAGACGCTGGGCGATTTCCCAGGCGACATTGTGGCCGGCGCCTTCAAAGATGATCCGGTAAAACTCGGTGGTGGCGCGCAGCATGGGACCGGCGACGCCCGCCGCCACAGCGTCCTGCAGGGCGTGTTGCGCGGCTTGAAGCTGCTCTGCCAGCTCCGGTGTCATGTTCCGGGCGCAGGCGGTGGCGGCGGCGGTCTCCAGCATCTGGCGGATATCATAGATCTGCCGCGCGTCTTCCCACGAGAGTTTCGCCACGATGGGGCCTTTGCCGGGCAGGATTTCGACCAGCCCCTCAGCCTCCAGATAGCGGATGGTTTCGCGCACCACGGTGCGGCTGACGCCGAGCTGGTTACACAGGGGGCGCTCCACCAGCCGTTCGCCGGGGGCGAACTGGCCTGCGATGATCGCCTCGCGCATCCGCTCTTGCACGATGTCGCGCAGGGTCTGCGGCGGCTGGTCTATTTTGCGCATCACAGGTGGGTTTGTTGAGCGGTCTGCTGGGTGGTTCATGGATCCTCCGATACCAGCCCCGGCGGAGCTGAACAAGTCTGCATTGACATACTGTCTTATGGTATACCATATTATATTAACTGGAATCACTGACGAAAGACACAGCCCATGCCCGCTGAAATCCGCAAAACGCTGCTGCATGTCGAAGAGACCCTGATCGAGGGCGGCAAGGCAGCGGAGACGCCGCTGAAGATGATTGCCGCAGTCGCTGTGATCAAAAACCCCTGGGCCGGGCAGGGATTTACCGAGGATCTGCGCCCGGCAATCCATGACTGCGCGCCGGGTCTGGGGGAGAAGCTGACCGCGATGATCCTTGAGGCCGCAGGCGGCGGCGACAAGGTTGAAGGCTATGGAAAATCCGCCATCGTCGGGGTGAATGGCGAGGTCGAACATGCCTCGGCCCTGATCCACACGCTGCGGTTCGGCAATCACTACCGCGAGGCGGTGGGGGCGAAATCCTATCTGGCTTTCACTAACACCCGCGGACCGGCCAACGCGCCGCTGCAGATCCCGCTGATGGACAAGAACGACGGCGGCCGGCGCAGCCATTACCTGACCATCCAGTTGTCGGTCGCGGATGCGCCCGGCCCGGATGAGATTGTGATCGCGCTTGGTGCCTCTATTGGCGGCCGGCCTCATCACCGCATTGGCGACCGCTATCAGGACCTGAAGGAACTGGGGCATGACCTCGACAACCCTGCATCTGTCTGACTCTTACGGCACTGTCACCTGCCAAAGGGCAGGGCCGGGGATAGGCAAAGGCGAGCCTGTGGTGCTGATCCACGGGGTTGGCATGCAGTCGGAGGCCTGGGCGCCGCAGATTGCGGCACTGGCTGAAACCCATCAGGTGATCGCGCTGGACATGCCCGGCCATGGCGGCAGCGCGCCGCTGCCGGAGGGTGCAGAGCTGCCGGACTATGTGGCTTGGCTGCATGCGGCTCTGCTGGCGATGGACCTGGGGCCGGTATCGCTGGCGGGCCACTCCATGGGCGCGCTTATTGCGGGCGGCTATGCGGTCTGCCATGCTGAGAACGTCTTACGAGTGGCGCTGCTGAACGGTGTGTTCCGGCGTTCGCCTGCAGCCCGGCAAGCGGTTGAAGCCCGTGCTGCCGAAATCCGCGCGGGCAGCTTTGATCTGGAAACACCCCTGATCCGCTGGTTCGGGGATACTGCGGCGGACCAGACTGCGCGGGCGCAGGTGGCCGACTGGCTATCGGGCGTGAACCATCAGGGCTACGCCGCCGCCTATACCGCCTTTGCCCGCGGCGACAGTACTTACGCGGATGGCTTTGGCGGCATTGCTTGCCCGCTGCTGGCGCTGACCGGCGATGGCGATCCGAACTCAACCCCGGACATGGCGCAGGCGATGGCCGGCGCCGCGCCGCAAGGCGGCGCAGTTGTCATTGAGGGCCACCGGCATATGGTCAACCTGACCGCCCCGGCAGCGGTCAGCGCCGCCCTACGGGACTGGCTGAACACATCAGCGGAAAAGGAGCCGTCATGAGCGATATCGACCCGCGCGCCTTGCGCAACGCCTTTGGCACCTTCATGACCGGCGTCACCGTGGTGACGGCACAGGATCAGGACGGTAATCCAATCGGTTTTACCGCCAACTCCTTTACCTCGGTCTCCTTGGATCCGCCTTTGGTATTGGTATGCCTGGCCAACTCCTCCAGCAATTACGCCGCATTTGAACAGGCGGAAGGCTTTGCCATCAACGTGCTGGCGGAAGACCAGAAAGACGTCTCCAACACTTTTGCCCGGCCGGTCGAGGACCGCTTTGCTGCTGTTGAGTGGCACCCGGGGCCAGAGGGCAGCCCGGTCTTCGAAGGTGTTTCCGCATGGTTCGACTGTTCGATGCACAAACGGGTGGAGGCAGGCGACCACCTGATCCTGATCGGCAGGGTCGGGGCGTTTGAAACCTCGCCCGCACCGGGTTTGGGATACGCCCGCGGTGCCTATGTGACAGCGGCTGCCGAAGCCGAAGCCTTGAGCCAGGGCGCCAAGCTGATTGTCTCTGCCCTGATCGAACACGAGGGCAAAGTGCTCTTGATGGGCAACGATCAGGGCAGGCTGACGCTGCCGGAAACCAGGGTGGGCAAGGAGGGCGCCTCAGCCGCCTTGGCCCGGCTGATTGCGGAGACCGGGGTCGAGGCAGAGCCGGGGTTCATTTATTCAGTTTTTGAGGACGAAGCGCGCGAACATCAGCACATCTCGTTTCTGTGCCAATCGGCCGGCGGCACACCGGCCAAGGGCGCTTTTACCCAGTTGAGCCAAACCACGCTGATGGATGTCGCCGATGCGGCAGTCTGCATCATGCTGGAACGGTTCGCCAGTGAAAGCCGGATGGGCAATTTCGGGGTGTATTATGGAAACCAGACCCGCGGCCAGGTCCGCGCGGTGGGGACAGGGGGCAGTGGCTCATGAAGTTTTCGCTTTTTGCGCATATGGAGCGGATTTCGAACGATCAGGATCAGAAGCAGCTTTATGACGAGTTCATCCAGCTGTGCAAAATCGCCGATGACGGCGGCATGCATGCCGTTTGGACGGGTGAGCATCACGGGATGAATTTCACCATCGCGCCGAACCCGTTTCTGAACCTGATCGATGTGGCACGGCACACCAAGAACGTGCGCCTGGGCACCGGCACCGTGATCGCGCCGTTCTGGCATCCGATCCGGTTGGCAGGCGAGGCGGCGATGACCGATATCATCACCGATGGCCGCTTGGATCTGGGTATCGCGCGGGGCGCTTATTCCTATGAGTACGAACGGATGCTGCCGGGTATGGATGCCTGGGAGGCCGGCCAGCGGATGCGCGAGCTGATCCCGGCGGTGCAGGGTCTGTGGCAAGGCGATTATGCGCAGGAGGGGGAGTTTCATTCTTTCCCGAAAACCACGTCGTCGCCAAAACCGCTGCAGGAAAACGGCCCGCCGATCTGGGTGGCGGCGCGCGATCCCAACAGCCATGAATTCGCGGTGGCAAACGGTTGCAACGTGCAGGTGACGCCGCTGTGGCAGGGCGACGGCGAGATTGAAGAGCTGATGGGCAAGTTCAATGCCGCGTGCGCAAAGCATTCCGAGGTGCCGCGGCCCAGGATTATGCTGCTGCAGCACACATATGTGGCCGACAGTGCGGCGGATGTGAAACGCGGGGCGGAGGAGCTGAACCGGTTCTACTGCTATTTCGGCGCCTGGTTTATGAACAAGAGGGACGTGTCGCAGGGTTTGATTGATCCCCTGACTGACGCGGATATCGCCGCGCATCCGTTCTATAGCCCCGAAGCGATGGAGCGCGATCTGGTGATCGGCGAACCGGCTGCGGTGATCAAGCGGCTGAAAAAATATGAAGCCTTGGGCTATGATGAGTACTCGTTCTGGATCGACAGCAGCATGAGCTTTAATCGCAAAAAAGCCTCGCTTGAACGGTTCACCACCGAAGTCATGCCCGCATTTCAGTGAAGACAGGTAACCCGGCGGGCAAGGTGGGGGCCCGCCGGGTCTGATTGGCCTAAGGGTGGTAAAAGAGCTAAATGCTCTGAAGGCCACTTTGCGGTTAACTGATGAAAAATGTGTTCAAGTATCATTAAAGGTCCATCAAAGGAGCTGAAAATGCTGTCCTTCCAGCAATACATCGGCGGCGCGTTTGAGGACGCAGATGCCACGTTTGACAGTCTTGATCCGGCAACAGGCACGCCCTGGGCGCTGATGCCTGCAGCGTCTGCAGCGGACGTGGACCGGGCGGTCACGGCGGCGGAGGCTGCGTTTTTGTCGCCAGAATGGGCCGGGATGAGCGCCACCCAGCGCGGCAAGCTGTTGATGCGGCTGGCCGATCTGGTGGCGGAAAACGCACCAAAGCTGGCAGAGCTGGAAACCCGTGACACCGGAAAGATCATCCGCGAGACCTCGGCGCAGATCGCCTATGTGGCGGAATACTACCGCTATTACGCAGGGTTGGCGGATAAGATCGAAGGCGCGCATTTGCCGATCGACAAGCCCGACATGGAGGTCTGGCTGCGGCGCGAGCCGGTGGGGGTGGTAGCCGCCATCGTGCCGTGGAATTCGCAGCTGTTCCTGTCGGCGGTGAAAATCGGCCCGGCGCTGGCAGCGGGCTGCACCGTGGTGCTGAAGGCGTCCGAGGAAGGCCCCGCTCCGATGCTGGAATTCGCCCGGATCTTTGATCAGGCGGGTTTCCCGCCCGGTGTTTTCAACGTCATCACCGGCGGGCCGGAGGCCGGGGCTGCGCTGACCAGCCATCCGAAAGTGGCCCATGTGGCGTTCACCGGCGGGCCGGAGACGGCGCGGCATATCGTGAGAAATTCGGCGGAAAACCTCGCCTCCACCTCGCTGGAGCTGGGCGGCAAGTCGCCCTTTATCGTGTTTGACGACGCCGACCTGGAAAGTGCCGTGAACGCGCAGGTCTCCGGGATTTTCGCCGCCACCGGGCAAAGCTGCGTCGCAGGCTCGCGGCTGGTGATCCAGAAGGGGATCAAGGACGCGTTCCTCAAGCGGCTGAAGGAGAAGGCCGAAGCGGTGGTGATTGGCGCGCCGGATGACATGGCCACTGAGGTCGGCCCGCTCTGCACACTCAAACAGCGCGACCATGCGCTGCGGCTGATCGGGGCGTCGCTGCAGGCGGGTGCCAAACTGGTCACCGGCGGCTCCGTGCCGGAAGGGGAGGGTTTCTATTTCCCGCCCACGGTGCTGGATTGCTCCGGCGCGCCGGAGGCGCCCTGCCTGTCGACTGAATTCTTTGGCCCGGTCCTGTCGGTGGTCACTTTCGAGACCGAAGCGGAAGCGCTGGAGATCGCCAACAGCACCGCCTTTGGTCTGGCCTCTGGCGTGTTCACCCGGAACCTCACCCGGGCGCATCGGATGATCCGGGGCATCCGGGCGGGCATCGTCTGGGTCAACACCTACCGCGCGGTCAGCCCGATTGCGCCCTTTGGCGGCCACGGCCTGTCCGGTCACGGGCGCGAGGGCGGGCTGCAGGCGGCGCTGGATTACACCAAGGTGAAATCCGTCTGGCTGCGCACCAGCGATGAGGCGATCCCGGATCCCTTTGTGATGCGCTGACCCTCCTCGCGCCGGTTCCTATGCAAGGCGCGCGCTCAGCCGTTCTGCCATTCACGTGGCAGGGCGGCTTTTCTTTTGCTGCGCTGGCCTGGCAAGCCGTTGCGCAAAATTGGGAATCCCCTGCTTAGCCCCAAGCGAAGCAGAGGTAAGCCATAGATTTCTTTTTCGCGCTCCGGGGATGTGGAATTCCTATTGAGGAAGACAGGCAGGGGCGAGCCCGTGCCGCGGTGTCAGGAGAGGGTTTCGGGATGGCGATTGAAAAGACAGACACGCTGGTTGTCGGAGCGGGCCAGGCGGGCGTGGCCATGAGCGAGCATCTGACCAGCCATGGCGTGCCGCATCTGGTGCTGGAGAAAAACCGGATTGCCGAAGCTTGGCGCACCGGGCGCTGGGATTCGCTGGTGGCCAACGGCCCGGCCTGGCATGACCGCTTTCCCAATCTCGAATTCACCGGCACCGATCCCGAGGCCTTTGCCGGCAAGGACCGGGTGGCGGATTACTTTGCCGAATATGCGGAACGGATCAAGGCGCCCATCCGCACCACGGTTGAGGTTCTTAAGGCTGAGCGCATCAATGGCTCCGGCGGTTTCCGGGTCGAAACCTCGGGCGGCGAGATTGAGGCGCAGCGGATTGTGGCCGCCACCGGCGCCTTTCAGCACCCGGTGATCCCGCCGCTGGTGCCGGAAGGGGCGGATGTGAACCAGTTGCATTCCTTCCACTACCGCAATCCCGATCAGTTGCCGGACGGCGCGGTGCTGGTGGTGGGGGCCGGATCTTCCGGCGCGCAGATCGCCGATGAGCTGAACCGGGCAGGCCGCAAGGTCTATCTGTCGGTGGGCCCGCATGACCGGCCGCCGCGGATGTACCGGGGCCGCGATTTTGTCTGGTGGCTGGGGGTTTTGGGCCTGTGGGATCAGGCCGCGCTGGAGCCGGGCAAGGAGCATGTGACGATATCGGTCAGCGGCGCCTATGGCGGTCAGACCATGGATTTCCGCCGCTTGGGCGGCGAGGGTGTGACGCTGCTGGGGATGACCGGATCCTATGACGGCGGTATCATGAAATTTGCAGGCGACCTGCAGGATAATATCGCGGCGGGCGATGCCGACTACCTGAAGATGCTCGACCTGGCGGACGCCTATGCCGCGCGCACCGGCATTGACCTGCCGCAGGAGCCCGAAGCCCGCAAGGCCTTCCCCGATCCGGCAAGCCTGACCAATCCGATCCGGGCGCTGGATCTGGCGGAGGAGGGCATCACCACGATCCTATGGGCCACGGGTTTCCGGCAGGATTTCAGCTGGATGACGGTGGATGCCTTTGACGCGCAGGGCCGCCCGCAGCATCAGCGCGGTGTCTCGGCAGAGCCGGGGATCTACTTTCTGGGCCTGCCCTGGCAGTCGCGGCGCGGCTCGACCTTTATCTGGGGGGTCTGGCATGATGCCAAACATGTGGCCGACCAGATCGCCATCCAGCGCCACTATGAGGGTTACCGCGGCCCCGGTGAGGACCGCGCGGACGCTGTCTGAACTCTGCCGCCGGGCGCTGACCGGCGGCGCTGCCATCCCGCCATGCCAGGAGGACATCATGGCCCACATCCGTATCCGTAAATTCAACACTTCAGATACCTATCCCGAACAGAACCTGGACAATGACTTGTGCCAGGCGGTGGTGACCACCGGCGGCAAGACCGTGTACCTGCGCGGCCAGTGCCCGCAGAATCTGGATGATGCGAAGAATATCGAAAGCCACGACCCGGTTGAGCAGACACATAAGGTGATGCAGAACATCCAGCAGCTGATCGAAGAGGCCGGCGGGCGCATGGAGCATCTGGTCAAGGTGGTGGTCTACATCACCGACGTGCGCCACCGCGAGGCGGTCTACCGCACCATGGGCGAGTACATCAAAGGGGTGCATCCGGTGTCCACCGGGCTGGTGGTGCAGGCGCTGGCGCGGCCGGAGTGGCTGGTGGAGATCGACGGTACGGCAGTCATTCCGGATTGATGATCGGCCCGCGATTGAGGGCGGGAACGAGGGGGCTGCCTGCCCGCTCGCGCTCCCCCGGGGATATTTTGGGCCAGAAGAAGAACAGATCCATCTTGGATGGCTGGTGAGGAGGAAAGACGATGACGTTTTCGCTTGTTGCGCGCTGTGCGGAGACCGGGATGTTCGGGGTTGCAATATCCTCGTCTTCGCCAGCGGTGGCGGCGCGGTGTTCCTTTGCCCGCGCAGGCGTTGGCGCGGTGGCGAGCCAGAATGTGACCGATCCCAGTCTTGGGCCGCTGGCGCTGGACCTGATGGAGCAGGGCATGACCGCGGCCGCCGCGCTGGCCAAAGTGCGCGAAATCGGGCGGTTCATGGAGTACCGGCAGGTGCTGGCGGTGGACAGGATCGGCGGCACCGCCATTCATTCCGGACCGAATTCGCTGGGCATCTGGACCCAGGCCGAAGGGAAGGATGTTGCGTCGGGCGGCAACCTTTTGGCCAATGACGGGGTGTGCCAGGCGATTGCGGACGGGTTTTCCGCGTCTTCTGGGCATCTCGGCGACCGCTTGATTGCCGCAATGCGCGCCGGGCTGGCCGCGGGCGGAGAGGCCGGGCCGCTGCATTCTGCGGGCATGAAACTGGTGGACAAGGTAAGCTGGCCGGTGGCCGATCTGCGCTGTGACTGGACCGAAGCTTGCCCGATCGAGAACATCGCGACCGCCTGGGGCATCTACAAGCCGCAGCTGGAGGCTTATGTCCAGCGCGCGCTCGACCCGCGCGCGGCACCGTCGTACGGCGTGCCAGGCGACGAATAATCTGGAGAGAGACCATGCTGGACTATACGCACGACGACTGGAAAACCCGCGCGGCGGCTCTTTCGTTCCGGGGGCAGGCATTCATTGATGGCCGTTTTACGGATGCGGCCTCGGGCAGGACGTTTGCCAGCGTGAACCCCGCAACGGGTGCGGTGCTGGCGCAGGTTGCCGAATGCGATGAGGAAGACGTGAACCGCGCCGTGGCCGCAGGACGCCGGGCCTTTCAGAATGGGCGTTGGTCGCGGATGGCGCCAGGGGACCGCAAGGCGGTGCTCTTGAGACTGGCGGATTTGATCCGCGCCAACCTGGGGGAGATGGCGCTGCTGGATTCGCTCGACATGGGCAAGCTGGTGACGGATGCGGCCACGGTGGACGCGCCCGGCTCAGCGCATTTTTTCCAATGGTATGCGGAGGCAATCGACAAGGTCTATGACGAGGTGGCGCCGACCGGGCCGGGTGATCTGGCGCTTGTGTCCCGCGTGCCTTTGGGTGTTGTGGGGGCGGTGACGCCTTGGAATTTCCCGCTGGACATGGCGACCTGGAAGGCGGCGGCGGCGCTGGCGGCGGGCAATTCCGTGGTGCTGAAACCGGCAGAGCAGTCGCCCTTGTCCGCCCTGCGCCTGGCCGAATTGGCAGCCGAGGCCGGAGTGCCGGATGGAGTCTTTAACGTGGTGCCGGGTTTTGGCGCCACCGCGGGCAGGGCGCTGGGGCTGCATATGGATGTGGACTGCCTGGCCTTCACCGGCTCCACCGCCATCGGCAAGATGTTCATGCAGTACTCCGGCCAGTCGAACCTGAAACAGGTCTGGCCTGAGACCGGCGGCAAGAGCCCCAATCTGGTGTTCGGTGATTGTGAGGATCTGGATGCAGCGGCGGATATGGCGGCCTTTGGCATCTTCTTCAATCAGGGGGAGGTCTGTTCGGCCAACTCGCGGCTTTACGTCGAGCGTTCGATCAAAGACGCCTTTGTCGAGAAGCTGATTGCCCGGGCGAAGGCCACCCAGCCGGGCGACCCGCTGGATCCGGCCTCGAAAATGGGGGCAATCGTGGACGAGAAGCAGACCGAGGGCATTATGCGCTTTGTCGAGGCAGGCAAATTCTCGGCCAATCTGGTGGCGGGCGGTGAGCGCGTGACGGTCGATGGCAAGGGCTGTTTCGTGCAGCCGACGATCTTTGATGACGTCAGCCATAGCGACCCGCTGGCGCGGGATGAGATTTTTGGCCCTGTCCTGTCAGTGATCCCGTTTGACAGCGAGGAGGAGGCGGTCGCCATGGCCAATGACTCGATCTACGGGCTGGCGGCCTCCGTCTGGACCGATAACCTGAGCCGCGCCTGCCGGGTGGCGGACAAGCTGCAAGTCGGCACCGTTTCGGTCAACACGGTGGACGCGCTGTCGGCGCAGACACCCTTTGGCGGCATGAAACAGTCCGGGTTCGGGCGCGACCTGTCGCTGCACAGCCTGGAAAAATACACCGCACTGAAAACCACTTGGATCAAATACCGGGCTTGATGGGCATGGGCCGCCTCCGGCATAGTCGCTGACATGCCCTTGCGTTTCACCTTGCGCCAGCTGGAATATTTCGTCGCCGTCGGCGAGGCCGGGTCCATTGCCCTGGCCTCGGAGAAGGTGAACGTCTCCTCGCCGTCGATCTCGGCGGCGGTGTCGCAGCTGGAGAATGAGTTCGGCCTGCAGCTGTTTGTGCGCAAGCACGCGCAAGGATTGTCGCTGACCCAGGCCGGGCATCAGTTCATGGATCAGGCGCGCGCGGTGCTGCATGAGGCTGGCGCGCTGAGCCGTCTGGCGGACAATATCTCTGGCTTTGTGCAGGGACCGCTGTCGGTCGGCTGCCTTCTGACCTTTGCCCAACTGATCGTGCCGGGGCTCCGGCGCCAGTTTGAGGCGCTGTATCCGGCGGTTACCATCAGCCAATTGGAGCGGGATCAGGCTGGGCTCATCGAGTTGATACGCCAGGCGCGGATAGATGTGGCGCTGACTTATGACCTGAACATTCCGGCGGATCTGCAGTTCAACGCGCTGGCAGAACTGCCGCCCTATGCGCTGCTGGGCGAGGACCACCCGCTGGCAGGCCGCGGCAGTGTCACGGTTGAGGAACTGGCCCAGCATCCGATGGTGCTGCTGGACTTGCCGCTGAGCGCTGAATACTTTCTGTCGTTCTTTGAGGATGCCGGTGTCACCCCGCAGATCGCCGAGCGCACCCGCGACATGGCGGTGATGCGCGGGCTGGTGGCGAACGGTTTTGGCTATTCCATCGCCAATATCCGCCCGGCAACGGATATGGCGCCGGACGGGCGCAAGCTGCGGTTCGTTCCGATCAGGGGCCCGCTCAGACCAATGCGGATGGGGCTGCTGACCGCCGAAGGCGCGGAGAACGTGCTGACGGTTAAGACCTTCATCAGCTACTGCCAGGAACGGATCACCGACGGCACTGTTCCCGGTATCCGCATCGGAAGCGCTTAGGCCGCGGCTAACCAATGGTTCCGTAAGCGCAACTTTCGCCTCTGGCGCGGTCCTGTACCTTTTGAGTGCTGTTGCCCGAAGGAGAGGAAAATTGCGCGATCCCCGCTATGACATTCTGTTTGAGCCGATGAAAATCGGCCCGCTCACCGCCAAGAACCGCTTTTATCAGGTGCCCCATTGCAACGGAGGCGGCTACCGCGACCCCTCTGCCGCGGCGGCGATGCGGGGCATCAAGGCCGAAGGCGGCTGGGGCGTGATTTTCACCGAACAATGCGAGATGCATCACACCAGCGAGATCACCCCCTTCATCGAACTGCGCCTGTGGGAGGACAAGGACATCCCGCAGCTGCACAAGATGTCGGAGCGGATGAAGACGCATGGCGCACTGGCGGGGATCCAGCTGGCCTATTCCGGGATCAACGGGCCGAACCTTTATTCCAAGGAGGTGCCGCTGGCGCCCTCCGCCTTGCCGATCCGCACCTTTACCAATGACCCGGTGCAGGCGCGGGCGCTGGACAAGCAGGACATCAAGGACCTGCGCCGCTGGTTTGTGAATGCGGCGAAGCGCTCGAAACAGGCCGGTTTCGACCTGATCTGCCTTTACGGCGCGCATGGGTTCGGCATCTTCCAGCACTTCCTGAGCCGCGCCACCAACCAGCGGTCGGATGAATACGGCGGCTCCCTGGAGAACCGCGCGCGGTTCAGCCAGGAGGTGATCGCGGATATGCGCGATGCGGTGGGCGACACCATGGCGATCACCCTGCGGGTGTCCTTGGACGAAACCATTGGCGATCTGGGGTTCTCTAACGCCGAGGTGCGCGATTACATCGAGATGAACAAGGACCTGCCGGACCTGTGGGACCTGGCGCAGGGGACGTGGGAGGATTGCTCCGGCCCGTCCCGGTTCAAGGAAGAAGCCGCACAGGAGCAGCTGGTGCGCGGCATTCATGAGCTGACCGATAAGCCCATTGTCGGCGTTGGCCGTTTCACCAGCCCGGATGTGATGGCCAAGATGGTAAAATCCGGCACATTGGATTTCATCGGCTGCGCGCGGCCTTCGATTGCCGACCCGTTCCTCCCCAAGAAGATCGAGGAAGGCCGCATCGAGGACATCCGCGAATGCATCGGCTGCAACATCTGCATCACCGGCGACATGACCATGTCGATCAGCCGCTGTACCCAGAACCCCACCTTTATGGAGGAATGGCGCAAGGGCTGGCATCCGGAGACCATGAACACCAAGGGCGACAGCTCCAACGTGCTGGTGGTGGGCTCCGGCCCTGCCGGGCTGGAAGCTGCCTGGGCGCTGTGCCGCCGCGGTTACGACGTGGCGGTGGCCGAGGCCAAGGATGTGATCGGCGGCCGGGTGGCCCGCGAGCGCCAGTTGCCGGGGCTGAATGCCTGGGGCCGGGTGGTCGATTACCGCGACTACCAGCTGAGCCAGCGCCCGAACGTGGAGATCTACCGCGAAAGCCCGCTGGATGCGGACAGCATTCTGGACTTCGGCTTTGAAAATGTCTGTATTGCCACCGGTGCGAAATGGCGCGCCGACGGGGTTTCCCGCCAGCATGTGGTGCCGATGCCGGTCACTGAGGGCGCCAGGGTTTATACCCCCGATGACCTGATGGACGGCACCCTCCCCGAGGGCCGCGTGGTGGTCTATGACGACGACCACTACTACATGGGCGGGGTTTTGGCCGAACTCTTGGCTTCCAAGGGCGCGCAAGTGACGCTGGTCACGCCGTCCGCCTATGTCAGCGACTGGACCAACAACACGCTGGAGCAAGTGGCCATCCATCCGCGTCTGGTCGAGGCCGGGGTGGAGATTGTGCTGAACCGCGGCGTGAAGGAAATCCATGCCGGCCATGTGGTCAGCAATTGCACCTATACGGAACGCACCTGGGATATTGAGGCAGACGCAGTGGTCATGGTCGCCTCGCGCGTTGGCAACGACGGGCTTTACGAAGACCTGAGCGCCCGGCAGGCGGACTGGGCGGATGCCGGCATTAAGTCGGTCAAGCTGATCGGCGATGCCAGCGCGCCGGGGCCGATTGCCTGGGCCACCTATGCGGGCCACCGCTATGCGCGGGAACTGGATGGGCCGGACATCGGCGATGCGCTGCCCTTCCGCCGCGAGATCACCGAGCTGGCCGTGGACTGACGATGACAGCGACGCTGAACATACTGGAGCGGCTGATCGGGTTCGACACGGTCAGCCGTAATTCGAATCTGGCGCTGGCCGCCTATGCTGAGGGTTTCCTGACGCAGCATGGATTTACAGTGACGCGCCTGCCGTCACCGGATGGCAGCAAAACCGGGCTTTATGCCGAAAAAGGCCCGGCAGGTCAGGGGGTGCTGCTGTCGGCGCATACCGATGTGGTGCCGGTGGACGGGCAGGAGTGGACCCGCGACCCCTTCCGCCTGACGCGCGAAGGGGACCGCGTCTATGGCCGCGGCGCCACCGACATGAAGGGCTATGTGGCCAGTGCCTTGGCCTTGGCGGACCGGGCGGCGACGGTGGATCTGAAGGAGCCGCTGAAGATCGTGCTGTCTTATGATGAGGAGGTCGGCTGCGTTGGTATTCAGCAAATGCTGGACCGTTTGAAACCGCTGATCGGAAGCCCGCGCGCCTGCTTTGTTGGCGAGCCGACCGAAATGGAAGTTGCCATCGGCCACAAGGGCAAGGCCGCGCTGCGCGCGGTCTGCTTTGGCCAAAGCGGCCACTCGGCGCTGGCTCCGGTATTCACCAACGCGCTGCATCTGGCGGGGGATTTCCTATCCGAACTGTGCGCGCTGCAAGAAGACTTCGCCGCCAACGGCGCGCGCGATGCGGCCTATGAGGTGCCCTATTCCACCGTGCATGCGGGCGTGATGCGCGGCGGCACCGCGCTCAACATCGTGCCGGACCGGGCAGAGCTGACCTTTGAGTACCGTCACCTGGCCGCTGACCGGGGCGAAGACATCCTGGCCCGCATTCAAGCCGCCGCGGATCGTGTCAGCAACCGCTACCCTGCGGAGGCCCGCATCGAGGTGGAGCAGTACAACGCGTATCCCGGCCTCGACGTGCCAGCGGACAGCGCAGTTGTCCCCTTTGCCCGGACGCTTGCCCGCAGCACTGGCACCGCCAAGGTCGCCTTTGGCACCGAAGCCGGGTTTTTCCATCAGCTGGGCATTCCAACAGTGGTCTGCGGTCCCGGCTCGATGGCGGGGCAGGGGCACAAGCCCGACGAATACCTGGAGCTGCGTCAGCTTAGCCAATGCGACGCGATGATGGACCGCCTGCTGGACGATCTGACTGCTTGAGCCAGTACCTGCCAGATCAGGAAAACCCTGTGCAACTATTGGAAAACAAATGAATTTCAAAGGTTAGGCAAAGACTAACATTTGCTGAGGGAGTCAATTCTTAAGCAAGCCCCCGCCGCTGCCTATGCTGGGTTAACGATACGCGGCAGAGGGGGAGGCACAAGTGCCCGGTAACACGACAAATGCGATTGATGTGCGCAATGCGGTCAAGCGCTATGGCGATTTCACCGCCCTCAAGCGGATCTCGCTGACCATCGAGGACAATGAGTTCTTCACCCTGCTGGGACCCTCTGGCTGCGGTAAGACCACGCTTTTGCGGATGATTGCCGGGTTCGAGGATGTGACCGAAGGCGAGATCCTGCTGTTTGGCGAAGCGATTGCAAAGCTGCCGCCGCATCAGCGGCCGGTGAACACGGTGTTCCAGAATTATGCCTTGTTTCCACATATGACGATCCTGGAAAACGTCGCCTTTGGCCTGGAGATGCGCGGCAAGTCCAAAGCCGAGGCCCGCACCCGCGCGGGGGAAATGCTGGAGCTGGTCCAGCTGACGCAATTCGCTGCCCGCAAGCCGTCTCAGCTCTCAGGCGGTCAGCAGCAGCGTGTGGCGCTGGCGCGTGCGCTGGCGCCACAACCTAAAGTCCTGCTGCTGGATGAGCCGCTGTCGGCGCTGGACCTGAAGCTGCGCAAGCAGATGCAGCTGGAGCTGAAGCACCTGCAGCGAGAGACCGGGATCACCTTCATCTTTGTGACCCACGATCAGGAAGAGGCGCTGACCATGTCCGACCGCATCGCGGTGATGTCGGCGGGCGAGATGCAGCAGCTGGGCACCCCGACCGAGATCTACGAGCAGCCGCGCAACATGTTTGTGGCGGATTTCATCGGCGAGACCAATCTGCTGGAGGTGTCGGTGGATCAGGTCATGAACGGCCGGGCCACCTGTCATCTGGGCGGCGGCCAGGCGCTGACCTGCAATTCGGTCGAGGGCATCGGGACCGGCGCCAAAGTGCATATGTCGGTGCGGCCCGAGCGGCTGTTCATGTCCGACGTGCCGGTCGAGGCCGAGAGCCTGAAGGGCCGGGTCGCCGAGAATATATTCGTGGGCACCGACATCAGTACGCTGGTCGATCTGGCCGAGGGGCCGCAGTTCATCGTGCGCACCTCCAATTCCGACCGCGGCAACAAGCGGATCTTTGAGCCGGGCAGCGAGATTTTCGTCAATATGGAGCTGGGGGCCGGGCGCCTCCTGATGGACTGATGGCAGCAGGCGCAGCAAGCGGCGGCTCAGCCCGCGCAGACACATATAAAGACGCCCGCGGCTGGCTGCTGCTGCCGTCCTGGGCGGTGCTTGGCATCTTTGTGCTGGGTCCCGTCTGCATGATGCTGATCTATTCTTTCCTGACCAAGGAATTCCGCGGCGGGGTGATCTGGGAGTTCAGCCTTTCGGCCTATGACCAGTTCTTCTTTGACCGCGGACTGTTCGGGGATGAGCCAGCCAAGCTTGAATGGACCTATATCACCATCTTCTGGCGTTCGATCTGGCAGGCCGGGGCGGCGACGCTCCTCAGCCTGGTGATTGGCTTTCCGACCGCCTATTTCATTGCCACCCGGCCCGAACATGTGCGCCCCGTCTGGGTGTTCCTGATCACCATCCCCTATTGGGTGAATCTGCTGATCCGCACCGTTTCGATGAAGTTTCTGCTGCGGGACCAAGGCCCGCTGAATGATTTCCTGATCGGCACCGGGCTGATCGACAGCCCCATCCACATCGTCAACACCAACTTTGCCGTGCAGCTGGGGCTGTTCTACTCCTACCTGCCGTTCATGGTGCTGCCGGTCTATGCCGCGGTGGAGCGCTACAACTTCTCGCTGTCTGAGGCAGCGGCGGATCTTTACGCCAGCAAATGGACCACCCTGCGCCGCATTGTGCTGCCCGCGGTGAAGCCGGGCGTGGTGGCGGGCTGCATCCTGGTGTTTGTGCCCTCAATGGGGTCGTTCCTGGCGCCGGACCTTCTGGGCGGGGCCAAGAATTTCATGATTGGCTCGCTGATCGAGGAACAATTCAAGGGCAACGCCGGCAACTGGCCGTTCGGCGCCGCCGCATCAATGGTGCTGCTGACCATGGTGCTGATCATCCTGATGTTCTCGGCCCGCCAGCAGGCCAAAGCAGACACGGCAGGGAGCTGAGCCATGGCGCATGTGAACAACGACATAAAGACCTACAAAGGCTTTCGCGCGATCACCCTGCTGTGCCTGGTGGTGCTCTATGCCCCTCTGGTGATTGTCACCATCTACAGTTTCAACGCCTCCCAATCGATCACCAACTGGGAGGGGGTCAGTTTCCGCTGGTACGCCGATGTGTTCACCGGCCCGGAAAGCGCCAAGTTCAAGACCGCGGCCTTCAACAGCTTCACCATCGCAATCATCGCAGCCACCGCCAGCACCGCAATTGCCACGCTGGCAGCGACGGCGATGGTGCGCGGCGGCAATTTCAAACTGCGCACCGTTTCCTTCGGCCTGATCAGCCTGCCGCTGATGGTGCCGGAGATCGTGACCGCGGTGGCCACCCTGATCTTCTTCAACGCCATCGGCTTCACCCGCGGCTACCTGACCATCCTGGTCGCCCATATCGCCTTCTGCATCCCCTTTGCCTACCTGCCGATTTCGGCCCGGATGCAGGGGATCGAGGACAGTTTCGAGCAGGCGGCGATGGATCTTTACGCGACCCGGCGGCAGGCCTTTACCCGGATTCTGATGCCCCTGATGGCGCCAGGTATCATCTCGGGCTTCCTGCTGGCCTTCATCGTCTCGCTGGATGACTTCATCATCACCAATTTCGTCAAGGGCGCCGGTGTTGAGACCCTGCCGACCGCGATCTTCGGCTCCGTCAAGCAGGGCATCAAACCCAACATCATGGCGATCTCGACCATGCTGCTGAGCGTGTCGGTCGTGATGGTCACCATCAGCTATTTCGTCAGCAAATCCGACAACACAAAATGATCCAACCCGGGAGGAACATCATGAAAAAACTGCTGAAACCCAGTGCCGCCGCCCTTGCGCTGAGCGTTGCCGCCAATGCCGCCGCCGCCGAGGGCAAGCTGGTCTTGTATCATTGGTTCGAATACATGCCGCAAGAGCTGCTGGAGAAATTCACCGCTGAAACCGGCATCGTGGTGACGATGGACACCTACGATTCCAATGAATCCATGCTGGCCACCCTGAAGGCCGGCGGCATGGGCACCTATGACCTGGCGGTGCCGGGCGATTACATGGTCAGCATCATGGCGGGCGAGGGCCTGCTGGACACCATCGCCGACGGCGAGCTGGCCAACAAGGGCAACATCGCGCCGGAATGGGCCGATCCTAGTTTCGATCCTGGCCGGGCGTCCTCGATCCCGTATCAGTGGGGCTCGACATCCTTTGCGGTGAACCGGGATGCCTATGGCGGCGACATTCAGACCACCGCCATCCTGTTTGAGCCCCCGGCGGAATTGTCGGGCAAGATCAACATGCTGGACAGCCAGGGCGAGGTTATTGCAATGGCCTCGCTGCATATGGGTATCCCGCAGTGCTCCACCGACCGCGAACAGCTGAAGGCGCTGAACGCGATGCTGCAGGCGGCCAAGCAGCACTGGGCGTCCTTCAACTCCGACACCGCCAAGGAGGTGCTTGTGTCTGGCGATGCGGCAGTGGGGCAGATCTATGACGGCTTTGCAGCCAAGGCCCGTGAGGAAGGCGCCAATGTGGAATACGCCTATCCCACGCAAGGCTATGTTGCCTGGATGGACAATGTGGTGCTTCTGAAGGACGCGCCCAATCGTGACAGTGCGCTGAAATTCATGGATTTTCTGCTGGAGCCGGAAAACATCGCAGCCGTCAGCAACTATGCGCAGTACAATGCCGGTGTGAGCGGGGTTGCCGAATTCCTGGACCCGGCGCTGGCTGCGCAGCCGGAAAAGAGCCCCCATGCCGGCGCAGGCGATGGCGTGTTCATTGAGGTCTGCGATCAGCAAACGCAGGCGGTCTATGACCAGATTTGGACCAATCTCAAGAAGTGACCGGCCCGCCTGGACTTGGTCCGGGTAAACGAGGGGGCTGTCTGCCCCCTCGTTTACCCGAGGATATTATTATCCAGATGAATGAAGGATCTCTTTTGCGGCGAGGGGTCAGAGGCTGGCAAACGCGCGGTCGAGGCCGTCGTGAACCTGATCGACGTTCGCCATTGACAGGCACATCGGCGGCACCATGCGCAGGCAGGACTGGTAGGCGCCTGATTTTGACAGGATAATCCCGCTTTCGCGTGTCGCCTCAAAAACAGCGGCAGTGGTTTGCGGATCCGGTTCCTTGGTCTTGCGGTCCTTGACCATTTCAATCGCAAGCATCAGGCCGCGGCCGCGCACGTCGCCGATCGCCGGGTGTTTTTCCTTCAGCGCGTGCAGCCGTTCCAGCAGGGCGGCGCCGACGGTGCGGGCGTTTTCCTGCACCTTGTCTTCCTTGAGGACCTGCAGCACGGCACGGCCGGCAGCGCAGGAGGTCGGGTTGGCGCCATAGGTGTGGAACATGAATTTCTCCGCCATCGGGGCGGCGATTTCCTTGCGCGCGACCACGGCGCCCAGCGGGAAGCCGTTGCCGATGCCTTTGGCCATCACCACAATGTCGGGGATCACGCCATCGGCCTCGAACCCCCACATGTGATCGCCGGTGCGCCCGAACCCGGCCTGGACTTCATCCGCAATCAGCAGCCCGCCTGCCGCGCGGACCCGTTCGGCGGCGCCGTACATGTATCCTTTGGGCATCTCAATTATGCCGCCGTAGCCTTGCACGCTTTCGATGAACATGCCGGCAATGCGGCCTGTTGTGGCGGTGTGGATGGTGCGTTCGATCTCGTCCAGGTAGGGATCAACACCTGCGCCAAAGATGCCGCGGTACTGGTTCGGCTCCGCAACAAAGGCCACGTTGCCCGGCATGCCGGGATGGCGCCAGCCGCTGATACCGGTGATCGATTGCGCCGCCGCCGTCGGCCCGTGATAGGCAGAGCGCAGGGCCAGCAGGTCCAGATTGCCGGTATAACTGCGCGCCATGGTCATGGCGAGGTCGATCGCCTCGGAGCCTGAGTTGGTGAAATGCACCACCCATTCGATATCGCCGTTGGGGTTCGGCATGGTGGCGGCCAGCTCCTCGGCAAAATGGGCCGGGACGGGGTGATAGAACATGGTGGTGCAATGGGTCAGCTCCTGCGCTTGGCTCATTGCGGCGGCGACCACCTTGGGGTGGGAATGCCCGACCGAGATGCAGACGTTCATGCCCAGAAGATCGGTGTATTTGCGCCCTTCGACGTCCCACAGGTACTGCATCGACCCTTTCTTGAAGACCATCGGATCCTTGAAGGGGATGAATTTGCGCTGGCTTGCGGCGTAGTAGTTGTCGCGCCGTTCGGCGGTCTCAGTCAGGGTCCAGTCGGTGTGCAGGGTCATGTGTGTCCTCCCTTGATCTCCTTGGTGCGGCGGGCTACGAAATCGTCGAGTGCCGCGCGTATGCTGTCGTCCATTGCGGGGTGTTCGTAGTCATTGAGCAGCTGTTTCACCCGGGCGCTGGCGCGCTCGTGCTGCCATTCGGCGCCTTCGGCGGCCCATTGTTCGTAAGTTCCGTTGTCGGACATATCGCCCATCCAAAAGGCGGTCTGGTAGTTGTCCTGGGTGTGCTGGGCACCGAGGAAATGGCCGCCCGGCTCCACCTCGAAAAACGCATCCATCGCCTGTGCCGCTTCAGAGAAATCAACGCCGCCGATGAACCGCTGCATGGCGGAGCAGCGGTCAGCGTCCATCACGATCTTCTCGTAGCCAGTGGTCAAGAGCCCCTCCAGGCAGCCGGTGGCATGGATTATGAAGTTGACGCCGGCAAGCGCCGCGCCCATCAGCTGCGCCTGGCTCTCATAGCCGGCCTGCGCGTCCGGCACCTTGGCCGCGGTCAGCCCGCCGACCGAGTGGAAGGGAAGGCCTAGCCGGTCCGCCAGTGTTTTGGCGCACATCTGAAACTGGGTGCCTTCCGGTGTGCCAAAGGTCGGCGCGCCGGTTTTCAGGCTGATCGGCGAGAAAAACGTGCCGAATGCCGCAGGCGCGCCGGGGCGGATCAACTGGGTCAGCGCGACTGAGGCCATCACCTCCGCCAGCACCTGCGCCAGGGTGGCGGCGACTGAGACCGGCGACATTGCACCGCCCAAGACGAAAGGAGAGACCACGGTGCATTGCCCAGCCTGTGCATATTCCTTCAGCGCCCAAAGCATGGTTTCGTCCATCACCAAGGGTGCGTTGGTGTTGACCACGGAATAGAGCACGCAGTTGTTGTCGACAAACTCCCGCCCCATGGCGATGCGGCACATCTCGACGGTGTCGCGGGCGCGTTCGGGTGCGGTGACGGCGCCCATGAAGGGCTTGTCATTCAGCGTTAGATGCGTGTGCGCCATATGCAGGTGGCGCAGCTCGACGGGGACATCGACCGGCTCCACCACCACCCCGCCGGAGTGGTTCACCGCGCCCAATTGGTGGTGCAGCTTGGTGATGTTCTTGAAATCCTCCAGCGTGGCGTAACGGCGGCCCTTTTCCATGTCGTGCACAAAAGGAGGGCCGAAGCTGGGGGCGTAGACCTGCGCGTCGCCGCCGATCTGCACCGAGCGCGCCGGATTGCGGGCGTGCTGGGTAAAGACGCGCGGTGCGGTCTTGATCTTGTCGCGGCACCAGCCGGGATCGAACCGGACCCGCTCACCGTCGACCCTGGCGCCGTGTTTGCGGAACAGTTCCAGCGTCTCCGGATCGCCGCGGAAGTCCATGCCGATCTCGTCCAGGATGCGGTCGGCGTTGCGTTCGATGATGGCAACCGCCTCGTCATTGATCAGGCTGAAGAGGCCGGTTTTTCGGATCGTATAGGGTGCCGCTAGCGCGCCCTGGGCAGCGCGGGCGGCCATGCGCTCTTGCCGTCCGGCGCGGCGGGAGGGTGTGCGGGCCATGCGGGGGCCTCCGTTGCGGTCATGTCTGGCACTAGACATGGCAAGGAAGCCGTGGCCTGCACAGCAAAACCACGCAGCATTAGTTTCATTAATGATGCGGATTAGGCGGGGTAGATAACATGGTCCGCGGCGTGGGGCAGCAGCCGCTCGAAACTTTGCTGCAGCAGGCGGCGGCTTTCCTCTGCGACCTGATCCGGGATACCGCCCAGCTCCCCGGTGCGGTGGATCGCCACGATGGAGCGTTTGAAGCCGGCAAAGGGCAGCGGCTCGATGCGCAGCGCCATGCCCTCGGCAATTGCGTCGATCAGCAGCGAGGGCGTCAGGATGGCATAGCATTTGCCGGTGATCACCCCCGCGACCACCATCGATGCGCGGTCAGCTTCCATAGAGCGCGGCAGGTCCAGGCGGCAGCGCTGCAGGTGCTGATCGGTGCGGCGCCCGACAGGTGCGTCGGCGCTGAAACGGACCAGGGACAGGCGTTCCGAGAGCGCGTGAATGTCATCGGTGGGGCCATCGTAATCCGTTGGCAAAACGAGGAAAAAAGGCTCTTCCAGCACCGGCGTGCAGGTGTAGTCCGTCAGGTCGAACTGCGGGTCCGAGGTGATGGCGATGTCGATACTGCGGGCGTTCAGCGCGGCCTGATGATCGGTGGCCAGCCCGGCCGACAGGCTGAGCTCCGGAATGCCCAGCCCGCCCCGTACCATGTCCAGGAGGCCGGGGGTCAGAGTGGTGGCAACCGAGGCCAGCAAGGCCACCCGCAGGATCGGGATTGAGCTGGACTGCACATGGCGCAGCTCGGACCGCAGGTCCTCCACCTCGCTGAGGATGCGGAAGGCGCGGCGGCGCAGGATCTCGCCCGCGTGGGTCAGCTCCAGCGGGCGGCGGGCGCGGTTGAACAGCGGCGCATCCAGCGCCCATTCCAGCTTTTTCAGTTGCTGGGAGACCGCCGATTGGGTCATCCCCAGGGCTGCTGCCGCCGCTGTCACATGGCGGGAATCGGCGACAGCCATGAAGACCTCCAGCGCGCGCAGCAGGTTAACATCCGATTCCGCCTGCGTTTTCTTCATTATTTCTGACTTTCATTAGTCTTTCTAATTGTCGGAGCAAATTCTTGTGCTGCGCCTATGCCCAAGTCAATCCTGCGTCAAACATCGAAAGGGCCGGGCATGGCGCAGATCATCATTATTGGCGGCGGCGCGATCGGGCTGGGGCTGGCCTATCACCTGGCCGGGCGGGCTGAGGTCACGGTGCTGGAGCGCAACCAGCTGACCAGCGGCACCAGCTGGCATGCCGCCGGTATTGTCGGGCCGCTGCGCGCGACGCTGAACATGACGAAGCTGGCGATGTATGCGGGGGAGCTGTTTCCCAAGCTGGAGGAAGAGGCGGGCCTGTCCACCGGCTACCGCCAGACCGGCGGTTATTGGATCGCGCGGAAAGAGGCGCGGATGGATGAGCTGCACCGGATTGCGGCGCTGGGGCGGCATTTCGGGCTGACGCCCTCCATCCTGGCGCCGGACGGGATTGATGTGCCGGGGCTGGACCTGCAGGGGGTCGTTGGCGCCCTGCGGGTCGAGGAAGACGCCAATGTGAACCCGGTGGATCTGTGCATGGCTTATGCCAAGGCGGCCCGCGCCAAGGGGGCGGTGATCCGCGAGGGCGTGCAGGTTGAGGCGCTGCTGGTGGAGAACGGCACGTGCAAGGGTGTGCGTTTGGCGGATGGGTCTGAGCTGTTGGCGGATCAGGTGGCGCTGTGCGCCGGGGCCTGGTCGAAACGCCTGGCTGATGCCGCCGGGGTGGCGCTGCCGCTGCAGGCGGTCGAGCATATGTATGTGGTGACCGAACCCATGCAGGGCCTGCCCCATCCCTATCCGGTGCTGCGCGACCTGGACCGCGGCATCTATGTGAAGGGCGACGCCGGCAAGCTGGTCTTTGGTGGGTTTGAGCCGCAGGCCAAGGTCTGGGATGCCTTTGGCCCCGAGGGCGACCGGCCGTTTCTGGAGCTGCCTGAGGATTGGGACCAGTTCATGCCCTTTATGGAGGCGGCGCTGGCGCTGGTTCCCGGACTGCAGGATGCGGGCATTCAGCATTTCATGAACGGCCCCGAAAGCTTCACCCATGACACCCGCCCGCTGATCGGCCAGACGCCGGAGGCGGAGGGGCTTTATGTGGCGGCGGGGATGAACTCGGTCGGCGTCATGTCCTCGGCCGGGGTGGGGCGGGTGCTGGCGGATTGGATGCTCGCAGGCGAACTGCCGATGGACCTGTGGGAGGTGGATATTGCCCGGGTTGATCCTTTGGCCGCCGGGCAGGCGCATATCGAAACCCGGATGGAGGAGGCCGTCAGCGATGCCTTTGCCCTGCACTGGCCGTTCAAGCAGCCGAAAGCGGGCCGGGGGTTGCGCAAATCTGCGCTGCATGATCGCTGGGAGGCCGCGGGTGCACACTTCGGCCTGACCGCTGGCTGGGAACGGGGCTTGTGGTATGCGCAGAACGAGGCTGAGAGGAACCTGCCCTATTCGGTTGGTGATCAGCCCTGGTATCCGATTGCAGCCCGCGAAGCGGCGGTGATGGCGCAGGGCGCGGTGATGCTGGACCTCTCCCCATTCGGCAAGTTCGATGCGCAGGGGCCGGAGGCGCTGGCGCTGCTGCAGCATCTGGCAGCGGGCAACGTGGATGTCGACGCGGGCCGCGCGGTCTATACGCCAATGCTCAACGCCAAAGGCGGGATTGAGGCGGATGTGACCATCACCCGGCTTGCGGCGGATCACTTCCGGGTGACCTCCGGCGCGGCGACACGGCGCAAGGATCTGGCCTGGCTGCGCCGCCATGCAGCGGGCCGGGATGTGCAGGTCCGGGATGTGACAGAACTGGAATCTGTGATCGGCGTCATGGGCGCCGGCGCGCGGTCGGTGCTGGAGGGTTTGGGCCGTGATGATTGGTGGGCCTTTCCCTTCTCCACCGCCCGCGATGTAACGCTGGCCGGGCAGGCGGTGCGCGCCACCCGCGTGAGCTTCGTTGGCGAGCTGGGCTGGGAGCTGTCGGTCCCGGCTGCGGCAGCGGGCCAGGTGTTTGACGCGCTCAAGGCGGCCGGGGTGCAGCCCATGGGCCATTTCGCGCTGGAGGCCTGCCGGATCGAAAAGGGTTTTCGCGCTTGGGGCCATGACCTGGGGCCGGAAATCACACCGCTGGAGGCGGGGCTGG
>NZ_AXBE01000013.1 GCF_000473165.1 Leisingera aquimarina DSM 24565 | reverse complement strand
CAGAGGCCGACAGTGGCGGCTGGGCTTGCCTGGGAATGCGGCTGCAGGCGCAGGAGCTGCAGCAGGCGCGCCATGCCGGCCTGCGGCTGGCGCTGCACAGCGGCGGAATGATCTCCTGCCGGCTGGCGCTGCGGTTTTTCCTGCCCGAAGGCGGCTTCCGCGACATCCACCCGCCGGCGCCGGTGCTGGTGCCGCCGAGCCAGCGCGAGGTTCTGCTGCATGTGCCCTGCGATCCCGGGCTGGCGGCACGGGCTACGGCTTGCGAGCTGAACCTGTTCCTGCTGGATGACAGCCTGCACGCCGAAAACCTGCAGATCGAGCCGCTTTTGATGCTGTAAACCCGCGCTCAGGCCGCGGCGGGATCCGGCCAGGCGCTGCTGCTTTGATCCAGGATGCTGCGGAATTCCGCCAGCAGCGCCGCTTGCAGCCGTTGGCGCTCCAGCAGCCAGTTGCGCGGATCGCCCAGCAGCGCGGCCAGCTGCCGCTGGGCGGCGGCGTAGGCTTCGCTGGTGCGCTCCAGCCAGGCGGCATCGCCCCAGTCCAGCCCGTCCAGCCGGGCCGCCGCCCTGGTGGCGGAGAGCCCGTGCAGATTGAGCCAGCTGGCCGCGGGCAGGCCCAGCTCATGGATCCGGTGGCGCGGCCCGGCGGTATAGGCGGGCAGGGCGCCGCAGGCAAAGGCGTCGAACAGTTTTTCGGTGATGTAATCGGGCTGATGGGTGTTCTCAAAGGCGCCGACCACCCGGGCGCGCCCGTCCAGCAGGGCCAGCTTGTCCAGATGCCAGTCGGCCAGCTGGCCGCGCGCCGGCCGCTCCGGCTGCCAGCTGCGGCCCAGCCGCTCGATGCAGCCCTGGCGGCAGGCCTGTGCAACCTGGGTGCGCCAGTGGCACAGGCCGGTGATGTCGCCCTCGGGCCAGCGCAGCGAATGATGGGCGCCGTCCCGGCGCTCAAACAGAAAGGCCAGGTGGCTGCGCCGCTGCAGGAAGGCCTGGCGCCAGTCCGCCGGGGTCAGCCGGGCGTTGCGGGCGAATTTCGCCGCATAGGCATTGGCAAAGCGGTGATTCGTCAAAAGGTAGTAGGGGATCCGGGTAAAGCGGAAGATGGCACTGCTGTGATGGGTCAGCTGATGCACCGGCAGCCGTCCCCAGGGGTTGTCCGCCAGGCGGCGGCGGGCCAGCGGCTGACGGCCCCAGAGCGTGTCCCAGAACGGCTCTTCCGATAACAGCACAATGGGGCGGCGGCGCTGACGCCAGTCCTCAACCAGCTCCCGGGGCGCATTTTCGATGTCCAGGATATGGGCAAAAACATAGAGATCGGCCTCGCCGGGGGTCTCCGCCTCCTGGATATGGCCGTCAAACAGCGGCGCCAGCGCCGGGTAGCTGAGCGGCGTGCGGCGGATATGCGCGCCGGTTTTGAAGATCCGTATCATGTGCTGCCGCCCCTGTACCGCCTGCCTGCCTGCGGGTGCCGGTTTCTGCCTGATGCTGCAGCAGCCCATAGCAGCCCGGCACCGGGATGTCCTCCCCAAAGGCGGTCCGGGGGCGGTACAGGGGCGGTCCGGGGGGATTGCGCCGGGAGCTGTCTTGCTATTCAGGCCTGCACGCCCGTAAAAGGTTTCCGGTACGGGCGGCCCCTGACAGGCAGAACAGACAGGCAGGCGCCGCGGCGGACAGCGGGTTGCGAAGAAGCCGGTGCAGCGGCAAGGCGGTTGAGGATCAATCATATGGCAGGCGATAGGGCAGAAGCGGCCCCTTTGGCAGCGGCTGGGGCAGGCCGGGGGATACTGTTGTGGGCGGCGCAGGCGCCGCTGGGCGCGGCCCTGCAGGCTGTTTTGCAGGGGCAGTATTCCGTAACCCTGCTCGAGGCGCTGCCTGCGGCGCTGCCGGAGGCGGCCGGGGCGGTTGTGCTGCTGGCGCGTTCGCCTGCGGAGGCGCTTTGCGCCGGACTGCAGGACGGGCTGGCGCCGGCTGCAGCCTTGGCCGCTGCGCAACAGGAAATTGAAACGGTGCTGGCGCTGCAGGTGCAGAACCGCCAGCGGGTGCTGCTGCTGGACGGTGCCGCGGCCCGGCAGGCGCCAGAGGCGCTGCTGGCCTGTTGCGGGCCGGCGGCGGCGGACGCTGCGCAGCGCAGCCTGCAGGATGCGGCGGGTGCCGCCCCCGATGCGGTGCTGCTGGCGCTGGCCGCGGCCCGGCTGCAGGCAGATCCCGGCCTGCGCCGCCTGGCCGGGCAATTTGCCGCCTCTGTGCAGGCGGGGCAGGCCGGGCAGGCCGCCGCGGATCCCGATGCGGCGCTGAAGATCTTTCTGGCCGGGCAGGACGCCGCCGAGGAACGGGCGCTGCTGCAGGCGCAGCAGCACAGCATGTATGAACAGATGGAAGCGCTGTACCGCGAAAAGCTGCAGCTGGAGCGGCAGCTGGAACAGGCCGGCGGGCGGTTCACCAGCCTGCAGGCACAGGCTGAGGCGGCCCGGGCGCAGCTGCAGGCCGAGACGGAGGCCCTGAAGGGGCGGCTGCGGGCCAAGGCGGAGCTGCTGGGGACGGCCGGACACAGGATTGCCGGTCTTGAGCAGGTGGCCGCCGCCCAGGCGCAGACTGCCGCCGGGCTGAAGGCGCAGGTGCAAAAGCTGCGCAACTCGCGCTCGTTCCGCCTGATGGCGCCGCTGCGCAGCGCCCGGCACGCGCTGCGCGGAACCCGCTGAGCCATGGCGGCGTTTTCGCTCTCTTTCCCGGCAGATTATGTGCTGCATATCGGCGCGGGCAGCGGCCGCGCCGCCGAAGGCTACGTGCAGGCGGGCCTTGACCCGGTGGTGCTGGCCGAGGCGGATCCCGAAGCCATGCCCGGGCTGCAGGCTCTGGCAAAGCGGTTCGCGCCGGTGCAGGCCATTGCGGCGGCGGTCTCGGCCAAGGGCGGCCCGGGCCGTTTCCACAGCTGCAACTTCGCCGGGCTTAGCAGCCTGTCAGAGCCGGCTGAGGCGCTGTACCGGCTGTTTCCGGGCCTGCGGGTGCTGGCGGAAGAGACGGTGGAGACGCAGGCTATTGCGGATCTGGCGGCGCGCTGTGGCCTGCCCGGGGCGGGGCGGGGGCTGCTGGTGATCGAGGCGCCGGGCCAGGCGCTGGCGCTGCTGCAGGCGCTGGAGCAGGCGGATTGCCTGCAGCATTTCCAGACGCTGCGGCTGCAGGAAGGCCGGGAGCCCTTGTACCGGGGGGCGCCGGGGATGGCGGCGCTGCGGGCCGGGCTGGAAGAGCTGGGCTATATCAGCTGGCTGGAGGCCGCGCCGGAAGATCCGGACCGGCCCTATGCGGTGGCCTGGCGCAATAACACGGCGCTGGCCGCCGAACAGAAATTGCAGGCATGTGAGCAGGCTGCCGAGCAGGACCAGGCCGTGGCAGAGCAGCAGCTGCAAGCCTGCACTGCGGATCTGGCTGAGCTGCAGCTGCGCTATGGGGCGCTGCTGCAAGAGAAAGAGGTGCAGGAGGATCTGCTGCGGCGGCTGGCGGACCGGCTGGCGCCGCTGGCCGGTGACGCAGAGGCCACGGCGCCGGAGCCAGAGGAATGAGCTCAGGCGGCACTGGCACGGGGGCCGCGGAGGATGCTTGCGCGCGGCTTGAACGGGTTCTGGCGGCGGAGCCGGACCGGCTGGCTGCCGGGCTGCAAGCGCCGGAAGCGGCCCGGCTGCTGGCGGACTGCCGCGCCGCTGCGCCGCAGCCTGCGCGGCCGGTCCTGCGCAGCCTGCATCACTTCGCCTGCACCGGCGGCACGCTGATTGCCAAATCCATCGCGGCCCTGCCCTGTGTCCGGCTGCTGAGCGAGGCCGATCCGTTCAGCACCCTGGGCTATCAGGGCGCCTTTGCGCCGCGCGACCTGATCAGCCTGGCCAAGGCAGGCTCCAGCCCGCCAGGGCAGAAGGTGCTGGCGCGGATTTTCCAGACCGGGCTGGCGGCGCTGGCGGCAGAGACACGGGCCGAGGGGCGCGACCTGGTGCTGCGCGATCACAGCCACAGCCATTTCTGCACCGGCAAAGACCAGCCGCCGCAGCGGCCTTCGATGAAAGAGCTGCTGGCCGCGGATTACCATTTGCTGAGCTTGGTGACGGTGCGCCACCCGCTGGATTCCTGGCTCAGCCTGCAGCGCCAGGACTGGCTGCATTTCGCGCCCGCCACGCTGCAGGAATACGCCCGCCGCTATCATCTGTTCCTGGACCATTACGCAGGCACGGAGATCCTGCATTATGAGGCGTTCACGGCGGCCCCCGAAGCAGGCATGGCCCGGATCTGCCAGCTGCTGGAGCTGTCCGCCAGCGCGGATTTCCAGCGCCGGATCGCGGCCCGGAGCCTGTCCGGCGACAGCGGCCGCAGCGGCGGCGCCATTGCCGCCCGCCCGCGCCGGGCAGTGCCTGCCGCGGTTGCAGCAGAGCTGGCAGATGCGCCGGCCTACAGCAGCCTCTGCGCCCGGCTGGGCTATGACCCGGATCCGCAGGCCCCCGCCTGGCCCGGCCAGGGTGCGGGCTGAGCCGGGAAACGGCGCTTCTCTGCTGCCCCCGCTGGTCTTTTCCGCCCTGCTGGCCTAAGCACGGGCCAGGCGAACAGGCCTTCAGCAACGGGTCATACTTATGAAAAAAGCTCTTATCACCGGTGTCACGGGCCAGGACGGCTCTTATCTTGCAGAGTTCCTTCTGGAGAAGGGCTATGAGGTGCATGGCATCAAGCGCCGGGCGTCCTCGTTCAACACCCAGCGGGTGGACCATATCTATCAGGACCCGCATGAGCGCCAGGCCCGCTTCAAACTGCATTACGGCGATCTGAGCGACACCTCGAACCTGACCCGGATCCTGCAGGAAGTGCAGCCCGACGAGGTCTATAACCTCGGTGCCCAGTCCCATGTGGCGGTGAGCTTTGAGAGCCCGGAATATACCGCCGACGTGGATGCCATGGGCACCCTGCGCCTGCTTGAAGCGATCCGCTTTCTGGGGCTGGAAAAGAAGACCCGCTTCTATCAGGCCTCGACCTCGGAATTGTACGGGTTGGTGCAGGAGACGCCGCAGCGCGAGACCACGCCGTTCTACCCGCGCTCGCCTTATGCGGTGGCCAAGCTCTATTCCTACTGGATTACCGTGAACTACCGCGAGGCTTACGGTATGTATGCCTGCAACGGCATCCTGTTCAACCACGAGAGCCCGCGCCGCGGCGAGACTTTTGTGACCCGCAAGATCACCCGTGGCCTGGCCAATATCGCGCAAGGCCTGGAGCCCTGCCTGTATATGGGCAATATCGACGCGCTGCGCGACTGGGGCCATGCAAAGGATTACGTGCGGATGCAGTGGATGATGCTGCAGCAGGACGCGGCGGAGGATTTCGTGATCGCCACCGGCAAGCAGTACTCAGTCCGCCAGTTCATCCAGTGGTCGGCGGCCGAACTGGGCATTCACCTGGAATTCTCCGGCAGCGGTGTCGAGGAGATTGCCACCGTGGCGGCGGTCGAGGGCGATAACGCCCCGGCGCTGAAACCCGGCGATGTGGTGATGCGGATCGACCCGCGCTACTTCCGCCCGGCGGAGGTGGAAACGCTGCTCGGCGATCCCGCCAAGGCCAAGGAAAAACTGGGCTGGGTGCCGGAAATCACCACCCAGGAAATGTGCGCCGAGATGGTCGCCGAAGACCTGAAAACCGCCCGCCGCCATGCGCTGCTGAAAGAACACGGCATGGACCTGCCGGTCAGCGTTGAGGGCTAAGGTCATGACCCGGATTTATGTGGCAGGCCACCGCGGCATGGTCGGCGGTGCGATCCTGCGGCAATTGCAGACGCGCCAGGCGGCAGGCGAGGATTTGACGCTGATAACCCGCACCAGCGCCGAACTGGACCTGACCGATCAGGCAGCGGTGCGCGCCTTCATGCAGGCGGAACAGCCCGATCAGGTCATTCTGGCGGCGGCCAAGGTGGGCGGCATTGTTGCCAACAACAGCTACCCGGCTGAGTTCATCTATGAAAACCTGATGATCGAGTGCAATGTCATCCATGCGGCCTTTGAGGCGGGGGTGAATAAGCTGCTGCAACTGGGGTCGAGCTGCATCTACCCCAAGCTGGCAGACCAGCCGATGGCGGAAGATGCGCTGCTCACAGGCGTGCTGGAACCCACCAACGAACCTTATGCCATTGCCAAGATCGCCGGCATCAAGCTGTGCGAAAGCTACAACCGGCAGTACGGCGTGGACTACCGCTCGGTGATGCCGACCAACCTCTATGGGCCGGGCGACAATTTCCACCCGGAAAACTCCCATGTGCTGCCCGCCCTGATCCGCCGCTTCCACGAGGCGGCCGCGGCCGGCGCAGAGAGCGTCACCATCTGGGGATCCGGCACGCCCCGGCGCGAGTTCCTGCATGTGGACGACATGGCGACGGCCTCGCTGTTTGTGATGGATCTGGATGCGGCGGCCTACCAGCGCGAGACCGATCCGATGCTCAGCCATATCAACGTCGGCTGCGGCGAAGACGTCTCGATCCTGGAGCTGGCGCAGCTGGTGGCAGAGGTGACCGGTTTTGAAGGGCAGATCCTGACCGACCCGTCGAAACCCGACGGCACCCCGCGCAAGCTGATGGATGTGTCGCGGCTCAAGCGGCTGGGCTGGCAGGCCGGGATCGGCCTGGAGGCCGGGGTGCGCGGCACTTATGAGTGGTTCCTGGCGCAGGGGTTGGGTAATCTGCGGGCCAAGTGATTTTCAAAGCGCAGCTGTTTTTACAAAAAGGTATTTCCGGATGATCCGCAGGGTGGTGTTTTTCGGCGCGTCGGTGACGGCACAGCACTATAATCAGCAGGGGGAGGCAACCGGCTATGCGGCGTATTTGGGCGCGATGCTGGACGAGGCCTGCGGCGGCGGTCTGGAGATCCATCAGCATGGGATGGTTGGCAGCCACTTCGACACTGCTGCCTGCATGTGCCTGCGCGATATCGCGGATCTTCTGGGGCCGGAGACGCTGCTGGTTTCGGAATGGCATTCCACCACCCTGCCGGTGTTCAGCCGGCCTGCGTTGAAATTTTACTATGACACTCTGGCAGCCTCTGGCGCAGCGGTGCTGAACCTGGTGCTGCCGATGAAAAGCGCGCAGCAGGCGGAGCGGCGCAATATCCAGCAGACCCGCAGCGCCCAAGGGCCGCGCTGCTTTCAGCGCAACCTTTACCGCGAAGATCTGGACCTGGACGCCTGCATCCGTGACGACCAGCACACCACGCCTTTTGGCGGGCGGGCCTATGCGGAAATCATCTTTCGCGACATCATGGAGATCCTTGAGCAGGGCCGCGGGCCGCAGGATCCGGGTGAAAGCCGCAGCTTCCAGGATGCCGAACGGGTCTATCCGCCGCTCAGCTGGCAGCCTGCGGACGGGGTGTTTCATCCCGGCGACCGGTTTCTGCTGCAGCTGCCTGCAAACCGGCGGCGGCTGGTGCAGGTGTTTGCCAAGATCCAGAAAGGGCCGGAGACGGCACGGCTGGCGATCCGCCATGGCAGCCAGGCCTGGCTGCAGGACACCTGGAGCAAATATTCCTATTACCGCAACCCCTGGACAAGCTTTGCGCCGCTGACGCCGGAGCTGGCATTGCCGGAAGGGGAGGCTGCGGAGCTGGAGATCGCGGTTAGCCCGGAAATCCCGGATTACCGGCAACTGGCGGAGGCGGGTTCAAAGGCGCTGGAGTTCATGCTGGGGCGGAATGTGAAAACAACCGCACTTGAGATATCCGGCGGGCTATACATGCGGGGAACCGGTGACTTTTCGGTCCGGATTCTGCGGGGAGGCAAGGCAGCATAATGATACATCCCATCCTTCTTTGCGGCGGCTCCGGCACCCGGCTGTGGCCCCTGTCGCGCAAGAGCTATCCCAAGCAGTTTGTGCCGCTGACCGGGGAGGAGACGCTGTTCCAGGCCTCGGCGGCGCGGCTGTCGGGGGAAGGCTTTGCGCCGCCCTTGGTGCTGACCAATTCCGATTTCCGTTTCATTGTCACCGAGCAGCTGGCGGGGGCCGGCATTGATCCCGGCGCCGTCCTGATCGAACCTGCAGGGCGCAACACGGCGCCTGCGGTGCTGGCGGCGGCCTTGTGGCTGGAAAAACAGGATCCCGAAGCGCTGATGCTGGTGGCGCCCTCGGACCATGTGGTGCCGGATGCGGCGGCGTTCCGGGCGGCTGTCACGGCAGGCGAGGCGGCTGCCCGCGCAGGCCAGCTGGTCACTTTCGGCATCAAGCCGGACCGGGCTGAAACCGGCTATGGCTATCTGGAGCTGGCAGAGGATCCCGGCGATTTCACCCCGCGCCCGATCGGGCTGAAACGGTTTGTCGAAAAGCCGGATGCACAGACTGCGGCGCAGATGCTGGCGTCGGGCAATTTTCTGTGGAATGCGGGGATTTTCCTGTTTGCGGTGAAAACCATCCTGGCGGCGTTCCGCGCCCATGCGCCGGATCTGCTGGCGCCGGTGCAGGCTGCCGTGGATCAGGGCCAGCCTGATTTGGGCTTTTTCAGGCTGGAGCCGGCGGCCTGGCAGGAGGCGGCGGATATCTCGATCGACTATGCGGTGATGGAGAAGGCAGAGAATCTCAGCGTTGTTCCCTTTGCGGGCGGCTGGTCCGATCTGGGCGGCTGGGACGCGGTCTGGCGCGAGAGCGGCCCGGACGGCAATGGCGTGGTGACGTCCGGGCCTGCCACCGCGATTGACTGTGCGGACAGCCTGTTGCGCTCCGAAGGCGAAGGGCTGGAGCTGGTCGGCATCGGGCTGGAAAATATTATTGCGGTGGCGATGCCGGATGCGGTGCTGGTGGCTGCGGCGGACCGCGCCCAGGATGTGAAGCGGGCGGTGGCGGCGCTGAAGGAAAAACAGGCCAAACAGGCCACTGAATTCCCCATGGATCACCGTCCCTGGGGCTGGTTTGAGAGCCTTGCCGTGGGCGAGCGCTTTCAGGTCAAGCGTATCCATGTTCATCCCGGTGCGGCGCTGAGCCTGCAAAGCCACCACCACCGCTCGGAGCATTGGATTGTGGTTGAAGGCACCGCCAAGGTGACGGTGGACGGCAGCGAGAAACTGGTGAGCGAGAACCAGTCGGTCTACATCCCGCTTGGCGCGGTGCACCGGATGGAGAACCCCGGCAAGGTGCCGATGGTGCTGATCGAGGTGCAGACCGGCAGCTACCTGGGCGAGGATGACATTATCCGCTACGAGGACGTCTATGCCCGCGGCCAGGGTGCCAAAGGGTAAGGCAGCAAAGGTCAGAGGGTAAAAGGCGGGGGCTCCCGCGCCTGTGCGCCGCATCATAGATGCGGCTCAAAGCCTTGGGCCCGGCGCCGCTGGCGCGGCGCAGCGCCATGCGAATGCATGGCGGCAGGCTCCCGCCCAAAGAAGCGCCAGGAAATTCCGGCGGCGTTCAGCGGACCAGCCATTCCTCGACCTCTGCCGCGACCTGCCGCATCCGGATCCAGTGTGCCGCCACGGGCTGGCCTGTCCTGAGCCGCAGCTTGCCGGTCAATCCCAGCAGCGCCCATTCGGGACGGGCGGCGCGCGGCACGTAAGGCTGTGACGGATCATAGGCGGGGTTTTCCTGCGGGCGGCCTGAGGGATCGCGCAGCAGGCTGCCGTAAGCGTCGCGCAGCCAGCGGTGTTTCCAGGCGCCCATGTCGCCATCGCCCACCACTGCCGGATTGCCGCTGATCACGCCCACCGGCGTTTCCCCCGCGGCGGCAGGGCGGATCTTTGCGCCCTCCAGCACCACCGAGACCCCGCGGCGGTCCTCACCTTGTGGATTGCCATCAGCCCATTCGAACCATTCGGCGTAATCGGCGCCGCCGCCGGACCAGGCGCCGGAGCAGCTGCCGTTGCCATCCGCACCCAGCCGGAAATCGGCGCTGCCATCGCCTGCCAGCAGGTAATCGGCGCTGCCGCCCAGGATTTCCAGATGCGCCGCCGGGCTGGCGGTGCCAAACCCTGCGCGCCCGTCTGCGGTCAGCGCCAGCGCAGTGCTCCAGGCGCTGCCGTCAGCGGAGACCTTGATGGAGAAATCATCAGAGCCCGCCAGCCCCATTTCGGCCCGGCCGCTCCAGTCCGACTGAAACAGCAGCGCGGCGGTGTCGGGGCTGCCGGCCTTGTTCAGTTTGAGCTGATGGCCGGCCCCGGCATGGGTCAGCAGCGTGGCGGGCCCCGCAACCGACAGCGGATTGGCGGCATCCGCGGCGGTGCCCACCCCGAGAGGACCGAGGTTCTGGGTTTCAGCGGGCGGCAGGATCCAGCTGCTGCCGTCCCAGACCCTGAGTTCGCCTTCCGCCAGGCTCCAGGCGCGCCAGCCGGGGGAGGGCGCCAGAAACAGCCAGCCTTCGCCCTGCCAGACGGCAATCTCAGCCCCGTGGCCGGCCCAGGCACCGGTCGGGGTCTGTGCCAGCGCATGGGTCTCGCCCACAGCGGGGCCGGCGGGCGGGGCGGCGGTATCAAAGCCCTCGACGCGGAGCTGCACCAGCGCATCCAGCATCTGCAGCGCCTCGTTATGGGTCACATGTTTCTGCGCCTGGCTCGGCATCAGATAGGGCAGGGCAAGGATCGGCGAGGACTGGGTCATGGGCGGGGCTCCGGCGGCGGCAAAAAACGGGTTCCGCGCCAGAGTGCCAGAGCCGCGTCAAACTGCTGATAACGGAGCGTGCGCTGCTTGCGCAACGGGGGAAGCAGGGCAAACAGGGCGTATGCGCGGGCCGCGCCTGTTCCCGGCCCGTTTCCGGCCTGTTTTGGGTCTGTTCGTTCAATTGTCGTCAATCTGTAAACAATGTCCCAGATTTTGCCCCCTTTGCTTCCCGTTTTGCGCCCCGCGCCCCGGCCAGTCTCAGCCCCGGGCCGCAAGCATAAAGGAGCGGGGTTATGGCATTGGCATTCACCGGGCGGTTCGCCGCAGAGGATCTGATTTTCGGCGCCGATCTGCGCGATCTGGAAATCGCCGTGCAGGACGGCCAGGCGGTGCTTTATGCGGTCACAGGCATGAATGGCGGTCTCAGCCGCTGGCAGCTGGACGGCACCGGCGCCCTGCCGCAGCTGGCGGGCCAGCAGCTGCACGGGGAGGCCGGGATCCGGACCGGGGATTTCCACCTGGCAGAAGCCGGCGGCGGGCTGCGGCTGCTGCAGGGCCAGACCAGCCAAAGCGTGCTGACCTTCTATGAGATTGCGGGCGACGGCAGCCTGGGCCGCCAGGACAGCGATGCGCTGGCAGGCGCCGATGCGGGCGGCTTTGGCGCGGTGGCGGTGCTGGAACTGGCGGATGGAAAATCCGCGTTTTATGCGGTTGGGGCGGCCAGCGGCGATCTGCAGGGCTGGCAGCTGGATGCGGCGGGGGAGGTGCAGGGCCAGGCCGGTGCCGCGGGTGTCCATGCGGCCTACAGCCTGGATCCGGCGGCGCTTTTGGCTTTGGTGCAGACGGCGGGCGGCCCGGTGCTGCTGGCGGCGGATGCGCGGGGGCTGCACAGCTTCCGGGCCGATGCCGCCAGCGGTGCGTTGAGCCCCGGCAGCGATCTGGGGGCGGACCAGGGGCTGGCAGTGTCCGGCATCACCGTGCTGGAAGGGTTCGAGGCCGGCGGCAACGCCTGGGCGCTGCTGGGCGCGGCGGGCAGCAGCTCGCTTACTCTGATGCAGGTGGGCGCGGATGGCGGTCTGCAGGTCGTGGCCCAGCTGCAGGATACCGCGATGACCCGTTTCGGCGGCCTCAGCGCGCTGGAGGTGGTGGAGGCAGAGGGCCATGTGCTGGTGCTGGCGGCGGGCAATGACGGCGGCCTCAGCCTGTTCACCCTGACCCCGGGCGGCGAGTTGATTCATCTTGAGAGCCTGGAGCACACGCCGGGGCTGGGCTTGCAGAATGTGACCGCGCTGGAAGCGGCGGCGGTTGGCGGCTCTTTGCAGATCTTTGCCGCCTCCGGCGCTGAAGGCGGCATCAGCCAATTCACCCTGCCGCTTGGCAGCCTGGGCGATGTGCGGATGGCGGCAGCGGGGGCGGCACGGCTGGACGGCAGTGCCGGCAATGACGTGCTGGAGGGCGGCCGGAGTGGTGCAAACCTCTATGGCCAAGCTGGTGATGATGTGCTGGTTGCGGGGGCGGAAGGCGGCTGGCTGACCGGCGGCAGCGGCGCCGATACCTTTGTCATCAACCCGGCGGCAGGGGCGGTGACGGTGCGCGATTTCACTCCCGCCGAGGACCGGCTGGACTTGTCGCTGTTTGACGGGCTCTACAACACCGGCCAGCTGGACGCGCAAGCGCGCAGCACCGGCATAGTGATGGCGGCGGGGGACACCCGGATCATGCTGATCAGCGATGCGGGCACGCCGCTGGAGCTGGCGGATGTGTTCGGCCCGGACCTGCGGTTTTCCTTCCCGCAGCGGCAGGATCCCGGCGTCACCCTGCCGGGCGGCAGTTTCTACGGCGGCAGCGGCGCTGACCGGCTGGACGGCACCGGCGGCGATGACCTGCTGAGCGGCGAGGGCGGCAACGACCGGCTGGAGGGCGGCCGCGGCAATGACAGTCTTAAAGGCGGCAGCGGCAACGACCGGCTGGAAGGCGGCGGCGGCAGCGACAGGCTGAAGGGCAGCAGCGGCAACGACCTGCTGAAAGGCGGCGGCGGCGATGACAGGCTTTATGGCGGCAGCGGCGGCGACAGTCTCAAGGGCGGCGGCGGTCAGGACCTGCTGTCCGGGCAGGGCGGTCAGGATCTGCTGCAGGGCGGCCGCGGCGGCGATACCCTGTCCGGCGGCGGCGGCAAGGACCAGCTCAAGGGCCAGGGCGGGCATGACCACCTGGAGGGCGGCAAGGGGCATGATCTGCTCAGCGGCGGCGGCGGCGAAGATGTCTTTGTCTTTGCCCGCGGCCACGGGCGCGACACCATTTCCGATTTCCGCCCGGGCCGCGATCTGATTGATCTGCAGGCGGCTGCGGCGGATGGGTTTGCGGATCTGGACATCAGCCGCCAGGACGGCGGTGCGCTGATCCTCACCGGGTCGGGAAGGATTTTTTTGCAAGACCTGAACCCGGGCCGGCTGGATGCGGATGGCTTTTTGTTTTGAGGATGGCCGAGGCTAAGGATGACGCTGGCAGGATATGCCAAACGTATACACTTTTGACAGTGGGGGTCCTGCGGCTGCGAAACAGGATGCCGCGCCAGCTGCCGGCGCGCTTTCTCGGGAAGGCAAATGCGCCATGCGGCCGGAGACCTGCGCCGTGACGGCATCTGGGCAATGGGTCTTCCAGCAGATCAGTTGCCGATGTCAGGAAGATCAGGGGCTTGCCGTTTGCCGGGCTGTTGGCGGCAACCCGTTAGCGGCATCAGGTGATGCTGTACTTGCGCCGGGTTTCCGCTTCTAGGGGGCGCAATTGAAATTATATTACATAATACTCATTACACCCGTATATATGTAGCCGCGGCACATTCTAGATTGGGTTGCGACAATTCCCCTATCTTGCTGGAAAGCAAGGAGAATGGAAGATGGCCCACATAGAGCTGGATTTGCGTGAACGGCGCGCAATTGAGGATATGCTGAACGCAAAGACGCCCGTGAGCAAGATCGCGGCTGCCCTCGGGCGCTGCAGATCGACGGTATTCGGGGAGTTGAAGCGGAACCATTTCTCGGATCCTTGCCTGCCGAAATGTGATGGCTGTTATGGCGCCGCAGCCCAGCTGATGGCGGCCGGCCGGCGCGCGAGGCAACGCAAGCTGATCCGTCATCCGGAGTTGTGCCGCCGTGTCGTCGAGCGGCTGAAGAATGGCCGGATGCCAGAACAGATCGGCAACCGGATGATCCATGAAGGCGCCAGGCTGCGGGTCTGCCAGGAAACCATCTACCGCTACATCCATTCCAAGGAAGGTATGGCGCAGGAGCTTTGGTGGTATCTGCCTGCCCACCGTACGGCCCGCAGGCCGAGGCGGGCCCGCAAGCGCCAGAAGGCAAAATTCCATCGTGATGCCAGTATCCTGTTCCGGCCCGGCGCCGTAGCGCACAGGCGTCAATCCGGCCACTGGGAAGCAGATCTTATGCTGGTCAAACAAAGCCTTGGACAGTCCAGCGCGACCTCAATGGTTGAGCGTGTCAGCCGCTTCACGGTTCTCTTAAAGAACCCGGACAAGCGTACCAAACCGGTTATGCCTTGCCCGTCAGGCGATTGCGAAGCCATCTGCCGAGAGGGGCAAGATCATGAAAGCAAGCAGCGACTTGCCTCTGGCTGCCCGCAAATCCATCACTTTCGACCGCGGCACCGAATTCGTGTCCTGGCCGCATCTGCAAGCACAGACCGGTACGCAGACTTGGTTTTGCGACCCCTCCTTGCCTTGGCAAAAGGGCACGGTTGAGAACACCAACCGGCGGGCCCGGCGATGGCTCCCGCGGAAGCACGATATCCGGCAGCTCTCAGATCACGACATGAAAGTAATTTGCGACCGTCTTAACAACACGCCCCGCAAATGCCCTGGGTGGAAGACGCCCGCGGAGGTCTTCAGAGAGAAAATGATGGAAGAACTGGGCCGCTCCCCCAACCCTCAGAGGCAATAGGTGCCGCGGTTCAGGTGTCGCTCACAGCAGGAAAGCGCGCTGCTCCGGCTGGCCCAACTGGACCGAAGCTGCATATTTGGGCGTTATGAAGAACAATAGTCGAACAAGGTCCAGTTGGGCCTGGCAGGTTTAGCCCCGAGCCTTGCCAGTTCTTCGCGGTCAGAGATGCTCACGTCAACCGTCCCGCATCTTGATCAGCTTCGCGGGGATGCCACCGACGATGCTGTAAGGGACGACATCCCGGTTCACCACGGCGCCGGCCGAGACGATGCTGCCCTGCCCGATGCGGACCCCGTCCAGGATCTTGGCGCCGGCGCCGAGCCAGACATCGTCCTCGATGACGATCCCTTTGCCTGTGATTGGCTGCTGGTTCATCGGCAGGGAGAGGTCCCCGTATTCGTGATCGCCCGAGACGATATGGCAATGCCCGGCGATCAACGCGTTGTTGCCGATGTCGATTCCGCCGAACCCGTTCAGGATCGCATAGGCCCCGACGAAACAATCATCCCCAAGCGTAACATGCCCCTCATAGCCGGTCTCGAAACGCACGCCCTGGGCGACCTGGTTTCGCGCCCCCAACCGGACCGAGGCCGCAGTGCTTTTGATATCGAAGCAGACATGCTCGTCGACGAGTGTACCCTCGCCGACAAAAAACCGTTTCGGGCAGCGCAGCGTGACATTGCGGGAAAACGCAACACCGCGTCCGCAATCCCCCAGAAACCACGGATAAAACTTCTGGCGCAGGAACACGCCCGCCGCACCGGGGAAACCAGCGAAGAGGGTCACATAAAGCTCGTAGCGGATGAAGGCACCGATGCGGTCGCTGCCGACGACCCGTGCCATGTATTTTCTGAACGCGCCGCCTTCACGGTGCACCAGGCGATCGGATTTTATGGGTGAAGACAAACGAACTCCCTTCGTTCCAGCTTGAGGCGCAACGGGTTTAGCCGCAGCGCAGTCTGACATCTCTGCCAAGATCTTTGAAGAGGGTCAGGACGTTATCGCACAGCCAGAGGGGGCAGCCGTTTCGGCGCTGCGCAACAGGTTTTCGATCGTCCAGGTGGCGATAGGGTCATCCTTTCCCGCCATCTGAGGCGTGCAGGAGGAGGCCCGCGCCCATGGCGAACCGCGCTGCAGACGCGATTGCGGCAAGACGTCTCATTCGGCCACATCCGGTGCAGCCGCAATGCGTCTGCTTGCCAGGACACGTTTCACAAGGTTGGCCGCAACCCGGCGGGCGGTCGTGAATTTGACGCCGGAAACCGTGTAGAGGCCGATCGGCCCCCCAGTAGTTCCATGGTCCAAAATGATTTCACGAACAGAGAGTTTCGCTGTGCCGGCTTCTTTGGCGGGCAACAATCCTGCATGGATTTTCGATATGTGTCCGCGCGTTGCACCCAGCGTCGGGACCGACAGGTTCAGGGCCTCCAGAAAGGCGTCGATGTCAGCCTGTGGCGGATGGACCGGATCGGGACCTTCGTGCCAGCTCGTGTGCCACGTACCGGCAAACGTGCCCCCCCGGACCGGATACAGAAACAGCGTTGGATCCGTTTTATCCGGCGGCGACACCGCCAGCCCCAGCGGTGCCGGTGGCGGCAGGTCTAGAACGAGGTTGAATGCCAGAGAGGGTCTAAAGAGCTCTGGAACCGGCCGATCAAACCTGGCGGCAAGCTCGGCGCACCAAGGGCCGGCAGCATTCACCACGACAGGGCCCCGCAATTCCTCCTCATAGCCTTGCGGGCGGCGCACCTTCACGGCCGTCACCGAGCCCCGGTCAGTTTCGAGCGCCAGAGCTTCGGCCTGCTCGACGACGGTGGCACCCGATGCTTCGGCCCTGGTTCGCAGAGCCGCGACAAGGGCGACGCCATCTTCTGCGACCGCATCGTTCCAAAGCGCCCCGCCAAGAAGACCATCTGGCCGGATCTGCGAACAGGTTTTCCGCACGTCCGAGGCGCTCAAAACGCGCCCGCGCGCAAGAACGCTATCGGGCGATAGCCCCGCGTTTCGATCCAGTGTCAATACCGCGTCGAGGGCAAATGCGGCCCGAAACACCGCCGGATGCCGCATCTTTCCCCCATAGAGCGGCATGAGGAAGCCCATCGGATGAACAAGGTCGGGAAAGTTGCGCAGGAACCAGCGGCGTTCGGTAATGGATTCACGAAGTCGCGGGATGTCCAGTGTTTGAAGGTACCGCAGACCACCGTGCAGAATACGAAACCAGTTCGCACTTGTTGCGCCACCGATCTGATTGCGCTCGACAATCGCAGCGCGCAAACCAGCGCGGCCCGCTTCGAGCCCGATCATCAAACCGTAGACACCGCCGCCGATCACGATGATATCGAACTGTTCATGCGCCGCGTGAGCGGGGTGAGGACGTAAATTCACAAATGTCTCGCCTATTTCCGAAAGCACAAGCAAGGCCCAAAAAAGACCAGATGGAACAATTCCCGTAGCTTAGGTATCATACGCCGGCCCTCAGCAAAACTCTTTGCGGGCCGGGCTTGTCCTGCGAATCACAGCGGCCTCCAATTGGGTCGGCAGAGGCATTCCACAGCAACGGATTCGACGGCGCGCCGCCCTGAGGCACCCGGCATGCCGAGGATCAGAAACAAACGCGATCGGCGCTGCGTATTGGCGACAACTCCTCTAATGAGCCTGCACCATAATGCTTCCCGGCAACAAAATCTTGACACGGTCAGCGATTCAGCGGTCTCTTTGATTGGCTCTCGAAAGGAATCGGGCGTCTGCCTCAACGGCAGGAATTGGTTCGACGGCACGACAATCGGACATCATATTTGTTATACTTGTTGCTTTGAAAGCTGTTTGACCAATGTACCTAGTCGATGCCCACGTCCATCTGCATGCGTGTTTTGATCCTCCGGAATTCCTGGATGCCGCCGGCGTGAATTTTTCGCGCCTTCTTCATGGCCTTGACCTGCCCGAGGCGACACCCGGCATGCTGCTTTTCACACAGTCCAGAGGCGCGGATGCGTTCGGTGGGCTGCGCCCCGGACATCTGCGCGGCTGGACGATCGACGAGACCGCAGAACCGGTCTCATTGCGCGCCTCGAAAGACGGGCAAACGCTGGCCCTGATCGCGGGGCGGCAGATCGTGACCGAGGAAGGGCTTGAAGTGCTCGCATATGGCGCCGCCGGTCCGTTCCCTGACGGCGAGCCGATAGAACGCGCCATCGAACGCGTTCTGGATGCCGGCGGCGCGCCGGCCCTGCCCTGGGGTTTCGGCAAATGGTCCGGCGCCAGGGGTCGCGTGATACGGCGGATCGCCAATGATCACGCCCGGTTTCCATTCCTCTTTTTCGGTGACAATGCGGGCCGCCCGGCGCTGTGGTCCCGGCCGCGCCTGTTCGGCGAGGTCGAGCAGCTTCGTCGCGCGATCCTGCCCGGCACGGACCCGCTGCCCTTCCGCGGTGAACTCCACAAGGTCGGCCGGCTTGCGTTTGTTGCAAATGACGGGTTGTCGCTGACCCATCCCTTCCAGAGTTTCCGCACCTGGCTGGAGACATGCACGGCGACGCCCCAGATTCAGGGTGAATACGAATCCCTTTCCCGTTTCCTGCATCGCCAGGTCGCCATGCAGTTCCGCAAAAGATTGGGAACGGCGTGATGACTGGGGCTGGCTATCGCAGCTCCGTGACCTCGACCGGGGGGGTCGTGACCTTCGGCACCGATCCCCTCGCGTTGCGATGGACCGGTGCCTATGACAGCCTGGCACAGCTGAAACGCGACCTTCGGGGCCTGTTCATATGAGTCGTGCCGTCCGTCGCGAACTGGTGCCACAGCGCTTCAACCGCATTGGAAGGTCCTGAAATGTGCGGAATTGCCGGAATTGCTGCCGCCGCCAGCGCCCCTCCATTGGAAATGTCCCAGGTCAGGTCTATGTGCGGCAGCATCGTGCATCGGGGGCCCGACGAGGAGGGGCTTTACCTCGACGATGACCGGCGCGTAGCGATGGGCATGCGGCGGCTTGCCATCATCGATCTGGCCGGTGGACAGCAACCGATCTTCAACGAAGACCGCAGCGTGGCCACCGTATACAACGGTGAGATCTACAACTACCGGGAACTCCGCACGGAACTCGAGGCCAAGGGCCACACTTTTAGAACGAACTCCGACACCGAGGTGATTGTACATCTGTGGGAAGAGCACGGGGCCGGTTTCGTGGACCGTCTGAACGGCATGTTCGCCATCGCGCTTCATGATCTCCGCACAGGAAAGCTCCTTCTGGCGCGGGACCATCTCGGGATCAAGCCGCTCTACTGGTCGGCAACGGGCAAGCATCTGGTCTTCGGGTCCGAGATCAAGGCGTTGCTTGAAACCGGCCTGGTCGAGCGTCAGCTGGATGTCGACTCGGTGAGACAGTATTTGTCGTGGGAGTATGTCCCCGCGCCGCGGACACTTCTGCAGGGCGTCTACAAGCTTGAAGCGGCGCAGCTTCTTTTGCTGGATTTGTCCACGGGAGAGCATGAACTCCGCCAGTATTGGAACGTGCCGCATGCCGATGACTCGACCGCGGCCTGGTCGGATGCCCAATGGCAAGAGGCGGTCGCCGAGCAGCTCGACGTCTCGGTCAGGGCGCAGCTCATGAGCGAAGTGCCCCTTGGCGGGCTCCTTTCCGGCGGGGTTGACAGCTCACTCGTCGCGTCCGCGATGGGCCCGCTAAAAGCGTTCAGCATCGGGTTCAACGAGGCCAGCTACAACGAGCTGCCCTGGGCGCAGAAGGTGGGGGCGCATCTGGGCGCGGAACACCACGTCAAGATCATCGACTCGTCCGTGCCCGCGCTCTTCGACCGGTTGATGCACTTCATGGACGATCCGATCGCCGACTTCTCGATCTTTCCGACATTCCTCGTTTCAGAACTCGCACGGGAGCACGTTACGGTCGCGTTGACCGGCGATGGCGGTGACGAGCTTTTTGCCGGATACGAGACCTTTCTGGCCCAACGGGCGGCGCGCACCTGGAACCTGATCCCCGCCGCTCTGCGCAACAAGGTCATCGCGCCTCTTGTGGACGCAATTCCACCCACCGAGGCCAAGAAAAGCACCGTCAACAAGGTCAAGCGTTTCGTCGAGGGCGCGCAGCTCGACCCGGAGCTGTCGCACGCGCGATGGCGGATTTTCGTGACCGAGGCGCAAAGCGCGGCGCTTCTGACACCCGAAGCGCTTGGACGGGCACCGACCGATCTCGGCGCTCATATCCGCGATTTGACCCGCCGTGCCGGGGACCGCTCGGACCTTGACCGGCAGCTCTATGTCGATCTGCGCAGCTATCTGCCTGACAATTGCCTGACGAAAGTGGATCGCATGTCCATGGCGGTGTCGCTCGAAGCCCGGGTTCCTCTGCTCGACAAGGATTTCGTATCTCTGGCCTATCGCGTGCCGGAACACCTCAAGATCGGGTCCGATGGGCTCAAGACCCTGTTGAAGCGGATTGCTGCGGGACGCGTGCCGCGGGAGTGTATCTATCGCCAGAAGCAGGGTTTCTCGATGCCGATGAAGACCTGGTTGAAGAATGAATACCGCGCGCGCATGGAAGAGCTTCTGTCCAAGCGCCGACTGACGGCGGAAGGGCTTTTTAACGCCGATTTCGTCGAAAGGCTGAAATCTGAGCACCTTGCCAACCGGGCGAACCACAGCCACGCGCTCTGGGCTCTGATGGTGTTTCAGGATTGGCGAGAGCGGTGGTCAGTATGAGCACACAGACAGAGGGCCGGACATGAACGATCAGGAAGAACGCCTTGCGCTTGTCACCGGGGCGACCGGGTTCACCGGCGGGCATCTCGCCCGGACCCTTCTCGACCGGGGGTGGCGGGTCCGCGTCCTCGCCCGCCGCCCGGAGGCCGCGCGTGGGCTTGCCGAGCGGGGCGCGGAGGTGGTCGCGGGCGATATCACCGACCCCAAGGCCGTGGCGCAGGCGACGCAGGGTTGCACGCATGTTTTTCACATCGCTGCGTATTATCGCGGCTCAAGTCTCGACGCAGCCGACTATCGCGCTGTCAACGTGGACGGCACGCAATATGTGCTCGATGCGGCGGATAAGGCCGGTGTGACGCGGGTGGTTCATTGTTCCACCGCCGGCGTCCATGGCGATGTCGCGACGATCCCCGCAAAGGAAGACGCACCTTTCAATCCCGGTGATGTCTATCAGGAGACGAAGCTTGAAGGCGAGCTTCTGGCGGCCGAGGCCATCAAGTCTGGCCTTCCGGGCGCGGTCTTTCGCCCGGTGGGCATCTACGGTCCCGGCGACACGCGCTTCCTGAAACTATTCCGCGCCATCCACCGCCGCCGCTTCATCATGTTTGGCAAGGGCGAAGTCCTGTATCACCTGACTTACATATCCGATCTGGTGGATGGGATCATCCTGCTGGGGACCCATAAAAACGCTCTTGGCGAAACGTTCATCCTGGCCGGTGAGCGCTACTACACGCTGAAGGACCTTGTGGGCATGGTAGGCAAGGCGGTCGGTGTGGCGCCTCGGCGCGGGAGGATTCCTATCTCGATGCTGCTGGCGGCGGCACATCTGTCGGAGGCGATTGCGCGTCCGCTTCGGATTGACGCCCCGTTGCAAGTGCGGCAGTGCGATTTCTTTACCAAGGACCGCGCCTTCGACATTTCAAAGGCACGTGAGCTTCTGGGGTACAACCCGACCGTCGAACTGCCTGACGGCTTGGGCCGTACCGCGAAATGGTATCTGAACGAGGGCTTGCTCGGCTGAACCGGCTTTGATGATGTGACCGCCCCTCAGCTGCGGCTCCCGATCTGACGGGCGGGAACGCCCGCAACGATGGCATTTTCCGCCACGTCCTTGGCCACCACGGAACCGGCACCGATGATTGCGCCATTGCCGATGCGAACCCCATCGAGCACGCGCGCTCCGGCGCCTATCCAGACATCGTCGCCGATGACCACCGGGCCTTTGGTAATCAGTCCCTGAGTGACCATTGGCCCGGCGCCGAGAGCGGTCTTGTACCGGCCACCGCCAAAGTAGCACTGCCCCGCGATGATCGCGTCATCGCCGATCTCGATGCCGGAGACCGCACTCAGGTAGCACTGGCTGCCGATCGATCCGTTTGCCCCTATGCGCAGGTAACCGCTTTTGATCCCAAGGCAGGTATCGCGGGCGATCAAAGTCCGCGGTCCGATCACAAAGTCTGCAGGGCTTTTGGCGCCCCGCGCATCAAGCGCGCAGCCGTCATCGATTGTAACATGATCACCCAAACTCATGCGCCCTGGACAGCGCAGAGAGATATTGCGGCCGAAGTTCAGCCCCCGTCCCGCCTTGCCAAAGAGCCCTGGCAGCAAGACCTTGCGGAGCGCGAAGCCCAGGGCGCCTGGCATCGGTGCGGCGAGAAGAATCGCCGCTTCGTAACGCAGAAGCTTCATGGTGGAGGGATCGCCCACGAAGAACGCCTTGTATTTCGCAAGCGCCGAGCCGCTTCCGGAGAGCGCGTCGACGACGCGGTCCTTGGGAGGCTCCGCGGGGACTGTATCGGTTTGGTTGTCTTTTTCGGTCATGCATCGCCTCATGCAAGCGGACTAAGGGGGTCGATTCCTGAGCAGCCCCACTTGAGTGGTCCAAATTGAAAGTTAGTGATGGCGTGGATGCCCCCGCCTGACGGCATCGCAGTGTGCCAAAGTGATGTTCTGCAGAATGTCACTTCGAAGGAGGAGCATCCATGACTGAAGTTAGCATTATAGGCGTCGATCTGGCAAAGAACGTGTTCCAGCTCCATGGTGCTTGCGCACGATGGCTCAGTTGCTTTTCGCAAAAAAGTGAACCGGGCGCAGTTCCTCAATTTTTTGCCCAACATTCTCGATGTGTGGTTGCGATGGAGGCTTGCGCTACGGCGCATAATTTGGGGCATCAAATTTCTGAACTGGGCCATAATGTTAAGCTCATCGCGCTCATATACGTGAAACCCTTTGTGAAGCGCCGGAAGAATGACGCAGCCGATGCTGAGGCAATTACTGAGGCGGCGTTCCGTCCGGCGATGCGGTCTGTCACCGTGAAGAGCGAAGATCATCAGACGCGTGCGATGCTCTTCCGGACACGGCAAATGCTGGTTGGCCAGCGCACGCAGGTGATCAATGCATTGCGCGGGCACCCCTTGGCCGTCAGGGCATGTTTACATGCCCGAGAGGAAGGCCGAATTCGGTGTAATCGCGCCAAAGGGACGTGTGCATCTCAAGGCCCTGGCTGAAGCATTGGCCTGCGATGACGCCGGCATGCCAGAGCTGGTACCTGAATTGAGGCATCAATATCTCGAACAGGTGGTCACTCTAGACACCCATATTGCCAGGCTCGAGGAAAAAATGCGGGCGGCCTCAAAGTCATCGAAGACATCGAGGCGTCTGCAGACCGCACTAGGTGTTGGGCCGGTAACGGCGCTGGCGATTGAGGCCTTCGCTCCCGACATGTCAGGCTTTAGATGCGGGCGTGATTTCTCTGCGTGGGTTGGCCTCGTGCCGCGGCAGCATTCCTCTGGCGGAAAATCACGGCTGGGGCGAACATCGAAGACAGGTCAGCGCGACATTCGAAAGCTATTGATCATTGGGGCAATGGCGGTGGTTCGAGAGGCCTTGCGGCACGGCGCAGCAAAGGATGCTTGGCTCGCCAGAATGCTGGAGCGGAAACCTCGAATGCTGGTCGCTATTGCTCTGGCCAACAAGATGGCCCGGTCAATTTGGGCAATGCTGACGAAAGACGAAGATTACCGGAACCCGGCCGTGGCGGCATGAATAGCGTAAACAGCTAACTTGTGCTGAAGCTGCCGGAATGTGAGGAGTTCAGAGAACTGTAGGGGCAATGGATCGACTAGATCCGGACCGGGAAAACCATCCGCATGCACAGAGCACGAAGCTCGCGTTAGTGAACTGGGCCCGGTCTGCGCATCGCCATACCGGCCCGCGGCCATGTAAACGGTTGCCGCATGAGGAGGCCTGATACATGACCGCATCCGATCACATGCTCGAGCTGTTCTGAACCGCCCCGGGTTTGCCGGAGGCTGATTTCAGTTAGTTACGCGGCAATGTCCTCAGTTTCCAGGGCGGCGTAGAAATCGGCCTCTGCTTCTGCCGGCGGAATGTTCCCGATAGGCTCGAGCAGACGGCGGCTGTTGAACCAGTCCACCCATTCGAGTGTTGCGTATTCCGCTGCCTCGAAGTTGCGCCAAGGGCCGCGGCGGTGAACGGCCTCGGCCTTGAACAAGCCGTTGATCGTCTCGGCCAAGGCATCGTCGCAACTGTCTCCGGCGCTGCCGGCAGAGGGCTCGATACCAGCTTCTCCCAACCGCTCTGTGTATTTGATCGACAGGTATTGGCTGACCCACTGCGTGACAGGCGATGCGAGCATCGCCGAGAACGGCGGCCGGAGTGGTGAACAAGCCCCATCGCCTTTGCCGGCTGCATCTGTTGGCACGCCCGCCCGCTTGCCGCTGTCGGCTTCTGCCTTCTTAACCCACTCATTCAGCTTATGCGCCGAACAGCCGGTCTTTGCGGAGATCGACATGATCGCCTGCCAACAGGAACTGTGCTGGCCGTTCGCCATTGGGCGCGAACCAATGGCGCCTCAATGGCTCACTTGTCCAGCACCAGCCGCACCGCACGCTCGCGGACCTCAGGAGAATACTTGTTTGTTGTCTTGCTCATTGTGGCTTCATCCTAATCAGGAGTTGAAGCCTCCGGCAAACCCGGGGCGGTTTAGTTCAAAATCTTCTTGCACCGTCAAAAACAGTCTAAACTAAGACGTCAGCCGAGGTCGATCCTGCTACATTCTGACTTGGCGCTGCATCCCTTTGAATGAAAGGGCTCTTAAAGAGCCCTTTCTGTGGCTTAGACGAGCTGCACATCTTCGATATTGCGGATGTCCAGATCGATGGTCGTGAAGCTGAAGGTATCAGTCAGAACACTGCTGTCATTGATGCTTCCCGGTGCCGGGGCGTTGGCATTGACAATTGCCAGATAGGCATCGATTTCAGCTTGAACCGCAAGCGCATCTGCACCGTTCAGCGAAATCTCGAGCGTGTCGACACCGCTTTCCCCGTCGAGGAAATCGCGTTCGCCGGCGTCGGTCGCTTCGGACCAGATAAACTCATCCGCCCCGGCGCCGCCAAGAACCGTATCGGCACCGCTGTTGGGGCTTTGGAACCGGTCATCACCGGCACCGCCTGAGACAAAGTCCGAGCCCTGCAATCCGCGGACGAAGTCATCGCCGGCACCGCCGAACAGGATGTCATCGTCGAACTGTCCGTTCAGCACGTCGTCGCCGATGCCGCCCAAGGCGATATCCCCCTGACCATCCGCATTAATGGTGTCATCGCCTTCGCCGCCGAGCAGCATATCGTTGCCCGCCGCTCCGCGCAGGTTATCATCGCCGCGGCCGCCTTCAACGATATCATTGCCGCCCCTGCCGTTGATCGTGTCCTCGCCGCGTGTGCCGAGAATGCTGTCATTGCCACCGGTACCGTCATATGCGACCCCGTTGTCGCCCGGCGCTTCGACCAGAACGGTCACACCGGGATCGGCGGGATCAAGCGCCGGGACGTCGCCGACCTGGACTTCGACGGTTCTGACAAAGCCCTCACCATTGGTCACGGTATAGGTGAAGAAATCGAAGCCATCGAAATTCGCGCCGGCCGTATAGGTCACGGTACCGTCCGGCTCGATCACAACAGAACCGAACCCGCCATCATTGACCTGCGCCACCGACAATGTGCCCTCGGACAGTTCGACGTCGTTGGCCAGAACGTCGATATTGACTGAACCGCCGGGAGCCGGGGCAGCTACCTTATCGCTGGTGCCGCCGGGCAGGAGCGCCTCAACCGCGACCGTGACATCGTCGAACTGCAGGAATTCGACATTGCGCACCTGGTCGACACCGTCGACAGAGGTGACCGTCAGCTCGCCAGTAAACAGGTCCACGATCCCGATCGTCGCATCGGCATAGTTGCCGCCGAAGACCGCTGTATCGATTTCGCCCCCGCCGTTGATGTCGTCATTGCCGTCACCGCCGATAAGGATGTCGTTTTCGGATCCGCCATTCAGAGTGTCTTCGCCCTCGCCGCCTTCCAGCCGGTCATCATAGCTGTCGCCGTTCAGGACGTCATTGCCGCCATTGCCGATCAGCGTGTCTTCACCGGAGAAGCCGACGATCGTGTCATTGGTGTCGCAGCCCACCAGCAGGTCGAAACCGCCCACGGGCGAGTTCTGGTCGATCTGGCTGGTGCCTTCGATCAAGCCGCAGCGCAGCAGGCCGGCATCGAGCGTCAGATTGGATTCGCCCGCAGCCAGGGAAACGACCTGCGTCATCGCAAAGTCCGGATCGCCCGGCATGGTCACCGCATCGGAATCCCGGGCATCGTTGCCGCCCTGGTTGGCCGAGGTGAACGCAAAGCCCTCAGGCAGGATGAAACCGACCTTGTAATCGCCCGCCGCAAGACCGGTGAACAGGTAGTTGCCGTTCTCATCTGTGACCTGCTGGTCCAGCAGGGTGCCGTCTGCGGCCAGCAGGTGCACACTCACCCCCTGGACCCCCTGCTCCCGGCCGTTAAAGAACGCATCAAAGGCTTCGTCGTTCAGGATGCCGTCGCCGAACACGTCCAGCCATACGGTGTCGCCCAGTTCGGCGGTCATCGGATCAGAATTGCGCGCGCCGGCGTCATTGTCGGGCGTGTCCTGGCCGGCCTCAACCTGAATGTCCATGATCGTGGACATCACAGCGTCGCCGATCGCATCACTGTCGGATGCATCATCGCTGACATTCGGAGTGATCAGGGTCTTCCCGTCCAGAACCCCGTCCGGGTCGGTGAATTTGACACCATAGGTCCCGGCTTGCAGGTCGGTGAAAGAGTATTCTCCGTTCGGGCCCGTGACTGTTGTTGCACCGGTTGGATCCCCGCTTGCATCCAGCAGCATGACGAGGACGCCCTGGATGCCGGGTTCGTCGCCGTTGTTGTTATCCTGATTGTCATCATCCGTGTCGCAGAAGTAACGGCCGGACAGGGAACCCGGTTCGGGTTTCTCGCAAAGGCCCAGATCGATATCGGTTTCTGTGCCTGCGCCGACAGTGACCACGCCGGACATGCCATTTTCATCAACGTCTGAATCGATTGTATCGTCAGTGCCTGCATCCTGGATCGTGAACTCGGTTCCGTCCGGCGCAACCCCCATGATCTTGTAATCCCCGGCCGGGACATCCTCAAACGCATAGTTCCCGTCTGCATCTGTGGTGGTCGTGGCAACCACATTGCCGTCAAGATCCAGGAGTTTGACTGTCACCCCTTCTTTGACCGGTTCGGACACGGTCTCCTGCCTGTCCTGGCCTTCAAGAACGATGTTGTCGATGCGGACATATTCGTAGCCGTCCCCCTTGGCCTTGATCTTCACGCTGTCGCCGCTTTGAATGGAGACATCCTTGATCACATATTCCGAGAAGCCGCCGTTGTTCGACCCGCTGCCATCCGTGTTGCCGTTAAGGCGGATGGCCTCGACAGTCTGGCCGTTTACTTGCAGTTTGATGATGCTTTGGCCGTCGTTTTCGTCCTGAACCCGGATTGTCACGTCATAGACGCCGGTTTTGCCATCAAAAGTGGTGCAAAGAGAGCCATAGGCGCCGGCACAGTACAGTTTGGCAAGTTCGCCGCCTGAGGCCTGGCTGCCGCTGACTGTTTTAAAGCCGCTCTTGGACATGTCTTCGGCTTCGATGGTGTAGTCGCAGCCTGGAATAACGGTGACTTCCCCGTTGATGCCGTCGCAATCCTGATCGCAAAAGACGGTGCCGGAAATGGATCCGGTTTCGTTTTTATCGCCGGCGCCAAGGCATTTGTAATCAACCCAATTGCCTTTGATGCCGCAGGTTTTGACCACGGTCAGCTCAACCCCTGCCGGAGGAACATTGTTGTAGAACGTGAAATAGTCTTCCCCCGCCCCGGGGGCATTATGGCCTTCGATCTCGATTTCGATCATGTAGTATGTATTGCCATCCGACCCCTTCAGGACGTGATAGCTTTCGGCGTATATTTGACCGCCGGCGGGCTGCCCGTCGACGTAGGCTTTTTGCCCGCTGCCATCGTCCGCATTTTCGTTGTGGTAGTAGTCGCCTGACAAAAAGTAATCGTTGTCTTTCGTCGACAGGCAGACTGTGGCGCTTTCAGGCATGGTGAATTTATCACCGCAGCCAATACTTGATCCGTTTCCCCCTTGATCCAGCAGATCAGCTTCGGTGAGTGCCGTCCACTCGTAGTTTTTGTAATAATAGGTCACTTTTGCTATCCCCCGCTAAAGCGTAACTCGTTACACGGAATAGCTGGGGGAGGATCTGAATCTCCGGCTGCGGAAACAGGGATAACCTGAAAAATGCACGCGCTGAACCGCTATGAAACAGAGCGGCTGCGCTAAGTGAAACCTGAAAATCCCCCAGCCTCAAAAGGCTCAGTCTACCCCCGGTGATTAGCTATCCCCCATTATGAACCGCCTGAACCGGTATTTCGTTCCAGGCAGACACCATTGTAGAACTAACGTGCATTTTTTTTTGTCAATGCCAAGTTGATCAACCCAGCCTGAGCGGCCCGGTTTGATTGTCGGGGATATCTGGATTTTGGCCCCGCCCCGTTTCCCGTCCGGGCGCTATGCAGGCTGCCGGGTTTCGCTCAGGCGGGGGGGGACGGTTTTGAGGCAGCCGTATCCCCAGGCGCCGCGGTGCGGCGCCGTTTGCGAAGCGCAAACAGCACTCCCCCGGCCACAGCCTGAAGCAGCACCATCGCCAGGGCGAGCCAAGCCAGTGAGATGGCCGCAGCCGCATCCGTCCCGAAGGCGCCGAACAGGTAGACGAAAATCTGTTCGCGGATGCCGATGCCATTCACCGAAGCGGGGATCATCATCACGAACAGTGACACCGGGATGATCCCGAAATAGACCTGCAGCGGCAGGTCGATCCCGACCGCCAGGCCGATCAGATAGAAATGCAGCACGACATTGGCCTGAAACACAATCGAGATCGCCATACAGCCGTAGACAGCCGTCATCCGGGAGGCGAAGCCCTTTGAGGTTTCGGACATGTTGTGAGCGATCTCGCCCAGTTTGCGGAATCCGGGAATATGCCGCAGGCGGCTTTGGTTTTGGCTTTGGCGGTGCGGCATTGCCTTAAGGACCAGGCCGGCTGCCAGCAGCAAAGCAGCGATGGCGGCAAGCACCCAGATCACGCCGGTCTGGCCGATAATGTTCCAGCCGGCCAGCGGCAAAGCGAAGACGGCGAGCACAAGCAAACCGAACATGCCGGTCAGGCGCTCAACGAAGAGAATCAGGAAGGAGCGGGTATAGGAGCTGACACGGTCGGAGATATCCAACGCGCGCATGAAATCGCCGCTCATCAGCCCTGGCAGAAAGGAATTGAAGAAGATGCCGATCGTATAGGCGCGGATGAGTTCTATGAGGGGAACCCGGAATCCTTGCGCTTTGAGCAGGATTTGCCAGCGCCAGGAACACAGCAGGTAGCCGGCGGCGTTCAACGAGAAAGCCAACAGCAGAAGCAGCGGATCAGCCTGTCCTATAGCGCTCCAGATGTCATCGGCATTGTCGACCTGAACATAGAGCAGATAGGCCAGAAGGCCGGCGCTGACTGAGGCTTTGAGCGCGAGAGCCGTGATCTGGCGCCAACGGGTTCCGGGGGCCTTGGGGATGTCAGCCACGCTTTTGCCTCCGTTGTCTGATCAGTTTGGCCGGAACCCCGCCCATGATGCTGCAGGGGGCCACGTCACGGGTCACCACGGCACCGGCCGAGACAATGCTTCCGCGCCCGATGCGCATGCCGTCCAGGGCCTTGACTCCGGCCCCCAACCAGACATCGTCCTCGAGGACGATGCTCTGGCCGGCGATGCCTTGACTGTTCATCGGCTGCGACAGGTCCGCAAAGCAGTGATTTCCGGACACGATATGGCAATGCCCGGCGATCAGGGCGTTGTTGCCAATCTCCAGCCCGCCATCCCCGTTCAGGATGGCGAAGACATCAACGTAACAATCGTCACCCAGGATGATATGCCCGCCGTATCCGGTCTCGAAATGCGCTCCGTGCATAATCTGGCTCCGGGTCCCCAGCGTCACTGCGGCCGCGTCGCTTTTGATGTCAAAAAACACGCCGGCATCAATCATGCTGCCGGCCCCCAGAGACAGGCGGCTCGGGCAGCGCAGGGTGACGCCGCGCGAAATCGCGGTGCCTCTGCCGTAATGACCGACAAGGAGGGGTAGATTTTTTGCCGCAGGATCAGCCCGGCGGCGCCAGGAAAATTCGTGAGCAGCATTGTGATGAGCTCGTATTTCAGCAGATCCGCCTTGCGGCTGCTGCCGACGACACGCTTGAGATACTTGTTTAAGGCGCTGTCCGATGCTTGAGACTGACGGTTGCCATGAATGTGTCGCCCCACTGAAAGTCCCGCCTTTGCAAGTGATCCGAGCGGTCCGGTCCGACGAACCTGCCTTTAAGGTTAAGTCATCGCCCGCCCTGAGGCCAGCGCAACAAAAATGCGAAAGCGGCCGCTGAACCCGATCTGAATGAATGGAATGCGCTGCGGCCTGCCCGCCCGAACGCAGCAGCTGCGGCTGAGAAGGGGGGCGGACCCGGCGGGCCGCAGCCCGGATTATATGGCCTCCCGCACTCAAACCGGACCGGAAGAGGCGGGCCCTGCCCGGCCCTTTCCCGGAGCGCAGGGCGCGGCGCCTTTGAAGTTCATTTCCGCCAGCAGCGCCCGTATTTTGGCTTCATAGACCGGGCGGGCATATTCGCGGTCATAGAGCTTGCGTGCATTCTCTGCCCGCCGCTTGGCCTCATCCGGGTTGCTCAGCACGTTGCGCATGCCGTCAGCAATCGAGTCCGGTGACGGTTCGACGAGAAAACAATACGCATCGTCCAGCACCTGGGTGTGCGACCAGATCCTGGTCGCAATCAAGGGCTTTCCGCTTGCCAGCTGTTCGTAGATTTTCAATGGGGTGTTGGTGCCATCAATGCGGGGGGACAGCAGCACATCTGCCTCCCGGTTCAGCCGCAGCGCCGTCTTTTTCGAAACCCGGCCCGTGAACACGCATTGACCGGACAAGCCTTCGCCGGCCGCCACCGCCTTCATGGCCGCAACCTGCTCCGGGGTGCCGCCGGCCAGCACCAGCCGGGCGGCCGGATACTGGCCGGTGATCTGGGCAAACGCCTTGATGACGCGGTCGATGCCCTGGTATTTTTCAAATGTTCCGGCATAGACCATCGTCGGGTTCTGTGCGGAAAACACGACCTCCTCCGCGTCCGGATCCACGGCCGCGCTGGGGGACGCCGCCAGCCTGACATCGTCGAAGATCGAGTTCTCGATCAGAAAATGCTTTTCCTTCCGGACGCCCTGCTGCAGCGCATAGTCCCGCAGGTCCGGGCAGATCGTGATCACCGCATCAGCCGCCTTCAGGCAGCTGTCTTCCAGAAAGCGGAAGATCCCGATCAGTATCTTTGATTTTGTAAACCCGAAATTCTCCAGCTGCTGGGGCAGGCTGGAATGCATGTCGTAGATCAGGCGGAACCGGAAGATGGGCTTCAGGGCGCGGCACCAGAATACAGCTTCCTCATGGGCATGCACCAGCCCGTAGCGGTGCCGGATGAGCATCCCGATGGTCCAGAAAAAAACAAAAACGTCCAGAAACAGCTTCTTGACGGACGGGCCGACCGGCACAGGTTCGAGAACCGCAATGCGCGGGATCCGCACGATGCGGACGCCCGGAATATCCACATCCTGTCCGGGATGGTAGGTCAGCAGATCAATCCTGACGCCTTCCTGGGCAAGAACGAGCGTTCGGTAATAGACGCTGAACGGGGTGCCGCGGGGCGTGAAGAACGGGTGCGGCGCCACGACAAGCATATCCGCGCGCGCCCCTGTCTGCCCTGTCTGCCGCCCGCTCATCAGAGCCACCCCTCTTTGACATACCAGTTCGCGGTGTCCGCAAGCCCGCTTTCGTTGGTGTGAAGATACTCATACCCGGTATGCTGCCGCAGTTTCGACGTATCAAACGCGCGGTCCTTGGTGAAGAAGGCGACACGCCGCCGGTAAATCGGCGGTTCTATTCCCAGAGGCTTGCAAATCCATTCGCACAGATCGCCGGCGATAAAAAACGGGGTGACGGGCAAGCGCAGGACCTTGGGCGCCGTTTGCAGATTCCTGGCAATGACGCGGATCATCTGCTCGATGCTGATGGAATCCCGGGCACCGCAGATATAGACCTCGCCGAGGGTCCTCTCATGGGGTGCCGACAGGATCATGAACCGCACCAGATCGGTCACATGGATCAGGTGGTACAATCCCTTGCACCCGTATCCCAGGATCGGCACCACCGGTTTCGTTGCCATCTTGAAGACCTTCAGCAATCGGCGGTCTCCGGGGCCGTAGATGGCGGCGGGCCGGACCACCGTGAGCGGCAATCCTTCGGTCTGCGCGAAATCCCTGATCCACAGTTCCGCTTCGACTTTGGTATCCTGATACTGATCCCCGGGCGCGAAGCGGTAGTCTTCGTTTGCGGGCGGATTTTCTATATGGCCGTGAACGCCGATGGTTGACACGTGGACAAACCGCTTGAAGCCGGGATTCCGCATCGCCGTTCTGGCTAGGTGCTGCGTGCTTTGCGCATGCACTTTCCAGTAGACATCGTCGCTGATCCTGGCTTCCCGGTATGCCGCTGCGGCATGGAAGACATAATGCACCCCCTCAGCGGCGCGGACTGCGGTATCCGCATCAAACACATCGCCCTGAAAGATCTCGACCGGCAAATCCTTGATGCCATCGCGTTGCGAGGATTTGCGGACAATCGCGCGCACTGTGGCGCCGGTGGCGCATAATGCCCTGACCAGATGCTTGCCAGTGAACCCGGTCGCCCCGGTAACCAATACAATATCGCCCCTGCCAATACTCATAATCGCACCGCCTCCAACCCGTTGATCAATGTTCTTTTGAAGGCTGAAGAGGCCAGGCGGTCCAAGACCTGCTGTGCCTTTTCGCGCCGCCGTTCGGCCGGCCAATCGAAATGATCCGCCAGCGTTTGCAGAATCACAGCAAACTGTTTCGCGCGCATTCTGCCCAGCACGAGGTCGTTTGTTCTGCGCAAGATGATGTCGCTGAAGCGGAATGCCTGGGTGTGTTCGGTATGCGCCGCCACGAAACCGCGCAGCTGCGCGCCGGACAATCCGCATGTGTCATGCGGCATATCCGGATAATCCGGGAGAGGTGTCTGACGCGTCCGGCAGCTGCGGTGCTCATTCCATTGGCGCAGCAGCCGGTCAACGGCTTGTTCCGCGGTCAGCCGGGCGGTTGTCCATTTGATACTGACGATGCTGAACATTCCGCCGATACCATCCGTGGCGGCATGATCGACAATCTTGCTTTCATGCAGTTTCGCACCGTCTTCGGCCGTCTCGCCGTCGCCTGGGATAAGCCCCTGGTAGCAATACAGGATATCATCAAGCGCCAGGCCCATCGCCGGGCAGGCGGCATTGAATCCATTGACAAATGCCGCGATTCCATCCGGGTCGGTTTCCATGCTGCCGGAGCTGCCGCGGTATGTGAAATGGGTGGTTCCGATAACCGCCTTGCCCTGCCAGGGCACGACGAAGAACATCCGCTTGGCCCTGTCGATCCGGGAATCGGAGGCGCGGGCGCTCTTTACGGCAAGGGCGTAGGGCAATGCGGGTTTGCTGGTGACAAGGTTCATGCTCTTAACCAGTCCAACCTTCAGCGACAGTCTGGCGCCTCCGGCCTGTTTGATCCAGTCCGCGGCCCAGGGCCCTGTTGCATTTACCACCGAACGCGCCTGTATTTCGAACCGGTTGCCCGTGCGCATGTCTTTTGCCTTGAGACCGCAAACGGAACCGCGGTCCGGCGCGCTGAAACACAGCTGCTCAGCCTGCACGCGGTTGGCGGCGCAAGCCCCGTGATCCACCGCCTGCTGCAGGATCTGCAGAACAGCCTTGTCAGCGAAACCAACCTGAGCGCCGGCCCATACCGCGCCGCCGCTCAGGCCGTGCTGGTCAATGCCGGGGGCAAGCGCCCGGCAGGCGGCGGCCCGCATCAGCCTGCCCCTTGGCCATCCCGGCCTGTTGCCGTCCCGGAGCGACACAAGCGCGTTCAGCAGTTCGAAAAGGCCGATCCCGGCCCCCAGTGCCAGCGGCCCCCTCATGCCGTATCCGTAGGCGGGCATCAGGAAATTCAAAAGCTGAACAAGATGCGGGGCGGTCCTCAGGAAAATCTGCTGCTCCCGGATGGAGTCAATGGCGCGCCTGAAGTTCAAATGCTGGAGGTAGCGGATGCCGCCGTGAATGGTCTTCAAGGAATTATGGCTGGTCGCGCTGCAAAAATCCGCCTGTTCGATCAGCGCGGTGCTCAGGCCCCGCAAGGCCGCGTCCCGTGCCACACAGGCCCCCTGGATGCCGCCGCCGACCACCACCACATCAAAACGGCGGTTCTGCAAAAGGGATAAGTCGCGCCTCATAGGTTACCCAACGCTGTCCGGTTTATGTACAAAGGCCAGCATGTGACAGCCGGTATTCCGGGTCATGCGCGCTGGAAGAGCGTGAAACAGGTCGACAAAAAGAGTGTTATAGACGGCGGCCTTCCAGCCTTTATGCACCTCAGTTCTTTTTGGAAAACGGGATAGTTTTATTTCTTTATCAGGAAATAGGGCGGTCAGTTCCGTGAAATCTTTCAGGTCCATTTTGTGAAAGACCGGCGCATCCATGTAGTCGATTTTCACACCGGCAATGCGGTGCAGGAAATACAGCCACGAGCGCCTGTTGATTGCCATGAGGAGCGCCGTGCCGCCAGGTTTCAGAACCCGGTGAATCTCGCGCACCATTTTCCCGGGCGACGGCGTGAAATGCAGCACCGTGTGGCAGTACACGAAATCGAATTCATTGCTTGGCAGATCCAGAACTTTCCGGCCGGAATAGCGATCAAACCCCGCCGCGGCAGGCAAATAGTCAAGTTTCTCGAAGCGATAGCGCTCAACCTCCTCAAAGAAGGCCTGCGTCCCAATCTGCAGATGATTGGCCACTTTCCAGTTCGAAACGTTTTGGTCCCAATACCCCGAGATGTTCTTCACCGATTTTCACCACTTGCACTACAGCGTCCGGCCCGATCGCGGTATCCGCACTGTAAAATCCCTTAAACCTCATTAGCAACATGGGGCGATGACGCGGAGCGGCACGTTTTTTGTTCTTGCTGATGGCCTGCTGCCTGGAGCCTGGACCAGCTGAAGTGAGAAAATTTTCATAATAATAGAGCCCGCCCCGTTTTGCTCCGGGCGTCATGCGGCCTTCCGGGTTTCTTTCAGTTGGGCCGCAAATGCGCGCTTCTTGCGCGTGATGCTTGTGGTTGCGCTGATCCCTCTTTCGACGGCCAGGCAGATTAAAAACTGTCAGCCGGACCCGGGAATCCCGCATCAGCCGAGGCCGCAGGTCAGGCCTTTAAATAATTCAGGAGCTCGTCGTTCTTCATTGTGGCTTGCAGGTGCGACACGACATCCAGCGGGTCTTGCGCCGTTCGGTCTTGGTTTTTGAGCATCGAGATCAGCGCTGACGAAAACTCTTCGGGGGTGGCTACCGCTGTGACAAGCCCGTCCAGGGTGTCGCCATAGGCTTTGAGTGTTTCCTCAAATGTCAGAACCCGCATGCCAAGCTCGAGATATGTTCCAATCTTGATGCTGATCCCGCTGGCCGCCAGCATCGGTGCGATGCCAATCGCATTTCCATTTGCAAGTTCACACAAATCCTCGACAGGGTGAAAACACCGTATGCCTTCAGGATTGCCTTCAACCCAGCTGGATATTTCGCCAACGATCCACAACTCGCATTTCACTTCGGCCCGGACCCGCGGCCAGATGTCGTTCACAATCAGATCCAGTGCTGCCCGGTTGCCGTCATGGCTGGTGCCGATGAAAACAACACGGGGCACCCCGCCGAGTGCGCCCCTGTTGTCGGTTATGAGCGGGCGCATCCAGATATGCTTTATGTGAGGCAGCTTTTCTTGCAAAAGGTTCGCCTCAAGCTGCGACGCATGAATGCACAGATCTGCCTGCATCAGACGTTCGCATTCCTGCCGGACAGTGATCGGAGTATGATCCGGTGCCCTGCCCGCCTGTCTGAACGATCCCGCACGGCTGGAAAAAAGGTCGTGTATCAATGTTGCGCGTTTTGCGGCGCCGCACCCGCCGAGCAAGGGCGCAAGAGAGGAGTATTCGGCGATCACCAGGTCACTGGGCTTTTTATTCGCAGCCTCCTGAACTTTGCGTGCTTCCGATGAGTTCAGCGTTTTGCCCAAATCGCTGGGATAGGGGCGCCGGGTCCCGCCAAGCCAGAGGCGCAGGGCAGATACCATGTAAGTGAAGAGGCGCCGGATGGCCTTTGCCCAAACGCCCGAACAGGTTGAAACATAGATTCCGCCGATCCGCACAGTCTTAGGCCATTCGATTGAAATCCCATGTTCTGCAAGCACCTTATCAGGCTTGCAGAATGGAATTCTGCCAAAGCTGGTGCGCGGGGCAAGTATAATCCGGATCTCATATCCCGCTTCGATCAGGCAGGCGCACAGGCACATCAGGTGAACACCGCTGCCTGACTTAAGATTGTTCACCCGCCGGTGCATCAGGATCGTCGCCAGCCGGCTTGCCGGCTGGTTTTTCGAATTATCTGTCGGGGAGAGCAAAATGTTGGCTACCTTAACACCGTATCATTTGCGGACCATACTGAGGTTTGACCACCCTAGTTTAAGTTTTGTCGTTTCTGCAACTGGCAAGGAGAGGCTGATCAAAAGTCAGTGTCTTGATTTCAGGCCGAACTTCTTGCCCAGACTCTCAACGATTTGGCGCCCGGCCCTGGGCAGGGCGTATGGATGGCGGCCCGCCAGCCGCAATGCATCCAGCACATGCTTTGATTTCAGCGCCAGCAAAACCCGCTCCGACTCCATCATTTCCCGCAGCCCGGTTTCGCGGCTGCGGAACAGGCGGATGGCCTCGGCGCTGAGATCTTGCGCATTCTGCCCGACAAATGCCCGGTCGGCCTTGATCAGGGCCTCAAAATGATCGGGATTGATCCGGTGTGAAATCGAACCGGCCCGAACCGTATACAGGTAGTCGGGCTCAGGCCAGATATGCACTCTTGCGCCCTTGGCCAGGGCGCTGATGATCAGATGGCAGTCTTCGCCATTGCGCAGTGCAGGATCGTAACGCAGGCCGGCCCGCTTAAGAAACGCGCGGGATATGACCGGCTTGAGGTATCCGGTGCTTTTCGACCCCCGGGACGTCAGATTGCCCGCAACATATTCTTCCAAAGTGACCGGTTTGGCAGGATCAATGCTTTCGCGGGGCAGGAACGGCTCTCCGTCAAGCGGACGGCCGCTTTCATCAACCCGGAGAAAATTCCCCAGAACAATATCAGCCCCGGCCCGTTCCGCCATCGGGATCATGCCGGCCAGCCTGTCAGGCAGCATGGTGTCATCCGAATCCAGAACGCAAATCCAGTTTCCTTGGGCAAGATCCAGTGCCGCATTCCGGGCAGCCGCGGGCCCGCCGTTTTCCGCCAGACGATGGAGAAGGATCTCTTTCCGGTCCGGGAGCCCGGCCGCGATGCTGTCATCGGATGCGTCGTCAACGACAACGACCTGAGCTGATACCGATTGCTGTGCAAGCGCACTGTTAACCGATTTGCTTATCGTGCCGGCAGCATTCCACGCTGCTATTATTACCGTTGCATCGGTCATATGGCTCAATTACGGTTTAAGGAATTCGAATACTTTCAATAGCGGGTTCGAATGGCCTACGGTTTGTGCCCTGCTTGGTCAGGGTATGCAGCATTTTGCAGCGTTTCAACTTTTTTGATCCATTGCCGCTTCGTTGAGGCAAAGGAAGGCAAGACTGCCGTGCATCCTGTTACCGTTGCGGCAGCCTGCCAGTGACCGGATCCGGCACCCCTCCCCAGATCGCCGTGATCATCCCTGCCTGGAATGCCCAAGCGACACTGCGCCGGGCCGTCAGCTCCGCGCTGGCTCAGGAGCAGGTGACGGCCGAGGTGATAATCGTGGACGACGCATCGGCGGACGGCACTCTGGAGTGCGCCAAAGCCCTCGCCGCCAAAGACGGCCGGGTGCAGGTTCTGGCCCAGCCCGAAAACCGGGGCCCCGCCGCAGCCCGCAACCTTGCTCTGGAAAACATCTCAGCCCCATACGCCGCACCGCTGGACTCGGATGACTTCATGGAGCCGGGGCGTCTGGCCAGGCTTTTGCGCATCGCGGAGCAAGGCAACTGGGATTTTGTCGCGGATGATCTCTTCAAAGTTCCGGAGACCGGTATTGAGGGGCCGCGGACCCGGCTGTGGTCGGAAGACAGCATCGGTGTCCAGCCTCTCGGGTTTTCCGCATTCGTGCGGGGCAACCTGTCGGGCCAGCGCGGCGGCCGCAGAGAGCTGGGCTTTATCAAGCCGCTGATGTCCGTCGGCTTCTTGAACCGCACATCGCTGCGCTATGACACCGGCATGCGGCTCGGCGAGGATTATATCCTGTATGCCACTGCGCTTGCGCGGGGCGCCCGCTTTTGCCTGACCGATCCGGCAGGATATGTGGCGGTGACGCGGCCGGATTCGCTGAGCGGGGTGCATTCGGCTCGCGACCTCGGAGCGCTTGTCCAGGGGGACAGGACATTGATGGCGGCTGAAAACTTAACCAAGGCGGAACAGGCCGCCCTGAAAAAGCATTACATCGAGACGCTAAAAAAATGGCATTGGCTGCGCATGATCGACGCTGTCAAGGCGCGCGATTTTGCCGCCGCGATCCGGTGCTTCCAGGCCCCGCCTGCCGTGATCGGCGACTTGTTCGGAAAGCTGGGGGAGCAGGTTGTCATTCGAGGCGCCGCCAGGCTGCCTTTCCGGGCCGCGGGTCCGGGCGCTCTGAAAAACAAGAACAGAAGAGGTGGAAGCCCGTGACAGCGTCAAAAGTCCGATGGGGGATCTTCGGCTCAGGCGGGATTGCCCGGCAGTTTGCCCGGGACATCCGCTTCAGTAAAACCGGCGTGCTTGCCGCCGTGGCATCCCGCAGACTGGAGAACGCGGAAACCTTCGCAAAGCAGTTTCCCGGAACCCGGGTTTTCGGCGGTTACCGGGAACTGGCCGGTTCGGATACGGTAGATGCGGTTTATGTCGCGACCCCCAATATCTTGCACAAACAGCACAGCCTGACCGCAATCACCGCCGGAAAAGCTGTGCTATGCGAGAAGCCATTCGCATGCGATGCGGCTGAAGCGCGCGAGATCGCCGAAGCTGCAGCCGCAGCCAATGTGTTCTGCATGGAGGCGATGTGGACCAGATTTCTGCCAGTCATAGCCGATCTGAAGCGGCGGATTGCCACCGGTGAACTTGGACAGGCGGTCCATCTCGAAGCGGCCTTAGGCTTTGCGCGGGCAGAAACGCCAGGCGATCCGATCACCGACCCGTCACTGGGAGGCGGGGCTCTTTATGATCTTGGCTGCTACGGATTATCAATTGCAGAATTCCTGCTGGGACCGTTTCAGCTCGAAGGCGGCACAGTCGAAAGATCCAAGAGCGGTGCATCCAGAACTGCAGCCTTTGTGCTGCGCCACGCCAGAGCATCCGGGGATGCAGTGTCGGCAATCAGTGTCAGCCACGCGACACAAATGAGCAACACGCTTGTCCTGTCCGGGTCAAAGGCCCGGATTGCCCTGGATGCGCCATTCATTCAGGCCCGGTACGCAACCGCGGCCCCGGTCAGTTTTGCGGCAGCTGGAAAAAACCGCAGATCTTTCAAATCGCGCCTCGCCAACTCGCCATACGGGCAGAGGCTGAAACGTATTGGGCGCATGATCCTTCCTGGCCACACAAGGATTTCCGCCCCGTTTCCCGGAAGCGGCCTGCAGTTCGAAATCGACGAGGCCGGCGCCTGCCTGCTCAACGGCGCGACGGCCAGCGGGATCATGCCCCCAGAGGCAACCATATCTGTCTTGGAAGCCTTGGACAGACTCGATGGAGCACAGGCTTCTACTTCCTGACAGCAAGCACACCGGATCAGGTTTGCTCTTTGCCGGCGGCGGAAACATAATCTTGCCAAAGTCCGGGCGCGAGCCGGCCATGTTTGCCTGCTATTCCCATGCGCGGCGGATCGTTGAAAGCCAGGCTTGGCAAAGCGCCGGATGCTTTATGTTCGTTGCCGTGGTTCGAGGATGGACAATGTTGAACAGTTGGCTTCCATCAGCCGGCCGAAAAGCCCGAATAGGCGGATTGTGGAACAGCACTGATCCGGATCACGCAGGAATTTGCCGATCTCTGCGCTGTCTTTGGCGGGCTATGGTTCTCGCTGTTTTGACAGGATACGCCAGCATTGCGAATCCGGGGCGGGGCACTCAGCCGTTCCGACATCAGAGCAACACCGAATTCGGGGCGGCTTGGGCCGCCCTGGCCTTTTGCGCCGGGCTTTTGCCCGGGCTTTTGGCATGCGAGGCAACTGGAGCGGTTATGACCGATATGAGTACCGAAATGGTAATGGATACCACACACGATGCGACGCATCATTCCGGATCTGCAGCTGGCGGACAGGATCTGACCGGGTCCGGCAGCACCACACTGGCCAAAGCGGTTGCCATGCAGCAGGAGATGCACTCCGGCCATGACAGTGCGCTCATGAACCTGTTTCCGGATGCCGGCGGTTCCGGCACGGCCGTGGCGATCAATGGGGGATCGTGGTTCGACGCTGCGACCTGGGCGAACGGCAAGGTGCCTGGAACTGGCGATGACGTCTACATTCCGAAAGGCATTTCAGTTGTTTACGACGATGTAAGCAAGGCGTCCCTTGGAACAGTGGGGGTTGATGGCGGGCTGCATTTTGCCGTCGACACAGACACACGCATGGTTGTCGATACCCTGGTGACGGGCGGATCCTCCGTCCTGACAATCGGGGCTGAGGGCAACCCGGTGCAATCCGGCGTTTCCGCCGAAATCGTGATTGCCGATAATGGCCCGATCGACCTTTCTGCGGACCCGACACAGCTCGGCCGCGGAGTCGTCACCAATGGCAAGGTCGAAATTCAGGGTGCGTCCAAAGCCCCCTACCTCAAGCTGGCCGAAGAACCCGAAGCCGGCGACACGGTGCTGATGCTCGAAGGCGATGTCGGCAGCTGGCAGGTTGGTGATAGTCTTGTGGTTATGGGCACAGAATACGTCGGCAATGACAAAAACGGTGTTTTGCAGACCCAAGACGAAGAAGTGACCATCGTTTCGATTAATGCAAAGACCGGCGCCGTCACCCTTGATAAGCCGCTGAAATATGATCACACGACACCGGACTATGCCGGCCGCGAGGGGATCGATAACGAGCTGTCTGTCTACGTTGGCAACTCTACACGCAATGTGACCTTCTCCTCCGAGAATCCCGAAGGGGTGCGCGGCCATGTGATGTTCCGGCACAACCCTGACGTCGAAGTCCGTTTTGCCGAATTCGATGAACTGGGGCGGACAGATAAATCGAAGCCGATCAACACAAGCGAGCTGTGGGACGAAAACGATTGGTCGAACCGCGGCCCGGGTATCAAGGGCGGTCCTGGCGAGGATGCCATCGGCACCGCGCGCAATCCCGGCACCGATAACCCCGAGGGCCGCTATGCGGTCCATATCCACCGCACCGGTGCGGAGGAGGACGCAAAGCTCGCGATCGTCGAAGGCAATGCGGTTACCGGCAGCCCCGGCTGGGGCATCGTCCACCACGACAGCCACGCAGCCATTGATTACAATTTCGTCTATGGCGTCGCAGGCGCCGGCATCGTTTCGGAAGACGCAAATGAAACCGGCCAGTGGATCGGCAATTTTGTCACCTCCACCGTCGGCACCGGGCGGGATCCTGGCCGCGATAAAGATGCAAACGTTCTAACCTTGGAAAAGTCCGGCGATTTCGGCATTGAAGGCGTTGCTTACGAAAGCCAGGCACGGCAGATCCTCCAGCAGGACAACATTGCTGCAAACTCCAAGACCGCCTGGATGTTCAACACCTCCGAGACCAGCACCCAGGGTCCGGCTGTGGACGTGGTTCAATTCGACCCGTCGGGCAATCCCTTTAAGGAGCGGGAGCGCTACGACGAAGAAGAAACCTCCATCATCGGCTTCACCGGCAACCAGATCATCGCCGTGGAAGAAGGCATTTTCACCGGCCACCGGAACATCGACAATGCCACCGACATCCAGCAGACTTTCGAAGATCTGACGGCCTATAACGTCAAGAACGAGGCAGTGCACATCTTCAACTACACCAATGAATACGTGTTCAAGGATACGCTGTTCGTAGGCGTTGGCCGGGGTTTCAAAGTCGGCGACAAAGCCGAAGGCATCAACCTGTCGAATGTCCATGTCGAAGATGCGTTCGAAGTTTTCAACTCGCGCGGCTACAATGCTGACGGTGTCTTTATCGACGTGACCTCCCGTGACGTCGACCGCGGTCTTTCGGGGCGCGATATGAATGGGAACCAGGTGAGCTTTGACGACCGGATCATCGATGGCTCGAAAGTGACCCCGGTGGAGCAGATCACCTTTAAAGCGGATTCGGGCACGAAGATGACAATCCGCCCAAGCGGCGGCGAGATCGACATCCGCGGCACCCTGACCGACAGCGTCGGCACATTCAAATTCCACGCCAACACCTGGTATCGTCAGGACGTGCATACGTTCGACGGGTTGCAAACCGAAATCCAGTCGCGCGATGTCGATTACATCCTCGACAAATACGGGGCGGTCAAGAACAGCAACGGCACTTGGGATCTGGCCTTCCACTGGTGGGTCGGAGACCGGATGACCGGTGAAAACCAGGCCGTGTCTATCCCGCTTCGCCTGGAAGGCTTCAAGGATTCATACTTGGAGCAGTACCGGGTCGATGGCTTCTCTGCTCCGTCAAACGAAATCCGGCACTACTATGAGGACGGGATTCAATCCATTGGCCAGGACTTTGCCAGTGAAACGGGCGAGCCCAAACCGGACCCTGTCCCGGGTCCTGATGAGGACGTGCTGCAAAATGGCACCGACGGCAACGACACCCTCGAGAGCGGCGACGGCAACGACACCCTGTTCGGGGGCGATGGAGACGATCTGTTCGTCTTGAACGGCGGCAACAACCGCGTGTGGGCTGGCGACAGCGACACTGGGGCTGACAACATTGACATCAACGGCGACGGCGACAATATCGTGGCCGGCGGCGGCGGCACCGATGATATCGACATCGCAGGCGATGGTGCGAACCAGGCGTGGGGCGGTGAAGGCGGCGACAATATCGACGTCAATGACGGTGCCGATGGCAACAACATTCTGGGCGGCGGCGCAGGCGCAGACATCCTGACCGTCAACGGCGATGGCGGCAATGCACTTTGGGGCGGCGCAGGCGGCGACAGCCTGACAATTGCTGGAGCCGCGGAAGGCGTCAACACTGTTGGCGGCAGCCAGGGCGCAGACACCATCAATGTCTCCGGATCCGGCAACAACATCATCTTCGGCGGTGATGATGATGACAACGACGTCATCACCATCACCGGCACCGGTAACAACACCGTCTTCGGCGGCGGCACCGCTGGCGTCAACACCATCACCATTGGTGATGCGGCGACCGGCATCAACACCATCTACAACGGTGGCGGTGATGATGTTGTCAACGTGAACGGCGCCGGTGCTAATGTTCTTTATGCTGGTGCTGGCGATGACGATTTTGCCTTTGATGATGACGGTGCAGGTACCATTTTTGTCGAAAACGGCAGCGGTTCAGATGATATCACGGGCTTCCGCATTGATGGCACCATCCTGCTGGACCTGTCCGCCCTGGGCTTTGCTGATGCAGATGAAGTGCTGAGCAGTATGACCGATACCGGTGCGGATACCGCTCTGTCAGTCCCGGCAGGCCAAACTCTCACTTTGGCTGGTATCGACTTGAGCGACTTGCAGGCTGCAGACCCCGCCGACTGGCTGGCCCTGTAATTCAAACAGAAAAATGAGATTCCCCAAGGGCCCCGCAAGGGGCCCTTATTTCATCTTCTTTCTGATTCCCGGGGGCCAGCAGCCGGTGTCCCTCACTTAAAGCCGTCCGGATTCCGGGGCGAAGCCAAGCGCCGGGAAACTCCAAGACCCGGTGGCCGGCGCCGGGCTCAGGCCAGGGCGTCTTTGGGCTAACGTTTTGCTAAACTTGAAAGCTTCAGGCTGCAGGCAGCGATGCTGCCTGCGCATTCATCAGCTTGCGCCAAGAGTTTGCTTATCGGCAAATTTCAGGCGTTGCGGCTTGCCGCTTGCAGCAAAGGCAATAGATGGTAAGCTCTAAACGTTAACGATTGGTAAGCTTCAGTTGCGCCGCTGCCCTGTGATTGTTCCGCCAGGGTATTGGGCTTGCTGGGAATACAAAGTTTTTTGTGTGGGGGGAATCTGTGATGTCTTTGGACTCCGCGACTTCAGTGTCGGAGGAAGATAGGGCGTTTGGTACAAGAAGAAGCACATCCTGTCAGTTTGCACATTCCGCAGGCGTAACCGGTTTCACCGGCAGACAGCGTTTTTCCGGGAAAATCTCGAAACGGCTGTGCGATATCATGCTGTCCTTGATGATGATTGTGCTGTTTGCACCGCTCATGGCCATGCTGTCGCTTTACATCATGCTGGTTTACCAGGTGTCGCCAATCTTCAGGCACAACCGTGTCGGCTTGGGAGGCAGGGAGTTTTCCTGCTTGAAGTTCCGCACCATGGCGCCCAATGCAGGAGAGGTGCTGGACAAAATACTTGCAGAAGATCCGGTTTTGCGCCGCGAATGGGAGCAAACAAGAAAGCTCAAAAATGATCCCAGGATCCTTCCCGGCCTCGGAAACCTGATGCGCCAGTCCAGCTTGGATGAGCTTCCGCAGATCTTCAATGTGTTCATCGGAGACATGAGCGTTGTCGGCCCGCGGCCTGTGACGCAGGAGGAATTGGCGCAATACGGCAAGGATAGAGCATATTATGAAGCCGTGAAGCCAGGCATCACCGGTGCTTGGCAGATTGGCGGGCGCTCGGACACCTCTTATGCTGAGCGTGTCTCTATGGATGTGTGGTATGTCTGCAATTCAAGCTTGCGGCTCGATCTTCAGATTTTTTGGAAGACTGTGCTATTGTTTGTTTCCGGCCGCTTGTCCGGAGCAGTATGACGAAGTCCGCTGGACGGGGGGGCTGCGCCGGCTTTTGAAGCGGCTGCGGTGCTCGACGTAGAGTATGATCAAACACAGCGGCGCCGACAAAAGCCAGCCGGCCAGAAGCCACATCAGCCAAGACCCCCCGGACAGCAGGCATATGAGTAAAGACAATCCGATCGAGACGGCTGAGGAGAAGAACAATCTGGATATGATCATTGCCAACATTGATCCTGTCTGGCAGCAGCAGTGTCCTCGCATCCGCTCTTGCGCGGCGGCGAGCACCCTAGTTGTGCGGGATATTGAGCGGAAATGGAACTACAATTTTGGTCACAAAGTAGATAGGCAAGAACTGGCCGTGCAGGTGGCAAGACATGAATATTGACATTGGCATCTGCACATTCCGCCGCGACAGCCTGCACAAGACGTTGGAAAGCCTCGCCGTTCAAAACCTTCCAGAGCACGTGAGAATCCGGATCATCATTGCCGACAACGATGAACGGCCCATCAGAGAAGCCGCGATCGAAGCGCAAGCAAGGAAGCTCAGGCTTAACTTGCGTTATGTGCATGCCCCGGCCGGCAATATCTCGATTGCGCGAAACGCCTGCCTCGAGAATTCCGACGCAGAGTACCTGGTGTTTATTGACGATGACGAGATCGCTGAACCGGAGTGGATCGCCAGCCTTCTTGAAACCGCAGCCCGGGAGCGGGCCGCTGTTGTGTTTGGCCCGGTGCATGCCATTTACCCGCCCGGCGCGCCGGAATGGATGCGCGACAACAAAATCCACTCAAGCGTGCCATCCGCGCTGAACGGAACCGTTGAGACGGGGTTTTCCGGCAACGTGTTCCTGGACCGGCGGGACGCGCGCTTGCGCGATGCCCGGTTCCGCCTCGACTTCGGGCGGACCGGAGGCGAAGATATCGACTTCTTTTTCCGGCTGCATCGCATGGGTTTCCCCATGGCGATCAGCGCATCTGCGGTTGTTCACGAACCCGTAGATCCTTCCCGCCTGTCCTTCGACTGGCTTTTGACAAAGAACATGGCAACCGGAACGATCTATGGATTTTGCGCCCGGCAGGGGCAGTCCCGGAAGATGCCGCTATTGCTGGCTAAAAGCCTTGCCAAATCAGCCTATTGCGGGGTTCGCGCCATCGTATCTTTGAGCAGCAGGACAAGATGCGCCTTCTGGACGCTCCGCGGCGGTTTCCACTACGGCGTCATGAAGGGATGCTTCAGAAAGCCAAATCGCGAATTCTATGGCCGCGTATGAACAATTGCAGCAGGGGCATAGATGACAGCAATGTTCCATTGCTGCAGGCCGGTTCCTTTGATTTTTGCAATTCAGGGAGGTTCTGTCAGCGGGTCTCCTTGAAAGTGATGAAAGCCGGCCAGCCGACACGCGCTTGCAAGAGCAACCGGTTTTTTTATCCAGGCGACGGCAGCTCTTCGCTGAACAAAGACGCATAGGGTGTCCCGTGGAAGGCCTCGTGCAGTTCGTCATAGTTCTCGATAACTTCAGATTTTGAACGGGTATTCTGCTTGGACATGCGCGTATGAACCGGTGCAGGCTCAATTTCCAGGAATGCGAACAACCGGTGCATCTCATCCTGTGTGTTGGCCGCCAGCGTTTCATAGCTCATCTGAAGCAGCCGGTCCTCTGGAAAGGTTTCCACAATGCGGGACTCCCAGGCTTCCAGCCAAGTGAGCTGCTCATGGACCCATTCAACTGACATATGCACGGTCTTGTTGCCATAGGATCCGGACACCCATTGCTGGAGCGCGTTCGCCAGGCGCATTGAAATCAGCAAGGCCAGCTTGTCCTGGCGCCGGAGCTGAATGATCCGGATGGAAGAATTGGCCTGCAGATGTTCCAGCAAGTCTCCAGTCCCTGGGATACCCCGCACATCTCCATATCGAGGCTCGATATTATTGTAGAGAAGTTTGACGCCGGAGATTTGTTCGGTTGTCAGGCGGCTGAGGCGCCGGTCCAGATAGGCACACACCCCCGCTTGGTTGATCCGTCGGCGTACCAATGGGCTTTCAAGCTGAAATTCTCCGAATATTTCACCGTGCTGGAAGATTTTAGAATGAGATTTAAGCAATGATATCAAAAGATTAGATCCGGATCGGCCGCTTGACAGAATGGCAAACTTCTTAATGGGCGGCAGGAACAGGCTGGCCGCTGCACCTGTTGTTGAATGCAGGAAGTCTTTTATCGGCACGGAATATTGAGGCTGCATGCATTTCTCAATGACGGGTCGGTTTCAGTCAGACTATAGGGGATCGGGGCGGCGGCGTCATCCAGCGGCCCGCAACCGGCAGATCAGACCGCGGCCCTGCCAAACCTGATCAGCGGCCGCGGTCTTCGTCAAGCAATGCCATGCTGATACTGAGACCGCCGGAAATCTACCCGGGCCGGTCAAGGGCGGGTTTCAGAGGCGTTCAGCGGCAATGCCGGAACGGCATGCATTCTCTTTGAAGGGATCCCGCAGAGACAGCGCAATGGGTTCACCTGGACACTGCAGCGCTTTGCGGCACTATACTGTGAAATCACCTTTCGCTTTCACGTTCAGCATGGGTTAGAATTTCCCCTTGCGGCTCCAAAACCCTTGATTTGTGCAATTTTTTTGAGTTTGGTAACGATATGACGTCGACATTTGCAGCGCAGCGCGAAACGGCAGGCTCTCTTGATTTGGATGAAACCGGTCGCACAGACGTGCCTCTGATCGTCGATCTGGACGGAACCCTGACAAAATCCGACACGATGCACGAGGCGCTTTTACTGCTCATCTCCAAGCATCCGGCGAAGCTGCCGCAGATTGTAGCCTGGCTGCTGTCCGGCAAAGCCAAATTCAAGGACAGGCTCGCATCGGAAGTCTTGATCGATGCTGCATCTGTTCCGATGCGTGACAAAGTTCTTGCGCTTATCAGCGCGGCCAAAGCCGAAGAGCGCGAGGTCCTTTTAGTCTCGGCCTCGAACCAAAGGCAGGTCAAGCAGATCGCGGCGCAAATGGGTTTGTTCGATGAAGCCGTGGGGTCGGATGACACCCGCAATCTTTCCGGGAAAGAAAAGGCGCGCTGGCTGGTTGAGCGTTTTGGCGAAAAGGGCTTCGACTATATCGGAGACTCGAATGCGGATCTGGACGTGTGGCCTGCGGCACGCCAAGCGATCACTGTTGGCTCCACCAGGACCATGCGCAAACGTGTCGACGAAATATGCGGGAATGCCCTTCATCTGGCGGATGATGACAGCGGCAATACCTTCGGGCGCAGCCGCCATTATATCAAAGCCATGCGCCCGCATCAGTGGCTGAAAAACCTGCTCATTTTCGTTCCAGCCCTTGCAGCACATGATCCGGCGGCGCTGCTGCCGTCGTTCTTGGCGTTTTGCGCCTTCTGCCTGGCCGCGTCGAGCATCTATCTGATCAATGACATGCTGGACCTGCATGTGGACCGCCAGCACCCGCGAAAACGCAACCGCCCGTTCGCTGCGGGGACAATTCCAGTGGCGCACGGAACGGTTCATTCCGGGGTGCTGCTTTTCAGTGCGCTGGCGATCGCGGGTTTTCTGCCACCGCTGTTTGCCACTGTCCTTCTGGGCTATGTCGGCCTGACGTTTGCGTATTCCCTGGTTCTGAAACGCAAGCTTATGATTGATATCTGGACCTTGGGCGCCCTTTACACCATCCGGATCGTTGCCGGGGGCGCAGCCGGCGGCATCCCGCTGTCAGAATGGCTTCTGGCCTTCTCCATGTTCCTGTTTCTGTCTTTAGCTGCCGTAAAGCGCATTTCTGAACTGACGGATCTGAAAGCCCGGAAACTGACCAGTACAGACGGCAGGGGCTACCGCGTTGCTGACTTGCCGGTTGTTCTGGGCGCCATGCTGGCGTCGGGTTATTGTTCTGTTGTCATTCTGGCGCTCTATGTGTCGAACGCAAATGTCGCCAGTCTCTACTCGGAGCCCAGATTGCTCTGGCTGGCCTGCATGATGCTTCTGTATTGGATCAACCGTGTCGCGATCATCTCTTACCGCGGAGAAATGCATGACGACCCGATCGTCTTTGCCCTGAGGGACAGGATCAGCCTTCTGGTGTTCCTGTGCTGCGGGGCGGTGTTTGTCGTCAGCGCACAGGTATGACACGTGCTCAAGTTGTGTGTCTTTATGGCGCGTCTGCTATTGCAGCCGTATTTTGCCAGCCTGCTCACACAACGGCTGCCGTTCACTTTTTATGAGGGCGAACTTGCGCTCCCGCTGGCAATTTGCATGGGAACAATTGCTGGTATGGCCGTTAAGTTTCATCTCGATAAATGCTGGGTTTTCCGGGATGCCCCGGCACATGCGCAGACCTGCAATTCCGGCGTTGCCCATGGCGCCCCCGCCCCTGGTCTCAAACGGTGCCCTCTTTGAATGGCCGACAGCATATGTGCAAGACAATCGCCAAGCAGGATGCCGGATCCCTCGACCCGCGCCAGCAGCGCGCTATCTGCACATATGTTTGACACGCTAACCTTCAACCGGCCAAGGATTTTCTCAATGACTTACGACGGCTTGCCAAGGCAGCAATGACCAAAGACACAGGCTTGTCCGATCCATCGGCCGCTGATGCCGGGACCGCCGCAGAGCGGATTGCTGCAGCCATGGCGCAGGGCCGGTTCGGTATGACCGGACCGCTCTTCAGCCGGAACCTGCATCCATAACAACAAATTTCTGAAGAGACCGGGAACCGCAATGGCACTGGATCGAAAATCCGCAGATTTCCTCTTGGCACTGGGGCTTGCATGCGCTGGAGCGGCGATTGCCTGGCTGCTGACGGGCGGGCTGCCCGCCATCGGCATCGACGACGCTGCCATCACACGGTCTTATGCAGAGAATATCGCCAATGGTGCAGGCTATGTCTACAATGTCGGCGGGGAAAGAGTTGAAGGCTCCACTGCTTTCTTATGGGTTGGGATCCTGACACTGGCGTATTGGCTCACGCCCGCGCCGGAACTTGCAATCATCCTGCTTTGCGGCGTTTTCACTCTGACAGCAATCTATATCACTTTGCGGCTTGTCCGGGCCCTGTGCGGCTGGCTGAACATCGCACCGGCCCCTGCCGTTTGGATCCTGTCAGTCTGCCTGGCCGCCAGCCCGGGCTATTTCATGTGGTCGGTCTGGACCATGATGGAGCTGGCACTCTGGTCGATGATACTGATCTGGATGGTGTATCTGCTGGCCAGGCTGGTGGAGGGGGACGGCGGCCGGAGCAATACTGTCTGCCTTTTGGCCGCGGCGGCCCTGATGCCTCTGGTCCGGCCCGAAGGAATTGTCACCGCGCTCGGCCTGCTCATCCTGAGCGGGATCATCGCGCCGCGGTTCTGGCGGGCGGTTGCCGGACCCGTTGCTGTTGCCATTACCGCCTTCGTTGCGGTGACGTCATTCCGCCTGTCCTATTTCGGCCAGCCTTTCCCCAATACATTCTACGCAAAAGTGTCCTCGGACAAATTGCAAGGCTTGGCCGATGGCCTGAAATACCTGTTCGATTTTCTCCTGCGCAGCCCGTTTGCGGAAATTTTCGTTGCGATCTGGCTGGGGGGGGCAATCTGGGCAATGGCCGCCACGGTACAGAACCGCCCCGGTGCGCGGGCACTCTTGGTGACGGGGGCTGCCATTTTCGGAATTCTAATGGCTTATGCCGCGCTGGGGGGGGATCACTTCACGCTCTGGCGCTTTTATCAGCCGATAGCGCCGCTGATGCCAATAGGGGTTTCCTTGCTGATCGCCGGCGCCCCCTCTGCGGTCGCTGCCGCCCCTGTCAGGGGGGCGGCAAAGTCTGCCGCCGCTGCTGCGGCCGCCGGAGCCTTTATAATCGGATGGATGCAGTATTATCAGGCCAGGTTCGATATCCGCAAAGAATACACATTGGTGGAACAGGGGCTGAGTTTCGGCCGGTTCCTGAACAGGATCGAGCCGCGGCCGACCATCGGGGTTGGTCCCGCCGGCGGTATCGCACTGGCCTATGACGGCGAAATCCTCGATCTGCTGGGCCTGAACTGGGTTGAGATGGCGCATGCCAATCCAGTCAAGGTGGGCATGCGGAATCATGCGAGTTTCGACAAAGCCACATTCTGGAAACACGCACCCGATGTGCTGGCGGCTTTCAACCGGGCCTGCGCCAAGGACAAGTCTTTGGCATTCTGGCCGCATGCCGATACTGCGTTTGATGGCCTCTTTTCAGACGAAAACTTCCGGCGCGCTTATGTGCCGGTAGCCTTCCTGCAGGGGGCAGATTGCTGGCCCGGTTTTGCAAAACCGGAATGGTTGATCCGGACAGGCCCTGGCACGGCGATTAAACCCTATGACTGGGCGGACGTGAAGGTCATGGAGTGACTTGAAGTGGCCGCAGACCACTCCCCCGCCTGGCATTCAGCCAAAAGCTTTTTTGTCAGCGTCAGTTCGCTGGTTTCGGCGCGCCTGTTTTTGGCCCTGTCGCAGATCATGGTTCTGCCGATTGTCGCGCGGCATCTGACGGTCGAGGAATTCGCACTGATGGCGATGGCCATGTCGGTGGTGGTCTTTTGCAGCGTTCTGAGCGATGCCGGTCTCGGCCGTTCGCTGATCCGGACCCCCTCTTATGATCACGAGGAATGGGTCAGTGTATTCTGGCTGCTGGTTGCGGTGGGTATCGGGCTGGCTGCCGCCGTGCTTGCAATCGGACCGCTCTGGGCCGCCTTCTTTGATCAACCGGAATTGGTACAGGTCCTTGCCGCATTGTCGGTCGTCCCTTTCTTTCAAGCCGTGTCAGCTGCTCCGAACGCCGAAATCGAGCGGCGTGAAAATTATACCGGCATCGCCAGAATCCAGGTTCTGACGACGGTCGTCAGTCTGAGCCTTGCAGTTGCCCTTGCCATCTTGGGGGCCGGCATATGGGCTCTTGTGGCACAGCAAGTTTCCCTGGCTGCTGTCAGGCTGGCGGGAATTCTCTACCTGTCCCGGTTCCGGCCCGCCCTGTCATTCAAACTGCGGCTGGTCACCCCGCACCTGATCTTTGCCCGCGATGCCCTGTCAGTTTCGGCCATTTCCGTGATCAAAGCTCAAGTTGCAGTTGTAGCCATTGGAAAATTCAACGGCGAGGCCTCTTTGGGCCTGTTTTCGATGAGCGCCCGGTTTTCCAAACTGCCTCAGTTCGGCCTGGTAGGGCCGGTATCCACCGTCGTTTATGTCCGCATGGCCAAGGCTCAAAGCGATCCCGAACGTCTCGTGAGAATATATCTTGCTGCAATAAACCTGATGGCGACTCTCCTGCTTCCGCTCCTGGCGATGACCGCGGTTGCAGGGACTGCTGTTTTTACTGTCGCGCTGTCCGAAGACTGGAGGCAGGTTGCTCCGATTTTCGCTTTATCCATATCCGGCCTCGCCCTCGAAGCAATCGCTGTGACTCTGCTGGCTTGTATTTTCCGGGCAACCGGCCGCACAGACCTGCATGTGAGACTGAGCACGGAGTCCACTATTCTCTATGCAGGCCTCGTTATCGCTGCAGCCGCTCTGTCCGATGTATTGTCGGTTGCAGCCGCTATCTCGCTCTGGGGCTTTCTGATTGTGCCACGCGGCTGGTATCTGGCGAAAAAAGTGGTGCCGATCAGGGTTCCGGATTGCCTCAATGCGCTTTTGGTGCCAGTCGCGTTGTCTTTGGCCATGGCGGGCGCTCACGCTGTCCTGCGGTCATCTTTCCAGCTTGGACATGCGGCTGAAATCGGGATGGCGGGCCTGATATGGATCACCGGCCTTGCAGTGGCGGTTTCCCTTCAGCATAAGACGCTCGCCAAGGCAATCGGCGTATTCCGTGAGTGACCTGCTTCCGCTGATCCCTGGTTTGCAACGATAGCCTGCGGGCCGGTTCTGATAGAGGCCGGTTTCAGCCGGGAGAAATGCTGTCAGCGAGGCTCAGTGTCTGCTCGACCGTAATCACATCTCCGGGTAAAACAATCGTATCGGATCCCTGAAAGATCTGCTGCCCTTCGCCATTGCCGCGTTGGAGCCGGAAGGTTCTAAAATATTGCTGACCCTCGCCGGCAAACTCAATATCTTCCCCGCGTTCCAAAAGAAGCCTGCGCGCAGTGTCGCGGCGGGTGCGCAGCGTTTCGATCCGCGCGTTCACATTCTGCAGCTCCACTGCGGCCTGAGTTGCCCGGTTTGCCTTCACCGTCAAAATATCCCGCTCGGCTTCCTTGATGCTTTGATGGGCGCGGTAAAACCCGTTTTGAAGGTCGAGCATTTTTTCTTCAATGTCGAATACGCTTTTCTGCGCCTGGGTTAATTGAGGCGTTCGGGCAAGCCCCTTTTCGAGCAGGGAGTACGTGTCCTGAAGATAGTTTTCAGCCTGTTCCAACTGGGCCTGGTGGCTCTCGATCCTCTTTTGAAAGGTTTCGATTTCAGTCGTCAGCAAAGATATAAGCTCGCTCAAGGATGCCAGTTCACGGTCCAGGGCGGTCTTGCGCGAGGTGAAAATCCTGCTTTCTTCCTCCAATAGCGGGGCTAAGGTTTCTGGGCCGCCGGTTTGGAAGAGAGAGTCCGGGAACTGCAGCGCAGCCTGCTCTTCCACCTCAGCCTGCAGCCGGATGGCGGTGATTTGCGCACGCAGCAACTCTGAATCGATCTGTTGCAGCGAGCCCGTCTCGCGCAAGACTGCCAATGTGTCGACACCCGTTTCCTCCAGCCGCCGCCCTCCACCGGCCAGTGCAAAGGCTTGCAGCACCGTCAGGCCCGGCCGGACGGGATAAGCCCCGGGATTGCCGACATCCCCGATGATAAAGAAGGAGCTGTATTCTATCACCTCAACAGCGGTTGACGGGCGGATGTTGCTCCGGATCTGCTTTTCCAGTGCATCGGCAACCTTGTCAGCCAGTTCCTCGGGCGTCTGGCCAACCGCCTGAATACGGCCGGCAAGCGGTATCATTATACGCCCTTCGATTTGAACCGAATACTCTCCGCTGACTGCCTGCCAGATCACGTAGCCGCGCTCGTCCTCATCCCAAGTCACAACACGCAGGCTGATTTTGTCTCCCGGGGAAAGGCGGTAAGAATTCGGCGCAGTCTGGGCCTGCGCATTTCCCCAGAGCATGCAAATCAGGGGAGCGAGGCAAAATATGAGCAGTCGAAGCATAATCTGTTCCTTCCGCATCCGGCGCCGGCATCAAAGCGACAAACAAGTGTCCGCCACGCCGCACAGCACTAGATGTATGAAAACCACCCGTGTTTCTTTGCTTTGGGCTGCATGCAATTTTTCACTTAGGGAACGTCAGTTTGCAAGGTTCTATTTCGGCAATTATCCCGACATTCAACAGAAGCAGGTATCTCGGCGAAGCCATTGCGGCACTTGCAAATCAAACCCGGGCACTGGATCAGATCATCATCTGGGACGATGGGTCAACCGACGGCACCGCGGAGGCCGTCCAACAGGCTTTAAGTGCAGATTTGAACGGTGTTCTCCAGTACTTCAAGGCAGAAAACCAGGGTAAATCTGCAGCCTTGAACGCTGCAATGAAACATGCTCAGGGTGAGTATATCTGGATATGCGATGACGATGATGTCGCGTGCCCGGACGCAGCTGAAAAGCTGGCGCATATTCTTGATACGGATGATGCCGGCATTGCAGCCGGTGCGCACGTCCGGTTTCATGCCGGCACTGGCGGCGGGGAAAAGACGTTCACGGGAACGGGTTACTGGCCGGACCTGTCCGCAGGAAGCGTCATACGCCATTTGCTGGAAGACATCTTTTTTTTCCAGAACGCAAGCCTGGTCAGGCGGTCCTGCTACGACGCCGCAGGACCCTTTCGTGAGGACCTCAGCCGGTCTATCGACTATGAGATGTTCGTCCGGCTGGGGACCCGGTTTCCGATCAAAGTGATCAACGACATTCTCTTCCTTCAGCGCAAGCACAACGGGGTCCGCGGCCCGTCGGCACAGCGGCATACTGCAGATCAGTCGGATGCGGTTTGGCTCGAAAGCGACAGGAAAATCTTTTCCGATCTGCGCGATCGGCTGCCGGTTTCGTTTTATGCCGCCCTCTTCAAGTCCAGTGCAAAAGATTTGGCGCTTCGCGCAGGGTACTTGCAACGGGGCTGCGTCTATGCACGCCGCTGCGACTGGGGCTTTGCGATTGAAGATTTCAAAGCCGCGGCAGAAATATCGCCTTCCGAGGGCTTGTCCGAAACCGAGGTTGGGATCGTGATCCGCTCCATGGCCGGCAAACATGGCAGCGCCATGGCCTATTGCCCTCCGGTGCAGAACCAGCTGCTGGCTCTGGCGCGCGAGAGTCCAGCTGGCAGGGCCATTGTGAAGGCGTTGGGGCGGGGATCTGTTTGGCGCGCGCGCGACGCATTGAACAGGCGGAACTACATGCAGTTTCTTCGCATTGCAGGTTTTTGCGCCCGGGCAGGGTTCCGGCCCCGCCCGGCCCTCCAGAATGCGGCGCTGTCTGAAACAAACTATTTGGAAACCGAGGCATACAATTGGTGACAGCAGCATCACACGACATTGACCCGGCGCGGATTGTCGTTCTGATCCCGACTTTGAACGAAGCGGATCAGATTGAAAAAATCCTGCGTGAGATCATCCACGGCGACCCGGTGGCGTCGCGCTGCCCGGTTGTTGTTGCCGATGGCGGGAGCCAGGATGAAACATGTGCAATTGTTGCCAAAATGATGGGCCGCTATCCCAATTTACAGCTGGTCCATAACCTCGGGAGGACACAGGCCGCGGCAATGAACCTGCTGCTGCAGCCGGAGTTCGACCGGTTTGACATTGCAATCAGATGCGACGCGCATGCTGTCTATCCCGCAGGTTATGTCAGCGGTCTGGCACGGTGCCTTACCAGGAAAGAGGTGGATTCAGTCGTTGTGCCAATGGACGCAACAGCCAGCAGCGGTGGCTGCTTTCAGCGTGGCCTTGTCTGGGTTGCAGACAGCTGGCTGGGCGCCGGCGGATCTCCGCATCGCGGCGGTGTGGCCTCCGGCTACTGCAATCACGGCCACCATGCCGCCTTTCAGATGTCCAGTTTCCGGCTGCTGAACGGTTACGATGCGGATTTCAAGACCAACGAAGATGCTGAATACGATTTGCGGCTGATCCGCCAGGGCGGTAAAATCTGGCTCAATGCTGATATGCGTATAGGGTATTTTCCAAGGCAATCGGCCGGGCGCCTTTGGAAGCAGTACTGGAACTATGGAGCCGGGCGGGCACAGACCTGCCTGAAACACAGGATCCGGCCGGGTGTCAGACAACTCATACCCGCAGTGCACACGGTGCTTGTGCTGCTGAGTTTACTTGCATTGCCAGTGACCCGGCTGCCTTTGGTGTGGCTGTTCATATATGGTATTGTCATTTTGTGCAGCGGCTTGCGGGCCGCCTGGATACACCGGTCCGTTTGCGGCCTGTCGGGTACCCTTGCTCTTGCAACGATGCACCTGGCGTGGGGGCTGGGGTTCTTGTCCCGGCTGATGAAAGCCAGGCAAAAGGCAAACAGGCATACGATGGCAAAAGAGACACTTTAGACCGGGGTTTTCATGTCAACCATCGCATTTTTCGGGCATAACTCCAATGAGCCAGCCGTCCGCCGGCGTGCCAGAGCGTTTCTCGCCGCCGGGCATGCTGTTGTTGGGTTCATGCCGCACCGGGGGCCGAAACAAGCCGCGGATTGGCCGGTTGTCGATTTAGGAGAAACCCGGGACAACGCTTATGGCCAAAGGCTTGTTTCGATTTTTCAGGGCGCCGGCATTGCGGTGCGCGAACGTGCCTTGCTGGAAACATGCGATGCCATTTATGCGCGGAACCTGGACATGCTGGCGACAGCGGCACGTGCCCGCAAAAAACTGGGACTGGATGTGCCCCTGATTTATGAATGCCTGGATGTTCACCACAGATTGACGGGCCATAAGCCAGTTGCACGCATACTCAGGCAATTTGAAAAAAACCTCCTGAAGCAGTGCGCTCTTGTGGTGATTTCGTCGCCGCGGTTCGAGACCGAGCATTTTGCGAAATACTATCCAGGCGCGTACCAGGCCTTCCTGCTCGAAAATCTCATGATTGAAGGAGATGATTTTCCCGGCCGCCCGGAGACCGAAGAAATTGAGGGCGGCCCGGACAGGCCATTGAGGATCGGGTGGTTTGGAAACCTGCGCTGCCGACGTTCTCTTGATCTGCTGATCGGATTGGCGCGCCGCTTCCCGGACCGTGTCACTGTCAATTTGCGCGGCTATCCGGCCCCTGGAGTGCTCAGCAACTTAGAAGCAGAAATCAGCCCGTATAAAAACATCTCTTTTGGCGGAGCCTATTCCGCGCCCGGGGATCTTTCAGAAATGTATGCCGGAGTTGACCTGGTCTGGGCTGGCGACTGGTACGAAGACGGCGGCAATTCTCTCTGGCTTCTCCCCAACAGAATTTACGAAGGCGGCTATTTTGCGACGCCGTCGCTTGCTCCTGCAGAAACCGAGACGGCACGCTGGCTTCACGAGCACGGCAGCGGAATCCTTCTTGCCCCGCCGGTGGAAACGGCTCTGGAGGCGGAAATTGCCAAGCTGCTCGAGGACCGGTCGCCGTTGCAAAAGCTGCGGACGCAGCTACTTTCCTTATCGAGGAACACATTTGTTGAGACCCCGGCAGAAACAACGAAACTTCTGCAGGCTGCCCAAGTTCCGTTTGTTTGAGAATGTTTTAGTATTGAGGCCATCTGAATGATGGCGGTTCGGATGGTAAAGAAAGGCAACACCCCAGAATGTCGTCAGAGTTTCCGCCTGCGCAGTTTCCGCTATCTGTATTTCCCGCAAGGTGCCGGTTGGCCACGGGCTTGATTTGCTGCCACGGTGACTGTTGTGAAATTTCTGAATGACCGAAGAGATCAGAGCTTTGAGACGATTACCTGATTTCATAATAGGAGGTGCACCAAAATGCGGTACGACGTCACTGCATTTTATACTTGGCCAGAATCCTGAGATCGGGATACCGGACAATGAAATTCACTACTTCGATGCCGATGATCCTATCACTCATCCGGATTTTTTAGATGTGAGAGGCGGGGATCTGAAATGGTTCGATGTTCGATTGGGTAATGAAGAAAGCTTGGATTGGTACGCATCCCGGTTTTCTGAATTCGGCGGAAAGCTCCTGGTTGGGGAGGATTCCACTACCTACCTTTTTTCGGCTGTTGCAGCCAGGCGCATCAAAAGCCTTTTACCTGACGTTCGCTTGATTTTCCTGCTCCGAGATCCGGTTAAACGCGCTTACTCCCAATATTGGCACCTAATCCGCAGCGCGCGTTTGAGTTGCAGTTTTGAACAAGCCTTGAGCCAGCACAGCTCAATAATTCTGGGCTCCACTTACGCGCCTCATGTTGCCAATTATTTCAACGTGTTTGGCCGTGAAAATGTGCATGTTGCTGTTTTTGAAGACTTCCTTTCCGACAAACAAGCATTCATCAACCGGATTACGGGCCACATTGGCGCATCAGAAATGGATGCCGGCAAACTGAAAACCTGGTTTAACCGCACCTACTACCCGACAATGCCCGGATGCCAGCAATGGCTGAACCGGATCGGGGGCCGGATTGTCGCCGGGCGTTACCGCAATCACATGGGGCATGAGACCCGGCTGACAGAAAAAATACGCCACAAGCTGCATTATCACTGGTTCCGCAGGGTCAATCCCGTTCTGCTCAAAGCGGAAAGGCCGCCCGCCATGCAGTCCGGCACTGCTGCCTATCTCGCGCACCACCTGTCGGACCGGAACGCCGGGTTATCGGATCTTCTCAACCGCGATCTTTCTGCAATCTGGCCCGGGTTTTGCGGATGAGTGCTTTCCGGTCAGATATCGTGCTTGTTTACGATCCCAGGTTCTCGGGCGGGACCGCTGCCGCGATGCTGGCAGATGCCCAAGCGTTCCATGCGGCAGGTGCAACGGTGGGCCTTCTGCCTGTGACGTCAGGCTTCTTTGCCGGTGCTGAGGATATACCCAATGCCGCTGTTGCGGATCTGGCCGGCCTGAGCGGGTTTGACGTTCTCGCACCAGGCACCGCTGTGGCCGCTGGTGTCGTCTTTTTTCACCACCCGCTGGCCTTCTTTCACGGCGTGGCTGAGACTGCAGACATCTTGGCAGACACATCGGTTCTGGTTGCCCACCATCCGCCGTTCCGCGGGGATGGCTCGTTGGAATACGACCCGGTCACAACAACCCGGATAATCAAAAAAGCCTTTGGCACCAGCCCCATGTGGGCCCCTGTTTCGGGTGTGATCCGCAAGCATTTGCGCAGCTTTCTGCCGTTTGTGCGCCTGACCTGTTCGGATTGGGTAAACACATTCGACGCAGGTCACTGGACGTCCCGCCGGCAAGTATTTGACCAGGCGGTTGCAATTGTCGGGCGGCACAGCCGTGAGGATCCTCTGAAATGGCCAGACCGGGCAGCGGACGTCATGGCCTCTGTGGCGCCCCCCGGGCCAGGCTGGGCAACGCGTGTCATGGGCTGCCCGGTGCAAGAACTGAAGGCCGGCGGTGTGGATCTGAGCAGCTGGGATATTGTGCCGTTTAACGGCGAACCGGTGGACCGCTTTCTGGACAGCCTGGACGTCTTTTCCTATTTCCACAGCGACAGATGGGTCGAAGCCTTTGGCCGGACCGTTCTGGAGGCGATGCTGATGGAGCGGCCCTGTGTTCTGGACCAAAGGCTGCGTGAAACCTTCGGTCCCCTGGCACAATATGCATCGCCTGCGCAGGTTCCGGACCTCTTGAAAGCGCTGCGCTATGATCCAGCAGGCACGCGCCGCCATTGTTCGGAAATACGCGAGATAGTGCTCGGCCGCTACACAAGTGCAGCGGTTCCGGAAAGATTGCAGAGCCTTCGGAGCGATCCGGGCACGTCAATGCGCGGCGGGCCGGTCCAGGCATCTCCGTTTGTCACGTTGCGGAAACTCGCCGGGCTTGCACGGCGCGAACGCTGCGCTGCACGGCGGGCGCGAAAGGTGGAACCTGAATGACCCAAGTCAGCCTCACCGAAGCTCAAGCAGCTGACTATGACACCTGCATTATCGGGGCGGGAGCGGCGGGTCTGGCTCTGGCGCTGGCGCTGGGGCGCTCGGGGCTGCGGGTCCTGGTCATCGAGCAGGGTGGTTTCGGCACGGGCGAAATCGACAGGTCCAGCAAGCGGGATGAAATCGTATCCCGCCAGACCCATGCCCCCCGGCAGCAGACCAACCGCGAGGCCGTCGGGGGGACACTTATGGGATGGGGCGGGCGCTGCATGCCGTTCGATCCCGAAGATTTCGGAGAGCAGTCCGGACGGCATGCGCACTCCTGGCCGATCCCGTTCGAAGACTATGCCCGCTGGATCGCCCCGGCCGCCGAATTTCTTGATACCGACCCGGACTTCCAGGCGCCGGCACCTCCCGGATGGCCACCGGTTCAGGGGGTAAGCATCGAACGGATTGAACGGCTGAATTCACTGGAGCAAGCGAACGTCCTGCGAGAACGGCTGAAGCAGAGCGGCGCGCCGGTCGATCTGCTCAAACACGCGCAACTGCTCTCCATGCGTTGGGACGGGGATCCCGAATACCGGGTGCGCGAACTGGAGATCCTGCACAAGGGGCAAACTGCCGCTCTGCCCTGCCGCCAGGCGGTTCTGGCCTGCGGCGGGCTTGAGACAACCCGCCTTCTGCTGCTGGAGCAAGCCGCACATCCTGCAATCTTCCATAAATCGGCAGGGGTGCTGGGGCGGTACTACATGGGGCATCTGACCGGATCAGTTGCGGAGATCCTGTTCCGCGATCCCGCGCCTTGCAGCAGCTTCGGATATCAAAAAGAGGACGGCAGGAGTCCCTTTCGCCGGCGGTTTGTTCTGACCAGTGACGCGCCGTCCAATGCCGCATTCTGGGTTGAAAATATCAGCCCGTCCGATCCCCGGCACAGCTCGGGTGAAATTTCGGCCAAACATCTGCTGCTGCATTCGGATCGTTTTGAGAATCCGGGGCCTCACATCGCCAATATCCTGCGTGATCCGCGTGGAGTTTTCGATGCCTTGCGGTCGGGTGCAGGGCGGCTTCTCGCCCGCCCGGCGCGCCGTCCGCAGCGGCTGGTGGCCCATGGGCCAGGGCCTTATGCCTTAGCTTATCATGCCGAACATTTCCCCGAGCACGAAAGCCGGGTTATGCTGTGCAACAGTATGGACCAGACTGGCCGGCGTAAGTTGAAGATTGATTTCCGCTATGGGCGGCGCACTGTTGAAAGCTTGATCGACAGTCACAAACTGCTCGCCCATAGACTGTGTGCCGCAAATGTTGCCGAACTGTTTCTGCCGGAAGATGACGCTTTTGCTGAGGCTATTATCCGGAAGTCCCGCGACGGTTATCACCAGATCGGTCTGACACGCATGTCCGTCAACCCGAATGATGGTGTTGTCGATGCGAATTGCCGCGTACACGGAGCCGAAAATCTCTTTGTTGCATCAGCCTCGGTTTTCCCCGTTTCGGGTCAGGCCAATCCAACCTTGTCCGTGGTTGCCATGGCGTTGCGCCTGGCCGAGCATATCCTGGCAAATCACCGGACAGGGTCTGCGGGATGACTGTAACCATGGCATATCCTTCAAACCGGGAGGTACTCGAGCACCGCCGGGATCATATCCTGGTAACCTTGTGGATTTTTGTTACTTTCAAACAGTTCCGGTTTGACGAGTTGGTCCTTTATCCTTTGGCACTTTATTTTGCTTGGGCTTTCGTGCGGGATTTCCCCAGGATTTTCCCGCTGGTCGCGCGCAGCGCTGTCCTGTTCGTTTTTCCGGCCTGGTGGCTGCTTTCCGCACTCTGGGGAGACCAGACCGGGCTCATTCTAAAGTCGGGCCTTCAATTGATGCTCACGATCTTGATCTGTTACTGCATCGCGACACGCCTGACCGCGCGCGATCTTTTCATATCGCTTCTGATTGCATCAAGTTACTATGCCGTAATGAGTTTCCTGGCCCCCTATATGGGGACCGGAACAGTCGCCCGAGGGGTGTTTTCAAGCAAAAACACAATGGGGTCCGCCATGGTGGTTCTGTGGCTCGCCTCGCTCTGCATCCTTATCGACACCGGGTTCTCAAAAAAAATCAAACTGCTGGCGGCTGTTGCGGCAGCCCTGGCTGTCTGGCAAATACATAGATCGGACTCCGCAACAGCTGTGCTGCTTGCACTTGGCATTTTCGGGCTTGTGTTCTGCCTGGGCATTCTGCCCCGATCTGGTATCTTCAAAAGCCCCTTTTTCTACATTGCGGCTTTGACGGTTTCCGGCATCGCCGTTCTGATGCTAGGTGTCTTTTTCTCATCATTGACAGTCGACCCGGTCAATGCCGTCCTAGCGGCTTTCGGAAAAGACGGCACTCTGACTGGCCGCACGGTCCTGTGGCAGTATGCCACCGCACAAATCGAACAGCAGCCGCTTCTTGGTGTGGGGGCCGGCGGGTTCTGGACCCCGTATGACAAACTGTCAGAAGCCAGCCGCATCTACGAAGAATTCCACAAGGCAGACTACGCCACCTTCTCTTTTCACAATTCGTATTATGAAATTGCCGTGCATCAAGGCCTGATCGGATTGTCATTTTCTGTCCTTATTGTGCTCTGGACCATTGGCTGCATCCTTTTTTTCAGAAATAAATCTGAACCGGTTTCAACTGTTTTCTTTCTTTGTGTTTGCGCTGTTACATTAGCCAAGAGCATGACGGAGTCTGAATTGCTCGCACCGTTTGCGCTTTTGACGATACTCTTTCTTACAGGAGGCCTGATGTCTTTGCGTGGTTTTCCGGCAGTTCCAAGCTCCGGGAAACAGGTCAGCGGGCTGCACGTCATGGGATGAGATCAGGCCTATTGCTTTAGGCACCGGAATGGGGGAGGCATTTGCAATGCGGGTGGATCCAAACGCCAAGGATATGGCGCGGCGGGGTGAGTTGCTCCGCAATCCAGATCTGCGAACCGGCATGGGGGCTGCGGCACAGGCGCGAACAGTAAGAGAGTTCAGCCCGAACGCCTATGGCCGAAAGCTCAACAGCTTCTTCGGTCATGAGGTTGAACCACGCCTTGAAACGGGAATGAACAGGGTCGCAAATTGAAACTGGTATCCGCAGAAGAGGCGCAAAAAACCGGCTGGGATGTCATTCTGGTTGGAACAAGTTTCGCCTCGTTCTTCTTTGCCTATAAACTGAAGGGCAAGGGTCTGAAGGTGCTCTTTGTTGAGCGCGGGCCTTATGTCGATCACGACAGGCAGCTTGAAAACCGGCTGCACCGCCCGGCTGACGAAGTTGCTCAGGAAAACAGTTCCGGGCAGCGCAAGGATTGGACCGTGCGCCATCAGTTCGGCGGATGTTCGAATTGCTGGTGGGGGAATACGCCGCGCTTGCAGCCAAGCGACTTCGAGCTTCGTTCGCGCTACGGCGTAGCGCAGGATTGGCCCGTTTCCTACGCTGACATTGAGCCTTACATGATCGAGGCGGAATACCTGATGGATGTCGCCGGCTCGGATGAGGCCGGATATGCACCGCGCAGCGCACCGTTCCCGTTTCCGCCGCATGTTCCGAGCCGGGCGGAACGCAGGCTTTTCGAAGCCGCGCCGAGCTGGCAGCCAATGCCATGTGCCCGGTCCAACGGCGGCCGCCGCCCGGCCTGCTGCGTGTCTGGCACCTGCAATCTCTGCCCCATCGATGCGAAGTTCACTATACTGAACTCGCTTGATCTGTTTGCGGATGATGGTTTCCAGTATCTTCTCGATGCAGAATGCAGGATGGTTGAAACTGCTGCAGGCCGGGCAGCGGGGATTGTGGTCAACACTGCGGACGCAGGCCCGGTCACGCTGCGTGCAGATTTCGTCGGTCTAGGGGCGAACCCGATCTACAACTCTGCCATTCTTCTGCGCTCCGGCATCGGCTCCGAACGGGTCGGCCGCGGTATTCACGAACAGCTTGGCCAATTCATTTGGGCCGATATCCCGTTCGACAATTATTATGGCGGCACGTCTTTGACCGGCATGGGCTATGGGCTTTATGACGGGGATTTCCGCCGCGAAGCTGCGTCGGTGCTGATTGAAAGCTGGAATGCGCCTCCCTCGCTCAGGCTGGAGCGCGGGAAATGGCTGCGGCGGCTCAAGCTCAAACTGGTGGCGGAGGATTTGCCGCAAGCAAGCAACCGGGTTGTCTTGAAGGACGGTGAACCGGTTGTTTTATGGACCGGGCACAGTGATTATACCTATGCGGGTCTTGCGCGCGGCCGTGAGCTTCTGCCTTCCTTGATCCCCTTCGAGCATGAAATTGTCAGAATAGGCGGCTTTGAGCCGACCGAGGCGCATATTGTCGGCGGAACACCAATGGCCTGGGATCGCGCCGGCGGGGTCGTTGACAGGAAATGCCGTGTTTTCGGCACGCCGGATCTCGCCTGCCTGGGCGCTGGCGTGTTCACCACAGGGTCTGCCGCCAATCCGACACTGACGCTTGCGGCATTATCTCTTTATGCAGGAGAACTCTTATGAAAATGCGCCGCCGGATGTTCTTGATGGGCGCCGCCGCGACAGCTCTTGTTGCGGTTCCAGTGTCATTGGGCGGGACGGTCGGATTTCTAAAGCGTACGCTTCGCGATCATTTTGGGCCTGATGTTCTGAACCTTGATGGGGTTGCCGATTTCGTCACTGAATTTGCATCATATTCCGCGCAGGGCAGCCCGGCCAAAAAACTGGCCGCGGAGGTGTATTTTGCCTGGCATGGCGACCAGATGAAGATGATCGGCCCGGCTGCCGCCCTTCGGGACCGGTTCCTGTATACGATCCTGACCAGAAGCAATATTATTGCAGTCCAGCAGCAGCGGGCAGCTCAATTCGACTATGGCTTGGCTGACCCTTGGCTCCCGGCTTGCGGTCAGTATCTTTCCGCAGCTGCCGACGAGACGCTCTGAGGTTTGGATCGGCCGGAAAGGATACGGCCAGCCGCCGAGGGGGAGCCAAAATCCGGCAGGCGCGCGCATTGAGCAGGCGGGACTGTGCTGTCGCCGTGCTTCCATCCTGCAATGGACACCCCGTTCCCGCTGCTCAATGCGACAGTCACGCCTGCGTTCCGGGTTTCCTGCAAAAGCCTAATGATGTTCGGGCTTCGGATGCCGGGCTGGTTGGTTATAAAAACACCCACCGGATTGCAAAGGACTGTGAGTTTGAAATCGGAAAAATCTCCGATCAGGGGACGGCCCGTCCTGAGATCGGTAGTGAACGGCGGCGTGTCCGGGCTGCGTATATATAAAAACTCAGAGAACCTTGGCCTATTATAAGCCAGATCGAAGTCGCCCAGCCATTCGATTGCGCGCATTTCCTCATCAGTCACGATGAGGGCATTGTCCGCCAGCCATGGCGCAAGCAATACATCAGCATCCTGCCATTGCCAGCGTGTTTTGCCTAACAGCATATTTCCATCTTGCCCCATCATCAGCTTCGCACTGCGAACGAAAGCCGGGTTGGAGAGAGCTAAGAAACCCGTTGCGATGAGGATGGTCAGGCAAGAAAGAGGGTTTTTCAAAGAGGCAGGAAGAAGAGGCGGCATGGCTTTGACTGAAGTATCCCTCAGAAGGCGCCAGAGCGCGGGCAATAATGCCTGCAAGCCTATCCCCCAGAGGACGAAGAAGAACGGCATTGTTGAAAAGAGATATCTAATGTTCTTCAGCCCTCCGAAGGACTGCAGCAAAAAGGTCGTTGCGAACAGTATCAGGCAAAAAGAGGCAGGCAGGAAATTTACACGCAGCGCAACAATGGAAATTATCGGGAAGAGAGGCCAGAATGTGGGGTAGTTGTCTCTGAAATTCCGGTGATAGAACGTTGTGTCGTCAACAGGAGGCCAAGGCTCCCAATTGTATGTGACCCAAAGCCAGTGGATTTTCTCCGAAAACGCGCCGCTCAACAGGATACCCGCAATCACAGCCACCGCGGCGCCAGCCAGCCACCACCGCAAAGGATTTGCCCGTAACCAGCCTGGCAAAAAAACCAAAAGAATCCAGATTCCTGCTGCGCCTACGCCCAAGGCGGTAAGCATTTGCAGATCCAGCGCAATCAGAAAGAGGGCGGCTGCCACGGCGAGAGCGGTCAGCTGCCATGCACGCGAAGTGAGATTGGCAAAGGCAATGTAGACAAGCAGGGCTCCTGCCACAAAAAGCATACCCTGCGCGGCATAAAATCGAATATACTGGGATACTTCGATGCCGTTTGGCCAGAAAAGCAAAAGAGTCAGCGTGATCAGCGCGGTTACGGCACCGCTGACATGATAAGCCCATGCCACGACCATTGACACCATGACCGCGCCGGGAATGATCGCGGGTATCAGTCTGGCGGCGAAAGCTGATTGCTCCCCGAGGATATCAAAGCTCAGCGCAATCAACTGAGTGAAATGTGCGGCCCGGGTGTATGCGCCATCCAAAACAGAAAGAGTCCGGTCTTCCTGCCAACTGATAGCGGGCAGGTACTGATAAAGCTCATCATAGATCAGGGGATGATCAATCATTCCGGTCCGGGTGAAAACAGCCAAAACAAATGCAACCAAACCGATCATAACAACAGTGATGGAATGCATGTTGTTGCGCCCCTGATCAGAACTGTTCCCCCTTAATCCACAGCGCTCTGCCACCAATATCCCCTATATGCTGCATGTGTTTTTTGGCGCAACGGGTGCGCCAAAGGTTTGGTCAATCCGAACTGACCGAAAACTGTTCTCGAGCACTTTTGAAATTGCTGGCGGCGACATCATGCGATGAAGCGCCATCGGGGGTGCAAACTGTCCGATCGAAGCCTCCTTGGAAAACTTAGCGTTATGCAATACAGCTACAATATCAGATTTTTTCATCATCATGAACTTCCGAATACCGCCTTCGAGCTGTTTCTTCAGTCTGAATTCTGCCGGGTCTAAAAGGTTTGCGCCACCAGCAACCGGGAAATCGATGGCGGCAGGTTTTCTGGCGGCTTGTTCTGGCTCCGCCGGATAGCTTTACCAGCCGCCAATATGCGCCATATCCCTAAAATATATCACCATAGCGAAACTTTGATCCGCAAAGAGGAGCCACTGTAACGCTTCCTTTTCCATTTCAGGTTTTTGTGTTTTATCTGTATCGCTTCGGATGTGATCTGACATTTACCCGGGTTCCGGTGGCTGCTGTCAGTCAAAGTTCTGCTCAGGAACTTTCCCTTCCAGATTTCCTTACCCTCAATCATGGTCTGGAACGGCGCTTTTCCGCAACGCATTTTGCCCTGATGAGTGCGCTCGTGATTGTAGCGGCGCTGCCATTCCCCTGCGGCACCCTGAAACCGGGCGGTATGCCAATCTGCCAAGGAAACAAGATCGGCCTAGCCGGCCCCGATTGCCTGACGTCAGCACCAATGGGCCGGTTTAGAGCGGTTTAATAAGAGAGGGCTTGTTTCTCATCCTGGCCGCCATGAAGCAGAGGTCAGACAGAAACACTTCAGTGCAACTGTGCTCTCACATAGAAATTTGTTCGCAGAGGGATCGGCAGCCGGTCCGGATTAATGATCTTAAGCATGAAAACCCCTGGGCGGCCAAGATGCATTTTAACTTTTCCAATAAAGTATGCATTGACGACACCGATGTCGAAGAACTCAATATCGAATTGATGTTTTAAGAAGCGCCGCCTCAATTGATAGTAGCTGTGCAGAGCACAATGTTGTGGCGGTTTGAGAAAATCGAAGGTCCGCTTGATGCCGTAAAGCGTTGACCAGCGCACCATTTCAAATGGTATGTTGGCCCACTTGTTCGGAGTCTGAAGGAGATAATGCCCATTTGGTTTAAGGACCCGGCGCACCTCTTCCAGGTGGCGGTCGGTATCCGGAATGTGCTCGAGAACATCAAAGCTGAGCACGAGATCGAAGCAATTGTCATCGAAGGGCAGCTTGGCGCCATCGGCGACTTGGACGTCGAGCCCGGGCGGGCATTGATCAAGTGCGTCACGCTCCGAATCGATTGCGGAGATCTGGTGGCCGGCCTCATGAAGGGCTTGCAGCAGGCGCCCTTCACCGCAGCCAATCTCCAGAATGCGTTTTGGTGACTGAAGCAGTCCCGTACGCTCCAGGAACTCAATGTTCGAAGCAAAGTTGCCCCAATCCTGACGCTCCAAGTCAAGCATATGACAACGCCTTTTCCATGTGCATTCACCTTGGTTTTATATATCTATCTTGCCTGACTGCCCAGTTGAAAGGAAGCTTGGAGCCCCCGCGGAATTTGGATTGCGGATGTGAAGATTTCCGGCGCTTGTCCGGTCCGGAAAACTGTCCCGGGTCTTGTTAGCATGGCGACCGGAACTCTGTCACCGGTTGCGCCATGGAGCCGCCGCAGTCTCAATTCCCGGAAAATCTCCAGCCGGGTGGTCCAAAGCCGGGTAGCGGCGCAGCCAGCCTTGCACTAACTTTCCATTTGAACCACTCAAATGGGTCTGCACATGGGCATTCCTTCTGTGTTGCCGGTTTCTGGAAATAGTGCCGAATAAATACGGGTTTCAAGAGTTGCATTGGGAAAAGGCTGGTGGCTTTGAACGACAATAGCTTAGCAGAGAGCTGCTCATCTCCGCAAATTCATAAGGTGGCTGGCCATGTGCATCTGCATCCCGGTTTCGATCTCGCGCAAGTGCTGAACAGCGCGCGCCGCAACATGGGGCTTTCCGGGCCGCCTGAAAGACCAGTCGGTTTTCTGCTGCTGACAGAAACAGCGGGCACCGACCGTTTTTCCTCGCTTCCCAATCGCGCTGGCGCCTGGTCTGTTGAACCGTGCGCGGAACCGGTTTCCAAGGTCGCACGCTGCAGTGACGGGTGCCGGCTTTTTATCATTGCAGGACGTCAGATCGTAACAGCAGAAGGCCTCGAAGTTCTTGTCCACGGCGCGACAGAAACCATTGCCGATGGCCTTCCTCTGCGCGACGTGATGGCTGTTGCGGACGATCTTGAGGTTCTTGCCGTGCTTCCTTGGCGGGGCGTAAAATGGGTTGGAGAGCGTGGAGCCATCATCCGGTCGCTCACGGCTTCGGCTCCAGTCTCTGCAAGGTTCTGCCTTGCTGATACCGGTGTCCGTCTTAAGGGGACGCCTCGCCCGAAGGCGCTGACGGAAGCCGAAACAAACGGGTGGCGTGTTCTTGCAGGTTCAGACCCTTTGCCGTTTCCGGCCCAAACTTCTGCTGTCGGGCGCTTTGGGTTTGCTGCCGAATTCCTGCTCGATCCTGATCATCCCTTCCGCAGCCTTGAGAGTTGGGTCCGATCATGCGGCCGGTCTCCAGCATGTTATGGCCCGCTGCAGGGTTTGATCGGATTTCTGGTGCTCCAAACCTTCATGCAAGTGAGAAAGCGCTTGGTGTGATCCATGCCTGCCACGCTTGGCCATATCGGAATCCAATATCTGGTGACGAAGGCGTTTTTGCCCGCCGCTGATGTGAAATGGATATTGGCAGGATGCGTCGTGCCGGATGTTCCATGGATCATTCAACGTGCTGCAACCGGGTTGACTGACGTACCGTTGATAGATCTGCGTTTGTTTGCAATCGCCCAGGGCAGCTTGGTGATAAGCTTGGTTTTATGCGCCTTCCTGGCCACTTTCAGCAAGAGATTTTGGTCCGTTTTTCTTATTCTGGCACTGGGTTCCGTTCTGCACTTGGGGCTTGATGCTTTGCAGACAAAATGGGCAAACGGTGTTGTTTTGCTGGCGCCGCTGCGATGGGATTTGCTGAACTTCGGCATGTTTTGGCCTGAAGACTGGCCGACCTATGCGCTGTACGGTCTGTCAGTTGCGGCCGGAATTCGGATTTGGGCAAATGATCCAAGATCTGGCACTGACTTGCAGTTCCCGAGCGGATGGAGGGCGCCAATTGCAGCCCTGCTATTGGCAGCATATGCCAGTCTTCCAGTCCTTATGAAGGATGGTGTGCGGGCGGCAGATCTGCACTATGCGGCCACACTCGAAGATACCGGAAACAGAATCGGAAAGCCGATAGAGTTCGATAGAAGCCGCTTCGGCATTTTTCCGGGCGGCGCCAATCTGAAAGCCTGGACTGGCGAAGAGTTTCAGTTGATCGGGCATCTTCCAATTCAAGGTGAAACCGTCTCCATTCGAGGCAGGTTTGAAACGTCAGCGGCAATCCGCGTTTCCGAGTTTCATACGCACGCTTCAGGTGTGCGGGACGCTGCTTCCTACAGCGGGCTCCTGGTGATCATCTTGTGGTGGGTTTTCTGCATTGTGGACCGTTTCCGTGCCTGGTTCAGATAATACTGAGGGGCGACCGCGAAGAACCTCCTCGATTTCATAGCTGCGCAATCTTCGGCTTGATGAAAAAATGATGATTTCACCCACCAAACCGAGAGCCACGATCTGAATTCCTAAAACCAGCACCAGAACAGAGAAGACCAATGCGGGGCGATCGGCAAGCGGGGTCCCGAAAAAGAGACGCTCAACCGCGAGATAAGCGGTCAGCAAGGCTCCGGCGATGATAAGCGGGACACCGATAGAACCGAAAAAACGCAAGGGGCGCTTAAGGTATTTCAGGCCGACGAACAGTGTCATCACATCGACAAGCGCCCCGACATGAGCATTCGGCTTGAACTTGTAAATCTTTTGGGCGTCGAAATCTTTTACAATTGAAAGGTCCACTTCCTTGACCCTATAGCCTTCCGATGCTGCGATCAGCGGCAGAAAATGCTGCCGGACGCCCAACTCTGCAACACGCAGGAACACGTCTCTGCGCCCGGCCCGGGCCCGGCAAAAGACATCATCGAAACTTTGGTGGAAAAGAGTGTTCAGGAGGCTGTGAATAACCCAGGCGCGAAACCTCTGCATGCCGCTTCTGTTCAGTTCGCTGCGCTTGCCAACGACCATGTCGGCTTGCCCGGCGGCATCAATCAGGGTGCTGATAGACTTGGGGTCAATTTCGGGCCAGGACGGAAGGGTCAAAACAATCTCGCCCACCGCTTGGCCAAGCCCGTGCTTGATGGCTGCGTCTTCCCCTCCCCAGGGGCGCATCGAATAAAGTTTCAAGTTCGGCCACTGCGTTTTCAGCGGGTTCAGAGCGTCACGAACCCCGTGCGAGGCTTGTTCGAAAACGACAATCAGCTCATAGGGCTCAGGCCTGCTGTCAAGTACGGTCCGGAAGTCCATCAGCAGCTCGGCGATGCCTATTCCATCGCCTTCTGCACTCATGATCACTGAAACCAGCCCGGTTGCAGGCGCCCCGGGTCCGGTCGGGTTTTGATCGTGAAGCATATTACTCTCTCTCTGGTAGTGCGCTTTCTGAGTGGCCGCCCTGCCAATACAGATCAGAGGGACCGATCTGGCGGTGTATCAAGCTGCACACCATGCCGATCAAAAACAGAAATAGTGTCAAGGATCCGAAAAGCATTGAAACCGATGTGTAAACCATCACGCTGCCTGCCCCGGCTGTTCCCTGGCCGATGAGCACAAGCCCCGCAAACAGAAGCGCTGCGGCGGCAGAGCTGAGAGCAAGCCCGGTAAAACGGCGCATCGGGCGGCGCGCAAACAGAAGCAGGGTTTTGATCGTGATCAGGTCAAGCAAAACCTTGAAAATCCTCGAAAGCCCGTATTTTGACTCGCCAAACTGACGCGCGTGGTGCCGCACGCCGACTTCTGCGATCCTGGCGCCGACAGGGAGGGTCATGGCAGGAATGAACCGGTGCATGTCAGAATAAAGCGGCACGCGTTTAATCACATTCGCCCTGTACACTTTGAGCGAACACCCGTTGTCTCTCACGGGCAGGCCTGTGATCCGGCCGATCAGCTGGTTGGCGATCATCGATGGCAGTTTGCGCGACAGCCATTTGTCCTGCCGGTTGATCCGCCAGCCAATGACCATGTCAAACCCGTCATCGATTTTCGACACCATCATCGGGATGTCGGCCGGGTCGTTTTGAAGATCGCCATCCATGGTTACGAGCACTGAACCGCGCGCATATTCGATGCCTGCAGCCATCGCCGCGGTTTGCCCGTAGTTTTTCCGGAATTTCAGCACAACGACACGGGGATCGGCGGCCGCAAGGTTTGAAAGTTTTGAGAAACTGGAGTCGGTCGACCCGTCATCGACGAATATCAGCTCAAACGGAAGACCTGCAGCATCAAGAATTTCTGCGACTTTGCTGTACAATACATCAACGCTTTCTTCCTCGTTCAATATCGGAACGATTACAGAATACCTGACAGCCACTGCCCTACCCCCGCTTCAAGATCTACGGTTACTCAAACTCCAGTGTTTCTCCAATAAAGGCTCCCGGCCCCAAGATGCATTGACCTTAGCAATGCAAGTAAATGAAGACAATTCTTGAAGAAACTAGGCCGCTTTGACATCATTGCTAGGCCGGAACGGGAGAGCAGCTGGTGCTTGCTTGGTGCACTGCTCCCCAGCTTTGGACCGCCAGAAGCTGGATTTATCCGGCTCTGTCACAATGACGGGCTGGTGACGCCCGCCCGGAACCCCGGACCGGAAGCGGGGTGTTTTCCCGCCGGACATCCTCTAACTATCAAATTGTGCCAATTAGGCGGAACTGATCGGAGGCGGGCGCGGGTAAATCATCATGACTCCTATAAAAGACCCTCAGAAAGATCGCATTGTCGATATGCTTTCGTCCGAAGCGTCGGCCCTGAAAAAATATCAGCATTTCTTTGTAGGCCGGCATGGCTGGGGCAGTTTTCTGCGTTATGAGGCCACAACCTTCTTCTGCGCTGATATCAGGGGTTCGTGATTGGCCCGCGCACCCTGATCGCCCGCGATGTCGTGATGGTGGTCAAACAGGGGTATCTCCGCATTGGCGCCAACAGTTCAATCGGAAGCCAGACAACGCTATCCGCCGTTTCGGGGAGCGAGATCGGAAGCCATGCCATTATCGCTGGGCACTATTATTTAGGCGGGGGCCGCTACAAAACCGAGCTGGGCGCCGGGCCAATGGTCGAGCAGGGACACAAGACCAAAGGGCCGGTCATACTTGGGAATGACGTCTGGGTGGGAGCAGGCGTCCGGGTGCTGGATGGTGTCGTTGTAGGCGATGGCGCAATTTTGGGCGCAGGGGCCGTGGTGACCAAGGATGTTCCGAGCAATGCCATCGTTTGAGGCGTGCCTGCGAAAGTAACTGGCAGTCGATCTGAGGTGTTTGATCCCAGGATTTGACCTGCAAGACTCAAATCGTAATGCAGAGCGCGCCCTGACTTTTCGCGGATCAAAATTATATGTAGCCCATGAGGCTGAAATTTTACTTACAAAGTATCTTGGCTCAAAAGTAGCGGTACAGAGCAAAAGATGGTTTCTATAGTCTGTAGCAGGAAGCCGCGTGGGGATTTTTGGGGCCCGAAAACCTATGGAAGCGTATGAACAAAGTTATATCGCCTGACAGAAAACTGGACGTGCGCTTGTCAAAAGCCACGGATCGCCTGCCGAAGACGCTTGAGTTTTTGGAGGTCGTAAGGGCGCTGAGGCGCCGAATGGTTCTGATACTGGCAGTAGCGGTGTTTTGCTTGGCATTTGCGGTACATTACCTCTCGGCCATCACGCCGACCTACGCTTCAGGCGGCCAGCTTCTCCTGGGAAGCCAGGGGCTCAGTGAGCAGAATTCATTTGATCTCGTCGAAGCGCAAGTGCTCAGCAATGCAGTGATCGAGGGTGAGATCGCAATCATGCGCTCCAATGAAATCCTGATCAAAGTGGTGCGCAAGTTAAGGCTGGATGAAGATCCGGAGTTCAATCCTGCCCTCAGGGAGCAGAGTGAGCCGAACCCGGTCACCACTTGGCTCAAGACAACGCTGAAATCTATTCTGAAACCGCCGAAGCAAGAGGGCAGCACAGCGGTTACGGCAGCCGCCCCGGTGAACCAGGAAATTCTCGATGCCGCATCGGTGAATGAACAAACTCTTGGAGAACTCGGGACGGCTGTCAATATTGTGCGAAGGGGGCTGTCGATCAAACAGCAGGGGACGTCTTTTCTGATGTCCGTTCAGGCAACCTCCGAAAGCGCCCCTAAGGCCGCGGCCATCTCAAACACGGTTATGAGCGAGTATATCCGCTTTCTTGCCGACGAGCGTTTCCAGGCGGCAAGCCGGTTTGCCGTCTGGCTGGAGGGGCGTGTCGAAGAGCTGGCGAACAATGTGGAAGCTTCGGAACGGGCGGTTTTGGAACTGCGCGGCGTTATGGAAGCGGATGCCGACAACGGCGCGCGCCTGGAGCAGCAGATGCAAGAATTCACCACCAAACTGGTGAATGCCCGGGCCGAGCTTGCGGAAGCCGAAGCGCAGGCCCGCCGCGCCATTCAGGTGAACGAGGACGAGGGCCCGCTTGCAGCCGCAAACATCCTGACCAGCGATGCGATCCTCGAGTTTCGCAGGACACTCACCGATCTGAGGCGCGAGGAAGCCGAGGCATCGCTGAATTTTACCGAGACATCTGCGCGGATGGATGCGATCCGGCGGGCGATTGCAAAAGCCGAAGCGGAGCTGTCCAGCGAAGTCAATAATTTGCTGCTGCAGCTGAACAATCGCGTGGAGATCCTGAGACTGAATGTACGGACTTTGGCGATCAGTCTCCGCAGCTTCGAAGGTCTTAATCTGGAGCGCTCCAAGCAGTTGATCAAATTGAATCAGCTCCAGCGTGTCGCCGATATCAATCGCCGTGTTTACGAAGATTTTCTTGGGCGCTACAGGCAAATCAGCGAGTTTCAAAAAATTCCCGTATCGGATGCGAAGGTTATCACATATGCGACCCCGCCGGTAAGCCCTTCGTATCCGCGTAAGAAGGTCGCCGCAATACTGTCGCTCATCGGCGGTTTGTCGATTGGCGCCGCACTGGCATTGTTCGTTGAATTGCGGCCCAAGAAGCTGTCGGCGCCCTTGCAGATTTCCAGAGAGGCAGGAATGGCTGTTCTTGGCAGCACCCCGCGTCTTAAAAAAATTGGATCGGCACGGGAACTGCTTCGCCAATTGCAGAAGGATAAGGCCCTGGCGCAGGCGGCCTTGAATTTGGCCGATAATGTCAACCTGCACACCGGGCGGACACTGCGATCGATTTTTGTTACCTCTCACAATGCAAACGAAAACCGGACATTTACCTCCGTCCTGCTTGCCTGGGCGAGCGTCCAGCGCGGAAAGAGCTGTGTTTTGGTGGATGGGGACTTTCGAACCGCTCAATTGACCAAAAGCCTTGGCATCTCGGATGAAGCCAGTTTCATTTCTGCCATTCACAATGAGAAACCTCCAAGTGAATGTGTGGTGGTGATGGGATCGGACAGTGGTTTCGACTGCATTGGAACTCAGGTATCAGCGGCGGACCCCTCGGTCATTTATAATGCCGAGCGCGTTCAAGAGCTGATTTCAGTGCTGAGAGAAGCCTATGAAGTTGTGATCGTTGATGCACCAGGCCTCGAAGACGCTTCAAATAGTTTTGCCAACTTGAATTCTCAAGATTTGGGAATCTTCACGATTACAAAAAATAAAGTAACATTGGGAAAGATTGAAGGCAGCTTGAGCATATTCGGGGAAATGAAGCTTGGAGGAGCGGGTATTGTTTTGAATGGGGTGGTTTGATCACCTCAACAGCCTTTGCGCACAAATGGCGTGAAGGGATACACCCCGCGGCGCCAGGGGGATAGCAGGAGGAAATGGGAAGCCTGTCCTGGAACCTGCAGCATAGCCTCGATGCGATTGCGTCGTTAATGCCTGTGTTTTCCTTATCGCACAGCCTTGTGCGCGGGGCTTTCGCCTTGGGGTGCAAAGTCCGCCCCCTTTGCCTTTCGCCTCTTTTCACAACCAGTCTGCGTCTCAGCCAAGATCCCCGAGCCGTCTCTCCGCCTTCGGCAGCCTGCTCAGCAATGCCCATGCTTCAATGCCGCCGCTGGCCTGCCCAGCGATGACGAGTGGTAAGCGTCCGGTCTGCCTGCCCTGACGGCCATCGTTAGTGAGTAAGCGTTGCCCACGCCTCACGCGGGATCAGCTTGACGGCAGGAAGTTCCAGGGGGGAGCTCGTCGATCCGGCTGGCGGAATGACCCGCAGTAATGGCTTTGAGGTATCCATCATTACCCTGCGGGCCGTATTTCTTCGGCGCGTCACACCAGTGCAACCCATTGCAATTGATAAAAATAATTTCGTCAATATGCACCAGCCATCAACGTATGGTTTGTCGTGGAATTTGGAAAACAGGGTTCAGGACGCGCCTTCTGCGCGTCGCTCAACCAAAAAATCACTTATGCCACCACTTGATTTTCACCAATGAATCACGGCCAGGCGCGGAAACCGGCGGGGCCGGAACCGCTGGGAACCCGGGCCGCCGAAGCCACCAGCGGCACCCTTCGCGCAGTTGAAGTTTCTGATCCGAATTCCACCCGGAACGAGGCCGTGCGCGCTTCAGGATTTCCGGGCCGGACGATGGCGAAGGATGACAGGGTACCTCCAGCGGCGTCACGCCGTGGCGAAGATGCATTGCGTTGGTCCGCGGGGCCAAGCGCTGACGGTTCGGGGCTTTGACTGCCAGGCCGCGGCAATCCAGACCCGCCTCGCCGTTCTGAATTGCTGCACAGGTTTTGGCAAGCCTGGCACAGAAGCTGCAGGATGAGCACGCCCGGGAAAAAGGGCTGTCTTGCCCTCTGCAGATTTGTGAAAAAAGGCCCCGTCTGGTAAATAGGCCATTATGTTTCTCATAAGGGGCTATGAGGGTGGCGGCACATGTTCTGTATAATCATGAATTCAAACCACTTTCTTCTCCGCGGAGAAGCGTGAGATTCTCACTGCGATGACCAGCGTTTCAGGAAATGTCGGAATTGCATTTGTTGGTTGTGGATATGTCGCAGACCTGTACCAGGCGACACTCGCCAATTGGCCTCAACTGCTTTCCCTGCGAGGTGTCTATGATCTCGATTCCGCCCGGCAGCAGCAATTCGCAAAACACTATGCTCTAAAGGAATTTGACAGTATTGAAGCGGTTCTCGCAGACCCGGGTGTTGAGATCGTGGTCAATTTGACTCCGCCTGATCAGCATTATGCGGTCACGAAACAGTGCTTGGAAGCGGGGCGGCATGTGTACTCCGAAAAACCCTTAGCGCTTGACTTCGGTGAAGCACGGCATCTGGTTGAACTGGCCGGGAAACAGAAGCGGCATGTGGTGTCGGCTCCTTCCAGTTTTCTGGGGACTGCCGCGCAGACATTGTATCAGGCGGTGCGCAGCGGCGAACGCGGAAAGCCAAGGTTGATCTATGCCGAGATGGACGATGGCATGGTGCATCGGATCGGCTATGAAAACTGGAGAACATCGTCAGGTGCCTATTGGCCGGCTGAGAATGAATTCAAGACCGGATGCACCTTGGAACACGCCGGCTATGCCTTGACTTGGATGGTTGGAATGTTCGGCCCGGTGCGCCGGCTGGTCTCTTTTGCCAGCTGTCTTATCCCGGATAAAGGGACCCACACGCCGCCGGATTATTCGACACCGGATTTCACTGTTGCGTGCCTGGAGTTCGACCATGGCCTGGTTGCCCGGCTGACCAACAGTATTCTGGCACCGCATGATCACCAGTTCCGGATCATTTGCGAGGATGGTGTGCTCAGTCTTGACGAGACTTGGAATTTTTCCTCTTCCGTGCGCTCTTTCCCGATCCCGACAACCAGATTGCGCCGCGGCGCCAAAAAGCTTCTGGGGCTTGATTTCAGCAGGCGGATCAATCCTGAAAGACCTCGGGGCATCTCCACGGCCAAGCGGGGCTACCCCATGGATTTCACTCTGGGGATTGCCGAAATGGCGGTAGCGGTACGAAACGGGTCTACGCCACGGCTGGCCGGTGAATTCTCTTTGCACATCACTGAAGTTTCACTGGCCATTCAACACCCGGAGATATTCGGAGTCGAGTACTTCCCGGCCACCGCACCTGCGGCGGTAGAGCCAATGACAGCTCTTTGAAAGATCCGGATGCGGGCAACAACCAGCGAAACGGCTTCTGGGGCGTGCCTAGACAGAGCGGGGAGCGCCAACTGAGGAAACAGAAATCAAGCCCCCTTGGGACCCCCTAAAGATTCAACGTGAACTGGAACCGCTTTAAAACCGGGTCCTTGAATGTGTCCAAAAGCTTATCCGTGCGGTACGGTATGAAACCAGTTTTGATCGCGCTATCTGCCGGATTCCAGTGAGCCCCGCATGGAAGCAGTACAACACTTTGGCACCCAGGCCGGCTGCGCTGCAACATCCAGCCGCCGCTCCCTGCTGAAGGCTGCTGCCCGGATGATTGCCGCGGTGACCGCTGCCTGTGCAGGGGCTTGGGCACTGCATGCAAAGGATATCGCGGCAGACGAAGCAACCCGCACCCCCGCCCCGTTTCCCTCCCCCGGCCTTGAGAACCCCATTGTCTACAACCTCGGCATTCCAGTCGCTTCGCCGTGGCAAGGCGCGCTCTTTGCCCATGACCTTACGGGGGAGGGAAATATGGACTTCGTCATCACATCTCCGGGGCACGTCGCTGCCTATACCGGGTCAGGAGAGATGCTTTGGCATGTGCAGGATCCTATCTTCCTCGGCCTCGCGGAGCATGGGTTCTATCCGCCGGGGCGTCACGCGCCTGCTGCCATTGCCGGCGACATGGACGGCGACGGCCGGGAGGAGGTCGCCTATCTGCTTTCAGATGGAACGCTGACGATCAGAGACGGACAGAGCGGAGAGATCGAGCGCAACTTTTCATTTCCCGGCGCACGGGCACTCTCAATCGCGAATTTCCGCGGGACAGGCGAGCGGGATGCCCTGCTGCAATACAGCCAGCGGGAGATACGCGCTGTCAGCCTCGAAGACGGCGCCACCCTTTGGCATGCCGATGATTGGTGGGGGGTGGAGCATAGTATCGCCCGCACATTGGATCTCAACGGTGACGGCCGGGACGAGGTTCTGGGACCGGTTCTGCTCGATCATGAAGGCCGGACATTACAATCCGCGGCGCGGGACGGGACACGGATGGATGCCTTTGACAGCCTGGCTGTTGGCGATTTGCTCGCTGAGCCCGGGCTTGAAATCGCCCTTGCCGAGCAGCATGGCAACGAGGAAACGATTGTGCTGGGCCGGACTGGCGCGGGCTGGTCGCGCCACCATGAGCCAGGCGGCATCTGGGCCATCGGGGAGTGCCGCCACAACGAAGATCCCGACAAGCTCGCCGTCGGCGACTTTGATCCAGCCCGGCCTGGCATGGAAGTATTTGCGCGGTCTTCTTGCGGCAACCACCCCTGGGTGATGAGTGGGAACGGGGACGTCATCGCATCCTGGCCGGTCCGCCGCACTGCCCCGCCGGGGTGGTGCCACGTCGGCGATTGCCGGGCGGATCCGAGCGTCAGCCTTTCCGAATGGCTCATCGACCTGATCCGGGTGGATTTCCGCGGCGGCCGCAGCGCCCGGCGGGGCGAATATGGGATTGACTTGGCCAGGCCGGTTCACTGGGAGGGCACAGGCAGGCAGCTCTTGTTTGTGACCGAACGCCACATAAACGGCCAGATCGCCCTGGTGGACGCGCTGACCGGGGAGTTTCTGCATGTCTGGCCGGCAAAGGCAACCCGCACCTACGCTGCGGATGTGCTGGGGGACAGCCGGGAGGAACTCATCATTCTTGAAACCGGGGCTGATGGGGCGGTCCTTAAGATCTTCTGGAACGAAGAGAGCGCAGCCGGAGCGCCGCAAGCACGGCTGTGGGACAGCCAGTCATACCGCCGGACCCGCCAGAATTGGAATTATTATTCACCTTAAGGCGCAAGCATGATGCGAGATGCAGCCCTGAATAATGCAGTGGTTCCGATGACATCTTAGCCCAACTGGTCTTGCCGCGGTTCAGGTCCGGTCTCTTTCGCGCAATGTTTGCTATGAAGGGGACAAGGAATGGCAACCGGATACACCGGCGAGTGCCGCTGTGATGCGGTCACTGCAACGGCCAGCGGCCTCTGATTCGGGCGTTGGCCTTTCGGCGCAGAGCAAGCGGGTACTCAGGCATTTCCGCCAGCTACCGCATTGGATTCACCGGGTTAATCCCGGATCCTTTTGCGCAGCGAGGCCAGGGAAAAGGATACGCCTTGGCCATCGGCCCGTTTCTCCGGGATGCGGCCCCCGTCAGATAACACGGCCTAAGCAGACATCATGTTGATTTGCACTGCAGGGGGCTTAGTTGTACAAAAGCTTAGGGTAAATGGTTTCTGTTCTCTGTGGTTGCGCCAATTCGTTTCAGTACACGTTGCACGCCACCACTTTTTGACGGTGGGTTTGGGGTAAATGTCGACATTTTCAGAGGAATTTAACGGCCCGCTGGCGGCCGAAGATTGGTTGATATCAGATTATGCATTGCCGGGGGGATGGATCGATACGGCCTGGTCGCCTTCCAATATCGCCGTCTCAGCCGGTCAGCTCACCCTCACACTGGACGATCAGCCACTGGGCGGGAAGACATACAGCGGCGGCGAAATACGCTCGGTCGAAGATTTCAGCTTCGGGACCTACACCGTTACGATGCAAACAGCGGATGGCGGCGGAGCCAACTCGACATTCTTTCTGTACTCACCCCAAACCGAGATTGATTTCGAGTTTCTCAGCAGTGACCCGACCCAAGCATTGGTGACATATCACTTTGGCGGTGAAAGCTCAGGTGTTGCCGTTGACCTGGGTTTTGACTCTTCTGCTGGAATGCACACCTACACAATCGAATGGGGGCCGGACTCAATTGCGTGGTATGCAAATGGCACCCTCTTGCACTCGGTGGCCGATCCGGCCGGCCTTGAGGTTCCAACCGCCGACGCGCAGATTTTTCTGAGCATCTGGCACGGCACGCCAAGCTGGATGGGCGATCCCGCGTTTGCACCGTCCACTTCCGCGGTCTACGAGTCCGTCAGTTTCACTGCACGCACGGCGCCGGTTGCACAGAACGATTGGATCGTCTTGGCTGAAAGCGGACCGGCCGTCCTGGATTTGCTGGCAAACGACAGCGATCCCGACGGTTTGGCGCTTGATGCCGGCAATATCGCAATCACTCAGCCGCCTGCCTTCGGAAGTTTGTCGCAGGACCCTGGAACCGGTGAGCTTACATACACCCCTTTTGACGGAAATTTCATAGGAATCGAACGGTTCGAATACACCGTCACCGATAGTAACGGCGAAGTGTCCAATTCTGCCTGGGTGACTGTTCAAGTCGGGCTGGACCCGATCGACCCTGCGGCGGTTTTGCTGACGGATGGGGATGACGACAATCTGGCGCTGATCAGCGGCGGGGCGGATATTTTCGACGGTCTTGCCGGCAATGACACGCTGCATGGCGGCGACGGCGGCGACCGGCTCTACGGCAATACCGGCAATGACGTGCTGAACGGCAATGACAGCGGCGACAGCCTCTATGGCGGCTCCGGCAATGATGTGCTGGACGGCGGCAAGAACAACGACCTGCTGGATGGCGGCGCCGGCGCCGATACGCTGACCGGCGGCAAGGGCAATGACACCTTCAAATTCTCGGTCGTCGACGGCGCCGTCGACACGGTCGAGGATTACGCCTGGTGGAATTTCCTTGATGTCGGCGATGCGCTGGTAGGCTACACGGCCGGGGTCGATACGCTTACTGATTTCGTGCGCTTCACCGCCGCCGGCCCGGACACGCTGCTGGAGATCAACCCGGACGGCGCCAGCGGCTTCGTGCCCGTCGCGCTGCTCAAGAACGTCTCCAACCTGATCGGCGACGAGGCCGAGATGGAGGCCAACGGACGGCTGCTGACGGCCAGCGCCAATGCGGCGCCGGAGGCGGCGGACGATGCGGCCAGCGTGGACGAGGACCAGAGCGTCACCATCGACGTGCTGGCCAATGACAGCGATAGCGATGGCGGCGTGCTGTCGCTCCAGGCCGCGGGCCAGGGCCAGTTCGGCACGGTGGTGATCGATGCCGGCCAGCTGATCTATACGCCGGATGCGGATGCCAATGGCAGCGACAGTTTCAGCTACACGGTGTCGGACGGACAGGGCGGCACGGCGGTGGCCACGGTCGCTGTGACGGTGGCACCGGTGGCCGACGCGCCGGCGGCGCAGGACGATGCCGCCAGCGGCGAGCAGGACGGCCCGATCCAGATCGACGTGCTGGCCAATGACAGCGACGCCGATGGCGATGCGCTGAGCATCGACATCTCGGGCGCGGCCCCCGCCAATGGCCAGGTGGCAGTCTCCAACGGGCAGATCACCTATACGCCCGATCCCGGTTTTGTTGGCGCGGACAGCTTCACCTATGCGGCCACCGACGGCAGCCAGAGCGCCGCCGCCACCGTGACGGTAACAGTCTATGAGACCAACGCCGCGCCGGTGGCCGCGCCCGATGCCGCCGCAACCCCCGAAGACCAGGCGGTGGCCATCGGCCTGCTGGCCAATGACAGCGACGCCAACGGCGATCCGCTGACGGTGACCGCCCTGACCAGCGCCTTCGACGATGCCGCAACCGCGGGCGTGACCGAGACCGAGCACGGCTCGGTGACCCTGTCGGGCGGGATCGCAACCTATACACCGGATGCGGATTTCAACGGGGCCGACAGTTTCGGCTACACCCTCAGCGACGGCAAGGAAAGCAGCGCGGGCACGGTCTCGGTGACGGTGCAGCCGGTCAATGACGCGCCGGTGGCCCAGGATGACGCCGCCGCCACCGACCCTGACGTTGCGGTCTCGATCGATGTGCTGGCCAATGACAGCGACGCCGATGGCGACGCGCTGAGCCTCGACGTCTCGGGATCGGTGCCGGCCAACGGCTCGGCCGCGCTGGTGAACGGAGAAATCCTCTATACCCCCGATCCTGGCTATATCGGCACCGACAGCTTCAGCTATGCGGTCAGCGACGGCAGCGAGAGCCGGACGGCGACGGTGACGGTGACGGTGGGTTCGCTCTACGACCCGATCGACCCTGCGGCGGTTTTGCTGACGGATGGGGATGACGACAATCTGGCGCTGATCAGCGGCGGGGCGGATATTTTCGACGGTCTTGCCGGCAATGACACGCTGCATGGCGGCGACGGCGGCGACCGGCTCTACGGCAATACCGGCAATGACGTGCTGAACGGCAATGACAGCGGCGACAGCCTCTATGGCGGCTCCGGCAATGATGTGCTGGACGGCGGCAAGAACAACGACCTGCTGGATGGCGGCGCCGGCGCCGATACGCTGACCGGCGGCAAGGGCAATGACACCTTCAAATTCTCGGTCGTCGACGGCGCCGTCGACACGGTCGAGGATTACGCCTGGTGGAATTTCCTTGATGTCGGCGATGCGCTGGTAGGCTACACGGCCGGGGTCGATACGCTTACTGATTTCGTGCGCTTCACCGCCGCCGGCCCGGACACGCTGCTGGAGATCAACCCGGACGGCGCCAGCGGCTTCGTGCCCGTCGCGCTGCTCAAGAACGTCTCCAACCTGATCGGCGACGAGGCCGAGATGGAGGCCAACGGACGGCTGATCACTATGGACCCGCCGCCTGTCGCAAACGACGACTATATCAGTGTCGAAAGCTCCGGGTCCTGGACAATTGATGTTTTGAACAACGATGTTGATCCGGATGCCGATTATCTGACAACACTCGAGGTTAGCGGAATTGCCACCCAGCCGAACACTGGATCAGTGGCGGTTGTGAATGGCGAAATCGTCTATACGCCAAATGCCGGATATGTTGGAGCTGACAGTTTCGAATACACGATCAGTGACGGAAAAAGCACCGATACCGCAACCGTATTCCTTTCAGTAGGCCAGCGCGATTTCTCCGGAGAAAGCCGGGCGCTGGCCGTCGACTTGTCGCAAGGGGCTTACGCCTATTCCGCTACTGTCATGGCCTTTGGCGACTCGCTGACCCAGGGTTACAAATTCGGGAACCCCGGTATCGAAGGCGGCTTCCGCGACGATCTGTTTGAAAGCCTGGCCGCAAATAATGTCTGGATAGACTATGTTGGCCGCTTCAACAGTGGCCCTGCGGGTATGCTCGACAGGGATCATTCTGGTCTTCCGGGTCATTCTTTGGCGGAAGCGCTGACAGACGATCCCAGCGACCCGATGAATTTTTCGCTGGCCGTCGACGAAATAGACCCGGAGATCACCTGGTTTATGATGGGCACGAATGATCTGAACGGGCCGACGAAAGTCGATCAGGTTATCAACGGAATACAGTCGTTGATCGATCAGTTCTATGCTCTGGACGGAGCGCAGGACCGTCATCTTGTTATCTCTCTGGTTCCGGTGAAACCGGCTTTTGCAGACCTGGTTGCGGCCGCGAATGAAGGCTACAGCACCGTCAATGGCGAAATGGTGGCCGGCGACACAGGCAACGGCACATTTGTTCCTGGCATCCGGCAAATTGTGACGTCAGCTTCGGCGGCGCATGCAACGCTTCATCTGTTTGAGCCGCCGCTTACAGAGAACGAACTTCTGCCGGATCAGGTGCATTTCACGGATGCCGGCGATGCACTCTACGCGCAAGCAGCAGCCAGTTTCCTGGAAACCGAAATCGGTTTTTCCGCCGGAACGATTGATGGATCGGGGATTTCCCTTGACGCAATCAATGTCATTGGGGGTGATGCGGGAGACCTGATCACCGGTGACGCGCAGGGAAATCTTCTGGATGGCGGCGGCGGCAACGACATTGTCCGCGGTCTGGACGGAAACGATACCCTGTCAGGGGGCGCCGGCGCGGACCGGCTGTCTGGAGGAGCGGGAGCCGACATCTTGACTGGTGGAGAAGGCGACGACAGCTTTGTTTTTAAATCTGACTTTGCTCTGAACGCAAGCTCTGCAGATGTTATTCTTGATTTTGGCGAAACAGGGAACGACCGGCTGGTCTTTGAACAGTCGCTTGGTGCTGCAACCGTGACAGACCAAACCGATGGATCGGGTGTCGTCATCACCATCAACGGCTCTGACATCGAAGTGGATGGCGCGGATGCCGGATTGCTCAAGGGAGCATTGGTCAGCGGCGCGACTTATGAAATCACGTCGGACAGCTCTCTGGCTCTGTTTGTTCAGGATCCGGATGTTCTGCTGGTATAGGCTCTTAGCCGAGGCCCGGAAAACCTTCCAGCTTCTGCAGATAGAACCTGGGCTATAAACACGCTGAATACGGCGGGAGGGCTCGGGTTTTTCCATACTCTGAAGCAAACACAAAAAGCGGGCCCCGAAAGAGGCCCGTTTCCGTGAATTCATGCCTGCGCCAGCGGCGCAGTCAAAATCAGTTGGTGGTGGTGGTGGTGGTGGTGGTGCCGACTTCGTCGTCGTCATTGGCAACCACGCCCAGCACGGCCAGACCAGCCACGGCACCCGCTGCGGCGCCAGCGCTCAGACCGGTGCCGGCGATGCCGCCTTCGGTGCCGGTGGGGGCGGGAGCGGTCTGGGCCGAAACGGCGGTTGCGGAAGCCAGGGCGGCCAGGGTCAGGGCGGTAAGAACGGTTTTCATTTTCAAACTCCTCTGGAGAACTGTGGAAACATGTGTTGAGGCGACCTTATGGGAGGCGGTTTTTCTTTTCAACGTATGGAATAGCCGCAAATCTGTTGAAATCCGGTTTGTTCCGCGGATTTTTTCTGCCCGTTGCCGCAAAGCCGCGGGAAACCGGCGGAATCCGCGCGCCGGTCACAGCCGCAGCTGGCGGATCCGCACATATCCGGTCTCCGGTCCGGCCCACTGCCGCGATTGCCAGACCTGATTGCGGCCCGGACGGGAATCAATCCAGTAATCATTGACCACCACGCCGCCGGCGCCCTCGCAGCGCTCCTGCAGGTGGCGGGCGGGATGGGTCACTTCGACAATCTCCACCGGCTCGGAGCCCAGATCCTGCAGGCTGCAGGCCATGCTGAGGCGCGCCTGGCCGTTGCCCTTGGCGCGCACCGTATAGCGCCGCGCGCCGCCGCGCGCCGGGCCTGCCGCGCCGTCGGCAGCCGGCACCTGCGCCGACAACAGCCCGCCGCCAAGGCCGCGGGTGGCAATCACCATGCCGCTGCGCAAGGCCAGCGAGACATTGTCCTGGGTGCGCCAGACCTCGATCGTGCCGGGGCTGCTGTCGCGGCGCGTCAGCGCACGGGTCAGATAGGCCTTGGCATCGCGGTTTTCGATGGTGACCTCGATATAGGCCTGGCTCTGCTTGTCCAGGAGCGCCCGGGTCAGCTGCACCGGCGGCGGCATGTTGCGGCGCCGGGTGAACTGCTCGCCCACCGCTTTCAGCACTTCCAGCTCCGCCGGGGTTTTCTCGGGGCCTTTGGCGCAAGCCCCCAGCACCAGCGCCAGCCCGGCCAGGGCGGCAGTTTTTCTGATCATGCTCATTCCCAGAACCTCGCGCGCTGTTCTTCCAGGCTCTTGCGGTGGGCCTCGCGCACCGACCCGTACAGCCGGTCCGGCACCGCCACCCGCTGGCCGCCGTCGCGCTGGGTCGGGCGGATGGTCAGGCCAAAGCCCGACCGCGACGGCTTGCCCAAAAGCCAGTCGACGGGGATGCGGAAACGGAAGCCCTTGTCAAAGGAGCCTTCGCCGAAATCCTCGGACGAGACATTGGTCAGCGTAAAGAAGGCGCCGATCAGGAAGCCGTTGTTGAACTCGCGGTTGAGGCTGAAGGTGCCGCCGTAATCGCCCGCCAGATAGCGGCCCGCATCGACCTGCATCAGATAGCCCTTGCCCAGCTCGGCATAGGCCGAGGCATGGCCGGTGAAGATGCGGTAGTCGCGGAAGCCGAAGCGCTGATCGAAATCGCGCTGCACCACGTAATTGCCTTCCACCCCCAGGCCGATGCGGCTGTTGACCGGCTTCCACAGCAGCTCGCCCGAGACACCGCCGTACATGCTCTCGAACAGGCCCGCGGTGGCGCGGGCATAAAGGTTGCGGCCCGGCTTCCACAGGCGGCTGGCATAGAGGTTTTCCAGGGTGGTGCCGAACTGGGCATATTCGCGCTGGTCGGTGCGCACATGCGGCAGCACCGAATTGGAAGCGCGGCCGTTCTTCACATTGCCCGCCAGCCGCTGGCGGATGGTGCCGGCAATGCGCCAGCCCGGCGCCGGTGCATAAGAGGCGGCGAAATCAAGCCCGGCATCCAGCCGGAACGGCTGCGCGGGGTCGAAATAGGCAGGTTTTGTAAAGGGGCTGACCGAGGTGGCAAAGGCGGGATACAGCTCGCCCGAGAAAATCGCGTCGTCCGGCAGCGGCCCGGCATCGCGGACACCGGCGGCAGCACTCAGCGCGTCGGATGCATCCGCATCGAATTCCAGCGCCTCCAGATCCGAGCGCCGCACCTCCAGCACCGCCAGGCCAAGGCCGCGGCGCACCGGCACCAGGCGGAAGGTCTCGACCGAGGGCGGCAGCGCCTGGGCCAGCGCCCGGGCAGCCCGGCCTGCGGCCTGCGCCGCCGACCGGTAGCGCGGGTTGCGGTAGCGCAGCTCGGCTGTGGTGCCGGTGAGGGTGATCGCCTCCAGCACCAGCCCGTCCGCCTTCAGCGTCTCGGCGGCCAGATCCCGGAACTGCCGCTTCTTGGTTTCGCTGGCCACCCAGCCCTGGTCCCAGTGGCTGGCTTCAGTGGCCCATTGCGTGCGCGGGATAATGGGGTGCGGCGCGGGCACCGCCATCGGGGTCGGCGGGTTGTTCGGGTTCAGCTGGATCTGCGCATTAAAGCCGATTTCCGAGCCGTAAAGGTAATAGGCGCCCAGCCGCAGCCGGTCGGAATACTGGTATTCCACCCCGTAGTTGACCGAGGATTTGCGCTCAAACACGTTTGAGACTTGGGTCTCGGTCACATAGGCGTCGGTGGAATATTCCGCCTTCAGGCTCCAGCGTTCATCCGGCTGCCATTCAAAGCCGCCAAAGGGCGCGAAATCGCCGCGGAACCACTGGTCGGTGGCCAGCTCACCGCCGGTGCTGCCGCCCACGAAGGTCGGGCGCACGCCGCCGATATTGCCAATGGCGCCGCTGCTGCCCAGCCGTCCCCAGCCCAGGCCCGCCGAAAGCTTCAACCGCCCCGGCGTCTTGCCCCAGCCCAGGGCCGCGCCCTCAAACCGTTTGGTGGCAACGAAATATTCTGCCGCATAGACCCCGGTGCCGGCAAAATCCTGCAGCCCCATGGTGACTTCCGGCAGCCAGCCGCGCTCGCGCCAAAGCCGGGCGCGCACGTCAAAGCCGCGGTCATAATAGGTGTCAAAGCCAAACAGCCCCAGATCCTGGATGCCGTTGTAGCGGAACGAGGCGCTGAGCCAGGGCAGCGCCTGCACGGTGATGTTGTAGCGCGAGGTGCCGCCGAACCAGGAATAGGTGACCGCATACTGGCCGTCGGGCAGCATCTCGGAACTGGGGGTGTCGATGATCCCAGGCGAGCCGTAAAAGTTGAGACTCGGCGGCGGCAGCGGCTTCAGCCGCGGTGCGGCATCCTCGGTTCCGGGGGCAGCGCCATGGCCTGCCCGGGTGATCTCCGGCCCCAGGGCCAAACCCGGCCCGGCCGCCAGGCACAGCAGCGCAGCCGGCGCGGCTCTGCACACAAGTGTCTTGATCGGGGTCACGGGAAAACCTGCCTTTTGGAACTGCCTCTGGCCGGGTCTCACTGCCCGGGCTTGCCACCTGTTGCCCTGTTTAGAGCATGATTGGCAAGGCTCGATCAATTGCCGCAGCCCCGGCGGCGGCAGTTTCACCGCCACTGCAGCCCCAGAGCCGCACCTGTGCTGCATCAGCAATGCGGCCCCGCGCAGGATATACGGGTCTGATTAACGGATGCTGCAGGATCAGGAGCTTTTGCGCTCCGGGGCCGGCGGCTGGCAATAGCCCTCGACCCAGCGCTTGATCACCTGCCGCGCCGCCGCCTCGTCGCCGGAGGCCACCGCCTGGCGCAAGCTTCTGAGCAGCGCGGCCACTTCGATCTCCGACAGCACGGTTTCGCGGGCGCAGAAGATCTTCTGATGGCGGGTGTGGACCAGTTCCCCGGTCAGGGTCAGCTCCTCCTCCATCTTCTCGCCGGGGCGCATCCCGATGATCTCGATGGCGATATCGCCCTCCGGATGGTCTGTGTCGCGCACCGAATGGCCGGCACTTTCGATCACCTGGCGGGCCAGCTGCAGGATCGGCACCGGCTCGCCCATATCCAGCACAAAGACCTCGCCGCCTTCGGCCATGTCGCTGGCCTGCAGCACCAGCTGCACCGCCTCGCTGATGGTCATGAAGAAGCGGCGCACATTCGGGTCGGTGACCGTCACCGGGCCGCCGCGGCTGATCTGCTCCTGAAACAAGGGCACAACCGAGCCGCTTGATCCCAGCACATTGCCGAACCGCACCATGGTGAACACGGTTTTGCCGCCGAACCGGGTGGACAGATCCTGCACGATCAGCTCTGCCATCCGTTTGGAGGCGCCCATCACATTGGCCGGGTTCACCGCCTTGTCCGAAGAAATCAGGATGAAGCGTTCAACCCCTGCGCGCGCAGCGGCGCGGGCCAGGGTCTGGGTGCCAAAGACATTGTTGGCCAGGCCCGGCAGCGGGTTCGCCTCGACCAGCGGCACATGTTTATAGGCCGCCGCATGCAGCAGCACCTGCACCGCATGGGCATTCAGCACCATCCGTACCTGGCGCGGATCGGTCACCGATCCCAGCACCGGCACCAGATCGATGCCGGCAGCCTCGGCCAGCGGCCCCAGCTCCTGATGCACATTATAAAGCGCCAGTTCGCTGAGTTCGAACAGCACCAGTTTCGCAGGCCGGCAGGTCAGCACCTGGCGGCACAGCTCCGAGCCGATCGAGCCGCCCGCCCCCGAGACCAGCACCACCTTGCCCTGATAAGACCCTGCCGCCTCTTTCAGCGGCACATTGCGGGCCGCCCGGCCCAGAAAGGCCTGCGGCGCCACCGGCGTCAGCTTGTCGACCAGGGCTTCCTCGCCGATCAGCTGGGCAAAAGAGGGCAGCGCCTGCACTTCCAGCCCCAGCTTCTGCAGCCGCTGGGTGATCTGCGCCTGGCGAGGCTGGCCTTGCGACGGCATCGCCAAAAGCACCCGGCGGATCCCCCGCGCCTGGACAATCTCGGCAATCCGCGACGGTGCAAACACCGGCAGCCCGACCAGGGTCAGCCCCTGCAGCGAGGAATTGTCATCGGCAAAGGCCACCGGATCGATGCCGTCATGGGCTTTCAGCGCCTGCGCCAGCTGGGTGCCGGTATTGCCGGCCCCGTAGATCAGCACCCGGCAGCGCGGCTGGGCGCGGCGGTAGACCATCAGCACCATCTGCAGCATCGCCGCGCGCGCCACCACCATGAACAGGAAATAGCAGATCGCAAACACCACATGGGTGCCGGGGCCAAGCGCCGGGCCGAAAGCGGCAGCCAGCAGCGCCAGCACCAGCGCGGTGCCGCCCGCCAGAAGCGCGCTTTGCGCCGCGGCATGGCGTTCATAGGCGTTGAGCTGCACATGCGGCAGCCCCAGCCACAGCGCCAGCGCCGCCGCCGCGGCCATCACATACGGCAGCACCGGCAAGAGCGACGCAAGCGTGGTGAGCGCCGGATCCGGCAGCGGCTGCACCTCCAGGGTGAACAGCAGCGCCAGCGGCAAGAGCGCCAGGTCAGCGGCCAGAAAAACGTAGGACTTCTGCCTGCGCGAAAGCACACTGATCAGATTATACATGCCCGCCTGCCCTCAACTGCCATATGCAAATGCCTGCACTTTTTATCCTGTTATCGCCGTGGTCCTGCCCCGGGGGCCGCTTGTGCAGCCGGGCAGCAGGAAAAAATGACTTAACCGAAATTGCGCTGCAGAAAGACCCGCGGCGCGCGCTTTAAAACTCAAATCCTATCATAACCGGTTTTGCCTTTGATAACCGGTTTTGCTCTGCCGAAAAACCGCGGAACGGCGAAAAACCGCCGGTTTCGCCCTGCGATAGCCGCTGCTGTGCCACAATTGCCAGCCGGCCCCGGTCTGCCGCGCCATCACGGCGCCCGGAGAGGCCAAACAGACAGGCAACACAGGAATCAACCGCCTCGCGCACTACCCCCGGCGGAAAATATTGCCAATGGTCTGAAACACCAGATCGAAATCATAACACATGCTCTGATGGCGCTGATAAATCAGGTCCAGCCGCGCCTTCATCGGCACGCAGGTCCGGGTATAGACCGCATCGGTGTCTTCGGCGCTGGTGCAGCGCGCCAGCAGCGCGGCCTCGTGGCGGTGATAAGTGATCGAGGCCAGGCCGGTGACGCCGGGGCGCGATTTCAGCACCCTAGCGTAAAGCGCGGGGTTTGCCTCGACATACTGGCGCAAGGGCGGCCGCGGCCCGACAAAGGAAATATCCCCCTTCAGAATGTTCCACAGCTGCGGGAACTCATCCAGCCGTTTCGAGCGCAGCCAGGCGCCGGTCCTGGTGATGCGGGCCGATTTGTCGCCGCCCGAGACCCCGGTGTCCGTCTCCACCACCGTCATCGTCCGCAGCTTCCATAAGGCAAAGGGCTGCCCCGGGCCCTTCATCCGCTCAGCCACATAAAACAAGGGCCGCCCCTCCTGCCACAACAGCCAGCCCATCAAGAGCAGCAGGACAGGACCCAGCAGCAGGATCAGCAGGCTGGCAAAGAAAAGGTCGAAAATCCGTTTGCGCCAGGTCATCGGCAGCTCTGCTCCTTTTTGATATTCGGCTCTGATCAGGTGAAATACGGCTCTAAGGCAGCCCATTCCGCCGCCATCTGCGCCGGATCCGCCGGGACCAGGGCAAAGGGCAGCAGCGCCTGCAGCCGGGCGGTATCAAGGGCCACCTGCGGGATTGCACCGGCCGGCGCAGGGCGGGTGCCAAAGGGCCTGCCCGCCGCTTGCAGCAATGCCGCCATCTCCACCGCGCCGGGCTGCGCCACATTCAGCACGCGCGGCAAGACGGGCTGCGCCAGCAGCGCCGCCAGCACCCGCGCCAGCGCCTGCACCCCGATATAGCTGCGCCGCGGGCTGCTGCCATCGGCGAACCGGTCCAGGACAAACCCCTCCCGCCAGCCGCCAAGGATCGCGTCCAGCCCCGCAGTATTGCCGATCCGCAAGGCGCAGACCGGCACCCCCAGTTCCGTCCCAAGCGCGGCACAGCGCCGCTCCATCTCTGCCTTGGCCGCGCCATAGGCATTGGCGGGCTGCAGCGGCGCCGCCTCATCCAAGAGACCGCCCTGCGCGCCGTAAACCGCCGCCGACGAGGCCAGCAGCACCCGGCAGCCCGCCGCAGCGCCTGCCCGCACCGCCGCTTCGCCCAGGCGGATGTGGTCTTCCATGTCTGCGGTCCCCCCCGCCGGCCCGTGCCCCGGGACCGGCCCCGCCAGGCACAGCAGCGCCTCCGCCCCCTCTGCCAGATGCGCCAGCGCCTGCGGGTCCGCCAGCGGATCCAGGATGTGCCAATCGCCGCCCGCCCGCACATGCCCGTCCTGCGGGCGCCGCGCCTGCAGGCGCAAATGCAGCCCTTCAGGCGGGGCCAGCTGCATCAGCTGCCCGATCCGCCCTGTTGCGCCCAGAACCACTGCGGCGGGAATCCCCATGCTTGGCTGCCTGTTCCTGTTGACCCTCTCAACCAGCCCAGTATCCTTTGGCCGGACAAAAATCAAAGCGGTTCCCCCGGGCATAGATCCGGGCGGCGCCCCGAGCGCTTCGAATGGCAGGCACCCAATGCTGAAACTTCTCCCCTGGCTGGCCGCTGCCGGCCTGATCCTTCTGCCCGCAGCCTGCAGCCGCCTGCCCGGCGGTGCCCCGGCCAGCGAGGAGATCCTGAAAGAATCGGGCGAGGTCGATGCCAATTTCGCGCTGTATCAGGTGAACCGCTCGCTGCTGCCCACGGTGGCGGCCTGGCCTTCGACCGGCAAGCAGGAACGGCTCAATTGGCTGCGGGGCCACCAGGGCGCCAAAACCCAGATCATCCAGCCCGGCGACCTGCTGTCCTTGAGCATCTGGGACAGCAACGACAATTCGCTGCTGACCGCCGCCGAACAGAAGATGGTACAGCTGCAGGGCATGAAAGTGGCCGCCAACGGCTCTATCTTCATGCCCTATGTGGGCGATGTGAACGTGCTGGGGTTGACCCCGGATCTGGCGCGCAAGAAGCTGCAAGAGGCGCTGGAGCCTGTTGTGCCTTCCGCCCAGGTGCAGCTGGCGATGGCCGAAGGGCGCAACAATTCGGTGGATCTGGTCTCCGGCGTGGCCCAGCCCGGCACCTTTCCGATGCCGGACCGCAACTACACGGTGATGGGGCTGATCTCGGCCGGCGGCGGCATCAGCGCCAATCTCAACAACCCGCAGATCCGCCTGGTGCGCGGCCGCAGCATCTACGGCACCTCGGTCGACAACCTGCTGAACAACCCGCGTCTCGATACCCTGTTGCGCGGCGGCGACCGGGTCTTCGTCGAGGAGGATGAGCGCTATTTCCTCTCCTTCGGCGCCACCGGCGAGGAAGACCTGCACATCTTCACCAAGGATGAGATGTCGGCGATGGATGCGATGTCCGTCGCAGGCGGGTTCCAGGACGGCAAAGCCGATCCCAAGGGCCTGCTGATCCTGCGCGAATACCCCGCCGGCGCAATTGCGCCGGGCCAGCGCGGGCCGCGCCAGCAGCGGGTGGTGTTCTCGCTTGATCTCACCTCTGCCGACGGGTTGTTCTCGGCGCGCCAGTTCCAGATCAACCCGGGCGATCTGGTGATGGCCACCGAATCCCCGATCAACGATGCGCTGACCATCTCCAACATCTTCGGCAACTTCTTCGGCGTCTTCAGCCGCGCCAGCAATATCTGACCGGCGCCCGCGATGGTTTTCGACTTCCTTTCCAGGCTGCGGGCCGGCAAGACCCGCCCGGATCCCGGCACCGGACCTGAAACGGGGCCTGAACCCGCAACAGAGCCGCAAATCGGGCGCTGCGTCCTGATCCTTGGCATGCACCGCAGCGGCACCAGCGCACTGGCGGGCAGCTTCCGCGAGGCGGGTCTCTATATGGGCCGGGTGCTGGACCACAGTTTCGGCCTCAACCCCAAGGGGCTGCAGGAACCCTCGGCGCTGGTCTACATGCATGAGAACCTGCTGGAGGCCAATGGCGGCGCCTGGCACGAGCCGCCGGAACAGATCACCTGGCAGCCGCTGCACAGATCGGTGCGCGACCTGTTCATCGACTCGCGCCGGGGCCAGGGCGCCTGGGGCTTCAAAGAGCCGCGCACCCTGCTGGTGGCGCAGGAATGGATCGACGTGCTGCCCGATTGGACCGGTGCCGGCATCTTCCGCGACCCCCGCGAGGTGGCGCTGTCGATCCAGGGACGCAACGGCTTTGAGCTGGAGAAGGGCTTTGCCATCTGGAACGCCTATAACCGCAGCCTGCTGCAGCTGCACCGGACCCACGGCGTGCCGGTGATGGAGTTTGTCTCTGATCCCGAAGCGATGCGCCAAGGAATATCGCGGCTGATCGCCCATACCGGGCTGACCCCGCCCGCCGATCCTGCCTTCTTTGATGCCAGCATCCCGCGCAACAGCGGCAAGGCCCCGGATCTGCAGGTCCCGGCAGAGGTTGCACAGACCCTTGCCGCCCTGCGCGAGGCGGCCCGGGCGCCGTGACACCGGATGACACCGGGATGGCACCGGGACAGGTTCTTTCAACCCGCCTGTTTCCCAAGGGCCAGGGTGCCGATGCATGCCGGATCACCGGCCTGGCGGCGCGCTGCGACTGGGTTGTTCTGTCGGACTGGCAGCAACCGCAGATCCGGCTGGTGAAACAGCGCGCAGGCAGCCCCCGGCATATCTTCCTGTCGCTGCGCGCGCCCTTCCCTGCCCTGCTGCATTTCGCGCAAGCGGTGCTGCCGCAGCTTGCCGCCCCCTTCGTGCTGGTCAGCGGCTCCGAGGACATCACCCTGCCGCGCCAGACCGACCAGCGCTGGCGGCCCTACAACAGCGCCGAGCGCGCCGCCATTCAGGCCATCCTGGACAGCCCGCTGCTGATCCGCTGGTTTGCCGAAAACCTCGATGACGCCAGCCACCCCCGGATGGCGCCGCTGCCCTTGGGGCTGGTGTTTGGTGATGGCGCTGCGGACCAGCCGCTGGACTGGCCCGCAGTGCCGCCGCTGGCCGCGCGCCCGTTGCGGGTGCTGTGCGCGCACCGGACGCGCGAGGGGCCGCAATGGGAGGTCCGCCGCCAGGTCACGGCGCTGGCCCGCGGGCCCTGGCGCAGCTGGACCACGGTGGTGGAGGGTGAGGTGACGGAGGCGGAGTTCGAACAGCTGCTGCGCGCCCATGCCTTTGTGATCTGCGCGCAGGGCGGCGGGCTGGATCCCTCGCCCAAGGCCTGGGCGGCGCTGATCCAGGGCACGGTGCCGCTGATCCACGCCCCCAGCCTTGCCGGCGCCTACGGGCTTTTGCCGGCCATTCAGGTGCCGGGCTGGCTGCCGGGCAGTATCACAGCCGCCGGGCTGCAGCGCTGGCACGCCTGGGCCTGCCCGCGGATGGACGGCGCGGCGCGCGCCGCGCTGCGCCAGCGGCTGTCGCTGGACTATTGGTGGCGCCGCATTGCGGCGGCGGCGGAAGAGGCCGGCGCAGGCTGACGCCCCCTGCCCCGCGCCGCGGTTTTTCACTACCCGCAAGCAAAAAGGGCCCCCGAAGGGGCCCTTTTCTCTAGCTCTCTCAAAATCCTGTCTGGATTACAGGATCAGCCAGTCTGCCGGGTCTGCGGACTGCAGGTCGGCCAGGGCAATACCAGTGAACTGGATGGTCTGACCGGCAGTGATGAACAGGGTGGTGTTACCACCGGATTCGGTCATGCTGTCCAGAACATCGTCTGCATCGGCAAAGCCCAGAGCGGACAGGTCCACCAGCTGGTCAGCATCGTCCTGATCGAAGCCAATGATCTCATCGGAACCGCTGCCGCTTTCGAAGACGATGGTGCCTTTGGCGCCTGCGTTGAAGGTGAAGTCGTCATCACCTGCACCTGCATACAGGACGTTGTCACCGGTTGCGGTCGCCGCCAGGTCGACATCGTCGTCACCGCCACCATTGTAGACCACGTTCGCACCGGTGCCAACGATGTCGATATCGTTGCTGCCCGCGGTACCGCCGCCAAAGATGGTGTTGTTGCCGTTGCCGTTGATCAGGATGACGTCGTTGTCGTCATCGTTGCCGCCGTAGATGGTGTTGTTGCCGTCGCCATCGATTTGGATGTTGTCGAGGCCATCGGAACCGCCAATGGTGTTGGCGCCGGCACCGGTCACGTCGATGTCATCATTGTCATCGCCGCCCCAGACTGCGTTGTCGCCTGTGCCTGCAACGTCCAGATCGTCGGCACCTGCGCCGCCGCCGACGATGTTGTTGCCATCTGCGGTTGCTGCGATTTCGATGAGATCTGCACCTTCGCCGCCCCAAGCCTGGTTGGCGCCGTCGCCGTCGATGTCGATGTCATCGGCACCTGCGCCGCCAGCCACGATGTTGTCGCCGTCGCCGGTTACAACGATGGTATCGGCAGCATCGTCATCCGCACCGGCCCAAACGCGGTTGTCGCCCTGGTTCAGAGTGATGGTGTCGCCACCGGCACCGCCAACGATGGTGTCGTTGCCGTCACCGCTTTCCAGAACGTTCACAGCTGCGCTGCCGTTCAGGGTGAAGTCACCGGTTTCACCCGACAGATCGACGTTTGCACCGATGGAGCTGTTCAGGGTCACCTGAACGTCAACAGTGTTCAGATCACCGGAGTCATCTTCGGTCATTTCAACCGCCAGGACTTCGTCTTCCACTGCGCTGCCCGCCTCGATGGTGGACTGCTGGGCTGCAGTGTAGTTGAACTGCCACTCGCCTGCAGCGAAAGTGATCGCCACGGTACCGCCAGTTGCGGTGGTGTAGGTGTCACCGGCCGCATAGGTGGTGCCGTTGATGACGATGCCCGCTGCTTCGTTGAAGGTTGCGGTGCCGTCTGCAACGATGTCATCCGCATCGCCGGAACCGTCACCATCGTAGATGACGCCTTCGATGTCAGTTGCAGTGGTGGCAGCGTAATCGGTGCTGGTCAGGGTCTGGTCAAAGGCAAAGTACTGATCGACACCGCTGGTCAGGTCGATCACGAAATCGCCGGCGTTGGAGACTTCAACCTGTTCGATGTTGGTGATGGTCGCGGCAGTCATGGCCAGACCGTTAACTGCATCGCCGATACCAAAGGTCAGGTCGTCGCCATCCGCCAGGTCGGTGACCAGGGTGTCGGTGTCGTCGCCGCCGTCGATGGTGTCGCCCGCGTCATCCGGACCGGCCAGGCGGTCGTCGCCTGCTTCGCCGTTCACGTCATCCGCGCCGGCGCCGCCGTCAATGGTGTCGTCGCCAGCACCGCCAACGATGTCATCTGCGTCTGCGCCGCCGTCGATATCGTCATTGCCTGCGGCACCGTTGATAACGTCAGCGCCGGCCAGACCGGTGATAATGTCATCACCAGTGGTGCCCGAAATGGTATCCGCGACCTGTGTCCCGTTGAAAGTTGCCATACTCTTTAGTCTCCTGCTTGAGAGCTATCTTTTTTTCATCCAGAAAGCGCATTACCCCAAAAGGGCGCTTGCACCTCCGCTATCAGGCACTTTGCTTGTCTGTCAAGCACTGCTCCCGATGTGCCGCGCACCCGTATAGGGACTGTCACCAAAACTGCTCACTTTGCTGTCCCCCGACAGACGGCATTGAGGTTGCGGCGGCATTGCGCGCGGCCAATAAAACCGCTTTTTCTGCTGTCTTCAAGGGATTCCCGCCTGACGCAGCGCCCCCTGCGCCAGAGGCCCGGAGTGCGGCGCAAGGGCAACAGAAACGCCCTCCGGAGTGTTAATAAATGGTAAAAATGTGGATAAGTTTGCAACCGGGGTACGGTTTTCCGGACCTTATCCACAGGCGGGGCGGTTTGGCGATTCTGCTACCTCTTTAGAGGTAGGCAGCGCCCGGACCGGCGGAACACCGCCGCGCGGACTCGCGCTGCTGACACAACCGCAGCCTGCCGCTCCTGCGCCGGCCGGGCCCGCATTCGGGGCTTGGGTTTTGCCGCGTTAGAGCCTAGGAACGGCCCACCCCAGGCACGGCTGCGGGCCGCGCAACCAGAGGAGAAGGCGATGCCGGAGCATCGGTGCGGACAGGTCGCAAAGACCGTTTTCATCATCACCTACGGGCGCTCGGGCTCGACGCTGCTGCAGAACATGCTGAACGCGCTGCCGGGCTGTGTGCTGCGCGGCGAGAATGCCAATCTGCTGGCGCCGCTGGTGCGCGCCTGGCACGGGCTGCAGCAGTCGGAACAGGCGGCCTCGATGCGGGCGCGCGGCGCCCCTTCCGGCCCGCATCAGCCCTGGTACGGCTATGAGGCGATCGAGGCGGACCGCTTTGGCCAGGCGCTTGCCGATAGCTTCCTGCGCACGGTGCTGCGGCCGGAGCCGGACACCCGGGTTCTGGGCTTCAAGGAGATCCGCTGGCACGAGGATCCGGCGCTGTTTGAGCCGATGCTGGCGTTCCTGCAGCGCTACATGCCGGATGCGCATTTCGTCTTCAACACCCGCGATCACGCCGAGGTGCGCAATTCCGGCTGGTGGCGCAATATGGGCCGCGCCGCGGTGCTGGAGCAGCTGGAGAGCGCAGAGGCCTTGTACAGCCGCTGGCAGGCGGCCCACCCGCACAGCTGCCTGGCGATGCACTATAATGACTATGCCAAGGACCCCGAAGCCTGGCGGCCTCTGTTTGCCTTCCTGGACGAGACGTTCGACCCGGAGCTGGTGGAGGCGGTGCTGGGCCGCAAGCTGCTGCATATGAAATGGCAGAAACCGGCCCAAAAGCCCTGATCAGAGCCGGATCAGGCCCCTGACCCGCCCCCAGAGCCATCCCTGGATCCGGCAGTGTCCGCTGCGTCCGCAGGCAGGTCCCACTCCGCCCAGTCTGCGTCCAGGCGCCGCCGCTCCTTGGTGGTCAGCCCCGGCATCGCCAAGAGCCCGTGCCCCTGGGAAATATCCATGAGCTCCAGCCGCTGGGCATAGATGGCATGGCCCACGCAGGCATCCTCCAGCCCGACCGCGGGCATCGCCAGGAATTCCTTCATCGCCAGATACATGTAGCCGCAGGCGGCCAGCCCCTCCCGGCCCAGCACATAACCGTAGCCGCCCGCTGCATAATCCCGCGGCAGCGGGTACTGATAGCCGCGCGTCTCCATCACCGGATCGGCGCATTTGCCCAGATGCCAGCCATGCCACTGGTCCTGATGGCGCCGGGTGCCGACCCGCCGCCCGGCAAGGGCCGCGCCCTTGTCCGCCACCCGGTCCAGGCAGGCGGCAAAGCGGGCCGCGTCCTGCATCAGGATATTGTCGTCGATTTTAACAACCAGCGCCGGGGCGGTCAGCAGATCCAGCAGCATGTAGGCGTAAAACAGTTTCTGATGCAGCCCTTCATAGGTGTCGGGGGCGGGCACCTGCAGCACCTGCCCGTCATAGCCGAACGACAAGCCCGTGTCCTGCTCCGGGCGCGGCTCACGGGCGCCCAGCAGGATGATGTGGTGATAGCCGTCCTGCCCCAGCCCGGCAAAAGACGCCACGCTCTGCTGCGACTCCTGCAGCCGCGGATGGCAGCTGGTGTGCAGGATCACCCGCTTGCCCGCGCAGTCGGCCCGCAGGCGCTGCGCCGGCTCAGGCGCTGCAAGCTCCAGCAGCCGGGCCAGGAACGCGGGCAGATGCGTGTTGCGGGGAAACAGCGAAAACACATCGCGCATCTGCCCGAACCGGGCGCAGAGCGCCGCCGCTTCCGCCGCTTCCGTCAGCGCTTCCAGCTGCTCCAGATGCGCTTCGGCGCTGCGCACCGCAAAGCGCAGATTGTAATACATCGGCCGCTCCCAGCGCTGCCGCCGCGGCACCCGCGCAATCAGTTCGGCCTGGGATTGCGAAAACTCTTCCACCATTGCCCGGCTCTGCGCCAGCAGCTCCTCACGGGCCGCCAGCAGATCCTGCCGTGCCTTGCTGCGCGCTTGTTCCGCGAAAAAACCGGCCACCCGGTCGTCCCGCATCAGATCGCCGCGCAACAGGCCGATCTCCTGCTCTTCCGGTGCCACTGCCAGATCGCGCCAGAAACGCTCCACCGCGCCGGTCTCCAGCCCGTCATACTGACTGCGCCAAGTGGCGCCGGCGCCCGGCGGCAGGGCGGTGTTGCGGCTGTAGGCTGCGCCGCCCAGACGGATCTTGTCCTTATACTGCGCCAGCCCCCGGCAGGGGTAATGCAGAATGCGGATCCGCCCCTGCCCCGCGCTGGCATGGCCCGGCACATGAGCAACGCTGTGATTGCCCTGCGCCACCTCCGCAATTTCCGACGCCCGGTGCAGCACCTTGCCGGGCAGCGGCTTGCCCTCGCCATTGCGGCTTTCGCGCTCGAACACAACCGCCATCCGGGGGCCGCAGCGCCCGCCCAGCAGATCGCCCGGCAGCGCCGGCACCACTGCATTATGGCGCGGCACGATCACTGTTCCGGTCGCCTCCGGCAGCGATGCGCAAAAGGCGCGCAGATCGCCGCGGGCCGGCAGCCAGAACTCATCCGCATCATTGTTGATGACCCAATCCGCCTGATGCTCTGCCGCCGCCTTGCGCGCCATTGCCGTGACCCATTCCCGCTGATTGTAGTCATCAGCAGGCTGGTGCAGGTATTCGATATCGATCTCCTGCGACAGCTCCCGGATCAGCTCCGGCGTGGCATCGGTGGACAGATTGTCCATCACGATGAAGCTGCTGACCCCCATGGCATGATGGAACCGGATGTTGTCCTCCAGGATGTCCGCTTCATTGCGCACCAGCAGCGTCATCGTGAGCTTGGGATATGTCAACGGTTCAGCCTCCGGTCTGCTGCGCATCGGGCCATCCCGGGCCCGCGCCCGGGGCCACCCCCTCCCCGGTTCAATGCCGCGTTTCCCCCCGGAAGGCCAGCCCTGCTGCCGCAGCCGGGGCCGGCCTTGGCGAAAACCGGATTGCATGCCCCCCGGTTTACCGCATAGATGCAGCCGTCCCGCGGCCTCCCGGACCGGGCGCAGATCCTGACATAAGCCCCTGGCACCCCGCTGCCGCAAGACAGGCATCCCCGACCATGAATAAAAGCATTTATAAGAGCGGTTATGACGAGCTCCGGGCGGTGCGGCGGCAGAGCCGGGGGCTGTACTGGTTCACCGGCATCTTCAGCTTTTTTGTGAACCTGCTGATGCTGACCGGGCCTCTGTATATGATGCAGGTCTATGACCGGGTGCTGGGCAGCCGGTCGGAGGCGACGCTGCTGGCGCTGTCGCTGCTGGTGGTGTTCCTCTACGGCATGATGGGGTTTCTGGATTACGCCCGCGGCCGGATCATGGCGCGGGTCGGGGCGCGGCTGCAGGCGGCGCTGGACCACCGGGTGTTCGATGCGATGATCCGGCGCTCGGCGGTGGCGCAGGATCCGGCGGCGCAGACCGGGCTGCAGGATCTGGAATCGGTGCAGCGGCTGATCTCCTCGCCGGTGCTGACCGCCGCCTTCGACTTGCCCTGGACGCCAATCTTTCTGGCCGGCATTGCCCTGTTCCACCCCTGGCTGGGCCTGCTGGCGCTGGCGGGCGGCGCGGTGCTGGTGATGATTGCCGTGCTCAACCAGCTGTTCACCAGGCTGCCGGTGCAAAAGGCCAATATGACCGGCCACAAGGCCAATCTGATGTCCGAGGAGATCCGCAACGAGGCCGAGATGATCCAGTCGATGGGCATGCGCGGCGCTGCTTTCGGGCGCTGGAAGCAAGGCCGCGATGCGGCGCTCACCGACAGTGTGACGGCCAATGACACCGGCGGCGGCTTCACCACGCTGACCAAGACGCTGCGGCTGTTCCTGCAGTCGGCGATGCTGGGCCTGGGCGCCTATCTGGTGCTGCAGGGCGAGGTGACGCCGGGGGCGATGATTGCGGGCTCCATCCTGATGGGCCGCGCCCTGGCGCCGATCGAGCTGGGCCTGGGCCAATGGGCGATGGTGCAGCGGGCGCTGAAGGGCTGGCACAGCCTGGCCGAGCTGCTGGCCAAAGTGCCGGAGGAGGCCGAGCGCACGGCGCTGCCGAAGCCCAAGGCGCTCTTGGATGTGCAGGGCATGGCGGTGGTGCCGCCGGGCAGCAAGACGCCGCTGTTGCGCAACGTGAATTTCCGGGTGCAGCCGGGCCAGGCGATCGGGGTGATCGGGCCGTCCGGTTCCGGCAAATCGACCCTGGCGCGGGCGCTGACCGGGGTCTGGGCGCCGGCCGCGGGCTCGGTGCGGCTGGACGGGGCGGCGCTGGATCAATACGCGCCGGATGTGCTGGGCGGCCATATCGGCTATCTGCCGCAGCGGGTGCAGGTGTTTGACGGCACCATTGCCCAGAACATCGCCCGGCTGCAGCAGCAGCCCGATGCCGAAAAGGTGGTGGATGCCGCCAAAAAGGCCGCCGCCCATGAGATGATCCTGAAACTGCCCGAAGGCTATGACACCAAGGTCACCGCCACCGGCGGGCGGCTGTCGGGCGGCCAGATGCAGCGGGTCGGCCTGGCCCGGGCGCTTTATGCCGATCCGGTGATCGTGATCCTGGACGAGCCGAACTCCAACCTCGACAACGAAGGCTCGGTCGCGCTCAATCAGGCGATCAAGCAGATCAAGGCCGAAGGGCGCTCGGTGCTGATCATGGCGCACAGGCCCGCGGCGATCCAGGAATGCGACATGCTTCTGGTGATCGACAAGGGCACCCAGACCGCCTTTGGCCCCAAGGACAAGGTGCTGCAGGAAATGGTCGCCAACCACCAGAACATCCGCCAGGCCACTGGCACAGGAGGCGTGCGATGAGCGGGCAAAGCAACTGGCCCGCACGGCGGCCGCTGATCATCGGCCTCCTGGCGCTGCTGGTGCTGGTGGGCGGCTTCGGCTCCTGGTCGGTGCTGTCGTCGATTTCCGGCGCGGTGGTGGCGACGGGGCGCATCGAGGTCGACCGCAACCGCCAGATCGTGCAGCATCTGGACGGCGGCATCGTTGCCGAGATCCTGGTTGACGAGGGCGACACGGTGGCCGAAGGCGCCACGCTGATCCGGCTGGATGCCAATGAGCTGACCTCGCAGCTGGTGATCACCGAGGGCCAGCTGTTCGAGCTGATGGCGCGCCGCGGCCGGCTGGAAGCCGAGCGCGACACCGCCGCCGCGATCACCTTTGAGCCGGAGCTGCTGCAGGCGGCTGAAGTGCAGCCGGATGTCAGCGATCTGGTGCAGGGTCAGCGCCGCCTGTTCCAGGCCCGCAAGGACACCACCGCCCGCGAGATCGAGCAGCTGGAGAAGCGCCGCACCCAGATCCAGGAGCAGATCCGCGGCGTCGAGGCGCAGCAGACCTCGATGAATGTGCAGCTTGAGCTGATCGGCGAGGAGCTGGAGAGCCAGCAATCGCTCCTGGACCGCGGGCTGGCGCAGGCGGCGACGGTGCTGAACCTGCGCCGCACCCAGGCCGACCTGCAGGGCCGGCTGGGTGAGCTGGTGGCCTCGGAAGCGCAGTCCGAGGGCCGCATCACCGAGATCGACATCGAGATCCTGAAGCTGGCCACCAGCCAGCGCGAGGAGGCGATCAGCCGGTTGCGCGACCTGCGCTACCAGGAGCTGGAGCTGGCCGAAAACCGCCGCTCGCTGCAGGGCCGCCTGGCGCGGCTGGACATCACCGCGCCGGTTTCCGGCATTGTCTACGGGCTGCAGGTGCAGACGCCGCGCTCGGTGATCCGCCCCGCGGATCCGGTTTTGTACCTGGTGCCGCAGGACCGGCCCCTGGTGATTGCGGCGCAGGTGGCGCCGACCGATATCGACCAGCTGTACACCGGCCAGGAGGTCACTTTGCGGTTCTCGGCGCTGGATCAGCGCTCGACGCCCGAACTCTTTGGCCATGTCACCCAGGTCTCGGCGGATTCCTTTGAGGATCAGGGCAGCGGCATCTCTTATTACCGCGCCGAGATCGAGCTCAACCCCGGCGAGCGCGGCCGCCTGCCTGCGGGCACCGTGCTGATTCCGGGGATGCCGGTGGAAAGCTACATCCGCACCGCCGACCGCTCGCCGCTGGCCTATCTGGTCAAACCGCTCGCGGATTATTTCAACAAGGCCTTCCGCGAAAGCTGACGGCGCTCTGAAACCGGCGCGGTTTCAGACCATGAAAAATCGATTTTTCATGGCCGTTTCCCTGGCCGGGAAACGGCGCCCGGCTCTCAGCAAAACCAAGAGTGCGCAAAGCCGCGCAGGCGCTTGCATCCGGCGGCAGGGCTTGGCAAGCATGCACCCATGAAAATCCTGTTTGTGCATCAGAACATGCCCGGCCAATACCGGGAGCTTGCGCCCTGGCTGGCGGCGCAAGGCGGCCATGAAATTGTGTTCCTCACCCAGCGCAAGGACGTGCAGCTGAAGGGGATCAGAACCGTTACCTACCAACCCTTCCGCAGCCCCGCCAAAGATGCCTTCGGCCTTTCCAAGGACTGGGAGGCGGCGGCGGGCGCAGGTCTTGGCGCGGCGCTGGCGGCGCGGCAGCTGCGCGATGCGGGCTTCACCCCCGACATCATCCTTGGCCACACCGGCTGGGGCGAATTGCTGTTCATCAAGGACGCCTACCCGGATGTGCCCGTCATCGGTTTTTTCGAGTATTTCTACCGCACCTCCGGCGGGCTGGTCGGCTTTGATCCGGAAAACCCGGCCAATGATCAGGCCTATTTCTTTGCCGAGGCGCGCAACACGGTGCCTTATGCCAGCATCGAACTGGTTGATCAGGGCCATGTGCCCACCGCCTGGCAGCGCGACCGCTTCCCCGCCAGCTTTCATGACCGGATGTATCTGTGCCATGACGGCATCCGCACCGACAAACTGGGACCGGACCCGGAGGCCACGGTTGGTCTGGGGCGGCTGGACCGCCCCCTCAGCCGCGAAGACGAGGTGGTGACCTATATTGCCCGCAACATGGAGCGCGCCCGCGGTTTCCACATCATGATGCGCGCGCTGCCCCGGATTCAGGCGCAGCGGCCCAATGCGCGGGTGCTGATGATCGGCGGCAATGACACCTCTTATGGCGCTGAAAGCAAACATCCCGGCGGGCTGCGCGGCGAGATGGAGGATGAGCTGGGCGATAGCGTCGACTGGAGCCGGGTGCATTTCCTCGGCAAGGTTCCCTATGACGACCTCACCCGGATCATCCAGATCAGCCGCTGCCATATCTATCTGACGATGCCCTTTGTGCTCAGCTGGTCGCTGCTGGAAGCGATGGCGATGCAGGCCACGGTGGTGGCGGCGGATGTGGCGCCGGTGCGCGAGGCGATTGCCCATAATGAGACCGGCCTGCTGGTCGATTTCTTCTCCCCCGAAAAGCTCGCCGATCAGGTGGCGGATGTGCTGGCCAAGCCCGCGGATTACGCCCATATCGGCCCGGCCGCCCGCGCCCATGTGGTGGAGAAGTATGATTTCCTGACCCGCTGCCTGCCGGAGCATATCGCCCAGATCAATGCGCTCGTGCCGAAGGCACGGCACATAAAGATTTAGCCAAAGGCACGGCAAATCAAAATCCAGCCGCTGGCACCGCAAATGAGCCGCAGCCGGAGGCATGAAAACAGGCTCTAACACGGCCGCTTCCGGCATGTTCAGCCCAACCGGCGCTGCTGAGCGGTCCTCAAGACGTTTCGAACAGCCTTGGCAAAAGTTTTCGAAAACTTTTGCGCCCGCCCGGGGCGGTGCTGCCTGCTGCCGTCAGTGGCGGCGCAGGTCCGCTGCCTGCGGCGGCAGTTTCTCCGAGGCCCAAAGTGCGGCCTGGGTGCGGTTCTTGGCGCCGATCTTGCGGAAACAGGTGCGCAGATGCACTTTCACCGTGGCCTCGCAGATGCCCAGCTCATTGGCGATGCTCTTGTTGGTGGCGCCCTCGGTGAGCTTGGCCAGGATCAGCTGTTCGCGGTCCGACAGGCCATGCCCGTTATCAGACCCGTTATCAGGCCCGTTCCGGTACCCGTTGCGCCGCGGCTGCACCGTCATCCGGGCGGCCGCCTCTCCCGCTGTTGCCCCGGGCAGCACAATCCGGTAGCCGTCCTGCACCACCTGCAGCGCCGCAATCAGCGCATCGGCCGATTTGCGTTCCGGGATCACCGCCTCGGCATATTGGCTCAGTTCCGCCTGGACCGCGGACGGGCATTGATCGCCGGTGATCAGGATCAGATACGCCCCGCCCTTATGGGCGCGGAAGGCCCGCAGCTCCGCCTCCAGCGCCTCCCCGGCGCCATGGCTGTAGAACAGAACCAGGTCCTTTGCCGGCAGCGGCGGCAAGTCCGCCAGGCTGCCGCAGCAGTGCCCGGTCTCATAGTCATGTGCTTCACAGATGGCCAGAAACATGTCCCTGAGAAGCCTGCTTTCCCCCACAATATGGACAGGCATCAATAAACTCCTTTACTCGTAACACCAGCCGGATCTTCATCCGGCCCCGTCCCTCCAGGCGCGCACTGTTGCAGCCGCCTGCCCCCCGCAGACGGCCTTTATTGCAATGCGCTGCCGCTCCCTGGAACACAGTTCACCCGCCTGCTGCCGTCTTGGCCCCGGCGGCGCTGTGCACCACCGTTTCCGGATCGTGATAAAAACAGAACATGCCCGGGAAAAACCTCTTGGGCCGGGCTGCGCAGACGGGTGTCCAAACACTTCTGATGCGCATTGCTGTGGATAAATCGTAGCGAATCCAGCCCATTTTGTTAAGAAACTTCCCCTCCCGGTGCAGTGCTTTGCGCCGCCGCCGCGCCGCCTGCGGGACCGGTGTCCGCCTTACAGGCTTGTTTTCGCACATTTTCTGCGGAATACGCCCTACGCCATTGGCAGTGTTCCCAATGAGGAAACGATGTGTTTTCAGGATGGAATTCACAATTTAAGGAGTTATTTCTTCACATTGAAACAACCCAAGATTACTTGATTCGATCACCCTGCACCAAGCGGCTACCCCCTTGGTGGTATTCTGCAGCCGCCGTCCGGCCTCCGCCCGCCGTCGTTCCGGCCTTTGGCGTACCCCCTCTGCCCGGTTTGACACAGCGGCCGGCGTGCTACCTTCAAGACATTCATTATGTCATGCCGGGGGGCAACATGGTTATGTTGAGTGCGTCCGTTGCGCAAACGGGCAAGGTATTGTTTTCCAAGTCACTTCAAAGGCAAATCTCTTCTCTGGCACGGCTGGCCCTGGCGCAGCCGGGGCATCGCAGCGCCCCGGTCCTGACCAGCGCCGCAGGCCTGGGCGAGCCCTGCCCGGACACCGCCGCGGCGGCGCTGCGGCGCCAGCTGCAGCCAGGCGCCGCCAAAGACTTCCGGCCCCGGCGCGCAGGCGGGCCCGCAGCCCAAGCCCTGGCCGCCCGGCTGCCGGACCCGGAGCTGGCCGCCAGCCTGGCCGCAGGCCGCGGCTGGACCCTGTTTTCCTGCCGTTTCGAGGACGGCAGCGAGGATCTGATCGCGCTGAAACTGGAAGGCGGCCCGCATGATGCCCATTGCGGCGACATCCTGCAGGCGATCTGGCCGGTGCTGCGCGAGGACAGTTTGCGCGAGCTGGCGGGCGAGACCCAGGCGGCGGTGACCAGCGCGCTTCTGTGGACCATTTCCAAGAAAACCGACAGTGCGGTGCTGGTGCTGGATGGCGAGGGCACGCTGCTGCATTGCAATGAATCGGGGCGCGACATGCTCGATGGCGGCGCTCTGCTCAGCGCCGGCACCGGCCGCCTCAGCTGCGCCAGCCCGGGCGAGACCGCGGGGTTTTATGCGGCAGTGGCCGAATGCGCCCGCAGCCGCCGCGGCGGCGGGCCCGGCCGGCCGCTCGAACTGATCCTGTTCCTGGAGGAGCGCGACAGCGGCATGCGGCTGCCGGTGTCGCTGACCCGCTACCGCTGCGCCGGCGCCGGCATGCCGCTGGTGGTGGCGATCCTGCCGCGCCAGCCCGACCGCACCCGGATCGAAATGCTGGCCCAGAAAATGGGGCTGTCGCCCTCCGAGGCGCGGGTCGCGGCGCTGATCCAGCTGGGGCTCAGCAACCGCGAGGCGGCGCATATCGCAGGCCTTAAGGAGCAGACCTTCAACACCTATGCCAAGCGGGTGCTGGCCAAGCTGCAATCGGCGGGCCGCGCCGAGATGGCGCAGCGGCTGACCTGGCAGGCTTCATTGGGGAGAGCGTCATGAACAAGCTGACGCTGGATGCGCCGGTGCAGGGCCCGCCCGCCCCGGCCGGCAGCCCGCAGCCCGCGGCTGCAGCCCCGCAGGCCCCGTCTGGACAGGACCGGCCCGCGCCGGACCAGGCTGCCGCGCAACAGAAGACCTCTGAGCCTGCTCAGGAGGCTGGCAAGGCCCCGGATCAGCCTGAGGCCGAAGCGGACAAACCAGCCGCACCGGCGCAGCCGCCGCGGCTGAGTGCAGCGGTGCTGGCGCAGATCGCCGCCGCCCTGCGCCAGGGCGTGCCCGACGGCGCGCCGCTGGCCGCACAGGCGGATCTGGTGGCGCTGCACAAGCGCATTGCCGAAATGTTCACCACCCTCAACGAGGGGCTGGGCGCGCAAGCGGCGCAAAAGGCCGCCGCCGACCGCGCCGCCCTGAGCGCCCGCATCGATCAGCTGGAGGATGCGGTGAACCGGATGGAGGGGGCGCTCCGGATCGAGTTTGAACCGGTGCTGAAATCGGCGCTGGCCGAGGCCCTGGCGCAAGCGGCGCCGCAGCCGCGCCGCCGCTGGGCTGGCTGGCTGGCGGCAGCCCTTCTGGCGGCGGCGGCGCTGGCGGCCGGCGCCTGGTGGCACCTGCCGCTGCAAGAGGCCGCGGCAGCGGCGGCGCAGATCGTGGACGGCTGGCTGGGGGGCGCGTTGGGCGGCTGGCTGGAAACGATCGGCTAAACCGCTGATTTTGTCCCCATTTGGGGGCATCGCAGAGCCGGCCTTTGCGCTGCAATACACTCAGAAGGCAGCATCACGCCTTTCCCGCGCCGCCCCTGCTGCAGCCGCATCAGACCCGGCGCAGGGGCACTGACCCAGGCAGCTGCTGCTGCCCTGCCCCGCACAGTTAATGAGGAGGACGTTTACCATGGGTATCAAAGACAGAACCCCCGACTGGGAAGTCTGCAATCCGGAATGCGACATCCGGTTCAGCGACAAGAAAACCGACCCGGACTACAATGACGGCACCACCGAAATCGGCGGCACCGACGGCAATGTGATCAACCTGAACGACCACGATGCCGGCGACAATGCCCGCGCCGGCGCCGGCGATGACGCGGTCTACGGCAATGAGCGCAACAACCGCATCGACGGCGAGAAGGGCCAGGACTATGTCGAAGGCCAGGATGGCGACGACCTGATCGAAGGCGGCACCGGCAATGACACCCTGTTCGGCGGCAATGCCGACGGCAAGGGCCATTACGTGCAGGTGATCACCGGCTATGAAACCCGGGTCAACCCGGACACCTGGGAAGAATACCAGGTGCCGATCTACGGCAAGAAATACATCGACGACGGCGACGACTGGATCGACGGTGAAGAAGGCTGGGATTACATCGACGGCGAAACCGGCAATGACACCCTGCTGGGCGGCGAGGACACCGACAGCGTCTTCGGCGGCAAGGGCGACGACCACATCTTCGGCGACGACGCCGATGGCAACTACAGCGCTTCCGACGGCGATGCCGGCGACTACCTTTACGGTGAGCTCGGCGACGATTGCATCGACGGCGAAGGCGGCGACGACTGGATGTGGGGCGACATGGGCCAGTCCGGCGAAACCGCCCAGGACGGCCATGACACCATGTACGGCCGCGACGGCGACGACCGGATGAACGGCCAGGGCGGCAACGACCGCATGTCAGGCGGCCTCGGCGACGACCTGGTGATCGGCGGCTCCGGCAACGACGAGATGTTCGGCGACGAACGCCAGTCGCAGAACGACGACCTTGATTTCGGCGCCGACAACGGCACCGGCAACAAGGACGAGCAGGTCGATGGCGACGACTGCATGCTGGGCGGCACCGGTGACGACACCATGGACGGCCAGGGCGGCGACGACACCATGTTCGGTGAAGACGACGACGACCTGATGCAGGGCGGCCGCGGCAACGACCTGATGGATGGCGGCGCAGGCCGCGATGACGTCAACGGCGGCGCCGGCCATGACACCATGCGCGGCGGCTCCAACAACGACGTGCTGGAAGGCGGCGCCCAGGGCGACCTGATCTTCGGCGACAGCGGCACCAACCTCGGCGCCGATGTCAAAGGCTACAAGATCGACTGGGACTGCTGCGACGAGGACGAAGTGCCGACCCAGGCCTCGCAGGGCCACCAAGTCGACGGGCTGAAAGAAGTCGCTTCCCCGGAATGCTACACCCCGGTCGATGATGGCCCGGACGGCAATGACCGCATCCGCGGCGGCTCCGGCAAGGACACCATGTTCGGTGAAGGCGGCGATGACGTCATCATCGGCGGCCGCGGTGCCGACTACGGCTATGGCGGCGACGGCAATGACCGTCTCTATGGCGGCAAGGGCGGCGATCTGCTGCACGGCAATGACGGCGACGACTGGGTCCTCGGCAATGATGGCCATGACCGGCTTTATGGCGATGCCGGCAATGACACCATCAAAGGCGGCGGCGATTCCGACAAAGCCTGGGGCGGTGACGGCGACGATGTTGTCAAAGGCAACGAGGGCGACGACTTCCTCTATGGCAATGACGGCAACGACAAGATCTATGGCGGCACCGGCAATGACGTGGCCCATGGCGGCGACGGCAATGACACCGTCAAAGGCAACGACGGCGACGACTTCCTCGACGGCAATGACGGCAAGGACGTGCTGTACGGCGGAGCCGGCAAGGACGTGCTGCAGGGCGGTGAAGGCAATGACACCCTCGGTGGCGGCGATGGCCGCGACTGCCTCTATGGCGAGAACGGCAACGACGTGCTGTACGGCGGCGATGGCGGCGACTTCCTCGACGGCGGCGCAGGCGATGACCGGCTGAATGGCGGCGCAGGCGATTACAACGACTTCCTGAAAGGCGGCGCAGGCGATGACGACCTGATCGGCGGCGACGGCAAGGATGTCTTTATCATCGACCTGACCTGGGATGGCGCTACCTTTGCCTCCATGGATGGCACCGACACCATCCTCGACTTCGACATCGACCAGGACCACGATGTGCTTCTGTTCCGTGTCACCAATGTGGGCGGCGGCCTCGGCACCTCGGCGCAGGATGCCTTCGGCGCCCTGGACGGCGGCGGCGCTACCGTCACCGACGACGGCACCGACACCAGCATCAGCGCTGGCGGCGCCACGGTGAACATCCTCGGCCTGACCGGCAACGAGGCGCCGTTCACCTCGCTGGGACAGGACGCCATCCCGATCGGCGGCGTCGGCATCAACGCGGTGACCACCGGTGATGCGGGCTCCTATGAAGCGATCCGGGTGCTGGCCTCTGACACCGGCTTTGACGACAGCTACGACAACATTTGGGGTCCCACAGCCGTCTGAGCCTTAGGAACGGCGGATCCGGGGGCAACCCCGGGCCCGCCCAGCCCTGGTTCAGGACAGCGATTTGGTCCCCGGCCAAGGATTGCATCCTTGGACCAGGGCGCTGTTCTCCAGATTTTATAGCTTCAATTCGTGCAGCCGGGGGGCTACGACAATGAAGATAAGACGGGTATTTGATGGTCAGCGGGGCGTGCTTGCCGCCATTTTCACGGCAAGCATTTTTGTAAACCTCCTTGTCCTGACAGCGCCGCTCTACATGCTGCAACTGTTTGCCCGGGTCATGGCCTCGGGCAGCATTCCAACTTTGATTGCTCTGACCACCGGCGCAGCCATTGCGCTGGTGTTCTTTTTTCTGTTCGACATGATCCGCCAGCGCCTGGTGGCGCGGCTTGGATCCCGGCTTGAGGCACGGCTCAGCCCGCTGGTGCTGGACGGCATGATCAGCGGCCGGATGCCGGCTGCGCTGCGGCAGGCGGAACCGGTCCGCGACATCCAGGAGCTGCGCGGCTTTGTCACCAGCCCGGTGTTCCTGGCGCTCTTGGATGCGCCCTGGTCGGTGATTTTCCTGGCTCTGATCTTCATGTTCAGCCCCATCCTGGGCCTGGTGGCGCTGATCGGCATCGCGCTGCTGTTCACCCTGGGCCTGCTCAGCGAGATGATGGCCCGCAAACCCTTGGAGGAGGCCGGCAAGCAGGCCGCCGAGACCAATGCCGCGGTGGGCGAGATGATGGCCAATGCCGGCCTCATCCATGCCATGGGCAAGACCGCGCCGCTGATCAAGCGCTGGCAGCTGAAGGCATTCTCGGCGCTGGTGTTCAACACATTGGCCACCGACCGGATGGCGCTGATGACCTCGCTGGCCAAGGCGGTGCGCATGGGGCTGCAGATCGCAGTCTTGGGCACCGGCGTGGTGCTGGTGATCAACAACCAGCTGACACCGGGGCTGATGATTGCCTCCTCGATCCTCTTGGGCCGCGCCGCGGCGCCGGTGGAACAGTCGATTGCCGGCTGGCGCGGCTTTCTGAAGGCGCGCAGCGCGCAAGCGCGGCTGAACATGTTCCTCGCCCATCTGGGCGCCGCGCCCGAACGGCTGACCCTGCCCGAACCCGAAGGCCGGCTGGCGGTGGAAAACGCCACCGTGGTGCTGCCGGGGCGGCCCGATCCGCTGCTCTTGGACATCACGCTGGAGCTGAAGCCGGGCCAGTCGCTGGGGCTGATCGGCCCCTCGGGTGCCGGCAAGACCACATTGGCGCATGCGCTGGCCGGGCTGCAGCCCTTGGTGCGCGGCCATATCCGCATCGACGATGCCGCGCTCACCGATTGGGACCCGGCGCAGATCGGCCAGCATATCGGCTTCCTGCCGCAGCGGGTCGAGCTGTTCCAGGGTTCGGTGGCGGAAAACATCGCCTTGATGGACCCGGACGCCAAGCCCTCGGATGTGGTGGCGGCGGCCAAGCTGGCGCAGGTGCATGAGATGATCCTGTCCCTGCCCGGCGGCTACAACGCCGAGGTCGGCCCGCGCGGCGAGTTCCTCTCCGCAGGCCAGCGCCAGCGCATCGGCCTGGCGCGCGCCTTTTTCGGCGACCGCAAGCTGATCGTGCTGGATGAGCCCAATGCCAATCTCGACCCCGAGGGCGAAGAGGCGCTGGCCGCCGCCATCGAGGACGCCTGCGCCCGCGGCGCCGCAGTGGTGGCGGTGACCCACCGGCTCAGCCTGTTGCGCCGGGTCAGCCACGCGGCGCTGCTGCAAGAGGGCCGCATCGCCCGCTTCGGCGAGGCCCGCCATGTGATCGAGGCGGCCGCCCAGCCGCTCGCCCGCGCCCAGGCCGCCCAGGCCCAGGACGACCCCAAGATCGCGCCCTTCCGCCACCGCAACGCGGAGGACAGCCCGGAAAAGGGGGCAGACGGCCCCCGGAATGGCCCCCGGAATGAAGGAGCAAGCGCATGAGCCTGGTGGAGCATGAAGACCGCAGCCCGGCGCCGCAACCCGGCAGTGCCGCCGCCAAAAGCGGTTTCCGCGACCTGATGCCGGCCGGCAGCAGCCAGGATGTGCCGCTGCCGCAGCGCCCGCCGACACGGGTGCGGCGGCTGGTGCTGTGGATGGTGGTCTGCGGCTTCGGGCTGTTCGGCGGGCTGGTGGTCTGGGCCGCCAAGGCAGAGCTGACCAGCGCGGTGGTGGCCTCCGGCGCCTTCAACGTGGCCGGCGACCGGCTGGCGGTGCAGCATCTGGAGGGCGGAATCCTGCGCGAACTGAATGTGGCCGAGGGCACCCGGGTGGCCAAGGGCCAGGTGGTGGCCCGGCTTGACGGCCGCCGCATCCGGGCGCAGCTGGCGATCCTGAACGGCCAGCTGGCCAGCATCTTGGCGCAGCAGGCGCGGCTGCAGGCGGAACGCGCAGGCAGCGATGTGCTGCAGCCGGGGCCGGAGCTGGCCCGGCTCACCGCCCAGACGCCCGAACTGGCGCAGCTGGTGGCGCTGCAGCAGGATCTGCTCATCTCCAACCGGGCGCTCTATCAGGGCCAGATGGACATCCTGGAGGGCCGCGTCAGCCAGCTGGAGGATCAGCTGGGGGGCCGCGATGCCCGCATCCGCGCCACCGAAGAGCAGCTGGCGCTGGTGCAGGGTGAGCTGGCCGATCTGACCGCGCTGTTTGAAAAAGGCCTGGTGCCGAAAACCCGCATCGGCCAGCGGCAGATGCAGCAAAGCGGCCTTCTGGGCACGCTTGGCGCGCTGGAAAGCGACCGCGGCAATGTGCTGGAACGGATCGGCGAGACCGAAGAGCGGCGGCTGCAGGCCGGGCGCGACCGGGCGGCGCGGCTGGCAGCGCAAAGCCAGGACGTGCAGGAGCAGCTGCTGGACCTGCGCCAGCGCCTCGACGCCGCAAGGGACGTGGCCGAGCGCCAGATCATCCGCGCGCCGCGCGGCGGCCGGGTGGTGGGGCTTTCCATCAACACCCTGGGCCAGGTGGTCGATCCCGGCCAGACCATTCTGGAGCTGATGCCCGAGGATGCCGGCCTTCTGGTGGAAACACGGGTTGCGGTCGCGGATATCGACGAGGTCTCGATGGGCAGCCAGGCGCGGGTGCAATTGACCGCCTACAGCTTCCGCAGCACGCCGCCGGTGAGCGGCGAGGTGGTGATGGTGGCGGCGGGCAGCAGCACCGACCGGGCCACCGGCGAATCCTACTACCCGGTGCATATCCGCATCAAGGACGCGGATCTGGCGGCGCTGCCCAATGTGAAGGCCCTGCCCGGCATGCCGGCCCAGGCGATGATCGAAACCGGCCGCCAGACGCTGGCCGACTACCTGATCAGCCCGGTGCTCTCCAGCATGTCGCAGGCCTTGAAGGAAGGCAGCGGCTAGGGGCGCGCCGCAAGGACGGAAGGCAGCGGCCCCGGGGGGAGGACCGCAGCCTGTCCCGGCCCGCTTCAGCCGCCAGGCTGAGGCGGGCCTGCTGATTTGACCGCCTGCCCCGTTTCTTCCTGCCCCAATTCCCGGCGCCGCGCTCTGCTGCCCTCCCCCAGGGGGCAGATGCCCTGACCCATGGCAGGCCGGGGATACCCCTCCGCACCCCGCGCCTATCCTTTGGTGCAGCCGGCAACCGGCTCCCCCCATGCTAGAAAAGGGTCAACGCAAACACAGACCGCCCCCGGACACACTGCCCCGGACACACTGCAAGGAGACACGCCCATGACCCTGATCAGCACCCTCACCGGCGTCACCGCAAGCCTGGCAGCCGTGGCCGCAGGTTTCCTCCTGGGCCTGCCGCTGCTGGTCCTGGCCATTCTCTACCCGGTGGCCGGCGTGATGGGCTGCATCGCCAGCCAATGGGCGCTGGAACAGCGCGAGCGCCTGGCAGCCGCCGTCCCGCAGCTGCCCTGTTACAGCCCCCAGGCCTACTTCGGATAATCCGCGCGGCTGATGCGCCGTCCCGGCCGGACCTGCCCTCCCCCCGGTTGGGCCCGGCCTGCCGCTCCCCCGGTTTCAGCCTCTCCTCCCCCCTCCGCTGAGGCCTGAAGCCGGGGTTTGCCCTGCCGCACAGTCTGCAAGCCCCCCCTGCAAACACGCCTCCCGGAAATAGGTCCGGTCCGGACCAAATGTTTCGCGCGCGAAACATTTGGTCAATCATGCTGACCTATCTGATGGTGGCATATTCCGCCTTTCCAGGGAAAGGCGAAGGCCTGCGGCGCGGGTATTGAAGACCAGAAAGAAGCGGCAGGGGCAGCAAAGCCGGCCTGCTTCTTTCTGGTTCCAAATACCCGGATTCCCCGGCAGCTCCGGGGCGCGGCAGCGGCTACTGCGCGGCGCGTTTGCGGACCCAGCCCAGAAACGCCGCATCCGGCACTCTGAGCCGCGGCGCGCCGGAGCGCAGCCACATGGCGCGCCACTCCGCCTCCAGCGCATAGGCGTCGGCGCCGGGGATCAGCGCGCGGGCCTGCTCCAGCGTCTGCGGCTTCAGGCTGGGCGCATTCAGCACCGCCTCGGTCACCGCCCCCTTCTGGGAGAAGCGGATCAGATCGCCCTCCAGCTCCTCCAACGCGTAATCCGGCAGCGGCTGCGCCTCAATCATGTCGCGGATCATCTTGCGGAACACCCGGCGGGGGCTGGCAGAGCCGGATTTCTTCAAGAGGGTTTCCACCGAGACCTGCCAGCTGTTCTGCCGTCCGCAATGCTTGCGCGCCAGCTCATAGATCCGCCGCTCCAGCGGTTTGCGCAGCCGGAAATAATCGCGGCTGAGCGTCAGCACCGATTTCGACAGCACCGCCCGGTACAGCCAGTCGCTGAGCGTCACCGCCACATTGACCATCTTGCCGCCGCGCGCCTTGCGCACGATTTCCCATTTCTCGATCAGCCCGAACCCCGTGGTGACCTCCTGGCCGCCGGTGACGATATTGGTGGTGATGCGGGTGCCCGCCAGCCGCTCAAACGCCTCGCGCAGGCGGCGGTAGGCATCGCCGGAGGTTTCCCGGTTGGTCGCCAGCAAGAGGTCATGCGCTTTCAGATGCAAGGTCCGGCTCACCTGGCGGCCGGCATTCAGCGCCGCCATCAGCTGGCTGATGCAGAAGATCAGGATGTCCTTATCGTGGATCGTCGCCAGCCCTTTGACGGAGGGCGTCACGGTGATCTCGGCGCCATTGTGCTGGTAGTTCAGAATGCGCCGGTCCGGCCGGGTGCCAAGCGAGAACAGCGGATGCTCCATCGACGCCAGATCGTTTTTGGGGATCGCCCCGAAGATGTCGCAGAGGAAAAAATCCCCCTGCCCGTCCAGGGGCCCGTCCGGAGAGTGCCCCCCCGCTGTCAGCTCTGCCGCCATATGCCTGCCCGTAATCTGCTCTGCCAGCCGCCGGATTTCTGCGAATCCTGTGCGGCCTGTTTTATCGTGGTTTTGATTACGCTCACCCTAGGGTTATCCACAAGCCGCGGCAACGGGGGTTCGGAATCGCTTTATCGGGGGTTCGGAGTCGTTTGATCGGGGTTTCAGAGTCACCGCCCCGGAAAAATACTGCCCAATCGCCAATGAAAAAAGGGCTTTGCGCGAGGCCTCACCTCCCTATAACTAATAAATAACTCATAATTAACAGGGCAGATTTTTTTGACCGCCCTGAACAGCCGCCGCTGATCCTGCCGCAACTGTCGAATTTGCTTAGAAAAATCAGTGGGGGTGCGCATTCTTCTTCCATGTGCGGTGTTTTCTGGTATCCTGTCAAAAAGACAGCACATCAGGCTGCAGGGCAGCAAACAGCAGCATTCCACACGGGCAGGGCCGCAAGGCTCACACACAGCAGGCAGATCCTCATGGCGCGAGATATCCACAGGAAAGACCTTCCCCGGGCAAGCAGCAGCCTGCCCCCCTATTTCAGCATCGATCCGGATGCCGCCCTGGCGGATCTCGATGCCCCTACCAGCACCGCAGGCTTTGCCGAGATCGCTGCCGCCTGCGCCCAGGGACGCGCCGATCTGGCCAGCCGCGGCATGAACGAGGAGGGGCGCAAAGAGCTGCGACTGTTCTCCACCTGGGAAATCACCCGCTATCTGATCCCGGTCGCCCAGGCCCATTTCCGCCGGGTGCTGAAGGCCAACCCCGATCTGCCCCAGGGCCGCTCGGAAACCGAAGGCGGCGCCAAGTGGTTCACCCTGGACGAGGTGCTGCGCTTGCGGGCGCATTTCGGAAGCCAGGGCTCCAAGGCCAAGGAATACATCCCCTACCGCCCCGACGGGCTGCCCGCAAAAATGGTCGCTGTCGCCAATTTCAAGGGCGGCGTCGGCAAGACCTCCACCGCGGCGCATCTGGCGATGTCGGCAGCGCTGGACGGCTACAAGGTGCTGGTGATTGATCTCGACAGCCAGGGGTCGATGACCTCGATCTTCGGCGGCCGGGTTGAGGATGAATGGCAGACCGCCTTCCCGCTGCTGGCGCGCCACTACGGCGAGCATCTGCGCATGGAGAACCAGCGCCGCCTGGACCGCGGCGATGCCCCCCAGCCGCTGGACGAAGCGCTGGATGCGGCGATGGAGATGACGGCTAGGGACGTGATCCAGGACACCCACTGGCCGAACATCGACCTGATCGGCGCCCAGCTCAATCTGTATTGGGCGGAATTCCAGATTCCGGTCTGGCGGATGGCAGCGCGCTCCTGGAAACTGTGGGATGCGCTGACCGAACGGCTGGAGGCGGACGGGGTGCTGGACCAGTACGATGTGATCTTCATCGACACGCCGCCCGCCCTTGGCTACCTGACCATCAACGGGCTGTCGGCGGCCGATATCCTCTTGGTGCCGATGGGCGCGTCTTTCCTGGAGTTCGACTCGACAGGCCGCTTCTTTGACATGCTGCATTCGACTTTTGCCTCGATCGAGGAGGGCGAGAACCTGGCTGCCCGCGCCCTGGGCCGGCCCGGTCTCAGTTTCGAATGGGATGCGGTGCGCACCGTGATCACCCGCTACGACAGCGCCCAGCAGGGCGAGCTGGCGGCGCTGATGCAGGCCTATATGGGCCGGGTGCTCAGCCCCCATAAACAGGATTACACCGCGCTGATCGGCCAGGCCGGCGAGCAGGTGAGCGGCATCTACGAGGCCGACTACCGCGACTTCAACCGCGAGACCTATGCCCGCGGCCGCGAAACCTTTGATGAAACCTATGCCGCCTTCAAGAAGCTTTTGATCGGGGTCTGGCGGCGCGAGGCGTTGCAGGATGCGCAGGATCAGCGCGCGGCGGGCTAAGGCCCTAACAAGGAATTTCCGGCAGGATAGCAGCCCGGAGACAGGAAGACAGGTCAGGACAGGACATGGCAAAACGCAAACGGCTTTCCCCGGCGCAGACCGGTTACCTGACGGCGGCGCCTGCGGGCAAACCCGCCCTTGGCACTGCGTCCAGTGTGGGGGCGGCCCCGATTGCGCAGGTGGCTTCCGATGCTTCGGCCCAGGCCGCGCTGCAGGAGCTGTCCGGGGTGCTGGAAAACGCCCGTGCCAAGGGGCTGATGATCGAAGAGCTGCCGCTGGAGCGGATCGACGAAAACCACCTGGTGCGCGACCGCATCGAACAGGACGAGGAAGAGCTGCAGGCGCTGATGGCATCGCTGCGGGCCCGCGGCCAGCAGACCCCGGCGGAAGTGGTGCCGCTGGAAGATACATTCGGCGGGCGCACCCACGGCCTGATCTCCGGCTGGCGCCGCCTGACGGCCCTGCGCAGGCTCTATGAAGAAACATCAGACCCGCAATTCGCCACACTCAAGGCGCTGGTGATCAAGCCAGACAGCGCCGAAGCGTCTTATGTAGCGATGGTCGAAGAAAACGAGATCCGGGTGAACCTCTCCCATTATGAGCGCGCCCGCATCGCTGTGCGCGCCTGCAAGGAGGGCGTCTTCACCCGCCGCAAATACGCGCTGCAGGCGCTGTTTGGCAATGCCACCCGCACCAAGCGCTCCAAGATCGGCAGCTTTGTCACCCTGGTTGAGGCGCTGGACGCGGTGCTGTTCTACCCCACCGCGATCAGCGAAAAGCTGGGCCTCGCCCTGGTGCGCGAGATCGAGGCGGATGCGGGCTTCGCAGCGCGCGCCACCCAGGCGCTGCAGGCTGCGAACCGCTCCAGCCCCGAGGCGGAGCTAGCGGTGCTGACCCGGCTGGCAGACGGCAATACGGCCATTCTGCCCAAGTTAGACACTGATACTCCCCCTGCCCCGGTTCAGGACACCCCGGCGGTGGCCGCCACCCCCTCCTCGGGACCTTCCTCTGCGCCCCCGCCGCCCAAGCTGCCGCCGGTGCCGCCGCTGGTCAGCCGCCCGCGGGTGCGCGATGTCTATGACTGGGACGCTGCGCAGCCCGGCGAGCGGATCTCGCTGCCGGCCCCGGGTGGTGTGAAACTGGGCTACACCCCCAGCGAACAACGCATCGAGATCAGCGGCCCCGGCGTCAATGCCGCTCTGGTCGAGGAACTGCAGGCCTGGCTGAAAAAGCTCTGATCAGAGCCTGCCAGTATCTTCTTCTTTGCTAAAATGCTCGCGCCGCAGGCACAGGGCTTTTCTTCGGAAAAGCCCTTTTTAGTCTCTGATATCTGCCGGTGCCGGTGAGTCTGTTTAGGTCAGCACGGGTGACCAAATGTTTCGCGCGCGAAACATTTGGCCCGATTCGGACCTATTTTGCGGCACCGTTCATCTGCCCCCGGCCCACGGCTGTATAGCTCTCGAAACCTGCCTGTTTGGCGGATTTGGGCGAGTAAATATTGCGCAGGTCGGCCATCCGCGGCACCTCCATCTTGCGCGCCAGCTTCTTCAGATCCAGGGCACGGAATTCGTTCCATTCCGTCAGCAGCACCACCAGATCGGCGTTCTGCGCCGCCTTATAGGGGTCCTCCTCCCATTTGACGCCGGGCAAAAGCGCCTCGCCCTCGGCCTTTCCTTGCGGGTCCACCACCCGCACCCGTGCGCCGCCGCCGACCAGGGCCGGCACAATGGTCAGGCTGGGCGCATCGCGCATGTCATCGGTATTGGGTTTGAAAGTGACGCCGAGCACCGCCACGGTCTTGCCGTTGAAAGACCCGCCGCAGGCATCGCGCAGCTTCTCCACCATCCGTGCCTTCACCTCGTCATTGACCCGCATCACCGTCTCGGTGATGCGCATCGGAAAGCCATGGTCCTGGCCGATCCGCGCCAGCGCCGCGGTGTCCTTGGGAAAGCACGAGCCGCCGTAACCCGGCCCTGCATGCAGGAACTTATTGCCGATGCGGCCGTCAAAGCCGATGCCGCGGGAGACTTCCTTGACGTCCGCCCCGACCCGCTCGCAGAGGCCGGCCACTTCGTTGATGAAGGTGATCTTGGCGGCCAGAAACGCATTGGCGGCGTATTTGATCATCTCGGCGCTTTCCAGATCGGTGGACAGGACCGGGTAGTCACGCAAATAGAGCGGGCGGTAGATCTCTGCCATCACCTCGGCGGCGCGGTCGTTCTGCACGCCAACCACCACCCGGTCGGGTTTCATGAAATCCTCGATCGCCGCGCCTTCGCGCAGGAATTCCGGGTTGGAGGCAACATCGAATTCCGCCTGCGGGTTGGCCTTGGCGATCACCTGTTTCACCTGCCGGTTGGTGCCCACGGGCACGGTGGATTTGGTCACCACCACCGCATAGCCGGTGAGAGCTGCGGCGATTTCTTCGGCGGCGGCCATCACATAGGTGAGATCGGCATGGCCGTCGCCGCGCCGGGTCGGGGTGCCGACGGCGATGAACACCGCCTCGGCGCCCGCCACCGCCGCTGCCAGATCAGAGGTGAAGCTGAGCCGCCCGGCGGCCACGTTCTTCTCCATCAGCTGGTCCAGCCCCGGCTCATAGATCGGCACTTCGCCGCCCTGCAGGCGGGTGATCTTGCCCGCGTCCTTGTCGACGCAGATCACGTCATGGCCGAAATCCGAAAAACAAACGCCGGACACCAACCCGACATAGCCGGTGCCAATCATTGCAATACGCATGGAAAGCCCTTTCCCCAATCCCCTGCCGGCCGCTTGGGTGCAGCCGTTGTTATGAGTTTAGAGGAATATACCGCGCCGGACAGGGCGCAAGCCGGTTTTTTGCCGGAGCTGCCGCGAAGAGGGAAAGATAGGTCCGGTTCGGACCAAATGTTTCGCGCGCGAAACATTTGGTCAATCATGCTGACCTTTTTGCGGATGTTGAATTCCGCCTTTCCCCGGAAAGGCGGAGGCCTGCGGCGCGGGGTGAGAAAGCTTCCTGGAAACCGTCCGGGGGATGGTTTCGCTTTCGAACGGGCGGAGTCCTCTGGAAAGATGAAGACTGCCCGTTCCAGTGATCAGGCGCGGTAATAGTCCCGGTACCAGGCGGCGAAGCGGGCGACGCCCTCGGCAACGCTGACTTGGGGCTGATAGCCGGTCAGCGTGCTCAGAAGGGTGGTATCGGCCCAGGTGGCGGGCACATCGCCGGCCTGCATCTCCATCATGTTTTTCTGCGCCTCGCGCCCCAGCGCATCCTCCAGAGCGGCGATGTAGTCCATCAGCGGGGTCGGCTTGCTGGCGCCGATATTGACCACCCGGAACGGCGCCACCGGGCTGAGGCTGTCCTGCTCCGACACCGGGTCTGCGCCTGGCACCGCATCGATCAGCCCGGTGATGCCGGTGACCAGATCGTCGATATAGGTGAAGTCGCGGCTCATGCGGCCGTGGTTGTAGACGTCGATCGGCAGGCCTGCCAGCATCGCCTTGGTGAATTTGAACAGCGCCATGTCGGGCCGGCCCCAGGGGCCGTAGACGGTGAAAAACCGGAACATGGTGGTGGGCAGCCCGTAAAGGTGGGCATAGGAATGCGCCATCGATTCATTGGCCTTTTTGGTGGCGGCATAAAAGGACATCTGGTGATCGGCCTGCTGACGCTCGGCAAACGGCATTTCGGTGTTGGCGCCGTAAGCGGAGGAAGTGGAAGCCATCAAAAGATGCTTGGGCGGATGGGCGCGGGCGGCTTCCAGGAGTTCGAAAACGCCGATCAGATTGGCCTCCAAGTAGTCGCGGGGTGCGTCAATGGAATGGCGCACGCCGGCCTGGGCCGCCAGATGGATCACCGCATCCGGTTTGTGGTCCTCAAACAGGCCCATCAGCCGGCCGGGGTCTTCCAGCCTGCCGATGACGGGCGTGAAGCCCGGGGTCTGCGCCAGCATCGCATGGCGGCGCTGCTTCAGGGCGACGTCGTAATAGGGTGACAGGCAATCCAGCCCGATGACCCGCCAGCCTGCCGCCAGCAGCCGCGCTGCCAGGTGATATCCGATGAAGCCGGCCGAACCGGTGATGAGAGCTGTTTGCATGGGTCTTAGGTGGCGGCTTCCTGCCGTTCTGTCAAACGCTTTGCGGCCCTAAAGGATTTGACAGCGGCGGGGATTTATGAGCTTTCGGGGCCGCACATGCCGCCTCAGCTACAGCGGCCTCAGAGTCCATCAGACAGGCAAGGAGCCCCCGGTGAATACAGCACAGGCAATCGGCACAGTTGCAGCGGAACCGGCGCGAGCCGGGAGCGGGCAGGGCGCTGAGCGGGGGGCGGGCCGGCTGGTGGCGGTGGTGGTGACCCACAACCGGCTGGACAAGCTGCAGGCGACGGTGGCGCGACTGCTGGACAGCCCCGCGCATGAGCTGGCAGCGCTGGTGGTGGCCGACAATGCCTCCACCGACGGCACTGCTGAGTGGCTGGCAGCGCAGGAGGATCCCAGGCTGGATATCTGCACCAGCACTGAAAACCGCGGCGGTGCCGGCGGCTTTGAGATGGGCATGCGCCGGGCGATGGAGCAGCACGCGGCGGATTGGCTGGTGGTGATGGATGATGATGCCTGCCCCGCACCCGGCGCCTTTGCCGCCTTTCATGCCCGGCCCCGGCCGCTGGACACGGCGCTGGCGGCGGCGGTCTATTTCCCCGACGGGCAGATCTGCGAGATGAACCGGCCCTCGGTGAACCCGTTCTGGAACCCCTCGGTTTTTCTGCGCACGCTGCTGAAAGCGCGCAACGGCTATCACATTCCCTACAGCGATTATGAGGCCGCGGGGCCGCGGCCCATTGATCTTACCTCCTTTGTCGGGCTGTTCCTGCCGCGGCGGATGGTGGAAGCGGCCGGCTATCCGGATCCGGGGCTGTTTCTGTACGGCGACGATGTGATTTACACGCTGGGGCTGCGGCGGCGCGGTGAGACGATCCTGTTCGACCCGGCGCTGCGGTTCGAGCATGACTGCTCGACGTTTCAGAATGACCGGCACCGGGTGTTCCGCCCGTTGTGGAAAGTCTATTACGCGTACCGCAACGGGCTGATGATGTACCGCAGGGCGGCGGGCCCGCTGTTCTGGCCGCTGCTTTTGGTGGTGCTGCTGAAATGGCGGCTGACCGCGCGCCGCTATGGCACGGGGCAGCGGGCCGCCTATCTGCGGCTGCTGCGCCACGCAGCCTGGGACGGGGTGCGGGGCAGGACCGGGCGCTCCCATGCCCGGGTGCTGGAACTGGCGGGCGAAGACTGATCTTCGCCCTGGTCTGCTGCCGCCGGTCTCCTGCACCCGGCCTCAGCGGTTCAGGATATCGCGGTGAAAACGGCCCATCAGGATCAGCCCGAGTGCAAACAGGATCAGGCTGGCGGCCAGCACATAGGTCACGCTGACGTAAGCGGCGGTATAGCTGGGGTAAAACCCGCTGCGCATCAGCCCGGTGATATGCATCAGCGGGTTGAACCACAGGATGTCCTGCGCCAGCGGCGGCAGATCCTCATAAAGAAACAGCACGCCTGAGGCCAGGAACAGCGGCCGGGTGATCACCGACCAGGCCACGTCCCACAGCGGGTAGAGCCCCATCAGCACGCAGTTCACCGTGCCGACTCCCAGCCCCAGCAGAAGCGAGAGCCCCATAGCCAGCACTGCGGGCGGCAGATCCAGCACCGCGCGGCTGTCGGTCACCGCATAGACGCCGCCGATCAGCAGGAAGGTGATCAGGATACCGGTCAGGCTGTTCAGCAGGAAGCGGGCCAGCACCGCGTCCAGCCAGGTGACAGCCGGAAATTTCAGCAGCGGCTTGGAATAGGCAATCGCCCGGCCGGTGGTGGCTGAAATGCTTTGGTAGAGATTGAAGGGCAGAAAGCCGGTGGCGTAGAACAGCAGGAAGCTGGTGCCCAGCGACGGGGTGCGGATCACCAGCGAAAAGCCGATCGCCAGGAACAGAATGGCCGCCATCGGTTCGAGAATGGCCCAGAGATAGCCGCCGGGGGTGCGCCCGTAGCGGGTCGACATCTCCCGCAGCACCAGAGCGGCCACCGTGCGCAAGGTGGCAAAGCGCCGGGCGCGCCCGGCGAGGGGCGGCTGGGCCGGGTACTGGGCAGGAGACTGGGCCGGGGGCAGGGCAGAGGCCGCTGCGGGCGTGGTTCTGGTCATGAATACCCATTGTGAATATGCGCTGTGCAGGCGATAATATGAAAGAAAGACGAGGCAATTACAAACGGCTGCAGGCCGGGGTAAGCAGATTATGACACAGGATCACCCGGCGGCGCGGCAGAAGGTTGCCGCCCAGTTCCGTACTGGCCGGAAAGCTGCAGACAGGGACACCCCGGCCGCACCGGCGCCCGGCGGCACGGAGCAGGCCCGGCCCGCTGCGGAGGCCGGCCCTGCAAAACAGCTGTCCGGAGCGCCCAGCCGCGGCAAAGGCGGCAAGCTCAAGCGGCTGCGCCGCAAGGTTCAGGACGCCGAAAGAGCCCAAGCGCTGCTGGCGCAGAAAGCCGACAGCCTGGAGGCGCAGATTGCTGAAACCCCGGCCTACCCGGTGGCGCGGCCTGCCCATGTCAAGACCCGCCACCGCGGCGTGATCGCCAGCTTTGCGGCATTGGTGCTGCTGCCGCTGGCGGCGGCGGTGTTTTATCTGTTTGCGGTGGCCGAGGATCAATATGCCTCCACCGCCGGTTTCACCGTGCGCAGCCAGGAAAGCTCCGGTGCCAATGAGCTGTTGGGCGGGCTGGCCAGTTTTGCCGGCAATACCACCGCCTCGGACAGCGACATTCTTTATGAATTCATCCAGAGCCAGGAAATGGCCGAAGCGGTCAATGCCCGGGTGGATCTGCGCGCCCATTACAGCCAGTACTGGCCGGCCGACTGGGCCTTTTCAATCTGGCCCGATGCAACGCTGGAGGAGCTGGTCTGGTTCTGGCACCGGGTGGTGCGCATTTCCTATGACAGCGGCTCCGGCCTGACCGAAGTGCGGGTCACCGCCTTTGACCGGGACACCGCCCGGGCGGTCAGCCGCGCCATCGTCGATGAAAGCCAGATCCGCATCAATGCGCTGAACGAGCAGGCGCGCGCCGATGCGATGCGCTATGCCGAGGCCGATCTGATGGAGGCGGTTGAGCGGCTGAAGCTGGCGCGCGAAGAACTGACCCGGTTCCGCACCCGCACCCGCATCGTCGACCCCGAGGCCGATATCCAGGGCCGCATGGGGGTGATGAACAATCTGCAGCAGAAGCTGGCCGCGGCGCTGATCGAATACGATCTTTTGCGCGGCAGCGTCGGGGACAGCGATGTGCGCCTCAAGCAGGCGCAGCAGCAGATCGAGGTGATCCGCGACCGCATCAATATCGAACGCCAGACCTTTGCCTCCAGCAATACCGACACCGGCGGCGTCGGCGAGGATTACCCCTCGCTGATCTCGGAGTTCGAGCGCCTCACGGTGGACCGGGAATTTGCCGAGGAAACCTACCGCGCGGCGCTGACTGCGCTGGAAGTGGCGCGCGACGACGCGGCCCGCCAGAGCCTTTATCTCGCGACTTATATCACCCCGACCCTGGCCGAGGCGGCGGAATACCCGCGCCGCTATGTGCTGTCGGCGCTTGCGGGGCTGTTTTTGCTGCTCGGCTGGTCGATCGGGGTGCTGATCTATTATTCGATCCGCGACCGCAGCTGAGAGGCCGCATATGATCCGCTTCGAAAACCTGACCAAGAGCTTCCGGCTCAAGGGCGAGCGCAAGGTCGTGATCGACAATCTGAACCTGACGCTGCCGCCGGGAAAATCCCTGGCGCTGCTGGGCCGCAACGGGGCGGGCAAGTCGACGCTGCTGCAGATCATTGCCGGCACCATGCGGCCCGATCACGGCCGGGTGGTGTCCGATGGCAGCATCTCCTGGCCGGTGGGGCTGGGCGGCTCGTTCCACCGCGATCTGACCGGCGCCGAGAATGTCCGCTTCATCGCCCGCATCTACGGGGTGGACACCGGCGATCTGGTGAATTTTGTCGGCGAGTTCGCCGAGCTGGGCAAATTCTACCACATGCCGATGCGCAGCTATTCCTCGGGCATGCGCTCGCGGCTGACCTTCGGCGCCTCGATGGGAATCCGCTTCGACACCTATCTGGTCGACGAGGTAACGGCCGTGGGCGACCGGTCGTTCAAGCGCAAGAGCCGGGCGGTCTTTGCCGACCGGATGAAGCATTCCAGCGCCATCATGGTCAATCATTCGATGGCGCAGATCCGCCAGTTCTGCAATGCCGGGCTGGTGCTGGAGGCCGGGCGGATCCGCTATTACGACGATCTGGACGCGGCGATTGCCGCGCATGAGGCGATGCTGGACTGATCCAGCCGCGCCTCAGCGTTCAGGCCTCTGCCGGGACCGGATCTTCTGCCGGGGCCAGGGTTTTCTCCCAATAGGGTTTGCTGGCCATCTCCGCATAGCCGCTGCGGTAGGCGGCTTGCAGATTGCGGTAGTCGCGGCGGAAGGCAGCCAGGGTTTTGGCCATGCGCCAGGCCAGGCTGAAGAAGCGCCGCTTTGAGTGGGTGACGGTATAGCCCTTGCTGCCATCGGTGTTGAGATAGGTGAGCCGGGCGCCGCCAAAGGCCGGGAACACCAGGCCGCGCTCGCCGATATGCAGCACCATCCGGTCGCCGATCGTCTTCCAGAACGGCACCAGATGGCCATTCAGGGTGAACAGGCCCAGATAATGCCGCAGGCGGCGCGGCAGGCGGCTGAAGCGGCGGCGCTCGGCGGTGCTGAGGGTCTCTGCCGGCTGCCAGGCTTCGTCTTTGATCAGCGCCTTGATGTCGGCGCGGCGCGCACTCATGTCGATGTTCTCGTCAAAGAACTGCGGCCCCTGCATCACATCCTGCCAGGCCAGAAGCTGTGCTTCGGCGCTGTCGTATTTGCAGCGCAAGAGCGAGCGCAGCATGAAGCGGAGGGCGATTTTGGCGGTGCCGAGCGGGCTGCGCTCCAGCTCTTCGAACACCAGATGGTGGATCAGGTGGTTGCGCAGATCCAGATACAGCGTCTGGGCGCTTTCCTTTTCGGTGAAATCATCCTGGAAGGAGACCACCCCGTTCAGGGTGAAGATGTTGAAATCATTGGCCAGCGAAAAACTGATGTCATCGCCGCGCACAAAGAACGGGAACGGATGGCGGGCGGCCTGGGCGATGGGGAAGGCGAAGAACCACCAGCCGCCGTAAAGGGTGCTGGGGGCGGAGCGGGCGGAGCTGAATTCCATATCGATGACCTGGCCCGGGTTGCGCAGGTCGAGCCCGTTGTAGAGCGGGCGGCAGGAGCCGTCGAACCAGGCGCCGTTTTCCCACATGCACCATTTGTGGGTGTTGTTGATCATCGCGCCTGCCAGCGCCGCCTTGGGGTCCCGCGCCAGCGCCAGGAAAGTATAGGCGCGGGCGATGTTCTCCATGTGGAAGGAGGCATCGTCATCCATGAACAGGCAATGGCTGCAGCCGCGTTTGCCGGCCTCCAGAAGCCCGCGGGCAAAGCCGCCTGCACCGCCGAGGTTGCGGTTCGGGTAGGGGGTGACTTTTTCGCTGGCAGCGATGCCGGCGCTCTGGCCGTTGTCGACCACCTGCACGTGGATATTGGCGCTGTGCTCGAATTCTTCCAGGAAACCTTCAAGCCGGGCCACGGTTGTCTGCACCTCCTGCTCGCGCTGGAAGGTGGTGATGGAGACCGCAAGCTGCGGCAGGGTGTCCGGCACGGCGGCGGTGGCAAAGCGGCCGCCGGTCAGGGTGACTTCGTCCCCCAGCGCCAGCACCTCGGCATAAAGCACGCCCTCGATGCCGGGGCCGGCAAATTCTGACAGGTCGATCTGATAGGGGGCGCCTTCCGTCAGGTCGGCGATGTCGCAATAAACCACTTCCCAGGACCGGCTGGGCTGGGCCAGGGTGATTTTGATTTCGGCTTTGCCGCTGCCGGTCAGCTCGGCAAACAGCGTGTCGAACGCGCAGCCGCGGTTCCATTTCCCAAGGCTGAACAGGTTGAAATAGGTGTCAAATCTGGCACAGGCCCCGCGGGACAGGGTGTAATGCCCGGTGCTCTGGGAAAACCCGGCCGGACCCTGCACATGGCAGTAAAGCGCCTGTTCGGTGCAGATGCCGGGCTCGGAGGTGATGAAATTCTGCAGAGTGATCATGCGGGGGATTCCTTGGGGCCCGGAAACCGGGGCGCGGGCGTATAAACGGTTACTGGCACAAGTCTTGCTGCAGATCTGTGACAAAGCTTTGCAGCGCCGGCAAGGGCAGCTGGGCGGGGTTCAGGCTTTCCAGCAGGCGGATGGCCGCCTGGCGTTCGGGCACCGGGCGGGATTCGCGCATCTCGCCGATGGCCGGGAAAAAGGCCGCCTGGCCGGTGAGGCTGCTGAGGTAGCTGTGCACCGGGGCAAAGGCCTCGGCAAGCTGGCTGCGCAAGCTGCTGCCGAACAGTTCCACATCGCGGTTGCGCACCGGCAGCTCGCTGGCAGGGAGTTTCAGGAAGACCTCCCGCAGCGCTTTTGCCTCCTCGGGCGGCAGGCGGTGATTGGCCTGGCGGATGATCTCATAGGCGGCGCGCGGCAAACCGTGGTTGGAGGGCCCCTGATGCGGCAGCTTTTTCGGGAAGGCACAGCCGGCCTGAGCGGTGAAATCCTGCACCGAGCCGCCGACGGCCAGGATGTCGTCGTAATTGCGGATATGCAGCCGGGCATTGCTGAAGACGCGGGTCCAGGGCTCCACCATCTTGCGGTAGTTGAAATGGATGGTTTTGGTGCTCGCCAGCGCCGCGCCGCCATCCAGGGGGCGCAGCTGGTGGCCGAACCGCAGCCGCTGGCCGAACCAGGAGGCCATGTATTCATCGGGCTGGCGCAGCGCGCAGTAAAGCTCCTGTTCGGCATCGGGAAACAGATCGCGCAATTTGGCGATCAGATCCTCATGCCCGGCGCCGAAGTTGGAAAAAACCTCGGAGCACAGGATGACGGTGTGCGGCTGCAGCACGCTGACCTGGTTGCGGACTGTGCTCAGCATTGCGGGCAGGCCGGGCAGGGCGCCGTGCCAGGGCGGGGTGCCGCCGCCATGCTTGCTGGCCAGCATCCGGAAGCCAAGCGCATTGTGCGGCTCGCGCAGGTTCATGCAGCCAAGGTCCGGCGCGTCCTGGCGGCCAAGCGCCTGCGCCAGAAGATGCGACATGCCCTCGCTTTCCACCGCAGGGTAAAGAATGCCATGCCGCAGCAGCTCCAGGGTGTTGCGGGCCAGATAGGCCTGCAGCGCAGTGGAGCCGACCTTGTGGTGGCCGAAATAGATAATGACTTTCATACCGGACCCGATAACTGAGGTGCTCTGGTTCGCCTATTCGGCAGCGGAGGCAGGCTGCAGGGCGTCTTCGGCATCGCGGACCCGCTTGCCATGCAGGAAGGCGGGCCAATCGACCTCTCCGGCGTCCAGCATGCCGCTGACCATCCCGGCCATGAGGGTCAGCCCGTGCAATTCGGACGGCGGCAGGTGATCGGCCGGGGCAGTGGACTGCGGTTTGGCGATGGCTTTCTTCACGGCCGCGTGCAGCTCGTTTTGCATCAGCGGTTCGCCGCTGAAAAACATGCGGTCCATATTGCGGGCATCCTCCAGGTAGCTGTCGCGGAGGGGCTTCGCCAGAGCGCGGTGCAGCTGCAGCCTGGTGCGCGCAGGGGCCGGCGGCAGATGCCCTGCCAGGCGGGAAAACTCCCAGCCGACCTTGAGCCTGAGGTCTTTGGACTGGTGCAGCAGCGCCTTCTGCAGCACCTTCAGACGCATCAGATCCTCCAGGCATAGCGATTCATTGGCCTGGCTTTCGCCGCTGATGGTGAAGGCAAGGCCGCCAAAGGCGTGATGAATGAAATCGCTGACCACATCGCCCTGATAGAGCTGGCTGCGGATCATTGGGCGCAGGGTGAAACGGTCTGCGAAATGCTCCCGCCAGGCGGCGAACCGCGGCAGGTAGATGTAGTCCCCGCCTTCGATGCGGCGGGCCGCAAAGCTGTTCAGATCCGAGCGCAAGGCGCGCGCGGTGCCGATTTTGATGCGCTCGGCAAAGCTGGACAGGACCCGGGCCGCATGGGGCCGCACATAGGCGATGATGCGGATCTCATCGGCGGCGCCGGCAAAGAAGGTCTCGGCAATCTCATGAAACAGTGCCGGAGGAACGCCTTCCAGGGATTCGGCAGACACAAGGGTGAAATCGGCCTCTGACGCCTGAATTCGTGCCGCCAGCCTTTTGAAAGGCTTGGCGGCGGCCCGCCGCGCCTCCGGGGTCTCCGCCCTGGCGTAGGCGCGGCAGTGTGTCTCCAGGATATTGCTGGCCAGCCGGGCCGGATAAAAGACGCTGTGCCCGTCCAGCGTGACCAGGCCTTTGGCAAAGGCCAGCTGAACCGAAGTGGAACCGGTTTTGTGATCGCCGATGTGAAAAATCAGAGTCTTGCGGCGGGGACGTTCTGAGGCAGGCATATGAGTGCCGGATCCTGTGTTTGAAGCGGGTTTCAAGGCTGTGGTGTAGGGGATTTTCGGGCTATAGACAATCGCCGTCCCGGTTGTGCCTGCGGCAGCAAGCGTATTTGCGCGCCAAGCTGCCGGACGGGCTGTGCGACGGGTTGCGCTGAGCGGGAAAACTGTGCAGAGAACCGCAGGTTGCATCAGGCGGTTTGGCGGCCCCGGCAATTTGACAGAGGCATTTCAGGTGATTTGACCATGGCATTGCAATTTTTAAGGGCCGGCCTGCGCGCCCTGGCAGAGAGGCGGCGGCGGCAAACCGGACCGAAGGATACCAGGGCTGAAAACACCAGGGCTGAAAACACTGGGCCTGAGGCTGACGGGCCGGCGCCGCGCTATCAGGCGCAGCTTTTGAACCGGATCAACCAACTTGTCAGCGGTTTCTGCGACTGGCGGGATCTGACGCCGGTTCTGGGGGATGAGCACGGGGTGCTGAAGCGGGAATACCACCGGGAAAAGCCGAATCACCATGCCGATTACGTCAAGATCCAGGAGCAGGTCTGGGAGGGGATCCGGGATATTCCCGGTCTGCCGCCGCGGCGGGCGGATTGGCGCGTTGCGCTTTATAAAAGCGGTGCGCGCGGCGGAGCCGGCAAGAAAATCAGAGCGGAAAACTACCGGGCGGCCAATCTGAAGCGGTTCGAGCCCGCAGCGGCTTTGCCGCGGGAGAAAGCCCTGGCCGAGAACGCATAGGCGGGTTTGCGGAAAACTGCCGGCCTGCCGGGCGGGTACGCAGGCAGCCGGGTTGCCACAGGGGCGGCCAGTCCGTTAGCAGTGGGCGCAAAGTGCAGAGATGGGGCCATGGCCCGGCAGCCTTGGACAAAACGTTGATTGGTATGATTGCAGCCCGGTTCAGAAAACACCTCCGCGCCCGTTTGAGTTCGGCCTTGCTGGCGCTCCGTGCGGGCAGGGTGCGGGCCTGCCGTCCGCAGGGCGCGGCTGAGGCCCGGCTTTATGCATTTGGATCCTCGTCCTGCGAACTGTTTGATTACATCTTCGGAACCAGCAGCCGCTACCGCTCTCATTGGGCCAGCGGCTGGTCGGCCCGCGGTTTTCTGAAGGCGGAGAACCGCAATTATGTGCTGGCCTGCCTGAAAGGCGCCAGCAGCGATGACATCATCTTTTTGCAATACGGCAATGTGGATGTGCAGTTCAATGCGGCGCACCGGATGCGGCAGAACGTGAAATGACAGGGGCGACGGCTTGAGGCTCCCAGGGAATATGAGAGGACAGGACTAATGGCGGCAGGTAAATTTCTGATGGTGGGCGCAGGGCTTTCGGGGGCCGTGATCGGGCGGCATCTGGCCGAGGCCGGACACCGGGTCACCGTGATCGACAGCCGCCCCCATGCCGGCGGCAACTGCCACACCGAGCGCGATGCGGACACCGGCGTGATGGTGCATGTCTACGGGCCGCATATCTTCCACACCGATGACGCTGAAGTCTGGGACTATGTGAACAGTTTCGAGACCTTCAAACCCTACAAAAACCGGGTGAAATCCACCACCCGCGGGCTGTCGGGGCAGCAGGAAGTGTTCTCGCTGCCGGTCAATCTGCACACCATCAACCAGTTCTTCCGCAAGACCATGCGGCCCGAAGAAGCGCACAGCTTCATCGTCAACGAACAGGCCGATACCTCGATTGAAAACCCTGAGACCTTTGAAGAGCAGGCGATGCGCTTTGTCGGCAAGGACCTTTATGAGGCCTTCTTCAAGGGCTACACCATCAAGCAATGGGGCATGCACCCCTCCGAGCTGCCCGCAAGCATCCTGAAGCGGTTGCCGGTGCGGTTCAACTATGACGACAATTACTTCTTCCACCAGTTCCAGGGCATGCCCGAGAATGGCTATACCGCGATGATCGAGAAGATCCTCGATCATGAGAACATCACCGTTCAGCTGGAGACCGAATTCAGCGCGGAGATGGGCGAAGCCCATGACCACGTGTTCTATTCCGGGCCGCTTGATGGCTATTTCGGCTATGAGCTGGGCCGCCTTGGCTACCGCACCCTGGATTTCGAGCGCTTCACCCATCAGGGCGACTACCAGGGCTGCGCGGTGATGAACTACGGCGAGGAAGAGGTGCCCTATACCCGGATCACCGAGCACAAGCATTTCAGCCCCTGGGAAAGCCACGAGGGCTCGGTTTTGTACCGCGAGTTCTCGCGGCTGGCGGAGCCCGGCGACATTCCCTATTACCCGGTCCGCCAGGTGAAGGAGAAGGAACTGCTGGCCGCTTATGTGAAGCTGGCGGAAGCGACGGCGGGCGTGACCTTTGTCGGCCGTCTGGCCACCTACCGCTACCTGGACATGGATGTGACCATCCGCGAGGCCCTGGACGCCGCCCGCGGCTTTGCCGCCTGCCTCGACAAGGGCGAGGCGGCGCCGGCGTTCTTTACCGCGCCGCTTTAAGCGGCGGCAGCCCGGCCGGTTTCAGCCGGGCAGGGAAAACAGCTCCGCGGCCCGCTGCCAGTCGGCGGGCCGGTCCTGTTGCAGCCGGCGGCACATCTCCCGGCTGAGGTGGCGCTGCAGAAAGGCATCGGCCCGGATTTTGAGCTCCTCTTGCAGATCCTTGGCCAACGTGCCCTGCACCCAGTTCAAAAGCCCCAGGGCAAAGCCGAAGAAGGCCGGGGCATAGCGGCGGCCTGCGGGGCCGGTGCCGGCGGCGATCTCCAGCGCGATCTGTTCCAGCGGTTCAAACACCCGCAGCCGTTCGGCGTCCAGCCGGTTGGTCAGCCGGCTGCCGCCCGGCTGCACGAAATGGGTGACGCCGATGCAGGCGCTGCTGAGGATGCTCCGGGCCCGCAGGAAGCTCTGCCAATGCAGGGCGATGTCGTTGTGCACCAGGGTCTCGGAACAGCGGATGCCTTGTTCCAGCAGGAACTCCGTGCGGTAGATCTTGTTCCAGGGGTAATTGGCGGTCTGTGCCAAGAGCGGCGCGGCGCTGTCCGGAACCGGGCGCAGGCTGCCCTGGGCCAGGCCTGCCTGAACCCAGAAATCCTGATCAAAGGGCATCTGCCCCCGCTGCCGGTCCTGCGCCATCCGGCTGTCGTGGTGCTGGAAGATGCAGAAATCGAAAGGATCCGCCTGCGCCAGCGCCTGGCACAGGCTGCGCAATTCGCGGGCGGGCAGGTCATCGGCATCCAGAAACAGCAGGTGCCGGGTTTTCACATGCAAAAGCGCCCGGTTGCGCGCCGCGCCTGCGCCCCGGACCCGGTCCTGGCGCAGCAGGGTCAGCCGGGCCGGCTCCAGCCCGCTGTCCCGGGCCAGGGTTTCGGCATCAGGGGCGGGCAGGGAGCCGTCGTCCGTCACGATCACCGCCTGGGCGATGCCAAGAGCCGCCAGATGCCGCAGCAGCCGGGTCAGATTGCCATTGTCATCATGGCTGGGGATGGCGACGGTCAGGTCGAGGGGCGGATCAAGGGGCATGGCGGGATCTGCCTTACAGGGCAAACAGATGCAGGTGCATCAGGCTGAGGTCAAAAGCCTGGCAGGGCAGGAACAGCACCAGTTCATGCCAGGGCGCGCTGAGCGGCAGCTCCGGGCGGCTGTCGAGATAGAGCGCATCGGTATGGCTGTGGGCGCGCCCGGCGGCCAGGATGTGCCTGTCGAAAAAGCAGTCGCTGAACCCGCCGCCCTCAAGGCCGGTGCGCAGGCAGGGGCGCAGCATCAGCTGTTCCGGCGCGGCAGCGCGGCAGGCCAGGCCGAGATAGCTGATCTCCTGCAGCGGCGGCAGCTCCAGCGCCAGATGCAGCCCGAACCAGCCGCCGCGGCCTGACGGCGCGGCATGGAGATCGAGAAAGGCGCCGGCCGCAGAGCTGTAGCGCCCCGCCATCTGCAGCGCCGGGTCGGCATCGAGGAACATCCCCGGCGCCAGATTGGTGCGTTCCGCCTGCAGCGGTCCGTCCTGGCGGCTGGCGGTAAAGGCGCTGAGGCCAGGGCTGAGGAGGGCGGGCATGATGGCGGTCACCGGCCATCCTCCACTGTGTTTTGCAGAGGCGGCGGCATCAGCGCGCAGAGCTGCTTGTAGGCGGCCCAGTCGGCCTCGCGGGCCACCTGGGCGCGGATGTCGTCGCGGCGCGGCACCAGCTTGCTGTTGAGGCCTGCAAATTTCTCTGCAAAGGGCGCCAGGGTTTCCGGCTCCAGGTTGCTTAATCCCAGCCGGGTGAACAGCGCGTTGATGGCCTGGGGGCTGGCATAGATGTCCTCGTATTGCACAAAGGTGAACTGCTGCAATTGCGCCTGCGTCAGGGCCGCGATGCGGGCGACGCTGTCGTTCCAGGCCGCAAGGCCTGCGCGCCAGTCCAGGGTCCAGTCGTCATCGGGGTTCCGGAACCGGGCCTCATAGCTTTCCGCGACCGACAGCGGGTTGCGCAGGATATAGATATGGCGGGCCTTGGGAAATTCGCTCAGCACATGGTCCAGATGGCGGAACATCGGCGGGTATTTGTCGCCGACATAGACCGCATTGTCATAGCGGCGGGGGCGCTGCGGGACAAACAGGCCGCCATGGGCATGGGTGTCGCCTTCGCGGATATCAAGAAAGCGGTCTTTTTCGAAATGGGCAGGGCTGATCCTGTCCTGGCGGAACTTTTTAAAATAGCGCTCCTGGCCGATCAGGATATGGTTGTGCTGATTGAGGATATTGACCAGGGCGCTGGTGCCGGCCCGGGCGGTTCCTGACAGAAAGAGATGCTGCGGCATGGTCTGGAAACTCCTGTCCGGATCAGAACGGGTCCGGGTAGCGGTCCATCAGGTCGCACAGCACATTGCTGCCGACCGGAGTGAATTGCAGCCCGGCATTGGGGTAGGAGGTGAACTCGCCAAAGACCACGCGGTCCGCGGTGATGTAGAAATCCAGCCGCATGAAGCACTTGATATCCCGGGCGATGCGGGTGGAGAGCGCGATCAGCTCCTCGAAACGGGCGGGCTGCGGGATCACCGGTGCCAGCCCGTTTTCGCGCTGGAAATGGTCATAGGCCACCCAGTCCTGATTGTAGTAGCGGTGGCTCCACTCCGCCTTGGGGCCCTGGCGGTTGACTACCTGAATCACCCAGGGCCGCCCGCCTGCCACATAGACCTTGAAGTCGCGCGGCACGGTGAAGGCAGGGTCGAAATCCTGGAGGAATTCCTCGGCGATGATCTTGCTGTTGGGCTGCAGGAAGCTGCCTGCGTCATAGCGCTGGCGGGTATAGGCGGTGCGGTCCGCGATGGCGACGCGGTCGCCGGTGAACACCTCGCGCGCGCCGTCAAACAGCAGGACGCCGTCATTGTCGGCGCCATTGTTGGGCTTGATCACCACCCGCTCCGGCAAGGCGGCGAAATCCAGCGCCTCCAGCCCTTCGGCCTCGGCAAAGCGCTCGGGCAGCGGCAGCTCCAGGCGGCGGGCGTAGTTGAACATCGAGGTCTTGTTGACCAGGCCGGCGATATATCTGCGCCGTTGCTGCCGCTTGGGGTCTTCCTGCGGGTCCGCGTTCTTGTACCAGCGGTCCAGCCGCTCGTTCATGCGGCGCTTGAAATCAGTGTTTGGCATAGGCGTCCCATATTGGCCCCGGCTGTGCGGGGGTGAGCGGAAAACAGGCAGGCGGCGGGCAGGCGGGGCTCATGGCGGCATTCATGGCAGGCAGCTTTCCAGCGCGTCCGCGACCGCAGTGGCGATCCGGCGGCGCTCTCCGGCGATGGCATCCGGGCTGCTGAAGCGGGCCTGCAGCAGGCGGGCGGTTTCCAGCCAGGCTTCGGCGCAAGCGTGGTCCGGGGTGAAGCTGGTGATCCGCTCTGCGGCTTGGGCCGCGTCCAGCCCGTAAGTGTTGATCATCGCCGCCTCCGGCACCAGCTCATGCACCCGGTGGCCGGGGCCCGCGTAATAGGCCGGCATGCCGCCGGCCAGGAACGCGTCAAACAGTTTTTCCGAGATATAGGCGTGCTGATGGGTGTTCTCGTAGGCCGCCATCACCCGGGTGCGCATGTCCAGCGCCGCCAGCTTGTCCAGGTGCCAGTCGGCCAGCGCCTGGCGCTTGGCGCCGGGGCGCCAGCCGCGGCCTTCGCGCAAAGTGCCGGGCAGATCCGTCAGCCGCGCCGCATCGGTGCGGTAGACGCTGAGGCCTTCGACCTGCTGCTCCGGCCAGACCCTGGAATAGGCGGGGGTATCGCGTACTTCGGCATAGAATGCGGCCGGCACCGGCGCCGCGCGCCAGTGCTGCAGCAGGGCGGCGGGGCTGAGCCGCATGTGGCGCGCCAGCCCCAGCCCGTAGCGGGCCAGAAAGCCGGTGCGGGTCAGCAGGAAATAGGGGATGGAGACAAAGTCGAAAATGGCGGAGTTGCTGTGGTTGAACACATGATAATCCAGCCGGTGCCCGCCGGCCTCCATCTGCTGGCGCCGGGACATCAGGTCATTGTTCCAGATGCTGTCCCATAGCGGTTCCTCGGACAGGACGGCCAGCTGCAGATCCGGGTTCTGCTGCCGGGCGGCGGCCAGGGCGGGAGCCATCTCACGCAGGTCGGCGCTGAAGCCGGTCAGCATGATGTCTGCCTCCTGCAGCGTTTCCACCTGGGTGATGCGGCCCCGGACCAGGTTCCGGAACGGCGCATAGGCCAGCGGGGTGCGGTTGGAATGCTTGCCCGGCAGGCAGACCCGCAGCGGGCCGCGCCGGATCAGCGCCGGCGCCGCGGCAGGCTGCACCGCGGGATCCCGGCCGCTGCGCCGCTGCAGCAGCGCCAGGGTCCGGTCCAGCTGCTGCACCTGCGGATGCTCCGCTGCCAGCGCGGTGCGGGCCTGCGCCTCGGCGGTCTGGGCCAGGGGATCAGCGCAATGGGTGTCCAGCGCGGCACTGCCGTCCAGCAGCAGGCGGCTGGAGAGGCTGCTGAGATAGAGCGCCGCAGCGGCGGGGCGGGGGGCTTCCTCCCGCGGGGCGGTCAGCTCTGCGGTCAGGCCGGGCAACAGGCCGGGCAGGCGGGCGGGGCTGTTCAGCCCGCCTGCCGTCTCCAGCATGAATTTCTGCAGGTCATAGATAAAGCTGTCCGGGCCATAGAGCGCCCAGAGCTGGCGGGCACCATGGCGCAGCCGCGCCAGTGCTTCCGGGTCGGCGGCCAGGGCTGCCAGCCGCTCCGGCAGGGCACGGATCGCCTCGGGGGTCTCCTTGCAGAACACAGCCCCTGCCTGCCACAGCGCCGGGTTGCCGGGCGGCGCCCAGCTATCGGCCAGGATCACCGGCACCGCGCCCAGGCCGAGGCTTTCCCACAGGCGGATCGAATTGGGGCCGGTGCCGGAAGGGCAGAGCGAAAACACCGAGGCTCTGAGCGAGGCGCGGAACTCCTCGGAGGCGCTGGTGTCGACAAAGCCCGCCCCCTCGCGGCGGCTGCTGGATTGATGGATCTGATGGCCGTAGACCACCTTGTTGTAATGCCAGCTGTCGCGCCCGGTGATCTGTCCGCGCGCATCGTCCTGCAGCAGGTCCAGGATCCAGTTGCGGCTGCCGGTCAGATAATGCTGGTTGGCGCGGGCGCCGATGAAGGAGAACAGATGCGGCCGCTCACCGGTGTCCCGGTCACCTGTTTCGGCGCTCGTTTCCGGGCCGGTTTCCTGCGGTCCGGCGGCCTGCACCGGAAACAGCGGGAAGGGATGCAGGCGCAGCCCGCCCGGATCCAGCGCCGCCCTGTCCGTATGGGTGGCATGGGACCAGAAGATCTCGGTGACCCCGGCCAGGCGGAACAGCTCCAGCTCTTCCTGCATCTTGATGTGCTGGCAGACGGTGACTTTGACCGTGTCCCTGGGCACCCGGGCGCAGAAGGCGCGGAACTGCGCCAGATGGGCCGGCAGATCGGCGGTCTTGCGGTGCAGCTTGTCGATCAGCGTGGCCCAGGGGTAGGCCAGATAAGTCACCCCGTCCGGCACCGCGCCGGCCCGGGCCAGCTGGTGAAAGGCGTGCTGCTCGGTGATGGCCGGGTACTGCCAGCCGCTGTCATGGGCCAGGATGTTGTTCCGGAAGGTGATGTCGCCCGCGGCCTGGACGGCTGCGCGGCGCGCCCGGGCAAGCTCCCGGGGGGGCTGCGGGCCGGCGTCCGGACAGGCCGGTGCGCTGCCCAGCACGGCGCTGCAATGGCGCGCCAGCGCGGGCAGGGCATCCTCGCCGGTGATCACCAGGCTGCCTTGATCCGGGCAGCGGCTCAGGCGGCGCCAGGCCGGCGGGGTTCCGGCTTCGGCCTGGCCCGCCAGATCTTTCAGGGCGGCACGGCGGCGGCTGGCGGGCAGCTGCGCTTCCAGTGCCGCGGCATCCGGCAGCAGCGGCTGGGGGCTGGTCCCGGCCTGGGTCAGCTGAACCAGGTCCGTATGCTGGCTGAACCGGCGCCACAGGACCCAGGCCGCGGTGCCCGGATCCGGGTCCTGCAGCGCCGGATCCAGGGCCGCTTTGCGCCACAGCCAGGGCCGGAAAAACGTCCCCGCCGGAGGCAGCGCCTCCCAATGGGTGCCATCGCTCAGCCCGGCTTGCAGCACCAGGCCCGGCAGCGGCGCGGCGCCGGCGCAGCTCAGCCAGGAGAGCTGCCCCGGCGGGAACTGCTGCATGGCCTCGGCCGCGCCTTGCAGCGTCTCCGGCGGCAGGGTGCCGCCGGGCATCATCCAGCTGAACAGGCTGTCTTCGGGACAGGCCGCGATCCCCGCCGCCAGGCAGCCGGCCAGGCCGGGTTTCAAGCCGGGGCCGGACACGGCCCCGTGGCTGAAGGTCAGCTCGGCGCAGTCCGCGCGGCGGCGGCCGCTGCGGAATTGCGCCTGCCACCAATCCAGCTGCCGGGTGCTGTCCGCGCCGCCGTTCATGCCGCCGTCCGGGGCGGCCTGCACCGCATGGCAGTGCAGGCGGAACGGGCCGGCCTGCGCTGCCAGATTGTGCAGGGTGCGGTCGAGACCGCCGCAGCCGTCCAGGCAGGGCAAGATCACGGCAAGGGTGGGCAAGGCAGGCATTCGGGAAATCCGTACAGGCTGAAATCTGCCGCGCAACCGCGGCGGCAGTACCGCCTGTAGCAGCCTGACCGGCAGTTCTCAACTGGGGCCGGGCCGGGGAGGCCGGGCTGGCTTGCAATCCGCGGCGTTTTCCGGGAAGTTGGCCGCCGCATGATGACATGAGGATCTGCCCTGTGACCCTTCCGGAGCCCCCTGCCGCGCTGCCTGCGCTGGCCTCTTTGCGCGATCAGATTACCGCCCTGGCGGAGGGGGACCCGCGGGAGGTGCGGGCCGGGCATCTGGATCTGGGCCCCGATCTGTGGCTGTCCTGCGATCCGGCCGGCAGGGCGCGGATGCGGCTGGCAGGCGGCAGCGGCGGACTGGCGTTTGAGCTG
>NZ_AXBE01000012.1 GCF_000473165.1 Leisingera aquimarina DSM 24565 | reverse complement strand
CATGCACCACCCCCTTGGGCTTGCCGGTGGTCCCGGAAGTGAAATGCACCAGCGCCGGATCTTCGGCGCCGGTCCGGACTGTCTCGAATGCCGCCCCTGCCCGCTCCAGCGCGGGCCCCAGCGCCACGCAGCCCTCCAGCGCCTCTCCGCCGGCAATCAGCACCAGCTTCAGGGCGGGCATCTGGTCCCGGAACGGCGCAATCTTTCGCCGGTAGAGCGCCGCGGTGGTAACCACCACCCGGGCTGCGCCAATCTCCATCCGCGTCCGGATCGGTTCCGGGCCAAAGGCGGCAAACAGCGGCGTATAGACCAGCCCCGCCTTCAGCGTGCCGAGAGCACAGGCATATAGCTCCGGCACCCGCCCGATCAGGGAATAGACGCTATCGCCCCGCTGCAGCCCGTGCGTCCGCAGCAGATTTGCAAATTTTGAAGACAATGCCACCAGCTCAGCATAGCTCAGCTCGCGCCGGCTGCCGTCCTTGCCCAACCAGCGGATCGCCGTCTGGGCGCCATAGCCCGCGGCAACATGCCGGTCTGCGGCTTCATGAGCGATGTTCAGCCCGCCATTCAGGCCACTGACCAGTTTCTCGGTCCCGGCCCACCGGCTGCCCTCGCCGCCCGCCGCGGACACGGCCCCTGCGCGCGGGCCCTCATCACCTGTCTTGCGTTCGTCCACCCTGCCATCCTCCCGACCCCATGTTCCCCCAGGAACGAACCCGCCGCTATGATACGCATTAATCTGCTGCAGAGGGCTGCCGCCGGGGCCGGACACGCCGGATTTGATAGCAAGCGGCAATTCTGGCACTCTGTGTCAAATGTACTGGAATGTGTTGCCGACCCTTGGCGGCATCGGTCTCTTTCTGATCGGAATGCTGCTGCTGACCGGCGGTCTCAGGACACTTGCCGGGGCCCGCCTGCGCAGCATTCTGGGCCGGTTCACGTCCACCCCGGCCACCGGCGCGGCAACCGGCGCGGTGACAACCGCGGCGATCCAGTCCTCCAGCGCCACAACGGTTGCCGCCGTCGGATTCGTCGCCTCCGGCCTGCTCACCTTTCCGCAGGCGCTCGGGATCATCTTCGGCGCCAACATCGGCACCACCATGACAGGCTGGCTGGTCGCCATCCTGGGCTTCAAGCTCGACCTCGGGCAGGCCATGCTGCCGGTCATCCTGGTGGGCGCCCTGCTTGCCCTTTCCGGCAGGCGGAAGATTTCCTATCTCGGCCAGGCCCTGGCGGGCTTCAGCCTGATCTTCATCGGAATTGAGCAGATGAAATCCGGCCTGGAAACCTTTCAAGGCATCGTGACCCCGGCCGATTTCCCCTCCGACAGCTTTACGGGCAGGCTCAAGCTGGTTGCAGTCGGCGTCCTGATCACCCTGGTCACCCAATCCTCGAGCGCGGGCGTCGCCACCGCCTTAGCTGCCCTGAGCGCCGGAGCGGTGAATTTCCAGCAAGCCGCGGCACTGGTTATCGGGATGGACGTCGGCACAACCTTCACGGCGGTTCTGGCCACGCTGGGCGGCGGCACCATGGCCCGGCGCACCGGCGTCGCGCATGTGATCTATAACTTGATGACGGGCGTCTTGGCATTCTTCCTGCTTGGGCCATTTGCTGCTGCAGTGTCTTATCTGGCTGGTTCCCAAGCCTCCCTTACAGCGCTCGTCGCCTTTCACAGCGTCTTCAACCTCCTGGGGGTGATCTTCATCCTGCCCTTCGCGCGGCCGTTTGCGCGGTTGATCGAGTTTCTGATTCCGGACCGCGGGGCGGCGCTGACGCAATCGCTGGACCATCTGATCCTCCGCGATCCGGCAGCCGCAACCACCGCCGCCAAAGTTGCCGTTGACCGTCTTACGACAGCTGCAATCCATCACCTCAGATCAATCACCGGCGCCCCCGGCAAGGGCAGGAGCAGTTACGAGTGGGACCAACTCACCTCCGCATTGGCGGAAACCCGCACCTATCTGGATAAGATCAAACTGTCCGGCAATGCCAGCATGGAATTTGCCGAGATCAAGGGTATGTACCACATCCTCGACCATCTGGACCGGCTGCTCTACCGCTGCACGCAAACGGACAGGATCAGCGAATTGCCGAATGACATGCGACTGCGGCGTCTCACCGGGGTGCTGACCCTGGCAACTGCCAATGCCGGGCACGCCGGCAGCCCTGATGAATGCGAACAGTTGTTGAACCGTGTCCGCCGGATCATGCGGCAGCAACGGGAGTCGCAAAGAGACCGGCTGATCTCCGAGGCCGCAGACGGCACTTTGCCGGACGAAACAGCCTGGCTGAGGCTCGATGCGGTCCGCTGGCTGCACAGGGTGGCCTATCACCTGTGGCGCATCCGGCTGCACTTGAACCTGCTGGAAAGCGGTGCTGCCGGCACCCGCCTCAAAACACTAAAATCGGAGGAAGCAAAGCAGAATGCCGAACTGAACTAAGGCCCGTCACATCAATGGTCCCGCCGGTCTTTATCAATCTCCTGAGCCAGTTTCCTGCCATTACGGTGTCACCCGCGCAGGGCCCGTGGCTGTAAGTTACCTCCTCTTGTCACCAGCTTTTACAAGGCGTAACGCTCCGGCACCGGCCTTGGCGACGGCAAAAAATGCCTCACTGGCCCCGTGGCATCCGCTCCAACCGGGCCAGCATCCTGGCGATGGCCTGCGGAAACCTCTCCTCGATTTCATGCGCAGATAAGTTTTCACCATCAACACTTGTTCCCGTTACCGCGCCGCGGTGAAAAGCCAGGATCAGCACAGGCCGTTTCTGACCGGTGCAGGCGGCAGCGGCCACGCCACAGTGGTGCGACCGCTCAATCCGGCACACCACCGCAAAGGTCCGCGCCCCGGCGCGGACGGGGGGGGGGGCGGCCACCCAGCTCACCGCACCGGCCCGAAGGCGTCCCATCCGAACCGCATAGCCGGCCCAATCAGCGCCGCCGGAACCACGGAAACGTCCAGCCCGGCCCGGCTGGTCAGCACCGTCCGCCCCGAGGCTGCATGCTGACCTGCAGCCTCGGGGCGGACCAAGTTCCGTAAACCAGCCGCCCTGCTGCCGGCACAATCCTGCGCAGATCGAATGGCCGCTTGCGGCGCCTTTTTCGGGCCGGCGCCTTGTACGCAGGGTGCGGTTTCCGCCTGCCGGAGAGCCTGATCCGCGGCCCCAGCCCGCCCAGCGGGCGCAACACCGCCGAATAGTCCAGCCCCGCCGCCAGCGTTGTCATCGCACCCTGCACCGTTTCCACCCGCGCACCACGCTGGTCGATGATGATGGTCCCCAGCGGCTTGATCCGCCGCCGGCCCCAGTGCCTGCGCCTTCGCCTGTCTTGGCGTCTGCACCGCCGCCGGCACCAAAGCCGAACCCGTAGCTGACAATCGGAATTACTGTCGCGTCCCCCTTCTCGATCGGGTCGCCCAGAACATTCTTGGCAATCAGCAGCCGGTCCAGTTCCTCCACAGTGCTTTTTAGCAGACGTTCGACATTTTCCATTCCTCTCACTTTTCCCAAAACAACTTTCAACAGGCTGAACCTATCAGTACGGCGGCCTGCGGGGATTGATACCGCGCAATCCGCGCCTGCACAGCTGCCGCTTACCCGGAGGACGGTGGCCCACTGATCTGCATCAATGGCCCGCGCCGGATTCCTGCCATTATGGGTTCACCCTCACAGGACCCGGAGACAGAACATGCCCCACGCCACCCCGCCCGTGATCAGCTTCGACAAGGTGAAACGCTCCGATACCGGCCTGGTCGGCGGCAAGAATGCCTCCCTGGGCGAGATGATCGGCGCGCTTGGCCCTATGGGCATCCTTGTGCCGCCGGGGTTTGCCACCACTGCCGGCGCCTACCGCGAATACCTTTCCGCCAACGGGCTGGAGCCCCGGATTTCCCAGCAGCTGGATGCCTTGGCCGAAGGCCGCACCACGCTGCAGCAGGCGGGCAGGGCGATCCGTTCTATGATCCTCGAAGGCAACTGGCCCAAGGAGACCGCGCAAGCGATCCTTGCCCACTACCGCAGCCTCGGCCAATCGACGAAAAAGGCGGATGTGCCAGTGGCGGTCCGCTCCAGCGCTACCGCCGAGGACTTGCCGGAGGCGAGCTTCGCGGGCCAGCAGGAGACCTTCCTGAACGTGCGCGGAGAGCAGGCGCTGCTGCAGGCCTGCCGGAAATGCTATGCCTCGCTGTTTACCGACCGGGCTATCTCTTACCGGCAGATCCACGGGTTCGATGACATGCAGGTGGCGCTGTCGGTCGGGGTGCAGCAAATGGTCCGGGCCGACACCGGCGGTGCGGGCGTGATGTTCTCGGTCGACACCGAGTCCGGCTTCCCAGATGCGATCCTGATCAACGCCGCCTGGGGCCTCGGCGAGACCGTGGTTCAGGGAGCCGTGGACCCGGACGAATACCAGGTTTTCAAGCCGTTCCTGGATACCCACGGCCTGTCGCCGATCCTGGAAAAGCGGCTGGGCGCCAAGGCCGTCAAGATGATCCAGGACCGCGACGGCAGTCCGCGCAACGTGCCCGCCTCCAAGGCTGAGCGCACCCGCTTCGTCCTCGGCGACGGTGAAATCCTGTCCCTCGCCCGCCAAGCCACGGCGATTGAGGAGCACTACGGCTGCCCGATGGACATAGAATGGGCCCGCGATGGGGAAACCGGCCAGATCTACATTGTCCAGGCCCGCCCGGAAACCGTCCAGTCCCGCGCTTCCGCCGGCATCCTCAGATCTTATGCGGTGACAGCTCCGGGAGAGGTACTTTTGACCGGGCTCAGCGTCGGCAGCGGCGCTGTCGCGGGCAGGGTGTCGATCCTCGAAAGCGCCGAAGACATCAGCCGCTTCGTGGACGGTTCCGTGCTGGTGACCGGCACCACCGACCCCGACTGGGTACCGATCATGAAACGGGCTGCCGCCATCGTGACCGACCACGGCGGCCGCACCTCCCACGCGGCTATCATCAGCCGCGAGCTGGGCGTGCCCGCCATTGTCGGCTGCGGCAATGCCACCGAGGTTCTGCATGACCAGCAGGACGTCACCGTCTCCTGTGCAGGCGGCGAGCAGGGCGTAGTGACCGAAGGCCTGTCGCAGATCGCCATAACCGAGGAAACACTGGAAAACCTCCCCCGTCCCAAAACCGAAATCATGCTCAACCTCGCCAACCCCAGCGCCGCGCTGCGCTGGTGGCGGCTGCCGGTGGACGGCGTCGGGCTGGCACGGATGGAGTTTGTGATCAGCAACACGGTGCGGGTGCATCCGATGGCGCTGGTTCGCTTCGATCAGGTCCAGGACCAAGAAACCCGCGCCGCAATCGAGGCGCTGACCGCAGGCTATGAACGCAAGACCGAATACTTCACCGACCGCCTCGCCCGCGGCCTGTCGCGGATCGCCGCCTTCTGCCACCCCAAGCCGGTGATCATCCGGGTGAGCGATTTCAAGACCAACGAATACGCCGACCTCATCGGCGGGCAAGACTTTGAATCCGCAGAGGAAAACCCGATGATCGGCTTCCGCGGCGCCTCCCGCTACTACTCGGAGGAATACCGTGACGGGTTTGCACTGGAATGCCAGGCGATTGCCCGGCTGCGCGGGCAGATGGGCTTCAAAAACGTGATTGTGATGATCCCCTTCTGCCGCACCCCGGAGGAGGCAGACCGGGTGCTGGCAGTGATGGCGGAGCACGGCCTGAAACGCGGCCAGGACGGGCTCAAGGTCTACGTCATGTGCGAAATCCCCTCCAACGTCCTGCGCGCCGCGGAATTTGCCGAACGCTTCGACGGCTTTTCCATCGGCTCCAACGACTTGACCCAACTTACGCTCGGCATCGACCGCGACTCTGATGCACTGGCAGACCTGTTCCGCGAGGACGACCCGGCGGTGCTGTGGATGATCGAAACGGTGATCCGCGAGGCGCATAAGGCAGGGTCCAAGGTCGGATTCTGCGGCCAGGCGCCCAGCAACAACCCGGACTATGCCCGCCGCCTGGTGGAGTTTGGCATCGACAGCATCTCGGTCACCCCCGATAGCTTCCTGCAGGTCCTGCGCAACGCCGCCAAGGCCGAAGAAGGTTAAACGTCCTGAGCCTCGCATTGCGGCAGCAGCGCCTCCACCTCGCCGTGCCCGAACAGCGCGGTGCCCTCGCTACCCACCGCGGCGCTTGCTGCAGCAACACCCCAGCGCAGCGCCTGATCCAGCGCCTCGCTGCGGGACAGCGCCAGCGACAGCGCGCCGGTAAAAGCATCCCCTGCCCCGATCTTGCTTTGCACCTCAACATAAGGCGCGCGGCAGAAAACCCGCTGGTCCCTGGTGGCCAGAACCGAACCTTCGGCACCGCGCCCGCCCACGACGATCTGCGCCACGCCGTGCGCAATCAGGTCCTGGGCAAACGCCAGGCTTTCCGCGACCGAGGCCAGCTCGTGCCCCACCGCCTGTTCCGCCTCCCGCTGGTCCAGCCGCAGAACATGCACCGGCTTGCCGGGCGCCGCCAGCAGATGCGCCAGCGCCGCCTTGGAGGTATCCACCACCAGCCTGTCTGTGCGCGGCGCAATGGCCTCCAGCACCTGCTGCGGGAAATCATCGGCCAGACCAGGCGTGACACCTCCGCTCAGCACCACATAACCGTCCCGCGGCGCCGCCTGGGCAATCGCGCTCAGCAGCTGCGCGGCGTCGGCGCTGCCCATCGTCTCGCCAGGCACGCTGAAGCGGAACTGCTCGCCGGTAGTCTCATCCGTCACCGCAAAGCTCTGCCGGGTTTCGCCGCGCACATGAACCGCCACCGCCAGCACGTCTTCTACCACCAGCAGCTGCAGCAATTGCTCGCCCATGGCGCCGCCGACCGCCACCAGCGCCGAGACCTCGCCGCCCAGCTTGCGGATCGCACGGGCCGCATTCACCCCGCCGCCGCCGGGGTCCACCCGCGGCGCCTTGCAATAGAGCTTGGGGCCTGCCACCACCCGGTCGATCGACGTCGCCAGATCGACAGCAGGGTTCAGTGTGATTGTCAAAATCCTGGACATCAGCCTTCCTTCCCCGTTGCCTCTCCAAGCCGCATCTGTTCAGTCCTTTTTCAGGATCATCGCCAGCCGCAAAATCGCCGCCAGTATCGCCTGCCCCAGAACCGGCGACTGGCCCAGGCCGATCGCCGAATCATTGTCGAGATTGTCGTTCTCCCGCAGGGTGCAGTGCCAGCGGCCATGCTTCCCATAGGCGCGGCCGCGGATATGCACATCCGAGTCCGGGAAAGCCGCGTCGGCCACATGCATGGCGCCATCCGCAGTGCCGATATGCTGCGCTGCGTGCTCATCATCCGGCGCAGCCCCTGGCAGCAGATAGGCCAGCGCATGCAGCACGCCGCCGAAATCCGCCAAGGTCAAATCCGATTGGCTTTCCAGCCGTTCGATCAGGAGTTCCAGTTCAGGGTCTTTCATAGCTGCCTCCCCGGCTAAGTGGATGTCTGGATGACTTCCGCAACGCCAATGACGTAATTCCTGCCATATGCCCGCGCGCACCGCGGGCAAGTGGATAGACAGCTCCGGCAGTTTTTCCGGCCGCCACAGCAGCGGTTTCCATCTCGTGCACCCAGTCCTTTGCCTTGCGGTAAGGCCCCTCGAACACCCTGGTGATGAAGTCTCCGGAAAGCGTTGCCATTTCCTCGCCAGACACGTCTCCTGTCACCGCAAAGAAATGCTCGCCCTCAGCCGGGGACAGGTCGCGGCTGAGGACAAAGTACCCCTCCGGCTCCTGTGCTCCGGCGTCCCCGATATGCGCCTGCACCCTGGCAAACACCTTTCCCATGTTCAGCTGAAAATGCAGCAGGCTGCGGGTCTTTGCCCGGACAAAGAGTTTATTCTCGAAATGCAGATGGCGCCCGTGCGACCCTTCGGGATTGAACTTGGGGCAGCAGCCGGTTGTGTTGCAGGACATGTCCATTCCGGACACCGTATTCGTTTCCATGACTCTGCCTTCACTTCTCCCGTGACACCTTCAGTCTAGCCCCGCCGCCGCGGGATGAAATGATGCGGGTCAATCCTCCAGGCGTTTTGAGCTGAAACCCCCGAGGCAGCACACCTGCCCGTCTGCGCGCCGCCTCAGCCGCTGATCTGAAGGATCAGCGGGCAGCGGGCAGCGTCCTGGATACGGGCGGCGGGCGGCAGATCCGCAAGCGGCGTCGCAACGATGACCGCCGCCGGATTCATGTACTCCAGCTGCCGCAACAGCATCCCCGGCTGCGCGCAGAACCGGGTTTCAATGCCGCTGTCCTCCTGCCCTGCCGGGGTGGGGTCCGACTCCGCCCCGGCAGGACAGGCAATCAGCGCCACCAGCGGCTTGCCGGTCTTGCGGGCCAGCCGCAGCGCATAGTCCGGCACGCCCCGCCCTGCCCCCAGGATCACCGCAATGCAGCCCGCCACCCGCAGGATCGGCTTGAACCCGAAGACCAGGATGTCACCGGCCTGCGAGATCCGGCGCAGCTCTTCCTGCACTTGGCCTTCTGCCTCCCGGAATGAGCTCTCCAGCGCCGCCGCCGCTGTGCGGGCGGACAGCAGCCCTTTGAACCGCCGCGCATCTGCCTGGAGCGCCTTGGCCAGGGCCGCCCCGGTCAACCCGGTTTCCCGCTGCCCGGAATAGGACACTACCCGCGACTGCGCATAGCCCGCAGCCAGAACCGCGGTTTCGCGGACAAACACCCCCTGCAGCTCCGCCCCCAGCTGCCGGGCCAGCACCAGCGCCAGCACCAGCGCCGATTCCGCGTCCGGATAACAGCTGGCGCCCAGAATGACCCTGGCGTGGCCTGTGCCCCCTGCCCTGCCCGTATCACGCTGCATCGCCGCCTCCCTGTTTTGCAAAGCACCGGCGGATGTCGGCAAACCCCTGCAGCCGGTCCTCCACCAGCCGGTTCAGGCTGCCCTCGGGAAAGGCGCCATCTGCACCGCGTACCCCGGCCTCCAGCCCAGTCAGCACTGCCATGCCGTCACTGACAGTGCTCATCGGGCAGATATGGAACCGCCCCGCCGACACCGCGTCCACCACCCGCTGGCGCAGGTTCAGGTGGCGCAGATTGGCGGCCGGGATCAGCACCCCCTGGCGCCCGGTCAGGCCACGGTCCGCACAGACGTCAAAAAAGCCCTCGATCTTCTGGTTCACCCCGCCGATCGCCTGGATATCGCCGAACTGGTTGACCGACCCGGTGATCGCAAAGGACTGGTCCAAGGGCACCTCTGCCAGCGACGACAACAGCGCAATCAGCTCCGCCGCCGAGGCACTGTCGCCCTCCACCCCGCCATAGCTCTGTTCGAACACCAAGCTGGCCCACAGCGACAGCGGCGCGCTGGTGGCATAGGTGGCCGCCAGGTAGCCCTGCAGGATCAGCATCCCCTTGGAATGGATCGGCCCGCCTAGCTCGGCCTCCCGCTCGATGTCCACCAGTTTGCCGCTCCCCGGTCGGGTGCGCGCCGTCAGCCGCGACGGCTGGCCAAAGCTGTAATCGCCGATCTGCAGCACAGTCAGGGCGTTGATCTGGCCGATGCGCGCGCCGTCGGTATCGATCAGCACGGTGCCCTACCGGACCGTCTCCAGCCCCCGCTCCCGCACCCGCCCCGCCCGGCGCTCCTTCTCGGCCACCGCGGTCTCGATATGGGCCGCGCCGATATGGGCGGTGCCCTCGCGCTCGGCCCGGAAATCCGCCTCTCGCAGCAGGTCCGACAGGCGGCTGAAATTCAGCGTCAGCCGTTCCCTGTCACCCGTCATTCGCAGGCTCTCCAGCAGCATCCGCTCCACCGCCGCCTGGTCCAGCGACCGGGTCCCGGCCCGCCGCGCCAGCCCGGCGATCATCTGCGCATAACTGCCCGCCGGGGCCTCCTCCTGCAGCAGCAAATCATCGGCGAAATCCGCCTCCAGCTTGAACAGCTGCAGGAAATCCGGGTCCAGCGCTGATAGCAGGTAGTAATGCAGCCGCTCTCCGATCAGCACCACCCGCACGCTGAGCGGCACCGGATCCGGCTCCAGCGACACCGTGGAGATCAGGCTCATCCGCTCGCCCGGCGAATAGATCGGGATCTCCCCCGTCCGCAGGCAGCGCTTCAGGGCATCCCAGGCCAGCGGCTCGCTCAGCACCTGGCGCACATCCAGCACCAGATAGCCGCCATTGGCCCGGTGCAAGGCGCCCGGTTTGATCATCGTGAAATTGGTGATCAGCGTTCCCATCTCCGAGGCATACTCGATCCGCCCGATCAGATTGGCCATCGTCGGCAGCTCTTCCTTGACCACGGGCGCGCCCGCGCCGCTGCTGCCGTTCGCAACCATCACATTGACCCGGTAACGCTGGAACTGCGGCAGCTCGAAATGCTTACTTGTGGGCACCGGGAACGGGCCGACCTCCTCCTCGCCCTCCCCGATCAGGAACAGCTCGCCATTTTCGATCAGATCGCGGCGCACCGCCTCCAGGTAGCGCATCACTGCCGCCTCGCTGGCAAACCCTTCCTGCACCTCGCGGATCGCCTCGTCCACCCCACGGGAGGCCAGCTCGTAATGCAGCTGCTCCACCTGCCGCCGGTGCTCCTTTTCACGCTTCGGCACCGCTTGCAGCACCTCTGACATCCGCTGCTGTATACGGTCGATCGCTGCTTCCAGCTCTGCACGCTCCTCCTCGCCTAGCGCGTCGAACTGCTCCTGGCTCAACACCTTGTCGTCGCGCAGACCAGCAAAACTGAAGCCGACCGGCGTGCGCATGATGGCAACTCCCGCCGTGCGGGCATCCTCAAAGACCTCCGCCATCTCGCTCTCATGCGCGGCAGAGAAATCCTCCTCGATGGTGCGGCGCCGGGTCTGGTAATCCTCCGATTCAAACAGCGCCGGGATCTGGCTGGCCAAGTCGTCCACCAGCGTTTCCATCATGCTGCGCAGACGGCAGGCGGACCCGGCAGGCAGCCGGATTGCCACCGGCTTGTGCGGCACATCGAAGTTGTTGACATAGACCCAGTCGCAGGCCACCGGCCGGTCCTTGGCGATCTCCGCCAGAATGGACTGGGCAAGCGCATGGCGGCCGCTGCCGGGCTGGCCCAGGACAAAGACATTGAAATCCTCGTGGGTGGTCAGCGCACCCATCCGGATTGCATCCGCCGCCCGCTCCTGTCCGAGGCAGCCGGGGTCGCCGTCCAGTTCGCCCGTCAGTGCGAAATCCAAGCCCCCGGACGGCAGAACGGGCTGCAGCTGCGTCGCTCTCAATTCATTAGGATTTTGTTTTTTAACCATTTTCACGTCGCAACATCAGGGCACCAGCACCGCGGCCCCTTGCAGGCGCCCTTGCCGCATGTCCGCAAGCGCCTGATTGGCGGCGTCCAGCGCATAGCTGCGGGTCTCAGTGGAAATACCGGCCTCAACCGCCAAGGACAGAAACTCGTCACCATCCTGCCGGGTCAGATTGGCCACCGACAGGATATGACGTTCGCCCCACAGGTCTGCATAGGGAAAACCCGGAATGTCGCTCATGTGGATGCCGCCGCAAACCACCCTGCCCCCCTTACGCACGGCCTTCAGGGCCGCAGGCACCAAGCTGCCGATCGGCGCAAACAGGATGGCCGCGTCCAGCGCCTCCGGCGGCCGCTCATCAGAGCCGCCCGCCCAGGCGGCGCCAAGGCTGCGGGCAAACTCCTGCGCGTCCGTGTCTCCGGGCCGCGTCAGCGCAAACACTTTGCGGCCCTGCCAGACCGCCAGCTGGGTCAGTATATGCGCCGCTGCACCAAATCCGTAGAGGCCGATATAGGCCCCGTCGCCCGCCATCCGGTAGCTGCGGTAGCCGATCAGCCCGGCGCACAGCAGCGGCGCCAGTTGCACCGGGCTGGCCTCCTCATCCAGCCGGAACACGTAACGCGCATCGGCAACGCAGAATTCGGCAAACCCGCCGTTGCGGGTATAGCCGGTAAAGACCGGCGCATCGCACAGGTTTTCCTGCCCGCCCCGGCAATAGCGGCAGTGGCGACAGGTGGCGCCCAGCCAGGGCACACCGACCCGCTGGCCGGTCTCCAGCCTCTCAACCTTGCTGCCCGCCGCCACGATGCGGCCGACAATCTCATGTCCCGGGATCAGCGGCACCACCGCTTCGGTCAGGTCGCCATCAGCGATGTGACGATCGGTGCGGCACACGCCGCAGGCCTCAACCCGGATCAGCACGTCCCAAGGTCCCGGGTCCGGCCGGGCAATATCCTCCAGCCAGAGCGGCTCACCTGCTTTGCGGAACACCATAGCACGCATCTTGCGACTCCTGTGGGGCAGCATACCTCAAACCGGCGCCCCCCGGGTTGATCCTGATCACCCAAGGGGCCGCCGCCGCTACACCCGCAGCCCCCACCAGCTCCTTGCGGTGAAGGCTTCGCGCATCCAGGAGCTGAGGCCGATGCACAGGATCACGATTGAAAACAGGCACCAGACAGCGGGCATCTCGTTCGGGTTGCTGGTCAGCGTCCAGGCCAGCACCGGCCCGGTAAAAAGGTGCATCATCACAAACCGCCACGCCCCATAGGCCAGCGGCAGCGCAAAAACTGCCGCCATATAGGCCGGAAAGCCGGACTGCACCCCCAGTGCATTGTCCAGCGGCACCAGCAGGCCGTTGTAGGGCACATTCCAGGCGATGTGCCAGGTCCCTGATACGGTGCACAGAACTTCGGCGCACAACGGCGCTCCAGCCGCACAACTCCCTAATGCCGACATGGGAAGAAGCTGCAGCAGCATCACCCCCGCTGCCCCGAAGCCAAGGCCCAGCACCCACGGCCTGCAGCGCGCGCTGACGGGGGCAGGCACCAGCTCCAGCGCAAAGGCGTTGATCAGAAGGGGCTGAAAGGCGATGTGCAGATAAGACAGCAGCGTGACCCCCTTGTTCGCTGCTGCGCTGCAGTCATCGGCGATCTGGTATCCGGCCAACTGCAGGGCCTCCATGACCGTGAAATAGCCAAGCACTCCCCACACGGCCAACGGCTGGCCCTGCCGCCAGCAGACCACCGCTGCGGCCGTTTCCGCAACCACCATCGCGGCAGAGGCTTCTGCGCTCCAGCACATCCGCTAGACTTCTTCGAACGACGCCAGCCGCCTCAGCATCTCGTCCCGTTCCGCCAGCAGGTCCAGCACCAGTGCAATCCCGGCGGCATTGACTCCCAGATCCCGGTTCAGGCGCCGTGCCTTCTTGGCGCGGGCAATGCTGACGCTGTGGAACCGCCAGTTCTGGATTGAGGCCCCTTCGGGCTCCAGAACCCCGTGGTCGACCAGCTCGATGACCCAGCTTCTGTCAGCGTGGCAAAACCGGCACAGCTCCTCCAGGGTCAGGCTGACGATGACGGTGCTCTTGGCCTTTGCAGGTTTCATGCGTCTATCCTCCGATACCGGCGCGCGGGTTGAACGGCACCTCCCGGGCCATCTGCTCAAAGACCCGGCGCGCCTCCTCCGTTGTCACCTTTGGGTTCACGATCCTGAGCGTTGCAAAGATGTCCCCGGCTGGGGTTCCCGGCAGCCCCTTGCCCTTGAGGCGCAGCTTCTGGCCGCTGCGGGCATTAGCGGGGATAGTTAGCGCCACCTTGCCATCCGGCGTCGGCATCATCACCTTGCCGCCCAGTGCCGCCTCCCAAGGGGCCACCGGCAGTTCTAGATGCAGATCCCGGCCAACAGCCCGGTAGACCGGATGCGGGGCAAAGCTCACCTCCAGGAACAGATCGCCCGGCGTGCCTCCGCCCAACGGCGGCATTGCCTGCCCCGGCAGCCGGATGTGTTGCCCTTCAGTGATCCCCTTGGGCACCTGGACCGCTATGCTGCGCTCCTGCAACTGCACCGTGCCATCCGCCGCAACTTGCGGTATTCTGAGAGTGAGGACGCTGGCGTCGCCGCGGTAGGCATCCTCGATGTCCAGCTGCAAGCGGGCATGCTGGTCTCTGCCCTGCCCGCTTTCCGCCCTGCCAAAGGGCTGCCCCTGGCGCCGGAACAGGGTTTCAAAGAAGTCGCTGAAAGACTCCGCATCCGCCGGGCTGCTGCTGGAGAACTCAAAACCGCCCTCCCATCCCGGCGGCGGCCGGAAGCCGCCTTGCGCCCCGGCTTCCGGTTTGCCCAGCTGGTCATAGGCAGCCCTGCGTTCCGGATCTTTCAGCACCTCATAAGCTTCGTTCACATCCTTGAACTTCGCTTCGGCCTCTGATGTGGCATTGATATCCGGATGATACTTCCGGGCAAGCTTGCGGTAGGCCCGCTTGATTTCGTCCGCCTCCGCCGTTGGGGCGATACCGAGGATCTTGTAATAGTCCCTGTACTTCATACCGCAGCTTTCCCTGAACAATTGCCGCACCAGTGTGACACGCCGGGAGGGGAGGCGGATTGATCGGGATCATGCCGGCCGCTCTTCAACGACCCAATTAAAGAGACTTGCGGGCCACCGGGCCTGGTAGCCGCCTTTCACAATTATTTTCAAACCTCCGATTGAAGATGACTTATGAAATTGAATTTGTCGCGCACCTCTGGCGATCTGCGAAAAATGGAATGGCGCAGCCAGCCCAGGAGGACGCAAGCGATGATTTCAAGCCCTGAAGACCTCGCCCAGATGATCGCCGCCGAGAAGAGCCGGGGTATGACATCAGCTGATGTGACGCGCCTCACCGGAGCCAACAAATTGGAGGCGCTTCGCAAGGCGGAGCGCGCGGGCCTGCTCAAGAGCAACCCGACAAACAACCGCCAGCTCGGCCGGCGCTGGTGGAGCACAGAACACTATCCCGCGAATGGGCTTAGGCCCGCCGCTCCACTGAAGGACGCAAGATGACTCCGGTCAAACTGAAGCTGACCTTCTCCTGGTCGAAGATCGACGACCCCATTCCGACCAGCCGCCGCGTGCGGCTCCCGGGCGGGGATGAAGCGCGGAACTTCCGTTCGGTGCTGGACGGGGAGTGGTTCGCGGTGGTCAATGAGTGCACCAAATCCGGGCAGGGTTCCGAAGAAGGCGCCATCAGCTATTCTGAGCAGGAACTAACAGGCTGCTGAAGAAGTCGGCTTTCGACGCGGTCTGAGGAACGTGATTCACCCTCAGCACAACTTCGGCGGGGGGGGTGATGATGCGCGGGGCGGATGAAGCGAGCGGATCGCTTTTCAGCTATGTCGATCTGGAAGAACGCATCCCCGCGCGGCACCCTCTCCGCAAGATCAGGCAGGTAGTCAACGACGCGCTGGCCAGCCTGGATGCCGATTTCGAGGCGCTTTACACTGGTTTCGGCCGCCCCTCGATCCCGCCGGAGCGGCTGATCAGGGCGACCCTGGTTCAAATCCTGTTCTCGATCCGCTCCGAGCGGCAACTGATAGAACAGATGCAGTATAACCTGCTGTTCCGCTGGTTTGTCGGCCTCGGGATCGATGACCCTGTTTGGGTTCCCACGGTGTTCACCAAGAACCGCGACCGGCTGCTGACAGCCGATATGTCGCGCAAGGTGATGGCGGCGATCCTGGCCCACCGGGAGGTCGCGCCGCTCCTGTCGGACGACCACTTCTCGGTCGATGGCACGCTCATCAAGGCCTGGGCGTCGATGAAGAGTTTCCAGTCGAAGGCGGCGGGCACGCCGCCCGGCGATGATGGGCTGGATGACCCGCCCGCGACATCGATTGCCCCTGCCGCACAGCCCATCCGACCCGAAACCGAGACCGATCAAATGCCCCGCTTCAACCGCCGCAGCCGAAATCCCGAGGTCAACTTCAAGGGCGAGAAGCGTTCGAATGCGACCCATGCTTCGGTCACCGACCCGGACGCACGGCTCTATAAGAAATCCCCCGGCACGGGTGCGGCGCTTTGCTTTATGGGGCACGCGTTGATGGAGAACCGGCACGGACTGGTTGTACAAGGCGACCTGACCCAGGCTGACGGCCGCGCTGAGCGCAAGGCCGCGCTGGACATGCTGCACCGCCACTCCCCCGGATCGACCCGGCAGCTGACCTTGGGTGCCGACAAGGGATACGATGCGGCCGAATTCGTCGCGGATCTCCGCCAGGCCTGCGTCACCCCGCACGTCGCCAGGAAGGCCCGGCATTCAGCAATCGACGGGCGCACAACCACGCACAAAGGCTATGCCCTGTCCCAGAAGCACCGCAAACGGATCGAGGAGGCGTTTGGTTGGGCTAAGACCGTTGGCGGCATGTCCCAGACCGTCTATCGCGGCGTCGAACGGGTGCGGTCGCGCTTCATCCTGACGCTCGCTGCTGGAAATCTCGCCCGGCTGCCCCGGTTGCTGGCGGCATGAGGCTGTATGAGGTGGCCACAAGCCTGCTTTCAGCCGCCCGATCCGGAAGGGAGACAAGGCAGCCCCCCTCAGAGAGAACAACGTCCCGCTGACCTGACTAATTCAGCCGCCTGCTAGAGCGCCTTATCCTTGAGGACATTCAGGATGCGAAGGCAAAACTGGCCGTCTATGATGCGCTGATCACCACGGAAAACGAAATGGAGGCGGCGTGACATGGGGCCAAAAGAAACTGCCACGCTGATGTGGGTCGGCGAAAATGAGGGGATGGCCCCTTCCGCGCCGAACCTGATCAAAGCCCGCGGCCTCGCCAAGCCCAACCAAGGCGGAAGGCGCAAGCTGCAGGAGGACAGCTGGTACCTGCCCCCGAAAGGCCGGTCTCTTTTCGATCGGCTTTGGCTTGAGGATCAGGCCCACATCGATCCTGAGACCATTATCCCTAATCTCGTGGCGGGCTGGGCCGACCGGGAGCTGCCGGACGGAGCCGTCCGGCTTAGCGCCCGTGAGGTGGCCAGCATCTTCACGTCTTTCAAGGAAGCCCTCTCCCAGCCTGGATGCGATCCGGGTTGCCTGGGATGAGACCGTGAGAATGTGGCAAGACGCCGTTTCCCTCAGGGTGGCCGTGCTGCTCCTGCGCCAGGTCGCCGCCCGGTTGTTCCCCGCCCTGTCGCCGGATCTGAGCGATGCGGAGCTGCTATGCCCCTGATCGGCTACGCAAGGGTCTCGACGGATGAGCAGTCCAATGCCGCCCAGGTGCAGGAGCTGCGCGCGGCCGGTTGCATCGAAGTCCATGAGGAGCATGGCTCCGGCGGTAGCCGCGACCGCCCTGCCCTGGCCATCTGTGCGACAGCTTGAAAGCGGGCGAAACGCTGGTTGTTGTTAGGCTCGACCGCCTGGCGCGATCCCTCTCCCATCTGCTTGAGGTGATCGAGGGCCTTGAGGCTAAGGGGGCGCATTTCAAATCGCTCCGCGACCCGGTCGACACCTCCAGCCCGCAGGGGAAGTTCACCCTGCAGGTGCTTGGTGCGGCCGCTGAGCTTGAGCGGGCCCTTATCCGGGAGCGGACCCTGTACGGATTGCGCTCGGCGCGGTCCGAGGGGCGCATTGGCGGCAACCCCGGCTTGCGGTCCCAGGATCCGGAAGCCATCCGCAAGGTCCGGGACGCCCGCGACCAGGCGCATTTCAGCAAGCTGGAGCGCAGCGCCAGCCAATGGATTCCCGAGGTTCGCAGGCTGCGGCCCAATATGCCTTGGGAAGACGTGACACGCATCATCAACGCAAAGCTGCCAGCCGATGCCCGGAAATGGTCGATCGAGCGGCTGAAGCGCGCTGTCAGGCGTTATGTGCGGGAGGGTTTGATGGAGTCTGCGGTGCTCGAGCGCGCCCCGCGCAAGGATACGGATGACCGGCTTCTGGCGATTATAGCCGGCATCGCGGGCGCCTCCCCGGACATGACGCTCGCTCAGATCGCTGACCGGCTGGAAGCCATGCATGAGCGCACCCCGCGTGGCCGGTCGAAATGGTCCGGCTCGTCGGTAAAAATGCTGCTGGACCGGGCCAAGACCCAGGGCCTGTTAAGCTAGGTCGTTTTCGAATTACAAACCTCACCGCAGCGCACAACTGACCATGCGGCAAGCGACGCGCGGCACTGCTTCTTGCGGTTTTGCATAGCAAAATCATGAACGGGAAACGCGGCAGAGCGTTTCTGTAACTGATTCCCGTACCCTTCCAGAATCAAGACTGCAGCACAAAGCCATCTCCTTTGTCGCTCGGCTGCCATGTACCCATGTGCGCCTGCGTTACAGCACCGGCTTGGATGTGTTTTGGAGTTTCAATGTGTTTATGCGTCAGGGGGAAACTATCCACAGGAACGATGAGGATAGTTATTGATGTTGCTTTTCAGTTACTTACAGTAATGCACCCCAAACCCTTTAACGGTTCACCTTCAATAACGGGTCCATCTGTGGAGCAAAAAGCACAACCTAAACCTGCTGTTTTTCCTTGAGTTTGTTCCCCTGCCCCTGCATAGCTTGTAACGAGATAACGTCAGAAAGGTCTCAGCTTCCGTTTCTACACCGTTCGTTTTGATCGCAACGGCGAGTAACGGAAGTCAGAAAGACCATAGAACGGGCAGTAAATATGGACGCAGTATTGCACAGCAAGCTTCGTACCGACGCCGATAGGCTCTCGGAAGCGCTCGACGCAATGTCGAAACTGTTCCTCGCACCGAAGGAACAGAAGCAGCTCAGGACATTCACTTCATCAGAAGTTGCTCAGCTCCTTCGCGTGAGCGATGGATACCTACGCAAGTCGCATTTCGACAGGAAAATTCCCGAGGTCGAACAAGGCCCAGGTAACAAACGCTCTTATACGGCCGAGGACATCCTGGAGATCCGTAAAATTCTGGCGCAGAACGCCAAGGATCCTCTCCAGTTCCTGCCAGGCCGCCGTGAAGGCGATAAGCTCCAGATCTGGTCTACCGTCAACTTTAAGGGCGGCAGTTCCAAGACCACCACCTCTGTTCACTTGTCACAGCGACTTGCGTTGAGGGGTTATAGGGTTCTGGCTATCGATGCTGATCCGCAGGCGTCTCTTACAACCTTCTTCGGATACCAGCCCGAAATTGACTTCCGCCACGGCGGAACTCTGTATGATGCCATCCGCTATAATGACGGTGAAACCAACCGCGTCCCGATCACGGAAGTTCTTAGGAAGTCGTACTTCCCGAACTTGGATCTAGTCCCGGGCGGCATCATGTTATCCGAGTTCGAGACTGAAACCCCTACCGCCCTCAGCCGCGGGGAGCAGCCGGTTTTCTTCAACCGGATTCGTGATTCACTGCGCCAGGTGGAAGATGACTATGACATCGTCATAATCGACTGCCCGCCGCAGCTCGGCTACCTAACCATGTCGGCGGTCTGCGCGTCGACCTCCCTGTTGATGACCATCATCCCGGAACGGGTGGACCTTGCGTCCGCAAGCCAGTTCCTGAACATGGCATCTGGCGTCCTTGAGGTTCTCCATTCCAATGGCGGCATCGGCGCCTATGACAACTTCACATATCTGCTGACCCGCTTTGATACCTCGATCAGCGCCCAGCAGGATCTCGCGGAATGGATCAGGGAGATCCTGGGGGACAGCGTGATCCCGACGCCTTTTGTTAAGTCCTCTGCTGTCAGCGACGCCGGGCTTGGGCAGAAGACCGTCTTCGAGGTCGACCTAAGCGGCTCAAAAAACAGGAAAACATACGATCGCGCCATCGAATCCATAAATGGCATTGCCGACGATATCGAGCGCAAGATCCAGGCATCCTGGGGGCGGGAGGTAGACGATGAAGCGTGACCTGCTCGCTAAAAGTCTCCAAAAAATGGCGGAAAAGAAGTCGGAGGCCCCTGCTCCTTCAGTTGCGGCCGCGCCATCGAAAGAGGGCGCGCCTAAATCGTTGCTAAACATGTCTGATGTCTTGACGCAGGTTGCTTCTCAGGCGGCCCAAGATGTTGATGTATCCGACATTGCTGATTCCGATATTTCGGACCGGTTCGACGTTACGGTTGGACTGGACCCCCTTGTTGAATCAATCCGCAACTCCGGCCAGGAACTTCCTGTTATGCTCCGGTTCCGCCGGGGCGAAGGACCGCGCTATGAGGTTGTTTATGGTCGACGCCGCATTGCTGCATGCCGCAGGCTAGGAATTAGGGTCCGCGCACTAATCAAAGAGATGAACCTGCGTGAGGCCCTTGTCTCGCAGGCACTTGAAAACTCAGCCCGCCTAGAGCGCAGCTTCATTGAACAGGCGGTCTTTGCAACGGAGCTCGAAAAGGCAGAGTTTTCACGCACTGAGATCTGTGAAGCACTCGCAGTTGATAAGGGCACGCTCAGCCGCCTGTTGTCGATCGTGCGAGACATCCCGGCAGGTGTAGTTAACCGCATTGGTGCCGCTCATGATGTCGGCAGGCGCCCCTGGATGGAACTTCGGCGCTTGGCGCTGCTTGAGTGCGCGCCTTCAGAGGATAAGATGATCGCGCTGATACCGGATGAAGCCGAAGGGGCTCCAGCCAGGGTAAACAAGCTCATCGAAGCATTGCAGGAGATTGAACGACGTGCCGCTACGCCGACACGGGCCGCTAAGCCGGAAAGCCCCCCTGCCCCGGCTCCGACGCAGCTCCCGGGCTCTCAGGTGAAATACCAGGTAGGCAAGGGAAAACTGACAATCCAGGTCGGCGGAAAGCAGGAGGAAGAATTCATTGAATTCGTCAAAAGCAACCTGTCGTCTCTATACGAGACCTGGTCAAAGAAGGGTTCGTGATCGGGAATTGGCCAGGGCTTTCGCTTGGCCAATTCCTGTAAGTCATTGATTTCATTAAGTTGCCCATGGCCAACCCCATGGTGAGTTGAGCAGCAGAAGCAAAAACACAAAGGAGGCAGACACTTAAGCAAAAAGAAACCCCCCGAAAGCGGTGAGGCTTTACAGAGGGTCCCTGTAACTTAGACACTTACTTGGTACCCCGAAAACCGAACCACTGCAACACCGATTTCGGTGAACGGTACCTTTTTGCCGTCTGAAAAGGCATGAAAACCATCACATCCGCGGCATGCAGTGCCGGGGCACAGTTGAGCTGTGTCCAAACTGACCACGCAGGCTTCCGGCCGGTACTGCGCAGAGATCTCATGCGCGCATTGCGCAAGTGCCGCAGCAAAATCGGACTCACTACAGGCGATGTTCTTGTTGTTGATACTTTGCTGAGTTTTCTGCCCTGCCGGGAAACCAAAACGGGCGCGGAGCTGCCGGTAGATCCAAGCTTCATTCTAGTGATCTATGCTTCGAACCAGACCATTTGCGGCCGCGCAAACAATATGTGCGAGCGCGTCTTGCGCCGACATGTTTCAAAGCTGGTGAAACTCGGCCTTCTGCGTCGACGTGATAGCGCGACCAGGAAGCGTTTTCCTATCAAATCGAACGGCAAAGTCTGCGCGGCCTACGGACTGGATCTTACCCCCCTCCTGTTGGCCGCGGACAACATTATCCAGATGGCCGCCGACATTGAGCTGGAAGAGGAAGAAATTCGCGGATTGCGCGCCCAGGCACTGACACTGCGCGCCGATCTGCTGAAGGCTGCACATACACTGACCGATGAGATTCTGGAGTATGTGACCCAAGCAAAAACCATCCTTCGCCGGTCAACTTTGAAGCTGAGAGAAGTCAAATCACTGCTGACCCGGCTCAAGGAAATCTCCGAAGTTCAGGATGTTTCCCACAACCTGAACCCCAGCGAGCATCCTTGCACTGGGGAAATCAAAGCCAACGAACCGCGTACAGCCCATGACCGCAAGCATGTGGAAACCGCGAAAGAGTCCGCCGGGAACGGTCAAAATGTCCGCCAAGTAGAGTCACAAAAAACAGATACATTTAAAGTCTCGCAGAGAAGCGATGCTTCGCTTCTGGAACTGTGGAATGAATGCAGAGAAATCGCGGAGCTCTTCCCCAAGCCACCCAAGAGCCATCAGGATCTGCAAACCATCGTGCAGACGATGGCGAACTATGTTGGGATTGGCTGGGAATGCCTAGCGAAGACCCAGGCAAGGCTCGGGCTCGGAGAGCTCTTGAGATCTCTGAACTATATCGCTGAGAATGCGATGCACATCGAACGCCCGGAAGCATACCTTATCAGCCTTGCAGGTCATAACCACTCTGTCGCGTACGGCAGCATTAGGAAACCGTTGTAATGCGCTATTGGAGGCCTAATCCCTTCCTGATGAGGCTTGGCGCCCCATCCCCCAACAGGCGCTGCAAGGGACTGAACAGGCGCGCAAGGGTGTTGGCCTCGGCCAACGTTCTCTTCGCAAGCCTGCCTTCTGCTCATCTGCCTGCATGACGCTTTGCACGATGAGGGTATGCCTGCGCCGTCAAGGCTTTTTAGATAGCCGCCCTGCCCTAGTGCGCTGCCGTAAACGCCATTCCCGCACTCTGCAAACGGCGCCAACCATCGCGCGGGATCGTAGTGTTGGCTATGCTCAGCTCTTTCCAAAGGCAGCTTTCGCGCCCGGCGCAATTCGCTGCATTGAAATGCGTTTGAAGCCATAGATCTCGACCAGCCGATCCCGTCATGAAAGGTTATCGCCTGGCTATATCTGGAACTCCATAATCTTGTTGCTTGCTTGATTTGCCATAGCGAGGCACGTGATAACCCCACAGTTCGGGATTCGATCAGCCGCAAGCCATCGTGCTGACTATGCTGGACCGCGCAGCATTTGCAGATGCGAGCACTTTTTCAAGCGATCAGTCTGGCAGCTTCCACCTCTTGCCCGGAGCTACCCTTTATCGACAGCCTGGTACGCTCAGCTACTCGCTCAAGACGTATGGCTCATGACAAGGATTGATCCTGAGGCCGCCGAAAGGGCTGACTAAAAAGTTGGCCACCTCATGGGCAATGTTTGTCAGGGTTTTAGCCAAACGCAGAGATATGAGCTGCTCCTGGAAATGGCCTGCCGGCTCCGATAGCGGTCATTCGATCGTCATTTCGGTTGAGATTAGTCGCACTAGCGGGGGTCTTAAAATCAGAAGTTGGCCATGGCCAACTTGCACAGAGGCTCTCGTTGTACTTGGTTTCGGTGAATTCATCACCGGCTCAGCAGAACGCGGATCTGGCGTGTGCCGCGGGCAGGGCCGACCACAAGAGCACGGAGTTGGCCATGGCCAACTCGCTGGGGTGAAGGAGCTGTGGCGATGTGCCGACGCGATTCAAGACGTTCCGGAATCCAGGACTCTTGACCTGCCCTCTATGGCGCTGCCGAAATCCCAACGAAAGCTGTTGCGGAGCCGTTGGCCATTTGACGGTGGTCAAATCCTCCGTAATGTTTCACTCGGTTTACGAAGAACCCGATCGCAGTTCTTTGCCTTGCGGTATCCTTGGGCCTCGGCCGCTCAGTCTGACTCGAAGACGACCACGTTCCTTGCAGAAATTCGCCAAATCCTGAACAGCCATCGAGGTGGTAGATCTTCGATTTCCGGTTTCCTCGAATAGGACCGGCAGCCTCCGAGCTGAACTGATAACTGCCTGCCGCTGACGAGCCAGGCGAAGCGGGGATTGCAGCGTCCAGGATTGTAAATTTTGCATCCGTGTCGTTGCGCATCCAGACTGGAGCATGATCAGAGATCGAGCTGCAGGTCGATTTATGTGTGGCACCAAGCTTCGCCTAAAAGTCGAAGATGCCGGATGCGATGACCGGGGCAGGGGTTCCGGCCGGCGCCCAAATGTTGTCATAGAGATTTGCATACCGGCCGTCAGCCGGGGACAAACCGTGTTGCATGAATAGAGCTTTGGCCATACTTGTCCCTTCACCGGTTCATTATGCGAAACGCTCATAGGTCGCACGACCGAGGCGGGTCATGCGGTTGAGGGCTTTGACAGCGGTCCGGGTTTCGGTTGTCTGGGTCTCCATTTTGCAGCTGCGCAGGTCAGGTTCGATGACGTTCTTTTAGCGCCCGATCTGAGCCTCGCTGCGTGATCTCTGGCCGTAACTGGTGGCCTTCTGCCAGGCCAGCTACGCCGGTAAACTTCTCCCTGCGACACGGTCGGCCGCAGGGAGAAGTTCAATTGAAGTCTTAAAAGTGGCCTCTTGAAATGTACGTCAATCTGACGTACATGTGGGTTCATGTAGTAGGAGGCGGCTATGCTTGGTTTCCACGACACCATCCGCGCCATAGATGAGCGCAACGAAGCCCGGATGAACTTCCGGACCAAGCCGCGTATTAAAAACGCGATCCAGCAAGCTGCGGCCCTGTCCGGTGTGGACGACTCTGTCTTCACGATGAATGCAGCTTACCAGGCTGCCCTGGCAACGATTTCGGCTCATGAGCGCACTGTGTTGCAGCCGGTCGATCATGAAGCATTTTTCACGGCTCTGGACGCGCCTGCAGCGCCCACTGAAGCATTGGCTGCGGCTTTCCGCAGGCACAGACAAACCGTTACCTCAAAATAATGGCTGCAACAGAGTCTGCTGGCAGCGTCATCGAGCCGATCGATCCTTCCAAGCACGATCGAACGGTCTTTTCTTGCGGCGTGGAGCAAGTTGACAATTACTTCCAGAAGACTGCGAACAAACTCGCCAAGGCGGACAATGTCCGGCTTTTTGTCATGTCCACGAGTGAAGGCAGCGTAATTGGCTTTTACGCCCTCAATGCGCATGCAGTGCACTACGGAGATCTACCTTCGAAATTTGCCCGTACACGGCCTGCACACGGCAACATTCCGGCGGCCTATATCTCGATGATCGGCCGTGATCAGAATTTCCGGGGTGGGGGCTATGGGGGGGATCTGCTCGTCGATGCGCTACGCCGGATAGCCGCTGCAGCTGATGCTATCGGTATGGCAATCGTCATGCTTGACGTTCTTGACTGCGGGAATCCTGACCGGGTTGCGCGGCGCAAGGCGCTTTATGAAAGCTATGGGTTTCAGTCGCTGTCCTCGAACCCGTTGCGGATGTTCTTGCCTGTAAGTGTCGTTCGTAAACTGATCGCGGAATAATTGGCCCAAGTTCGCCAGTGTCCTCACGGCGCGGCCGGCTTCGAGAAAAACCTCACCACGACGGCCTCCCGTTCCCGAAGGTCTGCTTGGCTACGCAGTCCTTATAGTGGAGGTACTCGCCGGGCAGCGCACAGAGTTTCTTGGGGGCGAGCTATTCGGGGCGTGCGAGATGTTTCGAAGGTGGGCGGTTGACGGCCACCACCTCGTCTGGGCGTCGGACTGCACTTTGAAATAGAAGAAATCCGCGCGGGGCGCGCGGATTGCGTGGTCCAGGCGACAGGGCAGGGGATCGGCGGGCTGCGCCCGCTCACCCCAGCCCCGGCATGTTTCATTGAACTTTGTCCGCCCGCATCCTGGGCCAGGCCGGTCAAGGGGCAAGCGCCGCGCATTGCGCGGCGCTTGCCCAGTCCGCTGGCAGGGCTTCGCCCTCCCCGCTCTGCCAGCCGAAAGACACGGGTCTTTCAGCTGGCAGTGCAGAGAGGCCGCGCCCATTGGCGGAAGAAGGGCACCAAACCCCAACGCCCCATCAAAAGGAGGCCGAAATGGCACAATATCAATGCAATACCTGCGGCGCAGAGGCTGAACAGGAGCAAGGTGCAGCGGAATACTGCCCGCATTGCGCAGCGGGGAACATAGTTAACCCGAAACTGCAGGCGGCTGAAACCGCCAAGGCAAACGATGCTTTCCGGGCCCAGGCACCTATTGGCGGCATCCGGTTTATCAGGGCCGTGTTGTGGCCACCCGGGGTGTTTCCGCCGAGGGGTCGGAGTTTGTCACCCGCGCGCTTCTTGAAACCGCTGTTTTTGATAATTTCACCGAGGACAATGATCCCTACGGAGATCACTCCATGGGTGCAGTTCAGGTCTGCGGCAAGGTCGTGTGGTGGAAACTCGACCTGTATGATACGGATTACCGTTACGGGGCAGATGACCCGCTGGACCACAAGAACACCCGCCGCGTTCTGCCGCTGCTTTTGCCAAGCGAATATTGACACCGGCGCGGCCCTTCGGGGCCGCGATCCGGCTGGTTTGTCACGCGCCGGGAAGGAGGTGAGAACTATCAGAAAGTTTATAATAAACGCCAGGATCAATGAGGCTTGGGCGCTTCTCAGGAAGGGTGGCATCTTTGGCATCGGCCACCGCTTCCTGATCTAGCACAGAACACCATGAGCTCTCACGCTTCTGGGGCATCAATGGCAGGAAAGTTCAGGAATGCCCAAAGGGCCAAGCAGCGAAAGCACCGAGGCAAGCGTGCGCTACCCAGGGTACTCGCACCCGCTTGCGAATTCCGAGACCATCTCAGCGATGCAGCGCCAGCCACCGGTTTCATCCATTGCCTGAACTCGTGAAGGGTGACATCAGAGGGGCGAGCTTGTTTGGTGGCTTGCAATCAAGCGGTGCACCGACGTGCAGTGGGCAATGGTAAACGAAAGATCACTTGCTAGGGAAAGCCGAAGGCTGCGGCGGTTTCAGCCAAAGAACATGAACCAGGTACGGGCCGCTCTGCGCCGGTGGGGCAGGGGGTGAAATAAGATCGGGACAGGAACTTATTGTGAAGAAGAACATCCACCGCGTTTGGCGGGCGGCACAGCTCTATATAGGGTTTCACCGCGACCCATCCGGACGGAAGCGCAATACTGCGAAGGTGTGGCCGCCGAAGAATGCAAACGCGACCCTGCATTCAGACCCGGAGGAGCAGGAAGCTTTTGTGGTCCTCAAAGCTGCGGACCCCAAAAGATCCGAGAGACGTTCAGATCAAGCTTCGCCCGGACAACATCGTGCTGCGCCGCGATCCCGGCGCGGGTTGGGAAGGCATCGTGGTTGAGGAAACCGGCCTGTCCGTTCAGGTCAATGGGACGTGGATCCGCATCCTTGCGGATGGATCTGTTTCCCGAGAAGCCGACGGAGATACGACCTACCTGGAGGCAGATGGCGCAGTTCTGAAGAAAACGAAGTTTGCGGAGGCGATGGTGTCGGGTGACGGGGTTGAACTGACCCGCAGAACAGATACGACGATTGCCGCTATCCGGCACGACGGTGTGATCGCAAAATCGCGGGACGCCGCGCAAATTTCCAGCGAATAGTTTCCCTCGTTCCTTGTGGCCGGGAGAAGGGCCTAGCCTTGCATTAGCAGTGTTTCCTCATTTGCCGTTCACGGTGCCCATGGCGGCCGGGGCCAGGGACCCTGCCGCCATGGGCTTGCGCTGCCGGCGCGGGGCCGCCAAGCGGCGAGTGGTCCGAGTGTCCTAATAATAGGGCAGGGGGCCGCCGCTGAATGAAGCACGGGCGGCAAATGAGCTAATTTGAACCGCGATGCTCTGCGTTGCTTGGAACTGCAGGCAGGATCATGCTTTGGTGATTGAAGTCCCGCGTCACGGAAGGTAATTCAACTCTAGGTGGTGATTACACGCAAGGGCAGAGGCCTGCATGGAAGGTATTCTTTTCCGGAACCTCGCGGGTGCAGCCCGCAATCCACTTGGACTCCGTGCTCTCCCGAACAACCGCCGCTTCGGAGCTTGTGCCTGGTTCTCTCTGATGAAGGGCCTGCAGCAAGGTCCGGCGGGCGGAACAAGACGCATTCAAATTTTGCTGCCGCGCCCGATGTGATTGCTGAACCCTCGGAGAATTCGCCCGGTGCTTTTTGACGGCCGGGCCTCCTCAAGCGGGCGCGAGCGCGGCAAGGAAGGACTGAATATTGAAAACCATAGTCATAACAAACAACAAGGGGGCACCGGCAAGACGACTGTCACCACACAGCTTGCCTATTCTTTGATGCTTACGGGATATTCCACGGTGGCGGTTGATCTGGATAGCCAATGCAATCTCACGACGGCGCTGCCACGTCAGCGGGTGGCCGGCAATGCGCTCGACTTGGTGGAGGCTGAGGAGCCGCCTGAGTTTAGGGCGGCCCCCGGTGAACTGGTGCTGATCGAGGGGCATGCCGACATGCCGGTGGTGCGAGACGATGCTATTTTGCGCAACACGGCCGGAGCGCTGCGAGGGCTGAAGGGGGCGGGCTTTTGTATCATCGACACGCCGCCGACCTACAGCGCAACCGTCTATGGGGCGATGCTGGCTGCCGACTACATTCTTGCGCCAATCGAGCTGAAGCGGTTTTCCGTGGATGGGATCAAGACCGTCCTGAAAGCTCTGGTAGAGGTTCGGGAGATCAACCCGGATGTGAAGTTCCTGGGGCTGCTGCCGTCCCGGTTTGACGCGGTGAAGGAGATGGAGCGCGAGCCCTTGCGGGTCATGGCGGCGGAATTTCCGCAGCTCATCATCCCGCATGCAATCCGGAACCGGACTGCTTACGAAAAGGCTGAGGCGGAAGGCATGCCGGTCAGTGAGGTTTCAAGCAGAAGCGGCCGGGAGGCCGCGGCCGAGTTCCAGGCCTTCTTTGAATGGTTCCTTGAGAATGTGGAGGCAGGCAGATGAGCGGCAAAGGATCCAACTCGCGGGTCAACAGGTCCATGCTGTCTTCGCTGAAGGAGGCCGGTGCCCTCAACGACCTGATACGCGCACCCCGTGAGAGCGGTCAGGCGGGCCCGAGTGATGTCCCGCTCGATCTGATCGCGCCGGATCCGGATCAGCCCCGCAAACACTTCGACGCGGACAAGCTTGCGTCCCTGGCGAAGAGCCCCAGCGCGCAGGGTGTCCTGCAGCCGATCACGGTCCAGCCGCTCAATGGCGACGGCAGGCATTTGATCATCATGGGGGAGCGGCGCTACCGCGCTGCGAAACTGTCAGGCCTGCAGTCGATCCCGGCCATTGAACGGGAAATGACCGAGGAACTGCGCATGGCGCAGCTTACCGAGAATGTGCAGCGCGATGGTCTCACCACTTTTGAGGTCGCCGCAGCCGTGTCAGCCATGCGCGAAGCAGGCAAGTCCCGGAGCGACATCGCCCGCGCGCTGGGGTGGGGCGAAAGCGAAGTCTCCCTGCTTGCAGCGGTCATTGGGATGCCTGAGCCGCTGCAGCAGTTGGCGGAAAAGGATGTCCCGGTCCGGGCCTTGTCCGACCTCTATGCGCTTTGGAAGAAGAACCCAGAAGATGTGGAAGAATTTGTGCAGACTTCGGATGCGGCGGATATTTCGCGGGTGACTGTTGCGAGATTGCGTTCCAGAGTGGCCCAAGATCCCGCGGGCCCAGTCCAGGTTCCCCGTATTGCGCAGGACGCAGCAGGCGGGTCCAGAGATCAAGTGCACACCCCAGAAATGCAAGCCGGCGGCGACACGGCTGCCGGACAGGATGCATTCTTGGGCCAAGGCGGAACTGTCAAAGCGCCGGAGGTGCAAAGCGTGGCTGGTGCGCAGAAGGTTCAGGCGGGCAGGGGGGCTGCCATCATCTGCAAGCATGGCGGAGCTATTGGCCGCCTTCTGACGGACCAGCTTGCCTCCAGTCCGAAATCCATCCTGGTGAGTTTTGAAAACGGGATCCGGGTGGAGGAGGTCCTGTTGTCGGAGCTGGAACTGATCGAGGTCGTCGCGCTGTAGAAGTTCAGGCATGCCTTTCCCAGAAGCGGGCCGCTTGTGTGTTTGCCAGGCGGTTTGACCGGACGCGAAGGCCGCTGCAGATCCAAGCATTGAGTAACGCGCTGCCCGGAGGGTGGCGCGTTTTCGGTTTTGGGAGATGTGGTCCGGGACCACATTATCAGGACCGGTGATGCAATCAGTTTTGCCCATTCTCCGCTTCTGCCGATTGCAGATTCAGCGTCAGCCAGAGGGCCTGTCGGTGCAACAGGCTGCTCTGAGGGATGTGGTCCCGGACCACATTTGCGGATTCCGTCGGGTTCCGAGGGTCTGAAATTTTTCCAATGCCCCGGCGGAATTTCTAGAATGCCTGATCTTGCCAGATCATTGGAGGTGGTGCCGTCGCGACGCACGCCCGGCGCCAAGCGCGTGGTCCGGGACCACATTTCCTCGGCGAGTGCACCTAGCGGATGGCCCGCTGCCGGAAGCACCTCGCCGCGCTATGGGCGGTGAGGTTCAGCCTGTCTCTGACCAAGGGGGCCACGCAAAGTGTGGTCCGGGACCACAAATCCGCTTTCCTGTGGAGCTAATGCAGGATAGGCGTATCGCCAGCAAGTACATTACCATAGATTGAAATGCCGACACAAAAGAAAGCCGCGATGGCCTATTTGCCGCCAGACCGCCATGCCCAGCTTGCAGGCGTTGCAGAGGCCAAGGGGTAAACAGTTTCGGCTTTTCTGGGTCAGCTGATCGATATTGTTCTGGGAGAAGAGGAGAGTCCGGCGGAGCCTCAGCGGCCATCCTCGCGGTCCCGCCGCGAGGGCAAGGTCACAGTCCGCCTGGCCTCTGATGCCCGTGACACTTTGTCGAAGGAAGCAAAGCGGGCCGGGGTCACAGCGTCTACCTGGGCGGCCAATCTGCTGACCGCGCGGCTTTATGCAGCTCCTCAGCCGACGGTGCGCGACCGCCACCGTTTCATGTCAGGTCTGCGGCAGATACATGGCTTGGCCACGAACGTGAACCAGATCGCATATGCGATGAACCGCGGGGTCTTCACCGGGGACAGCTACGCTCCAGTCAGGAAGGAAGTGGCGCAGCTGCGCGGAGAGGTGGCGGAGCTGCGGCAGCAAGTGCGTGGCTTCGCCAAGGGCCGGCTTGCTTTTCAGCTCGGTCTTGAGGAAGAGGAGCTTCTGGATTGAGCGACTTCAAGGAGATTTTCGGTTTTCAGGACTGCTGGCCGCCCCGGAGGGGCTGCATGGTGCAGAATACGGCGTCCGGTTTTTTTGTTGCAGAGACTGAAAGGGACGGCGGCTCTCAGCAGTCCAATCCAGGCGTGCAAGCAGACCGGGCGACGTTACCTGCCCGGGGCGGGCAGACGATTTCTGCGGTTGACAAGGCGCGCCTGGCACGGGTGGTCAAAGGCACGACTGAGGTCATGGTGAAGGTGACCAAGCCAGCCAAGACCGACAAGCACGGGAGCCCGATCAAGGTCACGCGGGGAACCGAGGCGAGGCGCGTGGCTGATCACATCAACTACATCAGCCGGAACGGCAAGCTTGAGGTTGAGACATCCGCTGGCGAGGTGCCGAAGGGCAAACAGGCCACCGCAGAACTGTACCGGGACTGGATCGAGAAGCATGACGATGCACGGGCTGCAGGCATGGCGACGGACCGCACAAGGATCACTACCAGCATTCTTTTTCAATGCCGGGCAATACAAATGCTAGCGGTGTGAAGGATGCAGTGCGGGCGCTGGCGGAACAGGAATTCGGGGGCCGCCACGATTACGCCATGGCGCTCCATACGGACACCCCGCATCCGCATGTGCACCTGACGGTGCGCACGGTTGGGCATGACGGCGTGAAACTCAATTTGCGCAAAGCTGACCTGCAGCACTTGCGCGATACCTTTGCAGAGAAGCTGCGCCAGCGCGGCATCGAGGCGGAATCCACCCCGCGGCATGCCCGGGGCAAGACCCGTCGGGGCGAAAGCACACCGGTCTACAAGATCCGCCAGCGCGGCGGGAAACCCTTTATCGATGCGAAAAAGCGCAATGAGGTGCGCCGGGATCTGGATCGCAACAACGGCGTGCTTCCAACCCATGCCTGGGACGCGGCAATTGCTGATCGCCGGAACAGGGTCATGCGGACCTATACGGGAGCCGTCCGGATACTGGCGCAGTCCGATGATCCCGCGGACCGGGATCTGGCACAGGAGACAGAGCGCTTTACCACCCGGCTAACGGAGGTCGTCACCCAGCGGGCAGAGATCGCAAGATCATTGGAGGTGGTGCCGTTGCATGGCCGCACTGGCGGTACAACCGGCCCCCGCGGGACGAAGCAATACCCGGAGCCAGGGCGAGGGTATCCAGACCGCTCGCGGTCAGGCAGGGGGCGTGAACGGTAAAGCCCCGCAGGAAAGGGGCTGGAATTGTGCGCAGGGGTACGGCCGGATCATTCACTCTAAGAAAACGGCTTGCAGCCGTTGTGATGGTGGAGAACCAATAGTCTCGACGATGGCGGCTGTCAGTCCTGTTCAGTTCAAACGCTAAGCATTTCTGACACAGACCGAACTTTCAGTGCTGGACGCTTGATGGCCGAGATGCGGGACGAGGACGAAGCCGCTCGCGCGGCACTGGCGCCTGTGGCAGGCGTTTTGCATTGATCTGACCGCTGTGCATTTGGGAATGGGCGCGGCTGTCTGACGATTGGGACCTCTCAATCGAAAGACAGGAGGTTCCCATGGCGGAGGGGAGAACAACGCCGCTTCGCGCGCGGATGATCGAGGACATGCGGATCAAGGGGCCGGGTGACAGATCTCAGAAGTCGCACATCCGGGCAATCAAGGACTTCGCAGCGTTTTTGGGACGGTCGCCGGACACCGCGACGCCGGATGATCTGCGCGCCTACCAGCTTCACATGACCGACCGCGGTGTCACGCCGCCGACCTACAACGCCCGCATCATCGCACTGAGGTTCTTCTTCGAGACGACCTGCGGGCGGGGCGAGATGAAGCGGCATATGCAGTTCCGCACCCAGCCGCGCAAGCTCCCCGTGGTGTTCAGCGCCGAGGCAGTAGCGGCGCTGCTGCGGGGCGCGCCTGGACCGGGGCTGAAGTACCGGGCGGCGCTCAGCATTTCCTATGGGACCGGGCTCAGGGCATCTGAAGTCTGCAATCTCAAGGTCAGCGATATCGACAGCGACCGGATGCTGATCCATGTCGAACAGGGCAAGGGGCGGAAGGACCGGAAGGTCATGCTGTCGCCGGGATTGCTGAACCTGCTGCGCGAGTACTGGCGCGAGGCGCGGCCCGAGGGCTGGTTGTTTCCGGGCAAGCCCAAGATCACCCCCCTCTCGTCGCGCCAGCTCCACCGCGCCTTCAGCCCGGCAAAGCTCATCGCGGGGATCAAGAAGCCGGGCAGCACGCTGCACACGCTGCGGCATAGCTTCGCGACGCACCTTCTGGAGGCCGGGACGGATGTGCGGGTGATCCAGGTACTGCTCGGGCATGCCAAACTCGAGACAACGGAACGCTATACACATGTCGCCACAAAGCTGATCCGTGACACGGCGAGCCCCTACGAGACGCTGGCCAAGCTGCAGGATCGAAGCCGGGATTAGCGGACCGGGGCGGTGCCCCGCCCGAGGCTTGAAATCGCTGACATCTTTCGCGCCCATGGTCCCGCATGGCGGCGGGCCAATGCCGGGCATGTCAGCCTCACCCAGCTCAGGGTGATGTCGGCGATCGAAGCCTGCCGGACCGAGGCGCTCGGCGGGCATGTGGCCGCCTGCGCCAAGTGCGGCCACCGGCACGTCGCGTACAATTCCTGCAAGAACCGGCACTGCCCGAAGTGCCAGGGGCCCGCGGCGCGGGACTGGATGGCGGCGCGGGCCGATGACCTGCTGCCGGTGGAGTATTTCCACGTGGTCTTCACCCTGCCGACGGAGATCGCACGGATCGCCTACTGGAACAAGAAGGCGGTCTACGGCCTGCTGGCCGGCGCCACCCGCAAGGCCACCATTGCCCGCATCCGCGGCTTGCTTGTGAAGACCCCGGCCGAACAGGAAACGCAGGAGACTGCTGAGACCGTACCGCTCACCCTGCGCGAGCCGTGCCCTTGCTGCGGCGGCCCGATGCACATCGTCGAAATCTTCCGGCGCGGGCAAAAACCGATGAGCCGCGCGCCACCCAGGGAGCAGGCCGCATGACGAAACGCCCGTCCACGCCGCGAAGACTGCCCCGGTTCCAATTCGTGCTCCGGAACGCCCCCGGTACGCCCGGTCCTGTGGCTGGCCCGCAATCACCCGGTCAACGGCTCCGCCGGCACACGGAACGCATGATCACACCCCGCTGGACAACCTTTCTAAACCGGCGCTTCCTGCCTGGCTGGCGCTCAGAACCGGCTCTCGCAATCACCCGCAGCATACTTTCCCCATAGACGCCGCCCAGCCTCCCGCAGCTTCCTCCTTGTCAGGTTATTCAACGCGGGCCGGGTTGCACACGAACGCCACCGATGCGCCGCGGCCCGCATCGAAAAACCTTCGACAAATTGAGCTTTCGCTGCGCCAAACATGAATGTCCAGATTGCGGAAAATGTGCGCAACGCCCGTTTGTGAATGTCCGGCACCTTGGTATTGGCGGCGTTCGTCGACAACTGGGTGACCCAAGGGGTCATTCACGCAGACAGTTTCCGGATCAGAGCAATTGTTGACTGGTCCTTGCCCTCAGATGAGGCGCCCTTGATCATTGGCACCAAGGCGCTGGCCAGTTCCTTGCCCAATTCCACTCCCCATTGATCAAAAGAATTGATCCCCCAAATGGCGCCTTCAACGAACACCCGGTGTTCATATAGCGCGATGATCTGGCCGAGGGAGTACGGCGTCAGCAGCGGATAGGCCAGCGTCATCGAAGGGCGGTTGCCTGGAAAGGTCCGATATGCCGCTTGGACGTGCTGCTCGTCACCGGTATAGCCAAGCGCTGCAGCAATCTCCAAGGCCTGCTCCAAGGAGCGGCCAAGCATCAGGGCTTCGGATTGGGCCAGGCAATTCGCCTTTAGCAAATCATGATGTTCCCGCAGACTGGGTTCATGACTGCGCGAAGCCACCAGAAACTCGGCGGGGATAATTTCGGTTCCCTGGTGCAACAGCTGATAAAACGCATGCTGCCCGTTGGTTCCCGCTTCGCCCCAAACAACGGGTCCAGAGCCGCGTACCAACTGGTCTCCGCCGTTTGAAACACGCTTGCCGTTGCTCTCCATGTCAAGCTGCTGAAGGTAGGCGGGCAATTTGGCCAGACGCTGGTCATAGGGCAGGATTGCACGTGTCGGATGGCGGCAGATGTTTCGGTGCCAAATCCCTACGAGCCCAATAAGCAAGGGCATGTTTTCCCGCGCGGGAGCGGTCACGAAATGTGTATCCATCGCCCGGGCACCCGCCAGAAAGTTGCGAAACTCCGCTCGGCCGATGGCCAGCATGATCGGAACTCCCACTGGCCCCCAAAGCGAGTAGCGGCCGCCAACCCAATCGGAAAAGCCAAAAACACGCTCTGGGCTGATCCCCATGCCGGCGGTCTTGTCCAGCGCAGTGGATACGGCGGCCAGATGGGAAACGGCTGCGTCCCCCAGCGCATTCTTCAGCCAGCTGATCGCCGTTTCGGCATTGGTCATCGTCTCAATCGTGGTGAAGGTCTTTGACGCGATGATGACCAGCGTCGAGCGGGGATCGAGCTTGCGCAGCGTGTCGGAGATCTGGGCGCCGTCGACGTTGGAGACGAAGTGGCAGCGCGGTCCGTTGTGATACGGGCCAAGTGCCCGGACAGCCATAACAGGCCCGAGGTCGGAGCCGCCGATGCCGATATTCACGACATCGGTGAATGCCCCGCCCCCTGCGGTTGTGATACGGCCCGAGCGGATGCCGTCGGCAAAATCCTCCATCGCTTGCAGGGTTTTCCTTATCCCCGGGCGCACGTCCTCTCCATCAACCACCAGCGGCTCATCATCTCCGGCGCGCAGGGCAGTATGAAGCACCGCCCGGTCTTCGGACCTGTTGATCCGCTCGCCGCGGAGCATGGCATCGCGCTGGCCGGCAACGTCCCGTACCTCGGCCAGTTCCAGCAGCAGATCAAGTGCCGCACAGTCGATGCTGGTCTTTGAGAAGTCCAGCAGCAGCCCGTCTGCTTCAACCGAAAACCTGTCAAAGCGCTGCGGGTCGTCGAACAGGGAAATGATCGGCCGCCCTTCTGTCGCGCTGTGGTTCTCCTGCAGCTTGGTCCAGATATCCATCATGCGCCTCCCGCCAGTTGCGCTGTCTGTCTGGCCAGCAATTCAATCCCGTCCCAGTTCCCGGCCGCAATCAGATCCTTTGGCGCAACCCAGCTGCCCCCCGCACACAGCACGTTGCTGAGGGATAGATAATTTTCAGCGTTTGCGGGACTGATGCCACCGGTGGGGCAAAAGGTGATCTGCGGCAGCGGTGCGCCTATGGCCTTCAATGCCGGGGCGCCGCCTGAGGCCTCTGCAGGAAAAAACTTGAGCATGCCGTAGCCGCGCGCCAGCAGCCGCATGGCCTCGGTCGCGGTTGCAGCGCCTGGCAGCAGCGGCAGCTGTTCCGCCTCGCAGGCAGCCAGAAGCTCCTCGGTGGCACCGGGTGAAACCCCGAAGGCTGCCCCGGCGGCCTTGGCGGCGCGGACATCCTCCGGCGTGATCAGCGTGCCGGCGCCGACATGGCCGCCCGGAACCCCGGACATGGAGCGGATCGCCTCCAGCGCGTCCGGGGTGCGCAGGGTGACTTCCAGGGCGGGGAGCCCTCCCGCGACCAGCGCTTCGGCCAGCGGGCGGGCTGTGGAGGCATCTTCAATTACCAGCACCGGAACAATCGGGGCAAGGCCGCAGATTTCGCGGGTCAGCCGACTGGCATCTTTGGGGGACAGAGTCATGGATCAGGCTCCGAAAATGGAGGCGCCGTCCGTTGCGGCGCTGACAGAGTTTCTGAAGGTTGCGAACAGCTCGCGGCCAGTCCCGGACTGATTGGCGGTCAGGTCCGCAACCGCCGCCGGGCGCTCGCAGACACCTTCGGTCAGGATATCGAGTGTTCCGGCTGTGGCATCCACACGCAGGAGGTCGCCGTCCTGCAGGCGGGCAATTGCGCCGCCGTCGACGGCTTCAGGGCTGACATGGATCGCGGCGGGCACCTTTCCAGAGGCGCCGGACATGCGGCCATCGGTGACCAGTGCAACCTTCTGGCTGCGACCCTGCAGGATCGCCAGCAGCGGCGTCAGGCTGTGCAGCTCAGGCATGCCGTTGGCCTTTGGCCCCTGGAAGCGCACGACCACGATCACATCCCCGGTGAATTCACCGGCTTTGAAAGCGGCTTTGACTTCGTTCTGATCGGCGAAGACGCGCACCGGCGCCTCGACTACCTGATGTTCAGGCGCCACGGCAGAAACCTTCATGACCGCGGTGCCAAGATTGCCGGTCAAACGCTTCAGGCCGCCGGTCGGCTGGAACGGGTCGTGCGGCGGGCGCAGGATGGCCTCGTTCAGACTGCGGCCCGCACCCTTGCGCCAGGCCAGAACGCCATCATCCAGCACAGGCTCCTGAGTGTAATTCTCCAGCCCCTCGCCTGCCACGGTCATGGTGTCCGGATGCAGTTGCCCGGCTTCCAGCAAGCGGTCGATCATGTAACCAAGGCCGCCTGCGGCATGGAAATGGTTCACATCCGCAAGCCCGTTGGGATAGACCCGTGCCATTAGCGGGGTGACTTCGGAAAGGTCCGAGAAGTCCTGCCAGTCGAGCACGATTCCCCCCGCCCGTGCCATGGCCACCAGATGGATCAGCAGGTTGGTGGAGCCGCCGGTGGCGTTCAGCCCGACAATGCCGTTCACAAAGGCTTTCTCATCAAGAATGCTGCAGACCGGTGTGTAGTGATTTCCAAGCGCGCTGAGCGAAAGGGCGCGTTTGGCGCCTTCCTGCGTCAGCGCATCGCGCAGCCCGGTGCCCGGCGGCACAAAGCTGGCGCCCGGCAGGTGCAGCCCCATGAACTCCATCAGCATCTGGTTGGTGTTGGCGGTGCCGTAGAAGGTGCAGGTGCCGGGGCCGTGGTAGGCGGCCATTTCCGCTTTCAGCAACTCATCGCGCCCGATTTCACCGGTGGCGAATTGCTGGCGGACTTTGGCTTTTTCATCATTGGCCAATCCGCTGGCCATGGGGCCAGCGGGCAAAAAAACCGACGGCAGATGGCCAAAGGCCTGCGCCGCGATCACCAGCCCGGGCACAATCTTGTCGCAGACCCCCAGATATACGGTGGCGTCGAATGTCGCGTGGCTGAGCGCGACCGAGGCCGCCAGCGCGATCACATCCCGGGAAAACAGGCTCAGCTCCATGCCAGCCTCGCCCTGGGTGACGCCATCGCACATGGCAGGCACTCCGCCGGCCACCTGCGCGGTGCCGCCCGCTTCGCGGGCGGCCTGCTTGATCAGGGCCGGATAATGTTCAAAGGGCTGATGGGCGGACAGCATGTCGTTATAGGCGGTGACGATGCCGAGGTTGCCTGCTTTGCGCTCGACTAGATGCGCCTTGTCGCCACCGGAAGCGGCATAGGCATGGGCCTGGCCGCTGCAGGACAGATGCGCGCGGGCCGGGCCCTTTTCCGCGGCCCGGTGCATTCGGTCCAGATACGCGGCACGGGTGGTTTCGCTGCGGGCAATGATCCGATCGGTCACGAGCAGAAGAGTGTCATTGAGCTGGCTCATTGGTGCGCTCCCTTGGGAAAACGGATTGGCGGGACGTTACAAAAAAGTTGAGGGTTGGCCGGTGCCAGGGACGGGCAATCCTGCTGCATTGCTCAGCCCCCGATCTCGCGCCACCGCCGGCCCTCGCGGTGCAACAGCATCAGGGCGTCCTCCGGGCCGGACCCTCCCGGATCATAGGGAGACGGGGCAGGCCCGAAGTCCTCCCAGCCGGTAATGATGGGGTCAGCCCAGGCCCAGGCTGCCTCAACCTCATCGCCGCGCATGAACAGGGTCTGGTCGCCACGGATCACGTCCATGATCAGGCGTTCATAGGCGTCTTGCGGTTCGGCCCGCTCCCCCAGCGCCTCGGCAAAGGTCATATCCAGGGACACTTCCGCGAGGCGGAAACCGCCCGGACCCGGCTCCTTGATCGTGTTGCGCAGGGTGATACCTTCATCCGGCTGCAGCCGAATAATCATTGCGTTGCTGCGCCGCCCGGCCATGTCCGGAAAGATCATGTGCGGCGGGTCGCGGAACACCACCGCAATTTCGGAACAGCGCGCCCGCAGCTTTTTGCCCGTGCGCAAGTAGAACGGCGTGCCCGCCCACCGCCAGTTACCGATATTCACTTTCATGGCGATGAAGCTTTCGGTGCTGCTGTGCGGGTTGCCGGCATGGTCACGGTAGCTGCCCGCGCTGCCTTGGGCGCGGTACTGGCCGCGCACGATGTCCGATGGCGCCACCGGTTCCAGCGCCTCGATCACCTTGACCTTCTCATCGCGCACCGCGTCGGAGGTAAAGCGCGACGGCGGCTCCATCGCGGTCAGGCACAAGAGCTGCATCAGGTGGTTCTGCACCATGTCCCGCATCGCACCGGAGCGGTCGTAATATTCGCCGCGCCCCTCGACGCCGAGGCTTTCGGCCACGGTGATTTGCACATGGTCCACATGGGTGGAGTTCCACAAAGGCTCCCACAGCGCGTTGGCAAAGCGCAGCGCCATCAGGTTCTGCACGGTTTCTTTGCCCAGATAGTGGTCGATCCGGTAGATCTGATGCTCGTCGAAGTTGCGGCGCAGATCCGCATTCAAATCCCGCGCCGACACCAGATCGTGACCGAAGGGCTTTTCCACTACAACCCGGCTGTTCGCCGATGCGATGCCCCGGCTTTTCAGATTGGACGCGATGGAGCCGAACAGCGCAGGCGAGACCGAGAGATAGAACGCCTGCACCACATCCGGCCTGATCGCCTCGGCAAGGATGTCCCAACCGTCCTCGCCTCCGGCATCGACACGAACGTACTCCAGGCTGGCAAGGAACTTTTCCAGCAGGGCTGACTGTTTGGCGGCCTGCGGCGCAAATTCCAGCAGGCTGGCATGCACCGCCTCGGTGAACTCCGCCCGGTTCATCGCTGAGCGGGCAGTGCCGATGATGCGTGCCCCCTCCGGCATCTGCCCCACCGCAAACCGGTGAAATAGGCCAGGCAGGATTTTGCGGCGTGCAAGATCGCCGGTGGCACCGAACAGGACCAGGTCAAAAGGATCGACGGGGATGACACGGGACACCATCAGCTTAGCCCACCCGCTTGAAGGGCGCCCCGGCCCGCGGCTTGCGGCCAATGGCAGCGAACTGGATGGTCATGGCGTTTTCTCCTGACGGCTTTGCTGCGGGTTCATAAATTGAAATCTCATAGGTAGCGCTAACATTTCTGAGCGGAAAAGAGGACAAGAAAGTGTGCATTTACAGCTCTCCGGCCCAGGGCGGGTTGGCGCCGGCGCGCGACACGGTAATCGCCGCCACTTTCGCACCATGCTCCATTGCCTGCTGCAGAACGTCAGGCGGCAAAGCAGCCAGCTCCGGTTTCGTCAGCCGGCCAAGCTCGGACAGTTTGGAAAGAACGCCCGCATTGAAGGTGTCGCCGGCCCCGACGGTGTCGGATATTTTGGCCCGAACAGCAGGCACACGCACTTCGCCGCCGTTCGCAAGATACCCGGTCGCCCCTTCGCCGCCGCGGGTCAGGATCAGTACGGATGGCCCCCGTTCCAGAAGGATGGACACTTTCTCGCTCAGCGACAGCGGGTCCGGCAGCAGCCAGCTCAGGTCTTCGTCAGAAACCTTCACGATATCCGCCTGCGCCACCATGCGGTCCAGCCGGGCGCGGTACCTGGCCATGTCCTTGATGAACCTGGGGCGGATGTTCGGGTCAATCATCACTGCACGATACGCGGCTTCGCGGTCCAGCAGCGCGGCATAGGCATCGGCGCAAGGCTCAGAGGCCAGGCTGATCCCGCCGAAAAACAGGGCCGAGATCTCCTGAGGAAGCTTAGGCATATCCCCAGGCATCAGCATGCGCCCGGCTGAGTTCTCGTCGAAGAAGCAATAGGTGGCATGGCCATCCACTAGGCGGACAAAGGCCAGCGTGGTGGGGCGGCCGGACTGGATCACCAGCGAAGTGTCAACATGACTGGCCTTCAGAGACTCGGCCAGCTGCCGCCCGAACATGTCGGTAGACAGGCCGGTCAGCATCCCGGCCCGCACCCCAAGCCGCCCCAACGCAATTGCTGTATTGAACATCGCCCCTCCGGGATGAGGCACAAACCCGTCCGGTCCGTCCCCAGTTGGCGCGGGGATCATGTCAATCAGGGCTTCTCCGCTGCATAGGATCATGTTTCCAAGCCCCCCTTGGCCTGCTCATGCCCGGTATAGGCGCGTAAAGCAGCTTCGCACCCTTCCGACCAGATCAGGCTGAGCCAGCGGGAAAACTCCACAGCGAACCGCTGGTTGGTGGCCAGATCACTGTAGATATGTTGCTGTTCGAGCCAGGCTTGCGGATGCAGCCTTGCGGCCATTGCAGCCTCAGTCAGCGCTTCCCAATAGGGGTCGTTGGCTTCAATCCCGGTTTTGTCCTCCCGCGTGCCCGCACACATGCGCGCCCAAAGCGCCTCGACCAGGCTCAGGCCTGCGATCGGGCCGTCTGCTGCCAGCGCGTCACGCAGAATAGGATGGACAAATCCCGGGTGCCGGGAGGAGCCGTCAAAGGCAACCCGCCGGACCGTGTCACGGATGGCGGGGTTGGAAAAGCGCCGCTCGATCAGTTCCGCATAGTCTTGCGGGTTCATTCCCGGAACAGCTGCAACGTAGGGGGCAATCTCCTTTTGTTGGACCTTGCGGAACAACGCGGCAATCAGCGGATGCGCCATGCAATCGGCGATAGTCTCCACCGACAGCATCTCTCCGGCATTAGCCAGAACCTGATGGCCCGCATTCAAAATGCGGATTTTCATCACTTCGTAGTCATGCACGGACGGTGTGAACACCGCCCCGGCCTTGTCCCAATCGGGGCGGCCCGCGCAGAAGTCATCCTCTATCACCCATTGGCGGTAGTTTTCATGGGTGACGGGGGCGGCATCTTCGATGCCCAGTTCGCGGGCAAGGGTGACTTCGCCAGGGCCGGTTGCAGGCACGATGCAGTCGACCATCGAGTTCGGGAAACTGCAGGTCTGGTCGATCCAATCCGCCAGCTCCGGGTCGGTGAGCCTTGCCAGCGAGACCACCGCCTGCCGGGTGGCGTTGCCATTACCGCGCAGGTTGTCACAACTTTGAACGGTAAAGGGGCCCGCTCCGGCATCGCGCCTGCTTTTCAGCGCAGCTGCAATGGCTCCGAAAACAGTGCAGGGACGGGTTGGATTCTCCACGTCATGACGAATGTCGGGGTGCCGCACATCCAGCCCGCCGGTAGCCGGGTCCAAGAAATAACCGCCCTCGGTCACGGTCAGCGACACGATGCGGATTGCGGGATCGGCCATGGCGCGGATCAGCTTGCCGTTCCCGTCTTCTATCGACAGGTAATCTATCATCGACCCGGTGACCTCGGCAGAGACGCTGCCGGGCGCCAGTTCGATCAGGGTGGTCAGGCAGTCCTGCGCCAGAAGTTTCTGCCGCATCGCGGCATCATAGGGGCGCACCCCGGCGCCGATGATGGCCCAATCCTGTGCCAGACCCTCCTGCATCAGCCGGTGCAGATACCATGCCTGGTGGGCGCGGTGGAAATTGCCGAGGCCGATGTGGATGATCCCCGGCTTCAGCGCAGCGCGGTCGTATCCGGGGCCTGCAACACCTTCGGGCAGATCCTTCAGCGCTTCCTGGTTCAGTTTAACCGGCGTTCTTTGTGCTGTTTCGCGTTCCATCAGCTCATCCATTGTCCGCCATCCACATTGTAGGTTTGGGCGACGACGTAGTTGGCCTCGTCAGAGGCCAGAAGGACGGCCATGCCGGTCAGGTCCTCCGCCCGTCCCAAGCGGCCGTAAGGCACCGCCTGCGCCACCTCTTGCTTCTTCTGGCCCGGCGCCTTGCCCTCATGTTTCGCAAAGAGCGCATCGACCCCGTCCCAATGCTCACCCTCCACCACACCGGGGGAGATGGCGTTCACGTTGATCCCGTGCCGGATCAGATTGAGGCCGACGGATTGGGTCAGGCTGATGACGGCGGCCTTGGTGGCGCAATAGACGGCAACCAGCGGTTCTCCGCGCCGGCCGGCCTGGCTGGCCATGTTGATGATCTTGCCGCCCCCGCCGCGTTCAATCATGTGCCGGGCCACCGCCTGCAGAGTGAACAGCGTTCCGGCGACATTGACCGCAAAGGCGCGATCGTACTCGCCGCGGGTAATTTCCGCCAACGGAGCAGCGGTGAAAACGGCTGCGTTGTTGATCAGGATGTCGATCCGGCCCAGCTCTGAGACCGTTTGGGCAACGGCCTGTTCGATGCTGGTCTGATCGGTGACATCCAGCGGGACGGCAACCGATCCGCCGCCCAGTTCCTCAGCCGCTGTCTGCGCGCCGCCGAAATCAATATCGGCGATGGCTACACGGGCGCCTTCGCGGACATAGGCCTCTGCGAAGGCGCGGCCGATCCCGCGGGCGCTGCCGGTGATCAGCGCTGTTTTGCCTGCCAGCCGTTTCATGCGATCCGCAGCCCTTCGGCATCGAACTTGTGAATCACATCGGCGCGCGGCGTCATGAAGATGCGGTCGCCGTGGCGGAACCCCACTTCGCCACCGGCGCGCACGGTGATGGTATCCGCCAGACCGGTGCCATGGACGTGGAAGAACGTGTCAGACCCCAGATGCTCTGAGACGCTGACCACACCCGACCAGGTGCCTGTCTCGCCGGACACCTCGATATGCTCGGGACGGATACCAATGGTGTGGGCGCCGTGTTTGGCAGCTTCTTCGCCCTCGATGAAGTTCATCTTGGGCGAGCCGATGAAGCCTGCCACGAACTTGTTGCGCGGTGTGTGATAGAGTTCGAGCGGTGAGCCGACCTGTTCAATCACGCCGGCATGAAGCACCACGATCTTGTCAGCCATGGTCATGGCTTCGACCTGGTCATGGGTCACATAGATCATAGTGGTTTCCAGCCGTTCGTGCAGTTCGGAGATTTCCAGCCGCATCCCCACGCGCAGGGCCGCATCAAGGTTCGACAGCGGCTCGTCGAACAGGAACGCCGAAGGCTCCCGCACGATGGCGCGGCCGATGGCCACCCGCTGGCGCTGCCCGCCGGACAGCTGGCCGGGACGACGGTCCAGGTAATCGGAAAGGTTCAGCGCATTGGCGGCGGCTTCGATGCGGCGGTTCTGTTCCTCAACCGGGACCTTGGCCATCTTCATCGGAAAGGCGATGTTCTTGCGCACCGACATGTGCGGATAGAGCGCGTAGGACTGAAACACCATCGCCAGGCCGCGCTTGGCGGGCGGCACGTGGGTGGCGTCCTGCTTGTCGATGCGGATCTGGCCGGAGGTCACGTCTTCCAGCCCGGCGATCAGCCGTAAGAGGGTGGACTTGCCGCAGCCCGAAGGGCCGACGAAGACAGTGAATTCGCCGTCGTCGATGGTCAGGTCCAGGGGCGGGATGACTTGCAAGTCGCCAAAGTTCTTGGAGACCTTGTCCAGAGTAATACGTCCCATGTCTTTGTCTCCTTATTTCACAGCGCCGAAGGTCAGGCCGCTGACAAGTTGCTTCTGGCTGAACCAGCCGAGGATCAGGATCGGGGCAATGGCCATGGTGGAGGCCGCGCTCAGCTTGGCGTAGAACAGGCCCTCAGGACTGGAGTAGCTGGCGATGAAAGCGGTGAGCGGCGCCGCCTTGGCGGCAGTCAGGTTGAGTGTCCAGAAGGCTTCGTTCCAGGCCAGGATCACGTTCAAGAGAAGCGTCGAGGCGATGCCGGGAATGGCCATCGGCGTGAGGATGTAGAGCACCTCTTCGCGCAGGGTGGCGCCATCCATCCGGGCCGCTTCGAGGATCTCTCCGGGGATTTCCTTGAAGTAGGTGTAGAGCATCCAGACGATGATCGGCAGGTTGATCAGCATCAGCACGATGACCAGCCCGGTCTTGGTATCCAGCAGCCCCAGTTTGATGAAGATGAGGTAGATCGGGTAGAGCACACCGACGGCCGGCAGCATCTTGGTGGACAGCATCCACAACAGGATGTCCTTGGTCCGTTTCGAGGGCACAAAGGCCATCGACCAGGCGGCGGGCACCGCGATGATGATGCCCAGAATGGTGGAGCCGCCGGCAATGATGATCGAATTCCACAGGAACCGGCCGTAGTCGGAACGCTGCTGCACCACCGAATAATTCTCCAGCGTCCAGTCAAAGAACAGGAAGACCGGCGGATCGCTGATGGCCTGGGCCTCGGTCTTGAAGCTGGTCAGGATGGTCCAGAGGATCGGGAAGAAGATCAAGAGGCCCACACCCCATGCCAGGGCAGTATTCAGGGCTTTGCGTTGCGATGTGATTGCACGTGCCATGAGGGCCTCCTTACGCGTCCAGGTTCTTGCCGACGATGCGCATCAGGAAGATGGCAACGATGTTGGCGAGGATGATGGCGTAGACCCCTCCGGCCGAACCCAGCCCGATGTTCTGGCTTTCCAGCACCCGCTGGAAGATCAGATAGGTCAGGGTTTTGGTGCCAAAGGCGCCTTGGGTGGTGACAAAGATTTCGGCAAAGATCGAAAGCAGGAAGATCGTCTGGATCAGCAACACCACGGTGATGGCGCGCGACAAGTGCGGCAGGGTTATGTAGGCAAAGCGCTTCACGGGCGGGGCACCATCCATTTCCGCGGCCTCCAGCTGTTCACTGTCCAGCGACTGGATGGCGGTCAGCAGGATCAGCGTTGCAAAGGGCAGCCATTGCCAGCTGACGATCAGGATGATCGACTGGGTCGAAGCCTCGGTCAGCCAGACCAAAGGCTCGGCGCCGAAGGCCCGCCACACATGGGCCAGTAAGCCATTCACGGGGTCCATGAACATATTCTTCCAGACCAGCGCCGAAACGGTGGGCATCACGAAGAAGGGCGCGATCACCAGGATGCGGACAACGCCGCGGCCCCACATCGGCTGATTGAGCAGAGTTGCCAGCAGCACGCCCAGAACCACGGTAATCGCCAGAACACCGCCAACGATAACCAGTGTAGCCTGTACGCTGGGCCAGAAAGCGCTGGAGGAAACGAAGCGGACGTAGTTGTCAAAGCCGACCCAGCCCAGGTCGCCGCCCCGCAGCGGCAGGAACTTCTTGAACGAGAAATAGAGCGTCATCGTCAGTGGCACGAGCATCCAGCCCAGAAGCAGGATCACGGCCGGCGCCATCATCAGCCGGGCTGCGGTGCGGGCGTGTTTCGTGCCGCTCTGGTGGTCCGCCGCAGCGGGCTGGCTTTCCGGCTTGGGCGCGGGCGGGGCCATCGTCAGCCGGTCCGCGGATTGGGAGTGTTGCGTTGCCATTTGGTGTACCTCCTCCGTTGACGGCACGCGTGCCGCCTTGGACGATTATGCGCTCTGGGGGATCGCTGGGGCCAGAGGGCGGCGGCTTGGCCGCCCCCGGGTGTCCGTGCGGGAGATCAGTAGCCTGCGGCTTCCATCTCGTCGGTGGTCAGTGCCTGAGCCTTGGCCAGGGCTTCATCGACGCTTTGCTGACCAGCCAGCGCAGCTGCAAATTCCTGGCCGACCTGGCCTGCGATGCCGGCAAATTCGGGGATCGCTGCGAACTGGATGCCGACATAGGGAACCGGGTCTACCGTCGGATTGGTGGGATCGGCCGACAGGATGCTTTCCAGCGTCATCCGGGCAAATGGCACGTCCTTGTAGTTGGGGTCTTCATACAGAGAGGTGCGCGCACCTGGCGGCACGTTGGCCCAGCCTTCTTTCGCGGCCACCAGCTCAATGTACTCCTTGGAGGTGGCCCACTGGATGAACTCCTTGGCAGCATCCGTTTTCTGGGTGCCTGCAGGGATACCCAGCGCCCAGGCCCAGAGCCAGTTGCCGCGTTTGCCCTTGCCTGTATCCGGCGCCAGCGCAAAACCGACCTTGTTGGCGACTGTCGAGTCGTCGGGGTTGGTCACGAAGGACGCCGCTACGGTGGCGTCGATCCACATGCCGCACTTACCCTGCTGGAACAGCGACAGGTTCTCGTTGAAGCCGTTGTTCGACGCGCCCGGAGGGCCAGCGTCGTTCATCAGGTTCACATAGAACTCCAGGGTTTCCTTCCACTCCGGCTGATCAAACTGGGCTTGCCAGTTCTCGTCGAACCAGCGCGCACCAAAGGCGTTGGCGGTGGCGGTCAAAAAGGCCATGTTCTCGCCCCAGCCGGCCTTGCCGCGCAGGCAGATGCCATAGATCCCGTTGTCCTTGTCGGTCATGGCGCGGGCGGCCCCGGCAACGAACTCCCAGGTCGGGGCGTCTGGCATCTCAAGGCCCGCCTTCTCCATCAGGTCGGTCCGGTACATGATCATGGAGCTTTCGCCATAAAACGGCGCGGCATAGAGCGTGCCATCGACGCTCAGGCCGCCGCGCATGGCCGGCAGGATATCATCGGCGTCATATTCGGCAGGCAAGTCATCCAGCGGCACCAGCCAGCCGTTCCTGCCCCAGATCGGCGTTTCGTACATGCCGATGGTCATGATGTCGAACTGGCCGCCCTTGGTGGTGATGTCGGTGGTCACACGCTGGCGCAGCACGTTTTCCTCCAGCGTCACCCATTCGACGACGTGGCCGGTCTTGGTGGTGAAATCGTCTGTCAGACCCTGCATCCGGATCATGTCGCCGTTGTTTACGGTGGCGATGGTGATGGTCTCGGCAGAGGCACTGCCTGCTGCGATCAGTGAAATGGCCGTTGCCGCACCCAATGCGTACTTAGCAAACATCCTCTACCTCCCTGTTGAGATGTCGCCTCCAAGATTACCGGCGCCGGTGTGCTGGCGTCAATTTATTTTTTACGCGCGTAAAGTTTGAGGTGCTTGCCCGAAAAATCAGCAGCTTAGGCGGACCCCCGCATGACCAACCGGCCGTCAAACAGTGTTTCCTCCCGCGAATCAGCCGGTTTTTCCGCCTCAATAAGGTTCATCAGTGTCTCAGCACTTTTCCGGGCGATGGCTTCGTAATCCTGCGAGACCGTCGTCAATGTCGGGCAAGTGTAGCGGGAGAACGGGTGGTCATCATGCCCGGCTACCCGCATGGTGCAGTCTGTGCCCAGACCAACCCGTATCCCAGCCTCATAGGCCGCCGACAGGAAGCCGATAGCAAGGCGGTCATTGCTGCACAGGATCGTATCGGTTGGCAGGTTCCTGTCACGGACCACCCGAGTTCCTTCCCGAAAGCCGATCTCTTCAAATTCCCAGCCTTCACCGGCGGCCTGGATCAAATGCGGTGTGTGGTTCAGCCGTTCCATGGCGGCGAGATAGGCGTGGCGCCGTTTGTAGGCGTTAGGGTTCGAGGGCTCCTTCATCTCAAAGAATGCCGGTGGTTCGCCTGTCCTGCATAGGTAGTCCACAATAAGATCAATGCTTTGATCGTTGTTTGAACCTACAAATGCCAGACCCGCGGAGCCGACATTGGCGTCAAACAGCACCGTCGGAACCTCTTCGCAAAAGGCGGCAATGCGCGCCTGATCCGATGCCCGCCCCAAGGGGGCGAGCAGAACACCGGCCGGTTTGAGCAGCCGCAGATTCTCGAGGTTTTCGATCTCCTGATCTGGGCTGCCGTGGGAGCCCAGCAGGACCGGCCGGTACCCGGTGCTCAGAATGTGCTCTTCAATATTACGGGCGATTTCCGCAAAGAAGGGGTCAGCCAGATAGGGAACGATGATGCCGATGTTCTTGGTCAGACGGCGGTTCTGATTGATTGCATAGAGGTTGGGTCGGTAATCGTAGCGGTCGAGCGCAGCTTCGATGCGCTGCCTGGTCGAGGCCCTTACGCTGGACGGGTCGTTGAAGAATTTCGACAGCGTCGGACGGGAAATGCCGCTGACCGCCGCGAATTCCTCCATGTTCCGTATCTTTTTGTCATCCATGAAGGGGCCCGCTTTGTCTGCACTGGGTATGGCAAGGTCAATGCGACCCTGCCAGAAAGGCTTCCGTCATAGTAATTGACGCGCGAAAAATTTCCCACCCTGTTTCGCAAATGGCATCACCACTTCTGGAAAACATGTGCCGCAACACCGTATGTGCGCGTCCTCCTGCGGCGATGCCATGAGCATTTATCAATGCAAGAAAGACGTTCTTGAAGATGGTATCTTAATCTTGGTGGGCCAAAGGAATTAGGAGTTAATCGCTATGCCAGCGTCCAGCACAGCCATCGCCAGCAGGAATGCCTAAGGGAGATACCCGAACGAGTAAGTAAGTTTTATGCGTCCCAACGTATGAGCTGTTCTGGATTCTTTGCGTAGGTCAGAGATTGTGCACCTGAGATGCACTGACTTGGGACAGTTTGAAGGCGTCGGCTGCTTCACTTCCTTGCGTATCCGCTGCTCCAAAGCGGCCTGCCCAGGCCGGCGGGATTTGTTGCGATAGGTTCTCGGATCGAGCCGGACCACCTCGCGGGCCCAGCGGACCGACACTTGCCAATCCGCCCGTATCCCGTCGACCAACGTGCTTTTCCGGGCAGGCCTCAAAGCTAATGGGATGGTTCACCCCGCCGCCCTAATTGGCAATCGTGTGGTCCAACACCAGAGGAGGTTCCAGAATGCAAAATCCACCCAAGACATGCGCCGTTTTTGGTATCGATATTGGAAAGACAGTGTTCCACGTCGTTGGTCTCGACACTTCAGGAGTACCGATCCAATAAGCGAAGTTCCGGCGTGAGACACTGCTGCAATTCTTTGAACAGGCAGAACGAACCCTCGTCAGCATGGGAGCCTGCCCAGGCTCCCAGTGGCTGGCCAGAAAGCTCAAGGAAATTGGCCGTGACGGCCATATCATTCCGGCTCAGTTCGTCAAGCCGTACGTAAAGTCCCACAAGAACGACCTCATCGATGCCGAGGCGATTGCGGAAGCGCAACAAGAGCTTGGAAGAGATGCGGACACAAGAGACCTTCTGATCGCTATTCTAGTCGCGCAGACAATGGTGTGTGCCTGCGTACTTAAGGCCGCGGGAATAATCGCTGCACCCATCTCTCGCGCGGTTGAGGGTGGTGTCATCGAACGGATAGGTTGAAAGATCTGAGGTTGGATCAAGTTGTGTCTCAAAATTAGGTCATTATCTTCGCTTTTTGGGTTAGTGGTCCAGTTTCGGATCATTGTTGGCAATTTACTTAAGGATCTAATGTTGATACATTAGCTCTTCGCTGCGACTTACCGTTCCCAAAATGGATCACTAAATGTCATCAGGCAAACCCATCAGTGTACTGGCCAAAGAGCTGGGAGAGCGCCTTTCCAGCTACCGGCTCTCGCGAAACCTCCGCCAGCAAGATGTGGCTGAGCGCGGCGGCATATCCCGCGGCGCGGTTGCCCGCATTGAAGCTGGGGAGGGCGGCACGATCGATAGCCTCCTGCGGATCATGCAGGCGCTCGACATCGGGGATCGCGTCGAGATACTGCTCCCGGATGCCAGCCTCAGCCCGCTCGACCCGCGAAGCGAAATCGGTCCGAGGCAGCGAGCACGGAGCGGGCACACCGAAAAGTCCGCCGAAGAACCTTGGAGTTGGGGTGAGTAATGGCAACACGCGCAGATGTACGCCTTTGGGGTCGCAGGATCGGGGCGGTCCTGTGGGATGAACGCCGCTCGACTGGCACGTTCGAATACGAGCCATCCTTCCTGCTTTCAAACATAGAGATTGCGCCTTTGACGGTCCCCCTGCGTGCTGGGCCGTTCGATTTTCCAGCCCTTCCATTCGGTACCTTCCATGGTTTGCCGGGACTGCTCGCTGACAGTCTTCCTGACCGCTTCGGGAACGCGCTGATCAACCGCTGGCTTGCCGAGCAAGGCCGTCCGATAGACAGCATGGACCCGGTGGAGCGCCTTCTCTACACCGGCCGCCGCGGCATGGGTGCTTTGGAGTTCGAGCCTGCCGCCGGCGTGCGCCGTGAAGATGGGGCGCCGGTGGACATCGCACCCTTGGTGGAACTGGCGAACCGAGTTCTGAACGATCGCAGAGAGCTTTCCGGTGTAATGACTGGCAAGAACCAGGAGGAAGCTCTCGCAGAAATCCTTCGGGTCGGAACTTCCGCAGGTGGCGCGCGCGCAAAGGCGGTACTCGCCTGGAACGAAGAGACCGGAGAATTTCACTCCGGCCAGCTCAAGGCCGGCCCTGGATTCACGCAATGGCTTTTCAAGTTTGACGGGGTTGCCAAGAGCGGCGACCACGGGCTCGCTGATCCCCAAGGGTTTGGCCGCCTTGAGTTTGCCTGCTACCGGCTAGCCAGAGAGGCCGGCGTAGAGATGATGCGGTCCCGCCTTCACCACGAAGGCGGCCGCGCGCATTTCATGACCCAGAGGTTCGATCGCGATGGGGCGGCAGACAAGGGTCAGAGTGAGAAGCTGCACATGCTCTCGCTCGGCGCGCTGCGCCACTTCGATTTCAATATGCCACGGGGCTATTCCTACGAGCAGGCGCTGGAAACGATCCGGGGGCTCGGACTGGGGCGGGAAACGCTTGAAGAGATGGTGCGCCGGGCCTTCGTCAACGTGGTCATCCGCAATCAGGATGACCACGTGAAAAACATTGCATTCCTGATGGACAGGGCCGGAAAATGGAAGCTCGCGCCGGCCTACGATGTCGTCTACGCGCACAATCCGGCGGGAGATTGGACGAATGCCCACCAGATGACAATCAACGGCAAATCGGACGATTTCATCCTCGAGGATCTGCATCAGCTCGGGAGGATGGCGGACTTGAAACCTCGCCAGACCGAGGAGGTTGTACGCGAGGTCGAGGCCGCGGCAAGCCGGTGGGAGGATTTCGTTGCGGAGGCAGAGGTTCCAGCGGATCTCGCTAGGGGCGCTCGGCTAGGCTTCAGGTTCTTCCTCACCGAAGGCTAAGCTCTCAGCCAGAGCATGCCCATGTATTGTGAACATCCGCGCTCTGATCAGGCGTGGATTTAACGTCTGAAAGTATCGAAACTGGAGAAACGGGGGTGAGTTCGGCCTCGGGGGCCTCAGATTTGTTCCACACCTCACGCAGCAAGCTGCATGTCATTTCAAGCTGCTGATTTAATTGCAAAATTTTCATTATGACAAGGTGACTCTTCAAGACCTGTTTTTGCCCACAATTTAAAGGGGCCAACGGTGCACCTTTGTAAACGCATAAGTGAAATTATGTAAATTAAGCCAGGCTTTCTGACCTGAATTCCGCTGGCACTGCCAAGTTGGTCGGACTCCGCTATCTCGGATAGCGAGGCGCCATGGCGATACCCACCACCTCGATGCCACGCCTGAAGGGCTTTCTGTTGATTTCCGCTGAGATCTGCCCCGGGATTTTCATCAAGAACTGACCCGCCTGATAGTTATGTTCTGGTGGTTATGTCTGGGTCAACGGCTCTATCCCTCCTGTTCTGATTTTGCGGCGGCGGAACTGGCTTTGAAGGTAACCGGTGTCCTGGCCCCACGTTGTAGCGCCTATCCCGTGCTGCGAGATATTGCGCATCTCACAGTGGGGAGTGCGTTTCGCAATGTGCGCTACAAATTCGTTTCTAATTTCGTTGGGTGTCGAGATATACGCGTCGGGTCACCGGCGGTGGCCGGATGAAGCCAAGGCCCGGGCAGTGGCGGATACGCTTGAGCCGGGCGCGACGGTGAATGGCGTGGCGGCGCGGTATGGAGTCTTGCCAAACCAGCTGTCGGCCTGGCGCCGGTTGGCGAAGCGGGGGAAGCTGGTGTTGCCAGCAGCGGAGCTGGACGAACCGGTCTTCGTCCCGCTGGTGGTCTGCGATGTGCCGGAGGTGCAGTCGGAACCGGACATGGCGGCACCGGAAGAGGTGATCCGGATCGTCTCAGGCGAAGTCAGGATCGAGCTGGGGCCCGGCACGCCCGCGACAGATCCAATGTGATCCGTGTAACCGGCCTGCATCTGTTTAGAGTAAGCGACCTCACTTGTACTCTTCAACGGAACCACTCAATGCCTCGCACATCCAAGATCTTCCTGCCCGCCGTGCTCCTTGCTGCCCTGCCGTTCGCGGCATCGGCCGAAACCATGGACCAGAGCGAGCTCGACATGTTCCGCTCCGCATCGCTCACGATCAGCCAAGCGGGTGATGCTGCGCTGCAGGCGCATGCTGGCACGCTGGCGGCTGTCGCTTTTGGCGGCGAAAATGGCCGTGCGGCCTACGAGGCGGTGGTGATCGGCGGCGACGGCCAGCCCTGGACGAAGAAGATCACGACGGCGAAACGAACGACGGCTGATCGAACGTCCCCTCGAGAATTCAGACCATTGCCCGGCCGCGTCAGGCGGCCGGGACTCGTTTTTGGAAAGACCGCGCTGCATGAAGATTCTTTTGGCCGAAGATGATCGTGAAACAGCTGCCTATGTGGTGAAACCGCACCGACCGTGTCTGAGTATCCGGCTACGAAAGTGAAGGTTCACAAGCTCGCAATGAATAGTTGTGCACGCGGCCGGGCGGCACGAGCGGCCGCGCCCGTCGGCGGTGCAGGTCAGTTGTCGTTCGATCTGGCAGGGCTGGGTCTCAACTATGCAGAACGATCAGAACTGGCAGCGGCAGTGCAAACGACGCGGGCGATCATCGCAGCACACGGGTGATTTATGGCCGCCGCATTCTGGACGATGTCACGCTGAACCTACGATTATGCACACTACCTGCACACAGCTGCAGTCCACCTCATTGAAGTTTGACGACAATCAGTCCGATCCTCATTCGTTCCCTAGAAAGCTTAGGGTCAGGACCCATTGATTTTCGCCTGGCGGCGTGGTTCACGGTTCGAAAACCGAGCGGTGAACATGTCTGATCTTTTCTGGCTGAGCGATGCGCAGATGGCGCGTCTTGAGCCCTATTTCCCGCAGTCCCATGGAAAGCCGCGCGTTGATGACCGGCGTGTCTTGAGTGGGATTATCTTCATAAACCGCAATGGCTTAAGGTGGCGCGATGCACCCGAGGAATACGGCCCGCACAGTGAGGCGGGACCGTCGCCCCAGCGGGGCGGCGTCAGCCCGGTGAACGCTTTACAACCGTTGGAAACGCTGGAGTGACAAGGGCATCTTTGCTCAGATGATGATCGGTTTGGCAACTGAACACAACGAAGAGAAGACCGTGATGATCCCCTCTCATCGAAACTGCGTTTCGACTGCCGGGCAGTGGACGCAACTTATCTGAAAGCCCATCGGACAGCGACCAGCATGGGCGTGAAAAAGGGGGGGCGTGGCCGCCTGATCGGTAGAACCAAAGGTGGCATGAATACCAAGCTGCATGCCATCTGCGACAGCCAGGGCCGCCCGCTGAGCTTGTTCGTCACCGCTGGACAGGTCAGCGACTACATCGGGGCAAGGGCGCTGCTCAGCAGTTTGCCGAATGTCGACTGGATGCTTGGGGATCGCGGCTATGACGCCGATTGGTTCCGGGAAGCATTGAAAGACAAAGGGATACGCGCCTGCATCCCGGGCCGAAAGCAGCGCAAGACACCCGTCAGATACGACAAACGCCGCTACAAACGCCGCAACCGCATCGAGATTCATGTTTGGCAGGCTCAAAGACTGGAGGCGTGTGGCTACGCGATACGACAGATGCCCGAAGGTCTTCCTCTCCGCTATCGCTCTCGCCGCAACCGTCATCTATTGGCTATGAGTCCTGACCCTAGCTTGGCAACCCAATTGCGATACAAAATCCGCACGACATAACGCGAATTCGTGCGATCTAAGAGTGAACGCTCGCTACAAACTGAAATAATCAAACCATTAGTGAAAAGTAAAAATTAAAACATTCCATCAATGGATCAACCTCTTCTCCCTTTCTGAAATCCTGACTAGCTGAGCGCTGGCGGTTGTTGCTGCCGCCCTCGCAGCGGCTGGACTCTGCGCTACGCCTCGCCCAATAACCTCACCGGTGGTCAACTCGCCGATCCGTGATCTGCCTTTGACGCCAGTTGTATTGAAGAGCCCGCGCATGATTCCGGTCGACCCAGCGGCAACTGCGGGCGCGGCCGCCACCATCAGGTTCCCTGAAATTCCCTGCACGATCAGAGGCGTTGCTGCCACAAAGCCCTTCGCCAGGAACACCATGACGAAGAACGGCATGAGCGATCCGATGTTGGTTGCCGAGTTAGGATCGCCGAGTTGAGCCAGAAGAGAATTCGCCATGCCGACCACGGTCGAGAACATGGCTGCGATGACGATGGATAGAAGGCATAGCTGACCGTCGTCGAGACCCTCCTGTGGAAGAAGTCTTTGGTCGCATCGAAGAGCGACAGAGCGATCATGATCGGAGCGAGACCAGGCATGAGTGTCAGCATCATCTCCATCAAGAGATGCGCCGTCCCCATTTCAGCGTGCTGAGAAGGGGCGGTGTCAGATCACATCGAGACTAATTCAGCTCAACATAACGAGTCCAATGCCGCCCACGGTCCCAAACTGGGACTCGGCCGCATCGACAAGAAACGCGTCTGCCGTTCCGACCATCCAGCTGACGACGCCCACTACCAGTTGCCTTGAGCTTCGCAGATTGCGCGCACTCTCGGCTCGAGTTGCTTCCGTACTTCAATCCAGTCGCGGCGAAGCGCCGAATGCTCGGCTTGGCCAAGGCCCGCATACCTTTCATGGTATTCGCCATCGGCGCTATCCCAAGCAGGAAAGCGGGTTTCACAGCCGCAGTCGCCAGATTCTATTATCTCCTCCCAGGCCCGACTTTCGTACAGCTCCATCAACGCAGCTGCCTTGCATCTGCGGTTTCTCACCGGTGTCGAGGCGCTGAACGGGCTCTTGCTGATCGCCTGGTCTGCGTCCTTCCTGTTTGCGACGATGAACCGTCTGTGGGACTGGCGGCCCTGCGTGGCACCAGAGGATTGAAACTGCAATTCAGGCATCTACTTCCAGCCACGCAAGCGACCCGTGACGGGACGGCCTGCGCGCGTTTCTGCCAGGTTTGAACCAGGGCTCAACTCCTTGATCAAAGGTCAAACGGCCCGCCGCGCTATTCGGCCACGGCTGCATTTGCTCCTCCACCAATGGATTTTCGCCACGTCACCGTGGACGCTGCAATCTGCAAGCCAAGAACAGCGGCGACAAGCGCGACGAAAGGCCATTGCGCCCAGTTCGGTTCGGGCGTTTGCCGGTGGTAGTCCAGGAAGTGGATGAACAGGAAATATGCGGTATGTGCGACACTCAACCACCAGAGCACATACGTCCCCCGTTGCACATATTTCCAGATACTGTTCCCCAACAGGCGCAGGCTGGCGTCCTTCGATGTCAGCCCGAGAACGAGGCCATAGATCAATCCCAAAAGGCCCGAGACATTTGCCAGAGCAAACCCGTGGTTGACCATGACATAGCGTTGTAAACCGGGATGGAATTCAAAGCCAAACAGGCGCATCAGATCAAGTTCGACCCAACCGAAGAGGATGATCGTCGCATGAACGAACGCCAGAACGACGGCATAAATCCCGAGTTCCCGACGGTACGGCAAGACACGCGTCCCCTGGCGCCAGAGCCGTGACAGCGGCCCAAGCATCATCGCCATGGCGATAAGAACCAGTGACACGTCCCCGATGGCGCGGTTCCAGCGATGCATCGGGGACCATTCGGCGCGACTGTACAGAACCAGCGCAGTTGCGACCGCTGCGAAGATGACGATCAAAACATGCCGGAACCACCAGGCGTTTCGCGTAAATGACATCATCGGTTGAGGGCCTCTGTCCTTGTGCAAAATCACAGGCGTCAATCTGCAGCCGCTGCGATCCAAGCACGCAAATATGTCTTTTCAAAAGCGAAGACTATCAGGATTGCGATTAAGGCAAAGATAACAATTGCGGGATCGTTTTGCAGTTTCATAGCGGTGAAGGCGACCAGAACAATCGCATCGAACCCGAGCGCCGCAAGAATGACGACGCCAGAGGCGCCGATGTCCGCCCGACGGAAGCGCCAGACACCCCAATGCACAACCATATCCATGATAAGGTAGAAGAACGCGCCGAGAGACGCGATGCGGCTCAGATCGAAGAAGACGGCAAGGAAGGACGCGATGACCACCGTATAGACCAGCGTATGCCGCTGGATGAGACCGGACATGCCGAAATGGCTATGCGGGATCATCTTCATATTTGTGAGCATGGCCAGCATCCGCGAGACGGCAAAGACGCTGGCCAGCACGGCTGACGCCGTCGCCACCACCGCCAACAGGACCGTCAGCAGAAAGCCCACCTGACCCAACGCCGGTTCCGCTGCCTCGGCCAGCGAGTAGTCCTTGGCGGCAATGATCTCGTCGATGGTCAGGCTGGACCCAACGCCGAAGGCCACAAGCAGATAGACGACCACGCATAGCGCAATCGAAATCATGATCGCGCCCCCCACATTGCGGTTCGGATCGGTGATCTCGGCACCGCTGTTGGTGATGGTTGTGAAGCCTTTGAACGCAAGAATGGCAAGCGCGACCGACGCAACGAAGCCCATCGCGCCAAAATCGATAGTATCCTGCGACGCCGCGGCGAAGTCGAAGCCGCTCGACCACAGGGCGGCGATCCCGAAGAGCGCGATGCCACCGATCTTGATTGCGGCCATGATCATCGAAAACAGCCCGATCGACCGGTTGCCCGCGATGTTCACCAGGAAAGCAAAAAGGATCACCCCGACGGCAAGGATGGGCACAAGCGGCCCGCCCTCGATATCGAATGCGCGCAGGAGGTAAGTGGCAAAGGTCCTGGCGACGAGGCTTTCGGCGATCACCATGCTAAGCGCCATAAGAAGCGCCGCCCCTGCCGCAACCGCCCCCGGTCCGTAACACTTCTGCAGAATCATCCCGATACCCCCTGCCGAGGGCCAGGCGTTGGACATCTTGATGTAGCTGTAGGAACTGAACCCGGTCACAATCGCGCCGATGATGAAGGCAATGGGAAAGAGCGGCCCGGCAAGCTCGGCGATCTGACCGGTCAGGGCAAAGATTCCAGCGCCGATCATGACGCCGGTCCCCATGGCAACCGCACCGCCCAGCGCGATGGAATTCTTCTTGTAGCCGTTGCTGTCGTGGTCGTGATTCATAACGTGTCTTGTCACTTTCGTCTCTTAGTTCGGCCTTCGCCAAGTGTTCGTGTGAATCGTCTCCGCGTCAGGAAAATGCCGACGCAGCCCTCTCAGCACTTGCGCAAGATCGAGGTGGTCAACGATGGAAGTGCCCCCTGTCTGCCGCGCGTCGCCGGAACATATTGCTTGAACTGTCAGCAATATCATAATGGCCGTCAAATCGGCCTGATCGCCGCCCTCGAAAAGGTGCGACGCAATCTCTTTGCCATCGCTATCGAACGCAACCGCCGCAATCCGTGTTCTTGTGGGCCCGATGTTAGGCAGCCACTGTGAAAGTTGTGTCAATCGCGGGGAATGCCTTGCCATCCAGCGTCCGAGCCCAAGCCTCTGTGGCACTGCAAAAAGGCGTGTGACGAGGGGCGGATCGACGGCCAAGTAACTGCGAACGCAGCCCTCGCGTCCGTTGGGAAATATTCCGGCATCGGGAAACGCTATGTCGAGCGCCAGTCGCGGAGCCTCGTTCCGCGCGAACTTGAACCTCCAAGGGTTCATGCCAGGAAATGCAGAACGGCCGGTAATCGGGTCGTCATAAGGCTGTCCAAGCGTCCGAAAGAACCACTCAGCTGCCGCCTGCCCGTAATGACGGCCCATCCCTAGCTCAAGCCCAATACGCACCGTTCGCACCCGTGCGTCCCTCGCCAGATCTGCGCCCATCAAGGTGCTGAGACCCGGTGCCGTACCAACGCCCGTTATGAGGCATCCGTCTTTCCCATCAGCGGCTTTGACTAGACCATCGACATAATTCGGCGTCGCGGACGTATCGAGAACCGTGCCGCCCCTGGCGAGAACCTCCGCGACCAGTCCCGGAGGTGCCGCTTCGGTAAGATTGATGACGATGGCGTCCTCGGGAAGCGCATCAGCCACCCCGTGACTCGCCACGTCGAGTGTGATCGCGACGAGGTTTGGATGTGCAGAATCAGCCGGCCGACGTCGTCTGAAAACAGCCCAAACCTTCCAGCCCTCGTGGTCCGAAAGGAGGGAAATGAGCCGTGAGCCAACATCACCGGATCCGCCAAGGATCACCAGATTGTCCGCTCCTCCCGCCCTCCTGGTCTTGGCGCTTTCAATTCGCAAATCCGTCGTCCATTTCCGTAGCCGAATTCATCCTTCAATCAAGATGCAGACTGCGCAGTGGCGCCCGGTCTTCAGCGAAAATCGAGCCTGCTTCGCTCTTCCCATCGGGGGGCAGCCTGCTGGCGCTTCGCAAGAACGGGGCAAAGCCTTTACGTTCACTGCGCAGAAAAATCACGCAATCGAGGCAGAAACGCCGGTACATCCTCTGCATATCTCTCCCAAGCCTCGCCAAACCGGGCACGGCTATCGGCCTCCTCGCTTTTTGCAAGTCGCGCATACATCCAGACCAGAACCGGGAACATTGCGAGCGTAAGGATTGTCGGCCATTGCACGAGGAACCCTGCCATGATGAGAACGAACCCCACATATTGCGGATGCCGTATCCGGGCGTAGGGGCCTGTGACCGCAAGTCGCCCGGCCCGCTGAGCAGCCCAGAGATGGTGCCAGGCCACCGAGATCAGCCAGAAGCCCCCACCGATCAGCAGGAAGCTGAGGAAATGAAACGGCCCGAAATGCGGGTTCGAACTCCAACCAAAGATCATTTCCGGCAGGTGCCCGCTGTCATGCGCGAACCAGTCAATCCCCGGCCAGTTCGACTGAAGCCAACCTGACAGAAAGAAGATCGTCAGTGGGAAGCCATACATCTCGACAAAGAGCGCGACGATGAAGGCGCTGAAGGCCCCAAAGCTACGCCAGTCGCGCGATGTTTGCGGCTTGAAGAAGCTGAAAGCGAACAGAATGAAGACCGCTGAATTGATGAACACGAGCAGCCACAGGCCGTAAGAGGAGCCCGGGTCGGTCATGATTTGTCATCTCCCGATCCGTGCCCGCCGTGCATGAAAAAATGCATCCCGACGCAGAGCAGCAGGGGCAGAAACAGGACCCACTCGCTGGCGAAAATATGAACGCGGTGCTCATAGCCGAGCAGCAGACCGCCGAGAGCCAGCGCGACGATCAGATAAATACCGGCGCGGGATTTCCAGTAGGGCACAGGCATCGGCTCTTCTTCCGGTTTGCCGTGATGATCGTGTGTTTCCATTTCGAAAACTCCATATTGTCAGTATGTTGTGCGCGGGACGCTCTCGGAGCGGCCCCGCGCGAAGTGGGTATTGAAAGTGAGCACATGAGGGAGGGGCTTCGCCTCGACTTCGCAGCCTGCCCTTGTCAGCTTGGCGTTGAGACGCGCCTTTGCGCCTCAGTTATGCCCGCAACACCCACCTCCGCTTTTTGCTGGTGTTTCTGGCTTTGCAGATGGCTGGGCCGCCGCGACGGATTGATGATCCGTGTCATTCGCCGCGTGTTTCGAACCACTGCAGCAACATCCCGCATTTACGCCTGCGGTGCTTTGCTGCACTTGGGTCACTTTGTCGTTCTTCATGGGTGCCTCCGTTTTCAAGGTTCACAAAGTAGACGCTCGGCGGCGGCAACCATTACAGCTAGTGCCACAGTTTTCGGCTTTCATCCGTCACTCTGAACGAGTGTCTCTCTCCGTCTTGCCTCACTCAGCATCAAAACAGGGCTCAGCCAGAAATGATTTTTTGGGCCAGTAACGCAGCGTGAATGACATCTCCGGAGATGAAATTCGTGCCGATGAACAAGTTGACACTCAGCCCTTGGACTCTTCGCCCGGTAATTCAAGCGCCCTTTTAGGCGACCGACATCAGAAACCTCAAATCCCATACCCCCATGCAGGAAGCCGCCCCATGTGGACATCGACCGAGCGGATACCATCGACATTTTCGGCAGCGACCCGGATCGCGTTTTCGACGAAATCGCTGTCGGCAACACCCCACACGGAGACGTTCCCGTTCTCCACAATGAGGTTGATAAGGTTGACCGATGCGCCGGGAACTTCGGCGATCGCGGCCTCGACCGCCTTGCGCAACGGCTCGTCCGCGAGCGTGGGCGACGGCAGCTTTCCCTTGGTCGACTGTGCCAGCGCGCGGACGAGGTCGGCGCGGGATACAATTCCGACGATCTTTTCGTCCCGAAGGACCGGAACGCGTTTGATACGGCGGGTTTCGAGTGTCTTGGCAATCTCGCCGACCGGTGTGCCTTCATCGACCGTGACAAGATCGCGGGTCATCACGTCGGCGACCTTATGACTGCGGGCCTTGACGTAGTCCTTCGCATCGGCTTCGCCGGCAAACAACTCCAGCCACCACGAACGGCGCTGTGCTCCGCCGTCTCGCATCCGTCGTATGATGTCGCCTTCGCTAATCAGGCCGACGAGTCTGTTGTCGCTGTCGAGAACCGGAAGAGCGCTGATGTGGTTGTCCAGCATCAACTTGACTGCCCCTTCGACAGTTCCGTCGTCACGGATAGTGACGACACCGGTTTTCATCACGTCCTTGGCCTTCATGGTTCAGGGTCCTTTCTGTTTGTTGGTGGTCTCATGCCTCGATCGTCAGCATGAGATCGTCGGCGAGCGTGTAGCGAGGGATGTCGAGGTTGCGCGGGGCAGGCCCCTTCCTGATCCGTCCGGACGTGTCGTAGTGCGATCCGTGACAAGGGCAGAACCATCCGCCGAATTCCCCAAGAGCATCTCCCGATCCCTGGCCAACGGGGACGCAGCCAAGATGCGTGCAGATCCCGATGACGATCAGCCATTCACCGGCCTCGTCTGCCGTCCGGTTTTGGTCGAGTGCAGGCTCCGGCTGTGTGTGGTTCGGGTTTTCTCTGGCGCTGTCCGTCTGGTCGACCAGCGCGTCAAGCGGTGTGGCGCGCGCCACATCGATGGCCTCTTGTGACCGGCGCCAGACGAAGACAGGCTTGCCCTGCCAGCTGACGGTAATCCGTTGACCTCGTTCCATGCCGGACAAGTCGACGCGTACAGTCGACAGGCTGAGGACGTCTGCAGACGGGTTCATCGAATTAATGAGGCGCCATACGGCGGCACCCGTGGCCACTGCACCCGCTCCAGCTGTTGCGTAGTAAAGAAAATCCCGTCTGCTTTCGGAGTTATCTTGACCCGGCTCAGGCGTGCTTCTGCCGATGACTGTCATTTCTCCTGCTCCCGTGGTTTGGTCTCTCCCTGCATCTGACCTCTGCCGACCGGCCCCTCGATGTGCACACCGGCATCGACATGCAGGGTCTCACCAGTGATGGCAGCCGTGTAATCGCTTGCGAGAAGCAGCGTGGCCAGGCCGACGTCGTCGGTTTCGATATTGCGTCGAAGCGGCGCGATCCTCGCGCTGGCGGCCAGAAGGTCGGTGGACCCGACCAGTCCGGACGCGGCACGCGTCGCCACCGGGCCAGGCGAGACTGCGTTCGTTGGCGATACCGATCTCCAGCCCTTTACGGCCCGTAAGATCGAGCAATTCGCGCGGATCGCAGCAGTCTTCGAACCGGGGTTTAGCTGACATGCCAGATGCCTTGGCGCGGGTTTCGGCCGAACGATCCTGATTTTTCCGTTTCTCGGGGCTCATTTCTTGGCCTTTGTTAGAGGGAGTGGGTGGCAATCGGCATCGGCCATCGGCGCGGGCCGCAGCGTGCGGTGCAATTCCTCGCCCATCTCAGTGGTGCCTGGTGCGCCGCCGCTCCGCCAGAGCAGCGACGCCAGGGCAAGCGACGCGATCCGCGTCTCCTCGGTATCCGCACGTGACGTCAGGACCACCGGCGCGGCCAGTCCGAGCGCCACGGCGGCGGCTTTGGCTCTGCCGAGATATTCGAGCGCCTTGGCCAGCATGTTACCGCTGACCAGATCGGGCACCAGCAGGATATCGGCACAACCCGCCACGTCCGAGACGATGCCCTTTTCGGCCACGGCAAGCGGCGAAACCGCGTTGCCGAATGCAAGCGGCCCGTCGACAAGGGCACCGGTGATCTGCCCGCGCCGCGCCATCAGGGTCAGGCTGGCGGCGTCCAGGGTGGAACCTATGGACGCCGTCACCGTCTCGACCGCCGACAGGACCGCAGCGCGGGGTTTGTCCACGCCGATTGCGCGGAAGGCATCCACTGCGTTCTGGCAGATCTGCGCCTTGGCGGCGAGGTCTGGGGCGATATTGATCGCCGCGTCGGTAATACCGATCAGCCGCTCGTGTCCCGGCACTTCTAGTTGGAACAAATGGCTCACGCGCTGGTCGGGAACACGCAGCCCGCTTTCCGCATCTAGAAGAACGCGCATGAAGACGTCGGTATGCAGATTGCCCTTCATCACGACGTCGGCTTTGCCTTCCCGCACCAGCCTGACCGCCACTCGCGCCGCGTCGGCGTCCGCTCCGCTGTCGTGCAGGCAAGCCGAGTCGAGCCCCAGCCCCGCAGCTGCGGCCAGAGGCTCGATGTCCGCCCGGGGGCCCACCAGGTGCGGTTCGGCCAGCCCCTCTTCCTTTGCCCGCCGCATGGTGGCCAGAACGACCTCCTGCGCGGCATCGGCGACAGCGACGCGGACCGGTCCAGTCGCGCGTGCACGGGCAACGAGTGAAGTAAGTGTCTTGGGTGACTGCTGACTTGTCATCGTGACGCCGCTTTCGGTTCGGAAGCGCATTCTTGGCAAAGACGCGCGACGTGATCGGCGATCACCTGTTCCTCGTCGGTCTGGCGGACCTCGACGTTGACCCGCGAACCGGCTGCGGAGATGGTCTTACTCCCCGCCAGATTGGCCTCGTGGTCAATACGGACCCCAAGATAGCCAAGCCCAGCGCAGATCAATTCGCGCACTGGTGCGGCATTGGCACCGATGCCGCCCGTGAAGACCAGCCGGTCGAGGCCTTCGAGCGGTGCGGTCAGCGCGACCAGGTGGCGCCGAACATGATAGCAGAAGTACCTGATCGCCTCGGCAGAGGCAGCGTCATGGCGCTCGATAAGAACACGCATATCGCGGCTTATCCCCGACAGGCCGAGGAGGCCCGACCGGGTTCGCAACAGGTTCCCAAGATCCTCCGCTGACATTCCGGCTTCCTGCTGAAGGTGCAGGATCAGACCGGGGTCGATATCGCCGGACCGGGTCCCCATGGGCACGCCGGAGACCAGCGAAAACCCCATCGTGGTTTCGATCGACCTGCCACCCCGGATGGCGGCCAGTGAAGCCCCGTTGCCGAGATGCGCGACGACCAGATGCTCGGCCTCGACATCGACGCCGTCCCGGGCCAGCGCACCAACGATGTATTCATAGCTGAGCCCATGATAGCCGTAGCGCCGAAGCTCGGGTGTTTCCAACTCGCGCGGCAGGCCGGTCATCCTCGCCACCCGCGGCAGGCGGTTGTGAAACGAGGTGTCGAAACAGGCGATCTGCGGCAGGTCCGGGCGCAGGGTCGCGATGGCCTCGATCCCCGCGATGTTGTGGGGCAGATGCAGCGGCGCGAGGGACACCAGACTGCGCAGACGCGCCAGAAGGTCGGGTGTAACCTCCTCCGGGCAATCGCAATCCGGCCCGCCATGGGCGACACGATGACCAACGGTGACCGGGAAGGCCGCAAGGCGGTCAGAGCTGACCTCGGAGACTACGGCGTCGAGTGCTGCGTGATGGCCCGGAAAAGCGCCGTCTCGTTCCATGTCTTTCGCGTCGCCGGTCGCGGTCAACGTGAGCCGGGCGGCATCGGTCCCAATTCCCGTAACCGCCCCACCGGCAATTCGCGCGCCGCCCTGCCCGGCTTCGAAGAGGGCGAACTTGAGGCTGGAGGACCCCGCGTTCAGGACGAGGACGGCCGGACGTCGCATCTCATGCCCGCCCGTCATCCTTCGGACGTTCCCGAGCTGTCGCCGTTTCTTCATCTGTGGCGCTGCGGGCATCCCGGGTGTCGTGCACATGCGCGGTGCGGTCGTTGGAAGTGTTCTTTCTCCGGCCTCCCCGACCATGGCCGCCATGGCCATGACCGAAGAGATGCATGGCGACCATCCCGCCGCCGAGTAGAAGGATCAGCCAGTTGTCCACGATCCATTGCATGATCTAATCCTTGTCTTGATTTACGAAGCCGGCGCCGGGGGCGTAGAGTGCCTTGAAAAGGGTTGCGATGGCATGATCGCGGGCTACACGCATCGCCCCGAGACTGGCCCCGATCCGCTCCAAATTCTCGCGCTCTGCCGTCAGTTGGGGGTCGTCTTCGGGCAGCGGCACACGGTCCGGGCGGATCGAGGCGGCCATCGCCTGTACGGCACCCATCCACGGGTTGTAGCGCGCCGAGAACATGAGGCTGCTCCAGCGCATCGGGTGCATCGCGCGTAGAGCCTCCGCTGATTGTGGTGTGGTCAGCGCCCTCAGCCAAGGGCCAAGGAACAGGTCGTAGGCTGCTTCTCCCACGCGCGAGACTTGTGCGACATTCCTGAGTGCATCCTCGGGGTGCACCTCGCCGATTTCGGAGACGTCGCGCGCCTCGAAGCTGACCGAATAGGCCTGTTTCTTGCAGTCGGGATCGCCAGTGGGATTGTCGATCTTCATTTCGTAGAGACCGGGTTCAAGAGACTCAATCTCGTCAAGGCTTTCGAGGATCGCGCGGTGTTCGAGCCGCGCCACCGAGGCCGAGACGAAGATGCCTAGATGTCCGACATGGGGGTTCACGAGATAGACGATCCGCTGTCCTGCAGCCTTCAGCGCGGCGGTGTCGGCGTAGACCTTCGGGATCCAGCCGAGTGCCTGTGCCGGCGGGGTGATGTTGTCGCCCTCCGAGGCGAAGATCACGATCGGGTTCTGTATCCGTCGCAGATCGGCGGTGCAGCCCTCGCAGACCCGCATCTCGCCGGTTTCCAGCTTGTTGCCGATGAAGAGGTTTTCGGCGATCGCAAGGATCTCCTCGCGGCTCAGCGTGTAGAAGCCGTTCCACCAGCGCTCGAATTCCAGGAATCGCTCGCGTTCGCCGTCGAAATGCGAGAACAGGTGGGCGTATTTGTCCCAGATCGCCTTTTCCGGCTGCAGGTTCTCGAAGTTCTGCGCGAGCCACGCGCCGTCGAAGCGCCCGTCGCCGAGGTCCGCGGTCATATGCGCGGCCCAGGTGCCCCCGACAAGCCCGCCAATCATACGCATCGGGTTGGTTCCGGTTTCACCGGCCCAGTAGGAGAGCGGCGAGCCGTTTAGGACAATTGGACCAGAAAGCCCCTGGCAGTCAGCAGCCAAGAGTGTAATCGCCCAGCCCGCCTGGCAGTTGCCGTAGAGAATGGGCGCATGGTCGGGATGGCGGCGGGCAACTTCTTCGACGAAGCGGCGCAAGGCGTGACGGACATCGGCCAGGGCCTGGCCTGGCTCGGGTTCCGGGTAGAAGGTCACGAAGTAGACCGGGCGGCCCTCATGCATCGCAATGCCCACCTCGCTGTCGCGCTTGAAGCCGCCGATGCCCGGACCGTGGCCGGCGCGAGGGTCGACCACGATCACCGGCGGCTTGGCCATGTCAACGCAATCGTCCCAGCAGTCCTCGCCGATTTCGGTGATCCTGAGAAGCGCGTAGTTGGCGGGACGGTCGAAGTGGCGCGCGTCGAGAAGGGTTTCATATTTGAAATCCAGAAGCGGCGGCATTCCACGCCGCTCGTGCTCGATCATGTTGTCGGCGCGCTCGCGCAATGTGTCTAGGAACAGAACCCAGCGTTCGAACAGGTCCTGAGGATACGTCGTGGTGGCAGCGGTCGGGCTTTCGACCTGCGCGGCCTTCGGTTCTTCAGTTTTCGGGCCGCTTTGGTTGGCCGGTGAAGCGGCTTGTCCAGTCGCTACCGACTTGAGCTGCCGTTTTGGGGATCTGGTCGTGGCCATCACGCACTCCGCTCAGCAAAGAAGTTGAACAACGGGCCGAAGATCAGCGCGACGAACCAGCCATAAAGCAGCGTTTCGGCTATGCCGACGACGTAGCCTCCGAGGCTGATGCCATCGACCCATGGCAGAAGCGGGTTCCACAGGCTGGTCATGCTCTGGCTGGGAAAGACCAGGTCGAAAACCACGCAGATCGTGTAGGTGATCGCGAAGAAAATGCCGAGGCTCCAGCCCAGAGCCTGAATTGGGATCCGAGCGGCGCGGGGCGTGTTGCTGATGCTGGTCATTTCGGGACCTCCTTTTGTCAAGGAGCGCGTTCAAAAGCGCCTCACAATCAAGACGCCCGAGAGCCGGATACATTACACGTTTTTTGGTTTCCTGGCTGCCGCGGATTACTTCGCGCAGGACGCCGGAGACTATTCGGCTTCGGAACGATCGGTATTGGTCATGGCGATACCGAAAAGCGTAACAAGAACTCCCAAACTCGTCAAAAGACCGATGGTCTCTCCGAAAAAGGCCGCGCCCATGGCAAGTCCGAAGCCAGGCACCAGGAAAGCGAATGCGTTGGCGCGGCTGAGGTCGGTCGTTCGAAGAATCTCGCTCCACAGCCAATAGGCAAGCGATGTACCGAGGAGACTGATCGCGAGCAGAATCAGAACGAACTGCGGTGAGAACGTGACCGATATCGGGTCTTCGTAAAGAAACGCACCCACCATGAGAGGGATTCCACCGATCAGCATCTGGCTTCCCATCGCCATCAGGGTATCCGCACGCCCTGCCAACGCGCGGATAAGAACGTTGCTGATTGTGATGCCCAGGGCGGCCAAAAGGATGTAGGCAGCGCCGAGCCCGAACGCGCTCCCGGCAGGTGCCTGAAATTGTGGCGCGGCGATCAGCACGATGCCAACAAAGCCCAAGGCGAGGCCCGCTTTGCCGCGCCCACTCAAACGCTCGCCCAAGACTGCGGTCGCAAGCACCGCGGCCATCAGCGGCTGCGCGTTGGCCAGCACCGTGGCAAGTCCGGGCAGGATGAATTCCGAGGCCATGAACATGCCAAGAAATCCAAGCGACGTGGCCCCGAGACCTATGCCGATGATCGTGAGCCATACCCGCATGCCTCGCGGCCAGGGGCGGCCAAATATCATCCCGATGGCCACGAGCGCCGATCCGGAGAAAAACGCCCGTAAGGAAGCGAAGGTCAGATGCGGGGCGTAGGCAAAACCCGCTACGATGAGAGGGAAGCAGACGGCCCACAGGAACATGACCAGGGCGATCAGCGATGTCTTGCGGATGGTCATTCGGCGGCGACCCAGTCCTCTCTGCGCGCATTCGACTTCACGGTATCCGCATTCCTGCCGCGGCTCGAATGGGGCAGCTGTCTTTTGGTGGCTTCCATATAGTCCCGTGTCATTGGGACAGCATCCAATCGGTGTGCAAGCTGGATCTGGAACACGACCAGAAAGTTGTGGCGGAACCCTGCTTCGCAGGACGCGAGGTAGAATTCCCACATCCGGCAGAAGCGTTCATCATACAGCGCGGCCGCCTCGGACCGGTGCGCCATGAAGCGTTCCCTCCAGGCTTTCAGCGTTTCGGCATAGTGAAGGCGGAGCACTTCGATGTCCGCTATAACGAGCCCCGCCCGTTCAACCTCCGGGACGATTTCCGAGAGCGACGGAACATAGCCGCCCGGAAAGACGTACTTTGATATCCACGGGTCAGGCGCACGCGGCGGGCAAGCACTCCCGATCGTATGCACCAGAGCCACACCGTTTGCATCGAGAAGGTCCGCAAGCTTGGAGAAATACGCGCTGTAGTGTCCGACGCCGACATGCTCGAACATGCCGACCGACACGATCCGGTCGAAGCGGCCCGTCTGGTGGCGATAGTCGCGCAAATCGAAGCGGAGCCGGTCATCCAACCCATCGCGCCGCGCCCGATCAGTGGCGTATTTCTGCTGATCCACCGACAGCGTGACCCCGGTTACCTGCGCGTCCGTCACACGGGCAAGATACCTCCCCAAACCACCCCAGCCGGAACCGATGTCGAGAACCTTCTGTCCCGGCAGCACGCGCAACTTGGCCGAGATGTGGCGCATCTTCTGAACCTGCGCGATCTCGAGACTCTCTTCGGAGGTCTCGAAATAGGCGCAGGAATACTGCCGTTCGGGGTCGAGAAAGAGGTCGTAGAGGCCGTCGCCCAGATCGTAGTGATGGGCGACATTCCGGCGCGACCGCGGGATGGGATTGTACATTGTGAACCGCCTGAGCGTCATCCTCAGTCGGTCGCGGACCCGCCACAGCATGGGCAAGCGGGCGTTCCGACAGTTTTCAAGACAAAGGGCGATCAGGCCGTAGAGATCGCCCTTTTCGACCGTCAGTCCACCCTCCATCCAGGTTTCCCCCAGAGCGAGGTCAGGATGGATGGCGATCCGGCGGAGTGTTGGCCAGTCGCGGATCGCGATTGAAATCGCAGAAGATCCCATGCCGTAACGCCTGGTCTCGCCATCGGGCAAACGAACTTCGAGCACTCCTGTCCGGATGACCCTGCGGAGTTCGCGATCAAGAAGCCACAACGCCACCGGTGCGCGGCGATCTGTCTTCGACGCGCGAAGGATCTCATCGTGTTTCATGCATTTCCCCCACCTTGATTCCTTTCCCCTATGCGCCGTGATCGCCATGGCGGCACCAGACGCAATCGCAATTGATGTGGCTGCAACTCGGGTCTTCCAGAGCCTTGCGATAGCGACGGCGGGCAAACGGCAGCGCCAGCCGCCTGAAGGTGGTCAGATAGTATGCACGGCGGAGCACGCCCCCCGCATCGCCAGTGGCCAACTTGCGGCTGGCGATGCGCATGCCGACTTTGCCGCCCAAGCCGAACATCCAGCGGTTGACGATGCCTGCCTCCAAAAGCGGACCAAGTTCCGATTTCCAACGGGTGACATAGTCGTTGCCTGTCAGCAGACATTCCGCCGCCAGAACGCCCGAGCGGATCGCATGGCGTATCCCAAATCCGGCAAGCGCGTCCTGAAAGCCCGCATGCTCGCCAATTACCGGGTGCACGCCCTGCATGGCGCTACGAGGCGATCGGTAGGCGCCATACCCGCCGAAGCTGCGGGCGTTGCGCATCTCAAGTCCGGCATGGGCGCGAAAACCTGTGAACATGCAACTCGCGATCGTGCCTAGGCCGCCTGAACCAGCAGGTAGGCGTATCCTCCTGGCGCGACCTCGTGGCCAAGCGCGAGCCAGGCCCCGTCGGGCATGTCCGTCTCGAAAACGTGCCCTGCGGCGATGACGCCGGCCTCGCGCGGCCCGGCGGCCAGGACGCCCGCGTCGGCGAACGTCTTCACCCAGTCGCCGAAACGGATCTCAACACCCGCGGCGCGGGCCTGGGCCAGAAGGGCGCTATCTAGTGTGCCTTGACCCGGACCGCGCCGGAGCAGGTAGAAGAGCGGGCGCAGTCCCTTCACGGCATACCGATGTCCGGACGGATCGAACACAGTGCCACGCTCGAACGGATGATGGTCGAAATCGGCGGTGATCCCGGCGGCGGCCAGTTCCTCGAGAACGTCCAGTTCCCTGGTCCAGCTCTCAAGCCCCTGGAAATCGTCGTGGAACCTGTGGCCCACACAATCCTTCCACTCGCGTACAATCACTTGGCGACCGGCGCGCGCCAACACGATCGCGCAAGCAAGGCCGGCTGGTCCAGCCCCGACGATTACTATCTTGGTCGAGTTCGTCATCGCGGTTTCCGACGGTTCTCAAGCGGTATTCCGAGTGCTGATCTCAGTGCCGGCGTGGGCGTCTCGGGGTTTCTACCGGAATGTCCACGACAGCCTCTTTGACTTTGGGACGATCACGTAGCCGGACGATAGCGGTGCCTGCGAGCAGTGCAGAAGCGAGGGCACCAGCGAGAATGAGAGTTGCGAGCATTTCCGTGTTCCTTTCCTGACGAACGCTGTTTGCGCGGTTCATAAGAAAAGACGCTTGCTCGGTGATTTCGTTACATGCGTGCGGGGCTCGCCGATGTCGGTCTTGTCCTTGCAACACGACCAGCCCCATCCGGGGCATTCAGAGTTGACCCCTTGGCGCGCCGTCCCTGCGCGTATGATCGGCTGGCAACCCTTCGGCTAACACTGAACCGACCAGCGCATTGACCATTTGACGGCGGAACAAAAAGAGAATCGTTCTGGCCTCTTGCGGGGTAAGCCCCAAGGAATCCGCTGCAGACCGAAGACTCCGACCCTCGACATCTACCTCAAGAAACAACTCTCCCGACAGTGCCCCGACATCGGCCTGCACCGTCCCTCGGCACTCGCAGAACACATCCGAAACCAGGTCTGCGATCACCTGTGCTTCTGTCGGTTCCCTGGTCATGTGATCCTCCCGAGCGGCTTCGGTATGAAGACGCAGTTAGGAGCACAGCATTACAAAACCGCGTTACGAGACGGTGTCTTTTTCCTCGCAAGCGGTCTCTTCGACTGGATGCTCACACCCTGGTGGTGGACAGGAGCAATCGTCAAAGCCATGCCGACAGCACGGTCCACAATGGGCTAATAGCGCGTCACCCAATGCGGCACGGGCGCGGTGAAGACGTACATTAAGAGTTCCGGGTTTCAGCCCCAAGTCCGCCGCCACCATCGCGCGATCATCGTCGTCGATATCTATGCGGCGGATCAGTTCCGCATCACCCGGGCGCAACTCGGTGACCAACCCTTTGACGCACTTACAGATCACGTCCATGTCTTCGACAGGGTCATCCGCGACCATAGCAGACTGGGCCTCCTGCGCGACAGCATCTCTCAGACGACGGGATCGGCCCGATTTGCGGTAATGGTCGTTGAGTGCCGAGCGCAACACCGCATAGAGCCAGGCATCCATGCGATTCGCCTCGCGCAGCTGATCTTTCCGCGCCAGAACGCGCGTGCAGAATTCCTGCAGGACATCCTCCGCGTCGGCACGATTCCCAAGCCGCTTCATCAGGAAGCCGAAAAACGCGCTCTGGTTTGTTACAAGAGTCTGCGAGAGCTCCTGGCTTTCAGCGCAGCCGCGGCTACGAGTTGGGCCTGCGGATTTACACATCGCTACTGTCCTTCCTCACGCGGATGGTTGGCCGTTCAAGCAAACAGGACAGGACATTCGCGTGCGCATTTGTTTCGCGCAATGATATAGATCAAGTGAAGGGTGCCAAGACCGGCCAGCAGACAGAAGAACGAAATATAGGCGTAGCGCAGGAACAGGATGTCGACCACGACCACCCCGACGATGGTCAGCGCGAACCAGCGCATGTGGTAGTAGGTCGATATCGCTGGCGGCAGGATGATCAAGGCCAGATAGATCACGTAGGTCATCCAGCGCGGCATCAGGTAATCTAGGAACATCGTGCCTTCATAGGCCAGCGAATCCTGGTTCACCGTCACCTCAACCCAATCCGGATTGGCCAGGTGCGGTACGTAAAGGGCCAGCCCGAACGCAAGGCCGGCCACTGACATCACCGCCATCAAGGGCCGACGCCGACTGTCGGGGGGCTCCAAAACCCAGGATGCCAGCGGGATCCAGAAGGGCCACATGAACCAGGTGAAGAAGATGAATCCCAGCGCGCCCAGAAGCGTGGTGGCCGGGTCGCCGGAGTTCACCCCCCACCAGACGTTGCCTTCCGTGAACTGCTGCAGCCCCGCGAAGACCGGCATCAGCGCAACGGGCAGATATCGGCGATTGATTGCCCAGGCCCGCGTGACTGCATAGGTTCCACCCACGACCAGAAAGGCGCTGGCTGCAAAGCTGACTTCTTGGGACAGGCACACTGATCAGATCTCGACATTAGTGTTTGCGCGGCTTTGTCTACGGTAGCAATCTTCCGGCAGGGCGTCACCACAGTTTCGGCTCGATCCGCATTGCGAACGGTTTGTCTGGCATTTTGTCCGGTGGTCAGGTTTTGGAGCGAACGGTTCTCGGCCCGCCCAGCAGGGATTGAAGTCGTCCCGGTAATCCGGACATAACCCATTCTTGCGTCGACAAGATCAAAAGAGGGATCGTAAATTGCTGATTTCGATAACCATATCCGTCGCCCTATTTGTCGCTACGGCGTATTTGCATCTGATGTCCCTGCGCCTCTGCTCAGGCCCCATGGCATCCGTTCCCATGCGGCCGCATATGCGCGTGCTTTCCATCGTGAGTCTGTTGTTTCTCACCCATCTGTTGCAGATCGGGCTCTTCGCGGGCGGCTTCTGGATTGCGGAGACCGTGTTCGGGATCGGTGGCTTCGAAGGGGCTGCAATGGCACACCCGCTTGACTACCTCTACTTCTCGGCCGTCACCTACACATCGCTCGGGATCGGTGACATCGTTCCAACCGGGCATCTGCGGTTTCTCACCGGTGTCGAGGCGCTGAACGGGCTCTTGCTGATCGCCTGGTCAGCGTCCTTCCTGTTTGCGACGATGAACCGCCTGTGGGACTGGCGGCCCTGCGTGGAACCAGAGGACTAGGAGTGCGCTAACCTTCTCTATTGTCTGACTGATCGGCGTGTTTTGAAAACGAAGATGCCGAGCAAGGCGGCGACAGCCGAACCGCTCACGACTGCGAGCTTTGCCGTTGCAGCAATCGGGGTTGAATCGAATGCCGCGCCGACGATGAACAAGCTCATGGTGAATCCGACACCAGCCAGAAGTGCGACCCCGAATACGTCCCGCAGCGAAGTGTCGGGAGGAAGTGTTCCGATGCGCAGGCGAAGCGCCAGAAGTGTTCCACCGAGAAGTCCCAAAGGCTTTCCGACAATTAAAGCAATCGCAATGCCGATTGCGACAGACCATGCCTGTGGGTCAGCGGAAACAAAATCCAACACGACGCCGCCGTTGAAGAAGGTGAGGACCGGCAGGACAAAGAACAGAGCAAACGGCGAAATGCGCCGCTCGGCGCGCGCGGCCGCTTTTGGCGGAAACGCCGAAAGCGGCAGGGAAAACCCGACTATTGCACCTGCAACGGCTCCTTCGAGGCCGGTTATGATCAGTCCTGCCCAGAGAACGCAGCCGAAGGCAAGGTAAGGCACCAGCGAGGCCTTTCGGGTTCGATTGAGCAGAAGCAGACCTGCCAGGCCGCCAACCACGATCCAAAGCGGCCAAAGCTGATCGAACTCTCCGTAGAACAATGCGATGACAGCCACTGACCCGAGGTCGTCGAATATCGCTGCAGCCGTCGCAAAGGCGATGATCGCGGGTGCCACCTGCCTTGAAACAAGCGAAAGGACACCAAGGACCAGCACGATATCCGTTGCGATCGGGATCGCCCACCCACGAAGGGCGACAATATCTCCGACATTGACTCCAAGATAGATGGCTGCCGGCACAATCATGCCGCCGAGTGCCGCACTTGCCGAAAGCACGGCCGCGCCGGGTTCGGACAGCGCACCTCGGCTCAGCTCATGATTTGTGTGGATGCCAATCAGAAAGAAGAAGACCGCCAGAAGGCCCTGATTGATCCACTCGATCAGGGGGGCTTCGATTGCCCACGCGACCGGTCCCACCCGCAGAGGCAGATGGTGAATAAGCGCGTAGGTATCCGCCAGCGGCGAATTCGCGGCCACCATACCCAGAGCAAGACCGATGAGCATTGCAAGGCCCGCACGCCGCCCATCGCGAACCGATTGTGTGACATGATCCGTCAACTGTGGGCTGACCCATCTTGCGGCGCCAGCCAACGCGACAGGTAGGCGCGTTCAAACAGAAAGACACCGAGGACCGCGAGGGCCGCATAGGCGACAAGGATCATGAGTCGGCCCTCTCAAAGAGAGCATGTTTCGGCGGGCGGCGGCCATTCACCGCGTCGAGTTCGGAACTCGTCAGAAATTCCTCGGCGTGACGGCCCAGAACATCTGCGGCTGCCGTGATGACGTGCGCCCAGGTCGACCGGTTGGCGAAGAGCATGCCGTTCGTGTCGAGGGTGCCGCCACGGCCGCAAAACCCGAGGAACCTGGACGTGCGCGGGCCGGTATCGAGTGGACGGACGAGACCACAGAACGGCTCCGGTCGGGTGTGGGACAGGAAGACCCGTGCCTTGACGGTTTCAGGAAACAACGTGTCGACCACGATCTTCGAGGCCAAGTGTTCCTGTTCGCGGCCGTCCCGCGGGAGGCGGAACCGGCCTGGCTCGAGCACCAGGATGACCCGGTGCCTCACGCCACCTTCAGCCAGACGGGAGGAGGCTCGCAAGGCCTCTGAAAGCTGGTATGCGCCTGTCGCGACAAGAAGCAGTTCTGGTGCGTCCTCACCCAGATCACGAAGGCAGACCGCACCGTCTTTCAGTGCCATTCTCGCCAGCTTGGGAGAGAGCCGGTTCGGGACCTCGCGCTTGGGAACGATCATCGTCCAGATCACGCCGCGCGAGCGGTAGACCGCGTCAAGGCAGGCTGTCGCGCTGTTCCAGTCGACGGGAAAGACGACGCGGGAAAGATCGGACATCTCGCCCCACATCGTCTCGGCCACCGTCGTGTCCTGGTGCGACAACTCGTTCTTGCCGTTCTCCCAGGCATGCGACGTGGCGATCAGCGGCACGCCCAACCAGTAGGGCTCGCGCCCCGCATCGATCATGTGCCGCGTGAAGATCAGGTCCTGGCGCAGTGCCCCGAGCATCTTCGTCGCGAAAGCTTCGTAAGATACCGCGACGTTCAGACCACCCTTGTTCGCGAGAACCGAGCAGACCACCGCTTCTTCGTTGAGAGCGGTGATGACCGAGCCGCTGACCGACTCCGCCAGCCCCGGCTCGGGCGCGGTCACGCGGTGCTTCAGCTGGTCGAGGGTCGTGTTCATCCGGTTGCTCCGCATCTCGTCAGGGTTGCCGGCACGCACGCGAAGTTTGGGATTTTCTATGACGATGGATCGGAAATGCTGGTCAATCCCCGCCATCGGCGAGGCCGGCTCGCCTTCTGCAGCAGCCGACCATGGCGGCTCCGGCAGGTTGGCTGTGACAGGTTTGCGTGAGATCAGCGGATGGTCGCGCTCTTTCGGGCGCTCGGTTGCCGAATGGTTGTTCAGCTGCCGGACAGCAGTCGCCAGCTCGTCCGCGGGCACCCAGAGTCTTGTTGCCCCTTCGTTGAACATTTGGCGTGCGCCAGCATCGCCCCGCGGGTTCCCTTCGAGGGGCAGATTATGCGCCCGGTTCGTGCCGGCGCCGGGAAAGCCGAAGCCCTTGATCGTCTCGGCGATGCCGTAGTGCAGCGGGACAGGATAGGGTTGCTCGCCACGCAGGACCGCCGCCGCGCAGGCGCCGAGACGCTCTTCCATCTCCAGGATTGCCCAGGCAAAGGCGGCAGGATCCCGGCCATCCAGGTCAATCGGGTCAAAGCCGTTCAGGCGAAGATGGCGACGAAACCATTCGACTCCCCCGACCTGGGCCATTGTGGTGCGCTGGTCGATCCGCCGTCCGTTCGCGATCATGATCGGGGTGACCAGTCCGGTGTCGTCCGCTCTCCACCAGCGCGGCGCCCAGTCGCTGCCACGCTGTTCCTCGAATGCACCGTCGCTCAAGAACGCGACGAGGCGCTCTCCGGGCTCCGGCATGTGCCCGTAGAAAAGTCCGGCAAAGCCGAGATACCCGCCCTCGATCAGCCCTCCCGCCGTATGCGGATTGACATGGCTTCCCAGCGGCGACGTTGGTCGCCCGCCGGCGTCGATCCCATAGGAGTAGAAGTCCCGAACAAATCTGGTCAGCCCGTCGTCGGAGAAGGAATACCGCTCTGACTGCGCTGGCGACATGTTGTCGACGATGAGGTTCACCGCGTCGATCGCCGCGACGCAGTGCCCCTGGCCCATCAGCCAGGACCGCGTCGTGCCGCTGAGCGCATTGGCTGCGAGATAGCCAACATAAGCGGGGACCATATTGAGTGATCCTCCGGTGTGACCGTCGGGGTTCGGCTTGAAATCCTCGGATCGAAGGGCCTGTCCGTCGGCGCGGACGGTGCAGGCATACGTCATGTGTACAACAAGCCACATCGCGGCGTTTGCGATCTGGTCCGCAGCCCTGAGAATGGCGTAGCCGGAAGCCTTGTCGGGGATGGCTCCGCGCTGGTGAAGCGCATCGACCATGTCGTGAACGCGCACCTGGGTCAGGCAATCGTGGGCGAGCACCCCAGCGCCGGCAGCCCAATCGGCGAAACTCCGGTCATGGGCGCGATAAAGTGCGGCCCGGTCACGCTGCCGGTGGCTTTCGGGACCGGGGCCGCTCATGCTTGTATTCTCCGGCGTCTGCATATTGTCACCCGTTTTGCCTCGGTATTGCGACGATCCACCCATAGAAGAGCCCGCCAAGGACGGCCGGGATGACTCCTGACAGGATGAAGAGGGAGGATTCTTCTGCCCCGCCAAAATAGCCGAAGCGGATATCGATCCGGCTGCACAGCCAGGCGCAGTAAGACCCGATGACGGCGACAACAAGCGCCGCCCGCAGCAGCGCTGATCGGCCGGCGTAACGAGGTTCGACCCAAAGCAGCGTGAGCGTTCCGATCACCGCGCCCATCGCAAGACCGCATGTCAGCGTCCAGACGACCTTGCCCGCCCAGTCGCCCGCCGGGAACAGAACCATGCCCCAAACGACGAGATAGAAAATCTCCGCCGCCGTGGTCAGCGCAATCGCTGATCCAACGATCAGCAATGGCCGAGGGATCGGTTTGTCGTTTGTCATGCTTCGCTCCATAAATTCAGATCCTCGCGCTTCGCAGGCGCAGCGAATTCAGAACCACCGAGATCGACGAGGCGCTCATGGCAAAGGCGGCGAACATCGGGCTGATCAGGATGCCGAAGAGCGGGAACAACAAACCCGCCGCCACGGGAACACCGCTGGCGTTGTAGATCAGCGCGAAGAACAGGTTCTGGCGAATGTTGCGCATCGTCGCGCGGGCCAGCCTGCGGGCGCGCACGATGCCGTCGAGGTTGCCCTTGACCAGCGTGATCCCGGCGCTCTCGATTGCCACGTCGGCGCCGGTGCCCATGGCGATGCCGACATCGGCCTGGGCCAGCGCGGGTGCGTCGTTCACGCCGTCGCCGGCCATGGCGACCTTACGGCCCTGATCCTGCAGTTCCTTGATGATGCGGGCCTTATCCTCGGGCAGGACGTCGGCGCGAATCTCGTCGATGCCCAGCCGCGCGGCCACGGCCCTGGCCGTTCGTTCATTGTCGCCCGTGGCCATGATTATTCGGAAGCCCAACTCGTGCAGCGCCTTCAGCGCGGCGGGCGTGGTTTCCTTCACCGGGTCGGAAACACAGACCAACCCCGCGACCGCGCCATCGACAATCACGAACATCACCGTCTCACCCTCGTCGCGGCGGGTGTTGGCGGCGTCGGCCAGATGGCCCGCTTCCAACCCCAGATCCTCCACGAGCTTGCGGTTGCCAAGCGCCACAGCCTTGCCGTCCACCATACCCTTGACGCCTTTGCCGGTGACCGCCTCGAAGTCGCCTGCATCGCCCATTTTCACGCTGCGTTCCTCGGCGCCCTCTACGATGGCCTCGGCCAGCGGGTGCTCGGAGCCCTTCTCGAGCGTCGCTGCAAGGCGCAGCACCTCGGCCTCGTCATGCCCGTCCTCAGGCAGAACTGCGGTCAAGCGCGGCTTGCCCATGGTCAGGGTGCCAGTCTTGTCGACGATCAGCGTGTCGACCTTCTCGAACCGCTCCAGAGCCTCGGCGTTCTTGATCAGCACGCCGGCCTGCGCCCCGCGCCCCGTTGCTGTCATGATCGACATCGGCGTTGCCAATCCAAGCGCACAGGGGCAGGCGATGATCAGCACCGCCACTGCCGCAATCAAGGCGTAAGAGAGTGCCGGATCAGGCCCCCAGAGGGCCCAGCCGATGAACGACAGCAGTGCGATGCCGATGACGGCGGGCACGAAGAACCCCGCCACCTGGTCGGCGTATTTCTGGATCGGCGCGCGACTGCGCTGTGCGTTCGACACCATTTCCACGATCTGGCTCAGCATTGTGTCTGCGCCGACGCGTTTGGCTTCGATCACGAGACTTCCGGTGCCGTTGATCGTGGCACCGGTGACCGTCTCGCCTGCGACCTTCTCGACCGGGATCGGCTCGCCCGTGATCATGCTCTCATCGATTGATGACCGCCCGTCGACGACTATGCCATCCACCGGAACCTTGTCGCCCGGGCGCACCCGCAGCCGGTCGCCCACCTGCACGTCTTCCAGCGGGATTTCCTCTTCTCTCCCATCATCGCGGATGATCCGCGCGGTCTTTGCGGCCAGGTCCAGCAACGCCCGGATCGCCTTGCCGGTGCCTTCACGGGCGCGCAGTTCCATCACTTGCCCCAGCAGGACCAGTGTGACGATGACCGCCGCGGCTTCGAAATAGACGCCGACATGCCCCTCGGCATCGCGGAATCCGTCAGGGAAGATGTCCGGCATCAGGACGGCGACGACGCTGAACGCCCATGCAGCCAGAACCCCCATCGAGATCAGCGAGAACATGTTCAAGTTCCATGTCCGGAACGAGTTCCAGCCACGCACCATGAAGGGCCAGCCGCACCACCAGACCACGGGCGTGCCCAGCACCAGCTCAATCCAAAGCGTCGTGCGTTCGCCGAAGATCTCGCGTACGCCCGGAAATCCGACGTAGGGCCCCATGGTGAAAACCAGAAGCGGGATCGTCAGCACCGTGCCGATCCAGAACCGACGGGTGAAATCCACCAGTTCCGGGTTGGGCCCCTCCTCGGCCATGGCTGCATTTTCCAGTTCCAGCCCCATCCCGCAGATCGGGCATGAGCCAGGATGTGTCTGCCGGACCTCGGCGTGCATTGGACAGGTATAGACCGCGCCGGAATAGCCTGCAGGCACGGTGTCATAGTCGCCGCCGCCTGCCCCCGCGTGGCCGTGATGCTCATGCGCGTGGTGGTCGTGATGCGCGTGTTCGCCGGCTTCGCCCTCGGGCACCAGATGCATGCCGCATTTGGGGCAATCGCCTGGCCCGTTCTGACGCACCTCGGGATGCATCGGGCAAACGTAGACGGTGGCGTTGTGATTGGCGTCGGCATGGTGTTGGTGGTTGTTCATGTTTTCAGTTCCGTCGAGAATTCGTTTAGGGCCACAGTGTCTGTCCGTTTGGTGTTTCAACCTTAGCAGACATCGCGTGAGTGATGCTGGTGGCCAGCGGATCGGCTAACGATATGGCGTTGCTGTGATGCGGAATGCTATCCGTCGTGATCACGTGCGCGGCGCCGGCAGCAAGGATGTCTTCGTAGGCACTGCCCGCAAATACCGCGTGGATGATCACGCAGATGGGCGGCCGCATTCCGGCCGCAGTCAGATGCTCCATCGCGCGGATCATTGTGCGCCCGGACGAGGCGATGTCGTCCAAAACAATGGGTGTGCCGTGCTTCAATGCGTCGCTTTTGGGCACGCTGACATCCACCTGCCTGTCACCGGATCGCACCTTGGTCAGCACCTCGTAGGGGCGCCCGGCCATTCTGGCGACCTCGGCCACCCATTGCTGGCTTTCGCTGTCGGGACCCAGGATGACCGCGTCCGGCACCTCCCGCGCAATCCAGGCGGCGATAAACGGCGAGGATCGAACGCGGATTGCGGAAATGCCGAAGACCTGGTCAAGCGACGGAATGCGGTGCAGATGCGGATCGACGGTGACCAGCCAGTCGAAACTGTCCTCCAGAAACTGCGCGAACAGCGGGGCCGTCACGGCTTGACCGGGTGCGAACCGTTTGTCTTGACGCATGTAGGCGAGGTAAGGCGCCACAAGCCCCACGCGCGCGGCCCCCAGTTCGCGCGCCGTGGTCGCCGCAAAGCGCAACGGCAGTGCCAGCGGGTCCGGGTCCCGCAGCGTGGCCAGAAGGACGACATCGCGGCGCTTCATGTTGTCTGGAAGGGTCACGAGGCTTTCCCCGTCGGGGAACTGGTGCAGGTCAACAGCTGCTGTCCCTGCACCCATCTGCTTGGCAAGGTCTTTGGCCAAGGCCGCCATTTCCGGAAAGGCCAGGATGAAGGGGGTCATGGCGCATCCTCCACGCGGAACGGGCTGTCGCCACTGGCGGCATACTCCAGCGCCCACGCCAATTCGCCTTGTGACTCTGCATGAACTTCGAACAAGGGCTGACCGATTTCGACGGTGTCTCCCACGCGCGCGTGCAGCAGAACGCCCGATGTTTTGCGTCCAGGCGCGCCTGCGAGCTTGGCAATCTTGGCGATGCGACGGTTGTCGATTGCCGTAATTTGTCCTGCGTGAGTGGCCTTGATCGGTTGGATTTGTGGCGCTTTGCCCGGTTCGGTGAACCCACCCTGCGCTGTACAAACCGCCATGAATTTAGCCTCTGCCTTGCCATCGTCCAACAGCTCGCCTGCCCATTGGCGCCCGTTCGATCCGACCAGATCCAGCAAGGCCCCCGCGACATCGAGGGCACGCTCGCGCAAATCGGCGGGCGCCTGCGGGCTCCGCCTCAGCACTGCCAGAACGTCATGCGCCTCAAGCGCCGGGCCGATCCCGCAACCAACCGGGGCAGAGCCATCGCTTCTATGAATTGAAAGCTTTTGGCCCAGTGCTGCTGCGACGGCCTGAAGCCTGTCGGCAAGCGTTTTGGCTGCGGCTTCGGTGCGCACCTTCGCCGTAGATCCAACTGGCATGTCAATCAGTACGTGGCTCGATCCCGCAGCTGCCTTCTTTGACAGGATGCTGGCCACCATCTGGCCTTCGCTGTCGAAGTCGAGCGGACGTTCGATCCGGATCAGCATGTCGTCGGCGGGGCTCAGGTCCAGCCGGCGGCCCCAGACGATGCAGCCGCCCTCAGCCTCGACGACGCTTCGCATTGCCGCCTGGTCCAAGGCGACGGGTGCCATGACCTCCATCGTGTCGGCGGTGCCCGCGGGCGACGTGATGGCCCGGCTCGATGTCTTTGGGATCAGGTGCCCCGCGGCCGCCACGATCGCCACGACGATCGGCGTCGTTCGATTGCCTGGAAGGCCTCCGACACAATGCTTGTCGAGAACGGGTCCCTTGCCCCAGTCGAGCCGTGCGCCCGCGTCCCGCATTGCCAATGTCAGAGCGATGGTTTCGGCCTCATCCATCCGGTCTCCGGCGCAGGACGTCACGAAGGCGGCCAGGTCCAGGTCCGAGAGCCGTCTTTGGATGGTATCTGAGATGATCGCGCGGCAAGCGGCGTTATCTAGCCGGCCGCCATAGACCTTGGTGCGGATCGCCGAAGCTGATGCCGGTTGTTCGGGGTGCGAAAACCGGCCGACAGCACCTGTTTGCAGGGCAAGCGCCTCCCATGCCGTATTGCTGAGTGCCGCGGTTTCAGGTGGCAACCAATCGCCGCCGGTGATCACGTTGAGCGTCGCGATGATCCGTTTGTCCTCGACCTCGATCTCGACGCGAGTCTGCGTGGTAAAGCCTTCGGAACGACAGACGTGGCAGTCCTCGCGCATGTAGACGACCGGCTGCCGATAGGTGTCGATATCGGCAGGCACAAGCGGCAGGATATTGTGGCGTCCTGTCATTTCGGAGCGTCCAGCCGGATGGTCTCAAGATGCTCGGGCACCCGCACGTTGCGGCCAAGTTCATGCGCGACCCGGCGTCGAAGCGTATCCGCGGCCTCCGGCTCGCCATGGGTGAGATAGGTCATGCGCGGCGGTGCCGCGGCGCCCATCCAAGACAGGATCTCATCGGCATCCGCATGCCCAGAGAAGGTCTCGAGTTGCACGACCTCGGCTTCTATCCGGTGTTCTTGTCCGAAGATGCGCAGGTTGCGTGCGCCGCCAGCCAGCGAGGCACCCCGGGTGCCGCCGGCCTGAAACCCGGAGAGGATGATGGCATTGCGCCGATCACCACCAAAGCTGACCAGATGGTGTAAGATGCGTCCTCCGGTGAGCATGCCGCTGGCTGAGATAATGATCATCGGTCCTCGTCGGGTGTTGAGTTCCTTTGATTGCTCGACGCTGTTCACCCGTTTGGCGACACGGAACATGTTCACGCAGTCCTCCCAACTGACGTGATGCTCTTCATGATGCCGGTGATAGATTTCGGTCGCATCCACCGCCATCGGGCTGTTGAGATAGACCGGGGCGAAGGGAATTTCGTCGCGCTTCATCAGCCGCGCGACGTGGTACATCAGCCCTTGCGCACGGCCCACGGCGAAAGACGGGATCAGAACCGCACCACCCCGCGCAAAGACCCGCTTCAAAACAGGCGCCAATTCCGCCTCAGGGTCGATGTCGGGGTGCTTGCGATTCCCGTAGGTCGACTCACAGACCAGCACATCGGCCCCACCGAATGGCACCGGCGCGCGCATCATCGGATCCTTGGCATGCCCCAGGTCGCCGCTGAAATGCACTGTGGTGCCATTTATGGTCAGTCGTATCTGCGCTGCCCCCAGCAGGTGGCCAGCGGGAATGAACTCGGCACGGATCCCATCGCCAAGGTCGATACGTTCGTTGAACGAGACGGTGTCAAACTGCTCCAGAGCCGCCTGCGCGTCCTTCAGCGTATAAAGAGGCGTCGGCTTCTTGTGCTCGGAATATTGCTTACGCCGCGCGTATTTCGCCTCTTCCTCCTGCAAATGCCCGCTGTCGGGCAGGATCAGGCCGCAGAGCTCCTTCGTGGCCGGGGTTGAGAGCACCCGGCCACGAAATCCCGCATGGATCAGCGCCGGCAGATAACCGGAGTGATCAAGATGCGCATGGGTCAGAAGAACGGTGTCGATCGTGCCTGGCCGTACCTGAAAAGGCTTCCGGTTTCGCCGCCGCAATTGCTTGAATCCTTGGAACAGCCCACAATCGATCAGGATCCGGCGGTTTGCCCACTCGACCAGGTAACGCGAGCCTGTCACGGTACCGGCCGCGCCGAGAAAGCGAAGTGTCGGTTGGCCATGGAAGGTCATATCGTTCTCCTTTCACCTAATAAGGGTCGCGAACGTCTACTTGCTCAGTGCGACCATCTGGTGCCCCTCGCCTTCGATCGGGATCTCCTTGGTTGCCGTCAGCGTTTTTCCGTCGACAATCCAGACCTTGGGCTCGTCGCGGCTTGACACGAAGATCGACCCCGTCCCGGGGATCGTCGTCAGGTGGTAGGGCGCGGGGGACAAAACAGCGTCGACGATGTTGCCGGATCGCAGGTCAATCGACACGATCCTATCCGTTTCCTTGGCGGCGACCATCAGGTGCGCCTGGTCCTCGGACAAATCCAGGCCGTGGATTTCACCGCCGATTTCAAATGTTCGCACGTCCCGGCCGGTTGACAGATCGATCTCAACGATCCGACCGATGTCTGCGTCAGCCACGAAGAGCATGCCGCCATCAGAGCTCATCGTCAGATGCTCGGGCGCCTCGCCCGCGATCATGTTCCGGCGAACGATCCCGAGCTCGAGATCAACTTCGCTGACTGTCCCGTTCCCAGCATTCGAGATATAAACGATGCCTGGATTAGTACCGAAGACTGCGTAGTTCGGCATGGAGCCCGTGGGAATCCAGGCAACCAGTTCGAAATTGTCGAGATCGGCAACGGATATCCCGTCGCTACTTGGGTGGGTGGATACGGCAAAACGTCCGTCCGGCGAAATCGCTACATGGTGCACGGCACCCGGCACCTCGATTTTGCGAAGCAAATCACCGGTTGCGGCGTCGATCACCGACAAAAGGCTGACACCGGCATCGCTCGGCCCAAGTGCTTTCTTGGGTTTGGAATGGTGTGCCGCGTGTTCGTCGTCACTGACAGCAGCGGGCTTTGACATTTCGGTGGCGTCATCGCGGTCAATTTCCATATAGCTGCCTGCAACGAGGTAGCGGGAATTCGGGCTGCCAGCGAGGCCGTGCACCGCTTCGGTACCTACAATGCGGCCTACATCCTGGCCCGTGACAGCATCGACGATGCGGATCGCATCTGCGCGGCCTTCGGGAATGTAGACGCGCGCAGTATCGGCATTTGCCGATACCGCGGTTAGAGCGGTGGATAGGGAAATGGCAAGAGCCGTCGCGAGAGTCGCAGTTTTCATCGGAGTGGTCCTTTTCATCTTGAAGAAGGGTGTAGGGCGTCCGCCTTGCGCAGCAGAGCTCCGGATCACTGGAAAATCAGCGCGAGCCTCCGCCGCTTGTCCGGCGCGCCGGTTCGAGCGTGGGCTGGTCGGTGCCGAGGGGCGTTTGTGCCGCCGGTTCTGCTGTTACGACATCGCCGCAGCAACAAGAGTTGGTCTGCGTCGCTGACGGCGTCACCTGTTCCCGGGGGAGTGATTTGGAAGGTTCCATGATTGTGGTCCTTTCATGGGCGTTCGAAGCTGTAGACGCAGCAAAGGGCGAAGCATTACGGGCAATGCGCCGATGAAGAGACAGCACGAAGTTATGCTGAACGAACCGTCTGGCGGTCCGCATCAACGGCAGGCACTCAGCCGTGCCGGGGAGGACGAAACAGACCGAAAACGAGTGCCGGAGGCGTCGAATACTGCAGAGGGACAGGTACGATGCTTACGCCTCCAAGGTCGATCGTGGCGCTTTGTGCGCTGCCGAAGAACAGGGTGTGACAGGATGCGACCGTCCCGCAATGCGCGGGCATCACATTTGCGGATACTGGCCCCTCGGACGAAACATCGTGAAGGGAGGTAACGGCAGAAACCCTAGGACTAGCCACCGTGACGTCATCCACATGAGCGTGAGCGACACCTGCGGCCAGCACCGATACCACAATCAGTACCAATGCCGTCGCATGGCACGCCGCAAGAAGCATATTTTTACATGCAGAAAGATTCACGTGGCAGTTCTCCATAGCTAAGAGCGACAAGATTCGACACTGTAGCGCCATGATTTGAGTCAAGACAAAGCCGCAAGGGATATAACGAAACTGTGAGAGTCCGACAAATGCGCCTAAACCGTACGATTCCCGTTGAAGTCGATCTGCTGATCCTGTCGTTTCTGGGTCATTTTTTATGGGAACTGAGCTACCCCCCGAAACTCGGACACTGATGGTGTGGATGCCCCACCCCCAACGGCCTGCTTCGTGGCAAGCTGTTGAGGTTGGTCCAATAGGTAGGAGTGGTATCCATGGAGAATGTATCGGTGATCGGGGTGCATTTGGCGAAGTCGGTGTTCCAGTTGCACGGCGCAGCTGCGGACGGCTCGGTTGTGTTTCGCAAGAAACTTTCGCGCGCGCAGTTCCAATTGTTCATGGAGCGCCATCCTCGCTGTCGGGTCGCTATGGAGGCCTGCGCCTCTGCACATCACTGGGGGCGGATAATGGAAGCACTCGGCCACGAAGTCCGATTGATCCCACTAATTTACGTGAAGCCCTTCGTCAAACGACAGAAAAACGACGCCAACGATGCTGAAGCCATCGTCGAGGCGTCGTTCCGCCCGACAATGCGCTTCGTTGCCGTAAAGTCCGCCGAACAGCTGGCCCGCGCCATGGTGTTCAAAACACGCGATCTGTTAGTCCGGCAGCGCAGTCAGATCGTCAACGCGCTCCGTGGACATCTCATGGAATATGGCGTCATCGCGCCAGCGGGATTGGCCTCCATAAAGTCGCTCATGGCGCGGATCGAAGACCCCGAGGTTGATCTGCCCCCTCTCGTCGTCGAACTGGCCCGCGTCCATCTCGACCACCTTCAAGTTTGCAACGAGCGGATCGCTGTAATTGAACGTCGCCTGCGCGACGAGGCACGCGATGATCCCGAAACGGCGCGACTACAAACGGCCCCTGGAATTGGGCCCGTGAGTGCCATGGCTATCAAGGCCTTCGCACCCCCAATGGAGAGCTTCCGCCGCGGCCGGGACTTTGCGGCTGGGGGGCATGCCGGTCGACAGCTGGGAATTGCTGTTCAATCCGGACTATGCGTCCAAGCTTGCGGACTGCGGCATCGGGGTGCTGGGTTCGCCGGTTGAGATGCTGTCGGTCACCCTGAACTACCTCGGTGCGGACCCCTATTCCGAGGGCCAGGGCGAGATCGCCAAGGCGCAGAAGCTGCTGGCCGGGGCGGCAGAGAACATCCGCTACTTCAGCAACCAGAAGCCCTCCACCGACCTGCCTGGCGGTGATGTATTCCGGTGACGCGGGCATTGCCCAGGCCCGCGCGCTGGAGGTCGGCAACGGGGTGGAAATCCTGTATCCCATTCCCAAGGAGGGCACGCTGATGTGGATCGACCTGATGGCGATCCCGGAGGATGCTCCGAATGCGGATGCGGCCTATGCCTTCATCGACTAAATGCTGCAGCCCGAGGTGATCGCCGAAGTCTCCGACACCGTCTTCTTTGCCAATGCAAATGCGGCCGCAGATGCACATGTTCTGCCGGAAGTGCTCGCAGATCCGGGCATCTATCTGGACGCCGCTACCCTGGCCCGTCTGTTCCCCGACAAAACCCTGGGAGGCAAGGCCCTGCGCCAGCGCACCCGGGCCTGGACCAAGGTGAAATCGGGCATCTGAGCCCGGGCCAGCTGTTTACCGGGCGCGCGCCTGCTTGGGGGGAATGGCACCCTTCAGCGAAAAATGTGTCGGGAACATGGCCGCGAGGAAGCGGAAGATGACTCGCGACGCCTCTTCCCGGTCGAATTGGTCGGGGTGCAGCAGGAAGTCGGTCCACATGCCCTCAAGCAGTGCCAATGTGCCATGGGTTGCATCCCGGGCCGCACCGGTGGCATCCGGTGTTCCGGCCTCGCGCACGATCCGGGAAAAGGCGTTGTGGATCATGCCGCGCAGCCGTCCGTCGCGGGTATCGGAATACTCGGCAACGGCCTTGCGGTTCCTGGCCTCGCCGCGGAAGGCGTACCAGATGCTGACATTGCGCCGGTTCAGCACCCGCTCGCTGAGGTCGCCGCGCACGATCATCTCGACCCGTTCCTGCGGGCTGTCGCCTGCGGTCTGCAACAGCGCTTCCAGGCCGTCGTAATATTCCTCCGACGAATGATGCGCCGCCGCCTGAACCAGTTTGTCCTTGCCGCCGAAATGCAGGTGGATCATGCCGCGTGACAGGCCGGCCCGCTGGATAATCTCGCTGACGGATGTTTCCGAAATACCCTTCTCCGCAACCGAATCCAGCACAGCCCCGATCAGGGCCTGGCGGTTCTGCTCGCGGTTCTGTTCCCGTTTTCCCGGCATCTGACTACTGTTGTTTTTGATGGCATTCACAATTCGGCACCCCGCAGCAGGCAGCGCCATGCCAGCATTGTTCGCATATCACCTGCAGAATATCCAGTAAAAATGGACGTTTGTCCATTTTCTTGAGAATCTTGTTGACAGATGCATGCCCTGACCGCCACTCTTTTATGGACGATTGTCCATTTTTAATGCGGCACCCGCGCAAACAAAAACGGTAAGCGATACCCAGCAATGGCCGGAATTCTAAAAACCGAAGCAGGCAAAGGTCTGGCGCTCAGCGCGCCGGCGTCGCTTTATGTGGGCCTGCTGGTTGCGGCGCCGCTGGGCATCCTGGTCGCCTACAGCTTCTGGACCCAGACCTATGTCGAGATCGACAAGACGCTAACCTGGGCCAACTACGCCGAGGCCGCCACCGATCCGCTGGTGCGCCACCTGATGCTGCGCTCCATCGCCATCGCCGGGGCGGTGACGGCGGCGACCGTGGCGCTGGCCTATCCGATTGCCTATTTCATCGCCTTCCGCACCCACAAGAAAACCCTGTGGCTTTTGCTGATCACCATTCCGTTCTGGTCCAGCTATCTGCTCAGAGTGTTCAGCTGGAAACTGATCCTGGGCTTTAACGGAGTGATGAACTCAGCGCTGCTTTCAATGGGCATCGTCACCGAGCCGCTGACCTTCCTTCTGTACAATGAATTTGCCGTGGTGCTGACGCTGGCCCATGCCTGGGCGCCCTTTGCGATCCTGCCGATCTATGTCTCGCTGCAAAAGATCGACCGTTCGCTGCTGGAAGCCGCCACCGATCTGGGATGCAGCAAACTGGAGCGCTTTTTCCGTGTCACCCTACCCCTGACCATTCCGGGCATCATTGCCGCCAGCCTGATCATCTTTATCCCCACCGTCGGCGACTATGTGACCCCGTCGCTGGTCGGCGGCTCGCAGGGCAAGATGGTGGCTAACCTGATCCAGGTACAGTTCGGCCCCGCCAACAACTGGCCGCTGGGCGCAACCCTGTCGCTGGTGGCCATGGCCTCGGTCGGCTTTGTGGCGATCCTGTTTGTGATCCTCGCCACCGCCTTGGGCAGGAGGATCCGATGAGCAGACCTTTCCGTTTCCCCTGGCTGCTGGCCTATGCCATCAGCTACCTGATCTTCCTCTATCTGCCGGTGCTGCTGCTGCCGCTGTTCTCTTTCAACGACGGCACGATTGTTGCGTTCCCGATGAAGGGCTTCACGCTGAAATGGTATGCCCTGCTGGGCGCGCAGGACACGCTGCTGCAGGCGATGGTGAATTCGCTGATCGTCGGCGCGGTCACCGCAGTGGTTGCCACGTCGCTGGGGCTGTTCGCCGCCCGCGCCTATGTCCGCTACCGGTTCAAGGGACGTGACATCTCCGAGGGGCTGGTGATGCTGCCGCTGGTCATTCCTGGCATTATCGTCGCCTCCTCTATGCTGGTTCTGTTCATCTCCCTTGGGCTGAAGCCGTCGCTGACGACTGTGATACTGGGCCATGTGTTTGTCGCCCTGCCCTTTGCGGTCTCGATCATGAAATCCGCCTTTGACGACTTCGACCAATCGCTGGAAGAAGCCGCCTTTGACCTTGGTGAAAGCGTCATCGGCACCTTCCGCCGGGTGACCCTGCCGATCGTGGCACCGGGGATTGTTGCCAGCCTGCTGGTCACCTTCACCGTGTCGTTCGACGAATTTGTGCTGGCCTTCTTCCTGTCCGGCAACCAGCCCACCCTGCCGGTCTATATCTGGAGCCAGATCCGCTTTCCGGCCAAGCTGCCGAACACGCTGGCGCTTGGCTCGCTGCTGCTGCTCGCCTCGGTCCTGCTGCTGCTGACCGCCGAATACTTCCGCCGCCGCTCCTCCAAATCCGCCTGAGAGTAAGGATCTATTGATGACCACTCAGAACATCATCGAAATCTCCGGCGTGGAAAAGCGCTTTGGCACGTTTGTGGCAGTGCGTGATCTGAACCTCGAGTTGAAGGAGGGCGAGTTTTTCTCGCTCCTCGGCCCCTCCGGCTGCGGCAAGACAACGGCGCTGCGGATGATTGCGGGTTTTCAGGATCATGACGAGGGCACCATCCGCATCGGCGGCCAGGACATGGCGCATATCCCTGCCAACAAGCGCCCGGCAAATATGGTGTTCCAGTCTTATGCGATCTTCCCGCATCTCAATGTCGGCGACAATGTCGCCTTCGGGCTGCGCAAACTGAAGCTCACAAAGGCCGGGATCAATGACCGCGTCGCTGAAGCGCTTGAGATGGTGGAGCTGGGCGGGCTGCAATCGCGCAAGGCCACTGAACTGTCGGGCGGCCAGCGCCAGCGGGTCGCACTGGCCCGGGCGCTGGTGATGCGGCCCAAGGTGCTGTTGCTGGATGAGCCGCTGTCGGCGCTCGACAAGAACCTGCGAGAGGCGATGCAGTTCGAGATGCGGCGCCTGCAGCAGAAATTGGGCATCACTTTTGTCATGGTCACCCACGACCAGTATGAGGCAATGACCATGTCCGACCGCATCGGCGTGATGTTCAAGGGCCAGCTGAAGCAAGTCGACAAGCCGGAAGTCCTCTATGCCCGGCCCTGCAGCCGGGAGGTCGCGGCCTTCATCGGCGGCATGAATTTCCTGGACGCGGCTGTCACCGGCGAAGCGGATGGCAAGCTGCAGGCCCAGGTGCAGGGTTTCGGCCCGCTGACCATTGATGTAAATTCCAATGTGGCGCAGCGCGGCCCGCAGCTGCTGGCGGGCATCCGCCCCGAGCAGCTGGAGATTTCGGCGCAAAAACCCGAAGGCTACGACGGCTATTTGCAAGGCACCGTCACCAACGCCGCCTTCTACGGTGAGAACGTGCATTACCACGTCACCGCCGACGGGTTGCAGCAGCCCATTGCAGTGTCGGTGCCGAACTACTTCCACACGGTTGATCACAAGCAGGGCGACCCGGTCTGGCTGGGGGTGCAGAACGCCTCCGTCATCGACCTCGGCACCCGCGAGGCATGAGAATAAAGGGAGGGAAACACATGAAACATCTCAACACAGTGCTGGCCGCAGCTGCGGCCGTGACCGCCTCGGCTGGGATCGCATCCGCCGATGCGTCCAGCCTGTCGGTCTTTGACTGGTCCGGTTACGAGGATCAGGGATTCTATGGCGATTACGTCGCCAAATACGGCGGCGGCCCCAGCTATACCTACTTCGGCAGTGTCGAGGAGGCCTTTACCAAGCTGCAATCGGGTTTTGCCGCCGACCTTGCCCACCCCTGCACCGACGGCTTGCGCAAATGGGTGGCAGCGGGGTTGGTGAAGCCCATCGACACCTCGAAAATCAGCAACTGGGACAATCTGTTGCCGCAGATCAAGGATGTGGACGGCATCACCATCGACGGCCAGACCTACATGGTGCCGTTTGAGTGGGGCAACACCGGGCTGATCTACCGCACCGACCAGATCGACGCTGCCGATGTCTCGCTGCAATTGCTGGGTGATCCGGCACACCAGGGCAAGATCGCCATCCCGGACGCCGCCTCCTCTGCCTATGCGATGGCGGCGCTGGCCACCGGCGCCTCCAGCTATACCGATATGTCGGATGAAGAATTCCAGAAAGCCTCCGGTTTTCTGCGCCAGATCCACCCGAATGTGCGGTTTTACTGGTCCGATGCCGGCCAGCTGGACCAGGCCCTTGCCTCGGGAGAGGTCACCATGGGCTGGGGTTGGAACCAGTCAGAGCTGAACCTGATCTGGAACGAAACCCCCGCCAAAATGATGCGCGACACCGACAAGGGCATTGCCACCTGGGTCTGCGGCTATGTGCACTTGAACTCCTCAACCCAAAGCGATGAGCAGGTCTATGACATGCTGAACGCGCTGAGCTCCGAAGCCAGCGGCAAATATATCATCGAGAACTGGGGTTACGCCCATGCCAATGCAGATGCCTTTGCCTCAGCTGATCAGGATCTGATCACGACATACGGCTTTGCCGATGTGGACAGTTTCTTTGAGGACAGCCTGTTCTTTGACGCTGTAAAGCCCGAACTTGAGGGCCGGATGCTGAAGGAATTCGAACGCATCAAAGCCGGGTTCTGATCCAACCGGCGGCGGGCACTGAAACCCGCCGCACCGCCAAGACCAAACAATCAAGACACAAAGGATGTGCCAGCATGCCAGGCGCAAATGGGTATTCCATTCTGTTCGAGCCGGTGAAAATCGGCCCCGTCACCGCCCGCAACCGCTTTTTCCAGGTGCCGCATTGCACCGGGCTGGGGCATGTGCGGCCCCAGGCCGAAGCCGCCGTGCGCGCAATGAAAGCCGAAGGCGGCTGGTCCGTGGTTTCAACGCAAGAGACCGAGATCCACCCGACCTCCGATCTTGGCCCCTATGCAGAGCACCGGCTGTGGGACAAACATGACATCCCGGCACTGCAGCTGATGACGGAACAGGTTCACGCCAAGGGATCGCTGGCGGCGATCCAGCTTGCCCATAACGGCCATCACGCCACCAACCACCTGACCCGCGCCCCGGCACTGGGGGTCAGCGACCGCCCCATTGATGCGGTCTATCCGAAGCAAGCCCGCGCCATGGACAAGCAGGACATCCGCGACTTGCGCCGCTGGCACCGCGACGCGGCACTGCGCGCTAAGGAAGCCGGGTTCGACATCGTTTATGTCTACGCCGGCCACCAGATGACGCTGGCCCACCACTTCCTGTTGCCTCAGTACAACAGCCGCAGCGATGAATACGGCGGCAGCCTGGAAAACCGCGTCCGCCTGACCCGCGAACTGCTGGAAGACACCCGCGAAGTTCTGGACGGCCACTGCGCCGTCGCCTTCCGCTTTGCTGTTGACCAGATGATGGGCGCTGATGGCATGCAGGCCGGCGAGGAAGGCCGCGCCGTGGTGGAGATGCTGGCGGACCTGCCCGACCTTTGGGACGTGAATGTCGCCGACTGGAGCAACGACAGTATGACGACACGCTTCCAGCCCGAGGACGGCTATCAGATCCCTTACACCGATTTCGTGAAGCAGGTGACGAACAAGCCTGTGGTAGGCGTCGGGCGGTTCACCTCGCCGGATCTTATGGCCTCGTTGGTCTCCAAGAGCGTGCTGGACCTCATCGGTGCCGCACGTCCGTCGATTGCCGACCCCTTCCTGCCGAAAAAGATCGAGGAAGGCCGGATCGAGGAGATCCGCGAATGCATCGGCTGCAATATCTGTGTGTCAGCTGACAATCTGGGTGTTTCCATCCGCTGCACCCAGAACCCCACCATGGGAGAGGAATGGCGGCGCAAGTGGCACCCCGAAGTGATCGCCCCGAAACAGAATGAGGAAGCGGCACTGGTGGTCGGCTCCGGCCCTGCCGGGCTGGAATGCGCGATGCAGCTGGCCAAGCGCGGCTATCAGGTGACGCTGACCGAAGCCGCAGAGGACTTCGGCGGCAGGGTACTGAAGGAAAGCCGGCTGAAGGGCCTGTCCGCCTGGAAACGGGTTGCCGACAACCGCCTGTGGGACCTGCAGCAGCGCGGCAATGTGCAGATGTTCACCAGCAGCCCGGTCACCGCAGCGGAGGTCGCAGATCTGGGCATCCCCAATGTGTTCCTTGCCACCGGCAGCACCTGGCACCGCGACGGGCGCGGGCGGACGTCGCCGCTGCCCTTGGATATCAAGGGCATACCCGTGTTTACGCCCGACGATGTGATGGCGGGCACCCTGCCGCCGGACAATGGCCCGGTGCTGCTTTACGATGACGATCAGGGCTACATCGGCGGGGTGCTGGCCAGCCATCTGGCTGCCGCAGGCCGCAAGGTTGTGCTGGTGACGCCGGGCTCGATCGCCTCAGCGTTCACCGAACTCACGCTGGAACAGCACCGGGTGCAAGCCGAGCTGCTGGAAGCGGGTGTGGAGATCGCTCCGCTGCATGCCCTGCAATCAGCGGATGCCACCGGCGCGGAGCTGGCCTGCATCTACACCAGCCTCACCCGCCGCGTGAATTGCGCCAGCCTGCTGATGGTGACCTCCCGCCAGCGGGACACCGCGCTTTGCGACGACCTGAAGGCAAACCACGCCCACCGCTTCACCACGCTGGAGCTGATCGGCGACGCTGCTGCTCCGGGCCTGATTGCCGATGCGGTCTTTGCCGGCCATCTGGCCGCACGCAATTTCGAACGCGATCCGGCGGCGGCTGACGCCGAATGGTTCCGCCGTGAACTGATCTCTCTGAACGATATGGGAGGCACCTGATGCCCAACGATGATTTGCAAGTGATGCACGCACTGATGGACAGCCATCAGGAGGGCTTTGCGCTGGACCGCCATTTCTATACCTCGGAAGCGGTCTATGACCACGACATCAAGATGTTCTGGAACCGCAACTGGATCTGGGTCGGCCATGTCAGCCAGATTGCAGAGCCGGGCGACTATTTCCTGTTCGACTACGGCCCGGAATCGGTGATCGTGGTGCGTGACCGCGAGAATGAAGTGCGCGCGCATCTGAACGTCTGCCGCCACCGCGGCTCCCGTGTCTGCCTGGAAAAGCAGGGCACTGCGCGGGTGTTCTCCTGCCCCTACCATGCCTGGACATTCGGCCTGGACGGGCGCCTGCGCGGCGGCCGCGCGATGGGGCCGGATTTTGATCCTGCCGACTATGGCCTGTTCCCGGTGCAGGTGCAGATCTTCCAGGGGCTGATATTCGTCTGTGCCGATGACAATCCGCCGCCGCTTGAGGAAAGCCTGAACCTGCTGGCGCCGCTGTCTGCACCGATGCAGCTGGAGAATCTGAAACTCGCGCATGAGGCTTCCTATCCGGTTCCCGCCAACTGGAAACTGGCGCTTGAAAATTATCTTGAGTGCTACCATTGCGCCCCGTCGCACCAGGAATATTCCCGCAGCCACTCGCTGAAGGATCCTGCGGATGTGGAAAAATATGGCGAAGCCCTGCGCGAACGCTCCGCAGCCATTGGCCTGCCGGTGCAGGAACTGGACCTGACCGGTCCCAACGCGCTGGCGCCGGGGTCCGATGTCTATTGGCGCCGCTACCCGCTGTTCCCCGGCTACCAGACCGGCAGCCAGGAGGGCGGGCCGCTGGCCCCGCCCTTGGGCCGCCTGACCGGCCACGATGGCGGAGCAACCGACCTGGCTGTCGGTACGCTGAACTATTTTCTGATCTATGCCGACCACCTGGTGGGCTACCGGTTTGTGCCCAGATCCCTGCAGGAAACGGACATCCAGATCGCGTGGTATGTGCGCGGCGATGCCGAACCCGGCGTCGATTATGACACCAGCGCCCTGACCTGGCTCTGGCATGTCACCTCGCTTGATGACGAACGGATCATCCGCCACAATCAGGAGGGAGTGAACTCGCACCGCTTTGCGCCCGGCCCGCTGTCCGAGATGGAATGGAGCCTGCCCGGCTTTTACCGCAGCTACTTCAACATGATCTGATCAGCCTGAGCTCTCAAAGCGACTCCAGGCGGCATGAAACGGCCTGCTGGTACATTTCCGGAAACCTCTATATGGTTGGCGTCACCAAAATCCAAACCCAGGGCCGTAGCGGTGGTCGCGAGGCTCGCGCTGCCGCCCCGCACCCAGCCAACGCCTTCCCAAGCTTTCGGTGCATGCCTCTTCGGTGGGCGTTGCAGGACCCCGTCCAAGGCAGGGATGCAGAAGATCCGCCAATCGGCGCAGACCATCCTGGTGCAAACCGGTATTGGAACCCGACCAAGGAACTGTTGGATCTTATCCTGCCCAAAATCACTGAGGGGAATACCCATGGACGGATTTGCTTTCTGCCCAAATGTCTCCTCATTGAGGAGAAAACATACTCTACAGTAACAAAGTTTCGGGTGTACATTTTGCCTGCCCAAAGCTTTCACCTGAAACGTGACTATTGCGGGGAATGCCCTCCGGACTAGGGTCAGGATGCATTGATTTCCGATTTGCCGTGTGATTCAGAGCTCGAAAACGAGCGGTGTACATGTCTGATCTTTTCCGGCTGGGCGACGCGCAGATGGCGCGTCTTGAACCCTTCTTTCCCAGGTCCCCCGGCAAGCCTCGCGTCGATGACCGGCGCGTTTTGAGCGGGAGTGAGGAGGATCAGAAAACGATCCAGTGAATCGTTTTCCCGACGAACCTTCATCAACCGCAATGGATTGCGCTGGCGGGACGCTCCTGCTGAATACTGTCCGCGCAGTGAGGCGGGACCGTCGCCCCAGCGGGGCGGCGTCAGCCCGGTGAACGCTTTACAGCCGGTGGAAGCGCTGGAGCGAGAATGGCATCTTCGCTCGAATGATGGCCGGGCCGGTCTCCGGTCACAGGGAAGAGAAGACTGTGATGACCCCCTCTCATCGAAACTGCGTTTCGACTGCCGGGCAGTGGACGCAACTTATCTGAAAGCCCATCGGACAGCGACCGGTACGGGCGTGAAAAAGGGGGGCGTGGACGCCTGATCCCTTGCCCGGCAGGGCATTGCGCAGCAATGTCCCGAGAGGGGCCGGACCAAAGGCGGCATGAACACGAAGCTGCATGCCATCTGCGACCGCCAGGGCCGGCCGCTCAGCCTGTTTATCACCGCCGGGCCCCTTCTCGGCGATGCAAACATCGCCTGTCAGGCGGCGGGTCAGCGACGACATCGGCGCGCGGGCGCAGCTAAGCAGCTTGCCAAAAGCCGGTTGGCTGCTTGGGGACCGCGGCTATGACGCCGGCGGGTTCAGGGAAGCGTTAAAAGACAAAGGGGGCGCGGCTGTATCCCCGGTCGAAAGCAGCGCAAGAAGCCTGTGAAATACGGCAAACGCCGCTACAAACGGCGCAACCGTATCGAGATCATGTCCGGCAGGCTCAAGGACTGCAGGCGCGCCGCAACACGCTGCGACAGGTGCCCCGAGGTATTCCTGTCAGCAATCGCCCGCGCGGCGTTAGTCATTTACTGGTTATGAATCCTGACCCTAGGCCCCGCCGCTAACGGTACTCGGCAATTCCACCCAGCGCCTCCCCGGCCTGCTGCTCCGAGGCATGCACGGCAATGTCCGTAACCGGCAACAGCCCCGCCAGCCGCCCCTCCTCATCCAGCACCGGCAGCCGACGGACCTGGTGGTTGCCCATTAGACCGGATGATCGGGGTCACAAGTTGACTGGGCCGGTGGCCTCTCCCGCGGCATTCTCCGTTCGAGGGTTGCGCCAGATTGGCTGGCGTAGTGCCTCAAGAATGGGGGAGAGACCAAATGCAGGATATCATATTCATAGGCCTGGACGTCCACAAAGCCACGGTTTCGGTTGCGGTTGCGAGCGAAGAACGCGGCGGCGAAGTCCGCGCCTGGGGCAACATTCCCAACCGGCCCGATCATATCAGCAAGCTCGTCGAGAGGATCAGTAGAAGAGCCCGGCAGCTGCATTTCTGCTATGAAGCCGGCCCGTGCGGATATGGTCTGCACCGGCAGATCACCGGACTCGGCCATGCCTGTGACGTGGTTGCGCCATCTCTGGTGTCAATGAAGGCTGGAGACCGGGTGAAGACAGACCGTCGTGATGCTGGCCAGGCTGCACCGTGCCGGAGAACTGACCGCGGTCTGGGTGCCGGATGCGGCGCATGAAGCGATGCGGGACCTGGTCCGGGCACGTGCCGCGGCAATGAAGCTGTTGGGCAAGTCGCGGCAGCATCTTCAGGGTTTCCTGGTGCGGCATGGCCGGGTGTATCCTGGGAAGAAGGGATGGACCAAGGCCTACCGGCGCTGGCTGACCACTGTCAGGTTCGAGCACCCGGCGCAGCAGATCGTATTCCAGGACTATGTCGATGCCGTAACCGATGCAGAGGCCCGCGTCCGACGCCTGAAGGACCAGATCACGGCACAGCTGCCGGAGTGGAGCCTGGCACCGGTGGTCGAGGCCGTGCAGGCAATGAGAGGCGTGGCCTTCATCGTGGCGGTGACGGTCGTGGCCGAGGTGGGCGACTTCAGCCGCTTCGGCAATCCGCGCCAGCTGATGGCGTATTTAGGTTTGACGCCTTCAAAAGCGTCAAGCGGAGAGAAGGTCCGCCGCGGCGGGATCACCAAGGCGGGCAGCGGGCTGGTACGCCGGGTGCTGATTGAAGGCGCTTGGAGCTACCGGATGCAGCCGCGCGTGAGCCGGAAGCTCTACGACCGGCTCGAAGCGCTACCCAAGCCGGTGCGCGATATTGCGTGGAACGGGCAGCTGCGGATGTGCCGGCGCTATCGCCATCTGATGGCAGCGGGCAAACCGAAGGTCGTTGCCACAACCGCGGTCGCGCGGGAGATGGTTGGGTTCATTTGGGCCATTGCCCGCGAGGTTGCTCCAGTGTCGGCCCATAACAGGGCACAAGGGTTCCCCACCGCGTTCCGTCCCCAACCCTGCGCACCGGAAAGGGTCGAGGCGTTGTTGCTCGTGGTCTCCTCAGGCTTTGGCGGGTGAGACGGTGCGGGCGATCGCCCAAATGAACCCAACCATCTCGCGCGCGATCGCCGTGATGACCACCACTTTGGCTTTTCCGGCCGCAATCAGATGCCGATAGCGCTGGCACATCCTGAGCTGTCCTTTCCAGGCGATGTCGCGGACAGCTTGCGGCAGCGTCTCCAGCCGGGCAAGGAGCTTCGGGCTGACGCGCGCCTGCATCCGGTAACTCCAGGCGCCCTCGATCAGCGCGCGCCGGGCAAGTCCGCTGCCTGCTTTCGTGATCCCGCCTCGCCGCACGCTGCCCCCGCTGGAATGCTCCGATGGCTTCAGCCCCAGATAAGCCATCAGTTGCCGCGGATTATCGAAACGTTGGAAGTCTCCGATCTCGGCCACCACCGTCACTGCAACGATGAAGACGACACCACGCATCGCCTGAATCGCATCAACGACCGGCGCGAGGCTCCAGGTTGGCAAAAGGTCTGCGATTTGCCGCGTCAGGCGCTCGACCCGCGCTTCGGCATCCGCGACGGCATCGATGTAATCCTGAAGGACGATCTGTTGCGCTGGATGTGTGAAGCCCACTGTCGCAAGCCAGCGCCGGTATGCCCCCGTCCAGCCCTTCTTGCCGGGATAGATTCCGGCTGTGGCGCAACAGAAAGCCCTGAAGGTGCTGACGCGCCTTGCCTGCCACCCGCATCGCGGTCGCGCGGGCACGCACCAGATCGCGCATCGCCTCGTGCGCCGCATCCGGCACCCAGACCGCCGTAAGCTCTCCAGCTCGATGCAGCTTCGCCAACATCACTGCATCGCGACGGTCGGTCTTCACCCGGTCGCCCTCTTTCACCGGGATCAGCGATGGCGCCACCACGATGCAGTCATGCCCCATCTCGACAAGCTGGCGATAGAGGCCATAGCCGCAGGGGCCTGCTTCATAGCAGAAATGCAGCCGTGCCCCCTTGGCCGTCAGCTTTACGACCAGTTTGCGGACCTGATCAGGGCGGTGCGGCACCTTCCCCAGGTGGCGGACTTCTCCGCCCCGTACGCCCTCTGCAATTGCAACCGAGATTGTCGCCTTGTGGACATCCAGACCGATGAACGTGCTATCCTGCATGTGGTCTCTCCCCCATTCTTGAGGCACGGCACCCGCCAACCGGGCGCAACCCTCGAACGGAGAATGCCGCGGGAGAGGCCGCTAACCCAGTCTGTTCAGAAACCGATCATGGGGTCTAAGGATTTTCGGCTAAGCCGACGTTCGTCCTTAGCGCGGCGGATTCAACGAACGAGCCCATTATTACCGATTTCTGCGTCTTGCATGAACTAGCGCCAAGCTCGCGATATTGACGTCGACCACGGTAGGGTTGGCCCCAAAAGACATTCGCCAGGCCGGCTGACGTCGCAGCGCAGGCTTAGCATTCCTGCCGTTTGTGCGCCCGGCGGCATTTGCCAGTGCTAGCTGACCGCGGTGCTGATCCAGCCGAACTGTCGCTGCAAGCCAAAACCTCTCCGCGGAAGCGGTCGGCTTAGACTCAAAGGGCAGGAAGCCAGCTTTTATGACGTGCCCGGGAAAAAATCAAAGCTGCGTCCCGGATTAGACCGCGTGATCACTGTACTTGTTTAAAATCGCGGAAACAGCTGCCTTGGTTTCCGGCGGCAGTTCCGGCTGCTCCAGCACTGCCAGCATCTCCTTGAGGTCATTGTCAATGCGCTTCAGCAGGTCCTGATCCGCAAGCCCGGCGTTGCTCAGCGGGATGTTCGGGCCGAAGTAGCGGGAATTCCAGACCTGGGTCCGGCAGTTGTCGACCGTGTGCTGATGGGCGAGGAAATTACCGTTGGGGCCAACCTCGCGGATCAGGTCGATGGCCATCTGATCGGCCGAGATTTCCAGGCCCTGCCACATCTTGCGCAGCAACCCCGCAAGGTCGTTGCACAACAGCAGGGCGTGCAGCGAATAAGTGAGCCCCTGATCGAGCGAACCCATGTAATCGATCGTGGCCGGGCGGTTGTAGAACATCTGGGTCATGTTCGATGAGATTTCCCAGACTGCATCCTGGTTGAAACGGCGGGCAACGGAACAGCCGCCGATCCCTGTCAGCGACGGAAACCCCAGCGAGCGGCGCGCCTGGCACATCGCCATGTCGCCGACTGATGTCTGGGAGAAACTGCCGATGGCGCCGGTGACCGGCTCCATGAAATTCACGTCAGAGCTGCCCACGCAGAAACTGCCCTCGGCAGCCAGCTGTCCAAGGACGACTGCAGCAAAGTCCGTCATCAGCGCGTGGGTGATGCAGCCGGCCAGGGTGATGGGCGACGACGCACCGCCAATCGGCAGGGTGCCGACACTCACAGGGATGCCCACCCTGGCGGCGGTAATGATCTGGTCCGAATGGATCCGCGCAAGGTTTACCGGCAGCGGTGTGATCAGATGCAGGAAATAAGGCTTCTGCCGGAGCGCCTGGTGCGTTCCGCGCAGCGCGGCCGCCATCTCGATCACCGCATCCAGCGAGGAAGGGTGTTCGCAAAGGTATTCCAGCGGCTTGGTGGTGTTTTCCATAAGGCAGGCGAATTCGTCGATCTCGCCGAACTGGTTCGACTCTTCGACGTTCTTCACTGCAATGCAAACGCCGTCGACATGCGGCAGCTTGTCGGCAACCCGGGTGATCAGGGCCAGGTCCTCGCGGGTCGAGGGGCGCGGCTCGCCGGTTTCCTCGTCATAGACCGCGATGCAGGTCATGCCGGGCATGAACCAGGTGTGATCGCAGTCAATTGAAATGGGGTTTTCGCCGTTGCGGTCCCATAGCGTGGCGGAGCGGGCGGCGGTTTCCAGCGCCCTGCGGGTGACGGTTTCCGGGATCGTTACGATGCCCTCATCCGACAGCGTGCAGCCGGCACCGCGCAGCAGGGTGTCCGCTTCGCCGCCAGGTTCGAATACCACGCCGGAGGTAGCCAGCAACTCAATCGCCGTGTCCACGACCCGGTCCACCTGCGCCTGCGTAAGCGGCGCGTAGGCAGGCGTGGCCAGCGAGTGCGGGCCCTTGCTGACAGGTGCTGCAACGGAGGCGGCGGGTCTTCTGCGGCTTCTCGCGCGGCGCATTGCTTCTCCCCTCGACGTTTGAGTGACCGCTCAAATTTGAGGCCGGATTCCTGCTTTGTCCAGCCACGAATGCAAATCCCGGCAAAAATTTTTTGTTTGAGCGCTTAAATAAAAAATGCTACGGATTCCGGTCAGAGGGAAGGAGACCCACATGAAGGACGACGTGCTGTTTAAATCTGATCCGAGAGCCGGCCGTACTGGATTGCCTGCGTGGAGCTATACCAATCCGGAACTTCTGGAAGAAGAAAAGGAGCTATTATTCCGCCGTCATTGGCAGCTTGTCTGCCACGTCAATGATGTGCCGGAGCCCGGCGATTTCATGGCCGCGGATTTCACTGGCGAGCGGGCCTTGGTGGTCCGTGGGGCGGATGGCGAAGTGCGCGCCTTTCACAACCTTTGTCGCCATCGCGGCAGCCGTGTCGTGGCTGAGGACAAGGGCCATTGCAAGAACGCTATCATCTGCCCGTTCCACGGCTGGGCCTTCAATCTGGATGGCACCCTGCGCGGGGCAGCACGGCCCGAGACCCTGCCGGATCTGGATCCGGTGGAATGGGGCCTGAAACCGGTTGAGATGGACATCTGGCACGGTTTTGTCTTTGTCCGTTTCAAGCCGGGACCGCAGCCCGCCGTTTCCGAGGTGATGGCGCAGTTCGAAGAAGAGCTGGCGCCTTACGGCCTGGCAGAGCTGCTGCCGGACGGGAGCGGAATCAGCTCCACGGAAATTGCCGCCAACTGGAAATGCGTCCGCGATGTGGACAACGAAGGCTACCATGTGCCGTTGGCGCATCCCGGCCTGCATGATCTGTTCGGCAGCAACTATGCAGACCAGCCGTTCAGCAATGGCGCTGCGCGGTCGTTCGGCGCTTTCCGCCCCGGTTCCGGGCGGATGTGGAGTGTGAAGAATTACAAGAAGCTGCTGCCCCGCACCGAGGCACTCGACGACGAACATCAAGCCGCCTGGCTCTATTTGGGGCTTTTCCCCAACCTGGTGTTCGGCATCTACCCGGACTCGGTGATCTTCTACCACGAGTTTCCGGTGGAAAACGGCCGCACCATCCAGCGTGCCGCCTGTTACAAACGGCCCTCCGAGGACCGGCAGCTGCGCGCTGCGCGCTACCTCAGCGGGCGGATCGACCGGATCACTTCAAAAGAGGACGAGCAGCTGATCGAATGGTGCTGGGAGGCGGCCTTCTCCAGCGGCTATGATGGCGTGATCCTGTCGGATTTGGAGCACGGCGTGCGCAGCTACCACGATGAGCTGCGCAAGCTGTTTCCGGTTCTGGAGCATGACGAACCGGAATCTGGGCAGCTGCAAGCCCGCAACGCCGCACTGCTCGCGCAGCAGGGCAGCACATGAGTGCGGGCGCCGCCTCAGCACCGGCGGCGCCTTGAAAACCGGCCAGGAGGAGCCAGGAATGTTAACCGGAGAGAGGCGCCAGGGCCTCGCATTGATCAGCCCGACATTGCTCTATTCGCTGCTGATGCTGGCCGCACCGCTGGTGATGGTGCTGACGTTCAGCTTCTGGACCCAGAACTATCTGGATCTCGACACCACACTCACGCTGGACAACTACCGCGAGGCCTGGACCAAGCCAATCTACCGTGCGCTGCTGCTCCGCTCGCTGAATATCTCGCTGATCGTCACGGCGGTGACCGTGGGTCTGGCGTTTCCGATCGCCTATTACCTGTCCTTTCACGTCAAGCAGCGCAAAGCGCTGTGGCTGTTCCTGATCACCGTGCCCTTTTGGACCAGCTATCTGCTGCGGGTGTTCCTGTGGAAAGTCATCCTGGGCTACAACGGTGTGCTGAACACAGCATTCACGGGATTGGGCATCATCGACGAGCCACTGACCTTCCTGCTCTACAATGCCAACGCCGTGGTGCTGACTCTGGCGCACGCCTGGGCGCCCTTTGCGATCCTGCCGATTTTCGTGGCGCTTGAGAAAATCGACCGCTCGCTGCTGGAGGCGGCGGAAGACCTGGGCGACGGGCCGGTGCGGCGGTTCTTCCGGATCACCCTGCCCTTGGCAATGCCCGGTGTGGTCGCCTCCACCCTGATCGTGCTGATCCCGACCATCGGCGATTTCATCACCCCGAAACTGGTTGGCGGCACCGACGGGCTGATGATCGCCAACATGATCCAGATTCAATTCGGCAAGGCAAACAACGCGCCGCTGGGGGCTGCGCTGGCAATCACATCAATGCTGATCGTAGCCAGCATCAGCGCAGTGATTTTCCTTCTTGGCAAACGGTTTGGAGGCAAAGTGCAATGAAATCCGCCTTAAAAGGTCTTTCGGCCAAATGGCTGGCACTCTACGCCGTTGCCTACATGGTGTTTCTCTACGCGCCAGTGATCCTGCTGCCGATGTTTGCCTTCAACGATGCCACGATCATTTCCTTTCCGCTGACCGGCTTCACCACCCAATGGTTCGACGTGCTGTGGCAGACCGAATCCCTGCATGGCGCGGTGCGGAATTCGCTGGTCGTTGGACTGTCGTCGGCGGTGCTGAGCACCATTCTCGGCGCCTGCGCGGCGCGGGCTGCGGCGCGCTACCGGTTTCCCGCCAAACGCGGCATCATGAGCTTCATCATGCTGCCGCTGGTGCTGCCGGAAATCATCGTGGCGGTAGCCTTGCTGGTGCTGCTGATGCAGCTGGGTATGCCGCTGTCGCTGGCGACCGTGGTTCTGGGCCACGTGTTGATCTGCACGCCGTTCTCCATCGTCATCCTGAACTCCGCCTTTCAGGGGCTGGATCAAAGCCTGGAGGAGGCCTCCTATGACCTGGGCGAAAGCCGCTGGGGCACCTTCCGCCGCGTGGTTCTGCCCCTGGTCATGCCGGGCGTGGTGTCCAGCCTGCTGATCACCTTCACCATCTCGCTGGATGAGTTCATCATCGCCTTCTTCCTGACCGGCACGGAGGTCACCCTGCCGGTCTACATCTGGAGCCAGCTGCGCTTCCCCGGAAAGCTGCCGTCGGTGATGGCGCTGGGGACCATCCTGCTGGCCCTGTCCGTCCTGCTCTTGATCCTGGCCGAGTGGTTCCGCCGCCGCGCCGCGCGGAAACAGGGTATCGAAGCTTCAGCCACCGGAGGATTTGCCTGACATGGCCAGCCTATCTACCAAGCCCATCATTGACCTTGCGGGCGTCACCAAGACCTTCGGAAGCTTCCAGGCTTTGAAAGGCATCAATGCAACCATCCACGAGAGCGAGTTCTTCTCGCTGCTGGGGCCTTCGGGCTGCGGCAAGACAACCCTGCTGCGGATGATCGCCGGGTTCGAGACGCCGACGGACGGCACCATCGTGATCGCGGGTGAGGACATGGCAGGCGTCCCCGCCAACCGGCGCCCCACCAATATGGTGTTTCAGTCCTATGCGATCTTCCCGCACCTCTGCGTGGCCGAGAACGTGGGCTACGGCCTGAAGACCCGCAAAACGCCCAAGGCCGAGATCGCCCGCGAAGTGGAACAGGCGCTGCAGATGGTGGATCTAGGCGGGCTGGGGTCCCGTGCTGCGCATGAGCTGTCGGGCGGTCAGCGCCAGCGGGTGGCGCTGGCGCGGGCGCTGGTGATGAAGCCCAAGGTGGTGCTGCTGGATGAGCCGCTGTCGGCGCTCGACAAGCAGCTGCGCGACCAGATGCAGGTGGAGCTGCGCCAGCTGCAGCAGCGGCTCGGCATCACCTTCATCCTGGTGACCCACGACCAGGAGGAGGCGCTGACCATGTCGGACCGCATCGCGGTGATGTTCGACGGCCGCATCGCCCAGCTGGCCTCGCCGGAGGAGCTATACCGGCGTCCTGTAGACCGGCGGGTGGCATCCTTCATCGGGGTGATGAACTTCCTCGACGCCCGCGCCACCGGCCGGATGAACGGCCATCTGGCGCTCGACATTCCGGCGCTTGGCAGCATCGAGCTGTCGTCGGCGCAGGTCCCCGAAGGGCTGGACTTGCGGAACCTGGAGACCATCGGCATCCGCCCGGAGATGCTGACCATCCTGTTCGAAGGCAGCGAGCAGACCGAACACGTTGCCAGGGGCGAGGTAACGGGCACCGCCTACTATGGCGACATGACCTACTACAGCGTGCGCCTGCCGGGCCACGCCGAGGATGTGACCATCTCGATGCGCAACACCGCAGGCCGGTCCATCGTGCCGCCCGGCAGCGAGGTGCCGGTGGGGTGGGGCGCGGACTCCATCGTGCTGTTCCAATAGAGAGGGCCGGACGACACCCCTCGTAAAGCACTTCGGCAAACAAGAAAACGCCCCGCCAAACCGGCGGGGCGTTTCATTATCGGTGGTTCTGGGCTTGTGTCAGAACCCGGCCTTGATCAGTTCAAACTCAGCGATCATCTTCTCGCGCAACGCCGAAGGAACGGGTGCCTGCCACAGGGTCTTGGCGCGCAGGCTTTCGCTGCTTTCAAGCCCCATTGCCGCCAAGTCCCCGGCGTTCATGTTCGCCATCGCCTTGGCATTGCCGTGGCCATAGCCCCAGCTGCTGACGAGATAATTGGCGGTTTTCGGTTCCAGCCAGGCGTTGATGAAGTCATAGAACTTGTCTTCGGAGCCGGGCGCATTGGCGAGTTTCGCATAGCCGCAAACCCAGCTGGATGCGCCCTCTTCGGTGTCGCGCCTGATTGCGATCGGGTGGCCTTCGTAGCTCATCGTTGAGTAGGTCTCGTTCCAGGCCCAGGCCATATAAACTTCGCCGCTTTGCATCAACTGCGCCAGCGAGGCGCCGTCGGACCAGTAGGTGCGCACATTCTGATGCACCTTGCGCAGGAAGCCGGAGGCCGCCTGGAATTGCGCGTCCGTTGCGTTGGTCCAGTCTGTGACACCAGTTGCCAGGAACCCCAGGGCGTAAGCGTCATCCACATTGTCGCCGATGGATATCCGTCCCTGGTGCTTGGGATCCGCAAACGCCTGCAGGCTGGCCACATCCGCTTCGCTCAGGTGTTCCGTGTGATAGGTGACCGCGGTGTTGCCCCAGTCGGCCGGGATGAAGTAGCTCTTACCATCCTTGGTGTAGGCCTCGATGTCGCGGAAACTCGGCTCCAGCTCATCCCAACGCTCGATCCGGGCGGTGTTGAGCGGTGCCAGCAGCCCTGCCTCGATCCATTTCGGGACCGATTGCGAGCAGGGGTGCACAACATCCGCGCGGAACCCCGAACGCAGTTTCTGGAAGGCTTCTTCCTCATCCCCGAAAAAGGCAAAGGTCGGACCGTCCCCGTGCTCTGCGATATAGGCAGAGAAGAACTCAGGATCCTCATAGCCGGCCCAGTCGAATACGGTCAGGTCCGCATCGGCGGCCAGGATCGCGCCTGCCTGAAGGGACAGGACCATGCCAAGCGCCGTGGCTGTTTTCAAAATTTTCATGAAAGTCTCCCTGTTGCCGCGGCCCTATTCCCCCGCGCTTTACCCTCTCAGGCACAGGTCCGGCCGTGATAGGAAAAGGTTAGGAGGGAAATCGGCTTGACACAAGAATTATTTGAGCGCTCAAATAAATTAGAGATGAAACCCGCCTCCTGAAAGGTCCTTGCCGATGCGCGATCCCCGTCATGACATCCTGTGCCAGCCGCTGAAAATCGGCCCGGTGGAGACAAAAAACCGGTTCTACCAGGTGCCGCACTGCGCGGGCATGGGTTGGCGGCGGCCGCGGACCGTGGCGGCGATGCGCGGGATGAAGGCAGAAGGCGGCTGGGGTGTTGTGAACACCGAGTTCTGCTCAATCCACCCGACCTCGGACAACGACTATTACCCCTATGCCGCGCTGTGGGATCAGGATGACATCCGCGCCAACCGGCTGATGACGGACGCCGTGCATGAGCATGGCGCGCTGGCCGGTGTGGAGCTGTGGATCGGCGGCGGCATGGTGACCAATTTCGGCACCCGGCTGGCGCCCTTGGGCCTGCGCAACCGGCCGCAGACGGATGCCACCGTGCTGCATCCTGGCCAAGCGCGAAAGATCGACCGCGAGGACATCCGCAACATCCGCAAATGGCACCGCGATGCGGCGCTGCGGGCTGTCGAGGCCGGGTTCGACGTTGTTTACGTCTACGCCACCCACGGCTACCTGCTGTCGGAATTCCTTGACCCGGTAAACAACACCCGCAGCGATGAATACGGCGGCTCCTTGGAGAACCGGGTGCGGCTGGTGCGCGAGCTGATCAAGGAAACCAAAGAGGCGGTCGGCCACAAATGCGCCGTCGCCACCCGCTTCAGCGTCGGACTGGGGGATGCGGAAAGCTATGACGCCTTTGCGATGCTGGCGGATCTGCCGGACCTTTGGGATCTGGTGGTGCCCGACTACGGCGTCGAGATGGGAGCGAGCCGGTTTGTGAAAGAAGCTTCATTCACCGACAGCATTGCGCAGGCGAAATCGCTGACCTCGAAACCGGTGGTGGCAGTGGGCCGCTACACCTCGCCCGACACAATGGCGCAGGTGATCCGCCAGGGCGGGCAGGACCTTATCGGCGCGGCGCGGCCGTCTATTGCCGATCCGTTTCTGCCCAAGAAGATCGAAGAGGGGCGCAGCGAGGACATCCGCGAATGCATCGGCTGCAACATCTGTTACGCCCACGACTCTCTGGGGGTGCCACTGCGCTGCACCCAGAACCCGACCATGGGCGAGGAATGGCGCCAGGGCTGGCATCCGGAGAAAACTGGCCGCAGCACAGCCCCTGAGAAGGTGCTGGTGGTAGGCGCCGGCCCCGCCGGGCTGGAAGCGGCCCGGGTGCTGGGCGAGCGCGGCCATTCGGTGATGCTGGCAGAAGCCAGCCGGACCCTGGGCGGGCGTGTCACCCGCGAATCCCGCCTGCCGGGGATGAGCGAATGGGCCCGCGTGCGCGACTGGCGCGTCGGGCAGATCGAAAAGCTGCCCAATGTGGAGGTCTATCCGGAAAGCCCGCTGGAGGCGTCTGATGTGCTGGACTTGGACGTCTCCCATGTGATTGCAGCCACCGGGGCGGTCTGGGCAACGGACACCGTCGGACGACATTCCGACACCGGGCTGGAGGAGGAAGTGCCCGGCATGATCGTTTCGGCAGAAACCGTGCTGAACGGCGCAGCGCTTAACGCGGATCACGTGGTGATCTATGATGACGACCACTACTACCTCGGCTCGGTGCTGGCGCTGCAATTGCGCAAGGAGGGGCACCGGGTCACCCTGGTGACACCCGCAGGCCGCCCCTGCGATTGGGGACAGTGGACCACGGAGGTCTACCAGTCGAACGCCGCCTTGATCGAGTCAGGCGTCGCGGTGGTGCCCAATCGGATGCTGGTGGCCGCACAGAAGGGGGAAGCAGTACTTTCCTGCATATTCTCGGGCGCCCGCAGCATCTTTGTCTGCGACGCCATCATCCCCCTCACTCGCCGCCTGCCGGTTCTGAGGCTATACGACGGGCTGAAGGCGATGGGAGACGGGCTGCAGGAGGCCGGCATCAAATCGGTGGCCCGGATCGGCGATGCCGAAGCTCCGCATCTCATCGCCGCCGCCGTGCAAAGCGGCTACCGCGCGGCGATGGACCTAGGCCAGAATATTGATATTGCCGAGAAATACGGGCGGCGCGAGCATACCGTGTAAGGGGGAAGCCCTCTAAAAATACCGGTTTCGCGGCAGTGTCCGCGGCACCGCACGTTCTCCAAAACTGACTGTGAGAGGATCGGCGCACCGCTTGTTCAGTGGTGTGCATGGCGGCCGCATGCCCGGCGGCATGATAGTGCAGGAGCAAAAAGGGCGGGCACCGGAAACCCTTGGCGCGCGCCAGTTCGGGAAGGGTGACGGGAGCCTGTGCCACCTCCTCCAGCCTCACGCTGCCAGCTGCGCCTCGACCTGCTGGATGGCACGCTCCAGGATGTCGAACATCTCGTCGATCTGGTCCAGGGTGATGATCAGCGGCGGCGAGAACACAGCCATGTTGATCAGCGGGCGCACGATCAGGCCCATCTCCTCGCAGGCATCATCAATCATCGAACCGATCCTGCGCTCGGCCCCCAGATCCTCTGCCTGGCATTCGATGCAGCCCAGCAGCCCCTCGCCGCGGGCGTCGCCGACGATATCAAATTTCATCAGGTCGCGCAGGCGGGCCTGGAAATGCGGGGTGACGGCGCGGACGTGCTCCAGAATACCCTCGCGCTCGATGATCTCGATGTTCTTCAACGCCGCGACGCAGGACACCGGATGGCCCGAATAGGTGTAACCGTTGGTGTAGGAGGAGGGCGTCCCCAGATGGCTCATCTGCTGCATCACCCGGTCGGAGATGATGCAGGCGCCCAGCGGCAGATAGCCGGAGGTCAGCCCCTTGGCGCAGGTGATCATGTCGGGCTGGATGCCAAAAACCTCCTCGGACGCGAACCAGTGGCCGAGGCGGCCGAAGCCGGTCACCACCTCGTCGGAGATGTAGAGGATGTCATGCTCGCGGCACAGCTCCCAAGTCCGCTTGTGGTAGCCGGGCGCGGGCACGATGACGCCGCCGGAGGACAGGATCGGTTCGGCGATGAAGGCGCCGATCTTGTCCGCGCCGATCTCTGCAATTGCGTGTTCCAGATCCGCGACCTTGGCGTCGCACCAGTCCGAGACGCTCATGCCTTCGGGGCGGCGGTAGGGGTTCACGTCGGGCAAGAAATGCACCAGCCGGGTCTCGAAGTCGAATTGGCTCTGGTCGCGCTCCTTGCCGGTCACCGAATGGGCCAGATAGGTGGAGCCGTGATAGCCCTTCTCGCGGGCGATGATCTTTTTCTTCTGCGGCTGGCCGCGGCGGTTGTTCATGTACTGCATGGTGCGCAGTGCGGTATCCACAGCGGTGGAGCCGCCAGTGGTGAAGAAGACGTTGTTGAGATCCCCTGGGGCAATGTCCGCGATCTTCTTCGCCAGCACAGCCGACGGCTCGGTGGTGTTGGTGAAGGGCGAGGTATAGGGCAGCTTCATCACCTGTGCGGCGATGGCATCGGCCATCTCCTGGCGGCCATAGCCGATCTGGGTGCACCACATGCCGCCCGGCCCGTCGATATAGCGCTTGCCGGAAGCATCCCACAGATGGATGCCATCGGCGGTCTCCATCAGCATGTTGTCGTAACCGCGCCAGTCGTCCATTGCCATCCAAGGATGCAGCTGATGAGTCCGATCCCACTCATGCAGGGTGTCCGGGCTTGGTTCGTTTGCGAATGTGTTCGGTTTCATCTTGGTCATTGGGATACCTGTTACGGATTAGAACGGGCGCGGCGGGGTCGCCCGCGCGCGGCTATTGATGAAGAAGGGCTTTTCTTCGATGGCGACCGGCACAAGCCGCCTGTCCCATTGGCCTTCCTCATTAACGTAGACTTCGGCCCAGAGGTCATCGGTGATGCTCTCGCCGTACGGCGCCTTGAACTCGGCCAGCGCAATGTTGCGCTTGGTGGTGGGCGACCAGACGCCGGAGGTCACATGCCCCACCTCTTTCTTTTTCTTGTGGTAGATCAGCGCGCCATCCGCGGGTTTGAAGCCGCCGATGTCAATCTTGCGCAGGTGGTAACGCAGACCGGCTTCCTGCTGTTTCAGCAAAGCGCGGCGGCCATTGAAGTGACCCTTGGTGAAATCCACCATCTTGCCAAAACCCAGCTCCAGCGGGCTCCGGCCGCGGCCAAGACGCATGGCGGTATGCACTGGCTGGAAGTCAAAGCCGGCGGCGATGAACCCGGCCTCGATCCGGCAGATGTTGAGCGCCTCAAATCCAATCGCTTTCAGGCCCCAATGGCCGCCTGCGGCCCACAAACGGTCCCAGAGCTCCAGCGCCTTGCCGTTCGGAACCCACAGCTCATAGCCAAGATCGCCAGTGAACCCGGTGCGCGAAACCCAGAGATCCGGCTCTATTTCGCGCCAGTCAAAGGGTTTCATCTCCGCCACAACCTGCAGGCCCGCGTCCTGCAACAACGAGAACGACGTGGGGCCTTGCAGCGACAGCGCCGCGATGTCCTGGCTTTCGTCTGTGATCTCCGCGTTAAAGCCCCAGGCAGTGTCCAGCAGCCAAGTGTACATCGGCTCCTGGCAGCACAGGCGGAAATCAGTCTCCGAGAAGCGGAACAGAGTGCCGTCGTCGATCACCATGCCCTCTTCGTCGCACCACAGGACATAGCCAACCCGCCCGTCGCGCAGCTTGGCCGCGTCGCGGGTCACCAGCCGGTTCACCACCTTCAAGGCATCCGGCCCGGTGATGCGGTACTTGTGCATCGGCGAGATGTCGAAAAGGGTGCACTGGTTGCGGATCGCGAAATACTCGAACTCCACCGTGTCCAGCATCGCGGGTGATACATAGCCCGCCCAATTGGTCCAGCTCTTGGCGGTGCTAAGCGCCTCCAGCCGTGGCTGGAACGGGGTTTCGATCAGCCCGATGGGTACATGTTTGGTCATCAGATCACCCCGTCTTTTAGAAGCTGCAAAGCGCTGTTGCGGCCGGCCAGCCCGGTCACGTCGCCGCCCGGATGGGCACCTGCGCCGCAGAGGTAGTAGCCCTCCGGCCCGAACCGGTAGTGCGCCATGCCGTTGGCGGGCCGCACCGTCAGGATCTGATCGATGCCCATCTCCGCATGGTGCCAATGCCCCCCCGGCGCGCCCGTGCGTGCCTCGATACAGGCGGGGCTGAGCACTTGGCAGTCCGAGACCAGCGCGCCGATGCCGGGGGCGTATTTTTCCAGCGTGGCAATTGTGACGGCTGCCAGACTTTCCCGTGCGGCCTCATCCCAGCCGCCCTCCAACGCGTAGGGAACGGAGCTGACAACAGCGGAAAGCACATGCTGCGCGTCTTTGGCCAGCCCTGGCTCGGACAGGCTGGGAATAACCGCCTCAATCACCGGATTTTCAGGCATTTCCCCGTACTTCGCGGGGTTGAAGGCACGCTCTACATAAGTGGCGCTGGAGGCGATCAGCAGCCGCCCTGCGGTGAGTTCCGGGCTGAGGCCCTTGAACTTCGGCGCGCTGTTCAGGACCAGGTTCACCTTGGCCGCGGTGCCCTTGCAGCGCTGGTTGCGCATCCGCCGCACCGCTTCCACGTCGTAATGCTCCGCCCCCGCCAGTATCATCGCGGGCATCGGTCCGGTGTTGCTCAGAACTGCCCGGGCGGAGATTTCGGTGCCGTCCTCCAGCACCACACCTGCCGCGCGGTCGTTTTCGGTCAGCACCCGGGCCACGCCAGTACCGGTGCGGATTTCCGCCCCGGCGGCGCGGGCCGCGGTCTCGAATGCTGCTGCAACCGCACCCATGCCGCCCAACGGCAGCTGCGCGCCGCCGCCTTGGCCCAGACGGTACATCAGAGAGAACACTGTCCCCGGCGAGCGCGGCCCGGCGAAGGCGCCGCGCACCGCATCCGCTGCCAGTGCGCCCGCCAGCGGACCGTCCTCGAGGTCGTCGAGGATCAGGTCATAGGCGTTGGACAATAGCACGCGGAGGAATTCGCGCATGTCCTTCTTGCCCATCCGTTTCAGATCCAGCCCCAGCTTTGCAAGCCCGGCAAGTTCCGTGAGCTTGTCCAGGCTGGCCAGGCCGTCCTCAAGCGAGGGTGGGGATTTGGTTGAAAGCTGCCCCAGCAGCCCGGCAAACAGCGTCAGGCGGCGCATCAGTTCGCCAAAGGGCGCGGTTTCGGGGTGCGGGCGGCCATCAGCCAGTTCTGCCTTGCCGTTGCGGATCACAGCGTGGTTGCCGTCCTCCGACAGCGAAACCGCGGGCAGATCGCGCACCTCCAGCGGTGCGCGGACGGAGCCAAGGCCCAGTTCCTTCTTCACCTTGGGGTGCAGGTTATACAGCAGATGCGCGATCTCCGGCGCCTGTATCCCATTTGCAAACGTGGTGTTGCGGGCCATGCCTCCGGCGGTTGCGTTCTTCTCGATCACGCAGACGGATTTACCCTTGCGGGCCAGTGTCGCAGCAGCGGTAAGCCCGTTGTGGCCGGCGCCGATGACAATTGCGTCGTAGTTTGGTGTGGTCATCTTCCGCTCCTCAGGCCGCGTAGCCGGTCATGTTGCCGCCCCGGCCGATATTTCGCAGGATTTCGCGGGCGGCATTTGCCCCCGGCGCCGCCATCACCCCGCCACCCGGATGGGCGGAGGAACCGACGATATACATGCCGTTGATGGGAGTGTCGTATTGCGCGTAGCCCGGCACCGGGCGGTTGAAGAGCAGCTGGTCAAAGGTCAGTTCGCCTTGGAAGATGTTGCCTTCGGTCAGGCCCACCTCCTGCTCGATGTCCCAGGGGGTGCGGACTTCTGCATGCACAGTCTTGCTGCGGATGTCGGGGCAGGCCTGCTCCAGCTTGTCAAAGACGCAATTGGCAAAAGCGCCGCGTGTCTGGCCGTTCCAGTTGGTGCCCGCGCGCACGCCGCCGACCTCCAGGTCATATGGGGCGTATTGCACAAAGACAGTCATCATGTGCTTGCCCGGCGGTGCCATTGTCGGATCGATCTGGCTGGGGATCAGCATGTCGAAGTAAGGGTTCTGCGACCAGCGTCCCTCCTTCCAGTCGTCGTATGCGCGCTCCAGTTCGTTCAGGCTTTCGGCGCAATGCAGATCGCCGCGCAGGAAAGGCGCGCCCTTGGGAGCGGCGGGGAACTCCGGCAGCGCGTCCAGCGCGATGTTCAGCTTGCCCGAGGAGCCGCGGATCTTGAACCGTTTGACCGCCTTTACGAAATCGCCAGGCAGGTACTGCTCGCCGGTATGCTGCAGGAACGTGCGTTTCACATCCATGTTGGAGGCGACGATGGGCGCGTGGTATTCGTCGCCGTTGGCCAGCGCCACTCCGGTCACCCTGCCATTGCTGACCAGAAACCGGTCGACGCCGGAGCCGGTGACGATGGTGCCGCCTGCCTCCTCGAAACAGGCTCCCAGCGCGTTGGAGATCGCGCCCATGCCGCCGCGGGCAAAGCCCCAGGCCCCGATCGCGCCGTCCACATCGCCCATGTAGTGGTGCAGAAGCACATAGGCGGTGCCGGGGGAGTAGACGCCCAGCCCGGTGCCGATGATGCCCGCGCCGGCGATATGCGCCTTGATCAGGTCATTCTCAAAATGCTCATCCAGGAAATCGCCGATCGACATCGACCAGAAACGCAGGGTCTCGCCCAGCTCCTTCTTGCCCAGCCCATGCGCCTGCTTAATCAGGAACAGCAGCTCGCCAATATCGCGCGGCTTCAGCGAGGTCGGGTCCGGCGCGTTACGCAGCAGGAAGGGCCGGATGAAACGGCACTGGCGGATCACCGTCTGGCTGAACCGGTCATAGGCATCGGCATCGCGGGCACTATGGCGGGAGATTTCCCGGCGCAAGGCGTCATGATCCGACATATAGGCAAAGTAGTCGCCATCGCTGTCAAAGCTGGCGCCGCCTTCATAGGGGATCACCTGCAGCCCGTATTTCGGCAGCTCCAGGTCGCGCACGATCTCACGTCGCAGCAGCGAGCAGACGTAAGAGCAATTGGAATAGGTCCAGCCCTCATGCAGGGACCGGCTCACCGCGGCGCCGCCGATCCAATCGTTCTTTTCCACCACCAGAACCTTCAGCCCGGCCTTGGCCAGGTAGCAGGCCGCGGTCAGCCCGTTGTGCCCGGCCCCGGCCACAATGGCGTCAAATCTGTCGTGTTGCCCCATGAATCTCTCCTGGTCCGGCTGTCGTTCACCGGAGCCTAGAGGAGAAGAATTTTCCGGTAAAGTTTTTTTGAGCGCTCAAATAAAAATAATCCGGCTGACAGCCGCGAAGAAGTGTGGAACAAGGAAGAAAATTGAAATCTGGATTTCTCATGGTGGCATCGCAGGGCAGCGGCAGGAAGCCGCGCAAGGAACGCAAGGAAAACGCCGACATGCGGCGGCGGCAGATTCTCGATGCTACCTTGAAATCGATCGTGGCCAATGGCCTGGCCAAGACGACGCTGGCAACCGTGGCCAATGAAGCCGGGCTGTCGCAGGGCGTTGCCGTCTTCTATTTCAAGTCCAAGACCGGCATTCTGACCGAGGCGCTGCGCGATCAGTACCAGACCTACGAGGCTCACTGGCAGGCGGCACTGGAAAAAGCGCCCGAGGACCCGGCGGCCCGCCTGCGCACGATCATCGAGGCGGACTTCAGCCCCAAGATCTGCAACCCCAGCGCGCTCGCCATCTGGTTTGCCTTCTTCGGGGAGCAGAATTTCGTGCCTCAATACGCCGAAATCACCGGTGAGTTCGAGGAAAAGAGGTCTCAAATGCTCGCCGAGATCTGCCACGAACTGATACCGGAGGACCCCGGCAAGGCCGACAAGGCCGGCGGCTGGATTGACTCGCTGACCGACGGATACTGGCAGAAGCTGCACTTGTTTCCGCACATCTACACTCGGGAAGGGGCGCTGGAGCAGACACTGAATTTCCTTCAGACACTGTTTCCCAGCCATGCGGAGGCTTTCCAGGCAAAGGCTGGTAGTTAAGCCAGTCAGCAACTTAACAGGGGTTCTGGGCGTAAACGAATTTCCGCTTGAAATTGCATGGGCTTCGGCCCGTTGGCGGTGTTGAACTGTTCAGGTAGCTCCTTGCTAAGGGGCAACGGTCCGGGTGCCGGTTCTGATCGTCGGCTTCTTTCCCGCCTTAGGACCGGCAAGAGGCTGCCGCGAACTTCTGCTTCCGCGCTCATCAGGACCGCCCCAGACAAAGTACGCAGTTTCCTGCCATTGTGGCAGCATGCAGCGAAACGGCACTTTGTCCGGCGTCTTTCGTGTTTATGACCCGTGCAGCGAACGGCAGTTGCTGCGCTGCCTTCGCTCAACCTAAACATGCCAAGCACTCCAACCGGCCTACCGTTCGCACGTAATCTGGGTTCGGCCCGGATGATTGCAGGCTGGTTGCAAACAATGTGGGTTCATTCGCAGATTATTCGGGTTTGGCCCCTTCGATAGATGCAAATAATTCGGGCCGATAATCACTATGATTGCAGGTCGAGTCGTTTATGTTCGCAGGTCGTTACAGTTAGCCAAGATGTAGCTTCCTGAGGTCTTCGCCGAACTGCGGTTTGTGAAGTCGGAAAGCACGCTCAGCTATTTCGAGGCGCTGAACAGCTACTTGCTTCAGCATGGCCGTCCCGTGGCCTTTTACAGCGACAAACATTCGGTATTCCGGGGTGGCAAAGAAGACGCCAGGAATGGCGCAGGCATAACCCAGCTCGGGCGCGCGCTGAATGAGCTGAACATCGAGATCCTGTGCGAAAACAGCTCTCAGGCCAAAGGCCGCGTTGAACGGGCCAACCGCACGCTTCAGGACCGGCTTGTCAAAGAGCTGAGACTGGCAGGTGTTTCGAATATGGAGGCCGGAAACGCCTTTCTGGAAGGCTTCAAAACTCGCTTCAACGCCAAGTTTTCCAAGGCCCCGGCCAAACCGGATAACCTGCACCGGGCGTTGAATGTGGAACCGGGCCGTTTGGCGGAAGTTCTGTGCTGGCGCGAGAACCGCTATGTCGGCAAGCAGCTCACGTTCTCCTATGACCGCAAGCGGATCATGCTGGAAGAGAACGCGCTGTCACGCGCCCTTATCGGAAAATACGTTGATACCTATGCCTTTGCGGATGGGGGCTTCGAGGTGCGCTGGAAAGGCCAGGCCCTGCCCTACAGGATCTTTGATATGGACCAGCGCGTCACCCATGCGGCCGTCACCGAGAACAAGCGGCTCGGCGCGGTCCTTGCCTATGTCAAAGAGATGCAGGAGAAGGCGCCGCCAAAGCCCAAGCTGCGGACCAACTCCGAGAAGATGGGGTATCAGCCCAGGCCTCGCAAGCTGGGTGTGCCAGAGGTGCCGGTTATCGGTGATTGACCGGTTTGCGGTGGGCAAGTTACCAATAAAGGCGGCTCATAGTTCATTAAAAAAGAGGCGAGCAATCTGTAATGCTCAAGAGAGCGACATTCCTAACAGGTGCCGTGTTGATTGCACTGATGGGATACCTGCCTTTCGAACTTTCGGAACGCGACGAGTTGATCGCGAGACATGGCGCAGTGTTTTTCTGCATCCCGATCACATTTGTTGCAATACCGGCAGTGGCGGCGGTTTTCCTAGCGCTGATCATTAAGCTCGCAAGGTCAAAATCGCTATAGGCATCCCCTTTACCCACAAGGCTTTCCAGCCCTTCGATATTTGAGATCTGCGGGCTGAAAAGCCTTGTTCCCGTTGCGCCCTGTGGTGACATTACTGCTTTGCGCAGCCGGTGACATTCCTGGATGGGGTTTACAAGGCACTCACAGCGTGGCCCAGGAGGCATCCGGGCCGCGGCACCCCGGCTAACCGCCTACACACAAAAAGGCTGACTTCGACGTCTTCTAAGTCATTGAATTACATCAGTTTATAACTGGCGCATTAACTATTGGGTCGGCCGAGACCGGACGTTCACGCCGGACGCCGCGAAAACCTGGAACGAGCCCAGAATGCCGGATTCTTCAGGATCAGCGAACGGCTGATACTTGTCAGAAAGCTGACATGCCAGTCAGAGACAACAGTTTCCGGAAAGTGGTTTCATCATGCAACGTCGTGCAGGCGACTCAGCCATCAGCCCATTCACTTAGATCCTGTGGCCTGCCCGTCTCCATTTGAGAAAGCCAGCTGTCCCTATCCGCCAAAGGCATGCGCCCCCGCCAGCCGGCCGAAAACAGATCCGCTGATCAAGCCGGTCCCGCCAGGATAGTTGAAATAGAAGACCCCGCCGACCAGTTCCCCTGCCGCGAACAGGCCCGGGATCGGCGCAAGGTCATTGTCCAGCACCTGCGCGCTGTCCGGGTCGATCCTCAGCCCGCCGAAGGTGAAGGTGATGCCGCAACCGACCTGGTAGGCTTCGAACGGGCCTTCGTCGATGGTGTTGGCCCAATTGGATTTCGGCACGCTCAGCCCCCGGGTGCCTCGGCCGTCCTTGATGTTCGGATCAAACGGCGTGTCCGTGTCCACCGCTGCATTGTAGGTGCGGATTTCATCGAGAAAGCCTTGCGGGTCGATCCCCTCCAGCTTGTGCGCAAGCTCCTCCAGCGTCGGGGCTGTCACCTTGGTCACCCGCTTGATGCGGTATTCGTCTCGCAGCAGATGGGTTACCTTGGCGTCGAAAACCTGCCAGGCGAACTGGTCCGGCTGGTTCAGGATCACCCGGCCGTATTTGGCATAGGTGTAGTTGCGGAAATCCGCGCTCTCGTCGACAAAACGGCGCCCCGTTGCGTTGACCATCACCCCCCAGGGGTAGGAATGCTTCTGGAAGCCGTCGCCCACATCCAGGTCGCCGAACTCCGGTGCGTTGTAGTCCCAGCCGACCGCGTGGCAGCCCGACCAGTTGCCATAGGTGGAGGCGCCGGCCGCCATCGCCATCTTGATCCCCTCGCCGGTGTTGAAGCGGGAGCCGCGCACCCGGGCCATCTCCCAACCGGGGCCAAGGTAGCGGGTGCGCATCTCCTGGCTGGCCTGAAAGCCGCCTGAGGCAATCACCACGGATTTCGCGTGAAGATCCTGAAGTTCTCCCCCGTGGCGGACCTTGACGCCGGTCACTGCGTAACCGTCGGTCAAGATCTCCACTGCCCGGGTTTCATAGCGGATCTCGACACCGGCCTCTTTGGCAATTCTGGTGTGTGCATCCACCAGGCCGGGGCCGCCGCCCCAGGCCTCAAGCGTCAGCCCGCCCCAGAACTTGAACCGCCCATCGACCTTGAACGCCTGCCGCCCGTAGATCGGCATGAAGCGGATGCCCTTGCCGCGCATCCAGTGCATGGTCTCGCGCGAGGTGGTTACCAGCCGTTCGCACAAGTTGGGATCGGTTCGGAAGCGGGTGACGCGAAACATGTCGTCAAAGAACTGCGCCTCGGTGTAAGTGCCGAAATCGGTGATGGCGATCTGTTCTTCACTCAGGTCCGGGCAAAGCGCGCGGATGTCCTCGACCCCGTCATAGGCAAAGCGGATGGCGCCTGCAGTATAGCGGGAGTTGCCACCGTTTTCCGCCTCTGGCGCGCATTCCAGCATCAGCACGCTTGCCCCCTTTTCCCGCGCGGCGTGGGCGGCGCAGAAGGCCGCATTGCCGGCGCCGATAATGATCGTGTCCCAGGTCGTCATGGTCTCAGTCCTTGTGCGGTGCCTTGAACAGATCCTTGCGCAGGGTCATCAGCGCACCCGGATCAATTTTGCCTTGAATGATGGTGGTCTCATTACTGGCCAGCGCAGTCTCCAGGGCCGGACCCATCTCGCCGGGCCCATCGACCCAGATGCCTCTGCCGCCGCAAAGCTCCGCAAACCTGTCATAGCGCGGCGAGGTGATTTCCGCGCCCAGCAGGCGGCCGCCATAGAATTCCTGCTGGTAGGCTTTCTCAGCCCCCCAGGCCTCATTATCCAGGACCACCACAATGATCGGCAGCCTGTGCTGAATGGCGGTCTGGATCTCGATCATCGTGTAGCCCACTGCGCCGTCACCCATCACCGCCACCACCGGGCGCTCCGGCGCGGCAGCCTTGGCGCCGATGGCCGCGGCCAGGCCAAAGCCGACCAGACCGAAGTCCAGCGGCGTGATCAGGCTCATCGGCTCATAGTGGGCCAGCCGGTCGGCGGCCTGCAGGCAGGTGTTGCCGGTGTCCAGGGTGACGATGGCGTTCTCCGGCAACGCGGCTCGGATCTCCGCCAGCGCCCGGCGCGGATGCATCGGCAGGGTGGCGATCCGCGCTTCCTCCGCGCGTTCAGCGGCAAGGCTAGCCATGTCCGCCTTGAAGGCAGCGCGCCATTCATCCGCCGCCGGTTTAGATGCCACCGTGGTCAGCGCCTCGGCCGTCAGCCCGGCATCGGCCTGCACCGCAATCTCGGCCGGGAAGTAGCGGCCCACGGCAGAGCCGTCGATGTCCACATGGGCGATACGGGTCTCCGCGCCGACGTAATCATTGCTGTGAAAGGTGGAGTTGAAACCCAGCCGCGCGCCCAGCACCACCATCACATCGGCTTCCTTGGTCAGGCGGCTGGCCACCCGGTTGCCGCGCGGCCCGGCCTGACCTGCAAACCAGGGATTGCCGTGGCGCATCACGTCGGCATGGCCGGTCGAAGCCACCACCGGCACCTCCAAGGTTTCGGCCAGAGCGGTCAGCGCGGTACACCCCCTGCCCCATTTGAACCCGCCGCCTGCAAAGATCACCGGACGTTTTGCAGCGGAAAGCATTGCCGCGATGGCGCTGATGTCTTCCGGCGCCCCAGGCCCCGGGCGGGCGATATTCACCGGCTTGGGAGCAGTGGCCGGCACGTCGGCAGCAAACAGGTCGCGCGGCACATGCAGCACAACCGGCCCGCGGCGGCCTGAATTGGCGAGCCGGATCGCATCCTCCAGCATCGGCGCCAGGCGCGCAGGATCAGTGACCATGACCGAGCGTTTCGAGATGGGCGCAAACAGGGCCACCTGATCCACTTCCTGAAAGGTGTCCTTGCACTGGTCGGCCCGGGTGATGGCTCCGGCGATCACCACCAGCGGCGAATAGGCCAGCTGCGCCTCTGCAACCGCCGTCACGGTGTTGACCACCCCCGGCCCCGCCTGCGCCCCCAGCACCACCCCGGGCTTGCCGGTCATCCGCGCCCAGGCGTCAGCCATATGACCCGCTGCACGCTCATCCCGGGCACCGACATAGGCTATTTCCCCGCCCTTATAAATTGCGTCGTACAGTTCTAGCATGGACCCGCCCAGCAGGCCGAATACGGTATCAATGCCATTGGCCTTCAAAACGCGATAGACGGCCTCGCCGCCATTAATCATGGTCATGTATTAATCCTCGGATCGGGGCCGCAGGTTCTGCGGGTCAAAGATGGCGTCCGGGTGGACGGTCACGGGAATTTTACGGTTCAGGATCTGCACACTGAGGCCCTCACGCGGGGTTCCCTTGCGCACAAACAGCCAGCCGAGCGATTTGCCGACGGTGTACCCATAGCCGCCGGAGGTGGTCAGCCCGACCGGTTGACCATCCAGCAGCACCGGCTCGCCGCCGTGGATGTCGATTCCGTCCGCGTGAAGTTCCGCGTAAAGCAGTTCCCTAGCCGGATCGCACGCCAGCAGGGCGTCCTTGCCCAGGAAGCTGCGGCCTTCGGCGGCCACAAACCGCTCCAGCCCCACATCCAGCGGCCCCACGTCGGTGGTCAGTTCGCCCGAAGCGCGGTAGGCTTTCTCCATCCGCATCCCGTTAAAAGCATAAGACCCCAGATCGGTCAGCCCGTGCTTTTGCCCGGCGGCAAACAGAGCGTCATAGAGAGCACCGATCTGCGCGAGCGGCGCGTGCAGCTCCCAGCCAAGCTCCCCCACGAAGGAAACACGCAGCGCGTAACAGGGTATGCCCGCCACGGTGATCTCCTGCCCGGACAGCCACGGGTACTCCCGGTTCGAGAGGTCCGCATCCGTCAGCTCCGCCAGGATCCGGCGCGAGGCCGGGCCAGAGAGCGCCAGCATGCCCCAATCCTGGCTGCGGTTGATCATCTGAACGTCTTCACCGTCGCAGATATGCGACTTGATCCAGCCGAAATCCGGGTTAGCGCGGGCAATCGGCGAGCCGGTGAAAAAGCGGTCCTCGGCCATGCGCCAGATGGTGATCTCGGTCTCGAACCGGCCTTTATCTGTCAGCAGGTGATTGAGGCTCATCCGCCCGTCGCGGGACGGGACCCTGTTGGCCGACAGCCGGTCCAGCAGCGCGCCTGCATCCCGGCCTGTGATCTCAAACTGGGCAAAGGCGCAAAGATCAATGACACCCGCCGCCTCCCGCGTTGCCCTGGCCTCCGCCATCGCCTTGGCATGCCAGGGCTGATGGCCCCATCCGATCTGCTCAACCTCGCCAACCGCGCCGAAGTAGCGCGGGCGCTCCCAGCCTGCGACCTCGCCGAAGACCGCACCCTTTGCGGCCAGCCGGTCATAGAGCACATGGCGGTTCAACGGCCGCAGGCTCTCGAACTGCTTGCCGGGGCACGGGGTGTCATGGCGGCGCATGAATTCATCCTTGGTGCGCTCTACGATGAAATGATCGGTCGAGAAATTGCCATAACGGCGCGGATCAAGACCGCGGGTGTTGATCTGGGTCTCGCCATGCACCATCCAGTCAGCCAGCACCTTGCCTGCGCCGCCGCCCCAGGCAAGCCCGATGGAGGAGCCGCAGGACAGCCAGACATTCGGCGCACCCGACGGCCCCACCAGCATGCCGCCATCCGGCGTATGGGTGATCGCTCCGCGCACCACGCGTTTGATGCCCAGCTCCGCCAGCACCGGCATCTTCTCAAACGCCATCATCAGGAATTCGCCGATGGAGTCGTAGTCCGCCTCAAACAGCTCATTCTCTGCAGCCCAGGGCGCGCCCTGCGGCATCTCCCAGACGGTGGGACAGACATGACCCTCGTAGATGCCAATGAGGCCGGATTTCTGCTCCTGCCGGATATAGCCGCCATAGGCGTTGTCGCGCATCACAGGCAGTTCAGGACGGCCCAGAAACTCCGGAACAGTGTCGGTCACCAGATAATGGTGCAGGCAGCTGACCGAAGGGATCTTCAGCCCGAACCACTCCCCGACCTGATTGGCATAGGAACCCGCGGCGATCACCACGTGTTCCGCCAGAACATCGCCCTTTTCCATGCGCAGCAGCCACATACCGCCCTTGCGGGAAGCGCCGAGAACCTGATTGCGGCGTTCTATTTTGGCACCGCGCGCCCGGGTCGCAGCGGCCAGCGCCATGGTCACAGAGGACGGGTCGATATGGCCGTCCTCGAATGTCCGCACTGCCGCCTTGACGTCGTCCACCTTGTAGAAAGGGTTTACGCGGGCGACCTCTTCCGGGCCGACTAGCTCCATCGGCAGGTCAAGGAGCTTGCCAACCCCCATGATGGATCTCATCCAGTCCACCTCGTCCTCGGTTGTGGCGATGCGGAAGCCGCCAACCTCGTGCCAGCCGATGGACTGGCCGGTTTCCTGTTCGACCCGTTTGTAGGTCTCGATCGAGGTCTTGTTGATCCAGCCGGCCAGACGCGAACCCACCGCATGGGCGATCTGCCCCGCCGCGTGCCAGGTGGAACCGGAAGTCAGCTCGGCCTTTTCAAACAGGATCGTATCAGTCCAGCCATTTTCCGCCAGCTGGAACTGGGCAGCCACGCCCATGATGCCGCCGCCGATGATCGCGACCTGCGTGGTGCGGATGGTGTCAGTCATGTGCAAACGCCTCTTTGGCGGGTTTCAAGGAGGCCTTGGCGGCATGGCGGGTGCAGGCGATTTCAACTTCAAAACCGCTGACAACAGTATTTTTGGCCAGCTGGTCCAAGGGTGCATGGATCATCGCCAGCGCAACCGAGCGCCCATAGCGGTAGCTCCAGGCGGCCGAGGTAATTTGCCCCACGGCTTTGCCATCGAAATAGATCGGCTCGTCATGGATCGGGATCGCCTCCGGATCATCAAACAGGATCGAGACGATCCGGCGTTCCGGGGTGTGGCCCGTCAGCGCTTCCTCACCAGCGAAGCCGGTGCCAAAGGCGCAAAAGGCACCCAATCCAGCCTCCTGCGGCGTGGTGCCGGGACCCAGTTCATGGCCAAAGGCCCGGAAGCCGCTTTCGATCCTCAGCGAACCGCTGGCATAAAGCCCGGCGTGGGTCGCGCCCGCTGCCAACAGCGCCTCATAGGCCGCCATCGCCATGTCGGCAGGGATGTAAAGCTCATAGCCCTCCTCGCCGGTGAAACTGAGGCGACCGGCCCAGCCGCGCGCTAGGCCAATCTCAACCGGGGCAAACTGAAAACGTCTCAGATCCGGTACAGGACTGTTTGAGGTGGCTTGCAGCACCTCGCGGGCCTTTGCGCCCGCAAGGCCAAGGATCGCATAGCCGCTGGTCACATCGGTGAACTCCACGTGGAAATCGCCCTTGGTCTCGCGCATCCGCTTTAAGTCACGCACCACTTCGCCCGCACCTACGGTCATCAGAAAGCTGTGCGGCCCATGCCGGCGCACGGTGATGTCGCTCTCAACTCCCCCTCTGGCGTTGAGGACCTGGCTATAGACGATACGGCCCTCAGGGATGTCCATCTGCGCCGCGCAGAGGCGGTTGAGGAAGGCGCAGGCATCCTGCCCCTGGACCATGATCTTGCCAAAGACGCTCTGGTCCAGAATGGCGGCGCCGCTGCGGCAGGCTTCCACTTCGCGGCCCACCTGATCGCGCCAGGCAGGCGCGCCGAAAGTCAGTGGCAGATGCGCCTCCTCACCGCCGAAATGCACCGCGCGCTCCCAGCCGCCGCGGGGCTCAAAACGGGCACCGGCCGCCACAAGCCCTGCGTGGATGGGCGAGCGGCGCTGGCCGCGGGCGGTCTCCATCGACTGGCCCGGATAAGGGTTGTCGTAATGGCGGCCCAGTACCTCGGGAATGCGGGCCTCCAGCGCGCCTAGCACGTTCATCTCGGGGCTGAAGCGACGGATGTCAGCCTCGTTCAGATCCATCGCCGGCTCGCCCGCAATGATCCACTCCGCCATCGCGCGCCCAGCCCCGCCCGCCAGCGCGATGCCGGTGGAGTTCATACCGCCCATCAGGAACAGCCCCGGCACCTCCGGGCTTTCCCCCAGCATGAACTGGCTGTCGAGGGTGAAGCTTTCGGGGCCATTGAGCAGCATCCGCACCTCGGCCTTCTCCAAGGCGGGGATGCGGCGCAAGGCGTTTTCCATCATCGGCATGAAGTGGTCCCAGTCCTCGTCCAGCAGGTCGAAGGAGAAATCCTTGGGCAGCCGGTCCAGCGGCAGCCCCTTGGCGTGCGGTTCAAAACAGCCGACCAGCAGCCCCTCGACATCATCACGGGCATAGAGGAACGCGTCCTGATCGTTCAATGTCGGCAGATGCGCGCCCTTGCCGAGCGCCTGCACTTCCTGCAACGGCTTGGTCAGGATGTAGAAATGCTCGCAGGCATAGAGCGGCATATGCGCCCCCGCCATCGCCGCAACCTCGCGCGACCACAGGCCGCAGGCGATCACCACTTCCTCCGCTTCGATCACATGATCGCCCACCGCGACGCCGGAAATCCGCCCGCCCTTCTTCCGCAGCCCGGTGACGGCGGTGTCCTCAAAGATCTGCACCCCCCGCGCCCGCGCACCCTTGGACAGCGCCAGCGCCACGTCAGAGGGGTTCACGCGGCCATCGGCAGGCGACCAGACCGCGCCAATCACATCGTCTGCTTCAATCAGCGGCCACAGCTCCTTGGCTCGGGCGGCATCCACCACCTCGGCCTCCAGCCCAAAGGCACGGCCCAGCGACACCTGCCGCTTGATGTTGATCAGCCGGTCCGGGTTGGTCGCCAGCGTCAGCGAACCTGTCTGGGTCCAGCCGGTGGCCTGGCCGGTCTCCACCTCCAGCGCGCCATAAAGGTCGATCGAGTAGTTGATCAGCCTGGTCAGCGCCGCCGAGGGCCGCAGCCGGCGCACCAGCCCTGCCGCGTGCCAGGTGGTGCCGCTGGTCAGTTTGGAGCGTTCCAGCACCACGATGTCGGTCCGCCCTTCGCGGGCCAAGTGATAGGCGATGGAGCAGCCGATGACACCGCCGCCGATGATCACTGTGCGGGCGCAGGATGGCAGGGTCATTGCAGCACTCCGTCCTGGATAAGTGCGGCAAACACAGCATCAAAGGCGTCCAGCGCCTCGTCTATCAGTTCCGGGGTATGCGCCGCGGAGGTCACGCAGGAGGTATGGCTCATCAGATCCACGCCGCGCGCCAGCAGGCCGCCGCGAAGGCCGGCCACCAAGGCAGGCGGCACGCTGCGGATTGCAGCCGGGCTCAGCCCCTCTGGGTCTGCTGCCCCAAACAGCAGGTGGCAGGTTGAACTCTCCCCATAGGCGCATCCCGCAATCCCGTGCCGCGCCATCAGGGCATTAAGGCCGCGGCGCAGGCGCTCTGCCATGGCATCGGCCTGCACCTGCGCCTCTCCGGTGGCCAGCAACGGCATCGCCGCGCAGGCGGCCGCGGCAATCAGCGGGGAGCCGTTGAAGGTTCCCTTGTGGCTGACCGGCGGCGACAGCCCGTCCCGCGCGGCGGCGTTGTTCATCAGCTCCATGATCTCCGTCCGGCCGCAGACGGCACCACCCGGCAGGCCGCCGGTCACCACCTTGGCCAGCGTCGTCAGGTCCGGCACGATGCCGTCGCGCGCCTGCCGCCCGCCGGGCGACCAGCGCAAGCCGGTGATGATCTCATCAAAGATCAGCACTGCACCTGCAGCCCGGGCCGCGTCATGCAGGGCACGCAAAGTGTCCGCAGACAGCGGCACAGAACCATAATTGGCCCCGGAAGCCTCAATAATCACGGTGCCGATGCTGCTGTCCTGCAGGGCCGCCTGCATCGCCTGCGGATCAGCAGCGCAGACCTCGATCAGGCCCGTCACCGCAGCTGGAACCCCCAATGACGCTGTCTGCAGACTGCCCGCCTTGGCCCCTTTCAATGCGTGGTCGTGCCAGCCGTGGTAATGGCCGTCCACCCGCAGCACCTTGTCCCTGCCGGACCAGGCCCGGCCCAGCCGCATCGCCAGCATCGTCGCCTCGCTGCCCGAGGAGGTGAAACGGGTGCGTTCAGCGCAGGGAAACAGCCGGTTGACCCATTCCGCCCATTCGGTCTCGGCCGCGTGGCAGTCGGCACTGAAAATCACGCGGTTGGCCTGCCGTTGCAGCGCCTCAACAATTGCAGGGTGGCCGTGGCCCAGCATCTGGCTGGCGGACCCCATCTTGAAGTCGATGTAGCGGCGCCCCACCGCATCCCATTTCTCGCCACCTGCGGCGCGTTCGATGAAGACCGGATGCGGCGCGCGGTAGCGCAGCTCGTGACTGACGCCGCCGGGCAGCGCCGCACGGGCGCGGCTGCTAAGTTCACTGTTGCTCATGCGGGCCTGCCGATCTGTTCACGGGTGAGCCGGATATCAAATGCAGCGCGCAGTGCGCGGTCGGTCTCATCGCTGACATGCTGCGGAAAATGCGCGCCCAGAATTTCACGGGCCGTGTCCCGCGCGGCGTCGCCAACCGGCCGGGCGCCATCCTCCTGCCATTCGCGAGGGGACCGGCGGTCGCCGATGTGCGGATAGAAGTAGTCGCACTTCATCCGCTCAAAAGTGTGCTGCTCCCCCAGATAGTGGCCTTCGCCGCGGCACACCTGGGCGATCACATCGGCGGCAATATTTTCCGGCGTGGCCTCGACCCCGCGGATCGTGCGCAGGATGTTGCCCAGCAGGTCATTGTCGCTCACATAGGCCGCATGGCTGACGCCCAGCAGGCTCGCTTGCATGCCCGCCGCCTGGGTCACAATGTTGGACCCTGCATGGGCGGCCATCGCCACGGCCAGCGATTTCTCGGCGCCGTATTGCGCGTCCAGGCATTTGGAATCAGTGATCCCCGCGATGGAGGAAACCGGCAGGCCGAAATGCCACCCCATCTGGGCCGCGCCCGCCATCAGTATTGCCTGCTCGCCGCCGCCGCCGCACATCGACCCGGTGCGCAGATCGGCCACCAGCGGCTTGGGGGCAAAGATCGACTTGGCCTCCGGGTCCACCAGCCGGGCAAAAACCAGCCCGGCCAATGTTTCGGCAACCGCCTGCACCAGCGACCCGGCGATTGTGGCGGGGCTGGTTGCCCCGGCCTGACCCGCGCTGATCAGCTGCACCGGGAAGCCGGCCCTGATCGCCGCCTCCAGCACCTCGCAGGCTTCCTCGGCAAACCGCATCGGCGGCACCACATGGCAGACCATCACCGTCAGGAAGGGCCGCGCCCGGAACGCGGCTTCGCCGCCGGCGATCTGATAGCAGAGATCTGCGATTGGCCGCACGTTCTCCGGGGCGCTGATCGAGATCGAGACATGCTTGGAGGTGCCCATCAGGCAAGCATAGGCGGTGTTCAGATCCATCGCCGCGTTGTCCTCGATGTCGCGGGCCACCACCGATCGGCTAAAGTGGTGGATGTTCTCCATCCGGTCGACAATCCGCGCCGCGTCATACAGGTCCGCCAGCGTCGAGTCGCGGTAGGCCCCGGTGTCGAGGTCAAACACCCCCGGCGCTGCGCCGCCTGTCGACATGTGGACCCGCGCGCCACTGAGCTGCAGATCCTTTTCCGGCTCCTGGCCGCACAGCGTGAATGCCTTCTGCGCGTCCTCCACGGCCCATCGCACCAAGTCCCGCGGAAACAGCAGCCTGCGGTCTTCGGTCAGCTGCCCGCCGGCGCTGCAAACCTTGCCGATCATGGACGGAATGGCCTGGCTCAGCCCCAGCGTTTCCAGAAGCGACAGCGCCGTTTCCTCAACCAGCGCTACCTCCTCCGCCGCAAGAGGTTTCAGCCGCCCGCCTTCAACCCCGGGCCACACCGGCCTGACGCCGCCAGCCTCGCTGGCCGCACTAAGCCGCTCCTTGCGCCCACGCCTTCGTTTTCCGTATGCCGCCATTTCATGAGTCCAGCTAAATTCTCCCAAACCGTGGCGCCGGAACTGCCCATTTACAAATGGTCATTGCTCAGCAACTAATGAACTGTACTCATCTATGGATTCCGCATGCTGCCATCGCTCTCCGCCCTGCGCGCCTTCGAAGCCGCCGCCAGAACGGGCAGCTTCCGCGCTGCGGCTGAGGACCTCTCTGTGACCCCCACTGCGATCAGCCACCATATCCGAGGCCTCGAGGAGCAGCTCAGCGTCAGGTTGTTCAAACGCTCCGGACGCGATGTGGTCCTGACAGAAGACGGGCAGCGGCTGGCGGAAACCGCAGTTCAGGCCTTTGGCATGCTCGAAGACGCCGTACGCGCTCTCAGGCGTACCTCGCGCAGAACCGTGCGTATCGCCGCCGGCCCTATTTTCACCGCCCGGTGGCTGATGCCGCGGATCAGCAATTTCTGGGAACAGCACCCGGGAACCGGACTGGAGGTAGTGCCGACGTATCAGCCGGGCGCGCAGGACCGCGAAAACGTGGATATCGTGATCCGTTGGGAACGCATGTCGGAGATGCCGGAAGGGGCCGTCAAACTGCTAGAACTCAGTCCGGTGGCGATTGCGTCAGAGGCCTTCCTTAGCCGGTTCGGCCCTGTGGAAACACCGGCGGACCTACTGCACCTGCCGCTGCTGCACCAGCGGAACCATTGGGGCTGGCTGGACTGGTTTTCAGCAAGGGGCGTACGGGTTCCGGACACATTGCGCGGCCCGGTGTTTGAGGACGCCAATGTTCTGCTGCGCGGTGCTGCGGAAGGCCAGGGCGTGATCGTAGGATGGCTGCCGCTGATTGACCAGGATTTGGCCGAAGGCAGAGTGGTGCGCCTGTTCAGCGAAGACATCACGCCAACCCACGGGTATTTCCTGGACGTGGGCAAAGGCAACCAGGCGCGTCGGCAAACCCGGGCCGCCATCGACTGGCTGACAGCCCAAAGCACCCGGATTGATTTTGGCCGCTGCTGAGAACAGTTTTGTCATTTATCTCGGCCAAGCCGGCTTGTTTGAATGGGCTGACGAACGCCCAAAGCCAGCTACTCTTCCAAAAACATAAGCCAAAAACGGTGGTATTGCGGACATTCAATCACTTTCGGGCGATGGCAACTTTGTCCGCACACTTCCAGTCCAAGCCCGACCAGTTGAACGGTCCTGGTCTCGGGGATCAGCCATTCACGCCTGGCGCGGCTAACGCTCGGTCAGAGCCCTACCCGGACATCATGATTTTTTGCTGCGAGCGCTCGCAGCGCGCCTATGGGCTGCACAGCCGAATTTCTCCCGCCGATCGGCAGAAAGAAATGCGGCCATTCCGGCAGCCTGCAGCAAATTTAAAACCACGAATTCACGCAGAGCGCAGACGCAGCAGACCTTCGCGTCCGCGCGGCAAGTGTCCGTTTTCCGTTTGAAGGCCAAGACGCTGTCAGGACGGCGCGATCAGTCTTGACCCGGCTGCATAGACTTGGGTCCATTTGATGATCGCGTAGGATTTGCGAAGCCCGGTCGGCCAGAACGGATCTTCTTGGACAAGCCGATCAACATCTTCCTCGGCATCGGCTTCGACAATCCACATGCCGTCACGTCCAAGTCGCGCGGTGTCAGACAAAGGTCCCGCTGCCTCGATCTTGTCTGAGTGCCGTTCTAAGAAATCGAGATGCCGGGGGCATTGCCCAGTTGTTTGCCCGTCGGCTTTCGCATAGGCAACCGGGATGAAAATACCTTGCACGATGCCTGGCCTGAAAGGCTACCGTTTTCCTCGCGAGATCGTCGCCTATGCGGTCTGGGCGTATCATCGTTTTGCGCTCAGCACGGCGGATGTCGAGGATCGGCTTGCCGAACGCGGCGTGATGGTCAGCCGGGAAACCGTCCGGAACTGGGTGAACCGGTTTGGCCGCCATTGCGCCGATTGTATCAAGCGCGACAGGCCGGGCACCAGTGACAAATGGCACTTGGATGAAGTTGTTGTTCCGATAAATGGCGAGAAGTTCTGGCTCTGGCGGGCAGTCGACGCGAATGGGAACGTGCTCGATATTCTCGTGCAAAAGCAACGTAATGCGAAGGCCGCCAGCCGGTTCCTAAAGCGGCTGATCGACCGGTTTGACGCTCCGCGGGCCGTGATCACCGACAAGCTGCGCAGTTACATCAGGCCGATCCGCAACCTTGCGCCGAATGCTGATCATCGGGCGCACAAGGGCTTGAACAACCGGATCGAAGGATCCCATCGGCCGGCCCGAAAGCGAGAGAAACTCATGGGGCGGTTCAAGTTACCTGGACAGGCGCAGAGATTTCTGGCCGCACATGACCAGATCAACACTATCTTCCGTCCCCGCCGCTATCGTCTTACCGCCAAATCCTATCACCATGCCAGAGCCGATGCCTTCGATCTTTGGAGCGCCTACACACTCGAAATGACCGCCTGACGGGCGTGGGTCAGGCCGCATTCGGGCGGGAGCAAATAAGTTGGCAATGCCGGCGCGACAAACGGACAGCGAAACAGATGCCGCTCCGTTTGATCAAATGACACGCCCGCAAGGGGGATCATCACCGGCAAGCTTCGCTCTTATGGCGCTGCCAAACAAAAAGGGCGGCGCCCACCCTGGGTCCTTGGTCGCACAAGCGCCTCAACAATCAAGCCGAGAACAGTCACCTGCCATTTCGAAAGCGGGAACGAGCAATACAGAGCTTTCGGTCACCCGGCGGGTAGCAGCGCCTTGATGATCATCCGCTACCACCGCCTCGAAGCACTTAGTGCCTGAAAAGCAGCAGAAAACATCGCTTAAAATAGTCAATCCGCTGCACCTGTCCGGGTGACCTCAGTTAACGTGACATCACCTAATCGACCTGTCGAGCTCCGGTTCACAAGCCTGGACTCCAGCAGCACGGGCTCCGGCACCGTCCCGTTTTCGACCCAGCCAGCAATCGCGTCCGCGGCCGCGAGTCCCATGCGGGCCACCGGCAGGTGCACAGTTGTAAGCCCAGGGCACAGGTGAGCGGAGCCGGGCAAGTCGTCGATGCCCAACAGTGATAGCCCGCCCGGCACTGAGATGTCGCATCGCTGCAGCTCATACAGCGCACCGGTAGCCTGAACATCCGACATACAAAGGATGGCGGTTGTGTCGGGCCGGGCTTCTAGCACACGCTGCACGCCGCTACAGCCGCCTTCGATCGACAGCGGTTCGAGGTAGAATTCAATCTTTGCGCCATCGGGGCGACGGCGCAGCGCCTCGACGCGGGTCCCGGTCCGGTCGTTGGTTTCCGTCGGCCCATGGATCACCGAGATGCGGCTGTGGCCAAGTCCCGTCAGATGGCTGAGCGCAGTGAAGGCCGCGGCGGCGTTGTCGTAGCCGATAGTCGGCAGTGCGAAGTCTGGATCATAGTAGGAGGTTGCGATGGCCGGGATCCCCCCGCGGTTGATCAGCTCGTAGAGGGCGGGTCGGTGAGTGATTCCGGACATGATCAGGCCCTCGGCACCAATGTTGATCAGCGTCCGGGCCTTTTCTGCTTCGATTTCCGGGATGCCGTCGGTGGTGGAGACGACCAGCGACAGACGGTGCTTGTCCAGCTGGCTTTCGAGCCGGGAGAGGTAGCGGGCAAAAATCGCATTGTCCAGCGTTGGCACCAGCGCCCCGACGAAACGGGACCGTCCGCTGTTGATGGCGCGTGCGGCGGCACTGGGCATGAACCGCAGGCTGTCCATCGCCGCCTGCACCTTCTGGCGTGTCGCCTCGGACACCGCCTCGGGGGTGTTCATGACCCGCGACGCGGTGGCAACGGAAACGCCTGCCGCCGCAGCAACATCCCTGAGGTTCGCCCGCTTTTTGGTCATCTTACTGCTCATCCCTGCCTGCCATCTACAGCCCCGAATTCCGGCGTTGAAGAAAACCTTGACACATGTAACTGGTTTCATCAACCATGTAACTAGTTTCAAATCTGAGATTCGGATACCGCAATGACCCGCTACGCCGTGCTTCACGACTTCGACAACATGGGGTTCCAGACTCCTGAAAGGGCCTTTCCGGGCTTCGCTAAGGGGCAGAGCGGGGCGCCCCGGGTGCTGGCGCCGCGCGAACTGCTGAAGCAGGAGATGCGGGCCGGGGACCTTCTGTCGCTGGAGGTGCCGCTGGGCGGTACCGCGCTGCAGATTGCCGCCTTTGATGATGGCGGACGGCCGGCTCTGGCGGCGCTAGGGCTGCAGGCGGACGCGCCGATGCCCCTGGCGGATTGCGACGCCGCGGAGCTGCTGGGCTGGATCGCCGGCAACGGCGGTGAAGCTGCGGCGGACATCCCGGCCTGCACGCTGGATATGCCCGAAGAGCCGCTGGTGCTGAAGGCCGGGGCGGCTGTCACCGTGTGGATCGGCTGCCCGGCGGAGCGCCGGCAGCTGGTTTTTGGCGGAGTGGCGGGCAACGCCAGGGTGACCTGGCAGCCAGCGGCGGGAACGGGGCCGCTGCTGCCGCCGCTGCTGGGCGATACCCGCGAGGAATTCACCGTCAGCAGCGCCACAGCCATGTCTTATGAGGTGAAACAGGGCGAGATCGTCCAGATCATCGATATCGAAGGTCAGCAGTGTTCGGATTTCACCGCCTTCAATGCGGCGGCGCTGCAGCGGGGCGAGGAGCTGATGATCGACGGCACAGCCACGCGGTCGATGGTGCGGCGCGCCTATCCGGGGCCGGGGCTCTTGGACAAGTTCTTTGACCGCGATATGCGCCCCCTGCTGAACGTAGTGCAGGACACTTGCGGGCGGCACGACACCTTTGGCCTCGCCTGCACCGCCCGCGGCTATGAGGAGCGCGGCTTTCCGGGCCATGTGAACTGCTCCGACAACATCTCCCATGCGCTGGCGCCCTATGGTGTGGCGCGAAGGGCGGCCTGGCCTGCGATCAATTTCTTCTGGAACACCTGGGTCGATCCGCATTCGCACCACATCCTGACCGAGGAGTCCCATTCCCGCCCCGGCGATTACGTGGCGATGCGGGCGCTGGAGGATCTGGTCTGCGTCTCCACCGCCTGCCCGGACGACATTGATCCAATCAATGGTTGGAACCCGACGGATGTGCATGTGCGCATCTACCGCCCCGAAACACCCCTGCGCCGTGCCGTTGCCTACCGCGAAAAGGAAGACGCCCCGATGTCGATCAGCCAGAACTCCGCCTTTCATGACCGGCTTGAGCCGCTGACCCAGCATTTCGCGCCGGCCCGCGACCTCTGGGCGCCGGTGAGCTTTCCCTCGCATGGCACCACCGGCGAATACTGGGCCTGCCGCAACGCGGTGACCGTGCAGGACATGAGCGGGCTGCGCAAATACGACATTGCCGGACCCGATGCCGAGGTGCTGCTGCAACAGGCCACCACCCGCAACGTGGCCAAGCTGGCGGTCTGGCGCGGCTCCTACACCTTGATGTGCGACGAGGCTGGCACGGTGATCGACGATGGCACCCTGTTCCGGCTGGCCCCGGACCTGTTCCGCTGGTGCTGCGGCTCGGAGGAAAGCGGGAGGGTGCTGGAGGCATTGGCACAGCAGATGGGGCTGCAGGTGCGCATCCACGACATGCGCGGTGCGATGCCCAATCTGGCGATCCAGGGACCCAAGTCGCGGGACCTGCTGCGCAAAATCGCCTTTACGCAGCCGCATGTGCCGCAGCTGGACCAGCTGAAATGGTTCGGCGTGACAGTGGCGCGGCTGAACGACCGGGAGGGTGCGCCCTTCATGCTGTCCCGCTCCGGATACACCGGGGAACTGGGTTACGAGATATTCTGCTCCAAGGCCGATGCTCTCACGATCTGGGACGCAGTGATCGAAGCGGGCGAGGAGTTCGGAATCACCCCGATGGGCTCTGCCGCGCTGGAGATCATTCGGATCGAGGCCGGGCTGGCCGCCGCCAACGCGGAGTTCGCACCGGGTGTGGATGCGTTCGAGGCGGGGCTGGGCTTTGCCGTCGACCTGACTAAGCCCTCTTTTACTGGCAAGGCGGCGCTGGAGCGCAACACGCGCGAGCCGCGCCGGGCGCTGAAGGGGCTTTTGCTGGGCTGCAACGACGTGCCGCTGCACGGCAGCCCCGTCTATGACGGCGAGCGGCAGGTGGGCACGGTGACCTCCGCCACCCGCTCGCCCTCGCTGGAGCACGCCATCGCCATCGCCCGGCTGAACGTCGAGCACGCGGAGAACGGCGCCCGGCTGGAAATCGGCCAGCTCGACGGGCGGATGAAGCGCCTCGGCGCCACCGTCTCGGACATTCCCTTCATAGACCCGCAACGCAAGCGGGCCCGCGCCTGAGCGCGCAAATCCAACCCCAACAGGAGAGAGAAAATATGAAACCGCTGAAAACCCTTACCGCAATTGCGGCCCTCAGCATCGGCACCGGCGCCATGGCGCAGGAAAAGGTGATGGTGGGGGAGCCGAGCTGGCCGGGCGCCAAGGTGATGAGCCGGGTGATCGGCCAGGTGATTGAAACCCGCCTCGGTGGCGAAGCCGGTTATGCCCCCGGCGCCAATGCGGTGATCTTTGCCGCGATGGACGGCGGCCGCGGCGACATCGACGTGCACCCCGATGTCTGGCTGCCGAACCACCTGTCCTTTACCGATGAATACGTGGATCAGAAAGGCACCGTCGGCCTGTCCTCGGGCAGCTACCAGGGCCGCACCGGGTTCTGCACGCCAACCTATATGGTCGAGAAACATGGCATTTCCTCCGTTTTCGACCTAGCCACGCCGATGGCCCAGGAGCTGTATGACACCAATGGCGACGGCAAGGGCGAGATCTGGCTCGGCGCCACCGGCTGGGCCTCGACCAATGTGCACAAGGTGAAGGTGCGCGACTACGGGATCGAGACCTTCCTGGAGCCCTCGACCGAGGACGAGACAGTGTTTTACGCCCGCCTCAAGGACGCCATCGATCAGGAAGAGGGCGTGGTCTTCTACTGCTATGAGCCGCACTACGTGCATGCGCTTTATGATGTGACCATGATCGAGGAGCCGGAGCACGACCCCGGCACCTATACCATGCTGCAGCCGGATCAGGATTCCGACTGGTACAACAAATCCTCGATCACCACCGGCGACCCTGTAAAGACAGTGACCGTGGCCTATTCCAAGTCGCTGGAACAGCGGAACCCGGCGACGGCAGCCTTCCTCAGCAAGATCGACATGGATGCAGGCGAGCTGTCCAAGCTCACCTATCAGGTGGTGATCCAGGGCCAGGAGATCGATGCCGCGGTGTCGGACTGGCTGGCTGAAAACGGCGAGACCGTTGACGGCTGGCTTGGCCTTAACTGATCCCATCCATTGGCCCTGCAGCCCAGGCGGCTGCAGGTGCCCGTACGATACTTCAAAGACAGGGGGGGGCCATGGCGGACGACATCGCAATTGACGCACGCGGCGTCTGGAAGATTTTTGGCGCACGCGCGGACGAGGCGCTGCGGGCCATTCATGCGGAAGGCCTGAGCAAAGCCGAGGTGCTGGAGCGGTTCAACTGCGTGGTCGGGGTGGCGGATGCCAGCTTCCAGATCGAACGCGGTGAGCTGTTTTGCGTGATGGGCCTGTCGGGGTCCGGCAAATCGACGCTGGTGCGCCATGTGAACAGGCTGCTGGAGCCGACGGACGGGCATATCTACATCAACGGTGACGACGTGATGGGGCTCAAGGACGACGGCCTGCGCGACCTGCGCAACCGCCGCGTCGCCATGGTGTTCCAGAACTTCGGCCTGATGCCGCACCGCACGGTGCGCGACAATGTGGCGATGCCGCTGGAGATCCGCGGCACCGGCAAGGCGCGCCGCTGGGAAGAGGCCGACCGGGTGCTGGAGCTGGTGGAGCTGACCGGCTGGGAGGACAAATACGCCCATGAGCTGTCGGGCGGCATGCAGCAGCGCGTCGGTCTGGCCCGCGCCATCGCCTCGGACCCAGAAATCCTGCTGATGGATGAGCCGTTCTCGGCGCTGGATCCGCTCATTCGCAAGCAGCTGCAGGACCAGTTCATGGAGCTGAGCCGTAAGCTGGGCAAGACCACGATGTTCATCACCCATGACCTCGATGAGGCGATCCGCATCGGTCACCGCATTGCCATCATGAAGGACGGCCGCATTGTGCAGACCGGCACGCCGGAGGAGATCATCCTGAACCCGGCAGATGACTATGTGGCGGACTTCGTGGCCGGCATCTCCAAGCTGAACATGATTTTTGCCCATTCGGTGATGAAGCCGGTGGCGGAGTTCGAAGCCACTCACGGCGCGCTGCCGACAGATGCCAAAGTGGCGCGGCCCGATATGGATCTGAGCGACCTGATGGACCTGGCCGTTGACGGCCACGGCATTGTCAAGGTGGCCGATGCCGGCAGCACTGTCGGGGTGATCAACCGTGCGGGGCTGATCCGCGCCATTCAGGACAGCCAGGCGTAAGGAGGCGACGATGAAACACATCGACCAATCTCATATAAAACCGGAAACCGCTGGGCGGCTGAATTCGCTGGTGAGTGAGTTCACCGGCCAGTCGAAAAGCTACTACCAGCAGGTTTTCAGCTACATGATGGAGGCGCCGGGCTACCGCTTCACCTTGAACTGGGCAGCGGGTTTGCTGGGGCCGGTCTGGTTCGGGGCGCGGGGCCTGTGGTCCTGGTTCCTGGGCTTCCTGCTGCTGGAAACCCTGGCCTATATCCAGATCGGGCTGGGGCTGTTCGGCGATCTGGGCCGAGACTTCCGCATCCGGGCCGAGCAGATCGCCCAGACGCTGGAGCTGCGGCATCAGCAGATTGCGGCCGCGGAGGCCTCGGGCGCGTCCTCGCTGGGCTCGCTGAAACGCGCGGCAGAGTCGCTTGAGAGCGCGCTGGCCGGGGCACAGGAGGCTGCGGCGGCGGCGAATGCCAGCGGTGTCACCTACCTGGTGGTGGGCGCAGCATTGCTGCTGGCAGTGAAGTTTCTGGCGGCGTCATTGGCGAACTGGACGCTTGAGGGGCAGTTTGCCCGGTGGCGCTCGGATCGGAGTGTTGCAAGCGGCTGGTCCGTGCCGCGGCTGGCGGTTTCCGCTGTGCTGGCGGCGGCGGTCGTGGTGCTGTCGGCGCTGAAGTTTGCGATGCCAGATGCGTTTTCGCTGCTGAACGCCTTTCCCACCAACCGCGACTGGCGGCTGAACGTGGGCGACGGGGTGCAGGCGGCGTTCGACTGGACCAAGACTTCGGGCCGGGGCTTCTTTGACGGGCTGACCGCGGGGATGCGGACGCTACTCGATTGGATCGAGGTGGTGCTGGTCGATACCCCCTGGCCGGTGGTGGCGCTGGTCATTGTGATGCTGGCCTACCTGTCGGCGGGCGCACGGGTGGCGATCTTTACCGGCGCGGCGCTGGCCTATCTGGGGCTGCTGGACTTTTGGGAGAAGGCGATGACCACCATCGCGCTGCTGGGGGCCGCGGCGCTGATCTCGATCACCCTGGGCATCCCGCTGGGCATCTACTGTGCGCGCCGGCCCAAGGTGTTTGCCGTGGTGCGCCCGGTGCTGGACTTCATGCAGTCGATGCCGTCCTTTGTCTACCTGATCCCGGTTGTGGCCTTTATCGGCTCGGGCAAGCCTGCAGGCGTGGTGGCCACCATGATCTTTGGCAGCCCGCCGGTGATCCGCTTTACCGTGCTGGGCCTGCAGCAGGTGCCGGAAACCGTGCGCGAGGCGGCGCTCGCCTTTGGCGCCACGCCGCGTTACCTGCTGTGGCGCGTCGACCTGCCGCTGGCGCGCAAGACGATCATGGCCGGCGTCAACCAGACCATCCTGCTGTCGCTGGCGATGGTGGTGGTGGCCTCGCTGATTGGTGCCAAGGGACTGGGCGAGGACGTTCTGGAAGCGCTGCAATATGCGGCAGCCGGGCAAGGGATCCTGGCGGGTCTGGCAATCCTGTTCTGTGCCCTGATCCTCGACCGAATTGTTGCAGGCAAACGATGACTTATGATCCCGGGGCAGACAGCTTGTCAGCCTCGGGACGGCTTCTTGCATTGACTCGCTAGGTGGACGAAGAGCCGCATGTTTCGGAACATGGAGATAATAATAGTTCGTTTTCACCCGTTCCAGCGGCATCACCTATATAAACAAGTAACTTAGCTGGCTGTGCGTTGTCACTGACGCTACCTGCTGTCGCGCCTAGCCCTCCGCGACGGGTCCATTGCATTGACGCGTTTTTTTGGGGGTCATAGACCCACCGTGGCACATCGATACCGTAAGAGGCGCGGTCACGTTATCAATTTTCTGCTAATGCAGGAAACGCCCAAACGTTAAGCAGGCATCTGAAAAGCGAGTACGATCTCAGCATTCGGGTTAAACTTTCTTGCAGAAATCTCTGAAGCTCGGCGCGGGCAGATTACACTCAAAGAATGTTGCAAACTGTCCCGCTTCTCCTATTCTCTGATCTCGATGGCACTTTGTTGAGCCACGAGAACTATAGCTGGGAGCCCGCCCGGCCGGCCCTGACAGCGCTGAAAAGAGCCGGGGCGGGTGTTATTCTGGCCACCAGCAAGACGGCGGCTGAAGTTGCTCCACTGAGGCAGTCGATGGGTCTCGGGAGATGGCCTGCAATTGTCGAAAACGGCGCCGGGCTGCTCGGGGCGGGATGTCCGTCATCAAATGATATCAAGCAGTTGGCAGCACTGATCGGCATCCGCGGCCTGATAGCCGTAATCCCAAGCCGATCCGGCTGATCAAAATACATTCTAATGTCAGCGCCGACCAACCAGACAAAACTGCCGTCCCGCCGACCCCAGCGTCAAATTTCCACACAGTTTCGGCCCGCACTTGCCGTTGATCACGGTTTTCCACCGTTTCGGCTTGAACGCCGACGCGGCGGCCCCATGGACCCTGTAACCCGCGAACTCAGACCTTGCGGATGTGATACCGCTTGATCTTGCGGTAAAGCGTTGGCCGCGAGATCCCGAGAACCTGGGCCACTCTGGTCAGGTTGCCGTTCTCCGCGCTGATCGCCCGGCGGATGGCGCTGGCCTCGATGCTTTCCAAGTCGCCGGAATGGCCGCCGAGGATATGCTCCAGTGAATTCTCTGCGCCATCGTCGAAATCGTCCTGAATCTCCGGCGGCAAATCCCGTTCAGTCACGAAACTGTCTGGCTTGATGAGAAAAAAGCGCTGAACGACATTGCGCAGCTCCCGGACGTTGCCCGGCCACTGGTACTTCAGCATCAATTCCATCGCCCGGCTGGCAAAGGTCATCGGTGTGCGCCCGGTTTCTTCGGCGTATTTTTGCGAAAAATGGTCGAGCAAGGCGACGATGTCGTTGCCGCGTTCTCGCAAGGGGGGCACCTCGATGGTCATCACCCCGATGCGGTAGAACAGGTCGCGGCGGAAATTGCCCTTTTCGATCTCCTGGCGCAGGTCGCGGTTGGTCATCGTCACCAGCCGGACATCGACCGGGCGCCGCTTGTTGTCACCTACCCGGTAGATCGCCCGCTGTTCAAGCGCCCTGAGCAGGTAGGGCTGCAATTCGATCGGCATGTCGCCGATTTCATCGAGGCAGAGCACACCGTTGTTGGCCTGTTCGAACTTCCCGGCGCGCCCGCCCCGGACGGCGCCGGTAAAGGCGCCTTCCGAATAGCCGAACAGTTCCGCGCCGATCAGATCGCTGGAAATGGCCGCGCAGTTGACCGGCACGTAGGGAGCCTTGGTATCCGGCATCCGGCTGTGGATCAGGCGCGCGAACAATTCCTTGCCGACTCCGGTTTCACCGTGGATCAGCACCGGGACATTGGCCAGCGCCGCGCGTTCGGCCAGGCCGATGGCATCGACCATCTTCGGCGACGATCCAATGATCTGGATCTCGCCCTCCGCCACATTGACCCGCGGCTTGATGGTGCAGGTTACTCCCGCCTGCCGCATCTTGCCCTTGTCCTTGAGAAACAGGGCGGCGCCGCGAAAAACGCCTTCCAGCTTGAGCCGTTCGATGCCTTCCGCCTCGACGTTGAGCGGCAAGAGCTTGGGAATATCCTGATCCGACAGGCCTTCAAGTTTCGGCAACAGCTTGTGGCCGAACGACAATTCCTTGTTCCGGCGCAGCGGGTCGTCGTCCAGCCCGCGGCGGAACAGCACGCGGCCCGATTGATCGACCAGCACCACACTGTCATGACCGCGGCTGTAATCCGACATCAGGAAAGCTTCCAGCAATTGCGTGCGTTCGACCTGTTTCTGTTCCGCCAGCGCAATCTCGATCTCGCGCGCCGCCGCCAGGACCAGTGCCACATTGTGCTGGCGGAAAATCTGCGGCGGACCGGACAGATCGACGACGCCGATCACGTTCTGGGTGAGAGGATCGAAGATCGGCGCACCGACGCAGGTCCAGGCCTGTACGCCTTCGGCAAAATGCTCGGAGGCATGCACGTAAGAGGGTTTGCCGGTCTTGAGCGCGGTGCCGATGCCATTGGTGCCGATGGTGCGCTCGCTCCAGTCGCCGCCAAGCTCCAGGTGGATTTCCTGGCCCTCGTCCAGCACGTGTTCGTCACCGATGGCGTCGATAATCACCCCCTGGCTGTCAGCCAGGATCAGAATGGTGCGGGCCTCTTTCAGATGCGGCTCCAGCCGTTTGAAGGCCGCCGAGGCCGCTTGGCGGAGCGCGGTGTTGCGTTCACGGCGCAGAAACAACTGGCTTTCGTCGATCACCTTGCGTGAAGCTTGGCTGCCGGCATCGACCCCCAGCTCCCGGCTGCGCCGCCAGGAGGCGAGGATCTCGTCCCGCACCTTCGCCGGCATCCCGTCGCCGTCTTTGCCGGAGGAGACGAATTTCTCCCAGGCCTTGCGGGTATCGTCGTCCGAATAGCTGGAGTTATCAGGCAATTGATGCGCCCTCTCGCTTTTCTCATGTGTCGTTGCGGGCCAATGATACCGGCTCTGCAGGCATTCCTCACGGTCGATGACGAGAAAATAGCGCGGACGAGGATCAGTCGTCCTGCGGTACAAGCAAGGCTTCAATCGCCTCGGCAAGGGCGCGATCGTTAAAGGTGGCGGTCATCTCCACCCCTTCCAGATGCGCCAGCGCGGCGGCGGTGCCCTCCTCCAGCGGCGAGAGGAAGCCGTTTTTTTTCGTCGCCAGCACAAATTTTCTCGACATGAAGTTACCGCGGATCTCGCCCAGCATCTGCATCTGGAGGCCTGTCGACTTGTCGACCAGCACCACCCGGTTGTTGAGGCTGACCTTGACATAAGGCGCGGGCACGTCGGATGTGACCCGCGCCTTCATGTCGTGGATGATCAGCCCATCGGGCTTCGGCTCTTGCTTCCGGCGCGCCTGATCGGCCTGCATCCGGCTGAACCCGCCATTGCTGATCTGATCCGCAAGTTTGCGTATCGTGCCAGCATTTTCCGACAACAGACGCTTTGCCTTCACGTCTTCGAGACGCGGACCGCCGCGCTTCGAAAAAATATCCACCACTGTTTTTCCTCCCCCTGTACAAATGTTAGCAGATTGCGCAGCCCATTGCCAAACTTTCGGGCCGTATATGGACGCAACAGGCCTATTTTCTTGCGGTTTCCGGTTGTGTTCCGGGCATGTCTCTTGGCCGGAACACGGTTCCGCGATCGGGCCATTCCTGGCCGGCACAACTTGTCGGGGACCTGTGTCCGGCCCCCGACCCACTCGCTAAAAAACCGATCCGGTTTTCCTCTGATCCGCCGTGCCAGGCGTCAGTTCAGTTCGAACCGGTCAGCGTTCATGACCTTGCTCCAAGCCGCGGCGAAATCGGAGACGAAGAGGCCTTCATTGCCACGGCTGGCATAGACTTCCGCCAGTGCCCGCAGTTGCGAATTCGAGCCGAATACGAGATCGACGCGCGACGCGGTCCATTTTCTGGCACCGCTGACGCGGTCGCAGCCGTCAAAGACACGATCGGCACCGTTGACCGGCACCCATTTCGTCTCCATGTCCAGAATGTTGACGAAGAAGTCCGTGCTAAGCGTCCCGGGGGTCTTTGTCAGAACACCCGTATCCGTACCTTGATGGGTCGCGCCGATGCTGCGCAACCCGCCGACCAGGGCCGTCATCTCGGGAGCGCTGAGCCCGAGAAGCTGGGCCTTGTCCACCAGAAGGGCCTCAGCCAGAACCGAATAGGCGGCTTTCTCGTAGTTGCGGAAACCGTCTGCGATGGGTTCCATCGGATCAAAGGACTCGGCATCGGTCTGGGCGGCGCTCGCATCGGTGCGGCCCGGGGTGAACGGCAGGGTAACGTCGTGGCCTGCGGCTTTTGCCGCTTTTTCGACAGCCGCATTGCCCGCGAGAACGATCACGTCTGCCAGAGAAACTTTCTTGCCACCGGACGCGCCGCCGTTGAAAGCGCTGGTGATGCCGTTCAGCACATCGAGAACGTGTGCCAGGCGATCCGGCTCGTTGGCCTCCCAGTCCTTCTGCGGGGCAAGACGGATGCGCGCCCCATTGGCACCGCCGCGCTTGTCCGATCCGCGGAAACTGGAGGCCGAGACCCAGGCCACCCAGACCAGATCGGCAACCGATAGGCCGGAGCCCAGGATTTCCGCCTTCAGCGACGAGATATCCTTGTCGTCAATCAGCGGATGATCCACGGCCGGGACCGGATCCTGCCAGATCAGTTCCTCGTCGGGCACCTCCTTACCCAGGTAGCAGGCTTTGGGCCCCATGTCGCGGTGTGTCAGCTTGAACCAGGCGCGGGCGAAGGCCTCGGCGAATTCCCCGGGGTTTTCGTGGAACCGCTTGGAGATCGGGCCATAGATCGGGTCCATCCGCATCGCCATGTCGGCGGTGGTCATCATCAGCGGCACCTTGGCGACCGAGGCATCGACTTCGGGCGCGTGATCCTCGTCCGAAAGCCCCTTGGCGTGCCAAATATTTGCGCCGGCCGGACTTTTCGTCAGTTCCCAGTCGTAGCCAAAGAGCACCTCGAAATAGCCCATGTCCCACTTTGTCGGGTTCGACGTCCAGGGGCCTTCGATGCCCGAAGTCGTCGTATCAACGCCCTTGCCGGACTTGTGCGCATTCTTCCAGCCAAAGCCCATGTCGTGCAGCGGGCAGGCCTCCGGTTCGGCGCCAACCAAGGCCGGATCCCCTGCCCCATGCGCCTTGCCGAAGGTGTGTCCACCTGCGACCAGGGCTACGGTTTCCTCATCATTCATAGCCATCCGGCCAAAGGTTTCGCGGATGTCGCGGCCCGAGGCGATGGGATCGGGGTTTCCGTCCGGTCCCTCTGGGTTCACGTAGATCAGCCCCATCTGCACAGCGGCAAGCGGGTTTTCCAGTTCGCGCTCGCCGGAATAGCGGCTGTTGGTGTTTTCGGAGGAGGCCAGCCATTCAACCTCGGCGCCCCAGTAAATGTCTTCCTCAGGCGCCCAGACGTCTTCGCGCCCGCCTGCAAAGCCGAATGTCTTGCCGCCCATACTCTCGATGGCAACATTTCCCGCCAGGATCATCAAATCGGCCCAAGACAAGGCGTTGCCGTATTTCTCCTTAACCGGCCAGAGCAGCCGACGGGCCTTGTCAAGGTTGCCGTTGTCAGGCCAAGAGTTCAGCGGCGCGAACCGCTGGGTCCCGGTCGAGGCCCCGCCGCGCCCATCGGCGGTGCGATAAGTGCCCGCGCTATGCCAAGCCATGCGTATAAAGAACGGCCCGTAGTGGCCGTAATCGGCGGGCCACCAGTCCTTACTATCGGTCATCAGCGCGGTCAGGTCGGCTTTGACAGCATCCAGGTCGAGCGCTCTGAAGGCCGTTGCATAATCGAAGCCTTTAGGCATCGGGTTGGACACCGGCTGATGCTGGTGCAGCACCGACAAGTTCAGCTGGTTCGGCCACCAGTCGCGGTTGCCGCGCCCCGCCTTGTTTGTTGCGCCATGCATGACAGGACATCCGCCCGCCTTCCTCAAGTCATTTCCGTCCATCTTCGTCTCCCTGGGTTTGGAAATTCGGGTTTGGTTTGGGTGTTTCGGTGCAGTGTCAGAGGTTCTGACGGCCTAACTCCGCTGCGATGTACTCGGCTTGGCGGATCGCAAGAGCCACAATGGTCAGGGTCGGATTTTCCGCCGCGCCGGTCGTGAACTGGCTGCCGTCTGAGATGAACAAATTGCCCAAGTCGTGACTCTGGCCATAGGTGTTGACCACCCCGTCGCGGGGGTTGGACGACATCCGGTTGGTTCCGAGATTATGGGTTGACGGATAGGGCGGCGTCGGGAAGACGCGGGTCGCGCCGACCGCCTCGTAGACAGCCTTGCCTTGGCTGTAGGCATGGTCGCGCATCGCGACATCGTTGGGGTGATCGTCGAAATGCACGTTGGCCACCGGCAAACCGTGCTGGTCGGTCACGTCGGTGTTGAGCGTGATGCGGTTTGTTTCCTGCGGCATGTCCTCGCCCACGATCCACATGCCCGCCATGTTCTCGTAATGGTCGAGCGCGGTGGTGAGCTCCCGCCCCCAGGCGCCGGGGTCTAGAAAGGCTGCCATGAACGGCAAGCCCAGTGCCAGCGTCTCCAGCTCGTAGCCGCCGACGAAGCCCCGGGAGGGATCGTGTACCGCCTCGTCCTGGATGATCCCGGCCATCGTCGTGCCACGCCACATGCGCACCGGCTGATCAAAGACCGCATAAACCGAGCCGGTCACATGCCGCATGTAGTTGCGCCCAACCTGGCCGGAACTGTTGGCCAGCCCGTCGGGGAACATCGGCGAGGCAGAATTAAGCAAAAGCCGCGGGCTTTCAATGGAGTTTCCGGCAACACAGGCGACCCGCATCTTCTGTTCCTGCTGGTTGCCATCCGCATCGGCATAGATCACGCCGGTGACCTTGCCGGCCTCGTTATGCTCGATCCTCAGAACATGGCAGCGCTCACGGACCTCAAGGTTGCCGGTCGCTTCACCGCGCGGAATGTCGGTATAGGCGGTAGACCACTTGGCCCCCCATTTGCAGCCCTGGAAACAGAACCCGGTCTGCTGGCAGGCCGGGCGCTCGTCGTAATCGGCCGAGTTAATCGCCATCCGGCCGGTGTGGACCGCTTTATACCCCAGCTCCCGTGCGCCTTTCTCAAAGACCTTGAAGTTGTTGTTGCCCGGCAGCCCGGCACGGCCGCCCGTGCGCGTCACGCCCAGCTTGTTCTCAGCGCGGGTGTAGTAGTCGTCCATCTCGCGCGGGTCGATCGGCCAGTCCAGCAGGTTGGCCCCTTCAACATCGCCATAGGTGCTGTGCGCCTTCCATTCGTGGTCCTGAAAGCGCAGAGACGCCCCAGCCCAGTGAGTGGTCGTACCGCCGACCGCCTTGACGATCCAGGCAGGCAGGCCCGAGAAATCCTTCGACACCCGCCAATCACCGCTGGTGGTGCGCGGATCGGCCCAGGCAAGCTGGCCAAAGCTTTCCCACTCGTCGTTGATGTAATCCTCGGGCAGGTAGCGCCCGCCGGCCTCCAGCGCGACGACGGAAACGCCTTTCTGGGCCAATTCGTTGGCCAGGACACCGCCGCCGGCGCCGGTTCCGATCACGACAACAACGCTGTCGTCTGTCAGGTCAAATGGTGCGCTCATGGCTCAAGCCCCCTCAAAGCCAGTGGATGTCGTCGAAACCGCGGTCGATGTAGCCGCCTTCGGAGAAGCTCTCGCCCTCGTATCCGAAGATTGGCCAAACCGCTTTCTGGTTGTAGAGACCAGTCACAAGACCGCCTCGAACCTGCTGGAAAAAGGCGGTGTCTTCGAAACCGCGCAACAAATCGGCGCGGTCACGTTCCCAGCCGATGTCGATGTAGCGGGCATAGCCCACGCCCCTGGCCGCATCGTTTAGCGCTGCGACACCGGCCTCGACCCCTTCGGCGGCCTCTGCGGTGTCATAGCCCTTAACCGCAGTTGCATAGTGTTGATCCCCAACCTGGTCGTGCGGATAGATATCGCGCGCCATCTGGATAAGCGTCGCCATAGTTCCGGGGTTGAGATGTTCGACCTCGAGCGCCCAATTGGAGGCGCTGGCCTTGCCTGCGACGAAACCGGCGCCGATAACGAAACCGGCACCGAAGAGCGCGCTTTGCGACAGCAACTGGCGGCGGGTCATGCCTTGCTTGCTAAGTGACATTAGGGGCCTCCCTGTCTGATTTGGATTACCGGTAGCGCCCGGCCCGCTGCACGACCTCGATCTCGTAACCGTCGGGATCCTGAACGAAGAAGAAATGGGCGAGCGTTGCGCCCTCGTGCTTGAAATCGACGAGCTTGCGGGGCTTCAGCCCCTCGGCTTCGAACCTTGCGTGTTCCGCCGCCACATCGGGCACACAGACCGCCAGGTGGCCATAGCCGTTGCCCAAGACATAGGGCTCGGACTGGCCCTTGTTGACCGTTAGTTCGAGCTCGAAGGCGGCCTCGTCATTGGAAAGGTAGACCAGCGTGAAGCTGTCGAAATCGAGGCGCTCCGCCACGGTCAGCCCAAGGGCCCTGCGGTAAAAATCGACCGAGCGCTTTTCGTCCAGCACGCGGATCATGGAATGGATGGCTTTGGCCATGATGTCCTCGGCATTGCAGGTGGTAAGGAGCCCCGCGGGCACACGGGAAGGGCGCAGGCCCGCGAGGGAAGGCGCACGGGCGGCGCGCCTCGGGGAGCCGGACTGCGTGTCAGGGTACGATCACGCCGCGTCCGGTAAACTTGCGATCCTTGAAGTCAGAAATCGCCTCGTTGATGTTGGCCAGCTTGTATTCGGTCTGGTGCATCGTGACCTTTCCGTCGGCGTTCATCTCCATCAGCTCGACCAATTCGACGAAGTCGCCCACGAGGCTGCCGCCGATCTTGATCTCGTTGGCAACCAGCTCCAGCGTCGGCACTTCGACCATGCCGCCATAGCCCACCATGATCAGCTCGCCGCCCTGGCGCAGCAGCTTCCAGCAGATGTTCTCGGTGCCGTGCTCACCGACGAAATCAATCGCCACATGCACCCCGCCGCCAGTCAGGTCCTTGACCTCGTCGATCAAGTTCGGCCCGCCGTCGAGCACGATGTCGGCCCCCAGCTCCTTGGCCAGCACCTGCGCCGCCGGTTCCCGGTCCACCGCGATGACCCGTGCGCCGCAGGTGTGCTTAAGCACCTGGAGCGCGATATGGCCCAGCCCGCCAATGCCCAGAAGCAGGACATAACCGCCTGGATTGAGAAGTTTCGCGGCCTTTTTGGCAGCGCGGTAGGCGGTGATCCCGGCATCGGCCATCGGCGCGACGCTCAGCGGCGTGATGCCGGTGTTCAGCTTGATGACCGAGCGTTCGTTGGTCTTGAAATACTCAGCAAAGCCACCATCCAGTCCGAGACCGGGGAACTTGCCGTGGTCGCAGTACATGTCATGGCCATAGCGGCATTCCAGGCAGATACCGCAGGCGTTGAACGGGTGACAGATCACCGCGTCGCCGGGTTTGACCGAAGTGACATTGCTGCCCACGTCCTCGACCCAACCAGCGTTTTCATGGCCCATCACATAAGGCAGCAGGTTGCCCTTGGTGTCCATGATGTCCTTCCAGACGCCTTCGATGATGTGCAGATCGGTGCGGCAGAGGCCCGCTGCGCCGACCTTGACGATCACCTCGTCCGGGGCCGTGATCGTGGGCGCGGCGACGTCCTCAATCTTCAACTCGACGTTCATGCCGGGATCGTATTCGTAGAGTCTCGCTGCTTTCATGGTCTATGTCCTTTGCTCGGGAAAGGCCGGAACGCCCGACCCCTCGGGTGTGAAACCGCGCTCAGGCGCGGCCCAGAAGCTCGGCACCGCCACCGCGGGCGGGGCCTTCGGTCGGGTCGGCCTCGCCTTCTTCGAGATCGCCGACCAAGGTTTCCGTGGTCAGGATCAGTGTCGCGACCGAGGCCGCGTTGACCAGCGCGCTGGCAGGCACACGGGCGGGATCGACAATGCCGGCCTCGAACATGTTACCGTAGGTGCCGGTGGCGGCGTTGTAGCCGTGAGCCGGCGGGCCCTCGGACACGGCTTGCGCCACGGCGGCCACGTCGGCCCCGGCATTGCGGGCAATGCGGCGGACCGGTTCGGTCAGGATCGACCGGACCAGCTGGATGCCCTTGGCCACGTCGCCTAGCGCGTCGATCTTGTCGAGGCAGCCGGAGATCTGCGCCAGCGCCGTCCCGCCGCCGGCGACCACGCCATCCGCGGCTGCCGCCTGGACCGCACAGAGCGCGTCCTCGATCAGCTGGATCGTGCGCTTCTGCTCGACCGGGGTGAAACCGCCCGCATAGATAATCGCGCTGCCGCCCGTCAGTTTCGACAGCCGCTCGCGCAGCTTGTCCTTCTCGATGTTCGGCGGCGCCACGTCATGCTGGCGCTGCACCTGGTTGCGGCGGGCAGTGATCGCCTCCGGATCGCCCTCGCCGCGCAGCACAGAGGTGCCCGAGGCGTGGGAGCGGACCATTTCCGCCCCGCCCAGCTGCGCCAGCGTGACATTCTCGATCTTCTTGCCCAGATCGCGGGCCAGAACCTCGCCGCCGGTAAGAATGGCCAGGTCGTCCATCATCGCGGTGCGCCAATGGCCGTATTCCGGCGGATGCACGATCAAGTATTTCCCCGCGCCGCCGGCCTCCAGCAGTTTGACCACCACTTCGGGCGCGATCTCTTCCGCGACAATCAGAAGCGGGCGGTTCTCGGCATCAGCAATCGAGATGGCGGAGTCCAGCGTCCCGGGCTTCAGGATCTTCTGGTCAGTCAGCAGGATCAGCGGATTGCGCAGCACCGCTTCCATGTGCTCGCGGTCGGTGACCATGTGGTGCGAGATGTAGCCGCGCTCGAAAGACATGCCTTCGACCACATCCATCGTGGTTTCAATGGTGACACCGAAGTCGGCCGAGATGACGCCATCGCGGCCGACCCGGCGATAGGCTTCTGCCACCAGCTCGCCCAGTTTGGGATCAGTCGACGACACGCGCGCCACCGCCTCAAGGTACTCCGGGTGGTCGTCGCAATCGAGAGAGGAGGCATCAATCGCGTCGACCACTCGCGCTACCGCTAGATCGATCCCCTTGCAGAGATCCACCGGCTTGACACCATTATCAGTCAGATCCACGCCGCGCTGGATCAGTGCGTTGGCCAGCACAATGGCGGTTGTAGTGCCGTCGCCCGCCACGTCATTGGTCTGCATTGAAACCTCGCGCACCACCTGGGCGCCCATGTTCTCGAAACGGTCGTTGAGTTCGATCTCAGAGGCAATGCTGACCCCGTCGCGGGTCACTACCGGGGTGCCCACCGGGCGGTCCACCATTGCATTCAGCCCCTTGGGCCCAAGCGTCGGTTCCACCGCTGCCGCAAGCCGTGCGACCCCGCGGGCCAGACAATTGCGGGCAGTCTTGCCGTGTACCATGAGTTTAGCCATATCTTCCTCCATCGGCCCAGACGAATGCCTGGGTGCCGTCCTGATTTCATGTGAATTTCCGGCGAGTTACCCTCGCGCAGCGAGTTTTTCCCGAGACGGAACGCGGCCTTCGATGAAGTCGATCAGAGTCGGGCCATCGGGCCCGATTTCGACCTCTTTGTAGCGCGTTTTGGCGAGCCCCCGGCACAGCGCCCCGTTGAACTCCATGTTGATCCGCGTGCTGCGCAGCTTGGCAAGATGCGCCCTGAGCTCATGCGGAGCGATCTCGTCTCCGTCCCATGAGGGGAAGGCCAAATCATGCGGCTCGGACGCCAGCCCCTGGGACAAGAGGAGATCAAGGTAACGCGGCAATTGCCGCAGCTCCTCTTCGCCGCTGAAAACCACACGCCGAAGCTGGCCAAGGGACATTGAGACGATATCTTCTGCGTCATGCCCCAGCGCCTGCAATCCAAGCAGCACGGTTTCCTGACGCCGGTCGAAGGCCTTGGCGAGGAAGGTGTCGACCACCTCGTCGAGCCGCGCACCGTCGCAGTATTCTGCGAAGATTTGGTGGTATGCACGGCCGCTATTGACGCCTTCGTTGACCTTTTCACCGAAGCAATGATCGTTCAGCTGCACCTCGGCCTCGACAACCCAAGGGATCGACGTAACCTCCTTCCGGATACCGAAGGCCATAAGGAAGGCGAAGTTTGGCGAGCACCAATAGGTTGGGAGCCGGAACTCTACCCGCACCTTCTTCGCGTCCGTGACCTCGATCCGCTCGACAAAGCCCATGTCGGTGATGGGCTCATCAAGCTCCGGGTCTGTCACTGCGTCGAGACATTCCCAGACATCGGTTTCCAGCTCTGCCTTGAGATTGGCCACCAGCATCGCCCTACTCCGCCGCGATCTGGACAGGGGCGCCGGCCAGTTCTGCTTTCTTGGCGGCCACGTCGATGTTATAAAGCTTGGCCGCGTTCAGCCCGAGGATCTTCTCTTTCACATCGTCGGTCAGCTGCACGCCGCCGCGTTCTGCCGAGATGTCCTCGGGGATCTGGTAGTCCCAAAACTTCTCGACCAGCCACTGCGGTGTCCAGATCGCGTAGTCCGAGCCGAACAAAAGCTTGTCTTCGCCAACCCACCACAGCAGTTCCGCAATCACTTCGCCGAAGTAGCGCGGGCGCGAATGGATGAAGGGCATCGCCACCGCCAGCCCGCCATAGACGTTGGTTTCCTGGGTCGCGATCCAGCAGAAATCGTCGAGCCGCGGAAGGCCGCAATGTTCGATGATCCAGTTGAGGCCCTGGAAATCGGTGGCGGCGTGGTCGACGTCATGGACATCGAAAGCATCCTTCGACAGAGGGATGATCGTTGGCCCCTTGTGGACGTGGATGTTCTTGATACCCAGTTTCTCGCACAGCTCAAAGCACTTGTATGCTGCCGGATCGTTCAGCGCCCAGCCCTTGCTGTCGCCGCTCCACTCGGCCGTGTACATCTTCACGCCCTTGATATCGAAGTTTTCCTTCATATAGTGGATGTATTCCAGCGCCTTTTCGCCATCGCGGGGATCGAAACTGCCGTTGACGATAAAGCGCTCCGGGTGGCGTTGGGCCATCGACGACGAGCGTTCGATCGAGGAAAACCCGTTCTTGTAGAAGTCGTTCAGATAGGTCGACTGGATGATCGCCATGTCGTCGGGTCCGTCGACGAACAGGTCGCGATAGATGTCGTCCTCGGAGTACTTCTCGAACCTGGCCTTCTCCCAGAGCTGGTCCTCGGGGCTCAGATTGGTGTGATAGGCATAGAAGCAGTCGATGAACTGCTTGCCGTGTACATTCGCCTGGTTCTCGGGGCTGCCGTCCCAGAAATGGGTGTGCCCGTCGAGAACGAAGATCTCTTTTCCGTCCGGTGTCTTGAACATGGTGTCCTCCCTTGCATTGGCTGAGTTGTCGCGGGCTCCGGGGCCGTGCAGATGCAGCAGCCCCGGAGCTGTCAGCGGTCGATCAGATGAATTCCATGACCTCGTTCATGTCGCCGAACAGGATCACGGTATCGTCGTCGACCCGGACCATCCGCCCGTAGTGGGTCGAGGTGTTGACCTCGAAGGTCTCGGCGGTCATCTCGCGGCCCAGGTACTCGGTGATCTCGCTCATCTTGAAGATAAGCTTGCCCTCGCCATCGATCCGAATGGTCGCCGGGTTGTAGGTGATCGTGACCTTGGGGTCATTTTCCTCCATGAACTCGGCGATGGCGCGGGCCTCGACGCTGTCGTTCATGGTGACGCCGCACTGGTGCGAGACCTCGCGTGAGGTCAGGTCGATGTCCTTCATTGATTTGAAGATGTTCTGGTTGGACGCGTTGCGCGCTGTGCTAGACATGGTTCCAGTTCCTTTTCAGAGAGTTACGACAGGCCCAATTCGGCGATGATCCTGCCAAGGCGCTCTTGTGAGACGGCTTTGACGTCCTCGAAGGAGACCGGCTTAGAATGCGGCTGCGACCAGATCGGCTGCAGCGCGGCAGCGGCCTTTTCAGCCAAGTCGCCATGCTTGGCGAGCCAGGCCTTGAAGAGCGCGCGGTTGTGTTCGCCATGCTCTTCGTCGTGCGCCAGCAGGTAGATCAGGTCGACGGTGTTCGCGAGGTTGCGCTCATAGTCAGCTTCGGCGGCGGAAATCACCGGCGGGGTGATAAAGTCGTTGTTGGCCGCGGCCGCCTGCATGAAGAAGCCCGAGCGGATCAGCTCGCCCACCATCGGCTCAAAGACGATATTGATGGCAAAATACTGCTCGAGGTAGTCTTCCGAGCCCATAATCGTTTCGATCGCCTCGCGGCAGGGCTGCCAGATCGGATCTTCCAGCCACACCTTCTTGCCCAGGGTGTCATCCCAGCCGTCGATGTCCATGCCGATCTCGGCCAGGTAGAGCGTGATGTCCTGGGTCAGGCGCATCTTGTAGGAGGAATTGGTCAGCGTGGCGTTGTTGATCATCTGGGTGTAGCCGTAGCGCTGCGCCTGCATGAGCGAGGTGCCGAGGCCGAATTCCGCGTGTTTCCACGCGCCCAGGTGTTTCTGGAGGATGGTCTGCCAGTTCTTGTCGAAGACCTTATGCGCGCCGGCCTTGCGGGCGTTCGAGATCACATTCTGCACCATGGTCTCGATCTTGGACTGGCGCTGGTAGTGGGTGCGCTCCCATTCCTGGTCGGGCGCGCGGAAGGCGTGCCAGTTCGACGACAGCGCCGCTGTGTTGTCCTTCTGGTAAGCGCCGCCGCCCTTGCCGCCCTCGAACTCGATGATCCAGTTCTGAATCAGGTAGCGATCGGGATCGGGCTGGACGTCGACGGTGACATCCTCGTAGTGGGTCGCCCGTTTGCCGCGCGGTTCGAAGTAATTGTACTTACGGCTCTTGGAGCCGGTGAATTCCGCGGCACCGGCGGCACCGGATCCGACTGAGCTGGATGTTGCTGGCATGATTGCCTCCCTTGGGTTTCGTTCACGTCACGAGCGTTCGGACCGTCAGTGGCCCGAAGAACCGGACGTGGGCGTGAACTTGTCGTAGAAGATGCGGTCGGTATCGAAGTCGTGCATGAAGAGCACCGGCGTCAGCGCGTCGATCATCGGCGGCGGGCCGCAGGCATAGACATCGCCCTCGCCGTCGATCCCCAGCTCGCGCAGGTGCGTGTCCACATATTCGTGCACGAAGCCGCGCGCCCCGGCCCATCCGTTGCCCTCTTCCTCATGGCTGAGGACGGGGATAAATTCGACATTGGGATGGGCGCCGGTGATGGCGCTAATCTCGTCGAGCTTGAAAAGATCGTCCTGCGTGCGGGCGCCATAGTAGAAGTAAACCGGACGATCTTCGCCGCTGGCCACCTGGTCATTCAGGATTGACCAGACCGGCGACATGCCCGAGCCGGCGCCGACGAGGATCACGGGTCCTTGCCGCTCTTCGCGTCGGAAGCACATGCCGTAGGGGCCTTCGATGCTGACTTCTGCTCCGGCCTTGATGCCGCCGTCGTCGAGCTCGTTGCTGAACCGTCCGTCGGGGTATTTCTTGATGATGAAGCCGAGTTTTTGGGTTTCGCTCGGCGGATTTGCCATGGAGAACGAGCGTGTAATCTCCTCCCCTTCTTCGGTTTTGACCGTGATGTCGACATATTGACCCGCCCAGAATTTCAAAGGCGAATCCAGTACGATCTGGACTCCGCGAATGTCATGGGTGAGCTTCTGGAAATCGGTGATCCGGCCGGTGAACTGCTTGACCGGGATGCTTTTGGACAGCACCTCTTCATCGTAATTCAGCAGTTCGATCTCGAGATCGCTGAGCGCCAGGGAGCGGCACATCAGAATATGGCCGCCGTCCTTTTCCATGTCGTTGAGCGCAAAGGTCGAATAGTTCTCCATCTCGGACTCGCCGTCGAGCTGGACGCACTTGCAGGCCGAGCATTGGCCCTCCTTGCAGCCATGCGGCAGCGCGATGCCCTGGCGAAAGGCGGCGTCAAGGATGTATTCACCGTCCTCGACCTCGAACTCCACGCCGACCGGCTCAAGGCGCACGTTGTAGATGTCCGTCATTGTTGTCTCCTCCCTCTCCCGTGATTGCGGGGGGTGCCGGGGCCGCTGTCGCAGCCCCGGCGATGGCCGTGATCAGTTGCAGGGATTGATGGTGAAGCCTGCACGATAGTCGGCGATGTGCGCCTCGCGATCGCTGGGCGACATGGCTCGCAGCGCTTTCAGCGGCGAAGCCAGGGTGTGGCCGCGGACATGCTCCAGCTTCCACATGTCCTTGTTGTCGAACCGCAGGTGCGGCTGCGGCACCAGGGTTTCGCCGTCTTCGCGGACAAAGTTGAGATCCTTGATGGCATCCGCCAGGTCCCAGCCGTCATAGACGGTTTCCCATTCACGCTTGCCCGAGAACTTGCCCATCGCCGGGGTAGGCCGACCCTGGTATTCGTCCGAGAAGGCCTCGACCGCGGTCCACCGGTCCAGCTCATGGGCGAAGGTGTGCAGCTCGCCGTCGATCTCGTCGACCACCATGTCCTCGCGGATCAGGCAGGGCACGAGGCACGACCAGCAGCGGTGCGGATAGACGTAACCGGTTTCCTCGTTGAAGGTGACGACCTTCTCGCCCGGCTTCGACAGTTTCGCGTACCACTTCCAGAACTCGCCGAACTCGGCGTACCAGCCCGGGTACTTGTGCTCAAACCACTCGAAGTCCTTCTCGGTCTGGGCTTCAATGCGCCAGAAGTTGACAGGCCAGCCGACGGCGAAGAACTGGGCGACTTTGTGGACGTAGTTCTTTTCGGTGATCCGCTTCCAGGCTTCCTGGACGTCGTCGTGATGGACCTTCACGCCATACTTTTCGAGCGGCAGCATGTAGGTCCGATAGTAGTCCTCAAAGATCCACCGGTGCCACATCTCCGCATAGGATTCCTTTTCCTTGTCGCGGTTGGTGGTGCCGTATTCGATAAACGTCCCGATGGCGGCGTCAACGATGGCGTGGTTCTGCCAGAAGGCGTAGCGCAGGTCACGCTCCAGCAGCAGGTGGTTCTCCGGCTCCTTCAGCGCGGCCATCAGAAGGGAATGGCCATTGCCGATGTGGCGGCTTTCGTCCGACTGGACCGAGAGGAACACCGTGGGCAGCGCATAGTCGCCATTCCGCGCCGCTTCCGAGGGCATGGCCACGAAGAGCGTGTTGGTGAAGGCGGTTTCCGCCACCACGGTCAGGTACATGCAGGCGGCGGTCATGGTGTCGCCGGTGATGAACCCTTCGCCGAACTGGCGGCCAATGGTGGTGGCATAGCACTTGCCGAAGGCTTCTTCGGTAATGTCGAAGCCCGCCGGGTCGATGTAGTTTTCCATGTACCACTTCTTCAGATTCATCTGGATCGTGGAGTGACGGAATTCATCGACCATCTGCATGGTGAAGCCGGTGCGCAGGTCCTCGCCCGGTGACAGGCGCGCCACCATGGCCATCGACCGCGCGGCCGAGATCTCGGGGAATGGAATGATTGCCAGAAACAGCTTCATCCATTCGATCCAGCGCGGCTCCACGTTGCGGAACATGTCGCCGCGCAGCGCCGCGTCGAGCGCGCCGTAAACACGGTTGTCCTTTTCCTCTTCCATCGGGAAGTAAGAGCGCAGGACCTGTTTCATCGGGTCGCGCGGGGCCTTGGTGATCTTGTAGTCGGTTGGGAAGGTGGCGGCCTCCTGGACGTAGGACGGATTCCATCCGAGATCGGAGATCTTCTTAGTGGCCTCCCCTACCGAGATACCACGTTGGGACGTGATCTTGTTGAGCGTCAAAGTCATGCCATGAGCCTCCTTAAAGCTCTGGGGCCAGTCGCCCGGCGCCCGGTTGGCGGCTTTTGCCGTTTCGGTTTGGCGCCCCCCTTGAGGCACCGGTTCTCGGCAAAGGTTGAGAAGTTCGACACGCCCGCTGCATCGAGGCGGCTGCTGGTCTCTCTCCCTGTCCTTCGTTCTTTGAGCGTCCTGTCCGGGCGCTAGCGTCTTGTGGTTCTCTTCTGGCAAGGCCGGTTCCAGAATTCGGCAGACGTCCGAAGCGGCGCGAAGAAATATATTATCTGACTGATTTTGAATAATATTTTTCGATGAGTTTTTCGCGGGGCACTTCGCTTGAGGCCGAGGCCGGGCGAGGCATATGGGCGGACTGTCGCAAAACGTTACAATCGCCGTTCCAATGACTTTACGCTTCGTTACACCTGCTGAAACACCCGCATTATACATCCCGCACCGCGCACCCCGAAAGCACCGCGCCTGTCAGCGCAAACCGCTAAAAAATATCGGGCTTTCCGCATCGCAGCATCGCCGGAACCGTGCGGGCCAACAACCGCATCCGGATGTTCACTTCTGTAGCGTCATACCGCGCCGAGGGGTTGGCGCGTCAGGCCGGCAGCCGGCGCTTCGAGGCGGCGTAGATGCCGATGTCCTGCCGGTACTTCGACACGACACGGCGCGACACCGCGATCCCTTCGGACTGCAGAATGGCCGTCAGCCGCCGATCGGACAGCGGCTTCTTCGGGTCTTCGTCGGCCAGCAGCGCCCGAATGCGCACCTGGACCTGCGGCTTGGACTGGGTAGCCTGGGCCGACGCCGTGCCGGTGAACAGGGTGCGCGCAAGAACAATGCCGTTCGGCCCTTCAATCAGCAAACCGTTCAGCACTCGGCTGACGGTGCTTAGGTGAAATCCGGTTTCCCGCGCAATCTCGGACAGAGTCATCGGAGCCAGAGCGCCGTCGCCAAAGCGGAAATAGGTTCCCTGGCGCTCCACGATTTGGCCCACCACCGCTTTAAGCGCGGACACCCGCATGTCGAGCGCATGTTTCAGCGTCCGCGCCTTGGCCAGCGCTTCGCTGGCCTCGCTTGCCCGACTACCCCGCGGAAGCTTGGTGATTTCGATACCCCCCTGCCACGACGACAGAAAATCGATTTCCCAGCCCTCGCCTGACGGCGTGATCCGGACATCGGGTTCACGTGTAAGCGTCGGATCCAAGGCAAAGGCGCTGCCCGGTTTCGGATCGAGCCGGCGGAGCAGCGCGAGGCAATCCTGCACCCTGTCCCACGGCAGTCCGGTCGCCCGAACCAGCGCCTCCGGGCCGCCGCTTTCTAGCGCAGGAAGATGATCCAGCACCAGCTCCATGTCCTTACTCATCGCGTTCTGGTCTTCCAACTGCAACCGCAGGCAGTCCGTGAGATCGCGGGCGAACAGTCCCGCCGGATCGACCCGTTTCTGAACCACCCGCAACGCGGTTTCCACCAACTCCCCGCTCAGTTCCAAGCTTTCGGCAATCGACACGGGCGCGCGCCCCAGCCAGCCCGACGGCTCAAGCTCCGCAATCAGCGCGATGATGAGTTTTTCCATCAGCCCGCCCTGGCCGATCATCCCGGCCAATTCGCGGAACACATGATCATAAAGGCTGTTTGCCTGTTCCACCGCGGTCATTTCCAGCACATCCGTGGCGCTCATCCCGGCGGCCCGGCGCCGGCGCAAAACCAGCAGCGGATTCTCCTGCGCCTCAACGGCCAGATGCTCATCAAGTTCCGCCGCGGACATCTGAAGAAGGGTCACAACCTGACCCAGCCGGAACACCTGGCTGTGTTTCGCGCGCAGCTGAGTCTTCAAAGGCATGGCACTGCTTTCTGCCCGGGCAGCCGACAAAATGCTGGCCCCGAGGCCAAGCGCCGCGCTATTTTGAGATAAAGAAACCATTGAAAAGCAGCAAGATGAGCCCGCATCCCCCCATCGGTGGCATTACCCCGCTCGACGGCGCAGCACCGGAACTGTCCTATCCGGGCCTTTCGCCCCAGCTTCTGGCACGGGTGCGGCAACTCTGGTCCGCCGCCGGGCTGGATTTCGACCATGGCTGGCGCCTGGGCCTGCGCAGCCTGCCGGGGTTCCGCGCCCTGCCCCGGGTCGAGACCGCCCCTGCCAGCACCGATGTCGACCTGGTGTTTCTCTACGATCAGGCGGTGCTCTGGACCCGGGCGCTGCACGAGGCCGCGGCCATCGGACGTCAGCACCAGACCGGCGGGCTGACCGCGGCGCAATGGCACGGGCTGGCGGCGCTCTCTGCCCGGTTGACCGAACAGCTTGCAGCCTTGCGCGTTCTGGCGCTGACGGACCTGCCGATGCCCGCGATGCAGATTGCCCGGTCGCTGTCGGAAGACGTGGACATGGCGCTGGTGATCCTGATCCGCCGCAAACTGGCGGAGCGTTTCGCCGCCTGCCGCAGCGCCGAGGAGGCCAGCGATTTCTGGCGCCGCCATATTGCCGGGGGCCGCGCCTTCCGCGCGGTTTCCGAAAAGCTCTATGCGGTGGGCATCGACCATTCCACCGACACCGATTACGCCAAGTGGCGAAAATCGGTGCTGACCACGCTGGGCGCGGCGGTTCACAGCAATGCGCTCAAGACCGAAGCGCCGCGGCGTCAGCAGGGCGCGGTGCTGGTGAATGGGGACAGCCTGCATTTTGCAACTTTTCGCATTCATGAGCTTTGTGCCTTTGCGCAATTGCTTGAACCCGGCTTGACCGGCGCACTCGCTACGGCAGCAAAATCCACCTCCTCGGCCAGCCCGCTTGCCGCGCTGGCCGCTCCGATGAGCGGTATCATCGTCAATCAGATTCAGAGCCTATCGACGCCGCCCGCAAACACACCGAAGGCGGCCAAACACCATTAGTGTTTCAGGTCCTCGGGTTTGCCGAGCCGGTTTTCTGACACCCAGCGCGCGGCCAGAACCAGCGCGCCTGCGGCAAAATCCTTGCCGTGTTCCTCGACCATCTTTTCTGCTACTTTGGCGAGCTGCTGAAAGAAACGGTCCTTGCTTTGTTCTTCGGTGGATAGTGCTTGCGTCATTGGTCTCCCTCCCTGGGAAATTATTTGAACATGTTCTTGGGGAAGGTGGCGATCGACAGGCTGCCGTCCTCCCCGCCGATGGCCAGATGCGCGCCGTCGCCGGACCAGGCCAGCGCAGTAACCGCCGCACCTGTGCCTTCGCGCACCAGCATTTCATCCGTGTGCCCGATACGGCACAGCATGACGAGGCCGGTACCGTAGCTTACCGCGCAAAGATCCCGCTTGGGATGCACCGCCACCCCGTCGACAATCGTCAGCCCCGGTTTGCCGGTCTCGATCGGTGCGCCGGCGTGGTCGCCGAACGGCAGGTCCGGCAAGGACCATCCCACAACGCGAAACGCCCCCGAGGCGATGACCGCCTTGGCCTCGCCGCTGAATTGAGCCGACAGAACCGGAGCCGGGAAATCGACGATCCGGTCGGACGTTCGCGCCGCCACATCGACTAGCAGCACCGCTTTGTCTTCGCAGCCCGCCACCAGCCAACGCCGGCAGGGCGACCATTCGAGACACTGCACTTTGCCATCGCAGGCGATCTGCGCCTGGCTGGTCATGTCTTCGGCATGGACGATGCTCACCTGGCCGGCGCCCCAGCAGGCCAACAGGGATTCATCGCCAGAAACTGCAATCCGTGCCACACTGTGACCCAACGTGATGCCAGCCACCTCAGCACCGCCGCTTTCGGCCACCAGCGCCAGGCGTGTCTCATGTGCTACGGCCACCTGCCCAGAGCGCGAAAGGGCTGCCAACGCAGTGACCGCGTCCTGACGCGCCGCATTCATCGCCAGGGTCTGGCCTCGCGCGGTTGCGCGCCACAGGACACCAGTCCCGGCATGGGAAAAAGCAAAGCCCTGATCGCCCAGCCGGCACAGCGGAACATCGGCGCGCGCCACTGGCTCTTCGCTGAACACCGTTGGCGGCAGCGGCTTGGACCGGGGCCGGATGCTCGGCCGCCCGGTATCGGCCTCGACCCGTACCCGGCTGTCCGGGCTCTCGGCATCGTGCACCGAAACAAAGGCCATTTGGCCATCGGCCAGTTGGGCGGCCAGGGACGTCCCCTTTGCATTGAATTGAAGCGCGCGCACCTCGGTTTTCACCTCCCAGGTACGGGCAATCAAGTTGAATAGCGTCATCGCTTGCGGCGGCTTGTACTGTGTCATTCAGCTTTGCTCCTTCATCGCGGCGTCAAGTTCCCCGTCAAAGGCGGAAAGCCTGGTCTCCAGCCGGTTGATCGTTTGAGTGTTTTCTTTGAGCGCCGCGTCGTTCTGCGCCTGCGCGCCCTCGTGGGCGTGGTCTTCGACCCCGTCCCGCGCGTCCTTCATGTCGAGTACCATCAGGCCGCTGGCCCTTTGCTTCAGCCGCAATTGTTCGGTATTGGCCTGGGCAATCGCCTGGATAGTCTTCATCCGGTCCATAAGGATATCGCCGGTTTTGCGTGATTGACCTGTCATGGACGCCCCCTGTAAACTGGCGCCGATTTTTGCAGCGAAAGGCAAATCCTAAGACAGATCCCGCCGATCTCCGTTTTTTCCGGGCGCTGAAAGATGTTTGCAGCGCCGCCGAAGGTGTCGATCGGAGCTGCCGCGACGCCATCGACCGCGCGCTGGAAACCGGCGATCCTCTGGACATGCAGGCGGCGCACAAGGCCGTTGAAAAGCTGGACGATCCTCTCAAGAGCGACCTTCTCCGGCAGTTCCATCTGCGCATGGTCAGCGATCCTTCCGCGATCTGGGACTCCCTGCCCGGAGCGCCGAGCTCCGGCCGGCCGAACTGAAGCCCCCAGTGATCTGTTGCGCTGCCTGCTTGAGATTTTCTGCATTGGCCACCCTCCCACGGGCCCCGTTTTTCCGGGTGGCACACAGGGTATCCGAGCGGCACGTTGACGCAATCAGAAAGGGCCGGAAGCCGCGTTTTTCTGCGGTTTCTGCGGACCGTTCCGAAAATGTGTAAAATTGCGTTACGTTTTGCGAGCGGCTTTGTAACGGCCTGTTTCAAAGCCGGTTTCGCCGCGCCGCAGAAGATTTTTCCGAACATGATAAGCATCCGAATCACCGACTTGATTCGGGTGCCGGATCTGCGCTCATCTGGCAGGGAACCGCAGCCGGACAACAGGGCATGATGGATATCAGTTCGACTGGAGCCACGAGACAGTTCTGATCGACGGGGCGACGACTACCGTGAAGGTGGCACATATAGGGGTCTGTTCCGGTAGGGGGCAGGATAGTACGCTAAGCTGGATTGGCTATCGTTTTGACCACCTGTACTCGCCGGTCAATAGAATATGTGCCCATCCTAGCGGTGAGATGTGCGACAGAAGCTCCGGCGAACAATTTCGACCATCATCCATTCTTGCTGTGACTGCGCGTCCGAGATGATCCGTGTTCCAATATATGATGATCGCTGCCAGCAGGTTCAGGCCTGCCATCTTGTAATGCTGACCTTCAGCCGTTCGGTCCCGGATTTCACCTTGCCTGCCAAGGCGCAGAGCGTTTTTCAAGGCGTGATGAGCCTCACCTTTGTTCAAACCGATCTGGGCGCGGCGCTGCATGTCAGTGTCCAGCAGCCATTCGATAATAAACAAGGTGCGCTCAATACGACCGATCTCCCGCAGCGCTACTGCAAGCTCATGCTGACGCGGGTACGATGCGAACTTCTTCAGCAGTTGGCTGGGTGGCATGATCCCTGCTGCTATCGTCGCAACGGCGCGTAGAATATCCGGCCAATTCTGGACGATCAGATTTTCACGGACCTTACCGCCGATCAAGCCACGCAGCTCTTTGGGGGTTGTTGCAGGATCGAACATATACAGGCGTTTGGATGGAAGATCCCGGATACGCGGGATGAACCGATATCCCAGCAGGGCCGAAACGGCGAAGACATGATCCGTGAATCCGCCGGTGTCGGCATATTGCTCTTTGATCCGCTTGCCCGTTTCGTTCATGAGCAGGCCATCGAGGATGTAGGGTGCTTCGCTCACCGTAGCAGGGATGTTCTGGGTGGCGAATGGCCCGAACTGGTCGGAGACATGAGTATAGGCTTTTAACCCCGGCTCATTACTGTATTTCGCATTGATCAGGTTCATCGCCTCACCCTGACGTGCCGCCGGGAAGAACTGACCATCACTGGATGCGGTGACACCGGCACCCCAGAACTTTGCCATCGGCAATTTGGATTGTGCGCTTATGACTGTTGCCAGTGCCCGGTTGATGGCTTCGCTTTCGATGTGCCAGCGCGAAAGGCGTGACAGTTGGAGGTAATCATGGGTGTTGCTGGCGTCGGCCATCTTGCTCAGGCCAAGATTCAGCCCCTCGGCCAGCAGAACATTCAGCAGCCCGATCCTGTCCTTGCAAGGCGCCCCTGTCCGTAGATGTGTGTAGATGTGTAAAGGCGTCTGTGAACCCAGTGGCCTCATCCACTTCCAGAAGCAGATCGGTGATACGGATATCTGGAAGCTGCCGATAGAGATCAAGGACGAGTTCCTCTGCCTCGTCAGGGACGGCGGTTGCCAGCTGCTCGATCTTCAGTGTGCCATTCTCAATAGACCCACCGGGGATAGCACCGTGCCTGGCCGCACGCGCCAAACGGTTCAGGCCGTCGGTGATCCGCACCTTTCGATCTGAAAGCCAAGTGACCGGGTCAAGAGGCATGCTCAATCTCGGGATGGCAGGAACGGCTGAGATTGGCACAAGAGCCTGCTTCAAATCGGCGTAGCGCTTCGAATGCTCCAGCCAGATATCCCCGGATCGGAAGGCATCACGCAGATGAAACAGCACTGCGACTTCCCAGAGGCGATGGTCATCCTCCGGCTGGGCTTTGAGGTGTCGGTGCCATTTCGAATTTTTGCGCAGAAAATCTGTCGGCTTTACCCAGTCGATTTTGCCACCAATTGACTCAGCTGCATTCAGCAAGGGAATGGCGACCGAGGCGGCCTTGATGTCCAGCGCTTTCAGCATGCGTGGGGCATAGCGCCGGAACCGGCGATGACCTTGTACGACATGAGTAAGCGGTTCTGCTGCCATGGTGTTGGTTAACTGCGCCGATGTCGCGACCAGATCCTCCAGGACTGACCATCCAGCTGTATCCGAAACGGCAGCTTCCAGGGATACACCATCGCTATGCGCGGCAAGTAAGGCGGTTCCCAAAACAGTGAAGGAGCGCAGAGTTTGTTGGACAGCGCCTTTTGCGTCGTCAACGCGGGTATCGCACAACCTCTTAGCATCGCGCCACGTCTTTCCAACGATCCGGTCATGTGTTTCGACAACAGTATCAGCGATGGCCGCCTGCCATTCCAAGGCGCAAACCGCCAGAATAGCCAGCCGCCGGTCACTGGAAATGTCGCGCAACCCATCCGCAAAATACCGTTCACCCTGTCTGCGCAACCGGGCAATCCGATGAGGAGGCACCTCGTCCAGAGTTTCGGTCGGAACACCAAGCGACTGCAAGAATTCCAGCCGATCCAGAAGGCGACTGGCCCCGGCCGAGTTGTTCCCGACCTCAAACTGACGCGGCCAGACAAATCGGCTAACCCGCTCATCGACCAGTTCCGTCAGTAATGAATCCAGTTGGGCTTGCTTGGTTTCATTGAGACGTTCCGCAATACGGCTGTCGATTGTCCTTTCTGCGGCAACTAGGGCGTCTGCGCAAAGCCGTTCGACAACAGAGACACCGGGCAGAATTGTTTGCATCCGGCGGCATTGCTCCACGAGCCGTCGCGCCAAATCCAGATTTGACCGTGCTGTTTCCGCTTCCCGTAACAACCATGTTTTCAGATCGCGTGCCCCCTGACCCGAGAATATCTTGTAACCGTAAATCTCACGCAGATCGGCGAGGTGTTCGCGCCGGGTTTCGGCCCGGTGCGCGTAATCAGTCAAGTCGTCAGGCGCAATGCCGAGCTGTGCCGCCAGAAACTCGGCAATCTCAGATGGAATGACTTCCCCCGGCTGCAAGAGCCGACCCGGATAGCGGAAGACGCAGAGTTGTAAAGCAAACCCGAAGCGATTGCGTGACCGGCGGCGGGATCGAATGTGTTCGATGTCATCATCAGCTAGCGTGTAGTGCTGCAACAAAGTTGCTTCATCGGTTGGAAGATCAAACAGCGCTGCCCGCTGTCGGTCGCTCAAAATCTGACGTCTTGGCAATTCTGATTCCTATGAGTGGGGGATTGGCTTGTCCGTAAGGGGATCGGTCAGCGGACAATTTACCATCGCGACATCCCTCCAACAAAACTGGCTCGAAGCGTGTCTCATATAAGTGGTACGATATAATTTGCAATGAAGGGGCCTTATTCGTACAGTACGCCCATGAACACCACGCTTATCGGATATGCCCGCTGTTCCACCGACAGCCAGGATCTCACCGCGCAGAAACAGGCTCTGGGAAATCTCGGCGTGGCACCGGATCGCATCTATACCGATCATGGACTGACGGGCACAAACCGCGTCCGCCCCGGTTTGGATCAAGCCATTGCAGCAGTGCGGGAGGGCGACACGCTGGTTGTACCTAAACTCGACAGGCTGGCCCGCTCTGTTCCTGATGCCCGCGCCATAGCCGACCAGCTCCAGGAGAAAGGGGTGAAGCTGGCCCTCGGCGCATCTGTCTATGATCCGTCCGATCCAATGGGAAAGATGTTTTTCAACATCCTCGCTACCTTTGCCGAATTCGAGGCTGATCTGATCCGCATGCGGACCCGTGAAGGCATGGTTATCGCACGCGCCAAGGGTAAACTGCGCGGCAAACAACCCAAGCTATCTGAGAAGCAACAGCGCGAACTTTGCCGTATGCACGCTACCGGCGATTACTCCATCAGCGATCTGGCTGAAGTATTCTCCGTGTCACGGCCAACCGTTTACAGAACCCTCAACCGGCACCGGACCTGACTTTCGCTGCGTCATGCGCGAACTGGCAAGATGCGGGACGGTGCGGTCATTCATGCGCGCGCGTTGAGTGACCGCTTTCCGATGAAACTAAACGCCAGCGTTTTTTTGTCAGCTAGCAATTCGGTCTGATCGAAACCCTATCCGCAAGAAACGGGTCGTCTCACGCCGCTGATCCAAATAACTGTGCGCCATACCAGGACGCAGAAGGAGCATGACATGTGGTACAGAATTGTTGAGAGCAAGCTCGGCCGTCTTGCAATTGCAGGTGCCAATGGTGAGATAAGTGCTGCAAGGATCGGAGACGATGACAAAGCTCTTGAAGCGGAAATATTGTACATGTTTCCAGAGGCCGTGATGGATCTGGAAACCCCTTCAGTTACCGCAATCGCTGACAGTGTGGTGGATTTGATAGATAACCCTCACGCTTCTCACAATATACCGTTGAGCCTGAAGGGTACAGCATTTCAAAAGAAAGTCTGGGACGCGCTGTGTGCCATTCCGACCGGAAGAACCGTTACATATACGACCATCGCTCGGGAAATCGGAGAAGAGAAAGCCGTTCGAGCAGTTGCCAATGCTTGCGGCGCAAATCCGGTTGCGGTCATGGTTCCATGCCATCGGGTCTTGCGATCAGACGGTGGGATTGGCGGATACCGTTGGGGTCTGGAGAGGAAAAGGCAGTTGCTGGCCAATGAAGCAGTGGCACAATGAGTGCCCTGAACTGATTGGATTGAAAATGGACCTGTTCGGTAATCTTGCAGACCCTGCGGAAAATCTTCTCCCCATGGACGGCACTGTGAACTACTACGGGCCGATCCTGGGGACGCAACAGGCGGATCAGTTTTTCCAGAAACTGATGCAAACAGTGGATTGGAGGCATGACGAAGTCATTATCTATGGCAAGCGCATTGCAACAAAGCGCAAGGTGGCTTGGTACGGCGACCAGGGATTCTGCTACACGTATTCCAAAGTAACCAAATCAGCTGACCCCTGGACGAAGGAACTATTGGAGCTTCGTGGGCTCGTCCAAAGCCGTTCCGGTGAAGAATACAATTCATGCCTTCTGAACTTGTACCACTCGGGCGATGAGGGCATGTCCTGGCATAGCGATGCTGAGGTCGATCTAAAGCCCGACGGCGCCATTGGTTCACTAAGTCTTGGCGCTACTAGAAGATTTTCCTTTAGGCATAAGATGTCAGATCATCGAGTTGACGTGAACCTGGAACATGGCAGTCTACTGGTGATGAAAGATACAACACAGTCTTTCTGGAAACACTCTCTGCCCAAAACAAAGAAGGTGAAAAGTCCACGGATCAGCCTGACATTCAGGACTATTCAGCGGCAGTAAATGGCCACGCACTTCTCGGCCATTGAACTTTGCCAAGACAGTTAACGGCGGGCGGCCGCGAGCTAGCATGCGAAGGCCAGGGCTTTGTGCGGATGATTTTGGGAGAGCTGCTTATTTTCGCTCCCGCATTACCACTATTTCCGGAGCCCGCTGGGAGCCATGCCAAACTCTTTTCGGAAAGCATAGGTGAACGCACTTGGGCTTTCGTAGCCGCAGCTTCGAGCGACCTGTTTCATAGGCTGGCCACCATCAAGCAATTCCATGGCTTTCGAGAACCGGACACGACGACGCCAGGCGGAAAAACTCATCCCCAGTTCACGGGCACACAGACGCGCCAGTGTTTTGGAGGACGCGCCAGCGTCATCAGCAAGCTGCTCAAGTGGCAAAGTGGTAGACGGGTCGTTCATAAGCCTTTGGCAGACACGGCGCAGGCGCTCGTCTCGGGGCAGCGGGATGTTCAAGGGCAGTGCCTCCGCCTCTATCAACTCTATCCGGATCAGAGCGGCAATTTGTTCTGCGCGCTTATTGCCGGAGTAGTCTATAGGCTCGCGGCCAAGGTGGGTAATGAGTTCCCTCAAGAGCGAGTGAACTTTCAATACTTTGATCGTGCTGGCTTTCAACGGCGTGATGTAAAGAGAACGCATTTCGACATTGCCACATATCTCGATACTGTGTTCAATGTCGGCAGGCATGAACAGGGCGCGATCAGGTGGCACCACCCAGGTATCATCGGATGTGGCGACACGCATAAGACCCGCAACGGCATAGATCAACTGATCCCGTGGATGATCGTGGGGCTCGACAAAATAGCCGTCCGGAAACCGCTTTGCCATGACCGCCAAGGCCACCGGAAGCTCCTGGTAGTCCAAAGACTCAACACTTCGAGCTACGGTCTTTTCTACATGTTTGTCTGTTTCTCGACGATCTATGTCCATACATCGACTATATGACAATGGTAGTTCCGTCGCAACGACACTGGAACCCGAATGGTCACACGCGACACCAAATATTTCCTGCTGCTGAATGTTGGCCACTTTCTGGATCACTATTTCATCTTGATCTTTGCAACGGTGGCCGCGCTCGCGCTGAGCGAAGGCTGGGGTCTGAGCTATTCCGAACTTCTGCCCTATGGAGCGCCGGGGTTCGCGGCGTTTGCGCTCTGCGCTTTACCAAGTGGCTGGCTTGCGGACAGGTGGAGCCGCGACGGCATGATGTGCATATTCTTCTTCGGCATCGGGTTGTCTTCAGTCCTGACCGGCTTTGCCCAAAACCCGTTTCAGCTTGGAGCCGGGCTCTTGCTGATGGGCGTGTTCGCCTCAATCTACCATCCGGTCGGGCTTGCCATCGTCACCGGACGTTGGCGAAAAACGGGCATGCGGCTGGCGGTGAACGGCGTCTGGGGAAACCTTGGTGTCGGGTCCGCGGCGCTCATCACGGGACTGCTCATTGACCTGGCAAGCTGGCGCGCTGCGTTCATTTTACCGGGCCTGATCGGGATCGCATTCGCCTATCCGTATTACATTGTTTCGCGGAATATTAGCCAAGACAGCCCGCCAGAAGACCAAGGCGTCACATCGCATCAGAACATTGCCTATGGCCCGAAATGGCGCGTGCTGTTGTGCGTCTACATGATCACTCTACTGGGCAACGTTATCTTCCAATCAACCACCGTCGCGTTGCCGGAAATATTCGATGAGAGGCTTACCGGTCTTGCAGATGATATCAGCGAAACCCTCTCCCTTTTGACATCGCAGTCAGCGACGATCATTGGCGTATTGGCATTCCTTGTGTTTGCGGCAGCCTCATTGGCACAGCTCGTTACCGGCTTCATGCTGGATAGCGTTGGGGCCAAGCCCACGATCCTACTGGTCATGGTCATCCAAATCTCAGCGTTTCTGATGATGCCAGGCTTGCAGAACCTTGCGGCCTTCGCGGTCTCCTTTGGGTTCATGCTTGGCGTGTTCGGTCAGGTTCCGATCAACGATTTCCTGATGGCAAAAACAGTATCAAACAAGGCACGGGCCCGCGCCTTTGGGTTGCGGGCAATGGTCAGCTTTCTGGCGCTGTCCACCGCCCTGCCGATGATCTCCGTCATCCATGTGAACTGGGGCTTTGATGGACTGTTCCATATCCTGGCGCTTTGCTCACTGACCATCCTCATAGGCAGTCAGATCTTCCTGAAATCACTACCACGTGAAGCGAGCGATCGCAGTATTTTCCAGAGATAAAGCCATGTCCAAAAAGACCACACAGCTTGTTCACCTTGGCCGTGCGTCGGCAGATGCCGCAAACGCGGTGAATCCGCCATTGGTCCGCGCTTCGACAACAATTTTTTCGACGCTGGCCGAATTCAAGAATTCCTACAAGGGCGTGACCTTTGAGACCCCACGCTATGGGCGATCCGGCACGAGCACCGTTTTTGAATTGCAAACCGCCATGGCCGCCTTATGCGAGACGGAGAGCTGCATTGCCACGTCGAGTGGGTTAAGTGCTGTTGCCGCAGTAATCGGCGCGCATTCCGCCCCCGGCAAGCGTATCCTGGTCCAGGATTGTGTTTACGGACCCACACGGGTTCTCGCAGAAAAGGAGCTGGACAAGCTTGGCAGCGAGGTTGTGTTCTTTGACACCTTAGATGCTCTCGAATCTCACCTCGACGAACGAACAGCGCTTGTATTTATCGAAGTTCCCGGTTCGTTGACGATGGATATGATTGATGTAGAGGCTGTTTGTAAGCTGGCCAAACACTACAGCGTGCCAGTGGCGTGTGACAGCAGCTGGGGCACACCGCTCTTCTTTGACGCGCACGGCCTTGGCATCAACATATCCATTCACGCCGCAACCAAGTACATCGGCGGGCATTCCGACATCATGCTGGGCCTGATTACAGGCTCATATGACGACCTGTCATCTACGCGAGACTGGTGCGCCCACTATGGCTCAACCGCCGCTCCGGATGTGTGTTGGCTCGGGCTTCGCGGGCTCAGGACACTCGACGTGCGTATGCGGCGCCATGAGGAGAACGCCCGCCACGTCGCGCAATGGTTACAGGGTCAACCCCAGATCAAGAAAATTCTCAACCCGGCCCTCGATGATGACCCAGGGCATGAGCTGTGGAAGCGGCAGTTTACGGGCGGAGCGGGGCCGTTCACGATCGAGCTTGTAGCGTGCAGCGAGGAAGAATTCGCCAAACTCATCGACAGCCTGTCGCTCTTTGGACTGGGAACCAGCTGGGGTGGGTTTGAAAGCCTCGTAATGCCAGCCATCCCTCATCACTTGCGCGCTTTGGATGTACTTCCCAATGAAGGGCGACTTTTACGCCTGCACATTGGCTTGGAGCATTCGGAAGATCTTTGTGCAGATATCGGAAAGGCGCTCGCGCACATATCCGCCACCCGACCGATGCAGAATTAGCATGTTTCGGGTCGTCTCAAGCCGGACCCTGAAGGCAAAATGGCAAAGAACTATTTAAGAGGTTTCACTATGACACAAGCGCTGGACCAAGCCGCAACACTCGCAAAAACCTGGCTGGAAGGATTGGATGAAAGAAAAGTCAATTCCACAGCCAGTCTTGAAACACTCCGTTCCAGGTTTTCTGGCCCATTGCCTGCAAATGGAGAAGAACCCGAAACCGTAGTGCAGACATTGGCAAGAGATATGCAGGACGGTTTGCTGGGGTCTGCGGGCGGAAGGTTTTTTGCCTGGGTCATCGGTGGTGGACTTGAGGCCGCGCTTGCCGCTGATTGGCTCGTCTCAACCTGGGATCAGAATGCAGCCCTTTATGCGTGCGGACCTGCTGCAGCGGTGGTTGAGGAGCAAGCCGGTATTTGGCTGAAAGAGTTGTTCGACCTGCCCCGTGACGCTTCTTTCGCGTTCACGACAGGATGCCAGTTGGCGCATATGACATCGCTCGCAGCGGCGCGACATGCCGTCCTTAAGGCAGATGGATGGGACGTCGAGGAAAATGGGCTGATCGGTGCGCCAGACCTCAAGGTTCTGGTGAATGACCAAAAGCATGGCTCTATCCGGCAAGCGGTGAACTTCTTGGGCTTGGGGCAAAGTTCTTTGGTTCAACTGAAGACTGACTCAATGGGAAGAGTGCTGACAAGTGAACTTGAACAGGCGCTTTCGGAACACAAAGGCCCGAAGATTTTAGTCTTGAACGCCGCCGATTTGAACATTGGTGCATTTGATGACTACAGGACCCTGATCCCTATGGCGAAAAATACTGGTGCGTGGGTGCATATTGATGGTGCTTTCGGCCTTTTCGCACGGACAAGTGCCAAATACTCCCATTTGGCTGACGGTCTTCAGCTGGCTGACAGCTGGGCGACCGATGGTCACAAGTGGCTGAACGTGCCGTTTGATTGCGGTGTCGCCATTATCCGAGACCAGGCCGCGCATAAGGCAGCTATGACCATCGCGGCCGACTATATTGCCCCGGCTGGAGCGGCGCGTGACCAGATCGACTGGAACCCGGAATGGTCCCGAAGGGCGCGCGGCGTTCCTGTCTACGCAGCTCTCAAGCAATTGGGCCGATCCGGCATCGAGGATATGATTGACCGCTGCTGTGCCCACTGCCAGGCGATTGTCCGGGGGATTGGAGCATTGGATAACGCCCATGTTGTGTTTGATCCGCAGTTGAATCAGGGACTGGTCAGGTTCGCCAGACCGGGTGACACCGGCGAGGAAGGCGACCTTTACACAAAGGAAATCATGTCCCGGATTAATGCGACAGGCGAGGCGTTCTTTTCGGATACGGTCTGGCAGGGCCGCCGCGCTATGCGCGTAAGCGTCGTGAACTGGCGGACAAATGAAAGCGATATCACCCGTGCTATCGAGGCCGCCCAGTGGGCCCTTCAGATGGACAAAGTGGAGTGTGTTAGTTGACCCTCATTCCCCTAACCGAACGAATTAACGCGATCGATGCAGGCAATTTGGAAGACCAATTGAATGCCTGGGGCTGTGCGACGGTAAGCAGTTTGCTAGCGCCAGAAGAATGTGACGCGGTGGCCAAGCTTTACGCAACCGATGCGCCATTTCGCAGCCATATCCGAATGGCACGGCACGGCTTCGGGAAAGGTGAATACAAGTACTTCGCATACCCGCTCCCCGAAACTGTCCTCGCGCTCCGGGAGGGGCTGTATCCGCTGCTGGCGCCAATCGCGAACGACTGGAACGAGCGGATGAAAATCGACACACGATTTCCGAACCGGCATGCGGACTACCTGAGCAGATGCCACGACTCGGGGCAGGTACGGCCGACGCCGCTGCTGCTGCAGTATTCGGAAGGCGACTACAACTGCCTTCATCAGGATGTCTATGGAGAACTGTTGTTTCCGCTTCAGGTTGCCGTCCTTCTCTCTGAGCCGCGCCGGGACTTCATCGGCGGTGAGTTCGTGCTGACGGAGCAGCGCCCTCGCATGCAAAGCCGGGCCGAGGTCCTGTCCCTGGCTCAGGGTGACGCCGTGGTCTTTGCCGTGCGCAACCGACCGGTGCGCGGGACCAAGAGCACCTATCGCGTAAACATGCGCCACGGTGTGAGCCGGCTGCACAGCGGTACACGGCACACGCTTGGCATCATATTCCATGACGCCGAGTAGACGACTAAACTAACGGGCATAACGGCAGGCGAAAGCGCAGGTTTCGGGTTGTTCGGAAACATAGCTATGGTTGAATGAGAACTAAGAAAATCAAAGGAAAAACCATGACTGGCAAATCCGTACCCACCCTCAATATGGTTTCCGGGTCGCTGCTGCTTGCACTGGCGGCTGTGTGGGGCGGATCGTTTTTCTTCGCTGAGATTGCCCTGAGGGAAGTTCCGCCTCTAACGGTCGCGCTGCATCGCATCTTCTGGGCGGTTCCGGCGCTGTACATGGTCGTCCTGTGGAAGGGTTTGAGGATCCCGAGGTCAGTGAAGGCCTGGCTCTGTTACCTGGTGATGGGCGCGCTGAACAACGCCATCCCCTTTTCCCTGATCTTCTGGGGGCAGGTGAGCATCGAAAGCGGCCTTGCCTCCATCCTGAACGGGACGACGGCCGTGTTCGGGGCAGTCGTTGCCGGCATCTTCCTGGTGGATGAGCCGCTGATCCCGCGCAAGATTGTCGGTGCCCTTTTCGGTGTGTTCGGTGTGGCCGCTATCATGGGCCTCGATGCATTGACGAACTTCGACCTGCGCAACCTGGCGCAGATCGCGATACTGGGCGCAGCACTGTCCTATGCATTCGCCGGTGTCTGGGGAAAGAAATTCCTTTCCGGGTACCCGCCGGTGATGAACGCTTTCGGTATGCTGGTAGGCAGCACAATCCTGATGGTGCCGGTCGCGTTCTACAGCGAGGGTCTCCCATCATTTGCGCTCTCTATGGAGGTCTGGGCCTCGCTCCTTGCTGTCTCGCTGCTGTCAACGGCGGTGGCCTACCTTCTCTATTTCGAGATCCTCGTTCGGGCGGGTTCGGCCAACCTGATGCTGGTCACCCTGCTGATCCCACCGATCGCCGTCGGCCTGAGCTACTCGTTCCTTGGCGAGAGGCTGGGCACGGAGGCGCTCTGGGGGTTCGGCCTGATCGCTATCGGCCTGATCATCACCGACGGTCGAGTGCTGGCGATGCTTCTCGGAAAGCGCAGAGCCAGGCCGTAGCGCCCCGCGCCATTCCCTCATTAAACGGAGGCCAACCCAATGTGTGCCGACCGCGTATCGACTGCCGTCCGCAGCAAGATCATGGCGAGCATCAAGGGCAAGGACACCAAACCCGAGCTTGCGATCCGCTCAAGCCTGCACAGGCGAGGGCTGCGCTTTCGCCTTCACCGCCGGGACTTGCCCGGCAAGCCGGACCTAGTTTTCCCAAAACACCGTGCGGTTCTCTTCGTTCACGGCTGTTTCTGGCATGGCCACGACTGTCACCTGTTCAGCATGCCCAGGTCCCGGCGGGACTTCTGGCAACAGAAGATCACCCGCAACCGCGAGCGCGATGCGAAACAGAGGGCTGCCCTTATCGAGAGTGGATGGCGGATTGCGACCGTCTGGGAGTGCGCTTTGATGGGCCGATCACGAATGCAACCCGACGAGATTGGCGAAAGCTGCACCGCCTGGCTGAAGTCTGAAACTGCGGAACTGGATTTGCGTGGCTTACTGGCTGAGTCAATATCGACAGAAAAAAATGAACGTTGGAAACTGACCGTCTCATTCGAAAGTACCGCAGACGAGAAGCAAAACCCGACGAATTCGTCCCAGATTTTTTTAACAACAGACATTCGTGCGACGTGCAGCAATCGTTACTAATGGGCTCAGTGAGTGATTTCGCCGCTCGTTGTATAAAGGTCCGCTTCGCTAAACGTACTATCCTGCCCCCTACCGGAAACGACCCCATATACGCCTCAGCCATAGCCGGATGCCGTTTGTCCGGGCTTACCCCCGCGAGACGCAAGAGATGGTTTTTGACGCCCACGATAAGGCTTTCGCCTTCTTCGGCGGGGCCTGTGCCCGAGGTATCTACGATAATATGAAGACGGCTGTGGATGCGATCTTTGTCGGCAAGGATCGCGCCTACAATCGTCGGTTCCAGCAGATGTGCGGACATTACCTGGTCGATCCGGTCGCCTGTACGCCCGCGTCGGGCTGGGAGAAAGGCCAGGTTGAGAACCAGGTCGGCGTGCTCCGGCGGAGGTTCTTCGTGCCGCGTCCGAAGTTCAAATCCTATGCCGAGTTGAACGCGTGGCTGGAAGACCGATGCCTGGCCTATGCGAAGGCGAACAACCGCCTCAGCTGGTATGAGATCACCATGCGCATCCAGGCGCGTTTGAGCCGACAAGCCCAGCTATTGCAGACCATTCCGGGTGTCGGGCCTGTCACAGCATCTGCCGTGGCCGCGACAATCGGATCAGGCAGGCAGTTCAGAAGTGGACGCGAGTTTGCGGCTTGGTTGGGGCTTACCCCGCGCAACCGTTCGAGCGGCGGAAAGGAGCGGTTGGGTAAGATCACCAAGATGGGCGACCGATACCTAAGGCAGCTCATCGTCGTAGGTATGACATCGCGCGTGAGACAAGTTGCCAACCATCCTGAGCGAGCCGATCCATGGCTAGCCTGCTCTTCTCCCTGTCCTACGCGGCGGTCATCCAGCCTGCTTCAGCAGCGAAAGGAGGGTTTGTCCCGCCTTTGTTCCTGAAATGCTGCACTGTTCACGAATGGCTTCTGCGGATGGCTCCTGCATTGCAAGAGTTTATTGTGACTTCAACGGTGGTCTGTCAGTACAGTCGTCTGTCCAGCCTGTTTGCGCAGCATTTTCAAAATACTGCTGGCCCTGATGTGTTCCGCAAGCGAGGTTCCAATCGGGTTAACGAACTCTAAGGTTCACGCCATTCGCCGGAGTGTCCTGGCTCTTGGTTGACTTGTTCCGCGTCATCACTTCTTTCGTCTTGCATCTCGTGGCGGCGCTGCCGCGTTATGCGACGGGCTGCCGGTAGTTCTGTTTTTTTGTCAGAATTGCCCAGATAACCCGCGCTGACTTGTTGGCCATCGCAATGGTCGCTAGCCGGAATGGTTTTTGTACGAGGATATTAGCGGTCCACCGGTCGGCGCGCTCGGGATGGGTTTTCGCTTGCAAGGCGCGCGACGTCATACCAACGACCAGCAACTTGCGGAGGTACCTGTCGCCCATTTTCGTGATCTTGCCGAGCTTCTGTTTGCCACCGCTGGACTTGTTGCGCGGGGTCAAGCCCAGCCATGCAGCAAGATCCCGACCAGTTCTGAACTGGTGCCCGTCGCCAATTGTCGCGACCATGGCTGACGCTGTAATTGGCCCGACACCCGGTATGCGCGTCAGGCGGCGGCAGTTTGCGTCAAGCAACGCATGTCGTTTGATGAGCTGGGTGTATCCGTCGATCCGCGCATTGAGCCCCAGCAGCTGATAGCACAGCGTTCCCAGAATACCGTTGGCTAACTCGGGCATGTCCAATTGATCCCCATCCATATGGCTTTGCGAAAAGCGGTTCACGGCTTCTACGCCTGTCGGCAGCACATGCCCAAATTCTCGCAGGATGCTACGGATCGTGTTTACAACCTGAGTTCTCTGCCGGACCACGAGGTCGCGGGTGCGATGCACGGTAAGGAATGCCTGTTGGTCCTTCGACTTTATCTCAACAAACCGCATTGATGGCCGCCGGACTGCTTCGCAGATCGCCTCAGCATCAACCGCATCGGTCTTGCCGCGCTTCACATAAGGTTTGACATAGAACGCTGGCATCAGGCGGACATCGTGCCCGAGCTTGCGCAGCTCACGGCCCCAGTAATGTGCCGATCCGCACGCTTCCATGCCAACGGTGCAGCGCGGCAGGGTTTCGAAAAATGTCAGCAGCTTCGCCCGCCTAATTGTCTTCTTGAAAATCACGCGTCCATTCTCGGAAATTCCGTGAACCTGAAACACATCCTTGGCCAAATCCAGGCCGACTGTTTTAACTGTCATAGGGTGGCTCCTCTCCTGGCAGGCCATGACAACTGCATTATGGCGCATTGCGACGCCGGGGGAGCAGGAGCCATCCACTCCATCCGGTTTGGGGAAGCTGCATTGCCGCAAGCGGAAGTACGATGGATGACCGCAAAGGGCCGCTCCCGTCAGCTCTGCAAAATGAGCTTGGCTGCCAATCCGAGGAACACTATGCCTGCGATACGCTGCTTTGCGCATTGGATCCGGTGCGAGGTGGATACTTTCTGCCCCGCCAGCCTTGATGCCCACGCCAAGCCTTCGAACACCATCAGCGTCATCACGGTCATGGTTGCACAGAGCATCAGCATTTGTGTTCCAATTCCCCCTTGGGACGGGTCCGCAAGCTGAGGCGAGAAGGCGAGCATGAAGATCGACACCTTAGGATTTGAAAGGTTCATCAAGAGGCCCCGGCCAATCAAACGGTCAGCTGCCCTTGGGGCATCCGGCGAATTTCCAGCCTTGGCCGCTCCACTACGAAATGCGTTCCAGGCCAGATAAACGAGATCCGCACCTCACCCGGCTCGCGCCTATACCGAGCAAGTTGCATATGGAAATGAAGAGTTGCGCCGGTCTTGGGCTGACGCCCTGCTGAAGTCGGGTCTGCCTGAGTGACGATTTTGATGCAGACGGCCGGCCTGACTGCAGCTCAGGTGCCGAGCTCATGGGTTTGAGACGTTCTCGTCCGGGAGGTCCAAGATCAATCATGCGCAGCTATTCAAACTGCCCCACTAAAATGGGGCAGTTTTTTGTCTGGTGTTTCAGAAGTGGGCTGACCGTGTACCAGCAGGCTTCTCCAAGGGGGGGGCAAATTTTGTCAGGTCAATGCCTTTCACCGCAGCCTTGTATTCTTCAATTGCAGGAGTTCTGCCAAGGATTGCTGAAAGAACAACAACCGGAGTTGAAGCAAGCAAAGACTCACCTTTCTTCTCGGCGGTGTCTTCCACAACGCGGCCCTGGAACAGGCGAGTTGAGGTGGCAAGCACTGTATCGCCTTTTTCGGCCTTCTCCTGGTTGCCCATGCAGAGATTGCAGCCTGGACGCTCCAGATAGAGGATGTTCTCGTATTCTGTACGCGCCTGGCTCTTGGGCATGAAGTCGTCGAATTCAAAGCCCGAATAGCGCTGAAGGATCTCCCAGTCGCCCTCGGCCTTCATCTCGTTGATAATGTTGTAGGTCGGAGCAGCAACCACCAGCGGTGCATTGAACTCGACTTTGCCGTTGGCTTCTTCCAGGTTCTTCAGCATCTGGGCGACGATCTTCATGTCGCCCTTGTGCACCATGCAGGAACCTACAAAGCCCAGATCCACCTTCTTGTCCGCTTTGTAGAACGAGATCGGGCGGATGGTGTCGTGGGTGTAGCGCTTGGAGACATCGGCGTTGTTGACGTCCGGGTCGGCGATCATCGGCTCAACGATCTCGTCCAGATCAACAATCACCTCAGCATAGTACTTGGCGTTGGCATCCGGGGTCAGCGCCGGTTTCTCGCCCGAGCGGATGTCGGCAATGCGCTTGTCTGCCTTGTCGATCAGGCCCTGCAGGGTTCCGGCCTTATTCTCCATTCCCTTGTCGATCATGATCTGAATACGGCCCTTGGCCAGCTCCAGCGAGCCGATCAGGGTTTCATCGTTGGAGATGCAGATTGAGGCCTTTGCCTTCATTTCTGCGGTCCAATCGGTGAAGGTAAAGGCCTGATCCGCAAGCAAAGTGCCGATGTGCACTTCGATGATGCGGCCCTGGAAGACATTGTCGCCGTGCTGTTTCAGCATCTGCGCCTGGGTTGCATGCACAACGTCGCGGAAATCCATGTAGTCGGCCATTTGGCCCTTGAAGGTCACCTTGACCGATTCCGGGATCGGCATCGAGGCCTCACCGGTAGCCAGTGCCAGCGCCACGGTGCCAGAGTCGGCGCCAAAAGCGACGCCTTTGGACATGCGGGTGTGGCTGTCGCCGCCGATGATGATGTCCCAGTCATCCACGGTGATGTCATTCAGCACCTTGTGGATCACGTCGGTCATGGCGTGGTATTTTTCCTTGGGATCACGGGCGGTGATCAGGCCAAAGCCATTCATAAAGGACATCAGCTTGGGGATATTGGCCTGCGCCTTGAGATCCCAAACCGAGGCAGTGTGGCAGCCGGACTGATACGCACCATCCACCGAAGGTGAGATCACAGTGGCCGCCATGGCTTCCAGCTCTTGGCTCGTCATCAGACCGGTTGTGTCCTGTGAGCCCACGATGTTGACTTTGACCCGCACGTCAGAGCCAGCGTGCAGAGTCTTGCCGGGCGTGGTGCCACGCGCGTTCTTGTTGAAAATCTTCTCAACCGCCGTCAGGCCCTGGCCTTTGTGGCTGACTTCCTTGGAGGGCGCAAAGGCCGATTTCAGCTCAACACTCAGGGCCTCGCAGGCAAATGTCTGCAGTTTCTTACCAAAGACGATGGCATAAGAGCCGCCGGCCTTCATGAACTCCATCTTTTGCGGGGTAAAGGCGCCGGCCACATCGACCAGTTCTTCGGACCCATCTTCGCTATAGAGCTTCTTGGTCTTGCTGTTGATGGTCAGAACAGTTCCGGTCTCAACCGAGTATTTCTGTTCCAGGACGGGGTTGCCATCGTTGTTGAGGATGGTGTTGCCATCCTCATCCACCTTTTTGACCCAGTTCTTTAGGTCCAGGCCGATGCCGCCGGTCACACCCACGGTGGTCAGGAAGATTGGCGAGATACCGTTGGTTCCGGCAACAACCGGTGCGTAGTTCACGAAAGGGACAAAAGGAGAGGCCTGCTTGCCGGTCCAAAGCGCGACGTTGTTGACGCCGGACATACGGGAAGAGCCCACACCCATGGTGCCTTTTTCCGCGATCAGCATTACCCGCTTGTCGGGGTGCTGCAGCTTCAGCGCCTCAATTTCTTGTTGCGCCTTTTCAGACATCATGCACTTGCCATGCAGTTCCCGGTCCGAACGCGAGTGCGCCTGGTTGCCAGGGGACAAGAGGTCAGTGGAGATATCGCCTTCACCGGCGATATAGGTCACCACTTTAATTTCTTCGTCGAGCTCGGGCAGCTTGGTGAAGAATTCCGCCTTGGCGTAGCTTTTGAGGATATCCTTAGCCACGTCATTGCCCGCCTTGAAGGCGTCATCCAGACGGTCGGTGTCGGCCTCATAGAGGAAGACCTGCGACTTCAGCACTTCTGCGGCCTGGCATGCAATACCCAGATCGTCGCCGAGGGCCAGATCCAGCAGCACCTCGACCGAGGGGCCACCCTTCATGTGAGACAAGAGCTCGAAGGCAAAGCCGGCACAGATTTCTGCGACGGCTTCCTTGCCGAGAATGATCTCTTTCAAGAAGGCTGCTTTGGCACCTGCAGCACTCGTGGTGCCTGGCAGAGTATTGTAGATGAAGAACTTCAGCGAGTCTTCGCGGTGTTCGTTACCGTTCTCTTTGATCTGAGCGATCAGCTCTTTCACAAGCTCAGCCCCATCAATGGGCTTGGGGTTCAACCCCTGCTCTTTACGAGTGGCGATCTCACTTAGGTAGTCGGTGTACAAGCTCATGATGAATCCAACGGTTAGGTGCTAGCGAAAGTTCAAGCGCTGGTGTTCAGACACCTCTGTCTGGCTCACGCTCAAGCATATTGTATGCGGAGGTATACCAAATGATCTTGGGTTGCAAGATATCTGATGTCAGCACCATTTTGACATCCAATATGTGCCAAGTCGCGTTTCCTCAGCCCTCACCTTATGCGGTGATGAAGGGGGAGGTATCGACCATAACCATTTGTTTGAAAGAGAAAAGTTTCTCCCCCTGAATTGCTGAGAATGCAAAAGTTGACAGACAGTATCCAATTGCATACTCCCGAGTGTTGCAAGAGTAACATAGGGCTGCATTGATGGAAAACGGACATCACCAAGCTGACAACCGGCATAGTAACGTGGCCTATGTGACTCTCTTTCATGAAATTCGTGCAGGGCGATTGGGGCCGGGTGACCGCCTAAGGGAAATCGAGCTGGCGGATCGCTTGGGCGTCAGCCGTACACCCGTACGCGAAGCCATCCGCCAGCTCGAAGCTGATGGCCTTGTAGTCCACTTGCCGCGCCAAGGTGCCGCGATCAGGTATTTGGACTATGCAGAAATCATTGAGCTTTATGAGATGCGCACTGTGCTTGAAGGAACTGTCGCCCGGCTTGCTGCGCGCGCCGCTTCAGATGTCGAGATCAACGAATTATCCGTCATCAATTTCGAACTCAGCAAGGCAACCAGTGATGAGGGCGCTTTAGAGCTTAATCGTCTGTTTCACTCCGCCTTATTGGACGCTGCTAAGAACCGCTTCTTGCACAGTTCAATGAGAATACTCCAAAATTCTCTGATGATCCTTGGTCCAGCCGCATCGGTTGAAAGCGACCGTTTTGATAGAGCTATTGCAGAGCATCAGACCATTATCGAAGCCCTTCAAGCCCGTGATGGTGACAGAGCTGAGGTTTGTATGCGCGCCCATATCGAAGCGGGACAAGCCGCCCGCCTCCGCACTCTTCACAACGCTGCCTATCCTGGAGAGCCTGATCTGCCTGATCCGGTTTGACTTTTTTGCATGCCCGAGCAGTTTCGTAGCGCTCTGAGCGGGTGACTTGAGTTCTACAACCTCAAAAATGATTGAATTGGTTCGGATTAGGACGACGAACAAATTTCACCTTCACCTTGTTTGCTGCACGATCAATGGATGTCCGGTATGGTTAAAGCTGCGCCGCAGCGTTTGACAGAGTGATGAAGGTCAGGATTGGGCCGTTCGACATCGTCCAGGGACCCCCAACTAGGATTGCCGCTGAGATAGGTAGTTTGAGCCCTTTGCAGACCTAGATTGCCTACCTGCTTTTCGCGATTGCAGTACGACGCAAACCGCTTCAAGCAGACGTTCAGCTTTGGGCTATGGCAGGATCGCCAAGCGGGACTTGGCTGCCATACTCTTCCTTGTCCTCACGCCTTACCTGATGCAGACTTGTATGCGGAGTAGGGTTGTCTGTTTCACCGCTTGGTCTATTGGCAAACGGACCAGCGCGGTTCTATGCATTGGGAGGAGTGTGTCATGGCATCCAAGACCGCAGGTTCCACACCACCAGACAATCTGACGCCGCAGCAGCGGGCCATGCCCAAGATCAATAGTGTGACTGCGGGTGATATCACCGCGTCGCTGAAGGCCGGGCTTTCCGACTTTCTGGCTCACCCCATCATGAGTGGCTTCTTCGGCCTGTTCTATGCGGTTTTCGGGATCCTGTTTGTTTGGTGCTTGGTCTGGCTCGGCAAGATCTGGATGATCATTCCTGCCGCTGTAGGCTTTCCGCTGGTCGCGCCTTTCGCTGCCGCCGGGCTTTATGAAATGTCCCGACGGTTCCAGAAGGGAGAGAGTTTCGGCTGGTCTGAAATCCTCACCGTCATGGCCAATCAACGCAAGCGCGAAATGGGCTGGATGGCTTTTGTTACCCTGTTCATTTTCTGGGTGTGGGTCTACCAGGTTCGGCTTTGGCTGGCGATCATCCTGCAGAATGCATCCTTCTCGGATTTCGACGGGTTCTTGAACACCGTATTCTTCACACCGCAGGGCTGGACCTTCCTTGCTATTGGCACCTGTGTAGGCGCAGTTCTGTCGGCTGTACTGTTCTCGTTGACCGTCGTAGCCATGCCCATGCTGCTCGACCGGGAAACCAATTTCGTTTCCGCCATGTTAACGTCCATTCGTGTTGTCACGGAAAACCCGTTGGTCATGCTCACCTGGGCAGCGATCATCTCGGTCGCCTTGCTGTTGTCGCTGGTTCCGGCGTTTCTGGGTCTGATCTTCACCTTGCCGATCCTTGGCCACACCACTTGGCATCTCTATCGGCGGGCCGTGTCACCAGCGGAGGGGGATCTATCCAGTCATCGCCTTGAGCAGCGGCGTGGTTTTTTTGACCGCGGGAAATAGAGCTCAATTCTTAGGTCGTCTAGGGGCAAGTCCTCGGCCGTGCCGAATTGAGCAAGGGTAGCAAATAGCGACAGGCGTATGTCCCCGTTCCTGAAGATAGCCGGAATAGCCAGGCCGAACGTTTCAGAGAATCCCATCCTCCTTGCCGCCCGCTGCGGCGACCTCATAAAGACGTTTCGAGCCCACACCGGTCATTAGTCATCGTGACGGCCTAGCCGATGCAGCAGGACGAAATCGGCGCTAAACGGTCGTTCAATGCGCGTATACGTCCTGTGATCCCCATGCGCGACTTACGCAAAAAAGCATCCTCGTGGAGCATTCGCTGTATCCGCCTCGAAACCTGGTCGAACCGTGCTTCAACAAGCTCAAGAACGTCCTAAGGGCCGCAACCCGTTACAACAAAACAGCCGAGAGCTTTATAGGCGTCGTCGATATCACGTCAATCCGCCTCTGGCTGCGCCATTTGTCAACATGACCTCGTTGTCTTGGGGGATATCTGACCGGACCTGTTCTTGGGATATGTTATGACAATTGTTGCGCAGCCGGAGATTTCATGTTGACCCAGGGTTTCCGGGAGCGCGCTGATGTTGCAAAACACTGTTCGTGCGCCTGGCTTGGAAACATCCACAGCTATCGTGACAGGAGTGGAGGGAGGCATGCCCAGGCGGAGCAGCCCGTCGCGTACCCGGGATGCCTGTCCCACGGACATGTAAAAGACAATTGTGGTTCCAGGCTTTGCATGCCGGGCGCAGTCGGGCAGAGGGTCTCCGGCCTTGCATCTGGCAGTGGTCAGCACAAGCGTGTCTGACACCCCCCGTTCGGTCAGCGGGAGGCTTGTCTGTGCAGCGGCGGCGCAAGCGGCGGTGACCCCGGGAATGATCTCGGCGTTGATGCCGGCGGCGCGGGCGGCGGCCAGCTCTTCGGCAGCTCGTCCAAAGATACTGGGGTCACCCGACTTGAGGCGCACAACCCGGCGGCCCTTCAGTGCCTCTGCAACGATGACCGTGTTGATCCTGTCCTGCGGCCAGGCGTGGGCACCGACGTGTTTGCCGACAAAGACCCGTTTGGTTGCTGGCGGGGCCAGCTCCAAGACTTCCTCGTCAACCAGACGGTCATAGAAAACCGTATCAGCCTGCCGAAGCCTTTGCAGTGCGCGGACCGTCAACAGGTCGCGTGCGCCGGGGCCTGCGCCCACCAGGGCAAGCCAGCCCGGTGCCTTTTGAGTTACGGGGGAAACCGTCATCCGAAGCCGTCCTGTTCTGCGGCCTGCTGGAACGGGTGCCGCGCTAGCAATTCAGCGATGTCAGGGCGGCAGGAGCCGCAGTTTGTTCCCGCGTGCAAGGCAGCGCCCACGTCCCCAACGCTCATCAGCCCTCCGCTTTCGATGGCATGGAGAATGGTGTTGGCTCCGACGCTGAAGCAGGCGCAGACCACCGGACCAGGGTCGGGCTGGTCCCCTGCGGGAACGCCGGTCAGAACACCCGCCGCGCTGGCGCCCGGCAGACCGGCCAGATAGTCCCGGCTGACCGCCACCGGCCCCGGTGCGGTGAACAGCGCTGCCATGATCTCGCCGTCCTGAAACAGGGCCAGCCGGGCAATGCCCTTGCAACTGTCTGTCATCATCTGCACCTCGGCCTCTGGCATGGCGAACAGGTCCCGCCCAGTGGCCTCCGGATCGGTGAGAGGCGCCTGCCCGGCCAGTTCCGCACGGTATCCAGCTTCGGTTCGTGCAACAGCCCAATAGTCCGCCTGAGGCGCCATTGGCCGGCACGATACTGCAAACCCGTACCAGGCGGCTTGCCAGCGTTCAGCGGCAACAACGGCGGCTTTGCTTTCGGGTTGCCCCGAGACAGGATCAATGGCGGCTGCCACCAACGTGTCGATACGCGCCGAGGGTGCGGTTTCGCCGGTCCAGTGGATCGGCGCAAACAGGTCGCCGGGTTGCACATCGGTGGTGATCCGCGCGCGTAGGACGGCTTGGCCATGCGTATTGTGCAGGCGCACCAGGTCTGCTGATTCCACCCCCAGCTTCCGGGCATCCTGAGGATGGATATCAGCAAAGGGTTCCGCAAGATGCCCCGACAGGCGGGCGGCCTGCCCGGTGCGGGTCATTGTGTGCCACTGGTCCCTGATACGGCCGGTGTTCAAGCGGAGCGGAAACCGGCGGTCCGGCGTGGCAGCCGGGGCGCGGTGCCGGACCGGCATCATGCGTGCCTTGCAGTCCGGGTGAAAGAACCTTCCATCCGCAAAGAAGCGCCCGCCCTGGCGGGCGCGGCTGACCGGCCAGCGCACTGGGGCCATCCCGTCGTACTCTTGGATGGAAAGCCCGCCGAGACCGGAAATATCGAAATCCAGCCCGAAGCTGCCCGCAAGACCCGAAAGCGCCGCGTGTTCGCGGAAGATCTGGGCCGGGGTTTGATAATCAAACGCCTTGGCCCAGCCCATGCGCCGGCCCGCGTCCGCCAGAATGTCCCAGTCGGCGCGGGCCTGCCCGGGTGGCGGCAGAACGGCACGCTGACGGCTGATGGTACGGTCCGAATTAGTAACTGTGCCGTCCTTTTCAGCCCAAGCGGCGGCAGGCAGCAGCACATCCGCCAAGCGGGCCGTATCGGTGGCTGCGGTGATGTCGCTGACCACGGTGAATTCGCAGGCCTTGATGGCGGCGGCTACGACATCCGCCTCCGGCATGGTGACAGCCGGGTTCGTGTGGATTATCCACAGTGCCTTGAGCCGCCCGTCGCCTGCGGCGCGGAACAGGTCGACCGCCTTCAGGCCGGCCCGGTCCGGCATCGCGGGCGCCCCCCAGAATTCCTGGACGGCGTCGCGGTGGCTGCTGTTTTCCAGATCCATATGGCAGGCCAGCATATTAGCCAGCCCGCCGACCTCGCGCCCGCCCATGGCATTAGGCTGGCCGGTCACCGAAAACGGCCCGCAGCCAGGTTTTCCGATGCGGCCGGCGGCCAGGTGGCAGTTAAGGATGGCATTCACCTTGTCCGCGCCGGAGGTGGACTGGTTCACGCCCTGGCTGAAGATGGTAACAACCTTTTCCGTGCGCAGCCAGAGATCGCAAAAGGCAGTGATTTCGTTCCCGGACAGGCCGGTCGGCGCAGCATCCGCTGCAAAGGCCGCTTCTAACGCTTCGCCCAGCCCGTTCACGTTGCTCAGGTAATCAGCGTCCAGTGCGCCGCCCTCGTAGAGCCCCGCCAGCAGCCGGTTGAACAGCGCCACGTCACTGCCCGCGCGCAGTTTCAGATGCATGTCCGCCTGATCGCAGCTGGCGGTGCGGCGCGGGTCGATCACCACCAGCTTGGTGCCGCGCTTTTCGCGGGCAGCAAGGATCCGCTGATACAGCACCGGATGACACCAGGCGAGGTTGGAGCCGACCAAAACGATCAGATCAGCCTGTTCCAGGTCGTCATAGGTGCCGGGCACGGTGTCGGTGCCGAAAGCGCGTTTGTGGCCGGCCACGGTGGAGGCCATGCACAGGCGCGAGTTGGTGTCGATGTTGGCCGAGCCGAGAAAGCCCTTCATCAGCTTGTTGGCGACATAGTAATCCTCGGTCAGCATCTGGCCCGACAAGTAGAAGCCGACGCTGTCCGGGCCATACTGTTCTGCCGCTTGCCGGAACTTGGCGGCAATCAGGTCCAGGGCGCTGTCCCAATCGGTTTCGCGGCCCTGCACCTGCGGCGCCAGCAGGCGGCCCTGCAACCCTACGGTTTCCCCCAGTGCCAGCCCCTTGGAGCAGAGCCGCCCGCGATTGGCCGGGTGGTCCGGGTCGCCACGCACCGCCAGCCCGCCCACGCCGTCCGGGCGCAGCAGCACACCGCAGCCGGTGCCGCAATAGGGGCAGGTTGAGCGGGTTTCCTTGCATCCGGCACCCGGCATCACGCAGCGCTCCGTTTGCCGATTGCATTGCCATCAATCAAAAGGCGCCCGGCTTCGACGCGCACCGGGTAGGTGCTGATCCGGCCTTCATCCGCGCCCTGCGCCTCGCCGATGTTGAGGTCAAACACCCAGTTATGCAACGGGCAGGTCACGCTTTGGCCATGCACTATCCCTTCGGATAGCGGGCCGCCCTTGTGCGGGCAGCGGTCGTCGGCGGCAAAGACCTCATCCTGGCCGGTGCGGAACAGCGCGACGCAGCCCACGGGTGTTTTTATGACCCGGGCGCCGTAAAGGGGAATGCTGTCAATTGGGCCGATGTCGATCCAGTTCATTCCGCAGCCTCCAATGTGAGATTGGCAAGAGGGGCGTATTGCGCCCGAACGGTTTGGTTCTGCGCGTGCTCGGCCCAGGGGTCCTTGCGGTAGACGGATTGCGACAGCGCAAAGCGCTCGGCCAGTGCCTTGCGGTTCTCCAGATCGTCTACGATCTGCGTCTTGACCCAGTCCAGACCGACCTTGGCCAGCCATTTGTAGATCCGGTCGAGGTACTTGGCATTTTCGCGATAGATCTGGGTCATGGCGGAAATCACTTTGATGGCGTCTTCCTCAGTCTCCACCTTGCACAGGACTTCGGTGCCCTTGATCTCCATGCCGGCTGCGCCGCCCACGTGGATTTCATAGCCACTGTCCACACAGATCACCCCGATGTCCTTGCAGGTTGCCTCGGCGCAGTTGCGCGGGCAGCCGGAGACCGCCAGCTTCAGCTTATGCGGCGTCCAGGACCCCCAGAGGTGTTTTTCCAGCTTGATGCCCAGCCCGGTGCTGTCCTGGGTGCCAAAGCGGCAGTGATCGGTGCCGACGCAGGTTTTCACGGTGCGAAGCCCCTTGGAATAGGCATGGCCCGAGACCAGCCCTGCGCCGTTCAGGTCGGACCAGATGGCTGGCAGATCCTCGCCTCTGACACCCAAAAGGTCGATGCGCTGGCCACCGGTGACCTTGACCGTCGGCACATTGTACCTGTCGGCGGCATCGGCAATGGCGCGCAGCTCCTCCGGGGTGGTGATGCCGCCCCACATGCGCGGCACCACGGAAAAGGTGCCGTCCTTCTGGATGTTGGCGTGCTTGCGTTCGTTCACGAAACGGCTTTGCGGGTCATCCTGGTACTCAAGCGGCCAGTCGGCCAATAGGTAATAGTTCACCGCCGGGCGGCAGCTGTGGCAGCCGTTCGGGGTGGTCCAGCCCAGTTCCTGCCAGACTGCGGCCTGGCTTTTCAGCTCCTGCGACTTGATCAGGCGGCGGACATCCTCGTGGGTGTGGCTGGTGCAGCCGCAAATGGGTTGGGCCTGAGGGGCAGCGTACTCATCACCCAGCGTCACCGACAAAAGCTGCTCCACCAGCCCGGTGCAAGTGCCACAGGAGGCGCTGGCCTTGGTCTTGGCGCGGATTGCGCCAAGGTCTGTCGCGCCGCCTTCGATGGCACTGGTGATCTGTCCTTTGCAAACGCCGTTGCAGCCGCAAATTTCCGCCTCAGGCGGTAAGGCTGCAACGGCTGACAAAGGGTCCGCAGAGGCGCCCCCCTGAAAAGCCGGGCCGAAGATCAGCGTCTCGCGCATCTCCTCGATATCTGTACCGTCTTTGATCAGCCCGAAGAACCAGCTGCCGTCGGCAGTGTCGCCGTACATCACTGCGCCGATCAGGCGGTCCTCTTCGATCACCAGGCGTTTGTAGATACCGCGGGAGGGATCGCGGAAGACGATGTCCTCGCGGGTCTCGCCGCCGGCAAAATCCCCGGCGCTGAACAGATCGCAGCCTGTGACCTTGAGCTTGGTCGCCAGTTCCTTGACGACAAATGCACTGGGCTGGCCCAAGAGACTGTCCGCCAGCACTTTGGCCTGATCGTAGAGCGGCGCAACAAGGCCGAAGAGGTGGCCGTCGAACTCAACGCATTCGCCGACCGCATAGATATCAGGGTCGGATGTCTGCATCTGCGCGTTCACCTCGATGCCGCGCGCCACATCCAGATGTGCGTCCGTGGCGAGCCGGGTTTCCGGGCGGATGCCCACGGCCATCACGACCAGATCGGCCCCCAGCGTCTCGCCGCTTTCCAGAAGCACGGCTTCGGCGCGGCCCTCACCCAGGATTGCCTTGGTTGCGGCCTGGGTTTTCACGGTAATGCCGCGCGCCTCCAGATCCTTGCGCAAGAGATAACCCGCGGCCTCGTCCAGCTGGCGCTCCATCAGGTGGCCCATCAGGTGCAGCACGGTCACATTCATGCCGCGTTCCTTGAGGCCCGCTGCCGCCTCGAGCCCCAGGAGGCCGCCGCCGATCACCACCGCCTTGCTGCCTTTCCCGGCGGCTTCGATCATCGCGTTGGTGTCATCCAGGTCGCGGTAACTGATCACATTGGGCAGGTCATGGCCCGGCACCGGGATGATGAAGGGGGCGGAGCCGGTGGCGATGATCAGCTTGTCGTAAGGAACATGACCGTTTTCGCCCTCGACCACCTTCATCTCGCGGTCGATATTCACCACATGCTCGCCGAAGCGGCAGGTGACGCCGTTCTGCGCATACCAGTCATCCGAATGGGTAACGATCTCCTCGTAGGTCTTCTCCCCCGACAGAACCGGCGACAGCATGATGCGGTTGTAGTTTCCGCGCGGCTCGGCGTTGAACAGGGTGATGTCATAGGCGTTGGGGTCTGCGTCGAGCAGATGCTCGATCACCCTGCCCGAAGCCATGCCGGCCCCGATGATGACGAGTTTCTGGGTCATGGTCTTACTCCGCTGCAATCTTGTTGGCGGCCGGTTTCGGGGTCGGCTGGGCCCCGTGCTCGTATTCCTCGAGGAAATCGAGCACCTCCTGCCGGTAAGTGTAGTAGTCCGGGTGCTCCAGCAGCGCTTTGCGAGTGCGCGGGCGCGGCAGATCCACCTCTGTGATTTTGCCGATGGTGGCCTGGGGGCCATTGGTCATCATCACCACGCGGTCGGCCAGAAGGATCGCCTCGTCGACGTCGTGGGTGACGCAGATGGCGGTGACCTTGGTGCGGCTCCACACCTCCATCAGCACCTCCTGCAGCTCCCAGCGGGTAAGGCTGTCGAGCATTCCAAAGGGTTCATCCAAGAGCAGCAGTTTGGGTGACAGGGCAAAGGCGCGGGCGATACCCACCCGCTGCTGCATGCCGTTCGACATGGCGCTGGCGGGCTTGTCCATCGCCTCACCCAGGCCGACGCGCTCCAGGTAGTATTCCACCACGTCCTGCCGTTCCGCCTGGGATGCCTTGGGATAGACCTTGTCCACCCCGATGGCGCAGTTTTCGCGAGCGGTCAGCCAGGGAAACAGGTTGGGCGACTGGAACACCACGGCGCGCTCCGGGTCGGCGCCCTCGACGTGTTTGCGGTCCAGCTTGATTGCCCCCTTGGAGATCGGGTTCAGCCCGGCGGCCATGGTCAGCACCGTGGACTTGCCGCAGCCCGAATGGCCGATCAGCGAAATGAACTCGCCCTTGTTGATCTTGAGGTTGAAATCCTCGACCACTGTCAGCGGCCCCTTGGGTGTGGGGTAGATCTTGTGCAGCTGCGAGAAATCCAGGAAGCGCTCCTCGGTCATCGACTTCGAGGCCTCGGCCACAGCCGCAGGCAGCCCGTGGACCGGGGTCACATCCGGCAGGATTCTGGTGCCTTTGATCTTGGCCTCAATCCCCACCTCCATCAGGTAGCTCGTCACCTTGGCCCGCAAACGCTTGAAGGACTCATCCGTATTCATCGCCGACCGGTCGCGGGGACGCGGGATGGCGACCTTGAACTCTTCGCCAAGGGTGCCATCGGGATTGAGCGCAATGATGCGGTCGGCCAGCAAGATCGCCTCGTCCACGTCATTGGTGATCAGCACGCAGGTCTTCTTGTCCGCTTCCCAGATCATCTCGATCTCATCCGCCAAATTGGCGCGGGTCAGCGCGTCCAGTGCCGACAGCGGCTCATCCAGCAAGAGGACCTCCGGGTCCATCGCCAAAGCCCGCGCCACGTTGACCCGCTGCCGCATGCCGCCCGACAGCTCCGCCGGGCGGCGGCTGGCAGCGTGGCTGAGGCCGACCATCTGGACGTAGCGGTCCACCTTGGCCTGTTTTTCGGCCTTGGGCAGGCCCGGAAAGACCGTGTCCACCGCAAGCGAGACATTGCCGTTCACCGTGAGCCAGGGCATCAGCGAGTAGCTTTGGAAGATCACCCCGCGTTCGGGGCCGGGGCCGGTGATCTTTTTGCCCCTGAAGGTGACCGAACCGTCAGATGGTGCCTCAAGGCCGGCCATCAGGTTGATCAGGGTTGTCTTGCCGGTGCCGGAAAAGCCCAGAAGCACGAGGAATTCGCCCTCCTGAACGCTCAGGCTGATGTTCCTGAGAACGGTGGTTCTGGCCGTACCCTCACCGAATCTTTTGCAGACATTGCTGAATTCAAGAATGCTCATGGCGGATCACCGGTTGTTCGTGAAGGTAAAGAGTGATTGCAGCGCGTACATCACCCGGTCCAGCAGGAAGCCGATGATGCCGATGGTCAGGACCGCGACGATGATCTTGGCCAGCGACTGGGAGGAGCCGTTCTGGAATTCGTCCCAGACAAATTTGCCAAGGCCGGGGTTTTGGGCCAGCATTTCGGCCGCGATCAGCACCATCCAGCCGACCCCCAGCGACAGGCGCAGGCCGGTGAAGATCAGCGGCAGGGCCGAAGGCAGCACCAGCTTGGTGATCTTGGTATAGGTGTTCATTTTCAGAACCTTGGAGACATTCACCAGGTCCTTGTCGATGGAAGCCACCCCCAGCGCGGTATTGATCAGCGTTGGCCACAGCGAGCAAAGCGTGACGGTGATGGCTGAGACCAGGAAGGACTTGGAGAACAGACCGTCGTTAGTGGCATAAAGCGCGGAGACCACCATAGTGACGATGGGCAGCCATGCCAGCGGAGACACGGGTTTGAAGATCTGAACCAGCGGGTTGATGGCAGAGTTCGCAACTGGTGAAAGGCCGGCCAGAATGCCAAGCGGAATTGCTACGGCGGAGGCGATCAGGAACCCGAAGAAGACGGTCTGGATCGAAGTCCAGATCTGCTGGTAGTAAGACGGCGCACCTGTGAAGGGGATGTCCTTGACCCGCTCCGGCTGGCCCCGGTCGATGAAACGCTGGTTGCGGGCCTCGACCTTTTCGTAGTGGACCTGCTCCTTGGCGGCTTTTGCCTGTGCATCCTGGTGCAGGTTCACGGCTTCGGCCCACACGGCAGCCGGGCCGGGAATTGCGCCCAGCGAGGTTTGCACCTTGGGCGCCAATGTGCCCCAGAGAACCAGAAAGGCGGCAATTGCGATGACGGGCACCGCCAGCAGGCGCCAGATCTCCTTTATCTGCGCCTTGGGGTTGTCGCCGGCTGCGGCTTTAAGAACCGGGGTGATCCAGGCTAGGCCGAAGACCTGGAACCAGGCGTCCATATTGTTGATGCGGGTGAAGAGCCGGGAGCGGCGAGCCTCGGAGTTCAGCGTGTCGTGGTCGGCGATGGTCATAGTGTAGTCCTCTGGGGATTGCTGGGGAAGGGGAACGGAGCTCGCTCCTACGGAAGCATCGCTCCGCCCGCCCTCCCGACCGGTGTCAGCCCTGAACGGCGTTGCCGACTACGGTCTGGCCGGACTTCAAGCCAATCGGCAGGCTGTCGATATAGGCGTTGGGCGTTTTGCCACCGAATGGGATGCCATCGATGATGTCCTCTGCCGGGGTCAGGGCCTTGTAGCCGTCGCTGTCCCAGGGGAAGTCTTCGTGGTTTGCCAGGCCCTCATCGACCAGCACCTTTGCGGCCTCGAGATAGATTTCAGGCTTGTAGACCGACCGGGCGACCTCGTCATACCAGCTGTCGGGCTTGGGGTCGGCGATCTGCCCCCAGCGGCGCATCTGGGTCAGATACCAGACCGCGTCCGAGTAGAATGGATAGGTGGCGTTGTAACGGAAGAACACGTTGAAATCCGGGACCTCGCGCTTGTCGCCCTTTTCGTACTCGAAAGTGCCGGTCATCGAGTTGGCGATCACTTCGTAGTCGGCACCGACGTAATCCGGGCGCGACAGGATCTCCACCGCTTCGGGACGGTTGGCATTACCGTTTTCATCCAGCCACATGGCGGCGCGGATCAGCGCCTTGACCACAGCCCGGGTGGTGTTCGGGTTTTCCTCGGCGAATTCGGCGGTGATGCCGAATACTTTTTCCGGATTGTTCTTCCACAGCTCGTAGTCGGTGATAACCGGGACACCGATGCCCTTGAACACGGCCTGCTGGTTCCAGGGTTCGCCTACGCAGTAGCCGGAGATGGTGCCGGCCTCCAATGTAGCGGGCATCTGCGGCGGCGGGGTCACCGACAGAAAGGCCTCGGCGCCGATCTGGCCGGTCACGTTTTCAGGCGAGTAGTAGCCGGGATGGATGCCGCCGGCCGCCAGCCAGTAGCGCAGCTCGTAATTGTGAGTAGAGACCGGGAACACCATTCCCATGTTGAACGGCTTGCCATTGGCGTTGAAGTCTTCGATCACCGGTTTCAGGTGGGAGGCCGAAATAGGATGCGCGATCTTGCCATCTGCGTCCGTGGGCAGGTTCGGCTTCATCATCTCCCACACTTCGTTGGAGAGCGTGATGCCATTGCCATTCAGGTCCATGGAGAACGGCGTGATGATATGAGCCTCAGTCCCATAGCCGATGGTGGCGGCCAGAGGCTGACCTGCCAGCATATGGGCGCCGTCCAGAGTGCCGTCGATCACGCCATCCAGCAGAACCTTCCAGTTCGCCTGTGCTTCCAGCGTAACGAACAGGCCCTCGTCATCGAAAAAGCCCTGCTCATAGGCCACTGCCAGCGGCGCCATATCCGTCAGCTTGATGAAGCCGAAGGTCAGCACATCTCTTTCCAGTTCCAGTGCTCCGGCCAGTGCCGGTCCGGTCAGTGCCGTGGAGGCCGCAAGCGCCATAATGAGTGTCTTCATCGGGTTGTTTCCTTTTCCTAGCTGTGTCCGGCCCAAGGGGCGGAACAGAAAAAAGCCGCTGACACGCACCGCCGGGAGGAGTGGCGGTGGGTCGAGCGGCTTTGCTCAGTGAAACCCGGTCTTCGGGAAAATTCTCAGTCAGGCTCCGTTGCCTGCCTGCATTCAGACTGCCGGATGAGCCGGGAAGCGCCAACAGTTTTTTGCATCTGCAGCAAGATTTTCTGCACTGCAGCGCAGCATGAAGGAGCGCTGCCTAGTTTTTCATCAATCCGCGGCCTGGGGATCAAAAACCCGGCCATCGAAGAACCGGTTCTGCAGCAGCCTGACGGCCTCAGATTCTCCCGCTGCCAACATAGGGGCGCCAATCGCGCCTTCCAATTTCGAAGAGGCGCCGGGCAAGTCCGCGCCAGTCCCGCGCAGGGCATCGCGGTAAAGATCGCTGCGGAAAACACGCCCGGCCTTTGCAAGCGCCGCCTGGCGGTTCAAGCCGTTCCTCCGTGCGAGTTGCAGCGCAATCCATTGGGCCTGGCTGCGCCAGGGGAACCCTGCTGCACCATCGTGGAACCCGATGAAACCGGGTGCTTCACGCTGCAGGCCCTGCGCCGTGACTGTGAACTTTCCCGAAAGGGCCCGTTCGATAATTTCGGCAGGCAAGTCGAGATACCGACGGGAAGACAGGATCTCGGCTGCAAGCCCGCGGGAGGCCGGGTCGGCCAGCCAGCGCCCTGCGCGCCACAGCGCCCGGATCAGGCGGCCTGACAGGCCGGGTTCGGTCTCCGCCCACGCACCGCGGACGGCCAGCACCTTTTCCGGCGCAAAGGACCAGATGGCCCGGCCAGGCAGCAGCAGCGCGCCTGCACCCTGCTCAACCGCCATGGATCCCCAAGGTTCGCCGACGCAGAAGGCGTCGATTTCCCCCTTGCGGATGGCCTGGGCCATCAGCGGCGGTGGAACCGTGCGGATGCTTATGTCCAGGGGTGTGTCCGTCCCCAGCCCTTTCAGCCAGTAGGTCAGTAGTTCGGCGTGCATGGAAAAGGGAAACGGGACGCCAATCCGCAGATCCGGGCCGGCAGCGCCAGTCAGGGCGTTCCCGGCAGACACAGCGTCGTCGAAGGAGAACCTGTGTCCGGTATCGGCCAGCCTGCGGGCCAGGCTGCTGCTGACACCAATGACGGTGCCATTGACGGAGAGCACACACAGAACAGACAGGCGTGTGCTGGCGCCGCCGAGGCCAAGCGCCGCGGCGACCGGCACAGGCGCGAGCATATGGGCAGCGTCCACCCGGCCAAAGGCCAGCATATCCCGCAGCGACGACCAGGAGGGTGCGCGGTGCAACTCCAGCGTCAGCCGCTCCTCGGCGGCAAAGCCCATTTCCTGAGCCGCAATCAGCGGTGCTGCATCGGTCAGCGGGACATAGCCTGTTGGGATCAGCGTCACGCTCATGCCAGCAGCCCTGCTGCGGTGACCAGCGCCTGGGCAACCTCCGCGACACGCTTGTTCTGGTCCATTGCCGCTTTTCGCAGCAGCGCATAGGCTTCGTCCTCGCCAATGCCGCGGGCCTTCATAACCATCCCCTTGGCGCGGTCGATGACCTTACGCTCTTCCAGGGCGCGTTTGGCCTCGACCAGTTCTGTGCGCATACGCTGAAACAACCGGAAGCGGGCAATGGCGGCATCCAGAACTGGCTTTAGCCGTGCGGGCTGCAATCCATCCACCACATACGCCGAAACCCCGGCCTCCACGGCGGCCGAAGACATGCCGTTTTCACTGCGGTCCACAAACATCGCAACAGGCCTTTCTTTGGGGCCGGATGCGAGTGCCAATTCCTCCAGCATATCGCGGGACGGGTTTTCGATGTCGATGAGGACAACATCCGGGTCCCGCAACTGGATCTGGCGCGCAAGCCCGGACGGTTCCGAGATGACCTGTATGTCGAATTCTCCAGCTTCGCGCAGCCCATCCACAATCATGAATGCGCGCTCACGGTCAGCTTCGACAACTATAATAGATAGGGCATCGGGCATGCGGCACAGCATGATGAGGATGGAAGAAAGCTGTAAAGGCCAGTGGTGCGGCGTGATTTTCAGAAAGCCCGTTTGCGCTGAAATTTCGAGCGAACTGCCCGAACTTTTGGCTTGGAGAAGACGGGCTCTGGCGGCAGCCATAACTTCGGCTTGTGGGAATCTGCCTGAAGTTTGCAAAGGGTGCTATGTGCCTAAAGCGGACATGTGTGGGCATCCTGTTTGCATGTGCGGCGAACGGCAGCAAAGTCCCCATTCCGTGGAAAAACACCCGTTCGCGGGCGCAGAATATGGGCGCCGGAAAAGAGCGTGAGCGCCTTTCTTATCAGGCTTTCTTCGGTTGCCGCGGTGCGGGAATGACCTTGGCCAGTTTGCGGAGGTTTTGGGCGGTGGCGGCGAGGAGGAATTCGTCGTTTGCGCCGCATGGGCCGCGTAATCGGAGCCGACTGAGTCCAAGGATACGCTTGAGGTGGGCGAAGAGCATCTCGACCTTCTTGCGCAGCTTCATTGAGATGATGTATTGGTCGGTCTTCGCCCCTCTCGTGCATGTAAACATGCACTGCCGGGCAGTGGATGTCGCGAGCGACTTGCCGCGCGTCTTCATGCTCCTCTCGGGTGATCGACCGGAAGTCCATGTTAGGGCAGCAACGAGACTTCGAAGGGCAGGCCTGGCACGTGTGCTTTAGGCACCGGTATTTCGCGACGCCCTTTCTGGTCGGCCCTCGGTTCGGATCGGAATAGTTCCGGCGGAATTGCTTCAGTTCGTGGCGTTCCGGGCAGATGTATTGATTGTTCCCGGCATCCCACTCGAAGTCCGCGCGGGTCCAGGTTCCGTCGCTGCGCCCCGACTTGTCGAAGACGGGGATGTGCGGGACGATCTTGCGGTCGACCAACCAGCCAAGCATCGGCGCGGTGCCATAGGCGGTGTCTGCGATCAGGCGCTCAGGGTGGAGGTCGAACCTGGCCTTCACGCGCGCGAGCATGGTCTTGGTCGACCCAACTTCGGCTTGGCGGATTGATCTCGTCGCCTCCGCGTCCACGATGACGCCGTGGTCCGTGTCGATCAGGTAATTGTCGGAATAGCTGAAGAAGGCCGGACCCTTGCGGGCTGCGGTCCATTGGCTGGCAGGGTCGGAATGGGACGTAAACTTTGGCTGAACCTCGCTGGCCGCGCCGAAGGCAGCCTCGTCCAGGGTGTCGAGATACTCACGGACCGCCCGAGGCGCATCGGCGGGATCGATCTGCCTGACGTCCCATTCTTCCTTAGGCGTAGAATTTTGCTTGTTGGCATCGGCTTCGATCAGGCTGGCATCGATGGCCATGCGCTGCCCGCTGACCAGACCCTCTTCGATACACCGCGCGACGGTTGTCTCGAAGAGATGCCGCAACAGTTCGCTGTCACGGAACCGGCCATGTATTACCCGGCAGGCGATTGCGAAGCAATCTGCCGAGAGGGCGGTTCTTGGAGAAGGTTCTCTGATTGCGGCTATGTCAACGGAAGTTCGCATTGTCACTGTGGGGCATAGTTCTCTCCGAGGTCGATCTGCCTTCCGTCCCACAGGGACTTTGCTTCCTACCGGCTCCGGCGGGATTTTAGCTCAAGTAGTGGCCTCCTTTGTCCAATGGAATTCTTCGCCAGTCTTCCAAAGTGTCAGCATGAGTACAGCCAGTTTGCGGGCTGTCGCGACAGCGGCCTTTTTGAAGCCTCGCCTCGCCGCTAGGCGGACAGCCCAAGACTTCAACGGTGAATATCGCTTCACACGATTGATCAATGTACTGGCCACTTCGTACAGCAGGCGACGCATGGCGGCATCGCCTCTTTTGGATATTCGGCCAGAGTAGTCGACCTCACCGGACTGATATCGTCTCGGCGTTAGGCCCACGAACGCTCCGACATTTGCAGTCTTTGGAAACCGCTCGGTGTTCTCGATGAGTGCCAGAAAGCTCAACGCAACAACCGGTCCGATCCCAGGGATCGTCATCAAACGACGAGACAGATCATGGCGTTTGGCGATAGCAGTAATCTCAACCTCGAGCGCAGCCGCCGCTGCGCATATGGCTTCATGCGAGGGAAGAACATGATCAATGATTACGGCTAGCGCCGGGTCGGACTGCTGAGCCTCCCCCAATGAAGTGGTCCGCCCCTATGATTAGGAAAGCGGAGGACCATAGATGGCGATTAAGAGACCCAAGCCTGAAGAGATTGTCGTGAAGTTACGGCAGGTTGAAGTGCTGATGGGGCAAGGCATGCCCCGAATAGACGCCATTCGGCAGATCAGTGTGACGGAACAAACCTATTGCCGTTGGAAGAAGAAGTACGGCGGAATGGGCACAGAACAACTCAAGGAACTGAAGCGGCTCCAGAAGGAGAACGAGCGCCTTCGCCGTGCCGTTTCAGATCTTACACTCGACAAACTGATCCTGTCAGAGGCCGCAAAGGGAAACTTCTGAGCCCCTCGCGCCGCCGTGCCTGCATCGATCATGTGCGTAGCCAAATCAAGATTTCCGAACGCCGTGTATGCCGCGTCCTGGGCCAGCACCGATCCACGCAGCGCCGGTTGCCACTTGGGCGTGCTGACGAAGACCGCCTGGTCGAGGACATGATCGAGCTGACACGTCAGTATGGTCGATATGGCTACCGTCGGATTGCCGCTCTGCTGTGAGACGCAGGCTGGCAGGTGAACGACAAGCGCGTCGAACGTCTATGGCGGCGAGAGGGGCTAAAGGTTCCCATGAAACAGCCCAAGAAAGGGCGGCTCTGGCTCAACAATGGTTCGTGTGTTCGGCTGCGGCCAGAGTATCGCAATCACGTCTGGTCGTACGACTTCGTGCATCATCGAACAGACGATGGNCGAGCGTTCAGGACATTGAATATTCTGGACGAACACAGTCGGGAATGTTTGGCGACCCGGGTGAGGCGGCAGCTGAACTCGACCGAGGTCATTGATGTTCTGACCGACCTGTTCATTCTTCGGGGCGTGCCTGCTTACATCAGGTCTGACAACGGCCCCGAATTCATAGCTGAGGCCGTCAGAGGCTGGATCAAAGCAGTTGGGGCTAAGACCGCATTCATCGAACCCGGGTCACCGTGGGAGAACGGATATTGCGAAAGCTTCAACGGGCGCATGCGCGACGAGCTGCTGAACGGTGAGGTCTTTTACTCGCTGCGGGAAGCCCAGATCATCATCGAAAGTTGGAGAAAACACTACAACACCAGACGACCACACAGTGCTCTGGGCTACCGCCCACCGGCTCCAGAGGCCATTGTTCCGGTAGACCAAAGGCCAACCATGCACTAACTTTCAACTTGGACCACTCAAGCGGGGCCGCTCAATTTTCCCGAAGACACTCAGCTAACGACACTGAAGCATCATAGCGAAAATGGTCCGTGATCGCGACGACTTGGACACCGTTTTCGCGACAGGCCTTAGCCATAGCCTCGTTATAGTCGCTTTCGGATGAAATACCTGCGTCCTTTGCGTGGCGCAGCCCATAGTCATAAGGGGTCACTTGAAGCGCGCATCTGAAGAACGGGCTTCCACCGGGTTTCCGAAGGGCATCAACAATTCCAGTTGGCGTCGCACCATGCGCGATGAGGGTTTCGAGCGAGGAATCTATGTGGCTAGGCATTAAAAAATTTCCTTCGTCTAAATCGTTTGCTCGCATTGGGTGGAAAGCACTAACTCTTCGTACGGCTCTGTCAGTCAACTTTGAAGATGTTTTTCTCTCGTTGCGAGGCTCGGAGTTGTTTCGCTTTTCCAAGAAGGTCCGCTTTCAAGGCTGGCCATGAACTCCGACTGCTCGTGCAGCGAAAGCCAATTTCCCGCCCGACGTTCTGGTAAAGCATGTCCGCTTTGGGCTGACTGGGGTCACCCGCGACAGCGACGGCATTGGTCCAGGACGGTGATCAGCCCGCTGCGGTGCTGCAAGGCAGCTCAGAGCCCACAGTTGCCGTCGGCCACCTGGTTGCCTCTCGCCGGTGCAGCACGTAGCAAACGGCGCAGAGCGGACGTTCAAGATCCTTCGACCACAAGACTGCATAGCGCAGACTACGCGGTCGTTGAAGGAAAGTTATTTGTCTGGCTTTCCAGGAATGAACGCAACCGATAACTCTTCCGCGCGAATAATCCCTGCCAGCCCAAACGACGGCTCCAACAGCAATTCAAAAGCTTGGCTGTTCTCGCCGACTTCTACGCGTGAAATAGTCAGCCCATCAATGACATTCTGATGGTTGAAATCACCAAGCTCCAAGGTAACTATTCGACCAATCGAAAACTCTACAACCGCGTGCTTTTCCAGTACAAAGTAACCGTTCCTGACTTTGCTAGTCATGTTCCACGCGTGCAGTCGTAGCGTTGAGCGCCCCTTGCGTTTTAGATGCAAGTCCAGGACTTCCGCATCATGGAAATTGGGCACTTTGCCAAACCAACCCAAAAGCTCCTCACCACCGGGAATGGCTTTGTAGATTGAAATTGATTCATCCTCGTCCATTCCGCCAACCTAAGTGACGTGCCGATAGGTAACAATGGGCTGATCCGGCCGTCTGCTGCAGAAGGCGCAGACTGGCGCTTCGAGCCCAAATTTACCAGATGCTGCGACATCAACGTATGGCGGCAATGGGAAACCTGCGATGCATTCGAAGCCCGGAACAAATATCTATTTCTGAATTTCAGGCTCATTCAAATACCTGCAAAATTCCCGCCCCAAGTTTTTTGGGGCGGTAGTTCAGGGAGGTGTTATTGTGGTTCGACGACCAATGCGCCGGACTTCATGGCGTCGATCAGTTTGGCGACCTCGTTAACAACATCGGCCGGGATATCTGGGTGGAAGGACCCGATACGCATTGCCAACTCGTTGCTCATGTCTGCCCGGTAAAGTGCGCCTTCCAGCACGCCTGCGGTCGCCCTTTCCAGGTAGGTGCGCATGTTACCGCGCACATCCAGGATCGCGGACTGCAGAACTTCCGGCCACTCATTGATTGCATCACGGTAGATACCGATGCCGTAGACGCCCTTTTCCTGCACTGCCTGCATAGAACCCAGCGTTGCGCTGTCCATGGTCGGCCAAACAACATCCGCGCCTTGCGAAATCTGGTTCAAAGCCGCCTCCTTGCCTTTGGCGATATCATCCCAGTCACCGGTCCAGGTCACCAGCACGCTGACGTCTGGATTCGCGGCCTTGGCGCCAGCCTCATAGCCGGCCACGGTATCTGTGGTGAACTTGAATTTCTGCGCGGCGATGATACCGATCGTGCCGGTCTCGGTCATTGAGCCGGCAACGTAACCCATCAGATAGGCGATCTGGCTGAAGTAGAAATCCGCGTTGGCGATGTTCTCGCCATTGCCAAGGCCGTTGTTGACCATAAACATGGTTTCCGGGAACCGGGCCGCAACGCGTTCCACCGCGTCCTGAAACTCGCCACCGTGACCGATCACCAAGTCGTACCCGCGACGGGCGTAATCACTAAGTACCTCGATCTGCTCAGGCTGATGCACGCTTTCGGAGAAGGCCGTTTCAAAGCCAAGCGCTTCACCCGCTTGAATGAGCCCCTCGTAGCCAGATTGGTTCCAGCCGTTGTCAGATATGGAGCCTGGCATCACGATGGCAGCCCGTTCGAAGTCTTCGGATGCTGCAGGCCCTGCCAGTAAAAGTGCTGCCAGGCCAGCAAGAATTTTGTGTCTCATTTGCATTTGTGTTCCTCCCAGTTTGAAATGTAGACAAAGCTTGCAGGGGGAGGCCGGACGTGAAAAGCGATGGTTTCTCACGTCACGGCTGAATTTTATCGATGCTCCCGGTCGTAGGGCCGGCCTACGCCCGCAGGGGCGCTTGCCTTGGTCGCTAGGAGCACCAAGGCGATGAGCGAAGCGAGGTAGGGCAGGATCAGAAACAGCTGATAGGGTACTTCGGGCGAAGTGAACTGCAGTTTGAACTGAACTGCGTCGCAGAATCCAAAGAACAGCGCAGCGCACACGGCACCCAACGGGGACCAGCGGCCCAGAATAATAGCCGCCAAGGCGATGAACCCTTTGCCGGCGCTCATGCCTTCGGCAAAGACATAGACCTGTGACAGAACCAGATGCCCCCCCGCGAGGGCCGCCAGTGCGCCGCTAACCGCAATCGCAAGGTATTGCATGCGAAAGACAGGAACCCCGGCCAAGTCAGCGGCCTTGGGATTTTCGCCCACCGCGCGCAAATCCAGCCCCTTTGGTGTTTTCATCAGCCAATACCAAGCCAGTATCGCCATCCCGATCAGCAGATAGAACAGCGGGTCTTGTGAAAACAGCGATGGGCCAAGTACCGGAATGTCTGACAGCAGCGGCACGTGGATCTGGGTGAACCCTTCAACGCGTGCCCCACCAGCTTGCGCTCCGAAGATCTGACGGGAGAGAAAGGCGGTCAGTCCAGCCAAAAGCAAGTTAAGCGCGATGCCTCCGACCAGCTGATTGATGCGCAGGCGTATAGACATATAGCCCAGAAAAAGTCCGGAGATCAGACCGCAGATAACGCCGCAACCTAGCCCGATCAGAGCCGAACCTGTCGCAAAGGACCCTGCCGCAGCCCCTAGGGCTCCAGCCAAGATTTGGCCTTCCAGACCGATATTATACAGCCCGCCTCTTTCCGCGATCACACCGCCCAGGGCTGCAAAGGCAATAGGAGTGCCCAGTCGTGCGGTTCCGGCTAGGACGTCGCCCAGCAAAACAAGATCAAACATGGTGCTATGCCTCTTTCTTTTCACTGTGCTCCGAGCGGCTGTTCAGCCCCTGGCTCAGCAGTGTTTTCAGGAAGGATTTCGAAACATTGCGCGGCGCGACGAGCGCGGCGGCGACGAAGACCACCACAAGCCCCTCGACAACTTCGATGACAGAACTGTCAACCCCGACGGCGCGCTGCATCGTGCCTGCGCCAGCCGATAGGCCTGCCAAGAACAGGGCGGTCAACGGCGCTACGATCGGGTTCAGTGCCGCAAGGAAGGCAACGACGATACCATCGTATCCGTAGCCGTCGCTGAACAGGTGGAAGAGCCGGTATTTCAGACCGATGACTTCGATTGCACCGGCCATCCCTGCCAGGCTGCCGCCGATAAGCATGGCGCGGATAATGGTTTTCTTTTCATCCACCCCGGCATAGGCGGCTGCCCGGGCGTTGCGGCCAACCAAGTCCAGCTGGAACCCAGAAGGCATGAACCGCAGCCAGAAATACAGAATAATGGCCATGGCCAGCCCGATTACGATCCCGGCATGCGCGTCGGAGCGCGGCATCAGAATGGGCAAGCGATACGCTTCCGAGACCTCATCCGAATACGGATATGGGGCACCTTCGGCCAACAGCGGCCCAGCGACAGCATAACTGACAATGTGGATTGCTATGAAGTTCATCAGAAGCGTCACAATGACTTCGTTGGTGCCGCGATACGCCTTCAAGTATGCAGGAATAGCAGCCCAGAAGGCCCCGCCGATGGCGGCAGACAGAAAGATCAGCGGCACGCCCAGAACACCAGGCAGGTCTGGGAGGGCTAGTGCAAAGATGGCGCCAAAAAGCCCGCCGATGTATATCTGACCTTCGCCTCCGATGTTAAACACGCCCGCGCGCATCGGAATGATCACAGCGAGGCCAGCCAAAAGCATAGGCGAGGCCTTGACCAAGGTGTTGGAAAACCCCCAATAGTCTAGGAAGGATTCAAAAAACAGAACCTTGTAGGCCGCAAACGGATTGTGCCCGTCGATCAAGATCAAAAAGCCGCCGACGGTCAGTGCCAGAAGCAATGCTATTGCAACCCTACGTTGCATTGTCAAGCTATTCATAGTTTCTCCTCCGGCGATGCGGTCATTAAAAGCCCAATGTCCTGAAGCGTGGTGTTCTGCGGATCAACGATTCCGCTGATACGTCCGAAGGCCATGACAGCCACACGGTGGGATATCTCCAAAACATGCTCCAACTCTGTCGAGATATAGAGCACCCCGACACCGCTTTGCGCGACGGCGCGGATCTGGTCCTGAACGAATTGCGTTGCCCCTACATCAAGCCCTTTGGTTGGTTGCACGACCACCAATAGGTTTCGCGCCCGAGCAACTTCTCGGGCCAGAACGATTTTTTGCTGATTGCCGCCGGACAAAGCTGAGGCATTCAGCTTCGGGTTGGACGGGCGGATGTCATAGACTTTGACGGCCTCTTCGGCGATTTTGCTGATGGCCCGCCTGGAAATCAGCCTACCAGACATGAACTTGTCCTCGCCAACTGAGCGAAAGGCAAAATTCTCTTCCACGCTCAGGGAGAGAACAAGGCCCTCTGCATGACGGTCTTCAGGAACAAACCCGACACCATCAGAAATTCGCTCGGTGATGGTGCTATTGGAGATTTCTTTGTCTCCAAGAAGGATTCTCCCGCTTGTCTGCCGCTTCAGCCCCGTGATCACTTCGCTGAGTTCGGTTTGCCCATTGCCGTCGATTCCGACAATTCCAAGGATTTCCCCGGCATGCAGGGTGAAGTCGACGTCTTTCAGGATCTCTGCACCGCTCGGGGCCGTGAGGCTAACATCAGAGACAACAAGTGCTTTCGGTGCGAGCACCGTATCCAGGCGTGTCTCTTTTATTTCGGTTTTTTCCGCAGGTTGGCCGGAAGCATCTTGCCCCATCATCAGCGCCGACATTTGGGTCATCGGTGTGGTAGCCACCGGCAGAATCCCCTCAACACGGCCATGGCGCATGATCATGACGCGATCCGCGATCTCTCGGATCTCGTCGAGCTTATGGCTTATGAAGAAAACTAGGCAGCCATTGGCAACAAGCTTCCGTACACCCTGCAGGAATGGGGCGACTTCGGTGGGAGCGAGAACACTGGTGGGCTCATCCAGGATCAGGATCGACACGTCGCGAAACAGTGCTTTCAGGATTTCCACCCGCTGCTTCATTCCGACGGCCATGCTGGCCACGGGCACGTTGAAATCCACAGTGAAGTCGAAATCGTCACAAAGCTGCCGAATGCGAGCGCGAGCCGCCGCGCCGCGTTTTTCGCCAGGAAGCCCGATCAGGATGTTTTCCTCCGCGGTCATTGCGCCAAACAGGCTGAAGTGCTGGTGGATCATGCCGATCCCGTGCTCGATCGCCGCTGCAGGGCTAGTGACAGAAATCTTTGACCCATCCAGTTCGATCTGGCCGCTGTCGGGCTGATAGAGACCGATTAAAACGCTGGCCAGCGTGGTTTTCCCCGCGCCGTTCTCACCCAAAATCGCAATGCACTCTCCCCTTGATGCAAGCAGATTGACATTGTCCAATGCGCGCACGGCACCGAACGTTTTTTCGATACTGGTGACTTTTAAGTATGGTTCCAAAACGCCCTCCCAACTTTCGCACAATTTGACGGGAGAACGCAGAACCACCTCAACCTATATGTTTTCATCCCACAGCTGAGAATTTCATACCCACGCGAAGGGCGGATTAGGTTACGATGCAGGGGCGGTAAGATGATGCAAAGGAGAGCAAAACAGCGCAAAATGGCAAAGATACCATCTTTGAAAAGCATTCAGGCCTTTGAGGCCGCCTGTCGTCATCTGAGTTTCAAGGATGCTGCGGATGAGCTATGTGTCACGCCAACAGCTGTCTCCCATCAGATCAAGTCACTGGAAGAGCAACTTGGGGTCTCTCTGTTTCATAGATTGCCCCGAGCACTGAAGCTGACAGAGGAAGGGGCGAATTACGCACCACATATCATAGCCGCATTCAAAAACATCGAAGCAGCGTCTCTGGCTTTAGAGGAGGATGAGCTGGAGGGAACCCTGACGATATCGACGACTGGGTCCTTTGCTGCAAATTGGCTGAGCCCCAGGCTGCGAAATTTCTACGAAAAGCACCCAGAAATTTCTGTGCGTATCCTTTCCAGTGATCAACTAGTGGATTTTAAGTCGAGCGGCGTGGATGTGGCCATTCGCTATGGCTATGGTGATTACCCCGACAGTTATGTCGCCTGGGTTTTAAGTGACAAAGTCACACCGGTATGCAGCGTGGAAAAGGCGAAAACGCTTTTTTCCGCCGCAGATTTACTTGAATCCAAACTGATTGAATACAAATGGAGCGGCTTTTCAGAGACTGACCCGAGCTGGGCCAGCTGGATGAACGCCGTTGGGCTGGCGGACTGCAAAGTCGAACCCTATGTCACCTATTCCGAAGAACACATCTGTTTGTCGACGGCAAGCGATGGGCACGGGGTAGCTTTGGTCAGCCTGCTGGCCGCGGCTCGCCTCCTGGAAAGGCAGATGCTTGTAGCCCCCTTTGACACCGCACTGGAGAACAAGAGCTATTATCTTGTTTGCCCGGAAACCTATGCCAATCGGGCGCGTGTGAGAGTCTTTCGTGAATGGCTGTTAGACCAGGCAGATGAGTTCCGAGAAAGCGCGGTTGGTCAAAGGTTCTTTGAAGACTGACACTGCGGTTCGGTGCCTTTAACGAACTAATCCGTCGGGTGAATTTTTGTCATTTCTAAACTGCGCGGGGACATGCGTTTCTAGACTCCCAATTTGGAGTTTCTGCGTATGCAAAATTATAATCCTTCGCAGCCTGATGGCCTTAACCAAAGTTTGGACAGCGCCATTTCAAAAAATGGCATTCCTGTGCTCTCAAAGCGCTACGTTATTCCGGCGCGCTGTGGAGTCGCGGTGCGTGTAGATGCGGGGCAATGCCTGACGATCACCAATCTCAGCGGCTGGCAGGTCTGCGATTTCTGGGCATTCAAGGCCGGTGACCTGGGGGAGTTCATGTCCATGGAGCATGTGCACACAGATCTCCTGTCGGTGTCTCCAAAAGTCGGGGACCGGCTAGTCAGTAACCTGCGCAACCCTTTGCTGACCCTGACCCAGGACTGTTCGCCGGGTGTCCATGATACTTTGATCGCCAGCTGCGATTGGAACCGCTACAAACAGCTGGGCTGCACGGAATACCATGACAACTGCTCGGATAACTTGCGGCAAGCCTTGCTTGCGATCGGTCAAAAAGCACCGCATGTCCCTGCACCGTTTAATCTGTGGATGAATGTCCCTGTCAGTTCAGGAATGAACCTTGACTGGGCACCGCCTGTTTCCAAGCCAGGGGATACGATCACCTTTCAGGTGGAGACTTCGGTCTACGCGGTGATGTCTGCCTGTCCGCAGGACATCACTCCAGTAAACGGGTCCGAAGGCAAACCGACAACGTTGGAATTCGTCGTGCACGATGGGTGATACTGGGGACATTTTCTCGGCCTGTTGGGTCATCGTTGATACGTTTGACAGCCGCAAGGATTGCGCGATCTATGTCCGGGACGGGAGGGTGCGCGGTATTGCACCCCTGCAGGACTTGACGTCGCGCTTTCCTGAAGCCCGCGTCCATGTTGGCGAAAACGTCGCAATTCTTCCAGGGTTTGTAAACGCGCATCACCATTGTTTCGGGGTGAATCTGGTTAATCAGGGTATCTCTGACGACCTGCTGGAACCTTGGATTCTAGCCACTGCTGGTGCAGCTGCTATCTCGTCCAAGACATCGACCGAATATGCTGCCCTACGCCTTCTGAAAAATGGTGTGACGGCTGTTGTCGATGCTTGTACTCCCGGGGCAACGGCGGCACTCGCAGAGGTTAAAATCCGCGAAAAGATCGATGTGTACAACCGGTTGGGAATGTCCTGTGCAATCGCGCCGGGGGAGCGCTGGCAAAATCGTCTTGTCCACCCGGCCGGGCAGGACACCGATTTCTTGGCATCACTGCCGCAAGATTTGCGTGAAAAACTGGAGCACCAGCATCTTTCTCGCGTGCGGATGGACCCGGCTACGTATTTAGGCCTCGTAGTCCGTCTGGCTGAAGAAAATGCAACCACCGAAAACGCAGATGTCTGGTTCGGGCCGGTGGCACCTCATTGGACGGGGCATGAGCTGTTGCGGGATATCGGGTTCGCGGTTCAGCACAAAGGCTTACGCATGCAGACACATGCGGCAGAATCATTACTGCAGCATCTCTCTGCTGGACGGCCGGAATTCCAAAGCCCTGTTGCAGAGCTGGCCCAAGCCGGCTTGCTGAACAAGAAACTGTCTTTGGCCCATATGGTTTGGGCCGATGACAACGATCTTCAGCAAGTGGCTGAGATGGGCGCGCATATCGTTTGCAATCCAAGCTCGAATTTACGGCTCCGGTCCGGAATTGCACGCGCTCCGCAAATGATGCGGCTAGGCATAAACCTTGCACTGGGTATGGATGGTACCAGCCTCGCAGGCGATGAGGATATGTTTGCGGAAATGCGCCTGGCGCGGAATCTGTATTGGTCCGCTGATCCCGCGGAACGCGATTTGTGCGCACAGGATGTGTTCGACATGGCCACGATGGGCGGCGCTCGGCAGATGGGTATGGATCACAATATAGGCAGTCTCACCGAGGGCAAGCGCGCTGATTTCATGATTGTCAGCCTGGAAAACTTACAAGGCCCATGGTTATCAGACCGTGCCGACCCGATCGAACTGCTGGTTAGCAGTGCTAAATCCTCAGATATTCTGTCGGTTTACACCAGCGGTTCTCTGGCCGTGTATCACGGCAAGATCTGCAATCGAGACGAACAAAGTGTCTTTCGAGACATTGCTGACAACATGCAGCATGCAGCCGATCAGAGGCTGAGAGCAGAAGACTATGCCATCGTCAGATCCGCCTTGCTGAGGTGGTATGACGATTGGCTGACGGAACACGCCTAGCTTGGGTGACAAAGGAGCGAAGAGATGCAGAAGAAAATCAAATGGCCCAATGGTGCACGATGCGCCTGCGCGATCACTTTCGATATTGATGCCGACAGCCTGATTCACATCTCTAAACCGGCTGACGGGCATGACCGCTTGTACCCTATTTCGATGGGTCGCTATGGCCCGACCGTGGCTATCCCACGGATTTTGGAGACTTACAAAAGGCTGGGTTTGAAACAGTCCTTTTTCGCGCCGGGCTGGGTCATTGAGCAATACCCGAGTGCGATGGAGGCCATCCTGAAGGACGGCCATGAAATCGGACACCACGGTTATTTGCACGAAGACCCGACGAACCACAGCACCTCAGAGCAGGAATACTGGTTCGAACGCGCGCTGGAGTCCCACGCGCGGGTTCTCGGGAAAAAACCCAAAGGCTATCGTGCGCCGGTATACAACGTGACGCAGGGCGTCGTCGATCTGCTGAACAAGCATGAGTTTGAGTATGACAGCTCGCTCATGGCCGATGACTTTCCCTATATTATGCGTTCCAAGGGGCGGTCACTGATTGAGCTGCCAGTGCATTGGGGCACCGATGATTGGCCGCAATTCGCTCATTACGATGAGATCGGGTATATGATGCCTGTCGCAGGGCCAACCGCGGGCCTCACCCCTTTTTGGGAAGAATTCGAAGCCCAATATGAAGCCGGCGGCTTTTGGATTGGCATCTGGCATCCGTTTCTGACCGGACGCTTGGCGCGCTGGCGGCAAGTCGAAAAATGGCTCGAGTCGGTGTTGGATCGGGGTGATGTCTGGTTTGCTTCTCTCGAAGAGATCGCGCAGCATGTCCGGTCGCAATATGACGCCGATGCAGAGAGTGTTCGCGTTGAAGAACTGCCATATTACTCCGCCCCGGTCTTGACCAAATGACCATAGAACAAAGAGCCAGTGATTTCCTGGCTTCGCTGGATGAGCATCAAAGCATCTTTACTGATGTGCCGCAGGACAGGCTGCTGGCTGATGCACGTGCGGCGGATGCAAGGCAGGAGAATGGGACACCGCTAAGCCCGCTTGATGGGAAATTTATAGCGGTAAAAGCAAATATCGATGTTCAGGGTTTAGGCAGCCACGCGGGATCACGGCTCTATCACCCTGAACCAGCGCAAAGCGATGCGCCGATCGTAGCCCTGTTGCGGGCTGCGGGGCTCATCGTCATTGGACATACGAATATGTCGGAGTTTGCTTTCTCTGGGCTGGGCATCAACCCTCACTTTGGCACTCCGCCCAATGCTTTGAGGCGGAGTTTGGTGCCTGGCGGGTCATCAAGCGGGTCGGCCACAGCGGTTGCGCTGGGGCTGGCTGATTTGGCCTTGGGCACGGACACATCCGGATCCGTCCGTATCCCGGCCGCCTGCCAGGGAATCGTTGGCTTCCGCCCGACGATGGGGCGGTACGACGATGCGGGCATTTTCCCACTGGCCCCCTCGTTGGACACACCTGGCCCCCTCGCACGGCATGTTGAACAGGTCCAGCTGCTGGATAATTTGCTCGCCGAAGATCGCGCCCCCGGCCAATGCCGCAAGCGCATTATATGCCTTGATGACAAGGCATTGGCCGACTACGCGCCCGATATAGTGGCCATGTACCGCAAAGTCGTAGCGCAATTGGCGGATTCCGGGTTTGATTTAGAGTTCCGAACCATCCGGAGTTTTGCGCGGGTCAACGAATTGTTTCACACACACGGGACACTTGTCGGAGCCGAAGCCTACCGCCTGCTCAAAAAAGTGGTCCAGACGGATCACACCGGTCTGGACCCAAGAGTAAGAGAGCGCCTCTCTCACTCGGCGGCAATCAGTGATGAGAATACGCGTGCATTGCTCGCTGCGAGGCAGGTGGTGATTCAAGAGTTCGAAGCCGAACTGGACGGTGGCATGCTGCTATACCCGACACTACTGTCCCGCCCGCCGACGATTCAGAGCGTCATAAGAGATCCGGCCGCATTCGCACGCGAGAACGCGCATATCCTTTCAGCGTCGATGAAAGCTGCATTCCTGAATGCGCCGACAATTTCTCTACCGGTTGGATCGCGCACACCAGGGTACAGCCTCTCACTGACATCCAGCGCGGCCGGAGATAAGGACCTGCTCAAGACGGCAGGCTGGCTGGAGCCTACTTTACAGGCGGTCTGAGACAGATGAGCTTCTTTAGCTGCCCGCGAAATTCTCTTCATTTGAGTGTCATGCAATCCGGGTCCAACTTTAAGGAGACGATTCAACCCATAAAGGTGCAGACATGACTACCATCCTTCGAATTGACGCTAGCGTACGTCGGACTGATAACGCTGTTGCCGCCTATAATTCTATTTCCAGGGCCCTTGCAGACAGTTTTGTCGAGCAGTGGAAAGAAAATGATCCTGAAGTAAAAATTATCCTGCGGGATGTCGGCATGACCCCGCCGGATTTCATTAGCAACGACTGGATTGCTTCAGTGTTTACTCCAGGCACCGAACGCACAGAACAGCAGGAAGAGTTGGTGAGCCTCTCTGATACTCTAATCGACGAACTTGATCGTGCTGATATTCTTCTGTTCTCCAGCCCCATGTACAACTACGGCATGCCCGCTGCACTCAAGGCGTGGTTTGATCAGATCATCCGGATAAACAAGACCTTTACGTTTGATCTTGCTCGCGGTGATTTCCCTTTGGAACCCATCATGTCAGGTAAAACTCTGGTATTGCTTACATCAGCAGGCGAATTTGGGTTTGAAAATGGTGGTATCCGGGATGGCTCCGGTCACCTCTCTGCTCATATCAACACGCTTCGAAAGTATCTCGGTGCCGAGCACATGTTTGAAGCTTCTGCAGAATACCAGGAGTTTGCGGACGATCGTCACGATGCATCGGTAGCTTCCGCACATGCCAGCGCCCGGGAAATTGCGCGGAAACTTTCTTCATAAATTCTACACAACACTAAAGCGGAGCCTGCTGAAGAATGTGGGTTCCCAAAATCCTATTGGACTCTGTAATTCTATTCGCAGCTATAGCGTATTTTAAATGGGGCGCAGGAATGCAAACGCTATGAAGACGGATCAGATCTCGCATATGCGCCACTGCGCTTAGCCAAAGGTTATTGATGAATCAGGTGTAAGCGGCGGTGCGAAACTCGGCCACGGTAGCGGCGGGATGACCTTGCTGCGGGCGGCGTAAAAACCGGCCAGTTTTGGCTCTTTCTGGTTTCAGGGAGGGCAGGAGCATTTTCACCGTGGAACTTTATCGGAAGGTTCGCCAGGCGTATTTCCGCGAAGGTATGAGCAAGAGAGCCATCGCCCGTCATTTCGGGATCTCGCGGGACAGCGTCGACAAGATGATCGTGTACTCAGCTCCGCCGGGTTATCGGCGTACGGCACCGATCCGGCGCCCGAAGCTGGACGGGTTCACCGGGATTATTGATCAGTGGTTTTCGGAAGACCGGGAGCGGCCGCGCAAGCAGCGCCACACGGCGAAACGGATTTTCGAGCGGCTGCGCGACGAGCATGGCTTTGCCGGCGGCTACACAATCATCAAGGACTATGTCCGTGAGCATGGCCGCCGCAGCCGCGAGATGTTCGTGCCGCTCCAGCATCCGCCGGGTCACGCGCAGGCCGATTTTGGCGAAGCTACCGTCGTGATCGGCGGGGTCGAGCAGAAAGCCCATTTCTTCGCACTGGATTTGCCGCATAGCGATGCCTGTTATGTTCGCGCCTATCCTGCGGCGACAGCCGAGGCGTGGATGGACGGCCATGTGCATGCCTTTGCCTTCTTCGGCCGTGTTCCCCTGTCGGTGCTCTACGACAATGACCGCTGCCTGGTTGCCCGCATCCAGCCGGATGGCGCGCGCAGGCGGGCCCGGCTCTTCAGCGAGTTTCTGTCTCACTACGTGATCCGGGATCGGTATGGCCGCCCTGGCAAAGGGAATGACAAAGGGGCGGTCGAGGGCCTGGTCGGTTATGCCAGACGTAACTTCATGGTGCCGGTCCCAAACTTCCCGACCTGGGATGCCTTCAATCTATGGCTGGAAGATCAATGCCGGAGACGCCAGGGCGATATTCTGCGCGGTCATGGCGCGACGATTGGCGAGCGGCTTCAGCATGATCTGGATGCGATGGCTGCGGTGCCGGCCACGCCCTTCGAGGCTTGCGACCAGGCCACGGGCCGTGTCAGTTCCTTGGCACTCGTGCGCTACAAGACCAACGACCATTCAGTGCCGGTCGCCTACGGTCACCGTGATGTCTGGATCCGCGGCTTCGTTGACCGGGTGGTGATAGGTTGTGGCGGCGACGTCATTGCGCGGCACCCGCGCAGCTACGACCGCGAAGACATGATCTTCGATCCGCTGCACTACCTGCCGCTCATCGAGCAGAAGATCGGGGCGTTCGACCAAGCAGCGCCGCTGGCGAACTGGGATCTTCCCAAGGCCTTCCATACCCTTCAACGGTTAATGGAGGCGCGTCTGCTCAAGGCCGGTCGGCGCGAGTATGTGCAGGTCCTGCGGTTGATCGAGAGCTTCGAGATGGAAGACGTCCATGCCGCGGTGAAGACGGCCTTGCAAATGGGTGCCATCAGTTTTGATGCAGTGAAGCACCTGGTGCTGTGCCGGGTTGAACGGCGGCCCCCGAGGCTCGACCTTGATGTCTACCCCTACCTGCCGCGAGCCAAGGTGGCGACGACGTCGCCGTCCAGTTACATGTGCCTGACGGCGGGCGGGCCGGCATGACAGAAGCACCACAGATCCTGCTGAACCATCAACTGAAGAAGCTAAAGCTGCCGACCTTCCTGAGGGAATATGACAAGCAGGCCAGGCTGTGCGCCGCCGAGGGACGCGACCATGTCCAGTTCCTGGCCCGGTTGGTCGAACTGGAACTCATCGACCGGGAACGGCGCATGGTCGAACGGCGGATCAAGGCGGCGAGATTCCCGGCCACCAAGAGCCTCGACAGCTTCGACTTCACCGCGATCCCGCCCCTCAACAAGATGCAGGTGCTGGAACTGGCGCGCTGCGAATGGATCGACCGCTGCGAGAACGTCATTGCCCTCGGCCCCAGCGGCACCGGCAAGACCCACATTGCGCTCGGTCTTGGATTGGCGGCCTGCCAGAAGGGGCTGACCGTCCGCTTCACCACGGCGGCCGCCGTCGTCCATGAACTCATGGAGGCCCGTGACGAGCGCCTGCTTCTGCGGCTCCAGAAGCAGTTGGTGAAACAGAAGCTCCTGATCATCGACAAACTGGGCTTCGTGCCCCTCAGCAAGACCGGCGCCGAGCTTCTGTTCGAGCTGACCTCGCAGCGATACGAGCGCGGTTCCATCCTGATCACCAGCAACCTGCCGTTCGACGAGTGGACGGAAACATTCGGATCAGAGCGCCTGACCGGAGCCTTGCTGGACAGGTTGACCCATCATGTGAGTATCCTTGAGATGAGCGGGGACAGCTACCGCCTGGCCCAAAGCAGGGCGAAACAGTTCAAAGAAAACTCCTGAAATGGAACTCCGATTGGTCCTGACGGACCAAGGCGCCTCGGCACACGCCAGCTATTTGGAGAGCGCGCGTGCCAAGGCGCCGGTCACTCCTGAAATGGCCGGGTTTTGCGCCGCCCGTGGCCGGAAATCGTACCGCCGTTGACAGCCGGTGGGTTGTACTTCCTTGAACAAGAGCGCTAAAGGACCCCAATCCGCGGCGGCCTGTAACGATCAGATCAGCACCGCAGGCCTTTGTACAGTTGATGATATTATCAGCCGGATCACCGGCTTCCAGATGCATTTCAGCAATGGCTTGATTGCAGGATTCCGCAATAGCGCGTCCCGCATTAAGGATCGTTTCTCCGGCGGTCTGCACTTCCTCCGCCGATGGCATTGTCGTGGCCGCGTGATAACTCGCAACAGCCCCCAGTGCGAATGCAACCGTCTGAGGCTGCGGCGTGTGCACAAGGTGTATGTCTGACCCGTATTTCTAAGCCAAATCACACGCCATTCGCAGTGCGTTTTCCGCCGCCTCGGAACCATCCAGTCCAACGACTATTCTTTGAAACATTTTCTCCTCCTGTGAACGGATAGCAGTTGATCTGCCGACGGGGACTCCTGGTGCCGCAGGCATGGAATTCAGGATATCCTATGCAGCAGCGATTGGCAGTCATTCAGCCCCTGCTTGATGGCTTTGCACCGACTGCAGATAGACGATCAGATTGTGCAGCGACCGGGGCACCATCATCGGCTGGCCGCTTGGCAGCGCCATGGCAACATACTGATCCTCGTCCAGCGAGGGGCCGAACACCGGCATGTCGCCATGGGCGGCAACCGGCTGCCGGCCGTCAATCTGCTTGGCAACCGCCTCGATGGGAAATTCGCCGCCGTTGCGTTCGGTCAGTTGTCTGAGGTCTGGCGGCCTGAGCGCCATCATCTCCGCCATCGGGCCTAGGCTTGCTGCATCTTTGCCGTGGCACTCTGCGCAGAAGTACAGGAACAGGTCCCGCCCCTCGTCCGCGCCGGTATCCTGCGCCCAGACCGGACCTGCCGCGATAGCCACTGCAACTGCCAGCCGCACCAGCATCAGTGTTCTCCTTTGCTCCGAAACTTCTGCAGCGCGCCGCCCGGTCCCATCCCGGCACCCGCCGCACACGCAACGATGATAGCGGCAATCCGGCAGCGCAGGATTGACTCAGAGCAAAGCGGGCCGCGCGGAACCGGACTAGATTACGCAGGTGCCGCAACAGGACGGGGCGCTCTGCCATGAATAAAATCACTGGTGCAACTCTTGCCACGGCAGCCCTTCTGCTTTTGGCCGCTGCTGCCTACCTGTTCGTTTCGGAAAACGGTGCGGACCTGCCGCAAGGCTTCGTCCAGGGTAACGGCCGGATCGAGGCTGAACAGGTCGAGATTGCCCCGGCACGGGCGGGCCGCGTGGCAAAGGTGCTGGCCGCCGAGGGCAGCCTGGCCGCAGCCGGTGATGTGCTGGTGGAAATGGATACGGATGAGCTGTCGGCAGTGCATGACCGGGCCAAGGCCGAAGCCGCGCTGGCCCGCCAAACCAAGGCCGAGGCGGAGGCACTGGTTCTGCAGCGCCAGAGCGAACAGCGTCGCGCTGCCCATGAACTGGACCGTGCCACCGCCCTGCTGGCCGGGCACAACATCTCTGAAACCGTGTTCGAGGAACGCGAAACTGCGCATCAGGTCGCCGAGGCGGTGCTGGGCGCGGCGCAGGCGCGGGTGGCCACCGCGGATGCCGGGATTGCGGCTGCTGAGGCAGAGGTCCGCAGGATAGCCGCGCAGATCGAGGACAGCACCCTCACTGCACCGATGCCGGGCCGGGTGCTCTACCGGTTGGCCGAACAGGGTGAGGTGGTGGCCGCCGGCGGGCCAATCCTGACCCTCCTCAGCCTCGAAAACATTTACATGGATGTGTTCCTGCCCGCTCGCGAGGCAGGTCTCCTGCCGATCGGCGCCGAGGCCCGCATCGTGCTTGATGCGCTGCCCGAATATGCCATTCCTGCTACGGTCACCTTCGTCTCGCCAGAGGCCCAGTTCACACCCAAGCAAGTGGAAACCCTCAGCGAGCGCGAGCAGCTGGTGTTCCGCGTTCGCGTTCGTATTCCGCAGGATCTAGTGGCGGCACGGATCGAACACGTGAAGACCGGCCTGCGCGGCATCGCCGTGATCCGGCTGACCCTTGACAGCCCCTGGCCCGAAGCGTTGGAGCGGCGCATTCCGCCTGAGCTGTTCGAATGAGGGCCGCTACAGGCATCCCTGGAATCCACGTCGCGGAGGTCACACACCGCTATCGCAAACATATCGCGCTGGACGCGATCTCCTTGGACCTTCCCGCCGGCCAGCTTGTTGGCATCATTGGGCCGGACGGGGTCGGCAAATCGACCCTCCTCGGCCTGATCACTGGCGCCAAGAAACTGCAAGCGGGGACCTTAGACGTCCTCGGCGGCCCCATCGGCGACCCCGCGCACCGGCGCCGAATATGCCCCGCGATTGCCTTCATGCCGCAGGGGCTGGGCCGCAACCTCTATCCCGAACTTTCCGTGCGCGAAAACCTCGAGTTCTTCTCGCGCCTGTTCGGCCAGGGCGAGGCGGAGCGCGAGACCCGGATCGCGGCGCTCCTCACCGCAACCGGGCTGGCACCCTTCGCAAACCGGCTGATGGGCAAGCTTTCCGGCGGCATGAAGCAGAAGCTGGGCCTGTGCTGCGCACTGATCCACGACCCCAAGCTCCTGGTGCTGGACGAGCCAACAACCGGCGTTGACCCGCTGTCGCGCCGCCAATTCTGGGCGTTGATAAGCGCCATCCGCGAACAAAGCCCCGGCCTCTCCGTACTGGTCTCGACCGCATATATGGAGGAGGCGCAGAGCTTTGACTGGATCGTCGCCATGGATGCAGGCCGGGTGCTGTTTCAGGGCCCGCCAGAAGGCTTGCGAGGCGGGGCTGAAGACCTCGAATCTGCCTACCGGCAGCTGCGGGCGCAAGGAAAGCCAACGCTGGTTCAGGACCAGACGCAAGCCAAACACGGCGGCGGCGAACCGGTCATCACCGCCCGCGGGCTGACCCGCCGCTTCGGTGACTTCACCGCAGTCGACCACGTCGATTTCAGCATTGCACGCGGTGAAATCTTCGGCTTTCTCGGCTCCAACGGCTGCGGCAAGTCGACAACCATGAAAATGCTGACAGGCCTGCTGCCCATCAGCTCCGGCGAGGCGCAGCTGTTCGGCAAGCCGGTTGATGCCCGCAACCGCGCAATGCGCCGCGAGACCGGCTACATGAGCCAGGCGTTTTCGCTTTATGGCGAATTGACCATGCATCAGAACCTGCAGCTCCACGCACGCATTTTCGGGATCAAGGACCGGGAGGCCAGAGTCGCAGAACTGACGCAGCGCTTCGGGTTGACCGCCCACAGCACTTCCCTGGCCAGCTCCCTGCCGTTGGGCATCAAACAGCGTCTGTCGCTGGCGGTTGCGATGATCCACCACCCGCGGGTGCTGATCCTGGACGAGCCGACCTCCGGCGTCGACCCGGAGGCTCGCGACATGTTCTGGGCGCTGCTCCTCGAACTGTCGCGCAACGAGGGGGTGACCATCTTTGTCTCCACCCATTTCATGGGCGAGGCCGAACGCTGCGACCGGGTCTCCTTCATGCATGCGGGCAAGGTGCTGGCTGAAGGAACCCCGCAGGAGCTGATGGCATCGCAGGCTGCGGACACCCTGGAACAGGCCTTTGTCTCAATCCTCAGGGCCGCCGCCCCCCCTGCCCCAGTCTCAGCACCGAAAACCGCAGTGCAGGCAGAAGCCGCGACCTCCGGCGGCGGCCTCACCCGCGCCCAGGCCTATGCGCGGCGCGAGACGATTGAGGTCCTGCGCGACCCGGTGCGGCTTGCCTTTGCCTTCCTCGGCTCGGTCATCCTGATGCTGGTGTTCTGCTTCGGAATTTCGCTGGATATCGACGAGCTGGACTATGCCGCCTTGGACCTGTCGCAAAGCCCCGAAAGCCGCGCCTACCTCGCTGAGATTTCCGGCTCCCGCTACTTCAGACCCACGCCGCCTTTGGCCAGCGCCGCCGAGGGCCGCAGCCGTCTGGTTTCGGGCGAAGTCTCTCTGGTGATCGAGCTGCCCCCCGGTTTCGGGCAGAAGCTGCGGGCGGATGAACCGGCAGAGGTGCTTGCCATTGTCGATGGCGCGATCCCCTTCAAGGGCGAAACGGTGGAGGGTTACGCTGCCGGGCTGCATCAGACTTTCCTGGACGCACAAGCCGCTTTCAGGACCACCCGCCCTGCTGAAATTGCCCGGATAGAGCCGCGGTTCCGCTACAACCAGAGCTTCGAGAGTATCGCCGCAATGGCGCCGGCCATGCCGGCAATCCTGCTGATCATGCTGCCTGCGGTGCTGATGGCAGTCAGCGTCGCGCGGGAAAAGGAGCTGGGCTCGGTCACCAATTTCTATGTGACGCCGACTACCCGGCTGGAATTCCTGATCGGCAAGCAGATCCCATATATCGTGATCGCATACGCCAACTTCCTTCTGCTGGCCGCGATGACAGTTGCGGTCTTCGGGGTGCCGCTCAAAGGGGACCCGCTGCCCCTGGCTCTTGGCGCGCTTCTCTATGTCTGGGCCGCAACCTCTTACGGGCTGCTGATCGCCACCATGACTTCCAGCCAGGTGGCAGCCACCTTCACAACCGCCATTGCCTCGGTGGTGCCGACTATCCAGTTCTCCGGCTTACTCCAGCCGGTCTCGACACTGGAGGGCAGCGCCCAGACCATCGGGTCGCTGTGGCCCTCCTCCTACTTCCTGCATCTGAACGTCGGCGCCTTCACCAAGGGGCTGGGTTGGGAGGCGCTGATGCCCGACATTCTGGCGCTGGCCTGCTTCGGGCCGGTGTTTACCCTGCTGGCCGTATTGGCGCTGCGCGCGCAGGAGAAGTAGATGCAGCGTATCTCCTGCATATTCTGGCTCGGCCTCAAGGAGATGATGAGCCTGCGCCGCGACTGGGTGATGATGGCGCTTCTGGCCTGGTCGTTCACCCTGGCACCGGTGATGGAGGCCACCGGGGTTGCGACCTCGGTCAACAACGCGTCCATCGCCTTTGCGGATGAGGACAACTCGCCCCTGTCCCGCACCCTGGCCGCCGCGTTTTTCCCGCCCGAATTCCAGCCGGTTGTCCAGATTGAACCCGGCACCGGCGCCGCCCGGATGGACGCCGGCCACTTCCTGTTTGTCGTCGCCGTGCCGCCCGGGTTCGAAAAGGGCGTCCGCGCGGGCCGGGTACCGGAAATCCAGGTGCTGATCGACGCCACCGCGATGGAACAGGCAGGCATCGGTGCCAATTACATCACCAGCATCCTCAGCACCGAGATCCGCCGCTTTGCGATCGGCGCAGACTTGGCCGCACCGCAGACCTTGGAGATCATCATCCGCAGCGCCTTCAACCCGAACCGCGACACCGTGCGCTTTGCCGGCATCAACGCGCTGATCGGCCAGATCATGTGGCTGACCACGATCCTGACCGGTGCCGCGATGATCCGCGAGCGCGAGCACGGCACCATCGAACACCTGCTGGCGATGCCGCTGTCGCCCTTTGACATCGCCGTGGCCAAGATCTGGGCAAACGCCGCGGTGGTGCTGATCGCAGCGGCGCTGTCGCTGGCCTTTGTCATGCAAGGGGTCCTGGACATCAGCATTGCAGGGTCCAAGGCCCTGTTCCTCTGCGGCACAGCACTGTTCCTGTTCACCGCAACCGCGCTGGGGGTGTTCCTGGCGACGGTCGCGCGCTCAATGGCCCAGTTTGCGCTCTTGGTAATGCTGACCATTCTGCCGATGCTGATGCTGTCAGGCGGCGAAACCCCGGTGGAAAGCCAGCCGGACTGGCTGCAGGCTGCCACTGTCATCCTGCCCTCCCGCCACTACATGGCCGCCAGCCAGGCCATCGTCTTCAAAGGTGCAGGGGTTGAGACCGTCTGGCCGGAATTTCTGTGGATGGCACTGCTGGGCGCCGCCCTGCTGGCGACCAGCCTCATGCTGTTCCGCCGTTCAGTGGCGCACGACAGCTAGCGGATCACAACCACAGTGCATTTGGCGTGGCGCACAACCCGCGCCCCCGTCGAGCCGAGGAAATAATCCTGCAATCCGGGCCGGTGCGACGCGATGACGATGCAGTCCGCGCCATGCGCCTCGGCGTAATCATTAATCGTGCGCCCGGCATGGCCGGTGACCACATCCGCCTTGATGTCTTTCACCCCGCCCAGATCCGACTTGAGCGCCGTCAGCATCTCTGCGCGGGTGTCTTCCAACAGGCCCTCCGGCAGTTGCTGCACCACATAGCCGGGGATCTCATCGGCAACCGTCAGCGCGGTGATCCTGGCATCGTTGTCCGCCAGCAACCGGGCAACCTGTAGAGAACTGGCGCTATCTGCGCCGTGATCCGGGGCAATGGGAACCAGAATATTCTTGTACATGGTGTTCCTCCTCAGAAGTTATTCAACATTACGCCCGTGGCCTCCGGCTGAATTGATTGAGGTTACCCCCAGCGGCCCGCCTCCAGCCGCACAAGGCCGGTCCGGATCACTCCGGCAACAGGGCGGCCTTCACCCGCGCCGCAACCTCACGTTTGGCGCCCCGGCAGCTGATCCGGATCCAATCCGCAGGATCCGCGCGGTGCTTCAACTGCACTTGCAGCACTTCCGCGTCCGCATCCGAGGCATCATTGGTGCGGGCGGCGATCCTGCGCTCTAATTCGACAGTGGCGCCATGCAGCCAGATCCCGTCGAACGGTACCCGCAGCCGGACCGCCAGCGCCTGCACGGCGTCCCGGTATTCCGCAGCAAGGAAAGTCGCGTCAATAACAACGCTGTGACCGGCCCGCATGGCCTGCTCTGCCTGATCCATCAACCGGGCATAGACCTTCGCAGTGACCTCAGGGCGGTAACCTTCGGCAGGCAGATGCTCCAGCGGAGCAGCCCCGAACAGAGCTTTGCGTTCCACATCGCTGCGCAGGTGGAACGCGCCTGGAAGCGGCGTCAAGTACGGTGCGGTCCTCGCGGCGACCGTGGTCTTGCCGGTGCCCGACAATCCGCCGACCGCCACCAGCCGAGGCGGCACCGGCGCAAGACAGGCGGCCGCCAGCTCAAGGTAATCCCGCGCCTCCTGCGCGGGTTCAGCCAAGGTTCCGCCTGCCATGCCCTGCACCGCAACCATCGCCCGGATCGCCGCACGCAGCGCCATGAACAGCGGCAGCGCAGCCAGTCCACCGATATCCCTGGTGGCCTGCAGATAGCTGTTCAACGCTGCATTCGCCTGCGCCTGTGCTTCCCGGTGCAGCAGATCCATCAGCAGGAAACCGAAGTCATAGAAGACATCGCAGGTGCCCAGCTGTTCGTCGAACTCCAGCGCATCAAACGGCACTACTCTGCCGTCGATCAGCACGAGGTTCCGCAGATGCAAATCACCGTGGCATCTGCGCACGCGGCCTGCCGCCGTACGTTTGCTGAGAAGCGGCGCGGTCTTGGCAAAGGCCTGTGCGGCCGCGACAAGAAACGACGCCACCCGGCCGCAGTTCAGCACGTCCCCCATACCGCCCAAGGCCTCCTGCAGCTCCTCATTGATCTCTCCTATCAGGGCAGCCCCGTCAGCGCTGCGTTCTTCGGCATCTCTGTGGTAGGCGGCAACCGCGGAGCCGAGCTGCCCTGCCAGATCAACCGTCAAACCGCCTGCATCAGCAATCGCGCACAGCTCGGCCTCCCGCGCGAACCGGTGCATCCGCAGGGCGTATTCGACAGCGGGTCCTGTCCCCTCAAGCGCCAGGCCGCCCGCCGCCTCGCGGGTGACCGCAACCACCCGGTCATAGATCTCAGGCGCTGCAGAAGCATTCAGGGCAAGCTCCCGCTTCAGAACATCCTTGCGGGCCTGAAGCGAGGAAAAGTCCAGATAGCTGTAGCGCACCGCCCGCTTGATCTTGAACGCCAGGCCGTCGGCCAGGAACACATGTGCGGAATGCGTCGTGATCACCTCGACCGGTGCGTCAATGCCATAAGCTGACGGATCGCTCAGAAAAGCCACCACTTCAACCTGCTGGTTCTCATCTGGATGCATTGGTCTACCCCTGGCTAAGCATACCAGAGGCACATTGTGCCTGCCTTGAGTGAGGTCAAACCAGCCCGTTCTGCGTCTGCACGCCAAAACCATGTCTGGATCAAGGCGCGCGGACTTGCTGCCGGATAGACTCAACCTATCCAGACAGGAGACAAAAAATGACCCAGACCGGTACCCAAACCAGATCAAAAGCCGGGTTGACTAGCAGGGCCCTGGCCGTTTTTGGTGTAACCTTCTCATTTGCAGCTATTCTTCTCAGCGGCAGCATCCTTTTCTTTTCGCCCAAAGGTAAAATTTCTAATCAGGTGGATTGGGAGGCGCTGGGACTGGGCAAGCAGGACTGGAGTGATCTCCATATTGTCCTGGCGGCGCTGTTTATTGCCTGTTCCCTGTGGCATGCAGCGCTCCATCTGCATGTGTTCAAAATGCTGTTCTTCGGCAGCAGGATGTCTCCACGCGGCCACCGGGCCGAGGCGCTGATTGCGCTCGCGGCAGTTGCCGGCTTTACCGTCTTGGCACTTCTTCAGCTTCCTCCGGCCAACTGGCTGCTCGAGCTCAACGAGCTGTTCAAGCAGGAGTTCTGGGCCCGCTGAATCATGATGCCGGCTATCAGGCCCCGCCGAAAGGCCGGCCTTAACCTTAGGCATAGTTTGCAGTGGTGTCAGTCCGGCATATTTCATGCAAGCGCCCAAGGGGAGACACTCTTTCACACCGGATTGATCAGGATCATGGCATCCCGCAGCAGCCCTGATTTACAGATTGACGCGGCGTGCATTCCGGCTTGCCGCGATCAAAAACCCGGAGGCCAGACATGCAACGCAACACAGCTCTCTATGTGCTCGCCACAGACACCAGCGACGAAGCTGTCATCGCTGCCGCCGAAGCGGCGCAGCGCCAGGACGCATACCTCGCCTGCCTGCTGCTGGATAATCCGCCCGGCAGACCCTACTTCGTCTCTGGCACGACAGCCTTCGGCTCAACAGCGATGCCGGCCGACTGGGTTGACCGTCTCCGGGAGGCCCGTCAGGCAGCCGAAACCCGCGCTGGCGAGGTGAGCGGCCTTCTTACGCGCAGCTGCTGCTCCGGCGATGTGCAATATGCGGTTTGCGCTGGGGCGGACATCCGGCTGCTTTGTGCCCAGCGGGCAAAATCCTGCGACATCGCGCAATTTGCCGATGGCCTCAGGGACCGAGAGGATGTCTTCCGTGAAGCGCTGCATGGCCTGCTGTTTCAGTCTCCGGTTCCTGTCATTGTAAATGGCGCGCCCTTTACCAGATACAGCCGCATCTTCCTGGCTTGGGACAGCAGCCTTGCGGCCTCCCGCGCCGCACATGCGGCGCTGACCTATCTGCGCCACGCGCAGGAGGTGGTGATCGGCTGCTTTGAATCCAGCGCTTCCGATCAGCGTGACGGCGAGGACCCGGGCACCGATGTCGCCGCCTGGCTCAGCCACCACGGCTGCAATGTCACCCTCTCGCAATTCCCCGGTGGCGGCCAGAATGTCGGCCACGGCATCCAGCAGCGCGCCCGCGAAGCCGGTGCCGATCTGGTGGCGATGGGGGCCTACGGCCATTCCCGCCTGCGCGAGGCCGTATTCGGCGGCACCACCCGCACGATGATCGAACAGACAGACCTGCCGGTTCTCTTTGCCCACTGACCCCTTGCACCCATGAATTCAGGAGCCGACATATGACCAGCCAGGCCTCCTTTGACGCCTACAAACCTGCTGAAATCGCGGCGCTGGTAGAGACAGCGGGAACCGCCAAAGCCCGGCTGCCTCTGCCGCAGATGTTTGTTCTGGCCCTGCTGGCCGGTGCCTTCATCGGTTTCGGCGCGGCGGCTTACACGATGACCCTCACGGGCACCGCACCCGTAACAGGACCGGTCCGGGTGCTGGGCGGCGCGGTGTTCTCACTCGGCCTGATTCTGGTGGTGATTGCCGGGGCAGAGCTGTTCACCGGCAATGTGCTGATGGTGATCGCCGCTGTGGACCGCAAAATCCCGCTCCGCCTGCTGCTGCGCAGTTGGGGCATCGTCTATTTCGGCAATCTGACCGGCGCCGCCGGACTGGCCTCCGCCTTTGCCCTGACCGGTCTGCTGGACGGTGCGATGGGCGAAACCGCCAGCGCCATAGCCGGGGCCAAGGCAGATCTGACACCGCTTGAGGCTTTTGTCCGCGGCGCCCTGTGCAACGCCCTGGTATGCCTCGCCGTCTGGCTGTCCTTCGCCGCCCGCACGGCCGCCGGCAAGGTCCTGGCCATACTCTGGCCGATCACCGCCTTCGTGCTTCTAGGACTCGAGCATTCCATCGCCAACATGTATTTCTTCCCGCAGGCCTGGGGTGCCGGAGCGGATACCCCCCTCTCCGCGGCGGCCGCCAACCTGTTCTGGGTCACCCTGGGCAATATCGCCGGCGGCGCGGGCGGCGTCGCCCTGGCGTACTGGTTTGCCTTCCTGGGCGGCGGCCCGCGGCCGGTTCAGGGCAAATGCAGCCGACATTCAGCAACTGGAGAAAACCCATGAAACCAATCGTGACCCTCGCCGTTCTTGCTAATGCCCGCACCGCACGCATCGTCGAAAACCACGGGCTGGGCAAGGGCTTCACCGCCTCCGCCGGGCATGCTTTGCAAGCACCGCCTGCGGTGGAGAATGCCGACCGTGCCGGCACCCATCCGATCAGCAGCGCGCATGGGGCGGCCACATTCGAAGCCAGCGATCCGAAACGGGCCGCCGAGGCAGCCTTTGCACGCCTGATCGCACAGGATCTGGAAAGACGGAATGCTGCGGGAACCTTCGACCAGTTGATCCTGACGGCTGCGCCGCATATGCTGGGGCAGCTGCGGGCCGCCTTACCTGACGCGCTGAAATCCAAGGTGATCGGAGAGGCTGATAAGGACCTGACCCATGCCGGGCTGGACGACATCGCCGGCCATCTGAAGGATATCATCGCGGCCTGACCAGTCCTGGGTCCTGACCCTAGCGCGCCGCTGCCCCGTTGCGGGCGGTTTCCGCCAGGTATTTTCCGCGCCTGCCTGGATTAGAGTCCTCGACCATCCCGAACACCGACCATCTGACCGGCCTGATCCCGCAGAACTTCAGGATGTTGCGTTCAAAGCTGCGCAGCGAATGCGCCAGAAAGAACCATTTATAGGCAAAGGCGGGCATCCCCATCGTGACGATGACACGCGCTGATTTCCCCTTCAGCCTGGGACGCCATCCGCGTTTGCCCGTGGTGAAGGCAAAACCTTCCCGGAACACCTGTTCCAGCCAGGCCTTCAGCAGCGCCGGCATGCTGCCCAGCCAAAGCGGGTAGATGAAGACGATGTGGTCGGCGGCAGCAATCGCCCGCTGTGCCTCAGCGGCATATTCGGGAAGGCTGCCTTCCCATTCCGCGCGGGATCGCAAGCAGGCCGCACCGCTGGCGGGTACATCAACTACGTCGACCTGATGACCGGCTTCCGCTGCAGCCAACTCATAGCTCTGCGCCAGAGCATGGCAGAAATGCTGCCGGGAATTGTCCGGGTGGCCCTGCACGATCAGTATCCGTTTCATTCCGTCAGCTCCGCTTAGATATTCCGTCCAGAGGCCTGATGTCCTGCAGCACCGCCAGATAGCTCATCAGATCAGTCAGGGTTATCACGCCCAGCAGCTGGCGGCCGTCTGCGACGAGAAACTTGCGGCGGCCGGTTGCGGATACTTTTGCCATCAGTTCTGCAGCAGGCAGGCCGGGGCTGACCGTGTTGTCCTCATCCAACGGGGCATAGACATCCCCAACTTTGGTCACCAGCCACTCTTCGCGCCTGACACCCTGCAGCAGCTCTGTACTCACATAACCCAGCAGTACGTCGCCCTCTGTCACCGGCACAAAGGTCTTACGCTCTGTCAGCATCACCTCGTCCACCAGATATTGCAGGCTCACCTCAGGCAGAACAGTCACCGCATCGCGCGTCATCATGCGGGCTATCGTCTTGTCCTTGAAAGCGGCGGCCTGCAACTGATGCGCATAGGTCCCCTTAGCAGCCATCAGTACAAACACACCAATCAGCACCTTCCACAGGGATGCAACCGGATTGCCTGAGAAGAGACCGATAACGCCAAAGATGATCAGGGCATAGGCAAAAAAGCTGCTGATCCTTGTGGCAGTGGCCGTCGCCTTCAGCAGGTCCTTACTCTGGCTCCAGAGATAGGCCCGGAAGATACGCCCGCCGTCAAGCGGAAAGGCCGGGACCAGGTTGAAGACTGCCAGCACCAGATTGATCAGAGCAAGATAGGCAAATACATGGTTCAGCGCCATTTCGGGGGCCAGCAGGCTGCCCGCCTGCGCCAGCAGCCAGAACCCGAGCGCCAGGGCAAAGCTCATCAGCGGTCCCGCGATGGCAATCCAGAACTCGCTGATGGCGGTTTTGGGCTCCGACCCCAGCTCGGCAACACCGCCGAAAATGAATAGCGTAATCCCTTTGATTTCGACACCGAACCGCCGGGCGACCACCGAGTGGGACATCTCGTGCAGGATCAGCGAGGCAAAGAAGCCAAGCATCGCAAGCAAAGCCAAAGTGATGTATACGCCAGGCGCCGCACCAGGATAGACCCTAGGAAAAAACTGCGTCGACAAGCTCCATGTGATCAGTGCGGCGATCAATGCCCAGCTCGGATCGATCTTGATGTCAAACCCTTGCAGAGTTGCGATCTTGAAGGCATTTGAAAACATGTTGCGGGCCCCCTTTTACGCTCAGTATAGGGCCAAACAGGACCGCCCCCCTTGATCGGCCTCAAACCCGGAACAGGCTGCCCGCCAGATAGGCCAGACCGGCCGCGCAGGAACCGATCAGCAGGGTCTCCAGCCCGGACTTCCACCAGGGCGCCAGTGACCAGATGCTCTTGCTGGCGCCAATGCCGAAAAACACCAGCCCCGTCGCCACCGCCGCAATCAAAAACGGGTCAGGCAGCCCCAGCACGAACGGCAGCAGCGGCACGATGCCCGCCAGCATGAAGGCCGCAAAGGTTGTTACTGCCGCCGCAACCGGGTTGGGTTCCGCGGGGGCTAGCCCGTATTCGCTCGTCAGCATCAGCGCAATCCACTTCTCCGGCTTGCCGGCAACAGAGCGCACCGCACCCTCCAGCACTTTACCACTCAGACCCAGATCCTGGAAGATCTGGCGCAACTCCTCGCGCTCACCCTCCGGGTACTGGCGGATATGGCGTTCCTCAACCGCATAAAGCCGCCGCCGGTCATCCAAATCAGCTTTGGTGCCCAGGTAGTTTGCCGCTGCCATGGAGAACCCGTCCGCCAGTACATTGGCACTGCCCAGGGCGATGATCACGCCAGGGGAAAACCCGGCGCCTTCGACCCCCGCAGCAATTGCAAAAGTGGTGACAGCGCCGTCAATGCCGCCGTAAACAGCGTCACGCAGCCGCCCGGTGCCATTGCTGCCAGCCAGACGGCGCGCGATTTCTTCCTTGCTGTGCCCGTGGTCGCCATTCATGCCCGCATGGTGGCCCAGCCCGGTGCCCGCGGCATTGAGGGAAGTCAAGCCAGTACGGCTGCCTCGCGCTGTCGGCGGCGACTGGCAAGAAGGCGCAGGGTATTCAGGATCTCCAGCAGCAGGATCGGCAGCACTAGAAGGCCGATCAACCCCCGCTGCCCCTTCGCAGCGGGAGGGTATGAAGCAGCGCCTGCAGGAGCGGCCGGTACACCGCTGCCTCCTGTGCCTCAATCGTTTCTGCAGGAGGCGGTGGGCAATGCCTCTCCTGCGCGCAATGATCCTGAGATTGCCGTCCATCGCTTCCACGGTCGCGCACCGGGTTCTGTGGATCGGATTGAACACATCCGTCATCACGCTGAGTTCTGGATCGGCCAGTCTCGGTCCAACGAGTTGGTTGCGGAAGCCCTACTGCATGTTTGCACGGCCTGCTTACACATGCAGATCCCAAAAAACTTCGGCACACTGCTAATATGCGCCATACCAGCACGATGGCAGGAAGCGCATGCGGCCCGGTCAAACATCCATACCGGGACTTCCAGAAACCGGTCCGGCCAACTGCCCGTGAGATTGCACCGAAACACTGCATCGCCGGGCCTATCGATCAGCTCATGGACATAAACGGATCTGCCAAACCAAGGTTGCTTTGGAAAAAAACTTCCCTCGGTTCGCTAATGTGGGCGTTCTGGCGTTCAGTTGTACAACAATGAACGGCCGCACCGCTCAATCGGCAATATGACACCGGCGGAGTTCATGAAATCCACCAGGGCCACCCGGCTTCCAAGGGTTTGGAAAAAAGAAAACGCTCAGTCCGGTGGGCCAGCGTTGGGGCAAATCCTAAGGGTCCGAAAGCCGTATGAAGCCCGGGCCCCAAAGGGGTAAGCTCCACGCAAATACACAACAACTTAAATTGGACCGCCCAGGCTAGGCTGATTAAATTGCTTCAGCTTTACGCGCTTCAATCGCAGGCGCAGCTGCTTTTCCATCTCAAGGATCGCAAAGAACGCGGCACCCACGCCAATCAGGATTGCACCATCGGTCAGGGTGACCGCACGCGTGCCAAACACCTCCTGCATGAATGGCGCATAGGTAAACAGCAACTGGCCAGCCACGACGACCAGCAGGCAAGCCCAAACCGCCGGTGTTCCGCGCAGAGCTTCCCAGGTCAGCGATGTGGTATGAAAGTTCCGGATGTAGAAGAGATGAAAGATTTCGAGGATGATCAGCATATTCACGGTGAGGGTTCGCGCAAGTTCAAGGCTGTAGCCACGGTCTGTTGCGTAGTTGAACACCCCGTATACCGCCGCGAGAAACAGCACCGTTACGAGCGCTATATGCCAGACCAGAACGCGATCCAGTATCGGCGCATCGGCAGGCAGAGGAGGTTGGTGCATGACCGCTTTCTCCGGTCGTTCAAACGCGAGGGCTACCCCGAGCGAGCCGGCTGTTACGAGGTTGATCCATAGGATCTGCAGCGCCGAAAAAGGGATGACCAGACCCAAAACAAGAGCAAGGATGATGATGCCAGCCTCCCCAGCGTTCGTTGGCAGGGTCCAGCTTATCACCTTGCGGATATTGTCGAAGACCGTGCGCCCCTCGCGAACGGCGGCCGCAATTGAAACGAAATTGTCGTCCGTCAGGATCAGATCGGCTACTTCCTTGGCAGCGTCCGACCCGGTGATGCCCATGGCAACCCCGGCATTGGCCCGCTTGAGCGCCGGTGTATCATTGACTCCGTCGCCGGTCATCGCGACGATGTGCCCCCGTGCCTGCAGCGCCGTGACGAGACGCAGCTTGTGCTCCGGCGTGGTGCGGGCGAACACGCTGGTTATCTCAGCTTTCTGCATCAACATGGCGTCATCCAAGCCGTCAAGATCTTGCCCGGTAAGAACGCGATCAGCGTTGGATAGCCCGACGTCGGCAGCAATGGCTGCGGCAGTCGCGGCATGATCACCGGTGATCATCTTGACAGTGATTCCAGCGCCCTGGCATTCGGCAACAGCGGCAACCGCCTCAGCACGCGGCGGGTCGATCAGCCCGACCATCCCCAGAAGCACCAACCCCTCTGCGAGAGCTGATTGGTTCAAAGCCGCCTCAGCTTTCGGCACGGGCTTGGCCGCAAGGGCTATGACTCGCTGGCCGAGCGCGGCAATGCGGACGGTCTCAGCTTCCCAGTAAGCCTGGTCGAGCGGGATTTCACCGCAGTTACCCGCCTGGCTGGCGCACATGGAAAGCACCGCTTCCGGTGCACCCTTCAGGTGAATGAAGGCACCCTCCGCGCTTTTGTCCAGCGTCGCCATGTAACGGCGTGCCGCATCGAACGGCAGCAGCGCCTCCCGTGTCCACTTAGCTCGCAAGACGTTATGAGGTGTCCCGGCTTTGTCCGCCAAAACTAGCAGCGCAGCCTCCATGGGATCGCCACTAGCCGAAAGCACACCATCCACTCCCGCGGCAATACCGGCGTCGTTGCAGAGCACACCCGCTGCGATCAGCCCTGAAAGACCGTCATCCTCCCCGCCGTTCACGGCCACGATTTGGCCTTCCGTCTGATACCCATCGCCTTCGACCGTGAAGCGCCGGCCTTGGGCGGAGACCGATGCCACCATCATCTCGTTGCGCGTCAGGGTGCCGGTTTTGTCGGTGCAGATGACGGTCAGCGCTCCTAGCGTCTCGATTGCCGGCAAGCGGCGCACGATCGCGTGGCGATCTGACATCTTGCGCACGCCAATTGCCAGTGTGATTGTCAGGACAGCCGGCAGCCCTTCCGGGATTGCAGCAACTGAAAGGCTGACGACAACCATGAAAAGCGCCTCGAAAGGCAGGTGCTGAACGAAGAACCCGTAGACCAGCAAGAGCACCGCACCGCTCAGGATCAGTGCAGTGATCCAGCGGGCAAAAACTCCCATCTTTTTCAGGAGCGGTGTCATCAGTTCCTCGACACCCGCGAGAAGGCCGCTGATCCGGCCGATTTCGGCTTCGCTTCCTGTCGCGGTGACAATGGCGCGGCCCTGCCCGGATACAACCAGCGTCCCGCTGTAAATCATTGATGCCCGTTCGCCAAGGGCGGCGTCGAAGGCAACCGGCTTCACCGACTTGGTGACGGGCACGGATTCTCCCGAAAGGATGGCTTCCTGCACCTTCAACGCGGTGGCTTCGATCAGACGGGCATCTGCCGGAACCCTGTCACCGGCTTCGATCAAGATGATATCGCCTGGCACCAGATCAGCGGCATCAATCCTGCGGCGGCGGTTGCCGCGCAGTACCGAAGCCATAGGTGCCAGCATCCGTTGGAGCGCTGCAATAGCAGCCTCAGCGCGGCCTTCCTGAATGAACCCAATAGCTGCATTCACCAAGACCACAGCAAGAATGACGAGTGTATCCTTGATTTGACCCAACACACCTGTGATCGCAGCAGCTGCGATAAGAATGTAGATCAACAGATTGTTGAACTGCGCGAGAAACCGTTTCAGCGGTCCTGCCCGCAATTGGCCGGGCAGTTCATTGCGGCCGAAACGGACCGCTCGAGCCGCGGCTTCCGCATCGGTCAGCCCGTTTGCGGTTGTGTCAAGCCCGTCTATGGTGGCGGCAACCGCTTCAGCGTGCCAGCCCAGTGCCCCAACCTGATCCTTCTCGAGCGAGGCAGACACCGTCGCAGTTCCCCATATTGTTAATTAAGGAACAGCTTAACCAGAAGCGCTGCCTGAACCAATGCGACAGGTCAATTCCGGGAAATGATTGCAGTGCCGAAACAGTGCTTGGTGTCCAGCCGCCGCAACACAACTCATCCTTTCAGAATGTTGCCGCCTTCGATGCACACGGTTGACCAAAGCTGCTCGCTCAATTGGGGCAGCCAACTGGCCGCGCAGCGGGCAAGTTAGGATCCGCTGGCGGTTTGCTGATGATTCAACGTGGTCTGCAAATCACGGTACCCGGCCAATGGTGACCACGCAGCGAAGGACATGGTCGTATTAACGGCGACCGCTCTCCTAGGTTCAGGATCTGCAATTTGCAGAGCTTGGCGGTGTTCCCCTTGAGGGTTTCAAGGATCTGTCCGCACTGTTTGCTGTGAGGCGATCGTGCTGTATCGGGTTTCACAAGGCCGAACGTTGCATTGACTCGAAGCGGGCTCCCGGGCCCATCCGGTAACCTTCGCAGATCGTTCGTCCCTGCGTTCCCTCTCGGGACACCGCCCTCGGATCAACTGTCCGGCTTCACCGCTGGCAAATGATTTCTATCTCACCTCACGCTTCGAACAAAGTGCCGTCACGCAGCATCGCGTGCATGATGACGGTCAGCTGCCTGGCAAGCGCCACGCGCGCCTTTCTCAGACCTCGGCGTTTGGCGATCTTCTGGGCCCAGGTCTTGAGGGCGAAGCTGCCACGACTGCGCGTCAGGATCGAGTTGGCCGCTTCGTAGAGCAGCTTGCGGACCATGCTGTCGCCCTGTTTGGTGATGCGTCCTGTCCAGTCGATTTCCCCGGATTGGTGACGCCTGGGGACCAATTCGAAGTAGGCGCCTGCAGTGCGGGATTGCCGGAAGCGGTCAGCTTGATCGATGGCTGCGGCGAAAGCGGCGGAAGTTTGAACGCCGACGCCGGAGATGCTCATGAGCTGCCTGCAGGCCGACGATTGGTGAGCGAACTCACGCAAGACACGATCCAGCTGCCTGATCTGTTCCACCAATCCGGTTCTGGCGGCGACCAGCGCTGTGATTCTCTGGCCAAGGCCCGGTACATCTGCAGCAGTCATCACCCGGTCGATAAACGACTTGCCCTGACCGGGGCCGGGTTTGAACCCGAAAGTTGCACATATACCTAGGATCATGTTGTCGAGCCGCACCCGGGCTTCGACGAGATGGCTGCGCGTCGCGATGACGCTGCGCACGCCTGGGCGGCCGCAGTTTTGACATGCACTTCCTTGTAGAAGCCTGTCCTGGCAAGTTGCGCCAGCCCGGCTGCGTCATGCGGGTCAGTCTTGTTCGCCTTTAATACCTTTAGGCTCTGATCCGCCTGCCCTGCGTCGATGCACACGACGGGAACGCCGAGAGCTCGCAAGCCGTGGCAGATTGCCGACGACATGCGGCCGGATTCGATCACCGCCCGCTCAATGTCGCCGACTCGATTTAACGCACATGCGATCTGGTCAGGCGCGCTCTCGACCTTCATCGAGGTTACTTTCCCACCGTTTTCATCGACGATGCAAACCTGCGTGCTGTCCATCGACAGGTCCAGTCCGGCATAGTGTTTCATGGTTGCTTCCTTCCTTCAGCTTCGACAGCCAGAAGTGTGAGCCCTCTTTCAGCTCCGAGGGAAGCAGCCACAAATTACCCGATGATTCATAACCAGTAGATGACGGTTGCTGCGAGGGCGATGGCACACAGGAAGACCTTGGGACAGCGGTCATAGAGGGTGGCCACGGGCCTCCAATCCTTGAGCCTGCCAAACATGATCTCGATGCGGTTTCGCCGCTTGTATCGGCGCTTATCGTATTTGACCGGCGTCTTGCGTTGCCTCCGGCCGGGGATGCAGGCGCGTATCCCTTTGTCTTTCAGCGCGTCCCGGAACCAGCCGGCGTCATAACCGCGATCACCGAGCAGCCAGTCCACGTTTGGCAGACTGCTAAGCAAAGCTCGAGCACCGATGTAATCGCTGACTTGCCCGGCGGTAACGAACAGGTTGAGCGGGCGCCCTTGGCTATCACAGATGGCATGCAGCTTGGTATTCATGCCACCCTTGGTTCTACCGATCAGGCGGCCGCGCGCCCCCCTTTTTCGCAGCCATGCTGGTCGCGGTGCGGTGTGCCTTGAGATAGGTCGCGTCCACTGCCCGGCAGGGCATCACGCAGTGAGGTGTTTGATCCCACGGTTTGATGGTGTGATCCTTTCGTTGGACTGGAAGGAAGCACTATGGGACAAATTCGTCATGGCAGCGCTTCGACCACGCACGCCATCCGAGCTCACATACAGCAATCGCGAGAACGCGATCCGCGGAATATAACGCCCTTTTCCATCTGAATTAATGGGATGAACTGCCTTCCCACCCAAACTCAGCTACGGTGTGATAACTGGCGGAGAAGAAGTAGTATTCTGATCGATATTGCGGTTCTGAAGATTGATCTGGGTAAGACGGTTTGCAGCTTGGCAGGGCTGGATGTGAAAGGCGAAGTGGTGTGTCGCAGACGTCTCCAGTGATTTCGTCTTCTCGACTTTCTTGCCCGCCTTCCATCTTGCATCGTTGCTATGGAAGAGTGCAACGGCGCGCATCATTTCGGGCGGTTTTGTCTGGCCACCCGAGCAGTTTTCCACTTCTTCAGAGACGGATCCTCACCACTCACCTGCTGGGCAAATGATCTGAAGGAAAGGAGGCACGCGAACGTCGCGGCAGCGTCGGCTGCGAACAAGCTGGCCCGGATCGCTTGGGCAGTTCCAACCAAAGAGGAAAGATACGGGCCAACGGCACTGACCGCGGTTTGATCCAAAAAACGAACACAAGGAAACTGCCTGCGAAGGAGAGAGGGACCAACGGCCAATCGGCGTCTTGTCAGCTTGTGGTGGTCCATGGCCTCAACGGCCGGTGAAGTAGTGAGACACAAGGCACGCGACTTCCCATCTCGGTCAAACGCAATCCAACATGCCCCGCGAAAAGACCGAATACATATAAGCTGGAAAACCGGGAGTCTCAAAAGTCGCTTGCGGGGGAGGCAGTTCATACATGGCCCGCTGTTGTGTTTAGAAAAACGAAGGATCCGAATGGCGGACACGCGGCATTGAAGGGCGTTCCGCCATTGACTCGAAGAATGCCCGGAATCCAGAGGAAGTAGTTCAGAAGCTGCAGCAGGTTGATGTGCTGTCGGTTAGGGCGTGCAGCGAGTGGATGCGATCCTAGGCTTTGCTGACATTGCCCAGTTCCTCGGCCAGGTTCAGCAGGCCGGTTTTGTGCTTGATGATCTTGTCGGTAGTATTCAGCATCGTGGCTTCCTCGTTTTGTGGTGGGTCAGCACCACCAAAAAAACGGGCAACCATCATCTCCATCAAGAGATGCGCCGTTCCCATTTCAGCGTGCTGAGAAGGGGGCGGTGTCAGATCACATCGAGACTAATTCAGCTGAGGGAACAGACCTTACTCCCTGAAGTCAGGCAGGTTTCAATTTCCTCAAGGTTCAGCGTCTCCCTCATTTCCAGTTCGTGAACCAGCAGACTGACCTCTACCTGATGCGTTTGAAGAAGCTCTGCGGCTGCTGTCTCAGCTGTTTTCAGAAGTGTCATCACTGCTTTATCCACTTGGGCGGCTGTCTCGTCGGCATGCTCTCGCGGCCGCGCGATGGATTGCCCGAGGAAAGGGTGATCTTCGGTCTGCCGCAAGTCAATTGGCCCGATCTCCTCTGTCATGCCCCAGCGCGTCACCATGGACCGGGCAAGCGTGGTTGCACGATTGATGTCGTCATCCGCACCGGAGCTGACGATGCCGGTCAACAGCTTTTCGGCCGCCCTGCCCGCCAGTAGGATCGTCAGTTGAGCGCGCAGAAAATTCTCAGGCAGGGTATGATGCTCCTCGCGGCTCAGCATGTGGGTTCCGCCAAGACTGCGGCCGCGCGGAATGATCGTGACCTTATACAGCGGATCAGCTTCGGGAATGAAAAAGGCTGCAGCTGTATGGCCGGCTTCATGCACAGCCAAACGATGCCGCTCTTCGGGTTTGAGAGCCAGAGTCCGGACGGTTCCCATCATCACCTTGTCCCGGGCTTCCTGAAGATCCGCACTGGTAATGTCCGCTGCTTGCCGCCGGGCTGCATTAATAGCGGCCTCGTTCAACAGGTTTTTCAAGTCAGCGCCGGAAAACCCGGGGGTTCCTTCGGCGATGATGCTGAGATCGTCAGGACAGCAGAGCGGCAGGTCGCGGGAGTGGAGATCTAGAATGGCGCGGCGGGCCGGCAGATCGGGCAGGTTCAGTGTAACGTGGCGGTCAAAACGGCCGGGGCGCAGCAGCGCCGGATCCAGCACGTCCGGCCGGTTGGTCGCGGCCAGAACCACCACCGCCTCCTTTCCCTCAAACCCGTCAAGTTCGGCAAGGATTTGATTCAGAGTCTGTTCGCGCTCATCGTGGCCGCCGCCAAGCCCAGTGCCGCGGGTACGGCCAATACTGTCCAGCTCGTCGATGAAAATCACCGCCGGGGCGACTTTGCGCGCGGCTTCGAACATCTTCCGCACTCGGCCAGCGCCGACACCAACAAAGACTTCGATGAACTCTGATCCGGAAGTAGAAAAAAACGGCACGTCGGCCTCTCCCGCGAGCGCCTTGGCCAGCAGGGTTTTGCCGGTTCCGGGCGGGCCCATCAGCAGGACCCCATGCGGCACCTCAGCGCCGACTTTGCTGAACCGGTCGGGCTCGCGCAGGAACTCGACAAGTTCAGCTACCTCGCGTTTTGCCTGCTCCTGGCCTGCAACGTCATCAAACGTGGTTTGTGAGCGGGTTTCGCTGGGTTTGGAGAACCGCCCACTGAAGATCCCGCCCAGCCCAGGCGTGCCCATGCCACCGCTGATCCGGCTGAACATCCGCCGCTGGAACCAGAGATAGACCGCAAGAATCAATACCCAAGGCAGCATGTAGGACAGAACCGAAACGCCTCGCGGCGGTTTGGCGGTGATTTCCACCCCTTGGGCTTCAAGAAGCGGCAGCAGATCCGGATCGCCTTGGGCAGGGATGGCAGCACGAACGGGCTCGGTACCGTTAGAAGTGCCGCTGACAACCGTGATGGCGAACTCTTCCAGCAAAACACGGGTGACCTCGCCGCGCTGGACCATTGCTTTCAATACGCTGTAGGGCACGGATTGAACATTAGCAGTTGAATTTGCCAGTGCCCAAAGCATCAGGGTACCGAAAAGAGCCGCCCAGATCAGCCACCGCACCAGCGGGAGCTGCCTTGGCGGTCCGGTCCCCTCCGGTTCGTTCTCGCGGTTACTTCCCATTACACCACCACATGCTGCCAGCATTTCTGATTTCACGGGCCCGGGCATTGCGCCAGATCAACTCCGAAATGATTGTGGATCTTCTTTGCTTTCCAATTGTCTCTCGCCGTTTTCAATCTGGCTGCACCAAGCTTCGCCCAATAACGGTGTGATACTGATTCCATTGCTCTTGTGCGGGATGCTGTCCGTGGTGATAATTCTGCGGGCGCCCGCTTCCATAACTCGGGCATGGGCCCTGGCAGCAAACACCGCATGTATCACCACACAAATTGGCGGGCTTTTCCACGCTGGGGCCAATTGTTTTAAGGTTTTGACCAATGTGCCGCCAGACGAGGCTATGTCATCCAAAATGACTGGAGTACCGGCCGTCAGAGCAATCCTGGACGGGGCAATGACTTCGACCTCTTGATCGCCGCTTCGGTGTTTATGAAACACCTCGTAGCGGCACCCGGCGAGTGCAGCAACCTCGGCCACCCATTGCCGACTTTCTTCATCGGGACCGATCAGGATGGGGCTGGCGATGTTCCGGGCGATCCAACCGGCAAGCACCGGGGCAGTAACCACATGCCGTGCGGGAATGGAAAACAGTTCTGCCAGATTCTGAATCCGGTGCAGATGCGGGTCCGCAGTTATGAGCCAGTCAAAGCTTTCCTCAAGGCAGGCTGCAAACAATGGCGCACTGACAGCCTGCCCGGCAGCAAAGCGCCGGTCCTGTCGCATATAGCCAAGGTAGGGCGCAATCAGTCCGATTCTGGAGGCTGCCATCTCACGGGCAGTGGCTGCTGCAAAACGAAGCGGCAGTATGTGCCGGTCGGGATCCTGCAGAGTGCACAATATGGCCAAATCGCAGCCGGCAACGTCTCCATCCAAGGTAATCAGGCTCTCGCCATCCGGGAAGGGCCGCCAGTTGATTGGAACAATCCGGGCGCCGGCCGATTCCACAAGGCGGACACCCATAGGCATCATGGCTGGAAAAGGCGCCAGAACGGGTGTCATGGCTGCCTCCTGATGGAAAACGGGCCGGGCTGGCGCGCGGCGTAGTCCCGCGCATAAGCCAACTCTCCCGGGGTCTCCGAATGGATTTCAAACAGGGGTTCGCCGTGTTGAATACTGTCACCGGGGCGGGCCAGCAGCAAAATCCCAGCCCGGGCACGCTGCGGTGCGCCTGCGAGTTTCGCGATCCGGGCGATCAGGCGATTGTCGATTGCGGTAATTGTCCCGCTGTGTGCAGCAGTCACAAGTGTCCGGTGCGAAGCGGCTTCCGGTTCTCTGAATCCGCCCTGCGCTTCGCATATCGCCATGAAACGTTGCTCGGTGGCGGCGCTGTCCAGCAGCTTTGCAGCAGTGTCTGCGCCGGCTCCCGCAGCACCGCCCAAATCAAGCAATTGTCCCGCGAGCGTCAGCGCCCGCACGCGCAGATCCGCCGGCGCATCCGGTGTCCGGCGCAGCACTTTCAGCACATCCGCCGCTTCCAGCGCCGGACCGATCCCGCAGCCCACTGGCTGGCTGCCGTCACTGACGTGGATTTTCAATTCCAACCCAATCGCTGCAGCAACCGCTTTCAGACGCGCTGACAGGGATGCGGCCGCTGCCGCAGAGCGGACTTTGGCGGTTGGTCCCGCAGGAATATCGATGATCACCCTTTCGACCCCGGCGGCGGCCTTCTCAGACAAGACACTTGCCGCAAGCTGGCCATCGCTGTCGAAATCCAGGGGCCGTTCAATACGGATCACGACGTCATCTGCCGGACTGATGTGAAGCCCGCCGCCCCAGACAACGCAGCCTCCCTGCGCCTCAATCACCCGGCGCATTTCAGTCAAATCCAGTTCTACCGGTGCCATAACCTCCATGACATCCGCGGTCCCGGCAGGTGATGTTATGGCCCGGCTGGAAGTTTTAGGGATGATATGCCCGGCTGCCGCAACGATCGCCACCACGATGGGTGTGGTCCGGTTGCGGGGCAATCCGCCGACGCAGTGTTTGTCCAGAACAAGATCCTTGCCCCAGCACAAGGTTTTGCCGACTGCCTGCATGGCCCGCGTCAGCGCAATTGTTTCTTCAAAATCCAGACGGTCGCCAGCACAGGCGGTTACAAAGGCTGCCAGATCCAGGTCCGAAAGCCTGCGGGCCAGCGCGTCGCCTATGATGGTGCTGAACTGCGCCTGTGCAAGGCGCTCACCGTAAACCTTGGCACGAATGAAAGATGCAGCTGCTGGCGGCTCCGGGTGCGATAGCTTCCCTATTGCTCCGGGGCCCGGCTGCAATGCCTGCCATGCCGCATCCGACAGAGCAGCAGCATCGGGCGGCAACCAGCCTCCGCCAGTCACCACATTCGGCGTTGCAATTACCCATTTGCATCCACAGTCAATACGCACCCGGGTGAGGGCCCGGAAACCTTCGGCCTGGCAAACGTAGCAATCGGCGTGCATATAAACAACAGGGTGGCTGTAGGTGTCGATACCAGCCGGTATCAGCTGCAAGCTGTGAGTACTGGCTGTCATCGTGGATGCTCTACGCGGATAGTCTCCAGATGCTCTGGCAATTGCGCTTTCCAACCTCGTTCAGGCGCGGCTTGGAACCTCAAAATACCCATTGCCTCCGGTTCGCTGTGACACGGAAAGGCCGTGCTCAGCGCGTTAGGTAAAAAACCAAGCCAGTGCAGGATCCCATCTGCATGGATTGGCATTGGTTCCAGCAGGAACACTCCGGCACCGATCTGAACATCTCCGCCAAAAACACTCAGACGGCTTGCTCCGGATATCACTGGATTCCGTAGTGTTGCTTGCACGGGTTTTGGCATGGCAAAAATCCTGACCCATATCCGTGAACTATACCGAAGACCAACAGCTGGCTCTGTTCGCCGAACGTACACAGCTCGGGGCGCCCTTTGTAGGAGTGACGCTTCTGGCGGCGGCAACATCGCTGCCGGAACTCAGCACCACGCTGGCCGCCGCCCGCATCGGCGCCTATACGATGGCGATCTCCAACATCTTCGGCAGCAATCTGATCATGCTGGCCCTTCTGCTGCCTGCCGACCTCGCCTACCGGAGCGGCCCGAACCTGGATCACGCAACCACAGGCGCCCAGCTCAGCATCGCAGCGGGCATTCTTGTGACTGCAATCTACGTGGCCGGCCTGTTGATCCGCCGAACGCCCAAGATATTTGGCGCCGGCCTTGATTCATGGCTGGTACTGGGAGTTTATTTTGGGTCGATCTATGCGCTCTACCAGATCGGCTGACCCTTACTTGCTCCGTATTCCTTGCCCGGTTCAGCCGCTTCCCGCCGCATCGGACAGATAGCTTACCGCAAATCCCGGAGTCGCGATTTTCGGGTAATCGGCTTCCGAGATGCTGACACCCAGCCGCTGGTGCAAGGCCGTCACCAGGTTGAGAATGTCCATAGAATCCAGCTCCAAATCATCCTGCAGATGATCGCTGTCCGACACATCTGCCGGATCGATATCCGGGGAAATCCGCGTCAGCTCTTCCAGGAACAGAGCACGCATATCGGGTTGAGTCATAACACCTCCGGCTGTGAAACAAGCACTTCGAATTGGCTCAGGAACCTGGCTGCCTCGCGCCCGCCGCTGACCCGGTGATCGGCAGCAAGAGTGACAGTAATAACGGTGCGCGGGACAACCCCGCCCGCGATCACCCAGGGCCGCATCTGGGGCGCACCGATCCCGATCAATGCAACCTGCGGCGGGAAGATCACACCCGCCATCACCTCGCCGCTGGTTTCGCCAAGGCTGGACACGGTAATAGTCCCGCGGGTCATCTCCGAACTTCGAAGCCGCCCTGCCCGCGCGCGGGAAACCATGTCCGGCATGGCAAACATCATCTCATCCAGCGTCATCGCGGGCACATCAGCAAGCGCGGGCGCCACCAGCCCACCGCCGCGTAAAGCCACGGCAAGGCTGGGGTTGACCTGCTCCGCAGGGCGGAAAACCCCATCGGTGAAATGCCCGTTCAGGGTCCCTGTCTTCTGCACCGCCAGCGCCGCCATCCGCAGCAGCACTGCGCCCAGCAGGACCCGCTCAGCCGGCGGCACCCCGGCATTGCGCACCGCCAGCATATCAAGGGTCGCCTGCACATCCATGGTCTGCGACAAGTAGAAATGCGGGATTGTTCGCTTAGAGTGAGTCATCGCGGCGGAAATTGCCTTGCGCATCTCATCAAGACGCGAGGCCGGTTCGCCGATATCACGCGCGCCCCCCGGCACCACATCCGCCAGTACGACGGCGCCGCCCGGACCGCTGCCCGCCAGCGTGCCAAGGTCCAGCCCCAGCTCCGCCGCCCGCGCCCGCGCCGCCGGCGACGCTTTGATCGCGCCGGCCACAGCTCCTGCCGCGGCGGCAGGCACAGTGGTGTCCCGGGCGGGCGCGGCTGCGGGTTCCGCAGCAGGTTCCGGTTTGGATAGCGGTTGAGGTTCCTGTTCCGGCTCCGGCAGCGCATCCGTCTCAGGCGCCGCGTCTCCAGCTGCCAGAATGACGGCCATCGGCGCTCCCACCGGCAGGACCGTGCCGGGCTGCGCCTTCAGCTCCTGCACCGTACCGGCCTCGAAACACTCGATTTCGATCGCGCCCTTCTGAGTTTCGACCACCGCAACCGCATCACCACGGGCCACAGTGTCACCCGGTGCGACCAGCCATTCCACCAAGGTGCCGCTTTCCATGTCGGAGCCGAGCGAGGGCATGACGAAGAGACCCATCTTACCTGTCTCCCATGACAGATCGCCCTGCCGCCACGATGGCCGGCACCTGCGGAATGGCAGCGTCTTCCAGGTGCTTGGGATAGGGGATCGGCACTTCGGCCGAACAGACCCGCCCAACCGGCGCGTCCAGGCTCCAGAACCCTTGCTCCATGATTCGCGCCGAAATCTCAGCCGCCAGCGATCCCGACCGCCAGCCCTCGTCAACAATGACTGCTCGGCGGGTCTTGCCAACCGAGGCCAGGATCGTGGCATTATCCAGCGGACGCAGGCTGCGCAGGTCCAGAACCTCCGCCGAGATGCCCGAGTCCGCCAGTTTTTCCGCCGCCTCCAGCGTCTTGAACAGCGCCCCCCCATAGGTGATCAGGGTGACATCGCTCCCCTCGCGGCGGATTGCGGCCTGTGAAATATCCACCGGCCCCGCCGTGCTGCTCAGCAAGTTCTCGCGGTTATAGAGCATCACATTCTCGAAAATCAGCACCGGATCAGGGTCGCACAGCGCCGTCCACAGCACCCCGCGGGCGTCCTCGACTGTGGCCGGCGCCAGCACCTTCAGCCCCGGAAAATGCGCATACCACCCTTCCAGGCTGTGCGAGTGCTGCGCCGCCATCTGCTTGCCCGCCTCCGTGGCCATGCGGATCACCAGTGGCACGCCGAACTGGCCGCCTGACATATGGCGGACAGTGGCGGCAGTGTTCAGGATCTGATCCAGCGCCAGCAGCGAGAAATTGACCGTCATCAGTTCAACAACTGGGCGCATCCCAGCCATCGCCGCGCCGATCCCGGCGCCGGTAAAGCCCGACTCAGACAGCGGCGTGTCACGGATGCGGGCCTCGCCGAATTCCTCCATCAGCCCCTTGGACACCGCATAGCAGCCGCCATAGGCGCCCACATCCTCGCCCATCAGGAACACCCGTTCGTCGCGCCTCATTGCATCGCGGAGGGCCTCGCGCACCGCCTCCCGGTAGCTTACCAACCGGGTTTCCCCACCAGGCGTCGCAGGTTCAACAGGACTGGGCTGCGGCACTAAAACATGACGCGTTAGGTCTTCAGCAGGTTCCCACGTGCCGTCTTCGGCAAATTGAACCGCCTCTGCAATCTCGGCCCTGATCCGCGTCTCGATCCCGGCGATCTCGTCCTCGTGTATCAGCTTCGCTTCCAGCAGCCAGTTGCGGAAGCGGACGATCGGGCCGCGCTTGCGCCAGTCATCGACCTCGGCCTTGTCCCGGTACAGCTGCGCGTCGAACATCGAATGGGCCCGGAACCGGTAGGTACGGCACTCCAGCAACACCGGCCTGCCGGTTTTGCGGATCTCGGCAAGCGCCTGCCGGGCAGCCGCCTCAACCGCCACCACATCCATGCCGTCCACCACTTCGGACTTCACCCCATAGGCAGCGGCCTTTGCGCTGATATCTGTCTCGGACTCGCTGCGATCCAGCGCAGTGCCCATGGCATAGCCGTTGTTTTCACAGACAAAAAGAACCGGCAGCCCCCACAGGGCCGCCAGGTTCATTGCCTCATGGAACTCGCCTTCAGCCACCGCCCCCTCGCCAAAGAAACAGGCGGTCATATGGGGATCGCCGCGCAGATGATCGGCCAGCGCCAGCCCCGCCGCCAGCGGCAGCCCGCCGCCGACAATCGCGTTGCCGCCATAGAAGTTGGCCGCCGCGTCATACAGATGCATCGAGCCGCCGCGCCGCCCGAGCAGCCCTCCGCCTTACCGAACATCTCCGCCATCACCGCATTCATCGAAACCCCGCGCACCAGCGCGTGGCCGTGTTCGCGGTAGGTGGCAACAATCCGGTCGCCCTCCGCCAGCACCGGGATCACGCCAGCGGCAATCGCCTCTTCGCCGTCATAAAGATGCAGGAAGCCGCGGATTTCCTCCTGGGTGTACAACTCGGCGCATTTGTCCTCGAACATGCGGACCCGCATCATCGCAGTCAGCAGTTCGCGAACATGGCCCCGGCCGAGGCGGATTTTCTCATGGGTGCTCATGTCTCATCGCTCTCCAATGTAGAGATGTCTCCCTCCGGCAGTCCCAGTTCACGCGCCTTAAGCAGCCGCCGCATGATCTTGCCGGAACGGGTCTTGGGCAGAGTGTTGCGGAACAGGATGAAACGCGGCGCCACCGCCGCCCCCAGCCGCTTGCGCGCATGGGCCCGCACTTCGCCCTCCAGGCCTTCGCCCGGCTCAATGCCCGGGTTCAGTGTGGCATACGCTTTCACGATCTCACCGGCGGTCTCATCCGGCACACCGATCACCGCCGCCTCGGCTACCGCCGGGTGCTCGATCAGCGCGCTTTCCACCTCGAACGGGCCGATCAGATGGCCGGACGTCTTAATCAGGTCGTCCTTGCGCCCGACAAACCAATAATATCCGTCCTCATCACGGGTGGCCAGGTCGCCGGACAGATACCAGCCACCGGCAAAGCATTTCTTGTACCGCGCCTCCTCATGCAGATACCCCCGCATCACCGAAGGCCAGTCCGGCCACAGCGCCAGCTCCCCGGTCTCCTCAGCGCCGCATTCCGCCAGTCTGCCGCTGTCCGGTTTCAGGATGGCGGCGGTGATCCCTGGCAGCGGCTTGCCCATCGACCCGGGCTTCACCGCCATGCCCGGCAGGTTGGCAATCATGATCCCGCCGGTTTCGCTCTGCCACCAGTTGTCATGGAACGGCTGCGGGAACACCTTGCCGCTCCACTCCACCGCCTCCGGGTTCAGCGGCTCGCCGACGCTGGCCAGAAACGTCAGGGACGAGAAATCATACGGCGCAGCCGCTTCTGCCCCCGCCCGCATCATCATCCGGATGGCGGTGGGCGCCGAATACCAGATCTCGACCCTCTCGCGCCCGATGATGCCGTACCAGCGCGCAAGGTCGAACTCGGCCTCATCCACGATCATCGTCACCCGGTTCACCAGCGGCGCGATGATGCCATAGGAGGTGCCCGTCACCCAGCCAGGGTCGGCGGTGCACCAATAGACCGTGCCCGGCTCCAGCTCCAGGGCGATGCGCCCCGAATAGGCGTGATAGACCACCGCGCCATGC
>NZ_AXBE01000011.1 GCF_000473165.1 Leisingera aquimarina DSM 24565 | reverse complement strand
CCCACTGGACGTCGTTTTGACTGAAACCGGCGAGCAGTTTGCGAACACAGCGTCATGACGAGTACCTGAATGCGTGCGGGAGCGCTTGCTCGGGCCGCTTCTCCGACTAAGGTCCAGCGAACGGACGGTTTGCAATTGCTCCACAGCGTGGTTTTGAATGTCCGGTCCGGGAAAATCCGCGACGCCGCTGAATTGCCGCTGCTGCAGGCGCGAACAGAGTTTTAGGCTTTCAGAACCTGCATCCGCTGCTGGCGCGTAAGTCTGGTATGTCCGGCTGTGCGGTTCTTCGGCTTTGAGAAATGCTGCACGATCTGCGAACGGCTGTAATCCCGAAGCTGCGCCGTGGCGTTCGGCCAGGCCCAAGGCGACATCCAGGTGTGCTTTGCAGAATTCTGCAAAGCCTGCTTTCTGCGCTCCGCTGCCGCCGGTGCAACCCGCAGCATCACATGAGGCAGCTTGGCCCTGTCGAGGGTCCGCTTCCGGGAAAGTGACCATGGAATTACGCACCGGCAGCATTCTTGGCGCGGTACCCTTGTCTACGGCCGCTCAGGGCTGCCTACAGCCACCGGCTACAGTGTCGACGGCGTCGTCGACACGACGCGCGAACTGCTGTTCAACGAACTCTGGCTGCGCCCGGACCTCGCTGCACGCGACCGCAGCATGGTGACCGTCGCCGCGCTGATCGCGGCGGGCCAGACCGAGCAGATGACCTTCCACCTGAACCGCGCCATGGACAACGGACTGATGCAGGAAGAGGCCGGTGCGATGCTCTCGCATCTTGCCTTCTACGCGGACTGGCCCAAGGTGTTCTCGGCGATGCCCGTTGCGCGGCAGGTCTTCGAGAGTCGCGCGAACTGAAATCCTGCGGCGCGGCTTCGGCCCCGCCGCCTCACCAACGGAGATATTCCATGAAGATCATCAGAGCCGGCAGCACGCCCTCCGCTCCCGGTCCCGAGGCCTATTTCACCGGAACCGTGCGGATCGACCCCATGTTCCAGGCAGATGCCCCAGGCCGCACCAGCGGTGCCCATGTCACCTTCGAGCCCGGCGCCCGGACTGCGTGGCACACCCATCCGGCGGGACAGACCATCATTATCACCTTCGGCCGTGGCCGCGTGCAGCGCGAAGGCGGCCCGGTCGAAGAGGTCTCGGCAGGCGACGTGGTCTTCTTTCCTGCCGAAGAGAAGCACTGGCACGGCGCTTCGCCTGAGACCGCCATGTCGCATATCGCCATTCAGGAGAGCATTGATGGCACGCCGGTGACCTGGCTGGAGAAGGTCTCCGACGCGGACTATACCGCCTGATCGCGACCGCGCTGCCGCGTATCGGTGCGGCAGCGCGGTAACGGGCTGCAGGCCACAACATTTGTTGCAACCATCCAGAAATGTCACCGGCTGGGCAAAGCAGGAATGTCACCCAAGAGGCGTGACGTGAGCAAGGCTTAGCAGCCCGTAGACCCCACATATCGAAGGGCTGAAAAGCCTTGCGGGGCTCAGGTCATAGACCGAGCTTTCGCCGCTCTTTCTGGTTGTAGAATGCTTTGAGACCTTCTTCGCGCACAATCTCTTCAAAGGCGCGCCAGGCGAGGCCATCACCGAAGAAGGGCGGGTTATCGGAAACCGTCAACGTGCCGAACTGGTTCTCCACGGACAGGATCCAGCCAGGATCGATGCTGGTTCGGTAGATCTCAACATCGAAATGATGCCCGTCGATGACGACGGATTGCGTGTAGTCGGAGAAGATGATCTCTGGGTCGTCGTCGGCAGTCATGCCTTCATTCTTGGGCCTATTCAGCCGCGTGCACAATCTTCTTCTTGGCCCGCGACCCTGACGGCCGGCCTGGTCTCCGGCCATTCGGCTTGTAACCCATCTTCTCTGAGTTCGTCCGCACCTTGGGCTTGGGCGGGGCGGCATCCTGCATCTCTTTGATGTGCTCGAGGACAGCGCTCAGGCGTTTGTTGCCGGTGATAGCCGCATGGGTCACGCGCTGATCCATGTCGAAGATTTTGTAGGGCAGGGAGCGGCCTTTCCAGCGCACCTCAAACCGGCCATCCACGAAGGCGTAGGTGTCTACATATTTGCCGACCAGGCCGCGTGTGATCTCGCTTTCCTCGAGCATGATCCGCTTGCGGTCATAGGAAAACGTCAGTTGCTTGCCGACATAGCGGTTCTCGCGGAAACACAGGATATCCCGCAGCCGGTCCGGCTCGGCGTTCAGGGGCCGGTGCAGATTGTCCGGGCGGGCTGGCGGCTTGGCGAACTTAGCGTTGTACCGTTCCATAAAACCGGAAAGGAACGCATTGGCAGTCTCTATGTCAGAGATGCCGGCCAGCCGCAGCTCCTTCACCAGCCGGTCCTGCAATGTGCGGTTGGCGCGTTCCACGCGACCCTTCGCCTGGCTTGAGTTGGCGCACAAAATCTCGATGTTCATCTCATTCAGAGCCCGGCCGAACTGGGTCATCCCATAGCCGGACTTCGCCGCCTGGTTGGGCACGCGGAACACGGTGTGCTTGTCCGAATAGAAGGCCACCGGGCGGCCGTGTTTGAGCAGATAGTGCTCCAGTGCCTCAAAGTAGCTGAACGTACTTTCAGATGTAACGAAACGAAGTTCCATCAGCGTGCTGGTCGCATCATCGATGAACACCAGCAGAGTGCAGCGCGGGCCGCGGTCTTCGAACCAGTGATGGTCCGAACCGTCGATCTGGATCAGCTCGCCAAAGCATTCCCGGCGCAGCCGCGGCTGGTGGAATGTCCGGCGCTGTTTGCGGGACAACCAGAGGCCATCTTCGGCCATCCACTTGCGCACGGTCTCGCGCGACACTTTGAATCCATGGTTCTCTGCCAGCATCTCGGATGCCAGCGTCGGCCCAAAATCCGCATAGTTCTCCCGGATCAAAGCCAGAGCAAAATCGCGCTTGGCATTATGGATGCGGTTGTTCGGAGGCTTGCCGCGCGCCTTGTGCCGGATCGCTGCGGCGCCTTCGGTCCGGTACCGCTTCAGCAGCCGGAACACTTGGCGGCGCGTCAGGCCCAGCATGTTCGCTCCATTTGCAACCGTCAGCCGGCCGTCATCGATCTGCGCCAAAACCTCCACGCGGTTCAGTTCGCGCTCGCTCATCGTTACCCATCCCATGTCTGCTCCCGCTGCCTGTTCTCATGGCAGGCGAGAGTGACATTCCTGAATTGCTAAAGGGTGACAGTTTAGCTTTGCGCGTACAGCGCTCCGGACCATAATCCTGCTTATGTTAAATAAGTCAGTCTATCTGACCTAAATTGCGCCTGCTAAGCGTGCAGCTGACTGATGCAGTATTGCCGGTACGCATCGTGCTCCACGCCTTTGACCAGCGCCGGTTCCCAGCTTTGCGCAGGCTCCAATCCCTCGTTCCTCTCATAGTCTCAGATGCACGGCAAATACCCGCGGGTCCGGCACCGCGGGATCTCGCCCATTGCGGGCGAAATTCAGAATGTTCGTGATACTTGGGAAACTCGACGCATGCCTGGACATGCACACGCCCATGCGCCGCGCAGACTTTTCCGGCGGGGAGTTTTCGGCGCTAATTTTGTGTTTTTTTTCAGTGTCAGTGTCAGTGTCAGTTGCAGGAAGCCGCGGCCGCGCCGCGCCGTGGTTAGCTTTCCGCCGCTGTTCTGTTTTCGCCGGTTGTGCTGAGTTCAGCCTTGCCGTCAGAGCCGACTATCCAGGTAGAAATGGTTTGATCCTCCGGGTTGAAGACCAGCATTGAACCGTCGCCGTATTCCAGGTGGTGCTTTTTGAGGATACCGGGCCAAAGGTTGATCTGACGTTCCTCAACAAAGCCGCTTGGTCTGGCATTAGACGGGACCAGAACGTGCTCCTGACCGTCCACAATGTAAATACAATTGTACGCCGGAGCACCGCTGTTCACCCCTGGTTTTACCAGGTCATACCGAACTTGAAAAACCTGTCCCGCTTTCTTCCAGCTGCTATTAGGGAATTCCCCTCGATCTCCGGAAACGCTCCGCATTGTCGAGGGTAGCGATAAAGGACACCGCGACGACAGACCCAACGCCCGGGACGGTCATTAGGCGGCGGGCAAGGCCGCTTTGGCGCAGATGATCCTTAGATCTTCATCCATCGCTTCCGCGGCTGAGCACAGGGCCCAGTGGATCAGGATGAAAATGCCAGCCATCAGGCGGAACGCCGGGTCGGTTTGGCCTGCCTCTGCGAACTTGTCGCGGAAAACCTGCCGCAGGTCTGCCCGGCCTACTGGCCCAATGCAGATCCCGAAAATCTTCAGCACACCGCGAACATGCGTATCCAGCTCCTTGCGCACCCTGATCAGGCGCTCCCGTGCGCCAATAAGAACGCGAACCCGCTCCGACGCTTCGCCCCTGATGTGAACTCGGCTGAACCAGCCGGTACGGGCCAGATGCGCCAGCGCTTCAAGCACCGGGGCCTGGCGAAGGCAAGGCAGCCTCACCCTCAAATGCCAAAGCCAGCACCTTTTTGACCCCCTGAAGCGTCAGAGGTTTCGGCAGATGAACGTCAAAACCTCCTCTCAGATATTCTTCTACCTGGAAAGACATCGTATTGGCTGTGCAAATGACGGCGAACGTATGTTCCCTATTCCGGGACAGTTCAAATTCACGAATGGCTTGCAGAGCTTCAACACCGTTCATAATCGGCATCGAGTAGTCCAGTATGTAAATGTCATACCCGCCGTTTTTGCAGGCCTCCACCGCTTGCTGACCATTGTCGGCAATGTCGGCCTCAACGCCGAGTTTCCTCAGCATCGCTGAAATCACCACCTGATTGGCTCGATTGTCTTCGGCAACAAGTGCGCGACGGCCCTGGAAGCTCGCCAAATTGCTGCTGGGCGCTGCGGCCTGGACCTTGGCAGCAGTCACGGTGGGCAGCGGAATGTTCAGCGAAACCTCCGTGCCGTGTCCCTCCCTGGACTTTACAGCCACGTCGCCCTGCATCGCTTCCACCATCTTTTTCGCAATCGCCATGCCAAGGCCCGTGCCGCCATATTTGCGGGTTGTCGAATAATCGGCCTGCATGAAGGGCTCGAAAAGCCGTGACCTCTGCTCCTCGGTCATTCCTATTCCAGTGTCCGCAATCGATATATGAAGCGGTTCGTTCTCAAAGTCATGGACGCGGAGAATTACACGGCCTTTCTCGGTGAACTTCACCGCATTGCTGAGAATATTATGCAGAACTTGCAGGATGCGGTTGGCGTCACCGACCCGTTCGATCATTTCATTGCATCTGACGTCGACGTAGAGATAAATCCCCTTCTCCTTGGCCTTCATCTCATAGAGGCCTTTCAGACGGGCGATCAGGGCACTCACCTTAAAGGGCTCTGCCTCCAGTTCCATATGCCCGGCCTCGACCTTGGACAGGTCCAGGATGTCATTCAGAACAGACAGGAGCAAATCCCCGGATTCCCGGATCAGTGCAAGAAACTTCCTTTGCTCGTCATTCAAGTCTGTGGCTTCAAGGAGGGAAGCCACACCGATCACCCCATTCAACGGAGTTCTGATCTCGTGGCTCATATTGGCAAGAAACTGCGATTTTGTCCGGCTGGCGGCCTCCGCCTTTTCCTTTTCTTTTGACAGGGCGCGTTCCTTCAAGACCCGTTCAGTCACATCCCGGCAGGTCCCGAAAATCCGGTTCACCGCGCCATCGACATTTTGGGCATCCGCGTAAATCTGAACGAATTTTTCGGAGTTTCGCCACCCGTTCACCTTCAACGTCAAATCAAAGGAGGTGCCGGAAAGAAACAATTTCTCGGAAGCGGCAAGAAGCTGCGCTTTTTGATCTGATGGAAAGAAATCCAAAAGCTCGTTCAGAGTCGAGAGGTTCTTGCCTTCCGGGATTTCAAATATCCGCTTCACGTTCGGCGATAGATAGATCGCCCGCGCACCGGTGAACTCCAATTCCCAATTGCCGATCAACACAGTGTTTTCGACAATTTCGGAAAAAGACTTCAGTCTCACACAGTCCGTCACGTCGTTGGCCATGATAACCGCTTCGTCGCCGCAAAAAGGCGCTGAAACCACCACTTCTAACCAGGAGCTGGTGTTGTCCGCACCGACAAACCTAAGAACCCCCCTGGGCAATTTCTCCGGGGAGGCAAACGCCTCGGATATCAGCTGTTGCAGGACATTCTTGTCCTTCTTGTTTACGGTTTCATAAACCGAGCTCACACCGTGAAGCATCTGCCGCGTAGCTTCACAACGCTCACAGCCGGAGAGAATGGCACCATTTCTTCCTATTCTGGCAACATGGTCGAAGGCACCCTTCAAACTTGACTGCAAGACAGTGTGAGCCGAATTATTTTCAATGTGGGACATATGTTCTTGTGGCCTCGACTAAACTGTCGGTGAAGCAACCTATACTGCTCCAGCACCCCAGCGGATTTCTGTAGGTTCTCAATTGAGAGCGTTAGCGGTAGAACGTGCAAACGCGGAAACCGAATATACAGCGTTACCGCCTGGTGGATCGTTTCCGGGCTCGTTTTTAAACAGCAAAAGGGGAAGCGTCAGAATATGCCTAGATTCCACGGACCGGTTCAACCCGCCTAACGCCCAGTTCCTTTGTCACCGACCTACAACTTTTCCAACCGCCGCGAAGAAACACGGCGGCTGACGGTTTCAGTCGGCAACCCGCGGCTTATCTCTCCGGCGGATAACCGGCATCAGCGAGAACCGAAACGAACCGGTGCTCGGGCTCCGCCGAGGCAACCGTTACTGTTAGCGTGACCGGGTCAGCCTTCACCTCCGCTTTGGGGTCGACCGAATGCACTGCGTTTGTAACCCTGTTAGCGCAGCCACCACACGTCATGTTCGGGATCTGAAAGCGCATGAGAATCTCCTCTTTTGTCTCACGCACATCAAGTACGGCTTTCCATCGTTGTAAGGTCAAGTGATGTAAGAAAATATTTTCTTGCTTGACCTTCCAATCGTTGGAACCCGCATCACTCTTTGTGAGTGATGATTCGAACGACAGGAAATGGACATGAATGCTCACATTGAAATCCCCCCGGAAACGCCAAAAATGATACACTTCCCAATAGAAGGGATGACATGCGCCTCCTGTGTCGGAAGAGTGGAAAAAGCGTTGTCAGCTGTCACTGGAGTGGTGTCGGCCAGCGTTAATCTAGCGACCGAGCGGGCCGAGGTCAGCGTCTCAAACCCATCGGTGTGGCCCGAACTGATCCGTGCTGTCGAAGCGACCGGATACTCTGTCCCTGGAAAGACCATCGAACTTGCCGTTGAAGGAATGACCTGCGCGTCTTGCGTGGGGCGCGTCGAGCGGGCGCTTCAGTCTGTTCACGGCGTTACCAGCGCAACCGTGAACCTTGCAAGCGAGCAGGCCACGGTGGAGGGAACGGCCGAAGTGTCTGCCCTGCTCGCTGCCTTGGCTAAGACCGGCTACACTGCGCGCGATGTCGCGCGCGACATCGCCGAGGATGAGGCCAAGACGGCCCGCAAGGACGCTGAACAGGCGCTACTGAAGCGTGATCTCGTCCTCGCCGCCGCTTTCGCGCTGCCGGTCTTCGTACTCGAGATGGGCAGCCACATCATTCCCGGCATGCACTCCCTGATCGGCTCCACTATTGGCCACGAAGCAAGCTGGCTCCTGCAGTTCGCGCTGACAAGTTTCGTTCTCGCGGTGCCGGGCCTGCGCTTCTACACAAAGGGCATGCCCGCGCTTCTTCGCGGTGCACCCGACATGAATAGTCTCGTCGCTGTCGGCACGCTCGCCGCCTATCTCTTCTCGGTCGTGGCGACCTTCGTGCCGGGCGTCCTGCCTGAGGGCACAGTCAATGTCTACTACGAGGCCGCGGCCGTGATTGTCACCCTCATACTGTTGGGCCGTTACCTCGAAGCGCGGGCTAAGGGCCGCACTTCTGAGGCGATCAAGCGGCTGGTCGGACTTCAGGCCAAGACCGCGCGTGTACGCCGTGACGGCTCGATCGTGGAGATCCCGGTGGCCGAAGTCACCCCAGGCGACATCGTCGAAGCTCGTCCTGGTGACCGTTTGCCGGTCGATGGCGAGGTCGTCGAGGGTGAGAGCTATGTCGATGAGTCCATGATTACCGGCGAACCGGTGCCGGTCGCCAAGACCGCCGGGTCCGAGGTCGTGGGCGGCACCGTGAACCAGCACGGGGCGCTTGCCTTCCGCGCGACGGCGGTCGGCGGCGACACGATGCTGTCGCAGATCATCCGTATGGTCGAAGCGGCTCAGGGCGCCAAGTTGCCTATCCAAGCCTTGGTCGATCGCGTGACCATGTGGTTCGTCCCGGCGGTCATGACGCTGGCGGCGCTGACTTTCGGAGTTTGGCTGATCTGGGGCCCCGATCCGGCCCTTACCTTTGGTCTGGTCAACGCGGTTGCCGTGCTGATCATTGCCTGCCCCTGCGCGATGGGTCTGGCCACGCCGACCTCAATCATGGTCGGTACCGGACGAGGCGCCGAGATGGGGGTGCTATTCCGCAAAGGCGAAGCGCTGCAACTCCTGAAAGAAACCCGCGTCGTCGCGCTCGACAAGACCGGCACTCTGACCGAAGGAAAGCCCGCCCTAACCGATTTCGTCCTTGCAGACGGCTTCGACAGGGTGGAGGTTTTGGCGCACATGGCAGCAGTTGAGGCGCGCTCTGAGCACCCGATTGCCCGAGCCATCGTCGAGGCGGCAGAGGCCGAGAGACTAGAGCGCCTGCCAGTTGAAAACTTCGCCTCAGTGACGGGTTACGGCGTGGAAGCGACAGTCGGCGGTAGCCGCATCCATATCGGTGCCGACCGTTTCATGCGCAAGCTTGGCCTCGACACTGCTTTTTTCTATCGGCTGGCCGAGCGCTTGGGAGACGAGGGCAAGACACCGCTCTACACCGCCATCGACGGCAAGCTTGCAACTATTATTGCCGTGGCCGACCCGATTAAGGCATCGACGCCTGAAGCCATCGGGGCTCTGCACGATCTTGGCCTCAAGGTCGCGATGATCACCGGCGACAACGCGCGTACAGCGAAGGCTATCGCCCGGCGGCTCGGAATCGACGAGGTGGTGTCCGAGGTGTTGCCCGACGGAAAGGTCCATGCCGTCAAACGCCTCAAGGCGATGGGCCGTTTGGCCTATGTCGGTGACGGCATAAACGACGCACCAGCCCTGGCTGAAGCGGATGTGGGATTAGCCATCGGAACCGGCACGGATGTGGCTATAGAAGCGGCTGACGTTGTACTGATGTCCGGTAGCCTCAAAGGTATCCCCAATGCTATCGCGCTGAGTCATTCGACCATCAGAAACATCCGTCAGAACCTATTCTGGGCCTTCGCTTACAATACGGCTCTGATCCCCGTCGCAGCCGGGGTGCTCTACCCGGTCTTTGGGGTTCTGCTGTCACCAGTCTTCGCGGCGGGTGCCATGGCGCTCTCTAGCGTCTTCGTCCTTGGAAACGCGCTGCGGCTCAAGCGTTTCATCGCCCCAATGATGGGCGAAACTTCGCCCAGCCATCCGCCCTCCGCGTCAGTGGCGGCTCCGGCAGAATGATTGCACGTGCCCCGGGTCTTCCCTGCCCGGGGCACTCCGACCATCCAAGAGAAGGATTTTATCCATGCAATCTAGGACAAAGAACACGGCCGGCGTCGCCAAATACACCACCCCGACTTGTCCCGATTGCCGCCAGTTCAAGGCATGGCTCGACCGAGAAAGCATAGCGTTCGAAGAGCACAATCTTAGCGACACGGAGGTCATAGGGGAGGCGAAGGCACGTTGCGGTGTGCGCGTTCCGGCCATCACTTCGATCGACACTGGTGTGCCCGCGATACCTACGCAGACCAGAGGTTAAGGATCGAATGCGCTTTGAAAATGGAGAAACTGAAATGACGTTGCAGTTCGCAAAGTCCACGACCGTCCACGAGGCCAATCTGCAACCGCGGGGCCAGCGCTTCCGGGTAGTTGAAAAGGAAACGATCCTTAAAGCGGCACTCGAACAGAACGTTCCATTTCCCCATGGCTGCAAGATCGGCCGTTGCGGATTGTGCAAGTCGCGATTAACCGAAGGTGACGTCCTACATAGCGACCATTCGGATTCAGCCCTTTCACAGGACGAGAAGGCTGGTGGCTTGGTTTTGCCGTGCGTAGCGACTCCGACCAGAGATGTCGCGCTGGCGCCCGTTCTGCTGGAAAGTTCGATGCCTGGCCACGCGCTGCGCAATTTCGGCACCCAAGTCACCGCCGTGCAGGACCTGACCCATGACATCATGCTTGTCCGTCTTCGCCCCGAAGGCGATCCGCTCCAATTCGCTCCAGGTCAGTACGCGACACTTACGCTACCGGATGGAACGTCACGCGATTACTCGATGGCGAACCGTTCCGGCGCGGCGGAGCTTGAATTTCATCTCTGCCGGGTCCCCGGTGGGCGGTTTTCCGAACATGCTCATGCCAAGCTCGAACTCGGCGACGCATTGCGTGTCAAGGGACCCTTAGGAGCTGCGTACCTGCGTACGGACCATACCGGTCCGATCCTTGCCGTGGCCGGTGGCTCCGGCCTCGCCCCGGTCAAATCGATCGTCGAGAGCGCCATTTGGCTGGGCATGCGCCAACCCATCCACGTCTACTTCGGAGTACGGGAAGCGCGTGACCTTTACTTGACGGAACACTTCAAGGCGCTTGGCAAACGTCACCCCGGAATGACCTTCACCCCGGTGCTGTCGAAAGGGACGAAAGGCGGAAACCATCGAACCGGCATGGTGCACGACATTCTAGCACACGATTTCGGTGACTTGGCAGGCTGGAAGGTTTATGCTGCAGGCCCGCCGTCAATGATCGAGGCCGTCACCGAGCTCGTGCTCGCCACGAACCTTGCCTCGGATGATATCCACGCCGACATCTTTTGACCCCGGGAACGGAAGTCCGCATCAGACAATCGAGTAGGGGCAGACATGAACATTGGAGAAGCAGCCAATAAGTCCGGCGTGTCGGCGAAGATGATCCGGTATTACGAGCAAACCGGTCTAATTCCGCCGGCACAGCGCACAGCATCGGGATACCGCGAGTACTACGAGAAGGATGTGCACATGCTGCGCTTCATCCGCCGCGCAAGAGATCTCGGGTTCTCAGTCGAGGAAATCGGGGAGTTGCTTGGGCTTTGGACGAGCAAGTCGCGTAAAAGCGCCGATGTTCGGCAACTTGCTCAAGCGCATTACTATACCCTTCAGCGGAAAATCCAGGAACTCGAAGCCATGTCCAGCACCTTGGAGACCTTGATCGAGGCCTGTACTGGTGATCACCTCCCGGACTGCCCAATCATTGCGGACTTAGAAGGGAATGATCTGGAGTGCGCTCTTCACCGTAAACAATCTCGGTCCGGTGCTATCGCGCAAACCCAGTTTTCCGCAAAAAGATAGCAGTACCCTTCCTCTCCGAGGCGCAGGCCGTCCTAAACGGCCTGCGCTAAGGCTCTTGGCTTCTTGAAGGTGCCTGCCCTATCGCCAGACGCGCAGTGCAACGCAACAGGGTGTTACCCTGCGCCACACTGGTATTTCTCCCAATATCATCTGCTCTGAACGGGCCGTAGGCTCGGGCGAAGCTTTCAAACTGGGAGGATTATATGAACCTGGAGGAATACGCGGCCCACGATGCCGTCGGACTTGCAGAACTCGTCTCGAAAGGGGAGATCACCGCAGATGAACTCGTCGCACTGGCGAAAGAGGGTATCGAAAAAACGAACCCCGCACTGAATTTCCTCGTCCGGGAAATCGAAGTGCCGGTCAAGGGCGATGCCTCCGGGGCGATGGGTGGTGTGCCCTTCATGGTCAAAGATATACTTATCCAAGCTGCCGGAGTTCCACAAACCATGGGGTCGCGCGCATTGGCCGGCGACATATTCTCCGCACCGCACAGTTCCGAGCTTTTCAAACGGTTTCAGAAGGCTGGGCTAACCACGATTGGCCGAACTGCAGCGCCGGAATTCGCCTTCAATGGCACCACGGAACCTGTTGCGAACGGACCCACGTGCAACCCATGGAACACCTCAATCAGCGCAGGCGGATCAAGCGGTGGATCTGCCGCCGCTGTGGCTGCCGGTGTCATCCCGCTCGCGCATGGCAATGACGGCGGGGGATCGCTTCGCATTCCGGCCGCAGCTTGCGGCTTGGTCGGCCTGAAACCCAGCCGAGGGCGCACGCCGCTGGGACCGGATTACCAGTTGCCCCTGATGGGTATGGTCAGCGAATTCGCAATGAGCCGCACAACCAGGGATTCGGCCGTTCTTCTCGATCTCGTCAATGGTCCGGAGGCCAATTCCTTCGTTCCGCTGGCTAAACCCGAAATTTTGTACAGCGAAAGCATCAAGCGCCCAATGACAGGGTTGCGGATCGCCATCGCACCACAGGGCTTCAAAGGGGAGAAACCTACGCAGAAAGCGCTTTCGGACGAGGTACGCCGAGTCGGCAATTTGTTGTCTTCGATGGGGCACAACGTCACCGACATTATCCATATCCCCTTCGATCCCGAACAGTTCCACACCGCGAACTACCGTTTCTGGATGTCGTTCCTGGCGCGTGGTGTCTATGGCCTTGCCCAAGCCTTAGGGGTCGAACCCAACACCGAATTGTTTGAAACCTGTACTCTCAGAGGCGCGGAGGCCGGTCTCAAGATAACCGCCCCGATGATTGAAGAGGGCATTCAGATCATGTCGGGCATCTGCCAGCAGATGGGAACATTCTTCTCGGCCTATGATGCAGTAGTTCTTCCACCCTATGCGAATCTGGCGCTTCCGCTAGGGGATTCAAACCAGAACCATCCCGACTGGACCATCGATCAGTATTACGATGAACTATTCGCTCGGTTTAATTCGACCGCCCCATTCAACATGACGGGACAGCCTGCGATCGCAGTTCCCACCGGCATAGTGGACGGTGTGCCGGCCGGTGTGCAGATTGCGTCCTCGGTCGCGCGAGAGGATATTCTGCTCAACCTTACGGCACAGCTCGAAGAAGCTACGAATTGGACCGCTCGGCGCCCCGGCATCCACGTCGCCAACAACTGAAATCAGTTAGGAAATTGAATTTCAGCATTCCGGCCTCTGCAGTGATGCACCTTTCTGGGATCATCGCGGCAGAAGCCGACTTGCTGCATCGGGCAATTGCCCATGCGGTTATCAGTTACAAACTTGCAATAGGGGAAACCTATGAAAGTTCTCGACCTTGAGGCTACTCGCGCCGCTCTTCCCTTCGACAAACTCGTGGAGGCTATCGATCATGGCTTTCGCGGAGAATACGAGACTCCGCTTCGTCACCAACACAACGTTGGAAACACCGCTGCCGAAGATGACGTTATTTTACTGATGCCGGCATGGCAGCAGGAAGGTTTCGGCGGCGTCAAATTGGTCAACGTCGTTCCTGGCAATACCAGTCGGGACCTTCCTGCCATATCGTCGAGCTACATCCTTTTCGACCGTGACACCGGCGAACACTTGATGATGCTGGACGGGGGCGAATTGACGGCACGACGTACCGCTGCCGCGTCAGCTCTTGCCGCGCGGCGTCTTGCACGCCCCGACAGCAGCGCGCATTTGATTATCGGTGCTGGACGGGTTGGTCGAAACCTTGCCCTATCATATCGGGAGGTACTGCCGATCGAGCACACCCTAGTGCATGATCTTCGCCGAGAAAATGCTGAGCGCATGGCCGCTGATCTGAACGCTTTGGGGATCACAGCCGACGTCATCGACACGGCTGAAGAGGGCATTGCCGAGGCCGATGTGGTGTCCTGCGCCACGCTCGCCAAATCACCAGTAATTAAGGGAAAATGGCTGAGAAGCGGGCAGCACATCGACCTCATCGGCAGCTTTACTCCCGAAATGCGTGAAGCCGATGACCACGCCATCGAGCGCGCAAGCGTGTTTATCGACACCGAGGACGCACTCCGCGAAAGCGGCGATTTGATCACTCCGATCCAAAATGGCGTCTTGGCCCGCTCGGAAATCGCCGGGACATTGAAAAACATCTGCGCCGATAATGCTTTCCCGCGCGGCAACCACGAGGAAATAACCCTTTTCAAAGGCGTGGGAACCGCGATCGAGGATTTAAGCGCGGCGATCTTGGCCTATAAACAGAGCTGAACCAGAACATAACAGGCCCCCGCAGCCTTGTAGAGGGGCCAGTTCGCGCAGTGTGATGTAGCCGTTCTGTGAGCCTGAACAGATGGCTCACAGAACGGCTACGGCGCGATTTTTTAAGGCGGCTTTAGAAGCTATTACTGATCTTCACGCCCGCTGAGAATGCGTCGTTGCCGGTGAACGAAATAATCGCGGAATCTGCACTGCCAATGTCTGTGTACCGGACACCGGTTGTCACCTTCCACCCCTCGGCCTCATAGGAAACAGCAGAGTCATAGCTGACATAGCCTTCGGTGCCAGAAAAGTTGCCTACAATGTAGAGCGATGACTGATAGGAAGACCTTCGGGAACCTGCCGTATCGGACCGCGACGCTCCGCCAATCCTTCAGCCTGCTGAACATGATCTCAATCCGATTGCGGCGCTGGTCGTATTTCACCGCCTCCTTCCGCTGTTTCCGGTCAGGAATGCATGCGAGTATCTCTTTGTCTTTTAACGCTTCTCCGAACCCGCTCGCACAGCGTATCCGCTGACCAGGATGACCGTCCCAGCAAAGACTGGATCCGAGAGGGCCGCGCCAACCCGGCTTCTTCCGCCAGCATCCAGCCCGTCTTGCGCTCCGCTCCAGACAACAGGCCATCAATGAACACGCCCGCGGAGGCGCGTTGTTCAGAACGTTTGAACGCAGGGGCGATGACATCCTTCAAGCCTTCAAGTGCATGCGACCAATCTGAAACGCTGCCCGCCCAATCCGAAACAGACATGACTCATCCCTCCCAATCCCAGAGAAAGATGAATCAGAAATCCAAAACAAACGCAATTGTAGTACTAACCCTAGTGCATTGGCTGAAAAATCGGCCCCGATCAGCAGCGGCTATAACACATTCTGATCGCAACCGACTTTCCCATGGTATTTCTTGAAATCCATCCATCTCAACGACCTCAATGTTTTGGACCACGGGAAATCATCATTCCTCATCGTCATAATGATAAACCAGAAATCCTCCGTTAATCAGTCCTCTCAATATGTCCCATGGGCGTTGAGGCCGGGCAGCTATCTCATACATCCCGAAGGAAATATGGGAAAATAGAAAAGGGAGAGATAACTCTCCCCCCTTAAGTTCTGAATCTAAAAGTCATTTTAATTATGTGTTTGCATTTGCCCCTCTGTTTCGCCATGAGCAGCCTCATGTGCCGCGCCGTGAGCGTCGCCGTGAGCGTCGCCGTGAGCGTCGCCGTGAGCGTCGCTATGCGCACCAAGACCGGAAACCCATAGGTAAACGATAAACAATAATACAACCAAAATGACCGCAATAAAACCACCCCCCAGGGCATTATTAAGTTTTGAAGAAGTCATTCGACCCAATGTCTCATCCTTGTCAAAAAAATGGTGCCTCACTAACGCGATAACATGAAGCGCTATCATCACAAATAAAATAGCGCCGATTAAAAAATGAACATCTTGTAAAGTCGCCATGAGTTCATCGTCTTTACCTAATAAACTCGGCAGTGCAAATAACCCAAAAAAATTCACAGGAAACCCTGCCGCATTTGACATCAACCAACCAGAAACTGGCATCGCAACCAAAAGCGCGTAAAACGCAAAATGCACTAATCTTGCAAGGCTAAACTCCAGGTTTGAATGATTTTCCAGTTTGGCAGGCGCCCCAAAGATTTTACGCATGACAATCCGGACAATCATTAGCCCGAGCAGTAACACGCCAAGTGATTTGTGAAGGTCGTAATAGTATATCAAGTCCTCAACGACCTGAATACCCTTCATATATAGCCCCAAGGTCAAAAGCCCCAGCACCAAAAAGGCAACACAAAAATGAACAACCTTGAGAGGCAATGCATATTGCTGCATGTCTCTTTCCTTCCTCACGATAGTTTTTACTACATCTTCGCCAGGGTAAAAGATTCCCAGACTGGAGTGTCAAGAAGAAAGTACGGCCAGAAAATGTACTGATGGCGGAATCTTGTTAAGAACTATTTTACAAAAATGAATGAGCTTCAGGGAATCACAACCCGCTATGACAAAACTGACGCCAGCAATGCGGCAAACCGGAATCTCGTCGCAGCTGTCATTGCAAGTCGACAGTTGTCAACAAACCCTAGACATTTTTAAAGTCATCGCTCTAGCTAATGCCGCAGGACACATTCCGGCAAACGCCTGGGCCATTTGATGACCTCCGGCTTAAAGCGGATCAGTTTGGGCAATTTGACCTGCGGCACCAAACAGAACATCACCACTGACGAAAGACCGTTGCCGGTTTTAGGGGCTCGCTGACTGGTTTTTCGCATCCGCCCCGAACAACAATATGAGGCCATGACCTCGAAAAGGACTATGACCCCGGCACGGGCAGCGAAATAAGCTTGACGAAGATCTGCAATTAAAGGGCCGATTGACAATTTAAGCGCGGCGATCTTGGCTCATAAACAGAGCTGAACCAGAACATAACAGGCTCCCGCAGCCTGGTAGAGGGGCGTTTTCGCGCATTGCGATAGGCCTCGAACGCGGTACAGTTCCCGCACCTGCCGTGTTGGTATTATGAAAAACTTTTCTGCCGCTAGAGTATCTCGGCAAGTAATTCGACTGGATGACGCACTCTCCGGCCAGAGAATCGTTCTGTCTGGCACCTGCAGGAGAAGCCCGTTGCCATAGCTCGCTCGGGTGCCGATTCCACTTTTTCGCGCCAGGACAGATCATAGAGCCGCTTCGAGGTATCCAGGTTTTCCACCTCGTGCCCGAAGCTTCCCGCCATCCCACAACATCCTGTTTGCTGCGGCTCAACAGTAAGACCAAAATGTTCGAAAATAGCTTGCCAGCGGGAGGCGACGCGAGAATCGGACGCTTTCTCCGTACAGTGGGTAAACAGGTGGAAAGGCCTGTTCTCCATTAGTTGCGGGCGAGCGGAAAGACGGCCCTTTGCGATCTCTGCGGAGAGGAACATGTCCAGCGACAAAACGCTTCCCTCCTTGGCGCCAAAAGCGCGGTACTCGTCACGCCAGAGAGAATGCACCGACGGCTCCAGAACGAGCAGCGGCACCCCCGATTTTTCGAGAGAGCGGATACGAGCGATCGCCTTTTTTGCGCCGCGCGCAAAGGCCTTACGCATTCCCAACACATGCAATGCTTTCCCGTTGGATTGGGGGCGGGTGCGAAAAACCTGGTAGCCCAGCTTTTGCAGGAGTTGTTCTGCCGTGTCGATTACAGCGCCATCAAACGTGCCGCTGAAGCTGTCCTCGATCAGGTTGACGGCGGCGGCTGACTTCTGCCTTCGTCGGAGGAAGTGTCGCCTGCTGTAGGCGGGACGAACCCGCGGCAAATCTACGAGCCCTGAAGCACGCAGAGGGCCGCTGGCACTCCGTAGTAACAAGTTGCTCAATCCAGGAAACGTCCTGAGTAAGGGTGCGCAAGTTTCCATTGCCGCAAGCAAATAATGCCTGAGTGGCCGCCGCCGGCGCTGATAGAGGACTTCAAAGAAGTGCGACCTCATGTCCGGGATGTCCACCTTGACGGGACATTGGGAGGCACAGGCCTTACATCCTAGGCACTTCTCCAGGCTGTCACAAAGTCGCTGTTCCAGTTCGGGCAGTAGATCTCTTGCTTCGGTTGCGTCAGCCCCGCCAGAAGCGCAAACCGATCGAAGCCGCAACCATTCGCGTATCAGGGCCGCCCGTCCTTTCGGCGAAAGGCGCCGGTCACCACTTACCTTGTAGGACGGGCACATCGTATCGTTGAAGTCGATGTTGAAGCATTGGCCGTTTCCGTTACAAGACACAGATTTCTCAAATCCGGAAATGTATCTGTCCCATATGGCCGCATCATGGCTGCCGCGAAACGGAACCGCGTCGACTGCAAGCAATTTCTGCTCTGATCGTGGCGCCGCGATTTTTCCGGGATTAAGCAGGTTGTGCGGATCGAAAACAGCTTTGATGTCACAAAGCGCCTCGTAAAGACGCCGTCCGAAGACTTGAGGAACGTATTCGCTCCGAACGCCCTTGCCGTGCTCCCCCCAGATCAGCCCGCCTTTTTCCCGCGCCAGTTTCGCGACTGCATCCGAAACCGGGCGTATCTTGGCAGCATCCTGTAGATTGCGCATGTCGAGCGCCGGCCGGACGTGAACGCAGCCGACATCCGCGTGGCCAAACATTCCGTACGCCAAACCCTGCCGGTCCAGGATCTCGCGCATGCCGGCGACGAATTCCGGCAATTTCTCGGGCGGTACGGCGGCGTCTTCCACAAAAGGGGTTCCCTGGCGCGAAACATCCATCCGTCCAAGCAGCCCGACACACTTGGCTCTTAAGTCCCAGAGCCTATTAATCACGCCCTGGTCCTGCACGACCCTTTCGCAGATCAATGCGGTAGGCCGCTTTCCACCGAGTTCCGCAAGTTTCGTAATTGCCTCCTCCAACGCGTCCTGGCTGTCGGTCTGCACCTCAACGAAATTCAACCCCCGAACCGGGCGAGCTTCTTCATTCGACAAAACCGCCTCGATGTCGGTCCAGACAGGATCCTGTTGTGCAAGTTCGGCGATTTTGTCATCGATAAATTCGATGGCCAATGGTTTTGCCTCGACGAGACGCTGAACGTCCACCAAAGCCATATGTGCATCGTCATATGAAACGATCATCAACGCGCGGAATGCCTTCTTTCGGGTCAGCTGAACCGTCATCCTCTTGGTCAAGGCCAGGGTTCCTTCGGATCCAGACAGCAATTTGGACAGACGGAATCGTCCCTTGGAATCGAAGATCTGATTCAGATTGTAGCCCGTCAGCCCGCGGTTCATCGTGGGGAAAACCCTGGCTATTTCCTCGGCCTCTGCGCTCAGAACCCTTCGAACCTCTCTGTGGATCGCTCCCGGCAGGTCGGAGCGGGCGCAGACCCTGTCCAGGCTTTCTGGGGCAAGCGGTTCGGCCCGCCAATTACTCCCATCCGAAAGCACGACATCCATTGCCAGAACGTGATCAGACGTGCGGCCATGCACCCTAGAGCCTTTGCCAGAGGCATCCGTTGCAGCCATGCCGCCCAAAGTGGCCCGCGAGGCGGTCGAAACAGTAGGCGCAAAGAACAACCCATGCTCGCCAGCAGCGCGATTCAACTGGTCTAGGATAACGCCGGGTTGCACCACCGCGATCTGGCTTTCTGGGTCTATACTCTCGATCCGGGTAAGGTGACGCGAGCAATCGACGATAACGCTGTCTGTCAGAGATTGCCCGTTAGTTCCCGTACCGCCGCCGCGGGCCGTTAAGGCGATCGCATGGTAATGCGCCGCTCGCATGATCCGGTTCAAATCCTCCGGATCGAGCGGATACAGAATTGCGAGCGGTCGCCGTTCATAGATTGAGTTGTCAGTGGCGAACACCGTGCGGGTCGCATAATCCTGCGCCACCTCGCCGAGGTACCCTTCGGCTTGAAGCGCCTTTTGGAACTCCGCCATGTCGTTTTCAGGGAAAGTCATGTCCGCCACTTCGACCATTACGCAGCCTTGTCGGAGACGAAAAGGTGGCGTTGCCCGAGCGTTTCCAGTGCCGCTTTCAACGACTCGGCCTCTCGACGTGCATAGATCGCCATTTCATCCGCTACGGCCGTTCCCAGTGCCGCTTCGAATGCTGATTGATTGGCGCGCCCGGTATGGCCGGAATGGTTGTCACTACCCAGGTTTGACCTGAAAATCCCAGCGGCAGAAACTGGCAAGAAATCTTCGTAGACTTGGGGAGTAGCGACCAGAGCTTCAGCCTTGAGCAAGGCATCAACGCTATCCGCGTGGCCCTGGAAACAGGCGTCCTCTGCCACTTGGTAGTCAAAAAACGCCAGCCCCTCACGGCGCAGGTTTGCCCAACCGTCCGGGAAAGCAGAAAAGTGTTTTTTTAGTGTAGAAGTGTAGGCCTCAGCGTCTCCGCTGTTTTCGGCCACTTCTGGATCACGTCGCACCGCAGCCAAGGTTTCGTCGTAAAGCTGACGCCCTTTTGCCGTCAGGGCTACGCCCCGTTGTTCTATTTCGCCGAACCGCGCCGTGTGCTTGCCCGCGGCATCCGCGCCCTCGAATACGATGGCTTCCTCCAAGGCCTTGAAGGATGTCTGCCGCAAGAGGATGTCAGCAGCACGTTTCGGCGGCCCTTCGATGATTAGTTTGGGGGTAATGCCGCGCTCCAGCATTCCAGTTTGTACGGCGTCGATGTTCAACGTCCGGGGTGTCAGGTGGTTAATATGCGGGCCTCGAAAGCTGACGACATCTGCTATCAGCCGGTGCGCCTCGTGGAGTCGCGCGTATGTTTCCGCGCTCACTGTAGCTTGAGAATGCCAGCGGAAGGTTTCCAGCGCCTCGCCGACGAACCTTTTGGCCTCTTGCCCCGTCAACCCGCCGTTTTCCTCGGCCCGAGCGATTAATTCGAACGCGCGACCTGAAATGATTTGGCGCTCAGCCAATATCGCTTCCGCAGCTTCCGCCAAGTCCCGATCTTCGAGAAGGTCCAGGCGCAGCAAAGACGTGAAGATTCGAAACGGGTTGCGCTTCAAGGCCGTCCAGGAAGTCGGCCTGAACGCGGTTGAATGTACCGGCAGCCCAGCCACCGACAGATCATAATAGCCGACTGGATACATCCCCATGACGGCAAACATCCTGCGAATGTTGAAAAGTTCCTCTGCCGTGCCGACGCGGATTGCTCCATGACGTTCGATATCCAGACGGTCCAGCTCACCGGCGGCTTCCAGCCTTACCTTGAGCTTCGGATTCGCGCGTAGCGTAGCTTCGTTGACTTCGTTCACCAAGTCTATCAACTCGCCGTATTGGGGCACTTCTTTGCGGTACATTTCTGACATAGCGCGAGAAAACAGCGTGCGAATGTCATCTGGATGCATGTGTTGAGACATTAGGTGTTCCTTCAGGATAAGTGAGCGTCGCGCCTATCGCAACGGGATTGGCTTGACGGCATGGGTGAACGTGGCGCCAAATTCGTAGTATGCCGCGCGCACGGATTTGAAGCGTTCGGCATGATGCCGGATCGGAGCGATTGGGAGATCCTCGGACCTCCCGGTCAACAACGCACGAGCGGCGGCGGACCCAAAAAGCGTTCCCGGCGCGATTCCGCGGCCGGAATACCCAAAACAGGCATATGCGCCGGGGCCGAATTCGACGATCTTCGGAATATGGTCACTGGTCATCGCGATTTTGCCGCGCCAAGCATGATCCAGCGATACCCCGGCCAGTTGAGGGAACAGGCGTTTGAGTTTCCGAGAGGCCCAAGACGCGTGGATCGCCCCTCCCGGCCCTTGCAGATTACCGATCCCGCCGAATACCAGACGCCCGGCCGCGTCGGTCCGAAAGGAACTCATCACCAGCGCGGTGTCCCAACAGCCCTCGCCCCCGGGCAACAGCTTCCGCAGCAAATGTCCGGGTAGAGGTTGGGTCGCGAACTGCGAAAAATACACCGAAACAAACTGGGGATCATATGACCCAGAAAGAAACTCGTGATAGGCGTTCGTCGCTAATAGCAGGGTTTTGGCGCGGATCTTGTGCGGCCCCACAGCCAGTTGCCACACGCCACCGATCCGGTTCAGACCAGTTGCGCGTGTTCTGGAAAACAAATGGCCTCCGGCCTGTCGGGCTGCGCGCGCCAGGCCCCGGCAATAGGCCAGCGGCTGGATTGTACCGGCACGGGGATCGAACAACGCCCCATGCAGACCAGCTGCTCCCGTACGGCGGGCGGTTTCCTCGGCGGACAGCAGTTGAACCGGCGCGCCGATCGATTTGCCTTGCCGATAGCGGTTTTGCAGTTCGCGAAAACCTCCAGCCGAATGGGCGCAATGTAGGGTTCCGTTCCGCACCGGATCACAGTCGATCGCGTGGGTCTGGATACGGGAAAAGACCTGTTCGGGACCGGCCGCGAGAGCCGACAGAAGCCGGCGACCGGGACCGGAACCCATTTTCGAAACGACTGCATCCGGCGGCAGCCAAAGCCCGGCATTCACCAGTCCTACATTGCGACCAGATCCGCCGCTGCCGAACTCCTCTGCTTCGATCACCGCGACCGAGGCACCAAGGCTAGCGGCTTCAAGGGCGGCCGAGGTTCCCGTGAAACCGCCCCCGATCACCGCCAGTTCGACGGACAGATCTCGGTCGAGAGGGCCTGCTCCGGGATCTTCAGAACAGGTCACCGACCAGAGGTTTTCACGACGATCAAAAGTCAAACTTGACCCCTTGCGCCAATGGCAGATCCGCGGAGTAATTCACCGTGCTAGTCTGACGGCGCATATAGCCCTTCCAGGCGTCCGATCCGCTTTCACGCCCCCCCCCGGTCTGCTTTTCGCCACCGAAGGCACCACCGATTTCTGCGCCAGATGGCCCGATATTGACATTAGCAATCCCGCAATCCGAGCCCTGGGCCGAGAGGAACGTTTCGGCCTCACGCATGTTCAGCGTGAATATGCAGGAGGACAGCCCCTGAGGCACATCGTTCTGCAACGCAATCGCCTCCTCAAGTGCCTCGTATTCCATTACGTATAGAATCGGAGCGAAGGTCTCTGCTTTCACGATGTCCGTCTGGGCGGGCATGAGGGCGATCGCCGGAGCGACATAAGCACCGCCTGGAGGTACTCCCTCGGCTACGACCATACCGCCAAACACCGTCCCGCCTTCGGATTTCGCCACATCGAGCGCGCGTAGCATCGTGTCGCTTGCCGCGGCATCGACAAGGGGCCCCACAAGCGTGCCGGCAACGCGCGGATCCCCCACTGGAAGAGAGGCGTACGCCTTGACGAGCCGGTCCACCAACTCATCCCTGACTGTTTTGTGGACGATCAGGCGGCGCAGCGAAGTGCAACGCTGCCCCGCAGTTCCTACCGCCGAAAAGATGATTGCCCGTACGGCCATGTCGAGATCCGCCGAAGGTGCAACGATCATTGCGTTGTTGCCGCCCAGTTCAAGGATCGGCCGTCCCCAGCGCGCCATAACCTTGGGGCCGACAATGCTGCCCATGCGTGTCGATCCGGTGGCCGAAAGAATTGGCACGTCCTTCGACACGGTCAGCGCCTCGCCGATTTCGGCGCCGCCGATTATCAATTGCAGCAAGCCGTCGGGTGCATCGTCGCCAAAGCGGGCCAAAGCACGTTCCACGATTTTCATCGTAGCCATAGCGGTTAGCGGGGTCTTCTCCGAAGGTTTCCAAATCACCGAATTTCCGCAAACCAAAGCCAGCGCCGCGTTCCAAGACCATACAGCGGCGGGAAAGTTGAATGCCGAGATCACACCGCAGGGCCCCATGGGGTGCCAGGTTTCCGACATCTTGTGGCCAGGGCGTTCCGAGGCGATGGTCAAGCCATAGAGCTGCCGAGACAGGCCGACTGCGAAATCGCAAATGTCGATCATTTCCTGAACTTCGCCAAGCCCCTCGGACCGGATCTTGCCAGCTTCCAGCGTGACGAGCTTGCCGAGTTCTTCTTTAGCAGCGCGCAGTTCTTCACCTATCATACGCACAAGCTCGCCACGGCGGGGCGCTGGCAGGTTACGCCACGTCTTGAACGCCGCCTGCGATCGGGCGATAATCTTCGGCATCTCCGCGGGGTCGGTTTCCTTGATGCAAGCAACCTCCGCGCCATCGATGGGTGAGCGAACAGTCAGCGAACCACCCGCCAGATCAGCCTCGTCGAAGCCCGCCGCGTTCAGCACGTCATTGTGAGGCATGGGTGTTTTCTCCATATCTTGTTAGAGGAGCGACATAGCGCTCCGGTTGTCCCAATTCCGATTGTCGGATTTTGAAAGAATATCTCAGCCGAGTTTGTCGACGGCTCCGAAGATCCGCTCGATACCTTCAGTCAGTTCGTCATCGGCGTAGGCGAAGGAAATTCGAACATGCCCGCCCAAGCCGAATGCCCGGCCCGGCACGACGGCCACACCAGCTTTGTCCAAAAGCCAAGAACAAAACGCACCGTCCGAAGGAAAGCCACCTCGCTCCATCACTCGCGTGACCGACGGGAATACATAAAAAGCGCCATCCGGTCGTGGGCACCGAAACCCTCGGATCGCATTTAATCCCGCCACTGTCTTGTCGCGTCTCGCTCGAAAGGCGTCGCGACGGGTCTTCAATAGTCCATCGTCACCGTTCAAGGCAGCCAATCCCGCCGCTTGCGAAATCGAACACGCCCCAGACGTCACTTGCCCCTGAATGACCGTCATGGCCTCGATCAACTCGGATGGGCCGATCCCCCAGCCAATACGCCAGCCTGTCATCGCCCAAGCCTTTGACAGCCCGTTCACAATCAAGGTCCGGTGCATCAAATCCGGCGCGGCATCCCGAAACGACGTGACCGGAACATAGCTGAGATGTTCATAGATTTCGTCCGAGATTACCCAGATGTTTGGATGACGCTCGAGAACCTTGGCGAACGCCCGGATTTCATTAGTGGAATAGACGGCGCCGGTCGGATTGGAGGGCGAATTCAACATCAACCAGCGGGTTTTAGGCGTAATCGCCGCCTCTAACGCCTCCGGTGAAAGTTTGAAGTCATCAGACATCAAACATGGCACGACAACCGCCCGGCCGCCGGCCATTTTCACGATCTCCGTGTAAGACGACCAGTATGGTGCAGGAATGAGAACTTCGTCACCGGGATCGAGCGTGGCGAGCATGGCGTTGGCCAGCACCTGTTTCGCACCGGCCGAGATCAGAACCTCGGCCCGGGTGACGCCGGCCTTGGTTGCAACAGAATCGCGCAATTCAGACGTTCCAGCGGTGGCTGTATAGCGTGTTTGCCCAGCCAACGCCGCCGCATGCGCGGCCTCAACCACGGGTGCCGGAGTCGGAAAGTCCGGCTCGCCGGTAGACAGCACGATCACGTCTCGTCCCGCTCTGCGCAATGCCGCAGCCTGCTCTGAAAGGCGGACGATTTCGGACAATTCAACCGAGGCGATACGTTGCGCCCGGCGGAAATCAGTTGATGCGTTCATAGCAGTTGGCGCCCTTTGACCTTCACAGCGTTTTCTTTATCCGACACTTAAATACTGATAATGGTCATATTAAAAACGACTTGTGATCACAGGGTCTGGAGGAAAACTCACATGATAGCGCCACGCCGCTTCCTGCCGTCGATCAGTTCTTTGCTTGCGCTCGAGGCAGTAGCACGCCTCGGGACAGCCACCGCAGCAGCAAACGAGCTCTCGTTGACACACTCAGCGGTAAGTCGGCAGCTGAAGGTTCTGGAAGAACAGCTTGGAACAGCCTTGTTCGAGCGCCAAGGTCAGGGTTTGGCCCTGACGGTGTCGGGGATTGATTATGCGAATTCCGTCCGAGACTGCTTGGAGGCACTTGCCCGCGCCTCACTGAAGATCAAAGCGAACCCTTCCGGAGGCAGCTTGTCTCTCGCCACCCTCCCGGCCTTTGGAACACATTGGCTCGCACCAAGACTACGAAGGTTCAGCCACGAGTTTCCCAACATAACCGTCAATCTGGGAACCCGGCTGGCTCCTTTCGACTTCAACCGTGAACAGTTTGATGCAGCAATTCACTTTGGCCGGCGCGATTGGCAAGGAGTCGAGTATCTGGAACTCGCTCGGGAACGTGTTGTTCCGGTCTGCTCACCTGACCTGATCTCTACACGTCCAGTCGCCGCAGAGAGTTTTTTAGAGATGCCCTTACTGCACCTCGAATCACGACCCGGTGCCTGGGAGGACTGGTTCGAGCACCACTCCTGCCCTGCTGGAAGACTGCACGGGATGCTCTTCGACCAGTTCACCACTATGGCCGAGGCCGCTTCGCTCGGGTTTGGTGTAGCATTGTTGCCCGAGTTCCTTGCGACAGAGGTGGTCAAGCACGGCAAATTGGTCCGCGCGTTTGAGAACGCGATGGAGTTGCCTCACCGGTATTATCTGGTTTGGCCGAAATCGCGGGCCCCAAGATCGCCTTTAGAACAACTCATTGAGTGGCTCATAGCCACAGAGTGCGGCGACGCTCCGAAGCGTTGACGCGAAGGATGCGGCAGGCAAGTCAACCGCGATGCAGCAGGCGCAACCCAATTTCCACGGAAAATCGGATCGGCGAGGACTTTCAAAATTGTCGGGAGTGTCCACCCGTCACTAAAGAGGCGGGTTCGGGCAGCGCCGAAAATGCACCGGTGCGCTGCCTAGGCCCGCGCTTGCTGGATGTGGAGTGGCTCCAGTCGCCTTGGTGCCGCTAACAAAGTAATCGCCAGCCGTGATGAACGATCACGGCGGCAGCGGCCGCCCTATTGGAAACATCCAGCTTCTGCAGGATTGCTTCCACATGTGCATTCGCGGTTCGCCTAGTGATTTTAAGCTGTTGCGCGATGTCAATACTCCGGTAGCCTTCCGCGACTAAGCTGGCAACTTCTAGTTCACGCAAAGTAAGTGGTAGCGACACGACCCCCAAGTCGCACACGATGAGGTGGTTGCCGTCTTTCCCGAGTTGCTGGACGCCTGCATTCCAAAGACGGAAAGAATGCAGTCCGTCCCTGCAGCGGACAATCCAATTGGACGCGCCCGCTCCGGCCTTTGCTCTTGCCGTTTTCAGAAAACCATTCTTGTCGCGCCATCCAGCTTCAGTTCCTCGAAGCGTTAGAACCGCACCGGTGTGATCAATTGCGAAGACTGATTGGGGCTCGCTGTAGTCTTGGGAAACGAGGTTTCGAAACGAGACCGGATCCAGAAGGTTCGCCACGGTAGTCGAAATATCATCCAGAAAGGACCTTACGTCATTGTCGATAAGGCCAGCTTCCGCCAATGAAAGATTTTGAAATCCGACAAGCCTACCGGAAGAACTTACGAGAGGTGTTGTGACACAGTCGCCATGCCCCTCTCCCCGGATGCAATCACTGAGCACTTTAAGCCCCGGCTTTTCATCCCATCGAACATCATTGTACCGAAGAGAGCCTGTCAGGGAAAATAGCCCAAGTGCGGAGAGTTCACGCTGGTAGGAATTCGTTTCCAGATGCGCCACCATTTGTTGGCTGTACCCGGAGGAGAACCTTGACTGAAGACTGTTGTCGTGTGACGCGATCAGAAAATTTACTGCGACAACAGGTATTTCACGGCTCAAACTGGCGACGATTTCCTGAGTTTGCGTGTCACGCGGCATAGACGAAGATGCAATCGCAGCAATCTCTCCAAAGGATTTCTGGAAGCTTCGGGAGCGGGAAGTCATGCCTATAAATCCGCAGCGGCGATCAGCGTGTCAAGACAAAGGCTCGAAGTTTGTCTCCTTTTAGGTATCCGTCTTTCCCAGCAATGAACTGTGGAGTTCTCGAGTTCGGCTGACAGATTTTGATCTGTCTGGCAGCCGGAAAGAGCCTTAGCGGCGAATATGGCGGAGATAAAGTGCTTGAAATTCATGCTCGTGGTTTCCTCCGTTTCCGGGAGACTGTTGCGCGGGCTTCAGCAGTCGTTGGCGAGTTTGACACGTTCCAAGAGCGCGCTGCGTTCCGCGATCGCCAAGGCCTCGTTGTAGGTTTGGGCATCCGGGCCGCCGGACCCGCGCACGCCGCTGGCCGCGGTGCCAGCCACAACGGTGGCCATGCCCACGTTGGAAATTGCCTGGGCGGATCCAGCGTCGGCGATGGCCCCTGCGCCAATGACAGACAAACCCGCCTCGATGAGGCCACCGGTCAGGCTGGCTTTGCGCTCCTGTTTCCGTTCTGCCTGGTTGATGGCGTCGCTGCGCGCGTAGAGCGTGCCCAACTCGGTCTGCGCTTCGCCGCAGCTCATGGCGAGATCCTGTTCCGAAGGCTGGGTCTGGGCCGCGCGCTGGACGCCTGTCATGGATTGCAGCCCCATGATATTGGCCGAGGTCTGGGAGGTGTTTCCCATGCACCCGGCCAGGCCCATCAGGCCCGCAACTGCAACTGCTCGCTTGATCGTTTTCACCGGAAATTCCCTTCTCGAAATGTGCGGCCCGCCTTTACTCATGGGCCTTTTTGCGTAACCTGATTGTCAGCGGTGGGCTTTGTTATGCCCGGCTGTGGGCCTCATCCTTTGCTGAGGTTTTGCTGCCATGACCCGCCGCTGACACTTCCCTCAGTTGATGGTACTGATCATGGCTGAGGATCGTGGCTTTACAGGTCTCTCGTTTTGTTTGATCATTTTGGCTGGCGGCGGTCTCTATGATTGACGGCAAAGCTTCTCCTCCACTCACAAAGGAACAGTTTCCAGAGTCCGCCGCCTGCCTTTCCCTCAATTGCTTTCCGGGTCTTCAGCTTCAGGTTTGACAGTTATCTCCTGCAGCCGGTCCGCTGGGGCCGCGCCGCGGATGATGCCGCCGGGGCCGACGAAATACGGGGTGCCGGTTGCACCAAGTGCGGCAGCCAGGCGCTTGGCTTTCTCCAGATCTTCTGCGCCGAGGCCTTCCTGCACCGCAGCGGTAACTTCCTCCGGATCATGGCTCAGCTCCGCCAGCGTGCGGATGGTGGTGGCTGCACTGGCCTTGCCTTGAACCGACATCATGGCATCGGAAAACTCGCGGTAGGCGTCCACGCCCTTCAGCGCTTTCAGCGCCAGCGCCGCCTTCGCGGTGAAAGTCGATTCCTTGCCAAGGACAGGGGTTTCCATGAGCACCAGCTGCAGGTCAGGCATGGTTTCCTTCAGAGAGGCGACAACGGGGTGCGCCCGGCGGCAATACCCGCAGTTGTAGTCCTGAAACTCCACCAGGATCGGCTTTTCCGGATCGAGCCCTTCAAACAGCTCGTCAGCCACCTTGGCGATCAGTTCCTGGTCTTTCACGGCTTTGGCGGCTTCCTCCTTTGCTTCAAGCAAAGCAAATGCTTCCAGGATGATATCCGGATTGCGAAGAAGTGCGTCACGCACGCGCTGATCAAACTCGAAATCGGTCTGCGGCGTTTCAGCGGCAGCAGGGGCCGTGGTCATGGTGAGACCCACTGCTGCCGCCAAAACTGCCTTGCCCCATGTTGTGTTGCTCAAAATCATTGCCCGTTTCCTTTCTGTTCTTCGAATTGCTGCGGTTTCATTGCCTGTTGGGGAGTGTTTTGCTATGCTTGTTCGCCCTAAAGGAGAAGTCCTATGCAACGCCTGATGACGAAATTCTGGAAAGAAATCGCCTACGCCGTGGGCTTTGTTCTGCTGACTTTCAGCCCGTTCGAGGGCCTGTTCCTGGCCTATGGCCTGGCAGGTACTGCGTGGTTCGTTGTCTGGCTGCTGCGGAACAACGATTCCAATCGGGACATTGGTGCTGGTATCAATGCAGACCTTCTGGACTCCCGGAATCTGCATGGCAGTCACTACCGAAAGTACTGAGATCATTCGCTTTCCCTCCTGCGCCCGGTGAAAATGTGGCCGCCTATCTGAACGTTCTGGTGCCCTCGCGCTTGTGACTCTCTGCCAAGCCAAGTGGGCACAACGTTGCTTTGTTCCCCGGCGGCCACATGCGCTTCCATGCCTTTGGGTGAATAGTAGTGAGTAGCGCCGCCGGTCACGTCCGGGATCTGCCCGGCGGCAACACCATCGACAATCCGGCCGATCCGCTCATATTCGGCGCTGCCCTCTTCGAGTTTTGTTGGCAGGCTGTTTCCGCCAACGCCGTTGTTCCAGGCAGAGAACTGTTTGAGCTGAAGGCTGACTTCGGCCGGATTGTCTCCCCAGCGCTCATCTGCAACCCGATTCATGATCACATGCGCAACTGCCGCTTGCCCCGTCTCGCCTTCCCTACCGGCTTCTCCGGCGATGGTCCGGATCATCACGTCCCGGTCATAGTTCGAAAGCTGAGGCGTGCCGGTGATGGCAGAGGAAATTCCCCCCACGGCATCCATTGCACTGTCAGCAACGTCCATGACAGTTGTGCCAACCTTGACGACAGCACCCGGCACCACACCAAAATCCTGACCATCAACCACTGCCCGCTCGTTTTCTGTGGCCTTGGAGACAGCCTGCTCTGACAGCGTTTCCCTTCGGCTTTCTATGGCTCCTTGAACTTTTTCGGTGGCTTCGGTGATGCGGCCAAATTCTGTATGATGATCCATGCCGCTCGACGGCAGGCGCTGGGTGGTGATTTCTTCCTTTGGGCGGGAAAGCGTATGAGCTTCGGCTAAGCCCGGGTTCGGCCGATCCAGGCCAAGCTCTTGAAGCAGGCCGGGCAGGACTTTTTCAACGGCGGCCTCCTGGGCCTTTACGCCGGAAGTGGATTTCGGGTTGAGGAAGCCGGAGATCTGGTTTTCGCTGTATCCTGCCTCTCGCCATTCGCCAATTACCGCGTCTGTCAGCTGACCGTCATAGCTGATGCCGTGCGAATAGAGATTGCTTTCTGCCGAGGCCAGGGTTTGTGCCTCTTCCCGCGCCTCTGCATAGGCATTTCCCTTGCGCTGCACGTTGTCGACGCTCCAGCGGTTGCCGCCGTCTTCGGTATTGGTCAGGCTGCTGGTCTCGCTGGCCCGGATCGAGTTCACCGCATCGCCGTAATTGGCGACTGTTTCCGTCAGGCCGGAGTCCCGCGCGGCAGATGCTACACGACGGTAGGTATCTTGGTCCAAACCAGTTCCGTTGATGCTTCCCTCTGCACCCGCAAATCCGCCTTTGATGCCAGCGCTCAAGGCAACCTTGTAGGCGGCATCAAGTGTAATTCCATGATCCTTGGCGAAGTTTTCCACTGCGGTATGCGCTTCGCGGGCCTCTTCGGTCCACCTATGGCTCTGTGAGGTGGAACTGTCGCTGGCGGTGCTGGTGCCGGAGGCCAGGGACCGGCCGAAGTTCGCATAGTTTGCGGCGGTCTGGTTAAGCGCCGTGCTCCACTCATCGCGCATCGAGGTTGCGTTGCGGATCGCAGCCTCTTTCCGGTCGGAAACCTCTTCCCGGATAGTCTGACCCACCCGTGCCGACATGCCGCCGGTCGATTGGGCGGTGCCGGTGGCGAAGGTCGAAGAACCATCCGCGTTGACGGTCCGCATCGCGCCATTTGCCATCCGTACAGTGGCGGCCCCTGCATCATGCACCGAGGAAGTGTTCCACTTGTTGGCCGCGAAGTTATTCATGCTGGCATTGGAGAGGGAGATATTGCCGGTGGCCGCTTCGCGGCCAGATTCAATTGCAGCCCCCTGCCCTACGTTCAGCATCGACGTCGCAAGGCCAGCCATGCGGCTCGCGCCGAACAGGATCACCGTGGAAACAAAGGGCACCGACATCATCAGGTAGCCCGCGATGGTGCCCACATCCTGTTCGACCGCGCGGACGCCCAGGTAATTGGCGAAGGTCAGGGAATAGTCGAGCGCACCGGTGCTGTAGGAGCCCATTGCCTCCCGGTAATAACCGGAGCTGGCTTTCATGACGATGGAATGCAGGATGGCGGACAGCGGATCCCAGGCGGCAAGCCAGAGGAAGCCCCCGAAATACCCCTTCATGACATTCCATACCAAGGGCGTCATCATCATGATCATCGCCAGCGGAAACGCCGCGTAGTAGAGCGATTCAAAGACGATTTTCAGGAGCGGCACCCATTTCAGGGCCGAGATCCCCACGGCACTGTAGCTTGCCGAGGTCTGGGCTTCCGTCCGCGCTGCCTGATAGGCTGTCATGGCCGCGTTGTTTCCGGAGGAGGCAATCAGCCGTTGCACCGCGCCGTCCAGTGAGTTGACCAGCATGGTTTGCCGGATGGTTGCCTGTGCGCCGGCAGAGGTCATGCCGATGAAGGTTTGAAACTGGTTGAGTGTCCGACGCATGTCGGCCGCGGAGAGTGCGGGATCTGCAGCGAAGTGGCTTTGGTCTGCCGCAGCGGCCTTCTGGTAGAGGACATTCTGCACTTCATTTTTGAGACGGTTGGTAATCTGCGGCCACCCGTCGGCGCAGGTCGTGGTTTCTTCCAGAACCGGATCGTAATAGGCCAGAGATTGCGGAACATTGGCGCCGATGTACGCCACCAGATTGCCCGCCTGACCCAGTTCGCCTACATCGACAATGCCGATGTTCGAGCCATCGACCATGCAGTTTTCCATGAAGTTTACGAGGGTTTCCTGAACAACCGGAGTGACCGAGCGCCAGCGGGCCGCCTGGCTCAGAATGGTGGAGCCAAAGAGCATTCCGGATTTTTGGTAGGTCAGGTTATCCGGCGCAGCGAGCAGCGTTTCCATCACATCGGTGAGCGAAGCGCTGGCCCTCGATGTCAGAGACCCAACCCAGGCCACGGACCACGGCACATTGTCTACTGTGCCGTAGATACCAAGCGGCACGGTGGAATCCATGATGATCACGCGCGCCCTAGGGCCGAGGCCGACGGTAACTACCAGCATCACGCCGATGAAGTAGGTCACCGCCTGCCGCGCTGCTCCGAAAATCGCCAGTTGGAGGCCGGCCACGAGCACGCCAGCGACGATGCCGCCGTAAATCAGTGCTCCAAAGTTGCCCGAGCCGGTGAAGGCCGCGAGGTAGTTAAAGACATCAAAGAGATAGTAGCCGCCGCCAACTGTATGAATTTCGAGTTCGGGCATAGATCACTGCCCCCCGGTCTGATTGATGATGTTGCCGAAAATCGCGTTGGACGATGCAGCCAGTTCACCCCTAGCGAGGCTCAGACGCTCCAGATTGCGCAGGGCTTCCGCGTATTTCCGCTGTGCAGACGCCCGCAGGTCCTGCAGCACGCCTTTGGTCTGGCGTACCGTGTCCTGAAACTCCCGGTTGATGTCACCGGCAATATCGACGTTGGCGGCCGAGTTCAGGATCTCGTTCATGCCCTCGTCAATGTAGGCAATCGCCAGATCGACCGCGACCAGCTCCGCCATCGAGTTGATGTCGTCCTGGACAAACTCGTATTTGTAGCTCTTGGCCGTAACCAGGTGCCTGTAGACCGGAATGGTGGTCAGGTTGATGAGCGCAATGGCCTCGTCCGGTGGGGCGGTATCGTTGCTGATAGCATCCGAAAGTCCCTGGATCGCTTCAGCCGTGACGGAAAACAGTGCATTGCGGGCAGCGATAGTCCTGTTTCTGAAAACCGGGTGCAGGCAATCATTTGTCTCATCACACTGAAGGCTTTTGTAGGCGCCGCCCTCAACCAGTGATTTGGCAGCATCCGGAGACAGGGCACGCGGCGGAATGGTGCGGTGCGTTGGGCTTTCGTCATCATCTTCAGGCGACACGGTGATGATCGTGCCCGTAAGTGTCATGAAGAATTCTGCGATACGCGGATTGGAAGCAAGGAAGTTGTTTTTCTTCACCGCGCGCCAGGCATAGTTCACATCTGTTGGCACTTGCTCAGCTAAGGCCCCGCTCGCGCGCCCCAGCGTCGAGTTATGCTGGCCGCCGGTGCCGCAGCCGTGGCGGGAGGCAACGCGGTCTGCAAACCGGCCGGTATAACCGCCAATAGTCTGGCAGACATGCTGGGATGCCCCGTCCATTTTGGGCCAAAGCGAGGCGGTGAGCAGCTGCCCGGCTTCGCAGGAGTTGATGTTGCCTGCGTTCACCTGCTGGATCAGATCCCGGAGTTTGGCGACGATTTCCTGCACCGCAGGCGACAGGCTTTCCAGCGCCAGCTCAAAGGCGAACCCGGCAGCGTTCTGCATGATCGCTTCCATCAGCGCGATAAGCTCTTCCTCGGTGATGAAGGAAAAAGCGCCGCCGAAGATGTCGATGCCGCCGCACCCCGCGCGAACGGAGGGCAGTTGAATGGCTGCAAGCTGGCTGTTGCGCGGCCGGGTACGCAGATAAAGAGAACCCAGCGTGGCATATCCCGCCTGCTGCCCCTTGTAGGCTGTCGGCTTGGTGACGTTCACACCACCGCCGGTGCGTTCCCAAAACTGTTTCAGGTCCTGGCCGACGTCGGCGGCCACAGGTGCTGCAGCCAAGACCGAGGCTGCGGCGAAAAGGCTCAGGAAATTGCGCCTCATTGGCATTCCCTTTCCCCTGAACCGTTCCTATCTCCGGCAGGTAAGCCCCTTCTATTAGTTTCCTCCCGATTACCCGGGGCTTGCCGGCCATCCTCATGATCCCCTGTCTCTTTGAGGATGGCCGTTTCTTTTTCTGCCCGCCGGTTGCCGGACAGGGGCAGATCCGGCATCGCGTCCTCATCAAGCCAGAGCCAAGCAGGATAGGTGCCCTCTGCAGCCACTTCGCGCAGGGCAGCGACCGCATTGGTGTCTGCGGCGGGATCAGCAACGAACAGCGAAACCGGGCTTTCCAGGTCGGTCAGCACCGCGCAGGCAATCGGGGTCTCATGGTCGAGGGTGAACCGCTGGGACTTGAGGAAAGCGCGCCTGCTCTCTGTCAGTGCCTGGATCAGTTGATAGTCGCGGATGGATTCAAACGGGATCCAGTTTGCAGTGACCAGCATCATGCCGATTTCCCGCAGAACGGGGTAGCCAGCTTTAGCCACACTAAAGGTGGCGATCACCATCACATGCACGTCACCCAAAGCGTCCGCGAGCATGAGCTGATCCGCAAACACCTTCTCAAATTTCCGCACCAGGTCCTCTTCCGCGAAGAAGGCGCAGTCCGGCGCGTGTTTGAACAGGAAGCGCGCGCCCATGCGGGTGGCTTCATGGCTCTTGTATTCGGCCACCACGAGGCCAAGCGGGGCCGTGCCGCGCGCAGGCGCCTGAAGGCCGCGCAGGAGCTTGGCCCGGCGCGCGGCGTTTTCTTCTTTCCGCTCCGCCTTCCAGTAGTCCGGAACATAGAGAATATCCCGCAGGTCACGGGACTTGGCGGATTTCCCGGCGGCTGCGTTCAAAAGCGCACGCTGTACCGGCCCCCACCAGCGTTTACCCTGCATCGCCGGGGTCCATTTCACCAGGTCCGCCTCATGCCACAGGTATTGCAGCAGGCTCGACAGGCCGAGCTTTCGCGGGCTGGCCTTGGCTTCTGTCGGTTTTTTCCCTGAAGGCGCAGGCGGTGCCGGGCGCTTGCTGCCCAGGGTCAAAGGGAAATCGACCTTCAGCGTCGTGGTGCCGCTATCCAGATCTTCCTTGATTGCACTGCCCTGCACCTGGCCGAGGCCCGAGAGATCTTCCGGCGGCAGGAAAGACTCGCAGCCGGGCGCATGTTCCGCGCCGGTCTCCGGCATCCGCTTCAGAATGAACCGGCCATTCACGCAGGCCACATACATTTGCGGGGCCGGTTTCCGGCAGCCGCAGGTAATGCGGCTGTGTTCCTGATGCGCCCGGCCAAGTAGGTTCTGGCCGTCGTCAGTTGCCGGATCCACGGGGATATTGCCAATGAAATACGCCATTCTGCCTGTTCCTTCACTTATACCGTTCGCCCATGGGCACTTCCCGGACCACGTAGATGCGCTCTAGGATCTGATCTTCTGTCAGCAGTCCGCCCCCGATCAGCTGGGTTTCCCCGCTGGCGGCATCGACAATGGCGATGAAGGGGCGCGGCTTGTCCGCGAGCTGAAGGGCCTCAAGCTGGCCCGCGTCCTGAACCGCGTCTGGGAAAAATTCGATGGGGCTGCCATCGGTGGACACAGCCAGAATTTCCACGCCGTAGGCATTGCGGATGCCGTCGAGGATCTGCGCCTGCGCGAGGCACAAGCGGCAGTCCGCGGGGTTATCATAGACAAAGATCAGACCGGCCTCTTGAGCCGCCCGGCGCAGCGCTGCCTGCTCCGCCGCATTGCGCTGGTCCTGATAAATGTTGGTGCCCATCTGGGTCAGCGGGCGGCGGGTATTGGCATCGAGGTGGGGCGAGCCGAACAGCACGCGCTGCCAGACGGCTGCGAAACGCGCCGCCTGCTGCGCCATCTGCTTGTTCACCTCCATATACGCCTGCACATTTTCCGGTGTCGGATCGAGAATGGCGCGGTGCTTCAGCTCGTCGGCGTATTCCCGGAACGCCTCGATCTCCTCAGTGGCCGTCAGCTCTTTCGGTTCTTCCGGCTCCTGTGGTTCTTCCCTGGCTTCCTGTTCCGGCTCCGGTGCCGGTTCCGGTTTGACCGGCTCCGGCTCAGGTTCCGGATCGCAATAGAAATGCCAGCCGTCTACCTCTTCACCATTGCAGACCAGCCCCGCGCTGGCGGGATAGGCTGCAGTGGCTAGAAGTGCGGCAAGGGTCAACGGTTTCAGCATCAGCCTGTCCTCCCGGCTGCGGCGAGAACTGCGGCCCGCACAGACTGCGCATAGTGGCGCGCATTGCGGTAACCGGTAATCTGGCCTGTGATTTCCCCGGCAGCCTGCGAGTAGATCAGAGTGGTGGGGAACTCGGTGATCTGCGCAGCAACCGGGTGCGTTCTGGCATCGGTCACGTCTGCAAACGGCGGGATCGGCCGCGCGTCATGCGAGGCAACCAAAACCGGAATGCCGGCGGGCTGGGTCATAGCCGCCAGCACCGGCGCGGCGGATTTGCAGAAGGAGCACCAGGACGCCCCGATGAAGATCACGCCAACACCGGGATTTTCCTGAGCACTGGCAAAGGCCGGTGCAGTTGCAATGGAGAGGCTGGACAAAAGGAAGGAGCGCCGGTTCATTTGCCCATCTCCTCGAATGCGTCCTGCGCCTGGCTGCCGGCCGACGGGAAGCGGTCTTCATAGAAGTCCTGCAGGTCTTCAGAAACGGGAACCTGAATGTCGCTCATGATGTCCCCGAAGACAGGCGACAGATCCATTTCCTCGATGTCCACATTCCCGAAATCTTCGATGGTGACATACCCGCAGTTTGCTGCGCCCGGCGTGCCCCAGCCCTCGTCAACTTGCTTTTTGAACTCCTCGATGAAGACCCGGCCGAATTTCGAGTTGTATGTGCAGTAGTGGTAGCGCTTCTTGACGCAGGCCCCCAAAACCTTCTGCTGGCAGGTGACGCCGGCAAAATGGGTCGCGCCCGCTTCCCGCTTGTCCCGCAAGATTGCAGCAGATTCCGGGCAGGTGCCGCCAAAGAGACCCCCGGTCCCGCAGCAATTCCGCCCCGGCGCCTTGCTGCAGGTCATTGTGGTGCCCTGGAAGAAACGCACATCGTTCGGATCAGTGGCGGCCTGCTCCCGGTATTCCTCCTGCATCTGCGCCAGCACGTTCAGCCAGGCCGCGGATCTGCCGAAATCATCCGAGGTTTCCTGTTCAACCCCGATGCAGTTGTCCCCAACACAGACGTTAATCGGCTCGCAGCTGGTTTCCAGGTCACCGGAGGCGACGCCGCAGCGGTAGTGATACTCCCGGTTCGTGCAGACGCCATCACGCTCAGCAAGACAGGTGTTGCTCTGCAGGATGCAAGTCGGATCGCTTTCCAGCGGTCCGCAGGTGTTGTCGCCCTCACCCTTCGCAAGGCAGCTGTAAACGCGCTTCCGTTTCCACCAACTCCGGGAAAAGTCCTTGCGGTTGATGTCGCGAACCTCCGCCCCCTCCTCGGTGATGGTTTCGACCAGCTCGCATTCCTCATTGCCTTCAAACCGGCCGCAGCGGTTGATGATTTCCTCCTGCGTCGGCCCGAACCCGGTTTTCACAAGCCGCGCCGGGCTCATACCGTCGTCTTCATTCAGGCAGGAATAGGTGAGCCGCCACTGACGGCATTCCCCGTTGCGGTAATCGACGCAGCGGCGGTTGGTCCTGGTGCATTTGACGCTTGCGCGTGTGGCTTTGCATTCATCAAGCGGAGCGCTGTCACGGCAGGAGCGTGTTCCTGCCTCACGGGAACAATAACTGGTGAGCCGGATGCCGCCTGTGGACGCCGTGTCTGTTTCCACACAGCTGTATTCGGCATCTTCGCAGGTAATTTCGGCCGAGGCGGGTGCAGTCCAGGACAGGAGAGCAAAGAGAAGAAGGATCAGGCGGCTCATTCGCAGACCTCCTCTCCGACGTTTCTGAAGCTGTCGCAGCAGGCACCATCGAACTTGATGGTAATCTTGGCTCTGCCGCCATTGGACGTCCCTCCGGCGAAGACAACGCGGGCTGTGAAGTCGGTCTTGCGGAACCGCTGGCCCTGGTCCGGGCGGGACCGGGGATAGGTGTTCAGGCTAAGGAAACGAAGCACATCTTTCGAGACGGTTTCGCTCCGGGTAAGCACCTGCATTTGATGGCAAAGTTCATGCTCCAGCGGTTCGCAGGTAAACCACTGCAGGATCTTGTCGTTGCCATGCTCGACGAGCCTGTAGACTTTTGCACGCCAATAAGCAGGGCCTTCAGGCATATCCCAGCCGCTTGAGAATACCCCGGGACCGGATGCCGGCGGCTGCAGTGCGTCACCACCTGCCAGAGGTTTTTTGATAAGTGCCGCCAAAGGCTGCACTGCCCCAGCCCAAGGCTCACCCCAAAAACATCTATACCTCTCAGGATTGTTGTAGTTGGGAGGCCCCATTTTCACCATGGGGACAAGCAAGCCGTCTGTGTCATTGGCCGGGCACGCATTGCCACGGCCATTCAGGAAATGGCCGGTACGGGTGCGGGAGAACGTGCCAACAACTGTGTTCCCAGCCAAAACCTGCAGAGCGCCCCGGGCCTCAACGTGCTCCATGATAACTTCATCAGGGGCAAACCGGTCTGAGACCTCAATGGAAAACCTATGCTTTTTCAGATGGCTGCTGCCATCGTTCGCGGTTGGCGAAGCGGCCGGGAAGCTGATGGTCGCAGTTTTTCCGCTCCAGGTAACATCACCGCCGGTAATCCGGACTTTTCTGCGAATGCAGGCAGCCCGGTTCGAGTTGACCGTGCACTCATATTCATTGGTCTTTTCGCAAACCTGCACATAGTTCGCTGCCCGCCTGTCGCAGCGGTAAGTGTCGGTCCGGTCCACCCGGATTTTCCGGATCAGGCGGCAGGTCTTTTCTTCCCGAGCTGGCAGGCTTTCGCAGAACTCGTCGCGAACATCAGACACCGGAACTTCCGGCGTGGTGCAACTGCCGGTTTCGCTGCTGAAATACCGTCCGGCAATATCTTCCGCGTTCTCATGTGCCCAATTGGCATCATCGAACAGTTCCCCCTGCCCGTCGATGTCGATATCCGGACGGATGAGCGCGCTGTCTTCCGTGGCGCGCAAAACCCGCCCCTGAATATTGTCCGCATCGCGGGTTTCCAGAATACGGTCCTCGAAAGTGGTGTGCCTCATGCCCGCCTCTGGCGGCCGGGAGGTTTCAAATGGTGTCACCACCTCGTTGATCGTTTCATCCCGGAAAGTGCTGCCCGTATTCACAGACCCATCGGCTGCAGCCGCCGCGCGGTCCATGAAGGATTGCGCAAAGGCCCCGCTGCCAAGCAGGACGGCCATCAGGGCAAGGGAAAGAGATCTATTCACCATCTGCGGCCTCCTGCTGGGAAAGCAGCCGCCGGGCCTCCGAAACGCCGGCCTCCCCTTGTTCCGCGATCAGGCGCAGGGCAAATTCCACCGGAACATTGCCGCCCACCCGGTCATGCAACGGCACCGGGTCCGCTTCGCAGCCAGGTGTTTCGCAGACATCGACCGCTTCACTCATCGCAATGACCTGCGGCACCGACGTGACCCGGAACCGGGTGAATACTGTGGGGTCGATGGAAAAGCCCACGGCATCATCCAAAGAGCCAAACGTCTCTTCCAAGGCGGCTTGAGTTTCATAGACCGAGTTGTTCACGAACCCGCGGAATACGATGGGCAGACCGAACTTCCGGGCTTCAGCCATCATTTGCCGCAGTGACTCTTTGGGCATAGAAAAAGAGGCCAGCAGGAAGATGGTGGCACCGTCATAACGCACCTCTTCCGCCTCACTGGCAGCTCTCCCTGCGGTATCCGCGCCAAGCAAAGCCCGGACGCGCGGATCCGACAGCGCGCGGGTACGCAGCCCGTCAAAATCAACATCAGAAAAGGCCCCTTCCGCCTCATCGAGCGGGCGCAAGGTCTGCCGCAGCGCCTCGCCCTGCTGCTTGGCGGTGTCCACGATGGTCGCCAGCGGGGCGGTGATCCGCCCGGTGCTGCCCGGTGCGTATTCTGTCACACCTTCCCCGGCCTCCTGGGCACTCAGGGACAGGGGCGTTACGGGCAATGCGGATCCAGCCGCCAGTCCAGCCGCCAGCCCAGCCGTCCGTGCAAAAGTCAGAGTGCGCAGCAATTTCTCTTCCTCCAGAACAGCCAGCCGAAGGATTCCCCTTTGAAGGGGAACTCTCTCAGCCGGTCCACGTATTGAGCTGAAAAGCCGATGGGGCCGCAGGCATACCGCCCCGAGGTTTTGGGGCGCGGGCGCGTGACCTGCATCCGGTACTGGCTTTTCTTGATCACCGGCTGCGATTGGGTTTGGCAAAGCGGTCTTTCCGACGCCGTTTTCCGTGCGATCAGCAGCCGGTGCATCCGGGCCACCATCTTGGTTGCAACCACCTGGCTTGCCATCACCCCTCCAACATGGGCCGCAACATCACCCTGGATAGGGTAGATCGAGCCGCCGCAGCCGGTGCACCAGAACAGCGCATCCATGGGCAGATTGCCGGAAGACGCCTTTGTGCAATCTGCAGCACAGGCCGCCTGGGCAATCGGATTGGCAAACAGGATTGCCTCCGGGTTGATCAGGTTGTTCAACTCCGCGTCCTGCCAGAGCGGGTCAATTTCCGAGATATAGGCGACATCGAATTGCGCGCTTTGCTGGCAGAGACCATCGACCACCACACCAAGCCAGGAAATCAGCGGATAGAAGTAATAATGTGCCTGCCAGCGCGACCCGGTGCTGCCGCCGCTTTGCTGGGTGGCTGATGATTTACCGAGCGACAGCAACCCGAAATCCATTTCAAAGCCCATATTCACGAAGCAGCCGGGCTCATTTGCTACATCGACCAGCCGGGCCGGTTCCCAAAGACCAATGGAAAGGCCAAGCCGGGGCGGAACACCCGGGCAGACGCAGAGCGGGAAGGTCTGGTTTCTCGTATCCGGGCGGCTGGCGCCAAAGCTCAGGCTCAGGCCGCCGATGGAAATGGGAAAAATGCAGTCCCAGCAAACTTCCGTGATGGGGTTCAGAAACCGCTTGTTGCAAATTGCTGCCGCTTGGGTTGCTGCAAGGGCGAAGGCAAAGGCGAGGATTAGAGCGCGCAGGTTCATTGCAGCACCTCCCCGCCCTTTCCGAGCGCAATTTCTTCCACCTGCATGACGGGATCCGCGCGCTGCACCACGGCAGGCACGTTGCGGATGCCGAAACGCTTCACCAGCACAGCATCCTGGTCGAAATAAAACCGGCGGCCATGCTCGCGCATCAGGCCCAGCGGATCACCGTTCACCAGAACCAGAAGCGTGTCCAACTCGCCGCCATCTGCCAGCGCAAAAGCCACCTGGTCGGGATCGTCGCCGTCAAGCAGGACGATGCGCTTTTCAAAGCGGGAATAGGCCAACGGATTAACGACTGTGCCAGCGCGGGCGAAGACCCGGCCCTGATGGTCTGCCAGATCCTCTTTCAGGGTGATCGACATATCGACCTCCCAAGCCGCGTATTCCTCCGCTTTGCCGAGACCCTGAACCGGACGCGGCCGGTTCACATAGGCCCGCGTGGTGTCCTGCATATCCTGACGCATCTGATCCAGTTCGCCAGCCGCTTCCATTTCCAGAAGCCGGGTCTTGATCGTGTCCAGCAGCGAGGGTTCAGCCACCTCGAACAATGGGCCGTGGGTGCCGAGATCCTTGGCCGCCCCCTGCCCTGCGGCGGCAGCGAGAACCAGAACGGCAGCTTGAAAACGGCGGCGTGCACCCATTCTGTTAAAGCGGAATCCGAAACCGCGGCCTCTGCGCTGCCTGCAGCAGCTCCGAATGCGGTTTCTGATGCGGTTCATTTTTTTGGAAACAGAATGCGGCGGGGTCATTTCCAGCGCTCCGCAAGGTCTGTCCAATGGGGGAAAGGGATTTCAAATCCGGCGGCGACGACTTCCGCCGCCGGCCGCGGGCCGATCACTGAATACCGGCTGTCCAGGCTGTCCGGGCTGTCTCCAAACACGGCAATCATGCCGTCCGGCACCACATCGCCCTGCCAGAGCGGTGCAACAAGCGCGCCGTTCTTCAGCTGCCCCTCGACACAGGTTCCATTGATGCAGATGCTATCGCCCGAGCGGCGGACCGGATCGCCGGCTACTCCGGCAATCCGCTTGGTCAGGTAAAATTCATGCCCGCCGAACTTTCCCTGCAGAACCTCCGGCATTTCAACCGCGACGATGGCACCCGGCCGCAGGATCAGCGGCCAAGTCACCATTGCATAGGCATTGCCTTTCAGGCTGCCGGTCGCATTCACAACCAGCCGCCCGCAGGCAAGCCCGTAGTAACCGGCAACGGTCACTGCCAGGACAGGCAGGATTATAACCAGCTTAGAACGCCGCATCACTCAGCACCTTTTCCATGATGATGCCGGTGACATCTGCGGCCTGAAGGCCCGCAGCCGATAGGACGGCGCCTTTACGGACAACAATTTGGCCGGTCTGGCCGGACAGCCGGTCAATTTCCAACTGAACAGCCTGCTGGAACGCTGGGAGTGTGTCCCCGAATTGTTCATCCGGCACCCGGCCATTCGACCAGACCACAAACATGGTCAGGCTCTTTTCCGGGTCGAAAACCGCAACCGCCGGAGGCTCATCACGCAAGAGATCGAACAACAGCAGGAAGGCAAACACTGCGACCTGGGCCATCGCCACAAGGAAAAGCGCAATGAGGGTAATCTTACGCCAGCTCAAGCCACTTCCCCCCGCTCAACAAGGGTTTTGATGGCTTCCACTGTGCTCATTCCTTCAGCCTTGTAGTGGTTCATCCGCTCAACCGTGGAGCCTTTGGAAGAGAACACTGCCAGCGAGAACGGATCGAGCAGCAGACGCCCGTAGGCAAAGCCCTCAGGCATTTGAATTGCCAGTTCGGAGAACCGGCCCGGAACCGAAGTCAGCGACTTCAGGAGCATTTTCACCGGCGGGTCGATGCTCTGCAGCGCGTCGATGCTCTCCGGTTTCTGGGCCAGGAAGATCCGGAAGTCCGAGTTTTCCAGGCAGACGCTGGCGGCGGGGTTGGCCTTATAGTCCTGCATCGACTGCGTGCCCGTGATCAGCGCCCCGGTGTATTTCCGCGCCCGGCGCACGACACCCTCGATAAAGGCCGCAGTGCCGGTTCCTTTCAGCAGATCCCAAGCTTCATCAATCACGATGGCTGTAGGCGTGGAGCGGGAAGTTTTGAACATCAGTTCGGTGCCAAGGAACATGACGATCTGCAGGATGGTCGCCTCAAGACCGGCCTGCCCCTTGATGTCGCTCAGCTCCACCACCGTGAACGGGGCATCCAGTGCAATATTGGCCTCGCCTTCAAAGTAATGGCCGTAGGGCCCGCCGCGGGAATACCGGTTGAGTTTGCGCACCACATCCGGCAGCCGCGGCTCACCAGCCGCGGCATCCTGCAGCCGGTCGCGCACATCGGAGATTTCACCGTCCCGGCCCTTTTCGTCCCAGACCTGGGCAATGGCCGTGCGGATATAGTCCTCTTCAACCCCTTCAACCCGGCCGCCAGTGTGGCCGCCGAGATCAGCCATCGAGGCGACAACGCGGGTGACCAGCTCGATGGCATCAGTCTTGTATTCGTCCTGCCCCATGGCACCCGCATCGAGCAGAGAAAACGGGTTGAGGCGGTTGCGGGTCTGGCCGTCAAAAGCAATGTGCTTGCCGCCCAGGATTTCCGCTGTGGTTTTGAACGAATAGCCGTCGTCAATCACCAGGACGTTGCCGCCGGAGGTATAAATCCCCACCGCCAGTTCCTGCATGAACACTGATTTACCGGCCCCGGACTTGCCTACCACGGCGGTGTTGTAGTTGCCCGACGAACGGAAATTGTCCCACTGGAACACCTGCCCCTGACGGCCAGCCAGCAGCATTCCGGTTCCCCGGGCATTGCCCATCCACTCCCCATGCACTGGCAGGAAGGCCATTGCCGCTGTCGATTTCATAAGCCGCATACGCATCTGCCGCCCGAAGTCGGACATCATCCTGCCCGAGCAGCCAAACGGCAGGCTGGCAAGGAATAAGGGAAGCTGCAGGAAAGTGTCTTTGGAGAGTTTGATCCGCTGGCGCCGGTAGATGGATTCCACCTCCCCTGCCGCCATCTGCGCCTCTGTTGCACCGCCCCTGGCGTAGGCAACGATAGTATAGAGTGTTTCAAAGAGGCGTTCGCCCGCTTGGATTTCAGCCGCCAGTCCGTCCAGCTCAGCCTTTTTCTCCGCGAAATTCGGGACAAACCTGCCAAAGGAACTGTTGGCAGCGTGTTCCGCCATGCCCCGTTTCTTCAGAATGAACGCCCCGGCTTTCTGCCCTGGCATCGCCTTCAGCGTGAAGGATGTCAGAACCGGGCCGAGCGGCCGGTCCATCAGCCGGGCCGGATCACCGTTGAGTGCCATGCCAAGGCCAAAGACCCATTCCCCCGGGTAGGCATTCACCGAAGAGACAGTAGCCGCCAGCTCTGGGCTTCCGGAGAATTGAAGGGCTTGGCTTCCAACCCGCAGGGACGCGCCGGGCAGCTGATAGTTGAGCGGCATGTTGTCGTCATAGGCTTCCTGGTCCCAGTCTTCACTGCTCCCTTCCGGGCGGGCAGCGTGGAACAGCTCCCTCAGAAGTGCGAGAAAGCGCGGCGGCTCTACATCCATCGACCAGCTAGCCGTGGCGAACACGTTCCTGAGGGCCGAGCGCATGGACTTGAGGCGCTTTTCGTCCTCAATGCCAAGCTCTTCCCCTTCCTGCCAGACCGCGACGAAGATGTGCCTGTCCAAGGGGATGGCACGGGCACCATCCTCATCAATGCCAAAACGCATTTCCTGAAGGTGGGACACCCGCTGACGGACCATTTCGTCAATCAGATCCGAACGGCCAAGCCGCGCCGTTTTCCACCGCCCGGCAACCGGTTCGATGGCCGGAGAGGTCCAGTTCAGCACCTGAAAAGTGGCGCTGGACGGCAGGTTGGCGGCAATCACACCGCCGATATTCTCAGCCAAATCGTTTTGACCGATCGACGCGCCCACTTCCATGAGGAAGCCGCTGCCGTGGGTGAAGTGATAGAGCTTGTGTTCCGGATCATAGACCCGCCACGGCAGAATGTCGGAGAGCACATCCCCCTCCATCAGGTCCGGCTCTTCCTCTGTCCACGGGACATCCCCGAACAGACCGTCCATTATGTCACGAAAAAATTTCATTTCCTGCCCCTCTGACGGCGTTTTTGGCCCAATAGGGTATTGCGTGGAAAAGAGCGGCTTACGGCTTCAACAGCTTTCCAAGCCTCATCACGGAAGTGGCGAACTTGCTCTACAGGGAGCCACACCGTCACTTCGACAAAACCAGCTTTGCGCCGCTCTTGCCTGATCGAAACCATGCGGGCTGCCTTGTCGCTCAGGCTTGTTGCGCTGGGTTTGCTCATTACTGCCGCCACTGCCCTTCCTGAATCACGAAATGCACAAAGCGCGCTTCATGCATGATCCCGCCTTCATCAAGGATCGGCGCAATCCAGAGCGTTCCGACGACTTCCGGAGAGCGGTAGGCCGCAGCGTTGTAGGGAAAACCGCCGTCCGGCAGGCCGGTGACAGCTCCTTTGCCGGAGAACAGCGGATTTTGTGCAAGGCTCTTCACCGCAGTGTCTTCGGGACGCTCCTGAACCGAGGTCACAGCAGCGGATCCAGTGCCGTCCACAGCACCGATAGTTGTACAGGGCGACCCTTGCTGCGCTTCACACAGGAAGTCATTTTCCGTGTTCGGATTGGCACAGCCAGCGGCCAGCGCGATCAAAATCAGGCTTGCGATTTTCTTCATTGGCCCAGCTCCACCCCTTCGAGAAACACGAGCTCGACCTTGGTTCCGCCATAGAGGGAGACCACCGGCTGATACTGTTCGGCCCGTTTGATGTAATAATCAGCCAGCGTGCTGGCCGCTTCTTCCGCTCCGCCGGCCAGTGTGCCTGCGCCTGCGCTCTGCAGGATCTGACTGACCGAAGCGTTTTCCTGGCTGAGAGACGCGGTAGCTCCGGCACTCAGCCCTTTGCCCAGACCACCCAAAGCACCCGCGATGGCAGCATTCCGGACGTTGGCACCTTCACGGCTTACGACGTGCCCGCGCACGCCCTCCTTGCCGGACCCTGCCATGTAGCCCGCAACTTTGGTTTCCAGAACTTCCCCCTGCCGGTTTACGCAGGTCATGGAGATCAGGCGCACCTTGACCCGTTCCGACGACAGATCACCGGTTGCAGATCCTTGCACGGTGCAGCCCTTCAGGTTCACCCGCGCGGGCTGACGGTTTCCAAGCGCTGCGGTCACTGCAGAGCCGGTAATCCGGAACAGAACCGGAATCGGATTGTCCCGGTTAGACACATTGGTGGCCGCATCGGCGCCCGAAAGGACAACTGCTGGCGCGTAGCTGCCTGCCGGGAGGTAGCTGCCCAGGCGGCGGATCTCGCGTTCTTCCGTTTGCGGCTGCTCGATGGTGGCGAGTGTGAAACTCTGCCCGAAGTTGCTGCGAGCCGAGCCCCCTTCCCCATCACCGGCTGTTTGCCCCGTCCGGCGGGGTGTGGTGCGCGTAGGGGTGCGGCGCTCAATGAAGTCATTTCCCGGCCCGATTTCCGCAGGGTCCCGGGTCAACTGCTCTTTGCCGGGCAATTGCGCCGCGGCATTGAACGATTGCTCCGGCCCGCTGGCGGCAGGGCGGCTCTTGGCTTCAGCCAGTTGTGTTTCCAGCGTCGAGATTTTCTCGATCAGCTGCAGGATCGGTTCGTCATACTCCTGACGGATTGCTTCAGCCTGTTGTTCGGCTTCCCGACGGGACTGCTCGACCAGCTTGCGCTGCTCTTCCAGTTCCTTTTGCAACTGCTCCATTTGGATCCGCCCAGAGGTGATCCAGGACATTTCCGGTGAGGCCGCAGCCGTGCGGTCCGAAATAATCGTTTCGTCAACTGTGGGATTGGAGCGTTTTGGCAGACCCGCGCCCCCTGCTCCGCCGTTCATCATCGACCCAAGGACAATAAAGCCACCGACCACGACGGCGCCAACAACACCAATGGCAATGATCTGGTTCTTTTTGCGGTCTTTCTGCGCCATCACTTCGCCCTCACAACAACAACCCAGGACCGCTCACCGGCAGCGAGGCTCTTTTTCTGAACCCAAACCGACAGCACGCCAGCCCGGTAAAACTCCTGTTCCCGAACCTGCCGAGGCGACTTGCCGGCCGCGGCCACACGAACCTCGCCAACCAGCTCACCGGTGCGGTGCGAGGTGATCAGCGCACCATGGCGAGCGCTGCCCGGGCGCGGGTTGCGGATCTTAGACCTGATGGTGTCGCGGGTCGCGGCTGTCAGCTGAGCTGCAAACCCGTCGCCGCCGCCAAGTGAGGTGCCGGCGAAGCCGCCGCTGCCCGCAGCAGCCTCCGGTTCCGGGTTCTTGCTTCTGACCGTGATCAGCGCGGTTTGCGTGCTCGCGCGGATCGGCAGGATTTCATAGGCGACTGTCAGGCCCTTTTCCGTGACCAGATAGCCGCCTTCCTTTTCCGGCATTCCCTCCGGGCCTGCATATTTGAGGAACAAATCCCCGGTCTTTTCGTCATTGCGGACCTGATAGACCGATGCCTCATTGTCGTTGACAATCGACGTGATCCGGTCGCCCACGACACTGACCCGGGTAATGCCGGTGACAGATGCCTTGAAGCGGACAAGGCCATCCTCAGAGACGGTAAAACGCTGATCTGCCGCATTCACCGGGCAAGCCGCTGCCAGCCCGGCCGCGAAGACCGCAGCCAGTTTCAAAGTCTTCATCATGGTCAGCTTCACTCCTCCGCTGAGATTTTCCCGATAGCGGCGAGCCGGACTGAACCGGCTTGCGGCTTGAACCGGATCAAAATCCGGCGGTCTTCGCGGGTGACTTGAGTTGTTTCCAGATAAGTGGCGAGGTCGCCTTCAACCACCACTTCATAGGTGGCAAAGTTGTGCTCGATCTTCCGGGGAAAGAAGACGGTCGAGATCTTGCGTTCGGTGATGTCCTTGGCAATCCGGTCGTAAGTATCCAGGATGCCGGCCCGCTCAGCCGGGCCGCTCAGCCGTTCCAGGACGCCGCGCCCGTAATGAAGGGTCCGGGGCGAGCTGTTGTACATCGCATAGACTGCATCCAGCGCCAGTGCCTCAACATAGCCTTTGTCCACCGTGCCGCGCGCCACCATCCCGTCGCTGACGGTGGTAGGCACAAGAACCACCTGATTGGACTGCGAATAGAGCTTGGCCGACAGCATCACGACGGCACCAACCAGTCCAGCCGATACAACGCCCAGAGTCAGCACCGCTTTCCGGGAGCGGTTCAGGGCTTTGTTCATGTTCTGAAAGTTCATCACGCCCTCCAGGCGCTGACAGCGCTATCCGGGAAGGACCGATAGATGGTGATCTCTTTCGGAGTGATCCAATAGAGAAGAGCCAGAAGCCCATGCAATCCACGCTCGCCCTTCACACGTTTCCAGATGAAATAAAACGCAAGCCCGGCTGCGAAGCCAAAAAACGCCTGGCGGCCAAGGAGGCCTAGTACAATAGGAAACATTCCGGCCACCGCCTCATCGGCAGGCAGGAAAAAGAACTGCGGCGGGTCTTGCAGCCTCTGTTCCACTTTGACGACCTTGTCCATGCCTCTTCCTTTCAGGGATTGCTTCCCGCACCCGAAGGCGCGGGAAGCAGGTCCGGATCACTGAGTGACGGTTTCCGAAACGGGGGCCTCCACAGCCGGCAGCTCCAGAAGATCGGTGCTTGCAGTAACACCGCCGAGGCTGGTGGCGGTTTGGACGCCGTAGCCCAGGAAAACCGCAACACCGATGGCAATGAACACATGGCCCCAGCGGCCGGTAACTGCCAGAGTTGCGCCACCGATGATCACAGACAGGATCAGGATGACGTAACCGCCTGCACCATCGAGAATGGTGTTCAGGTCCTGGCCGAGCGCATAGAAACCGGCTTCAACACCGGTGTCCGAACCGGCCGCCATTGCGCTGGTTCCAGCCACAGCCACTGCTGCAGCAAGCGCGCCAATCTTCAGGGTCTTCGAAATGTGCATATCCCTCGTTCCTTTCATAGTTTCAGATGCACAGAAATAACCCGCGGGTCCGACACCGCGGGATCTCGCCGGTTGCGGGCGAAATTCGGAATGTGTTTGATAATCAGGAAATTCAGCGCATGCCCGGGCTGCGTGCATAGGTGGAGCAGACCCGCTACGAGGCGTAGCTGCGGGTTCGCGCACAGTTTGAAATTGACTGCCCGCAATCTCAGGGAGTGCGGCGTCTTGGTTAGTTGTCCGCCCCGGTGCTGTCCTCGCCGGTTGTGCTGAGTTCAGCCTTGCCATCGGGCCCGACCATCCAGGTAGAGAGGGTTTGGTCTTCGGGATTGAAGACCAGCATTGAACCGTCTCCGTATTGCAGGTGGTGCTTTTTGAGAACGCCCGGCCAAAGGCTGATTTGACGTTCTTCAATGAACCCGGTCGGCCTGGCGTTGGTCGCGACCAGCACGTGCTCCTGGCCGTCGACAATGTAAATACAGTTGTAGGCCGGCGCACCGCTGTTCACCCCTGGTTTTACCAGGTCATACCGAACTCGAAAGACTTTCCCCGCCTTTTTCCAGCTGTTTACGCCAGCGACCGTGACCAAGGATTGATGTCTCTCTATCGGCATGTGTCGTCCCCTGTTGGAGATGACTTCCTAGCAAGATGATTGTTCAACGAGAAGCCACCGCATCCCGTAATCGCTGCTTGCCACATTTATCAATTTCGTGTCAACAGACGATAATAGACCGGAATGAAATTTTGATCATCTCGAATTTTATTTCACCCGCCACTGCGTGTGCATGGAGACCAGGAGGATAGCCAAGGATTTGCAGGGACCCGTGCGGTGCCCCGCCATGGACTGCGCAGGGAAATAGCTTGTGCAGGCGTTCACCGACGAACCGCCGGGTTGAATGCCGGCATGCAAGAAACTTCAGCCCTGAAAGGACAAACAGCCCATCACATCACGCTGAAAAGCGAAACCCCCGCAAGGCGTAGCCAATACGGGGGGATGCAGGAAAATAACTCGTCACCCTTTTCCTAGTGCATCCCCGGCATAGCAGGCAAGTGAAAACGCATTCGTGCGAACAAAGATTTTTTGCCTTATTCGTAAGCCGTTTCGCCTTGCTTCAATGACACGGAGCAAGAAATTGAGCAGATATGCCTATGCCTCACAGAATGAGGCGAAAACCTTTCCGGTACTTCCAGGGAACATGCAGCGCAGCGACGTCGAGCGCCTGCTGAGACGAATAGCCCCTGCACTCGGAATGAATGATGGCCAGTTGACCGTTGTGCTCGCCATGATTGACGAAACCAGGCCATCCGATTGGACCGACCCGGCAATGGAACCGGTCTGCTTTTCAATGCAGACAAATATCGCATACCAGACCGGCAAGGACGAACGGACGGTCAGGCGTATTGAAAGAGCCCTGGAGCAGGTCTTCGGTTTCATCCGCAACGAAGCTGCTATGAATGGCCGCCGCTGCCGCTACCGGAAGGCCAACGGTGAAGAGTTCCGCCAGGGCATCGTTTTCACTCCGTTGATTGAAGCAATTCCCCGCCTCATAAGTCTGGAGGCCGATGTTGCATCCGGCAGGATTGACCGGTCTGTGCTGAAGCAGAAAGTCAGTGCTGCAAAGCGCCGGATCAAATCACTGCTGATGGAACTGCAGCCGGTATATCCCGAAAGCCAGATTTTGTCAGCGCTGGCGCAGGAATTCACCGGCTGGCCCGTCCGCTACAACGCTTCTGTGTCAGCAAGCGCGTTGCGGGATCATTTGGGTGAGGTCAGCACGGTTCTTGAAGAGTTGCAGGCTTTCGCCGAAACGAAGCATGAAGAGTCCGCCCTGCCGGACAGAGATGTCCGCCGCTATTTACAAGATACAACTCAAGAAAAAATTGTACCCTGTAACGATCCCGTGAAGATAGGGACTGCCCGCAAGCGGGCAGGCATGGATGTTTGTGCTGCACAGCCTGACGGCCGTGCAGATTGCTTAGAAAAGCAGTATGCGGCGCCGGATCGGGTTCACAAGGACGACGTCCGCAGCTTCGGGGCCCGTCTTACGCTGACCAGGCTGTTCAACCTCTGTTCCAGCGACATGCAAATGCAGGTCATGATCTCCCGCGGCGACAGGCCAAACTTTGATGAGCGGGATTTCATAAACGCTGCCATTGACCGGCTGCATCCCCTCGGCATTCACCCTTCTGCCTACCAGGATGCTGCCGGTCAAATGGGAGAAATCGCGGCAATGCTGTGTGTTCTGCTCATCGACCGGAACCGCTTCCACCCGGTTACTCCAATAGCCAATCCGGGCGGAGCGCTCAGGGCCATGACCCGGCGGCATGCCGCCGGACAGCTTAACCTTGTGCAGAGTTTGTTCGGGCTGATGAAACGGGGTGACACCGGATGACGGCTGCGCATACGGCTACCTCCAATCCAGTTCGAATTCTCCCGTGTTCCAGAAATAGGCGACACCGGTCTTGCCCCGCGCGTCCTCAACCTGGGCTACCGGAACCGCCTGTTTTCTGACACCTTTCCTCGCACGATGCGCAGCCCCCTCCGGGCGTTCACAGGCTTTCAGAGAGCGTGCGGCTGGCTCGTACCCGCTGAGCGGTTTTCCGACCCGCACACCCATTGCTTCTATGGCTTCTTTGATGCCGTTGTTCATTGGTTAGCACACCATTAAATTGAATCGGCGTGCTGAATACGTCGAATCGAGCGAGTGGCACGATAGGATACGAAGACTTGCGAAACATAACGAAACGAAAGTTTTTAAGCTATTGTTAAAACGAGATAAATTATTTCAGCCTCCATCATCGAACGGAGGGACATTCAAAGACCTGTTCAAACAGGCTGCAGCCGCCGGCGTCGGCCGGCCCGTGGACAAGGACGGGTTCCCTGAAGGGCCCTGGACGCCGGATCTGCTTGCCGATGCAATTTCTCAGATCGATGCGAACCGGACCGGCATTGATCTGCGCACCGTTCAACTCTGGTTTCAGGACAACGAGAAGGGAATAAGTGCAGACAATATCCGCTGGCTTGCCAGAGTGTTCGGGTGCGGAGACCCAGCAGCAACCAGCGAATGGCAGGCAGAACTGAGTGCGGCGCAATCGCGGCTGGCGGCGAAGAGACGACAGAAAAGAAAGTCCGCGCCGCGGGATCAGCTGCCTGTTCCGGATGCTGCCTTGAGCAACCTGGTGCTTGTGCCTGAGGAAAGACCACAAGATGCCGCCGCCGTACAGCCAAAGCGGCGGTTCAGCCTGGCGAGGACGTCCGAAGCCCTTTTCCACGGCCGCAACTCATTGAACTTGCCGATTGCGGTTTGGGCTAGCGGCGGTGTGCTCTGGTTCCTGGCCTATATCATGGGTGTCCACAGTGTCACCTACAGCCCGATCGAGGGCTTGGACAAACAAGTCGGGTTCTATTGGTCTTTGAGCTGGACTGTTGGCGAGATGGCCTTGCTGCCGCTGTTCCTGATATTCGCGGCAGAGCTGCTGTCGTTCTGGAAAGAAGACGGGCGCGCTTCGCTGGCAGCGATCCACGGGGATTTGACTGGCGATGAAGGCTGGACGCGCAAGGTGGACTCATTCTCCCTTTCATACTGGGCGATCTTCCTGATTTGTTTTCTGATGGTTTTTTTTGTTCAGTGGGCAGGAGTGTATTTGCGCACGCTCCTGCAGGGCGACCCGGGCAATGCCATGCTGGATTGGATCCTCGTGGTCCTCGCCCGCCCCGAGGTTGCATCGGTCCCGGAAGCTATCATGGTGTCCATGTTCGCATTCCTTTATTCCGGTATGATCTACTGGTTCTTTTTCATCGGTCTTCTCTTGCTGTACACGATTGTCAGTGACTACTGCGGAGTGCGTAATGCCCCCGAGCTTGACACCAATGAAGAGCACCAGCGCCAGGTTCACGAAGCCGGAACCACAATCATGCGGGGGATCTTTCGCTGCACGGTTTTGGGGATCCTGCTTGCCACCTGCATAAAACTGAATGCCGCGTATTTGATATCAGATGGGGCGACCATAGCAGACTGGCTGATCAACGATATGCGAGCAGCTTTCGGTGTGCAGAACGCAGAGTGGGATTGGCTTGACCAGAGTCCGTCCCCGTTCTTCACAAGTTTCCTTCTTATGTTCGTTACCTGCTTTGTATTTTTTGTCTGTTTCGCCCAAATCTATTGGGTTCTGGACCTGTCTGCGGTAGCAGAACCGCCTGTCGGGACAAAAGAAAGCCGGCAGGAAGCCCCTGCTAAAATTTTGTGGTTCAAGATGGTTTTTGTCGTTGTTCTGCTCGCCGCCACGTTTCTCCTTGTTGGCCAGTTCCACGGCTTTTCAATTCTGCTGGCCGGCAGTGTGGTAGTTGCAATCGGCAGTCTTTTCTGGCGAACACAGGAGCAGGAATTCAGAAAAATTGCGGATGCGGCCTGAGCATTATCATGGCTGCCGCCGCGAAACTCGGCTCCGGTGTGCTGCAGGCGAGCTGGTTGTGCCCGAAATAACTTATAATAAAGAGACTTATTGATAGTGGAAAAAGCAGTTTACTACTCCAAGGCAGCTGAAGGCCCTGAAAACGGGTCGGCCTATTGGATACACGCAAAAGATAATGTACGCCTCCGTGCGGGGCTGTGGAAAACCGGCCAGGCTTGCAAAGGCACTGTGTTCCTGTTCCCGGGTCGCACGGAGTACATAGAGCTATGGGGCCGCACGGCCGCGGATCTCGATAGGCTGGGCTATACGGCATTCGCGATCGACTGGCGCGGGCAAGGTCTCGCTGACCGGGTCACCGGGGACCGGAAGACAGGCCATGTGAAGCGCTTTTCCGAATTTCAGATGGATGCCGCCGCGATGTTCGAGGCTGCAGAGAAGCTTGATCTTCCGAAACCCTGGTATCTGATCGGGCATTCGATGGGTGCCTGCATTGGCTTTCGCGCTTTGACGGAAGGCCTGCCAGTGTCGGCGTGTGCATTCACCGCACCGATGTTCGGGATAAAACTTTCCCTTCTTGAGCGTATGGCAGCGTGGCCTCTGACATGGGCCGCTCAAGCCTTGGGAAAAGGCCACATTTATGCTCCCGGTTATACCGGTCAAACCTATGTTCTGGACTCTGCGTTCGAAGGCAACAAGCTTACAAATGATCCGGATATGTATCAGCACTGGGTAAATCAAGCCCGGTCGCTGTCCGAGCTGCAAATTGGCGGACCAAGCATGGGCTGGCTGTTCCAGGCGCTTCGAGAAACCCGGAGCCTGTCAGGCGTGGCATCTCCGCAAATCCCATGCATCACCTTCTGCGGCGATCAGGATCAAATCGTTGACATTCCCGCGATTCAAAACCGCATGGCACGCTGGCCCGGCGGCAGTTTGAAGTTGATTAAAAATGCCAAGCACGAGTTGTTTGCTGAAAGCCCCGCAGTCCGCGGGAGGATCTTTGCCCAAATAGATGGGCTGTTTTCTACGGCTATCAAAAAGGAACAGGCTGCTTGAGGGGAGTGCTGTTAGTGAGGTGAAGTCATTGGTGGCTGCCGCGAGGCACGGCCAAAGTAGAGTTTGGCGGCTCGAGATGAACCGGTCGCAGTGCCTGACGTATAAGGCCAAGGCACTGTGAAGTAACCGACCGGGTCTGGCTGCGATGAGGACGACCCGATGCCCTGGGAGGTCGATGTTTCGATCATCGACCGGTCCGAGCTCTCGGAATGGGAAGGCTTTTTCGGAAGTACACTCGATTTGCAGAATCAATCAGAGCTTCCAGCATCCCTGACCGCGTGACCCCTGTCGGGCATCTTTCGGTTGCGCTCAAGCAACGATCATCGGCATTGCATGCCTGTGCATAAGTCTGTGGATAGCCTTGCTTCCGCGGGATTTGTGCCAAAAGCCCTTGAATAACAGGGAATATTTACCTCAGCAGTAGCGAGGCGCCTCAACACCCAACAGCCCCCCTCAACAGAAATTTGTGGAACTCTGCCTGAAACCTGTTATGCAAAGCTAAACACAATAAAAAATTGAGGACAGTATGAGCGGGATTCGAGGCTCGAAAAGGCTTGAGACCTTTTCGAGCAAGCTTTCAAAGAGCTTGCAGGACCATAGCACAGAGATATTTCCTCCGGATGCTCAAAAGGGCCTGCGTTCATACTCAATGAAGGAGGTGGGCGACTTCATCGGCATCAATCCGAACACCTTCCGCCACTACATCAAGACCTACGCTGACAAGATGCCGACAGGCACGCTGGTAAACGGGAATCGGCGCTACTTTGCCGCTGAAGAGATGCAGGAAATCCGGGAATTTCTCTGGAAGGAGGGCCGTATTTCCATCAAGGAGTACCGGCGCCGGCAGCCTGGAGAAGAGCTGAAGGTAGTCACGGTCTTCAACCTCAAGGGGGGCGTTTCGAAGACCAGTTCAACAACCAATTTGGCGCAGCTTCTGGCGCTACGAGGTTATCGCCTCCTGCTTGTCGACCTTGACGCGCAGGCGTCGATGACCAACCTCTTCGGCTTGTCCCCGGAGCTGATGCCTGACATGCCCAGCTCCTACAACGTGGTGAGCTATAAGGCGCCGCTGCCTATCAGGGAAGTGATCCGCAAGACCTATTTCCCGGGCATCGACCTTGTTCCGGCCTCGATGGACATCATTGAATTCGAGTACGAGACCGCCCTCTCCTTCCGGGACGGCAAGTCCGGCTCCCCGTTTCACAGCCGCATGGCAGAAGCGCTGGATCAGGTCCGCAATGATTATGACATCGTGATGTTCGACACCCCGCCGCAACTTTCCTTTGCGGTGATCTCGGCACTCTTCGCTTCCACGGGGATGCTGATCCCCCTCACGGCCTCAATGCTGGACGTGATGTCGCTTGCGACCTTCATGGACATGGCATCCGAACTTATGCAGGTGGTGGAGGAGCAGGATCGGGATAAGACCTATGATTTCATACGCTTCCTGATCACCAGGTATGAAACCGGGGATCAGCCGCAACTGCAGGTGGCGTCCTATCTCAGAACAGTGCTCGGTGACTCTGTGATGAGCAATGAATTCGTAAAATCAACCGCGATCGGCGATGCGGCCAATACCAAGCAGCCGGTTCTGGAGGTTGAGCCACGGGACATGACGAGATCGACCTATGACCGGATCGTTACCTCCATCTCCGGCATCGCAGATGAGGTCGAAGCCGATCTCCGCAAGGCATGGGGGAGGGAGTAATGGCGCGCAAGAACATCTTCTCGAGCACGCTGCGCAATGCAATGAATGATCACGAAGCTGACCCTTCTGATGATACCGGCTTTGATCCGCCCGAATTGGGCGAAAGCCAGACGGAGACCAGCGCCTCTGGGGATCAGGATGATCTTACGCCACGCAAGCGTAGCAACCCGAACATAAAGATTTTTCAGAGATCCTTCCAGGAGCAGATGCTCCGTTCCCTTCAGGACGTTGATCCGACGCGTATCGACAGCTCGCGGTTCAAAGACCGGCTGGACGTCCGAGAAGATCTTGAAGCTCTGAAAGAGTCGATCAAGGAGAATGGTCAGCAGGTTCCAGTCCTTCTGCGGAAAGTTGCTGGAGACCGCTACGAGGTTGTATATGGCCGCCGGCGTATCTTGGCTTGCCGTCAACTGGGCCTAGATGTCCGTGCGATGGTTGTCGAGATCAGTGATGAAGATGCGCTGATCGCACAGGGGCTTGAGAATGCCGCCCGGCTGGAAACTAGCTATATCGAAAAAGCGATCTTCGTCACTCAGGTCACGGAAGCGGGTTACTCCTCGGATACGATCCACAAGGCACTTGGGATCGACAAGACACAAGCTTCGAAGATGCGCGGTGTGGTTCGAGACATTCCGCGGGACGTCATCATGGCCGTCGGCGCCGCACATGGCGCAGGACGCCGCCCCTGGGAGGCGCTGCGCAAGATCTTGTCAGGAGATGATGCTCCAGGCCAGGCACGCTTGCTGAAGATGATCGATCCGGATCTGCCGAGCCCCGAGCGCCTCAAAGCGCTCCTCGCGGCGTTGCGTAGGGAGCGCCTTTCTGAGGCCCCCTCCCCTACCCAGCAAACGAGGATCGGCCGTGACGGCTACAAGATGGGCCGCACACCACGTTCTCTTACGGTGAAAGCCGACCGGAAGGCTCCGCCAGCTTTCCTCGAATACCTGGAAAGGAATTTGGAGCGGATCTACGAGGACTGGCACGAGAACAAGGGTCAAGACATTGATAAATAGGAATTTTTCGGGTTTCGAATTGAATTGCCCAGTGGGCAACTCCTCGGCCGGTTCAGGTGTTGCCCGGCGGGCAACACGGCGAGCTGACCAAGCGTTGCCCGGTGGGCAATCCGCCCCTGAGAAATAGGAGCGCCCGGACCAAGCATCCGGGTTGAGGTAAGCGAGCAGAAGAAGGAGCAGGCATCTAGCAAAAGAACCCCCCAAAGACGATGTCTTCAGAGGGCCTCTGTTTTGTGTAGCAACTTACAGATAGCCCAAAATTGAATCACTGACAACACTGTATTCGGTGAACGGGGAACTTTTGCCGTCTGAAATGGCATGAAATCACTTACAACCGCGGCACTTGGTGCCGGGGCGCCGGAGACGTGCGCTCAAACCGCAGGATCGGCCTTCCGGCCGATCCTGCGCTGGGATCTCTATGGGCTTATCAAAACGTGCAAGAAGCGGCTCGGTCTGAACACGGGAGACCTGACGGCGCTGCAAGCCATGTTGTCCCTGCTTGACTTGAAAGATGCCAAGACAGGAGAAGTTCCAGGGACGCCAGATAAACTTCTCATCTGCTTCGCATCCAATACGACGATCTGTCAGAGAGCGGCAGGCATGGATGAGAGCAATCTGAGGAAGCATATTCGCAAGCTTGTTGACCGCGGTCTGGTGCGGCGCCGGAACAGCGCTACCGGCAAACGCTTTCCATTGAAGCGTGACGGCAAGATCGTCGATGCTTATGGAATCGATCTGACACCTGCGTTCCAAGCGGCTGCTGTCCTGCAACGGATGTCTGAAGAGATCATCCGGCAAGCTGAGGAGCGCCGCAACCTGCGCGCCGAGACCCTCTCATTACGGCGCAGGGCTCTTGAGTGCCTGACGTCCATTGACGATCATGCGCGCACGTTTCTGGACGGCCTCACCAAACTGCTCCGGCGCGAGACAACGACAATCGAGCAAATCGAAGAGGCGCGGTCACAAGTCCTGGAACTGCTCGCTAGTGAACACGACCCAGAACCGGATGCAAAATCCGAGTCCCCTGCCCTGCCCGCGGGCCATCCGGCTACGCAGCCTGACGTTGCGCCATCCGAAAACGCTGACGAACCCAAGGCTAAGTTGACTGCAGACGCACGCCAGACCGAAGATCGACCCGTCAGCAACGGGCATTCTACCCGCCAAGTAGAGTCACAAAAATTGAATATTAAAGAAAGGCCGGACAGTTCTGATACACCCTCAATAAATGCGCCTTTGGCCTATGAAGCAATGCTGGGGAAATATCCCCATGCATCAAGCTTTCTCCCTCCGCACGGACAGTGCAGAGATAGTCTGATGGACAGCTTGCGCTGCTTGGGTCTAAGCCTTGGTCTTCACCAAGTCCCATACGGTCAGGTGCTTCGCATGATAGGTCTGGAAAAGATCATCTCGATATTCGATCACATGATCCAAAAGGTGGAGATGATTAGTCATCCCCTTCCCTATTTTGAACAGGCCGTCAGACGGGCGTTGCCCGCGGGCACCGTATTGCCATGAGGAAGGAAGACGGCTCCTACCTGCATTGAAGCGTCTACCCCAAGCGTATCTGCAACCCAAAACCGCCATTGTGCGGCTGCAAGAACCCGCCGGAAGATCCGCGCATAGCTGAGCTTAACGAGCTGATCTTGGCTGTTGGCTTCAATCGCAAGGCCGTCTGCCGCTCAGCTGCTCGTGTCTTGCTGGGAAGTCATATCCACGTTCAGGGTATTTACGAATCTCAGTTGGCCGCCCTATAATGATCGCGACTACTTCTGTGCCAAGGGCATCCTCATTTAGATTGCCCGCTGGGCAACCCGCCACCACAATCTAGACTCACGCTGTCACGTCGGGCCCTTCGCATGAAACCCATTACGCTCACTGCCACCCGCCACGCTTCAAATGTGAGCAGAACTTTCTGCCGGCAGTGTTTGAATGCGCTTGGGTCAGGTCGGTGCGTTTGCCGCTCCTCTTTTGGTTTCCGAATGTCGGCCAAAATCATGGCAGCCGTGTTGCTATTTGCGCCTTCGTTGTATTAAGGCCAATACCGTGTCGCTATTCAATTGCCCGATGGGCAACGCCTTTCATGAGCGCCAACGAAGCTCAATCTCAGCTGTCCATTTGAATGTTGCCCACCGGGCAACGAAGGATCACCGACAAGCCTTACCCATGTTTCACCACATCTCCGCTTAAGATTTGCCCGCTGGTCAACCGCGTCTAAACTCTTGCAACCGGCATCTCGGAAGCGTCCTGAACCAACTGCGCGTAACAATTCGCAATGCAAGTTGCCCGGTGGGCAACTCAGCCACACGCAGTCTTCCCAAGGAGCCGCTTGATCCTCGAACAGAGACTGCCTAGGCGATGTAAAGGAGCTCCAGCGGTCGGCGTGCGCAAATCACTCTTATCCTTGGACCAAGCGGCAATAGGAATGCTTGGGGTTGACCCTAGCGGTCGCCCGCCAGGCAACCGAGACAGCTAATGTTCTTCGAAAAGATACTTGTCAGGAGAACACACTCAGACCTCCGCCAGGTCAATACGGCTGAGACCTGTGCTTCCAAAAGATATGCGATGCCACAACACCAACTGCTCGCGGAGATTTGGCCACGAATGACTTGCTCTCGTGGGCGACCTTTAACTCAGGTGAAGCCTTGCTGGATCACGAGCGGCAACACGTGCTGCGTGCCAGCCGGATGCAGTTGCCCGGTGGACAACTTGCAGAGCTGATAATAACCCGTAGGCCTTGGTACCGGAATGGAGCCATGTGCAGACGCGAGTCTCAAGAATTGCCCGGTGGGCAATTACGAGCCATCCGGTAGCCAGCAGCTTTCGCTTCCGTGTCGATCCGCATCCAGACTGGTGAATGATCAGAGATCGATTTGCGTGCAGCTTTACGGGCGCCTCTCCAGAGGGGAGGTGCTCGAACTCGATCCGCGGCCCTATGAATGCTGGTCCAGGTCCCGAATGGCCATCCGGCATCTCCTGCGACTACGCGCGGGCCAAGCGAGATCTGCGGACCGAAACGATGCTCAGCCATCGGTGGCGTTCGTGCTGTGCCGCGTCTCCTCTAGAGAGAGTTGCATCCCCGATGTAGAGGAGACGCGGCCAGAGGTGCTGAGCGCGAGTATAGCGGGAGCTGGAACTATATTGCCGGCAAGGAGCAGGAGGTAATCGTATCAGCTCCCAGTGGCAGGATCCTCTTTGCGCCGGAGGATGTCTAGGAAAAGTGGTCGGTTGCCGATCCTGATGTCTGGGCACCGGAAATTGGGGAGTTTTCTGGGGTGAAGAGGGGGATCTCATCGTCGAAGAGTTGATTGGTCTCGGCGATTGTGGAAACTTTGAGGTCCGATCAGGCGATCTAATCTATCCGCCTTATCCCGAGAGTTACACCTTGGCGCTCGGAAGTGCGGCAAGACCTGTCGAAAATGATGATCCAACGCCCGATCTATGAATCGGAAAAGGAGGGTTGCCCGGGTGGCACCCAGCCTGCGGCCGTGCCCGACATTCCTTCCAATTTTCCCCAAAAATTGAACGGCACCGAGATGACGGGTGATGTTTATCTTGTTGAAATTCAGTAACTTGAACCCAGTTGTTCAAATGTGAGATTTCGTGATGCTTGAAGCTCCGGATATCAATTTTTTGCGACCGGCCCTGTGGGTCAGGCTTACTTATCTGAAGTGCGCCACGCTTACGGTCGCGTGCCACCTCTATTGCCGGCCATTTGCGGGGGCAGGGGGCGCGTCTCGCCCTGGTTGAGTTTCAGATTTGGACCGGCGTCGGGGGAGAGAGGCTTGTTGTGCCCAGCATTCCCTTCCGAACGGAGGGCCACCGGCAGACCGTTCTTGTGGCGCCGGATTGGTCGGTCGTTGAAGTTCAAAGCGGTGAAGCGCTTGCTGTAGGGGCGAATTCGAACCCGGAGGCCGCAAGCCGCTGCGCAGTGAACAGGACCTTCTGGCAACGCTACATCGATACCGCCGTTTTCGACCATCCAGATCAGCCCGCACCGCGGCACGGCGGGGACAATTGGGTCCGGCTGCCATTGCCTGGCGATGCGAGCTTGGCCGCCTACAGGAGCGCGGGCAATGGTCACATCGGCTTCTTCCTGTCCGGCAAGGGGGGCAGGGGAGGTCTACGCTCTCCTCGCTTGCGAAGAGGATGATCTGCGTTCAGATACAGGGCTGACGGGCTTGCGCTTTCAGGCTTTCGGGATACCTGATCAGCGGGACACGATCGGCTACGAGGTCAGGCTTGAAGACTTTTTTGATGAGCAGGCCCAGTTGGACTGGCTGCTGGATGTCAGCAAAACGGGCCAGCTCTTCAGCTTCCCGTGCCGCATTCGACCTAGCTGTGTTTGAAACGACACTGTGCCACTTCTGGCGCAGCCATGGCGGGATCCTGATTTCTGGTCTTCAATATTTGCAGAGGCACACACAGCATCAAAGCCTTTCTAAACCGCGATTCCCCGGGCGGTTCAGAAGAAGAAACATGAAACGAGATTGTAGCCCGGTCGTGCAGATCTAGATAGTCTGTGCTGGGATGGAGGAATTCACTCGGAAGACCAGGCTGCTTCGTAGGCCTCTTCGATGAGGACGACTTCCTCTTCGGTCAGTGCCGAGAATTCCTTGCGCAAGGCGCGCCTGGATAGCTTGCCATTGCCTTGTTCCAGAAATCCTCGCAGCAGATCCACCATGCGTGCCGGCAAATCCAGTATCTCATCGACTCTGGATTTGAACCGGTCATAGCGCTCAATGTAGTCGATTTCTTTGGGGAGATCCTGCTCAACCGTTTCTCTGACGCAATCAGCGACGAACTCGGCATGCATGGTGCTGTCGAAGAAGCGGTAAAACACCGCCGTGTCTGACAGGACCTTCACATTTCCTTGGGCAGTGGGCTTCCAGTCGATGAACTCCATCATCGGCCCCGACACAGACTTTAGAACTTCGCTGTATTCCTCGATGCGCCGGTAGACCACGACGCTGATCGGAAAGACCAGGCCCGCTGGATTGAACCCGCCACGGGCCAAGACATGGTGCAGCAGATACCGATGAAGACGACCGTTTCCATCCTCGAAGGGGTGGATATAGACAAAGCCAAACGACACCGCAGACGCGACCACCATTGGATCAACGCCGCCCTCGAGAGCCCGTGCTTCATAGAGCGCAATTCCGTCCAGAAGGTCTGCCAGATCCTCATGACGGGCGCTTATATGCACCGGCTCCGGGATATTTCCGTCGCGGGTGTGACCACCGATAAATCCGCCCTCTTTTCGCACACCCATCTTCACGAAGCGCGCATCTTGCAAGACAATCTGTTGCAGGCGCTCAAGCTCGCCTTTCGATAGCTGGTGGCTTCCCGCCTCTCCGATTGCACGGGCCCAGCGGGCGGCGCGCTGGGGGCCGGGTTTCTCCTGCTCGATTGCAAAGGAGGCCTTGGAATCGTCCAGCAGCAAGAAGGCCGCGGCGCGCGACACGATATGGTGCGGCGCCTTTTCGGCGACCTCCCTTGCCCGAGCCGGCAATTTAAGCGCGATCAGCCGGTCGAGCCTCGAAGATCTCTGCACGAGCGGACAAAAGGCCGGAGTGCCGGGCAGGTTGTCGATGATTTTGTGGCGCGCCGATCGCTCTCCGGAGTTTATGGCGAAATAGATGTCCGGATCGAGCGCTGGCTCATACTTCACCTTCCCCAGATCAGGCAGGGCCAGCTTCTCGCCCGTCAGCCATTCCCAGAAAAACCAAAGCCGACGCGCCAGGAGGCCGGTCGTTCCTTCCAAGGCCCGGGAGATTTCGGAAGAGTCCGCAACCCTGGTGGTTTCATGCATGATCCGCAGATCAATGCCTTCGTTCTTGATGGCAAACATAAGGTGCTCGAACACGGTCTCACCCGGCCATTGCTGCGATCGGAATATCTCCCACTCCGGCTCGGATCGTCGTTCGTGGCGATCGGAAACAAGAGACAGGCGGCGTGGCATCGGCACGCGAAGGCCGAGCTCGCTGACCAGCCAGCCATATCCAGCAATCCGGCCCGGGCCGGGAAGCTTACGCCCATAGAAATTCATCACCGTGCCTCGAAATCTGTCACCAGCTGGGGCGAAACTTAGATTTCCCTCACCTGCGTAGCAAGATCATCCGTGTCGAAAACCTTCACTGAACGTCGCTTTTCTTCACTAATTGTACCATCTTGTCGAATTTCCTCACTGCATCCGCCGCCTGGGCACCGAAAAGTTAACCGACGAGGCGCAAAATCCGGGCTGGTTTTTTATGTTCAGACGGCTTCGAGTTGAGCGATGTCGTGCCATGTAACCGGCGGCAACCACACAAACTTTACGGTGCCCCTTCTGTCCCTGTCGGTCTGCTTTGCTACGAAGTCCTTGTAGTGGAAGTAGGGCGGGGGGTTAGTGGGACACCGCCCACGCGCTCGAAGTAGTGGGAATTGGGCCGGTAGACAGAGCAGGGCAGGGCGCTTTAGCACCCATCGAGTTTTTTCCTGTTTTCCAGCTGTCTCGCAGTTCATCTTGCCATTTGAAGGATTGTGGTGTCCGCGGCCGGACACGAACCGGCACGGCCAAGTGGTCAGGAGATTTTAAGTCTCCAGTGTCTACCTATTCCACCACGCGGGCTCTGGTGCGGGTGGAGGGATTTGAACCCCCAACCAAAGCGCTATGAGCGCTCTGCTCTAACCGTTGAGCTACACACGCAGATACTCGCGCAGGTTATGGTCAGGTAAGCCGGGCTGCAACAGGAAGCATGCAGGAGCCATCCACCCCATCGGCTTGGTGATGCTGCGCTGCGGCGTCACGGATCATGTTCAAGTTCCGGTTTGGGCCGATCTTGCGCAAGCGCCATGATTGGGGGTCTCTGAAAACACTTTCATTGAACCGGGGTCGGCCGCAGCATGCCGTCGGTGTCAAGGCTGAGTACGCTGCGCCAGAGCCGGGTCTTGAACACATGACATACCTCCGCGCCGGGGCCATCTTCGCGAGTCCCGTTCAGAAATCCCGACCATTCGAGCGGCCGCAGCACACAAGAAGTGAACGCGGCCATCTTTCGCCAGCCCGCGGTGTGCCAGTCTTGTGACTCATCGTAGAGGGTATTGAACAAGGCAGCCTCGGTCGTGCCATGGTCGGCCTCCACGTTTATCACGTTTAACCAGACGTCCCATTTTCCAGAAGGGCGGTCGTTGAAGCGTGCATAGGAAGCGTGATCGACCTGGAGCACAAAGTATGGGATTAGTTCGGCAAACAAGCGGCCAGGGGCTTGAGCGAGATCTGTTCCACGCTTGGTTAGCCGAAACTCACCCTTGAAGTGACGCCCCAGGCGCAAGGAAATAAGAAGGAAATGAAGAATCTCGAGCGGTGGAAAATCATACTCGTTGATCACCTTGTTGTAACGAAGCATCTCTTCTGCATTCTTCCCGGGCCAGTCGAAATGCTCGACGGCCCAATGGACGAAGGCGCGCTTGAACGCCTTCGTTTTGGTCAGACCGATTGATCCGTGTTTCTGAGCATATTGCAGGGTCATCAGAGCGCCCCGAAGCAAAGGAGAATGCGCAAGGTCGGGATGGTCATCTGCGATAGTGCGGAATTTGATCATGCCGGGATGTTGCCACAGACCGCGCTGTTATTCCATTATGTCCACACGGAGGGGTCTCACCACCTTTTAGGCATCCCACCTGCAGCGAATGCCGGAGTGAGGGGCCGCGCCGCAGAAAGTCGGCTTATCACTGAAAGGTAACCCAGGGCTGGTTTCTTTCGCCTGGCCAATATGTTGCGCGGCGGCTGAACACAGCCGCCGCACGTTCCTTTTCAGGAAGTTAATGGTTTTAATGAGCGGCACGACCAAGGCTTAGGATCTTCAGATCTCAAGGTCCTCAATAGACTTGCCAGCTTTCAATGCTTCGTGAACCCAAGCCGGTTTCCGCCCGCGGCCGGTCCATGTCTGGGATGCGTCTTTTGGATTGGCGTATTTGGCGGGTGCCTTTGTGCCGGACTTGCGGCCCTTTCCGCCATGAAGTGCAATCACATCTTCGAAGGACACACCGTGTTTGTCTGCTATGGCCAGCATTTCGGAATAGGCGTTTTGCTTGGCCTCTTTCTCCACTTCCACTTTGCGGGATTCGATTTCTTTTGCGAGCGCGTCCAGTTCAGTTGCATTCAGGCCGTTTATATCTATTGTCATGTTTCACCTGTGTTTTTGATTGTACCCGGTCAAAGCAGATATCGCAGTTAGCAGGCTGCTGAAATAGTTCCGCCTCGACAGCGGTTTGAGAACATGATTCACCTTCTGCAGGGTAACGGCGGGGGTGATGATGCGCGGGACGGACGAGACGAGCGGGTCGCTGTTCAGCTACGTGGATCTGGAAGAGCGCATCCCGCCGAGACACCCGCTGCGCAAGATCAGACAGGTGGTCAATGACGCGCTCGCCAGTCTCGATGCTGAATTCGAGGCGCTCTACACCGATTTCGGCCGCCCTTCGATCCCGCCGGAGCGGCTGATCCGTGCGAGCTTGCTTCAGATCCTGTTTTCGATCCGATCCGAGCGGCAGCTCATGGAGCAGCTGAACTACAATCTGATGTTCCGCTGGTTTGTCGGCCTCGGGATCGATGATCAGGTATGGGTTCCGACCGTGTTCACGAAGAACCGCGACCGGCTGCTGACGACCGAGATGTCGCGCAAGGTGATGGCGGCGATCCTCGCCCACCGCGAGGTTGCGCCGCTGCTGTCGGACGAGCATTTCTCTGTGGATGGCACCTTGGTGAAGGCCTGGGCGTCGATGAAGAGTTTCCAGCCGAAGGCAGAGGCCAGTCCGCCTGACGATGATGGGCCGGGTGATCCGCCCGCCCCGGACACCACCCCCGAAACCGAGCCTTCCGATAGCCCCGCCGAGACCGATCCGATGCCCCGCAATTCCCACCGCCGCCGCAATGCCGAGGTCGACTTCAAGGGCGAGAAGCGCTCCAACGCCACCCACGTATCGGCCACCGATCCGGACGCACGGCTCTACAAGAAATCCCCCGGCACCGGGGCCATGCTGTGCTTCATCGGGCATGCGCTGATGGAGAACCGCTCGGGCCTGGTCGTGCAGGGCGACCTGACCCAGGCCGACGGTCATGCCGAACGCAAGGCCGCTCTGGACATGATCCATCGCCATTCCCCTGGATCAACCCGGCAACTGACGCTGGCCGCCGACAAGGGCTATGACGCCTCCGGGTTCGTTTCCGACCTGCGCCAAGCCTGCGTCACGCCCCATGTCGCCCAGAAATCGAGATACTCCGCGATCGATGGCCGAACCACCCGGCATGAAGGCTACGCCCTGTCACAGAAGCACCGCAAGAGGATCGAGGAACCGTTTGGCTGGGCCAAGACAGTCGGAGGCATGGCCCAAACCCTGTATCGCGGTGTCGAGCGTGTCCGTTCGCGGTTCATCCTGACTATGGCGGCGAACAACCTCGCAAGACTGCCCCGGTTGCTGACCGCGTGACGCGGGAGAACGGCACCTGGCGCGAACGTCGAACGAGCCGAAAGACATGGTGATCACACGAACTAGCCCTGATGGCAGGACAGCGTTCCGACTCAGAGACTATTTCAGCGACCTGTTAGTGGCAAGTGGTTGCATATGTAGTCGAGCATAAATGCATAAATCCATAGCCGTTGTGGACAGCTATTGATTTTGGATCAGAAGGCTTCAATTGCGAACAAGTGTTAACCGGGATCAGGAGCATCTCCAATTATCGTTACCTGCATCTTAGCATAATTCTCGCGTCGCGCCGTGGTGAATTTTGATTTGGTGTCAATAGCAGCGAACCCGGGTATGCTTCATGAAAACTGGTTCGGCTGCCAAGAGGAAGACCGGCTTGCGATGTGCAATCTGGAGCTGGAACCAAGTCTGCGGACACCCGGGACCTGACCTCATGACCGACCAGTAGAGCACTTATTGGTATTGGCGTGATATTCTGTAAGCGAGAGGTTTGGCGGTGTCCTGATGGCAGGGCAAATGCAGGACCGTCGTTTTGCCGCAATGTGCGCGCGGCATCTGAAACTTCTACTCCAGCCGCGTCAGCGTCCAGCAGGTCCGGAATGTCTGGTGCAGGCGTGGGGAAATCCGCGCTTTGAGGGCTGATTGACCGTCGGGGAAGCGGTTTCATTGCCCGAACTGTCAATGCCCAATCCCAAGGTGGCCGAACCATCGAAAAAAAGAGCGGTGCGCATTGCCATGCGCAAAGTCTTTGACAAGAGGCATTGAGGGGGCTTTGCCCCCACGCGCCCGCAACCAGAAACCGACGTGACCGTGTCCTCGGCTGCGCCTGCGGGCCGCACCACTCCCATCGGTTTCCAGTTGCAGTTGCTACCCCCCACGCTTCGCCAGCGGGTCAGGTTTTAGAGACGGCGCCCTTGCAGGGCTCTGCTCAAAACCAGAGCCAAAGGGGACCTCCCGATGGCCATGACACAAAGGAGACGTTGGGTATGAACCTGTTTATGAAAAGCCAACTAGAGAAACTGCTGCAGAACGGGGCAATTGCGGCACGGGAGAGAGCAGGGGAGATTGCTGAGGACATGTCGCGGCAGCCAGTGGTCAAGCTATTCACGCCGTGGGGCGCCGCAACCTGGCTTATCAGCGAGATTGATCCTGAAGACAAAAACCTCGCCTTCGGTCTATGTGATCTGGGTATGGGTTGCCCTGAGCTGGGCAGCGTGTACATCCCGGAACTGGTGGCAGTCCGCGGTCCCTTTGGCTTGAGGATCGAACGCGACCTTTACTGGACACCCTCAAAACCGCTTGTGGATTACGCACGGGAGGCGCGTCATCACGGTGCCATCCAGGCGTAAGCTGAACTTTGTCTTGCATGGGGTAAAGGCCTGCCCTAACCGTGCTGCTAATACCCTATGAGCTTTTGGGCTGCTGACTGGCCGAGGTCAGTCAGCACGCCTGCAACAATGAACTTGAGCAAAACTAGCAGCGCTAGGAGGACCCGATTTGGTCCGGTGCGCGCTAATTCGGTTGAGGGCTGATACCCAATGTCTGAACTTGTGAATTCTCTGCGCCAAACCTGGCGTTCTGCCCAACTCTATATCGGTTTCCACCGGGACCAGAAGGGCGCGCGGCGCGCAGCCCCGAAGGTGTGGCCGCCGAAGAATGCCAGTGCGAGTATTCACAATGATCCAAGCGAACAGGAAGCCTTTGTTGTGGTCAGAAGCGCAGCAGGAGACACGGACCAGGACGTGCAAATCAAGCTGCGCCAGGACAAGATTGTCCTGCGCCGCGATTTCCCGGATGCCTGGAACGGGGTTCTTGTGACGGAAGATTCAGTATCGGTTGCGGTGGCGGGCATTTCGATCCGGATCAGCCATGATGGTTCCATCACCCGCGAAAGCAGCAGCGAGACCACGTGGGTGGAGGCAGACGGATCTGTGCTGAAGAAGACAGAGTTCGCTGAAGCCAGCATCTCCGCCGACGGGGTGGATTTGACACGCCGCACTTCCGATAGCATCGCAGCTGTTGGCAAAGATGGCATCATCGCCAAAGCGCGGTAGGGCGGGAAGTATCCCCGCAGCTTTGATATCTACTCCAAAATGCAGGCGCTGGAAACAGCAGATTCCGGCACCAGAGCCTCAACCGGGAGGAACGCAGGGCGGCTGCAGTCCCGTCCGGATTTGTTAACCGAAAGCCTGTTACAGTCAGAGCCGCCCCGGCATGTGTCCAGGGCATCCCGAGATTTGGAGGGGCATTTGACTGTGCACGGCGGACTCTTTTTTCTGACCGTATCCTGGGCCTCGATCTTCGGAGTCTGGTCAGGGCTTTTCGCGGGCGTGTATTGCCTCTTTTTGTGCGGCGTAAGATCGGGCGGGTTTTTCCGAAGCCTTGACCAGTTCTCAGTCTGGAGACGTGGCTAACAAGTTCAGATACCGCCACTCAATTAATTCATCAACAGGGCGGCCAAGGCACTTAACCGGCCGCTTGCATATCGCATTTTGCGCCATCTTTCAGAAGCTCGGAAAGCCGCCTTTTGCGTTATGAAGGCTTCCCATATGCCTGTCTCAAGCCCACATAAAACTGGAAGAGTTGAACCCGTTCCTGTAATGCCAGTGCGGTAATCAGGGATGTTTTGGTTATGATCCGGATCATTGCCCGAGCCGTGTCCAGCCTGCATTCATTGGTTTTGCTTGGGCCACTGGAGAAGCTGCAGTGATCCGCGCTGTTTCGGAGCCAAAGATCCTTTCCATCTGCTTGCCGTAGAAAGCCCGCGTGATGGTCGCGCGGTTCCCGGCATATCCATGATAAGCAGACTTGCCGGACGCCAGCGGCAGGCCGGCCCAGATCCGCGCGAGGTTGTCCATGAAGGCGGAACGTGAAATCCGGCCAGCGGCGAACTTCTGATACCCGGTGTCCGAAATCAGAAGCGCGGCCATACGGTTCTGAGTCTCCCGACTGAACCGGGTTCCGTCAGGCAGGCCGAGACGTTTTTGCAAGTTAAGCAAAGTCGAAGGTATGATCTGGAAATTTCCGATGGCATGGGGCTGGCCCGGCGTGCGGTCGATCCAGGCGTAGATTTCCGCAAGCGTCATCTGCGAGGGTTTCTTGCCGGGCTTCACCTTGGCGCCGTGATGGATCGCGTCATAGCGGCCGCCGGGAGCTTCAGCAAATGCAATGAGGGCAAACAGCTGCTCGACATTGGAGCCGGAGGGAAGGCGGAAGGTGGCCGGGGCAGGGGGCTGCTTTCCCGGCCGCGAGCGTTCAAAAGCATCGAGGGCAACCCACTCACTTTCCCTCGTGGCGAAGTTCCAGCCGCCCTGGGAGGAAGCCGGAGCCGAGGCCAGACTTTCGCGGATTTCAGTGGTCTCTTTCAGGTCGAAGCTGCCGGAGCTGGACCAGTCTCCGGCAGAGACAGCCGCAGGAGCCAGGAGCGCCATCAGGAGGGCCGAAAGGGCAATCCGTGGCCTCTGACCGCAGAGGGAAATCGAGGCGCTTTGCGCCGCCTCGTTGGCGGGCTTTTGGCTCAGCCCTCCCTGATGGTTCGGGCCAGCAACGCCCAATTCGGCCCTTCGGTCCTCATAGAAGGTCCACACCTCACGCAGTAAGCTGCCGGTGCGCATTTTCATATGTTTGGCCACATGACCCAGTTTACCTATGAAAACAGCTCCGAAATGTAGGTAGCCGAGCGGCTGGTTCCTCCTGAAGTCGCTGACCTCAGGAAAATTTCTAGCGCAGACAGGGGCAAAATGCCAGCCCCTGCGGTGGTCCACACTTTCTCCTAAATTCCCTCACATGCTTAGCCTGCGGGGGTGATGCAGAACATCGTTTAATAGCTCTTCACCGCGCCGTGCAGGGTCGGTTAGAACGGCGCTCGACAGGTCTTGCCCATGACAGAAGTCAGCTTTGGTCATTGGTCGACCACGCAAACTGCCTTCAAAATTCTGCGTCGCGGTCTGCATTTCCTGCCGTTCGCTGCGATAGCAAAGTCACTCTCGGGGCGAACTCACGCACTGCGGGACTTTCCTGACATTCGCTGCAAGCGCGCAATCCTTGCTGCATTTGCGAGGGCATTGGGAGGCCAGGCGGGAACCCGTCTTTTTCTGCAAACGCGAAGCCTTGTCTTAGATCCGCGAAAGCAGACATTGGTCCTCCTGCCATCTGCCGCGAATGGCATCATCGCACCGGCGATCATAAAGATCGAAGCGGTCCGGGTTGGGCATGTGCAGTTTGAAGAAGCCAATCAGAAGCCGCTGTCTGACTGCAAATTACCCTGTTACGATGGCATGTGCAGAGAATTCTGCGAGCTCGCCACGCCAGATCTGGCGGCCAAAGCAGAATGGTTTGCCGTCCGATCCGTAAATCACCTGTTCCAGCTCGATCCCTGCATTATAGGTCGGCAACCCGAGCAATCCTGCCTCCTCCTCATTCAATGCGCGCATACGGATGGAAATGTCGCCGGAATGAGGCGGCATACCGTATTCCCGCTCCATAAGCAGCGTTGTTGATTGCTGCAGGTCATGGCTGAAAAGATCCGGAAACAAATGCGCGACGGCAAATTCCTCTTCTACAAAGGCAGGGTGCCCTTTGAGCAGAAACAGCCGTGTGTACTTGTAAAGGGCGTCGCCCTCGGCCACTGCAAGCTTGGCCGCCAGGGCGGCGTCGGCCTGGGTCAGCTGTTTTGAGATCAGTTCGATCTTAAGACCAAGTTCGCCGCTTTCTGCATGGGCAAAGAAGCTGACCGTCTTGCTGATGTCATAGGTCAGCCGCTGCGGAGAGACGAATCGGCCGCGGCGCCCGGAACTGTAGGCGAGACCTTCCTGTTCAACCGCCAAAAGTGCGCGGCGGGCAGTCATCCTGCTGATGCCGAATTGCTTTCCGATGGCTCTTTCAGAGGGCAGTGCGCTATGTTCGGGCAGCTTTCCACTGCGGATCTCGTCGCGCAGGTGGTCGATAACTTTCTGAAAAACAGGAACTTTGTTTTCTGCGGCCGGATTATTTTCACTCATGCTGTATAGGTCCCACAGTTTTCCCTTGGTATATACCAGGACATTGGTATATACCAGTGGTCGAGAGTTTTGTTACCTGACTGCATGGGGAACCCAGAGAATGCAAGGTGGCGAAGCAGGTGGGGAGGGGCTGCTGCAGCCCGAAATTTTCTGGAGACAGGTGAATGAACGTGGTGCCGGATATTCAGGCTCTGGAGTTCGCAGCGGATGGCGGTCTGGGCGCAAGGGCGCGGATCGGGCTGATCGTGCTGCAATCCGACCAGACGCTTGAGCATGAGTTTTCCGCGCTTTTACGGCGAGATGATGTCGCCTTGTACCACGCGCGGATCCCGAACGAGATGGAAGTCACATGTGGCACGCTGCGCAAGATGGAGGCCGATCTTCCGGCGGCGGCTGAGCTGCTGCCGCCGGCGTTTGAATTCAGCGCAATCGGTTATTGCTGCACATCCGGCGCTACGATGATTGGCGAAGCACAGGTGGAACGCATACTGCGCACAGTGCATCCGAAGGCAAAGATCACCAATCCGCTGACGGCCTGCAAGGCTGCGCTTCAAGCCCTGCAGGTGAAAAAAATCGCGCTGATCACACCTTACGCCCCCGAAGTGACCACTGAGATGCGGGACTGCCTCGCAGCGGCAGGGTTCGAAGTGAATGCGATCGGAACCTTTAATCAATCGGATGACTTCAAGGTTGCCCGGATTTCCTCGCAAAGCATTCTGGCTGCGGTCAAGGAAATCGGCCAGCGCGATGATTGCGATGGTGTATTTGTGTCCTGCACCAGCCTGCGGGCGCTGCCCATTATCGCTGAAGCCGAAGAAGCCCTGGGCAAGCCGGTTCTGTCCAGCAATCAAGTCACCGCCTGGCACCTTGCCCGGCTGGCCGGGGTGCGTGACAGCGTCGCCGGGGCGGGCATGCTTTTTCACACTCAACTGAAGCCTCAGGATTAAGATGATGACGGACGTGCATCCTGCCGCTGAGCGCGGCTTCTCGACCGGCGAATTCGAGCAGCGGACTGCGATGGCGCAGAAAATCATGGCGGGCCTCGGGCTGGATGCCCTGCTGCTGACCACAGAACCCGAGGTGCGTTATTTCACCGGGTTCGACACCATCTTTTGGCTCAGCCCGACGCGGCCCTGGTTTGTGGTGATCCCGGCCAGCGGCGCCCCCATCGCGGTGATCCCGGAAATCGGCGGCCCCAGCATGTCGCTGACCTGGATTTCCGATATCCGGACCTGGCTGGCACCGCAGCCGGAGGACGACGGCATTTCCCTGCTGGCCGATACCCTGCGCGAGGTGATGCCCAATGGCGGCACCCTGGGCCTGCCGATGGGCCATGAAACCCATGTGCGGATGCCTGCGGCTGACTTTCAAAAACTGCAGGGCAGGCTGGGCGGAATTTCTATTACCGACGGAACCGATGTTGTCCGCCGCCTGCGGATGGTGAAATCACCCTCTGAAATAGCCAAGATCGCGCGCATCTGCAGCATAGCCTCCGCCGCTTTTGAGGACCTGCCGAACCATATCCGGGCAGGCGATACCGAACGCCAGGCCTTTGCCAAGTTCAAGATCGACCTGCTGCAGAAAGGTGCCGATGACGTGCCGTATCTGGTTGGCAGTTCAGGTGCTGGCGGGGTCTCGGACGTGATCAACCGGCCCACCGACCGGGTGATCGCAGAAGGCGACATGCTGCTGCTGGATACCGGCTCCCTTTGGGGCGGCTACAGCTGCGACTTTGACCGGAATTATGCCTTCGGCCATGCCACGGATGCGGCCAAATCTGCCTATGACCTTGCCTGGCGCGCAACCGAGGCCGGTCTGCAGGCCGCGCGTCCCGGTATCACCACCACGGATCTTTGGGGCGCTATGGCCAAGGTGCTGGAGGAGGGCGGTTGCAGCGGCCATCAGATCGGCCGGATGGGCCACGGGCTGGGCATGCAGGTGACCGAATGGCCCTCGCTGATGCCCGGTGACAATACCGTGATAGAGGCCGGCATGGTGCTGACGCTTGAACCCGGCTTCGCCTTTGGCGGCAACAAGATGATGCTGCACGAAGAAAATATCGTCATCCACGAGGATGGCGCCGAACTGCTGTCGCGCCGCGCTGAGCGTGAACTTCCGATCATCACATAAGCCACGGATATCACCAGAATGACCAAGCAACTCCCGTCCCACGCGCAGGTTGTCATCATCGGCGGCGGCATTCACGGCTGCTCGGTGGCCTATCACCTGGCCAAACAGGGGCTGACCGATGTTGTGCTGCTGGAGCGCAAGCAGCTGACCAGCGGCACGACTTGGCACGCCGCCGGGCTGGTTGGGCAGCTGCAGGGCAGCCACGCCACCACTGCCTTTGCCAAATACGGCATCGAGCTGTTGGAGGAGATTGAGGCGGAAACCGGCCAGAACCCGGGCTACCGGCGGTCCGGCTCCATCTCGGTCGCGGTGAATGATGAACGGATGGCCGAGCTGAAGCGCAAGGCGGATTTCGCGGCGCTGTTCGGGATTGAGGCGCATTACCTGGAAACCGCCGAAATCCAGGAACGCTGGCCGCTGATGAACCCGGACGGTGTGCTGGGCGGCATCTATATGCCCAGCGACGGCTCAGCAAACCCGGTCGATCTGACCACGGCGCTGGCCAAGGGCGCGCGGATGCACGGCGCCAAGATCCTGGAGAACATCAAGGTCGAAGAGGTGCTGACACGCGACAACAAGGCCGTAGGCGTGCGTACGGATCAGGGCACCATCGGCGCGGATTGTGTGGTGAACTGCGGTGGCATGTGGGCGCGGGAGCTGGGCCGCCAGAACGGTGTCGGGGTGCCGCTGCACGCATGCGAGCACTACTATCTGGTGACTGAGGCGATTGATAATCTGCCCAGTGACCTGCCAGTGCTGCGCTCCTACTGTGACGGCACCTACTGGAAGGAAGACGCCGGCAAACTGCTGTTCGGTTTTGCTCATTTCCAGGCCAAGCCCTGGGGCATGAAGGGCATCTCAGAGGATTTTGAATTCGACAGCCTGCCGTTTGTCGAGGACGACGTGATGGAGGTGCTGGAACTGGCGATGAACCGGGTGCCTTTGCTGCAGGAAACCGGCATCCGCACCTTCTTTAACGGGCCGGAAAGCTATTCCTATGACGGGCGCTTCATCCTGGGGCAGGCGCCGGACATCCCGAATTATTTTGTGCTGGGCGGGGTGAACTCCACTGGTATCCAGTCAGGTTCCGGTGCGGGCCGGGCCTTGGCCCAATGGATCATCGACGGCCACCCGCCGATCGACCTCAGCGAAATGGATCCCAAGCGTTGCGAGGAATTTCAGGCGCGTGATCCTTATCTGCAGGAACGCTGCCCGGAAACCCTGGTGCTGACCTATGCGATGCACTGGCCGAACCGCCAGCGCGAAACCGTCCGCAACTTGCGCCGCACGCCGTTCTACCATCCTATGAAGGCCCGCGGTGCCTGTTTCACCGAGGCCCAGGGCTGGGAACGCCCCGGCTGGTTCGCGCCCGAAGGCGTTGAGCCGAAGTATGAATACAGCTTTGGCCGCCAGAACTGGTTTCCGCAGGTGCAAGAGGAACAGAAGGCCGCCCGCGAAGCTGTTGCGATGATCGACTACACCATGCTGGGCAAGCTGATGGTCGAGGGCGCGGACGCCGAAAGTTTCCTGCAGCGGGTCTGCACCAACAACATGGAGATGCCCAATGGCCGCGTCGCCTATACGCTGATGCTGAATGAGCGGGGCGGTATCGAAAGCGATGTCACGGTTGCGCGTCATGGCGACGACAGCTTTATGGTGATGAGCTCGATCTCGCACACCCGGCGCGACTATTTGCATCTGCGCGACCTGATCCAGCCGGATGAAGACGTGCGCTTGCGCGATGCGACAACTGCCTATGGCGTGCTGGGGATCATGGGGCCTAAAAGCCGTGAGCTGTTGCAGGCCGTCAGCGATGCAGACGTGTCGCAAGAGGCATTTCCGTTCAACAGCCTGCAGCATTTCCACATCGGCCACGCATCGGTGTTCGCGCAGCGCCTGTCCTATTCCGGCGAGTTGGGCTGGGAAATTTTTGTCACCCCTGATTTCGCTGAGCATGTATTCGAAGTTCTGATGCAGGCCGGTGAACAGTTCGGCATCCGCCTGATCGGTGGTGAAGCCCTGAATGCGCTGCGGCTGGAAAAGGGCTTTGTCCACTGGGGCCACGACATGGCCTATACCGAGGCGCCGCATCAGATGGGCATGGAGTTTGTCTGCAAGGCAAAGAAACCCACCCCGTTTATTGGTCGCGATGCCTATCTGGCGCGCAAGACGGAAAACAAGGGGCCGTTCCTGTGCTCGGTCAAGCTGCGCGACCCCGGGCCGCTGCTGCATCACAACGAACCTGTTCTGCGGGACGGCAAGATTGCGGGCTATGTGACCGCCGGCGCCTGGGGCCAGACCGTCGGGGCGGCTGTCGGCCTGTGCCTGCTGAACCTCCCGGACGGTGAAACGGACAAGGCAGCGGTTGAGACCGGCCAATTCACGGTCCTGGTGGAGGGGCAAAGCATCGAGGCCGATGTCAGCCTGACCCCGTTCTACGACCCGCATAGCAAACGGATGCTGTCCGGCGCCTGAAGGAGCGGGGAGCGATTGTGCATAACTGCTGGTTATCATGAGCTGGTAAGAAAGGTCGTTATGAGATGTGCATTTGGGACAATAGGCTGGTTTGAACTTTGAGCGCGAAGGCCAGATGCAGTCCCTTACGGCGGGCAGAGAGCGGGAACGGGCGTTCAGCGCCGCTAGGGAGAGACGGCAAGCTTTAACCGAAGACACAAGTTAATTTCTGGGAGGAACCTATGACTTGCAAGCTACTTAAGACACTTGGCAGCGCTGTTGCTGCAACGGTAATCAGCACCGTGGCTGCTGTTGCCGGGCCAATTGATGACCGGATCGCCGCAGGCGAGCCGATCCGCATTGGCTTTTCCAATATTCCAATCTGGGGCTTTCCGGATGAGAACGGCGATGCCAAGGGTTTTGTGAACGAAATCGCTTTGGGCATCCTGGCTGAAATGGGCCACACTGAGGTTGAAACCACGGTGACCGAATGGGGCGGCTTGATCCCCGGTTTGAAAGCCAACCGCTATGACATGATCACCGGCGGTTTGTACATTCTGAACAGCCGCTGTGAAAACATCGCCTTTTCCGAGCCGATCGGCTCCATGGGCGACGCCTTTCTGGTTCCTGCGGGAAATCCGAAGAACATCAATAACTACAAAGATGTCCTCAGCAACGACGCCTCTGTTCTCATCATGTATTCCGGTGCCAACACTGTAGAAGCCTCGCGCAAAGAGGGTCTGGAAGACTCGCAGATGATGCAGGTGCCTGGCCCGACCGAAACTTTGGCGGCAATGAAGGCAGGACGTGCGGATGCGGCGGCTTTGACCTATTTTGAGGCGCTGTACCTTGCGGACCAATCCGAAGGCGCGTTTGAGGTGACCGATCCGGCGGCGCTGCCGGAATGGACCAAAAACTGGGTCGGCATCGGGTTCCGGGATGAGGATTCCGAATTCATGGCGAAATTCAACGCAGCACTTGCCGGTTACATCGGCACCGAAGGCATGCTGAATGCGGTGTCCGAATACGGCTATACCGCCTCGCATCTGCCTGGTGATAAATCTGCAGAATGGGTTTGCGGCAACCGCTAGGTCGTCCAGGCGGCGGGTTCTTGCAACCCGCCGCACCCTGCACGTTTCCCGAGATGACAGAGCGGAACTATGAATATCTTTGAATTCGTTATCCAGTACTGGCCGCGTCTGCTGGCCGGAACCGGCATGACGGTTGCCCAGTTTTTTTTTGGCGGCCGTTCTCGGCGTGGCCATCGCCCTGATGATGGGGCTGATGAAACTTTCCTCCAACAAGCTGCTGCGCGGGTCCGCGGTCACCTATATCGAGATCTTCCGGGGCACCTCGCTTCTGGTTCAGCTCTACTGGATCTTCTTTGTTCTGCCGTTGTTTGGCGTGTCGATTGATAAGTTTACCGCAGGTTATGTTGCGGTGGGCATGAATATCGGCGCCTACGGGGCCGAACTTGTGCGCGGCGGTATTCTGTCTGTCCCCAAGGGGCAGTGGGAAGCAGCACTTGCCATCAATATGTCGCCGGCGCAAAGAATGCGCCGGATCATCCTGCCGCAGGCATTGGTCAACATGCTGCCGCCCTGGGGCAATCTGATGATTGAGCTGTTGAAGGGGACGGCGCTTGTCTCGCTGATTTCGGTAGCGGATCTGATGTTTGAGACCAAGCAGATCAATGGGTCGACCTTCCTGTCCGCCCAGGCCTTTGGCGCGGCCTTGATCATCTACTATGTTCTGGCGCGCTTTATGGTGACGCCCTTCATGCGCTGGCTGGAAGCCTATATGGCGCGCAAAATGGGGAGGGCTTGATCCATGTTTGACTGGAAATGGGAATTCGCCTGGGAAATCCTGCCGCGACTGGTCTCGGCAACCGGGAACACGCTGCTGGCGGCCGGAGCGGGCTATGCAATCGCACTGGTACTGGGGCTGGCCCTGGCCATCGCCCAACGCACTCCGTACCGGGGGCTGACTTTTGTTGTCCGCGAATTCGTTGAATTCATCCGCTCCACGCCGTTGCTGCTGCAGATCTTCTTTATCTTCTATGTCGGACCGCAGTTCGGCATCCGGCTCAGCCCGTGGATGTCGGGGATGATCGCCATTGGCCTGCATTATTCCTGCTACCTGTCCGAGGTCTACCGCGGCGGCATCGACAGTGTGCCCAAAGGCCAGTGGGAGGCGGCAATCGCGCTTAACATGACCACGGTACAGAAGTACCGCCGGGTCATCATTCCGCAGGCCATTCCTTCGGCTTTGTCGGGCATGGGCAATTATCTGGTCGGCATCTTCAAGGACACACCCATGCTGTCAGTGATCGGGGTTGCCGAACTTATTCATACCGCCAACGCGATTGGGTCGGAGCACTACCGCTTTCTCGAACCCTTCACGATGGTGGGTATCATCTTCCTCGCAATCTCTCTTCCTGCGGCTGGTCTGATCCGGCTGGCGGAAGGGCGGGTACGCCGCAAACTGGGACTGAAGTAATGCTGGATATGTCAGGTTTTCCAATAGAACTGAGCGGTGACAACACACCGATGGTGAGTTTTCGAAAAGTACGTAAATCATATGGTGCGCTGACCGTTCTTGATGATCTTGATCTCGATATCAACGCCGGCGAAATGGTGTCTATCATCGGCCCGTCCGGTTCTGGCAAGACAACCGTGCTGCGGATGCTGATGACGCTGGAGCAGATCAACAGCGGGGTGATTTATGTGGACGGCAAGCCGCTGACACATATGCCGAAGGGCGGCAAGCTGGTTCCGGCCAGCGAACGCCATCTGCGCAGCCGCCGCGTCGACATCGGCATGTGTTTTCAGCACTTCAATCTGTTCCCGCATATGACCGCGCTGGAAAACTGCATGGAAGGGCCGGTGCAGGTTCTGGGCCTGCCCAAGGCCGAAGCGCGCGACCGTTCGGAAGAATTGCTGGAACTGGTGGGCATGATCGCCAAAAAGGATCAGCACCCGTCACGGCTGTCGGGCGGCCAGCAGCAACGGGTTGCCATTGCGCGGGCGCTGGCGATGCGCCCCAAGGTGATGCTGTTTGACGAGGTGACCTCGGCGCTGGACCCCGAAGTGATCGGCGAAGTCACAAACGTGATCCGCGGTCTGGTGTCCGAGCATAATCTGACGATGCTGATGGTGACGCACCAGATGGGGTTTGCCCGCGATATTTCGGACCGGGTCTGTTTCTTCTATGGCGGTAAGATCGAAGAGCAAGGGCATCCGTCCGAGCTGTTTGGCAATCCGCAGCGGGAACGGACACAGCAGTTCCTGAGCGCGGTGCGCGAAGCGGTCTGACACCTAACAGGTCGCTGAAATAGTCTCTGAGTCGGAACGCTGTCCTGCCATCAGGGCTAGTTCGTGTGATCACCATGTCTTTCGGCTCGTTCGACGTTCGCGCCAGGTGCCGTTCTCCCGCGTCACGCGGTCAGCAACCGGGGCAGTCTTGCGAGGTTGTTCGCCGCCATAGTCAGGATGAACCGCGAACGGACACGCTCGACACCGCGATACAGGGTTTGGGCCATGCCTCCGACTGTCTTGGCCCAGCCAAACGGTTCCTCGATCCTCTTGCGGTGCTTCTGTGACAGGGCGTAGCCTTCATGCCGGGTGGTTCGGCCATCGATCGCGGAGTATCTCGATTTCTGGGCGACATGGGGCGTGACGCAGGCTTGGCGCAGGTCGGAAACGAACCCGGAGGCGTCATAGCCCTTGTCGGCGGCCAGCGTCAGTTGCCGGGTTGATCCAGGGGAATGGCGATGGATCATGTCCAGAGCGGCCTTGCGTTCGGCATGACCGTCGGCCTGGGTCAGGTCGCCCTGCACGACCAGGCCCGAGCGGTTCTCCATCAGCGCATGCCCGATGAAGCACAGCATGGCCCCGGTGCCGGGGGATTTCTTGTAGAGCCGTGCGTCCGGATCGGTGGCCGATACGTGGGTGGCGTTGGAGCGCTTCTCGCCCTTGAAGTCGACCTCGGCATTGCGGCGGCGGTGGGAATTGCGGGGCATCGGATCGGTCTCGGCGGGGCTATCGGAAGGCTCGGTTTCGGGGGTGGTGTCCGGGGCGGGCGGATCACCCGGCCCATCATCGTCAGGCGGACTGGCCTCTGCCTTCGGCTGGAAACTCTTCATCGACGCCCAGGCCTTCACCAAGGTGCCATCCACAGAGAAATGCTCGTCCGACAGCAGCGGCGCAACCTCGCGGTGGGCGAGGATCGCCGCCATCACCTTGCGCGACATCTCGGTCGTCAGCAGCCGGTCGCGGTTCTTCGTGAACACGGTCGGAACCCATACCTGATCATCGATCCCGAGGCCGACAAACCAGCGGAACATCAGATTGTAGTTCAGCTGCTCCATGAGCTGCCGCTCGGATCGGATCGAAAACAGGATCTGAAGCAAGCTCGCACGGATCAGCCGCTCCGGCGGGATCGAAGGGCGGCCGAAATCGGTGTAGAGCGCCTCGAATTCAGCATCGAGACTGGCGAGCGCGTCATTGACCACCTGTCTGATCTTGCGCAGCGGGTGTCTCGGCGGGATGCGCTCTTCCAGATCCACGTAGCTGAACAGCGACCCGCTCGTCTCGTCCGTCCCGCGCATCATCACCCCCGCCGTTACCCTGCAGAAGGTGAATCATGTTCTCAAACCGCTGTCGAGGCGGAACTATTTCAGCAGCCTGCTAAAGATCTATCCCAACGTCCCGCAGCAGATCGCGGGTGCGTTGGGATAGTGTGCCGGTTCGCCAAATGGCAAAATAGGTGCGCCCGGTGTTGAGCTTGTAGCCCTCCAAAGGGGCCAGACGTCCGGCTTCGATTTCAAATTTCAGGACGTCGGCGCTGCCTAGGGCGATGCCCTTGCCCCGGATCGCGGCATCCAGGGAGCTGCCGTAAGATCCAAGGTTGACCCGCGGCACCGCGGACAGTTCCGCGTGCCCGGACTGTTCGATGAAGTCGGGCCAATTGATCCATTTCAACGCCAGTTTCTCGAAATCCAGCAAGGTGCTGGCAGAAAAGTCAGGGGCTTGGGCGATCAAGCCGGGCGCGGCCAAGGGCTGCCAGATTTCCTCGAACAATACAACGCCTTCCCAACCTGAGGGAATGTCGCTGCCGTAGTAGACAACAATATCGTGCTCTTGGTTAAGGATGTCCGATTCCTTGTTGGACGCGGTAACGGTCACCGGCACGGCATCATGGCTGAGCAGATATTCATTGACTTGGGGTGTCAGCCAGAACTGCGAAACTGCGATATTTGAGGCGAGCGAGAGTTTGTCATGGCTGCCCTGCCGCAACTGGCCGATGCCCAATGCCAGATACTCCAGCGCTTCAGAGGCGTTTGCAGCCAGCTTATGCCCGGCTTTGGTCAGGTCGACATTGCGCCCGTTCCGGGTGAGCAGCTCTACCCCCAGCCAGCTTTCCAGAAACTTGACACGTTTGCTGACAGCCGCTTGGCTGACATTCAGCTCCTCCGCTGCGCGCGTGAAATTTTTGTGGCGGGCGACCGTCTCAAAGAACAACAGGTAGTCCAGCGGCGGGAGCGTGCTGCGATAGTTTTTCATAACTGACGGTTATCATAACTTGATAAGAGAAGTCATTTTGAAAACTGGGTTTCCGGCAATAAGCTCATTTGAAACTTAAGATAACGCCCGGCTGCACAGGGCCTATTTGTACAGGGGAAGTCCCGCATGTTCACCGAACGATTGAACCGTCTGCAGTCCAAGCTGGCTGATGCGAACATTGATGTTGCGCTGATCACCGATGACGACAACGTCTATTACCTGACCGGGTATTATGACTATCTGCATATGGAGTTCGGCCGTCCGACTATTCTGGTGGTCCCCAAAGATGGTGACGCGCTGCTGATCACCCCGACCATCGATCTCAACAGTGCCGAGGCAGCCGCCCGGGTGGGCCGGATTGCGGCTTGGAATGACGGCATGGGCAACGAGTGGCGCGAAGAACTGCCGGGTGCGGTCAAAAACGCGACGAAGGTGGCGATTGAGCCCGGCCACATGCCGCCTCTGGTGCGTTCCTATGTGAATGATCTGGTGGATGCTGAGAAGATCTCCAGCGTCACGCCAATCCTGAACGGCATGCGGATGATCAAATCGGCGGAAGAGCTACAACTGGCCCGCCATGCTGGTCAGGTGGCGACAGCGATGATGAACGCAGGCCGCGCAGTAATTGGCGACGGCGTGCCAGAGTTCGAAGTGGCGATTGCTACGTCGCAGGCGGGCACCCGCAAGGCGGCAGAGCTGCTGACTGCGCATTACGATGACGGCGATATGTCGCCCAACACGCATTTCCTGCAAATCATGGCATCCGGCAAGGACATTGTGAAAACGCATCACCGGGCCTCGACCCGGATCATGCGCCAGGGGGAGCCGGTGTTCCTGTGTTTCTGCGGTATGACCAATTTCCACCGTTTCAAGCTGGGGTTTGACCGGACCTTCTGGATTGGCGAACCCGATCCGGCGCAGGTTGCGGTTTATGAGGTGGCCGTGGCCAGTCAGAAAGCTGCGCTGGATGCCCTGCGCCCCGGTGTGACGGCCGAAAGCATTCACGCCGAATACGCGGAAGTCATCCAAGGCGCGGGTTATGAATATCCGTTCCGCTGCGGGCGGGCGACCGGTTTCAGCTTCCTTGAGGCACCGCAACTGGTCACGGGCGATACCACCATCATTCAGCCGGGCATGGTGCTGGCAGTGGATGGCTCTGTTTCCGTTGATACCTTCCGGGCCCAGGTCGGGGATAGCTTTATCATTACCGAAGATGGCTGGGAGCCGCTGACCCAGCATCCGAAATCCGTTGAAGAGGTTATTCTGTAATGTTCCAACCAGGCCAAACCATCCAGTCCAAACCCCGTACTCCGGAATTGAGCGAGGGACGGCACCACCGTGCCAAGCTGGGCTTTATCCTGATGTCGACGGACCCGTCGGCAGAGGGTGACTTCAAGGATATGGCACCCGAGGGTGTGGGCGTGCACATCACCCGCCTGAAGACGGACGACTATACAACCAACGAAACCCTGTCCCGCCATATCGAACACATGGCGGATGCGGCGTCCCGCATTCAGCCGGAAGCACAGCCAGATGTGGTGAGTTATAGCTGCACCAGTGGTTCCATCGTGATCGGTGAGCAACGGATTTTTGAAGAAATCCATAAGGGCGCGCCCTGGGCACAGCCGATGTGCCTGGTGCAGGGGGTGCTGGACGCACTGCATGAACTGGGTGCGAAAAAGCTGGTGGTTGGTACGCCGTATCTGGACGAGATCAACACCGCCGAGGCTGAATTCCTGGTCGAGCGTGGCTTTGACGTGCTGGACATTCAGGGGCTGAACATTGCCCAGGGATGGGACATGGGGCTGGTCACGCCTGCCTATTGGAAGAAATTCGCGCTGGAAATCGACCAGCCGGAGGCCGATGCAATCTTCCTCAGCTGCGGCGGCGTGCGGTCGCTGGAAGTGGTTGAGGAAATTGAGCAGGCGGCAGGCAAGCCGGTGATCACCTCGAACCAGGCGCAGATGTGGTCCTGTTTGCGCCGGGCCGGCATCATGGATGAGCTGGAGGGCTTCGGCCAGATTTTTAAACACCCTGGCCGCGTGCTGAAAAGCACCATCTAAGGCGCTCGAAAGACAGATCAAAATGACTAGATTTTCCGCATGGAATGTCTTTTGGCAGGGGATATCCGGCCAAGAGGGCTGGACCCGTCAGTGGCGTGATCCGGAGCCAAAGCCGCATTACGATGTGGTTGTCGTCGGTGGCGGTCTGCATGGGCTGGCCACCGCCTATTACCTGGCCAAAAACCACGGCGTCCGCAATGTCGCGGTTCTGGAGAAGGGCTGGATTGGCGGTGGCAACGCGGGGCGTAACACCACGATTGTGCGCTCAAACTACACCCAGCCGGGCAATCGCGAGTTCTATGAGGACTCACTGAAGCTGTGGGAAGAGCTGAGCCATGATCTGAACTATAATGTGATGTTCAGCCAGCGTTCGCATATCACCCTGCTGCACAGCCCCGGCGCGGTGGATGCGGCCTCGCGCAACTATAACACCATGCGGCTGACCGGCAATTCGGATGCAGAAATCTGGAGCCTCGGACAGCTGAAAGAGGCGGTGCCGCATCTGAACTACGGGGCGGATGCCAGGTTTCCCATCATGGGCGCTGCGGTGCACAAGCGGGCCGGGACGGCGCGCCATGACGCGGTGGTCTGGGGTTATGCGCGCGCCGCCGATCAGCTGGGTGTCGATATCATCCAAAACTGCGAAGTCACCGGCATCCTGCGCGAGGGCGGCAAGGTCACTGGACTGGAAACCTCACGTGGGAAGATCTCGGCGGGCAAGCTGGGCCTTGCGGTGGCGGGCAATACGTCACGCCTGTGGAACATGGCGGGGATGAGCCACCTGCCGATTGAATCGCATAAACTGCAGGCCTTTGTTTCGGAGCCGCTGAAACCTTTGCTGGATCAGGTGGTGGTCTTTGGCATGGGCGGCGCGCATTTCTATATCTCGCAGTCGGACAAGGGCGGCATGGTCTTTGGCGGCGATCTGGACTGGTACAAATCCTATGCGCAGAAAGGCAACCTGCCGATCGTGCAGGATGTGGCCGAGGCTGCAATGTCGGTGCTGCCCTGTCTGGGCCGGGTGCGGCTGCTGCGGCATTGGTCGGGGGTGGTTGATATGTCGATGGATGGCACGCATTTCATCTCCAAAACACCATTGGACAACCTCTATCTGAATGCGGGCTGGAATTACGGAGGGTTCAAGGCGACGCCGGCCGCAGGCACCTATTTTGCCGATCTGATCGCCAATGACCGGCCGCATCAGGTGATCGCTAACCACGACCTGAGGCGGTTTGAGCGCGGCATCCAGCTGGATGAGCGCGGCGCGGGCCCCGATCCGAAACTGCACGGTTAAGGACATAGAGCATGATTAGAATACCTTGTCCGTTCTGCGGCACCCGGGATCATAGCGAGTTTGCCCATGGCGGTGATGGATCCGTTACCTATCCTAACTTGGATGCGCCTATGCAGGACTGGCACGACGCGGTCTTTCAGCGCGAAAACATCTGCGGCGTGCAGGTCGAGACCTGGCAGCATGTGAACGGCTGCCGCATGTGGATCCTGGTTGAGCGCGATACCATGACCCATGAAATCCACTCCGTCCGGCCTGCCCATGCGGGTATGGCCAAAGCACTGGGGGCGGCATCATGAGCGCGTCACGTCTGACCAAAGGCGGCCGGATCGACCGCTCTTGCAGGCTGGGTTTTACTTGGGACGGACGGTCGTTCGAAGGCTATGCCGGCGACACCCTGGCCTCGGCGCTGATGGCGAGCGGCGAGACGGTGCTGGGCCGCAGTTTCAAATACCACCGCCCGCGCGGCATCATGTCGGCAGGGGTTGAGGAATCTGGTGCGATTGTCACCCTTGGCGCAGGGGAACGGGCAGAGCCCAATACCAAGGCCACCATGGTGGAACTGTATGACGGGCTGACGGCCTGCGGTCAAAATGCCTGGCCCAATGTGCGCAGCGACGTGGGCGCGGCATTGGGGCTGTTTGGGCGGTTCTTTTCAGCAGGTTTTTATTACAAGACCTTCATGGGGCTGCCGCCGTTCGAATGGGGGCGCGGTACCGGCATCTGGATGCAGTATGAAAAGCTGATCCGCAAAGCGGCCGGCATGGGCGAGGCGTCGCGGAGTGCCGATCCGGATGCCTATGACCATGTGCATGCTTTTTGTGATGTGCTGGTGGTTGGTTCCGGGCCTGCTGGTCTGAATGCCGCGCTGACAGCGGCGCGGCAGGGCAAGGATGTGATCCTGGTAGAGCAGGATTTCGATCTGGGTGGCGATCTGTTGAACCAGTCGGATCCTGTGGCAGAGGCGCAGCGCCGGGAACTGGTGGCGGAACTTAAGGCTGCAAACGTGCGGGTCATGACCCGCACCACGGCGTTTGGGTTGTATGATTACGGCACTGCGGGCCTGCTTGAGCGGGTGACAGACCATCTGGCGGTCAAGCCCGCGCATGCGCCGCGCCAGCGGTTTTGGACGGTGCGTGCGGCGGCAACGGTTCTGGCAACCGGCGCGCTGGAGCGCACAGTGGCCTTCACCAACAACGATCGCCCGGGTGTGATGACGGTGGCGGCAGCGCGGGCCTATCTTAACCGGTTTGGTGTGCTGCCTGGGCGGAATATCGTGCTGAGCACCAACAATGACTCGGCCTATGTCACGGCTGCCGAACTGGCCAGAGCAGGGGCCAACGTGACGCTGGTGGATCTGCGCGACCGTGTGTCCGAGGTGCATATGGTGGCCATGAAGGCGGCAGGCGTCGAGGTTAAAACCGGGCTGGCGCCGCTGAAAGCGCTTGGCGGTAAATCAGTTGCCGGGGTTGTGCTGGCACGGCCTAGGGGCAAGAGCTGGGCCGCGGCGGAAACTCTGGCTTGTGACCTTCTGCTGGTCTCAGCGGGCTGGTCGCCGGTGGTGAATCTGGTGTCCCATCGCGGTGCCAAACCGGTTTGGGACAAGGACCTGGCTTGCTTCCTGCCAGCGCCTTGCGCGGACAATGTGGTGATGGCCGGATCCGCGGCCGGGCATTGGAACACGGGCGACTGCGCCGCTTCGGGGATTGCTGCGGCAAAGACAGCCATGGGCGAGTCGGCAGAGTCCCCGGCCTTGGGCGGGGCTGAGACTCCGGTCAAGCCGCTGTATGAAGTGCGGCTGCCAGGCAAAAAGACCAAAAGCTTTGTCGATCCGCAACATGATGTCACCGCCGCCGATGTACGGCTGGCGCATCAGGAGGGGTTCGTTTCTGTTGAGCATCTGAAGCGCTATACAACACTGGGGATGGCGACGGATCAGGGCAAGATGGGCAACGTCATCGGCCTTGCGCTAATGGCCGACGCCCTGGGCAAAGAGATACCAGAGGTCGGCACGACCCGCTTCCGCCCGCCTTATACGCCGGTTGCTATCGGCGCGCTGGCGGGGCGCAATACCAGCAGTCATTTCAAGGTTCTGCGCCGCACACCGCTGCATGACTGGAACCTGCGGCACGGGGCGACGATGACCGATGCGGGACTGTGGCACCGGCCCTGGTATTTTGCCCGCAAGGGCGAGACCATCACCGAGGCCTATATCCGCGAAGCCGCAACTGTGCGCGATACGCTGGGTATCTGCGACGTCAGCTCGCTGGGTAAAATTGCGGTGCAGGGGCCGGATGCATCTGAATTCCTGAACCGGGTCTACAGCAACGCCTTTGCCAAGCTGGCAGTGGGCAAGGCGCGCTACGGCATCATGCTGCGCGATGATGGCATGGTGATGGATGACGGCACCACCTGGCGGCTGGCCGAGAATGACTTTCTGCTGACCACCACAACCACAAATGCGGGCAAGGTGATGGTCTGGCTTGAGGAGCTGTTGCAGCTGCGCTGGCCGGATTTGAAAGTGCATGTCACCTCGGTTTCCGATCAATGGGCGGGCGTGTCCGTTGCCGGGCCTAAGGCGCGCAGCGACATAATGGCCTGTCTGCAAGATCCGGCGGCGGTGTCTGCGGATAACCTGCCCTTCATGGGCGTTATCGAAACCCGGCTGAAAGGCGGCATCAAATGCTTGATTGCGCGGATCAGCTTCTCGGGTGAGCTGGCCTACGAGGTCTATGTCCCAAGCGATTACGGCGAGGTGATGATGGATCTGCTGTGGGAGACGGCAGAGCCGATGGGCGGCTGCCTGTACGGACTGGAGGCACTGGGCACCCTGCGGATCGAAAAGGGCCATGTGACGGGGGCCGAATTGGATGGTCGGGTGACAATTGATGACGCCGGGCTGGGCAAGATGGCCTCGGCCAGGAAGCCGTTCATCGGCAGCGCGCTGCGCCAGAGACCCGATCTGTTGCGCGCGGACCGCCCGCAGCTGGTCGGGATCTTTCCGAAGGACCGCAACCAGACTTTCAACGGCGGCGCATTGCTGTGCAAACCGGATGAGATTTCCGGCTTTGGCGAAGGCTGGGTGACGGCGGTGACGTATTCGCCGGCGCTGGGGCATTGGATCGGGCTTGGTTATGTATCAGGCGGCCATACCGCGTGGCAGGGCAAGGCGGCGACAGCCACTGATCCGGTACGCCAGGGGGATATCGCGGTGGAGATTGTTTCACCCCATATGTTTGACCCAGAGGGAGAGCGGATGCATGGCTAATCCGATTTCAGCGCTGCAGGCAGTGCGAAGGACAGGGCGCTTTAGCACTGCGGCAACGCCTAGGGTGACCATTGAGGAAATCACCGATTTCGGGCTGCTGCAATTTGCAGCCTGGGCCGACGCGCTGGCCGAAACCGGGGCAGAGGCCGCACGAGTGGCCGGATGCAGTGCCTGTCCGTCGCCGGGCCAGTCTGTTCGGGGGGTAAATGGCACGCTGTTGCGGGTAGAGCCGCTGAAGTGGTGGCTGGTGGTACCCGCCGGAGCCAAGACGCCAGCCCCGGATCTGGGGCCGGAAACGGGGGCGGTGCTGGATCTGCTGCAGTCCCGCTGCTGGCTGCGGATCAGTGGCAGCCTGGCGGAAACGGTGCTGAACCACTTCCTGCCGATCAACCTCGGTTCCGGCGCCTTTGCTGATGGCGCGGTGGCAACCACAGCTTTCCATCATACCGGAGTCACGCTGTGGCGGGACGTGCAGGGTCTGAACCTGCTGATGCCCCGCAGCACGGCACGGTCCTTGTGGGATCTGCTTAGTGAAAGCGCGCGGCAATACGGGCTGGCGGAAAAGTAACCCCGGTCCCATCGCGACCACTCTGTCTGGGAGGAAAGAGAATGCACCCGAACATGCCGATTGCAGAGCTGCTGGAGGCCTTGCGGCGCAACGCCGAGTTGCCGGATGAGCTGGCTGAGGCGACGCCGCCGCAGATCTATACCTCGCCCGAGTTCCTGGAGCTGGAACTGGATGAGATATTCAACCACGAATGGTTCTGTGTGGGCCGGGTTGATGAGTTTGAAAACCAGGGCGATTACCGGACCATGAAAATCGGCCGTGATCCTGTGATAATCTTGCGGGACCGGGACAACACCCTGCGGGCGATGTCGAATATCTGCCGCCACCGGATGGCAACGCTGCTGGAAGGCTCAGGCAATCTGAAAGGGCGCATCACCTGCCCTTATCACGCCTGGACTTACAATCTGGACGGCCAGCTGATCGGCGCTGCCCATATGCGGGACAATTTCAACAAGAAAGAAGTCTGCCTGCCGCAGTTCCAGGTCGAAGTCTGGCAGGGCTGGGTTTACGTGTCGCTGGATCCCCAAGCGCCGCCGCTTGCACCGCGTTTGGAGATGCTGTCAGAGCATTTGAAGAACTATCAGCTGGACAAATACCGCACGCTGTTCCGCGCCGAGGAGATATGGGACACCAACTGGAAGATCCTGGTGCAGAACTTTACCGAGGGTTATCACCTCTTTGTGGCGCATGCGAAAACGATTGAGCCTGCGATGCCAACGAAACTGGCCAATGCGATGCACGGCAGCGAGGGGCACAGTCTGTACAAACAGGGCCGCATTCCGGGTAAATCCTATGAGCGCGAGTCTGACATGGAAGTCGATAACCCGTTGCTGACCGAGGAAGACCGCAACACTGCAGTGCTATCCGCGGTGTTTCCTTGCCATGTGATGTCGGTGGTGGCTGAGCGCACCTTTTGGCTGTCGCTGCAGCCCTATGGAACCGACAAAGTCAAAGTGCTGTGGGGCGCGGATTACTACCCCGGGGCTGTTCCGGAGGATCCACAGGAGCGGGCAACCTATGCGGCTGAACTGAAAGCCGGGTTTGATGCGATCAATGAAGAGGACAAGCCGATCATAGGCGGCATCGCGCAAAACGCCAAAGCGCTTGCTGCGGCTCCGGGGCGGCTGTCTCCCAAGGAGCGCACAGTCTGGTATTTTCAGCAGTATCTTGCGGCGCAGCTGTGCAAGGGATTCCAGCCTGAAGTGACGCCAGATTTCAGGAGGACTGACGCAACTTCTTGAAACCTGTTAATGTGAGTTGAGCAAGGATAAGTCTGGACTAATGTTGACGAAATGGAACCCTGACAGTTGAAAGGCGGTACATGGAATAGCGTTACTGGAGGTGACAGCTAAAGGTATTTTGGCGAGAGTTGGTAGCCATAAATGACCCGGAAGACAGGGCGGTAGCCTGGTACTTGGCAGGCTGCGCTTGCGGAGAACGTCGTCGCACCGCCTTGGCATGCAAAAATCTCAAATTACGCAGTTGCGTCGAATGTCACCTTTGACGTGATGCAGTGCAGCACCCAGTATCGATAGAAGTGGCCCAGTTTGGATCGATCTTGCTCGCGCGATTACGCTGCGGCTGCGAAATGCTGCAACTGCCCACTCGGTACTTTGGGCTCTCTGCCGCCATGCGGTGGCACAGCACCGAGGATCCAGCACCAGCCTGCCCCAGGCCAGTTGTGATCGGCTCAAGCCAGCCCTAAGCGGCCATGCGAATGAGGCACGCGGTGCTGGATGCTGCAGGTGCGAGGCTTGCCAGCCAATCCATCAATTGCGGACGTTCATTCAAGCACGGGCACGGGCAATTAATTAGAAGCTTCGCTCTCGGTCCGAGAATTCCCCATTTCATCGCCCGGTTGACCTAACCGCAACTAGCCGCGCTGCTAAAACAGCATGTTAGAATGATGCACCAACGTCGGGTTGGTGTCGTGGCAGGACGTGGTGGATAGGAGGACCTTTCATGCCCATTGCCAATTTACCCGCCATTCGCTGCACGCGCAAAACCAGGTGTCAGTCGAGCTCATGCTGTGCGGGAAAGAGACGCCCTTCGCTTTTGCAGCTATTTCTGCCACAGAAAACTCCCGCGCCTGCAGTGCGAGATTGTCGGTAGCGCGGTAAATTTGGCGTCAAGTGTCATGCCGGGTTCCTGGCTTGTCCATGACTGCATGCGATATGTGCTGTGAGTGTTGGCAGCAATTCAACGGCAGGATATTGAAACAGCTGATTTAATGTCACACTAGGAATTTGCGATATGGCACCACAGAACGCCGACAACAAAAAGTACCTTGAAAGCCGTTCTCTTGGTGTCGCCATGTGGGGCAATCTGTTCATGGCCGCAGCAGGGATGCTGGCCGGTGTTTTGTCGAACTCCAACGCGATCATGATGGACGGTCTGTTTTCCTTGATCGGATTCGGCTCGGCGCTACTCGGGCGGCGGATCAGTCGCCGGATTGATGCAGGCCCCGACAAGGCGCGACCCTTCGGTTACGCTGCGGACGAGGCGATCTTTTCGACTTTCCGTTCACTTTCTCTACTTGGGTTGGTCCTTTTCGCCATCACCAATGCTATCAAGAGCATCTACAACTATCTCAGCGGCATGACACCCGAACCGCTGAACTTTGCGCCAATGATCGTCTATTTTTCCGGGATCGGGCTTACCTGCGCAATTCTGTGGGGCTTCCATCATTTTACCTGGCACCGAACAGGGAAGAGCAGTTCAATCTTACGGCTTGAGGCAAAGGCCGCGATGTTTGATGGGCTGGTCACGGCCGCTGCAGGTGCAGGTCTGGGCGCCATCTACTTATTCCGGGATGGTCCGCTGGCACCAGTCGCTCCGGTAGGTGATTCAGTGATCGTCCTGCTGCTTTGCCTGCTGGCGATCGGTTCCTATGTTCGGGATTTTCGCGGTGGGCTGGGCGAACTGGCCGGCGCCAGCGCCAGCCCTGAGAGTGTCGCTGCAGCCCGGCGAAGCCTGCGCTCTGCAATCTCCGAGGATGGCGGCGCGCTGCAGGACATGTCGGTCACCAAACTTGGTCGTACTTTCTTGGTGACAGTCTATTACAATCCCGGCCGCCCGGTCTCGGCGGCAGAAATCGACAGTCTGAATTTGCGAATGATCCAGGATGCGCGCAAGGCGCTGACCGGAGCGGATGTGTTGCTGGTGATTACCGAACATCCCAGGCGCTGGCCCGACGCGCTGAACCCATTTTGAATGGTGCGATTCCGGTAGATTGGCCTCACAGCTAACCGCGTTGCAACGCAACATCTGCGCAATGGCGGCAAAACCCACCGGAAAAACGGCCCTCACCTGCCATTTGTCAGGGTTGCCGTCGCCGCAGTGCGGCCTCCCCAAAGCCGATGGGGTGGATGGCTCCTGCTCCAACCGGCGTCGCAATGCGCCACAATGCAGTTGTCTATCACTGCGAGGAAAGGGGCCACCCAATGCAGGTTACAACAGTCGGCCTTGATCTGGCCAAGAACGTCTTTCAGGTCCACGGGATTGCCGAGAATGGAGAGGTCGTTTTCAATCGCACGATCAGACGCGCGCAACTTCTGGCTTTCTTTGAAGATTTGCCGACCTGTCTTGTTGGTATGGAAGCCTGCGGCTCCAGCTACTATTGGGCGCGCCAGCTTTCTGCCCTTGGCCATGATGTTCGTTTGATCCCGGCCAATTATGTGAAACCCTATGTGAAGCGCGGCAAATCGGACGCGGTTGATGCGGAGGCGATCTGCGAGGCCGTGACACGTCCCACGATGCGGTTTGTCGCGATCAAGTCGGAGGAGCAGCAAGGCGTCCTGTTCCTGCACCGTGCCCGCGATCTGATCGTTCGCCAGCGCACCCAGCTCAGCAATATGCTGCGCAGCCTGCTGACCGAGTTTGGCATCGTGGTCGCACAAGGAGTCGGCAGCGCCGTGAAGTTCGCTAAAGGCGTTCTGGATGGGAACGTACCAAACATCCCCGAGGTTGCCGTTGATGTACTTGCCAACCTCAGCAATCAGCTCGTCGCCCTGCATCTGCGGGTGCGGTGGTACGAAATGCGGATGCAGCTTCAGGCCAAAAGTGATCCCCGCATCCCGCGGCTACGCACAATCCCAGGTGTCGGCCCGGTGACGGCATCGGCCATTGTCGCCACCGTCGGCGATGCCCGGCAATTCAAGAATGGCCGCCAGTTTGCAGCCTGGCTGGGGCTGACACCGCTCAACCGGTCCAGCGGCGGCAAGGAAAAGCTGGGCCGTATCTCGAAGATGGGTGACCGCCACGTCAGGCGCTTGCTGGTCACGGGCATGACCGCACGATTACGGCAAATGAAAACCCATCCGGATCGCGTGGACCCGTGGACATTTGATCTGCTCGCGCGCAAACCGGCCCGTCTTGCCACTGTAGCCATGGCAAACAAAACTGCCCGGATTGTCTGGGCTGTCCTTACCAGGAACGAACACTACCGGCCGCACACCGCCTGAGCTGAGGAGAAGAGGGACCGAGACAGCAAGACCTTCGAGATGATGGAGCACAGTCAGCCCGTCCGCCGAGACACCCCGTCGAATGTCAGGGACACATCGTTGTCCGAAAGACCCTTATGGGACTTGGCCTGCGGAAACCATCAGGGCCAGCGGCCGCGTGTGCCGCGCAAAAAGGCCGGACACACGTCTGCTTCTGACCAGTGCGAAACCAAATCAGAAATGTCTTGCTATGCAGGAGCTATCCACACATGACATTCAGACGATGTAGCGACCGTCTGCGTCTTTGCGGTGGTGCAAGGTAACTTGGAGACGTCTGCAATAAGCTTGAAATGAAGCCCCCGGCAACGGCGCTTGTCACCGAAATCCCGGAAGCGAGCGATCTTTCGGTGCAGAGGACAACATTTTCTGCGGCGAGAGTGCTAACCCGTACAACAAGCTACAACAAGCGGAAGCTAGGCAAGCGATCCCCTTGCGGCTAGACTTCGCCGCGCATGTAGAAGATCATTCCATGCATTGGAAGTTCTTTCCGTATTGGAGAATGGAGATGGATCTCAAGGTTGTTGGTGTCGGCCTCGGCAGGACCGGTACGTACTCGCTCAAAGTGGCTCTCAATCAACTTGGTCTCGGTCCTACCTACCATATGGAAGAGATCATCCTCGACATGCAGCGCAAGCTTCCGCAGTGGCAGGCGGTCGTCGCGGGGAACCAGGATTGGGTGGCAATCTTCGAGGGTCACGCTGCCGCCGTGGACTGGCCAACAGCAAGCTATTACCGGGAGCTTCACGCAGCTTACCCGGAGGCGCAGTTCATCCTCACGCATCGCAGTCCGGAAAGCTGGGTCGACAGCTTTTCAGCAACGATCTACCAACTGCTGTCCAATATCGACGAGGCCCCTGAGCCCATGCGGCCATGGCTCGAAATGGTCATTGCGGTGATCGCGAAGGCCGGCATTCCGCTTGGCCTCGACCGACAGCAGTTGATGGATGCATTCGTGGCGCATAACGCGGCAGTCGAGGCAGCTATCCCACCCGACCGCTTGCTGACCTTTCAAGTCAAGGAGGGGTGGCAGCCGCTATGCGACTTTCTTGATGTACCGGTTCCAGATGGCCCGTTCCCGCGCACCAACGACCGGGGCGAATTCTGGGACAAGGTTGCTGGTGCCGCCTGACTGCGATGGACGCGGCCGCGTTTTCACAGGTTCGCCGGTGCGGCCCGGGCACAGGATTTAGGAGCGGCTCAGTGGAACAACGCAAACTCGCGGCAATCCTCGCAGCCGACGTTGTCGGCTTCAGCCGGTTGTCCAGCACAGACGAAGACCGCACGCTGGCTCGGCTGCGCACTCTACGCAGCGACCTGATAGACCCAACGATCTCCGTCCATAGCGGACGTGTGGTCAAACGCACGGGCGATGGTGCGCTGGTTGAATTCCGCAGCGTGGTCGATGCCGTGCGTTGCGCCATCGAAATCCAGAGCTCAATGCAGGAACGCAATGCCGGAGTTCCGGCCGACCTGCGGATTGAGTTCCGGATGGGCGTTCACCTGGGTGATGTCGTGGTAGAAAGCGACGGCGACCTGATGGGTGACGGCGTGAACATCGCGGCAAGGCTCGAAGGGATAGCCGCGCCCGGTGCGATCTGCCTGTCAGAGGACGCATATCGGCAGGTCCGCTCGCGTCTCGACCTCACCGTCGATGATCTGGGCCAGGTGCAACTCAAGAACATTCCCGAAGCGATCAACGTCTACGCGCTCCAGATCAGCAAGACCGGATCCCCGGATCTGGCCGGGCCAATAGCGAGCACGACCAGCGAACGGTCGTCGATTGCCGTTCTTCCGTTCGCAAACATGACCGGCGACGAAAACGAGGAGCATTTCGTCGACGGCGTGGTCGAGGACACAATCACGGCGCTGGCGCGCTATCCCGACGTGGCCGTGATCGCGCGCAACTCGACCTTCGCGTACAAGGGCAGGTCTGTTGATGTGCGAGAAGTGGCCCGCGAGCTCGGCGTCAGCTACGTGCTGGAGGGAAGCGCGCGCAGGGTCGGGGACCGCATCCGGATCACCGGCCAGCTGGTCGATGCGGCCACCGGAACCCATCTCTGGGCCGACCGCTTCGACGGCAGTCTCGAAGATGCCTTCGAAGCGCAGGACCAGTTTGTCGCGCGGATTGTTGGAGCGGTGGAGCCCACATTGAGAGGCGCGGAAATCGAGCGTGCGCGCCAGAAGCCGGAGGGCGCGCTCACATTTCATGGAATAGACTCGATGTGATCTGACACCGCCCCCTTCTCAGGAAGCTGAAATGGGGACGGCGCATCTCTTGATGGAGATGATGGTTGCCCGTTTTGATGGTGGTGCAAACCCGACCACGAAACGAGGAAACCACGATGTTGAACTCTACAGACAAGATCATCAAACACAAAACCGGCCTGCTGAATCTGGCCGAAGAACTGGGCAACGTGTCGAAGGCCTGCCAGGTCATGGGCATGTCGCGCGACACCTTCTACCGCTACAAGTCAGCGGTCGAGGAAGGTGGTGTGGAGGCGCTGTTTGAACGCAGCCGGCGCAAGCCGAACCTTGCCAACCGTGTCGATCAGGCAACTGAGCAGGCGGTCCTCAAATCCGCCCTGGAATTCCCGGCCTATGGCCAGGCCCGCACCTCCAACGAATTGCGCAAGCTGGGCGTCTTTGTCTCGCCCTCCGGGGTCCGCTCGATCTGGCTGCGGCACAATCTGGCCAATTTCAAAGCCCGGCTGAAGGCATTGGAGGCCAAGGCCGCCGAGGAAGGCATGATCCTGACCGAGGCACAAGTGCAGGCGCTGGAGAAAAAGAAACTCGACGACGAAGCCTGCGGTGAGATCGAGACAGCCCACCCTGGCTATCTCGGCAGCCAGGACACCTTCTATGTCGGAACGCTGAAGGGCGTCGGGCGGGTCTATCAGCAGACCTATGTGGACACCTATTGCAAGGTGGCACATGCCAAGCTCTACACTACTAAGACGCCTATCACGGCGGCAGATCTGCTCAACGACCGGGTGCTGCCGTTCCATGACGAGCATGACCTGCCGGTGCTGCGGATCATGACGGATCGCGGCACGGAATATTGCGGGCGCGTCGACAAGCACGACTTCCAGCTCTTCCTGGCCATCAACGACATCGACCACACCAAAACCAAGGTGAAATCGCCGCAGACAAACGGGATCTGCGAGCGTTTCCACAAAACGGTTTTGCAGGAGTTCTATCAGGTCGCCTTCCGCAAGAAGCTCTATGACAGCATCGGCGCGCTGCAAGCGGATCTGGACGACTGGCTGCACCACTACAACCACGAGCGCACTCACCAAGGCAAAATGTGTTGCGGCAGGACGCCGATCCAGACCATGGTTGAGAGCAAGGAAATCTGGAAGGAAAAGTTCGTGAACTGAACTTCACCTGACAGACGTCGCCGGAAATCCGGGCAACTGTCCGATCACATCTGAACCACTACACATTTCACGATCTCTACCTTCTGGCTGTTCCGCATGCCATCGTCCTGCGCGCCGACGAGAACATGCGTGCCATTGACCTTCTCGACCGCTCCCTTGCCCTTCGGTCCGATTATGCCCCGGCGCTTGCCTTCGCAGCCTGGTGCAGGGTCCAACGCGTCCGTCGGCCGTCCTGGTCGCCGGCAGGTCCGGATGATTTCGGGGACGCCGTCTCGCTCGCCCGCCGTGCGATCGCGGCCGGGTCGGGCGATGCAACGTCGATGGCGGTGGCGGGCTTCTCGCTGGTGACGCTCAAGGTCGACCAGGTCGCGGGTCTGGATGCCGTACACCATGCCGTCTCTCTGAACCCCGAATCCAGTTTCGTTTCCGCCATGGCCGGCTCGGCGATGATCTGGTGCGGACACTACGAGGCCGCGCTCGACCACCTGAACAGATGCGTCGCCTATGGCACTAAGGATCCGGGCTATTACCTAGCGCTCAACATGGTCGCGGCAGCCGAACTTCTGCGCGGACAGCCCGAGGCGGCCTTGGAGGCCGGTCAGCGAGCGGTCACCCTGAACCCCGGCTCTGAATCGGCCTATTGGGTTCTGGCCGCAGCACAGGTCCGGGTAGGTCGTCTTGCCGAGGCGCGAACCAACTTGGAGAGGTTCCTGGAGCGCGCGCCCGGATCAACGATTGCAAGTCTCCGCGCGGCTCTGCCGTTCCACGACCCCGAAACTATGGAGGCTGTATTGCAAAGCCTTTCCGAAGCGGGCCTGCCGGATTAATCGCCCAGAGAGCTTGGCTGGGGTCGAAGTCGACCATTTTTTTTGGAGAGCAAGACAGCCAAGTCAGGGTGAAGTCTTACATCTGCTTTTTTCACCCTGGCCGCTATCCTTTCGTAACCTCGTAAATCCGACGAAGGTCCGGTCCAGAGATCCTGAACCCAGCACTTCCAACGCCCTTCAGATCATTCTTGCCATTGGTGGCCGAAGCAGCATCGATTAGATCAGGCTCACTGCCGCCATGCGGTGGCACAGCATCGAGAAACTAGCACCAGCCAGCCCAAACTTGCCGTTCAGTTATGGCGCGTCGCTTTGAATGCTGCATGTGCGAGGTTTTCCAACCATTCCAACGAAAGCCGACCTTCAACGGGGCAGGAGCTCTTTTTCTGAAGGATCGGGAGAAAAGTATTGAGCTGAGTGCCGCTGCCATTGCACCGCTTACGGTCATTCCTTACCGGTGATGTGTCCTTTCACCACATGGTTAAGGCCCAGATCCTTTATTTCCACCACGGCCTTTACTTCGAAAATTTTTCCCGCAGTATCCGCCTCGCGCATCGCTTCTTCGATCGCTTGTTGAGAAGTGACACCAACCTGCTTTAGGAACTTGCGCATGGACATATCGAAGCTGTCTGACATATTCGATCCCTTTCTAGTTTTCATTTTATCCGACATTCACATCCACATAGAGCTAACCCGCTTAGTGGCTATGAAGCCTGCGCCCGACCGCATCCAGCAGTGTCCCAACGGATGGAATAATTTCCGCAGGTAGCTCGGGCTGAGCGGAGCCTTCGCATAGCGAAGCGAGGGCCGCGCGGGTCACTGTAGGCAGCCCAAACACGACATTCGGATCAAGCGCTGTGCCAGCTCCGCAGCGAGTGGAAAGTATTTGGACCATCTTCCTGAATGCGGTCCTCCAGCAGGCGGTGGCTCCCCTGGCTGATACCGCGTTATGCACTAATGGCAGTGATGCGCAGCGAGGACTCGAGGCCGCAAATTCAAGCTCGATGCTCCGTCAAGCGATTGAGTTCCTGCCGATAAAAGTCAGCATCGGATTGGCCGGTGTCAGGACCCCGCCCCAAAGAGCGTGCGAGCTCGAAAAATCCTTCGCCAGGTTGGGACAGAGAGCCGCGGCTGACGACGAGGGCGGCAATGAAGGGCCGGCCGGCCTCGGCGTCTTCCCGCATCGTGGCCTCGAGCGCCGCAGTGACCTTGCGTATCGATCCAGGGGCGAACATCCACAAGCCCCGCGCCAACTGCCCGTAGGTGATCGGCACGTCCTCGGCCGGCAGGGTCTCGAGGTAACGGCGCACCCTGTCCCGAAGCCTGCGATTGACATCCGCGGCCTGTGAAAGCGCGCCAGGCGGGGGAACCTCGAATGCCGAACCATCGGGCTGGAACTCCGCCGCCCATGCGCGGGATGCGCTGCGGACCGTGACCCGCATCTTTCCACCGTCGGCGCCGAGTCCGTGTTCGGTCCGACTGACAATTTCGCCGCTTCGAAGACCAGCACGCAGCTGCTCCGGATCGAGTCTTAGCTTGGGAGCAAGGTAGTCGGGATCGACCATCAGCTGACCAGCCTCCAAGTAAAGGGCGCTTGCCGGAACCGGGCGGACCAGCGCCGGGCTAGGTCCCGGAGAATCGGCGTAGTACGGGTTGGCACCTCCGGCATGGTCGGTCACGTCAACGATATCGCGGATTTCCGGAAACGCCGACCGGAGCAACGTCTCGATACCCCTGCGCAGCGTGGCGGATGAGGCCGCGCAGCCCTGGCATCCGCCTGACATGCGCAGATAAACAGAGCCATTTTCCACGCGCTCGGCGCTGACATGACCGCCGTGGCTGGCGATAGCGGGGTTGGCTTGGCGGTCGAGAAGTTCTGTCACCGCAGCCAGTAGTGCGGTGTCGTCCCGCCCGGCAGAGGGCGCAGCAGGGGCAGCGCCCAGAGGTTCGTCGGTGCTTTCCAGAACCTGGCGGACCGCCGCCGCGATAGGGGCCTTGAGGGCCTGCCAATCGGATTTTGCCCGCCGGGTAACTGTGATGGCTTCGCCCGACACATGAATCCTTTCCACTCCATTGATGCCAAACAGTGCCCGCGCCAGTGGAGCCTTGTTATCGCCCGGCGCCTCGAACATCACGGGCCGGTCCGCCTGCATTGGCGCGTCGAGGATGAAGCGCATGATCAGCGGGTCGTACGCTGATGCCTGCGCGCGGATGCGGCGTTTCTTGGTGGTGTCAGACATCTTCCGCCTCCGTGCTTTCCAGCCCGCGCAACACCTCGAACGTATAGATGCCGGAGTTGTGACCGTCGCTAAACTCTACACCGATGGCGTAGTTGCCCACGTTCCAAATCCGGGTGGCCGCAACGTGCAGCGGTACTGCGGCGGGTTCAAGTAGCGGTTTTCCGGTCGCCTCGTCGCGGCAAGCGGCACAGCGGCAGGACAGGCGCAGGTCGCGCGGCGAGGTGGTCAGCGTGGTGCCGTCCGGCCAACCGATAGCGAGGCCGGCGTCGTCGTAGTCAAGCGATACCGGCCGGTCGGGCGGGTTTTGCGAGGTGGGGTTGGCGGCGGAAGGCTTTCCCTCGCCCCTGGCAATATGCCAGTCGAACGGCACGGGCAGGCCGCCCGGCTGGACCGCGCCGCCGGACAAAGCGGCGGCGATCCCGGCATAGGCCTGTGCGGCGAGGCTGTCCGGAGCGGATACGACCAGAGGCGTGCCGCCGTCACCGCTATCCACGATCGCCGGGTCAAGCGGAATGCTCCCCAGGAACGGCACATCTAAGGACGCGGCGATTTTCTGGCCGCCACCCTGACGGAAGATATGCGTCACCTCCCCGCAGGAAGGACAGGTGAAGCCGCTCATGTTCTCCACGATCCCGAGGATCGGGACATTGACCTGCTCCATCATGCGAAGCCCGCGGCGCGCGATCCTAAGGCTGACATCCTGAGGCGTGCTGACGACNACAGCACCGGTGAGNGGAAAGGCTTGCGCCAGAGTCAACTGTGTGTCGCCGGTTCCAGGCGGCAGGTCGAGAAACAGCATGTCCAGCTGCCCCCAGGCNACCTCAGTGACGAACATCTGCAGGTACTTCGTCACCATGGGGCCGCGGAGGATNGCCGGTTTGTCGTCTCCGGACAGCATCCCCATCGAAATNACCTTCACGCCGTGCGCCTCTGCCGGGATCACCTTGCGATCCGGCGACATGACAGGGGGCGTATCGCCGGGGATGCCGAGCATCCCGGGTATGGAGGGGCCATAAAGGTCGGCGTCCACCAACCCGATCCGAAGGCCCTGCCGGGCCAGCGTTACGGCAAGATTGGCGGCTACGGTGGATTTGCCCACCCCGCCTTTGCCGCTGCTTACAGCGATCAGCCTTCCGAGGTGTGACAATGGGCTGTCTGGTTGCGGGCGGGACTTTACATCTTGTTGGGTCACAGCGGTCACCTCCGTTCTCTGTGCGAACCCTCTGCTGGTGCCGCCCTGCCCGCGTGTTCGAAATGGACACAAAGCTTTCCGACCTCGTCGGGCGCCAGGGCGACAGCGACACAGCCGCAATATCCGGCATCGTCGCGACCCGCGGTAAAATGAGCGCAGTCGTTGCAGGTGCCGAATACCGGGGCGCCGCGCAGATCGGCAAGGTCGGCAGTCAGCGTCGCCAGCGCGTGGGCCAACCCCGCGCGAGAAGAAGCCTCCAGCCGCTCGATCGCCGTGATGAGGTGATGCAACGGGTCGCGCTCCAGCAGGACCCACCCCCGGTCCGTGACCTCAAACCGGACACTTCGGCCGTCCTTTTCGGATCGGTGCCGCGTCAGTAATCCCTTGGCCACCAGCGACTTGAGGCATTGCGAAGCCGTACCGCGTGTCGTTGCCTGAAAACTCGCGAAGGCCGATGGTGTCCGCGAGACACGATTGGCGCGCGCAAAGAATCGCAGCGCGGTCCATTGTGCCGCCGTCAGTTCCGAGTCGGCATCTTCAGCCCGTGCGGAACGCCCTATGTGCACAAGAAGATCCGAAATCTCTTCGGCATATCTTGGTAAGTTGGCCACATGAATTAGTAGCCTATCGAAACTAAAATGGCAAGAACCCGGTGCTGAAGATGGGGGCAGCCAGCCCAAACGCGACCTTCGTACCTAACGCAGCGCGTACCTCGCTGCAGGCCCTAAACTTCGAGGCTACCTTCCCGAAAGCAGACATCCACTAGGCGGTGGCGGCCCTTGCGCCTCCAGTGCTCCACTCCAGTGGTATCGGAACAAGGAAGCGGCCGTTGTGCAACAGGAAAAAGGTGGATCACCTCTGACGGATTGCCCCTGCTTCGGCCAAAGACGTTCCCTGCGCTTAGTGTTTCCTTGATTAGCTTCCTGTATCTTCGCATGATCCAGTCATGATGATCGAGATAGACAAATGGTTGAACGATCTCGGACTGGGTCAATATGCTGATGCTTTCGCTGAAAATGATGTCGATGCACGTGTTTTGCCGTTATTGACCGATGACGACCTCAAGGAGCTTGGGGTCAGCCTTGGTCATCGCAGAATTATTCTAGCAGCCGCGCAGAAGCGGGCCGGAGAACAGCCATTCTCTCGTTCAACTCGGGAGACGGTTCAGCCGTCAGATGAAGGCGATAAAAGGCTTGCCGCCCAGGTTCCGCAAAGTGAGGTTCCAGCGACAGCAAGAATTGTCCCTGCGGCAGTTGCTGAGCGGCGCCACTTGACAGTTTTGTTCGCCGATCTGGTTGGCTCGACAGAACTGACCAATCGACTTGACCCTGAAGAAATGCGTGGGCTTTTGCAAAATTACCAGGATGCAGTTGCAGGGGTCGTGAGCAGTTATGGTGGATACGTTGCGAAATACCTTGGCGATGGCCTCCTAATATTTTTCGGCTGGCCGACAGCATATGAAGATCACGCAATCCGAGCTGTAAAGGCCGGCCTTGAATCTATCCGGCGTGTCAAGGAACTCAAAACCCCTGACGGTGAGCGATTATCGGCCAGGTTGGGCATTGCGAGCGGCGACGTTGTGGTCGGTGATACGATTGGCAAAAACACCTACGAAGAGGGGGCCATGACCGGCCCGATCGTCAATCTTGCGGCACGGATTCAAGAGCACGCGAAGCCTGACATGGTTGTCTTGACAGCCGAAGAAACCGAAGCCGCTTTGCATCGGATTTTTGAGTTTGCACCTCTCGGGAAAGTCACCCTGAAAGGGTTCGAAGACCCGCGAACCTTGCTTCAGGCGGTATCCGAACGCAGAGCAGAAAGCCGGTTTCGAGCGTTTCATGGAGACGGCAGCGGCAGTGCCATGATTGGCCGGGATTTCGAAAAGGGGATCCTGCTGCACGCGTGGCAAAGAGCTCAGCAAGGCCATGGAGGGGTTGTTCTGCTGGCTGGTGAGGCAGGGATCGGAAAGTCACGGCTGACCGAAGAGTTTCTCGCGGAAACAACCAAATCAGACCAAGCCGACGTCATAAGACTGAATTGCTCTCCTTATCTTTCCAGTAGCCCATTCCATTCGGTTACACATAGGATTTCTCAGGATGCTGGCGTTGGGCCCGGCTTTGATGACAATCAAATTCTGGAACACGTAAAGAAGATGCTCCAGGGCCGCAAAGGGCTGGACTGGGAACAGGTTCTGCCAGTTTTTGCCGCGCTGGTTGCGCCACGCAGCCCCCTCGCCCAGAAGGTGCTCGACCTGTCGCCACGGGAACAACGTGACATTACGATTCAAACGTTGATCCACACTGTACAAGTGCGATCGCGTGTGCGCCCAGTAATCCTGTGTGTCGAAGATGCGCACTGGATCGATCCTTCGACGCAAGCCCTTCTGGAGCGCTTCAAAACAATCTGCGCCGATCTGCCCTTGATGGTCTTGATCACCCACAGACCTGGCTGGGAGCTGGCGTACGATGAAAGTGACGCGCATGTACAAACTCTGCAGCTACGCCGCTTTGACACCACTCATGTCTCGGAGTTGGTGCGTAGTATTACCGGGAAGCCACCCGACGACAGGTTGATCGCCACAATTGTTGAGAAGACTGATGGCATTCCACTGTTTGTGGAGGAACTGACGCGGGCTATCGTCGAGGCGGGCGAGCAAGGTCAAATCCTTATACCGTCTTCACTGAAGGGGGCGTTGATGGCGCGTCTCGATGCAGTTTCGGCAGATGCCAAACAGGTCGCGTTGACGGGCTCTGTCATTGGCCGTGAGTTCGAGCCAAATCTACTTTGTACAGCAATGAGAATTGAGGCTTCAGTCCTTCAGGCTCACTTGGAGGAGTTGTCTCAAACAGGTTTGATCTTCGAAAGCGGGCATAATCGCGGACACTTTGTCTTCCGTCACTCTCTAATTCGCGATACGGCCTACCAGTCAATGCTGAGCGCGACCCGCAGACAACAGCATGCGGCCGTGGCCCAGGCGATGATGCAATTGCGATCCGCAGAGATTGAACGCCGACCCGAACTGGTCGCCCGCCATCTATCTGAGGCTGAAGAGTGGCGCGCGGCTTTTGAGCAGTGGGAAACTGCGACTGAAATGGCGTTGGCTCGATCAGCGAGCCAAGAGGCAATGGCCAACGCCAGAGAGATGCTTAAAGCCTCAGAAAAACTTGCCCCCGAAGCGAGCCTTGAGCAGATTAAAAGCAAAATCTTGGTTGGCCGAAGCCACGACAGTTTGGGCCAGTTGCCCGAAGCGATCACGGTCCTGAAAGACGCCTTCGACGCAGCGAGGGCTGCTTGCAATGTCGAACTCGCTGCTGATGCAGCCCATCACTTTGCCGATTCCTGCATGATGTCGAGTGAGCGGCACGGCGAGGCCATCGAACTTTGTTATGAAGCAATGAACGATCTGCCGGTCAACGACCACGCTCGCCGGTGCCGATTGATGAGCCAACTTGCGCGCGCGCATATGTTCATCGGGCAGTTTTCTGAAGGGGCGCAATACGGCCAGGAGGCAATGGAACTGGCGGCCAAACTAGGGGACTATAAATCTCAGTTTGGCGTCATGATGATGCATTTCGGAGCTCCATTCGTTGCAAGAAAAGAAAGCGAGGCGCAAAACTGGCGTGAAAATCTGGACGCTATGCATCAGGTCGCAGAGAAGCTTGGCAGCATAGATCAGGGGCGAGACCGGACGCTAAGCTTGTTTGTCGGGGCCGAAATGGCTGACCGCGAATTGATGGATCACTCCCTCAATCTGCTGACCGAGATCTCGAATAAAGACAATCACTTGCAACTGTATTGGGTCCAGAAGCACGCGCGCGCGATGGTCGCGATTATGGATGGAGAATTCGAACTAGCTGAACAGCAGGCCACCGAAGCGGTGAAAGTCGGCCGGAGGACCCATGGGCGGCATGTGGAGGGTGTCTATGGCGTTCAGATGTTCACGATCCGGCGCGAGCAAAACCGCCTGCATGAGGTCGCCCCCGTGATCAAGAAGTTGATGACCGACAGCCCCGAAGACGTGGCTTGGAAACCGGGGTTCGGCCTTATTGCTGCAGAGTTGGGATACAAGGAAGCGGCCGAGCGTATCCTGAATGAAGTCGCGGAAAATGGTTTCGATCTCCCGCCGGATGCAATGTACACAACGACATTGTCCTACCTTGCCGAAATCTGCGTCGCGGTTGAAAATCTGGAGCACGCACAGACACTCTATGACTTGCTCGTGCCATACGAGGATCTGACGATTACCGCCGGAGCAACCACGGTTTGCGCAGGTGCGGCTGCACGGCGCCTTGGCAGCCTGGCAGCATTGCTGAGGGACTGGGACAAGGCCGAGAAGATGTTCCAAAAGTCCATTGATATCGATACGCGTATGAAATCTCCGCCGTGGCTTGCGTACAGCAAGGCCGCCTATGCATCCGCACTAAGACGTAAGGGCGGCAAAGGCAGTGCGGAGCTGGCGTTTCAACTGGAAGCGGAAGCGTTGGCAACAGCACAGGAGTTGAGTATGATTTCGCTTAGGTCAAAGCTCGTAGGAGCAGCCAGCTAAGGTTTAAAAAGTGCTTGGGGGATCTTATGCCAAGGTACATCATCGAAAGAAATTTTGCCGAGCAGCTGAACGTAAGCGACGATGACAAAATCCACATCAAAGAGATAAACGACGAAATCGGCATCGAGTGGATTTTTTCATTTCTCAGTGCAGATAAGCGCAAGACATACTGCCTGTACGAAGCCCCCGACGAAGAAAGCCTGCGAAAGGCGGCGGAGCGCCTGAACATTCCCGCCGATGTCATAACCCCCGTGGACCGGATCGATCCGGGAATATTTGCCTGACGGCTATTTGGCCTTCAATGAAGAACAGTAGTGATCTTCATTGAAGGGGCGTAATTCGTCATCTGCCAAAGTTGCGCTATTCTTCTTGTCGATCAGAGACTTTGAGCCGACCAGTGATCTGCCTGCCTGTTGCTCGTTTTCTCAGCCTATGACGGCGCTGGTCGCCTCTGAATTAGCCTGCGAGCCCAAGCCGCAGGTCATTTAGGGAGGGAACTATGACTGTGAAGACACCAAGCGAACTCAGTGACCTCATCCACGGAGAAGTCATCGTCGAGAGTGACGCCGACTATGAAGATGCGCGCCAAGTGCATAACGGCATGATCGACAAGCGGCCCGCTGTTATCGTCCGGGCGGCGAATGCAGGTGACGTCATGGCGACTGTTAATTATGCCCGCGACAACGGTCACGACCTATCGGTTCGCGGGGGCGGTCATAGCGGACCTGGTTTCGGCACCAATGATGGCGGAGTGGTCCTGGATCTGTCGCGGATGCGCGGGGTCCGCGTCGATCCTAACGCTAAGACGGCCCGGGCAGAAGGCGGCACGACCTGGGGTGATTTCAATTCGGCCACACATGCTTTTGGCCTAGCGACTACTGGCGGCGTGATCTCAACCACCGGGATAGCCGGGCTGACGCTTGGCGGCGGTATCGGCTACCTATCGCGCGGACATGGCCTGTCGCTAGATAACCTGATTTCGGCGGATATCGTGACTGCAGACGGCAAAATGCTCATTGCGAATGAAAACGAAAATGCCGATATCTTCTGGGCGATCCGAGGCGGCGGCGGTAATTTCGGTGTTGTCACATCATTTGAATATAAGCTTCAGCCAGTAGATACTGTTTACTGGGGGCCGATGTTCTTCGAGATTGAAGAGACCGAAACGATCTTCAAATTCTACCGCGACTACATCAAGGATGCCCCGCGCGAGATGGGCGCTTTCCCAGCCTTCCAGATCGCGCCGCCCTTGCCCTTCATTCCCGAAGACCGGCACGGTGACATGTTCTGCGCAATCGTTGGCTGCTGGTCCGGCGACCCCGCCCAGGGCGAGCGGCAGTTCAAGGCTTTCCACGATGTCGCCGAGGTGAAGGCCGAGATGGTCGGACCGGTTCCTTACCCTGCCATTAATGCGGCTTTCGACGGGCTGTTCCCAACGGGAATCCGCCAATACTGGAAGGGGAACTTCGTGAAGGAACTGACCGACGAGGCAATTGCCGCCCACGTTCAGCACGGTCCGACAGCGCCCACCGTAAGTTCAACCATGCATCTTTACCCGATCAACGGAGCCTGCCACGAGGTCGGAGCCGACGCGACGGCTTTCGGGCACCGGGATGCGAACTTCTCGATGGTTATTCTGGCAGCGTCGGAGGATCCGGCGAACGACACCGAACACAAGAAGTGGGTGCGCGATTACTCCGACGCGGTGGCGCCATATTCCGAACCAGGTGGATACATCAACTTCATGGATGATGATGACGGCGCCCGTGTGCGGGACAATTTCGGTGGCAACTATGACCGCCTGCTGGAGATCAAGCGCTGTTACGACCCGGACAACCTGTTCAGGAACAATCAAAATATTGCGCCATAACAGTACGGTCACCATCGCGAATGCGTTCTGTAAAAGCCATCAGAAATGGGCGGCTCCTACGACCTGACAGATACAGTTGCTAGGCCTGGCCGCACGCAGCTTTCGAATTGCCGACGTTCGTGCATCGTGCAGCATTTCCGAAGGCCGAAGAACCGCACAGCCGGACGGGGCCGCCCTATGCCGTTATCCTGCTTCATGCCGGAGGCGGCGCCCGCTCAGGTCTTCTGCCGCCAATGAGGAAAATCACTGGCCCGAGCCGGTCTGCCAGCCGCCAAAGGATCCAAATCGCTGAATACACAAAGGCGACAAGGAGTGCGAATTCAAACCACCATGGCGCCGGAAACTGGGCAGCCACCGCCAGCCCGACCAGGGTCAGCGGAAAGTGCAGCACGTAGAAAGGAAATACCGCGCGGTTCAACTCGCGCAGCAGCGGGTTTGGCCTGCTGAGATACCGCGCAGCCAATCCCAGGGCGGCAACACACCAGCACCAGGCGGTTGCCGCCTCAATCACCGAAAAGGCGGCCGTGTTCGGTGGAGACAAGCCCGCCGGGAGCCAGCCGCCGGCCGCAAGCGCCTGGCCCGCGGCGGTATCCTCCAGCAGTGCAATCGTAAGGAGCGCTGCCTTGCATACGAAAAGCAGAACCGCGCCGGTAAGAAGCCACCATGCCCGACGGCGTGCCCAGTCCAAAAAGCGGACATGATCGGTGCCGATAAGATATCCCCCTGAGAAGAACAGGAAGTAGAGGGCAAACTGGTAGTTGTCTCCGGCAAGGGCGGCTGCGTGGGGCTTCAGGACAACAACGGCCAGCGCCGACAGAAGTACCAGGATCCCCAGCAGTGAAACCGGCTGCGGCACCCATGGCCCGAGGCGCCCCCGAAAGAGGAAGACGGGCCAGCATAGCATCGTGTAGAGCGTGAGATTGACCAAGAACCAGAGGTGTTGAACCTGTTGGGGCTCCGGCCTTGTTGCCCAGTTCCACCAGAAGGCGGGAAAGGCCACGGCCTCTTCCGTCATGAGTGCGATCGCATAGCCGCCGAAGACATTGATGAAGAGGGTGCCGAATATCAGCGGCACCGCAAGCCGCAAGAACCGCCGTCCAATGAAACCTGGCCCTGCGCCCCTTGAGGTGAGAAACCAGGTACCGATACCGGCAATCATGAAAAGCGATGGAAGCCGCCAGCTGTGGCTCCAGTAGATGAACAGTGTCATGCCGTCTCCAGCCAGCCGGTCGTTTACGAATTGGTAGATGCCCGCACCCCAGTCAACAAAGCCAACGGCGGCATGGTGCGGAACCAGCAAGGCAAAGAGGATAATCCGCAGCCAGTCGAGTTCATGCCTTCTGGTCATATGAAACCTCCCGCCGGCTCCTCGGGCGGCCAGTACTCAAGACGGGTACGATAAGGCAGCGCCGCCCGGCCAATCCATCACCGTGATTAAGGTCAGCCCTTGAGCTGGCGCGGTCAATGGGTTCATGGATCCGTCCAGCTAGAGGCAGCACTTGCCGGGGTTGGCGCATCCGCCTCAGAAGCCATGCGGGGAAGCAGCACGTAGATTGCCGCCCTGGTGCTTCACACCAGCTTGTTCCAGAACAGCTGTCAGCCCGGAGCGGTCGTAGACAAGGGGTGCCGCTCCAAGAATGCTGCCGGTGCAAAATTCCATGGCTACTTTCCCGGAAGCGGACCCACGGCAGGGCCAAGCTGCCTCATGTGATGCTGCGGGTTGCACCGGGGACAGCGGTGCGCAGATAGCGCCATTTGCAAACTCGGCCGTTTGAAGCAACCAGGTGAGGCTTTCCGCTGCGGCGCGGCCCGCCGTTCCGGTCGTTCGCTGCGACTGCGAGGTTTTGCAGCCGGTGAGCTCACACGGTGCGGTCAGAGCAGCCATTGATGCCGTGCAAGTCAATGGCTGCAGTTGATCGAGCGGTCTTCAGAGGCCGGTTGAGGGCTCGAAGTCGATAAGTTCAAACGTCATCTTTCCGCTCGCATTGAATTTCTGGATGACATCGCCGTGACGTACGGCCGTCAGGCAGCGGTACCGGCCCTTGTCTGCCGCCATTGAAACGCAGACGTGGTCAGTATCAGTAATGGCGTAGGCTCCGACACCTTTCCAGCCGCCATTGGTCAGTTCGCCACTCACGACATTGCTGGGATCATAATAAAATCGAAACATCTTGTCGCCTGACCGTGCCGTCACCACATGGCCGATCAGCAGCTCAGCAATTTGGTCTGAATTGAGTCTTTCACCTCCGTTCTGCAGGGCTGCATCGAGGTCTGTCCCGGCTAATGCCGAGCCCCCCGCCAGCGCAATGGTAAAGCTCGCAACCGCTATTTTTAGAAATGTCATCCCTGTCTCCTTTCCCTTTCTCCTATGGCTCTGGGCAATGCCCTGTGAGACCCGTAGTCCAGACCGAACCAGGAAGCTTGATTGGAACATGATTTTTTCTGACATTTAGATGACAATGGCGATCAGCCATTGAGCGCCCGGAACCGCTATCGGTAAGATTTTTGCATGTATAAATTTGCGGAGTTCGAACTTGATCCCGAGCAGGGGTTATCGCGCGGCGGCGTCTTGGTAGATCTTGAACCGCAGGCGCTGCAACTGCTGCGGTTTCTTATCGAACGCCGCACAGGAATCGTCAGCAAGCAGGAACTCATAGACAAAATCTGGGGCGGCAAGGCCATCACCGATGCGGCCCTGAACACACGAATTCACTCTGTCCGGAAAGCTTTGGGTGACACGGCGTCGGCATCCCGGTTTATCAAAACGTACCCAAAACGCGGATTTCAGTTCGTCGCTGCCGTTTCCACAAAAAAAACCGGGGAAACACCCCGGAAGCATAAGCGAAAGTTGCTGAGTCTGTTTGCAGCAGCAACCGTTTTGCTTGGAATAGGCTGGTTTGCTTTCACCGGTGAGAAACCATTGCCGCTAGATACGAAAAGACCGTCGATTGCGGTTGTTCGTTTCGATGATCTAAGCGGAGAAGCCTCGGCACAGTATTTCGTGGACGGCTTAACAGACGAACTGACCAGCCACCTTTCGCGCCATCGCGATTTATTCGTGATCTCAAGCGCGACCATGCTCTCCTATGCTGACGAAACAGACACTGCTCTCGAAATCGCCCGCGATGTGGGGGTGAGTTATGTCGTCCGGGGCAGCGTCCGGCGCGCTGAAGGACGTGTGCGTGTCAGCGGGGAACTCGTCGACGTTGAGGCCAACGAGACAATCTGGGCAGAAGCATTCGAACACAAGTTGGACGACATCTTCTTCGTTCAGGAAGAAATCAGCCAAGCCATCGCGGGCAGGCTTTTGCCTGAAATCTATCAGTCAGACAATTTGCAAACGCTTGACAAACCGACCGAGGATCTTGGCGCATGGGATCTTTATTTGCGAGGACGCTTTCGGCAGTCCGTGTTTTCGCAAGACGCCCAGAACGATGCCTTGCGGCTGGCGAAAGAGGCGCTGGCCCGCGACCCCGAATTCGCAGCGGCGCATAGTTTGATGGCCCGTGCGCTTGGCACCATATTCTTCTTTCAGTGGAGCGATGCTCCACAGGAGACGCTTATTGCCGCTACAGAGGCTGCCCAGCGGGCAATTGAGTTGGACGATCAGAATGCGCAGGCGCACGCAGCCTTGGGTTACATCTACCGTTTCACCGGTGAGGCCGAGCCCGCGATTGCCAATCTTGAACGTGCGGTGATGTTAAATCCGAACGACGCGCGCATTCGCTTGGAACTGGCGCACACTTTCGATTGGTTTCGCATGCAAAGCGAAGCGTTGCCTCACATCGAGATGGCGCTGAAACTTAGCCCCCGTGATCCCATGCTCCAAAACATGTACTTCTACAAGGGGCACATCCTTTTCCATCTTGGTCAGTATGAAGACGCACTCGAAGCGGCACGCCAATTGGGCGCGGTTGCCACCAGTAACACTTGGCGGGTTTTCCATCACTTGCTGCGTGCGGCCAATCTCAACAAGCTTGGGCGGCCCGAAGAGGCGCAGAAAGCCATAGAAGCGGCACTGCTGATCAACCCGAAGCTGTCGATCACAGCCATGCAACGGCAGTTTTCGGGGTCGAAAAACCACCCTGAAAACCGCCGGATATGGCTTGCCAGTCTCCGCGATGCGGGCCTGCCTGAGTAAGCCGGTTCACCGAAGCCGACATCTGCGTCGCACGCAGCATTCGGTACTTTGGGCTCCGAGTTGACCTGCGGCGGTGCGGCAGGCGGTCTGCAGCAAGATCGCCAAGCCGTCCAGGTATCCGAAGACAGCAGGCAGCCCGAAGCGGTCATAGACATGGGGTGACGCGCCAATGATGCTGCGGATGCAAAATCTTTGGCCCATCTCACCGAAAGCGGCCACTCACCGAACCGGGCGAGCCACCGCCAATGCTGCGGACCGCATCAGGGATCTCGAAGCGCAGGAAGCGGAATTTGCTAAACCCTGCAAAGCACACCTGGTTGTCGCTCCTAGCCACCTCGAATGCCGCGGCGCAGCTTTCGCATTGCGGCCGCTCGTGCATCGCGCAGCATTTCCGAAGGTCGAGCAACGGCACTGCGGGATGAAGCCGTCACTTGCGGCAAGTGCAGTCATTTTAAACCGGAATGTCGGCAGCGCCCTATACACTTTCGCACCTGTTCAGCCGTAACAATGCGGTTCCATTCGGCTGATCCGCCAACTAAAATTCAGTATGCAGCGCATACCGCCGCCGAGGAACCAAAATGCGCATTAATGTGGGGATCGCCGTGTCACTGCTAGTGGCGTTTGCGATTGGTCTCTCGACCTTCGTCGTCCATTCGCTTTGGTGGACGACTGCACGTGAGAACAGCCGGATGCTTGCGGCTGAAATCAACAGCCAGATCGCTGACACCGTCCGGATCGAAGTTGGGCTGACCCTGCGATCTGCTGAAGCCGCCTGGGCAGCCGTGCGCACAATCTTTGTCCAGAACGTCATCGAGACGCGGCAAGCCGACAAGCGGGAGTTCGTCTTTTTGTCCCAATTGCAGGCCCAGCCCAACATTTCATGGATCATGTTTGGCTGGGAAGACGGAGACTTCTTTGCCGCCCACCGCCTGGGCGACGGCGGTTTGGAGATGATCGAAGTCGACGATGCGATCCGGGACCGGATGCTGCGCGCGGACCGCTACATCTTCATTCCTGGTGACATCCAATTCGAAGAACGCACATTCACGCCGACAACTTACGATCCGCGCACTGCCAGGTGGTACCGTGATTTCATTGGCAGCGACGGTCCGGATTGGGTCGATGCCCGGGATTTGCCGGGCATCCACAAAGACGCTTACGCGTTTGCCGGTCCGGTCGACGTGTTCCGCAGGCGGCAAGGCGTCTTGGCGGTCGTCATCGAGACGGACCGGCTGTCGCGTTTTCTAGGTACTCTGCGCCCAGGCGAATTCGGTGCGGCCTTCATTCTAGACGCTGACGGAAAGGTAATCGCCGCCCCTGACCCGAACGCAGATGAAATCACGCCTGCGCGTATGGGCGAAGGGGCGCTTTTCGAAGTTGCCAGAATAGCTGGAGAGCAGCTTCTCGGCCCATCTGCAACACGATCGGATCCGAGCGCGGCGATTAGAATCGTTAACGGCGGCGTGCCCCACGCAGTGGCGTTGACACCGCTTGGGTTCTACGGCTGGCGTGTTGCAACAGTGATCCCGGAATCGGCGTTCCTGTCTGAGATAGACCGCACCCTTGAGCGGCTCATCTACGTACTGATCGGCGCTGTGCTTGCTGCGACTGGCCTGGCCGTTTGGCTTGTGCGGCGGGTCGTCTCAACGCCACTGGCGCGTATTGTTGACGACCTGAACAAGGTCGAGCGCTTTGATGTCGAACAGGTCGCGCCCCGGAAGTCCAGGCTGACGGAGCTCGCAGACCTTTCCGCCGCAACTACCAATATGGCCGCAGGCCTTTCGGCATTTCGCAAGTACTTGCCGGCCGATCTGGTCCGGATGTTGGTGGCTGAAGGCATCAGCACCCAGCCGGGCGGCAGCATGAAGCAGATTTCGGTGCTGTTTTGCGACGTTGCCGGCTTTACCGGCCTTTCGGAGCGGCTGGGCACAAAGATCATCCCGCTGATGGAGACCTACTTCAGTGCTGCATCCGCTGCCGTTACCCGGCACAAAGGCACCATCGACAAGTTTATCGGTGATGGGTTGATGGCGTTCTGGGGAGCGCCGCGCCTTGACCAGAGCCACGCCGAAAATGCCTGCCGCGCAGCGCTTGACCTAGTCTCGGCAGTCGCCGTGACCAGTATCAAGGACGACGCAGGCGATCCGCTGCGCATCCGGCTCGGGCTGAACTCTGGCGAGGCGCTGGTCGGGAATATCGGCTCTGAACAGCGGCTCAACTATACCGCAATGGGTGATGTTGTGAACGTCGCCAGCCGGCTGGAAGGTGCGAACAAGGAATATGGCACAACGATTCTGATCGGACCGGCGACGCGGCAGGCAGCTGGCGGCAAGATTGTCGTGCGGGAATTGGACACGCTTGCAGTGTTCGGGCGGTCAGAGGGGATCGATGTTTTTGAGCTGATTGCGATGACGGATGATTTCAAAGGTTCACGCGCCTGGATCGACGCCTATGAGGATGGGCTCGCGAGGTACCGGCAAAGGGATTTTGACGCGGCCATTGAGGCCTTTGAGAAAGCGGAGGAAGCACGCGGGGGTGATCCCGCCTCTGAGGTCATGAAACGGCGTGCCGCCGCTTTTCGCGCCGCACCGCCAGCAGATGATTGGACGGGCGTCGCGATCGCCGATGCGAAGTGAGGCGCCAAGGGCAAATAGCAGGCAATCTCCGTTTTCCAAACAATTCCAGGGAAAGGGAACACCAGCCTGGTCCCGCGCCCCAGCTCTTAACATGAGCCGTACATTGAGCGTCCCGTTAGCGCCGTTTTGGACATGTTGCAGCGCGAAAGGCCGCGAGGTGGTCGACGGCAGCGGGCGCGAAGCCGCTTTGCGGCCGTGGAGCGTCGGTGGTTTCCGCCCTGGCGACCAAGTCTCGCGGCCAGGGCTTCGACCGGTGACCGCAGGCAGCCAAACTTGCCGTTCAGTTGTGACGCGCCGCTATGAATGCCGCATGTGAGTGGCTTTCCAACCATTCCAGCGAAAGCGGACCTTCAACTTGGCACGAACACTGGTGCCGAAACCGCAAACTGGACCAGGGGAAGCGAAGCGCAGATAGCAACATTTGCTAAGTCGTGAGATCTGGCGAAATGACGGATGACCTTTGCTGCATGCGCACTGGAAAGAGCTGACCTTCGTTGCACTGGGAACGTCAAACCAAGCTCGAACGGAAGGGGTGCGGGACAGTGTATGGGTAATCGGGCTGACCGGATAGCTGGGTCAGGTCAACAGAATTGCAGTGACTTCTGCTATCTGAGGAGAACAAAATGGATTACTTTGTGGGACTGGATGTGTCGCTGCGGGCGGTTGCGATTTGCGTGATTAAAGCGGAGGGCAATGCACTTCTTGAACGCTAGGCAGCGTGTGAGATCGAAGATATCACGCGGTGTTTAGTAAGATTTCCATTCTCAGGCCTGCGGATTGGCTTTGCGGCCGGCGCGATGAGCCAGCACATCTTCTTTGGACTGCAAGCCGCAGGCTTCGACGTTGTCTGCATGGCAGCACGACAAGTGAACGCCGCTCTGTCGGCGATGCGCAACAAGACCGACAAGACGGACGCTCGCGGGATCGCCCAAGTGCTGCGGTCGCGTTGGTTCAATCCAGTTCATATGAAGAGCCGGGAGGCGCATGCCGTGCGTGCGCTGCTGAGCAGCCGCAAGGCAATCCCCGGCGTGGGACCAATCTCTGCTCTGACCTTCAAAGCTGCGGTAGATGACCCCGGAGCGACGCTCCTTTGGCTGTGCAGCACATTTAACCAATGCAGCGGTTCGAACGGGCCGATGCATGCGGTTTCTAAACCGACCCTCCGTTGCTGGTTATCCACGCGATCCAGACGCCGACAACGCATGACGTATCGGCATAGGCTTGTCCTCTGTCCCAAGTGCTCAGCGTCCGGGCAGCGCACTACGGGTGATCGGCTGGAATGGAATAATCATTGACTCAATGCCAAATCACACTCATGCTGTATATCAGTACATGTGTGCCGACATGCAGAACATCTGGGAGATAGCATATGAACAAGTATTTGGCGGCTAGCGCCGTGATCGCAACTGCAATGACAGTACCGTATATGGCGTTTGCGCAAAGCGAGACTGTGAAGCAGATCCAGGAGCGCGGAACGATGCTGTGCTCGGGTCACAACGGCAGCTACTTCGGTTTCGTCGAAGTCAACGACAAGAACGAGTGGAAGGGTCTCGACATCGACCTGTGCCGCGCGCTCACCACAGCGATCCTTGGCGATCCGGACAAGAACCAGATCGTGCCGCTCAGCTGGGCGCAACGTTTTCCGGCGCTTCAATCCGGTGATGTAGACGTGATCATCAAGGCGACGGGCTGGACCATGGGCCGCGATACCGAGCTGGGCCTGCAGTTCAGCCTTCCGTATTTCTTTGGCGGCACGCAGTTCATGGCGCATGGCGATCTGGGTATTACCAAGGCGAAAGACCTTGCCGGTGGCACAATTTGCGTCGAGGCGGGCACCACCATCGAACGTCTGGCGGCGAGCTATCTCCAGACGATCAATGTCGAGCACAACATGGTGTCGTATGAAAGCGCGGCAGAGCTGCGGTCCGCATACCTCGCCAACCGCTGCGATGCCTTCGCCGGCTGGGGCCCGAACCTGGCCGTGACAAGGGCGACCGAAATTGACGATCCCGAAGCACATGTGATCCTCAGCGACCAACTGTCGAGTGAGCCGATCTCTGCCGCGATGCGTCAGGGCGACGAAGGCTTCGTCGATACAGTCAACTGGATGCTGGCAGCGCTGCTGATCGCCGAGGAAGAGGGGATTACCTCTGCCAATGTAGAAGAGATGGCTGCCAACCCGGCGAACCCACGCGTGGCGCGTCTGCTTGGTGTCGAACCTGGCATGGGCGAACGTCTGGGGATGCGTGATACATGGGCCCGCGAAATGATCGCGGCTGTCGGCAACTTTGCTGAAATCTATGATCGTAACCTCGGCGAGGACAGCCCTTACAAGCTGGACCGCGGGCTCAACAACCTGTGGAGCCACGGCGGCGTGCTTTATGCGCCGATCCTCGACTGACGATTTGATACTCGAACGGGCCGCCTCGAAAGGGGCGGCTCTTTTTCGATAGCGCAGGTAAGGGGGCGCAAGATGCCAACCGCAGACGTACTCAGGAAGAAGTCCAAGCAACGCAGGCTGATCATTCAAGGCACACTAGTTGTCCTGACCGTGCTCGCGATCTGGGGGGCTGTGTCGAACGCGCAGTACAACTTGACCCGTTTGAACATGACCAGCGGGTTTTCCTTTCTGGACCGGGGCACCGGCTGGGATTATTCGTTCTCCCTGATCGAGCGGTCGATCAATGACACCTATGCCCACACGCTTCTTATCGGTTTGCTTAACACGCTGTTTGTCGGGTTCATCTGCATCATCACCACTACTATATTCGGCTTCATCATCGGCACGATGCGCGATGCCCGTCATCCTGCGGTCAACCTTGCCGCGACCGTCTATGTTCAGATTTTCCGAAATATCCCCCTGATCCTTCAGGCGATCTTTCTGTATGCGATCCTGATCCACATGGGCGGCCCCCGCCAGGCCATGAGCCTTGGTGATGTCGCCTTCCTGTCCGGGCGCGGAGTGATGCTACCGGGGTTGAACATCAGCCCGACAGCGGCGGTGGTTCTGCTGCTCGTGTCCTTTGCGTTGGTGATTGGTTTAATCGTTGCCAAGGTCGCATTGTGGCGCGGTCTGGCGATCTGGTTTGTCGGCACGCTCGTCCTTACCCTTGCTGCGGGACATGTCTTGCGGCCCGCCGGCGAGGCGCTGTTTACGATCCCGTCGCTGCAAGGGCTTCGCTTCCAGGGCGGCATTTCGGTGCCCATCGAGCTTTTCGCTCTGATCGTGTCGATCACGCTCTACGGCACCGCCTATATCGCGGAAATTGTGCGCGGAGGGCTGTCTCAGGTGCCGCGCGGTCTGGTCGAGGCGGGACAGGCGCTTGGTCTGAGCCGGGCGTCGATCTGGTCGCGGATCAAGGTGCCCATGGCTTTGCGCAGCATTATTCCGCCGCTGGGCAACCAGTGGATCTTCATGATGAAAGCCACGACCATCGGTATCGCCATCGGCTTCAGCGATCTGTTCTACATCACGGTTAATTCCATCAGCCAGTCCGGCCAGACGCTGGAACTGATCCTGCTGCTGATGCTGACCTTTCTTGCCATCAACTATTCCATCGCGATCTTCACCAACTGGCTGAATGCGCGGCTGCAGCTGAAGGAACACTGAGATGGCCATGACTGACATCACCCCGGCCGCCGTCCTGGTCGCTCCGCCGAGCCGCTTCGAAATCGCACGCGGCCGCTTCCTGAAATATGGCTTCGGCTCGCCATTGGCGATTGCGATCTCTATCGTGGTCTTCGCGATCCTCGGGTGGATCGCCTGGAGCTTCCTCGACTGGGCCGTGTTCAATGCGGTCTGGTCGAAAGAGAATGTCGAGCAATGTGGCGAGCATGGGGCCTGCTGGTCCGTCATCGACGCGCGCCACCGGCTGATCCTGTTCGGGACATACCCGTTCGAGGAACACTGGCGGTCAACCCTGGCGGCGATTGCCATCGTGGCGACAGTGCTGCTGTCCTGTCTTCCTGCGATGTGGCAGGCACGGCGCCTCGCGATTCTGTGGATCGTTGGATTTGCGACCTACTATCTGCTGATGGAAGGCAGCCTCTTGGGTTTGCCGCAGGTCACGACGGACGGTTGGGGCGGCTTGTCCCTGACGCTCTTTCTGTTCGCGGCGGTGGTGCTTTTAGGGATGCCGATGGGGCTTGGCCTCGCGCTGATGCGCCGCTCCGAGATGCTGATCGTGAAATGGTTCGCGGTCATCATCATCGACACATTCCGCTCGCTGCCGCTGGTCACCACCCTGTTCACAGCCGCGGTCGTGCTGCCGCTGTTCCTGCCCTCCTGGCTGGAAGGCGACAAAATCTGGCGGGTGATCTTCGGTTTCGCACTGTTTTTCGCCTGCTACCAGGCCGAGGTGTTCCGCGGCGGCTTCCAGGCCATTCCGAAAGGCCAGTTCGAAGCGGGCAAGGCGCTGGGGCTTGGCTATTGGAGCATCCTCAGCCAGATCGTCCTGCCACAGGTCTTCCGCCACGCGCTGCCTAGCACGATCAACATGGTGGTGGTGACATTCAAGGAAACCGCAATCGTGACGATCATCGGCTTCTTCGACATCCTCGCCTCGGGCAAGACCGCCTTCGGCACGGCAGATTGGGCGCCGTATTATATTGAGGTCTACCTGTTCGTCGCGGCGATCTACTGGGTGTTCATCTTCTCGCTTGGGCAATACGGCGAGTACCTCAAAGGCCGCATGGCCCTGTCCGAACGATAAAGTGTGACGGGATCGGTCGAAATGGCCGATCCCTTGATTATTGCGCGCCTTGCGGAGGCAGGTCCGCTCCCGCTGACTTCTTGATCCTCGCGAAGCTTGCAAAAACAAAGAAGCCCGAAGTCATTTCCTTGTGACTTCGGGCTTCTTTCTTGCGGTGCCGGGCGCGTCCCGAGTGTCCCTAATCGAGAACGACTTCGCCTTTGGGTGTCTTCAGAACGAAGGACAGCGCTGCGTCGCCTTCACGTACTTCGGCCAGATGGTCGACCTGCAATGTCTTTAGAATGTTGCTCAGAACCTCCGGGTCAGGGTGCGATAGTCGCACTTTCTTGAGCCGCACGCCGAGGTCTTGCTGGCCTGTGCTGGGATGCGGGCCGGGGGACCATTCGATGAAGGCAGGCAATAGACTGTCCATCGGCAGGCTGCCGTCCTTCGGCACCGTCAGCCGCCAAGACCGGTCGCCCCTGGTAAACAGAACCACCTCGCCCAGATCAACCGGGCTGGCGGCGATCACACCGTCGAGGTCATCGGTCCCGACAACCCAGCACAGCGCACGCGGCCGTTCTGCCAGACGCGTTTGCGTGGCGGGATCATCCATCGTGAACCAACGGGTGCGACCGGGATCAGCGGGCGCGTCGGGATCAATTGCGAGCAGTTCGAAGAAGCTTTCGTTCCCGGCCTGCATGACGCCGTTATGGGTGCTCATGGCGTCGTGTTTGCCACCGCGCGGCACGGTCACGCCAAGCTTGGCCTCCATTTCGGCGACGCCCTGCTCCAGAGTGTCCGCGCCAATGGCGAAGTGGTCGATCTTGTTGTGCATGGTTTACTCCGATGCGGTATTGAGAAGGGGAAGTGCTGCGGCCAGATCGGCCTTCAACGTGTCGACGTCCTCCAGCCCGATGTTGAAGCGCACAAGTTGGCCCTCCTCAGTCCAGGTGCCGGCGGTACGCAGCGGTGTGACGGGCAGGACAAGGCTTTCATACCCGCCCCAGCTGACCCCGATGCCGAAATGGTGCAGGGCGTCGACAAAGCCGCGGATCTGAGCGTCAGAGCAGGGGTGGAACACCACGCTGAAAAGACCCGATGCACCGCTGAAGTCCCGTTTCCAGAAAGCGTGGCCGGGGCAGGATTCATAGGCCGGGTGCAGCATCTGTTTGACTTGCGGCTGTTCGCCAAGCCAGCCCGCCATCTCGAGCCCGGCCCGTTCGAAATGCTCCATCCGGATTTTCAGCGTGCGCAATCCGCGCAGCGCAAGGAACACTTCCTGCCCGCCGGTCTTGTCGCCCACGGCCATCACAGTTTTGCGGATGGCCATCGCGTGCTCGGCGGTGCTTGCGATCATGCCCATCATGCAATCCGAGTGACCGCTGAGGTATTTCGACATCGAGGCCACCACCACATCGACACCAAGCGTCAGCGGCTGGCAAAAGATCGGCGTCGCCCATGTGCCGTCAAGGATCGATGGCACGCCGGCCGCCCGCGCCGCACCGGCGATGGCAGGAATGTCAGGCACTTCAAACGTGCCGGAGCCGGGCGCCTCGAACATGACGGCGAAGGTGGTGTCGCGGATCAACCCGGCGATATCCGCACCGATCATCGGGTCGAAATAGGTGATCTCGACACCCATCCGGGCCAGAACGCTGTCGCAGAAGTTGCGGGTGTTGCCGTAGATGTGGTCAGCCACCAGAATGTGGCCACCGGGGCGCGCAAAAGTCAGAAGCGTCAGCGAAACAGCAGCGACTCCGGAGGATGTCAGGGTCACGCCCTCGGCATGTTCCAGCTTCGCCAGCAAGTCTTCAAGCTGGAAGACGGCCGCATTGCCGTAGCGCCCGTAATAGAGCGTGCCGCTGTCATACCGGGCGTCACGCGCGGCCTCGAACGCGGCCAGTGTGTCGAATACCATGGTAGAGCCCAGTTCGACCGGCATATTGACGTGGCGCCCCTCGTTGCGGGCAGGGCGCCCCAGGCTGACCAGGGCATCGGCAATGTGGGGTTCGGAAGAGGGCATGTGCATCTCGCATAAATTGACTTTTAGAGGATGACAAAACAGATTGCTTGTGTCAATATAAAGAATACATGTTTCACATGTCGGCACAAAGGTAGGCGCATGAGCAATCACCACAAGAAAATAACCGCGAGCCATTGGGGCGTCGGGTTGGCGACCATCGAGGATGGCCGGATCGTCGCGGTGGAGGGCCATCCCGATGACCCTGCGGCCTCGCCCATCAATGCCAACATTCCCGGCAGCCTGCATGGCAACGCCCGCGTGTGCCGCCCGGCCATTCGCAAGAGCTGGCTCAATGGGACGCCCGGCGCAGTGCCGCGCGGACAGGACAGCTTTGTCGAGGTCAGCTGGGACCGCGCGCTCGATCTGATTGCTAAAGAGGTGACCCGCGTGTGTGAGACTCACGGCAACACCGGGATTTTCGCGGGTTCCTATGGCTGGTCCAGTGCCGGACGGTTCCATCACGCACAAAGCCAGTTGAAGCGCTTCCTCAACACCATCGGCGGCTTCGTGCGCTCCGAAGGAAACTACAGCTACAACACCGCGCTCGGGTTGATGCCGCATATCGTCGGTCCGTTTCGCACCCACGTAGCACAGGCGACGCGCTGGTCCGTTGTCGCGAAGAATACCGACCTGGTGGTGCTGTTCGGCGGCTTGGCTCTGCGCAACACGCAAGTGAGCGACGGCGGCGTCACCAGACACCGGGCAACCGGCACCATGCTGGCATGCGCCGAAGCGGGCGTCGACTTTGTCAATATCAGCCCGCTCAGGAGCGATGCGCTCGAAGCCCTGGAAGCCGAGTGGATCGCGGCCCGCCCCGGAAGCGACACGGCGCTGATGATGGGATTGGCACATACGGTGCTCACGGAAGGGCTGCACGATCTTGACTTCCTGCAGAAATATACCGTCGGGTTCGACAAGATCGACGCCTACCTGCGCGGCACCACCGATGGCACGCCCAAGGATGCGGATTGGGCCGCGGACCTGACCGGCGTGGAGGCGGATGCGATCCGCGCTCTTGCACGCCGCATGGCTGCTGGCCGGACAATGATCAGCGTGGCCGCAGGTGTTCAGCGCGGCGATTACGGCGAACAGCCGATGTGGATGGCCGTGACCCTTGCCGCCATGCTGGGCCAGATCGGCCTGCCGGGCGGGGGCTATACCGTCGGTTACGGAGTGAACGCCAATATCGGCAATATCGAGCGGCTGTTTCGCTGGGGAACGTTGCCGCAGGGCCAGAACCCGGTGCGCGATTATATTCCCGTCGCGATGATTTCCGAAATGCTCCTGAACCCGGGCGGCACCTACAGCTATCAAGGTCAGAAACGGACCTTCCCCGATGCCCGGCTGGTCTGGTGGGCCGGGGGCAACCCGTTCCACCATCATCAGGATCTGAACCGGCTGCACGCGGCTTTCCAGCGGCCGGAAACCATCATCGTGAACGAGGTGAACTGGACCGCAACCGCGCGCCACGCCGATATCGTCCTGCCGGTGGCCGCAGCGCAGGAACGCACGGATTTCGGCGCCGGCAAATCCGATAGCGGATTGGTCCCGATGCCACAGCTTGTCGCTCCGGTCGGGGAGGCTCGGGTCGAATACGACATCTATGCCGATCTTGCCGCGCGGCTGGGCACGGCGCAGGCGTTTACCGAGGGCAAGTCTTCCGAGGAATGGCTGCGTGAGATCTGGGACGCGACCTGTGCGCGCGGGCGGGAAGCCGGGTGCGACCTGCCGGACTGGGACGAGTTCATCGTCGGCGATGTCATCCACTTGCCGGATCCGAGCCCGGATCAGGTGTTCCTGGCGGACTATCGCGCAGATCCCGTAGCGCATGCCTTACCCACGCCAAGCGGGCGGGTCGAGATTTTCTCAGAGACCATCGCCGGTTTCGACCTGCCGGATTGCAAAGGCCACCCGACATGGTTTCCGCCGCGCGATCAAGCGGAAGGAAAAGCTCGCGATTTTCCGCTGTTTCTGTTGTCCGGCCAACCCAAGACACGGCTGCACAGCCAGCTCGACAACGGCGCCTACTCCATGAGCCTGAAGGTCGCCGGGCGCGAACCGGTGCTGATCCATCCGGAAGATGCACGCCAGCGCGGCATTTCCGGTGGCGATGTGGTGGAAATGTACAACGAACGCGGCCGCTGCCTTGCCGGGGCGCGGGTTACGGACGAGATCCAGAAGGGCTGCGTGTTCCTCTGGACCGGGGCCTGGTACGACCCGGACTTTTCTGCGCCGCAAGCCCGCGATCGCCACGGCAACCCCAATGTCCTGACGCACGATCTGCGTACATCCGAACTGACGCAAAGCCCAGCGGCTCATTCGGCTCTGGTAGAGATCAAACGCTTTGAGGGGGCACCGCCACCGGTCGAGGCGCATGACCCACCGACTTTCGCACCTGAACTGTAACTGATACCAAGGGATAAAATGATCGGGAACAGTATGAATTCAGAGGCGCCGAGCGAACCGAAGGTCGATTCTACCTTGTCAAAAGGGCTGACCATTCTGGAAAACCTTGCCGGATCCCTGCAGGGCAAGGGTGTGACCGAGTTGTCGAAAGAATTGGGCCTGACCAAGTCCAACACCTTCCGGCTTTTGCAGACATTGGTGACGCTGGGCTATGTGCAGCACCTGCCCGACAAGACCTATGCCGCGACGCTGAAAACGTGGCGTGTTGGGCGCGCCTCGGTCGAAAACCTGAATCTGCGGGACCTTGCCGCGCCCGAACTGACCTTCCTTTCGCAAGAGACTGGCGAGGCTATTTATCTGGCGGTGCGGGAAAATCTTTCAGTGGTCTACATCGACAAGGTCGACAGTCAGAAACCGATCCGGTCGTGGAATGCCATTGGCGGAACCGCGCCGCTGCATTGTGTCGGGACCGGAAAGGCCATATTGGCCGCGGATTATGACAGGTTGCGCGACAAGATCAGCGGGGCGCTGACCCAACATACTGACAGAACGCTGACAGACCTCGCCGCGCTTGAGGCTGATATCAAAACGACGCTTGCACGCGGCTATGCCTATGACACCGGCGAGTTTCGCGACCGCATTCTGAGCTTCGGCGCAGCGATCACACTGCCAAGCGGTGAACCGGTCGCCGCCCTTGGTATTTCCCTGCCCGACATCAACCTGCCCGATGGGGGTATGGACAGATATGGCGGGCTTGTGTCGCACGCGGCCCGCTCCGTCTCTGCGAAGCTGGGCCGCGGCTGACTTACTTACTCTTTTTCTCAGGAAATTCGATTGGGCCGCCGTGCTTTTCCCATGTGGAAAAGCCCTCTTTCAGGTGCGCGGCGTCGAATCCCATGTCCTGCAGCGTCGCCGTGGTGATTGCCGAGCGCCAGCCCGAGGCGCAGTGAAAGACGAATTTCTTGTCTTCCTGCGCGAAGATGTCCTTGAAATAGGGGCTGTCCGGGTCAACCCAGAATTCGATCATCCCGCGGGGCGCGTGAAAGCTTCCAGGGATATACCCGCTGCGCTGGCGTTCGCGCACGTCGCGGATATCGACCACCACGACACTTGGATCGTCCAGCATGGAAATGAGATCCGTGGATTCGATCTCTTCAATACGGGCGCGTGCGTTTTCCACCATCTTGGCAGAGGACATCTTGAGCGGTTTCATGGGCTCTCCTGTGTTGATATATAGAACGGTCTTTTCGTATATTGACACGCATTCCTGAGTCGTGCAACCTTTCAGGCGAAGCTGTCGCAGCTACTCGTACTGGAGACACCCCACATGACCGCATCCAAAGCCATTTCGTTATGGGACGCCTCGGCCCTTGAATCCGACTATTCGGCGCCGCTCGATTCAGATGGGCGGGTCGACGTTGCCATTGTCGGCGGTGGGTTCACCGGCCTTTCGACGGCATTGCATTGCACAGAAAAGGGCCTGTCGGCCCATGTCATCGAAGCCGAGCAAATCGGCTTTGGCGGATCCGGGCGCAATGTCGGGTTGGTCAATGCGGCTCTTTGGATGCCGCCGCGCATGGTGCGCGAGGCGCTTGGCCCAACCTATGGACCGCGCTTCATCAAGAAGTTCGGCCAGGGGCCAGAGCTTGTATTTTCGCTGATCGAAAAGCATCAGATCCGCTGTGAAGTGACGCGGACAGGCACGATCCACGCGGCCCACGGGCCAAGTGGGTTCGCCGACCTTCAGGATCGCCACGCGGAATGGCAGCGTCTTGGTGAACCCGTGGACCTGCTCAGCCGCGACGAAGTCTCCGAATTGATCGGTACAAGGCATTTCCACGGCGGTCTGGTCGACCACAGGTGCGGCACGATCAATCCGATGGGCTATTGCCGGGGACTGGCGCGCGCGGCTCTGGCTGCGGGGGCAAAAATCAGCACCGGCGTGCGGGCGACCCGGCTGCACCGTGAGGGCGATCTGTGGAAGGTGGAAACCGACAACGGCACGCTGACGGCCAAATCCGTGGTGCTGGGCACCAATGCCTATACCGACGATCTTTGGCCCGGTCTCAATCGCACATTCACCAGGATCCATTATTTCCAGCTGGCGACGAAACCGCTCGGGCCGGAGGCCAGCTATATCCTGCCGGGCCGTCAGGGCGTCTGGGACACCGGGCAGATCATGTTCGACGTGCGCCGCGACGCCTTTGACCGGTTGCTGATCGGCTCGATGGGCAAAGTGGTCGGCACCAAGGATCGCGGTTTGTCACACCGCTGGGCAAAAAAGCAGATCGCACGGATTTTCCCGGACCTTGGCCCAGTCGAGTTCGACGAGGCGTGGCACGGCCAGATTGCGATGACCCCGGATCATCTTCCGCGCATCCACCAGCTTGAGGCGAACCTCTACACGCCGATTGGCTACAACGGCCGTGGCATCACCACCGGTACTATTTTTGGCGAGGCGATGGCGGGGCTTCTGACCGGCATGGACTCTGCCGATCTGCCCTTGCCGATGACCGACCTTGCGACGGTTCCCTCGGCCCCCATCATGTCGCGGCTCTATCAGTCCGCGTTTACCGCCAACCAGATATTCAAGGCGATCTGACTTATGAGCATTCCCATGAACCGCATCGGCGTTGATATCGGCGGCACATTCACTGACGTTGCACTTTCGCACACGGGCGGCTTGTCCACCTGCAAAGTACTGACGAATTATGCGCAGCCGGAGCAAGCCATTCTCGATGGCATCGGAATTGCCGCGGAAAAGGCTGGGCTGGCGCTTTCGGAAATTGGCCAGGTGATCCACGGTACCACGCTGGTGACCAACGCCCTGATCGAACGGCGCGGGGCGAAGCTGGCATTCATCACCACCGAAGGCTTCCGCGATGTCATCGAAATGCGCTCGGAAAACCGGTTCGAACAATACGATCTGAACCTGACTCTGCCCAAACCTCTGGTGCCGCGCGAACATCGTTTCACGCTGAATGAACGCATGGGGCCAAGCGGCGAGGTGTTGATGCCGCTGGACGCGGCCGAGGTCGACCGGATGGTACAGACCGTACTGGCCGGGGATTTCGAGGCCGTGGCAATCGGCCTGATGCATTCCTATGCCAACGACGCCCACGAAAAACAGATGGCCGACGCGCTGCGGACCGCAGCACCTGATCTGTCGATTTCGATCTCTTCAGTCATTTCGCCCCAGATGCGCGAATTGCCGCGCTTCAATACGGTAATTGCAAACGCCTATGTGCAGCCGCAGGTGGCCGACTACCTTGGCCGTCTGGTGGACCGGCTGAAAGACGCGGGCGTGGATGCGCCGGTGTTTATGCTGCATTCCGGCGGCGGGCTGATCTCGGTCGATGTGGCGGCGGAACAACCCGTCCGGCTGCTCGAATCCGGCCCGGCAGGCGGAGCCATTTTCGCGGCCGATTTCGCGCGCGGGCATGGGCTGGACTCTGTGCTGTCGTTTGACATGGGTGGCACCACCGCCAAGATCTGCCTAATCGAGGACGGCGAACCCAAGACCGCCAACACCTTCGAGGTTGCCCGCACCTACCGGTTCAAGAAGGGCTCGGGCATGACGGTGTCGACCCCGGTTGTCGAAATGGTCGAAATCGGTGCCGGAGGTGGGTCGATCGCCTCAATTGACTCGCTGGGACGCATTCAGGTCGGACCGCGTTCGGCGGCCTCAGAACCCGGCCCGGCGTGCTACGGCCGTGGCGGCGAAGAGCCGACCGTGACCGATGCCAACCTGCTGCTGGGGCGCCTTGATCCCGACAATTTTGCGGGTGGTGCAATTCCATTGACGACAGAGGCGTCGGAAACCGCCGTTACGGCAAAACTGGCCTCGCACCTCGACATGAGCGCGTCCGATGCGGCCTTTGGTGTCACCGAGATGGTTGACGAGAACATGGCCAATGCCGCGCGGGTGCATACTGTCGAGAACGGACGTGACATCGAACATTTCACCATGATCGGCTTTGGTGGCGGCGCGCCGCTGCATGCTTGCAGGTTGTGTGAGAAGCTGGGCATCAAGGAGTTGATCATCCCGCCGGGTGCCGGGGTCGGATCGGCCATTGGCTTTCTGAAAGCACCGTTCAGCTACGAGGCAACGCGGGGCCTGTTCCAGCGGCTCGAAGGGTTTGACGCGAGCGCGGTGAACGCCGCACTGGTTGAGCTTGAAGAGGAGGCGACAGCCTTTGTCAGTGCCGGTGCCGGGGAGGCCGAAACAACAACCCGTCTGACGGCGTTCATGCGCTATTCCGGGCAAGGTTGGGAGATTCCCGTTGTGCTGCCATACCAGACGTTTGCAGACAGCGACCGGATCAAAATCCTGACCGCCTTCGAGGCTGCATATCGCACCCTCTTTGGCCGGGTGATCGAGGGGCTCGGCATCGAGATCACCAATTGGTCGCTTGTCGTGGCGTCGGTTCTTCCCGACACCGCCCCGGTCACACGTCATGCCAGCGGCGCGGCGGTTACACCGAACCGCACACGTCAGTTCTTTGACGCCGCGCTTCGGAAACCGGTCGATGCAAGGGAAGTCGAGCGCAGTAACATGACGCCGGGCCAGTCCGTGGACGGCCCCGCCGTCATTGTCGAAAACGAAACCACAACCATCGTCACATCGGCCTACCGGGCCGTCGGCCAGGGCGACGGAAGCCTACGCCTTATCCGTAAGGGAGAAGCCTCATGAGCCCCACAGCAATTGACTACCAGATCATGTGGAACCGCCTGATCGCGGTGGTCGAGGAGCAGGCAACAACGCTGATCCGAACCGCGTTTTCCACCTCGGTGCGCGAGGCAGGCGACCTGTCCGCCGGGTTGTTCGACCGGCAGGGACGGATGATGGCGCAGGCCGTCACCGGCACCCCCGGCCATGTGAATGCCATGGCCGAAAGCGTCACCCATTTTGTGCGCGAAATCGGGCCGCAGAACATCTTTGAAGGCGATGTATTCATCACCAACGATCCCTGGCTGGGCACTGGCCATCTGCACGACATAACCGTCGTCTCGCCCGCCTTCCGCGGCGGCCAGCATATTGGGTTCTTCGCCTGCACGGCGCATGTGGTCGATATCGGCGGGCGTGGTTTCGGCCCCGATGGCAACGAGGTTTTCGAGGAGGGCCTGCTGATCCCGATCATGAAGTTCGCCGAGCGCGGCGAAGTTGCCCGCGACTTGATCCGTCTTGTGCGGGCCAACGTGCGGGAGCCTGATCAGGTGGTCGGCGACATGTATTCGCTGGCGGCCTGCAACGAGGCCGGCGACCGGCGTTTGCAGGTGATGATGAGTGAGTTCGGGATTGCCGACCTTGATGGCCTGTCGGATTTCATCATCGAAACCAGCCGCAAGGCGACACACGAGGCCATCGCGAAAGTTCCGGATGGCACCTTCTGCCACACCATGCAGGTGGACGGCTATGACGATCCGGTAACAATGGTGGTCAGGCTCGACGTTGAGGGCGACAGGCTCCGTGCTGATTTCGACGGAACGTCGGGCATGAGCCGGTTTGGCGTCAACGTGCCCGAAGTCTATACTCGCGCCTACGCCTGCTACGGTCTGAAATGCGCGGTTGCGCCTCAGGTGCCCAACAACACCGGTTCTCTGGAACCGTTCGAGATCACCGCTCCCGAGGGCTGTATCCTCGCGGCGAAGCGTCCGGCGCCGGTCTCAGTGCGCCACGTTCTGGGACACCTTGTGCCGGATGTGGTGCTGGGCGCATTGCATCAGGCACTGCCGAATACCGTTCCTGCGGAAGGCGCAAGTGCGCTGTGGAACATCCAGATTTCCGCCCGCGCCAGCGACCCCGACAGCGGGTTGCCGAACCGCGAGGTGCTGATGTTCAACTCCGGCGGCACCGGCGCTCGGCCTGAATTTGATGGCCTGTCGGCGACGGCGTTCCCGTCCGGCGTCTCCACCATGAGCGTCGAAGCTACCGAGCACGTCGGCCCGATCACCGTCTGGCGCAAGGACCTGCGTGAAGGCTCGGGCGGGGCCGGCGCCTTGCGCGGCGGTCTGGGCCAGACCATCGAGATCGAACCGCGCGAAGGCTATGACTTCTTCTTCAACGCCATGTTCGACCGGGTCGAAAACCCCGCACGCGGCCGCGACGGAGGCGCTGCCGGTGCAGCCGGTCGTGTGGAACTGGCCGACGGGACCAAGCTGCGCAGCAAGGGCCGCCAACTGGTCAGGAACGGCCAGCGCCTGAAACTGAGCTTGCCCGGCGGTGGCGGATACGGTGCGCCCGGCGACCGCGACCGCGACGACCTCGACAATGACCTCCGCGCCGGGCTGATCACGCCTGAACAAGCGAAACAAGATTACGGATTTGGGGAATAACACCATGACACAGAAACCACTCGCGCTAATCACCGGCGCGGCCCAGGGCATCGGCTATGCCTGCGCCGAAGCTCTGGCCGAAGATGGCTATGACGTCATCCTGTCCGACATCAACGCCGAAGGCGTGGCCGCCGCCGGCACGACGCTCGGTGCCAAAGCCGCGATTGCCTGCGATATGGGCGACGTCGCACAGATCGAGGCGATGTTCGCGCAAATCGCGGCCGATCACGGCCCGCTGCATGCGCTGGTCAACAATGCAGGCGTCGCCATGCCCGGTGACTTTCTCACATACAAGCTGGAAAGCTTCGAGCGGGTGATCGACATCAATCTGCGCGGCGTCTTTGTCGCGACGCAACTGGCGGCCCGTGTGATGGTCGAAAACAAGATCGAAGGCGCCATCGTCAACATGTCCTCGATCAATGCACAGGTCGCGATCCCCGCGATCCCGGCCTACTGCGCCTCCAAGGGCGGCGTGATGCAGCTGACCAAGGTGGCGGCACTGGCGCTGGCCAAGAACAACATTCGCGTGAACGCAGTCGGCCCCGGTTCCATCGACACCGAAATGATGGCGGGGGTAAATGCCAATGCCGAGGCATTCAAGGCCGCCATGTCGCGCACCCCAATTGGACGCGCTGGCGAGGCGCGCGAGATCGGCGACGTAGTGGCATTCCTGTGCTCGAAAAAGGCCAGCTATATCACCGGCGAGACCATCTATGTCGACGGCGGCCGTCTAGGCCTCAATTATACCTGCTGAGGTTACAAAAAATGTCCCGATACGCTGAAACATACGCCCGTTGGCAAGACGACCCGGTTGGGTTTTGGCAGCAGGCCGCGGAACAGATCGACTGGTTCACGCCCGCCACATCTGCCTTTAACCCCGACAGCGGTGTCTATGGCCGCTGGTTCGACGGGGCGACCTGCAACACCTGCTACAACTGCGTCGACCGGCATGTTCTGGCGGGGCACGGTGACCGTCTAGCGGTTATCTACGATAGTCCGGTCACCGGGCAGGTTGCGCGCTACACATTCGGCGAGCTTCAGGATCAGGTCAGCGCGCTGGCGGCCGTTCTGCGCGGTCTGGGGGTGGTCAAAGGCGACCGGGTGGTGATCTACATGCCGATGGTTCCGCAGGCGGTTTTCGCCATGCTTGCCTGCGCGCGGCTTGGCGCGATCCACTCCGTCGTTTTCGGCGGCTTCGCCCCGCTGGAACTGGCGACGCGGATCGACGATGCCGCGCCCAAGGTGGTGATTTCGGCGTCCTGCGGGATCGAACCGGGGCGGGTGATCGCCTACAAACCGCTGCTGGACGAGGCCATCGAACTGGCTGAAAACAAGCCCGATCATTGCGTGATCCTGCAACGTGACACCCAGACCTGCGATCTGACAGCCGGGCGCGATGTGGACTATGCGCATTCCGTCGAGGCCGCTCTGGCAAAGGGTGAAGGAACCGAATGCGTGCCGGTCGATGCGACCGATCCGCTTTATATCCTCTACACCTCCGGTACCACTGGCCAGCCCAAGGGCGTCGTGCGCGACAACGGCGGGCATATGGTGGCGTTGAAATGGACAATGGAGCATCACTACGGCGTCAAACCCGGAGAGGTCTTCTGGGCGGCCTCGGATGTGGGCTGGGTCGTGGGTCATTCCTATATCTGCTACGGGCCGCTGTTGCACGGAGCGGCGACGGTTGTCTTTGAGGGCAAGCCGGTCGGCACGCCCGATGCAGGCACGTTCTGGCGCGTCATTCAGGATCACGGGGTCGCGGCGCTCTTCACCGCGCCAACGGCGTTTCGCGCCATTAAGAAAGAGGACCCGAAGGGCAGCCAGATCGCGGAATATGACCTTAGCAAATTCCGCACGCTGTTTCTGGCCGGCGAACGCTCGGACCCGGCGACAATCGAATGGGCGCAAGACAAATTGGACCGCCCGGTGATCGACCACTGGTGGCAGACCGAAACCGGTTGGGCGATGTCGGGCAACCCGGTGGGGCTGGGCGCCTTTCCGGTCAAGCTGGGCTCTCCGGGCAAGCCGATGCCGGGCTATGACATTCAGGTGCTGGACGACGAGGGCAATGCGGTGCCTCCGGGCACGCTGGGCAACATTGTGTGCAAGCTGCCCTTGCCGCCCTCGGGCTTTTCGACGTTGTGGAACGCACCGGAGCGGTTCATTTCGTCCTATATGGCCGAATATCCGGGCTACTACGCGACTTCGGATGCCGGGATGATCGATGAGGACGGCTATGTCTTCATCATGGCCCGCACTGACGACATCATCAATGTTGCCGGGCACCGCCTGTCGACCGGCGCGATGGAAGAGGTGATCGGGAGCCATCCGGACATTGCCGAATGTGCTGTCGTGGGCAAGGCGGACGCGCTCAAGGGGCAGATGCCGCTGGGGCTGTTCGTGACCAACAACGGCGCCAATCGCGATGAGAGCGAGCTGGAACGCGAGTTGGTGCAACTGGTCCGTGCCAAAATTGGAGCTGTTGCCGCATTCAAACACGCGATCGAGGTCAAACGTCTGCCCAAGACCCGCTCCGGCAAGGTGCTACGGGGTACAGTGCAGAAAATTGCCGATGGCGCGCGTTTCAAAATGCCCGCTGCAATCGACGATCCGGCCATTCTTGAAGAGATTTCCACCGCGCTTAAGGCTCGCAACATGATCGGACGACCCGCATGATCGGACGCATTCACACCGGCGACAGGATGAGCAAGATCGTCAAGCACAACGGCACGATCTATCTTTGTGGTCAGGTCGGGGCGGGCGAAAGCGTAACCGAACAGACCGAAGATTGCCTGTCGCGGGTCGATGCGCTGTTGGACGAGGCCGGTTCCGACCGCACCCACATCCTGCAAGCCATCATCTGGCTGTCCGACATGGCGTATTTTGCCGAGATGAACGCCGTCTGGGATGCCTGGGTGCCGTCGGGCCACGCCCCGGCCCGCGCCTGCGGCGAGGCAAGGCTGGCCCGCGATACGCTCAAGGTCGAGATCATCGTCACCGCCGCTGAAAAGCATGGCAACTGAAGGAGAATCCCAATGACCGCAGCAGTCGAGATGCGAAACGTCAACAAATTCTATGGTGAATACCACGCCCTGAAGGACGTGAACCTTTCGGTCGCCAAAGGTGAGAAAATCGTTGTCTGCGGACCGTCGGGCTCTGGCAAATCCACGATGATCCGCACGATCAACCAATTGGAAGAACACCAGTCCGGTGAGATCCTGATCAACGGCGAACCCATCAACGCTGACGCGCCCAACATCGAGGAAATGCGCCGCGAGGTCGGCATGTGCTTCCAGCATTTCAATCTCTTTCCGCACCTGAGCATTCTGGAAAACTGCACTTTGGCCCCGATGCTGGCCCGCAAGACACCGCAGGCGGAAGCGGAAGAGATGGCCATGCAGTTCCTCAACAAGGTGCAGATCGGCAACCAGGCGCAAAAGTACCCCGGGCAGCTTTCCGGCGGCCAGCAACAGCGTGTGGCGATTGCCCGCGCGCTCTGTATGAAGCCCGAGATCCTGTTGTTTGACGAACCAACCTCTGCGCTTGACCCGGAAATGATCGGCGAGGTGCTGGACGTGATGGTCACGCTGGCCGAAGAAGGCATGACGATGATCTGCGTCACCCATGAGATGGGGTTTGCCCGCAAGGTCGCGGACCGCGTCCTGTTCATGGATGCCGGTGAAATCATCGAAGAAGCCGATCCTGAGACGTTCTTTACCGCGCCCAAGAGCGAGCGGACCCGGACGTTCCTGGAACAGGTCCTCACGCACTAGACACGCAAGACCCCGGATGTGCCAGACGGATGCCCGGGCAAAGGAATGCACATGACCTATCCCATTGACCTGTCGATCAAGCCTGACGTCTCGGCGCATTTCGATCCGGACTCCAACACGATCAGCTATATCGTGAAGGACCCGGCATCCGATCATTGCGCCATCGTCGACAGCGTCATGGATCTTGACTACGCAGCAGGGCGTATCACCTATGATCACGCCGATGCCATGATCTCAGAGATCGAGCGGCGCGGCCTGACGCTCGACTGGATTATCGAGACGCATGTTCACGCAGATCACTTGAGTGCCGCGCCCTATATTCAGCAGAGACTGGGCGGCAGGATCGGCGTCGGCGACAAGATCATTATGGTTCAGGAGACATTCGGAAAAGTCTTCAACGAAGGTACTGAGTTCCAGCGCGATGGCAGCCAATTCGACGCCCTGTTCAAGGATGGCGACACCTACGGCGTCGGCGAAATGCAGGTCTTTGCGATGTACACGCCCGGCCATACCCCCGCCTGCATGGTGCATGTGATGGGTAACGCGGCATTTGTCGGCGACACTTTGTTCATGCCTGACGGCGGCTCGGCCCGGGCCGATTTTCCGGGCGGGGATGCCGGTGCGCTTTACGACAGTATTCAGAAAGTGCTGGCCTTGCCGGACGAACTGCGGCTGTTCATGTGCCACGATTACGGCCCGGCTGGCCGCGATATCGCGTGGGAAACCACCGTGGCCGACCAAAAGGCGCACAACATCCATGTGGGCGGCAGCAAGACCCGCGAAGATTTCGTGCGTTTCCGTAGCGAACGGGATGCGCAACTTGGCATGCCGAGGCTTATTATTCCCTCGCTCCAGGTGAACATGCGCGCGGGCGAAGTGCCGGCGGACGCGGATGGAAACCCGATGCTCAAGGTGCCCCTGAACCGCCTTTGACACCAGCGGACCCCGCAAATCAATTACGACATTCGCACCACGCATGGGCGTCGTTTCGCGCCGCGCTGTGCCCCTCAGCAAGGCTTTCGACAATGCAAGTCATTTCGCGATATTTTCCGATCCTTGACTGGGGCCGTAGATACGACCGAGGCGCGCTTTCGGACGATCTGATCGCGGCGGTCATCGTGACGATCATGCTGATCCCGCAATCCTTGGCCTACGCGCTTCTGGCCGGGATGCCGCCCGAGGCTGGTCTCTACGCCTCGATCGCGCCGATCATGCTTTATGCCGTTTTTGGCACCAGCCGGGCGCTGGCCGTCGGTCCTGTCGCGGTCGTGTCGCTGATGACGGCCGCCGCACTTGGCCAGATCGCCAATCAGGGGACGATGGGCTATGCCGCCGCGGCGCTGATACTTGCAGCTCTGTCCGGTGTCATTCTGCTGGTGATGGGGGTGTTTCGGCTGGGGTTCCTCGCAAATTTCCTGTCGCATCCAGTCATTGCCGGTTTCATCACTGCGTCCGCCATCATCATCGCCGTCAGCCAGCTGCGCCATATACTTGGCATCGGGGGCGGCGGACATACGCTGATCGAGTTGCTGCACAGCCTGTTTGCGAATCTTCGAGAGACAAATCCGATCACGCTTGTCGTCGGTGTTTCCGCAACCGCATACCTGTTCTGGGTACGCAAGGGGCTGAAGCCTGTATTGCGCAAGATGGGTCTTGGGCCACGATTGGCCGCCACGATTACCAAGGCTGGTCCCGTCACCGCCGTGGTCGCCACAACCCTCGCCGTCTGGGGGTTCGACCTGGCGGCGCGTGGTGTCGCCATCGTTGGCGAAGTTCCGCAAAGCCTGCCGCCGCTGACGCTGCCGGATGTCTCGCCTACACTGATCGGGCAGTTGCTTCTGCCCGCGTTGTTGATCTCCGTTATCGGCTTCGTGGAATCGATTTCGGTCGCTCAGACCCTGGCCGCGAAAAAGCGCGAGCGGATACGCCCGGATCAGGAACTGATCGGGCTCGGGGCGGCCAATTTAGGTGCTGCCTTTTCCGGTGGTTTTCCGGTTACCGGTGGATTCTCGCGGTCTGTCGTGAATTTCGACGCCGGGGCCCGGACCCCTGCTGCCGGTGCCTTTACGGCGATGGGACTTGCCATCGCGGCACTCGCCCTGACCCCGCTGATCCACTTTCTGCCCAAGGCCACGCTGGCCGCGACGATCATCGTCGCCGTTCTCAGCCTTGTCGACCTCGGAGTACTGTGTCGCGCCTGGAGGTATTCCAGGGCCGACTTCATCGCGATCGCCGCGACCATCGCAATCACGTTGGCTTTTGGCGTCGAACTCGGCGTGTCCAGCGGCGTCGCAATCTCGGTATTGCTCTATTTGTTCAAGATGTCCCGGCCGCACATTGCTGAGGTCGGACGGATCGCAGGGAGTGAACACTTCCGCAACATCCACCGTCACAAGGTCGAAACCGATCCCCGGGTCGTCACTCTGCGTGTGGACGAAAGCCTTTTCTTCGCCAATGCCCGGTTTCTCGAAGACTACATCCTCGACCGGGTGGCACGGGACAAGGCGGTGCGGCACGTCATTCTGCAATGCTCTGCTGTCAACGAGATTGATATGAGTGCGCTTCACTCGCTTGATGCAATCAACGCGCGATTGGGTGAGATGGAAACGAAAATGCACCTGTCAGAGGTCAAGGGACCGGTCATGGATCGCCTGGAAAGATCGCATTTTTTGGGTGAGCTTTCCGGGGACGTGTTTCTGTCCCAACATGCGGCGATCATGGAACTGACAATATCGCCTGATACCGACACCACAGAACATGTCGCCTGAGAACCATCCCTGATATCAGTCTCCATGCTCCGGTAATGAATGAACCGGGGCGTTACCAAAAGAATGTGTGTCCGCTCCCTGTTGATCCCGTTCGGGTCAGCGCTTCAGTGTCTGCAATGGTCAGTTCGTCGTGTTCGAAAATGAGCGTTTCGCTTGATGTTGGCAACAATTTCCCCGCAAGCGTGATGTGTTCGGGCATTGCACCGGAAGGCTGATCATGGCGGTGATTGCTGAACGTACAGCGGCGGGGTGTCATGCCACTTCTACCAAGATGCAACGTAAGGTCGTTTTTAGAATCGTCCATCGGCGTGGTATCGAATGGCTTGTGTGGTAGATCTTTCTGCTTTGTCACAAGGCTGCTGTTGCTGACGCAATCGAAAATTGGTGCTTTCTGCATTTGCCACTCTGCGTCTACAAATGTCAGGATTGCCCGCAACCTGGTCACACGATGCCAGTTTCATGCTGCGCCCACGACGAGCGGCAGCTTTTGGTCGCGGCAACGCGGCGGAAATCGTGGCCTGTTCTGGCGACAGGGATGGATTTGCAAAGATGCCGTAATGGGGCTCGTCGCGAAACTTCACCGTTGTGAATTGCCATCGGGAAGCTGTTGAGTTGTCGTTGCCTTGGCACGTCGGAAGCGTGTCACCGGGTTTTGCGGTTAGGCCCCCCCAAAAAAATTTCTTTGCGAAGAAAGGGCAACGACATGGATCTGTATATCGGCTTGGATGTTTCACTGGCAAGCACCGCGATCTGCGTGCTGTCATCTCATGGTCAGGTGATCAAGGAAACGACAGCGTCGAGCGAGCCGGAAGAGCTGGAAAGAGCATTGCGGTCGCTGTCCGGAACCGTTGCCGGTATCGGCTTGGAAGCTGGACCGTTGTCACAATGGCTTTATCGGCACCTCACCGAAGCTGGGTTCGATACAGTTTTGATGGAAACGCGACAGGTTAAGGGTGCGCTGAAGGCGATGCCGATCAAGACCGACAGGCGGGATGCCGAAGGGATCGCGCGACTGTTGCAAATGGGCTGGTTTCGACCCGTACACTGCAAATCGATTTCGGCGCAGGAAATGCGTGCGCTGCTGTCCTCACGCAAAGCAATCCTGCAAGCCATTGTTGACCTTGAACTGTCAATACGGGGCGTGCTGCGTAATTTTGGGCTGAAGATGGGACGCGTTGCCAAGGGACGCTTCGAAGAACGGGTGCGGGAACTGGCCGATGGCAATGCCATGCTGCAGGCCGCAGCAAACCCGGTGCTGAGCGCCCGCACTGCCCTGCGCACAGAGTTGGCAGGCTTGGAGAAGCTCGCGCGCGACCATGCCAAATCCGATCCTGTTTGCCGCCAGTTCATGACCATGCCCGGTGTGGGGCCGATTGTGGCGCTGACGGTCAAATCGGCCATCGACGATCCTGATCGCTTTCGATCCTCGAAGGATGTCGGTCCGTGGGTGGGCTTGACGCCACGACGCGAGCAATCCGGGGAACGCGACATCGTGGGCGCGATCTCCCGCGCAGGTGACGCGGGGCTGCGTACCGTGCTTTACCAGGCTGCAATGGTGATGTTGAACAAGGGCCGCCCCAGTTGGCTAACCGCATGGGCGTTGAATGTTGCCAAGCGGCGCGGGAAGAGGCGTGCAACTGTTGCTCTGGCGCGCCGCATCGGTGTGATCCTGCACCGCATGTGGCGAGATGGCACCGCGTTCCGCTTTACGCGAGCCGAGGCCGCCGCCGTATCGGGAGCGTAAGCGTCCAAGCTCCCCGATGACACGCAACCTGCAAGGAGGATGTTCGGGCTGCGCCTGGAAGCGAGGGCTCACCGAGGTCCCAACCGGGACGCGGTCCCCGAAAATGCCGTAAGCGCACTTGAGCCGGGCACTTGTTGCCCGAGCACGCTGCAAAGATGGGCACTCGGGAACTGCATTTGGACTAGGCATGATGTGGCAGCCACTGCGCTGACTACGGACGGAAGCATCATCCCGGCGTGGACCAACCTTAACGCAATCGCAAAAAGCGTGGCCCAGCAAGAAAGGGTAACCGGCCAGTGATCTGTCAAGCACCTCCCCGCCATTGCGGCAGGAGGTCATTTCATCATGCGGAAAGGTGCTTGACAGATCACGCCCCATTACGGAAGGGCGCTTCCAGCGCATGGCTGCCTCTGGTAGCTGCCCGCAGCTTTGGGAGCGGTGCGCCAAGGCGTTTGGATGGCCGCTTTCAGTGAGAGGGCTTGAAGATTTCGCACCGGCAGCAATATGGCCCGCGCCGCCGCGTCCATGTCCGCTCCGGGCTGGCTCGAGCCGATCACGGATAGCCAAGAACGCTGTTGCGGCGGGCAGCCTGGCGCTGCACCGCCACAAGGTGGCAGTGAGCCCGAAGCGGACCACAAAAAACTGTCTCGCACAATCTTAGCCACCAACGTTTTCAAGCCTGAGTTCCAAAACCGATGCGACGTTGGATGCGGGAACATTGACTTGATCGCGCGGATCCCAAAACGCCGGAAGTATGGATTCAAGAAGACTTGATCGTTATTCTCCCGAGTTAGGGAGAACAGTCGTGGAACGCCGACTTACCACCATTCTGAGCATTGATGTCGTCGGCTACTCGCGATTGATGGAGGGCGATGAGGCGGCCACCCTGTCCGCATTGAAAGCGCATCGATCACACCTGATCGACCCCGCTGCCGAAGCGTTCGGTGGTAAGACAATCAAGCTGATGGGCGACGGGGCGCTGATGGAATTTGCCAGCGCGGTCGCTGCGGTGTCATTCGCGGTAACTGTTCAGCGCGACATGCCCGGCCGCAATGCTGACGTGCAGGAAGACGGCCGCATTTTGTTTCGCATCGGCATCAATATCGGCGATGTGATCGCCGAAGACGGCGACATACTTGGTGACGGCGTCAACGTGGCAGCCCGGCTCGAAGGGCTGGCAGAACCGGGCGGCATTTGCATTCACCGAAGCGTGCGAGATCAGGTGCGCGACAAATTGGATCTGAATTTCGAGGATCTGGGTGAGATCGAAGTCAAGAATATCGTTCGGCCGGTTCGCGTTTTTCGCGTAATTCTTGACGAAACAGCCGAGGCGTTTGTTCCCGCGGCATTGGTGTCGCCGAAGCGGAGCCCCAAAACCAGGCGGCTCCAGATGCTCGTTGGTGTCGGGTGTTTGATGTTCGCCGTTTTTGCAGTCTGGTCGTGGCAGCATTGGGTGCCTCGGAAAGCAAATGTCGATCCTGAGGTACTGGCACATCCGATGCCGGCGAACCCCTCAATCGTTATCCTTCCATTTGAAAACCGGTCGGATGACCCGCAAATTGGCTACCTGGCGGAGGGCTTCAGCACCGCCATTACTACCCAACTGTCAAAATTTCCTCAGCTTTTCGTTATCGCGGACTCCACTGCAACCACCTTCGCGGATACCCCGGTAAGACCGAGGGATATCGGCCGCGAACTGGGTGTTAGGTATGTGCTGTCGGGCAGCGTTCACAAAAGCAGCGACATGCTTTCATTGAACGCCGCGCTCGTGGAAGCTGAAACAGAACATACGGCATGGTCAGACCTGTACGAATTTTCGGCTCCAGATGTGTTCGCTACCCAGGCAGATATCGTCCAGGAAATCACATCGACTTTGGAAATCGAAATCGAAAAGGAGGAAATTGCCGCGCTCAGGAAACGGCCGACAGATGTTTCCGAAGCTTACCAGCTGTTCCTAAGGGCCGTTGCAAAAAGCAAGCTTCTGAACACGGCAAGTCGTCAGGAAGCGATAGAGCTTCTGAAGCAGGCGATTGGTTTGGACCCCGAATATCTGGCTGCACATATTGAGCTGTCGGGACGTTACCTCAGCCTTTGGCGTTTCGGGGGTGTGGACGACCCGGAAAAGGTTCTTGCCAACGCTCGGCGTCACCTGTCCCTTGCACTGGAGCTCAATCAGACAGACTACCGGGTTCAACACCGGTTAGGGCAGGTTCACCTGTTTGCCGACCACGATCACCAACTTGCCTACAGTGCTTATCAGCGCGCGCTGCAAAGCAATCCGAACGACCCGGAAGTGCTGTATGATATGGGCTTCTTGCGTTCCCTGATGGGCGAACCCGCAGAAGCGCTCGACTGGAACAACAAAGCAAAGCGGGTCAATCCGCGGTATCCGGGATGGTATAACTTCAATGCAGCGCTATCCCACCTTTTTCTTAAGGATTACGAACAGGCTCTTCTCCTGGCCAAGGCCGGGACCTCGACATATCCGAAATCGCTGCCTCCCCGCCGAATATTAGTCGCTACGTTTGCTGAAATGGGGCGCCTGGAAGAGGCTCAGGACGAAGCGAAAAAGCTGCTTGAAATTCGTCCCGATTTCCGGATTTCCACCCACAGAAACACTCCGTTTCTGCACCAGGCGGACGAAGACCGGTACTTTGACGCGATGGAAGCCGGCGGATTACCTAAATAATTTGCTCGGGTCCGAAACGTTGATTCCCTATTTGCCGGTTATTTTGGCACTGGAAGTCGGCTTGGTCCCGCACCGCTGACGTTCGAAGGTGGTCGGCGGCTGCACCTGCGGCGAAGGACAGCTCTTCTTATTGCGCCTGCGGCAAGGATCGCCCGCAAAGATCGCAAGATCTGTCGGCTTTGCTAAGGTCACTTACTGCGCTTTGCTGCCGCTGGTGTGACCCGCAGCATCATTTGAGGCAGCTTGGCCTGCTGAGGGTCCGCTTCCGGGAAATTAACCAAGGGCTGTCGCGCCGGCAGCATCTTTGGCGCGACAGCCCTTGTCTACGGCAGCTTTGGGTTGAGCCTGCATGCTGCAAGTGGGAAGCAGCAAGCCCAAGGCTTTCTTTTCTCAACACGCCTGTGAGACGCCGTTTCAGACTGCTAACCGCTTAACAATTCGTCGACTTCCCTGGCGACTTTGTCTGCAGCCTTGGCCAGGTAACTTGCATCGAGATGCGCGTATCGTTCGGTGCTGTCCGGTGATCGGTGGCCGAGCAGCTTGCCAGTCATGTACAGGGTTTCTCCCGACATAATTGCGTGGGAGGCGTAGGTGTGGCGGAGATCGTGCAGCCGGATTCCGTCGGGCAATCCAGCCAGGTGTTTGAAGGTTTGCCATGCGTGGTCGATTGATATGCGATGCGGCTGCTTAGTCCGCTGAGCAGGGAACACGTAGCTGGACCGGCGCTGTTTGCGCAGCCGGCTAAGGTACTGGATAGCGGCATCGCTTAGATTAACCTCGCGAGGGCCCGTCTTGGTGCGCCGGAGGGCAAGCTTGTCTTTCCGGACCTCATCCCACTTCAACCGCAGGATCTCGCCGGAGCGGCAGCCCGTCAGCAGCATCAGCCAAATCGCGTCCGCAGCGTCCCGCTGTCTGGCGGTTGCCGAGTCCAGCACGGCCGCCAGCCGCCGGAGCTGGCCGCTGCTCAGCATGCGCCCGCGCGCCAGGCGCCGGTTGAACCGCAAAGGCGCTGCTGGATTGGGCAAGTCCGCCGGAAGATGGCCTGCTTCCTGGCCCCAATTCAGAATTGTCGTGAAGTGCCCAAGTGCCTGGTTGGCACCACCCGGCCTCGAACGGGAATAGGCATAGAACCATTCGGCGATGTCGGGTGTTGTGATCCGCGCAATTTTACTCCGGCCAAAAGCGGGCAGTAGCTGCGTATCCAGATAGCAGCCCAGCGAGGAAAGCGTGGAATTGGCATAGATCCCGCGCTTGGCATCCAGGAAGGCGGTGCAGAGTGCCGAGAAGGTGAGCGTGTTGCGCTGGAGCGGGGCCGGGGCGCGCTGGCTGTTACCCATGTGCCCGTGGAAGGCTTCGCGTGCCGTATCGAGATCCATGTCCTCAAAACGGCCCAGGGTGACGCGCCGGGTCTTGCCGGCGTCCCGTTTCCAGCAGACCCAGGACTTGGCGCCGCCGGGCTGGACACGCAGGGCCAGGCCGTCGCACTGGGCATCATGAAGCACGTATTCCATTTTTCGCGGCCTGAGAGATGACAAGATCAGAGGGGTGAGGAGGGTTACGGTTTTCATGCTTGCGCTCTCCGGCCCCGGTTCGCCGAGCGCCAAGCCAGGAGCCCTTTGCGGAACGTTGCTGGATCGATCCCGTTTCCATCGCAGAAGGCGTTGATGGAGAGCCGCGAATTGCAGAAGCGCTGGTAGAGCGAACTGTCCCGGACGCGGCCCGAAGCGGGAACCTTGACGATTTTCTCCAAGTGCGTGCCGACCCGCTGGCTCGCGGCTTTGATGGTGCGATCTTCGAGATGGGCATAGCCTTCGGTGGTTGCGAGATCGGAGTGGCCCAGCAGCCCGCCGATCACGCGCAGATCCAGCCCGGCATTGATGCCCACCGATGCAAAGCTGTGGCGCAGATCATGCAGGCGGGCCCCGTCGAGTTTTGCGCTCTGTCGGAGCTTGCGCCAGACCCTGTCAATCCGGTGGTCTGGCATTGGGTCCTTGCCCTCACCGAACACGTACAGGTTGCTGCGCGGAAAGGAGGCGAGAACCCGTTTTGCAGGGCGCCCGAGCCAGATTGCGCGCGGTCCGGACTTAGCATCTGGCAGAGCACAGCGCGGACCATCGATCATGTCCCAGCGGAGGGCGAGGGCTTCCCCTTTGCGGCAGCCGGTGAGGGCGAGAAAGCGGAAGCAGCCTGCCTCACGCGGGTGGGTTTCCTCTAGCCGCCGCAATGCAGTTCCCAGACACGCCCATTGTGCCTCGGAGAAATAGGTGGCCTTGAAGCTTGTCTTGCGGCGCCTCAGCCCCTTGCAAGGGTTGCTGCCGGGCGGCTGCAGGCCAAGCAGTTCCGCGTGGCGCATCATGCCGGACAAAACGGCAAGTGCGCGGTTGCCGCTGGCGGCACTTCCGGGCAGACCGTCTTTCCAGGAAACCAAATCTGCCCGGGTCACCTGATTGAGCCGCTTGCTGCCCAGATAGGGGATGATGAGGTGCTTGACGTCATGTGTGTTGGCGCGATGCGTGGCCAGTTTCCAGCTCGGGGCGAGATCCTTGAGGTAGCGGCGGCTGAAGGCGGTCACAGTTGGTGAGGCGTCCGGAGCGGCCCCCGCTGTTACACCGTCGAGCAGCGTGCGAGCCAGCTCGCGGGCCTGGGGCAGGGGGATCGCATCGGCCCGCCCGAGTGTCTGCTTCCGGGTCCTGCCATCGGCCCGCCACTGCACGATCCAGGAGCTAGTGGTGCCACGCTGCCGGAGGCCCAGCTTGGGAACCTCAGTGTCCCAATGAACGGTCTCTGACCGTTGGGAAGCGGGACGGGTACTGGCGGTGTTCAGAGCGGATTTTCGCATGGCTGTTTTCCTTCTCTGCTTCAGGAAAAATTCCACGCAGTTTCCCGGGAAGCGGCCAGGAAAAGCGGGGAAGCAGCATAATTCAGGAAGGAAAACCGCCGCCGCGGCCCGTTCCGCAGGCGGGAAAGCCAGTCAGTTGAATGGCTTACCGGCTGCCTTGGAACGCCGGTTTCGGCCCGGGGGCCTCAGATTTGTACCACACCTCACGCAGCAAAGCTGCAATCAGCGCAAAGCGCTGATTTAATTTCCAAAATTGGCATTTTGTCAATTGGGGGGTGGCAGCACCTTGTGACGCCCTATTTTCAAGGGCCGAAATTGCCTCTGGCCCAGCTGTGGCCCGGCTCTGGCCCAGCGTGGCCCAGGCTGCGGGCCAGCTCCGGCCCGGCAAAATCGGGGGAGTCCGTGCCTCGTTCATCGCTCGATCTCCACCTCTGCCTCGCGCTCCAAGCCGTCGCCGCCCAGCTGCATATCGCGCCGGATCGCATCCTGGAATGCGGCCTCCTGACTGGCAAGGTTTGCGTGCTCTTTTTCCAGGACTAGGCTGGTGTCACGCCGCAACGCCTCCACCGCTTCGGTAGCAAATGCGAGGAGCTGTTGCTGGCTGGTGTCGGACTTCGACATAAGGGAGGCGATGAGCAAACGGATCATCTGCATCTCTTTCATTACTGAAAACCGCAGCGCCGAGAGGAGTTCTCCCTGTTCCTCGATCCGGCTTTCCAGACCCTGCAGATGTTCGGGGCAGAGAGCTTGACCAGCGCTGTCCTTAACGTCTCTGACGGCCCTTTCCTGAAGGTCCAAAATAGCCTGGTCCAGAGCCTCTTGCCGGTTGTCAGTGCTGCCTTCAATCAGGGCGCTGGCAACTGGGCCAAGCCGGACACGAAGGTTCTGTGGCTGTGTCTCGCTCATCGTTCAATTTCCTTATCTCGCTGCAGGAGGATTTCTGCCTGCTTTTCAACTTCTTTAATTTTCTCGTCGAAGAGACCGGGCAGGGTAGGGGTCTCCGGCTCTTTGTCCTTGGTTTCTTTTTCCTTCACTGCCTCAGGCTTCTCTTGTGGTTCTTCGCGGGCTTTCGCCTCCTCCGGCTGCAGGGAGCGTGCGCCTGCGAGGCGGCCATCCAGCCAGGCATCAAGAGCGGTCTGGCGGATGCCGGTCTCCTTCTCGATGGTCTTGGAAAGCCTTTCCGGATCCTCTGTCAGCAGCATTGCTTCATCGCGCGCCCGGCTGATTTCAACGTAGAAACTCTTCTGGGTTGCGAGCCGTTCGGTGGAGCGCATAGCCACAATTACGCGATCCACAGACTCCCCCTGAACCGCGTGCGCGGTGGCGGCGTAGTCGTGTTCCAGGCCACGGGCGGCGAGGCTGTCAGCAGGAATGGTGATGCGCGATCCTTCCTGCGTCTCGGCCTCAATGACTCCCCCCTTTGTTGATTTGATTTCAGCCCGCAAACCGTTCTTGATGCCGTTTTCCGGGTCTGTGATCCGGAACCGCACCTGGTCGCCTTCAGCCATGCCACGGGCCTCGCGCTCATAGGCCACGAGTGCCTTTCCAAGCTCCCGCTGATTGAATTTCGCAGCCAGAGGCAGGGTGGTCCGGGCACCGGTTTCCTCATGCTCAACGGTCAGCTTATTGCCCCTGTGATCGACTTCCTGGACCACATAGAGACCGTTCTTTTTCAGGCCGTGTTCCTTGCTTGTCGCCACGGACATGACGACATCGCCGGGGGCGTAGCTGCGGGCGTCAGCAAGCATTGCCTCGGTGAGCTGGCGGTTCAGCAGGCCGTTCACTTTAACCTCATCGGAGGCAATGCGGCCTTCCTGCCGGAGGCCTTCGCGCACTGCCTCATTGATTTCCGCGCGGGCCGCGTTGGTGAGGGTGAGGATCCGGGTGCCCTGCCGCTCGGCCGGGGTGAGAGCGAGGAACCTTTCTGCAGCTTCCTGGCGGGGATCATCGACCTTCAGCACATTGTCCTCCAGCCGACCAAAGGCCGATGTGATTTCTCCACGGATCGAATGGTAGACCGCTGCCTTCAGATCATCGTTCCGCTGGCGGCGGATCTCATCCATGACCGCGGTGCGCATGCCTGCTTTCTGCATCTGTGCGAAGGGCTGACCGGCGGCAACCGCATCAAGCTGCTGGACATCCCCTACAAAGACGACACGAGGGGCGCCGGTGCGCTCCGCGTAGTCCATGAAGCTGCGCATGTCCTGGGCGGACACCATCGAGGCTTCATCGACAACCAGGATGGTCTTGCTGTTGTCCACGTCCTGCGGGTGGTGGCGCTCGGCCGTGACCACCTTTGCCAAGGTCTCGGCGCTCCCCAGAACCTTGGTCAGCTCATTCACCGCCTGGTGGCTCGGAGCATAACCCTTGACCTCATACCCGTTCTGACCAGCATAGTGTGTCATACGGGTTAGTGCTTCCTTTGTGCTTTCCAGCATGAAGGTCTTACCGGTACCTGCATAGCCCTGGATTCCGACGTAGCGGCCTTTACCGGTCAGGGAGGTTTCGATGGATGCGCGCTGGCCGTCGGTCAAGGAACGGACAACGCTCAGTCTTCGGGCCAAAAGGCTGTCTCCGGTGCGCCCTTGTTCTGATGGGAGTTCGAGGCCGCCGGTCTTCTCCGCCTTTCGCCAAGTGGCCAGAATAGAGCGTTCCAGATCTACAGATGCCTTGTCGGTCAAAATCTGACCGTCCTCACCGCTTTCAAACAGCCGGCCTGCCTTGATCTGTCGGCTGATTTCCGCGTCCACTGCCCTGAAGTCAGAGCGGTAAGCGAAGTGCATTGCCGCCACCGTGAGATCTGGCCTGCTGTAGGCGGATTCCCGTTCGCTGATGTGCTCGACGGCGCGGTTTACGGCCTGCCTGGGGTCAGTCTCCACGCGTGCCACGGCTGCAGCACTGGACAGCATGGCCTTGGCCTTCTCGAACACCCCGGACGGCTGGCTGGGCTCTGCGAGGGGGGCGATCGGGCGCTGCTGATCGAGTGGCACCACAGGCTGCGGGGCGGCTTGACCCATCCTGCCACGGTCCAGCTGATCTCGGCCAAGACCGGCCGCGAGTGCGTCCGCACGCCAGGTTTCCCGTAGCGCATCCCGGTCCAGATTTTTGTGTTTGGCTGCCCGGGTGGCTAATGCCGCTTTGCTCGCTGTTTCCGGCGAAACATCCATTCCCTTATTGTCGATTGCATTCAGAATTTCCTGCCGCCGCTTTGAAAAGGCTTCGGTCACCTCCTGAGAAATTCCGGAGATATTCACTTCTCCAAATCTCCCGCGTTCCGTGGCAATGCCCAGGTCGGCCATCCGGTTCTCAAAGTCGGAGCGGTAGATTTCCGTGATCAGTTTTTGGTTCTTGTATACAGCTTCATTCCGAATTGCTGAATATCCGCCGTTTTCGTTTTTCACCATATTGGCAATGACGGCGTGGCTGTGCAAATTGGGATCAAGCGCGCGGGAAGTGTCGTGACGGTAAATCCCGGCAATAATGCCTTCCCCGTTTTTCGTGACGATTTCCCCGTCTTGCTGGAAGCGCGTTTTAATAAACCGTTCCTCCACCACTATCATAGCCGCGCGCACCGCGGCGTCATGGGCTTCAATAATGCGCTTGTCCCCAATCACCAGAGCGGCAACTGAGGCCGATTTGGACGCGGAAAAGGTGAGGTCGAGGCCGGGCCGGTGCTGGCGCTCGCCGTCCACGTAGCGGCCCATCAGCTTTCCGTCAGGTGCTTCACCATCGAGCAGCTGCGCAAAGTGCCTGTCATCGACATAGCCGGTCAGACCGTTTTCTTCCGCCGCCTTGCCGAACCAGGTCGCGGCCCTTTCGCCTTCCTCGGTTCCTGCTTTGTAATATCCTTCCTGCTTGTAGTAGCCGCTGGCCGCTGCCCCGGCCGAGACGTTTGAAATCGACATCATGTCAGGACTCCTCCGCGAAGGCAGTTTCAAGGTTCAGAAAGGCTGTTGCGGCATCGCCCGCAGGTTCCGCTTGAGGGCGATCCGGCCGTTTCGGTGTTCTCCTGTCAGGCTGAATCTGCCCAACTGAAGGATGGGCGCGCACAGAGAGTGGCAGGGCAGGGCTGAAGGTTTCGGCCGTCGCGTCTCCGTCCGCAGGCTTTTCTGCTACTTGAGCCGGATCCTCTGGCGCAGGCTCTTTCGCTGGCGCGGCGGCTGCAGACTCCTGGTCATCCTGTGCCGGCGTGGTGCCGGGGTAGGGGAGCGCGGCAGTTTCGCGGGCCTTGGCCCTGCCGTTGCCTGCGAAGCCCGCATAAGGGTCAGGCGGAGCGATCTCTTTCACATCGCGGCCGCGCACCCGGGCGGTGGCAAAGTGCTGCCAGTACCAGTCCCGTTCTGAGATCTTGGCGGGATCCTCGATCTTCGCTGCGCCTTCGGGGCGTACACGGTCCAGGAACCGGAAAAACTCCGCTTTCTGTTCTTCGGGTTTCAGGGCGGCGAAACCCTCTTCCGCGGTCTCACCCTCTTCAATCTCGACATTTAACGCGGCAACCTGCATTCCGCCGGAGTCAAAGCCGTTGCCTTTGTAGGGGATGAACTTTTCCGCAGTGGCCGTTGTCGGCACAGGTTCAAAACGCACCCTGGCGGTCGGGGCGTCATAGGCCGGACGGAAATAAGCTACGAATTGGGGCAGGGATTGGATCTCTGCCGGGGTGACAATCGCGCGCTGGGTACGGCGGCCGACAATGCCCACGCCGTCGCGGGTGTCATGCGCGCCCAACGTGATGTTTTCCTGCTGCTCGATCACATCCTCTTCGCCAAGAGACCGGGAGGAGCGCTGCGCGGTATTGTAATCGGGCGTGTTGAAGACAACCCGGTTGTTCAAAACGCCGGAAATCGTCTCCGCGGCCTTGTCGCCGTAGATATCTTCCAGCTGGGAAAACACCTGGTAGGCGACGACAAAGGCGCCGCCGAACTGCCGGATCTCCGCAAGGCTCTTGGGAAGGAAGGGCATCTTGTTGAGGGTCGGCACCTCATCCAGGAAGAACCAGACCTTGGGGTCGCGGCTTTCCTCGGTTGTCATCAGCGCGTTGGCTGCCACCTCAAAGACAGTCGAGATGATGTTGCGTGTCGCGGCCGACTTTTCCGCATCGCCGGTCAGGAACACAAAGCCGGGCCGGTCATTCACAACCCAATCGCGGATCGAGAATGGTTCGGCGTCATCGCGCAGATATTCCAGAAACCGCAGCTCGGTGATCATGTTGGCGCGGATCGAGCCGGAGGTTTTCGCAACATGCTCCCCGAAGAAGTGAGCGCCCGGTGTCGAAGCCACCAGCTTGCCCAGCTCCTCGGAAGGTATGTTCATGATAGCCTTGCGAAGATCTGCGTTGGTGGTCTTTCCGGCCTTTGCCAGCTCGCGGGCGGTGTACTGGAAGACCAGCCGGGCGGATTGCGTCCAGAAACTATCCATGGCGCCTTGCTGATCCGGGATCATCACCTCGGCGATCTGCGCGAAGCCCTCCAGTGAAGCCACCTCATTGAAAGGCGACCAGCCCACGGAGCGTTCATCGAAGGGGTTGAGGATGATGTCTTTTTCCGGGTCGTAGTGGTCGCGGAGCAGGCCGCCCATCTTGTCATAGATGATGGCCCTGCCGTCAGCGGCCCGGATGGTGTTCAGCAGCTCGTGCATGAGGTTCGACTTGCCGGTGCCGACGGTGCCGGTGATGCCGATCTGCGCCTCTACAGCATTGGGCGGAAACTCGATCCCGGCCAGGGTGTAGCGGGGGCCTTTCTTGGTGCCCTTTCCAAAGCGTTTCTCATATTCGCGCCATTTCCGCTTTGACCAGGCTTTCAGTTCCTTGGCCGTTACCAGGCGTGCACCCCGGATATGTTCTTCCTCTTTCAGCGACCGGCCGACCATGGCGAAGACCGCGAAGGTGAAGGCGAACGCCACGGCGGCGGGCAGAAGAGAGAAGTAGAGGTAGCGCCAGGCATTGGCAGTGTAGAGGTTATAGGTCGCGCGCATGCCGCGGTCTGCATAGATCTGTCCAGCAGTACGCTTCACGCGCCTGCCGTCGAGATCCACATAGTTGAGTTCGCGGAGTTCGGTGCCCCGCTGTTCAACGTTGAATTCCGCGATCCAGTAGATACCGGTGAGGCGCACCTTATCTATTTCGTAGTTCTGAGCGACCAGGACCAGAAACGTGATGGTGAACGCTGCAGCAGCTACCGAGGTGCTGTACTTGAACACCTGAGTTGCCATGCGGGTCCAGTGTTGTGTCGTCTGGCCGCCTCTGACAAGCTGGGTATGTCCTTTGTTGCGCATGACGAATCCCTCGTTCCTTTTGCAACGCGAGCAGTCCGACAACAGCTCGGGATACCCGCGGCACTTCGCTAGTTGTTGTTTCCGAACGGCAATAGCCGGGGTGCCGCGGCCCGGATGTCTCCTGGGCCGCGCTGTTTTCATTCACTGAGAAAATCGCTGTGGTCAGCCGGGCGGATAGTAGGGGCTGGCTGGACCGAACCTCACGCCGCCTTCCTCGAAGAAACCAAGACGGCCGGTCACCCACGCCCGATGAAACTCAGAACGCGCAGTCAGACTGCGCAGGAAGCGAGGCATGATCCATCCGCCGTATCCAGCCAGGTAGAACCATTGGCAGATGGTGGTCATGCCGCCTTCCTTTCTGTTCTTTGGAGTGTTTCGTCGTTTTACCAAAAGCCCGCTTACGCTAAAAAAGTCTGCCTGCCTGACCTGAATTCCGCCCCTATGCGTGTGGCTGGCTGATGCAGTATTACCGGCAGACAGCGGTCTCCACGCCTTTGGCCAGCGCCGGTTCCCAGCTTTGCGCAGGGTCAAATCCCTTGTTCCTTTCTTCGTTTCAGATGCACAGAAATAACCCGCGGGTCCGACACCGCGGGATCTCGCCCATTGCAGGCGAAATTCAGAATGTTCGTGATACCTGGGAAACTCGACGCATGCCCGGACATGCACACGCCCATGCGCCGCGCAGACTTTTCCGGCGGGGAAGTTGCGGCACTAATTTGGTGCTTTCTTTCAGCGTCAGGTGCAGGAAGCCGCGGCCGCACCGCGCCGTGGCTAGCTTTCCGCCGCTGTTCTGTTTTCGCCGGTTGTGCTGAGTTCAGCCTTGCCGTCAGAGCCGACCATCCAAGTAGAAATGGTTTGATCCTCCGGGTTGAAGACCAGCATTGAACCGTCGCCGTATTCCAGGTGGTGCTTTTTGAGGATACCGGGCCAGAGGTTGATCTGACGTTCCTCAACAAAGCCGCTTGGCCTGGCATTAGACGGGACCAGAACGTGCTCCTGACCGTCCACAATGTAGATACAATTGTACGCCGGAGCACCGCTGTTCACCCCTGGTTTTACCAGGTCATACCGAACTTGAAAAACCTGTCCCGCTTTCTTCCAGCTGCAAACGCCAGCGATCGTGACCAAGGATTTGTAACGTTCTATCGGCATGTGTCGTCCCCTGTTGGCGACGACTTCCTAGCAAGATGATTGTCTGACGAGAAGCCATGGCGTCCCGCATTCGCTGTGTGACATGAATATCAAATTCGTGTCAACAGTGGATATTGATGCGCTGGCGTAAATCACCCCCCCAGAGGCCGGGGTGACCGTCGCCCCTGAAAAAAATTGGTTCCGCCACGATTGAGTCCAACTGCGGAACGGATTTCTCCGAGGAGGCTGACGCGCAGCGGCACCTGGGAATGTGTTCAGTTTGCCGGCCGGATGGCATGCGAATTGGAGCAGTGTCCCAACGGTTGGTGTAATTTCCGCCGGTAGCGCGGGCTGAGCGGAGCCTTCGCGTAGCGAAGCGAGGCCCGCGCGAGCCGCTTGGCGGCCACGGTTGTTCTTCGGCTAAGGTTTGGAAGGACTAAGCCGCTCCGCGGCATTGGCACCCGGTTGTAGCGTTGGTGTGCATTTCGTCGTTTTTCTTTGTGGCTGGCCTTTCCGGGCTGACGATTGGGGTCTTTCCCACCGTCAGACAGGAGGTTCCCATGGAGGAGGAGAAAGCCACCCCGCTGCGCCAGCGGATGATCGAGGATATGAACATTCGGGGTTTGGCCGAGAAGACCCAGAAAGCCCATATCCGCAATGTGAAGCATTTCGCCGCGTTCCTCGGGCGGCCTCCGGATACGGCGACGCCTGAGGAATTGCGCTCGTATCAGCTCAAGATGACCGAGGACGGGGTGTCGGCCAGCACGTTCAACGTGCGCATCATTTCCCTGCGGTTCTTTTTCGGCGTCACTTGTGGGCGCGAGGAGATGAAGCGTTTCATGCAGTTTCATCGCAAGCCCCGCAAATTGCCCATAGTCCTCAGCGTCGAGGAGGTGGCCGACCTGCTGGCCGCCGTTCCCGGCCCAGGGCTCAAATATCGCGCGGCCCTCGGCATCAGCTATGGCGCGGGTCTGCGCGCCTCCGAGGTATGCCATCTCAAGGTCACCGACATCGACAGCGATCGTATGCTGATCCATGTCGATGATGGAAAGGGCGGGCGGGATCGTAAGGCGATGCTGTCGCCCAACCTGCTTGCGCTGTTGCGGGACTATTGGCGCGAGTCCCGCCCGGAGGGCTGGCTGTTCCCGGGCAAGCCCAAGATCAACCCGCTGTCGCCGCGACAGTTGAACCGGGCGTTCACTTCGGCCAAGCACATGGCAGGAATCAAGAAGGCCGCGACGCTGCACACGCTCCGCCACAGCTTCGCGACGCATCTTCTGGAGGCGAACACGGATGTCCGGGTCATCCAGGTTCTGCTCGGACATGCCAAGCTGACCACGACGGCGCGCTATGCCCACGTGGCAACGAAGACCATCCGCAGCACGGTCAGCCCCTATGAGCAGATCAAGCTGCTTCAGGACGAGACCCTGCGACGAGGGTTGGAGTAACGCCCGGGGGCCGTGGCCCGGCCCACGCTGGAGATCGCTGACATCTTTCGCGCCCATGGCCCTGCATGGCGGCAGGCCAATGCGGGGCATGTCAGCCTGTCCCAGCTCAAGGTGATGTCGGCGATTGAGGCCTGCCGGACCGAGGCGCTCGGCGGGCATGTGGCGGGCTGCACCAAGTGCGGCCATCAGCACATCGCTTACAATTCCTGCAAGAACCGGCACTGCCCGAAGTGCCAGGGACCGGCCGCGCGCTACTGGATGGAGGCGCGCGCCGGAGACTTGCTGCCCGTAGAATACTTCCATGTCGTCTTCACGCTGCCAGCCGAGATTGCCCGGATCGCCTATTGGAACAAGAAGGCGATCTACGGGCTGCTGTTCAAAGCATCCGCGGAAACGGTGATGACCATTGCCGCCGACCCCAAGCGCATGGGCGCGCGCGTGGGCATGACCAGCGTCTTGCACACCTGGGGCTCGGCGCTAACCCACCATCCGCACGTCCACATGATCGTCCCGGGCGGCGGTCTGTCGCCCGACGATATGAAGTGGGTCGCCTGCAAACCAGGATTCTTCCTGCATGTGCGGGTGCTGTCACGGTTGTTCCGGCGCCTGTTTCTGGAGGGGCTGATGGGCCTGTACCGCACAGGCAAACTCGTTTTCTTCGGCGATCTCGAAGGGCTGGCAAAGGCCGGCGCCTTCGCGGCCTGGCTCGCCCCGCTCCGCAATTCCGAATGGGTGGTCTATGCCAAACCGCCCTTCGGCGGCCCCGAGGCGGTGCTGGCTTATCTCAGCCGTTACACCCACCGGGTGGCGATCTCGAACGCACGTCTGGTCAGCGCCGATGCCGATACCGTTGCCTTCCTCTGGAAGGATTACCGCATCAAGTCAGGCGGCCGCCAAAAGGTCATGCGACTGGCCACACCCGAGTTTATCCGCAGGTTCCTCATCCATGTCCTGCCTGATGGTTTCCACCGCATCCGGCACTACGGCCTGCTGGCCAGTTCGACCCGCAAGGCTAACCTCACGAAGATCCGCGCGTTGCTTTGCGTCCAACACCCCGAACAGGCCGCCGCGTCAGAGCCAGAGGCCGAGATCATCCCGCTCACCCTGCGCGAACCATGCCCCTGCTGCGGCGGCCCCATGCGCATCATCGAGATCTTCCGGCGCGGTGAGATCCCGATGTCGCGCGCACCACCCAGGGAGCAGGCCGCATGATAAATCGGTTGCCACCGATCATCTCTAACAGAATGCCAGCGGCTGCTCCTTGCAGATCCGGCCAAGCCGACTTGTGCCTGCCGTCACCGGCCAGACCGCGCGTGCTCCATTTGCCCTCAATCCCTCCGCGCCGTCGGCGCTATCAGGGGGCAGACCGGTCGCCAGTCACGCCATCAGCCGCACCCAAACCCAATAGCCGCTCCAAGCGACCGCGCACTTTCCCCATAGCCTGATCCAAGTCCCCCGCGGCTTCCTCCTTCCGAGGTTTGTCAACGCGGGCCGCCACCGCATGATGGCCAACGGTGCGCCGCGGCCCACATCGAAAAACCTTCAGGAGAGCCGACCTTCGCTGCATCCAGCACGAACAGGAAAAGAGCGGACTTTCCCGACATTCTGTTTTTACGCTTCGCTGACGCAGCATTTCTTTGCGCTGCAGCGCGCCAGTTGTCGCAATGCAGCGCATGTCACCAAAGCAGTCCTTCAAACTCGCTAAGAAGCGCGAAATTCAATCCGGCTTTTCGTTGCAGCCGGGGCCGACAATCGGGGAGCGGACAAACCGGCCGTTTGCTATCGCAGCGAATGCATGTGCAAAAAATCGAAATCTATGTTCGACCGCGCAACAGAAATTTTCGGGTTACGCAGAAAATTTCTCCGGACCGGTCATTCAAAGTCACGCTGATCCTCCTCGACAGCGCCTTGTGCGCCAGGCGTGGATCCATGCAGATGATCGGAAGGCCGCGTTTCTCCAATTCGCGGGTGAGCCAGATGGCCTGGATGCCGCTCTCATGCAAAATCCGGTTGGGCTCAGCGGCGTGCTCCAGAAGAAATGATGGGATTGCATCTGGTTCCGAACTGGTCTCGCCGCCCGCAAGCTCCTCACCTTCTCCGTCAAAAACAATGATCAAAACGGATTTGACGGAGACTTCCAGACCAACATCATGCGGCATGGTCGTTCGCCTTTACGGCGGATCTTGCTGTGCCTATCTTATCGGGCCTCGTTTGCCCTAGGAGGGTTGCCGCGGCAAACACACCATATTGTTCGTTCATCGCATAGCATTTCCGGAGATTGCTCGCATCGTTTCTCGGCCCAAAATGGCTATGTCATCCCGCGCAACGAAGGCAGGAGAATCAATGAAACCGGTCCCGCCGTCTTTACCGCTGACGCGTTGATCGTTCTGTCACCAGCGCCGGAACGAGCCTTATATAGGCAAGCTCAGCCAGCAGTTCGACGCAGGTCTGCGTTACCACGATGGCGGCGACGAGTCCGCCGTCAAAGGGCGCCGCGAGCGCCAATGGCAACACGACCAATGAATTTCGGGTACTTATGCTGAATACCAACGCCCGGCCGGCGCCGTAATCAAGACCGGCAAGGCGGCTGATCGCCCATCCGATGATAGGTGCAGCCAAGACATAGGCGATATAAACGGGCACGATGCCCAGCACATCGGCCAAGGCTGTTTCGATCCGGGGCAGCTCAGCCGCAATGACCAAAAACAGGGTCAGCGCCATCAGCGGCACCGGTGCCCAAGCCGTGGCCGCGGTGAACTGCTCGCCAGACGCGTGCCGACCCGCCCAAAATTCGGTCAGCCAAGCCAGTATCAATGGCGTTGCGATAAGCCAGAGGAAAGCTGACAGAAACGGGCCGGGTCGCAGCAAATCCGCCATGCCCGGCCCCAGGAAAAGCCAGAGGTAGAATGGCAGCAGGAAAAGCTGAACTACGAGGAGCAGCGGTGTGGCGGCGAGCACGAGGCGCGCTTTCCCGCGGCCCATATGGGTGAACACTACGACATAGTCGATGCAGGGGGTGAGCAACACAAGGAGCACTCCCAGTTGCACCGCCGGGCGGGACGGCACCATTTGGAACAGAAGCCACACCAGCAGCGGAACAGCGATGAAATTGGCCACCAGGAGCGCGCCGAGAAAACGCCGGTTGCGCATCGCGCCTCTGAGATCGGCGAGCGGAACCTGCAGGAACGTGGTATAGATGAGCGCCGCCAGCACGGGTGTGACTGCGAATTCCAGAGGACCGGCAGCATCCGGCGCTATCGAGCCGGCAGCGATTCCGAGTCCAATCGCGCCAAGGTAGACAGTGATCTGACGCCTCTCCAGCCAATCCCGCATCGCCTCAGCCTCTCCCTATCGCACCTGCGTTTCATCCGTCACACAGGGCAGGCTAACCTCCCCCACTCCGCCTTGCCGTGAAGGTAGTCGCAGACGCGGGTATACCCCAAGAGCGCAAGTCGCAAGGGACCCCCTCTCGCACGTCTGGTTTTGGCCCAGAGCGCCAGGCGTCCTCCTCCAAGGACGAAAAAAATCTACGTTGAATTCGGGCAAAGTTCATGAAGCGATACAGGACTGGCAATGCCTTTCAACTTGCGCGTCCCGATGTGTGAGGAATTTTCGGGAGAAAATCGCGTTACGAATGCCTCTGTGGCGAGGTACTCGACGCCAAATGCGTGGGTTTCCTCAAGGCATCGGGCGGCTACATTCACCGCATCGCCGATAATGGTGAAATCCAGACGCTCACTCGACCCGATATTGCCGTACAGAACTTCGCCGAAATGCAGGCAGAGCCCGTGTTGCAGGGCTTTCTCACCTGTTTTCCTCCGCGCGGAATTCAGCATGCTGAGCCTCTGACTGATGGCGGCGATTGCCTCCTGCGGCCGCGGTTCCGGCGATCCGGGTAAGTTAACTGGAAAGAAGGCTAGAACGGCGTCACCGATAAATTTCAGTATGTGGCCGCCATTCTCTTCAATCGGAGCGACAAGGCAGTCGAAATAGCTGTTCAGCAGGCTGACCGTCTCCGCCGGTTTCAATTGCGCGGAAAGGCTGCTGAAGTCATGAAGATCCGCAAACAGCACGACAGCCTCGACCAGTTGGCCTTCGCCGAGGCGGATCTCGCCGCGCATGACCTGGCTGCCGGCGTGCCGGCCCAGGTAGGTCCGCAGGGCGGTGTCGAGATTTTCAACGGCAACAAACCGCTCCAGCAGCGCGGCCAGGAGATCTGCCAGCCGGCGGACCCCAACCAGGCTGCATTCCGAAAATCCGCCTGGTTGGCGGGTTGCAATCGAAAGCGTGTTGATTGTGCCGCCGCTGAAGCGCAACGGGATAATGAGATAGTCGGTGAAACCGTCAAGCCGAAGCTCATCATAGAGGTTGCAACGCGACGGTGGAGTGTTTTGGAGGTCTGGAACACGTAACTCAGTACCCGTGGTATGAACGTGATGATCCGGAGAGGAACGGTATCCCTGCCTGTTCTTAAGCCCATGCGGCCATTCGATAACGCGCACCCGGTCGTCCTTGGCGAGCCACAGGTAAGTACGTGCCCGAAAATCCGGATGCAGCGGTTGCACGCTCACAAAGAGGCGTTCTACCCGCAATGGTGCCGCTGACAGAAGCTGCCCGAATTTTCGGATAGCTGCCTGGGCGTCCTCTGAACTGGCGCCGTGTTCCGCTAGACACAGTGCAAGCTGGCCGGTGTCACACCCGATTTCAACAGGTGGGTTTGGTGTATGTCGGCAGTTCAGGTCAGTCATGGTCCCATCTCAGGAAGCCCGTTAGCTCGTTCAAATAGTCTCCAGGGGTCAAGCGAGCGGTCTATTTGCGGTGCGCAGCGCGTATTCGTGCAATCCACGCCCACAAGGCAAGCACAGTGGCGCCCGACAGCAGTATGAGTGAACCCATTCTGGACGACAGAAACATGCTTGCGCTCGATGCATATCCTTCGACTGAATACGCGATTTCGTCTGCCCATGACGCGTTATCAAAGAAAAGCCTTCCCCAATAGAGGGCGATGTAGAGACCGGCCAGCAGTGTCAGACTACCGGCTGCCCGTCGCAAGAACACGGTGTGATCTTGAACTAGCTTCAGCAATCCCGAACCTGCGAGCCTTCCGCCCACTGCGACCAGTGTCAAAACGAAGGCCGCCCCGGCCAGGTATGCAAAAAAGCCAGACAAAGAAATCTCGCTCTCCAGAAGAAAGGACAGACCCGCGACAGACATAAACACCGGCAGTGTGCAGGAGATAGACGCGAGCCCATAGGAAAGGCCAAATCCGAACGCGCCATAGCGGGTGCTAATTCGGCGGCATTTTTCAATGACTGGAATTCCCGGAAACCGGATCGACGCAATCCAGCTGATGCCGATCAATGCCAGTGTCAATCCCAATGCAACACCGATCCACGGCAGCGCCGGCCCGAGCCAATCGGAGCCGGCTGCAAGCAGGACCCCGGCAACTAAAAATATTGAAACGAAGCCGAGCGAAACCTGCCCGCCTGAACCGAACGCCCGGATCAGGCGTTCGGCCGCGGGGCGGTCTTCGTGTGCCGCCATTTCACGGGCGAACCACGCTGGTAAAAGGGCAAAGCCGCAGGGGTTGACCGTAGCAACCGCGCCTGCAGTGAACCCATAAAGGACGAGTGAACTCACGGTGCAGCCTCCTCGCCCGGGGCTTGAAGGAATGGCCGGAAAATCGCAGCGCCGAGGCGCACTCCTTGGGCCAGCGAGAGGTCGAACCCCCGCGCTGAGGACGGTTGGGAGCGTTTCCAGGCATCAAGGTGATCGGGGCTGCAGAACAGCAGCATCGACTTGCACTGGCTGTCGGCCGCACAGGCCCCGACGTACTTGACGCCGGTCCAGATCCGAGGATCGGGTTCGGAGGCATGGCCGAGCGTGAGACCATCCGCTAACACTTTCAAGCTGACACGAGCCCGGCAAGTTGGGCACAGACAGGTGACTTCGGCTGGTTCGAAGGCCATGGCTGCGGTGCCCAATGCATCGACAGCACAGATCGCGTGAACCTTCACCCCGCCCACGCGCACCAGGAAATCGGTTGGACGGGTTGAAAACGGATAAGCCAAGGCAATCTCTCCGCCGCGCACATGCACAAGATCGCGCCGTCCCAGATCGGCAAGCGTTTCAGCGGAAAATTGGGAAATTGGAGGCGGTGCGCCATCAGCCAGAAACGCCTGCAGGATCGCTTGATGAGCTTGCCGCGCCGCAGGCGAAAGCCCGCCCCAGCGGGCGGCCAGCCGCGCGTTGGTCATGAGTGCGGACAGCGCTTCCAAGACATCTGGGTCCGAGAGGGCCGAAGTGTCCGGGAAATAGGTTTCAGCGGTCATTTCCATCAATCTCACTTTCCTTTGGGTGAACTGCATGGGCCTGGCCCCACTTCCGTTCCGGCAGTGCTAACGGCGTGGTTCGGAGAGTAAGACAAGCTTGTCATTGATTGCTGGCTGCATTTGGAGGCTGGGTAGCATTGCCACTGCGGAGTTCATGGCGCCGCGCGCCGGTATTCTGCGATGGTGAAGCGGCTCTGCTCGCAAGCCCTCGCCACAACAGCCAGCCTGCTGCCAAAACCAGAAGGAGTACGCCTCCAAGTTTGACCGCAGGGTGGGCCATCAGTGACAGGAACCCGCCAAGAGACGATGCGCCGGTGGCCAGCAGGAGCCCGCCACAGCAGACGAGCTTGAGCGCGACCAGCGAAGCTAGCGGGCATTTTCTACCATCGTCCTTCATCATGGCTCCTTTTCGGTTGCTCAGAGATACTTGCCCCTGCGCTCCGTGACAGCGATGACACCCAAGGAGCCAATTCCGATCATTGCACCAAGCCATTTCCACCCCTGGCTTCCGAGGTCCACAACCCCATACCCGTGAGACAGCGCCACCAGCGCCATCGCCAGAAAGAATGGCCCGGTCCAGAAGCAATGACGCCGCCCGCAGCGGCGCGCGTTCCAGAGACAGGCCGCCCCCATCCAGACGAGAGCCCCGGCCCAGACCCATGTCTTGACCGGATGCGCACTGCCGAACGCGGCAAACATTGCTACCGCCGGAGCCCCCCAGCCTAACAGCACGCCATGGCAGCTGGAGAGAAGATCCGTGGTGTGCCCGCGTCTCACGTCGTCACCCAGCACAGCAACTGAGTTTCGCCACATCCTTGTCGAAGGTCTGTGCCGCCAGTTTCAGCCCCTCGACCGTGGTCAGATAGGGAAAGAGCGTCTCGCCGAGCGCCTTGGTGGTCATGCCGAATTTGAGCGCCATGGCTAGCGTCTGAATCGTGTCAGAACCCTCGGGGGCTGCAATCTGTCCCCCCAGCAGACGGTCGGTCTTGGCATCGGCCACCAGCTTGATCACACCGCGGGTATCGCGCGCTGCCGCGGCGCGCGGAACGTTGTCGAGCGTAATCGCGCTGGTCTTAACCTCGTGCCCAGCCGCTTTTGCCTCGGCCTCCGAGAGACCAACACCAGCCACTTGCGGGTCGGTGAACACAACCCAGGGCATTGCGGCATTTTCATAGCGCATTGGCTCCAGCCCCAGAGCGTTGTTGATTGCGACCTTGGCGCCATAGGCCGCCATGTAGACGAATTGGTCGCGGTCAGTGACATCGCCTGCCGCCCAGACGCCCTTCCGTGTGGTGGCCATGTCCGGGCCGACCTTGATCGACCCGCGCGCGTCGGTATCGATGCCCAGTTCTTCCAGTCCAAGCCCGTCAGCGTTGGCCACCCGGCCGGTGGTCACGACGATCCGTTCCGCTGTCAGCGCCTCGGTCTTGCCATCGCGTTCGATGGTCAGGGTGACACCGTCCGTTCCCTGCGCGACCGAGTTGTAAGCCAAGTTGTTTTCGACCGCGATGCCTTCCTCCTTCAGCGCCTCGGTCAGCGCCTCGGACATTTCCGGTTCGGCGCCGGGCAAAAGGCGTGAACGGGTGACCAGCGTGACCTTCACCCCAAGCCTTGACGCCATCTGCGCCAACTCGCAGCCGATATAGCCGCCGCCCAGCACCATGATGCTCTCGGGACGTGCGGGCAGTGTCAGCAGGCCGGTAGAATCCAGCGCGTCCACCTCAGCGATGCCTTCGATTTCCGGCAGTTGAGGGCGGGACCCGGTGGCGATCAAGACACGGGGAGCGGAAAGCAAACGGCTGCCAGTTTGAACCCCGCCCTCGACGAGACGAGCAGCACCTTCTTCAATGTAGGCCACATTGTCATAGGCGGGCAGCAGATCGAGATACTTTTTCTGCCGCATCTCAACGACCAGATCGGTCGTGCCGTTTACCACCGCGCCCCAGTCGGCTGCGTGGGTGCAGGGCCCGACGCCTGGGAACCGTGCCGCCGAAATGCCGCCATGTACCGCCTCGGCGGCACGGATCATCGCCTTCGACGGTACGCAGCCGACGTTCACGCAGGTGCCGCCGATCGTGCCGTGACCTACAAGGGCAACTCGTTTGCCGGCCTCGGCCGCGGTGATCGAGGCGGAGAAACCTGCCGAGCCCGCACCCACCACGATCAGGTCAAATGCGTTGCCATCAGCACCTGCCGGACCGCAACAATCATGGGTTTCAACCTTTTGCTCCATCATCATCTTCCTTTGCTTCCAAATAGGGCCGTCATTCCGTGTGGCCTCGGGTGTTTTTTTTTGGCCATCGAACCGTTCCGGTGGTGTAGCTGGGATAGGCGAATATCATCGCCTTTTGCTGGTTGGCGGTCAGTCCGGCGTCTATGATCTTGGCGAACAGGTTGATCTGAGCCTCGGCTTCCGGTCCGATCAAGGTGATGCCACAAATCACCTTCATTTCAGCTGTGCCGTTCCGAAATCTACGGTTGGGAGAAGTCCTGACTGCTCCCTGTGTCGGATCGTTTGGTCAGGAGGTAGACGATTGCGCCGATTGCGATCAGCGGCGTGGTGATTGATGCCATCCAGGACACCGCGCCGAAAAAGTTGAAATAACAACAGCCCATCATTTGCGGCGCCATCGGCATCATATCGTCTATAGGGGTCATCATCTCCTAGTTCCTTTGCGATTGGGTATTGCGGGCGTTCTTTCGCCACAGTGCGTAGATTGTCAGCAGGATGAAAATTCCGAGCGCGGGAAGCAGCACAAAATCCAGGTATCCGACGACGGCGGCAAGACCGACGGCGCCGAAGAGGACGACAAGAACAGGTGTGAAGCAGCAAAGCGCCGCGATGACCGTGCCGATGAGGCCGACCTTCAGGAGGCCATTCGAGGATTTTTCTTCAGTATTCATGTATCTTCTGTTTCCAAGCCTGCGGAAAACCCGCCCGGCGAAGAGGCTGTTTTCCTGATCAAATGGACACGGCCACTGCAGCGACGGCCTACGAAGTCCGTCCGCTTTGCTGCCGGTTCGCGTTTTCGGCAGAGTCGAGGCTGGCTTGCGCGTCATGCCGACAGCCAGTGTCTTCTGGCGCGCTGCCGGCGTGTGCCGGGCGTCTCCGTTTGAACTCTCGAAAGACCAGCATGGCCCCGACGGCAGCGATCACAGTTGCAAAAAAGCCGAGCCCCGACAGCCAGCCACTCAGCCCGCCCAGAATAGCGGTTAGGATAACACCCCCGCCTCCGCAACAGATCACCATAACTGGAGCGGCAATGACGAAGGCCAGAAGACCTCCCATGTGCCTGTCACTCATGGCCTTTCCCTTCCTTCGAGCCTCAGGAACCGCCAGGCTGAAGGACTTCAGCCGGGTAGCCATTGGCCAGAATGGCGTTGACGATCATGTCAGGGTTGGCCTCCTGATCATCATAATTGACTACGTAGATGCCTTCGCCCAAGGCCTGACCCTCAATAAAGTCGACAATCTCGACGGAGGGTACGCCGCGCATGGCCGCCGCCACAGTAAAGGAACAGGAGGGACAAGTCAGTTCGCCGACTCCGACATTGATGCGCTGTTCGCCGGCACTGGCGGGAACCGCTGCGAGCATGCCCAGAGCTGAAAGTGTAAGAAGGATGTTTCTCATGATGCGGGTCCTTCAGTAAGATAGGATGTAAGGGGTGAGATAGGGAAAGATCATCGCGACGGCGACGATGGCGGTTGCAATCCAAAGGATGGATCGCATGAGCGTCCGGTTCATGGGGCGCGCGCAGGTTCCATCGGCGCAGGCCTCGGCCGGTATTGGGCGGTAGGCCTTGAAAAAACCGTAGCCAATGAAGGCTGCGCTCAGTGCAAAGGTGATCCACTTGTACTGATAAAGCGCACCCAACTGGGCGATGAACACGCCGGTGACACCGAAGCTGACCAGCACCAATGGCAGAATGCAGCATGAAGTCATGGCCAGCGCACCAAGTACCCCCAACCCGGTAGTCGCCCAAGCCTTTCGGTCGGCATCCGGTTTTTCCTCGAGTGCCGCTGCCCGGCCTGCGGATGTGGTTTCAGTCATGTTTCGAGTTGTCCTTGCCTCGTTGATGACTTCAACCTAAGGTCTGTAGCCAGTACAGGCTCAAGGGGGTCCAACGTGAAAACTCATCACAGAACGGTGAAGGTCATACGGCGCGGGGATTTGGCGCAAATGACGGGATGCAACTTGGAGACCATCCGGTACTACGAAAAAATCGGCGTCATGCCGGAACCGCCCCGCACATCCAAGAACTACCGCGCCTATGATGAAAGCCATGTCGGCCGCTTGCGCTTCATCATGCGTGCGCGCGAATTGGGCTTTACGCTCGAAGAGATCCGCGATCTGCTCGCGCTCGTCGATGGCGGGGCGCAAACCTGCGGTGAGGTGCAGGTTCTTGCGAATACTCATCTCGACTCTGTCCGCGCCAAGATTGCCGATCTCAAACGCATCGAGCACGTTCTGTCTTCCACAGTGGCGCAATGCACAGGTGGCGACGTACCGGAGTGCCCTGTAATCGACGCGCTTACAGAGGTAACCTAACTGATCGCCAATTGAGGATTTCCGCACCCGTCACCGAAACGGGCAGTGGAACCGGAGCGATCGCAAGGATCAAAGTGACGATGGTGGCTGGCAGTGAAAACAAGTCCACAGGCAGTGCAGGCCGGAGCCGCGATCTTCCGCAGCTTTCTGCCGGGTTGAATGACCGCATCCGGCATTCGTTCTTACTTTTTTGCCAGGCAGCGCTTCGCGTCATTAGCCTCATTACATAAGGGTTATGAGGAAGTCGTTGATCTGAGCTTCATTCACAACAACGATCCATGATATCGCGATCAGTACTGTGCTGCCCGTCAACCACCACTTTAGGTGGGAAATTGAGCCCCTTCGGTACGAAACAGTCCATGCCGAAAGCAAGACTGCCGTTGAGATACCAAGGACGTAGTAGCTTGCAGCGGCAATTTTCCCAAATATTGCAAGCCAGCTTCCACCAAGTCCGAACAAAATCATCGTCATCGGCAAGACGCAGCACGCCGCAACACCAAGTGATGAGAGCGATCCAACGTAGCTGGCCCAGATTGATTTTTTCATGAATTCACCTCACGCCAAAGGGCGACCATATCATGGGAACGCTTATGCACCCTGTAGCAACCACAGGATCAAGAAGCGATTCTTCACGTGATCGCGATTGAAGAAAGGTAAGGTTCCGGGGACAGCCGGACTTATCATCGGATCGTAGCCGCGATCAGACAGCAGCTCCCGGAACCTCACAACGGAGGGGCTCATTCAGGCCTTATTTTTGGCTGCCGTTCACGTTGTTGCGCTGTAAGGCTCCGGCGGCGGCCGCCTGATCTCGGGATCGATCCGATGGTAAGTCCGGCCTTATGTCCGACTTCAATAACCGCCCTCAAATCGAAGTTCTTTCCGCTGCCGATGGTGATCGCCGCCGGTATTGGTCAGATGATGATAAACTGCGCATCGTGGAGGAGAGCTTTATCGGCCACCGACAAGCGGCTGCCACAGCGCGGCGGCATGGCATTTGCCGGTCGCTGCTGACCACCTGGCGGCGGCAGTATCGAAACGGTGAGCTTGGATCTTCTCGCCCGGTGCCGTTCGCGCCGGTGACCGTGGCAAAGGGAGCTCCCGCTTCGCAGGCAAATCCGGTTGATCCCTGTCCGCCTCCGGACTGTCAGGTTGAGATAGCCCTGCCGAATGGGCGCCGGCTCATCGTGCCGGTGGGCGTGGAGCCCGAAGCACTTGCACGGCTTCTGGCAGTGGTGGATCGGCAATGATCGCGTTTCCGGCTGGCGTGAAGGTGTGGATTGCGGGCGGCGTCACCGACATGAGGCGGGGCATGAACACCCTGGCGTTGCAGGTGCAAGAAGGGCTCGGCCGCGATCCCCATGCGGGCGAGCTCTTTTGCTTCCGGGGCCGCAAGGGCGATCTGGTCAAGATCCTGTGGCATGATGGCGTGGGTATGTCGCTGTATCTGAAGCGCCTGGAGGCGGGCAAGTTCATCTGGCCGGTGAGCCGGTCCGGCGAGGCGGTGCAGATCTCTGCGGCACAACTGGGCTATCTTCTCGAAGGTGTTTGGGGATACCCCCTTTGGTGATGCTGACGAATCTTTTCCAGACGAGGTTTTGGTCCTTGATCCGCGCCATCCACTCTTTGGGCGCCGGTTCCAAGTTCTTGGCCGATCGTTGTTTCGCAGGAGCAGTTCTTCGCCGTTCTACGAGGTCGCGTATCGCGATGGCGTGACACTGAATGTGCCGGTGGCGGTGACCGAGCCGTGTGCCTTGCTGACTTCCCCTACCAAACTGAGTGTGAGAGCTTTGATAGATCTACTAAATGTGGTATGTTTGGATCATGAGCATGGCACCCGAAGATCTTTGGGCGACACTGCCGGTGACGCTAAGGCGCCAGATCGTCGACGACATAGCCGTGGTTCTGGCGGAGGTCTTTCGTGATGTCCGAGTTGATCCAACTGACGCATCTGAAGCGCAAGGCCGTCGTCTACATCCGGCAATCGACGCCGCATCAGGTCGTGAGCAACCAAGAGAGCCTGCGGCTGCAATACGCGCTCAGCCAACGCGCCCGCGATCTTGGATGGCATGAAGCCGACATTGACGTGATCGACGCCGATCTCGGTCTGAGCGGCGCCTCGGCCGCACATCGCAGCGGGTTCCAGGAACTTGTCGGCCGCGTCGGGCTCAGCGAAGTGGGGATCATCCTGTCCATCGATGTGACACGGCTCGCACGCAACTGTTCCGATTGGTATCCTCTTCTCGACATCTGTGGGCTTCGGGGGTGTTTGATCGCCGATCGCGACGGTGTCTATGATCCCGGCAGTGCCAACGGGCGACTGCTGCTTGGCCTCAAGGGAACCATATCCGAACTGGAGCTGCATACGATCCGCAGCCGCCTGACGGCCGGCCTCATCGCCAAGGCACAGCGTGGGGAGCTTGCTGTCACCTTGCCGGTCGGCCTCGTGCGGGACCCCTGCGGCGTGGTGTTGAAAGACCCCGATACGGCTGTTCAGGACCGTCTTGGCCTTGTGTTCGAACTCTTTCTGAAGCTGCGCAGCATCGCCAAGGTGATGCGCATGCTGAATGCGCGTGACCTCGATCTGCCACGCAGGGACCGGCACGGCGAGTTGCACTGGGCGCGCGCGACGGTTTCTGCGGTCGCTGCGATCTTGAAGAATCCCGCTTACGCAGGCGCTTTCGTCTACGGCCGAACCCGCATGAGGGACCCGTCCCCGGACAGCCGGCCTTCGGCAAAAGCAAAAGTGGCGAGACCTCTCGAGGAATGGCGTATCGTCGTGAAGGACCGATATCCGGCCTATATCGATTGGCCGACCTATGAGAAAATCCGCAGCATCGTGAGCGACAACCGGGCCGAATACATGCGCACCAAGACAAGAGGCATCCCCCGCGACGGCGACCTTCTCTTGCATGGCATCGTGTGGTGCGGACGCTGCGGCCACAAGATGTATGTTCGATACAAGGGCGGCGGAGAGTATGTCTGCAACCACTTGCGCACCCATTCCGGCTTGCCCACTTGCCAGCATATCCGGGCCGAGGCAGTGGACGCCGCTGTTGCCGAGGCCTTCCTGTCCGCGCTGGCCCCTGCGGAACTCGATGCCCTGTCGCGCGCCCGCCGGGCTCAGAGCAAAGTCGACAGCGCCTTGCGTGCAAACGCAGAACGCGAAGTTGAGCGCAAACGCTATGCAGCGGCCCTGGCACAGCGACAGTACAATCGCGTCGATCCTGACAACCGTCTTGTCGCCGCCGAACTTGAGCGCCGCTGGGAAAGCGCGCTGATGGAGGTTCGAGCGGCGGAGGCCGCGCTGGCCGAGCAGTCCGCACAGCAACCGACCGCGCATATGGCAATGGACAAGGCCTTCACCGGCAAGGTGGTGGCCTTGGCCGGACGTCTGCCGCAAATCTGGGCGGATCCCGCCACCACCGATGCACATCGCAAGTCGCTACTGCGCTGCCTGGTGGACAAGGTGGTGCTCGACCGAACGCCCGAGAGCGCGCTGGTCCGCATCGTTTGGCGCGGCGGTGCGGTGACCGAGCTCGACATCAAGATGCGGGTAACCGCAATCGCGAAACTCGCACGGGGCGCCGAAATGCGGGTGCGCCTGCTTGAACTTGCAAAGGCTGGCGTGCCCGACGATGAAATCGCCCGCGTTCTCACCACCGAGGGACACCGCTCGGCACACTGTGCCGACAAGGTTCTCCCTGTCACCGTGCAGCGTATCCGGCTGGCCGAAGGCATCAAGGCGCCTCCCTCGTGCCGGCGGTGGAACCACGATCCTAGCTACCTGAGCACAACGGCTCTTGCTGCAAAGCTGGGGATCCCGGTCAACTGGCTCTATGTCCAGATCAGGAAAAAGCGTCTGCTCATCGACCCTCAGCCAACCGGTGCCTATCTGTTTCCCGACACATCTGTCGTGCTGGAAGGCGTGCGGAACCTTCGAAACCACGTGATCGGCGAACTGGATTTGAGAATCTGTCAGCCTGACAATGGGGGGTATCAACATGGGTGATCGCTGGAGGGGATCGACTGGCGCAACCCGCGCTGGACGCAACGTCCTGCAAAGGCTGGATAAATTGTTCCATCGGGCCTGTTTTTATTGGCGCCCCTCGAGCCCGGATGATAGACATCCGCCATGTCGAATACCGCTTCCGAGCTTGCGAGATTACGCGCTGCCCTGGCCGCTGCGGAGGCCCGCGCAGAGGTTGCGGAGAGCGAACTGGCACAGACCCGCGCCGTCGTGTCCTGCTCGGAAGCGATGATCCAGGAACTCAAGCTTGAGATTGCCAAGCTGCGCCGCGACAAATTCGGCATCTCGTCGGAACGGCGCGCGCGGTTGGTTGATCAACTGGAACTGCAGCTCGAAGAACTGGAAACGGCGGCAACCGAGGATGCCCTGGCCGCAGAACAGGCGGCTGAAAAGGCCAGCAAGGTGCGCGCCTTCACGCGCCGCCACCCTGTGCGCAAGCCGTTCCCCGATCACCTGCCGCGTGAGCGGGTGGTTGTCGAGGCACCTGCCGCCTGCACCTGCTGTGGCTCGGATCGGATCGTGAAGATGGGCGAAGATGTCACCGAGACGCTGGAGGTGATCCCGCGGCAGTGGAAGGTGATCCAGACCGTGCGCGAGAAGTTCACCTGCCGGGCCTGCGAGAAGATTAGCCAGCCACCGGCCCCGTTCCATGCGATCCCGCGCGGATGGGCCGGGCCCAGCCTGATCGCCATGCTGGTCTTCGAGAAATATGGCCAGCATCAGCCGTTGAACCGGCAGGCCGAACGCTTCGCCCGTGAAGGCGTCGAGTTGAGCTTGTCGACCCTGGCGGACCTGGTCGGGCATGCCGCAGTCGCGTTGCAGCCCATCCATGCCCTGATCGAGAACCATGTGCTTGCCGCGCACCGCCTGCATGGCGACGACACGACCGTGCCGCTCCTGGCGCGGGGCGGTGCAAAAAAGGCCCGCCTCTGGACCTATGTGCGCGATGACCAGCCCTGGAATGGTGGCGCACCGCCAGCTGCGTTTTTTCGCTTCTCGCGGGATCGCGCGGCAACCAATCCCAATCAGCACCTCGCCGGATGGCAAGGCGTGCTGCAGGCCGACGCCTATGGCGGATACAACGATCTTTACCGCGCTGACCGTGATGCGGGCCCCGTGACCAGCGCGCTGTGCTGGTCGCATGCGCGCCGGAAGTTCTTCGAACTTGCGGATATTGCCGGGAATGTCCGCAAGGGCAAACCGGCCCATCAGATCTCGCCGGCCGCGCTGGAAGCGGTGAAACGGATCGACGCCATCTTCGATATCGAGCGCGAGATCAATGGGCTGGATGCCGATGCCCGGCTTGCCGCCCGTCAGGAACTCTCCCGTCCCCTGGTCGATAATCTCCATGACTGGCTGCAGGAAGAGCGCGCGAAACTGTCCAGGCACAACAAGGTGGCCAAGGCGATCAACTACATGTTCGAGAAAGAGGACCGTTGGCAGGCCTTTACCGCATTCCTCGATGACGGACGCATCTGCCTGACGAACAATGCGGCCGAACGCGCCCTGCGCGGTGTGGCCCTGGGCCGGAAGTCATGGCTCTTTGCCGGCTCCGAGCGCGGCGGTGAGCGGGCCGCCGCCATGTACACCCTTATCGTCACTGCCAAAATGAACAATATCGACCCGCAGGCGTGGCTGGCCGATGCCCTCGCCCGGCTGCCCGACATCCCCGTCTCGCGCGTGCCGGAACTTTTGCCCTGGAACTGGAAAGCCCGTGAGGGCGTTACTGCGGCGGCCGCGTGAACAACCGTTGAAACAGGGCCTTTGAGCGCTGTAGCCCTTCATCGGTCAGCACGACAGATTTGGCCCGGTTAACCGGGTCATGGATCAAACCCTTCCGATACAATCGATCCAGTGCCGACCAGTCCATTCCCTTCCAGGCGCGACGCTCATCATGCAGCGTCAACCAGAGCAATCCCAGAACCGCGTCGTCAATCTTGTCCTCTTCGATCTCCATGAACAACGGGTATCACATCACAGAGCCAAAGGGACCGCGGTCTTCGCCGGAGCCTTACGTTGCGCTCGATCTGGCAACCTGTTGACTCCGTACTACTGTACGGAGTGTATCCGTGGAAAAACTTTGGTGAGCTATGGCACGGCGAATGACCATCAGCCGCGCTGCCGATGAGGCTGGCGTCGGCGTCGAGACCATCCGCTTTTACGAGCGCAAGGGATTGATCGAACAACCGCTTCGCCCAAGCGGCGGATATCGCGAATATGACCGCGAGACAGTGGAGCGCATCCGCTTCATCCAACAGGCGCAGGAGCTGGGCTTTACGCTGCGAGAGATTGGCGAACTGCTGGCGCTGAGGACGGACAGGAAGGCAGATTGCGCCGATGTGCGCAACCAGGCAATTGCCAAGCGCGATGAGGTCGAATGCAAGATTGCACGGCTTGAAGAGATACGGGCCGCTCTCGACGCCGTAATAGCAACATGTCCGGGCGGTGGGAGCCTCAATTCCTGCACGATTATGGAGGCGCTGAGCGACCATCGTGCAAAGGCCGCGGTTACCACTGAGTCTCCAGACTAATGGAATTCGGCTTGTTCAACCTCCTGGTGCTGCCTGCCGGGCTTGGCCTATTCGGCTTCATCGAACCGTGTTCGATCGGATCGAGCCTGATCTTCATCAAGTATCTGGAAGGCAAATCCGGGGCGCAAAAACTCTTTGAAACGGTGCTTTTCGCCCTGACCCGGGCGCTGTTCATCGGCGGGCTCGGGGCAGCCGCGGTTCTGGTCGGCGTCGCCTTCGCAGGGTTTCAGCGTGGTGCATGGATCGTGCTCGGGGCCGGGTATGCGGCAATCGGCATCCTGTATCTCGTCGGGCGTGCCGGGTATCTGATGCGGACCATCGGACCCCGGCTGACCGAGTTGAACGGGGCGCGCGGCTCGGTCGGGCTCGGTCTGATCTTCGGCCTCAACATTCCCGCCTGTGCTGCACCGCTTCTGCTGGTCCTGCTCGGCTTTGCCGGTGCCGGCGGGGCGAGCGGCAATGAAGTCCTCGGCGGCTTCGTTGCGCTTGGCGTATTCGGGCTGGCGCTGTCTCTGCCACTCGTCGCGGCCGCCGCCTATGCGCCGGCGCGGCGGCTCCTTGACAGACTGGCGGCGCTCTCGGAAAAAATGCCGTTCTGAACAGGGATCGTCCTCGTCGCCCTTGGCCTGTGGTCAATCTGGTTCGGCCTCTTCGCGGCGCTTCCCGCGCCCGCTTGAATTTCTCATCTGCCCCTTGACTCCGTATCACGGTACGGGCGGCAAGATGGCTTTCGAAACGGTTTCCACAAGGGAGCCCGCGGAAACGGAGGCTGTCATGAAATTACTCTCAAGATACGCGCGATCCGGTATCGCAACGCTTTTCGCAGGGGCTATGCTGGGCGCGACCTGCACCTCGCTGCCAGTCCACGCCGAAGAGGAATTTCACTACAACGAGACCAACGTAGCACCGGCGGTCTATTTCGCGGCGCTGTCCAACCTTGCCAATGCGGTGATGTTTTCCGGGCTGGGCGAGGCGCTGGTCATCTCTCCCTACGAGCGTGACGAATGGCTGAGGCGCGCAGGGTTCGTCACGCGGCCTGCCATGCCGGACATGGCGGCAGTTGGGCCGCTTTATGCCGGGGCCGAGCCGGGTTTCGCGGAGGCGCCGGATTTTTCTGCTCCTGCAACATTGGCCTGGGACCGGTCCACCTTTGACCAGACGCTGGACCCCGGTGCGCAAGCCTGGGCAATGATCAAGATCAGCAGTCCAGAATTTCACCTGCAATTTCACGATCTGCCGGAAAACAAACTGGCCGGGCTGATGATGATCCCGCAGGCGCGTGCGCAGGCGCAGACGCTGAAGGCGCGGCTGACGAACGGCGAGGGGCTGTTCGCGCCGCGCATGCCCGATGGCGCCTTTGGCACGGCGGTGCCGCGCGACCAGATCGCCGTGCTTTGGGCGGCATCCAACATGGTGCTGGCCGGGACCAGCGCGCGCGGTGACTACTGGCACGCCGCCTACCGCGATCTTACGGATCCGGACAGCTATCGTGGTCTATTGGGGGCGGCCTTTGCAGCCGTCAGGATGATGCCGCCTGAGACTCCGGGCGACCGTGGCCTGGCCATTGCAGCATTGGCGCGCTTTGCCGTTGCCACCGATGACCACATCCAGCGTCGCGAGGCTTTGGCACTTGTGCGGGGACATGCCGAAAGCCTGAGCGGCGATCCTGGCACCGGCCTCGAGGACCTGGCGCTCGCCGTCTATGGGCTGGCCGAAGCGGGACGGATTCTGACCGAACCGACATTTGCCGTGGCCGCGCGGGGAACCTTCAACGACCGTCTGCTGCCGCTTTGGGACGACGCGGCGGGGCTCTTCCGGCAGGGCGAAGTGGTGCAATCCTATGGTCCGCGCTCGGCCGGGGCTGTGATTGCCGCACTGAACGCGATGCGCTGGTATGGGGAAACTGCCGAAGCGGAAAGGGCGGTGGCGCTGTTTCCGCGCTTTTTTGAAGCGGTGATTGTCCGCTCCGGTCTCATGCAGGCGAGCCCGCTGCCGCTGGTGGCCGCGACCTATCTGGAAGGCGTGCCGCCCGAGCATTTCGCCCACCCAACCCTGCCGGCGGCGACTGCTTTGGCGCCGGTTTTTGCCTCAGAAGCGATTTTCGAGGATGGCACATGGCGGGTCAGCGACCCCGTCTTCCGAACCGGCGACGCGCTGTTTCTGGCCAACATGCTGGCGCTACGGAGCGAGGACGGGCGGAGCGATCTGTTCCTTTCCGACGATCTGCTGGCCAGCTTGAGGAGGTGACGCCATGACCGCCGCAACCTCGGCCCCCGGCACGCTGCAGCTCAAGATCGGCGGCATGAGCTGTTCGTTCTGCGCCAATTCCATCACCTCGGCGCTCAGGCGGGACAGAGGCGTCAAGGAGGCGCATGTGTCGCTTGCGCATGAAGAAGTACTGATCCGCTTCGCGCCGGACCAGACCGATGAGGCTCGGATCAAGCGCACGCTGACCGATCTGGGCTTCACCATCCGCGATCCGCGCAAGGTGAGCGCTTACGAAGAACAAAAACGCGCGATCCGCGAGGAAGCGATGGACTTGGCCATGGCCGCCATCGCCGCGCTTGTCCTGTTCGCGGCTATGGCGGCCATGTGGCTGGGCTGGTGGCAAATGCGCGACTGGCATGTCTGGACTGCTTGGGCGATTGCTACTTTCGTCTTCCTCTGGAACGGGCGGCGCATTACCCGCATGGCCTGGGGCGCGGCGAAACGCGGGATTACGAACTAGCATGTGCTATTGTCGGTGGGGGCCATCGGCGCCTACATCGGCGGCCTGCTTGGCGCGCCGATGCCGTGGTTCGACTGGTACGGATTCGTCGGCTTTCCGGCGGTCGATTTCTTCGGTGTCGTGGTTTTTCTGACGGCATATCACCTTCTGTCCGGATGGGTATCACTAATCGTTCGAACCAAGGCATCGGAAAGTGTGCGGCGGCTTTTGTCCATGCAGCCACCGGTGGCGAACGTAATCCGGGACGGCACCGAGCGGGAAGTTTCCATCGAAGAAGTTATCGCCGGCGATCATGTGCGGGTGCGACCCGGCGAGCGCGTACCCGTCGACGGGCGGCTTTTGTCGGGTGAAAGCGCGGTGGACGAGGCAATTGTCACCGGGGAGTCGGTGCCCGTGGAAAAGGTGCGGGGGGCGGAGGTGATTGGCGGCTCGATCAACCAGACCGGTGCGATTGTGGTCGAGGCCACTCGCATCGGCGAGGATAGTTTCCTGCATCAGGTCGCCCGTCATGTAGAAGAAGCCAAGGCCATGAAGCCCGGTATCGTGGTGCTGGTGGACAGGGTGCTGAAGCGCTATGTTCCTGCCGTTCTGGCCATTTCCCTTGCAGCGCTTATGTTCTGGGGGCTTGCGCCCGACAGCTGGAGTCGTGAACCGCATTGGGTGCGCGCCATCTATGCCGCCGTCACTGTTCTGGTCATGGGTTACCCATGCGCGCTCGGTATGGCGACGCCGCTGGCATTGATCCGGGGCGGCGGCATTGCCGCCACACGGGGTATCCTGATCCGCTCGGGTGAAGCCTTCCAGATCCTCAAGGACATCACGCATGTGGTATTCGACAAGACCGGCACGCTGACCGAAGGCAAACCGCGGCTGGTCGAGGTCATTCCCCTGAACGGATTTGAACGGGGCCGGGTCCTGGCCCTTGCCGCCGCCGCAGAGGAACAGTCGGAACATCCGCTGGCAAAAGCGATTGTTACCAGCGCGCAGGAGGAAGGCGTGACTTGGACGCAAGCAAAGGATTTTCATTCGGTGACGGGCGGCGGTGTATTCGCCCGTGCCGGGGAGCTATCGGTTCTGGTCGGCACAGCGCGGCATCTGCGCGGCCAGGGCGTCGAAACCAAAACCGCCGAAGCAGTGCTGCTTGAGCAGGAAGCCCGCGCGCATACCGCCGTCCTGCTGGCAGTAAACGGCGAGCCCGCCGCCGTGCTGGCGCTTGCCGACACGTTGAAACAGGATGCAGCAGCGGCCATCGCGGCCTTGCATGAACAGGGCATGGAAACCCTGCTGGTGACGGGTGACAACCGGCGAACGGCCGAAGCCATCGCCGGGCAAGCGGGCATGGCCGAGGTGCGCGCGGAGGTTCTTCCCCAGGACAAGGCCGGGCTCGTGCGCAAACTGCAGGCGAGTGGCGCCCGCATCGCCATGGTGGGAGACGGCATCAACGACGCCCCGGCGCTGACCCAGGCCGACGTGGGCATCGCCATTGGCGCGGGCACCGACATTGCCATCGAATCTTCCGACGTGGTGCTCACCGGCGGGCGTGTCGGCGCCGTGGGAGAGGCGGTGCGCATTGGTGCCATCAGCTACCGCAAAACCGTGCAGAACCTGTGGCTCGCCTTCTTCTTCAACGGACTCGGCGTGCCTCTGGCGACAACCGGGCTGGTGCATCCCTCCTGGGCGATGATCGCCATGGCATTGTCGGTCTCAGCGGTGCTTGCCAATTCCTTTGGAGGGCGGCTCTTTAACAAACGGCCGGCGCCCATTCACGCCCCATCAAGAAAGGCTGACACCATGCAGAAGACTGCCACGCTTTCTGTGCCAAGCATCCATTGCCAAGGATGCGTCGATACCATTGCCGCCGGGCTGGGGCTCACCCCCGGTATTGTGGAAGTCAGTGGCGACCCGGGGGCCAAAACAGTTCGAATTATCTACGACCCCGGGGAGGTCGCACCCGAGATGCTGCCCGAGGCCATCCGCCGGCTCGGGCATATGGTGGACGGAAAGGTCAGCCAATGACCGGCGTTGAATCCCTGTTGCAAAATATCGGCGACCTCACCCCTGCCAGTGTGGCACTCGTCGCCCTGGCTGGGCTGATCATCGGAGTTGCACCAAGTTCGTTCCCTCTGCTCGCGGTGGCCGGCGGCTTGGGCGCCCGCGATGGAACTGCTGCGATCGGCGTATCCCGTCTGCGCGGGTTCTGCCTGGCGGCGGGGTTCGGCCTCGGTATCGCCACGGTCGACGCGGTGCTGGGGGCGCTGTTCGGCTATGCCGGATTTGCAGTGCTGCGGGTTTTGAATAGCGCCATGGCTTGGGTTTATGGCCTGCTCACGGTCATTCTGATTTTGACCGCTCTGACGCTATGGCGCGTGATCCATTTGAAAGTCCCCGTCCTGCGCCCCTCCGCGCAAACCGCGAAGAGCTTCGGCGGGGCCTTTGCGTTGGGGCTGCCCTTCGGGCTGTCCACATGTCCTGCTTGCACTCCCCTGCTTCTGCCAGTTGTTGTGGCAGCCACCTCCTCTGCCGATCCCATAAAAGGCGCGGTGCTGATGGGGAGCTTTGGTTTGGCCCGGAGTATTCCCCTTGTTGCCGCTGGAGTTGCAGCATCTAGCCTGGCGCACTGGCCCGGTGCCAGCAGTGTCATGCGCTGGACCGAACGGATTGGGGGCGGGCTGCTGCTAGCCGCGGCGGTTTGGTTTGCTTGGCAGACAGCTATCTATGCCGGATGGGTTGACTAACGCTGGCGCAGACCGGGCACAGCAAATTTCACGCCGCGGCCATTTCAATGTGCGCATGACGGTCAATTGGGCACCAAGACCGGTGTGGCCGACTGCAAAGACGGAATACGAGTAGTGGTAAAAAATGAACTGCAGGAACCCATTCTGACGCGGATTACCGCTGGTGTTTTTTTGCCGCACGCCAGTGTGAATCGACATTACCGTCAAACTGTCATATCCGGAGAGTATGCAGAAGTTTGCGCATATCCTTGCCATCATGTTTCTCGCCCTGTTTGCGGCGGGCAGCGTTGTGCATGCGGTCAGCGCGAATTCAATGGCTCTGGAAATGGCTGTGTCAGCGGGGGACACAGATGTCATGCCCGATTGCCAAGGATGCGAGGCCGACGAAGCAGGCACCAGCAACGCCGGCTCTTGTGACCTCGACTGCACAACACCGAACATTGCGGCGCTTGATGTCGCCCCTGGGCCGCTGTTTGCGGTGTTTCCTGCGCACCAAAATCGCCTGCCCGGTGTGAGCCTGCCGTCGGGGCGGCGCGGGGCGCCGGACCCATTTCCTCCAAGATCTCTCATCTGAAGTGACGTAGCGATCCCGCTTTGGCGGGATCTGTGACGTTCACTGTTCGTGCCGGTCCGTTTTTCGGGCGCCGGAGCCGCATCGTGGTCAAGCCAAGCAGGCTTGGTCACTCCAAACGGTGATCAGATGAGATGGAAACATGAAGCCACTTCCCCACTCGGCGCTATCGCGCCGGTCTTTCCTTGCCGCGAGTGCTGCTGCCGGAGCCGCGCTGCCCTTCCGGGGCGCCCTAGCTGATAATCCCAACACTTATGTGTTGCGCGCCGCCCTGGACCGCGCACGCCTTGTTCCAGAGCCTTGGGGTAAGACCGATACCTGGTGCTATGGCGGCACTGTTCCCGGCCCGGAAATCCGTGTCCGGCAAGGAGAGCGCCTGCGCATCGAGGTTGAGAACGCGCTTAATGAAGAAACCACCGTTCATTGGCACGGGGTGCGTGTACCCAACGCCATGGACGGCGTTCCGCATCTGACGCAAAAGCCGATCGCCGCGGGCGGGCGGTTTACTTATGAATTCGATGCGGTGGATGCGGGAACCTTCTGGTACCACCCGCATCAGCGCAGTTTCGAGCAGGTGGGCCGGGGGCTTTATGGCGCGCTGATCGTTGAGGAGGCGGAACCGCCGAGGGCCGACCGCGACCTGGTCTGGGTTCTGGACGACTGGCGGCTGACCGAAGAGGCAGAGATCGCCGGCGGCTTCGACGGATTCCACGACAAAAGCCATGCCGGGAGGCTCGGTAATACGGTCACCATCAACGGCCGGGTTCCGGGCAAACTGGCGGTGCGCAGCGGTGAGCGCATCCGCCTGCGCCTGATCAACGCCGCCAATGCCCGGATTTTCGCGCTGGATTTCGGGGCGCTAACGCCGCAGGTGATCGCGCTCGACGGCCAGCCGGTCGCGCCGCATGCGCCGGGCGGCCGCGGCCGGATTGTGATCGGCCCGGCAATGCGGGTGGACCTGATCCTCGACATGACCGGCGCGCCGGGTGAGCGGGTAACGGTTTCAGACAGGTTCCACGCAGGGAACAATTTTCAACTGGTCGATCTGACCTATGCGGATGAACCGCTCCGCGACTCTCCACCGGATTGGCCGGTGCAGCTTCCTGCCAATCCGCTCCCCGAACCTGACCTGAACAGCGCCCGCCGCCACGACGTTACGTTCACCGGCGGGATGATGGGCGGGATGGTCGAGCGCCAGATGGGGCTTTCCGGCGAGGGCCGCATGATGGGCAACGACATGATGGGGATGATGCATGGCGAGGATATCTGGTTCGTCAACGGCATCGCAGCCAAGGGCCACATCCTCGACCCAATGCTGGTGCTGGAGCGGGACCGGAGCCACGTCATCGAGATGACCAACGCCACCGCGTTCCACCACCCGATCCACCTGCATGGCCATTCCTTTCGGGTGCTGAGCCGCAATGGACAGCCCACCCCCCACCGCGCATGGCAGGACACGGTTCTGATGGCCCCGCGCGAGCGGATCGAGATCGCCTTTGTCGCCGACAATCCCGGTGACTGGATGTTTCACTGCCATATCCTCGAACACCAGGCGGGCGGGATGATGGGGGTGATCCGTGTTGCATAAGGAGATGAGCATGGACCGATCTGGTGCCTTCAATAAACCGGCGAGCGCGACTGGCAACGGACACCCGAGGAAACCTCACCGGCGGATGTTTCTCACCATGACAGGCGGCACTTTCATAGCTGCGCTTCTTCCGGGGCGCAGTGCGCAGGCCACTGGATATGCGACTTCGGCGATCACCTTCAGCGGTCAAACGGTGATCGTCGCAGGGGATAGCGTCAGATCCGTTGATGTTTCAACGGGCACAACTGTTGATCTGACGACTCCCGAGCGGCCAGTGCATGCGCTTGCTATTCACCCCGATCGCCCGGACCGGCTCTTCGCTGCACCGGAGGATGGAGGCATTGCACAGTCAAATGACGGTGGGCGCTTATGGCACTCTGCAGGCAATGGGCTGCCGGACGCGCAGGTCACTGCACTCGCCGTCGCTGCGGCAGCGCCCGACACGGTCTACGCTACTGTTTCGGGCGATGGACTGTGGCGCAGCGAGGACGCGGGTGGGACCTGGAGCTTCGTCATGGACCGCCCCTGGATCGAGGAGGCCGAACGGGACGTGCTGGCGCTGGCCTCCGTCAATCTTGCCTCTGGCATGGGCGGGATCTGGCTCTATGCGGGGACCGAAACGGGCCTAACCCGCGTGCCGGACTGTTTCTGCCGCTGGCAGGATGTCGTGGCGGGCGATGCAATGGATGCACTTGTCGCCGGGGCCGCACCGCCACCGGAGGCCCCGCTGCCCGAAGATGAACCGGTTCTTGCGCTCGTTTCGGCTCATGCCGCGCCGGAGCGGCTTTTCGCGGCGCTGCCGTCCGGCCTCTGGGCCTCCGCAGACGGCGGCGTGATGTGGGAACGCAAGTCGAGCGTGCAAGTGCGGGCTCTTGCCGTCGACCCCATGGACCCGGGCCATATCGCCGCCGCGACCGATACCGAACTGAAACTAAGCCGCGACGGGGGTGCCAATTGGGCGACCCTTGCGGCCCTTTGAGAACAGGAAAGCTGGCAATGAAAAAGATACTTGCATTGACCTTGGGTGTAGCTGGCGCCAGTGCTGCCACAGCCGCCTACCTCGTCGCTGATCATGACACCCCGTCACCCTTATTTGCTTCCGCAGCCGCACAGGGCGCAGAACCCGTCACTATCTGGCGCGCGCCCGGTTGCGGCTGTTGTGATGCCTACGCCGAATACCTTCGGAACAACGGTTTCGAGGTTAGTGTGATCGATGATCAGAATTTTGACGACCGCTCCGTCGAAGCTGGGGTGCCCGAGCGCGGGGTCGGCTGCCACCTTGCCATGATCGACGGCTATGTCGTCAGCGGGCTGGTGCCTTCCGAGATCATCGAGCGCCTTCTGGAAGAACGCCCGGATGTTACTGGTATCACCTTGCCGGGCATGCCCGCAAACGCTCCCGGCATGGCACCGGAGAAGACCGGCACGCTGCGTGTCTACTCTTTCGGGCCGGATGGCGTGGGGGTCTATTCCGATGAGTGATGCCGCCGTGCTCCTCACCAAAACGTTCGGCACGGCGGCGGCGATCTTTGTCATGACGCTTGTGCCACTGGCGGGGTTTGCCGCGCTCGTCGCGGGCATCGTGTTCCTTTGCAGATATTTCAGGAGGTCGAAATGAACGGACAGGTTGGCGGACCCGGCACGGGTTCCATAGGCGATTGCATGGGCCAATTGATGGGCGGACCGATGATGGGCATGATGCTGGGAAGCGGTTTGGTCGTGCTTCTACTGATCACGGTTCTGGTGCTCGCCGCGTTTGCGCTCATCAAGTACCTGCGGGCACCGTCATGAGGATGCGTCTGTTGACAATAGCGGGGCTGGCGATGTCAGGCTTGGCCGTCGCGGTTGGAGCGGAGACCCAGCAGGCCGAACCGGAACCGGTCACCTTTCTCGGACAGATCATCGCGCCGGAGCAGATCACGCGCGGCGAAGTGCTTTACGCCGAATCCTGCGCGTCCTGCCATGGCGCCGATCTTGAGGGGGCGCCGGACTGGCGCCGCCGCAATGCCAACGGCCGCATGCCTGCGCCGCCGCATGACAAAACCGGTCACACCTGGCACCATTCCGATCGCCAGCTCTTTACCATTACGAAACTCGGGGTGGGCTCTGTCGTGCCGGGCTACGAAAGCGACATGCCCGCTTATCAGAACATTCTGAGCGACGCCGAGATCATCGCGGTTCTCGCCTTCATCAAGAGCACCTGGCCCGAACGTCAGCGTGCTGCACAGGCCGGGATCAACGAGAGCGAAGGGGAGGGGTCATGAAGGCACAGACTGGCCATCGGGCGCGGCGCTTTTCCCCAATGATGCTGCTGCCGATAGTAATTTTCGCCGGGCTTGGCGCGTTTTTCTTTTGGGGACTCTTCAACAACGACGACCGGCTGCCCTCGGCCCTTATCGGGCGGCCGGTGCCGGAATTCACGCTGCCGCCAATCGAAGGCCAGGAGGACGGGCTCTCTTCGGCCGACCTGACGGGGCACGTTTCCCTTGTCAATGTCTGGGCCTCCTGGTGCGTGCCCTGCCGGGCCGAAAACCCGCTGATGGTGGAACTCGCCGGAACGGGCGAAGTGCCGATCTACGGCATCAACTACAAGGACGCCGCCGACGAGGCACAGGCGTTTCTGGACGAGCTGGGCAATCCATTCACTAGCATCGGCGCGGATCGCGACGGGCGCGTGGCGATCGACTGGGGCGTCTACGGCGTGCCTGAAACCTATGTGATCGATGCCGAAGGCCGGATCGCACACAAGCACGTCGGGCCGTTTAACCGGCAAATCCTGGATACAGAAATCCTGCCGCTGGTGCGCAGGTTGCAAGAGGAGGCCGCGCAATGAAACGGCGATTTTTTCTGACGGGAGCGATGGCGCTGGCATCCGGGCCCGCCTTTGCACGGCCTTTGATACAGCTCCATGACAATCCGCGTCCGATGCTATCTCCGCCTTTCGTGGATGGCGAAGGTAGTGACCTCACGCTCGATGATTTCCACGGCAAGGTTGTGCTGCTGAATATCTGGGCAACTTGGTGCGTGCCCTGCCGCGAGGAAATGCCAACGCTTGACGCGCTCCAGGCGCGACTTGGAAGCGACGATTTCCAGGTTCTGCCGCTCTCAATCGACCGCGCTGGATTACCGGTGATCCGCCGGTTCTATGAAGAGATCGGGGTTCAACATCTCGGAATGTACCTGGCTGAAGATATCCGCGTCATGATGGCTTTTGCGGCCTATGGGCTGCCGACGACGATCCTGATCGACCGTCAGGGACGCGAACTCGGCCGATTGGTTGGTCCTGCTGAATGGGACAGCCCTGAGGCGATCGCGCAATTCCAATCCATTATCGCGAGAGGGAGTAACTGACCGATGCCTGACACACCTGACCTGACAAACCCGACCCGGTCTCCAGGCTTTCGGCTGCCGCTTGGCCGAAGGGGTCTGGTGATTGCCGCCATGGCTGTCATCGGCGCCGGCATGGCACTGAACTGGGGATGGCTCACTGCAATCGGGGCGGCCCCCCTGATCCTCAGCCTCGCTCCCTGCGCCGTGATGTGCGCCACCGGATACTGCGTCATGTGCAAAAGCAAGGGCTGTGATGCCAAGAAAACGCCGAAAAGCGCGCCCGTCGATACGAGTGACTGAATTTCAACCAAGGAAAGGAACTGAAGATGAAAACCGCAACCAAACTCGGTCTTTCGGCCGCGCTCGCTATGGCCCTGACCTCCTCGATCGCGTTGGCACAAAACGACGAGTCACAGGAACAAATGTTGCAAGGCAATGGCATGATGATGGGCGAGGGCAACATGTCCGGCATGATGGGCATGATGCAGCAGATGGCACCTATGATGGAGGCTTGTACCGAGATGATGCAGGCCATGACAGACCACATGGGGCAGCACGACCACTCGACGGACAAGGGCTGAATAAAATGACCGGGGGAAGGGAACGCCCCCGGTCTTTCAGCAGATGCGAAAGGAAATGGCATGACTGGAATTAGAGCGCGCATTCTCGGCGCCATCACGGCTTTGCTGACCGGCGTGGGTCCGGCCGCCGCGCAGCAATCGACACCGTTCAGCGACGTGCAGCAGGATGCGATCCACGCTCTGATCCTGAACACAATCAGAGAAAACCCCGAGGTCATCATCGACTCGATTATGGCTTACCAGGAGCAGGTTGCGGCCGAGACTGAGAACAGGCGGCGCGCGGCGATTGCGGATCTTCGAAATGATCTGCAGTCCGATCAGAACGCCGGAAGCCTCGGCAACCCCGATGGCGGCACCGTCATTGTCGAGTTCTTTGACTACAACTGCCCGTATTGCCGGCGGGCTGCACCGGAGGTGAATGCCCTTATTGACGAGGACCCCGATTTGCGGGTTGTCATGCGAAAGTTTCCGATCCTTGGGCCGGATTCCGAGACCGCTGCCCGTGCGTCTCTCGCGGCGCGGGCTCAGGGAAAATACGCTGAGTTTCATGATGCGCTGATGGCACAACCTCGGGCCAACACAGCCACGATCCGCCGTACCGCCAATGAGGTAGGATTAGATTTCGAACGGCTTCAAGCCGATATGCACGCGCCCGAAGTCGATGAACATATCGCCCGGTCGCGCGAACTTGCGCAGCAGCTCGGAATTTCCGGCACGCCGACCTTCATTATCGGCGGCAACCTTGTGCCCGGCTTCGCGGAACAAGACCAGCTCGCAGCCATGATCGCCGAAGCGCGGGACCTTTCTGGAGAACCTTAAGATGCAGAGAACGAGCCTTTACAAGGTCCGGGTAGCCATCTGGAGCTTTGCTGCCGTGGCGGTGTTCACCTTCGCAGGAGCTTTTTCCTGGCGAATGCTGCATCCGCCTGAACTGCCCTCACCTGTGGTCACTGGCGAGGCCGCGATCCGCAACGCCTATTCCCTGACCGACCACACCGGGCAGGCCGTGACGGCGGAAACCTATGCCGGGCGCTGGCAGCTCGTCTTCTTCGGCTTCACCTACTGCCCGGACATCTGCCCGACGACGCTGGCTTATCTGGCAAATGCCATGGACAGTCTCGGTCCGCAGGCCGAGCGCGTTGTGCCGATTTTCATCACTGTAGATCCGGCGCGGGACACGGCCGAGGTGATGGGCAACTATGTCTCCGCCTTCCATCCGCGAATGGTCGGCTTGACCGGCACCGAAGCACAGGTGGCCGAGGCGGCCGGCAATTTTCGCGTCTGGTATGAGCGATCAGAAAACGAGACCGCCCCTGACGGGTATCTCATGGCCCATCCCGGCCACATCTACCTGATGCGCCCCGATGGACGTTTCGAGGATGTGTTCATTGAGAGCGACCAGTCGGCCGGAGACCTGGCGAAGCACATCTCCAGCCTGATTGAAAACGAGGAACGATCCGGATGAAACATTTCTTAGGTGCGGCGTTCATTGCCACTCTGCCAACTTTGTCCATAGCTGAGGTGAAGGTCTCCGCCCCCTGGGCGCGCGCAACCATTATCGCCGGGCGGCCGGGAGCCGGATACCTGAGCCTGACAAGCGAAACGGGCGATCGCCTGCTGTCTGTGTCGAGCCCGGTTGCAGGCGAGGTCATGCTCCACGCGGTCGAGTCCGGCGAAAACGGTGTCTCTCGCATGGTGCATCTCGACGCACTGGACCTGCCGGAGGGCGAAACCGTGACGCTTGCGCCCGGTGACATGCACCTGATGCTGATGCAGCTCACACAGAAGCTTGAAGAGGGCACGAACTTTCCGCTGACCCTGACTTTCGAAACCGCGGGCGAGATCACGGTTGAGGTGCCGGTTCTGGGCATCGCCGCCACCGGGCCGGAGGGCACGGAATGAAACGCATGGTTGTTGCCCTTGCGCTGCTGCTCGTGCCTGCCGTGGAGACCGCCGCCCATCACCCCGGAGCGAGGATCGATGAGGTGATGGCCAAGCGGGAACCTGCATTCGAACCGACCGACCTGCGCCGGGCGCCACAACTGGCACTGACAGATGCCAGCGGCGCGGTCGTCCAGATACACGATATGAAAGATAAGATCGTGGTACTCAGCTTCATTCCGAGCGCCTGCGGCACCCCCTGTGCGGCGCAGCAGGCCCTCCTGAGGGAAGTTCAGGAAGCGGTGAATGTCACGCCAATGCGCGAGATGGTTGTCTTTCTGACTGCCGGCGCGGCAACTGAATCAGGCTGGGACGGCCCGAACTGGAGCCATGTCGCCGCGGAAAACGGCACGGCGGCCGCAGCCGCGTCATATGCGGCGCTTTCAGAGCGTGAAAGCGAGGCACCCATGGTCCACGTCATCGCACGGGGCGGGCGTCATGCGGGCATTTTCCATGGAGTGGAGTTCGGCCGGGTCAACCTCGTTCTCTATATCAACGAGTTGACCCGCGCGCCCTTGCCAAAGCCGGGACTGCTGGACCGGATCCTTGGAATTTTCAATTGAAATTGGAGATAGCGCATGGCTGATCTTTCACTACTGGGGATAACCGCGGCCCTGCTGGCCGGGGCGATCTCCTTCGTATCGCCCTGTGTGCTGCCATTGGTGCCGGGCTATGTCTCCTATATTGCAGGACGGACCACCGCTGGCGGTGTCGAGGTCGGACGGGCCCAGACCCTTTGGCTCAGCCTCTGCTTCGTGCTCGGGTTCTCAACCATTTTCATGGCGCTCGGGGCCTCGGCAACGGCCTTGGGTCAAGCGCTGTTACGGTGGCGGTATGAACTCAATCTCGTTGGCGGCGGCATCGTGATCCTGTTCGGGTTGTTTATGATCGGCGCGGCGCGGATCGGCGCCATGGAACGCGATTTTCGGTTCCATCTCGACATCCCAGGCGGCAGGCCGACCGCGTCCTATGTGCTGGGTCTAGCATTCGGCTTCGGCTGGACCCCCTGCATCGGACCTATTCTCGGCGCAATCCTCACCGCCAGCGCGGCGAGCGCAACGGTCGGTCAAGGTGTCACCCTGCTGGCGGTTTACTCGGCCGGCCTCGGCGTGCCGTTCCTGATTGTTGCCGGGTTCACCGATCGGCTTGTTGGCCGTTTGCGCGGTGCCAGACGGGTCGGCCGTCGCCTGCATCAGGCCGCGGGCGCGGTCATGGTCATGATGGGACTGGCGATGATGACCGGGCAGCTCACCGCGCTGTCCTACTGGCTGCTCGGTGTCTTTCCGGTACTCGGGCGGATCGGGTAACAGCCAGATGACCGTCAAAAGCGAGCAGCCGAGCCGGGGATCAAACCTGTCTGTTGTACTGCCACAAGCACAAGACCGGGATCACAGGTGCATTCGATTTGCACGAGGCGGCAGTCGGCTTGCCAGTCAATCCTGGAGGCTGGATCTAGCGCACGAATATTCCGGGCGAGTTGGCCGTAGTCCGCCTCGCCCGTGTAGAAAGAGACATCAATGATCAGCTTCTGGTTCATCGCCAGAAAGAATGCAATGTTCCGGCGCTGGAGGGTCAAGACCTATTTGGCACAGCACGAGAGCCGCGCCACATCCATTTCGAAGATCTGCGTGTCAATCGGCATGATACCGGGACGCGGCATAAGCATTCAAAAATGGCTCTGAATCAATTTTTGTACATCTTCGACGTCTCTCAGATCAGAGCACTTGAACAAGCCGTGTCCTGAGCAGGCCGATGTTCGCCCTGCCATCGAAGCCATCGCGTGGCGCGATGGGCCAAAGTCCACCATTCAATTTCGCTGTCATAGACCGCCCCGTGTTGAATTGAACAAATTTTCCCTACCCACGGTGTTCTTGCAAGTTTGGGACAGTAAGCGAAAATTTTCCGGTCCAGAAATCTATGCGCGACCTCAGAAACCCCTTGACCCTTTAGTAGCTGTAGCTCTTATCGGAGTGGGGTCATTCGACGTAAGCAAACGGCACAGGAGGAATTCTCAGATATGATTACGAGACGCCATTTTGTCGCAAGTTCGTCAGCACTGTTCTCTACCGCAATTGCAGGAACGGTGGATGCAGGATCTTGGCCGACCGCTACTCAGAAAGCAAATTGGGACGCTCAAATCACACCGCCAAACTATGATCCGGCAACGTCTAATCCATGGGGGCTGCATCAACGTTTTCTTCCGACCCGGGTCGTTGCAAACGACGGGTTGGTGCCGGGGGACATCCATGTCGATGCCATTGCGCGATATCTTTACCACATTGAAGAAGGCGGAACCGCCATGCGCTATGGTGTGGCCATAGCCCGTGGCAATTTGTACGAACCTGGCACTTACACCATCCGGCGAAAAGTTGAGTGGCCGCATTGGACGCCTACTCAATCCATGATCGAACGCGACCCGGAGGCCTATTCCCAGTATGCAGATGGGCAGGAACCAGGCCCGAAGAACGCGTTAGGTTCCCGCGCTCTCTATTTGTATGTCGGAAACCGCGATACCTACCTGCGTATTCATGGAACGCCATGGCCGCGTTCGATCGGTGGCAGGGCAAGTTCAGGATGCGTCCGAATGGTGATGGCGCATATCAACGATCTCTACCCAAACGTGGAACCTGGTTCGACGGCCTTTCTATACGAGGCCGAAGACGGCATCACAGCGCAGAGTTGAGGCGGAGGTCTCATGATCTGTACTATGCCGCCGGTTTCGAACAGATCGGGTTTCCCGCCGTTGTTCTAAGCGGCAGCAACGTGGTTTCAACTGGCCCGCTATGCTCATACCAGTAGCAGCCGTCTTCAGGCAGAAGCCGTGCAGACGCAAGATTTTGTCCCGGAGCCGCGAGATCAACGACGGCGTCAGGCACGTTTCCGACCCGCGTTGCGGCGTTGCCGGAGACACTGGTAGAGGAAGAGCATCCTGCCAGAATTAGCATTGTGGCCACGATTGCCGCATTTCGTTTCTGCATCTGAACCTCTGCCGTTTGCTTTTTTGTTTCCCGTCGGCAATCTGGCATACGGTATGTTTCGCCACAAGCCAGAGGTCGGACCCTCGCATTTACGGCGCATTTGAGCGTGTAGCGAAAAAACGGGTTTGACCACTTGAAGCTCTAGGTGCTGTAGGAATTAGGTTCGAAGGATCTCGTCGAATCTGAAGGTCCGCCTATGCCGCTCGAAACCCGCCGTAACGATGACAATAGCACCTGCACGCAGGATCATGAATCTGCCTGCTGCGGCGGTGCTTCAACCTGTGGGGACATTGGTCCGGCAGGCCCGCCCCCTGCCAACGGGCGCAGTTTCCAGATCTCCGGACTCGACTGCGCCGAAGAGGTGGCAATTCTGAACCGGGTGGTGGGTCCGAATGTGGGCGGTACCGTACATCTTGCGTTTGATGTGATCAACGGACGCATGACGATCCTTGATACCGCAAGAGCATTATCCAACTCAGAGGTCGCCAGGTTGGTCGCCAGTACCGGGATGAGCGCAAAGCCCTGGGACGCCGAAAACGCAGCGGAGGACCAGGCGGCGCATCTGGCACGTCAATGGCGCTTCACCGCGTTGAGTGGCAGTTTCTGGGCAGCAGGTTTCCTCTACCACATCGTCGAGACCGGTATGAGCGGGGCTATAGGGCTGTTCGCTGGCCATGGGGAGGCACCGATGCCGATGGCCGAAGCCGGGCTCTTCGCTGTTGCGATCCTCTTTGGCGTCTGGCTCGTCGCTCCCAAGGCGTGGTCCTCAGCGCGGCGGTTCTCGCCTGACATGAACCTCCTGATGGTCGTCGCCGTGGCCGGCGCCATCGGCCTCGGCGAATTCTTCGAGGCCGCGACGGTCGCCTTCTTCTTCTCGCTTTCGCTCTATCTCGAGAGCTGGAGCGTCGGCCGTGCGAGGAACGCAGTTTCGGCGCTGCTGGACCTCGCGCCCCCCACGGCAAGGGTGCTTTACGACGATGGATCGGAAGCGGACATACCGGCTTCCGCCGTGGCGCTTAATGCAAAATTCATTGTGCGCGGCGGCGACCGCATTCCGCTTGACGGTGAAGTCGTAGGGGGAGCAGGTGCCGTTGATCAGGCCCCCATCACCGGTGAAAGCGCCCTGGTGCCGAAGGAGCCGGGCGACGAAGTCTATGCCGGCACCATCAATGGCGAGGGAACGCTCACTGTGCGCGCAACGAAGGCGGCATCGGACACAGTGCTTTCGAAAATCATACGCATGGTTGGCGACGCGCATGCACGCCGCGCTCCTGTGGAACAGTGGGTGGCGAAGTTCGCGCGGATTTACACGCCGGTGGTCATGGCACTGGCCATCTCCCTCGCGGTTCTTCCGCCACTTGTTGGCGGCGCCTGGGGTTTCTGGTTCTATAATGCTCTGGTGCTCCTGGTCATCGCCTGCCCCTGTGCGCTGGTGATTTCAACGCCTGTCTCGATCGTAGCGGCGCTGGCCTCTTCGGCGCGGGCGGGCGTGCTGATCAAGGGCGGCGCCTATGTCGAGGCACCTGGCCGCACGACGGCGCTGGCCTTGGACAAGACCGGAACGATCACCGAGGGCCGCCCTGAGGTTGCGGCAATCCATCCGCTTGGAATGGTGGAGGCGCGGGACCTGCTTGCGCTGGCGTCGTCGCTGGAGGCGCGCTCCTCGCATCCGCTAGCACGCGCTATCCTCGAGCGCGCCGGGCGGGATGCCGTTTCAGTAGCCGCTGCGGAGGATACCCGCACAGTGCCGGGGCGCGGGCTCGAAGGTCGCATGGGTGACCGGCCCGTCTGGCTTGGTTCTGACCGGTTCGCCGCGGAGAAAGGTTTTGGGGATGCCATTCCTGATGAGTTGCGGGACCGGATCGAAGGGGCGGGGGCGACGCTGGTCGCGTTGGGCGACGAGACGGGCGTGTTGGGCGTTCTTGAACTGCGCGACCGGATCAGGCCTGACGCCAAAGGCATCGTCTCTCGATTGCACGCACAGGGTGTCAACACCATCGTCATGCTGACTGGCGACAACGAGCGCACGGCGCGCGCGGTAGCAGCCGAAGTCGGCATCGACGAGGTTCGCGCTGAACTGCTGCCAGAAGACAAGGTAACCGCCATCGAGGAACTGGTGGACAGCCATTCGGTTGTTGCCATGATTGGGGACGGCGTAAACGATGCCCCCGCCATGGCGCGGGCGCATTACGGCATCGCCATGGGCGCCGTAGGCTCGGACGCGGCCATCGAGACGGCGGACATCGCGCTGATGACAGATGACATCGCCAAGGTGCCGTGGCTGATTGCCCATTCGCGCCGCACGATGAGCATCATCCGCCAGAATATCGGCCTTTCGTTAGCGACGAAAACCGCCTTTGTCGTGGCGACTGCATTCGGAATGGCCTCGATGTGGGGGGCCATTGCTGCGGACGTGGGTGTGTCGTTGCTGGTGGTGGCCAATGCGCTGCGGCTTCTGAACGCGGACGGCCGCCACAAGTCGCCGCCGGAAGGCGGCGAGCCAGCAGGTGAACAAATGGCGAAGGGCGCTTTGGCACATGGTCATTGATTTGGTGCCGGCCCTTCAACTAGGGTTGTGGTAACAAGCCGTCAATAATGGCACCGAGCAGCGATGATCAACAGAATCCCGAGACGCAGAATTCTACTGGGCGGCATTGCCGTCCTCCTATCCGGCTGTGCAAGCAAGTTCCGTAGTTATACCGGGCCCGAAGTTACCCGTTTGCGGCTCTACAAATCAGAACGTTTGCTTGTTCTGGATGGCGCTGAGGGTGTTTTGCGCACCTACCCGGTCGGGCTGGGGTTTGCACCGGAAGGTCATAAGCAATTTGAGGGGGATGGACGAACACCCGAAGGCGCCTACCTCATTGACCGGCGCAATCCTGACAGTCTGTTCCACCTCTCCATCGGCATCTCTTATCCAAACGAGGCGGACATCGCATTTGCAGCGGCGCAAGACAAGTCTCCGGGTGGTGACATCTTCATACATGGCGGGCCGCGACGGGGCATTGACCCAATGAACAAACGCGACTGGACCGCAGGCTGTATCTCTGTGTCCGACCGCCAGATCGAAGAGGTCTATGCAATGGTGCGGGACGGGACGCCCATCGAAATATATGCATAGACCGCGCTCGACGGCGGGCAGTCACGCAAATGGTGCTTGAATTGCGGCATTTAGGGCCGAGATTGCAAACACCATCACGATCACCTCGCAGGCATCGGTATACTCCGTCCGTAGAAACGAAACCGGTCTGTGATCATCAAGTGATTTGGTTGCAAGGTAGCCTGAACGGCCAGGCGCACAGAGGAATACAGCTCCGTTCTCAGCCCGCGTGCAATCGTGCTGATCAGTTGCCAGGGTAACTGGCGTAGACTTCGGTCGAGCCGTCATTGTTGATAAGGAACACATCGTAAGCCTCTCGCCAGCTGCCCTGATCCATACCAGGCGATCCGAGCGGCATGCCGGGTACGGCAAGACCCACTGCGTCGGGACGCTCGGCAAGGAGCCTGCGAATGTCGGCCGCGGGCACATGCCCCTCAATTACGTAACCCTCGGTGAGACCTGTGTGGCAAGAAACCATGCGCTGCGGCACACCGTTGTCGAGTTTGAACCGCACGAGCAGCCCTGCGAACATGTTTTTTCCGCTTGGAACAAACCCGCTTTCCCCCAGATGTTCCATCCAGGCGAGGCAGCAACCGCAGCCATTGGTCTTTTTAACCTCAATGGGCGTCGATTGGGCCAGCACCTGTGCGGCGGGGAGCAGGGCAAGAGCACATGCCAGGGCGGCGATCGGTCGTTTCATGGTCAAAGCCTTTCATTGGGGTTCGCGGCGATCACGCTGGCAAGCTGCTCCTCCAGCCTGGCGCGTGCCGCCCTCAGGCGTGTAAGCGCCGCTGTGTCCGGTGTCGCGCGTCCGGCGGCCTCGGCGAGCCGGTCATCGGAGAGCGGGTCAGTGGGCCGGCCGTCTACGCGCACCTCGTAATGCAGATTGGGGCCGGTCGCAGTGCCCGTCGCGCCGATCCGGCCGATGGTATCCCCGGCCGACACGCGTTGACCCTCAGCAAGGCCTTCGGGCACGGCGCTGAGATGAGCATAGCGGGTCAGTGTGTCCGCACCATGGGCAATCTCGACAACACGGCCATAGCCACCGCGCCATCCAATAAACGCAATACTTCCGGGCGCAGTGGCGCGGACAGGCGTTCCACGCGCTGCAGCAAAGTCCACACCAGTGTGCATGCGGACATTGCCAAAGACCGGGTGATTGCGGCGGCCGAAGACGGAAGTTAGCCGCGCGCCCTCTACTGGCTGGGAAAAGACACGCAGCACTTCGCCGTCGAGATAGATTGTAGCCTTGCCGGTTCCATCCTCTGGCCAGGCTATTTCATAGAGAGCGTCTCCAAGGTCCAATGCAGCGAACGAAATTTCGGGCTGGCGGACAGCCTTGTTCGCAACCCGCGCCTCGCGCCAGAGAAGGCGCAGCGTCTCGCCGCCGCTCAGTTCGCGCCGGAAATCCACTGTGCCGCCCAGCATTTGCGCCAGATCGACGGCGAACCGGGCTGGTATCCCGGCATCGTCCAATGCCCCGAAGATCGAGGTTTCGATCCTGGTCTCGCCAGCAAGGGTCACGATTTCGGGTTCAGGGGCCACAACCCGGGTGGCGAGCTGCTCTCCAAATAATACCTCGATCCGTATGCCCTCTTCGACAACAAGGGTCACATTGCGAGGGCTTCCATCTGTCGTGGATATGACAGTGATTGCGTGACCGGGGCGCAGTCGGCGGAGATCGTATTCTGCGCCAATCGCAAGGGCGATCTCTGCGCGGTCTGTGGCGGCAAGCCCGGCCTCGGCCAGAACCGCATCAAGCGTCTCACCCCGAGCCATTTTGCGTGACCATGTGATGAGTGGCGGTTCTATGGCAGTCAGCGGAGCATCGTTCCTTACCACGGCTGGAAGGAACGGCGGACGAAAGTCCGGCGCACTTCCAGGCCGCGTGCGGGCAAGCCTGTAAGAGGGGCCTTCCACAAACCGAGGCGGCGTGAGGGGCGCAGGTTCCCAAACGCCAGCTTCGGCAAGGGTCGGCAGTACAGGCTCTGTTGAGTAGGAGGTGGCGACCACTGCGACCGCCGCCGAAACCCCGCCCGCGGCCGCCAGCCCGGTGATCAGGCACTTCATCCTCATGTCGCTCCCCCGGGCTTCTCTTTCATTGCGCGCCGGATTTTCGGAACTGCGAATTCCCTCGGTTCGTGATAGTCGATAGTGCTGACGAAGCGCCCCTCGGCGTCGAACAGGAAGACGCTCGCCGTATGGTTCATCGTATACCCCCCATCCTCGCCCGCTACCTTTTCATAGGTCGCGCGGAAACCCTCGATTGCACGCTTGATCTGCGCTTCTGGACCGGTCCAGCCGCGGATCGCCGGATGGAAGTAGCCGACATACTCCGCCATAGCGTCGACAGTGTCGCGTTCGGGATCGACTGTAATGAAGATGATGTCCAGCCGCTCGGCGTCCTCGCCCACCATGTCCAGCCAGCTGGAGATGTCCGAGAGCGTCGTGGGGCAGACGTCAGGACAATAGGTGAAACCGAAGAATACCATCGACGGGCGCCCGACCAGCATTTCAGGGCCGACGAGCTGCCCTTGGTGGTCAGTCAGGCGGAAGTCCATCGCCGTAAGCGGTAAGGGCCGTTGGCCCATAGGCTCTGGTGCGCCGGGGCCGTCCACACGCCACCAGCCCAGAAAGAGTGTCAGGCCGATTGCACCAAATGCCGCCGCGCCATATCCGAAAGCTGAACGCCGCCGCATCAGTTTCCCGGGCCGCGCGCTGCGATGCCAAGAACCGGAACGTCGACCGCTACCCCGCCACCGTCCGAGAAAATAAGCGTAAGCGGAAAAGTCTCCCCTTCGTGCATCGGACGCTGAAGCTTCATCAGCATGGCATGCAGACCGCCGGGCTCCAGCGCGACGGTCTCACCTGGTGCAATGGACACGTGACCTGCCGGAGCCATTGAACTGACGCCTTGTTCGTTCATCGAACTCCGGTGAATTTCGGGCATCATGGCAATGTCAGTCTTGATCCCTGTCAGTGTGACTGCCTCATCGCCTTCGTTCACTATCTCCATGTAGGCAGCTCCGGGACGGCTGGTGCCGATAGATGCCCGCGACCAGGCATTCTCGATGCTCACTTGGCCGGAATCGGCCAGCGCGGCGGAGGCGGCGCCGAGTGGCAGCACAAGTGCTGCAAGGGCAGCATGAAGTACCGGTTTCATCTCGTTATTTTTCCTTTCTACTTTCCCGTCAGCTTTTGACTGCCGCGACTTCCTTTGCGACCAGCGTACGCAACTCCGCCTCGCCGAACTGATCGAGCGGCTTGCCATTCACGAAGAAGGTTGGCGTCTGGCGCACGCCCACTGCTTCGACATCTGCGCGGTCCTGATTGAGGATGCCTATAATATCCGGCAGTCGCATTTGCGTCCGCGCGGCCTCTGCGTCCAGGCCTGCGCGCTCAGCGATATTGAGGATGAGGCCGGGCTCGGGCGCACCGTGGGACGCCCAGCGGGGCTGATCCCTCAGTATCGCTTCCAGAACTTCCTCAAAGACCCCCTGTATGCGTGCAGCTTCAAGGACCTGGATCGCTTCTTCCGAAGCTTCCCCGTGAAACGGTGTGTAGCGGATCACCACGCGCACTGCGTCGCCATGTTCGGCCATAATGTCCTTCACGACCGGGTAAAATGCGCGGCAGGCTTCGCACGCAGGATCGAAGAACTCCACGATCGTCACGGGCGCATCCTCGGGGCCGAGAACCGGCGAATAGGGCCGAATCAAAGCGTCCGCAATCTCCGGAGCGACTGAGGTTGCTTCCCCAACGGACTCTGATCGCGTTGCATACCAGGCGGCGCCAGAAAAGGCCGCAATTGCGAGAGCGGGAACGGAGAGAATTAAGGAGCGGCGGTTCATTCTGTAAATTCCTTCAAAGAGGCGGCTGACAGGGAGGCGATGAGAGCAAAGGCCAGGAGCGAGAGCAGCGGGATTGGCAGACCGAGGACAATCTGGCCTTCGTCAGTGCAGGACGGACCTGCCGCTGTACAGGGCTGGATTCGTTCGGGAAGGAGCCCCCAGAATAGACCGAGATGCCACAGTGCGATGGCTCCGCCGGCCAAAGAAAGCGCTATACCGTAGCGGCCGGCCAGCCCGTCTTGCCACCAGAGCCCGAAACCCAGCACGACCGCCAGCGGGAACATGAAGGCGCGTTGAAACCAGCAGAGGATACAAGGCGTTTGCCCCAATACCTCGCCAATGAACAGAACGGCAAGTGAGGAAACTAGTGCGACGATCCACGCGGCTGCGAGCGCCGCATCGGATGTGAGCCTGAGTGTCATAAGGAAATCCTCTCTCTCAGATCGGATAGGATTTCCTCACCCTGCGTGCCATAAGGCCACGCCGTGACATAGCCACCTTCAGGATCGAAGAGGAACAGCTGTGAGGAATGCCCCATCGTGTAGCCTTCGGGGGCCGCGGCCTCCTCAATTTTTTCGTAAAAGATGTGAAAGCTCTTCGCTGTCCGGTCGATCTGGTCCGGGGTCCCAGTGAGACCGATGATGCCGGCCTCAAAGCGCGGTACGAAATCTGCAAGCGTCATTGGTGTATCGCGCTCGGGATCGATCGAGATGAAGAGCGGCTGAATCCGCCCGGCGTCCGGACCTAGACCTTCCATCACAGCGGCGACCTCAGCGAGAGTCGTCGGGCAGACATCGGGGCAGTTCGCGAAGCCAAAAAAGACTAGCATCCACCGCCCGGCGAAGTCTTCCTGCGTCCGCGTTATTCCTTGATGGTCCGTGAGTTCGAAGGCCGCACGGAAAGCCGACTGCGTCTTACGGGCCTGATCCGCACGATAATCCGCCCAAAGCAAAAGCCAAATTAGCGCAACAGCCGCCAGCGCCCAGAGAATTTTCCGAAGGAGTTTAAGCTTCAAAGCAAGCAGCCCGTTTCTGATTCCACGTATTTTTTGCGCGTCTACACCCTGCAGCTACTAGAGGTTCAACCGTTTTTTTCAGGAGAGGGACTTTGTCGCGTGTCTGTGAATTGAGTTGTGGCCAGTGCCAGACCCAATTAAACCTACCAGAACTGTAGCTTCCTGGGGGTGCGTATGCTCACGATTGGCAGTTTGGGAAAGAAGACTGGCACCAAAGTCCAGACCATCCGCTACTATGAACAGATTGGCCTGATGCCCGAACCAGGCAGGACCGAAGGCGGTCAGCGGCGCTATGGTGAAGCCGAGCTTGATCGCCTGTCCTTCATCCGTCACGCGCGCCAGCTCGGCTTTTCTCTGGATGCAATCCGGGAACTACTCGATCTGAGCGACCATCCGGACCGGTCCTGCGACGAAGCCGATGCTATAGCACGGCGGCAGTTGAAGCAGGTGTATCAGCGGATCGCCAGACTTGAGGCGCTGCGCACTGAGCTTGAACGCATGGTGCATGAATGCAGTGGCGGCAAGACATCTGATTGCCGGGTCCTTGAGGTGCTCCGTGATCATGCCGAATGTCTGACGGAGCACGACGAAATCGGCGCATGAGTGCAGCTCTCAACTATCCGGGGTGTTGTGCTTTTAAGCACTGACATGCCTTCTTTCGAAGGCAGCCGCTGCGAGCACGAAGTCTGGAGGCTCACAGCCTGCAAAAGGAGTGGACTACATAACAGCTCAAAGGCAAGTGATCCTGACAATCCTGGATAGCGATTGCAGGATTAGGGCTTGAAGCTACAGTTACTGTAGCGGTTACACCCCTTCTTGCAAGATTCGAGGAGAGATGCAGTGTATCCGGCAGATCCGCTTCTTAAGCCTACGAGGCTATTGGACTTTGACCATCCGTCAATTGCCAGGCTAATAACGAACCGCGGGTGGAAGGAACTGGCCCAGCACGAGCAAATCGGCGCTGTGTACGGCTTCGTCCGCAACGAGATTGCCTTTGGTTACAACCACGCGGATGACATCCCGGCCTCCAGGGTTCTCGCCGACGGCTACGGCCAGTGCAACACCAAGGGCACACTGCTCATGGCGCTTCTACGTGGAGTTGGTGTGCGGTGCCGGCTGCATGGCTTCACGATCCACAAGGCGCTGCAGCGGGGCGTGGTACCAGAGATCGTCTATCCAATTGCACCAGGCGAGATCTTGCATTCATGGGTGGAGGCCGAGACAGAGGAAGGCTGGGTCAATCTCGAGGGTTTCATCCTTGACGAGTCATTCTTAGGGGCGCTCCAGGCCGCCTTTTCCGGTGCCGAAACCCTATGCGGCTATGGTGCCGGAACCAATTGTTTGACAGCGCCACCAGTCGATTGGACAGGTGGAGACACTTATATTCAGAAAACTGGTATTGCCCGGGATTTTGGAACATTCGACGCCCCGGACGAATTCTACCGGGATCACCGGCAGGCGTTCGGAATTTTGCGTGACTGGCTCTATCGCAAGGTTATCCGCCACTGGATGAATACTCGTGTCCGCGCAATACGGTCCGGGCGCGTGCCGCACATCCCCGGACTGGATTTGGTGAACCACCGCCACGAGGAAAACCAAGATGCCGCATGATCATGGCCATGCTCATATCGATCCTGATTCTGGAGACCGCCGGATTTCCATCGCGATCTGGGCAAATGCGCTTCTGACCATCGCCCAAGTCGTCGGCGGCATATTCGCGGGCAGCCTCGCTCTGGTTGCGGACGCGTTGCACAACTTTTCAGATATGGCATCTCTCCTCATAGCGTTTGCCGCGCGCAAGATCGCCAGGCGACTCGCCGACGAGCGTATGACTTTTGGCTACGGCCGGATCGAGATTGTCGCTGCGCTGGTCAACTACACAACGCTCATACTGGTTGGTGTCTATCTCATCTACGAGGGGGGCATGCGGATGATCGACCCGCCCGAGGTTGCGGGCTGGACTGTCGTAATCCTCGGCGGCATTGCGCTAGTGGTGGACACGTTAACCGCATTGCTCACTTACTCGATGCAGAAAGGCAGTGTTAACATTCGAGCACTCTTCCTGCACAATCTTTCTGATGCGCTGGCTTCAGTCGCCGTGATCATCGGTGGCTCGCTGATCATTCTCTATGACATGAAGTGGGTTGATCCTGCGATCACAATTGGTATCGCGCTTTACATTCTCTACCTCGCGGTGACTGAGATCGGCCGTCCAATCCGGACGCTGATGTTGGGCAGCCCGCCGGACATAGACGGCAAGGGGGTCGTGGAAGTGATCCGGAGCGTGGACGGTGTTGCCGATGTTCATCACGTGCATCTTTGGCAAATGCAGGAACACGAGGTCGCGCTCGATTGCCATGTGGTAGTCGAAGAGGGATGCCTTGCCAACGCTGAGCAGATCAAGTCGGATATTAAAGCGTCTCTCGCAAATCACTATGGCATCCGCTATTCCGTTTTGGAGTTTGAGGCATCCGGCAACATGCACACCGGCGCGGAGTTGTTTGGACATGGTTCATGACAGTCGCTGCCAGGCGCACTGCTTCAAGCGGAAGCCTTGGAAAACGTATCAGGCCGACGAATATTGAACGCCTCTTGCCGGTAGACAATAGATCTCCTCGTCTCCCGGAAATAAACCCGGTCATGGATGCTTCCAGCCTTTAGAGCCGTTTGCGTTTAATCGGTTTCATACCCTGCGGCGGCGAAGAAGTTGTAACACTCCTCTTCTGTGAAAAGGCCGCGGACATGGCCGACGGCCTTCCACAGGTCATCATAAGTGCGTGCGGCGGCCCTGCGGATCAGAGCCTTGAGCTTTGAGAACGCCATTTCGATTGGGTTCAGATCGGGGCTGTATGGTGGCAGGAACAGAAACCACGCCCCAACAGCTTTCATAACCTTTGCGGCGTTCGGGCTTTTGTGCGCCGCGAGGTTGTCGAGAATGATCACGTCGCCGCGCTGCAATGTGGGCGCGAGTTGGGTCTCGACATAGAGGTCGAAGAAATCGCGGTTCATCGCGCCGCCGATCACCCAGGGGGCATCCAGCCTGTCATGCCGCAGGGCGGCGACGAAGGTCTGGGTGTTCCAATGGCCAAAGGGTGCATGGTCGATCAGGCGCGCGCCTTTGGGAGCCCAGCCGGTGGTCTTGGCCATGTTGGTCTTTAACGAGGTTTCGTCGATAAATCCCAAACGTGTCAGCATGTTGCGCATGAAGGGCTGGCGGCGCGTGATCCAGATGTGGCGTGCCCGCAGGACGTCCGGGCGTTTTTGCTCAACAGCTTGCAGATCTTTTTTTGTGTGTCAGGCCAAGGCTGCGAAGGACGCGCCAAACCGACACGCGGTGCGCGGAGATCCCATGCTGGTCTTCAAGCTCGGCCACCAGATCATCAAGGGTCAGGTCACGCTTTTCGGCAATCCGTCGTTCGAGCCAGTCGCGAACGGTGCCAAGCTTGCCATGACCTCCGCCATTCCCCTGCGGCTTGGGATCAAGGGATCCGGTTTCCCGCTTCAGTTTGACCATGTCATTCACAAATTTGACCGATACCCGGAAATGCGCGGCGGTCGAACGGTGGCTGTGCCCTTCTTCGACGAAATCAACAACGCGCTGCCGGAGCTCAATAGGAAGTGGCTTACCCAATTCAGACCCCCATATCTGCCTCAAGCACAGGGAATCACGGCACCGGCCCTTGGGGAACCCCGAATCCGGAAAATCGCAACACGCTCTAGTTTGAAAGTGGTAAAACCGGCAGGCAACCGCGCGGGCAGCTGTATTATTGTGCCGAAAGCCCGCCAAAATTGTCCGCCCTCGTCATGGGCAGCACGATCTCATCAGAAATTTTGTGGGCTCTCTAGCCACCCCAGTCAAAAGAGCCGACAATAATTCAGCTTTTGCTCCGCTCCCTGGTAAAAGCACGGAAAACAGATAAAGTTTCTTCGCTGACGTGGTGCTCTATCCCTTCGGCATCATATTCGGCCACCTCTTGCGACACGCCAAGAGCCACGAGGAAATCCACCACGATCCTGTGCCGTTTGCGGCAGGCTTCGGCCAGCTGGCGGCCTTCTTCCGTCAGGCGGATCGAACGGTAGGGCTCTTGCAGGATCAGCCCTTCCCGTTTCAGGCGGTTCAGGTTCTTGGAGACCGTGGGCTGGGTCACGCCTAGACGCTCGGCGATTTCAACAGGCCGCGCTGCGCCGTTCATGTGAATCAACTCGGCAATCAGCTCGACATAATCTTCGACCATCTCGCTTTGATGAGCCGTGCGTACGGCCTCAAAACCGCTCGCCTGTTCATCTGGGCTTCGGTTGAGGGCGTTTTCATCTGTTTCGGTCATGTCGCTCATAGGATCGCATGTCATTTTGGCCTCCCTGTATGCCTGCAACAAAGCGGGTTGACAACGGCATAGAAGAAACTACACAATTTAGCCAAAGCTAACTTTTGTAGGTTCGACCATGAAAAACCTCATTTCAGCGGCATTAGTCGGCCTTTTGCCGGTGGCCGCCGGGGCCACAGCGATTGAGCAAGCCCCATGGGCGCCGCGCTCTGCCGCTTACCGCCTGACACTGTTCATGGGGAACTTGACCCCGGTCCCCTGGGAAAAAATCGAAAACAGCTGGACCGCACCGGCACCGGGCAGCGCATTGTCTGAAGATGCCATGTCGCGGGTGAGCCCGGATGAGGCCCGCGCAATCAGCGCGGCTCTTGCATCGCATGACCGCCAGGCACTGTTCGAGGCAGCCACGGCAGCCGTGGCCCAGGGTATCCTGCGTCACTTGGCAGCGGCAGAGACTGCGTTTGGACAGCCCAACGCAGCACATGAGGTTGCCAATGCCGAAGCGCTGTTCCGGGCGTTCGAGGACGGCATCAAGGCGGCGGATGCGAATGCCGCGCGCGATCTGGGGCGGGCATGGCTCGCCCTGAACTCCTCGCTTGGCACTGCTGGCGTGCTTGGCCATGGAGCGCAAGAGACCGATGCAGAGAGCTTTGCCGCAGCACGTGCAACGCTCGAAACCTATCTGACAGAGAATTATTTGCCTGCCGCCTATGCGGAACGCGAAACGCTGACCCCGGTCCCCGAAAGCGCCGTGCGCTCGGGAACGCCGGTGTCGCTGCCTGCAACCTTGCCTCCGGGGTCGAATATCGCCGATCAGCGGGAACTGCCCCGGCTGGTGCTGCAATTTGAAGAAGCTGGCGAGGATGAGGCGAACCTGCCGCTGGTTGCCTATGGCGACATGCTGTTCGACAGCCCGGAAATTTTTGGCGGCCCGGCTCGCGAACTGGGTATTGCCTGTTCCACCTGCCACAACCGTTCGGATGTGAACCGGGACTTCTTCATCCCCGGACTGTCAAAGTACGCGGGTGGCATGGATGTGGACGGCTCCTTCTTCAACCCGATGTTCAATGACCGGGTAGACGACCATCTGGACACGCCTTCGATGCGGGGCATCCGCTTTACTGCGCCTTACGGGCGCGACGGGCGCGAGCCCAGCCTGCGGCGGTTCATCCGCAATGTGATCGTGACCGAGTTCGCAGGCGATGAGCCGACACCCTTCCAGCTGGACGCGCTGGAGGCCTATGTCAAGCAGTTCGACTTTCTTCCGAACCCGAAAATCGACAGGGCGGGCAGGCTGACGGATTTGGCCTCGGATGCAGCCAAGCGCGGGGAGAAGCTGTTCAATACCGATTTTGCCGGACTGGGAGACCGCTCCTGCGCCTCGTGCCACACGCCCGAGCGTAACTTCCGCGATGGTCTCACATACGACATCGGCACTGCCGAGCCCCCCTTCCTGGGCGGCACGCCAATCCACTTTGAAACCCCCACCCTGCGCAATATCAACTTCACCGCGCCCTATATGCACGACGGGTCGCTGCAAACGCTGGCCAGCGTTGTGGACTGGTTCGACGAAAGCAAAGATCTGGGGCTGGATGAGGCGCAGCGTGCCGATCTGACCGCCTATCTTGAGGCTGTCGGAGATGGTGAGGAACCCTATCAGGCGTTTGAAGGCCGCGACAGCGTGTTCCGCTTGTCCTGGGAAGAACTGACCACTTTCGCAAGCACCCTGGATACGCTGCTGCCGATGCGCGATGCCGAAAACATCGCCCTGTTGGTGGATACGGTCGCCCCTGATCTGGCGGCAGATGCGAGTGTCATGGTTAATCAAAACTCCAAGCCGGAGATCTATGAGTTCGCGGCCATCCTGCGGGCTGTCGGCGATGCAAGCGCCAAAGGCGATTGGGAGGAGGCAGGCCGCCAGTGGGACCTGTCCAAAGCGATGCAAGCCGATATTGACGAGAGGATGTTCTGATGCTGTCGCGCCGCAATTTTCTGGCCGTATCGGCCGCAATCCTCGCCGCGCCAGCCTTGGCAGCGGGTGAGGAGCTGAAACTGGCCTTCATTCCGCAAGAAAACCCCGAAAAGCTGCTGGGCGACATAAAGGCGGTCACCGGCTGGCTGTCCGAACGCATGGGAATGCCGGTGACAGGGTTTGTGACCTTCGACCATGCCGCCGCCGTCGAGGCGCTGCGCAACGGCGATGCAGACATATCTTTCATGGGCGCTCTGCCTTATGTTCTGGCCGAGGATCAGATTGGTGCCGTGCCACTGCTTTCCGAGGTCTACCGCGGGCAGCCGAGCTATGCGGGCCGCGTGTTTGTCCGCAAGGACAGCGGCATCGAGACGCTGGCCGACCTCAAAGGGCGTGACATTGCCTTTGCCGATCCGGTATCGGAGTCCGGCTATCTATACCCGCTTGATCTGTTCGTGCGCGAGGGGCTCATCGCCGATGCCGCCGATGCGGACAATTTCTTTGGCCGGAAGTTCTTTGCCGGGGGCTATCAGCAGGCGATGCAGGCCATGGCGAATGGGCTTGTGGATGCCGCCGGCGCCAGCCAGTATGCCGATCTTCTGCTGACGCCGGATCAGCAGGCAGAAGTCAAAGTCCTGGCCGAAAGCGAACAGATCCCAAGCCATGCGGTTGTTGCACGGCCCGGCCTGGACAAGGGCGTGCAGGCCAAGTTCATCGAAACCATGTTGCAGCTCAATGAGCCAGGCAACCGCCACCTGCTGGCGTATCTCTATGGGCCGGACGGCTACATCGCGGTGGACCGGGACGTTTACGAAGGCGTGCGCGAGACGGCACGGCGCTACGGGTACCTGAAATGACAGCAGCTTTCACCCTGAATGCAGTGTCGCACCACTTCGGCGGCGCCGCAGCGCTGTGCGAAGTGTCGCTCAGCGCTGCACCGGGTGAACGGGTGGCCCTGCTTGGCCCGTCGGGCGCCGGGAAATCCACCCTGCTCGCACTGCTCGACGGCCGCCTGCGCGGCTGGCGCGGCGAGGCCGAGGTTCTGGGGGTGCCGCTTTCGGCAACGCAGGCACCGCCGCGTGAGCTGCGCACCGGTGCCGGATTCATCTTTCAGGAATTTGCACTGGTTGACCGGCTGACTGTCTATCAGAATGTGATGAACGGGCGGCTTTCCCGGATGCGCATCTGGCCCTCCCTTTGGGGGCGGTTTGGCGAGCAGGACCACCTCAAAACAGCTGCCGCGCTCGAAGATACCGGCCTCTCCGATCTGGCCCGGCGCAGGGCGGACCAGCTTTCAGGCGGTCAGCGGCAGCGGGTGGCAATTGCCCGTTGCCTGGCGCAGGATCCCAGGCTGATCCTTGCCGACGAACCGGTGAGCAACCTTGACCCCGCCCATGCGGAACGGATCCTCGGCCTGATCACAGGCGCAGCTGACAAACGCGGCATCGGAGTCATCTTCAGTTCGCACCAGCCAGAACTGGCGCGCCGCTTTGCCGACCGGATTGTGGGGCTGCGGGCCGGCGCGGTGCAATTCGACAAACCCTCCGCTCAGGTGACCAGCGACGACATCGCCGAACTTTACCACGGCACGGTTCCCGGCGCCGGGCTGCGCGTAGTCAGCTGATGAGCCGGGCGCTGACTTGGATCGTGCTGGCGGCGGCCATCCTTTGGTCCGCCACAAGCGCAGAAATGGGGCTGGACAAGCTTCCCGGTGCAGGGCCGCGCCTGGGCGAATTCCTCGGGCGGATGATGCCGCCGGACCTGTCGGTTTGGCGCGAAGTCATGCGGGGTCTGGCAGAAACCCTGCGGATTGCCATCCTCGGTACTTTCTTTGCGATCATCCTGTCGGCCGGACTGGCAGTTCTCGCAGCCGAGACCCTGGTGCCGTCAACCGTCTGGCGCCCGGTGCGCGGCCTTCTGGCGATGATCCGCTCCATTCCGCTGATCCTGGTGGCGATGCTCATGGTTGGTGCGGTGGGGCTTGGGCCCTTGCCCGGAATCCTCGCCATCACCTTCCATGCAACGGGGATGCTGGCGAAATTTTATGCCGAGGCGATCGACAATGTGGCCGCTGCCCCGGTGGTAGCACTGGAAAGTGCTGGCGCCAGCCGCACGCAGCAGCTGCGATGGGCGATTTGGCCTCAGATGGCGCCGGTCATCCTGCGGGACACCGTGTTCCGTTTCGAACTGAACCTGCGCGAAAGCCTAATCCTCGGCATTGTCGGTGCGGGCGGCATCGGGCTTTATGTCCAGACCTACGTGCGCTCGTTCCAATATGACAAGGCCGCGACGGTAACCATGGCCATTGTTGTGCTTGTGCTTGCGTCGGAGGCGGTCAACTCCGCCCTGCACAAGCGGTTTTCCTGAGCGGATCCTTCCTGTTTATCACGGCGGTTATAGACAGCGGAAACACTGAGCGGAGGGCGATCGGCGAATGGCCGCAATTCACGCCGCATTGCAGATCATCATATTGTGGCTGCGCAGAAGAATCCGTCCATTTTGCTCGCGCAGCACAAATTGGGCATGTCGGTTGAGGGCTCATGCCGCTAGTTCGCCGCGCCTTGCGTGAATGGCTGGTCTCCGAGACAGCGGCCGTTCGTCTGGTCGGGCTTGGACTAGCAGTGAGCGGGACAAAGTGACGTTTCGCTGCAAGCTGTCACAATGGCGGTAAACTGCCTGTTGTGTCTGCGGCGATCCACCGGGAAGGTGGAGAACAGCCATTCCAGCGCATACGAACGGACCATAGCTTGGAAAAAATGCAGACCTTCGCAGAGTGCATTAAACTCTTCATTCACCAGGCAGAACGTGACAATGTTCCGGCAGCCAGTGAACCAAGAGCTTCTGTCCAGCTCTGATGTCTACCGTCTTAAGTTCGTCATGTCCCTTTTGCACCTTCAGTTCCTGCCCCTGATCTGTTTCCAAGAAAACAGTTGCAGAGGCCCCTGCAAATTCGCCTCCAACTACCGTGGCTTCTATGCTGTTTCCTGCCCATGGCGTTCCAATGGCGGCCAAGGACATGTTTTCGGAGCTCACCGCGAAAGCCACAGGAGATCCGTCAGTCTTTTGCACCTCTGAAGGAGCTTTCAGAGTGAATGAAGAGTGCTCAGTTTCAATTTGCCACACCTCGTTTCCGCTGGACTTTAGGCTGCCGTCAAACACGTTGGATGAGCCTAGGAAATCAGCAACGAAGCGGTTGCGCGGTTCACGGTAGATTTCCTCGGGCGTGCCGATCTGTTCGATCTTGCCGCGGCTCATGATCACCACCCGGTCGGCCATGGAGAAGGCCTCGGACATCGAATGGGTCACATAGACGAAAGTGATGCCTAGATCTTTCTGCAGGCCCGACAGAACTGATTGCATGCGGACTTTTAAATGGGCGTCCAGAGCAGACAGCGGTTCGTCCAGCAGCAGGATCTTGGGTTCGGTCACCAGCGACCGGGCGAGAGCGACACGCTGGCGCTGGCCGCCAGACAGCTGCGAGATATTGCGGTCTGCAAATTCCAGAATGCCCAACCGGTCCAGCCATTTGCGGGCCCGCTCACGCCGTTGGCCCTTGGGCACTTTGCGCATCTTCAGACTGAATTCGACATTCTCCTGCACCGTCAGGAAAGGGAACAGTGCAAGGCTCTGCCAGACCATCGGCGTGTCCCGTTCCCAGGTCGGCTTGCCGTTGATTTTCTCCCCGTCCAGCAAAATATTGCCTTCGGTCGGATCTTCCAGACCTGCCAGCATCCGCAGGGTCGTGGTCTTGCCGCAGCCGGAAGAACCCATGATCGCCAGGAACTCGCCGCGGGCGATCTGGAAGTCGGCCTTTTCAACAGCGGTGAAGCTGCCGAACTTTTTAACAACGTTGTCAAAATGTACAATTGGGGTGTCCAGCATGGCTCTGTCCTGTTCGTTATGAGGGCTTGGATTCCGGATTACGCATCAAAAGCTGGGCAATCACGATGAAGGAGATCGAGCTGACAAAGGCGAGCGAGCCGATGGCATTGATCCGGGGGCTGACCTGGCCCTGGAGGAAGCCCAGAACCTTGACCGGCAGGGTCTCGTTCAGGCCCGATACGAACCAGGCCACCGCGAATTCGTCAAAGGACACGGCCATGGTGATGAACAAGGCGGCATAGATTGCGGGTTTGGTGAAGGGGATGATCACATGGCGCATGGTTACCCATTCATTGCCCCCCAAGTTCCAGGCTGCGGCTTCCAGATCAGGGTCCATCTGCGACAGGCGCAGGCGGATGATCGCCATGGCAAATGGGCTGCACATCACGCCGTGGGCAATGATCACCGAAATCACATTCCCGGAGAGGCTGACGCGGGAGAGGAAGGCAAGCATCGCCAGCCCCATGATCACCACTGGGATGGTGGGCGGCAGCAGGGCAAGGGCCAGATAGACGGGCTTGCCGAAAAACTTGTAGCGAAAATCGGTGTAGGCGCCGCCAAAGCCCAGCAGCGTGGCAATCGCTGCAACGCAGGCGCCAACAAGAAGAGTGTTGAAGAAGCCGGCCCAGACCAGTGGGTCTTCCCAGATAAGCCGGTACCATTCAGTTGAGAACGAGCCTAGCGGCAGCGAAGGGAAGCGGTCCGAGTTCAGCGAGAAGACAAAGCTGCCGGCAATCGGGGCGAAGATGAAGATCAGGCATAGCGTGATATGCAGCTTCAGCAGGCCGTTGATAAGGGGATTACGGTTACCGGTCATTTTCCTGCCTCCCTGTAGGCAAATTTGATGGCGGCAAAGGCAACTGTCAAAAGTGTGGCGATCATCGTCAGCGCCACCACCGCAGCGCGCGGCCATTGCTGCCCGGATTTTGTGATATCGGTGATCATGATCGAAAGGGTCGGCGGGTTGCCTCCACCCAGGTAAAGGGGGCTCACAAAATCGCCGAAGCTGAGGATGAAAGCGAAGAGGCCTGCGATCACCAGGCCGGCTTTGGCAGAAGGGATGATCACTTCCAATACTGTCCGCAGGCGGCCGCAACGCATGTTGTGCGCGGCTTCAACCAGATCACGGTTCACGAAATTGAGGCTGAAGACCTGCAACAGAATGACTAGCGGAAGACATAGAGTCGCATAGCCGGTGAGGGTGCCGAAGCTGTTGTTGAGCATAGAATAGGGGCCGAGGCCAAGGTAGCCCAGGAAAGCATTCAGGATGCCTGCGTCGGACAGAAAAACCTGCAGCGAATAGACGCGGACCAAATAACTGGTGAAGAAAGGGATGATCAGGACGAAGATCATCCAGCGTTTCGCATTTTCACCCAGTTTGAACGAGATCGCATAAGACGCCGGGAAAGCCGCCAGGCTAATTAGCGCCGCACTGAAAGAAGCGAGCAGCAGGGTCCTGAAGTAGGCATCCCAGAACACGCTGCGGGAATAGATTTTCACCCAGTTCACGGTGTCAAAATTGGGCTGCATCTGAAAGTTCCGCACTGTCCAGAAGCTAAGTGCCACCAGAAAGGCCAGCGGAAACAAAAAGAAGGCCAGCTGCCAGATCAGAAGCGGCAGCGAAAAGGTCAGTGAAAACAGAGATGGCCGTGTATTCATCGGTTTTCCAGCACCGGGCGGCAGCTGGCCTTCAGTTGGGCACCGGAGACAGGGGAGGAGACATCTCCGGTGCTGGTGGAGTTACGCGCCTTTGTAGTCGGACCAGAAGTCGTTCCAGTCCTCCAGGCTTTGCTGCACGGGCAGCTGGCGGTACTTGATGCGGTCTTCGCGGATCAGGTCCATGGCGTTTTGCTGGCCCAGCACCATGTTCTGCCTCTTGGCTTCGGCAGGGTTCGCCTCATTCAGCACGACCCAGCCCTTCTTGTTGGGGATCAGCGCCGGGTAGGCCGCCATATCGGCTGACTTCGCTTGGCCATTGGGCGAGGTGATGTACTGGATCCACTTCTTCGCCATTTCTTGGTTGCGGGAGCCCTTGCCGATCGAGAAGCTTTCGGTCCATTGCAGGCCGCCTTCTTGCGGGATCGCGGTGCGCACATTGGCACCGTTCTTCTCCAGCACGCCGGTGATCCAGTCGCCAATGCCCGCAAATGCGGTCATCTGGCCGTTCTTCAGCGACGAGAAGGTGCCGCCATAGTCAAAGAACCCGCCCACCTGGCCGCGCAGCGCCATTGTGCTGTCCTGCACCTGCTGCCAAGCCTTGTCACTCAGGTCGAAGGGATTGGGATTGCCGTTCAGCAAGCTGATCTGCCCCAAGTTTGGAAGGTGCCAGTCGAAGTGGCCCAGTTTGCCGGTCAGGCGGCTGTCGCCGAAGACGTTGTAGCTGGCCGCATCGCTCTCGCTCAGCACATCGGCGTTATAGGATATGCCGAGGAAGCCAAACCGGGTGATCACCGAGTAGAGCTTGCCGTCCTTCCAGTGACCCGGGAATTGCTGGAACTCCGGGAAGAAGTCATCAAAGGCATAGTCGCCTGGGTCCAGTTCCTCAATGTATCCGGCCGCGTTCAACTGCTGAACATATTCGGCGTCGGACAGGATGACGTCATAGGTGCCCGGCGGCGACTGGGCGATCAGGCCCAGCATGTTGTCGCCTCCGGTGTAGTATTTCGGGGTGAACTTCACATTGTGCAGCTCTTCAAATTCGCCAACGACATCGGGCTCTGCGTGGCCATACCACGCCAGCATCGACAGATTCACGGTTTCGGCCGCGGCCCGGATAGACAGAAACGGGGTTGCGAGCGCCGCGCCTGCGGCCGACTTCAGCAGCGCCCGCCGGGTGGGATGGGTAAGTTTGGCAGTCATGTCAGTCTCCTTGCTGGTTTTATTGCGCAGCTGTAGCCGCCGCGCTTGCCGGAGAGCGTTCTCCGAATTCTTTCCGCAGCGCTTTGACGATCCCTGCGGTGCAGACATTGAGAAGCAGCTCGCCCTTTTCGGCCGAGGCATCCTTGGGGGAGGACAGGGTGCCGGTGGAGGGTGTCCAGTCCTCGTGCGGGGGGTAGACGTCATAGGGCGGAAATTCGGCCGGCGGGTGGTCGATTGCGTCCTGCAGCCACACCAAATCCGGGTAAAGCTTGAGCATCAGCGAAGTTTCCAACACACCGCCGTGTTCGATGTCCCAACCCAGGAAGCCGTCGGGGTAGAGCTTAGCGATTGAGTCATCGCCGACAAAATCCCAGTAGGACAGCACCACAATTTTCATATCGGTGATGCTGTCCCAGCGCAGTTCCCGCAGGGCCAGATCGATGCCCTCAACGATGAACCAGGAGTTCTCAAAATGCCCGTTCACCAGGCAGATCTGGCGGTTGCCGTGGCGGGCGAATTCCTTGATCACGTCTTTCAGTGCGTTGACCAGACTGCTGCCATCCAGACTGGTAGTGCCGGGAAAGAAGTTCCCGCCTCCGGATTTCTGGTGTGATTTGTAACCATAGGTAAAGGGCGGGGCGACAAGGCTGCCGGTCTCTGACGCAGCCCTGCGGGCAAACTCGGTCGGCAGCAGCACGTCCACATGCATAGGCATGTGATGCCCGTGCTGTTCCATCGAACCGATCGGGATTAGAATGGGGGTGCAGCCGCCGGCCACGCGGGACTTGTATTCAGGCCAGGGCAGCTCAGCGGCAAAAACAGAAGCGTTCTTCATGGGAAGGCTCAATCCGGGAAAGTTAAGGCTGGCTTTACTTTGACTCCGGGTGAAACATGTGTGAAATTGATAGTAGCAATGAGAGAATAAGAAATGTAAATGTCAAGGAAGTTCACGAACCTGCAGACAGACTTGCTGCGCACCTTTGTGACGGCAGTCGATCTAGGGAATTATACAGAGACCGGACAGGCCCTTGGCCGAACCCAGCCAGCGATTTCACTGCAGATTCGCCGTCTGGAAGAGCTTAGCGGCTGCAAACTGATCGTGCATCTGGGCAAAGAACTTACTCTGACAGAAGATGGCCATGCCCTGATCGGATTTGCCCGTGAAATATTGCGGCTGAACGACAGTGCCGTGGCCCGCTTGTCGCGTTCCAGCATTCAGGGCGTGCTGCGTGTTGGCCTGCCGATTGACTATGCAATCGGTTTTTTTCAGGAGATCATTTCGGACTTTGTCTCTGCAAACCCGGCCGTCACGCTGGATATCCGCTGCAATTGGAGCCGCGATCTGCTGAGTAAGCTGCATGCGGACGAGTTGGATATGACAATTGCCATTACAGACTCAATGCCAGCGCCATATGTCTCGCACTATTGGTCCGAGCGTCCTAAATGGGTTTGCGCAAAGGAGTTCCATTTCAATCCGGATGAGCCGTTACCGCTAGTTCTGCACCCGGAGGGCTGCGTTTACCGGGACCGGGTGATCGAAGCGCTGAACGGCGAAGGGCGCAAATGGCGGATCGCTTTTGAAAGCCCCGGCATCTCGGCGCTGCAGAACGCGGTGGCCAGCGGCTGGGGCATTTCTGCCCTTACAACTAAGACCTTGCTCCCGGGTATGCGTATCCTGACACCGGATATCGGATTCCCGCAGTTGGCGCGAATACATGTCGGGCTGTTCTACAAACATGTGCGCCAGAGTGAAGCGGCTCTCAAACTGATTGAACAGATTGCCGGAGGCGTTGGGGGCTTCCGAAAGACATTGAAGCCGACGTCATGATAGGGCTTGGATTTGATATTTTTATAGGTAGATCATATCTATTAATTTTTTGAAACCTTTCTTCGGTGCTACCGACTGGGACACGCTCCGAAGAAAGGATCTAACATGTCTGAAGATATGCTCCACATCATGGAATGGCATAATGGAGAAAAGGACTATTCGCCGTTCTCTGATCAGGAAATGAAACGCCGCCAGGACGAGCTGCGCGGCTGGATGGCAGAGCAGAACGTCGATGCGGCGCTGTTCACCTCCTACCACTGCATCAACTATTATTCCGGCTGGCTGTACTGCTACTTCGGGCGCAAGTACGGCATGGTGATCGACCAGAAGAATGCAACCACGATTTCCGCAGGCATTGATGGCGGCCAGCCCTGGCGCCGCAGCTTCGGAAACAACATCACCTATACAGACTGGCGCCGCGACAATTTCTACCGGGCGGTACAGGACCTGACCAAGGGTGCCAAGCGTGTCGGAATTGAGTTCGACCACGTGTCGCTGGACTACCGCCAGGCGCTGCAGGATGCCTTGCCGGATGTGGAGTTCGTCGATGTGTCCGGCCCCTCCATGTGGATGCGGACGCTCAAGTCCGATGAGGAGCTGAAACTGATCCGCGAAGGGGCGCGGATCTGTGATGTGGGCGGCGCGGCGGTGGCCAATGCGGTGCAGGCAGGTGTGGCCGAGCATGAAGTGGCAATTGCGGGCACCAACGCGATGATCCGCGAAATTGCCGCCTCCTTCCCCTTTGTCGAGCTGATGGATACCTGGACCTGGTTCCAGTCCGGCATCAACACCGATGGCGCGCATAACCCGGTCACTAACCGCATTGTGCAGTCGGGCGACATCCTAAGCCTCAACACCTTTCCGATGATCTTTGGCTATTACACTGCGCTGGAGCGGACCCTGTTCTGCGACCATGTGGACGATGCCAGCCTGGACATCTGGAAGAAGAACGTCGCCGTGCATGAGCGGGGGCTGGAGCTGATCAAGCCCGGTGCAAAGTGCAAGGATATCGCCTTGGAGCTGAACGAGATGTACCGGGAGTGGGATCTGCTGAAGTACCGATCTTTCGGATACGGTCACAGCTTCGGAGTTCTGAGCCACTATTACGGCCGCGAGGCCGGTGTCGAGCTGCGCGAGGATATCGATACCGAGCTGAAGCCTGGCATGGTGGTGTCAATGGAGCCGATGGTCATGCTGCCAGAGGGCACGCCCGGCGCGGGCGGGTACCGTGAGCATGACATTCTGATCGTCGGCGAAGACGGTGCCGAGAATATCACCGGATTCCCCTACGGCCCGGAGCACAACATCGTCGGCGGCAAGGCCTAAGATGCCGGGGAAGGCCGGAATACTGCTGCAAGGGCTGACCTGTTTGGTTGTCCTGGCTGGGTCCATTAGCCTGCTTTCGCTGGCGCCGGATCCGCAGCGCACCAGCGAAAGCGCCGCCAAATGGGTTTATTTGCGCCTGGCCTTCCCCGTTCCGAAATGACAACGCACCGCGCCAGCGGGCGCGGTGTCTGGGAATAATGAATATCAAAATGAGGACAGAAGCCTCCTTTCTGATGTCCTGGAAAACGCTCATGCAAGACAACCGCTTCCTCCCGAAAGGCGCTGCCACCGTACGTTTCGACAGTGATGCGCCACCGAAGAAATTCCATTTTCTTCTGCTGCCCAAGACTACGATGCTGGCCTTCAGCGCCGCAATCGAACCGCTGCGGATTGCCAATCAGCTAACGCAGAAGGCGCTGTTTGAATGGCATGCGCTCAGCCCGGATGGCCTTCCGGTAACCTGCTCGAATGGCATTCCGATACAGGTGGATTCCGGGCTGGTCGACCTGGACCGCAATGCTTCGCTCTTTGTCTGCGCAGGGACGGAGCCAGCGCAATCCTATGACAGCCGGGTTGTCAGCTGGATCAGCCGCCAAAAAGCGCACGGGGTAAGCCTTGGAAGTATCTGCACCGGCGCTTTTGCGCTGGCGGCGGCAGGTGTTCTGACCGGGCGGCGGTTTACTTTGCATTGGGAAAATGCCCCCGGCTTTGCCGAGCTGTTTCCCTGTTTCGAGCCGACCGGCAACTTCTATGAATCTGATCGCGGGCTCTACACATGCGGCGGCGGCCATGCCGCAACTGACATGATGCTTGAAATCATTGAGGACCACTGCGGCACCCACCTTGCGTCCTGCGTTGCCGATATGTGCCTGCACAAACGCCCGGGAGCAGGCATGTCGAGGCAGATATCGCCGGTGTCATCCATGCTTGGCTGCCGCAACCAAAATCTGATCCGCGCTGTGCGTCTGATGCAAGCCAACCTGGAAGAGCCCCTGGACATGGATGGAATTGCCGCCGCTCTGGCAGTTTCCCGCCGCCAGCTGGAGCGCCTGTTCCAGAAGTACGTCGGGCAGTCGCCCTGGCAGTTCTACTTCGGCCTGCGGCTGGAGCGGGCTTTTTCCCTGCTGAACGAAACCGACCTGAGCGTGCGCGAGATCGCCATGGCCTCGGGTTTTGAAAATGCCTCGTATTTTTCCAGGCAGTTCAAGCGCAAGTTCGACCGTTCACCGCACAGTTTCCGCAAATCCTGGTCGCTCCGCAGCGGCGCGCCATAAATAACCTTAATCCAGCTATTTGCAGTTCTCATTCCCTGCCTCCCCGATGCTCCACTAAGGTCTCAGGCTGAACACCTATTGCCTGCTGGTGGCACGGAAGGCCGGGTCATGGCTGGCCCACCCAGGTCCGGCCCGAACACTAAGACAGGGAGAAACAATGTCACTCGAACAGGGCTTTGACGGCCACTACCCCTATAACGCTGTCGCCAGAACCGGCCTGTTGAAAGGTGTACATGCTCGTATGAGCATCGCCTCGAAACTCATGGTCATCACATTTGTGCTGTTCACGGTCGCCAATGCCGAATTCGCCTCCGGTGTGTTCGACGGGATCAAGCTGTGGATCACCAGCACCCTTAGCTGGTATTACATTCTGATGATCAGCATCTTCTTGCTGTTCAGCATCTGGCTGGCCTTCAGCCGCTACGGCCACATCCGGCTCGGCAAGGACAGCGACCGGCCGGAATTTGGAAACTTCTCGTGGTTTGCCATGCTGTTCAGCGCAGGCATGGGCAATGGCGTGCTGTTCTGGAGTATCGCTGAGCCGATGTACCACCTGCAGGGCAATCCGTTCATCGAAATGGCCGGAACCGAGGCGAACTCAGCGCTGGCCGCCAGCACGGCAATGTTGATTACAGCCTTTCACTGGGGTGTCCACGGCTGGGCGGTCTACGTGATTGTTGCTTTGTCTCTGGCCTTTTTTGCCTACCGCAAAGGGTTGCCGCTTTCGATGCGGTCCACCCTTTATCCGCTGATCGGCGACCGGATCTACGGGTTCTGGGGGCATGCCGTTGACCTGCTGGCCATCTTCGGCACAATTTTTGGGGTTGCCACCACTCTGGGGCTGGGTGTCCAGCAAATGAACGCGGGTCTGAACCTGCTTACCGGAATCGCCAATTCGACAACCAATCAGATCATCTTGATTGCCGTAGTCACCGGCATTGCCACGCTGTCGGCCGTCTCGGGTGTGTCCAAAGGCATCCGCATCATCAGTGAATTGAACATGTGGCTGACCTTCGCGATCCTTGCCTTCTTCCTTTTTGCGGGACCGACGGTCTATCTGCTCGGCCAATACGTCAATCTTCTCGGAAACTATGTGCAGAACTTTGTGCCAATGGGGATGTGGGTGGATGAAGAGGCCGGGCGCGACTGGCAGGGTTGGTGGACTGTCTTCTATTGGGGCTGGTGGATCGCCTGGTCGCCGTTTGTCGGCCTGTTCATCGCCCGTGTGTCCAAGGGGCGAACCCTGCGCGAGTTTGTTGTGTCCTTGCTGATCGTTCCGCCACTAGTGACCATGTTCCTGCTGGCGATGTTCGGTGGCAACGCGGTCAGTATCGAATTGCAGGGAGCCGGCGGTATCATCGAAGCCGTGAACGAAAGCCCGACCCTGGCGCTTTACGCAACGCTTGAGGGCATGGACGTTGGCATCTGGGGCACTGCCTTCGCGGCAATCGTCACCTTTCTGATTGCCTCTTACTTCATCACCTCGTCGGACTCCGGCACCTTGGTGATCTGCACCATGCTTGCGATGGGCAGTCAGCACCCGCCGCATCTGGTCCGGATCTTCTGGGGCGTCACCGAAGGAGTAGTCGCCAGTGTTCTGCTGGTCGCAGGCGGGCTTGTTGCTCTGCAAACGGCTTCGATTGCCGCTGCTTTGCCGTTCTCCATTGTGATCCTTCTGATGATGATCAGCTTGTACAGGGCGCTAAAGGAAGAGTTACCGTCCAAATAGCCTAGGCGGTTCTAGGTGTGCACGCCGCATTACACTAACAGCGGCGTGCATATTTTTGTTTCCTCCCGCCAACATCGCAGTTATTGAGCAACTTCATACTTTCTAAGCTGCAGCGAAGGTCTCCTTCAACTGGCTGCTTCGTAGCATCGCGGAGTGTAATGCGGGTCCGGTTTGGGCTGGCGCTACTTTGTCCAACGAAGACTTTGTGCGGTTCCTAGCCGTTCATGTCTCACGAAGCATTCGGTACTGTGGGCTCGATCCGACCCACCGCTGCGCCGCGAACACAGGTCCGCTCAGGATTGGCGAACGGCAAGAGCCGCCCGCCAAGGTGGTTCAAATGTCGATTTGCTCTGCAATGCTCAGCGCATCTTCGAGTTCGACGCCAAGGTACCGTACTGTGCTGTCTACCTTGGTGTGTCCGAGCAGAAGTTGAACCGCTCTTAGATTTCCGGTTTTGCGGTAAATCTCCGCTGCTTTGGTCCGGCGCAGAGAATGGGTGCCGTATCCGCTGGGTTCCAGCCCAATCGCGGCCACCCAATCCCTCACAAGCCGGCCATATTGGCGCGTTGAGATATGCAGGCGGTCATGAAACCTGCTGGGAAACATGAAACGGCAGCCGAGCATCTCCGGTGACTTGATCCATGCGGCAATGGTATCCCGCGTGTTTTCAGAGAGTTCAAACTGAACGGGCCGCTTGGTTTTGCTCTGGATCACAGATACGCGTTCGCGAACGAGATCGTCCCTCACCAGGTCGGTGACGGCCAGTTTCACCAGATCGCATCCGCGAAGCTTGCCATCAACTGCCACATTGAACAGCGCAAGATCGCGCAGGTTGCCCGCCAGTTCGAGCCGCGCGCGGATCGCCCAGACCTGTTTCGGCAACAGTGGTCGTTTCTGGCCGATGATCCGGCCCTTGTTCCAGGCTCTTCGTTTCGGGGTGACAGCGGGAAGTTGGACTCTTGGCATAGTTTGCCCTCCAATCCTCCCGCCAAACCCAGACATCAGCACAGCGCTGACGCCTCAGTTTACTGGTGGTTTGAATGACCGTTGTCAGGTTGTGTGTTCTTTGGGAAACGCCGCGGATGCATTGGGCCGGTCTGAGCCCGAATCTGCCATATGCTGCGTCTCGAACCAATGAGCGTGAATCGTTGCGAGCGGACATTGAGTGAAAGCTGTGCGACCGCTTGACGTTCCAACAGAAGTTGCAACGACCACCGGAGGCGGGAGTCAACCTCGAGACGGTACCAGGATGAGTGCGCTGCCGATCAGGCAAATCGTCATTCCTGTTATATCCCATCGGTCGGGGCGGTTGCCTTCGGCCAGCCACATCCAGAACATGGAACTGGCGATATAGACGCCACCATAGGCGGCGTAAGCCCGGCCGGCAAATGCGCTGTCAGCACGCGTCAGAAGGTACGCGAACAGCACAAGGCTTGCGATGCCGGGCACCAGCCAGAGCGGCGACCGGTCCAAACGCAGCCACGCCCAGAAGGCAAAGCACCCGGCGATTTCCGCCAGGGCTGCAAGGGCAAAAATCAGAAACGTTCCGGTCAAGATGCCAGTGCCTCCAGGACCGGGCATTCCGGGACATCCTTGCCGGAACATTGGGCAGCTGTTGCGGCCAGTACTTTTTCAATCCTGCGAAGGTCTGCAATTTTCCGGCGCACATCGCTGAGATGGCGCTCCGTCAGGTCTTTCACTTCTCCACAAGTCTGGGTGCCGCCGTCTACCAGGCCAAGCAGCCCTTTGATTTCGTCAATGGCAAAGCCGAGCTCGCGGGCTCGCAGGATGAAACGCAGACGCTGAATGTGGCTCTGCCCGTAGATGCGGTGGCCCGCAGCCGTGCGCGGCGGGTCCGGCATCATGCCGGTCTTCTCGTAATATCGGATGGTTTCAAGGTTGCAGCCCGTTGCTTTGGCCAGCTCCCCCCGAGTGAGAGATGTCGCGTTTTTGTGATCTGGCATCGAAAATAACCTCCTTGCCCCTGTAGCTACTACAGGCCTTACACAAGGTGCCAGCCCTATTCGTGAGGAGATAAATATGAGGATTGCTGAAAAGCAAACCGGAGAAGTGGACACGGGTGTGAACCGAAGCAGCAAAGGCTGGCTTGCCGCGGGCGGTCTGCTTGGCGCGGTTTTTGCGTCCGCCTGTTGCGTCGGACCGCTGGTATTGCTCACGCTCGGTATCTCGGGGGCCTGGATTGGCAATCTGACCGCACTTGAGCCCTACAAGCCGGTATTCGCTCTGATCGCGCTTGGCTTTATCGGGGCTGGCTTCCGTCAAGTCTATTTCCGTAGGCCAACCACCTGCGAACCTGGTTCCTACTGCGCCAAGCCGTCTTCGGCCCGCATCACCCAAACCGCACTCTGGATCGCGCTGGTTCTTGTTGTGGCAGCTCTGACCATCACCTGGTGGGCGCCGCTCTTCTATTGAAAGGAATATCTCATGAAAAAACTGCTCGCCGCGGTTCTCGGCTTTGGCCTTCTCGGAATGGCGTCCATCGCCTCCTTTGCACTGCCCGCTGCCGCCCAAAGCGTTGCAGCGGAGGAGACTGTAACCTTCGCAGTTGAGAATATGACCTGCGCGCTCTGCCCGGTAACTGTGAAGCGCGCCATGGCGGGGGTAGATGGTGTGCGCTCTGTAGACGTGGATTTTGAAGCAAAGACTGCCACGGTTGTTTTTGAAAGCGCGGCAAAAAGCGCTGAAGCTATTTCGGAAGCCTCCGCAAATGCTGGTTATCCGGCAATGGAGAAGGGCTGATCCTATGCGCGACAGTCTGATGGGAGGCCTCGCCGCGACAATCTTGGCGGCACCGCTGGTTATAATCTGCTGTGGCGGCGGTGTCCTTTTGTCTGCGCTCGTCGGAACGGCTGGCGGGTGGCTGACCGGGTACGGCGTGATTGCCATTGGGCTGGCGGCTGCGGCTCTTGCATTGGTCTGGCGTTCGATGCGCTGCGGCCGCCTGACCAGCCAGTCTTCGGTTGGGAACAACGATGGCGGAAGAACAGACCATGACTGAAAAAACTGACGGCAAGCTGTTGGCCACTGGCATCGTTGGCGCCCTTATCACCGCATTGTGCTGCTTCACGCCAGTCCTGGCGGTGCTTCTTGGAGCTATTGGGCTTTCTTCGGTGCTGGGCTGGATGGACTTCGTGCTGTTTCCAGCGCTGGCATTCTTTACAGCCCTGACGGCCTATGCCGTCTGGCAGCGGCGGGCACGCCGGATCTGAACGGGTATCACGCGCTGCGGGCTGTTTCTGCCCTCCATTAGGAGTGTGCCCCTTTTGGGGTGAATCTGATCCCGGCAATGTTCGCCGGAGCATGAACCAATCACATAACAACGGCGCCCGCGCGCGCCCTGAAAGGATAAAAAATGAACAGCGATTGCTACACGCCGAATGGAGAATATGACCTTGCTGTCATTGGGGCCGGATCAGCGGGTTTCTCGGCCGCGATTACAGCGGCCGAAGGCGGCAAACGCGTGGCGCTGATCGGGCACGGCACCATCGGCGGCACCTGTGTGAATGTGGGTTGTGTGCCTTCGAAAACGATGATCCGTGCCGCCGAGGCGGTGCATGGCGCGACGGCTGCGCATCGCTTTCGCGGTCTGAAAGGCAGCGCAGAAGTCACAGACTGGGCTGCGATAGTCGGGGCCAAGGATGATCTGGTCGCTACGCTGAGGCGGAAGAAGTATGCCGATTTGCTCCCAGGATACGAGGGTGTCACCTATATTGAGGAAGGCCCCGCACGGCTGGTTGCGGGCGGTGTCGAGGCGGGAGGCCGGTTTATCCAGACGCCGAAGGTGATCATCGCAACCGGCGGGAGGCCAGCACAGCCAGGTATCGCAGGAATTGAAACTGTGCCGTTTCTGGACAGTACGTCTTTGCTGGAAATGGAGCACTTGCCCGAAAGCCTGATATTTCTGGGGGGCGGTTACATCGGCGTTGAATTGGCGCAGATGATGTCCCGGATGGGTGTCAGTGTGTCTCTTGTCTGCCGCTCCCGCCTGCTGCCGCAGGCTGAGCCAGAGGTCTCCGAAGCGCTGGCGAATATCCTGCGCGACGAAGGCATTACGATTTGGGATGGGATAGTCTATGAGGGCAGCCATCGCGACGGCAGCGGCGCCGTTCTAACCGTACAAAAGGACGGCACAGCGCAGGATCTGGCGGCAGATTTCCTTGTCCTGACAACGGGGCGCACCCCGAATACCGAGGGGCTTGGCCTGGCGGATCTGGGAATTGAAACGGATGCGCGAGGGGCCATTGTTGTCGGCGAGGATATGCAAACCAGCCGCCCCGGCGTCTATGCGGCCGGGGATGTGACAGACCGCGATCAGTTTGTCTACATGGCAGCTTATGGCGCGAAACTGGCGGCACGCAATGCAGTTTTGGGCGGTCATGAAACCTACGATAATGCCGCGATGCCCTGGGTTGTGTTTACCGACCCGCAGGTGGCGGGCGCAGGCCTGACCGAAGCGCAGGCACAAGCCGCGGGTCATGATGTGAAGATCAGCGTGCTCACGCTCGACAACGTGCCGCGCGCGCTTGCGGCACAGGACACGCGCGGGCTGATCAAACTGGTGGCCGACGCCAAGACAGACCAGCTGCTGGGCGGCGTTATCATGGCACCGGAAGGATCCGACAGCGTCCAGACTCTGGCGATGGCCTTAAAATTCGGAATTACCGCCAAGGCGCTTGGAACTACGATATTTCCCTATCTCACTACCGTCGAAGGGCTGAAGCTCGCAGCGCAGACCTTTGATATGGATGTGGGTCAGCTCTCCTGCTGCGCAGGGTGAACGGGGAGGCACATCGGATGACCGGTATTGAAGCTCTCCTGCAAGACATTGATGGCCTGTCGCTTGTCACGGCCGGTCTGGTGCTGTTCGCCGGATTGGTGGTGGGTATCGCCCCGAGTTCGTTTCCCTTGATTGCCGTGGCAGCAGGGCTTGGCGCCAGAAAGGGCGCGGGGCCTGAGGCGGACAACAGCCGCGCAGGCGGATCTGTTCTGCCGGTTGGCTTTGTGCTCGGCATTGTCACGGTGGACATCATCATTGGCGCCTTGTTCGGAATTGCCGGCCTTGCCGTCATGCGTGTGCTGAATGCAGTCCTTGCCTATGTTTATGCTTTGCTTGCCGCGGTGCTGGCGCTTACGGGCCTGGCGCTGTGGCGCATCTTACGCATACGTCTCCCAGTGCTTCACCCCGAGGCTGGCTCGGCCCGGACCTTCCTGGGCGCTTACATACTGGGCCTGCCGTTTGGCCTTTCCACTTGCCCGGCCTGCACACCCATGGTGCTGCCCGTCGTGATCGCGGCGTCGTCCACGGCTGATCCCTTATTGGGTGCTGTACTCATGGGCGTCTTCGGCCTGGCGCGCAGTCTTCCTTTGGTGATCGCCGGAACTTCCGCTGCCAGCTTTGTGCAGCACCGGCATTCCAGGCACATTGTCCGTTGGGCAGAACGCCTGGGCGGCCTGCTGCTGATCTCGGCTGCTGTGTATTTTTCCTGGCAGGCTGGGCGTTATGCCGGGTTGTATTAAGACGGCATGGGGTTTCGGGCGCCGATGCGAGCGCGGCCTGTATTGCAGAAGACAGATTGACCTTCCTGTTGGCGGAAACAGTAGGCTGAGACAAGCAGAAGGGAGGTTTCCATTGATCGTAGTAATTTCCGGGTGTTCCTCCGCATCGCGCCCCTGCCTTCCGGTGTGGCTGCGGCTGCAACAATTCAGGGGCATTCGTCTGGCCGACCGTGCGGATTGGGCGGAGCGATGACACCCCGGCAGCGTTTCTGGCATGTGGCGGCGGCAGGGACCGCATTTCAGGCCGGTTCTGCGGCGATAGACAGTTCTACCATCATGGCCGCGCTGATCCTCCAGCTCACCGGAAGTCCACTTGCGGTTGGCGCAGTGCCCGCGATCCTGAGACTTGGCTGGCTCACGCCACAGATCTTTGTCGGCTATTTCGCGGAACGAAGCGGCGCTTCAATGCCATTCTACGCTGGCGGAGCGTTCGGCCGGACCGCAGCTATCGCCTTGCTGGCCGCAGTGCTTTGGCATGGCTCGGCCGCAGATTGGCGGCCGGTATCTCTCGGCGCCGCGGCACTGGCGCTCTGGACGCTATACGCCTTTGTAAGCGGGATCGTTGGCGTCCCCTACAATGATATTGTTGCCCGCTCGGTTCCCTCTAACCGCCGGTCGCGCTTGCTGGCGCTGCGGTTTTTCGGGGGTGGTCTCGTTGCTTTGGCTGTGGCGGCTCTGGCCGACCATATCGTCAGGACAGCCGACTTCCCCGTCTCCTATGCAGCTGTACTCTGGATCGCAGCGGCTTTGATGCTGGTCTCTTCAGTAGTCTTTGTCTCGATGGGGGAGCCGGAGCGCGCGGGCATACCGAAGGGCGCAGAGAGTTTTGCGGCGTATTTTCGGGAGGGGCGCATGGCGTTCCGGAATGATACCCGCTTCCGCTGGTTTGTCTTCGCGCAATGGTGCGGCGGCGCGACGCTGATCGCTGCCCCGTTTTATGTGGTCGCCGCTGCAGAGATGGGGCTTGGTCTTGAAAATATTGCGCTTCTTCTCGGCGCTCAAACGTCAGGTGCGCTGGCTTCCAACCTGCTCTGGGGCTGGTGGGGTGATACGCGCGGCAAGCTTTCCCTCATGCGCCTGATCTCCTTCCTGCGGCTTGCACCACCCTTGATACTTCTGGCCGTGCTATTCTTGGAGATGGCGCATATGCAAATGCTGATAGCTCTTGTGGCTGTATTCCTGCTGCTCGGCGCCCTCGCAAACGGGCTGACCATCGCTGTACTTGGGTTGCTGATGGAAATTTCCCCGGAACACCGCCGGCCGTCCTACTCCGGGTACTTCAATGCGTTGACTGCTCCGGCTTTTGTCTTGCCGCTTTTGGGTGGGGTGATCTATGCCGCTATCGGAGCGGAGGCTGTGTTCTTCCTTTCGGCCGTATCTGCGGTGGGTCAAGGCTATGCCCTGGCACAAATTCGATAGAAGGAAACTTTGTAGCCTACCTATCTCACCACGTCGTTTGGTTTCGGGGTGCGCCAGGGTGTAGAGTTGAACAGGAGTGGACAAGCCATTCTTTTGCAAAGGCGGCATTGTCCCGCACTGTGTGAGCTCACCGGCTGCAAAACCTCGCAGCCGCAGCGAGCGACCGGAACGGCGGGCCGCGCCGCAGCGGAAAACCTCACCTGGTTGCTTCAAACGGCCGAGTTTGCAAATGGCGCGATCTGCGCTCCGCTGCCCCCGGTGCAACCCGCAGCATCCCGTGAGGCAGCTTTGCTTTGCCGAGGGTCCGCTTCTGGGAAACTGACCATAGAATTTCGCACCGGCAGCATCCTAGGCGCGGCACCCCTAGTCTACGGCCGCTTCGGGCTGGCTGCCCCCATCTTCAGCATCGGGTTCTTGCCATTTTAGTTTCGATAGGCTACTAATTCATGTGGCCAACTTACCAAGACATACCGAAGAGATTTCGGATCTTCTTGTGCACATAGGGCGTTCCGCACGGGCTGAAGATGCCGGCTCGGAACTGACAGCGGCACAATGGGCTGCGCTACGGTTTATTGCACGCGCCAATCGGGTCTCGAGGACACCATCGGCCTTCGCGAGCTTTCAGGCAACGACACGCGGTACGGCTTCACAATGCCTCAAGTCGTTAGTGGCCAAGGGATTCCTGGCGCGGCAACGTTCCGAAACGGACGGCCGCAGTGTCCGGTTTGAGGTCACGGTTCGGGGGTGGGACCAGCTGGAGCGCGATCCTTTGCGTCATCTCATCACGGCGATCGAGCGGCTGGAGGTTTCTTCTCGCGCGGGTTTGGTCCACGCGCTGGCGGTGCTCACTGCCGACCTTGCCAATCTGCGCAGCGCTCCGGCATTCGGCACCTGCAACGCCTGTGCGCATTATACTGCGGGCCGCGACGATACCGGATACTGCGACTGCGTCGCCGTCGATCTGGCGCCCGATGAGATCGGCAAGCTCTGTGTCCATTTCAAACACTCCGGTAGGACGGCACCGGCAGAGGGTTCGCAAAAAGAACGGAGGTGACCGCTGTGACCCAACAAGATGCAAAGTTCCGCCCGCAATCGGACGGACCTTTGTCACACCTCGGAAGGCTGATCGCTGTAAGCAGCGGCAAGGGCGGGGTGGGCAAATCCACCGTAGCCGCCAATCTTGCCGTAACGCTGGCCCGGCAGGGCCTTCGGATCGGGTTGGTGGACGCCGACCTTTATGGCCCCTCCATACCCGGGATGCTCGGCATCCCCGGCGATACGCCCCCTGTCATGTCGCCGGATCGCAAGGTGATCCCGGCAGAGGCGCACGGCGTGAAGGTCATTTCGATGGGGATGCTGTCCGGAGACGACAAACCGGCGATCCTCCGCGGCCCCATGGTGACGAAGTACCTGCAGATGTTCGTCACTGAGGTCGCCTGGGGGCAGCTGGACATGCTGTTTCTCGACCTGCCGCCTGGAACCGGCGACACACAGTTGACTCTGGCGCAAGCCTTTCCCCTCACCGGTGCTGTAGTCGTCAGCACGCCTCAGGATGTCAGCCTTAGGATCGCGCGCCGCGGGCTTCGCATGATGGAGCAGGTCAATGTCCCGATCCTCGGGATCGTGGAGAACATGAGCGGCTTCACCTGTCCTTCCTGCGGGGAGGTGACGCATATCTTCCGTCAGGGTGGCGGCCAGAAAATCGCCGCGTCCTTAGATGTGCCGTTCCTAGGGAGCATTCCGCTTGACCCGGCGATCGTGGATAGCGGTGACGGCGGCACGCCTCTGGTCGTATCCGCTCCGGACAGCCTCGCCGCACAGGCCTATGCCGGGATCGCCACCGCTTTGTCCGGCGGCGCGGACCAGCCGGGCGGCCTGGCCGTGCCGTTCGACTGGCATATTGCCAGGGGCGAGGGAAAGCCTTCCGCCGCCAACCCCACCTCGCAAAACCCGTCCGACCGGCCGGTATCGCTTGACTACGACGACGCCGGTCTCGCGATCGGTTGGCCGGACGGCACCACGCAGACCGCCTCGCCGCGCGACCTGCGCCTGTCCTGCCGCTGTGCCGCTTGCCGCGACGAGGCGACCGGAAAACCGCTGCTTGAACCCGCCGCAGTACCGCTGGAGGTTGCGGCCACCCGGATTTGGAGCGTGGGCAACTACGCCATCGGTGTAGAGTTTAGCGACGGTCACAACTCCGGCATCTATACGTTCGAGGTGTTGCGCGGACTGGAAAGCACGGAGGCGGAAGATGTCTGACACCACCAAGAAACGCCGCATCCGCGCGCAGGCATCAGCGAACGACCCGCTGACCATGCGCTTCATCCTCGACGCACCATTGCAGGCGGACCGGCCCGTGATGTTCGAGGCGCCGGGCGATAACAAGGCTCCACTGGCGCGGGCACTGTTTGGCATCGATGGAGTGGAAAGGATTCATGTGTCGGGCCAAGCCATCACAGTTACCCGGCGGGCAGAATCCGATTGGCAGGCCCTCAAGGCCCCTATCGCGGCGGCGATCCGCCAGGTTCTGGAAAGCACCAACGAACCTCTGGGCGCTGCCCCTGCTGCGCCCTCTGCCGGGCGGGACGACACCGCGCTATTGGCTGCGGTGACGGAACTTCTCGACCGCCAGGCCAACCCCGCTATCGCCAGCCACGGCGGTCATGTCAGCGCCGAGCGCGTGGAAAATGGCTCTGTTTATCTGCGCATGTCAGGCGGATGCCAGGGCTGCGCGGCCTCATCCGCCACGCTGCGCAGGGGTATCGAGACGTTGCTCCGGTCGGCGTTTCCGGAAATCCGCGATATCGTTGACGTGACCGACCATGCCGGAGGTGCCAACCCGTACTACGCCGGTTCACCGGGACCTAGCCCGGCGCTGGTCCGCCCGGTTCCGGCAAGCGCCCTTTACTTGGAGGCTGGTCAGCTGATGGTCGATCCCGACTACCTTGCTCCTAAGCTGGGACTCGATCCGGAGCAGCTGCGTGCTGGTCTTCGAAGCGGCGAAATTGTCAGTCGGACCGAACACGGACTCGGCGGAGACGGTGGAAAGATGCGGGTCACGGTCCGCAGCGCATCCCGCGCATGGGCGGCGGAGTTCCAGCCCGATGGTTCGGCATTCGAGGTTCCTCCGCCTGGCGCGCTTTCACAGGCCGCGGATGTCAATCGCAGGCTTCGGGACAGGGTGCGCCGTTACCTCGAGAACCTGCCGGCTGAGGACGTGCCGATTACCTACGGAAAGTTGGCGCGGCGTTTGTGGATGTTCGCCCCTGGATCAATACGCAAGGTCACAGCGGCGCTCGAGGCCACGATGCGGGAAGACGCCGCGGCCGACCGGCCGTTCATTGCCGCCCTCGTCGTCAGTCGCGGCTCTCTGTCCCAACCCGGCGAAGGGTTTTTCAAGCTCGCACGCTCTTTGGGGCGGGGGCCCGACCCCAGCCAATCCGATGCGGGCTTTTATCGGCAGGAACTCGAGCGCTTGACGGAGCATCGAGCTTGACTATGTGGCCTAGAGCCCTCGCTGTGCATCGCTGACAGTAGTGCAAACGCAATGTCAGCCAGGGGCGCCACCGCCTGCTGGAGGACCACCGCCAGGAAGATGGTCCATATACTTCGCACTCGCGGCGGAGCTGGCACAACGCCTGATCCGAATTTCGTGTTTGGGCTGCCTGCGGTGACCCGCGCGGTCCTAGCTTCGCTACCTGCGGAAATTATACCATCCGTAGGGACACTGCTAAATGCGGGCGGGCGAAGGCTTCATAGCCACTAAGCGGCTTAGCTCTATGTGGATGTGAAAGACGGGTAAAATGAACACTTGAAAGGGATCGAATATGTCAGACATCTTCAAGATGTCCATGCGCAAGTTCCTAAAGCAGGTTGGTGTCACTTCTCAACAAGCGATCGAAGAAGCGATGCGCGAGGCGGATACTGCGGGAAAAATTTTCGAAGTAAAGGCCGTGGTGGAAATAAAAGATCTGGGCCTTAACCATGTGGTGAAAGGACACATCACCGGCAAGGAATGACCGTAAGCGGTGCAATGGCAGCGGCACTCAGCTCAATACTTTTCTCCCGATCCTTCAGAAAAAGAGCTCCTGCCCCGTTGAAGGTCAGCTTTCGTTGGAATGGCTGGAAAACCTCGCACATGCAGCATTCAAAGCGACGCGCCATAACTGAACGGCAAGTTTGGGCTGGCTTGGGCCGATCACAACTGGCCTGGGGCAGGCTGGTGCTGGTTTCTCGGTGCTGTACTGCCGCAAGGCGACAGTGAGGCTGTTCAAACGCTCCGGACGCGATGTGGTCCTGACAGAAGACGGGCAGCGGCTGGAGGAAACCGTAGTTCTGGTGCGGACCGGGATCTGAAAGCAGTCAGATAAAGGCATCTCTCGTATTGTTGCGCTTCGCCGCCGCTGCACTACTTTCTCCGAGACAGCTGGACCGTAGAGGGAGGCGGCGGATGCCTAGTCTCAGATCCCAACCCGATGATTTTTCGTTCAGCTGCGAAACGGGGGAGACCCTGCTGGAGGCGGCGATTAGGGCCGGGCTGCCATTGACACATGTCTGCGGCGGCCACGCCAAATGCTCCACCTGCCGGGTGTGGGTGCTGGAAGGGCTGGAGAATTGCTCCGAACGGACCGGCGCGGAGGCGGAAATGGCGGCCAGGCTGGACCTTGCATCCGGAATCCGGTTGGCCTGCCAGATGCGCCCCGAGGGCGATCTGATCTTCCGCAGGCTGGTACTGGATGACACCGATATGGCACTCACTAGCCAGATCAACCGCAGCCAGCCGACCAAGGCCGGGGAGTTGAAGGAGGTTGCGGTTTTCTTTTCCGACATTCAGGGCTTCACTGGCTTCTCCGAAGCGCTGATGCCCTATGATGTGATGTATCTGCTCAACCGCTATTTTGCCCAGATTGGCGAGGTGATCGAGGCCAACGGCGGCTATATCGACAAATTCATCGGCGACGGGATGATGGCATTATTTGGCCTGAGCGAAGGCGGGAGTGCTGCGCTGCGGTCGGTGAATGCGGGGCTGCAGTGCCTGACGGTGATCGACCGGATGAAACCCTTCTTCAAGACGATGTACGACATCGATTTTGAAGTGCGCATCGGCCTGCATTGGGGCGAGGCGGTGATAGGTACACTTGGTGCCCCGGGGCACGAGCGGCTGACCGCCATCGGCGATCCGGTCAATGTGGCCAGCCGCGCCGAACAGGCCAACAAGGAGGCGGGCACGCGTTTTCTGGTCACCGAGGCCCTGTTCGAACGGGTTAAGGAGGACGTGGAGATGTCGGATTTCATCCGGGTCCGGCTGCCGGGCACCACCACGCGCCAGACGCTTTATGAAATCGCTCGGCTTACGCCAAAAGCCGCCGCAAGGATTACCGGGGAAGGTGGCGGCGAAACCAAGCGCTATGCGGGGCGCGACTGGTCTCGGCTGATGGCCGACGATGCGCTGCAGGACGGTGGCCACCGGATCTTTGAGTTTGCCGATTACGATGTGGCGGTGCTGCGCCGGAACGGTCAGTTCTACGCGTTCAACAACGCCTGCCCGCATGTGCATCTGCCGTTCTTCAACCGGCACGAGCACCTCAACGCACCGGAAAAACTCCGCCCGGACGAAAGTCGCGCTGAGAGCACCGAGGTGATCTGCCGCTGGCACAACAGCCGCTTCGACCTGGTCACCGGTGAGGTGATCAGCTGGTGCGAACTTCTGAAAGAGGACGGCACCTCGGAGGGGATGGAGTTCCTGGGTGATATTTCGAAGAACAAGTGCCCGCTTCAGCTCTTTCCGCTGCACGTTGCCGAAGGGGAGGTCTGGATTTCCTTTGATCGCTGAGCGGCGCGGAATCCGTCTGCGGTGATCTTAAATCGGGCGCACAAATGTAAGGGACTGAGATTGCCCGGGCTCGGCCGCGAGATCATCGCCGATTTTGGCTCAGATTATTTGAGATCATAATTCGCGTCAGACTCACGTTGCTGAGGCTCAAGCCAGTCCCGAGAGATCGAAGGCAGGATAGCCAAGCGACCGGGGCGAAGCTGGTATTGATTTACGGTTCGGGCTATCTGGCGCGACGAGGCCAGAAAAACGGGCGTTCTCCTTTTGACCGTTCGACAGAATAGTGGCCGTTTCCAGCAGCGGACCTTCAGGCATTGCGCGGCGAAGATGCCATGAGAGCCCGCTTTGTGAATCCGCCGCGTGGCGAATGAACGGCTTCTTGCGTACATCCGGGTTTTATGTCTCGGTTAGTTGCAATTAGTTCGGGCCGGGAAACGCGATGTTTTTTGGTCGAGCCGGTTTTGTTGCCGATCACTACAGACTGCGTTTCACGGTCTTTCAGAAAGAAACGCAATCAGTTCACTAGTCGCTGATTGCACGGCTTGTCCCTCGGGTGTCGCCAGAAAGTATTTGTGGCCTGTTGCAGAGCCTGTGCCGCCCCGGACCCGAAGGGCTCCCTCGGAGATCTCCCGCTCGAGCAGGGGAAGAACGCCCAGAGCAATCCCATTGCCTGCACGGGCCAGACCAACCGATTGGATGTACGACGAACATTGCATGATCGTGGCGGAAGAGCCCCAGCTTTCCTTTAGCTGCTGCCGCTGCGACCGCCAGTTGACCCAGTCCGGCGCCTCACGGTGATAGTCGAGCAGCGTCGCGTTAGGGATCAGACCCGCATCCAACTGCTGCCAATAGGAGGGCGCTGCAACGGGAGCGATGATCTCATCAAACAAGGGTTTGGCGCGCCAGCCTTCGGGCGCCGCCTGCCCATAGAAGATCGCCAGATCCGTATCCGAGCGGATCACATCCGCAACATTGTTGGCCGACAGCACGGCAACGACGGCATTGTTGCCCCTCATCTGGAAGTCGCGCACACGCGGGTCGAGCCAGAAAAAGTTGACGTTCTCGTTGGCCGCAACCTGAATGATCTCCCGCCGGTCATTTGCACGGCCTCTCGCGACGCTGATTCCTTCTTCAAGAAAGGAAAGGCCTGCGTGGACGCGCCCGGCAAAGATCTTGCCTGCCTCAGTCAGCACCAAACCGCGCCCGCGGCGCTCAAACAGGCAAATCCCCAGGTCCTCCTCCAGGGTTCTGACACGCTTGCTGACGGCCACTTGGGTAACATGCAATTCTTTCGCCGCATGGGTGAAATTGAGATGCCGCGCCGCAGCTTCAAAGTAAACGAGAGCATCAAGGGAAGGAAGTGTGCGCCGGAAGTAATTCATAACCTCAAGTTTGGCTTTGACCAAAGCAATTGTCCAGTTTTTACGAACCGTCGAATCGACCAGACTGGTGACCGGTGAGAGCAATCCCGGACAGGGCTGAGGCGGAAGGGCCACACATGCGGAAGCAGTACGATTTTGTCATTGTAGGAGCAGGAACAGCAGGATGCGTCCTAGCGCACCGGCTCAGCGCAGATGGCCGTTTTTCGGTGTGTTTGCTAGAACAAGGCGGCGATGACCGGACTTGGATTCTGCAAATGCCAGCCGGGCTGCGATCCGCCTTCAAGCCCACCAGCAAGTATAACTACTGGTACAGAACTGTCCCTCAGGCGCATCTGGGAGGGCGTGAGATAGACCAGCCGCGCGGCAAGACTCTTGGCGGATCCTCCTCAATCAATGGCATGACCTTCCTGCGTGGCAATCCGCGCGACTATGATAATTGGGCCGAAGCCGAGGGGTGTGAAGGCTGGAGCTTCGCCGACTGTCTTCCATATTTCAAACGGTTCGAGCGGCGCGACGGCGAGGCAAACACCTATCGCGGCACGGACGGCATGGTCGGCGTGAAGACGCAGGACCAGTTGAACCCGCTGAACGCGGCCTTCCTCGCCGCCGGCCAGCAGGCGGGACATGCGCTGACCGAAGACGTGAACGGATATTGCCAGGAAGGGGTCAGCCGGTTCGAGATGACGGTGGAGAAGGGGTATCGCTCCAGTTCGGCACGTGCTTACCTGCATAGTCAGCCGAAAAGGAAGAACCTCGATGTTGTCACTGATGTCAAGGTTCTGCGCGTGGTTGTGGAGAACGGCCGGGCAACCGGAGTAGAGATTGCCCAGGGCCGCAAAGCCGCAACTGTGGCGGCGCGGCGCGAGGTCATCATGTCGGCAGGAACCTTCGGCACACCGCAGATCCTGATGCTGTCCGGGATCGGACCCGCCCAGCATTTGCGCGAGCATGGGATCGATGTACGCCATGACGTACCGATGCTGGGCGAGAACCTGCAGGATCACCTGGAGGCCCATATTCAAGTCGAGACCGATAAGCCTGTGTCTCTTAACAAGTATCTTAAACCGCATCTGATGGTCTGGGCCGGGCTGCAATGGTTCGGCTGGAAGGGTGGCGTGGCCGCGATAAACCAGTGCAACGTTGGCGCGTTTCTGCGCACCGGGCCGGATGTGACGCACCCCAACATCCAGTTTCATTTCTTCCCTGTGTTCTTCGGTGAGAACTGGATCCCGAACCCGTCGAAGAACGGATACCGCCTTGGCGCAGGTCCGATGCGGCCCGAGAGCCGCGGCACTTTGCGCCTGCGCTCGGCCGACCCAAACGATGCGCCGCTGATTGACCCGAACTATCTGGCGACCGAGCGGGACCGGTATGAGATGCGCGAAGGCCTGAAGCTCGGGCGCGAGGTGCTGGCACAACCTGCCTTCCGGGCGTTCCACAAACGAGAGGATCTGCCCGGGCCGGACATCCAAAGCGATGCCGAGCTTGATGCCTTCATCCGCCGGGACGCCTCCTCAGCCTATCACCCCTGCGGCACAGCGCGGATGGGAGCAGATGGTGACCCGCGCGCGGTGGTTGACCTCGACTTGCGCCTGCACGGATTGGAAAGCCTGCGCATCGTGGATGCCTCGGTGATTCCGGCCATGCCTTCGGCCAATATCAACGCCTGCGTCTTCATGATCGCGGAAAAGGCCGCCGATAAAATTCTCGGAAAGACGCCTCTCAAGCCTGAATCCGTTCCCTATCACAAGGCCATCTGACTATGACCGATCCCCGCTATGCCACAGGTCCGCATTTCACCCGCCGCTCCGCCACCGATGCTGTTCTGACGCAGCTTCCAGGCTGGGACTTATGGGAATGCAATGAGCCGGTTTTCTTTCACACCTACGATCAAACCGTGACCCTGCATGTGAACAGAGGCGCGGCCAGTTTGAGCTTCTCCGACGGCTCAGAGGTCGAACTGCAGCCGGGGGATGTTCTAACCATCCTGAAGGGAATCTCTGCCGACTGGACCATCCCGGCAGGCATCCAAAACAGCTATCAATCCCATTCCGACGGACAGGAGACACCATGAAATTCCAGCCACGCGCGAGCCATTTCGTAAACGGCGTCTATGTGGAAGATTCCGCAGGCGCCGAGATCGACGTGATTTATCCGGCGACAGGCGACGTGATAGCGCGGCTTCATTCCGCAACACCCGCCGTCATCGATCAAGCACTTGAAGCGGCCCGTGCGGCCCAGAAGGCATGGGCGCGTCTTTCGGGCACCGAACGCGGCCGGGTGCTTCGCCGGGCGGCGGACATCATGCGGGAGAGAAATCATGATCTGTCGGTGATCGAAACCCACGACACCGGCAAGCCCATTCAGGAAACCACCGTTGCAGATGCAACTTCGGGTGCGGATGCGCTGGAGTATTTCGGCGGCCTGGCAGGCAGTCTGACGGGAGAGCATATCCCCCTGGCCGGTGGCGACTTTGTCTACACCATCCGCGAGGCGCTGGGGGTCTGCGTCGGCATCGGCGCCTGGAACTACCCCACTCAAATCGCCTGCTGGAAGGCCGCGCCCGCGCTGGCCTGCGGAAATTCAATGGTGTTCAAGCCATCAGAAACGACCCCGCTTTCCGCTCTGAAGGTGGCTGAAATTCTCATGGAAGCCGGTGCGCCCAAAGGGCTATTTAATGTCGTCCAAGGTTATGGCGACGCAGGTGCTGCGCTTGTCACCGATCCTCGGGTTGCAAAAGTCTCGCTCACGGGCTCGGTTCCGACTGGTAAGAAAGTTTATGCGGCTGCCGCGGCGGACATGAAGCATGTCTCGATGGAGCTCGGCGGAAAGTCACCCATGGTCGTCTTCGACGACGCCGATCTGGACAACGCGGTAAGCGGCGCGATCCTCGGAAACTTCTATTCCTCCGGTCAGGTCTGCTCCAATGGCACCCGTGTGTTCGTGCAGCGCGGCATCAAGGAAGCGTTCTTGGAACGTCTTGCCGCGCGGGTGGCAATGGCCAAAATCGGGGACCCCATGGACCCCGAAGTGTCGTTCGGACCCATGGTGTCCGAGGCGCAAATGAAAACCGTACAAGGCTATATCGACATGGGTATTGCTGACGGCGCCCGGCTGATCTGCGGCGGCAAAAAGCTTGAGGGTGCCGGATATTTTCTGGAACCAACGATCTTTGCCGACGTGACCGATGGTATGACAATTGCCCGCGAGGAAATTTTCGGCCCGGTCATGTCAGTTCTGGACTTCGATACTGAGGAGGAGGCTCTGTCACGTGCAAATGCAACTGAATTCGGCCTTGCCGCAGGTGTTTTCACCAGCGACCTAAACCGCGCGCACCGCATGGCCGCAGGTTTTGAAGCCGGCACCTGCTATATCAATACCTATAATTTGGCGCCGGTCGAAGCACCGTTTGGCGGTGCCAAAATGTCGGGTATAGGGCGGGAGAACTCCAAAAGTGCCATCAATCACTACAGCGAAACCAAGACGGTCTATGTCTCGATGAACGGTGTGGAGGCGCCTTATTGAATGCGGTTCGGGATTTGAAAATGCAGAAACCGGAGCCTGAGGTGGTCGATGTCTCCTCGTCAGATAAGCCCGCGCGTGCGTTGATTAAAACGATCGCGGCGGGCGCACCGAGCATCCGGGTTGTTTACGCACGTGATTGGTATTTGTGGGACAGAACCGTCGCCGCGGCAGCAAGGGAGTTGTTTGAAACGGGAAATGTGGATCTGGTCCAGCGCCGCATACCCGGACTGAAACGGGGAAAGTTCGAATACATCGCTATTAAACGGCAAGCTCCGAAAGTTCAAAGGGCACCTGGACCCGACCAAAGGTTTTAGGCGAAGGAGTATTGTGCCGAGGGCGTGAAGGCACGGCTAGAAATGAAACTGACGCATCGGTGCTAGAACGGTTACACGCTGCAGTCTTGGTTGGAGTTCCGCTGGAGAATCCGTTGTTTGTTTCAAATCAAGCCGCCCGTTTAAAATCTTAAACTGGCGCCGGGTTGGTGCCGAGTTGGATTTCCAAGAACCTTAGTAAGGTCGGCTTTCAAAAACACTGCCGCTGTTTGGGTGCTCTAATTGAATGGCGTTTATGTCCGCACTGTGTGAGTTCACCAGTTCCAGAACCGCGCAGTCGTAGCGAACGGCAGGAACGGCGGGCTGCGCCGCAGCAGAAAGCCTCACCTAGTTGCGTCAAACGGTCGACTTTGCAAATGTCGATTTCTGCGCTCCGCTTCCCCCAGCGCAACCCGCAGCATCACATGAGAAAGCTTGACCCTGCCGAGGGTCCGCTTCCGGGAAAGTGACCATGGAATTTTGCACCGACAGCATCTTTGGCTCCCGCCGCCATGCCTATGTCCGCTCCGGGCTGCCTGGCGTCGTCTGGCAGAAGCGTCCTGGTGAAGTTTCGCTGCAACCCTGCCGCCGCATCGCCGCAAGTCGGCAGAGAGCCCATTCCGGAAATGCCAAAACCATGCTGCGCGGGCTCGCAGAACTTTCCACGCTGCGCGGCGGCTGAGTCCACCGCTGCACTGCAGAGAGTAGAGCAGCCATTCGTGTGGGGAGCGCTACGTGATCAGATTGCACTTTGTTAGTCCAAGGGATTCCCACCGAAGTCTTGCTGCAAATTATCTTCCTATGGAAAGAACAAGAATCTGATAGCCAGAACCGCTCCCAATCCTGCAACAATCCATTTCAGGGGTTTCTGCGGCAGGAAAACCATTACTCTGCCGCCAATCGCACCGCCGACCAGGCCTCCGATCAAGACTGCAACCGCCGCGTCCCAGGCAACAAGACCCGTCAGGGACAGCGGAATGGCCGCCGCAGTGTTCGCTCCCAGTGATATGAAATTTTTTCGGGCTGTCGCTATGTGAACTGAATGCTCACCAGCCAGAAACACTGCTGCAACTATCAGAAATCCATAGCCTGCACCGAAGTATCCAGCATAGACACCAGTGAGAAGAAACATCGCGCGTGCTGCGGCTCTATTCCTGCCAGCCATGTGCAAGCCCAGCTTGGACAGCTGGTCTCCAAATAGTATCGCGATGACGGCGACAACGAGGAATGCAGGGACCATAGGCAGGAATACGGCCTCACCCAGTGCATAGAGCAACATAGCACCGACGACAGCGCCCATCGCGGTGATGATGGCGTCCAGGATATGACCCTGCCGGTCTTCAGTAAGCGATTTCCGGAAGATCCATACACCGGGGAGTTGGGCAGGCCACAACCCCACGGTCGCGGTCGCATTCGCCACAAGAGGCGGCAATCCGGCTGCCAAGAGCATGGGGAAGACAAACAGTTTGGCCCCTCCGGCCATGACGTTGACAACGCCGCCAATCAGCCCGGCCAAGACCAAGAACGAAAGGTCACTAAATAAAGTCATTTCGTGTTAAGTCCGGGTGTCAATTAACCACCCATCAGCGTTCCTCGCCCAGCATGGCTGCTTCGATGACCTTCAAATGGCGTTTCATCGCACTGGCCGCGGCGTCTGGGTCTGCGGCGGCAATCGCATCAACAATCCGATCATGCTGATCGCTATGGATCGTTTGAAACTCATCAGGGGCAATCCTGCGGTAAGTGCGATCCCATTCCCGTTGCCATGCAACTCGACGACGCGCACCTGACAAGTATATCAAGAATCCGGTAAGCACCGGATTGCGAGAGGTTTCCGCCACGGCGCGGTGGAACGCATCATCGGCCTGTTCGCACGCCGCCCTGTCTCCTGCTGCGCGGCCGACAGCAACCTTAGAGCGCAAATGTACAATATCTGACGCATCCGCCTGCAGAGCAGCTTCAGCAGCCACCTGCGGCTCCAGCAATAAACGCGCGCGCATCAGGTCCGGTGGAGTGGCGCCTTCCACAAGGAGCGTGTCGCGGATGGGCATATGGATTGGACGGCGGCCCCGAAAGGTTCCCTGTCCAACGTGACGCCAGATTTCGCCCTCCCGTTCGAGGATCGCATAACATGCACGAAGGGTTTCCCGGCTGCAGTCCAGAACGCTTCTCAGCTCACGCTCGGGCGGCAGACGCTCCCCGTTCACGGGTGCGAGTTTGTCAATGGCCTGGCGCAGATCAGCCAAAACAACTTTGACACTTCTCCCCATGCGAACCCTCATTTTCAGACCAATTTGCGGACCAATGCTAATGCATGCCAGAGATGATGTCATCCAAAAGGAGGATATCCGATGACCATGCTCATGAAGGACTTCGACACCTCTGCACCGGTTCTGAGCGACGAAGAAATTGAAGCGCAGGTTTTCCGCGACCTTGAAGCTGCGCAAAAAAGCATTACGCGCCAAAGAAGACGCAAGTGTCATCCTCTTTCAATATCCGGACAATCGGACCGTACTTCAGCGCTTGCGCGCGTGGTGGCATATGCGACGGCAGCGGCCTGATTTGCAAGAAATAGAGCAAGTTGCCGCTCCGGAACCTGAGCCAGATTGGCCTCGGCACTGGGCAACAACCAAATACATCTGACCTCAAAAAAACCGGTTGCCCAAATATGACAATACTCGAAGTTCTCCTTCTCGCAGTTGCGGGGGCCGCTGCCGGTTTTCTTAATGCCGTGGCCGGTGGCGGAACGTTTCTGAGCCTGCCTGCACTGATTTATGTCGGCGTCTCTCCGGTCAGCGCCAATGCAACTGCAACGCTGACGGCCTTGCCGGGATACGCAAGCAGCGCATGGGGGTTTAGGCACGACGTGCAATCCGAGGGAGCGCTGTCACTCAAAGCGATTGCCGGTATAGGGGGCATCGGCAGCGTTCTCGGCGCACTGCTTTTGACTATCACACCCGGCGATACGTTTCTATGGGTCGTGCCCTGGCTCTTGCTGCTGTCGACTTTTCTATTTGCCTTCGGGCCAAACATTTTGCGCAAAATTCAATCCGGCGGCGCCGGCAAAGCCGGGATGGCCGTATCTACTGCGTCCATTTTCGCGGTGTCGATTTATGGGGGATACTTCAACGGCGGTCTTGGCATCATGTTGCTGGCCGCATTCGGACTCATTGGCTACGTCAACCTGCATTGTATGAATGGTCTCAAGAGCATTCTGTCCGCCGTGGTCTCGCTTTTGTCAGCCGTGACGTTCATCGCCTCGGGATTGATTGCATGGGAGCAAGCACTCGTTATGGCCGCAAGTTCGGCTATTGGTGGATATTTGGGCGCTAGCATGAGCCGACGCATCATCAAGACTAATCTGATGCGCCAGTTTGTGACGGTCATAGGGTTCACAATGACATTAGTTTTCCTGCTGCATTGAAAAAGTGCCTGCAAGCAGCCCTTTGCGCAGTGATAGCGCAAACGATGAAAAGCCGCGTTAGAGCAGTCAGTCATTAAACGGTTCGCAATTTCAATTTTCATCTGCCAAACTAAAATCCGCAAAGCCGCGTGAATGACCTCGCTGCTCACGGATTGAGCTTCGAAGGGGCAAATCTATAAATCACTGCCCTTTGATCAACTCCTCTGCGACTGCGATAAAGTTCATGAGTGCAGGCGATTTGTAGGCTCGGTTCCAAACCAGGAGAGTGGATATCTCGGCTTCGCAATCCGAAATTGGTTTCGTCATAATCGTTCTTGGCTGAAACCTCGTTATCCCCTGCGCATAGACAGAAACTCCAAGACCGCTGCCGACGAGGCCAAGGATCCCCAATGCATTTGACGCTTCGTATTTGACATCGATGGAATTGCCGCTTCTCAAGAACACATCGTCGATAAACAGGCGGAAAAAATCCCATTCAGCCATGCTCCCCAAGACCATGGGGTACTGGGCTATTTCAGTGAGTGTGACAGTTGGGCGGGTCGACAAGCGATGGTCTACTGGCAACAGCGCGACGAGTCTTTCGCTTGCCACTTTTCGGGTTTCGAACTGGGGGTGCTTTAATGGGCCAAGCATAAAGCCAACATCGATGTTGTTTCGGGACAGCTCAATTTTCTGCCCCTGAGTGCGAATATACTTCAGCTCCAGTTCTATGTCTGGGTAGCGGCGGCTAAATTCCCGCACCACCCCAGGCATGAGATCAAGCGCTGCGAAGGACATGTATCCGACGCGTAAAAACCCTTTCTTGCCCTCCGCTGCGATGCGCCCGGCTTGAACGGCCGCAGAAATTTCAGAGGAGATAAGCCTGGTCCGTTCGTAAAAGACCTCACCCGCGGCCGTCAGTGAAACTTCGCGCGTTGTGCGCCGGATGAGTTGATATCCAAGCTGTTCTTCCAGCTGCCGGATGCGTCGGCTGAGCGCGCTTTGGTCTATCGAGAGGCGCTCCGCTGCACGCCTGAAACTGAGTTCGACCGCGACTGCATTGAATGCTTCCAAGTCGCGCGTCTGAGGTGTGTGGGTCATTGGCATTCAGAATTTCCCTTCATTTACTGAGCAATAGCACGAGGATTTTGATTGATGCAAAACTAACAACAATAGAGGCCGATACGGCGATTGTTTATCAGCTGTGTGTGTCCGATTTTGTAGGTGGGAACTCTGACCCGCGATCAAGATGCCAATGCAGCAAGGGCTGACGGAGGCAGACATAGCGACTTACCAAATCGAAGGACAACAAAATGAGTAATGTTGATCACGCAGCACTGGATAAGATGCTGCACGAGGCATTCGATGCTGCATCCGCACTGTACAAAGAGCGTGGCTTCCAACGCCGTGTGGGCTTTGGCAAGAAACCCGCCCTTGTCAGTGTCGACCTGGCAAATGCCTGGACCCGCCCCGGAAACCCCTTCACTTGCGACCAGGAGAAGATGGACAACGAGATCATTCCCGGCATGCAGCGCCTGTTGGAAGCCTGCCGGGCCAACGGGCATCCGGTGATCCACGTCACAACCGCCTATGAGATCACCGATCGGAAGGCGCCGTTCACTGATATGGGGCTGTGGCACGACAAAATTCCGGTTGATGTGGTGGATTTGGCTGACAAGGACCTGTGGGCAATCGACAGCCGGATTGCGCCGGTCGAGGGTGAATATACGCTGCTGAAGAAACGGGCGAGCTCGTTCCACGGCACCGAACTGGCCGGCATTCTGCGTGCCAATGGCGTTGACACAATCCTGGTGACCGGCGTGACCGCCTGCGCCTGCGTGCGCCAGACAATCTGCGACGGTATTGCCGACGGATTCCGCCCGATTGCAGTGAAAGAGGCAATCGGTGACCGGGTTCCGGGTGCCGTCGCCTGGAACCTGTTCGACATCGACGCGAAGTTTGGTGACGTCGAGACCGTCGACACCTGTGTCGATTATCTCAACACCGTCAACAACCGTTAAGCGCTGGAAAGATTTCCGGGAGGGTGCTCAAGCGCCCTCTCGGACAGGGAGGAATTGGAGGACATCATGGCTCGCATCGGCGTTGACGTAGGCGGTACAAATACCGACCTCGTACTGGAATGTAATAAGGGTACTTTTTTCCATAAAGTGCCCAGCACCTTGAAAGACCAATCTATCGGCGTGGTCGAGGGTATTCACCAGATTTGCGAAATTGCCGGGATCGACAAGGAGGCGATCGAAGTCATCAATCACGGCACGACTGTTGCGACGAACATTACCATCGAGCATAACGGCGCTGAAGTCGGGATGCTGACGACGAAAGGCTTCCGCGACATCTTGCACATCGGCCGCCACAAGCGGCCGCACAACTTCTCACTGCATTTCGAAGTGCCTTGGCAGAACCGGCCGCTCGTTAAACGGCGCAACCGGATCGCTATCACGGAACGCATCCTGCCGCCTACCGGTGAGATCGAGACGCCGCTGAACGAGGACGAAATCCGCAGTGCCTGCGCTCTATTCCGGAAGCGCGGCATCAAGTCCGTCTGCATCGGTTTCATGTTTTCTTTCCTGAACGACGCGCATGAAAAGCGCGCCCGTGACATCGTGCTGGAAGAAATCCCCGATGCCTATGTGTCGGTGTCCTCTGATGTGGCAAACGTTATTCGCGAATACGAGCGGTTTTCCACGGTTGCTATGAACGCTTTTGTTGGCCCGCGGTCTGCCTGGTACCTTCGCAATCTTGAGCAGAAGGTCAAGGATGGCGGTATTCCAGCTAAGCTGCGCGTCATCCAGTCCAATGGCGGAATATCCACCATCGATGGATGTGCCAGAAAGCCCGTGAGCATTCTGATGAGCGGTCCGGCAGGCGGCGTGCTGGGGGCGCTTTCTGAAGCACGGCTGGCAGGGACCGATAACATCCTTACCGTGGATATTGGCGGTACGTCGGCTGACATTTCCACCATTGCTGCTGGTGAAATGCGTATCAAGAACCCGCGTGACACCCTGGTATCGGGACATGCGGTCATGGCCCCGATGATCGACCTGGAAACCATCGGCGCGGGCGGCGGGTCAATCGCTTATCTCGATGAGGCAGGCGGTTTCAACGTCGGACCCCGCTCAGCTGGTTCAGAGCCTGGGCCTGCTTGTTACAACCGCGGCGGCACAGAGCCGACCGTGACCGACGCGCAAGTCGTATTGGGCCGCATGGATGCGGACAAGTTTCTTGGCGGTGATCTGCCGCTGGATCCGGAGCTGTCCCACAAGGCAATCAAGGAAAAGATCGCTGATCCTCTGGGTGTTTCGGTTACCGAGGCCGCGCTTGGGATCATCAAGATCGTCAACAACAATATGGCGCTGACGATCCGATCCAACTCAGTAGCGCGCGGCTATGACCCTCGTGAGTTCTCGCTCATGCCGTTTGGCGGCGCAGGCCCCTTCCATGGTGTTGCCCTGGCCGAGCTTGTTTCCGCGAAGGACGTGCTTGTTCCGATCGCGCCTGGGATCACAGCTGCCATGGGCCTGCTGGGCACTGACCTTCAGTACGAGCACACCCGCTCTGTCATCACCAGTCTGTTCAATGCCGACCAGGGCGCCATCGACAGGGTGAACGCAACCGTTGCTGAATTGAAGAATGTCGGTAAAGCCGATCTTGAGAATGACGGCATCCCGGAAGTGCAGCAGAATTTCGACGTTATCGCCGAAGTGCGCTATCACGGCCAAGGTTTCGAGCTGCGCGTGCCCATGCCGAAGGAAGGCTTGGCGCTGGAAAACGTACCGGACGTGATCAGCGCGTTCCATAAGCAGCATAAGGCAGATTACGGATACTCCTTCGATGACAGCCTTGTCGAGCTCTACAACGTGCGGGTCATCGCGTCGGCAAGTGTCCGGCACCTGGAGCTGACACCGCTTTCATTAGGCAGCCAGGACGATATCAAGGCAGCCTTCATGTACGAGCGCGAAACCATCTTCGACGATGGATCGGTGCATATGACACCGCGCCTGGATCGCGGAAAGCTTGGCGCGGGCACCCGTGTGGAAGGCCCGGCCATCATCATCCAGCACAATTCAACAACGCTGCTGCCGCCCGGCTACGCCGCCGAGGTTCAGGACTTCGGAAGCCTGCGCTTGAGCAAGTCCTGAGGGAGGAAAACCAATGCCAAAAGACATCAATAAACCGATCGATCCGGTCACCCTTCAGGTCATCCGGGGTTCCATCGAAACCATTGCAGAGGAAATGGCACATGTTCTGTTCCGCATGTCCTTCTCCTCGATTATCCGCGAGTCCGAAGATCTGGGTGCCGGGCTGTTCGACACGGACTTCAACACACTCTGCGAGTCTGAATCCACGCCGATGCACATCGGATCGATTCCGGGGTATCTCCAGGGCATCGCGGATTCTCTGGACGATGGCGAATGGTATGAAGGTGATGTTGTCGTCCACAACCATCCCTACCTGGGGTCGTCGCATACACCTGATCTGGCGATTGTCATTCCGATTTTTCACGAAGGTGAACTGGTCGGATACGCGGGCAATACCGCACATCATATCGATATCGGCGCCGCCACACCGGGCCTGATCATCGATGTGCCGGATGTCTATGCAGAGGGTATGCTCTTTGCCGGCACCAAGCTCTACCGGAAGGGTGAGCGCAATGAAACAATGTGGAATTTCATCCGCAATAATTCACGTGCCGCCCGCCAGCTTGTGGATGACATCGAAGCACAGATCGCTTCTGCCAGGCTTGGTGTGAAGCGCTTCAAGGAATTGATGGAACGGTACGGCAAGGATCTGGTGTTCGGCGCCTGCAACCAGTTGATGGACTACTCCGAAAAAATGCTGCGGCAGAGGATCTCGGACATTCCGGATGGTGAATACCGGGCCGAAGGCTGGCTGGATGACGATGGCCGCAACCGCGGCCAGACGCTGCCGGTGAAAGTCTGTGTCAGGGTTGTCGGAGACACCATCGAAGTTGATCTGACCGGATCCGCGCCGCAGACGCCAACAGCCTACAACGTGCCATTTGAAGGATCCACAAAGGTGGCTGCATTCGCGGCTTTCCGCAAACTGCTGCTGGACACCGCTACTTCTGACACCAGGGTACCGTCAAACCAGGGATCCTTCCGGCCAATCAAGGTGACCGCTCCGGAAGGCACGATCTTTAATCCGATTGCGCCGGCTTCCGCCGAGGCCCGTTTTACCCAGTGCAACTTCATGATTGACCTGATCCTGAAGGCAATGGCGCCGGTCCTACCCGAGGACATCATTGCCGGGTCGTCTGCCAGCATTTCCTTTGCCTCTTACGCAGGTGTTCGGGACGACGGGGAGTATTGGGTGTTCCTGGAAGTGAACGAAGGGGCCTATGGCGGCCGCCCGGACTCCGATGGCCCTGACGCCATTGACAATCTGATGGCCAACACCCGCAACAATCCGCTGGAAGACCTCGCGATGCATATCCCGATGATCTGCGAGCGGTACGAGTTGCGCGACGATGTGATGCCCGGTGCCGGCAAGCATCGCGGCGGGATCGGCGTTGTGAAGAGCCAGCGCATGCTGACCGACGGCATCATCACCCATGAGAGCGAACGGCATACCAATGTGCCATGGGGGATTTTCGGAGGAACGGAAGGTGCGGCCGGGAAGTGCGAGATCTATAACTTCTCCAGTACCGAACCTCCGCGTCAGATGCATTCCAAGTTCCATGGCGAGGACGTCCGGAAGGACGATGTAATGGCGTACTACAGTCCCTGCGGCGGCGGCTATGGCAGCCCGCTGGAACGCACTCCGGAAAAGGTTCTGGATGATGTCCTGGATGGTTTCTGCACACCGCAGCACGCCCGGGACATCTATGGAGTGGTGCTCGATCTGGACGCCGAAACCGTCGATGTGGCGGCGACCGAGGCCCTCCGCCAGACGATGGACACCTTGCGTTAACAAATGCGGAGGCAAGCATGAACACCGAAAGAAAGACAAGCTATCGCAGCTTCGTACCGAAGAGCGCAGCCTATTTCGCGGTCAAAGATGCCTTGCCTCCGCGCGATATCTACTTTCTTCTGCTGCCCAGGTTCACGATGCTGGCCCTGAGCAGCGCCATCGAGCCTCTGCGTGTTGCAAACCAGCTCTCCCAGCATGAACTCTACCGCTGGCAAACGGTGGCAGATACCTCGGCGGTCGCGAGTTCCTGTGGCGTTGAACTGAATGCGCAATCCTGTTTGCACGACTTGAATACAACCGATCAGCTGCTTGTGTGTTCTGGAACGGATCCCCACAAGGCGGCATCCGAACAGACTATGCAGGCCCTGCGCAAATTCTCCCGGATGGGCGGAAAACTTGGGGCTCTGTGTACTGGTGCCTTCACCCTAGCGCGGCTAGGCCTGCTTCAGGACAGGCGTTTTACGCTCCACTGGGAGAACCAAACCAGTTTCCGAGAATTATTTCCTGACCTGAGAGCAGCGAAAAGATCTTCGAGATTGATGGGCCGCTTATGACCTGCGGCGGCGGACATGCCGCGACGGATATGATGCTGGCCCTGATTTCTAGAGACTATGGCAAGGCGTTCGCACAAGCCGTTGGGGATATGTGCCTGCATGGTGTCGCGCGTCCACCTGGAACTCCACAAAAGACGTCCTTTGCATTCGCAAACAATGCGCGGAACCGGCATGTGACAACCGCAATCGAAATCATGAAGCGCAATCTGGAAAACCCGCTGTGCTTGGATGAGATCGCCAGGGAGTGCGGATGTTCGCGGCGCCAGCTTGAGAGGATGTTCAAGAAGCTGCTCCGCATTTCACCGGCGAAATACTATCGCAACTTGCGGCTCGATTTTGCGCATAGCCTGTTGGCTGAAACAAATATGCAGCTCCTTGATGTGGCAGTCGCGGCAGGCTTTTCGTCACGGACACAGTTTTCGAGGTGTTTTTCCGAACGTTTCGGAACACCGCCTTCGAGGATCGGCACGTCCCCTTGTGCCGGCAATTCAACCAACAGGGAAATCAAAAAATGACAATGACCGAGAAAATCCGCGAAGCGGAACATGAACGCACTGGGTTGCTCGAGGAATCGATCTTGCCGACACTGCTAGGGCAGCGTCCGCTCGGTTTGATTGGCTATGCTTGGATATGGGTCGGAATTGCGGTCATCATCGCAACCTATTCCTTAGGTGCAGCCGGGGTTGGTGGCGGCGTTCCGCTGGCAACGGTTATCCTGGTGATCATGCTGGCCAATATCGGTATTGGCGCATTCATGGTGCTGACAGCAGATATCGGGACCGAACACGGCCTGTCTTTTGCCGTCTACCTGCGCGCGCCGTTTGGCATTTACGGCACGCATCTTCCGGCAATCTCCCGTGGCTTGGTTGCCGCAATGTGGTTCGGCATTCAAACCTACCTCGGAGCACTGGCCCTGAACGGGATCGGCCAATACTTTCTGGACTTCGACAACTGGATCGTTTGGTATGCAGTGTTCGGCATCATCCAGATCGTGAACACTGCGATGGGGATCAAGTCGGTTGAAAGGCTCGCGTCTCTGGCGGCGCCTGCCATTATCGCGATTTCGATCTGGATGTATTTTACGCTGGAAGGCGTCGCATCGACCCAAGGTGTGAACATCTGGACCTTTGAAGGGACAGGCGAAATGTCCCTGCTGGTGCTTTTTATCGCCAACCTAGGCTTCTGGTCTACGCTTGCCATCGACATTCCCAACCTGACGCGGTTTGTGAAGACCGATGCTGGAGCCAAAGGCTTTGTCTCGCGCAACAAAAACATCTTTCTTGCACAGTTGGTTGCCTTGCCGGTCACCCAGGCACTCATTGCTGGTATCGGAGGCGTTTCGTTTATTGCTACCGGCAATTGGAACCCGATCGAAGTCATCCAAGGCGAAGGTGAGGGACTGTCGCTAGTCATTTTACTTGCGCTGGTGGTACTGGCACAGTGGTCCACTAACAACTCCGCCAACCTCATCCCCTCAGCGCTGACCTTCATCAACCTTGCGCCGCGCGTGATTAACTACAAGGTAGGCGTTGCGCTTGCAGGGGTCGTCGGCACGCTGTGCTTCCCATGGGAAATTCTGAACAACCTGTTCGTTTTCCTTGGCTACTACGGCGCGTTCCTGTCTGCCATCGGCGGCATCATGGTTGCCGACTATTACATTCTGCGGAAGCGCCGCCTCAATGTGCCGGACCTGTTCAAAACTGATGGCCAGTTCCGCTACTCTGGCGGTTTCAACCCAGCAGGCCTGATTGCATGGATCGTGGCCGGAGGCATTGCAGCCTGGTTCTCGCAGTACGCTTTCATCATCGGGTTCCCGATTGGCCTCGTGCTCTATGTCTTGCTGATGAAGACTATCGTTCTGCCAGGAAATCCGCAGGCTGAGATCAGCAGCGGTTACGCAGATGAGTTTCTCGCCACGAGCGAGGGGGTCAGCTGGGTTTATCTTGGCAAAGGGCAATTCCGGCGAATGGCACCTGCAGAAACTCATGATGAAGAAATAAGCCGCGAAGACCTGTAAAGTTCTTAATTGACCCTCCCCGACTTGCCCGCACCAAAACGGTGCGGGCTCTTTTTATTCACTCGAACCTCGGATGTTGGCCGAAGTTAGATGTGTTCCTGACCTTCTCCATTTCGCCCTAGTTTTCAGTCAGTACCTACCATCTGAATGCATAGCTCTCAGTTCTGCACCAGGCGCTGGGGATCTATGTGAGAGTGTTTCTCCGCCAGTGGAGCACCGGCGCCCCTCAGAGATCCGGACCATCGAAGGCGGGAGCGGAGCTTGATCAACGCCGGCGCGTCCCAAACAGCCCTCTCGATAAACCCTCAATTCTACTGCGTTGAAGCAATTCTATGAGGGGTGACACAGCAAATCTAATCTAACCATGAAACGCTACTTCAGCATCTCCCGGGCGATGATGGTGCGCTGAATTTCTGAGGAGCCCTCGTAGATCCGGAAGATCCGCAAATCGCGCAGATAGCGTTCCAGTGGGAAATCGCGGGTGTAACCATAGCCGCCGTGGATCTGCAGCGCCCGGTCGGCGATGCGCCAGGCCGCCTCGCTTGCATAGAGCTTGGCAAAGGCCGAGTCCGAGGAATACCGCTCACCGGTACCCCGCTTGCGGGCCGCCTGCAGCCCCAATGCCCGGGCCGCCGCCAGTTCGGTGGCGCTGTCGGCCAGCATCCATTGCAGCCCCTGGAAACTGCCGATCGGCTGGCCGCCGACCTCGCGTTCCCTGGCATAGGACACCGCCGCATCCAGTGCCGCGCGGGCAATGCCGGTCGCCTGCGCCGCGACCTCGATCCGGCCGTTGTCCAGCACCTTCATCGCGGTGCGGAATCCGGTGCCCTCGTCGCCCAGCCGGTTTTCCGCGGGCACATGGCAGTCAAGGGAGACCGGAAACACATGGCCGCCGCGCAGCCCCATGGTCTCCTCGTGTTTGCCGATCTCCACCCCAGCGGTTTTGGCCGATTCCACCACAAAGGCGCTGACCCCGCGCGCGCCTGCGCTGCTGTCGGTCTTGGCATAGACCACGATGAAATCCGCGCCGCCCGCGTTCGAGATGAAGCATTTCGAGCCTTTCAGCCGGTAGCCGTCACCGTCGCGGATGGCGGTGGTGCGCATGTCGGCCGGGTTGGAGCCGGCCATCGGCTCGGTCAAGGCAAAAGCCCCCAGCGCCTCCCCCGATGCGGCGGCCGGCAGCAGCCGCTGCTTCAGCGCCTCATCCGCGCCCAGCAGCAGAGAATCCGTCGCCAGAAAATGCGCCGTCAGCATCGACGCGGTTGAGCCGCAGGCGCCGGCTATTGCCTCCACCGCGCAATAGAGCGCAGGACCGGACAGGCCAATGCCGCCATAGGCTTCGGGCAGGTTCATCCCCATGATGCCCATCTCCGCCAGCGCCGGGCGGTGCAGGGTTGCAAATGTTCCCTCGGCATCGATCGCCGCAGCGGCAGGCGCCAGCACCTCGTTCGAAAACCGCTCGATCTGGCCGATGACGGCCTGTTCTTCGCTGTTCAGATCACCGCTCATTTGGTCTCTCCTTCCTTCAGCCGATGCAGGATTTCCTCTGTATGCGCCCCCAGTCCCGGGGCTGCCTGACGGCCGCCGCGCGGCGCGCCGCTGAAATGCACCGGTTGTTCCGGCACGCTCAGCGTGCCGAGCGCGGGGTGGGCGACCGGCGTTGCCAGTTCGCGCGCCTGCGCCTGCGGCGATGCCCAGGCCTCAGGCACCGAACTCAGCGGCGCTGCCGGGATGCCTTCCTCGGACAGCAGCGCGGCGACGCTCTGCACGTCCCGGACCGCCGCCCAGCTTTCGATATGTTGCGCCAGCGCCGGCTCGTTCTGCCGCCGCAGGCTGTCGCTGGCGAACCGCGGGTCGTCCGCCAGTTCCGGCGCGCCGATGGCTGCCGCGAACTTGGCAAACAGCCGGTCATTCAGCACCGCCACGGTGAAACTGCTGTCCCGCGCGGCATAGGTGCCGAAAGGCGCGGACAACGCGTGTTTGCTGCCTGTCCGCTTTGGCGTCTCGCCCGCCATCAACGCCCGGCAGGCCGCCACCGGCATCATCGACACCAGCGAGTCATAAAGCGCCAGATCAACATGCCGCCCCCTGCCGCTGCGGGTGCGGTCGAACAGCGCCACCATCGCCCCGAAGGCTGCGAACATGCCGCCTGCAACGTCGGCAAAGGCATCTCCGGCCATCATCGGCGGGCCGTCCTCGGCGCCGGTCATATCCATCAGCCCGCTCATCGCCTGGATGATGATGTCATAGGCCGGCAGCATCCGGTTCGGGCCTGTCTGGCCGAACCCGGACACAGACACATAGACCAGCCGGGGACAGGCCGCGCACAGTTTCTCCGCACCCAGCCCGAACCGCTCCATCACGCCGGGACGGAAGTTTTCGATCAGCACGTCGCACTCCGCCGCCAGCGCCCGCGCTGCTGCCGCGCCCTCCTCGGATTTCAAATCCAGAACGATGGATTTCTTGCCGCAGTTCACCGATTGGAACAGCAGGCTTTCGCCCTCCCTGAACGGGCCGATGTGGCGGTAGTCATCGCCCGCGCGCGGCTCCACCTTGATCACTTCCGCCCCCAGGTCGGCCATCAGCGCGGTGCAGTAGGGACCGGCCAGAACGCGGGAAAAATCCAGCACCCGGACCCCCTCCAGCGGCCTGCGGCCTGCGGTCTCGTCATTGTCGAACATGCTTCCCCCATCAATTGCTTGCTGCAGGATAGCGTCCTCTTGGATATATCAGGAAATACAGGATCTGTATAAAGGGTATTCCAAATTGAATATACCATTGAACTTCCGCCAGGTCGAAGTCCTGCTGGCCGTGGCCGACACCGGCAGCACCGCGGCGGCCAGCCGCGCGCTGAACACGTCGCAGCCCTCGGTGTCGCTAGCCATCGCCCGCTGCGAGGAGGTGTTCGGCCAGAAGCTCTTTGTCCGCATCCCCGGCCGCGGGATGGAGCTGACGCCGTTCGGGCAGCACAAGATTGCCCAGCTGCGCGAACTGGAGAAACAGGCGCGCTGGGTGCTGAGCGGCGGCGAAGGCACGCCGGAGTTCCTGAACCTCGGGGTGTTTTCCACCCTCGGCCCCCGCTATGCGCCGCAGCTGGCGCGCCGCTTCATGGACACCCGCCCCGGCGCCGAGATCCGCATCCTCGAAGGCGACCTGCAAACACTGTTCGACTGGCTCAGCGAAGGCCGGATCGACCTCGCGCTGCTTTATGATTTCGGGGTTCTGTCGGATTTCGCCATCACCCCGCTGATGGCCGCCGAACCCTATGCCCTGCTGCCCGCCGGGCACCGGCTGGCAGGGTTGCCCGGCGTCAGCGCCGAAGACCTGGCGCAGGAACCCATCATCCTGATGAACCTGCCCCACAGCCGCGGCTATTTCCTGTCGCTGCTGCAGAATGCCCGCTTCCCGGTGCGGGTGGCCCATGAGACCGGCTCGATCGAGATGCTGCGGTCGATGGTGGCCAACGGGTTCGGCGCCGACCTGCTGGCCACCGACCTGCCGGACGGCATGTGCTATGACGGCATGCCGGTTGTCCGGGTGCCGCTCACCGGCCAGCCGCCGCGGCACCAGATTGCGCTGGCCCACCGCGGCGGCGCGCTGAAACGGCCGGTGATCCAGGCGTTCACCGGTTTTGCCGGTGCCTTCTTCACGCCGCCGGGCTGAGGAACCGGCACGCCCCGCCGCCGCACCAGCGGCGTCAAGGGCGGCAGCCTCCCGCTTGACGTGCAGCCCTGCACGCTTCACCTTGCCTGGCAGAGCGGCGCAGAAAGGTTCGCCCCGGCACAGGAGATCCGCATGATGACGGCTTCCGGCAGCACAACTGCCCTATGCGGCCTCTTGGGCTGCGATTACCCGGTCCTGCTGGCGGGCATGGGCGGCGTCTCCCGCTGGGAACTGGCCGCCGCCGTCGCCAATGCCGGCGGTTTCGGAATGCTCGGCATGGTGCGCGAAAGCCCGGCGCTGATCACCGAGGAAGTCACCCGTCTGCGGGCCGCCACGGATCGCCCCTTTGCGGTCAATGTCATCCCCGCGGCAACCGAACCGGCCCTGCTGGACGCCCAGATCGGCTGCTGCCTCGATCTCGGCGTTCCCGCCTTCACCTTCTTCTGGGATGTCGTGCCCGAGGCCGTGGCCCGGGTAAAGGCGGCAGGCCGGCTGGTTCTGCATCAGGTCGGCACCGCCGAAGCCGCCCGCGCCGCCGAGGCAGCAGGCGCCGATGTGATCATCGCCCAGGGGCTAGAGGCCGGCGGCCATGTCCACGGACGCCAGCCGTTGCGCAGCCTCACCCAGGAGGTTCTGGACACCGTGTCCGTCCCGGTGGTGGCCTCGGGCGGCCTCTCCTCCGGCGCCGATCTGGCCGTTTATCTCGCTATGGGCGCTGCCGGGATCCAGTGCGGCACCGTCTTTCTGGCCACCGATGAATCCTTTGCCCACCCCTATCACAAGGACCGCGTCGCCGCCGCGACCGGCGCCGACACCGTGCTGACCGATGTCTTCGTGCTCAACTGGCCCGCAGGCGCGGCGGTGCGGGTGCTGGAGAACAGCGTCACCAAGGCGCTCGGCGGCGCCTATATGGGCCACGATCCCGACGCCCTCCCGCGTGAGGAAATCGCCTGGGACGGCAACCAGCCGCGGCTGCGGTACAGCACCGATTCCCCGCTGCGCACTACCACAGGCGACCTCGAGGCGATGGCCCTGTTTGCAGGTCAGGGCGCGGGCGCCATCCGCGGGATCGTGCCGGCAGCCGAGCGTATCGCGGACATCATCAGCGGTGCAGAGCATATCCTGGGACGGCCCCTGGCGCCCCGAAGCGGAGCAACCGGATGAGCAAGAATCCCAGCACCCCGCCCGCCGCCAAGGGCTACGCCTCCTCGCCCTGCATGGCGGAGGAATCCGGCCTTTACGATCCCCAGGCCGCCGCCGCCCGGAACGCCGCGGACGTTGCCCGCTGGCGCAAGTCCGAACGGAGCAGGCTGCGGGCGGAACGGCTCGCCCTGACAGTTGCCGAACGCCAGGCGGCGGGGGAGGCGCTGTCCGGGCATCTGCGGCAGCTGCTCCGGTCCCGCTCCGGCGGCGCGGACGGGCACGTCATCTCCTTCTACTGGCCGATCAAGGGCGAACCCGACCTGCGCCCGCTGATGGCCGAACTGCACGCCGGGGGCGCCACGATTGCCCTGCCCATTGTCGAGACCAAGGCCGCGCCGCTGGTGTTCCGGCAGTGGACGCCGGAAACCCGGCTGGTGCGCGGCAACTGGAACATCCCGGTTCCGCCGCCCGAAGCACCGGCGCTGACCCCCGCCACCGTCCTCGCGCCGCTGGTGGGCTGGGCACGCGGCGGCTACCGGCTGGGCTATGGCGGCGGCTATTTCGACCGCACCCTGGCGGCCCTGACGCCGCGCCCCTATGCCATCGGTATCGGCCTGGACGCTGCACAGCTGCCTACTATTTTACCGCAACCGCACGACA
>NZ_KI421506.1:3555-125793 GCF_000473165.1 Leisingera aquimarina DSM 24565 | reverse complement strand
CCGGCGCCGCTGCCATCCTTGGACACCAGCGCCATCTCGCCGGGCAGACGGTCCAGCGAAAAGCTCAGCGAAACCGTCGCCGACTCCAGCGCAAGAGTGTTTGAATGATTGATGCTGAGAAAGTCGTCCCGGCCGCCTGTATACTCTCTGGTTTTCAGCTTCGAAAAAACCGGATCCGGAAACGTTGTGTTTGCCACGCTTAGGGTCCTCCTTGCTATGGCTATTGTTGGTTGAAACATACTGCTCAAGCCTGAGTCTATCGTGACCGGAATTAGGCATTCCAAGCCTTTTACCAGCATGGGCAAGATCTTGCCCGTTTCCCCTAAGAGATTGAAATCATGTTTAATGACTGGGTCCGAACGACCCGCCGTCCGGCTGATTGCGGCAAAAATAAGGCAGAAACTTAACGGCCCTTGCCGGAAAGTGGCTTTTCAGGCCACGAGTGCGTCCATCTTGCGGCGGAATCATGACCGTCTACCGGCCGGACTTAGATGCACGGCGTGAACAAATCTTGGAATTGGTGAAGACAGCAAACCGTATCTGCATGCGCGCGCTCCTCATCTGCTGCAGTCAATGTTCAAACCAGTTTCGCTACCGGAGCCGATCCGGCAACGGGCCACCGACCAATAATTGACAAAATTAGTAAATTAAATTACCCGCCGCGCTCGAAGGAGTTGCGGATGTTCTATGACCTGGCCAAATTGCATGCGTTTGCCGGCAATCCTTGCCTGATTGCGGCAGACGGAACCGAGCTGACCTATGCTGCGCTGGCTGACGCCGCCGCGCAGTTCGGCAAATCGCTGCCGCAAGACCGGCGGCTGATTGCGATTGAAGCCGCATCCGATCCCAAAGCCATTACCGCTTATGCCGGCGCCCTGGCTGCAGGCCATGCCGTGATGCCGCTGCCGGCAGCGGACTCCGCCACCGCTGCCCGACTGGAGGAGCGCTTCCGCCCGGCCGCCAGCTTCCGGCGCATCGGCGGAACCTGGAGGTTGCTGGCGCACGCGCATGAACCCGCCGATATCCATCCCGACCTTGCACTGCTGCTGCAAACCTCCGGCAGCACCGGCCACGGCCGCGGGGTCCGCCTGTCCGCAACGGCTGTGGACACCAACGCCAGCGCCATAACCCGGTATCTCGGGATCCGGCCCGAAGACCGCGCCGCACTGATCCTGCCGCTGCATTACTCCTACGGCTTGTCGGTGCTGCATTCGCATCTTGCCGCCGGTGCCAGCCTCTGGCTGGCACCCGGCTCGGTGCTGGAACCCGGTTTTGCCGCCGCTCTGGAGGCTTCCGACGCCACCAGCCTGGCCGGCGTGCCGCATCACTTCCGCCTGCTGGAAAGCGCAGGCCTTGCCCATGCGCTGCCGGAACGGATCAAGACTCTTACCGTTGCCGGCGGCGCCATGGAGCCGGAGCAGGTCCGCACCTGGGCCGCCCGGATGCAGGCCCGGGCTGGCCGCTTCTTTGTGATGTACGGCCAGACCGAGGCCGCCGCCCGGATCAGCTACCTGCCGCCGGAGCTGGCAGAGGACAATCCAGGCGCCGCGGGCCGTGCCGTTCCCGGCGGGCGCCTGCTGCTGCGCTCGGCCTCGGGCGCAGAAATCACCACCCCCGAGGGCGAAGGCGAGCTGATCTACCAGGGCCCGAACGTGATGATGGGCTATGCCGAAGGCAGCGCCGACCTGGCCAAGGGCGCCGAACTCAGCGAGCTTGCAACCGGTGATCTGGCCCGGCGCGACGCAAACGGGCTCTACCACATCACCGGGCGGCTTTCGCGGATGTCCAAGATTGCCGGCCTGCGCATCGGCCATGACTCCATCGAACGCGCCTTGGCCGCCCAGGGCCATGAGGCTGCGGTTTGGGGCGACGATGCCCGCATCTCGATTGCCGTCTGCGCGGCGGAGGACGGCATCGCTGCGCTGACAGCCAAGCTGACCGGCATCGGCCAGCAGCATTTCACCGTCCTGCCGCGCAAGTCCCTGCCGCGGCGCGCCAATGGTAAAATCGACTACCCGGCGCTGAAGGCGCAATCAGCGCAGCGCAAACCTGCCAAGAACGTGCTGGCAGCCTTTCAGGCTGCCTTTGCGCCGCAGACCGTGGGCCGAAACGATAGTTTTGCCGCGCTCGGCGGAGATTCCCTGCGCCATGTGGAGCTGTCCCTAGCCCTGGACGAGGCCCTTGGCGGCGCCCCGGCCGGCTGGGAAGACATGCCGATCAGCGATCTTGAACAAGCCGCCCCGGCGCCCGGCGCCAGTCTGCCCTTCGATCTGGTGGCGCGGGTGGCTGCCATCCTCGCGGTGGTGGTGGCCCATCAGACCCTTTGGCCGGTCTATGGCGGCGCTGCCGCCATGGTGATCCTGATGGGAATGAGCGTCGCAGGCTTTCGCTGGGAGGCGTTGAAATGCGGCGGCATGTGCAGTTTCTTCAAACCGGTGGCTGCGGTGCTGATCCCCTATTACCTGATCCTCGCAGGCTATGCCTTGGCCTGGGAGCAAGTGCCCTGGGTCTCGGTCTTTCTGGCCGGCAACTTTGCCCTGACCATTCCTGAAACCCATCTGATGCTGCCGTATTTGTACTGGTTCATCGAGGCATATGTGCAGATGACCCTGCTGGTGGCGCTGCCCTTTGCCGTGCCACTCCTGCGCCGCTGGCTTATCCGCCAAGGCGCTTTCCGGACCGGCCTGTGTTTTCTGGCGTTTGCCGTGGCACTCCGCCTGATAGCACCCGAGGTCTGGCAAATCGGCGGGCGGGCGCAGTTCACCGTGCCGTGGGTCTTTTACCTGTTTGCCCTTGGCTGGTGCATCACTGCCGCCGGCACCCATGGGCAACGGCTGCTGGTGCTGGCCGCGGCCTGCCTGATCATGCCTGCGGCGGCCTATCTGGGCGGCAACTGGTACGGCGGCTGGATCAAATACATGTGGCTATTGGCACTGATCGCCGGGCTGCTGTTCGTCACCCGCCTGCCGATGCCGCGTTTTGCGGCCCGCCCGCTGATGCGGCTGGCACAGGCCGCCTTCCCGATCTACCTGCTGCACCGTTTCGTGCCGGAACTGCTGATGCCGATGCTCGGGCTGGAGGGCAGCAGCCCATTGAACGACGCTTTAGCAATCTTTGGCGGCCTCGCCATGGGCCTTGCCGCCGCCGCCCTGCAGCGCCAGCTGATGCAGGCATGGACCAATGCCCGCAACCGCCGCCAGCCGGCAGTTGCGCAGGCCTAGGCCAACGCCGCTACTGCACCGGCAATCCGGGTCAAAGCCTCGCGCAACTCCGTTTCCGAAGTCGCATAGGAAATCCGGAAATAGGGCGAGATACCAAAGGCCCGGCCCGGCACCACTGCCACATGATGCTGATCCAGCAGATAGGCGCAGAAATCCGCGTCCGTCTCCAGCACAACCCCCTGCGGCGTGCGCTTGCCCAGCACCCCGGCGCAATTGGCAAAGGTATAAAACGCCCCCTCCGGCACCGGGCAGTCAATACCCTCCATGCCATTGAGCGCCTCCACCACAAGGTCGCGCCGCGCCTGAAAGCTCGCTCGCCGCTCAGCCAGCACTTCCTGCGGACCGTTCAATGCGGCCACCGCTGCCGCCTGCGAAATGGACGACGGGTGCGAGGTCGATTGCGACTGCACCATTTTCATCGCGGCAATCAGATCCTTCGGCCCGCCCGCATAGCCCAGCCTCCACCCGGTCATCGCATAAGCTTTGGAGACGCCATTGACGGTCAGCACCCGCCCCTTCAGCCGCGGCTCTACCTGCGCCGGCGTGGCAAATTCAAACCCGCCATAGGTGATGTGCTCATACATGTCATCCGCCATTAGCCAGACATCCGGATGCCGCAGCAAAACCTCCAGCAGCGGCCTGTAGTCTGCGGCGCTATACCCCGCCCCTGCCGGGTTCGAGGGTGAATTCAGCAGCAGCCAGCGGGTGCGCGGGGTGATCGCCGCCTCCAGCTTGTCCGCGGTCAGCCGGAAGCCCGTATCGTCGCCGCAAGGCACCAGTACCGGCACCCCGCCCGCAATGCGGATGATGTCGGAATAGGAGGTCCAATAGGGCGTCGGCACGATCACCTCATCACCGGGGTCAAGGCTTGCCATGAAGGCATCAAACAGGATTTCCTTGGCGCCGGTGCCCGCGATGATCTCGTCCAGTGCATAGTCCAGCCCGTTGTCGCGCCGGAACTTCGCCTGGATCGCCTTCCGCAGCGCCAGCGTGCCGCCAAGGGCGGTGTATTTCGTCTGCCCCGCCCGCATCGCCGCGGCGGCGGCCTCTTTGACGTGGTCCGGCGTATCAAAATCCGGCTCCCCAGCGCCGAGGATGATCACAGGCGCGCCCTGCCGCTTCATCTCTGTCGCCTTCGCGCCGATGGTCAGAATTTCCGAGACCTCAAGCGGGTCAAGACGGCTGGCGCGGCGGAACTGGGCCATGGCGGAGGCTCCCTGCAGGATGAATCACCCCACCAGCATGAAACGAAAGCCGCTCTCCAAAAACCGGCTCTTTGCGACAGAACCCATTCCTGTTTGACATGGTGCATGCTTAAGCCACTCAGGGCTGCGCCTGCATGGGTAGGTGCGAATGCACCTGTCCGTTTTGCCGGAGGCAAGCCTTCGGTCTGACGGGCAGGCAGGTGCAGCCTGGCCTCTCGGCCAAGCAATAACTCTCAATCAGGCCGGCTCTTTAACTGCTTGCGCATCCAGACTTCCAGCTTCTGCACCGCCTCCGGCACCGACCCGTGCGGGCGCACCAGGTAATAGCGCTTGCGGGACACCAGTTCCGGCCCCGGGATCCGCAGCAAATCCCCCGCCGCAACCTCCCGCGCCACCATGTCATAGGGCACGATCGCCGCACCCAGCCCGGCCAGCGCTGCTGCAATCACCATCGAATGCTGATCGAAATAGCGCCCGTCCTGCCGCGGCAGGCCTGCCAGCCCGGCGCGCTCGAACCACTCCGCCCAGGACCCCGCCCGGCTGTCCAGATGCAGCAGCGGCGCCTGCGCCAGATTGGCTGCCAGCTCCAGCTGATGCACGGCATAGAACCCCGGCGCGCAGACCGGCACCATCTCCTCGCCGAACAGAGGCGCCATATGGGTGCCCGGCCAGTTGTCCAGCCCGTAATGCACCGCCAGGTCGAAGTTCTCGCGGGCAAAATCAAACGGCTCCAGCCGGGTGGAGAAGCTCAGTTCCACCTCCGGGTGGCGCTGAAAGAAATCCGGCAGCCGCGGGATCAGCCACAGATTGGCAAAGGCCGGCAGCACCGCAATCCGCAAGGCCGAGCGGCCCGCACCCGCAGCCGCGGCCTTTTGCAGCGTCGCCCGCAGCCCCGCCAGATCCAGCTCCAGATCGGCGGCCAGCCCCTGCCCTGCAGGCGTCAGCACCACGCCCCGGCCCGCCCGTTGGAACAGGTCGAACCCCAGATCCGCCTCCAGCTCCTTTACCTTCTTGCTGACCGCGCTTTGGGTCAGCCCCAGCTCCTCACCCGCCGCAGTGAAACTCTGATGCCGCGCAGCGCTTTCGAAACAGCGCAGACGGGTCAGGCTTGGCAGCTGCATCTCACACCTCCCCCAGTTGCGAGATCAGCCACTCGCGGAACTTGATCAGCGGATATTCCTCCGCCTGATCCGCAGGCCAGACCAGAAAATACTCACCCAGACTCACCGCCGCCCCCTCCATCGCCAGCGCCAAACGGCCTTGTGAAATTTCATTCTCCCCCAGGAAATCCGGCAGCAAGGCCACTCCCAGCCCATGCACCGCCCCCTGCGTCATCGCCGAGGACTGGTCAAACAGCATCCCCCGCAGCTTGGCGGCCGGCACGCCGTGCAGGTGAAACCACTGCTCCCAGCAATCGGGATGGGTCTCCAGATGCAAGAGCGGATAGTTCAGCAGCTCCGCCGGGCTGGCCACCGGCCCCGCCATCAGCCCCGGCGCGCAGACCGGCAGCACATGTTTCGGCATCAAGGGCAGATACGCCACCCCCGGCCAGTCCCGTGTGCCGTAATGGATTGCCGCCTGCGCGGTGCCCGCGTCAAAGCTGAAGGGCAAGTTATGCGTATGCAGGTTCACCGTGATCCCAGGATGCGAGGCGGCAAACTCCTTCAGCCGCGGCGCCAGCCAGTGCAGGCCGAAGGACGGCAGGATCGACAGGGTGAAGCTGCCCCCGTCCGGATTGGCCCGCAGCTTGACCGAGGCCTGCGCCAGCCGGGTCAGGATCGCGCGCGCCTCCTTGGCAAAGCCGGTCCCGGCCGGCGTCAGCTGCATCCGCATCTGGTCACGGGCGATCAGATCCACCTCCATCTGCTCTTCCAGCTGCTTCAGCTGGCGGCTGATGGCGCTTTGCGTCAGCGACAGGTCCGCCGCCGCAGCCGAGGCACTGCCTAACCGGTCTACCGCCTCCAAGGCCAGCAGCGAGGGGATCGAGGGCAGGAAGCGGCGCGGGGCAATCATATGATCTGAACTCATGAGGGATGGATTTAGTTTCATTAGCAATCCAGAGCAGACAGTGCAATTTCTATATCAGACCCACGCTCGGCAGGACATTGACGGAATCCACCCTAAAGTTTTCCTCATGCCCCGCCCTCGCACCGAAAGGACGCAGATATGCCTCATTCCGACATTCTCGCCGCAGCTGGCCTGACCGAATCCGAAGTAACAGGCGGCACACTCGCCGTCTCCACACCGGTGGACGGCAGCGAAATCGCCCTGTTGAAGACCCACACCCCAGCCGAGGCCGAAGCCCAGATCGCCGCGGCCAAATCCGCCTTCAAATCCTGGCGCCTGGTGCCCGCCCCGCGCCGCGGCGAGCTGGTGCGGCTCTTGGGCCAGGAACTGCGCCGCGAGAAAGAAAACCTAGGCCGCCTCGTCACCCTGGAATGCGGCAAGATCTACCAGGAGGGGCTGGGCGAAGTGCAGGAGATGATCGACATCTGCGACTTTGCAATGGGTCTTTCGCGCCAGCTCTACGGCCTCACCATAGCGTCTGAGCGCCCTGGCCACGCCATGCGCGAGAGTTGGCACCCGATGGGCACTTGCGGCATCATCACTGCTTTCAACTTCCCCGTCGCCCCCTGGTGCTGGAATGCAGCACTTGCGCTGGTCTGCGGCGATCCGGTGATCTGGAAACCGTCCGAGAAAACCCCGCTCACCGCCCTCGCCGTGCAAAAAATCTGCGAGCGCGCCATGGCGGCCTTTGGCGCGGATGCCCCTGAAGGCCTGATTCAAGTGCTGATCGGCGAACGCGATCTGGGCGAGGCGCTGACCGCCTCCAAGGATGTCGCCATCATCTCCGCCACCGGCTCGGTGCCAATGGGCAAGGCGGTAGCGGCGGATATGTCGAAACGCCTGGGCCGCACTATTCTGGAGCTTGGCGGCAACAACGCGATGATCGTGGCCCCCTCCGCCGATCTGGAAATGGCCCTGCGCGCCATTGTGTTCTCTGCCGTCGGCACCGCCGGTCAGCGCTGCACCAGCCTGCGCCGCCTGATCGTGCATGAAGACATCTATGACGCACTGATCCCGCGCCTGATCAAGGCTTACGCGGGCCTGCCCATCGGCGATCCGCTGGCGGACAGCACCCTGGTCGGCCCGCTGATCGACCGCAACGCACTGGACGCCATGACCAGCGCGCTGCAGCGTGCGCAAAGCGAAGGCGGCACCGTGCATGGCGGCAGCCAAACCTTGACGGACACCTACGGGGATGCCGCCTATGTGCATCCGGCCATCGTCGAGATGCCCGCCCAGACCACGATCATGCACACCGAAACCTTTGCCCCGATCCTCTATGCGGTGAAATACAGCGATCTGGACCAAGCCATTGAAATGCAGAACGAAGTGCCGCAGGGCCTGTCATCCTGCATCTTCTCTACGGACGTGCGTGAATGCGAATATTTCCTCTCGGCAGCGGGCTCGGACTGCGGTATTACCAATGTGAACATCGGTCCCTCCGGCGCTGAAATCGGCGGCGCCTTCGGGGGCGAAAAGGAGACGGGCGGCGGCCGCGAGAGCGGCTCCGACGCCTGGAAAGGGTATATGCGCCGGCAGACCAACACGGTGAATTATTCACGCGAGCTGCCGCTTGCTCAGGGGATCAAATTTGACATCTGAGCTGGCGTCCTGCCTCTGGCACCAAACCTGCCAGGAAAATCCAACCTTCCCGGAACTCACCGGGGAGGCAGAGGCCGAGCTCGTAGTAATCGGCGGCGGCTACACCGGCTGCTCCGCCACATTGAAGGCCGCGGAACTGGGCACCTCGGTCCGCCTGATCGAGGCAGACACAATCGGCAGCGGCGGTTCGGGCCGCAACGTGGGGCTGGCGAATGCCGGCCTCTGGCTGCCGCCCGAGGACATCAATGCCGAACTGGGCATGGAAACCGGCAGCCGCCTCTCCCAGCTTCTGGGCTGCGCACCGCAGATGGTGTTTTCGCTGATCGAAAAACACGCCATCCAGTGCGAACCCGAACGCAACGGCACCCTGCACTGCGCCCATGCCCCTTCCGGCTTGAAAGACCTGCAGCGCCGCCATGCCCAGCTGACCGCCATCGGCGCCCCGGTCGCGCTGCTGTCGCGCGAGGAAGCCGTCACGCGCACCGGCTCGGATGCCGTGCATGGTGCCCTGTTCGATCCGCGCGCCGGCACCATCCAGCCACTGGCCTATGCGCGCGGCCTCGCCCGCGCCGCCGCCGCTGCAGGCGCGCAGCTGCACAGCCATTCCCCGGCCAGCGCCATCAGCCGCGAGGGCAGCAGCTGGCACGTGGCAACCCCCAAGGGCAGCATCCGCGCCAAACACTTGATCATGGCCACCAATGCCTATGCCCGCGACATCTCCGGCTATGACGCGCCGCAAGTGATCCCGGTGCATTACTTCCAGGCCGCCACCGATCCGCTGCCTCCCGCCCTGCTCGAAAACCTTCTGCCAAAGAAAGAAGGCTGCTGGGATACCGCGCTGGTGATGTCGTCTTGGCGGCTGGATCAGGCCGGGCGGCTGGTGATCGGCGGCATGGGCGCGCTCAACCATTTCGGCAGCGCCCTGCACCGCAGCTGGCTGCCCCGTAAACTGGCAGCGCTTTATCCGGAGTTGAGGAACGCCAAGTTGCGCAGCCATTGGCACGGCCGCATCGCCATGACCACCGAACACCTGCCCAAGATCATTGACATGAACGGCGGTTTTGCCTGTTTCGGCTACTCCGGCCGCGGGATCGGCCCCGGCACCCTGTTCGGCACGCGCCTCGCCGAAGCCCTGCTGACCGGTGACAGCGCGTGCCTGCCGGTCCCGCCCGCGAAAAGCCACGCAATCCCCCTGTCAGGCCTGCGCAGCGCCTATTACGAGACCGGCGCCACTCTCACCCATCTGATCAGCGACAGGTGAAAAGGCGGGCCGCACCGGCCCGCCCGTCCATCATTCGCAACCGGCAATCGCCGCGCCGATATCCTGCAGCAGCGCCGGGTAAAACCGCGGCCCTGCCTCCAGCTTGGCGCCCAGCGGATCCAGCACCGCGGTGCCCGCTCCGGTGCCATCCAGCACCGTGGCGACCATGCCCGGGTTGAACTGCGGCTCCGAGAAGACGCAGGCCACCTTCAGATCCGCCACCACGCCGCGCACCTCGGCAATCCGCGCCGGGCCCGGCTTGGAGGCATCGCTGATCGAGATTGCCCCGGCGGCATTCAATCCAAACCCGCGTTCGAAATACTGATAGGCATCGTGGAACACGATGAATTGTTTGGCGCGGAACGGCTCCAGCGCAGCCGAGACGCTGGCGACAGTGTCCGCAATCTCCTTCTTGCCGGCTTCGGCATTGGCCATGTACACGGCCGCGTTGCCGGGGTCATGCTCTGCCAGTTCCTCCGCGATCACATCAAGCCAGGCCTGGGCATTGGCCGGCAGCAGCCAAGCATGCGGGTCGGCACCGTCATTGTGATCACCGTGATCGCCGCTGTGGTCATCCTCTTCCGCATCGTCTTCATGGGCCTCATGATCATCGTGATCGTCAGGGCCCTCAGCATGCTCTTCATGACCGTGATCATCATGATCTTCATGCGCATCGTGACCGTCATGATCCGCGTGGTCCTCTTCATCGCCATCATGCGCATGCGCCTCAAACCGGGCGCCTTCCCGGAAAGGCAGCACCACCGTGCCTTCAGCCTCCAGCAGCTCTACTCGGTGCGCGTCGCCGGCCAGTTCCTCCAGCGGGCCCTGCAGCCAAGGGGTCAGCGGCTCGCCCAGCCAGAACACCACATCCGCCTGGTCCAGCGCCCGCGCCTCCGAGGGGCGCATCGAATAGCCATGCGGCGAAGCACCGGTTGGCACCACAAGGGCCGGTTCGCCCAGGTCCTGCATCACCCGCGCCACCAACCCGTGCACCGGCGTGATATCCGCCGCCACACGCGGCACCTCCGCCCAAGCCGCCCCGGTTCCCGCCAGCAAAGCCAGTACCGCCGATCCACTTCTCCACATGCCGGAGTTCCGCATATCACGCCCCATGTAATCTTATAACATCACGCAGTTGATAAACGTCATAACATAACATATCAAGAGGCAAATCAGCCTCGACCCAAAAGGACACCGCAATGGACTCCATCGGTTTCGAACCGCATGACCACAGCAGCTGCATTCACGATTGCATCGCGGCGGTGGACGCCCAGTGCCGGACGGCTGGGCTGCAATTCACCCCGGTGCGCCGCCGGGTGCTGGAGATCCTGCTGCAGGAACACCGCGCGCTCGGGGCATATGAAATCCTTGACCGGCTGCGCGAAGAGGGCCTTGGCTCGCAGCCGCCGGTCGCCTACAGGGCTTTGGATTTCCTGGTGAAAAACGGCTTTGCCCATAAGATCGAACGCCTGAACGCCTTCATCGCCTGCACCCATCCGGGCGAGCATCACGCGCCGGTCTTCCTGATCTGCCGCGCCTGCGATGCGGTGGCTGAATCGCAGCGGGAGCCGACCCAGGGCCAGCTCGGCCAAGCCGCCCGCGAGGCGGGATTTGTCATTGAACGCGCGGTGATTGAGGCCGAGGGCCTGTGCCCCAAATGCCAGCACGTGGGCGCCGCATGAGCCTGATTTCCCTCGAACACCTGACCGTTGCCTATGGGGGCAAGACAGTGCTGTCCGATGTAAACCTGGCTATTGAGTCCGGTGAGATCGTCACCGTGGTTGGCCCCAACGGGTCCGGTAAATCTACCCTGCTGCGCAGCGTGATCGGCGCGCTGAAACCGTCACGCGGTGCGGTCAAACGCGCGCCTGGCCTGCGCGTCGGCTATGTGCCGCAGAAACTGCACATCGACCCGACCCTGCCCCTGACCGTGCGCCGGTTCCTCAGCCTGCCCGCGCGGGTATCTGACGCCCGCGCGTCCGAGGCGCTGGAGCAAGCCGGCGCCGGCGATCTTGCGGCCCGGCAGATGTCCGCCCTATCGGGCGGTCAGTTCCAACGGGTTCTGCTGGCGCGTGCCCTGCTGACCGATCCGCAGCTGCTGATCCTCGATGAAGCCACCCAAGGCCTGGACCAGCCCGGCTCCGCTGCATTTTATCAGCGCATCGAGAAGGTCCGGCAGGAGGTCGGCTGTGCGGTGCTGATGGTCAGCCACGAACTGCATGTAGTCATGGCGGCCTCGGACCGGGTGGTCTGCCTCAACGGCCATGTCTGTTGCGAGGGCGCGCCGGAACATGTCGCCTCGGCACCGGAATACCGCGCCCTGTTCGGCACCGGAACCCAAGGTGCGCTGGCGCTCTACCGGCACGAGCACAATCACAGCCATGATCAAGATTGCAACCATGGCCACCATCATCACGAGGCCGCGGAATGACCCTGCTTGACGATTTCCTGATCCGCGCAGCCCTTGCCGGCATCGGCGTGGCGCTGGCCGCGGCACCTTTGGGCTGTTTCGTGGTCTGGCGGCGGATGGCCTATTTCGGCGACGCCACTGCGCACGCGTCGATCCTGGGCGTGGCGCTGGCGCTCAGCTTTGATGTGTCGGTCTTTGCCGGCGTGCTGGCCACAGCGCTGGCCATGGCCACCACCGTGTCCGCCCTCGCCGGGCGCGGCTATGCGATGGACACGCTTTTGGGCGTGCTGGCGCATTCCTCGCTGGCTTTTGGCCTGGTCGCGGTGTCTTTCCTGCAGGGCGTGCGGATCGATCTGATGGCCTATCTGTTTGGCGATATCCTGGCAGTGGGGCGCGGCGATCTGGCGGTGATCTGGGGCGGCGCAGCCCTGGTGCTGGCACTGCTCTGGTGGCGCTGGTCCGCGCTGCTGACCGCCACGCTGAACCCGGATCTGGCCCATGCAGCGGGCATTGATCCCCGGCGCGAACAGATGGTGCTGACACTTGCCCTGGCCCTGGTGGTGGCAGTTGCCATCAAGGTGGTCGGAGTTTTGCTGATTGCCGCCATGCTGCTGATTCCGGCTGCGGCCGCCCGCCCCTTTGCCGCAACACCCGAGCGGATGGCGGTGATTGCCGCGCTGCTGGGGATGCTGGCGGCCTCTGGCGGGCTGCAGCTGGCGTTTGTGTTCGACACCCCCGCCGGTCCCAGCATCGTTTGCCTGGCGGCGGCTCTCTTTGCCGCGTCCAGCCTTGCCGGCCTGGTGCTGCAGCGGCATCGCGGCTGACTGCCGCCAGTGACAGCAAATAGCTCTAGTCCGGGAATAGCCCATAGCCGGGCCTGCCTGCGGCAACACCCTTTGCCGGCCCGCGCTGGTGGCCTCAGCTGCCAGTGCGCTGCAGGTCATCACCGCAGGTCCATTTGCTGACCGCTTCGGTGAGCGCCTTCTTGTTAATCGGCTTGCTGAGGAAATCATCCATCCCCGCCTCCAGGCATTTTTCCCGGTGGCTCTGAAGCGCATTGGCGGTCAGCGCCACGATCGGGCATTTTCGGCCGCCGGTCTCCACCTCGATCCGACGCATCTCGGTCGTGGCTTCAATCCCGTCCATCTCCGGCATCATCATATCCATCAGGACAAGGTCGGGCCGCTCTGCCTGGAACTGCGCAACAGCCTCCACACCGTTTTTGGCAACGCTGATTTTCAGCGGCGCATCTTTCAGCATCTTGGTGACGACCAGCTGGTTGGTTCGGTTATCCTCGGCAAGCAGAACTTTCAGCAGCCGGCCTTGCGGCGCTTCGTCTCTGCCGCCGCTGTCAGCAATCGCCGGTTTTTGGTCCTGAACGCTCAGCACCCGGGTGATCACCTGCCGCAGCTGTACTGCCCGCACAGGTTTCAGCGCAAACTCGCAAACCCCGATGGCCTCGCAGTCCGAACGGCTCAGCGCGTGTTCCACCGAAGACAGCACAATCAGCGGCACCGCTTCAAAACCTGGCATGGCGCGGATCCGGGCCGCCAATTCCCGCCCGTCCATCGCCGGCATCTGATAGTCCAGTATGATGAAATCAAACTGGCGCCCGTCCAGCTGCGCATCCGACAGGATCTCCAGCCCCTCATGCGCCGAGGCTGCCAGCGTGCAGGTCACCCCCCAAGAACTCAGCCGTTCAGACAGGATCACCCGGTTCAGCTCCAAGTCATCCACCAGCAAGCCGTTGAGCCCGGCAAAGCTGAGCGGGCTGCCCGCCCGTGCCGAGGCGACATGGCCGCCGGCCTGCAATGGCATCTCGATGGTGAATACGGACCCTTTGCCCAGCTCCGACTGCACTTGCACCGAACCGCCCATCAGCTCCAGCAGCCGTGCCGAGATTGCCAGCCCCAGGCCAGTGCCCTCGAAATTGCGGGTGGCGGCATTGTCTGCCTGCTCAAAGGCGCGGAAAATCTGTCCTGTCCGCTCCGGCTCAATGCCTATGCCGGTATCGGTGACCTGCAGCGTCAGCATATGCCGGCCGCCCTGCTCGCGGCCGGTTATCTCTATGTAGACATAGCCTTGGCGGGTGAACTTCACCGCGTTGCCGGCGATATTGGTGATCACCTGGCGGATCCGCCCGGCATCCCCCTCAAAGATTTCCGGCAGCGCGGGATCGTACCGCATGGTAACCTCGACCCCCTTTTCCGCCGCCTTGGGCGACAGCAGGGTGACCACATCCTCCAGTGCCGTCTGCAAGTTGAACGGAGCAAGGTTAAGTTCGACCTTGCCGGCCTCAATCTTGGAGAAGTTCAGGATGTCGTTGATAATCGTCAGCAGCGCGGTGCCGGATTTGGCAATGGTCTCTGCATACATCCGCTGGTCTTCGTCCAGCGCGGTGTCCTGCAACAGCTCTGCCATGCCGATCACCCCGTTCATCGGCGTGCGGATCTCATGACTCATATTGGCAAGGAATTCCGACTTGGCGCGGTTTGCAATATCTGCGGCCTCACGCGCCTGCTCCATTGCAAATTCCCGCTCGTCGCGCTCGGCGAACGTATCTTCCAGCACACCGACCGAAAAATCCAGTGCCCGGAATTCCCGGGATGCAAACCAGGGCAGCGGCCGCAGCGGGCTGCGCAGCCCCGCAATGGCGTCAGACATCCGGTTATGGATCATATTCAATGGCCGCAGCGCCAGAATATGCACCAGCAGCAACACCAGAAGCGACAGCGCCAGCACCGGCACAACTGTCCAAATGATGATCTGGCGCACTTTGGCCGCCACCAGCGCTTTACCGTCCTGGGTCGACCAGTCCACCACCATGGTGCCGAAGGAGGCGCCTTCCAGCTCAATCGGTCGCTCATAGATCACATGCGCGTCCGGCGGCGGCGCACCCGGCGCACCCGGCGCGTTGGCCGCAGCCAGCAGCTTGCCTGCAGGGCTGCGGATCTGGATCGACACGATCTGCGGGTTGCGTGTGACGGCTTCAATCAGCCCGGTCTCCAGGACCGGAACATCCTCTACAATAATCGATTCCAGCATCAGCCCGCTCAGCAGGGAAACCGTCAGGTCGGCCTGACCAGCAAGCTGCTCTTCAAGCCGCTGCACCTCCTGGCGCTGCGCCATATTGCCAACTGCAAAGCCAACCGCCGAAGCGGCCAGCAGCAGCGACAACACGATCTGAAAAAGGATGCCTGTACGTTTCATATCTTCACTGCGGCGCCTCAGAATGCCAGGCTTCGCTCCATCGCCCGGCGGATGATATCATAGTCGTCATCAGCCCCCAGCAAGAAGCCGTTCTTTGAAATCCGGCGCACGATTTCCTCGTTGTCCGAGGACAGCATGACCTTGCGCATCGCTTCCAGCACCGCTTGCGGCATCGCTTCCGAGGCCAGCCAGGGTTTGGTCACATTGTCAAAGGAAGCCAGCACCCGGATCGGAACGCCTTTGGCGACCAGTTTTTTGAAGGTGCTTTCCTTGAGGGCGCCCGCGGAAAATTTTCCGGCGCCCACTGCTTCGCCGACCAGATCATGACGGCCGAGATAGGCGTATTCATGCAGATCGGCGCTGCTGATACCGGCCTCCAGCAGGTACTCCTGCGCCAGGTAGCGGCCGATCGTCGACAACTCGTCGCCGAAGGCAAAGCTGAGCCCGGCCAGATCCTCAACCGACTGCACGCTGCTGTCCTTGTGCACCACGATCACCCCCTTGAACCACTTTCCGCCGTTCTTGGATTCCATCGCGACAATCCGGATTTCCGGATTCTCCTTCATCACATGCACATAAGACGCCGGGCCGAAACGGGCAAAATCCACCTCGCCGCTGGCCAGCTGGCGGATGCCCTCGCCATACTCCTTGGCGATCTTCAGCCGGATGGAAACCGGCTCGCCCAATTCCTCGCTCATCCGGCTGGACAGGAAAGACAGGAAAGGCTGGTACTTTTTGACCGTTGCAGTAGGTTTATCCGCCGCATAAGTGCCAAACACCAATTCAGTCCCGGCCTGGCCCGCACCGGGCAGAAGGGCTGCAAGTCCAACCGCCAGAACAGCCCCGGGGGCTGCTCCCCGCAGGCGTGTCCTGAAAAGATCAATGATACCAAAGGTCCACTCAAAAAGTGTCACGGTTCTAGCCTCCTGACTGCGATCGGCTGGCACGGCAGGCGGGCCGCCGTACTTCGTTACATGGCACATGGTTAAGAATACAATGTTAACGCGCTTGCAATTCTTTAAAAAATTTTACGGTTCTTTTATTCTCCGCCCCCTATCTTAACCCTTCAGTAAGCTTTTCGTAATCTTTTAGGCAAATTCGCCATAATGTCAGAATATCAGCCTCAACTGGCTCAACAGGAACTGCCGTGAAGAATACCACTTTGCCCTCCAGGACCTCCCGGTCCTTTCACCGCTCAGCACAAGTCACTGTGCTTGCATCGCTTTTTCTAGCGTTTCCCGTCGCGGCCCTGGCCATTCCATCGCCGGAACTGGTGATCGGCTCGGTGTCTTCGCTATCGCAGGTTCTGGCCGTTGGAATTGCTATGATTTCCGGCCTTGGCGCAGTCATTGCAGCGAAACTGGGTTTTACCCCCAAACCGGGCGGCTCTCCACGCCGCTACCCGGTCAAGCTGATCTCCGTCCTCGTACTGGCGGCCATTGCACTGGCTGCAGGAAACTATTGGCAATACTCCTCGCATGCGCAGGCCGAGCTGACAAGGCTGCAGACCACTTTGACGCGGCCGGCGCAGTTTGACGGCACCACCATCAAGGACGCCACCCTCAAGGAGACCAGTTTTTCCAAGCAGGAAGACCACCCGCTGGCGATGAGCACCACTGACGCCGCCGCGGCGCTGGAGGACGGCTCAACCCTGTTCTACGACATCCGCGAGACCGGCGAAAACGCCATGGGCACCCTGCCCGGCGCCACCCACATCCGCTTCCCGGACTTCCTGCAGAGCCGCCCGGTGCAGCCGGGCCAGAAGGTTGTGCTGTTCTGTCACAACGGCAACCGCTCTTCGGAAACATGCGCCAAGCTGGCGGCGATGGGCATCGACTGCAGCTTCATCGCTGGCGGCATCGAGAAATGGATCGTCGAGGGCCGCGACTTCTCCGACAAGGACGTCAAGACCCTCTCCGACCTGCGCGCCATTCCGGAATACCCGGGCAAGGACGTGCTGCTCAACACCGCTGATTTTGAGGCGCTGCTGACCACCGAGGATCTGCAGATCGTCGACACCCGCTATCCCGGCGACTTCGATGCCGGCCACCTGCCCGGTGCCGTCAACATCCCGATCCGCAAGATGACCACCGCGGACCTGATGGACCGCATCGCCGAGCTGGACCCTGACAAGCCCACCATCGCCGCCTGCTATGACCGCCGCAGCTGTTTCATGAGCCAGGTTCTGGGGCTGGAGCTGTCGCAGCAGGGCATCGATTTCCTGGGCCGCTACACCTTGCCGTGGGAATACTTCGTCGCACCCAAGCCGAAACCGCATGTGCAGGACTGGCTGGCCGATCAGCAGACCGGACTGTGGGACAAGGCGATCTCGGCACTGGCAACCGCCCTCCTCTGGGTGCATGAGCGCAGCCATATCCTCTTGGGCCTCCTGGCGCTGTCGATCGTGACCCGCATCCTGGTGCTGCCCGTCGCGCTGAAATCCGAACGCGATCAGATCATCACCAATGACACCGCGGATGAGATGAAGGCGCTGAAGGCAAAGCTGGCCCATGACCCGGTGCGCAAGGCGCGCGCGGTGCAGGCCTTCTATGCCGACAAGGGCCTGACCCCGATGAAGAACCTCACTGCGCTGCTGTTCCTGCCGGTGATGATGCTGGGTGTCTCTTCCGCACAGGAAGCCAGTGCCAGCTTGCAAACGCCTTTCCTCTGGATGGCTGACCTCGGCATGCCCGATCCGCTGTTCATCATGCCGGTACTGTTCTGCGCCCTGGCTGCCGTCTACCTCTTGTGGGCCGTCGCCAAGACCAAGCGCCAGAAACTCCTGTGGATGGTGCTGGGCATGCCTGCGCTCTTTGCCATGGTGTTTTCCCTGACAGCAGCCGCCAATGCCTATCTCTGTTTCAGTCTGACATTGCTGCTGGTGCAGCGCGCCTATGTCACCGGCATGCACCGCAATCTGGCCGAAGCCCTGTCCCTGCGCGCCCATAAACGCAAGCTTGCCAAACTGCCGCGCGGTGTGATCCCGATGGGCTACACCGAGGAACTGGCAGAGGCCGGCAACAAGGCCCTGCGCCTGTCGATCCTCAAGAATGCAGGCTTGCCGGTGCCCGGCGGCGTTATCGTCCGCTCGGATGCAATTCACGATTACCGCGCCATGTCTGATGCCCGGAAAGATGCATTTGCCGCACAGGTATTCCTGCTGGCCGGCGGCAAACCCGTCGCCGTGCGCTCCTCTGCCAGCAACGAGGACGGTGCCGATCAAAGCTTTGCCGGAGTGTTTGAATCCGTGCTGGACGTCACCGCAGACACCATGCGCGCCGCACTGGACGAGGTGGTGGAAAGCTTCTCCTCCGCGCGTGCCGCCAGCTATTCCGGCGAGGGCGACAGCACCGATCAGGGCAATATCGTGGTGCAGGAGATGGTGCAGGCGGAATTTGCCGGCGTCCTCTTCACCCAGGACCCGATGGCGCCCGGCATGGCGATGATCGAATGGGTCGAAGGCTGCGGCGAGGATCTGGTGTCAGGCCGCGTCACCCCCACCAGCTTGCGTTTCGGCCGCTACACCGGCCTGCCGGCAACAGAAGATCAGGACCAGACGCTCGATATGGCGCCGCTGCTGGCCCTTGGCAAGCAGATCGAGGACACCTTCGGCGCCCCGCAGGACGTGGAATGGGCCTATGCCAACGGCCAGTTCCAGATTGTGCAAAGCCGCGACATCACCACCCTCAGCCTGGGCACCGAGCAGGAACAGACCCGTCTCGCCGAATGGCGCGATGTGCTGGACCGCTACGCGGATGCAGATCCGGACCAAACCATCCTGGAACAGGACGAAATGTCCGAGGTCCTGCCCCGCCCCACGCCGCTCTCCTTCTCGCTGATAAGCGATCTGTGGGCGCCCGGCGGCAGCGTCGACCTGGCCTGCCGCGAGCTGGGTGTTCCCTATGGCCTGCCCGAGGGGCGCGACGGCCATCTGGTCAACCTGTTCGGCAAAACCTATGTCGATGTGGAATTGAAACAGGGTATGACCCTGAAACTGACGGCCTCCAAGGCCAAGCAGCTGCGCAAGCAGGCGCATCCGATGATCACCCGGTTCCGGGATGAGGTGATGCCGGAGCTGAAGAACAAGCTGGCGATCTGGCAGGCCGTGGATTATGCCGCCCTGCCGCAGGACAAGCTGCTGGAAACCATCGCCACGCTCAAGGAGCTGTTCATCCGCGAAATCTATCTGGAGGCGGAAAAGATCAATATCCTGGCCGGCTTCACCATGGGCGAAGCCGGGACTGCCGCCGCAGGCGATCCCGCCCTGCGCGCCCATCTGATGCACGCCGAGTTGCCCAATGCGCCCTCCAGCCTGATTGCCTCCTGCACCGGCAAGGACGCCCAGACGCGTGCCATGCAGCTGATGGGCCACCGCTCGATCTTCGATTACGAGCTGTCCTCGCCCCGCTACGCCGAGGCGCCTGCGCTGCTGAACTCCCTGCTCAGCAGCGCGGTAGAATCGATTGGCGCTGTTCCGACACCCGCCAACCTGCCGGATGAGCTGGACGATACCATCGGTATCGCCATCGCCTATCAGGACCTCAAGGAACAGGCCAAGCACGAAGCCCTGCGCGTCGTCGCCGAGCTGCGCCGCGCCCTCCTGGCACTGGGGCAGATCAGCGGGCTGGAGGATCTTGTGTTCAACCTCACCTTCGACGAGGTGCTGGACAGCAACTGGTCCAGCCCGGACGCCCTGCGCGACCTCGCCCAGGCCCGTGCCGAAAAGGAAACACTGCGAAAGAAATCCGCGCCCACCGCCGTCACTCTTACCCTGCGCGACTGCGAGATGCTGTCGCTGGGCGTCCAGGCCCAGGCCGGCGACGGCACCATGGGCGGCACCTGCGTGGCCGGCAGCGGCAGCGCCACCGCCCGTGTGTTCTGGATGGAGGACGACAGCGACATCAGCCCCGAGGCCTTTGCCGGCTTCCAGGACGGCGACATTCTGGTCTGCCGCATGGTCAACCCGGCCTGGCTGCCGTGGGTCCAGCGTTCCGGCGCGGTGCTGTCTGAGGTCGGCGGCTGGCTCAGCCACATGGCCATTGTCGCCCGCGAAAAGGACGTCCTGATGCTGGTCGCCTGCAAGGGCCTCGACAGCCTCAGCCACGGCGAACAGGTGACCGTCACCGAAGATGGCAGCATCCAGCCGATGGAGAACAAGGGCCTCAAGGTGGTTTCGGCCTGATCCGGCCAGAAAAGAACAAAGAAAGGCCCGCAACAACTGGTTGGCTCATTCCGGAATATGGGACATAGGATGGCCCCGCCGATTTTTTTCGGCGGGGCCTGTTGATTTATTTGGACAAAAAATCGGAGCGCGCCCCCGAAAGAGCTTGGCGGCTTCTTATGCCTTTGGTTCCACTACACCCATCTCAAACAGGCTTTCGATGATTGGGCAATCAGGCACATCGCCCTTCGCGCACTCGGAAGCCATATCCTGAAGCGCGCTTTCCAGAACCTGAAGGTGGGCGATCTTGGCGCGCACCGTGCCCAAATGCTGCATCGTCATGCGATGGACATCGCCACAGCTCACATCCTTCTGATCGACCATGCTGAGCAAGGCCCTGATTTCCTCGATCCTGAATCCCAGATCTCGGCTGTGCCGGATGAAGGACAATCGTTTGAGATGGTCGTGTGAATACTGCCGGTTGCCTCCAGAGGTGCGCCCAGGATCCGGCATCAGGGCAATTTTCTCATAGTATCGGATGGTTTCTATATTTACCCCGGTTTCCCGCGATATCGCTCCGATGCCATAGCCTCGCGTGTTCGTGATCCCGGACATGTCAATTCTTCCTTGCATCTGTAGCCACTACAGATTCCAGACTATCAATCAAGATGAATAGAAACGAGGATTTTCATGGTCGAGACCGTTGAACATGTTGCGAGCGATGACCGCAAAACCGCCAGGTTAGTGGCATTGGGCGGTGTCCTTGGCGCGATCGGAGCATCTACCTGCTGCATCATGCCGCTGATCCTATTCAGCCTGGGTGTGTCTGGTGCCTGGGTTGGCAATCTGACGGCCTTGGAACCCTACAAGCCGATCTTCATAATCTTCACGCTTGGATTTCTCGGCTACGGCTACTGGATGGTCTATCGCAAACCAAAAGCCTGCGCCGAAGGAGAGGCTTGCGCGCGTCCACTTCCCAATCGGTTGGTGAAGTCCGCCCTTTGGGTTTCGACCTTCCTAATCCTCATAGCACTCTTCTGGAACTGGATCGCACCCATTGTGGCCCCGATCCTGCTTGGACTTTGAAAGGAACATCATGCAACTGAACCCCCTATTCCTCAGCGCGGTGCTGGCCGCCTTTTCTTTCCCCGCATTCGCGGCAGAGCAAACGGCCACGTTCTCGGTGCCGGGAATGAACTGTCCCAGCTGCCCCTTCATCGTGCAATCAGCCATGTGCGCTGTTGAGGGCGTTCAATCGGTCGAGACAAGTCTTGAGGATCGCACGGCTCGTGTTGTTTTTGATGACGCGCTGACTGCGGCCGATGCAATTGCTCTTGCTTCAACCAATGCCGGTTATGCGGCTGAGTTGATCCAAAGCGGCAGCGCCTCCTGAGGGCTGGCCTTGTCGCGCAGATCCTACAACAAGCTGCTGACCACCGGCGTCGCCGGCACTTTCGTTGCCGCTGTTTGCTGTTTCACTCCGGTCTTGGGCGTGTTTCTGGGCGCAGTTGGGCTGTCCGCATTGTTGGGATTTCTGGATTTTGTCCTAATCCCAGCGCTTCTTGTCTTCGTCGGCATCACGATCTTCGCCCTGGTTCGCCAACCCAATCCCAGTTCCGCACCAAGAAGCGGCTCCAAAGAAAGCTGACCTCATGTCCGATTGCTGTTCTCCAGACTCGAATGCCCCATTTGACCTTGCTGTGATCGGTGCAGGGTCTGCGGGGTTTTCCGCGGCGATCACTGCTGCGGATCAGGGCGCGCGCGTAGCATTGATCGGTGAGGGAATGATCGGCGGCACCTGTGTTAATGTCGGTTGCGTTCCCTCGAAGACGATGATCCGGGCTATGGAAGCCGTTCATTCCGCAACAGCAGCGCGACGGTTCGATGGTATCGAAGTTTCCTCTCGGATAACCGACTGGGCCGCAGTCGTTCGCCAAAAACAGGCACTGGTCGAAGAACTGCGGGCGGCCAAATACACGGAAGTCCTGCCAAATTACAACGCCATCTCCTTCATGGAGGGCGCTGCCCAGTTTTCCGACGATGGCCGGTTATCTGTTGCAGGCCAACCCGTCCATGCTCGCAAGATCATCATCGCAACGGGATCGCACTCCCATGTGCCGGACATCCCAGGGCTGCGCGACGTGCCTTTTTACGACAGCACTTCGTTTCTTGAGCTTGAGACGCTGCCTGCTTCGCTCATCGTCATGGGTGGCGGCTATATCGGCGCGGAGCTGGCCCAGGTGTTCGCCCGCGCTGGTGTGAAGGTGATGATCGTCTCCCGGCGCGGCCTCCTGCCTGAGGCGGAACCTGAGATCGGCACCGCTCTGACCTCGTATTTCGAAGCTGAGGGCATCGTTGTTCGTTCGGAGCTGCAATACGAACGCGTTGATCAAGACGGCGACGGAGTGGCCCTGAGTACTTCTGTCCCCGCAGGCAAGGAAACCCTTCGTGCCGAGGCATTGCTCTTGGCCACAGGTCGAGTGCCCAATACGCAGGGTCTGAACCTTGATACAGCCGGTGTGCGGACCAACGGAAATGGCGGCATCTCCGTTGATGATGCACTTATGACCAGCCGCGAGGGCGTCTATGCGGTGGGAGATGCCACCGGGCGCGATCAGTTCGTCTATATGGCGGCTTATGGAGCCAAGTTGGCGGCTCAGAATGCCCTGAATGGCAACACGCTGTCTTACGACAATTCTGCCATGCCTGCCGTTGTATTCAGCGACCCTCAAGTTGCCAGTGTGGGCATGACGGAAGCGCAGGCCGTTGCTGCAGGGCACATTGTGAAAACCTCTGTTTTATCTCTTGAGCATGTGCCGCGCGCCCTTGCTGCAAGAGACACGCGCGGCTTGATCAAGCTCGTCGCAGATGGCGCAACCAAGCGGCTTCTGGGCGCTCATATTCTTGCGCCGGAAGGAGCCGACAGTATCCAAACCGCAGCAATGGCCATTCGCGCAGGGATGACATACGAGGAGTTGGGCTCGATGATCTTTCCCTACCTGACGACCGTCGAGGGCCTGAAGCTGGCAGCTCAAACCTTTGAGCAGAACGTAGCTAAGCTGTCTTGCTGCGCTGGGTGAATACTTCGCAAAATCAAAACCTCCGGTGGGATTCTTGGTTCAGCTATCGCGTTTCGAACTTTTTCCACAGCGGCGTTCCATGAAACAACCAGGGGCGATAGAGGAGCCGGAGCCTTCTCCATGTCTGCCCCTTTAGGGCGCTTATCGGCGCCGAGGCGGACAGCCGGAGTGCTGAGAGATGGGGCAGCCTTGCGACACTTCTCAATCCTCGCCCCCTTTTGTCCCTGACAGGGCTTGTGGATGATCCTGAAGCCGGCAGGCTTGGCTTTCCTTCCGTTTTTTCCTGGATTGAGCTTGCCGTGAGTTCCGTTGAAGATGAACTCTTCCGGCGCATCCAGATACCGCTGTCCGCAATTGCCACACACCGGCCCCTTCAGGAGATCGTTCTGAAGCCGCAGTCGGTTAAATTCGTCTTCGAAGTGATTGTTGGACAGGACATTGAACGAGATATCGCAACTTCTGTTCCGCTTTTGATGCCGGCAAACCATCTCTCGGCCATCGTCCCACCCATGAGGATCATCCTCATACTCAAAGACAGTTGAGATGCGTTGTTTCTTGTCGTCTCCGTTCAGGGTGTAAGACCTTCGACCGGATGCCAGCGCAGGAATGCTCACCGGAGCCGCCATCTTCCTCTGCTGTGCTCCCGGTTCCTTGAAAGTCGGCAAAGAAAAATCCGGGGCCACTCCGAAGTTTCCACAATCCGGATCACCACAGGTGTTCAGGTTGATTTTGGATGAAAAGGGAGGATACACTACCTCCAACGACAGTTTCGGAATACTCTTGACCATCAGACCTTCCCGTTCTCTGAGCATCAAGATGGCTTCCGTGAGCCGACTGCTATATTGGCCAAAGTTGGAAAATCCGAAGCTCTGGCATGCATTTTTTCGGAAAGTGTTACCGAGGGACTTTTCCCCTTCAGATTCCGCTCCTTCTCAAACTTTTTTCTTCCTGAAAAATCAAACGCCTACCGAGAAAAAATCTCGATAGGCGCAATCTTTATGTCCCGCTTTCCGGAATGAGCCAACAACTGGTTGCGGGCCTTTTTGCGTTGGGTAGCAATCTGCCCGCCATTCCGCCGCCACACCCTCCCCCTTGCATGATTGGCAAAGATTGCCATATGCTGTTTCAGCGAAAGGAACCCGCCATGGCCACCATGAACGTCTCCCTGCCGAACCAGATGAAAGACTGGGTCGAGGAACAGGCCCGCACCGGCACCTATGCCAATTCCAGCGATTACGTCCGCGACCTGATCCGCCGCGATCAGGCCCGCACCGCCGCCATAGGTGAACTGCAATCCGCCATCGACGCAGGCCTCGCCAGCGGCCCGGCGGAAGGGCTGTCAGCACAGGACTTCAAGGCCGCCATGCGCCGCAATGGCTGAGCTGCGCTGGCTGATCCGCCCCGCCGCCCGCGCCGACCTTTCGGCCATCTGGCGCTATGGGTTGGAAAGCTTGGGCGAGGCACAGGCGGATGCCTATGCCGACAGCCTCTTTGCCCTGTTTGAGCTTCTGGCGGATTTCCCGGAAATGGCGCGTGAACGTCCCGAATTCACCCCGCCGGTTCGTATTCACCCCTCGGGCGCGCATCTGGTGATTTACCGGCTGGAAAACTCCCGCCCCGAGATCATCCGCATCCTGCACGCCCGCCAGGACCTGACGGCCTTCCTCTCGGAATAGAACCACACGAAACACCCGTTCCGCTCTTGCCATTTTCCGCACATCTGCTCTGATACGGCGCATGGACCCGCATCTCGACCCCCGGAAAACCGCCCGGCTGATCCAGCACCTCAAGGATCAGATGGACCACCTGCCGCCCAAGCTGAAGGCGGCGGCGAAATACGTGATCGACAATCCTGGCGACTTCGGCCTCGATACCGTCCGGGTCTCAGCGCAGAAAACCGGCATCAGCGCCAATGGCTTTGTCCGCCTCGCCCAGCACCTGGGCTATGACACGTTCGAGGCCTTCCGCGCCCCCTTCCGCGCCGCGCTGACCACCACGCACGAGGCAGACCTCGGCCAGGATTGGCTCGACCGGATGCAGGACCAATGCCCCGCCGGCGCACTGCAAGCCGCCGCCGCGCGCAACCAGCTCAACATCACCTCGCGGTCATTGCGGCTGATGACCGCGGAACGCACTGAGGCTGTTACAGAAACGCTGCTCTCCGCCCGCCGCAGCTATGTCACCGCAACCCGCTCTTCCTACGCATTGGCCTACTACTTCCACTACGTTGGCCGCATGGCCCTGCCGGGGCTGGAGCTGGTCCCGCGCCACATGGGTGCCGCGCTGGACGATCTGCTGGAAATCACCCCCGAGGACTGCCTGATCGCCCTCACCTTCGCCCCCTATTCCGCCGGCACCATCCAGGCGCTGCGGTTCGCGGCTGAGCGCGGCGCCAAGGTGATCCTGATCTCCGACAGCGAAGTCATCGCCCCCGGCATCCGCACCGATCATGTGCTGGCGGTGGCTGCCAATTCGCTGCACCCATTCGGCGCCATCGGCGGCGCCATGGCAGTGCTGGAATGCCTGCTTACCCATCTGATCGAAGCTGCCGGCCCCGAAGCCCTGCGCCGCATCGAAGCCTACGACGCCCTGCGCCAAGACAGCGGTGCCTATTGGAGCGGCCCGAAATTGCCGCGGGTCAGCCGCTAGGGAACTTGGGTGAAGCAGCCTGTCAGGGCTTGCCCGCCGCCGCATTCGCGCGTCTAGTACCTGCACAATGGATGGAGAACCCCGCCATGGATATGATGATGGCTTTGGCGCTTGCGGGCGCAACCGCGCTGCTGGTCGCCGTGCCGGGACCGAATGTGGCGCTGATCATCGCCAATACCCTGGCCCGCGGCTTCCGCCTTGGCGCGGTCACGGTGCTTGGCACCACCGCAGGCGTGGCCCTGCAGCTTGCCGCTGTGGTGCTGGGGCTGGCCGCCGTGCTGGAATTCGCCGCCTCCGCCTTCCTCTGGCTGAAATGGGCCGGGGTCGCCTATCTGCTCTATCTGGGTATCCGCTCCTGGCGGCAAGGCCTTGCCGGCATGGAAGAGGCCAAGGCCAGCCGCAAACCGCTGCGCATCATTTTCTGGCAAGGGCTGCTGCTGGCCATCATCAATCCGAAAACCCTGCTGTTCAACGCGGCTTTCCTGCCGCAGTTTGTCGCCCCCGGTGCAGGATCATCGTCCCTGCTCACCGCAGCGGCGATCTACTTGGCAGTGATCTTCGCAGGCGACATGCTCTGGGCCGCCTCGGCGCAATCCGCACGGCCCGCGATCCTCCGGCTGGGCCGCCTGCGCCACCGGCTGACCGGCGCGCTGTTCATCACTTCCGGCCTTGGCCTGGCATTGGCGCGCACGGACCGCTGAGGGGCGATACCTTTTCCCTCAGACATCACCGTCAATGAACGGGTTCTGAGCCTCATATTCGTCCCGGGTGGCCCGTTTGTGATTTCCTTCCAGCCGCACCGCGGCCATCGCCCGGTCCGTATAAATCTCCGACCGCAAAGGCCAGCTCAGCGCCGCCTCAAACAGCCCCGGCATCAGGTCATAGCCTTCATTTTCCCCATCCGTGTCCCGCATCCACAGATGCGACCCGCAGGTGCTGCAAAACGCCCGTTCCGAAAAGGCCGAGGATTGATACCGGGTTACCGGCCCTTCAACCGAAACGGCCTCAGCAACCGCTTCGAAACACAGAAACAGCCCGCCGCTCCAGCGCTGGCACATGCGGCAATGACAGGCCCCGGGCCGCGGATCATGCGCCCCTTTCACTAGGATCTTTACTGCACCGCACAGGCAGCGGCCTTCCAGAACGTCATTCATAACCAAACTCCCCACAGCCCGGAAATAGGCCGCAGGCGCCGGGCAAGCGGCGGCCCGTCCGGGCGGGCTGGCGCTTTTGCTAGATCACGCCCTGCAAGCGGTCAGAGGTATGCTGCAGGGTTAATGCGGCAAACGCAACGGCAGGCGCCGCCGCCCAACGGGCCGCCGCCTGCCCTTAGCACTTGATCAAAGCCGCAGATCCGCCTGATCCGGCGCCAGCACATATTTCAAGTCATAGACCAGCGCGCCATCAGATCCCAAGGCGCGGATCGCTTCCGCGCCCATCTCCCGGAACTCCGAATGCGCGACAGCCAGAACCATCCCGGAATAGGCCCCCTGCTCCGGCGCGGGAACCAGCGAAACCCCGTATTCTTCACGCGCTTCCTCCGGGTCCGCGTGCGGGTCAAACACATCCACCGCGACCCCGTATTCCTCAAGGCTGCGCACCGCATCAATCACCCGCGTGTTGCGCAGGTCCGGGCAGTTCTCCTTGAACGTCAGCCCCATCACCAGAACCCGCGCGCCAGCGACCGGCAGGCCGCGTTTCAGCATCGCCTTCACCATCTCGCCGGCCGCATAAGCACCCATGCCGTCATTCAGCCGCCGGCCCGCCAGCAGGATTTCAGGATGATAGCCCAGCTGTTCCGCCTTGTGAGTCAGGTAATAGGGGTCCACCCCGATGCAGTGCCCGCCCACCAGACCGGGGCGGAACGGCAGGAAATTCCATTTGGTTCCAGCGGCTTCCAGCACTGCCTGGGTATCAATCCCCATCCTGTTGAAAATCTTGGCCAGCTCATTCACCAGTGCGATATTGATATCGCGCTGGCTGTTCTCGATCACTTTGGCCGCTTCCGCCACCCGGATGCTCGCGGCTTTATGGGTGCCCGCAGCGACCACCTCGCGGTAGAGCGCATCCACCCGCGCCGCCACTTCGGGCGTGGAACCGGATGTAACCTTCACCACATCCTTCAGCCGCCGCTTCTTGTCGCCGGGGTTGATCCGCTCCGGGCTGTAGCCGGCCGTGAAATCCCGGTTGAAGACCAGCCCTGAGCGCGCCTCCAGAATGGGCACGCAATCGTCCTCGGTGGCACCGGGGTAGACAGTGGATTCATAAATCACCAGATCGCCGGGCTTCAGCACGCTCCCCACGATAGCCGAAGCCGCTTTTAGCGGGCCGAGATCAGGACGGTGGCTGCTGTCCACCGGCGTCGGCACGGTGACGATATAGATAGAGCTATCGGCAATCTCAGCCGGGTCGGAGGTGAAGCTCAGAAACTCCGCTTCAGCCAATTCCTGCGGTTCCAGCTCGCGGGTGCGGTCCGCGCCTTGGCGCAGCTCCGCGATACGGCCCGGATCGATGTCAAATCCGACAACCTTCCGGTGCTGCCCGAACGCAGCCGCCAAGGGCAGCCCCACATAGCCAAGGCCAATGACACAGATCTTATCCTGCACGCCGCTCATCCGGGCTGCTCCTTGTTCTTGCGGGGCGTCTTAAGCCCCCTGCCCGCCCACATAATGCTCTGCCCCCAAGGGGTTCAACCGCTGCGGCGCAGATTAGGCCTCACGCCTCCACAACAATCGTCGAGACCCCGCCATCGACATCCCGGCAGGCCGACAGCAGCCGTGGCATCAGATGCGACATCACGTAATTCGCATGGAACCGGCTTGGCGCCTTCAGCACCAGCCGGCCGCCAGCCCGGCTGGCCTTCTCCAATCCTTGCACCCAGGACGCATAATTCGCCGGGTCCTCCGCATGGAGCACCGCCTTGGCCAGGCTCCATTCGCTGCCGTCCGAGATATCCGGAGCCCGCGGTGCAGCCCCTGGGCGCAAAGGCACCACATTCAGCGCTGGCTCATCATTGTTTTGCATCCGGTGTTCAAAGTCCGGTCCCACCGCGCCCCAGCGCTCCTGGGTATCTGCCAGCAACCGCTCCAGGTCGATGCCGTATTCCGTGACCCGCCCGCGTGCGCCCTGGCGTTTCACCACCAGCCAGCCCCAGCCCCGCAGCTTGGCCATCTCGCGTTTCACCGTGCGTTCGTCCACATCCCACAACCGGGCAATCTCGCGCTGGCCCACCGCCAGCTCATTGCGCTGCCAGTTGTAGCGCGCGGTCATCAATGTCATGAACCGCAGCACTAGCTTTTGCGGAGCCTTGCCCTGGCCAAGCGCATACGCCCCCATCGCCGTGAGGATGTCATACTTCAATGCAGAGGCGTTGCGCCCCGCAGGCCGTTTGGCAAGCATTGCTGCCCCCGTTTCTCCCTCCCTGCCCTCCTGGGCTGGGATATGCTGCCTCAAGTGCTCTCAGCCTGTTTGCTGAGAATTGCGCTGGCGGGTTTGCCCTGAACTCAACGCTATTCGTTTGTTGTATCTGATTTGCGTCCGGAATTCCGATTCTGTCAAGCGCCGGCGGGAATTGAATTCAGCCCCAATCCCTTTTTCGAAAGAAAAATTGGTATCAATGGTATAGGGGGACATTCTGTGTGTCCCCTATTTGGGCTAAAATGTCCCCCAATCTACTGTGTCCGGCCTTGGGGTGTCCCCCTAAATCTGGTCCCTAAACGCCAGAAAAACCCAATAAAACGAATCGCTTGGCACTCACCTTCCGAATCGGTTCCGCCCTTGTTTTGCTGGGCCTTTTGCAGATGTGTCCCCGCGGGGACAGGACGCTGTTCCCAACCATATTTGCTTTTGCGTTTTTTGCAAATTCGGCGTAAATGAATATTGAGGCTGAATTAGCGTCCGCAAGAATTGGGCGCTGTAAAAAACAACACCGTGTGAGGCTAAGGAGCAGCGATGTTTACGCACGAAGACCTGTCCAAAATGCAGGCCCAATCCCTGAAGATGCAAAGCTGGATCCGCCAGCAGACCTTCTCCCCCGAAATGGAAAAGACCCTGCGCCGGTTCTCCTCCTGGGAAGTGGCGGAACTGATCTTCCGGGTCAACCAGTCGACCCTGCGGGGACGGCTGTCCGCCGATCCTTCCCTGCCCCAGGGCCATGTCGAGGAGGACGGCCGCCAGCGCTGGTATTCGCTGGAGGAGATCAACGAGCTGCGCCGCCGCATCAAAATCAACCGCAAATCCCTGCTGCCCAAGCGCCCCGCGGGGAAGCGGGCGCTGCGGGTGGCGATCTCCAACTTCAAGGGCGGCGCCGGCAAATCCACCGTGGCGCTGCATTTCGCCCATGCCGCGGCGCTGGACGGCTACCGGGTGCTCTGTGTCGACTTCGACCCGCAGGCCACCCTTTCGCATTCCATGGGCCTCAGCGATGTCACCGAGGATTACACCGTCTGGGGCATCATGGCCCGCGACCTGGTGCGCGAAACCGAGCGGATGAACGCTGTGCCGCAGGGGGCCGAGTCCGGCACAGCCCTGCCCCGGCGCCAGCTGCCCGACGCGATCACCGGCATGGGGCTGCAGGACCTGCGGGTCAGCGACTTTGTCAAACCCACCAGCTGGCCGACAATCGACATCATCCCCTCCTGCGCCAATGCGGCCTTTGTGGAATTCGCCTCCGCCCAGTACCGCCACCTCAATCCGGAGTGGTCTTTCTTTGCTGCGGTTTCCCGCTACCTCGACCAGCTGCCGGCTGAAGACTACGACCTGATGATCTTCGACTGCCCGCCCGCCATCGGCTACCAGTCGATGAATGCGGTCTTTGCGGCTGACATGCTTTATATCCCCTCCGGCCCCGGTTATTGGGAGTATGACTCGACCACGTCCTTTGTTGGTCAGCTGTCCGAGGCGCTGGAGGATTTGTCGGCCTTTAACGGCGTTGTCCCCGCGGGGACATTCACTTTGCCCAAGGTTTTTCAGGACGTCCGCTTCCTTCTCACCCGTTACGAGTCCGGTAACGATTTGCACCGTGCGATGCGTTCGGCATTTATGAAGGTGTTCGAGGGTAGGATGACTGAACACCCGATCGAGATGACCCGCGCAGTCGAACAATCGGGCAGGTTCTTAAGTTCCATCTATGAAATCGACTACCGGGATATGACACGCGAAACCTGGCGGCGCGCACGTGCGTCGTTTGATCAGGCTTATGACGAATTCAGGTCTTACGCGTTGGAAGCCTGGGAAAACCTGGAGGATGAGGCATGAGCAAACGCAGAGTCTTCGACATCGACTTCCCGTCTGAACCAGAGGTGTTCCCCGCGGGGACAGCCGCAAAAAAGCCGGACGAGAAACCGTCCGAATCCCGCCGCGGGCCGATGGCCACCGCGATTTCCGAAAACGCCGATGCGTTGCGCACGCGCGCAGAGGCCGAGCAGAACATCCGCGCCGAAAACGACCGGCTGGCACATGAATTTGTCCGGCTGAAAAAGCTGGGCCTGGTGATCGACCGAATCCCGCTTGGCATGATCCGCATGGACAAACTGACCCGTGACCGCAAGGAAGAGCGCGATCCGGAACTGGATGAGCTGAAGGAATCGATCAAATCCGTTGGCCTGTCGAACCCGATCCGGGTGGAAGAGCGTGGCGACGGAAAATATGAGCTGATCCAGGGCTACCGCCGGATGCGCGCCTATTTTTCGCTGCTGCAGGAAACTGGCGACGAAAGCTACGCCGCGATCCCCGCGGGTTTGGTGGCCAAGGGCGACAGCCTGCAGGCTCTCTACCGCCGGATGGTTGATGAAAACCTGGTGCGCCGCGATATCTCATTTGCCGAGATGGCCCAGCTGGCGCTGCGCTATGCTGAGGACACCCAGACCGGGGCTGAGACCACCGAGGATGCGGTCAACGATCTTTATGCCTCCGCCGGGCGCCAGAAGCGGGTCTACATCCGCCATTTCGCCCAGGTGCTGAAGGCGGTGGGCGAGGTGCTGAAGTTTCCGGAGGCAATCCCGCGGGCGCTGGGGCTGGACCTGAAGAAACGGCTGGAGGCGGATGCGATGAACGCCCAGGTGCTGCGGGACACGCTGGCGCGGGTTCAGCCGCACAACGAAGAAGCCGAGCTGGAGGTGTTGCGCAGTTTTGCCGAGGGCAAGCGCAAGAACGCCCCCCGCACCCCCGCTGCGCCGCGTGCCGGTGTTGCCAAGACCACCCTGCGCTGCACTGTCCCCGCGGGGACTGTCCGCTGCCAGGCGCGTGACGGCAAGATCGAGATGGCGATGGAACGCGACTTCTCGGAGATCGACCGGCACAAGCTGGAGGATGCCATTGCCGCGTTTTTTGAGGCATTGGAACAGGAAGACTGACGGGCTGTCCCCGCGGGGACAGCACCGGAAAATGGCTGAGGCCCGGCAGAGATGCCGGGCCTTTTTTGCGTCTGCTGCACCCGCCCGCCGGAGTTTTCAGTGGCCTTTCCCCGCGGGGACAAGCCAGGCTGCGGGGGATGCCCAACAGGCCTCACAGTCTCTAATCCGGTTATTTGAGCCTGTATTTCTGTATCTGTCCCCGCGGGGACACTGGATGGATTTTCGCGAGCGGCGCGGCAATCCTCTTGTGCAGAAGGCCCCTTGACCGGGAACGCGAGGGCCGGAAGTTGGCACCTGTCCCCGCAGGGACAGATGTTAAAAATGCGGATCGGACTGCTGCCGGACTGCTGGGGTGGTCCCAACCGTGCGGCTTTGTTCCTGCCCGCTTTGCCCCCTGAAATTCCGGACTGTCCCCGCGGGGACAAAGGTGCAAATCCGCGGCGGCGGCCTGCAAAGGCCAGTCTGGTCCAGCGGAATTTCCGCCTCTGAGTTTAAAAAAAACCACGTGTCCCCGCGGGGACAAATCTGCGGGGGAACGGATGCTGTGCGCAAAAACGCCTGGTGTTCGCGCTGGAAATGAAACCTGCAGAGCAAGCAATCAGGCCAGCCGGAGAGCCGGAACTTTCACCTGTCCCCGCGGGGACAGATACGCATAAGACCCGCGGAAGAAATGTGTCTGGTGGCAAAAAAAGACCCGGCGCGGGGCCGGGTCCTGGGAGTATCAGGCGCTGTCCCCGCGGGGACAGGCGGGAATTTTCAAGATCAATGGTGGTTCAGTTCAAAATCTTGAACTCAATCCGCCGGTTCTTAGCCCGGTTCTGCACCGTGTTGTTGGGCACCAGCGGCGTGGTTTCACCATAGCCCACGGCCACCAGGCGGCCGTCCGGAATACCCATTTTCTGCAGATACCCGTTGACTGCCGCGGCGCGTTTCTCGCTCAGCTTCATGTTCCAGGCGGCCTTGCCCTGGCTGTCGGTGTGACCGCCGACCTCCACCACCATGCCGGGGCAGCGGCGTATGATGTCCGAAAGGCTTTCCAGAAAGTCGCGGGAACTGGCATCAAGCCGGGCGGTGGAGGGCGCAAAGTTCACGCTGCGCCCTTGCGACAGGATTTCAAACCGGCCGGCACAGGCCTCGCGGCTGAAGTCGCCGCTGGATTCCAGCGCAGTGGCGGCGCCTGCGGTGGCTGTCCCGGCAGGGAAAGCTGCGCTGCCTGGGGCCGTGCGGTCAAACATCAGATCCATGCTGACGAGGCCAACCGGGGTAATGGTGACACCTGCGGCTTCCTCCAGCTTTTCGCGGCCCGGGTTGAGGTTGAAAGCCTCCAGTTTGAGGATGACCGGTTGCACAGTGGCAACGGCGACGCGGTCGTTGCCAAGCAGTGTTACCGCTACCGGAATGGTCAGATCTGCCGTGACCCCGTGCAGCGACAGGGTGACCGGCAGCGCGATCTGTTTGCGCTGCGCTGCAGCAAGATCGGCGATCAGCGCCGGGTCAATGCGGGCAGTGATCACGGCTTCGGGATAGGTGAAGGTTTCAAAGAACAGGAACCGCATCCGCACGTTGCGCAGATCAATGGAGGTATCGACGGAATCCAGCGCGATATGGATCTTGGCATCGCCCTGCTCGGAAATACTGCCGGAAAAGGCGGCAAAGCGGCTGGATTCCGCAATGCTGCCCTTTTTGATCGATATAAAGCGGATGGCGGAGGATTCGGGGTTGAGCTGCCAGCCGTGTTCAAACGGGCCGGCAGCCAGGGCTGGACGGATAAGAAGAAAGAAAACTGTTAAAAATGAAAGGGTTGTACGGAGCATGCGCGATCCATTTGGGTTGCCAGCGTGAAATCCCTGCCGCCAGGCAGGGACAAAAGAGATGGGCCCAGACTAACAGCACACTTGCTGCCGGGCGCAAGGGCACGATAGTTTCGTAACCAAATACCCTTAAGAATTGGGAAGCTGCCCTGAAGGGGCGAGAATTGGAGCAGGTGCGTGCGTGGTTTGATGATCTGGGTCCGGCTGGCGGTGCTGGCTGTTGCGGCGGCCTGCTGGGGTGCCAGAGCGCTGGCCGAAGAGCGGCTGGCGCTGGTGATCGGCAACTCGGCCTATGGTTCGGTGCCGTCGCTGGACAATCCGGTGCGCGACGCCCGGCTGATTGCAGAGACGCTGGAAGGGCTCGGCTTTGATGTCACTCTCGCGGCTGACGCCAAGCAGATAGACATGAAGCGTGCCATCGGCCAGTTCGGGCGCAAGCTGCGCGGGGCAGGGGAGGACGCGACCGGCCTGTTCTATTATGCCGGCCACGGGGTGCAGAGCTTTGGCAGCAACTATCTGCTGCCGGTAGATGTGGCGCTGGCGGATGCGGCCGACCTGGATCTGATGGCAGTAGAGGCGCAGTCGGTTCTGCGGCAGATGGCCTCGGCCCGCAACCGCACCAACATCGTGATCCTGGACGCCTGCCGCAACAACCCGTTTGAGGCGGTGGCGGATTTGAATGAAAGCGGCCTGGCGGAGATGAAGGCGCCGACCGGCACCTTCCTGGCCTATGCAACGGCACCCGGCGATGTGGCGCTGGACGGGGAGGGGGCGAACAGCCCGTTCACTGCGGCGCTGGCGCGCGAGATCACCGCGCCGGGGCGGCCGGTGGAACAGGTCTTCAAGCAGGTGCGCCGGGCGGTCCTGGAGCAAAGCGGCGGCAGCCAGACACCCTGGGACACGTCCTCGCTGGTGAGTGATTTTGTCTTCGCAGAGGCCGGGCCCGAGGTGGTGATGAGCGCCGCGGAGGTGCAGGAAATGCAGATCTGGACCTCGGTCAAGGCATCGCGGGATGCGATGCAGATCATGCTGTTCCTGCGCGGCTATGGCGATGGTAAATACGCGGATGAGGCCCGCGCCATATTGGGGGAGCTGATGGCGGAAGAGCTGCAGGGCGGTGCTCCCGCACCGGCAGTTGCGGCTGCGGCCCCTGCAGCGGCCCCTGCACAGGACGCCGAAGCGGCGATGTTCCTGGCGGCGCAGGGTGATGGCAGCAAGGCGGCCTATGAGGCCTATCTGATGGCCCATCCGGAGGGCCGGTTTGCGGAGATGGCGTCCGCCGAGCTGGCGGCGATGCGGGCTGGCGCGGGCCAGGACCCGGAGGCTGGCAGCGAGGTGGCGGCAGCGGCCCAGCAACCTGAGCCGGAGCCGGTGAAACTGGCGGAACCCGGCCCGGTGACCTATGCCAGCCCGCTGCATACGGAGATGGCTGAGATTTCCGGGCTGACCCTGGCAGAAGCGGTGACCCGCTCGCCGGCTTTTCCGCCGGTTGAAGGCCTGCCGGAGAGCTATTGGAAGGACCAGGCCTGCAGCTCTTGCCACCAGTGGACGCGGGAGCGGCTGTGCACGCAGGGCAACACGTATCTCAGCCTCAACATGCAGCGCTCGTTGGGCAAGCAGCACCCGTTCGGCGGGGCATTGAAACAGGCGCTGAAGAGCTGGGCCGCGGGCGGTTGCCAGTAACGGCCGCAGCCCCAGGCGCAGCGACGCAGGAGAGGGGCTCCCGCCTGGTCCGGCGCATTTCACGAAATGCACCTTCCCAGTTGGGCGCGGCGCTGTGCTTCGCACAGCGCGGGGTTTCACCTTCGGGAAAGCAGACCCTTCGCAATACGGCATTTGCGGGTTGATTTGCTGAGAAGTGCTTAAGGGCAGGTTTGCCCTTAAGACACCATGCCGAGGATAATCCTCCCATTGCGGCCTCAGGGGTGAACCACGCGTGCCGGGCGGCTGCTGACGCAGCCCTTGACCCCGTAAAGAGCGGGGGAGAGCGCTGCGCATTAGCGCAGCGCCGGGCCCAAGGCCGCCAAGGTGCGGCGGCGCAAGCCGCGCGCCTGCGGGCGCGGGAGTACTGCCCTGGCGGCAGGGGTTACGGGGCGTGGGTCGTGATCAGGAAATAGACCCATTCGCCTTTGAAGTCCGGGTGCCGGCCGCGGGCCACCGCCACTTGGGTGCGCAGGTACTCCAGGTAGGGGACTGCAGGCTCGCTGATCGGGCGGGTGCCTTCGTAGAGAGGGTGGGAGGCGGCGAAGGCGACGGCGATTTCCTGGCCGTAGGGCGGGCCGACGGTGATTTGCAGGCCCGGGTCTCCCGCTTGTTTGGCGCCGACGCGCAGGGCGCTTTGGGGGGGTGTCTCCGCCAGCGGCACCAGCTCGTTCGGCGACAGGTGCAGGACTGCTCCGCCGGCGTCGAAATAGTCGACATAGACGTAAGCCGGATAGTCGGGGGCGGTGAGGTCGAAGAACAGCCGCTCGCCGCCGGAATAGTCGAGCACCCGGGCATGGGCGTCTTCCCCCACCAGCAGCGGGTTGGTGATCTGGTCGGTGCTTTGCGGCAGGCCGACGTTTGCGATCCCCGCCAGCGCGCCGCATTGCGGGCGGGGCAGCAGGCGCATCTGGTCGGAGACGGTGATATCGGCGCCCATCTGCGCCTGCAGCGCGGTCAGAACGGGTGACCGCAAACCATTCTCGGGCAGGTGGCCGCGGACCTCCAGCGTGGTGGTTTCCGGGACAAAGGCGACCTGCAGGCGGGAGCAGGGGACGGCGGCGAGGATGCCGGAGACACCATCGCGCAATGGATCGCCTTCGGCCACTGCATCGCCCGGCTGCATGAAGCTTTGGAAGGCGGCGAGGGAGACCGGGTCTATGTCGCCGCTGCCGCCCTGGAAGGCCAGTGCCGCCTTGATGCGGGGCGGGTCTGGGATCGCGGCTGGAGTTCGCCGGGATGGCGGGACGGTGTCCGTCAGCGGCGTGGACACAGGCTGTGCCTCGGGGCTGGGCTGGCTGGCGGGGGTGGTCTGCAGCAGGGCTGCCGTATCGGGTTGCGCAGTGACCGCTGCGGTCAGCGGAGCGGCAGCGTTTGCCAGCGTAATGGCGGGCTCCTGCGCGGCGGCCAGCAGGACGGGGGCGGCCGGGCTGACGTCTGGCAAGCTGGCGGCAGGCGCGGAGGTGCTGGCGAGTTTGCTTGGCGGGGCTAGAGCAGGGGGGGCCGCGGAGACCTGAGTGGCAGCGGGTGCAAGGCTGGCTGCCAGCGGGGCCGCAGAGGCGAGGCGGTCTGCTGCGGGGGCTTTGGGCGCGGCCTTGGATTGCGGAATGCTGCCAGCGGCAAGGCCCTGGCTTTGCGCTTGAGATTCAGAAGCTTGCTCGCCTTCCGGTGCCCGGTGCACGGCCTTGGAGCGGGGGATGCGGTGGGCCTGCAGGTTGAGGTTGCTTTCGGGATTGGGCTGTTGCGGCACCGGCTCCGGTATCAGCGAGATGAGCAGCGCGCCGGCGCCCGCGGCATGGACCAGAGCCGAGGCGGCAAGCCCCAGCGCCCAAATGGCCGGTGCGCGGCTCATCCGTCCGTTTCCGGGGTGACCACCAGCACCACGTTCCTAAATCCGAGTGCCTCGCCCTGGGCCACCAGCGGCAGCACATTGCGCAGCTCGGCGGCGCGGTGGGCGTTGATGCGCAGGCGCAGCTCCGGGTCGTTCTCCAGCAGCGCGGAGAGGGCAGGGGAGAGGGCGCCGCGAGTGATCTCCTTGCCGTCGAGCGCCAGATCTCCTGTGGCGGAGATGGCCAGGGTGATACCGCCTGCGGGCATGTCGCGGCCGGTGACGGCGGTGGCGGGGCGGACGTCAAACGGGGCAGTGGCGTCCATCCGGCCGATCAGCATGAAGAAGACCAGCAGGAAGAACACCACGTCAATCAGGGCAATGATGGTTTCGGAATGCGGGTTGCGGGCCGGGCGGTTGAGCTTCATGGCGCTGCCTCCAGCCGCAGCACGCGCAGGCGGGTGACGCCGGCCAGGGCGGCGGTGTCCATCACCGTGATCAGCGCCTGGGTTTGGGCGGCGCCGGAGGGCAGGATGACGACCTGGGTCAGCGGTTCCTCAGCCATCGCGGCGGAGAGGGTTGTGCGCAGGGTCTCGCGGTCCAGAGCTGTACCGCGCAGCACCGGCACGCCGTCGGCGCCGAGGCGGATCATCAGGGTGCCTGCCGGGGTTTGGGGGCTGCCCGCGGTGCCTTCGGAGGGTTTCACTGCCGGGATCATGTCGAGGTTCAGATAGGTGGAGGTCACCATGAAGAACACCAGGAGGATCAGCATGACGTCGATCATCGGCACCAGAGATATCAGGGCGCGGGGGCGGGCGGGCCGGTTGATCATCATGGCATCCTCCCCCGTGTCAGCGCGACCCGTCGATCAAGAGCAGGCGGCCGGCGGCGCTTTCGATGGCTTGCGCCGCGGCGTCGATGCGGGCGGCAAACAGGCCTGCGGCGACAGCGGCGGGGATGGCGACCAAGAGGCCCGCGGCGGTGGTCAGCAGCGCTTGCCAGATACCGCCTGCCAGTACCGAAGCATTGGCCGCGCCCTGCGCCAGCTCCAGTTCCTGGAACGATTGGATCATGCCGAGCACGGTGCCGAGAAGGCCGAGGAGGGGCGAGACCATGGCGATCAGTTCCAGCAGGCGGATGAGGGAATTCATCCGGCTCACTTCCTCGTTGCCGCGGCGCTGCAGTTCATCCTGCAGAAGCGGGCCGCGCAGGCCTTCTTGCAGGGCCTGCATGGCGTAGGCCATGACCCGGTCGGCGGGGGATTTCCCGGCTGAAACACTGTTCTGCGCCTGCTTGCGGTCGCCGTCCTTCCACAGGGCAAGGGCCTGTTCACGGGTGTCCTGGCCGGAGCGGACCGGCCAGAGCTGGATCAGTTTGACGGCGATCACGGTGAGCGACAGCAGCGACATCAGCGCCAGAAGCGCAATCACCGGGCCGCCGGTGCCAAAGATTGCCCAGGTGCCGGCCATGGCTTATTTCACCAGCGGGGCGGCGGCGCGGGAGCCCAGTTCAAGGATCGGGAAACAGTCCATCTGCGCCTCGTTTTGGGGCTGGCAGGATGTGATGTCATGCAGCAGAATTTCCGAGATGTTGCTGCAGGCGATTTCCGGAATCTCAAACAGTTTCAGCGTGGTGCGCTGTACGGGCAGGGGGGCGGCGTCGATCGACAAGAGCCGGTCGATCACCCCTTGGCCGTCGAGGATGGCGAGCGACATCTCAAACCCTTCGAAGCTTTTGCCGGTCTGATTGCGGAACAGGAAGAAGGCGCGGCAGCCGCCGGTGTCGATCTCCTCGGTTTTGTTCAGCTCGACCCGCAAGGGGCCGGTTTCGGCAGCCGCCGCCAGCGGCAGGGCAGCGAGGGCGAGGGCAGATAGCAGGCGTTTCAAAGGCATCACTGTCTCCGGGTTCCGGTTATCGTCGGCCAGCCCGCGGCGCGCGGATTGGGGTGTTTGGTCAGACCAGGACGGTCAGCGCCTTTTCGATCTTGTCCATGGCGTCGCGGGCCGAGTCGAGGTCGCGGCGTTTCAAATGGCGGGCGGCCACATGCAGGGCGCGGCCCAGCCGGTCGCGGACCTTGCCCGGAGCGCGGGCGACATTGGCCTGCAAGGATTGGGCGCGTTTGACCTGGGCGCCCAAGGACCGCTGGTCCATCTCGCGCTGGCCGCGCTTCAGGGTCTTGGCCTCGTCCTCGCGGTCCTGGCCGATGCGGGCCACAGCGCGTTCGATCACCACAACCATCGTCTCGGCCTCTTGCAGGCGGCCGTCGTTGATCAGGCTGACGGATTTGGCGAGGGCGCGTTTGAGTTTCAGCTCCAGAGGGCCGGGTGCCAGGCCGATACGCGGCTGGATGCGTTTCAGCCGCCGTTTCAGCGGTGCGATGGCGCTTGCGTCGATGCCTGAGGCGGAAATGTCGGAGGTGTCCTCTTCTGTCACCTGGCCTTCGGATTTTTCCGGTTTGAGGCTGTCGAGCAGGTTGCCGCCGTCATCGTAAAACAGCACGTTGACCTGGGGCTTGTTGCGTTTAAGGAAATTCTTCAGTTCGGTGACCATCCGCTGCGGCGCGGTTTCGCAGGTCATTTCCATCTCGCCGGAGCGCACGACATAGGTGCCCCAGGCCATCGGCGGGCCGCCGCCCTCCTTTTTCATCGGGTTCTTCAGGGTTTCCGGTTTCTTGCCCGGCTGGATCATCAGCAGCGGATCTTTGGCCTGGTCCAGACAGAAGGCGAAACTCATCCGTTTCTTGGCCCCTTCGCGAACCATCGCTTTGACTTCCTTGCCGGAAATGCGCTCAATACTCATTATTCGCCCGCCGCAAAAAGCTGTGAAAACATTTGACTTTAGGATGCCGATAAGGCTCTCTTGGGGTCAAGTTTTAGTTTGAGATTAGGGCAACCTTAACCACCGGACCTGAAAAGGGTGGGGGTTTGCTTGACGTTACGTCAATAGGGCCGCAAAACCGGAAAAAACGGGGGGCACATACATGGATCCAGCAGCATTACTGCAATCCAAAGGGGGCGACGCACCCAGCGGCGAGAACCTCGAATACGATCCAGCCTTCACGGAGATGGAGCTGGCCGCCCAGCCGGGGGAAGAATCGGTTGTGGGCAACGAGACGATCGAGGCGACGGATCCAGATTACCGCGAAGTTCAAAAGAAAGCGCTGGAAGTGCTGGAACGCAGCCATGACCTGCGGGCGGCAGTGTTCCTGGGCGATGCGCTGCTGCACTCCGAAGGGCTGACCGGTTTTGCCGATGTGACAGCCTATGTCCGCGGCTGCCTGGAAGAGTTCTGGGAAAGCTGCCATCCGGAGTTGGATGAGGACGACGGCGATCCGACGATGCGGATCAATGCGGTGCAGGATCTGTGCGGCCAGCCCGACGGCATGGCGGGGGCATCGCCGCTGTACCGTTCGCTGCGCCGGGCGCCGCTGTCCGAGAGCCGCGGCTTCGGGCGGTTCTGCCTGCGCGACATCGAGATTGCCGAAGGGGTGATGACCGCCCCGGAAAGCATGGAGCATATTCCGGACACCGCCACCATCGGTGCCGCCTTTCAGGACAGCGACGAAGCGATTGTGGCGGAACGGCTTGCGGCGATTGAAGCGGCGGAAGAGAATGTCCGGGCGATCTCGGCGGTGTTTGATGAGCAGACGCCGGGGCAGGGACCGGATCTGAGCGGGCTGATCAAACTGTTGCAGCAGATTGCCAAACGCATCCGTGAGTATGGCAATATCAGCGCAGGGTCAGAGGCCGCGGATGAAGAGGCTGCCGAAGACGGCGCCGCCGAGGACGGCGGGGCTGCTGCACCGGCGGCAGGCGGGCGGGCCGCGCCCGGCGCGCCCGGGGTGATCAATTCGCCCGTTGACGTGTCCAATGCGCTGGACCGGATCATCGGTTATTACCGGCGGGCGGAACCCTCAAGCCCGCTGCCGATCCTGCTGGAGCGGGCAAAAAAGCTGGTGGGGGCCGATTTCCTCACCATTATGAATGATATGGCGCCGCAGGGGGTGGAGAATGTCCACCTGATCGGCGGGATCGACGAAGATGACGACGACTGACGGACGCGGGATCTGCAGCGGCGGAACGGGCCGCGGCAACCGCGAAAGCAAGACGAGTAAGGAGACCTAGATGGCCGGAAGTTCACAGAAATTCATTGCCCGCAACCGGGCACCAAGGGTCCAGATCGAATATGACGTGGAGCTGTACGGCGCCGAGAAGAAGGTGCAGCTGCCGTTTGTGATGGGCGTGATGAGCGACCTGGTGGGCAAATCCGAAGTGGAGCAGCCCGCGGTTGCGGACCGCAAGTTCCTGGAAATCGACGTGGACAACTTCGATGACCGGATGAAGTCGATGGCGCCGCGCGCCGCCTTCACGGTGCCCAACACGCTGACCGGCGAGGGCAACCTGGCGGTCGACATCACGTTCGAGAGCATGGACGATTTCAAGCCCGCCGCAATTGCTGCCAAGGTGGAACCGCTGCGCGAGCTTTTGGAGGCCCGCACCCAGCTCAGCAACCTGATGACCTATATGGACGGCAAGACCGGCGCCGAGGATCTGATCTCGAAGATCATCCAGGATCCGAGCCTGCTGAAGACGCTGGCAGCGCAGCCGAAACCCGGCGGCGACGCCGACAGCGAAGAATAAGAGCGGAGGACGAAAATGGCTGAAGAAGAACTCCAGGCGGAAGCCGCTGGTGGTGAAGCCGCCTTTGGCTCGGCTGAATTTGCGAGCCTGCTGCAAAAGGAATTCCGCCCCAAATCGGACCAGGCCAAGACGGCGGTTGAAAGCGCGGTCAAGACCCTGGCCGAACAGGCGCTGGCAAACACCGCGCTGGTGTCCGACGATGCGCTGCGTTCGATCGAGAGCATCGTGTCGGCGATTGATGCGAAACTGACCGAGCAGGTCAATCTGATCCTGCACAACGAGGATTTCCAGCAACTGGAAAGCGCCTGGCGCGGCCTGCACTATCTGGTCAACAACACCGAGACCGATGAGCAGCTGAAAATCCGGGTGATGCCGATCACCAAGAAAGAGATGTCGAAGACCCTGAAGAAATTCAAGGGCACCGCCTGGGACCAGTCGCCGCTGTTCAAGAAGATCTACACCGAGGAATTCAGCCAGCTGGGCGGCGAGCCCTACGGCTCTTTGGTGGCGGATTATCATTTCGACCACTCGCCGCCGGACATTGAGCTGCTGGGCGAGATGTCCAAGATCGCCGCGGCCGCCCATGCGCCGCTGATCACCGGCGCCAAGCCGACCCTGTTCCAGATGGACAGCTGGTCGGAACTGTCGAACCCGCGCGACCTGACCAAGATTTTCCAGACCCCGGAATATGCCGCCTGGCGGTCCTTGCGCGACAGCGAGGATGCGAAATACGTCGGCCTGGCAATGCCGCGGTTCCTGGGGCGTCTGCCCTATGGCTCGAAAACCGATCCGGTCGACGAGTTTGCATTCGAGGAGGACACCGCAGGCGCCACCAGCGAGAAATACGGCTGGGTCAACGCGGCCTATGGCATGGCGGTGAACATCACCCGGTCGTTCAAGATGTACGGCTGGTGCTCGCGGATCCGCGGTGTGGAAAGCGGCGGCACGCTGGAAAACCTGCCCTCGCATACCTTCCCGACCACCGATGGCGGCGTCGATCAGAAATGCCCGACAGAGATTGCCATCGACGACCGGCGCGAGGCGGAACTGGCGAAGAACGGCATGATGCCGCTTATTCACCGCAAAAACACCGATGTCGCCACCTTTATGGGGGCGCAATCGCTGCACAAACCGGCCGAATATGACGATCCGGACGCCTCAGCCAACGCCAATCTGGGCGCGCGGCTGCCGTATCTGTTCGCCACATGCCGGTTCGCGCACTATCTGAAGTGCATGGTGCGGGACAAAGTCGGCTCGTTCAAAAGCCGTCAGGACATGGAATCCTGGCTGCAGGACTGGATCAACAACTATGTTGATTTCAACGCGGATATCTCTTCGGAGAACGAGAAGGCGCGCAAACCTCTGGCCGCAGCCGAAGTGGTTGTGGAAGAGGTCGAGGGCAACCCGGGGTATTATACCTCAAAATTCTTCCTGCGCCCGCATTACCAGCTTGAGGGGCTTTCTGTCTCGCTGCGGCTGGTATCCAAACTGCCCTCGGAAAAGGGAGGCTGATTTTCCACTCCCCAGCCTCAAACGATCATAGTGCAGTAGAGATCTTAGTTATTGAAAGGATAGAAAAATGGCTGCTAACATGTTTGTGCAAATCTCGGATGTCGAGGGTGACGCCACCGAAGAACAGCACAAGAAATGGATCGTCATCCAGTCCGCAAGCTGGAACGTCGAGCGTGCCGTTGAAATGACCGACCTGGGGTCGACCCAGCGGATGCATGCGAACTCGAACTTCGGCAAAATCGAGCTGACCTCGCAGATGGGCAAAGCGTCGAACGGTCTGGCGCTGTCGGTGGCCAACGGCACCGTGCGCCCGGAAATCATCATGCATTGGTGTCGGTCCGGCGACAGCGCCAGCGCGGGCCTGCTGGTCTATTCGGTCTGGAAGCTGAAAGACGTGGTGATCGACAGCTATTCAATTTCGGGCAGCGAAGACGGCATTCCGGAAGAGACCTGGTCGCTGGCTTATGCCTCGATCGAACATGAGTACAAATCGACCAACCAGAAAACCGGCAAACTGACCACTGAAGGCACCTTCAAGTGGAACGTTCAGACCGGCAAGGTCGAGTAAAACCAATGGCTGGCCCCGGGCGTATTTGCGCCCGGGGTCCGTTTTTTCTGACGTATTTGCAGCATCCACCCTAGTTTCGGAGTAGACCCCCATGACACCCGAAGAGCATCTGAAAGCTGGTGATCCCAGGGCGGCGCTGGAAGCGCTGCAGCAAAAGATCCGGGGTGATGCGAGCAACGCCAAGCTACGGGTTTTCCTGTTTCAGCTGCTGTGTGTGCTGGGCGACTGGAATCGGGCGATTGCGCAGTTGAAGGCGGCCGCGGGGCTGGATGAAGGCGCCACGGTGATGGCGCAGGCTTACCGCGAGGCGATTATTTGCGAAGTCTACCGCGAGAAGGTTTTTGCAGGCGAGAAGGCGCCGCTGATCCTGGGCGAGCCGGAGGAATGGCTGGCGCATTTGATTGAGGCGCAGAAACTTCTGGCGCAGGGCAAGGCGAAGGAAGCCGCTGAACTGCGCACAAAAGCGTTCGATGCGGCCCCTGCCAGTTCTGGCGAGGTCAACGGCAAGAAGTTCGACTGGATCGCCGATGCCGACATGCGGCTGGGTCCGGTGCTGGAGACCGTGGTCAACGGCAAATACTACTGGCTGCCGTTTTCGCAGATCGTCTCGTTCGAGGCGGAGGAGCCGAGCGATTTGCGCGACGCCGTCTGGACAGCCGGCACGCTGACCCTGGCGGGCGGCGGTTCGGTGGCAGCAATGATCCCGACACGTTACCCAGGCTCGGAAAAGGCGGACGGGCTGTCGATGCTGGCGCGTGCCACCGTGTGGCAGGATGCCGGTGCGGAAACCTATACCGGTCTTGGCCAGCGGCTGCTGGCGATCGGGGATGAGGACATTGCCATCATGGATGTGCGCACACTCCGGATGGATGGGCATGACTTAGAGAATGGCTGACAAAACTCTGGCCGAGCGCCTGCAGCCCTCGCTGCTGGACCGGCTGACAGACAATGCACCCGGCGATCAGAAGGAAACCCGCGAGAGCCGGGTTATTGATCTGTCGCGCTTGCGGGAAATCATTCAGCGAGATCTGTCCTGGCTCTTGAACACCCAGAATGTCGAAAGCCATTTCGATGCGCAGAGATACCCATCGGTATCGGCGTCTGTGCTGAATTACGGGCTGATCGAAGTGGCAGGCGAGGCCTCGACCAGTGAAAAGGCCGAGGCGATCCGCCAATCGATCAAGCAGGCGATTGCCACTTATGAGCCGCGGATCATCGAAGGGTCGGTGGATGTGCGGCTGCAGGATGGAACCGATGCGACCGAGATGACCGTGGGGCTGGAGATACGTGCTGATATGTGGGCGCAGCCGATGCCGCTGGAGCTGTATTTGCGCAGCAAGGTCGATCTGACCACCGGCGAAGTGCAGATGGAAAGGGCCATGTGATGGATACACGGCTGCTGACCCATTACGAGAACGAGTTGAACTACCTGCGCGACATGGGCGGGGAGTTTGCGGCGGCCTATCCCAAGATCGCCGCGCGGCTGGGGATGGAAGGGGTTGAGGTTCTTGACCCTTATGTGGAAAGGCTGCTGGAGGGGGCGGCGTTTCTGACTGCCCGCGTCCAGCTGGAGCTGGAGCTGCAGTATCCGAACTTCACCTCGAACCTTTTGGAGATCATCTATCCGCATTACCTGGCGCCGACGCCGTCGATGATGATTGCGTCGTTTGAACCGGATGTGGCGAATTCAGCGGTCAAAAGCGGCTATGTGCTGAAGCGGGGGGCGACTTTGCGGTCGCGGCTGAGCGAGGGCGAGCAGACGCCTTGCGAATTCCGCACCTCTGCCGATCTGACCATGTGGCCGATCCAGATCACCGAGGCGCATTATATCGACGGGCGCGGCGAGCTGGTCGCGGCGGGGGTTGCTGCTGGATATGATGCGCGCGCGGGCATCCGGTTGCGGATCAAGCGGATTGATGGCGATCCGATCAGCAAGCTGGGGATGGATGATCTGTCGCTGTATCTGACCAGCGAGGCGGGCAACAGCTGGCCATTGCTGGAGCTCTTATGTACCCAGGTGCAGGGAATTGTCGCGCGGTCCACCGACCGGCGGGCGGATTGGCAGCTGCCGCTGCGCGGGGCCAAAGTGGTGCAAAAGGGCTTTGGCCCGGAGGAGGCGTTGCTGCCGCTGCCGCGCCGGGTCTATGACGGCTACCGGTTGGTGCAGGAATATTTTGCGATGCCGGAGCGGTTCCGTTTTGTGGAACTGCAGGGGCTGCAGGCGGGATTGGCAAAATCCGCAGGCGATGAGGTGGATCTGTATATCCTGCTGCGTGAAGGGATGCCGGAGATTGCCCCGATCGTGGTGCCGGAAGTGTTCAAGCTGAACACGGTGCCGGCCGTGAACCTGTTTGAAAAACGCTGCGACCGGGTGCGGATTGCGCCGATTGATACCGAACACCACGTGATCCCGAACCGGACCGCGGGTCTGGATTTTGAGATTTACGGCTTGAACAGCGTGACCGGGATCAGCGGCGAGGGGGAGGACGACGTGATCTTCCGCCCGTTCTATTCTGCCAATGATTTCACTGCCGCGGGCGAAAGCCACCCGGCCTATTACACCGTCAAACGGCGGATGCGGCAGCGCTCGGAGAAAGAGCGCTTGCGCGGGGTGCGCAGTTCCTACCTGGGGTCGGAAGTCTACCTGACGCTGGTGGACCGGTCGCAGGTGCCCTATTCCTCGGGGCTGGAGCAGCTGGCGGTCAATGCGCTGTGCACCAACCGCGACCTGCCGATGCTGCTGGCCACCGGTAATGATGATGTGTTCCACCTGCCCGAGGGCGGCCCGGTGCGCAAAGTGACGCTGCCGGTGTCCCCGACCCGCCCGCATCCGACACTGGCGCAGGGGGATACCGCCTGGCGGTTGATCTCTCACCTCAGTCTCAACTACGTGTCGATTGCTGAGACCGGCAAGGGCCAGTCGGCAGAGGCGCTGCGCGAGCTGGTCGGGCTTTATGCGCCCCTGGGCGACCGGGTGACCGAAAAGCAGCTGGAGGGGATCCTGTCGGTGGGCGCCCGGCCCATCGTGCGGCGGATGAGCGACGAGATCCTGTCGACCGCAGTGCGCGGGCTGGAAATCACCCTGGGCTTTGATGAGAGTTATTTCGAGGGCAGCAACATCTACGTGCTGGGGGCCGTGCTGGAGCGGTTCTTCCGCGGCTATGCCAGCATCAATTCATTCACGGAGACAGTCCTGAAGACTGAAAAACGCGGGGAAATTGCCAGATGGCGACCGGAAAAGGGCCTCGGCCGGACGATCTGAGCCTGTATGGCCGATTGGCCATGGCGCCTGAAAAGCACCATGTTTTTCAGGCCTTGCGGGTATTGGAGGCGCATTTCGATGACGCCCCGCGCCTTGGCGAAAGCCGGCGCCCGCGCGAGGACAAGCTGCGTCTGGGGCAGGAGGCGGAACTGGCGTTTCCGCCCTCGACCATTGCGGATTTCAAACCGGCCGAAGGCGGCAAGCCCGCGGTTCTGACCAACCGCTTCTTTGGCTTGTTCGGGCCGCAAGGGCCGCTGCCGCTGCATCTGACCGAATACGCCCGCGACCGCAAACGCAACCACCGCGACCCGACGATGGTGGCCTTTGCCGACATGCTGACGCACCGGCTGATGAGCCTTCTGTACCGGGCCTGGACGCAAGGATCCCCGGCGGTCAGTTTTGACCGGGCGGATGATCCGATGGCGCGCAAAGTGTCCTCGCTGATCGGTTATAACGGGTTCAAATTCGGCGACCGGGACGAGATGCCCGATCTCGCCAAGCTGCATTTTGCCGGCCATCTGGCCAAGGGTGCCAAGAATGCGGAGGGGCTGGTGTCGATCCTGTCGGCGTTTTTCGAGGTGCCGGTGCAGCTGCAGGAGTTTGTCGGCAGCTGGCTGGAGCTGGAGCCGGACGATCGCTGGCAGCTGGGTTACGGTGGACTGGGGCAGGCCACCAGCATCGGCGAGAAGGTCTGGAGCCGCTCGGCCAAGTTCCGCATCCGCATCGGACCGTTGAAACTGGAAGATTACGAGCGGCTGCTGCCGGGCGGCGAGGCGTTAAAACGGCTGCGGGCGATTGTGCGGTCATATGCCGGTGACTTTCTAGATTGGGATGTGAACCTGATCCTTGCAGGCGACGAGGTGCCGCGCGCGTCGTTGGGGGGCACCACCCGGCTGGGGCACACCAGCTGGATCCGGTCGCGTCCGGATCCGGATGCGGACCAGCCGGATGTGAGTGATTTATACCTGTACCCGGGATTTGGCGCCGGGGCTGAAGAGCGAGTAGAGGGAGGGATTTAAGATGACCGAGATCAGCCGCGTGGCGCTGTTTGGCAAGCTGAACAAGCTGGGATACCAGGCCGTGGAAAGCGCAACCGTGTTCTGCAAGATGCGGGGCAACCCCTATGTCGAACTGGTGCATTGGCTGCATCAGCTGCTGGCGCAGCAGGACAGCGACATTCACCGGATCATCCAGCATTACGATCTGGATGCGGGCAAGATCGCAACCGAACTGACCCGGGCGCTGGATATGCTGCCGCGCGGGGCCTCGACGATCTCGGATCTGTCTGACCATCTGATGGATGCGATGGAACGCGGCTGGGTCTGGGGGTCATTGCTGTATTCGGCGGGGCAGGTGCGCAGCGGCCATTTGCTGCTGGGCATGCTGAAAACTCCGGCGCTGCGCAACATCCTGTCGAACATGTCTCCGGAGCTGGCGAGCGTCGGCGCCGATGACCTGGCGGATAATTTCAACGATGCCACTGATGGCTCGCCCGAAGAACGGCTGGGCGCGCAGGATGGCTCCAACGTCACCGGCGGCGGGGCGGAGCCGGGCGAGGCCTCGGGGTCGATGGCGCCGGGTGCCATGGGCAAGGGCGAGGCGCTGGAGCAGTTCTGCACCGATCTGACCGAGCAGGCGCGCAACGGCGAGATCGATCCGATTGTCGGCCGCGATGAGGAAATCCGCCAGATCGTCGATATTCTGATGCGGCGCAGGCAGAACAACCCGATCCTCACCGGTGAGGCCGGGGTGGGCAAAACGGCGGTGGTTGAAGGCTTTGCCCTGCGGATTGCGCGCGGCGACGTGCCGCCGGCGCTGCAGGATGTGCGGCTTTTGGTGCTGGATGTGGGCCTCTTGCAGGCTGGCGCCAGCATGAAAGGTGAATTTGAAAACCGCCTGCGCCAGGTGATTGACGAGGTGCAGGCCAGCCCGGTGCCGATTGTGATGTTTGTCGATGAGACCCACACGCTGGTCGGGGCTGGCGGTGCGGCAGGCACCGGCGACGCGGCCAACCTGCTGAAACCGGCGCTGGCACGCGGCACGCTGCGCACCATCGGCGCGACCACCTGGGCCGAGTACAAGAAATATATTGAGAAAGACCCGGCTCTGACCCGCCGTTTCCAGGTGGTCAAGATTGATGAGCCGGGCATTCAAAAGGCAATCCTTATGATGCGGGGCATTGCCTCGATGCTGGAAGGCCACCACAGGGTGCAGGTTCTGGACGAGGGGATCGAGGCTGCCGTCAGCTTGTCGGCCCGCTATATCCCGGCGCGGCAATTGCCGGATAAATCGGTAAGCCTGCTGGATACGGCCTGTGCCCGCGTGGCAGTCAGCCAGCACGCAGTGCCGGCCGAGGTGGATGACAGCCAGCGCCGGATTGAGGCGTTGACCACTGAGCTGGAGATCATCGGCCGCGACGAGACCGCGGGTTACGAGGTCGCTGACCGGCGCGAGGCAGTGGAGGCTGCCAAGACAGCTGAGGAGGAACGGCTGGCCGGGCTGACAGAGCGCTGGAACAAGGAAAAGGCGGTTGTCGAGGGCATTCTGGAGCTGCGCGCCAAGCTCCGGGAGGGGGCCGCGCCCGTGGACGCTGCCCCGGATGCCGGGGATAACGCAGCGGAGGGCGCTGCCGACAGCCCGCTTTCCGATGAAGACCGTGCCAAGCTGATGCAGGAGCTGAAGGACAAGAACGCCGAGTTGGAAACCTTGCAGGGCGATTCTGCGCTGATCCTGCCGATAGTTGACCATCAGGCGGTGGCGAGCGTGGTGGGCGACTGGACGGGCATCCCGGTGGGCCGCATGGTCAAGGACGAGATCGAGACGATCCTGAACCTGGAGGAACATCTGGCGAAACGGGTGATCGGCCAGGATCATGCGATGAAGATGATCGCCAAACGTATCCAGACCAGCCGCGCCGGGCTGGACAACCCGAACAAGCCGATCGGGGTGTTCATGCTGGCGGGGACCTCGGGCGTGGGTAAGACGGAAACCGCGCTGGCGCTGGCAGAGGTGCTGTATGGCGGCGAGCAGAACGTCATCACCATCAACATGTCGGAATACCAGGAAGCCCATACGGTCAGCAGTTTGAAAGGCGCGCCTCCGGGCTATGTCGGCTATGGCGAAGGCGGGGTGCTGACCGAGGCGGTGCGGCGCAAGCCCTATTCCGTCGTGCTGCTGGATGAGGTTGAGAAGGCGCACCCGGATGTGCATGAGATTTTCTTTCAGGTGTTCGATAAAGGGGTGATGGAAGACGGTGAGGGCCGCATCATCGACTTTAAGAACACGCTGATCCTGCTGACCTCGAATGTCGGCACCGAAACGATCATGGATCTGTGTTCGGACCCGGATCTGATGCCGGAACCGGAGGGTATGGCGAAAGCCTTGCGCGATCCGTTGGTGAAAGTTTTCCCGCCGGCTTTGCTGGGGCGCCTGGTGGCGATCCCCTATTATCCGCTCAGCCCGGAGATGATCGGCGAAATTACCAAGCTGCAGCTGGGCCGGATCCAGAAGCGGGTGCAGGAAACCCATGGGGTGCCGTTCGAATACTCGGATGCGGTGGTCGAGGAAATCGTCAACCGCTGCCAGGAGCTGGACAGCGGCGGCCGGATGATCGACGCGATCGTCACCAACACCATGCTGCCGGATATTTCAAACGAATTCCTGCGCCGCCTGATGGAAGGCAAGGACGTGGAGAAAGTCGCCATTGGCGTCACCGACGGGGAGTTTTCATACGCGTTTGATTGATCGCGCTTGAGGGTAATCAGTGGGAAGGAAATCCTATGGTTAAACATGTTGTTATGGACCTGAAAAACCTGGACATTAAAGTGTCCGGGCTGGAGATGGTCGAACCGCCGAAACTGTCGTTCAAAGTGGTGGTCGAGCTCGACAAGAAGATGGAAAAGGGGGTCGAGAAAGACCCGCTTTTGCAGCAGGAATTCCATGCCGGTGCCAGCGAGGTGCTGGAGCAAACCAAGGACACCATCGAGAAGAAGTGCAAGGTGTTCGACAAGCTGTTTGTCCAGATGGTGGCCAAGGGCGCTTCGGATAAAGACATGGAAAAGCAGCTGAAAGGGCTGAACGACGCCATCAAGAATGACGTCAAAGTGGCCGAAAAGGGCGCTGAACTGGCTGCGCAAAAGGCCTGGACCAGCCTGCAGAAGAAGAAAAAGGAATGGTCCAAGTTCAAGATCAAGATCGGCGTGTCCATTGCCGGTACCCTGGCCGGTCTGGCGGTGAGCATCGCCGCTATGGCGACCTCGCCGTTCTCCGGCGGCGCGGGCGCGGCCTTTGGCATCATCGGCCTGATCAAGTCGGGGGTGACGCTGGCCAAGGACATCGGCAAGCTGGCGATCAATATCGATCAGTCCAAGACCATACTGGTGAAGAACCTTGCGGTGGTGGAAAAGGCGGCCTCCAACAAGGCGCTGAATGCGGCGAATGAGGTGTCGGCGGCGGTGTTCCAGGAGTTCCTTGGGATCTCGCAGCCTTCGGTCAAGACGGTGGAGGATGCGGCTGATACGCTGAAGGCGAAATACGCGCAGATGGTCGTCAAAATGCATGACCTGTCCAAGAACCTGAACAAGATTCTGAAACAGCAGGAAAAGCTAAAAAAGGAATTCCTGGCCGAGGTCGGCAAGAAGCTGAAAAAGCATCCCGTCAAGGACAAGAAGACCCAACTGGTGATGATCAGCAAGGCGCTGGATACGGCCTTGGCGAAAAACTATGCCGAGGTTCAGAGCGCCATCGATAAGATCCAGATCATGTACAGCGATGCGCGCGGCTGGGCCAGCAATATCAAGGAGCTGATGAAGCGGGTGAAGGCGCTGACAATCAAGGACCCCAAAGCGCTGAAGGTGTTCCGTGAGGGGCTGAAGTTCGCAGCCCTGGCGCTGTCGCCGATTGATGGCAACTCGATTGCCACCGGCGCCAAGGATCTGGCCCTGGGCGTGGGCGGCGCGGTCGGCGGCTATGCCTACGACAAAATCACCAGCAAGGCATTGGACGGGACTGTGTTCGACGCGGCCTGACGAATGATGAAAGACCGCCGGGCGCAGAACGTGCCCGGCAAGACTTGAAAGACCGGGTGGAGAAACAAATTGGACAGCAGCGCGCAAACCGAAGGGACGCTCCGGGACCGGGCCCGGGAATTTGTTGAGCGCCAATGGGTGACCAATGCCATTCTTGGCATCATCATCTTCAATGCGATCACACTGGGGCTTGGCACTTCTGCTGCGGTGCGGGCGTATGCTGGCGGTCTGCTGGATGTCATCGACTCTGTTGTTCTGGGCATTTTTGTTCTGGAACTGGCGCTGAAACTCTTTGCCTATGGTCTGCGCTTCTTTGCTTCGGCCTGGAATATCTTTGACTTGATTGTGGTTTCTTTTGGTTTGTTCCCGGACAGCCAGGGCCTGTCGGCACTGCGTGGGCTGCGGGTGGTACGGGCACTGCGGCTGCTGTCGGTCATCCCGCAGATGCGGGCCGTGGTGCAGGCGCTGCTGGATGCTTTGCCGGGCATGGGCGCGGTGATCGTGATGATCTCTATCGTGTTCTATGTCTTCGGCGTGATGGCGACGATGATGTACGGACAGGCCTTTGATGAATGGTTCGGCACCCTGGGGCGGTCGCTGTATTCGCTGTTCCAGATCATGACCTTGGAAAGCTGGTCGATGGGCATCGTGCGGCCGGTGATGGAAGAGTTCCCCTTTGCCTGGTCGTTCTTTGTGCCGTTCATCGTGATCACTGCGTTTTCGGTTCTGAACCTGTTCATCGGCCTTTTGGTCAACACCATGCAGACCGCAGTGGAGGCGGACGCCGAGGCCGAATTCGAGAAACTGCGCGATCTGGTCAAATCGGAGACCGATGTGGTGGACGCGCATGTGATGGAGCTGCATGAGGAGATCAAGGCGCTGCGATCGGAGATTGCGCAGCTGAAAGGGCAGGGAAATGGCTGATAGCTCGCAAAAGTTCATTGCCCGCAACCGGGCGCCGCGCGTTCAGATCGAATATGATGTGGAGCTTTATGGCGCCGAGAAGAAGGTGCAGCTGCCGTTTGTGATGGGCGTGATGAGCGATCTGGCGGGCAAATCCACAGTTGAACAGCCCGGCGTTGCAGACCGCAAGTTTCTGGAAATCGACGTCGACAATTTTGACGAACGGATGAAAGCATTGGCGCCGCGCGCTGCCTTTGCCGTGCCCAACACGCTGACCGGCGAGGGCAATCTAGCGGTGGATCTGACGTTTGAAAGCATGGCGGATTTTTCGCCCGGCGCCATTGCCGCCAAGGTGGATGCGCTGCGTCCGCTGCTGGAGGCGCGCACCCAGTTGCAGAACCTTATGGCCTATATGGACGGCAAGACCGGTGCCGAGACGCTGATCGAGACGATCCTGAACGACCCGTCGCTGCTGGCGGCAGTGTCGGCGCCGGCGGGGGACGCCGGCAGCGCGGCCGCTTTGGACAGCCTGCGCAATCTGGAACTGCCCGCGGAAGAAGCCGATACCAGCGACGATGTGCTGGCCGGGCTTGCGGCTGCGGCTCCGGAGGCTGCAGCGCCCGCGGATGCATCCGGCGGAATTCTGGACGCACTGCGCGACGCGGCGCCGGAAGACCAGGCGGTTGACGACGACTCGGCGGGGGTTCTGGAAGGATTGCGGGGTGCTGCCCCACAGGAATCTGCACCGGAAGTTACAACCGCTGACGTGCTGTCGGATCTGAGCGCGGCCGCACCGGCAGATCCCGAACAGCGGGATGATACGGCGGATGCTTTGGCGGCTTTGGCTGCAACCGATGTGCCTGACCCCGAAGAAGAGGACGGCGCAGCCTCTGTTCTGGAGGGACTGGCGCAGGCGGATGTGCCTGAAACGGAAGATGCAGATACCTCCGGTGATGTGCTGGCAGGGCTGGCGGCGCAGGAACCCGGGGACGCCGGCGCCGGGGATGTGTCCGGGATGGTGCTGGACAGCCTGGCAGCGGCGGACGTGCCGGAGGATGAAACGGAAGATCATTCCAGTGTTCTGGATGCGCTCGCGGAGATTGACGTGCCAGAGCAGGCAGACACGGCAGCGGATGATGCGCTGGAAAGCCTCGCGGCGGTTGAAACTGCGGAGCTGCCCGCGGAGGATCACGCCGGCATTCTGGACGGTCTGGCGGAACAGGCGCTGGAGGATGAAGCGGAAGACGATACCGCGGGTTCTGCCTTGGAGAGCTTGGCGGCGGCAGAGGTTCCGGATGCGGATGTCTCTGATGAGTCTGCATCGGTTCTGGACGGGCTGGCTGCGATTGAAGTGGAAGACGGCAATGATGACACCGCCGGTGCCGCGCTGGAAAGCTTAGCGGCGGCAGACCTGGAGGTGCCGGAGCCTGAGGAACACTCGGATGTTCTGGACGGGCTGGCCGGTTTGCAGCAGGAAGAAGCAGGCGCCGATGACGCGGCGGAGGCAGCCCTGGAAAGTCTGACCCCGGTAGAGATAGCTGAGGACCAGGGCGAAGATATTGCCGGTGTTCTGAGTGACCTTTCAGATGTTGAGCCGGTTGCAGGGGATGACGGCAGCGAAGCCGCTGCGGCGCTGGACAGCTTGGCTGAAGCAGCAGCCGAAGACGGCATTGAAAACGACGGGCTGGATGGCGGCCTGGACGATGTTCTGGACGGGCTGCTGGACGATGCTGCGGTGGAGGAAGCCGACGGCAGCGCGGCGGCGGATGCACTGGACAGCCTGGTCTCGGTTGAGACAGCGGAAACGGCGGAAGACGACGCCGGTGATGTACTGGAAGGGTTGCTGGCGGGCGGCTCGGAGCAAGATAAGGATACAGGTGAAGATCTGAGTTCGGTGCTGGACAGCCTTGAGACGCCTGAGGAAACGGGCGGCGAAGACAGCGCCGCAGACGTGCTGGCCGGGCTGGCAGAGGATCTTCCGGAGGACGCACCAGTAGAGGGGGGTGGGCTGGACGGTATCCTCGGCGGGCTGGAAGAACCGGAGGACGATGCCGGGGACAACGATCTGAGCGCTGCGCTGGACACGCTGGAGGCGCCTGCAGAAGAAGAGGCCGGGGATAGCGGGCTTGATGATTTGCTTGCGGGCCTTGGCAGCGATGCGCCCGAAGAGGCCGCCGTGGTGGACGTCTCTGATGACATACTGGCGGACCTTGCCGAAGACGATGCCTCCGCGGATGATCCCGATGCGCTTTTGAGTGATCCGGGCGACGAACCATCTACGGAGCCGGAGGATGACGGCAGCAGTTTGGATGATTTGCTGGGGGATCTGGACAGCCCAGAACCTGCAGAGGACGACAGTTCCGAACTGAATGCGCTTCTTGAAGACGGGGATGACGGCGATGATCTGGACAGCTTGCTGGGTAGTCTGGACGAGCCGGAAGATACCGCCGCTGAAGAGAGAGAAGACAGCAGCCTGGATGATCTGCTTGGCGGATTGGGCGGTGCTGACGATGAAGCGGCGGGCGGTGATGATCTGGACGCGCTGCTAAACGGGCTTGATGAGAACGGCGCAGAGGAGATGGAGGACGCCAGCCTTGATGATCTTTTGGGGGACCTCGGCAGCGAGGAAGAGGAGGGCGATCTGGATGGTCTGCTGGCAGGCCTCGGCGAGGAGGCCTCAGCGGAGGAGGCGGCAGAAGACGGCGGTGCCGAGGATGATCTGGATGCGCTGCTGGGCGGGCTGGGTGATGCGGACTCCGATCTGGACAGCCTGATGGGTGATGATGGCGATATGGACCTGGACGATTTGCTGGGGGATCTCGGCGGCGATGACGAGGATGATGAGGAAGACGGGGGCGCTGGCGGTGATGATCTCGACGCGCTGCTAGGGGATTTGGACGCCGGCGGTGATGAACCCGCAGCTGAGGCTGCAGAGGTCGAAGTATCAGAGGATCCCGAGTTCGCTTATGGCACCATGAGCGCGGAGCGTCCTGACCCGCAGAAGCTGGAGCGCAAGCGGTTCCGGCTGGCCATTCTGGGTGATTTTTCCGGCCGCGCGGCGAAGGGTCAGCTGGAGACCGGCGATGCGCTGGCGGCCCGCAAAGCGATCCTGCTGGATCCGGATACGGTCGAGGATGTGATCGAGAGCTTCGCGACTGAGCTGGTGCTGTCGATCGGCAAGGACGGCGCCGGGATTGCGGTCAAGCTGGAGGATCTGGACGGGCTGCATCCGGATGAGCTGTATGAAAATGTCGAACTGTTCTCGGAGCTGGTGGGGCTGCGCAAACAGCTGCAAAGCGGCGCGACAGCGGATCATGCGGCGGGCACGCTGAAGGCTTGGGCGGAGAAACACGGCACCAGGGCGCGGGCGCCGAAGCGGACGTCGGCGGGAAATTCAGTGCCGGCCGACAAACGGCTGAGCGCCTTTCAGCAGCTGATCGGGGCAACCGGCATCACCCCGCGTCCGGCCTCGCCGGTGGAGGAGTTGCTGGCGCGCGTCGTCGGCCCGCATATCAGGGCGCTGCCGGACCCGGATGCAGCAGCGATGCAAAAGGCGGTGGATGAGGCGCTGTCCGATGCGATGCGGCTGGTGCTGCACCATCCGGAGTTCCAATCGGTGGAGGCGCAGTGGCGCTCGCTGGATCTGATGGCGCGCTCGATCGAGGATGACGATACGCTGGATGTGATGCTGTATGACATCTCGGCGGAGGAGTTGGCGGCGGATCTGGCAGCTACAGAAGACCTGTCGAAAACCGGTTTTGTGCGGCTGCTGACCGAAGAGCCGCTGGACGAGGAGAACGGGCGCGGTGGCTATTCGGCGCTGATCGGCATGTATCAGTTCGAGGAAACCCCGCCGCATGCGGAACTGCTCGGACGCATCGCGCGGGTGGCGGCACATGTGGATGCGCCGTTCTTTGCCGCGATTTCGCCCGAGTTCCTGAAGACGCCCAAGGCGGAGCGGCCCAAGCTGGTGGCCGAGGCCTGGGATACGTTGCAGGGCATGGCAGAGGCCGGGCATCTGGGGCTGGTCAGCCCGCGGTTCCTGCTGCGCCGCCCTTATGGCGAGAAGACCGAACCCTGTTATGAGTTTGATTTTGAGGAGTTTACCGAATCCGAGGGTCTGAAGGGGATGCTTTGGGCGAATCCGGTGGTGCTGGTGGCAATCCTGCTTGGGCGGTCGTTCCGTCAGAACGGGCCGTCCCTGCAGCTGGGTAAAATCATGACTTTGGGAGAGATGCCCTATCATTATGTGAACGACAAGTTCGGCGATCAGGTGGCGCTGCCCTGCACCGAGCGCAATATTGATCTGGGCAAGATTGCGCTGGCGCAGGAACGCGGATTTATGGCGGTAAGCGCGGTCAAGGGGCGGGACGAGGTGCGGCTGACGTCCTTTAATTCTCTGAAGGGCAGCGAGATACTGGGGCCCTGGACCGGCGTGCCTGCGCCGGAACCCTCGCCGCCTGATCCGCGCGGGCTGCCGGAACCGGCGGCGCCTGCAGGCGGTGATGAAGACGATGATCTGGATTTGGGCGGAGATGATGGGGATGATCTCGGCCTGGACGATCTGGATCTTGGAGACGGCAGCGGGGATGACGATGGCCTCGGGGATCTGGACGACTTGCTGGCGTCGTTCGGGGACGACGGCGATGACGATGACGACGGCGGTGATGACGAAATGGATGCAGACCTCGCCGCGCTTTTGGATGATTTATGATGCGAATGTTTGAGAACACTGCCGGCGATTTCCGGCCCGGTTCCCGTCGCGGAAAGGAGGACCCATGGTTGTAAGTAAGGGCCATGAAAACGACCTCGCCTGGATGTCGGGGACATATTCCACCGACGGCCTGATGATGAGCCGTGCGATTGTGCGCGAGGGGCTGAGCAAGCTGACCGAGACCACAATCGAATTTGCCGCGACCAAGAGCCAGCCCAAGCTGCAGGATCTGGTCGGCAAGCAGATGAATGTGCATGTGATGCGCCAGCAGACAGAGCATCAGTTCAACGGGCTGTGCATTTCGGTCGAGTATCTGGGCTTTCGCAACGGGTACGAGATGTATGTGGCGGAGGTGCGCCCCTGGTTCTGGCTGCTGACGCGGACCAGCGATCTGCGGGTGTTTCAGGAAAAGACCTCGGTCGATATCATCAAACAGCTGTTCAGCGAGTACGGTTTCAGCGATTTCACCGACAAGCTGAGCGATTCCTATGAGGCGCGCGAATACTGCCTGCAATACCGTGAAAGCGACTATGCCTTCCTGTGCCGGCTGATGGAGGAAGAGGGGATATATTTCTACTTCGACAGTCCCATTGGCGATACCGCGATTGAAAAGCTGGTGCTGTGCGACGGGGTCAGCGGGCACGCGCCGATCAAGGGCGGCGCAGGGATTGAGTTCCACGCCCGTGATGACAGCGACCGTCGGCGCGAGGAGCATATCTCGGAATGGACCAAGGATGAGATCCTGACACGCGGCAAGGTCACGCTGAATGATTTCAACTTTGAAACGCCCTCGGCGGATCTGAAGGCTGCCACTGAAATCGCCAAGGGCAGCCATTCCTACGATGATTATGAAGTTTATGACTACCAGGGCCGTTATCCGTCCAAGACCCCATTGGGAGACAAGCGTTCCAGGGTGCGGATGGAAGCGGAGGCGATCAGGCACATCCGCTGGCGCGGCGCGTCCAGTGTGGCGACCCTGGGCACCGGCAGCACCTTCACGATGGAAAAACATCCGGTGAAGGAGAACAACAAGGAATATCTCGTCATTGAGACAGAGCATCATGTCAAGGTGGCTTGGGACTACGGTGAGCGGGAGAGTCAGCAGAAGAAAGAGGTTGCCACCAAAGGGGCGATGCGGCGCGACCTAAAGGCGCGCAACATGGATGTGCCCGAGGAGATGGAGCACGACGTCTATGCCTCGACGTTCAGTGCCATTCTGAAATCCGATCAGTTCCGGGCGCCGCTGGTGACCCCCTGGCCGGAAGTGCAGGGGCTGCAGACCGCAACCGTGGTCGGCCAGAGCGGCGAAGAGATCTGGACCGACAAGCATGGCCGGATCAAGATCCAGTTTCATTGGGACCGGGAAGGCAAGAAGAACGAGACTTCGTCTTGTTTTGTGCGGGTAGTGACGCCCTGGTCCGGTAAGAACTGGGGCATGGTGGCGATCCCGCGCATGGGCCAGGAGGTTGTGATCCAGTTCGAGGACGGCAACCCCGACCGGCCGATCTGCACCGGCATGCTTTACAATGCTGAAACGATGCCGCCCTATACCTACCCCGACGATCAGACACAGCTGGGGATCAAGACCAATTCCTCCAAGGGCGGCGGCGGTTACAACGAGCTGATGTTCGATGACAAGAAAGACAGCGAGCTGATGCGGGTGCAGGCCGAGAAGGATCATCAGATGCTGGTCAAGGACCGCTCAACGGTGACTGTTGGCATGGATGCTCCCGACCCGGAAGTCACTGAGGCGGACGAGAAGAGCTATGTTTTCACGGTCCAGCAGCACATGACGGAAACCGTGCATGAGGGCGACCGGACCGAGGTGGTGGAAACCGGCGACAAGTCCGAGACCATCCAGACCGGCAACATGACCCTGGACGTGGACACCGGCGACCTGACCGAAACCATTTCAACGGGGAACCATACAGAGACCGTGTCGATGGGCAATCTGACGGTGGATGTGACCGCGGGCAAGATCGCCATGTCGGCGGGGCAGGAGATCAAGCTGACTGTGGGGGCATCCGAGGTCAAGATCGACAATTCCGGTGTTACGATCAAGGGGCCGATGATCAAGATCGAAGGCTCTGGAATGGTTGAGGCCAAGGCGCCGATGACCACCGTGAAAGGCGAGGCCATGCTGACCCTGAAGGGCGGCCTCACGATGATCAACTAGGTGGTGCAGATGTCGGCAAGATTTGAAAAGCTGGTGAAAATGCCCGCTGACCCGGTGGCCAAGCTGCTGTCACGGGCAAATGTCATCCTGAAAACACCGCTGGAGGCACCGCCAACGGCGCTGGCAGGAACCGTGCTGGAGGAGCTGGACCGCAAGGGCGCGCTGGTCGATCTGCTGCGCACGCTGGCGGTGCTGCTGCCCCCGCGCGAGCGGGTGTGGTGGGCCTGCCTCGCGGCGCGCGATTACATCGGGCCGCGTTCGGACCAGGATCCGGCCTCGCTGACCGCGTCGGAGACTTGGGTGTTTGAGCCATCCGAGGAAAACCGCGACAAGGCGCGCATCACTCTGGATCATGCCTATGTGGATGATGATACGGTGAATTGCGCGCTGGCGGTGCTTTATGCGGCCGGAACGCTTGGACCGGGAGAATTGAATCAATATCCCGCCCCGGCGGGGGCGTCCGAGGCGGCGGCCTTTGCCATGAATATGGTGGCCTTGGGTCAATTGTCTGATAAGTTTGAAGAACACGGCGGCGTTCTGATTGAGCGCGCGCTGGATATTGCGCGTGGCGGCAAGGGGCAGGTGGTCCAGGTGCCGGAAGCGGCAACGCAAAGCTGAGAGAGGATGTAAGTAATGGGAATGCCACAGGCCCGGATGACGGATCTGCATGCCTGCATGCTGCCCTCAACCCCGCCGCCGCCGGTGCTGCCGGTGCCGACGCCGATCCTGCCGCCCTGCGCGGTGACCGTGCTGGTGGCCAATCTGCCGGCTGCCCGCCTAGGTGATATGTGCACCGCGGCGCCTTCGCCGCACCCGATCATCAAAGGTTCGGCCACGGTGCTGATCAACAACATGCCGGCTGCGCGGATTCTGGACAACACGGCCTGCGGCGGCATGGTCGCCAAGGGTGAAGTCACCGTGCTGGTGGGAGGTTAAGCCCAAACATGGGAGTGACGTTGAAATTCCAAAGCTCGGGCGCAATGCCCGGCGATGCGGCCCCTGTTCCGATGCGGGGGCCGAGCCTGACTGTGGGGCGGGGCGCCAGCTGCGACCTGGTATTGCCGGACCCGGACCAGCTGCTGTCGCGCAATCACTGCGTGATCGAGGATCACAATGGCAATGTGGTGGTGGTTGACCTCAGTTCTAACGGCACGTTTCTGAACTATTCCAAAATTCCGCTGGGCCGCACACCGACGCCGCTTAACAACGGGGATGTGCTTTGCGTCGGCAACTATGAGCTGGTGGTGGAAATCCGCGATGATCTGGCGGATGTCGGCGGCATGATTGCTGCCCCCGCCGCGCAGGGGCCGGCCTCGCACGGCAATGCCGCCAATGCGCCGGATCCGCTGCAGCTGCTGGAAGATGCAGGGCCGGGCGGTGATTTCCTGGATGATTTGCTGGGTGAGGGCCTTAAGGGACCGGCGCAGCTGAATCCGATGGATCCGATTGATGAACTGCTGCCGCCCCTGGGCGAGGAAGAAGATCCGTTTTTTCAGAAAGCCAGCGACGGGCGTGAAGGGGAGGGGGCCAGTCTGGCCAACCACAACCCGACCGCTTCGGACGGGTTTGCCGTGCCTGCGGCGCAGTCGAACATGATCCCGGACGATTGGGACGATGATTTCCTGACGGGAATAGGCGAGCCGGAAACTCCGGTGCCTGCCCCCGATCCGCAACCCGCGCCACCGCCGCGTGAGGTTCCGGCCCCGGTGCCGGAAACCCCGCCCGCAGCGCCGCCGCCGGAAGTGCCGCCCGCACCGCCGACCGAGATACCGCCGGTGCAGGATAGGGCTGCCGGGGAGCTAAAAACCATTGCATCCGCGGCGCCTCCGTCAGCAGAGTCGCAAGACGCGGTGGCCGCGTTCCTGAAGGGTGCGGGCGCCGAAGTCAGCCTTGATCCGGCGGAACACGCCAGCACCATGGCGCGCATGGGCCGGGTGATGCGGACGCTGGTCATCGGCCTGCGCGAAATCCTGATGACGCGGACCTCGATCAAATCCGAATTCCGGATTGAACAGACGATGATCTCGGCGGGTGGAAACAACCCGCTGAAATTCTCGATTACGCCGGAGCAGGCGGTTGAAGCGATGGTGCGTCCGGCGACCAAGGGCTACTTGTCGCCAGAGACGGCTGCCGAAGAGGCGTTGCGCGATATCAAGGCACATGAGGTGGCGATGGTCACCGGCATGGAGGCGGCGCTGAAAGGTGTCTTGAAACGGCTTGATCCCAAAGCATTGGAGAGCCAGATCGAAACCAAGGGCGGCCTCAAGGACCTCCTGCGCGGCAAGAAGGCGCAGTACTGGGACGTCTACGAACAGCTGTATGCGGAGATTTCCGATCAGGCTGAGAATGATTTTCACGACTTGTTCAGCCGCGAGTTTGCGCGTGCCTACAAGGATCAGCTGGACAGGCTGAAGGACTGATGCGCACCGCGCCGCTGGCGCGTGCCCGCAACTGAGAGGAGATCCCGGTGTCCTGGGACAGTAAAGTACTTTGGACGGAGGGGCTGTTTCTGCAGCCGCATCACTTCCAGCAGTCCGACCGGTATAACGAGGCGCTGGTTGCCGGGCTGGCGCGGCGGCTCAGCCCCTATGCCTGGGGCGTGAACGGGCTGGAGATCGACCATGAGGCGCTGAAGATCGGCCAGTTCGCAGTGAAGTCCTGCGAGGGGCTGACCCATGACGGCACCGTGTTCCGGGTGCCGATGGCGGACCCGCACCCGCCGGCGATGGAAGTGCCCTCGACGGTCAAGGATTGCATCGTCTACATGACTGTGCCGCAGCGCCGCCAGGGCGCCACCGAGGTAGATCTGAGCGGCGCCGAACGTTCGGCCAGCCGGTTGCGCCCGGACAAGCAGGAAGTGACCGATGTGACCTCGACCGAGCGTAAGCCGGTGGAGCTGGATGTGGGCAAGATGCGGCTGCAGTTTGCGCTGGAGGTGGACGATCTGGCCGATCTGCTGGCGATCCCCGTGGCGCGCATCATCGAGGTGCGCCCGGACAAGGAGATCGTGCTTGATCAGGCCTTTGTCCCGGCTTGCTTGGACGTGCGGGCGGCGCCTGCGCTTAGCGGTTTCCTGCGTGAGCTGGAGGGGTTGCTGGCGCACCGGATGGAGGCGCTGGCGGGCCGCTTGTCAGAGGCCGGCGGCGCCCGCGGGGTGGCGGATGTGTCGGATTTCATGCTGCTGGCAGTGGTCAACCGGATGCTGCCGCAAGTACGCCATCTGCGCAATATCGAGAACCTCCATCCCGAACGGCTGTTCACCGCCTGTGCGGGGCTGGCCGGGGAGCTGTCGGTGTTCATGTCGACCGAAAAACAGGCGCCGGAGTTTCCGCCCTATACCCATGACAATCTGGTCGAATGCTTTGCGCCGGTGATCCGGGTGCTGCGCCAATACCTGAGCTCGGTTCTGGAGCAGACCGCGATCCCGATCAAGCTGGAGGCGCGCAAATACGGTATCTCGGTGGGGGTCATTGCCGACCGGAAACTGCTGGGTAATGCTGGTTTTGTGCTGGCGGTCAGCGCGGATATTCCGGCCGAGGATGTGCGCAAGCATTTCTCGGGCCAGGCCAAGATCGGCCCCGTCGAGGAGATCCGCCAACTGGTGAACTCGGCGCTGCCGGGGATCACCCTGCGGCCTTTGCCAGTGGCACCGCGGCAGATCCCCTATCACTCCGGCGTGGTCTATTTCGAGATGGATGCGGACAGCCCCTATTGGCGCAAGATGACCACTTCGGGCGGCATCGCGGTGCATGTGTCTGGGCAGTATCCGGGGCTCAAGATGGAGCTTTGGGCGATCCGTAATGCGTAAGGGAAGATGCTGAGATGGCTGATTATGACGATCCCTTTGCCGAACCGGGGGATACCGACAAGACGGTGATCAAGCCGAACCCGGGCGGGCGGCGGACGGCCACGCCGGTGCAGCAGCCGGAAACACCGCAGATCCAGCCTGGAGCGGAACAGCCTGCGGCCCCGGCAGAACCCGGATTGGATGCCTATGGCGTGCCGCAGGCAGCAGCACCGAAACCGCAGGCTGCGGCGGGCGGGGCGAAGGCGCCGAAAATGGCGCTGACGGGGATGAACCAGCTGACGGCCTGTGCCTCCACCCTGTTTGCGCTGATCAGCCGGATCCGCAACCGGGCCCAGCACATGGACCCGGATGGGCTGCGCAAGAATGTTGTGGCTGAGGTACGTGCGTTTGAAAACCGCGCGCTGCAGGCGGGCATTGCCGCTCAGACGGTGAAGATTGCGCGCTATGCGCTGTGCGCGACGCTGGATGACGTGGTGCTGAACACGCCCTGGGGCGGACAGTCTGCCTGGGGGTTGCAGTCGATGGTGGCGACCTTCCACCGTGAGGTGGTCGGCGGCGACCGTTTCTATGACTTGCTGGCGCGGCTGGAGAAAGAGCCGGGCGGCAATATCGACATGCTCGAGTTCCTGTACATGTGCCTATCGCTGGGGTTCGAGGGCCGTCTGCGGGTGGAGCAGGGCGGTTCCGAGAAACATCTGCAAATCCGCGGCGCGCTGGCCCGGATCATCCGAAATCAGCGCGGCCCGGTGGAGCGCGATCTGTCGCCGCATTGGGAAGGCCTGGTCAAACCGTTCAAGGCGTTGTCGGTCTGGCGGCTGGTCTGGATCACCCTGGCGGCCGCCTGCGCAGTGCTGGCACTGCAGTTTCTGAGCCTGAGCTGGATGCTGTCGAACCAGACCGAGAATGTGGTCGGGCAGCTGACGATTGTCGATTCCGGCCCCAAGGCGGAGCTGGAACGGCGTGCGCCTCCGCCGCCTCCGCCTCCGCCGGCGCCGACGGCCGAAGAACAGATCGCCAAGGTCACGGGCTTCCTGGAACCGGAGATCAAGGAAGGCATCGTGCAAGTCTTTCAGAAGGGCAACACACTGATTATCCGGCTGGCCGGTTCGGGCATGTTCGGCTCGGGGTCGGACCAGCTCAGCAAGAAATTCCGGTCCTCGGTGAACCGTGTGGCTGAGTCGCTGAATGACGAAAAGGGCAAAATTATCGTGGCGGGCCATTCCGACAATATTCCAATCCGCTCCTCCCGTTTCCCGTCCAACATGGCGCTTTCGTTGGCACGGGCGAAATCGGTGATGGCAGGCATGGCCAAGATGATGACAGACCCGGACCGGCTGTCGGCCGAGGGCCGCGCCGACAAAGAACCGATTGCAGATAACAGCACCCGCGCAGGGCGGGCCAAGAACCGCAGGATCGAAATCCTGCTGGTTCAGGAGGTTGAAGGATGATCCGCCGTTATATCTTTCCGCTGTTCCGGTCGATCTACACCGTTCTGCTGATCCTGGCAGCGGTGCTGTCGGCCTGCGTGTGGTATTTCGCGCCGTTTATTGGCGGCGATGAGTGGCGTCCGTTTGACAGCGTGATGTCGCGGCTGATCACCATCGGGATAATCTTCCTTCTGTATTTCATCATCATCGGCATCATCTTCTGGCGGCGCCGCCGCAAGGACAAGGAGATGACCGAGGAGATCGCCGAGGCGGTGGATACCTCGGAAGATGATGTTTTGTCCGAGGAAATCGGCGAACTGCGCGGCAAGTTCAAGGACGCGATGAAAGAGCTGCGCAAGTCCAAGGGCGGCCGCCGTCATCTGAACGATCTGCCGTGGTACATCATGATCGGCCCGCCCGGCGCGGGCAAAACCACGGCGATTGTGAATTCCGGCCTGCAGTTCCCGCTGGCCGAGAAACTGGGCAAGGCTGCGATTGGCGGCGTCGGCGGCACCCGCAACTGCGACTGGTGGTTCACCAATGACGCGGTGCTGATCGACACTGCCGGGCGCTATACAACCCAGGAAAGCGATGCCGAGGCTGATAACGCCGCTTGGCTGGGCTTCCTGGGGCTGATGAAGAAATACCGCAAGCGGCAGCCGATCAATGGTGCGATTATTGCAATCTCGCTGTCGGATCTGTCGTTGCAGGATGAGATCACACAGAAAAGCCACGCCGCTGCGGTGCGCCGCCGCTTGGCCGAGCTGCGCGAGAAACTGGGCGTGCGTTTCCCGGTCTATGTGCTGTTCACCAAGGCAGACCTGATTGCCGGCTTTCAGGAGTTCCATGACGCCTTGGGCAAGGAGGACCGCGAACAGGTCTGGGGATTCACCCTGCCAGTGCCCAAGGGCAAGAAGGAACAGGCGCCGATTGCCGGGTTTGACGAGGAATTCGGGCTGTTGCTGGGGCAGGTCAATGCGCAGCTTTTGGAGAAGATGCAGACCGAGACCGATCATCAGCGCCGCGCACTGATTGCCGGATTTCCGGCGCAGGTCGCCTCGATGCGCGGGGTGGCCCGGGAGTTTCTGACCGAGGTGTTTCAGGACAACCGTTATGAGCAGCGCCAGATGCTGCGGGGGATTTACTTCACCTCCGGCACCCAGGAAGGCACGCCGATCGACCGGCTGATGCTGGGCATGGCGCAAACTTTTGGCATCGGGCGGCAGGCGATTGGCACCGGGCAGGGCACCGGGCGGTCCTTCTTCCTGACCCGGCTGTTTGAAAGTGTGATGTTCCCCGAGGCGGGGCTGGTGTCGGCTGACGACAAGGTGGAACGCCGCTACCGCTGGACCCGCCGGATTGCGATCACTGCCACCGTTCTGGTGGCGATTGGAATGGGTGCGCTTTGGGTGCGTTCCTACCTTAAGAACACCGATTTGATTACTCAGGCCGAAGGCCAGGTTTCTGCTTATCAGGCCGCTTCGGCGCAACTGCCGCCCAGCCCGGTCGGCGATACAGATCTGGTGCCGGTGGCAGCAGCGCTGAACAACCTGCGCGACATGCCGGGCAACCCGGTGCTGTCGGATCCGGAGCCTGACGGGGCGATGACCTATGGCCTGTATCAGGGAGAAGTGATCGGCACCCAGGCGGCGCAGACCTACCGCACGGCGCTGAACCAGCGGCTGCTGCCGCGGCTTCTGGTGCGGCTGGAGCAACAGATCGAAGGCAACATCAACAACCCAGACACGCTGTATGAAGCGCTGAAGATCTATCTGATGCTGGGCCTGCAGGGGCCGATGAACCAGGATCTGGTCAAGGAGTGGATGCGGCTGGATTGGGAGCGGATCGCCTATCCCGGCATCGCCCGAAACCAGCTGCGCGCCGATCTGATGGATCACCTGACCGCCCTGCTATCGCAGCCAATGGAGGAGATTGCTCTCAACGGACCGCTGATTGCCCAGGCGCAAAACATTCTGTCGGAAATGCCGCTGGCACAGCGGGTCTATAACGGCATCTTGAACTCCAAGAAGGCCACTGCACTGGCGAAATGGCGGATCACGGACGTTGGCGGCCCGTCGGTCAAGCGGGTGCTGGTACGCAGCTCCGGCAAGCCGCTGAACGAGGGGATCGAGGGGATCTTCACCTATGATGGCTTCCATAACGTGTTCCTGCCGGAGGCTGTCAGTGTCGCCGAGCGTGTTCACCGCGAGGCCTGGGTGCTGGGTGAGCAGAACGAAGCCGCCCAGAACGAAGCGGTGCTGCTGAAACTCAGCCGCGATGTTCTGGACCTTTATTACAACGACTACATCAGCCGCTATGACCAGATCCTGGGGGATATTGACATTATCCCGCTGGAGTCACTGTCCCACGCCGTTGAAGTCACGAATGTGCTGTCGGGGCCAACCTCGCCCATCGTCAACATCCTGAACGACATCAGTGCGGAAACCCGGTTGAACGAGGACAAATCTGTGCTGGATGCCGGCACTCTTGCCGCGGGTGCTCAGAATGTGGCCGCGATTGAGGCGCGATCCAACCTGTCGATCCAGGGCCAGATCCTGCTGGAGGCGCTGGTCGGCTCTGCCGAAAACGCACCCGGACAGGCCGCCAAGCCGCCGGGCGCCTATGTGCAGGAGCGGTTTGAATGGCTGTACAATCTGGTGAACCGGCCCGACGGCCAGCCCTCGCAGCTGGATGATCTGATGGGCCAGCTGCAGCAGGTTTATCAGGAACTGAACAAGATGTCCTTCTCGGGCGTGGCCACGGGCGGGCAAAGCGGCCAGGCGCTGCTGCAGTTCCAGCAAACCGCCAGCCGGATGGGCGGGCCGCTGCCCCGCTGGGCGACGCAGATTTCCGCGGGGTCCTCGGGGATTACTTCGGAAGGCACGCGTGCTTCGATCAATGCGCGCTGGCAATCGGCGGTGCTGCCGTTCTGCCAACAGGCGTTGGGGAACCGCTATCCGTTCAACCGCTCGGCCCGGGCCGATGTGGCGATGGCCGATTTTGCCAAGCTGTTTGCGCCCGGCGGGCTGATCGACGGGTTCTTCAATGATCAGCTGTTGAAATACGTCGATACCCGCAGCCGTCCCTGGATCTGGAAGCGGGTGAACGACGTGGATCTGGGCATCAGTCCGGCGGTTCTGCAGCAGATGCAATATGCCGCCGAGATCAAGGAGGCATTTTTTGCCGGCGGTGCGCAGCCTGCAGTGCAGTTCCAGATTACTGTCAACGCGCTGGACCCCAAGGCCAAAGAAGTGGTGCTGGAGATCGATGGCTCCAAAGTGGCCTATAATCACCGGTCCGGTGCGCCGACGCCTGTGGCGGTGACCTGGCCGGGGTCGGTCGGGCTGGCGCGGATCACCCTTTTGCCCAAGAAGCGCGACGCCGAGAATGTGATGTCGCGGGACGGGCCTTGGGCCTGGTTCCGGCTGCTGGATGCGGCCGAGGTGCGGCGCACCAATGTCTCTGACCGGCGGCGGGTGAATTTCCGCGTCGGCGGACGTCTGGCGCTGTTCGAACTGCAATCGGGTTCAGTCATCAATCCCTTTGCCCTGCCGGCAATGGCAAAATTCAGCTGCCCGAAGTCGATGTAATGGCAGGCTTCGGTGCATTCGGTAAGATGCCTTCAGCCGGGGATTTTTTCCGGCTGAATACGCCGGGCGGATTTGTGCGGGTTTGGGATGCCTGGCTGCAGCAGGTTATGCTGGACGGGCGGGAGGCTTATGGGTCCGGTTTTGATGCCCACTACATGACCGCGCCGATCTGGCGGTTCTGCTTGCCTGCCGGGCTGGCTGGTGCGCAAAGGGTGATCGGGGTGCTGATGCCCTCGGTCGACCGGGTGGGCCGGCGGTTCCCGCTGACGCTGATGGCGGCGCTTCCCGGGCCGGGCGATGCGGCCTTGCCCCGCTTTTGCGAGGGGGGGCTGTTCGAGCGGCTGGAGAATGTTGCGCTGGATGCATTGGAGGACACGATGACCAAGGACGATCTGGCAGAAGAGCTTGCAAGCATTCCAGCGCCGGACATACGGTCGGCGGGTCCGCTGCCGGCTGCAGGCCCTGGCTTTGTTTTGGCTGGTGCCCAGGGGCCGGAAGTGCTGCCTGGCGCCCTGGCGGGTGCCGCGCTGGAAGGGAGGCTGACCGGCTGCAGCCTGTGGACGGCGATGCTGGATGGTGCGCCGCGGAGGCTGGCCTGTCCGGGTCTTCCGCAAGGCGGTACTGCATTGGGAATGTTTGACCTTGGGGCGCCGCTTTGGACGGTTGCGGAGGGGCTGTGATGAACCAGCTGCGCAAATACCGCTACACCGCGCAGACCCATGTCGGGCTGAAGCGCAAGGTTAACGAAGACGCAGTTCTGGCGTTGCCGGAACATGACATCTGGCTGGTGGCAGACGGAATGGGCGGCCATGACGCCGGGGATTATGCCAGCCGGCTGATCGCCGATGCGGCGGCCATGATCCCGCTGGGGCTTGATCCGGCGGCGCGGATGCAAGCGCTGCGGGAGGCGATCCAGAACGCCCATACGGCAATCCGGGCTGAGGCCGATGCCCGCGGCGGCGGCACAATCGGATCGACGGTTGCTGCACTGGTGATGGCCAATCAGCATTTTGCCGGGCTATGGGCCGGCGACAGCCGGATCTACCGGCTGCGGGACGGGCATATCGAAATGCTGACCGAGGATCACTCGGCTGTGGCAGAATTTGTGCTGGCTGGAAAAATGACATGGGACGAGGCGGAACAGCATCCGCAATCCAACGCGATCACCCGAGCTGTGGGTGTTGGGGAAGAGCTGGAAATCGACAAGATCCGCGGTGACACGGAACCTGGAGACCGCTTCCTGATCTGCTCGGACGGGCTGACAAAATATGCCACGTTCCAGATCCTGCAGGACGCGCTGACCGGCACACCGCTGGAGACCGTTGGTGATCAGCTGATCCAGATCGCGCTGAACGGGGGCGGCGCGGACAATATCACTGCTGTGGTGATTGACGTGATGTAGCGCAACCGTTTCCCTGCGAGGGAAACGGTCCGGAAAACACGTGTTTTCCGAGCCGGAATTTTCGCAAAATTCCGGTTTCCTGATCAGGGTTTGGCAGTGACCAGGATCCGGCTGTCCAATGACCGGATGCGGCTGGAATCGGCCTCGTAGCTGGCCTGCAGCGCTTCGGCAAAACCCACCGCGCTTTCGGAGGTCGGGCGCATGCCGTCAAACAGCGGTTCTGAGGAATGCAGGACCACCACCTTGCTTTTGCCAAGGGTGCTGTCATCAACCTTGAAAGCAATGCCGCCGCCGGTGGCGGATTCTTCCAGACTATAGGCGACTCGCACGGGAACCGCACCGGCGGTACCATCCCGCAGACTGGCGACGGCATTGTCTTCGCGCGAGATGTTGGGCAGCAGGTGGAACACATTGCCGGAAACATCCAGTATCGACACGGTCAGGTAACCCTCGGTCACATCATCCGGCAGCACGATATCGATGACCGGGTTTTCGCCGACAAAGAAACGGCCTGATGGGTTGGGTTCCACCGTTGTCCCGCCAACAGCAAATGCCACTTCGGCGCCGCCGGAAGGGGCTTTGGGCAGATGCTGTTCGACAACACAAAGCGCGTCGTTCAGCACCTCCACATCCAGTACCACCTGGCGTTCATGGGCCAGCGCGCGCAGCGCATCAAACAGTTCCAGCCGGGTGGCGGTGCTGGCGACGCGGCCGCTGATCAGCACCGGGTCGCTGGGCGCGTAACCGTCGTAATGGCCATTGCCGTCACGCAGCAGCGGGCCGCAATCGGCAAAAGTCTCCATCACCGCCTTGACCTCGGCCACCGGCAGCATCGGCAGCTCAAACCGGATCTCGGCCTTGCCTTCCAGGGCGCCGGGCAGGCCGTTGCGGAACAGCTCGTTCAGCCTTTCGGCCACGTTGGTGTCGTCGGTGGTGCCGGTGAGCCGGGCCTTGTTGTTGCTGACGACCAGGCGCCATTCTCGCAAACCCTCAAGCGGTTTAACCGTGTCGAGCACATCTGCGCCCCAAGTGTCGGATATCGCGCCGGAGGCCAGCGTCAGATCGGCATCCTGAGACAGCGCCAGAAGGGCATCGCGTGCCGCTTCGGACGGCACATTGCCAACGATCTGGACCGGGCCATCGACGGGTTTTTCGGCGATGAAGGAATAAGGGCGGGCCACAGGGTAGGAGGGCTGGAGAACACTGTCGAGCATACCGCTGAAGTAGGCGCCGGCCCCGCCGCCGCCGAGCAGAAGCAAAACCGCCAAGGCCGTCCAAAGACCGCCGCGGCTGCCTTTCTTTTCCTCTGCCTTGCCCCGAACCGGCTTGGCGGAGGGTTGCGGCGGCGGTGCGGGTTTGCTGGTCTGCGGGACGATAATAGTGGCGTCCTCAGCCGGGCCATCCAGCACATCCCCCAGGCTGCCACCATCGGGATTGTCCAAAAAGGCCAGAACTTCCCCTGCATTCTGGAACCGCGCGTTCGGATCCGGGGCGCACATCCGCTCGATCAGGGCTTTGAAGGGTTCGGGCAAGCCATCCGTATCGAGTGGTTTCTGCTTGTTTTCAACCACTTCCATCGGATTGGCGCCGAGTTTCGGCGCCGCGCCGCGGAAGTTGGCCAATAGCAGCGCCCCCAGCGAATAGATATCCGAGCGGGCGTCGGTGTCACCGCTCATCTGTTCCGGTGCGGCATAGGAGTATTTGCCGGCAAACTCATTTCCAACAATGGTCTGGGCGCCCGGATTGGTGTCCTTGGCGATGCCGAAATCGATGATGACGGCTTCGGCGGGATCCCCGCCGCGCAGGATGATGTTGTCCGGGCTAAGATCGCGGTGGACGATATTCCGGATATGCGCTGCCTGCAGACCCTGGGCCACGCGGCGGCAAATCACCAGCAGGTCGTCAGCCGCCATCGGCCCCTGTTTCAGGCGCTTGTCGAGACCGGGGCCTTCGACATAGTCCATCAGAAGATAGATATGCCCGTCTGGCGTGCGGTGATTTTCCGAATAGCGCACCACCGCGGCATGGCGGATTTCGCGGATATTCTCCTCGCGCGCCATCAGGACGGTGAAGTCCTCATTGGCGGCAAGTTCCTGTTTCAGCACCTTAAGGGCCACCAGGTTGCCGGAAATTTCCGAGCGTGCCTTATAGACATGAGACGTGCCGCCGCGGCCCAGCAGGCATTCGATCCTGTAGGTATTGTTCAGCAGGTCACCCGGCTGGAACAAGTCGCCAGGGCGCGATTCAAGCATGGAAGTCTCCCTGGCCTCTCATCCGGCGCGGGTCGGGGCTGTGGTCAGCCCAGAGCCTGGAATTCAACACGGCGGTTTTCGTCAGCGCGTGTGTTGTTTTCGTTGTAGGGCGCGGTTTCACCCATGCCGATGGCTTTGAGCATTTCCTCGCCCACACCGCAGGAGCTTATCAGGTGACGGCGGACTTCCTCCGCCCGCAGCAGCGACAGCCGTTCATTATAGGCGGCGGACCCAGAACTGTCGGTATGGCCGATGATCTGGAACACGGTGCCGTCGAGCGCCTTCATCGAGGCGCACATATTGGCCAGTTTCGGCGCCTGATCGGCGCGCAGCGCGGCGCTGTCGAAGTCAAAGGAGATCTGGACATTGATCTGGGTTTGCCGGTCGACCGGATTGTATTCCTCGGCTGCGGCGGCCACGGTTGCGGTTTCCTCTGCAGGATCCTCGGCCGCAGCTGTGCTGCTTGGCACGATCACCAGGCCGCGCGTCTTCTGTTTCTTGAAGGCTTCGGTGATTTCCTCGACCGACAATTCGCCGCCATTCGACTGCGCCTGAGCCAGCGGGGCGAAAATCAGGCCCGCACCCAGAACACTTGCAAAAATTCCCTTAAGGCGGATCATGCCCGGCGCCCTCCCCTGCCATTTCAACATGGCTGGCAGTCTATACCAGCACCTGCGGCCTGCCAATGGCAGGCAGAGTGAAGCGCGGGAAAAAAACACGGTGTTTCCGGCAAGTTGCAATCAGGGGGTTTACTGCCGCGTGGCGAGGGATTGAAATGGGCGCAAATGATCCGGGAGGGAAAATGCGGGTTCTGCCAGCAGTGATAATCGCCATTGGCCTTGTGCTGGCTCCGGCGGTTTGGTTCGGGCTCAGCTGGCTGCTGAGCGAAGAAGACTTCCAAGGGTCGGGCGGTGTTGATTCGACCGCGCGGATCGAGATCGAGATGCTGCGCCAGCAGGTCGAGGATCTGCAATCCCGGATGACGGATCTGCAGAGCGAGGTTGCCAGCCTGCCCGCTGGAGGGGCAGGCGGCGGAACCCCTTTTACCGATGACGCGGCAGGCGAGGCCGCAATCTGGAACCAGACCGGCGGCGCCGATCTGGATTACGCCCAGGTGGTGCTGATTGCCGACCGTTTGAATGTGAACCGGGGCCTGCGGGTAACAGGCGGCAAGTATCTGACAGAGAAACTGGGCCGCCCGCGGGAGGAATTGAACGATACCTGCCAGCCGATGACCAATGCGAACCTCAAGGAAAAACTGGTGACCGAACAGGTCGGGCCGATCCGGGTCAGCATGCTGCGCCCGGCGATCGAAAGCCTGAAGGTGGTGTTTGAAAACATCCGCCAGGCGGACCCGGACCTTTATGCCCGCATCAACACCGCCGGCGCGCTGTGCGTGCGCCGGATCCGCGGCACCGCAAATTCATTGTCCACCCACAGCTATGGTCTTGCCGTCGATTTGAACATTGACGGCAAGCTGGATAATTTCACTGATGGCAAGACCCAGCTGGGCCTGACCATCATGGCGGATTTCTTTTATGATCAGGGCTGGGTCTGGGGCGCCGGGTTCCGGCGCGAAGACAGCATGCACTTTGAGATCAGCCGCCGCCAGCTGGATGCGTGGATCGCGGACGGTCAGCTGTGACGGCGTTCCACAGTTCTGACTGTCAGCCTTCCAGCCCGTAAGCCTGCCGGATTCCCCGTTGGGTTCCAGGCCCGAAGTCCCCGTCTATGGCGCCGGCGTAGAAATTGTTCTCCTTCAGTTTCTGCTGAAGGGAACGCCGTGTCTGCTGAGTGAACATATTGGGCCGCTCGCTTAGCAGGTTGAGCACATCTGAACTGCCGCTGCGCAGAGCCGCATAAAGATAATGCGCTGAATCTTCCGGACCTTTCGACGGGATCAGACCGTCATCTATCAAGGCAGCGAAGTTAAACTGGGCCTGCGGGTGGCGCAGATCCGCAGCGCGTTCAAAGAAGGTCAGGGCTTTTTTCGGATTGGCAGGCAATCCCAGCCCGCCCTGGTAGTGCAAGAAGCCAAGGTCATTGATCGCATCCGCAAAATCCTGAGCCGCAGCAGCCTGGTACAATTCCAACGCCTTGGCCGGGTCCGTTGAGACACCTGTGCCGCGTTCATAAAGCTTGGCCAGTTCGAACTGCGCCTCTGGGGAGCCTGCATCCGAAGCGCGCTGCAGAAAGCCGACCGCCGCGGCTGGATCAAACCGGCCCTCATTGGGGTTCAGCCGGATATAGGCCAGGCCCAGCATCGAGCGGGTATCGCCAAGATCCGCCAGCGCCAGCAGCTGCTCTTCCTGGTCTGGTTTCAGCGCCGCCCAGGCCTCGGAGGCATCTGCGACCGTGAGCGGCGCATCATTTTTGCCCGGGCCGGCCAGATAGAAAGGCACGCCTGTCAGTGAGCCATAGGTATGCGGTTCCTGCAGATTGGCAGTGTTTTCCATCACCCGGTCGCGCACCTGACGGAACATCAGGCTGATCTCCAGCCCTGGCTGCACCATTTTTTCTATCAGCGCAGTGGCATAGGGCGAATTGCTGCCGGAGCCGTCCAATGCCACCTGGCCGTCCTTGGCAGCAAAGGCCACCAGGGTGCCGCGGTCCGGATCGGCTGCTGCCATGCCGCCGCCGCCGCGGGTTGCGGCAGTTGTCTCGGCGGCTTCATTGCTGCTTTGTCCCAGCGCAATGGAATCGCGCAGCGGGTTGTTGCGGCAGCTGTCGAGGATCACAATCCGCATCTTGCGGGCCCGGTCCACTGCCGCTAGCAGTTGCTTCAGCGACAAGGACTGGCGCTGCACATCGCGGTTGCTGGCCACCTGGGCATCTGCCGGGATCAGAAAATTCTCGCCCTGCACTTCAATCCCGTGGCCGGCGAAATAGACCAGCGCCAGATCGGCCACTTCGGAACGGAAGGTGAAATCCTCCAGCAATTGCACCATATCGGACATGCCGGGATCCAAGGCGAGGCTGACGTCAAAGCCGATCCCTTCCAGCGTGTCCGCCATTGCCACGGCATCGTTGCGGGTGTTCTCCAGCGGCGGCAGGTACTGGTAATCCGCCACGCCGATAACCAGCGCAAGGCGGTCGCTTGCAGCCTGTGCACCCGCTGCAACAAGCAGGCAGGCTGTGAAAATCAAAGGTTTGATGAGGCAAGACATGCGGATACCCGGGCTGGCAGTTTCAGCTATGGCCCAATGTAGTCCGCTGCAGCAGCAAAGAAAAAGGAAATTCGCCGCTGCTGATGGTGATAACACGGCCCCGCCCGGGTCGGGCGGGGCCGCTTGATTTCAGGTGCTTGCCAGGCTGCCTGCGGCGCGCAGCCGCTCGCGCAGCTTTTCAAGGGTGACCCCGGCCGCAGCGGCCGGCAGATCGGCAGGCCCGGATTCATCAACCTGCGCCTGCACGCGCTTGTAGAAACCGGAGAGCCCGGACAGAGTCTGGATCACCAAATCAAAGTCCTGCAACGAGCGCAGCTCCTGGCTGGTTGGGGCGGTGCCGCGTTCCAGCACGTCCAGGACAACGTCTTCCAACGCTTGCATCTGGCTGCGCAACTGCTCCATCTCCCAGGCCGAAGCGGCGCATAATTCGCCTAGGGCTTTGTCGGGGCGTTCCATGGTTATAGCCGCCCGACAACCTGCTCGATGGCCTGTTTCATCGTGGCCACCGTGAACGGCTTTCGGACAATATTGTTCAGACCCAGCTGTTTGCCCATCTGGATCATTTCCGGAGTCGGTTTGCCGGTTACCAGAATGAAACCAACCCGCTGGGTCACTTGATGGCCGCGCACTGCCTGCAGCAGCCCCAGCCCGTCCATGCCCGGCATGTTGTAGTCCGACAGCACCAGATGCACAGGTGTCTGGGTCAGCTTCTGAAAGGCGGATTGGCCGGCATTCTCGACCATGTAGTTCTTGATGCCGATCTCATCCAGGCTTTGTGTGATGATCCCCCGGCTTGTCGACATGTCGTCAACGACCATAACGCGGAGAGAGTCTTTCAAGCTCATTTTTTCTTTCCTTCTGCTCTGCTTGCAGCCGCGGTCAGGTGTTCCTGCCTGCGGGTGAGTTGACATAAGTGGTGATCCCGGCCGTCTTCAGCTGCTGCGCCGCCGGGCCTGACATGCGCTCGGAATGACCGATGAAGAGATAACCGCCCGGGTTCAGGGCATTTTGGAAGGCGCTCCAGACCTTCTGCTGGGTCGGGTTGTCGAAATAGATCGCAACGTTCCGGCAGAAAATCGCATCGAACCTGCCGCGGAACGGGAAAGGTTCGATCAGGTTCAGCACCCCGAAAGTGATCAGCTTGCGCAGACTTTCGGGAAAGCGCCCGTCGGGATCGCGTTTGGGCACCAGTTTGCTGTATTTTGCATCGATCTGGGCCAGCTCGTCTTCGGGGTATTTCGCCGTCTGGGCATGCTGCACCACAACCGGGTCGATATCCGTGCCCAGGATCTTGAAATCCAGCTGTGCCGCTTCGGGACAGATGTCCAGCACCGTCATGGCAATCGAATAGGGCTCTTGCCCGTTCGAGCAGCCCGCCGACCACAGCCGCACCCGGCCGCCGCGGCGCGCCTGTTCGATCAGCGGCGGCAGCACGTCGTTGCGCAGCGTCTCGAAATGGTGCGGCTCCCGGAAGAAATGGGTCACATTGGTGGTCAGCAGCGACAGCAGCCCGCTGCGTTCCTGGTCGGCATTCGGGCCGTCCAGGCTGGCAAGGTAATCCTTGAACTTGGTGATGTTGCGCTGGCGCAGTTTGCGGGCCAGGCGCGAAGACACCAGGGGCTTTTTGCTGGCCGCCATGGCCAGGCCGAAGTGTTTATGCGCGAACTGCGCAATGGCTTCGAATTCCTGATCCGACAGCGAAAAGCTCTCTGTGTTGGGGGAGATGGAACCTTCTGCGCTCACGGCATCACCTGCTCCGGAGCTGAGATCACCGCATCGAGATTGATGATGCGCACCATGGTGTCATCATGCGAGATGATGCCCTGGATGTACTCCATCGTGTTGCGGCTATCGACTGGCGGGGTATCCTGGATGTCGTCCGGATTGATCGAGATGATCTCGGAGACCGACTCGGCCAGCAAGCCAACCGGCTTGCCATGCACTGAAACGACGATGACGACGTTGCGCTCGCTGGCTTCGGTTTGCTGCAGGCCGAAACGGGCGGACAGATCGTAGATCGGGATCACCGCACCGCGCAGGTTCATCACCCCCAGCACGTCGGCCGGAGCATGCGGCAGGATCGTCACCGGCGACCAGCGCCTGATCTCGCGAATTTGGGTGATCTTCAGGCAGAAGGCCTGCCCGGCCACGGTGAAGCTGACAAACTCGCTGTGTTCAGCGTGTTTCACTTCCTGATCGGTTTGCTTCGCTTCAGCTTGCATTGCTCATTCTCCGCTCGGTGTCAAAGGCGGCCGCTGTGGGCGAGGCCGCAATGATGCTTTCAGGGTCCAGGATCATGGCGATCTTGCCGTCGCCAAGGATGGTTGCTGCGGCAACGCCGGCGATTTCCCCGCAGACGCCGTCCAAGCTTTTGATCACCACCTGGCGCTGGTCGTGGATGTCATCCACTGCCAAGGCGCAGCGCTGGCCGGTTTCGGTTTCCACCAGCAGGTAGACGCCGGCCTGCTGGTCGCTTTCGCGGTACAATCCAAGGCTGCCGGCAACGTCGCAGATGGGCACGAAGTTGCCGCGGATCGACAGCAAGGTGCCGTCGGCGCCGAGGCTGTTGATCATGTCATCGCTGCCGCGCATGGTTTCGACGATCGAGGTAATCGGCACCACCATGGTCTGGTCGGCAACCGACACTACCATGCCGTCCATCACCGCCAAGGTCAGCGGCAGAATGATGGTGAACGTCGACCCCTTGCCGGGTGTGGAGGAAATATTGATGCGGCCGCCTAGGCCGGTCACCGCATTTTTCACCACATCCATGCCCACACCGCGGCCGGAGAGGTTCGACACCTCCTTGGCGGTGGAGAAACCAGGCGCGAACAGTAGATTGTCGATCTCGCCGTCAGTCAGCTCGGCATTTTCCGGGATCAGGCCCTTCTCAATGGCGATCTGCTTGACCCGCGGGCGGTTCACACCGGCGCCGTCATCCTTGATTTCTATGCAAACGCTGCCGGACCGGTGGGAGGCCGAAAGCTGGATTTCCCCAACCTTGGATTTCCCGGCGGCTTCCCGGTCCTCAGGTTTTTCAACGCCATGGTCGACCGCATTGCGCAGAATATGCGTCAGCGGGTCGGACAGCCGCTCGATTACGGTCTTGTCCACCTCGGTGTTTTCACCCACATTCACCAGCTTACAGGTTTTTCCTGTCGCAGCCGAAGCTTCACGCACGATCCGCGCCATACGCTGGAACAGCGGTTTCACCGGCTGTGCACGGATGGCCATGACACCTTCCTGGATGTCGCGTGCGAGGTTTTTGAAGCCTTCCAGCTCCGTTTCAACGTCCCGCGTGTCAGAGACGTCGAGGTTGGCGATTTGCTGCGCCAGCATCGAATGGTTGATGATTAGCTCCCCGACAGCGTTGATCAGCCGGTCCACCCGCTCGAGTTCGACACGGAGCGTGGGCTTGGGACCGCCACGCTGCTCCTGCTTGCCGCTCTCGGCTTTCGGGGCCGATGCCTTTTCTTCGGCAGGTGCCGGCTTGGCTTCGGGTTCTGGTGCGGGGACCGGCGGCTCAAAAGGGACTGCGGGTGCCTCTCCCTCTGCTGCGTCCGCTGCCGGCGGCGCGGGAGGCGCATCCGGTGTGCTGAACATAGCGTCCAAAGCGGCCAGCGCATTGGCTTCCGCTTCAGCGTCGCCTTCGCCGTCGATCGACAGTTCGCAAAGACCTTCGACAAACTCGAAGACAGCCTCGACCATCGACCGGGAGTCCTTGGTCACCAAGGTGATGTCCCAGGCCAGGTAGCTTTCGCTCATGTCCATGGCGTCAAAGCCGGGCAGCTCGTTTTCGTCAAGCTTCACGGTCAGATCGCCCATGTCCTTAAGCGCCTGGAACAGGAAGAACGGCTCATTGCCGGTACCGTACATTTCCTTCAGCGGCTGGAACCGGATCCGGTAGGTTTCCTCCTGCGGCTCTGCCGGTGCTTCCGGCACAATGCCAAGATCGGCCACCGGCGCCGGAGCGCCAAGTCCCATCGGCTCGAAAGTGAGGTCTTCCTCTTCTTCGGGTATGTATTCATCCAACGCTGCCAACAGCGTATCATTGTGCGCTTCGTCAATCTCGCCACCGTCCCGGGCGACTTCGACCAGCGCCGACAGTTGATCGCTGGAGCGCAGCAGCAGCTGGATCAGCTTTCCGTCCAGCTCCATCCGGCCGGCGCGCACCTCGTCAAACACGGTTTCAAACCGATGGGCAAAGGCCACCAGGTCGTCCAAGCCAAAGGCCCCGGCTCCGCCTTTGATCGAGTGCACGGCGCGGAAGATTGCATTGACTGTCTCAGGGTCGTGATCGCCTCCTTCGATGGCGGTCAGCCCCTCATCCGTTGCTTCAAGGAGCTCTTCGCACTCCTCAAAGAAGGTATCCTGAATCGAACCCGACATCTTAGGCCGCAGCTCCTGTCACGCGCTTGAGAGCGAAGATCAGAGAGGCATCGTCAAACGGCTTGGTGATCCAGCCGGTGGCGCCGGCGCCGCGGGCGCGGGATTTCAGCTCAGGCGCGCTTTCAGTGGTCAGCACCAGGATCGGCACCTTGGAATTTATTCCGGTGCCGCGCAGCTCCTCGATCACGCCGAAACCGTCAAGGTTGGGCATGTTGATGTCGGTGATCACAACGTCCGGATCCACATCCGGGTACATGTCCACACCTTCACGGCCATCGACCGCGCAGTGGTATTCAAATCCGGCCTCTTCCAGGGTCGCGGCCAGAAGATTCCGGATGGTGCGGGAATCGTCGATTGCCAGAACTTTGGTTTTCATGCTGTTTCCTCGTCTTCAAAACGGTTGGGCTCCAGCCCCAGAAGGGTCAGGGACTTGCGGCAGGGTTCGGTGATGTTGGTGACTGAGAAGCCCACCCCCTCGGACCGCCACTGCTGCTCTGCACCGAGCAGGAGCTGCAGACAGCGCGAAGGCATCAAGGCAACACCGCGGCAGTCGACTTCGACTGCTTTGGAGCGTGCCCCTTGAAGAAAGGCGATCAGCGGATCCAGCTCCGCGAAGGCGTTGGGCAGATCCAAAATGTGCTTTTGCGTTTCCGTAGTCATTGTCGGCGATTCGCACCCCCGTTGTCGGCGATCAGTTCGAGTTTGATGATGCAATTGATATGCGGCGGGCCTTAACATTTGATTGCCGGTTCACCCGTGTGGAGGGGGATTCATAAGGAGCTCGGGTGCAATTTTGCCGTGGAAATCCCCTCAATTTTTATTCGTGCTGCCGGAGATGGGGAATCACCTGCGGGCCGCAATCATTGAGGGGTGCAATCTGCGTGCAGCCTGCGCGTGTATCTTTACCCAGCCTTTACAGAGTGACGCTTTTGCGCAGCAGAATTCAGCACCTTTTTGCGTTGTCACAAGGAGGATCCGCGCCTCCGTAAGCCGCAAATTAACATATGCGGCACATCCTGAGAGACATCATCTTTTGCGGGAGCCTAGACCGCAATGCTCTTAGGAGGACGGAATGAAAGCGCTAAAATCGCTCAAGCTGGCACACAAATTGCCGCTGTTTATTGTTGGGTTCGGTGTTCTGGTGACGGCGATTCTCGTCACGATCAGCACGATCAGCTTCCAGAACAGTGCAGAAAAAAATGCCGAAGACCAGTTCCGCTCCATGGTGGCTGACCGGAAGTATTCGGTACAGACGCTGTTGGATGGAATTCATGCGGATGTGCAGACACTGGCGGCCGTGCCGTCGACTGCTACCGCGATCGAATGGCTGACGATGACTTGGAACGATCTGGACGGAAATCCGGGGCAGGTTCTGCGTCAGGCCTATATTGACGATAACCCGAATCCGCTCGGACAGAAACATCTGCTAGCGCGTGCAAAGGGTGACTCGCCTTACCACATGCATCACGAAAGCTTTCACCCGGCGTATAAGACTCTGATCGAAAGCAAGGGTTACTATGATGCTTTCCTGATCAATCTGGCCGGGGACATCGTTTATTCGGTGTTCAAGGAAAGTGATTTCGGAACCAACATGATGACCGGTCAGTATAAAGACTCCGGCCTGGCAATAGTGTACCGCTCTGCCTTGGAAGGCAGCCGCGGCGAGGTGTTTTTTGCCGACTTGGAGCCCTATGCGCCTTCTGCCGGCGCAGCCGCGGCCTTTGCTGCGGTGCCGGTTGTAAACGACGCCAATTTGACGGTCGGCGTGCTGGCGGTTCAGATTCCGGTGGATTTGCTGGGAGCCATTGTCAACAATGAACAAGGCTTGGGGCAGACTACCCAGATCTACCTGGCAGGTTCTGACATGAAAGCGCGGACCAGTTCACGGTTTGAAGACGGGTTTGAAGTACTTTCTCAATTGCCTTCGACGGAGCAGGTGACAACAGCCTTTGATGGTGAATCCCATGTGCAGAAAGGCGTTCCGGGCCTGAACGGGCATCCAGTGCTCGCCTATTCCGAGCCGCTGCCGCTGGAATTCGCAAACTGGGCCATCATTGCCGAACAGGACTGGGCCGAATTGATGGCTCCGGCAGTCAAGAAACGCAACATGCTGCTTCTTGCCTCAGTGATCTGCGCGGCCGGCATGTCCTTCTTCGGCTGGCTGTTCGCCCGCTCCATCACGCGGCCGATCGACCGGATCTGCAACAATATGGAAGCCGTGTCGTCCGGTAATCTCGACACCGATATCGAAGCCGCAAACCGCAGCGATGAAATCGGCAAGATCGGCAAAACCCTTGTTTCGATGCAGGACGACCTGAAACTGGCCCGTGCCGCAGAAGAGGAACGCGCAGAAATGCAGCGGCAGCAGCAAGATGTTGTCGAAAGCCTGAGCGCCGGGCTTATGCAATTGGCCGAAGGCGACTTTTCCCAGCCGATCAAAAACGCGTTCCCACAGGAATACGAACAGCTGCGGGAGAACTACAACAGCACGGTCAGCAACCTCAGCTCCACGGTCCGGCAGGTGGTTGAAGCTTCGGGGAGCATCCGCAATGGCGCCGCTGAGATCAGCCAGGCGTCGGACGACCTGTCGCACCGCACCGAAAGCCAGGCCGCCACGCTGGAACAGACAGCTGCGGCTTTGGATGAGCTGACTGCGTCGGTGAAATCCGCCGCCGAAGGCGCCCGCAGCGTTGAAAGCACCATGGCCGAGGCCCGGACCGAAGCGGAAAACAACCGGGAAGTTGTGCAAAGCGCCGTGTCCGCGATGACCGAGATCGAGCAGTCCTCAAACCACATCTCGCAAATCATCTCGGTGATTGACGACATCGCCTTCCAAACCAACCTCCTGGCGCTGAACGCCGGCGTTGAGGCGGCGCGGGCCGGCGAGGCGGGCAAGGGATTTGCTGTGGTTGCCTCTGAGGTGCGCGCCTTGGCGCAGCGGTCCTCGGATGCAGCGATGGAGATCAAGACGCTGATCGGTGACAGTTCCAAACAGGTAGAGCGTGGCGTCGATCTGGTCGGCAAGGCCGGCGAGGCGCTGCAAAGCATCGTCGAGCAGGTCACCCATATCTCGCAGCTGGTTTCCGGCATTGCCGAAGGCGCGGCCGAACAGTCAACCGGCTTGCACGAGATTAACACCGGTGTCACCCAGCTGGATCAGGTGACACAGCAGAATGCGGCGATGGTGGAAGAAGCCACAGCCGCCGGGCACATGCTGAATACGGATGCCGGCAAGCTGTCCGAACTGGTCGCCCATTTCCGGGTGGCCGGCGGCAGCGCAGCACCCGCTCCGGCCCGTGCTGCCGCTTCAGCGGCACCCGCTCCCGCGGCCAAACCTGCGCTCTCGGCACATGGCGAGGCAGACTGCGAGATCGAGGCCAGTCCGGTGCCAGCCGCCGCGGCTGCCAGCGGCAACGCCGCGCGCGATCTCTGGCAGGACTTTTAAACACACACCGAATGCGCCGCGGCCCAGGCTGCGGCGCATTTATATATGTCAACCTATGCCTGCAATTCTGAGGGCATTGCAAATTGACTGGGGATCCCATTGTCTTCGCGAAACTTATTGATCATTACCACTGACCGCAGCTTTGCCAGGAATTTGCAAAGCTACATGGAATCTGCCTATCCCGGCATGAAGGTTCTTTTGGCCAACAATCTGATGATGGCCTACAATCAAGCAGAGGCCGCACAGCCGGTTTTTGCTTTTGTGGAAGATGGTTTTTCCAAACTGCCTGAGTTCGAAATGATGATGGCGCTGTTTTCCGCCATGGATACCCGATGGGTGGCTGTTATGGACACTCAAGGCGCGACGCCGGCCAGAAAATCCTCGCCGCTGCTGGATGTCGGGGCGGGCATCTTCGAACTGACGAAAGCGGATCATCCCAGCCAGTTTGCCCAGTATTTTGACATGATGATCAATGCGCCGCGGCGCAGCGCCCGTGCGGCCCCGGGTGCATCCGCTGCCCGGCCCTCTGCCGCAACAGCTGCCAGTAAGAAGCTGATCCTGATCGGGTCTTCTACCGGCGGCGTCGAAGCCTTGCGCAGCATTCTGGTCGGATTTCCCTTTGACTGCCCGCCGACGCTGATCGTGCAGCATACCGGCAAGAATTTCGGATCCGGCCTGGTATCGCTTCTGGACCGGCTGTGCCCGGCGCGGGTGCGTGCTGCTGAAGATGGGACCGCGCTGGAGCCGGGCCATGTCTATATTGCTGCAGGCCAGCGCCGTCATATGGGTTTAAGCAGCCGTAAGCCGCTGCGCCTGCGGATGAAGGAAGGGCCTGATATTTCCGGTCATACTCCGTCTGTTGACGCTCTGTTCACCTCTGCCGTGCCATATGGAAAGGAGGTTGTGGCCACCATCCTGACCGGCATGGGCCAGGATGGCGCCAGGGGGCTTCTGGAGTTGCGCAAGGCCGGCGCGAAAACATTTGCCCAGGACGAAAAGTCTTCGGTTGTATACGGGATGCCCAGGGTTGCCTGGGATATCGGCGCCGCACAGCAGCAGGTGCCGCTGCCGCGGATGGCCAGCACTCTGCTACAGGCAAGCAAGGCCTGAACACACTACAGGAAGGAACCAAAACATTGACCACTGTTTTCGCCAACTCGAAGTCTGTAACGGTTCTGCAGGGGGAATACCGGGTGGCCACAGATCCGAAGATCGTGTTTTCAACGGTGCTCGGCTCATGTATCGCAGCCTGCATTTACGATCCGGAAAATGGTGTGGGCGGAATGAATCATTTTCTGCTGGCCAATGCCCGCCAGGGCGGCGCAGCCAATGCCCGTTACGGCATCCATGCGATGGAACTTCTGATCAACGGCGTCCTGAAGAAGGGGGCGATCCGCTCCAATCTGAAAGTCAAAGTGTTCGGCGGCGCCAAGATGTCCGCAAACCTGTCGGACATCGGCGCAGCCAATGCCGATTTTGTGCAGCGGTTCCTGCGGGATGAAGGCATCCCCTGCATCTCTTCCAGCGTTGGCGGCACCTCGGCCCGCCGGGTGCGGTTCCATGCGTGCTCCGGCGCAGCCCAGCAGACCCATGTTAAGGACGACCGCAAGCTCGGCGAACTGGAACAGCGCGCAGCCGCCCGGCCTGTTCCGGCCCCGGCTCCGGCAGGCGGAAGTGCAGGTGCGGTCGACCTTTTCTGACTTAGGCTGCCGGCAAGGAACAGCTTGGGCATCCGAAATTTTGTTTGCCCGTGCCTGCCTGCAGAGGTAGGTCCTAACAGTGATGACGACAATCCAGGCTGCAGTTTTGACATTCCTGGTTCCGCTTGGAGCCTGGCGGGGCCTTTTGATGCCTGTTGCCTTGCTTTTGGGCTTGGCATCCATGGTGCAGGCGCAGATCACCGTCTTCGCGGCTGCCAGCACCAAAACGGCACTGGATGAGGCCGCTGCTGCCTACATGGCTGAAACCGGCCGGGCCGCCGTGTTGTCCTACGCGGGTTCACCGGCTTTGGCACGGCAGATTCAGCTTGGCGCCCCGGCGGATGTTTTCATTTCAGCCAATCCCGGCTGGATGGATGTTTTGCAGCAAGACAGGCTGATTGTTCCTGCCTCACGGTTGGATCTTCTGACAAACCGGCTGGTTCTCATCGCACATGGAGCAGGTGCCGCGCCGCTGGATCTGGAGACCGCCGACCTGGGCGCGCTGCTGGGGGAAAGTCGGCTTGCCATGGCGCTGGTCGATGCGGTGCCGGCCGGGATCTATGGCAAAGCCGCGCTGGCCGCGTTGGGGCAATGGCCCTCCGTTGCGTCCAAAACCGCCCAGGCCGCCAATGTGCGCGCCGCCCTGGTGCTGGTCGCATCGGGCGAAGCGCCAATGGGCGTGGTCTATGCCACGGACGCAGCCGCAGGCAGCAATGTCACAGTGGTTGCGGTGTTTCCGCAGGACAGCCATCCTCCGGTCATCTACCCCGCCGCGGCAATCTCAAGCGGCAATGCGGCTGAGGCCCAGACCTTCTTAAACTACTTACGCAGCCCGGTGGCCCGCGGCATTTTTCTGCGCCACGGGTTCGGAGTGTCTGACCCGTGAACGCTGAGGCTGCATGGCTGGGTCCCGAGGAGTGGCAGGCAGTGATGCTGTCACTGCGGGTCTCGTTGTGGGCAACACTGGCCGCGCTGCCACTGGCGGTGTTTGTCGCCTATGCGCTGGCGCGCTGGCAGTTTCCCGGCAAGCAGCTCCTGAACAGCCTGGTGCATCTGCCGCTGATCCTGCCGCCGGTCGTGACCGGCTATCTGCTTTTGATGGTATTCGGCACCAAGGGACCGGTCGGAGGTGCGCTGCAGCAGATCGGTATTGTTTTTGCCTTCCGCTGGACCGGGGCAGCGCTGGCCGCGGGTATCATGGCCTTTCCGCTGATGGTGCGGGCGATCCGCTTGTCGGTTGAGGCGGTGGACCCCAAGCTGGAACAAGCTGCCGCGACGCTGGGTGCATCTCGGGCGTTATGTTTTGCCACCGTTACCTTGCCGATGATCCTGCCTGGCCTGATTGCCGGCACAGTACTGGGGTTTGCCAAGGCGATGGGGGAATTCGGGGCCACAATCACCTTTGTTTCAAGCATTCCGGGACAGACGCAGACCCTGCCGTCGGCGATTTACACTTTCCTGCAGGTGCCGGGCGGTGAAAGCGCTGCGCTGCGGCTGACGCTGGTGTCGATTGCCATCGCATTGATTGCGCTGCTGCTGTCAGAACTGCTGGCGCGCAGGGTTGCTGACCGGGCTGGGGGGCGCTGATGCTGACTGTCTCGCTGCGGCATGCGCTGCCGGGGTTCGGGCTGGATGTGCAATTCGAGGCGCCACCAGGCGTCACCGTGCTGTTTGGCCGTTCCGGAACCGGCAAGACAACAGTGATACAGGCGGTGGCCGGCCTGTTGCGCCCGGATCAGGGGCGGGTGGCACTGGACAGTGAGTTGCTGTTTGACACCACCCAGCGGCACTGGCTGCCGCCGCACAAGCGCCGCATGGGCTATGTGTTTCAGGAGGGCCGGCTGTTCCCGCATCTGACGGTGCGGCAGAACTTGGCGTTCGGGCAATGGTTCGCGCCGAGGGATGCCAAGCGAGAGAGCCTGGACCGGGTTGTGGAGCTGCTGGGCATTGGCCCTCTGCTGCAACGGCGGCCGGGTCTGCTGTCAGGCGGCGAGAAGCAGCGGGTGGCACTTGGCCGGGCGCTGCTGTCGGCGCCGCGGATGATCCTGGCGGATGAGCCGCTGTCAGCTTTGGATGAGGCGCGCAAGGCGGAAATCCTGCCCTATTTTGAGCGGTTGCGCGACGAGATCGGCATTCCGATGCTTTATGTCAGCCACTCTGCAGCGGAGGTGGCACGGCTGGCCACCACGGTTGTGGTGCTGCAGGACGGCAAGGTGCAGCGGCAAGGAACCGCGGCGGAGGTGCTGGGCGACACTGCCGTCATGCCCGCAGGGGTTCGGGCCGCCGGGGCGCTGCTGGAGGCACGTGTTGCCAGTCATCACAACGACGGGCTGACAGAACTCGACGCGGGCGGTGTACTGCTGTTCCTGCCGCAGATCGCAAAAGCTGTGGGCAGTGTGGTGCGGGTCAGGATCTCGGCGCATGAGGTGATCCTGTCACGCCAGCCTCCCGAAGGTCTCTCGGCGCTCAACATTCTGCCCGGCACGATTGAGCATGTCCGCACTGGCGGCGGTCCGGGGGCCATGGTCTCGCTGCAAACGCCCGCCGGGCGGGTGCTGGCCCGGGTCACCCGGCGTTCTGCCCAGGCCTTGGGGCTGGAGGCGGGAGTGGAGTGCTTTGCTGTGGTCAAGACCGTGTCCATCGCGCCAGAGGATATCGGCGGGGGCGGATAGGGCAGCCCGCGTCTTCAAAAATACCAAAACAATCCTTCAAGCATTCTTGATACGGAATTAAGTTCGGTTGCGTGGCCCAGGCAGTTATCAAAGTGGCAGCAGTTCAGCAGGAAAGGCAGCCCATGACTAAACGATCCTATTACGCACCGGAAGGCGGGCTGCCGCCGCAGACCCAGCTGCTGACCGACCGCGCGATGTTCACCGAAGCCTATGCGGTGATCCCCAAAGGCACGATGAGTGACATCGTGACAAGTCTGCTGCCGTTCTGGGACAAGGCGCGGTTCTGGGTGCTGTCGCGCCCGCTGTCCGGATTTGCCGAGACGTTTTCGCAGTACATCGCAGAGGTGCAGCCTGGCGGTGGCAGTGATCGTCCCGAAACCGAAGCAGGCACCGAGGCGGTGCTGTTTGTGGTGCAAGGTGCGATGACCCTGGCCGTTGATGGCGCTATGCATGAAATGGAGGAAGGCGGCTATGCCTTCCTGCCGCCGCATGCCAATTGGAGCTTGCGCAACAATGGCGATGCGCCGGTCCGGTTCCACTGGATCCGCAAGGCTTATCAGCCGGTTGCAGGTCTGGACGCGCCGGAAGCATTTGTCACCAGCGACAAACACGTCGATCCGACCCCGATGCCGGAGACCGAGGGGAAATGGGCGACGACCCGCTTTGTGGACCCGAACGATCTGCGCCACGACATGCATGTGACCATTGTCACCTTTGAACCCGGCGCAGTGATCCCATTTGCCGAAACCCATGTGATGGAACACGGGCTGTATGTGCTGGAAGGCAAGGCGGTTTACCGGCTGAATCAGGACTGGGTCGAGGTGGAAGCCGGAGATTACATGTGGCTGCGCGCCTTCTGCCCGCAGGCCTGCTATGCGGGCGGACCGGGCAAATTCCGCTATCTGCTGTATAAAGACGTCAACCGGCACATGCCGCTGGCGCCGCTGCGTTGAGCGGCGGGGGAGCGCCCGGCCCGAATATGTGCCCGGACGCTTCCCGACTGTTCAGCCGGGCGGAGTTTCCACAGCTGCGGGCGCGCCCAATCCATACGAAAGTTTTTCTGCGGCGTCCTTCACCAGGGCGCCGATGCCGTTGATGCCGCCGTCCGGCATCCGGGCGGTGGGGCCGGAGATGGAAATCCCTGCCAGCACCTCACCCTGCATGCCAAAAACTGGGGCGGCAACACAGCGCATCCCCGGTGCTTTTTCTTCATCGTCGAACGACCAGCCGCGGCTTCGGATCTGCGCCAAATCAGCGCGCAGGGCTTCCGCGGAGGTCAGGGTTTTTTCCGTGAACCGTTCCAGTGCCTGCCCCCGCAGGAAACGGGTCAACTGATCCTCTCCGAAACAGCTGAGCAGCGCCTTGCCGATGCCCGAAGCGTGCATCGGTGAAGTGGTGCCGGGCGGGAAAAAGGCGCGGATCGATTCATGGGTTTCCACCTGGCTTACGAACATCACGTCGCCGCCGCGTTCGATGCCGAGGTTGGAGGTCTCGCCAGTGGCCTCCATCAGCTCCCGCATCACCGGCCGCGCCCTTTCGATCACGCTGGAGCGGCGCAGGAAGGCAGAGCCGAGACGGAACGCCATCGCGCCGATGTGCCAAGTCTGGCTTTGCGGCTCCACTTCGACGATCTGGCGAACCTCCAGTGTCGATAGCACCCGGTACATGGTGGCGGCCGACTGACCCAATGCAGAGGACAATTCCGTCAGCGTCATGCCGTTGGCAGCGGCCAGCGCGTCCAATACATCCAGCGCCCGGTCCAGCGATTGGATCGTGGCTGGCTGGCTGGCGGAATCAAAGCTCTTGGGGCGGCCTTTCCGGCGTGGTGGTTGGGGCATTTTTAGGTCTTCCAAGGCAATTCAAGCAGCAGCTTATGAATAAAACTGAAAATCACTTCTGTACAGTGAAAAAACACAAACCATTATTTTTAAAGTAATTAACCGTTCTGTTTGGATTTTTGAAAGCTTTTTTCAAAAAAATTCCCCTGCGCAGCACGGCCCTTTACAGTGACGGAAATCGCCACAGGAGGGCACGACATGAGCTTTCAAAATCCGGTTTTCATCCCCGGTCCGACCAATATGCCCGAAGTACTGCGCAAGGCAGTGGACATGCCGACGCTGGACCACCGCTCGCCGCTGTTCGGCCAGATCCTGCACCCGGCGCTTGCCGGTGTGAAAAAAGTTCTGAAAAGCGAAACCGCTGAGATCTTTGTGTTTCCGTCGACCGGAACCGGCGGTTGGGAAACCGCGCTCACCAACACGCTGAGCGCAGGCGACAAGATTCTGGCCGCGCGTAACGGCATGTTCAGCCACCGCTGGATCGACATGTGCCAGCGCCACGGGCTGAATGTGCAGGTTGTCGAAACCCCCTGGGGCGAAGGCCTGCCTGCAGACCGTTACGAGGAAATCCTGACCGCCGACACATCCCACGAGATCAAGGCGGTTCTGGCGACCCACAACGAGACCGCAACCGGCGTGAAATCCGACATCGCCGCCGTCCGCCGCGCGCTGGATGCGGCCGGCCACCCGGCATTGCTGTTTGTCGATGGCGTCAGCTCGATCGCCTCGATGGATTTCCGGATGGATGAATGGGGCGTCGATATTGCCGTCACTGGTTCGCAGAAGGGCTTCATGCTGCCGCCGGGCCTGGCCATCGTTGGCTTCTCGCCCAAGGCGATGAAGGCGGCGGAGACCGCGACCCTGCCTCGTACCTTCTTTGATATCAAGGATATGGCCGCGGGTTACGCCAACAGCGCCTATCCCTACACGCCCTCTGTCGGTCTGCTGAACGGGTTGAACATGGCCTGTGGTATGCTGCTGGACGAAGGGCTGGAGAATGTCTTTGCCCGCCACCACCGGATTGCCGAGGGCGTCCGCGCTGCGGTCCGGGCCTGGGGGCTGGAGCTGTGCGCCGTGTCGCCGGACGTCTATTCCGACAGCGTCAGCGCCATCCGCACGCCGGAAGGGTTCGACGCCAACAAATTCGTGAGCCTGGCGGCCGAGAAATACGGCGTCGCCTTTGGCACCGGCCTGGGCGAGGTCGCGGGCAAAGTGTTCCGCATCGGCCACCTGGGCAGCCTGACCGACGTGATGGCGTTGTCGGGCATTGCGACCGCCGAAATGGTCATGGCCGACCTGGGGCTGAACATCCAGCTGGGCTCCGGCGTGGCAGCTGCACAGGATTACTACCGCGGTAATACCGGCGCCAGCGCCAAGGCCGCCGCGTAATGAAGGATACCGTTATGTATATCCCCACTTACGAGGACATGCTGGCCGCGCATGAGCGAATCCAGCCGCATATCCGCCGCACGCCGGTGCGCACCTCAGCTTACCTGAATGAGCTGACCGGAGCCGAGCTGTTCTTCAAGTGCGAGAACTTCCAGGAGCCGGGCGCCTTTAAGGTGCGCGGCGCCAGCAACGCGGTTTTCGGACTGGATGAGGCGCAGGCCGCCAAGGGCGTGGCGACGCATTCCTCGGGCAACCATGCCTCCTGCCTGTCATACGCGGCGATGCTGCGCGGCATTCCCTGCAACGTGGTGATGCCGCGCACCGCGCCGCAGGCCAAGAAGGACACCGTGCGCCGCTATGGCGGCAAGATCACCGAATGCGAGCCCTCCACCACCTCGCGCGAGGAGACATTTGCCAAGGTGCAGGCCGAGACCGGCGGCGATTTCGTGCATCCCTACAATGACCACCGCGTCATTGCGGGGCAGGGCACCTGCGCCAAGGAGTTCGTCGAACAGACCGATGGGCTCGACATGGTTGTGGCCCCGATCGGCGGCGGCGGCATGATCTCGGGCACCTGCCTGACGCTGTCCAATCTGGCGCCGGAAACCCAGGTGATCGCGGCAGAGCCGGAGCAGGCCGACGACGCCTACCGCAGTTTCAAGGCGGGCTACATCATCGCCGATGATGCGCCCAAGACAATCGCTGACGGGCTGCTGGTGCCGCTGAAAGACCTGACCTGGCATTTCGTCTCGGGCCACGTGAGCGAGATCTACACCGCGTCCGATGCCGAGATCATCGACGCGATGAAACTGATCTGGAAGCACCTGCGCATCGTGATGGAGCCGTCCAGCGCGGTGCCGCTCGCCGCCATTCTGAAAAACAAGGACGCCTTCGCGGGCAAACGCGTGGGCTTGATCGTCACCGGCGGCAATGTCGACCTCGACAAGCTGCCCTGGATGAACAGCTAAACTGGGGAATAAAACCATGAACGCACAGACCAAATTCGAAGAGCTTGAAGTCGGCTATGACGTCCCGGCGATCCCGGGCATGGACGAAGCCGACATCCAGACCCCTGCGCTGGTCCTCGATCTGGACGCGCTGGAGCGCAATATCAAAAAGATGGGCGACTATGCCAAGGCGCACGGCATGCGCCACCGGGTGCACGGCAAGATGCACAAGTCGGTGAATGTGGCCAAGCTGCAGGAAGAACTGGGCGGCGCGGTTGGCGTCTGCTGCCAGAAGGTCTCCGAGGCGGAAGTCTTTGCCCGCGGCGGCATCAAGGATGTGCTGGTCTCGAACCAGGTCCGCGACCCGCAAAAAATCGACCGTCTGGCCCGCCTGCCCAAGCTGGGCGCCCGCACCATTGTCTGTGTCGATGACATCGACAACGTGGCCGACCTGTCGGCGGCGGCGCAAAAGCACGGCACCGAGCTGGAAGTCTTTGTCGAGATCGACTGCGGCGCGGGCCGCTGCGGCGTGACCACCACCGAAGCAGTGGTTGAGATCGCCAAGGCGGTGAACGCGGCCGAGAACCTCAAATTCTCCGGCATCCAGGCCTATCAGGGCGCGATGCAGCACATGGACAGCTATGAGGACCGCAAGGCCAAGCTGGACATCGCCATTGCCCAGGTCGCCGATGCAGTTGAGGGCCTGAAGGCCGAAGGCATCGAGTGCGATCTGGTTTCCGGCGGCGGCACAGGCTCCTACTACTTCGAGTCGAACTCGGGTGTTTACAACGAGCTGCAGTGCGGCTCCTACGCCTTCATGGACGCGGATTACGGCCGCATCCTGGACAAGGACGGCAACCGGATCGACCAGGGCGAATGGGAAAACGCCTTCTTCCTGCTGACCCAGGTGATGAGCCACGCCAAGGCCGACAAGGCCATCGTGGACGCGGGCCTCAAGGCGCAGTCGGTCGACAGCGGCCTGCCCTTCATCTTCGGCCGGGAAGACGTGGAATACATCAAATGCTCGGATGAGCACGGTGTCGTTGCCGACCCGAACGGTGTGCTGAAAGTCGGCGAAAAGCTGAAGCTGGTGCCCGGTCACTGCGACCCGACCGCCAACGTGCATGACTGGTACGTCGGCGTGCGGAACGGCAAGGTTGAAACCGTCTGGCCGGTCTCTGCCCGCGGCAAAGCCTACTAAGAACGATCCCCGAACTGGCGGAGGTGCGCATGCCGCCCTCCGCCGGCTTTTTTGTTGAGGAGAAACAGACATGTATATCGTTCCGGAAAAGGCGATTGCGGACCTGGTGACCCGCGAAGCCTCGTTCGACGCGGTCGAGAAGGTCTTTGCCGCGATGGCCGCAGGCGATGCTTACAACTTCCCCGTCGTGCGCGAGGCGATCGGCCATGAAGATGCGCTTTACGGCTTCAAGGGCGGCTTTGACCGCGCAGGCCTGACCCTTGGGCTGAAGGCCGGCGGCTACTGGCCGAACAACCTGGAAAAGCGCGGGCTGATCAATCACCAGTCCACCGTCTTCCTGTTCGACCCCGACACCGGCAAGGTGAAGGCAATGGTTGGCGGCAACCTGCTGACCGCGCTGCGCACGGCAGCGGCGTCCTCGGTGTCGATCAAGCACCTGGCCCGCCAGGACGCCAAGGTGATCGGCATGATCGGCGCCGGCCATCAGGCCAAGTTCCAGCTGCGGGCCGCCTTGGAGCAACGCAGCTTCGAAAAAGTGATCGGCTGGAACCTGCACCCCGAGATGCTGCCGAACCTGCAGGAGGTGGCAGATGAAGCTGGGCTGCCCTTTGAAGCGGTTGAACTGGACGGTATGCGCGAAGCGGATGTGATCATCTCGATTACCTCGTCCTTTGATGCGATCCTGAAGGCGGATCAGGTCAGCCCCGGCACGCACGTCGCCTGCATGGGTACCGATACCAAAGGCAAGCAGGAAGTCGATCCGCAGTTGCTGGTCGCAGCAGACGTGTTCACTGATGAGGTCGCCCAGTCGGTCTCCATCGGCGAGGCGCAGCATGCAATTGCGCAGGGCCTGATCCAGAAGGGCGACGTGGCCCAAATTGGCGCGGTCATCAACGGCATCAACCCGGGCCGCACCTCGGACGACCAGATCACCTTGTTCGACGGCACCGGCGTCGGCCTGCAGGATCTGGCCGTCGCGGCCTCCGTAGTTGATGTGGCGGTTGAAAAAGGCATCGCTATCGAGGTCGATTTCTAAGTCCCAGCCAGAAACACATTCTGCAAATATCCGCATAGCGGAATGGCAGGAGAGAGGTGTACCTCTCTCCTGTTTTTTCTTTGAGGGACTCCAAACATGTTTCTGGGATTGAGCCTGCTGGTGGTCGGCGTGGTGCTGTGCCTGAACGGCGTCTGGCAAGCCGGCCGGATCCAGGACCGGGAAATCATTCTGATCAATGCGGTCGCGGCTCTGGTGTTCTTTGCCATCATTCTGCTGATTGCCCTTGATGCCCGGCAGCCGGCAGACCTGTTGGATGCGGGCATGACCCTGCTGTTCGGTACCACCTATCTGTGGGTTGCCTACAACCGCGCGGTTTCCTCCAGCGGCGAGGGTCTGGGCTGGTTCAACGGGTTTGTGGCGCTGACCGCGGCGCCCATGGCGTTGCGGGTGCTGGCGCAGGCGGAGGGGTTATTCGATGTCTGGCTGGCCGCCTGCTGGGCCGCCTGGTCCGGGCTCTGGTTCCTGTATTTTCTGAACCTCGCGCTCAGGCGCGGAAACCCCCGGCTGACCGCCATGGCAACTCTGTTGTGCGGGATCTTCACCGGCTGGCTGCCCGGTCTGGTGGTTTTACACGGGCTGACTGGCTGAGGCCGCAACGAAAAAGCCGGCCCATCAAGGGCCGGCTCTTGCTTTCAATTCATGCAGCTTGCGTCAGGCGCGGTCCTCATGCGGCAACGACCCGCGGCCGTGGCCGCTTAGCCCGCCGGAGACTTCCTCAGTCGCCTCACCCGTCAGTTCCTGCGGCAGCAGCAGGTTCAGAACGATGGCAATCAGCGCCGCCGGCAGCAGGCCGCTGGTCAGCAGGATGCGCGCGGTGTCCGGCATGTGCTGCAGTGCGCCGGGTTCCAGCTGCAAGCCAAGGCCGATGGACAGGGAGATCGCAAAGATCACCATGTTGCGGCGGTTCCAGTCCACGTCCGACAGCATCGACACACCAGCCGCAACCACCATGCCGAACATCACGATCACACCGCCGCCCAGCACCTCGATCGGCACGGTGCGGATCACCGCGCCCACTTTGGGCACCAGGCCGCAGACGATCAGGAAGATGGCACCGCAGGTCACAACATGGCGGCTCATCACCCCGGTCATCGCGATCAAGCCGACGTTCTGGCTGAAGGAGGTGTTGGGGAAGGCGCCAAAGAAGCCGGCAAAAGCGGTGCCCATACCATCGGCGTAGGTCGCGCCTGCAATTTCCTCCTCGGTCGCCTCGCGGCCTGCGCCGCCCTTGGTCACACCGGAAACGTCACCGACGGTTTCAACCGCAGAGACAAAGCTCATCAGGCAGAAGCCGATGATGGCGGCGGCGGAGAACTCGAAGCCGTATTTGAACGGCTGCGGCAGAGCAAAGGCGGAGGCCCCGGACCAGGAGCCGGAAATCGCCTCGAAGGTCAGCATGCCGGTCATCAGCGCATAGACATAACCCACGATCAGACCCAGCAGCACGGCAGAGACCGAGAGCATCCCCTTGGTGAAGAACTTGAGGCCCAGGGTCACCAGGATTACCACCAGCGCCGCCGACCAGTTCAGCAGCGAGCCGTATTCCGGCGTGCCGATGGCTGGAACACCGCCCGCGGCATATTGGATGCCGACCTTGACCAGCGCCAGGCCGATCATCGTCACCACCAGACCGGTGACCAGCGGCGGCAGGGCAAAGCGGATCCGGCCGATCACCGTGCCGAGCAGACCGTGGAAGATGCCGCCCACGATGACGCCGGTGAACAGCGCGGCCAGCCCGTCCACTCCCTTGCCCGCAACCAGCGGGATCATGATCGGCAGGAAGGCAAAGGAGGTGCCCTGCACGATCGGCAAGGCAGAGCCGACCGGCCCCAGGGTGATGGTCTGCAGCAGCGTCGCAATACCGGCAAACAGCATCGACATCTGGATCAGATACAGCAGCTCCGGGAAATCCGGCGAGTTGGAGCCGAAGCCGAACCCGGCGGCGCCGGCAACAATGATCGCGGGTGTCACGTTCGAGACGAACATCGCCAGCACATGCTGGATGCCCAGCGGGATCGCCTTGTGCAAGGGCGGGGTGTAGTTGGGATCGCGCAGCTGTGCCGGCGACCCAATGGAAGTGTCAGCCATGAGGTCGTTTCTCCTGTCGGTCATGGGGATCTCGCCGCTTCTTGCTATTTTTCGAGCGGCTTCAGAGTGTTGCGGTCAGTCTGAGACCACTGTGAAAGGCTCCTTGAACCAATGTTCTTCAAGGTTCGGCGTGGTGCCGATACGGTCAACCACGATGTATTGCCCGGGCGCGCCCAGCGGGGCGAGTACCCCGTGCCAGGTGCCGCGGTGCAGGTTGATGGACTGGCCGGGCTGGCTGATGAAGGCTTTCAACTCAACCGGGACACCGCCTGCGTCTTCTGCGACAACAACCAGCATCGGCACGCCGCTGACCGGCACAAAGGCCTGGCTGCCGTCAGGATGGCGTTCCACCATGTCCACCTTGTGCGGCAGGTGGCGGGCCCGGGCGTCGAACAGGCTGATGCCCGCCCCCCCGTCCTCGCCGAAATCGAGGCGGGCGCGGTCGTGGTGACGGCCGCACATGCCCTGATTGATCAGCTTGTCCGGCGCACCTGCGACCTCGATCACATCGCCATAGGGCGCAAAGGCTTCGGCGGTCAGCGGCACGGCGGTCAGCAGCCGGCTCATGGCAGCAGATCCTGCAGCCGGAACTGGGCAATGCGCTCGACCTGGCGGCAGGCCTCGTCGAACTCAGTCGCCCGGTCGTTGGTGATCCGGCGGTTGAAGGCCTCCATGATCGACGCCTTGTTGTGGTCGCGCACTGCGATGATGAAGGGGAACCCGTGCTTCTCCACATACTCGGTGTTGAGCCGGGTGAAGGTCTCGCGCTCCTCGTCGGTCAGCATGTCCAGCCCGGCACTGGACTGTTCCGAGGTGCTCTCAGCGGTCAGGCGCCCGGCGGCGGCCAGCTTGCCTGCCAGATCAGGGTGCGCGGTCAGCACGCCCAGGCGCTCTTCTTCACTGGCGGAGCGGAAGATACGGCACAGCGCGTTGTGAACACCGGCGGCACAGTCATGCGCCGGACCCAGCTCCAGATCAAAGGCGCGGTCGGCGATCCAAGGCGAGTGCTCGAAGATCGAGCCATAGCTGGACACAAAGGCCGCGCGGTCCATCCGGCTGAGGCGCAGGTGCTTTTCGGGCGCATGGGTTGCGGCCCAATGTTCGGCAATGTCGATGCGGCGCGGGCACCAGACATCCTCGAAACCCTGGATATACTCAATAAAGCGCTTCAGGCCCGCGATCTTGCCCGGACGGCCCACCAGACGGCAGTGCAGCCCGATGGTTATCATCTTCGCAGCACCGGCTTCGCCTTCGGCGTAGATCACGTCAAAAGCATCCTTCAAGTACTGAAAGAAATGCTCACCCGTGATCCAGCCCGGCGAATTGGCGAAGCGCATGTCGTTGGCTTCCAGCGTGTAGGGAATGATCAACTGATCACGCCCGCCGGTTTCCAGCCAATAGGGCAGGTCGTCGTCGTAAGTGTCTGAGATATAATTAAATCCGCCTTCCTCAGCCACCAGCCGTACGGTGTTGGCGCTGCAGCGCCCCGTGTACCAGCCGCGCGGGCGGTCGCCGGTAACTTCGGTATGAAGACGCACAGCTTCGGCAATGGCGGCGCGCTCCTCCTCCTCTGTCATGTCCTTGTGCTCGACCCACTTCAACCCGTGGCTGGCGATTTCCCAGTCCGCGTCCTTCATCGCCTGCACCTGCTCGGGCGAGCGGGCCAGCGCGGTGGCGACGCCGTAGATGGTCAGCGGAATGCCGGCGCCGGTGAACAGCCGGTGCAGCCGCCAGAAGCCGGCCCGCGACCCGTATTCATAGACCGACTCCATGTTCCAATGGCGCTGGCCGGGCCATTGCACGGCGCCGGGAATGTCGGACAGAAAGGCCTCGGAGGCCGCATCCCCATGCAGGATGCAGTTCTCGCCGCCTTCTTCATAGTTGAGCACGAATTGCACGGCGGCTTTGGCCCCATTGGGCCACTGCGGGTCGGGTGCGGCAGCACCGTATCCGCGCAAGTCACGGGGATAGCGCGTCACGTCAGGTCTCCTGTCTTTTTATTATGTATAGAACAGACAATCCCGTTCAGCTTTCAGTATATTTTTGAAAGAACTTTTTGACTCTTCCTTCTGTATGCACTGGGCTGAACAGCGCATACTTTAAGTCAACAGAATTGAATGGAGGCTGGCATGACCGGATTTCTGACCACCCATGTGCTGGACACTGCCCGCGGCTGCCCGGCGGAAGGGCTGAAGATCGACCTTTACCGGATCGAAGGCAACGAACGCATCCACCTGCGCAGCCTGACCACCAATGACGACGGGCGCACCGATGAGCAGATCCTGCCTGCAGGTGAATTCGCAACCGGCACCTATGAGCTGGTGTTCCACGCCGGCGGCTATCTGCACAACACTGGCCAGGCGGGCGCGGACCCGCTGTTTCTGGACGAAGTGCCGCTGCGTTTTGGCATAAGCGAGGCTGACAGCCACTATCACGTGCCGCTGCTGCTGTCGCCCTACGGCTATTCCACCTACCGCGGCAGCTGAGCCGCACTTCCCAAGATACCTCTCCTCCCGCTTGGCACCTGCCGGCGGTTCCCGTCCCAGGAAACTGGGGCGGGCTTTTTCATTCTGAGGGGAGGGATGCCTGGATGTGGTCTACTATGAAATCCATGAACAGCCGCACCTTGGGGTCCTGGTGGCGGCGGTGGACATAGAGACAGGCCATCTGAATCGGGATCGGCGGCTCCTCTGCCAGCACTGGCACCAGCCGGCCCGAGGCAAGGTGTTCTGAAATCTCGAAAACCGGTTTCAGGATGATCCCATGCCCCTCCAGCGCCCAGTTGGTCAGCACGTCGCCGTGATCGGATTCAAACGGCCCGGTGACAGTCACCCGCTTAACCCCGTCCTGGCTGCGCAGCGGCCATTGGAACTCCGGCGCGCCGGGGTAGCGCAGGTTCAGGCAGTCGTGCGCCTCTGTCTTCAACTCGTCGCTGCTGGCAGGCTGGCCGCGGCGTCTGATATAATCCGGTGAGGCACACAGCACCCGCGCACAATCGGCAATCTTGCGGATCCGCAGGTTCGAATCCTCCGGCACTCCGAGGAAAAACGCTGCATCCAGCCCCTCGGCCGCCAGATCCAGCTTTCGGTCCGACAGCCGCAGGCGGATCGAGATCAGCGGATAGGCCTCGTTGAACTTCGGCACTGCCGGCGCAATCAACCGCTGCCCCAACCCTAATGGAGCCGCCACATACAGGGTGCCGCGCGGAGTTTGGGTGACGCTGCTGATGTCAGCCTCGGCCTCATCCACGGCCTCCAGGATCTTGACCGCGCCGTGATAAAACAGGTTGCCCTGCTCAGTCGGATTGAGCAGCCGCGTGGTGCGCTGGAACAGCCGCACGTTCAGATGATCCTCCAGCTGCGAAATCCGCGAGGACGCCACGGCTGCCGAAATCCGCATATCCCGGGCCGCGGCGGACATGTTGCCAAGTTCGTAGACACGGACGAAGGTACGGATGTTGTCGAGATAGGCCATTCAAGTATTCTTTGTGTTATTTTGAAACAGCTTGGGTTTTTTACCTAATACATGAAAATAGCGGCATGCTCTAGTCTCGGGTCAAAGCTTATGAGGAGAGAACAATGGAAGAGCTTGTGATCATGTGGGACTGGCTGGGCTTTGCGGTCCGCTGGCTTCACGTCATCACCGCCATTGCCTGGATCGGATCGTCCTTCTACTTCGTCGCGCTCGACCTTGGCTTGCGGAAGGTTCCGCATCTGCCGGTCGGCGCGCATGGCGAGGAATGGCAGGTCCATGGCGGCGGTTTTTACCACATCCAGAAATATCTGGTGGCGCCGGAAAATATGCCTGAGCATCTGATCTGGTTCAAATGGGAAAGCTACGCGACCTGGCTGTCAGGCGCGGGCCTGTTGATGATCGTCTACTGGGCGGGCGGGGAGCTATACCTGATCGATTCCAGCAAGGCCGACCTGGCCCTGTGGCAAGGCATCCTGATTTCCGGCGCGTCGCTGACCATCGGATGGATCATCTATGACTTCCTGTGCAAATCGCCGCTGGGGGAGAAGCCGACCTTCCTGATGGTGCTGCTGTTTGTGCTGCTGGTCGCCATGGGCTGGGGTTACAACCAGATCTTCACCGGCCGCGCGGTGATGCTGCACCTGGGCGCCTTCACGGCTACCATCATGACTGCAAACGTTTTTTTCATCATCATGCCGAACCAGCGCATCGTGGTGAAGGACCTGCAGGAAGGCCGGACGCCGGATGCCAAATACGGCAAGATCGCCAAGCTGCGCTCGACCCACAATAACTACCTGACGCTGCCGGTTGTGTTCCTGATGCTGTCCAACCACTACCCGCTGGCCTTTGCCACTGAGTACAACTGGCTGATCGCGGCGCTGGTGTTCCTGATGGGCGTGACCATCCGCCACTACTTCAACAGCAACCACGCGGGCACCAGCAACCCGACCTGGACCTGGCCTGTGACCGCCATCCTGTTCATCGGCATCATGATCCTGAGCCAGGCGCCGCTGCAGCAGGACACCTATGAAGAATCCGAGGCACGGGAGCTGACCAAATCCGAGCAAGTGTTTGCCAGCAACCAGCATTTCGAGGACGTGATGAATGTGGTGCCGGGCCGCTGCGCCATGTGCCACGCGCGGGAGCCCTACTATGACGGCATCCGCCGCGCGCCCAAGAACGTGCTGCTGGAGACCCCGGCCGATGTGGCGAAATACGCCAAGGAGATCTATCTCCAGGCTGGTGCCACCCACGCGATGCCGCCCGCCAACGTGACCTACATGGAGGACGAGGAGCGCGCCCTGATCCGCCGCTGGTACGGCAGCGCCTCCAAGGAGCAGCCCTTCGCACTGGCCGCGAACTGAGCTAGACCCATGTTCAATTCGAATGGCCCCGCCACCCCGGCGGGGCCATTTTTCGTCCGGCACTGGGCGTGCACCCCCTGTGCACCCCTGTAAACCGGCCCGCTGCCAAAACGCGCTGAGCCCGGCTGGCAGAGCTATTTCCCGGCGTCACTTCGCCGGAAGGCCGCCAGACCGTGTTTGACCGCGTAATCGACGAACAGCCGGATTTTGGGATCCTGCAGTTTCCGGTGCGGGTAGAGGCAGCCGAAAATGGTCGGCTCCGGCGGCGTGTCGGGCAGCACCTCCACCAGCGCGCCGCTGCGCATCTGCGCAGCCACGTCAAACCGCGGTTTGTTGACGATGCCACGCCCGTCCAACGCCCAATTGGTCAGCACATCGCTGTCATCGGCGTCGTATTTGCCCGAAACCTCCAGCTTGCGCGGACCCTCGGGGGTTTCCAGCGTCCAGTAATATTCCGGCGAGCGCGGGTAGCGCAGCAGCAGGCAATTGTGGCCGGTCAAAAGGTCCTCCGGCAGCTGCGGGGTGCCGTGACGCTCCAGATAGGCGGGCGCAGCACACAGCACACGGGCGCAATCGGCGATCTTGCGCATTTTCAGGGTCGAGTCATGCGGGGTGCCGATGAAGAACGCCACATCCAACCCGTCGGCCAGAATGTCGACTTTGCGGTCCGACATCCGCATGCGGATTTCGGTGGCCGGGTAATCCTCGACAAAACCAGGAACGAGCGGCGCGACGATACGGCGGCCCACACCCAGCGGCGCGGTTACCCGGATCACTCCGCGCGGCGCCTCGGAGAATTGCGCCACCACCGCCTCGGCGTCCTCAATCGATTCGAGAACTTTCCTGGCCTCGGCATAAAATAGCTGTCCGACCTCGGTCGGGGTCAGCGATCTCGTGGTACGGTTGAACAGCCGCACGCCAAGGTGCTTTTCAAGCTCCTTGATCCGTTTGCTGGCAACCGCCGGAGTCAACCGCAGGTCACGCCCGCCGGAGGTGATGCTGCCCAGTTCGACGACTCGGGTAAAGACCCGCAGGGATTCCAGATAAGACATGGTTCACAGACCTTTAGGGGCGTGATTACCGCTTGCCATTCATGCGGCCAGGCAGAAAACACACCGGTTCCGGCATCTATTAGCCTAACCATTTTCAACAGGGTGTTGAAAGCCTTTCGCGATTGCACCCGTTCATGGCGGCAGTCAGACAGTGTAAAACTGACATAAGCGGGCCAGCACGGCCCAACCACATTCCGGAGGCCAGATGACACATCAAACCGACATCCGCTTTCTGCTGAACGGCAAGAACATTGTGCTGGAGGAGGTAAAGGCCACCACGACCCTGCTGGATTTCTTGCGCCTGGAACAGCGTCTGACCGGTACCAAGGAGGGCTGCGCCGAGGGCGATTGCGGCGCCTGCACCGTGCTGGTGGGCCGGCTGCAGAATGGCGCCCTGCGCTATGAGGCTGTGAATGCCTGCATCCGTTTCCTGGCCTCGCTGAACGGCTGCCATGTGGTGACGGTTGAGCATCTGTCCGGTCCAGGCGGGCGGCTGCATCCGGTGCAGCAGGCGATGGTCGAATACCACGGCAGCCAGTGCGGCTTCTGCACACCCGGCTTTGTGATGTCGCTGTATGCGCTGTGGATGGAGAACCCGCAGCCGAGTGAGGCGGAAGTGGAAACCGCCGTGCAGGGCAACCTTTGCCGCTGCACCGGTTATGAGCCGATTGTCCGCGCCGCCAGGGCAGTGAACCAGTACGGCACCCCGGCGAATGATTACCTGAACACCGAGCGCGAGGCACTGACCGGCAAGCTGAAGGCAATCCAGCCCAACGCCCGCGTGGTGACCGGCCCGGAGGACGACCGCGCCATCCTGCCGCTGGATGCGGCGGACCTGGCTGAGGTGCTGGCTGGGAACCCCAAAGCGACCATTGTGGCGGGTTCGACCGATGTGGGCCTGTGGGTCACCAAATTCATGAAGCCGATCTCACCGGTGGTGTTTGTGTCCCACCTTGAGGAGCTGAAGGCGATCGAGCTGACCGGCGACGAGCTGACCATCGGCGCCAGTGTGACCTATACCGAGAGCGAGGCGGCGATCCGCCAAGCCTTCCCGCATCTGGGTGCATACTGGGACCGCATTGCCGGCTGGCAGGTGCGCAACATGGGCACCATCGGCGGCAACATCGCCAATGGCTCGCCCATCGGGGACACCCCTCCGGTGCTGATCTCGCTAGGCGCCGAAGTGACGCTGCAAAAACAGGGCGGCAGCCGCACCCTGCCGCTGGAGGAGTTCTTTATCGACTATGGCAAGCAGGACCGCGAGCCGGGCGATTTCGTCGCCTCGATCCGCATCCCAAGGCCCATGGCCGGGCAGATCGACGCCGCATACAAGATTTCCAAGCGCCGGGACGAGGATATCTCGTCGGTTGCGGCAGGGGTCAGTGTCACTGTGAAAGATGGCGTGATCGCCGCTGCGCGCATCGCATTCGGCGGCATGGCGGCCACACCCAAGCGCGCTGCAAGTGCCGAGGCCGCGCTGGTGGGCCAGCCCTGGGGCGAGGCCGCGTTTGACGCGGCGGCGGAAGCGGTGAGGCAGGACTTCACCCCGCTCAGCGACTGGCGGGCGTCGGCGGAGTACCGGTCGCTCTCGGCCAGCAACCTGCTGCGCCGCTTCTATCTGGAACATGATGCTGCCACCGCCGGGGCTGTCCGGCTGGCCGTCGCCTGAGGAGGATTTGAGATGAAAGACCATCAGACCATCAGCGGCGCCGTGCATCATGACCGCCAGCACGACAGTGCCGTCAAGCATGTCACCGGCCGCGCCGAATACACCGACGATATCGCCGAACCCTATGGCACGCTGCACGCCTATCTGGGTGTGTCCACCGTAGCGCATGCCAATATCAAGGGCATCGACCTGTCGGCCGTCCGCAACGCCCCCGGCGTGGTGGATGTGCTGACCGCCGAGGACGTGCCCGGCGTCAACGACATCAGCCCCACCGGCAAGCATGATGAGCCGGTGTTCCCGACCGAGAAAGTCGAATTCCACGGCCAGCCGATGTTTGCGGTAATCGCCGAGACCCGCGACGCCGCCCGCCGGGCCGCGGAGCTGGCGCAGGTGGATTACGAGGTGCTGCCGCATGCGCTGGACCCGGTCCAGGCGCAAGAAGCGGGCTATCCGATGATCACCGACCCGCTGAAGCTGGAGCGCGGCGATGTGGAGGTAGGCCGCAAGGGCGCGGCGCACCGCATTCAGGCGCAGATGACGGTTGGCGGTCAGGATCACATGTATCTGGAAGGCCACATCGCCTTTGCCGTCCCCGGCGAAGATGAAGATGTGACCGTGCATTGCTCCACCCAGCACCCCAGCGAAGCGCAGCATATGGTGGCGCATGTTCTGGGCGTGGCGAACAACGCGGTGACCGTCAACGTGCGCCGGATGGGCGGCGGGTTCGGCGGCAAGGAAAGCCAGATGAACCTGTTCTGCGCGGTGGCTGCGATTGCCGCCAAGAAACACAACCGCGCCGTCAAGATCCGCCCCGACCGCGATCAGGACATGACCGCCACCGGCAAGCGCCATGATTTCGTGATCGACTATGACGTAGCCTTTGACGATACGGGCCGTATTCAGGCGGTTGAGGGCGGCTTTGCCGCGCGCTGCGGCTATTCCTCGGACCTGTCCGGGCCAGTCACCGACCGGGCGCTGTTCCATGCAGATAACGCCTATTTCTACCCGAACGTGCTGCTGAAAAGCCGGCCCATGAAGACCAACACCGTGTCTAACACCGCGTTCCGCGGCTTTGGCGGCCCGCAGGGTGTGATTGCCGCAGAGCGGATGATCGAAGAGATCGCCTATGCCCTGGGCAAGGACCCGCTGGATGTCCGTAAGGTCAACTTCTATGGCGAGGAAGGCCGCGACCTGACGCCTTACCATCAGAAGGTGGAGGACAATATCCTCGACCGGCTGATCGGGGAGCTGGAAGAAAACGCCGAGTACCGCAAGCGCCGGAAAGAGATCATCGCCTTCAACAATGAGTCGAAGATCATCAAAAAGGGCATTGCCCTGACCCCTGTGAAATTCGGTATCTCCTTCACCGCAACCTGGTACAATCAGGCGGGCTCGCTGATCCATGTCTACAACGACGGCTCGATCCACCTGAACCACGGCGGTACCGAGATGGGGCAGGGCCTGAACACCAAAGTGGCGCAGGTTGTGGCCGATGCCTTCCAGGTGGATTTTGAGCGCATCAAGATCACCAAGACCACCACCGAGAAGGTGCCGAACACCTCCGCCACCGCGGCCTCTTCGGGCTCGGACCTCAACGGTATGGCAGCACTTGATGCGGCGGAGCAGATCATTGCCCGGCTGACCAAGTTTGCGGCGGAGAAGTATGAAGTGTCCGAAGCGGAAGTCGAATTCCTGCCCAACCGCGTGCGAGTTGGCAGCGAAGAGATCCCCTTCGACGCGCTGGTGAAAGCGGCCTATATGGCCCGGGTTCACCTGTCGGCGGCGGGTTTCTACAAAACCCCGGAAATCCACTGGGACCGCGCGGCGGGCAAGGGGCAACCGTTCTTCTACTACGCCTATGGCGCGTCCTGCTCGGAAGTGTCCGTCGACACGCTGACCGGCGAATACCGGGTGGAGCGCACCGATATCCTGCACGACGTGGGCCGCTCGCTGAACCCGGTCCTGGACAAGGGCCAGGTGGAGGGCGCGTTCATTCAAGGCATGGGCTGGCTGACCACCGAGGAACTGTGGTGGGACGGCGAGGGCCGGTTGCGCACCCATGCGCCCTCGACCTACAAGATCCCGCTTGCCTCTGACCGGCCGCGCATCTTCAACACCCAGCTGGCCCAATGGTCGGTGAACAAGAAACGCACCATCAAACGGTCCAAGGCCGTGGGCGAGCCGCCCTTCATGCTGGGCATCTCGGTGTTCGAGGCGCTGTCGATGGCCGTTGCCAGCACCGCGGACTACAAGGTCTGCCCGCGCCTGGATGCCCCGGCCACGCCGGAGCGCGTGCTGATGTCCATCGAAACCCTCAAAGGGCAGGGCTGAACCATGGCCCGCCGCCCCTCTCTCCAGACCTTTCTGGCCAGCCACAAACATGTGGTGCAGGTCGCGCTGACCCGCGTGCGGGGATCCTCGCCGCGCGAGGCCGGCGCCTGCATGTTTGTGGCGACGGAATCCTCATGGGGAACCATTGGCGGCGGCCAGCTGGAATACATTGCCATCGACCACGCCCGGCGGATGCTGAAGAGCCATGTCATCAGCGACACGCTGGACGTGCCGCTGGGGCCAGAGATCGGCCAGTGCTGCGGCGGACGGGTGGAGATGTCGCTGGCGCAGATGCGTCAGGCCGACCGTGAGGATGCGATTGCCAAAGAACAGACGGAGGAACAGGCGCTGCCGCATATCTATGTCCTGGGTGCAGGCCATGTCGGCCGGGCTCTGGCGGATCTGTTCCAGCACCTGCCGGTGCGCTGCATCCTGATTGACCAGCGCGCCGAAGAATTAGCCTTATGCCATGCGGATGTGGAAATCCGCCAAAGTGCCATTCCCGAGATCGACATTGCCATCGCCCCGGCGGGCAGCGCGTTTATCGTTCTCACCCATGATCATGCGCTCGACTTCCTGCTTGCCTCCGCTGCCCTGCAGCGCGGCGATGCAGGATACGTGGGCCTGATCGGATCGGCCACCAAGCGGGAGAAATTCCGCCGCTGGTGCCGGGACCATTGCGACGGTCAGCGAACCGACCGTCTCATCTGCCCCATCGGGGCAGGCGGCAGCCGCGACAAGCGGCCCAGTGTCATCGCGGCCTTCGTGGCTGCGGAAGTGATCGCTGATTTGACCTCTGAAACTGCCGCGTCCGCTCCAGCACGGAGCATTGACCTGCCTGATACGGGCAAGCAACCGGACGCAGAGGGAGAAACGGCTGGGGTATTCAGCCGTTAAGGACTGCGTCCTCTGATAGGAGGAGGCCGCCATGACCACAGGGCGGAGCTATACGTACAAACTGTTCGCGCGGAATGACTTCAGTGCATTCTGGGCGCTATTCACGGACAACCTGATCAACCTGATCGTGCTATCCGGCATCTGTCAGTTTGTCTTCAACATGCCGGCGGACATCGTGTTCGGCCGCATCGTGCCCGGCGCCGCAGTGGCGATCCTGGCAGGTGTCGCGGTTTACACCTGGCTGGCCAAACATACCGCCGAGAAAGAAGGGCGCGACGTGACCGCGCTGCCTTATGGCATCTCGACCCCGGTGATGTTTGTTTACCTGTTCGGGGTGATCGGGCCGATCTACTGGTCGACCAATGACGCGATGCTGGCCTGGCAGGTGGGCATTGGCGCGGGCTTCATGGGCGGTATCGTCGCTGGCCTTGGTGCCATCGTCGGCCCCTGGCTGAAGCGGGTGACACCGCGTGCCGGTATGCTGGGCACGCTGTGCGGCATTGCGCTGGTGTTCATCGGCACCGTGCCGCTGGCGACGATATTCGAGGATCCGTTCATCGGTTTTGCCTCGATGATCATCATCCTGTGGGGCCTGGTGGGCCGTCACCGGTTGCCGTTCAACATCCCCGCCGGTCTGCTGGCGCTGATTGTGGGCACCGTTGTGGCGCTTGGCATGGGCAAGGCTTCGGTCTCGTTCGAGGGTGTGGGCGTTTACCTGCCGGTCCCCTATTTCGGTGACCTGATTGCCGGTATCCAGCATCTGTTTGCCAACCCGGAGCTGTTCCTGGTGCTGGTGCCGGTGCAGATCTACAACTTCATCGAGACCATGAACAACGTCGAAAGCGCCGAAGCCGCGGGTGACCATTACCCGGTCGGCCTGTGCCAGGTGACCGACGGCGTCGGCACCATGATCGGCGCCGTGTTCGGCTCGCCGTTCCCGACCACCGCCTATATCGGCCATCCGGCCTATAAACGCATGGGCGCGCGCTCGGGCTATATCATCGGCGTTGGCCTGGTGATCCCCTTTGCCGCCTTCTTTGGCCTTCTCGCGTTCCTCAACAACCTGATCCCCGTGGCGGCTGCCGCGCCGGTTCTGGTGTTTGTGGCGCTCAGCCTGGTGACCAACACTGCGCATTCGGTGAAGACCGACCATATCGCCGCTGTCACCATCGCGATGATGCCGCATGTCTCTGCCTTCCTGGTGGTGAAATGGGGCGCATTGGCCGGAGCTTTGGGCGCATTGGGTGCGACCGGCATGGCGCAGCTGGGCGATGCGGAGCTGACCGCAGCGCTGCTGCAGCAGGGCGCGCATTACGAAGGTCATCTGGCCCTCAGCCAGGGTGCGATCCTGACCGGCCTGATCTGGGGCGCCATCGTGGCCAGCGTGATCGACGGCGACTTCCGCAACGCGGGCGGTTTTGCCCTGGCGGCGGCGGCAATGTCGCTGGTCGGCGTGATCCATTCTGCCAGCCTGCATTGGCCGGAGTTCACCGGTGTCGCAATGGGTTACCTGATCGCGGCCGGTTTCCTGTTCATCTACCCGATCTTCCACAAGGCGGATGAGCATGAGGAAACCGAAGACGATCCTGCCAAGCCCCATGTGCCGCATCTGCCGGCAGGCGAATAATCCCAAATGACAAGAGGCAGGGGGCCTCGCGCGCCCTGCCTGCGAACCAAGGACATCAAAGACATGACATCGAAACAGACGCTGCTGCGCGGACGGGTGCTTTCCTTCACCGCCGAGCCGCAAGGCCCCGAGGACACCAGCGCCTATGAGTTCATCGAGGACGGTGCGCTGCTGGTGGCGGACGGCAAGATCCTGGCCAAGGGCAGCTATGGCGGTCTCGCCGAGCTGGCCGCCGGGGCCGAGGTGATCGACCACCGTCCGAACATCCTGATGGCCGGCTTCATCGACACCCATCTGCATTTCCCGCAGGTGCAGGTGATCGCCTCCTGGGGTTCGCAGCTCTTGGAGTGGCTGAACAACTACACTTTCCCCGAGGAAACCCGTTTTGCCGATGCTGGCCACAGCACTAAGATGGCGGGCCACTTCTTCGACCTGCTGACTTCGCATGGCACCACCACCGCGGTGGCCTATTGCTCGGTCCACAAAACCTCGGCCGAGGCCTATTTCGACGAGGCTGCGCGCCGCAACATGCGGATGATCGGCGGTAAGGTCCTGATGGACCGCAACGCGCCGGCGGGCCTGTTGGACACGCCTGTCAGCGGCTATGACGATACCAAGGCGCTGATCGAAAAATACCACGGCAAGGGCCGCGGCATGTATGCGGTCACCCCGCGCTTTGCCATCACCTCGACCCCGGAACAGATGGAAATGGCCGGTGCACTGGTGCTGGAGCATCCGGACTGCTACGTCCAAACCCACCTGTCTGAAAACCACGACGAAATCGCCTTTACCGCCGAGCTCTATCCGCAGGCGCGCGACTATCTGGATGTCTATCAGTCCTACGGGCTGCTGACCGAAAAAATGCTGCTCGGCCATTCGATCCACCTGAAGCCGCGCGAGATTGATGCGCTGGCAGAGACCCAGGCCAAGCCGGTGTTCTGCCCGACCTCCAACCTGTTCCTGGGCAGCGGGCTGTTTGACGACGCTGGCCTGCGCGGCCGCGGCATCACCAATGCCATTGCCACCGACATCGGCGCCGGCACCAGCTATTCGATGCTGCAGACCCTGAACGAGGGCTACAAGGTCCTGCAATTGCAGAACCAAAAGCTGCACCCGTTGCGCGCCTTCCACTGGATCACCCGCGGCAACGCCGTGGCGCTAGGGCTGGAGGACAAGATCGGCACGTTGGAGGCCGGGACCGAAGCCGATATCGTGGTGCTGGACTCCCGCGCCACTCCGGCGATGGATCTGCGGATGCAGCGGGCCGAGACCCTGTCGGAGGAATTGTTCATCCTGCAGACTTTGGGGGATGACCGCTCCATCGCCCAGACCTATGCGGCCGGCCAGCCGATGAAACCGGCGGCATAAAAACGCAACGGAAAAGATCCGCCGCAACGCTGGCGCCTCTGAGCTCCGATGGAGGCCGTTGCCGTTCTCCGGCGGCGGAAAACGGCCAGGAAAAATCGATTTTTCCTGGCCGGAATTCTCGCAGAACTCCGGCTGAGGAGCCCCGGCAGGGCGTGATCCTCTCAAACCTTGCGCTGAATCGGGCCGACGCAATAAACCTCTTCCAGGATGATCTCGACCAGGTCGAACTGCGTGTGCAGGTTGACGTCCTCGAAATAGATGTGGCTTGGCCAGGCCTGGCTGACGTGGTTGTCCTCGGGCAGGTCCACATGGGCGCAGACATTGCGGATTGCCGCCACGTGCGAGCGCGCCATCTCGCGGGTTTCGGCCTTGGTGGCGTCCAGATCCTCGATGCTGTTGCGGTCGATCTCGGGAGAACCGATGCCCGAGGTCAGCGGCATGTTGCGCTCGATCGCCTGCTGTTCGTAGAACGAGATATCCACCAGATCCGCGGCCAGCCGCATGATGAAGACAGGGTTCGCGCTGACCTTGGCGTCGGTCAGTGCCAGCAGCGCCGGGTTTTCCGACGGCGCCAGTTCGGGGGCTGCTGCGGCGTCGGCTGATGTGCCGCCGCGGCGGCGCGATCTGCGGTCTTTCTTCTTGGCCAGGGTCACGTGGTCGCCGCGATAGTTGTTGTCAAACACCCGGTTCGCATAAGGCTTGTCGCGCAGCATGTGGCGGATCGAACGGATCGACATGTTCTTGCAGTTTTCCGGCCCGATGAAGAAGGGCGAGCCGGAGGCGTCTGACAGCTCGACCCAGCCGTTCGGGAAAGTGGCGATATGGTGGTCCATCCAGGGACCCAAAACCGTGTCGCCCAGGTGATCCAGCAGCGCATTCACCTCATCCGGATCATTCACCACGTCGCCCAGCAGCGGTTCCTGCCCATAGATGTCGGCAGCCAGACTGTAAGGCGCAGTGATCTGCAGCAGCGGCGGCAGGCCGGTCAGCTCTTCATGCACCCGCAGGATATTGGTGATTGTCAACGGCACGCCGGTGGTAAAGTCCGGGGTCTGGAGGCCGCGCCAGTTTTCCTTGTTGATCAGGATGTTATCGGGATCGGCGCCCGGCGGGTATTTGTCCGGGTACATCATGGTCTGGCCCAGCGGCTCGCAGGACCAGGCATAAAGCGCCCAGGTGATATAGAATTTGTTCACCCCCAGCAGGCGGCTGACCGCAAGGTTGGCGCGGACATAACGGTAGGGGTCTTCGTGGTAATATTCGCGGGTTTCGATGCCGTAGAGGTCGTTCAGCACCGCCAGCGCCAGCATATGGACCGAGGCCACGCTGTTGACGCGGTTGGGGTCGGCTTTCTGCCCGAAGTTGGCATCGAAACCGCCGGCGATGGCGGTGTCAAAAACCCGTTTCATTTCCGCCTTGGCCTCCGCGCCGCCTGCCTGCCAGGCCCGCAGCAGGTCCAGTCCCTTGGGGAATGCGTAATCTTCGATTCTGGTCATGGATCGGCCTCAAACCTTGTGAACCCGGGGCGCGCAGACCGTACCTGCCGGGAAGGAGGCTATCCAGAATTGGGCACATCAACTATACCCGTTATAGATCCAACTATAGGCCCATTTTGACCAATGCCAAAATCCCCGGGCGGCGCCTTGCTGCAAGGTTTCACAATCGAACGCGACTCCTCGGTGCCGATCTACCGGCAGCTGGATGCTTCCTTGCGGCGGCTGATCCTGGACGGCTCGCTGGCGCCGGGGCAAAAGCTGCCCTCGACCCGCGAGCTGGCGCAGGAGCTGGGGATTTCGCGGATCACGGTGAAGAACGTCTATGAACAGATCATCGCCGAGGGCTATGCCCAGGCCCAGACCGGGGCCGGCACCTTTGTGGCCGACGGGCTGGACACCGAAGCGTTTCCGCAGATCCACACGCCGCGGCGCAAGGACAAACCGTCGGTGATCGAAATTTCCGGGCGGGCGCGGACCATTGCGGCGTCCAAATCGGTGGCGCGTTATGGTGAGACAGCGCCATTCCGGCCCGGCGTGCCGGCGCTGGATCAGTTTCCGGTCAAGCTGTGGAACAAATACATGGCCGAGGCGATGGCGCGGGATGCACGCCGCAGTCTGAGCTACGGGCAGGTGAACGGCAATGCGGCCCTGCGCAAAGCGATTGCCCGGCATCTGGCCGATGCCCGCGGCATGAAGGTGGATTCGGAGCGGGTGATCATCACGTCGGGCGCCCAGCAGGCTTTTGTTCTGATTGCCTTTGTGCTTCTGAATCAGGGGGATACGGTCTGGTACGAGAACCCCGGCCATATCGCCGGGCGCGACGTGATGCAGATCATGGGCGCCAATGTGGCCGCGGTGCCGGTGGATGGCGAGGGGCTGGACCTGGATCATGCGATCCGCCGCCACCAAAGGGCTGCACTGATCTTTACCACACCCTCGCACCAGCAGCCCCTGGGCACCACTATGAGCCTGGGGCGGCGGCTGGCGCTGCTGAGTTACGCGCAGGAAAACAACACCTGGATCATCGAGGATGATTACGACAGCGAGTTCCGCTACCGCGGGCGGCCGCTGCCCGCGCTCAGCGCCTTGGACAGCGCGCAACGGGTGTTCTATGTGGGCACGTTCTCCAAGTCGATGTTTGCGGCGATGCGGCTGGGCTATGTGGTGGTGCCGCCGGAGTTCGCTGGAACCTTTGCCACCGCGCGCAATCTCCTGGGACAGAACTCCTCCGCCGTTGCGGAGGAGGCGATGGCGCGGTTCATGGAGGACGGGCGCTTTACCGAACATATCCGCAAGATGCGACGGTTGTACCGGACCCGGCGGGATGTGCTGTTTGAGAGCTTGGCACGCGAGTGCAGCGAATTCCTGGAACTGCAGCGCACAGATGCCGGGATGCATATGGTGGCTTGGCTGAAGGGCGGCATGGATGACCAGACCGCGCATGAGGCACTGCTGGAGGCGGGCATCGACTCGCTGCCGATCTCGGTTTACTGCATCGAGCCGATTGGCCGCACAGCGCTTGTGCTTGGCTTTTCCGGCGTGGATGAACGGATCATTCCGCGGCTGGTCAAGCGGCTGGCGGAGGCGCTGAAGGGACTCAGGTCAGCGCGCTAGCCGCTGAAGGCCACCTCAACTTGCAAGCCGGGATTTGCATCGGACAGGGTCAGCCTGGCGCCATGCAGCTCGGCAATTGCCGCCACCAGACTAAGGCCGAGGCCGCTGCCCGGAGTGGTGCGACTTTGCTCCAGCCGGTAGAGGCGGCGCAGCACGTTATGATGTTCAGCCTCGGCGATGCCGGGGCCGTGGTCGCGCAGAGACAGGATTGTCTCCCTGTTGTGCTGCAGCGACAAACTGATGCCGGTGCCCTCCGGCGTGTGACGCAGGGCGTTTTCGATCAGATTGGCCAGCATCTGGCCGATCAGCGCCCGGTCGCCGCTGACCAGGACCGGCGCCTGCGGCAGGCTGAGCGTGAACGTGCGGTTCTGCTCTTCGGCGGCCGGCTCATAGATCTCGGCAAAGGTGGCTGCGATTTCGCAGAGGTCCACCGGTTTGAACCGCGATTTCGGCGTGCCGCCCTCCAGCTGGGCGATCTGCAGCAACGCCTGGAAGATGCTGGTGATGCCGCGGGTTTCCGCCAGCGCCTGATCTGCCAGCGTTTGCGCTTCTGGCGGCAGGTCCGGCATTTCCTGCAAGCGGGCAAGCTGCACCGCCACCCGCTGGATCGGCGTTTTCAGGTCATGGGCAATATCTGCCGAGACCTGCCGCAGCGCCTCGGTCGATTGCTGCTGTGCCTGGGCCATGCGATTCACGCTTTGGCCGATGCGGGTGATGTCGCGGGGCCGCGCTGTCTCCGGCACCCGCGCAGCAAGTTCGCCGGAGGTCAGCGCAGACAGGGTGCGCTCAATCCCTGCCAGCGACCGGGCCGAGCGCCGCGCCAGCAGCACGCCCCCCAGGACCGCAATCGCAATGGCCGGCAGCAAGCTGAACAGAAGCACCCGCAGATAGGTCTGCCGCAAGTCGTCCAGGGGCTTGGCAGTTTGCGCGACGGTCAGCAGCCCGCCGTGGATGTATTCGCTAAGCGAAATGAAGTGGCCGGTGATCTCTACCGGGTCTGGACCCAGCGCCACCACCCTGAACCCTTCCTGTTGCTGCATGATCGCCGCATTGCCCGCCACCACCCGCCCGCCCGGGCGGCGGTAGCTGAGCAGACGCCGTTGCGGATCGGTCTCGGCGGTTTCAGCATTGACCAAAGCGGCCAGCGCCGCCGCGGAAGGCGTAGCCCGGAACCCCGCCATGTCCTGGGTCAGGCTTTCCTCGATCGCCTGCCGCTGGGCGCCATGGGCAACATAATAGGTAATGCCAAGGCTGAGCGAGCTGGCCGCCACGAACAGCAGCGACAGCCACAGCGACTGCCGCATCGGCGAGGAGCGCAGCAGGGCCCGCGCGCGGGTGCTCAGGTTATTCGGCAATCCGGTACCCCGCGCCGCGCACGGTTTCGATCAGCTCAGTCTCAAAGGGCCTGTCGACCTTGGCGCGCAGGCGTGAGATATGGGTCTCCACTACATTGGTCTGCGGGTCGAAACTGATGTCCCAGACCGCCTCCAGCAGCATAGTGCGGGTTTGCACGCGGCCCTTGCGGCGCAACAGATGCTCCAACAGGCGGAATTCGCGCGGCAGCAGGTCGATCTCCTGCCCTTCGCGGGTCACCTTGCGGCGGACCAGATCCATCTCCAGATCACCTGCCCGCAGCACCGTCTCCTGTGCCTGCAGTCCCGGACGGCGGGCCAGCGCAGCCACGCGGGCGGCCAGTTCGCCAAAGGCAAAGGGCTTCACCAGGTAATCATCCGCCCCGGCCTCCAGCCCGTCGATCCGGTCGTTTACACCGCTGAGCGCCGTCAGCATGATGGCAGGTGTGCGCACGCCCGCGCCGCGCAGGGTCTTGATCAGGCTCAGCCCGTCGAGGCTGGGCAGCATCCGGTCGATGATCAGCACGTCATAGTCAGCCGCGTTGGCCTGCAGCAGCCCCTCGCGGCCATCAGTGACAAGATCAACGCTATGCCCCTCCTCGCGCAATCCTGTGGCCACATAAGGCCCCGTGGTCGTGTCGTCTTCCATCACCAGGATCTTCACCGCATCCCCCGTTCTGCTGCCCGCCGGGTCGTACACCGGATGGCACCTCAGCGCACATTACAGATCTGTATAGAATGCGTCAGGACATTGAAATCCGGCACTGCCATCTGCCTTGCACCACTTCAACGCAAGGAAATGAAAATGCTCAGAACCAACGCTCCCAAACGGTCTGTCTTTGCCCTGACCGCTGCGGCCTCGGCCGCTGCGATGTTTGCCCTGGCCCCCGCCCCCGCACTGGCGGTGCCTGTCGGCGGCTATGCGGATCTTGTCGAAACCATCTCGCCTGCGGTTGTGTTTGTCGAGGTCACTGGCAAAGCGCGGCCCGCTGCCGACCGCCAGGGGATGCCGCATGACAAGTTCATGGAAGAATTCCTGCGCCGGTTCGGCGGCAGGATGCCCCGGATGAACGACGACCGCCCGGTAAGGGGCGCGGGCTCCGGCTTTGTGATTTCGGAGGACGGACTGATTGTCACCAACCACCACGTGATCGACAATGCACAGACCGTATCCGTTACCCTGGCCGACGGCAGCGTGCATGAGGCCACAGTGATCGGTGCCGACCCGCTGACTGATATTGCGCTTTTGAAGGTTGAGGCCGCCACGCCGCTCACTGCGGTCGAATTCGGCTCTTCGGATGAGCTGCGTGTGGGGGATGAGGTGCTTGCGATGGGAAGCCCCTTTGGCCTGGCGGGCACGGTGACTTCGGGCATCGTCTCGGCCACCTCCCGCAATATCAACGCCGGGCCGTTTGATGACTTCATCCAGACGGATGCGGCGATCAACCGGGGCAATTCCGGCGGCCCGCTGTTCAACGCCGAAGGTGAGGTCGTCGGCGTCAACACCATGATCTATTCGCCCGGCGGCGGTTCGGTCGGGATCGGCTTTGCCGTGCCTTCGGATATGGTGCAGAAGATTGTCGCCGATCTGGAGGATGACGGCGAGATCACCCGCGGCTGGCTGGGCGTGCAGATCAAACCCCTGTCCGAGGACGCCGCCAATGTCCTGGGCCGCGAAGCAGGCAAGGGCGTGGTGATCGAAAGCGTGGCGGCTGACAGCCCTGCGGCCGAGGCCGGCCTCAAACCTGGCGACGTGGTGCTGCGGTTTGGCGATAGCGACATCACCGAATTGCGCGACCTGACAGCTGCGGTGGCGGCGAATGCACCGGGTGTCGCAGCACAGATCGAAGTGCTGCGCAGAGGCGAGGAAGTCACCCTGGATGTCACCTTGGGCGACCGCGCCAGCCAGGACGCCTGATTACCTTTTAACCACCACTCCCTGCCCGGTGACGGGCAGGGGATGGGACGGCCAAGGCTGTTTCCCCTCCGGCAGGCAGGGAGTGTCTCTGCCGGGCCTTGGCCGGACCTCTATCACTCAGGGGTTGCTATTCCGGCCAGGGCAGGGAGTAGGTCTTAACGTTTGTGAAAAACTTCATGGCTTCTATGACGCCTTCTTTGACGCCGTTGCCAGAGTCCTTGATGCCGCCGAAGGGGGACATTTCGATGCGAAAGCCGGGCTGTTCCCAGATGTTGCAGGTGCCGACGTCCAGACCGTTGATATAGGCGATTGCCCGGTTCAGATCATTGGTGCAGACACCCGATGAGAGGCCGAAATCGGTGGTATTGGAAATCTTTATCACCTCGGCGTCATTGTCCGGCACCCGCACAATCGGCACGATGGGGCCAAAGGTCTCCTCCATCACCAGTTCGCTGCCATGCGGAACCTTGTCCATCACGATCGGCGGCAGCAGCGCGCCCTGGCGGCCCGGATTATACAGGATCTCGGCGCCGTCCTTTTCGGCCTGTAGCACACGGTTTTCGAACAGTTCTGCCGCCTTATCGTGGATGACGCAGCCCAGTTCGGTCTCCGGATCCTGCGGGTCGCCGAATTTGATCGCTCGAGCTTTCTCCAGCACCAGCGGCACAAATCTGTCGGCGACGCTTTCCTGCACCAGGATACGTTTGATCGCGGTGCAGCGCTGGCCGGAGTTGCCGGTGGCGCCGGCCACCGCGATGGTGGCGGCCTTTTCCAGATCGGTATCGGACAGGTCATTGCAAACGATCAGCGGATCGTTACCGCCCAGCTCCAGCGCCTGGCGCTTGTAGACGCCTTTTTCGGCGATCATCTTGCCCACTGGCACGCCGCCGGTGAAGGTGATGATGTCGATGTTTTCATTGGTGATCATCTCGTCGCCGATGTCCTGCGGCCAGCCGGTGACCACCTGGAACATCTCCGGCGGCAAGCCCGCGTCGTACAGGATGTCAGCCAGCGCAAGGCAGGTCAGCGGTGTCAGCTCGGTCGGTTTGCAGACCATGCAGTTGTTGGTGGCAATCGACGGTGCGATCTTGTGGCTCACCATGTTCAGGGGGTGGTTGAACGGGGTGATCGCCGAAATCGCCTTGACCGGCTCGCGTTTGGTGAAGATCTTGCGCGCCTTGCCGTTATGGGTGAGGTCGCAGGAAAAGATCTCGCCATCATCCTTCAGCGCCTCAGCCTCGGCGAACTGGTAAACATCCTGGGCGCGCTTGGTTTCATAGATGGCGTGCTGGTGGCAGATGCCCAGTTCCAGCGTCAGCCATTTGGCCAGATCTTCCCGGCGCTCGCCGATCAGCTCACCAGCGCGCTGCAGGATCCGGCTGCGCTCGTAGCGGGTCAGCTTGGGCGTGTAGTTCGCCGCGATTTCAAATGCCATACGGGCATGTTCGGCTTTGCCAGCAGGAACATATCCCACCACTTCGTTGGTGTAGGGGTAATGCACCGGGACGGTTTCGTCGGTAAACACGATCTCGCCGCCGATGCGCATGCCTTCGTTGCGGATGTCGATGTTAGTCATGGTCTGGTCTTTCATGGCTCACAGCGCCGCTGCGGTGGTGGCGTAAAAGAAAGCGTCAAAGTTGCGCAGGTCTTCGGGCTGATCCGGCAGGTCGATGACACGGTTGACGATAAACGGAACTTCCTGTTCAGTCAGCCCGCCGTGGCTGCGCAGCGGTTCTTTCAGCGCTGCCAGGTCGTGGCGGTGGGCAGAGGTGCCGATAGTGACGTTCTCACCCGAGATCATAACAATGTCGCCGATACGGTCGCCGGGCAGTTCAAACCGCTTAATAGCCTCTTCCTTGTCCACCACTAGGATCAGTTCCTCGCGGGCGTCCAGTCTGGCCATGATGCCTGCCTTGTCGGCGTCCTCGGGCAGGTAAGCGGTGGCAAAGGCGCCAAGCGCACCGTGGTGCACCACATAGGGGTCGGTGATCGGCAGGATCACCCGCGCGGCGTCTTTGCCCATCCAGTCGTCCAGCAGGTCCTGCGCGTAGATCACATTGGGGGAGCCGTCAGCGTGGTGCTTGGGTTTCATGCCATGGTCGGCGGTCACAACAATTGCCGCACCCATTTCATCGAGCTGCGCCAGGTATTTGTCGAACATCGCATAGAAATCCAGCGCGCCCTGCTGTTCCGGTGCGAACTTGTGCTGGATGTAATCGGTCGTCGAAAGATACATCACGTCCGGCCTGAACTCCTGCAGCAGCTTCACACCGGCGGCAAACACAAATTCGGACAGTTCTGCCGAATAAATCTCTGGCACTTCCATGCCCAGCCACTGGCTGGCGTTGTCGATACCGTGCTCTGCCTTGGTCGTCCCACCCGACCTTTCGGAGGAGAAGGCGACCGCGCGGTCCTCATCGAACTTCAAGCCGGCCCCCAACAGCGCGCGCAGCTTGTCCTTGGCAGTGACCATGGCAACGCGATAGCCGGCCTCGTAGAACTGCGAAAAGATGGTCGGCGCGCGCAGGAAACGCACGTCGTTCATCATCACCTCTTCGCCGCTGTCCGGGTCGATCAGGTAGTTGCCGCAGATACCGTGCACGCTGGGTGGGCGGCCGGTGGCGATCGACAGGTTGTTGGGGTTGGTGAAAGAGGGGATCACCGAATGCGCCAGCCGGTCGGTGCCGATCTCGCGGATCCGCTTCAGCGTTGGCATCAGACCCTTGGCGATGGCAACTTCCAAGTATTCAGGCTCGCAGCCATCGAGGCAGATGGCAATCGCGCAGGTCTTCGGCGCAGGGTAGCTGCGCTCGTTCGCGATGACGGGGGTTCCAATGGTCATATTTTGGGGTCCTTTGTCTTCAAGCAGCCAGTTTGGCGCGTTCTTCCAGCGCCGCGGCGGGCGGGGCCGCGCTGACGACGCCCATTTCGGCAAGAGTTTCCTTGGAGGCGGTCACAACCCGCCGCATCACATGTTCATCCATCTGTCCGATGCAGCCGATGCGGAAACTGTCCACAGCGGTCAGCTTGCCAGGGTAGATGATAAAACCCTTCGCCTTCATCAGCTCGTAAAAGCGGCTGAACACGAAATTCTCATCCGCAGGGCAAAAGAATGTGACGATGATGGGCGACAGCCAGCGGCTAGCCAGCAGCGTCTCAAAGCCCAATTCCCGCATCCCCGCAACCAGTACATCGCGGTTGCGCGCATATCGGGCGCCGCGGCCAGCAACACCGCCTTCAGCTTCATGCGCCTTAAGCGCTTCCAGAAAGGAGGCAACCGCATGGGTCGGCGGGGTAAAGCGCCACTGGCCGGTCTTTTCCATATTGGCCCATTGCGCGTGGATGTCCAACGACAGCGAATGGCAGTTGCCCTTGGCGGCTTCAATCTCAGACGTGCGGGTGATGACAAAGCCGAAGCCCGGCACGCCCTCAATGCACTTGTTGGCCGACGACACCATTGCCTCATAACGAATGTCCGAGGGCTGCAGATCAATCGCACCAAAGGCCGACATGGAATCAATCAGAAGCTTACGGCCCGCGGCATACACCGCCTTGGATATCTCGGCGATTGGGTTGAGGATGCCCGAGGACGTCTCGCAATGGATTGCCACCACATGGGTAATCGCAGGGTCATCTGCCAAAATCTGCGCCACCTCGTCCCCGCGCGGCGGCAGGTAGTCGCCCTTGTCCAGCACCACGTGATCGCGGTCCAGGTATGTCAGCGTTTGCGCCGATCGCTGCCCATAGGCGCCATTGGCCAGCACCAGCGCCTTGCCATCACGGGGAATGAAGGACCCCAGCATCGCCTCCACCGCAAAGCTGCCGGAACCCTGCATCGGCACACAGTCGAAATCCTCCGCACCTTCGCCGAGCAACGCCAGCAACCGGCTGCGGATATCGCGGGTCATTCCGCGGAAATCATCGTCCCAGCTGCCCCAATCCCGCAGCATCGCCTGTTTCACTGCGTAAGAGGTGGTCAATGGCCCCGGCGTCAGCAAGTAGGGTTCGCCCAGCCTGGGCGGTTCAATCGGATCCGTGGAAGCACTCATCCGCACTCTCCCAAGAGGAATTTGAACACATCATTGCCGTCCGCCAATCCATATGTAAAATTGCAAAAAACAATCTTCTTATAGGTTGCTCCTATAGGTGGCAGCGAGAGGGAACAGATGCGCCACAGCCAGCTTCGCGCCTTTCACCATGTCGCGCTTCTGGGCGGCTTTTCCCGCGCCGCCAGGGCGCTGCATCTGACCCAGCCGGCGGTCTCCGAACAGGTCCGAAAGCTGGAGCAGGATCATGACATTTTGCTGTTTCGCAGGGAGGGGAAGCAGATCGCACTGACCCCTGAAGGGGAAGAGCTGCTGCGGCTGACCAAAGGCTATTTCGAGACTGAAGCGCAGATCGGCGAGTACCTTTCCGATTCCGGTGCAGCGGTGGAGGGTGAGCTGCGGATCATTGCCGACTCGGCCCTGCATATCACCGCTCTCCTCGGGCCGTTCCGCAAGAAACACCCGAATATCACCATTCTTCTAAGGGCAGGGAACACCGAAGACGTTCTGGAAGAGCTGCGCAGTTACAATGCCGAGATAGGTGTCATCGGCAGCTTGCCCCCGGGCCGGGACATGACCGGGCTGGACCTGGGCGCCACCGGCATCACCGCTTTTGCCGCCCGCGGGTTTTTACCTTCAGGCCGGCCGAGCCTGAGCCTTGCAGACCTGCAGGGCCTGCCGCTGGTGTTTCGCGAAGCGGGCTCAAAAACCCGCCAAAAGATTGAATCTGAGGCGCGAGGCAGGGGCGTTACTCTGAAACCCGCGATTATTGCCGAAGGCCGCGAAGCGGTACGGGAACTGGTTGCCTCGGGCGCCGGCATCGGGTTTGTCTCCGAGGCGGAGTTCGGACATGACAGCCGGCTGGTGAAGATCAGGCTGGAGGATGCCGGCCTAACGATGAGCGAGAGCATTGTCTCGCTCTCTCAGCGCCAGGATGTGCGGGTGATCCGCGCCTTCATGGAGTTTGCCGCAACCACATTGGCACGGCAGGAAATGCCCGAAGCCAGCCCGCCAGCTGGAGGATGCCGCCAGAAACACTGCCGCTCAGACTGAGCTTCACGGTCTTTGCTGCGGCCTCAACAGCCAGTCAATAAGCAGGCTGCGGGTCTGCTTACTGACTATATTCAACATAATCCGCATTACGCACCGGATCTATATAACCGGGGCACATTCTAGATTGGGTTGCGACAGTTCCCCTATCTTGCTGGCAAGCAAGGAGAATGGAAGATGGCCCACATAGAGCTGGATTTGCGTGAACGGCGCGCAATTGAGGATATGCTGAACGCAAAGACGCCCG
>NZ_KI421506.1:0-3455 GCF_000473165.1 Leisingera aquimarina DSM 24565 | reverse complement strand
CTGGTCAAACAAAGCCTTGGACAGTCCAGCGCGACCTCAATGGTTGAATGCGTCAGCCGCTTCACGGTTCTCTTAAAGAACCCGGACAAGCGTATCAAACCGGTTATGCCTTGCCCGTCAGGCGATTGCGAAGCCATCTGCNGAGAGGGGCAAGATCATGAAAGCAATCAGCGACCTGCCTCTGGCTGCCCGCAAATCCATCACTTTCGACCGCGGCACCGAATTCGTGTCCTGGCCGCATCTGCAAGCACAGACCGGTACGCAGACATGGTTTTGCGCCCCCTCCTCTCCCTGGCAAAAGGGCACGGTTGAGAACACAAGCCGGCGGGCCCGGCGATGGCTCCCGCGGAAGCACGATATCCGGCAGCTCTCAGATCACGACATGAAAGTAATTTGCGACCGTCTTAACAACACGCCCCGCAAATGCCTTGGGTGGAAGACGCCCGCGGAGGTCTTCAGAGAGAAAATGATGGAAGAACTGGGCCGCTCCCCCAACCCTCAGAGGCAATAGGTGCCGCGGTTCAGGTGTCGCTCACAAGGACCGATTTTCACCGGAGGCACCTAAGTCCCCCGGTGGAAGCCGCTTGCAGGTTTGGCAGATGTTTGTTCCGCCAACCCCAGCTTTTCTACGCCTGGACCGGACGTCAGATCAGGTCATCAAAGGCAACAGTCTGATCAGCAAAGACTAACAGGCCGATATCTAGCAGCTGGTCGCGGCCTTCATAATAGCCATCAGCCCCGCCGCTGGCCGCATCAGTTACCGTCAGACGGGTGATGTCGGCACCCCGGTTGGTGTCATAGTAGGTGTAGCTTTCAAAGCTGTAGTCCTCAAAGTTGCCGTCAAAGACCGCGCGGTCCCTGTCTGAAGGGTCCGACGCATTCCAGCTGTGGCCCTGAAGCCGGTCATCGCCAAGGCCGCCATAGAGCCAATCCCGGCCGTCTTCGCCATACAGCGTGTCATTGCCATCGCCGCCAAACAAATAGTCCCGGCCGCTGCCGCCCGCCAGCTTGTCGTTGCCCCCCTGACCGGACAGCGTATCGGCCCCTTCACCGCCATAGAGACTGTCGTTGCCGCTTCCGCCTCTCAGCAAGTCGTCGTTACCGTACCCCAGCAACCGGTCATCACCGCCTTTTCCGATCAGCACATCGGCACCATCGGCACCGCGCAATTCGTCATTGCTATTGGAACCGAATTGAATATCCGCCGCTCGCACGGTGACGTCCTTGAACGCCGCAAAGGTATCATCCGGCTCCAGAGCCGTCTCCGAGCCGCCCTTGCTGATCTGGATTTCGCCGCCGCTGCGGTTGAACTGAAAGCTGTCGATCCGGCCGCCGAAGTAAGCGTAATCGCTGCGCTCACCGCTGCCGAAAACCTCTTCGCCCGTCAGCACCGCGTCATAAACCGCCAGATCACTGATGTTGCCATCGAAGTAGCTGTGGATCTTGTCGGTTTTGCCGGCTGCATTGCTCCACCCGGCTGCCCCGGCAATTAGCGCCTCGCTGTTGGTGCTCCAGTCAAAATCCAGCCCGGCTTCATAGGCAATCCGCGCGCCATTCAGGTAGACTTCCATCCCCTTGCTGCCAAAATTCAGGCTGAAGTCATAGTCCTTGCCTGCCTCAATTGCATTTGCCGCAGTGAAATAGTGGGTCTCCGCACTGTCCTGCAGGCGCACGATCAGCTTGCCGGTTTCATCCAGATAAATCGCCAGATGCCCGCCGGTGCCGTATTCAGCGGCATCCTTGGACAACAGGGTTTGGTATCCGGCCAGACTGCTGGCGGTGAAGCGAAAGGCAATGGTGCCGCTGGAAAGCTCCAGCGCCTTGTTGTGGTCAAAGACATAGGCAGAACGGTCTTCGGCATCGAACCCGTGGCTGCCGGCCATGGCAAAGACCGGGCTTTCCGTCGCCGCAAGGGTCAGATCCCCGGCATCCGCCAGCGCCGATCCCGGGACTTTGATTTTGCCGGTGTTTTCGGAAACCGCGGTTGGCGCCAGCGCCTCCTCCAGGTCGTCGATGCTCTTGATGATGCCATAAGCCGGCGCCGCGGTGTGCTCGATGTCCGACAGTTTCACCAGGTCGCCGTAGACCGTGATCTTGCCCAGCAGATCGTCGTTATGGGCGCCGCCGTTGTTGCCCTGGTCGGAGTAAAGCGCAATCACCGAGTGATCCATCACCCCGTCGCCGTTCTTGTCGCCATAGGTGATCGAGGCGATCTCGGTGGTGTGGCCCTCAATGACAATCCGGTCGCCCTCGGCGCGGCTGAAATCCTGCACCACATCATGGCCCATGATGTCGACCCAATGGTCGTGCAGCTTGTCGTTCTCGCCCGCGACCCCGTGCCAGTTGATGGTGCCGTCGTCGCGGGTGTGCTTCTCGATGTACCGCTCTTTGGCGTTGATAAGGGTCTGGAAATAAAAGATATCCGCGCCCTTGCCGCCGATCAGAAGATCATCGCCGGGCACCGGCTGATCGGGGTACAGCTTGCCATCTGTCAGCTCGTTTTCCGGGTCGCCCTCGTCGCGGTCAGGGTCATAGGCGATGGCGCCCTCGCGCCCGTCGGCGCGGCTGATCAGCAGGTCGTTGCCGCCGCCGCCTTTCAGCGTGTCCTCGCCGTGGCCGCCGTCCAGCACATCGTTGCCGCCGCCGCCATACAGCGTGTCATTGCCATAGTTGCCCTGCAGCACGTCGGCGCCGCCTTTGCCGGCGATCTTGTCATCGCCGCGGCCCGCATCAATGCCATCGGCGCCGCTGGTGCCGCGCACCGTGTTGTCGCCGCCGTTGCGGCTGATCATGTTGAGGCTGCGGTCCAGATGGCCGTGATGGGTCACGCCGTAGTCCGACAGGATCTCCAGGAAGGTATCGCTGGCGCCGTGCAGCTGGCCAAAGGCCGGGGCCAGATCCTCCATCATTGCATCCATTTTGGCACCCATGGCGGTGCCGGCCGCCTCGGCCAGCGCCATCTGGCTGCTTTCGCCCAGCTGGCTGTCAAAGATCCGCACATCGCTGATGGCGCCCTTGAACAGCGAATGCGCCTCATCGTCTTGATCGCTGCGCCAAGCCCGGCTGCCGCCGATCACCAGGGAATGGCCGTTGTCTTCCAGCCCCTGCTTGAATTGCGGTTCCGCTGCCGCCAGCGCGCCGTCCAGCCAGATCATCAGCCCGTCCGCGCCGAAGCTGACCGAGATCTGATAGGTCTGCTGCGCCGACAGCACCAGATCCGGGACTTTCAGGTATTCGGTCCCGCCGCCGCCGGACTGGGTGGCGACCAGAGTGCCGTCCTTGACCCAAAGCGTGAAATCCCCCGCCCCGGCGCCGCTGCCATCCTTGGACACCAGCGCCATCTCGCCGGGCAGACGGTCCAGCGAAAAGCTCAGCGAAACCGTCGCCGACTCCAGCGCAAGGGCGTCCAGATGACCCGCATTCAGATAATCGCCGTCTTCACCGCTCAGCACATG
>NZ_KI421505.1:142416-148175 GCF_000473165.1 Leisingera aquimarina DSM 24565 | reverse complement strand
TGCGTTTCGACTGCCGGGCAGTGGACGCAACTTATCTGAAAGCCCATCGGACAGCGACCGGTACGGGCGTGAAAAAGGGGGGCGTGGACGCCTGATCCCTTGCCCGGCAGGGCATTGCGCAGCAATGTCCCGAGAGGGGCCGGACCAAAGGCGGCATGAACNCGAAGCTGCATGCCATCTGCGACCGCCAGGGCCGGCCGCTCAGCCTGTTTATCACCGCCGGGCCCCTTCTCGGCGATGCAAACATCGCCTGTCAGGCGGCGGGTCAGCGACGACATCGGCGCGCGGGCGCTGCTAAGCAGCTTGCCAAAAGCCGGATGGCTGCTTGGGGACCGCGGCTATGACGCCGACGGGTTCAGAGAAGCGTCAAAAGACAAAGGAGCGCGGCTGTATCCCCGGTCGAAAGCAGCGCAAGAAGCCTGTGAAATACGGCAAACGCCGCTACAAGCGGCGCAACCGTATCGAGATCATGTCCGGCAGGCTCAAGGACTGGAGGCGCGCCGCAACACGCTGCGACAGGTGCCCCAAGGTATTCCTGTCAGCAATCGCCCGCGCGGCGTTAGTCATTTACTGGTTATGAATCCTGACCCTAGGTGTTTGATCCGATGGTTTGATGGTGCGATCCATTCGACGGAATGGAAGGATGCCCTGTGGGACAGATACGTCATGGATACGCCACGCACTGTCACCCGGCAGGCGATGCGGAGCAATATGCCGATAGGGCACGTACGCTATCCGAGCAGCAATACAGCGATTGCAAGCTTCGAACACGACTCTGAGCCGCGAGCTTGGCATCAACGTCAAGACCGTTGCGAAATGGCGAAAGCGCCGAACAGCCGAGGATAGAAAGACGGGGCCAAAGGAGCCGGGCCCGACTGTTCCAAGCAAAGATGAAGAGGCAATGGTCGTTGCTTTCCGATGTGAACAGGCATGCAATTTTGACCCCGTTACGGGGTAATCGGCGTCCAAAAATGACCCCCTTACACTGATGTGAATGATGCCCCCGAGGTTATCGGGGAGCGCAGAGTGGGATGTTGGTCGTGGAGACGATAGCAAAGATCCGGCGGGCGTATTTTCAGGACAGGAATCCGATCAAGCAGATCTGCCGGGAACTGCGGGTATCACGGAATACGGTGCGGAGGGCAATCCGGTCTGGTGTGACGGAAGCGACCTGCGAACGCAGCGTTCAGCCTCTGCCAAAGATCGGGCCATGGAAAGACAAGCTCGAAGAGATGCTGGCGGCGAATGCGAGGAAGCCAAAGCGCGAGCGGTCAACCCGCATCCGGATCTTCGAAGAACTGAGAGCCCTTGGATATGACGGCGGCTATGATGCTGTCCGGCGCTACGCGGCCACATGGTCCAAGGAAGAACAAGAGGCCTCCGCAGCCGCCTATGTCCCGCTGATCTTCGATCCGGGCGAGGCCTACCAATTTGACTGGAGCCACAAGATTGTGGTGATCGACGGCGCGACCACCACTGTGAAGGTGGCGCATGTCCGGCTCTGCCACAGCCGCATGCGGTTTGCCCGGGTCTATCCACGCGAGATGCAGGAGATGGTGTCCGATGCCCATGACAAGGCCTTCGCCTTCTTCGGCGGGACCAGCACGCGCGGGATCTACGACAGCGGGAATTGTCCGCCATTGGTCCGAGAACAATGGACGCGAAGACGGCGGTAGACACGATCTTCGTGGGCCGCGACCGAGCCTGCAATCGGCGTTTCCAGCAGATGTGCGGGCGCTATCTTGTCAATCCCGTTGCCTGCACACCGGCGTCTGGCTGGGAGAAAGGGCAGGTCGAGAACCAGGCCGGCGTTGTCCGGCGGCGCTTCTTCGTGCCCAGGCCCAAGTTTAAGAACTACGCCGAACTCAATGCCTGGCTCGAGGATCGCTGCGTTGCTCGGGCCAAATCTCATCCGCACCAGGAGCTTCGAGACCGCACGATCTGGGAGGCCTTCGAGGACGAGCGGGCGAGTTTGGTGCCATATGTCGGCTCCTTTGATGATTTCCACGCTGTTCCGGCGTCAGTCTCGAAGACCTGTCTCGTCTGGTTCGGCAAGAACCGCTGTCCGAAAGTCTTTCTCTCTGCCATTGCTCTGGCCGCAAACGTCATCTATTGGCCAGTATTTCTGAGCCTAGCTCTCAAAAAGAGAATAAATGGCAGGCCAAGTCGCGTTCTTTGACGGTCAATATATAAACAGGTCGGAAAACACTAAATCTCCAACCTGAGTAGAGCTTGCTCCTTCGAAGATCAGCAGCTCATTGCCAACTCTTATCCAAGAATTTTGCTCCCCATGTAAATTTCCTAAATCGCTGCCGATTTCAATTGAATTAGGGAAATCAATCTCCCATTCTCTCACATCGAGAACATCCAACCCAAACTCAAAGTCATTCAAAAAGTCTTTTGAATGATCTGCCGAAAATACAAAATGGTCAGCTCCAGTACCACCTGAAAGAGTATCTTCACCTTTTCCATCAACCAGAGTATCAGCGCCTTGCTCACCATTTATCTGATCGTCACCCGCTCCTCCTATCACGGTATCACTCCACTCTCCGCCAGAAGCGACATCATCTCCTTTTCCGCCTTCAATATAATCTCGCCCTGACCCTCCAAAAATACTGTCGCGGGAAGCTCCACCATGCAGAGTGTCGCTCCAGCCGCCTCCATAAATTATGTCTTTCCCCGCTCCACCTCGAATTTCGTCCTTACCAGAACCGCCAGTTAGGCTGTCTTGGCCGGTTCCGCCATAAATGCTATCGTCCCAAGCCCCGCCGTCAATAGTGTCGCGCCCTTTCCCGCCAATCATCTTGTCGCGGCCGACGCCACCGCTGAGGACGTCATTGCCTTTTCCTCCGATCAAGACATCGCGGCCTGCCCCGCCAAACAATGTGTCGTTCCCGCCGTTTCCAAAAATTTTGTCACCTGCAGACTTCCCATCCAGGTAGTCCCCTTCAGAAAGGCCGCGCATAATATCCTTGCGATCACTGCCGACAACCATGTCGCTCTGATTGCCAATCTTGGTGAACTCTACAAATGCAAGAGACCAAGGATCTAAGTCAACTTCCGCGAGGCCATCACTGGTTATTCTACTTTGCATATATTCCAAAATTGGAGCAGCTTTATGATCAGCTCCACCGGAATCGCCGTCGGATAAATTTACCACCCTAGCAAAGTAATTACCTTCACCTAAAAAGCTGGAAAAGTCGAAGTTTGCATCTAACTGCTCGAAACCACTTCTTTCAGAAATTACGAAAGCATACTCATCCTCATCACCAAAGCCATGGACATCAACTCGATTATCAATTGACCAGTCTACTATCGGAGTGAGACCAACTAGGGTTTCCCGCATCAGCCCAAAAGTCTCTCCGGCAATAGTTAAATTCCGTTGCTCTATATCTGTAAGAGTAATTCCCTGCGACTTGTCGAATGTCAGAGGCCATATTTGAGATGTGTCCACACCATGCGTAAGCTGCTCATAGAACATTTCCACCATCATGGCTGAATGTTGAAGGCCCCTATTGTTCTCCGCATTAGCGGCATTTGCATTCCATTCTGTTATGTGAAAGGAAACTTGGGGCAAGTCTTCAGACCTGTCCAGCAAGTTTTCAAGCCGGGAAAGTTGCGAGAAGAAAAATTCCTTTCCAGCATCCACATCGAAAAACCCGCCTCTAATGTAATAGTGTCCAACAATACCGGAAACAAGGTTCGCGGAATTTGGGTTTGCATTAACATTGTCGGCTAAATCTGAGATTTGATCATAGGCACTGCCCTGCCCAAGCACATTCACAGAGACCCAGCCTGTGGGCATCTCCTCTCCAAATTCACCTTCCATTTCTGACTTTGTTTTTATGGATGAGGGATGTTCATCTGCATTGATGAACAGGTCAATTGGATCCTTCGGTGAATATTTTTCGGATGCAGCAGAAATCCCTTGAATAATTAGTGCAGGGACCGCTTCTCCCAGGTCATTGATGACCTTCTCAATGAAGGGCAAAATTTGGGATGCCAAGAAACCATACTCGGTGGCGGTCATTTGACCAGCCCCCCAAAATTCGTTACCGATTTCGATCGCAGATATCGGCACGCCGTTCTTTTTGGCCTCTGAAAGACTCATCCCTATGAATTCACGCAACTCATTAAAGTATTTCTCCTTGATTTCTTGCCGCCCCCCATAAGATCCAGCCAGCATTGCCTCTGCAGCACTTTGGGAAAACGCTTGTTTCGTGGGGACAACTATTGAGACAGACAGTTCAGACTTCCCCGCCTGCTCAAACATCAGATCCATAGGTAAAAGCTCTTGCTCGGGATCAAAGCTTGAAATGCTCGCATTCGGTTGAGCCATGTCGAAGTAATGTTCAGTGGCAGACCCTCCCGGAAACCTGAGGTTTGTGATACCCAATTTTTCCACAAGTGCCGCGAGTTCAGACGTTGGGTCTGCAAACTCCTCATCGTATATAGTAACTAAATTGACACCAAAGTGGTCTTCGCTAACCGTTTCATAGGCGTCACTACCGGCCTTACCGCTCACTGTATAGATCGACATTTTCAACCGCCAACAAAGATTTGCCTTGCCGTAGGTTCCTTTTTCGCTCTGATTGAGGAGTGGCCGAAATGCGGTGGAAATGTGGCGAAAATAGAAGATTTTAATAGCAGATGAATAGAACGCGCCAATAGTCCGGCAGCTTAGGGTCAGGACCCATTGATTTTCGCCTGGCGGCGTGGTTCACGGTTCGAAAACCGAGCGGTGAACATGTCTGATCTTTTCTGGCTAAGCGATGCGCAGATGGCGCGTCTTGAGCCCTATTTCCCGCAGTCCCATGGAAAGCCGCGCGTTGATGACCGGCGTGTCTTGAGTGGGATTATCTTCATAAACCGCAATGGCTTAAGGTGGCGCGATGCACCCGAGGAATACGGCCCGCACAGTGAGGCGGGACCGTCGCCCCAGCGGGGCGGCGTCAGCCCGGTGAACGCTTTACAACCGTTGGAAACGCTGGAGTGACAAGGGCATCTTTGCTCAGATGATGATCGGTTTGGCAACTGAACACAACGAAGAGAAGACCGTGATGATCCCCTCTCATCGAAACTGCGTTTCGACTGCCGGGCAGTGGACGCAACTTATCTGAAAGCCCATCGGACAGCGACCAGCATGGGCGTGAAAAAGGGGGGGCGTGGCCGCCTGATCGGTAGAACCAAAGGTGGCATGAATACCAAGCTGCATGCCATCTGCGACAGCCAGGGCCGCCCGCTGAGCTTGTTCGTCACCGCTGGACAGGTCAGCGACTACATCGGGGCAAGGGCGCTGCTCAGCAGTTTGCCGAATGTCGACTGGATGCTTGGGGATCGCGGCTATGACGCCGATTGGTTCCGGGAAGCATTGAAAGACAAAGGGATACGCGCCTGCATCCCGGGCCGAAAGCAGCGCAAGACACCCGTCAGATACGACAAACGCCGCTACAAACGCCGCAACCGCATCGAGATTCATGTTTGGCAGGCTCAAAGACTGGAGGCGTGTGGCTACGCGATACGACAGATGCCCGAAGGTCTTCCTCTCCGCTATCGCTCTCGCCGCAACCGTCATCTATTGGCTATGAGTCCTGACCCTAATGAACTCGCGGGGCGAGCGCCATTTCAAGCCGGAATGCGGATGGTTTTTGAACCGCCCCGGGTTTGCCGGAGGCTGATTTCAGTTAGTTGCGCGGCAATGTCCTCAGTTTCCAGGGCGGCGTAGAAATTGGCCTCTGCTTCTGCCGGCGGAATGTTCC
>NZ_KI421505.1:24809-142316 GCF_000473165.1 Leisingera aquimarina DSM 24565 | reverse complement strand
ACAGTGCTCTGGGCTACCGCCCACCGGCTCCAGAGGCCATTGTTCCGGTAGACCAAAGGCCAACCATGCACTAACTTTCAACTTGGACCACTCAAGCGGGGCCGCTCATTGGCGTATCGACGCTGAACAAGTGGATCACGACGCACCGCGATACGGAAGTGGTGCCGGACAAAGACTTGGACCTTGCCCGCGAGAATGAACGGCTTCGACGCGAGAACCGCATTCTCAAGGAGGAGAGGGAGATCTTAAAAAAACCGTTCCGGGCCGCTGCCCGCCTGTGCGCGGTAGCAACAGCTTGTGCTACGTTTTGCGCGAAGGGTAGTTGCCGATGGCTTATTGGAGGTCAGACCCCGTTAAAAAACGTGGCACATGGGCTGATGCGCACTTGAGAGTGGTGACGCCGCCGTTGCGGCGATCCCGGTTAGGAAGATGACGAACTTGCATGGCCCACGCCCTTCGCCTGGAACGGAGGAGATGCCATGACAAAGGTTAATACCGTTGACCACCCGGATTTGAAGATGGTCAGTCCCAATGCGGCGGCGATTGACATCGGTTCGACCATGCACATGGCAGCTGTGAACCCGGACACTGGCACCATGCCGGTGCGTGCCTTCGGGACGTTCACCCAGGACCTGCACGATCTCGCCGCCTGGTTTCGGTCGTGCGGTATCACCACTGTGGCGATGGAATCGACCGGCGTCTACTGGATACCGGCCTTCGAGATCCTGGAAGAGCACGGCTTCGAGGTCATCCTCGTCAATGCCCGCTATGCCAAGAATGTACCGGGTCGCAAAACCGACGTCAGCGATGCCGGATGGCTGCGCCAGTTGCACTCTTATGGGTTGCTCCGCGGCAGCTTCCGGCCTGAGGCCGAGATCGCCACGCTGCGGGCTTACATGCGCCAACGGGAACGGCTCATTGAGTACGCCGCCGCGCATATTCAACACATGCAAAAGGCGTTGATGGAGATGAACCTGCAGCTGCATCATGTCGTCTCCGACATCACAGGCGCGACGGGCATGCGGATCATCCGCGCCATCGTCGATGGTGAGCGTGACCCGGAAGTTCTCGCCGCGTTTCGGGACATCCGCTGCAAATCTTCTGTGGACATGATCAAGGCCGCACTGGTCGGCAACGATCGTGACGAACACGTCTTTGCTCTGACACAGTCGCTGGAACTTTACGACTTCTACAAAGCGCAGATCGAGGCCTGCGATCGCAGGCTGGAGGCAGCTGTTGGAGCGCTGACGGTCCGGGCGGATGGTGATCTGGTTCCACTGCCCAAGGCACGGATCAGGGGCAAGCAGCACAATGCCCCGTCCTTTGATGTGCGGGCTGCGCTATATGGGGTGTTGGGCACAGATCTGACGCAGATCCACGGCCTCGGGCCATCGCTGGCTCTGAAGCTGGTGGCCGAATGCGGCACGGACCTGCGCGCCTGGAAGAGCGCCAAGCACTTCACATCGTGGCTTTGTCTGGCCCCGGGCAACAAAATATCGGGTGGTAAATTGATGTCCTCACGGACACGCAGATCTTCAAGCCGCGCGGCTGCGCTCCTGCGTCTGGCAGCCGTCACGATTGGCCGAAGTGACACGGCCTTGGGTGCGTTCTATCGACGCCTCTCGGCACGGATCGGCAAACAGAAGGCAGTGACGGCCACGGCAAGGAAGATCGCAGTCTTGTTCTACAACGCCATCCGCTATGGCATGACCTATCAAGATCAGGGGGCGGCTGCCTACGACGAACGACATCGGCAACGTGTGCTCTCCAACCTCCAACGCCGCGCCAAGACACTTGGTTATGCCTTGGCGCCTATGCCAGGGGAATGGGCTGTTTCTTAGGAAGGCAACACAGTTCTTCGCGAGCCAAAGGCCATGAGATTTAGATTCATCGAAGAGCACTGCCACATCTTTTCAACGAAACAGATGTGTAAGGTCATGGATGTGAGCCCCCGTGGTTTGCGGGCATTCCGCAGCCGTCCTGCCAGCCGGAGGCAGAGAACTGATCTGGTAGTGCTGGCTCACATCAAGGAACAATCCTGCCTTAGCTTGGGCAGCTAGAAGATTGTTTGCATCCACGCCTTAAGCATCAGAAATTATGTCGATTGTCGCGACTTGCCGCACAAGATGCATATCCGCGCGTGACACCGAAATTTTGGCCAGGCCGGGGATCTCAATATGGTAGGCATTTTTGCCCTTCAGCCGCTCGAAGCTGCTGACATGCGCCGGGTTGACCAGATCGGAGAGGTGGGTTTAGGGGGCCCGGATTTCTTCAACCACAGTTCGACTCCGGTGACCGATCTGCTGCAAAGATGCCAACGCGGCAGTTTATAAAGGGGTGAACCCAGCGGCAAGCGCGACAAGCGGCAAAACGGCAACCATCCCTTGGCTATGCCTGCCGTCCCAGATTTGCATAGCACGTATCAACCGCTGCTTCGTTTGCAGCAGGCAACAATCGCCACCCGGGGCCGCAACCGCTACTGGCTTTGCAGCCAATCGGCAAAAGCCTTGACGCTGGTCTGCAGCCTGCTTTGCCGCGGACGCACCAGGAAGTAGCCATAGTCCGTCAAAGCCTGTTCCGACAGGCGGAACAGCTTGGCCTCTTCCAGTTCGCGCGCAATCAGCGCGTCCATCAGCGCAATCCCCTGCCCGTCGATGACCGCCTGCACCCGCACGTTGGGGTCGGGGATGATCAACGCATCCCGGCGCGCCTGCTGCGGCAGCCCGGCCACCTGCCGCCAGTGGGTCCAGGCGTTGCTGTCATCGTGGTCGCGCAGCAGCGTCATGCTGGAAACCGCCTGTGCTATGCCCTGCCGCGCCACTTGTTCCAGCGCCGCCGCATTGCCAACGGGATAGGCCGGACAAGGCAGAAACGGGGTGATCTCCCCGTCCTCCCAATGGCCGCTGCCCCAGCGGATTGCGATATCCACGCCTTGCGCCTCCAGATCGAACAGCCGGATCATCGGCTGCAGGCGCAGCTGAATATCCGGGTGCTCCTGCATGAACGACATCAGCCGCGGCGACAGCCAGCGGGCGGCAAAATAGGTTGAAACACCTACCGTCAGCGTGCGGCTGGAGACGCCTTTCAGCGCCAGAACCCCGGCCTCGATATCCTCGTAATGGCTTTGACAGGCGGCCAGCAGCTTCTGCCCTGCGGCGGTGATCTCCACCCCGCGGGCATTGCGCTGGAACAGGGCAAACCCCAGCTCTGCCTCCAACGTTTTGACCTGATAGCTGACCGCGCCCTTGGTCATGTTCAGCGCCCCGGCGGCATCTGAAAAACTGCGGTGGCGGGCGATTTCAACAAACAGCCGCAGGCTGTCGTGGTGGCGGAATTCTACAGACATAAGGCAAGCGTATAAATTTCCTGAACGCAGCGCACAAATAAAATCGATTGCCGGACGCGCAGATTCCTAAAATATAGACCCCGGAATATTCACTCGGGAGGCTTCAAGTTGGGAAATATGAACGCTGATACGCATATCACCCAGCGCGGCCGGTCGCGCCGGGGGCGGCTGACCCGGCACAATGCACCTCAGGCAACACCTATCTACCAGCGCCGCAACATTCCCGCCTATGATCTGCTGGAGGATACTGCACTGGCCCGGATCGAGGCCCAGGCGGATTGGATCCTGGAGCATATCGGGGTTGAATTCCGCGGCGACGGTATTGCCCTCGGGCTGCTGGCTGAGGCCGGCGCGCAGGTTGATGGCCCCCGCGTCCGCTTTGCGCCGGGCCATGCCCGGCAGCTCTGCGCCACCGCCCCCGCCGAGTTTCAGCTGCATGGGCGGAACCCTGCCCGCACGGTCACCCTGGGCGGCGATAACCTCGTGCTGATGCCGGGCTATGGCTCCCCCTTTGTCAGCGATCTGGCGCAGGGCCGCCGCTATGCCACGCTGGCGGATTTCGTGAACTTCGTGAAGCTATCTCATCTGTCCCCCGCGCTGCACCATTCCGGCGGCACCGTGGTAGAGCCGACGGACGTGCCGGTGAACAAACGCCATCTCGACATGGTGCTGGCGCATCTCACCCTGTCGGACAAACCGTTCATGGGCGGCGTCACCTCAGCTCAGGGCGCGCAGGACAGCATTGATATGGCGCGGTTGGCCTTTGGCGCCGGCTTCCTGGACCGCCACGCGGTGATGCAGGCCAATATCAACGTCAACTCGCCGCTGATCTATGACGAAACCATGTCCGGCGCCCTGCGCATCTACGCAGCAGCCAATCAATGCGTCTGTATCTCCCCCGCGATCTTTGCCGGCGCCATGGGGCCGCTCTCCCCCGCTGCCGTTGCGGCGCAGACCCTGGCCGAAGCGATGGCAGGCATTGCCCTCACCCAGCTGGTGCGCCCCGGCTGCCCGGTGGTGTTCGGCAGCTTCCATTCCTCGATGAACCTGCGCAGCGGCGCGCTGACCTTCGGCTCGCCCGAGGCGAATCTCGCCACCATGGCAATCACCCAGCTGGGCCGCCGGCTGGGGGTGCCGGTGCGGTCGGGCGGCGGCCAGGTCACCGCTTCAAACGCGCCCGACGGCCAGGCGATGCAGGACAGCACCGGGGCAATGTGGGCGACGCTGCTGTCGGGCGGCCATCAGGTCTGGCATGCGGCGGGCTGGCTCGAAGGCGGGCTGGTGATGTCCTATGAGAAGTTCATTATGGACCTCGACCACTGCGGCGCGATGCTGAAGATGCTGCAGGGCTTCACGGTGGAGGACGAGGATTTTGGCCGCGACGCCTACGGCGAGGCCGGGCCGGGCGAGAACTTTCTCTCCACCAGCCACACCCTGCGCCATTACACCACCGCCAATTATGAGCCGCAGATCCCCGATGCCGGCCCCTACGAGACATGGGACGAAAACGGCCGCCAGACTGCGGACGAACGCGCAACAGCACGCTGGCAGCAGATGCTGGCGGAGTATCAGCCGCCGCCGATGCCGAACAGCACCCGCTCGGCCCTGAACAACTTCGTGGCGGACCGCAAAGCCGCCATGCCCGACGAATGGTATTAGAAAGGGACCCCCGAATGACCGAAGAACTCAGCCGCACATCGGCGCTTGCCTCCCGCCACACCGCCCTTGGATCGGGGTTGGAGGACTGGAACGGCATGGGCACCGCCTGGAGCTACAGCTCCGACCCCAACGACGAACACGACGCGGTGCGCGAGCGGGCGGGCATGTTCGACATGTCACCGCTGAAAAAGGTCTTTGTCCGCGGCTCTGATGCGCAGGCCGTACTGGACCACCTGACCACCCGCGACCTTAGCAAAGTCACGCCCGGCAAGGCAGCCTACCTGTGCGTTCTGACTGAGGCCGGCGGCATTGCAGACGACGCCATCGTATCGAACAACGGCGGCGGCGAGTGGATGATCGTGCATGGCTCCGGCGATACCATGGCGCTGCTTGAAGCCTCCGCTGAAGGCCGCGACGTGTTCCTGGAATTCACCGACGACCTGCATGACGTCTCGGTGCAGGGCCCGTCAGCGCTGGAGATCCTGAACGCCCACTGCGACACCGACCTCGCCGCACTGCAGTATTTCGAGCACACCCCGGCCACCCTGTTCGGCCATCCCTGCCGGATTTCACGCACCGGCTATTCCGGCGAGCGCGGCTATGAGATCTTTGCCGGCGCCGCCGTGATCACCGACATCTGGGACCAGCTGGCGGCGGCCGGTGTGATGCCCTGCTCCTTCACCGCGCTGGACAAGGTGCGGATCGAGGCCGGGCTGCTGTTTTATGGCTACGACATGACCGCGGACAACACTCCCTGGGAGGTTGGCCTGGGCTTCACCGTCAGCGCGTCCAAGGGCGATTTCCGCGGCAAAGACGCGGTGATGGCGGCAAAGGGTGCTGCGAGGATCGGCAATGTCTGCCTCGATATCGATCACCCGGACATGGTTGAGGGCGGCGAGACACTGTCTCTGGACGGCGAAGACATCGGCGTGATCAACAGCCCCTGCTATTCGCACCGGCTGGGCAAATCCCTGGCGCTGGCCCATATCCGCCCCGGCATTGCCACCGGTAGTGTTCTGAACGTCGCCAGCGAAACCCTGAAAACCACCGCGACGGTAACCAGCAGCCCGGTTTACGACCCGCAAAAAACCCGCACCCACGGCTGAACCGCCGTGCAGAACCTGGCAGGAGGCCGGCGTTCAAACTGCCGGCCCTCTGCGCCCTAGCCTTGCGCCGCCAGAAACGCCGACACCCGCGCCAGGCCTTCTTTCAGGATCTCCGGCCCGTTGGCGTAGCCAATGCGGACATACCCCTCCATGCCCAGGGCCGACCCTGGTGTGAACATCACCCCCGTCTGTTGCAGCAGCGCCACGCAGAACTCGCGCGACGTCATCGGCAGATCGTATTTCAGCAACGCCGTGGTACCCGAGCGCGGCTTTACCCAGGACATCCGCGGCTCCTGATCCACCCAGCCTGCCAGAATTGCCAGATTGCCGCGGGTGATGCGCTGGCTGCGCCCCAGCACCTGATCGCGGCTCTCCAGCGCCAGCGCGGCAAAATGGTCGTCGATCATACCCACGGAAATGGTGTCGTAATCGCGGTGAATGGACACCGCCTCAATTACCTCCCGCGGCGCCGCAATCCAGCCCAGCCGCAGCCCCGCCAGGGAATAGGCTTTGGACATGCCCGCCGTCGAAACCCCCTTTTCATAGATATCCGCGATCGAGGCGGTCATGCCGTTCCCCTCCTGATCGGTGCCGCGGTAAACCTCGTCGCACAGGATCCAGGCGCCGGCCGCACGGACAATGGCGGTGATCTCCTCCAGCATCTCCCGGTCCATCAGCGCGCCGGTGGGATTGTTAGGATTGTTGATGGCAATCAGTTTTGTGCTTGGCGTGACCAGAGCGCGCAGCGCATCAAGATCCGGCAGAAATCCGTCTTCCTCGCGCAATTGCAGCTGATGCACATCGGCGCCGATGCTGGCCGGGATCGAATAATGCTGCTGATACGTTGGCACCACCGCCACCACGCGGTCGCCGCGCGACACCAGCGCCTTATGCACCAGCATATTGGCGCCGATGGTGCCATGGGTGACGATGGTGTTTGCCACCTCCTGCCGCGTGTACAGCGCCGCAATGGCGCGCCGCAGCCGGTCCGAGCCCTCAATGGCGCCATAGGTCATCTTCATGCCCAGGAGGTCAGACAGGTCTGCGCGGGTCTTGCCCGCCAGCTGCAGCAGCTCTGCGATAGTCAGGCTTTCAACGCAGGTCTCGGCCAGGTTCCATTCGCATTTGGTCTCCCATTCGTTCATCCAGATTTCAACGCCAAAGGGATCTATATGCATGGGGTTGCTCCTTATGCTCAGGCACGGCCGCCACCCCGGACCCTAGGCTGCCTTCCCGCTCCTTGCCATCATCCCCAAGGATGATGCGCCGCGCGCCCGGCCGTGCTATGGCGCCCGGACCGGGAGGCGACTGTGGAATTCCAAGGCACTGACATCGCAGGGGCGGCCCAGGCATTGGCCAGCGTCATCGACGGTCACGGCAGCGCGCCGGATCTGATCGCCGCCGCGGGCCATCTGCTGCCCTTCACCGCCGCCTTCTGCGTGGTCAACCGCAAGGGCCGGCGCCCGGTTTACTTGTGCGACACCTATCCCGAAGGCACCGCCAAAGATGCGGTGCAGCTTTATGCCGGCAGCACCTATCTGCTGAACCCGGTCTATAACGCAATCCTCGACGGGCTGCCGCCGGGGCTGTACCGGATGGCGGACCTGGCGCCCGACAATTGGAACCTCTCCCCTGAAACTCCCAGCATTCTGGTCGAAGACACCGAGGAAATCGGCTACCGCACCCCCGGCTGGCCCGCCGGGCTGCAGGAACTCACCCTGCTAGTGGCGCTGCCAGAGGGGGCCATGGGCGAAATCAGCTTTGCCCGGCCCGCCGCCGACGGCGGTTTTCCCGACAGCCTGCTGGCCCGGCTGCGCCCCTTCCTGCCGCTGTTTGCGGCTGCCTTCCGCCAGCTTTGGTCCCACCATACGGACAGCCCGGTCCCGGCAGAACCGGACCGGACACTGCAGGACTTCGCCCGAAGCACCCTGTCCCCGCGCGAGGCAGAGACCGTGCAGCTGATCCTTAAGGGGCATTCCAGCCTGTCGATCAGCCTGACCCTGGGGATTGCTCTGCCGACAGTCAAAACCCACCGCAAAAATGCCTATGCCAAACTCGGCATCAGCACCCAGCAGCAGCTGTTCAACGCCTTCCTGCAATGGCAGGGCAAGGCCCGCCGGCAAACTCCTTAGCCGGAGACCTTCTTTACAAACTGGGACTTCAGGCCGATCGGACCGACCCCCGGCACCTTGCAATCAATGTCGTGATCGCCATCGACCAGCCGGATGCCCCTGACCTTGGTGCCAACCTTGATAACCGAAGACGTCCCCTTCAGTTTCAGGTCCTTGATGACCGTCACCGTGTCGCCGTCAGCCAGCAGGTTGCCGACGCTGTCGCGCACTTCGGCGGCCTTGCCGTCAGCCGCCTCCGCCGCCCATTCATGCGCGCATTCAGGACAGATCAGCAGGGCGTCCACCTGATAGGTATAGGCAGAGGCGCATTCGGGGCACGGAGGCAGAGTGTCAGTCATGCCCGCTCCAATAGCCCGTTGGCCGGATGCTGGCCAGACAGAGATTGCTTCCCCCGCCCTCAAGCGCCCTGCCCTCCCCCCTTGTCCCAGCACCCTCTGCCTCAAACCGCGCGCGCCTGCGGCAGCAGGTAGGGCACACCAGCGGGCGGCACCCGGTTCACCGGAACCGGACAGCCATAGACCTGCGCCAGGGTGTCATGGGTCAGCACCTCCGCCGGCACGCCGTCCGCGGCCACCCGGCCTGCATGGACCAGCGTGATCCGGTCGGCAAACATCGCGGTGAGGTTCAGATCATGCATCACCGCCACCACGCCGCCGCCGCGTGCCGCATAGCTGCGCGCCAGATCCATCACCGTGAACTGATGGCCGATGTCCAGACTGGCCACCGGCTCGTCCAGGATCAGCCAGCGCGGCACGCCGTCCCTCACCGGCTCCCAGACCTGCACCATCACCCGGGCCAGCTGCACCCGCTGCTGCTCGCCGCCCGACAGATCCTGATAGAACCGGTGCGCAAAACCGGCCAGATCCACCTGTGCCAGCGCGCGCAACGGCAGATCGCTGTCCGCTGCCGCCAGCCCGGCGCGCAGGCCAAGGCGGACGATCTCCAGCACCGTAAAGGGAAAGGCGATGGCGGCGGATTGCGGCTGCACCGCGCGGATGGCGGCCAGCTGCCAGGGTTTCATGGCGGCGGTATCGTGCCCGTTCAGCAGCACCCGTCCAGAGAACGGCACCTCGCCGGTCATCGCCCGCAGCAGCGTGGTCTTGCCCGATCCATTCGGCCCCGCAATGGCGGTGACCTCGCCGGGGCGGGCCTCAAAATCCACCCCCTTCAGGATGGCGCGGCGGCCAAGCGTGACCCGGATATCATATGCCTGCATCGCGGCCCCCTAAATGCCCATGCTGCCGAAACGGCGCAGCAGGATCCACAGAAAGAACGGCGCGCCCAGCACCGCCGTGATGATGCCGATGGGCAGCTCCGCCGGCGCAACTGCCACGCGTGAGATCATGTCCGCCGCCAGCAGCAGCGAGGCCCCCAGCAAACCCGCGTTGGGCAGCAGGCTGTGGTGGTCCGGCCCGGTGGCCAGGCGCAGCAGATGCGGCACCACAATGCCGACAAAGCCGATGCCGCCGGACACCGCCACCGCCGCGCCGGTGGCGGCCGCAACCGTCAGAATGGCAGTGTTCTTCACCCGCTGCACCGGAATGCCTGTGTGGCCTGCAGCAGCCTCGCCCAGGGCCAGCCCGTTCAGCCCGCGGGCCAGAAACGGCGCCGCCAGCAGCGCCAGCCAGATCACCGGGGCGGCGGCAAAAACCTTGGCCCAGGTGGCGCCGGCCAGCGATCCCATGTTCCAAAACGTCAGGTCCCGCAGCTGGCTGTCATCGGCCATAAAGGTGATCATGCCGGTGCCCGCATTGGCCAGCGCGCTGATGGCAATGCCCGCCAGCAGCATGGTCGCAACCGAGGTCCGGCCGCCGCGGGTGGAAATCCGGTAAAGCACCAGAATGGCGATCCAGCTGCCGAAAAACGCGGCAATGGACACCAGATAGCTGCCCGCCGCCTGCTGAACCGCGGCAGGCAGCGCCGTGCCCAGCACAATCGCAGCCATCGCCGCCAGACCGGCCCCGGCGCTGACACCCACGATGGCAGGGTCTGCCAGCGGGTTGCGGAACAGCCCCTGCAGCAGCGCGCCAGACACCGCCAGCGCTGCCCCCACCAGAACCCCCAGCACCAGGCGCGGCAGCCGGATATCAAACAGGATGATCCGGTCCAGACGGCTCAGCTCGCGGCCCGCCGCCAGATCGCCAAGCGCCCCCCACAGCGAGGTGCCCGAGGCGCCCCAAGCCAGCGAAAACACGGACATCCCCGCCAGCAGGGCGGCCAGCACCACGGTCAACCGCCGCGCCTGCACCCGGCGGTCTGTCCCAGGTCCCGCGGCAGCAGGTGCATCAATGGCCAAGGACATATCAGCCTCCCCCGCCATAAAGCGCCTGGTTCAATTCTGTGATCGCCGAGGCCGTGCGCGGGCCGAAACCAATCAGATGCAGCCCGTTCATCCGCACGATTGCACCATTCTGCGCCGCCGGGGTGGGCTGGATTGCCGGGATCGCCAGCAAATCTTCGGTGCGGATGCCATGATCGCCGCCGCGGTCCATCATCAGGATCACCTCCGGTGCGGCTTGGGCAATGGCCTCGTCGCCCATCGGCTTGTAACCTGCAAACCCCGTCACCGCATTCGCTCCGCCCGCCAGCCGGATAATGCTGTCCGCCGCCGTGTCCGCACCGCCTGCCATGATGCGCCCGCCCTGGGTGGACAGCACAAACAGCACCGTCCGGGGCGCTCCACCTGCCGCCTTTGCCGCTGCAGCCTGGGCGGCGGCGATTTCCGCGCTCACCTGCCCGGCCAGCGCCTCAGCCGCGTCTTGCCGGCCCAGGGCGGCGCCCACAGTGCGGATCTTGCGGGCGATGCCTTCGGCACTGAAGTCTTCGGGCACGCTGATGTAGTCCACCTCTGCCGCCCTCAGCACGTCCAGCGTCTCCGGCGGCCCGGCGCCCTCAATCGCCAGGATCATGTCCGGCGCCACCGACAGCACCCCCTCCGGCGCCAGCGCCCGCTGATAGCCGATGTCCGGCAGCTGCCGGGCCTCCGCCGGAAAGACAGAGGTTGTGTCACGGGCGATCAGCCGGTGCTGCTGGTCCAGCGCATAGACGATCTCGGTGACCGAACCGCCAACCGAAACGATGCGGGTGGCCGGATCCGCCAGCGCCATATGGCCCGCAAAAGCCGCAGCAATCACCAGGTTCAACCCCAGATACAGACGGGACAGCACAGACATCAGGCCATCTCCGCCGCCGCAAGGGAGGCCAGGCTTTCGACAATGCCGTTCCATTCGGGCCGGTGATCCTTGGCCTCTGACCGGCGGCCAAAGACCTGCAGGATAAGGCCGCCCGCCGCGTCAAACGCCTCAACCGAGACCGCATCGCCGCGCTGGGTGGGTTTGGTGACCGCCCAGACCTCGGCAATATGCTCCAGCCGCAGATGCAGGTCAAAGCCGGGGTCGAGGATATTCTGCCACGGCCCCATTCCGCGCAGGGTTTTCACCGGGCCGCTGTGGATTTCGATGCAGCCCATATTGCCCACGAAAATCATCACCTCAACGCCCTGATCGCGCACCGCTTGCAGCATGGTGTTTACCGCACCCGTCTCCAGCGCCCGCGCCAGCGGCTCACCGGCAAGCCGATAGGCGCCCAGCCGGTTCATCTTCAGCTTTGAAGTCAGCCGCATAAACTGGTGGGTGTCGGTCATCCTGGCCCATTCCGTGCGCAGCGCATCGGCCTTGTCCGGATTGCCCTTGGGCGGCTCCGCCGGTTTGCGCGGTTCCACCGCCAGCGCCTGGCTCTGGTCCTCCAGTTTCAGGTCTGCCACCAGCTGCGCCCAGGCGGACAGATCCGAGGCATCGCGCAGATGCACCTTATGCACCGCATCCCCGGCCGCATCAAAAATCTGGATCGACCGTTTCACACCCTTGTCCGTTTCCCGTTCCACCGCAAAGGCGGTGACGAAATGTTTGGGGAACAGCCGCAGGTCAATCGCATCGTTCAGGATCATCGATGCATGCTGGCCCGAACGGTAATTGTCATAGACCCCCACCTTTTCGATCACGCAGGAGGTGTTCCGGGTCAGCGCCATCACCTCGCCCAATGCGGCAAGCCGCGGCATGATGCCGTCCGGGGCGGGATTGATGCGGGTCACGCCTTCGCCTGCATAGGCCGCCACCAGCTGGCCTTCGGAGATGCCAATGCGGTCGGCAAAATCACGGTCGCGCAGCGCGGAATGCTCAGCACGTGCGGCGCGGATCGCCGCCGGCGTCATCGGGATATCAGTCATATCAGCCCTTTCAGCTGTGAGATTGGAAAGGGCTGGCAACGGCGGCAGATAAGGCGCGCAGCAGCTGGCCGCCGCATTTTACGGCGCGTTAATTTATGTTGACTGTTTCTATCACCTTTATTAACAGGCTCAAGCGGAATTTGTGAATCCGCAAAATCAAACCAACGACCTCGCCAGCCCCGACGCAAGCATCCGGTTCAACAGAACAGACAGATGCGAAGGGACGCGAGATGGGGAAACACCACAAGAAACGGCAAAGCGGGTGGCTCCTGCTAAGTACCGTTTCAATGCTGGGCCTGATGGCCAGCGCCGGCAGCCTGGCCGCACAGGATATCATTGAGGACACGGATTTCCTGGGCACGGTGGACCTGGGCCAGGGCAAGCGCGAGGTGCAAACCGGCACCGCGGTGCCGCTGACCGTGATCACCCAAGAGGAAATCGACGACCGCCAGGCCGGCACCATCGGCGAGCTGATCGACTCGGTGCCCGGCGTCAACCTGGTGAACGGCAACACCCCGCGCGGCGCCGGCATCAACATCCGCGGCTTCGGCGCCACCAGCAGCTTTGGCACCGACCAGAAGGTCCAGGTGATCGTCGACGGCGCCTCCACCGGCTCCGAGGAGCTGTACCGCATCGGCACCCAGCTGTTCACTGACCCGGAGCTGTACAAAGAGGTCTCGGTCCTGCGCGGCACCATCGGCAGTTTTGAATACGGCTCCGGCGTCATCGGCGGGCTGGTCAAACTGGATACCAAGGACGCCTCGGATTTCACCGGCGGTGAAATCGGCCTGCGTTTCCGCCAGACCCTGCAGGCCACCAGCAACGGCGAAGGGTTCGCCACCTCCTCGATCATTGCCTGGCAGCCGCTGGAGAATTTCGAGCTGCTGCTGAACTACACCCTGCGCGATACCGCCGAATACGACAATGGCGGCGGCATCCAGGTGGCCAACACCCAGTCGCGCACGCCCTCTTACCTGATCAAGGGCAAATACAGCTTTGGCGATGCCGGCGAGCATTCCATCACCGCCTCGCTGAACGACAGTGTAAACGACGAAAAAGACGTGCCCTACGATGGTTTCGGCACCACCAGCACCAGCTTTGGCAGGGTCGACCGGCGCATTGATAACCGGGTTGCAGGTATCCGCTACCAGTGGAACCCGGTTGGCAATGATCTGGTCAATCTGGACGTGAACCTGACCTATTCGGATCAGGAAATCACCCAGTCCTACATCGCTGGCAGCGCCTTTTGCGACGACGGCGGCGTGGTCCGCGCCGATCCGAACTGCGCCCGCAGCGGCCCGGCGGGAACCCCCTTCAGCAGCGCCACCCAGGACGCCGACCACCGCTATGAGACAACCAAGCTGACGGTCAAGAACAGCAGCTATTTCACCACCGGCGCTGCCACCCACGACCTGCGCGCCGGAGTTGAGCTGTCGCGCCGCGAGCGCCTCAATGCTTCCTCCGCGCCGGGCGGCACCGCCAAACGCTATGCGGTGTTTGCTGTCGATGACATCTCTATCGGCCGCTGGACCGCCACCCCGGCCCTGCGTTATGAGTCCCAGGAGATCGAGGCGCATGACGGCTCGCAAAACCACGACGCCTCGGCGCTGATGGGCGGGCTGTCACTGCGCTATGAGTTTGATACCGGCTTTGCCCTGTTCGGCAGTGCCGCCTATACCGAAAACCTGCCGGTGATCGACGATCTGGACAATGCCGCCCGCATCGGTGTTTCCGAACGCTCGCACACCTATGAAATCGGCGCCTCTTATGCGGCGGCGGATGTGTTCACTGCAAACGACAGCCTGGCGGTCAAGGTGAACTACTACCAAAGCCGGCTGCGCGACATCACCTCCTATGTCAGTTCCGTCTCCCTGCCCACGCCGCCCTTCTTCGCCTTTGTCCCGCTCGACAAGGTCGACACCAGCGGGTTCGAGATCGAGGCCAGCTATGCGCTGGACTCCGGCTTTTATGCGGACCTCAACGCCAACCTGCCCGACGGCGAGGAGTTCCTGACCGGCACCGTCTCGCGCTGGCGCAACCTGGCGGCGGACGATCTGCGCCTGACCCTGGGCAAACGCATCGGCGAGACGCTGGATCTCAGCTGGGAACTGGTGGCGGCGAAATCCGGATTTGATGCCGCAGGAACGGCTGTGGCGGGCTACGGCGTCCACAATCTGCGCGCCACCTACACCCCGCAGTCCGGTCTGCTGCAAGGCGCCGAGATCCGTTTCGGCGTTGAGAACGCCTTTGACCGCGCCTACCGGCCCAGCCTCTATTCCCGCGACGCTGCGGGGCGCAACTTCAAGCTGACGCTGGCCAAAACCTTCTGATCCCACGGAAAAGCTCCGGAACCCCCCCAAGAGGTGCAACATGGCACATGGACGTAAATCCCTGAAATCCCTGTTTCTGGCTGCCACCCTGGCGGCAAACGGCGCAGCGGCGGAAGATGCCGCCAAACCGGGTATCTCCATCGAGCTCAGCGCGGCTGAGGCGGCGGGCGATGCCTGCAAGCTGTCCTTTGTGGTGCAGAACACTCATGCCAAGGACGTCGATCAGGCGGTTTATGAAACCGTCCTGTTCGGCGCCCAGGGCCAGGTCGCGCGGCTGACACTTCTTGATTTTCAGGATCTTCCTGCCGGGCGCCTGCGCGTGCGGCAGTTCCAGTTCCCGCAGCCCTGCGACGGCATCAGCCGGGTTCTGATCAACGGCGCCGGCACCTGCACCGGCGACGGCCTGCCCGACGGCGCCTGCAGCCGCGGCCTGCGCCTCAGCTCCAAAGTGATGGAGCTGGCAGGATGATCATCGTGCAGAACGCCTTGAACAAGGTGCTGAACCTCGGCGGCCCGGTTGTGCTGCTGCTGCTGGCGGTCTCAGTCCTGACAAGCGCCTTGGTGCTCTACAAGATCTGGCAGTACCGCATGGCACGGGTCGGCCAGCACCGCGCCCTTGCGGCGGCACTCGAAGCCTGGGACCGGGGCGAGGCAGACGCGGCCCGGCACAGCCTCAGCCACAGCAAATCCTATCTGGTGCCGGTGATGCGGCTGGCGCTGGACGGCCCCCCGGACCAAATGCTGGCCGACCGTGCCGACGCCGAGGCCGAAGAGCGTTGTTCCCGGCTTGAACGCGGCCTGGGAACGCTGGACATGGTGGCCCAGCTGGCGCCGTTGCTCGGCCTGTTCGGCACCGTCATCGGCATGATCGAGGCATTCCGGAACCTGCAATCCGCGGGTGCCTCGGTGGATCCGTCGCTGCTGGCCGGCGGCATCTGGGTGGCGCTGCTGACCACCGCCGCGGGTCTGGCAGTGGCGATGCCGACCTCGCTGGTGCTCAGCTGGCTGACCGCCCGGATGCAGCGCGAACGGGTCTTTGCCAACCGCGCCCTGCGCACCGTCTTTGCCCCGGCCGCCCCGCCCCTGCAGGTGGCTCATGACGGTTAAACTGCAGGGTCCCAGACGCAGACGTCTGTCGATGACCTCGCTGATCGACGTGATCTTCCTGCTCCTCTTGTTCTTCATGCTGACTTCCACCTTCTCGAAATTCGGCGAGGTGGAACTGATGGCCGCAGGCCAGGGCGCCGACAGCAACGGCAAGCAGATGCTGTTTGTCACCCTCGGCGCGCAAAGCCTGACCCTGAACGGCCAGCCCGCCGATCTGGAGCGGATCGCTGGCCTGATCCGGCTGCAGCCGCAATCCGGCGGCCATCTGGTGCTGATCAGCCCCGGCGCCGGCGCCTCCTCTCAGCGGCTGGTGGACCTGCTGTCCGAATTGCGTCGCGTTGAAGGCCTGCAAACCCTGGTGCTGGGCTGATGCGCATCAAACCGCCCGCCACCGCGCAGAAGGAGCCAACAATTGCCTTGATCAACATCGTGTTCCTGATGCTGATCTTCTTCATGATCGCCGGCACCCTGGCGGTGCCGCTGGACAAGGATCTGACCCTGATCGAGGCAAAGGATCTGGAGGGCCGCGAACCGCCCGATGCGCTGGTGATCCACGCCGACGGCCGTCTGACCCTGCGCGGCGAGGTACTGCCGGACGCCGCCGCCCATGTGGCCGCGCTGACCGAAGACGACCGCGAAGCCCTGCGCATCGTGCCCGATCGCAACCTGCCCGCACGCGACCTGGTGCAACTGGGCAACGCCCTGCGCGCCGCCGGTGCCAAACGGGTGCTGATCGTCTCCGAAAGAGCGCTGCAATGAAAGTGCCCCGCTCCCGGCTGGCAGGTGCGGCAGCCCTGTTCCTCGCCGCCGCCGCCCACGCAGGCGCTGCCTTTCTGACAGACCGCGAACAGGCCGAGCAGGCAGGCGGCCAAACCGACCTGGCGGCACACGGCTTTGCCTTTGCCGATCTGGCGCAGGGAACTGACACCCCGGTGGAGGCCGAAAATACCCTTGCGGCGGAACATCCGGTGCAGGACACCCCGCACAAACCCGCCCCCGAAACGGGGCAGCCGGTTGCTCCCGCAGCAGCAAAGCCCGCCGCCGTGCCAAACACCAAACCGGCCCTGCCATCCCGTCAGGCGCAGCCCGTGGTGCAGACACCAGCCCAACAGCCTGCCAAACCCGCAGCACAGCAACCAATGCCCGAGGCAAAACCGGACCCCGCCCCGCAACCCCAGCCCAAACCCCGCAAAGCCGCCCCGCGCGGCAACAGCGATCAGAACGCGGCACAGGGCACCGCCGCAGGGCGCGCGGCAAAACCTGCAGGGCAGGCCACGCAAGCCCCCGGCACCGCCAAGCAGCAGGGCAACGCCGCGGCAGACAACTACCGCGGCCAGGTGCTGCGGCGGGTGATGCGGGCCAAACGGCAGCGGGTCAATATCCGCGGCGCCGCCCTGGTACAGTTCTCCATCGCCGCAAACGGCGCCCTGCGCGCCGCCAGCATCGTCAAAAGCTCCGGCTCCGCCAAGCTCGACAGCATCGCCCTGGCCCAGGTCCGCCGCGCCGCCCCCTTCCCGGCACCGCCTGCAGGCGCCAGAACCACCTACACCGTCCGGATCAAAGGCAAGTAACAGCGCCCAAACGCGCAGCCGGTCAGTTGCCCGCCAGGGCGGTCTTGCAAATCCGGGTGACAAATTCCTGCACCGTCTGAATCCGTGCCATGCCGCTGGTATCGGGATGCATCAGCAGCCACAGATCCGCCGTGGCTTGCAATTGCCCCGGCAGCAGCTCCACCAGATCCGGATGCGACCGGCCCAGGTACTTCGGAAACGGCGCAATCCCCAGCCCGCTTTTCACCGCCTCCATCTGGGCAAAGATACTGTCCGTGGTCAGCGCCACATTGCAACGCTCTGAGATCCCCGCGAACTCTTGGCATTGCACCGTCTGCGCCATATCCCCCGAGGCGGCAATGACGTTGTGCCCCGCCAGATCCGCCGCGGTTTCAAATTCCCCGATCTCGTCCAGATACAGAGATGAAGCATAAATCCCGAACCCCACCGCCCCCAGCTTGTGGCCCACCAGCCGCTCCTGGCTGGGGGTGCCGATGCGCACGGCAATGTCGGCCTCGCGGTTCAGCAGGTTCACCTTGCCGGTCGACAGCAGCAGCTTAACCCGCAACTCAGGATGCAAATTGTGCAGCTCGCGCAGCTGCGGCGCCAGCAGGGTCTGGCCCAGCCCGCTGGGGGCAGCCACGGTGACCGTGCCCGCCAGCTGGCCGTCGTTGCCGGACACCGCCTCGCTGATCAGCCGCGCCTGATGCTCCATCTGCTCGGCGCTGGCCAGGATCCGGCTGCCGCAACTGGTCAGCTCCACACCCGAAATGCTGCGGTCGAACAAGGTGGCCGACAGTGCCGTCTCCAGCTCCCGCAGCTTGCGCCCGACCGTGGCCGGGCTTTCCGCCAGCTGCCCCGCCGCCCGCGCAATACTGCCCGCCCGTGCAGCCGCCAGAAAGAACCGGAACAGATCCCAGTTCTGGCTCATCACGGGGGCGGGTCTGGGGCCGGAAACGGTTTGCATCACGCCGGAAATCTCATGTGACAACAACAGGGCGGCGGCAAGGACAGCCTATCTTCAGCTACTGCCAGCCCCGTTGTAACACCACTCAAATTTACTTGTGCCGCTGTGAACTTGAAAAAAATCCGCACCTTCTCAGCACTTTACGCGAAAATCTCCGCTTTCTTCCAAATGACGCGCAGCGCTTCAAATCTGATGCGTTGCGTTTTTCCCGCCCCCTCACAGCTTCAATCGCAACCGCGCGCAAACGGAGCTGCGCCGGTGCAATTGGAGGAAAGACAATGACTGTACAGAACAACATGGGCCCGATCACCGGGACAGAAGGCCCGGACCCTCTCATCGGGACAAATGCCAGTGAGGAACTGCAGGGGCTGGGCGGCGATGACACCCTGACCGGCGGTTTGGGGGACGATACGCTGGACGGCGGCGCAGGGTCGGACACCGCGAGTTACCGCGACATCGACGTGCCGGTCGCGGCCGCGCTGCGCACAGGCACCGCCACCCGCGAGACCGGCTTTGCAGTGGTGGTGGTGGATCAGCCGCTGGCGTCGCTGACCACAGACCAGTCCCCCGCGGATCTTGTGGACCAAGCCGCAGGCGGCAATCTTTACTACAACATTCACACCAATGACTTCCCCGGCGGTGAAATCCGCGGCCAGCTGCTGGTTGAAAGCGATGTCGCCGATGGCGGCGTCCGCACGCTGACTCTGGTTGCCGATCTGGATGCCGCGCAGGAACCGGACGGCGCCAGCGACTCGCAGGCCACCGGTCAGGGCCGTGTGGTGATCGTGATCGACGGCAGCAGCATCACCTACAGCTCGGATCTGTCGGTGACCGGCCTGGCCGCATCCGATCTGCTGCCGGTGGCGGGCGTCAGCGCCATCCACCTGCACAACGCCCCCGCCGGGCAGAACGGCCCGGTGATCACCGATATCGTCCAGGATGCAGGCGGCGACGTGAACGGGCTGGACGCCGGTGCCGATGACGGTACCATCTTTGATGAAGTCGTCGAGACCGACACGCTGATCAGCATCGAAAACCTGGAAGGTTCCGATGACGGCGATGATCTGCGCGGCGACAACGGCGCCAATCTGCTGAACGGCAATGGCGGCGATGACATCCTGCGCGGACGCCGCGGCGATGATGAGCTGAACGGCGGTGACGGAAACGACGACCTGCGCGGCAACCGGGGTGCCGACACTTTGGACGGAGGCTCCGGCGACGACGTCTTGCGCGGCGGCCGCGGCAGCGATCAACTGGAAGGCGGCAGGGGGAATGACGACCTGCGCGGCGGCTCCGGCAACGACATCCTCAGCGGCGGCGGCGGAGTGGACACCATCGACGGCGGCGCGGGCATCGACACCAACTCCTTTGCCAATATCAACCAGGGCGCCGCAGATGCCTCAATCGCCGGTGTCACCGTGGTGCTGAACGCGGACGGTTCGGGCACCGCAGCCTATAATGGCGGGGGCGGCAACGGCCCGCTGATCGAGGAAGACTTCACCGGCATCGAAAACATCACTGGCTCATCCAACAACGATGACATCCGCGCATTGGGGGCAGCCCCCAACGCGATTGACGGCGGCGATGGCGACGACTTCATCGCAGGCGGCGGCGGCACCGATGTCCTGACCGGCGGCGAAGGCACCGACACCAACAGCTTCATCAATATCGGCGCCGAAGTTGTCGCCGACCTCGGCTCCGGCAGCGCCTCTTATCAGCCGAATGAAACCACCACCGTGTTCGAAAACTTCAGCGGGTTCGAAAACCTCGACGGTTCGGACAATGACGATCAGCTGTTCGGCGGCGGCGGCGCCAACACCCTGACCGGCAACGGCGGCGACGACCTGCTGGTGGGCCGCGGCGGCAATGACGTGCTGGAGGGCGGCGCTGGCAATGACATCCTGCGCGGCGGCGGCGGCGCTGACATCACCGACGGCGGCGACGGCATCGACACCGCGGATTTCCAGGATATCGGTGCGGCAGTGATTGCCGATCTGAATTCCGGCGCCGCGGTCTATCAGGGGCCGAACGGCGCGGTTGTGGACACGCTCCTGAACATCGAAAACCTGACCGGATCGTCTAACAACGACGTTCTGAACGGCGATGCTGGCGACAACCTGCTGGCCGGGGGCGCTGGCGGCGACACCATCAACGGCGGCGGCGGCAATGACGTGATCCGCGGCGACGCCATTGGCGATGGCGAGGCAATCACTGTCACCGTGACCAACACCCTGGATGAAGGCGGCACCTTCCTGACGCCGGTCTGGTTCGGCTTCCACGACGGCGAAAACTTTGACCTCTGGACGGATGGCGAGGCCGCCAGCGGCGGGCTGGAGCGCATTGCCGAAGACGGCAGCGTCGAAGGCATCGCCGCCGAGTTCAACCAGCAGGTCATCGACGGCGGCGTAGACGCCACCATCATCGGTGGCAGCGGCGCGCCGGGGCCGATCGATCCGGGTGAAAGCGCCAGCTTTACCCTCAATGTGAGTGCCGATCAGGTCGGCCAGGGCTTCTTTACCTGGGCCACCATGATTATCCCCTCCAACGATGCTTTTCTGGCCTCGCCCGACGATGCGCTGCAGGACTTCATCTTTGACGCGGACGGCAACTTTGCCGGGCCGCTGGTGATCGAACGCTTCGGCAGCGACGTTCTGGACGCCGGCACCGAGGTGAACACCGAAGAAGGTGCTGCCTTCCTGAACCAGACCGCCCGCGATCAGGGCACCGCTGAGAACGGCGTGGTCCGCCAGCACGAGGGTTTCAACGGCTCCGAAGGCCTCCCCGGCGGCACGCCGGTGAATGTCCTGGGCGGCACCACCGCGGCAGGCACCATCGTGGATCCGGTTGAGGGCGACTTCACCCGCAACGGCGGCGAGGAGCAGCTGCTGCGCATCGTGGTCGACCTGGCCGAAGGCGGCGCCGATGTGCTGTCCGGCGGTGCAGGCAGCGACTATATCGACGGCGGACGCGGCAACGACCTGCTGCGCGGCCAGCGCAGCGCCGATACCCTGGACGGCGGCGATGGTGCGGATGTGCTGTTTGGCGGCCAAGGAGGCGACCTGGCCGACGGTGGTGCGGGCAATGACCGCATCGTTGGCGGACGCGGGCGCGACACCCTGGACGGCGGCTCGGGCAATGACCGTATCGAAGGCGGACGCGGCGCCGACGTGCTGACCGGGGGGGCCGGCAATGACCAGCTGACGGGCGGCCGCGGCGCGGATACCTTTGTTTTCAAAGAGGGTTTCGGCGATGACGTGATCCGCGATTTCAGCACCTCCGCCGATGGCGAGCTGCTGGATCTGACAGGCGGAAGCTTTGGCTTTGACAGCTTTGATGACCTGTCCGGAGCAATCTCGCAGGACGGCAGCAATGCCCTGATCGACCTTGGGAACGACGGATCGATCACCCTGCTGGATGTGCAGGCCTCTGCCCTGAGCGAGGATCATTTCCTGCTCTAAAACCCGCAGGCGGCGGCAGTCTGCGGAGTGCCGCCGCCTCAGTCTCAGTCAGCAGCCATCACCAGATCGCTGGCCTTTTCACCGATCATGATGGCCGGCGCATTGGTGTTGCCCGAGACGATCTCGGGCATGATCGAACAATCCGCCACCCGCAGCCCCTGCACCCCATGCACCCGCAATCCGGCGTCCACCACCGCATCCGCCCCCTGCCCCATCCTGCAGGTGCCGGTGGGATGATAGATCGACACCGAATTGCCGCGCGCCCAGTCCAGCGTGCCCGCGTAATCCTCCATCTCCAGACCGGCATCGGGCCGGAACTCCGCGGCGATCTTGGACGCCAGCGGATTATGCCGGGCAATGCGCCGGGCAATGTTCACCCCGTCCACCAGGGTCCGGCAATCCGTCTCCGTCGCCAGATAGTTGGGATGAATTTTCGGATAGGTTTTCGGATCCGGCCCATCCAGCCGGATCTCGCCCCGGCTTTCCGGGCGCAGCTGGCACACCGACATGGTAAAGGCCGAAAACGGATGCACCCCTTCGCCGGGGCTGTCCGCCGACCAGGGCTGCACATGGAACTGGATATCCGGCGTTGCCAGCTCAGGCCGGGTTTTCATGAATCCAGTGGCAAGACTGGCCGCCATTGTCATCGGCCCGGCCCGGAACAGCGCGTATTTCAGCGCAATCCGCGCCTGATTGAACAGGCTGCGCACCTCGTCGTTCAGCGTCGGCTCGTTGCATTTGTAGACCAGCCGCGCCTGCAAATGGTCCTGCAGCCCCTGCCCCACGCCCGGCAGATCCACCGCCACCTCAACACCGTTGGCCTTCAGCTGCTCCGCCGGGCCGATCCCCGACAGCATCAGCGTCTGCGGCGAGTTGATGGCCCCCGCCGACAGGATCACCTCCTTGCGCGCCGTGATGCTCTGCCGCTGGCCGGCACGGTCCAGATAGGTCACGCCAGTGACCCGGCGCCCGTCCAGATCAATCTTTTCCACCAGCGCATTTGTGATGATCTGCAGATTGGCCCGCCCCCGCGCCGGTTTCAGGAACGCCACCGCAGCACTGCAGCGCCGCCCGTTGCGGGTGGTCAGCTGGAAATACCCCACCCCCTCCTGCGCGGCCCCGTTGTAATCGGGGTTGAACGGATATCCCGCCTCCTGCGCCGCGGCGACCCAGGCGTCGCAAATCGGGCGCTGAATGCGCATGTTAGAGACAGTCAGCGGCCCGCCCGAGCCATGGAATTCATCCGCGCCGCGCTCCTGATCCTCGGAGCGTTTGAACAGGGGCAGCACATCGTCCCAGCCCCAGCCGTCATTGCCCATCTGGCGCCAGCGGTCGTAATCCTCCTTCTGGCCGCGCACATACAACAGCCCGTTCAGCGAGGACGAGCCGCCCAGAACCTTGCCCCGCGGCCAGTCGATCGAGCGCCCGTTCAGCCCCGCATCGGGCTCGGTCTTGTAGCACCAGTCAACAGACGGGTTATGCATGGTTTTGAAATAGCCGACCGGGATGTGGATCCAGGGGTTTGTGTCCCGCCCTCCGGCCTCCAGCAGCACCACCTTGTTGCGCGGATCCGCACTCAGCCGGTTGGCAATCACGCAGCCCGACGACCCTGCTCCGATAACAATGAAATCTGCTTCCACGACCCTCTCCCGACTCTTTCAAGAAAAAACTTCTATACAGATTGCATGAAATAAGCTAGCTATTTTTGATACCAAACGTCTCAATAATTGATCTTAGGGAGGAAAATTATGGGGATCACCGACAAACTGAACCGCATATCGCGGCGGGATCTGTTCAAGGTTGCAGGCACTTACGGGATGAGTTCGACCCTGCTGGCGGCCGGCAGCTTTGGCGGCGCGATGAGCCTGGCGAATCTCGCCTCAGCTGCGGAATCGACCTATGAAAAGCGCTTTGCCAAACCTGCCAAGCACACGCTGAAGTTCGGCGCCTCAGGCTTTAACGCCCGCAACCTGCTGATCGAACGGGCCGGCGCGCTGGAGTTCGCCCGCGATCTGGAAGCCCGCACCGACGGCGAGATCCGGATTGAATTCATCGGCGACAACCAGATCTGCGGCCAGCTGAGCTGTGTTGAGAAAACCCAGCAGGGCATCGTCGATATCTACGCTGCCTCAACCCAGAACTCGGCCGGCGGCGCGCCCTATCTGAACGTGCTGGACTATGCCTTCATGTTCCCCGGCCGCGCCTCGCAGTATCACTTCCTGTACCACCCCAAGAGCCAGGAAATCCTGCGCGACCCGCTGGAAAAACGCCACGGGCTGAAATTCCTGTTCAGCCACTGTGAGCTGCGCGGCATCCAGCTGGGCCTGAAATACAAGGACGCGCCCACAATCACCAAGCTGGAACAGCTGTTCGGCACCAAGAACCGCGTCACCGGCACCCAGCTGGGCCGCATCGCCATGAAGGCGCTGAACCTGAACCCGGTACCGGTCGCCTGGGAGGAAACCCTGGACGGGTTGAAACAGGGCCTGATCGACGGCGCCGAAACCTGGGCCTCTGCGGTGGCCTATGCCAACATGTCGCCGGTGGTTTCGCAATCCGTGGACCTCAAATTCTTCTGCGGCACCGAGCATACTTCGATGTCGACCAAGGTCTTTGACGGGCTCGAAGGCTACCTGCAGGACGCGGTGCTGGAGAGCGCCTATTGGGCGCAGGCCCATGTGCAGGCCGCAAACGAGGCGGCACTGGTCAAAACAGTCGGTTTCTCCGACCCGCAGCTGCCGGGCACCATGTTTGTTGAAAACGACGTGCGCCCTGCCTTCCTGCCGGACAGCGAAATCCGCATGGCCGAGGAAATGTGCTCGCCCGAGTTCCAGCCGCAGCTGTGGGAGCAATGGCGCGACCGTCTGAACGGCTGGGCCGGCGGCATCGACACCTATCAGGAAATCTACAACATCGCGCGCGAAGTCGACAAAGACATGAAGCCCGAAAACGTGGAACCGCGCCGCTGGTGGAAGGGCTGACCGCAGCCTAGGCTGAAATAACGGGTTCCGGCGCCGCATGACGCGCCGGGCCCCGCCCCTCCGGAACGGGAGACCGGGGGCTTCATGGGAGGAACGAATGACGCTCTGGTCTGATATCAGTGCGATTTTCAGCGCATTTGCATCGCAAGACAGCTGGGAAATCCGCAACGCGTTGCAAAGCAACGCCGCCTGGGTGCTGGGCACCATTGCAGCGGCCCTTGGCGGGGTGCTGGTGATGCTGGTCTACCGGCTGGTGCCGCTGCTGGACCGCCACCTGGAGCGCACCATCATGGTGTGGAGCTATCTGGCTATCGCCTTCATCATTTTCTGGGGCGTGATCGACCGCTTTGTGTTCAAGAACCAGCAGCCCTGGTCCACCACCATCCCGCCGCTGCTGTTCATGGTGATGGCCTGGTTCGGCGCCGCCTTCAACGTGCGCCTGCGCACCCATCTCAGCTTCAATGAATTCCGCACCATCATGCCCCGCTGGGCGCAAATGGGGTGCCTGACCCTGGACGCGGTGCTGTGGTTCGGCTTTGCCGTCATTGTCTTTGTCACCACCACCCGGATGACGGCGCTGTCGGCCTCGAACTTTCAAATCGTGCTGGGCACCGACAGCGTGCTGCAATGGTGGTTCCTGATCACCGCGCCGCTCGCCTTTATCCTGATGATCGGCCGGGTGTTTGAAAACCTCGCCGACGACATCCGCAATTTCCGCAGCGGCGCGCCGCTGATCAAACAGGCCGTGATCGGAGGAGACGTGTAATGGACACCGGAACCTGGGTCACGCTGATCTCGCTTGGAGTCACCTTCCTGTTCATGCTGGGCGTGCCGGTGCTGCTGGTGATCGGCTATTGGGTCATCGGCTGCTCTTTTGTGCTGGGGCTGACGCTCGACAATATGGGCGCCGAGCTGCTGAACGTCTTCAACAAGGGTTTTGCCCTCTTGGCGATGCCGCTGTTCATCCTCACCGGCGACCTGATCAACCAGTCCGGCATTGCCCGCCGCCTGTCCGATTTTGCCTATGCCTGCCTCGGCTGGATGCGCGGCGGGCTGGCGATGGCCTCGCTTGGCGCCTGCGGGCTGTTTGCCGCCATTTCAGGCTCTAACTCGGCGACAACGGCCACCATCGGCTCGATGCTGCACCCGGAGATGGTCAAAGGCGGCTATGACGAGCGCTTCTCGGCTGCCACCGCCGCCGCTGGCGGCACGGTCGGCATCATCATCCCGCCCTCGATCATCTTCATCGTCTACGGCTTCCTGATGAACCTGCCGATCTCGGACCTGTTTGTGGCCGGCATCCTGCCTGGCGCGATGATGGTCATAGGGATGCAGCTGGCCTGCTGGATCATCTGCCGCCGCAATGGCTGGGGCTTCTTGATTCCGCTGCAACTGAACCGGGTTCTGAAGACCGCCTTCGGCGCCTGGCTCGGCTTCTTTGCCATCGGGTTGGTGCTGTGGGGCATCTACACCGGCAAATTCTCCCCCACCGAGGCGGCAGGCGTCACCGTCGGCTTCTGCGTCATCGCGGGTGTGCTGTCCTGGCTGGTGACCAAACTCACCGGCGCCCGGAGCGATAAAACCTGGGAGGAGAAATCTTATGCCGAAATGCTGGTGGTCGAAGGTTTCACCATCCCGCAGATCCCCTCGATCGTCGTGCGCTCGGCGCAGATCACCGGCATTCTGGCACCGCTGATCGCAATCTCCGTGGTGATGCAGCAGATCCTGTCCTTGCTGGGCGCGCAGCAGACCATTGGCGATTTTGTCACCTCGATGGGCGGCTACCACGCGGTGCTGTTCACCTCGATGGTGATTGTGTTCTTCTCCGGCATGGTGCTGGAAAGCCTGCCGGTCACCATCATCCTGGCGCCGATCCTGGCCCCCATCGCGGCCTCTGTCGGGGTTGATCCGATCCACTTCTCGGTGATCTTCCTGGTCGGCGCCTCCATCGGTTTCATCACCCCGCCTTACGGTCTGAACCTCTATGTCGCGTCCGGCGTGACCGGTGTTCCGTATTTCCGCCTGCTCCGTTATACCGTCCCTTACCTTGCAGCCCTGATCGGGGTCTGGGTGCTGGTCTCGCTGGTGCCCGATTTCGCCCTGGTGCTGCTGCCCAACAAGTAGGGATTATGCGGCGATGGCAGACGACGCGTCCGAAAACAATCAGGGGCAGATCCCCACCAACCTGCGCCTTCTGGTGCTGCTGGAGGAGATCGCCCGCCGCGGCGTCGCCGTGAAACCGGCCGAGATGATCGAGGCGATGGGCCTGCCCAAACCCACCGTGCACCGGCTGATGCAAACCGCCGAGGCCGAAGGGTTTTTGCAGCGCGACCTTGACGGGCGCGCCTATGGTCCCGGTCCCCGCCTGCGCCGGATGGCGCTGGATACCATGTCATCCGAACATCTGCGCACCGCCCGGCTCAGCATCCTGAAAGGCGTGGCCGAGGAACTGGGCGAGACCTGCAACCTGGCCACCCCCGACCGCGAGGGGATGATCTATCTCGACCGGGTGGAAACCAAATGGCCGCTGCGCATCCAGCTGCCGATCGGCACTCAGGTGCCGTTCCACTGCACCGCCAGCGGCAAGATGTATCTGTCGACCCTGAAGCCCGCCACCCTGCAGGCCGTGCTGCACGCCCGGCCGCTGGAAGCGGAGACCGGGCAAAGCTGCACCGACCCGGCTGCGCTCAGCACTGAATTGGACGCCATCCGCAGCCGCGGCTATTCCACTGACGCCGAGGAGTTCATCTCCGGCATGGTCGCCGTCGCCGTGCCGGTGCGGGACACGCACAACCGGCTCCTGGCCACATTGTCGGTGCACGCTCCCGTGCAGCGCCGCAGCCTGCAGGATCTGACGGATTTCCTGCCCGCCCTGCAAACAGCCGCGGCAGCCCTGTCTGACTTGACCTAGGCGCCCTGACTATCCTGCCTGCGCAGCCGGTTCCCCTTTTCCCTGCACCTTTTATACATGAACAGCGCGCAGCCGGCAGCCCGACCTGCCCTGCCCCGGCCAGACCCGGCCGTCCGCCTGCGCCACCGCTGGCCTGCGCCATAGCGTCAGCGCCAGCGTCGCCGGGAATTCAAGAAATCGCCCTCCCCTGAACGGCAGAACACAAGTTAAAAATCGACCTTTTACCTTTCCGTACACAATTTATCCGATAATGAAGAATTCATCAGTCGCGCTGCGTTGCAAAAGGGTCCAGCCATGCATTTCAAAAGACCGGTGTTTCTGCTCTGCCTGTGCCTTGGTCTGCTGACCGGCCAGACCGCCGCAGCGCGCATGCTGGTGATCGGCACCATCAGCGACGAGCCGGTTAAGGAAACCCGCGCCTTTTCGCCTTTTGCCCAGTATCTGGCAGCGCAGCTGCAGGATCAGGGTATCACTGGCGGCAGTGTCACCATCGCAAGGGACATCCCCCATATGTCAGAGCTTCTGCGCACAGGCGCTGTCGACATCTACGTCGACAGCCCGCTGGTGTCGCTTGCGGTTCGTGCCAAATGCGGCAGCCGCCTTCTGGCCCGCCGGTGGAAAAAGGGAACCGCGCAATACCAATCCGTTATCTTTGCCCGCCGGGACAGCGGCATCCGGTCGCTTGCAGACCTGGAAGGCAAGCTGGTCGCCTTCGAAGAACCGTTTTCCTCCAGCGGCTATTTCCTGCCGCGGCTGGCCATCGGGGACCAGATCGCCCCTCTGGCCGCTCTCCCCAATCCCCGGGCCGCGCGCCCGGACAGCGGCGGCGCCTATGTCTTTTCCGGTGACGACGAAAACACCATCGAATGGGTGCTGCGCGGGTTGGTGGATGCCGGCGCCATGTCGTTGCGCGGCCTGAAAATGCATGCGGGCAGCGATTTTGACGATCTTGCAATCATTCTGGAAACCAAAGCCATCCCGCGCCATGTCGTCAGCGTTCCGCCTGATGCCCCCGCCGCGTTTTCCCGGGCGCTGCTGGCTGTACTGACAAGCATGGATCAATCCGCGGCAGGCCGCAGCGCTTTGCTGGATTTTGAGAATACCACCAAATTCGACACCATACCCGCCCCCACCCTGAACCTGCTGAAGCAATTCCAGGCTCCGGTTGCGCTTCTCATCGGCGGAGGCTGATTTGCTTGGGTCCAGCCTCAGAACCAAACTAGTGGTCTACACTGTTCTGATCGTACTGGCGGTGGCCGGCGCAATTGCCGCCATTTCGGTCACACTTGCCCACCGGACCTCAGCCGAAGCCTATGAGCAGCATGTGACCGATCTGGCCAAAACCCTGGGCGAAGCTGTACTTGAACCGCTTTATGAATTAGATATCAAACGGTTACGTCAGCAAACCGGGGCAGCTTTGGCCAGCGAAGGTGCCATGCGCGCCTTGATCCTGGATGCCGGCACCCGGGTGCTGACAGATGGCACCGACGACAACCTTTTGCGCGGCCAGCGGTATGCAGATCCCCTTCTGCGCTCCGCTGTCGATTGCAAGCAGTGGACGGTCCTGACAGGCGGCGGCCGGATCAGGGTGGCGGGTCCGGTTCTGGCAACAGCGGACACCCGGCTTGGCTATGTGGTGCTTGAGTTCTCCACCGCCCGGCTGGATCAGGAATGGAAGGCTCATGTCGGCCGGATCCTGCTGCTGTCCGGGTTTTGCGCGCTGTTTGCATCGGTTGCCGCCATCGTCATGGCCAACCGGATCACCCGGCCGGTCAAGCGGCTGACAGACTTCGCGGACAGCATTCGCCAGGGCAGCCGGCCCCAGGACGTCCCCGATTGCGGCCGTGACGAAATCGGCCGTCTGGCCCTGGCTTTCGCCGAGGTGCTGACCCATCTCGACCGCAGCAACAGCGAACTGACCGAACTGGCCGCCTCGCTTGAGGACAAAGTGAAGGAACGGACCCGCGCAGCTGAAGCCGGGAACAAGGCCAAATCCGAATTTCTGGCCACCATGAGCCACGAGATCAGAACCCCGATGAACGGGGTGCTGGGAATGGCATCTTTGCTGGAGGAAACGGATCTGGACGAGGACCAGGCGCTTTATGCCCGGACCATTTCGGACTCCGGCGAAGCCTTGCTGGAAATCATTAACGAGATACTCGATTTTTCCAAAATCGAGTCCGGCAAGCTGGAGCTCAGGAGCCAGCCGCTTGATCTTCGCGACCTGCTTTCGGGTGTTGTCCGGATGCTGGAACCCAAAGCGGCAGAAAGCCGGGTAGCCTTGAGGCTGGTTTATGATCCCGCCTTGCCCGCGGGCATTCTGGGAGACGAGGGGCGCATACGGCAGATCATCGTCAACCTGGTCGGCAACGCCGTGAAATTCACTGAGGAAGGGGTCGTGACAGTCAAAGTCACTGGAACCAATCTGACATCTCAGTCCCTGTATAACATCGCTGTCCAAGACACCGGGATCGGTATACCCGAAGACAAGCTGGCCAGCGTCTTCAACGCGTTTTCCCAGGTCAACAGTTCTGCAACCCGGGATTTCGGCGGAACCGGTCTGGGGCTGGGCATCGCCTGCCGCCTGGCACATCTGATGGGCGGCGAAATTGATGTGCGCTCCGAACTTGGGAAAGGTTCCACGTTCACGTTCAGCTGTACATTCTCCACAGTCCGGGATTCTGTTACCGGATAAGGCAGAAACCCGCCGGTAAATCCTTCCCGGGTTTTCATCACAGCAAGCAATTCGGAAATTCACAGCTGTGAGCTCCACGTTTCAGCCTCTTTGGATTTCAAAGCCAGACGATAACGGCTGCGGCAGGTGCGATGGCGGGCAAGAACATCTTCGGGCACCTCTCGCAACGGGCCGCGTCAGGTCGCCAGCCCTTGCACCGGAGTAGCGGCTGACCTGACCGGCAGTCATCAAAAACTGGATCGGGCGGCCCGAGCGCCTGTGACCGCGTGAAGCTTAATATTCATACCGCCCGTTTACAGGGAATTTGATCTCCCGGATCAGATCCTAATCCTTCAAATGCCGCACGGTCAGACGGCCACGCCCCTTTTCAGCCCCAGACCCGATGCCCTGCGGTGAACTTTCAGATACCTCGCGTCCGCCAGCCCTGCAGCTAGTTGCGCAGCAATCAATGAAAGGGACGCATGATTGCCAGATGATCCGATTGTTCAGCGGTCAATCCTTCCATGATCCGAGCGAAGACACCCTTACCGCTCCACCGTTTCGAGCATTCACCGTGCTACGCCGCTCCGCTGGGGCGACAGCCCCGCCTCACTGGGCGGTCGATACTCCTTCGGCGCATCAGACCACCGCAAACCGGCGCGGCTCATAAAGATAGTCCTGCTGAGAACACGTCTGTCACCCACGCGCGGCTTGCCATGTTTTTGGGAAAGCACCGCCGTAACCGAGCCATCTGCTCATCGGTCAGCCAGAAAAGATTGCTCACCATACTCCTGAAATTCAGGCGCTTGAAACAGTACCCTGAAACGGCGGCAACCAAATCAATGGGTCCAATGCTATCGTGCTGCCGGAAAACCGCATGCCCCTTGGATACCGTTGCATTGTGATCTCCTTCACAGGAAAGTTCCCGCAACTGAGCTATAGGCCGCAAATTCCCCGGCAGGCCGGCGCACGGGCCGGTTTCCAGGCCGATTGCGCAACCGGGCGTGATAACAAAACAATGATGCGGACAGGCGGCAAATCCGCCCGGAAGGAGTGACTAGAATGCGTTGGAGCAAATCCCTTGCCGTTGCGGGCGGTTTTGCCGCCCTTTCCGCGGCCGCCGCGGCCCAGGAGCCGCTGAAACCCGTGAAACTGCTGCAGACCTCATCGGACTCCCTGCTGCTGGAGCGGCAGTTCTTTGGCCAGGTTGCCGCCAAACAGACGGTTGATCTGGCCTTCCAGGTCGGCGGGCAGATCCTGAAATTCCCGGTGACCGAAGGCGGCGCCGTTACCCAGGGCGGCTTGATTGCCGAACTGGACCTGGAACCGTTCGAGTTGCAGCTGGAACAGGCGCAGCTGCGCAAGGAACAGGCCGACCGCACGGTGGTGCGGCTGGAAAAGCTGAGCGGCACCGTCAGCCAGGTGTCGATCGACGACGCCGAGACCGAGGCAGGCCTGGCCCGCGTCGCCCTGCGGGACGCCGAATATGCGCTTGGCCATGCGACCCTGAATGCCCCCTTTGATGCGCTGGTCTCCAGCCGCGAGGTCGAGCAATTCACCACCATCTCCGCCGGCACCCCGGTTGTGCGGCTGCACGACATGTCCGAACTGCACATCAAGGTCGACGTCCCCGAGGTTCTGTTCCAGCAGGCCGATCAAAGCGATGTGCTGACGATTGTTGCGAATTTCCCCGGCCAGGACCAGGAAACGGACTATCCACTGGAAATCCTGGAATTTGACGCCGAGGCCAGCAGCGTCGGCCAGACCTACCGGGTGACCTTCCGCTTGACCCCGCCCGAAGACCGCCAGATCCTGCCCGGCGCCTCCGCCACAGTGAATGTGCGCGTGGACACCGGCGATGCGGCGATCCGGGTGCCCGGCACCGCGCTGGTCGCCGCCGCCGATGGCAGCACCGGGGTAATGGTCTTTGCCCCCGCGGGCGCCGAAGACGGCACCGTCACCTGGACCCCGGTAAAGGTCGAGGCAAGCCAGAACGGCGACTTCCGCATCGCGGACGGCCTCAAAGGCGGCGAAGAGATCGTACTGACCGGCGGCTCCGCGCTGAAAGACGGACAGCAGGTCAGCCGCTTCACCGGCTTCGGCAATTGAGGGCGAACGCATGGACATCGCACGCGGGTCGATCAACCGGCCGCTTTACACCTGGCTCATCATGCTTGCCGCCTTGCTCGGCGGGATCTGGGGCTTTTTGAACCTGGGCCGTCTGGAAGACCCGGCCTTTACCATCAAATCCGCAGTCATCGCGACCCAGTATCCCGGAGCCAGCAGCGCCCAGGTGGCGCTGGAAGTCTCGGAACCGCTGGAATCCGCAATCCAGAAAATGGGCGAGGTGAAGCTGATCACCTCGGTGAACCGGCCCGGTTCTTCGCTGATCGAAGTGGAGATGCAGGACACTTACGACGGCACCGAGCTGCCCGCAATCTGGACCAAACTGCGCGCTGAGGTCCGCGATGCGGCCCGCGCCCTGCCCGATGGCGTCAGCCAGCCATACGTCAATGACGGCTTTGGCGATGTGTTCGGCCTGTTCTACGCGGTAACAGCCGACGGCTACACCGACGCCGAGAAACACGAGCTGGCAACCTTCCTGCGGCGCGAGCTGCTGACGGTGGACGGGGTCGCCGATGTCGAAATCGCCGGCCTGCCGCAAGAAGCGGTGTTTGTCGAGCCGAAGATGGCGGTTGCGGTCAATCAGAACATCCCGATTGACGCCATCAGCAGCGCTTTGGCCAATGCCAACTCGGTCCGCCCGGCCGGCAGTCTTGAGGCCGGTCCCGCGGACACCCGGCTCAGCGCCCCGGAAGGCTCGGACTCGGTCACTGAAATTGCGGGTCTCACCATCGGCTCGCAGGGTGAAGTGGTCAATGTGATCGACATGGCCGACGTCCACCGCGGCCGCATCAGCGACCCGGACCTGCTGATCCGCTTTGACGGGGTTGAGGCCTTTACCCTGGGCATTGCCGGCCTAGCCACCGAAAACATCGTCGAAGTGGGCCAGAACGTCGACGCCAAACTGGCCGCACTCGACAGCCGGATCCCCTATGGCGTGGACCTGAAACCGATCTACCAGCAGCATGTGGTGGTCGAGCAGGCCTCCAACGACTTCCTTGTCAACCTGGCGATGTCGGTCAGCATTGTTGTGGTGGTTCTGGCCCTGTTCATGGGCTGGCGCGCCGCCGTGGTGGTGGGCTCCACCTTGCTGCTGACGGTTGTCGGCACGCTGTTCTTCATGAACATGTTCTCGATCGAGATGGAGCGGATCTCGCTGGGCGCGCTGATCATCGCCATGGGGATGCTGGTGGACAATGCCATTGTGGTCGCTGAGGGGATGCAGATTTCCATGCTGCGCGGCAAGACCTCGCGCGAGGCCGCGCATGACGCTGCCTCAAAAACCCAGATCCCGCTGCTGGGCGCCACGGTGATCGGCATCATGGCCTTTGCCGGCATCGGCCTCAGCCCGGATTCTGCGGGCGAATTCCTGTTCTCGCTGTTTGCGGTGATCGCAATCTCGCTGCTGCTCAGCTGGCTGCTGGCGCTGACCGCAACACCGCTGCTGGGCCACTATTTTTTCAAACAAGGCACAGAAGACAGCAAAGACGCCTACAGCGGCCTCCTGTTCCGCACCTATGGCAAGCTCCTGGCATCGGCGCTGAAGCTGCGCTGGCTGGTGGCCGCCGGGCTGGCGGGCATTACCGTGGTCTGCTTCATCGGCTTCGGCCAGGTGAAACAGCAGTTCTTCCCGGACTCCAACACGCCGCTGTTCTTTGTCCACTATAAGCTGCCGCAGGGCACCTCGATCCAGGCAACGTCCAAGCATCTGAAGGTGTTCGAGGACTGGCTCGCCGAACGCGAAGACGTGGTCTCGGTTGCCTCCTTCGCCGGCCAGGGCGCCACCCGCTTCATGCTCACCTACTCGGCAGAGAAGCCGAACCCCAGCTACGGGCATCTGATCGTCCGTACCGAAACCCTTGACGCCATCCCGCCGCTGCAGGCGGACCTCGAGGCCTTCGGCCAGGCGCAGTTCCCCGAGGGCGAGTTCCGCACCAAGCGGCTGGTCTTCGGCCCCGGCGGCGGCGACCCGATCCAGGTGCGGTTCTCCGGCCCCGACCCGCGCGTCCTGCGTGATCTGGGAGAGGAGGCAAAGCGGCGGCTTGAGGCGGCCTCCGCCAATATCCTGATCCCGCGCCACAACTGGCGCGAACAGGAGCCGGTGCTGAAACCCGTCTATGCCACCGACCGGGCGCAAACCGCCGGCGTCACCCGCGAAAACATCGCCGATGCGCTGCAGTTTTCCACTGACGGGCTGCAGATGGGGGTGTTCCGCGAACGCGACCGGCTGATCCCCATCGTCGTCCGCCGCGCACCGCAGGAGCCTTACAACATCTATGATCAGGTGGTCTTCTCCTCGTCGGCCGGCAAGTTTGTACCGCTGGAGCAGATGATCGACGGCGTTGATGTGGTGGTTGAAAACACCCTGGTGCACCGCCGTGACCGGCTGCCGACCCTGACCGTCGGCGCCGATATCCCGCCGGACCTGACTGCCGCCACCGTCTTTGCCGAGGTCCGGGAGACCATCGAAGCGATGGACATTCCGCCGGGCTACCTGATGGAATGGGGCGGCGAGCATGAAAGCTCGGGCGATGCGAATGAGTCTTTGGGCAAGCAGCTGCCGGTGACGCTGCTGATCATGGTGCTGATTTCGGTGCTGCTGTTCAATGCGATCCGCCAGCCGGTGATCATCTGGCTGTTGGTGCCGATGTCGGTCAACGGCGTGGTGATCGGGCTTCTGGGCACCGGCTTCCCCTTCACTTTCACCGCGCTTCTGGGCCTGCTCAGCCTGTCGGGGATGCTGATCAAGAACGGCATTGTTCTGGTCGAGGAAATCGACCTGGTGCGCGAAACCGGCCTGCCCCTGCGCGAAGCCATCGTCGAGGCATCGGTGTCGCGTCTGCGCCCGGTGATGCTGGCGGCAGTGACAACGATCCTTGGCATGGCGCCCTTGCTGACCGACGCCTTCTTTGTGTCGATGGCGATCACCATCATGGGCGGCCTGGCCTTTGCCACCGTGCTGACACTGGTGGCCGCGCCGGTCTTCTATCTGATCTTCTTCCGGCGGGTGGAGAAACAGGAAATGGCGGGGGTTTGACCCTCCGCCATCTGCAATCCGGGGCGCTTTTCAGGACCACAACCTGATCCTGCAGGGCCGCTTGCCACAAGCGGCCCGCCCTACCCCGCCAGATCCTCCAGCGCGCCGGGGATCAGCTCTTCCCAGAATTCCGCCATCTCACCGGCCAGCAGCGCCGCAGCCCAGCCCCGGTTGCGGAATTCCTCGCGGTCGATCTCTGTTTCCAGGCGGCTCAGGAACAGCCGTTTGTCGGCATCCCGCTGGGTCGGCGAACGCCCGGCGGCCAGATCCCGGATCCGCTCCAGCCGCTGCGCCCTGAGCGACCGCTCCCGCGCCTTGGCTGCATCCTCTGCCGCCTCAACCCTGGCCGCCTCGGCTTCCTCGGCCTTGCGGGCCGCCGCCGCCGCCAGCACCTCGGGCGGCACTTCCTTGACGGTCTCCGCGGGCGTATCCTTGTAATCATCCCGCAGCGCTGCACTCAGATAGCGCACCGGGCTGTCCACGCCCTTTTTACTCTTCAGATAGCCGACCTTCTCGGCGACATACGCCTCGCCGTGCTCGGCGATCCATTGCCGCGCCAGCCGGTCGCTGACGCCCAGACCGATCAGTTGGGAATACACCGCCCCCTGCCGCACCCCTGCCCCGTCATCAATGTCCAGCATCGCCAGCTGCGGGTTCTCCTTGATCAGGAACCGCACCTCGGCCACCTGCCGCCCCATCTTCTTGAACTCCGGCGTCAAGAGGATGTTCGAGGTCTTGTTCACCTCCGCCACCGCCGGCTTGATGATCTTGGCGTTCAGGTGCTTGAAGCTTTCGTAATAGGCACTGCCCTCCACCCCCATCAGGCGCCGGAACAGCGCAATATCCCACCATCCGGTCGACCCCGTGCGCACAAAGCGGTAGCAGTTTTCATACAGCGCCAGCGCATGGCCGCTGGTGAACCGCCGCTGGATGTTCAGATTGATCAGGGCAAAGACCTTGGGGTCATGCAGCTTCTCCGCCAGCGCCGGCGAATAGGCGTACTCACACACCCCGCCCGCCAGCTTGGCATAAGACAACAGCGAGCTGACACCCCATTCCTGACGCCCCTGCTCATCCAGCATGTCCCATTCCGCCACGGTCTCCGCCAGCGAGCGCAGCGACTGCTTCAGCGTCTCCATGTCGTTGGAGTTATACCCCACCATCATGCACAGCGTCTGCGCATCGATCTGATGCTTGGGTTTTGAAATCAGCGTGTCATATGCATTCAGCAGCAGCACATTCGACAGCTTGCGCTGCAGCAGCGTCAGCTTGCCGGACACATGAATGGCCGCCACATTCTTCTTCACCGACCCCCGGCGCAAGGGGCCTGTCAGCTTGTTGTGCGGGATATCTTTGGCGTCCATCGCCCTGCCCTCCTGCCCCTTTTCCGGTCTTTGCGACTCTGCGGGGCCTGCCTTGGCGGTACTATGACGTAAAAGGAACCCGCGCTCAATCCCGCTATGGGCACCCGTTTACGGGAAAGCCCCGTCCCGCAAACGGGTACCTTTACAGGATCTTCCTGGTTCCGGGCGCCATTCCACGCTGGTTTCCACCGTTTTCCGGCTAATATGGGTCCTGAAACCGCCTGATTTCCGGTCTCCGAGTCGCGGGTGCCTGTCTTCCTGCGAATCGGGGCCCTTGCTCCCGCAGATGGGTACCAATGCTCCTGCAAACGGGTGCCTTTCATACCGGAAGCAGGTCCGCAAGCATATCTAACCGTCTGATAAATAATCACTTAGTGGACCTAAAGACTCTAAACTGAATCAAAGATTCACAACATTTCAACCTGTTTGTGCCATAGTGATTTTCGGGGAACAGAGACATATACAGCGGGGAAGCCGGACGGCCGCGCAAAACAGATGCGTTGCCAGATAATGATTCACTCTCTCCCCAGGATGTGCGACAAAACCAAGGATAACACGCCAAACAGGCGATTTACCCGAGGCACATGTCACATGGCAAAGAAACCTGACACCCCCCTGCCGCCCTATTTCAACCTTGATCCGGAGGCTGCAGCGGCCAAGCTCGGCGAGCTCGTCGATACCGCAAGATTCGCCAAGGCCGCAGCTTTTGCAGGCCGCGGTCGCGATGATCTGGCCAAACGCGGCTACGCCCCCGACGGCCGCAAACGCCTGCGCAGCTTTTCCACCTGGGAAGTCTGCCGCTACCTGATCCCCGTCGCCCCCGCCCACCTGCGCCGGGTGCTGAATAAGAACCCGGATCTGCCGCAGGGCGAAGGCGCCAGCGGCTCGCGCTGGTTCACCCTGGAAGACGTGCTGAAGCTGCGCGACCATTTCGCCGAGGAAGGCATCAGCACCAAGGAATACCGCCCCTACCGCCCCGAAGGCCTGCCCGCCAAGGTCGTGGCCGTGGCCAACTTCAAGGGCGGCGTCGGCAAAACCTCCACCGCCGCCCATCTCGCCATGTCCGCCGCGCTCGACGGTTACAAGGTGCTGGTGGTCGACCTCGACAGCCAGGGCTCGATGACCTCGATCATGGGCGGCCAGGTGGCGGACGAATGGCAGACCGTCTTCCCCCTCCTCGCCCGCGACTACGCCGAAGCGGTGGAAGCCGAAAACAAAGTCCGCGCCGCCTCTGGATTAGACCCTATTCCCCTTGATGAGACCCTGACCGAGGCCAGGGAGGTTTCGCTGCGAAACGTGGTTCAGAAAACCCACTGGCCCAATATCGACCTGATCGGCGCGCAGCTGAACCTCTACTGGGCCGAATTCCAGATCCCGGTCTGGCGCATGGGGCTGCGCAATTGGGCGCTGTGGGATGCGCTGACCAACGCGCTGGATCAGGGCGGTGCGCTGGACGACTACGATATCATCCTTCTGGATACCCCCCCTGCCCTCGGCTATCTAACCATCAATGCTCTGGCCGCCGCCGATATCCTGATGGTGCCGCTTGGAGCGTCATTTCTTGAGTTCGATTCCACCGGCCGGTTCTTTGACATGCTCTATTCCACCTTCGCCTCGATCGAGGACGGTGAAAATGCCGGCCGCCGCCGCGCGGGCCTGCCGGAGATGAAATTCGAATGGGACGTGGTGCGCGCCCTGATCACCCGTTTTGACGCCAGCCAGCAGACCGATCTGGCCAATGTGATACAGGCCTATTTCGGTGACATGATGAACGCCTACCGGCAGGATTATACCGCCATGGTCGGCCAGGCCGGCGAAAGCGTTTCCGGTATCTACGAGGCGGATTACCGCAACTTCAACCGCGACACCTATGTGCGCGGCCGCGAGGTGTTCGACCGCACCTATGCGGAGTTCAAGGAACTTCTGATCGGCAGCTGGTGGCGCGATCAGCAGATGCAGCAGGCAGAAACCGCAGTAGAGGAGAGCGAAGATGGCCAGACGCAGACAGCTTGAGACCCCCTCGCCCGAGGCATTGAAAGAGATCGAAGCAGGCATTGACCGCGATCTGTCGCGCGGCCCCGGCCTGCGGCCGCCGATTGCCGATGTGGTGGCCGATGCCGCCCGCCATGCCGACCCCCTGCCCCAGGCCGACCGCGAAGCCATCGCCCGAGACAAGGCAGACGCCGAACGTCTGCGCGACGCGACAAGCAAGGGGCTGGTGGCGGTGGAAATCCCGCTGGAACAGATCACCGCGGATGCCCTGAACCGCGACCGGATCGTGCTGGACGAGGAGGAAATGCAGGAGCTGATGACCTCGGTTTCGGTCAACGGCCTGCGCCTGCCGATCGAAGTGTTCGAGCCGCTCAATCCCGAGGACGCGGGCAAGTATGCGCTGGTCTCCGGCTACCGCCGCCTGACAGCCCTGCGCCGCCTGAACGGGCTGAGCGGCGGCGAACGGTTCCAAACCATCCCGGCCTTCATCCGCGAACCCGGCAGCCTTGCAAATGCGCTGGTCTCGATGATCGAGGAGAACGAAATCCGCTCGGGCCTCAGCCAGTACGAACGGGGCAGGGCGGCGGCCTCGGCGGTGCATGACGGGGTATTCCCGACAGTGGACGAAGCCGTCGCGGTGCTGTTTCAGAACGCCTCCAAGGCCAAACGCTCCAAGATCCGCTCATTTGCCCTGATCCATGAGGAACTGGGCGATATGCTGTCCCATGCCACTGGCCTAAATGAACGCCAGTGCCTGCGCCTGGCCGCCGCACTGCGGAGCGGCGGGGCTGAGCAGCTCCGCACCGCTCTGGAGCAGGCAGGAGGGCGCTCTGCGGCGGAAGAGTGGGAAGCCATGCTGCCGGTGGTTGAGAACGCCGAAGGCGCTCCGCAGGACCCTGGCCGGGGGGGGCGCCCCAAGACCGTGCAAAAAGTGGAGCGGTCCCGCAAGACCCGCGTCGCCAGCGGCATTACAATCGAACGCGAATACGGGCCCGGCGGCTATGCCATCCGGTTTTCCGGCGGCGAGGTGACGGCTGAACTGGTTGATGCGGTCATGGACAATGTGCGCCACCTGCTGGAGCACGGCGGATAGGGCAGGGCGCAGTTCCCGGTTTCGCTGCGAAACCCCGGTCCTGGCAGGCCGGGGTTTTCCATTTCCGCTATGTCTTTTACGAAACTGGCAGTACAGCAATTCCGCAGGTTTCGCAGCGAAACCTATGCTGGATCAGCCGACCAGCCGTTTGGCCCACAACAGCGGTTTTTCAAAATTATACATCACCAGCTGCCCGTCCCCGGTCAGCACCATCCGGTTGACCAAGCCGACTTGCTGCAGGAATTCCCGCTCGGCGATCATTGTCGCTTCGTCGCATAGCCCGCCGCCGATCTCAAATGGCGAAAACATGATGTTCTGCATGTCCGGCCCGAAGGTTGTGGTGAAACTTCTGCAGGGGCTGGATCCGTAAAGCGTGCCGCCGTCAAAATCAAACCGCAGCTCTTCGAACTGCGCCAGATCGACGTCCTGGACCTCCTGAACGATCCAGGCGCCGTCAAAACTTTCTGCCGAGGTTGAAGCCATTGAAATCTCTCCGCTGTTTCCGGTCACGGTGTCAGAGGCAAATGAGTACACTGCCAGCCCGCCGCCGCACAGGCCTGCGAGGACTGCAAGCATCATGGCACGGGCAGGGCGCAAACCCGTCATTCGGCCAAAGCGGCTGGCTGGAAAGTCATCAGCGTCTCACCTTGATGGATGTCCAGATTGAGTGTGCGCAGCCTGAGGCAATTGACAAGAAAAAAATCTTGCTGGAATCCGGGTTCCATGCGACGCTTGAACGTAGCACTAGCTAACACCCCAGTTTTAAACAGTTTTTTAACTCAGGAGCTGCCCATGCCTCTTGATGGATCTGCCGCAAAAGAAATCAAGCAACAGATGGCGATTGCGAAGAAGCGCGCGCTGTCCTTCGGGTTGTGCTTTGGCAAGAAAATCGAAAACTCGGTCTTTCTCACCCATAAGACCAAGGCCGCCAAGGTCCTGGGCAAGCAGGCCAAATCCGACGGCGAGACGCCGCAGTTCACCTTTGGGACGCTGACGCTGGACGGCAAGGAACTGTCGCTGACAGTCGAGGGCAAGATAGTGCCGGGCATGGCGCGCAAGGCCAAGAAGATGTTCATGGTGGTGGGGCTGAAATACAAGATCCTCATTCTGGACCCCGGCGGAAATGTCGTTGAGTCAGAGGCGGATGACGACGAGGAGGCCGCGGATGAAGGCCCGCAGGCGGCCCCTGCGGCCAGCGGCGATACCGTCACCGAGGATCCCGCCGAAGCGACGGCAGCGCCCTCGGCGGAACCTGATCCGGCAGAAACCAAATGGAAAACCACCTCCGCCAAGGTTGAGGCCAATCTGGCCAAACTCCGGGATATTGCCGGCATCGACCTGTCCAAGGCTGACGCGTTGTGGACGGCGATTCAGGCCAAGGCGGAGGGCAGCGGCTATGCGGCGGCGCTCGAGCATGTCGCCAAACTGTCCGCCGAAATGAAGACTGCGGCCCAGGACGCCGCGGCCCGGGCCAAACGGCAAACCCTGCTGGAAGGCAAATGGCAGCAGGCCGCGGGCAAGTTGGAGCCGCTGATCACCGAGGTTCTGGCGCTCAAGACGCCGCAGTCGGCAAAAATCGAAAACGTCTGGACGCAGATCAAGGCCCGCGCGGCCGCCACGCCGCCGGATTATGAAGGCGCGCTCAAGGCGGTCGGGCCGTTGGCCCAGGCCATTTCCAAGGCCCGCCAGGCGGCGGCCGAAACTGCCGAAGAGGACGCGGCACCGGCGGTTGCCGAAGCCGCATCGGCAGGGGAGGGGGATACCGTCACCACCGCCAAGCCCGACGCCCCGGCCAAGGCGCCGGAACAGGCGGCACCGCCTTCGGATGACGCTGGCGGCGATACGGCAGATGCCGATCTGGCAGACCAGATCGCCCGGATCGAGGCGGCGCTGAAGGCGCTGCGCGACGGGCCGGTCAAGACCTACAACACCATGGTGCCCGAGGCTGTCAGCCAGACACCTGACAAGTGGAAAGCCGCGCTCGACAAGGTCGAAGCACTGGCCGCGCAGGCCAAGGCAAAACCCGAAGACGCCAATGGCGCCAAACTGGAGGCCGGGGAAAAGGCGCTGGATGCGTTGGAAAAGGCCGTTGCCGCCGACACCGGCGCCAAGACCGCTTTTCAGAAGGCGCTGGAGATTTTCGATCTGCGGCTGGTGCCTTTGACCAGCCACCCCAAGGCCGCGGCGCCGGAGATTGCGCCGGAAATCACCCGGATCAACGGGCTGCGCACGGCTGCGGTCGACAAGGCCAAGGGCCACGATCTGAAAACCGCCACGGATGATCTGGCCGCAGCGGAGGCTGAAATTGCCAAGGCCGAGATTCTGGCCGATGACTTTGCGCATTTCATGGCGCTTGACCCGGACCGCAAGGCCCTGGCCGATGCGGCCCGCGGTGTCTCGGTCGGCGATCCTGCGATTGATGACGCGGCGCGCGAAATGGAGCGTCTGTATGATGCGGCGCAGGTGGACAAGGCCGCGAAGAAATTCAAAGACGGCATCAAAAAGCTTGACGAAGTTGCTACGGTTCATGGCAAGACCGCCAAGGTGCGCAAGCAGCGGACAACCTATGAAACCCAGCGCCCGAATGCCAAGACCTGGGTCGACAGCTGGGCTGGTCTGGCGGCTGCAATCAAAACGCTGCTGACCGATAAGCTGGATGAAGCAAACGGCTATTACACCGATTCAGATGTGGCCACGACCAAGGATTACGGCGAGTCCCTGAAGAAGCTCGGCAAGTTCTGGAGCGTGCGGCCCTTCATTGAAAAAGAAATCCCGGTTGTTCAGCAGTATGCGCCCAAACTAACGGCCTTTGAGGCCAAGCTGAAGGATTTCAAGGACCACGACGGTGCCTCGGGCATTCAGGTCATCATATTGAAAATGGAGGCGGATCTTGCTTCGGCCAAGGCGGAAGCTGTTCTGCACAAATACTCAACCGCGCTGACCCTTCTGGATGCCACCCAGGGCGATTGGCCCGCAGCCACGGCCCAGGCGGATGCCTGCAAGGCCTACAAGGAAAAACGGCTGGCGGTTCAGGGCAAGATCGACCCCCTGAAGAATGTGGCCCAGGCGGCACCGATGCTGGACGATGCCAAGGCACTGATGGCTGAGGCGGCGGCAGCGGCGCTGAAGCTGGATTTCACCACGGCGAACACCTGCGTGGCGGACGCGGAAAAACGGGTGGACAGCGCCAAGGCGGCGGCGGAAGCCTCGGTTGAGCTGGACGGGATGACCGACACCGCTGCGCTTGATGATCTGAAAAAGAAATGGGACCCGGCGTTCAAGGTCTTCACCGATATCCGCGACAAGGTTGTTGCGGCGGATGCCGGTAATGATTTCACCGCGCTGATCGCCAAGGCGCAACTGCCCGCGGCAGAAGCGGAAAAAGCCAAGACGGCCAAGAAATACGACGATGCCAGGGCGCATCTGGACAGCGCCATTTCGAACCTGAAGATGGCCATGGTGCTGGTTCACCAGCATCGCGCTTATGGCGAGCTGAAGACCTCGCTGGCGGCACAGGCCGCTGCACTGGCGCCGCTGAACGATGCCGCCTGCCTGCAGCCGCATCTGGATGACATCACCCGGCTGACTGGGGAGGCGGATGATCTGATCAAGCCGGAGGGTTATGATTACAAGGGGGCGGAGGCCAAGATTGCGGCGGCGCGCAAGATGGCGGAGCAGGCCCGCGCCGATGGCGAGCTGTACAAGGCCATCAAGGCAGACCGGACCAGGGCCACCGCAGTGATTGCCAAGATCACCACTGAAGGCGGTGCGGTTGAGACCCAGCTCACCCATCGCAAGACCGAAATCCAGGACTTGCTGGATGAAAGCACCACCAAGCAGACCGCCCGGGATTTCCAAGGTGCTGCGGACAAGGCCAAGGCTGCCGCGGGCTGGGAAAAAGCCACGGATGAGGATCTGAAAACGCTGAAGACGGTGCTGGGCTGGGAAAACCAGTATTTCGTTGTGCCTCGTGCAGCGCTGATCGGGCCGGGCAACGAAGCCGGCGTGCATCAGATCGCACGCGCGGATGCGGATTACGCCAAATACGAGGCGGCGAAGGCGGCGCATACGTACACAGCTGCCAAGGCGATGTTCGAGAAAGCCTATCAGAAAATCACCGCGTGCCAGCGCCTGATTGCGGCGGCGGCCCCGTACAATCAGGCTGTCACTGACGCGCAGGCGGCGGTGGATGCGCTGGCGCCGGAAAACAACGATGCCACCAAGGACCGGATCAAGGCGATGGCGGACCGGCTGACCGCGGCCAAGCTGGATACCGCCAGGACCGATCTGGGCGAGAATGATTATTCCCAGGCAATCAAGCTGCTGAAGCAGATCACCGCAGACGCCAAGGCGCTGCTGACCTCGATCCAGGGCTCGTCTGCCTATGAACCCGCGCGGGCCGCGGCTGAGGCCAAGCTGGCCGAGGCAAAAGCCCACAAGCATGCCGATGCGATCGCGGCGCAGCTGACCCGGCTGACCGCGAAATACGATAATCTGGTGAAACTGGCGCCAAGCGATTATGCAACTGCCAAGACCATGGCCGAAGAGGTGACGGCCTCGGCTGAGGAGGCGATCAGCTCGGCCAACACCCATGGTATTCTTGAGGCGGTGAACTCGGCCATTGGCGGCGATGAGGACAGCGCCCCCTGGTGGCCGCAGGTGCAGGCGGCAAAACTGTCGATCAAGGTGGTCGGCAGCCGTGAAAACGCCGCCGTGGCCAAGCCGCATCTGGATACCGCAAATGCCGAGATTGAAAACTGCGGCAAGGACGGGCTGGACGCCAAGACCGCCAAGGGCCATCTGCTGGCCGCGCTGGAAGCCTGCAACACGGCGGATGAGGTGATCTCGCAATATGCGTTCATCGAACAGGAAATCACCCGCGCACGTGCTGCTTTGACCCCGGTTACCGGTCACGGTGAAGCGGCCTATGTGAAGGATGAGACCGACGCGGTCGAGAAACTGCTGGCTGGTGCCGAAACCGCGGCCAAGGGCGGGCAGAATTACACCAAGGCCAGTGCGGACATCGAGGCGGCCATTGCCCAGACCAAAGCCGCGCTGGAGATGGCGGAACAGCACAAAGCGTACAAGGAGCTGCGGGCCAAACCGGAGGTGGAGCCGCGGCTGGCCGTGCTGGAAGGGCACGAGCACCGCTATGCCATCAAGCCCAGCATCGACACCATGCGCAAGAAACTGGCGGATGCCGCCGCCGCGGTGGCGGGCAAGAAACCGGGCGAGGCCATCACGCTGCTGGAAGAGGCGCGTGCCATCGGCACCAGCGCCTTTGTGATGGCTGAAATGCGGGCCAACACGCCGCCCAAGGAAGACGACATCAAGGAAATCCTGTCGCGCCCCAACGGCACCGACGAGCTGGACGCGATGATCGACAACCTGGAGCCTGAGGCGCAGCGGGCTGTGGTCAAAGTGGCGTTCAAGGCGCGTTTTGGCTGTGATATCAAGAACTTCAGCAATGAAAATCTGGCGCCTGCGTCGGAAATCGCCGATGCCAATCTGAAGGGGCCGAATATTGTCGCCTTCTACAAGGCGATGCAGGATCTGCCGCTGGATCACACGCTGAACAACGACTCGCTGCAGAAGTTCGCGGTCAATGAGGCCGCGAAGGGCGGCTCGATGTACCAGGGCAATGAGAAGCGGATTGTGATGCATGAAGGCGATGCGGGTGTGTCGCCCAATTATGCCTTTGGCAGCGACGATGCGGTTGGCAGCCTGGATGATGCCGCCACCCCGGAAGAACGCGCCGAGCTGGAAAAATGCAAACCGGCGAACGAGGAGCCTGTCACCTTTTTCAACTGGAACACCCTGCATGAGGTCGGCCATGCGGTCGACGACAAGCAGAGCTTCATGAAAAGCAACGGCGGCAAGAAGGAATACGGCGGCTGGACCGAACACGGCATGGATATCGCTGCTATTGCTGAGAAGATTGCCACCAAGTTCAGCTATGACAAGGCTTATGCGACCGAGTATATGGCGCATAACAAAGGCGCGCATGTGCCGGATAAGCCGGCCGATGAGACCTGCACGGACGAAGAGTGGGAAAGCCGCCGCATCAAGATGCAGGCGCATATCGACATGGCGTCCGAACCGGCCCAGCCCTGGTCCAGCATGGCAATTGCCAAGAAGATCGAAATCGGCGGTGTCGTGTATCAGGAAAGCTACCCGAACACTTGGAATTCCTATCTGCTGGGCGAGCGGGCCAAGGGGATCACCGGCTATCAGTTCCGTGCTCCGGGGGAATGGTTCTCGGAACTTTATGCCGCCTATCATTCCGGCAAGCTGAAGCCGAACCATCCGGCAGTTGGCTGGCTGGCCAAACTTTGACCCATTGAAAGGCAGTTGACCGATGTCGCTTTTTCACCCCGTCAATCTGGTGTGCCCGCAATGCGAGGCCCCGGTGACCATGATGGCCGTGGGCAGTGTGAACGCCGACCGCCGCCCCGATCTGCGGGACGATATACTGGAAGACCGGTTTCAGGACGTGACCTGCGATGCCTGCGGCGAAAGCTTCCGGCTGCAGCCGCAATTCAACTATCTGGATGCCGGGCGCGGCCATTGGATCGCGGCAATGCCTGCCAGCCGCCTGCGGGATCATCTGGAAATTGAGGATGAGGCCGGGGCGCTGTTTGCCGCCAGCTACGGCAACGAGGCGCCGGCGGCTGCGCGGGATATCGGCGGCGGGCTGGCGGTGCGGCTGACCTTCGGCTGGCCGGCGGTGCGGGAAAAGCTGCTGGTCAAGCAGCTGGGGCTGGACGACGTGATTGTCGAAATGATGAAGCTGCACATCCTGCGCAGTGTTGAATCGGTGCCGATGGCCGAAGGCATAGAGCTGCGCCTGGTGAACACCGACGAAGACAGCGATGGCTATGTCTTTGCCTGGCTGGAGACCGCATCGGAGAAATACATCGAATATATGACCGTGCCGGCGGAGCTGTACAGGGTGATCGAGGGCAATCCGGAGGGCTGGGACGCCATCCGCAAGCGGCTTGATAATGGGCATTTCGTGGATATGCAGAAGCTGTACATGGGGGAGGGGCGCCCGGCGGAATAGACTGGCTGTGACGCTTTGTCAGAAAGCCTGATCGCAAGGCGGGCCGCTGGGATGCAGCCCGCCGTTCAGCGGTTCGGCGCGGGGTCAGCCGCGGGCGACGTTGATCACCTGCATCTGCGTGTATTCAGCCAGCCCTTCGACCGATTGCTCTACCCCAAGACCGGAGCCTTTGAAGCCTGCCATCGGGATATGCGGGCCGATGTTCAGCTGCTGGTTCACCCAGATGGTGCCGGATTCAATGCGGCCGGCGACGTCAACCGCCTTGGCCGTATCACCTGAATGCACTGACCCGCCCAGCCCGTAGTCCGAGGCATTGGCGCGGGCGATCACATCATCGATGGCGTCAAAGCGGATCACCGGCAGTATCGGGCCGAATTGCTCCTCGTCGACGATTTTCTGGCCGTCAGTCACATCACGCACGATGGTGGGATGCACAAAGTAACCGGGGCCGTCCTTGACCGTGCCGCCGGCAATGATCCGGCCGCTGGCGCGGGCGTCGTCCAGATAGGTTTTGACCTTGTCGAACTGGGCCTTGTTCTGGATCGGGCCGATTGTTGTCCCCTGTTTCATGCCGTCATCGACAACCGCCTGTTCGGCCAGGGAGGCCAGTTCGGCGCACATGTCCTCGTATATATCGCTGTGCACATAGGCGCGTTTCACCGCCAGGCAGACCTGACCGGCATTGAGGAAGGCGCCGCCATAGATCTTTTCCGCAGCAGCCTTCACATCCACGTCCGGCAGCACGATGGCGGGGTCATTGCCGCCCATCTCCAGCGTCACACGTTTCATGGTGGCGGCAGCGCCGGCCATGATCCGCTTGCCGGTTTCCGACGAGCCGGTAAAGCCGATCTTGGCCACATCCGGATGCGCCGTCAGCCTGGGGCCAAGGTCATTGGCATCGGTGATGATATTGACCAGCCCGGGCGGCAGGATGCGGGCGCAGATTTCGCCGAGTTTCAGCGCCGTGACCGGGGTGGACGGGGCCGGCTTCAGCACGATGGCATTACCGGCCATCAGCGCCGGTCCGATTTTCCAGCAGCACAGCAGCAGCGGAAAGTTCCAGGCGATGATGCCGGCCACGACGCCCAGCGGTTTGTGCCGCGTCTCGATCCGGAATTCGGCGTCGTCCTGGATGATGCGGTCGGGCAGTTCCAGCGTGGCGGTATGGGCCAGATAGCCCTGCGACCAGGCAACCTCGCCCTGTGCTTCGGGCAGCGGTTTGCCCTGCTCCTGCGTGATCAGCCGGGCCAGCTCGTCCGCCTCCTCGCCGATGGCGGCCGCCAGCGCTTCGATCCTGGCGCGGCGTGCGGCCATCGGGATCTCGCCCCAGGCCTGCTGGGCGGCCTTGGCGGCGGCCACCGCCTGGTTCAGCTGCGCCTCCGAGGCATGCGGCACGCGGGCAAAGACCGCCTCGGTTGCCGGGTTGATGACGTCGATCATCTGTTCCGACGAAACCTGTTCGCCGTTGATGAGCATTGCGTAGTCCATTGGGTTCTCCCTGTTTTTATCTGTCAGCGGTTGGGGTGTGAAAAAGAGGGGCAGGGCCTGGCGGCAGGCCGATGCGTTCGCGGCCGGTAAAAGCCGGGATTTGCAGAAATTCTTTGACCCCGCCGTTCATGCGGGCGCGGGCCAGCAGGCCAGTGAAATGCGCCGCAGCGAGGCTAGCGCCGCGCACTGGCATGTCAGGGCCGCCGGGGCAGGCGCCGAAGTGCGCGCCCGGCTGGTCGAGCCGCGACCACTGACCGGGGGTGCAGCGGGCATCGCCCTGGACAGACAGAACCCCGCTGCAGGCCGCGGGAAACACCGGCGCGCCGCGGGCGGGGGCAGAGGCGACCAGCAGCTTGCCCGCCTGCAGCACTGCGGCGACGGCCTCGGCCAGAAGCGGGCTGGCGTTGGCATGGCCAAAGGAGCAGTGGATGATCTGCGCCTCGCAACAGGCGGCGCGGTGCATGGCCCTGGCCACGGTTGCGAGGGAGATGGCGAGGCGGCCGGGAAAGATGGTGAGGTTGAGCAGCCGCGCGTCGGGCGCATTGCTGCGGATGGCGGCGGCCATATGGCTGGCGTGTTGCGCTGCCGGGCTCTCGGCGGCGCGGGGATGCACCTCGCACAGATCGAAGCGGGAGGTCAGGCCGGGGGTGTCTGCCGCCAGCGGGCCGTCGATCAGGGCTATCAGCGGGGCAGGGGTCATGTTCTGGCCTCCGTCAGGGTGATCTCCATGTCGAATTGCACGCTCGCCGCAGCACCGCCGTGGGCGGTGATAATGCGGGTGGAATGGGGGAAACTCTTGTCGATATGGCTGAGGATCCGGGCGGCGGTGGCGGGATCGACCTCGGACAGGGCCTCGTCCAGGATCAGGATACCGAAGGGGTCAAGCAGCGCGCGCAGCAGGCAAAGGCGCTGGCGTTCGCCGCCCGACAGCGTCAGCCCGCTTTCGCCCAGCATAGTGTCGAGACCGTTTGCGCTGCGGAACCGTTCCGCCAAGCCGAACAGCTCCAGCAGCTGCCAGATACGGGTTTCACTGCCGGGGCTGGCCCAGAAGGCGCGGCTTTGAAACAGGTTGTCGCGCAGACTGGCCCGCAGGGTCAGCGGGCGCTGGCCGGCATAGGCCACCCCTTGGGGCAGGGTGGCGCCGCCAAGCTGGCCAAGGTCCGCACCGCCCAGTGTGATCTGCCCGGACAGCGGTTGCGCCCGCCCGCAGAGCACCGCGATCAGCGAGGTTTTACCGGCGCCGCTGGCGCCTTTGAGGGCCAGTTTGGTGCCTTGGGGGATGGTGAGGCTCAGCGGGCCAAGCGGCGCCGCCTGGCCGCGGGCGACGGTCACGCCGTCCAGTTGCAGGGCATAGCCTGCGGGGGCAAAGGGAGCCGCGGGCCGGGGGGCGGCGGGCTGCATCACCGTATCCAGCCGCGCCACCGCAACCTTGACCCGCGCCTGCGCGTGCCACAGGCCCAGCAGCGACTGCATCGGCCCGGTCATAAAGCCCATGTAGGCGATGAAAGCGATCAGGGATCCCAGCGGCCAGTCGCCGCGGATCACCATCAGCCCGCCCGCCAGAAAGATCGCCGCGCGGGTCAGCGCCGACAGCAGCACCGGCACTGCGCGGGTAAACTCGCCCCACAGGTTCTGCGCAATCAGGCGGCGGTTCAGCCCGGCGTGGTCGCGCAGGCTGCGCCGCTCTGCCCAAAGGGTGCCGCGGGCGGCCTGCAGCGCGGGCAGGCCGAACAGGGTTTCCGAGAGGCCGGCGGCGTAGCGCCCCTGCATCTCGCGCACTGCGGCGGCGTGGCGTTCGGTGCGGGGGCGGGCCCAGATCAGGAACAGCAGCTCAGCCGGGGCCAGCAATGCCGTCAGCAGGCCCAGCCGCCAGTCCAGCACCATCAGCATTGCCGAGCCGCCAATCAGCCGGATCAGCGCCGATGAGCCGCCCAGCACCGCGTTGAAGGCGAATTTCTGCACTTCTGCGGCGTCGCCATCAACCCGCGCCAGCAGCTCGCCTGCGCGCTGCGCAGCAAACCAGCCGGCGGGTTTGGCGGCCAGCCGGGACAGCAGACGCCGCCGCAGTTGCGCCAGCATCCGGACCGAGGCGCGCATATGCAGGATATTGCTGAGCGCGCCGGTGGCGGTGGCCAGGAGGCCAATGGCAAACAGCGCCAGCGACCAGACCACCAGCTGGGCCGCATCTCCACCCATCAGGCCGCGGTCGATCACCAGCTTGCTGATATAGGGCGGCAGCAGGCCGAGTGCAGCAGCCAGAAAACTGATCAGCAGCAGCAGCGCCAGCCGGAGGCGGTGCGGGCGCAGCAGCGGCATCAGCCAGGCAGCAGCGGAGGGTGAAAAAAGCGCCGCACCGGCCCGGGCAGGCAGATGCGGCCAGGCGCGGGCCGCCGCGGGGCGGTTCGGCTGGGGGGAGGTATGCGCCGCCGGAGCGGTCATCCCTGCGGAACCACGTGCAGGGTGGAGACCGACATATCCCCGCCGGAGGGCACCCGGATCTCGCCGATGCGCTCCAGCGTTTCGCTGTCATAGATGCCGATGTCGTCATTGGTGCCGCCGACATAGATTTCTTGCCCGTCGCTGGAGACGTTGATCACGTAATAGGTGTGCGGCAGGTCCACGCGCTTAACCAGCTCGCGGGTGTCCAGGTTGTGTTTGGAAAGCTGGGTATAGACGCCGTAAAGGTGCTTGGGGTCCGTTGCACTGCGTGCGGCTGAGAACATCAGCACCTCGAAGGAGGCGAAATCAGCGATCTCGGTCTTGCCGGTGGTCAGGTCAACAGACTGGTAGCCCCAGACAAAATCTGCCAGCTCCTGCTGAGACTCGTCGGTGAATACCGCCGCTGTGTACATCAGCAGCATCTCGTCGTTCTGGCTGCCGGTGGGCCAGAAGGCGAGCACATCCGGCGGGCTGTAGGTGGGGCGGTCCCAGCTGGCATTGGCTATCGCCACTTCGGTTTCGCCCGTGGCGGGATCAACGCGGTAGATCTCATGCCCCGCGACATAGACCTGGCCGTTGCGGTCGCTGGCCATCAGGGTGGAGCGGCGCGGTGCTTCGAATACTGCCGCGGGGGTGGCCTCCAGCCCGGCGCTGGCGTCATAGACGGCAAATTCGGGCTGCATTACCTCGTAACGGTCGGTCAGTTTACGCACGGGATTGCGCACCGTGTAGATCTGGCTGCCGTCCTTGGAGACGGCAAGCGAGGCGAGCGAGCGGCGGGTCACGTCGCCCTCGGACTGGGCGGCATGGAACACTTTCTCGCAGGTCTGGATATCGACGCCGACCACATCCTGCCAGTGGTTCAGCAGCACATAGGCGATGCGGTTGTCCGGCGACATGGCGATGACGCCGGGGGTCACGTTGGCGCCCAGATCGCAGTCGGCTTTGACCGAGCGGGTATCAGCGTCAAAGACATAGAGGTTCGACGGCCGGGCCACCGTCACCAGAAGGTCGCCGGCGGCCAGCGGCAGGGCGGAGGCGCAGAGCGCGGCAGCAGCAAAAAACGCGGTTTTCATGATGCGGGTCTCCTTAGGTTTCGGCGTCAGTGGGGTAGGTGGCGCCAAGCGCGCGCCAGTCCTTGGCGGCGTTGGGTGCGCCTTCGTCCCAGTTCTGGTGGTTGACCATGATGTCGGGCACCTGGGCGGGCCACCAGCAGGGGTCGGAGCAGCCATAAAGATCCGCTTCCATCGGCTGGCACAGGGCGGCAAGGCCGCCGAAAGGGTCGACCTCCCAGCCGGGATCGAAGGTGGTGGCGCAGCCGGCGGTCACGGTCTGCATCGCGCGGACCTCTTCCATCTGGCCCTGGGTTGCGGCCTGCTGGACGCGTTCGGCTTTCTGATTGAGCGGTTTCATTTTCCAAACGCCCTCCTCGGCGCAACATGGTGGTGGAAGTACTGCGGCGCCCGGGCGATCAGTTCGGCATAGGCGGCGACGCCAAAGTCGATCCAGTCGCGCATCAGGTCGCAGTAGTGGTAGGTCGGCATCATCGGGTCGCTGAAATGGGCATAGCTTTCGTGATAGCAGCCGCCCGCGCACAGGTTGCGGATCCGGCAGGTGGCGCAGCCTTTCTCGGTCCGGTCGGACCGTGCCTTGATAAAGCCCGACAGCTCCTTGCGCTTGATGCCCTCGTCAACGGTGCCGAACTGGTCCATGTCCGATCCGGTAAACCGGTGGCACAGGTTCAGCGCGCCGTCGTGATTGACCGCCAGCATGCCCACCCCGGCACCGCAGGGCAGCGCCTTGGATCGCCCCTCGTAGAGGTCGTTCATCATCTGGTGCATGTTGGAAAAGCCGATGTTGCGGCCCTTCAGCGCCTCTTCGACATAGAGGCGGCCCAAGGATTTCATGCCCTCGAACACCTCCAGCAGTTCGGCGCCGTTGAGGTTGAAGGCATCCATGTCGCCCGAGGTCACCGGCGAAAACCCGACCTCGGCAAAGCCGATATCGTTGATCAGATGGTCCCAGATTTCATGGATGTTGGTGACACCGGCGGTCAGGGTGACGCGGGCGCCCACCGGTTTCGATGTGTAGCGCGACAGCAGCAGCCGGGCCTTGGCGGCGACCGCATCATAGGTGCCCTTGCCGCCGACCGTTTTGCGGTTCAGGTCGTGCTGCGCCTTGGGGCCGTCGATGGACACAGTGAGGCCGAATTTATGCTGGTCCAGCCAGTCGATTAGCGGTTCGGTCAGCAGGGTGGCATTGGTCGTCAGGCTGAAGTTCACCGCCTTGCCAAGGGCAGCAAAATGCGGCTCGGCCCAGTCCACCACCTGACGGATCAGCGGTTGGTTCGACAGCGGCTCGCCGCCGAAGAACACCACGTTATAGCTGTCGCGGTCCGGGTTTTCCGCCAGCAGCATCTCGACCGATTTCTGCGCGGTCTCAAAAGCCATCTTCTGGCCCTTGGACGGCACCGCCAGATCCTCCTTGTAGCAATAGGAACAGGCCAGGTTGCAGCCGGTGTTGACGTTCAGAACGATGGTGGTGAGCGGAAAGTTCTCGATCTCGATCGGCGGGCGTTCCGGTTGCAGCGGGCGGCCGTCGTTAACGATATCCAGCCGCACCAGCCCGTCGAGCCGGGCCGCCGCATCCGTGGCCGCAAACCGCGCCTCAAATGCGTCCATGGAGAACGCCTGCGCCTGCGCGGCATAATCAAGGATGTCGCGGTCGGTGCTGTCCATCTCGAAGATCGAGGTGGTGGGGACGTGGAACAGAACCTCGCGCCCATCGACCGATACCCGGTGCGCATTGGCGGGCTGATAGTGAAAGTCTTTCATGGTCTTTCTCCCTGTGCTTCAGCGGATCGGCGGATCGATGAAGCGCTGCACGGTGACGATCAGCATGGCCTCGGCCTGCTGGCCCATCGCCTCGGCCTGCACTTTCAGCTCACCTGCGTTGTTGGCGCTGAAGGGGCGGTCGGGGTTGGGGCCGGCAATCGCAGGCGCAAAGATGCCGTTGGCCTGCATGACGCCTGCGTATTCGGTGTCTTCCATGTGGGCTGCGTGTTCATGCGCGTTGGCAACGGTCCACTGCGCTGTGATCCGGCCTATACGGATGTCGTCGTCGGTTCCGGCCTTGCCGTCGGGGCCGTTCCACATGCCAACCGCGTTGAAATAGGCAGGCACGGCTTCTGGGCCTGTATCGCTGCCGCCGCCGACGCGGGCGATGGTGAATTCCGGCTCTACCCGGATGCTGTCGACCGAGGTGTAATGGGCGATCTGCCCTTCGGCCCCGTCCGCGCTGAAGGTGACGGTGCCATTGCCCTCAGCCGTCAGCGACAGGGTTGCGCCAAAGCTGTTTGCGGCTGCATCGCCGCTGGAGCTGGCGAGGCTGTCCAGACCGGTGCCGACCACCTGAACCTGGGCCTCACCTGCCGGAACGGCGGAGGGGACGGTGCCGAGGATGACGCTGCCTGTTCCGGCACGGGCACCGGTCAGCGGTGCGCCAAGGGCGTCGTTGCTGCGGTCGAACTGGCGGCCCTGCAGGGCGTTGCCATCCTCGGACAGGGCCAATACCTGACGGTAGGCAGTGCCGCCGATGTCCAGATTGGCGCGCCATTCATAGCCGGTGTAAAGGTTCATCTGGCCAGAGGCGGGATGTTTGGTGCCGTCTGTGGTCACGAACTCGCCGCTGACCTGATAAGGCGAGGCATCGCCTGTGACCGTCAGCCGCCCGTAGGCTTCGCCGATGCCGGGCAAGTCGGTCATCACCACCCAGTCGCCTGCCACTGGCTGTTTGGCTGCGGCCTGCCAGTCCACCCATGCGGCGGTTTCCAGCGGGTTCTGTTCGGCCAGATAGCTGGCGATCTCGGTCCGGGCGATCTTGTACCATTCGCGGTCGCGGCCAAGCGCCTGGTATTCGATAGTGGGGAAATGGCCGACATGGAAATCCATGTGCAGCGCCCATTCCTCGGCGGTGCGGTTCTGCAGCAGCCCGCGCGCGCCGGTGTGGCAGCGTGCGCACATCGAGGCAAAGGGCTCGTCAAAGCTCTCCTGCGCGTTCGGGTCCTTCTCCATCGCATAGCGGAAGGGGGCGGCCTCAGTGGGGGCCAGGCCCTGGCTGTCCGACAGATGCTGCACGATGGCGCGGCGGTCCTCAGGGCTGATCTCCAGCCCATGCGCTTGTTGCATCCGAACGATGGTCATCATCCAGCCTTCGGGTGTTTTGCGCTGGCCGCTGATGCGGCTCAACCCGGTTTCCTGTGCCGTGTGGCAGCTGGAACAGATGTTCTGCAGCAATTCCTCGCTGGCCAGCGCAGGCGTCGCCCCGGCGGCGGATATCAGGAGTGCAGCCGTCAGACTGCGGGGTCGTAATTGCATGGATTGGTCTCCCTGTTTGTGGTGTCCCAGGGGATCTGCACCCCCTCGGTAAAGCCTTGCGACAAAAGCCATTGGTGGATGGCGCGGGCGGCCTGCGGCGGGGCCTCTGGTAATACTGAGGTATGAAACCGGGCCGGACCCGGCAGCGGCCGCCCGTTCAGGCGGCGCAGCAACGGCACGATCTCCTGCCCGGCAGCAAAGGCGGCGCCGCCGGGGGCATCGCGGGTGATCAGCACTTCGCGGCGCGCGAGATGGCCGTTCTGGACGATGACCCGTGTGGCGGCATGCGGGCGGATATCTGTGTCATGCGCCGGGGCGTCATCGGGCCAGGCCGCGCGCGGCTGCCAGAAGGGTGATTGAAGTCCCGCCTCGCGGTAGAAATCACGGCCCACACGGGCCTGCCGCCAAAAGGTTTCGGCCACCCGGTTGCGATAGAAATCGCAGGCCAGCGCCGTCTGGCCGTCCAGCAGCGCCCGTGCGATGGGCACCGCCATCAGCGCCGAGGACACCGCCCAGAACATCCCGTGCCCCGACAAAGGATCCAGCGCCACCGCCGCATCACCCAGCCGGGGGCATCGCGGGTCCAGTTCCGGTGCGGTCAGCTGCGGTGCGATGGCATGAATGGCGGGTTGGCGGGGCAGGGGGGTATCCCCCAGAACCGAATTCCACAGCGCCGCCACAGCTGCCTTGCCGCGTGTCTGGCCCAGCGACTGCGCGTCTCCCACCGCCTGCAGCCACAGCCGATCCTGCCCGGCAGGGGCAGACCAGATCCAGCCTCCGGGCCGGGCTTCGATCCGCGGGGTGTCCATGTATCCAGACTGCGGCGGCACAAACCCAGCAACCGAGATAGTGTCTGGCCCAATCAGTTCTGCCCGGTCCAAATCCGTGGATTGGCGCGGGGCGCGGCGGCCGCGGGCCTCGAACAGCAGGCCGGCGGTGAGGTTTTGCCCGTCGGACAGGCGGATTTCGCCCGCATCCGGGCGGACACTGGCCACCGCCTTGAAAAATACAGTGACACCCGCAGCCCAGGCGGTGTGCAGCAACCCGGTGTCGAACTGCTTCCGGTCGGCCGGATGCTCGCTGTTCTGGCCGCCCTGGAAAGCGCCCCAGCTGACATGGCGCTGCGCTGCCGGGCCGATGCCATCCAGCGGCAGCCCGTGCCTTTGCAGGATTGCGGCGACGCGGGCGGACATGCCCTCATACCGGGGCTCGCACGGCGGCAGGGTGGCCAGCGCCACGCTGTATCCGGCCCGCGCCAGCAGGATTGCGGCCACCGACCCGGCCGGGCCGCCGCCTGCGATTGCAATGTCAAAGGTGCCGAATTGAGGTGCCATTTGCCCAAGGTGCACCGGCCAGCGGCCGCTTGTGGCGGACACATCCGGACAACAAACCGACATTTCCGGACAGAATCGGCGGCTGCGGCCCTGTCTGCAGTGATTTTTCTGGAATGGCCGGTTTTTGCGGTATTCTGGCGCAATCCTGAGGAACCGCGCGATGCCACACACCTATCAGCCCCGGATTTCGGCCACCACTTTGAACGACCCGCTGCGGGCTGTTGAGTTCATGAACGGCGATACCGGCAGGATTTTCCGCACAGCCGGGTTCGGTCCTGATGACCTGGACGGAGAGATCGGCCTGAAGAAGTTCGTGGACTTCTGCGAGCATGCCTCAGACCAGCTGGGGCTGCCCGATTTCGGCTGGCGGGTGGGATCGGTGTTTGATCTGCAAAATCTTGGCACGCTTGGAGATTTCATCATGCAGGCGCCGACGCTGGGGGCGGCGTTGTCGCTGTTCCGCAATGCCTTTCCGATGGTGCAGAGCGACTCGGAAATGCGGCTGACGATGGAGGCGGACAAGGCGCTGCTGACCTACCGGATCCTGGATGCGGGCATTTGGCCGCGGCAGCAGGATGCGGAGCTGACGCTGTCGGTGTTCCATAGCCTGGTGAAGTCCGCCACCGGGCCGGACTGGCAGCCTGATCTGTTGTCGCTGGAGCACGAATCAAGCGCCTTGCTAAGCCGCAGCAGTGCCGGGCCGCGCTGCCCGGTGCAGTTTGCCGCTGCGTCCAACACGCTGGTGTTTCCGGCGGCACTACTGGATCTGCCGCTGGCGGACGGCGAAAGCCCGGCGTTCAAGGCGGCCTCGCAGTCGATGGTCCGCACCGCCCGGCAAAGCGAGCGTGAAGCACCGGTTGCAGTACGGGTGCGCCGCGAGCTGCTGATGCGGATCGGCCGCGAAAGTTTCGAGCAGACTGCCATCGCCACCGCCTTGGGCATGTCGCGCCGGACCCTGCGGCGCAAGCTGGAGGATGAGGGGCAGAAGTTCTCTGGGCTGCTGGCGGGCTGCCGGATGGAGATTGCCAAGCGCATGCTGCTGGCGCCCGGAGCGCAGCTTCATGATATCTCAGAGCGGCTGGGTTACTCTGAAGTTTCGGCTTTTGAACGCGCTTTCCGGCAGCGGGAGGGGGCGACGCCAAGCCAGTACCGCAAGCAAGTGTCCGCATGCGGTGCCGGTGCCGGTGCAAGCGCGGATATGGTTTCAGACTGAACCAGCAAGCCAGGCCGCAGACGGATTGCGGGCAGGTGTGATGCGGGTTTCGCTGCGGTCAGTTTCTCGGGATCCGGCCCACGATCCTGAGCGCGTTTTTTTCGGCGCAATCAGCGGCCTGTTCCACATAGCCCGGCGCGGTGCCGGGCAGGCCGGAAACATGCTGCTCGGCTGCCGGGCGGTGTTCCACCATCAGATCCACCAGCCGGGTGATCCGGTTCAGGACCTCGGCGGGGCGGAAGCCAAGTTCGGTTGCGATTTGCGCAAAGTGATCCGGTGTCACGTCCGCGGGCTTGCGTTTGCGGCCGCCGATTTTTTGGGCGAAATACTGGTTCACGGCCGGCCAGGGCAGAACCGTGGACACATCGTAAAGCGGGGCAAGCCCAACCGATGGGCCAAGCCGGTGCAGCATGGAATAATTCTTGGCGTGGGCGTCGGTGTTGGCCACCAGGATGTTGAAGGCGAACTGGTCAAACAGGTTGAGAACGTCCTTTGGTTCAAGATGCCGGGCGGCGGCGAACAGAGTGGCGAGGGTGAAGCCCGGAACCGTGCCGGCCTCGTACTTGCGGCCCGGCGGCGTGGCCGTGGCCTGGGCAAAATCCTCCTGATGCAAGCGCTGGATGTGCCCGGAAGTTGACAGATGCCGGTCATAGCGCAAAATGCATATGGCCGAGCGGGTCCTAAGGGCGATGGAGGCGGCTCGGGCGGCGGGGATCCCGATCTTCTGTGCAAGCGTCAGGCAGTACAGTTCATTTTCAACGATGCCCGGCAGCCGCGGATTGTCGGGCTTGAGGATGACAGTGGAGGGGGCGCCGTTTCTGGGAATGGCCAGCCTGCTGCCGTCCTCTGGCAGCTGCAGCACCGGGCGTCCGTCCCGGTCCAGAACGGCGAGCGCGGATTTCTGCTGCCCGCCGGCCAGCGACAGGCGGACGCCATCGGCGCCGGCCAAAAATGGCCGCTGGGCCAGGTCGTTGAAATGCGCTTGCAGGGCGTCTTGGGGGCTGGAGGTGCGGTAGTAATCTGTCAGCAGGACATAATCCCACTGGTTTTGCAGGGAAGGGCTGTCAAAAGACAGCGCCCCGGCGGTGTCGCCGCCGATTTCGCGCAGCAGGGCAACCGCATCTGTTTTCGACAGTCCAAGGGAGCGGCTGAGGGTTTCCAGCTGCTGTTCTTCGGGCAGCAGGTTGGCCAGCCAGGGGGCCGCAATGCTGTTCGGAAACGGATCAGACCCAAGCGGCATCAGCACCGAGACCGGGAAGGCGCGGGGGGTGCTGATCCATTCCGGCGTATAGGCAAACCCAGTGGTGCCGTCGTCATGCACCGTGATGCTGCCAACCAGAAACTGCGCATAGAAGACCGGAACCTGAAGGGTCATTCCAGGTCTCCAAGGTCATAGCCGGCGGCGGTGCCTGCTTGCGGCGCCGCGTCCTGGGATGCGCCGAAGAGATCCGCCACCGGCACGTGCAGGGCCTTGGCAATCCGGTACAGGGTCGACGCCCGCGCGTCGCGGGTGCCGGTTTCGATGGTGGAGAGGGCCGAAACACTGGCCCCGGTCAGTTGCGCAAGCTGGGTCAGGCTCAGGCCCTTGCCCTTGCGGATACTGCGGATGGACTGGCCGAGGCGGATCAGCTCCGGCTGTTTCTGATCGGTCATGCGGGCTCCGTTTTACCGAATACGATAAATATACCCTGTGGCCGGAGGCAAATCAACAGATTTTACTGTATTCGATAAATTTGACTGAGAGCGGGTGAAGCGTCAGTGAATTTACCGGATACGGTAAAGATCAGGCCGGGGCCGTTGCGGATTGCCAGGTCATGTTTTTAAACTCTTCGCGAAAGGCAAAACGGGCGAGGTGATTGTCGATGATCTGCCGCGCATGATCGAGTTCCTCGGGGGTCGGGGCGGTGACCTTGGCGGTCAGATCCTGACCAGTTGCATGCAGGGTTGCGGGTCCCATTCCCAGCGCAACGGTGCCTTGGCCGGTTTCATCGGCGGTGTCGAACTGCACCTCGACCTTATGGGCGAAATGCTTGCAGAGCTGCTGCAGGTATTTCGCCCCGTTGGGGGTGTCAAAGCGGCCGGTGTCGGTGAGCATTGCTTAATTCCTTACTATTTTACTAGGCTACAGGTAATGTAGTGAATCGCTACGGCGCTGCAACCTGTAATCAGGGGGCAGACCAAGCGGCGCCGCGCCTGCGCTTTTTGCGGTGCGGGGCATTTGCGCTGCTGACAAAGGGCTGCGGGCATTCTAGAACAGCCGGGCTGCGGTGCAGGCATCTTTCGCAATGGTTTCAGATTCGGCCCCGCCCGCGGACCGTCTGCAGGGCGGAAACGGCAACCCACATCTCAAGCGATCCCAATACAATCCTTGAGAGGGTCCCCATGTTCCGGGCTTTTGAAAACCTTGTCGATCCCTTTGCCGCAGAGCGGATGGCGCCGCCGCGGGCCACCCTGCGGGCCTATCTGATGCAGCAGCTGGCACCCTATAAAAAGTGGCTGCCGCTGATGTTTGCCACCGGGGTGCTGACGGCGCTGATGGAAAGCGGGCTGATCTTTTACTCCGGGCGGGTGGTTGACCTGATGACCGGAACCGGCGCCGCTGCGTTCTGGGCCGCGCATGGCACCGAGATGCTGCTGGCGCTGTTCTGCGTGCTGATCCTGCGGCCGGCGCTGGTGGGGCTGAACCATCTGCTGCTGGAGCAGACGCTGTCGTCGAACCTGCAGGAACAGGTGCGTTGGCAGTCGCACCGGCATTTGCTGGGGCAGTCGGTAGGGTTCTTTCAGAATGACTTTGCCGGGCGGTTGAGCAACCGGGTGATGCAGATGGGGCCTGCGGTGCAGGACAGCGTGCATATGCTGTTCGAGGCGATCTTGTTTGCGGTCACCTATATGATCGGCGCGGTGCTGGTGCTGTCGCAGATCGACTGGCGGCTGGCAGTGCCTTTGGTGCTGTGGGTGGGCCTGTACATCCTTTATGTGCGCCACGTGGCGCTGAACGTCGCGGCCACGGCCGAGAAATGGTCGGATGCGCGGTCTGCCGCGACAGGGCGGATCGTGGATGCCTATGGCAATATCGAAACGGTCAAGCTGTTTGCCCAGAACCAGCAGGAGCAGGTTTATGCGCTGTCTTCGCTGCGCCGCCTGCGGGCGCGGTATCAGCGGTTCTTGCGGATGATGACGACGCTGGCCTTTGGCAGCATCGCCATCAACGGCGTGCTGATCCTGATCGTTGTGGCACCGGCCATCTGGCTGTGGATGCGCGGACAGGTCAGCGTGGGCGAGGTGGCGGCGGCTTCGGCGCTGACCATTCGGCTCAATGGGATGAGCGGCTGGATCCTGTGGGTGACCATCCGGCTGTTTGAAAACATGGGGGTGATCCGCGAGGGGCTGCGCTCACTGTCGGCGGCGCATGGCATCACCGACGCGCCCAAGGCGCCGGCGTTGCAGGTCGGCAAGGCGGAAGTCCGGGTTGAGAGGCTGACCCATCATTATGGCAACACGCGCGGCGGCGTGAACGGGATTGATCTGGAGATTCCGGCGGGCCAGCGGATTGGCCTTGCCGGGCCGTCGGGGGCGGGAAAATCGACCCTGATCAACCTGCTTTTGCGGTTTCGCGACCCCGAGGGCGGGCGCATTCTGATTGACGGGCAGGACATCAGCCAGGTGACGCAGGACAGCCTGCGCAGCCAGATCGGGGTGGTGACGCAGAACACCTCGCTGATCCACCGGTCGGTGCGGGCCAATATCCTGTACGGCAATCCGGGCGCCACTGAGGCGGAGATGATTGCGGCTGCCAAGCGGGCCGAGGCGCATGAGTTCATCCTGGCGCTGCGGGATCAGGCGGGGCGCAGCGGCTATGATGCCCATGTGGGCGAACGCGGCGTGGCGCTGTCGGGCGGCCAGCGGCAGCGGATTGCGATTGCGCGGGTGGTCTTGAAAAATGCGCCGATCCTGATCCTGGACGAGGCGACCTCAGCCCTGGACAGCGCGGTTGAGGAAGAGATCCAGAAAACCCTGATGGATGTGATGCAGGGCAAGACGGTGATTGCGATTGCCCACCGGCTGTCGACGATTGCCGGGATGGACCGGATCATCGTCTTGCAGGACGGCCGGGTTGCCGAAGATGGCACCCATCAGGAGCTGCTGGCCGGGCAGGGGGTTTATGCCGGATTGTGGCGCCGTCAGGCGGGAACCTCCGGGCGGGTGCCGGAGCGGGCCGGGTGAGGTCTGCCCGGCAGATGCGGTCCCTGATAAAAAAAAGCCGGTGCGCAGGGATGCGCACCGGCTTTTTTTCTGAGCCGTCCGGCGTGATCCGCGGCTACACCGCAGTGGCGGTCTTGGGGGTTTCTTGGCGGGTTCTGGCCCGGAGTTGCGCGATATCGCTTTTCAGGGTCTGAAAAACCGCATCCCCGAACCATTCCAGCGAGGCTTCGCAGCCGGGGTCCTGCGCCAGGGCAGACAGGAAATCGCTGTAATCATAGGCGCCCTTGAACAGCGGCACCATGCCGTCGCGGGTGCCTGCGGCGCTGTAGACGTTGTTGGGGGCAAAGACCCCGAACCGGTCGCGGGACGAGACGTTTTTCAGGTGATAATGGGCGATGCGGGGCAATAGGATGCGGCGGGCCTCGACCGGGTCGTCGCCGCCTTCCCAGACGTGCAGCGCGTCGAAGTTGATCATCAGCGCATCGTGATTGACGGCATCGATCAGGTCGCAGGTGCTGGGCAGCGTATCGGCCAGGGAACCTGGGTGGGTTTCGACCAAGAGCCGCAGCCCGTGGCCGGCAGCGATGGTGCAGACCTCGCGCAGGGCGCGGATGGTCTGGCGGCGCTCGTCTGGCGTGGCGGCGGCGCTGGCCTGCTGGCCGGCAAAGGTGCGCATTTTGGGCGCCCCCCAGACGCGGGCCTGGGCGCAAAGCGCCAGGGTGCAGCTGCGCAGCAGATCCGGGTCATGCAGCGGCAGGTAGTCGCTGATCATCGGCACCGACAGCCCCTGCGCTGCCATCCACTGGGCGTTGTGGATAGCGAGCGGCGATTGATTGCGGGCGTGGATGGCCCATAGTTCGATGCCCTGAAAGCCGTTGTCGCGGGCCCAGAAGGCAATGTCCTTGAGGCCGATCAGCCGATGGCGGAAGGAAATGGTGCAAAGCGAGATTTTCATGCCGGAACCTCCTCGGGCTGCGCAATGTTCTGCGGGGGGCTGGCCGGAAGACTGGACTGGGCTGGCAGATTGGCGGCGCACCAGTCGCCGAACTGGGCGTGCAGTGCGGATTTGATGGTGAACTCGAGCTTGTCCAGCGCATCCAGCGCTGCGAACAGATCGGGGATCAGGGCGCGGTCGCCGATATGGGCGATGCGGGCGGCCAGGAAGTGCAGGCTGCGGAACCCCTCGCACAGCGCCTCCACCCGGTCGCATTCGGCGTCGAAGGGTTCGAACGCTGTATCCAGCTCCTGCCAGAAGAAGGCAAAGGCGTGCTCATAGGCGTATTTGCGCAAGGAGAGCACCGGCATTTCCCGCACTGCGCGGCCGAGGTCGGCCAGTGCCAGCGGCCGGGAGGGCTGGCAGTGATACTCGAAAATTCGGCGCAGGGCGGAGGTCAGGAGGTTGTCATCCGCGCGGAAGGTGTCGGTGAAATATGTGGCAAGATCTCGGGGTTTCGGCGCCTGCGCATGGCCGCTGTTCAGGATATAGCCGCCCGCCACGGTGGGCTGCGCCATCGCGTTGAGGATGGTTTCGCGCGGCAGGTCGCCGCGCCAGCGGTAATCCGGGTCATAGAGGTGCCAGAGGTCCGGGTCCTCGGTCAGCTCAATGATGACGTAATGCGGGAAAGGGTTTTGATTGGACTTGTTCTCGCGCTCCGGCAGGTGGAACATGTCAAGGAAGACTACCAGCTGCTCGTCATCGGATTTGGTCGAGAGGAGCCGCTCGAACTGGATCAGGTTATCTTCCTTGGTCTTGCCGTGGTCGTACCATTCGCGCACCGGGATATTGTACAGGCGTTCGACCCAGCGGGCGTACAGATCCTGGGTAATCTCCTCGCTGTGATAGGCGAGCTGCATCGCGGGGGTGACTGCAAAGCTGCTGTCCCAGGTGCCGAAGTAGAAGGGCCGGAAATTCAGGGTCTCATGCCGGCGGATCGCGGCGCAAAGGCAGCTGACAAAGCAATGCACGGTGATTTCGCTGGGCGCGGGGGCATTGCCGCTGTCTGCCGCAGGGGCGGGGGGCTCGCCCATCAGCATACGGATCAGCCCGTCGACGGTGGCGAAATCGTCCTTGGACAGCTCGCGTTCGGGTACCTCGATGCGGTGATCTGTTTCCAGATGCAGCATCAGGTTGATCAGGATCACCGAGTCGATGTGCAGGTCGTCGTTCAGTACCGCCTCGGGGCGGAAGTTCTGCATATGCGGGTTGGCGAGAGGTCCGGACAGAATCTGGCGGATGGCGTCGAGGATACTGTCGTAGGTCATGCGGGAACCGCCTCTTGTGCGTACTGGGCCGAAATTTCACTGCGGCTGATCTTGCCGTTGGCCTGGCGGGGCAGGGCGGGCAGATGTTTGATCAAGGCGGGCTGCTGGTAGTCCGCCAGTGCGCTGCGGCAGGCCTGGCGGATGGCGTCTTCGGTTGCCGTACCTGAGTAGAGCAGGCCGGCGCGGGCGCCGGAACGCGGGTCAGGGATGCGGAAGGAGACAGCGTCACTGACGCCGGGCAGGGCCATTACGGCCTGTTCCACGTCCTGCGGATAGACATTGAGGCCCGCCACGTTGATCATGTCATCGGCGCGGGCGGTGAAGACCAGCATGCCGGTATCATTCAGGTGGCCGAGGTCGCCGGTGTCGATTGTCTGTCCTGCGATGGTGATGCGCACTGCGTCCGGGGTGCCGTTCTGGCCCGCGGTGAGGGCGGCATGAGGCAGCGGCTGGCCGACGTCATAGGGGTTCTGCAGATCCTGGTTGATGGCGACGCAGCCAGCCTCGGAACAGCCGTACTGCTGAAACAGATGGATGGTGCGGGCGCGGATCAGTTGGAACCAGGCCTCTGGCAGCACGGTGCCGGAGGTGTTGGCGGCATGGAGCCGCTGGTCCTCGGGCAGGAGGCGCGCCAAAGTGTGCAGCATCGCGGGCGAAGTATAGAGCAGCGGCTGGTCCGTCTCGCGCAGGCGGCGCAGGATGTATTTCGGGTTCAAGCTGTCGAGCACCACCGGCACATGGCCGCGGTGCAGCGCCACGAAGACGCCGGCAATCAGCCCGTAGGAATGGGTGACGGGGCAGGCGATCACCGGCGTCATCGCGGCACTGGCGGTGAAGAAGACGGCGTAGCTTTCGACCTCGGCCGCGATTTCAGCCCATGTGCGGGTGATCACCTTGGCGGTCCCGGTGGTGCCGGAGCTCATCTGCACCAGCACGCCGCCGCGCGGGGTGGCGCCTGCTTGGGGGAGGGCGGTCTGTTTCAGCCCGTCGCTGAGCATCACGTCGCAGCCCGCCGCCTGCGCCATTTCACGGGTGGTTTCCGGCGGGATGCCGGGGTGGATCGGGAAGACGCCCGCGTTCTGCGCGCGCAGGTACAGAAGCGCAGACAGCGCGGCGCCCGCGTTCTGCATGTGCAGGCCGTAGCGGTGCGCGGCGGGTTCGGTCAGCACCCGGTCCAGCCGTGCGGCGAGGCCTGAGGGGTCGATGGGGGTGTCGTTCAGAACAAACATGTCAGTCATCCTTTCTCGGTGGCCAGGGCGTTGGCGATCAGGTGGCCGTGCTGCGGGCGGTCAGGGTCGATCTTGCGGGAAATCAGGCTTTCGGCGCGGATCTGCGGTGCGAAGGGGGCGAGGGCGGCCTGCCGCGCCTGCATTCCGTGTTCGGCGGTGTAGCGGTCCAGCCGGCTGCGGACCCGGCGCCAGAAGGAGGTTTCGGCAAAGCCATAGTGGCGCTGCAGCAGGTACGAGAGGTCGGCGAGGTTGAAGACAAAAAGCGTGTCCATCACCAGCCAGCGCAGCTCCTCAGCGCTGGACATCCGGTGGAATTGGTCGGGCGGCGCGGCCGCATAGACCGGGTCGATGCGCGCGAGATCCGGGCAAAGGTCCGGGCGCGAAAGCAGGTTTGGCACGTATTCCAAGCTTTCGTGGAAATCGCGGGCAATCAGGCCTGCGGGCCAGCCGCCTTCATGCTGCAGGATCAGGTTCTGGCCGTGTGCCTCCAGCCCGATGCCGTGGGCCACCAAAAGGTGCCAGATGGGCAGCACCGCAACCTCGATCAGCTGGTTCAGCCAAGTCTCAAGCCCGTGCTGTTCGATCCAGGGGGCGATCAAGGGTGTGCCGTCCGGTTCCGTGAGGGCGAGACCGTTGAAGGGCATCATGCTGTCCGGGGCCAGGCCCAGCGAGTCCGGGCTGCGGCGCCAGATCGCGGCCAGATGCCCGTCCAGCGCGGTGCCGCGGCCGGCGGTGACGGCAGCGTATTCCGGCAGCAGGGTCAGCGGGTAGCGGCTGGAGAACAGCGGATCATTGCCGCACACACCCGCCAGCCAGTTGGAGATCGCCGGGGCGACGGTGACGGATTCCGGCGCGAGGGTGCGCAGCGCGGAGGTGTTGCGCATCGCCATCGCGGTTTTCACATGGGCGCGGGAGGGGGTTTCGGCGTTCATCAGGGTCCGGACCGACTGGGTGGCCTTGTAAGCCTCGCCGATGGGACCGATTTCTAACAGCTGGCCGGATGTGCGCCATGTGTTGAACAACGGGTCGGGTTGCAGTCTGGCATGCTGCCAGGGATGCAGGGGCAGCAGGTTGTAATTGCCGAGCGGTGCGTTGTGCTGTTCCGCCAGCGCGGCGATACGGTGCCACTCGGCGGCTCCCAGCTCCTGCCCCCAGAAGTCCTCGTGCGGCAAGGATTGCTGTATCAGCGTGTGGTGGAACAGCACGCCCGTCAGGCGGAAGGTTTCGCCACCCTCCGGCCCGTAGGCGAGGTGGTCGGCATCGGTGAACCCGCTGCGGGCTTTGAAACAAGGGTGGTAGGGGTGGCCCTCGTACAGCGCGGTTTCCAGTGCGGAGCAGGGTAGGGAATGGCGCCGTGCCGCTGCCCGGGTCTGCAGCGCGGCCAGGTCGCTGAGGTGTTCGGTGTGGGCCAGATCGTCGCGCAGGGTTTCCATCGCGGGCGAAGGGTCTGCCACCGCTGCCAGAACATCCGCGGTGCAGGCGGGGCGCCAGGTGCCGCTGTCATGGATCTCAATACTGCCTTCCTGCAGCCTATAGCGGCCAAAGGCGCCGCGGCGTCCGCGGGCTCGGAACTGCGTCTGGCGCAGGCACCAGCCTACCGCTTGGCTGCGGTCCAATTGCAGTGATGCGGCCCAGCCCTCGCACAAAAGCGCCTCGCACAGCTGGCGCAGGACGCGGGGGGCGGAGATTGCGCGGCTTAAGGGTTCATGCAGGGACATCGGCACGCTCCTGCAGGGGCTGCGGCTGGGCTGCGGCGATGGGGTTCTTCATCTGCAGGAACATCCCTTCCTGCGCGGCGGTCTCCAGCTCATCCACGTTGTGGACGCGGGTCAGCAGGTTGGCCTTGGCAGCCAGCGACGGTGCGGTCAGCAGGTAGCAGGCAAACTCCGCCGCGGCGCCGGTGAGGCGGCTGGCGGCGGCGATCAAACGGCGGCGCAGTTGCAACAACAGCGCGGGTTCGCTGGCCAGCCCGTCGCAGCCCAGACGGCGGATCACCGCAAAGATCTGGTTGACCACCAGGTAATAGGCCAGCCGTTGGTTGATGTGGCCGCGCGGGTAAACCAGCGCGGGCTGGCCTGCCAGTGACGGCTCCAGCGCGTTGAGGCGGGGGAAGGCGTCGCAGGCGATGAAATAGCCCTGGTTGTCACGGTAATAGCCGCGGGACGGCAGGCCGGTGCTGAGATCCAGCAGGCAGTTCTGCTGATGCGCCTCCAGCGCGATGCCGTGCCGGTCGTAGAGATCCAGCACCGGGTCCAGCATGCAGTCGAGATAGGCCTCGAACCAAAGGCGGGCGGTCTCGGAGGGGGATTGGCCGCGGGCCGCTGCCAGGCGATTGATGAGGGTGCTCAGGAGCGCACTGCGGCCGGGCAGCGGGTCGGCGCTGAGGGCGGCGAGGTTATAGATGCCCTTGCCCGCTGCGCCCATAAAGGGATTGTTGCGGAAAATAACCTCAAACCCGCTTTCGCGGCGGCCCGGCAGATTCACGGTCAGATAAGCGGGATCATCGATGATCCGGAAGCGCGGGCTGATCTTGCTGAATTCCAGCTTGCGCAGCAGCCGGGCCATGGACACACCCACGTCCAGTTCGTTGCGCAGGGTGACGCGCAGCGAGTTTGTCAGCCGCACCGGGATCGAGAATTTCAGCATCCAGGGGCAATCCGGCGCATAAACTGTGCGCACCGAAGACGTGGCGGCAAAATCGCCCCCTGCCGCGCCCAGGTCGCGCAGTTTGCCCGAGGCGAGCAGCGCCTGCACCGCGGGATCCAGCCGCAGCATCTGCGCCTGCAGCGGGTGTGCGGGGATCAGGGCTTCATGGGTTTGCAGCTGAAATGCCCCGGCGATGCCAGGGATCTGATGGACCATGTCCGCGGCGGTCCCGTATGCGGCGCTCTGCGAGACGATGCTTTTGTCGGCAGCAAAGAAGGTGAGCGGGAACCGGCCTGCGTATTCGGGGGCGTATGCCGCCTGCTGCCAGTCGGTCAGCCCGTCGCGGCTTTTGGGAGTGGGGTGCAGCCAGTGGCCGTAGGAGAGCGCCTGTTCTGCCTCCAGGAAGCTGTCCGGGTCGGGCGTGCCGGCGTTGCGGCGCAGGATCTTTTCGATTTCAGCGTTGCTGTTGAAGACGCCGCGCAGGAACTCCGGCAGCTTGCCGGGATCGCGGGCGTTCAGATGCGCAAAGCATTCCTGCGCAATCAGTGTCATCACCTGTACCGGCGCGGCTGCCTGCCAGACGGGGGAGGCGGCAAAGCGGATCTGCGCCGCCCCGAAATGATGCGGCCCGGTCCGGGAGTAATATGCGACCGCCACCCGCAGACGGGCGGGAATATGGCTGAGCGGGATTTCAACCGCATCATTGCCGCTGGTCAGGGTAGCACTGTCCGGCAGGACTTCCCGCAGGAAGCCGTTCAGCAGTGCCTGCAGGGATGCAGCCTGGGCGCTGGGGCCGGGCTGAATTGTTTTCTGGAGGCTCATCGCGGGCCGCCCCGCAGAGGCGTGATGAGAGTAAAGGCAGGTCGCATGGTCCAGGATTTTCCCGTAGCCGTGCCGCGGCGGGCCGGCGCCTGGCGGGGTGCCGGGCAATCAGGTCAACCGGGTCTGTTTCGACATGAACTAGCGGGATGGCTGGCTGCTGAGCGGCGCCGGCGAAAGGCAAGGCGCCTGGTGTGACGTTGAATTCACACCGCTCTGACTAATCGGATTCCGGCTGGCGGGGAAGCGAATTTTTCCAAAAATACGAAGGATTTACGGTGCCCGGCAGAAGACCGCGCATGACGGAAATCCGAGACAGGGGCGCCAAGGCAGGCGCCCCCGCGGTTGCTTAGAACTTAAGGGTGGCAACAACCGAGATATTGCGGCCCGGTTCCTTGATCGAGGTCAGCGACGCAGCGGTGTATTCGGTGCCATAGGTGGCCCGGTCGGCGTATTGGGTGTCGAACACGTTGTCGATGGCCGCCCGGATGGTGACGTTGCCAAGGGATGGCGGGCTGTATTCGGCGAAGAGGTTCAGAACCTGATAGCTTTCCTGCTTTTGGGTGTAGGTTTCATAGACGCCATTGTCGTTCGACAGGCCGGCCTCGACGCTGCCGCCGACCAGCAGATTCATGGTTGGGATTTCCTGCTGCACCTCAAAGGCCAGAACTTTGCCGATCGGAGTGCCCGAGTCGACGACAAAGAAGCTCTCCGCCGGCTGGCCGTTGAATTCGATGTCGCTGCTGTTCATGGTGAAGCGGGCAAAGCCGCTGTCCCAGCCATAGGTTGCGGCCAGGTTGAAGCCTTTGCTTTCGAAGTCGTTGCCGACGACAGCACCGGTCCGGGTGACACCGCGGACATTGCCGATATTGGTCTTGAACAGCTCGCCGCCCAATGTCCAGTTGCCGCGCTGCCAGTCGGCACCAAGGATGATGTTCTTAGCGCGCGAGGCCCGCAGGCCCGCATAGTTCCAGGCCTGATAGAACAGGAAGTTGTCTTCCAGATCGTAACCGCCAAAGACGTTGGAATAGCCGGCCCGCAGCGACAGCGAGTCGGTCACGTCATAAACCAGTGACAGGTTGCCGCTTGCCCCGGACGGGGAATCGGTGAACGGGGTGCCGGACTGGGCGAAATCCTGGCCGGTGAAGTCCTGCCAATCATAGCGGACGCCGGCAGAAACGCTGAGGCGGTTGGTGGGTTCAAGCCGGGCCTGGGCGAAGACGCCGAAGTTCTTGCTTTCCTCCCCGGTCAGCCCGTTGACCCAGGTGGCGTTCACCGTGCTTTCGCGGACCTGATAATCCACGCCGGCCGTGATCGTGTTGCTGTCGGACAGGTGGAAATCGTTCTGCAACGTCAGCGAGTAGGTGTTTGAACTGGTGGAAGTGGAATCGCCGAACGGATCGGAAGGGCGGTCAACGTTGATGTCGGAGAAACCAAAGGTCGCCGAAGGGTCCCAAAGGCCGGTCTCGTTACCGCTCTCATAGCGCAGCGAGGCGATGCGGCGGCGGGTGTAATAGGGTGCGAAACCGCGGGTGCTGGAACCGAAGTTGGGCTGGAAGTTGCGGATTTCGTTGTCCTGTGTCTCTTGCAGCGACAGTTCGATCCGGTCGCCCTGATCGCCCTCATAGGCGAATTTCAACAGGCCTGCAGTCAGGTTTGCGGCGGAGCCGGTCACCTCGTTGCCGCCGCCGTCCTCATAGTTGTCGCCGGTTGCGCGTTTGGCGTAGCCAAGGATTTCAAAGCCGCCGCTGCGGCCTGCCAGGGTCAGCGAGCCCTGGGCGGTACTGCCGTTGCTGGAATAGGACAGGCGGGACCGGCCGCCGAAAGTTGCGCCGTCGTCCAGGATATCTTCGGCATCGATGGTTTCCATCACCACCCGGCCCGCCAGCGCGCGGGGACCGGCGTCCGCGGGGGCGACGCCGGGATCGACGCGGACCGATTTCATCAGGCCGGGGTCAAAGGCGTTGGCGCTGACGTGGTGGAAGGTGCGGTTGTTCTGGCTGACGCCATCCACCTGCACCGCCAGGTTCAGCATGTCGACGCCGTTGACGAAGATCTTCTGCGCAATCGGAATGCCGCCGCCGACCGAGACCGAGGCGATGCCGGCAAACAGGTCCTTGAGGTCGCCCATCGCGGCGCGTTCGATCTCGGCGTCGGCCACATAGATTGATGTTGCGCGGTCGGCGGCGTTGCCTGCGGGGTCGCGCTGTTTGACGATGATCGGATCCAGCGACAGCACGTCGTCTTCCTCGGCAAAGGCGGCTGGGGCGGAGATGAGAGTCAGAGCGGTGCTGCACAGCAGCCCTGACAGGCGGATGTTGGAAGTTCGTGCCATGATAAACCCGTGTTCTAAGAGCTGTTAGCTTGGGCTTGATCCTGGCTGGCCTTGCAAAGGCTTGGGCCTGATAGGAAGCAATTCCAGCGGCTGCAAGCCCCTGTCCGGGCGATTTTCCGTTATTATGCTGATGTTGCATTTTTGTGCGGCCTGCGGCCGGCAGCTGGCACAGCAGCAGCACGGCTGGACTTTTGCGGCACAGGCCGGTAAGCCCCTCTCGATCTTGAGCAAGCCTGCCCCGCCAGCCAAATTCCATCTTAGCAGGATAGAAAATGGCCCATCGGAAGATTTTGCAGCTGGCTGCATCAATTGCTGTTGCCCTGGCCGGTGCTGCTCAGGCGCAAAGCATTGCCATTGACACCGCGCGCGGCGCGGTCGAACTGCCGCACGCCCCGCAATCAATCGTCGTGCTGGATGCCGCAGCGGCGGACACGCTGGAGGCATTGCGGGCGCCGATCACCGGTGTCCCGTCCAAGCTGTTTGTCAGCCACCTGCAGGATCTGCAAGACAAGGCCGCGCCGGTAGGCACCCTGTTTGAACCGGATTTTGAGGCCATTGCCATGCTGGCGCCGGATCTGATTGTTGCGGGCGGGCGGTCCTCGGCGCAGGTCGAGGCGCTGGCCGGGATTGCCCCGGCCATCGATATGACGATCTGGGGCGAAGACCACGTTGCGCAATCGCTGGCGCGGCTGCGCAGCTATGGCCGCCTGACCGGGCAGGAGGCGCGGGCGGCGGATCTGGAAGCGGCGTTCACTGCCAAGCTGGAGCACACCCGCGCTGCCGTTGGTGGCCGTGGCAAGGCGATGATCCTGATGACCAACGGCCCCAAAGTGTCTGTCTATGGCGCGGGGTCGCGGTTTGGATGGCTGCACACCGCGCTGGATCTGCCGGAGGCGGTCGAAAGCGTCGCAGCACAGACCCACGGCGAGGCGGTATCCTTTGAGTTCATCGCTGCGGCCAACCCGGACTGGCTGATCGTCATCGACCGCGCCACGGCGATTGGCCAGGGCAATCAGGCGGCGGCGGTCACCCTGGACAATGCGCTGGTGGCGGGCACCACAGCCTGGCGCCGGCAGCAGGTGGTCTATCTGAATGCGGCCAATGTCTATGTTGCGGGCGGCGGCATCCAGTCGATGACGGCGACGCTGGAGGACATTCTGACAGGGTTTGCGGCAGGTGGCTGATCCTGCCGCCCTGGACAGCCGCGCTGCGGGGGGGCGGAATACCCTGGTTCTGATGGGCCTTCTGTTGGGCTTGCTCGCTGCGGTCAGCCTGTTTGTAGGGATCAACCGGCTGAGCCCGGGGGCAGTGTTGAGCGATCCGCAGGCGTTGCAGCTGCTGGCGGTCAGCCGCATTCCCCGTACCGCTGCGGTGCTGCTGACCGGCGCGTCCATGGCGGTGGCGGGTGTCATCATGCAACTGCTGGTGCGCAATAAATTCGTCGAGCCCGGCACCACCGGCACCAATGAAGCCGCCATGCTGGGATTGCTGGCGGTGACGCTGCTGACGCCTGCGATGCCCTTGTTCGGCAAGATGCTGGCGGCCTCGGCTTCGGCCCTGGCGGGCACTGCCCTGTTCATCCTGCTGGCCCGCCGCATTCCGCCCGAGCGGCCTTTGCTGATCCCGCTGGCCGGGCTGGTTTACGGCGGGGTTTTGATGGCCTGCGCAACGTTCTTCGCACTTCAGACCGATCTGCTGCAATACCTTGGCATCTGGATGACCGGCGAGTTTTCCGGCGTCCTGGCGGGGCGGTATGAGCTGCTTTGGCTGGCAGGCGGGCTGGCGGTGCTCAGCTATTTTGCGGCAGATCAGTTCACCATCGCGGGGCTGGGCCGGAATATCAGCCTGAACCTTGGGCTGCGTTACGGGCAGGTGCTGGGTTTTGGCATTGTCACCGTTTCGCTGGTGTCGGCGCTGGTGATCGTGACCGTCGGGATGCTGCCCTTCATCGGGCTGGTGGTGCCGAATCTGGTCTCACGGATCATGGGTGACAACCTGCGTGCCAGCCTGCCGGTCGTTGCCGGCACCGGGGCCGGGCTGCTGCTGCTGTGCGATATTCTGGGGCGGCTGCTGCGCTACCCTTATGAAATCCCCGCCGGCACCGTTTTCGGCATCTTCGGCGCTGCGGTGTTTCTGTACATGCTGCTGGGGCGGCGGCCGCATGGCTGACCGGCGGATCCTGGGCCTGGGCTGCTTGCTGGCGGCGGCGGCGGCGCTGTTCCTGTTCTGGGGCTTGCGCGGCCCCACCGCCTATATCCTGGAGCTGCGGATGGTCAAACTGGCGGGTCTGCTGTCGGTCGGGGCCGCCGTCGGGGTCGCAACGGTGCTGTTGCAGACGATCAGCCACAACCGCATTCTGACACCCGCCTTTATGGGGTTCGACGCGCTGTTCCTGCTGCTGCAGACCGGGTTGGTTGCAGGTTTGGGGATTGCCGGCAGCAGCCGGATCCCGGCCCTGGCCGGGTTCCTGCTGGACGCAGCGGTAATGATGGGTGCGGCGCTGGTCCTGTTCACCAGCGTGCTGAGCCGGACCCGCCATGATATCCAGCTGATGGTGCTGACCGGCGTGGTTCTGGGGCTGATGTTCCGGACACTCACGGCCTTTGTTCAGCGGCTGATGGATCCGTCCGAATTTTCAATCGTGCAGGCCAGAATGTTTGCGCAGTTCGGCGGCATCGACAGCGAGGCGCTGGCGGTGGCCCTGGGACTGATGATGCTGGCCTTTCTGTGGCTTTGGCGCAATCACGCGGTTTTGGATGTGGCCGCTCTGGGCCGGGATACGGCGCGCAGCCTGGGTGTGGGTCATGACCGGCTGCAGCTGAAAGTACTGTGCATCATTGCCGCGCTTGTTTCGGTGTCGACGGCGCTGGCCGGGCCGATCGCCTTTCTGGGGCTGCTGGTGACAAGCCTGGCGCACAGTCTGATGCGGAGCCACCGCCATGCGCTTCTGCTGCCGGCTGCGGCGCTGATTTCCGCGCTTATCCTGGTAGCGGGCCAGACCGTGTTCGAACGCGTCCTGATGCTGCAATCCACCCTGGCCGTTGTCATCGAGTTTTGCGGCGGCTTGTTGTTCATGTTCCTGCTGGCAAAGGGGAAAATCCGGTGATCAAAATAACGGGCCTCAGCTATGGCCATGGCGCGAAACCCATCCTTGACGGGATTGATGCTGAGATCCCCGCAGGCCGGATCACCGCCCTGATCGGTCCCAATGGCGCGGGCAAGTCGACGCTGCTGAACCTGATCGCGCAGCAGCTGGCCCCCAGCCGCGGGTGCATCAGCCTGGACGGTATGGACGCGGCCCGGATTGCCCCGGCCCAGCTGGCCCGCAAGATGGCGGTTGTGGCCCAGAACCTGACCGTGGCCAGCCGGGTCCGGGTCAAAGACCTGATCGGCTTTGGCCGCTGGCCGCACAGCCAGGGACGGCTGACGGCAGCAGACCGCGCAGCCATCGGGGATGCGATTGAGCTGTTCGGCCTTGCCCCCTTGCAGCAACGGTTCCTGGATGAGCTGTCGGGGGGGCAGCGTCAGCGCGCCTTTATTGCCATGGCTTATGCCCAGGACACCGGCTGGCTGCTGCTGGATGAGCCGTTGAACAATCTGGACCTGCACCACGCCCGTAATCTGATGGCGCAGCTGCGCAGCCTGGCCGAACAGCGCGGCAAGGGCATCGTGATCGTTGTGCATGACCTCAACTATGCCATCAGCTGGTCCGATCATGTGGTGGCGCTGAAGGACGGGCGGGCCGTCTTTCAAGGACCGGTGGATGAGGCTGCCAGCGCTGCCAGCCTGACGGCGCTGTATCAGACACCCGTGGCCATTACCCGGATTGGCGGCCTGCCGTTTGCGCAATACCACCGCTAGCGGCGGATGCAGGCGCTGCGGCGGGACCGCTTGACCAGCGTCAGCCGTGGTTGACCGGCATCAGCGCTGCCTTGCGGCCCGCTGTCAGACCATCGATGGATTTGACGATTGCCTCCCTGTCGATCCGGAAATGGCGGGCGAGATCGCCGATTGTCCCGGTCTGGCCAAAGTGCTCTACCCCGTGCGGGACCGTCTTGTGCCCGGCCACGGCGCCAAGCCAGGCGAGGGTCGCCGGATGGCCGTCGATCACCGTGACCAGGGTGCAATGCGCAGGCAGATCCCGCAGCAGCTGCTCGATATGCGAGAGGGCAGCCGGATTGCCGCGGGCGCGCTCCCGCTGGGCGGCGGTCCAGCCTGCATTCAAACGGTCCGCCGAGGTGACGGCCAGCACGCCGATATCCCGCCGCACGCCGCCGATCATGCCGGCGGCGGCAATCGCCTCGTCCGCAACCGCGCCCTGGTAGGCGATCACAACCGAACAATTGGGTCCGGGCTTGCGCAGCCAGTAGGCACCGTCGACGGCGCCTTGGCGGAAATCCTCATCGGCGCGTTTGCCGGGCTGCTCCAGCGGTTTTGTGCTCAGCCGCAGATAGACCGATCCGCCGGTTTCATCCCGGAGCCAGGTCCGTTCATCCGGGTCGCCCTCGCCCTCCCGCTGCAAATAGCCAAAGGCCCATTCCATGATCACTGCCAGCTCATCGGCAAAGGCGGGTTCAAAGGCCGCAAGCCCGTCCTGGCTCATGCCGATCAGCGGTGTGCTGATGGATTGATGCGCGCCGCCCTCGGGCGCAAGCGTCACCCCCGACGGCGTGCCTGCGATCATGAAGCGCGCATCCTGGTAACAGGCATAGTTCAGCGCATCGAGGCCGCGACACACGAAGGGATCATAGACCGTGCCGACCGGGATCACCCGTTTGCCCCAAAGACTGTGCGCCAGCCCCGCCGCCCCCAGCAGCAGGAACAGGTTCATCTCGGCAATGCCCAGCTCCAGATGCTGGCCCTCGGGGGCAAAGTTCCACTTGGCAGTAGAGGGAATGCGGTGCTCGATGAAGGCATCCGCCTGCGCCTCGCGGGCAAACAGTTTGCGCCGGTTCACCCAAGGCCCCAGTCCGGTGGTGCCGGTCACGTCCGGCGAGGTGGTCATGATCCGCTGCGCCAGGTCGCTGTCCCCGCGTGCCAGCGCATCCATGATTTTGCCAAAGGCCATCTGGGTCGAGATTTCGCGGGATGTATCCACGGCCACGGCAGGCACTGTCAGCGGAGCCTCGGAGTAGCGGCGCGGACCTTCAGCAAAGAAGGGAACCCGGCCAAGGAAAGCCTGCAGCGCGGGCACATCGGCAACTGTTGTAAAAGGCTCCCATTCCTGGCCGTCCGGCACTCCCATATGTGATTGCCAGTCCGCCATCTGCGCCTTGGTCATCAGCCCGCCGTGGTTGTCCTTGTGGCCGGCAATCGGCGTGCCCCAGCCCTTGACCGTATAGGCCAGGAAACAGACCGGGCGGTCGTGGTCTATGGCGGCGAATGTATCCGCCATGGTCTCCACGCAGTTGCCGCCAAGGTTTTCCATCAGCGCGGCCAGTTCCGTATCATTGCGGCGCTCGATCAGCGCGGTGACCTCTCCCTGGTCGCCCAGGTCATCCAGCAGCCGCTGGCGCCAGACCGCACCGCCCATGTAAGTCAGCGCTGAGTATTGCTGGTTCGGGCAGGCGTCGATCCAGGCACGCAAAGCCGCCCCGCCCGGCTCTGCAAAAGCAGCCCGCTGCAGGGCGCCGTATTTCACCCGCACTACATCCCAGCCAAAGGCATCGAATATCTTCTCAATCCGCTCGAACAGGCCTTCGCGCACAATCCCGTCCAGCGACTGGCGGTTATAGTCGATGATCCACCATGTGTTGCGCAGGCCGTTTTTCCAACCCTCCTGCAGCACCTCGTAGATATTGCCCTCGTCCAGCTCCGCGTCACCTGCCAGCGCCACCATGCGGCCCAGCCTGGTCCCGGCGCCCCATTCCTTGGCCGCGATGAAATCCTGCACCATGGACGCCAGCGCGGTGATCCCGACACCCAGCCCGACAGAGCCGGTTGAGAAATCCACGTCGTCAATGTCCTTGGTCCGGCTGGGATAGCTTTGCACCCCGCCAAAGCCGCGGAAGTTTTCCATCTTTTCGCGGGTTTGGCTGCCCATCAGGTATTGCATCGCGTGGAAGACCGGCGAGGCATGCGGTTTCACCGCCACCCGGTCCTCGGGCCGCAGCGCCGAGAAATACAGAGCCGTCATGATCGACACCATCGAGGCAGAGGAGGCCTGATGCCCGCCCACCTTGATCCCGTCCGGATTAGGGCGGATGTGGTTGGCGTTGTGGATCATCCAATGCGACAGCCATAACAGCCGCTGCTCAATGGTCTTCAGATGGGTCAGATCCGGGCGCATGGCTGTCTCCTTATTCGGCGGCGTGCTGCACAGGGGCGGGCAGGGCCTGCGCCAGATCAGCCAGGATGTCCTCGACCTCTTCCAAGCCGACGGACAGGCGGATCAGCCCGTCGCTGATGCCATGTTCGGCGCGCTCTTCAGGCGTATAGGTCGAATGGGTCATCGACGCCGGGTGCTGGATCAGGGTCTCTGCATCGCCCAGCGATACCGCGCGCTGGATCATCTGCAGGCCGTTCATCAGCGCGATGCCGCCAGCCAGGCCGCCCTCGACCTCAAACGCGATCATCGCGCCGGGCTGGTCCATCTGACGTTTCGCCACGTCATGCTGCGGGAAGCTTTCAAGGCCTGGGAAGTGCATTGTGCGGACCGCCGGATGGGCGGCGAGGAAGTCTGCCACCACCCTGGCCGAGGCGCAGTGGCGGTCCATCCGCAGGTTCAGTGTCTTCAGACCGCGCAGGATCAGCATCGCATTGAACGGCGCCATCACCGCTCCGGTCATGTCTTTCATGCCGACCAGACGGATTTCGGCGATCTGCTCGGCGCGGCCCGCAACCAGCCCGGCCACCACATCGCCATGGCCGCCGAGGTATTTGGTGGCGGAATGCAGCACAATATCGGCGCCCAGTTCAATCGGGCGGGTCAGATACGGGGTGGAATAGGTGTTGTCGACCACCAGCTGGGCACCGGCAGCATGGGCGATCCCGGCCGCACCGGCGATGTCTACCAGACGCATGTTGGGATTGGCCGGCGTTTCGAAGTAGACCACCCGCGTCTTGGCGGAGACCGCTTTGCGCAGGTTGTCCAGATCGCTCATGTCGACATGGGTGATGGTGACGCCCCATTTCGCCAGCCCGTGGCGCATGAAGGCAAAGGTGCAGCCATAAAGCGTCTTGTCGACGATGACTTCGTCTCCTGGCGACAGCAGCGTCCACAGCACAGCGGTCACCGCCCCCATGCCGCTGGCCAGCGCCAGGCCCGCTTCTGCCCCCTCCAGCGTGGCGATGCGCTGCTCCAGCAGATCGCAGGTCGGGTTTGAGATGCGGCTGTAGATATGGCCCGCGCGCTCCCCCGCAAACATCTCGCCGCCTGCCTCGGCAGTCTCGAATGCAAAGGTCGATGTCAGGTGCAAAGGCGGCGTCAATGCGCCCTCGTGATCCTGCGGGTCATAGGCATGGTGAATGGCGCGGGTGGCAAAGCCGTCGGGGCGGGTCATGGCTGTCTCCTCAATCTGATTTCAGCCATAATACGCCTGATTGAAGGGTAATGGATTGCGAATGATGCTTCAATGAATGTAACTATTGGCAGATACTGCCAATTCGGGGTCCTCATGGATAACAAGGACAGACAAATCATCCGCGCGCTGCAGCAGGACGGGCGGATGACAAACCAGGAGCTTGCCGAGGCGGTCAACCTGTCTCCGTCGCCCTGCCTGCGGCGGGTCCGGAACCTTGAAGCCAAGGGGATTATCCGCGGCTACAGCGCTGATGCGGATGCCGCCGCCTGCGGGCTGGCGATCACCGTCTTTGTGCGCATCCGCCTGGAACGGCATAACGAAACGGACGTCCAGAATTTCGAACGGCGGATGCAGATGATCGAAGACGTGCTGGAATGCCACGTGCTGACCGGAGCAATGGACTATCAGTTGCGCGTTCTGGTGCCTGATCTGGAAGCCTATGAGAATTTCATCCGCCACCGTATTCACCCGATTGGCGGCATCGCATCGATCGACACCAGTTTTGTCTACGGCACAGTGAAACGCACCGCAGTCTTTCCCTTGTCTGACTGAGCCCGGGCTTTCCGGGTCAAATGACGGGAAACTTGGGCCTATTGCTCCCTTTGCAAGGCCGTCGCTAAGGCACCGTAAGGTTAATGTGGCGGTCTGTGCTAAATGCGACATGACGGCATGGCTGATACCCGCCTCTATCGCTGTTACCGTTTCCCGCCTGACGTGATTGCTTACACTGTCTGGCCGTATTTCCGGTTCGCCTGAGCCTGCGTATGGTCGAAGACCTTCAGTTGGAGCGCGGCATCATCGCGGCACATCAGGCAATGCGGGCGGGGGCGGAAAAAATTCGGGTGGTAGTTCTTGAAAACGATCCGTCTCCGGTCGGTTGGCAGGCTCGGTGGCAAACAGCATCTGGACGAAGTTGTCATCTCTATCGGAGGCGGCAAGCATTGGCCTTGGCGGGCCGTTGATCAGGAGGAGTTCGTGCTGGATGCGTTGGTTCAAGCCCGCCGCGACCGGCAGGCTGCCCTTCGGATGAAGCGGAAGCTGTTGTCTCGGCAGTGCCTTCCGCCACGGGTTTTGCTGGATCACTGGCGGTGCGGGGTTTCCAGGGCCGAGATGGCGCAGCCGGCGCCCAGCAGGGCGGCGAAATAATAGGCGATGCCGGGGATCTGCAGCGGGAAGTCGACCAGTGAATGGGCCGAAACAAAGGCCAGTGCGCCCAGGGTCAGCACCGGGATTGCGCGCAGGGAGCGCCGCCACCGCAGGCCGGCGAGGCAGCTATTCAGAATCAGCCGGACGCTGAGGCCCAGCAGCAGCAGGGCGGCAGGCAGGCCGAACCCCAGGATGAGTTCAAGATAGGAGTTATGAGCCCGGTGCCAGCTGCCTTCGGTGCCAAGGCAGACCGGATCCCGGTAGCTGGGAAACACCTCGGCAAAGGTGCCAAAGCCGGTGCCGGTCCACAGGTTGTCCCGGATCGCGGCAAGCGTGCCGGCCCAGGCGCACCAGCGCGGATCGCGGGCGGGGCCGCTGAGCCGCGAGAACACCGGTTCGCCGAACAGCAGCAGCAGCAGGCAGCCGCCGCCCAGCACCAGCAGCACCCGGCCGGCCCGGCCGCTGCGGCGCGCTTGGGCAGAGACAATCGCCAGGCACAGGAACAGCAGCGGCAGGCTGAGCATGGCGCCTGCCCGCGACCGGGTTGCGAAAATGGCAATCAGCACCGCAAACAGCAGCAGCCAAAGCGCCGGCTGCGCAAGACTGATGCGGGCAGGGGAGGGGGGCGGGCCAGACCGCCGCAACCGGGGCGCGGGTTTGAGGATCTGGAGGCTGCCGGCCAGGGCAAAGGCCGTGAGGCCGAAAAACGAGGCGGCAGCATTGCGATTCACAAACACGCCGGAAAAGCTGCCATGGCTGACCGGGTAGCTGGTAAAGACCTGTGCCTGGGGAAAAAACACCTCAAGCACGATGGACAGCAGCACAATGGCAGCGCCGGTTAGCGACAGTGCGACCCAGACGCGTTTGGCGGAGCGGGGGGATTGGCACAGGATCAGGGTGCTGAAAAACACCAGGCCGGGCAGGATCAGCGCCGGCAGCGCCGCCAGGGTGCGCAGCGGGCTGACCGAGAGATAGCCTGCGCTGAGGTCCAGCGCGGCGGCGGCCTGCTGCCAGACCGGGTGGGTCAGGGGGCCGATCGGCAGCGGGACCATCTGCAGCCCGCCCCAGAGCGCCGCCAAAGTCAGGATCAGCGCGGTGAATTGCACCAGGCGGCGGATGTCCGGAGAGGGCGTTTTAACGGGCAGGCAGACCAGGGCCAGCAGGGCCGCCAGGCATCCCGTTATCTGGGTATAGGGCGGGGAAACCGAGCCGTTGAACAGCGCCGCCAGGAACAGGACAGCTGCCAGACCGGCCCGGCAGAAATCCCGGCAGCGGTGCGGAGAAACCGCATAGGTGGCTTTTTGCAGCACGTTCACGCCGCCCGGTCAACCGGCAGCGGTATCACCCTGCGATACCGGAAATGCAGGGGCTCTGCCGGCCAGCTGCAGGGCAGAGAAGTTTCAGGGGGACCGTGAACTTGGACAGATAGCATGGGGAACGGCTTGGTGATTGCAGAATTGGGTTAAAACGCAACGGGATTAATTGCACGCATTGAGGTTATACAACTCAATCCGCAAATGAATCATTAAATTTTATTAGAACTCTTTATTTTCGGTAATTTCTGCTAAAAAGGCCATCAGGGTGGTATGTTTCAGCCTGTGCAAAATGCTTTGGACGCGTAGAATTGAGAACCCGATGATTTGCAAACGAACCCTTGGCCTGTTGTTGGTGCCTGTTCTTGCGGGCGCGTGCAGCTTTCTGCCCCGCAACGGCCCGGATGAGACCGCGATTCTGGAAAAATCCTCCAGCCATTTGCAGGCCGAAGACGCGACGCTGGGCTATAACTATGTGGTTGTTGATGTGAACCGGGAGGTCATCCCGTTTGTCACCAAGGACGATAGCAGCTCGTTTTCGACCTTTGGTGCCAGCAGCGCCGAGGTGCCGAGCATCCGGCTGGGCGCGGGCGATGTGATACAGATCACCATTTTCGAGGACCAGTCGGGCGGGCTGTTCATCCCCAAGGAAGCCGGGGTGCGGCCGGGCAATTTTGTCACCCTGCCAGCCCAGGAGATCGGTCGCAAGGGCATGATCTCGGTGCCTTATGCGGGCAAGATCCGGGCGGCCGGCAATACCCCCTCGGCGGTGGAGGATATCATCGAGCGCCAGCTGGAGGAAAAAGCGATCAACCCGGCGGTGACAATCGAGGTCGTGGAGGCGAATTACCCGCGCGCCTCGGTGATTGGCGAAGTGGAGGAGGCCGGCGTGTTCACCCTGCGCAACAGCGGCGACCGGGTGCTGGATCTGGTGGCCCAGGCCGGCGGTATCACCGGCGAGGATCATGAGACTTTTGTCACCCTGTCGCGGGGGCGGCAAAGCGCCAAGATCGCCTATGAAGCGTTGACGGCCAATCCGCGTGAAAACGTCTTTGTGGCGCCGGGGGACAACATCAATATTTCCAGCGAGAGCAAGAAATTCTACGCCTTCGGTGCAACCGGTACAGTGGGGGAATTCACCTTTGGCGCGGCTACCGTGGATCTGAACGGCGCCGTTGCCCAAGCTGTTGGCCTGGATGACAACCAGGCCGATCCGGCGCATGTGTTCATCTACCGCACCGAGCACCGCCATGCGCTGAAGGAAATGGGCGTGGATGTCTCGGGGTTTGAACAGCATTATATTCCAACGGTTTACCGGGCCAATTTCCGCAAGCCTGACAGTTTCTTCATGGCGCGGAATTTCGACGTGCGGGACGGGGATGTGGTCTATGTCTCCAATGCAGACTCGGTTGCGGTCAGCAAATTCTTCGGGCTGGCGACCACAATTTCGGGTGACACGGTTCAGATCGACGGCGATCTGTCGAACCTGTCCAATTAAGGCGGGCGGGCTTCATGCATGGGTTTTTCAATCGGTTCCGCAATAAGGCAAGCAGGCGCCAGGACGCGGCGTTTGCGCCGCTGGCCCCGGCAGAGGGTTTTGCGGCGGTGGGGGACATTCATGGTTGTTATGACCTGCTGGGCCGGCTGCTGGACCGGATTGCGGTGCAGCCGGACTGCGGGCGGCTGGTGTTCCTGGGCGATTACATCGACCGCGGTGAAAACAGCGCCCAGGTGTTGCAGGCGCTGCACGGGCTGCAGGCCGGCGATCCGGAGGTGGTCTGCCTGCGCGGCAACCACGAGGACATGCTGCTGGGGTTTCTGGACGATCCGCTGGGTGAGGGGCAGGGCTGGCTGCGGCATGGCGGCCGCCAGACCCTTGCAAGTTTCGGCATTGAAGCGGTGCACGCTGGGATGCCGGATCTGAATTGGATTGCGGCGCGCGACAGTTTGCAAAACAGGATGGGCGCCGGGCTGATCAGCTGGATCCGCGCTTTGCCGGCCTATTGGCGGAGCGGCAACGTGGCGGCGGTGCATGCGGGGGCAGACCCGGCGCGGCCAATGGAGGTGCAAGAAGATTACGATCTGGTTTGGGGCCACAGCAATTTCGGGCGGGTGCCACGCCAGGACGGGGTCTGGATTGTCCATGGCCACACGATTGTTGAGGATGTGCGAGCGGAAGGCGGCCGGATTTGCGCGGATACCGGTGCTTTTGCAACCGGGAAGCTGAGTGCGGTTGCGGTTCTTGATGACGGCTTTGAGGTTTTGACCGCCTGACCGTTCGGGAAAGGGCCGGAGAAAGGGCGTGCGTGAAAATTATCGGGGATTTAATTCAAAGCGCATCAATCCGGCAGGCTAGGGTAATTATCTATACACGCAATAGGCGCATCCATTGGATGCAAACGCGCGGCCCCCTCCGCGCCGCGAATAGGGCATTTGAGGTCATGATATGAGTTTTGCGTTTCCTTCAGGAGCCCGTCGGGTGCTGGCGGCCGGGTTTGTTGCAACCTTTGCAGTGTTTCCGCCGCCTGTATCTGGGCAGACGGCGGAAGGCGCGGCCGGGGCAGGCCGGGCGGAAAACCCGCTGCCCCAGGTGGAGGCAAGCCCGGCGGCGCTGGCGCTGTTCCTGGCCGATCCGTCAGGGTTTCTGACCCAAGAAGGTGATCTGGCGGGACTGATTGCCTCGGTCGCCCTGACGGATCCGGACACGGCGGCCAGGATTGCCGGCCTGGCCTCTGCGGAGGGGGTCAGCGCAGAGCAGGCCGCAGCCATTGGCGCAGGCCTGGCGCAGGCCGCAAGCCAGATGACAGCGGACGGGAATTTTCAGCAGGGCGCGGCCATCCTTGTGGCGGTTGCGCAATCTCCCTCTGCCGGGCTGGCGGCGGGGTTCACCGCCGCCTCGGGGGATGTGCAGACAGCGGCCACGAATCCCGCCGCACCGGGGACGCCCGGCGCCGGGCTTGGGGGGCCGGAAGCGGCGGCGGGCGGCGGCGCGGCGGATATCGGCGGCGGTGCTGCGGCCGCAGGCGGCACGCCGGCCACCGGTGCCGGGGAGCCGGGCGGCAACGCTGCGGGCGGCGTATCCGGCAGCACCCCGGGCAGCGGCAGATCCGGCGGCAGTAGCGCAGGCGGGGTGCCGGGCGGTGCTGTCAGCCCGGCCGGTTAGGTGGTTTCCGGGCAACAGCTGCGTTTGCGGACATCCGCTGCGGCAGCTGTTTGCCAGTATTCAGGTGCCAAATGCAGAAGATGACCTATGAACCGATGCGGGTGCCGCAGGCGCCGGAAGGCGGCGGGGCGCAGGACGACGGCCTTGACCTGATGCGGATCTTTGCGGTGGCGAGGCGGCGCTGGCCGGTGTTGCTGCTGGGGCTGGTCTGCGGGCTGCTGCTGGGGATTGCCTATGCGGCAACGGCAACACCGGTCTACACCGCCTCGGCCCATATCAGCGTCGGCTCTGCGGATGCCGAAAACGCCCGCGAACTGTCGGGGGTGTCAGGGGTCCGGCTGGACGTGGATCAGATCACCACTGAAATCCAGGTGCTGCAGTCGGAGCAGATCGCGGCGCGGGTGGTTGCGGCGCTGGATCTGGTGCAGAACGAAGTATTTCTGAGCGAACCCAAAACCGGGCCGGGGCGGGTGGCTGAAGGGGTGAAAGAATTGCTGCGGCTGGCGGCGGCAGCGGCTGTGTCCTGGGTGCAGGACGAACAACCCGCCATTCCGCTGACGCCGCAGGAACTGGCAGAAGCCGCCCGCCAGGATGCCGTCAGCCTGCTGCGGGACAATGTTTCCGTGCGCCAGGTGCAGCGCAGCCGGGTTTTGCAGATCACTTATACCTCGGTCTCTCCGGCGCTGTCGGCGCGGATCGCCAATGCGGTTGCCAATGCCTATATCGAGGATCAGCTGGCCTCGAAATACGAGGCGACCCAGCGCGCCACCAACTGGCTGAAGGAGCGGTCGGATCAGCTGCGGCTTCAGTCCGGCCTGCTGGACAAGGCGGTCGACAGATTCCGGCGCGAAAACAATCTGGCAGGTGCAGGCGGCGATCTGTCGTCGGATATCGAGCTGGAGCTGCTGAACAAGCAGGTGGCGGATCTGCGGGCGGAGCTGCTGGCGCTGCAGGCCCGCAGCAACCGGCTGAACGAGATCGTCACGCAGAATGACACCTCAGCCTTTGTCAGCTCGACCGCCAGCCAATCGATCACTGCAAACCTGCGCAGCCAGTATCTGGAGACCTTGCGGGACTTCAACTATCTGCGCAGCAGCCTGGGCGCGGATCACGCGCAGACCCGGCGGCGCCAGCGCGAGCTGATCCAGTTGGAAGGGCTGATGTTTGAAGAGATCAAACGCTCGGAGGTGGTGGCCCGCAACGATGTGCATGAAGCCCGCGAACGGCTGGCCAGCCTGGAAGCCGCGCAGGCGGTTGCCGCCGAACAGCTGGGGGCGGACAACACAACCCTGGTGGAGCTGCGCGAGATGGAGCGCAGCGCGGAGACCGTGCGCAGCCTTTATACCAGTTTTCTGCAGCGCTATCAGCAATCGCTGCAAGAGCAGAGCTTTCCAGTGTCGGACGCGCGGATCCTGAACCTGGCGCGGGTGCCTGAAACCCCGAGTTCGCCGCAGCTGGCAAAAATCGCTGCCCTGGCCGGCATTCTGGGGGTGCTGCTTGCGGCGGGCTGGAGCGCGCTGCGGGAGGCGGTGGACACCAGGCTGCGCACGGAAGAGCAGATCAGAACCACCCTGGGGCTGGAGTTTCTGGGCGGGCTGGAGAAGATTTCAGCGCCGCAGCACCCGCCGGAGGCGGCGGATCTGCAGCTTGGCAGGCGGAAGGTGCGGTTTCCCGGCATCCTGCGCTATGGTGCCGGGAAGCCGCTGTCAGGATTTGCCGAGACGCTGCGCACTGGCAGGATGAGCCTGACGCTGAAGGCGCCGCAGCGCGGTGCCAGCCAGATCATCGGTGTTGTGTCCTGCTTCCCCGGTGAAGGCAAAACAACCACCGCTGCCAATTTTGCAGCGCTGCTGGCGGCGCAGGGCGCCTCGGTCATGCTGATCGACGGCGATTTGCGCAATCCGGGCCTGACCCGGGCGCTGGCGGGCGATATTGAGCAGGGCCTGGTGGATGTGCTGCTGGACGGGGCGGACTGGCAGGATGTGCTGTGCGTCGAACAAGAGACCGGCGCCCATATCCTGCCGAACCGGCACGGCCGGGCGGTGCATACCGGCGAGCTGCTGGGCGGCCCGGCGATGGAGCATCTTCTGGGCGCCTGTGCGGCGGTCTATGACTGTGTGATTGTCGATCTGCCGCCGCTGGGGCCGGTGGTGGATGCGCGCGCGGTTCTGCACAATCTGGACGGGCTGTTTTTTGTTGCCAAATGGGGGGCCGCCAATGTGAACCACGCCGCTGCCATCCTCGGCAGCGACCCGCGGCTGCGCGGCAAGTGCTATGGCGTCTTTCTGAATATGTTCGACGCGAAAATGGCCGCTGCCTATGGCAGTTGCGAGGGGTCGTCTTATGGCTACGGGAGGGCCTACGCCCGCTATTACCATGACAGCTAAGGCCCTGCTTCTGGCGCTGGCGGCCCTGTGCGCAGGGCTGCAATGGCAGGGTTTGCGCGGCCATCTGAACCACCAGTCGCATCACCGCCTGGCTGCAGAGGCCGGGGCCGGGCGGCTGGAGTCGGCGGACAGCGGGCTGGTGGCGGCGCTGCTGGCCGCGCCAGCCGGAGCGGCAGCGGTGTTTGATCCGCATCTGCACCGCAGCAGGGCGGTTTTGCATCTATACGCGGCAGATCTGATAGCAGCGGCAAAAGGCCTGAACCCGCTGCTGCCCGCATCGGACCCGGAGGCAGCTGCGGCCCGGAAAGCCGCCCTGCGCCAGCTTGAGGCGGCGCTGGCCCGGCAGCCGCTTGACGGCGATCTTTGGCTGCGCCTGGCTGTGATGGGCCGGGCTCTCGGCCTGCCGGAACGGCTACTGGAAACCTATCTGGAACGCTCAAGACTCTCCGCCCCGTACGAAGGCTGGATCCTGCGGCGGCGGGGCGCGCTTCAATTTAATAACAACTTATGAATGTTTAACTGTGCCTTTTTTGGAATCAATTGACACAATTTCTACACAGCACATAATTGCCTAATGTTTACTCGCCTGATTGCGGCGAATGGTTAAAATTTCTGTTAAACCTTAGGTGTTAAAGCTAAATGTTTGACTTTGAATTCCCAGAACGGGATTTGCCTAATAATTCAGTCCGTCCGCCGCGCCGCAGCACCCTGTCCTGCCTTGTGTTTGCTGGGGTCAAGCGGATGTTTGACCTGGTTGTGAGCAGCGGGATCCTGCTGCCGCTGGCACTGATGTGCGCTGCGGGCCTGCTGCTTCTCAACCCGTTTTGGAACCGGGGGCCGTTGCTTTATTCGCAGCTGCGTATGGGGCGGGATTGCCGCCCGTTCACCGCCTACAAGTTCCGGACAATGCGCCCCGCGCCGGAAATCCGCCGCACTGCTGATTGCCCGCTGGAAGAAGAGCGGATCACCCCGCTCGGGCGGTTTCTGCGCCGCGCCCGTTTGGATGAGTTGCCGCAGATTGTTAATGTTTTTAGGGGAGATATGAGCCTGATCGGACCGCGTCCGGATTATATCCACCATGCGCGCAGGTTTCTGGCCGACGTGCCGGGATATCAGGAGCGGCATGCGGTGCGCCCTGGCATCAGCGGCTGGGCCCAGGTGGAGCTTGGGTATATCGAAGGCATTGATGCCACGCGGAACAAAGTGCGTGCCGATCTGCATTACATCGCGAATACGGGTTTTGCAATGGAGGCCCGCATCGTGTGGCGCACACTCAGCGTGATTGTGCGGCGCGGCGGCGCCTGACGCGGGTGCGGACCTGCGGCAACGGGGCTCAGGACAACCCGTCTCCGGCTTGCGGCGCGGCAACCGAATACCAGGCTTTTGGATCTGTTTCCGATTGGATTTTCAAAAACCGGTATCCGGTTTCCCGCCAGGGCCGGATTTCATTTGTGAGATTGTCCAGGGCAAAATCCCTGCCGTGAAAACGTGCAATCAATACGGCATGGCCGGTGCCATCCGGTGCCAGCACCGTTGCCAGCCGGAGTGATTTGGATGGCCAGCCCAAATTAATTAACCTTTTACGCTTTTGAAGTGCATAATCTTCGCAATCGCCCCGTACCGCATTCAGCCGCCATTCATCGGCAATTCCCTGTACGGTGCCGTCTGTTTGCGGGGTGATGTCCCGGTTTACCGCCAGATTGATCCTCACCAGCTCGGCCAGCTGCGCCTGTGCGGAGCGAGCAGGCTGCGGGTTGCCGCCGCGCACTGCGCATTGGCCAGGGTGGCGCAGGCAGAAACGGGCATGGGCCAGGGGCGGCAGCACTTGCCGGGACACTGGCACCAAGGCGGCAGGCTCTTGCGCTGGCGGCGGCTGAACGGCCGCAGCGGGTCCGGCCAGCGCCGCCGCAAGCAAGCCGGCGGCCAGCACCGTGCCGGTGCGGAACAGCAGCTGCTGCCGCATGCGGCAGCCAAGGCCCTGCCCAGGGCGGGTTTCCGTTTGCCGCTGTGCCATTGCGTGCTCCTCGCAGGAAAAATCCGGTTGAGGACAGGCCTATTGGCGCAATCGAGAATGGCTGTGGGACTGCTGTGGCTAGAAAATGGCCCTTGTTGTCAATTTGTTAGGAATTCCTGTCAATTCCCTGCCCGCGCACCCGCAAGCCGCGACCCCCGCGCCGCGCAGCGGCGCCGGGCCCACCGGAAGAGGCTATCTGTGATAGCGGATGACTGGCGGGAGCCTGCCGCCTACTTCAGCAGCCCTTCGAGATAGGCGCCATAGGCGTTCTTGGCGAATTTCTCCGCCCGTGCCTTCAACTGGGCCGCATCAATCCAGCCCTGGCTGTAGGCGATTTCCTCCAGGCAGCCGGTCTGCAGGCCTTGGCGTTCCTGCAGGGTGCGCACGAAATTGCCCGCATCCAGAAGCGAGCCATGGGTGCCGGTATCCAGCCAGGCATAGCCGCGGCCCATGGTTTCAACCCGCAAAGACCCTTCCTCCAGGTACATCTGCAGCAGATCGGTGATTTCCAGCTCGCCGCGCGGCGACGGGGCGACCCGCCGGGCCCGTTCCGGCGCCGTGCCATCCAGGAAATAAAGGCCGGTCACCGCATAATTCGAGGGCGGCACCTCAGGTTTTTCGATGATCTCGCGTGCGCGGCCCGCGTCGTCGAACCCGACTACGCCATAGCGTTCCGGATCTGCCACGTGGTAGCCGAACACAGTGCCGCCTGCTGTTTGTGCATCGGCGGCGGCCAGCAGGTCCGGCAGACCATGGCCAAAGAAGATATTGTCGCCCAGAACCAGCGCCGAGGGGGCGCCGGCCAGGAAGTCCTCGGCCAGGATAAACGCCTGCGCCAGCCCGTCGGGCGAAGGCTGCACCACATAGGTGAGCGACACCCCCCACTGGCTGCCGTCGCCCAGCAGGCGGGTGAACTGCTCCTGGTCCTGCGGCGTGGTGATCACGCAGATCTCGCGGATGCCTGCCAGCATCAGGACGGACAGCGGGTAGTAGATCATCGGCTTGTCATACAAGGGCAGCAGCTGTTTCGAGACCGCCATGGTGATCGGATAAAGCCGGGTGCCCGAGCCGCCCGCCAGAATGATGCCTTTGCGACCCGCGCCGGTCTTGCCGTCAGTCATGCCAATTCTCCCAAATCTTTCAGAATCTCAGTCAACCCCATCCGCCAGTCCGGCTGCGGGATGCCGAAAACCGTCTCCAGTGATGTGCAATCGAGACGTGAATTCAAGGGCCGTGCCGCCGGTGTCGGATAAGCAGCGGTGGGGATATCCTCCACCGTGCAATCCACGTTGGCCTGCGCAAAGATCTCGCGTGCGAAACCCGCCCAGCTGGTCTGCGGGGCGCCTGCAAAATGATAGGTGCCGGGCTTGCCCGGACCCGTCATCAGCTGCCGCGCCATCACAAGACAGGCCGCCGCAATATCCCGCGCCGGGGTCGGCGCGCCGGTCTGATCAGCAACAATGGTCAGGCGGTCACGTTCGCGTCCCAGCCGCAGCATGGTTTTCACAAAGTTGCTGCCATGCGCCGAGACCACCCAGGAGGTGCGCAGGATGGCATATGCGCCGCCCGCAGCGCGCACCGCTTCCTCGCCCGCCAGCTTGGAGCGGCCATAGGCGTTGAGGGGGCTTGCCGCATCGGCCGGTTTCCAGGGGGCTTCGCCGCTGCCGTCAAAGACATAATCGGTGGAGACGGTGACAAAGGGAATGTTCAGCGCGGCGCAGGTCCGTGCCATGGCGCCGGGAGCATCGCCATTGATGACGGCGGCCAGTGCCTCTTCCTCTTCCGCTTTGTCGACGGCGGTGTAGGCAGCGGCATTGATGACGGCGGCAGGCGCATGGGCGCGGATGGCCGCCGCGCAGGCTTCAGGGTCGCTCAGGTTTGCCTGATCGCGGCCCAAGCTGATGATACCCGCATGCGCCGCCAGCTCCCGCGACAGCTGGCCGGTCTTGCCGAAAACAAGGATCATACGCGCCTCCCCTTCATCTTTTCCCAAATACTCCCGTCCCGCTGCCCGGCAGGCGGCTTTGCCGCCGAGAGGGGAGGCCGCTGTCCGCAAGGACAGCCCGGTCACGCCTTCACTTGCCGGTGCCCAGCCGCTGGCCGACGCCGTCGCGGTCCTGCAGGGCACGCCACCAGGCCTCATTGTCGAGATACCATTGCACCGTGCGTTCCAGGCCTTCCTCAACCGTCACCGAGGGCCGCCAGCCGAGTTCGCCGCGGATGCGGCTGGGGTCGATGGCATAGCGCGCATCATGGCCCGGACGGTCCGTCACAAAGGTGATCTGGTCCTTGTAGGACTTGCCATCGGCGCGCGGCCGCTTGCCATCCAGGATCGCACAGAGCGTCTGCACCAGCTCCAGGTTCGAACGCTCATTCTCGCCGCCGATATTGTAGCTGCGCCCCAGTGCGCCCTTTTGCACCACCAAGAGGAGGGCGTCAGCGTGATCCTCCACATACAGCCAGTCGCGCACGTTGGAGCCGTCGCCGTAGATCGGCAGCTCTTTGCCCGCCAGCGCATTGAGGATCACCACCGGGATCAGTTTTTCCGGGAAGTGATAGGGGCCGTAATTGTTGGAGCAATTGGTCAGCACCACCGGCAGGCCATAGGTTTCGGCCCAGGCGCGCACCAGATGGTCGCTGGCGGCCTTGGAAGCGGAATAGGGCGAGCGCGGATCATAGGCGGTGTCTTCGGTGAACATCACCGCGGGGTCGGCAGGCAGGCTGCCGTAGACCTCATCGGTCGAGATGTGATGAAAGCGGAAGTCTTCCGGCTTGCCGGCCGCGGTCCAGTATTTCCGGGCGGCTTCCAGCATCTGATAGGTGCCGGTGATATTGGTCTCGACAAAATCGCCCGGCCCGTCGATCGAGCGGTCGACGTGGGATTCCGCCGCCAGATGCATCACCGCATCGGGTTTGTGGGCCTCAAACACGCGGTCCAGCGCGGCGCGGTCGCGGATGTCGGCCTGCTCAAAGGCATAAAGCGGGCTTTCTGCGGCCTTGGCCACATTCGCCAGGCAGGCGGCATAGGTCAGCGCATCGAGATTCACCACCTGATGGCCGCGGCTGATTGCCAACCGCACCACTGCCGAGCCGATAAAGCCGGCTCCGCCAGTCACCAGTATCTTCATGCCGCGCCTCCGGCTGCGAGTATTTTCATCACTTATCCTTCCCAGGCAAAGGGGCTGTCGAAATCCGCCAGCGCGGGTGCGCTTTTGTCTTTCTCCGACAGGACAGGCGTGCCGTCAAATGCCCAATCGATGCCGCAGCTGTCCCAAGCCACCGCGCCGTCGCAGTCCGGCGCGTAGTAATCGGTGCATTTATAGATCACCTCGGTGTCCGGCGCGCGGGTCAGGAAGCCGTGCAGGAAGCCCTTGGGCACCAGCAATTGCTTGCCGTTCTCTGCGCTCAGCTCAATACCGAACCATTTGCCGTAAGCGGGCGAGCCTTTGCGGATGTCCACCGCCACATCGAACAGGGTGCCCTGGCCGCAGCGCACCAGCTTGTCCTGGGCATGGGGCGGGGATTGGAAATGCAACCCGCGCAGGGTGCCGGTTTGCGCCGAAACAGAATGGTTGTCCTGCACAAAGTCCAGATCGATGCCCTGGGCGGCCAGCCGTTTCCGGTTCCAGCTTTCGCTGAAAAAGCCGCGCGCGTCGCCGAACCGTGCCGGTGTCAGCACCTTCAGCCCTGGCAGCCCTGTTTCGTCTATCTGCATCGCCTCTGACCTCATGTCTTCTGTGTGTCCGCCTGCATCAGGCCGAAGTACTGCTGCCCGATCCGGTCCCATCTGTAGCGCCGCCGGGCAACTTCGCACAGGGCTGCTGCTGCGGCGGTATCGTCAAACCCGCTGGATATCAACTGTGCCAGCGCTGCGGAGGATTTGAAATAGGTGGCCTGCTGTTCGGTGGTGAAGCGGTTGAAACTGCAATCATAGGCTAGAATTGGCAGGTTGAAATACATCATCTCGACCAAAGCGGGATTGGTGCCGCCGGCCGAGTGGCCATGCACATAAAGCGATGCGTTCGAGCGGAGGCGGCAGAGTGCGCCGGGATCGTAAACCGGGTCCAGCAGATGCAATGCGGGATACTCGCCAAACTGCGCCCGCAGCCTGCGCCCGAAGGCGCTGTTGTTCCAGTTGCCGGCAAAGACCAGCGGCTGCCCGGCCCGGGCAAAAGCTGTCAGGATCATTTCGGGATTGTTTTCCGGCTCGATCCGGCACAGCGCCAAAGCGTAGCAGGCGGGCAGCGCGGGATCATCGCTGCCGGCTGTGCAATGGGCGGCAAGCGCGTGATCCCCGCCGTATGCGATGACTTCGGCGGGGATGCCGTAGGTTTCACGCAAGTAATCGGCAATGCCCTGGTTGTCGGCAATGACCTGATGCGACCAGCGCACGGCAAGCCCTTCGGACCAGCGCAGAAAATGGCGGGCGGGTCCTTGCCATTTTGCCCGCTGCCATTCGATCCCGTCGACATTGGTGATGATCCGCACGCGGGACACCAAGCGGATCAGCGGCAGCACACAGGCGCCCGAAACCCCCAGCAGCAGCAGAACGTTATGGCCGCGCCGTGCCGCATCCAGCGCTGTCATGGCATCATAAAGGATGCTTTGAATGCCGTTGGCGTTCAGCCGCGAATAGCGCAGCCGGGCGTTCAGAAACCGGGCCGGACGGGCAGGGTAGGCGCAGGCGCTGCAATAGACAGTCAGATCCGCCTCGCTGCGGTGTTGCGCCATCGCATAGCGCACCAGATTTTCCGCCAGCGTTTCAAACCCGCCATAGCGCCCCGGCACCCCGACGGTGCCGAGAATGGCGGCCTTCAGCTGCGGGGCAGGGTGCGTCTGCTGCGGCGCAAGTCCTGCCAGAAACCGCGTCTTGAAGCCGTCGAGGGTAAAGCGGGCCTTGTATTGCGCGCGGTTTTGGCGGGCGCCATCGGGGCCTGCCTCTGCCAGATTGGCTGCCAGCCCCTGGGCCAGCGCTTCGGCATTCCCGGGCGCCACCAGCGTGCTGGCGGTTCCCTGCAAAGCCTCGGGCAGACCGCCGGTATCGGAGGCTACCACCAGGCAGCCCGCGCGCAGGGCTTCCAGCGCGGTGGTCGGGAAGGGATCGGCAAAGAGCGAAGGGATGCAGGCCGTTTTGCTTTGCGCAAAAAAGGCGGCGGCGTCGGGGCGTTCGCCCAGATAGTCCAGCTGCAGATGGGTAAAGCCCGCAAAGGTGCCGGGCGGCAGGGTCTCGCCGGGAAGACAGCCGCCCAGGATCAGGATTCTGGTGCCTTGGTGCCGGGGCGTGTCCAGCTGGCGCAGGGCGTCCAGGAAGACATAAAACCCCTTTTTCGCCGTCAGCCGCCCGACAAAGGCGATGTCCCAGCGGCGGATTTCCTCCAGGGCGGCAATGCCTGCATCCAGATCGGGAATGCCGTTGTGAATCACCTGCACCCGCGCGGCGTTTTCCAGCCCCCAGGAGTCTTTGATGGCCTGCGACACCACGATGACCCGCAGGCCGGACAGCCGTATGGCCGCCTTCAGCAGCCAGGCCGCGGCAGGGCCGGGGGCGGTTTCATGCAGATGCAGAATGCAGCGGCGGCGGAACATGCGGGCAATCAGGGCTGCGGGCAAGGTCGCGAAGGTGTTGCAATAGAGGGTCCGGTGGCGGGGAAAACGCCGACGCAGCAGGGCGGCAAAACGGACAGAGTTGCGGACCGTCTTGGCCAGACTTTTGAACGGCGCCTGCCGGAAGTCCCGCATAACCAGGATCGGCAGGTCCGCGCGGGCGGCATAGCGGGCGGCGGGGGCGTTGCGTTCCACCGCCACCAGCGCATCCACCGGATATCCGGCGTCTTCCAGAAAGGTGATGATGAAACGCCCGATCCGGGACGATCCGTAGATGTCGGACACCGAGTCCAGAAACAGGAGCGGCGCGGTTTTATCTGTCTGGGGGGCGGGACCGGGTGCGGCTCCCGGTACGTTTTCCGCCGTTTTCCGCGCAAGCCGCCAGGAGGGTTTCAATGATCTCATCAACAATGTGTTCAATATCCCTATCAACATTGACCGCCGCAAAATGGCGGTTCTCGCGGGCCATCTGCTGCAGCAGATCCACCTGTCTGGCGGTTTCCTGAAGCTCGAGTTCCGGCTTTCTGCCGTGCAGCACCTCTGGCGGGCCGTGCAACGCAAAGATGATGTCCGGCTTGGGCGCGAGACGTTCGATCAGCCGCAGCAGCCGCGCCGGAACCGCCATGCGGTAGCGCAGCTGGTCAAGGCGGATGTCGTTGAGGAACCGGTCGAAAATCACCAGGTCCTTGCGGATCATCCGGGGCAGGACCACTAGGAAATGCCCCAGGATGTAATCGCAGGCAAAGTAGAGCAGCCGCGCCAGCGACACCGCGCGCCCATGCGGCACAACATCGTGCGGGTTGGGGTTTTCCTGCTTTTCGGGCGCCGGGTTCCAGAATTTGAGCCGTCCCGGCGTTGGCAGCAGCCGGGGCCGCCAGTAGAGCAGGGTCACGCCGTGAAACACCGGTGACAGGTTTTTGTGCAGCGCAGAGATCAGGGTGGATTTGCCAGAGCCGTCCGGCCCCAGAAACGCAATGCTGCAGCCCACCGGCTGCCGGATCCGCTGTGCCCGTCGGCGGATCTCCTGCGCCCCGGCCGCCAGCCGCCTGCGCAGGCCCATGCGCGCCCGGCCATAGCGCGCCAGCTGCCGTCGCAGCGTGGTTCCCTTTTGCGGCAGCTGATCTGCCGCTGCGGCCTTGACCGCGTCAAGAATGACGGGCGCAAAGGCGGATTTGAAGGCGCCCATGTCCTGGGTGCCCTGCAGCTCCCGGATCCGTTCGGCGCGGTAGGACCGGTTGTCGTTCTTCAGCACATGGCGGACTGCCAGATAGGCCAGCTCTGATTGCGGCGACAGGCTCCAGAACATGCCGTTATTGACCCTGTTGCGGGCAAGTTCCGCGTGGCGCAGAACTTCGCCGGTGCTGAAGGAGCCGTAACCCGCCATGATGTCCAGCTTCAGCATCACCCGCCCGGCGCTGCCGCGCTGAACCAGGGTATAGGCGCGGCTGCAGGTGCCGGACCAGATATCAAACAGCAGCAGCAGATCGTTATCGCGCGCGAATGCCCGCACAAGCCTGGCGATCAGGGCACTGTCGGCGGGGGCGGCAGAGATATCCACGTCCAGATCATACTCCGGGTTCTGTGCAGACAGGCCGGACAGCACGCAATATGAGACGCCGTGTTCCTCCAGGCAGGCAAAGAAGCGGAGCAGCAGCTGGTCGCGCTGTGGCAGGCTGATGCCGTTCATGTCAGCATTTCCAATGCGGTTTTGCGCCGGGGCGGGCACCGATTCAGTAAAATTGCAGGACATTGCGCGGCCCCCAGATCAGGATTGTCCCGGCTGCCATCGTCAGGAAGAAGGCAAAGCCGCCGACGGCAAACAGGACGTCCTCGCGCAGCACCCGCCGCAGGAACAGTGCCAGGAACAGCGGCTCCATCAACTGGGCGGGCAGGTATATCCGGTCGCGGAACAGGACATTGTCCCAGAACACCGCCGCCAGGATCAGCAGCGCCAGGTAGTAGCGCAGCAGCAGCCGCTCGGTGTCTTGCAGCCGCCGCCATTCCAGCAGCGCGCCGAGGAACACCAGAAGCGGGATCGCGTGCTGCGGTTTCAGCGATGCGTTTTCATAGGCGAACTGTCCGGTGGCGGCGTAATGCTGATAATCCTCGAACCGCTCGATCCAAGGGGCAGCGCTTGCGGACACATAGGGAAAGACCAGGAACAGGGCCGCGGCAGCGCAGATCAGCGCGCCAGCGGCCTGCCCCGCGCGCCGGGCGGTGGACAGATCCGCCGCGGACAGGAACAGCGCATGCCCCAAAGCGGAATAGTGAAACCCGCCGCCCGCCAGCGCCAGGGCAAAGAAACTGCGGGTGCGCCCGGCGGTGACCAGGATCAGCGTGGCATGCAGGATAAGCGCTGCCGCCAGGCCGTTGCGCAGGATCAGGATGTTCACGGTCCAGAACACCGGTGAGGCGCAATAAAGCGCAAAGGCAAAGCCGGCCAGACGGGGATTGAAGCGTGCAAAGCCGAGATAGACAATCAGGTTGGTAACAAAGGCGCTGGCAAACAGGTAGAACGTGCCGTCGGTGCTGATGTGCCGCAGCAGGCGGATGGCAGTGATATATGCGGTCTCGACAAAGCTCTCGAACCGGTGGGGGTGGCTGTACATCTCCAGATAGATCCGGGTGTCGGCGCCAAGCTGGACATCGCGCCAGCTGACCGCCAGCGAGACCAGCACGACAACCGGCAGGCTGACCAGCAGCTGCCCCGGCCGGCCCCTGACCTGCAGTGCCGCCAGGGATGCGAGGCCTGCTGCCAGGACAATGGCAAAATAGATCAGATGCACCGGCGCGATCATGCGGCGTCCTGCGCCGGCGCTGCCAGCAGGCGCTGCAGCATTTCCGGGCTGGCAGGGCAGGCATTGCGCCGGAAAATCCGGTCCAGATGATAAGCAATCAGCAGGAACCTGGCGCTCCCGGCCGATCCGTGATGCCAGCGCGCCTGCATCTGGCGCAGCAGCGGGACGGGGTCGCCGCAGGGCGGCGCTGTGCCGCTGCTGCGCCAGAAATGCAGGTGATCCCAGCCAAGCGGCTGGCGGGCCGAAAGCTCCCAGTCGAAGACATAAAGGCGGGAGCCGGTAGCGGTGCAGTTCCAGGGGGTGAAATCGCCATGCGCCAAGGCAGCATGCACCGGGCTGCGGGCAAGGATACGGCGCAGGGTTTCCAGCCCGCGGGCGGCCAGATCGGTTTGCGCCGCTGGCAGGGATTTTGCCGCCGCTGCATGCTTCTGCATCAGATCGTGAAGGTATTGACAGCTGAGGGGGGCCGCCGTTTTCGCCGCCATCTCGTCCAGGAAATCAAAATGGCTTTGGCGCAGGGTGCGGGCCGGGTTGAAGCCGGGGCGGGTCTCGTCGCTGCAGATATACGCACGGCGGGGGCCGAACCGGGTGTATCCCAGCACGGACGGCAGCAGCGCCGACGACAGATCCAGCTTGCGGGCGGATCGCAGCGCCCGCACCTCGTTTGAGATCAGCGTGTTGGCGTGCGGTGAGCAGGCCAGTTTCAGATAGGCGTTTTCGCGGCTGTGCGCGCCGCGCAGTTGCACCGTTATCTTGCGCTCGGGCCCCGGCGTGCCCGAGAAGAAAGCCGCCGAAGGCCAGCTGTGCAGGCAGGAAGTGCGCGCGCGCGCCTTCAGATAGATGCGGTTGCGGGTCCAGACCGGGCGCAGCCCCGCGCCGTTGAGGGCCAGCACGGCGGATTTCGCCAGCCGTGCGCGGCGCGACATCGGGGTCAGCATCCGCAAAGCATCTGCCACTGCCGCGCGGCCTTGCAGCGGCACCAGCAGCCAGCGCTGCACGCTGGCGGCCCTGAGCACGGCAAAAGCGGTGGCGCCGGGATCCGCGGCGCGGCAGGGTTCGATGCCCAGCAGGCCCAGTTCTTCGATGAAGCCTGGAAAGCCGGGCTGCGTGACGGGAAACATGCGGGGGCTCATAGGAACGGCAACCGCAGGCCTAGGGTCCGGTAACCGCCGGCTGCCAGCGGCAGATAGGCTGCCAGAACGCCGGCCGTGGCGGCCATGCCTGCGCCCTGCAGGCCAAACTGCGGCACAAGAACCCAGGTTGCGGTGCCAAGAACCGCCGCGCCGGCCAGCTGGCTGGCAACGCAATAGGCTTGATGCCCCGTCATCAGCAGCATCACCGTCAGCGGCCCGAAGGCCGCGCGCACCAGCTGCGCGGCAAGCAGCAGCAGCAGCACCGGGTAAATGCCGCTGGCATAGGTCTGTCCCAGCAGCAGGCGGATGATTTCTTCACCCAGGAAATACAGCGGCGCGGCGATCAGCAGGGCTGCTGCAAACCCGGCCGCGGTCAGAGTCAGGTATAGCTTCCTGAGAGCTTTGAGGTCGCCCTGGGCGTACAGGCTGACAACCCGGGTCGCCATCAGTAATTCCAGGATGCCGACCGGCAGCACGGCAAACTGGGCCGCCTTATCCGCCAGATTGTAATAGGAGACGTGCTCTGCCTGCAGCAAAACACCGACCAGAAGCAGGTTCAGCTGCAGGCTCAGGATCATCAGCACCGCATAGGCGATGTAGGTTTTGCTTTGCGCGGCGACAGGGCGGACCAGGGCGCGTGCGTCTGTGGCGGGGCCGCTGAACCCTGCCGTCAGCTGTCCGAGCCGCAATTGCGCCAGCACTGCGCCCAGCCCATAGCCGGCGGCTATTGCGGCCAGCGCTGCCCAGGCGGTCCGGCTGCCGGTCAGGGAGATCATCAGCAGCAGGACAGCAGCCGAGGCCGCCGGGGCCACGATCAGGAGAAAGAGCTGCCCTTCGGCGGCCCGCTCCAGCCCGCGCAGCGCAGCGCTGCCGATGTTGATCACTCCGATAAAGGCGGCAACCAGAAAGATCAGCGCAATGGTGCCGCCGGTGAGGGGCAGCGGGATGGCTCGCGTGCTCCAGCCGGCGGCGAGCAGCAGCAGGAACAAAAGCGCTGCAAGGCTGACAAGCCGCATCGCGGCGGCAATATGCGGCTGGATTTCAGGCTTCCGGCCGCTCTTGTGCAGCAGTGCCACCCGCCGGGTCAGAAATTGCGACACTCCGCCAGAGACCGCCGCGGCGCCAATCGCGGCCAGCGACCAGGCGATGGCATAGACGCCGTATTCCTGCGGCCCCAGCCAGCGGGCCAGCAGCACCGAAATCGACAGCACCAGCGGCACCGACGCCAGTTTGATGATCCCGACAACAGCCCCGTTGCGCAGGTAAAATGAAAGAGTGCTCCTTGGGCGGGGGCTGGGACGGGAGCGGGCGGTGGAAATCATGCCGGCAGCTCACACGGATCCGGCTGCCGTGCCGGGCTGCGCCAAAAGGGAACAGTAGACGTCTGTGTGCCGCGCCGTGATTGCATCATAGTTATACGTGTTCAGGGCCAGATCCATTGCAACCCTGGCTTTTATCTGCCGCAGTTCCTCATCCCCGGCCAGCGTCAGTAACGCCTGCGCCAGCACTCCGGCAGCATCGCCGGAGCCTGGCGGCGGCAGGGTTATTCCGGCCTCCTGACCCACCGCGCGGCCAATGGCGTCCCCTTCCAGGCAGACGGTGGGCAGGCCGGTCAGCATGGCCTGCAGCAGAACGGTCGCCAGCCCGTGGTGGTAGCTGGGATAGAGAAAAACATCGGCGCGGTTCAGCTCGCTCAGCAGCGCCGCCATCGGCAGTTTCCCGGTCAGGGTTACCGCGGTGTCCAAACCGTTCCGGCGGATCACCGCGCGGATCGCGGTCTCCTGGTTGCCTGCGCCAACCATTGTCAGCCGGGACTGCGGATATGCGGCATGAAATCCGGCAAAGGCGCGGACCGCCAGAAGCGCGCCCTTCCAATCAACAAATTCACCGGCATAGATAATCCGGATCACCCTGCCGCGCTGCAAATCCGTTTTCCGCTGCGCCATCCGCGGCGCGGACTCAATCCCTGTCTGCACAAAAGGCACCACTTTGTTCTGCAGTTTGCCAGGAAAGTTGCCCGGCGTGTGCGACAGGATCACATCCGCCCTGGCGCGGGTGCGGCGGACGCCGGGGGCCAGATTGCGCAGGCAATAGCGCAGAGCCGAGCGGGCAATATCTTTGAGCCGGGCGCGCCAGGGCATCTGCCTGCGGATCAGAGGATGGGTGTTTTCGCTGCCCACCGGCCCCCAGACAAACGGCTTTTTCTGAAAGGCGGCGCCGGAGGGCATCCAGTCCATCCCGCCGGTCAGATGGTGGATGACCTCAAAGCCGTGAACCCGGTCAAACCGGCGGATTGCGGCGGCAGAGCCAAGCTGCCAGAGGTAGTAATACAGCAGGAAGTTCTTTTTTCCGCGGCCCTTCAAGACGATGAACAGGCGCGGCAGATCGTAATAGAGGAGCTTCAGATCCGGGTTCCGGTTTGCAGCGGCCAGGGCAGGCTGGTTGTTGCGACGGGTCAGCACCCAGACCTGATGCGCGCCCGCCAGCCGGTTTGCCAGCGCCCAGCCGATTTCGCCTTCGCCGCCTTTGCCCGGCTCGCAGGCATATGCAAGAATGAGTATTCTCAAAATTCCCTCAGCATAATGGCGGGTGGCGGCACGCACCCCTGTTTCAGAGGCGGAGCGTGCTCATTCTGATCGGTTGGCGGTCAGGGCGGGTCACCGCGGCGGCGGCATCAGCAACGAAAAATGCGTGCACCGCTGGATCCCGCCTGCAGAAAACTGTGTTTATTGATACTGTAATACCGTTCAATCTGCTATACAGGTATGACGCGAGCAATCATTTATTATGGTTTTTTAATAAAACAACTTCAGGCAGTTATTAATAAATGATCTAAAGTTGTAATGTCGTTCTTCCTTCATTGCTCATCCTCCTGGTCCAATCCGGACCACTTTCGCACAAGTGCCTTCAGGAGGGGCTACCCAACCCATCATCAAAGCCACTCCGACAAATCCACCCGTGTGAGCGACACCTGAACCGCGGTACCTATTGCCTCTGAGGGTTGGGGGAGCGGCCCAGTTCTTCCATCATCTTCTCTCTGAAGACCCCGCGGGCGTCTTCCACCCAAGGCATTTGCGGGGCGTGTTGTTAAGACGGTCTCGCAAATTACTTTAATGTCGTGATCTGAGAGCTGCCGGATATCGTGCTTCCGCGGAAGCCATCGCCGGGCCCGCCGGCTTGTGTTCTCAACCGTGCCCTTTTGCCAAGGAGAGCAGGGGGCGCAATACCATGTCTGCGTACTGGTCTGTGCTTGCAGATGCGGCCAGGACACGAATTCGGTGCCGCGGTCGAAAGTGATGGATTTGCGGGCAGGGCCACAGTGGCCGGTCCTGCTGGACGTAATACGTCCGGGTGGGCGCTATGCCGTGGCAGGCGCAATCGGCGGCCACATCGTCGGTCTGGATGTGCGAACACTCTATCTGAAAGATCTCAGCTTCTTCGGCTGCACAGTTCTGGTACCCGAGGTCTTCGGCAATCTGGTCAGCCAAATCGAACGCGGCGAAATCAAGCCGCTGGTTGCAGAAACCTACGCTCTGAAGGACATTGCCAAGGCACAGGAAAGTTTTGCCCGAAAGGGCCACGCCGGCAAAATCGTCCTTGAGGTTCCTTGGTGAAGAATAACATGGGGTTAGTCGCGGGTGAGTATGGAATCCTACGCTAAGCCGATATGAGCCACCGCAAGAATGCCTATGCCAAGCTCGGTACCGGCACCCAGCAGCAGCTGTTCAGCGCCTTCCTACAATGGCAGGGCAAGCCCAATGAAAGGGGGTTCTGACCGTCGCCTGATCCGCACCCATCGCAGCCCGGACGCCGGCCATCAGCGAGGGCCTTACCCGGATACTTTCTTCAAAAATTTGGATTTCAGCCCGATTGGACCGAACCACGGCACCTTGCAATCTTTGTCGCGGTCGCCGCCGACCAGCCGGATTCCCCGAACTTTGTTCCGTCCTTGATGACCGAGGACGTCCCTTAAAGCTTCAGGTCTTTCACAACCGTCACAGTGTCTCCATCACATAGCACATTGCCCACGCTGTCACGCACGTCTGCGGCTAGGTCAGACGGCGCATCCGCCGCCCATTCATGCGCGCACTCGGGGCAGATCAGCAGGCGTCCGCCTGATAGGTATAGGCAGAGGAGCATTCGGCTCACCGGCACCGCGCCACCGCCGCGCGCAGCATAGCCGCGGGCCTGATCCATCACCGTGAACGGGTGGCCGGGTGTTGTCACATTAACTCCATTTGCTTGAGAGCAAGGTCGCTGATTTAAGTTTCAGGCGCCGCCCGCGGCGGTTTCATCGCCGACCACCGGAACTTCAAGCATCTGTCTGTCCGGGCATTTCCTCTATCCAGCGCAGAATGCGCTCCGTTTCGCGGGTAAGTTCTTCCTTAAACCGGTGCGCGATGAGAGAAGGCCTCGCGCCAATGGGCTCAAACAAGGCGAAACGATAGGCTGGAAGATCGGCAATCGGAAGGGCGGCAGACGGCTTCAGTCCGGTCCAGAAATGCGCAGTGAATGCATCCGCGATAGGAAGGCCAACATCTTGTTCGCCCAGCAATAATGCCGTTATCGAAAGCTCAGACGTCAATGGGGAAAGGAACCTGTCTCCAATCTGATGCATAGACAATTCGTCAGCGATGCCCCCTTGCAGCCCGATGAGCCGTTCCTTTCGCAGATCCTCAAGGTGAAGCGAGCTGTGAGCTTGGGCAAGTTCATGCTCTTCGCTCAGAATGCACATATGCGGGACTGCCCCTTCGTAGAGCAGGTTAACGCCTTCAGGAATGTCCTGAATGTTGGCAAAGCCCAGCTTGAGCGTACCCATGCTGGCGTATTCCGTGACCCAGCGGGACGTTTTGACGTGCCAGTTGACGGCAATATCGTGTTTCTGAACTCCCAGAGCTTTCAGAGCCCGAGGCACGACCTCAAGTGACAAGGCGGTATTTGCACCAAAAGTCAGAGTACCACGTTCCTTGCGGGCAATTTCCTCCGCAGCCTCTTCGAGAGAAGCTAGCGCAGAATACGTGCGTTCGACTTCGATCAGAAATTCTTCTGCTTCCGGGGTCGGCTGCACGCCCTTGCTTTTCCGTGTGAACAAAGGGCAACCGAAATCGCGCTCCAGATCGCCCAGGATACGGCTGACGCTGGGTTGAGAGAGGTTCAGGCGGGTTGCTGCTCCGGAAACCGAACCAGTGCTCATAACAGTGCGAAAGATTTCGAGTTGCTTCCGGTCAAACATCACAAGTCATATTTGGATTTCGAATATCAGTACAAAAACATAGTATTTTTTTAGATGCAAGTTTGCCGCTACCGTTTTGAGATCACGATCACAGGACGGTTCGGGTATGACAAATGTTGTTCTAATCATGACTGATCAGCAGCGCGCTGACAGCTTAGGGTGTACAGGCAATCCAATTGCCAGAACGCCCAATGTGGACGTTCTGGCAGAGCGCGGAGCAGTATTTACAAACCACTACACGCCGCATCAGATTTGTTCGCCGAGCCGTGCAACGCTGTTTTCCGGTCTCCTTGCCAGAAACCACGGACTGACCCGCAACGGTGTTGCTCTGAGCGAAGAAATTCCTCTCATCTCGCATGAATTAAAGGCGGCCGGATACAGAACGCACGGCGTGGGAAAGTTTCATTTCCAGCCAATCCTGGCCGGCGCAGAGCACAAAATGCCCGATTCCAATGCCTTCTGGGAACTTCCCGAGAGTGCAGGGTGGAACGGGCCGTTCTATGGATTTGACACCGTCGACATTCTGATCGGTGAGTCTGTCAGCGCCACAGAGGGCGGACACTATGCCAACTGGCTGAGAAAAACCGCACCAGAGGCGGCAGAGCTGTTCCTTCCGGAAAACGCCCTGGCACCGGTGCCCGAGGATTGTGATGAAATCTGGAAGAGCGCGGTGCCGGAGGAATTGCACTACAATAGCTGGATAGCTGACCAGGCATGCGACTTCATTGCCGCTGCTGACACGTCAAACCCGTTCTTCCTGCTTGTCTCTTTTCCGGATCCGCATCACCCGTTCTCGCCGCCAGCCCCCTGGTGCGACATGTACGATCCCGCCGACATGCCTGCTCCGGATGCACAGGTGAACGAGCTTGCACTCATGCCAAGCTATATCTCTGAAAGCGACGGAGCAGACGGCAGCAAGAGCTACGTGGATTTTCTGCGCGACCCAGGGCCACCCCGCGAGCAAGGGTTCATGCAGACCACACACAGCCTGTCTGACGCATCGCTTCGGCAAGCCATGGCTCACACCTACGGAATGGTCTCTATGATCGACAGCCGTGTGGGCCAGATCCTGAAAGTCCTTGATGACCGGGGGCTGACTGAAGATACATTGATAATCTTCACCTCAGACCATGGCGAACTGCTGGGTGATCACAATCTGATCCGAAAGGGGCCTGCACCTTACCGTCAGTTGCTGAACATTCCGCTGATCATGGCGGGACCCAATGTGACACAGGGGCAGCGGCCGCAGTTCACCAGCCATGTCGATCTCAAGGCGACGCTGCTGGAGTACTTGGGCCTTGCCGGAGAGGCTGGAGATGGAACGTCTTTCGCCAACCTCCTGCCGGACGAACTCCACGAAACTCAAGACCACCTTATAGCCGAGTACCACGCTCGCACCCGTCCCGAGACCTACAATCAGACACTGATTACAGGAAAATGGCGCCTCACTCTCTACGCAAACAATCCGAGTTGGGGGGAGCTCTTCGACCGCAGCGCGGATCCCGGTGAGCACTTCAACCTGTATCATAACCCAGAATTTGGACCAATCCGGGACGAGCTGGCACGCCAATTGCTGGATCTCTTCCCGCCTGCGCCCGATGCAGGCGGGCCATCTATCGCAACGTACTGAACCGCCACACACGGCGGACAAGCCTGGCTTTTACACGGGAGGATGAAATGCCTAGTCAATCCAAGCCACAACTCCAAATCCATCCAGCTGCAAAAATGTACGCCGAGGAACATTGCGCCGGCAAGTTGAGCCGCCGGGAATTCCTGGCACGCGCCACGTCGATGGGGGTCGCTGCGGCCACCGCATACGGGATGGTTGGAGCGGCCTCACCCGCCTTCGCATCTCAGACACCAAAGATGGGCGGCACTCTGCGCGTTCAGATGAATGTGCAAAGCCTCAAAGAACCCCGGACCTATGACTGGTCGGAAATGGGGAACCTCACCCGCAGTACCTTGGAATACCTGGTCGAATACAACAACGACGGGACCTTCCGGGGGATGCTGCTCGAAAGCTGGGAAGTGAATGACACCGCCACCGAATACACGCTCAATGTTCGCAAGGGCGTGAAATGGCACAACGGCGATAACTTCACCGCCGAGGATGTCGCCCGAAACATCATCGGCTGGTGCGATAAGTCGGTCGAGGGCAACTCGATGGCGGGCCGCATGGCGACACTTGTAGATCCAGAGACGGGTAAGGCAATTGAAGGGGCCGTCAAGGTAGCGGACGATCACACCGTCCATCTGAAATTGCCCCGCCCGGATATCTCAATTGTACCGGCCATGGCGGACTATCCTGCCGCAATCATTCATCAGTCCTACAATGCAGCCGATGGGCACAAGAATGCCGGGACCGGCCCTTACCTCATTGAAGTGCTGGAAGTCGGCACCAAAGCCGTGCTGGTCCGCAACTCAGAGCAGGAATGGTGGGGAACAGAGGTCTATGGCGGGCCGTATCTGGACCGGATCGAGTTCATCGACTACGGAACTGATCCTTCCTCCTGGCTGGCTGCTATCGAAGCCGAAGAGATCGATGTGGTCTATGAGTCGCTGGGGGACTACATTTCGCTGTTTGACGGTATCGGACTGGAAAAATCCGAAGTGGTTACCGCGTCGACCATTGTCATTCGCCCCAATCAGCAGGCCGAGGTGAACGGAGTAAAGCCCTACGCGGACGTGCGGGTCCGCCGCGCGCTTGCGATGGCTGTGGACAATAAAGTCTGTCTTGAACTTGGCTACAATGATCAGGGGATCCCGGCAGAGAACCACCATGTAGCCCCAGTACACCCGGAGTATGCCGAGCTGCCGCCTGCCGTATATGACCCCGAAGGTGCCCTTGCCCTGATGAAAGAGGCCGGCATGGAAGACTTCGAACATGAGCTCCTGTCCATTGACGACGACTGGCGCCGGAACACCACTGACGCCGTCGCCGCTCAATTGCGCGATGCAGGCATCAAAGTGAAACGCTCTGTCTTGCCAGGATCAACATTCTGGAATGATTGGGCCAAATACCCGTTCTCCTCGACAAACTGGAACCATAGGGCCCTGGCGGTCCAGATTCTGGCAGTCGCTTACCGCTCGGGTGAGCCCTGGAATGAGTTCGGCTGGGAAAATGCCGAGTTCGATACCCTGCTTGATGAAGCCCTTGCCATTGCTGACGCGGATAAGCGCCGTGCGGTTATGGCGAAAATCCAGAAACTCATTCAGGACGACGGGGTAACGATCCAGCCTTACTGGCGCTCGCTGTACCGCCATGTGCGCCCGGGCGTCGTCGGAGCGGGGATGCATCTCACCTACGACCTGCATCACTATCAGATGGGGCTTGCCGGCTAACGTCGCCGTGTTTCCGGCTCCGGTCTGCTGTTGAGCACCCGGAGCCTTACATATGAAGGGAGCGCCAGGCAGGTGCTCCCTTTGAGCAACGAGGACAAGTACCTGATGCAGGAATGGCTATTTGCTTCTGCGGTCGAAATGGCCACTGCAATCCAAAGGAAGGCAATTTCTTCGCACGAACTCGTCACCCTGCATCTAGAGCGCATCTCAGCGGTGAACCCGGCGATCAATGCAGTGGTCACTTTGGCTGCGGAACGCGCACTCGACGAAGCCCGGAAGACAGATGCACAAATTGCCCAAGGCCAGAATTCAGGACTGTTGATGGGGGTTCCGATCACGATCAAAGACTCGTTTGATACGGAAGGGATCGTGACCACCTACGGAATGCCGGCCCGGGCCGGGGTTGTCCCCCGCAAAGACGCTACTGTTGTGGCCCGCCTGCGCGAAGCGGGCGCAATAATCCTTGGCAAGACCAACACTTCTGAGCTGACAGTTCACCAAGCGGCACACACCAATCCTCCGCTGTTTGGACGTACCAACAACCCCTATGACCTGGCACGATCACCCAGTGGCAGCAGCGGCGGCGCGGCGGCAGCGGTAGCGGCAGGATGTGCCGCTTTGGACATTGGCAGCGACACCGGCGGCAGCATTCGTGACCCTGCCCATGTTTGTGGAATTGCTGGGATCAAACCATCTGCGGGCCTCGTGCCGCGCACTGGCCATTGCGTGTCATATGGGCTTGGAACGCTGGATACCCTGACACAGATTGGGCCGATGGCACGTTATGTCGATGACCTGGCTCTGGCACTGACCGTTATCAGCGGCCCCGATGGGCAAGACCCTGATGCAACATCGGTTTACTCAAATGGAACTGTAGAAGCAGGTTTGGCCGGTATCCGGGTGGCCTATTATACCGGTTGCGGCGCTTATCCGGTTTCAGAAGATACGGCCAAAGCCGTAACCTGCGCGGTTGCCGCCTTGCAAGATGCTAAAGCCGACATTTCCCGGGACTTCCCCGCAGGTCTTCCCAAGGCCTCCATGCTATTCGAAGCTCTGGTGACAGCAGATGGGGGCGTGTGGAAAAACAAACTTTCCAGCCTCGCTCTAGAAGGCGGTATTTCCGGTTCAACGGATCTCAATCTTCGTCAGGAGCCACCAGCAGCAGACAGGAGCGCGACTGCATTTTGCAAGCAGATTTCGGCCTTCAAAGCCGATCTGTCGGCCTTCTTCAGCAGATATGATGTACTGCTTGGCCCCGTGTCACCGGCGGCCGCGCGTTTACATGATGATACGCCGCAAGGCTATAATTTCTGGAACGACCTGAATGTCCACAACATCAGTGGATTTCCGGCGGCGACTGTTCCCGCGGGGCGCAACTCAGGTGGTCTGCCAATCGGAGTGCAAGTCGTTTCGGCTATCGGTCGCGATCACGTTGCGCTCGCTGCGGCAAAAGCGATCCAAACCAGACTAGGTTGTTGATTTCCGCTGGGATCTGACCCGGTACAGTCGAAAGTTCTCATTGAGAATTGACCCATGTGTGACCGTGCCCCTGGCTTTTATCGGCAGGGGTTATTGGAGCGATCGACATGGCATTTTGAGTGTGAACCGACGCTGGGCGCTTCGGGATCAGATGTCTATTCGGGAGATAGCGAGGCGAACGGGCCTTGAACCGCCCCGGGTTTTCCGGAGGCTTCACCTCCTGATTAGGATGAAGCCACAATGAGCAAGACAACAAACAAGTATTCTCCTGAGGTCCGCGAGCGTGCGGTGCGGCTGGTGCTGGACAAGTGAGCCATTGAGGCGCCATTGGTTCGCGCCCAATGGCGAACGGCCAGCACAGTTCCCGTTGGCAGGCGATCATGTCGAGCTCCGCAAAGACCGGCTGTTCGGCGCATAAGCTGAATGAGTGGGTTAAGAAGGCAGAAGCCGACAGCGGCAAGCGGGCGGGCGTGCCAACAGATGCAGCCGGCAAGATGAAGACGCTGGAGCGGGAGAACCGCGAGCAGCGCCAGGCGAACGAGATCCTCCGCAAAGCCTCCGCGTATTTTGCGATGGCGGCGCTCGGCCGCCGGTCGAAGTGATGGTGTCATTTACCGGCATGCATCGCGCGGAGCATGGGGGCGAGCCGATCTGCATTCGCCATTGCCGCTCGGACCAATGGCGCGGCATGTCTCATTCCTGCCGATTGCCCCTTCCAGGTATTATGAGCTCCTGGTGAAGCGGGCCGGTCCGGCCCGGTTGTCGGAGCGTGCCCGGCGTGACGCGGCATTGCGGCCCGAGATCCGGCGGGTTTTCGAAGAGAACTGGCGGGTCTATGGCGTGCGGAAGGTCTGGCGGCAATTGCAGCGGAAAGGCTTTGACGCCGCCCGCTGCACGGTTGCTCGGCTGATGAAGGGCATGGGTATTCAAGGCGCTCGCCATTGTCCTCGGACCAATGGCGGACAAAGGCTCGCTCATTGATGCCTATGCCCGCAAGATCGCCGGCCCCCTCCCGGCAGATCTGGCATGGCCAAATCGCCTGCCGGTCAATGGGTCGTGTCAGCACCCCGGCGCATGCCGGGTTCGTTCTCGATGCTCTGGAGCAGGCTGTTCACGAGCGGCGGCCCGCAAAGGCGATGGGGCTTGTTCACCACTCCGGCCGCCGTTCTCGGCGATGCTCGCATCGCCTGTCACGCAGTGGGTCAGCCAATACCTGTCGATCAAATACACAGAGCGGTTGGGAGAAGCTGGTATCGAGCCCTCTGCCGGCAGCGCCGGAGACAGTTGCGACAATGCCTTGGCCGAGACGATCATGCCGTCATCCCGTCCCGCAAGAACGCCAAGCCATGGAAGCCAACAAGCCCAGGAGCCATTGCCCGAAACGAGGCCGTAAACGCTTCGCGATATCTGGGTCGCGTCCTTTGGAAGCGGTGGAGCGGATATCACCGCCGAAGCCGCGCCGAGATTTGAGGAGGGTCAGAAAATGATCGGGGGGATCATTTTCCCGACGAAAGGATGCATTGCGTGAAACTGCTGGGGCAGCGCCTCTCGGCGCGAGACTTCGACAGGCAGGTCGCGGAAATCCAAACCCGTTTCGCCGTGCTCAACCGCTACACCGCTCTTGGCATACCCGCAACAGAGGCTATCGGGTAAGTCCTTCAGGGGAAAGGGGAAGTCCGCTCGCCATCCGATTTGTGCAACAAAGCCCTTTGAAAGGCGAACGGACTGTCGCTGAGCTGGCAAGCCAGTTTGGCGTTCACCCAACGATGATCCACAGCTGGAAGCGGGCGCTACTGGACCCGCCCAGACCAGGTCTGGGCGGCCGGCATCACCTACCTGCCCCTCTCGGCAGATTGCTTCGCAATCGCCTGCCGGGCAATGGATGCGCAAGGGGTTCCTGTATTTGGTGGCGGTCATTGACTGGCACACGCGCAAGGTGCTGGCCTGGCGCATCTCGAATACGCTGGAAGCCGGCTTCTGCGTCGAGGCGCTGAACGAGGCAATCCACCGCTTCGGCCCGCCCGGCATCATGAACACCGATCAGGGCTCGCAATTCACCTCCTTCGCCTGGACGGACAGACTGCGCAGAGCTGGCGTGCGCATCTCGATGGATGGAAAAGGCCGGTTCCTCGACAACATCTTCATCGAGAGGCTGTGGCGCACCCTGAAATACGAATGCGTCTACCTGCAGGCTTGGGAAACTGGATCGGAGGCAAGGGCGGGCGTCGGAAAGTGGGTGGGATTCTACAATCGGAAGCGCCCGCATTCCGCCCTTGGGGGCAGACCGCCAGCCGTGGTCCATTGGCTGAGAAAAGACGAAACCCAACCCGGTCAGCAGGGGCAGAGAGTAGCTTAATCTACGCCGGAAACTGTCCAACGATTGGGGAGTAGATCATACATAGGGAACAGCCACGAACCAGTCAGAAACGGTGGTTCATTGCTCTGAGAACGCGGCATCTCGGATCGCCCGCAGAGGTTTTAGGAAATATTCGAACACCGTTTTACTGCCGAGACGGATGTCTGCGGAGACCGACAAGCCGGGCCGCAGCTTCAAGTCCTGTTGCCTGGTACCCAGATCCGGCCCGATACTAAGCCGTACCAGATAGGCAGCTTCGCTGCTGTCCAGAATTTCCGAGCTGGGCGAAACGGACACAACAGTGCCCGCAAGGGTCCCGAACTGTGCGGCGTCGAAGGTCAGAAGGGTCAAAGCGCCGGCGAAGCCTGGTTCGATACCGCCGATCCGGCTGGCCGGTATCAAAACCTCGGCGAACAATTCGGCGCCCTCCGGCACGACTTCAGCGACGGGGCCGCCTGGGCTGATGACCTGCCCTTTGGTATCGACCTCGACCGCCTGGACCACGCCGTCAAGCGGACTGACCAGCACTCCGCTGTCCGCGCGCAGCTGATAGCGGGCGATTTCCTCGCGGAGTTCCGCCATTTTGGCTTCGGTTTCTGCAACGGCACGGGCGGCGGTGCTTTTGCGGGCGGCAAGGTATTCTGCCTTTTCGCGCCGGGCCTTTTGCATGCTGATCTCCGCAGTGCGCCTCTCGGCAGTTGCCACTGCGATCTGCTCGCGGGCTTCAATCAGGCTCAGTTCGGCCTGGTCTCTGTCCCGGCGGCTGATGAAGCCGCCACTGCTGAAGGACCGGTCAAAAGAGACAAGACGCTCGGCCAGTATCACTCGCCGCCGGTCCAGTTCCATCAGGCGCGCGGACGCTTCGGCTTTGCGGGCGCTGGCAAGGTCCAGGTCCGCCGAGATCAGGTCGAGTCTTGAGCGGACTGCAGCGGCCTCGGCAAGGAACGACGCCTGCTGGCTTTGGCTCAGGACGGTCTTCCAGCTGCTGGTGGGGGTGAATTCCGTGCCACCTAAGATTGCGGACTGCAGGTCCAGTTCCAGACGCAGCGCCGCTTCGCGCACCCTGAGCTGCTTTAGCTGCAGCAGGTCACGCGAACGGTCAAAGGTCACCAGCGGATCTCCGGCGCGCACCTCCGAGCCTTGCCGCACATGAACGGCGGTCACGCGACCGCCATGCTCGCTTTGTAAGGTGCGCACGCCATCAAGGGGCATCAGGCGGCCCTCTCCGGTCACGGTTTCGTAGACCGGGGTCATCGCGGCCCATGCGACAAAGCCTGCGGCGGCGATCGCAAGCAGCCAGATCAGCCGGGTGTAGCCCTTGGTGTCGGCTGGCTCGGAGAGATCGGCCTCCAGCAAAAGCGCGCGCCTTTGAAACGCGTTGCCAACCGGTGTTCCGCTGGCGGCCGGTGCCACTGGATTGCTGTGCACTGTCATGCGGCGTTTTCCTTCTTTCGCCTGGCCAGCCTGGGCATGCCATCAAGCAGGGGCAGTTCGAGATCCGCGAGCCGGATGTGACTGGGGCGATGTGTCACCATCAGCATGGTGACACGGCCTTTGCGGCGCTGGAACGCTTTGATCATTGCTGCTTCTAGGGTCTGGTCCAATGACTGGGCCGGGTCGTCAAGCAGTAGGACCTGCGGGTCGCGCAGCAGTGCTTGCGCAACCGCAAGGGACTGGCGGAAGCCGCTGGGCAGCGTGGCCTGGACCTGGTCCGTGAGCACCGTGTGAATGCCATCTGGCAGTTTCCCGACAGCGTCGTGCAGAGAGAGTTCGTCGAGTATCTCAAACATCTGTGCTTCTGTGGCAAAGGGGTAGGCGAGACGCAGGTTCTGAGCCACCGAGCCATGCACAAGCACCGGCCGTGCAGGCACATAGCTTATGAACTGGCGCAGCTGGGACACAGGGATCTGGCTGGCGTTGACCCCGTTTATCGACAGCACTCCGGTCTGAGGCTGCAGCAAGCCCGCCACCAGCCGCAGAAACGTCGACTTCCCTGCCGCTGACGGGCCGGTGATTGCAACCAGCGCCCCTTCCGGGATCCGCGTGCTCAGGCTGCGCAGGGCAGGGGCGCTTTTGTTGCCGTATCGGAAGCCTACCGCGTTCAGCTGAATGTCGCCTTTGGCCGAATAGCTGTGGTGCACGCGTTTGGGGTCGTGCTCCTGGCGCAGGGCGGCAAGCCGGTCCAGCTGCGATGCGACGCCCGCAATCTCGGTCCATTTGGTCGCCAGCAGCAAAGCGGACTGCAGCGGCGCAATGGCGCGCCATGTCAGCATCACAGCCCCGAGCAACGCGCCGGATGACAGGTTGCCCTGGATGACCAGAAAGGCGCCGAAAAGCGCGGTCAGCCCCCCGGCCACCGGTGTCGCTGATTTGCACACTGCGTCGATTGCGCTTTGCGCCATCTCTGCGCGCCGCCCCGCAATAGCCTTGCGGCGAGTGACTGTTTCCAGACGCTCCCGCCATGCCCGCTGCTCGCCTGCACAGCGGATTGCAACGGCATTCCGGAACAGGTCGCTGGTGACACGGTTTTCATTTTCAACTGCGCTTCGGGCAGCGGCTTCCGTGCGGCGCAGATGCGGTACCAGAAAGGCCGCCAAAAGGCCGAAACACAACATCAGAACAACGGGAACAAAGCCAAGCGGCCCCGCAATCGCAAAAATTGCCGCAACCGTAAGCAAGGAAAAAGGCAGATCGGCCACGGTGTCGGCCGCGTTGCCGACAAGCAGGGTGGCCATGCGGCTGAACTGCCGGATCCGGACCGCCTGGGTGCTGACGGGGCTTGCAATTATGTGCTGGAGGGGCAGGGAGAAAATCTTGCGTAGCACGGTGGTAGCGACGAGAAATTCCATCCGCGCCGCGATCCGGGCAAGGCTCCGGGCCTTGAGGCCGCGGATGCTCATGTCGAGCAGCAGGAGCATGGCCAGGCCGGCTGCGAGCCAGGCGAGAGTGTCATGAGCCCTGGCCGGGATTACCGCGTCATAGACGGCAATCACCCCAAACGCGATGGCCAGCGCTGCGAAGTTGCTGACGGTCTTGGCGGCAAACGCCTGCATCCAGTTCTGTTGAAAGCGTATTAGAAGCTGCCTTACAAAACCGTATTGCGCGGTTTGCGAGGGTTTATTGAAACTGAATGTCAGCGTCCGGGATGTCACCCCTTGATTGCAGCGTTCTCCGGTCACGGGGTCGATCAGGGTGGAACCACCTTCCGCACCGGTCTGCACAATGAGGATGCGGCCTGCGCCGGTGACCAGTGTTGTGGCTGGAGCGAGGTCTTCAACCCGGCGGCTTCCGAGGCGGCTTTCGGAGCTGGAAATTCCGAGCCGTGACAGGATCGACCTCAGGTCCGAGGCCGTCAAACGGTCCGGCAAATGCGGCAGCGCGCGCACGAAACTGTCGCGTGAGCCGGTCCAGCCGAACGTTCCGAGTATCCGGAAGACCGCGGCGAGCACCGGGTCCTTGGATGTCACGCCCCAACACTTGCTTGTGTCAATGCTGTCGGCAATCAAGTCCAGCTCCAAGGCACTGAGTGCGGAGTTACTTGCAACGGTGGCGGGGGATCGGCCGTTCATGCTGCACCCGGTGCGTCAATGGCAGCCGCGGTGGTTTGGTGCGGTGCGCGTGGGAATTCTTGAAAGTTTGTCAGGCTGCCGTCCTCCAGGTGGAACTGACGGTCTGCAATTGCGGCGAACGACGGCCGCTGAGTCACCAGGACCGTAATCGCGTGGCGACGACGCCGTTTCAGTGCCTCCAGCAGCAGCCGGTCAGCGCGCAGATCCAACTGAGCATTGGCCTCGTCAAACAGAATGGCATGAGGGGATTTCACCAACGCCGCAACCAACGGCAATTGCGACTGGACGGCAACGGGGATGTCGGCGCCGGCTGTGTTCAGGGACTTGTCCAAGAAATCGTCAGGCTGAAGGGCGAAATAGTCAGCCAGCCCCAGTTCCCGTGCTGTTTCAAGCGCTTCGGGCAAAATTGCTGGCCCGCCCATCCCGGTGAGCGCATCCATCACGCTGCCCGAGGAATGCACAGGCGCAGACTGCATGAAAGCAAACCGGCTTGCGATATAATCCGGATCATAGCGGGAAATTTCACAGCCGTTGACCAGCACCTTGCCGGAACTCGAACGGTGCTGGCCCAGCATCGTTTTCAGCAGAGTGGACTTGCCGCTCCCGCTGGCGCCGCTGATGGCAATTGACTCTCCCCGCTGCAACGACAGGTTCAGACCCTCGCACACCAGGTTTCCGGCAGTCGAATGCACATCGAGGTCCACGAGTTCGAGAGTTTCGATCTTGTCCGCTGGATGGAGCGTCCCAACAGCGGCTGGTGCCGTCAGGGCGCTGTCCAGGCGGTCAAGTGCCGGACGGATAGCCAGATTTCCGGCAAACGCCGCCTGCAATTTTACGAAGGGTGCGATGACGCGGCCTGACAGCAGGATGGTTGCGGCCAGTTCTCCCGGGGTCAACGTTCTGTTGATCACAAAGGGCGCACCGACCATGGCAATGAGCATTGGTGCCGCTTTCGAGAGTGCTTCTGCAAATGCACGGCCAGAGGTTTGGCGGAAGACCAGTTCTTGGGTCACTTCCGCCCCCCTGGCCACCAGTCTTTCATGACGGCGCATCATAAACTCACCCGCGCCAAGGCCTTTGAGATGCTCAATGCCGGAAAGAACCTCGAACACAAAACTGGTGGAACGCGCGGAGATTTCACGGCGGTTCTCGTTCAGGTCCCGTAGGGCCTTTCGGCCCTGCGACCGCAAAAAAAGAACAGCAGCCAGGATGGCTAGTATCGCGACGGCCAGCCAGGGTTCTATGACCCAGAAAACGGCCAGAAACACGCCGGCAAAAGGCAGGTCAACCAGCGACAGTCTCTGGCCGCCGGAGTTCATCTGCTGCACCTTACTGATGGTTTCAAGCGCCTCTTGTCCTGCTTGCGCAGTCTCTGGCTGCTTACTTTCTGCGGGCTGGTAGAGCACGTTTTCGTAAAGCCGGAGCTTGGTCTCGAGTTCGTAGCGCATCCCGAAAGCCGAATGAAGACCGGCCAGCGCGATCCGGACCGCGGCTTCAGCCAGGACTGCGCCGACAAGGATTACGGCCAGCACAATCAGCGTCTCGATTGCGCTGTTGGGGATCACCCGGTCAAAAACCTGAATGGTGATCAGCGGAAGGACCAGCCCCAGCGTATTCGCCACCGCGGCTCCCATTTCCGCCGAAGCACTGGTCTGAACCTGGTGCTGTCGAAAAAGAGTAAAAAACTTTCCGGCCAAGGCCCAGCCTTTCAACAAGTTACCGCAAGAAACATAGCGGGGGGAAGTTAACTTTATGGAAACATTGAAAAGAGTGTTTCGTTTCAGGTGCTACCAAGTGATGGTTTCGATACCGTCAAAATCAATTTCCTCGCCATCATCGAATGTGATCCTGCCGGAAGCTCCTTCTGAAAGATTCAGGTTTCCGTCGCCCACACTTTCCACGGAACCGGTCTCAACCTGCAGAACCCAGCCGTTGCCCTCAACCGTGTTGCCGTCGGCCACCGCAGCGCCGCTCCCGGTTTCCAGGCGGATTGTGTCGTCCCAACCGCTGCCGCCGTCGATCTCGTCGGATCCGTCCCCTGCCGCGTAGAGGAAAAGGTCGTCTCCAGCGCCACCGGTCAGGGTGTCCTCGCCACTGCCCCCCTCTAGAGTGTCGTTGCCGTCGCCCCCCTGCAGCAGATCATTTCCGCCGCCGCCCGACAGGTCGTCGTCGCCGCGGTTGCCTTCGATGGTGTCGGCCTGGTCCGTGCCCGCCACGGTATCGTCGCCGTCGCCCGCGTCGATCTCCTCGATCTCCGTGATCTGGATGCCGCCGGAGAAGTCCAGCGTCTCGCTTTCGGCGGTGCCCGCGATGACGTCATAGCCGCCGCCGCCGCGGATCTCCTCGACGGAGGTGAGGTTGCCGAGGTTGTCGGTCACCCGGAAGGTATCGCCATAGCGGCTGCCCTGCAGCGCGTCATGGCCCGCGCCGCCATCGACCTGGTCGGTGCCCGCGGAGGAGCCGTAGACCAGAAAGACGTCGTCGCCCGCGCCGCCCGACAGGTCGTCGTCGCCGCGGTTGCCTTCGATGGTGTCGGCCTGGTCCGTGCCCGCCACGGTATCGTCGCCGTCGCCCGCGTCGATCTCCTCGATCTCCGTGATCTGGATGCCGCCGGAGAAGTCCAGCGTCTCGCTTTCGGCGGTGCCTGCGATGACGTCATAGCCGCCGCCGCCGCGGATCTCCTCGACGGAGGTGAGGTTGCCGAGGTTGTCGGTCACCCGGAAGGTATCGCCATAGCGGCTGCCCTGCAGCGCGTCATGGCCCGCGCCGCCATCGACCTGGTCGGTGCCCGCAGAGGAGCCGTAGACCAGAAAGACGTCGTCGCCCGCGCCGCCCGACAGATCGTCGTCGCCGCGGTTGCCTTCGATGGTGTCGGCCTGGTCCGTGCCCGCCACGGTATCGTCGCCGTCGCCCGCGTCGATCTCCTCGATCTCCGTGATCTGGATGCCGCCGGAGAAGTCCAGCGTCTCGCTTTCGGCGGTGCC
>NZ_KI421505.1:24103-24709 GCF_000473165.1 Leisingera aquimarina DSM 24565 | reverse complement strand
GGGGGGGGGGGGGGCGGCGCGCTGAGTGGGGGAGCCTGTGTCTCCGGCCGACTCCGGAGAATTATCAGGATGGGTTTTCTGAGGCAGGCCGGCTGCAGACCGCAGCATCTGCCATCCCGAGCCCGCCAGATCCTGAAAATACATTCCAAGTACCGACAGTTTGAGAGAAAACGCCGAAGCTGCCGCACCATCTCCTGTCAGAAAGGAGGAGCCGACGGCAAGGGCGTCCTGTTGGGCGGCATCTGAAGTTTGGTTCTCATGGGGAGCACAAAAGCTTTCCGGGCTGGCCCTTGAGTCAACTTCACTGAATTTCTTAGGATCCCGCACGGCACTTCCATCCAGATTGAACTGGTTCTTACTAACCGCCAAACGTTAAGAAAATGGAGATGTGAGCGACACCTGAACCGCGGCACCTATTGCCTCTGAGGGTTGGGGGAGCGGCTCAGTTCTTCCATCATTTTCTCTCTGAAGACCTCCGCGGGCGTCTTCCACCCAAGGCATTTGCGGGGCGTGTTGTTAAGACGGTCGCAAATTACTTTCATGTCGTGATCTGAGAGCTGCCGGATATCGTGCTTCCGCGGGAGCCATCGCCGGGCCCGCCGGTTG
>NZ_KI421505.1:0-24003 GCF_000473165.1 Leisingera aquimarina DSM 24565 | reverse complement strand
ACTCCCGGAATACCGTCGATCTGCAGCGCCCGAGGGCACGCGCCATCTCGTTCACAGGGACCTTCGCATGCCTCCAGCGTTCAATCTTGCGTCGTTCCGCGATACTCAGCCGGCTGTAAACAGCTCCCATTTCGTTTTCTCTCGTCAGGCAACATACTGTTTTCTAACAAGGGTTGCAGTTGGGGGTAGCGCGCGCCCTTGGAGGCTCAAGGGTCGTTGCGACGCTTCCTGCTATCCTAGCTTCATGAGTTCGTCCCGGAAGGCTTCAGCCGGTGTGCGCCATCCGAGGCATTTTCTGGGTGTGCCGTTCAAGCGGTCGCAAATCGCCTTCATTGAGCGATTTGAGAGCGCGGCCACAGGCGTATCCCGTGGCAGGTAGCGGCGCGCCCGCTTGTTGAGGTTCTCGACGGATCCTTTCTGCCAGGGCGCCTGGGGATCGCAGAACCACGCCTCCGTTCCGATCCCAGGCTTGAGCTTGCGCCAGTTCCGGAACTCGATCCCTCTGTCGAAGGTGATGGACCGCCGCGCCGGCTGGGGCAGGGGTTCCATGACGTCCATCAGCCGGTTCATCAGGTGTGTGGTGCTCCTGTCTTGGTTTCTGAACAAGACGGCAAACCGCGTCTTTCGCTCTACAAGCGTGGCCACGTTGGCATTGCCCTGGGCGCGTTCGAAGATCATCAGATCGCCTTCCCATTCACCGAATGTCTCGCGGGACTTCACGTGCTCCGGGCGCTGATGAATGGAGCGCTCCGGCGGGAAAACAAGGCCGCGCGGCTGCCGTTTCTTGCGCCGGCTCGGCAGGTGGCGCGCCAGTTCTTCGGATTGGCCATCGGGGCCATAGACGTAAGCGTAAATGGTCTCGTGGCTCACACGCACCGGTTGGCCTTCAAACCCAAGGCGGCCGGCAATCTGCTCTGGTGACCAGCCTTCCTTCAATTGGGTGATCACTGCTTTGCGCAGTTCTTTCAATCGCACGAGTTTGCGGCGGCGCATGCGTCTGGCGGCCGCGGTTCGCTGCGCGTTCACACCCTAGTAGCCGTTCAGATATCTGGCAGTTCACGGTCTTCAAAGCGGTTGCGCTTGATCTCGCGGTAGACAGTAGAGCGATGCCTGCCGAGNGCAGCCGCGATCTTGCTCACGGGCGTCTTTGCGTTCAGCATATCCTCAATTGCGCGCCGTTCACGCAAATCCAGCTCTATGTGGGCCATCTTCCATTCTCCTTGCTTGCCAGCAAGATAGGGGAACTGTCGCAACCCAATCTAGAATGTGCCCCCGGCTGCATACGGGAGTCCTGTAATCCAGGTTATGTTAAGTGATCGGATGAAACGCGCGGATATTGTTAAAAAGTCCTTGGACCTAGATGTTTACCAAAAGCGAGTGGTTTGAATTCGGGACGTAATCCGAGGCAAGCCGCCATTCTATTGGGCGGCAGACGCCGCTGTCGGGCAGTGATCGCTCAAAACGAAGCTGTGCCGGCGGCTGACCGGGTCCCATCGCCAGCGCTGCGCCGATATATGAACGATCAGGCCATCAATCTGCTCCAGATACATCTGGCCGAGTTCCCCGACCACGTCAGGCAGTGCAATGCCATTGATTGCGATCGCCTCCACGAGCCGTTTGAGATGGGCAGGCCCTCGCGCCGCAACCAGACCATGCCCGGCAACCTGACCGTCTATCCTGGGAACCGCGGTCCGATGGGTATGAGCCTGTTCGCTGAACTGATCCAGTATGTTGATGCATTCGAAAGGATCACAGCCTATGCGGCCTCACGCGAAGGGGCCGCCGCGCAGAACAGCGCCCTGTTTAAGCCGCGAATTCACTGATCCGCTTGATTTCAGATCAGCTCTGGAGACAAAAGGCTCCGGCACTCTGTAATGCCGGAGCCTGGTTTGAATCGGAGCCAAAGCCGTATATCGTTTTTCAGTACGGCTGCCATGACAGTCAGCAAACGTTTTCCTTCAGACCTTCTCCAGCGGGGCATCACCCGCGGTTTCGTGGCTGAAGCTCTTGTGACGGTAGTAGGTCGAATAGATCGTTGCCCCGACAAAGGTGATGCCCCCGGCAAGGTTGCCCAGCACGGTGGGGATCTCATTGAAGAGCAAGTAGTCGGCCCAGGTGAAACCGGCCCCCAGCAGCAGCCCGGCGGGGAACAGGAACATGTTCACCACCGAATGCTCGAACCCGAGATAGAAGAAAATCAGGATCGGCATCCACATCGCGATCACCTTGCCCGAGACGCTGGTGGACATGATCGCGGCGACCACGCCGGTGGAGACCATCCAATTGCACATGACTGCCCGGATAAACAGGGTTGTCATGCCGCCGAGGCCGGCCTCGGCATAGCCCAGCGTCCGGGCTTCACCGATGGTGCGCAGTTTCTGCCCGACATCGCCGGCTTCCTGGGTGAAACCCATTGTCAGGATCGTCGCCATGAAGATTGCTGTTGTCATGGCACCGAGGAAGTTTCCGGCAAAGACCAGTGCCCAGGTGCGCAGCATCGCACGCGGAGTGCAGCCCGGCCGGTTGGCCAGCACCGCAAAGGGCACCAGGGTGAAAACACCGGTCAGCAGATCGAACCCCAGCAGGCTGAGCATGCAGAAACCAACCGGGAACAGCAGCGCGCCGATCAGCGGGTTGCCGGTGTTGACGGTGACGGTCACTGCAAACCCGGCGGCCAGGGCCAGGATCGCCCCTGCCATATAGGCCCGGATCAGCGTGTCCTTGGCGGACAGGCCGGCCTTGGAGGCGCCGGCATCGACCATCGCCTCGGCAAGTTCATGCGGTTTGAGATATGACATAGGCATCCCTCAGCTTTGCGACGGGCGCACTGGATCAGGCATCTCCAGCACCGGGCGGTAGCCGTCCGGATCAGCGCCTGGCACCGGATCCTTGGCGGTTCTGCGCGCGCTGCCGCGCGACAGCAGGATCAGCAGCGCCGGGGTGACGGTGAATTCAACCAGCAGCCCCAGAAAGATCGTTGCCGTGGTGACAAACCCGAAGGTGGCAAGGCTTTGCACGGATCCGGTTGTGTAGACAATGAAGGCCACCACCAGGATCAGGGTCTGTATGCCCATCGCCTTGCCCGCGCTTTGAAAGGTGCGGTGCAGAGCGGTGTCCAGGTCCGCGCCCTGCTTGCGGCGGTCCAGGAAGTTGCGGGCAAAATGGATTGTGTCGTCATCCAGGATACCCAGGGCAATCGCGCCGATCAGGATGGTGAAGGGATCCAGGATGATCCCCATGTGGCCCATGAAGCCCAGGACCAGCAGCACGCAGCAGACGTTGATTGCCGCCATTGTCAGGCCGATCACCACCGACCGGGCGATCAGCATCATCACCAGGGCCACAATTGCAGTTGCCATCAAGAAGGAGGAAATCTGCGTTTCCGTCAGGAAGGTGCTGATTTCCAGCCACATCGGAACCACGCCGGTGACCACAACCCCGGCATCCGGATAGCCCGCTTCGACCATAATCGCGGCGGTCTCGGCCTTGATGGTTTCGACCAGCGGCGTATAGGCGCTGTAAGCGCGCGAAGGCACCAGAAAGGTTAGCCGGGCTTCGTCGAAGCCGGTATTGGCGACCCGCTCCATCTCGTCGTGACCGGAGCTTTCGAACAGCAGGATCAGCTGGGCAATGGCGTTGCGGTTGTCAGGAATGGCGTAGCTGCCCAGGGTCTGTTCCGACAGTTCCTTGACCACATCGGCCAGAGTGTAGGATTTGACCGGCACATCCTGATCCACCGCAGCCAGTGCCCTTTGCGTGATGGCATCAACAGCGCGCAGGGCAGCGGGTTCTTTCAACGCATCGGTCTTGCCGAGCGAGATCAGCACCTCGATGGAGTTGGAGACCGGAATGGCCGCATTGGCGGATTGATGCGCCTGAAACAGATCCGAGTCCGTCTTGAAGGTGCCCAGATAGTAGTAATCCGTTTCCAGCTTGCTGACACCTGCGATGGCGAAACCCACCAGCACGGCAAACACGGCCACAATCAGCCGCGGCGCGTCGATGGCGAAGTCTGCCATCGCGGCAAGCGCCGGGCTGTGCGCCGCGCGGCCCGGCTGCTGCCGGATGCGGTGGCCCCACAGATTGGCCAGCAGCGGGAACAGGATCAGGGTAAAGATACAGGCCGTCATCAGGCCGATGCCCAGGGTCAGGCCCACGTCGCGCACCGGCAGAACGCGCGAGCCGGAGAAGGCAAACAGCGCGCCGGCGGTGGTGATATTTGCCAGCAGCGCCGGGCCGCCGGCCTGTTCCATGGTGTCCAGAATGGCCGCCTGCACCGGTTCGCCCTTACGCCGGGCGGTGGTGAAATCCGACAGCAGATAGGCTGCGGTGCCCAGCCCGACCGATATCAGGAAGGAGGGGACAATCGGCGTCAGCAAGCCGGCGTCCGCCCCCCAAAGCCCCATTGCGCCAAGGGCGCAACCGATTGAGAGACAAGCAACCAGCGGCGGCAGCGCCAAGGCCAGCCGGTGGCGGAAGGCGATGAAGAAGCCGGCCATCACCAGCGTAAAGGTGATGCTGCCGAAAATGCCGCTTTCCATGCCGACAATGCGCTGCACATCCGCGTCAAGGATCGGCGCGCCGATGGCTGTGCCGTTCCACGCCGCATAGTCCGGCTGCGCAAGAATGGCGCGCACCGCCTGGGTGAAGCCCTCTTTGTCAGCGTTCGAGAAGCTGCTGACGGTTTCCACCAGCACACCAAATTGGCTGCCGCGATCATTTACGAACAGCCCGCGGTAATAGGGGTGGGCGGCAGCCTTTTCCAGCCGTTCGGTGACTTCGGCCTGTGTCAGGCCGGCATGCAGATAGTCACCGACATCAAGGACATCATCCTCGCCCGTGATTGAACGGACGTTGTGCAGCGCAGTCACCCGGTCGACACCTTCGATGTCTTCCAGCTGGGTTGCAAATCCCTCCAGCTTTTGGACAAAAGCCGCATTGGCCTTTGGCGGGGTCACGACGATGAAGGAAAACTCATCCGACTGGTATTTCTCCTTGAAGGCGTACCAGTCTTCGATGACCTCGGCCCCCTCCAGGAAAAAGCTTTCCGGAGAGGTGTCAAAGCCGACGCGGGCAAGGCCGCTCATGAGGGTGGCGGAGACCGCCAGCATAAAGACGACGGCCAATATGCGCTGTGCCAGAACAAAGGATGCGAAACGCCGCATGAACCTGGCGAGAAGGGGTTTTGAATGTGTCATGGATCTTACTGCAGCCTGATGGATTCAAGGTTGATTTTGTCCTGGACCATGTCCGAGAGGGCGAAGCGCTGCACCTTGCCGTTACCGGTGCGCGGCAGCGCGTCGAGGAAGAAGATCTTGTGCGGGACCTGAGACTTGGCGAACATCTCGCTGATGGCAGCCTTCAGGGCCTGCTCCAGCCCGGGGCCCGCGGTGGCACCAGCGGCGGGCACCACAAAGGCGTAAGCGCGCATCAGGGGTTCGGGATGCTCGCGCAGGACCACTGCGCATTCCGCGACCAGGGGGTGCGCGTTGAGGAAGTTCTGGGTTTCCGCAGGTGACACCCAGACACCGCCGACCTTCGTCAGATCCGTTGCCCGGCCCAGGTAATGGAACCGGCCATCCCCATCCATCCGCATGATGTCATCAGTCCGGTACCAGCCATCCTGAAACGCCTGGGCGCTTGCATCCGGATTGCCAAGATAGCCCGTCGCCACCGAATTACCGCGCACCCAGGCCACGCCGGCCTCCCCGGTGCGGGTCACCTGCCCGTGTGCATTGCGGATTTCGATGCTGAAGCCGGGAACGATTGTGCCGATGCTTCTGCCGCCGGCTTCACCCTTGGGGCTGGCCAGGGCAAAGGACATGATTTCGGTGGCACCCAAACCGTCCTGAATGCTGATGCCGCTGATCTGTTCCCAGGCGTCATCGACAAAGGGCGAGCGGGCCTCGCCGGCGGCGATGCACTGGCGCAGCGTCGACAGGTCGCGCGGCGGCTGTTTGACCAGAATGCTGTAGACGGTCGGCACCGAAAACAGCACCGTCGCCTTTTGCTGTTCGATCTGGTCCAGAATGGCGGCGGGATCGAACCGGCCGTTGCCCAGCAACAGGGCGGCACCGTGATACAGCGCGGTCATCGACACCGAAAAGCCATAGGAATAGCTGAGCTTGGAGGTGACGATAACGTTGTCCTTCGGCGACAGCCCGACGTTATGGCGGCCATAGTTCTCGGCCATATTGACCAGGTCGAGGAAGGTATGCGGCACCGCCTTGGGCAATCCGGTGGACCCGGAGGTGAAGATCACAACGGCTTCCTCCCCGGCGCTTGCGGCTGTGGATTGCGGGCCGGCTGCGGTCTGGCCCAGCAGCTGCGCGTTGCTTTCAAGCAGTGCCACCGGCAGCAGATCCGCCAGGCCTGCCTCCATGCCGGGGCTGCACAGCGCATGCACCGGTGCTGCGACCTGCATCATCGCGCGCAGGCGGTCCTGGGGCAGCGAGCTGTCCAGGGTGACCGGCACGGCGCCAATGCGCCACAGGCCTGCAACCGCCGCGATATGGGCAAAATTGCCTGCCCCCGCCACAAAGACCCGCGCGCCGCGATCAATGCCCAGCGTCAGGAAGCGGGCCGCCGACACGCCGGTCGCATGATCCAGATCCTTCCAGGTGAAGATCCCGCCGTCCATCTCCTTGATCGCCGGATCGCTGGCGCTGATCCCTTCGGCACGCTGGCCGAACAGGCGGTGATAATAGTCGATGCTGTCGCCACTGGTCAGGGAACGCTGGTCCGCAGCAGCGCTGGCACGGGACATAGCGTCGTCATTTCCGCCGGCCTCCGGGCTGCCATCGCCGATCAGACTGCCCCAGTCGACCCGGCCGATCGGCCGGTCGAATGCACGCAGATCTGCCAGCTCAAACCCGGTGTCGGCAGCGATTTCGCGCAGCATGCTGACTTCGCGGTGCGACGGCGCGGCGCCAACCGAGGTGTTTTGATAATGCTTGCGCAGCGCCAGCATGACAGTTTCGGCGATACAGGCAAAGGCGACCCCTTTGGGCATCGGAATGCCAAGCGCCAGCTGCGGGCGGCCAGGATAGGCAATGACGCCGCCGTCCATGATCAGCACATCATCGCGTTCTTCGCGGCAGCGATAGCTGATGTTGCCGGGCCGGGACAGATCGCAGACCACGCTTTGCGGGCGCAGATCCTCGGGCGTGATCAGCTTGTCGGTGGAGCTGGTGGCCGAGTAAATGATATCGGCGTTGCGCAGATCGCGGCTGCAATTGTCCGAGATCACAAAATACTCGGGATCGCGCAGCAGCTGTTCCGCCAGTGCCGCCGGGTCGGTTTGCCCGTCCATCAGCTTCATCGCGCGGTCCAGAACGGAGCCGGCACGGGCCGGAAGCTCGCCGTCACGGGCAGCTTTCAGCCCCGCACTCAGCGACCGCTTGAGCCGCAGAAAGGATTTTTCCAGCGGTGTCGCCGGGTTCACAAACAGATACAGGCGGCGGGCCCGGGCCGAGATCATCTGCACCATGCCGCTGCCAATTGATCCTGCCGCGCCGATAATCGCAGCGGTGGCGTCGCTTTGGCTGCGGCCCAGCGTGGTGGTGGCGCGGTCCGCGGCCATCAAGGCCGCTTCGATGGTGAAGCCGTTGCCGGTGGTCACCGCCTGGCCCAGCGGATCAATCCGGGAGCCGCCCCGTGTCACAATCGAGGTGTAGCCGCCCAGACCGACAATCCGCGCACCGCGCTTGACGGCAAGGTTCACACATTTCTGCACCAGCTCGCAGGCGTCGTCCTGCGGCATGGCCAAAAGCTGCCGGGCACTGCGGGGAAGCAGGATAAAGTCGCCAACCGCGCTTGATCCGTCCTTGCCCTTGATCCGGGTGCGGCTCAGTAGAACGGGTTCGTCAAACTCGCCCAGAAGATTGGTAAGCACATCCCGCTGGCTGCGGGTCACCTGCCGCAACAGGGGATCGAGGTTCTGCAGGTCGTCGGTTTCCAGCTGATGCACGATAAAGCCGAAGCGGCCTTCGTCCGGGCCGATGTCGCCGACCGGATCCGCCCCCAGGAATTCAACCGCGGATTCCCGTTCCCCGGCCTTGGCGGTGCCGGTGATATGCTTGGTGGCGCGCACCGTGTCCTGCGCGGCCAGCGCATCCAGGCATTCCTCCAGTGCGGCGGCGTAGGTTTCGCAGTCCCCGCCTGTGGTCAGATAGCTGGGCATGATCCGCAGCACGCCCTTGCAGTTCGCCGCCGGAGTGACCCGGACGCCGTTTGACAGCATATGCCCTGCCGTCAGCGCCGGAAATTGCTGACCGGAACTTGCCAGGCCCAGGAATGCGCCCTCGGACCCTGCCACCACATTGGTCTGGCGGCGGAATTCGATGCCATGCAGCAGCCCGCAGCCGCGGGTGTCTGCGATCAGGTCGGGATAGATGCGCTGCAGCTGCTGGTGAATGCCTTCCAGGGTGCCGCTGCGGGCGCGGATGCTGTGCAGCAGCTCACCGTCGTTTTCCAGCAGCACGTCCAGCATCGCATTGGCGGCGGTAGCGGCATAGGCGCTGCCGGCAAAACTGGACATTTGCTGGAAATCCAGCGATTTGGTCACTGCGCGGGTGCCAAGCAGACATGCCGATATGGGCATCACGCCGCCCCCCAGCGCCTTGCCCAGAACAATGATATCCGGATTACCGCCGGTCCATTCAGTTGCAAAGAAATGCCCGGTGCGGCCTGTGCCGGTCATGATCTCATCATGGATCAGCAAAACACCGTGTTTGTCGCACAGGGCACGGACGGCTTCGAAATAGGCCTTGGACGCCAGTTTGACACCGCCCTCGGATTGCACCGGCTCCAGTATGACCGCCGCCATCGAGTCACCCTCGGCCGCCAGGGCGCGGTCCATTGCATCAATGTCGCCAAAGGGCACAAAAACCGTGCCCGCCAGCTCGGCAAATTCGTTGACCGGAGAGGTGTGCGTGACGGAAAGACCGCCGATGGATTTGCCGTGGGTGCCATTGACCGCCGCGATAAAGCGCAGCCGCCCGGTGGCCAGGCGGGCAGAGTTCAGCGCGATTTCAATGGCCTCGGTGCCGGTGGTGGCAAAGTTGACACGCTCGGTGATGATCGGCGACAGCGACATCAGGCGCCGGGCCAGCACCTCGGTTGCTTCTGAAAAATACGGCTGAACCAGATTGGTCAGCGGCAATTTCAGGGTTTCCGCGACCGTTTCCGCAACCGGGTTCGGGCCATGGCCCAGCGGCAGACAGCCGTGGCCGGGCACAAAGTCCAGCACCAGCTTGTTGTCACCGCAATGAAGCTGGTTTCCGCTGGCGCCGTTTACTTGGGTGTACAGGCCGCAGGTCTTGAGCTTGCGGTCAAGCAGCGGGTTGATGGGGTTCGGCGCGCTGAGGTGTCCGAAGTGTTCCAGAGGCATACGCTTAGTTCTCCTGATGGGGCGTCAAAGGCTTTGGGATCTGAAATGACCGCCGCCGAAATTTGGGCTGAAATCGATTTTGCTCAGGCTGATCAGGGTTTCCCGGCCTTTGCCGTGCACAATCATGTGGCGCGACCGCAGGATGTGTTTCTCATCCGGCGCCCGGGTCGCCTTGGACATTTTCTGGGTCTTCAGATGGCGCCCCTTCTGATCGAAGTAATCGATCTGGAACGGCACCATCGACCCGGCCCTGGCCTGGGTCACTGCGCGCGAATAGCCGATGCTGCGCCCATAGGAGGCGCTGCGCACAGTGCTTTCCAACGTGATGCTGCTGCCGCTGCTGGCAGTGATTGCATGGGTGAAGTTTTCCAATCGCATCGCCATCAGGTTGGCATAGCTGAAATCCGTCCCGGCAAAGGCATTGGCCTGTTTAGAGGCGGAAATCCGGCGCACTTTGCCAAGGCTGGGAAGCATCAGCCAAAGATCATTGTCCTTTCTGCCTTGCTCGTGCACCAGCAGTTTGGTGTCGCGCACATCCGCAGGGGCCAGAAAGACATAACGGCGGTCGCTAAGGTCCTTGCCGCCCTGCCGGGCCGTGGAAACTTCCAGATCGCGGGTGCGCACCGGCGCACCAGTGCGGCGCAGCTCGACCTTGGCCATTGCCGCCATCGATCCGGTCAGCTCGATATTGTTGACCGCGGTTGCAACCTCCAGCGCATCAGGGGCGCCCAGCACCAGGCTGGGCGCCAGCATTGCGGTGGCCAGGCTGCTGCCGCCAAGGGCAAGAAAGCCGCGGCGGGGAAGCCGTGAAATAGAAACGGTCATGAGAGTATCCTTTTCGAAGTCCTGCTTCACTTTGCGAAGGTGCCTGCCGGCGCCGCCTGCAGGCCGTTAGAAATCCGGTAATGTTCTGAATTGCCGGTGAGATGTTCCGCCAATGCCCGGACCAGGGCCTGGCTTTTCAGCATGATCTCATCCAGTTCGGCCTTGGGATCCGACAGATAGGTGATGGCCCCGCCGCAGCCGATGGAGACGGATGCGCCCTGCTTCACCACCGTGCGGATCACGATCGAAAGATCCGATTGCCCGTTGTAGCCGATCCAGCCGATCGCCCCGGAATAGACCCCGCGCGGGCCTTCCTCGAGCTGATCAAGAATTTCCACCGAGCGGATTTTCGGAGCCCCGGTCATAGAGCCGCCGGGGAAACAGGTGCGGATGGCATCAACGCTGGTCAGGCCCGGTTTCAGGCGCCCGCGGATGGTCGAGACCATCTGATGCACGGTTTTATAGGTCTCAATCGCGCACAGCTTGGGCACATCGACGGAACCGGGGATCGAAGTTGCGGCAAAATCATGCCGCACCAGATCGACGATCATCAGATTTTCGGCGCGTTCTTTCTCGGTGCTCTGCAAACGGCGGGCCAGCTCTGCATCCTCTTGCGGCGTGGCCCCCCGTTTGACGGTGCCCTTGATCGGTTTGCTTTCCAGCAGGCCGGACTGATCCGAGCGCAGGAACCTTTCCGGCGAGGAAGACACAACCTCGGTGCCGCCGATATTCAGAAAGCCGCTGTAAGTCGCCGGGTTGCGCTGGCGGAGAAGCTTGTAGAACTCCCAGGCATCCAGGTCTTCCAGCTCAGCTGTAATCTGGTTGGTCAGGCACAGCTCATAACTTTCGCCGGCGCGGATCTGGTCCTGGCATTTGATGATCCGGTCCAGATAGGCCTCAGGGCTGTGCCGCATGGAGAATTCAAGCGGCAGGCGGGGTTTGGCGGGCGCCAGGGCAACCTGCATCCTGGCTGCCTTAGCGAACAGTTTTTGCAGCGCCGACAGAGCATTGTCGAATTGGGCTTCCTCGGCGTCCTGCGGAAGGCACACCGCCGCATAGGCAGCATCGTCAAGATGGTCGATCACAAAGAACTGTGTCACGTGACGAAAGGCAGCGTCTTCGGTTTTCGAGGGCGGGGAGGAGACACCCAGGAATTCCGATTTCAGCTCATAGCCCAGCCAGCCGATAAGGCCGCCGAGGAACGGGAAGGGCGGAGGCCCGCCGGGACAGGATACCGCACCCAGGCAACTGCCGAGGTAGTCCAGCACCGGCATCTGCCGCTCGGAGGCAAGCGCGGTTCCCTCATATTCGCGAAGGGTCTGCGTTTGCACGCAATAGATCACGCTGCGGTCCGGTGCCGCCGGTGCTTCAATAATGGAATAGCGCGACAGCCCCTCCTGCGCGAGGCTGCTTTCCAGAAGCTGCGGACGGCGGCCATTGACCAGACCCTGCGCTTCGACCAGCGCCGCCGGATCGATGGCCGCGCCCAGTTTGTGCCAGTAGAGGCTGCGGGCCGGGGCAGAACCACCTGCATTGCTGCGGGCCTTGGCGGTGGTGCGGCCCTGATGCGCCTCGACCAGGTTCAGGAAGTTGCCAAGAATCGCCCTGCCGTATTCCGTGGCAATCGATTCCGGATGGAACTGCACACCCCAGCGCGGGGATCCGGTGCTGCGGATGCCCATCACGATGCCATCCTCGGTCCAGGCATCGCAGACAAATCCCGGCGGCAGCTCCGGGTTCACGGTCCAGGAATGATAACGCATCACCCTCTGTGTCTTGGGCAGGCCGGTAAACAGCCCCTCGCCGCTGCAGGTGATCTGACTGACCCGCCCGTGCATCGGCTGCGGCGCCAGTTCAACGACGCCGCCGGCCTCGACGATCATCGCCTGATGGCCCAGGCAGACCCCCAGTACAGGGCGGCTGTCGCGGCGCAGAATATCCAGGGAGATGCCAAGATCCTTGGCAACACTGGTATTGCCCGGCCCCGGAGAGATGATGACGCCGTCATAGCTCAAAAATTCCGGGCTCTGCAGAAATTCGTAGCAGTCATTGCGGATGACATCGATGCAAAGACCATCACGCTGGCCGCGCAAAAAATCCGCTATATTATTGGTAAAACTATCAAAATTGTCGACGAGAAGAAGTTTCAAGGCTCTGTATCCTTTTACTGCCATAGGCTCATCAACCGGCTGGAAACGCCGTCAGGCTGAGGTGAATTGCCCGGATAAGGCGGGAATTGCGGCCCGCCTGTCACCTATCGACTTTGAGAGTTCCGGTATCCGCCGCTGCTATCTAGCGTCGGCGCGAAACAGCAAAGCGGAGCGGTAATCCCCATGCGCACGACGGTTGGTATTATTGGCGGCGGCCCGTCCGGGTTGCTTCTTTCGCTTCTTCTGGACCGTTTGGGAATCGACAACCAGGTGCTGGAACACCGCAGCCGCGCACATGTGCAGCGCCGGGTCCGGGCCGGGCAGCTGGATCACGCCAGCGTTGCGTTCCTGCGCCAGTCCGGGCTGGCCGGGCGTCTGGATCGTCTGGGCCTGCCGCAGCGGGGCATGAACCTGCGCTGGCGGGATCAGACCCGGCGTATCGACCTTGAGGCCTTGAGCGGCGGGCATTCCTGCACGGTTTACGGCCAGTCGGCGCTGACGTGCGATCTGACCAATACCCTGGCCGCAAGCGGCCGCAGCCCGGTTTACGGCGCCGAAGACATCCGGCTGTCGGATCCTGAATCGGAACCGCATATCATCACCTATCGCAAGGACGGTGCCGAACACAGGCTGGAATGCCGCTTTGTTGCCGGCTGCGATGGGGCGCACGGTCCGGCGCGCCGGCTGGTGAACGGTGCCGGGGGCGGCAGCAGCAGGCGCCTGCCGTTTTCCTGGGTCGGCGTGCTGAGCGAAACCCCTCCGGTCTCGCCGGAACTGACTTATGCCTACCATCCGCGGGGGTTTGCCCTGTGGTCGATGCGCTCGGACACGGTCAGCCGCACCTATTTGCAGTGCGGGCCGGACGACCAGACCGGCAACTGGTCCGATGACCGTTTCTGGAGCGAAATGCAGCGCCGCCTTGGGCCGGATGTGAGCTTTAGCCCAGGCAAGGTTACAGAACGGCTGATGGTCCGGATGCAGGGCTATGTGGCGGACCGGATGCAGCTTGGAAATGTGGTTCTGGCCGGGGACGCAGGCCATACCGTGCCACCCTCGGCGGCCAAGGGCCTGAACCTGGCCATCGCAGACATCCGGGCGCTCAGCGAAAGCTTCCGCAAGCTGCTGTTTGAAGGCCGGCAGAACGCCCTGGCGGAGTATGCGCAAAAGGCGCTGAAACGGGCCTGGGCCGGGCAGGCTTTCTCGTGGCAGATGACGGATCTTCTGCATGCGCCGCCCTCGGGAGATCCGTTTGAGAACCGTCTGAAACTGACCCGGCTGGACACCCTTCTGGCTTCGCCTGAGCAGCTGCGCCTGTTCTGCCGGGATTACACCGGTGCCGAGGCGGCCTGACCATGCTGCAAAGACTTCTGAAACCCGGCCTGGTCCTGTCCGCGGCCCTGGCCGCTGCGGCACCAGCACAGGCGGAATTCAACGGGTATTTCGCCACCGGAGTTCGAGGCGGCAACCCCAATTTCACCGATAGCGGCACCGGCGTATTCGGGCGTCTGAGCTATAGTTTCACCCAAAATCTGGACGCCGCCGGCGGCGCGTTGGATCTGTTTGCCAGCGGCACAGTGCAGGGCAGCGGCCGGGAAGACCGGGCCATCAATGAAACCCAGACCCTGCGAGAGGCATATGCCGAGTTTCAGGCAGGCAGCTTTACCCTTGGCTCCGGACGGCACGTGCATGTGCAGGGGGTTGCTGACGGGTTCATCCCGACCGATGCCGTCTCGCCGCGCAATTTCCGCTTTGCCGTCTATGAGGAGCAGGGCAACCGGTTTGGCTCCGACGGGATCTGGGGCACGGTGTTTCTAGGGGCCGACGTCACAGTTTCCGCCTATGCCTATACCAACACCCGCAGCAGCGTCCTGCCGCAGGGGATTTACCCCGGTGCTTTGTCGCTGCCGGACAAACCGGTTGAAAGCGATGATCAGGCCTATGGCGGGCGGATCAGCTGGGCAGCGGGGTTCGGCGACCTTGGGATCAGCGTCCATTCCGGCCCCGCCAATCTGCCGTATCTGTCTGCAGCCGGACCCGGCGTGCAGCCGGTGGTGCCGCATCTGTTCATGGCAGGCGCGGATTTCGATCTGGTCCGCGGCGCATGGCGGTTCTACGGCGAGGCGGCCCTGAATAAGTACAAAGCCGGAAGTTTCGCCATTCCCGATGCGCTGTTGCCGGAGGATGAATTTCAGGCCGTTCTAGGCGCTGAGCGCGAGCTGGCCGGCACCAGCAGGCTGGCCGTTCAGCTGTTCTGGCGCGATCTGCAGACCAGCCGCAGCACCGGCGCCGGTCCGCTGGCGCCCTTGGCGGCAGGTGTCAGGACTGTTTACGGGCAATACGAGGACCGGCAAACCGGCTCCAGCCTGTCTTATACCTGGGAAAGCGACGATACCCGCCGGTCCGCCGAAGCCACTGTTTCCAGCTGGTTTGAAGACGACCTTTATGTGCGGCTGCGGGGCAAGTTCCGGCTCGGCTCCCAAAGCGTGATTTACCTGTATGCCGATTGGCTGGAGGGCCCCGCGGGGTCTCCCTACGGCACTCTGGAGGACAGCTCCAACATCGGCATCGAATACCGGATATTCTTTTAAAGGAAAGGGCTTAACCGTGTTTCCGAAACGTCTGCAATTCATTCTCGACCGCACTGTCAATATCGCAACCCTGATGGATACCGCAATCGCCGGGCGCGAAGAGGAGATCTTCTTCACGACCGACGAAAAGCTGCCGCAGTATGGTATCCCGGATGACGGGCTGACTGGCGCCGGGCTGCGCGATACTGTCAACCGGCTGTGCCGCATGCTGCACAGCCATGGCGTCCGCCGGTTCGACAGGGTGGCCATCTGGAAAAGCAACTCGCTGGACTATTTTCTGTGGAGCTATTCGGCAATGCGCCGGGGTGCAATCTCGGTTCCCGTCAATGGCCGGATGACGGTTCAGAACTTTCTGAACTTCATCCGCCACAGCGGCGCCAGGACGGTTGTAACCGATTGCGCCGGGTTACAGGCATTGCAGGACAGCGGCCTGCCGCTGGACGGGATTGAGCGGATCTTTTTGACAGATGGCAGCATCGAGGCCCCGGGCATCGAAGTAATCCCGGTTCCGGAAACCTTTGCCCAGACGCCAGCGGACTATACCCCGCCGCATATGGACCGCGATCAGCATGTTATGATCTGCCACACGTCCGGCACCACCGGTCTCCCCAAGGGGGTTCTGCACGGGTCGGACAGTTTCATTCTGGCCGCCCAGGGCCAGATGCGGATCCAGTTCATTACCCGGCGCAACCCGGTGATGTTCGCAGGCTGGATGAACCACCATATCAGCCAGGCCGGCTGCATCACCTCGCTTGCAGCCGGTGTGCAGACCCATGTCGTGACAGACCTAAGCGCCAGACACATTCTGCAGTCGATCAGCGACTGGCAGCCGCGCCTATTCTTTGCCTTTCCGGACATCTACCAGAACATGTGCCAGACCGGCCTGGACGGATACAACCTGTCCTCGGTCCGGATGTGGATGTCCAGCGGCGACGCCATGCACGAGCATTTCATCCGGCAGCTGACGGCCAAGGGCGCCTTTCTGCGCCTGTTCGGCAAACCGCTGGTCAGCTCCCTGTTCATGGAGTTTTTCGGGACCTCCGAAATCGGCTTTGCAGCATTGGTGAAGATCAGCGAACGGCGGACCCGGAACTTTGGGCGGATGGTCGGGCGGCCGACACCCGCCAGCCCGGCGGTGAAAATTGCCGATGCAGAAGGCTGCCGCCTGCCTGCCCACAAGGTCGGGCGGATGATGGTCAAGGGGCCGACGCTGTTCAAAGGCTATTGGAACCAGCACGACCGCACCCATGATGTGGTCCGGGACGGCTGGTGGTGGACCGGAGACGTCGGGTTCCGCGACAATTTCGGGCGCTTCTACCAGATCGACCGCGATGTCGACACGGTGAACACGCGCCATGGCCCGGTCTACGGTCTGCCGGTTGAGGAAGAAGCGCTGAAACTTCCATTCGTGCAAGAGGCCGTGCTGGCGGCTCGCCCCGCCTCTGGCGCGGACGAAGCGGTGCTGCTGCTGCAGATGGCACCGGGACATGGGGGCAGCCCCGCGAATCTGCTGGCGGCGCTGCAAGCGAGCTGCAGCTGGGCACAGCACCTGTCGGAGGTGATCATCCTGCCGCAAGGCACCACCCCGCCGCGCGGGCTGACAGGCAAAGTGCTGAAACGTGAAATCCGCGAACAATTGCGCCAGCAGCCAGCAGCGGGCGACGCACAGCTGCAGCCGCCGGCCGGAAAGACCGCCGCTGCCGAGGAACTGGCCGATGCCTGAACGCCATCCGATGACGACGCTGAACCGCATCTATATCTATTATGAGAAGATGCTCGCCCGTCAGGGGCTGAACGGCAATTCCTGCGACTGGTTCGAACTGGAAAATGCACCGGACCTGGATATCCTGCGCCAGGCTGCGGCTTCGGTGACCCGGCGCCATGCGGCGCTGCAGGCGGCGGGCTCCTTTGCCGGGCTGGCGGGGTGGGGCTGGGTGCGCAACCCGCAGGCGCAGCCGGACATCCGCTATGTGGGCACGCGCGGGCGCTGCCCGGAACAGGCCGCAGACCAGCTGGTGCCGCAAAATGTCTGGGGCGAGCCCTTGGATCATGCCAGCGGCCCGCCGTGGCGGATTTTTGTCACCGAATATGACGATCTGACCATTCTGCAAAGCGTTACCAGCCATATCTACACCTGCGGAAAGTCCGCAAACCTGATCTCGGTTCAGCTGGTCAGCGCCTATGAGGCGCTGATGCGCGGAGAGACTCCCGATGAAACTCCGGCCGGCGTTCCGGACAGGGCGAATGCCAAGCTGTTCATGCCGCGCTGGTCCGCCTGGCGCCATCTGCGCTCCTTTGCGGCCACAATGCTGGACATGCTGCGCGAAACGGTGACGGCCCCGGTGGCACTGGCGGGAAACTCCAGCAGCAAGCTGAAGCGCGGCCGGACCCGGGTGCGCTTTGAAGATCTGGGTCCCGATGTCTGGCAGCATCTGCGCCAGTTTGCCCGCTCCGAACAGATCAGCCGGCACCCTTTTTATCTTGCGGCCTGGGTCGAAACGATCACCGCCTTCAATGCCGCCAGGGGGCAAAAGCCCAAGGGCAAGGTCAAGCTGATCGACAATTTCTCGCTCCGGCCGTTCTCGGACCAGGATCTGGACGGCTATTACGATATCTGCGCCGTGCCTTATGCGATCGAGGTCCCGTCCGGACCGTCAACCCGGACCCAGCGCGAGCGGATTTTTGAAACGGTGGAGACCCTGCGCGCGGGCAAGGTGCTGGACGATCTGACCCGCTATGCCTTTTACCACAAGGTGATTGCATTTTTGCCCAAGGTTCTGGCAACTAAACTGGTGCTGATGCTGGTGGTGAAATCGCCGTTCATCCTGTCCAACATCGGCCCCGTCCCGCCGCAGATACTGAACTCCTCAGCATTGCAGACCCGCCGGTATTTCAGCTTTCCGCAGCTGTTTCCGCCGGGCAAGATCATGCTGTTGATCACCACCACACCGGACAGTCTGCGCGCTGTCTTCCTGTGGGACGAAGACGCGGTATCCTGCGCCGAAATGGAAAATGAAATGATCCCTGCCTTCAAGCACGCCCTGGCGCGCTCCATCGGGCTTGGGGCCGCCGACAGCCAGCCGCAGGCTGCGGAATGACCGGCGGCAAGATGCTGCCGCTGCTGTGGTCGGACGGGGAATTCCATCCGCCCGGCAGCCCGGTCTATGCGGCATCCGAACGGGGCACCACGCTTGGCGATGCCGTGTTCGACACAGTGCTGTGCCTGGGCGGCAAGTCCGTGCTGCGGCAGGCCCACCAGCGGCGGCTGGAACACGCGGCGGATTTCTTTGCCCACCGCGCGGACTGCCGCCTGATCTCCGCCGCCTACAGCATCAGCGCAGAAACGGACGCGGCTGCGATCCTCCGGGTGTCCATCAGCCGCGGTGCAGGGGCACGGGGGCTGGCAACCGACCTGTCGCAATACAGCCGGGTGACAGCCACGCTGACGCCGCTGCCGCCGTCGCTGCAGTTCCAGCCGGTTGCTCTGGATATTGCCGCTGCCGCCAGGAACGAGACCTCGCCTCTCAGCCAGTGGAAAACCGCCTCGTCCTATCTCGACGCAATCCTGGCCACCGGCACAGCCCGCCGGAAAGGGCTGGAGGATGCGCTGTTCCTGAACACCCGCGGTTTTGCCGCCTGCACAACGATGGCCAATATCTTTGCCATCAAGGGCGGCCGGCTGATCACGCCGCCGGTGCACGACGGGGTCTTGCCGGGAGTGACCCGGGGGCTTCTGTTGTGCCTTGCGGCTGAGGCAGGGCTGATCGCCGAAGAAGCCTCGCTCACCGCTACGGACCTGCAGCATGCAGATGAGGTTTTCGCCTGCAACAGCCTGCGGTTGATCATGCCGGTGACCAATATTGGCGGGGTTTCGCTGCGGTTCCGGGGCGCCCTGGCCCGCTTACTGCGGGACAGGATTGCACAGGAAACCGGTATTATGCCGGCCCCGCCGGACTGGGCCGCGGATTAATCCGCGGCTGCCAGTTCCTGCTGCATCAGCACCCGGCTGGTTTCCGCAATGCTGCCGTCAATCGGGCGGAAGCTAAGCCCCAGCAGCGCCTGCGCACGGTCGCAGGACACCTCCGGCGCAGCACCCAGATGCGGCAGGACATTCTGCAGAACCGGGTCGAATTTCGCCGCAGCCCGCACCATCGAATCCGGTGCAGCGCCGGTCTTGATGGCCCGGCTCGGGAATTGCTTGGCAATCACCCTGGCAATTTCAACCATCGTCCGGGTTTCACTGGCGGCGATGATCCGCTGCCCGCAAGCGCCGTTGCGCAACAGAGCCAGCACATGGGCCTCAGCCGCATCGCGGACATCGACACAGGGAAAACCCGCATTGGGAAGTGCCGGATCCCGGCCTTTCAGGAAACGCTGAATAACCCCGATGGAAGTCGCGCCGCTGCTGCCGATGGGCGGTCCGAAGGCAAGGCCGGGGTTGATGACGGTCATCTGCAGGCCCAGCTCATCCGCCAGCGCCCAGGCCCGGCGCTCGGCGTTCAGTTTCGACAGCGCATAGGCATCCGTGCGGGGGTCCTCCGGGTCGCTCCAATCGCTTTCATCGTAACACAGGCGGCCCGGCTCCAGCGGTTTCATCGTGACCGCAACGATAGAGGACGTCAGCACAACGCGGCGCGTGCCATGGGCGGCAGCGGCGCGCAGCACCCGTTCGGTACCTTCTGCCGCCAGTTTCACCAGATGCTGCGGATTCTTGGGCGGACGGTCAGGAAAGGGCGAGGCCGTGTGGATGATCGCCCGGCACGATTGCGCCGCCAGACCCCAGCCGTTGTCAGAGGTCAGATCAGCCTCGATGAACTCCACCGACAGGCTGTCCTTGCCCAGATACTCCTGCAGCGAGGCCCGGACCGGGCCCGCCTTTTGAATGTCACGCAGGGTGATCACCACCCGCAATCCGCGAGCAAGCAAGGCCGCGGCCACATGGCGGCCCAGATAGCCGCCGCCGCCGGTGACGCAGATACGGTCTCCGGGCGCGATTGAAAATTCCTCGAGGGTATCCTCAGGCATAATCGGTCTTCCTCTTTGTGATGAACGCTGTCCGGACGGGCAGTCAGGCAGTCAGCCGGATTGTGCTTTCGGCCGGTTCAATCCGGACCCGCGCAACGGCGATGGTCATTTTGCCGCAGCGCCAGGGCTTGCCCAGAACCTTCAGGTCGTATCCGCGCGGGATCAGGATCCGCGAATAGATGAACAGCGGCATAAGCAGCAGAAACTCTGACAGGCCCTGCTGTTGGCCGAAATTGTAGATCCGGCTGGTGATCGCGTCGATTGCCTCAGACCGCTCGGTGCCGTTAAGCGACCGACAAACGCCGAACCGTGTCGCTTCCCAGACGCGGTCGCTTTTGGGCAACGGCCCGTCATATTCCTGCGAAAAACTCTTTTCGATCATATAGGTGCAGGACGTCGGCAGCAGCCGCGAGACGCCGACCACCTGATCGGCGTTGTTGATGCACAGGACATATTCGGTTGCCGGCGTGTCGAATTCGTCGAACTCCATGCCGCCGTAGCTGTTCAGGTCCCAGCCCAGCCGTTCAACGAATATCTGATGCCGCAGCTTGAAATGCGCCCGCCAGTAATGCGCGTATTGCCCGATGTTCTGATTGTTCACGATGATCGTCCGCATGTCACCCAAGCCCCGCTTCCCTGAATTTGAGTGGCAGTGTCAGGTCGATCACCCCAGCGGTAAACACTGTAACCTGATAGTTGCGCGCCCTCCTTGCGGCCCTCGCCGGGGAAACCGGGATTCGGCTGCTCCTAGTGCTGCGCATCCAGAAAGGCGCGCAGCGCCCGGCCCGAACCAGCCGGCTGGTCCAGCATCGGCACATGGCCGCATTGATCCAGCCAGACCAGCTCTGCATCCGGCAGGGCTTCTGCCAGAACCGCGGCGCCGCTGGGATCGAAAATCCGGTCTTCGCGGCACCAGACGATCAGGCTCGGCTGGGTGATGCGGGCGGCAAGCGCCTGCAAGGGAGCCGCATCCGAGCCGTTGACCTCTTTCCAGATCCGCCGGTTTGCCGGCGCATTGGCGATTTCCTGACCCGCCCAAAGGCTTTCAATCACTGCAGGCACATAAGGTTTTTCCGGGAACAACAAGGCATTGCGCTGTTCAAAAGCCTCCTGGCTGTCGACCACCAGCGTTTTCTGTTCTGTCCGCATGGCCGCCTCAAACTTGCTTTCCTGCGGCGAATTCACACCCACGGGGCTGCCGATGAAGGCAACACTGGCGACCCGGTCAGGAAACTGCGTGGCCACCAGGCCGGCGATCTGCCCGCCCATCGAATTCGCGGCCAGATGGAAACGCTCCACACCAAGCGTATCCAGCACCGCCATGAGGTTCTGTGCCTGCTCGGCATAGGCGTACTCCCCTTCCGGCAGCACGGAATTGTCCCCGAACCCCGGCAAGTCCAGCGCGATCACATGGTAGTCCCCGCTCAGCTGCCGGGTCATGTCGATCCAATGCTCCTTGCGCGCGAAGATCCCGTGCAGCAGCACAACCGTCTCGCCCTTACCGCCCTCCAGATAATGCACTGTGCCAACCTTGGTTTCGGCCTGTCTCGCCGCCAATCCGGAGACATAGACAAAGGCCGAGATCATCGCCCGGGCGCTCTGCGCCGGCCAGACCCGCAAGGCGGCTGCGACGGCCAGACCGGCCAGTAAAAAGGCGATTGCGAAGGTGAGAAATGTCTTGGCCATCTGAAGTCGGGTCTCTGCTAGGGGCGCTTTACTCAAAAGTGTGAGTTTGGCCTGTAAATGCAACCTTGAGTGAGGAAAAGATCCTGCATCGGCGTGTTCCCTCCCACAACCGCATAACAGATCTGCGCAAGGGTGCGTCACAATTATAAGTTGCGCCGAAGGTTGGCCTGAAATAACCTAACGTAAGTTTAATTCATTTAGGATTTGGTGATGCAGAATGCTGTTACTAGCGGATGCAACGCGCGCGGTTCCATTGTGGACAGCCTATTCAGCGAACTTCAGGGTAACACGGATTTTGAGTATTTCGCCGCCTGCCACATAACCGCGGAAACCACGCGTGGCATCACTGCGGCGCAGCAGAGCATGAAAACAAACTTCCCCGAGGACTGGACGGCGCATTACTGCAGCACCGGCCTTATCGGCTCGGATCCCGTCATCCAGTTCGCCCCCCGCACAAGCCGGGCCATTTGCTGGCAAACCGTCCGGAACTGCGCATCGTTCCAGAAGAAACATGATCAGGTTTACAAGGCAGCCGGCGATTTCGGTATTCATTCCGGGGTGCTGCTGTCTTCGCGGCAGTTCGATGGCAGCATTCAGATCGTGTCCTTCTCAAGTTCGCGGAAAAAAGCCTATTCAGACAAGGACTTGTCACGTGCAACCTATTACGGCCAGCTGATAGGCCAGGCGGTGAGCGACACCGTCCCCCCTGAAAGCGAAACCCAGGCAACTGCCGGCATTTCCCCGCGGGCACTGGAATGCCTGCAGCTTGCAGCATTGGGGAAATCTTCAGCAGAAATCGAGATCATACTCAACATCAGCCGCCACACAGTCGACTTTCACATCAGAAATGCGATGGCCGCCCTGGACGTGAACACCCGGACCTTTGCAGTGGTCCGGGCGGTGCAGCAGGGCTTGATCCTTCCATGCTGACAGAGGTGCGCCGGGTTGCGCGCTGGCAACGGCCAGCGATTGCTCAATGTCAGAAAGCTGGCGAAAACCCAGATTAAGATTTCCATATTCGGTTCGGCATGCGTGATACAGGGAAGCCTAGAACGCGGAACAGCGAACCTATAGCCGCTTATACTCGCCGAAATGCTAGATGTGCGCCGGATCGAGAGGGAAAGCGTGTAAGCAGATCCGGCAGCACTGACAGGCCAGTGTTCTGGAGTTCGGCGACCGCCTCACCCAAGCGGGACGTGGTCCAGCAGATCACGATGGCGGCCATGGCAAAGCAAGCGGGTTTCTGGAGTTTTGAAGAAATTTCCGCCGATGGCGACGCGATTGAGAGGCTAAACGCGGTGGTGAATTTCGAACCGTTCCAGCCAATCCTGGAAAGCACGGCTGGTCGGCTTGGCAGTCCCAAAGGCGGTCGGCTTGGGCGGGATGCGGTCCTGACATTCCGGATGCTGGTGTTGCAGACCCTGCACGGTTTGAGCCTTAAAGCGACTGAGAACATCGTGCGTGACCGGTTGAGCTGGATAAGGTTTTGCGGCCTCGGGGTTGCCGCCACGGTGCCGGATGCCAGCACACCTTGGGATTTTCGCGAGGTCCAGGTCAAAGCCAATGCGCTGGACGCACTCTGTGACGATCTTGGCTGCGCCATCAATCAGGCGGGCTTCATCCCGCGCACAGAGCAGATCGTAGATGCAAGCTTCATCGACGCGCCCCGCAGCGCAACAACGATGGCGAAAAGGCGGAACACGGCACGATGGTGCGCGGCGACAGGAAGGCTTGATCCAGATAGGCCAATACCGGACACAGCATTCAGGCGGCTTGCCGCGCGCCTTGTGCCTGATCGGCCCAAGGGGCTCGAGCGTGCAAAAGTGGCCAAAATTCCGAACATTTGTGAACGATTGATGTTGTGCTAATCTCGGAAACCCGCAGCCATTTGCTTTCACGCGGTATTTCGGAGTTGGGTAGATGGATAACAGCGCGGCACGCGATTGGAACCTATCATTTAACGATATGGAATTTCTATCGTTGTTGCACCAATGTGTTTGCCTTGAGGTCGCGCTACAGATTTGCAGCGTTCAATGCGCAGGTAAATTTATCGAAGACTGGAGCAATGTCGACGACAATACAGTCGATTATGTTGCTTCCCAACTCGAAATGCAGGCTGTTCGTCCGCACCGGTTGTTTTCTGACCGGACTGCCCGCCGCTATCGGCTGGAGATAGCTAGGGTTAGGATGCATTGATTTCCGATTTGCCGTGTGGTTCAGAGCTCGAAAACGAACGGTGTACAGTATGCTTCCGGCGGAGGCCGTCTGACGAGATCACGGTGCTGGTGATAAGTCCGACCTTATGGCCGACCATAAGTTCAGACCCGAGATTGAAGTC
>NZ_KI421504.1:2699131-4250010 GCF_000473165.1 Leisingera aquimarina DSM 24565 | reverse complement strand
CAGCCAGGGCACCTATTACCTGGGCACGATGAAGGGAGTGGGACGCATCTGCCAGCAGACCTTCATCGAGACCTATGCGCGGGTGGCGGCCGGTAAGCTCTGCACCGGGAAAACGGCGATCACCGCCGCCGGCCTGCTGAATGACATGGTTATCCCCTTCTTTGCCGGACACGGCATCAGCCTGTTGCGCATCCTGACGGGCCGCGGCACCGAATATTGCGGCAAAGCCGGAAGCCATGCCTATCAGCTCTACTTGGCCGTCGAGGACGTGGACCACACGAGAGCCAAGGCGAACAGCCCCCAGAGTGAGACCGTAAGGCAATCGATCCAGTTGATCGATTGCAGGGCGAACGGGATCTGCGAGCGCTTCCACCGGACCATCAAGGATGAGTTCTGCGACATCGCCTTCCGCAAGAAGCTCTACCGGCCGGTGGAGGAATTGCAGGTGGACCTGGACGCCTGGCCGGCCAGATACAACGAGCAGCGGCCGCATTCGGGAAGATACTGCTATGGCAAGACGCCTATGCAATCCTTCCGCGAAACGCTGCATATTGCCAGGGACAAGACGATCATGGCTTCCGATCCATCGGACAGTCGGCAACCCATTCTCAGCACAGAGAACTGAGATGCCTGTCAGATCAAGTCTGAAGTTTTACAGATAATGAAAGGCGGCCTGATTGGCCGTCCTTTTTTGTTTTGGTCTGTTTCCGCCGCTGTTTTGCGGCGTCTTTCATTTTGACGCGGGTTTGGCCTGCCGTTCTTTCTGGCTGTTGGGCTTTTTTTGTCTGGTTTGGCGTGATTCCGTGCGGGGTGACTCGTTTCCTTGCGGGGTGATTTTCTGTGATTCCGGGCGGTGGGGTTGTGGATAAGCGGGGTTGTTCTGTGGGTAAGTTGTGTTGCGGGGCGTTTTGGGTGTTCTGCGGTGTTTGCGGTTGCGGCATCCGGGTCAGGATTGCTGACTTTTTCGACATGTAAGTCATTGATTTTGTTTTGTTTGTATCTTTTCTTTTCGGAAAGTTCGGTTTTTGCTGTTTTTTGGCTTGCGGGTTGTTGGGAGTAACCTTAGAACCCCCTTCACCGGCAGCGACGAGATGCTGCTGAGACACACCGGACGGGACGGCGGGAACGCAGGACGGGACGGGAAACGCGGCGGAGAGACGCCGGGACGCCTGGAAAGACGGGAGACGGGCCGGAGAGACGGCTGGACGCTCAGGAGAGACTGGGGCNCTTTGATAGATCTGACAGGCGGGCGCGCTGGGGAATACTGGCGCATCGGTCTTGTTTTTGGCCTCTGAGTGTTGCTCTTTGACATTGATGGATAACTGAAGAGATATGTGGGCGGTTTGGTTCATTTCGATGGATCAACGTCTGTATATCAACACTTTTAGGGTTTCGGCCCGATGATGGAGTGTCAGCTTCACTGTTTGAACGGCTCGCGGTTTTCTGATGAAAANTGTGTGCATCAAACAGATGACTTTCAATACGTGCTCAATCCTTAGCCGGGTGGGCATAGGGATCAGCCCCCAAAGCGGTCCTGAGTATTGAAGATGTGCAGAGGTTCGAACGTCAAGGATAAGCTGGCAACAGCTTTTCAACTTGAGAGTTTGATCCTGGCTCAGAACGAACGCTGGCGGCAGGCCTAACACATGCAAGTCGAGCGCTCTCCTTCGGGAGGGAGCGGCGGACGGGTTAGTAACGCGTGGGAACGTGCCCTTCTCTAAGGAATAGCCACTGGAAACGGTGAGTAATACCTTATACGCCCTTCGGGGGAAAGATTTATCGGAGAAGGATCGGCCCGCGTTAGATTAGATAGTTGGTGGGGTAACGGCCTACCAAGTCTACGATCTATAGCTGGTTTTAGAGGATGATCAGCAACACTGGGACTGAGACACGGCCCAGACTCCTACGGGAGGCAGCAGTGGGGAATCTTGGACAATGGGCGCAAGCCTGATCCAGCCATGCCGCGTGAGTGATGAAGGCCCTAGGGTCGTAAAGCTCTTTCGCCAGAGATGATAATGACAGTATCTGGTAAAGAAACCCCGGCTAACTCCGTGCCAGCAGCCGCGGTAATACGGAGGGGGTTAGCGTTGTTCGGAATTACTGGGCGTAAAGCGCGCGTAGGCGGACCAGAAAGTAAGGGGTGAAATCCCAGGGCTCAACCCTGGAACTGCCTCTTAAACTCCTGGTCTTGAGTTCGAGAGAGGTGAGTGGAATTCCGAGTGTAGAGGTGAAATTCGTAGATATTCGGAGGAACACCAGTGGCGAAGGCGGCTCACTGGCTCGATACTGACGCTGAGGTGCGAAAGTGTGGGGAGCAAACAGGATTAGATACCCTGGTAGTCCACACCGTAAACGATGAATGCCAGTCGTCGGGTAGCATGCTATTCGGTGACACACCTAACGGATTAAGCATTCCGCCTGGGGAGTACGGTCGCAAGATTAAAACTCAAAGGAATTGACGGGGGCCCGCACAAGCGGTGGAGCATGTGGTTTAATTCGAAGCAACGCGCAGAACCTTACCAACCCTTGACATCCTCGGACCGGCCCAGAGATGGGTCTTTCACTTCGGTGACCGAGTGACAGGTGCTGCATGGCTGTCGTCAGCTCGTGTCGTGAGATGTTCGGTTAAGTCCGGCAACGAGCGCAACCCACATCCTTAGTTGCCAGCAGTTCGGCTGGGCACTCTAGGGAAACTGCCCGTGATAAGCGGGAGGAAGGTGTGGATGACGTCAAGTCCTCATGGCCCTTACGGGTTGGGCTACACACGTGCTACAATGGCAGTGACAATGGGTTAATCCCAAAAAACTGTCTCAGTTCGGATTGTCGTCTGCAACTCGGCGGCATGAAGTCGGAATCGCTAGTAATCGCGTAACAGCATGACGCGGTGAATACGTTCCCGGGCCTTGTACACACCGCCCGTCACACCATGGGAGTTGGGTTTACCCGAAGGCCGTGCGCTAACTTTTGAGGCAGCGGACCACGGTGAGCTCAGCGACTGGGGTGAAGTCGTAACAAGGTAGCCGTAGGGGAACCTGCGGCTGGATCACCTCCTTTCTAAGGATGATCCTAGTCAGATAAGCTTGCTTATCTCGTGGATCACTTAGCATGGACAGCAAACAAAGCTGTCCGCATTCGGTTGGATTTGCGTGCAAATTCAACTTGGACCGGACCGTCCTCATATCTCTTCAGACATATCGGATCCTGGCGCTGCCGGGGTTCAGCAAGGGGCCTTAGCTCAGCTGGGAGAGCGCCTGATTTGCATTCAGGAGGTCAGGAGTTCGATCCTCCTAGGCTCCACCACTTATGCAAACGGCCCGCACAATATGGGTCGGTAGCTCAGGTGGTTAGAGCGCACGCCTGATAAGCGTGAGGTCGGAGGTTCAAGTCCTCCTCGACCCACCATCCCCTGGCAGGGATGGCCATATGGAAGAACATATCTTCAAGCAGTTTTTGACTGTTTGAACGTCTGTTCTTCAGACGGCAAATTGACATCGTAAAGAGAGATACAATCAACAAGACTGTTGGTCGCCCGAGTGTGGGACTGACCTCAGTCAGGTGCTGATCCTTCTCCGGAAGGGGATGCGAGCTTCAGAATACGTCATGTTTCCTCAGACGTCCTGAAGTCTGCCTGATTGAAAAGACAGTGTTGTCCAAGTCAAGTACACTAACCCGCGCAATCGCACGATTGCGCAATAAGTTCCTGGTCGCAAATGTGGCTGGGAGCGGGATAGTTTGCTTTTTGGTTCAGAATAAAGGCGCCGGTTTCTTACCAGCTTCCGGTGCCGCGGAAGGTAACACTTTCTTTTTCTGGATCAAATCAAGCGCGAGAAGGGCGTTTGGTGGATGCCTTGGCAGTAAGAGGCGATGAAAGACGTGATACCCTGCGATAAGCTTGGGGGAGCCGGGAATAGGCTTTGATCCCAAGATCTCTGAATGGGGGAACCCACCTGAAAGTTTGTTATAATAGCCTTACGGCTGCTTATAATGGGCTTAACCAGGTACTTATAGACTGAATACATAGGTTTATAAGAGCAAACCCGGGGAACTGAAACATCTAAGTACCCGGAGGAAAGGACATCAATAGAGACTCCGTTAGTAGCGGCGAGCGAACGCGGACCAGCCGAGCCTGATGAGTGAGAAGAACATGTTGGGAAACATGGCCATAGCGGGTGACAGCCCCGTATTCTAAGCTCTGAGGGACGTATTAAGTAGGGCGGGACACGTGAAATCCTGTTCGAAGATCGGAGGACCACCTCCGAAGGCTAAGTACTCCTTACTGACCGATAGCGAACCAGTACCGTGAGGGAAAGGTGAAAAGCACCCCGGCGAGGGGAGTGAAACAGTACCTGAAACCGAACGCCTACAATCAGTTGGAGGCCCCTTGAGGGCTGACAGCGTACCTTTTGTATAATGGGTCATCGACTTGGTCTCACGAGCAAGCTTAAACCGTTAGGTGTAGGCGCAGCGAAAGCGAGTCTTAATAGGGCGCATGAGTTCGTGGGATCAGACCCGAAACCGAGTGATCTAGGCATGGCCAGGTTGAAGGTGCGGTAACACGCACTGGAGGACCGAACCCACATCCGTTGAAAAGGATCGGGATGAGCTGTGCCTAGGGGTGAAAGGCCAATCAAACTCGGAGATAGCTGGTTCTCTGCGAAATCTATTTAGGTAGAGCGTCATCCGAATACCCCGGGGGGTAGAGCACTGGATGGGTAATGGGGCCCCACAGGCTTACTGATCCTAACCAAACTCCGAATACCCGGGAGTACTGGATGGCAGACACACGGCGGATGCTAACGTCCGTCGTGGAGAGGGAAACAACCCTGACCTCCGGCTAAGGCCCCCAATTCATGGCTAAGTGGGAAAGCAGGTGAGACGTCCAAAACAACCAGGAGGTTGGCTTAGAAGCAGCCATCCTTTAAAGATAGCGTAACAGCTCACTGGTCTAATCAAGATGTCTTGCGGCGAAGATGTAACGGGGCTCAAGCCATGAGCCGAAGCCGAGGATGCACATAGTGCATGGTAGCAGAGCGTAGTGTGACATAGTTCCATGCGTCCTTATCTTCCTCCGGGAAGAATTGGACGCAAGGAGCTTTCGATGAAGCCGGGGCGTGAGCCATCCGGTGGAGAGATCACTAGTGAGAATGATGACATGAGTAGCGACAAAGAGTGTGAGAGACACTCTCGCCGAAAGTCCAAGGGTTCCTGCTTAAAGCTAATCTGAGCAGGGTAAGCCGGCCCCTAAGCCGAGGCCGAAAGGCGTAGGCGATGGGAACCACGTTAATATTCGTGGGCCAGGAGGATGTGACGGATTGTGAAGGTAGTTCATCCTTATCGGATTGAATGGGCTGCTGATCAGTCCCTGGAAATAGCCCTCCATCAGACCGTACCCTAAACCGACACAGGTGGACTGGTAGAGAATACCAAGGCGCTTGAGAGAACGATGTTGAAGGAACTCGGCAAAATACCTCCGTAAGTTCGCGAGAAGGAGGCCCGGGTCCTACGCAAGTGGAATCCGGGGGCACAAACCAGGGGGTGGCGACTGTTTATTAAAAACACAGGGCTCTGCGAAGCCGTAAGGCGACGTATAGGGTCTGACGCCTGCCCGGTGCCTGAAGGTTAAAAGGAGGGGTGAGAGCTCCGAATTGAAGCCCAGGTAAACGGCGGCCGTAACTATAACGGTCCTAAGGTAGCGAAATTCCTTGTCGGGTAAGTTCCGACCTGCACGAATGGCGTAACGACTTCCCCGCTGTCTCCAACATCGACTCAGCGAAATTGAATTGCCTGTCAAGATGCAGGCTTCCCGCGGTTAGACGGAAAGACCCCGTGCACCTTTACTACAGCTTCGCACTGGCATCAGGATTGTGATGTGCAGGATAGGTGGTAGGCATCGAAACCGTGACGCAAGTCGCGGTGGAGCCTCCCTTGAGATACCACCCTTCGCACTCTTGATGTCTAACCGCGGTCCGTTATCCGGATCCGGGACCCTGCGTGGCGGGTAGTTTGACTGGGGCGGTCGCCTCCTAAAGAGTAACGGAGGCGCGCGAAGGTTGGCTCAGAGCGGTCGGAAATCGCTCGTTGAGTGCAATGGCAGAAGCCAGCCTGACTGCGAGACTGACAAGTCGAGCAGAGACGAAAGTCGGCCATAGTGATCCGGTGGTCCCGAGTGGAAGGGCCATCGCTCAACGGATAAAAGGTACGCCGGGGATAACAGGCTGATACTGCCCAAGAGTCCATATCGACGGCAGTGTTTGGCACCTCGATGTCGGCTCATCTCATCCTGGGGCTGGAGCAGGTCCCAAGGGTACGGCTGTTCGCCGTTTAAAGAGGTACGTGAGCTGGGTTTAGAACGTCGTGAGACAGTTCGGTCCCTATCTGCCGTGGGTGTAGGATACTTGAGAGGAGTTGCCCCTAGTACGAGAGGACCGGGGTGAACGAACCACTGGTGGACCTGTTGTTGCGCCAGCAGCAGTGCAGGGTAGCTATGTTCGGACAGGATAACCGCTGAAGGCATCTAAGCGGGAAGCCCCCCTCAAAACAAGGTATCCCTGAGGGCCGTGGAAGACCACCACGCCGATAGGCCGGAGATGTAAGTGCAGCAATGCATTCAGTTGACCGGTACTAATCGCCCGATAGGCTTGATTTGATCCAGTAACAGACAGTGTTACGGAAAACACCAAACAAGCAAACATCCCTTAATACTAACACTTGGACACGTTGATTGTGACCGGCGCCATTGCTTCGCAACAGCGCCGGAGTTGGATTTTTCTCGGTTTGGTGGCAAAAGCGCAAGTGAAACACCCGGTCCCTTCCCGAACCCGGAAGTTAAGCACTGCAGCGCCGATGGTACTTGGGCTCAAGCCCTGGGAGAGTAGGTCACCGCCAAACCTAGTAAAATCCAATATCTCTCAATACGATCTCAAATAAACCCTGACGCGGGATGGAGCAGCCAGGTAGCTCGTCAGGCTCATAACCTGAAGGTCGCAGGTTCAAATCCTGCTCCCGCAACCAACTTCCGCGAACTTTCCGCATCGTCAATGCCCGCCTCTTCGGCGGGTTTTGCTTTTTTAAGCATGGCGATCAAATTGCCCTGCATGTACAGGATGTGGTTCTTGGCGTCTTGATCATATGACACGACAACACGATCCATCAGTTCGTGAAGCTCATCGCTCGCTCTGCCAGAACACCTTCGTCTGTAAGGGTTGCCACCAGGTTGTCGATATGCCTTCGATACAGCGATGGCATATCATCAGGCAGCGTGATGGGCGTTGGCACCAGCTGATCCCTTGTTGCCTGCAACGTTTTGAGTTCCTGTTCATATGAATTGAGACACTCAACAATCACGTTTGAATGCTGACCGTTCTCTATTGCATCCATCAGGTTCGAGATCTTCTTCTCAAGCTCTCTGGTCCTTTGGTCATGCAGGCGGAGGGCTTCCCCGTTATCCTTCTCCCGGTGTTGCAGGTGATGGAGATACCGCGTTTTGAATTCCTGGAATGCTTCATCTCTCATCAAGTGCTCACGAAGGCTGCTGAGGATGGTCTCTGCGGCAAGATCTTCCCTCATGCGGAGGGTCTGCTTGGCCTGGTCCAAGCAGACCCGTGTTTGAGGAGTTGGTTAGCTCATGACAGGGTAGCTTTCAGAGCTGATCAAGAGCTTTGACATTGCAAGTATTGATAGCTTTCTGTTCGCCGAAGGCCCTAAACGAGGATTGGGAAATTGACCTTCAACTTTACCGTTCCAACCGCAACTGAGTCGAAGCTGTTTCAGTTGGAAACTGGCGAGACGATCATTTTTGTGGGAGCTAATGGCGGCGGGAAAACACGACTGACCGTTCATATTGAAAATGTTCTGGGGATTCAGTCTCATCGGATTTCAGCTCATAGAGCACTTAACCTGAACCCCGGAGTGGCGAAGATCGCGGAGAAGAAAGCTCTGGCTGGCTTGCGAACCGAGCATCCGGACGAGTCATCCCTGCAAAACCCCGGTCGAAGAGCTGGCAGCAGATGGGGGAATAAGCACGCGACGCATTTGCTGAATGACTTTGAATACCTGATACAGGCACTTTTTGCTGACCAGTCAAATACGGCTTTGCAGGCATATCAGCGTCACAAACCGGGTGCAGAGGCGACCGACGAACCATTCCGGACAACGAAATTTGATAAGCTCGAGGAGATTTGGAGAGCTCTTCTTCCTCACCGCAAGCTCCACATTTCCGGCGACGATATCCTTGTCTCAATACCTGGCAGGGACGAAAAATACACCGCCTCAGAAATGAGTGATGGTGAGCGGGCGATTTTCTACATGATTGGCCAAGCTCTCGTCGCGGCAGAAAACACTGTTTTGATCGTCGATGAACCAGAGCTTCATGTTCATAGGTCAATTATGTCCAAGCTTTGGGACGCTATCGAAGCAGCCAGACCTGATTGCGGCTTTGTCTTCATCACCCATGATTTGGAGTTTGCTGCGTCGCGGGCGGCGCAAAAGTTTGTCATCAAGGATTACTCTCCAGTCCCGACATGGGACATTGAAGCTGTGCCTGAAAACACTGGTTTTGCCGATCTTCTTCTTCATAGTCATCGCCATCCACAACGCCGGAACAGGTGATCCGGGTTGGACCGAGAAACCATCCGCCAACCGCGGGCATCAGATCCTGCTGCAGCCTTCGGAAAACCCGCTCATCAAAAGCTATGAGCTTGCCCAGGATCTGGCCGGTGAGGCGTTCGAAACAATTGGGCTCGCCAGGGGAGAGCGCCGTGCCGAGGCCCGGCGCCAGGCGCGGGGAGAGGGAAAACCTCTGCCCGAGAAGCGGCAGCATGTGCCGCCGTCAAAGTGGCGTGCCGAAGAGCGCCGAAAGGCGCAAGCAGAGAAGAAACGCACCCTGGGCGATGCCCAGGATGAGGCAAAGGCGGCCGTTGAAAACGGCCGAGACCTGGCCAAGGCCACGGTTAAAAAATCGCGCAAACGCGCGGTGAAAGAGGCGCGGGCCCGCAAACAGCGGACCGCGCGGGAAACTGCAAAGATGATCCGCCGCCGTGAAACGGCGGAGGCAGAGGCTGTGCAGCATGAAAAAGCGGCTGACGCCGCGAATGCTCTGAAAAGGGAAATTGTGGCTGAGGTCGCGGCATTGGAGCCGACAGTGAAGGGGTATGAGGTAAGGGCAGAGGAAGCTGCAGAAAAGTACCGGGCCGAAACGGCAGCGCGGAAGGCCGAAGAGGAAAAACGCGCGCGGATTATCCAGGAAAGGCAACAGGCCGAGCAGGTGCTGAACGCCACGAAGGCGGAAAAATCTGATCTGGCCGCTCAGCTGCGGCAGATGGTTCAGCACCGCGGCCAGGAAGAGAAAGCCGCTGCTGAGGCTCAGGCTGCCCGGCTGACTGAGGAGAAGAGGCTGCAGGAGGCAGAAGAATAGGTCCGGTTGAAGGCAACGGAGGCAGAAGTCATCACAGATGCGATTGAAAGTGGATTAGACTTGGTTGCTGATGGGGCGGTCTTCTGGCGGGAGGCGTCTGCGGATCAGCAGGCAGGCCTGGCTTGGGGCGCGACCGCTCCCAAGACCAAGGGCGTGCGGGATGAAACGCTAAAAGAAATCCGCCCAGCGATGCGGATGGTCACGCGCATTGCTCAACTGGTGGCCCGGACCGTGAAACGCGTCCTCGCCAAGGAGCGGCAAAAGCTGAAAAGTGACGCGGATTACGTTCGCGGCCTGCGCGAGAAATGGGAGCCGGAAGATGATGCGCGGCTGTCCGGGATCTCGCTTGGTGGGATAGACAGCGGACCGAAATAGGACCGATTGCTGCCTTTCGTTGGGTGACAAGCCAAGGTTTGCTGTGCGGACAAAACTGCCTTTGATGATTTTTCGACGAAAGGCTGCTCATCATGAAGCAATTTAACTGTCACTATTGACAGTTAAATACGCTATCCCTATTTGCTGTCACACTTGACAGTTAAGGAGCGCGCGATGCTTCCCCGAAAGTTAATGATCACCGCTGCAATCGGTTTGTCTTGCACTCTGAGCGCATCTGCCTTGGCAGCTGAAACCGGTGCTCTAACCGCAAGCATTGACGGCATACGCAACTCCAACGGTGTATTGGTCGTTGCGGCCTTTGATGACGCGACCGCGTTTGAAGCGATGGGCGTCATGAACGCTGCGGCCTTGGCCATCGTTCCCGCAAACGAAGGTCGCGTGTCAGTGGCATTCCATGATCTGCCAACCGGTTCATACGCAATTGCGGCTTTGCATGACGAAGATAGTGACGGCGATTTCGACCTCGAAGGAGGGGTCCCGACCGAAGGTTACAGCTTCGCTTCCATGGGCAGGAGCGGTCTTCCACCAAGGTTCGGCGATGCTCTGACAGTCGCGGGACCGAATGCGTCGAGAACGCTCACGCTTCGCTATTGGAACTGAGATGGCTGGTCGTCCGTCAAACCGCGATGATCGCTATGAGCAGGTCATGCAAGCTCTCATTCACTGCGTGGCTCGCTATGGTGTAGAAGGCGCGTCGCTTGCACAGATTGCTGAGGAAGCGGGATTGAAGCGCCCGTTGGTGCGCCACCATCTTGGCAACCGTGAAGACATGATCGCCGCGTTGCAGGACTATGTTTTTCGCGGTTTTACTGAGCAAACTGAATCCATGATTGCCGCGGCGCCCCCGACCCATGGGTCCAAATGGCTTGTTGATATCCTGTTTTCGGAGGCCGGTACGTCGTCACCTGAATACGTTTTGGTTTTTGCGGCGCTGACGGCACGGGCCGCCGAGGACGCTGATCTCCAAGCTGAATGTCGAAGTGTTGTTCTCGATTTCGAAGACGCGGTTTCCACCATTCTACGATCTGATTTCCCTGACGCTGACAATGACCAGTTGCAGGCAACAGCGCATGGCATCGTAGCCGTCTATTTCAACGCAACATCACTAGCTTCATTGAGCATGTCTGTGGGGTGGCAAGCGCGCGCAAAAACCACGGCTCGGATGCTTCTCAACACTTTGAAAGACATGAAATGACCCGCTCTCGACTGCTGAACTACGCAACCTTCGTGATCCTGATGGTCTCAACGGCCCTCGGCTATCAAGCGCTCTGGGGGCTCCTGTTTCTCTATTGGACGATCCCAAACTTCTACTCGGGCCATGCGTTTCTGCTGTCCGATGTGACCCGCGATGAAGACCCGATCCTGTTTTGGCTGATCCAGATTGCTTGGGTGGTCTTAGGCCTTTTGTTGTTCATTCTCGACTTCTTGCCGCAAACTACCTGAGGAGGTCCAGACATGAAACCCATGCTGCATCTTTTGCCCGTCGAAGCCTATACCTCGCAAGCCTGGTATGACCGCGAGATGCGCGACATCTTCTCAAAGACCTGGCGCTATGCCGGTTTCATGGAAGATGTGAGCGAACCGGGCCAGTACATCACCGTTCAAGCCGGTCTGAACAACATCTTCGTGGTGATGGGCCGGGATCGCCGTCTGCGCGCATTCCACAACATATGCCGTCACCGCGGCACACAACTGATCCGTGCAGTTGGTAAGACGCAAAAGGCTTTAACCTGCCCATACCATGACTGGACATACGATCTGGAAGGCAACCTGGTCTCTGTTCCGGAGGAAGAGGAGGAGTTCGGACAGGTGGACAAATCTTGCCTCGGCCTAAAGCCCGCCAAAGTGGATATCTGGAAGTCGATGATCTTCGTGCATCCCGATCCAGATGCGCCGTCAATTGCTGAATGGTTCGGACCCACTGAGCCGCATATCGGACCACATGTTCCTGAGGAGCTTGTCGAATACGAAGAGCTGAACACGAGCTATGAGATCAAGGCCAACTGGAAGGTTGTCGTTGAGAATTACATTGATGTCTATCACCTGAGTCATCTGCATTCGAACACGCTGCAGATGTATGACCACAAGGCGGCCAAGTACCATTGGGAAGGCCCGCACTACATGTTCTGGGAACCACCAGTCGAAGCGTTTCTAAAAGATCAGGAAAGCAAGCTGATCGCTCCGCGTGTGATCCCAAAAGACATGAATGGCGCCTGGGTGCCGATGCTGTTTCCCGGTATTGGGCTGGCGGGGTCGGAAGACGGCTGGAACATCTTCATCATCGAACCGCTTGGTCCCGAATTGGCGCGCGTGACCAATCGCGGGCGTGTGTTCAACAGTTCTGGATGGGAGTTTGCTAAGCAATCCATGAAGTCGTCGAACTTCTGGACCAAGTTCGGCTTGAGCGGCAAATACGAGGCTCATGACGCCGTGGGTGAGGACGATCCGATGGTCGCTGGCGACTTTACCAGAGAGGACATTTACGCCTGCGAACAACAGCAGAAATCGCTGAAGTCGCCTTATTTCGAAACCGGCCCGGCCGCGGTTGGGGAAAGCCCTGTCATTGACCATCAAAAAGTGGTCCTGAAATGGTTGGGAGAGAAAGCATGACCCGTCACTTCCATCCCCTTACAGTTCTAGACACCCGCGAAGAAATCGGCGGCTTGGCCAAGACGGTAATGTTCGACGTGCCAGAAATCTTGCGGGAAACCTTCGCGTGGCGACCAGGTCAGCACCTTTCGTTTCGCTTTGTTGTTGAAGGTGAAGAACAGCGCCGCAGCTACTCTATCTCGTCTTCTCCCTTCACAGGCGATCCGCTGCGGATCACCGTAAAGCGCGTCAAAGGAGGCATCGTCAGTAACCACATCAATGAAAATGTGAAAAAGGGGGACGTGATCGATGTCATGCCCCCGTTCGGCGGGTTTTGCCTTGACCCTGCGCAGGGCGCGCGCCGGACGCACTATTTCTTTGGTGCAGGTTCAGGCATCACTCCCCTCTACGCAATGCTCAGTTCGGTCATGGCTGCGGAACCCAACTCGGCCGCGCATCTGGCGTATGGCAACAACAACGAAATGAGCATCCTGCTTGACGATGAATTGAATGGTATCTGGACAGCCCACCCGGAAAGGATGTCCATACATCATGTCTTCTCAAAGCCGAGTTGGTGGACCAGCGCCGGGTACTGGCGTAAGGGCATTGTAGACAAGGACGCTATCGAAGCTCTGATCACGGAAAACCCGCCTTACGCACAGGACGCTCAGTATTATGTCTGCGGCCCAGGCGGCATGAATAAAGCCGTGAAAACGGCGCTGATGTCGCTGGACGTGCCAACCAACCGCATCCACATGGAAAGCTATGGAGGTACTGCCGACCTCGACACTAGCGTCGAGGGCATTGCATCGTCGATGGAGCTGACGCTCGGCGGTGCCCAACAAACCGTGAGCATTTCACCGGGTCAGACCATATTGGAAGCGGCCAAGGCCGCAGGTTTGAAACCGCCGTTCTCTTGCCAATCAGGGGTGTGCGGAGCATGTCGCGCCAGGCTGGTCTCTGGCGACGTTCACATGCGCGCCCGCATGGCGCTTGAAGACAAAGACATCGCAAACGGTGCGATCCTGACATGTCAATCTTTGCCAACGACCGACAAACTGTCGGTCAGCTATGACTAGAGCGTTCTCCGGTGAAGAAGCCGGGACGTTCTTTCTGGCGAGTATCGGTCTCAGTCTTGTCACGTGGCGCATCAGTTTCACACTCGGTGCTTATGGTGAGGTGTTTTATACAGACTTCTTGTCGATCTGGTTTGTATCCCTTGCCTCTCTCGTCGCTATTTTCGTTGTCGGAAGAACTGCGGACGGAACGCGATATCTGACTTGGTGGGGGACGCTACTTTTCAGTCTGCCCACGGTCGTCATGACCTCCGCCATCTGGTCCACCACTCCGCAGGCACTGTCTTACTTGGCTCTTCTGTTGCTTCCGGCAATTCCGTACACCGCATACATTCTGGTATCTGTCGCCGTGCCCGAGGCCGCGGAGCTTCACAGCAAGCGGCTTTTTCGATGGCTGGTCGTCATCGTCGTTTTCGTCAACGGCGTCAGCTTCTTGGTCGGGAAGTACAATTTCGCCTTTATGACATGCGTTGATTTCAGCATCGCGGGGGACCATTTACCCGAGAACTGCTGGCGCGGTTAGGAAAACTAAATGCACAGAATTACGTTTTCAATGTAGCTGAGATCGCCATAACCGACATTCAAGCATAGCGCGGCATAGGTCGAAATGGGCTCTGACCAAGATTTCGCCGCCACCAGGCCGAACCTCGGCTTTTGGGACGCGGGTGGCAGCACTTCACCGGAAACGTCGCAGGATCAACCCCTTGGCCAGACCTATCGATGGCCGGTCCCTGTACACGCATACCAAGGGTCGTGCTGCGTCGGCATTCGGCGGCTGAGAGCCCAAGTCGGTCAATGTTGCAGTAAGCATGAATAAGTGTGAACGGCGCAAAACAGACATTCACAGGAAGGATGACACCTCCCACAGGTTCTCGGCAGCAGTCGTGCCGGTGCTTATATTCGCCAACTTTGGAACGAGATTACCTGTGCATAAGTTCGCCTCCAACCCGGCACCGGTTACTGATTGTACATGATCTAAAAATCTTTTCAGTTCTTCGAACGCGGGCCTGCCGATACATATTGCCATTACAAATAAGGCATAACTTGGCTTGGACTTTGTTTCACCCCAGGCGTGCCAACGACAATGGGAAGTAAGCGTTCATGATTCCAGAAGCCCTTCCGGCTCTGGTCACGGCGTTTGCCTCCTGCCAACCCGGGAGGAAATCATGAAACTTTACAAGTCCGGCTGTGACATACTGCCCACAACCCTCGAAGACTCTGCTCACAATGCGAAGCGTCGGAATGACGAAGTCAGCCGGCGTGAATTTCTTGCCATGGCGACAACGTTCGGGGCCACTACCGCAACAGCCTACGCCATGCTGGGCATGAATGCGCCGGCGTTCGCGTCAGAAACACCAAAGACCGGCGGAACGCTGCGGATCGGGATGGTTGTTCGGGAAGGCAAGGATCCGCGGTCTTATGATGACAGCCCGCAAGCTAACATCAGCCGGGGCTGGCTTGAGTATCTGGTGCGCTACACTCATCAGTTCACCTTTGAGCCGATGCTTCTGGAAAGCTGGGAAATCAGCGAAGATGCAAAGACCTACATTCTGAATGTGCGCCCCGGGGTGACCTGGCACAACGGCGATCCACTTACCGCGGAGCATGTCGCATACAATATTGAACGGTGGTGCGATAAGGGGGCCGAAGGCAATTCCATGGCGGGCCGGTTCGGGACATTGATTGATCCCGATACCTCAAAGGCGGCTGAGGGAACCATCGAAGTGGTCGACGCCTCGACCGTACGGCTGAACCTGCCGAACCCGGATATTACACTGATCGCCGGCATGGCGGACTATCCCGCAGCTATCGTGCATCCAGACGCCGGCAGTGCAGATCCTTTCAAGGCGCCACTGGGGACAGGTCCCTACACCCTGGAAAGCCATGAAGTCGGCGTTAGAGCCGTGCTGGTCCGCAAAGACGGCCATACTTGGTGGAACGAGGGCCAGGGGGCCTATTTGGACAGGATCGAATACCTGGACGTGGGAACCGACCCGACCACCATCCTGTCTTCCTATGAAGCGGAAGAAATCGACGCCAACTACGAATCCAGCGGTGATTTTGTCGCGGTGCTGACCGGGCTGGGCCTGCAGCAAAACGAAGCCGTGACGGCCGCGACAATTGTCATCCGCCCCAATCAGGTCGCCACGGTGAATGGCAAAAAACCCTATGCAGACGCACGTGTCCGTCGCGCCCTGTCAATGGCGGTGGACAACTCAGTATTGCTCGAGTTGGGGGTCAACGGGTTGGGGATACCGGCGCAGAACCATCATGTCTGTCCTATTCATCCCGAGTATGCCGAAGTGGACCGGATACCTCACGATCCTGCCGGGGCCATGGAGCTTCTCAAAGAAGTCGGCATGGAAGACTATGAGCATGAGCTGATTTCGATCGACGATGACTGGCGCCGTAACACAACCGACGCCATGGCTGCGCAGTTGCGGGGGGCTGGGATCAAGGTGAAGCGAACAGTTGTTCCTGGAGCATCTTTCTGGAATGACTGGGCGAAATTTCCCTTCAGCTCGACCAATTGGAACATGCGCCCGCTCGGCGTGCAAATTCTGGCCCTGACCTACCGGTCCGGAGAAAACTGGAACGAAACCGGGTTCAACAATCCTGAGTTCGACCGTTTGCTGGCAGAGGCACTGGCAACCCCTGATGCGGACAAGCGCAGGGGAATCATGGCCAAACTGCAGAGGATCTTGCTGGACGAAGGTGTTGTGACGCAGCCCTATTGGCGTTCCCTTTACAATCACTGCCGTGAGAATGTGAAAGGAATGGGCATGCATCCGACCTTTGAAATTCACATGGATAAGATCTGGTTGGACCGATAGGAGGCGCCCATGTCGGCCACTGAAAAGCACCTGAAAGCCGGCACAAGCAAGGAATGGAATTGGCATCCAGACTTGCCTGTCGCCGTAACGCCGCTTTTCTCGTGGCCGCCAAGGCCAATGGCCACACTCCGGTGGTTTGCGACCAACTGGCTGCCGATCACCGAATACCTGATCTACGCGCTGATGGCCTGGGCCATCTGGGCTTGGCTGGTGCCACCCTTGGAGCAGATGCAGCGTTTAAGCTGGGGATGGGTTTTGCAGCTTTGGGCGCGCAACCTGATCCTGATGACCTTCTTTGCCCAAGGGCTGCATCTGTGGCTTTACGGATGGAAGAAGCAGGGCGACGACTACAAGTTCGACCGGCGCGGACCAGCCAAGAATGCACGCATCTTCCTGTGGAACGATCAGTATTGGGACAATGTCACCTACGCGCTCCTGTCTGGCGTGACCGTCTGGACATTCTATGATGCCATCGTTTGGACGGCTTACGCCAATGGATGGGCGCCGATGATTACGGCCCGGAGCAATCCGATCTGGTTCTTTGCCCTGTTCCTGTTGTTGCCTGTTGTACAGTCCTTCCATTTCTACTGGCTGCACCGCGCACTGCACATTCCATGGATCTACAAGCGTGTGCATTCTGTTCATCACCGTAGTGTTTCAGTTGCACCGTGGTCAGGCTTTTCCATGCATCCGATCGAGCATGCCGGCTACATGAGTCTTTTGCTGATCTTCCTGGTTGTGCCCGCGCATCCGATCCACTTCCTCTTCATCGGATATTCGTTGGCGCTTGCTTCAGCCACGTCGCATGCCGGGTTTGAAAACCTGGTGCTGGGGGACAAGGCCCACCTGAAGATCGGGTCGTTCCACCACCAACTGCATCACCGGTATTTCGAATGCAATTATGGCGGCCCGGAAATGCCCTGGGACAACTGGTTCGGCAGCTTTCACGATGGCAGCCCGGAGGCAATGGAACGTGTGCGCGAAACCAAAAAACGCATGCACGCCAAATGAGTGGCGTGGTGACAATCCAGGACGGTCAGTGTTGATCTGGAACGCGTTGACCGGTGGTTCCTGAATGACGACGCCTAAACGTCTGCCGGGATGCTTCTCATTGTCGGGTCAGCTTCGATTTCCTCTTCAAGCCACTTGGTGAACAGAGCCAGTTTCGGGTTCGCTGCACTGTTTTTTGGCGTTGCAAGGTACCATTGACTCGGCTCTGGCACGGAGAGACCGAACGGCCGTACCAAGCGCCCTCTCTCAAGGTCACGGACGCAGAACGGCGCTCTTGCCATTCCAATCCCATGGTTTTTCAGGACTGCCTCACGAACCAGCGGATAATTGTCAAAAACGGACCCGAATTTCATGTCGTCGCGGCTGAGGCCTGCCGCCTCCAGCCAGCAAGTCCAGTCATCCACATCTGATGGCGTGGTTGGGACGCCCAGCAGCAAGAAGCTCTCTAATTCATCAAGTGTCATGCCCATGTCCGGATCACTCAAAGCCTCGGGAGCGCACACCGGGTAAATGTCGGTTTCAAACAACGGGCTGTAATTGAATCTCTTGTCAAAAGGCGGGGCATTGAAGATACCCGCGTCAAATCTGTGCGCATCATAGTCACCGTCTTCAAAGGTTGAGATTATGCGCACGCGGGTGTTCGGATTGTCCTGAAGGAAATCAGCAAGCCTGGGCTGCAGCCACATTGTATTGAAACTCGCATAAGACTGAACGAGCAGCACATCGGGCTCGTCCGGCGCCTGTATGCGCCTGGTGGCTTTGATTATCCCCTGAATGTGTTCACGGATTGGCGGATAATACTGTTCACCGGCTGGCGTCAGTTCGACGGACCGGCTTGTGCGTTCAAGAAGTTGAACTCCGATTGACGTCTCCAGCGCCTTGATCTGATGGCTGACGGCCGCGTGCGTCACGCAGCTTTCGTCAGCTGCCTTACGAAAGCTCTTGTGACGCGCCACGGCTTCAAAGGCGCGCAGAGAAACCAATGTTGGCATATGAGTCGTCACCGGCGGGTCTCCTCGATGGTTGCAGCCCGACATCCTTTAGCTTGCCTAACTGGCGGAAAAAATTACGGCGGCGGGTGGCATTGAATATTTGCCCAACTTTACATGCGGTCAAACGGTATTTTCACGCTCAACGCACTGGTTAGAAATCCTTGATGAATGCAAAAATCTTTCAATTCTTCAGCTCGTTGAGAGATGGCAGATTGGCAAGTGAAGAAAGCCAAGGATTCCTTCTGTATGTCCGCCACGTCACCTTCGCTGAATGCATATGGCTACCCCTTGCTGATCAAGCAGCTGCTGGCGCGTTCCAGGCTGGTCTCCGCCAGGCAAGAGATCGTCAGTGGCTCCAATATGCGGCTGACCTATGCTCAGCTCAACGAACGCATCGGCCAGCTTGCCAATGCGCTCAAGGCCAGCGGTATTGGCGAGGGCATGCGTGTTGGTGTCATGGACTGGGATACCCACCGCTATCTTGAATGTTTCTTTGCGGTTCCGATGATGGGCGCTGTGCTGCACACGATCAACGTGCGTTTGTCGCCTGCGCAGGTTCTTTACACGATCAACCATGGGCAGCCGGATCTGATCATCGTGCATCAGGATTTCATGCCGCTTATTGATGAGATCAAATCGGATATTGACCGGGACATCACCATTGTCCCCATCGGAAACGGAGACGGTTACGAAGACTGGATCAGGGGTGCTCCAACCGGGTTTGAGTTTCCTGATTTTGACGAAAGCCGGACCGCAACACTGTTGTATACGACTGGAACCACTGGCAACCCCAAGGGGGTGAGCTATTCCCATCGCCAGCTGGTGCTTCACACTTTGGGCCTGATCGCTGGTTTTGGCGCATTCCCCGGAAACGCCGGGTTTCACCGCGGCGACGTCTACATGCCGCTGACACCTCTGTTTCACGTCCATGGATGGGGGTTTCCATATGCCGCGACGATGATGGGCGTGCGCCAAGTCTATCCCGGCCGCTACACGCCAGACGAAGTTCTGCGGCTGATTGCTGCTGAAGGCGTCACTTTCTCCCATTGCGTGCCCACCATTCTGTCCATGGTGCTCGACCATCCCGGCTGCCCGCAGACAGACCTGAGCCAGTGGAAAGTAATCATTGGCGGGGCCGCTTTACCGCGCGGCCTGCAGGACCGCGCTGCTGCGGCTGGCATATCATTGCATGCGGCTTATGGAATGTCCGAAACCTGTCCGTTTCTGACGGTGGCAGATCTGTCCAGCGATGATTCGGAGAGACAGGCGCAAACCGGCTTTCCCGGCCCGCTTGTCGACCTTCGTGTTGTGACGCCAGATATGAAGGACGTCCCGCATGACGGTGAAACAACCGGCGAAGTTGTTGCCCGGGCACCCTGGCTGACCCAGGGTTATTTCGGTAACGAGCAAGCCTCTGACGAACTGTGGGCTGGCGGGTATCTGCACACCGGGGATGTTGGCTATATCCGTGAGAATGGATCGTTGCAGATCACTGACCGGCTCAAGGATGTGATCAAAACCGGCGGCGAATGGATTTCGTCACTGGCATTGGAAAACATAGCCTCCGCTTGTGCCGGCGTCGAAGACGTGGCCGCGATTGGCCTGCCACATGCCAAGTGGGGCGAAAGGCCGGTGCTGGTTGCTCAGCTTGCAAAGAATGCCGAACCGGATCAGGTGCGCCAAGGCATCCTGGAAGAATTCCAGTCGCGCGCTGACATCGGCGACCTGTCGAAGTGGGCAGTGCCAGACCGAATATTCTTTGTCGAACGGCTTCCCAGGACCAGTGTTGGCAAGCTCGACAAGAAGCTCTTACGGCAAGAGATTTCTACAGGCACGGATGTGAAATCATGACAGACAAGCAGCACCGTATTCAGGCCCTCATCCGAGCCATTGTCGCGTATTTGGAGACCCACCGAAGCGATGCGCCCGGTGTTGATCTGACGCTGGACAAGCTTGCAGCCATGGATCTTTCCTGCAGGCGGCAGCGTGATGTCCCTTCCCAGGGAACCCGTCATGATCAGGTGCTGTCTCAAGCCATCGCTGGCATCACCGAGCCCAAACTGCTTGAAATCGCAAAATGCCTGTCTGCGGCTAAGGATGACCTGGTCTGGCGCGAGGACAACGCGCAGTTCTATCCGCCCGGCGCCGACCTGGGAGAGGGTTATATCAAGTGCAACTTGCATTCCTTGCTGATTGGCGCCGACGCCTGCGGGCATCACCACCCGGACTTTAGCCTGGGTATCTTCATGCTGGGTCCGCGGACGTTGTACCGCGACCATAACCACGACGCGCCTGAGCTTTATCTGAACCTGTCCGAGAGATCCGGCTGGCGGTTCAGATCCGGCGAATGGCAGGACTATGCTGCTGGATCGCTTATCTGGAACGCCGCGGGCGAGCCCCATGCCACCCGGGTCTATGATCAGCCGTTCATCTCGGTCTTTGTCTGGCTTGAGAACGTGAGTTCGCGCTGCAATGTCATCCACTTCGACGACTGGGCCGAGATCGAACAAGGTCTTGCCCAAAAGTTCATCTGAGGTTTCCCAAAATGTTTTCTATAGAACGCAGCGGTAGCGTTGCAGTCATCGAGCTGAACGCCCCGCCAGTGAACGCACTTGGCCTGAAGATGCGGCAAGCGCTCTCTTCGGCCGTTCATGAGTTGGAAGCTGACGAGCAGGTCAAAGCTATTGTTTTATGTTCGGCACTGCCGCTTTTTTGCGGCGGCGCCGACATCGCCGAGTTCCGCACAGGGGCAGTCTGGGACAAACCGGATCTGCCAGACCTGTGCGTAACGATTGAAACCAGCAGGAAACCTGTTGTCGCGGCTATTGCAGGCCCTGCGATGGGTGGCGCACTGGAGATCGCACTTGCCTGTGACTACCGTGTTGCCGCGCCGGAGGCATTGATGGGCCTGCCCGAAATCAAACTGGGGCTGCTGCCCGGTGCAGGCGGGACCCAACGACTGCCACGGATTGCCGGGCTGGAAGCGGCGACACGGATGATCCTTTCCGGTGACCCCGTGAAAGGCGATTATGCTCTGTCCTGCGGGCTGGTCGACGCACTGTTCGAGAGCGGCCAGGGTTTTCGCACACATGTTTTGGAGTTCGCCACCAGGATTGCGCGTGAGGGGGGCCCGAACCGCAGTTGTGCGGATGTAACTGTCGCACACCCTGATCCGAAGGGTTTTCTCGCGGGTTTCCGGATCGAGATCGCGCCAAGATCCAAAAACCTTGTCGCCCCTGAACGATGCCTGAAATCGCTTCAAGCCGCCTGCGAATTGCCGCTGCCCCAGGGGCTGGCACAGGAAAAGGCAGGATTTGCCGAATTGCTCAACACATCTCAATCACGCGCGGGCCGTCACCTGTTCTTTGCAGAGCGTGAATGCACCAAGGTTCCCGGCGTTTCGCGCGGGCAGCGGCCACGTGACATTGCATCGGTCGCCGTGATCGGCGCGGGAACAATGGGGCGCGGCATCGCCATCGCCTTTCTTCAGGCGGGGTTTCCGGTCACGCTTTTGGAAACCACACAGGGGGCGCTGGAACAGGGGCTGGATCAGGTTTCAAAACACTTCCAGCGTGCAGCTGACAAGGGACGGCTCAGTCCCGATCAGGCAGAGGCTTTTGCATCCCGCGCCACCGGGACACTCAGCTTTGCTGACCTTGCAGAGGCTGACCTGATCATCGAAGCAGCGTTTGAAAACATGGATGTCAAACGCCAGATTTTCGAAGCGTTGGACCGGCATGCGAAACCTGGCGCGATACTGGCCTCGAACACCTCGACCTTGGACCTCGATGAAATCGCCGCGTTCACGTCCCGCCCGGAGGATGTGATTGGTCTTCATTTCTTCAGTCCAGCAAATGTCATGCGCTTGCTGGAGGTGGTGCGCGGCGCCAAGACCGCACCCGATGTCATTGCGACGGCCGTTACGGTTGCAAGGAAGATCCGAAAGCTCCCTGTCACGGTTGGCGTGTGCTACGGCTTTGTTGGGAACCGGATGCTGGAACCATACTTCCGCGAAGGGTCCCGTTTGCTACTTGAGGGAGCGACGCCGAAACACGTGGACGATGTCCTTGAGACCTTCGGTATGGCGATGGGCATTCACGCGATGGCAGATCTGGCAGGGATCGATGTGGGCGCCCGCGTGCGTCAGGAGCGGCGAAGTGAAATCGTGCATGATCCGGCATACCAGGCAGTCCAGGACAGGCTTTTTGAATTGGGACGACTGGGTCAGAAGACCGGGCGAGGCAGCTATATCTACGAGGGCCGGACACGGGTTGGAGATCCCGAGGTTGTTCAAATCAGCGAAGAACTGGCCACGCGGCATGGTGTAGCGCACCGGCACATCGACGATCAGGAAATCCTTGAGCGGTGTCTGTACCCCTTGATCAACGAAGGCTTTCTGATCCTAGAAGAAGGCATCGCAACGCGCTCTGGCGACTGCGACCTGATCTGGGTCAACGGCTATGGCTTTCCCAACTGGCGCGGTGGCCCGATGCAGTATGCGGATGAAATCGGATTGCCCCGCATTCTGGACCGCATGAACCACTACCGGCAATCGCTGGGCGCCTATGGCGAGATGTGGTTCACACCCGCGCCTTTGCTGGAGGAACTCGCAAACACGGGAGTGACGCTTGCAGAACACTTTGAGGCCAAAAAGGAAAAATTATGAGAGAAGCCGTTATCGTCTCTACCGCACGAACCCCTATTGGGGTTGCCTTCAAGGGTGCGCTGAACAACATCAAATCCCCAACCATGATGGGGCACGCCATTCAGCACGCGGTTGAACGTGCAGGAGTGGACCCCGGATTGATCGAAGATGTTGTGATCGGATCGGTCCTGACTGCCGGAACAGGAGGGCTGAATGTCGGCCGCTTATCCGCGCTGGCGGCTGGACTTCCTGTCACTGTGTCAGGTCAGACGATAGACAGGCAATGTTCATCGGGATTGATGGCCATTGCGACGGCCGCAAAACAGATCATCGTGGATCGGCAGAACGTTGCGGTTGCTGGCGGGCAGGAGAATATTTCCGCGGTGCAGAATGCCTATCTGAAGTGGGCAGGTGATGAGAAGGACCCAAGCGTTACCGCCCAGTGCGAACATGCCTATATGCCGATGCTGATGACGGCTGAGAATGTGGCCCGGGTATATGGGATAAGCCGCGACACTCAGGATGAATACGCAGCACTTTCGCAAAAGCGGACTGCACGGGCACAAGCCGCTGGCGCCTTTGACGACGAGATTGTCCCGATCACCGCCACCAAGCGGGTCAGGAACCGCGAAACCGGGGAGGAGACCCTGGAAGAGGTGACTTTGTCCAAGGATGAAGGCAACCGGCCAGGCACGACAGCCGAAACACTTGGCCAATTGAATCCTGTTTTGGAAAGGGGCGTCATCACAGCCGGCAATGCAAGCCAGCTTTCCGACGGGGCCTCGGCCTGTGTCCTGATGGAACGGAAAATGGCTGACCAGCATGGCCTTACACCCCTTGGCATCTATCGCGGCATGGCAGTCGCAGGCAATGCACCGGAAGAGATGGGGATCGGCCCAATCCATGCCATACTGAAATTGCTAAAGAATGCAGGTCTCGGTATCGATGACATCGGGCTTTGGGAGTTGAACGAGGCATTCGCTTGCCAGGCGCTCTATTGCCGCGACCATCTTGGCATTGATCCCGAGCTCTACAACGTGAACGGCGGTGCTATATCGATTGGCCACCCCTACGGCATGACAGGCGCGAGACAAGTCGGGCATGCTTTGCTTGAGGGCAAGCGTCGTGGCGAAAAATACGTGGTTACGTCCATGTGTGTCGGCGGAGGCATGGGGGCCGCAGCGTTGTTCGAAGTCACCTGACGCCACTGAAGTAAAATTAAGCGGAGCGTTATCTGACCGAGACATCAACGACCTGTCATCTGCGACGGTCGCCTTCCGCCTGAGCCTCCCCCAATGAAGTGGTCCGCCCCTATGATTAGGAAAGCGGAGGACCATAGATGGCGATTAAGAGACCCAAGCCTGAAGAGATTGTCGTGAAGTTACGGCAGGTTGAAGTGCTGATGGGGCAAGGCATGCCCCGAATAGACGCCATTCGGCAGATCAGTGTGACGGAACAAACCTATTGCCGTTGGAAGAAGAAGTACGGCGGAATGGGCACAGAACAACTCAAGGAACTGAAGCGGCTCCAGAAGGAGAACGAGCGCCTTCGCCGTGCCGTTTCAGATCTTACACTCGACAAACTGATCCTGTCAGAGGCCGCAAAGGGAAACTTCTGAGCCCCTCGCGCCGCCGTGCCTGCATCGATCATGTGCGTAGCCAAATCAAGATTTCCGAACGCCGTGTATGCCGCGTCCTGGGCCAGCACCGATCCACGCAGCGCCGGTTGCCACTTGGGCGTGCTGACGAAGACCGCTTGGTCGAGGACATGATCGAGCTGACACGTCAGTATGGTCGATATGGCTACCGTCGGATTGCCGCTCTGCTGCGAGACGCAGGCTGGCAGGTGAACGACAAGCGCGTCGAACGTTCTATGGCGGCGAGAGGGGCTAAAGGTTCCCATGAAACAGCCCAAGAAAGGGCGGCTCTGGCTCAACAATGGTTCGTGTGTTCGGCTGCGGCCAGAGTATCGCAATCACGTCTGGTCGTACGACTTCGTGCATCATCGAACAGACGATGGTCGAGCGTTCAGGACATTGAATATTCTGGACGAACACAGTCGGGAATGTTTGGCGACCCGGGTGAGGCGGCAGCTGAACTCGACCGAGGTCATTGATGTTCTGACCGACCTGTTCATTCTTCGGGGCGTGCCTGCTTACATCAGGTCTGACAACGGCCCCGAATTCATAGCTGAGGCCGTCAGAGGCTGGATCAAAGCAGTTGGGGCTAAGACCGCATTCATCGAACCCGGGTCACCGTGGGAGAACGGATATTGCGAAAGCTTCAACGGGCGCATGCGCGACGAGCTGCTGAACGGTGAGGTCTTTTACTCGCTGCGGGAAGCCCAGATCATCATCGAAAGTTGGAGAAAACACTACAACACCAGACGACCACACAGTGCTCTGGGCTACCGCCCACCGGCTCCAGAGGCCATTGTTCCGGTAGACCAAAGGCCAACCATGCACTAACTTTCAACTTGGACCACTCAAGCGGGGCCGCTCAACTCCGTTAAGAGCGGACACTTTCCAGCTGCAATAAATGCAAACTTCACAGATCGAGATTTTTTGAAGCGTAGGGTTATGGCAGGCGCTGCGTTAACTAACACCTATAAGATGATGCATGCCAGAAATGGAGCAAGAGATTTAGTTACCAGAGACCTCATATCTGAAAGTGAGTATCTTGCGAACACTTCGACCGCGCAGTTTCATTCCATCCTGTCTAAAAGAGAAATCTCTGAATCTCTCGACGGAGAGTTCTTCTCAGCGAAGTTGTATTCAAACTGTCTACTTCAGAGTTTCGCCTCTCTTGAAAGAAGTGAAGATTTAGCTGAATTAGTTCGGAAAAGATTAAAAACAGGTGATGTTCAAGTTTTGGAAAGCCAGTTCATTCCGGAAAGTGCGGCTCAAGCACTCGTGGAGGGGAATCACCTGAAGTTTCTAATGGATCGAGCGAATGCGATATACACATTCGGGCTAGGGCTTGTTGGGTAACGGTCTCAGTGATGGGAATATGTGGTAGAAGCAGGATGGGACATTCAGTTAGTCAACCGATAGCATTCTGCGCTTTGCGGACGTAATGGGTTGCCCTAGCTGCATGTGCAGCGAAGGGCAACTCTGTCCCGCTGTGTGTGAATTCACTAGGTCCAACATCTCGCAGTCGCTGCGAACGGCAAGAACGGCGGGCTGCAACGCAGCACAAAACCTCGGCTGATTGCGTCAAACCGCCGAGGTTGCAAAGGGCGCTTCCTGCGCAGACTTGCCGTTAGCTGTGCGCTATCATACGTTTATATGACTGCGGAGAGGGCAGGTAGGATACGGCGGTTGCCTGCTCCCGCAACCAACTTTAGCGAACTTTCCGCATCGTCAATTCCCGCCTCTTCGGCGGGTTTTGCTTTTTTAAGCATGGCGATCAAATTGCCCTGCATGTCCAGGATGCTGAAGCGTGTCCAGGAAATAGCTGTTCCCTGCCACGCCTGGAATGCCGAACGTGCGCGGCTCGCTTCCCAGTGCCAGAACAAGGTGATCGTAACCCGGTCAGCAGGGGCAGAGAGTAGCTTAAATTACGCCAGATCCTGTCCAACGATTGGGGAGTAGCTCACTAGGAAGTTTTTGGGAATGTGATGAAAACACCTATTCCGGCTTCTGAAGTAGCTTTCTTCGCTAAAACACTCGTACAAATTGTTGACATCGTGGGGAAATGTCTTTCTGATGATCGAAGTTAGATGTTTACCAGAGCATCTAATCTCCCCCCCCCCCCCCAAAAAAAAAAAGGGGGGGTCAGCGGCTCTGTTCGAATTTGCAACTAAGTTGCAGCTTTTCGATTATCCGCAATCCCTATTTTCCTGTGTTTGGAAAAATGAAAAGCATTCTAGTTGAATGCTCTATGACCGATGGAATTAGAAGCTTTCCATCGAGCCTGCCGGCATCTCTTTCAAGTTGGTTGGATTTCTCTGCGACAGACGCTATGTCGCAAAAGATTTTGAGAATGATAAAACTTTCCCTTTTTATTTAGTGGTTTATTTCCCTTTTGCAGTCATGCTGCATTGGAAGGCAGCTGCGATTTCCAAGTTTTTTGCGGCTTCCTGAGTACCCAGTTAATCAGGATGATATTATGGCTTACAAAGTAACCAGACTTACGCTCATGTTTGGAGCATTGCTTACTGCAGCAGCTTGCAGTGTTAAAGAAAGGGCAAGCGGCGGCGGCGACGGGGTTTATAGTACTCGGCTCGAAGTTGATGAAAGGTTTGCTGGTGAAATTGGTGCAAACTCCAGATATTTAGAAGAACAAAACATGAACATTTTTCTCACTGGCTATAGCTACTGGGACAATACTCCGCGCGGCTCTGCCCAAATTGCCAGGCCAGTGATCCACCGGCGGGCAGGCGGATCCGGGACTTACGAGAATCCGGTTACACTCGCTGTAGGGCATGTAAAGCGAAATGGCCGTAGCTACATGGATTACCCTGCAGGTACCAGATTCTACATAAGAAACCTGCAAAGATACGCGATTGTCGAGGATCTGTGCGGGGATGGGCCGAAACCTCAGTCAGGTCCGTGCCATAGCGGCTATCAGGGGCATGACTGGCTGGACATTTATGTGGGCGGCAAAGGGATCGACGAAAGCTGGGTCGACAGCTGCATGAACCAAATCACCGGAATCCAGACAGTCATTCTGAACCCCCGACCGGGTTACCCGGTTTCCCCAGGGGAAATTGCAGCAAGTGGATGCCTCACTTTCTAGGGCTGTCGCGTAGTCTAGCTTTACCGCGCCTTGTCTGTTCAGAGCTTCCCGCCTGAGCTGACAAGGCGGTGGGCAATCGCCTGTAGAATGACACCATTTGTGTTTAAGTCGGTATAGGTCTCGGTTGGTTGCTCGTTCTTCAAATAGATACTTGAGGCAAAACCATTTTCGGTTCTAGCGACATTTCTGGTGAAGCTTGTGAGTTTTTCTGAGTACTCATGAGGTTGATAAGCGGACCAGAGAAAGGCGGCCTTACTACTGATAGCAAGGTTCTCCTCGCGGAACTCGGGAGTTCGGTACTCCGGCTCTTGGCCGACGGTGTCAAACGCCCAAGTGCGCTTGGGAGCATCGAGCTGCAGCCCCTGATAGAGAAACCAGGGAGATTTATCGATCGGACCTTCGGATACGCAGATCAGCCGACCAGTCTCCTGGAATTCTTCCAGTTGCGCAGCAAACAGCACATCGGCAAGAAAGGCGCTTTCCCTCGACATCCCCAGCTCCATGGCTTCAAGCAAAAGCGGTTCGGCCCCAAATGGTCCGATCCTGGACGCAGCTTCAAGCAGCGCCATGCGGCCGTCGGCTGGAGAGCGGTCGGAAAGTACTTCATAAGGAGATTTGGCTGCCAGCCCCCACCGTCGGAAGGCCAAGGCGGAATAGTGGGCGCTATGCGATACATAGGATGATTGCAGCTCGCCGTTTACCACTGAGTGGACTTCGCCGCCGATGATCACCTTTTGAAGGTCCCAGGAGGCAACAAGTTCCTCCAGCTGATCACCGAAATTGCTGTGCCGACGCAGGTTGTCCAAGGCAGCGAGCAACCGGCCTGCGTCGGAGCCGTCGAAGTTCTTGTTGCCCCACTTGCGGCGGTCAGTGCGTATCCACCCCTGTGGCAGGTGGCGGTTTTGGGACGTCCGGCCCGCGATATTGGGCAGGATTTTGCGGATTGCGGTTTCAAAACCTTGTTGACTTATCAAACTGATCTGCCGAGCTGCTACCAAGCCGTTGATGTGGCTGCCAACATCCCACATGGTGACGGCCTTGTGGTAGCGTCCGCCCGGTGCAAAATTCACTGTTGCCGGACAAAGTCCGGTGGCGGGATCCGAGAACTTTTCAAAGTACTGCCAGGCCACTCGGGCATCTTCAAGCAACTCTTCCCGACCAAGGACAGCAGGATGGCGGCGTTTCTTCAGCAGTTCCGGAGCAGCTGCGGAGGTTTTCCTCTGACGGGAGGGCAGGGGGCCGGCGGGAACGAGAGCGCGGACAAACTGTTCCAGATGCAAAATCTGGGTCCCCTCGTCAATGTGCAAGCCGCGCAACCGGTCCTGCAAGGCTCGCCGATCCGGCGGAAAGGTGAAAGCGTCTGGATGCAAGAATATGGCTGCATCTGCGGTACCGGCCACCGCTTCATTAAATGCCTGAACCGCGCCACCGCCGCTGACAACATGTTTTGGAATCTGCAAAATTCCCGTGCTGCCTAATCCCTGTCTTCCGGCGTCAGTGACCGGGAATGTAACACCAATGCCTGGAATAGCCTGCTGAATCGTACGAAGTGCTGCGTCGCTTGGGCTTCCGGCTCTGATAGGCGACATACCGGGCAGGCTGCCGCCGGAACCGGTTCTTTTCAGAGGCAGTTCCGTTGGAACCCAAAACCCGGCTTCGCGCCCTTTTTCCGAAGGTCTCCCGGTGGAATGGGGGACCCCGGTTTCTTGGAGAAAGGCAGTAAATGCGGAATAGGCTGAAACTTGCGGTTGAATTTGCTTTTGCGGATGCAGCACATGCAAGCAAATCGTTTTCTTGAACCGGTAGTTGTCGCGCAACTGAATATCCGGAACCGGTAGCAAACTCAGATCCCCGTCGAGCTCCCGCTCTGCAAGTGCGCGGGTAAATTGACCGGCAATTTTTTTTAGCCGGTTCAGTGGCTGTTGCGCGAATTCTTTAGCGGACAGGTAAAGTAGATTCTGGCCTGAGCCCTGTTCTGTGAATTTTGCCGGACCTGTGGTCTCCTGAAGTATTTGCAGGCTGCCGCCGAACAGCCTCACAACACCATTATCCCAGGTTTCCGAGCGGACCGGGCCGGGCTCGGCAGGCAGGGTCAAAACGTTGAGAATACCTGCAGAGCGCACACCGCGGGGTGGGTTCGGGTTTGCATATTCGGCACATGCAATGCTTTGCACGGGCAATCCGGATTTTCGAACCAAAAGCGCAGGGCGGAGCATGCTTTTTATCGCGGATACAGCTTCAAAAACTGCCCGGGCCTGAAAATGCTCGGACAGCAGCGATAAATCGTGGACGTAAGGCACGATGTCGAGACCGCTGTTGCCCAGCAGATAGCCGTTCATAACTTGTGCCAGTTTGCTTTCCGGGGACAACGGGTGTCCATCTTTTCCGAAAGGGTCGACCACACATGCAAGAGGAATGCTGCGGTCGACAAAGGCATCGAGGACCGCAATGAGATGAGGTATGGAGAGGTCTTCGTTGAGGATTGCGGCAACCTGAAACGCCTGTGCAGGAGGCCCCCGCAGCAATGAGGCCGTTCCGGGTACTGGGAAAAGGGCCGCGCTTGCGGCTGCTAATTTCAGGAAAGTTCTGCGTTTCATGTGCTTCCAGCTGCCAAACTGTAACTCCGGCCTTGCCGTTTTTGTATACCCCAGCTGGCTAAGTGTCCGGTTACGGCACGCAGGATAGAGCGGATCACCGAAAAATACAGCAGGGGGCGGTAAACCAGCCGTTGCAACGGGAAGAGGCACAGAGACCACATGCTTTCATCCTCATCTGACGAGATGGCAATCGCGGCAATCAGCAGCTCCATTGCCGGCAGGGTCAGATAGGCCCAGAGATACTGCGTTGATTGCACCGTCTGCGAGTTGCCAACCTCTGCAGCCCATCCGCCTGCAGCGAGATTGTAAAGCATTATGACTACAAAGAGATCAGCAATGGGAGCCAGAAGAGGAAAAACATAGCCGAACACAAACATGTCGGTAATGGAGATCAATCCCACCGACCGGCCATCAATGATTGCCCCTTTGTGCTTCCAGGCGCTTTGGAACATGCCGAAGGACCAGCGTAATCGCTGCTTCAGAAGCTGACCCACCTTCTCGGGAACCTCTGTATAGGCCTTTGCCTTGGGTTCAAAGACCACGGCGTAGCCCGTGCGGTTCACCTGGATCGTTAGGTCGGTGTCCTCGGTCAGAGTCTCATCACTGAACAGTCCCGCCTTTCTGAGAGCCTCAACCCGCCATGCGCCGATAGCTCCGGGAACCACCAAAATGCCGTTGATCAGGTCAAACGCCTTTCTTTCGATATTCTGGGCGGTTGCATACTCAAAAGCTTGCAGGCGGGTAAGGAGATTCACCCGGTTGCCCGCGATGATCTTGCCCGCCACGGCGCCGACTTTCGGATCCGTGAAATGCTTCACCAGATGAGTTATCGCGTTCTTATGGATCTGCGTATCTGCATCGATACACACAACAAATTCAGCGTCGCAACTGAGGATCGCGCGGTTCAGGGCGCTCCATTTTCCCTGGTTCGGCTGCGAGATGAGGCGCACTTCGCTTTTGTGCCCAAACTTGAGAACTTCAATGAGCGTGTCATCCGTCGATCCGTCGTCCACGACGATGACCTCAAGGTTTTTGTATCCGGATGCACGGACGCTTTCGACGCTCTGGGCAATCACTTTTGCTTCGTTGTGAGCCGGGATGATCACAGCGACCTTGGGCTGCCGCTGCAACGGTGTGAACCTTTCACGGCGGTTCATGAGTGCGAGAACCAGAATGCCTGTGGAGCGGAGGAGGCCGATTGCGAGCACCGTCCAGAACACAAAGACCAGTGATTTCTGCGCAAACCACACCATTGAAAACGACACACGGTCAAAGGCGGGTGAACCGCCCTCGGCCACCGGCATCAATGCCGCCGGGGTGGTTCCCAATAGATCGGCCAGCGTGGTGAATTCATAGCCTTTTTCCTTCAAGGAGCGGATAATTGGGCGGACCGCGTTGACAGAGGCGGTGCGGTCCTGCCCGCCATCATGCAGTAGAATGACATTGCCATTTCCCTGTTCGACTTGGTCGATCACGAAGTTTGCAATTTGGCTGCTGTCCCAGCCTTCCCAGTCCTTTGGTACGATTTCCATGCCGGCAATAACGAAACCGCGGTCTTCGGCTGCTTCCAGAGAGGCGACCCGCTCGGCGCTGATCGGACCGCCGCTGCGCTGAAAAGGTTCCCGATACAGCATTGTTTTCCGCCCTGCCGCTCCAGCTAGGATTTTGTCCAAGAGGGAGAATTCCAGGTCGACGCGGGTTTGGGAAATCAGATCCATTCTGGGATGGGAGAAACTGTGGGCTCCGATTTCATGGCCTTCGTCCATCATCCGGGCGACCAGATCGGGAGAATCCATGATACTTGTGCCAACGACGAAGAAGGAGCCTGGAACATCTTCCTGCTGTAGAATGTCCAGAATGTCCTTGGTGTATTTTTCGTGCGGTCCATCATCGAAAGTCAGTACCAGCTTTCGGGTGTCGGGCTTGCCGTATCGCTCGATGGAGTAGGGTTTGGGCAACAGGCTGTAGGTCTGGTTGCTGATCCGGCCGGTCCCGGTCTCGAATGCAAGCTGGCGCACGCCGCCCGATGCCCGCTGATCAATGCGGAACATTGCACCCTGGCCTTGATAGTTCACGTAGTTGTTGAGCTCTACAATTTTCAGAGCAGTGTCCAGAACTTCTTTGCCGTCATTCTGATGCTGTAGAATTTTCCAGATCCCCGGGTCTTCCATGCCAAGAGACCAGATTGCGACATTGGCGATGCCAAGCTCTTTAAGGCGGATCAGCTGATTATACGCGGACGCGGCATCCTGCATCCAGATCTTGCGCTGGCGCCCTTGCGCGTCACGGTAGCGGCTCATGCTGTTTGAAGCCTTGGCACTGAAACGCAGGTCTGCACCGGCCGTCCCGATCCTGTGCATAGTTTCTGCAAAGGAGAGAGTTTCCGGATTGCTCACCCCGGACGTCCATTCGACTGAAAAACTGCCAATGGCGACAACGAGCTTGTCCACTCCAATGAATTTGACGGCTTGCGCAGCGGTGTCTTCAAACCAGCCATAGGGAGAGACCGGCCCTGGGACGGATTCTGTCCAGGGCTGATGAAAGAGTTTCAGTATGACCTGGTCAAAAAGCGCCGTCAGATCCGTGTCCTTCCAGACAGTTTGGCTACCGTCGAAAACGGTGCAGGCCGTCAGCTCGCGGGCACGGAATACCCCGGACACACGCGACATCAATGGTTCAAGGCGCCGGAATTTCTCAGGCTTCAGGCCCGTGAAGTCGAGGCAGGCGCCCTGCGCGTTCAAATCCGCCACTGCGTTTGCCAGCCCTTCAGCAAGTGCCTCGGCCTGTTCCGGGGCGGAAATCCCTTCAAGGAATTCATCGTTCTGCCCGCCGCCAACGAGCCGCACGGCGGGCAGCAGCTGCGGGCGGGAAGCCGCGCCTGCAATGTATTCCTCAACAGCAATCCGGGTGTCTTTGCTGATCAGAGAGACTGCGGGGCGGCCCTGCTCTTCAATAATGCTGATCCATTCAGGCACGATGACCCCAGCTTGGCCGCAGCTGTCATCCAGAGATAAGAAAGCCCATTCCGCGGACACAGGCACATGTGCGTATACCCGGGGTACGGATGTATCTGCCATTGCTGAGAAATAAGGCTGTTTGCGGTCCGCACTGCAGTCAGCACTTGCCTGGGGGGAGGGCACCGTGGATGCCAGATGTGCCAAGTTGCGGTAATCGTATGCGTCTACGGAGGCAGGCTGTTGGCTGCTGCCGCTGAGAAACGGGTTCAGCTCACGGATGGCCGATTGCAAAGAGAACGATCCATTCAGAAAAAGTATGGCCCAGCAGAGGATGGCCGTGCTTACAGCGATCAGAACGGCTCTTACACGGCGGATTCTGATCCGCTTGGGATCATCGAACACCCTTGCTGACGACGCGCGGAGTTCCAGCTTGTCCTGATGAAAGGAAAAACGCTTCAAATTCCGGTCCCCCGAGAGAAGCTGGACTGTTTATAAATGGCGGGCAGGCACACACCTGCCAAGCGCCTAAAGACACTGTTGTAAGCCACGGTCCCCCGACCCCCAAGAACGCCAACACCGCCGTCAAATGTGCGCGGGACCTGTCCCCACAATTCCCCAGCGCACATCAAGCAGATCTGGCAATACTGAAGACAATTTCAGCGCTGCTGACTTGCTTGTCAAAATTTTCTCAAATTTTCGTCGAATTTCCCAAATTCAGTCCGAATGGGGGTGACAATTCCCCGTGCTTCGGCGGATTGTTGAGTAGAATACCTAAAGATTGGGCGCGCTCTGGAATTTTAACTGATTCCTGCCTGCCGTCAGAACGTTTGCGAGCCCAGGCCTGAGACCGCAGCGCGTTCGCGTTCTCACCGGTTGTCAGGCCACGCGAATCTTGTCCGCAGGCAGCGCGGGCTAAGTGCAGTTCAGGTATTGGAGACAGTGCGCGTCCAGCGGCCGCTTTATTCAGGAGGTTGGAACAATAAACTTAGTTATTGTGAAGTTTATTAAAAATAGGTTGTTTCTCTGATCAGGGACCCTATCGGTTTAGTCAACCAAGGTTCATCCAGATGAAAGACCCATTCTATGGCAAATGCATATATTGGCAGCTTGAACGGAGCGTCGTCACTGATCAGACTTCTGGCTTTTGAGGACTTCGCCGAGCCTGTAAGCAGTGAGCAGGATAGCTCCAGAATCGAGATGACTGCGCTCGATGGGTCCATACTGTCTTTGACTGGCAACTTTGCTAGCGCAGATCAGGGTGACTGGGAAATCTTTTCCATATCTTATGTTCACAACGAGGTGCCGCTCATCTCGATTTCAGGATTCTCGCTGCCGTTTTCGGATTTCGAGACGATGACTGGACGGCAGCTTTCGCAAAGCCTGTTTTCCGGGGATGACAATATCTCAGTGAATGTGAGTACTGGGTTGGCGATCAAAACTTTTGCCGGAGATGACGTTGTGAGCCTAGGCGCGGGTAACGACACCGCACTCGGTGGTGCCGGCAGTGATACGTTGCAGGGACGCAGTGGAGACGATGAACTGCGAGGCGGCACCGGTGGGGATTTACTGACGGGCGCCGACGGTCAGGATGTCCTTTACGGTGAAAGAGGGAATGATACGCTAAAAGGCGGCTCTGAAGATGACATCTTGTCGGGAGGTAAAGGTAACGACAAGCTAATCGGAGGGGCGGGCAATGATACTTTGATTGGCGGCAATGGCAAAGACACCCTGAGGGGCGGGCAAAGCGATGACGTTTTCACCGGAGGCGGTGGCGAAGACATCTTTGTATTCAAATCGAACGACCACACTGACGTCATTACAGATTTCGAAGTTGGTGTTGATATGATCAGGGTGAAAAGCGGCGCCACCAGCATGGATCAAGTGGATTTTGATCAGCAAGGGGATCACGTGCTCGTCTATTTCGGAAATGTCACGATCACTGTGCAAAATATGACCGTGGAGCAGTTGGACGACGGAGCCAACTTTCTTTTCTGAAGGTAGGTGCCCCTGTTACTGCGCGAGCCTGGGCAAACAATGAGGGGCGTGTGAGAACAGGAAAAATACGCGTAAATGGTCTACGTGGTATTCCACATCGGTCTTACCTTAGGAGGTTTTACATGAAGCTAGCTGCGAAATTAACGGCCGCTGCCCTTTTGGGCGCAATCCCGTCACTTGTTTTGGCAGATCCAAAACCTCGTAGTGCCAAGCCTGTAGACCCGCAAAAGATAGCGGAAATCTACGCTGGAAACACGGATATTTGGGCCAACAACTGCACCGGAGGCATTTATTATGCTCCCAATCAACAAGCCCGCGCCTGGTGTGGCGAAAACAGTGAAAACCTAGGGGCAGGCACGTGGAAAATCGACTCTCAGGGAAGAATGTGCCATCAGCTGTCCTGGTATTGGCCCGATGGAGACGGTGCGGGGGAAAGTCCAGGAGATGAAACGTGTATTTCCCATGTAATCGATCGCTGGGGCACAATTTGGCGCAGCTGGCCTGATGAATCGGAATGGTGGCAATTAGCAGGAAAATTTTCCGGATTAAAGCCGTATTCTGGGATGAAGGAGGGGTACAAGTTTCACAGCAATGTGTTGGAAGTGCGATCCAGGTTGGGGTTGTAGTTAATATTAAAATTCCCGAATAAGGTGGAATTTCACTTTTCTAGTGAAATTTCGGTAATAACCGCACTGCAGAATGACTCGGCTTTCTTTTCTTATGAAAGCAGGCGTATTGGGACAGTGCATGGCAAACAGTACTTTCTGTTTGGCTAACTGTAGCTGGCGAATACGGATCTAAAGAATGCCTCGGAAGTTCTCTAAAACTGCATTTATCGCTCTTCATCCACAGCTGCCCAGCAGTGTTGATCAACTGTCAGTCGCCCATGAGTGGTGTCTGCGTGAAACAAAAGAAAGTGGTGAGCCTGAGCCTCCCCCAATGAAGTGGTCCGCCCCTATGATTAGGAAAGCGGAGGGCCATAGATGGCGATTAAGAGACCCAAGCCTGAAGAGATTGTCGCGAAGTTACGGCAGGTTGAAGTGCTGATGGGGCAAGGCATGCCCCGAATAGACGCCATTCGGCAGATCAGTGTGACGGAACAAACCTATTGCCGTTGGAAGAAGAAGTACGGCGGAATGGGCACAGAACAACTCAAGGAACTGAAGCGGCTCCAGAAGGAGAACGAGCGCCTTCGCCGTGCCGTTTCAGATCTTACACTCGACAAACTGATCCTGTCAGAGGCCGCAAAGGGAAACTTCTGAGCCCCTCGCGCCGCCGTGCCTGCATCGATCATGTGCGTAGCCAAATCAAGATTTCCGAACGCCGTGTATGCCGCGTCTTGGGCCAGCACCGATCCACGCAGCGCCGGTTGCCACTTGGGCGTGCTGACGAAGACCGCCTGGTCGAGGACATGATCGAGCTGACACGTCAGTATGGTCGATATGGCTACCGTCGGATTGCCGCTCTGCTGCGAGACGCAGGCTGGCAGGTGAACGACAAGCGCGTCGAACGTCTATGGCGGCGAGAGGGGCTAAAGGTTCCCATGAAACAGCCCAAGAAAGGGCGGCTCTGGCTCAACAATGGTTCGTGTGTTCGGCTGCGGCCAGAGTATCGCAATCACGTCTGGTCGTACGACTTCGTGCATCATCGAACAGACGATGGTCGAGCGTTCAGGACATTGAATATTCTGGACGAACACAGTCGGGAATGTTTGGCGACCCGGGTGAGGCGGCAGCTGAACTCGACCGAGGTCATTGATGTTCTGACCGACCTGTTCATTCTTCGGGGCGTGCCTGCTTACATCAGGTCTGACAACGGCCCCGAATTCATAGCTGAGGCCGTCAGAGGCTGGATCAAAGCAGTTGGGGCTAAGACCGCATTCATCGAACCCGGGTCACCGTGGGAGAACGGATATTGCGAAAGCTTCAACGGGCGCATGCGCGACGAGCTGCTGAACGGTGAGGTCTTTTACTCGCTGCGGGAAGCCCAGATCATCATCGAAAGTTGGAGAAAACACTACAACACCAGACGACCACACAGTGCTCTGGGCTACCGCCCACCGGCTCCAGAGGCCATTGTTCCGGTAGACCAAAGGCCAACCATGCACTAACTTTCAACTTGGACCACTCAAGCGGGGCCGCTCACAGACCCCGGCCGAACAGGAAACGCAGGAGACTGCTGAGACCGTACCGCTCACCCTGCGCGAGCCGTGCCCTTGCTGCGGCGGCCCGATGCGCATCGTCGAAATCTTCCGGCGCGGGCAAAAACCGATGAGCCGCGCGCCACCCAGGGAGCAGGCCGCATGACGAAACGCCCGTCCACGCCGCGAAGACTGCCCCGGTTCCAATTCGTGCTCCGGAACGCCCCCGGTACGCCCGGTCCTGTGGCTGGCCCGCAATCACCCGGTCAACGGCTCCGCCGGCACACGGAACGCATGATCACACCCCGCTGGACAACCTTTCTAAACCGGCGCTTCCTGCCTGGCTGGCGCTCAGAACCGGCTCTCGCAATCACCCGCAGCATACTTTCCCCATAGACGCCGCCCAGCCTCCCGCAGCTTCCTCCTTGTCAGGTTATTCAACGCGGGCCGGGTTGCACACGAACGCCACCGATGCGCCGCGGCCCGCATCGAAAAACCTTCGACAAAACTGTCTTTTGCTAGGGGCGCAGCAGTAGCCGCTTAGCCATCAGTTTCAGCCATTTGCGGTTTCCATCTTCCATGCCGCCAGCAGTTTCGGCAGCGCTTCGGTCCAGTCCAGCACGCCGACGGCTTGCGCCCAGGCCTGGTACTGGCGGATCAGATCCTTCTCAAAGGCGGGGTTACGGCCTGCAAGGTCGGTTAGCTCGGTGCGGTCCGCCTCAATGTCGTATAGCTCCCAGGGGTAACCATGCAGCCGCACCAGCTTGAACTGGCCCAGCCGGATCGCGGCGTTGCCCTCGTGCTCCCAGAAGATCGGTTGCTCGCGCTGCCAGTTCTTGCCTTGAAAGAGACCCAGCAGCGATTCCCCCTGCAGCGGCTGAATTTCATGTCCGCCCACCTCGGTCTGGTAGCCAGCGCCGGCGGCTTCCAGGATAGTCGGCAGGATATCGACCACATGGCAGGCCGCATGGGCATTGCCGCGCGGTTTGAACCCCTTTGGCCAATGGGCGACCAGAGGGGTCGAGATGCCGCCCTCATGCACATAATGCTTGTAAAGGCGGAACGGCGCATTGGAGACATTGGCCCAGGGCTTGTCATAGCTCTGGAAGGTCTGGGCATCGCCCGGGCGCAGGCCGGTCACATTGCCCATAGTGATCTGCTTTCCGTCGTGTGTTTTGTCCGGGTAGAACTTCGCCCAGCCGTCCTCGGCCATGAACTCGGCGCAGCCGCCGTTGTCGCTGAGGAAGAGGATCAGCGTGTTGCCGAACTGCCCGAGCCGTTTCAGGGCTGTGATCAAAGTACCAATCGACTGGTCCATGCGGTCCACCATCGCTGCATAGGTGGCCATCTTGCTGGCCTCCCAGTCCGGGTTCTTTTCCTGCTCCCAGCCATGCACAGTGCTGTCGCGCCGGGAGATGTCCCAGCTGCACTGGAACACGCTTTGGCCGTTCATCGTTTCGTGGCGCGCGGTGCGGATATGGTCCCAGCCCTTGGCATAGACGCCATCGTATTTTGCGATGTCCTCGGGGTGGGCATGCAGCGGCCAGTGCGGCGCGGTGTGGGCGAGGTAAAGGAAGAAGGGTTTCTCCTCAGCCACCGCACCTTCTATCATGCCGATGGCCTTTTGGGTGATGGCATCGGTGAAGTAGAAATCATCCGGGAAGGTTTCGACTCGGCTGTCATCTTCCAGCATGTAATGCGGCGAGAAGAAATGCGTGGCCCCGTCCATGATCCCGTAGAACCGGTCAAAGCCGCGTTGGCGCGGGGTCGGGTGCTCGACGTCTCCGACCCGCCAACTGTCCACGCTGCGCGGCTCGAAATCACCGGCTACATGCCATTTCCCGGACATCAGCGTGGCATAGCCGTTGGCGCGCAGATGCTCGGCGATTGTGGCGCTGTCGTTGCGCAGGAACCCCTGGTAGGCAGGGGTGCCCAGATTGGCGCCCATATGTCCGACACCGGCGTTATGAGGATACAGGCCGGTGAGGAGCGAGGCGCGCGTGGGGCAGCAGCGGGCACAATTGTACATCGCAGACAGCATCACACCGCCCCGCGCGAGGGCGTCGATGTTGGGAGTCTGGATTTCCGACCCGGTGCAGCCGAGATCGGCAAATCCCATGTCGTCCGCCAAGATCAGGATGACATTGGGCCGGCTGGTTCCTGTCTGGGGGCTGTTGTTGGTCATAACTGTGCTTTCATCAGGGGTCAGGCTGCGGGGGCGGACGCAAGCGGGCCGCCCTCGACGGTGACCCGGTGCATCAGGCGGCGGAAACCGTGATAGTCGTTGATCGCCTTGTGCCAGGTGGCACGGTTGTCCCACATGGTGATGTCACCGGCCCGCCAGCGCACGCGGCATTGAAACTCGGGTTGCTGGCAATGGGCATAGAGCATGGCCAGAAGCGCCGAGGATTCGTCCGGGGTCAGCCCTTCAATGCGGGTGGTGAAGACCGGGTTCACAAAAAGGCCGCGCCGTCCGCTCAATGGATGGGTGATGACAACCGGATGCCGGGCGTCCTGGGTGGCGGCCTCTGTATTGCTCAGACGTCCGGATTTCACGGCCTCGCTGCCCATCGCGGCGGCGCCGAACACATGGCGCGAGGAATGCACGGCCGTCAGACCACCAAGAAACCGGCGCATCGGCTCTGAGAGCGCCTCATAGGCGGCACCCATGGAGACAAACAGCGTGTCGCCGCCATAGGGCGGCATCTCGATGGCGTGAAGAATAGAGCCCATCGCCGGTTCCTGATCATAGGAATGATCGGTATGCCATCCTTCACCAACGGCCTCTGTCTGGTCCTTCTCTTTCAGCACCATGGCAATTTCCGGGTGCCCCTCGACCGGTCGGAAGAACCGGTTGACATTCACCGGTCCAAAACGGCGGGCAAAGGCCAGGTGATCCCCCGGTCCGGCGGTCTGCCCCCGCAGCACGATCACCGAGTATTCCGCAAATGCGTCCCGAATGGCGCTGAAATCCTCGCTGCGGCGGATATCCGCCCCCAGGATTTCAGCGCCCGGCCCACCGGTCATTGGCAAAATGTCCATGATATCCTCCGCTGTCACCTGCAGGCAGCATAGGGTCTGTCCCAAGACTGGAAAAACTGATTTATTCTCCCTCAAAGAAAGATTTTTCCCATGGTTCGCTTCACCCTTCGCCAACTCACCTACCTGACGGAAACCGCGCGGCAGGGCGGTATTGCCCAGGCGGCGCGGCAGCTGAATGTCTCTGCCGCAGCCATCGCCTCGGCACTGGACAAGCTGGAGGCCGCCACTGGTCTGACCCTGTTCGACCGCTTTCCGGCACAGGGCATGCGGCTGACCCGCGCTGGCGAGACGTTTGCCACCCAGGCCGAGGCCTTGCTGGCGCAGGCCGACGCTCTGGACAGGCAGGCCGCGGATCTCGTATCAGGCGGCGCTGGCAGGATCCACATCGGCACCCATCACGCACTGGCACAGCGGATCGTCCTGCCTGCAGTGCTTGCCTTCCGCGAAAGCCATCCCGGCGTCCGTATCGAAGTAAAGGAAGCCGACTATCCAGCATTGGTAGATTCGCTGGATGCTGGCGAAGTGGATGCGCTGGTGGTTTTTGACCAGGGGGAAGACTCCCGCCGGCATGAGTCTGAAATCCTTTTGGAGCTGCCACCCCTGGTTCTGTTGTCAGCGTCACACGCCCTGGCGGTGAAAAGCCGGATCAGCCTGTCCGAACTGACCGGTCTGCCTTACGTTGCGGTTTCACCCGCTGGCCCCGGCCCCAGTTACTTGCAACTGCTGCAGGCCGCGGGCGTCCACCCCGAAGTGCCGTTCCAGTCCCAATCGCGCGAGCTGGTTCAGGCTTACGTCGGCAAGGGGTTCGGGTTCACGCTTGCGGGCTTCCCGCCCAAGCAGGACCGCACTATTGAAGGCGACACCATCGTTGCGCGGCCGCTCAAGGAAAACATTGGGCATTACAGGGTGGTGATTGCTCGCTCGCGCCAAGTAGTGCAGACAGGGCTGATTGACCGGTTTCTAGAGATGTGCAGGTTGTCGAGCTCGACCTCCGGCACCACAGGTGTCCAAGGATCCGTAATTCTGTAGTGCCGTCGTTCGTCTATTCTGTAGCATCGGTCAAAATGGGCTCGAAGCCCGATTTCACCGCTTGTAACGCAAAAGTCCGGCCCTACGATGCGAACGACAGCACATCGAACAAGACAGTGAAAGATCAGAGGCTTGACCTATTCTGCCGATGACTGGTTCCGTTCCATCTGCGCCAAGGTGCCTGCTGCATTAGCCTTCGGCGGCTGAGAACCCTATTTTCCGAATGCCGCAATAAGCATGAACGGGTGCTTTGTGCGCTTGCACTAAATCGCTCCGCGATAGGGGCTCTGCGTGGCCGGTGTTGGACTGAAGCGGGATGTGTTTCGCGGTTTTCGATGTCGGGTGTGTGCTGTTGGCCGAGGTGATTTTGCCTCGGTTGACAGAGGGTTTTGCCATGACCAAGCAGCCTCCTGCACCGGCGGCATCCCTTCGGGCGCGCATGATCGCGGATAGGCCGGCACGCAATCTCGGACCGGCATCGCCGACCAGCCGCCTGCGGGCCTGCAAGCGGTTTGCCTCCTGGCTCGGGCGATCTCTGGAGACAGTCTCACCGGATGACGTGAAGCACTTACAGCTGCATCTGATCGAGACCGGGACCAGCATTTGCACCCGCAACCAAACCATGACCGGGGTGAAGTTTCTGTTCCGGGTCACCCTGCGGCGGCATGATCTGGCAGCCGAGGTTTTCCGCCTGAAGGAACCGGTGAAAGTGCCGCTTGTGCTGAGCCGCAACGAGGTCAGGCGCATCCTCGCCATGGCGCCCGGCCTGAAGGTCGGCGACAGCGTGCCGGAGGCGCGTCTTCGACACGGCGGGGAACAGAAGATCATCCGCATTGTGCAGGCCAAGGGCCGCAAGGACCGCAACATGATGCTGCCCGGGGACATTCTGGGTTTGTTGCGCGAGTGGTGGACCGAACGCCCCGCGAGCCAGAACACGGGCGTGCCCGGACCCGAGCGGGTTCTCTTCCCCGGCTATCGCGGCAAACACCTCTCGGCCCGCCAGATTTCGCGGCTGTTCAAGCAGGCGGCCCGGGCCGCAGGGATTACCAAGCCGGTGACGCTGCACACTTTGCGCCATTCCTTTGCGACGCATCTGCTGGACGATTTGAGGCCGGCCAAGCACAAGAAGGGCAAGAAATGCGCGTCATAGCGCGCCTTGCCCCCATCACATTTGGACGTCGCGGATATCTTCCGCATGCATGGTGCTGCCTGGCGGGCGGCCAATGCGGGCCATATCAGCCTCGATCAGTTGAAGGTGATGAACGCCATCGAGCGCTGCCGCACGGTGGCGCTTGGCGGTCATGCCGCGCGATGTGAAGACTGCGGGCATAAACACATCGCCTACAATTCGTGCCGGAACAGGCACTGTCCCAAATGCCAGGCGGGTGCGGCCAAGGCCTGGCTGGCGGCGCGCGAGGCCGAGCTGCTGCCCGTGCGGTATTTCCACCTGGTCTTCGCGCTGCCGAAGCCAATCGCCGGCATCGCCCGGCAGAGTGAGCCAATGGAACGCCAATGGTCCGAGAGACATTGGCGAACGCGGGAGATCTGCAATCTGCTGATGCGATCAAGCGCGGACACGGTGATCCGGATCGCCGCCGGCCCCAAGCACCTTGGCGCCCGGGCCGGCCTCACATCCGTCCTGCACACATCGTGCCGGAAGCGCGTCTTCGACACGACGGGCTCGGCGATGACGCACCACCCGCATGTCCACATGATCGTGCCCCCCCCTCTCGGCAGATTGCTGCGCAATCGCCTGCCAGGCAGTGGGACGGCGGCCTGTCTGCGGATGGCACCGGTTGGATCGCCTGCCGCGGGAACTTCTTCCTCTCCGTCCGGGTGCTGTCACGCCTGTACCGCCGCCTCATCCTGGACGGGCTGGCCGGGCTGCACAAAGCCGGGAAGCTGCACTTCTTCGGCGATCATGCCGGGCTTGTGGATCGCGCAGCCTTCGACGCGTTTCTGCAACCGCTGCGCAGGATCGATTGGGTCCTGTATGCCAAGGAACCCTTCGCCGGACCCAGGGCAGGGCTGGCATACCTGTCGCGCTACACCCACCGTGCCGCGATCTCCAACAGCCGCCTGATCCGCATGGACGGCCGGGGCCTCACCTTCCGCGTCAAGGATTACCGCGTCCACGGCCCCGGGCGGCAAACCAGCATGACCCTGAAGGCCGGCGAGTTCATCCGCCGGTTCCTGATCCATGTCCTGCCCAAGGGGCGGCATCGCATCCGCCACTACGGCTTCTTCGGGAATGGCAACCGTGCCGCCAATATCGCCAGGATCCGGGAACGGCTCGGGGCCGGGCAGTCAGATCCGGGTCTCGCGCACGATGGCACGGCCGGTGACGCCGATGCACTTGCCCAGGTCCTCGCGCTGCCATGCCCCTGCTGCGGCGGGCGGTTGATCATCGCCGAAACCATCACGCCAGAACGACGCCCCAGGGCGCCGCCAGGAACAGCGAGGGCTGCCGCATGACATGCGCGCCAAAGACCGGAAGTCCAATTGCCGCTGTTCACGATACCGCTTGCGGCCAATCCGGCATGCCTGCAGCCCGGATAGGAGAGGTGCGAAGGTTGCCGAGCCCCGCGAGAGGCGGCGCATGCCCCTCAAAGCTCACAAAATCCGTGCCGAAGCTGCCTGCAACGAGCGCAGTTGGCCCAACCTGCAGAACAAGAACCAAGGCAATCAACCGCTTCAAACCCCCATGGAGCCAGCTGGCCTGCCCAATTCCAGCACTGCGATTTCCCGCTTGCGCGCTTCTCCGACGCCAGGCAAGGCCGCGCATCACTCAAACGTCGCGCGTGGCGTCCGAGAAACCTGCAGCTTTGCCGTCATTGATCGCGGGTGGATTGCACCGACGCAGCCGGATTAGACGGTGTCGTAAAGTGGCAGAGTTGTCATTTGCTCTGGTAGAGGACGGTTACGGGGTAGTCCAGAAATATTCCCATGGTTGCCGCGGGCTAAATCCTCGTGTTGGAGCAGAAATGCCGCAGTGACCGCCGACAGTGCTCAGAAGCAGTCGGCATTCTGGTATGAGCTTATAGCCTTGGAGTTCAAGCGCGCCATGTTAGCCTTGCCCAATGAGCACAACGCAGATGATATCACTCTTCGGGAGCAAGGCAACGCGGCGGGCTTTGTCCACTCTGATGGCGGGGGTTATGGGGCTGGCAGGCCTCGCGGTGATACAGTTTTGGCTTCATTCCGCCCGGCTCGACAGCGAAAGCGCCACACTTCAACGGCTTGCCTCGCAACGGGCTGGTCAACACGATGCACACCTGACGGCTTTGTCGGCCATTGCCGTAGCCGGCGCGGGACAGCGCAACGATCTTTTCCTCGACGTCGCAGCAACAATTTCAAGGTTCTACCCGCGGATCGGCGACGTGCAGCTTGTGCCGTTGGATCCCGCTCGGGACATCGTCGGTGCGATGGTCATTTCGGCCGACACCGCCGAGCAAATCCGCGCTGCCGCCGCGCGCTCCACCGGTGTCCCGGTGATGTTGCCGCACCCGGAAAAAACGCAGCATTACCTGCTGATCAAACGCAGCCCGAACTCGGATCAGGCACTCTATGCCCTGGCGCTCAGCGTCGATGCCGCCCAACTGTTCGACAGCAACGCCGCGTTTTGGGCGCAGGACAAGGCCAGCTTCCGGGTGTCCCTGCCGGATGGCACGGTGCTGGTCCAATCCTCGGGTATGAGCGCGGCGCGGTTCGCAAAATCTCTTGGAAGCGGCTCGCAACCCCTGCTTTTGGAAACTGCAATGCGGACGCGCCCGGCCGATCTCCTGCCGCCCGCGCAGGTCGCGCTTGTGCTGTTGCTGACCGGGCTTCTCTATGCTGCAGTCACCGCTGCATCCCGGCAACGCCGCCGGGTGCGCGCGGCCGAACAACAGGCCAGCCTCAGCCGGATGGAAGCCCAGCTCAGCCATGCTGCGCGGGTCAACGCGATGGGAGAAATGGCCAGTGGCATGGCGCATGAACTGACCCAACCCCTGACCGCGATCCTGGCCCAGGCCCAGGCCGGCAAGCGCCTGTTGGCGCGAGGCGACAGCGATGCCGTGGCCTCGGCGCTCGATGGCACCATCGCCCAAGCCCGGCGCGCCTCGACGATCCTGGAACGGCTGCGCAACTGGTCGCGTCCGCAGCGCGCCGGCACCGCACCGATTGACCTGCGCGATGCAATCGCCAATGTCCGCGCGCTATTGTCGGCCGAGGCGCACCGCCGGGGTGTCACCCTCGAGGCCGCCCCAACAAACCACCCAGTCACGGTGACAGTGAATCAGGTGGAAATCGAACAGGTGATCCACAACGTCTTGCGTAATGCACTCGAGGCGCTTGAGGGTACGCCCCAGGCACGCGTCAAGATCACGCTGCGCAGCAGCGGTGATACTGCTACCCTCGATATTGCCGACAACGGCCCCGGCGTCGCGGCCGGCATGGTGCCCCAGCTGTTCATGCCCTTCATGACAACCCGCGCCGAAGGCACCGGGTTGGGGCTGGCGCTTAGCCAGCGCCTGATCGAACGCGCGGGCGGCACGATTTCCTATGGCGGAGGCAACCCCGGAGCGGTCTTCCGGATCGACCTGCCGTTGACGGCTCCCATTGCGGAGGCCGCGCAATGACACATCCGGTTTATCTGGTCGACGATGACGAGGCAGTGCGCGATGCGCTGACCCTGCTGCTGTCGACCGTCGGCGTGGACGTAACGCCCTTTGCCGATCCTCAGGCATTTCTGGCGCGGCTCGACGGGCTTGCCCCCGGTTGCTTGATCTTCGACATTCGGATGCCGCTGATCTCGGGTCTGAAGCTTCAGGAAAAGCTGGCAGAACGGAACATCGGCTGGCCAACTGTCGTCGTCTCCGGCCACGGCGATATCGAAGCCTGCCGGCAGGCTTTTCGCAACGGCGCAGTCGATTTTCTGTCGAAACCCATCGATGAACAGGACCTGATCGACGCCATTCAGAAAGGCAATGAAATCCTGGAACGGCGCCTGCTGGCGGAGGCTGAAAAGGCTGAGGCGCGCAGCCTCTTGCAATCGCTTACCCCGCGCGAGGCACAGGTGCTTGACCGCATCGCCGAGGGCTTCACATCGAAACAGATCGCTGAGGGCCTCGGCCTGTCGCCGCGCACCATCGAAAGCCACCGTGCCGCGATTTGCGCCAAGCTGGGCACCACCTCGCAGGCCGAACTGACCCGTATATGGCTCGAAGGCCGCGACAGTCCGTAGAACTACGGAGATGCGTGCAAGGTCTACGAATACCGCGCCGGCCCTTCGCGCCATAGTCTCTCTAAATCGATTTTGACAAAGAGACACGCCATGATCCGCAAACTGATCCTCGCCTCCCTTCTGGCCCCCGCCACCCTGGCCGCGCAAGAGCTACCCACTGCCGCCTATCTGCCGCTCGACATGGCCACCAAGGCCGCCCAGGCCGCGCTTGGGGCCTGTGCCGCTGACGGCTACAATGTCAGCGTCGCCATCGTCGCCCGTGACGGTGCAACCAAGGTGCATTTGAAAGCCGACAATTCCGGGCCGCACACCGTAGGCAGCGCCCAGGGCAAGGCTTTCACCTCGGCCTCGATGGGCCGCGACACCGCCGGTCTGGCCAATTTCATCGGTGAAAACCCGCAACATGACGGCCTGCGCTACATGGACCGCCGCATGGTGATCCAAGGCGGCGGCCTGCCGATCAGGATTGGTGGCGCGCTGGTCGGCGGCATCGGTGTCGGCGGCGCCCCCGGAGGCCACCTGGACGAGGCCTGCGCCCGCGCCGGGCTTGATGCCATCGGCGCAAAATGATCCCGTCGGGCGGCCGGTCATCCCTTCGGACTGCCTATCCACATCGGAGACATTAAATGCTCAAATTCCTCCTGTTTTCCGCCATTCTGACCCTCGCGTCGCCCGCCTTGGCCCAAACCGCACCCTCGGCCGCGGAAATTGCCGCTTACGACGGGCTGCACCGCGCAGCCCAGACCGGCGATGTCGCCGGGATTGACCGCCTCGCCGCTGGCGGCGCCGATCTCAATGCACGCGACCGGCGTGGCCGCACCCCCGCCCACGTGGCTGCCTTCGCCTCGCAGGACGCCACCCTGCGCGCCTTGGCCAAGGCCGGGGCGGATCTCAACGCACTCGAAGGGCAGGCCTATGACGTAGTCACCATCGCCGCCGTGGCCGACGACCCCGAATTGATGTCGCTGGCCATCGAACTGGGCAACCACCCCGGCCTGACTACCAGCCCGTATGACGGCACCGCCTTGATCGCCGCCGCGCATCTGGGCTATGTCGAGGTGGTGCGCCGTCTAATCAACGCCGGGGCGCCGCTCGATCATGTCAACAACCTCGGCTGGACCGCGCTGATCGAGGCGGTGATCCTGGGGGACGGTGGCCCGGATCACCAGGCCGTGGTCGAGCTTTTAGTCGCGGCGGGTGCAGATCAAACAATCGGAGACCGTGACGGTGCCACTCCGCGTGACCATGCAGAAGACCGTCAATACCTCGAGATACTGTCCCTGTTGGGCAACCAGAATTGACCCGTGCGAACAAGCGGCAGGTGCTTCAATCCGCTGGTTGTTGGCAATGCCCAGATCCTGCCGCGTCAACGCCTGTACCGCCGCGACCGGCGGCGAGGCACAGTCTCATGTATTGTCCCTCCTGCACCGTTCTGCTGCGAAATTGTGATTCGCACGCCGCGCTATGATCCTGGCTTGCGACCGCCTTCAAAACCCCTGAGAGGCGACTGTCGATGGCAATCGACCAAGGCAGGCTTTCAGTTCTGCGATCCAGTATTTCACTGCCTCATAGAGTGCTGCTCCCGGCCAAACTCACTATCGTGACCGGTGCTTTGCGCCGATATGGGGCAAGCAAAGCACAAATGTTGAAGGATGTAGAAGTGCCGTTGGCTCTGCCATCTATAATGGCGGGCGTTAACCAGACGATCCTTATGTGTCTGTCTATGGTTGTGATGATCTCGCTGATTGGTGGAGGCGGGCTCCGCAAATCAATCCTTGAGGCACTGCAGCATGCGGCCAAGGGCCCAGGCATTCTAGGCGGCTTTGCCATCCTTTTCTGCGCAATCACTATCGACAGGATTGTTCAGGGGGCTTTCTCGGGCAAGCGGCGTTGAACCATTTCGCAAGGCGTATCTTTGGAAAAGGAGAAATGATTGCCTGGATCCTCCGCAACTACTCCGACCGGCGGCCGAGCAGGCGGCCGCCGTGAGCGCCTGAAATCTCGCGCAAATGCGCGCTCCCGGACAGATATGAAACACGGCACAGCAATCCGGCCGCAGTTCAAGGTCCCGGCGGATACCAAATCCATCTGCCAGCCTTTGGGTCACAGATCAAGGGTAACTAAATGCACCCCTAGTGCATCTGACAGTCGAAATTTCTCAAAACAAGCGAGCACCAATGTCTAGGTATTCAGTCCCGGCACCTGGTGGATCGGATTCAAACTGCTTCTCAAGTTCGAGGCGGTATCGGCAGGAATGCTTTTTTCATTCTACAGGTTAAAAACACTCAGCGGGACGTGCTAGTATAAAACGCTGTCCGGCATTTTCGCAATCTGCCTTCAGCTTTGCGCCCATTTGTGCCGTTCATACAGCGGTAACCAACTGCGGTAGGAAACGGCGGTTGCCTGCTCCCGCAACCAACTTTAGCGAACTTTCCGCATCGCCAATGCCCGCCTCTTCGGCGGGTTTTGCTTTTTTAGGCATGGCGATCAAATTGCCCTGCATGTCCAGGATGTGGTTCTTGGCATCATGATCGTATGAAACCACAACCCGATCCAGCAGCTCGTGAAGCTCATCGCTCGCTCTGCCAGCCACACCTTCGTCTGTAAGGGTTTGAACCGCCTCCGGCAAACCCGGGGCGGTTCATAGCCACGGTCCCCAAGCAGCCAACCGGCTTTTGGCAAGCTGCTTAGCAGCGCCCGCGCGCCGATGTCGTCGCTGACCCGCCGCCTGACAGGCGATGTTTGCATCGCCGAGAAGGGGCCCGGCGGTGATAAACAGGCTGAGCGGCCGGCCCTGGCGGTCGCAGATGGCATGCAGCTTCGTGTTCATGCCGCCTTTGGTCCGGCCCCTCTCGGGACATTGCTGCGCAATGCCCTGCCGGGCAAGGGATCAGGCGTCCACTGCCCGGCAGTCGAAACGCAGTTTCGATGAGAGGGGATCATCACAGTCTTCTCTTCCCTGTGACCGGAGGCCGGCCCGGCCATCATTCGAGCGAAGATGCCATTCTCGCTCCAGCGCTTCCACCGGCTGTAAAGCGTTCACCGGGCTGACGCCGCCCCGCTGGGGCGACGGTCCCGCCTCACTGTGCGGACCGTATTCAGCAGGAGCGTCCCGCCAGCGCAATCCATTGCGGTTGATGAAGGTTCGTCGGGAAAACGATTCACTGGATCGTTTTCTGATCCTCCTCACTCCCGCTCAAAACGCGCCGGTCATCGACGCGAGGCTTGCCGGGGGACCTGGGAAAGAAGGGTTCAAGACGCGCCATCTGCGCGTCGCCCAGCCAGAAAAGATCAGACATGTACACCGCTCGTTTTCGAGCTCTGAATCACACGGCGAATCATCACACGGCAAATCGGAAATCAATGCATCCTGACCTTAACGGTTGAAACTATCGGCGATATCCAACCCTTGTCTCTGCTGTGACCGAGGCTGCACCAACCCGACCCCCAACACCATCAGTCCTAAGGAAACAATCAGGGCGGGCGGCGCTGTCTCGTTCAGGAACAGAGTTCCGGACAAGAAACCGCCAATTGTCACGAAATAGGCCACCTGACTGGCAAAGACCGCGCCGGTCCGGGCGAGGATTGCGAAATAAGCTGCGTAGCACAGAACATGCAGCAGGCCGGAGAGTATGAGTGCTGTAAAGGACAGCGAGAGGGTGGCAAGGGCCAGCGGATCGGTGCCGATGCCAAGGACCAGGGGCAGAGCAAGAAGGCAAGACAGGCCGGACGCATAGAGCAGCGTTTCGACAGGGTCGAAGCGGTCGCGAGTGCGGGCGGCAATCACGTTGCTCTCGGCCGCGTAGCACAGCCCGGGCAGCAAGGCGATGGCTATGCCCCAGGCTGCCTGCTGGCCCAGCAGCGTGAGCGAAATGCCCAGCAGCAGGAGGATCGACGTGGCACCTAGGAGCAGACCGGAGCCGCGCCGGAGACTGAGCGTTTCCCGGTCCAGGCCGAGGGCGATCAGGTAGGCTGCCATCGGGGTGACGGCGATGCCGATGGACATCATGTTCGCCTGCACCATGCTGACGGCCGCAAAGCTCAGCCCGTGCGGCAGCAGCGTACCCAGCGACGCAACAATGAAATAGAGACCCCATTGAGATCTGGCTCCTCTGCGCTGCCCTTTCAGCCGCCGGAAAGACTGCCAGGCCAGCAGCAGGGCAAACCCGGCCAGCTGCTGCCAAAAGACCAGGGCAGCAGTGGAATGCCCGCCCGCCACGGCGAGCTTGTTTAGTGGTATGGTTGCTCCCCAGGCCAGCCCCAGGAAGATCAGAAACAGTGTCCAGCGCATCGTGGTTTCTTCCTTAAACACATCAATCATTAAGATGCAGGCTGCTGCTGCTGCCTGCCTGGCAGCGTGCGGCGGGACGGATCAGGGCGCAGAGGCCGCTGAGGTGATCCAGGATGAGGGGTTCCGGGCTGCGCGACCGGATGAGCAGGCCGAGAGTGTACATGCCATTGGCCAGTAGCCCCGCCTTTGCGCGGCGCGCGGGTTCCGTGTCCTCAGGCGCTGCCCGCTGCAAGAACCTGGCAAATCCCTGCGACAGTATCCGGCGATTGCGGGCTGCCAGTTCAGCAGCCTTCTCATCGGTTCCGGACATTTCGACCATGCTGGTGCAGACGAAGCAGCCCAGCGGCTCGCCGCCTGGGGTCAGCCGCTCTCTTGCTCCTTGCAAGGCGCCGCGCAGCCCTTCGGGGCTGGCGCCTGCCCGGGCGATGCTGCGGACCAGCGGGCCGGTTACATCCCGGTTGTAGTGCTCAATAGCGGCCAAGTATAAACCGTGTTTGGAGCCGAAGACTGAATAAAGCCCGTAGTTGTTGACACCGGTGCCGGCGATCAGATCCTTCAGAGAGGCATCATGGTAGCCTTTGCGCCAGAACACCTTGAGCGCAGCTTCCACGGCATCGTCCGGGTCGAATTCCTTGTGCCTTCCCATGAGGCCCTTCCTGTTGATTGAGGCCGCGGCAGGCTGAGGCCGCCCACCGCGGCTGCGGGGATCACCACTTTTCCGCAAAGGGGCGGATTGTGGTCTCAAAGGACCAGGTGGTCCGGTGCTGGTGGGTGAGGTGATAGATTTCCTCTGCGATGCCGTCGGGGTGGGCGAAGAAATCCTCCCGCGCTTGCGGCCAGTCTGCGGGCGGCACCAGCCAGCTGGGGCGCTCTGCGTCGCTGGCGCCCAGCCAGGCCGCGTCGATGGCGGCGTCCACCGACAAGTAGCAGACATGGATACCTTCCGGACCCAGGTCACGTGCCAGTGCTTCGCACAGATTGCGCTGCGCGGCCTTGGTCGGGGCAAACAATGCGTAGTTCGGCACACCGCGGTGCGACGCGGTATTGCCAGTGGCCAGGATTGCCCCGCCGCCGCTGGCGGCCATCTTGTCCGCAAAGAAGCGGGCAAAGACCAGCAAGGCAGTAGTGTTGACCCGGAAGTTCCGTTCGATCTCCAGCGGATCCAGCTCGCGGAACCGTCCAAAACTGTGTGACACCGCATTATGCACCAGTACCCGGGGCACGCCCATGTCCGCCTCGATCCTTGCCAGGCAGGTTTCGAAGGCATGCAGGTCGGAGATGTCGCAGGCATAGGCCTGCGCGCCGGGGAGCTGGTCTGCCAGCGCCTGCAAGCGCTCAGCTTTGCGGGCAATCATGGCAACCCGGTAGCCTTGCGAGAGGAACTTGCGCACGGTGGCGCTGCCAGTGGCGTCGCCGACGCCGGTGATGATGCAAAGAGGCCCGGCCATGGTCAGGCCCACTGTTTTTTGCGGATTTCGGTATAGGGCGCGCCGTATTTTCCGTTCTCCTCACCGGCGGTGATGACGGTCATTATCGCGGGATCGTACTCGTAGGTCCGGATCCACTGGCGGTCGCCCTTTTCCATCAGCATGCGAGAATGAGTCGAGCGCGCACGGCGCGTGTATTCCACCTCCACCATCCGGCAGGACTGGCCGCCAAAGCCATAAGAATATTCATCGGCGCCGGGCTGCACAAAGCGGGCATGATACAGTTTCCAGTACTGGCCATCGTGTTTGTAGATGGCGAAGGTCATCTCGTGGGTGTCGTACTGCCAGTGCCAGGTGCTGTCCTGGTAGATCTTTTCCCAATCTGCCAGCAGGCTGCCGTCCCGGAACGAATGGCCTTCGATTTTCCAGCCTAGAGTGTCGGTCATTTTCGTGTTTCCTTAGGTTTTCACATCGATCATTGTGAAAAGGCGGCGGCAGGTCCCGCTCTCAGCGGCGGGTTCCTTAAGGCCGCCGCCTTTATCCGGTCTTTTGCGCGGGTGCGGAGTTCGTCCGGGGTGTTTCCCAGTTGAATAAGGTTGAAACCGCAGCAAGGTCCTGCACGCCCAACCCGGTTAGGCTGCAGACGATGACTTGGCCTTCGCTGCTGCGCAGCCGGTCATACTTGGCCCAAACAGAGCCCAATTCCTGCATCCCAAGTTCTGCCTCCGGCAGGCCCGAAGACAGGGCTCGGGCTGCATTGCCATAGGCGCGGGATTGTCCGAGGCTGTCGGTAAAGACCCTGTCGGCCTTGGCGAGCAGCTGCGGGGGCAGCTCGCATTTTGTTTCGTCATCGGCGCCGATGCTGATAACTGTCTGGCCGGGCTCCACATCTGCGGCCTGAAACAATGGGTCTGACGCGGCGGTGGCGCACACCACCAGCCTGGCTCCGCGCATTGCCCCGGACGGGCTGCTTGCAGTTGAAACCCGGCTTCCCGGAAGCTCAGCCCGCAAAGCCGCCGCCAGCGAATTGGACGCCCCAGGCCGGCGCGCCCAGATGCGGAGGCTTCGGACCTCCCGCAATTGGGCAAGTGCCTGTATCTGATGGCGCGCCTGCGTGCCGGCACCCAGCAACGCTGCATCCACTGGTCCGGCAGACAGGCAGCTATGCGCGGCCAAAGCGCCGGCGGCGCCGGTCCGGTAGTCGGAAATCAGATGGCCGTCGTGAAGCAATGCAAGCGGTTGGCAGCTCTTGGAATCACAGACCAGAATCAGCCCGCTATGGCCGCTGCCGGTGTCTGCTTTCAGGCTTTCCGACCAGCCCGCGAGCTTGACGGTGAAAATGGGGGTGCCAGGCAGAGCCGCGCTTTTGACATGCACATCGGCGCCCGGCGCAGGGAACAGCACCTGAGCCGCCGACGTTGCCTTTCCTGCGCTGTAGGCGATCATCGCCTGGCGCACTGGAGATAGCAGGGCCGCGTGGGACAGCCGGGCGGAGATTTCTTCGCGGGTGATATGGCGCAGGGCAGGTGTCATGGCAGCACCCCGAACCGGCCGGTGCCCAGGATTGTTACCCGACCACCAACATGGATAGCACTGATCCCATCGGGTCCACTGACGACCTGTACAGAAATACGGCTGGGGCGGCCTGCATACTGCCCCTGCTTAAGTTCCAACGTGTTGGCCGCGTTCAGCAGCCCGTGCTTATGGGCATAAGCGCCGATGACGCCTGCGGCGCTGCCGGTTGCGATGTCTTCGATCTGTCCGTCGTTGGTCCAATGGCGCCCTTCGGTCCGGTGGACGTCGTACAGATAAGCAAACTGAGCGCCTACGTCCGCAAGCCGCTGCTCTAGCTCGGGAACGCGGATAGCCGCCCTGTCCAAACCCTGCCGGACCGGTACCACCAGATAACGCAGCCCGGTCGAGATGACTTCCAGCGGCAGGCCCGGGGCAAGATCCTCAAGCGCCAGCGAGAAACAGCTGGCAAGTTGTCGGGCGGCGGGGCCGTTCAGCTCTGCCAAATACAGAGGCTTTCCCTGATCCATCCAAACGTCAAACCCAGCTGCGCGGCGGGCAGAACGCAGAGTCACCCGGCGTTCTCCTAAGGCAAAGGCAATCTTTGCCGTTACAGCGGGTTGCTCAAGGTCATGCAGCACGGCCGCAGCACCGAGCAGCGGGTGTCCAGCAAACGGCAGCTCCTCTTCCAGGTCGAAAACACGCAATGGCCGGCTTCCGTCCGCGAGTGCCTGCCCGGTTAGGAAAGCGGATTCAAAGTGCTTGAGCTCCCGGGTCAGCTGCAGCATCTGCCGGCCGTCCAGCGCCAGCGCGTCGGGGAATACTGCCAGGCTGTTGCCGGTGAACGGGCCATCCGAGAAGGCATCGCAAAGGACATAGTGCATGCCGCACCCCCGCTGAATTGAGCATCTGCCTGCTGGTTAGCTCAGAAACAGGGCGCGGGGTGAGCCATATGTACATGAGGCTGCCTCATGAATGTGGAGATCAGCCCATGCTGAACATCTTTGATTGCTGTGCGCGAATTACTGAAATTTCCTCATGCATCCACTGCCGCAGGGCCTGATACCCGTCGGTGGCGGCATTGGCCGGCGTGGTGACCAGCCAGTAGCGGGCGCGGGATTTTACCGGCTTGCCGACAGTTTCCAGGAATCCGGCCTCAAGATCATTTTCCACCAGCAGGCTGCGCCCCAGCGCAATACCCATGCCGCCGATGGCGGCCTGAATGGCAAGATCGGCGCGGGCAAAGGCGTTGACCGAGCGCTCGAACTCAATATCCCAGCTGCGGCCGGCGAAATACTCCTGCCAGCTGAAACCGGTGCCGTCGCTTTCGCCGAAGCGATCCACCAGAAGCCGGGCGCCGGGCTGGCGGCAATAGTCCTGCAGAGGCACCGGCCCCAGGTAACCGGGCCGGCTGACTGGCAGCAGAACCGCCTGCAGCAGAGGCTCGGAATGCAGCCCGGGATAAGGGCCCAACCCATAGCGGATTGCGGCTTTGGCCTCGCCTGCGTGCAGATCGACCAGCCGGTCATCCACGTCGACCAGAAGATCCAGCCCGCTGTCCTGCGCGCGCTGCAGGGCGGGCACAACCCATTTCATCGCCACCGAGGAAGAAACCGACAGGCGCAGGCTGCGGCTGGTCTTGAGGTCATGCAGCCGGGTGAGAGCAGCGCGCCAGGCGCTGCCGCTGTGCTGCGCGGCGTCACACAGGATACGGCCGGCTTCAGTCGGCATGATCCGGCGGGTTGTGCGGTCAAACAGCGGCACCCCGAGCGCGTCCTCCAGGGCCTTGATCCTGTGGCTGACCGCCGATTGCTCGATGCCGAGGCGCTCCGCGGCGCGGGTGAAGTTCTGCTCCTCGGCTATTGCCTCCAGCAAGGGCGAGCTCTGGATCAGCTTGGGCAGAAGGGTGTCGATCTGTTTCATGAATCTGGATCATAGTTATATCAATGTATTCCTGGCAAGGGATGGATCATGCTGAAGGCAATTCATGAAAAGGAACCGAAAGCATGACCCGCACTGAAGCCACAGTCACCGCCCGTATCGTCAACGGTTTCGTCACCCTCAAGGATCATGGCGACCCTGAGCTTCTGGAGGCCGGGCGCGACGGGTTGAGCGACGAAGACCTGAAGCGCCTTGGCGAAGGCGGGGCCGCCCGGCCGTACGCAACTGGTGGCAATCCTGCTGGCGTTGTGCTGGATGCGGACGGTCTGAGCGATGCCCAAATGCTTGAAATTGCGCAGAAAGTCGGCCTGTCCGAAACCGCCTTTGTGTCTCTTTCCGAAACCGAAGGCTTCAAACTGGATTTCTTCACCCCGACTCGCCGCATTGCCCATTGCGGCCATGCAACCATCGCCGCCTTCAGCTATCTTGCCGAGCTCGGACGGGTGAGTGAGGGGGAGGCCTCGAAAGAGACCGTGGACGGCCCGCGCAAGATTATCATCCGGGATGGCGCCGCCTATATGGAGCAGCTGGCACCGCGGTACGAAGACCCGTCTGAGTGGGCGGACCGGGGCGTTCAGGAACAGGATGTGCTGAACGCACTGGGGCTGACGCTAGTGGATCTGGATCCGCGCTTCTCTCCCAAGCTGGCCAATACCGGCAACAGTTTTGTGCTGGTTGCAGTCAAAGACGGTGCCGCGCTCAAGGCGGTGAAACCCGACTTTGCGCAGCTCGAGGCCATCAGCGAAGCCTTGGATCTGATCGGCTTTTACGTGTTCACGACGGATCCCGGTGCTACCTCTGCTGACGCCACCGCTCGCATGTTTGCGCCGCGTTACGGCATCAGCGAAGAATCGGCCACCGGCATGGCAGCGGGCCCGTTGGCCTGCGCGCTCTATGACCACCTGGGTGCGCGCAAGCCAAGGCTGCTGATTGAGCAGGGCCACTTCATGGAGCCCGCTTCCCCAAGCGAAATCACCGTTGAGCTGGACCTCAGCGCCGGCCGGATCACCGGCCTGATGGCAGGCGGCCACGGCGCGGTGATGAAGGAGATGCAGATCAGTCTGGACCGCAGCTGGGCCTCAACCGCAGGAGGGGGAAGTGATTGATCTCTACGGCTGGACCACCGGTAACACCTACCGGGTGCTGATCGCGCTGGAAGAAACCGGGCTGCCCTACCGGACGGTTCCTGTGAATCTGCGCGAGCGGGACCAGGACAGGCCGGGGTTCCTGGCGCTCAACCAGATGGGACAGGTGCCGCTGATCATCGACAACGAAGGCCCTTGCGGCCGCAAGATTACCCTGAGCCAGTCCATGGCGATTCTCCAGTATTTGGCCGAAAAGTCCGGCCAGCTGATACCAGCCGCCCGGGCGGAGCGCGCCCGCGCGCTCGAAGCCCTGAGCCTAGTGATGACTGACCTGGTGGCACCCGTCAATTTCGGGCTCAGCCTGGAGCGCGAAGAGGGTAGCAGCGCTGGACTGGCCTTTGGCGAGGCGCGGGCAATGCGCGCGCTCGCTGGCATCGAGCAGCGACTCGGCGCATGCAGCTTTCTAAGCGGCGGCCGTTTCGGTGCAGCTGACTGTGCCGCTTTTCCCATGATCCACCTGCTGGGCGCCGGCCGCCTGAAGGACTTGCCGGCCACCCTGCGCTGGTACCGCGAGGCGCAGGAGCGCGCATCGGTGCAGCGCGCGCTTGCAGCCATTTTCTGACCTGATGAAAGGAGATCAACATGTGTGGCAACCATCAGAACTTCGACGCTTATGCCTTTTCCAAGCAGCCCGGCTTTGACGAAGCGGCGGTGCGCAAGGAATTCGCCAAGGCGGTGCCGCTGAAAACCGTGGTCGTCTATTGCTATGACCCGCGCATCGCCCAAGTGCCGCGGCTGGTGGCCGAAGAGTTCGGCCAAACACACCCCGGGAACATCGTCACCGACGGCAGCGGCAACAAGATCGCTTCGACCACAAATGTCTTCGAGGTTTGCGTGGCCGGCGGCCGGGCCTATGACGCCCTGCGGTCCGTCACAGTGGCGCAGCATCTGTTCGGGATCGAGAACATCGTCATCGTTCACCACACCCATTGCGGCGCCACTTCGTTCACCAAAGAGGGGATCATTGACGCCTACAAGCAGGAACATGAGGCCGAAATTGAACAGCTTTACCCGGCAGAAAGCATTTGCATCAGCGACTACATTGCCTCCCTTGAGCATGATGTCCAATTGATGCGGGACTCCGCCGGAACCCCCAAACACACCAATATCTACGGCTATATGTACGACATCGATGAGGAAAAGCTGATCAAGGTCACGCAATCGCTGGCCGCTTGACTTTTCGGGCCGGCGGCCTGCTGCAGCGCGTGAAGGGTATTGCGTCAGCCACTTGAAAAAATTGGAGGCCGGCATGAGAGAACAGGATGTTGAAGACTAGCTGAAGGCCTATGGCAGGGCCTGGATCGAAGGCGACCCGCGCCCTGTTCACGGTAGCGGCAGAATACCATGAGACCCCTTTCAGAGAACCGCTGATGGGCCGGGATCAGATCAGGCAGTATTAGGAAGCCCTGCGGGGTCCGGCGGCAGCAAAGCTGCCATCGCCGAACATGATGCGCAGCGGGAATCTCCCGTCCTGGCGGGCAATCTGCCAAGAACCGCGACTTGCGCCGATGCAGGCGACGACATGCCACAAGAGGATGCCAAACTTCACTCCAGGGGCAGGTTCTGGATGGTCAGCACGCTGTCGAGCTTTCGTTCGAGGGCGGCCATCTGCTGCTGGTCGGCTTCCTGCTGCTGACGGCCAAGGCGCAGGTCTTCGGAGATCTGGAGAAGCGCTGACAGAAGCCCTTGCGCCAGGGTCTTGGTGTCCCGCTCGGGCGTTTCCAGAAGCGCGAGCAGTGGGTGCAACACTCTGATGTGTTCCTCGTTCCGGATCAATTGGTCGAGAAGCACCTGATGGTCCTGGGGCAGGTGAAGCGTTTTCGGTACGGATGTGGTCATCTATGAACTCCGTGAATTCGGGTCTGTATTGGTTAAGGGCATTGAAAAAACTAGCGGCTTCCAGAAACCTCCGTGCTTCGTCCAATTTGCGGGCGAATTCGAGGCGGCTGCGCAGGTGCCGCGGTTCCCAAGCCGGACCGAGACTTCCGCCTAGCACGCTGCCTGCACCATTCACCCAGAGATCGCTTTTGGTCCTGTGCGTGTTCAGGATCCGGGTGCGCCGAAACTCACCGGGGGCAAGACCCATGGCGGCGTCGAGCTCGGGGAGGGACCGTGGCTGCAGGTGCCGGAACACTGAGTCGAGGTCGGTATGTAACTGGCGGCGGAGGTCGGTGGTCAGGTTCCGCAGCGGCACTGGCGGGGTCAGGTCGGGAATCTTCGGGTCGAAATACACAGGCTTTTCGAGGCCCAGATGCCGTGCCAGCATCCCATGCACCCGGTCGGTGTTTTTTCGGGACACCCGGGGCCTGACCCCCGAACCTGAAAAGGTCCGGGATGCGATGGCCGAATGGACATGGTCGCAACTCTTGCCGGGGTGACGCGCGGCCAGCCACGGGGTTGCGAATTCCGGGAAACCTGTTTCGCGCAGCGTCGTCAGGAAAATCCGGGTCCATTGGCCGCTGCTTGCGCGCAAGCCTTCGGGCAAGGACAGCGTCATATGAATGATGTCATGACCCGCCGCGAGATGTTCGAGATACTGACTAAGCCGACGCCGGGGCAGCACCGGGATCGTGCCGCCAATAATTTCCGCGCCATCGTCGAAGATATAAGCGGCGGCGGCTTGGGCGGTTTTGTGGAAGGTCACGTATGGGCGCATCAGCGTTCCGCCCCGCGCATGGCCAAAGCCTCGGCCAGCTGGCAGACTGCTTCGGCGAGACGGCCGATCCGGGAGGCGGGAACGCGGCCATGCAGCGCGTTGACCGCCAGACCGAGTTTCCCGATCTCCTCTGCAAGGGCCGCATCACCACCGTCTGCCTCCAGTGCTGCATGGCGCAGATAACTTGCTTTTGTTGCAAAGCCGCTCTGCCTGGCAAGCTGTTCCAGCTGCTGATTCTCAGTCTCGCTCAAGCGGAACTTGACCATGTGGGTCCTGAGTTCGGTCATGACCCGTCCTTCTGTTCCCAGGGCAAGCCTTTCCAGTTCGCGCAAACGCGTGTTCAGGCCCTGTCCTGCTGATCTCCGGCATCTGGACAAATATAGGCCAGGAAGGTGAAAATCGGGATGGCCGGAGACAACTGTAATGTGGAAAACCCCATACAAATGTTTCTGCGCCGTGCTCCTTGCCGATGCGGCCAGCTGGCATTCGGCGCGGAGAAATAGGGCCCTGATGCTTAGGTCCTAACTAACGCACGGGAGAAATCCTGAGCTCGATAATACGCCTGACGCAACCGGGACAATCATGCGCTTCCGCATCTGGTCACGGCACACCCATGAATCCGGCTGCGGCCCCAAGTTTGCGTCCCAGGCGACCCGGAGCTGGCTCGAGAAGGTCGGCGTGACCCCAATCCGGATCTTTCCGGGATCAACCTAGGAGAACGAATACAGCGAACGTTTCAATGGAACGCTTCGCCGTGAGATGCCCAATGCCGAAAGGTTGAAGACCACAAAACAGACGCAGATCGTCATTGATTGATGCGTCAGGCAATACAACCACACACGTTCGCATCAAGCGCTCAACATGTGCCCGCCGGTGACGCAGCGGCATCGTCCAAGGGTCCGGGAAGACCAGGCCCGGCTGGTTGCCGAAATGACCGAGCTGGCCCGGCAATATGGCAGCTACCGCTATCGGGGGGCGCCGTGCAGCTGCGAGATCCAGTCTGGCAGGTCAGTTTCAGTTGGATCGAGCGGCTGTGGCGACGGGAGCGGCTGAAGGTGCCGCCGAAACAACCGAAGTCTGGCAGGCTTTGACTTAACGATGGAACATGCATCCGGTTGCAGCCCGAGATCGTAACCATGTTTGGTCGTATTTTCGTGCATTGCCGAACCGGCGATGGGAAGGCATTCCGCGCACTGAATGTCTTGGATGAGTTCAGCCGTGGATGCCCGCCGATCCAAGTGAAGCGGAAACTCAATTCGACTGACGTTATTGATGCCGTGACAGATCTGCTCATCCTGCGCGGGCCGCCAGCACGCGTCAGAAGCGACAATGGGCCGGAGTGTGTTGCCAATGCGTGCGGACCTGGTGTGGGGCTGTCGGGGCAAAAATCCGCCTTCATCGAGCAGGCAGCCTGACAAAACCCTCCTGTGGATTGATTGCAGGAAGAGTGCCCGCAACAGGTCATGCGGGCGCTCCGGGAGCATTGGGTGCCGCTACTCGGCTGGTAACGGGTCCTCATCGTCCACTGTCGATGCGACTCCGGCCGCTTTCCGGCGGCTATCTTTGATGATCGCCTTGATCAGAGCAAAGCCTATCAGCACCATTGCAAAGCTGAACGGCAATGCGGCGATGACCATCGCGGTTTGAATAGCTTTCAGGCCACCGACAACGAGCAAGGCGCCAACGGCCAATGCCAGCGCAACACCCCAAAAGATGATATGGGCGCGCGCCTTGGGACCATCATCACCGGCTGCGTTGATGGTGTTGATGATCAACACGGCCGAGTCCGCTGATGTCAGCAAATAGGTCAGCAGCAAAACGACTACGATGACCGGGAACACCCAGGTCAACCCGTCGCTGAGCAGGACCGAAAGCGTGGCATAGAGCTGATCCGAAATCCCTACGCCAAGGATCGCGTTATCGGCGCCGCCGCTCAGTTCCAGATCAATGGCTGTGCCGCCGATAAAGGCGAACCAGATAAAGCACATGATCGACGGAATGATCATCGCGCCCAGAATGAATTCACGCTCGGTTCTGCCGCGTGAAATCCGTGCCGGGAACGGGCCGACAAACGGCGTCACGGCAATCCACCAGGCCCAGTAGAACACGGTCCAGCCGCCTTGCCAGCCAGCCAGGGCAGCGCCCTGTTCGGTGCCGTCATCGGACCAGACGGTAAAGCTGATGCCGGGCAGCGCGCGCAGGTAGTCTCAGATGCCGACGAAAAACACTTCGAGAGCGAACATCGTGGATCCGAAGATCAGGAAGAACGCTAGCAGGAAGAAGCTCAGTCCCATATTCAGGTTCGACAGCCATTTGATCCCGCGTCCGACGCCGGATACCTGCGCCAGAGGCCATAGTCCCGATGGACCAAAGGCCAACCATGCACTAACTTTCAATTTGGACCACTCAAGTGGGGCTGCTCAATGCGCGGCTGATGCGGATCTCGCTTGGGTGATGGGCAGCGGGCCGAAATAGGACGGATTGCTGCCTTTCGTTGTGTGACAAGCCAAGGTTTGCTGTGCGGGACAAAACCGACCTTGAGTTTCCCAACTTCGCTGACGCAGCATTCTTTCGCATATGCGGCACATTCATTGCTGCGTTGCAGTCGATGTGGCCAGACCGGTAATTGAAAGCCAGTCTGAGGGCGAAATTCAAACCGTCCTTTCGCCGCAACCGGGACCGACCATCGAGACGCGGGACAAAGTGAAAATTCGCTGTAATCTGCTTCAATGGCGGCAAACTGCGCTCATTCCCACCGGCGCTCAGCTGGAAGGCGGGAAGCAGTCGCCCGTCGCGAGCGCGAGCCAACCATACCGGAAATCTGGAAGCCGCCATTCAAGCAGCCCTTAAAATGAGCTGCCCTCTGCGCTGCCAAAAGTAAGTTCCGCGGCCGCAACCACTGAATGATGCCTCCACCCGATTGGAATGCATTTCAGGCTGTCGTAAGGCCGGGAAGGAGCTATTGAAATGCTCATCCAGATGGAATTTCTCCTATGACAGTCAGTCCATATTTGCAGAAAGCTCTTTCCAAAGAGCATCGTTGATGGCGATCTTTTGGGTCTTTTCTGCGTGATCGCGCTTCCGGTGACTTGCCCGGGAAACCGCAGGCCGGTACGGCCAAAATGCGTTTCCAGTTCTTTGAGCGAATTTGTGAAGACCTCAGCGGCAAAATGCGCTGGATTGATTGCCAGGAGAAACTGTCCGATGTTAGGTGTTCCTGCATCCTGACCGGAGAAGGATGGAGCTGATATGCTCAGGTTGGAACCGGTCAGAACGGCGGACAGAATTTCGACAAGCAGCCCGATGTTGGCTCCTTTCTGCTCGCCAAAGGGAAGCAGAGACCCGCGCAGCCCAACCTCCGGATCAAGTGTGGACTGGCCTTCTCCATCCTGCGCCCACCCGGGTGGAATGGTTTCCTGTGCATTCGAGCAGCAGATCCCAATCAGCCCGGCTTCGGCCAAAGGGATCACATGATGAGCCAGGGAAAGCGCATTGTACGAATTGGTGATCCCCGCAGCGGAGACACCGTTTTTTCGCGCGGCCATTTTCAGCGCTTGTGTTGCCAGCTCTATCGCCGGATGGGCAAATCCATGCCGGGCATCGACCACGATCAAGCCGTCCTTGGCCTTCAGGATTTCGGGCAGCGCCTTCCCGTCGACTTTCCCAAGCAGCAACTGTTCCCGGAAAACGGGCAGGTAGAACAATCCGCAAACGAGGTTTCCCTCGGCTTCAGCTTGGACAACAGCCCGGGCAACTGGCGCTGCGGTCTCTGTGATGCATCCGGCGTCAACAAGATAGCGCCGGACCAAAAGCTCCAGTTGATCGCGTGCTATTTCGGGCATCTGCCTCTCCCCTGCACCTTTATTGGTTCTGCCGACCGGCGGCGAGTACTTCCGATCCTGCTCAGTTCGATGGCTCAGTCTCTAGTGCATCAGCGGAGTTTGCGGCTTGCATTAGCTCTTTCCAGTTGCCGGGGTAGACTGTGTAGAACAGCTTGGCTCCTTCGCCGCCGTATTTCAGGGATGTCCCTTTCGGGATCCACATGATGTCCCCGGCCTTGGCTTGGTGAACCTGGCCGCCGCTGGTAAGCGTGAATGTCCCTTCGATGACGTAGATGATTTCATCATAAAGCACGCGCCAGCTGCTCGAACACTTGTCGAATTGCGCGATACCCGCGCCCATAGACGGGCTGAGGTCGGATGAAATCGCCCGCCCGACACGGGCAATGCCAGGAGGTCCGCCGCGATCCCGCAGTTGCAATTCGTTAGATCGTATGACCGTAACGCTCATGGTGTTTTCCCGGTTTTGGTTCGTTGAGAAGATGTTGCGGCAAGAGCTTGTCCTGCCGCAGCCTTGGCCAATGAAAAAAGCGCCATGCTGTTAGGCGTTGCCCTTGGTAAATTGTTCGTGACGCTCCGCAGCCTTGGCGACCATGTCGTGATCAAGGTCGAATCCCAGACCCGGCCGGGGTTCAAATGACAGTTTTCCTTTGATGGGTGTGAGGCCCGGGTTGGACACGATATTGTCCTGCAGCAGCTGCCACATCAGCTGGTTGCCATCATCCAGGTTCGGAATGGCGCGGGCGATATGGTGTTCGGCGCAGGTGGTGATCCCGGTCGTCATGCTGGAATGGATGCAGATATTGAGCCCGGCCCCCTCGGCAATGGCTGCGGCTTTCATCATGGCCCGCAGCCCGCCCACTTCGCGCGGGCCAACGGCGATCATGTCGGGGGCACGGGTGGAGCAGGCCTGATAGACGTCATGAATGGTGAAAACGCTCTGGTCGGCACCAAGCGCGATCGGCGACCGTTCTTTCAGGTGCTTCAGGGCCGGGATGGACCAGCTGGGGGTCGGCTGCTCGACATATTCGATGTTGTAGGGCGCAAAGGCGTTCAGCATGCGCAGCGCCGTGGCTGGATCCCAGGCCTCGTTTGCATCAAGACGCAGGCGGGTGCCGCCGATGGCCTCGCGCACGGCCTTCACCGCAGCCATGTCATGCGCTTCGCCGACCCCAACCTTGAGGTAGATGATCGGATTGCCAGCCGCGACCGCAGCTTTTGCGTCTTCGGCCAGCGCCTCAACCGTTTTACCCTGGAGGAAGTAGAAATAGCCGACCTCGCTGCGTTTGGCCCCGCCCAGCAGATCCCAGACCGGACGGCCGAGGGTTTTGCCCTGCAGATCCAAGGCGGCCATTTCGAGGCCGCAGAACAACTGGTTTGCAAAGCGGGGCATGTTGCCGCCAAAGGTCAGGAAGTTGCCGCGGAAGGCCTCCATTTCGCACATCGCATAGTCGAACACCGAGCGCCCGACGAAGCTGCGTGCCAGCTTTTGCAGCACCAGTTTCTGGCCGTCCGCATCCGGTGCGGTTGTGGTTTCACCATAGCCGATGGTGCCGTCCTCGGCCTCGATCTCGATCAGGTTGATGGTGAAGGAATCTTCGACCCCCTGGGATCAGATGTAGGGGGTTTTGAGTGGCATGCGCATTGGGATGACGCGGATTTCTTTGATGTTCATGGTCGGACCTTCAGATTTCCAAGGGTAATTGTACGGGCGGGAGGCTGGTTTCAGCGTCGCGGGATTTTTGCACTGTCGCTCAGATACGGGATCCGGGAGCGCGCGGCCGCTACTGCGGCAATATCAAGCGCCGCTGTGATGATCTCTTCTTGCCCGCCGGCGCGGGCAAGGTCGCAGCCCAGCGGATCCACGATGCAGCTGTCACCAGCGTAGTCAGAGCTGCTCTCGGCGCCGGCATGGTTTGCCTAGACCATGAAAACCCCGTTTTCGAAGGCCCTCGCCGGGATCACTTGACGCGGCACCAGGCGGTAGCGTTTCACCGTGGCGGTCGGGACCAGCACCACTTCGGCGCCAAGGTTGCAGACATTGCGCACGGCTTCCGGGAATTCGGATTCATAGCAGATCAGGAGGGCGATGCGGATGGACTTGAGAGTGAACAGGGTCAGGCGGCTGCCTGTCTTGTAATAGCTTTCCTCAAAGCCCGGCGGCAGGATCGACTTGCGATGATTGGCAAGCGTGGCGCCATCCGCACCGATGCAGATCGCGGAATTGAAGATCTCCGTGCCGTGCCGTGCCGTTCCGTTCGGGGTAGCCGTAGGCGATTGCAATTTCGGTCTCCTTGGCCAGCGCCCGGACGCGGGAGGCAAAGACGCCATCCGCGGCCTGGGCGTGTTTCGTGATCCGGTCGCCGATATTGTAGCCGGACATGAAGGCTTCCGGACACAGGATCAGATCGATGCTCCGGCCCTGCAAGCCGCGCGCCTGTTGTTCCAGCCACTTGAAACGCTGGCCGGGGCCGGTGAGGGCGGCATCATGCTGCAGCACCGCGACATGAAGGGAGCCTGTGGTGCCGGTCCTGTCCCGGTGTTCTGTCTGATCATTCATCTCAGCCACCATAGATCCCCAAGATTTTCGGGAAAGCCAGGGAGATGGCAGGCACGAATGTGACCAGCAGCATCACCGGAAGGGCCGCAAACAGGATCATGTAGATCGCCGGCATGACCGAATGGTGGATCGACACCTTGCCGATGCGGCAGGCCATGTAGAGGATTGGAGCAACCGGCGGGCTGTTTGCGCCGATCACCACCGAACAGGCAACGATAGAGGCATAGTGAACCGGATCGACGCCATATGCTGCCATGAGCGGCATCAGAAGCGGTGCAATCACGACGGTCACCGAAACGTCATCCATGATCATGCCCACAAAGATCAGGAACGCATTCACCAGCAGCAGGATCAGGATCGGGCTCTCGGTCAGGGCGCTGACGCTTACGGTGACTTGCTGCGGCACCCCCTCGGACACCATGATCCGGCCAATCATGAAAGAGAACAGCAGGATCAGCACGATGGTGCCGGTGGTTTCGCCGGCATCAAGCGGGCTTTGTTTGAATTTGGCAAGCGTCAGATCCTTGTAGACGAAGAAGCCAATCAGGATCGCATAGCCAAGGGCAACAGCGGCCGCTTCCGTGGGGGTGAACACGCCGCCGTAGATGCCGCCCAGAATGATGACCGGCATGAACAGGGCGGGCAGCGCGCGGATCATCGCCTTTGGCGCGGCTTCCGTGGAGGCCTGGGCGCGCAGGGCCGCAAGCCGTTCGGGCGTTTCGTGCAACAGCCGCGCCGTCATGATCTTGTTATAGATCAGCAGGCCGAACATCAGCAGCAGGCCGGGCACCAGGGTTGCCGCAAACAGCGCCGTGATCGACTGCCGGGTCACGACTCCGAACAGGATCAGGGTGATCGAGGGCGGAATGAGAATGCCAAGCAGCGAAGACAATCCCAGCAGCGAGCTGGAATAGCCCCTGGGATAGCCGCGCTCGGCCAGCGGATCGATCATGATGGTGCCGATAGAGGCCACGGCAGCGGTGGCGGTGCCGGAAATCGCGCCAAAGATGCCCGATGACATCACCAGCGCCCCGCCAAGGCCGCCCTTGCGGCCTTTGAGCATGAGTGTCATGAAACCGATGAGCCGGGTGGCGACGCCACCGCTTTGCATCAGGTAGCCGGCAAGAACAAACAACGGCAGGGCCAGCAGGATCACCGAGTCCAAGGACCGGAACCCCTGCAGCAGCAAGGTGCTGCTGCCCACATCGTAAGCCCAGACAAGATAGACATGCACGCCGGCGAAGCTCCAGGCCACCGGGATCCCGATGATCATCAGAAACAGGAGAAGCAGGATTGCAAAGACCGGTTCCATCGTCAGTGAACCTCCGTGTTGCGAATTCGGGAGAAGGCCCGGCACGCGCGAATCGCATCCCGCAGCGCGTAGATTGTTGTGAAGACGGCGGCGGTGACGATGGCGCTTTGCGGGATCAGCAGCGGCAGGGACAGCGCAGGCGTGGTCTGCGGCCTGCGGGTGGCGAATTCCAGCATCCCGCTGGCCAGGAAGATGAAGAAGAAGCCGATTGCAAGCACGATCACCGATGTCACGGCTTCGTGGATGACCTGCAATTTCGGCGATAGGCTTTGGGTCAGGAAATCGACCACCAGATGCTCGCGGTTGCGCATGGCGATGATCGCGCCGGCCATATAAAGCCACATCGCGGAAATCGTGGCCAGTTCGAGCATGCCGACGACCGACCATCCGAACATCCTTGAGGCGACGAGTAACAGGATCAGCGCCATAACCGCCAGGTTTGCGAACACGACAACCGCGTTGAGAAGATGCATCAGCACCCTGTCCGCTATCGAAAGAAGCTTTGTCATTATTGCCCTCCCTGAAAGTGCCCGGAAGGAGCTTCCAGGCACGCTTAGGCTTATTTCGCGCGTTCGCGGATGAGGTTCATGATCTCTGCGCCGACCTCCGGCTCCATCTGGGGCCAGACTTCCGCCCGGACTTTCGCGATGACCGGGCTGAGCTGCGTGTCGTCGAGTTCGAAGTATTGCATTCCGGATTTCACGGCCAGATCGACATATTTCTGGTCCTCCGCGCGGGCGGATTCAAAGCGGGCAGCCATGATCTCGATGGCGGTGCTCTCCACGAGCGCCTGCTGCGCGCCGGTCAGCTCTGCAACCGTTTCGGAATTGGCCAGCAGGTTGCCGGTCACGAATGTGTGCTTGGTGCGCACATAATAGTCCAGGACATCGCGGAAGTACTCGTAGTTCCAGTAGATGACGTTTCCGGCATCGCCATCGACAACACCGGTCTGGATCGAGGTGTATACCTCGCCCCAGTCGATCGAAGCAGTCTGGTAGCCCATGGACTGCAGGATCTGGGGGAACGGAAACAGCGGCGGTGTCCGCACTTTGACGCCGTCGGCGCCGGCCAGGTCGAGCGCATAAGAACTGCGGGTCGCAACGCCGCTGAAGCCTTCCGGCCAGGCGCCATAGTAGGAGAGGCCCAGATCGTTGAACACGACGTTCAGGGTTTCGTTGACCCATCCGCCGGGTTTGTAGGCCTCAAACGCTTCTTCCCACGAGGTGACTATGTAAGGCGTGTTCAGAACGCCGATCCGCTTGTCGTAGGACGTCGAGGGCCAGCTGATCATCATGTCGACTTCGCCGGCGACGAACAGGTCAAAGACCTCGAGCTGGCCGCCCAGTTCGTTCTGATAGAAAAACTGTGCTTTGATCTAGCCGCCGGAGCCGTCTTCGATGGCTTTCGCCCAGGCGGCCAGCGCCATGCCTGACGGTGAGTCACGGTCCCCGGAGTCGGTGGCAAATTTCAGCGTGGTTTCCGCCAGTGCCGGTCCCGCCAGCCCAACGGCGAGCGCGCCCGCCGTCAGAATAGGTTTCAAAGCCCCGTGCATTTCATCCTCCTTTTCGCACAAATTCGTTGTCAACAGCTCCCCGGTCCGACGCTTGCAACCAGCTGTGTGAGCCGGTTTGCGGTGAGTCCCTATTGCATGAAAAATCATCAATCATCACTAAAGCCACATCTAATAATGAATTGTTATAACTTAGAAGGAGGGCTTATGCAGCGTCACAACCTGTCCTCAAACCTGGTGATCAGCTTCCTGACCGTGCTCAGAATGCAGAGCCACACCAAAGCGGCCCAAGTGCTCAACCTGACTCAGCCGGCTGTGTCACAGCATATTTCGAAGCTTGAAGACCTGCTGGACGTGAAGCTGATCGAGCGGAGCCGGGGGGCCATTGTCCCCACCAAGGAAGCGCGTCTGCTCCTGCCGGATTTTGAGCGCCTGGAGCGGTCGGTTGAAATGATGTTCGACAAGGCCCGGACCGCCGCCCGCAAGAGCCCGCACTCGGTCCGGATCGGTGCGCCGACGTCAATGGTGTCGTTCCTGCTTGCTCCGGCTGTGGCCGCCATGCAGTCAGAGAACGACAAGGTGTTTCCGGTGATCCGGGAAGTGGACGATTTCCATGTCTACGACATGATGCGCTCCGGAGAGGTTGACTTCGCGCTGACCTCAATGACCGGGAATGACGCGGAGCTGACGCAGACCATGCTTGTCAAGGATCGCACCTGTGTCGTTTTCCCTGCGGGGCATGAACTGGATCAGAACGGGCACGCCGGGCTTGACTTGGAAGAGATCTTTGACTTCAGCTTCATCCGCCCGTCGGCCGGCACCGCAGCCAACCGGATCCTGGAGGCGTGCGAAAAATCCGCGGGCAGGGAGTTTTCCTATGCGGCGGAGACATCGCGCCTGATGACGATGGAGGTGCTGGCCGGGAGCGGTATCGGCCTTTTGGTCCTGCCGGGGCTGTCGGCGCGGATGATCGCCCGGCAAAACCTGAAGTTCCGCCCTTTGAAAATCGATGCCGCCCACCGTACGTGCAATTTGATCAAATCAAGAAGGAAGCGGTTGTCCCCCGTAGCGCAGAAGCTGGTAGACGGTATTAGGAAACGAGCCAAAGTACTGGCGTCAGAATTCCCCCAGTTGGTAATGACGTGAGACTGACATTCCTTTCACATGATGTGAAAAAACTTGAGTACCAGGCAAAAGCGCGGTTGCAAGGAAATACCGGGTTCTGGCCGATGATCCGACCCTTGTTCCAGGCTCTTCGTTTCGGGGTAACAGCGGGAAGTTGGACTCTTGGCATAGTTTGCCCTCCAATCCTCCCGCCAAGCCCAGACATCAGCACCGCGCTGACGCCTGAATCTTACTGGCGGTTTGAATGGCCGTTGTCCGGTTGCGTGTTCTTTGGGAAACGCCGCGGATGCATTGGGCCGGTCTGAGCCCAGCTTCACCTAATTTTGCACAGTGCGCGAATGCCGACTTTGGCGCCGTTTAAAGCATGACTGCAACGGCAATGGACGTCTCTGGAAAGGACTAACGCGACCGTCTGACATATGTCTAGAATGCTTTTAGACGCTTGGCTTGTGCGGGGAAGTCTGGCACACCCGAAGCGTCGAATGTCATGGAAGGACAGCGAATGACCCGTCATGATACTCTCGATTTGAAAAAGACAATGATGGCCGTCGAGACGACAGGCAACGGGGGATATGACAAGCTTGTCTATCGCGAGGTTCCGACCCCGGTACCCAGCCATGGCGAGGTTTTGATCCGCGTATTGGCAGCGGGCGTGAACAACACCGAAATCAACACCCGCCTTGGCTGGTATTCCTCCAGTGTCACGACTGACACAAGTGCGACCGCACAGGAGCAGAACGTAACCCCTGAGCAAAAGGGGGATGGCGGGTGGAGCGCCGCGACACCGTTTCCCTTGATCCAAGGCACGGATTGTTGCGGGCAAGTCGTTCAGGCGGCTGATGATGCTGGCGCTGCACTCATCGGCAAGCGCGTGCTGGTGCGCGCCTGCATGCGACCCAATGGTTTTGACGATATGGAAAACGTCTGGATGGCTTCGGACTTTAATGGGGCCTTCGCGCAATACGTTAAGGTCCCTGCAAGCGAGGTTTTCGCTGTCGACTGTGATTGGTCCGATGCGGAGTTGGCGACAATTCCATGTGCTTACGGGACGTCCGAAAACATGCTCCAGCGTGCAAACGTGACAGCGAGCGATCTTGTGCTGGTCGCGGGCGCATCGGGCGGTGTCGGATCTGCGACGGTTCAGTTGGCCAAGCGGCGCGGCGCACGTGTCGCTGCCATCACGCGTGCGGACAAAGCCGACGTTTTGCGGAAACTGGGCGCGGATATCATCCTTGATCGGGGGGCCGATCTGGTAGGCGAGCTGGGCGAAATGGCAGTCGATGTGGTGGTCGATAATGTGGCGGGTGACGGATTTCCGAACATGCTGAAGGTGCTGAAACGGGGTGGTCGGTTCGTGTCATCGGGCGCGATTGCTGGCCCGATCGTTAGCCTTGATATGCGGGACATGTATCTGAAGGACCTGACCCTGATCGGCAGCACAGCATGGGACGCGCCGGTCTTTCCCAACCTCATTTCCTATATCGAACGCGGCGAAATCCGCCCGCTACTTGCGAAAGTCTTTCCGCTCGACCAAATCGCTGAGGCGCAGCAGGAGTTTTTGAAAAAAAGCCATATCGGCAATTTCGTTCTAGTGCCTGCGACGCCCGAAACAGCTCTGGTGTGACCAAATAGGATCGGCCAACGGTGCGGTGAAGTGGTCCTGCTTTTCTGGACAGCTTTGCGGCTCAGCTAAGATGTAATCTGGTTGGTTTCATGCCGCCTTTTGAGATCGTTCTGTGTTGAAGAATGCGTCGTCGGGGGATCGTTTGTCGAGGGCCGTTTGGGGCCGCTCCGTGTTGTAGAAGCTGATCCAATCTTTGATCACCCGTTTGGCCTAGAAGCCGTCTTGCATTTCATGCAGATAAACGGCCTCCTGTTTCAGGGATCGCCACAGCCGTTCGATGAAGATGTTGCCGAGGTGGCGGCCCCGCCCATCCATCGAGATTTTGACATCAGCTTCCGTCAAAGTGGTGATCCATGCCGCACCAGTGAACTGCGATCCTTGGTCCGTATTCATGATCTCTGGTTTACCGTATTTGGCGTTGGTCTCATTCAATGCCTCCACACAAAAACTAGCGTCCAGCGTGTTCGACAGCCGCCGGGACAGCACCTTGCGCGTTGCCCAATCCATGATCGCGACCAGATAATGGCAGCCACGTCTGACTGGAATGTAGGTGATGTCACTGCACCAAACATGATTGGGTCGCGTGATTGGCAGCTTTCTCAGCAGGTAAGGGTAAATGCGATGTTGAGGATGCTTCTTGCTCGTGTTTGGACCTTTATAGATGGCCTGCAGCCCCATGATACCCATCAGACGGCGTACACGATGGCGGCCTGCGTGGAGACCATTTCTAGGCAAGTAGGCCGCGGTTTGGCGACTGCCGAAGAACGGGTACTTCGTGAACACCCGGTCAATCTCATTCATCAGTTCCAGCGTCTCAGCATTCACACCAACCGGCGTGTAATACAGCGATGATCGGCTGGTCCACGTCCTCGACGGCCAGGTAGAGCTGATAGGCATGGGTTCCGGCTTTGCCGTAATATTCGGTGCCGCGGTCCGTCAGGATGCGCAACAGGCTGATGCCGTGTCCGGCAAAGAAGGGGATAACCCTGTCATTCAGCAGGCCGGCGGCGGTGACCGCCGTTTTCCCGGTGTAGAGCTTACCGGCCGCCACCCGCGCATAGGTATCGATGAAGGTCTGCTGCTTGCGCTCCAGAAGAGCAGAAATGTCAGATCAAGTCGCGTGTTCTACAACTGAGCTTTAGCTACATTCTTGTCCAATAACCGCTTCAGTGCATTCGCCAATGTTTGCAGATGTCGCTATCTGCGCCAAGTGATCCGCACCTCACCCCATCACCCCTTTCAACTGCTCCCGGAACGCCATCTCCTCAAGCCCGTATTCCTCGCAGGCGTCAATCACCGTGTGGAACGGCGCGATCGGGCAGCCGGGGCAGATCATCTGGCGGCGCATGAACTCGCCCGCGCAGGCGGGCCAGTGGTGGAACAGATCGGATAAGGGCAGGTCGGGATCGTCGAAATCGGGGCGGCGCATGGGGCATCCTCCTTTTCCTGCATCTTGCGTGCAGCAATGCGCGCGGTCTTTGCGCTTGGACAATATCCATGGCGGTGCGGGGGGTTAGGCAGAACCCATCCGCAACTGTACTCAGGACCGCGATATGTCAGAGATACTTACCAAGTCGCGGGCCAGGAACGTGTTCTACGGGGGCTCCTTGTTCTTCGTTGTCGTGTTCGTGGCCATGACCGCGCACAGCCACCGCTACATCGTCAAGACCTCCACCGCTGGCATGGAACTGACCGACGCGGTGCGGCTGGGAAAACATGTGTGGGAGCGACACTCCTGCATCAACTGCCACACCCTGCATGGCGAGGGCGCCTATTTCGCCCCGGAAGTCGGCAACGTGATGACCCGCTGGGGCGTGCTGGACGACGCTGAGGGCGCCTATGAAATGCTGAATGGCTGGATGGAAGCCCAGCCGTCCGGCGTCGAGGGCCGCCGCCAGATGCCGCATTTCGAGATAACCGAAGAAGAAATGCGCGGCCTTGCTGAATTCCTGCGCTGGGCGGATCAGACCGATACCCAGAACTGGCCGCCGAATGACGCGGGCTGAGGGAGAAAAACAATGAAATACCAATCACAAAAGGTGGCCTATGCCTATTTCATGGTGGCAATGGGCCTGTTTGCAATCCAGGTTCTCGGCGGGCTGCTGGCGGGGTGGATCTATGTCTGGCCCAATACGCTGAGCGAGCTGTTGCCGTTCAACATCGTGCGGATGCTGCACACCAACGCGCTGATCGTCTGGCTGCTTTTGGGCTTCTTCGGTGCTGCCTATTATCTGGTGCCTGAAGAATCCGAGCGCGAGCTGTTCTCAGTCAAACTCGCCTATATCCAGCTGGCAATTCTCGTCGTCGGCACTTTGGGCGCGGTCGGCTCCTATCTCGTCGGCATCCACGGCGGGCGGGAGTTCCTGGAACAGCCCCTGTGGGTCAAGTTCGGGATTCTGGTTGCGGCAGTGATATTCCTCGTGAACATCTCGCTAACTGTGCTGGCTGGCCGCAAAACCGCGATCACCAACATCCTGCTGATGGGCCTGTGGCTGCTGTCGCTCCTGTGGGTGTTTGCCTTCATCAACCCCGACAACCTCAGCCTTGATAAGATGTACTGGTGGTTCGTCGTGCACCTGTGGGTGGAAGCCACCTGGGAGCTGGTGATGGCCGCGATCCTTGGCTACCTGATGCTGAAGCTGACCGGTGTTGACCGCGAAGTGGTGGAGAAATGGCTCTATGTCATCGTTGCCCTGGCGCTGTTCTCCGGCATCCTCGGCACCGGTCACCACTTCTTCTGGATCGGCACACCGGGATACTGGCAGTGGATCGGCTCGATCTTCTCGACCCTCGAAGTGATCCCCTTCTTCGCGATGATGAGCTTTGCCTTCGTCATGGTCTGGAAAGGCCGCAAGAACCACCCCAACAAGGCCGCACTGCTGTGGTCGCTTGGCGCCTCCACCGTAGCCTTCTTCGGGGCTGGCGTCTGGGGCTTCCTGCATACGCTGCACGGGGTGAACTACTATACCCACGGCACCCAGATCACCGCCGCCCACGGGCACCTGGCCTTCTACGGCGCCTATGTGGCGATGAACCTGGCGATGTTCACCTATGCGATGCCGCATCTGCGCAACCGCGATCCTTATAACCAGGTGCTGAACATGGCGTCCTTCTGGCTGATGACCGGCGGCATGGCCTTCATGACCTTCGTGCTGACCTTTGCCGGCACCATCCAGACCCACATGCAGCGCATCGTCGGCGACTACTACATGGATGTGCAGGACCAGCTGGGACTGTTCTACCTGATGCGTCTCGGTTCCGGCGCAGTGGTGGTCCTTGGCGCACTGCTGTTCATCTACGCAACTGTGGTGGTCCGCCGCGAAGTCATCAAACCCGGCCCCGCGGCCGTACCGGGAGAGTAAGCCATGAACGCAATGAACATGCCTTCCGTGCCCTTCTACCGTCCCGCTGGCGATGAATGCACCGTCTTCGAGATGGCCCAAGCCAACGGTCTGCCCCTTCTTTTGAAGGGGCCCACCGGCTGCGGCAAGACGCGGTTCGTGGAACATATGGCAGCCCGGCTTGGGCTGCCCCTCCACACCGTTGCCTGCCACGATGATCTGTCCGCCGCCGACCTGATCGGGCGCTACCTGCTGAAAGGCGGAGAAACGGTCTGGGTCGACGGCCCGTTGACCCGCGCGGTGCGCGAGGGCGGCATCTGTTACCTGGATGAGGTGGTCGAAGCCCGGAAGGACGTGGCCGTGGTGCTGCACCCGCTGACCGACGATCGCCGCCGTCTGGTGATCGACCGCACGGGTGAGGAACTGGCGGCCCCCAAGCCCTTCATGCTGGTGGCCAGCTACAATCCCGGCTACCAGAACATCCTGAAGAAGCTGAAGCCCTCGACCCGGCAGCGCTTCCTGTCGATCAGCTTCGACTTCCCCGAAGCCGCTGCTGAGACCGCCGTGGTTGCCGCCGAGAGCGGGCTGGACGAGGGCCGCTCCGCCGCGCTGGTGCGACTGGCGGGCCATATCCGCAAGCTCTCCGGCATGGATCTGGAGGAAGGCGTCTCTACCCGCCTCTTGATCTACGCCGCGACGCTGATCGCCAAGGGCATGAGCGTTGAGCGGGCGGTGGAGGCCGCCATCATCGAACCCCTCAGCGACGAGGCTGACGTGAGCCAGGCGCTGCGCGACCTCGCGGCCAGCGTCTACGGGTGATGCCATGATCCACGCTCTCGACCTTCTGGAACCCGAAGAAACGGTTGGCAACCTGTGGCACGGCATGGCCACACGGATCGGTGCCGCAGAGGACGGAACCGAACATATCGTTCGGTTCGAGGACATGCGCGCCAGCGTGGCGGCGCTGTTCCGGGCGCTGGGCGGGGCCGGGGGCGTGGAAATCCAACCGGCACCCGCGGTGCTGTCGGACCACCGCCCGGACCGGCTGCGCCGCATCGGCACGCCGCGGGAGATAGTGAATATGGCCAGTTTCGACGGCGAGCGTTTGCGTCTGCCGCCGGAAATGGCTGCCTTTCCCAGCCGCGAGCTGAACCGCAAGGCCTATCTGTGGCTGGCTGCAATGGCTGCCACGATTGAACTGCCGGATCGCAACGAGGACCGCTATCAGGCGGACCAATTGGAAATCGCGGCCAATGCCCGCGCAGCCGATCAGGTGTTTGCCGCCTGTCCGGGGCTGCGGTCTGCCTATGGCGCGTTCTGCGCCCATACCGCCGAGACCCGCAACCGCAGCGGCCTGCCGCGGTCCGAGGCGCGGATTGAGCAGATGGTGCTGGACCAGATCGGTTCCGACTGCCGTATTGCCGAGCCCTGCACCTGCACCGAACCGCGCGGCTACCGGACCTATCAGCCGGTGCCGTTCTGGCTGCGCCTGCCGGTGCCGCAGGCGGGCAGGGGGGCCGCTCCCGATGCCGAGGAGATGAAAACCCCCGGCCTCGCGGTCTCCACCCGCAAGACGGCCAAGCGGCAGGACCAGGACCAGACCACCCGCAAGGACAGCTTCATCGTCCACCGGTTCGAATCCATTCTGTCCTGGGCCGAAAGCCTGAACATCAACCGGATGGTCGATGACGACGACAACGAAAACGCTCAGAAGGCGGCAGAGGATCAGGATAACCTCACCCTCTCGCAGCATATGAAGCGGGCGGCGTCCCGGTTGCGGATCTCGCTGGACCTGTCACCACAGGACGCCGAACACGAGCGGCTGGCGGGGCAGTTCACCTATCCCGAATGGAACCACCGCCTGGCCAAACACATGCCCGATCACACTTGTGTACTGGAGGCCGAAGGCAAGCCCGCCGGCAGCTTCCTGCCAGACCCCAAACTGGTCGCCCGCGTGCGCCGCCAGTTCGCGCCGCTGCACCCGCGCCGGGTGATGCTGCCGCGGCAGCTGGACGGCGACGAGCTGGATCTGGAAGCGGTGGTGAAATCCCACGTTGACCTCGCTTGCGGCCACCAGGGCAGCGACCGGGTCTGGCAGGCCAGCCGCCCGATGGCGCGCGATCTCAGCGTTGCAGTGCTGATGGATTGCTCCCGCTCGACCGAGGCCACGGTCGGCGACCGCCCGGTGATTGAGACCGCCCGCGAGTCGCTTGCAGCCCTCGCAGGCGGCATTGCCACCGCGGGCGACCGGCTGGGTATCTGGGGCTTTTCCTCCCTGCGCCGCGACCGGGTGTTCCTGACACGCGCCAAGGGGTTCGAGGACCCGATGTCAGAGGCGGTCACTGCCCGCATCGGCGGCTTCAAACCCGGCCACTACACAAGGCTCGGCGCCGCAATCCGCCATGCTTCCGCCCAGCTGGCCGAGGAAGGCTCTGAACGCCGCCTGCTCCTGGTGCTGACCGATGGCAAGCCGAACGATCTGGACCATTACGAAGGCGTGCACGGCATTGAGGACAGCCGCATGGCGGTGCGCGAGGCCCGCGCCCTGGGCCAGTCGGTGCATGGCGTGGTGATCGACGCCGACGGGCAGGACTGGTTTGCCCGCATCTTTGGCCGTGCCGGTTTCACCCTGCTGCCTGACCCGGCCCGGCTGCCGCGCGCGCTGCCGGAAATCTATCAATCCCTGACCATGGAGCACTGAGATGAAACGCTTCTTTGCCCTCGCCCTGCTTGCCCCCTCCAGCGCCTTTGCCGCCAGTTTCGAGCGGCCGATCCCGCAGCCGCAGACCGAAGCCGCCGAGTTCTGGTTCCTGGCCGCCTCCATCGCGCTGATCATCAGCCTGGGCCTGGTGCAATACCTGGTGAGCCGGCGATGACACCGCAGCCCTCCTGGCGCCTGTTGGCAGCGCTTTACCCCTTTGGCGCGGGGGCTGCAGGGGTCAACATATTCTTTGCCTCGCTGATAAGCAGCTGGATCGGCTGGCGGGTGCTCAGCCCCTATGAAGCTGTCGCCTGGGGGCTGCTGCTGGGCCTGCCCGCCACATTTGTTTTCGCCCGCCACATTGCCCGGCTGATGCAACAGGCTGACAAAGGCTAAGCAGCATTATCACACGTAAAAGGCCCCGCAACGCGGGGCCGTGGCACCATTTAACAGTGGGGGAGGCACAAAGTGGCAAGGCGGCCCGGTTTCGGGGGGAGAGCCGCCTTGCCGCGGGTTCAGCCGGCCGCTGCCAGCAGGCCGGCATCCGCCGCTGCCTTCACCTCGGCCAGGTCAGCCTCGCCATCGGCATTGGCGTCGATGGTGGCAAAGGTTTCTGCTGTCAGATCAGGAAAGGCCGCCTGCAGCTCTTCCAGCGAATAGGTGCCGTTGCCGTCCACGTCGGCCTCGGTGATGGATTCCATTGCGGCCAGCGGCGCAGCGGTCAGAACAGCAAAGGCGGCGGCAGTCAGCGCGAATTTTTTCATGTGAGACACTCCATTCGTTTGTTTGGTTCGTTACCAGCGGCCACGGTGTTCCGTGTGCCGTGGCATAGAGCTAGGCTGCCGCAGAGCCAGGTTCTATCCCCTTGAGCCATAGGCGCAATTTCCGGCGCCGGACTGCCTGAACATGCCTGTCTCCTAGGCGCTTTGCCGCCCTGGATTTTTCCTGGTCCTTTCTCCGCTCAAGCCCTGGGGCCCGGCCTGCAGAACTCTGCCTGTACCGGCTGCGATCCCTGGCCGCGTCTTGAAACCTGAGGGCGGGGAACTGCTGTGCCCTGCCTTGGGGACTCGGACAGCAAACTGGCCTTAAGGCGGCATCAAGCAACCGTTGCCGGGTGCTGAAGGCCGGGCGGGCGGTGTATTTCTGAAAGGTTGGGACGGCTGTACCGGCCGGTTCCGGGAACTGCCTGCTTACTGGGAGGGAACGGCAAAGCCACCGTTCAGCGCGCTGACGGCAAGCGCGGGCGAGGTGCTGCGGCTGGCCATGCGTTCCAGGTTGACGATGGTCGACAGCATGATGCGGTCATGGCTCCAGTCGCTGGGCCGCTGCAGCAGCATGGCTGTGGCCAGCACCACCCCGGCCATGGCCAAAGACACCAAGCCCCAGCCCAAGGAGTTCTTCCCCTGCGGCTGTGCGGCTGTTACCGCGATGATACGGCGCTGCAGGGCAGCGCCGCGGCGGGTTTCGCGGCGGTCCACCAGGGCGACTGCCGGGCTGCGGCGGGTGAACAGCGCGGGCCCGCGGGCGGCATGGGCGCAGGCGCGGATCAGGCATTCGCAATAGGCCCGGACATCGAACTCGGGCCGCGCCATCAAGGCCTGGTCGCAGGCAAATTCGCGCAGCAGCCGCACTTCGTGCCGCCACAGATAAAACGCCGGATTCCAGAACAGCAGCGGGCGCAGCATCTCCAGCAGGAATTCGCATTCGATATCGCGCTGGCGGAAATGCTGCAGTTCATGCGCAACGGTCAGGCGCAGATCGCGCGGATCGCTCAGCAGTGCCGAAGGCAGCACCACATAGCGGCAAAACAGCCCGCGGGTGGAATAGGCAACGCGGACTGTGTCAGAGACCATCAGCTGCACCCGCCCGATCCGTTTCCAGACAAAGGCGCAGCTCAGGTTCTGGCGCAGGCGGAAAATGGAGACAGCCACATGGGCCAGGCAGATCAGCGCCCCTGCGGCAAAACCCGCGGCAAGGACCTGCGCCCAGAGCGGTTGCAGGCTGGTGAGGCCGCGCACGGCATCCTCGCGCAGGCCCAGCAGCGTCTCGAACGTGCCCGCGCTCATGCTGACATTGCCTTGCAAGTATTGCGAGACCAGCATGTCGGAGAAATTCGGCGGATGGGGGAGGACGAAATGCGTGAAGGCAATGATCAGCACCGGCGTCGCCGCCAGCAGTACCGTCATCCCGTTCAGCAACCGCAATTGCGGGCGGTATGCGCGGCCAAGTTTGCTGCGCGCCAGCAGCTTGCGCGCTGCAAGCCACAGTACAGCCCCTGACAGCAGCAGGATATTCAGGTCAAAATAGGCATTCAGCAGAGCATCAGTTGGCATTGTCCCCCAGCCTTTCCTCCAAGAGCGCCCGCATCTCTTCGAGCATCTCGTCGGTCACATCCTCATCATCGACCAGCCGTGCCACCAGGGCCGCCGGCGCGCCGTTGAAAAGCTTGCTCGAAAGGTTTTTCAGAGATGTTTTTTGATACTCTGCCTTGGGAACGACGGGGCGGTAAACCAAAGAGCGGTCCTTGCGCTCGCTGGTGAGGAAGCCCTTTTGCTCCATGATTTTAAGAACCGTTGCCACCGAGGTATAGGCGCGTTCCTGTGCCTTGTTCAGTTCGGCCAGGATATCGCGCACGGTGCCGCCGCCCATGTCCCAGACGGCGGTCATAAACTCCAGCTCCACTTCGGTGAGCAGGGAATGGTCGTGTTTCTTGCGCATTGCCTCGGCTGTCCGGCTCATTTGTTGGTTCCAGTCATGCTAGGGGAAGGGGGCTCCCATGAAAACTATTTTTTTAAGAGACGCGCAGCGGCTGAGGCCGGGGGTGTCAAATTGTGCGCTTCCGCGCGCTCTTATTCTGTGTGCTGAGACGTGACGTACCGGCCTTGGGAGCGGGGCTTGGCGTATCCGTTGGTGTTTTGGCTGAGAAGGCCTTGAAGGGCAGGTTTGCCTTCAAGGCCTGTCCCGATTGTGTTTGGGTTTCGCGCGTCAATGGCAAGCCGCCTGCGGCGGGGCCTTCGGCCCCCTTGACCCGCAGGGGCAGTATCAGAACTGACCCGCAGGGGCCGTCAGACCTTCCAGAAGCAGAAGACGCCCCAGGCGATTGCCAGTCCCAACGGCCACCAAAGCGGCATTCCCACCAGGCCCAGCCAGGCCAGGAAGATGTAGGAGGTGCCCAAGAGGCTGATGAACAGCCGGTCGCCGCGGGTGGTTGTGAGGCCGAGCACCCCCTTGCGGGCGGCGCCGCCGGGGTGGCGGATTTCCACGGCGATCAGCACGCCGATGGCGCTGAAGATGCCGATGAACAGCAGGGCTGTGGGCCAGGTCCAGGCCATCCATGAAAACATTACACCCTCCCCATCGCGAAACCCTTCGCGATGTAGTTGCGGACAAACCAGATCACGATGGCGCCCGGAATGATTGTCAGAGTTCCCGCAGCCGCCAAAAGGCCAAGTTCATAGCCCGCAGAGGACGCGGTTTTGGTCATGGTGGCGGCAATCGGTTTTGCGGCGACGGCGGTCAGGGTCTTGGCCAGCAGCAGTTCCACCCAGGAGAACATGAAGCAGAAGAAGGCTGCCACCCCCACGCCCGCCTTGATCGACGGGATGAAGATCGTGGCAAAGAAGCGCGGGAAGGAATAGCCGTCGACAAAGGCCGTCTCGTCCAGTTCTTTCGGAATGCCGCCCATGAAGCCTTCAAGGATCCAGACCGCAAGCGGGATGTTGAACAGGCAGTGCGCTAGAGCTACCGCCAGGTGGGTGTCGAACAGCCCCACCGCGGAATAGAGCTGGAAGAACGGCAGCGCAAACACCGCGGCCGGCGCCATCCGGTTGGTCAGCAGCCAGAAGAACAGCTGCTTGTCGCCCAGGAACCGGTAACGGCTGAAAGCATAGGCCGCAGGCAGGGCAACCGCGATGGAGATCACCGTGTTGATCGACACATAGGCAATCGAGTTTATGTATCCCCAGTACCAGCTGGGATCGGTGAAGATGGTCGCGTAATTCTCCAGCGTGAAGGTCTGCGGGAACAGCGAGAAGCCCGACAGGATTTCGTTTGTGGTCTTGAAGCTCATCGCTACCAGCCAATAGATCGGCAGCATGAGGAACAGGATATAGATAATGGGGACGATGGATCGTTTCTGCATGTTCCCCTCCCTTTAGTTCAGATCGTCCTTGGTCATCAGCGTGTAGAACAGCCAGGAGACCAGGAGCGTGATTGCGAAATAGATGAGCGACATGGCGGCGGCAGGGCCGAGATCGAACTGGCCAAGCGCGATTTTCACCAAGTCGATGGACAGCAGCGTGGTGGAGTTGCCGGGGCCGCCGCCGGTGAGCACGAAAGGCTCGGTGTAGATGTTGAAGCTGTCCATGAAGCGCAACAGGATGGCGATGGTCAGCACCGTCTTCATCTTCGGCAGCTGGATGAACCGGAATACCGCCCAGCTGGAGGCTCCGTCGATCTTGGCCGCCTGATAATAGGCGTCAGGGATCGACACCAGGCCGGCATAGCTCAGCAGCACCACCAGCGAGGTCCAGTGCCAGACATCCATGGTGACAATCGTCACCCAGGCCGCAACCGGATCCTGCGTCATGTCATAGTTGATGCCCAGCGTGTGGTTCAGAAAATAGCCCAGCAGGCCGATGTCGGGCAGGGTGAAGATGTTCCACATCGCGCCCACCACGTTCCACGGGATCAGCATCGGCAACGCCATCAGCACCAGGCACACCGGCACCCAGAAGCCGCTGCGCGGCATCGACAGGGCAATGGCGATGCCCAGCGGCACCTCGATGATCAGGATCAGGAAGGTGAACATGAACTGGCGGCCAAGGGCTGCGTGGAACCGGTCCGAGCGCAGGATCTGCTGGAACCAGTCCAGCCCCTGCCAGAAGAACACATTGTCGCCAAAGGTTTCCTGCACCGAGTAGTTGACCACCGTCATCATCGGAATCAGCGCGTTGAAGGCCACCAGCAGCAGCACCGGCAGCACAAAGAACCAGGCTTTCTGGTTTTCGGTTTTCATCAGGCTGCTCCTTGTTCGTCTGCAGCGGGGGAGGTGGCAAGCCAGCCATCCACGTAAAGCCGGGTCATGTCCTGGCGGAAGGCAAGATGCACAGCGCTGCCCTTGGCCGGGGCGTTGGCTTCTACAACGGCATTGACGCGCTGGCCGCCGGCCTCGCATTCCACCACCGTATGGCGGCCCACGTCGGAAACTTTGGTGACCGTGGCGGGCAGGCCGTGGTCCGCCAGCGCGACAAATTCCGGACGGATGCCGATTTCAGTCTTGCCGTTTGCAGCACCCTGAATGGGGCCTTCCAGCGCAACAGCCTGGCCCGCAAACATCGCAGTACCCTGCTGCAGCTCACAGGGCAGGATGTTCATCCCCGGAGAGCCGATGAAATGGCCGACAAACGTATGGGCGGGGCGTTCGAACAGCTCCACCGGCGTGCCGATCTGGACCACCTCGCCCAGCTCCATCACCACCACCTGATCGGCGAATGTCAGCGCCTCGGTCTGGTCGTGGGTGACGTAGATCATCGTCGCCTTCACCCGCTGGTGCAGTTCTTTCAGCTTGGAACGCAGCTTCCACTTCAGGTGCGGGTCGATCACGGTGAGGGGTTCGTCGAACATCACCACGTTGACGTCCTCGCGCACCAGCCCGCGGCCCATTGAGATCTTCTGCTTGTTGTCCGGTGACAGGCCGGCGGCCTTCTGATCCAGCATCTCGGTGACTTCCAGCATTTCGGCAATTGCCATCACGCGTTCGTGCACTGTTGCCTCGTCCCGGCCGCGGTTGCGCAGCGGGAAGGCCAGATTGTCGTAGACCGTCATGGTGTCGTAGATCACCGGGAACTGGAACACCTGGGCAATGTTGCGCTGGTCCGGCGGCAGGGCGGTCACGTCGTTTCCGTCAAACAGGATCTGACCCTCGGAGGGCACCAACAGCCCCGAGATGATGTTGAGCAAGGTGGATTTGCCGCAGCCCGAAGGACCCAGCAGCGCATAGGCGCCGCCATCGTTCCAATCCAGATCGATTTCCTTCAGCGCGTAGTCCGAGTCGGATTTTGGCGCTGACAGATAGCTGTGGCGCAGTTTTGAGAGTGTTATTTTAGCCATTGATGCCTCACGCCGCGCGGCTGCCGTCAGGGGCAAAGAAGTATGCCTGCGCGGGGTCCATGTAAAAGTCGTGCGCCTCACCCACGCGGTAGGGGTGAACGCCGTGGGCCAGCGATACCCAGCTGCCAGTATCCGTTCCTGTGCCCATATCGAAATGGGCTGAGCTTTCAGAGCCGGAAAGTTCGGTTACCTGCACCTGTCCCGACAGCTGCACCTGGGCGCCGTTTTTCGCCACAGGCAGCACATGGTGCGGACGGATGGCGATGGTGTAGGTGCCGTCTGTCAGACCGGCAGCGTCGCCGCTCAGCTCCCAGGTGACGCCAGTGCCCAGGCGGGCCATGCTGCCCTGCTTGGTAATCTCGGCGGTGTTTATCGGCGGGTCTGAGAACACCCGCGCCGCATCGACATTGCCGGGGTTGCGGTAGATCTCGGCGGTGGGGCCGAACTGGGTGACGCGGCCGTCACGCATCAGCGCGGTCTTGCCACCCAAGAGCAGCGCCTCTTCCGGTTCGGAGGTTGCGTAGACCACCACCGCGCCGCGCCCTGCAAACAGCTCGGGCAGTTGGTCGCGCAGCTCCTCGCGCAGTTTGTAGTCGAGGTTCGCCAGCGGCTCATCCAGGAACACCGCGCGGCTTTCCTTGGCAATCGCACGGGCCAGCGCGCAGCGCTGCTGCTGGCCGCCGGACAGCTCATGCGGGCGGCGGTGCAGCATTGGTTTCAGCTGCAGGATATCTGCGGCTTCCTCAACCCGGCCGGCGATTTCCGACTTGGCCATCCCGGCCACTTTCAGCGGCGATGCGATGTTCTCGTACACCGTCATATGCGGGTAGTTGATGAAGAACTGATGCACCAGGCTGATGTTGCGTTTCTGGGTGCTGAGACGGCTGACATCCTCGCCGTCCATGATCACCTGGCCGCTGGCCATCGGGTCGAGGCCCGCCATCAGTTTGATCAGTGAGGTCTTGCCGGAGCCGGTGGCGCCGAGAAGGACGTTGAAGTGACCGGGTTCCAGCACCAGCGAGGTGTCCTTGATGTGCTGAATAGCGCCGACGCGCTTGGTCACACCCTTAAGTTCGAGTGCCATCTTGCTTTGACTTTCTGGCAGGCGGCCTGTTTGCGCCCAGGTGCATGCGGGGGGGCGGGGGCGCGCAGTCTTTTGGGGAAGAAGGCCCCGAAGACGGGAAAGTGTCTCCGGGGCCCTGCAAAGCCCGGCCAATTGATGGGGATCGTTGGCCGGACCGGGAGGAGAAGTTTACTCAGTCGCCCAGCGGGCTACCAGCTCGTCATAGTTGACGGTCTGGCCTGCGGGCTTCTCGTTCTCCAGCGGGGGCTTGGCGCCGCCATTGGCGTACCACCACTCCGCGTCCTTTTCTTCGTTCAGGCGCGGGCCGCAGCCGCCATAGACGCTGGCCTGCTCGTCCGCACGTTGCATCCGGGCCATGGTGATGTCCATTTCCTCGGCCAGACGGTTCATCGCTTCCTGCGGGGTGAAGGCGCCCGAGTTAACGTCACCGATCTGCTGCCACCAGATCTGGGCCAGCTTCGGATAGTCAGGCACGTTAACGCCGGTCGGCGACCATGCCACACGGTCGGGCGAGCGGTAGAACTCGACCAGGCCGCCCAGCTTGGGGGCACGCTCGGTGAAGCTTTCGTGGTTGATCGAGCTGTCGCGGATGAAGGTCAGACCCACATGCGATTTCTTCACGTCCACGGTTTTCGACACCACGAACTGGGCATAAAGCCAAGCTGCCTGCGCGCGGTCGACGGGCGTGGACTTCAGGAAAGTCCAGGACCCCACGTCCTGATAACCGACCTTCTGGCCTTCTTCCCAGTAGGGGCCATGCGGCGAGGGGGCCATCCGCCACAGGGGCGTGCCGCTCTCGTCTACGGTGTTGTTGCCTTCGGACTGCGGTTTTACCATATCGGCGGTGAACGCAGTGTACCAGAAGATCTGCTGCGCCACGTTGCCCTGTGCCAGTGCCGGCAGCGACTGGTAGAAGTCATAAGACGCAGCACCCGGAGGCGCGTATTTGCGCAGCCACTCGTCCCACTTGCGAATCGCATAGACAGCAGCCGGGCCGTTGGCAGCACCGCCGCGGCTGACGCTGGCGCCCTGCGGGTTGCAGGTGCCGGCTTCCATGCGGATGCCCCATTCGTCGATCGGCACTCCGTTCGGCTCACCCTTCGATCCCGCGCCGGCCATCGACAGCCAAGCATCGGTCATCCGCCAGCCCAGGTCCGGCGCGCGTTTGCCGTAATCCATGTGGCCATAGATCGCGGTGCCGTCGATTTCCTTCACCTGCGTGCTGAAGAACTCGGCGATGTCCTCATAGGCGGACCAGTTGACCGGCACACCCAGGTCATAGCCGTATTTTTCCTTGAACGCGGCCTGCAGGTCTTCGCGGTCGAACCAGTCCTTGCGGAACCAGTAGAGGTTCGCAAACTGCTGGTCGGGCATCTGGTACAGATCGCCATCCGGGCCGGTAGTGAACTGGGTTCCCATGAAGTCGCCCAGGTCCAGACCGGGGTTGGTCACGTCCTTGAAGTCGCCTGCCATCATGTCGGTCAGGTTATAGGCCAGCTGCAGACGCGAATGGGTGCCGATCAGGTCGGAATCATTGACATAGGCGTCATAGAGGTTCCGCTTGGTCTGCATCTGAGTTTGCACGGCCTGAACCACTTCGCCCTCGCCGAGGATCTGGTGGTTCACCTTGATGCCGGTGATTTCCTCAAAGGCTTTGGTCAGCACTTCGGATTCATACGAATGCGTTGGAATGCCTTCCGACAGCACGTTGATTTCCATGCCGCTGAACGGCTGGGCTGCCTGAATGAACCACTGCATCTCAGACAGCTGTTCATCCTTGGTCAGCACCGACGGCTGGAATTCTTCATCAATCCATTTTTTGGCCGCCATTTCGTCGGCATAGCCATTTGATCCGGCAACCATCGCGCAAACGGCAGCTGCGGACAAAAGATACTTACGCATCTTTTCCTCCCTGAAAGTCGCTTAAGGCCAGTTGTGCATGCACTGCACCTGACTGCTATAGAGCTTTCATAGGTTGGAATATGTTGTCAAACTAATTTTTTAGTAATGCATATGCGTCTGTTTTTAATTGGAAATTATTACTCTCCGCGGCCGGAATTGATGCGCGGAAAGCATGCCGCATTGCAGCATCAACGGTTGTGGCGCCACGGTACTTTCCGCTTATGCGGTTGCGGAAAAAACAGTCGCCGCGCGCAGGCTTTGCAGCTAAGGAGGCGGCATGACGCAAGAAAGCACATTCGAGATTTTCCTGACCGCAGCGCCGGGACTGGAACAGGCGCTGCTGGCCGAGGCCAAGGAACTGGGCTTTGCCGCCCCCAAGGCGGTTCCGGGCGGGGTCACGGTGCAGGGGGGCTGGCCCGAGGTCTGGCGCGCTAACCTGTCGGTGCGCGGCGCCGCCCGTGTGCTGGCCCGGATCGGCGAATTCCGCGCCTTCCATTTGGCCCAGCTCGACAAACGCGCGCGCAAGTTTCCCTGGGGCGACGTGCTGCGCCCGGATGTGCCGGTGAAGGTGGAGGTCGCCACCAACAAGAAGTCCAAAATCTACCACGCCGGCGCTGCTGCCCAGCGGGTGGAAAAAGCAATTTCCGAAACCCTCGGCACGCCTGTCGCCAAAGACGCGGAGGTGACGGTCAAGCTGCGGATCGAGGACAACCTCTGCGTCTTCAGTGTCGATACCTCGGGTGAGGGGCTGCACAAGCGCGGCCATAAATCTGCTGTCGGCAAAGCCCCGATGCGCGAAAACCTTGCGGCCATGTTCTTGCGGGAATGCGGCTATACCGGGGATGAGCCGGTGGTGGACCCGATGTGCGGTTCCGGCACCTTTGTGATCGAGGCGGCAGAGATCGCCAAAGGCCTGATGCCTGGCCGCAGCCGCAGCTTTGCGTTCGAAAAGCTGGCCACGTTTGACGTCGGCGCCTGGTCCGCGCTGAAGCAGCAAGGTGAAGCTAGCGAGACAGATCTGTTTTTCCACGGCTCCGACCGCAATGAAGGCGCGGTTGAAATGGCCGCGGCCAATGCGGGCCGCGCCAGCGTGGCGGATTGCACCCGGTTTCTGCAGGCGGCAGTCAGTGATCTGCAACGCCCGGACGGCCCGCCCGGCCTGGTCATCGTCAACCCGCCTTATGGTGCGCGGATCGGCAACAAAAAGCTGCTGTTTGCCCTTTATGGCGCATTGGGACAGGTGCTGAAGGAACGGTTCTCCGGCTGGCGTGTGGGCATTGTCACCTCGGAAACCGGGCTGGCCAAGGCGACCAATCTGCCGTTTCTGCCCTTTGGCGCCCCGGTCGCGCATGGCGGCTTGAAAATCCGCCTGTTCAAGACGGATCCGCTGCCCTGATAATGTTTTAAACGTCAAGAGGGCGCCCTGCTGCGCCCTCTTGCTGGATGTGCGGCACAGGTCAGGCCGGTTCAAGCGATCTCATAAAGATCTTCCGCACCGCCCTCGGTTCCGTTGCCGGGCATGGTGCCGCCCACCGGCTGGTTCATCAGCGCCATGACATCCTCGGTGCCGGCCTCGGTGCCGTTGCCCTGGAACTGGCCGGTCAGGTTGGCGTCATACCAGTTGCTCAGTCCGTCACCGGTCACCCCGCCATTGGCATAGGATGCACCGCTGCTGGCCGCCGCCGCCGGATCGTACCCGCCCTCCAGCACCTGCTGCGAGCCGTCCGGGTTGCTGACTACCAGCGACATGCTGCTAAGGTCGATATCCTCCAGCGTCAGCCCGGCGTCGGACCACAGGGTAAAGTTGGCATTGTTGACGGTGCCGTCGGTGCTGTCCGGCGTCTGGCCGAATTGCACCATGCCGTCAAAATTGCCGGGCACGGTAGTGCCGGTGTCCAGCGCATTGACTGCGTTGGCATTGGCCGCATGGCCTGTGACCGGCAGCGCGTTTTCATCCGGGAAGAAATTCAGCCCGTCGACGCTGGCGTCATCCGCCATGTTGAAGAACAGCCCGTCGATATCGGCAACTTCGCCATTCCAGGACGTCGGCTCCATCTTGATGAACAGCTGCCCCTGCGGGGTCTGCAGCACCTCGACAGAGACTCTGGGGTCGCCATTGCCGCCGATCTCAAAGGTGACAGAGGTTTTGCCGGTATCGCCACCGCCATCTCCGGTGCCCTTGGTTCCGCCAGTTCCCTTAGTCCCGCTGCTCCCTTTGGTGCCGCCTGTGCCCGAGCCGCCTGTTCCCGAACCACCAGTGCCCGAACCGCCCGTGCCAGTGCCCTTTGTGCCGGAGCCGCATCCATGCGTGCCACCGGAACCTCCGGTGCCGCCAGATCCACCGCTTCCATGGCCGTTCCAATCGTCTTCTTCACGGTGCCACCAGTGTTTCTTGCCGTGGTGGCCCTTGCCGCCCCAGCCCTTGGTTCCACCGCAGCCTTTGGTGCCGCCGGAGCCTTTTGTGCCATCGGACCCTTTGGAGCCGCCGGAGCCTTTTGTGCCATCGGACCCGTTGGAGCCGCCGGAGCCTTTGGTGCCACCGGACCCATTGGAGCCGCCAGAACCCTTAGTCCCACCGGATCCCTTGGTGCTTCCGGTTCCGTCCTGGTCCTTGTCTTGCCACCAGGCTTTGCTGTCCTTGCCTTTCCAGCCATAGCGGTCAGAGAGGTTGCTGTTGTACCAGCGTCCGAAATGCCCGCCTTGCACGCCGCCGTTGTAATAGCTGTTGCCGCCGCAAGCCTGCTTGCCGCCCCAGGACGCATTCCCGCGCCCCCAGCCATATGAAGAATGTCCCCGGCCCATGTTTTTCTACCCCCAGAAGAATCTTGAATCACAGTGGCGCTGCAGCTTTTCGCGAGCTGCAAACGCGGATTGAATGAGAGTAGGGAAACCGGCAGGAGAGGCCAAACTTACGCCGCATTTTAGTCAATATTTCAAAGAACGGGGTGGCGCGCGGAAACAAACAGCCTGATGGGGGCGCCATTGTTTTAATCTCGCCGCTAATTGACCCGTGCGGGCCAGCCGCCGCCGTCCGAATCGGCCATCCAAGCACGGGAATTGCCCAAATCTGTCCCGAAAAGCGCCGCCTTTTGCTGCCAGGGTGTTAACTCTCAAAGGGGAATCCGCACCGGTTTCGGGCGGCAGGCTGGAAAAGGGTGCCAGGGATGGCTGATGGCAGATTTGACAACCGCTCTGCATATATCACGGGGGCGGCCTGGGAAGTTCTGGGCGAGGAGCCGCAGGATATCTCGGCGCCGGGCGGGAAGTCGCGGTCCTCCTTGCGGCTGCATTTCAAGGACCGCACCGTGATCGCCACCCTGCGCGCCAATTTCCGCCGCACCCATCTGGAGGCCTTCGTGCTTGAGCAGCTGGCCCCCCATTGCGATGACATTCCGCAGGTGCTGGGTGTTCACAACGATGTGCTGTTCCAATCAGACACCGGTCAGACCCGGCTCAGCGAAGAGATCATCGAACATGAGCCGGGCGACCAGCTGGAACTGGCGGCAGAGGCCTGCGCCGCAATCTTCCGCATCCAGGCAGCAGCCCGCAAAACGGACCTGCACAGCGTCCTGCCGCATCTTGGCGCCAACCGCAGCTGGATCCGCAATTTTGTAAGCTCAGTCGGGGCACTGGAAGCCTTTTCCATGGGCATCCCCGATTCATTCGACTATCCGGCAGTGGCCGAATTCATGGAACAGCCCGGAGTTCAGTTTCTGAAATGGGACTGCCGTGCAGGCAATGCCGCGATCGGGGACGACGGGTTCGTGCGCTGGTTTGATTTCGAATATGCGGGCCTGCGCCACGGGGCCGAGGATTTCGCCTGGCTGATCGGCGACGAGACCTGGCCGGTCGCGCCTGACAAGATGGCCGATGTGATGATCGAGACTTTTGACCCAGGCTGCGGCCATGAGATCGGCGCGTATTTGGAGTATCTTTCGGCCTACACCGCCTTGCATTGCATCCAGCGGCTGGAGCTGATTCGGAAAGAGGTCAAGAGCCGCGGCTGGCTCAGCCAGGAGCGGGTGCGCAAGTATGATGACGCCGGCGTGCATCCGGAGTTCGCCGCGCAGCTGTGCCGCACCGGCGCCTATTATGCCGCGCAGTCCAAGCTTACCGCGCCGCTCTGCCGCAACTTCGAGGCTGCCGGGCGCGCATTCCGGTCAATGTCCGGGGTCTGAACGCCTTTCTTCCGTTTGTGACGTGTAGTCCAGGGTTCTGGCCTGATGGCCCTGCCGCTAGTCTGCCGCTGAACGCAACCGGGGAACAGACATGCAGCAGGCCGAAGATTTCCGTGCCGAAAGCCGCGCATTGGCGGCCATTCTGGAGGATCTGCCAGAGGCGGGCTTCCACCGCGCGACCCAGTTCAAGGGGTGGACCATTGATCATGTGTTGGGGCATCTGCATCTGTTCAACGCCGCGGCGGAGGCGGCGTTGCAGGGAGACGAGGCCTTTGCCGCCTTTATCGCTCCGGTGCTGCGGGACATGCAGGAGGGAAAGCCCATCCTGAACTGTCAATTTCCCTGGCTGAACGGCCTGTCGGGCCGGGCGCTGTTTGAAGTCTGGCGGCTCGGGGCGGAGACTTGTGCCGATGCGTTTGCCAAGGCGGATCCCAAACAGCGGTTGAAATGGATCGGGCCGGACATGAGCGCGCTCAGTTCGGTCACTGCCCGGCAGATGGAGACCTGGGCGCATGGACAGGAGGTGTTTGACCTGCTGGGGCGGGAGCGGCAAGAGCAGGACCGCATCCGCAACATCGCGCATCTGGGGGTGGCAACCTACGGCTGGAGTTTCCGCAACCGCGGGCTGGAGGTGCCGGAGCCTGCGCCGTTTGTGCAACTGACCGGGCCGTCCGGGGCGGTCTGGGACTGGAACGCGCCGCAGGAAACGGGATTTGTCAAAGGCACGGCGGTGGAGTTTGCCCGGGTGGTCACGCAGGTGCGCAGTCTTGCCGACACCGGTCTGCAGCTGTCAGGCGAGGCCGCCGCCAGCTGGATGCGCATCGCCCAGTGTTTTGCGGGCCCGCCGGAAACTCCGCCCGGCAAGGGAAACCGTTATAAGGCAGAAACTTGAATAGTCCCGGTAGCCGCGGCGCGCTCCCGCCCGGCTCCGGCCTTCCTGACGGAAAGCCTGTGCCCGTTGGGCGTGGCACAGCCGGCACATCTGCAGGCGCGGGAGGGCTTCGGTGTGTCTTGGAACTTCCGGGTTTTCTGCCTTGATGAAACAGTCTTGGACGCTGACTGCCGCGGCGGCGAAGGCTGGCAGGCGGTACATTTAACCTGGCCAGGCGCCGATCAGCCCTTGCAGCGTCATGCGGCCAGGGTCCGCCAAGGTGACCGGCAGCGCTTGCGCACCCAAAGCCGCGGTATAGAAAGCCTGCAGAGACGGATCGGCAATCAGGGTCAGGTTCTGGCCCAGCCAGTAAGGCCGGGCAGCTGCCAGTTCGGCTCCCAGAAGATGGCCCCAGATCTGCGCCCGCGCAGCTTCATCAGGCATCTGCCTCAGCGCCGCTGCCGCCTGAACCGAAGCCAGCCGCGCCGCCAGCTGCTCGGGTTTGGCAATGCCGTCTGCCACCGCCTCTGCCAATACTGCCCTGTCCCAGGCTCCTGCCGCCTCCAGCGCCATGCCCTGTATCGAAACTTGTGCCAGTTGAGCGGTCAGAGCACTTTGAAAACTGACAGCTTCGCGCGCGCTCACCTGCACCCAATGGGTCACCATGCCCGGCAGGCAGATGACCCCGTCCCAATCCGGGTTCAGCCGCAAGAAGCCGCTGACAGCAGCCACGGGGCCCTGCATCAGCCCGCAGGGTGCGGCCTGGCTCAGCCCTGGCAGGACATGAACCGGCATGCCGTCTAACACCGTTTTGGCCACATGCAGCTCCGCCGGCCGCACCGGTGCCGGATGCGGCGCCGCCAGGGCAGTGCCGCCCAGCAGCACCGGGCGCGGCGTGCCGCCCAGGACCTGCCGCAACGCTGCCGCCAGCGCAGGCGGGTGGCTGTCCTGCAGGCGCAGCACTTGGGCCGGCCCCGCTTTGCTGCCGGCCATTTCCCAGGCCGAAAGCGTGTCTCCGTCCAGATTTGCGGCCAGCCAGCCGGTGCCGTTGCGGGGAGACTGCATGATGCCCTCACTTCCTGTGCCATTGCGTTGCCGGGCTTATGGCGCTGATTCTCTGTTCCGGCAAGCGGGCACCCCGCCCGCCGGTATCGGCCTGAATACCCGTATGGCGAAGGTGCTATCCGCAAGTATACGCGCCATAGGCTAACGCGCCCGGGATTTATGCAAAAGACAGGGTGTCCAGCTCTGCGCCCGGTCCGCAAAATCCATTAGTGTTAAGGCATCGTCGGCCTTGCACTCTGTCAATCCCGTACAGCCCCGGCCAGGGGCGGCGGTGCGAATCGCGGGAACCGGAAGCCCGGTGGCTTGTGCCGCGCCGGACACAGGCGGCGCACGCGTAATAGTGACAGGAGGTACTGCCAAGATGTCCGCCACTCCGGCACCGCATAATGCCATTTTTGCCCAGCTGGCCGCGCGCCATCTTCTGGCCCGCGACTATACGCCTGCGGCAGTTTTTGCCGGAACCGGTTTTGGCCAGGCGCTGCTGAACCAGGAAGATCCCGCAGCGCCTTTTGCCGCAATTGCGGGTTTTTTCGAACGGGCGGCGGAACTGACCGGCGACCCCTTATTCGGATTCCGCCTCGGCAGTGCAACGGATCTGCGCCAGGCCGGGCTCTTGGGCTACATCGCGCGGAGTTCGCCGACTGCCGGCTGCTTTTTGCGCAACATCGCGCGTTATGCCGGCGTCATGAGCGATGTCTGGGAATTGGATACATCCCGCCTTGCCTCGCACGGCGAGTTCACCTGGACGTGCAGGGCGGAGCCTGGTTTGCAAGCACATCAGTATATCGAATTTCTGGCAGCGGTGTTCTTTGCTGCCCTTCGTGATGGAACTGAAGCCCGGATTGAACCGCAAAAGGCAGCCTTCAGCCATCAGCGCAACGGCGGAAGGGATGAAGTCTCGGCATTCTACGGCTGCCTGGTGGAGTTCGGCGCCCCGGCCAGCCGGTTTGTCTTCAGACCGGAAGATCTGGAGCTGCCGCTGACCAGCGCCGACCGTGTTCTGCTGCGCGTGCTGCGGTCCTATGGGGATCAGCTTCTGGATGGGCAGGCGCGGGGCCGCAAAAACACAGGTCTTGCAGCACAGGTCGAAGACGCAGTTTCTGCGCGGTTGTCCAGCGGATCGGCCACGCTTGGCGCTGTGGCAGCGGATCTGGGGATGAGCCCGCGGACTCTGTCGCGCAAACTGGCGCAATCGGGGACCAGCTACTTCACCATTCTTGAGGACCTGCGCAAGGCGCTGGCAATACGTTATCTGCGGGAAAGCGGCCTGGCCTTGGCCGAAATCGCCTTTCTCCTAGGTTACTCCGGGCTGAATAGTTTCAGCGACGCCTTCCGGCGCTGGACAGGCCAAAGCCCGGGGCAGTTCCGGGGTAAATAACCCGGCCTGTGGCGCCGCAGATCCTCGGTTTCCCAAACCGGTATCTCACTCCCATGTGGCGTTGTTGCAGAACTCTGACTTCTGAGGATTCACATCAGGAATCCATGCGCTTGCACGGTCCGCATGAGCAAACCATCCCCTCCCGCGATCGCACAACGAACTGGTCCAGCCACAACGCTGCGTTGCGCAAGCGGGGCTCACTGCTGATCTGGGTGGACAAGGACATGACTTGGCGCGCGCCGCAGGAATGCCGCCCGGGCCCCCCTGCGGTCTTTTCCGACGCGGCGATCCAGTTCTGCCTGTCGATCAAAGCGCTGTTCAAGCTGCTCTTGCGGCAGACCGCCGGGATGGCGTCGAACCTGCTCCGGCTGGCAGGTCCGGATTGGCCCGTGCCCGGCTCCTCCACCCTCTGCCGCAGGCAGAAGACACTGGCGGTGCAGATCCCGTATCGCCGCATGGACGGCCCGCTCAACCTGCTGGTCCCCTCTCGGGGCATCACTCTGTGATGCCCTGCCGGGCAATGGACAGCACCGGGATCAAGTTGCTTGGGGATGGCGAATGGCAGGCCCGCAAGCACGGGGTGCAGGGCCGCCGCCAATCCCTGCCCGGCAGTTGATTGCAAAGCAATCAATGAGAGGGGCGCAAGGTGCATCTGGCCATGGACACGGCGACCTCCGGCATGCGCGCTGTGGAATTCACTCCAAGCCGCGACGGCGACAGTCCTGTGCTGCCGGCCTGTGCTGCCGGACCTGCTCGGTCAGATCCCCGAGGCCGAGCAGATCGGCACCGTGACCGCTGACCGGGCATATGACACGCGCCGCTGCCACACCGCCATCATCGGCCGGCAAGCCACCCCGGTCATCCCGATCCGCAAGAACGGGCGCGCGCGGAAAGAGGATTGCCCGGCTGCGCGGGTCCGCGACGAGACACTGCGTGCCACCCGCCACTACGGCCGGGCGTTCTGGAAGCGCTGGACCGGATACCACGCCCGAAGCCGCATCGAAGCCAAGATGCGCCGCCTCAAGGCTTTCGGCGAGCCCATCGCCGCAAGAGACCCCGAGCGCCAGGCCGCCGAGATCCACATTCGCATCGCTCTTATGAACCGCTGCAACGCGCTCGGCACCGACGAGACCGTCCGCGTGGCATGAAGTCAGTGGGGAAAGGGGAAGTCACACCTCACGTGTGAGTTCTGCAACAATGCCCCCTCCGTGTAAACAATGACTTGCCAAAAGCGTGAATTGTCTCCGGCCAATCTGTATTTAAATGGGGTTTTAGGGATTTTTCAGCCGTTTTTCATATTTTGCGCCGAATTTCTAAAAATTGCTTTAAATAGGACGGGCTGCAGAAAGGTGCAGCACAGAACTGCCGCCGGGGAATTGGGCGGTTTCCAAAAATGAGGCGGGCGCGTGGGGGCGTGCCCGGTTCTCAATCTGAAAATCAGTAATGGCATTGCGCGGTCAAAGATTTGCGGAATGCGGGGTTGAGTTTGAGCGGCCGCCTGTTGAGGCGGCGGTCCAGCAGGATTTGAGGCTGGAGAGCGGGGGTTCTTAAATGAAAGATATGGTTCCCGGAGGGGCGGGGCTGTCTTTTATGCAGGCTGAAATCGAACGGCAGCGGCCAGCAATGACCGCGCGTCCGATGCAAACAGCCAACATAAATGCGGCTTTGAAGGGCATCGCGCAGGCGGGACGGTCCAGGCGGAATTCAGGCGGGGCCTATGCAGCAGCCGGCAAGCGGGGGCTGGATCTGCTGTTGGTGTTTCTAAGCCTGCCGTTGGTGCTGCCGCTGATTGCGCTGTGTGCGGCAGCGCTTTGGCTGGAGGGCGGCCGGCCTTTTTACACACAGGTCCGCCTGGGCCGCGGCGGGCAGGTTTTCCGTATCTTGAAGCTGCGCACCATGGTGCGTGATGCAGACCGGCTGCTGCAGTATTATCTTGAGACCAGCCCGGCGCTGCGGCAGGAATGGGACGAGACCCAAAAGCTGAAGAACGACCCGCGTATCACAGGGGTTGGCCGTTTTCTGCGCGCGGCCTCGCTGGACGAGCTGCCGCAGCTGTGGAACGTGGTCGTTGGCGACATGAGCCTGGTCGGCCCGCGCCCGATGATGCCAGAACAGCTGTCGCTGTACGGTGATGCCAGCGCTTATAACGAGCTGCGCCCGGGCATCACTGGCATCTGGCAGGTTTCGGTCCGCAATGAAGCCGGCTTTGCCAGCCGCATGCGCGCAGATACCGAGTACCGGCGCAACCTGTCGCTGGGCCGGGATCTGGGGCTGATCTGGCGGACGGCGGGCGTGGTGCTGAAAGGGACGGGATATTAATCATTGCCTGATCCGCTGCAGGCCTCAGCCCGAGTGCCCGCTGCAGCCCGGTCAGCCATTGCGGGGAACGCGGTTGTGAAGCATTTTGCACTATCAGGGGCATGTGCTGCCGGTCCGGCAGCCAGCCCGCAGGAGGGAGAACAGAACGGCATGAGCGAGCAGGGCTTCAGACGGTTCCGCCGCCGCAGCGCTCCTGCGGATGCCATGCCTTTTGCTGCTGACGATGGTGGCCGCCAGCCTTCAGCGGCGCCTCTCGCGGCCACTGCCTCTGCTGCTGCGGCGCCTGCACAATTGCCCGCTACCCTGCCAGAATCCTGGGACAGGATCCGCCAAGTGCCATTTGACGCTGCAGCACAGGTTCAGGCGCGTCTGCCTCTGGTCAGCCGGTTCCGCGCAGATCCTGCGGCCAAGTCTTTTGACCTTCTGCGCACCCGGCTGTTGCACACGCTGAAGGCCCGCGGCTGGAAACGGGTAGCGGTTACGGCGCCCGTTGCCGGGTGCGGCACCACCTTTACGGCGGTGAACCTGGCGCTGAGCCTGGCGCGGGTGCCGGACAGCCGCACGGTGCTGATGGATATGAACTTCCGCCGCCCCGGTGCCGCGCAGGCCTTGGGAATGACCGCGCCAGGGGAACTGGCGGGCTTTTTGTCCGGCCAGGTGCAAATGGAGGATCAGCTGCTGCGCCCGCTGCCGTCGCTGGCAGTCGGGCTGAACAGCGCCGCGGATCAAGATGCCGCCGAAATCCTGCATGGCCGCAGCTGTGCCGGGGTGCTGGAAGACATGATGCTGCGCTTGGGCGCCGATACCGCTCTGTTCGACCTGCCGCCGGTGCTGGAGCATGACGACACTGCCGCCCTCCTGCCGCAGGTGGATGGGGTGCTGCTGATTGCGGACGGCACCCGCACCACTGCCGCCCAATTGGCCGCCTGCGAGAAGATGCTGGTGGGCCATACGCAAATGCTGGGTGTGGTTTTGAACCGGGCACGCAAGACGGACAGCCCGCTGAACTGACGGCCAGGGCAGCCGGGGGTCATAGTTTTGCCCGGTTGCTGTGGTCAAAATCCGGGCAACGGCGGCCGGAGGGCTGCCCGAAGGCATGGATGGTAACCGGCTGGCAAGCACCGGCCGCTAGAGAGCAGACAGATGGGCCCGATTTATTCGCTTGGCGATTTCCTGGACATGGTGCGGCGCAGGCTGTTCACCATCGCTTGCGTCTTTATTCTGGGCTGCTTGCTGTCGCTTTGGTTTGCCGCCCGGCAGCAGCATGAATTTGAAACCGCTGAAGTGCTGCAGATCACCCAGCCGCAGATTGCCGGTGATCTGGCCAAGTCAACGGTCGAAGGCTCCTCTGCCCGCCGGATGCAGCTGATCGAACAACGGCTGATGGCGCGCGGCACGGTGCTGGAAATCATAGAAAAATTCGACCTGTACGCAGATATGGGCGCGCTGACCCCCTTGCAGAAGGTGGCACTGCTGCGGGACTCGGTCCGCATCACCGGCGTCGCCGCTGCCCGCGAAGGCTTTGCCGATGACGGCACCATTTCGGTGCTGACTATCTCCGCCCGGATGCCCGCCGCCGTGCAGGCGCAGCAGGTCGCCAGCGAATTCGGCCGCCGCACCATCGAACTCAGCGTTGCCACCCGCATTGACCAGGCCCGCGAAACCCTCAGCTTCTTTGCCGAAAAGGAGGCCGCACTTGCGGATCAGGTTGCGGCCCTGGAAGACGAAATCGCGGCCTACCGGAATGAAAATGACGTGACCTTGCCCGGCACCATCGAATTCCGCAGGGCCGAGATCGCCACGATGAACGAGGGCCTGCTGGAGATCGCCCGCGAACGCATCGAAATCCGTCGCGGCGCTGACCAGGCCCAGGCCACGGAACGCCCTGCCACTGCCCGCCGATTGCTGGCGGAGGCTGAACAGCAGCTGGCCACGCTGAACGCCCAGGAGCAGCTATTGTCCCAGCGCAAGAGGGGGCTGGAAGCCTCCTTGCAAACCACTCCTGAGGTTGAACGCCGGCTGGGCGCTTATGACCGCCGCCTGGAGCAGGCGCAGGGGGAACTGGCGCAAATGACTGCCCGTCTTAACGAAGCCGAGGTCGGCTTTCGCCTGGAAACCGGCCGCAAGGCCGAGCGGCTGACGGTGATCGAACCCGCACCGCTGCCGGACTTTCCTGTAACTGGTGCCCGCAAGACCAAGGCCCTTCTGGGCGCCGCGGCCAGTGTCATCGCGGCGCTTCTGGCGGCTTTCCTGCAAGAGCTGCGCCACCCGGTTTTGCGCACTGCCGCGCAGATGGAGCGGGAAACCGGGTTGATGCCAGTGGTCTCAATTCCGGTAATGGACGTCCGGCGGCCCCAACGCGGGCTGTTCAGACTGTTCAGGCGCGGAGGCTGAGGTCAGGAAGAGCTCATCGCGGCTGCCATGGCCGTTACAGCATCCCAGTGCCAGTGCAGCGCGGCACCGCCGGCCGCAAGGGTCAGCAGCCCATAGACCGCATCATGCAGCGGGTCCCAGACATGGTGCCGGCGCGCCAGCCGCACCAGCACCGGATAGGCCGCCAGCATCGCCAGCCCAAGCGCCGCAATGCCGCCTGCCAGCCCGAACCAGGCCACGCCGCCCAGGAACATCCCCGTTTGCAGGCAGGCCCGGGCAGCCGAAAACATAAAGAACCCGCGGCTGTCGCCTGTTGCCAATGCCGCCTGATCATAGGTCATCGTGATCACCGCAGGCGCCAGTGCCAGTGCGATCAGCACGATCATCGGCCCCGCTTGCAGGTACCGGTCATCATACAGGAACTGAACCAGCCAGGGTCCGGCCCAGGCCATTGCGATCAGCGCTGCCAGGATCCCCGCCGTCAGCCCCGTGCGCAGCTGCCGCTGCCGCCGCAGGTTTGCCGGCCCTGCCTGTGCGGGCTTGTCGCGGTAAACCGGGATCATCAACCGCTGGTTCACGGCATGGCCCAGCAGCATCGGAAAGCTCGCCAGGAAATAGCCGATGTTATAGATGCCCAGCACCTCCAGCGGGACGAACTTGCCCAAGATCGCCCGGTCCCCCTGCGAAGTCAGGAACCAAAAGGCTGTCGACAGGAAAATCCACTTGCCGAAATGGATCAGCTCGCCCGCCGCAGCCCTTTCCCAGCGGAACCGGTTTGCAGCGCCGGGCAGCCCGTAGTGGCACAGCAGCAGCTTGGCTGCCGCCTGGATCACCCCGCCCAGAACCAGCGCAATTACCGACTGGGTGGCCAGCGCCAGCGCAATCACCGCAGTCAGCCCGATGACCTGGCCCGCCAGATCCAGCGCCGTGACACGCCCCGCCAGCAGATGCCGGTGTGCGGTTTCGATCCGGGTCGGGTTGAAGCCCGCAATGGCCAATCCGGCACCTGCAATGGGCAGATAGATCAGCAGCTCCGGCGCGCCATAGAACTGCGCCGCAGGCCAGGCCAGCAGCGCTGTCAGCACCCACAAGCCAAAGCCGCGGACCACTTGGATGGTCCAGGCCGTGTTCAGAAACCCCGGATCATCGCCGCGTGTGTTCTGGGCAATCGATGGCCCGATCCCTACGTCCGAAAACAGCGACAGCCCCACCGTTACCACCGAAACCAGCGCCATCAGGCCAAAAGCTTCGGGGAACAGGATGCGGGTCAGGATCAGGTTGGAGGCCAGCCGCAACGCCTGGCTGCCGCCGTATCCGATCATCAGCCAAGAGGCCGAGCGCAGCACCCTTGCCATCATCCCCTGGCCGGTAAAAAGCGAAGCAACCCGCTGCATGTCAGCGCCAATCCCCAAACGTCCGGTTCCGCAGGCTAGGCGGCAGGGCAGGGGGCGTCAATCGCAGGGTCGTTTGCAGCTGAAATGCGGGGTGCAGGGGCGAAAATTCCATAACAATCATGACGCCCACACCGTATTCTCCACGCCTGCGGGACAAGCGCGACAGGATGCTGGGCAAGCCGCTCAACCGCCGCTAACCTGCCGGGGAACCAAGACTTGAACGGAATTTACCGCGTTGAAAATTGCCTATGTCCTGAACACTTATCCGCAGCCCTCGCACAGTTTCATCCGGCGTGAGCTGCAGGCGCTGGAGCATGAGGGTGTGGAGGTCCTGCGCCTGGCGATGCGCCCCTCGGCCGCGGCTTTGGTGGACCCCAAGGATCAGGCTGAGGCCGCGCGCACCGGATATGTGCTGCGGGTCGGCGCCGGGCGCCTGCTTGCTGCCCTAGCCAGGGAGCCAGCCGCAGCCCCCGGCCGCTTCGCCCAAACGCTGCGGCTGGCGGCGATATTGGCCCGCGCATCGGACAAGGGCCTCCTGCGGCACCTGATCTATCTGGGTGAGGCTGCCTATGTGAAACAGCGGTGCGCCGCGGAAGGCGTGCAGCATATGCACGCCCATTTCGGCACCAACGCTGCCGCTGTGGCGATGCTGGCCCATGCGCTGGGCGGGCCTGGCTACAGTTTTACCGTGCACGGGCCGGAAGAGTTTGACGCGCCGCACACGCTGTCGCTGGGCGAAAAGATCAACCGTGCGGCTTTTACTGTGGCGGTCAGCAGTTTTGGCAAAAGCCAGCTGAGCCGCTGGGCTGCCTTTGGCAAGTGGGACAGGCTCAAGGTGGTGCATTGCGGAATTGAGCCGAAGCGGTTTGCCGATCTTGCGCCGTTGCCGCAGGGGCCGCTGCGGCTGGTGGCGATCGGGCGGTTTGTGGAGCAAAAAGGCCAGATGGTGCTGGTGAAAGCCATGGCGCGGCTGGTGCGGGACATTCCGGATTTGCATCTGTCGCTGATTGGCGACGGCGATATGCGGCCTGCGCTGGAAGCCGCTATTGCGGCGCATGGCCTGCAGGACAGTATCACGCTGACCGGCTGGCTCGCCGAAGACCAGGTGCAGGCAGAGCTGGCAAGTTCCCACGCGCTGGTGATGCCGTCATTTGCCGAAGGCCTGCCGATGGTGGTGATGGAGGCAATGGCCGCGGCGCGCCCGGTGATTGCAACATACATCGCAGGCACGCCCGAACTGGTGCTGCCGGGGCAAACCGGCTGGCTGCTGCCGGCCGGGGATGAAGACGCCCTGGCACAGACCGTCATCACCCTTGCGCAGACCCCGCATTCGCAGCTGACCGCCATGGGCCAGGCGGGCCGCAGGCGTGTGCTGGAGCGTCATGACAGTGCTGCAGAGATTGCCAAACTCATCGCGCATTTCCGCAAGGCCATCACCGGATAAAACCGGCGCACTCCCGCCCGTCGCCGGCGCATCTGCAGATGCGCCGCTTCCGTTGGGCGTGGCCCGGCGCAAAGGCGCCGGGCCACGCCCAAGGCTGCCAAGGGTGCGCTGGCGCAGCCTGGGCACCCTGCGAGCGCGGGAGCACCACCGGGACAGGCCAGCAGCAATACTCAGGGCTCAGCGGCCGCGGGTCCAGCGGCTGGCTGAGGCAAACAGCGGTGTTTTTGTGGCCAGACCGACCAACGCATAGATCACAAAACCGGTTGGATCCGCCAGCAGCAGCTTCCGCACGGCGCCGGCGCTTGGCGGGATTTTGTCCTCGTTCTGCAGTAAGCCCGGGAATTTGGCTGCCACCTCGGCCACGCCTGCGTTTTGCCGCCGCCGCACCCGGACCAGGTTGCGGAAGCCTTCCACCATCGGCCAGCTGTAAGCAGCAGGCGCTTTGACCCGTTCGGACGGGGCGAAATTCAGGCGGGCGAAAACGTCATCGGCGATGATATCAGGCCAGTCCCCCCAGCGCTGCCGTCCGGCCCGGTTCATGGCGAACACGCCAAATCCGGGAACACCGCCGGTGACAAACGGCAACCGGGTCCAGAGCCGTGCATAGGCACGGGTCACCGCACTGCGCGCCAGCGCCACCTGCGGACAGCCGCTGGCGTAACGCGGCGCATTTTCCGCCAGTGCTGCCGTGATTTGCGGGATCAGCGCCGGGCTGACCGCCACATCCGCATCCAGATAGATCAGTATATCGCCGCAAGCCGCCGCATCGCCGGCATTCAGCGCGCCAAGCTTGCCGCCCTCCGGCAATTCCAGCACTCGCAGTTTCCAGCCCGCAGATGGTTGCTGCGCGCGGGCCAATGCGGCCGTTTCATCGCGGCAGCCATTTGCCAGCACCAGAACCTCGGCCGCCATGCCCGCAGGCAGCGGATCCGAGGCAAAAACCGCTTGCAGGCACCCCGCGATATACTCCGCTTCATCATGGGCCGGGATCAGAACCGAAACACCTGTGGTCACTTCACGGCCTCCAGCGCATCCCAGCGCGGGTTCTCGTCGCTCAGAACCCGCAAGGCGCCCCAACTGCCCCACTTTCCAGGCGCCCCGACGTCGGCATAGGCGGCGAACAAGCCCCCGCCAAGGGCGCTCCAGCCTGCCAGAAGTTCCCGGTACAGCCTGCCCATCTCGGGCGTATAGTTGAAATGGGTGAAGAACCGGGTCAGAGTCTCATCCTCCACCAATGGGCCGATACCGACCACATGGCTGCCGCCCTCATACATGATCAGCTCCAGCCCGTGTTTCTGCGCAATTCTTGCATGATAGGGCAGCACACGCCCCAGCAAGTCGGTCAATGTATCGGTGCCGTCTCCCGAGATCAGCCCGTCGCGCAGCTCCGCTCCGGCCTGGGCTGTCGCTGCATCATATTGATGTTCCTTTGCAAATGCGCTTGCCGCCGGGCCTGCCAGCCCGCGTTCTGCCGCCACCGCCCGGGCCTGCTCTTTGCTGTCCGCGATCCAAGCGCGGACGTGTCCGGCACGGTCTGTGACGCCAAGGATGCCGCCGAAATAGCCGGTCACCGCATAGGCATCGAAGTAGGCCGCCGGGCCTTGGCGCCCCGCCTGTTCTGCTTTCCACAGCGGCGCTGCCAGAACCTGCTCTTCCAGTCCCAGCCAACCGGTCTGCGAAGAAATCACCCGCACCAGCCGCCGGCTTTCCTCGCCAAAAATTTGCGTCCAAATCTGCGCAATCTCCGCTGCGCGGCCGCCGTAGAACTGCATCCACAGACCCTCGCCGCCCCAGCGTGCCTGCGCCTGCGCATCTGCCCAGGCGGCCTGCTGGAACTGCCAGTTCCAAACCTCGTTGGAATATTCCACATAGGCGCGCAGATCCTCGTCCAAGCCGCGCTCTGCCAGCCGGGCGAATTGCCGGACATAGCTGTCGTCCGCCATATGCGGCATGGTGAACCAGGGATCAGCCCCCAGCGTGTTGGCCAGCTCCAGCATGATCTCTGCCGGAACGCCCTTCAGCGCCCAAGTATACTCCGGAACCCGCGGCCGGTCTTCCCAGCCGGTTTGGGCGGAGTCATTGGTGGCCATCCAATCCATGAACCGCAGCGCGGCAAATCCATCCAGCCGGTCCAGCCACAGCGGGTTGAACAGTGCACCTTGCTCATAGGCCTCCAGGTGCTCTTCCTTCATCACCCGGATGTTGCGCACATAGTCATCGCCGTTCCCGCTGCGCCGCCCTGTCCGCTGGATGCGGATTTCCACCGGGCCGGGGCCGGGGGTGAAGTCAAACCGCACTTCGCCCTTACCATAGCGCACATTCTCTGCCCGGCCCGCAACCTCGACAATGCCCTGACCGTCGAACCGCAGCACATAGCGGCCCGCAAGCGAGACGGCCTCCTCCGGCAAATCGGTCAGGATCACCGTGCCGATAGACGTCAGCTCAGACGGGATTGCGGTGGGCCAGCCCTCCGGATCCAGATACCCGGCGGCCAGAAGATCCTGGTGATTCGCACCGCCCCAGCGTTTCGGCAGATGCCCGATCCAGGGGCGCGCGGATTTGAAATGATCCAGGAACGGCGCCTGGGTGCTCCAATCCGCGATTGCAGCCAGATTGATGGCGACGGGCTGCCGGGCGGGGCTGGACAGCGGCGCGGTTCTGTCCGCAGTCTTTACCGTGTTAAGCGCGGGCAGGGCAGGCTCACGCGGACGCGCGGCAGGCTCCGGCGGCAATGCAGCGGTGCGCACCTCTGTGCCTTGGGCCGCAGCCCAGGCAATGTCCTGCAGCCGTGCCGCCAGTTCAGGGGACGGCGCGGGATAGGGCTTGCCCCAGCGGTCGCTCAGCTGATGCGGCAGGCCTGTTGGGTTCTGTCCGGTCAGCACCGCATATTGCAGCAGCGCCAGGAAATAGAACCCAGTGGCGTTGGGGTGGATATCATCGGCGAACACGTCGTGGATACTGCCGAGTCCGGGCATGGTGCCCGCCAGAATCGCATCTTCCAGCCGCGCCATGGCTTGCCCCGCGGGCAGCAGTTTCACGGCGCCGCTGGTGGCCGCATTAACCTCTTCGACCACCGCTTGCCAGCGCAGCAGGTCCTGGCTGATCCTCTCGCGCCAGGGCACATCCGCCCCCTTGTCAAAGGGCACCTCGGCCCCGGTGCCGCTGTCCAGGCTGTGCCAGGTTTCCTGCAGGTAAAAGTCCACATCCGGGTTTGCGGCCCGCGCCAGCTCGTAGAATTGGGTGACAGCGCCTTCGGTATCGCTCCACTTCAGGTGATTGGCCAGCGGAATGGCTTCGGTCACAATCACCGCATCCGCCGGCCGGCGCAGTCTTTCACGTGAATCAACGCCCTCGGCGGTACTGCTGTGCTGCCAGTTATAGCTCAGCGGCGCGCCATTGATAATCTGCGCCTCCACCGTGGCCCGTCCGCGCGCATCCAAAAGCTGGTCCAGCATCTGCGGGTTGTCCGTCCCGAACAGCGAATGGCCGATCACGACAACCGATGTAATCAGCGCCTCCAGCGTCATGCCGACGCTCCTGCGGCGGCAACACCGGTGCGGGGCAGGGCGCGCACCACGTCCCAGACGATCTGCTGCACCTTGGCGGCGGCTTCTGCCGGAAACGCCTGGGCCGGGATGCCATCGGCGCGGGTCAGCTGATGCGGCAGGCCCAGGGGGGAGCGCTGGTACAGAACCGCGTAATGGGTCAGCGCAACCGCATAGGCCCCCAGATCATTGATATGTATCGTGTCCAATTCCCCCGCGGGCGTGCGGGCAAACAGCGATTCACGTGAAGCCAGGCCAGCGATTTTCCCTGCCTCCGCTGCCCGCGCCACCGCCGCCAGAACCTGTCCGCCGGGGATCAGATAGACCGGATGCTGCGGGTTGCGGCGGCTGTCCGGACCCAGCAGTTTGTTCACCCACAGCGTTTCCAGATCGCCGTCGATCCGGTCCAGCCAGCCATCCGGGTCGTCCAGCCTGTGCCAGGTCTCATACAGATATATACGTGTGCCGGGTGACGCCGCCCGCGCAAGCCCGGCCCAATTCGCGACGTATTCAGCAGCGCCGAAATAGCGGAGGGCGTCGCGCAGCTCAACCATCTCGGTCAGCACCACAGCAGTGTAGTCACCGGTCCCGACGGCCTCCCGCGCGTCCCGGTAAACGGGCGGCTGGTTGGCGGTTGCGAAATCGAGGATGTCTTCATCCGGTTCCCAATGCGCCCGCAGCGATGTGCCCGAGCCCAGCTGGCTGTTGTACCCATGCCCCGCAGGCGCCAGCTGCGTCAGCATGTGCGGCATATCCGGGCCGACCAGAGAATGGCCCAGATGAAACACCTTCAAAGGGGCATCAGGCGGCGAGAGAGGCGGCGGAACCGGCACGCTGCGGCTGCGTGTTGCAAAGGCCATAAGCCCCAGCGCTGCACTCAGCGCGCCACACACCAGAAACCCGCGCCGCCCCATCATCCGCGCCCCCGGATTTCCGCCGTAGTGATGATCAGCCCGGCACCAATCACGAAGCGCCCGCAGACCGCCTCGCCGCGTGCAAACGGCGGCCGGCCGGCAGTGAACACGGCCTGATACGCGCCTGCCGCCAGTTCGAACTCCAGCTCCATCCCGTCGAACCCATAGAAGGCCCGGCTCAGCGTGTACTGGCATTTGTAGGCGGCTTCCTTGGCGGAAAAGATCACCTTGGCCATCTGTCCGGGATTATCCTGCCGCTTCAGCCAGGCCCGTTCGCGGTCCGAACAGATCGCAGGCAGCAGCTCGTCCTTCAGCGGCGTGTCCTCTTCCACGTCGATCCCCAGACCCTGAACATTGCCCTCTTGCGCCAGCACCGCCATGGCGCAGCTCTTGGTATGGGTGATCGAGCCGGCCAGCCCCGCGGGCCAGACCGGCGCCCGGTCGCGGCCCACGGGCACCGGAGCGGCGGGCAGGCCCAGTTGCCGCATCGCCTGATGCGCGGCACTGCGCCCCGCGGCAAATTCGTTGCGCCGCTTGGCGACCGCACTGGGCGACAGGCCCGCGGCTTCCTCTGCCAGCGGTACGGGCAGGGCACCCAACGGATCCGCCCCCGCTAGCGCCACATCGGCGGCAAAAAGCGGCCGGACCAATGCCAGCCGCTCTGCCAGTTTGTTTTCGGCCTCTGTCATCCGGTCCTTGCTCTGCGGTTTGCACGCATTGCCCGCCGCTTCGACATGGTGCCGGCGCGGTCGGGTCCTTCGCTGTCCTGCGGCTGTTCTTCCGCATTTGCCGGGGTGCCTGCAAGCCCTTCGATATGGGCTGCCAGCCCGGCCAGCGTCGGAAAGCGGAAGATATCCGTGATCGACAGGCTCGCATTGCCCAGCGCCTCGCCCAGTTCTTCGCGCAGCTCCCTGTGCGCCTGCACCGCCAGCAGCGAATGGCCGCCAAGTGCAAAGAAGTTGTCCTGCGCACCAATGCCGCTGACACCCAGAATGCGGCTCCAAACCGTGGCGATCCTGGCCTGCGCGCCGGCATCAAGCGGAGCAGTCTTCGCGGCTTCGGCCCGCGCCGGCTGCGGGTCCGGCAGCGCCTTGCGGTCGATTTTCTTGTTTGGGGTCAGCGGGAAGGCCTCCAGCGTGACGATATGGGCGGGCACCATCACCTCTGCCAGCCTCGCGGTCAGCGCCTGTTTCACGAGGGTCTCTGAAACAGGTGCGGAGGCCGTGACATAACCTGTCAGTTGCTCGCTGCCGGCATCGCCGCGGGGCACCACCACAGCCCCTGTCACACCAGGGCAGGCTGTCATCGCGGCCTCGATCTCGCCCAGTTCGATCCGTTGGCCGCGGATCTTCACTTGATGGTCGGTGCGGCCCAGGAAGGCCAGGGTGCCGCCTGCCGTCCAGCGCACCAGATCCCCGGTGCGGTAAAGGGGGGTGTCAGCGAACAGAGTGTTCACGAAGCGTTCAGCAGTCATCTCTTCCCGTTGCCAGTAGCCTGCGGTGACTCCCGCTCCACCGATATACAACTCGCCGGGTGTCCCCGCGGGGACAGGCCTTTGTTTTTCGTCCAGAACGTAAACCTGCGTGTTGGCAATCGGCGTGCCAATCCCGGCTGTCCCCGCAGGGGCAGCGCTGATTTTTTCCACCGTCGACCATATCGTCGTCTCGGTCGGGCCGTACATGTTGAGGATCTCGGCGTTGGTTATCCCCTGCAGCGCCTGCACCAAATCGCCCGGCAGTGCCTCGCCGCCTACAAGCAGATGCTGCAACCGGCCCAGACAGGCCCTGGCGTCTTCATCAGCGGCAATCATCCGCGCCATCGACGGGGTGCACTGCATATGGCTGACCCCATGACGCACGATCTGGGCGGCCAAAGAGAAGTCATCCGCCGCCAGCTGCTGCGGGGCGTTCGACAGGCGCAGAACCTCAGCCAAGGGTTTCAGCCCCTCCAGCACCACGTCCGGCGCGATGCCGTAATCGATCAGGCAGGCGATCTCATCCACACCGATGCGTTTCAGCTGCTCCACCCGCTGGCAGGCGTTCTGAATGGTGCCGAACAGCCCGGAGTCCTCAAAATACCGTTCGAATGCGAAGTCGAGGATGGCCTCCAGCTCCTCCTCTGACAGGGACCCCAGGTCCATCTCAAACGGGTTCTTCACCCCTTCGGGCTTCTTGAAGGCCGGGAAGGCCCAGGCGTATTGCTTGATCAGTCCGGCGGCGGATCGCAGGTAATCCTTCATCGGCTCCCGTGCCACCCGGCGGGCTTCCTCGCGGGTTCCGGCCAGATAGCTGTGCAGCATCAGCGTGACCTTGAAATCCGCGGGGTCATGGCCGGCCTCGCGCAAGGCGTCGTGGTAGAGACGGATCTTGCCCGCGACCTCGTCAACGCTTTGGCCCAGAAGATGGGTCAGCACATTTGCCCCAATTGCGCCGGCCTCGCGCCAGGTTTCCGGGTTGCCTGCAGTGGTGACCCAGACCGGCAGTTCCTTGGAGACGGGGCGAGGCTGTGTGACTACACTGTGTTCGCTGCCGTCCTTGCGCGGGAAGGCAACCTCCTCGCCGCGCCAAAGCTTGCGCACGGTTTCAATGCTTTCAAACAACGCGGGCTTGTTGGCAGGCGGTGTGTTTTCCGGCCGCAGGACAAAGTCGTCCGGCTGCCAGCCCGAGGCAAAACCGATCCCGGCGCGTCCTGCGGTCAGGTTGTCGATCACCGCCCATTCCTCGGCAATCCGCGCGGAATGGTGCAAGGGGGCTACGCAGGAGCCGGCCCGCACACCGATGTTCTGCGTCACCGCCGCGACCGCGGCACCGGTTACCGAGGGGTTCGGGTAGGGGCCGCCAAAGGCGTGAAAGTGCCGTTCCGGCGTCCAGACTGCGTTGAAACCATGCTGGTCGGCGAACTTGGCGCCTTCCAGCAGCAGGTGGTATTTCTGCTGCCCCGGCCCATCGTCATTGCCCCAGTAGAACAGGTTGAAATCCATCTTGCGGCTGCTGAGGGCCACCGGCCCCTTGGACAGCTCCAGCCGGCTTTCGTCGCTGGACAGCACCAGCTTGAAGCCGCGCGACAGGGTCCAGAACAGCTCCAAAACCGAAATGTCAAAGCTAAGGCTGGTGACCGCCAGCCAGGCATCGCCGGGTTGATGCGGGATGCGGGCGTCCATACCGGTGAAGAAATTCGTCACGTTGGCATGGGTGACCATCACCCCCTTGGGCAGGCCGGTGGAGCCGGAGGTATAGATCATATAGGCCAGATCGTTGCCGGCAGCACCGCCATAGGTGTTTTCTGCGTCTGTCCCCGCGGGGACCATTTCGATTTCCAGCACCTTGGCGTCTAAGGCGGGCAGGCTGCCGGCCAGTGCGGATTGCGTCACAATCACCTGCGCCCGGCTGTCACTGATGTAATGCGCAATCCGGTCAGCAGGGTAAGCGGGATCCAGCGGCACATAAGCGCCGCCGGCCTTCATGACACCTAGGGCGGCAAAGACCAGCTCGGGCGTGCGGCGGATATGGATGCCCGCATGCGTGCCAGGTTTCACGCCCATTTCACGCAGACGTGCGGCCACAGCATTGGCGCGAGCGTTCACTTCGGCGTAGGTGAAGCACTGGTCCTCGAACACCAGCGCCGCGGCGTTCGGGGTGCGGGCTGCCTGGGCTTCAAACGCGGCGTGGATGGTCAGATCCGCGGGGGCGTCCGCAGCGGTCTGGTTCCAGTCCTCCAGCAGCAGCTTGCGCTCGGCCTCGGGCAGAATGGGTAGGTCTGCGACCAGTTGGTCTGAATCATCGGCCAGGGTGTTCAGAACCAGAGCCAGCCGGGCGGCCAGCAATTCAGCGGTCTGTTCGTCCAGCCGGGCGTTGTCTGTATGCAGCGCCAGTGTGCCATCACAGAGTGTGACGGTAGCGGTGCAGCCCTGAACTGGGCCGTCCTTATCCAGAGACAGACCTATGGCCGGGTGAGAGAAGGCGGAGATCTCCGGGGCGCGGGCTGCCAGGTCTTCGGCGAATCCGCCGTATTTTCTTGCTGTTTCAATATCCTGAACGGTTCTCGCCTGGAGGCCGGAGACCGTCTCCTCCCGCCGCGCCTGCAGCGGTACCCAATCGGAGATCAGCCCCGGCAGCGCGATCGTGCCATCAAACGAAAGCGCCACATCGGCAGCGCTTTCGCCGCTGCTGAGCAAGGCCCAAGCCAGAACCCTGGCGGCCGCCTGTTCTTCGCTGAGGGCGGCGGGTAAGGCAATCTGCTGGCGGGTAATTCCTGCGCCCCGGGTATCTGTGGCAAGCGGCACTTGGACCGGCTGCATCGCGGCAAGCGTCTTGCGCCAGTGGCTATCACCGCGCTGTGCGGCGGCCATCTGTGCGGTGATGGTCCGGGCGTCTTCCGGCGGCAGCGCCGGCAGCATGTCCCCGGCTTTGAACAGACTGGTTGCGTCCAGCGGCTTGCCTGTCGGCGTGGTCAGCCGGGACAGCGCCAGCGCGCCATCCGCGGTGGCAATTGCCACGCTGTCTTTACGGACGTCCAGCACTGTGCCAGGGGCGCCGGAGCCAACGGCCACCTCTGCAGCGCCAGTCAGTACAATTGCCCTGTCCGCGCGCAGCTTGGCGGCGCACAGCGGGTTCCAGTAGCCGCCGGTGTCCAAGGCACGGACCAACCGTGCCAGTTCGGCAGCGGGGCGGGAGAAGTCCAGCAACCCGCCTGCGGCAGGGCGGTCGGATTTGGCGAACACGCGGCGCTGCCTCAGGTCCTGCGGTTGCCGGTTCAGGTCGCCAGTTTCCAGCTGCGCGATCACCTCGCCAAAGCTGTCCATCGCGGCGGCGTAGCATTTGGAGTTCAAGCTGAAGGCGGTTTCGTCCGCGGCCACATCGAACATCCGCTGGGAAAGGATATCGCCCTCGTCCACGCCGCCTTCGATCAGGTGCCAGGTGATGCCGTGCTGCGCTTCGCCGTTGATCAGCGCCCAGTTCGGGGTGTTGAGGCCCGCGTAACGGGGCAGGGGGCCGTCGTGGAAGTTCACCGCGCCTTGGTCGGCCAGTGTCAGAACGTCCTGCGGGATCACCGTCAGGTTGGCGATTGACAGCAGCCAGTCGAACCCGTCTTGCAACTGCTGCTGGGTGTCCAGCAGGGGCAGCCCCTTGGATTTGGCCCAGCTGCGGATATCAGGGTCTTGCGACACCACGGCCCGGATCTGGTGACCTCGCGCCAGCAAGGCATCGGCGCAGCCGATCAAAAGGGATTCATTGCCAATCAGGGCACATGTGAAGGACGTCATTTCTGCTCCTTTGCAATCGGAGAGGGCGCGCGCGTTTCTTGTAAGGGTTTTGGCCGCGGCGCGGCCATCGCACGCAGGCCGTGCAGGACCAGATCGCGCAGGAAATGCGGCGGATCCACCTGCGGCTTATTCTGGATAAGGCGGCGCAGGCCATAGATCAGGCTGCCGGCGGTCCGTGCCAGCGTGGCGGCGGCGGCGTAGGCGCGCCCGTGGTGTTTCACGAAGTAATGCCGCCGCGAGTCGAACCAGTATTGCGGCGTGCGCTGCCAGCCTTTCATCCCAGTGGAGGCCGAGCCGACGTGGGCGATTTTGCTGGCAGGCACATAGTGGGTGCGCCAGCCTGCGCGGGCGGCACGGCGGCAGAGATCGGTTTCCTCGAAGTAGAGGAAAAATGTTTCATCAAAGCCGCCAACGGCCTGGATGACTTCGCGGCGGATCATCAGGCTGGCGCCGGCGGTCCAGTCGACCTGCACCTCATCCATGGGCATATCCATGGCGACCACCCAGGGTTTCAGCAGCCGGGTGAAAATGCCGGTGCGCACGCTGGCCTCGAATTCCCCCGCAATTGAAGGAAAGCGGAAGGCGGTGCGATGAGGCACACCATCGGTGCCGCGCACGTAAGAGCCGGCCAGACCTGCGCCGGGGCGTTCCAGCAGGAAATCGCGCAGGGTGCGGATGGTGCTGCCCTGCACAAAGGCGTCGGAGTTCAGCAGATAGTAGAGTTCCGGCGCGCTGCCGTCGGAGAGGCCAGTCTTCAACCCCAAGTTCATGCCCGCTCCAAAGCCGCCGTTCACCGGTGAGGCGACCACCCGGAGCCGCCCGCTGCCGAGCCAGCCGCGCGAGTCCGCTGCCGCGCGGATCTGCTCATAGGAGCCATCGCCGGATCCATTGTCGATGATCAGCAGCTCGCCCGGCAGGCCCTCCATTTCGCGCAGTGCGGCCTCGGCGGCCTGCAGGGTCATCTCCGGCGTGCGGTAGTTGAGGACGATGGTGAGAATGCGCTGCGGGTTCATGGGCGTCACTCCGCGGCCGTGGCATAGCGGGGCCGGCCTGCCGCCGCATCGGCAGCGTCCAGCCGGGCTTTGACACCGGCGGCCAGCACGCTGACGTTCGGCACCAGCACCATGCTGTCATGATCGCCCGGCACTTCGGCCACCTCTGTCTGCGCGGCCCAGCGGGTCCATTCGTTGTCATCAAACACATATTCGCGCGCTGCGCTGACCCAATTGCCGCTACTGACCTGCCATTTGCGGTCCAGCGGCGGGCGGAACAGGGTGAGGGGGCCGGTCCAGGGGCGCAGAGCATAGCTTTCAACGGCGGTGCGGAAGGCCAGTTCGATCTTGCGGTTGTTGAATTCAGGCAGGGCGCCGGTCTCTGCCGGGGCGGCACGGCGTTTCTCAACCTCCCAGGCGATGCGGTTCTTGGCCCATTCGCCAATGTAGCCAGCCCCCTTGCTGCGCAGCTCTGCCAGTTTGATCAGAGCCTTGTCGCGGCGGCTGAGCGGCGGGCGCACAGGCAGAGGCGTGTCCAGCAGGATCAGCGCGGCGGTATCCTGGCCCTGATCCTTCAGCTGCTGCGCCATTTCATAGGCGGTAATGCCGCCGCCGGAGAAGCCGCCGAGCAAATAAGGGCCTTCGGGCTGGATCTGGCGGATCTCATCCAGGCAGCTTTGGGCGGCGTCCTCAATCCGGCTGTGCGGGGCGTCATTGCCGACCAGCCCCTTGGCCTGCAGGCCATAGACCGGACGGTCCTTGCCCACCAACAGGGCCAGTTGGCGCAGGTTCAGCACATTGCCGAACATGCCCGCCACCAGGAAGAACGGCCGCCGTCCGGTACCTTCGCCCGGATGCAGCTGCACCAGATGGGTGTATTGCGGTTTGTCTTCCGCCGCGGCGGCGGGACTGCCCGGTTCCGTGGCGACTCCGCCGCCTGTGCGCTCGATGATCCGCTCCGCCAGTGCGGCGACGCTGGGGGCCTCGAACAGAACCGACAGGGGAAATTCCACGCCAAAGCCGCGTTTGACCTGCGCAAACAGCCGGACTGCAATCAGGGAATGGCCGCCGAGATCAAAGAAACTGTCCTCGATCCCCACTTGCGACACCCCTAGGAGGGCGGCAAAGAGCTTGGCCAGTTCCTCCTCCACCGGGTTGCGGGGGGCAACATAGTCGGTGTCGAGCTGCGGGCGTTCAAACGCCTGGGCCTCCTCCACGGCGGCGGCGGTTTGCCCCGCCTGAGCAATCAAGGCGGGCAGGTCCAGAGAGGAGACCACCACCTGCGGCAGGCCGGTGGCCAGGGCACGGGCCAGCGCCTCGCCGCCTTCCGCGGACGTGATGCCATTGGAGATGTTCAGCTGAAGGCGGCGTTCTTCGGGCGACAGGGGCTGGATGCCGGCGGCGGGTTCCAGGCCCAGCTCTGCGGCGGTGGCGTCGGCTTGCCCTTCGGCCGCTGTGGCGTCGAACCCGGCGGCCAGGCGCTGCATCCGGAAGCCTTCGATCTGAACCAGTACAATGCCTTCGGGATCGGTCAGCGTGATGTCAAAGGCGGCAGAGCTGCCATCCGGCGCATCAGCCAGCCGCACATGGCTGCAGATGCTGGAGGTGAGCGGCGCGAAAATCCGGATCAGCCGGTAAGACACCGGCACCCAAAGCGCGCTGGCGTGATAACCTGGGATCAGACCCATCGCCCAGCCGGTGGCCAGGTCCAGCAGACCGGGATGAAGCAGACAGCCGTCCTGTGCCGCGATGTCCGGGAGTGAGAGAGAGGCGAGGCCTTCACCGTTTCCCAGGGCCGCGCGGTTCAGCACATGCCAGCGCGGACCAAAGCGCAGATGCGCCTCCTGCGCGGAGCGCAAGCGCCCGTTGAATGGCGCCTGCTGCTCCGGGCATCGGGCGGAAATCGTCTGGAGGTTGAGTGCGGCGGGGCGTTCTGCCGCCGCCGCGGAGGCCAGCATAGCCTGACTATTCAGAGAGTAACCTTTTGTACATTCCGAGTAAACAAACAGTTCATAACCATTTTCATTAGCTTCAAGTTTTGCCGCAACCTTTGCCGGGGTACTGTCTTTTGCAATCAGGGGGTGCATGAAATAAAGGTCGCGGATTTCGACGGGCCCTTCGAAGCCGGTTTCGGCCAGCGCCTCGGCTGCCATTTCGATATAACCGGTGCCGGGCACCAGAGCGGTTCCATCGGCGGTGCGGTGTTCGTCCAGCAGCCAGTCAGCGGTTTCAAAGCGCGGTCTGAAGATGCGGTTGCCGGCAGAGTCATACCCGCACTCCTGCAACAGCGGCTGCTGGCAGGGTTCCGGCGTGCCGGCGACGGTGGCTCCGTTACGGCTGGCCATGGCGTCGGCAGCCATGCCGGTATCGGACCAGACGCCCCAATCCACTGCCATCACACGGGTGAGGCCGCCAGCGCAGTGCTTGGCCCAGGCGTTGAGGAATTCATTGGCTGCGATGTAATCCACCTGACCCGCAGGCCGGATCACCGCGGAGGAGGAGGAAAACAGCACCATCAGCTCCAGGCTGCCATCGGGGAAGACCGTATCCAGCGCCCGCAACCCGCTGACCTTGGGGGCCAGAACCCGGGCGATCTGATCCTCATCCTTGGCCAGCAGCGGGCCGTCATTGATGACGCCGGCGCCGTGGATCACGCCAGTGACGGGGCCCAAGGCAGCCTCGGCCTGTTCGCGCGCCGTGCGCAGATCGCCGCTGTTGCAGACGTCGGCGGCCAGCGGCAGCACCTGGCCCTTGCCACCTGTCTCCAATGCCATGACTGCACGTATGCGCTGGGCGGTTCGGTTGGCTGGGCTGTGACTGCTGAGCCAGCGAGCCCAGGCATTGCGCGGCGGCAGGCCTTCGCGGGAAATCAGCGAGACCTTCGCGCCGTATTCGCGCATCAGGTAGCCCGCGATGCTCAGGCCGATGCCACCGTATCCGCCGGTGATCAGATAATGCCCGCCTTGTTTGAAGGGTGGGGTCTCCGGTTCGGGCAGCGGCTGCGGGCGCCAAGTGAGTTCAAACCGTTTTTCACCGCGCCAGGCGGCGGAGGCGTTTGCGGGTTCCGCCATCAGGTCTTCCAGCAGGCGCGGCGTGATGTCCGGGGCCTCAGCCGGTTTCCGGAATGCAAACAGTCCTTGCGGTATTGGCGGCAGTTCAATGTCGATGGTGGCGCATGTCAGCCCTGGCAGTTCACGCGGGATGACCCCGGCGGGGCCTGCAATCATCGCTTTTTCCGGGTAGAGCAGTGCTTCGCTGCGCACCTGGGCGGCGCCGGTGGTGAACACGCTGATATGCGCGGGGCCGGGCAGATCGGCATTGCCCAGTTCCTGAGCCAAAGCGGTGAGGGAATGAAACCCCATTTCAAGATTGCGGTCAAAGAAGGAGGAGCCGGGGCGATAGGTTTCGGCGTCCGTTACCAGCCAGAAATGGGCGATGCGGTCCGGCAGCAACGCGGCCTCTGCCAGATCACCTAGCAGCATGCCATAAGCAGCGCGGCCCTGTTCAGGCGGCAGTAAGTAGGAGGTTGGGGACAGCTGCGCATAGGTGTCCCCGGCGCGGACGCGGACGACTCTGTGGCCTGCGGCCTGCAACTGGTCCGCGGTGCGGGCGGCATGGCCTGTTTCATCCTCGAAAATCAGCCAGGCATGCGGCTCCTGGTCCAGTTCCAACATCACATCCAGCGCGCAATCGGCCAAGCGTGGACGCCAGGCTGGGCGGTAGCCCCAATCTGCCAGGTTTTCATGCCGGGCCGGGGCGGTGTCTTCCTCAACTGCGGGTTTGCCGGGTTCAATGAAATAGCGGCTGCGCTGGAAGGCATAACCGGGCAGGGGCAGGCGGTTGCGCCGTGCTTCGCCCCAGATCTGTTCCCAATCAGCCTCGACTCCGCAGGCCCAAAGGCGGCCGATGACGCCGAAGAAGTAGCTGTCATCCATCACGTCCTGATCCGGGTGGCGCAACGAGCTGAGCACCTGGCCCGACTGCACGGCGGGCGACATTTGCGCCAGCGCGCTGAGCGCCTTGCCGGGGCCGACCTCCAGGAACACGCGGTTCGGAGCTTTGGCGAGGGTCTCGATGCAATCGGCGTAGCGCACGGTGTTGCGCAGCTGGCCGACCCAGTAATCTGCATCGGTGGCCTGATCCGCCGTCAGCGGTGCGCCGGTACGGTTGGAGATCACCGGCAGGTTCGGGGCCGACAGGGTCAGCGAGCGGATGAAATCGCCGTATTGCTGCAGGATGCCGTCCAGCATCCGCGAATGGGCGGCAATGTCGATCTGGATGCGCTGATGCTCGACCTCGCGCGCAGTAAGATCTGCCGAAAGACGGTCCAGTGCGTCTTGCGGCCCGGACACGGCGGTGAGCGCGGGCGCGTTGACGCTGGCAATGTCCAGATCCTCGGTGAGAATGGCCTCAACCTCTGGCAGGGGAAGGGCGATGGACAGCATGCCGCCGGCGGGCACGGTATCAAACAGCCGCCCGCGCAAGAGGACCAGATCAATGCAATCCTCAAATGACATGACACCGGCCAGGCAGGCTGCGGTGTTTTCGCCCATCGAATGGCCCGCCATCGCGGCGGGGTTCACACCCCAGCTGATCCACAGCTGCGCCAGCGCGTATTCAACGATCATGATCAGCGGCAGTTGCACCGATGGTTGCTGGAGGCTAGCGTTGGCCGCGTCCTCTTCGCCGTCTTCCGGCAGCCAGATGGCGCGGATATCATAATCCAGGCTCTGTTGCAGGTGGTCCAGCCCGCTGTCCATCCAGTCGGCAAAGACCGGCTCGGTCTCGTAAAGATCACGCGCCATGCCTGCGTACTGCGCGCCGCCGCCGGGGAACATGAAGACCACCTCGGGCGCATCGCCGAGGCGGTCATGGGTGAAGACCTTGCGCGGATCGTTTTCTGTCAGCAATGCAGCGGCTTCCGCGGCGGTTTCCGCCACCAGAACGCGGCGTTTGGCAAAGCCCCGGCGGCCCTCCTTCAGCGTATAGGCCACGTCGGCCAGTTCGGCATCGGGGTTTGCTTTCAGATACGCCGCCAGTTCTTGCGCATTTGCGTCCAGCGCAGGTTTGGACTGGCCGGAGACACAAAGGATCTGGAACGGGAAGTCGCTTTCTTCTGACGGGGCACGCTCCGGCGCTTCCTCAAGGATCACATGGGCATTGGTGCCGCCGACGCCCAGTGAGTTGATGCCGGCCCGGCGCGGCCCCTTATGCGGCTGCCATGGCATGAGGGCGGCGTTCACGCGGAATGGCGAAGTCTCAAAATCAATCGCGGGGTTCGGCGCCTCATAGCCCAGCGAGGGCGGGATTTCCCTGTGGTGCAGCGCCAGCGCGGTTTTGGTCAGGCTGGCGACCCCCGCTGCGGTGTCCAGATGGCCGATGTTGGTCTTGACCGAGCCGATGCTGCAATAGCCGCGGTCGGTTGTGCCGGTGCGGAAAGCATCGGTGAGCGCGGAAACCTCGATCGGGTCGCCCAGATAAGTGCCGGTGCCGTGGCACTCGACGTAATCAATGGTCTCCGCCGGGGTGCCTGCGGCCTGCAGCGCGGCCTGCACCGCTGCCGATTGGCCGCCGACCGAGGGCGCCAGGTAACCGGCCTTGTCCGCGCCGTCGTTGTTGATGGCGGAGCCTTTGATAACGGCCCAGATGTGGTCGCCGTCGGCCACTGCATCCTCCAGCCGGCGCAGCGCCACGGCACCGGCGCCAGAGCCAAAAACCGTTCCTTGCGCCCGGTGATCAAAGGCGTGGCAATGGCCGTCCGGGGACAGGATCTCGTTTTCCTTGTAAAGGTAGCCGCGGCCCTGCGGCAGCTCGATGGTGACGCCGCCTGCCAGTGCCATATCGCATTCACTTTCGCGCAGGGCCTTGCAGGCATAGTGCACGGCGACCAGCGAGGTGGAGCAGGCGGTCTGCACGTTGACTGAAGGCCCATGCAGGTCAAAGACATGGCTGACGCGGGTCGACAGGAAATCCTTGTCGTTGCCGGTATGGCGCAACAGGAACATGCCGACGTCATCGACCAGCGCGGGGTTCGAGCAGATGTTGAAGTAGAAATAGCTGCCCATGCCGCAGCCTGCATAGACGCCGACGGGGCCAGCGATGCTTTCGGGCGGATGGCCCGCATTTTCCATCGCGCCCCAGGCGACTTCCAGGAATTTGCGGTGCTGGGGGTCGAGGATGGCGGCTTCCTTGGGGCTGAAACCAAAGAATTCGGCGTCGAATTCATCAAACTTCTGCAGCCTGGCGGAGGCAGGCACGTAGTTCGGATCGGCCAGCACGGAGGCCCGTTCGCCAGCCGCCAGCAGGGTGTCGCGGTCCAAAACCTCAATCGATTCAATGCCGTCGCGCAGGTTCTGCCAGAAGACCTCGGCAGAGTTTGCGCCGGGGACTGTCACTGACAACCCGACAATTGCTATATCTCCGGCAGCGCCCCCCGCTGCGGGTTTCCCATCCTGCATCGCCAATACCTGACCCCACTGACCCTTCAAAGACAGCCCGGCGCACTGCGGCCAGTCTGCTTTGCAGAGCTGGCAGCCGTCCGCCGGACGGGTTGATTTATGGTGCCAGGGTTTTCCCCGGCGGTTTGTCCCGGCCTGTCTGCACCAGATCCCCATCTGTGCTGCAACCCGGTTTCAATCTGTTTATTCTCGTCAACCCATAGGGCCAGCCTGTGGACGCATTGTGTTGAATTGAGCCTGAAAAGCGGAAAGATTGCGGCATCACAGAATACTGCGCCTCTCTGGTCCCGCGGTGTCAGGCATCAGTACTTGCGCCCCGCCGAACAGGGCTGGTTTCCTGCCGAATAAGCCCGGGAAAAGCAACCGCTCGGCGTAGCCCAGCACCGAGCCTGCGCACATCCAGGTGATCGGAATCAGGGTGGCGTTGAGCAGCATATCCACCATGGTGGCCGCAAGGATGAGGGCAATAGGTGCGGCATACGGCGAGATGCTGCCCCGCGGCGCGCGCCGCGCGGCTTGTGCCAGAAGAACCAGGGGCGCTGCCAGCAATCCCATTTCGGCGGCATAACCCAGCCAGCCGAAGGTGCCGAAAACGATGATCCATCGCCCGTCAGGGATCGACAGGATCTGCCCGGTCTCGGCGTGGCGCACCAGGTTGCGGCCCCAGCCGCCCCAGCCGAACCAGGGTTTCTCCGCCGCCCGCACCAGCAGTTGTGTCTCGTTTTCGAACCTGTAGTTCAGCGAATGCGCCCGCTCGGCGCTGATTGCCTCGGCCTGGGCCACCAGCGCCTCTGTCGGCACCAGCCCGGTATTGCGCAGCATCGGATAAACCACTGCGATCAGCGCCAGCAGCAGCGCGGCCCGCAGCTGCCATCGCAGGGGCGCCAGCGCCACCACTGGTGTGAAGGCCAGCGCATAGGCAAGCGAGGCGAGGCTCTTGCACAGCACCAGAACAGCAAACAGGTAAACCGCTGCCAGGATCAGGCGAAGCCTTTGGCCGGTTGCGGCCGCCCGCGCCAGGGCCGTGGCGGCCAGCAGCGCCGACATCATGAAAAACGCCAGCCACAGGGCATGCGGCAGGAATACGATCGGGCGGAAGCCGCCCTGGCGGATCATCTGGCTGAAGTCATGCTGAAAGAAGCCGTAGATCCAGACGTTCATCTGCGGGCTGAGCCGGATTTCAATGAGGGACGGGACGGTATAGGCCAGCCCGCCGATCATCAGCGCCAGCAGCAGCTCGCGCTGCGTTTCGGGGGTGGACAGGTAACGCCGTGCCAGCAGAAAAGGTATCAGCACGATCATCTGGTTGATGATCACTGATCCCAGGTCACGCCAGCGCAGCCCCGGCAGCTGATTGGTCAGAAAGATGATCGGTTCGGAATTGGCGATGCTGCGGAACAGGACCGGTTCGCCATTGGTCAGCACCGTCGGGATGACGCCGAATACAAACAACAGCACTAGAACCCGCACCGCCGGATGCCGCGGCAGCAGCGGCACCGGCCGGCGCAGCAGCAGCAGGCACAACAGGAACGCCATCACCGAAGGAATGGCAAACTTGTCCATATCCGGCACCAGCGGCAAGTCGAACTCGGCCAGCGGCGGCAGCAGCAGGTACCCTGCGATGAGGCACCACAGGATCGCCCGCTCCAGCGGCAGGCGCCGGAACAGGATCAGGCTGGCCAGCGGCCAGGCCAGCAGCATGAGATAAGCCAAAGCGTTGGGCAAAGCCCTGGTGCCCCCTCAATTCCCCGGATTTGCATCAAAGTTTACCGGTTGCGGACGGCCCTGTCCCGCGGAATTGCAAGAAGAGGTAAACAGCGTGCAGCTTTGCCACGCTCAAGGGGCAGCGGACGCGAGGCCGCTGGCCTGGCCGCCGTGCCGGCGGTATGAGGAGACGGCATTGTCGTTGGAGGCAGCATTGTATTTCGAATTTCATGGCCGCCGGGTTGCGGTGAACATGCCGGCGCGTTCCATGCTTGAAGCCGAGGTCCGGGCCCGGTTCAAGGCCTCGCAGGGGTTTGCGCTGGCCACGGTCAATCTGGACCACCTGGTCAAGATGGCGGAGTCTCCGGGCTTCCTGGCTGCTTATCAGGCGCAGGATCTGGTGGTCGCAGACGGGCGTCCGGTTGTCTGGCTGTCGCGGCTTGCCCGCCGCCCGGTGGCGCTGATGCCTGGCTCGGACATGGTGCTGCCCTTGTGCCGCCTGGCGGCAGAGGCCGGGGTTCCGGTGGCCCTCGTGGGCAGTACGGATGCGGCGCTGCAGGATGCCAGGGCCGCATTGCTGGCAAAGGTGCCGGGACTGAACATTGCCTGGATACATGCGCCATCGGGCCGGTTTAACCCGGACGGGCCAGAAGCGGATCAAATCCTGCATCGCCTGGAAGGGACCGGCATCGGCTTGTGTTTCCTGGCGCTGGGTGCGCCAAAGCAGGAACGCTTCGCCCAACGCGGCCGCCGGATGACGCCGTGCACGGGGTTTGCCTCCGTCGGTGCCGGGCTGGATTTCCTGGGCGGCCACCAGAAACGGGCGCCTGCCTGGGTCAGGGCAATTGCAATGGAATGGCTGTGGCGGGCGCTGTCCAGCCCGGCGCGGCTGCTGCCGCGCTATGCCAAATGCCTGGCGATCCTGCCTGGCCAGATGCTCAGGGCTTGGCGCATCCGGGCGCGGTGACGGCCGGCAATGCCCAGTCTTTTGGCGAGGCTATGCCGCGTGCCCAGGGAAATTTAAAGGCCAGATGAAGACTGGATCCTTTATTCTTCTGGCCGTAAATATCCTGGGGTGAATTGGCCGCGAGGCCAAGAGGGGCAAAGCCCAGCCGGCGCTACTTATACTCGAGAATGCCGCGAGCCCTGCCACGCCAGCGACGCCAGTAGAACTCCGCAGCGCCGGCAGCTTCGGCGAATTTTCCGATGACGGCAAACAGCGCTTGCGTGTATCCCATGCGACTGGCCAGGCGCAGAAACTGCGCCGGATAGATCAGTATAGCAATCATCAAGAGCGGGTTCACCAGACCAGCTATGATGATACCCGCCGGCAGCGCCGCCCCCCAGAACAGCGCGCGGCGGGTTTCGGCCACCCAATGGCGTTCCGGCCCCGCCCCATGCAAGGCGGCGCCTTCGGCGAATGCATGGCCGGCCCGGCGGCTGCGCCGCCACCACTGGCCAAAGTGCTGCATCTGCGCGTCATGCAGGGTCATCTCCGCATCAATCCGCCAGATCTGCCACCCGCCCCGCCGCAGCCGCAGGCACAGTTCCGGCTCTTCCCCGGCGATCAGGCTTTCGCGGTATCCGCCCGCCGCCCGGACAGCCGCAACCCGCATCAGCGCGTCGCCGCCGCAGGCCTTGGCCTCGCCAAGGGGCGTGTCCCATTCCGTATCGCACAGCCGGTTATAGACCGAGGCATCGGGAAACCGCTCGCGCCGCCGCCCGCACACCACGGCTGCCCTGGGGCGGGCCTGCAGGACGGCCGCCGCGGTGGCGATCCAACCCGGGTTCACCTCGCAATCGCCGTCCACGAACTGCACGTAGCCGGCTCGCTCACCCAAAGCTGCCAGCCCGGCATTGCGCGCCCGTGCCGCAGTGAACGGCCTGGCGAGGTCCAGATCCACTACCTCGGCGCCAAGCGCCCGGGCTGCAGCTGCCGAGCCGTCGCTGGAGCCGCTGTCCACATAGATCAGCGGCTGCGCCTGACCTTGCAAGGAGCGCAGACAGCGGATCAGGCGCTCGCCCTCGTTGCGGCCGATGACCACTGCAGCGACGGAGGGCGCGGTCATGCGCCGCCGCCCGCCAGAAAGGCGCTATAGTCAGCCGCCCGGCGCAGGAAACCGCGCTGCTGGAGGCTTTCTATACCGGGGTTTTCCAGAGCTGCATCCGACCACAGGCTCAGGTCAGGCTGGACCTGCAGCAGACCGGCGCGCAGCCTGTCTTCTCCGTGTTCGGACACGGCTTCGGCCTGGGTTTGCAGATCACGCGCCAGGCTGTCACCGGCAAATTTGTAATGGCGGATCAACCCGTCCATATCCGCCAGCCGCACACCGGCAGAGAGATGCGGATGCACTGCCGCTTGCACCTCTGGCCCGTTGAACACTAGCGGATGCTTGCTCAGGCAGCAGTTCTCGCCGAAAACCTTGCCGCGCACGCCGCCGTACAGCATCTTTGCGTCGCCTGGCGGCAGGCGGTTCTGGCGCAAGTAATAGGACAGCCCCGTATCCTTAGACCCGTAGTCCGCCGCCCGCACCGCACTGATGTCGGCATAGCGGAAGACGTCCACAGCCTCGGCGTAGTTGAGACTTCGGGCCGCCGCCAGCGGGCCTTTGGGAAACATCTCCAGCATCTGTGCCTGCAAGGCGGTATAGTTTTGCGATGCCATGTAGCGGGTCAGGCCGGCCAGCCCCGCGGTGCTGCTGCCTTCGAAATCAAACAGCTCGTCCATGTCGGCAAACAGGCACCAGCGGTCCCGGCCATAGCGGTTGGCGGCATAAGCGCGGAAGGTGTTTTCATAGTCCAGCCAGGGCCGGGCCGAGCGCAGCACCGCCGTGTCCGCTTCCTGCCGGATGCGGTTCAGCGTGCCATCGGTTGAGCCATTGTCGAAGAACACAAAAGACGAGACGCCCAGCCGCCGGTAATGCTCAAAGAACACATCAAGGTAGAAGGCGCCGTTGCGCACCAGGGCAATCAGCACCACCTGATCCGCTGCGGCAAAGCGGCGGGCAGGCCCATGCAGATGGCGCAGCGACACGCGGAACCTTGCGGCATGTGCCATGCGCCCGCTGCGGGCTGCCAGCCTTTGGCCGAATGATCTTTGCACACTGCGTTCCGTCTTGCGGTTGCCTGGAATTTCCCTGTTAAAGTGCAGACTTCCGCCGAGGGCCGCAAGCACTGCAGGTGCGCTCAATTGTAATTGCGGCTGGAATGCTGCAGTCTTGATGGCACGAAAATGATCAGAAAGGACCGCGGCACATGGCGGCTGAGCTGACCGTTTTGGCTGGCGATGTTGGTGGCAGCCGGACCCGGCTGGCCCTGGCGGCCCCTGGCATCGGGGTCACCGCACTGCAGAGCTTTGCCAATGACAGTTTCACCAGTTTGGAAGATGTGCTGAAGGCCTATTGCGCGCAGCCGGGATTTCCGCCCTTGCAGGGGGCATGCCTGGCGGTGGCGGGACCGGTCCGGGAGGGGCAGTTTCACCTCAGCAACCGCAATTGGCAGGGGGATGCAGACAGCATAACAGCCGCATTGCAATTGCCAGCAAGTGCCAAGGCCAATGTAGTTAACGACCTTGCAGCCCTGTGCCATGCCTTGCCTGCGCTGATCCCGGGGCAGCTGTCCTGTCTGCAGCCGGGGCAGCACGGCGGCGGCCAGGCACTGGTTGCAGGCATCGGTACAGGGTTCAATGTCTCAGCCTCGCTGAACGGCGGGGTGCTGGCGGCCGAACTGGGCCGGGCCAGCCTGCCGCAAGCCGTGTACCGCCGCCTGCAGGAACTGCTGGACCATGAGCCGGAGAACGCGGCCAGCATAGAAATGCTGTTCTCAGGTGCTGGCTTGGTGCGGTTTCACCAAGCCCTGACCGGCTCGGCAGCCAGCAGTGCAGAGGGGATCGTCGCCACCTGTCTGGCAAGCCCGGACTCGCCGGAGGCACGGACGGTCTGCGAATGGGCGCATTTGCTGGGCCTGATGGCGCGCGAGCTGACAGCGGCCTACCTGCCGGCGCAGGGTCTGTTCTTTGCCGGCAGCGTAGCGCGCGGCGTTTTGAACACCCCCGCGCGGTCCCGTTTCCTGGAGAGTTTTACGGCGCCGGGCGGCCAGTTGGGGGCTGTCTGTGCCGGTACGCAGTTGTGGCTGATCACGGATGATGCTGCAGGTGTCGGCGGAGCTGCGCGCGTAGCGCTGGCTGCCGCCGGGGCAGATGTGTGAAACACGCCGCCGGGCCGCCCGTCAGTAGTCGCGTTTGAAGAACAGGCCGAATCCGGTTTCGCCCTCGCTGTCCACCGTGCCTTGCACCGTCAGGCTGTCCGTCATGTCGAGGTTGATGCTCAGCTCGCTGTCGCCGCGGGTGTTGACGTTGAAATCGGTATAGACGTTCTCGGCCACATAGCCGCCGAGGCCAAGCTGCCCGGCGCCCAGATTGTCGGCGCCGATATCGACGTCATCCGCCCCGGTGGCGTTGCGCAGCTTGTTTTGCGCACCGCCGCCGCGTCCGCTGAGGGTCAGCGCCGAGCCGGCCAGACGGGCCAGCGCCAGCGGTGAGATGTCCTGGATATTGTCGCCGAACAGCAGCAGCGCCAGGGCTTCCTCGCTGGGGCGGGGCGGGTCCGAGGTGACCTTGATCTCGGGCGCATCGACCCGGCCCGAGATTTCCAGCGTTGCTGTGCCCTGGTCGGTCGCAGCAGAGGATTTGAACTCCAGATAGGGTTTCAGGTCGCCCAACAGGGTAATCCGGCCTTCATCCAGTTCCAGCCGCCGGCCGAGGATATCAAAGGTGCCGCGGATCAGGCTGATCTGGCCGGAGGGCGACAGCCGTGCGGTGGTGCCGCGCAGGCGGATTTCGCCGCCCAGTTCCGAGCGCAGCCCGCGGCCGCGGGCAAAGATCCTGGAGGGCGCGCTGATCAGGATGTCCAGTTCGGTTCTGCCGGACCCGCTGGCGCCGCCGCTGCTGCCAGTCAGCCCGGCGCGCGCCAGGGTCCGCCGCACATCGCGCGGCGCGCCCGTATGGCGGATCGGCGGGATCGGGGCAGCGGAGACCGAACCGCCGGCGGTGTTGAGGTTGATATTGGTCTCGCCCACATCGATCCGTCCCTCGATCCGGTTGCTGCCGGCCATCGCACCCGACATTGCCAGGCTGCCGTTCAGCAGGGTTTCGTAAGAAAGGTGGTCGGTCACCACCACGCTGCCGATGGCAATCTGCAGATTGCCGTTGAAGGGCGGCAGCAGCCCCACCGGGCCGCTGATCCGCACCGTGCCGCCGTCGCGCGGGCGGGCTGAGACCTGCAGCTGCGCGCTGGAACGGGCGATGGAAACGGTGGCGTTGATATCATCCACCCGCTGCGCTGCCGCCGGAATGGCCAGCGAGGCGCCGGGCACCGAGATGGTGCCGCTCACACCGTCCAAGGCCGGAGTGCCTTTCAGCGCGAGGTCAAAGTTTGCAGGCCCCTGCAACAAGTTGGGAGAGATGAACGGGTTAAGCCCCTCCAGCCGCAGCGTGCCCTTGGCGGTCACATCGGCGGTGCCTTTGGCCTCGCTCCAGCTGCCGGCAACGCGGCTGTCGATGCCAGCGGGGCCGCTGGCCGTGCTGTCGATGGTCCAGATGCCGTCCCGCCGGGCCGCAGTGCCCTTGGCGGCGAGGCGGCCGGGCAGGTCGGGGACCAGCCGCTGCAACAGGCCGATCGCGGCATCAAAGCGCAGATCGGTGCTGCCGTTGCTTTCGGTAAAGCGGCCTTCGATATCCGCGGCGATGGCGGCAGGACCCGCCGCCTGACCCGCAATCTGCCATTCTCCGTTGCGGCGCGCGGCGGTGCCTTGGGCAGTCAGCTTGCCCGCCAGCTGCGGCACAAACCGCTCCAGCTCGTTCAGGGCTGCGGCAAAGGTGAAGTCGGCGTCGCCCTCCAGCGTCACCGATCCGTCCAGTTTGGCGCTTGAGGTGTGCGGACCATTCAATTCTGCCACCCCGCTGAGGATGTCGCCATTGCGGGTGAGGGTGGTGGCCAGCTCCAGCGTGCCGGGGGTTTGCGGCAGCAGCACCTCTAGCCGGTTCAGCTTGGCGCCGATCTCCATCCGTCCGGCATCGCTGTTGAGCGTGCCTGCGGCGCGGGCCTCCAGCGTGCTGCCAGCCAGTTCGAAATGGTCGATGGAGATGCCGGTCTCATCGCGCGCCGCCTTCAGCGCCAGTGTGGCGGTCCCGGCCAGCAACTCATCCGCCTGGGCAATGCCTGCCGACAGGTCCTGCGCCCGCATCGACAGGTCGGTGTCAAACGCACCCGAAAGCGGCGTGAAGGAGCCTTTGACCGCAGCCTGCACCGCGCCGCCCAGCGGACGCCCGGCCAGGTCCGAAAACCGGGCCAGATCCGCCAGGCCCGCGGTCAGGTCAGCGCTGACTTTCAGGCCGTCTTCCAGACCGTCAAAACCCACGTCTCCTGCGGCTTGGTAGCCGCTGCCGCGCAGTTCCATATCCGTGATCCGTAGAGCGCCGCGGCCTTCGGTGCCGAGCGTGCCTTCAAAGCGGATTTCGTTGCCGATGGCCTTGGCCAGCGCCGGATCGCGGAGCTGGAAACCACTGAGGCCGGCGGACAGCCGCCCTTCCAGCGCAAAGCCGCTGTTCTGATCCAGCGTGCCCCGGCCGGCAATCTTGGCCCGGTCCACCAGGGCTCCGGGGTGGCTCAGCTGGTCCAGCACCCCGTCCAGGGTCCAATTGCCCCCGGTGGTCTTTTTCAGTTGCAGATCCGCTGCCGTCAGTGTCGTCAGCCCGCCTCCAAAGGGCAGGGCGACGGCGGCCTGGCCTGGGGGCGGGCTGATGGCGGTTTTCAGATTTGCAGTGTCCAGCTTGCCGCCCGCATCCAGCGCCGCGGCGCCGGTGACCTGCAGCGCATTGCTGCGCAAGACCAGTGTATCCAGCGCCACCGCGCCGCTGCCTGCGCGTGTGCCTTTGACGTTGAGCCGCAGACCGGGGCCAAAGAACGGCCGGTGCACCGGCGGCAGCAGAACGTCGATGTTACCGCCCATGTCGGCGGAAAAGCCGATATCGCGGGAGGTGTCCGGTGCGGCGCCGGCGGGCAGAGGCTGGGCGGCCAGCACCACCTGGCCTGCCAGCCGTTCCTTACCATTGGTGCTGAAGCGGATATCAGCGTTGAAATCGCTGACCGGGCCGTTGCCTTTGGCGGTCAGTTGCAGGTCCGGGCGGCCTGGCAGATCCAGGCTGCGCGAGATCAGACCGCCCGCAGCCTCATCCACGGCCAGATCCAGGGTGATCTGCTGGGTCTCGTTGGCATAGCCCGCCTCCAGCCGGAAGTGATCGCCTGGCTTGTCCAGCCGGGTCGCGGCGAGCTTGGTATCCAGCGTCCCGCCTGCCAGCATCAGCGAGCCTTCGACCGACAGGCTGGCTGCGGTGCCGGCCAGGTCCCTGCCCAGTTCGATCCGGGCTGCCTTGATTTGGCCCAGCTCAATCGCCACCGGCAGTTCCGGCAGGGCAAAAGGCGTGGCCTCAGGCTCTGGCAGTTCGGGGTCTGGCGGCAGCGGTTTGGGCGCGCGCGCCACCGCGATGCGTTCTGCCGACAGTTCATTGACCGAAAACCGCCCGCTCAATAGCGCCAGCCGGTTCCAGTCCAGCTCGGCGCCCTCAACGGTCAGCCAGATGCCGTCTTCATCCGCCACCGTGATCTGCTTGATCTTGGCCTGCGAGGAAAACGCGCCCTCAAGACCTGTCACACTTATATAGCGGCTGTCGCCGGACAGGGTATCCTCCAGAAATTCCACCAGCAGCCCGCCGGCATCTGCCGTTGTGGTGTCCTGCGCCGCTGCCGGTGCAACCGTCAGCCCAAGGGCAAGGGCAAGGCCAAGAAACTGTCTCAAAATGCCTGTCCTATCCCGATATAGAATTGCAGCCCGTCTTCGGACCCGCCGTCCACCGGATAGGCGAGGTCAAGCCGGATCGGGCCGATGCCTGCCACATCATAGCGCAGGCCAAAGCCCGCGCCGGCATGGCGCGCTGAAGAGCCGGAAACGAAACTGTCCGCATCGACAAAGCCAAGGTCGTAAAACCCGACCAGGGAAATCTTGTCGGTGACCTTGCCCCGGACTTCGCCAGAAAGCGCCAGAAAGCCGCGCCCGCCGGCGGTGCCGCCGTTTGCAGGTACGCCCAGAGACTGGAATTCATGCCCGCGCACCGATCCCGCACCGCCTGAGAAGAACAGCAGGGTGGGGGCGGTTCCGCTCAGGGACGGTCCGATCACCGATCCCATCTGCAGCCGCCCGGCCAGCACGATCCGGTCATCAGCGCCCAGCCCGTAATAGGCACGTCCGTCCGCCTTAAGCTGCAGGCCGGTGTCGCTGCCGTCAATGCCGATGAAAGGGATTGCGCCGCCCCGCAGGAAATAGCCGCTGCTAGGGTTCACCCGGCTGTCGCGGCCGTCGTATTCCGCACGGATCCGGCCCGCCAGGTATTTGAAGCGCCGCTTGCCGAATACATCCTCTGCCAGGATGGACGTTACGCCCAAAGCAGCCTCGGCATAGAACTGGTCCGAAAACGTCCGCCGCACGCCGACGGCCCCCAGCACCTGGGTGGCGCTGTAGTGTTCCTCGTCCAGGCGTTCGGCCTCGGCCAGATAGAAGATGCTGTCATCCGGCCCCAGTGCTGCGGGCCGGTCCAGACGCACCGCAATGCGTCCGTCAATGTCATTGCTGCTGCCGATGCCGCTGAGCCGCGCCTCGATCCGTAGCTTTTCCGCGGCACCGAACAGGTTGCGGTGCATCCAGCTGCCCGACAGCTCAACCCCGTCGGAGGAGCTGATCTCGGCCCCGAAGGTCAGGCGGCGCGGCGGCAGATCCTCGACCCGGGCCACAAAATCCAAGGTGCCGTCCGCATTCGGCTGCTCGGCCTCGCGCAGGACCACGGTGGAAAACGTGCCGGTGCGGCGCAACCGGGTTGAGGATTTGGAGACCAGATCGGGGTGGAACGCTTCGCCTTCCGGGAAGCCGGCGATCCGGCGGATGGCATCCTCACGGACGTTGGTTTCGCCTGTGATCCGCAATTGCCCGAACCGCAGCTGCGGCCCCGGCGCCAGCCGCAATTGCGCATCAAGCCGCGCTTGCACATGGTTGGCGGTGATTTTCTGATCTGCCACCGTTGCCTTGGCATGGCCGCTGCGGCGCCAGGCGCTCACACCGGCAATAGCCGCGTCGCGGATCACTCCGGTGCTGGCGGGCTGCCCAGGGGCAAAGCCTGCGGGGATCTCCACTTCACTGGTTCGCGGCAGCGGCGCCAGATCTGCCGTGCCAAAGTTGAACCGCGGGCCGGGCTGTACGGTGATTTCCACCTTGCTGACGTTCTTCGGCGGGTTCAGCGGCTGGATCCGCGCCGCCTCGCGCCCGTCCAGACGGATATTCACCACCGGCGAAAAATGACCCGCATCATACAGCACCTGCACCAGTGTGCGGTAATCCGACAGGGCCGCTGCCAACAGCTCCTGCACATTGGTTTCACCGCTGGCGGCCACCGAAGAGGAGGCGCTGCGCAGCCGCCCGGCCAGGGCCTCGTCCGCACCGGGCGCTTGCAGCGTCGCCTCGGCGCCAATGGCGGCAGGCGGCAGAAAGGTCAGCAGGTTGAAGGCAATGATGCCCGCCGAAAGTCGCGGGCGGAAAGGAAAATCCATGTCTGCTCCCGGCGGCGGGCGGAAAAATCTGCCTCTAAGCCCGGTAGGGCCGCAGGCGGCTGGGTCAAAGCCTAACACGGGAAAATTGCAGGATGGAACCGGCAAAGCAGCAGCTTTCCGCCGGGGGCCGGCCTCCACCGGCCGGCGGCGGATTGCCGCGCATGGCAGCGGCTGGCAGGCGGCGGCACTGGAGGGGGAGTGCAAAGCCGCGGGCACAATCCCGCCGGTTTGGCGTATGCACAGTAAAATTGGCTGCAAAGGTGATTGGAAACCGGTAAAGAAACTGTACTATTTAGTTCAGCTCCGGCAGTTGAATCTGCCGGAGCTGGCACTGGTTAACAAAACTACTTCGAGTAAACGTCAGGCGCTGCCACCACTCACATGCAGCCTCGCCTGTCGGGAATGATACCACGCGGAATTGAACTGTCCAGATAATTGTCGGATTGATAATTTTCGCGTGGTGTCATCTTATACTGGCAGATTAAATGGTGCTGGAGCAGCAGTTTGGGTTCCCCGGAGGTGCAATTGTGGATCGGTTAAAGTCAATTTTTGAACTTCGGGATATGCTCCATATTATGGAACGCGACATCGGTCTGGATCGGCTAAGCAGAGCCGAGAGGGATGTGCTGCTGGCCGCGCATGCGCTGACCTGCGTGCCCGGCGCCCCGGTTCAGTCCGAGCAGATCCGCAGCCACCGGCTGGTGAGGGAAATTGCCCAGGCGACCTTTCACCGGACACTGAAGTCGCTGCTAGACCTGGGGCTGCTGGAACGGGCGGGCGGCAGCAAGGCCAAGCATTATGTGGTCTGCTTTGACCCCGCGGCAAAGTGACAGCGCAGCGTAATCAGCACACTCACGCGATTGCAGGTGCCGCCGCTCCTGTCTAAGGGGGGCGGCATGATACGAGTTTTGCAGTTCCTGCCCGGGTTTCAGAGTTTTGCGGTGATCACCGCGGCCTATGTCATTTGCCATGGTCTGACGGCCTGGGCCGTCACGCCGGTGCAGAAATTGTTTCTGCCGGAGATCACCGTCTTTGCCAGCCTGATCTACTTGCCGCACGGGGTGCGGGTGCTGAGCGTCTGGCTGCTTGGCTGGAAAGCGGTTCCGCCCCTTGCGGCCGGTGCGCTCCTGTCGGAGCTGATTTTCACCTCGGCAAATGTGCGCCAACTGATGGAGCCGGTGCTGCTGGAATCCATCGCGGTTGGCGCCTTTTCCGCATATGCGGCCTTTGAAATCGCATGGCTATTCGGCTGGAACCTTTATGCCGGCCAGGCGCGCCGGATCGCCTGGACCGGGTTGCTGGCCCTGGGCGCGCTGGCCTCGGTGATCAATTCGCTGGGGCAGTCGGTGGTGTTCTCCGGTCTGATCTTTCCCAGTGATCAACTGCCGATCATGGTAGTTTATGCGGCTGGCGATTTGATCGGGCTAGCGGTCTGCATGGTAGCACTGATGCTGATTTTCCGCTGGATCCGACTGACCGGAACGGGGCGGAAACCGCAGGAATAGCAAAGCCCGCCAGCGGCGGGCTTGCAAACCGGTCTTCGGACAAGGGCGGACTTTATCCCGCCATCAGCCTGGCCACATCCAGCATCCGGGCCGAAAAGCCCCATTCATTGTCGTACCAGCCGAACACCCGCGCCTGATGCTCGCCGGCCATGCGGGTTTCCGGTCCGGCAATCACCAGCGATTCAGGCCGTGCCCGCAGGTCCGAGGAGACCAGCGGCATATCGGTCCAGCCCAGCACCTTGGAAGCTGCCACGCCTTCGCGCAAGGCAGCGGTGAATGCGTCTTCGCTCATCGGGGTCTTCAGTTGCGCCACCAGATCCACCGCCGACACGCTGGCCGTCGGCACCCGCACCGCGGCGCCGCTGACCCGACCTTTCAGATGCGGCAGCACCTCGTGGATCAGATGCATCGCCGAGGTGGTGGTCGGCACCATTGATTGCGCGCCGCCGCGCGAGCGGGCAAAATCACCGCGCGGTGCGTCCACCATCGGCTGCGAGTTGGTGTAGCAATGGATCGTGGTCATATGCGCAGTATCAATGCCGGCGATCCGGTCCAGCAGCTTAACCAGCGGAGTGAGGCCATTGGTGGTACAGGAGGCGTTGGAGACGATGCGCGCATCCCCTAGGCTTTCCTCATTGGCCCCCAGTACCACAGTCAGCTCTGCCGCCGGGGAGGGGCCGGAGATCAGCACCTTGGACGCACCCGCCTTGATGCCGCGTTCCGCCACATCAGAACTCCGCGCGATGCCCGTGCATTCCAGCACCAGGTCGACGCCGGACAGGTCTACCGATGTCAGGTCCGGTTCATGACTGACGGGGATCGAGCGCCCCATTACCTGCAGCGCCCCGCCGCCATGCTCCACCGGGTGGGCAAAGGGGCCGAATGTACTGTCGTACTGGAACAGATAGGCGCACATGTCCAAGGGTGCGATGTCGTTGATCCGCACCACTTCGATGCCGTCGCCGCGCGCGGTGGTCAGAATCTGGCGCAGGATGGCGCGGCCAATGCGGCCGAATCCGTTGATAGCAAGTTTCATGCGCAATCTATGGCAGGCGCGCCGGGGCCGCTCAATCCATCGCTTCCCGGAAAATGATCACATTTCCCAAGGGGATGTTTCAGAAAAACGCTGCAAACCGCAGAGCCGTCAGGCGCGTTCTTATTTGCGGCAGATCACTTGGGCGTAATAGGTGCTGTTGATGCTGCGCACCATCGTGTCCATGTTGACGCTGCAGCCGGTGGCCGCGCGCAAGGCCCGCACCGCCTGGCGCGCGGTCAGCACCGCAGGCGGGCGGAAGGGCAAATGCTCCAGGTTCATCCGCGTGGCGCTGTAGCGGCCCGGAACGTCCGCGACCGGGAAAACCGCCCAGTCGCGGCCCAGAACGGAAACCATGGTGCCTTCGGCGTCTTTGGCCGATGCGGCCGGGGCAAGCGCGGCGCACAGGGCCGCCGCCAATGCAGTCTGTTTCATCATCGAAATGCTCCTGCGGAAATATCTGGTTTCAGCCTAGCAAGGGCAGGCTGCAATGCAAGGATGGGATTCCGCCAGAGGGGTTAAAGATGATCCACCGCCTCAACCTGGCGCAGTTCTGCGGCGCAAAGTTGCAGCCCGCGCAGCAGCCGCTCTGCGTCCGCCTCCGGCTGCAGCCCGCGCGGCGCTGAACAGCCGGCGACAATCGGTGTCTGGCCGGGACGCGAGACGGGCACGGCATAACCGGTGATCCCGGCCTCGAACTCGCCGCTGGTCAGGCAATAGCCCTGCGTGCGGGCCTCGGCCACGCGGTCCAGAATGCTGCCGGGATCTGTGAGCGAGGCTTCGGTATGGCGTGGAATTTCTGTTCCGGTCAGCACCGCAGCCGCCTCGGCCTCCGGCAGCCCGGCCAGCAGCATCCGCCCCAGGCTGGTATGGGCCAGCGGAATATGGGAACCCGCGGTGAAGCCATAGGTGATATGGCCGTGCTCGACGGTGGATTGCGCTAGCAGCAGCACCCTGCCCTGATCCAGCATTGCCAGCGTCACCTCGATTTGCATCTGCCGCGCGTGGCGGTTCAGAACCGGTTGCACCCGGCGGCCGAACTGATTGGCTTGCAAAAAACCGCCCGCCAGCGCCAGCACCCGCGGGGTCAGTGACAGCATCCGCCCGTCCTGGCGCAGATAGCCCGCCTGCACCAGCGTCAGCGCCCCGCGCCGGGCGGTGGCCCGGTCCTGGCCGGTGCGCCGGGCGATTTCGGCCAGGGTCATGCTGGGGGAGGCCGCGTCAAACACCGCCAGAACTGCCAGCCCTTTGGCAAAGCTCGACGAAATATTCCTGTCCTGTTCAACTGCCGTCATCTGAAACCGCTGTCCTGATCTTGTCTGGCACCGCTTGGGGCCGTGGTCTTGTGCGAATGTTCGACACAATGTTCGCTCTGCGAATGCTGTCAAGGCGCAAATCCCCCGCAATATCCAGATTGCGCATCGGTTTGCGTCAAAATCCGCCGTGGACTGGACGCTGGGGTAATTCCGGTGCAATTTCAATCAGCTCGCTAGCCAAGAGGCCGCCCATGGCACAAGACTTCACATCCGGCAAACTGGCCCGCCTGGGGCTGCTCGGCGCCGAAGAATGCCGCAAGGCAGCCGAGATCACATCCCGCGCGCAATTCGACGGGATAGAAACCGTGCGGGTGCTGTTTCCCGACCAGCACGGGATCCTGCGCGGCAAGACAATGATGGCCGAGGCCTTCGCCAGTGTTTTTGACCGCGGTCTCAACATGCCGGCGACCCTGCTGCTGAAGGACACGTCCCACCGTACCGCCGTATCAGTATGGGAACACGGCACCGGCCTGTCTGGCCCGATGCAGGGCGCCGGCGACGTGCTGCTGGTACCACGCCCCGAAACCTTCCGCGCGCTGCCCTGGTCCGGCCATTCCGCCTGGATTTTCTGCACGCCGGTCTATCCGGATGGCAGCCCGGTCCCCTTTGCCTCTGACGGCGTGCTGCAGCGGGCAGCCGGCGCACTGGAAGGACAGGGGATGGCGGTCAACTTTGGCTTGGAGGTGGAATTCCACATTTTCGAGCTGGCGGACAAGGCATCGGCCCATGATCAGGCCACCCGTCCCGGCGGGCCGGTTCAAACCCGCAACCTGACGCAAGGGTATCAGTACCTGAGCGAAACCCGCTATGGCGAAGTTGAGGGCGTGCTGGACCTGTTGCGCCGCAACGCCCAGAAACTGGGTCTGCCGGTGCGGTCCGTGGAAATTGAAATGGGTCCCAGCCAGGTTGAATTCACCTTTGCCCCGGATGGCGCCATGGCCCAGGCGGACGCGATGGTGATGTTCCGTACCATGGTCAAGGAGGTTTGCGCCCGCAACGGGTTGCACGCCAGTTTCATGGCCAAACCGCGGCTGGCGGGTGCCATGGCAAACGGCTGGCACGTGCATCAGTCGCTGCTGGATTTGGCCTCGGGGCGCAACCTGTTCATGCCGGAAACCGCCGGGCTGCTGTCTCCGCCTGCCAGCGCGTGGATGGCGGGCCTGCTGAAATACGCCCCTGAGACCTCGTTGATGATCGCGCCGACGGTGAACAGCTACAAACGCTATCTGCCCTATCAACTGGCCCCCAGCCGCATCGGCTGGGGCGAAGACAACCGCGGCGCCATGCTGCGGGCGCTGATGCAGCCGGGTGATACTGCCAGCCGGATCGAGAACCGCGCGCCGGACAGCACTGCCAATCCTTATTACGCGCTGGCCGCCCAGATCATCGCAGGCATGGCCGGGATCAATGAAGGGCTGGAGGCGCCCAAGCCCACATTGTCGCCCTACAGTGAAAACGCGGACCGCCTGCCGCGCTCGCTGGGCCAGGCGCTGGAGGGGTTCGGCGGCTCCCAGATGTGCCGTGCAGCGCTGGGGGAAGAGACCGTCAGCTACCTTCTGCAGCTCAAGCAGTTCGAATGGGAACGTTACCTGGACACTGTCAGCGAATGGGAGCAGGCGGAGTATTTCAATCTGTTCTGACTGCACAGGGCATCAGGGACTTGCGCCCCAAAAAACGCAGGAAACCCATGATTTGCCATCTTGATCGGAGACCGGCACCGTTGATAGCGTATGCCTGCGTATACAGGGCCCGGCAGGACCGGCTTTCTTCTTTCCGCGGTATCCGTTACGGCGGCAAAATCCGCACTGAATACCGTCCCGTACTGAAAACCCAAGCCTCTTCCAAGGGAACAAACGATGATGAAATACACCGAAGAACACGAGTGGCTGCTGCCCGAAGACGATCTGATCACCGTTGGCATCACCGCCCATGCCGCGGAACAGCTGGGCGAAGTGGTCTTTGTGGAGCTGCCGGAAGTCGGCACCGAGGTCTCCAAGGATGAAGAAATCGTGGTGATTGAATCGGTCAAGGCGGCCTCCGACATCCTGGCGCCGCTGGACGGTGAAGTGGTCGAAGTGAACGAGGCGCTGACCGATGATCCCGGCAAGGTGAACGAAGACCCCGAAGGCGGCGCCTGGTTCTTCAAACTCAAGCCCTCGGATCTGTCGCCGATGGACGATTACATGGATGACGCCGGCTACAAGGATTTCATCAGCTGATCCGCGAGCGGCCCAATCGGGGCTGCCGCTGAATTCCGCCTTGTTCCCTGCTGGGAACAAGGCGGTGCCTCCGGCGGGAGGTATTTGTAACCAGAAAGAAGCCGGGGGGCTGCCCCGGTCCGGCTCAATAGCCGCGCTGCCGGTCCACTTCGTGCAGCAGCTCTTCGCCGGCCTCCAGCCGCCGGTAATTCTCCACCACGTCCCGAAGCGCATCGCCCAGATGCCAGCCTGACACATGCGGCGTGACCGTTACCTGCGGATGCGTCCACAGCGGGCTGTCTGCGGGCAGGGGTTCCTGGCTGACCACATCCAGCACCGCATGGCCCGGCGTACCCTTGTCCAGAGCGGCAGCAAGCGCGGCTTCATCCACCAGATCGCCGCGGCCTGCATTGATCAGCGTCGCGCCCGGCTTCATCGCTGCCAGCATCCGGGCTTCCATCAGCCCGCGGGTGGCCGGGGTGGAGGGCAGAATGGCGCAGACATAGTCGCATATCCCCAGCATCTGCGGCAGCGCCGCCTCGCCGTGGCGGCAATCCACACCGGTGATCTCCTTGGGGGAGCGACTCCAGCCTAGCACCCGGAACCGCATATCGCGCATCAGCCGCGCGGACATGCCGCCGATATGGCCGAGGCCCAGCACGCCCACTGTGGTTTCTGCGGCGCGTTTCGGCGCCTGCGGCGCCCAGGCGCTGCGGGATTGGGATGCTGCGTGTTCCGCCATGTTCCGCTGGCTGCGCAGCACATAGGCGAGGCAGTATTCGGCGATCTCCTGCGCGGGCTCCAGCGGCTTCAGCCGGGTGACGCGCACATGCGGCGCAACGCTGGGGTGTGCGACGATGCTGTCTACCCCCGCACCCAGCTTTTGCACCAGTTGCAGGTTCGGCAGCTGCGCGGCCAGATCGCCCTTCAGCGCCGAGACCGCCAGCATGGTGATGTCTTCCAGGTTTCCGGGGGCGGATATCGGCCGGATATCGGCGCCTGGGTCTATGGCCCGCAGTTCTTCTGCCAGCTGTTCCTCGGTGTACCATCCGTCGTGGCCGATGCTGATCAGTAATGCCATGCGCGTTCTCCCTGTCCGCGTCCCTTTTGCCGGACTAAGCCACGGTTCAGGACCAAGGGAAAGCGGTATTCGCACAGGTATTCTGCCCGCGCTGCTGCGCTTCAGTCCAGACGCCGCACCAGGATCTGGTTGCCGTCTCCGCGTTTGGTCTCAAACAGTTTAAGCGAGGCAATCAGGTCGCTCAGCTTGCGCTTGCCATAGCTGCGGGTGTCGAAGTCCGGTGCGGCTGCGGTGATATACTGGCCGATCTGGCCCAGCGTGAACCATTCGTCATCCTGATCGATCGCATCCATCGCCCGGACCACCAGCTTGGTCGGATCCGCTAGCCCTGCCGGTGCGTTTCCGTTGCCGCCGCCATCCTCTTTCTTGGGTTTCGGCTTGGGTTTGCCCGGCTCCTCCAGCAGGTTTTCCACATAGATGAACCGCTTGCAGGCCTGCACGAATGCCGCCGGTGTTTTGCGCATGCCCATGCCGAAGACATCCACGCCTTGTTCGCGGATACGGCTGGCCAGCCGGGTGAAATCGCTGTCCGAGGAGATCAGCACAAAGCCGTCAAAGCGCCCTGAATGCAGTATGTCCATCGCGTCGATCACCAAGGCTATGTCCGAGGCATTCTTGCCAGTGGTATTGGCGAACTGCTGATGCGGTACAATTGCCAGCGCTGCTAGCTTCTCCTTGTTCCACCCTTGCGGGCTGCCGCCGGCAAAATCGCCATAGATGCGGCGGATGCTGGCCTCGCCGAAAGAAGCGATCTCCTCGAACATCGCTTCGGCATATTTGGCCGAGATATTGTCGGCGTCGATCAGGACGGCCAGAAGGGGAGGTTTGGTTGGGTTCGCCATAGGGGGTCTGCCTGTGTGTTCTACGGGCAGGCCGCCAGCGTCTGAGCTGCCGAAAGGCCCTGAAGGGGTGGGTGCGCCGATTATGCGGTGTGCCCGCGGTTATGCAAGCGGGCTGCGGCTGCCGGTGCCGGTGGCGGTTCAGGCAAAAGGGTCTTCCGGGTAACCCACCCGTTCCAGGTAGAGGCCGTGTCCCGGACATACCGGCCCGCAAGCGGCGCGGTCGCAGGCCTCCAGCGCGGCCTTCACCTCCGCTGGCTTCCAGGCACCGGCGCCAACCCGTTCGAGCGTGCCGACAAAGCTGCGGACCTGATTGTGCAGGAAGCTGCGGGCGCGGACGTGGAAATGGATCTCCGGCCCCGAGAACCCCTGCACGCGTTCCACCGTCAGCTCATCCAGCGTCTTGACCGGGCTCGCCGCCTGGCAGATCGAGGAGCGGAAGGTGGTGAAATCATGGTTGCCGATCAGATAGTCGGCGGCTTCCTGCATGGCGTCCGCGTCCAGGTCATGGCTCAGCTGCCAGACTTGGCCCGCCTCATGGGTTGCAGGCGCACGGCGGATCAGGATGCGGAACAGATATTGCCGCTCCACGGCTGAGAACCGGGCGTGCCAGCCGCCGCCCACCCGCGCGCAGTCCACAATCGCAACCGGATCGGGTTTTAGGTGATAATTCAGCGCCTCTGACAGCCGGAACGGATCCCAGTCCTTGGCCATGTCGCAATGCGCCACTTGTCCCAGCCCATGCACGCCGGTGTCCGTGCGCCCGGCGGCAGCAATCGTGTGCTCACCCGGCTCCAGCCGCGCCAGCGCAGCCTCGATCGCGCCCTGCACCGAGGGCTGATCCTTCTGCCTTTGCCAGCCGGCAAAAGGCTTCCCGTGATATTCGACTTTTAAAGCAAAACGCGGCATGGGCGGGCAACTAGCAACAGGGCCGGGCCGGGGCAAGCCCCGCGTGCGCTCTGGTATCTCAGCAACATGCTGCCTATCTTGTCAGCAGCAAGAACAGAGCAGGATCAGGGCCTTGGTGATAACCTCCCTCGCAGACGGGGTGATGAGCAGCGTGGAGCGTGCTGCCAGCGGTGTCTCCGCGGCTCTGTTCGACCGGCCCTTGCGGCTGGGGGTCACCGGCCTGGCGCGCTCCGGCAAGACCGTGTTTATCACCTCGCTGGTCGCCAACCTGATGGACCGGGGACGGATGCTGCAACTGGGCGCCGCGCGTGAAGGGCGGGTTGAGGCCGCATTTCTGCAGCCCCAGCCTGACGACACCGTGCCGCGGTTCGACTATGAAAACCACCTCGCGGCGCTGACCGGGCCGTCACCCCATTGGCCGGACAGCACAAGGGCGGTGTCTGAGCTGCGTCTCAGTCTGAAGGTGCGGCCCGCCGGCCTTCTGTCGGGGCTGCAAGGGCCGCGCACGCTGCATCTGGATATTGTCGACTATCCGGGCGAGTGGCTGCTGGATCTTGCGCTGCTGGATAAATCCTACGGCGAATGGTCTGCCGATGTACTTTCCCGCATTGCCAGCCGCCCCCAGGCGCAGGCGTTTCTGACGGAGAAATCACAGGCTGTCCCCGCGGGGACACATGACGAGCCGCAGGCCCAGGCGCTTGCTGCCGCCTTCACGGACTATTTGACCGCCGCCCGCGCCGCCGGGTTCTATGACTGCACCCCGGGCCGTTTCCTGCTGCCCGGTGACCTTGAAGGCTCGCCGGTGCTGACGTTTGCGCCGCTGCCGCCTGCGGCTAGCCCGCCGCGCGGCTGCCTGTGGCGCGAGATGGAGCGCCGCTTTGACGCCTATAAATCCAAGGTCGTCAAACCCTTCTTCCGTGACCACTTCGCCCGCATCGACCGGCAGGTGGTTCTGGTGGATGCGCTATCGGCAATCCATTCCGGCCCGCAGGCCGTGGAGGATCTGCGCCGCGCGATGACCGATATCCTCAGCGCCTTCAAGCCGGGCCGCAACCGCTTCCTCACCCGGCTTCTGGGCGGAAAACGGGTGGAGAAGATCCTTTTTGCCGCCACCAAGGCCGACCACTTGCACCACGCCCAGCACCCGCAAATGACCGCCATCATCGAGGCACTGACCCGCGAAGCGCAGGACCGCGCCCGATTTGCCGGGGCGGAAACCGCAGCGCTGGCGATGGCTTCGCTGCGCACCACAACCGAAGAAATGCGCGCCCATAACGGAACTGATCTGCCCTGCGTGCGCGGAACCTTGCAGGAGAACGGCAAGCAGGCGGCGTTCTATCCCGGAGCCTTGCCCGAAGATCCCGCGCAGCTGCTCACCCCTGCGCGGCAGGGGGCTGAGAAATGGCTGGAAGGCGACTATCAGGCGATGGCCTTTGCGCCGGCACCGCGTACCCTGAAACACGGCAGCGGCCCGCCGCATATCCGGCTGGACCGCGCCGCAGAATTTCTGATCGGAGACGCCCTGTGACACTCTCCTTGCGCCCCGCAACACCCCTTGACGCCGGCGCCGTTGGCGAGATCCTCTACCGTTTCCAGCAGGGCACGGAATGGATGCCTGAACTCTATACTTGGGCCGAGGTGATCGCCTTCTGCGGCGTCATGATTGACCGGGGCTGGGTCACAGTGGCCGTGCGGGATAACGGCGTGCAGGGCTTTCTGGCTCGTGACGGCGCGGAGGTCTGCGCGCTTTACCTGGCGCCGGGCGCCTGCAGGCAGGGGGCGGGCAAGGCGCTGCTGGACACTGCCAAGGCGGCGGTGCCGCGGCTGACGCTGCGGACCTTCGCAGCCAACGAAATGGCGCAGCGGTTCTACCGGCGCGAGGGCTTTGCCGAGACAAGCCGCGGCGACGGCACAGACAACGAGGAAGGCTTGCCCGACATCGCCTATGAATGGCACAGCAGCCAGGAGGCGGCAGCATGAGCAAGAAGCCGGTTCTGTTCGATCTGGAAGAGGAGGTCGAGGCGCCCTCTGTAGCCGAAGCGCCGCCGGTGCCGGACCCGGTTTCCCCATCCGCGCAGCCCTCTGCCATGGAGCAGGCAGCCCGGATAGCCGCCCGCCGCCCCTCGCGCCTGGCGCGCTGGTTCTGGGCGTTGCTGGCAGCGGTCATTGGTGCCATGACCTCGGTTGCAGCCTGGGATTTTGCCGCTGGGCTTATTGCGCGGGTGCCGGTGCTGGGCTGGGTGGTTACCATCGGGCTGACGGTGCTGGCTATGCTGGCGCTTTCGATGGCTTTGCGTGAACTTGCGGCGCTATCGCGGCTGCGGCGCGTCGATGCGTTGCGCCACCAGGCAGAGGAGGCCGCAGACCTCGCCACGGCCCGCGCTTTCACAGCCCGGCTGGAAAGCTTCTACAAGACCCGCGAGAATCTGGCCTGGCATCAGGCCCGGCTGACGGAGCGCAAGTCAGAAGTAATGGACCCCGATGCCCTGTTGATGCTGGCCGAGGAAGAGCTGCTGGTGCCGCTTGACGCTTTGGCCCTGCGCGAGGTGGAGGCTGCCACCCGGCAGGTGGCGACGGTGACGGCGCTGGTACCTATGGCGCTGGCGGATGTCCTGACGGCGCTGGTCTCCTCCCTGCGGATGATCCGCCGGGTGGCCGGGATCTATGGCGGGCGGCCCGGATTCTTCAGCTCCTGGCGGCTGACCCGCGCGGTGCTGGCGCATCTGGCCGCCACCGGCGCGGTGGCTGCGGGTGATGACCTCTTGGAGCCGGTGCTGGGCGGATCGGTGCTGTCCAAACTCTCCCGCCGCTTCGGCGAGGGGCTGGTCAATGGGGCGCTGTCCGCGCGCGTCGGCATAGCGGCCATGGAGGTCTGCCGACCGATGCCGTTTTCACCGCGCCACAGACCCGGGACGCGCAAAGTGATTCAGCGGGCGCTGACGGGGCTGTTTTTCAAGGAGAAGTAGCGCGCTTCCAGGCTCATGCGCAGCATGAGCTATGCCCAAGGCTGCTGAGGTGTTCTGGCATGGCCAGGACACCAGCAGGCACGGGAGCGCCCCGCTGGCGGTGCTCAGAACAGTTTCGGCGGCTGGTCTGCTGGCTGGCGCATCGCCACGATGCCGGTGCGGAAACCCTCGCCGATCCGGTCCGCCAAAGCGCCCCACTGCAGCGCGGTGCGCTCCGGCAGTTCGCCGCGCAGCACCTCGTGGAACAGGCTCAGCCACAGCGGAAAATGCTCTGCCTTCACATCCGGGCGGGAGACATGCACCCGCATCGGATTGCCGCTGTAGCTCCGCTCCCGCAGGATCGCATTGCGCCAGAAGCCCGCAATCTTTTGCTCATGCTCCACCCAGTCGGTGACATGGGCGGCAAAGACCGGCCCCAGCACCTCATGGGTTCGCACTTGGGCATAGAAGACGGCCACCACGCGCGAGATTTCCTTTGCGGTGATGTCAAACCGCGCCAGCGGATCTGCGGTATTTGCGTCGGTCATCGGATGCTCCGGTCTGAGTGGCCAGAGACAAAAATAGGCGCAAGCCGGGGAAAGAGGAAGAGGCCGGGCGCATCTGTCGCAGAAACGGGAGACGGCCTCACTGGCGCTGGGCGGCATTGGCACTATGGTGGGCGGGAGATTTGCCAAAAGGTATTGAATTATGGCGGAGAAAATCGGGCGGGTTCTGGTTCTCGGCGCCTATGGTTTTATCGGCGCTGAAGTGGTCCGGACCTTGCAAGCCTCTGGGTTTGCGGTGACGGGCCTTGGCCGCAGTGTTGAACAGGCGGCGAGGGTTTTGCCGGGCGTGCCGTTCGTGGAAGGCAATTTGCTGCAACTGCCGAAGCCCGAAGACTGGACGCCGCTGCTGCTGGGTATGGACGCGGTAGTGAATTGCGCGGGCGTCTTGCAGGACATGGCGCCGGGAGAGCTGGAGGCTGTGCATCACTCAGCTATTGCCGCCCTTGCTGCAGCTTGCGCTGACCGTGGCACAAAGGTGGTGCAGGTCTCCGCTGCCGGGGCAGGGCCGGGGGCTGCAACGGAATTCATGTGCAGCAAGGGTCGGGGCGATGCCGCCTTGCGGGCCTCCGGTGCAGCGGCCTGGATCCTGCGCCCCGGGCTGGTGATCGGGCAGGGCGCCTTTGGCGGCACCCGGCTGTTGCGGATGCTGGCAGCGGTGCCTCCGGTGCAGCCGGTGGCGTTGGGCCAGGCACCGGTCCAATGCACCGGGATGGCGGATTTGCCGGCCGCGGTGGTTGCGGCACTCGGCGGCAAGCTGCCTCAAGGCACCTATGATTTGGTGGAGGATCAGGTGAATACGCTGGAAGAGGTGCTGACAGAGACCCGCAAGTGGCTGGGGTTTGCACCTGCCCGGATGGCACTGCGGGTGCCGGATTGGCTGCTGCCGCCGATTGCAGCCTGCGCCGATGCTCTGGGCCGCCTCGGCTGGCGCTCGCCAATGCGCAGTACAGCGATTGCTGAAATCCGGAGTGGCGTGTGCGGTGACCCGCAACCCTATCGCGCGGCGATGGGGGTGGGGTTGGCCCCTTTGCAGGCTATTTATCACTCGCTGCCTGCGGGCCGGGAACAGCGGTTGGATGCGCGGATGGCACTGATGATGCCAATTGCCGTGGCAGTGCTGTGCCTGTTTTGGCTGGCGTCGGGCCTGATTGGCCTTTGGCAGCTGGAGGCGGCGGCGAATGTGCTGCTGGCCAAGGGCTGGGGAAGTTTCCCGGCCAAGACAAGTGTTGTATTCTGGTCGCTCGCAGATATTGCCTTGGGGCTGGCGATTCTCTGGCGGCCCTGGGCGGCGCGGGCCTGCCTGGGGATGGCAGGGGTCTCGCTTTTCTACATGCTGGCAGCAAGCGTCTTTACACCGCAGATGTGGGCGGATCCGCTGGGACCTCTGGTCAAGGTGCTGCCAGGCATCGTTCTGGCGCTGATCACCCATCAATTGCTGCAGGAGCGCTGAGATGGATGCGGATCTGATCCTGCGCTGGCTGCATGTGACCGGTGCCTGTGTGCTGCTGGGCACCGGGGCAGGGATCGCCTTTTTCATGCTGATGGCGCACCGCACCTGTGATACGCGACTGATTGCCCATACCGCAGGCGTGGTGGTTCTGGCGGACCTGCTGTTCACCGCTACGGCGGTGATTGCGCAGCCCATCACCGGCGGTTTTCTGGCCTGGCGGTTGGGTTGGCCGTTCAGCGAAGGCTGGCTGGCGTTGTCGCTGGGGCTATACGTGCTGACAGGAGCGTTCTGGCTGCCCGTGGTCTGGATCCAGCTGAAGCTGCGCGACCTGGCCCGGGCAGCCGCAGCGGCAGGCGAGGAACTGCCTGCGCGCTATCACCGCTTGTTTGCGATCTGGTTTGCTTGCGGCATTCCTGCCTTTGCGGCAGTGCTGGCAATTCTGTGGCTGATGCTGGCGCGGCCGGATCTGGGCGTCTGGCTTGTGCGCTGACGGTGCCGCGGCCGGCAGAATGGGCGTTTCCGCCCGCTGCCGCCCTCGCCAAAATGCGGCACATCTGCCGCTTTACCCTCCGGCGGGACCACCCTATAAGGCCTTACATGTCCCTATTCGCGGCCATCATTATTCGAATTATATCCCCGGCGCTCTGAACACGTGAGCCGCCGGGCAAAGGCGCTTGAGCCATCGCGCCGAACCGAATATCCCCATTTCCGACCTTGATCATCCAAAGGACGCCCCCGATGTGCGCCGACACGCCTCAGACGCCTGACTACAAAGACACCCTGAACCTGCCCAAAACCAACTTCCCAATGCGCGCGGGCCTGCCCAAGCGCGAGCCTGCCTGGCTGCAGCGCTGGGCGGAGATCGGGGTCTATGACCGCCTGCGCGACAAGGCCGCCGCAGCCAAGGGCTCTGATGAAGCGCGCCAGCCCTTCACCCTGCATGACGGCCCGCCCTATGCCAACGGCCACCTGCACATCGGCCACGCGCTGAACAAGACCATCAAGGACATGATCGTCCGCAGCCACCAGATGATGGGTTTCGACAGCCGCTATGTGCCGGGCTGGGACTGCCACGGCCTGCCCATTGAATGGAAGATCGAGGAGCAGTACCGCAAGAAGGGCAAGAACAAGGATGCGGTGCCGGTAGTCGAGTTCCGCCAGGAATGCCGCGCCTTTGCCGACAGCTGGGTTGATATCCAGCGCGAGGAGTTCAAGCGGCTGGGCATCACCGGCAACTGGGATGATCCGTACCTCACCATGAACTACCACGCCGAGGCGGTGATCGCGGATGAGTTCATGAAATTCCTGATGAACGGCACGCTGTATCAGGGCTCGAAACCCGTGATGTGGTCGCCGGTTGAGAAAACCGCGCTGGCCGAGGCCGAGGTTGAGTATCACGATAAAGAGAGCTTCACCATCTGGGTGAAGTTCAAGGTGGCTGAGCCTGCGGACCACAAGCTGGCGGGAGCCAATGTGGTGATCTGGACCACCACCCCCTGGACCATGCCGTCGAACAAGGCTGTCGTGTATGGCGAAGAGATTTCCTATGGCCTTTATGAAGTGACCGGCACCCCGGATGAATGCTGGGCCGCGGAGGGCGAGAAGTACATCCTGGCCGACAACCTGGCGGCGGATGTGTTCAAGCGCGCGCGCCTGGGCGAGGGCCAGTACACCCGTGTGGCTGACGTGCCTGCCGCTGATCTGGCGGGCATCGGCCTGACCCACCCGCTGGCGGGCGCCGAGGGCGGCAATGGCGAATGGGACGATATCCGCGACTTCCGCGCGGCGGATTTCGTGACCGACACCGAAGGCACCGGCTTTGTCCACTGCGCGCCGTCGCACGGGATGGAGGAATTCGAGCTCTACCGCGATCTGGGAATGCTGGAACAGGTCATCACCTACAACGTGATGGATGACGGCGGCTTCCGCGCCGATCTGCCTTTCTTTGGCGGCAAATACATCCTCAACCGCAAGGGCGGCGAGGGCGATGCCAACAAGGCGGTCATCGACAAACTGACCGAGGTCGGCGGTCTCTTGGCGCGCGGCAAGATTAAGCACAGCTACCCGCATTCCTGGCGCTCCAAGGCGCCGATCATCTACCGCAACACACCGCAGTGGTTTGCCTCTGTCGACCGCAAGATGGACGACGGCATGGATCAGATGGGCGACACCATTCGCGAACGCGCCCTGCGCTCGATCGATGAGCTGGTGAAATGGTGGCCGCAAACCGGCCGCAACCGCCTGCATTCGATGATCGAAAGCCGCCCCGACTGGGTGCTGAGCCGTCAACGCGCCTGGGGTGTGCCGCTAACCTGCTTCACCAAAAAGGGTGCACTGCCGACCGATGCGGACTTCCTGCTGCGCAATGACGAGGTGAACAAACGCATCGTTGCCGAGTTCGACGCGCATGGTGCGGATGTGTGGTATCAGGACGGCTTCAAGGCCAAGGTGCTGGACGGCATCGTCGACGCCGGCGCCTATGACCAGGTGTTCGACGTGCTGGACGTGTGGTTCGATAGCGGCTCGACCCATGCATTTGTGCTGCGCGACCGCGAGGACGGCACTGGGGATGGTATCGCCGACGTCTATATGGAAGGCACCGACCAGCACCGCGGCTGGTTCCACTCGTCCTTGCTGCAGGCCTGCGGCACCAAGGGCCGCGCGCCCTACCGCAATGTGGTGACCCACGGTTTCACGCTGGACGAGAAGGGCATGAAAATGTCCAAATCGCTGGGCAACACCATTGTGCCCGAGAAGATCGTGCAGCAGTATGGCGCGGATATCCTGCGCTTGTGGGTGGCGCAGACCGATTACACCTCGGACCAGCGGATCGGGCCGGAGATCCTGAAAGGCACCGCTGACAGCTACCGCCGCCTGCGCAATACCATGCGCTATATGCTGGGGTCGCTGGGGGATTTCAGCGAGGATCAGCGGGTCGCGCCCGCCGACATGCCGGAACTGGAGCAGTGGGTGCTGCACCGCCTGGCCGAACTCGATCACCGGGTGCGCAGCGGCTATCAGTCGTTCGACTTCCAGGGCGTGTTCTCGGCGGTGTTCAACTTTGCCACCGTGGACCTGTCGGCCTTCTACTTCGACATCCGCAAGGATGCGCTGTACTGCGACGGCGACACCCTGAACGCCCGCGCCGCGCGCACCGTGCTGGACATCCTGTTCCACCGGCTGACCACCTGGCTGGCGCCGATCCTGGTGTTCACCATGGAAGAGGTCTGGCTGGAGAAATACCCGGGCGAGGGCAGCTCTGTCCACTTGCAGGATATCCCCGACACGCCTGCCGACTGGCTGAACGAGCCGCTGGCCGCCAAGTGGTCCAAAATCCGTCAGGCGCGCCGGGTGGTGACCGCGGCGCTGGAGGTGCAGCGCACCGACAAGGTGATCGGCGCCTCGCTGGAGGCCGCCCCGGTGGTGCATGTGCGCGACGCCGAGGCGCTGGCGGCGCTGAACTCGGTGAACTTTGCCGATGTCTGCATCACCTCGGACATCCTGCTGACCGGTGATCCGGCACCAGCTGAAGCTTTCCGGATGCCGGAGGTGGATGGCGTCTCGGTGGTGTTTGAGAAGGCCGACGGCGGCAAGTGCCAGCGCTGCTGGAAAATCCTGCCGGATGTGGGCAATCACGTCCATGAGGGTGTTTGCGGCCGCTGCGATAGCGCGCTGGGATAATCCGGCTTTCAACTTTGACTTGTGCATGGCGCCCGGTTTAATTGCCGGGCGTTATCATTTTTGCGCTATTGTTGCGGGATTTCCTGCACTTTTCCGGGTGCGGCCTTGTGTATTGGCAAATTGAATTCCTCTAGATGTTGACCGGTTTTATACAATTGGTTAAGAATTCGTTAATTCCATGTAGGTTTTCAGCCGACTTAAAAATATGGCATGGGGCAGGGGAGCAGTTTATTATGCTGAAGCGGAAAGCGGACGCGCAACCGGTAGGCGAGCCGGGCAAGCCGCGCGGTGCATCTATCCGGATTGACGGGGTATCGGCACCAAAGAATATGAAAATCGGGCTGGTCGCGGACAGCTCCGGGTTCAAACCGGAACCCGCGGCGGCAATTGCAAAGCCTGCCTCTTCAAAAACTGCTGCCGTCAAAACGGCCAAATCTGCCATGGCGGCGAAACCCGCCAGTGCAGCAGCGGATGAGCAGAAAATTGTTCCAGGTCCGCAGCCCGTTGCGCCGGTGCAGGCGGACGGTGGCAGCGCGCTGCCGAAACTGGGCTTGGCCGCAGCGGGTCTGGCAGTCGCTGCGGCGATGCTTTTGTATTTCCAGTTCAGCGGCGGAACCCCGGCTGAACCGGCTGAAAGGGCTGAGCAGGCCAGCCTGCAAACACCGGCAGCAGCGGATGCCTCTGCCGGCACCGTGCAGCCGGCCGGTGCCGCCGCGGCGGCCGGCCTGCAAAAGGACGGCGCCAGCGGCGAAGACGCGATGGTCGCCCGTATCACCGCCGGAACCCTGGCCGCGCTGCGCAGCAGGCGGGCAAATCCTGAAAGCCTCAATCAGGCGGCAGCTGCGGCCCCGGCCGAAGGAACCGCGCTTTACAAAATGGTGCTGACTGCCGCGGCGCAGGGCCAGTCCGAGGCCTATATCGACCAGCTGGTGAACGGTGCCTACGAACGTAAGGAAATCACCTTGCCTGCCAGCCTGATCGGGGCTGACGGACGGGTCGACACGGCCACCTTGCTGGCGCTGTTCGTCGGCAACTGATCTCGGCTCCGGTATCCGCGCCGGAGCCGTTCCCGTTTGAGCAGCCGGCAGGATGCCGGCGCCGGCCGGGGACTACCCATAACAACCAGAACACGGGCGCTGCAGACCGGAGCCGGCTGCGGTGCAGACTATTTCCCGGGGGGACTATGAAGAATTACATTGCAGCCGCTGCCATGGGCCTTTTTGCCCTTGCAGCCAATTCCGCTGCGGCCGAGACCTGCGGCGGGGTCTATGCCGTGCAGCCGGGCGACAGCCTGTCGGTGATCGCTGACAAACTGTACAAGGATGCGGGCAAATGGAGCGCGATCCACAGCCGCAATATCGGCACCATCGGCCCCAAGCCCAGTGCCCTGCGCGTCGGCATGAAGCTGTCGCTGGCCTGTCTTGAGGGCCTCCCCCTGGGCCTGGAAGGCGGCAAGGAAATCTCTGCCAGCGTGCCTGTGGCTGCCAAACCGGTGCGGATCGCCTCGGGCAGCGCCGAGGTGCGTCACCGCATCAACCTGCTGACGGCGGATGATTTTGCCCCCTTCACCGGCAAGGATCTGCACAACGGCGGCATGATGACCGACGTGCTGAACGCCGCAATGCGCCACGCCGGCCCTGAGCAGGGCTACGCGGTCCATTGGGTCGACCTGTGGACGGCGCATGAAGAGCCGCTGCTGTCGAATGCGCTGCTGGATGCGGGTTTCCCCTGGTACAAGCCCGACTGCGAAAACAGCCCCGAAGAACCGCGCTGCAAGAACTTCCTGTTCTCGGATTCGCTGTTCGAAGTGCTGGTGCTGATGTTCACCGACAAGGCGCGGCCATTGACCTTCACCAAGGAAGAAGACCTGTTCGGCAAGACCTTCTGCCGCCCGCAAGGCTATGAGACGTATCTGTTCGAGCAGCAGGGCCGCCACTGGCTGCGCGATGGCAAGGTTGAGGTGGTGCAGCCGCTGACCACTGCCGAATGCTATGAGATGGTGCTGGAAGGCAAGGCGGATGCGGTGGTGATGAATGAATTCACCGGCCGCGCGCAGATCAAGGAACTGGGCCTGTCGGGCCGCTTTGACGCGGTGCCCGAACCGATCTCGATCCAGGCGCTGCACGTGATCGTGCACAAGACGCATCCCGAGGCGCAGCAGATGATGGACATGGTCAACGCCGCATTGCGCGGCATCCGCGAAGATGGCACCTATCAGGCGATCATCGAAGACCACATGGCCAGAGTGTGGGCCGGATATTGAGGGGGAAGAGCATGCTGAACAGCTTCTGCCGCCACTTGCTGGGCCTGGGGCTGCTGCTGGGGCTGCTGCCCTCGGCGGCCCAGGCGATCTGTGACGTGGAATATGTCGTGCAGCCGGGGGACAACCTGTTTTCGATCGCCGAGACTCATTACGGCGACCGCGAGCGCTGGACCATGATCTACTACCGCAACCAGGATGTTCTGGTCGGCTCGTCGGTGGTGCCGGGACGCAAGCTGCAGATCCCCTGCATCAAACAGGCGACCGCCCCGGACGCCACCCCGCTGCGCAGGCAGGAAGCCGAGATGACGCTGCTGACCGGCGGCGGCTATGCGCCCTTTACCGACAGGAGCCTGCCGGGCCAGGGCATGGTGACCGAACTGGTCAATGCGGCGCTGGAATTGGCACCCTCGCCAGTGTCTTATGCGATCAGCTGGGAGGACGATTGGTCCAAGCATCTGTTTCCGATGCTGGACCAAAAGGAGTTCGATATGGGCTTCCCTTGGTTCAAGCCCGATTGCAAGGCGGAACCCGGCAATGAGCGCTGCGTGAATTTCCACTTCTCCGAACCGGTGATGGCGCTGCCGATCATGCTGTTTGTGCGGGTGGAGGATCAGTTCGCCTTTGCAGATGACACCGACGTCGAAGGCAAAACCCTGTGCCGCCCCAAGGGCTATTTCACCCACGATTTGAACCGGCAGGGGCGCCGCTGGCTGGATGACGGCAAGATCACCCTGGTGCAGCCGCATTCACCGGCCGACTGTTTCCGCATGGTGTCCGAGGGTCAGGTGGATGCGGTGGCGGTGAACTTGTTTCTGGGCGCCAGCACCATCGTCCGGGAAGGTCTGCGCGACACCGTTCTGCCGTTGGAAAAACCGCTGTCCGAGGAAGGCCTGCATGTGGTGATCTCCAAGCGCCACTGGCGCGGCACCTCGCATCTATACCGGATCAACGCAGGCCTGAAAAAGCTGCGTGAAAGCGGCCGCTTCGAGGAAATCATGTCACGCCATCTGGAGCTGTTCTGGGCTCAGCTGCAGTAACTTCAGGCCTGCCAGGCCGACGCGGTCCTGGCAGCCTCATAGCCATGGCAGGCAGCTTCGGATCCCATCTCGGGATCCGGGCCTTTGCGCTTCGCACGTTGCAGCAGCAGATACGCAGACAGGACGGCGTTTTCCTGAAACAGGGTCGGCCTCCGGTCTGTATCGCGCTGATACTCTCCCGCCCGGGCACGGCGGCTGCCCTGATCGCCGGAGGGGGCTCGCGAGTGGCTGTCCGGGTCCCGTTCACGCGGGCTGGTGCTGGCGGATTCGCTGCGCTCCGGATCGTCCGAGCGGACAACCGGGCGGGCGGTCAAGAGACCGCGGTTCGGTTTGGCAGGATCTACCCGTCCTGAAACTGGTATAAACATTGAGCGGAACCTTCGCGGTGGCTGAGAACCGGTCTTGCAGGAAGGTTAACATAACGCGCTTAACGGCGGGTTAATGCAGTCCGCAGCGCGCCGGCAGGGCGGATCAGCCGGTGATGCGCCGGGCCTTGGCATACAGGTTTTCCGCCTCAAGGGCACTGACCGGCTTGGGGCCTGCCTGGCAGCCGCTGGCCAGATCCAGGAAATAGGCGGCCATGTCGATACCATTTATCTGCCTGAGGTCCAGCGCCGCGGAGCGGGCTGCTGCGCGGGCAGGGCCGACGTACTGGGCTGTCAGGGCATCCGGGCGTTCGCCGCTCAGCGCCTGTTCCCGGGCAGCGGCCCGGGCCAGCCCTTGGGCAGAGCCCTCGATCAGCGGTGCATCCACGGGCTGGCCGCCTGCTTGCGCGACTGCCGGCTGGCGCTGATAGGCGGCCTGCATCTGTTTCATGCTGTTGTACAGGCTGGCGGTGCTGGAAACTGCAGTAATCATCTTGCTGACCTTTAGGATCGTTCTTGAAACTCACTTTATTACAATTTGATGCAATGTGGCGGCGAAACCTTAACACTGGTTAATATAGTGTTAATGCGGTGCGGCGGGGGTGCGGCCGGCCGGGCAGAGGCGCCCTTGCCTCTGATGCCATTCCTGCAGAAGATGCGCAGGCAGAAGACGCTCCGGGGAGGACCCATGATTTCAGCGAGCCTTGATTCACCCGTGGGTGCGCTCAGCGTGACAGAGCGGGACGGCGCGATTGTGCGTCTGGCCTGGTCAGCTCAGGCGGACGGGCAGTCAGCGCTTCTGGACAGCGCTCTGGCGCAGTTGCGCGCCTACTTTTCCGGAGAGTTGACGGTCTTTGATCTGCCGCTGCATGTGGAGGGCTCGGACTTTCAGCGCGCGGTCTGTGATGCGATGCTGGCAATCCCGCTTGGCGAAACCCGCACTTATGGAGAAATCGCCAAGGATCTCGGCGCCCCGCCGCAGCCGGTTGGCAATGCTTGCGGCGCCAATCCGATCCCGGTGATCATTCCCTGCCACCGGGTGCTGAGTGCCACTGGCTTGGGTGGCTTCTCGGGCCATGGCGGGGTGGAAACCAAGGTCGCGCTTTTGAAACATGAAGGCGCTGCGGGCCTGCTGATCTGAACGCACGGTCCGGCCTGCAGCGCTCCTGCAGCTTCTTCTGGCCGGAAGTATCCCGGGGTGATTGCGTCCTGCCAAGGACGCAGAGGGGCAGCGCCCCTCTATCAGCTAAGCATCAAACCGCTGTGGATTTACGCTGCCGTTCCGGCACGATCTGCTGGGCAATGCCGACAAACAGCAAGTAGACCGAGGTTACCACCAGCCCCCAGTGCGCCCAGCTGGCGGGGTGGAAATCGACCCAGGCGGCCCAGCCGGCAAAGAAAGTCCAGGCCAACGCCATGGGCAAAGACACCTTGCGCCAGCGCACTGTGCGCACCGGATGAATGAATTTCAGCGGCAGGAACATTGCCAGGGACAGCAGCGTCACCAGAACCAGGCTGGTCCAATGGCTCGGCTCCAGCGCAAAGATCACCAGCACCAGCATATTCCAGCAACCGGGAAAGCCGGCAAAGGAATTGTCCTTGGTCTTCATCCTTGTGTCAGCAAAATACATCGCGCTGCCAAAGGTGATAACGATGATTGCAAACCAGCCGGTCCAGCCCGCCATCAATCCTGATTGGAACAGCGCAAAGGCCGGGATGAAGACATATGTCAGATAGTCGATGATCAGGTCCAGCAGCACCCCGTCGAATTCCGGCGAGTAGCGTTTGACATGGTAGTGGCGGGCCAGCGGACCATCAACGCCGTCAACGGCAAACGCGACCACAAGCCAGACAAACATAAGGCTCCACTTGCCATCCGCGGCGGCCAGCATCGCCAGCATGGCGAACACGGCGCCGGTTGCAGTCAGCAGATGAACGGAAAGGGCGCGGATCTGAGGTGTCATGCGCCCCTGATGGCGAATTTGGCCGAATCCCGCAAGTATTCAATGCAGCTTTGGGCGGAATTCCGTACCCTTGGAGAACTGGATGCGGGCCATGCGCTGGCCAAAGGGTGCTGGGTCGGTGATGTCAGGCGAGGAGAAGGGCGCTTTGGAAGGCAGATCGCGTGCCCGCTCCCAGGGGGGCGTCCCGGGCGGCGGAGCAGGAGCGGCAGGGGCGCCATCGGCAAACAAGGCAGAAATGCCGTTACAGGTCATAGCAGAATCCTTTCTGGATCGGTTTCTGCCATCAAGCCCGCAGCGCCTTAACAGCAGCTTTCCCGCTGTCGTAAAAATTGAGCGCATTTTAACAAAAGCAGGTGCACCGCAGCGCTAGCCGCAACAGTTGCTTCCGGTCTGCACCGGCGGGCAGGGATGCTGCCGTAGGAGCAGAAAACGCAGCAATCTCCGGGTTTTGGCCGCAACAGGGTGCGGCAGGCCGGGCATTCATGAAACCATTGGCAGGCGTTTTGCGGCATCTCTTCTGCGGCCTCATGCCCGCAAGAAGGACAGGTGAGGACACTGGTCAGGGCGGGTATTGCGGGTTCAGTTGCAGACATGCGGCAGGCCTCCCTGATTTCCGCAACTATGTGGCGACGATTATTATGCGGAGCCGTGTACATCGCCTCTTGGATTGTGGCTTTTTTACAGCCGGTTAGGCAGAACAAACAGGCACATGCGCCCCGCATAACTATGCTCTCCCGCGATGGTTTCACACCTTGAGGAGAGAGAAGATGACTGACCAATACCGTAATCGCTGGTTCCTGGATCCGGGGCCGGTTTCGTTGTGGATCGATCAGTTCGCGGACGAGCTTGGCGCTCAGAGGTATTCGCCGCTGACCATTGAAGGCTACAGGGCATCGGCACGCCATTTCGCGGTTTGGCTGGAAAGCACCGGCATACCGATGGTCAGCGTCGATGATGGAGTTGTTCGTCGCTTCGCCGAACACCAGTGCCAATGTCCCGGCGGGCGGCGATGGCAGCATGTCTCACCAAAGTATGCGCGACGTGCCAGAAGGTTTGTTGTTTTCCTACAAGGTGCGGGCGTCGCACCTCCGCCGTTGAAGGCCGCGCCAGAATTTCCCTTGCTTGACGACTATCAGCACTGGCTGCGTTTGCATCGGGGTTTGGCGGAACGGACAGTTTCCCGTCATCTCCGCATCCTCAATAAGCTGTTGCCGGAACTCGGTACAGCGACCCACGATTATGATGCTGCCCGGATACGTTTTGTTGTCCGCAAATGGCGGGGGCAAACCGGTCCGGCCGGCCTGAGAACCATAACAAGCGCCTTGCGAAGCTATCTTCGCTTTCTCGCCGGCGCGGGCTTGTGCCGTCCCAACCTCGATCACGCCATTCCGCCGGTCATACAATGGCGTCTTTCGTCGTTGCCGCGGTATCTGGCAGCCGCAGATGTGGAACGTGTCATTGCATCCTGCGATCAGCTTGCCCGGGGGCGCCTGCGGGACCGGGCGATCCTGCTCCTTCTGGCGCGCCTGGGGGTGCGGGCCGGGGATGTCGCTGGTCTCAGACTGGGCGATATCGACTGGAACGCCGGTATCCTGAAGTTGAGTGGCAAGGCGCGTCGCCAGGTTCGGCTGCCGTTGCCGCAAGATGTAGGCGATGCGCTTCTCGCGTATATCGAACAGGAACGCCCGCGCATGCCTCAGGACGCGGTCTTTCTCATGATGGTCGCCCCTACCGCTCATTTGAGCAATCATGCCACGTCTCGGCCATTGTGGCGCTGGCATTAAAGCGCGCCGGCATTTCCGATCCGCCATCGAGCGGAGCGAGCTTGCTGCGCCACTCCGCGGCAACTTCGATGCTGCGGTCGGGGGCCACATTGGAAGCTGTCGGCACGGTTCTGCGCCACCGCTCGCTTGATATGACTGCGCATTACGCCAAGGTCGGTATCGCGATGCTGGAACAGATCGCTCAACCCTGGCCGGGAGAATTGACATGCTGAGTCAACTCCTCGCCGATCATGTCGCGCTGCACCAGGCGCTGGGGTTGAAATTCCGTACCCAAGGCAGTCTTCTACGCAACTTCGTTGCCTTTGCCGAGAGCCGCAGTGAGCATGTCGTAACAACAGCCACCGTGCAAGAATGGGCACTACAGGCATCTTCTCCAGAACAACGTCGCAACCGGCTTTTGACAGTACGTCGCTTCGCGCGCGCGCTTAATGCCGAAGATCCGAGCCATGAAGTTCCCTCCGCCGATCTCTTCGGCCGTGCCAGCCGCAAGCGGCGCACGCCTTACATCTACAGTCCCAGTGATATCCAACGGCTGATCGACGCCGCCCAGAGGCTTGGCCCCGCTGGCTCGATCCGGCCGCTCACCTACGCCACGATGTTCGGGTTGATTGCGGCAACAGGCATGCGCGTTTCAGAGGCCATCGCCATTCGATTGCCGGACGTGACCGATGACGGCCTGATCATTGCCCAGACCAAGTTTAAGAAGAGCCGGCTGTTGCCACTGCATCCAACGACTCGACGCGCTCTTGACGGGTATCTTACGATGCGTCTGAAGGCGGCCAGCCCGAGCGGCACACTTTTCCTTTCGCATCAGGGCACGCCGCTCGCCTATTCGACAGTCGCAACGGTATTCCTCCAGATCACGCGGTCAATCGGCTTGCGCGGTGCGGCAGGAACACCGGGCCCCAGGATTCATGATCTGCGCCACACATTTGCTGTTCGCTCCCTTGAGGCCTGTGCGCACGATTCCAAAGCCGTGGCGCGGCATATCACGGCCCTCAGTACCTATTTGGGGCATGCCCATGTCACCGATACATACTGGTATCTCGAGGTAACACCCGAGCTGATGACACACATGGCAGCTGACGGCGAGAGGCTGCATTGCGGGGNGACGGCATGGCCCAGCTTGCCCAGCNCCTCGCCGCCTTCCTGCGCAACCATCTTCCCAATGAAAGACGCGCAAGCGTTCATACCTGCGATGCCTATGCCTACAGCTTCCAACTGCTGGTGACATTCGCCGCCGGGCGATTGAGAAAGCGGCCGTGCCTGCTGCAGATCGAAGACATCGACGTGCCCACGATCCTTGCCTTTCTCGAGCACATCGAACAGACGCGAGGCAACAAGGCCCGTACGCGCAACGCAAGGCTGGCAGCCGTAAAGTCCTTCTTTCGCTATCTCGAGCACCGAGTACCTGCCGTGCTGGACCAGGCGCTTCGGGTGCATGCCATTCCGATGAAGAAGGTTGATCAGAGGCTTGTAGCGTCGCTTTCGAGGACAGAAGTACAAGCGCTGCTCGATACTCCGGATCGGAGGACAGCATCGGGCATCCGTGATCGAGCCATGCTGCATCTGGCTTTTGCCGGAGGGCTGCGCGTTTCCGAACTCATCAGCGCCGGGCTCAACCAGTTTGACGGGCGGTCCCCTGCCAGCATCCATATCATTGGCAAAGGACGAAGGGAGCGCGTGCTGCCGCTCTGGCAGGAAACCGCTGCCGCAATTCGCGCCTGGATCGCGATCAGACCCGAAGTCGGCGACACCGCGCTCTTCCTGAACAATGCCGGTCGAATGATGACGCGTGCCGGTTTCGAATACATTCTCGAGAAACATGCCAATACGGCTGCCCGCATCGCGCCCACCCTGGCGGCCAAATCGATAACGCCCCATGTTCTGCGGCACAGCTGCGCAATGCACATGCTTCAGGCGACCCGGGACATTCGCAAGGTCGCACTGTGGCTTGGTCACGCCACGCTCCAGAGCACCGAGATCTACTTGCGCGCCGGCCCAACCGAAAAACTCGAGATGCTTGACGCTCTGGAGCCGCTCGGCATCAAGCCGGGCAAGTTCCGGCCACCGGACAAACTGCTCGCGATGCTTTCCGCGCGGTAGAATAGTTATGCGGAGTCAATGTAGGCGGAACCGTCCGAAAAAGTGCCGGTCTGCTTCTTCGGCTCCGCATAATAATCGTCGCCACATAGTTGCGGTTATGCAGAGGACTGCATAACCGCAAAGGCCAGCCAGGACCTTGGATCAAGTCATGCCTTGGGGTGCGCACGCATGTAGACGTCCATCAGATGCGTGGTGTCGACCGCTGTATAGGCCTGGGTGGTCGACAGGGACGCGTGTCCCAGCAATTCCTGAATGGCCCGCAGATCGCCGCCTGCCTCCAGAAGATGGGTGGCAAAGCTATGCCGCAGCGCGTGCGGCGTTGCAGTCGCGGGCAGCCCCAGCTGGACCCGGGTTCGGGCCATCACCGCTTGGATTTGGCGCGGGTTCAGCGCGCCGCCCCGCACTCCGCGGAACAGCGGTGCTTGCGCCTCCTGCGGATGCGGGTTCAGCGCAAGGTAGCGGTCCACCGCGTCGCGCGCGGCCGGCAGCACCGGCACCACGCGTTCTTTTTTGCCCTTGCCCAGGATACGCAGGACCGGCGGCAGCGGCGCGTCGGCGCCCGTCAGCCCCAGCGCCTCAGAAATCCGCAACCCGCAGCCGTAAAGCAGCGTCACCACCGCCACGTCGCGCGCCGCCACCCAATCGGTTTGCGATTGCAGCTCCACCGTTTCCAGCACCGCCTTGGCGGCATCCGGCGCCAGAGGGCGGGGCAGTTTCTTTTGGAACTTCGGCGCCTTGGCAGAAAGCACCGCGGCAGGCTCAAACCCTTCCCGATCCGCCAGCCAGCGGTAAAAGGTCTTTACCGCGGACAGCTTGCGCGCCAGCGAGCGGGCACCAGTGCCAGAGCCGCGCTCCGAGGCCATCCAAGCGCGCATATCCGCGGTGGTGATCCGGGCCAGCGCACCCAGTCCCTGGGGGCCGCCTGAATGCGCTGTCATAAAGGCCAGAAAGGCGCTGACATCGCTGCGGTAGGCGGTCAGGGTATTGGCAGAGGCATCCTCCAGCCCGCCCAAGCGCTCCAGCCAAAGCTGCAGGGCATCACGGCAGGCCGGGGAGATCAGGGTCATGACAGCCAGCAGCGCATCGCGCGTTCAAAGACACCGGCGAAGAAAGCCAGCAGATCCGTGCCTTGCATCGGCGAGAACTGATGGGGGTCTTCGGACCCCATCACCAGCATGCCGGGCAGGCGGCCGTCGCCCAGGTCCAGCATCAGGCAGGCCTCGGAGCGGATCCATTCGGCCTTTTGCCCATAGACGCGCGGGCTGCCGCCCTGGGTCTGGCGCAGAGTCACAATGCGCTGGCTGCCGGGCTGGCCGGCATAGCTTTCGGTGAAGCCGGGGCCGGACAGCTTCAAGGTGCCGGACTTGCGTTCTATCTCGGCGCCGCCGGGCTGGGCGGTCTCGAGCACCAGCGCCAGGGACTGCACGCGCAGGATCTCCGGCATCTCCTGTTCCAGGCAGGCCAGAAAGGCGGCGAAATCCTGCGGCTCCAGCAGCCGCAGCACGGCGCGATGGATCAGGTTGGTGCCAGCCAGATTGTCATAAGCCGCAGCAATCACCGAACGGTGGGTATCTTCCAGCCGGTCGAGCCGCGCGGCCATCCGTTCCATCGCGATACCGCGCAGGTCAACGACATTGGAACCCATCGCACGCTCATTGGCGGCGACAAGCGCATTCATCAGGTGCTGGTCTTGCAGCACGGCATCGGGTTTGGCGAGGATCGCCTCGCGCAACTGGTCTTCCAGGCTGGCTGAACTGCTCATGTTTGAAACTCTTGCGGGTCCGGACCTCTGACGGGTTTGGACCGTGTATAGCATGGGAACCGGGCTTTGCTGCGGAAAAATGCAGTTGCAGCGGAAATTGCAGCGGCGGCGCGCCGCAGGCGCGCTGCCGGGCCCAAGCCCCCATGCGGTCCGGCGTCAGCCGGGCAGTGCAGGGACGCGGGAGTGCTTCGCTGCAGTTATGAAGGTGCTGGTAAAGACACTGGCAGTAACGGTCGCAAAGAAAAAGGCGCCTTGATCAGGTGACGCATTCCGCCCTGTGGGACATAGCCACCATCAAGCCTGTCGCGGAAACGCGTCAGGCTATTGATTTGTTCTGAGATTTTAGTCGCGTCCGGGATGCCGCAATTGAAACAAGTGCGAGAAAATAGTCTCGCACGCATCGGGCAGCATCCTGCCCGAAAAAAAACGAGCCGTTTCGGAACTTTTTTCTTCTGATCCAGAACATAGAGCCAATATTCTTGCCCTGCAAGCTTGACCGTTCTCTTCGGAGAACACGCGGAGATTTCCGCATTGTGAGACTCCTAACCCCGCGGAAAATCTGTTCTTTAGTCAGAAAAACGACTCTAGGCGGAACCGCGAAAGACGAGGTTCCGAATGGCAGGTTTGGCAACATTCAATTTTAGGCTCTCCCAGCTTTACCCAGGGGTAATCCCCCGTTTTGCGGGGGGCTTGGTCGTAGAATTTACGCGACCATCTTCAGTTTCTGTGCAGGTGTCATCCCGCCGTTGCCCATGTTGGGGCGTTCATGGTTGTAGGACCACAGCCACCCGGTGGCAATCTGCTGCACCTCCTCGATGCTTTCGAAGATGTAGAGGCCAAGCCATTCGTGCCGGACCGTCCGGTTGCAGCGCTCGACATAGGCGTTCTGCTGGGGCTTTGCGGGCTGGATGTAGGCCAAGGCAATGCCCCTGTTCTCAGCCCATTCCATGAGGGTGCCACTGACGTATTTCGGGCCGTTGTCGACTCGAATTGTCCCAGGGGCACCACGCCATTCGATGATCTGGTTCAGGGCTCGAACAACCCGTTCCGCAGGCAGTGAAAAGCCGATCTCAATGCCCAACCCTTCGCGGTTGAAGTCGTCCAGAACGTTCAGCAGCCGGAATTGCCGTCCATCCTCCAGCCTGTCGGCCATGAAGCCCATCGACCGGACCTCATTCGGGGCCTCAGGCACAGCCAGTTCGTCCGGCTTTTCCCGCTTCAGACGCTTGCGCGGCTTGATCCGCAGGTTCAGCTCCAGCTCGCGGTAGATCCGGTAGACGCGCTTGTGGTTCCAAGCGTGGCCCTGCACGTTGCGCAGATACAGGAAACACAGGCCAAAGCCCCAAGTCTTCCTTGCAGCCGCCAGGCCGCGGAGCAAGTCGGCGATTTGCTCGTTCTCCTCGTCCAGCTCCGGGCTGTACCGATAGCACGTCTCACTGACATCGAACGCCCGGCATGCCAGCGCAATGCTGACGCCCTTCATCGCCACCGCTTTCACGGCCAACTCTCGGCGTTGACCCTCTCGGGACATTGCTTCGCAATGCCCTGCCGGGCAATGGATGGCCGGATCGTTCGATCCTTCTCTCGAACCAGTGGCGTTCAGGATCTTACTTATCCGAGCGCCTCCTTCAGCAGGTCGTTCTGCATGCTGACGTCAGCGTACATGCGCTTCAGCCGCCGGTTCTCCTCGGCCATCGCCGCTCGCCATTGCCCTCGGATCAATGGCGGACAAAGGCTCGCTCTCACTGATGAGACTGGCGTCCATGCCGCCGTACTTCGCTCGCCACTTGTACAGCGTGGCGCTGGTTCGGCGGGGAATTGATCCACTGGATCAATTCCTATTCCACCTCACTCCCGTGCTCGCGGCACAGCTCGGCGGCAGGCACACCGCCCTCCATCTGGCGCAGCACACCCATGATCTGGGCTTCTGTGAATCGGGTCTTCTTCATCGGAATCTCCTCGTTCATCCTGCCGAGAAAATTCTACTTCCGCATCCCCTTAAAATCGGGGGGGATGACCCGCGCAGCTCAACTGCGCCATCACGGCGGACGCAAAGAGCGGGTATGTATATCGCATGGATGTCGACTTCGACCCACGGGTAAAACCGCTCGATCTTTTCAACAACACCTACACCGGCGGCCAAGGAAACCCGCAGAACTTGTTCCAGAGCTACCCCGGGAGCAAGTTCGGATCTGCGCCGAAGTTCTCCTGGCAGCGACCAACCGGCCGCCTACATGAACCTCAGTTCTTCGCGGCGTGCATCAATGAGCTGGATGCCTTCCGCGTGAGGGCGCAGCGCCGAATGCCGAAGAAACTAAAGGCCGACGCCAAGGCCAGAAACGATCTCACCGTCCGCCTAAACGGAATGAAAGAAGACATTCGCGTCATTGCCGAAGACTGGTTCGGTTTTCCTGCTGACACCGATGCGGAACGCGGTTCCTTCGGGGGAATGACCACAAACGACTTCTACGCGAAGGCCGCGCACTTTGTTCTTCTCAAAGAGATGCTGCCGAAGGGGCGGATTGTCCTGACGACGGAACAGGTGGCCATGCTCCCAAATATCCTTCCGCACGTATTCGAAGAGGAAATCTTGGCGGACCGCTTCGTTTGGCTGGCGATGAAGTTCAAGGAAAAGACGACAAAGCCAGAAAAGCTCGGAAAAGTGAAGGTATACAAGAAGTCGCGCCGTCAGTTTCACAACGACGGCATGTATGCCGGTCGCTTCTCTCCTGAGACTGATGCCCGCACCGTCACGGAAGCCTACATCGCGGACCATATGGCACCCGCAATGCACGGGACCCGGCCGTATCCCGGATCGAACTACCAGATCCCCACATTTCCAAAGCTCTGGATTTCTGCGCCGACGCAGGCGAGCGGAGAGCTCGACAAGGTCGTCGGATTCCCGATCCTGCCGGGGCATCTGCGTCAGAAGGTGAAGAACATCCCGTTCGATGGTCCTCTTGACACCGATATTCGCGAGGAACTGGCACCCTGGGTCTACAAGGCGACCCTGCAACCGGCGAGCACCTTCATGAACTCGCTACGAGAACGCCTCAGCCTGGCGGACAGAGCAGGCAGCGGAGGCGCCCGGATTGGAGGTTCCTATGTTCAGGGGGCTATCTTCAATCCTGCGATGTTGATCTCGATCATCAACATCTTCCGGATCAAATACAACTTCTTCGAACCGAGGGTCTATACGGCGCCATACGAAGAAATCGACGGCTTCGGGAAAGCGGCGAAACTGATGCCGCGCTCCCTCCGCATCCCGGGGACAGACGAGTTTATCCAGCGAGCGCCTCGCGCGCGGCGCTCGCCGCAGAAGCGCATTCCAGCAATGCGCCACGGCCTGGATGCGCGCAAACTCCGAAAGGGCGGAGACGAAGATATGCCTGATCTCTACCGCGTACTCTATCGACCCTGGCTCAATGCCGGCGCGAAAGTGGGTGCCAAGCTGGACCGGTCATGGAAAGCTCCCGCAAGCAAAGCGGAAGTCCCGCCGACGGATCAGGCGGAAATCGTCGCCCCGAACCCGGAAGTCGTAGCGATTCCCGATAAATTGAGCGTGCGGCCCGACTTGCAGCGCCATGAGGAGCCGGGGCCGGGTCAAACATGATCCTGCCAGAACTCATCATATTGTGCGGCGCGTATTTCGCACCACAAGAAATGGCCGCGATGAAACTCATCGCGGCCACTCTTTGCCAAGGCGGCCCTCTATGATGCGTGTCCCACCAAGCGGAATGCGTCATCGATCAGGGGCACCTTTCACTGTCCTGGATCCGCTAAGCGGGATCAGAGGATCTTGATCTCTGCCGCCTTGATATCGGCGAGGAACGCATCCAGGCCTTTGTCGGTCAGCGGGTGGTTCACCATCGATTTGATCACGGCCGGCGGCGCGGTGATCACATCGGCGCCGATGCGGGCCGACTCCAGCACGTGGTTCACCGAACGGATCGAGGCGGCCAGGATCTGGGTTTCAAAGCCATAGTTGTCATAGATGGTGCGGATGTCCTCGATCACCTCCATGCCGTCCAGGTTGATATCATCCAGACGCCCGATAAAGGGCGAGATGAAGGTGGCGCCTGCCTTGGCCGCCAGCAGCGCCTGGTTGGCCGAAAAGCACAGGGTGACGTTCACCATTTGGCCATCGTCGGACAAGGTTTTACAGGCTTTCAGCCCGTCCCAGGTCAACGGCACTTTCACCGCGATGTTCTCGGCGATCTCCACCAGCTTGCGGCCTTCGGCGATCATGGTTTCCGCGTCCGTGGCGGTGACTTCCGCCGACACCGGGCCGTCGACGAGATCGCAGATTTCCTTGGTTACTTCGATAATGTCGCGGCCGGATTTCTTGATCAGCGACGGGTTGGTGGTGACACCGTCCACCATGCCCAGATCGTTCAGCTCGGCAATCGCGTCGATCTCGGCGGTATCTACGAAGAATTTCATGGGGCAGTCCTTTGGATGGGTTGGCCTCGGTCGCCACAGCCTTTACCTCATGGGATTACGGGCGGCAACATGGGCAGCAGCATGAGCGGGCAGGAGTTCTATCAGGCAGGCGAACGGGTCGGGGTTCTGACCACGCAACCCCTTGACCGGCTTCTGGATTACCGGGCGCCGGAAGGCGGCTGTTTCCTTGGCGCTTATGTCGAGGTGCCGCTGGGTCCGCGCAAGGTGCTGGGCGTGGTCTGGGGGCCGGGCGCCGGTGATTTCGATTCGGCCAAGCTGCGCGCTGTGATCCGGGTGCTGGACGTGGCCCCGATGCGCACCGAGATGCGCCAGTTTTTGGGCAAAGCGGCTGATTACACCTTGACGCCGATGCCCGCAATGCTGCGGCTGGCGACCCGCGCGCCGGGGCTCAGTGATCCGCCGTCGATGCGCAAGATTCTGCGCCAGGGCGAGGGCGTACCGGACCGGATGACCGAGGCCCGCACCCGGGTGCTGGAGGTGCTGGAGCAATATGGCGGCCTCGCCTTCACCCCGCGCGAGCTGGCGGATATGGCCGATGTGACGCCTTCGGTGGTGAAGGGGCTAGTGAAGCAGGGCGCCCTGCGCGAGGAGGAAGCGCCGCGTGACACGCCCTATCCGCATCTAGACCCTGAGCTGCCCGGCAAACAGCTGACCGAGGATCAGGCAAATGCCGCCACCGCCTTGGCCGAAGGCGTCCACAGCGGGTGCTACGGCACCACGCTGCTGAAGGGCGTTACCGGTTCCGGCAAGACCGAGGTCTATTTGGAAGCGGTCGCCGCCGCCTTGCGCGCCGGGCGGCAGGCGCTTGTTCTCTTGCCGGAGATCGCGCTGACAGCTGAGTTTCTCACCCGCGTTGAGGCCCGGTTCGGCGCCAAACCCGCTGAATGGCATTCTGGCGCGACGATGACCGAACGCCGCCGGGTGTGGAAAATGGTCGGGCAGGGGGCGGCGCAGCTGGTGATCGGCGCGCGTTCGGCCCTGTTCCTGCCGTTCCGCGACCTCGGCCTGATTATCGTCGATGAGGAACACGATACCTCCTACAAACAGGAAGACGGCGTTCTGTACAATGCCCGCGACATGGCGGTGCTGCGGGCGGCGATGTGCTCGGCGCAGGTGGTGCTGGCCTCCGCCACACCCAGCCTGGAAAGCTGGGTCAACGCTGAGGCGGGCAAATACAAACGTCTGGATCTGACGGCTCGCTTTGGTGCCGCGGTGCTGCCGGAGATGCGCAGCGTCGATATGCGGTCAGAGGAACTGCTGCCCTCTACTTGGATCTCGCCAACGCTGAAGCAGGCGATGAAACTCAGGATGGAGCGGGGCGAGCAGTCGCTCTTGTTCCTGAACCGCCGTGGCTTTGCGCCAGTCACCATCTGCCGCGCCTGCGGCGCCCAGGTGGCTTGCGATCATTGCGACGCGCGGATGGTCGAACACCGCTTCATGAAGCGGCTGATGTGCCACCAATGCGGTGAGACCAAGCCGGTGCCCGAGGCCTGCCCGTCCTGCGAGGTGGAGGGCAAGATGGCGCCTGTCGGTCCTGGCATTGAACGGCTGGCGGAGGAAGCCTCCGCCCTGTTCCCCGAGGCCCGGATAGCGGTTCTCAGCTCCGACCTCTTCGGCTCCGCCCGCGCCCTGAAGAGCCGGATCGAGGAAATTGCGAAAGGGGAGGCCGACATCATCCTCGGCACCCAGCTGGTGGCCAAGGGGCACAACTTTCCGCTGCTGACGCTGGTGGGGGTGATCGACGCCGACCTTGGTTTGCAGGGCTCCGACCTGCGCGCGGCGGAGAGGACGTTTCAGCTGATGCGGCAGGTGGCAGGCCGGGCGGGGCGTGCCGAACGGCCGGGCAAGGCCTTGATGCAGACTTTTCAGCCGGAACATCCGGTGATCCGGGCGATTCTGTCGGGGGACGAGGAGAGCTTCTGGAAAGCCGAGGCTGCTGAGCGCCAGGCCGCAGGCGTGCCGCCTTATGGGCGGATGGCGGGCATCATTCTGTCGGGGCCGGACTTGGCAGCAGTCTTTGATCTGGGCAATGCGATGGCCCGCAATGACGGCCCGCTGCGCCGGGTTGGCGCCCAGCTGTTCGGCCCGGCGCCCGCACCGATTGCCCGCGTTCGGGGCCGCCACCGGGTGCGGCTGCTGATCAAGGCGGCAAAGGGCGTGCCGCTGCAGGACGCCATCGCCCGCTGGACCGCGCCCCTGCGGCTGAAAGGCGACTTGCGGCTGAGCATTGATATTGATCCTCAGAGTTTCTTTTGATGAAGGGATGAAGGGGGCTCTGCCCCGGCCTGCGGCTTCCCCCGGGATATTTGGGGCCAGATGAAGAGCGGGTCCTTTATTCATCTGGCCCCAAATATCTACCGTGCTGCTTCGGTCAATACATTGCACACCTTGAGCCTGGGCAAGGAGCGTGAAGACCTCAGATATCGGAACGCTCTTTGGTTCAGATGATTTCTGTAGAGCTGTCGTTCGTCTCTTGCGCGGAGAATGCCGACGAAGAGCCCAACCCGGACTTAGCGACTTCTCGCTGCGCGCTCTAGGGTCAGGATTCATAACCAGTAGATTACTAGAGCTGCGAGGACGATGGCTGACAGGAAGACCTATGTATGATCTACTTCCCAATCGCTGGACAGTTTCCGGCGTAGATTGAGCTACTCTCTGCCCCTGCTGACCGGGTTGGGTTTCGTCTTTTCTCAGCCAATGGACCACGGCTGGCGGTCTGCCGCCAAGGGCGGAATGCGGGCGCTTCCGATTGTAGAATCCCACCCACTTTCCGACGCCCGCCCTTGCCTCAGATCCGGTTTCCCAAGCCTGCAGGTAGACGCATTCGTATTTCAGGGTGCGCCACAGCCTCTCGATGAAGATGTTGTCGAGGAACCGGCCTTTTCCATCCATCGAGATGCGCACGCCAGCTCTGCGCAGCCGGTCCGTCCAGGCGAAGGAGGTGAATTGCGAGCCCTGATCGGTGTTCATGATGCCGGGCGGGCCGAAGCGGTGGATTGCCTCGTTCAGCGCCTCGACGCAGAAGCCGGCTTCCAGCGTATTCGAGATGCGCCAGGCCAGCACCTTGCGCGTGTGCCAGTCAAGGACCGCCACCAAATACAGGAACCCCTTGCGCATCCATTGCCCGGCAGGCGATTGCGAAGCAATCTGCCGAGAGGGGCAGGTAGGTGATGTCGGCCGCCCAGACTTGGTTTGGGCGGGTCACGCTCAGACCGCGCAACAGATAGGGGTATGTCTTGCGTCCCTTTGCCGCCTTGCTGGTGTTGGGCTTCTGATAGATCGGCATCAAGCCCATGAGGCGCATCAACCGTCTGATCCGCTTCTCATTCACCAGATGGCCCTCGTTCCGCAGATGCCACGTCATCTGCCGGACACCGAAGAACGGCGTTTCCAGAAACCGCTCGTCGATCAGACGCATTAGCGCCAGGTTCAGCGCCGTCTCGCCCTTGGGCGTGTAATAGAACGACGACCGCAGGATCGACAGCAGCCTGCATTGCTTGCCGATAGACAGCTCAGAATTGGCAGGTTCGACCATCTTGCGCCTCACTTGCCGATCCACGGCTTGCGCTTTCGTGGCAAAAAATCGTTGGCAACTGCCAGCTCCCCGATCTTGGCGTGCAGTTCTCTACACTGCTCTTCTTCGATCTCCGGGCCTTTCTTGCTGCCACGCTCGAACACACCGGATGCCCCTCCAGTAGCGCCCGCTTCCAGCTGTGGATCATCGTTGGGTGACCGCCAAACTGGCTTGCCAGCTCAGCGACAGTCCGTTCGCCTTTCAAAGCCTCAAGCGCGACCTTGGCCTTGAACTCAGGCGAATGGTGCTTCCGTTTCGACATCTCTGATCTCCTCTTCGTCGAAGATCAGCAGACAGCAAATCGTAGCTCACGTCAGTGTCCGAAACTCGGGGGAGGGTAGCTCACATGCCTGTGCCCCCGCAGGGTGCTGGAATCCCGTGCAAAGGGCGCAGGCCCAACGATGGATGCAGCCTCTCCCTTCGTCAGGTCGCCCAGTTCCGGCACATACGCCAGACAGGCCGCCGCTGTCTTCGGCCCGATCCCCTTGATGGATTGCATCAGCCTGGATTTGTGCCGGGATGCCGGCGTTGCGGCAATGAGGTCTTTAATCCGTTTGCCCAGGTCATCCATTTCGCGCGACCTGGACCGGACATGACACTGCAGAGAAAGGCGTATTGCTCTGATTTTGGCATGCTCCAAGCGGTTTTGTTCTACCCTGGCAATCTTCGCGAGGTCATCCCGGCGGCGGCGCAGCGCGCGCAATTCCTCGGCTTCCGGGTCAACGGGTTTCCAGAGCCGCACCCCGTCTGATTTCTGAGCAAGCAACGCAAGCATCCAAGCATCTGTTTTGGACGCAAGTCCAAGATATCATGCGAAGTTGCGGGTTCGGGCGCCATGTGACCGATACGGGGGCAACCCGGCATCCGCGCAACGCGAAAGCACATGCCGTTCATAGCCGCCGGATGCCTCGCAGATGGCGAAAGATGCTTCCAGCTTGCCGGCTTGCCGCGGCAGTTTCCTGATTGCGGCAGGAGTGTTGTTAATCATCACTTGCCGGTCATCCGGCGGGGCATGCACCGTCAAACTGGCTTTAGAGGCTTCAAATGCGATGATACGCTCTGGTGCGGGTGGGATGCCTTGTCCATATGGGTATCCTGTTCCTCGATTATGTTCGGCTGCGAAGACCCTTCTACCCTTCTACCCTTCCACCGTTCGGATGGGCGGCTATATGGTGTGGCGGGTGGCAAGATATTTGACCGCCGTAAGCTATCCGCTCAGGTCATCGGAGCGCCCGCCACCGCTGCCCCGGTCGGCCAACTGGAGCAGCGACCGCCCCAGCTTCCTTGCACGGGAAAATTGGGGCAATAGCAAACACATAACCCCGGAGCGCGAGGCAGAGCCTCGCATGAGACATTGGCTCAGGCCGCTGCGGGTTCAGCTGGAGCGCGGGTCAGGATGCTGGTGGCCATGGCGCCGGTCCACATGCAGAACAGCGCCGCCCAGGCAGTGCCAACAAAGATCGAGCCGCCAGTAACCCCGGCGCCAATGGCGCAGCCGCCGGCCAGCATGCCGCCAAAGCCCATCAGCGCGGCGCCGGTCATTGCCTTGCGCATGGTGGCGGCATCGTCGAATGCCTGCAGCCTCATCTCTCCGGCCAGCGTCGCGGCCAGCATCGCGCCGATGAACACGCCGGGCACCAGGCCGATGTCGAACTCCAGCACCGCATCGCGGTCCAGGAAATACATCAGGGTATGCGCAGAAGGCCCGGTGAAGGTGGCGCTTTCAATTTGCACCGGGTCAAAGGCCACCTGGCTGAGCGCATAGGTCAGCACCCATCCCAGAGCCACCGCAAAGCCAACGCCGGAGGCAAAGACCAGCCGCGCAGCACCAATGCGGTTGCAGCGTGCCAGCACCAGCGCCAGGGCCGCCGTAACCGCTCCCAGGATCAGCCCGCCCGCTTGCGTCAGGCCTAGGGCGGCCAGCAAATCCAGGTTGCGCCCGCCGTCGGTGATCCAAAGCCTGGCCAGCCAGTCCCGTGCGGGCGACAACAGGCCGGAGAGGCTCATCTGCGCCACCACGGCAAAGATCAGCCCGGACACCACCGACCGCAGGTTTCCTGTGGCGGCCAGCACCAAGAGCCGCCCGGAACAGCCGCGCGCCAGTACCATGCCGCAGCCGAACATCAGCCCGCCGAGAGTAGCACCGGACCAACTGCCGGGCACTGCCATCATCCGGGCATCGGCGCTCTCCATCAGACCCGCGAGCTGTGCCGCCTGCACCCAGACAACCGCGGTGGAGAAGGTCAGCAGCCAGACCGCGACCTTGTCCCCCAGCCGGCCGGAGGCGAACTCCACCGTGGCAGCCCGCAGGCAAAAGCGGGACCGCTGCGCCGCCACCCCGAACAGGATGCCGGTCACCAGGCCCAGCAGCGCCGCTGCCGGGGCTTCGCCAATACGTTCAACCAGGGGAACCAGATCCATCACGCATCTCCAAATTCGCTAAGTTGCATATGTGATGGCGGGAGAGTCTGTCTTGATGCAGATCAGAAACCGCCAGGCCGTCGGCTTCTGCGCGCTGATGCGAGGGTCCATGTGCAAGCGCTCTTTGCGCTCGCCAAACCCGCTGCACAGGCGTAGATGCTGAATATGTTCAAACCCATGCCCCTACTTGAGGCGCAAGGCCTCCCGTTCTGGCGCCGTCCCACGGTGCTGCTGTTTGTGATGGCGCTGGCGATGCCGATCGCCTTCAACGCCTGGAGCGCGCTGCTCAACAACTTTGTGATCGAGGCGGCGCAATTCGACGGCGCCGACATCGGCCTGCTGCATACGGTGCGGGAAATTCCCGGTTTCCTGGCGGTAGGCGTGATTGCGGTGATCCTGTTTGTGCGGGAGCAGGTGCTGGGGCTGATCTCGCTCATCCTGCTGGGGATGGCCACGGCTGTCACCGCCTGGTTCCCGTCGCTGGGCGGCCTGCTGATGGTGACGCTGCTCAGCTCGATCGGGTTTCACTACTATGAGACGGTGAACCAGTCGCTGCAGCTGCAGTGGCTGTCCAAGGAGAAAGCGCCGCAGACGCTGGGCTGGCTGGTGGCGGCGGGGTCAGCGGCGACGCTGGTGGTCTATGGCCTCATTGTGCTGACCTGGGACCGGTTTGATCTGGCCTATAACACCGTCTTTCTGGCTGCAGGCGGAGCGACGGCGCTGATTGCCCTTTTTGCGCTGTTTGCCTATCCGCAGTTCGATGCGCCGCATCCGCAGACCAAGAAGCTGATCCTGCGCAGACGTTACTGGCTGTACTACGCGCTGCAATTCATGGCCGGTGCACGGCGGCAGATCTTTGTGGTTTTTGCCGGTTTCATGATGGTCGAGAAGTTCGGTTTTGACGTGCATGAGCTGACCGGGCTTTATCTGATCAACCTGGTGATCAACATGATAGCAGCGCCAATGCTGGGCAAAGCCGTGGCCATGTTCGGCGAGCGCCGCACGCTGATCCTGGAATACACCGGACTGGCGATTGTCTTTGCGGCCTATGGCGGGATCTACTGGTTCGGCTGGGGCGTGGCGGTTGCGGCGGTGCTCTACGTGATCGACCATGTGCTGTTTGCTCTGGCGCTGGCGCTGAAAACCTATTTCCAGAAAATCGCCGATCCGGGCGATATTGCACCGACGGCGGCAGTGGCCTTTACCATTAACCATATTGCAGCGGTGTTTCTGCCGGTGCTGCTGGGTCTATTGTGGGTCTTTTCGCCCGGAATGGTGTTTGTCCTGGCGGCGGCTATGGCGCTGGTGTCGCTGTGCCTGTCGCTGCTGATCCCGCGACATCCTGAACCTGGGAACGAGACCATCTTCAGCAAATACGCAAGCCCGGCGCCGGCCGAGTAACCCGGCAGCCCCTTCGGGGCGAGCGCCCGCGCACAGTGTGAGCGCGGGCGCTGCCTGGCCGTGAGGCCAGGCGCTGGCGCTTGACGCGGGCGGCGCGGCGGCCTAGGCGCTTGCCAACAGTTTCAGGAGAGACGCCATGCCCACATTCACCGCCCTCACCACGCTCACCGGAAAAACCCAGGCCGAAGCGCTGGGCGAGGCAATGGAGCGTTTGAACCCGGAACCCAGCGGCGTGGGCGTCTTCGAGATGGAGGACGGCTCGGGCCTGTGGGAAGTCGGAGGCTACTTTACGGATGCTCCTGATGCAGCCGGCCTTGCCCTGCTGGCCTCGATGCATGACGCCAAGCCTTTTGTTGTCTCGGAACTGCCGGAAACCGATTGGGTCGCCCATGTGCGCCGCGAACTGGCACCGGTCGAAGCGGGCCGCTTCTTTGTTTACGGCTCGCACGATGCTGACAAATTGCCTGCAGACCGCATCCCGCTGCTGATCGAAGCGGCGATGGCATTCGGCACCGGCCACCACGGCACCACCCTGGGCTGCCTCAAGGCGCTGGATCACCTGCTGGACCAAGGCTTTCGTGGCGAAAAAGTGGCCGATATCGGCTGCGGCACTGCGGTGCTGGCAATGGCGGCAGCGCGGGTCTGGGACGGCACCATTCTGGCCAGTGACATCGACCAGGTGGCGGTCGAAGTGGCCGAAGCAAATCTTAAGGCCAATAGCATGGAGGGGCAGGTTGCCTGTGTGGAAGCCGCCGGTTTTGATCACCCGGATCTGCAGGCGCAGGCGCCATTTGACCTTATTTTCGCTAATATTTTGAAGGGGCCTCTGGTGGCTTTGGCTCCGGATGTTGCCGCGAATCTGCGCACCGGCGGCTATGCGATTCTCTCCGGAATCCTGAACGAACAGGCCGAGGACGTGGTCAGCGTTTATACACAGAACGGCATCAATCCCGAGCGCCGGGATGAAATTGGTGAATGGACAACGTTACTTCTGCGTAAAGCGGCGTAATTAAAACAACTTTGCGGCGAATTTTAGAGGCTTGCCGCATTTTCGCCCCAATTCGAGCCAAAGATGGGCCATCCGCTGGTGGGGGCCAGTTCGGAGGCTCGTAATGGGCGAATATCGTGATCAGTTCCAGGCGCGTTTGAAGCACATCAACCGCAAACATGAAGCCCTGTCTGCGGGCTATTCCGCAAAGCTGCGGCCGGACGGGCTGCTGGTGGTGAAGCCGCACAGGCTGCAGTCCCGGGTTTCGGGGCGCTCCATTGTTTTCTTTGTTGCGGCGTTCCTGCTGTTCAAGGGCTTCCTGATGGCCGCGCTTGGCTTTGGCAGCTATGACGAGCGGGTGCAGACCCTGGCCGGCGGCAGCGGCATTGAACGCGCGGGCGCCTTCCTGATGCAGGCTGACCCGGTGTCGGTTTTCCTGGCTCAGAAAATCGGACCCGTTCTGCGCTGACGCTTTAGCAGGGCAGGGTGTAAAAGGCCGTTGGCAGGGGGAGCCGGCGGCCTTTTTCTATGGCGCGGTGCTTCGGCGCCATCCAGCAACAAAAAACGCCGCGGCCTTGTAAGGTCCGCGGCGTTTCCCTAGTCGCCCCGAGGGAGGAGGCAGGGCGTTAAAAGGGGGTCTCAGTAAACAGTTTTGCCGGCGGCAACGGTCTCGATGTCGCCGCGCGACATGCCGATGTCGGCCAGCTCGCGGTCGGTCAGGCCCGACAGTGCGTTGCGGGTTGCGCGGGCATCATTCCAGGCAGCAAACATGCCGGTTGCGGTTGCAACCAGCGCGCCGAAGCGGCCAAACAGGCCGGTGGAACCATAGGTGGTGCGGGTGGTGTCAAATGCGGCCATATCCGTGTCCTCTGATCTGGTGTTGGCTTTCGTCGCGTCGTTGCGATGGCGGGCATCTAGTGAGGAAAATCCGGCACGGCAAGGCCCGAAAATGCATGTGTCATATGCGCTGCGCGCATAGCTTTGCGCCTTATAAACAAGGGGAAAGCACTCGGTTGCCAAATTGCGGCAAAAGTGTCGGTGCAGCGTAGGCAACAGGTCGGTTTCAGACTTCAGACGGGCCGCTGAGCAAGTGCTGGATGTGTGAAAGCAATTGGACATGTTCGCGTTTTGTGCTAGCCGTGAGAAAAATAATACTGAACCAGCGGGCAGGGACCGGGCACATCATGCGGATTTTGGGAATTGATCCGGGGTTGCGGAACCTCGGATGGGGCGTGATCGAATCAAATGGCTCCCGGCTGAGCCACGTGGCCAACGGCGTCTGCACCTCCGATGGCGATGATTTGGGGGAGCGGCTGCTGTCGCTGCACAATCAGGTCACCGAGATTATCGAGGCCTATGCCCCGGACCAGGCCGCGATCGAACAGACCTTTGTGAACAAGGACGGTGCCGGCACCCTGAAGCTGGGCCAGGCGCGCGGCGTGGCGCTTTTGACGCTGGCCAAGGCCGGGCTGCCGGTGGGGGAATATGCGCCGAACCGGGTCAAGAAAACGGTGGTGGGAGTCGGCCACGCCGAGAAGGAACAGGTCATGCATATGGTCAAGCTGCAGCTGCCTGGATGCCTGCCTAAAAATGCCGATGCCGCCGATGCGCTGGCGATTGCGATCTGCCACGCCTATTACGGGGGCACGCAGCAGAAACAACTGAGGGAGAAACGCGCATGATCGGCAGGCTGGCATGATAGGCAAATTGACAGGCCGCCTCGACTACCGGTCGCAGGATCACGTGCTGATCGACGTGCGCGGTGTCGGTTACATCGTCTATTGCTCCGAGCGCACCATGGCGGTACTGCCGGGCACAGGCGAGGCGGTCGCGCTTTATACCGAGATGGTGGTGCGTGAAGACCTGATGCAGCTTTATGGTTTCACGTCATTGGTAGAGAAGGAATGGCACCGGCTGCTGACCTCGGTGCAGGGAGTCGGGGCCAAGGTCTCGCTGGCCATCCTCGGCGCGCTGGGGCCGGACGGGGTGAGCAGGGCGATCGCTTTGGGCGATTGGGCCTCGGTTAAGGCGGCCAAGGGCGTCGGCCCCAAGACCGCGCAGCGCATCGTGCTGGACCTCAAGGACAAGGCGCCGGGTGTGATGGCCATGGGAGGAGCTGTGGCGGATGCGATGGACGGCCCCGGGCTGGAGGTGCTCGAGGACGCCGGGCCGGCATCTGCGGCCAAGCCTGCCCGCAAGGCGCCGCCAAAGAAACCCACAGGCGCGGCTGCAGCTTCCGCGGGGGCGCTGTCGGCTTTGGGTAATCTCGGCTATGGTCCGTCAGATGCGGCGGCAGCGGTGGCAGAGGCGGCGGCGACCTATCCGGATGCGGATGAAGCAGAGCTGATCCGCGCCGCGCTGCGGTTGCTGGCGCCGAAGGGATGATCGGGATGGCGAACAATCATGAAGGGCAGCGCCCGCCGGTCAAACCGTGGGTTTGCCTTTGGCAAAACGGGGCGGGCCGCCGGAACTCTGCTGCGGGGTGGTCGAAATGATTGACGCCGATCCGGCCCTCCGCCCTGATCCTATGCCGGAAGACAGTTCAATTGACGGCGACCGTGCCCTGCGCCCGCAGGGCCTTGGCGAATTCATCGGGCAAGCCGAAGCCCGGGCCAACCTGAAGGTCTTTATTGAATCCGCCCGCCGCCGCGGCGAGGCGATGGACCACACGCTGTTCCACGGTCCGCCTGGCCTCGGCAAGACCACATTGGCCCAGATCATTGCCCGCGAGCTGGGGGTGAACTTCCGCATGACCTCCGGCCCGGTTCTGGCCAAAGCCGGAGATCTGGCAGCGATCCTTACTAACCTCGAAGCCAGCGACGTGCTGTTCATCGACGAAATCCACCGGTTGAACCCTGCAGTCGAGGAAGTGCTTTATCCGGCGATGGAGGATTTTGAGCTGGACCTGGTGATCGGCGAGGGGCCGGCCGCACGCACCGTGCGGATCGAGCTGCAGCCCTTTACTCTGGTCGGGGCCACCACCCGCATGGGTCTGCTGACCACCCCGCTGCGCGACCGCTTCGGCATTCCGACCCGCCTGCAGTTTTATACAATTGACGAGCTGTTCGAGATTGTCCGCCGCAATGCCCGCAAGCTGGGGGCACCTGCGGATGATGCAGGCGCCCGCGAGATCGCGCGGCGCGCCCGCGGCACCCCCAGGATCGCCGGGCGGCTCTTGCGCCGCGTTGTGGACTTTGCGGTTGTGGAGGGCGATGGCACGATCACCCGCGAACTGGCCGATGGAGCACTGACCCGCCTGGGAGTGGATCAGCTGGGGCTGGATGGCGCTGACCGGCGGTATCTGACTCTGGTGGCCGAGAATTACGGCGGCGGACCAGTGGGGATCGAGACCATCTCGGCCGCCTTGTCCGAAAGCCGTGACGCGCTGGAGGAAGTGATAGAGCCCTACCTCTTGCAGCAGGGCCTGATCCAGCGCACCCCGCGCGGACGGATGCTGGCGCAAAAGGCCTGGACCCATCTTGGCATGGCGCCGCCGCGCTCACGGAACGATTTGTTCGGGTAGATAGCGGACAATCTACTATAAGTGTGTCATCATTCCTGACGCAATGTTTCGCGCGCGAAACATTGCGTCAGGAATGATGACCTATACTGCGGGGGCGGAAGGCAGAGGCGATGCCTCTGTGATGCTCGGGCCGGACGCTGCGTTGCAGCGCGGCGTTGCCTCCGGCGGGGGTGTTTTTGACCAGAAAGAAGCCGGGCCGCATCCGCTTGACGCGATGCTGGATGCGCCGCGCAAGCGGCGCCCGGCCCAAGGTTGTTTCCGGCCCTCTGGCGCAGCCAGGGGGCCGGACAGGCGCGGGAGCCTTCCCCTTGCCGCCGCGCGGCACAGACGGCATAGACTAGGCAGGATCAAGGAGACGTATATGACCACCCAGCTGCCAGACCTGACGCCCGAACAGATCGAAGCCCTGTTCACCCGCCATGACGGCTCATACGCCTGTGCCCGCTGGGGCCGGCCGGTGGCGCCGATCGTCTTCGGGGTTCAGGACGAGACGCTGAAAACCGTAAAGGGCGCGTTGGAGGCGGTGATGATGCTGGCGGGCCATCAGATGGCCGAGACGGACCCTGAGCTGGGTTCGAACCTGATGTTCTTTTTCTTTCTGGACTGGGATGAGTTGCTGGAGGTGCCGGATCTGGACAGGCTGATCCCCGGGCTTGCGCCTTTGGTTGCCCGGCTGAAGGATGCGGAGGCCAACCAGTACCGCGCCTTCCGGTTTGATGATCAGGGCGGCATCAAGGCGGCGTTTGTGTTTCTGCGGATGCAGGGGGCGATGGCGCAGATGCCCGCCGAGACATTGGCGCTCACCCAAGCGGTGCAGGTGGTGCTGATGTGGGGCGATGCGGCCTTTGCCGAGGCCTCGCCGCTGGCGGTGCTGCCGGAGACCGGCGCCACCATTCTGCGGCCGGAGGTTGCGGGCGTGATTGCCGCAGCATACGACCGGATGATGCCGGTGGCGGCTGACGACAAGTCGCACGCCCTGCGTCTGTTCGCGCGGCTGCAGGCGCCGGCGGCGGAACCGCCGCAGTCCTGATGCGCGCCTTCGTGGGCCTGCCGCTGCCAGATGAGGCCTTGGAGACGCTTGAACACGTGCAGGAGGGGCTGACCGTGGGCCGGCATGTCCCCGCGGAAAACTTGCACCTGACGCTGGCTTTCTTGGATGACCAGCCTGAACCGGTGCTGCAGGCCCTGCATCAAATTCTGGCAGAGATCAGTGCTCCTCCGTTGCAGTTATCCTTTCGCGGGCTTGATACTCTTGGCGGCAAGCTGCCGCGAGTGTTGGCGGCGGAGGTGCAGAAGACACCGGAGCTGGGCCATTTGCGCGACCGTGTCCGCAGCGCCTGCCGGACTGCCGGGATCGAGTTGTCCCGCGAGCGATTCCGCCCGCATGTGACGCTGGCACGCTTTCCCAGGCATTTGGAGGCGGGGCAGGTGGAAAAGATTGCCCGTTTCCTGGCCGCGGCAGCGGGTTTCGGGCTGGGGTGGGAGGCGGACAGTTTTGCGCTGTTCCAGTCCACTTTGGCGCCGGAAGGCGCGCGCTATGACGTGCTGGCGGAGTACAGGCTGCAAGGGTGAACCGCTTGCAGCGGTTGGGCACCGCCCATAGGGTGCGCGAGCAAAAGCAGGAGCGCAGGTAATGAACCATCATTTCCCTGTCCGGGTCTATTACGAGGACACCGACATGGGCGGGATCGTCTATCACGCCAATTACCTGCGCTTCATCGAACGTGCGCGCAGCGACTGGGTGCGTGGCATCGGCGTTGATCAGAACGCCATGCGCGAGGCCGGGCTGATCTATGTGGTGCGCCGGATCGAGGCGGATTATCTGGCGCCCGCCAAATTCGACGAGGAACTGCTGGTCATAACCTCAGTGCACAATGTGACTCCGGCCCGGATGACCCTGATCCAGGAGGTGACCCGCGGCGGCCAGCCACTGTTCCGGGCCCAGGTCACCATTGTCTGCATCACCATAGGCGGCAAGCCTGCGCGGCTTCCGGCAGAGATTCGCGCATTGCGGTAACATTTGGCGCCGTGGCGGCTGTTTTAATGGCCTTTGACATTGAACTGGGCTAGCCTTTGGCCAAATAAGGCCGGAGAAACGGCCGGGAAATCGTAGAGCAGGCGAATGGAAGCAGAAACTCTGGCGCTGGCGCAGGAGATTGATTTCTCCATGTGGGGCCTTTTCGCGCGGGCCACCGTAACCGTGAAACTGGTGATGCTGATGCTGGTCGGGGCCTCGATCTGGTCTTGGGGCATCATCGTTCAGAAGATGATCAACTACCGTCTTGCCCGCAGGGAAGCCGATGCCTTTGACCGCGCCTTCTGGTCGGGCAATCCGCTGGATGCGCTGTTTGATCAGATCGGCGCAGAACCCCCTGGGCAGGCGGCCCGGATCTTTTCCGCAGGGATGACGGAATGGCGGCGCAGCCACCGCAGCGACGGCGGGCTGATCCCCGGCGCGCAGGCGCGCATCGACCGGTCGATGGATGTGGCCATCGCCAAAGAGACCGAGGGGCTGCAAAGCGGCTTGTCGATCCTGGCCACCGTCGGCTCTACTGCGCCCTTTGTGGGGCTGTTCGGCACCGTCTGGGGCATTATGACCGCCTTTATCGAGATTGCAGAGCAGCAGAACACCAACCTGGCCGTAGTGGCGCCGGGCATTGCCGAGGCGCTGATGGCGACCGGTCTGGGCCTGCTGGCGGCGATCCCGGCCGTGGTTTTCTACAACAAGCTGAGCGCGGACAGCGACCGTATCATCGGCGGCTATGAGGCCTTTGCCGATGAGTTTGCAACCATTCTTAGCCGTCAGTTGGATTCCTGAGTTATGGGCGCCGCTGTCCAGCAGCCGCAGGGAGGCGGCAACCGCCGCCGGGGCCGCCGCCGCGGACGCGGGCGGCCAATGTCGGAAATCAATGTCACGCCCTTTGTGGACGTGATGCTGGTGCTGCTGATCATCTTCATGGTGGCTGCACCGCTGATGACTGTCGGCGTGCCGGTGGAGCTGCCCAAGACCGCTGCGGGTGCATTGTCCGGTGATGAGGAAGAGCCGCTGACCGTCACTATGACCGCCGAGGGCGGGGTGGAAATCCAGACCACGCCGGTGGCGCGCGATGAACTGGTGCCCAAGCTGCGGGCAATTGCAGCCGAGCGCAACTCGGACAGGGTGTTCCTGCGCGCCGACGGGCGGATTGCCTATGCGGATGTGATGCAGGTGATGGGTGCGCTGAATGCAGGCGGGTTTTCCAATGTTGGGCTGGTGACGGACACCGGCGGACCGGCCCTGGACGGGCAGCCGTCTGAGGGCGCAGGGCAATAAGCGGGGACGCGGGCGGTGCAGACCGGAACCAGGATCTCTCTTGCCGGACACGGGCTGTTGATGGGATGGGTTGTCTTTGGCGCCTGGTTCCCGTCCGAACCCTTGCCGTCCCGTGTGCAGCAGGTCGCGCTGATTTCGGCAGAGCAGTTTGAAAAGCTCAGTCAGCAGCGTCAGGCGCCGCAAGTCGCGCCCGAACCTGCGCCGTTGGATGAACCTGCCGAAGTGCAGCCCGCGCCCGAGCCAGCACCGCAGCCGGATCCTGAGCCGGAAACCGTTCAGCCCGAACCGGTCGCGCCGGCGGCGCCGGATCCGCAGGTGACAAAGATCCCAGAGCCGCAGCCCGAGCCGGATGTGCCGGCTACTCCGCCTGCAGCGGTTGAGGCGCCGGAGATTGCGGCGCTGGTGCCGCAGCTGCGCCCTGAGACCGCGCCGCGCCCGGTGGACCGGGTCGCGCCTGAGCCTGTCGCGCCGCCTGAGCCGGACACCCGTGTGGATGACATCGCCCAGCCGGAAGTGTCGCCAGAAGAAGGTACGGAAACCGAGCAGGAGGCGCAGGAAGCGACCGCGCCTGAGGCTGCCAGCGACAGGATCGTGACCGAAGAGAATGAAGGCGAGGAGGTTGCAGCCTCTGCTGCGCCGGAAGTGTCTGTGCGGCCCAAAACACGGCCCGCGCGCCCGCAGCCGCAGCCGGAAGAGGCCGTGGAAGCGGCCCAGCCGGCAGAACAGGAGCAGCCGGAGACGGCGGATACGCCCTCCGCGGTGGAGGATGCTTTGGCAGAAGCCCTGGCAGGGGGGGCCGATGTCGAGGCGCGGGAACCTTCGGGGCCGCCGCTGACGCTGGGCGAAAAGGATGCCTTGCGCGTTGCGGTCTCGCAGTGCTGGAACGTGGGCTCGCTGTCGACTGATGCGTTGAACACCACGGTGGTGGTGGCGGTGTCGCTGGCACAGGATGGCAAGCCGGACAGCGGCAGCATCCGGATGCTGTCCAGCACCGGCGGCTCGTCGTCGGCGGCACAGCAGGCCTTTGGGGCCGCCCGGCGGGCAATAATCCGCTGCGGAGCCAAGGGGTTTCAGCTTCCCCCTGAAAAATACGCGCAATGGCGTGATATTGAGATGACATTCAATCCTGAAAGGATGCGGATCAAATGAGGAAAATTCTGGCAGCTCTGCTGATCGGGGCTTCGGCACTGGCCGGGGTGGGCGCCGTTGCGGCGCAGACCGGCCCGCTCCGCATCGAGATCGATCAGGGTGTGATTGAGCCATTGCCCTATGCGGTGCCGGATTTTGTGCCGGAGACCCCTTCGGCTGCTGAACATGCGGCGCAGATCGCGCGGGTGGTGGCGGCGGACCTCAGCGGCACCGGGCTATTCCGCGAAGTGCCCGCCAGCGCCCATATCTCCAAGGTGACCGGCTTTGACAATCCGGTGAAATACGCGGACTGGAAGGCGGTGAACGCGCAGGCGCTGATCACGGGCGCCGTCAGTGTCACCGGCAACCGGCTGACGGTGCGGTTCCGCGGCTATGACGTGTTTGCGGAAAAGGAGCTGGAAAGCGCGCTGCAATTTTCCGGCACCACTGGCGGATGGCGGCGGATGGCGCATAAGGTGGCTGATGCCATCTACAGCGAGATCACCGGCGAGAGCGGTTATTTCGACAGCCGGGTGGTTTATGTCTCTGAAAGCGGCCCCAAGAACGACCGCCGCAAGCGGCTAGCGATCATGGACTACGACGGCGCCAACGTGCAGTACCTGACCAACAGCGCCGCGCTTGTGCTGGCACCGCGGTTTTCGCCCACCGGCGACCGGGTGCTTTACACCAGCTATGAAAGCGGTTTTCCGCAGATTCATGTGCTGGACGTCGGCCAGGTGCAGCGCAAGATTCTGTCTAGCGGCGATGGCATCATGAGCTTTGCGCCGCGGTTTGCCCCGGACGGGCGCACGGTGGTCTATTCGCAGACCCAGGGCGGCAATACGGACCTGTTCTCGATGGATATCGGGACCGGAGCCAAGACCCGGCTGACCTCGGCGCCCTCGATCGAGACCGCGCCATCGTTTTCGCCTGACGGGTCACAGGTTGTCTTTGAAAGCGACCGCTCGGGCAGCCAGCAGCTATATGTGATGCCCGCCAGCGGCGGCGAGGCGCGCCGGATCAGTTTCGGCCAGGGGCGCTATGGCACCCCGGTGTGGTCGCCGCGCGGTGATATGATTGCCTTTACCAAACAGAACAAGGGCCGGTTCCATATCGGTGTTATGCGCACCGACGGCAGTGAAGAACGTTTGCTGACGGCTTCGTTCCTGGATGAGGGGCCGACCTGGGCGCCAAATGGCCGGGTGATCATGTTCACCCGTGAAAGCCAGGGCAGCACCGGGCGGGCGCTGCTCTATTCGGTGGACATCACGGGGCGCAATCTGAAGCCGGTGAGGACGCCGGACGGGGCCTCGGACCCGGCCTGGTCGCCGTTGCAAAGGTAAAAGGGCCGTTAAGGCGGGGATACCCGCATAGAACCACCCCCGGGCTTATGCTAGTTTCGGGTCAAGAAACGCAAAGGGATAGGCAGACGATATGAGCGGATTGAAATTGGCAATGGCGGCGGTGGCCGTTCTGGGGCTGACAGCCTGCAGCAGCAACCCATGGAACGACGATTTGAACGGCGGCGGGGCCGGGGCAGGCGGTGCTGGCGCCGGCGCTGGCGCGCTGGATCCGGCCAGTCCGGCCTATTTCCAGCAGACCGTGGGCGACCGGGTGCTGTTTGCAATCGACCAGTCCACCCTGTCGCCTGCGGCCCAGGCAACGCTGCAAGGCCAATCGCAATGGCTGGCCCGCAACGCCGATTATGTGGTCACTATCGAAGGGCACGCGGACGAGCAGGGCACCCGCGAATACAACCTAGGCCTGGGGGCGAAACGCGCCAATGCAGCCCGCGAATACCTGATGTCCCAAGGAGTCGCCGGCAGCCGCATCAAGGTGGTAAGCTTCGGCAAGGAACGCCCGCTGGAAATCTGCTCGGACGAGGTCTGCTATTCCAAGAACCGCCGCGCGGTGACGGTGCTGGCAGGCGGGTTGACGGGGTAACGCCATGAAACCTTTGCGCATTGCGCTTTTGGCCACTGTACTGCTGCTGCCGTTGCCGCTGGCCGCCCAGGATCCGCAGACCCTCGCGGACATCCGCCAGGAGCTGACAGTTCTGCATATCGAGATCCAGCGGCTGAAGCGGGAACTGTCGACCACTGGTGCGCCCTCGGCGGAACTTTCGGGCAATACCGTTCTGGACCGGGTCGGTGCGATTGAAAGCGAGCTGCAGCGGCTGACCCTGCAGACCGAGGAGATGGGCCACCGGATCGACCGGATTGTCACCGATGGCACCAACCGGATCGGCGATCTGGAATTCCGGCTGGTCGAGCTGGAAGGCGGCGACATCGGCGCCTTGGGCGAAACAACAACCCTGGGCGGCGGCGAGCTGCCGATTGCCGGTGCAGGCGCTGTTGCAGCTGCTGAGGACAGCCCGGCCAGCGGCGAGCTGGCAATTGGCGAGCAGGCGGATTTCGATGCCGCTGAAAAGCTGCTGTCCGAAGGGCTGTATCAGGATGCGGCGGAGAAGTTCGCGGCGTTCAATCAGGTCTATCCGGGCAGCCCGCTGGCGCCGGCCGCCGAATTCAGCCGCGGCAAGGCACTGGATGGTCTCGGTGACACCCGCGAGGCGGCGCGGGCCTATCTGGCGGCCTTCACCGGTAATTCTGCCGGTCCGGTGGCCCCCAAGGCGCTGCTTGAGCTGGGCTCGGCGCTGGGCCGCCTTGGTCAGACCGATCAGGCCTGCGTCACGCTGACCGAGGTCGGTGTGCGCTTTCCGGGTGCTGCAGAAGAGGCCGAGGCCTCGGCGGAAATGGCCAAGCTGGGCTGTTCTTGACGGGCGCGCGGCAAAATATCCTGCCCCTGGTGCGGAGCCAGTTCCGCTCCGCCCTTCCTGACCGGCTGGGGATTGCGATTTCCGGCGGCGGTGATTCGATGGCGCTGATGCATCTGCTGCACGATTGTTTCACCAACGGCGAAGTGGCGCTGTTTGCCGCCACTGTGGACCACGGGTTGCGCCCGGAATCAGCGGCAGAGGCCGAGGCCGCGGGAGCGGCAGCAGCCCGGCTTGGCATCAGTCACGAGGTGTTGCGCTGGGAGGACGGCCCCCAGGAAGGCAATTTGCAGAATCAGGCCCGTGACGCGCGGTACGACCTGCTGACCGGCTGGGCGCAGCGCCACTGCATTCCGGTGCTGGCACTGGGCCACACCGCCGATGATCAGGCTGAAACGGTGCTGATGCGGATGGCGCGCGCCTCGGGTGTGACCGGGCTGTCGGGCATGGCAGAGCGGCGTACGCACAACGGTGTGACGCTGCTGCGGCCGCTGCTGGATGTGACCCGCTGCGAATTGCGCGACTATCTGCAAACCCGCGGCATCGCTTGGTCTGAAGACCCGAGCAACGAGGATACCAGGTTCGAGCGGGTCAGGGTGCGCCGGGCGCTTGAGGAACTTGCGCCGCTGGGGCTGACCGCTGCTGTTTTGGCTAAGATTGCCCGCAATATGGCCAAAGCCCGTGAAGCACTGGATTGGTATGTGTTTCTTGCCGCCCGCGACCTGGCCCATGTGCAGGCGGGGGCGGTTGTTCTGTGTCAGCGCAAATTTCGCACTTTGCCCAGTGAAATCAGCCATCGGCTGCTGGTGCGGGCCTTTCAGTGGATTTCCGGCACCGCTTACCCGCCGCGGCGGGTCCCGATGGAAAAAGCCGTTCTGGCGGCCCGCAGCGGCGGATCGGCCACATTGGCGGGCTGCCGTCTGGTCACTACCAGCAAACAGATATGGATCTGCCGTGAATATAATTCCGTGCGCGGGGAGGCGTCCCGGCCGGGGCAGGCCTGGGACAGAAGATGGGAAGTTTATGGCGCCGACGCAAAGGGTTGCGAGGTTCGTGCGCTAGGCCAAAAGGGGCTGCAACAGTGCCCGGACTGGCGTGCCACCGGGGTGCCGGGTGCCGTTCTGCAGGCCACTCCCGCGGTATGGCAGGGCCGGGAATTGGCGGCTGCACCAGCGGCTGGATTCGCCAATGGCTGGTCAGCGGAATTGGCTGGAACCGAAGAAGAGTTCTTTGCATCCCTTTTATCGCATTGAACCTGCCCGAATGATCCTTATTTTAAGCACAACGCAGGCGGCCCGTGTGGCGCGCCTATCTGATAGGGAGAACTTTCCTTGGGCAACGCTCGCAATATCGCCTTCTGGGTTGTTCTGTTTCTGCTGATTCTGGCGCTGTTCAATTTGTTCAGCGGTTCCGGCAGCACGATGCAGAGCCGTGAACGCACTTTCTCGGACTTCGTCAGCTCGGTTGAGACCGGCAAGGTCAGCACCGTCACTTTGGACGGGGAGCAGGTGCGCTACACCACGACCGATGGGCAGAATTATGTCACCATCAAACCGGCCGATGCTGAAGTCACTGCGCTTCTGATCGACAAGAACATTCCGGTACGCGCCGAAAAACAGCAGCAGTCGGGCTTTCAGTCCTTCCTGATCACGCTGCTCCCTTTCATTCTGTTGATTGGCGTCTGGATCTATTTCATGAACCGGATGCAGGGCGGCGGCAAAGGCGGCGCCATGGGCTTTGGCAAGTCCAAGGCCAAGATGCTGACCGAAAAGCATGGCCGGGTGACCTTTGACGATGTGGCCGGCATCGATGAAGCCAAGGAAGAGCTGGAAGAGATCGTGGAATTCCTGCGCAACCCGCAGAAATTTTCGCGCCTCGGTGGCAAGATCCCCAAGGGCGCGCTGCTGGTGGGCCCTCCGGGCACTGGTAAAACGCTTCTGGCCCGCGCCATCGCAGGCGAGGCCGGGGTGCCGTTCTTCACCATTTCAGGTTCCGACTTTGTGGAAATGTTTGTCGGCGTTGGTGCCTCCCGTGTGCGCGACATGTTCGAGCAGGCGAAGAAAAACGCGCCCTGCATCGTCTTTATCGACGAGATCGACGCCGTCGGCCGCCATCGCGGCGCAGGCTATGGCGGCGGCAACGATGAACGCGAACAGACGCTCAACCAGCTGCTGGTCGAAATGGACGGCTTTGAGGCCAATGAGGGCGTGATCATTCTGGCGGCGACCAACCGCAAGGACGTTCTGGACCCGGCGCTGCTGCGCCCTGGCCGCTTTGACCGCAACGTGACTGTTGGCAACCCCGACATCAAAGGCCGCGAAAAGATCCTGGGCGTGCATGCCCGCAAGACTCCGCTGGGCCCGGATGTGGACCTGCGCATCATCGCTCGCGGCACGCCTGGTTTCTCGGGTGCGGATCTGGCCAACCTGGTCAACGAGGCCGCGCTGATGGCCGCCCGTGTCGGCCGCCGCTTTGTGACCATGGAAGATTTCGAATCGGCTAAGGACAAGGTGATGATGGGGGCTGAGCGCCGCTCGATGGTGCTGACCCAGGATCAGAAGGAAAAGACCGCCTATCATGAAGCTGGCCACGCGGTTGTCGGCCTGAAACTGCCGGAATGCGATCCGGTCTACAAGGCGACAATCATTCCGCGCGGTGGCGCGCTGGGGATGGTTGTGTCCCTGCCGGAAATGGACCGGCTGAACTGGCACCGCGATGAATGCCAGCAGAAGCTGGCCATGACGATGGCGGGCAAGGCGGCTGAAGTGATCAAATACGGCGAAGATCATGTGTCCAATGGCCCGGCCGGCGATATCCAGCAGGCCAGCCAATTGGCCCGCGCCATGGTGATGCGCTGGGGGATGTCCGACAAGGTTGGCAATATTGATTATGCAGAAGCGCATGAAGGCTACTCGGGCAATACGGCCGGCTTCTCGGTCTCGGCCCATACCAAGGAGATGATCGAGGAAGAAGTCAAAAGCTTCATCCAGTCAGGCTATGACCGCGCCTTTCAGATCCTGACCGACCATCACGATGAATGGGAACGCTTGGCGCAGGGGCTGTTGGAGTACGAGACGCTGACCGGTGACGAGATCAAACGCGTCATGAACGGTGAACCTCCGCAGGCGGGCGATGACGAGGACAACGGTGAGGACCCGGGCAATGCTTCGGTCACCGCAATTCCCAAGGCCAAGCCGAAAAAATCCCCGCCGGAAGGCGGCATGGAGCCTGAGCCGACGGCTTAAGGATTCAGATCTGAAAATGAAACGTCCCGGAAGCCGGTTGCGGTTTCCGGGACGTTTGTTTTTTGGAAGGGAGGCGGGGGCCGCGGCAGGCAGCAAAGCTGCCTGCCGCGGCCCCCGCCTGGATCGGATCGCATTGGCGATCCGATCCTTTGGCCGGCTGCGCCATTCCCTCGTCCGGAAACAAAGGGGTAGCAGGCGCTTTCGCGCTGGCAACCTTTGCCAAAGCGTGTAGCCTCCGCCGGGATTGATTAAATTTCAGCAGGAGAAACAGGCAATGCCGGTATTACGGGACAGCGGGTTCAAGGGCGAAATCACATGGCTGGGCATGGTTCTGGCCGGCGATAGTCTGCAGTCCGAGCCGTCTGACCGGTTGCGCTTGGGGTTTTGCGGCATTGCCGGTGAACGCCACGAAGGGGAGAACCGCGCCTCCTGCGTGCGGGTCCGTAATCTCTATCCGGAAGGCACCGAAATCCGCAATGTCCGCCAGCTGACAATTTTGTCCGAGGAAGAGATGGCGCTGATCGCGGCGGATATGGGAATGGAGCGTCTCGATCCTGCTTATTTGGGCGCCACAATCATCCTTCGCGGCATCCCGGACTTTACCTTTGTGCCGCCTGGATCCCGGTTGCAAGGACCGGACGGAGTGACCTTGACTGTTGACATGGAAAACCGGCCTTGCGTTCTGCCAGGGCGGGAGATTGAAAATGATCACAGCGGATATGGCGTCCGGTTCAAGCCGGCCGCAAAGAATCGCCGGGGAATCACCGCCTGGGTAGAACGGCCGGGAAGTCTGTCTCTGGGCGGCGAATTCACCCTTTTTGTGCCGGATCAACGTGCCTGGGCGCCGTGAGTTCCTTCTTTTAGGGGAAAGCGTTTCCTTTAAGGAACCGTGCTGGGGGCTGCGAGTGGCCCTACGCCGCTTCAAGGCAGGATAATGTCGGAAATCAAGCGCGTGATTTGCCGCATATTGGCTAAGTCTATCGCGAAACCGGCATTTGTTTGCCGGCGATCGTATGCAAACTCAGCAGGAACTTTGCCATGAGCTACAAGAGTGACATCGAGATTGCGCGTGAAGCGCAGAAGAAGCCGATCCAAGAGATTGGTGCGAAGATCGGGATTTCGGACAGCGATCTGCTGCCCTACGGCCACGACAAGGCAAAGGTGTCTCAGTCCTTCATCAACTCGGTGCAGGGCAAAGAAGACGGCAAGCTGATCCTGGTGACTGCGATCAACCCGACGCCTGCGGGCGAAGGCAAGACCACCACCACCGTGGGTCTGGGCGACGGTCTGAACCGGATCGGCAAGAACGCGATGATCTGTATCCGCGAGGCGTCCTTGGGCCCGAACTTCGGCATGAAGGGCGGCGCGGCCGGCGGCGGTTATGCGCAAGTGGTGCCGATGGAGGAAATGAACCTCCACTTCACCGGCGACTTCCACGCCATTACCTCGGCGCATTCGCTGCTGTCGGCAATGATCGACAATCACATCTACTGGGGCAATGAGTGCGAGATCGACACCCGCCGCGTCGCATGGCGCCGTGTGGTCGACATGAACGACCGCGCCCTGCGCACCATCACCGCGTCCCTGGGCGGCGTCTCCAACGGGTTCCCGCGCGAAGCCGGTTTTGACATCACCGTGGCCTCGGAAGTGATGGCGATCCTGTGCCTCGCGAACGACCTCAAGGACCTGGAAAAACGCCTGGGCGACATCATCGTGGCCTACCGCCGCGACAAGACCCCGGTCTACTGCCGCGACATCAAGGCAGAGGGCGCAATGACCGTTCTGCTGAAGGACGCGATGCAGCCGAACCTGGTGCAGACCCTGGAAAACAACCCGGCGTTTGTGCATGGCGGCCCGTTTGCCAACATCGCCCACGGCTGCAACTCGGTTATTGCCACCAAGACCGCGCTGAAAGTCGCTGACTATGTGGTGACTGAGGCAGGCTTTGGCGCCGATCTGGGTGCCGAGAAGTTCATGAACATCAAATGCCGCAAGGCAGGCATTGCTCCTTCGGCGGTGGTTCTGGTTGCCACCGTGCGGGCGATGAAAATGAACGGCGGCGTGGCCAAGGCGGACCTCGGCGCCGAGAACGTCGACGCGGTCAACGCAGGCTGTGCCAACCTCGGCCGCCACATCGAGAACATCAAATCCTTCGGGGTGCCGGTGGTGGTTGCGATCAACCACTTTGTCACCGACACCGATGCCGAAGTGGACGCTGTCAAAGCCTACGCCGCCACCCATGGCGTCGAGGCGGTTCTGTCGCGCCACTGGGAGCTGGGCTCGGAAGGTTCTGCTCCGCTGGCCGAGAAAGTTGTGGAAATCGTCGATGCAGGCCAGGCCAACTTTGCGCCGATCTACCCGGACGAGATGTCGCTGTTCGACAAGATCGACACCATCGCCAAGCGCATCTACCGCGCCGACGAGGTGCTGGCGGACAACAAGATCCGCAACCAGCTGAAGGAATGGGAAGATGCGGGCTACGGCAACCTGCCGGTCTGCATGGCGAAGACCCAGTATTCCTTCTCGACCGACCCGTCCCTGCGCGGCGCACCCACCGGCCATTCGGTTCCGGTGCGTGAGGTCCGCCTGTCAGCGGGTGCCGGCTTCATCGTCGCGGTCTGCGGCGAGATCATGACCATGCCGGGCCTGCCGCGCAAACCGGCGTCGGAAACCATCCGTCTGAATGACGACGGCCAGATCGAAGGCTTGTTCTAAACGGCGATATGCGACATTCACGGCCCGGGACCCATCCTGGGCCGTGAGAGTTTTAAGACATGAGCACACGCACCCCGCCAGATGCCTGCAGCGATATGGCCAGCCTCCGGCTTCAGATCGATCATCTGGACCGGGAGCTGGTGGCGCTGCTGGCGGAACGGGCCGGCTACATTGACCGGGCGATTGCGCTGAAGCAGGCAAACGGCTGGCCGGCGCGGATCCCGGAACGGGTTGAAGACGTGGTCATGAAGGCCCGCGCCGCCGCTGAGAGCCAGGGGCTGGACCCTGATCTGATCGAGCGCCTGTGGCGGCAGCTGGTGGAGTGGTCGATTGCCCGCGAGGCGCGGGTGATCCGTGAGGAATAGGCAGGCGCCAGGGGCGATCCGGGCCTGCGGCAAAGAGGAAGAGATCAAATGGCAGCAACTCTGATTGACGGCAAGGCCTTTGCGGCCAAGGTGCGCGGCCAGGTGGCCGAACACGTGGCGCGGCTGAAAGAAGAAAACGGCATCACCCCGGGCCTCGCCGTGGTTCTGGTGGGCGAAGATCCGGCCTCCCAGGTCTATGTGCGCTCCAAGGGCAAGCAGACCGTCGAGGTCGGCATGAACTCGGTTGAGCACAAGCTGGATGCGGACACCTCGGAAGCGGATCTGCTGGCGGTGGTTGAGCAGCTGAACAACGACCCCTCGATCCACGGCATTCTGGTGCAGCTGCCGCTGCCGAAGCATATGAACGAGGATCTGGTGATCAACTCGATCGCGCCGGAAAAGGACGTGGACGGCTTCCACATCTCCAATGTGGGCCTGTTGGGCACTGGCCAGAAATCGATGGTGCCCTGCACGCCGCTGGGCTGCCTGATGATGCTGCGCGACCACCATGGGTCGCTGTCGGGCATGGATGCGGTTGTGATCGGCCGTTCCAACATCGTCGGCAAGCCGATGGCGCAATTGCTGCTGGGCGACAGCTGCACCGTGACCATCGCGCATTCGCGCACCAAGGACCTGCCGGATGTTGTGCGCCGCGCCGACATCGTTGTGGCCGCCGTGGGCCGTCCGGAAATGGTGCCGGGCGACTGGATCAAGGAAGGCGCCACGGTGATTGACGTCGGCATCAACCGGATCGAGCGCGACGGCAAGACCAAGCTGGTGGGCGACGTCGATTTTGCCTCTGCAGCCGAACGCGCCGGCGCCATCACCCCGGTGCCGGGCGGCGTCGGCCCGATGACCATCGCCTGCCTTCTGGCCAATACCGTCACCGCCTGCTGCCGCGCCAACGGTCTGAAAGAGCCCGAAGGCCTGACCGCCTGAAACCGCGCCGCACAACAGCATTGGCTGAGATTACCTGCTCCCGCCGGACGCCTCCGGCGGGAGTATTTGTTCTAAGATAGAAAAAGGGCGGGGCGTTTCTTCTGGAGCCTGGCTGAGCCTCTGTGAAAACGTGAAGAACGCGGGTCCGTTCCTCAGGACGCGACAGGAACCATCGTGCCCTGGAGGATGGCAATCAGCTTTTCCTGGCTGCCCTGCAGCGCGTGGACCTCAGCTGTGACGATGACCAGCCGACGCCCTGGTTTGATGACCTTGCCGGTCGCCCGCAACGAGTCCCCGGCACCCGGCGCCAGCAGGTTGATCTTCATCTCAGCTGTCATCACTTCGCTGTCTTCCGGCATTTTTGTCAGAGCCGCATACCCGGCAGCGGTGTCGCCGATTGCAAAGCTCAGTGCAGCATGAGCCGCATCGTGCTGCTGGCGGCTGCCGGGCAGGATCGGCGCAGTGATCACCACTTCGCCATCCGAGACGCTTTCGATATTTGCCCCCAGGGTTTGCATCATGCTTTGCCTGGCGAAACTGCTGCGGATGCGGTGTTCCATTTCGAATGTCCTTCTTTTGCTGAGGTCAAGCATAGAAGAAGAGAGACGATCCCATGGCGGTGACGCTGCGCCACTTAGCGGGGCATCGGTATGGGCAGGGCTTGCGGACCGGTCAGAATGGCCAAAGCATTCGGCGCCATCAATGATGTAAGGGCCGGATCGGTGCTGCGCAACCCGCCGGTATAGGTGCCGAATGCCGGCAGGATCAGGCGGGAGGCGTCCAGCAGGAAACAGGGGCGTGAATTGCTGCGGACGCGGGCCTTGGGATGGTAGTGGCCGGAGATTTCTGCCGTTGCCGGCGGATCAGCAATGTGGCGGAAGGTGAGGGGGCCAACCCGCAAGTCCGCCAGATGCTCCCCGCCTCGACTGGTGGGGGCGGGGTCGTGGTTTCCCTCGATCCAGATCCAGCGGCGGTTTTGCATCAGGTCTTGGGTTTGGTTCCTTTCCAGGGCCGGCAATGCTGTGGCTGCGGCATCATCGTCGAAACTGTCGCCGAGGCAAACCACGGTTGCCGGGTCGAGGTCTGCGACCAGTCTCTCAAGGCGGTTGAGTGTGTCACGGCCTTCGTAAGGGGGCAGGGCACTGCCGCCGCGCCGCGCATGGCGTTCGGATTTTCCCAGATGCAGGTCGGAAACGCAAAGCAGCCGGTGCTCGGCCCACCAGAGCGCACCAGCGCCGAGCGCGGTGAGGTGGGCGCCTGCAAGAGTGAAATCAAATCCAGTCATGCTGTGTGATCCAGCCCCCGTTTAACCGGACACCTAAGCGGTTTCGGTTTTGGCTCTAATGAACTCGCGGGGCGAGCGCCATATCAAGCCGGAATGCGGATGGTTTTCGGTATAGTCTTCGATCCGTTTTCCTATCAATGACAGAACAGTTTCAGCGTTAGGCAGTGGATTGACCCGGACGCAGTCTCGCTTCAGCGTTTTCACAAAAGCTTCTGACATGCCGTCGGACTGCGGGCTGGCGGCCGGTGTGAAGCAGGGCTTCGAGCCGAGCTGGCGGGCAAAGATGCGGGTGCCCTTCGCCGTGTAAGCGCTGCCGTTGTCGGAGAGCACCTCGATCACCTCGGGCGCGCGGTATGTGCCCAAGCGTTTCTCGACAGCCTCCAGCAGCATGTCACGCACATCCGAGCCGCGGATCCCGGCATTTGCCACGGCGCGCCAGGAGATGATCTCGCGGCCATGGGCATTGATCAGGAAGGCTGCCCGGATGACATTGCCATTCCAGCAGGTGAATTCCACCCCATCGCTGCACCAGCGCAAGTTCGAGCGCATCATCACGGCCTTGCCGTCATGGCGGCGCTCGGGCCGGTCGAACCCGGATCGCTGCAACAGCAGGTTGTTGTTTTTCATGATGCGATCGACGCGCTTGCGGTTCACAGGCGCGAGCCCTGCGGTCCTGAGTTCCCGGTTCAGAACCGCCGTAATCCGGCGGCAGCCATAGGTCGGGCGCTTTGCCACCAGCCGTTCGATATGCGGCGTCGCGCTCCCACTCAGCCGTTTGTGCAGGTTCGAGCGGGACACGCCCAAAGTTTCAGTGACGGCTTTCATGGCAAATCGTCCCGTTTCAGCGACTGCGCAAGCAAGGCCGGTTTTTTTAACCGTGACTTGTCGAGCGCTTCCTTCAGGATCTCGACTTCAAGCGTTTTGCGCCCGAGCTGGCGTTCGAGCTCCCGGATGCGAGCCTCCATCTCCCGCACCGTCTTGTTGACCCCTCTCGGCAGATTTGGCTTTACCAAATCGCCTGCCGGTCAGCGGGTGACACTGTCGTCTCCTGTCACGGCGGTACTGCCCCCCTTCAAGCATCAGTTTGCGCCAACGATACTGCAGATTGGGCGCCACGCCATTGCGCCGCGCAACGGCGGAAATGCTCTCGCCGTCATACAAGGTCTCTTCCACGATCCGCAGCTTATCAGCCGCAGACCAGCGCCGCGACGGCGGCCGCCGTCGGTGATGATTTCAATCTCAGACGCATGTGCTTAAGGTTCTCCTTAAGCCTCCAGGCTCAGGCCGAGGTGTCCGGTCGAAAAGGGGGCCAGTTCACTGTAGTCTTAGACGTGCGGGCTGAACAGGCAAGCGCTATTGCACCAGCCGGTCCAGACCGGATTGCCGCATCAGCGCTTCGGCCTCGCGTTGCAGCAGCTTTTCCTCGGCGGCGCCCTTGACCGGAACCTTGCCAACCTCCAGCAAGAGCGGCGCTGCGAGCGGAGAGATCCGGTCCAGCGGCCGCAGAGTGATCCTGCCGTTGATCCGCGCCAGCATCTGTTCGATGCGGCCAAAGTCCACCAGCCCGCGCAGGGCTTCGTCGCGGGTGATGCCTATCAGCAGGTGGTCCGGGTCGTATTTCCTGAGCGTGTCATAGAGGATGTCGGAGGAGAATGCCGCCTGGCGCCCGTTCTTGCGTTGCCCGGGCGAGTTGCGTTCAATCAGCCCGGCGATGGTCGCCGCGCCGCGGAAGGCGCGTTTCATCACCGCGTTGCCGGCCAGCCATCCCTCCAGCCCTGCGCGCAGGGCCGTGACATCGAACAGCGGGCCCGGGTCTGTCAGCGGCTCCAGCCCCCAGATCAAAGTGGCGTAGTCCGTCGAGACAAAGCCAAGCGGGTCGAGGCCGAGTTCTTCCATCCGCTTGGTCAGAAGCAGCCCCAGCGTTTGCTGTGCGTTGCGGCCGGCAAAGCCATAAATGCAGGCATGCTCGCGCCCGTCGTGGGGGAAGCTTTCGATCAGCAGCGACCCGGCGCGGGGAAGGTCCGAGACTTCGCGCTGCAGTTCCAGCCATTCGGCGGTGTGGCGGGGCAGGTTTGGCCAGCTATCCTGTTTGAACATCTCCAGGATGCGGGCGCTGAGCTGAGTGGAGGTGGCGAATTTGGTGCCGGAGAATACTGCGATCTTCGGTTTTCTTCCGGGGCAGCGGGTGACTTCGACAGTCATTTCGCGCAAGCCCTCGTATCGCACGGTCTGGCCGCCGATCAGGAAGGTGTCGCCGGGGGTGAGGGTGGCGGCAAAGGCTTCCTCGATCTCACCCAGAGGTTTGCCGCCGCGGCTGCGCTTCAGGCGAACCTTGATCAGGTCGGCGTCCTGAATGGTGCCCAGGTTCATGCGGATGCGTTGGGCGGCGCGCGGGTCGCGCAGCTGCCATTTGCCGTCCGGGCGTTGCAGCAGGCGCTGCCATTGGTCATAGGCTTTCAGCGCGTAGCCGCCGGTGGCACAGAAATCCAGACAGACATCGAAACCGGCGCGGGTGAGGGTGGCATAGGCGCCGGCGCTGGTTATTTCGGTGTAGAGTTCATCCGCAGAAAACGGCCCGGCGCAGGCTGCAATCAGGATGTGCTGGCAGAGGACATCGCGAGGAGCGGGGCCGCGCGCCTCGCCGTCCAGATCGCCTGCACGGACGGCGTCCAGCGCGGCACGGCATTCCACCACCTCGAACCGGTTGGCGGGCACCAGAAGCGCCTTGGAAGGCGCGTTGTAGCGGTGGTTGGCGCGGCCGATGCGCTGCACCAGACGCTTGACGTTCTTGGGCGCGCCGATCTGGACCACCAGGTCCACATCGCCCCAATCGATGCCAAGGTCCAGCGAGCCGGTGCAGACAATAGCGCGCAGTTCGCCGCGGACCATAGCAGCCTCGACCCGTTCGCGCTGGTCCCGGTCGAGCGAGCCGTGGTGGATCCCGATCGGGAGCGCGTCGTCATTGGCGAGCCAGAGATTGCGAAAGAAGATTTCGGCCTGGGCGCGGGTGTTGTGGAAGATCAGCGTGGTTTTATGTGCTTTGATCTGCTCCATCACCGCCGCGATGGCATAGGCCGCACCGCCGCCGGCCCAGGGCGGAGCCTCGTTGGTTTCCAGCATCCGGATGTCTGGGGCGGGGCCGGGGTCTGCCTGCACGATTTTGCAGGCGTCCGGGTGGCAGGCCAGATAGCTGGCAATGGCCTGCGGGTCGTCCACGGTAGCTGACAGGCCTACCCGGCGCAGATCAGGGCAGAGCGTTTGCAGCCGCGCCAAGGCCAGCATCAGCTGGTCGCCGCGTTTGCTTTCGGCCAGCGCATGGATTTCATCCACCACCACCCGCTTCAGCCCTTTGAAAGTGCGGGCCGCATCCTCGTAGGAGGTGAGCAGCGCCAGGCTTTCCGGTGTGGTCAGCAGAATATGCGGTGGATCGGCGCGCTGGCGCCGTTTGCGGGAGGAAGGTGTGTCGCCGGTGCGGTCGTCGATGCGGATGGGCAGGCCCATGTCCGTGACGGGCGTGCGCAGGTTGCGCTTGATGTCGGCAGCGAGGGCCTTGAGCGGCGAAATATAGAGTGTGTGCAGCCCGTCATGAAGACTTTCTGCCAGATCGGCGAGGGTGGGCAGGAAGCCGGCCATGGTCTTGCCGCTGCCAGTGGGCGCAATCAACAGGCTGGCCGGATCCCCGGCACATTCCAGCATGGTGTGTTGATGCGGGTGGATGGACCAGCCGCGGGCGGAAAACCAACTGTGAATGACCTTAGGAAGCTTCGTCATTCGTTCCTTTTAGGGGAAAGCCCAAAACTTTTCGAAAAGTTTTGGCAAGAGTTTTGAAAACTCTTGCTGCCGGAACCGGTTGAGCTAGTTGCCGGGTCACTTCACGATGTCTTCGTCCTTAACGAACATGTTGGCCCAGGCGCGGTCGATCAGCTCGGGGGACATCTGATAGGGGATGCCCTCAAACTCGCAGATCGCGATGATCTGATCGATCAGGAACACCGGCTGGTAGTTCGCATAGACGTTGTCGATCGCCGGGTATTTCTTTTTCAGCAGATGCACCAATGCGCCTTCGTCCAGCGGCATGCCTTTCTTGCGGGCCACCATGGCAAAGATCTTGAGGTAGTTTTCCTGGTCCGGCCCGTCGATCTTGATCTTGAAGAAGATCCGCCGCAAGGCTGCCTGATCGAAGATCTTGTTCGGGTGGAAGTTGGTGGAGAAGATCACCAGGGTGTCAAAGGGGACCTCGAATTTTTCACCAGACTGCAGCGCCAGGATGTCTTTGCTTTCTTCCAGCGGCACAATCCAGCGGTTAACCAGGGATTGCGGCGGTTCCGCTTGGCGGCCGAGGTCGTCGACGATGAAAATGCCGCCGGTGGACTTCAACTGCAAGGGCGCCTGATAGGTGCGGGCCGTGGGGTTGTAGACCAGGTCCAGCATGTCCAGCGACAGCTCGCCGCCGGTGATCACGGTGGGGCGCTGGCACATGACATAGCGTTCGTCGAACCGGCGGCGGCGGCGCAGGGCGTTGGGATCTTCGGGTTCCTGCGCGACTTCGGTATGGACGATAGGGTCATAGACCGTAATCACCTGGCCCGAGTATTCTATGGCGCGCGGCACATAGACGTGATCCCCCAGGGCGTCGCGGATGCCGTTGGAGATTGAAGATTTACCATTGCCCGGCGGGCCGTACATCAGGATCGAGCGGCCCGCGCTGACGGCGGGGCCGAGGTGGTCCAGCAGGCTGTTTGGCAGGATCAGATGCCCCATGGCATTGGTCAGCTGGTCGCGGGACACTTGGATGTTGCGGATTGATTGGCGTTTCACCTGCTCGCGGTAGACGTCCAGCGGGACCGGCATGGCCCCGAAGTACTCCGACTGGCTGAGCGCATCCAGCGCCCGCGATTTGCCCGCATCGGTCAGCTGGTAGCCCATCTCGTTGCCGCTGTTGGCGTTAAGCGTGCCGGTGGCCTCCAGCAGCTTTTGCTCGCGGGCGATGTCCACCAGTTCTTGGGTGACGGCGCCGGGCAGGCAAATTGCCTCGGCGATTTCGGTGACGTTCTCGACGTTTTTGCGGAAGATAGTCTTAAGCAGGATATCCCGCATCATCACAAGCGGCAGCTGCATCTGCGCCAGCCCCTTGGGGGCGGGAGGGGCCATCACGGTGAGGTTCTGCATGTTCATGGCGGTGCCTGTCCCTGAGATCGGATCCGTGCCCCGGCGGCCGGGGCGTTCAAGGAAACAGACTATTCAGGACTGTGGCAACAGCGGGGCAGAGCTGCAGCAATTCCGCGGAGGCAGCGGATTTCCGGTGCTGTTTTACGCAGCGCCGGCTGTCAGCTGCCGAACAGTGCCGCCAGCGCCAGATAAAGGGCCAGGGTGCCACCCAGGCACAGGCCCATCGGGAAGCTTTTTCCGGTGTTCCAGCTTTGCCATTGCGGCGCCAGACGGCGCAGGGGGGTGTATTTGGCGATCCGGTGGGCGGTGAACCCAGCCAGCAGGGTGGCAGCAAAGATGATCATCAACAGCCGCAAGTCGCCAAGCGCAAAGAACGGCGCAGCGGCGCCGGCAAATTTGGCGTCGCCCGCACCCACAGCGCCGGCAGCATAGAACAAGTAGCCCAGGCCGATGCCGACCGGCAAGTGCAGCAGGTGCCAGCCGTAATCGGCCCAGCTGGGCATCACGATCGCACCTGCAACAACATAGATCACGGCCAGCAAATCGACGGCCCAGTTGGGAATGCGCATGCCGCGCAGATCCGTCAGCGCAACCGTGTAGCACAACGGCAGCACAAAGGGCAGGAACCACAGGGCAGCATGGGCCGGGAACTGCATGGATCAGCCGTTCTCCAGCGCCGCCAGCGAGCGCGAAGCTTCTTCAAAATGCTGCGGGTGGGTCTCGATGGCTTCGCGCAGCAGGTTCTCGCCAATCTTGACGTCGCCCTGCTTTACAGCCGACAGCGCCAGCGTGTGCAGCAGCAGCGCGCGTTCAGTCTGATCCATCGGGATCACCGGCAGAGTGTAATTCCGCTGAGCGCCGCGGGCCAGAACCAGGTTGTTCTTGGCCGTGAACAGGCCGTGATTCTGGCGGATCGCCTCGCCGAACAGCCGTTCGGCGCCAGCAAAATCACCGCGTGTCAATTTGGAATAGCCCCAGTTATTCATAACCTTGGCAGGTTTTGTCGTCAGCCCGGTGGCAATTTCATAAAAGCTGTCGGCGCGCTTCCAGTCCTTGCCGGCATCGGCGACCACGGCCTCCAGCCGGTAGCGCTCATAGGTTTCGTGGGTGGGGGGGACCTGATCCAGCTCGGCCTTGGCCGCGTCCCATTCACCGCTCCGCACCAAAGCACCTGCCAACTGCACATGGTCTGCGCTGGTGGCTCCCTTCATTGACACCACTTTCTTCCAGGCGGCGGTGCCTTCGGTGGTGCGTTTGGCACGGATCAGGGAATGCGCCAGTCCGCGTTGCAGCTCAATCCGGTCCGGGCTGCTTTTCAAGGTGCGCTGGAAATGGGCGACCGCCTCATTCGGGTCGGCCACTGTCAGCATCACATCGTTGAGATTGCTCTCGTCGATGACGTTCACTTCCTGAAAGGCCCGTTCCACGGTTTCATCGGCTTTCTCCGCGCAAGCCGACAAGACCAGCGCCCCTGCCAGAGAAGCGAATAGAAATAACTGCTGGCGCATTGGTGCGTCCTTTTACTGCTCTGCCTCTGTCATGGTGCCTGGCTGATCAGGTAGCTGCCGCCGCCTTGCCGCACCAATTTATAATCTTGATTTTGAGGGTCAGTATGCGCAGGATTTTCAAGCTTTGCGAGGGCCAGCCTTAAATTATCGCGGATTGCGTCACTTTCGCCATTGCCAAGCGCATAGGCGCGCTGGAACACCTGTACCGCTTCGGCGGTTTTGCCGCGCTCCATCAGCACCACGCCCAGGTTGTTCATCGGTTCCGGCCAGGAGGCGTCCGCATCCACCGCCTGGCGCAGCAGCCCTTCTGCCTGGCCCAGCCGCCTGAGGCCTAGTTTGGCACTGCCCATTCCGGACAGAACCTCGGGCGTCAGCCCGTGGTCAAGTGCTGCGCGGGTGAAGGCGTCGAGGGCCAGTTCATGCTCGCCGGCCGCCATCAGCCGATGGCCGACCACCAGGCCGTCCTCTGCCTGCTGGCGGTGGTTGTCGCCTGGCGCCCAAGGGCTGCCCTTGTCCTGTTTCAGCCCGCCCGGCGTGCAAGCTGCCACCAGCGCAACAACGCTGGCGGCAGCAAAACCACGGCAGAAACGGGCAGGCCCGGCCCCTCCTGGTGCGTTCATGTTTCGGTTGCCTCAATTGCCCATGTTCATGATGCCCTGCACCGACGGGCCAACCAGTATGATCAGCAGCGGCGGGACTGTCAGGCCCATTGTGGCAAGGGTCATCTTCACGGGCAACTTGTTTGCGGCCTCTTCCGCGCGCATCACACGCTTATCACGCATTTCCCCGGCATAAACCCGCAGGGCGTCTGCGATCGAGGTGCCAAAGCTGGCGGACTGGATCATCACCGTGACAAAGGAGGAGACATCCTGCACCCCGCAGCGGGTGGCCATGTCACGCAGGACCTTGTCCTTTTCCTTGCCCGCTTTCATCTCATGCGCGACAACCTCGAATTCTTCGGCCAGATCCGGGAAAGAAGCGTGCAGCTCCTTGGCGACGCGGACAATCGCCTGGTCCAGCGACTGGCCGGCTTCGACACAGACCAGCATCATGTCCAGCGCATCCGGGAACCCTTCGGTGATCTTCTGCTTGCGCTCTTCGATGCGGCGGGTGATCCAGTATTTCGGCAGCATGTAACCGGCTGCGCCGGGCCCGATGATGCGGATCGCCATTTGCTGGCTGTCATAATCGATATCGGCCTTTAGCACGTAGACAAAGAACAGCCCCGCCAGCAGGCCCAGAATGCCCAGAGCAAACTGCAGGAAATGGAACAGGCGCACCGAGTCCTTGGAATGATACCCCGCCTGGCGCAGCTTCAGTTCCATCGCAGACAGTTCGTCTTCGTTCTGCGGTTCCAGAAAGCCCGCGAATTTTTGCAACTGCTCGTTGCGGTCGGCCTGGCGCAGCCGCTGCTTTTGCGGTTTGCTCCGGGTTTCGGGCGCCATGTTCTTTTGCAGCTTCTTAAGCGGGTCCTCGGGCTGGTTCAGAAGCAACGGAACCGCAAGCAGGATCATGAACAGCCCGGCAATGCCAAGCGCCAGGAGCGGGCCGAACTCGCCGAACTGCGATGTCAGGTAATCGTTTATTCCGGTCAGAAATTCCACGGTCCCCTCCTTACACTTTGATGTTGGTCAGCACGCGCATGACGATCAGATTGGCTGTCAGCATCACGCCCACCGCAAAACAGGCGGGGATGAACCAGGGATGGTCCAGCACGCCGTCATAGTAATTGGGGTCCTTGACTAGGATCCCGATCAGGCAGAACAGCGGGAAACCTGACAGGAATTTACCCGACCACTGAGCCTCGGCGGTGATCGCCTTGACCCGGCGGAACAGGCGGAAGCGGGCGCGGATCACCTTGGCCAGACCTGCCAGAACTTCGGCCAGGTTGCCGCCTGATTGCTGCTGGATGGTGACGGCAACGGCCAGAAAGCGCATGTCCTGCATGTCCAGCCGTTCCGCCATTTCCTTGAGCGATTCGCCGACATCGCGGCCATAGGCGCATTCATCGGAGATAATGCCGAACTCGGTCGCCAGGGGATCATCGACCTCATTGGCGACGATCTGCACCGCCGAGGTGAACGGATGGCCGACGCGCAAGCTGCGCACCATCAGTTCCACCGCATCCGGCAGCTGCTCTTCGATCATGGCCATCCGCTTGGCGGCTTTCTTATTGACCCAGAAGAACACCGCACCGACGCCGATGATGACCGACCCCAGGATCCGGACGGGCAGGGGGGCCGAAGTGCCGATGCTGAGGCCGGCAAAGGCCACCGCAGCCAGGGCAGCCATAATCAGGATCAGCTGTTTGGGCGAAAAGGCAATTGCAGCTTTCTGCGCACGTTCCGACAGCAGCGAATAGAGCGGGATCGTTTGCGACTTGGCATGCTGGCCCAGCTCCTTGCGCAGCTGCTCCAGCACCTGTTCGCGGTTGCCACCCTTCTCCATCATCTCCAGCCGGCGGTTCACCTTGCTGTTGAGACTGATCGATTTGCCGAAGGTGAACAGATACAGGCCTTCGACCAAGGCCAGAACCCCAAAGAAGATCGCGCCATAAATTAGCGGTTCGGCACTCAGTTGCATCAGCGTGCCTCCATCACGGTGGGCTCATAGATCGACGGCGGCAGATCAAAGCCCCAAAGGCGGAAGCGCTCAGAGTAGTGGCTGCGCACGCCGGTGGCAGTGAAATGGCCGATGATCTTGTTGTCCGGTGTCAGCCCGACCCGCTGGAAACGGAAGATTTCCTGCATCGAGATCACATCGCCCTCCATCCCGGTAATCTCGGTGATCGAGGTCATGCGGCGCGAACCGTCCTGCAGGCGGGAGGCCTGAACGATCAGGTTCACGGCCGAGGAGATCTGGCTGCGCACAGCCTTGATGGGCATTTCGATGCCTGCCATTGCAATCATGTTTTCCAGACGCGAAACGCCGTCGCGGGCCGAGTTGGCGTGGATCGTGGTCATCGACCCGTCATGGCCGGTGTTCATGGCTTGCAGCATGTCGATCACTTCTTCGCCGCGGGTCTCGCCGACGATGATGCGGTCAGGACGCATCCGCAGAGCGTTCTTCAGGCAGTCACGGGGGGAGACCTCGCCCTTGCCTTCAACGTTGGGCGGGCGGCTTTCCATCCGCCCCACGTGGGTCTGCTGCAGCTGAAGTTCCGCCGTATCCTCGATCGTCAGGATCCGTTCGGCATTGTCGATGAAACTAGACAGCGCGTTGAGCGTGGTGGTTTTACCCGAACCGGTACCGCCCGAAACAATGACGTTCAGCCGGGTCGAAACTGCGGCTTGCAGATAGGCGGCCATCTCTTCGGTGAAGGCGCCGAAATTCACCAGGTCGTCGATACCCAGCTTGTCTTTCTTGAACTTCCGGATCGACACTAGCGAGCCGTCCACCGCTACCGGCGGCACCATCGCATTAAAACGCGAGCCATCGGCGAGGCGGGCGTCCACATAGGGGTTGCTCTCATCGACACGGCGGCCCACAGCCGAGACAATCTTGTCGATGATCCGCATCAGATGCTTCTCATCCTTGAAGGTGATGTCGCTGATCTGCAGCTTGCCATCGCGTTCAACAAAAATCTGCTGCGGGCCGTTCACCAGGATATCGCTGACCGTTTCGTCCTGCAGCAGTGCCTCGAGCGGGCCAAGGCCGGTGACCTCGTCATACAGTTCCTTGTTCAGCTGCTGGCGGTCTTCGCGGTTCAGGACGATGCCTTTTTCCGCCAGGATCTCGGTTGCAATCGTGGCGATCTCGGATCGCAGCTCCGCCTCGCCTGCACGTTCCAGCGCGGCCAGGTTCAGGTTTTCCAGAAGCTCCCGGTGCAACTGGATCTTAATCTCGCCCAAGCGCTCCTTGCGCTTGCGGTCCTTATCCATCGGCTGCGCCTCGGCGGCCTTGCGCTGGACCGGCCGCCGCAGACTGGCAGCAGGCGCGGCAGCGGCCGTCGCAACCGCAACCGGCTCAGGTGCAGGCGCGGCAGATTTGGCCGCTTGTTTCTTGTACTTGGAAAACATCAACTCACCCCCGGTTAAGCCGCTTAGGCGGCTTCGGCTTCACTTCGGCCCAGTGCGTGCAGCGAGGCTGCAAGCTTGGCGATTTCTTTGCGCAAGGGGTTCTTCGCTGCCGAAACGGCCAGCGGCAGCCCGTGGTCGCAGCTCTGCAGAACCTGCTTGCCGCCATCGGGTAACTGCAGGTCGATAGAGATGCTAAGGGATTCGGCCATCCGTTTGACCCGGCTTTTGCCGGCAAGGTCGGTGAACTTCGGTGCCCGGTTCAGGGCAAAGCGCAGTTTCTCGAACGGCAGATCTTCGGACTGCAGCGCCCGTTTCATGCGCAGAGCGTTCTGTGCCGAGCGCATGTCCAGCTCGATCATCGCGAAGTAAACATGCGCCATGTTCAGAACGGTTTCAGACCATTGCACCAGCGTATGGGGCATGTCGACGACAACAAAATCGAAGTGGCTGCGCGCCATCCCGATCACCCGTGTGATATCCTCGGGCGACAGCAGATCCAGCGGCACCAGTTCGGACGGTGCCGTCAGAACCTGCAGCTTTTCCTGGAACGGCAGCAGTGCTTGGCCGAACAGATCCGCGTCCATGTTTTCAGTTTCGCTGAGCATTTCCATCACCACCTCGCGGCGGGGCAGGTCAAGGTAGGTCGAGACCGAACCGTGCTGCAGATCCAGATCCAGCAGGCACACTGTTGGTTCATCATGTTCGCTGAGCGCTGCAAGCTCCCAGGCCAGGTTGACAGCCATGGTGGTCGATCCGGTGCCGCCTGCCAGCCCGTGACAGACAATCACCGCGCCTTCGCGCTGGCTGCCGGACTGCAGCTGGTGCGGGTTCTGCGCGACTTCCGGTTCAGGTGCCTGCAGCCGTTCTATGGCAGCCTGCAGTTCCTGTTCAGGCAGCGGGTAGGGCACAAATTCGTCTGCGCCCTGGCGCAGCAGAGTATGCAGTGCCGCAGGGGTCACGTCTTCGGCGATCAGGATCACCTTGATACCGCGCGATTTCGCCTGGCTGATAATCTCTCCCATCAGCGGCAAATCGCCCTCATCGGCGCTGTCGATGGCCAGGGCGACAAACTGCAGCGGCTCTGCCTCAGTCTGGCCAAAGAAGGCCAAGGCCTCGGTAAAGCCCAGATCGCCCCAGGCCTCTCCCAGGATAGATTCCATGTCTTCGATAAGGAGGTCGAAATTCTGCACGTCCCGGCTGATCGTGCAGGCAACAATCGCAGGTGTGTCTGTTTGCGGCATTCCGCTGCTCATCGCCATCATCCTTGTTCACTTGGGCAGACCGGGCTTTGCGCACAGTCCGCCTCTTGGAAACAATGTCGGTGGCAATCTAGGCGATATTGGGGCCAAAAATCCCCAAATCTGGGGAATTGTTACTACTTCGTAACCAGCTGGCCGCGGCTTCTGCCTACTGCAGCGTGCGCTCCAGCGACTGCTGTTCGGTCAACGTGGTGGCGGGAACTGCGCTTTGCAGGTATTCGCGATAGACGATCTGGGCGTATTTGCCGTCCAGCACCGTCGGGTGGCGTTTCAGGAAACCGCTTACCTCAGTCACCGTCCGGCGGTTGCGGCGTTCGCGTTCAGGTGTCGGGATCAGCGGCTGGGTTTCGCCGTGTGAGACCACTGCTTCCAGCCGGCTGCGGCTGATGCCGCGCGAAACCAGGTAGTTCACAGCCGCGCGGGCCCGTCGCAGGCCGAGGGATTTGTTATAGGCATTGCTGCCGACCGCGTCGGTGTGGCCGAAAACGCGGAAGCGCACTTCGGGGAATTGCTTGATCCAAACCGCCTGGTTGTCCAGAACCGATCGCGCGGTCTGGTCCAGCCGGGCGCTGTCAAAATCAAAATTGATCGTCGTGGGCACTTCCTTGGCGAACCGGCTGGCCAATTGGATGGCAAAACTGCGTTCACCGCTCATTACAGCCGCATTGTTGAGGGTCGCCTCACCAAAGTCTCCTGAGCGGTTCAGCTCACGGCCGGCCTCCCGTTCGCAGGCGGCCACGGCCAGAAGAATGCCGAAAATTGCAGCGGTTCTGATCATTTGTGCCACTCCCTATCAGTCCAGCACGTAGCCGTAAGAGCCGTTGAAATCCTGCTTGGCCACTTCGGCCGCCGGGCCGTTTTTGGTGCGGGAGGTGCGCCCGAACAGGAACAGATCCTTTTCGCTCGGCGGCGCCACCCGGTCGGTCGGCAGCGTCAGCGCCTCGCCGCGGGTCGGGGTCACCAGATGAGCGCTGACGATAATCACCAGCTCGGTCTGCTCGCGCTGGTAGTCGGCGCTGCGGAACAGCGCGCCCAGCACTGGCACGTCGCCCAGCCAGGGCAGCTGCGAAGAGTTGTCGAGGAATTCGTCGCGGATCAGCCCGGCAATGGCAAAGCTTTCCCCATCGCGCATCTCCACCGTGGTGGAAGTTTCCCGGCGCGTGAAGGCGTCGATGGTCAGGCCGCTCAGCTCCAGAGCATTGGAGGGGTCGATGGCCGACACAGCGGCATTCAATTCAAGATTGATTAGATCGCCGTCTATCACTCTGGGGATGAAGTTCAGCTCGATCCCGAAGGGTTTGAATTCAACAGTAATGACGCCGCCTTCTTGAGCAATCGGTACCGGGTACTCGCCGCCAGCGAGGAATTTTGCCTCCTGTCCCGACAGGGCGGACAGGTTGGGTTCCGCCAGGGTGCGGACGACGCCCTTTTGCTCCAGCGCTTCTAGCAACAGGCTGACCTGGACAGAACCTGCGTTGAAGCCGAACAGGAAGGCACCGGTGTTTTCGTTGGCGGCAGGGATGTTGCCGGCCAGCGAGTTGGCCAGCGCGCCGGATGTGTTCAGCGTGTTGATGCCGCCGGTGCGGCCATTGCCGGTGCCGCCGTTAAAGCCCAGCGAGGCGCTGAGGGATTTTGAGACCGAGCGCTGCATTTCGGCAAAGCGGACTTTAAGCATGACCTGCTGCACACCGCCGACCGACATCAGATTGCTGACCCGTTCCGGTGCATAACGCTCTGCCAGGTCCAGCGCCCGCTGCAGCCGTATTGCGCTGGACACGGTGCCGGACAGCACGATGCCGTCATTGGCGGTGCGGACTTCGATTTTTTCATTGGGCAGGATCTGGCGCAGACGTTCCTTGAACTCGGTCACATCCGCGGCCACCCGCACATCGACATTGGTGATCAGCCGGCCGGAGCCGTCCAGCAGCGTCAGTGTGGTCAGGCCGGGTGATTTGCCCAGCACATAGATCGTGCGGTCGGAAAGGGAGGAGATATCAGCAATACCGGGATTGGCGATGCTGAGCTCAGCAAAAGGGGTTTCGCTTTCAACCACCACGGCGCGGTTCATCGGCACGTCCAGCCTGGATGCCGTGCCTTTTTTCACCACTCGCAAGGATTGCGCTGATGCCCCATCTGCCTGAGGCATACCAACAAGCGATAGCCCCAGCAGGGCCGCCGCTACGAACCGTCCAATTGCCATGTGACCTGCCTTTCCGATCACGCCTCAAAATCCGGGTCTTTTTGCCCGCTCTTTCGGGCACTGTGGTGCAGATCCCGAATTATTGCAAGAATCAATGGCTTCGGGGATGTTCCTGACCGGAGGCCATTGTGGGGGCTGCGCAACAGGCAGAACAGCCGCCCTTCGCTGAAAAGGGGCGGCTGAGCCTGTTAACCGTCTGCGCAGAAATGAATTTCCTAGTTGGTGCATGGGATCGGAATTTCCACCACCTCAGCACCGCGGCGGGTGCGGATGGTGCATACTTTTTCCTTTTCCACCTCTTGCGGCGCTTCCAGTGCGCCCAGGCCCAGAAGCGTGCGCTGGTCCACTTCAACAACCGAAGCGATGGTGTCATCCCCGGCGCCGACCAGGGCAAGCGACAGGCGTCCGGTGGTTTGCGCCTGTGCCAGCGCGGCGACTTGCCTGGGGTGGGCCGCAACGGTAACGGTCCGGGCGATGATGGCTTCGTTGATGTCGCCGCCGGCGCTTTGATCCACGGCCACCAGTTCCACGTTGGTCTGAATCAAGCGGGTGACCTCACCGCGGTCGCCGGCCGATCCCGGCATCATACCGGTCCAATAAACGTCCACTTTGTCTCCAGGCCGCAGGAAACCCGAAACGCCTGAGGAGACATCGACCTTGATTGCAAAGGCACGCATGCCGCGCTGCAACCGCGATGTGATGCCAGCGTCTTTTCCAGGTGCCGTGACCTTGAGGGCCATGATGGCCTCATCCGTCTCCATGGCGCGCAGCACCACCCGCAGATCATCACCGTTATGCGGCGGAAACAGCTCTTCATGGGTGGTAAAGGCACCTTCGGGAATAGCATCTTCGGGCCAGCGCACAGTGCGCACTGCGTCCTGAGATAGCCGCTCGCCGTATTTCAAGGGCTTGGTGGCGACAAAAACATCTACCAATGGCACCGCTTCGGCGCGGGCAGCGCGTTCGCGCGCCAGTTCATTCTGATAGGCCGAGATATAGTTTTTGGCCATCATGACGGCGCCGCCCGCGAGGGCCACACCGACGATCAGTACAAGTCCGAAAACTGCACGCATTGTGTTACCTCTCATAGATTTCAGCCGGCGCCCCGTGGGGCGGAACCGGCTGCTGGATCACTCGAACTGTGGCGGCATTGCCTGCCCGCTTGCCGGACCTGCGGCGGGGCAGGCGGCAATTGGTGGTGTCCGCCAAGCCTCAGCCAAAGTTCCAGTTGCTCATAAAGTCTGCCAGCCCCTGGGCCAGTCCAAGCGCGCCGTCTTGCGTCATTCCGGCAATCAAAACAGCAAGCCCGATTGCGGCGGCGGCCAGGATAACCCAGTCAACGGTTATCGCCCCGTCGTCGCTGGCAATGAATGACCATAGTTTCTTCATGTGGCGGACCTCGCTGCCCAAAGGGGGTCAAGGGATAGGATCGCCTGCTGAGAGCAATCCCGTGTTAGTATCATTAAGCTTCATGAATGGGGCGTTAATGGGGCGTAATCCTGAGTTTTTTGCCTAATAGCCTATTAATGTGAGAGGTCAGAAAGGAAGCCTTTTTCGGCACAGAGTTCGTCTTGCTTCCTACGTCCTATGCTCATCAAAATCGGCTGAATTCGCCACTAAACTTTACGGGGGATCGGCCTCATTGCAGAGGTGCCGAATAAATAAGGCCGCCCTCCGTAGAGAGCGACCCGAATTGCTGCGCCGCGGTGCGGATTAAATGCCGCCGCCTGCGATCAGGTCGGCTTCTTGCCTTTCAGGTAGGAACCGGTGTCACTGGCCAAGGTGGATGCGCCATCCTGAACAGCTGTGTAGACCACGCCGCCCAGTGCAGCGACAGCTGCGGTCAGCACGACCCAGTCAACGGTCACGGCGCCGGATTCGTCTTTGCGGAAGTCCTTGCGGAATTTGGTGAAGAATTTGATCATGGCTGGTCCCTCCAAAGGATCTATGAATAGGTGTTGTCTTTCCGTTGCGTCAGGGTCTGCTCTCTCACCTGCTGGACCACTGACCGGCTTGGGTAAGTACATATAGCCAGCGGAGCATGGCAGGATTGGGGCGAGAATTCGGAATTGGCTGCCCAATTTTAACTTTTTGGCAAGAAGCTGCATGCGTCAGGCAGGGCGTCTGCTGCGGCTATGCGGAAGAAACATTGCGGGTTTGGCTGATCTTCCCGCGTGCCTGGACTTCCAAAGTTCCAGCCGGTTGAAGACGCAGGTCCGGGCTTTCCCGCAAGGGACCGGAAACGAAATAGGCCGCCCTCCGAAGAGAGCGGCCCGAACTGCGGTGTCACGATGCGGCTTCGATGCCGCCGCCTGCGATCAGGTCGGCTTCTTGCCTTTCAGGTAGGAACCGGTGTCGCTCGACAAGGTGGACGCGCCATCCTGAACGGCGGTGTAGACCACGCCGCCCAGTGCGGCGACAGCGGCGGTCAGCACAACCCAGTCAACGGTCACGGCGCCGGATTCGTCTTTGCGGAAGTCTTTGCGAAAGCTTTTGAAAAACTTGATCATGGTTCGGTCCCTCCAAAGGATCTCTGAATGTGTAATCCCGCCATCTCGCCAGGGTCTGCTCTCTCACCTGCTCGACCACTGTCCGGCTTGGATGAATACATATAGCCAGTGCAGCGTGGCAGGATTTGGGCTGAAATCCGGAATTAGCCGCCCAATTTTTACTTTTCGGCAATAACTTTCATATCTCGTTGTTTTTGCGGTGTTAATTTTTTATTACCGCAACGTGCTCCGTGATATTTCAGCGCCAGTCCGGGGCAAATAAGGCGGTTGCGCCAGATTCCGGGGCAGGAATACTGGCCTTCTGGCGTTAATTTTCACAGATTGGAACGAACTGGAACCACAGGCAGGCAGGGCAATGTCATTCGGGAACGCTGTATTGGCACTGGCAGCCTGTGCCATGCCACTGGTTGCAGTGGCGCAGGAGGTGCAGCCCCGGCCTTTTCCGCAGTTCGAGGCAAAACGCATCAAGCCGCCGGCGCCGGGCACAGGCAAGCGCATTACAATACAGATTGAGCCGGAACCTGAGCCAGCCCCCATGGCGCTCGCTGCGGAGACTGCCGCAGACAGCGGTGCAAAGCCGGCCGGCCGTTATGGCTGGTTCTGGGATAAGGTTGCCTTTGGAATAGAGGGATCGGGGCCGGGGCGTCTGGATGACGCCCTGCAGGCCTTGAGCGGAGCCAAAGGCCTGGCGGCCCCGCGGCTGCAACTGATGCAGGATATTGTGCAGGAACGCGGTGTGCAGATCCTGACCGAAAGCCTGGGCACCGAGGTGTCGCCGGCCTTGGTCCTGGCAGTGATCGCTGTCGAATCCGCCGGCAAGTCCGATGCGGTCAGCTCTGTCGGGGCGCAGGGGCTGATGCAGCTGATGCCCGATACTGCCAAACGTTTTGGGGTGAGTGACGCGCTGGAGGCGCGGCAGAACATTGCTGGCGGTATTCAGTATCTCGACTGGCTGATGGGGGAATTCGGCGGCGATCCGATTTTGGTCCTGGCAGGCTATAATGCCGGCGAAGGGGCTGTGCGCTCGCATCAAGGGGTGCCGCCCTTTGCCGAGACACGCGACTACGTGCCCAAGGTACTGGCCGCCTATCAGGTGGCGCGCGGCCTGTGCATGACACCGCCGCAGTTTTTGTCCGACGGATGCGTTTTCAGGTTGGGCAAGTAAGGCGCGGTCAGCTGTCTTTCAGATAAGGCTGCAACAGCATCTGGGCGGTTTGCAGCGCGTCGCCCGCCGGGTCAGGGGTGACTGACATCGCGGCCAGGACAATGGCACCTTCCTTCAGCATCAAAAGCTGCCGGGCCAATGCCGCCGGATCAGGCACCCCGGCTGATTGGGCCAGCGCTGTGAAATGGTCCAGCAGCATCTGTTTGTGTGCGCTGGACTGCCGGTACACCGGATGGGCATGGTTTTGAAATTCGGAGCTGGCCTTTACAAACATGCAGCCGGCAAACTCGGGCTTGGCGAACCACTCTCCTAGAGCGGTGAAAACACCGATCAACTGTCCCGCCGGTGTGTTCGACAGGTCCTCCATACGGCCAAAGAGCCAGTTGCGGAAGTTCTCGTCGCGCAGCTGCAGCACAGCAATGATCAGGTCATCCTTGGTGCGAAAATGCTTGTACATGGAGGTCTTTGAGACGCCGGTTTCCTTGACCAGCGTGTCCATTCCCGTCGCGTGAAAACCGCTGCGGTAAAACACGTCCAGGGCTTTGCTGACCAATTCGTCTCGTTTGTTCGGGCGCATAATCCATCTCTGTGTGTACCGGTCTGTTCATATTGGCGGAGGATGGGGCAGGCAACTCAAATCAGTTTGACAAGCGAAAGCAGGGCATAACCGGAGTTCTGCCAGCCGCCTGTCCGCAATGTCTTGAAATGGTGCGTTTTCTGCAAAGTTTTTGTCCTATTCCTGCCGCTGCCGCTATGGTGCAGGAATTGACAGGATTAAGCCGCTTCATTTGGCTTTGAGAGATTGGAGACAGGAATTGGATTTGGGAATTGATCCGGCGGCTCTTGCCGCGGGTTCACAAGAGGCCACCAGCACACTTGCAATGCTCGGCCTGATTGCTTTTGCCGGGATATTCGGGCGGATGGTGTTTGTCGCCTTTGCTCCGGGACTTGCAAAGGTCAACCCGTTCCGGAATTTCTCGGGCCTGGGTTTTGTGCTGCTGGCCGCAGGCCTGTTTGCTGGCGCTTTGTATGTTTCGGGTAAGCAGACCAAGGCGATTGTACTGTTCAACCGGCATTTGGTGGATCCGGTCACCGTTACCCTGCTTGGCCGCGACAGCTGTGATCCGGCCATGGGCAGTTATTGCGTGGTGGTGTTCGAAGACGGCCAGGAGAAGATCGTCAATTGGTACGATAAGCGTGTCTACATGTATGAAATCGTCAACCCGCCCGAAGGCGCTATCTGGCACACGCAGCGTCCGCGCGCACGGCCTGGGCCTGCTGCCGGGGTTTGACTGCCAACCGGATTTGCAAAGAAAAGACCCGCCGGAAACCGGCGGGCCCTGATTATCAGGTCTAATCCGGGATCAGTCCACCAGGGTGGCCTGGGTCGCGCTGCGGATATCGTCTTCGCTGACACCATCCGCCAACTCAACGATCTTCAGGCCGCCATCCACGACGTCCAGAACCCCCAGATTGGTGATGATCCGATCCACCACGCCCTTGCCGGTCAACGGCAGGGTGCAGTCCTTCAGCACCTTGCTGTCGCCATGCTTGTTGGTGTGGTCCATCACCACAACCACGCGGCCGACGCCTGCCACCAGATCCATGGCGCCGCCCATGCCCTTGACCAGCTTGCCGGGGATCATCCAGTTGGCCAGGTCGCCGTTCTCGGCCACTTCCATCGCACCTAGAATCGCCATCGCGATCTTGCCGCCGCGGATCATCGCGAACGACTGCGCCGAGTCGAAATAGGCGGTCTGCGGCAGCTCGGTGATGGTCTGCTTGCCGGCGTTGATCAGGTCGGCATCCTCCTCACCCTCAAAGGGGAAAGGGCCCATGCCCAGCATGCCGTTTTCCGATTGCAGGGTCACTTCCACACCTTCGGGGATGTAGTTGGAGACCAGGGTCGGGATGCCGATGCCGAGGTTCACATACCAGCCGTCCTGCAGCTCCTGCGCGGCGCGTGCTGCCATTTGATTACGGTCCCAGGGCATTATGCTTCCTCCCGCTTGCGCACGGTGCGCTGTTCGATGCGTTTCTCGTGATCGCCTTGGATGATGCGGTGCACATAGATGCCGGGCAGGTGGATCGAATCCGGATCCAGAGAGCCGGTGGGCACGATTTCCTCAACCTCAACCACGCAGGTTTTGCCGCAGGTGGCGGCAGGGGCGTTGAAGTTGCGGGCGGTCTTGCGGAACACCAGGTTACCGGTCTCGTCCGCTTTCCAGGCCTTGACGATGGCGAGGTCGGCAAAGATGCCTTCCTCCATGATGTAGTCCTCCATGGCGCCGTCGGGGCCGGTAGGGAACTGTTTTTCGAATTTACCTTCAGCGATCACGGTGCCAACACCGGTCTTGGTGAAGAAACCGGGGATGCCTGCGCCGCCCGCGCGCAGGCGTTCAGCCAGAGTGCCTTGCGGGTTGAATTCCAGCTCCAGCTCACCGCTCAGGTATTGGCGCATGAACTCCGCGTTTTCGCCCACATAAGACGAGATCATCTTTTTCACCTGCCGGGTCTGCAGCAGGATGCCAATGCCGAAATCATCGACGCCGGCGTTGTTGGAGGCAAAAGTCAGATCCTTGGTGCCTGCGTCCTTGATCGCCTGCAGCAGCAGCTCGGGGATGCCGCAGAGGCCGAAACCGCCCGCAGCGATGAACATGCCGTCGTGAAGCAGCCCGTCGAGCGCTTCAGCAGCGTTGGAATATACCTTCTTCATGGAGTTCTCCCAGTATGCCGGTTGCGGGATTTCTGGCTGCCGGCTGGAGCAGAGTCAATGAATACGGAGACGGGCACGTATTTCTACGGAGAACAGAGAGGGGGAGGCTCCCGCGCCTTCCCGGAGCATTTGCCTCTGGCAAATGCTCCATCAGCCTTGGGCGTGGCGCCGCTCTACGGCGCAAAAGAAAGTCTTGCTGAGAAGCCCAATAAGGGCAGCTATGCACTTATTGGGCATTCGCGAGAGTGAAACTGTTCTGCGCCGCGTCAAGGGCAAGCCGCTGACGCAGCGGCAGAGCCGCCCTTGACCCGCTGCAGAACAGAGAAGGAAGCGCGCAGGACATGGTTCACGCCGCGTTAGCGGCGCCGGGCCCAACGGTAAGGGCGCATGTCAATGCGCCTGGAACCGGCGGGAGCGCCCCGCCTAGATCCATGCCGCTGGGAGTCAGTCTTTGGCGGCTGCCTTTTTGGCGGCTGCCTTTTTCTTGGCTGCGGGCTTTTTGGCCGCGGTTTTTTTCTTGCCGCCTTTTGCGGATTTTTCCGCAATCAGCTCCATCGCCATCTCCATGGTCACGTCCTTGGGCTCCACGTCCTTGGGCAGGGTGGCGTTGACCTTTTCCCATTTGACATACGGCCCGTAACGGCCATCCATGATGTTGATGGCGCCGCCGCTGTCGGGGTGCTCGCCCAGCTCCTTCAACGGTTTGGCCGCAGCCCGGCTGCCGCGTCGGCCCGGGTTGGCGCGCTTTTCTGCCAACAGTTCTACCGCCCGGTTCATGCCGATTTCAAAGACGTCGTTGGGGTCCTTGAGGTTGGCGTAAACCGGTTTTTCCTCTTCCGGCAGCTGGTGCATCAAATAGGGGCCGAAGCGGCCGAAGTTCGAAGAAATCACACCGCCTTCGGGATGATCGCCGATCTGGCGCGGCAGGCTGAGCAGGGTCAGCGCCTTTGCCAAGTCCATATCGTCCTTGCTCCAGCCCTTGGGCAGGCTGGCGCGCGGCGGCTTCTTGATCTCGGGCGTTGCTTCGCCGCGCTGCACATAGGGCCCAAAGCGGCCGGCCTTCAGGTGGATTTCATCTTCGCCGTCCATGCCCAGCAGCCGCTCGTCGCCATCAGCGCCTTCGCCGGCAATGGGGCGGGTGTAGGTGCATTCCGGGTAATTGCCGCAGCCGACAAAACCGCCGGTTCGTGAGGTTTTCAGATGCAGCTGGCCCGCCCCGCATTTGGGGCAGACGCGCGGGTCGGTGCCGTCTTCGCGCGGCGGATAGAGCTGCGGTGCAAGTGCCGCGTCCAGCACATCCAGCACTTCGGTGATACGTAGCTCGGAGGTTTCCGAAATGGCCGCCGAGAAATCGCGCCAGAACTTGCCCAGCAATTCCTTGTAGTCGCCGTTTCCGGCGCTGACGTCATCCAGCTCTTCTTCCAGGTTGGCGGTGAATTCATAGCCGACGTATTTGCGGAAGAAATTCAGCAGGAAGATGGTGACGATCCGGCCCTTGTCCTCGGGGAACAGGCGGTTCTTGTCCTTGCGGACATACTCGCGGTCCTGGATCGTGGTGATCACGGACGCATAGGTCGAGGGGCGGCCGATGCCAAGCTCTTCCATCCGCTTGACCAAGGTTGCTTCGGTGTAACGCGGCGGCGGCTGGGTGTGGTGTTGCAGCGCCAGCACAGCGCCGTCATCAGAGAGCACGGACGCCTCTTTGCCGGCCTTGTCAGCCTGCGCGGCCAGCGAGGATGCAAACTTCAGCGCTTCGCCCTGCATGATCTGCGGCAGGCGCTTGTCGTCTTCGTCGGCGACATCATCGCGGCCTTCCTCGTAGACGCGCATGAAGCCGTCAAACAGCATCACCTGGCCGGTGGCGCGCAGCACCACCTGTTTGTCATCCGAGCCGATATCGACGGTGGTGCGCTCCAGCCGGGCACCTTCCATCTGGCACGACAGCGTGCGCTTCCAGATCAGGTCATAGAGCTTGCGCTGATCATCATCCGTCACCTTCAGGCTGGCCGCGTCGCGGCTCATATCCGTGGGACGGATACATTCGTGCGCTTCCTGGGCGTTCTTCGCCTTGTTTTTATAGATCCGCGGCGAGGAGGGCACATATTCAGCGCCGTAGCGGGTTTCGATCTCGGCACGGGCGGCCTGCACCGCCTCGGGCGCCATGTCGATGCCGTCGGTCCGCATATAGGTGATGTGGCCCGCCTCATACAGGCGCTGCGCGGCATTCATGGTCTGGCGCGCACCCATGCCGAACTTGCGGCTGGCTTCCTGCTGCAGGGTTGAGGTCATGAACGGGGCAGAGGGGTTGCGGGAAGCGGGTTTTGCTTCGACCGACAGCACCGACAGCTGGCGCGAGGCCACGGCCTGCACTGCGAGTTCGGCAGCGGTGGAAGTCTTCAGGCTGTATTTGTCCAGCTTGTCGCCGCCCAGCACCGTCAGGCGGGCTTCGAACTCCTGGCCGCGCGGGGTCGCCATCTGGGCCCGTACCGACCAGTATTCCTGCGCGTTGAAGGCTTCGATCTCCATCTCGCGCTCGACGATCAAACGCAGGCAAACGGATTGCACCCGGCCCGCGGACCGCGCGCCCGGCAGCTTGCGCCACAGAACCGGCGACAGGTTGAAGCCCACCAGATAGTCCAGCGCGCGGCGGGCCAGATAGGCCTCGACCAGCGGCATGTCGACTTCGCGCGGGTTCTGCATCGCCTCGGTCACCGCTTCCTTGGTGATCGCGTTGAAGGTCACCCGGCTGACCGCGGTGTCTTTCTTGATCGAACGCCGTTTGGTCAGCGCCTCCTGCAAATGCCAGCTGATCGCCTCTCCCTCGCGGTCAGGGTCGGTGGCGAGAATCAGCGCATTGTCCTCTTTCAGCGCGTCGGCGATTGCCTTGACGTGCTTGCGGGAATCATTGCCGACCTCCCAGGTCATGCCGAAATCAGCTTCGGTATCGACCGAACCATCCTTGGCCGGCAGGTCGCGCACATGCCCGTAGGACGCCAGAACCGTATAGTTGGAGCCAAGATATTTGTTGATTGTCTTTGCTTTGGCCGGGGATTCGACAACGACTACTGGCATAAATTCTGTAACCTCTTCGGACCGCTTCTGCGGGTTCTATGGCGGCGCAGGATGTGGGGCGCAAGGGGAGATTGTCAATCCAAGTTCAATGGACGGGGCCGGGAACAGGCCGTTAACGGTAGTATTCCAACGGATCACGGCAGCCTGTTCCTGCAGTCCGGGGAGGAGGGCAGGGGCAAAGCGATACGCGCAGGTTCAGTCTTTTTCCTCCGGAAAGACCTTGGACAGCAGCCCGCCCGGCTGGCGCCGGATTGCGCCTTCAAGCTCCAGATCGGTCAGCGCCGGGGCCAGTTTCTGCGGTGGCAAGGAGAGGTCTCGCAGCAGGTCGGTCTCAGACGTGGGAGAGGGTCCCAGTCTGCCGAGGATCTGCTGATGCAGGGCGTTGGTTTGCGTCAGGCTGCGCCGTTCGGGCGGCTGCGGCGGCAGGCCGGCCAGGATCTGCTGCTGGCTGCCTGCTGCAGGCGCATCTTCCTGAGGCTGGCATTGCGGCGGCAGCGCCTCCAGCACGTCGGCGGCATTGCGGACTAGCAGGGCGCCGTCGCGGATCAGCCTGTTGCAGCCCGAACTACGCGCATCAAAAGGGTGTCCGGGGACCGCCAATACCTCGCGCCCGTAATCCAGCGCGTCCCGGGCAGTGATCAGGCTGCCGGATTTGGCGGCCGCCTCCACCACCACAACGGCACGGGACATGCCGGCAATGATCCGGTTGCGTTTGGGAAAGTCCCGAGCCTGCGGTGTCTTGCCCATCGGCTGCTCTGACAGGCGCAGCCCGGATCCGGTAATGTCTTCGGCAAGCCGTGCATTTTCTGCCGGATAGATCACATCGGCGCCGCCAGCCAGAATAGCAATTGTTCCTGTTTGCAGCGCTGACTGATGTGCGGCGGTATCGATACCGCGAGCCATGCCGGAGACGACAGTATAGCCAGCCTCGCCCAGGTTGTGCGCCAGCGTTCTGGCCATGCGCAGCCCCAGGGATGAGGCGTTGCGGGCGCCGACCATGGAAATCATCGGACGCTGCAACGCCGCAAGGTTGCCAATGGCCCACAACAGCGGCGGCGCATCTTTCAGGCTCCTGAGGAGTTCGGGGTATTCGGGATCAGAAAAGCACAAAAGCCGCGCTTTGGCGGCTTTTGCGGTCTTTATTTCAGCGTCCACCGCTTTGGCAGGGCATGTTTCATACCCTTTGATACCTGCGGAACGTGCCACTTCGGGCAACGCATCCAGCGCGTTCTGCGCTGAACCATATTCGGCGAGCAGCCGGTGGAAGGTCACCGGGCCGACCCGTTTGGAGCGCAAAAGGCGAAGCCAGGAAAACCGGGTATCTTCCGTGGTGGGTGGGAGTGGGGGGTGAGTGGAAGAATGTGCTTCTTCAGTCATCCGCAGCTCCGCCTGTTTGCAGAACCAGAATTAACCTTAAGGGGGTTAACAGGTGGTGAACGTCAGAATGTTTTTGGGCAATTTCCCGAAAATTATCCTAAGTAGCCAGATTAAATGGAAAATTGCAGTTCCCATACGGGTGGCGGCGGTGTGCTTGACAGCGAACCGGGCCGGAAACATTGGCCTCCGGCCCGGTTTTTCAGGGGCAAAACATAGCTTTATCGATATTTTGCGCTGCCTCAGGCCGCTGAGCCGCCCACCGTCAGGCCGCCCATCAGCACCGAAGGCTGGCCGACGCCGACCGGCACCCATTGGCCCGCCTTGCCGCAATTGCCCATGCCAGGATCCAGCGCCATGTCGTTGCCAAGCCCGCGAATCTGTTTCAGCGCAGTTGCGCCGTCGCCGATCAGCGTGGCGCCCTTGACCGGTGCGCCGACCTTGCCGTCCTTCACCCTATAGGCCTCGGTGCAGGAGAACACGAACTTGCCATTGGTAATGTCCACTTGGCCGCCGCCGAATCCCACAGCCCAGATGCCGTCCTTGATCCCCGCCACCAGATCGCCCGGATCAGCCTCGCCGCCTAGCATATAGGTATTGGTCATCCGCGGCATCGGCGCATGGGCATAGCTTTGGCGCCGCCCGTTGCCGGTGGGAGAGACCCCCATCAGCCGCGCGTTCTGGCGGTCCTGCATGAAGCCGACCAGCACGCCGTCCTCGATCAGCGTCGTTTTCTGGCTGGGGGTGCCCTCGTCGTCCACCGTGATCGAACCGCGCCGGTCCGGGATGGTGCCGTCATCCAGCACGGTGACCCCCTTGGCGGCAATCTGCTGGCCCATCAAACCTGCAAAGGCCGAGGAGCCTTTGCGGTTAAAGTCGCCCTCCAGCCCGTGGCCGATCGCCTCATGCAGCAGAATGCCGGGCCAGCCGGGGCCAAGCACCACATCCATCTCGCCCGCCGGTGCCGGAACCGCGTCCAGATTCACCAGCGCGATCCGCAATGCCTCCTGCACCTGGGCGTGCCAGTGTTCAGGGTCGACCAGCCCGTCAAGCCCAAGCCGCCCGCCGCCGCCGGCCGAGCCGCCCTCGCGGCGGCCGTCCTTTTCGACGATCACCGACACGTTGAACCGTGCCATCGGGCGGATGTCGCACACCCGTGTTCCGTCCGCCCGCAGGATTTCCACCTCCTGCAGCGAGGCGGCCAAAGACGCAGATACCTGAACCACGCGTTGATCCAGATCACGGGCATAGGCATCGACTTCCCGCAGGGTCTCCACCTTCACTGGAAACGGCATGGCGCTGATCGGGTCGGCATCGGTGTACAGCTTGGCGTTGGTGGCCTGCGGTGCATCCGAATAGGTGCCGCCGCCGGTTCCGATCGCCAGCTGGGCCGTTTCTGCCGCCCGCTTCAGCGACGCAATGGAGACGTCGGTAGAATGGGCATACCCGGCTACATCACCGTTCACCGCCCGCAGGCCAAAGCCTTCGGAGGCATCATAACTGGCGCTGCGCAGCCGCCCGTCATCAAAGGACAACGCTTCGGATTTGCGGCGCTCTGCAAAGATCTCCCCATCCTCCGCACCGTTCAGGGCATCGCGCAAGCTGGCGAGGGCCTCATCCTCGGGGAGCGCGGTTTCAAAGGGACGGAAGGCTGGGTTTTCCATGGCACGGTCCTCGGATTTTTTTGATCTAAATCAAGAAAGCGACGGTTTGACGCTTGGCTGCCTCTTTATCTGTGTCCCCGAATATGATTTTAACCAGCGTCAAAGACAACGGGGCAGGTGCGTTTTGTGGGAATCAATGATTCCCCTGCATTTCGTGCTGCCGCAAGAACAATGCGATCAACCGATCAGGACAGAACATGAAAAACGCTTTGATGCTTTCGGGCCTTTTCGCCGGCCTTTCAAGCCTTCCAGCAATGGCGCAAGAAGGCCTGAAAACCATTGGCAAGCCGGTTGACGGCGGCCTGAACTTCCAGCCGGCGGCGACCTCGCTGGCGGATGGTCTGCAGAAACTGGATTACATGATCCTGGTGATCATCACCGTGATCTGTGTTTTTGTTGCTGGTCTGATGCTTTACGCCATTGTCCGCTTTAACAAGCGGGCCAACCCGACCCCGGCAAAGTTCACCCACCACACCCCGGTTGAGATCGCCTGGACCATTATCCCGATCCTGGTGCTGGTGTTTATCGGCTCCTTCTCGCTGCCGCAGCTGTTTGCCCAGCAGGAAATCCCCAAGGCGGACATCACCATCAAAGTGACTGGCTACCAGTGGTACTGGGGTTATGAATACACTGACCACGAATTTGGTTTTGAGAGCTTCCTGCTGCCGAAAGAAGAGCTGGCTGCAAACGGCTATGCCGAAGACGAGTGGCTGCTGGCCACCGACACTGCCGTTGTGGTGCCCTCGGGCAAGACCGTTGTGATGCAGGTGACTGCGGCTGACGTGATCCATTCCTGGACCATTCCGGCGTTCGGCGTGAAGCAGGATGCGGTTCCCGGCCGACTGGCGGAACTGTGGTTCAACGTCGATGAAGGCAAAGAAGGCATCTACTTCGGCCAGTGCTCTGAGCTGTGCGGCAAGGACCACGCCTATATGCCGATCACCGTCAAGGTTGTGACCCAGGCAGAATACGACGCCTGGCTGGAAGGCGCCAAGGCAGAATACGCGGGTCTGCCGCAGGCCTACCAGGTCGCCTCCAACTGAGAACTGGCTTTGTGAAGCTTGAGGGAGCTTCATAGGGTATAGTGAAAAGACCAGGGTGCGCAGCTTTGCGCACCTGTTGCTGCCAAAGGACCCAAGATGAGCGACGCAAGCATCAACGCAAGCCGGGCGTATGAGGACGAGGCCAGTTTCGGCGATTACTTCGCCCTGCTGAAACCCCGTGTCATGTCGCTGGTGGTGTTCACCGCTTTGGTCGGGCTGCTGGCGGCGCCGGTGGGTGTGCATCCCGTCATCGGCTTTTGTGCCATCCTGTTCATCGCCATCGGCGGCGGTGCCTCCGGTGCGCTCAACATGTGGTGGGACGCCGATATCGACAAGGTGATGAAGCGCACCCGGGGCCGCCCGATCCCGGCCGGTAAAGTCGAGCCGGGCGAGGCATTGGCGCTGGGTCTGGCGCTGTCGGGCCTGTCGGTGATCATGCTGGCGCTGGCCGCCAATGTCTTTGCCGGCGCCTTCCTGGCCTTCACCATTTTCTTTTACGTGGTGGTCTACACCATGTGGCTCAAGCGCGCGACGCCGCAGAATATCGTGATCGGCGGTGCTGCGGGGGCCTTCCCGCCGGTGATCGGCTGGATTGCCGCCACCGGCACAATGTCGGTTGAGCCCTGGCTGATGTTCCTGCTCACCTTCATGTGGACACCGCCGCATTTCTGGGCGCTGGCGCTGTTCATGCGCTCGGACTATGACGATGCCGGCGTGCCGATGCTGACCGTGACCCACGGCCGCCGCGCCACCCGCGTCCATATCCTGGTTTACACCGCGCTGCTGGCTGTTCTGGCCGTTGGCACCGCGTTCTCGGGTATCGGCGGCCCGCTGTATCTGGCCGCAGCGCTGGTCATGAACGCGCTGTTTCTGCACGGGGCCTGGAAGATCACCCGCCGCGATGAAGACGACTCCGAGGCGGACAACTTCAAGGTCGAACGCAGCTTCTTCAAACTGTCGCTGCTGTACCTGTTCCTGCATTTCGGTGCGATCCTGGCTGAAGCCCTGCTGAAGCCCTACGGACTGGGAGGCTGGTAAGATGGCTTTACGCAAAGAACATGAGATCCACAAACGCCGCTCTGGCCTCAACAAAGGGGTCGGCATCCTGCTGGGCGCCTTTGTGGTGCTGGTGATGGCGCTGACCATGGTCAAGGTGACTTCCGCCAGCTTCAAATTCCCGGACGCCCAGGGAGAGCAGAACTGATGGCGCTGCAGGGGCCGCAGAAAACTGTTGTCCAGCTGGTGGGCGTTGTTGTCCTGATGGGCGGCCTGTCCTGGGCCTCGGTGCCGTTTTACGACTGGTTCTGCCGGGTCACCGGTTTCGGCGGTGTCACCCAGGTGGCCAATGCCGGTTCCGATACTGTTCTGGATCAGACCATCACGGTGCGCTTTGACGGCTCCAAACAGCGCGGCATGCCGTGGGAGTTCAAGCCGTCCCAGCGCGAGATGGAGATCAAGCTGGGTGAAACCGGATTGGCCTTTTACGAGGCCTATAACCCGACCGACCGCCCCGTTGCGGGCCAGGCGTCCTACAATGTGACGCCTTATCAAGCCGGGTATTTCTTTGAGAAAATCGACTGCTTCTGCTTTACCGAGCAGGTGCTTCAGCCGGGGGAGCGGGTGCAGATGCCCGTGACCTTCTATGTTGATCCGGAAATCATTGACGACCGGGACGCAAAATACGTGCATACGATCACGCTTTCGTACACGTTTCATGAAATCGATCTGCCCGAGGGTTACGCAGCCCTCGACACCGGGGATAACACCGGGGCAGGTTCAACCACGAACTAGGCCGCTTTGGTGAGGGACACTTGAATGGCGCACGCTAAAAATCACGATTATCATATTCTGCCGCCGTCGATCTGGCCGCTGGCCGCATCGCTGGGCACTTTTGTCATGCTGGTCGGCGCGGTTTTCTGGATGAAGGGCATCACTGCCTGGGCGTTCTGGATCGGCTTTGTTGCGGTTCTCTATTCTGCCTTCGCCTGGTGGTCCGAAGTCGTCGCCGAAAGCAAAGTCGGCGATCACACGCCAGTTGTCCGCATCGGTCTGCGTTATGGCTTCATCCTGTTTGTGATGTCCGAGGTGATGTTCTTCTTCGCCTGGTTCTGGTCGTTCTTCAAACACGCCATTTACCCGATGGAGACCTATATCGGCACCGAGTACATCGCGCCGGAAATCGTGGCTGTCGATCCGTTCCACCTGCCGCTGATCAATACGCTGCTGCTGCTGCTGTCCGGCTGTGCCGTGACTTGGGCACACCACGCGCTGGTCCATAACAACGACCGCAAGGCGCTGGTCCAGGGCCTGGCCATCGGTATCGCTTTCGGCATCGCCTTCACCGCGCTGCAGGGCTATGAATACTATCACCTGCTGCACGAAGGCTGGAAGTTCGGCGAAGATGAGTTTTACTCGAACTTCTTCATGGCCACCGGCTTCCACGGTTTCCATGTTGTGATCGGCACCATCTTCCTGACTGTCTGCCTGATCCGCGCGATGAAGGGCGACTTCACCCCGGAACAGCACGTCGGCTTTGAGGCCGCGGCCTGGTACTGGCACTTTGTGGACGTCGTCTGGCTGTTCCTGTTTGTTGCCGTCTACATCTGGGGCACCTCGGGCTTTTGATCCCGGGAATGTAATGGTTACATGTTTGCGGTTCCAAAAACCGCGGACAGACATTAATGAGCAAGGCGCGCAGGGCAGCAGGCTCTGCGCGCCTTTACTATTGAAGCGGAGCAGCCCGGATGCGGCGTGTCATCTTCCTGTTGATCATCAGCGGCGCGGGCCTTGCCATTCTTATCGGCCTGGGCACCTGGCAGCTGCAGCGCATGGCCTGGAAAGAAGATATCCTCGCTACCATCGAGGCACGGATCGCGGAAGAACCCGTAACTGTGCTTCCCTCAGACTTTGATCCTGAAGTGGACAAGTACCGCCCCATTCGTCTTTCCGGCGACATCGGTGAAAATGAGCTGCACGTCCTTTCTTCGTTTAAGGACCTGGGGCCAGGGTTTCGTGTGGTCTCCGATTTCACCTTGGCGAACGGCCGTAAGGTTCTGATCGACCGCGGGTTTGTAACGCAGGCTGACAGGCCGGATGACCGTTACTTTGGCCCCGCGGAGATTGAAGGCAACCTGCACTGGCCGCAAGAAACCGACAGCTACACGCCTAAACCGGATTGGGTGGATAACATTTGGTTTGCCCGTGACGCCGAACAGATGGCCGATTATCTTGGTACCGAGCCTGCCATGATTGTTCTAAGGCGCAATCCCCAAGGCGAGGCCGACTTGTTGCCAGTGCCTGTCGACACGGCCTCCATCCCGAACAACCACTTGCAATATTCGATCACCTGGTTTTCGCTGGCCTTCATCTGGGCCGCAATGACCGTCTACTTCCTGCGGCGCAGCCGCCCTTGAACCAGAAGAGCTGAAGGCGATGAAATATATCTCGACCCGGGGCCAAGCGCCCGAGCTGACCTTTGAAGACGCAATGCTGACCGGCCTCGCGCGCGACGGCGGCCTGTATGTGCCGGCCGAAATCCCGCAGATGCCCCAGGATGAGATCGCGGCACTGGCGGGCCTGTCCTATGAGGAAACCGCCTTCCGCGTCATGCGCCCTTTCATCGGCGATTGCTTCACCGACGAGGAATTCCGCGCCATCATCGCCCGCGCTTACGAGGGCTTCGGCCACGCCGCCCGCGCACCGCTGAAGCAGCTGGCACCGAACCACTTCCTGCTGGAATTGTTCCACGGCCCCACGCTGGCGTTCAAGGACTTCGCCATGCAGCTGATCGGCCAGCTGTTCCAGGCTGCTCTTGAGCGGCGCGGCGACCGGGTGACCATTGCGGGCGCGACATCCGGCGACACCGGCTCGGCAGCGATGGAGGCCTTCCGGGGCCTCAGCAACGTTGACGTCTTCATCCTGTATCCGCACGGCCGGGTCTCCGAAGTGCAGCGCCGCCAAATGACCACCCCGCAGGATGCCAACGTCCATGCGCTGGCCGTTGATGGCGACTTTGACGACTGCCAGGCGCGCGTCAAAGATATGTTCAACGACTTCGATTTCCGCGACGGCGTGAAACTGGCGGGCGTGAACTCGATCAACATCGCCCGCGTTCTGGCGCAGGTCGTTTATTACTTCTCCGCCGCCGTCTCTCTGGGGGCGCCGGACCGCAAGGTGAGCTTCACCGTGCCGACTGGAAACTTCGGCGACATCTTCGCGGGATTCATTGCCAAGCAGATGGGCCTGCCGATCGATCAGCTGGTGGTTGCCACCAACCAGAACGACATCCTGCACCGCTGCCTGTCGGGGCAGGGGTACTACAAGGGCGACACCCAACCCTCGATCAGCCCGTCGATGGACATTCAGGTGTCGTCGAACTTCGAGCGTGCCCTGTTCTACGCCTATGGCCAAGACAGCAAGGCCATTGCCCAGTTGATGGATGAGCTGAAGAACGGCGGCTTCGACGTGTCGCAAGGGGCCATGCAGGCGCTGAGCGAAACCTATGCCTCGGGCCGCACCTCTGAGGAAGAAACCCTGGCCACAATCAAATCCGAACTGGCTGCCTCGGGCGAGCTGCTTTGTCCGCATGGAGCCGTTGGCGTGAAGGTCGCGAACGAGCACCGCGAGGCGGATGTGCCGATGATCACGCTCGCCACTGCCCACCCGGCGAAATTCCCGGCTGCCGTAGAAGATGCCAGCGGCATTCATCCGCCTCTTCCTCCGCGGATGGCAGATCTGTATGACAGGCCGGAACGGGTAACCCGGATCAGCAGTGATCTGGCGGCCCTTGAGGATCACATCAGAAAGAACATCGCGAATTGACAGTTCAGCAGCACACACTCGCCAACGGGTTCCGCATCGTCTCCGAGCATATGCCAGGGCTGGAATCCGCGGCGGTCGGGATCTGGGTCAACGCCGGCGGCCGTCACGAGCGGCTTGAACAGAACGGCATTGCCCACTTCCTGGAGCATATGGCCTTCAAGGGCACCAAGACCCGCTCGGCCCTGCAAATCGCCGAAGAGATCGAGGATGTAGGCGGTTACATCAACGCTTACACCTCGCGTGAGGTGACGGCGTATTACGCCCGTGTGCTCAAGGACGATGTGCCGTTGGCCGTGGATGTGATCGGGGACATCCTGCTGAACCCGGTGTTCGATCAGCGCGAAATCGAGGTCGAGCGCGGCGTGATCCTGCAGGAGATTGGCCAGTCGCTGGACACGCCGGATGATGTGATCTTTGACTGGCTGCAGGAAGAAAGCTACCGCGGCCAACCTTTGGGCCGCACCATTCTGGGCCCGGCAGAGCGCGTCAGCAGCTTCAGCCGCGAAGACCTGCAAGGCTTCGTGGGTGAGCACTACGGTCCCGGCCAGATGATATTGGCGGCCGCTGGCGGCGTCGATCACGATGTCTTGGTGAAACTAGCCGAGCGGTTGTTTGGCCATATGGAAGCCAAGCCCGATTTCAACGCCGAAGGCGCGCTGTTCACCGGCGGCGAAGCGCGGCAGGTCAAAGACCTGGAGCAGGCGCATTTTGCGCTGGCGTTCGAAGGCCCCAGCTACCGCGACCAGTCGATGTACACCTCGCAGATCTATGCCAGTGCGCTTGGCGGAGGCATGTCCTCGCGGCTGTTCCAGGAAGTGCGCGAAAAACGCGGCCTGTGCTACACTATCTTTGCGCAGGCCGGATCTTATGCCGATACTGGCGCGATGACTGTCTATGCCGGCACCTCAGGCGATCAGCTGGAAGAGCTTGCAGGCATCACCATCGACGAGATGAAACGTGCCGCCGACGATATGACTGAGGCCGAGGTCGAGCGCGCCCGCGCCCAGATGAAAGCCGGGATGTTGATGGGGCTGGAAAGCCCGTCGAACCGGGCTGAACGTCTGGCCCGCCTGGTGCAGATCTGGGGCAAGGTGCCGTCACTGGAACACACGGTTGAGCGGATTGAGGCTGTGAGCACCAAGGATGTGCGCAGCATGGCTGAGGAGATGGCGGTTTCCGCGCCGGCGGCACTTGCGCTTTACGGTCCGGTCGCAGATGCCCCGGCGCTGGAGAGGCTGCAGGAGAGGCGCGCCGCCTGATGCTGCTGAACCGCCGCAAGGTCCGCATTGAAACCGAACGCCTGACTCTCAGGCCGCCGGTGCATGCGGATTTTCACGGCTGGGCAGCGCTGCGGCTGCAGAGCCAGCCGTATTTGACGCCGTGGGAGCCCAGCTGGGCGGCGGACCACCTCAGCCGCAAGTCGTTCACCAACCGGGTCTATTGGGCCCGCCGTTCGGTGGCTGGGGGCACGGCGCTGCCGCTGTTCCTGATCCGGCGGTCCGACAATATGCTGGCGGGTGCAATCACGCTGGACAACATCCGCCGCGGACCGGCCCAGGCGGGAACGCTGGGGTACTGGACCGGGTTGCCCTTTGCCCGCCACGGCTACATGCGCGAGGCGATCGGCGCGGTGGTGCATCATGCCTTCAGCAAGCTGGATCTCAGCCGGATCGAGGCCGCCTGCCTGCCAGAAAACGAAGCCTCCCGCGGTCTCTTGGAAAAATCCGGCTTCAAATACGAAGGCGTTGCTCAGTCCTATCTTCAGATCAACGGCCGGTGGCGGACCCATGTTTTGTACGCTTCGCTGCGCCACGACCGGCGGGGCAAGACACTGGCCGGGCAGGCCTGATCGCAGAGGCACAGGCAGCCGGGCGCTCCCGCCCGTCGCTGGTGCATTGAAATGCCCCGCTCCCGTTGGGGGTGGCGCCGCACCTGCGGTGCGGCGCCACCCGGTCTTTCGGCCGGAAAGAGCTTCGCGGCCTGCCATGGCTGCGCCGGGCCGCAGGCCCGGCGCCACGCCCAACTGAGAGGCAGAATTTTCAATTCTGCTGGAACAGGCGGGAGCGCGCCCGGCGCGATTTTCCGCCCTGGGGGCTGACAACTGCGGTTTGCGCCCTAGAACCTGCTTCATGCGCGGCTTTTGCTGTCTCTTTTGGCTGATCCTCTGTACCACTGCCCTCCAGGCCCAGGAGCGGCGGGCAAGCCATTGTATCGCACTGGCCGGGGCAACCCCTGGCCTGGAGTATCTGCACCAAGCCAGTTGGCAGGACCCGGTTGCCCAGGACAGCGTGCAGATCCGCTACATCGCGCATGCCTCCTTCCTGCTGCGCACCGAAGGCGGGCTGAATGTGGTTACCGATTTCACGGGCTTCACTGGCGCTGCGCCGCTGATCCCGGATGTGGTCACCATGAACCACGCCCATGAAACCCACTGGACGGCGCATCCCGATCCAGCCATTCCCCATGTGTTACGGGGCTGGGGGCCGCTTGGGGGCGGGATAGAACACCATCTGGACCTTGGCGAAATGCTGATCCGCAATGTCTCCACTGACATCCGCAACATGTTCGGAGGCGTGGAAGCGCAAGGCAACTCAATCTTCGTTTTCGAGGCGGCTGGCCTCTGTATCGGCCATTTGGGTCATCTCCACCATGTGCCGACCCCGGAACAATATGCGGCGCTGGGGCGGCTCGACGTGGTGATGGCGGCGGTGGATGGCGGCATAACCCTGCCGCTGGATCAGATGCTGGAAGTTCTGGGGCGGCTGCGTTCCTCCGTCATAATTCCGATGCATTGGTTCAGTGACGCATCGCTGCAGCGCTTCCTGGCCCGGATCGGGCCTGAGTTTGATGTCGTGAATGAAGGCAACAGCGCCCTTACGCTCTCCCTGCGCAGCCTGCCCAGCCGCCCGACGATCCATGTGCTGCAGCCGAAGTACCTAGCTGAAGAAGAGTGACCTGCCTTGCCAGCCCGTGCCACTTACGGCATGGATAGGGCATGATGCTGAACCCCGCAGATACTGCCTTTGCCAACCATCTCTCGAACCTGCTGCCGGAAGGCGTGCTGCGGCCGCCAGAGCCGCGTTATCTGGAGGAACCGCGCGGGCGCTACCAGGGGCAGGCGGGGGTGCTGGCCTTGCCGCAAACAGCTGAGCAAGTCTCACTTCTGATTCGCGAAGCCAGTGCCGCTTGGGTGCCGGTTGTGCCCTATGGCGGCGGCACCAGCCTGGTCGGTGGCCAGGTAATGCCGGACGGCCCGGCGCCACTGGTGCTGTCGCTGGAACGGATGGCGGCAATCCGGTCCGTTCACCCGCAGGAAAATGTCCTGATTGCCGAAGCAGGAGCCATTCTGGCGGATGTCCAGGCCGCGGCAGAAGGGGCAGGGCGGCTGTTTCCCCTGTCGCTGGCGGCAGAGGGATCAGCCCGGATCGGCGGGAACCTCTCGACCAATGCCGGCGGCGTTAACGTGCTGCGCTACGGCAATGCACGCGATCTCTGCCTGGGGTTGGAGGCGGTGCTGCCCTCGGGAGACATCTGGCACGGGTTGTCGCGTTTGCGCAAAGACAACACGGGCTATGACCTGAAAAACCTGCTGATCGGAGCCGAGGGCACGCTGGGGGTGATCACTGCCGCCACGCTGAAGCTGTTGCCGGTCCCTGTCGCGCAGGGAACCGCGCTGTTCACAGTGAAGGACGCTGCTGCTGCCATTGCGCTGCTGGCTCTGGCCCGTGATCACGCCGGTGAAACTGTCAGTGCCTTTGAACTGATCCACCGGCAAGGTCTGGCGTTTTTGGCGGAGGCTCTGCCGGAGATCCGCCAGCCGTTTGCCGAGGCGCCCGAGTGGTGCGTGCTGATCGAATTGGGATTGCCGCAGGGCGTGGTCGCTGAGGACGCTCTGGCAGATTTGTTCGAAGCCGCCGAAAAGGCAGGACTGGTTGCGGATGGCGTGATTGCCCAGTCCGGATCCCAGCGGCAGGCGCTGTGGGCGGTGCGCGAGAATATTCCGCTGGCCAACAAGGCAATCGGATCGGTTTCCAGCCACGACATCTCAGTGCCGATCTCGGATATTCCCGCCTTCATCGAACGGGGCAGAGAGGTGGTCGCAGGCCTTGGCGATTTCCGCATCAACTGCTTTGGCCATCTGGGGGACGGCAACCTGCATTACAATGTGTTCCCGCCAAAGGGGCAGTCCCGCGACCAGTTCAGGCACATGCGTGAAGCAGTGAAAACGGCGGTGCATGATCTGGTTCATGCCTTTGGCGGCTCTTTCAGTGCTGAGCACGGGGTCGGGCGGATGAAAACGGGTGACCTGGAACGCTATGGCGACCCGGCCAAGCTGGCGGCCATGCGGGCAATCAAGCAGGCACTGGACCCCAACGGCATCATGAATCCTGGCGCGGTGCTCAGGGCCGGCTGACCCGCCCGGGCATTCCCAAGATCTCCCGCAGCTGCATCAGCCCGGCTGCGCCGGACCGCCTGGCGGCTTTGGGCCCTGCGCCGCGCATCTGCGCGGCGTGCCCTTTCAGGCCCTTGCGGGGCGGAAAGGACTAGGCCCAACGGGAAGAGCCGTTCGCAAGAATGGCGTTTGACCGGCGGGAGCCCCCGGACCGGGCGCTGTCCTTACAGTGCTCAGAGGCCGTCGAATTCGCACAGCACATGCACATCCATGCCCATGTCCTCCAACAGCTTGCGGCCACCCAGTTCCGGCAGGTCCACGATGAAGGAGCAAGAGACAATTTCGCCGCCCAGCCGCTCAATCAGCTTAATGCCCGCGCCCGCAGTGCCGCCGGTGGCCAAGAGGTCATCAACCACCAGAATCTTCTCGCCCGGCTTAATGGCGTCGTCGTGGATTTCGACAATCGCCTCGCCGTATTCCAGCTTGTACTCTTCGCTGATGGTGGTGCCGGGCAGCTTGCCTTTCTTGCGGACCGGCACAAAGCCGACGCTCAGCTGATGCGCTATCGCGCCGCCCAGGATAAAGCCGCGTGCTTCAAGACCCACCACTTTGTCGATCCGTTCCCCGGCATAGGGGTGCAGCATCTGGTCGATTGCCATGCGGAACCCGCGCGGATCAGCAAACAGCGTGGTCACGTCGCGGAACAAGATCCCTTCATGCGGGAAGTCGACGATGGTGCGGATGTAATCCTTGACGGCGGGCTTCTTGGGCATCGGCTTGGCTCCCCTTGGCGCAACTGAGACAGCAGCCCGGCAGCGTTACCAGGCCATGGGCGGTTTGGCCGATGCAGCGCTGTCATGCAAGGGGGAACCGTGAGCATGCGGTTCGGGGCTGCGGCAGGAGGCCTGCTGGAACTGGCCGCGGGCCGGGGCAGCGGCGCTGGGAGGAGTCACCGGGGAAAACGGGTGCTCCAGCGCATCAGCGCTTCCAGCGGCCCGTTGTTCGCAAAGATGTTCCAAACCCAGACCAGCACCATCGAGAGAGCGCAGAAGCCAAGCGAGTAGCCGAAGATCTGAGAGGTGTCGAGAGAACCGTCGAGCTGGCCCATGGCTTCCAGTGTGCCCATTCCCAACAGGATATGCGCCGCATAGAGGCTCAGGGCTTGCCGGCCCGGCGCCGCCAGCCATTCACCCAGTCCAGCCTTGTCCAGCGCAGGGCCGATTGCCAGCATCAGCCCGGTCACGGCAACCGCGGTGCCGGAGGCTGCGATAATGTAGAACGGTCCAGGGGGAATGGCGCTGGTGCCGAAGAGTTCGGCCAGCTCCGGATCCTGCAGCAGCATCCCGGGCAAGGCGCCCAGCACTGCCGCTGCCGCGCCCCAGAAGACCATGCGGGCCTGCACCCGGCGGCTGGCCAGATCCAAGCGGCCGATCCACATGCCCAGAAACAGGAAAGCGACCCAAGGAAACACCGGATGCCAGCCATTGAAGAAGGAATGGCGCAGAAAGCCTTCCAGCGTCCAGAATTCCGCGTAGGTCAGTGTGTCCCAGTTCCAATGTGCCTCGTAATCCAGCACCAGCAGCCCTGCCAGCCCGATTGCCAGCGTGCCCGCAGCGGCCCAAAGCAGCGTCCGGCTGGAGGCCGTCAGGAACGGCAGCGCCACCAGGAAATACAGCGCATAGAAGTGCAGGATGTCGGCGTCGAATATGGTCAGGTTCAAGAGGCCGATCACAAACAGGAACACAGCGCGCCGGAACATCGTTGCCCGGTCCGGTTTGCCCAGCGATACCCCGATCCCCGCCAGCACCACAAACAGCGCGGCAGCGCGGCCCTCCAGGCTGTTGGTGAACAAAGATACGGCATCGGTTCCCGGCGCCACCTGCGCCGCAATGCGGAAGTTAACCAGAACCATGCCGCAAAAGGCAAGGAAGCGGGCGATGTCCAATCCGTGAAGGCGCATGAAAGAGATCCTGAAATCTGCAACGTCGAAGCAAGGTCTGCAGAAGGATAAAGGGACGCAACCCGGCAAAGAAAAGAGGCGGCCCTGCGAAGACCGCCCCGATAGTTCAAAACTGTTGCAGCCTTGGATCAGTCCAGAACCCGGCCCGCCACGGCGTCCAGCTTGGCCAGCAGAGCAGGATCGCGTTTCTCGGGTGCAGTCATGATGGCATATTCCAGCGCTTTGTCGCAGCCATGCGGGCACTCCGCACGATCCTGGCCCAGCAGACCAGGCAGGCGGCGGACCAGTTCGCGGGCATTGGCAGAGTTGCCCTGCAATGTTGCAATGATATCAGTGATTTCCACAGCGCCGTGCTCCGGATGCCAGCTGTCGTAATCGGTGACCATGGCAATGGAGGCGTAACACAGCTCAGCCTCGCGGGCGAGTTTGGCTTCGGGCATGTTGGTCATGCCGATCACATCGCAGCCCCATTGCTCGCGGTACATCTTGCTTTCCGCCATCGAGGAGAACTGCGGCCCCTCCATGCACAGATAGGTGCCGCCGCGGTGGATGTTGATGCCTGCATCCTTTCCCGCTGCTTCGGCCGCGTCCGAGAGCCGCTCGCAGGTCGGGTGCGCCACGCTTACATGGGCCACGCAGCCGGTCCCGAAGAAGCTCTTTTCGCGCGCGAAGGTCCGGTCAATGAATTGGTCCACAACAACAAAATCGCCCGGTGCCATTTCCTCGCGGAAGGATCCGCAAGCCGAGACCGAGAACACGTCCGTCACCCCCAGCCGCTTCAGTGCGTCGATGTTGGCGCGGTAGGGGACCTCGGTCGGCGAATGCACATGGCCGCGGCCGTGGCGGGGCAGGAAGGCCATTTTCACCCCGTCCAGGGAACCGGTCAGGATTTGATCCGATGGCGCCCCCCAAGGCGTTTCGACCGAGACCCATTCGGCGCCTTCCAGCCCGTCGATCTCATAAATACCCGAGCCGCCGATCACGGCAATCATGGTTTCACGGGGTTCTGCTGCGGTCACGTGCTGCCCTCCTGATGCTGTTGTCTTGGATATGCGCAAGCGGCGCCGGATTTGGCAAGAGCAAGGTGATAAACCGGGGGTGGCAAGCGTGCATCCTCTGTGCACCGCCCGTGCACCGGGAGGGGGCCGCGGGCGCGGGAGCCTCCGGCGGAAGTATTTTCGGCAAGATGAAAGAGAGAAGGGTATTTGCGCCGGATGATCCCGGTCAGCGCCGCCGCGCCGAGGGCGGTGGCGATCCGGCCAGCGTTAATAACATCTAGTGCGGTTGCCAGAGCTGCTTTCTGCGCCAAATTTGCCCGGGCTTGCTGCAATGGCCGTTCCGCTGCATTGAGGGTTTCACGCTTGGCCCTTGTAGGCAGGGTTCAGACCTCGGACCAGATCGAGTCGGCGCGGAAATAGGAAATTCCTGCTTCTTCCATCGACGCAAATAGGGAAACAGAAACGAACACCCTACGCCCTGAAAAGTATCGCAAATCGAGCCAAGCTGTTAGGCCGCTGACCGCGGATTTCCGCAACTTTAGACGTACTGGATTTTTTCCCAATGTGTGTCCAGCGATGTTTGCCATCCACTGGTCCACCTACCGTTTTTATGCCTTCCGACGTTGGATCAATTGCATCAACGACCTTGTGAACCCACCAAATATAGCGGGTGCCGTGTACTGATCCGTCCTTGTTCAGAATCTCGACTGGAGAGAATAGCCAGCCATCGTGCTCTGACTGGTGGTTTTCGATCACCGACTTGAGCTTTGAGCTCACCAAACTACCGTGTGAGTATTCATTTTTGCAGCCTGGAATTGACTTTGTATAGTCCGGTAACTCCTTGCCTTTGGTCATGCATAGTTTTTGAGGCAAGAACTCCGCCCGCCAAGGACGCTCTGAGCGCCGGAATTCAATTAAGTAGCCGTCGTGGGTTTCCTCCAAAGCGGCCATTTCTTCGGCTTTGAGCCAATCTTTACCGGCTTGGACCCGCAACTGATCCGCAGGGTCACAGAGTTCCAAACGAAACTTGCCGTAGAATTTGGGATCGCTGCTTTCTCGCAGAACCTTTGCCATTGCGCTTTCTCCCGTTGAGCTCGAATTGACCCCGCTGTTTAGGAGGTTGAAGCACATTGGCTGGTTGACCGCAATCTGGGCGGTTGGCTTTGATGATTAACAAGCGCTAAAGTTTAGCGCTAGCGCTTTTGACTAAATGTTTCGCGCGCGAAACATTGGGGCAATATTGCTGACCTGTTTGCGGCTTTGCGGTGCGGACCCCTTTGCGGAGGGGGCGCCAGCACCCCGCGCCCTTGCCCCGTTGGCGTATTTCCGCTAGGGGCGGGCGCAACACCCTTCCTCCCGAGTACAGGTACCCCCATGAGACGCGCAGCCATGGCTTTGCTGGCCAAGCAGATTTCCCCGCCCAACCTCTCCATCATGCAGGACGAGGGCTTTACCGTGGCCCGCGTGCGCACTGAATTGCTGTCGGGCCTCACCGTGGCACTGGCGCTGGTGCCCGAAGCAGTGGCCTTTGCCTTTGTTGCGGGCGTGCATCCGCTGGTCGGGCTTTATGCGGCCTTCATGGTGGGTCTGATCACCGCAGTGTTCGGCGGGCGGCCGGGGATGATCTCGGGCGCGACGGGTGCCTTGGCGGTGGTGATGGTGGCGCTAGTGGCGCAGCACGGGGTGGAATACCTCTTTGCCACAGTGGTCCTGATGGGGATCCTGCAGATCATCGCGGGTGTGATGCATTGGGGCAAATTCATCCGGCTGGTGCCGCACCCGGTGATGCTGGGTTTTGTGAACGGCCTGGCGATCGTGATCTTCCTGGCGCAGCTGACCCAGTTCAAGGATCCGGAGAACACCGAGGCCTGGCTGGCAAGCTCGCAGTTGGTGATGATGCTGGGGCTGGTGGGGCTGACTATGCTGATTATCTGGGGCACGCCAAAGATCACCGCGATCATTCCGGCACCGCTGGCGGGGATCGGCATTGTTGCAGCACTGGTGATTGCCGTTGGAATTGATGTGCCGACCGTAGGAGACATGGCCTCGATCAAGGGCGGGTTCCCCTCCTTCCATAATCCTTTTGGAAGCGGCGAAGGCCTTTATGGCGCTGCCCTGGCGCCGTTCACGCTGGAAACACTATGGATCATCCTGCCTTATGCGGTGATCCTGGCCGCCATTGGCCTGATCGAGAGCCTGCTGACCCTGAACCTGGTGGGCGAGATCACCGGCAAGCGCGGCGGTGCCAGCCAGGAGTGCATTGCGCAGGGCGCGTCCAATGTGGTGACCGGCTTTTTTGGCGGCATGGGCGGCTGCGCAATGATCGGCCAGTCAATGATCAACGTGAAATCCGGTGGCCGGACACGGATCGCGGGCATTGCTGCAGCGCTGTTCCTGCTGGCGTTTATCGTTGTGGCTTCGCCGCTGATCGAGCAGATCCCGCTGGCGGCGCTGGTGGGTGTGATGTTCATGGTGGTGATCGGGACCTTTGCCTGGAACAGTTTCAAGGTGATGACCAAGGTGCCGCTGATGGATGCCTTTGTCATTGTGCTGGTGACCGTGGTGACGGTGATGACCGACCTGGCGATTGCGGTTGTGGTGGGCGTGATCGTCTCGGCGCTGGCCTATGCCTGGAACAATGCGCGCCGCATTCATGCCTATACCCGCGAATCCGAAAGCGATAAGGGCGCCAAGGTATATGAGATCGAGGGGCCGCTGTTCTTTGGCTCCACCGACGGATTCATCGAGTTGTTTGACGTGGCGGGGGATCCGGATCATGTGATTGTGGACTTTGCCCGCAGCCGGGTGGTCGACCAATCAGCCTTGCAGGCAATCGAAGCGCTGGCGGGCAAGTATGAGGCCGAGGGCAAATCGCTGGTCCTGCGGCACCTCAGCCGCGACTGCCACCAGCTGTTGACCAAGGCGGGGCATCTGATGGTCGATAGCGATGACGATCCGGATTATGAGGTTGCGGTGGATTACTCGGTCAAGACCGGGATCCTGGGCGGCCATTGACGCCTGATCGTTTGAAAGAGAAACCCGCGGGTCTTGCGAGCCGCGGGATTTTTTTGTTTGAAAGGGGCTCTGGCTCACCATACCAGCAAACGCTGGTCCGGATCCCCCATCCCCTGATCCTTGCCTGCCACCCGGTCCGCACCGAGCCAAGGAAAATAGCCGTCTCCCCGCGCGGCTGTCCGGTCTCAGGCGACGGCGGCTCCGGACCAGCAAATACTTGGGGCGGGGTTCAGTCGGGGGCGAGAGTTTCGAGCATGTCGAGGTCGCCTGTGAGCAGGGCGGGCTCGGCGCGGGTTATCAGCTCGGGCGGCCAATCCCACCATTTGAGGCTGAGCAGGCGGACGATCTGCGGTTTGGAAAAGCGGAAGCTCTGCACCGTGCCGGGGTTGCCGGTGACGATGGCGTAAGGCGGGATGGAGCCGCGCACCACGGCGCCTGCGCCGATGATGGCGCCGTCGCCGATGCGCGCGCCTGGCAGGATCAGCGCGTTGTAGCCGATCCAGACGTCATTGCCGATCACCGTGTCGCGGGTGTCGGGCTGGTAGCCCGCCATTTGCGCAGGGTTGAACACCGGGAAGGGATAGCAGCTGAGCCCGTCCTGGGCGTGGTTGGCCGAGGCGGTGATGAAGCGCACCCCGTGCGCGACCTGGCAGAAGCGGCCGATTTGCAGCCGTTCGCGGGCGCCGGGGAACAGGTAGGGCGCCAGGTGCTGTGCCCAGTTTTGCGGCGGGTCGAAATCCGAGGCGTAGCTGTAGTCGCCCGCCTGGATGTTGGGATGATCCAGCACCTGGGCGAGCATCACGGTGCCCGCGTGCGGGGTGCTGTCCGGCAGGATGATCGGATTGCGCTTGCGGGGATCAGGAAGCGGCATCGAGGACCTCACTCGCCGGGGCGGGACAGGGAAAACAGGTCGCGCACCACCGAATAGTCGCGATATCCGAGACGGGCCAACGGCTGAAATGCGGTCACGTCGAAGGCGCCGTCGCGCAGGCAATCATCGCGCAGATGCACGCCGGTTACTTCACCGAAGACCACCTTGTTGGCCTCGCCCGGCAGGGTGACGATTTGGGTGAGCCGGCATTCCAGCGCGGCGGGGGCTGCGGCAACGCGGGGGCAGGCAATGGTTTCGCATTCCACGGCTTCAAGCCCTGCGTGGGCGAACTCGTTCGTCTCTTTGGGCAGCGCGCCGGAGCTGGCGTTCATCGCGTCGCGCAGTGCGTAAGAGACCACGTTGACGCAGAACACGCCGGTTGCCTCGATATTGGCCACACTGTCCTTGGTGCCTTCCTGGTCCGGCTTGCTGCTGGTGGAGGCAAACATGACCTGCGGCGGGGTGTAGGCGACCGCGTTAAAAAAGGAATAAGGCGCCAGGTTGTTCACTCCCTCTGCGGAGCGTGACGAAATCCAGCCGATCGGCCGCGGCGTGACAATGGCGTTGAACGGGTTGTGGGGCAGGCCGTGGCCGTCCTCGGGGCGGTAGAACATTCTTGCTTCCTGCTTTGGGGTTTTCAGGGGCTTAGGTGTTTGCCCAAGGCTTACGCGCGTGTTAGGCCGAATGCCAGCCTGCAGGGAAGAATGCGGAGGCCGGAACAGGGGCGTGGCGGCGTGATCGAATTGATGGCAGAGCAGCCGGACGACCGGTGGGAGGTTGAGGCGCTGTATGACCTGTGCTTTGCGCCGGGCCGCGAGGCGTTGTCGTCTTACCGGTTGCGCGACGGGGTGCCGCCGGTTGCAGGGCTGAGCGAGGTGGCCCGGGACAGCGACGGGATCCTGGCGGCGGCGATCCGGTATTGGCCGGTTCTGGTTGGCGCAGCGCCCGCACTGCTGCTGGGGCCGGTTGCGGTGCACCCGACGCGGCAGGGCGAGGGGCTGGGCGGGTCTTTGATTCGCGACAGCGTCGCCAAGGCGGAGGAAACCGGCTGGGCGCGGGTGATGCTGGTGGGCGATGTGCCCTATTACCGGCGCTTTGGGTTCACCAAACTGACAGGGGTGGAAATGCCGCCGCCGACCAACCCGGACCGGGTGCTGGGACTGGCGCTGCAAGAGGCGGCCTGGGACGGCGTTCAAGGGCAGGTGCGCCGCTGGCAGGGTTGAATTTCCGCCCTTGGCTGCCGATCTTCTGGATAGGCAGAGGAGGCGCATTTGACGGACGTTCTATCAACAGCACGGGAATTCACCCCGCAGGAAATCGAGTCTGAGCTGGACGCGCTGGCGCAGCGCCACCGGGCGGCGGGCGGTATTGGCGTGGATTTGCTGAACCGGCTGGGCGGCAGCGGCGAAAGCCTGCTGGAGCGGCTGCCGGAACCGGTGCGGGCCGGGCTGACAGGCGCCACTGAGACCGCGCTCAGGGTTGCCATGAAGGGGGCCAGCCAGTCACGCCGTCTGGTGGCGGATCAGAAACCGGGCGTCGACCGGGTGGTGAGCGCGGCCATGGGCGCTGCGGGCGGCGCCGCGGGCCTGCCGGGCGCACTGGTGGAGCTGCCTGCGACAACGGCGTTTTTGCTCCGGACTATTCAGGGCGCCGCAGCTGCGGAGGGGTTCGATCCGGAGGCCGAAAGCGTGACCTTTGACTGCATCCAGGTGTTTGCGGCGGCAGGCCCTTTGGCCGGGGATGACGGCGCGGATCTGGGCTTTGTCTCGGTGCGGCTGGGGCTGCCAGGAGGCTTGCACAAGCTGATTGCCCAGGTGGCGCCCAAGCTGGGTGCAGTGCTGGGGCAAAAGCTGGCAGCCCAGGCGGTGCCGATTGCGGGGGCTGTGGCCGGGGCCGCGGTGAATTACGTCTTTGCAGGATATTACCGCGAGATGGCGCATGTGCATTTCGGACTTCGGCGGCTGGCGGTGGATGCAGATCTGCCGCAAGAGGAGCTGGCAGCAAAGTTGCGGCAGCGGCTGCAAAGTCCGGGTGCGGCACAGTAGATACAACAGACCTCTTGCACTTGCCTGAGAGGGAGATTTAATCATCCCTTCCTGTTAAGAGGGAAAGCATGATTCAATACAGCCTCAAATGCACCGATGGCCACAGTTTCGACAGCTGGTTCCAATCGGCTGCGGCGTTTGACAAGCTGGCGGCGGCCGGCCTGGTGTCCTGCGCTGTCTGCGGCGGCGCGCAGGTGGAGAAAGCCATCATGGCGCCACGGGTGCGCCCCGGACGCAAGGCGGTGTCTGCCGTCGGCGAACCGGAACCGCAGACAACTGCGCCGGCCGCTCCCGTTCCGGTGCCGTCAACCGCTCCGGCGACTCCCCCTGCAGGCCCCGGCTTGCTGAGCCGTCCTTCGGGTGAGGTCGAACAGGCTATTGCCGATCTGCGCAAGAAGGTTGAGGAAAACTCCGATTACGTCGGCGGCAGTTTTGTTCAAGAGGCACGGGCAATGCACCTGGGCGAGGCGCCGGAGCGGGCGATCCATGGCGAGGCAAAGCTGGAAGATGCGCGGGAACTGATCGAGGAAGGCGTGCCGGTGATGCCGCTGCCGTTCCGTCCCGGGCGCAAAACAAACTGAAGGGCAGAGCAAAAATGCATGCAGTTGTAACAGGAACCAGCCGCGGCATCGGCAAGGAGCTGGTGAAGCGGCTGCAGGAGGCGGGCTATGAGGTGACAGGCACCTCGCGCGATCACTCCTCGGGCGTCAAGCTGGATGTCTCCGACCCCGGCCAGCAGGCGCGCTTTGCGGCCCAGATCAAGAACCGGCCGGTGGATCTGCTGGTGTGCAATGCCGGGGTCTATATCGACAAGGCGATGGGGCTTGAAGACTACTCAGCCGAGGTCTGGGCCAAGACCCTGGCCGCCAATGTGACCGGCGTGTTTTTGACGGTGCAAGCGATGCTGCCCAATTTGCGGCTGGCACAGGAACCCAAGATCGCGATCCTGTCTTCGCAGATGGCCAGCCAGGCGCGGGCGCCGGGGGGCAGCTATGCCTATCGCGCCTCCAAGGCGGCAGCGCTGAACATCGGACGCAATCTGGCGACGGATCTGCAGCCGGAAGGGATCTCTGTGGGGATTTATCATCCCGGCTGGGTGCGCACCGATATGGGTGGTCATGAAGGCGATATCACGGTGGAAGAGTCTGTCGCCGGGCTAATCAATGAGTTCGCGGTGCTGAACCTGGATACCACCGGCTGTTTTCACACTTGGGACGGCCGCATACACCCCTATTGAACCGGCTGCGGCAGAGCAGGCCGAAGCTCCCGCGCCCGCAGGTGCCTGGCTGCGCCAGCCCCCTTGGCGGGTTTGGGCCGGGCGCCGCGCAAATGCGCGGCGCGGCACCGTGCACTGGCACGGTGCTATGCCCAACGGGCATAGGGCCTGATAAGGCCCGTTGCCGGGCGGGAGCACCTGCCTGTGATTGAGCTGCCGCCCTTTGAAGGCACCGCGGGCATGACACGAATGACGGCCAGCCGGTCACTCCCAGCAGCTGACCAGCACGGTCATACCGGACGCCAGCCGGGTCATAGCGGCATTGGGCAAGCTGCCTGCTGACGCGCTCTTTGCTGCCGGGGTCATGCCTGCGGTGTTCAGCGCACTGCGGATGGCTTCGGCGTTGACGGCAAAGCTGACGCCTTCGGGCAGTTGCTTGCCTTCGATTGTGCGCGGCAGCAGCATCCCCAGAACAGCGCCGGTGCTGTCCAGAACCGGACCGCCTGCATCGCCGGGCTGGGCTGCCAGCTCCAGGCGGGCAACGCCGGTGTCGCCATCCAGGCTTTTGACGTCTGCGACCTTGCCCCAGGTCAGGCTTGGTGCGCCCAGGACGCCCTCGTAGGAAAAGCCGGAAACAGCGATCTCAGACTGCAGCCGCGGCGAGGCGGCGCTGAGTTCACCAACCGCGGCAGGCGCCAGCGCCTGGACGGGGCGCAGGATGGCGATGCCGTCTGCGGTGTTGTTAGCCGCCACTTCCGCCTGATAGCCGTGGTCCAATGTGATCCGGGTACAGCCCGCCACCACGTCGGAGGTGGTCAGCACGCTGCCGTCGCCATCGACAAAGAAACCGGAACGCGACAGTTTCGGCTTGCGGATTTCCAGGCCCGAGACCAGATCAATGCTCTGCACCGCATCGCCGCCAGCTGCCGGGTCCAGCACCCCTTCGAGGCGGGTGAAGCTGGCTTGCATCGCCGCAAGAACGCGTGTGCGGCGGTCTTCGTCGCCGGCCGGCCAGATCAGGGTGAAGCCCTTCACTTCGCCGTTTTTCAGGCTGGCCTGGGTAAAGGAGACGATCTTGCTGTTGCGGCCTTCGATGGTGAAGCTGTCCTTGCCGCGCTGGCGCGGACCTTCCAGCGGCACGATCTCAAGCGTCTGCATAATGTCATAGAGGCCGAACAGCGTGCGCTTATCGCCGGGCTGGCTGATCAGCAGCACCTCGGCGCCCAGATCGCCCTTGGCGGCGTAGTGGGCAAACGGTGATTCATAGCGGTCGAACGCGACCTCATCCGCCGGGATCTGCAGGGCGATGCCTGCTTTGGCATCTTCCACCCGCGCCATGCCGACCGAGATCAGCGGCGCGTTGTATTCATCCATCAGGACCTGGCGCTGGGCGGTGGTCAGCACACCGGTGGGTTCAAAGCCGCGGGCCGTCTGCCAATCGCTCATCGAGCCGCGGGTGCCACGGCCAAAGGCTCCGTCAATGGACGAGCTGTAGAAGCCTGCGGCCTTCAGGGCGACCTGCAGCTCCATCCGCTGCTCACGTGACAGCGCGCGTTCGCTGCGCTGCGCCTCGGCGGGGGTCTCATCCGGCAAGTTCGACTGCACGGCGGCCTGTTGCTGCGGCGCGGGATTCGCCGCCGCAGGGGCCGCCGGTGCGGGGGCGGGCGCCGGTTGCTCCGGAGCAGTTGCATCTGCCGCCACCGGGTAGAACTGGTTGCGCAGGTTGCGGCGGAACGCGATGAAGCTGTCGCGCGGGATCTGGCCCTCGGCGCGGTAGACCTGCAGCACCCGTTCGGCGTCGTCGCGGGCGTAGGGGCCCAGAACCACACCGTACCAGCCGCCGCCCAGCGCATAACCGGAGACATCCGGCAGGCGGGCGGCATAGGTGCGGGCCTCGCCCTCGGCCTCGCGCAGGGAGGGGCGGGCGGCGATCTGGATCCAGACCGCATCGCGGCTGCTTTGCGCCGAAACAGGCGCGGTGAACGCAATGGCCAGCGCAATCAGCGGCAGCGCCAGAGCGGCAAACAGTTTTTTCATTGTCAGGGCCTCGTATCCCGGAAGATCTCTTATTCTTTGCCGCGGAGGTTAAGCATTTTGGCACGGCAAAGGGAACTCCTCATCGCAGGGGGAATTCCAGCCCCGTTGCCGCATTCCTGCACTTTTGTTGCCGATGCGCTGCAGGGTGCAGGCCCTGGCTGCCCTGCACAAAGGCCAGAGGGCGTTGACCCTGCCCATTGCCTTGCATAGGAAGATCCCCGCAATTGCTGCCCCAGATGCCCCCAAAGGGATACGAGATGACCCAGACCAACGGCGCGCCGCGCTCCTTCCAAGAGATTATCCTGAGGCTCCAGAATTACTGGGCCGCCAAAGGCTGCGCGGTGATGCAGCCCTATGACATGGAAGTCGGCGCCGGGACCTTCCACCCGGCGACCACGCTGCGTTCGCTGGGGTCCAAAGCCTGGGCCGCGGCCTATGTCCAGCCGTCGCGCCGTCCGACCGACGGGCGTTATGGTGAAAACCCGAACCGGCTGCAGCATTACTACCAGTATCAGGTGCTGATCAAACCCTCGCCGCCGAACCTGCAGGAGCTGTATCTCGGCTCGCTTGAGGCCATCGGTGTCGATATGGCGATGCATGATATCCGCTTTGTCGAGGATGACTGGGAAAGCCCGACGCTGGGCGCCTGGGGCCTGGGCTGGGAAGTCTGGTGCGACGGCATGGAAGTTTCGCAGTTCACCTATTTCCAGCAGGTCGGCGGCCATGACTGCCATCCCGTGTCTGGCGAGCTGACCTATGGTCTGGAGCGTTTGGCGATGTATGTGCTGGGTGTCGATCACGTGATGGAAATGCCGTTCAACGATCCGGATGCAATGATCCCGCTAACATATGGCGATATCTTCAAGCAGACCGAGGAAGAATACGCCCGCTGGAACTTTGACGTGGCCAATACCGAAGTTCTGCTGCGCTATTTCGAAGAAGCCGAGGCCGAGTGCGCCGCCATTCTGGCGCAGGAGCATCAGGACCCGAAGACTGGCAAGCGCATCATCATGGCGCATCCCGCCTATGACCAATGCATCAAGGCCAGCCACATCTTCAACCTGCTGGATGCGCGCGGTGTGATCTCGGTCACCGAACGGCAGGCCTATATCGGCCGGGTCCGTGCGCTGGCCAAGCAATGCGCCGACGCTTTTGTGCTGACCGAGGCTGGCGGTTTTACCGCCGGGAACGCGGCCTGAGCGGGGAAAGCACGGTATGGGGAAAGTTCTTGCTTTGATCCTGATCCTGTCGGCGCTCGCCGCCGGCGGAGCGATGTATTACCTGCAGATCTACGCGTTCTACGATAACGTCGAGCTGCAGCCGGGCCGCGACGTGATGCTGGTGCCGCTGGACGGCGGTGAGGCGCAGCCCGTGGCCTATTCGGACTTTGAGGCGATTGACGCCGGCAGCTCGCCGATCCGCTACCGCGCCTGTTTCACGACCAAGGTAAAACCGGACGCGCTGGCGCAGCTGTTCACCTTGACGGACAAGCTGGAACCGCGCAACGCGCCGGGTTGGTTCGAGTGCTTTGATGCCGCTGCTATCGGCGCCAAACTGGCAGATGGCTCGGCCAAATCCTTCCTGTCGGTCAAGAACATCTCATTCGGTGTCGACCGGGTTGTTGCCGTCACCGACGAGGGCCGCGGCTATGTCTGGCACGAGCTGAACAAATGCGGCCAGAAAGCCTACGACGGCACCGTGGTGGGCGAAGAATGCCCGGCCCGGCCCGAGCCGGGCGAATAACCGGAACATTGAGAGGCGCAGGCCGCGCGGGACATGGAAACGCATATCACCATACCTGATTTCATCTCGGTAACACTGGGGTTTGCGGTCTTTCTGCTGGGCGCACGCCTGAATGCCAAGGTTGCTGTGCTGCGCAGGTTCAATATCCCGGAACCGGTGACTGGCGGGCTGGCCGCCTCGGTTGCAGTGCTGCTGGTCTACAGCCTGACCGGTCTGCAAATCGAGTTCGAGATGCAGAGCCGCGACTACCTGCTGGTGCTGTTTTTCGCCGGCATCGGCCTTAATGCGCGGCTTCCCGACCTGGTGGCCGGCGGCAGGCCTCTCGTTATCCTGTTGGTGCTGACCCTGCTGGCCATTCTGGCCCAGAACGTGATCGGCGCGGCCGGAGTCGTGATGTTCAGCTATCCGGTTCAGGCAGGTGTCCTGTTCGGTTCGGCCGCGCTGATTGGCGGGCATGGTACAGCCATTGCCTGGGCGCCCGATGTGGTCGCCGCTGCAGGGCTGGATGGTGCTGCCGAATTGGGCGTGGCGGTGGCCACCCTTGGGCTGGTGCTGGCAGCACTCGTGGGCGGGCCGGTTGCCCGGCACCTGATCAACCGGCATGGGCTGACGCCTGCACGGCCGGAAGAAGAACAGACCGTCGGGCTGGCGCATGAGGATACTGAGACGGCAAGCGTTGGCCACCTCGATCTGATGCGGGTGATGCTGTACCTGAACCTGGCGATCATTCTGGGGTATTCTGCTTACCTCGGACTTGATGCTGCGGGGGTGAAGCTGCCGCTATTTGTGCCCTGCCTGATCGCCGGCATTCTGCTGGCCAACCTGCGCAGCCTGATTGCGCCCAGTGCCGCCCCGGTGGCCCGCACCCCGGCGCTGGCTCTGATCTCGGAGTTCTCATTAGGCGCCTTTCTAGCCCTGTCTCTGATGGCCTTGCAGCTGTGGACCATCGCCGGGCTGGGACTGGCCATTGCCGTCATCATGCTGGCGCAGACGCTGTTCACGGTGGCCTTTGTGCTGTTTGTTCTGTTCCCGCTGCTGGGCCGCGGCTACCGGGCTGCGGTGCTGGCCGCCGGGTTCGGCGGCTTTGCGCTCGGCGCGACCCCCACTGCCATTGCCAATATGACCGCTGTGACCAAACGCTACGGGCCGTCGCCTATTGCCTTTGTTGTGCTCCCCCTTGTATCCGCCTTCTTTGTTGATATCGCCAATGCCATCGTCATTCAGGCGATTGTGAATTTCTGAGGACCCCCGATGCCCGATCTGCTGATTGAACTCTTTTCCGAAGAAATCCCGGCCCGCATGCAGGCACGCGCGGCTGAGGATCTGAAGAAACGCGTAACCGATGGCCTGGTCGGGGCGGGTCTGACCTATGCCGGTGCCGCAGCGCTGTCGACGCCGCGCCGCCTGACGCTGGCGGTGGATGGCCTGCTAGCAGAAAGCCCCACCATCCGCGAAGAGCGCAAAGGCCCCAAGGTCGGCGCCCCGGACAAGGCCATCGAAGGCTTCCTGCGCGGTTCGGGTCTGACCCGTGATCAGCTGGAGGAACGCGACACCCCCAAAGGCGCGGTCTATTTCGCCTTGATCGAAAAGCCGGGGCGTGCGGCAGCAGAGATTATCGCCGAAGTGCTGGAAGACTGTATCCGCAATTTCCCCTGGCCCAAGTCGATGCGCTGGGGCGCAGGGAGCTTGCGCTGGGTGCGGCCGCTGCATTCGATCCTCTGCATCCTGTCGGATGAGGCCGGGGCATCAGTTGTGGATCTGGACATCGACGGCATCAAATCGGGCAGCACCACCCGCGGCCACCGCTTCATGGCGCCGGAAGAGATCACCGTCACCGGCTTTGACGACTACGCCGCCAAGCTGAAGCGCGCGCATGTGGTGCTGGACCCCCGCGAACGCGCTGAGGCGATCTGGCAGGAAGCCGCCAATCAGGCCTTTGCCAACGGTCTGGACGTGGTCGAGGACAAGGGCCTGCTGGCCGAGGTCGCCGGCCTGGTCGAATGGCCGGTGGTATTGATGGGCGCCATTGACGAAGAATTCCTGGAGCTGCCGCCGGAGGTTTTGCAGACCTCCATGAAGGAGCATCAGAAGTTCTTCTCGGTCAGGAATCCTAAGACGGGCCGGATTGAGAAGTTCATCACCGTTGCCAACTGCGAGACCGCGGACAATGGCGCGACTATCCTGGCGGGTAACCAAAAGGTTCTGTCGGCGCGTCTGGCCGATGCCAAGTTCTTCTGGACAAACGACTTGCGCGTGGCCAACTCCGAGGCGGGCATGAGCGCCTGGGTCGAGAACCTCGGCAACGTGACCTTCCACAATAAGCTGGGCACCCAGGCCGCACGCATTGACCGCATCGCCGCGCTGGCCCGCGAGATCGCGCCGGTGGTGGGTGCCGATGCGGATCTGGCAGAGCAGGCAGCACGGGTGGCCAAGGCCGACCTTAGCTCCGAGATGGTCTATGAATTCCCGGAGCTGCAGGGGCTGATGGGCCGCTACTACGCTGAAGCCGCTGGCCTGCCGCAGGAAGTCGCCAACGCCTGCGAAGCGCATTACTCACCGCTGGGTCCGGGCGACGATGTGCCGTCGGAGCCGGTGTCTGTTGCCGTGGCGCTTGCGGACAAGCTGGACACGCTGACCGGCTTCTGGGCGATTGATGAAAAGCCGACGGGGTCGAAGGATCCGTTTGCCCTCCGCCGCGCGGCGCTGGGGGTGATCCGGCTGGCGCTGGAAAATGAGGTGCGGATGCCGCTGGACAGGTTCTTTGACAGCCAGCTGCTGCGGACTGAGATGAATGTTAATCATTCTGAAGGATCGATGGGTCAGGCAATGCTCAATGATCTGATCGCCAAAATTGCTAAACACGGGGTGTTTGGAGCGGCATTTAAGGAGGTGCAAGCCAGTGCTCTTGGGGGGACAGATTTGCCATCTCCAATAGAGGGGCTAGACACAAAAGTTCCGGACATCTCCGCCAACCTTCTCTCCTTCTTCCACGACCGCCTCAAGGTCTTCCTGCGCGATCAGGGCATCCGCCATGACGTGATCGACGCCTGTATCGCGATGGACGGCAATGACGACCTCACGCTGCTCGCCAAACGCGCCCGCGCGTTGGAGGATTTCCTGAAGACCGAGGATGGCACCAACCTGCTGCAGGGCTTCAAACGCGCCAACAACATCCTGTCCCAGGCCGAGGAAAAGGACGGCGTCGAATACTCCTATGGCGCTGACCGCAAGTTTGTCGAAGACGCCACCGAGACCGCGCTGTTCGATGCGTTGGAGGCAGGCGGGGCGGCGATCTCTCCGGCCATAGAGGCCGAAGATTTCGCGGCTGCCATGCGGGGCATGGCCGCCCTGCGCGCGCCGATTGATGCTTTCTTTGATGCAGTGCAAGTGAATGCGGACAGCGAAGTGGTGCGCCGCAACCGTCTGAATCTCCTGAGCCAGATCCGCCAGGTTTGCGGGCAGGTCGCGGATCTCACCAAGATCGAAGGCTGAACGGACACACCAGCCGCTTCTTTCTGGTTCCAAATACCTCCGCCGGAGGCACCGGCCTTTCCGCAAGGGAAGGCCGGTTTTTCTTTGCTTCGAAGCCTTCAGCCGTCACTGCCCAGTTACAAGACCCTTGCGCCATCGCGTCTTCCCCTTATGGTGACTTTCAAAGGAGACGTGCTGCAGTGCAGAAAGATTTTGAACAGATCCCGCCGGCTTCCCTCATCACCGCGACCGCACCGATTGCCACCGCCACCCATGGCGGGCGGGCGAAGTGCCTGCAACGGCTGGAACGGCTGGACCTGCCTGTGCCGCGCACGGTGGCGCTGTCTTTTGACGCGGTGCATTCTATTGCCGAAGGCCAAATACCGGACCTGACAGCGGTGCTGAGCGAATTCGACCCGGAGGCACTGCTGTGCGTGCGCCCATCCTCGGAAGACCCCGACTGGGGGGGGCCGGGCGCGATCCTGAATATCGGCATGAACGACGCGCGCTATGTGGACCTGTGCGACAGCCTGGGGCGACAGGCCGCGGCGGCGCTGTATCTGCGGTTCGTGCAATCCTACGCGGTGCATGTGGCGCGGCTGGATCCGGATGTGTTCGACGACGTTGAAGACGGCGGCCCGGATGCGCTGAGCGAGATCCTGCATGCGTATGAGGCGGAAACGGATGAACCTTTCCCGCAGGATCCGGGCGAACAGCTGGCGGCGGTGCTGCGGTCGATGGCGCGGGCCTGGGAAGGCACCTCGGCGCGGATTCTGCGTCAGGCCAAAGGCGCGCCTGCAGATGCGGGGCTGGGGCTGGTCGTGCAGGAAATGATCCCCGGCGTCGGCCAGGGCGAATGCGGCTCAGGCGTGCTGCAGCTGGTGAATTCAACCACCGGCTGCCCGCAGCTGACCGGCCGTTATCTGAGTCAGAGCCAGGGGCGCGATGCGCTGGGGGCGGGTGCCAAGGCGCTGTATCTGGCCAAGGACACGCGCGGGCTGTCGCTGGAGGAGCTGGCGCCGGAGGCCTTTGAGAACCTGCAATCCCACGCGGCGCTGATGCGTAAGAAGCTGCGTGAGGAAATGCAGCTGGAATTTGTCGTGGAAAGCGGCCGCGTGCATATCCTGGACGGGGTGCGGGTGGCGCGTTCGGCGCAGGCTGCGGTGCGGATCGCTGTGGCGCTGGCCGAAGACGGCATCATCCCGCAGGAAGAGGCGCTGATGCGGGTGGATGCGCATATCCTGAACGAGATGCTGCACCGCCAAGTGGCGCCGGATGCGGAACGCGACGTGATCGGCCGCGGCATTGCCGCCAGCCCAGGCGCGGCGACCGGCAAGCTGGTCTTTACTGCGGCCGGCGCGCAGGCAAGCGCGTCCCGCGGGGAGCCCTGTATTCTGGTGCGCCGGGAAACGTCGCCCGAAGACGTGCGCGGGATGCATGCCGCTGCCGGTGTGCTGACCGAAAAGGGCGGCATGACCAGCCATGCGGCGGTGATCGGCCGCGGGCTGGGGCTGCCGTGTATAGTCGGTGCTTCGAACATGAAGTTCCACAGCAAGCGCAAAATGCTTGAGGCTGCCGATGGCCGGGTGTTCCGGGCCGGCGACATCATCACTATCGACGGCAGCAGCGGTCATGTGCTGGCGGGCCAGCCGGCGATGCTGGAGGCGGCTCAGGACGGGGCGCTGCAAACCTTGCTGACCTGGGCGGACGATGCCCGCGACATTGGCATCCGCGCCAATGCCGATACGCCGGAAGATGCTGAAACGGCAAGAAGATTCAATGCGCAGGGCATTGGCCTCTGCCGGACGGAGCACATGTTTTTTGAACCCGGCCGCCTGACGGTGATGCGGGAGATGATCTTTGCAGAGACGCCGTCGGGCCGCGAAGCGGTGCTGGAGCGGCTGCTGCCGATGCAGCGCGACGATTTCCGCGAACTGTTCCGGATCATGGAGGGGATGCCGGTCTGCATCCGCCTATTCGACCCGCCGCTGCATGAATTCCTGCCTGCCACCAGGACCGGCCAGCGGGAACTGTCCGAGGCACTGGGCATCCCGGTCAGCGATGTCACCCGCCGGGTTGAGGAAATGGGCGAATACAACCCCATGCTGGGCCTGCGCGGTGTGCGGCTGGGGGTCACGGTTCCGGAAATCTATGACATGCAGGCGCGCGCGATCTTTGAAGCCACATTGGAGGCCTCGGAAGAAGGCGAGCCTGTGGTGCCTGAAATCATGATCCCGCTGGTCTCGGCCAAGCGCGAAGTGGAACTGGTCAAGGCCCGCATCGATGCGGTGGCCGCGGCAGTCAAAGCGGAGCGCGGCGAGGACTTCACCTACCGTCTTGGTGTCATGGTGGAAACACCGCGCGCGGCGCTCAGGGCGGGCGAGATTTCACCGCATACTGCGTTCCTCAGCTTTGGCACCAATGACCTGACCCAGATGACCTATGGGCTGTCGCGCGACGATGCCGGGCGGTTCATGTCGGACTATGTGAACCAGGGGGTCTTTCCCGAGGATCCGTTCCATGTGCTGGACACTGACGGGGTGGGGGAGCTTCTGAAACTGGGTGTGCAGCGCGGCCGGGCGGAAAACGGGGAGATCACCCTGTCAATCTGCGGCGAGCACGGCGGCAACCCCGAATCGATTGCCTTTTGCCGTGATGCGGGCTTTGATTACGTTTCGTGTTCTCCCTTCCGGGTGCCGGTTGCGCGTTTGGCCGCAGCCCAGCTGGCAATTTCCGGAAAGACCGGGCAGACGGCGCCAACATACACAAAATATTAAGAAAATCTGGGCCATTCAGCAGCCGCCGGTGTGAGACCGGCGGTGTGAGTGTGTTCCCCAAGGCTGCGGTTGTTGCCCGAACGCTGGACGTTTCGGGTCTTTTCCCTTAAGGGATGCGACCGCATGTGCTGGGGGAACCGGGCACAAGCTGCTAGGACGGGGGAACCCTGAATGAAATTGTTGACTATGATTGCCGTGATGGCTGCCACCATCACGATGGGTAAGAGTGTTGCTGCCGAAACCGGTCTGGGTACGCTGATCGAGCGTGAACAAGCCAGTTTGAGTGCAGTGCCGGCGCGGAAGTTCAGCGGGTTTTTCGGAATCCGCAACAACGCGTTCAAGAGCCGTAAAGCACGACCGCAGATCGAATACAGCAAGGCCTGGTTGGATGCACAGCCAAAAGCTGCCGGCGGTGAGCAATTCGCTTGTCTGGCCGAAGCGCTGTATTTCGAGGCCCGCGGCGAAACTGTCAAAGGACAGTTCGCAGTGGCCGAAGTGATCCTGAACCGGGTCAAGAGCGCGCAATTCCCGAATTCGCTTTGCGGTGTGATCAAGCAGGGAACCGGGCGCAAATACCAGTGCCAGTTCACCTACACCTGCGATGGCCACAAGGAAGTGATCAATGAAAAGAAGGCGTATCAGCGCGTGGCCAAAGTGGCGCGTGCCGCGCTGGACGGGCTGAAGTCAGAGCTGACTGGAGGCGCGACCTACTATCATACCACCGCGGTCAGGCCGCGCTGGAGCCGCACCTTCACAAACACAACGCGCATTGGTGTTCACCTGTTCTACCGGGACGAACGTTACCGGACGGCGCTGAGCAACTGACCGCCTGAAGGCGCCACACCAGTGCCGCTTTCGGCCACTGGCGTGGCGTTTGCGGGCCTGTTATGACGGCGCTGAAATACTATTGTTGGGTCCCATCACCTGACACTGCCAGCCAAAGGCCCGTTTTCCCATGCCCTCTGAAATCCGCCTTGCCTTTGCGCACCCGTCCGAGCGTTCTGTGGCCACTGCCGCGCCGGGGCCGCTGGACCGTATTTCCCTGCGGGACCACACGGTCGAGGTAGAGATCGGCGCGTTTCAGGCAGAGCGCGGCACCACCCAGCGGATCTGTTTCAATGTGGTGGTGGAAATCTCGCCGCTGCCGAAGGATCTGGATGACGATGTCGACCGGATCCTGTCTTATGACAAAGTGTCTGAGGCGATCGCGCATGAGCTGGCAGCCGAACGGCTGAACCTGCTGGAAACCCTGGCCGAGCGTGTGGCCGAGCGGATCCTGCTGGAGCATCAGGCGGTGCGCGCCTTTGTGCGGATCGAGAAGCTGGACCGCGGCCCTGGCGCGCTGGGCGTCGAGGTGGTGCGTTCCAAGGACCAGATCACCCATCCGGTGGATGAGGAAGAGCGCCCGCATCCGCGGCTGATGTATCTCTCGAACGACGCGATCGACAGCGGTAACCTGACCGCCTGGATCGACCAGATGGAATGCCGCCAGCGGCCGCTGATCCTGTGCGTTGGCGCCCACCTGCTGGAAGTTCCCGCCACCGGCCACAAATGGACCCAGCGCCGGATCGATCTGCTGGCAATCGAACAGAATGCCTGGCGCCTTGCGGCCAAGGATGACCGTTGCGTGGTGGTCTCGACCCGGACAGAGCTGGACTGGGCGATGAAGAACGGCCAGATTTGCGTCTGGGCGCCTTCCAAGATCGTGCTGGATGCGGTGGAAGGCCCTTCGGCGCCACCGTCGAACTCGGTTGCGCTGGCGGCCTGGTTTGCGGCGACTTTTGAAGCGGGCGAAATGATTGTGCTTGGCGGGGATTTGCCTGATAATCCCGGTGTCCCCTTACGGGCCGTCAGCGTGGAGCAAACACTACTGTGATATATTACCGGCCATTGGTTCAGCATGGCGAGGCGCGCCCCGAAGGTGCGGTCCTGCTGGCAGGCAGTGCCCTGTGGTTTACCGAGGTTGAAATCCTGAGCCGCGACGCACCGCCTCGGATCGCGCCGGCAGGGCTGGTGCCTGAAAAGGAACGCCGCCGCTTAAGCGCGCGGCGTGCGTCGATCGCCGGGCTGGATATGACCCAGCCGCAGATCATGGGCATTCTCAATGCGACTCCGGACAGTTTTTCGGACGGCGGCCGGCATTCCGGTGTCGAAACCGGCAAGGCGGCAGCCCTGCGGATGGTGGAAGAGGGCGCCGCGATCATCGACGTAGGCGGCGAATCCACCCGGCCGGGCGCCGAAGAGGTTTCCGAAGCCGAGGAAATAGACCGCACCGCGCCGGTAATCGCAGCAATCCGGGCGGCCAGCCCGGTGCCGGTCTCCATCGATACCCGCAAGGCCACCGTGGGCATGGAAGCGCTGGAGGCGGGGGCGAACCTGTTGAATGATGTCTCCGGGTTCACTTTCGATCCGGCGCTGGCGCCGTTGGCGGCCCAGGCCAGCGTGCCGGTCTGCATCATGCATGCGCAGGGCGATCCGGCCACCATGCAAGAGGCTCCGCATTACGCCAATGTGCTGCTGGACGTCTATGATTTCCTGAGCGATCAGATCGACCGGTTGGAAGCCATCGGGGTGGTCCGCGAACAGATCGTCATTGATCCCGGCATCGGCTTTGGCAAGACGCAGGTGCATAATCTGACGCTTTTGCGCAATCTCAGCCTGTTCCACGGGCTTGGCTGCCCTATCTTGCTGGGCGTGTCCCGCAAGGGGTTCATAGGCAAAATCGGCAAGGAGCCGCGCGCTGATGCCCGTGCGCCGGGCTCAATTGCCGTAGGGCTTGCGGCCCTGGGGCAAGGCGTGCAATTCCTGCGGGTGCATGACGTTGCTGAAACGGTTCAGGCCCTGCGACTTTGGCAGGCCGTCCGCTGAGGCTTTTGGCAGGAAAAGCATAATGCGTAAACTCTTTGGCACTGATGGCGTGCGCGGCACTGCCAATACCCATCCCATGACCGCCGAGATGGCGCTGCGCATCGGCGCTGCAGTCGGACGTTACTTCCGGCGTGATGGCACTGGCGTGCACCGGGTGGTGATCGGCAAGGACACCCGGCTGTCCGGCTACATGTTTGAGAACGCATTGACGGCTGGGCTGACTTCGACCGGTATGAATGTGCTGCTTTTGGGGCCGGTGCCGACGCCCGCGGTGGGGCTGATGACCCGTTCGATGCGGGCCGACCTGGGGGTGATGATCTCGGCTAGCCACAACCCTTCCGAGGACAACGGCATCAAGTTCTTCGGCCCTGACGGGTTCAAACTGTCGGACAGCGCCGAGATGGAGATCGAAGCCCTTATCGATGCGGGGGTAGAACCCGCGCAGGCTGCCAATATCGGCCGCGCCAAGCGGATCGATGATGCCCGTTTCCGTTACGGTGAGCGGGTCAAAAGCTCTCTGCCGCGCAACCTTGGCCTCAACGGGCTGAAGGTGGTGATCGATTGCGCCAATGGTGCGGCCCACCGGGCAGCGCCTGAGGTCCTCTGGGAGCTGGGCGCTGAGGTTATTCCGGTCGGCGTGTCCCCGGACGGGTTGAACATCAACCGCGGCTGCGGCTCGACCCAGCCGCAGACCGCAGCTGAGGCGGTTGTGGCGCATGGAGCCCATGTTGGCATTTGTCTGGATGGCGATGCTGACCGGGTGATCGTGATCGACGAAACCGGCACGGTGGCCGATGGCGATCAGCTGATGGCCTTGCTGGCCACCCGCTGGGCGGAGCAGGGCCAGTTGGCAGGCGGTGCGCTGGTCGCGACGGTGATGTCGAACCTCGGACTGGAACGGCACCTGGAAAGCAAGGGCCTGGGCCTGGAGCGCACAGCCGTTGGCGACCGCTATGTGGTGGAGCGGATGCGCGAGGGCGGCTTCAATCTCGGCGGCGAACAGTCCGGTCATATCGTGATGTCGGATTATGCCACTACCGGCGACGGGCTGATGGCAGGGCTGCATTTCCTGGCTGAGATGGTGCAAACCGGGAGGAAAGCTTCAGAGCTGGCCCATCAGTTCCAGACCGTGCCGCAGCGGCTGCGCAATGTGCGGTTCCGGACTGGCCAGGCGCCGCTGGAGGATACCCGGGTGCAAGAGGCCATTGCCGCCGCTGAGAAAGCATTGACCGGCCAGGGGCGCCTGTTGATCCGCAAATCCGGCACCGAGCCGCTTGTGCGGGTGATGGCGGAGAGCGAGGATGCCGGGCTGATGGCACTGGCTGTTGACAGCGTGGTCGCTGCGGTCGAGGCTGCCGTCTCGGAATGAGGCTGGAGCGCTCAGCCGCCTCTGCCGAACAGACGGCTCAGCTTGCCGAACTGGCTGAGGCCAAGCCCGCCCAGGATCATCCCCATTGCCAGCAGCATCGAGGGCGGTAGATCCTCGCCCAGGAAGACGGCGCCCAGCACCACGGCCCAAACCGGCACTTGATAGTTGGTCAAGGTCATGAAGGTTGGCCCCGCTTCCCGCACCACGATGACCCGCAGCAGGTTGGCAGCAGCGGTGGGGATCAGGCCGAGGATGGCGGCAATCGCCAGTGTCGTTGTGTCCGGCATCACCGGCGGGCCTTCGGTGAGCCAGGCTGCCGGGAAGATGATGAAGCAGCCGATCACCAGGAAAATTGCAGCCAGCCCCAGCGGGTCCACTGGTGGCAGGCGCCGGGTCAGGATCGAGCTGACCGAGTAGCAGGCTGCTGCCGACAGGCAGGCCGCCCGGCCATAAGGCTCCAGCGCGGCGCCGCTGGTTTCAAACGCCTTGCCGCCGATCAGCAGCGCGACGCCTGCAAAGCCGATGGCAAAGCCGATCAGGCGGCGCAGGGTCATCTGCTCTCCTGGCACAAAGAAATGCGCCAGCGGCAGCACCATCAACGGGTTTGCCGCCATGCTGACGCCGGTGAAGCCGGAGGAGACATGCTGCTGGCCCCAGGAGATCAGCATGAAGGGAAGGGCGGTGCTGAGGATGCCGATGATCACCAGTGATGGCCAGTTGGTTTCAGATTTGAACAGCTTGAACCCGCGCCAGCCCCAGATTGCGCCGAGCAAAAGCGCAGCAAATCCGATCCGCCCGGCGGCCAGCCAGAACGGTGTGATACCCTCTAGTGCCAGCTTGATCAGCAGAAAGGTGGCACCCCAGACAAAGCCAAGGGCAGCAATCATCATCCAATAACGCGGGGCGATGCCGGGCACGGTCTTCTCCTGCGGTTCACCGCGCGACAAGAACCCGCCGGGCGGGCGGGGTCAACGGAATTGCTTTGTTATGTATCGAAGTGTTTGCGTGTCAGACCGCGCGTGAGCGGCGGCGGCGGCTGAGGAGCAGGCCGCCAAGGATCAGCGCCAGCGCGGCAAACAACTGCGGCGGCAGGGTCTCGCCCAGGAGGGCCGCGCCGAAGATCACCGACCAGACCGGCACCTGATAGTTCACAGTGGACAGGAACGCAGGGCCGGCGCTGCGGGCGACCTGGACCAGCAGCACTTGCGCCAGCGCCGTGGGCAAGAGGCCGAGGTAGATCACTGCGCCCAGCGGCAGGGCGGCAGGCAGCTCGGGCACGCCTTCGGCCCAGAGTGCCGCCGGGGTCATCATGGCTGCGCCGCACAGGAGCGCTGCGGCAGAGAGCGACAGCATGTTCACCTGCGGGCAAAGCCGGGTGATGATCGAGCCGATGGCATAGCAGAGCGAGGCCCCAAGGCAGGCAAGGCGGGCAAGCGACTCAAAATCGCTGCCGGCGGAACGGAAAGCATCCAGCCCGATCAGCACGACGACGCCCGCAAAGCCGATGAGGAAGCTGATGGTGCGGCGCAGGGTCATATGCTCGCCCGGTACCAGGGCATGCGCCAGCGGCAGCACAAACAGCGGCACGACTGCCATGCAAACTCCGGCAAAACCGCTGGCCACGTAAGTTTGCCCCCAACTCAGCAGTGTGAAGGGCAGGGCGTTGGAGAAGAACCCCATGCCAATGGCACAGGCCCAGATGATCCGGCCTTCGCGGCTGCGCAGGGAGGGCAATCCGATCCCCATCGCAGAAATCACCGCCAGCAGGCATAGCGCGCCAATTGAAATCCGCAATGCGGCGATGGTCATCGGCGAAAAGCCCCGCAGCGCCAGCGACACGGCCATGAAGGAGGCACCCCAGATCACACCGAGGAACAAGAGCTTGGCCCAATTGGCGGCACCGGGAGAGTCTGGCATCGGAAAATCTCAGTCAATTCAAATGAATAGGGCGCTCCATAGTGGAGCGCCCTGCAGAGGAAACTGGCTGCGGATATTCCCGCGGGCGCCTTAGTTTTTCTCTTTGTCGACCATCTTGCCGGCCGAGATCCAGGGCATCATGCCACGCAGCTTGGCGCCGGTTGCCTCGATCGCGTGCTCGTCGTTGGCACGGCGGGACGCTTTGATGGTCGGCTGGCCAACCGCGTTCTCCAGCATGAAGTCGCGCACGAACTTGCCCTGCTGGATGTCGTTCAGGACTTCCTTCATGCGGGCTTTGGTTTCGTCATACTTCAGGATCCGCGGGCCGGTGACGTACTGGCCGTACTCGGCAGTGTTGGAGATCGAGTAGTCCATGTTGGCGATGCCGCCTTCATAGATCAGGTCAACGATCAGCTTCACTTCGTGCAGGCACTCGAAATAGGCCATTTCCGGGGCGTAGCCGGCTTCGACCAGGGTCTCGAAACCGCAGCGGATCAACTCAACCAAGCCGCCGCACAGAACCGCCTGCTCGCCGAACAGGTCGGTTTCGCATTCTTCGCGGAAGTTGGTCTCGATGATGCCCGAGCGGCCGCCGCCAATGGCGGAGCAATAGGACAGGCCGGTTTCCAGCGCTTTGCCGGTGGCGTCGTTGTGAACCGCAACCAGACAGGGCACGCCGCCGCCTTTGGTGTATTCGCCACGCACGGTGTGGCCGGGGCCCTTGGGCGCCATCATGATGACGTCGACGCCTTCTTTCGGCTCGATCAGGCCGAAGTGCACGTTCAGGCCGTGGGCGAATGCGATGGCGGCACCCGGACGGATGTTGTCGTGGACGTATTTCTTGTAGGTCTCTGCCTGCAGTTCGTCGGGCATGGTGAACATGATGACATCGCACCAGGCGGCCGCTTCTGCGATGCCCATGACCTGCAGGCCTTCGCCTTCGGCTTTCTTCGCGGAGGGGGAGCCTTCGCGCAGAGCGACGACAAGGTTCTTGGCGCCGCTGTCGCGCAGGTTCAGCGCGTGGGCGTGGCCCTGGGAGCCATAGCCCAGGATGGCCACTTTCTTGTCCTTGATCAGGTTCACATCGCAATCGCGGTCGTAATAAACGCGCATGATCCACGTCCTTTCGTTTGGTGTTTGAGGGCATCATAGGGAAGTGCGCGGGGAAGGCGATTGCTGTTCTGCGTGATTTCAGCAGTTTCTTTGCGATAGTTATTCGTCAAAGTGTATGTTACTGATGAAATCATGCTTGATGACCTCGACCGGCGCATTCTGCGCCATCTGCAAAGCGACCCGGCGCAATCGATTCCGGATTTGGCTGAACACCTCGGGCTCACCGCCTCGCGGCTGTCGCGACGGCTGGAGAAGCTGCGCGAGGGGGGCGTGATCCTGGGCCAGCGGGCGATAATCGACTGGCGGGCGCTGGGGTATGAGGTGGAGGTGTCGCTGCGGGTGACGCTGGACAAGACTAACCCGCGCGCATTTGACGAATTTATTGAATCCGCCCGCGGCATTGCCGAGGTGATCGAGATCCAGACATTCCTTGGCCAGGTCGATGTGCGGCTCTCGGTGATCGCACGGGACATGCCGCATTACCAGCAGATATACCGCGCCGCCATTCTGAACCTGCCGCATATTACCGATATCGAAGCGCTGATGCATGTGGCGCGGATCAAGTCGGACGAGGTGCTGCCGCTATGAATACGCTGGATGATCTCGATTTTGCCCTGCTGCGGGCGCTGTCCGAGGACGCGACCTTATCTGCGGGTGCATTGGGACGGCAGCTGGGCCTTAGCCAGCCGGCCACTTGGCGGCGGATCAAGCGGTTGCAGGAGGCAGGTATAATCGCCGGACGCAAGCTGGATCTCGACAAGGAGAAACTGGGGTTTGGCGTCACTGTCTTTCTTGGCGTGAAGCTGGCCACCAAGGGAAGGGTCAGCCTGGAGGATTTCGAACGCGCGGTTTCGGCCATTCCCGAGGTGCAGACGGTGGAGCATGTGCTGGGCATGTATGACTACCGGCTGCGGGTGACGGCGCGGGACATCTCCGATTTCGAACGGGTGCTGCGGCGCCGGGTGATGACCCTGCCGGGGGTGGGCAATGTCGAGGCCAATGTGCTGCTGAGCGAGGAGCGCCGGCCGGGGCCGCTGGGCTGAAGCGGCACTTTTGTTGCCGATGTGAAACCGCCATGGCGCAAATGCGGGTGTTCTCTGTCGTGCTTGGGCTGTCTTTTTGCCGGGCCGCAGTCAATATCACGCTTCGGAGAACGGCTGCTCCGTTGTATGCCAACGCAGGCTTTGCCAAACCCCGTGGCACCGGCTAGCCGTTTCATGAAGAATCTCAGGGAGGCCAAGATGGCATTGCTCGATACCGTTGACCCGCAGGGTCTGGATGAATTCTCGGTGGTTTTCACCGACCGTTCGCTCAACCATATGTCCAAGACCTTCCAAGGCGTGATGCTGGACATCAATGAGATGCTGAAAGAGGTGTACAACGCCGAAGCCGTGGCGCTGGTGCCCGGTGGCGGCACCTATGCGATGGAAGCGGTGGCGCGCCAGTTTGCCCGCGGTGCAAATGCGCTGGTAGTGCGTAATGGCTGGTTCTCCTACCGCTGGAGCCAGATATTCGAGGCCGGCGGCTTTACCGCGTCCTCGACCGTGATGAAGGCGCGCCGGACCGGCAATGAAACGGCCTCGCCGTTTGAGCCTGCGCCGATTGCCGATGTGGTCGCCGCGATCAAAGAGCAGAAGCCGGATATCGTCTTTGCCCCGCATGTGGAAACCGCAGCCGGTGTGATCCTGCCCGACGACTATGTGATCGCCATGGCGGCGGCTGCGCATGAGGTCGGCGCGCTGGTGGTGCTTGATTGCATCGCCTCGGGCTGCGCCTGGATCGACATGAAGGCCACCGGCGTAGACGTGTTGATCTCTGCCCCGCAGAAGGGCTGGAGCGCGTCGCCTTCCGCAGGTCTGGTGATGTTTTCGGAGAAGGCGCTGGCGCGGCTCGAAGAGACCACCTCGGACAGTTTCGCCATCAACCTGAAACAGTGGCGCACCATCATGAAGGCCTATGAAGACGGCGGTCATGCCTATCACGCCACCATGCCGACCGATGCGCTGAAGGCCTTCCGCGACACCATGCTGGAGACCAAGGAGTACGGGTTTGTCCGCCTGCGCGATGCGCAATGGGCGCTGGGCGATGGTGTGCGGGCGCTGCTGAAGGAAAAAGGCATCACTTCGGTTGCGGCGGACGGTTTTGGCGCGCCGGGGGTGGTGGTGAGCTATACCTCTGACCCCGATGTGCAAAACGGCAAGAAATTCCTGGCGCTGGGCACCCAGATCGCGGCTGGCGTGCCGCTGCAATGCGATGAGCCTGCGGATTTCCGCACCTTCCGCCTAGGGCTGTTCGGTCTGGATAAGCTTTATGACGTGGACGCCACCATCGCGCGGCTGAAGACCGTCGTGGATCAGGTGCTTTAACGAAGGAACTGGATTGGGCTGCGCAAGGGGATATTGCTTGTGCGGCCCAGCCCATGGCGCAGGGTGAGCCAGATCACTCCGAGGCTGATTGCCAGCCACACGCCTCCCCACAGCATTGTTGTGCCGCCGAACTCCTCGGCCATCATCCGCGCGTCGGAGCGCAGATAGGAGCGCGCAATAGTGTCGTCCCAGATGTCCAGCGGCGCATAGATCATGCTGCTGATCCCGATCACCCGCAGGATCATGTCATTGATATTCAGGCTTAGATACCGGGATGCCGCCAGCATCAGTGCGCCGGTGGCGAGGGTGAAGCCAAGCCCAAAGAGGTCGCGGACATAGAAAGCGGCAACAGCGAGGGTGATCGCACCGAAGACGGCGAGCACCTTGCGGTCCCAATCGGTGCGCAGGGCAATCACGAACAGGGCAGAACCGATCAGCAGCGAGCCGGTGTAGCCAGCCGTGAGCGTCAGGAACCGACTGCCGCCGCGCGAGATCACCCTGCCGCCCTCATAGGGGTCGATGGTCAGGCTGACCACATCTCCACCGGTGAGCAGGGTTGCTGCCGCGTGTGACAGTTCGTGCAGGAATACGGTGAGGATGCGCAAGGGTAGCAGCGCCGGGGTTTGCCAGAGGATGGCAATGGCCAGGGTCAGGCAGAGAAGCTGCCAGTGGCCTTTGAGGAGGCGTCCGGCTGCCCGCATGTTATTTCACACCAAGCCCCATCTGCATCAGCGTCCGGCGTACCGGGGTCAGCGAATACAGCGCGTTGAGGCCGAAGGCGCGCAGGTCGCGCAGGGGGCGCGGCGCCAGCATCGAGGTGCGGTTCAAAAGGTCGATGCCCTTCACGCGCAGCATGATCTCGTTGTGACGGGCCTTGTGGTAGGCCGCCAGCATCTGCGCATCGCCCAGACCTTCGGGGCGGGCCTCGGCCAGTTCCAGCAGGCTGCGCAGATCGCCCAGCGACATGTTGAGGCCTTGCGCGCCAATCGGCGGCACCACATGGGCGGCTTCGGCCATCAGCGCCAGCCGTTCGCCATTCAGCCGCTCTGCCGACTGGCTGATGATCGGCCAGATGGTGCGGCGCGAGGCCAGTTTCAGGTCGCCGAACAAACCGCAGCTGCGTTCGGTCATGGCGGCCTCAAAGGCGGCTGGCTCCAGGTTTAAGAGGTCCTGCGCCTTGGGGCCGCGTTCCATCCAGACAATCGCGGAGGACGGCTGCCCACGGTAATCGGGCAGCGGCACCAGAGTGAACGGCCCGCCGGAGCGGTGAATCTCGGTTGAGACATTTTCATGCGGCACCACATGGGTGACGGCAAAGGCCAGCGCCTTTTGCCCGTAGCGGGTTGTCTTGACCGGAATGCCCGCCGCCTCGCGCATCGGCGAGTTGCGGCCGTCGCAAGCCACCACCATTTTTGCGGTCACTTGGCTGCCATCGCTGAGGGTGACGCGTGCCTCATCGGTGCGGGTAAACAGGCCGGTGGTGCCGGTGCCAAAGCGCAAATCGACATTGGGCAGCTCTGCCAGCCGGGCAATCATCTCGCGCCGCAACAGCCAGTTGGGCAGGTTCCAGCCAAACGGCTGGCCGGAGATATCGGCGGCATTGAAATCCTTAACCACCCGCGGTTCGGGCAGCGCGCCGCCGGCATCGACGATGCGCATGATCTGCAAGGGGGCGGCGTGGTCCGCCAGCCGCGCCCAGATCCCGCAACGTTCCAGCAGTGCTTGGGCGGGCTGCAGAAATGCGGTGGTGCGCAGGTCGGAGCCTTCGGCGTCGCGCTCGGTCACCGGCGGGGCAGGATCGGTGCAGATCACACTGAAGCCGCTGGAGGCAAAAGCGGCGGCCGCGGTCAGACCCGCAATGCCGCCGCCGGAAATCAGGATATCGCAGGTATCGGCCATCTCGTCAGCCCTCCGTTCTGCCGCCAGAAATAGGCCCGGACAGCAGGGGAAGACAAGCCGATAGCCGCAGATAGGTCGGTTAGCCGCGGGTAATGGTGATCAGCAGGGTGAACACGACCGGCACCATGCAGACTGCCGGGATGTAGAGTCCGGGAATACCGAACAGCAGGATCGAACAGCCCCAAAGGCTGACCAGCGTTGCAATGGCGTAATAAAGGTTCTCTTCCGGACCATAGGCGACCTCTTTGATCATCCGCCCCAGCAGCGGAACGGCAAACAGCGCGCGCTGCATCAGGGTCAGGCGTTCGGGAAGGGCATATGCGCTCATCGGTCGGGCTCCAGGCATTCGGTTTCGGGGCGCATATAGGGAGGAAAACATGCGGCAAACAGGTATATTTTGCCGCAGTTGCAAAGATTTGCCGGTGTGCTGTTGTACACATCCTTGGAAGCGGCAAAGGACGCCTGAATGCGCCGCCTGCAGAGACGGGAACTTAGGCCAGAGCAGCCAGAAAACCCGCCAGGTCGACCGAATGGTGATGAATGTGCGCAGCTTGCACCGGTTCCGGCGCCACATGCACAGTCCGCATTCCCATCTGGTGCGGGGCGGCAAGGTTGCGTGCGTCATCCTCGAACATTGCCGCCTGTTGCGGGATTACGCCGGCGCGGGCAAAGACCCGGTCAAAGGCGCGTCGTTCCGGCTTGGGGTGGTAATCGGCGTGCTCGACGCCGAAGACGCCGTCAAACAGCCCCGACAGCCCGCGTGCGGCCAGCACCCGCTCGGCATAGGGGGCGGAGCCGTTGGTATAGACGATCTTCTTGCCTGGCAGGTTACGGATGTTCGCAGCAAGGGCTGCGTCCTTTTCAAGTGGCTCCATCGAGATGTCATGCACCGCAACCAGATAGGGTTCCGGATCCAGATCATGCTCGCGCATCAGCCCGGCCAATGTGGTGCCGTGTTCGCGCCAGTAATGGCTGCGCAGGTGGTCAGCCTTGGCTTTATCCACGCCAAGGGCCTCCATAACATAGGCGGTCATCTTGACCTCGATCTGGTCAAACAGGCGTGCCGACGGCGGATACAGGGTGTTGTCGAGATCGAACACCCATTGGGTGACATGGGAAAAGGATTGCTTGGGCATGGTGCCGGATTAGGGGGCGGATGCCGCCATTGCAATTAAAAGCGCATTTTGACTGCGGGTTTTCAGCGCTTTAGCGCCATCAGGGTTGATTGCTGCCCCTTGGGCTGTAGAGATTGGCAAACCGGAAAAGACAGGAAGACCCATGAGCCAGAGCCGCAGCAATCAGAAAGATGCCTATGCGCTGATCCTAGAGGCGATCGACGTTGGCGTTTACAAGCCTGGCGACCGGCTGGTGGAGAGCGATCTTGCCGAACGCTTTGGCGTCTCGCGCACCCCGATCCGCGAAGCCCTGCAGCGGCTGGAGACGCAATCGCTGCTGGAGCGTGACGGGCGGTCGCTGATCGTCGCCTCGCTGGACCACAACCAGATGGCCGAGCTGTATGTGGTGCGGCGCGAGCTGGAAGGCCTGGCGGCACAGCTGGCGGCGCGCCATGCCACCGAAGAAGAGATCAAGGTGCTGAAGGAAATGGTCGAGGCCGATGACCAGCTGATCGGCGATCCGTCGGCGCTGTCCAAGGCCAACCGCCGGTTCCATGAACAGATCCATTTGGCATCGCACAACCGCTATTTGGTGCAGCAGCTGGACCTGGTGCACCGGACCATGGCGCTGATGGCAACAACCTCGCTGGCTGCCGAAGGGCGCAGCGAGATTGCCCAGTCCGAACACAAGGGTATTGTTGACGCGATCGGCCGCCGCGACGAGGCAGCGGCGGGTGAGGCGTTGAAGGAACATATCTCTATCGCTTTCATGACCCGTCTGAAGCAGGATGCCAGCGGGCGGGGATAAGCCGCCAAAGCCCAAGCCAGAGTTCTGGCCAGAAACCAGGCCGGTGTACGCAGCGGGGTTTGGCAGCAGGTTTGATGCCGTGCGCTGTCTTGTCCCAGAAAAAGGGACGGACGAGCAGCTCATGCGCGGCCTTGGTGACGGCAACGGCCCCCATTGGAAAGTACAGGATCATCGCCGGCGCCCAGGCGGCCAGCCAGGGCCGCCCCATGGCAAAGGCGGCGGTGGCGCTGATGACCAGCCCGAGCAGTTCAAAGAACACCAGCGCCGCGGCCGCCAGCGACAGCAGCAGCGGCGGCACGCTGCCGGCGCTGGGGTGCGGCAGGCCAAGCGCAATCAGCCAGAACGACCACAAAACCGGCGCAAACAGGAACTGCCCGATGGTGCCCAGAAAGAACGCCTGAAACCCTAGGAACCGCTTCCATCCAAGCTCTGCCAGCAAGCGCAGCGGCTGGCGCATATGCACCAGATAAGTCACCATGAACCCTTTCAGCCAGCGCGAGCGCTGCTTGACCCAGGGCCAGGGGCGGCAGTTGGCCTCTTCAAACGTGGTGCTTGGCAGCATTCCGGTGCGGTAACCGGCGCGGTAGAGCCGGACACCCAGATCCGCATCCTCGGTAACGTTATGGGCATCCCAGCCGCCCAGTTCCTCCAGCACCTTGCGGCGGATGAACATTGTCGTGCCGCCCAGCGGCACCACCAGGCCAAGCCGGGAAATTCCGTGCAGAACGATGCGGAACCAGCTGGCATATTCCAGCGTGAAGCAGCGGGAGATCCAGTTGGTGGCGGGGTTGTAGTAGTCAAGAACACCTTGAAAACAAACAGTGTTTCTGCCAGCGCGGGCAAAGGCCTGCGCCACCCGGTCCAGCTGATCCGCCTGCGGCGCGTCCTCGGCGTCCCAGACACCGATGATGTCGCCACGGCAGAAATTCAGCGCATAGTTCATCGCCCGCGGCTTGGTGGTTAGCCCGCCAAAAGCCGGAACCTCCACCACCCGGATCCAAGGCGGCAGCCGGGTGCCTGCAAGGGCAGCTCGGGTGACAGTGTCATGTTCCTCAAGCACAAGGATCACATCGGTCAGGGCCGGAGGGTAGCTGAGCTTACGGATACGGGTGAGCAGTGCCCGGCTGATCTCGGCCTCTCGGTAGAGCGGGACCATGACAGAAATCACCGGTTGCGAAACCTGGCCGGGTGAAAGGGGAGCAAGCCGCGGCACAGACGGGTTCCGGCGGGCTCTGGCAGACCAGTAAGATGCGAGGCCGCACAGTTTCAGAGCGGTGAACAATAGAACCGACACCAGCGCCATCATGCTGAGGGCAGTGAACACTGCTGCAGGGGCGGTCAAGGCCAGGTAGAGTGCTGGCAGGGCGCAGGCTGTCAGCACGGCCCGTCCCCTATGCGGCTGCAACGTGCGGCAGCTTTGCCGCGGGATTACACTACAGCTGGCCTGGCGGACCAGAACAGGACTGAAATGCGCGGTCAGCAATGCAGTGATCTGCGCCTCGCAGGCGAGTACCGGCGTTACGGTGCTGAAACTGTCCTGCAATTCTTCCTTCAGGGCTTCGAACCTGTCGGGGCAGGCAATGGCAATGGTCACAGTCTGGCCCAGCTGCATCCAAGGTATGGCGCAATGGCGGAGCCAGAACTGGGCCGGCTTGCGGGCCAGTAGCCGGGGATTGGCGACCTGGCCGCTGAGATCGGCCCGCTGCATCCGGTATTGCCGGGCCAGGGTGTCCTGGACCTGGTCTTCACTGGCCAGCCCCTCGGCCACCAGCACCCGCCCAAGGGCGGCCTTCTGGTGCTGGCGCAGCACCAGCGCTTTCATCATGCTGCGGCCATTCACCGACGGCGGCAGCCCCGGAGATCGCTCCCCGGCGGGCTGCGGCGGCCGGAACTGCCGCAGCGGTTGAGACACAAAACCCATCGCCACCCCATAACAAAAACACCTGAGGGCTTCAGGCTGGCGGTGGGGGTTTAAGAATTGGTAAATGCAGCGTTAACCATGCCGGCGGGCGGCATGGTTAATATCTTTTTTACGCAGATTTGCGCGCAGCCATGGCCTCGGCAAAGCGTTCGAACAGGTAGAAGCTGTCCTGCGGGCCGGGGCTGGCTTCGGGGTGGTGCTGCACCGAATAGACCGGGCGGCCGGAGATTCGGATGCCGCAGTTGGAGCCGTCGAACAGCGAGACATGGGTCTCTTCGACGCCTTCCGGCAGGGTTTGCGCGTCCACCGCAAAGCCGTGGTTCATCGAGGTGATCTCAACCTTGCCGGTGGAATGCTCCTTGACCGGGTGGTTGGCGCCGTGGTGGCCGTGGTTCATCTTGACGGTCTGGGCGCCAAGCGCCAGCGCCAGCATCTGATGGCCCAGGCAGATGCCGAAGACGGGCAATTCGGTTTTCAAGACGTCCTGAATCATCGGCACCGCGTATTCACCGGTCGCTGCGGGGTCGCCAGGGCCGTTGGACAGGAACACCCCGTCGGGATTATGGGCCAGAACCTCTTCGGCAGTGGCGGTTGCGGGCAGCACAGTGACGTCGCAGCCAGCCGAGGCGAGGCAGCGCAGGATGTTGCGCTTGGCGCCATAGTCGATGGCCACAACCTTGTGCGCAGGCGCTTCCTGGCGGGCAAAGCCGTCCGGCCAGGCCCAGCGCATTTCGTCCCAGCGGTAGCTTTGGGCGCAGGACACATCCTTGGCCAGGTCGAGGCCGACCAGGCCAGACCAGTCGCGCGCTTTGGCAACCAGCGCCTCAACGTCGAAGTTGCCTTCGGGGTCATGTGCCAGGGCCACATGCGGCGCGCCCTGCTGGCGGATCGCGCGGGTCAGGCGGCGGGTGTCGACACCGCCGATGGCAATGCGGCCGGTGCGGGCCAGCCAGGATTTCAGCTCTTCCGTGGCGCGCCAGTTAGAGGCCAGGGTCGGGTCCCACTTCACCACCATGCCGGCCGCGACGGGGTCGCCGGTCTCGTCATCCTCGGGCGTCACGCCGGTGTTGCCGATATGCGGGAAGGTGAAGGTGACGATCTGGCCGGCATAGGAAGGATCGGTCATGATCTCCTGGTAGCCGGTCATCGCGGTGTTGAAGCAGAGCTCGGCCACGGTGTCGCCGGTGGCGCCGAAACCGGTGCCGTAAAAGACGGTGCCATCTGCGAGCGCCAGGCATGCGGTGGGCTTGGACGGGGCGGAAGCGGCCATTGCGCGAGTCTCCATGCGGTGAAATTCATGGGCTTGTAAGGGGAGCGCCCAAGCGGGTCAAGCCTGCAGCAGCGGGCAGGCTGACGCCGGGTCCGGAATAGGAAGTTTATAGTAAACTTGCACAGCGGGTGCAGAATGGATAACCATCGGTGTCCGGCAACCATGGGATGCTTATTACGATGGATACGCGCACACAGGTCAATCAGGCCTTGAAGCAAGCGATGAAAGACAAGGCGGCCGAGCGGCTGTGTACGCTGCGGCTGATCAACGCGGCGATCAAGGACCGGGAAATCGCCGCCCGCGCCGATGGCGAGGAGGGCGGCATTGACGAGGGGGAAATCCTTGCCATCTTGGGTAAGATGACCAAGCAGCGCAACGAAAGCGCCCGTGCCTATGAGGAGGGCGGGCGGCTGGACCTGGCGGAGCGGGAACTGGGCGAAATCTCCATCATCGAGGAGTTTCTGCCGCAGCAGCTGAGCGACGAGGAGGTCGGAGAGGCGATCACCACGGCGGTGGCGGAAACCGGCGCCGAATCGATTCGCGACATGGGCAAGGTGATGGGTGCGCTGAAGGCGAAATACACCGGCCAGATGGATTTCGGCAAAGCCGGGCCATTGGTCAAGGACCAGCTTTGCAGCAAAGGCGGCTGCTGATAGCAAGGCGCGCTGGCGCGCTGCCTCCGGCGGGAGTATTTTTGCAAAGATGAAATGGACAGGTCCGCATTGCGGGCCTTTTCTTTTTCCGGTCAATGCGCAAAGGCTGATTTGAGGTCGCCGTAAAGCGCGACCCGTTCGTCTTCGGACAGGAAGGCCCCGATCTCCACTTCGCGGCCGCCGCCCTGCAGGGTGACATAATGCGGCACCGGGCCGTCATGGTCATGCATCTCGACGCGGGTCCAGTAGCGGTTGCAGCGCCAGTTTTGACGGCCGCCATCGGGATTGATGCGCTCCAGATGGGCCTCTTCTTTCCCGATGGTCAGCACCTCAATGATCTGATGGTCGCGGCGGTTGCGGTCCAGCGCCCATTTCATTCCGAACAGCGCCAGCAGCAGGAAGGGCAGCAGCCCCCACAGCAGAAAAGACCCCAGAACGGGTATCAGCGGCACGCAGATCAGCGCCGCAGTCAGCCCCAGGAACCGCACATAGCCATGGGGCGGTAGCGATTGATGCGGCCAGAGGTGCAGCTCGCGCTCGGCGCCGTGCTGCGGACGGGTCCAGTTGTAGGGCATCTGTTCAACGCCTGTTGACTAAAATGGGTTCTATTAAATGATGTGCCGGAAATGTGGGATTTCCACTGCGGGTTTTTACCGCGGAGCGTGCGTATGAAAAAGGCCCCGGTGCATCTGCGCCGGGGCCTTTTATTGATGTCAGTATCGCAACCGCTTAGTGGGAATGCGAGCGGTCCCAGTCTTCCTGCTTGGGCAGGATTTCAAAGGTATGCTCAGGCGGCGGAGAGGGCAGGGTCCACTCCAGCGTGTCCGCGTATTCGTTCCAATAGTTGTTCTGGGTAATACGGGCGCCGCGCAGCAGCGAATAGATCACCACGCCGAAGAACAGCAGGAAGGATGCAAAGGACAGAAACGCGCCGTACGACGAGATCTTGTTCCAGTAAGCAAAGCCTTCCGGATAGTCGATGTACCGGCGCGGCATGCCCTGACGGCCCAGGAAGTGCTGCGGGAAGAAGGTCAGGTTGGCGCCGATGAAGAACATCCAGAAGTGGATCTGGGCGCCCAGCTCGTTGTACTGGCGGCCGGTCATCTTGCCGAAGTAGAAATAGATGCCCGAGAAGATCGCGAAGACAGCACCCAGCGACATCACATAGTGGAAGTGCGCAACCACATAGTAGGTGTCGTGATACGCGCGGTCCACGGAGGCCTGCGACAGCACCACGCCGGTCACACCGCCGACGGTGAACAGGAACAGGAAGCCGAAGGCGAACATCATCGGGGCTTTGAACTCGATCGAGCCGCCCCACATGGTGGCGATCCAGGAGAACACCTTCACGCCCGTTGGCACCGCGATCACCATGGTGGCCAGCATGAAGTAGGCCTGCTGGTTCAGCGACATGCCGACGGTGTACATGTGGTGCGCCCAGACGACAAAGCCCAGCACGCCGATCGCGATGATCGCCCAGACCATCGGCAGGTAACCGAAGACCGGCTTGCGTGCGAAGGTTGCGATCACGTGGGAGATGATGCCGAAGCCCGGCAGGATCACGATGTACACTTCCGGGTGGCCGAAGAACCACAGGATGTGCTGGTACAGGATCGGATCGCCGCCGCCGGCTGCATCAAAGAAGGTGAAGCCGAAGTTGCGGTCCATCAGCAGCATGGTGATGGCGCCTGCCAGAACCGGCAGGGACAGCAGGATCAGCCAGGAGGTGACGAAGATCGACCAGGAGAACAGCGGCACCTTGAACAGGGTCATGCCCGGGGCGCGCATGTTCAGGAAGGTGGTGATCATGTTGATCGCACCCAGGATCGAAGACGCGCCCGAGACGTGCACGGCAAAGATCGCCAGGTCCATCGAGTAGCCGCCCTCGTTCACGGACAGCGGCGGGTACAGAACCCAGCCGACGCCGGAGCCCAGCTGGTCATTGCCGCCCGGGGAGACAACCGAGAGGACCGCCAGCGAGGTGCCTGCGACATACATCCAGAAGCTGAGGTTGTTCATCCGCGGGAACGCCATGTCCGGCGCGCCGATCTGCAGCGGCATGAAGTAGTTGCCGAAACCGCCGAACAGCGCCGGAATCACCACGAAGAACATCATCAGGATGCCGTGGGCGGTGATCATCACGTTCCAGAGGTGGCCGTTCGGCGTACATTCCGCAGAGGCGTCTGCGAACATGCGTGCGCCTTCCAGGCACATGTACTGAACGCCGGGATCCATCAGCTCAAGCCGCATGTAGACGGTGAAAATAACGGAGATGAGACCTGCGATCGCCGAAACGATGAGGTAGAGAATGCCGATGTCTTTATGGTTCGTGCTCATGAACCAGCGGGTGAAAAAGCCCCGCTCGTCCTCGTGGCCGTGACCATGAATGGCTGCGTCTGCCATTTATGTGCCTCCTGCTGCATAACGAAAGGCCCCCGGAGACGGACTCCGGGCGGCCTGGATTCCTTGGAGTATTAGAATGGCGTGCCGGGGCCTTCAATGGCGGAGTTTGATCTGGATCAAGATTTATTGCCGCAGGGGCTTGAATGCCATGCAGGCAGCATCGCCCTGGGGTGCTTGACCTGGCCGCACGGCGCGCGCACAACCGCAGCAATGCCAAAATCAGGAGGCCAGACGCATGCCCGCTTATGATCCCGACAATATCTTCGCTAAACTCTTGCGCGGTGAGATTCCCTCTGCCCGTGTCTATGAGGATGACGATACACTGGCCTTCATGGATATCATGCCGCGCAGCGACGGGCATCTTCTGGTGATCCCGAAAACCCCGTGCCGCAACCTTTTGGACGCCAGCCCCGCGCAAATGGCAGCGGTGATGCAGACGGTGCAGAAACTGTCGCATGCGGTGATCAGGGCCTTTGGCGCGGACGGGGTGACCGTGCAGCAGTTCAACGAGGCCGCGGGCGGGCAGGAGGTCTTTCACCTGCACATGCATGTGCTGCCGCGCAAGGAGGGCGACCGGCTGCGCCCGCCGGGAACTATGGGGGATCAGGCGCTGATCCAGGCGCAGGCGGAACAGATCCGCGCAGCACTCGCCGGGCACTGATGCGGACCTGGCGGCAGGACCTTTGAGAAACTGAAATCACCGCTGGAATTACGGCGGTGATTTCAATGCGAATTTGTGCATCCGAAATAAATGTTGAATTTTAGTTGAATTTGATCATAGCTGTTTCGCAAATTAGTTGTAGGTCAAAGAGGGCGCCCGCGCCCAAGCGTATGGGGACCCAAGAATTGGGTGGTCCGGCACGGTATGCCAGCCCGGATTAGGGCGGCATCAGCCGGGAATTTTCAGTTGCCAGGCTGACAGCCTGATACAAGCGGGTGAACGCCCGTGCCCGAACGTATGCTTGCAGGGCGCCGTCTAATTGACGCGGAAAGCAGTATTGGAGGGAGCGGAGTGACGCTCTTGTGCCGTGCGCAGGCCTTGTCGCAGGATCAGGTTGTTGCCGCAATTTATGAAACGATGATCCGGCCGGAGCAATTCGACCGGTTTTCTGCTAGTCCGACGGCCGGGCGGGACGCCGGAGAGGATCTTGGCCGCTGGGGCGCATTTGCGAGGCCCAGGGCTGTGCCGACGCTCAAGGCGCATTTCTCACGGGCAGCACAGATTCAGGAACAGCAGTGGGAGCGGGCAGGGCGGCCGCATCCCGGTGAATATTCAGGCGATTGCAGCCGGTTCTGGCTGTTGGCCGGTGTCGGATCCGAGGGGCGTCTGCTGAATGCGTCGCGGCGCGCTGCCCGGCAGCTTGTCAGCGGCGGAGATCTTCCCGCGGCCATGGGGCTGACGCGGGCCGCAACAGACCGGTGGAGCATCTTTCTGGAACAGGTGCGCGAGGGGGAGTTTGCCTGGCAGGATGTTCTGTTTCTCGGCACCGGCCGCCCGGGCGAGCGGTTTTTATGCCGCCCTGTCCGGCTGGAAGGGCCAGACGGACCTGTCGCAGCCGTCATGGCGGAGCGGCTGGATTGTGAATGGAGCGCAGAGGCAGCAGGCCCCGTTGCTGCTGCCTTCGGGCTGCAGAAATCCGATCTTGACCCGCTGAAGACGGTGATGAGTGGCGCCGGCGGCCGGGTGGCAGCGGAGCTAGAGCAGATTGCGGCCAGCGCCGGGGCGCCGGGAATGGCAGAGCTGATCCGGCTCGCCGCATTCCTGATCAACGAGTATGTGCGGGATTTGAAAATTGCCCGGGGCGAGCTGCTGCCGCCAGCTGAGGAAATTGAAGACAGAAATGGGCGGCGCAGCCAGTTTTTCCGGTTTGGCGCGGATACCGGACAGCCGGTGATATTTGTGCACGGGATTCTGGACGGGATAGTGCCGCTGCAGCGCCTGCAGCCGCAGCTTAGGACACTGGGATTCCGGGTCTACGCGCCGATGCGCGCGGGCTACGGCGGCTCGGCGCCGCTGCCGCTCGGGCAGGACCCGGTGGATGCCTTTGTGCAGCAATTGGATGCGCTGATCACCCGCGAAAACCTGCAAAGACCGGTATTGCTCAGCCACCGGGGCGGCGCATTGTACGGCTGCGCGGCAGCCAACCGGCTGCACAGCCGGATCTCCGGGCTGGTGGCCGTAGCCTCGAACTGTTCAATCACCTCGCCGCGGCAGTTCTCCGGCCTCAGCGGTTATGCCTGGCTGGTTGCCTTTTCCGCTGCCCGTGCCCGCTGGATGCTGCCCGTGCTGATGAAGGCCTGGTCAGGGGCCTTGCACTGGTACGGGCACAAGGCGCTGCTGAAAGTCCAGACTGCGCGCAACAGCCGGGAGAGGGCCATGCTGGATCAGCTGGACCTGTTGCCGCTGCTTAAGCAAAGCCAGCTGCTGTTCCGGCAGCAAGGCGGTGCCGGCTTTCTGGCAGATGTGCAGATGATTCGGCAGGGGACGCAGAAAATGGCGCTGACACTGCATACGCGGGCAGTTTTTGTGCATGGCGGCGAGGACCAAGTTGCGCCGCTGTCCGGTATCCGCGTTACTTTCGGCGGTCAGAAAAACGCTCAGCTCTGCGTCAGCCAGGAGGCGGGCGCACTGCTGTTTTACACCTTTCCGGAATTGGTGCTGACGGCGCTGCAGGACTGCGTTTCAGCAGCACAGGGCAAGGGTTAGCCGCCAAACACATGTTCAAAGCTGCGCCTGAGGGCGACGTCCACATCCGCCATCGTAACCGGCAATCCCAGATCAACTAGGCTGGTCACCCCGTATTCGGTGATGCCGCAGGGCACGATGCCGGTGAAATGCTCCAGCTCCGGCTCCACGTTGATCGAGATGCCGTGGAAGCTGACCCATTTGCGCAGGCGGATGCCGATGGCGGCGATCTTGTCCTCGGCCATGCCGCCCGCAACGGTTTGCGGCTTGTCCGGGCGCTCGACCCAGACGCCGACCCGGCCGTCGCGGATATGTCCTTTGATGTTGAACTCATCCAGTGCTGCGATCACCCAGCTTTCCAGCTGCTGCACGAAACGGCGCACGTCGTGGCCGCGCTGGCCCACGTTCAGCATCACATAGACCACCCGCTGGCCCGGCCCGTGATAGGTGTATTGGCCGCCGCGTTTGCTGTCATAGACCGGGAAACGGTCCGGGTCGGTCAGATCTTCGCGCTTGGCTGAGGTGCCGGCGGTGTAAAGCGGCGGATGTTCGACCAGCCAAATGCATTCTTCCGCGGCGCCCGTTGCGATCGCCGCCGCGCGCTCTTCCATGAAGGCAACCGCTTGATCATACTCAACAAGGCCGTTCGATGCGATCCATTCAACCATGGCTCTTGCTATTCCCTTCCGTAATCCTTTGGGCGCCCGCCGGTAAAGGGGGCGTAAAATCCCTAGGTGCCAGCCCCGACTGTGGAGTATCCTGATTCCATTGTTAGTATCCATAGGGGGCGAGTATCATGCTTTCCAAGCCGCTTAAGCCGGCATTGACGGCCGCTTTTCTGGCGACGTCATTCACCAGCCCTGCGACCGCGAGCGAATTGGGCGCCGCAATTGTCGGAGGGGTGATCGGCGGGGTTATCGTTAATGAAGTTCACAGGAATAAACAACGCCAGCGCCGTGCCACCACCTACCGCCGCGCACCGGCAAGTTCCGCAACCAGGGCGCAGAACCGTGAAACCCAGGTTGCCTTGAACTATTTCGGTTTTCATGCTGGCACGCCGGATGGGGTGCTGGGGCGGCGGTCCCGCGCGGCCGTTTCCCAGTATCAGGTTCACATGGGCTATCCGGCCACCGGCTATCTGGCCCCGTATGAGCGTAACTTCCTGGTCAGTTCCTACAGCCGGGCGCAAATCGGCGGCCCGCAGGTGATCAAGGCCATGCAAGGCCCCAACGGAGTGCGGGGTTTGCTGCACAGCTGGCGGGATGAGGCCGCGGGCGTTAGGACCGCAGGAAGCGGCTACAGCGGCGGCGGCTACGGCGGGTTGCCGTCCGAAGTCAGCCAGGCGGTGGAAGAAATCGCCGCCAGCTCCGAGCCGACCGGAGAACAGCTGCTTCAGCGCACCGGCTTCATGCAGCTGGCAGATCTGAACGGCGATGGCCGGAACGATTATGTGCTCGACACTTCGGTCTCCGGCAGCTCCTTCTGGTGCGGCGCCTCGAACTGTTCGGTGATGGTGTTTGCCTCCACCCCGCAGGGGTATCAGCGCAATGACTTTCTGGCGCGCGGCGTGACACCCGCCAGTTTTGCCTGTCACCAGGGCACCTGCCGAATGGCGGACACGGGCGAAACCGCTCCAGTCCAAGCGGCGCAGCAGAACCGCAGCACAGTGACAGCCTTTGCCGGGCAGGAAAGCGCCTCGCTGGGCGGCATCACCCTGTTTGACCAGCCGGCGCAAAGCGCCTCGCTCACCAGCTATTGCAGCAAGGTCAGCCTTCTGACCAGCTCCAACGGCGGCTTCATGACGGCGGCAAGCATGACTGATCCGGAACTGGCGCTGGGCGAACAATTCTGTCTGGCCCGTACCTATGCCATCAATGCGGGCGAGACCCGGGCCGGCAAGGTTCAGGGGGTTTCGCAAGCACAGATCGACAGCCAGTGCGATGCATTCGGCCCGGCAGTGCAGCCTTTCCTGGCCAAGCTGGGAACTGCGGGCAGCGGCGAAGTGATGGGCGATGTGCAGAAGTTCGTGCTGCAATCCGGCATGTCGCTGGAGCAGTTGGCCAATACCGCCGGAATTTGCCTGTTTTCCGGTTACCGCCGCGATGACATGGATGTGGCGCTGGGTGCTGCGCTGATCCTGACCGGCATAGGCCAGCGTCCCTATGCCGAACTGATCGGCCACCATCTGGCACTGGGCTTTGGCGCGCCGGTCACGGCAGTGCGGGCGCAGGACTGGTACGGCATGGCCGTGATCTCGCTGGAAGGCGGCGCTGCACCTGTCTTTGCCCCTGGACAGCCTGAGCGGGCAGAGCTGATCAAGACTGCGTCGGCCAAGCTGGCAGGCGGCCGGGTGCAGCCGGTGCAGGCTTCCGGCGGCACGGCCCTGCCGTCGTTCTCCTCTGACTGACTGCTGTTTGCTGCAGCTGTTGAATGCAAGTGGCCGGCAGAACTGCCGGCCATTTTTTGCGTTGAATTTCTATGCTGCCGGCCTCTTGGGGCGTTCTGGCAGCTGTGGTCGGGTTTTTCCATTAAATGCTGGAATTCCGGCTTTGACACCGCGCGGTCTTGAATGCAAATTGTGCAATTAAAAAGTGCATTGTCTTAGGGGTTGATTATGCGGTTCAAGCTGCTTTCCACATTCATTATCTGTTCTTCACTGGCGTTGACGCCGGCTGCCCGTGTTTCTGCGGATGCGGGCGACTTTGCTGCCGGTGCCATCCTTGGCGGCATCATCGGCGGCGCCCTGTCCAAGAACCAGCGGCGCTCAGGCGGCAAGGCGCCCCGGCGTTCCCGGCTGCCGTCCACTCAGGAAGGCCGACAGATTCAGGAATCGCTGAACTACTTTGGCTTCCCGGCGGGCGCGGTCGACGGGCAGCTGGGGCGTAAAACGCGCGAGGCCGTTTCCACCTATCAGGCATACCTGGGCTACCCAGTCAGCGGGCAGCTGAATGATTTCGAAAAGGATCTGCTGATCAGCTCCTTCCAGCGGGCGCAAACCAGCGGTTATCTTGCCAGTCAGCAGGCGATGGCACATCCCGATGGGCCGCGGGGGCTGCTGAAGATCTACTTGGCCGAGCGGATGGCGCCGCAGCCTCAGCCGCCGCAGCCTTATGGCCTGCCCCAGGCCACGATGGCCGGGAACAGCACCGGCACCTACGGCGTGCCGCAGCAGTACGGGCAGAGTGCGCAGCAGCAATACGGCCAGCAGCAGATGGGGGTTGCAGCCATTACGCAGACTTATGGCATCCCGCAGCCTTGGGTTCAGGGGCAGCAAGGGCAGTTCGTGCCGCAATCTCAGGTGCAGGGCCAATTTGTGCCCCAAGGCCAGTTGCCGCAACAGGGGCAGTTCGTGCAGCAGGGACAGGTAATGGCCGCCGCGCAGGCCCAGGCGCTGATCCAGAACGGCACGGCCGTCCAGGGCAGCGGCGCTGCGGCAACCCCGGTCCTGCAGCAGAGGAACGATCTGGCAGCCCCTCTGATCAGCCGCCGCGCATTGGTGATCGGTGTCGACGGTTATCAGAACCTTGCAGCGCTGCAAAAGGCGCGCAACGATGCGCTGGCGGTCAGCAATACGCTTGCGGCGCTCGGCTTTGACGTGACCACGCTGTATGACGCGGGGCGCCGCGACATCAACAGCGCGGTTTCGACCTTTGCCAACCAGATCAAGCCGGGGGATGAAGTCCTGTTCTACTTTGCCGGCCACGGGGTTGAAGTCGACGGGCGCAATTATTTGCTGCCTTCGGATGTGCCGATGGTGAATTTCGGTGATGAAAGCTTCCTGACCGGGGAAAGCATTGCCGCTGACCGGGTGCTTGGGACTTTCCAGCGCAAGGGCGCGCGTTCAACCATCATGATCCTGGACGCCTGCCGAAACAATCCCTTCCCGAAGGACGGCCAGCGTTCGGTCGGCGGCACCCGCGGCCTGGTGCGGATGGAACCGCCGGAGGGCGCCTTCATCCTCTACTCGGCCGGGGCGGGGCAAACCGCGCTGGACCGGCTGTCGGACAATGACACCAATCCGAACTCGGTGTTCACCCGCGCGCTGCTGTCGCGTCTGAACCAGCCGGGCATGACGCTGCACCAGCTGGCCAAACAGGTGCGCCGGGATGTCCAGGATCTGGCTGCCACTGTGAACCACGATCAATTCCCGGCCTACTACGACCAGATGTCGGGCGAGATGGTGCTGCGCCGCCAGTTGGCAGCCCAGGGCAACTGAGACTGCTCCCAAGGCGTGTTGAGAAACCGGAGGCAGCCGGAATACCCGGCTGTTTTCCGGCGCTTATGCGGCGTGGCCTGCCACGGCGCACATTCTGCCCCAAAAAGATGATTTTCAGCTTCACATCGCATCCGGGCTGGTCTATACGCCTCGACACCAAGCCTAAGACAGTGCGGTCGTGGCGGAATTGGTAGACGCGCAGCGTTGAGGTCGCTGTTCCTTAACCGGAGTGGAAGTTCGAGTCTTCTCGACCGCACCAACTTTCCAGAAAAAATTGACAGATGGCGTGCGTGCGCATGCGCTGGCCGTACAGGCATGATTCTGGCTGTTGCGGGAATATCAGCTGCCGGACCCTTTGGCGGGTGCCAACGGCGTTTCCCGGTTCCGGCAGGTCTGCGGGCCGGCTATAACCGGCCGCGTTCCTTGTGCCTCGCATTCGGAGCCAACAATGCCAAAAACGTGATGCAGCAGTATGCCCAGTTCAGACCACGGAAATTGCGACGGCATGATCCTTGAACGCGAACTCAGCGCGTTGTCCCTGGCAGGAAGTACCCTGCTGGACGCCGTGGTGCTGCGTGCATCCAACGGGCGGATTGCCCGCCTGTTCTTCAAATCCGGAACCTCGCGGGAGGGGCTTGGCCTTGTGTCTCCGGCGGGCAAGACAGTTCTGCACAACTATGGCGGCGCACCGGTTCTGGAGGCTGAGATTTCGGACGGTCCCAGCGCGGTCACAGTCTCCGCTGAGGGGGCGCTTTACAATGTTCCGCTCCACCCGGAGGAGACGGAACTGTTTGCCGGACTCAATGTATTGGCCGCTGTCCGCAATGGTGAAACAGCCCGAACAGCGGCCGAATGGCTGCGGTTCCATGCGGCGCAGCATGGTCTGCAGGGGGCTGTCATCCTCGATCGGGCGAAACCGCAAGACAGCCGCTGTTTTATAGAGGAATTGCAAACGCTTGCTGGCTCCATTAAGGGGCTTGAACGGGTCGTGGTCGTGCATTCCAAACTGCCCTTGGGCAAGGATGGCCTGCCGGAGGAGGCGCATCCTTTCAACGTGCCGGGCGCCCCTGGCAAGGACCGGATGGAGATCCCGCCTGCCGATCCTTGGCGGGCGCCGTTGGGTGAGTTTCTGATCTATGAGATCCTGCGTGCCCGCTTTCTGGCGCGGGCCCGCGCGGTTGCCAATATCGATCTGTTTGATCTGCTGGCCCCGAACGATGGTACAAACGATGGCCCAGGTGAGGGGCTGAATGTGTTTGACCGGGCCGTTGCCGCGCCGACGGGCTGTTTGCGCTTGGGCGGGGTGCAGGCCTATCCATGGCGGGTGCGCAAGGGCGACCAGGCGTCTTTTGCGGACCACATCTGCACGCAGTTTGATGCCACCGGGCTGCGGCCGCGCTGGTGTCTGGCACCGGTTACGACCCGCGGGAACTGCATTTGGCGGTTGATCCGGGTGGTTGGAGCGGAGGCTGATCCGGCGGAGGATCTGCGGTTCTACCGCTGCATGGCCCTGCGGCATCCGACCGACACGGTGTCCAAGATCGTGCCGAAGACCAGCCTGGTGGAAACACCGGAGCTGCTGGCACTTGCCACGGGCTATTTTAACGCCAAGCCCGTGCGTATCCCTCCGGAGGATGCGATCAAGCGGCGCCGTGGCAAGCCCAAGACCACTATCGTCACCACGATGAAAAACGAAGGGCCGTTCATTCTGGAATGGCTGGCCTATCATCGGGCTATCGGGGTGGATGACTTTCTGGTCTACACAAATGACTGCACTGATGGCACCGACACAATGCTGCAGATGCTGCAGGGCAAAGGTATCGTGCAGCACCGCGAAAACCCGTTCCGCAACACTGATCTGAAGCCGCAGCACGCGGCACTGCAGGCGGCGGAGGAGGAGCAGGTGATCCGGGACGCCGACTGGCTGGTCTGCATGGATGTGGATGAGTTCATCAACATCAAATGCGGCGAGGGGCGGTTGCCCGATCTGTTTCAGGCCGTGGGCGGCGCCAACATGATCGCAATGACCTGGCGGCTGTTCGGCAACAATGACGTGCGCGATTTCACCGGCGATTTGATCCTGCGCGAATTCACCCGCTGCGCTTTTGAAGTCACTCGCAAGCCGCATCAGGCCTGGGGCTTCAAGACCCTGTTCCGCAACACAGGTATCTTCAAAAAGCTGGGGGTTCACCGCCCCAAGGGGCTGAAGCCGCAGCTGTGGGAGGATATCCGCTGGGTCAACGGCTCCGGCCAGGACATGCCGCGGGAGATGTTCCGCAACGGCTGGCGCTCCTCGATGAGCACCTATGGCTATGACCTGGTGCAGCTCAATCATTACGCCGTGCGCAGCGCCGAAAGCTTTCTGGTCAAGCGTGACCGCGGCCGGGTGAACCATGTGGACCGCGATCAAGGGCTGTCCTACTGGTTCCGGATGAACAACAACGCTGAGGAGGAACGCTCAATCCAGCGCATGATCCCGGCTCTGGAGGCAGAGATGGCGCGGCTGCTGGCAGATCCTGATATCGCAGCTGCGCATGAATACGCCAGCCGCAAGCACCGCGAGAAAATCGAAGAACTAAAAACCCGGGATGACATGTTGGCGCTGTTCCAGGAGCTGACGGGCGATAAACTGTGCAAACTATCGCGGATGCACGCGCATTTCGGCGCCAATGTGTTCCTTAGCGGCCCCGGCGTGATCCCGGACGGAATCGCCGAACACGAGCCCGGCAGCGATTTTTGGTTCACAGTGGAGCGCGGCGAGACCAACCATTGAACCCCGCCGCCCTGTACGTTGACAGGGCGTGAGGGTGCAGGTTAAAATCCGTTAACAAAAAAGCGCTGTTAAACAGCTGCATTAATTGGTTCTTTGAGGGGCAGTCATCATGGCACTTCCGGCCATTGCGTCACTTTGGGTGGGCCCAGAACTCAGCTGGCTGGAGCAGCTTTGCCTTCAATCTTTTGTGGATCATGGCCACGAAGTGGTGCTGTTCACTTACGACGAGGTCAAAGGCGTGCCCGACGGGGTGCAGGTGGCGGACGCCAATGAGATCCTGCCCGCTGACCGCATCATCCGCCACGCCCGCACCGGCAGCCCGGCGTATCATGCCGATGTCTTCCGTCTGCATTTGCTGCGCAAGACCAACTACATCTGGGCCGATACCGATGCCTATTGCTGCCAGCCCTGGGATATCAAGGGCAAGCATTTCCATGGCTGGATCTCTGACGACAAGCCGATGGTCAATAACGGGGTGCTGCGGCTGCCCAAGACCTCCAAAACCCTGGCGGCGATGTTGCGCTTCACCAGCGATGAATACCCTGTTCCGCCCTGGTACAGCGCTGAAAAACAGGCCGAACTGCAAGCGTTGAAAGACAGCGGGCAGGGGGTGCATGTTTCGCTTTTGCCCTGGGGGGTCTGGGGGCCGGACGCGCTCACCTGGTTCCTGCAGGAAACCGGCGAAGTCAAGAATTCCCGGCCAGGCCATGTGATTTATCCTGTACCGTTCAAGCGGGCCGGTGTGGTGCTGAACCCAAACCGCCCGAACCAGGCACGCGGCCATATCCGCGACGATACGCTGTCGATCCATTTCTGGGGCCGCCGCTTCCGCAACATCGCGGCCAAATACGGCGGCGTGCCCGCTGAAGGCTGCTATGTCCATGACTTGCTGGCCCAGCATGGGATTGATGCGGAAAAAACCCGCCACCTGCTGCAACCGGCCCCTGAACCGGAAGAGATACCCGTGGAAAAAATCGACCCGGCAGCGCTGGATTACTCGATGTTCAGCGATCAGGACGTCGCCAACATCCTGCTGCAGCGTTCCGAACTGGCAAGCTCAGGACAAACCATCAAGGATTGGATGGCAGGTGACGAAGAACAGCTGCTGGCTGAAGCCCGGTCGCAGCGGCAGCACATTCTGCATGAATCGATCCGGATCGCGGAACGGGAGTGCGATTTTTTCCTGAAGGCCACCGATCCCATAGCGCCCGAACGGGCCGCGGACATCGGCTGCGGGTATGCCTTTGCCAGCCTGCTGCTGCACCGCCGCTATGGCTGCAGCATCGCGCTGATCGACATCGAAGAAGGCAACAGCCGCCATTTCGGCTTTGAGGGGGAGGGCGCAGGCTATACCAGCCTTGAGACCGCCCGCGCGTTTCTGGAAAAGAACGGCGTGCCTGCTGGAAAAATCACCACCATCAACCCCAAGACCGAGGACACCGCCGCGCTCGGTGCCTTTGATCTGGTGATCAGCCTGGCGTCTTGCGGGTTCCACTATCCCGTCGGCACGTATCAGGATTTGTTCAGCAGGCAGATCAGCCCGGGCGGCGGTATCGTCCTGGATATTCGCAAGGGGTCCGGTGGTATCGGCGCCATGAAAAGCTTTGGCACCGTCAAGGTGCTGGCCAAGCACGGCAAATATTCCACAGTCCTGACCCGTGCCGGAAAGGAGCCGTGACCGGTAACCGGATCCTTAATCCTTTTCGGATAATACAACGCAAAAGAGGGCTGCGGTATTGCGGTGTTTTCCGCGGGCAGATGATGACCGGCACGGGGCAGCCCGGTGCCGGTGTTTCCCTGAAGGGCAGTTGACGACGCATGATGAGTGAAGGATTTGATTTCAAAAGCGTGCTGCCGGCACTGGATGCCGACGACGTTCGCACAGGTGCCGATATCAACGGCCAGGCGCCAGAGCTTTGCATTCTTCTGTATCAGCGCTACGGCTGCAGTATCGATTTTGTCTCCTGCGACCGCAAGGGGCAGGCCAAGCCCCCCGATCCGGCGCAGCTGCAATCCTGGCAGGCCCGGCTGGAACAGGGCGGCGTGGACCGGGACGCGATCCGGGTTGTAAGCCGGCCGCGTGATCTGGGCAGCTATGACGTGATCCTGGCGCTGAACAGCTTTGGTGCACGGCACAAGATCCAGAACGCTAAGCCCATGCTGGACCGGGCGCTGCATCCGCTCAGCCGGCTGGTGATTGAAATCCGCAAAGGGTCTGGCAGCTACCCGTTCCTCAAGGCCTATGGCAGCTGTAACACTCTGGTGCCGCCGGAGGCAGGCAAGAACGGCCTGGCAATTCTCTCTGCCGAGCCGCAGGAGGTGCTGCCGCCTTCGGGGGAGTGGTCCAAGGTGGCCCGCCAACTGGCCGGCAAGGAAGGGTTCTTTGACGAATTGGAAGAGCACTCCTTCCTGTTCATGCCGCGCGGCGGCACGCTGGTTGTGACCTTTGACAACCTCGACATTGCCATGACCAAACGCGATGACCGGCGGCCCTGGGGCTTCAGCTTCATCGAGGCGCAGGGCTGGTCGATGCTGGGGGTGATGGCCAATGGCTGGACCTGGTTCCGCCACCAGGAGGTGTCCGCCAAATTCGAGGCGCTGCGCGACAGCGGTTTCTTTGAACAGTTTTCCCGGGTGGTGTTCTACGGCGCCTCGATGGGCGGCTATGCAGCGGCGGCCTTTGCGGCGGCGGCGCCCGGATCGACAGTGTTTGCAATCAGCCCGCAATCCACCCTCGACAAGACGCTGGTGCCTTGGGAAATGCGCTACAAGAAAGTCTGGGACAGGGACTTCTCCGGGCCGTTCGGGGATGCCTCCCTGGCCAGCCAGGCGGCAGGCGACGTGCATATCATGTTCGACCCTTACGTGGTGCCGGACGCGGCCCATGCGGCGCGGTTTTCCGGGGCAAATGTCACCTTCTGGCGCTGCCCGCTGCTGGGCCACCGGCTGGGGTCCTCGCTGCAGCAGATGGGCGTCCTGCAGGAGATTGCCCGCGGTGCCATTTCCGGCGAATTGACACCGCACCGGTTTCACCGCCTGCTGCGCAAACGCCACGAATTCCCCCGGTTTCAGCGGGAGCTGGCCAATCTGGCCCTGGACCGTGGCCATCCGCGCCTTGCCAAACAAGCCTGCGCTTATATTTTGCGCCAAAGAGATGACCGGTTTTTCCGCCGGATGAAGGCACGGTTATGACCTGTGCAATCCGCCAGACCGCGTGCCGGGACCGGATGCGGAACAGGGAAAGGGCAAAGGCCGGACGGGACGATGAACCAGGCAAAAGCTGACATGCGGGACATTACACTCGCTTTCCACATCGGGGCGCCAAACACCGATAACGGCCAACTGATCTGGTCGCTGCGCAAGGATGCGCAGCGGCTGCTGCAACACGGTGTGATGATCCGCCGTCCAGGCACTTATATGGCGGCTGTCAATCAAATGCTGCGCAAGCAGAACCAGGAGTTTGTCACCGATCAGGAACGCGCGGCGCTGCTGGCCGGCATCGTCAAGGACCAGAGGGTTTCGCGGATCATCTTGACCAACTCCGGGTTTCTCGGGGTGCCGGGCTGGATGCTCAGCGGCGGGCGGCTCTGCCGCAATGCGGGCAGCAATACCGCGGCGCTGAGAGGTGTTTTTCCGGGCAATCCGTGCGAGTTTTTCCTGGGCTTGCGCAATCCGGCCACGCTGATCGGGCCGGTGTTCAAATCCCAGTCCAACCGGACCTGGGAGCAGTTCACTGCAGGCACGGATTTCGTGCATCTGCGCTGGTCGGATGTAGTTGCGGATATTCAGGACAGCAATCCCGGCTGCCGCATTACAGTCTGGTGCAACGAAGAAACGCCGGTGATCTGGCCCAATATCCTGGGGCAGGTGACGGGGCTGGGCGACGGCTTTCGTTTTGACGGCGAATTGGACATTACCCGCGGCATCATCTCGGAGGCGGGATATGAGCGGCTGGAAGCCTATCTGGCAAACCGCCCCGGCCTGTCGGAAGACCAGCGAGAGCGGGTGCGCGCGCTGTTCCTCAGCTACTTCCACTCGGAGGAGGCGATCGAAGAGGAAATCGATCTGCCGGGCTGGTCGCAGGCGCTGGTGGACGACATGAGCGAGACATACATGGCCGATGCCGAGCTGATCCGGCATATGCCGGGGGTCACCTTCCTGTCCTGAGCTCTGTGCGGCCGTATAGCGGCTTCATCAGGATTGCGGTCAGATACATCGGGATCTGGTAGCAGCCGAGGAAGATCAGCAGCGGATCGGTGGTGGCCGCGGGCAGGGCGATCAGGAACAGCGCGAAGTTCCGGTTGCCGGCGACCACGGATACGGGCACCGCGCCGCTGCCCGCGCGGCGGCGCAATACGGCGAACACCAGCACCTGCAGGCCAAGGTTGGCAGCCAGAGCAAATCCCAGCCAATGCAGGACCAGTACGGGGTCCGTCCGCAGCGCAGGCCCCAGCGCGGCCATCAGCCCCACCACAATCACCGCCAGCGCAATCACGGTCAGCCCGTCTATGGCCCTGGCCTGTTCCTCGCGCATTACCGGCAGCGTCAGGCGGCGCAGCAGGAAGGCTGCCGCCACAGTGAGGCCAATCGCTCCGATCAGCCGACCGGCGGCGCGCAGCACCTCGGCCAGGTCACCCAAGCCGGGCGCCAGCAGGAACACCGGGACTACTGTCAGCGGCATCAGCGCGGTCCCGGTTATCAGCAGGCGGAAGGCAGGTTCCGGCGCGTGACCCATAAGTGCGGTGATATTGGGGCTGCCGGTCACCGAGGGCGCGCTCAGCATCAGGATCAGCGCAACGGCGGCGGGACTCTGTGCCACTCCGAACAGCGCGGCGATCCCCAGAGCCAGCAGCGGCAAGGCGACTTGCAGAAGGGCAATGGCCTTTAGCGTGCCGATCCCCTCGGCCAGCCCGCCTGCAGCCTTGCGGAGGCCGATCCGGTAGGCGTTCAGAAACAAAAGCCCGGCCACCATTTCGGGCAGCCAGGGCTGAAGGGCTGAAGCGAGGCCGGGCAGCAGCAGCCCGGCCACAAGCCCCAGGACCAAGGCGGCCCGCCCGTGCCGGGCGGCAAAGGCGAGCGCGCTGAACATGAGGCTAGACTGGGCCCGGCCTGAGGTTGTTGGGCAGATAGGTCGCCAGTTCGGGGAAGGCGATCAGCACAAACACCATCAGAACCATGATCAGGAACATCGGGATGGCCGCACGGGCGATATAGCTCATCTCGTGGTGGGTCATGCCCTGCATCACAAACAGGTTGAAACCGATCGGTGGGGTGATCTGCGCCATTTCCACCACCACCACGATGAAGATGCCGAACCAGATCAGGTCAATGCCCGCCTGGCGGATCATCGGCTCCACCACCGCCATGGTCAGCACCACCGAGGAGATGCCATCCAGGAAACAGCCCAGCACGATGTAGAACACCAGCAACACCATCAGCAGCTCGATACGCGACAGCTCCCAGCCCGCAATCAGGTCCGCCAGCCCGCGGGGCAGGCCGGTAAAGCCCATCGACAGAGACAGGAACGCAGCCCCCGCCAGGATCAGCGCAATCATCGCGCTGGTGCGGGTGGCGCCCATCAGACTCTCGGTGAAAGTCTTCCAGTTCAGCGAGCCTTGGCCAAGCGCCAGCAGCAGTGAACCGATGACCCCGAATGCCGCCGCCTCGGTCGCAGTGGCAAAGCCCAGGTACATTGAGCCGATCACCACCACGATCAGCGCAATCACCGGCGCCAGGAAGCGGGAGTTGCGGATCTTCTCAGCGAAGGTCAGCTTGGTTTCGGGATTCGGCTGCCAGTCTTTGCCGAATTTGGAATAGATCGCCACATAGCCCATGAACATCGCCGCCAGCACCAGACCGGGCAGGATGCCGGCAAAGAACAGCTTGGTGATCGATTCATTGATGGTGACACCATAGACGATCAGCGTCAGCGACGGCGGGATCATAAGGCCCAGCGTGGCCGCACCAGTAAGCGTGCCGATAATCATCTTCTCCGGGTAGTTGCGCTTGCGCAGTTCCGGGATCGACATCTTGCCCACCGTGGTCAGCGTCGCGGCAGAAGAGCCAGAGACCGCGGCGAACACCGTGCAGCCGACGATATTGGTATGCACCAGACCGCCGGGCAGGGGCGCCATCCAGGGGGAGAGCCCCTTGAACATGTCCTCGGATAATCGGGTGCGATAGAGGATTTCACCCATCCAGATGAACATCGGCAGCGCCGTCAGCGTCCAGCTGGAGGAAGCCGACCAGATCGTGGTCAGCATCACGTCGCCGACGGGGCGGGTGGTGAACAGCTCCATGCCGACCCAGGCCACGCCCATCAGCGCCAGACCCACCCAGACGCCGCTGCCCAGAAGGGTGAACAGCACGAAGAGAAACAAAATGATGACTGAGATATTTTCCATGGGGCTTACTCCGCGTGGCTCTGGTCTTCCAGATCCCGGGTGATGCGGTGGTCGCCGCGGAAAATCACATGGATCAGGTGGTCGGTGAGGGCGATGGCCAGGACGACGGCACCAAACAGCATGGCGCTTTGCGGTATCCACAGCGGCGTGCGGTCCTGGCCCTGGCTTACGTCGTTGAACTTCCAGCTCCAGTAGACAAAGCGGTAGGCGTAATAACAGAAGTACCACATCACCGCAGTGCCGATGCCGAAACACCAGATTTCCAGTACCCTGCGGAAGCGGTCAGGCACAGCGTTCAACAGGATCGACACCCGGATATGGCTGCCCCGGTTCAGCGCATTTGCAAAGGCCAGGAACGAGGCCGCCGCCATCGCATAGCCCGCAAAATCCGGCGCGCCGGGGAAGACCTCTCCGGTCCAGCGGGCCAGCATCTGGACCACGATCAACCCCAGAATGGCAATCAGGCAGAGGGCGGCCAGCACCCCCGCCGCAAGGTACAGCCCGTCCAGGGCGCGTCTCAGCATCAGCATGGTTTTTGTCCTGTGAATAGCAGGCTTGGCATCGGCCTCATAGCCTTGGGTTGTCCGGTAGGGCTGCATGGCGGCGTTGATTTCCTGTTGCAGCTGATCCTGCACGTCCGGATCCTGCGCTTGCACGATCAGTGGCACCCGGACGCCAAAGCTCAGGAAAAAGTCAAAGAAATCCCGGCCGTTTGCCAGCAGAACTGTGTTCAGCCTCCGGAACTCGATGGCTTCAAAGCCCGCGTTAAACATCAAGCCCTGCGCGGCCTCCGGGTCCGAAAGCGCATAGGCATCCGGGGCCGGATCTGCGCGGCTCATGTCAGCGGTCTTGGCGATGATGGAAAACAGAATCCGGTAGAGGTCCGATTCACGGGGCGCAGCCCATTGGCTGAATGAAAACCTCCCGCCAGGTACAAGTACTCTGCAGGCTTCGGACATGGCTCGGGCTGTATCGGTGACATGAAAAAGGCCCATGTTGTTGCTGACGGCTTCAAAGCTTGCGTCTTCAAAGGGCAGAGCCTCAGCGTCACCTTCATAAAACCCCGTACCCGGAAAACGGGCCTTTGCCTGTGCAATCATTGCGGGCGCAAAGTCTATGCCGCATGCCCGGCAGCCAAGCGCCGAGGTTGCCGCAGCAACATTGCCGGTGCCGCAGGCAACATCCAGCAGCCGCATTCCGGGCCGCAGGCGCAAGGCGTCCAGCATCGCCGGAGCGATTTGCAAAGTGGCCAGGGCGGTGTGGCTCTCATATAAACCAGCCCGCGCATTCCAACCTTTACGTTCTGCGTCTTTGAAGGAAGAAAAATCCATTGTGCTTTGCAGGGGCGGCGCCGTTTCCGGCACCGCCATTGCTCCACTTACTGCGCGGCCTGGAATGCGTCGACGATGGCCTTGCCTTCGTCGCCCGCCGCTTCCAGCCATTCACTGGTCATGGTGACGCCGATGTCCTTCAGCTCGGCGGTCAACTGCTCGGATGCCGGGCCGACGGTCATGCCGCCGTCACGCAGGCCCTGCAGGGTGAAACCGGTGTATTCCTTGGCGCGCCAGTTGCCCGCGTATTCCGCCAGTTTGGCGCAGCCCTGGATCACGTTCTGACTGGCCTCGGAGGTGCCGTTCCAGATTTCGGTGTTCACAAACACATAGTTGCGCGGCAGCCAGGCGTCCACTTCGTAGAAATAGTTCAGGCTTTCCCAGACCTTGCGGTCATAGCCGGTGGAGCCGGAAGACACCATCGAGTCCGCAACGCCGGTGGCAAAGGCCTGGCTGATTTCAGCCGCCTCAATCGTCACCGGCAGCATGCCGGTCAGCTCGGCCAGCCGTGAAGTGGCGTTGTTGTATGAGCGGAACTTGATGCCCTTCATCTCGGCGACCGAATTTACTTCGTTCTTGAAATACAGCCCCTGCGGCGGCCACGGCACGGCATAAAGCAGCGTCAGGTTCTGCTCGGCCAGCAGTTTCTCGAGCGCCGGCTTGGCGGCCTTCCACAGCTTGTCGCTGTCATCGAACGAGGTCGCCAGGAACGGGATCGAGTCAAAGCCGAACAGCGCATTTTCGTTCTGATGGCCGGACAGCAGCCGCTCGCCAATGGGGGCCTGGCCTGTCTGCACCGCGCGCTTGATGTCGGCACCCTTGAACAGCGAACCCGACGGGTGGGTCTTGATCTCAACTTCGCCGCCGGTGCCGGTGGTCACGCATTCAGCAAACTCGGCGCCTGTGGCCGAGTGGAAGTTGGAGGCCGAATAGGCCATCGGCATGTCCCAGGTTTCCGCCGCAGCGGGCAGGGCGGCAGCCGCCGTCAACGCGGTGGCGGCCAGCAGTCTGGTCAGTTTCTTCATGGTCTTCTCCCTGTTTCAGTTTCGGCCCCTTATGGGGCACTGGTTGGTTTCAAATCGCATAGCGCGCCGGGTCATAGGCGCTTATGTCCATATTCGGGGTGCGGCCCGAAATCATCTGCGCCAACAGGCGGCCTGTTTTTGGCCCGCCGGTAAGGCCAATATGATGATGGCCAAAGCCCACAAAGGCGCCTCTCAGGCCCGGCACCTCGCCAATCACCGGGATCGAATCTGCAGGCGCCGGGCGGTAGCCCAGCCATTCCTCTTCGTGTTTCCAGGTGACACCGGGCAGGATGCGCCGCGCGTTCCTGCGCAACAGTTCAAGCGGGGCTTTTGACGGTCCGGCCTCCAGCCCGCCGAATTCCACAATGCCCGCAATCCGGATCCGTCCCTTCATCGGGGTCACCACGCATTTGGCCGCTGCCACCATGACAGGCGCCTTTGGCATCGCCGAAGGCTCCCACAATTCAAGATGATAGCCGCGTTCTGCTTCCAGTGGTACGGAAATTCCCAATCTCTCTGCCAGCGGTTTGGACCAGACACCGGTGGCAACAACAACGGCATCGCAAGCAATGGTCTCACCGCCCGCCCGCACGCCGGTCACTTGCCCGTTTTCGCGGGCCACATCAGTAACAAAAGCCTGGATCAACTGGCCGCCATTGGCCACCACATGTGCCGCCAGATCCTTCACATACTGGCCGGGATCCGAGATGATGCCGTGATCCTTCAGCCGCGCGGCAAAGCCAAGCTCCGGCGCATAGATATCATCATAGGCCCGGACATCCGCACCCTCCAACTCATCCCAGTTAAAGCCGTGTTTCCTCCGTAAACCCCAGCCAAAGGCGTCCTCTCCGAAATGCGCCCGGTCATTGTAGAGGAACAGGTAATCGGACGGCTTCAGGTGCCGTTCCGCCCCAGTCCCAGCCGCCAGCGCCTGATGGTCCGCCAGCGAATCCCCGACGATGGGCGCCAGCGCAGCGGCAATGCGGGCGGTATCTTCGGCATTGGAATGGCTCATGTATTTCATCAGCCAGGGCGCCAGCCTGGGCAGGTATCCCCAGCGCATGAACAAGGGCTGGTTCGGGTCCAGCAGCATCTTCGGCGCCTTCTTCCACAGCCCCGGGCCGGTGACCGGCACGATCGAGCAGGAGGCCAGAATGCCGCCGTTGCCGTGGCTGGTGCCTTCACCCGGTCCCTTGCCGTCGATCAGCACCACATCATGGCCGTCGCGTTGCAGCTCGATCGCAGCCGAGACGCCGACAATGCCGGCACCGATGATGGCAACGGTTTTCTTCTCCGCCGTCATGCCGCGGCCTTCTTGGACACCGCATAGCGGTCCAGCTTACCCACGTCAGGTTTGATGCCCAGCCCTGGCCCATCCGGCACCACCACCTGGCCGTCCCTGACCTGAAAGGGGGTTTCCAGAATGTCTTCCTTCAGGAAATAGATCGCCTGATAGAACTCGCAGCCCAGCCTGATTTCCGGCGTGGCCGCAATCATGTGGGTGCCCGCCAGATGTGCCAGACCCGCCTCGAACATGTCGCCGCCATAGGCCGACAGCCCGTTGGCCGCGGCAATCCGTGCCACGGTCTGCCCGCGTGTAAGACCGCCCGATTTCATGATCTTGACCGAGACGCCGTCGCAGATCCCCTCGCGGGCTGCGCGCACCATGTCCTCGGGGCCGAATACGCTTTCATCCGCCAAAAGCGGCACATCAATCATCCCGCGCAATTTGGCCATCATGCCAAAATGGTGGAACCGGACCGGCTGCTCGATGAAATCCGGCTTGAACTGCGCGACATCCCGCACCTGGCGCGGCGCATCTTCAATGCTCAGGCCCTGATTATAGTCCACCCGCACCCGGAATTCCGGGAAATCCTTGGCGATCCGCTCCAGCCGCATGATGTCGAACGCGTGATCCTTGAACCCGGTCTTCAGCTTGATCAGTCCCACCTTGTCAGCACGCAGCCGGTGCAGCAGGTCGATGTCCTTGGCAAAATCCGGATCGGCAATCGAACAGCTGAGCGGGATGGTATCGCGGCACTTGCCGCCCAGCAGCGCCCAGACCGGCGCCCCGGTAATCCGCCCGGTCAGGTCCAGCAGGGCGCTTTCCAGCGCTGCCTTGGCCTCGGTGCAATGGGCGACGGCTTTGCCCGCGTCTTCCATGATGGCCGCGCGGTCCGCCACCCGGCGGCCCTCCACCAGCGGGCGGATGTAGCGGTCAAGTGCTGCCAGGCTCGCTTCCGGCGTGCCGGTGAACACCGACCAAGTCGACGCCTCGCCGAACCCTTCGGCGCCGCTTTCGCTGCGCAGCCGGACAATCACAACCTCGCAGGAGCCCTCGACAGAGCCGATCCCGTGGTCGCGGCGCGACATCACCGGCAGCGCGAGATGCCACAGATCCATCCCGGCAATCTTTTGTTCCAGCACTTTGCTCTTCCTCCCAAAAGCTGGGCAAAGCTTGCCTTGACTTGATCATCATTACCAATACAAAGAACTCGATATACTATCATAAAAAATGATGTGCTGCCGATGTCCCTCCGCTTCCGCCAGTTGCAGGCATTCCACGCGATTGTCGAAACCGGCACCGTCACCGGCGCGGCCGAGCAGCTGGGCATCTCGCAGCCCGGTATTTCCAACCTGCTGTACCAGCTCGAACGCCAGACCCGCCTCAAACTGTTCGAGCGCAGCAAAGGCCGTCTGATCCCGACACCCGAAGCAGGCGTCCTGTTTCAGGAGGTCGATACCGTGGTGCGTGGTTTTGACCATGTGGCACAGGCGGTAACCGACCTGCAGAATAAACAGGCAGGGCAGCTGCAGGTCGCTTCGCAGCACTCCTTGTCCTTCGGTTTCATGCCCGCGCTGATCGCCCGCTTCTCCCGCACAAGGCCGGACCTGTCGATCTCCTTTCAAGCGCAGTATTCGCTGAAGATCCAGGAATGGGTGATCGCGGGCCTTTTCGAAATCGGTGTTTGCGAAATGCCCCTGATCCACGATGGGCTGGAGGCGCATCCTATCAACGTCGAAACCCTGCTGGCGATGCCCGCGGACAGCCCGCTGGCGGAACATGACGTGCTGACGCCGGAACTTTTGGAAGGCGTGCCGTTCATCGTCATGGGCCCGGATCACATGACCCATCGCCGCACCCGCGAGGTGTTTCAGCAGGCCGGTATCCCGTTGAAAACCCGTGTGCATTCGCATTTGTTCAAGAACCTCCTCAGCTTTGTGCAGGAAGGCATGGGGGTCTCGATCCTGGACCCCTTTGTGCTGAATTTCGAGAGCGGCGGCGGCTTTATCTCCCGCCCGTTCCGGCCGCGGATCATGATGGACATGGCGGTCATCACCTCCAAGTCGCGCCCCCTGTCAGCAGTGGGGCAGGAGTTCCTGGCGCTATTGAAACAGGAGCTGGCGCCCTATTCGGAAAACGGTCTTTGATCCGCCCTCAAAACTGTATGCAGCTCCGAATTCAATATTGCCAAGGGACGGGTGCCGCCGTACCTTGCACCGCGGATTGAACAAATGGCGGGAACATGGCCAAACGCGAAAGCAATGTGGACAGGGTATACGAGGCATTGCGCCGGATGGCGGCGGATTTTGCCTTCAAGCCCGATCAGCGGATCAACGAAAGCGCCTTGTCCGAAGTGCTGGGTGCCAGCCGCACGCCGCTGCGCGAGGCGCTGAACCGGCTGGTGGCCGAAGGGTTTCTGACCTTCCAGAACAACCGCGGCTTCTTCTGCCGCCCGCTGACGCCCAGCTATATCATGGACCTGTATGAGGCCCGCGTGGCGGTGGAATGCGAGGCGGTGCGCTTTGCCTGCACCCGCGCCCCGGATGACGACATCGCGGCGCTGGCGGACTACCTCAACCGGATGGAGCCGGAGTACCAAAGCGCCACCGATCCGGAGGCGCTTCTGGCGATGGATGAAAGCTTTCACGCCCGGCTGGCGCAGCTTTCGGGCAACAGCGAGCTGCAGCGAATCCTCAACAATCTCAATGGCCGGATCCGCTATATCCGCCTCATTGACCTCAAACGCATGCGCGACCGGGCAGGGGGCAAGGCGCCGGGCGATACCTCGGCCCACCGTCAGATTGTCGAGGGCATCGCTGCCCGCGACACGGAGGCTGCCGTATCGGCCATGCGCAGCCATATCGAAAAACGCCGGGAAGAGGCGACGGAAGCTGTCCGCATCGCATTCTCCCAGCTCTACGTGCCGGACGAATAGGGGATCCTCATGGAACGAGGCGGAAAAACAGTCTTTGGCGCCGCGGTTGGCATCCTGATGCTGGAAACGCGCTTTCCCCGTATCCATGGCGACATGGGCAACGCGATGACCTGGGATTTCCCGTTGCATTACAAGGTGGTGCGCGGTGCCAATCCGGAAAACGTGGTGCGGGGTAATCCCAAGGAACTGGTGGAGCTGTTTGTCGAAGCGGGCCGCGATCTGGTCGCCATGGGGGCCGACGGCATCACCACCAACTGCGGCTTCCTGGCGCTGATCCAGGACGAAGTGAAACAGGCGCTGGGGGTGCCGGTGGCGACCTCCTCTCTGATGCAAGTACCGATGGTGCAAACCCTGATGCCCGCAGGCAAACGCTGCGGCATCCTGACAATCTCCAAGGCCACGCTGACGCCTGCGCATCTGCAGGCCGCAGGCGTGCCGCCGGATACGCCCATTGCCGGCACCGACGGTCTCCGCTGTTTTACCCGCGATATCCTGGGCGATGCGCCGGAAATCGACTTTGCGGCTTGCCGCCTGGACATGATCGATGCCGCCCGCGCGATGGTGGCGGATATCCCGGACCTTGGCGCCATCGTGCTGGAATGCACCAATATGGTGCCCTATGCCCGTGATGTGCGCAAAGCCACCGGGCTGCCGGTGTTTTCGATCCATTCCTTTGTCAGCTGGTTCCAGGCGGGCCTCTTGCCCAAGGGGTTCCCTCTGGAGCTGGATGATCCGCGTTGGTGAGGCCTTATAGAGGCGCAGTGATAATTTCTTAATGAAATCATGAGTTTAAGGTTAGAACCTCTGCCCATTTCAGGTCAGTACCAGCAGCCAGAACCACACGGTCAAAATGCTCGCCCCGGTGGCAATCAGCACCGAAGACGCCGCCACCCGTTTGGCCCGGCCGTACATATTGGCAAAGATGTATCCGTTGAATCCGGTCGCCATCGCGGCGTTCAAAACACCCGAGCGGAACAGATCCTGCGGCAAATCCAGCGCCGAACCCAGCACCCATACGATTGCCGGATGGATCATCAGCGAGGTGAAGCAGACAAACAGGATCGCCCGCAAATCGCCCTCAGGCCGGTACTTCACCAGCACGCCGCCTAGGGCGAACAAGGCGCAGGGCAGGGCCGCCCGGATGATCAGCGACAAGGCCTCATCCACCACCATTGGAATGGCCAGACCGGACAGATTCACCGTAAACCCCAGCGCAATCCCCAGGATCAGCACATTGCGGAACATCGCATTCAGCACCGCCGAGACGGTCTTGATCCCGCCCGCACCGCGATTGCGCACGATTTCCATCACGGTGATGCCGACGCCGTAACAGAACGGCGAATGGAAGGCGATGATCGCGTAGTTGCCGGTCAGGTTTTCCGGCCCAAAGGCGCGCTCGGTGATTGGCAGGCCCAACAGCACCGAATTGGAGAACAGGCAGCAGAAACCGATGGCTATACAGTCCTCCCACTCCCGCTTGAACAGCGCCCGCGCGCCGAATACGCCAATCAGGAAACAGGTAAAGGCGCCGGTGTAGAAGCTCCCCAGCAGCCGCGGGTCAAAGCTGGCGGACAGGTCCAGTTCCGCCATTGCCTTGAACAGCAGGCAGGGAATGGCAAAGCCTTGTGCAAACTTCATAACGCCTTCGATGTGCGCTTCGCTCAGCACTCCCCGTGCGGTGGCGGCATAACCGGCACCAACAACTAGGAAAACCGGCAGGATGACGTCAATCAGGCTTTGAAACATCAGCCTGCCCCTTGAAGGCAAGGGATGCTGCCGTTCAGGGGACAGCGCCTGGCTTCTGAACGCAGATGCCTCCGGCGGGAGTATTTGTGCAAAGATGAAGTCTGCGGTCTGCCCAACGAGCCTGGGCGCACGGCGGCAGACCTGGCCATTGCGCTATAGCTCAACCCGGATCACCATGCCGTCATAGGCTGGCGTGATATGGTCCGGGGTTTCGGCCTCAACCTTGGCGTAATCCATGTCGATATGCATGTTGGTGATAATGCCGCGTTTGGGCGTCATCTTTTCAAACCATTCCAGCGCTTCGGTGTAGCTGAAATGGGTCGGGTGCGGGGTGCGCCGAAGCCCGTCCAGGATCCAGACATCCAGCCCCTCCAGCTCCGGCAGGGCGGCGTCCGGAATTCTGGACACATCCGGCAAATAGGCCAGTCCGCCAATGCGAAACCCCAGCGCATCGATTGAGCCATGGCTGACCTCGAAAGGGCGGAACGAGATCCCGCCGCCAGGGCCTTCAATGGTGAACGGCCCGCCGATGGTCTTCAGGTCCAGGATCGGCGGATAGGGGGAGCCGTCCGGCTGCGCAAAAGCATAGCCGAACCGGTTCAAGAGGTCGTTCTGGGTGGCCCCGTCCGCATAAACCGGGATCCGCTGGCGCATGTTGAAATACACCATGCGCAGGTCGTCTATACCGTGCAGGTGGTCGGCGTGGGAGTGAGTATAGACCACTGCGTCCAGGCGGCTGACCTCAGCATCCAGCAGCTGGCTGCGCATGTCCGGGGTGGTGTCGATCAGCACGGATGTCGTGCCGCCCGTTTCAACACGCTCCACCAGCATCGAACACCGCTGGCGCCGATTCTTGGGGTTCTTCGGGTCGCAGTCACCCCAATGGCCGCCAATCCGCGGCACCCCGCCCGAGGATCCCGAACCTAGGATCGTGAACCGCATCTCAGCCATCAGGCGGCGGCCTCATACTGGGCAGCCTTCCAGAACAGCCGGTCGAAATTCGCCTGGGTTTGCGCCGCAAAATCCGCGTAGTCCATGCCGAACACCTCCGCGCCGACCTTGGCAGTAAAGGCGGTGTAAGCAGGCTCGTTGCGTTTGCCGCGGTAGGGCGGCGGCGCCAGATAGGGGGCATCGGTCTCGACCAGAATGCGTTCCACCGGGGCGGCGGCAAAGATATCACGCAGCTCCTGGCTTTTGGGAAAGGCGGCGATGCCGGACATCGATAGGTAGAACCCCATGTCCAGTGCTGCACGCGCCAGCTCTGCCGAGGAGGAGAAGCAGTGCATAACGCAAGAGTATGCGCCGTTCGTCATCTCCTCGCGCAGGATGCGGGCCATGTCGTCATCCGCCGCGCGGGCGTGGATGATCAGCGGCAGCCCGGTTTCACGGGCCGCAGTGATATGGATGCGCAAGGACTCTTGCTGCACGTCCTTGCTGTCGGCAGTATAGTGATAGTCCAGCCCGGTTTCGCCGATGCCGACAAATTTCGGATGTTTCGCCGATGCCACCAGCTCATCAACCGAGACCATCGGCTCATCCGCCGCACTCATCGGGTGGGTGCCCGCGGCATAAAAAACCGGCGCGTGCGCTTCGGCAATAGCGCGCACGGTGGCTTCGTTTTTCATCTTGGTGCAGATCGTCACCATCCGGGTCACGCCGGCCTCAGCCGCGCTGGCAATCACCTCATCCAGCCGCCCCTCGAAATCGGGGAAGTCCAGGTGGCAATGGCTGTCCGTAATCTGGGGAGTCGTCTCGGTCATCTATCCTCTGCCGCCGTAAGTGCCGCGGGGCCTTGCCGGCCTCAGCGCGACGCGGTTTCCTGCATCTTGAAAACCGTATCTAGGACAAGCGCGGCAGGGTCAAGGTTCACCGCCTGCCCGTGGCGGGCGCGGGCAGTTACTTCTGCTGCGAGGTCAGCCCAGGCGCGCGCCTTGCGCGGGTCAGGCGACAGCCGCGACAGCATCGCCGCCTCCTGCGGTGCCGCTTCCGGCTCTGGTGGCGCGCCGGTTGCGCCTGTGCGTGCGAGCCGGGCCAGCGCCATCTCGGTCAGCGACAACAGCAGTTCAAAACGCGCGGAGGCCCCGCGCTGGGCCGCGGCCTCGGCCAGGACGATGGCGCGCTGGCGGTCCAGCCGCGGCATGGAATTGAGGATCTGTACTAATTCAGCATAGATCTTCAGCCCGCCCAGATTGATCAGCCGCAGCGCAGCACCCACGGAACCGCCGGCCAAAGCGGCGAGATTCTCCATGTTCTGAGGCAGTTCAACGCCGGATTGCGCCAGCGCAGCCTCCATATCCGGAGCTGACAGAGGCCCCAGCCGCAAGGTGCGGCAGCGCGACCGGATCGTCGGCAACAGACGCGAAGGCTGGTGCGAAATCAGCAGAATCGTGGTGCGGGCCGGCGGTTCTTCCAGCATTTTCAGCAGCGCGTTGGCCGCACTCACGTTCATGTCGTCGGCAGCATCCACAATCACCACCCGGCGCCCGCCATCCGTGGCCGACAGGCCAAAGAAACGGTTCAGTTTTCGGATGTCATCCACCACGATCTGGCTGCGCAGCTTGCCCTTGTCGTCGTAAGAGCGTGTGATCGGCGCCAGCCCCGGCTCCGCCAGCGCCTGAATGCGGTGCGAGACCGGGTATTCGGGATCAATGTCCAAGGTCCGGGGCGGGGGCGGGGCGCCGAACAGGCCTTTCTCTGCCGGGGGTGTGGCCAGCAGAAAACGGGCTATCCGCCAGGCCAGCGTTGCCTTGCCGACGCCCTGCGGGCCGGTCAGCAGCCAGCCGTGGTGCAGCCGGTCGGAGGTGTAGGCGGTCAGGAAATCCTGTTCCGCCGCGTCCTGGCCGATCAGCCGCTGGGTTTCGCGCGGATGCGGGGCGCCTTCCGCCTGATCGGCGCGCGGCAGATCGTCGTCAGCGCTCATGCCCCGGTACCTTTCAGGGCGTTATCCGCCAGCCGGCACACATCCGCGGCAACTGCATCCACCGCTCGGGCGCCATCGACAACCCGGAAACGGTCCGCAAACTCCTGCGCCAGCGCCAGGAAACCCGCCCGCATCTTTTCCTGCAGTTCGATGCCGAAATCCTCGAACCGCTCTTCCTTGCCCTGCCGCCCCTTGGCGCGAGCAAGCCCGGTGGCCGGGTCCATGTCGATAAGCAGGGTCAGGTCCGGCTCGCGCCCGATCATCAGTTTGTGCATCTGGTCAACGGCGGGGCGCAGGTCGCCGCGCGACACCCCCTGATACATTCGCGTGCTGTCAGCAAAACGGTCGCAGATCACCACTTTGCCCGCCGCGAGGGCAGGCTCGATGGTGCGCTCCAGATGGTCGCGCCGCGCTGCCATGAATAACAGCAGTTCGGTCTCTGCCGACCAGCGGTCGGGGTCGCCTTCCAGCACCAGCCGGCGGATCTCTTCCGCGCCGGGAGAACCGCCCGGCTCGCGTGTCAGCACCACATCACGGCCTGCGTCCTGCAGGGATTCCGCCAGCAGGCGGCACTGTGTTGATTTCCCGGACCCGTCGATGCCTTCAAAAGTGATGAACAGGCCGCTCCCTGCGCCAGCCGTCACAGCGCCCCCTCGGGACCGGTCAGAAACTGCTTGATCAGCACCAGCGCGGCGGTCTTCACACGGACTACAAAACCGCCGGCGGGCACGTCAGCTTCGGCCACCAGCGGCAGCCGGACCTCCGGCAATTCCTCGGGCTGCAAAACCAGTTCTGCCAGGCGCTGGCCCTTCGCGACCGGCGCCTCGATCGGGCCGTTATAGACAACTTCGCCTTGAATGGTTTTGGCTGACAGCGACGGCAGCAGAATCTCCAGATCCTTGGCTGGCACCAACCCTACCGATTGCTCGGCCCCGCGCCAAACTTCGGCTTCGGCGATGGCGACGCCCTCCTGGGCAACGGTTTTCTTGGTAAATTGGCGAAACGACCAGTTAACGAGGGCTTCCGCCTCCTCAGCCCGTGCGCGTTCGCTGTTCAGCCCGGAGACCACAAAGATCACCCTCCGGTCGCCCTGCAGCGCAGAGCCGACCAGGCCATAGCCTGCTTCTTCGGTATGGCCCGTCTTCAGCCCGTCCGCGCCAATGCCCAGTTTCAACAGCGGGTTGCGGTTGCGGGTGTTGGAGGGCGCGCGGCCGTCGAACTCGAAATGGGTTTCGGCAAACAGCGGGTAGTACTCGGGGAAGTCCTCGATCAGCCGCTCCGCCAGGATTGCCAGGTCATGCACCGACATCCGGTGGCCGGCGGCAGGCCAGCCGTTGGAATTGGCAAAGGTCGAGGCGGTCATGCCCAGATCCTGGCCGCGCTTGGTCATGTAACGGGCAAAACCGGCCTCGGTTCCGTCCGGGCTCAGCGCCTCGGCGATCACCACGCAGGCGTCATTGCCGGACAGCACGATGATGCCGCGCAAGAGGTCCTCAACCCGCACCCGGTCCTGGGTGTCCAGGAACATGGTGGAGCCTTTGTAGCTCATCGCGTGCTCGCTGACCGGCAGCGTCTCGTCCAGCGTCAGCCGCCCGTCGCGCAAAGCTTCAAACGCCACATAAAGCGTCATCAGCTTGGACATGGAGGCAGGCGGCAGCGGCACGTCGGCGTTCTTGGACAGAAGCACCGTGTCGGTGCCTGCGTCCAGCACATAGGCGGCCTTCGCCTTGGTATCGAAGGCGAAGGCCGGCAGCGCCGGCAGGCTGACCGCCAGGCCCGCGGCCAAAGCCAGCTGCAGCGAAGAGATCAGAGTGCGCCCCAGGCGCGTGGCGCCGGGATTAATTGGTGACAGCATAGGCATCCGCAAATCCGGTTTCCTTTACGCTTTTCAACAGCTGGCTGCGTTCAGACTTGTTCTGCGCCGGGCCAACCAGCACCCGCCAGAACGCTTTGCCGCTGGAGGCTTGCTCGCGCACCACCGGCACCATGCCGGCGCTGCGCATCATGTTGGCCGTCCGCTTGGCATTGGCTTCAACACTGAAGATTCCGATCTGGATGTAGGGTTTGCCCAGGGCGGATTTCTGCGCTTTGGCTGCCGGGGCGGCAGCAGGCTCTGCCTGTGCAGGCGCTGTTTGCGCCGGGGCAGGCGGGGCAGCCGGGGCAGAGGCCTCAATCGCAGCAGCGGCGCCGGCAATCGGATCCAGCGGCGTTTCCGAGATTTCCTGCCCGGCCGCTGAGGCCAGCACTTCGGCAGCATCTGCCCCGGCTTCTGCCGCGGGCAGCTCAGCTGTCTGATCCTCAGCCGGGCTTTCATTGCTGACTTCTTCGCGCCGCAGGGCGGTGACGTTCAACTCAGCCGGGGCGCCTGCCAGCATTCCCAGCGCGGCGGCAGCGTCAGAGGATACCTGCAGCCGCGGACCCGGAATTTCCCGCTCGCGCCGGAACAGGGCGCCGATCACAAACTGGCCATTGGCATTGTTGCGGATGATCACCCGCTCCGGGTCCTTGGTGTCAGGATGCGCCACCCAGACCCCGCCGATCGACGGACGCCCGTCCCACAGCCCCGCTTCGGTCACTTGGAACACGTCCGGGGCTTCCACGTCGCGCTCGACCAGCTTGGTGCTGCTGGAGGCCTGAACTGCCCCTTCGGCTTTGGCTTTGGGCTGCAAAAAGGCCAGTTTCGGCCCGTCTTCACAGCCTGCCATCAACAGCAGGCCCAAGACCGCCGCGGCAATCCGCGGGGCCGTCTTTGCTGTCGACATGGTGTCTTTCATGCTCTCATCCTTGCCTGTGCCCGCGGCGCTTTTGCGCCCCCGCCGGAATGCCCGGTCTTCTTGATTTGGCGGCATGATAGCCTGCGCATACGCCCATGAAAACCCTGACGGGCCGCGGCACAAAGGAAACCTGCAAGGGTGGCATGAATCCGCGCGGCGGGCGGAGGCCCGGGCTTTTCCCTTGCACTGCAGATTTCCCCTTGCCTCACCCGGTTTTGCGTCCTAAACCGCTGATCGGACCGGGGAGGTGGCAGAGTGGTCGAATGCGGCGGTCTTGAAAACCGTTGAACGTGAGAGCGTTCCCAGGGTTCGAATCCCTGTCTCCCCGCCACAAAATCAATAACTTAGCTGCCAGCTGACAAGACCGCCTCGAGGCGGTGGTTTTGGGGTTTCCCGAAAAGTTTCCCACGTTCACGATCTGTTTTTTGTTCCGTTCTCTGAGGTCCTGGGCTTCTTTGGCCAGGCGTTTCTGGCTGGCGCCCTTCGAGTATTTCTGGACCATCGAAAGGCTTTTGTGCCCCGTAGTGGCCGCGATCTGCTGATTTGTGCATCCGGCTTCCGCGAGTTCGCCAGCCGCGCTGTAGCGAAGCCCGGGCAGCGAGTATTCGGTCAGACCTGCCGCTTTTCGCACGGTCATCACTTTCTTTTGCAACTGGTCATAGTTCAGTGCCCGGCCGAATTCGTCAGCAAAGATATAGCGCAAGCTGGTTCGCTTAGTGTCGGCCAGTGTTGCAGCCAGACGGGCGGTGATCGAAGATCGTAAAGGCCATGAAACCAACGTGTTCAAGTTGAAACCGGCCGTCCTGCCTGCCCAAGGCATGGAAATTCTGGTGACCAAGGCGAAAGGCTGACCCATGGGCGTGATTGAAGAACTCAAAGAAGAAAACCGAGCGTTGCGCCAGCTGCTGGACCAGTTCCAGTGCGCTGAGCGCGCGATACCATTCCAACCATCACCGGCGGTTCTGGCAACGCAGCTAGAGAGGTAATCCCCCATTTTTGCGGGGGCTTGGTCGTAGAATTTACGCGGCCATCTTCAGTTTCTGTGCAGGTGTCATCCCGCCGTTGCCCATGTTGGGGCGTTCGTTGTTGGAGGGCCACAGCCACCCGGTGGCAATCTGCTGCACCTCCTCGATGCTTTCGAAGATGTAGGGGCCAAGCCATTCGTGCCGGACCGTCCGGTTGCAGCGCTCGACATAGGCGTTCTGCTGAGGCTTTCCGGGCTGGATGTAGGCCAGGGTGATGCCCCTGTTCTCAGCCCACTCCATGAGCGTTCCGCTGACATGCTCCGGGCCGTTATCGACTCGAATTGTCCTGGGTGCGCCGCGCCATTCGATGATCTGGTTCAGCGCGCGTACAACCCGCTCAGCCGGTAGCGAGAAGTCCACCTCTATGCCCAGCACGTCTCGCTGATGCCGAACGCCCGGCACGCCAGCGCGATGCTGCCCCCCTTCATCGCCACCGCTTTCACGGCCAACTCTCGGCGCTGAGCCGACCGTATCATTTTTTTCCAAGAGCCTCCTTCAGCAAGTCGTTCTGCATGCTGACGTCGGCGGACATGCGCTTCAGCCGGCGGTTCTCCTCGGCCATTGCCTTCATCTCGCTGATAAGGCTGGCAACCATGCCACCATACTTGGCGCGCCATTTATAGACGGTGGCGCTGTTCATGCCGTGCTCCCGGCACAGCCCGGACACCGGCACCCCATGCTCCATCTGCCGCAGGATGCCATGATCTGGGCCTCAGTGAAACGTGTCTTCTTCATCGGAAACTCCTCAGTCATCCTGCCGAGAAAATTCCACTTCCGCATCCCCTAAGATCGGGGGATTACCGGGTAAGTCTATCCAGCTCCACTCCCTTTGGATCGCTTGCAACGTAGACATTGAAAGCTTCCACGAGATCACGGAGCGCCGTTGCTACCGCACTATCCAGCTTTTCTGGATGCATTTCATTTTGATCTGCGACGGCGTCGTGGCCGCGCAATGTGCTACGAAGGCCCTTGCCCCGGGTCCAGATTGTAACAATTGAAGCAGCGGCCCGATCTTCGGGGATCGCGTCGCTAAATCGTTGAATTTTTATATGTGATATCTCCGAGAAAGTTGTGCCCGAGGCCAAGCGTGTCCGCACATTTGACACGCAATTCTGCATGCAGTTCGTCCAGTTCTGCGGCAGGTCCAATACGCTGAACGTACCGTCGGGCGTTCTGGAAGCGCTGGACCGGATACCACACCCGAAGCCGCATCGAAGCCAAGATGCGCTGCCTCAAGGCTTTCGGCGAGCCCATCGCCGCAAGAGACCCCGAGCGCCAGACCGCCGAGATCCACATTCGCATCGCTCTTATGAACCGCTGCAACGCGCTCGGCACCGACGAGACCGTCCGCGTGGCATGAAGTCAGTGGGGAAAGGGGAAGTCACACCTCACGTGTGAGTTCTGCAACAATGCCGTTCACAGACCTGGACGATATGGGGGGCGAGGGCGTTTTTTCGGCGTCTCAGGCTCAGGAAATCATCAAAATTATGCACACAATCAACCAAGAAAAGGCAGCTTGAACTGCCCTATAGGCGCAAAAGAAAGGCCATCGTATGAGCCCCAGGAAAGGCAGGTCCATCGAATTATTTTTCCACGATGGTGATCCGGATGGAATGGTAACAGCCACTATTCCCTTTCAATGGACTGGGCACGTGCTGCGTGTGCCCCGCGGAAAAATTGATGAAGGGCTGAAGGAACCTGAGGCCAACCAGCCAGGAATTTACTCCCTGAGCGGGCAAGGACGCGCTGCTGACAGCGGCAGTTACCGCCGCCGCAGCAGGTAGATATCCATGATCCAGCCATGCTCGGCCCTTGCCTTGGCGCGGGTTTCAATGATCTGGTCGGCAACCTCCGCCAGCGGGCCTGCCACGGAAATCTGGTTTTCCATGCCCGCGTAGGCGGTCCAGAAGATCTCTGCCTCTTGCGCATCAATGGACTGGAACGAACATTCCCCGTCCAGCATGATCACCAGCGTATCAGCGCTGTCCGGCCAGCCGTTTTCGCGCAATTGCCGCCCGGTGGTGATGGTGAAGGGGGCGCCGATCTCGTTCACGGGAATCGCTTGCGCCGCGGTCAGTGCCTGGATCGAGGTGATGCCGGGGATCACTGTCAGTTTGATGTCCGCCAGCGTCTTCAGCCGCTCAGCAATCCGCATGGTGCTGTCATAAAGCGATGGATCGCCCCAGACCAGAAAGCCCGCCTTGCCGCCTTCGGGCAGGTTCGCGGTGATGTTCTGCCACCAGATTTCCGCGATGGCGTCGTGCCAGTCGTCCACCCGCCGACGGTAGCTTTTGGTGGCCTCGTCGCGCACCGGCAGGGCGAATTCGACGATCTTCGGGCTGCCGCCCCGGATCGCCCGGGTGCAGATCTCGCGCCTGAGCCCCGCCAGATCATCCTTGCCCGCGCCCTTGTTGGGGATCAGGATCAGGTCTTGCGCATTCAATGCGTCGATCGCCTGCAGCGTCATGTGCTGCGGGTTGCCGGTGCCGATGCCGATCAGGGAAAGCTCAATCATCACGGGGCCTCTCACATGAAAACACGGCCCCCTATGGGGCCGCGCGCTGTTGTCTGCAAGCCTGCAATTGCGGTCAGGAGCCTTCGCTGTCGGACGGGGCGGTCACCTTGGCTTCGACCGGCACGCCGTCGACCATCAGCGGGCTGTGGCTGTTGGTGTTCAGCGAAACTTTCACCTCGGCGCCTGCGGGCAGAGACGCAATATGCATCCAGTCGGCGTACAGGCGGGCGAGTTTTTCGCCATTGATATAGACATGCGCATGGCCTTCGCCGTCTGCATCCGCGGCAGAGGCGTTCCAGGGCGCAAAGCGGAAATTCTGCGGCGTGACCTGCAGGTTCCAGCCGGCCATCGGGTCTTTGTGCAGCTGGACCGCAACACCGGGCGCATCCGGGCCCGCCGCCAGGTCGACAGCCTGAGAGTGGTCATGGGCTGCCATTTCGGCATTGCCGCCGCCAAGATGCGCAGGATCGCCATGGTCATGGCCGTCAAAGGTGATGCCATTGCCGGCAGCCGTCACAAAGCCGGCGCCGCCGCCGAACACCAGGCCGATAGCAAAAAGAGCGAGAGAGCGGGACATCTTGTCATCCTCGGAAAAAAGAATGCCCCCGCCGGTTCCGTGCCGGCGGGGAGCAAGAGGGGCGGGATCAGGCAGCGGCGTCCGTGCGCTTGCCTTCAGCCTGCCAGAAGTAGCCTGCAAAGCTGCCCAGCAATACCCAGGCGGCCATGCCGATGCCAAAGGCACGGGCGGCAAACAGGGCGCCGATCTCGGTCGGAACCGGGCCTGAGAACGTCTCCGGCTCAGGCGCGCCGATGATATGCGGCGCCATCAGCAGCAGGGCTGCAACCAGATAGCTCACCAGATTGCCGCCAAAGGCGATCAGCCCCATGGCCACGCCGGCCGCGGCCACCGTGATGGTCCACCAGATCTGGCGCACGCCCACGTCGGCGGCCGCCACACCGGGCACTTCCGGCGCCAGCGACAGGCCGGGGGCGAAATGGAAGGCGACAAAACCCGCCAGGCCCCACATCAGGCCGGTGCGGGCGTTGATCTCATGGCCTTGGCGCTCGGCCACCGACATCAGCGCGGCCAGCACCAGCCCATAGCCGGTATAGGTCAGCATGGTGAAGATGATGCTGAGACCATCGCGCACCGGTTCGGCAAACATGCCGGGCAGGTCGGGATGAGCGGTGACGGGATCAGCGCCGAAATGCACCAGCTCGCCGCTCTCGTAGAGTTCGGCGTGGAGCAACACGGGCTGCACGAAATAAAGCTGCAGCAGGGCGGTAATCAACCCTGCTGCAGCGCCAGCGAACAAGCCGCTGGTCAGAATGCGACTGTACATGGCCTTAGTGGCAGGGGAAGCCGGTAGCGTGGCGCACATCATGAGCGGCATCATGCAGGGCCGAAGCCTGAACATGGCCGGTCAGGGTGATGATCCCCAGGCCCAGTACCACAGCAAACACTGCAGGCAGGAAAGAAGTGCCGGCGGCGGATGCCTTGATCGTTTTCGTCGTCATTTTAGTCCTCCTTGCCGTCACACCCGACGGCGTAAGTTGCGTCCTTTACACGGCCGGTCTCCTGACTCGCGGGTCGCTGCTGCCCTCCTCCTTCCCGGCGCGCTCACGCCAGTGGATATTGGAAGGCCGCTCGCCGCTCACAGTCGCGGGGGCGGTTGAGGCTTCGGTGCCGCGATTTGGTCCACCGTCCTCATTCCCGTTTCAGTCCCAGTGCTTAGGCACTATCAGACACCGTATCTTACGTTAATGCCTGCAGGGGATATTGCGGGTCAAGGAGGAAACCGCCAGATTCATGCTCTGCAGCGTCATACAGTGTCATGCCGCGTCTTACGGTGTGATGCAGGGGATGCAGGAGAGTGCGCAAGCCCCGCGCGCAGCGGTGGCTCAGCCGGCTTCTGCCGGGATCCGGGCAATGGCCTTGAACCGCAGCCTGCCCAGGGCGCGGGCATCTGCGAAATTGCCGTCGGCGCTGTCCCGGTACAGACGCAGGAATGTCAGCAGATCCGGAAGATCCCCGGCACTGATTTCACCAAACAGATAGGCGGTCTTGCCGCTTTGGCGCACCGCCAGGGTCTGCGGCCGCTTGCAACCGGACATGCAGTCTACCTGCTGCAGCCGCGCCCTCACCCCGGCGCCCTGCAGCGCCTCCGAAACTTGCCCGAACAGGGCGGGATCCGCATCGTGGCAAATGCGGCACAGGGTGAGGGTGGGCAGGCTCATTCCGGGTCCGCCAGCGGCCCGTATAGGATCAGCACCGGAGCGGTGGTCTCCATTTCCCGCAGCAAGGCCGGCAGCTCGCCCACAGTGTGGCGGTGCAGCGCCTGTTCCGGTGTTGACACGCCAAGCGCCACCAGCGCCGGTGTGGTGTCCGGCAGACCGGCCTCCATCAGCTTTTCCGACAGGCCGGCAAAGGTGCGCTTGCCCATATAGACCACCGTGGTGGCCTCGGCATCGGCCAGTGCGGCCATGTTCAGGCTGTCCGGCAGTCCGCCGGTCACGTCATGGCCGGTGATATACTGCAGCCGCCGCGCGGTCATGCGCCGGGTCAGCGGGATGTTCGCCGCCGCCGCCGCCGCCGAGGCTGCGGTCACGCCGGGCACGATCTCAAACGCGATGCCTGCTTCGCGCAGTGCGGTGATCTCTTCTTCCAGCCGTCCGAAAACGCCGGAATCCCCGGACTTCAGCCGTACCACATTGAGGCCGGAAGAGGCATAATCCACCAAAAGCCGGCTCACATGGTCCTGCTTGGGCGAGGGACGGCCCGCCCGTTTGCCGACACCGACCAGATCGGCGTCTTCGCGGGCGTGGCTCAGGATCGGCCCCGAGGACAGATCGTCAAACAGCACCGCATCCGCCGCGGCCAGCCGTTTGACCGCTTTGACGGTCAGCAGCTCCGGGTCGCCGGGGCCGGAGGAGACAAAGCTCACAAAACCGCTCATGCGTGTTCTCCAGTGATCAGGTGGAAGAAGGTTCCGGTGACATTGCCTTTGATCGAGCCGGTTTCCGGCACCGGCCCGCCGTCAGCGTCCATGACGTTGGCCAAGGGCGCGTCGGGTTCTTCCAGAATCGTGGAATAGTGAAACTCATGCCCGCGCAGGGCAGTGCCCGCGCCAAACCCCGGCATGCCCGCCTGCAGGATCGCCCTGCGGTAGCCGAGGTGGAATTTGCGCTTCTCGTAAGAGGTCACAAGGCCCAAGAGGCCCAGCATCCGGTGGCGGTTACCCTCCTTGTCGATCAGCGCCTCGCCTAGGGCCATGTAGCCGCCGCATTCGCCATGTACCGGCTTGGTTTCGGCATGTCTGAGCAGGCCGGCGCGGAAAGTCTCCGCCGCCGCCAGGGTGCCGCCGTGCAACTCCGGATAGCCGCCGGGCAGCCAGACCAGATCGGCATCCGCTGCGGGTGCTTCGTCCGCGAGCGGCGAGAACGGCAGGATTTCCGCCCCTGCCGCGCGCCAGCCGGTCAGCAGATGCGGGTAAGTAAAGGAAAACGCCGCATCCCGCGCCAGCGCAATCCGCTGCGCGGGCGGTTTGGGCAGGCTTGCGGGCGCGGGCGCCTGGCCCGCCAAGGCTGCTGCCTTGATCGCCTCCAGATCCACATTCTCGCGCAGAAACGCCGCATAACCGGCAATCGCCGCTTCCAGATCGGGATGCTCCACCGCCTGTATCAGGCCCAGATGGCGTTCGGGCAGGGTCAGGTCGCCGCGCCGCGGCAGGGAACCGAGCACCTTGATACCCGCCTTCTCCATCCCCAGCCGGGTCAGCCGTTCATGCCGCGGGCTGGCGACCCGGTTCAAGATCACCCCGGCAAAGGGCACCTCGGTGTCGTAATTCTTGAACCCCAGCGCGGTGGCAGCCGCGGATTGCGCCTGGCCGCCAACATCAACCACCAGCACCACCGGCCAGCCCATGCGCTTGGCGGTCTCGGCTGAGGAGCCAAAACCCGACTGGCCCCGCGTCGCCACCCCGTCATACAGCCCCATCGAGCCCTCGCCGATACAGATTTCCGCACCTGCCGCCTGGCTGGTGACCGCGTCCAGCAGACCGCCATCCATCGCCCAGGTGTCGAGGTTGAAACTTGGCCGTTTCGCCGCCGCCAGATGGAACGCCGGGTCAATATAGTCCGGCCCGCTCTTGTAGGGCTGCACCACGAGGCCGTCTTCGGCCAGCGCGCGCAGCAGGCCCAGCATCACCGTGGTCTTGCCGGTGCCCGAGGAGGGCGCCGAGATCATCAGTCCGGGAGGGTTCATATCAGTCATCGCCATGGCTCCAGCTTGACCACGGGCTGTCGGCGCTTTGCGGGCGGTAGCGGCGGTCGTATTCGGTGGAATAGAGGCAGCTTTCGTCAAACCCTTCGCCCTTCAGCACCGGCCCCACCAGAATGAGGGCAGTGCGGGAGATCTTCTCGTCCAGCGTTGCTTTGAGCGTGTCCAGCGTTGCCCGCAGGATCTGCTGATCCGGCCAGCTGGCGCGGTACACCACCGCTACCGGGCAATCACCGCCGTAATGCGGCGTCAGGCTGTCGACCACATGGTCCAGATTGCCGATCGACAGGTGGATGGCCAGCGTGGCGCCGGTCTTGGCAAAATTCTCCAGCGACTCGCCTTCCGGCATCGAGGACGCGCGGCCCGGGGTGCGGGTCAGCACCACCGACTGACCAAGGCCGGGCAGCGTCAGTTCGGTCCCCAGCGCCGCCGCCGCGGCGGCAAAGGACGGCACACCGGGGGTGACGCTCACCGGAATGCCCTCGGCCTTCAGACGGCGCAGCTGCTCGCCCATCGCCGACCACACCGACAAATCGCCGGAGTGCAGGCGGGCGACGTCCTGGCCTGCCTCATGCGCCGCCTTGATCTCACCCACGATGGTCTCCAGATCCATCGCCGCGGTGTTCACGATTTTCGCGTCCGCCGGGCAGTGGCTCAGGATTTCCTCCGGCACCAGCGAGCCGGCGTACAGGCACACCGGGCAGGCGGCGATGATGTCGCGCCCGCGCAAGGTCAGAAGGTCGGCAGCGCCCGGTCCGGCGCCAATGAAGTGAACGGTCATGGCTCAAGTCTTTCTGCTATGGCCGCGGTGGCAAGCCCATCCGCGGTGACAACTCTGGGGGCGAGGAGGCGCGCCCGCGCGCCCGCTGCCCCATGGCGCGCCCCGGCCAGCGCCGCGGCTTCCGCCAGCGATCCAGTACCGAACCGCGCCTTGATTCGGGGTGAACAGGTCAGCGTCTTCTCCCCGGCAACATCTTGTTCTTGCAGCGTAATCACTGGCAGTCCGGTGTTTCGCGCAAATTCTTGCATTGCAGGCGCGGCAGCCTTCTCCGCGACAGAGGCCAGCGCATCCACCCGCACCCCGGTCAGCGCAAGTGCGGCCTGCAAATCCACCGCCGTGGCAGCGCCGCGAAATCCGATGCCCGCCACTTTCATCGCGTGACACTCCACTGCATGACAGGCCGCGCCCGGCGCCAGTCGCGCATGGATCCCAGCGGCCCGGCCTCGGCAATCTCCGCCTTCAGCAGATGGCCGCCGCGCGTGGCCTGGGCCTGCATCAGCAGGGTCTCGGTCTCCAGCGTCACACCATTGGCGACCAGCCGCGTGCCCTCGGGCAGCAACTCCCACAGATGGTCCAGCAGCGCTTGGCTGCCGCCGCCGCCAATGAACACGCAATCGGGCAGAGGCTGCCCTTCCAGCACATCCGGCGCCTTGCCCAGCACGGTACTCATCCGGTGATCCAGCCCAAACGCCGCCGCATTGGCGCGGATGTTTGCCAGACGGCTTTCGCGCGGCTCAAACGTGATGGCCCGCGCAGCCGATGCGGCCAGGCACCACTCCACGGAAACAGACCCGGAGCCGCCGCCAATATCCCACAGCACTTCTCCCGCCCGCGGCGCCAGCGCTGACAGCGTCAGCGCCCGGACGGGCCGTTTGGTGATCTGCCCGTCGCTGGCGAAATGCGCATCGGCCAGCCCCGAAGCCTGCGGCAGCCCGGGCCGCATGGCCTCGATGGCCATAAGGACCGGAGCCCCCCCCGGCGGCACATCCCATTCTCCGGCAGTGGTACGGAACATCCGTTCCTTGGGGCCGCCAAGCCGCTCCATCACATGGAGCTGCGCATCGGGCTGGCCGTTCTGAACCAGCCACTCTGCCAGTTCCCCAGGGGCCATCCCGTCCCGCAGGGTGCAGATCACCCGCACCCCCCGGGCCAGCAGCGGCAGCAGCCGCGCGTAAGGCGCCGCGTGCAGTCCAAGGCACAGCACCTCTTCCAGCTTCCAGCCCAGCCGGTTTGCCGCCAGCGCAAAACACGATGGCGCCGGGTAAGAGACCCATTCACCCGCCTCCAGATCCCGCATCAGCGACCCGCCCGCCCCATGCCAGAACGGATCGCCAGAGGCCAAAACAACCACGCGCCGCCCGCGCATCGCCAGCACAGGGGCGGTCGAAAACGGCACCGGCCAGGGCTGCCCCTTGGCGCCTGCGCCAGCCAGTTCCAGATGCCGGGGCCCGCCGAAAATAACCTCGGCCTCCGCCAGCGCCTTCCGGCTTGCATCACCCAAGCCTTCCAGTCCATTTTCGCCCAGACCGATTATCGTAAGCCACGGGTTAGACATGACACGCATCCTTCTTCTGGGCGGCACCAGCGAGGCTTCGTCGCTCGCCAAGACGCTCGCCGAATCCGGCGCGGATGCGGTGTTTTCTTATGCCGGCCGCACGGCCAAGCCGGTCAGCCAACCGCTGCCCACCCGTGTTGGCGGCTTTGGCGGCGTGGACGGGCTTGCAGCCTATCTGAAAGCCGAAGCCATCACCCATGTCGTCGATGCAACCCACCCGTTCGCAGCGCAAATGAGCACCAATGCAGTGCAGGCTTGCGAAACAGCGGGCGTGAACCTCTGCGCCTTTGAACGCCCGGCCTGGCAGGCGGGCGAGGGTGACACTTGGGTTCACGTCGGGACTATTGGTGAAGCCGTCGACGCTCTGCCCGAGGCCGCGGCGCAGGTGTTTCTGGCGATCGGTAAACAGAACCTCACCCAATTCGCGGCCAAACCCCAGCACCACTACCTGCTGCGGCTGGTCGATGAACCGGAGGCGCCTTTGCCGCTGCCGCACACCACGGTCGAGATAGCCCGCGGCCCGTTTGATGCGGTGGATGACACCGCACTGATGCAGCGCCATGGCATCACCCATGTGGTCGCGAAGAACGCCGGTGGCATGGGCGCCGCGGCCAAACTCACTGCCGCGCGAGGCCTTGGCCTGCCGGTCATCTTGATCGGCAGACCGCAGGTGCCCGTGCGGCCCATTTTGGGCAGCGTAGCAGAGGTTATGGCCTGGCTGTCGCATACCGCTGGCTAACCCCTAGGTCTCGGCCGCATAGCGGGGGGTATAGACGTAATTGCCAATGCGCCGCGTGTCGCGGTTGCCAACAATCACCACGGTGCGCATGTCGGCCATCTCAGGCGTTGCGTCCTTCAGCGGCACGGTCAGCAGCTCCTGGCCCGGCTTGGTCACGTCGCGGGCAAAGGTGATGAGGGTGTCCTGACCGCAAGCCTCCCGCAGGATCTCCAGCGCCCGGGCAAACTGATGCGGCCGCGACTTGGAACGCGGGTTATAGAACGCCATCGCCAGCCCGGCTTCGCCAACCAGCTGCAGGCGTTTCTCGATCAGGCTCCAGGGTTTCAGGTTGTCGCTGAGGTTGATGGCGGCAAAGTCATGCCCCAGGGGGGCGCCGATGGCGGCAGCAGCAGCCAGCATCGCGGTGATACCGGGCAGCACCTTGATCTCCAGATCCAGCCATGCGGGATGGCTTTCTGCGTTGTTTTCAAGCGCTTCGAACACGGCAGAGGCCATGGCAAACACCCCGGGATCGCCAGAGGAGACCACCACAACCCGCTTGCCCTCGGCTGCCATCTCCAGCGCATGAGTGGCGCGGTCGACCTCGACCCGGTTGTCGGTGGCGTGCAGGGTCAGGCCGTCGCGCGGCTCGATGCGTTTGACATAGGGGATGTAGCCAACGATATCAGTGGCTTCACCGATGACATCGCGCACTTCCTGGGTCACCAGCGTCTCGTTGCCCGGCCCCAGGCCGGCAATCACCACCCAGCCGTTTTGCGATAATTTCATGGCCGGCGCCCCTGTCCGTGAACCAATACGATGGAGAAATAAGGCACCTCGCCGGCGATCTCTGAGAGCTTCTGCACGGTTTGCCCCGGCATGGTGCCGCGTTCAACCAGCCAGGCGTCTTCGGCGCGGCCCGCACGCTCCAGCGCGCGGCGCAGCTTGGGTAGGTTGCGGCCGATCTTCATCACCACCAGCGCGTCGGTTTCTGCCGCGCGTTTGGCCAGCTCATCCTCGCTGAGGGTGGCCATGGCCACAGTCAGCACATCGTCGCCCCAGGTGATCGGCTGGCCGGAGGCGGTCCAGCAGCCCGACATGCCGGTGATGCCGGGCACGATCTCCTGCTCCGCGCGGCCCTGCAACCGGGAGTAAAGATGCATGTAGGAGCCATAGAGGAAGGGGTCGCCCTCGCAGAGCACCACCACGTCTTCGGTCTGCGCGATCTCGGCCAGGGTATCGGCCCATTGATCATAGAACGCGCCCAGCACCCGGTTGTACTCGGGGTCCGAGAAATGGATCTCGGTGGTAACCGGATATTCCATCGCGTGTTCGGTGACACCGTCTGCCAGCATGCCTTCGACAATGGCGCGGGCCTGGCCCTGACGGCCTGCTTTGCGGAAAAAGGCGATGTGGCGCGCGCCGGAAATCATCCGGTGCGAGCGGACGCTCATCAGGTCGGGATCACCGGGGCCAAGCCCTGCGCAGATGACTTTACCCATGGGTTACTCTTTCCAGCTCGCCAGCGCGTTCACGGCGGCGACGGTGATGGCAGAGCCGCCAAGGCGGCCTTTGACGATCATCGAGGGGACCGGCAGGTCCTCCATCAGCGCGTCCTTCGACTCCATCGCGCCGACAAAACCCACCGGGCAGCCGATGATGGCGGCGGGGCGGGGGCAGGACGGGTCTTGCAACATGTTGAGCAGATGGAACAGCGCGGTCGGCGCGTTGCCGATGGCAACGACGGCGCCTTCCAGTTTCGGCCGCCACAGTTCGAGGGCTGCAGCGGAGCGGGTGTTGGACATTTCCTTGGCCATCTCCGGCACGCGTGCGTCGCGCAGGGTGCAGATCACCTCGTTATCCGCTGGCAGGCGCGGGCGGGTGATGCCTTCGCTGACCATGTAGGCGTCACACAGGATCGGTGCACCCTTGGCCAGCGCGGCGCGGGCGGTTTCCGCCATGCCGTCGGAGAAGCGCACGTGTTCTTCCAGCCCCACCATGCCGGCGGCGTGGATCATGCGCACGACGACGCTTTCCTCGTCCTTGCTGAAGCGCGCCAGATCAGCCTCGCGGCGGATGGTGGCAAAGCTCTCGGCATAGATCGCGGCGCCGTTGGTCTCATAGGTGTGGAGCATGTCAGCTGCCCTCTTTCAGAAGTTCGGGAGCGGCGCGTAAGGCGCGGGCGCTCAGGCGGGTCTTTAGCGGCTGATCCGCGGCAGTGCCATTGCGGATCAGGGAGAATTCGTTTTCACCCGTCGCGGTCAGGGTGAGCGGGGCGGTTCCGGGGCAGGCGCAGCCCTTGGCGCAGCCGGAGATATGCAGCTTTGTCCCTGCGGGGACATGCCGCGCCAAGTCCCGCGCCAAGTCCCTGGTGGAGGAAAGCGCCTGCAGGCAGCCGGGTGCCCCGGTGCATGCAACCACTTGCAGGCGCGGATCCGTTGCATCGAGGATCAGGCCGGGCAGGGGCGGCAGGCTGGCGGCGCCTTCCACCAGCAGTGCGCGCCAGGGGGTGAGGCGGATTTCGCCGTGTTCTGCGAGCTGCGCCAGCGTGGCAGCGGGCATTTGCCCGAATTCCAAAGCGGCAAGTGTCCCCGCGGGGACAGCGCCAGGTTTTGCGCAAAAGCCGGCCTTTGCCATCGGTGCGGCATGCGCTGGCGGCGGCCCGCGGCGCGCGATGAGACGGTGCATCCTGCCACGGCCTTCGGGCGCGCCGCCTTGGGTAAGGAACCAGCGGGCCAGGGCGAGGGCTTCGGGAACGGCGGATTCACGTGTGACGAGTTTGACGGTTTCTGCTCCGTCGGCGCGCAGGATCAGGGTCTCGCCTGCGCGCTCAACGCGGATGTCGGCGGCGGTGTCCTGCAGAACCGGCGCCGCGCCGCAATCGACGGCAAAGCCGAACTTCCCGGGCAGGGAGAGGTCCGTTGCGGCGGTCAGTGCGGCGCTGAGCTCAGTGGCGATGGTGTGGGTGTCGTCTTCCTCTGCCCAGAAGGGGGCGAGGAGGACGTTGCGGCGGGCTTCGGCCTGCGTATCCGGGTCAATCACGCCAAGGTCCCGCAGGCCCGCAATTAGGTCTTCATGCGCATCCTCGCGGATGCCGCGCATCTGCAGGTTGGCGCGGGCGGAGATGTCGAGGAGGCTGTTGCCGAACTCTTGCGAAAGTCTTGCCACGCCGCGCGCCTGGGCAACGGAGAGTTTACCAAGCGGCGCGCGCACCCGCACAACCAGACCGTCGCCCGACATCATCGGCCGCAGCGCACCGGGGCACCAGCCGTAGACTTTGGGTTCGGGCGCGCCATTCATGCGGCACCTTCCAGATCGGCCATGATCGAGTTGCGGCGGGTGCTCCAGAGGCCTGCGTCAAACAGCGCCCGGAAGCGGCCGCGCATGGCCTGCAGTGCCTCCGGGTTTTCGCGCTCCATGAATGCCGCCAGATCGTCGCGGCCCAGGGTGGCCTCGAAATAGAGGTCGAACAGATGCGGCTGCACCACCTGCGCCAGATGCGCAAAGGCGGCCATGTGGTCGAGGGTGGCGGCGATCTCGGCGGCGCCGCGGAAGCCGTGGTTCATCATCGAAGTGGCCCAGTCCGGGTTGACGGCGCGGGCGCGGGTCACGCGGGCGATTTCCTCGCCCAAGCTGCGCGCCTGCGGCTTGTCCGGACGGGTGGCGTCCATGTGGTAGAGCGCGGGCGCGGCCTGGCCTATGCGGGCCATGGCGGCGGCAAAACCGGCCTCGTGCGCGGCATAGTCCGAGGCGACCAGAAGGTCGGTTTCCGGCAGATCCTGCAGATGCACAAAGCTGTCTGCGGTTTGCAGCCGGGTTTCCAGCGCTTCGCGGGCGTCGCTGATCGCGCCCTTGGCGTCGATGGCGTGGGAGGAGGCGTTAAGCCAAGCCTCACCTGCCGCCGCGCGCGCCTCATCTGTGTAGTCATCCAGATGCGGGTTCATCGACAACCCGTATTGGCCCGGCTTGGGGCCGAAAACGCGTGGGGTTTCGGTGAGGTAGGGGTTGTCCGTTTGAGTTTCTTCGCGCTGAGCGAGGGCGGCGGCGGCGGTTTCGAACATTTGGGCAAGGCCCGGGAAGACGTCGCGGAACAACCCGGAGACGCGCAGGGTCACGTCGATGCGGGGGCGGTTCAGAATCGACAGCGGCAGCACCTCGAAGCCGGAGACGCGCTCGGAGCCTTCGTCCCACTTAGGGGCAAGGCCGGCGAGGTGAAGCGCCATGGCGAACTCCTCGCCCGCGGTGCGCATGGTGGCGGAGCCCCAGAGGTCGATCACCAGCCCCTTGGGCCAATCGCCGTGATCCTGAAGGTGGCGGCGCAGCAGCTCTTCCGCGAGTTTCACCCCTTGCGCCTGCGCCGCCCGCGACGGCACCGACCGCGGGTCGGTGGTAAAGAGGTTGCGCCCGGTGGGGATCACATCGGCGCGCCCGCGGAACGGCGAGCCGGAGGGGCCGGGGGGGACGATCTGGCCGTTGAGAGCGGCAATCAGGCCGGCGCGCTCCTCCGCCCCGCATTGGCCGGTGCCGAAGATGTGCAGCCCTTCACCGTACTGGCTTTCCTTGATGTCGCAGACAAAGGCGTCGATGCGGGTGATGGCCTCCGCCGGGGACGTATCGGGGGTAAGGCCGAGGTCAGCCTCGACGCCGGTGCCTTGCGCCTCGGCGCGGATGTCGCCGATCAGCCGGTCGCGGCGGGCGGGGTCGAGGCCATCGGCGGTGGAATACTCGTCCAAGAGGCTTTCGAGCCGGGCCATGCCTTCGGGCAGGGTGGTTTGCGCCAGGGGCGGCGGCAGGTGGCCGATAGTGATAGCGCCGATGCGGCGCTTGGCCTGGGCGGCCTCGCCCGGATCGTTGACGATGAAGGGGTAGGCAACGGGCAGTGGGCCGGTCAGCACCTCGGGCCAGCAGGCGCCGGAGAGCGCCACTGCCTTGCCCGGCAGCCATTCCAGCGTGCCATGGGCGCCGATGTGGACGAGGGCGTCGGCTTGCCTGCGCAGCCACAGGTAGAAGGCGACATAGGCGTGGCGCGGGGTGCGGTCGAGGTCGTGGTAGTCGTCGACGCGGGTTTTGACTTCGCCGCGTTCGGGCTGCAGCGCGACCAGGGCGTTGCCCGCGCACAGGGCCTTGAAGTGGAAAGCGTTGTCGCGGCAGCCGGGGTCTTCCGCCGGGGGGCCCCAGGCCTCTGCCAGGGTGTCCTGCAGGTCTTGCGGCAGGGTGGCAAGGGCGGTGCAGTAGTCCGCCAGCGGGACGCTGAGGGTTTCGTGCATCAGCCGCAGGCCGGTGTTTTCCTGCGGCTCCACGGTATAGCCCTGGTCCCACAGCGCGCGCAGGATCTCATCGCAGGAGGCCAGCGCGTCGAGGCCCACGGCATGGGCAAGGTTGTGGTCGCGGCCCGGATAGGTGGAGAGGATCAGGGCGAGGCGTTTCTCTGCATTCGGCAGTTTGGCAAGGCGCAGCCAGCCCTCGACGCGGTCGACGGCGGCTTTGATGCGGTCCGTATCGGGACGGTGGGCAAAGCGGGAGTATTGCAGGTCCGGGTCTTTCTTTCCCGGGGATTTGAAGCTGACAACACCTGCGAAGATGCGCCCGTCGACCTCGGGCAGGACGACATGCATGGCGAGGTCGGCAGGCGACAAACCGCGATCGGCCTCGGCCCAGTCTTTCTTACGTGCAGTGGAGAGGGCGACCTGGAACACCGGGCAGCCGGTTGTGGAGAGCGGCGAGGCGCTGCCGTCGGTGCCTTGGGCTGAAAAGGCGGTGGCGTTGATGATCGCAGCCGGGACCAGCGCCGGGAGGGTTTCGCGCAGCCAGCCGGCGGCGGCTGGGGCTTTGAGACTGGCGGCAAAGACGCCGTAGGCGGCGTAGCCGCGGCTGCGGAGCTCCTTGATCAGCGCATCCACCGGGGCGGTGTCGGCGGCAGTGAGGTAGGAGCGGTAAAAGCTTACCAGAACCAGGGGTTTGTCCTGCGGCGGAAGGTCGGCCAGCACGCCCTTGTCCGGGTCATAAAACCCGTGCTGCGGCATGGATTTGAGGCCGAGGACGGGGCCGGCATAGAGGCCTGCTGCGAGGGACAGCTGGGCGAGTGCGGCCTGGGCGGCAACGGCGCCGCCGGCATCGCATAGCGCCTGAAGGCGGCGCAGGGTGGAGACGGGCAGGGTGGACAGCTCATCCAAACGCGTGTCTTCGCGCCCGTCTGCGGGCAGAATCGCCAGCGCAATGCCCTTGCGGCGGGCAAGGTCCTGCAGAGTGGCGAGGCCGTAGGACCAGTAGCTTTCGCCGCCAATGAGGCGGACAAGGATGCCCTTGGCGCCCTCCAGCGTCTGTTCCGCGTAGACGTCGACCGACAGCGGGTGCTTGAGCGCCACCAGATTGGCAACCCGCAGGGGGGGCAGCTTGCCGTCTGCCCGGTGCCAGCCCGCCGCAAAGGCACCGAGGTCGCTGTCGGAAAACGAAAGCACCACGAGGTCCGCGGGCGTCTGCCCGAGGTCCTGGGGTGTATCGGTCTCGTCGAGGCCGTGGCTTTCGCGGAAGACGACGTGCATGGGTCAGGCTCCCTGCCTGTAGAGGGATTTGGAAAAGGGGAGGGCAGCGCCCGTCCCGGCGGCGGGCGGGACGGGCGCTGCCCGGCATTGCAGCCGGGCGGTGCCGTCAACAATCTGACACTTCGCCAGCAACAGCCTCAGGCCCCCAGCTCGGCGCGGATGGCCTGTTCGTCGATGTCGTCATGCTCGGCGATGACCACCAGTGCGGTCTTGCGCGGCTGCGCGCCCCAGGGCTGATCGTATTGGGCGCGCAGGCGCTCGCCCACGGCCTGAACCAGCATCCGCATCGGTTTCCCCTCCACAGCCACATAGCCTTTGACGCGCAGGATGTTGCGCTCGCGGGCGAGTTTCACGATAGCATTCTGCAGCGCTTCCGGGTCGGATACTTCGCCCATTTCGACAACGATGCTTTCAAAATCGTCATGCTCGTGGTCGTGGTGGCCGTCGTGGTGGCTGGGGCGGGCATCCAGATCGTCCTCGGCAGCCGCACCCAGGCCCAGAATGATGCGGGGGTCGATGACGCCCTCGCTCATCGGCAGGATCGGCAGCTTGCGGGGGGCCTCGGCCTCGATCACCGCGCGGGCTTTTTCGACGCCTTCGTCGCCGGCCAGATCGGCCTTGGACAGAAGCACGATGTCGGCGCAGGAGATCTGGTCCTCGAACACTTCGGACAGCGGAGTTTCGTGGTCGATGCTGTCGTCCGCCTCGCGCTGGGCCTGCACGGCGTCTAGATCGGGGGCGAACTGGCCTTTGGCCACCGCCTCGGCATCGGCCAGCGCAATCACGCCGTCCACGGTGATGCGGGAACGGATTGCGGGCCAGTCGAAGGCCTTCAAGAGCGGTTTCGGCAGGGCCAGGCCGGAGGTCTCGATCACGATGTGGTCAGGTTTCTCAGGCAGGGCCATCAGCTGTTCGATGGTGGGGATGAAGTCATCGGCCACGGTGCAGCAGATGCAGCCGTTGGCCAGTTCCATGATGTTCTCGGCCGGGCAGTTGTCATCGGCGCAGGATTTCAGGATGTCACCGTCCACACCGGCGGTGCCGAACTCGTTCACCACCACGGCCAGACGCTTGCCCTGCGGGTTCTGCATCAGGTGGCGGATCAGGGTGGTTTTGCCCGCGCCAAGGAAACCGGTGATGACGGTGACGGGGATCTTGTTGAGGTCGCTCATGATTACTCCTCGGAGAAGAACTTGGCCGGCGGGATGCGGGCAACGGATTGCTTGCGGAAGGTCTGCGGGCGTTCGCGCCACGGCACGACACCGTCAGCGGTGCCGGCATAAGCCGCCGCGCCTTCCAGGATTTCGGGGACATGCTGGTCCGGGTCGAGGTCGCCGTAGACATAGGTCCAGCGCTCGGCGCCGCCGATCAGCGCAACAGCGCAGCCGCGCTTGCAGGAGGACAGGCATTCGACACCGCGCAAGGAGACTCCTTCGGGCATTCCGGCTTCTTCCAGGGCTGCGTGCAGGATGGCGCCGGGGCGGGCGGCCTCCGGGTCGGCGCCGTTGCGGCGGCAAGTGAGGCACACGGTCAGCGTGACCGGTCCCGGGGTGCTGGCGGGGGTGCCCGCCTGTTCGTCAGCCATCAGCGCGTCTCCTGTCGCGGCAGGCATGCGGGATGGCCAGATAAGAGCAGTGTCGTGCAGCCCCTCACCCGGTCGCAGAACACCCCGTCTGCCCGTTGATCTCTCTCACGCTGGCAGGTCTCCCGGCTTGCGGATGCCAAGGCGTGCGCCTTGCCGGCCATCCTGCCTTCCCGGGGGTACCCAGTGGCATGGCGGCCTCATCCGGTCACGGTCGCGGGGGCGGCTGTGCTTGAGCCCTTTCGGGGGCCTTCACATTCCCTCTTCGCCTGTTTTCACAGGAACCAGCTGAACCCCCTTGCGCTATCGTGCCCTTCTTTGTCAAGACATGGGGCAAGCAGCAGGAGAGCCCCCATGAGCGAAAAGTCTGAAACCGGCATCTCAGAGGAAGAAGCCGCCCGTCACGCCTCCAAGATGGCCAAGAAGAAAGCCGCGCGCGACCGGATGATGAAGACCAAGGAGGGCGAGAAGGGCCTGATCATTGTCCACACCGGGCCGGGCAAGGGTAAATCCTCGTCGGGGTTCGGGATGATCATGCGCTGCATTGCGCATGGGATGCCGTCGGCGGTGGTGCAATTCATCAAGGGCGCCTGGCAAACCGGCGAGCGCACGCTGATCGAGGAAAACTTCAGCGATCTGTGCCAGTTCTACGCGATGGGCGAAGGCTTTACCTGGGAGACGCAGGATAAGGCGCGTGACATTGCCGCCGCGCAGAAGGGCTGGGAGAAGGCCAAGGAGATGATCCTGGACGAGAAGAACACCATGGTTCTGCTCGATGAGATCAACATCGCGCTGCGCTATGAATATCTGGACCTGGAAGAGGTGCTGGAGTTCTTGGTGGAGCAGAAGCCGCCGATGACCCATGTGGTTCTGACAGGCCGCAATGCCAAGGAAGAGCTGATCGAGATCGCCGATCTAGTGACTGAGATGGGGCAGATCAAACACCCGTTCCGCGCCGGGGTGAAGGCGCAGAAGGGCGTGGAATTCTGAGATGTTTGGCCCGGCCAAGAGGCCGGGCCGCGCCCGCCCCTCCCGTCAAACCGAAGGTTTTCCTCCGGCAAAACGGGAGGGCGCTTCGCACCCATCCAGGCTCGGGCGCAGCCCTAAGCGTTATGCCGCGAGCTGTGCCGCTTTGCCTTGGATATAGGCATCCACCGCTGCGCGCTGGGCCTCATCCAATCGCAGCCCCAGCTTGGTGCGCCGCCACAGGTAATCGTCGCCTGCGCGCACCCACTCGCGGGCAATCGCCCAGTCGAGCTCCCGCGCGGTGATGGTGGCGCCGAAGTCCTGGCCCAGATCACCGGCGGTCATGGCGTCCCCCAGCACCTCCCAGGCCTCGGTGCCATAGGCGCGGATCATCCGGCCCGCCCAATAGGGCGTGAGGAACGGGTAATCCGCGGCTAGTTTGTCTTGCAGTTTTTTCACATCCTCCACCGGAAAATCGCCGCCGGGCAAGGCTACGTCTGCGGTCCAGTCGGCGGGCAACTGCGGGAAGACTTCGCCGATCTTTGACAGCGCGGCTTCAGCCAGCTTGCGGTAAGTGGTGATCTTGCCGCCAAAGACATTCAGCAGCGGCGCCTGCGCCTGGTCCAGTGTCAAAACATACTCGCGGGTGGCGGCGGTGGCAGAACTGGCGCCGTCGTCATAAAGCGGGCGGACGCCGGAATAGGTCCAGGCAATGTCCTCGCGGCTCAGCGGTTGATCGAAGTATTGAGATGCGAAATTAACCAGATAGTCCTGCTCCGACTCGGTGCACTGCGGTTTAATGTCCGGGTCCGCATGGTCGGCGTCGGTGGTGCCGATCAGGGTGAAATCCTGCTCATAGGGGATGGCAAAGATGATCCGCCCGTCGGTGCCTTGGAAAAAGTAGCAGCGGCCATGATCAAACAGCTTGGGCACCACGATATGGCTGCCGCGCACCAGGCGCACGTTCTCGCGGCTGTTCTGGCCCAGCTTCTGGTGCAGCACGTCGGCAACCCACGGGCCGCCGGCATTGACCAGCATCTTGGCGCGGTGCTCCTGTTCGGCGCCGGTGGCGTGGTTCTTGGTGCGGATCACCCAGTGACCGGCGTGGCGCTCGGCTGAAATCACTTCGGTCCGGGTCAGGATTTCTGCGCCGCGGAACTGTGCGTCGCGGGCGTTCAGCACCACCAGCCGGGCGTCTTCGATCCAGCAGTCGGAGTATTCAAAAGCGGTTTTGAACTTGGCCTTCAGCGGCCTGCCAGCGGGGTCGTGCGACAGATCCAGCTTGGCCGTGCCGGGCAGGATGCCGCGTTTGCCAAGGCTGTCATACAGGAACAGCCCCAGCCGGATCAGCCAAGCCGGGCGGCGGCCCTTCATCCAGGGCATGAAAGTGGTCAGCAGTTTCGACGTCGGCGTTTCGCTGTCAAACCGCATCTCCTTGTGGAACGGCAGCACAAACCGCATCGGCCAGGAGATATGCGGCATCGCTTTCAGCAGCACTTCACGCTCGATCAGCGCCTCACGGACCAGGCGGAATTCGAAGTATTCCAGGTAGCGCAAACCGCCGTGAAACAGCTTGGTCGAGGCGGAGGATGTGGCGGAGGCGAGGTCGTTCATCTCGGCCAGGGTGACGGAAAGGCCGCGGCCGGCGGCGTCGCGGGCGATGCCGCAGCCGTTGATGCCGCCGCCGATGATGAAAAGGTCCGTTACGGGCGTGTCAGTCATTTTCGCTGCTTTCGTTTTGTCCTGCGGTCAGGATCCGGGTGCCAGCGGTCTGCGCCGCCTCGGCAAATTCAGGGGGGACGGGGCGGTCGGTGATCAATACGTCCAGCTCTGCCACGTCGCAGATCCGCACCGGGGCAGAGCGGGTGAACTTGCTGCCGTCGCAGACCAGAACACGCTGGCGGGCGTTTTTCAGAATCGCGCGGGCGACGGACACCTCGCGGGCGTCGTGGTCCATCACCGAACCGTCCGCATCCAGCGCCGAGGCGCCGATGACGGCGAAATCCACCTTGTAGCGGGACAGGAACTCCACCGCGTCCTCGCCGACGATGGCGCCGTCGCTTTGCCGCACGGTGCCGCCGGCCAGGATCAACTCCTTGGCCTGGCCGCCCATCATCAGGTTGATAATGTTTATGTTATTGGAAATCACCGTCAGTCCGCTGTGGCCCGACAGTGCCCGTGCCACTTGTTCTGTGGAGGTGCCGATGTTGAGCGTGAGCGAGCAATTGTCAGGGATCAGCTCGGCGGCGAGGGCGGCCATGGCCAGCTTGTTGCCGGCGTTCAGCTTGCGCCGGTCCTCGTAGCCCTGGCTGGCGGCGGAGCTGACCCGGACGGCACCGCCATGCACACGTGACAAGGCGCCGCGCGCAGACAGGTCGCGCAGGTCGGCCCGCACCGTTTGCAAGGACACGCCAAAGCGCTGGGACAGGTCGTCGACGTCTACCCGGTCCCGCTGGTTCAGCAGGGTGATGATTTCGTTCTGACGGCCTGTGGCATCCATTTGCTTTCCTTTTGCTGCGATTCTTTAGTGGAAGACGTGAGAAAAGTCACCCGGTGTTTTCGTTTTGATTTCGTGAACTGCAAAAACGAAAAGGCGCACCGCGAACGGCGCGCCTTGACTGAGCCCTGTTCCGGCTGGCTCAGCTGAGCGGGATCAGGTGGTTGTCCCAAGCGAGGTCTGCGCGGTGCAGCCGGTGCTGGCCGGTGTCCGAAATCGCGAAGAACCGGCCGGTTCCGGTGCTGGCTGTGAAGCCTCGGGGGGCGGCGGCAAGGCCGCAGACGTCGTGCATCCTGTGCTCTTTCAGCAACGCTCCGCCGACAGTGTCCAGCACCTGCAGCACCCCGCCGCGCGGGGAGGTGACGCCGATCTGGCTGCCATCAGCGGAAAAGGCGATGGAGCCGCCGTAGCCGTTCATGTTCAGAACCCGGGGGTCATCTTCGGCCAGCAGACGCGCAGGGCTGCCGGGCTGGTGCAGGCCGGCGGTGGGGACCTGTTCGCCCAGATCGCCCTGCCATTGCATGGCAAAGCCGACGGTGCCGTCTGGGCGCATGGCCAGATGGCGGATCGAGTTCAGATGCAGCTCCTTCGGCAGTTCCATCTGTTCTTCCAGAGTTCCGTCCAAGTTCAGGTAGCTGAGGTTCGGGCGCATGTCCGGAAGGTTCAGCTTGGTGCGGCCGCTGTCCGGATGTGTTTCAATGCCGCCATTGGCCACCACCAGCCCCGGCGCGTCCCGGCGCAGAAGCATATCGTGCGGACCAATGCCGCCGGAGGCAAAGGCGGCAATGCGTTTATAGCCGCCGGATGCGTCCCAGACGCCGATCACACCGCGGGCGTTTTCATAATCGTTTTCGGTGGTGAACAGGCGGCTGCCATCGGGAGAAAAGGCGCCGTGGCCATAGAAATGTTGGCCAGCGGGTGGCTCCAGCCGGGCGATGGCCGCGCCGCTGCGGCAGTCGATCACATCGGCAAAGCGACCGGGCCGGCGGGCAAAGGCAACCGCTTCGGGACGGGACGGGTGGGCTGCCGCCGCGTGGCCGCGGGCGGGCAGCGGGTGGCGGAACAGAACCTCGCCGTCTTCTGTGAGGCCCGCAAGCAGGAAGGCGCCGCCGGCGTCCTTGCCGGCAGACAGGAAAGCGGGGCTGCCGGCGCTGGCCCAACTGGCCTGCGGGGCGAGGCCTGCGGCCAGAAGGCCGGCCAAAAAGCCGCGGCGGGAGGCCATATCAATCGCCGTCCAGAGCGTTGAAACCTGCCTCGACTCCCAGGGTCGGGCCCAGTTCCCCGGTCACCAGCCTGCGCAGGTCCTTGATCTCCTGCTGCAGGGATTCGATGCGGAACCGGCTGGCGGGATCCGCCACGCCTGCAAAGACCGGGTCGTTCAGAGACTCTGCCTTCTCGCGGGCCTTGGCAAAACCGGCAGTGATCTTGGCCTGCAGGTCCGTGTGGTTGTCTGCCAGCGCCAAGGCCAATGGTTCCAAAGCGTTCAGCGACACCAGTACATGGTGCAGGCTGCGCCCCGAACGGCGGGCTTCGGCGCGGTTGGGGCGGGGGCGGTCAAAGGTGCCAAGCGGGCGGCCCAGGCGCATGTCGTCCAGCACTTGCAGCCCGGTGGTGAGGGCCTTGAGCAGTTCCTGGATGATCTCCGCGTCGCTTTGGTAGCGATTGGCTGGGCTGCGCATTTCGGCGGCGTAGTTCTGTTCCCAGTCCATTTTGATGTATTGGGTTGTGGACGCGATGTCGGTGCTGATGGCGCGGGTCAGGGCGCAGCGGTATTTGTCGCTGCCTTCGGTGGAGAGCTGAGGGTCAAAGAGCAGGTACTCCAGCGCATAAAAACCGCGGGCGGCGATTGAGTAGCTGGAGAACTTCGCTGGGTCAGCGATGCCTGGGTCTTCGCTGCGGATCAGATTGGCCAGCGCCTTGGGCGTTTTACTGCGGCTGTCGGGCCAGAAAGCCAGCGCAAAGGCGCGGCTGTCAGTTTCCGTCGGCCCGAAACGGTAGGAGCTGGCGGCGACCCAGGCTTCGAAAGCATCGCCATAAGCCGCGCGCAGGGTTTCTGATTGCGGATGGCAATCCTTCGCCGCCGCCTTGTTCAATGCCTTGCTGTCTGCTGCCAGCTCTTGGAAAGCCGGGAGGATCAGTTGACCGGTGATCGTGCTGGACAGTTCCGACGCCGCGGCAGGAGCTGCGGCCAGGGTAAGAGTCAGGGCAAGGGCACGCATCAGAGGCTCTCCAGGAAGATGATCAGAGTGGCGCGGTCCTCTGGCGGCAGATCCACCACGCGGGATTTGGCGGCCTCTGCCTCGCCGCCGTGCCACAGGATCGCCTCCAGCAGGGTGCGGGCGCGGCCGTCGTGCAGGAAGGTGGCGCGGGGTGAGACCTGCTGCGTCAGGCCAATCCCCCACAGCGGCGGCGTGCGCCATTCGCTGCCTGTGGCGCGGGCTTCGGGGCGGTTGTCGGCCAGGCCTTCGCCCATGTCGTGCAGCAGCATGTCGCTGTAGGGCCAGATCAACTGAAAGCTTTGCTCAGCACGGTCGGCCAGCCGGTGGGTCACGTATTTCGGCACATGGCAGGAGGCGCAGCCGGTGTCATAGAATACCCGCTTGCCGTCCAGCACCTGGGGGGCGTCCGCGCCCCGGCGGGCAGGCACGCCAAGGTTGCGGCTGTAGAAGGTGACCAGATCCATATTGGGCTGGTCGATCTCGGTTTCACGGAAATCAGCACCGCCATGCGGGGCGGATTGGCATGCGGCTTGCAGATCGGTGCATTCGCCCGCATGGGCCGGGAACAGCGGGGTAGAGATGCCGATGTCACCGGAAAACGCGCCTGCGGACTGCTGATGCACGGTGGGGGCGCCGGCCTTGAGGCCGAAGCGGCCCAGCATGATCCGGTTGAATTCAGGCGACCAGACCAGATTAGCGCGGCCCGAGATGCCGTCGCCATCGGCGTCCGCCTCATCCGCATGGGCCAGGATGTCGGAGGCAGGGATCGCCTCCAGCAGGCCAAGGCCGATCATCAGGGGCGCGACGCGGGGCGACAGCATGGCGCCCTCGGCCAGCGGACCATAGGCGAGGTTTGCCGCGGTGTAGCTAGGGCGGCGCAGAGTGGCGGTCTCATTGCCGTTCAGGGCGACTTCGAACTCCTCGTAGTCCACCTGCAGCTTGTATTCCGGGATGATGCCGGGCGCCGAAAAGTCCTGCAGCTGACTGCCATAGTTCGGATCGGGCGCGGTGCCGATGTAATCCGTGATCTCCTGCAGCTCGGGCGGCACCGGGCCGGGGGTGGAAACCCGCAGGAACATGGTAGTGGAGGCGTAATCCGGCTGCTCCGGCACATGGCCGCGGCCGTCCTTCAGGTGGCAGCGCTGGCAGGAGCGGGCGTTATACAGCGGACCAAGCCCGTCTGACGCCTTGGTGGAGGAAGGCGAGAACACCCAGATCTTCTTGAACAGACCGTTGCCGAGTTTGAATTCCAGCTCCTGCTCGAAACTGAGGTTGGCAGAGTGCTGGGAGAACGCCTCGTCATCCGCCCGGGCGCGCACGGTTGCGGCACCAGCGGGCAGATCCTCGAATTGTTCGGGTGCAGAGAAATCGGTTGCAGGCGCTGCCACGGCGTTAATCCGGGCGCGTTCGGCATCGGTGCGGGGGAGGGGGGTGAGGTGCGGCTCTGCCTGGTATTGGCTGGCCAGGTCCAGCGCCGCAACGGGGCCGGCCGCCGCAAGAGCAGCAGCCAGAAACAGTTTAGTCTTCGATCTCTGCCATCTTGGTGGCGTTGAGCTGGGCATAGTTTTCGGCGCCGATCCGGTCGTGCAGTTCAAGCTGCGTTTCGAGGAAATCAATGTGGCCTTCCTCATCCGCCATCAAGTCTTCAAACAGCTTTTGCGTGACGTAGTCACCCGCTTTGTTGCAGGCATCGCGGGCTTCCTTGTAGAGCGCGCGGGCGTCCACTTCGGCGGCAAGGTCGCATTCGAGGGTTTCTTTCGGGGTCTGGCCGATCCGCAGCGGGTCAAGCTTCTGCAGGTTCGGGTGGCCGCCGAGGAACAGAATCCTTTCAATCAATTTGTCCGCGTGCTCCATCTCTTCGATGGATTCTTCGCGGCTTTTTTTGGCCATGCTGCCCAGGCCCCAATCGTCCTGCAGCCGGTAGTGCAGCCAGTACTGGCTGACCGCTGTCAGCTCATGTCGCAGCGCCTTGTTGAGATAGTCGATTACCTTGGCGTCGCCCTGCATATTCACTCTCCTGAATTCGGCCTGCGCCTAAATTCTGAAGCTGCGCAGGGACTTCCAGATTAGCATTCGCGCGCATGGTGTCGAGGAAAAGCGGCATGCATCCGCCGCAATCAGCGGCTTTCCCCAAGGCGTGATAAATCTTGCCAGGGGTGATTATCGTTTCGGGATCGGCATTTCGCATCCAGTCGATGGCTGCGCGGATGTCGTGGTCCGAGATCTGTGTGCAGTGGCAAACGATCATGCTGCTCGCGTCCTTGCCCGGTGGCGCAAAGGCCAAGTGATTCCGTTGGGAAATATATCCGACAGAATTACTGGGGTTTCAAGGGATATCCAGAGTAAAATGCTTAGATATACGTCGCGGGCGGGACCCGGACGGGTAAAAAAAGGGGCCGCAATACGCGGCCCCAAGTCAGGTTCTGTTCAGGGGATGCCAAACGTCACCGAGGGAAGTCTTACTCACCCAGCGGGATGATCAGGTTCACGCCGAAGATGGTGCTTTTGGTGCCGGCCTCATCCACGCGGGCCAGGCCGCCGCCGAGGGTGGCGCCGCTTTCGAACTCGTAATCCGCGCCGATGGTGATCAGGTCGGTCTTGCCCGCGCTGTCCAGATCCCGGTGCACCAGACCGCCGGACAGGGTCACGTTGCCGATGGTATAGGCGCCGGTCAGGGTGGCATACAGCGCATCATCCGCCGAGCCGCCGGCGTTCGAGAAGGAGGCCACCTCGCCGTAGAGGTCGAAACCGCCATCAAAGGAATGCGCAAGGCCTGCGACAAAGCCCTGCTCATCATCCGTGTCGTCGGCGCCGACGCTCAGGTGGCGGGCGCCGATGTGGTAACGGGTGCTGCCCGCCTCTTGCGTCCACTGAATGGCAAAGTTGTCCAGCTCGCCGGTGTTGCCTGCGCCGCCGTCTGCGGTGGTGGTGCGGCCGCGCCGGTACCCGACGGAGCGGCTGAGGCCGGAATCATCCGCATAGAACACGCCAAAGGACAAGGTGCCCGCGCCGTTCAGCTCGACATCGGCCAGGATGCCGATCTGCTCGACCAGTTCGTAATCCTCTGCGATGGAGCTGCCGAAATAGCCGGCCGCATCATCCCAGGCGGTGCCGAAGACGGGCGCGAGCTTACCCGCCGAGACGGTGGTGGCTGCGCCGATGCCGAAGGAGACGCCCAGCTCTTCGATATAGACGCCCATATCGTCAAAGGTGCGGTCATCGGCGGCGTCGGTCAGCGACTCGGCGGTGACAGTGGCAAACAGCTCCACGCCGTTGCCAAAACTGTAGGCGCCGGAGGCCGTGATCACGGCAAAGGTGTCGCGGATCTCGGCAGTGGCGTCATCGGAGGAGACAACGCTTTCATTGGCAAGCTCGATTTCACCTTCCCAGCTGAAGCCCTGGGCCAGGGCTGCGTTTGCGCACAGGAAGACAGGGGCGCTGAGGGCCAGCGCCGCGGAAGCTTTGATTTTCATTGGGGAATTCTTCTTTCTGGTGAGGAGCCTGGCTGCTGGTGCCGGCCGGGCTCCTCCAATTTTGATTCTGTTATGTTATTACGTACCGCACCCTATTCGAAGACTGCAGAGGGATTGTCAAGGCTGTCGGAGCCTTCGATGGCAACGCCGCCCAGATCCAGGGTTATGACAACGCGCTCGATCGAGCGGGTCTGATCGATCAGCCCGTTCACACCACCCATCACCAGTGCTTCGCCGGCTTTGTTGCCCTGCGCCAGCATCTGGTCATAGGACAGGCCTGCCTCGGCTGCGGTCTTGATACGGCCAAGCGCCTGCATGGTGGTCGACAGCTTGCCGCGCATCTCAGTGTCCAGACCGGCGTCCTTGGCGGCGACCAGATCGGACAGCGACGCACCCGAGACCAGTTCGCCGTTCACCCGGACGTATTCGCCGAGATAGACATTCTGCACGCCCAAACCATCATAATAGTGGCTGTTGTGGGTGTTGTCGGAGAAGCAGTCATGCTCTTCCTCCGGGTCGTTCAGCATCAGGCCCAGGCGCATACGTTCGCCGGCCTGCTCGCCATATGACAGCGACCCCATGCCGGTCAGCATCGCGGTGATGCCGGCGTTTTCATCTGCCAGCAGGGTGGTGCGGGCGTTGCCTTCGGCGGCCCACTGTGCGGCGATCCATTCCAGGTCATTGATCAGCAGCTCGGTTGCCGCCTGCAGGTATTCGCCGCGGCGGTCGCAGTTGCCGCCGGTGCAGGCGTCGCCTGCCGCATAGTCGGTCCAGGGGCGGTCGCCGGCGCCATGTTCGGTGCCCTTCAGGTCCTGGCCCCACAGCAGGAATTCAATGGCGTGGTAGCCGGTGGCGACGTTCGCCTCGACCCCGTCAGCCTCGTGCAGGGCGCCTTCCAGCAGGTCCGGGGTGATCTTGGCGGCGTCGATGGCTTTGCCGGACAGTTCAAAGCTGGGGTTGGCAATGATGTTCAGCGACGCCAGGGTGTTTTCATCGGTCGGGCCGCCGTATGAGGCGTCAACATAATCGATCAGGCCTTCGTCCAGCGGCCAGGCGTTCACCTTGCCTTCCCAGTCGTCGACGATGGCGTTGCCGAAACGGAAAACCTCGGACTGCTGATAAGGCACGCGGGCGGCAATCCAGGCGGTGCGGGCGGCTTCCAGGTTTTCGGCTGAGGGATGCGCGACCAGCGCGTCAATAGCGGCCTTCAGTACCTGGGCTGTGGCCAGGCTGTCCTGGTACTTGGCCTCGGCGATATTGGCATAGTTGGTCAGCACCGCAGCCTTGTCGGCGGCAAAGGCTGTGGTGGCGCCAAAGGCGAGACCGGCAAGGGCAGTGCCCGTGAGAAACAGGGATTTCATCAGCTAATTCCTTAGTTCAATGTTGAATTCAGTGGAGAGTGACAGTGGCGGGGCGGGCCGGTCGCAGCAGTGGGCGCGGCCTCATGATCTGCTGCATCAGCAGGCCGCAGTCAGATGCCAGCTGCGTCAGTTCAGAGGCTTTGCGCGGGGTGACGATCAGCGAGGCAAGGATATGCGCATCGTCCTTCTGGCCCTCGGCAGCACAGGCAAGGAGGTTGGCAAAGCAGTTCTCATCCGCGCCAAGGCATTTGCAGGTCATGCCGTGGCGCACCAGCGGGCGGCGGCCATGGGTGGCGCAGAAATTGCAAAGATAGCCAAAGGCCTCAAACGCGGCCGTGGCCATTTCCGGGCCGAAGTTCATCTCGAAATCGCGGCGCATCTGGCCGCGGGTCTCGGCGCCGGAAAACCAGTGGCGCAGATAGATCACCGCGCCGGCTTCCAGCGGCGGCAGGTCGGACAGGGTGCCGACGGTCACGCCGCCGCGGGGAGAGGATTGCACAGTGCTCATGCCGGTGTGCTCACTTGGTCAGGATCAGCTTGCCTGCGCGGGTGATGCGCAGCGAATAGATCTGCCCGTTCAGCAGAATACGGGCCTGCGCGCCGCCGCGGGTCAGATCCTCGGCGTGGTAGGTGGGAAACACTTCGGTGGTTGCGGTGGTCGGCACCGGCTTGGAGGCAATCTGGTTCATATCTTCCGCCCATTGCTGAATTCCGCCCTGTCCAGAAGCCATTCCAGACAAAAACCGGACAGAGCGCCGGACGGCGCAAAGACCTGCGGCCACAATTGGCGCATGTCTTCGGGCTCCAGCTCATTTGTCTGCGGGCCGCGGTGGCGGCTGTCTCTGGTCGGCATGGGGGGCGATCTCGGTTGATTACACGTCGCTCGGGCTCGCCTGATCCGAGTCAGGCTGGCTGGAATGCTGTATACCTGAATTATTCACTCAGGTATGTCAATCTGAGTTTTTTACTAAGAAATAAAAACCCCTTGCGCGCAAGGAGATGCCTTTGAAAACAGCGTGCCAAGGAGGGCTTTCGCATAGGCAAAGTCAGCCACTCAGCAGGAGGCGCTGTGGCTGATCCTATTGGTTCCTCACCGGCCAGCCGCTGCTTTGCAAAAGACGCGGGTCGGCATAAGGTCGGTCTTGTTCCGCTATCAGGGAGGGGACAGTGATTGATCACGTGACTTTCGGCGTAACCGGTTTTGACCGTTCAGCTGCATTTTACGACAGCGCCTTTGCGCCCCTGGGGGTTGCGCGGCTGTTCACTGTTCCGCTCGAGCACACGGATGGCGTCAAGGTTGCCGGGTACGGCGACACCCGCCCGTGGTTCTGGCTCGCTGAAGAAGACGCAACAACCGGTAAGCTGCATATCGCCCTGACGGCCCGTGACCGTGCCAGTGTGGATGCATTCCATGCCGCCGCCCTTTTGGCGGGCGGAACAAACAATGGGGCGCCGGGCCTCAGACCGCATTATCATCCGGGCTACTATGGCGCGTTTGTCCTGGATCCTGACGGGCACAACATCGAAGCGGTCTGCCACACACCTGCAGCATAGCCTGCCTGTTCCGCTGTCTGCTGAAACAGGGAGACAAGACAAGCCGGGCAAAGCAAAACCCCGCCATACTGACGGGGTTCGCGCAATCTCAGGCCGCCTCGCCGGGGCGGTTCATGCGGTCTGGGGGCTCAGCTGCGGGTGCCGGAGAAGCGCGCCTGCCAATCCTCGCGCTGCTCGTCGGTGATCTTGGCAAAAAGCACTTCGGGCACGGTGAAGCTGTGGCCCGCGGGCAGGGCGGCCAGGGCTGCTGCCGCATCTTCGGGCCAGTTGCGGTCGTCCGAGTTCATAGCGGCCATCAGCGTGTCCGAAGCCTGCGGGATGAAGGGGGCCGAAAGCACCGCGTAAAGGCGGATCAGGTTCAGGCCCAGACGCACCTGTGCGGCGGCGCGGTCAGGGTCTTGCTTGAACACCGACCAGGGTGCCGCGGACTGCAGATATTCGTTGCCCGCGACCCAGATCGCCCGCAGCTCCTGCGCCGATTTGCGGACCTCCATCGCCTCCATATGGCGCTCATAGGCGCGGATGCGGGTGGTCAGCTCGTTGATCAGTGCCTGTTCCTGTTCGCCGTATTCGCCAGCTGCCGGAACTTCCTCGCCGAACTTGGAACGGCAGAATTTGGTGATACGTGAAACGAAGTTGCCCAGCACGTCCGCCAGATCCTTGTTCACCGACTGCTGGAAGTTCTCCCAGGTGAACTCGGAATCGCTGCTTTCCGGTGCATGGCTCAGCAGCCACCAGCGCCAGTAGTCCGCAGGCAGGATCTCCAGCGCCTGGTCCATGAACACGCCGCGCCCCTGGCTGGTCGAGAACTGGCCGCCGTCATAGTTCAGGTAGTTGAACGACTTCAGGTGGTCGACCATCTTCCACGGCTCGCCGGAGCCGAGGATGGTGGCCGGGAACGACAGCGTGTGGAAGGGGACGTTGTCCTTGCCCATGAACTGGACGTATTTGACGTCCTCGGCGCCCTTGTCGGTGCGCCACCAGCGCTGCCAGTCGGCGTCGGATTTGCCATTGGCTTCGGCCCATTCGCCAGCGGCGGCGATGTATTCGATCGGTGCGTCGAACCAGACGTAGAAGACCTTGCCCTCCATGCCGGGCCAGTCTTCGCCGCCCTTCTTGACTGGCACGCCCCAGTCCAGATCGCGGGTGATGCCGCGGTCCTGCAACCCGTCGCCGTCATGCAGCCACTTCTTGGCGATCGAGGTGGTCAGGATGGGCCAGTCGTGTTTGCTGTCGATCCAGGCGTCCAGTTGGTCCTTCAGCTGCGACTGGCACAGATACAGGTGCTTGGTCTCGCGCACTTCCAGATCGGTGGAGCCGGACACGGCGGAACGCGGGTTGATCAGGTCGGTGGGGTCCAGCTGCTTGGTGCATTCCTCGCACTGGTCGCCGCGGGCGCGCTCATAGCCGCAGTTGGGGCAGGTGCCCTCGATATAGCGGTCGGGAAGGAAGCGGCCGTCAGCGTTGGAATAGACCTGCTTTTCGGTCACTTCGCGGATCAGTCCGGCCTCGGCCAACTTGCCTGCGAAATGCTGGGTCAGGGCGTGGTTCTGCGGGCTGGAAGAACGGCCGAAATGGTCGAACGACAGCGCAAAGCCCTTGGCAATCTCCGACTGGACGGCGTGCATTTCGGCGCAGTATTCCGCAACCGGTTTGTCCGCCTTGGCAGCGGCCAGTTCGGCGGGCGTGCCATGCTCGTCAGTGGCGCAGAGGAACATCACCTCGTTGCCGCGTCCGCGCTGGAACCGGGCGTACAGGTCGGCCGGCAGCTGCGAGCCCACCAGGTTGCCCAGATGCTTGATCCCGTTGATGTAGGGAATCGCCGAAGTGATCAGAATGCGTGCCATGCTATCCATCCAGGTAATGCGTCAAAGGTCCGTCTACCGCATGGCGCAGGCGGCGGAAACCCCTGGTGTGCGCCGGGCGGGACACAGCTGGCGGAGAGACAGGCAAATTGCTCGCCCTGCGCAGGGCGGCAATTTGCCCACTGCCCCCGGCGTTGAGATTTTCGGGAAGGAATGCTGTTTGTAAACATATCCTTAAAAGGTTCTGACCTCTTTACCGGCGCTTGCGGGAGCGTTTCAAAAGGCGGCCGATGGTGAAGGAGGTGCGCGGCGCATAGACATAATTGGTGCGTTCTTCGGGGGTCGGGCGCACTTTCATCCGGCTGAGTCCGAAGGCGATCAGCAGCACATGGCCGCAGGCCACATAGGCAAACAGGGCAGGGGGTCCGTAAAAGCTGATCAACGCTGAGGAGACATAGGGGCTGGCGATGGCGCCCAAAGCAAAGAAGAACATCAGCGCTGCGGCCAGCTCCACCCGCTCTTCCGATGTCGCAAAGTCGTTGGCGTGCGCGGCGGAGACCGAAAAGATCGGGAAGGTAGTGAACCCGAAGAACCCCGCCGCCAGCATCACCCCCAGGGTGCCGGTGCCGCTGGCAGCCATGGTGACAGCGCAGCTGAAGATGGCAGCCACGGAAAGCCAGATCAGCACCCATCGGCGGTCGTATTTGTCGGCCAGCCAGCCCATCGGGTATTGCGCCAGCGCGCCGCCCAGCACGAAGGAGGCGAGGAAAAAGGCGATCTGGCCGATCTCCAGCCCGACTTCCTGGCCATAGACCGGGCCGACCATCCGGAACGAGGCAGAGCTGAGCGCGGCCACGATCACCCCCGCCACCGCCAGCGGCGAACAGCGCCAGGCCAGTTTGGGGCGCAGCCGCGGCGCATCGGGGGTTTCCGGCTGGCTGGCTTTGGTCAGGGTCAGGGGCAGCAGCGCCGCGCAGCAAACCACCGCCAGAAGGTTGTAGGAGATATAGACCGCAGGCGGCAGCACCGCGATGATCAGCTGCGCCGCCAGCGAGGCGCTCATGTCTGCTATCCGGTAGGTGCCCATGGCGCGGCCGCGGTTTTCATTGGTGACCTTGGCGTTGAGCCAGGCCTCGATCACCGTATAGGCGCCGGCCACGCAGAGGCCGGAAGCAATCCGCATTGCCGCCCAGGCATAGGGGTTTTCGGTGAGCGTGTGGCCCAGCAGCCCCATCGCCCCAAGTGCTGTGCAGACCGCAAAGGCGCGGGAATGGCCGACATTGCCCATCAGCCGTGGCGCCCACCAGCAGCCGATGAAGAAGCCGAAGAAATGGGCCGAGCCGAGGAGGCCGATCTGCTCTTTGGTGAAATTCAGCGTCAGGCCTGAGATGGCATCGAGCGGGCCGACGCCTCCGGTCGACAGCTGCAGCAGGATGACGGAAAGGAACAGGGCGGCAAAGGAGATGATCAGGCGCATAACGGCCCGACCATGACAGGCTGCGGCGGCATTGCCAGCCGGTTTCCGCCATTGCCGTGTCGTATTCTTGCGGGGCGGTGTTTTTCGGCACCGGGCGCGGCCCAAGGCTCAGCCCGCCAGGCGGATGCGGGCCTTGATGGCGAGGGTCACCTGGTCGGCAACCAGATCCGGATAGCCGACGGCGCCGAAGGCCTTGCGGCTGAGGCTGCCGCTGAGATGCACGTCCAGTTCGCGCAAGTCATCCGCAGCGGTACCGGGCCGGCGGTAGAGCGCGGATTGCAAGGCCAGCGGCCGGGTGGTTCCGCGCAGGGTCAGTTCGCCGCAGATCTGCGCGCCGCCGGAGAGCCGCCCGTCAGGCCCGAGGCGGACGCGGGTCGAGCGGAAGCGGATCTCCGGGAAACGTGCGGTGTTGAGCACGCCGGGGCTTTTCAGTGCTTCGGTGGCAAAGATCAGCCCGGTCCGGGCGCGGCTGGCGTCGAGGGTGATATCGGCCTGGCTGCGGGCCAGGTTCTGCGGATCAATCCGGATGCGGGCGGTTCGCACCGGGATCCTTCCATGCTGCGGCTGGCCGCTGAGCCGGAAGGTGAATCGCACCTCGGTGGCATCTGGCATCAACCGGTAAGGCAGTGCCGCAGCCTGCAGCCTGTATGGGGCCAGCAGGCCTGCGGCCAGGCAGGTGATCAGGGTCCGCCGGTGCATCCAGGGGGGGCTCATGCGGGGTTTTCTTCTCTGCTATCCATGCTGCGCTCTGAGCTTATCCGGGTTTTCCGCTGCAGGCTGTTCACTTTCGCGGGTGCGCCTGTGAAGCGCCGGTGTGCTCCCGCCAGGCTTCAGCTTTCTGGCAAAAGCTTCAGCCTGTTGGGCCCGGCACCGGGCTCTGCCCGGTGCCGGGCCCAAGGCCGCTAAGGCGGTGCTGGCGCGGGAGGGCATCGTCTTAGTGCCGGGACACGGCTTGGGCGTGCGGGGCTGCGGTGCGGGTGGCAGGATGGCACGAAGCAGGCCGGAGCAGGCTGCTGCCAGAGGCCTGGGCGATCTGCCAGCTGCAAGGCGGCAGGGTGCGGGCGCGCAGGCGCTGCATGGTCTTGCACTTCCGGTTTTTTGCTGCGCCATCCCCGGCTGGGCGGGCCACCCGGGGCTGTGTGCAGGCAGGTCATGGGGTAAGAGATCATGAGAGAAAGGGGTATGGGCAGGCGCCAGGTGCCAGCGGCTTTCGATGCCCTGGGCGCCGCCTGCGCCAGGGGGCAGCAACAGGCCCAACGGCGCCGGGCCGAAGCGCCCGCCTGCCTCTGCCGCCAGATGCAGCCGCCGCACCGGGGTGATGGCGGGCGGCTCAGCCGGTTCCGCCGCCACCAGCGCCGCTGCGCAAGGCTTCCTCCATGGCCCAAAGCTGATCCTCGGTCCGGGCCGCCTGCACGAACAGGACCCGGGCGGGGCCGGCAAATTCCGCCATCCCGTCCGGGTTCAGCTGCTTGCCGCCTTGCGGCGGCGGCAGCCACAAGGGCGGGATCTGTGGCGGCGGCGGATGAGCAGGTGAGCCGGCATGAGAATAAGATGCGTGTTCCATTTTTGCTCTTAAGCGCTGAGCCAGGCCGGGCTTGCGGCAGGCCAGCACAGATGCCGTCAGGTCAGGGCAAGCGTGTCCTCAAGCGCCTGGAAGAAAACAGCTCTCGCATGGTCCTCAATCCAGGGCTTGTGGCCGCAGCGCTGCAGCAGGCGGAAGCTGAAATCCGGAAGGATCTTGCGCAATGGCAGCTCCACGCCATTTGCCGGGTGGGGGTCGTGATCACCATGAAGCGCCGTAACCGGGCAACGGATCCTGGTCGCCTCGCGCAGCAAAGCGCCGGACCGGCGCAAGTCGGCAGCCTCCGGCCAGACGCGGTTGAAGATCTTCCGGTCAAAAGAAATGGCGGGGCGGGGAAGATCCGGCAGCGGTTTGCAAGCTTCCGATTTCTCCAGAAGGTGCAAGGCCTGCGCCAGTCCCGCCGCCGTCTCCATGCCGGAACCGTGCAGTAAGGCGTTCAATTGCTGCCATTCTGCAGGCTGCAAACGGGCCCGCCGCGCTGTTTCGATACCTGCGGCGTGCCGGGCAGTAAACGGCGGGCAGCCCACCAGCACCAGCTTTGAGACCCGCGCCGGATGCCGGGCCGCCAGCAGACAGGCCAGCCAGGCGCCCCAGGAAAAGCCGATCAGAACCGCCGGGCCGGTACAGGCTGTCTCCAGTTGCTGCCGCAATTCGGAAATCTGTCCGGCAATGGATGCTTCCGTTTGCAGCAGTTCCAGCACGCCATGCCCGCGGGTCGCCAGTTCCTGCGCCACAGGCGCCATTTCTCCGGCCGCACCCGGGCCGCCATGCAGCACGGCAGCCGTGAAGGGCGGGGCGCCGTGCCGCCGGGTGGTGCGGGAGACCGGTTTCATCCGGTAAAACTCCGGCTGTGCTTAGCCCTCGCGGGGGGCAACCGGGCCGCCCTGTTTGGCCCATTCGGTAAAGCCGCCCTCCAGATGCACAACCGGCTTCAGACCCATCTCAATCGCGGCTTTGGCGCTGAGCGCCGAGCGCCAGGCGCTGGCGCAGTAGAACACATAGGTTTTGTCCTGATTGAACACCGGCTTGTGATAGGGGCTGTCCGGGTCGATCCAGAATTCCAGCATGCCGCGCGGGCAGGAAAACGCGCCGGGGATCATGCCGCTGCGCTGCAGCTCGCGGATGTCGCGCAGGTCGATGAAGACGTAATCCTCGTCCAGAACCTTCTGCTTGGCCTCCTCGACAGCCATGGTTTCGACGAGGCTGTTTGCCTCGGCCAGCAGCGCCTTGACGCCCTTGGTTATGGTCTGCGGCATCGGGTATCCTTTCCTTAAGTTGCACAGAGGCTGGCCGGTTTGCCGCCTATGTGCAAGCGGCTTGCACTTCCCGGGCAGGGCCTTAGGGTCGCAGGCAAATCCAGGACAGGGGAGCGCGCGGCATGAAACTGAACCCATTGGGACGCACCGGCATGATGGTGTCCGAACTGTGCCTGGGCACGATGACTTTCGGCACCCAGACGCCGGAGGCCGAGGCCCATGCGCAGATCGGCCGCGCGCTGGAGGGCGGCGTGAACTTTGTTGATACCGCCGAGATGTATCCGGTCAATCCGGTGAGTGCAGAGACCCTGGGCAACAGCGAGCGGATCATCGGCAATTGGAATGCGCAGACAGGGCGGCGGGGCGAATACATCCTGGCAACCAAGCATTCCGGCGCGGGGATGCAGCATGTGCGCGACGGGGCGGCGATTTCCTCCAGGACCATCGCGCCTACGATCGAGGAGTCCTTGAGGCGACTGAAGACCGATTACATCGACCTCTACCAGTTTCACTGGCCGAACCGGGGCAGCTATATGTTCCGGCAGAATTGGAGCTATGACCCCTCGGGCCAGAACCGGGAAGAGACGCTGGCCAATATGGAGGACTGCCTGGAAGCGCTGCAGCGCGAGGTGGCGCGCGGCACCATCCGCGCCTTTGGCCTGTCCAATGAGAGCGCCTGGGGCACCGCGCAATGGCTGCGGATCGCGCAGGCGCGAGGCGGGCCGCGGGTGGCGTCGATCCAGAACGAATATTCCCTGGTCTGCCGGATGTATGACACCGATCTGGCGGAACTGAGCGTCAATGAGGATGTGGGCCTGCTGGCGTTTTCGCCGTTGGGCACCGGATTGCTGACCGGCAAGTATCAGGACGGGGCAGTGCCCGAAGGCTCGCGCAAAGCAATCAACCCGGAACTGGGCGGTCGCCACAGCCCGCGGGTTTACGATGCGGTGTCGGCCTATCTGGAGATTGCTAAGCGGCACGGGCTGGATCCGGTTCATATGGCGCTGGCCTGGTGCCGGACTCGGCCGTTTATGGCCTCGGCGATCTTTGGTGCCACCCATATGCCGCAGCTGGAGCATGTGCTGAAATCGGTGGAGCTGGAGCTGAGCCAGGAGGTGCTGGATGAGATCAACGCCGCGCACCGGGCGCACCCGATGCCGTATTGAGCGGCGGCGGCAAGGGGAGAGGCGCCGACCCCTCTTGGCCTTATGGCCAATTCACCCCCGGGATATTTCCAGCCAGGTGAAAGAGATTCTGGCTTTTGCGGCGGCTTTGACCGCGGGCGTTCCGGTCAATGCGCGGTGGGCCTTGCCTGCTCCTGGCGCAGGTCGCGGGCCGAGGTGCCATGCGCAGTGCGGAAGGCGCGGGCGAAGCTCGATTGCGAGGTGAAGCCGGTGGCAATCGCCACCTCCATCAGCGGCAGATCGGTGTCGGTGACCAGGCGGCGGGCCTCGGCCAGGCGCAGCTGCAGGTAGTGGTCCTGCGGCGTGGTATTGAGCCGCAAGCGGAACTGCTGCTGCAGGCTGCGCGGGCTGGTGCCGAGGGTTTCGGCCAGCGCGCTGAGCGGCAGCGGCTCGTCCAGGGCGGCCTCCATCAGCGCATTGGCCTTGGCGGTGAGCGCGTTGTGCTTGTGGCCGCCCAGGCGGCTTTGGGCGCGCGGTTCTGCGGCGGGGCCGTCATACAGGAACAGCCCGGCGACGCGAGCGGCAAAGCCGGCGCCGTGGCGGGCGCTGATGATATGCAGCATCATCTCGATCGCCGGGGTGGCGCCGCCCGAGGTCAGGCGGCCATCGGAGACGGTGAAGCGGTCGTTGCGGACGTCAACCTCGGGGAAGCGGCTGGCGAAGTTTTCCAGATCCTCCCAGTGATTGGTCGCCGGATGGCCGTCCAGCAGCCCGGCCTCGGCCATCAGCCAGGGGCCGCCGTCGATGCCTGCAATGGTGGCGCCGGTGGCGGCAATCCGGCGCAGACCCGCTAACAGGCTGGGGGTGGCATGGCGCGCCAGCTGGAAGCCGGCCACGATGATCAGCAGCTCGCAGCCCTGCAGCCGGGCCAGCGGAAAGCTGGGCACGGTAAGGCCGCTGGTCAGCATCGGCGGCTCATTCGTGGCGCTGACATAATCCCAGTCAAACGCCGCCCGCCCGGCCAGCCGGTTGGCGGCGCGCATCGGGTCAACGGCAGCCGCAAAGGACAGCGTGTTGCATTCATCCAAGACCAGCACCGCGGTTTTCAGCGGCTGATGCTCGGGCTGGAGGATGTTTTTTGCGGATTTCATCAACTTCGATTCGCCTGGTGTAAACTATGCTGCAAAAGGCTGAGGCAGAGTCGCTGCCAGCGCAAATCAGAATCTGGGGAAGAGCCTGGGGATAACCCGCGGCAAAACCCTGTACATTGAAGGGAAAATAAAAATGCCTCTGGAAATGAACCGGGACGTCTTCATTACCTGTGCTGTGACCGGCTCTGGCGGTACCCAGGATCGCAGCCCGCATGTGCCGCGTTCGCCCAAGCAAATCGCCGACAGCGCCATTGCCGCGGCCAAGGCTGGCGCCGCCGTGGTGCACTGCCATGTGCGCGATCCGGAGACCGGGGTGCCAAGCCGTGATCTGGCGCTGTACCGTGAAGTGACCGAGCGGATCCGCGACGCGGAGGTGGACGTGGTTCTGAACCTGACCGCGGGCATGGGCGGCGATATCGTCTTTGGCGGGGTCGAGAACCCGTTTCCGGTGAATGAGGCAGCGACCGACATGATCGGTGCCTCTGAGAGGGTGGCGCACATTGCCGAGTGCCTGCCGGAGATCTGCACGCTGGATTGCGGGACCATGAACTTTGCCGAGGCCGACTACGTGATGACCAACACCCCCGGCGCGCTGCGGGCGATGGGGCAGATGATGACCGATCTGGGTGTGAAGCCGGAGATTGAGGCGTTCGACACCGGCCATCTGTGGTTTGCCAAGCAACTGGTGAAAGAGGGCATTCTCGACAGCCCGGCGCTGGTGCAGCTGTGCATGGGGGTGCCCTGGGGCGCGCCGAATGACCTCAACACCTTTATGGCGATGGTCAACAATGTGCCGGCGGACTGGAACTGGTCGGCGTTCTCGCTGGGCCGGGATCAGATGGCCTATGTGGCGGCGTCTGTTCTGGCGGGCGGCAATGTGCGGGTCGGGCTGGAGGACAACCTATGGCTGGGCAAAGGCCAGCTGGCGGAGAACTGGCAGCTGGTGGAGCGGGCTGGCACCATCATCGAGAACATGGGCAGCAAGCTGATGGGACCGGCGGAGGTGCGCGAGAAGCTGGGGCTGACCAAGCGCGCGCCGGCGGCGCAGTAAGCGGCGACCAGCGGTTTCGTTGAATTGGAGGAATTGGGGGCTGGCCCCCAAGCCCCCAGGATATTTTGGGCCAGAAGAAGAGCCGGGCGGCTCTCAAAGGGAAGCAGATGAAAACAGCAGCAATCATTGGCGGCGGCGTAATCGGCGGCGGCTGGGCCGCGCGGTTCCTTCTGAACGGCTGGGATGTGCGGGTGTTCGACCCGGACCCGGAGGCGGAGCGCAAGATCAGCGAAGTGCTGGGCAATGCGCGGCGCTCTCTGCCCGGTTTGGGCAATGTGGCGCTGCCGGCAGAGGGCAGCCTGACGTTCCACGAGACCATTGCCGAAGCCGTGGACGGCGCGGAGTGGGTTCAGGAGAGCGTGCCGGAGCGGCTGGATCTGAAGCAGAAGGTCTATGCGCAGTTGCAGGCCCATTGCGCGCCGGATGCGGTGATCGGCTCTTCGACTTCCGGCTTCAAGCCGTCGCAATTGCAGGACGGGCGCGAAGCGCCGGGGCAGATCGTGGTGACGCATCCCTTCAACCCGGTCTACCTATTGCCGCTGGTGGAACTGGTCACAACGGCGGCCAATCCGGCAGGTGTGATTGAACGGGCCAAGGAGATCATCTCGGGCCTGGGCATGTACCCGCTGCATCTGAAGAAAGAGATCGACGCGCATGTGGCAGACCGGTTCCTGGAGGCGGTCTGGCGCGAGGCGCTGTGGCTGGTCAAGGACGGCATTGCCACCACCGAGGAGATCGACAACGCCATCCGCTACGGCTTTGGCATCCGCTGGGCGCAGATGGGGCTGTTTGACACGTACCGCGTTGCGGGCGGCGAAGCGGGGATGAAGCATTTCATGGCGCAGTTCGGCCCTTGCCTGTCGTGGCCCTGGACCAAGCTGATGGATGTGCCCGAGTTCAATGACGAGCTGGTGGATCTGATCGCAGGCCAGTCGGATGCGCAATCCGGCCATCTGCCGATCCGCAAGATGGAGCAGATCCGCGACGACAATCTGGTCGGCATGATGCGGGCCCTTGGCAACAACGGCTGGGGTGCGGGTGCGCTGCAGAATGCCCATGACTTTGGCCGCGAAGGCGAGGCCGGGCTGGTGCGCTTGTTTGACGACCTGGAAGATCTGAGCCAGCCGGTGCTGACCCAGAGCCGCGTGGTGCCGCTGGACTGGACTGATTACAACGGCCATATGACCGAGAGCCGGTACCTGGATGCCTTTGCCCAGTCCACCGACCGGCTGATGATAATCATCGGCTGCGATGCGGAGTATATTGCCAATGGCGGCAGCTACTTCACCGCCGAGACCCATATCCGCCATATTGACGAGGTGCATGCGGGCGATCCGATCCAGGTGCGGTCCCGGGTGATCATGGGCGCGGGCAAGAAGATGCATCTGTGGCACGAGATGTTCTCCGGCGAGCGGCTGCTGGCGACAGGGGAGCACATGCTGCTGCATGTGGATCTTGCGACCCGGCGCTCCGCCCCGCCTGCGCCGCATATCGAGGCCAATCTGGTGAAGTTGGCCGAAGCCCATGCGGCACTGCCGGTGCCGGACGGGTTGGGCCGTGCGATCGGAGCGCCGAGATGAGCCGGGTTTTGGTTACCGCCGGCGGTTCCGGCATCGGGTGGGCGATGGCAGAGGGTTTTGCCGCCGCCGGGCATCAGGTCTGGGTCACAGATGTTAGTGCCATGACGCTGGCGGATGTACCGGCAGGCTGGCGCAGCACAGCGGTGGATGCCACCGACGAGGCCGGGGTCAAGGCATTGTTTGCGGAGATCGCCGAGGTCTGGGGCGGGCTGGATGTGCTTTGCGCCAATGCAGGTGTCGCCGGGCCGACTGCGCTGATTGAGGATATCGCGCTAGAGGATTGGCGCAAATGCGTCAGCGTCAACCTGGAGGGCTGCTTTCTGGCGGCAAAGTATGCCGCACCTTTGATGAAGGCGGCGAAGGCCGGGTCGATCATCGTGACGTCCTCGACCGCGGGGCAGTACGGCTATCCCAACCGGGCGCCGTATGCTTCGGCGAAATGGGCGGTGATCGGGCTAATGAAGACATTGGCGATGGAGCTTGGCCCCTTTGGCATCCGCGCCAATGCGGTCTGCCCCGGCGCGGTGGAAGGGCCGCGGATGGAGGGCGTGCTGGAACGCGAGGCGGCGGTCAAGGGAATGACCCGGGACGAGGTCTATGCGGGCTATGCCTCCGGAACCTCGATGGGGCGGTTTGTGGAGGCCGGCGATATTGCCAATATGGCGGTGTTCCTCGGCTCGGACGCGGCGCGGCTGGTGTCGGGGCAGGTTATTGCCGTGGACGGTCATACGGTGAACCCGGACCCGAAGGTGTGAAGCCGGTTGCAATAGAACGGAGACCGCACTTGGCGGGGCGTTTTCCTTTTCGCCTTTCCTGTGCCTTAGGCGGGTAACGTTTCCCGGCGCGGGAAAGGTCCCGGAAAACATGTGTTTCTGTGAGCGACACCTGAACCGCGGCACCTATTGCCTCTGAGGGTTGGGGGAGCGGCCCAGTTCTTCCATCATCTTCTCTCTGAAGACCTCCGCGGGCGTCTTCCACCCAAGGCATTTGCGGGGCGTGTTGTTAAGGCGGTCGCAAATTACTTTCATGTCGTGATCTGAGAGCTGCCGGATATCTTGCTTCCGCGGAAGCCATCGCCGGGCCCGCCGGTTGGTGTTCTCAACCGTGCCCTTTTGCCAAGGCAAGGAGGGGTCGCAAAACCAAGTCTGCGTACCGGTCTGTGCTTGCAGATGCGGCCAGGACACGAATTCGGTGCCGCGGTCGAAAGTGATGGATTTGCGGGCAGCCAGAGGCAAGTCGCTGCTTGCTTTCATGATCTTGCCCCTCTCGGCAGATGGCTTCGCAATCGCCTGACGGGCAAGGCATAACCGGTTTGATACGCTTGTCCGGGTTCTTTAAGAGAACCGTGAAGCGGCTGACGCGCTCAACCATTGAGGTCGCGCTGGACTGTCCAAGGCTTTGTTCGACCAGCATAAGATCTGCTTCCCAGTGGCCGGATTGACGCCTGTGCGCTACGGCGCCGGGCCGGAACAGGATACTGGCATCACGATGGAATTTTGCCTTCTGGCGCTTGCGGGCCCGCCTCGGCCTGCGGGCCGTACGGTGGGCAGGCAGATACCACCAAAGCTCCTGCGCCATACCTTCCTTGGAATAGATGTAGCGGTAGATGGTTTCCTGGCAGACCCGCAGCCTGGCGCCTTCATGGATCATCCGGTTGCCGATCTGTTCTGGCATCCAGCCATTCTTCAGCCGCTCGACGACACGGCGGCACAACTCCGGATGACGGATCAGCTTGCGTTGCCTCGCGCGCCGGCCGGCCGCCATCAGCTGGGCTGCGGCGCCATAACAGCCATCACATTTCGGCAGGCAGGGATCCGAGAAATGGTTCCGCTTCAACTCCCGGAATACCGTCGATCTGCAGCGCCCGAGGGCACGCGCCATCTCGTTCACAGGGACCTTCGCATGCCTCCAGCGTTCAATCTTGCGTCGTTCCGCGATACTCAGCTGGCTGTAAACAGCTCCCATTTCGTTTCCTCTCGTCAGGCAACATGCTGTTTTCTAACAAGAGTCGCAGTTAGGGGGAGCGCGCGCCCTCCAAGCCGGAATTATCGCATAATTCCGGCGCCCCTGCGGGAACGTTCAGGAAATCGCCGCCCTGAGCGCCCTGAGCCGCCCCGGCAATTGCCGCGCCGTGATATCCGCCTCGCGCACCAGATTGTCGAAATGGCTGGTGAAGGTCGCAATCCGCTCCTTGTCGCGGAAGGCCAGGTAATGCGTGCCGGCGTAGAACACACACAGCAGCGGGCCGAAGAGGGTGATCGGTGAGGAATAAAGCCGCTTGGCGTCAAACAGGTAGATGCGCAGGCGGGGGTAAAGCTGCTCGCAGAGGCGTTCGAACTGGGTGAGCTGTTCCAGCCGGACCTCCAGCGGCAGGCCTTCGTAATATCCCACGCCATGGGCAAAGCTGTCGAGCTCATAGAGCGGCATCGCGATTTCATAGTCGGACGGTGATTGGCGCATCCAGGTGAGGCGGTCTTCAGACGCGCCAATGGCCTGATCGGCGGTGCGGCCCAGATGCGGCGCGTATTCCCACTCCAGCAAAGCGCGGGTTTTCAGCATGTCGGGCAGGGCGGCGGGGACGTGACGGATCTTGTAGCCTTCGGCTTCCTGGTGCCAGTCAAAGATTCGCTCATCCACCAAGGCGCGGGGCGCCTCAGAGAGGGTGAGGCTGGAGGCCAGCAATTCCGCCGCACTTTCGGGCCGGTCGGAGAGGCTGAGCAGCCAGTCGGCAGAGACCCCAAGGGCGCCTGCGCAGGCGCCGACCACATGGGCGTTGGGCAGGCGCGCGCCCTCGTCCGTCAAGAGTTGCGAGATGGTAGAGCGGTCGACGCTGACTGCGCGGGCCAGGGCGCTTTGGCTGAGGCCGCTGTCGCGCAGCGCCCGGTTCAGTCTTTGCCGGAACTGCTCAGCCCGCAGACGTTTGTCTATATTTTCTATCATGTGTTTGAAATTATCACATTTGCTGTATTTTGTTAACTACATTCGGAATTCTGAACAGGGCGCGGCTGCGGTAGTTTGGGAACAAGCACTTAGCAGAACTTATCCGGAGGCAGAATGGAAACGCGCAGGCGCTCAATCGTAAAGGCGGTGGTCTGGAACATCCTCGGGCTGGCGACAATGACGCTGGTGGGGCTGATCGCCACCGGATCTGTTAAGGCAGGCGGGATGATGGCACTGGTCAATACCGCCATCGGTTTCACCATCTATCTCATCTACGAGCGCGCCTGGGCAAAGATCACCTGGGGGCGCAGCCATGTCTGAGCGCTGCAGGGAATACATGCCTCGCGGTGTGGAATGGTGCACGCTGTCGCTGATCCTGGCCTGCCATGGCGGCTGGCTAGCGGCGCTGTGGCTGCTGCCATCGGTCAGTCTGGGGCTGACGGTGCTGGCGCTGGGCGTGATGGCGGCGCTGCATTCCTCGCTGACCCATGAGGCACTGCATGGGCATCCGTTCCGCAGCCGCTGGCTGAACGAGTCGCTGATGTTCTTTCCGCTGAGCCTGGCGATCCCCTATGGCCGGTTCCGCGATACCCATCTGGCGCATCACGAGGATGAGCGGCTGACCGATCCCTATGATGATCCGGAGAGTAATTTCCAGGATCCGGCGGTCTGGGCCAAGCTGCCGGGCTGGCGCAAGGGACTGCTGCGGATCAACAACACACTGCTGGGCCGGGTGCTGCTGGGGCCGCTTATGGGGCAGGTCTGCTTCATGGCGGGCGATTGGAAACGGGCGCGCAAGGGCGCGCCGGGCATCGCGCGGGACTGGGTTTTACATGTTCTGGGTCTGGTACCGGTGATCTGGGTGGTGCTGCAGTCGCCGGCGCCGCTGTGGGCTGCGGTGCTGGGTGCCTATCTGGGACTGGGGCTCTTGAAGATCCGCACCTTTCTGGAGCACCGGGCGCATGACTCCGCCAAAGGCCGTACTGTGGTCATCGAGGACAAGGGGCCTTTGGCCTTGCTGTTCCTGAACAACAACCTGCATGTTGTGCATCACATGCATCCGGGCGTGCCCTGGTATGCACTGCCTCGGCTGTATCATTCCCGTAAGCAAGCCTTCCTGGCGGCCAACGATGGCTACTTCTATCGCAACTACATGCAGGTTTTCCGCAACTACCTGCTGCGGGCCAAGGACCCGGTGCCGCATCCGCTCTGGCAGCAGGGAGAGTAAAGGCGCATAAGCGGGCGCATGTTAGCCTGGATTCCCGTATCGATTGCCGCCGCCGCATTTCAGACCGTGCGGTTCATGCTGCAGAAGGTTCTGAGCAGCGTAACCTTGTCGCCGGGCGGAGCCACCTTCGCCCGGTTTGTCTATTCGGCGCCGTTCATTCTGGCAGGGCTGGCGGTGTATATGGCAGTCACCGGGAGAGCACTGCCTGAGCCGGGACCGAAGTTCTGGATGTTTGCCGCCATTGGCGGCACCGCACAGATCCTGGCAACGGTCTGCGTGGTTGCCCTGTTCAAGCAGCGCAATTTTGCGGTGGGGATCACCTTCAAGAAAACCGAAGTCATCCAGACTGCCATCGTCGGGCTGGCAGTTCTGGGCGATCCGGTCTCCTTTGGCGGCTGGGTGGCGATCCTGATCGGGCTGGCGGCGGTTCTGGTTCTGTCCCGGGCGCCGGACGCAGCCGGCCCCTGGTGGCGGCATCTGACCAACCGCGCCTCGAAGCTGGGGCTGGGGTCGGGGGTGCTGTTTGCCTTTTCCGCGGTCAGCTACCGCGGCGCTTCCCTGCAATTGGGAGATTTGGAGCCGGTCTTTCGCGCCGGAGTGACCTTGGCGGCGGTAGTCAGCTTGCAGACGCTGTTTATGGCTGCCTGGCTGGGCCTGCGGGACAGGGGCGAGATTGCCCGGGTCTGGGCCGCCCGCCGGGTAGCGGTCTGGGTGGGGCTGACCAGCATGGGCGGGTCGTTCTGCTGGTTCTGGGCGTTCACGCTGCAGAATGCGGCCTATGTAAAGGCGGTGGGGCAGGTGGAATTGCTGCTGTCGCTGCTGGCCTCAATCCTGTTTTTTAAGGAGAAGGTCACGGCCCGGGAACTGATAGGCATGGGACTGCTGGTTCTGTCAATCCTGGCGCTGGTGCTGGCCATTTGAACGACTGCGATTGCCGCAAGGCTGCCGGAATTATGCGATAATTCCGGCTCGGAAAACACGCGTTTTCCGGGACGTTTCCCGGGCCGGGAAACGTTACCCGTCTGCGGGCATCGGGTAGCCTTTGAGACGCAGGAACAGGCTGGCTTCGTCGTTGTTGTGGAAATAGGGCACGCTCTGCGGTGGCTCGGCGTCCCGAACGCGGGCGGTGACTTCGGCCAGGACCACCTCGGTGATGAAGGGCAGATCAAAGCTGCGCACCTGGCTGAGCGGGATCCACTGCAGATGCGACAGCTCATCCGCGGCGCGGGAGAAATCATCCAGGTTGCCGGTGATCTGATCGGCATCAATCAAAAAGAACCGCGCATCAAACCGGCGCGGACGGCCCGGCGGGGTGAGGGCGCGGAACACGAATTGCATCGCCTTGGCTGATGGCACATGGCCAGTGGCGGCGAACTCCTGCCAGTCTTCGGGAATGTCTCCCTGCCACTTACCTGGTTCCCCCAGGATCAGGCCGGTTTCCTCCCACAGCTCGCGCACCGCTGCGACGCTGAGAGCATGGTGCACCCCAGCGGGCGCCTTGTCTGCGAGGCGTTCCTGGCAGACGGGCGGGATTGGCGAGGCCAGAGGGACTTGCGCGTCCTCCACGTCCACGGCACCGCCGGGGAAGACGAATTTGTTTGGCATGAAGGCCGCCTTGGCGCCGCGCTGGCCCATCAGCACCTGCGGGTCATCGGACATCCGGCCGCGCATGGCAATCACCGTTGCCGCATTGCGGATGGCGGTTTTGTCGGTGGTGGTCTTACCACAGATAAATGTGTCGCTCATCGTCTTACTGCCCTTGTCCTGCTGGGGAATCCTTGTCGAAGCCGTGCATCCGCCTGGCCCATTGATAGGCAATGACGATCCCCTTCATCCGCGGCAGAAGATAAAGGGAAGAGGCGACGCAGCCAATCGTGAAAACCGTGAACATCACCAAGGGTTCGGGGCGCCAGGAGAAATAGACCACGTGCATCAAAGGCGCCATGATGTGGCCGACGATCAGAATGGTGAGGTAGGCCGGACCGTCATCGGCGCGCGCATGTGTCAGATCCAGACCGCAGTTGCTGCAGCTGTCGTTCACCTTGAGATAGGAATGCAGCAGCTTGCCCTTGCCGCATTGCGGGCATTTGCAGCGCCAGCCCTTGGCCAGGGCGGGCATGGTGGGGCGGTCTGTTTCGGTGCCGGAGGCCGTCGCGGCTGAAGACTCGGTCATGGCAATATCCTGTGTGTTGGGCATATCTTTGCGCGCATCGGGAGAGGGCGAAAGGGGAAAGCCCAATTTCTGCGCCGGTTTGCCGCAACGGGACGGCGGTAGAAACTTTTTTTGCATTTCTGCGACGGAAGCGCGGATCTGGGGCGTTTTTTCTGTGCATCGGGCAGCAAGAGGCTGCCGCAGAACAAAGGAAAGACGACATGAAACACGTCAACTTCATCGCCGTGATTGTTGCCGCTGCAGGTGTGGCCGCGGGCGGCGCGGCCCTGGCCAAGGGCTATGGCCACCACGGGCCGAAGATGTCCTTTGAGGAAATCGACACGGACGGCAATGGCGAAGTCACTAAGGCGGAAATCCAGGCCATGAAAGAGGCCCGTTTCAGCAAGGCGGACGCCGACGGCGATGGCAAGCTGACGTTGGACGAGATGCAGGCGCATGCGCAGGCACGGGCCAATGAGCGCGCCGCCCGGATGCTGGAACGTTTTGACAAGGATGGCGATGGCGCGTTGAGTAAGGATGAGATGCCGCAACCGCGCCGGGCTGGCAGAATGTTCGACCGGATGGATGCCGATGGCAGCGGCGGGATTTCGAAAGAGGAATTCGAAGAGGCCCGGGCTCGGCACGGCGGCAAGCGCTGGCATGGCCACGGGGATGAAACGGAGCAGAACTGATCGCTGAGACGTGCTGCAAAACGCGGAAATATCGCGGCGCCGGACCCCTGATGCGGGGCCGGCTGCCATGAACGCACCGGCGGCGGAGGTTTCGGACGATGCGCTTTTGGTGCTGTATGCCAATGGTGATAGTCGAGCCGCGGCGGAGCTGACCGCACGGCTGGGGTCGCGGGTCTTTGGCGTGGCGATGCGGGTGATGGGGATCCGCGCCGAAGCCGAAGATGTGACCCAGGAGGCAATGCTTCGCTTATGGAAGATGGCGCCGGAATGGCGGCCGGGGGAGGCGCAAGTCTCGACCTGGCTGTACCGGGTGGCAATGAACCTGTGCATTGACCGCAAACGGCGTGCCCGTGGCGGTTATGTGGATCTGGATGTGGTGCCCGAGCCGCCTGACCCGGCCCGCTCGGCCGCCGAGGCGCTGCAAGAGGGGGCGCGGCAGGATGCGCTGCAGGCGGCCCTGATGCAATTGCCGGAACGGCAGCGGCAGGCAGTGGTGCTGCGGCATCTGGAAGAACTGTCCAACCCGGAAATCGCCGGGATCATGGACATCAGCGTCGAGGCGGTGGAAAGTCTGACCGCCCGGGGCAAACGGGCGCTGGCCGCGGCATTGGCCGGGCGGCGCGAAGAGTTGGGGTATAATGATGGCTGACACGGATAAAGCACTGCAGGAGCTGGACGATCTGTTTGCCGTGGCGCGCAGTGAGCCGCCGGCGCTGCCGGACCGTTTGAATGCGGCTATCCTGGCAGATGCAGTGCGGGCGCAGGCGGGCTTTCAGGCTGCGGCGCCGGCGCAGGCGCCCCGGCAGCCGCTGTGGCGGGAGCTGATCGAAGCGCTGGGCGGCTGGCCCGCGCTGGGCGGGCTGGCAGCGGCCAGTGCGGCGGGGTTGTGGATCGGGGTGGCGCCGCCCTCCTTTGTGCCGGATCCGATGGCGCTGGCGGGGTATGAGGACAGCAGCACCGCGGTCCCCTATGACAGTTACGACATGGCGGTGGTGCTGAGTGAGGACCTGCAATGAGTGCGGAGGAAAAGCCTGGAATGAAGCTGTGGCTGAAACTGTTGCTGGCGGGGTCGCTGGCGCTGAACCTAGCGGTGATCGGCATCGCGACCGGAACGGCCTGGCGGTTCAGCGGCAAGGACAGGCACTGGCAGCGGCCGCCGTCGGTCGGGGCCATGATCTTCCGCGAGCTGGACCGCGACACCCGCAAGGCGCTGCGGCAAGAAGCGGGCGGCGCTCATGGCAGCTATTACAAGCGCCGCCAAGCAGAGGGTGAGGCGGTGATCGGAATGCTGCGTAGCGCAGACTTCGATGCGCAGGAGCTGCTGACGATACTGCAGATCCAGGCAGCGACGCGCCGTGCCTTTCACACTAAGGTACAGGAAGCCTGGGTGCGCAAGCTGGAAGCGATGACGGCGGAAGAGCGCGCGGCCTTTGCCAGCCGCATGGAAGAGCGGATGCAGCGGCGCGGCGGGCGTTGGCATGAACGGCAGAACGGGCGGGATTAAGCCGGCGGCGTGCAGCTGCGGGTCGCTTCCCGAGGTGCCAACCACAGAAGGCAGCCTCTGGCGGCTGCCAATTCCGGGATCGGCTGAGGACCTCAGGCTGCTTGGGTGCATTCCGGCGACAAGGTCACCTGATTGCGGCCCGCATCCTTGGCGTTGTAGAGGGCCTGATCGGCTTTCTCGACCAGCGCGGCGGTGCTGTCTTCATTGCCGCCGCCGCCCATGACTGCGCCGATGCTGATGGTGATCCTGACCGGATCGGCGGCGCCGGGCACCTGAAACGGAGTGCTGTTGATCGCATTGCACAGGGCGATGGCGGCCAGGCCTGCCTCGGCCTCGGTGGCGCCGGGCAGCACCGCCATGAATTCTTCGCCGCCGACGCGGGCCAGCAGGTCCGCCGGACGCAGCACCGCCTGCATCCGGCGGGCGGCCTCGATCAGCACGGCGTCGCCGGCCGGGTGGCCATAAAGGTCGTTGATCCGCTTGAAATGATCGAGATCGGCCAGCATGACGGCAAACTTTTCGCCAGTTGCGGTGGCGGAATGGGCCACCCGGTCCAGGAACGGCTTGGCATAGCGGCGGTTGTAAAGACCTGTCATCGGGTCCAGCACGGCTGCGCGCAACCCGTTGCGGACGCTGTCGCGCAGCCGGTCCTTGCGGGCCTTCTGCTGCAGCTGGGCGGTGAGGCGCAGCTGCAGTTCCTCAATATCAAAGCCGGATTGCAGCACGTCATGGGCGCCGCGGTCCAAGGCCTCGGCGGCGATATGCGGATCCGCCGGGTTGGGCACGGCAATCACCACCGATTTGCGGGTGGCAGCGCGGGCGCGCAGGTCAGCCAGCAGGCGCAGGCCGGGGCCGGCCGAAGCCTCTGTCAGTTCGATGATGATGGCATCGGCCACCGGCGCCTGCATCAGCCCTTGGATGTCGCTGATGGAATGGGTGCGCAGGTCATAGGGCAGGCGGCCGGCAAGCCGGTCGCGCCAGGCCCTAGCGGTGCGGGGATCCTGCGCCACCAGGGCAACGGAGGCATTGCGCAGATCCTCGGCGCATGTGCGGTCGCTGAGCGGCAGGATGAAGCCGTTTGAGGCATCGCGCTGCAGGTTCAGTTCTTCGGTGCTGCTGCGGGCGCGCAGCAGGCTGCGGATGCGGGCCTGCAGGATCACGTCATCCACCGGCTGCTGCAGTACATCGTCGATGCCCGCGGCCAGTGCGGCGAGCCGGGCTTTGGGTCCTTCCCAGTCGGAGACCGCGATCACCGGCAGATCGCCCAGTGCCTCATCCCCGGCCAATTCGCGTTTCACATCCGCGGCGGAGCCATCGGGCAGCGACATTGCGGAAAGCACCAGATCAGGGCGGTGGCGGCGGGCGGCCTGCAGCACTTCAGCCAGGCTGCCGGCTTGGACCACATCGTAATAGGCAGCCGCCAGCTGCACCTTCAGCATGATGCGGTTGGTGGAGACGCCGTCGATGACCAGGATAGTGCCTTGCACGCGGTATCCTTTCGCCCCTTGCAAATCCTATGACTGGAAGTTTTGCTGAGACTGGTTAAGAAACCCTTTCGGATTTTTACTAAATTGGCCGCAATGCGGCAGGAGTGTGGAGAACATGCGGAATTCCGCCGATGGAGCAGAGACGCTGGCGCTGAAGGCTTTGGCCTGGCTGGCCGGAAATGATGAGCTGCTGCCGGTGTTTCTGGGGGCAACCGGCGCCAGCGAAGCGGATCTGCGGGCGCGGGCGGCGGAGCCGGAGTTCCTTGGCTCGGTGCTCGATTTCTTAACGATGGACGACAATTGGGTGATGCAGTTCTGCGATGGCGAGGGGCTGGCCTATGAGGCGCCGCTGCAGGCGCGGATGTCGCTTCCGGGCGGTGAACAGGTGAACTGGACTTGAGATTGGCGGGCCCTGTGCCTAGGGTCCGGCCAGAATCCAGAGGAAAAAGGACCTGCCATGCCTGTTGATGCTCTTCTGTTCGATAAAGACGGGACCTTGTTTGACTTTGCTGCGACCTGGGATGGCTGGGCTGCAGACCTGCTGGAATCCCTGTCCAATGGCGATCAGAACGCCAAACAGGCAATGGCCAAAGCGATCAGCTATGACTTGGAGCGTGAGGCATTCAATCCGGACAGCCTGGTGATTGCCTGCTCCAATGATGAAGTGGCAGAAGCCCTTGCGCCTTATGTTGCGCATATGGATCTTGCCGAGCTGACGGATTACCTGGCGGAAAGCGCTGCCGGGGCAGAGCTGACGCCGGCAGTGCCGCTGGCGGCGTTTCTCGACAGCCTGCTGTCGCGCGGCAAGGTGCTGGGGGTGATGACCAACGATGCTGAGAGCTCTGCCAAGAGCCAGCTGAAGCGGGCAGGCGTGCTGGACCGCTTTGCTTTTGTCGCGGGATGCGACAGCGGCCATGGGGCCAAACCGGCGCCGGATCCGCTTCTGGCCTTTTGCAAGGCTGCGGGCGTCTCTCCCGGCCGGACGGCAATGGTGGGCGACAGCCGCCATGATTTGGAAGCGGGCGCGGCTGCGGGAATGCAGCGGATCGGCGTCCTGACCGGCATGGCCCTGCGCGAGGAGCTGACGCCGCACGCCGATATAGTGCTGCCCGATATCGGCCATATCCCGGCCTGGATGGACCGCTGAGCATCCACTGATTCCCGCGTTTTGAAACGGGGACGCTCGTTTTTGCCGGCGTGCAGTCTTGTGCGCCGGTTTTTGCTGCGGCATACTAGGCACAAGTGTACAGAAATATCCTGAACCGCCGGATCGCACAGCAAAAACGACAGCGATAGTCGGGTTTGGACTGTTTCCAGCGGCAGGGATTGGCACAGTGGGTGGCTATCGGCAATTTTGAAATTCGGACCCAGGGGAGACCGGCATGGCAGACACAGGCGCGCGCAAGAAGCGGGGCGGAGGCAGGGCAGGCGCAGCAGCCCGGCGCGGCAGCGCTGCGCTGGAGCAAATGCCTTGGCAGATCCCGGTTAACACCGACCGGCCGACCGAGCCATTGAGCGAGGACGGCGTGCAGGCGATCCACGAGGGGGCCATGCGGATCCTGGAAGAGATTGGCGTGGTCTTTCTGAACCCGGAAGCGCTGGAGATCTTCAAACAGGCCGGCGTCAAGGTCGAAGGCGAGCTGGTCAAGATGGACCGGGATTTTGTGATGGAGATGGTGGGTAAGGCGCCCCGCGAGTTCTCGATCACCCCGCGCAACAAAGACCGGACCATTCCGCTGGGCGGCAATCACATCTTGTTCGGCAATGTGTCCTCGCCGCCGAACTACTGGGATATGGAGCTGAACAAAAAGGTCGCCGGCAACCGTGAGCAATGCCGCAACCTGCTGAAACTGACCCAGTATTTCAACTGCATCCACTTTGCTGGCGGCTATCCGGTGGAGCCGGTGGACATCCATGCCTCAGTCCGTCACCTGGATGTGCTTTATGACAAACTGACCCTGACCGATAAGGCGATGCACGCCTACTCCCTTGGCAAGGAGCGGGTCGAGGATGTGATGGAGATGGTGCGGATTGCCGGCGGGCTCAGCCATGAGGAGTTCGACTCCAAGCCGCATATGTACACCAACATCAACTCCACCTCGCCGCTGAAGCACGACTTTCCGATGATCGACGGCTGCCTGCGGCTGGCGCGGCGCGGTCAGGCCATCGTGGTGTCGCCGTTCACGCTGGCGGGCGCGATGGCGCCGGTGACCATGGCCGGTGCGGTAGCGCAGTCGATTGCCGAAAGCCTCTGTGCCATTGCGCTGTTCCAGTATGTGCGTCCCGGCACGCCCTGCGTGATTGGCACCTTTACCTCCAACGTCGACATGAAGTCGGGCGCGCCGGCATTCGGCACGCCGGAATACATGCGCTCGACCCAGATGACCGGGCAGATGGCGCGGTTCTATGGCCTGCCGATGCGCTCCTCAGGCGTTTGCGCCGCCAACGTACCGGACGGGCAGGCGATCTGGGAGACCTCCAATTCGCTGTGGGCTGCAGTGCAGTCAGGCACGAATATGGTCTACCACGCGGCCGGCTGGCTGGAGGGCGGGCTGATTGCCAGCCCGGAGAAATTCATCATGGATTGCGAGATCCTGCAGCAGATCGAACGCTATATGCAGCCGCAAATCTCGGCGACCGGACCGGAGGAAATTGCGCTGGATGCAATCAAGGAAGTCGGCAATGACGGCCATTTCTTCGGTATTCAGCACACCCAGGACCGCTATTCCGAGGCCTTCTATCAGCCGTTCCTGAGCGACTGGCGCAATTACGAGGCCTGGGAGGCGGCAGGTGCGACCTGGACTGCTGAGCGCGCCCACAAGCTGTTCAAGGAGATCATCGCCGATTTCGAGGAGCCGCCGATGGACGCAGCAGTTCGCGACGAACTGGCGGATTTCGTCGCCCGTCGCAAGGCCGAGGGTGGCGCGCCGACAGATTTCTGAGGCACCGGCCTATCACCAGCAGGAAAAGCGGAGGCAGCCCCTCCGCTTTTTTATGCGCGGGTTGCAGGTTTGGCACACAGCGTGCCGGCGGCAGGTTGGAAGCCGCCGGTTTGGCGCGGATACAGAGCTGCAGGCTTGCCTCCTGGCGCCAGCCGGTCCAGTAGGGAGGGGCGCCTGAACGGTCCAATGCGGGAGTGCTGGTGCGTGCAAATTTGAAGTAGGTATCAGATGCGGCTGGCTGCAGGGCCGGCTGCCAGACCATGGCCGCGCTGCGCACATAGCCGGTTTCTGCTGCTGAGGGTGCAGGGTTCGTGCAAGAGTTGAAAATTACACAAGAAACGCGCGCGCCTTATCACGCAAATCAGCTTTGTTGGTTCTTTCTTAACCTGCAGGCGTCAAGACTGTGGCAAAGGCAAAGAGGGGCCATTGTATGCACGGTCTGATCAATAGGGCGATTCAGGCTTTTGTGACCAGTACCTACGGGGCGGACCGCTGGGAAGAGGTTATGGAAGAGGCCGGGCTTGGGTTTACCGAGTTCGAGGCGATGCTGTTCTATTCTGAAGAGCAATCGAGCCAGATGCTGACGGCGATGGAAAAGGTTCTGGCGCGCCCGCTGCCGGAGATGCTGGAGGATATGGGCACGTTTCTGGTGTCCAACCCGCAAGTGGAGGCGCTGCGGCGGCTGCTGCGTTTCGGCGGAGTGAATTACGTTGAATTTTTGCATTCGCTGGACGACTTGCCGGACCGGGCCCGGCTGGCAGTGTCGGATTTGCACCTGCCGGGGCTGGAGCTGCTGGAACAGGCGCCGGAACAGTTCGAGCTGGTTTGCCAGCCTGGGCTGCCTGGCTATGCCTATGTTCTGATGGGGGTTCTGCGGGCGATGGCAGATGATTACGGTGATCTTGTTTTCCTGGACCACAGCGGCACTCAGGACGGGGCGGAGGTGATTGCGATCACTCTTGTTGAAACCAAGTTCGCCGCCGGGCGTGAATTTGATCTGGGGGCGCATTCGTTATGATGACTCTCGAGCAGCTGACACAGATGGCCGGCGTGGTCTGCCCGATGTACGTGATAGCCGATGCCAAGGGGCGGATCGTTTCTGCCGGGCCGACCCTGAAAAAACTGCGCCCGCAACTGAACTGGGAAGGGCGGCGGTTCTTCCGGGTGTTCGATCTGTCGCGGCCGCGTTCTGTACGGTCGATGGAGGATCTGGTGAGAACCTCTGGGAGCAAGCTGCATCTGCAGTTCCGGGACGGGCCGCAAACCGGCCTGAAAGGCGTTTGCACGCCGCTGCCCGATGGTCAGGGCGCCTTCATCAATCTGTCCTTCGGGATCTCCGTTCTGGAGGCCGTACGCGACTACGATCTGACCAGCGCTGATTTTTCGCCAACTGATCTGACCATCGAAATGCTCTATCTGGTGGAGGCAAAATCCGCCGCGATGGAGGCGTCCCGCCAGTTGAACACGCGGTTGCAAGGGGCCAAGATCGCGGCCGAGGAACAAGCCTTTACCGACACGCTGACCGGATTAAAGAACCGCCGGGCGATGGATCATGTGCTGGGCCGACTGATCAACAGCGGCCGCGAGTTTGCGCTGATGCATTTGGACCTGGACTATTTCAAACAGGTCAATGACACGATGGGCCACGCGGCTGGTGATGCGGTGCTGCAGCAGGCAGCGCGGATTATGGTGGAATGCACCCGCCAGTCCGATACCGTCGCCCGCGTCGGCGGCGATGAATTCGTTATGATCCTCGAGGGTGTTCTGGACACCGCCAGGCTGGCTGTCATCGCCAAACGGCTGATCCAGCGGCTGGAAGAGCCGGTTCCGTTTGGCGCCTTGACTTGCCGGATCTCCGCCAGTGCAGGCACAACGCTGTCCACCTGGCAAAAAGTTCCGGATGCTCATCAACTGCTGAACCAAGCGGACTTGGCGCTGTATGCAGCCAAGCGCGCCGGACGGGCGCAGCACTTCTTTTACCGCGAAGGCATGGAGAAAGAAGAAGCATGCAGCACCGGCGAGGCTGGTCAGCCGCATACAGCGGCACGGGGCCCGGCAACCTGAAGGCTTCCGGTTTGTGAGGCTGTGAGCAGACGGCGCAGCGGCTGTCCGCACCGGCCTTTGATCTCAGGGCCAGGGGAGAGAAATTTTCCTGGATCTCAGCAGCACGGGTGCGCTTTGCGGCTGCATCTTGTGCGTCACCCGGGGGGCGGTGGCAAGCGCTGCGCTGAGAGCTGCAATGCCATTCTTCCTGTGGAAGGTTTCGGGCCTTGTTGGTTTCCAGCATTGAGAACACCCGGCACAAGATCGGGCGCCGGTGCCGAAAGTGCCCCGGATACGCAAGATGGCGAAACCCATGGCGTGATCAGCCGCAAGGGTGATGCACATAGTGTTTCCCGGGCCTGGGACAGCGGCTTGAACCATAAAACAGCTAAGCATTCCTGCATCAAACGCTTGGACGCAGCGCGTGTTCAGCTTGACGCAATATGTCAGGAAGAGTGGCAGCCCGTAGGGGAATCGAACCCCTCTTTCCAGGTTGAAAACCTGGCGTCCTAACCGATAGACGAACGGGCCACGCTGTCTGTGTAGCGGTGTTTACTGATTGCCATGGCCGGGCGCAAGAGGTTTTATTGCGGAGGTGCAAAGTTTTTCCATATCCCGTGTTCAGCAGTTAAGCGGATGAAAAAAAAGACAAAACCAAGCCGCGGCGGCTAAGATAATGCGTCACTCATATGTGGGGAAAGTGGCAGGCCTTTCGGGAGAAAGTTCGAACTCTCTGTTTAAGGCGCTGGGCGAATGGGAAAGCCAGATTGAAGCTTTAAAAAAATAGGCCTGAGAAGCGTTTACCTGTAGAACACGCGACTTGATCTGACATTTCTGCTCTTCAGGAGCGCAAGCAAGGAGTGCCGATCAATGACGAGTATTCAGAACAAGATCATCAAGCCGAAGCTGGGGCTGCTGGAGCTTGCGAAGCAGCTCGGCAGCGTTTCGCAGGCCTGCAAGGTGATGGGGTGCAGCCGGGACAGCTGCTACCGCTTCATGGAGCTCTGTAAACAGGGCGGCGGGCAGGCGCTGATGGATCTCAGCCGCCGCAAGCCGATCCTGAAGAACCGGGTGCCGGAGCACGTTGAGCGGGCGGTGATCGAACTGGCGATTGAAAACCCGGCGCCGGGGCAGAAGCGCGCCTCGCGGGAACTCCGGCAGCAGGGCATCATGGTGTCATCTTCCGGCGTCCGCTCGATCTGGCTGCGCAACGGTCTGGAGGCCATGAAGAAACGCCTCAAGGCATTGGAAGGCCCGTGCCGCCCAGGACGGCATCCTGCTCACCGAGGCGCAGATGGCCGCGCTGGAGAAGGCCCGGCAGAAGAAGGGGGCGCATGGCGAGATCGAAAGCCGCCATCCGGGCTATCCCGGCAGCCAGGGCACCTATTACCTGGGCACGATGAAGGGAGTGGGACGCATCTGCCAGCAGACCTTCATCGAGACCTATGCGCGGGTGGCGGCCGGTAAGCTCTGCACCGGGAAAAACGGCGATCACCGCCGCCGGCCTGCTGAATGACAGGGTTATCCCCTTCTTTGCCGGACACGGCATCAGCCTGTTGCGCATCCTGACGGGCCGCGGCACCGAATATTGCGGCAAAGCCGGAAGCCATGCCTATCAGCTCTACTTGGCGGCCGGGGACGTGGACCACACGAGAGCCAAGGCGAACAGCCCCCAGAGTGAGACCGTAAGGCAATCGATCCAGTTGATCGATTGCAGGGCGAACGGGATCTGCGAGCGCTTCCACCGGACCATCAAGGATGAGTTCTGCGACATCGCCTTCCGCAAGAAGCTCTACCGGCCGGTGGAGGAATTGCAGGTGGACCTGGACGCCTGGCTGGCCAGATACAACGAGCAGCGGCCGCAATTCGGGAAGATACCGCTATGGCAAGACGCCTATGCAATCCTTCCGCGAAACGCTGCATATTGCCAGGGACAAGACGATCACGGCTTCCGATCCATCGGACAGTCGGCAACCCATTCTCAGCACAGAGAACTGAGATGCCTATCAGATCAAGTCTGAAGTTTTACACTTCAGGGTTTTTGACAAGCCCTTGGAAATATTGGGTAAACGGTTCGTTGGAGGTTAAGCATTTGGTGCTTAGGCTAACATTTCAGGAACCAATAGATTTTCAGCGTGGAAAAGGTCGTCGAACCCCCAAAACCACGTTTCCGCTCAAGGTGTTAGGTGTGCTTTCCGAGAGCGTGGGTAAAGTGGCAGCCCGTAGGGGAATCGAACCCCTCTTTCCAGGTTGAAAACCTGGCGTCCTAACCGATAGACGAACGGGCCACTCTATGCATGAGCGGGTGTTTAGTCGCAACAGCCGGATCCCGCAAGGGGAAAAACGGGCCACAGTAAAGTTTCTTATCCACAGGGGGTAAGTCTTTGAAAATTTAGGCTTCTGCGGCGTCTTCCAGGCGCAGTTGCGGGCTTTGACGACCGCCCCAACTGTTGACTTCCAGCCGTCCGGCAAAGTGGAAGCGGGCGCCGCCGTGTTCCAGCAGGCGGGGACCAAGCGCGGTGTCGAAGGCGCCAAAGCAGATCCCGTCCACACCGCCGCCCATACCGTCACTGAGAGAAATCTTCAGATGGCTTTCCCCCACCTTCTTGGCAAAACGCACCTGCAGATCCGGCAGCGCATAGCGCGGGGCAGGGGCGCCTGCGCCAAAGGGGCCTGCCTGTTCGATCTGGTCGATCAGGTCCACCGTGGCGGCACCGGGCATCAGGGCGCCGTCCAGCTTCAGATCGGCCGGGCCGCCCTGTCCTGCGCCTTGTTTCTCCAACAGCTCCGACAGCCGCGCCATCGCTGGTTCCAGTTTGTCCCGCATGACGGTGAGACCTGCCGCCATTTTGTGGCCGCCGCCCTTGACCAGCAGCCCCTCGGCCGCCAGCCGCTGGATCGAGGCGCCCAGATCGACGCCGGACACGGACCGGCCAGATCCCTTACCCTCATCGCTGTCAAAGCCGATCACAACTGCGGGCCTGTTTGCGGCTTCCTTCAGGCGCGAGGCAACGATGCCGACCACGCCGGGATGCCAGCCCTCGCCAGCGGCCCAAACCAGCGGAGCCTCCAGCCCGCGGTCTTCCGCTTGTTGCAGGGCGGCGGCCCGTACCGCGTTTTCGATGTCGCGGCGCTCGGTGTTCAGCTCATCCAGCCGTTCGGCCAGGGCGGCGGCCTCATGCGGATTGTCAGTCGACAGCAGCCGCGCGCCGAGGTCCGCCTTGCCGATCCGCCCGCCGGCATTGACCCGCGGTCCCAGCAGAAAGCCAAGGTGATAGGTGGAGGGCGCCGAATCCATGCGGGAGACATCGGACAGGGCCACCAGACCGGGACGTTTGCGCGCGCCCATGACCTTCAGCCCCTGGCGCACCAGCGCCCGGTTGGCGCCGATCAGCGGCGCCACATCGGCAACGGTGGCCAATGCCACCAGATCCAGCAAGGCCATCAGATCCGGCCCCTTGGCTCCTGCCTTGCGAAGCTGCCGTCCAGCCTCGACCAGCATCAGGAACACCACACCTGCCGCGCAGAAATATCCCAGATCACCGCTTTCGTCCTGCCGGTTGGGGTTCACCACCGCCTCGCAATCGGGCAGAGTCTCACCGCCCAGGTGGTGGTCCAGCACAATCACATCCGCGCCCTTGGCAGCGGCAATCGGCTCGTGGCTGAGGGTGCCGCAATCGACGCAGATGATCAGGTCATGGGCCGCGGCCAGTTCCTGCATCGCGGGCACATTGGGGCCATAGCCCTCATCGATGCGGTCTGGGATGTAAAGCGTGGCCTGCAGCCCCATCTGCCGCAGCCAGACCAACAGCAGCGCGGCCGAGCTGCCGCCATCGACGTCATAATCGGCAAAAACCGCTATCCGCTGCTTCAGCTGTACCGCCTCCAGAAAGCGCGTGGCGGCGGGCTCCATATCCTTCATCTCGCGCGGATCCGGCAGCAGGTCCTTCAGCCTGGGTTCCAGAAACCCTTTGGCCTCCATCGCAGGCACGCCGCGCCGGGCCAGCACCTGGCAGACAGATCGGGGCAGGCCGGTCTGCTGTGCCATCATCTCGGAGGCGCGGTCGATCTCCACACCGGGACCTACCCAGCGCCGCCCGGTCAAGGACTGCTCAACACCCAAAAAGCTCATGCGTTTCCCCCATGTGCAAAGGCCGGACCCAAACGGACCCGGCCCTTCTTCTGGCTTCAAATATCCCCGCCGGAGGCAGCGGCGCAAGCCGCTTCCCGGCGGAACGCTCAGCCCTGATGCGGCGCCAGCGGCGTGCGGTAGGACATGCGCCGCACCGAACCGGTTTTTGAGCGCATCAGCAGCGTGGTGGTCTCAACCCAGCCAGGTGTGCGCTTGATGCTGGGCAGAAGAGAGCCGCCGGTGACGCCGGTGGCGGCAAAGATCACGTCCTGGGTGACCATCTCGTCGCGGGTATAGACGCGGTCCAGGTCGGTGATGCCTGCTTTGGCGGCGCGGCCCTTTTCGTCGTCGTTGCGGAACAGGAGGCGGCCGAAAATCTGTCCGCCCATGCATTTCAATGCAGCGGCTGCCAGCACACCTTCAGGCGCGCCGCCCTGGCCCATATACATGTCGATGCCGGTAATCTCAGATTCAGCGCAATGCATGACGCCGGCCACGTCGCCGTCGGTGATCAGGCGGATCGAAGCGCCGGTTTCGCGCACTTCGGCGATCATCGCCTCATGGCGCGGGCGTTCCAGGATGCAGACGGTGATGTCAGAGGGCGCGCAGCCCTTGGCCGCGGCCAGGGCTTCGACACGTTCGCGCGGGGACATGTCCAGAGACACAACGCCCTCTTCATAGCCCGGACCAATTGCCAGTTTGTCCATATAGGTGTCCGGCGCGTGCAGCATCGAGCCGCGCGGGCCCATGGCGATCACGGTCAGAGCGTTCGGCATGTCTTTGGCGGTCAGCGTGGTGCCTTCCAGAGGGTCCAGGGCGATGTCGACGCCGGGGCCGTTGCCGGAGCCCACTTCTTCGCCGATGTACAGCATCGGTGCCTCGTCGCGTTCGCCTTCGCCGATTACGACAACGCCGGCGATGTCCAGCAGGTTCAGCTGTTCGCGCATGGCGTTCACGGCGGCCTGGTCGGCGGCCTTCTCATCGCCGCGGCCGATCAGCGAGGCAGAGGCCAGCGCGGCCTGCTCGGCAACGCGGGCGAGGCCCAGCGACAGCATGCGGTCATGAAAGGGCGCGTCAGAGGTGTTCGATGTCATACCGGAAATCCTGTCTCAACGGGTCAGATGTGAATTGGGCGTTTAAAGCCGAATAGCGCGGGGCAGGGCAGGCTCGCAAGGGGCGATAGCGTTCACCGCGGCAGGAAAATCCAGCCGCAGTGACCAAAACCGCTGATTTTCGGCGTATCGCGAGGTTCAAACCTCTTCAATGCGCAGCGCAACCGGAGTGCCGTCAACCACATCGGTGGCGGCGAGGCCTTCCAGCGCGGCATCCAAAGTGGCGCGGGTGCATTTGTGGGTGACGATCAGCACCGGCGCGGTCGGTTCGGAATGGCCGTACTGTCGCATCCGGTCGATGGAGACGCCTGCATCGCCCAGCACAGCGGCAACTTTGGCCAAAGCGCCGGGTTTGTCCAGCAGCCCCATGCGCAGATAGAACGGCGCGGGCAGACCGGTCTGGGCGGCGGGGACTTCCTGCAGCGTTTCGGCGGGCTGGCCAAAGGTCGCGATCCGCAGGCCGCGCGCGAGGTCCAGGACATCGCCCATCACCGCGCTGGCAGTCGGGCCTTCGCCGGCACCGGGGCCGCGCAGCACAACTTGTTCGATGGAATCGCCTTCGATCACCACCATGTTGGTGCCGCCTTCCAACTGGCCCAGCGGTGAGTTCGCAGGCACCAGGCAGGGCGACATACGCTGCTCCAGCCCGCGGGCGGTGCGTTGCGCCACCCCCAGCAGTTTGATGCGGTATCCCATATCGGCGGCGGCATTGATGTCTTCCAGCTGGATGCGTTGGATGCCTTCCAGTTGCACGTCATCAAAGGCCGGTTTGGTGCCAAAGGCGATTGAGGACAGCAGCGCCAGCTTGTGGCCCGCGTCGATGCCGCCCACATCCAGGTTAGGATCGGCCTCCAGATAGCCCAGGCGGCCGCATTCCTCGAACAGGGCGTTGTAACCCTGGCCGGTGGCCTGCATCTGGGTGAGGATAAAGTTACAGGTGCCGTTCATCACGCCCATGACGCGGGTAATCTCATTGCCGGCCAGACCTTCGGTCAGCGATTTGATCACCGGGATGCCGCCGGCCACAGCAGCCTCGAACCGGATTACGCGGCCCGCGTTCTCGGCCTGTTCGGCCAACGCCTGGCCGTGGATCGCGAGCAGCGCCTTGTTGGCGGTGACCACATCCTTGCCTGCGGCAAGTGCGGCCTCGGTTGCCGCTTTGGCGGCGCCTTCATGGCCACCCATCAGTTCGACAAACACATCCACGTCATCGCGTACCGCCAGCGCCACCGGGTCGGTTTCCCAGGCGAAGTCCTTCAGCGAGACACCACGGTCCTTATTGGCGTCGCGGGCAGACACCGCCGTGATCACAATGGGGCGTCCGGTTCGTGCCTCCAGCAGCGCAGCATGGCGGTGGATGATCTTCACCACGCCGATGCCAACCGTGCCCAAACCTGCAATCCCAAGACGAAGCGGTTCTGTCATAGCTGGAGGTCCTTTGTTCCGAAATGCTCAGGCCCCGCCTTAGCGGGTTCGGCGCGGGCGTGCAACGCTGCTGCCGCCTGTGTGCGGCACATGCGGAAGGGAAAGCCGGGAACGGTCTAAAATTCGGCGTTTTTCACGGCCTCGGCGCGGCGTTTCAGCCGGGCGCTGCGGGCGTCAAGCTCATCCTGCAGGTCTGAGCTGGCCTGCTGCGGCGGGTCGAGCGGCTCCAGCGCGTCATCCAGCGGCAACAGTTTCGGGTAACCCGCGCCGCGCAGGTCAGGAGTCAACCGGTCCTCAAGCTCGGGCACGCGGGTGCAGGCGGCTGCGGCTGCCAAAACCAGAAGAAATGTGATCCGGGCCCAAGCCTGCATTGAACGAAATCCTGTATCTAGCCTTGCATGGTTCTAGGGCGTCCGGGGCCGCCGCACAATTGCTTTCCCGCCTGCCGGTACGGGGATTGGCTTTGCCGGGTCATAGGGGTTTAGGCCAGACCATCTTTTCGGCATTCCCGCTCTTTTTTCTGAACGTATGTTCAGTTACGGTCCGGTCATGGCACGTACCCAAGGCTCCCATTCCGATATCACCGGACCCAAAATCCGCGAGGCCGCTTTGCGGTTGTTTGCGCAGCATGGCTATGCCGCCGTCTCAATGCGCCAGATCGCCAAGGAGGTGGGGGTGCAGGCCGGGGCGCTGTATAACTACACACCGGACAAGCAAAGCCTGCTGTTCAACCTGATGCAAGGACATATGGCCGAGCTTCAGGCCGCTTGGGACGCGGTGCCGCGCGCCGACGGGGCGGTAGAGCGGCTGCGGGCCTTTACCGGCTTTCATATCCGCTTTCACCTGGAGCGACCGGATGCGGTGTTCATCGCCTATATGGAGCTGCGCAACCTGACGGATGAAAATTTCATCGTCCTCGAATCGCTGCGCCGGGATTACGAAAACGGCGTGGAGGCGATCCTGAAAGAGGGTGTGGAGCAGCGTGTGTTCCGCATCCCCGACACCAAAATCGCCACTCTGGCGGTGATTGCGATGCTGAACGGGGTTAACACATGGTACCGTTCCGAGGGGCGCCTGACGCTGGATGAGGTGGAGAACGTCTATTGGGACATGGTGCAAAAAGCGGTCAGCGCATGAGTCTTTTGACCTTGCAAACCAAGCGGCTGAGCGCCGGGCGCTGGCGGAACCTGACTGATGCCGAATTGGCGGATCTCTTTGCGCCGAAAGTGGTGCAATGGCTGCCCGCCGGGTTTCAGACCCCAGAAGACGACGGCGCCCGCCGGGCCTTTCTGGAGGCGGTCTCGCAACAAGCCGAGGTGATTGGCCTGCGCGAAACTGCGGGGCAGGGTATCGGGCTGGTTATTCTTTCCTTTCCTGACGAAGGCGCAACCATCCGGAACCTTGGCTATCTGTTTGCCGAAGCTGCCTGGGGCCGAGGGCTGGCCAGCGAGCTGCTTGGTGGCTTGCTGGCTCTTTTCCGCGGCAGCGGCGTGACGCTCAGCGGCGGAGTCATGCAGGAGAATGCGGCCTCGGCCAGGGTGCTGGAGAAAGCCGGTTTCACACCGGAGCCTTCGGGCACCGAAACGGTTTACAGCTGGCGTGCCGACGGCTGACCCCGGCAGGTCTGTCAGCTCAACAGCCCGATCATATCATAATGGTCAATCTGGCGGCTCAGCACCATTGGGTCTTCCTCCGGCAGCACATGCGGCTGCTCCCAGTCCTCGCCTGCAAAGGCCTGCAGCGCCTCGATGCTCTCCCAGACCATGACGACGCAGAAGGTGGCGGGCGAATCCGGCCGCGGCAGCCCGGCGGTAACCGAGACCAGCCCCGGCTGGCGGCGCACATGCGGCACCGCGCTGTCGGTCAGGAAAGTCTTGAAGTCCTGGATCTTGTCTTCACGGACAGTGGTACGGAACACCCGGATAATCATCTCTCCCCCCATCTGATTATTGGACGGAGGGAGTATAGCACATCGAGGCCGGATTGGCGGCCTTCAGCGGTTCAGTGCGCAGGTTTAATGAAGGTTCCGTTGCGCAGCTCGCGAAACGCCTGGTGCAGCTGTTCTTGCGTGTTCATTACGATCGGCCCGTGCCAGGCCACCGGCTCATTGATCGGCGCGCCGGAGATCAGCAGGAAACGCACGCCCTCGGGGCCCGCCTGCACGGTGATTTCATCGCCGGTGCCAAAGCGGACCAGGGTGCGGTCGCCGGACAGGTCGCGGATGTTGACCTCTTCGCCCGCAACTTCTTTTTCCAGCAATACACCTTGCGGAGCAGAGGCATCGGCAAAGGCCGCTTCGCCTTCGAACACATAGGCAAAGGCACGCCGGTAGGTGTCGATCGGCAGGGTCTTTCTGACGCCCGCCGGGATGAACACATCCAGATACTGCGGATCGGCGGCAATGCCGTCCACCGGGCCGCGCTTGCCCCAGAAATCTCCAACAATCACTTTCACCCTTGTGCCGTCATCGTCGGTGATTTCGGGGATCTCCGCACCCTTCACATCCTGGTAACGGGGGGCGGTCATCTTCTCGCTGGCAGGCAGGTTGCCCCACAGCTGGAAGCCATGCATCTGGCCCTGGGCGTTGCCCGAAGGCATCTCCTGATGCAGGATGCCCGACCCTGCGGTCATCCATTGCACGTCGCCTGCGCCCAGGCTGCCCGCATTGCCCAGCGAGTCGCCGTGCTCGACCGAGCCTGCCAGCACATAGGTGATGGTTTCAATGCCACGGTGCGGATGCCAGGGGAAGCCGCGCAGGTAGTCTTCGGGGTTTTCATTGCGGAAGTCGTCGAACAGCAGGAACGGGTCCAGCTCGGACGGGTCCTGAAAGCCGAAGGCGCGGTGCAGCTTGACCCCGGCGCCTTCGGTATGGGGCTGTGCCGGGCGGGTTTCGAGTATCGGTCTGAGGGACATCTGCCTGTCTCCTGATTTTCGTTGACTGCAGCCAAGATAGGCTGTGCGCGGGTGCGGTGAAACCAGCCGTGCCTCACGTGTGATGTGCGCCAGTGAACAGGGTATCCCGCAGCCCGCAGGGCTGCCCGGCCCAACGGGACGCGGCGCCGGAGGCGTCAAGGACGGGCGGGAGCTCCCCCGTTGCCTGGGGCAAACCGGACGGGTTAGCCTGCGCGCATGACACATATCTCCGATCTTCTGCTGAACCTGACGCCGGACCGTCTGGAGGGTGCCTTGCGCCTGATGTCCTACATGCTGGGGGAGGCGCGGGACGTCGCCGATGCGGATGAGGTGCTGACGCGCATGTCAGAGCTGATCCGCGCAGGCGGCGTGCCGTTGGACCGGGCCACCTCCATTGTGCCGCTGCTGCATGCCGAGGCTGTGGCCAGCGCCCGCTTCTGGGAACGCGGCAAGGGCGCGCGCAGCTATCTGTTTCCGTTCAACGAGGAAAGCGGCCAGGGTTATGCCCATTCCCCGGCCGCGGATGTGCACAAGTCCGGCGAGTGGGTGGTCCTGTGGCTGCCGGACACATCCGGCGACCGCTACGGCATCGTGCCTGAGCTGAAGGCGGACGGCTTTACCCATTATATCATGGCGCCGGTCTTCATGCGCAGCGGCATGGCCGGCACTTTCAGCTTTGCAACGCAAGCGGCTGAGGGATTTTCCCAGGAGGATATCATCTTCCTGCGGGCTGTATTCCCGGTGCTCTCCGCCTGCCAGGAGATCCTCGCCACCGCTCGCGCCATGCAGGAGGCGCTGCGGATCTATGTCGGCGAAGAACCGCAGCGGCGGATCATCTCGGGCGATGTGCACCGGGGCGAGGTGATGCATATCCGCTCCGCCATCCTGTTTGCCGACATGCGCCGGTTCACCGAATTGACCGCAGATATGAACGCGGAACAGGCCACCAGCCTCTTGAACGCCTACTACGACTGCATCGTGCCGCCCATCGAGGACGCAGGCGGCGAAGTGCTGAAACTCATCGGCGACGGCGTCCTGGCGGTATTCCGGGCCGGGGAAGACGGTGCAGAGGCTTGTTTGCGGGCGCTCAAGGCATCGCGCGGCGGGCTGGCGCGGGTTGCGGCCCGCACGGAGCAGCCGCAGTTCGATGTCGGCACAGCGCTGCACTTTGGCGAGGTGGCGTTTGGCAATGTGGGGTCGGGAATGCGGCTTGATTACACAGTGATCGGACGCGACGTGAATCTGGCGGCGCGGGTGGCCGGACTGTGCAGTGCAAGAAATGAACCGCTGCTGGTGTCTTCGGAATTCAGGCAGAGGGCGCGGCTGGAAGGCAGGTCTTTGGGAGAACAGAGCCTGAAAGGGCTGCAATCGCGGGAAGAGGTATTTGCGGTGTCTTTGGCGGAGGATCCTTGAGGCCCGTCCGGGAGGCGGGACGGCGCGGGGTTTAAGCCTTGCCCCACCATTCCGCCGGTTTCCGCCGCTGCCCGTGCTTCGCAGCCAGCCGAAGCGCCAGCTTGCGCATCGGCCCAAGCGCCAGATTCAGCCACAGCCGGTTGCGCCGCTTGGAATAGTCGCGGTTGAACGGGCAGACCCGCATGCAGATGGCGCAGTCCGAGGCCATCTTGGCCCAGAAGGGAAAGCATTTCTCGGCATTAGACGTCCATTTCCTCACCCCCTTGATGGCCGAGACATTGGCGGTCACGGTGGAGGGCGGGCCGTAAGGCAGCGCCTTGACCGGGCAAGCATCGGCGCATTTGGTGCAGATATCGCAGAACGCCTTTACTCCTTGCGGCTGCGGTGCGTCATGGGTCAGCGGCAGATTGGTGAAGATCTTGGAAAACCGCAGGCGCGGCCCGAATTCCGGGGTGATCACCATCTGGTTGCGGGCATATTCGCCCAAACCCGCCTTGACCGCAAAAGGGATCACCAGCCCGGTATCATTCATCGACGGCACCGCCTCATACCCCAGATTGCGGATATAGGCGGCAAACTGCATCACGATGGCAGCCTCATGGCTGTATTCCCGGCCGGTCGCGGCCCCCGCCAGCGCCGAGGGGTAGGTGGCGACCAGTTCCTTGTCCATCTCATGGCCCAGAACGATCACGCTGGTCAGGCCTTCGGGCAGATCATGCGGCGCTTCGGACATGTCGCGGGTGTCAACGCGGGCGGTGTAGATCCAACGCTCGTCCAGATCGGTGATGCCGCAAAGATCGGCGCCGAAGAACTTGGCGATACGCTTTACTTCTGCGGACATTCTGGCGGGATTATCGATTTCCAGCGCCTCCTTGGCCACCGGAGTGTCGGGGCGTATGGCGGCCTGAAACCCTTCGCGGATGCCCTCCTGCGCCCGGCGGCCTGAGACGACGTCGGAGATCAGCCAGGCGGCGTTGCGCAGGGCAAAATCGCGCTGGCTGAAACCGTCGCCGCGGCGCGGAGCCGCCTCCATCCGGTAGGAGGAGAAGAATTTCATCGTGTGCTTGGATTTCACCCGCTTGTCCCAGAACGCGCGGGTAAAGATGTCGTTGCGCTGCGAGAACCGCTCGAAATCATCTGTGACTTCGATCCCTGCGGCTGCATCGCCGTCGCGCTGGGGCGGTGTGTTCTGTGGCCAGGGCATGGGCGGACGCTATCCGGCAATTCCGGCGCGGGCAAGAGGAGGGGCGATCAGCTGAACAGGGACACGATCCAATCGCGGACCATGGAGACCTCGGCGCTGTTCGGGGCCTCTCCGGCGGCGGGCATCAGGTAGTGGCCCTGACCCATCGGAATCTCCGCGCCCAGCACCGGGGCCAGGCGGCTTTTCGACAGCGGCAGTTCTGCATAACGGCGCATCAGCATGGCGACGCCTGCACCGGAGGCGGCAATCTCAACCGCCGCCAGCGACGTGTCCACATACAGAGGTGCACTGCGGTCCTTCAGCGGCACGCCTTCTTGTTCGGACAGCCGCAGCCAGTGGTCCTGATAGCCGTGGATATGGATCAGCGTCTGGTCGAATAGCTGATCCACCGTTTGCAACTGCCCGGCCAGCAGCGGCTGCGCCACGGGGATCACGGTCTCAGTCGAGAGTAGATGCGCTCGGCGGCCGAACCAGCCGGATGGCCCGAGCCGCAGGTCGATATCCACGTCCTCGTCCTGGGTGCTGTCGGCCCAGACGGCAGAAATCAACCGGATGCGGATGTGCGGGTTGGCGGCGTGGAACGCCCCCAGCCGCGGCGCCACCCACAGGACGGCAGTTGAGACCGGTGCCCGTATTGTCACCGTACGGGTCTGCGCATGCCCCAAGAGGCCGCGGGTGGAGTACGCGATATCCGTCAGCGCCTGCGCGACCGACGGGTAATAGGCATGGCCCAGCTCTGTCAGCTCCAGGTGACGCGACCGGCGGATAAACAAGGTGATGCCAAAGCTTTTCTCGAGGCTGCGCACCTGATGGCTGACGGCGGCCTGGGTCAGCCCCAGTTCCTCCGCCGCAGCGGTGAAGCTTTGCAGGCGGGCGGCGGCCTCAAAGGCGCGCAACCAGACGAGATTGGGCAGATCGGACATTTGTGTTGCAAAAATTCCTGAGGTCAGACCGCGTTATTATTCGTTTTTGTTTTGGCAGAGGTCAAGCTAGCCATAGGGCAGACGCATACCCCGGGAGGAGAGACTCGACATGGCAACTGATCTGAAAGTGGGCTTCATCGGCCTTGGCAACGTGGGCGGCAAACTGTCCGGCAGCCTGCTGCGCAACGGCGTGGACCTGACGGTGCACGATCTGGATGCGGATCTGGTGCAAAGCTTCGTGGACAACGGCGCGGTCAAGGGCGAAAGCCCGGCGCAGATGATGCGCGACTGCGATGCGGTGATCACCTGCCTGCCGTCGCCTGCGGCCTCGGACGCGGTGATGATGCAGATGCTGCCGGAAATCACCGAAGGCAAGATCTGGATGGAAATGTCCACCACCGACGAGGCCGAGGCCAAACGTTTGGGCGCCATGGTGATCGAGCAGGGCGGCCGCGCGGTGGATTGCCCGGTTTCCGGCGGTTGCCACCGGGCGGGCACCGGCAATATCTCGATCTTTGCGGGCTGCGACCGCGGGACTTTTGACACCATCCTGCCGCTGCTTACCACTATGGGCCGCCGCATCCTGCACACCGGCGGTCTGGGCTCGGCCTCGGTGCTGAAAGTGGTGACCAACTATCTGGCCACCGTGCATCTGGTCGCCAACGCCGAGGCGCTGGTCACCGCTAAGGCAGCGGGCATGGATCTGAACATTGCCTATGAGGCGATCAAGATCAGCTCGGGCAATTCGTTTTCGCATGTGACCGAAAGCCAGGTAATCCTGAACGGCAGCCGGGATATTTCCTTTACCATGGATCTGGTGAAAAAGGACGTCGGCCTGTTCCAGGAGGTGGCCGACCGGGCAAATGTGCCGCTGGAAGTCAGCCCGCTGATGGTGAAGATCTTTGAGGACGGCATCACCCGCTATGGCGACCGCGAGCTGTCACCGAATATCATCCGCCGCCTGGAAGATGCCACCGGTCTGGACATCCGGGCGCCGGGCTTCCCGCCGGAAATGGTGGACGATGAACCAGAAGAGCCGGGCTACGAGGTTGTCGTGCACCGCGCTGCAGCGGAATAAGTTTCCCTGAACTGCACGGCCGCATCCAGCCCCCGCTTCGGCGGGGGCTGTTTTCTTTGCCAGATCCGGTTTATGCCCGGTGCAGCAGCAAGGGGAGCAGCGGATGAACAACGAGGTCCTGGCCACAATTGAAGCCTCCGGCGGGCGGCGGATCATGGGCACGGCGATGCTGGGATTGACCGGCTGCCTGCTGCTTTATGTGGCATTTGCGGCGCCGCCGTCGCCTGCATGGCTGGTGTTTCTGCTGGCGGTTGGCGCAGCGGCACTGTGGCTGGCAGCCCGGATGTGGCAGGCAACCGTGCACCGGATCGAGCTGACCGCAGAGGAACTGCGCTGTTCAAACGGCCAGCTGATTGCCAGGGTTGAAGATATCAAAGCCATCGACCGCGGCTTTTTTGCCTTTAAGCCGTCCAACGGGTTTTTGATCCGGACCGGCGTGCAAGGCTCTAGGGTCTGGATGCCCGGGCTGTGGTGGCGGTCAGGCCGCCGGATCGGTATTGGCGGGGTAACGCCGGGATCGCAAGGCAAGGCGATGTCGGAAATTCTGGCCGCGATGCTCGCGCAGCGCGGCCGCTAGGCTAGGCGCAGGATTTACAGGTCCTGTCCCTAGGGCCGCGCCGGGGGTTAGTCGGTGCCTTCACCGCCGTCATCGTGGCTGCCGGAACCCGTGGCGCTGCCTTCGAAGACGACAAGCGGGGCAAAACGCGGGCGGGTGAAGATGAAATTGTCCAGGTTCAGCGTCGGCAGGCCGACATTGAAGGCAGGCTCCATCTCGTTGAAGGTTTCCACCAGAATGACCCGTTCCTGATCCGGCATGTCCGGAAGTTTGCCGGAGACAGTGTTGATGGTGGTGTCAGTCCATGTGGTATCGGACGTGCCGCGAACTTCGGACCAATCTACATAGTATTTGGCGTCATCTTCGTCCCAGCGCACCACTGATACCCGAAGGCCAAGCTGCGAATCCTGCCGGATCAGGAGTTGCGCCATTTCGTACATACTGTCGATATAGTCGTCGTTGATCGCCGTTGTTTCGCGCGAGATCAGGTCTGAGATGGTGTAAGCAGCTTTGAGATTGACACTGTCGCGGCGGAAGGCGTCAAAGAACGTGTAGATGGAGGCAAACAGGGCCAATAACAGGGGGGCATAGAGTGCGAATTCGACCGATACGCTACCCTCGGTTCTGCACCGGAAGATGTGCAGATAGCGGGGCAGGGCTTGGCCGGAAAATTTCGGTATCAGGGCAGTCAGCATGGCTCACCTCGGTTCCTGAACAAATGCGGATGCGGCGGTCAGGCTGATCCGGCCGTCATCATCCTTGGATAGGCTTTGTCCCAATCCCCAGGTTGGCAGGATGGGCTTAAACTTCATGCAGGCACGGATCAGCATCAGCTCATTGGATTGCCCGTGTTCGAAGGTTACGTCTGGGTTCACTTCTTCGATCCGGTTGATGCAATCCGGATCTGGATCAATCCCTGTCCAATTGAACGGGTCGGCTCGCACCATTTCAAGCTTCAGAGATGACGCGCAGTCGTCTATGAACCCGGAAAGTTCGCAGATTTCGTCGCGGATTTGCGTGTGGTCTTTATTGGTGCCGGTGTTCAGGCGAATGTCGCGTACAGTTAGGTCCAGGGCGCGTTCCAGCTGCGAATGGCGCAGATTGATCAGCCCCAGCTCCACCGTCGACATCAATGCCAGTAGAAAGGCGGGGATGACGATGGCGAACTCAACAGAGGCGTTGCCATCGTCGAGTGCCCTGAACCGGCGCAGTTTCTGTGTGATGCAGCGGATCATTGGGTCAGCCTCAGTTGGCGGATTGAGGTTGCGATGGAGGAAAAGGCATCGGCGATCTCCAGACCTTGCACGTCGAAATAGTGGGAGTCGGAGCTGGCGCAGTCCTGCAGCACCGCCACCCCGTTGCTGGGTGCTTCGAAGCCAATGGTATAGACGATGATGCCCTGATCCTTGGCCGCTTCGCAGATGCTGCGGGTACGGGCATTCTTGGTAGAGTTGCCATAGTAGTCGTAGACGCCGTAGTACCACTCGCTGCGGGCGGCAGAGGAGCCCATCCAATCGGCATAGAGGTTGTAATAGAGATACTTGAGCGGTGTCTTTGCAAACAGGTCCACATAGGTGAGACGCTGGGCACTGCCGTCGCCTTTGGGCGTGTCATGCCAATAGGGGTAGCCGTCGCGCCGGAATTTTCCGGTAGAAGGGTTGAGCGTGGAATACACGCCGCTAGCCGCATCGTACCAAACGTTGGAGTAACCCTCGCGGTGATCGTTCTCGACATAGTATTGCGAAGTATTCTGGCCATCTGTCATCAGCACGATGACCTTGACCGTATCTGTGTCGGTATAGGCGGACGGGCGGGCGGAAAAGTCGCTCGGAACGATCGCGCCGGCACCGGTGGAAAGGGCGCTGATGGCCGGGCGTGCGGAAGGATCTAGCAAAGCCGCGCCCCATTTCATACCAATATCGATGGACGTGTTTCCGCGCCCCACAAGACCGTCGATGAAACCTTTGAGGGTCGTGGCATCCTTCTGGAAAAGCATCATTTCCCGGTGCGCATGTTCTTCGCAGACCGGGTAGCCGACCAGTCCTGGCCGGTCATCCCAGCGGTCCCAGGGAGAAAACTGCATCGTTTGCTCCAGGGAGGCCGAAGTGGACAAGCCGGCCGAATTGAAGTCGGAGGCTGAGAAATTCACGCAGTTTGAATAGGTATGCAGCCTGTCGAGGTTGTACTGATCCAAAAGCTCTTCAGGTGCAGAGACCTGGGTTGCGTACGGCACAATGGAAATCGACATTTTGCCATCGGTGGTGTTGGCCACCATGGTGTCGACAAAATCCTTGGCTGCAGCCTGCAGATTGGTCAGACGGCTGTTACGGGTCATCGACCCGGATACGTCCAGTACCAGCGAAATCTCCAGACCGTCGATGCTCTCTTCAGCTCGGGAGGTGGCGTAAAGCGGCATTTCGTCGACACCGGCAAAACCCAGCATGTGGGTGGGAAAGGTTGTGTCGATCGTGGCCTGTACTTTCTTGAAACCCAAGCCGGCTTCCCACCAGGGCGCCTGATAGTACTCCTGAAGACCGGATTTCGAGAGATAGTCCAGCACGACTGCATCAGGTAACTTCTCTTGGTCCAGGTCCGCCGCTGCCAGTGCCGCCCTGTCAAGCGTGTACTGCAGCATGGTGCGGTCGCGTTCCATCCGCATCAGGTCCACGCCAATTCCACCCACCGCGACCATGGCCAGGAAAGTACCGATCATCGGTTTGGCCAGAACACCATCTTCTCCCCGCAGGTAGGCTTGTGCACCGGCCAGACAGCGCTGCATGAGCGGGCTGCTCAGTGCTGTGGAATCCTTGTGTCGTCTGCGCATTTAAACACCCCTCCGCCGGTTCTTGAACAGATCAGCCCGGCACTAGACGCGGAATTTACACATAATTAATGGTCGCTGAACGTGGCGGAATTGGGGCGGGCTCGGGTCGAAAAACATGTGATTGTAGTGAACTGTGTTTTCAATTGCCGCGTATTCTGATCGGTTGTCGCGGGTGTGGGGACAATGGTTCCGGATGCAGCGCCGAATCGAGCCGCCTTGGCTAAAATGCGAATCTTTTTGGCAGGGAATGGTCAAAAAGGTCGCACTCCTTAATCTTCTCTGCATAGAGTGAAGGCACCATCGGCATCGAGTCGATGTTTGAGCACGGAGAAGATTTTAGATGAGCAGCCGCACAGAGCCGAGCTTCCGCGAGAGCGTGGACCTGATGTTTAACCGGGCCGTGTCCCTGATGGATCTGCCGCCGGGGCTGGAGGAAAAGATCCGGGTCTGCAACGCGACCTATACGGTGCGGTTCGGGGTGCGCCTGCGCGGCGCCATGCACACATTCACTGGCTACCGCTCGGTCCATTCCGAACATATGGAACCTGTGAAGGGCGGCATCCGCTATGCCACCGGCGTAAACCAGGACGAGGTCGAGGCGCTGGCGGCGCTGATGACCTATAAATGCGCTCTGGTGGAGGCGCCGTTCGGTGGCTCCAAGGGCGGGCTTTGCATTGACCCCCGCGAATATGAAGAACACGAGCTGGAATTGATCACCCGCCGCTTTGCTTATGAGCTGGCCAAGCGCGACCTGATCCACCCCTCGCAGAACGTGCCTGCGCCCGACATGGGCACCGGCGAGCGCGAGATGGCCTGGATCGCTGACCAGTACGCCCGCATGAACACCACCGACATCAATGCCAAGGCCTGTGTCACCGGCAAGCCGCTGAATGCCGGCGGCATCTCCGGCCGGGTGGAGGCCACGGGCCGCGGCGTGCAATATGCGCTGCAGGAATTCTTCCGTTACGAGGAGGATAAGGCGGCGGCCGGCCTCACCGGTAAACTTGATGGCAAGCGGGTCATCGTTCAGGGACTTGGCAATGTGGGGTATCACGCGGCCAAATTCCTGTCCGAGGAAGATGGTTCGCGGATCACTGGTATCATCGAACGGGATGGCGGGTTGTCGAACCCCGATGGTCTGGACGTTGAGGCGGTGCGCAACTGGATTGTTAAGCATGGCGGCGTGTCCGGCTACCCGGATGCCCAGTATGTGGAAGACGGCGCTCTGCTGCTGGAAGAAGACTGCGACATCCTGATCCCGGCCGCGCTGGAAGGCGTGATCAACCTGTCCAACGCCGAACGCGTGAAGGCACCGCTGATTATCGAGGCTGCAAACGGCCCGGTGACTGCCGGTGCGGACGACATCCTGCGCAAGAAGGGCTGCGTGATCATTCCCGACATGTATGCCAACGCGGGCGGTGTGACGGTGTCCTACTTTGAGTGGGTGAAGAATCTGTCCCACATCCGTTTCGGCCGGATGCAGCGCCGCCAGGAAGAGGCGCGCCACCAGCTGGTGATTGACGAGCTGCAGCGTCTGGACAACGTGATGGGGGACACCTGGTCGATGTCGCCAAACTTCAAGGACAAGTACTTGAAGGGCGCCGGCGAGCTGGAGCTGGTGCGCTCGGGACTGGATGACACCATGCGGGTGGCGTACCAGTCGATGCGCGAAGTCTGGCACAGCCGCGATGACGTGACCGACTTGCGCACTGCCGCCTATCTGGTGTCGATCGACAAGGTCGCCAAAAGCTATCACGCCAAGGGCCTCTGACCGGCCTGCAGGCGCATAAGACCATAGCCGGGACGGAGGGGAAACTCTCCGTCCCGTTTTTTTGTGAGTGAACCGGAATACGTCACGGCCTGTCGCAATTACTACTAGACACAAGTGATTAGTTCGTGTGATTTGCGGCAAAGCCGTGCTGAACTGCCGCAAGTTGATCCTTGGGGCTAGGAGCAGCAGGCGAAAGCGGGTAGCAATGCCGCCAGGGTCCGGGTCACCTTTTTTCCGGGCATCGGAAGTGATTTGACGGGGAGGGACGACATGCGGTTTTCGGGATGGCGTGTGCTCAAAGAGGGGCTCACCGGAAACAAGGGCTGGACGCCGCACTGGCGCGACCCCGAGCCCAAGTCGGAATATGACGTGGTGATCATCGGCGGCGGCGGCCACGGTTTGGCTACCGCCTACTACCTGGCCAAAGAACACGGCATCACCAATGTCGCGGTGCTTGAAAAGGGCTATCTCGGCGGCGGCAACGTGGGGCGCAACACCACAATCGTGCGCGCCAACTACTACCTGCCTGGCAACTCGGAATTCTATTCCCACTCGCTGAAACTGTGGGAGGGGATGGAGCAGGACCTGAACTACAACGCGATGATGTCCCAGCGCGGCATCCTCAACCTGTACCACAATGACGGCCAGCGCGACGCCGCCGTGCGCCGGGGCAACTCGATCATCAACCAGGGTGACGATGCTGAGATCCTGAGCCGCGAGCAAGTGCGCGAGCTGGCGCCGTTCCTGAACTTCGACAACAACCGTTTCCCGATCATGGGCGGGCTGATGCAGCGGCGGGCGGGCACTGCGCGCCATGATGCCGTGGCCTGGGGCTATGCCCGCGGTGCCGACATGTGCGGGGTGGATCTGATCCAGAACTGCGAAGTGACCGGCATCGACGTTGAAAACGGCAAAGTCACCGGTGTGCAGACCGCGCGCGGCCCGATCCGCGCCAAGAGGGTGGCGCTGGCGGCCGCGGGCCGCTCCGGCCAGGTGGCGGCGATGGCCGGCCTCACCCTGCCGATCGAAAGCCACGTGCTGCAGGCCTTTGTGTCGGAGGGGTTGAAACCCATCGTCGACCACGTGATCACATTCGCCGAAGGGCATTTGTACATCAGCCAGTCGGACAAGGGCGGATTGGTCTTCGGCAGCTACCTGGATTTTTACAGCTCCTACGCGGCGCGGGGAAACCTGCCGATGGTGGAGCACACGATGGAAAGCTTTGTGGCGATGGTGCCGGCCGTCAGCAAGGCGCGGCTTTTGCGCAGCTGGGGTGGTATCATGGACATGACCCCGGATGGCTCGCCCATTATCGATCATTCGCCGATTGATGGCCTCTACCTGAACTGCGGCTGGTGTTACGGCGGTTTCAAGGCGACGCCGGCGTCGGGCCATGTCTATGCCCACCTGATTGCCACGGACCGCCCGCACGGGGCGGCCACGAAACTGAAGCTGGACCGCTTCCGCAGCGGTCATGGCCTGATGGATGAGGAGGGGACCGGTGCACAGCATAACCTGCATTGATTTTCTGTCTGCCCCCTCGGCCTTGCGGCCTCACCCCCGGAGTATTTTTGAAAAGATGAAGGAGCGCCGGTCATGAGGATCACCTGTCCGCTCTGCGGTGAAAGGGACCGCCGTGAATTCTATTATAAGGGTGCAGCACTGGTGCGCCCGGCTGAAGGCGCGGATCTGGATGCCTGGCATGAATATGTGAACCTGCGGGAGAATCCGGCGGGGCCACTGGATGAGCTGTGGTATCACGAGATGGGCTGCAATTCCTGGCTGAAGGTGACCCGCGACACCGCGACCCATGAGATCCTGGACGTGCAGCTGGCCTCTGAGGCCGGGCTGGGAGGTGAGACATGAGACTTCCCGGCAAAGGTTTGAACCAGGGCGCAAAGCCCATCACCTTCTCTTTCAATGGCCGTCATATGATGGGGCTGGAAGGCGATACGCTGGCCGCGGCGCTGCTGGCCAATGATGTGCATCTGATGGGACGGTCGTTCAAATACCACCGCCCGCGCGGGGTGCTGACGGCGGGCAGCGAGGAGCCAAACGCGCTGGTGACCACCGGCACCGGCGGTGAGCAGGATCCGAACGTCCGTGCGACCCAGCAAGAAATTTTCGAGGGGCTGGAGGCGCGCAGCCAGAACTGCTGGCCCTCGGTCGAACGCGATGTGATGGCGGTGAACGATCTGGCAGCGCCGTTCTTTACTGCTGGTTTCTATTACAAGACTTTCATGTGGCCCGCGGCCTTCTGGGAGAAGTTGTATGAGCCGATGATCCGCAATGCGGCAGGCCTGGGCGCACTGTCGGGCGAGGCGGATCAGGACCGGTACGAGAAGGCCTTTGCCTTTTGCGATGTGCTGGTGATCGGTTCTGGCCCTGCCGGGCTGATGGCGGCGCTGACTGCTGGCCGGGCCGGCGCCGATGTGATCTTGTGCGAGGAAGACAGCCGCATGGGCGGGCGCCTTCTGGCGGAGCGTGAGGAGATCGGCGGCAAGCCGGGCCATGACTGGGCCGCCGAAGCGCTGGCCGAGCTGGACGCGATGGACAATGTGCGGCTGATGACGCGTACTGCTGTCACCGGCGCCTATGACCAGGGCACCTATGGCGCGCTGGAGCGGGTCTCGCATCATCTGCCGCAAAGGCATTCGCTGAAAGGCAGCCACCTGCCGCGCGAATGCTTCTGGCGGATTGCGGCCAAACACGCGGTGCTGGCGGCGGGTGCGATTGAGCGCCCGGTGGCGTTCCGCAACAATGACCGCCCCGGCATCATGATGGCTGGCGCCGTGCGTGCCTATCTGAACCGCTGGGGTGTGGCGCCGGGCGAGCGGGTGACGCTGTTTGCCAACAACGACCAGGCGCATCGCACTGCTCGCGATTTGGCAGAGGCAGGCGTGCATATCGCGGCGGTGATCGACAGCCGCCATGAGGCACCGGACGGCGGACCGTATCAGGTGATCAAGGGCGCGCAGGTCTGCGGCAGTGCAGGCCGCCAGCGTGTCGAGAGCATCACTGTGCGCTCGATCAAGGGTGAGGAGAAGATCCAGACCGACTGTCTGGCGATGTCCGGCGGCTGGAACCCTTCGGTGCATCTGACCTGCCACTTGAACAGCCGCCCGGTGTGGAAGCGCGATGTGCTGGCCTTTGTGCCTGCGGAAGGCGCGGTGCCGGGCATGGTCACGGCGGGGGCCTGCAACGGCACGCTCTCTACCGCGGGTGCATTGCGCGAAGGTGCGAATGCCGCGGCCAAGGTGCTGGAGGCCCTGGGCCTGAACGCCGCCGCCGCTGACCTGCCGGATGCGGAGGATGATCCCTACCGCATCGCCGCTTTGTGGGCGGTGCCGGGCAAGGGGCGCGCCTGGCTCGACTTTCAGAACGACGTGACCGTCAAGGATGTGAAGCAGGCCGCGGTCGAGAACTTCCGCTCGGTCGAGCATATGAAGCGCTACACCACCCAAGGGATGGCGACCGATCAGGGCAAGAACTCCAACGTTGCGGCATTGGCGGTGCTGGCCGATGCGACGGGGCGGACGATCCCCGAGACCGGCACCACCACTTTCCGGCCGCCGTTTGTGCCGGTGGCGATTGGTGCCATCGGGGCAGGCGCCACGGATGAGGGGTTCAAGCCGCAGCGCTTCCTGACCTCGCACGCCGAGAGCGAGGCGCGCGGCGCCCATCAGCTGGAGGTCGGCCTGTGGTACCGTGCCGCCTATTACCCGAAGCCGGGGGAGACCAGTTGGCGCCAGTCCTGCGACCGCGAGGTCACTTTGGTGCGCAATGCGGTGGGCATCTGTGATGTCTCCACCCTGGGCAAGATCGACGTCCAAGGCGCGGATGCGGGCAAGCTCCTGGATCATCTCTATACCAACACTTTCAGCACGCTGAAGGTGGGCAAGGTCCGTTACGGCCTGATGCTGCGCGAGGACGGTTTTGTCATGGACGATGGCACCACCGCGCGGCTGGATGAAAACCACTATGTGATGACCACCACCACCGCCGCGGCGGGGCAGGTGATGGCGCATATGGAGTTTGCCGCCCAGGTGTTGCACCCGGATTGGGATGTGCGGTTCACCTCGGTGACCGAGCAATGGGCGCAGTTTGCCGTGGCCGGACCAAAGTCTCAGGAACTGCTGAACGGCCTCGTGGCGGAGGACGTGAACGGCGAGACCTGGCCGTTCATGGGCTGCGGCGAGGCGACTGTGCTGGGGGTCAAAGGGCGGCTGTTCCGGATATCCTTCTCGGGCGAGCATGCTTATGAGGTGGCCGTGCCTGCGCGCTATGGCGGGAGCCTGTTCCGTGAGCTGCTGAAACGGGCCGAGGCCATGGGCGGCGGTGCCTATGGCATGGAGGCGCTGAATGTGCTGCGGATCGAGAAGGGGCTGATCACCCATGCCGAGATCAACGGCACGGTAACGGCTTTTGACCTCGGGATGCAGGGGATGATGTCCAAGAAGAAGGACTTCCTGGGCAAACCCATGTCCACCCGCGAAGGCCTGATGGCCGAAGACCGGATGCGCCTGGTCGGGCTGAAGCCTGTGGGTGCGGCCAAGGAAATCACTGCCGGAGCGCATCTGTTCACGCCGGGTGATCCGGTGGAGCGGATCTATGATCAGGGCTATGTGACCTCGGCGGGCTATTCGCCGACGCTGGGGCATCCGATCGGCCTTGCTTTCCTCAAGGAAGGCCCGGACCGTCTCGGCGAGACCGTGCGCCTGGTCGACCATATGCGCGGCGTTGATACCCTGTGCGAGGTTGTTTCCCCTGTGTTCTTTGACCCCGAAGGAGACCGTGCCCGTGGCTGAACTGATTGCAAAAAGCCCCTGTGAAGGGCTGGTTCCCGCAACCATCGGCGGCATGAGCCTGACCGAGGAGCACCCTGGTGCGATGTGTGCCGTGGCGCCATTCAAGGGGCAGCAGAAGGCGCTGAGCAAAGCGCTGGAAGCGGCGCATGGCATGGCCTTCCCGGCGCCGAACCGTGCGACCGGCAAGGCCGGCAGCCGGGCGGTATGGTTCGGGCGTGACATGGCGTTGCTGATGGGACCTGCGCCCGATGCCACGCTGGCTGAACACGCCGCGCTGACCGATCAGAGCGATGCTTGGGCTGTTGTGAAGCTGGACGGCAAAGACGCCGAGGACGTGCTGGCGCGTCTGGTGCCGGTGGATCTGCGGAACCAAGTGTTCAAGCGCGGCCATACCGTGCGGGTCGAGCTGAAGCACATGATGGCCTCGGTGACCCGCACTGGTCCGCAGGCGTTTCAGATCATGGTGTTCCGCTCGATGGCGAAAACGCTTGTGCATGATTTGAAAACAGCGATGGAAGCTGTCGCGGCGCGGGGGTAACCTTCGGGGATCACCAACTGATTCCCGGAGCGCATCTATGATCCGCATTGCCCTTGCAGCCGCCTTATTGGCGGCTCCGGCCTATGCTTCTGAAGCCAAAGAACAAAGCTGCAAGTATCAGGGCCGGGTCATGGCCGCCGTGCAGCAGGCGCGGCTGGACCGGGTGAAACAGGAAGAGGTGGAGCAGGTGATTCTGGACAGCGAGCCGGAGTGGCCTGAGACTTATTCCAAGGCGATCCCGCAGCTGACGAGCCATGTCTATGCGATGAAACGGCGCGACCTGAAGGACGCCGACCTCGGCGCGCTGTTTGAAGAACAGTGCCTGCAGAACTGGGATCAGATCCAGGCCATGCAGAAACAGCTGAAGTCGAACTGATATGTCCCTGCCGCCCGGCTTTCTGGATGAATTGCGCACCCGCATCAGTATCTCTGATGTTGTCGGGCGCAAGGTCATGTGGGATCAGCGCAAGTCGCAGCCGGGCAAAGGCGATTTTTGGAGCCCGTGCCCCTTTCACCATGAAAAGACCGCGTCCTTTCATGTCGAGGACCGCAAGGGATTCTATTACTGCTTCGGCTGCCACGCCAAGGGCGACGCGCTGAAGTTCGTCCAGGAGACCGAGAACGTCGGTTTCATGGAGGCAGTGGAGATCCTGGCGCAAGAGGCGGGCATGGAGATGCCCAAGCGCGATCCCCGCGCGCAGGAGAAACAGGACCGCCGCACGCTGCTGGCTGAGGTGATGGAGCAGGCGGTGCAGTTCTTCCGCCTGCAACTCAAGACCGGCGCGGCGCAGGATGCGCGTTCTTACCTGCAGCGCCGCGGGCTGACGGCGCAGGCACTGGACCGCTGGGAGATCGGATTTGCCCCGGATGGCTGGCAGAATCTGTGGGACGGCTTGCGCGGTAAGAACGTGCCCGAAGACCTGATCATCGGCGCAGGCCTGGCCAAACCCTCGAATAAGGGCGGCAAGCCTTATGATACGTTCCGCAACCGGATCATGTTCCCGATCCGCGATGCGCGTGGCCGGGCGATTGCCTTTGGCGGCCGGGCGATGGACCCGAACGACAACGCCAAATACCTGAACTCGCCCGAGACCGAACTGTTCGACAAGGGCCGCAGTCTCTATAATCACGGGCCCGCACGGTCCGCTTCGGGGCGGGGCTCTACGCTGGTTGTGGCCGAAGGCTATATGGATGTGATCGCGCTGGCAGAGGGCGGTTTTCAGTCCTCTGTCGCGCCGCTGGGCACCGCGATCACCGAAAACCAGCTGCAGATGCTGTGGCGGATGTCGGATGAGCCGATCATCGCGCTGGACGGCGACAAGGCGGGCATCCGCGCCGCCATGCGGCTGATCGACCTGGCGCTGCCGTTGCTGGAGGCAGGCAAATCCCTGCGCTTTGCCATGATGCCCGAGGGCAAGGACCCCGATGACATGATCCGCAGCGAAGGGCCGGAGGCGGTGCAGGCTGTGCTGGATCAGGCGATGCCGATGGTCAAACTGCTGTGGCAGCGCGAGACCGAGGGCAAGGTGTTCGACAGCCCCGAGCGCAAGGCGTCGCTGGACAAAAGCCTGCGGGAGAAGATCAAGCTGATCCGCGACCCTTCGATCCGTAAACATTACGGCGAAGACGTCAAGGAGATGCGCTGGCAGCTGTTCCGCGGCAGCCGCAGCGGCGGCGAAGGCAGTTTCCAGCAGCGCGGCTCCCGCGGAAGCGGTTTCCGAGACGGCAGCCGCCCGCCCTGGAAGCCCGGCAAGGGTTTTGGCCCGATCCCGCAGCCGCGGGCAACCACGCGCGCTTCGCTGGTGGCCGGTGCCGAGGACGAATACTTTGCCGCCATGCGCGAAGCGGTGATCCTGGCTACGGCGATCACAACCCCGGCTGTGATCCCCGAATTTGAAACCAGCCTGGAGCGCCTGCAATGTGCCGACCCGGATCTGGCGGTGCTGCGGGATATGGTGCTGCGTCACGGTATTGGTGCGCCGGAGCGTCTGCGCGAGGAAATCGACTGGTCTTTGGGGCCGCATGCCCTTGAAAACCTCTTTGGCCTTCGCCATGTCGCAATTACCCCCTGTCTGCGCAAACCCGGCGACACCGAGCTGGCCAGCATGACCCTGGCCGAGGAGCTTGCAAAGCTTGAGGCGCGGCGCGGGCTGGACGCGGAACTGGCAGAGGCCGAAGAGGATCTGGACGGGCTTGCTGATGAGGCGCTGACCTGGCGGCTGCGGCAGGCAGCCGAAGCTAAGAACAAGGCCGTGCGCAGCGAGAATGAGGACCAGGCGCAGTATGATGTGGGCGAGAACGGCGCGCGGCTCAACCGGGATGAGCGCGACGCATTCGGCGCTCTTTTGGACCGGATCGGCTTTTCCGGCAAATGACACAGATTGCCTGATTCTGCGTTTTGCTAAGGAAGAGCACAGGAAAATTGGGTAAACGGGGTGACGAATCAGAGAATCGCGCTAATGATTCGCGCGACCCGAATCGCCCCGCAGCCCCTGAGTAGGAGCAATGAATGGCCGCCAAAGACACCGACGACCGCAAACCTGACGATCAGGACGCCGAAATCTCACTCGACATGAGCCAGACTCAGGTCAAGAAGATGATCGCGGAGGCCCGTGAGAAAGGCTACATCACCTACGATCAGCTCAATCAGGTTCTGCCGCCGGATCAGGTCAGCTCGGAACAGATCGAAGACGTGATGTCGATGCTCAGCGAAATGGGCATCAACATCATCGAGGACGAAGAAGCCGAGGAAGAAGAGAACAAGGGCACAACCGACCTTGTGACCACCGAAGGCCCGCGCGAGGTTGCGCTGGCCGGCGCCCAGGCTGAAAAGCTGGACCGCACCGATGACCCGGTGCGCATGTACCTGCGCGAAATGGGCTCGGTTGAGCTGCTCAGCCGTGAAGGCGAGATTGCCATCGCCAAGCGGATCGAAGCCGGCCGCAATACGATGATCCTGGGGCTGTGCGAAAGCCCGCTGACCTTCCAGGCGATCACAATCTGGCACGACGAACTGCTGTCCGAGGATATTCTTCTGCGCGACGTCATCGACCTGGAGGCCACCTTTGGCAACCAGATGGACGAAGACGGTGAAGAGGAAACCCCGGTTGTCGATACCGCGGCTGTTGCTGCGGCCAAGCCGGTCAAGGAAGAAGGCCCGGAGCTGGACGCCGACGGCAACCCGATTGCCAGCGATGACGACGATGATGAAGATGAACAGGCCAACATGTCGCTGGCCGCAATGGAGGCCGCGCTTAAGGACCGGGTGCTGGTCACGCTTGAGCGGATCTCGACCGACTTTGCGCAGCTGTCCGAAATGCAGGACAGCCGGATCTCGGCGACCCTGAACGAGGATGGCTCCTTCAGCACTCAGGACGAGGCGACCTATCAGGCGCTGCGCTCGGAAATCGTTGAGCTGGTGAACGGGCTGCACCTGCACAACAACCGGATCGAAGCGCTGATCGACCAGCTGTATGGTATCAACCGCCGGGTGATGCAGATCGACAGCTCGATGGTCAAGCTGGCTGACCAGGCCCGCATCAACCGCCGGGAGTTCATTGATGCCTATCGCGGCCGCGAGCTGGACCCGAACTGGCTCGCTGACATGGGCGGCAAGCCAGGCCGCGGCTGGCAGATGTTCATCGAACGCTCCACCGACAAGGTCGAAGAACTGCGCGCCGACATGGCCCAGGTCGGCCAGTATGTCGGTCTGGACATCTCTGAATTCCGCCGCATCGTGCAGCAGGTCCAGAAGGGCGAGAAAGAAGCCCGCCAGGCCAAGAAGGAAATGGTCGAGGCCAACCTGCGCCTGGTGATCTCGATCGCCAAGAAATACACCAACCGCGGCCTGCAATTCCTGGATCTGATCCAGGAGGGCAACATCGGCCTGATGAAGGCGGTGGACAAGTTCGAATACCGCCGCGGCTACAAGTTCTCGACCTACGCGACCTGGTGGATCCGTCAGGCCATCACCCGGTCCATCGCGGATCAGGCCCGTACCATCCGTATTCCGGTCCACATGATCGAGACCATCAACAAGCTGGTCCGTACCGGCCGCCAGATGCTGCACGAGATCGGCCGCGAGCCGACCCCGGAAGAACTGGCCGAAAAGCTGCAGATGCCGCTGGAGAAAGTCCGCAAGGTGATGAAGATCGCCAAGGAGCCGATCAGCCTTGAAACCCCGATCGGGGACGAGGAAGACAGCCAGCTGGGCGATTTCATCGAAGACAAGAATGCCGTGCTGCCCTTGGACAGTGCCATTCAGGAAAACCTCAAGGAAACCACCACCCGGGTTCTGGCGTCCCTGACGCCGCGTGAGGAACGGGTTCTGCGGATGCGCTTCGGCATCGGTATGAACACCGACCACACCCTTGAGGAAGTTGGCCAGCAGTTCAGCGTGACCCGAGAACGGATCCGCCAGATCGAGGCGAAGGCGCTCAGGAAACTGAAGCACCCCAGCCGCAGCCGCAAACTGCGCAGCTTCCTGGATCAGTAATCAATGGGCGCCCCGCGGGGCGCCTTTTTATTTGTGAGGGGCCAATGGCGACCAACGAGTTTTGGGCAAATCTAATTTTCTCTGAATACGTCAAGCTGCGGCAATCAAGTGACAAGGTTTTTGTTACATATGGAGACTTGGCCGAACTGATTGGGCGGCAAGGGGAGCACAGACTGCTGGGAGCTCCTTTAGATCTGGTGCGGGCGATCTGTGAACGTGCAAACCTTCCCGACGTTGCAACTGTTGTCGTGGAACAGCAGAGTTTGAGGTCGGGCGAAATCAAGCCATCTCCGAAAGCTTTGGAAAAGTACGGTGGATGGCCCGGTCTAAGGGCTGAGCAAGGACGCGTGGTGGCGTTTGATTGGGCTGCGATCGACGTTGAAAAGGTAATTGGCTGAAAGAGATGGCGAACGACGGGGAACCCCCTGCCGGAAAAATGAACCTCATCGTCTTCGACGGCGAATGCGTGCTGTGTTCAGGCTTTTTCCGCTTCATGCTGCGCCATGACCGTGCACGGCAGTTCTCCTTTGCCACCGCACAGTCGCCGCTGGGGCAGCTGCTTTACCGCGAACACGGTCTGCCCACCGATGACTTCGAGACCAATCTGGTGATCGTCAATGGCCGCACCTATCAGCGGCTGGATGCCTTTGCCGCGGCGATGCGGGCGCTGCCCTGGCCCTGGCCGGCCTTGTCAGTCTGCCGGTTCCTGCCGGGGCGGCTGAAGAATGCGCTGTACTTCAGCATCGCCTGCAACCGGTACAGGCTGTTCGGCCGCTTTGACACTTGCATGATCCCAAGCCCCAAAGTGCGCGAACGGTTTGCCGACGGGGGCTTTGACGGATGAGGGATGCCTTTGGCGACATCGTCGCGGCGCAAGAGCTGGAGGTGCCACCGGTCCTGCTGCGGTTTCATGCGCAGCCGCCGGAACGCAGCCACGGCATGGTCAAGGTTGAGGGCGGCGGCCGCTGGGCCCGGCTGCTGGCGGGGCTTGCAGGCTTCCCGCCGCCAATGGCCGAAACCCGGTTCCGGCTGGACGTCACGCCGCAGGGCAACGGCCATGTCTGGCGGCGCAGTTTCGGGAAATTCCTGACCCGCTCGCACCTGCGCTACGATCCGCAAAAAGGCCGTGCAGTGGAACGCTTCGGCTTGGTCGAACTGGACCTGGCCGTATCGGTCCAGCAAGGCGCAATGGTGGTCTCGGTGGAGAAGGCCCGGCTGTTCGGGCTGCCGCTGCCCCAAGCCCTTTGCCCGCAAAGCGCCTCTACTGAATTTGAAACGCCGGAGGGGCATCTGGGATTTGACATCTCCGCCAGCCTGCCGCGCATCGGTCTGCTGGTGCGCTACAGCGGGTATCTGGTGCTGCCGGAGCTGAACCTGAGGCGTTAACCATTTGCTAACCCTGTCATTGTCCGGCGCGGCATCGGCCCTTAAAATCGATGCTGTTGCCCATTGGCCTTCCGGGGGGAAGAAGATGTCTGCACATACCGATATGAATACGGCTCTGTTGGCGCTGACTGCAAAGCTCCAGTCGCTGAATGATCTGGTGACTGCCAACCAGTTCATGGTCGAAGCTTTGGCGGATCAGGGGGATGCGCTTAAGCAAATGGACGGGGTTGAGACCAAGGATATGCTGCGCCGGCAGGCGCGCGAAAAGTTCCACCCGGACACTGGGACCGTCCCGAATGCGGCAGCGCTGGCCATTCTGGAAGGGGTGCTGAGCCATCAGCGCGACAGTGCAGAGATCATTCCGTTTCCGGCCCGCGCCTAAGCCGGGCGTTCACACATCTGCGAGAGGTTGCGGCAAAGGCGGCACCGGCCTGTTGGAGCCGCTGCGGAAAATCCCTATGTTGAAGCGAACACAGGGATATTTCCGAATGAAAAACCTCCTTTGCGCAGCAAGCCTGGCTTGCCTTTCCGGCATTCCCGCAACTGCGGATAGCTTTACCACCACCCGCGGCGTGCGGGTGCTGACGGTCAATGACACGGTCTATGAAGTGGTGCCGCGCGGATCCGGCGGCACCTGGGATTACTGGTGCGCAGCTGCCGAGTACGCCCGCCGCGAGCTGGGCGCAGGCTGGATGGATCGGTTTTACGTGGTGCGGGGACGGGATGTCAGCGTCACCACCGGGCGCCGGTCCTCGGTTCAGTTCACGCTTTACCCGAAGCGGAGCGGTGTCGAACCCAAGACAGGCTGGCTGTCGCTGGGTTTTCGTCCGGGGGAAAGCATGTCGGTGCAGCAGGGATATAGCTATTGCGTGGAAGCAGCAGCCTTTTGAGGATGCGGTCACATTGTTCCACAAAGATGTGTCTTACCGCGTGAACAGCAAGCCGGAGCAGCCCGCCGGTGCCGCCGCGCAGGGCGGGCTGTTTGTTCGGAAAGGGGAACATCAACCCGTCCCGCTGGACCTAGGCCAAGGTTCTGAAAATACCGGCTTTACGCTGCCGGCGGCGGCGCCGAGTGAGGTCGGCCGGAGTTGCCAGGCGGCGCTTGCCAGCCCTTGCACGGCAGTGTGACTGGCTTGTGTTTCAAATTTCCCTACCCTTGGAGAGGCGCAGCCTGACCGGGCATGCGCCCCGCTGAACGAAAGGGAAATGACATGAAACTTGCCGCCGTCGCACTTTTTGCAACGTCTTTGATGATGGCCCTTCCAGACAGTTCAGCTGCCAATTCCAGCCGCCACAGTATCCGGGTCAATCCGGTATCCGAAGGCGTATTCGAAGTCATCCCGAACACCGGCAACGGGTATCTCTTCTGGTGCGGGGCGGCGGATTATGCGCAGCGCGTGCTGCGGGTGCCCTGGAACAGCAATCTGCACATCACCCGCGGGCTGGGCCCCAGCGAAACGACCGGGCGCCGCTCGGCAGTTCAGTTCACGCTGGACGCAAATTTGGCGGCAGCGGCGCCGGCTGGCGGATACGGGTCTGTCAACAGCCTGCAATCTGGTGATACAATGCGTGTTCAGGAGGCATTTGGATATTGCTTCATACCGTTCGGGCGGCCGTGAAATCAGAATGCTCCGCTGCCAGTCCGGGCCGGAGAAGAGGGAGGTTGAGATGACGCGCAAAAGACCGTGGCTGACAGGGATGCTGGCCTTGGCTCTGGCTGTCCCAATGCCCGCGTCCGCCTGGCGGGCAATCAACCGCCATGAAGTGCTGCCAGTGTCCGAAGGCGTCTGGGAAGTGGTTGCCCGGGTCGGGACCGGCGCACAGGATTATTGGTGCGGTATCGGCGATTTTGCGATCCGCCAGCTGCGGGCGCCGGTGAACCAGCGCATCTATGTCTGGCGCGGGGTCGGGCCTTCGGTCAACCGGCCGGGGCGCAAATCGGTGCAATTTGCCTTTGGCCTGCCGCCTGGTGTTTCTGACCGATCCTCCAGCCTGTCGCTTAATGTGCGCGAGGCAGGTGACAATCTGCATGTGACGGCTGCGCAAACCTATTGTTATGACCGGCTGCCCGGGCGGGACCGCTGGTTGCCCTAATTTCCAGGTTCACTAGCTGACCCTGTTGCTGGCCGGGCTGTGTTCAGCCAATAGATCTGCATGAAGCATGAATTCACCATTCCGACGCGCGGGCAGGGGCTTTATGAGTTTACCCGCGGCGTGCGGGCCTGGGTTTCCGGGTCCGGTCTGCAGGATGGGCTGCTGACCCTGTTTGTCCGCCATACGTCCTGTTCTTTGCTGATCCAGGAAAATGCTGACCCCGAGGTGCAGACCGACCTTCGGGGCTTCTTTGCGCGCCTGGTGCCGCCTTCCACGGATCCTGCAATGGCCTATCTGCGCCACACCTATGAGGGGCCGGACGACATGCCCGCCCATATCAAAGCGGCGATGATGCCGGTAAGCCTGTCAATCCCTGTCAGCCGCGGCGCGCCGGTGCTGGGCACTTGGCAAGGTATCTACCTGTTTGAACACCGCGATCGTCCGCACCAGCGGCATGTGGCTGCGCGTCTGGCCTGACCCTCTTTATCTAGCGGCTATAAATCACCTCTACCCAAATTCTGGAGGGTAGCCTATAGTTGTGGATAACCGGGTAAACACCGGCACAAACAATAGGCTGACAGGATTGAGGGAGCAGGCGGATGCGCTGCCCATTTTGCGGAAATATCGACACTCAGGTCAAGGATTCACGTCCTGCCGAAGATCATGTTTCGATCCGGCGGCGCCGGTTCTGCCCGGCTTGCGGCGGCCGTTTCACCACCTACGAACGGGTGCAGCTGCGCGATCTGGTGGTGATTAAGACCAGCGGCAAGCGCGAGGATTTCGACCGCGACAAGCTGGAACGCTCGATCCGTATCTCCATGCAAAAACGCCCGATTGAGCCTGAACGCATTGATCAGATGATCTCGGGCATCGTGCGGCGGCTGGAAAGTATGGGCGAGACTGATATCGGTTCGAAGAAAATCGGCGAAATCGTGATGGAGGCGCTGGCCCGGATCGACACCGTGGCTTACGTGCGCTTTGCCAGCGTTTACAAAAATTTCCAGGCGGCGGATGATTTCGAGGATTTTGTTCACGAGCTGCGCCCGCCAGTTGCACCGGAAGAATAATGGACGCCGATCACCGTTTCATGGCGCTGGCGCTGTCCCTGGGACGGCGCGGGCAGGGCAATTGCTGGCCCAACCCGGCAGTGGGCTGTGTTATCGTGCGGGGCGGACGCGTTGTCGGCCGCGGCTGGACCAGGCCGGGCGGCCGCCCCCATGCAGAAACCGAAGCACTGGCCCAGGCAGGCGGGGCCGCGCGCGGTGCCACGGCTTATGTGACGCTGGAACCTTGCGCCCATCACGGCGAAACGCCGCCTTGCGCACAGGCGTTGATTGATGCCGGGCTGGCGCGGGTTGTTGCTGCGATCGAGGACAGCGATCCGCGGGTGTCGGGGCACGGATTTCAGATGCTGCGCGATGCGGGCATCGAGGTTGCCACCGGAATATGGGGGGCACAGGCGGCGCGGGATCATGCTGGATTCTTTCTGAAGACTGAGCAGGGCCGCCCGCTGGTGACCTTGAAGCTGGCAGGCAGTTTCGACGGGCGCATAGCCACGGGCTCGGGCCAAAGCAAATGGATCACTGGACCGGAGGCCCGGCGCGCCGTGCACGCGATGCGCGCGCGTCATGATGCGGTGATGGTCGGCGGCGGGACTGCGCGTGCTGATGATCCCTCGCTGACCGTGCGCGATCTGGGGGTGGAGCATCAGCCGGTGCGGGTGGTGATCTCGCGCCACCTGGACTTGCCGCTGATGGGGCAACTGGCCCGCACCGCCAAGGACGTGCCGGTTTGGCTCTGCCATGGCCACGGCGCTGATCATGAACGCATTCAGGCCTGGGAAGGGCTCGGTGCCAAGCTGATCCCCTGTGCGTCGCACGGGGTACAGCTGGACGCGGCGGATATGCTGCAGCAGCTGGGGCAGGCGGGTCTGACGCGAGTGTTCTGTGAAGGCGGCAGCGCGCTGGCAGCCTCGCTGCTGGCTTTTGATCTGGTGGATGAGCTGATCGGCTTCACTGCTGGTCTGGGGATTGGTGCCGAAGGGCTGCCGTCGATCGGTGCGCTCGGCATCGGCCGGCTGGAGGAAGCGCCGCGGTTTGAGCTGGTTGAAACCCGCCCCCTCGGCAAGGACATCCTGCACCGCTGGACCCGCGCGCTGCGCTGACTATCCTTTTCCTTGCAGAACCGGCTCTCCCGCCCGTCGCAGGAGCATGTTTCATGCTTCTCTCCCCTTGGGAGTTCCCCGGCTCCGTTTGGGGGCCGTTCAGCGCCACAGATGGGCGTAGGTGGCGAACAGGCCTTGCAGTTTGGAGAGCAGACGGTTGCCGATCCCCGGGTGCGGCAACTGCCCTTTGCGCAGGCGCATCACCGCCACTTCCGCCGGGCAGTGCTGGCCGGTCACCGGGTCGAAGTAGCGCGGGTAGTCGATCAGCGCCGCATGGGCGAGGCCCAGGAGCGTGACGCGGGCTTGCCGCCACGGCGGCGCCGGAGCCAGATCGGCAGTCAGGCCCCAGCCTGCATAAAACGGTGTTCCCAGCGTGGTTACCGGCACCTCGCGCAACAGGGCTTCGAACCCCAGAAGAGAGGTCATCGTCCAGACCTCTTGCACTTTAGCCAGTAGGGCCATGGGGTCCGCATGGGAGGCAACCGCATCCGCCAGCCCCTCTGCCGCAACCTGGCCTTTGCGCAAGCCCGCCTCCACATCCGGGTGCGGTTTGTAAATAATCACCGCCTCCGGATTGGCCTTCCGCACGGCCCGCAGAAGATCCAGATTGGTCCTCACCTCTCCGGCTCCGCAAAGAATCGAGGCGTCATCCTCCACCTGGCCCGGAACCAGGATCCGATGGCCCTCGGGTAGGGCAGGGGCGGTGCCGCCAAGATTGTATTTCGACACGCCGTCCTGGACCAGAGACCGCACCAGATGCTCGGCCCGCAACGCCTGGGCCTGGGTCATCTCAACCCGGCGGGCAATCAGCGTGTCCAGATCCGACGGCTGGCGCGGGTCGTAGTAGATCCCCTGTCGGTCGGTCACCAGCGACAGCGGCGGCACCAGTTCCGCCCCCAGCCCGCGGGACCGCAGAAAGCCGTCCTCGACCCGCACAGCGCCATCATGCGCCGCATTCGCGTTGCTGGCCCAGACCATCCGCATGCGCCCGCTTGCCTGCGCCTTGGCCGGATCCTCAGTGAACAGGACCCGCTTTTCGGCGCCAAAAAATGTCTGCAGCGGCTTGCGCTTCCACATCCGCATGCCTGAGGCTGCCCAGCCGCGATGGTCGTCCCGCCAGGCCCGCACCCGCGCCTCCATGTTGTCCAGCACCGTTTCCAGCTCGCATAATTCATCCCGGAACGGATCGTACCACTTCGGATAGAGGATCATAGATGCCGCAAACAGCTGTGCCCGCGTCAGCCGCCGCTGCCTGCGTGCAGGCGGGGCGTCGTCGATGCTCAGCCCCCAGCCCGCGTAAAACGGCTGCCCGAAGACCCGTGGCTTGTGGCCTGCCAGAATTGCCTCAAACCCCAGTTGCGAAGATACTGTATAGAGGCCCACGGCGCCTTCCAGCAGTGCCCAGGGCGACAGGCTGCCGGTGAACAGCTCAACCCGCCCCTGTGCGTCCTGCGCATCATAATACCCCGCCCGGTAACCGCGCAGCGTCTCTGGATGTGTCTTGATCAGCACCCGCGCGCCGGGGTGTTCCTCCTGGGCAAAGGCGAGCATTTCCAGAAACCGCGCCCGGTCCGCGCGCGACGCGGTGACAGAGGCATCATCTCGCGCCTGATCCACGACCAGCACATAACCCGGATCCGGCACCGCAGCCGCAGCATCAAAGGCGTTGTATTTGCTGAGATGCGCGGCTTTGAGACGAGCAATTGCATCCCGTGCCCGGCGCATCAGATGCGCGTCATCCAGCGGGTGGCTGGCCAGCAGCGCCTCCAGATCCGAAGGCGTGGCAGCATCAAAATGCACGCCGGACCGGTCCAGCAGCAGCCCTATGGGCGGTTCGCCTGCGCGGCCAGGGTGAAGCGAGCGCAGAAAGGCATCCTCAACCCGCAACAATCCGCAGCCACTCCGTTCTGCGACGGCAAGACCCCGGTGCGCCGTGGGCGAGGCGCCCCAGATGCCAACCAGATCGTTGCTCTGCGGCAGGCCCAGCCGGATATCATAGCCGGATAGCTGCAGGATCCGCCGCACCTGGCGCTGGGTCAGAAAACCACCGTTGTAAACAAAAAGCCGGGAGGCTGGGCTCCCGGCTTTGTTCCGGCCTGGGGTCAGGCGCATGGTGTGTCAGCCGTCAAGCGCGGTGGAGACGCTGGACAGCGATCCGACCGGGGTCACAAGCAGCGAGATGGTTTTGGTCCACTGGGTATACGGCGCCTCGGTGACATACAGCGTATCATCGTCGCGGATCACGAAGTCGCGGGCAACAAACAACCCGTTCGGCTGGGTCAGGTTCAGCACATAGACCAAACGCTGCGCGCCGATCAGATCATCGCGGCCCAGCACCTGATTGGCAATCTCGGCAGGCTCGTTGCGCAGCACAAAGACGCCGGTCGGGTCGGAGGCGGTGGAAATCAATCCGCCCACCTGGGCAATCGCTTCCAGCGCTGACAGGTCCTGACTTTCAAACGGCACCCGCGCCTGGGCTGAGGTTGCACCCAGGGCAGTGAACGAGCGGGTGTCTTCCTCGACAAGAATACGGTCGCCGCCGCGCAGGGCTACATCCAGCTCCGGATGGTCAAACAGGTCCTGGAACCAGATCTTGCCCTTTTCCTGGCCGCGGATCACGGTGACCTGGGCAATTTCCGGCTGGATTGTCACGCCGCCGGCCTGTGCCAGCATGGACGCCAGGGTGCGGGTCGGGCGTTCGATCGGATAGACACCCTGGCCGCCCACGGCGCCCGTCAGGCTGACGGTGGCGCCGTCACCGGCCAGACGTCGCACCTGCACCTGCGGGTCGGGGGTTTGGTCTTCGAGTTTCTTAGTGATGGTCTCGCGCAGCTGGTCCGGTGTGTTGCCGGAGGCGCGCAGGCGGCCCGCGTAGGGCACAAAGATATAGCCGGCGCTGTCGACCTGCACTTCTTCCAGCACGGTGGAGTTGGTGGCCTCGGCGGCCAGCAGCCCGTCATCCACGTTTTCCCAGACCGTCAGGCCCAGCACGTCTCCAGGACGGATGGTGTCCGAGGTCAGCCGGCCCGCAGAGGTAAAGCCGGAAGAAAAGCCAAGGGCCGGCACAACGGCGGTGGCACGGGCGACGCGGTCGTTGACGGAGACGATGAATGCATCGCCTTCCCGCTGCACGGAACCGGCAAAGATCTGGCGCTTGTTGGGGCCGACCTTGGGCAGCCCGCAAGAGGCCGCAAGGGCCAATGCTGCCAGCATCGCCACTGGACGCGCCCAGCGAAGGGGAACGGATTTCACTGCTCGGTCTCCTCGACCAATTATTGTTTGCCTCAAGTTTTAGGGGCAACCTAACCTGCCGGCAGGGAAAAATCCAGTCTTTGGGCGCAGCTGCGTCAGGTCACCAGACGCAACTGTTGCCGCGGTGCCGCTGTGCCCAGGCGCAGCGCGTCATAAGGATCTTCGTCCGCCAGCATCATGTCGGCCACCTGGCGCAGCAACTGGCGCCGCCCCTCGCGGGAGTAGTAGCCGCCGGGCACTTGCGAGGTTTCCAGCAGGAACCGCCGGTAATCCTTGTAGGCGCGGCTGTCAGGGCGGCTGGCGGCGGCAAAAAACTCGGCCATGGGCTGCTCGGACACAAACTCAGGCTTGCCATAAACGGCCCGCCCGAACACCCGCAACGGAATGCCGCGCCACAGCACTTGCTGGCCGGCGGTGGAATTGACGGTCACAGCCGTGCGCGCCTCGTTTAGCAGCTGTGCCAGCTTGCCGCCGCGCACATAATGCACCCGGTCTTCGATGCCGTGCTCGCGCGCCAGCCGGCGCAGGGTGCGGCGCACTTGGGCGCGGCCATCCTCCAGCGGATGCGCCTTGATCACCAGGTGATGGTGGCGCGGAGCGCCTTCGGCAAAGCCGCGGATCACCTCCTCCAGAAACTCACCCATGCTGGAGAAGGGCGAATGCATCTGGAAGGAGCTGTCATGCTCCAGCTGCAAGAGCGCCAGATGATAGGGAAACCCGCCATTGCGGATACGCCGTTCTGCCAGCCGCCGCTCCAGTGCCTGGGCAGGCATCAGCAGCAACCGTTTCAGATACAGTTGGAATTCCTTGGTCACCGTCAACGACCGGTGCGGGCGGAAATTGCGGTACTTGCGGTTCCGGAACATCACGAACCAATGGTACAGCGCGCCATAAAACACATGCTGGCGCATGTCGCCCCAATGGGCCGGCGGCAACGGCGCCTCCATGTCGGACAGTGCCAGTGCCTCCTGCATTTCTGGAACAGTCATCTGCATCAACCGCGAATGGCCATTGGCGCCGCCGCGCTCGTAAGTCACCCAGTAGGGGCGCAGATAGCCTTCCTCGAAAACATGCACGGTTATGCCGCGCTGCTGCGCGGCTTCGATGGCGCTGGCATGAATGGGGCGGGTGTCGCCATACAGCACGATGTCGGTGATGCCGCGGCTTTGCAGCAGCCCGGCCAGCACCTCAGGCCAGTCCTGCTGGCTGCCGGTGAAGGGGAAATAGCTGTCCTTGCCGCGCCAGAAGACCTGATCGCCGGCATTGAACCCCACCCGGACCACATCACAGCCCGCGGCCTGCAGCATCCGGCCAAGGGCGGCGAAAAACGGCCCGTGCGGGCCTTGCAGGAACAGAAAGCTGCGATGTTTCATAAGGTGGCGTGACATCCCGGTTTCAGAAATACGGTGGCAGTCTCAAGGATTGATTAACAATTGACTGGGGCGAAACTATGGCCGGGCGGCAGGGTAAGGCAAGCCGGGGCTTGTAGAGCGCGCGCAGCTTGGCTACCTCTGCGGCAGCTTTGACATATCACCTGCGGGGAGCGGACCCATGTTTACTGGCATTATCACGGACGTAGGCACCATCGCCGAACTGGAGCAGCAGGGCGATCTGCGTGCCCGCATCCTCACCTCTTATGACACGGCAACCATCGACATTGGCGCTTCGATCGCTTCCGACGGGGTCTGCCTGACAGTGATTGCGCTGGGTGAAGACTGGTACGATGTGCAGATCTCGGCCGAAACTGTGTCCAAAACCAATCTGGACAGCTGGACCACGGGCAAGCGGATCAATCTGGAGCGCGCTTTGAAAGTGGGGGACGAGCTGGGCGGCCATATTGTGTCCGGCCATGTGGACGGCGTTGCTGAAGTGGTGGCCATGACGGACGAGGGCGACAGCACCCGCGTCACTCTGCGCGCGGCCAAGGAACTGGCCCGCTTCATTGCACCCAAGGGGTCGGTGGCGCTGAACGGCACCTCGCTGACTGTGAACGGTGTGGACGGTTGCGATTTCGGCATCAACTTCATTCCGCATACCAAAGAGGTCACCACCTGGGGCGATGTGAAGCTCGGAGATCGCATCAACCTGGAAATCGACACCCTGGCCCGTTACGTCGCGCGTCTGCAGGAGGCCGGTTAAAATGGCACAGCCACTTTCATCTTTCTAAAAATACTCCGGGGTGAGGCCAGAGGCCGAGGGGCTGCGCCCCTCATGGCCCGGTTATCCAAGCGCTCCCGCTCCTTTGGCCTGCATCATAGATGCCGTCTAAAGGGTTGGGCCCGGCGCGCCGCTGGCGCGGCGCGCGTCACCACATGTCGCCAACGGTATAGCCCTCGGGGAAGGGGTCGCTGGGATCCAGCGTGTAGCTGGACAGCCCATAGATCCAGCCCTGGCCTGACAGCGCTGGGACGATAGCCTGGTAAGGACCGACTCGCGTTTCCTCCAGAATGCGGCCGGTAAAGGTCGTGCCCAGCGGCCCGGCATTCACATAGTCCTGCCCAACATCCAACTGCCCGCGGGCGTGCAGCACTGCCATCTTGGCGCAGGTGCCGGTGCCGCAGGGGGAGCGGTCGAGAATGCCGCTGGCATCCTGCGGGCGCGTCGGGTCGAACGGTCCGGTCGAAAGGGTGATCGCTCCGCGGCCGTGGGTGCCCTGCGCCACCGGTACGCCCCACAGATTGGTGATCGTCGGGCCGGTGATTTCCGGGTTTTCAGGATGCGCTACGGGCAGCTGCTCGGCAGTGGCATGGCGGATCGCTTCCGACACCCGCACGATCTCGGCGCCGTTTTCTGCGTCGAGGGGAACCCCCAGCGTTCCGGCCTCAGCCAGAACAAAGAACATCCCGCCCCAGGCCACATCCACCGTGACGGTGCCAAGCCCCGCAACCTCCACCGGCGCATCCAGATGCACTGCAAAGGCCGGCACGTTCTTGAACTCCACCCGGGTCACCTTGCCGTCGCGGCAGTCCGCACGCACCCGGATCAGCCCGGCCGGGGCCTCCAGCACCAGCTCCGTCACCGGCTCCGCCATCGGCACGGCGCCGGTCTCCAGCAGCACCGTCACCACGCAGATCGTGTTTGAACCCGACATCGGCGGATACTCGGTCTGCTCGAAGATGATGAAGCCGGCGTCGGCCTCCGGGTGGCAGGGGGGGACAATCGCATTGCCGCAAAGTCCCGGATTGCCGCGCGGCTCGCGCAGCATCTGCAGGCGGATATCATCATGATTGGCCGCCATGTCCTGCATCTTTTCAAACACCGTGCCGCCCTTCAGCAGCGGCATGCCGCCGGTGATCACCCGGCCGGGCTCTCCCTCGGCATGAGCCTCAACAGCCTGGATAATGCGGGATGCGCGCATCTGTCTTTCCCTTCCCAATGAAACCCCAGACCCAAGGATTGGATCCAATGTCATTTGTGCACAGATGCACAGGCCGCGTCCAGACCCCTCTGTGCCGTTTGCGGGACTGGCATTTGCCCCGTCTGTGGGCTATCTGGCAGGGAAAGAACCCGCAGCGCCAGGCGTGCTGCCTTTGCGCATCGAAAGGCTGCTACATGAGCTTTGAAACACCGGGGCCGGTTGAGGCGCAATTGCGCGATGCCATCAGCCCGATTGAAGACATCATCGAAGAGGCCCGCCAGGGCCGCATGTTCATTCTGGTCGATCACGAGGATCGTGAGAACGAAGGAGATCTGGTGATCCCGGCGCAAGCTGCGGATGCGGCGGCGATCAACTTCATGGCCACCCATGGCCGCGGGCTGATCTGCCTGACGCTGCCGGCCGAGCGGATCGAGGAACTGGGCCTGCCGATGATGGCGCTGCACAACTCCTCGCGCCATGAAACCGCCTTTACCGTGTCGATTGAAGCGCGCGAAGGCGTGTCTACCGGTATTTCCGCTGCCGACCGGGCACTGACCGTAGCCACCGCCATCGACCCCGACAACACCGCTGCCGATATTGCCACCCCCGGCCATGTCTTCCCGCTGCGTGCGCGCCGGGGCGGGGTGCTGGTCCGTGCGGGCCACACAGAGGCCGGCTGCGATGTGGCCCGGCTGGCCGGCCATTACCCGTCTTCGGTGATCTGCGAGATCATGAAGGAAGACGGCACCATGGCGCGGCTGCCCGATCTGGTGGACTACGCGCAGAAACACGGGCTGAAGATCGGCACCATTTCCGACCTGATCACCTACCGCGCGCGCAACGACAACCTGGTGGCGGAAACCTCGCGCGAGACCGTGACCTCGGAAATCGGCGGCGAGTGGGAAATGCGCCTGTTTACCGACCAGACCCACGGCATCGAACATGTGGTAATGATCAAGGGCGACATCACCACGCCGGAGCCGGTTCTGGTGCGCACCCATGCGCTGCATGAGGCAACGGACATCCTGGGCCTTGGCCCGAAATCGGCCCGCCAGCTGCCCCGCGCTATGGAGATCATCGCCGAAGAGGGCCGCGGTGTGGTGACCCTGTTCCGCCAGCCGCGCAACGCGCTGTACGCCAATGAGGAAGACGGCGCACGGACAGTGACCATCAAGCAGACCGGCATCGGCGCCCAGATCCTTTCAAGCCTGGGATTGAACGAACTGGTGCTGCTGACCGACTCGCCCTCGACCAAATATGTCGGGCTGGATGCCTATGGGCTGTCCATCACCGGCAGCCGCCCCATTCTGAAGGACGATTGATATGGCTGGACATGAAACCCACTACACCCTGCCGCGTGCCGAGTTCGACAAGCCGGTAAAGATGCTGATCGTTGTGGCGCCTTACTACAAGGATATCGCCGACAATCTGGTGACCGGTGCCGCGGCTGAAATCGAAGCCGCAGGAGGAACTTTCGAGATCGTCGAAGTGCCCGGCGCGCTGGAAGTGCCGACCGCAATCGCCATCGCCGACCGCACCTCGAATTTCGACGGCTACGTGGCGCTGGGCTGTGTGATCCGCGGCGAGACCACCCATTATGACACCGTCTGCAACGACAGCAGCCGCGCAATCCAGCTGATGGGCCTGCAGGGTCTGTGCATCGGCAACGGCATCCTGACCGTGGAAAACCGCAAACAGGCCGAAGTGCGCGCTGATACCGCTGATCAGAACAAAGGCGGCGGCGCTGCAGCTGCGGCCTTGCATCTGATCGCACTCACGCGTAAGTGGGGCGCCCAGACCAAAGGCATCGGTTTCAAGGCGCCCACCGGGGCGTACCAGGTCGCCGGTACAGACAACGGATCCACCAGCGCATGAGCACCCAGGACAGCCGCCCCAAGGGCAACGGCAAGAATCAGATGAGATCGGCAGCGCGGCTTTATGCTGTGCAGGCCTTGTTCCAGATGGAGCAGAGCAGCCAGACCTTTGACAAGGTGATCGTCGAGTTTGAGGACCACCGGTTCGGCGCTGTCTATGAAGGCGATGAAATGGCGGAAGGAGATAACAAGATCTTCCGCAAGCTGGTGCGCGAGGCTGTGAACCACCAGGCGCAGATCGACCAGATGACCGACCGCGCCCTGGTGGCGAAATGGCCGATTGCCCGGATCGACCCCACGCTGCGCGCGCTGTTCCGCGCTGCGGGTTCCGAACTGACGCAATCCGACACCCCGCCCAAGGTTGTGATCAACGAGTTTGTCGATATCGCCCGCGCCTTCTTTCCCGAAGGCAAGGAGCCGAAGTTCGTCAACGCTGTGCTGGATCACATGGCGCGTGAAGCCAAGCCGGAAGCGTTCTGAGGCGGAAAGCTCCAGTATCAATTGAAAAAGGCGCACTGCAGGGGCGCCTTTTTTGTTTGGTGGCCATAGGCCCGCAAAGGGTGCGACAAATTCCGCTCAGTCCTTCCGGAAGCGCTGGACGGCGCCATAAAGACTGGTAACCTCCTATTGCATTTCTGGAGGACACAGATGCCTGAACTGGTTAAGATGTACATCCGTAACGTTGTGATCGGCTTCTGTATTGCTGCCGCATTTGTGGCGGTGCTGCTGTGGTTCAACGTGATGAACCTTTGGGGGCTGGTTGCCGGCTCTGATGCCGGGTTGCTGGCTGTGTTCCTGTTGTGGTTCATGCATGGCATCGTTTTTGCCGGCGTGCAGTTTGCCTGGGCCGTGATGGCAATGGCGGAAAAGGATGGCGGCCCCCGCCGCGGCACTCCGGTGGTCAATGAATTCCAGCCGGTGCGGGTTCCGGCTGACGCGCCTTCCCAGCGTAAGCGCCAGCTGCACCGCCGCCGCTGACCCGCAGGCAGGCTGAGCATTCCGCCCGCGCTTTCCACTCGGAAGGCGCGGTTTTTCTTTGGCGGCAGGAAAAAATGCGGCGGGACCACCAATCAACCGTGCGGCTTTGATTCCCGGGGACCTGTATGTACAGGTGGGCGCCAGGTAAACGGACCAGGGTCCGAACAGAGCCAGCTCCCGTGGAATTGCTTAAGGCCACTGGAATGCTGCCTGTCACAAGAAGGGCAGAACCCGCCAAACCCGTAAGTAGTCCGACTTGGGTGCTGTTACAAGGGGAACGCAGCACAGGCACGTCAATTCCGGTCAAAACCGCAGGATTGCAATCTGTTCCCTTATTGTTCACATTCTCCCGCATGATGGACGATCTGCAGCCCGGACAGAAACTCGCCCGCGGGGTGTCGCGCTATCTGCGCTCGCTGGGCTATGCGCCGCTGGAGGAATTTGTGCCGGTCCGCGGGCTGCGCGTCGATGTGATGGCGCTGGGGCCGAAGGGGGATCTGTGGGTGATTGAGTGCAAATCCAGCCGCGCCGATTTTCAGTCCGACAGCAAATGGGCGGGCTATCTGGAATGGTGCGACCGCTATTTCTGGGCGGTGGATACGGAGTTTCCAACCGAGCTGCTGCCGGACGGCACCGGGCTGATCATTGCCGACCCTTATGATGCCGAGATTATCCGCATGGCGCCGGAGGACAAGATGGCACCAGCACGCCGCAAGAAGCTGATTCAGAAGTTTGCCATGGATTCTGCCCGCCGCCTGCAATCCTTGCGCGATCCGCGCCCTGGCTTGGATGGGGTGCTGCTGGGTGGGGCAGGGGGCGACGCGCCGGAAGCCTGACCGCGGGCGGGGAGGCTCCCGCGCCTACAGGTGCCCCGGCTGCGCCGCGCCCCCTTGGCCGCCTTGGGCCCGGCAGCGCGCCTGCGGCGCGCTGCGCACGCTTGTGGCGCTGTCTTGGCAGGCCATTGCGTTCAGTGCAGGGAGGCGGGTGCGGAGTGCCGGAACGACTGCGTTACTTGACGCTGCGCGCCGCTTGCGCAGCGGCGCGGATCTCTTCGGCGATTTCCTCGGCTTCTTCCGGGTCAAAGTCCATCGGGATTTCAATGCTGCCGGTATCAATGAAAATCCGCACCATGCCCTGATCGGTCGGACCGATTTGCATGTTTGCCTCGATGTCGCGTTCGGTGTTGATACTCATTGCACACTCCAATGCCGGTCAGCGGATTGCAGCCGGTGCTAGCCCGGGGCAGGCTGAAACGCAAGCCGGCTTTGCGCTATGCTGTTTGCATGATGGATGTGACCCTGCGCCGATTCGCCCCTACCGACATGCAATGGCTGGCGGCCCGCCACCAGGATCTTTACGCCCGTGAAGCGGGGTTTGATGAAACCTTTGGTCCGCTGGTCGCCGATATCCTGCACAGTTTCTGCGCGGGCCACGATCCCGCCTGTGAACGCGGCTGGATGGCGGAAAGCGGCGGCGAGCGGCTGGGCACGGTGTTTTGCATGAAAAAGGATGCCGCCACAGCGCAGCTGCGGTTGTTCCTGCTGACGCCTGCGGCGCGCGGCAAGGGGCTGGGCAAACGGCTGCTGCGCGAGTGCATGGAGTTTGCCCGTGCAGCGGGGTACCGGGGCATGATGCTGAAAACCCATGAAAGCCACCAGACCGCCTGCGCGCTTTACCGGGCCTTCGGCTGGCAGTTGACGGACAGCCATCCGGTGCACAGTTATGGACAGGACCTGGTGGAGCAGACCTGGCGGTTGTCTTTCCCGGAACCAGAGGATGGAGCGCTCTGAGCGAAGCGGGAAATTACGCATGATTGCAAGCGGTTGTGGATAACTTTCAGTCGGCGTCATGGCCGGGTCGGGGCCGTCGCGCCGGGCAATCTGATGCGGCAGATTTCTGCAGCGGAAAGGCAAAAAAACTTCTTGCGCGCCTCCGGGACGTGCTATAAATGACCCCACAGTGCCGCCTTAGCTCAGTTGGTTAGAGCGCCTGATTGTGGATCAGGAGGTCCCCCGTTCGAGCCGGGGAGGTGGTACCACTCAATCAAACATCTTGGGCAGTCTCAGCTGCGGCACCGGTCTGGCGCTTCTGCCGGACATGATTTTTGCAGTCTCAAATTCTACTGCGGATTCCGGTCAGTCCAAGTTGCACTGGCCGCTGAGCAGCCGACTCGCTCACGCCTCCCGTTGGGTGCCTACAGCCGGGACTGAGGTTGTGATGCTTTTCTGGTGATTAACCCTGAGGCCGCGCAATTCGGCGCGGTCCAGGGATCTGCCGCAAGCGGGGCGGGCTAAAGCAGCGGAGCTATGCTAGCTGGTGCATGCCGTTCTGCTGGAGCACGCAATACAAGTGCTCCAACAGCCCCAGGCAAGCGGAACCTTGCCTCAATCGGTTGTGCTGGTGGTCGTAGTCGTTGTTGTGGTCGATGTGCCACTATCATCATCGGCGATCAGAACCAGGAACAGCACCCCTGCAACCGCTCCGGCGGCTGCTCCGGCGGACAACCCGGTTTCCGGCAGGCCGCTTGCGGCGGCCTGGGCCACAGCCTCGGCGCCCGGTGCCTGGCAGGTCACCTGCAGCGTGCCGTTTGCCAGATAGGTGGCGGAGACCGGAACACCGGCGCCGCAGGCCACACGCCGCTTGGCTTCGTTCAGCGCGGCGTCCGCGGTCTGGGTAAATACGGGCTGTCCGGTAATAGACAGGGGGATAATCAATGCCGCAGCCCGCAAGATACTGGTGTACATGATAAAACAACCTTATGCTTTGGAACATCTTAAGGTTAATGAAGGCCCGGGCGCCAAGCAACATGGCGGCGCCGCAGCGGTGATGTTCCGGCAAGATGCCGCGCAGCTGCGGTTCCGCTATGAGCGGTTCTTCGGGGAAATGCGAGGGTAACGATATGTTTAAGACAGCCGTCAAGGGCTTGACCGCAGGGGTCTCCTGCCTGGGTCTGGCCGCAGCACCCGCTCTGGCACAGGGCGCTGGACCCCTGACCTATACAGTCGTAGTTCCCGCCGGAGAATTCGGTTCAGCTGCCTTTCTGACCGAGCTGCTGGGCACCCTGTCCGCAGCCAAGGCCTTCTGCCGCGCCACCGGTGATTCGGCGCTGCAGGTCGATTGCCTCTCTGAACGGCTGGAAGCAGCCGCAGATGGCATCCCGCAAGGGACCGATTACGACGAGGTGCGTGACGTGCTGGAGGATACCTCGGCCCGGCTGAAGCGGCTGGTCCGCCAGAACAGCGACCCGGGCCGGAGCCGGGTTAGCGTCACCAGCTCCGCAAACCCGGCTGAACGCACCACCAGACCGCTGACGCCTGTCAGGCCGTCCGCTCAGGCTGCAGTGAACCGGGAAGCTGCCCGCATATTCGAGGACGCAGGCACAGTCCTGTTGCGCAGTGCTGAATCTGCGCGGGAACGGCAGGCGCAATACGCCCAGATCGCCGCGGCGATCGATTCAAATAAGGTGCTGCTCAGGTCCTGACCCCGCTGGGTCAGTCCTTGATCCGCACTTCCTGGCGGAGCGCGCCGGACTCGCGGTCGAAAATCAGGATGCGGTTGTCTTGGCTGACCACAGCAATCCAATCGCGTCCCAGGGTCACTGCTTGGGCCTCAACCCCGTCGGGCAGGGCGATTTCTGCTGGCAGCGGCGCATCGCCTGCCTGCAAGCGGATGACAAGCAGCGAGATTATCACTACAAGCCCGCCAATCATCACCACGGTCAGCGTGGTCACAAGCCGCCGCAGGAACCGGATCTGCGGCGGCTCTGTTTGGATTTCGGTCTCGGAAGGATCAGTCATGGGCAGCCGCCGGATTGAGTTTGTCATCGCGGAAAACCCGCCTAAGCGGCTTGATAAAGCGGTTTCGCGCGATGTGCCAGAGGAGGCATCGCTGTCGCGTACCCGCCTGGCCCGGCTGATCGAGGAGGGCGCGCTGACGGTGGATGGCGCCATGGTGCAGGACGCCAAGGCCAAGGTTGAGGCCGGCGCGCAAATTGCGATCACCGTGGAAGAGGCCGAAGACAGCCACATCGGCCCCGAAGACATCCCGCTGGAAGTTATTTTCGAGGATGATGATCTGATCGTCATCAACAAACCCGCAGGCATGGTGGTGCACCCGGCGCCAGGCTCGCCCTCGGGTACATTGGTTAATGCGCTGCTGCACCATTTCGGCGGCCGTCTCTCAGGCGTGGGCGGCGTCAAACGCCCTGGCATCGTGCACCGCATCGATAAGGAAACCAGCGGCCTGCTGGTGGTGGCCAAATCCGATGCTGCCCATCAGGGGCTGGCGGTGCAATTCGAAAAACATACGGTGGAGCGCTACTATCAGGCCATCTGCTACGGCGTGCCGGACGGCAACGACCCGCGGCTGCGCGGCGTCAAGGGTGCCAGTTTTGAACCCGGCAATATCCTCAAGCTCACCACCCAGCTGGCCCGACACAAAACCGACCGGCAGCGCCAGGCGGTGCTGTTTCAGGGCGGCCGCCATGCGGTGACCCGGGCTCGCATCTGCGAGGGGTTCGGCAACCCGGCCTGCGCGGCGTTGATCGAATGCTGGCTGGAAACCGGCCGCACCCATCAGATCCGGGTGCATATGGCCCATGCCGGCCACGGCCTGGTGGGGGATCCCACTTATGGCGGGCGCCGCAAACTGGCGGCCAAGGCCTTGAACGAAGTTGCGCAGGCGGCTGTGCAAACGTTCCCGCGCCAGGCGCTTCACGCTGCTGTCTTGGGATTCAACCACCCGGTGACGGGCGCGCCGCTCAGGTTTGAGGCCCCACTGCCGCAGGATATGGCGGAATTGCTGGCAGCATTGCGCCAGTAAATTGCCAGCAAATAAGCGTGTTCATGCCTGTGATGCAATTCACAGACGTGTTCCCCCAGGCTAACATACAAGAATTCCTTAAGCGGTCCTTGAAAAGGATTTGGCGCTAACACATATGCGCTAATGTTAAGTCCTTATACATTTTGGGAGGGACACTTTATATGGCGAATTATGCAAACCTGCCTGCCCCGACGCCTGAAGGCGGTCTGAACCGGTATCTCCAGGAAATCCGCAAGTTTCCACTGCTGGAGCCGGAAGAGGAATACATGCTGGCCAAGCGCTGGGTCGAAGAACAGGATGCAGCTTCGGCGCACAAGATGGTGACCTCCCATCTGCGGCTCGCGGCCAAGATTGCCATGGGTTACCGCGGCTATGGCCTGCCGCAGGCAGAAGTGATTTCCGAGGCGAACGTCGGCCTGATGCAGGCGGTTAAGAAGTTCGATCCTGAAAAAGGCTTCCGGCTGGCGACCTATGCGATGTGGTGGATCCGCGCGTCGATCCAGGAATATGTCCTGCGGTCCTGGTCGATGGTCAAACTGGGAACAACCTCGGCGCAAAAAAAGCTGTTCTTCAATCTGCGCAAGGCCAAGGCCCGCATTGGCGCGCTGGAAGATGGCGATCTGCGCCCCGAAAACGTCAAGCGGATTGCCACCGACCTCGGCGTGACCGAGGACGAGGTGATCTCGATGAACCGCCGCATGTCGGGCGGTGATGCATCGCTCAATGCCACCGTCGGCTCCGAGGGCGAGGGCACCATGCAGTGGCAGGACTGGCTGGAGGATGAAGATGCCGACCAGGCGGGCGATTACGAAGCCCGCGATGAGCTGGAGGCCCGCCGGGAGCTTCTGGCTGCGGCACTGGACGTGCTTAACGATCGCGAGAAGGATATCCTGACCCAGCGCCGCCTGATGGACCAGGCGGTGACGCTGGAGGAGCTAAGCACGCAATACAATGTCAGCCGCGAGCGGATCCGCCAGATCGAGGTGCGGGCGTTTGAAAAGCTGCAAAAGAAGATGCGCGACCTGGCGATGGAAAAGGGCATGCTGACCGGCGCATGATCCCCAGGCCCGGCAGTAGACTGTAAAGGCGGTGCTTGGCACCGCCTTTTTTTGTCAGCTGGCAATGATGCTGGCTTTACGGCAGCGGCCCTGCCGGATTGTTTCGCGCGCGAAACATCGGGTCAAAAAGACTGACCTGAAATGCTGGCGGAGGCTGGCTGCAAAACCTGTCTGGCGCGGGCCTGGCAAAATGCTGGGTGCGTAGCTGAATGGGGGCTGGCGGAAATGCTGGCTGACAGTCATGCGCGTGGCTGGCTGAAATCACTCTGGTTGCTGGCGTCGCTTGCGGTCTGGCTGTCCCGAAGGAGGGCTGGCTGCTTGCGGCCTGATGATTCTGGCTTGCGTGCAATTTCTGCATCCTGTGTAGCCGCACCCAAGTTTCTGGTCAACGGAAAATGTAATGAAATCAAATAGTTGATAGATTTACTCGGGAATCGCTCCCGGGCAGCCCTAGGCAGCGCGCCTGTGCGGCCTTACATTCACTCCCTCTGGCAAAGGAGGACGGTCCATGGCAGGCGGCTGGGCGCAGGACGGCGCGGTGAATGAACAGATTGAAGCCTCGATCAATGACGAACTGGCGCGGCTGAAGGCGGTGCGGCGCCCGGTGGGCGAAAGCCTGACCCATTGCGCCGAATGCGAAGAGGTGATCCCCGAAAAACGCCGCGTGGCCATTCCTGGCGTCAAGCTCTGCATCGATTGCCAGCAGGAGCGCGACGGCGCCCATCAGGCACGCGGGGGTTTCAACCGGCGCGGCTCGAAGGACAGCCAGTTGAAGTGAATCATTGGGTGATCAGATGCCGTATTTTCTGCGCAGCTTTCGGACTTGTGACCCGATCTTGTTGCCAGGCTTAATGCGCTCCGCGAATTCTTTTCTTGGCTTGTACCAAGACTTGTCCTTTTCGCTGTATTTCCACAGTTGCCCTTCGCTGTCGGCTACATGCCGGTAGCATTCTTTACGTGGTGCGCCGGGAACACCCTTTTGGTAATACCAATTGGCTTCATAGCACAGGCTGCCCTTAGACGTCGCATACCACTTCCCAAGCCCGACGTTGTCTTCCCAGATTGCCTGAAAACTGCCGTCCGGTGCCCAGTAGGAGCCTCCCTTGCTCCAGATCCAGGTTTTCCCCGCATATAATTCCGCAGTGGTTTGACCGCTGACAGGTTTTTTGCGGTCCGGGCCGGCCGCGATAGGATTGGTGGCGGTCAGGGCAACGGCAATTGCGGTCACTGTGATCTTTGGAAACGGTACCATAGTAACTACTCCCCTACTGGTTAACGGGCTTAGTTTACCATAAATAGAATTTATATTCTAAAATTTACCCCTAGGCGGTGATCAATTGCACGCAATGGGAAGGGGTGTTGTGCTGCTCAAGGTTTTATAAGCCCCATCCGCAGGATGTGCTGCGGGCCGGCAATGCCGTGGGGATGGATGCCTCCGGTGTCTTCAAAACCGCCCTTGCGGTAGCAGCGGATGGCGCCGAAATTCTGCATGTTGACGGTCAGAACCACCGCGCGCCGCGCCGGATACTGCGCGGCCAGATAGGGCTTCAGTGCGGCAACGGCAGCTGTGGCATAGCCTTTGCGCTGCTCATCCCGGTCGATCATGAAGGCACGCAGGCCCAGCTCATCCGGCCCGGCAAAGCTGTAGGTTTCGTGATACAGCCGGTCGATCTTGAAGAACCCGACTACTTGGGAGCCGTCAAGGATGGCGTGAAAATCCACGCCGTCCTCGTTTTCTTCAAACGCCTGCGCCACAGTGCCGCTATAGCGGATCTGATCCAGCTCCACCTGAATATGGGAGACCAGATCAAATTCGCTGCGGGCCACCGGACGCAAGCAGAGGCGCATCAGCCTTCCATCGCTTCCAGTTCATCAATGAAGCCGGAGATCATCGACAGGCCCTTGTCCCAGAACTTGGGGTCGGAGGCGTCGAGGCCGAAAGGCGCCAGCAGCTCCTTGTGGTGCTTGGATCCGCCTGCTTTCAGCATTTCGAAATACTTGTCCTCGAAACCCTCGCCTCCCTCGGCGTAGACCGAATAGAGCGCGTTCACCAGCCCGTCGCCAAAGGCATAGGCGTAGACGTAGAAGGGCGAATGCACAAAGTGGGGGATATAGGCCCAGAAGGTCTCATAGCCTTCCATGTACTCGAAAGCTTCGCCCAGGCTTTCGGCCTGCACCGACATCCAGATGGCGTTGATGTCATCCGGCGTCAGCTCGCCTTCGCTGCGGGCAGCATGCAGTTTGCATTCAAAGTCATAAAAGGCGATCTGGCGCACAACCGTGTTGATCATGTCCTCGACCTTGCCGGCCAGCAGAACCTTGCGCTGCTCCTGGGTTTCTGCCCCGTCCAGCATCTTGCGGAACGTCAGCATCTCGCCGAACACGCTTGCGGTTTCCGCCAGCGTGAGGGGGGTGGAGGAGAGCATCTCCCCCTGTTCTGCCGCCAGCACCTGGTGCACGCCGTGGCCCAGCTCGTGTGCCAGCGTCATCACGTCGCGCGGTTTGCCCAGATAGTTGAGCATCACATAGGGGTGGACATTGGTGACGGTGGGGTGGGCAAAGGCACCCGGTGCCTTGCCGGGTTTCACGCCGGCGTCGATCCAGCCGTCCGAGAAGAACGGCGCCGCAATCTCGCCCATGCGGGGATCGAAGGCGTTATAGGCGTCCATCACGGTTTTTTCCGCCTGATCCCAGGTGATGGTGCGGGGGTCTTCCAGCGGCAGGGGCGCGTTGCGGTCCCAGACCTGCATCACGTCCAGACCCAGCCATTTGCGTTTCAGCTCGTAGTAGCGGTGGCTCAGCTTGGGGTAGGCGGCAACCACGGCTTCGCGCAGGGCCTCGACCACTTCCGGTTCGACATCGTTGGACAGGTGGCGGCCAGTCTGGGCGCTGGGCATGCCGCGCCAGCGGTCGATGATTTCCTTTTCCTTTGCTTGCGTGTTGTGGACGCGGGCAAAGGTCTTGATGTTTTCACCGAACACACGAGCCAGCTCCCGCGCCGCCGCCTCGCGTTTGGCGCGGCCGGGGTCGGTCAGAAGGTTCAGAGTGCCTTCAATGGTCAGCTCTTCGCCATCGACGGTGAACTGCAAACCGGCGATGGTTTCGTCAAACAGTTTCTCCCAGGCATCGCCGACGATGCCAAGGTCATGCATGAACCGTTCCAGCTCATCCGACAGTTGGTAAGGTTTCATGGCGCGGATGCGGCGGAACACGCTGGCATAGCGGGCAAGGTCCGCATTGGCGGCCAGGTGGGCCTGCATCGCGCCGTCCTCGATGCGGTTCAATTCCAGCGTGAAGAACACCAGCGGAGTGGTGGCGACCGTCACCTTTTCCTGGCAGTCCGACAGAAAGGCGGCACGGTCCGCGTCGGTGGTCAGCTGGTAATAGCGCAGGCCCGCAAAGGACATGATGCGGCCGGCGATGTTGTTGATCTTCTCGTTGCGCTCAACACATTTCAGCAGGCCGGCGGCATCCAGGTCCGCCAGTTTGCCCTCGTAATCGGCGGCGAATGCGGCGCATTCCTCTTGCAGCCAGTCCAGGTCGCGGGCCAGTTCGGGGGCGTCCTCGGATTTATAAAGGTCGCTGAGGTCCCATTCCGGCAGATTGCCAAGGCTGCCGGAACCGGCAGAGGCGTTTGCGTCGCGAACGGGGAAGGGAAGCTGGAACATGGGGGCTCCTGTTATGAGAAATGCTTTGACCCAACATCTAAGAGGCGGCTGCCGGGATCACAAGCAGGCGGGTGCTGATCATCTGCAGATCACCGGGAGTTTAGCGACAGCTGGTAAGGGGCGGATAAAGGTGCCGCGCTCACTCGGCGCGCCGCCTGGCAATCAGCCGCCGTATTGTTGAAACAGGCGGCACATGCTGGAAAACACATGTGCGCGGATCTCTGGGGTTTCCATCATCACTTCGTGCTGGGCGCCCTTGATCAGGTCCAACTCGCCGCCGGGCCAGCGCGCCATCCGGTCGTGGATGGCATCGGTGTTGACGATCTGCTCGTCCGAGCCAAGGAGGGTGATGCAAGGCAGGGCGGGCGATGGCTGCTGCGCCAGCCAGGCGCAGTCCTGCAGGCTGACGCGCAGCCATTGGATGGTCGGGCCGCCAAGCGCCAGATCAGGCTGTGCGGCCAGCTGGGCATGCATCATCCGGTACATATCCGGATCGGTGGTCAGCGTGTTGTCCTCAAACGGCGTGATCTGCACATATTGTTCCAGCGCCGTTGTTGGCAGCAGTAACTTGTCCAGACGCAGAAACGGCGCAACGCCGCTTAGAAAACTGGCCAAGGGGCGCAGCAGCGGCGGGATCTGGATCCCCCACATTGGTCCGGTAAAACAGCAGGCGCTGACCTGCAGCCCCTGCATCAGCGCGCGCAATCCAATGGCGCCGCCCATGGAATGGCCGACCAGAAACCAGGGCTTCGGCAGTTCCAGCTGTTCGCCAAGGCGGATCAGTGCCTGCACGTCCTTCTGGAAGTCGCTGAAGTTTTCGACATGGCCCAGGCGGCGGTCTGCCAGCGTCCGATCCGCCAGCCCCTGGCCGCGCCAGTCCACCGTGAGGGTGGCAAAGCCGCAATCCGCAAATTCCGCAGCAGCAAGACCGTATTTTTCGATATATTCGGTGCGTCCGGGGAACAGCAGGACAGTGCCTTTTGCCTCTCCTTCCGGGCGCCAGTGGCCTGCACGAATGCGCAGGCCGTCCGAGGTCTGCACCCAGTGGGCCGCACCGCCCGCAGGCCCCTGCGCGATATCCGCGAACAAGGGTGCAGGCTGCAGCTCCATCGGGGCGCCGTCCATCAGGACAGGGCCGAGGCCAGCTTCATCGCGGTGCCCATGTCACCATCGATGGTCAGCTTGCCGGACATGAAGGCAGCGGTGGGGTTCAGGTCGCCCTCCAGGATCGACTGGAACGTATCGGCATCCGCTTTCATGGTGACATCGGTCTCTTCGTCGCCGACGCGTGCGCCAGAGCCGTCGAGCACGATGGAGCCCAGCCCTTCGATTTCGAATTTCGCGGAGGCGTCAAATTCGCCTGCGTCCAGTTTGCCGTTCAGGGCTTCTGCGGCCTGCGCAAGGGTATCGCTCATTTCAGTCCTCAATCTGTTTTGCGCGCTTCATAGCACAAACCTGTGAAGCATTTGCATCCAATACTGGAAATTGCCGCGCGCTGGATTACACTGGGGGCATCATGCTGGCAAATCTCCCAAAGCTCAAAGCTATCGTGGCGGCAACGGCAGTCACAGTCACGTTTTCCCTGCCTTGTGCCAGCGCGGCACAGCAGCTTTCCGCCGATGCGCTGCTGCAGAACCTGGCCTCGTCGGAGCAGTCCGAGGCAGCGGCCATCGACCGCGAGCTGCAGGCGCTCTGGGCCAAGAGCGGCTCGCCTGCGATGGATCTGCTGCTGCGGCGCGGCACCGATGCGCTGGAGCGTGGCGATTTGCAGCAGGCAGCTGAGCATCTGACCGCGCTGACCGATCATGCGCCGGACTTCGCCCGCGGCTGGTATGAGCGCGCGCGGACCTATTTTGCAATGGGGCTCTACGGGCCGTCGGTTGCGGATTTGGAACGCGCGCTGGCGCTGAACCCGATGGATTACAACGCGATCTACGCGCTGGGCGCGCTGTTCGAACAATTCCGCAAACCCGAGCGCGCCTATCAGGCCTACCAGCGGGCCAAGGCTATACATCCGCACCACGAGGAAGTAAGCAGCGCCCTTGAACGATTGGCGCCCTTGGCCGAGGGCCGGGAACTGTAAGCCCCATCGGGGCGGGGGCTGAAGCAATGGCAAGCGCATCGCGGATCGTGGCCGTTCTGGGCCCGACCAATACCGGAAAAACCCATTATGCCATCGAACGGATGCTGGGCTACCGCACCGGGGTGATGGGATTCCCGCTGCGGCTTCTGGCGCGCGAGGTCTATGACAAGGTGGTGGCGGCGCGCGGGCCGTCGGTGGTGGCGCTGGTCACCGGCGAGGAACGCATCGTACCGCCGCGCGCGAAATACTGGATCTGCACGGTGGAGGCGATGCCCGAGGGCATGGGCTGCGACTTCCTGGCGATCGACGAAATTCAGCTCTGCGCGGACCCCGAGCGCGGCCATGTCTTCACCAACCGCCTGCTGCGCGCCCGCGGCACGCTGGAGACGCTGTTTTTGGGTGCCGACACCATGCGGGGCCCGATTTCGGCACTGGTGCCGGGGGTGGAGTTCCATCGTCGCGAGCGAATGTCCGATCTGATCTATGCAGGTTCGAAAAAGATAAGCCGGATGCCGTCGCGGACCGCAATCGTTGGGTTTTCGGTTGATAATGTCTATGCAATTGCTGAGCTGATCCGCCGCCAAAAGGGCGGCGCAGCGGTGGTGATGGGCGCGCTGTCGCCCCGGACACGCAACGCCCAGGTGGAGCTGTATCAGAATGGCGAGGTGGACTATCTGGTGGCCACCGATGCCATCGGCATGGGGCTGAACCTTGATATCGATCATGTGGCGTTTTCCTCGACCCGCAAATTCGACGGCCGCCGGATGCGCGAGCTGGCCCCGAATGAGCTGGCGCAGATCGCCGGCCGCGCCGGCCGGGGGATGAGTCACGGCACTTTCGGCGTCACCGGCGATGCAAGGCCGCTGGATGAGGGCACCGCCTCGGCCATCATGAACCATCAGTTCACGCCGCTGAAAAAACTCAACTGGCGCTCTGCCGATCTGCAGTTCGGCACGGTTGAAGCGCTGATCCACTCGCTTGAGGCCAGCCCTTCGGATGAGAATCTGATCAAAGCGCGCGAGGCGGATGATCTGGGCGCGCTGAAACTGCTGTCGCGCGAATCCGCGATCATTTCCCGCAGCACTAATGCGCAATCGGTCCGGCTGTTGTGGGATATCTGCCGGATCCCGGATTTCCGCGGCATCTCGCACGCCGAGCATGCCTCGCTGTTGGGGGTGATTTTTGAACACCTGCATGGCGGCGGTGTGGTGCCGGATGACTGGATGGCGCGCCAGATCAAGCGAATTGACCGCACCGACGGCAACATCGACACATTGTCGAAAAGATTGGCATTTATCCGCACGTGGACATATGTCGCGCAAAGGAATGGCTGGCTGCGTGACGAAAGCCATTGGCGCGGGGAGACGCGCGCTGTAGAAGACAGGTTGTCAGATGCGCTGCACGAGCGCTTGACGCAAAGATTTGTGGACCGGCGCACGTCTGTGCTGCTGCGCCGGCTCAAGCAGAAGGAGGCCCTTTTGGCCGAAGTGAATGACAAGGGTGAAGTGACGGTTGAAGGCGAATTCGTCGGCCGTCTCGAGGGGTTCCGGTTCAGCCCGGACAAAAGCGCGCAGGGTGCCGAGGCCAAGGCCTTGAAGGCGGCCTCGCTGCAGGCTTTGGCGCCGCAATTCCATCTGCGTGCGGACCGGTTCTATAACGCGCCCGATACCGAGATTGATTACACCGAACAGGGCGGCCTGATGTGGGGCGAACATGCGGTGGGCAAGCTGGTGGCCGGCGCCGACGCGCTGGCCCCGCAGATCGAGGTCTTTGTGGACGAGTCCGCCGGGCCGGATGTGGCTCAGAAGGTTGAGCGCCGCCTGCTGCATTTCATCACCCGCAAGATCAACGCGCTGTTTGAGCCGCTGCTGGCCTTGCAAAAGGACGAAGAGCTGACCGGTCTGGCCCGCGGCTTTGCCTTCCGCATGGTGGAAAATCTTGGCGTGCTGCCGCGTGCCAGCGTGATGCAAGAGGTCAAGGATCTGGACCAGGACGCCCGCGGCGCGCTGCGCAAGCATGGTATCCGTTTCGGCCAGTTCACCATTTTCATGCCGCTCCTGCTGAAACCGGCGCCGACCCGTCTGCGGCTGGTGCTGTGGTCGCTGGCAAACGGTCTGCAGGATTTCCCCGAATCTCCGCCTCCGGGTTTGGTCACCGTGCCCTCCGCCAAGGACGCACCTGAAGGCTATGACACCATGTCCGGCTACCGCGCGGCGGGTGAGCGGATGATCCGTATCGACATGCTGGAGCGTCTGGCCGACATGCTGCGCGGCGAAGACAGCCGCGGCGGCTTTGAAGCCAAGGCTGACATGCTGTCGATCACCGGCATGACGCTGGAACAGTTCGCCGACCTGATGCAGGGTCTGGGCTATAAGGCAGAGAAGGGCGAGCGCCAGAAGGTGAAGCCGGTTACGGCGGAAGCCGGGGCCAAGCCTGCTGAAGCTGAAGCCAAGCCTGCTGAGGCAGCTGCTGAATCCGCGCCTGCAACGGAAGATCCGGCTGCTGAAACCGCTGCAGAAGCCGTGGATGCGGTGCCTGCTGAGGATGCCGTTGCTGAAGCTCCCGCCGCTGAGGCCGAGGCGGCGCCTGCACAAGACACTGCAGAAGCCAAGCCCGAGGCGGCGGCTGATGCGGATGCCGCTGCCGAACCGGAAATGGAAGTGTTCTTCACCTTCACCTGGGGCGGCAACCGCGGCGGACGCCAAGGCGGCGGCCAGCGCCAGCAGAACCGCCGTCTGCAGGGCGATGGCAAACCTGCCGGCAAGGGCAAACCGCGCGGTGCCAAAGGCGGCGACCGTGGCGGCGGCCCGCGCGGCAAGCCGGGCCGCAAGGGCGGTCCGCGTCAGGATCAGGGCGCCAAAACCTATTCCGCGCGTCCCGCGAAAAAGGAAAAGCAGATCGACCCGGACAACCCCTTTGCAGCTGCGCTGATGGGGCTGAAACAGGGCGACTGATCCTGCCATGACCGAGGGCGCGCCCAAGATCCGCATCGACAAGTGGCTATGGCATGCGCGGTTTTTCAAGACCCGCAGCCTGGCCGCCAAACAGGTCAGTGCGGGTCATGTGCGCCTCAATGGCACCAAGACCTTGAAGCCGGCTCAGAACGTCACCCCGGGTGACGTTCTGACCTTCGCCCAGGCCAAAGTGATCCGGGTGGTGCGGGTGGAGGCCGTCGGCGAACGCCGCGGCCCGGCGCCTGAGGCACAGGCACTGTACTTCGATATGACGGAAAAGCAGGAAAAAATTCCGGCCAATCCCAAGTTCGAAGGAAAAGGCCGGCCGGACAAAAAAGCCCGCAGAGCGCTTGATCTTACTCGCAAGCAGGATACCCTTTGACGGCTTGAAGCCGTCGCCGGTCTGGATTAGCTAGGCGCAAACGGATAACGGGACTCGGTACTATGACCTATGTCGTGACGGAAAACTGCATCGCCTGCAAATACACCGACTGTGTCGAGGTATGCCCGGTGGATTGCTTTTACGAGGGCGAGAACACCCTGGTGATCCACCCCGACGAATGCATCGACTGCGGCGTCTGCGAACCGGAATGCCCGGCGGATGCAATCCGCCCGGATACCGAACCGGACATGGACAAATGGGTTGAGTTCAACCGCAAGTACTCTGAACTGTGGCCGGTTATCGTTTCCAAGAAAGACCCGATGCCGGGCTACGAGGAACGCGACGGCGAAGAGGGCAAGATGGAGAAGTATTTCTCCGAGGCGCCCGGCGAAGGCGGCTGATTCTCTGCCAGATAGGGGCGATGCCGCAAATTTGCAGGAAACCGCCGTATCGCATGGGGTTTTAACGGACCCTGGTTTGCAGGCCGCCTTTCGGGCGGCCCTTTTTTGTGGTATGCTCAAAACACAAAAGACATAAACAATCGGAGTCCGCCCCTGGCGCACGCCAGCAGTGGTGCGCAGATTGGGCGGTATTTCTGCGGATAAAATGTCCTGGGGGCTGGTCAAATCAAACTGACCGGGGCCGGGCATTTTGTTCGCTAAAATGCCGGAGCCGCCCGGCAATGAGTAAGGAACAACCTGTATGACCAAATCGAAGAAGCTCGAATTCCGCCCCAATGAGTATGTAGTCTACCCGGCGCATGGGGTGGGACAGATCATCTCGATCGAGGAGCAGGAAGTGGCCGGCTTTGCGCTGGAGCTTTTCGTGATCACCTTTGAGAAAGACAAGATGACCCTGCGGGTGCCGACCAACAAAGCAACCGAAGTGGGCATGCGCTCGCTCAGCTCGCCGGACGTGATTGCCCAGGCGATGAAGACGCTGAAAGGCAAGGCGAAGGTGAAGCGCGCGATGTGGTCGCGCCGCGCCCAGGAATATGAGCAAAAGATCAACTCCGGCGACTTGATCTCAATCGCCGAAGTGGTGCGGGACCTGCACCGCACTGATGACCAGCGCGAGCAAAGCTACTCCGAACGCCAGCTTTATGAAGCAGCGCTTGAGCGTTTGACCCGCGAAGTCGCAGCTGTGTCCGGCAATGACGAAATTGCTGCCGCCAAGCAGGTGGATGAGGTTTTGACCTCCCGCGTTGCCGCGTAAGCATCTGCTGTAAACAGTAATTGAAAGGCCGTGCCCCCTAGGGTGCGGCCTTTTTCATGCACTGGTCCGGCTCAGCTGCAGAGTGCGAGAAGCGTAAGCAGGCCGGAAATCTCGGCAATTTGCTGAGATGCTCCCAGAATATCCCCGGTTTGGCCGCCGATCTTAGCCTTGGCCAGCGCCCCCAAACCCAGGGCAGCCAGGCCCATGGCCAAGGCCGCGGCCAAGGCCGCAGCGCCAATCAGGGGCAGCGACAGGACAATGGCCAGCAGGGCCGCCAGCACACAGGGCAGGGCGCGGGGGCGGCCCACGGTTTGCGACAGGCCGGCGGCGCGCGCATTGGGCAGGGCCGACATCAGCGCAGGCATCACTGCCCGGCTCAGCATGGCCAACGCCGGCAGGGGCCAGGCACCTGCTGCAGCGATCAGCGCGGCCAAGGCGCTCCAGCGCAGGCCAAAGCCGAGGATCAGGGCAATCACTCCATAAGCGCCAATGCGGCTGTCCTTCATGATCTCCAGCCGCCGGTCCCGGGTGAAGCCGCCCCAAAGGCCGTCTGCGGTATCGGCCAGCCCGTCCTCATGCATGGCGCCGGTTAGCATCACCTGAACCGCCAACGCTAGCCCTGCGGCCACTGCGGCAGGCAGGCCTATGTGCATTGCAAAAGTTACAGCCAGCGCCGCTGGCAGGCTGACGGCAAGCCCGACCAGCGGGAACGCCCAGACCGCCTTGGCCTGCCGCTGGAACGCTTCGGACGGCAGAGGCGGCAGGGGCAGCCGGGTCAGCAGCACCAGCGCCAGCAGGATGTCTTTTGCCTGGATGTCGTTTTTTCGCATTTACGGGCCTATTGCGGGGCTTGCGGCACTGCCGTCAGCCGTTAAACAGATTGTCATCCGCTTTATCCGCGTCCCCCGCCCAGATGCAACGAGGCTTTCACATGCTGCCACAGCTTTCCTCCCTTGATGATTTTCGCGCCGCACTGGCCAGCGCACCCGTGCAGGACCAGGCTGCGCTTGATGGTGCGGCTGCGCGCAATACCCAGCTGACCAAACCTCCGGGCGCTTTGGGCCGGCTTGAGGAGCTGGCCATCTGGTATGGGGGATGGCGCGGCAGCGATAGGCCGGAAATCACCGCACCGCAGGTGATTGTCTTTGCGGGCAACCACGGCGTGACGGCACAGGGTGTTTCGGCCTTTCCACCGGAAGTCACCGCCCAGATGGTGATCAACTTCGAACACGGTGGCGCGGCCATCAACCAACTGGCCAGGCTGGCCGGCGCCCGCATGGATGTGCATGCGCTGGAGCTGGAGCGCCCGACGGGTGATTTCACCCAAGGACCGGCAATGAGCCGGGAAGATCTGCTGGCTGCGCTGAAAACCGGCTGGGATGCAGTGGACCCAAGCGCTGATCTGCTGGTGGTCGGCGAAATGGGCATCGGCAATACCACCCCCGCCGCCGCCCTGGCCTGTGTCCTGTTCGGCGGCGAGGCAGTGGATTGGACCGGGCGCGGCACCGGTGTGGATGAAGCCGGGCTTGCGCATAAAACCCGCGTGGTGGCCGAAGGTGTTGCACTGCATCGGGGCAGAATCAACGACGGGCTGGATGCGCTGGCCTGCTTGGGCGGACGCGAGATTGCTGCCATGGCGGGCGCCATTGCTGCCGCCCGTGTACTGTATATCCCGGTGATCCTGGACGGGTTTATCTGCTGCGCTGCAGCGGCCTGCCTGCTGCAAACCGCTGACGGCGCGCTGGACCACGCAGTGGCCGGCCATCAAAGCGCCGAAGGGGCGCATCCGGCGCTGCTGGCGAAGCTGGGCAAGCAGCCGCTGTTGTCGCTGGGCCTGCGTCTGGGCGAGGCCTCCGGTGCGGCGTTGGCGATTCAGGTTTTGAAAGGCGCTGTCGCCTGCCACAGTGGCATGGCGACCTTTGCTGAAGCGGGCGTCTCCGACGGCTGAGCGGGCCGCCGGCGGAAAGAAGGATCAGGAACAAAGCCCCGGCCTGCGCCGGGGCTTCTGTCATTCTGCGGCTTTTGCGGATTTCTTGCGCTTGCGTTCGGCCATCTCGAAAATCGCGCTTTCGATGGCTTTCTCCAGCTCCCGCGCGCGGTCTATATAGGCCGGGTTCTGGCTGGCAGGCACGCCGGGGATCCAGTGCTGGGCGAGGTCACGGAGGTTGGCACGGTCATGCGCATAAAAGGTCTGCGCCGCCTGTGCCGCCTCATATTCGCTGAGACCGACGTTCTCCAGCACATAGCGGCCTGCACGCACGGAGCTGTCGAACATCTCGCGCACAATGTCATCGGCGCCGGCCTTGTACAGCTCATAGACATGGTTGCGGTCCTTGGCTCGGGCGATGATGTGCAGATCCGGATAGGCCCGGCGCACATAGGTGACCATCTTGACCACGCCTTCCGGGTCGTCCAGCGCCACCACAAAGACCTTGGCCTTGGCGATTCCTGCAGCTTTCAGCAGTTCCGGCCGGGTGGGATCGCCAAGGAAGCTTTTCACCCCGAACCGGCGCATCAGCTGCACCGCTTCCATATCATGGTCCAGCACCACAGTCTTGAAACCGCTGGCCTGCACCAGCCGGTTGACGATCTGGCCAAAACGGCCAATGCCCGCGATGATAACCGGCCCTTCCTCGTCGATCTCATCCGGCTCGTGCTCTTGTCGGGCGTCGCCCATGCGTTTGGACAACAGGTCATAGGCGATGAACAGCAGCGGGGTGATCAGCATCGACAAAGCAATCACCAGTAGAAGCTTTTCTGAAAGCGCTGCTGGAATCACGTTGAGCTGGGTCGAAAAAGCCAGCAGCACAAAGCCGAACTCCCCGGCTTGGGCCAGACTGAGGGTGAACAGCCACAAGCGGCGGCGGCGCAGGCCAAAGGCGCGGCCGACGGCAAACAGCACCACGCCCTTGGCAAAGATCACCAGCAGCGCCAAACCGATCAGATCGCCCGGGTCGGCCAGAAACTGGCGGTAGTTGATGCCCGCGCCGACAGTGATGAAGAACAACCCCAACAAAAGCCCCTTGAAGGGGTTAAGGTCGCTTTCCATCTCGTGCCGGAATTCGGAGTTGGCCAGCACGACCCCGGCCAGAAAGGCGCCTAGGGCGGGGGAAAGGCCGACCAGCGTCATCAGGAAGGAAATGCCGACGACAATCATCAGCGCCAGGGCGGTGTACATCTCCCGCAGGTTGGAGGCGTGGATAAACCGGAACAGCGGCCGCGTCAGGTAAATGCCCGCCAGGATGATGAAGGCGATGGCGGCCAGGGTGACCAGCGCCACCGCCCAGCCGGGCAACCCGTCCACCAGCGACAGCGACCCGTGGCCGCCGCCGTGGCCGCCTGCGCTATCACGGCTGATGGAGCCATCGGAGGCAAACTGGGGGATCGCATAGCTGCCCAGCAGCGGCAGAAAGGCAAGGATCGGGATCACCGCGATATCCTGGGTCAGCAGCACAGAAAAGGCTGAACGGCCGCCGCCGGTGCGCATCAGCCCCTTTTCCGACAGTGTCTGCAGGACAATCGCAGTGGAAGACAGCGACAGCGCCAGTCCGACTGCCAGGCTGACATGCCAGGGTTCGCCCGCAGCCATGGCAGCGCCCATCAGAACAGCCGTCGAGGCTGTGACCTGCATGCCGCCCAAGCCGATCAGCTTATCCCGCATGGCCCAAAGCGCGCGCGGTTCCAGCTCCAGCCCGATCAGAAACAGCATCATCACCACGCCGAACTCGGCGAAGTGGCGCAAATCCTCGGTTTCGGTGCCGGTCAGGCCAAAGATCGGGCCGATGGCAATGCCCGCCGCCAGGTATCCTAGAACCGAGCCAAGCCCAAGGCGCGCAGCCAGAGGCACCGCAATGACTGCGGCGCCCAGATAAATGGTTGCTTGGTAAAAAAACTCTTCCATGTTTTAGGTATCGCAAGCCTGCCGGGGCCTTGGCAATGGCTTTGCCGGCCGCGGCGGGCTGTTACGGCAATACGGTGCCTGCCAGCAGCAATCATTGATGGGTTTTCGGTCGAGCTTGTTGCTTTTCGGGCCGGCTATTGTTCGAGCAGGCGGATCTCTTCGCTCAGCTTTCCGATCCGGTCAAGCCGCCGCGAAATCCGTTCCTGAAAACCGCCCAGCTGGTCGATGATATCAGCCAGTGTTTCGCCGGAATCGGTCAGCCGTGCGCTTTCGATTTTGAGCAGCACCCGAGTGGAGCTGAGACCAAGGAAGTGCCGGTGCATGATCTGGCAGGCGCTGGTGATGCGCGCGGCTTCTTCGTCGACTTCTCTCATACCGTTTTGCGACCGCTTGACCTGGTCCTTGGCCAGATCGGCCAGGATGCCGCGTTCGGTTTCCATGTCGGGCTCGCCGAGATCGCGGCGTTCCTGTTGCAGCTGGTTGTCGCATTCGATCAGGATGCGCGCCATGCCTTCGACAAACAGGCTGCTGTTCACCGAAGCCTTGATCTTGGCAAAATTGCTGTTCTCACCCATCACATGGGCGCCGAACCAATCCGACATCTCGCGTGACATCGAGCCGTAGTTCTGCGACAGCACCGTGACCGGGCCGCCCGATGGTTCAATCCGCGAGGCCAGCACCCGCAGGTTATGCGGGATCGTGTGCATTGCATCGAAATCGGTGATCAGCCCTTCGGTCTCTTCCACCAGGGTTTCAGCGTTGCGCAGCATGCCCGTCAGCTCTTGGATCCGGGCGTTGGGCGGCTGGTTCAGGCCCTTGTCTCGGGAGATCAGTTCCTGGCTCAGTGCGTGGGCGGCAAACTCGTGGTAGTTCTCATAGCCCTGGCTGTTCAGCCAATCGAGCAGGTATTGCGCGCTGTCCTCCGGAGTGATGCCCTCTTCGGTCTCCCGCTTAAGCACCTTCGCATAGAAATTGCGCACCTCGGTAAACAATGCGCTGCTTGGCTTGATGCGGGCGGAAAGGTAGCCGTCCTGGCAGGGCACCACCACGGCAAATACCCAATAGTACAGTCCGTCCTTGGACTTGTTCTTGACGTAGGCGCCCATGAATTCGCCACGCTGGATGGTGTCCCAGAACAGCGAAAACACCCCCTTGGGCATGTCCTGGTGGCGGATCACCTTGTGCGGGGCGCCGATCAGTTCTTCCCAGGGGTAGGCGCCGACACGGCGGAACACATAGTTGCCGGCCTGAATGACACCGCGGCTGTCGGTTCTGGAAAAGAACACCTCATTGAGGCCAAACGGCGCCTCGCCGCTGCTCGGGCGCGTTTCAATTCGGCGGTCAACAATAGACACGGCACGTTCCACTTTCGGTTACAGAAATCGTTAGGGCATCTTTACCGCCAATTCCTTCCCGGATGGTTAAGTCGGCAGCGGTGCATCGCGTTTTAATTGTGCCATAACGATCTGGCTCTGGACCCTGGAAACGGCGGGGTGGGGCAGCAGGATGCCGTGGATGAGCGTATTCAGCGCCTCCAGATCGGCGCAATAGACGCGCAGCAGGTAGTCGGCCTCTCCGGTCATCGTCCAGGCCGAGGTGATTTCCGGCTGGCTGGCCACCAGCCGGGCAAACCCCTTGGATTGTTCGGGGCCGTGACTGCCCAGATGAACCTGCACAAACCCCTGCACTGACAGCCCCAGCCTGGCGGGGTCAAGCCGGGCCGAATACCCTTGGATATACCCTTCTGCCTCCAGCCGCTGCCGCCGCCGCCCGGCCTGGCTAGGGGAAAGGTTGAGCATCTCGCCCAGCTCCTGCGCGGTGAGATGCGCATTTTTCTGAAGAGCTGCGAGCAGCTTGGTGTCTGTTGGGTCCAGCATGCGTGTTTTTTCCATTTTTGGCCACCATGGCGCGAATGATACGCACATTTCAAGTTTCCGGTGCGAAACAACGCGGAAAACCTGCGCTGGATATGCGGTATTCTGGATGTAAGAATTCACTTGGCTTCCCGCATGATCCGAAGGAGACACGCAATGGGTCCTTTCCCGCATAACGCCCCGAAATCCGTAATCACCCCGGAAAACCCGGCTGGCACCGATGGTTTTGAATTTGTTGAATTTGCCAGCCCGGAGCCGGACGAGCTGCGGGCGCTGTTCACCCGCATGGGGTATGAGTTGACCGGCCATCGCAAAAACCAGCCGCTGGTGGAACTGTGGCAGCAGGGCGATGTCACCTATATCCTGAACGCCGACCCCGAAAGCTTTGCTGCGAAATTCGTGGAAGAGCACGGCCCCTGCGCGCCGGCGATGGGCTGGCGGGTGGCGGACGCTCAGAAGGCATTCGAACACGCTGTGTCCAAAGGCGCCGAGGCTTATGACGGGCCGGGCAAAGTGATGAATGTGCCTGCAATCAAGGGGATTGGCGGCTCGCTGATTTACTTCATCGATCAGTATCACGACACCTCGCCCTACAACGCGGAATTCACCTGGCTGAAACAGTCCAAACCGCGCGGCGACGGGTTCTTCTACCTCGATCACCTGACCCACAACGTCTACAAGGGCAACATGGATAAGTGGTTCAAGTTCTACGAGGAACTGTTCAACTTCAAGGAGATCCGTTTCTTTGATATCCAGGGCAAGTTCACTGGACTTCTCAGTCGCGCGCTGACCTCGCCCTGCGGGCGGATCCGGATCCCGATCAACGAAGACCGGGGCGAAACAGGTCAGATCGTTTCTTATCTGAAAAAATACAACGGCGAAGGCATCCAGCATATCGCAGTCGGCTCGGACGACATTTATGCCAGCACCGATGCAATCGCGGAAAAGGGCCTGAAGTTCATGCCTGGCCCGAATGACGCCTACTATGAAATGTCCAAAGAGCGGGTTCACGGACATGACGAACCGCTGGACCGGATGAAGAAACACGGCATCCTGATCGACGGCGAAGGCGTGGTGGACGGCGGCGAGACCCGGATCCTGCTGCAAATCTTCTCAAAAACCGTGATCGGGCCGATCTTCTTTGAGTTCATCCAGCGCAAGGGCGATGACGGCTTTGGCGAAGGCAACTTCAAGGCGCTGTTTGAATCGATTGAGCGTGAGCAGATCGAAAGCGGCGAGATCCAGGCCGCAGAATAACAGGACCTGAGAAACGGAAAAGGCCGGGCCTGCCATGCGGGTCCGGCCTTTTTTGCGTGCGGCGGCAAGGCGGCCTGCAACAGGCCCATCCTCCGGAGCTGCGGTTTTATGAATTACGCGCAGGAAGGGAAGGGCTTGATCCTATCCCTTGGGCATTTCCAGGGTACGGTTGCGGCCGCCTTTCTGGTACTGCAATTTGCTTTCACCAATGGCAATTACCCGGCCGCCGTCGATACGGTCGCCGACCTGCACCTTCTTGTAGCGGCCTGAGGGCAGACGGACCAATGCGCGGCGGTCCGAGGCGGTGCCGTAAACCCCGATCAGATTCAGCTTGCGCAGGTTGATGGCGTTGCTGACGGTGGCGCGGCGGGCAACCGATGCGGCCGTCGGGATGCGCGGTGCCGCCGCGGCTGCAGCGGCGGGCACGGCAGCGGCGATCTGCGCCTGGTTTTGCGGATTGCGCCGGGCGCGGTCAACCAAATTGGCGAAATTGGCGGGCCGGGCGCGCGGAACCACCGAGGCGGCGATGGCTTGGGCGGTGACCGGCAGCTGCTCTTCCCCGGCGGGCTTCAGGCTGGCAGGGCGCTGGCGCGGGCGCATGCTGGCCAGTTCTGTCCGGCTGAGACCGCCAAGCTGCGCCCGTTCCACCAGTTCTTCCAGATCTGCAGGCCGCGGCTTGGGGCGTTTGCGCGACAGCACCTGATTGCGGGCCACTTCCTCAGCCAGCGCTTCGGCGGCGGGGTCGCTGCGATCCGGAGCGGGCGGCGGCACGTTTTTCGGGCGGCCAAGGTAGACTGTGATGCCATCGGGATTAACCGTGCCTTCGGGGGTGGCTTTGACCAGCCCGCGCGCGTCCAGATCAAACGCAGACCCTGCCGCAGCAGGCGAGGCAATGGCGCCGGGTTCATCATCCCCGGCAAAGGTTTCTGGCTGCGGCAGGGCCACCGCGTCGGCGGCGATTTCAGTACGGTCAATGGAGGCAGTATAAAGCTCGTCCAGGCGGGGCGCGGCGGGGATGTCTCCCAGGCCAGGAGCAACCGGCCAGACCCCGGTCGCGGCATAGCGCGCGGCCTGGGCCAAGTCATCCAGCGGCCCTGCAGTCAGAGACTCAGCGGGCGCCGGGGCCGGTTCGGGTCCCTCTGTGCCGCTGGGCTGCAGAGCAGAGGGGTCCAAAAAGGCGGTGTCGGTGCCCTCTTCGGGCAGATTCACACCATCGGCGGCGGCCTCATCCTCGACCGAAGGGAGCGCGCCTGTGCCGCCGGCCTCAGCCAACGCGGTGTTTTCCTGCGTTTCGCCCTCTGCGGGCGCTGCGCCGGCCTCCTGCAGTCCGGGATCGGGCTGGCCTGCCAGGACGCTTACCTGCGGAGCGATGGCGGCAGGGGCGGTATCTGAGCCGGGGCTGCCTGCCGCGGCGGGCGCCGCCGGCCGGGGGGGGGCTGCATCCGGCTGCCCGTCTTCGGATCTGACCGCAGGGGCGGGTGCCAGGCCGGGATCCTGATCGGGGGCTGCAGCAAAAAATCCGCCTTCGCCAAACACAGCCCAGACCGCAACTGTTGCCATGAACAGCAGCAGAACGGCTGTCAGGATCACCCCAAGGTAGCGCGGCTTGCCCTTGGCGGCCTTTTCGGGGGCCGGAGACTGTGACGCCGCGGGCGCGGCGGCTGCCGGGGCGCTGTCCCGCAATGCTGCCGGCGCCGGCGGAATTGGCAGAGGAGAAGCCGCACCAGTTGGCAACGGAGCTGGCGGTATTGGCAAATGGGCCGCCGGAGTGTCCGCGGTGTCAGGTTTCTGGGCCGCAATTGCTGCGCCGACCGGCTTCACGGCAGCTGGAGCTTTTGGCACTTGGCGCCCGGCGGCCAGCGGAGCGGAGGCTTGCGCGGACGATTTTACAGACGCTGCCTTGTTCTCTTGGCTGAGAAGGCCTGAAACATCTGGTAACGGCGCGCCCGAAGCGTCAGAAGGCGGCGAAACAAGCGGTGGCAGGCTTGCAGGCTCCTCGGCCCCGGCTGCCTGGGCAGACGGGGGCACCGGAGTGTCCTTGGGGGCATCCAGCGGCGCGCCGTCCCGTTCAGGTGGTTGTTTGGCAGCTGCAGCCATCTCTTCCGCCTCAACAAGAGCCGCCGGTTCTGCTGGCTCTGTCAAGGGTTCCGTGACAGCGGCAATCGCTGCCGGTATTGCGCTGTCTTCCGCCAGTGCTAGGGCGGCGGGGTCATCCGCACGGTCTTCGGTCAAGAGGGCCGGCAGTTCTGCAGGTCCGATCACCTTGACAGCCGTATCGTCCGGCTCAACCTCGGTGCCGCGGATTGCCCGTGTGGTGCCAAAGAACGGTTCACCCTGAAAACCGCTGTCTTCCGGCGCCGCGACAAAACTGACCGGGCCGAACCCGTGCTCGACCGCAAAGGTCTCGGCCTCGTCCAGGGTTTCCAGCGCCACCGCCGCAACATGGGTCCGGCTGCCGTCGATGGAGATATCAAAGGCCAGCTCATCCACAGGATAAGGCGTGGCGCCTTCCAGCGCCTGCCGGGCCGCTTCAATCCGCGCCTCAACGGGCAGATCACCGGTCTCGGCGGTCAAATAGCGGATCTGGTCATTGGGCAGGATCAGCTTGCAGAAGATGCCGCCGGGTGCCAGCTGCAGCGCATCCGCGCGCATTGCGGCCAATGCGGCAGGCAGATCATCGGCGTCAAACGGGGTGCTGGCCACGCTGCGCCAGCCATCTTTCGCGCGGTAGATCAGTTCGATGCCATCTGAGGAAAGCGAAAGCGCAAACGCCGGTTTCATGCCTTGGGTCAAACCATCAAAATCCATACTGCCCGGGGCCGCCTGACGCGCCCGGTGTTTTGCCGCGGACCTTAAAGCAGGAACCTGCCGAGTTAAAGGAAAAGACGTCTGCCAGGACTTGCAGGCGGCAGTTTGCCATCCCCATCTAGAAGACATTGCAAAAGGAGCTTTTCCGTATGAAGGCAAAGAAAATTCTGGCAGCCGCGCTGATGCTGTCGATGAGCGCCGGTACCCTGGCAGCAAGCGAGGCCACGGCGTTGCGTCAGATCACCGTAAACGGCGAAAGCATGCTGCAAGTGGCGCCGGAACTGGCGACCATCACCCTGGGCGTCACCGAAGAGGCCGAGGAAGCGGCGATGGCAATGGCGGCTGTGTCCGAGGCAATGGGCGCTGTGATTGCACGGCTTAAGGACGGCGGCATTGCTGCTGCGGACATGCAGACCCGGCAGATTTCCATGCATCCGGTCTGGTCGCAGGACCGCTCCTATGACAGCGGCGGGCGGCGCGAGATCACCGGTTTCCAGGCGTCGAACACGCTGATGGTGCGGGTGCGCGACCTTGACCGGCTTGGCCCGGTGCTGGATACGGTGCTGACGGCGGGCGCCAATCAGTTCCAGGGGCCGAGCTTTGGTGTGGAGGACCCTTCGGCGGTCACCGACCAAATCCGCGGGGAGGCCGTCAAGGACGCCATCCGCAAGGCGCAGCAGCTGGCCGAGGCTGCCGGCATGGAACTGGGACCGGTGCGCTCGATCAATGAGCGCGGCGGCGGCGGACGTCCCATGATGGCGATGGAAATGGCCCGCAGCGATGCGATGCCCATTGAAGCCGGGGAACTGACTTTCAGCCACAATGTCTCGGTTGTCTTCGATATGACTGTGCCAGGCAGCGAGTAACCTGCGGCAACAAGAAAGGCCGGGCAGGACGCCCGGCCTTTCTGCTGAATTGCTGTTGGCGCCTCAGCCGCAGGTTTTGTCCAGCGCCTGGTCCAGATCGCGGATCAGGTCGTCTGCATCCTCGATTCCGATGGAAACGCGCACTACATTCGGACCTGCGCCTGCTGCTTCCTGCTGCTCGGGCGACAGCTGCCGGTGGGTGGTGGAGGCAGAGTGGATGATCAGCGAACGGGTGTCGCCGAGGTTGGCCACATGGCTGAAGATCTCCAGAGAATCCACCAGTTTGATGCAGGCCTCATAGCCGCCCTTGACCGCAAAGGTGAACAGGCCGCCGGTGCCCTTGGGATAGCAGGCCTGGGCGCGCTCATAATAGGGCGAGGACGGCAGGCCCGCATAGGTCACGTAGTCAACGCGGCTGTCATTCTCGAGCCAGGCAGCGATTTTCTCGGCGTTCTCGCAATGTTTCTGCATCCGCAGTGAAAGGGTCTCAACCCCCATCAGCGTGTAATGCGCCCCTTGCGGGTTCATCGTCATGCCAAGGTCGCGCAGGCCGATGGCAATGCTGTGGAAAGTGAATGCAAGCGGGCCGAAGGTCTCGTGGAACTTGAGGCCGTGATAGGCATCCTCTGGTGCTGACAGAGACGGGAACTTGTCATTTGCCGACCAGTCGAAATTGCCGCTGTCGACCACGCAGCCGCCGGTCACGGTGCCGTTGCCAGTGAGGTATTTGGTGGTGGAATGCACAACCAGCGTCGCACCCTGGTCAATCGGCTTGCACAGGTAGGGCGTGGCAGAGGTGTTGTCGACGATGAGCGGGATACCGGCGCCATCGGTGATATCCGCCAGGGCGCGGATGTCGGTCACATAGCCGCCTGGGTTGGCCACGGATTCGCAGAATACCGCGCGGGTGTTTTCGTCGATGGCAGCGTTCACGGCGTCCAGATCATCGGTATCGACGAATTTCGCAGACCAGCCGAAGCGCTTGATGGTCTGGCTGAACTGGGTAACGGTGCCGCCGTACAGGCGGGTTGAGGCGATCACATTGCAGCCCGGACCCATCAGCGGGAACAGCGCCATGATCTGCGCCGCATGGCCGGAAGAGCAGCAAACCGCGCCAACACCGCCTTCCAGTGTTGCCAGACGTTCCTGCAGCACCGCGACGGTGGGGTTGGTCAGACGCGAATAGATAAAGCCGACTTCCTGCAGGTTGAACAGCGCGGCGGCGTGTTCGGCATCGCGGAACACATAGGCAGTGCTTTGGTAGATCGGCGTCTGCCGCGCGCCGGTGGCCGGGTCCGGCTTGGCGCCGGCGTGGATCTGCAAGGTGTCAAAACCGTATGTCGGAACGTCGGTCATGAATGGGTCTCCCTGAAAGCTCTGTTATTCCGGGCGCACAACAGCATGGCTGCGCTAGGAAGGCAATTGCGGGAATGCCGCAGCGGAAGGCTCCCGCCCGCCGCCGGCCCCTGGCGGCGCCGGGCCCAACTGCAAAGGGTCTCCGCCGGAGGCCCGTGAGCAGGTGGGAGCCCTGCGTTTTCTTAAGCCCGAAGGCCGGGATCAGCGCATCCAGAAGCCTTCGGATTTGATCCGGTTGCGGATTGCCTGTTCGCGGCGGGGCAGGTTTGCGCGGTCAAACAGCGCCCGCACCTTTTCACCGCGCCCCTGATAGATCATGCGCTTGATCGGCTCGTAGCCCTTCAGCACTTTCTTGATCCGGTTCGGCGCTGCGATCTCCTGCAGTATTTCCACCACCCAGTCGTTCTCCCGCGCGTAAAGCAGCGGAAACAGCCGGTAATGGCAGCTTGTTTGCCCGTCCAGATAACCGCCGGGCAGCGCATCGCGTCCGCCGCCAAAGGAGTGGATCACCAGTGGCAGCACTATCTGGTCCAGCCAGGGCTCCAGTGTCTGGCCGGTCAGCGCAAGCGGCGGGTCGTTGCGGACAGATTGCGCATAGACCAGGAACCGCTTGCCAAAGGCCCGCGGGCAGGCGCCGTAGAAGAAGCCTGCGTTGAAGTAGAGGTAGCGTTTCCAGTATTCATCCGGCTGGCTGAGGTCGAGGCTGGACAGAAAGTCGAGGCCGAAACGGCTGTAGAGCGATTGCCAGATCCCGCTGTAGCCAGGCCCGTACAGGGTCGGCTTGGGCCAGGTCCCCTCCACCCGCAGCGAGGCCGAAGGGCGGCTGAAATCAAACGGCACATCCGCCAGCTCTCCGGTGATCAGCGTGTCGGTGTCGAAAAACACAAACGGCTCGCCCTTGGGCATCGCCTGCAAGGCTTCGATCTTGTTACCGTAAGGGTAGGCGCCGCCGAAGGTTTTGTTCTCGAACGGCAGGATCTCGGCGCCCAAATCTGCCAGCGCTTGCAGAACGTCCTGCTTGCGGATGGCGGGGTCCTTCTCCCACAGCGGCCCTGGTTGCGGCACCGCCACAAACAACCGTCCGGAAAACCCGGGCGAACAATGGCGCAGCGAGGCGGCGAACAGCAGCGCCTCATACTGCAGCCGGCCGGCTTGGCCCACGATCATCACATTGAAGGGGGCATTTGCCATGGTTTTCCCCGTTTTCCGTCTCTTCCGGGCGGATAGGACTGCCTGATAGTTTAGCTACAAGCCTGCAAGGCGCCGCGCAACCGGCCTGCTGGCGATTACAAGCGGTTCTGTGCTGTTCAGGGCGCAGACCGGGGAGAGACAATGATGATTGACGTGATCCTGGCCATTTTTGCGGCATCAGCGCAGCCCAGTGTGCAACCCGGTGCGCTGGACCGCGCAGCCGCCGCCGCGCCGGCACAAACTGCGGCGGGGCAACCTGCATCAGCGCAAACGAGATTGGCAGCAGAGCCGCAACAGGCCACCGGCCGCTTTACTACCGCGCTCGAAGTGAAGCCGATCCTGGCAGCGACCCAGACCAACTGGATCCATGTGCGCGAATTCAACGGCCAGGATCTGCTTTATGTCACCCACCTGTGGTCCTGGCGCTGCGGGCTGGCGCAGGTCAAGCTGGGGGTGAACGGCAACCCGCCGGAGATCTGGCCGCTGCCGGATTGCCACCTTGAGGAAGGCTTCCCAAACATGATCAAGGACGAAGACGGGATGCCATACCGAAGCTATCCGCTTGGCTCCATCCAGCAAGTCGCGGTCGAGGTCACCTATGATGACCTGAGCAGCGAAAACCTGACCTTCGGCCGCAACGGCCAGCCTCTGCGTTAAGCGGGGGTTCCGCATCGCTTTGCTGCTGCTCTGAGAGCGCAATTGCAATCTGTTCACGCAGACTGCACAAACCGCGTCGAGGGTGCTGTTCAGCCGCGGCGCGGGGCTGGCCTGCAATCATGGCGCAATCAGGGTGACGCCGGGCATCCGCTGGATAACATAGAGGTCTTCCTCGTAACGCTCGCTCATCTCCTCCACTAGCGCGCTGGTCCAGCCGGGGAGGTCCAACTCCTCCTCGAGCGCGTCTTCCAGTGCGAACTTGTCCAGAAAGGCGGCATAGACACGGCGTTTGTGGATTTCCGTAAGATCCGGGTTTTCTGCAAGATAGGCGCGCAACCGCTCCACGCCGGCAGGCTGCATCAAGGTGGCCAGCAGGTCCATCCCGCCTGTGAGGGGGGCGTTGACCTCCATTCCGCCTAGATCCCGCAGTACCTGGCTCCAGATCAGCGGCAAGTCTTCGTAGCACCAGACAGTGACCGGCATGCCCGGCACCATATCCCGCATCTGCGCCAGCAGCCCGGACCAGCGCAGCTGCACCGGGTCGCAGCCCTTCAGAACGTTCCGCACAATGGCCCGGCTGGACTTCGCAAGCATCGCAGGCAGGAACGTGGCCGGGTTGCGCAACGCCATGAAGATTTCCGGCTGATCATAGGGAAACAGCGCCTGCAGCGCCTGCAGCCGTTCACCCGCCTCTGGGTAAAGCCGTTCGCCCTGCAGCGTATGCCGCGGCGAGCCGAAGAAATGCGGATTGGAGAGAATCACCCGGTCTGCCTGGCGGTCATCCAGAATTGCGTCCCACAAAACCTTTGGCGCGTCCTTGGCGGCGCTGCCGTTCTTCATCGCCGCCAGGCAGTCCTTCAGCAAGGACCGGTAGCGGCCGGGTCCTGGCACTGCGGTGCCCTGTTCCGACAAAGCGCCGGCATTTTTCAGCAGCGCCTTCAACAGCAGATCTTCTTCAGTGGCATGTGCCCCGCAGTGAATGATGACCTGCATGATCCGACCTGTTTTTCCGGGTTTCTTGCCTACAGAAGTAATGCGGAGCGGCCAGGAGGTCAAACCTACGGTTTGCGCTGATTTTGCGACGGGGGAGCGTTGAGGGGGCTGTGGTGCTTGCCGAAGCGGCAAACCTCTGTATTCAACCTGTCCCGCGGAGGGCAGCTGAGGGCGGTTTTGCGCATCCCGGCGAGGGGTTTCCGCAGTTTCGCAATTTGATTTTTCAAACCGGCTTGACGGTCATTCTGTACTTTAGTACCAGTCGCCCAGCAGGCCCGGCGGGGAAGACATTTTCCACCGGACACTCAGGGTTCATGGCCGTGCGCCGACCCCGGATCCGGAAGTTTGCGATTGTGAGTGCCCCTATAGCTCAGCTGGTAGAGCAACTGATTTGTAATCAGTAGGTCCGCGGTTCGAGTCCGTGTGGGGGCACCATTTCACTTTTTCCGCAGCCGACGCCTTCCAACACTTTGAAAGGTAAGGCTGTTTTTGGTGTTCGATACCCCTCTTTTTTGCAGTATTTGAGAGGCTCTGAAAATGCCAGTCGAAGAACCGCTCGCTTCCAGGAGAAATCGGAATTTTTCCATATTTTATAGGGGTTTCCGAGGAATCTGATAGATGGTTCGAACACATCCTTGAATGCTGGCTGAGATTCACCCAGATTGGCAGATTTTTGAGCTAAAACTTCCTTTGTGCGCAGCAGATCCTCGATCTTTTTTTCGTATAGACCTGCAGCCGTGGGGTTGGTCGCGTTGGCAATCATCTCGATGAAGTCATCAATCTTCTTTTCAACTTGGTATATCTGCCTTTGATAGGCGCTTTGGTCAGCCTTTACCGATTTTCGCTTTGCCTCCCAGATGTCGCGGAACATAGCTTCAGCCGCAGTCAATAGCTCCTCTGATGGCTCGAGTTTTTCGAGGAGTTCAACGAACTGATTTTCCATTACCTGCTTAGGGATGGACTTGCCTTTGTTTTCACAGCCGCGTTTCTGACAGAGGTAGTAAGGGTAACTCTTTTTTCGTCCCTTGGACCAGCATCCAGTTAGTGGTCGTCCGCAGCTGTCGCACAGAACTGAGCCCCTTAGGGGGAAGTCTTCGCTGGTGTCCCGACGAAGGGCAGCTTTGGGTTTCGCGGACAGGCGTGCTTGGTTTTTCTCGAAGGTTTCGAGATCAATGATGGGTTGGTGTTTTCCTTCGCGGAATGACACGTTCCATTCACGCCCCTCTCTGCTTTTCATGTAGCTAATGTAGCCCGCGTAGATAGGACGTGTAAGCAGATCTTTAACCTTTTGTATCCGGACAAAATCTGCAGATATGGTGGCCATGAAAATGGGTTTGCTTTCAAAAAAACGTGCCAGTTCTCCCTGACTTGCGAACCTGCCTGAGGAATACCCTTCCAACCCTTCTTTGAGAATTGACGCGACGGGCTCATCTTTTACGAGAAGCTGACCATGTCCGGGAGTTTTTTCAACTTGTATCCAATCGGTTCGCGAAAGACCCAATATCCGCCCAAAAGACGGGCCCTCATTCGGTCGAAACATGTTTCGCCATTTCTTTGGCTATGGTGTTGTGAAACAGCCGCCATCATGTTCTCGATCAACCGAGGGCCGGAGCTTTCCCCGAATTCTAAGTTGGGGCTCTCAATGCTTGCTCCAACGGCCGCGATCTGGTCGCGTATTTTCCAGTGGGTCGGAACATTGCGAGCGAGGCGGGAGATGTCATCAATAATTACAACATGGGTGTTGTTGGCCTTCTTCTTCAGAAAACTCATCATTGCATTCATGCCAGGCCGCTTTTCAACGCGGCCTGTTATTTCATCTGTAAAGACCGCCGCAACATTGTAACCCTTCTGCTCTGCAAACTCGCGACATCGTGTTATTTGGCTTTCGAGACCATGCCCCTCTGCCACCTGTTTCACGTGAGAAACGCGAGCATAAATTGCGACGTTTTGAAAGCTGCTATGTCCTTGTTTCATTTGGTTTCCTTTTTGATGTTTTTGCGGCGGCGGATCAGGGATGCTTCGCGTTTGCTTGCACTCTGGAGTGCCGAGATTAGTTTTTTTGTAAGGCTCCCGAGTTCTGGTAACTCGCCACCGAAGGCGCAAAAATGGACGGCGACACCAGCGCTATTGAACGATTTTAGAAGGCTTTCGTAGTAGCCTATGTTTCGAGACAATCGCGCTGGGTCCTCGGTCACTAAGTGAACAGTTTCATTGGACATTTTCTGAATGTCACTTAGTAGCTCTTTCATCCCCGGGTGGTCATCAGAAATACCTGAGCCTGTATCCAGGTAGATTTTTTTTACGAGCCACCTGTTCTGAAAAGCATATGCGATTCCTGAACAGATTTGCGGATAAAGCCCGAAGCTACTGCTTAGCCCGGCATCTCTGGCTGTTCGCGCGTAAATTAGCGCGTAGGTGTCTTGCGACGTGTTCATGTATGCTTGTTCCTTTTTTATTTCAGTTAGACTTTTGGTGGGAGCAGACTGTGAAGCCGAGTTCGACCAAGCAGAAGATCATTGACCAAAGCGTTTTGAGCAGCTCTTCCTTTTGCTGATCCGACAGTTCAGGTGCTTCGAGAAAATGCTGATAACGTTCGATATCGAGCGTCACTGTTGGGGCTTGGTTGGGATTGCTTGCTGTGCCCGAAACGTGGAACTTTGCCGTATCTAAGAGCTTACTCATCGCCATCTCCTTTTTTGATGGCCGTTAGCCATCAACCTTTGGGTGCCACCACTTGGCACCTGACAAGACGACGATGTGTGAGCGCGTTTCTGGCCTTCCTGAGCGCTCTGTGAACAATAGATTGGCCAGTTTTCCAGAAACCAAAGTCCGACATCGAACTTTTTTGCGCGTTACCTGGCAACTGAACGGGGGGCAGTGAATTTTTGCTGGAGGCAATGGTATCTGCATTCATGGCACCTTCGTGAGGGCCGCTCCAAGCAAGAGCCGTAAGTTGCCCATCAGGGCCAATTACGCGAACTTGGATACGGTTCCGCCGAAAGCGCGCCTCGCGCCATTCTTTCACTCCAGTGCCCGGCTCTGCAGCTCTTCGTTCGAAGAGCTTCCCTGACTTGCAGTCGACGATGCCCTTCGCATCGGGGTTAGCAGCTGAAGTTCGACGCCCAAATAATCCAGCTTTCCGCCTCAGAATTCAACTCCCAGATTTTCAGCCCAAACATGGTCCAGTTTTACTTGAGGTTGTGCTGGTAATCGGTAGGTTGGAAAAAATTGTTCTTTTTTCCGAGGTAATTATGCCCACCCCTGAAGAATTCGCGCGGAAAAAAATAGACGAGGCATTGAACCTTGCTGGCTGGGACATTCAGGACAACCAGGACTTCAATCGTAACGCAGCCCTTGGCGTGGCTGTTCGGGAATTTCAATTGAAGTCAGGGCCTTGCGACTACCTACTGTTCATCGGTGGCAAGGCGGCTGGTGTGATTGAGGCGAAAAAAGCCGGTGTAACCTTGAGCGGAGTAGCGGAGCAGTCGGAAAAATACATGGCTGCGCTTCCCGAGCACTTGGCCAAATGGGACAGCATTCTTGTCTTCGATTACGAAAGCACGAGTGACGAGACTTTTTTCCGATTTTTGAGGGATCCCAAGCCCCGTTCGCGCCGCGTTTTTTCCTTCCACAAACCCGAAACGCTTCTCGAATGGGTGAAGGATGATGGCACTTTGAGGGGCCGTTTGCAGTGGCTACCACCCCTTGATTCGTCCGGCCTTCGAGACTGCCAGATTGACGCGATCCAAGGCTTGGAAAAATCCCTCGCAGAAGACCGCCCTCGGTCGCTGATCCAACTTGCCACTGGCGCTGGAAAGACCTTTACCGCATGTTCTTTCAGCTACCGTCTGATCAAGCATGCAAAAGCCAAGCGGATTCTGTTTCTGGTCGATCGAAACAATCTCGGTGACCAGACCCTCAAAGAGTTTCAAAACTACCAGCCACCAGGTGCAGCAAACAGGTTCACAGATACATACATTGTGCAGCACCTCCACTCTCATCGGATCGACCCCGATGCAAAGGTCGTCATCACTACCATCCAGCGTCTTTATTCGATGCTTCGGGGTGAGGAAATCGAGGGCGATCAGGAAGAAACATCCGCCTTCGAGACTTGGGAGCAAGAAGAGGGGGAAATCCCCCCGATCAAATACAACCCTCAGATCCCAATCGAGACGTTTGATTTTATCGTCACAGATGAGTGTCACCGCTCCATCTATGGCCTATGGCGACAGGTTCTTGAGTATTTCGATGCCTCCATTATCGGCCTGACCGCTACGCCATCAAAGCATACGCTTGGTTTCTTCAATCAGAACCTCGTGGCCGAATACCCCTATGAACGTTCGGTGGCGGACGGGGTGAATGTGGGTTACGAAATCTATTCGATCCGCACCAAGGTGACTGAAGAAGGCAGCAAGGTGGAGGTGCAGGACAGTGCTTTCCAGGTGCCCGTGCGCGACAAACGCACACGCGCAGTCAGGTATCGCGAGCTGGATGCCGATCTCGAATACACAGCCAAGGAGCTCGACCGCTCTGTCGTAGCTCCAAACCAAATCCGCACCGTGCTGCAGACCTACAAGGACCGTGTGTTCAGTGAACTTTTCCCAGATCGCACTGGTGAATGGCTGCCCAAAACCCTGATCTTCGCCAAAGATGACAATCATGCAGAAGAAATCGTGCACATCGCGCGTGAGGTCTTTGGTGAGGGCAACGACTTTGCCAAGAAGATCACCTACCGCAATACGGGCAAAGACCCCAAGGCGATGATTAAGGCGTTCCGTGTCGATCCGTTCCCTCGGATTGCTGTGACCGTCGATATGATCGCAACTGGCACCGACATCAAACCCGTCGAAGTCCTGATCTTCATGCGAGACGTGAAGTCGGAGGGTTACTACGAGCAGATGAAGGGCCGTGGCGTGCGCACCATCCCGGATGCTGACCTGAAACAGGTAACGCCGGATGCCCAAACCAAAACCCGTTTCATCCTGATCGACGCAGTCGGCGTGACCGAGACCAAGAAGAATGCCAGCCAGCCGCTGGAGCGCAAGAAATCCGTCAGCTTTGACAAGCTGATCGACCAGATTGCTCAAGGTCGGCGGGACGAGGATGCACTTTCTTCCCTGGCTGCGCGTCTTGCGGTGCTGGATCGCAAACTGGAGGATGAGGATAGAAAACGCATCGCTGATATAACCGGTGGTAAGACACCACGAGACCTGTCCAACGCGCTTCTTGATGCCATCGACCCGGACAAGCAGGCAGAGGTCATTCAGGCCAAGCATGGCTACGCACCCACACCGGAGCAGGAAGCTCAGGTGATCGAAGACCTCACCGATGCCACCTGCGCGCCCTTTGATGATCCCAAGGTTCGCAATCTAATCAAGGATATCAAGCAGAAGACGGAAATGATCATCGACGAGGTCACGACCGACGAATTGCGCACGGCCAAATTTGACGTCAAACATGCTGAGGAGCGGATCACCTCATTCAAGACCTTCCTGGATGAGAACAAGGATGAAATCACCGCGCTGCAGATCCTCTACAACCAACCATCAGGCAAGCGCCGCCTGACTTATGCGCAGATCAAAGAACTGACGCAGAAGATGAAGGATCCGCCACGCTATCTGCAAACCGCTGATGTCTGGCAGGCCTACAAACGGGTGAATGCCGCCGTGGTCAAAGGAGCCCCGGTGGACAAACAGATGACCGAGGTCGTGGCGCTTGTCCGCTTCGCCCTGGGGTATGACAAGGAACTCACACCATACGGCGACAGCGTCAAACAACGCTTCAATCTTTGGATTGGACGTGAGAAAAAGGCCGGGAGAGACTATACGGCGGAACAGATGGACTGGCTGCGGCTGATCGCAGAATTCATCGCTGCCAATGCAGAAATCACGCCACGCGATTTCATGGAAGTGCCGAGCCTGTCGGACAAGGGCGGCATTCTGAAGGCGCGGGCGTTGTTTGGGAACGAATTGAATACCATGCTTGATGAGCTACAAGGGGCATTGGTGGCTTGAAGCGACATGATGAAACAGAACTTCCGAAACTTGCACAAGGTTGGTCCTGGGCGACGCTTCCGATGCTTGGCGAGTTTGGAAGGGGTAAGTCCAAACATCGCCCTCGCAACGATGAACGCCTTTACACTGATGGAAAGTATCCATTTTTTCAAACTGGACGTGTCCGGAATAGTGACGGGTCAATTCGTGAGTATGACAAGCTATATAGCGATTTTGGACTTGCACAGTCTAAGCTTTGGCCAGCCGGCACCGTGTGCATAACCATTGCGGCAAATATAGCGGAGTCGGGCATCCTAAAATTCGATGGCTGCTTTCCCGATAGCATCGTAGGGCTTGTTCCTCATCCTGAAATAAGCGGATTGTTCGTCGAAGCATTTATTCGAACAGCGAAAGAAGATCTCGATCGCTACGCTCCGGCCACGGCCCAGAAAAACATCAATTTAGAGATTCTTAGCTCAGTTTCAGTTCCTATTCCGCCTGCCAACGAACAGCAACGGATCGTTGAGAAGATCGAGACCCTGTTTGCGCGGTTGGACAAGGGGGAAGAGGCGGTGCGGGAGGTTCAGAAGCTTCTGAAACGCTACCGCCAATCCATTCTCAAATCCGCTGTCACCGGTGAGCTCACTGCCGACTGGCGGGCTGAGCGCAAAGGAGAGCTTGAAAGCGGTGCCGACCTTCTGGCGCGAATCCTCAAAACCCGCGAAGAAAACTGGCAAGGCCGCGGCAAATACAAAGCACCTTCCGAGCTGAACACTGATGACCTGCCGGGTCTGCCTGAGGAATGGACTTGGGCTTCGGTCGACACTGTTGGCGCGGTTTCCACGGGCACAACTCCGCCTAAGTCTCAAGAGAGCAGATTTTATGGCGGGAACATTCCGTTTTTGAAGCCAACCGACTTAGATCAGGGGTTCTCGGTGAGTGATTGCAGAGAATATCTGACAGATGAAGGGTTGAAAAAATCGAGGGTCGTAAAAGCGGGTGATGTAATGGTTACATCTATCGGTGCGACCACCGGTAAAACTGGTGTGTGCAGAGTCCCGGTCGCTGGATTCAACCAGCAAATTAACACAATTTCTCCATTCAAAGGCGTAATTTCAGGTGATCTGCTTTATTGGATTGTAGTCGAGGAAGGGTTCCAGCAAAGACTATGGGCAGATGCGGCAGCGACAACTCTGCCCATCATCAATAAGTCGAAATTTAGTCGTCTAATGGTCCCCTGTCCTTCAGTGGAAGAACAGGAAGAAATTCTTACGCGTGTTGAAGAAAAAATGAGTTTGGCTAAGACCCTTTCCAAAGCCTGCGAAACTGAACTCAAACGTTCCGCCGCCCTCCGCCAGTCGATCCTGAAAGACGCTTTCTCAGGCAATCTTGTCCCCCAGGACCCAGATGACGAACCCGCCTCAGCACTGCTGGAACGGATCAAGGCAGCCAGAGCTACTGAGCCAAAGAAAACCTCCAGAAAGAAATGCGCATGAGTAGTAGATTGCCAAACATAGGCCGAGGTGCTGTTGTTACGGCTTGTGACTTGTTGGAGGGCATTCGGACAAACGCCGAGATCGAAACTATTTTGTTGGAACTTGGTTTGGATGACTATGTGCCAAGCCAGGGCTCAATCGCAAAGACGCTGCTCAATCTGAAGAGATTTTCATCACGAAATGCGGATTTCGAAGTCGAGACCGATTTCGGAACGAAGGCATTAGGTTGGGTTTTGATTGAGGTGGCAATCAAAAAAATTGACTACCACCATGGCACTGCCGCGAAATGGGACAAGCTTGAACGCTACTTGAACATCAGTGGGTTCGCTTTGACGAAAGAGATCGAGACGTGTGCTTGGGCAGACGATAAGGTCAAAATTTCCGGTATTTGCATCGGGGCACCGGTATATGCAGCGATACCTGAGACGTTCTCGGAAGTGGACATCTTGTTGTCACGGTTTGGCATGTCCATACCGGAAACACATCTAACCAACGCCAAAGAAACCTACCTTCAGGGTAACTGGGAAGCGGCGAACGGACAGATCCGAACGTTCTTTGAGGCGCTAACGGATACAATCGCTGACAAGTTGTTTCCAAGTGAAGCTTCCTCGAGAAAGGGCGGTTTGCACAAGCGTCAACTCCTTGCGGATAAGGGTTTCCTTTCACGGGAGAAACATGAGTTCAGTGATGGCAATGGGCACGCCTTTGTTCCGGGCTTGGCGAAGCTACTGCACCCCGATGGTGCGCATCCAGGCGTAACAACTAAGGATGATGCCCTGTTCCGTATGCAGATTGTTGTTTCCACGGCTCACTGGCTGCTGAAAAGATTTGAAGAGGCAATTAGAACGCGATGACCAATGAACAGCTTGTCTCCAAGGTTTGGAACTATGCTCATGTCTTGCGGGACCAGGGCGTGTCCTATGGCGACTACATCGAGCAGATCACATATCTTCTGTTTCTGAAGATGGACCAGGAACGCGTGGACTTGCTTGGTGAACCCTCAGCAATTCCAACTGACTGGCAATGGTCTCAGCTGTCCGGCAAGACCGGTGACGAGTTGGAGCTCCATTATCGCCATACGCTCGAAGCGTTAGCCAAAGAAGGTGGGTTGATTGGCACGATCTTCCGCAAGGCCCAAAACAAACTGTCGGACCCAGCGAAACTCACCCGCGTCGTGAGCCTGATCGACAAGGAAGGTCCCTGGATCGGCATTGGCGTCGATGTGAAGGGGCAAATCTATGAGGGTTTGCTTGAAAAGAATGCTTCTGAAGTGCGTTCCGGAGCCGGGCAATACTTCACACCGCGTCCAGTAATTGATGCGGTTGTTGAGTGCGTTGCCCCGAAAATTGGCGAAACCGTCTGTGATCCAGCCTGTGGAACGGGTGGGTTCTTGCTCTCTGCCTACGATCACATGAAAGGCCAAACGCAAGATCGCGATAGATTGCGTGACCTGCGACATACGTCATTCACCGGCGTCGACATCGTGGACGAAGTTGTTCGCCTCTGCGCGATGAACCTGTATCTACACGGGGTCGGCAACGGCGGGAGCCCTGTCTACCAGGGAGACGCTCTATCTGGTGACAACGGCAAACGCTTTGATGTGGTTTTGACCAACCCACCATTTGGGAAGAAATCCAGCTACAAGGTAGTGGGCGAAGACGGGCAGGTTTCAACTGAGCGCGAGAATTACGAGCGCGAAGATTTCAAATTCACGACATCGAACAAGCAGTTCAACTTCCTTCAGCACATCATGACGGTGATGGAAGCCCACGGGCGTGCAGGAGTTGTGCTGCCCGACAACGTGCTTTTCGAAGCTGGCCGTGCTGGAGAAGGTATCCGGAAACGTCTGCTCGAAGGTTTCAACTTCCATACACTGCTGCGGCTTCCCACAGGCATTTGGTATAGCCCTGGCGTCAAAGCGAACGTTCTGTTCTTTGACAAACGACCTGCGTCGAAGGAGGTGCAAACAAAAGAGCTTTGGGTCTACGACTACAGGACAAATATCCATAAAACACTCAAAACCAAGCTACTGGTTCGCTCAGACTTGGATGACTTTGTGCGTTGCTACCAAGAGCGGAAGGAAACTGAGCGTTTTAAGCGATTTACCTATGATGAGCTGGTCGCAAGGGACAAGCTCAACTTAGATATCTTCTGGCTCAAAGATGACAGCCTCGCAGACATTGAAGCCCTTCCAGCTCCCGATGTCTTGGCGGCAGAAATCGTGGAAAACTTGGAGGCTGCGTTGGGGCACTTCCGGTCAGTAGCTGAAGAACTCGGCGTGGTGGAAGAGTGATATGTTGGTAGTTCCGCTATGCATGCCGTTCTCCAGGAACTTACGCTGAAATTAGAATAGGCATCGACTTGGTCCTTTGGCTTTGAATTCTCCGCCGCTGGGAAATAGGACAAGTTTTGGGTCTCAACCCAAGCTCATGTTCTATGTCGTAGTCACGCTCCCAGAGCATGAAGATGTGTTCAAGCTCCCCATCGGCAAGGATCTCGGTTCCAGTCGTCCGTTCGAGGTGAAACAAGCCCATGAGAATTTCTTCTCGTGCGGCTATTGAGAAAGGCCCCGGCCTCTCAACTCCATTGCGTCGAACTGGCCAACGACGTTTTTCATCATTCCGGACTTCGGCAAGCCAGTTTCGGAACTCCAAAAAAGGTTGTAACTCAGAGTAGCCCGCATCTACCATTTTCGTTGCTGAATGGTCTTTGCGCACCACTGTGCATGTCCAGCATCCAAATCGCCCGCTGCCGCAGGGGGGAGAGTTGGGGGACTTAAGCACAGGGCATTCTCCCGAGGCATCTCTATAGATGCCTTCGATTTCACGAGCGTCTATCGAAGTCGGCGTTCCAAGGCAAAATACGGCATCCCAAACGTCCGAAATTGAGAAGTCCAGTATTGGCAAATAGATCGTTGCTGAAGATCCACCTTGCTTCTGCCAATAATCGTCGCCATTTTTTTGGATTGACCGTTTCCGTTGCTGGCTCTCGTCGCGCCGACTGCCAAGGACCACGATGGTGTCATCTGAACCGAAGGATCGCATATACTTAGTAACGGGATTTATTCGTAGAGCTTTCGTGCACCAGCGAAAACTGTTGGTAGGCGTTGGGTAACCACGACCCACGACCTTGGCAAAGAACCGATCCTGAACGGGCGCGCTTAGAATATCCACACTAAGTGGAACCTTCGCGTCTTCAGCCTCTCGACGGATATTTTTCAGAGTGCGTTTTACATACGAGTCTATGACTGGATTTTCTACGCCGGTATCGCAATAAATTAAGGAAATTCGTAATGGTTTTCTCTCTGCTTTCTGAAACGCTGCCAAGAACACCTTCAGGGTAGCAGTGGAATCCTTGCCTCCTGAGTATGCAATGACCCAGTTCTTGTCTGGGTATTCTTCTATGGCCGATTTCGTGCGTTGGATGGCGGGCAATATCTGCTCACTCATTTCTTGAAAAACTCTTTGACTTCGCTGGAGTGAAAGGAGCGAATGATTTCTATTTGCTCGTCGCCAATTCTCTTGTGCATTTCCGTCAATGCCCACGAAATTGGCCACGTCACGGCGGCGATTGCAGAAAATACAACCACTCCCATCAGAGCTCCCTGTGAATCAAAAACGAAGTGGTATGCGACAGATATGATCGTAAATATGATCGAGATTACTCGCGCGTCGGCTGATGATGTCCACAACAAGCCATTGAACATTGCTCTTCTGGACTGGATGGTGAGGCTGTCATCTGCATTGACTAATCTGTAGAACAGCGGCTTGATTTGCTGCCAACTTGACTTACCCGGGTTCCCACCATCGCTTCCAATTTTTATCAGCGCCTGTGTAATGTTTGAGTTCACGGCGTCGTAATTTCGACGATTGGCCCAATTTCGCAACGGCAGCACATAATACAGCAACCCGAGGACAAATGCGGAAGCAGTTTTCCCTACCTCGTCCGGGGCAAGAGATGTCTGAACCTTCCAGTCTCCGGTGAAGCTTCCAAGCATCGCCCAAAAGAAAAAGATGATGATGCCTGGCACGAGAAATCTAAGATTTTTGAGCGTTTCAATCGACATGTTTGAACTTCAGTTGAGTGAATAGAGTATGAGGCGAGTATCGCCCTTCTCACTACACCCTATGATGGACGGGCGCTATGGGGATTGGATCAAGATTAAAGAAGTTTCTCTTTTCCGCTTTGGTTTCAGAAATTTGGCCAATCTCAACTTTGGAAGCCAGTGAAACCGAAGAACCAATCTTTCTCAGACTCTGTGTTTCCTCTTGAAGTCGGCCAAGAGTTGGGCGGCAAAGCACAGGAGATCAACCATGTGCATTTTTTCACTGAACCCGCTTCGTGAAGTCCAGGACTTTGCCTACCAGCACGATCAGGCGCTGCAGAGCGCATCGCTCGTCCTGGCAGGACAGTTTGCGTTGAAACGCACCCAATCTCTGTTGGATGAAATCCGCAGTGCAAAGTCAATGACGCGCCGTCTTCAGCGTGGCATCGTGGAGCTGCACAAGCTGCTTTCACTCTACTACGTGCACGACGAAAACCGCATCGAGGCGGCATACTTTGCGGATCTGGATCCAAGCGATCCGTATGTCGAAGAGATTTGCCTCCTGACTGAGGCTCTGACCGATCTTCTGTATCGCATCGACTGCGCCCCTGAGCAGCCGCTCTCTGACTACCTTCTTGCTGCCTGAGGCAGTGTTTCCGGTCGGTTCACCACAGCCGACCGCTTGAGAATTCGGCCTCCCGCTGGATTCACCAAAACGGGTAGAAAAGGAGACATCCATGTCCCGCGATAAAATTGAAGAAATGGCGTATCATTGCCTCGTGACAGGCAATGATTTTGCCAAGGCCATCGAGCTACTGGAGCTACCGATCGAGCCATCGTTCGACCTTTCTTACCGAAGCCTTCTGGGGAAGCTGAAGAATGGTGATGTTCTGGGGAAATCAGATCTGTTCACGGTTGAGCAAATTGGTGACATTCTTCGGGCCGAGATGAATGCAATGAGAACCGGATATGGTGACCGAGCGTTCGAATGCTACACCGACGAAGATGTAATATTCGACCGTGATCTGGAGCTGATGCGGCGTGCAGCTGTTTGCTATCGGTGTCTTATGTCAGCCAATCGAGCTTTGCGCGATCTGTCGAACGCCCGCCGGTGGGTTTGCTCGCTGGAAACAAGAGGATAAGGCGGTCAATCGAAAAATACACTGGGTAGCATTATCAAAACACGGACCGCGAGACTTTCGCGGTCCGCATTCTCAGATTGCCCCCTGTTCGTGTTGCTCGACGCCTCTTAAGAACACATGAGACATAGGAGAGTAATGATGATGGTGCCCCGAAACTCTGCAAGCCCAACGCTTAACGATAGCATTCCGCTCATCCTGGCTACTTTTCAGTTTGGGGCAGCGCCTCGCGGAGAATGTGAGGCGCTGAACGACACCATTCTACAAGGGCCAGTTCAGGCCGTTTAGTTGGTCCTCCCAGTCAAGAAGAACTTCAAAGAGAGTGTTCGAACTTTCTCCCGTGGGGGGCACCATTTCAATCTACAAAATGTAACAAAAATAGTGCCTTAAGCTTTATTTGGTGTGTGTCGTTACGCTATTTGTCCGCAACGAGCTTGTCGGTTGTTGCGTTTAGTTTCAGGTAGCGGATCTGGCGGGTGCTTCGGCGAAAAATGCTGGGTGTCGCCTACAGTTCAACTGCCTGGCATCCAAAACACCCACGAACACTAGGCACTTGGGCGGTTCCCACTCCTTCGAAACGAGTGCCAGCCAATTTGGTCGAAGCACCGAGCGCGGCCATCCTGCTCATGGTTGAGGTGTTCAAAGGTGATCCAAAATTGCCCGAGGCTTCCATGAGAAGCTCGAGCAAAATATGGATCCCAAATCTAGGCATACCTAAGAGGCCTTACGTCTTAGCCATTCAAACTTATCATTTCCTATACGGCCACCTTGCGATGCGAGCGCGGCCTGTGCCTCCGCCGCATAGTGGGGCTTGAGTTCAGCGACTCAGGTAAAACATTCGCCTTCATCGCTGTTGAACGTTTTGGGATCTGCATCGCTTTCAATCTTACTTGTTCTCACATCCCGACTACTGTCATCTGGCGCGAAGCTTACCATTTGTACGTCAGAGAGTTTGAACGACGTGGTCAAACCTTCAAAAGCACCAGCTTCCGTTATCGGAAAACGAAATTTTTCAGAAATGCTGACTTTCCGCAACTTGAGCAGTGGGAAGTAGGTCGGTCTCTTCAATCGAACTGCGTCACAGAGTGGTTGCACACAAAGAAGGTAATGGATTTCACCGTTTTCAGGGTCAGTTTTGCTCAGAATTGTGCCTGACTTTAACTGATAGCTCTGATCGAGCTCCTTTGGGTAGCTCGACATTTTATCAAGAAAAGCAATGCGCGCGAGGTCTTGATCTGAAGTATGGCCAAATGTGATCGGTATCTCAGCCCGTTCGAATTTCTTGGTTTGCGACTTGTCCAGTCCAAACCCGTCTTTGATGGATTTTCGTAGGCGCTGATGTCAGACATACCAAGTCTGTCGCCGCCATGCCGCGGCTGGGCGCGTGATTGCTCCGCGCCCAGAAGAGAAAGAACTGCGTCCGCCAGCCCGATCACACCTGCCAGGTGACGCGGGCGTCTGCGGCCAGCATCTCCCCCTTGGCGCGGTCAAGCCGCAGATAGGCAATCCCCTTGCCACCGGACTGGGTGAACAGCGTGCCCACGGGTTTGCCTCCGGCAGTGATCTCAGTGCCAACCGGCGCCGTGCCCTCAACCTCCACCGTGCGGAACCCCTTGCGCAGCTCGGTCTTGTGCTTCATCCGCGCCGTCACCTCCTGGCCAACATAGCAGCCCTTGCGGAAATCAACGCCGTTCAGCGCTTCGAACCCGGCCTCCAGAATATAGCTCTCCGGCCCCAGTTCGACGCTGGTCTCAGGGATGCAATGGGCGACCCGCACCGCATCCCAATCACTGCCGTCATCGCCGCCTTCAGCGCCATAGAGCCGCCAGCCCATCGCCGCATGGCGCGGATCACTCAGGGCGCTCTCAGGCGCTGGACCTGTGCCGCGTTTCACTTGCAGACCGGTCATCTCCACCTGCACATCGGCGCGCAGCCGGTACATGTTCAGCCGCTTCATGAGGCCCTCCGCCAGCGACGCCTCCACGTCCAAGAGCACCGCATCGCCGTCCGGCGCCAGAAAGAAATCCGCCATATACTTGCCCTGCGGCGTCAGCAGCGCGGCATAGACCAGCCCGCCGTCCGGGCTGTCCAGCCGGTCCACGTTATTGGTCACCAGCCCCTGCAGAAAGCTGCGGGCGTCGGAACCACTCAGGCGCAGGATGCGGCGGTCGCTCATTTCATGTCTCCGGTGTGTGTCAGAGGGCGTTTCATAGTTCCGCCCAGTGATATAGGAAGCAGGGTGGAAGAAAACAGGAAAACCATCCATGCCCGCGCCGGTCAGCATCGTGATCCCCACTCTGAACGCAAGCGAAGAGCTGCCCGCCACGCTGGAATACCTGATGGAGGGGGTGGCAGCGGGCCTGATCCGCGAACTGGTGATCACCGACGGCGGCTCCGCCGACGCCACCCGAACCATCGCCGATGGTGCAGGCGCAGAGTGGATCAGCGGCGCCTCCTCCCGCGGCGGCCAGCTGCGGCGGGGCTGTGCGGCGGTCAAGGGGGACTGGCTTTTGGTGCTGCACGCCGACACTCACCTGGAACCCGGCTGGGCCAAAGCTGTGGCGCAGCATCTGCAAAAGGGGCAGGGCAGCCCCGCCTGTTTCCGCCTGCGCTTCAGGGCGCGCGGGCTGATGCCCGCCTGGGTTGCGGGCTGGGCCAATCTGCGCACGCGGCTGTTCGGGCTGCCCTATGGCGATCAGGGCCTGCTGATCCGCCGGGCGGCGTATGAGGCCGCAGGCGGTTATCCCGACCAGCCGCTGATGGAGGACGTGGCGTTGGTGCGCCGCTTACAGTGTGTGACGATTCTGCCAAGCGCGGCGCTGACCAGCGCCGCGCGCTACCAGCGCGCGGGCTGGCTGCGGCGCGGAGCACGCAACCTGTGGACGCTGATGCGGTATTTTCTTGGGTGGGATACAAGAAAGCTGGCTGCTTCTTACCGGAAATAGAGGAGAGAGCAGGGTTCGTCCGCGGGCGGAAGCGAAGCGCCCGCCCATGGGGGGCAGACGGGCGAAATATTGAAAGATACTCAGCCAAACACCTTGCGGGAAAACCGGCGGAACCAGCGTTCCTTGCCACTCTTTGCACCGCCCGGCACTTGCTCGGCCTGGGCGGCGATGCCTGCGGTATCCACCACCGTCTTGCCGTCCTGAAACTGCAGCCGGTATAGGTCGGCATAAACACCGCCGCGCGCCAGCAGATCGTCATGCGTGCCCTGGTCCAGTACCCGGCCGCGGTCCATTACCACAATCTTGTCGGCGTTGCGGATGGTCGACAACCGGTGCGCAATCACCAGCGTGGTGCGCCCGCCGGCCAGCTTGTCCAGCGCCTGCTGCACCACCTTTTCAGACTGCGCATCCAGGGCCGAGGTCGCTTCGTCCAGCAGCAGCACCGGCGTGTTGCGCAGCAAAGCCCGCGCAATCACAACCCGCTGGCGCTGACCTCCCGACAGGGCTGATCCGCGCGGCCCCACCCGGGTCTCCAGCCCATGCTCCAGCTTGGGCAGGAAATCCGCCACATGCGAGGCCTCCAGCGCGGCTTGCAGCTCTGCGTCGGGTACATCGGTGCGCCCGAGCACGATATTCTCAAGCAGGGTCTCGTCGAACAGCATCGCATCCTGCGTCACCACGGAAAACAGGCTGCGCAGATCGGCGGTGTTCAGATCGGTGACCTCAACCCCGCCCACGGCGACCGACCCCGCCTGCGGATCCACCATCCGGGTCAGCAGGTTGAAGATCGTCGATTTGCCCGCGCCCGAAGCCCCCACCAGCGCCGTGGTCTTGCCGGCTTCGGCCTCCAGCGTCAGCCCGTGCAGGATCTGCGCATCGCCATAGCTCAGCTCGACACCGCTCAGGCTGATGGCAGGGAGGCCGGCTGGCGCGGCCTTGGGGTTTTCCGGCTCGCTCAGCAGAATAGGTGCATCCAGCAGCTCCTTGATCCGCTCAAGGGCTGCCGCCGCGCCCTGCCAGACACCGGAAATATTGGCCAGCCGCCGCATCGGCTCGAAACTCAGCCCGATCGAGGTGAAAAAGCTCATGAACTGGCCGACGGTCTTTTCGCCGGCAATGATCTCGTTGCCGCCATAGAGCAGCACCGCCATGAAACCGACGCCGGCCATGATATCGGTCATGCCCGAAATCGACGAGGTGCCAAAGGCCGCCTTCACCTCAGAGCCGACAAAATCATCGGTGCGGTCAGAGAACCGGCGGACCTGATACTCCTCCAGACGGTTCAGCTTGACCGGCACGATGCCGTGAAAAATCTCGTCCAGACGGGTTGCCAGATCGGCGCCCAGATCCCGCGCGCGCGACGCCTTTTTGCGCACATAGCGCTGGATGGTGGAGATCGGCAGCAGCAGCACCGGCACCCCGACAAGCAGGATCAGCGTCCAGCGCCAATCAATGCTGAACGCCACACCCAGCACCGCCATCAGCGCCACCAGATCGCGCCCGGCGCCGGTGATCACCGCCTGCCAGACCGCGTTGATGGCATAGACATCCGATTGGATCCGCTGGATCAGCAGCCCCGGCGGGTGCTGCTGGTGAAACGCCGGATCCTGCCGGATCAGCCGCGCCAGCATGTCCTTGCGCAGATGCGCGGCAGAGGTCTGCGAGACCTTGCTCAGCAGAACCTTCTGGGTAACGCTGGACACGCCGCGCAGGGTGAAGATCGCCAGAAACGCCAGGCTGACCCAGACCAGCGCATTTGAATTGCCTGCGACAAACACCAGATCGAACATCGGCTGCATCATATAGCCAAGCGCGCCCATGGTGGCGCCTTCGATCAGCATGAATACCGCGGCAATGCCCAACAGCCCGATGTAATGGCGCAGATAGCCGCGCCACAGCCAGCCGAACAGCTCGCGCGAGGATTTGTGAGGCTTGCTCATGCGGGGAGGGTCCGGCAGGGAGTTCGGGTCATTTTGCGCCTTTTCTGACATGCCGCAACCATTTAAGCAGCTGGGCTGCAGGGCGCAAGCACTTCGCCGTGACCCTGCGTCCGCGGCAATTGACCATGCGAATCCGCCGGCTACTGTGCCGTCAAGGTTCAACCGCGGCGGCATTCCCCCGCCCGCGCTGCAAGGAACATTGCCCATGAGCGGATCTGTAAACGTATCAGCCGGCCGGCCCTATCTTGCCATTCCCGGCCCTTCGGTGGTGCCGGATCCGGTACTGCAGGCGATGCACCGCCCGTCGCCGAATATTTATGCCGGTGAGCTGGTCGAGATGACTGCCACCCTGATCCCGGATCTGCGGCGGGTGGCGCGCACCGCTCATCAGGCTGCGATCTATATCTCCAACGGCCACGGCGCCTGGGAGGCCGCTTTGCAGAACACCCTGCAGCCGGGCGACCGCGTGCTTGTGCCCTCCTCAGGCCGCTTTGCCATCGGCTGGTCGGAAATGTCCCAAGGGCTGGGCGTCGAAACCGAAGTGCTCGATTTCGGCACCAGCGCGCCTTGGGACATGGACCGCATCGCCGATGCGCTGGCCGCCGACACCGCCCACCGCATCAAGGCAGTCCTGGGCGTGCATGTGGACACCTCCAGCTCGATCCGCAACAACATTGCGGGGCTGCGTCATCTGCTGGACGAAACCGGCCACCCGGCGCTCCTGATGGCAGACTGCATCGCCTCGCTTGGCTGTGAGCGGTTCGAGATGGACGCCTGGGGCGTCGATGTGATGGTCAGCGCCAGCCAGAAGGGGCTGATGGTGCCGCCGGGCCTTGGCTTTGTATTTTTCAATGACAAGGCCGCCGTTGCCCGCAAAGCGCTGCCGCGGATCAGCCGTTATTGGGACTGGGCGCCGCGCGCCAACCCGCAGGAGTTCTACCAGTATTTCGGCGGCACCGCGCCCACGCACCACCTCTACGGCCTTCGCGCGGCGCTGGACATGATCCACGCCGAAGGGGTTGAAAACACCTGGGCCCGGCATGCCCATCTGGCCCGCACCATCTGGGCCGCTTGCGAGGCCTGGGGCGCTGACGGCCCGTTGCGCATGAACGTGCCGGAGCGGTCCTTGCGTTCCCATGCGGTCACCGCCTTGCGGATCGGGTCGCCGCTGGGAACCGAGCTGCGCATGTGGCTGGAACAGAGCCTGGGCCTGACGCTGGGCATCGGCCTTGGCATGGCGCCGTCAAGCAGCCCGGAATGGCACGGCTTTTTCCGACTGGGCCATATGGGCCATGTCAACGGCCATATGGTCATGGGCCTGCTGGGCGGTATCGAAACGGGGCTGAGGGCCCTGAATATCCCGCATGGGCCTGGCGCGCTGGAAGCCGCCGCAGCAGCAATGGCCGGGCACTAGCAGCCCCCCGGAAACAGGCAGAAGGCGGAGTCACGCCTTCTGCGAATTCAGACGTATTTCCAGCCTGGTGATAAGATGATTGATCAGCACCGCCAGCACCAGAACAGGCACCATTCCGTACATCACCCAGACCACAAAGAAGATCCACATCAGGTTGATCCCGGCAAAGGTGATTGCGGCAGTGAAGAAATCCGGCATGTTGGCCGGCAGTTCAGGGTCACGCATGACAATTCTCCCGGTTCTACGTCTAAATGGTAGCCCAGGAGTGGTGAATGTCCGGTAAAACCGCCGCGATCAGGCGGGAGTTGGCAGGTTTCAGCCGCCCGCTTCAGGCGGTCTGCGCCGCCGCAAGCGCCCGCGGCAGCGCCGCGGCAAAGGCATCCAGCTCCGCTTCCGGCCCGCAGCTCACCCGGATGCAGCGGTTTTGCGGTTCGGCAAAGGGCATCCGCACAAAGATCCCCTGATCCACCAGCGAGCCCAGCACCGCCTTGGCAAACATCCCGTCCCGGCCGCAATCAATCGCCACGAAATTGGTGGCCGAGGGCAGGGCGCTCAACCCGTTTTCCGCCGCGATCCCAGCAATCCGGTCCCGCGCGCCGCGGATCTGCGCCAGCACCTGCGCCAGCCAGTCCTGATCCTGCAAGGCCGCCAGCGCCCCCGCCTGCGCCGCCCGGTTCATGCCGAAATGGTTGCGCACCTTGTTGAAGGCGGAAATCAGCTCCGGGTGGCCGATGGCATAGCCCACCCGTGCACCGGCCATGGCATAGGCCTTGGAAAAGGTCCGCATCCGGATCACCCGCACATCATCGGCGCTGATGGGCGCCGCGGTGCCTTCCGGCGCGCATTCCACATAAGCCTCGTCCAGCAGAAGCAGGCAGCCCTCCGGCAAGTGGTCCAGCGCCACGGCAATATCTGCGCCGTTGTGCCAGCTGCCCATCGGATTGTCCGGGTTGGCCAGGTAGACGATCTTGGCATCCACCTCCGCCGCCCTGGTAAACAGAGCGGCCAAATCCTCACGGTCGTCCTTATAGGGCACGGTGTGGATCACCCCGCCAAACCCCGCCACATGATAGTTGAACGTCGGATAGGCCCCCAGCGAGGTCACCACCGCGTCACCTTCGCCCACCAGCAGCCGCACCAGATAGCCGAGCAACCCGTCGATGCCTTCACCGACGAGGATATGCTCCGGCGCCACCCCGTGATGCGCCGCCAGCGCGTGGCGCAGATCATGGCTTTGCGCATCGCCGTACTTCCAGATTTCCGCCGCCGCTGCGCCCATCGCCTCAACCGCCTTGGGCGAGGGGCCGAAAATGTTCTCATTCGCCCCCATCCGCGCGGCAAAGGGCGCACCACGCTCGCGCTCCTGTGTCTCAGGGCCGACAAAGGGCACGGTGGCGGGCAGGGATTGCGCAAGCGGGGTATAGCGGGGACCAGTCATGGCCGCAGATAACCCCAAGCCCGCGAAGGGGGCAAGGCTTGCGTCCCCTCAGCCGCCCGCGCAGTCTGCGCCAGACCTTTAAGGGATTCTTTCATGCGCATTGTCTTTGCCCTGCTGGCCGCCGCTTTGGCCTATCTGCTGTTCTGGCCCGTCCCGGTGGACCCCATCGCCTATGACCCGCCCGAGGCTCCGGGCTTTACCGGCCCTTATGCTGAAAACAACGCTTTGGATGCGGCGGACCTTATCACGCTTCCGAACGGCGGTCTCGGGCCGGAGGATCTGGCTCAAACGCCGGACGGCGCGGTCTATACCACCAGCCTTTCCGGCAATCTCTACCGCATCGACGGGGCGGAGCCGCAGCTGATCGACCGCTTGGGCGGCCGCCCGCTGGGCCTCAAGGCCGGGCCGGACGGTGCTCTCTATATCGCCGACAGCTTCCGCGGCATCCTGCGCTGGACCGGCCCCGGCACGCTGGAAGTTCTGACCGACAACATCGGCGGCGCCCCGATCCTCTATGCCAACCAGCTGGATGTTGCCCGCGACGGCACCGTTTATTTCTCCAACTCCTCCAACCGGTTCGACCCGGAAACCATGGGTGGCACCAAGCCGACCTCGATCCTCACCATCTGGGAGCAGTCGGACACAGGCTATGTCGCCCGCTTGGCGCCAGACGGCACCGTCGAAAAACTCACGGACGGCTTTGTCTACACCAATGGCATTGCCCTGTCGCCGGATGAGGAGTTTCTGTTGATCAACGAAACCGGCCGCGCCCGCGTCCACCGGCTCTGGCTCAAGGGCGAGTGGGCAGGCCAGCGCGAGGTCTTTCTCGACAACCTCCCTGGCTACCCTGACAATCTCGAGGCGCAGGGCGACGGCACCTATTGGCTCGCCTTCGCCAGCCCGCGCCTGCCGTCGGAAAAGCTGATGCCGTACCCGGCCTTACGCAAACTGATCTGGCGCCTGGGGCCAATGGTGCGACCGGCACCGGTGCATCGCGGCATGCTGATGCAGTTCGACGGGCAGGGGAACGTCCTGCGCACGCTGCAGGACCCGGACGGGCGCCTCGGCGTCACCACCGGCGGCAAGGTAGCGGGAGGGCAGCTTTATGTGATGACGCTGGACTCGCCCTGGTTCGCCCGTATGCCGCTGCAGCCCTGACCCTTCCCCCACGTCGGACTGGCAACCCGTCCGCTGCCGGGGCAGGCTGGAGCCACACCAGCAGCGGAGAGCACACCATGGCCAAAGTCACCACCGGCTACAAGGACCACATCGCCTATGTCACGCTTGCCCGCCCGGACAAGCACAACGCGCTCGACGAAGAGATGATCGAGGCGATCATCGCCGCAGGCCAGGAAGTCGCCGCCTCGGACGCCCGTGCGGTGGTGCTGGCCGGATCCGGCAAAAGCTTCTGCGCCGGTCTCGACATGGCCGCGCTGGCCGGGTTTGCGCAGCGCGACCTCAGCACCCTGGTGATGGAACGCACGCACCACGACGCCAACGCGTTCCAGGAGGTGGCGATGGTCTGGCGCCGGGTGCCGGTGCCGGTGATCGCCGCCATCCATGGCGCCTGTTTCGGCGGCGGCTTGCAGATCGCGCTGGGTGCCGACATCCGCATTGCCCACCCGGAGGCGCAGCTGTCGGTGATGGAAATGAAATGGGGGCTGATTCCGGACATGGGCGGCATGGCACTGTTGCCGCGGCTGCTGCGCTCCGACGTACTGCGCCGCCTGACCTACACCGCCGAGAAGGTCGGCGCGCAGCAGGCGCTGGGCTGGGGCCTGCTGAGTGAGTTGGCAGACAGCCCGCTCACCCGTGCCCAGGAACTGGCCACCGTCATCGCAGCAAAAAGCCCCTCCGCCATCCGCGCTGCCAAACGCATGATCGCTTTTGCCGAAAGCGGTGCAGGCCAGGCCGATGTGCTGCTGGCCGAAAGCGCCGAGCAGCTGGAACTGATCGGCAAGCCGGATCAGATGGAGGCCGTCGCGGCGCAGCTGCAAAAACGCCCGCCAGATTTCGGCTGAACCCTGCCAGGACGGTTTCTTTTCCGCCCCTGTACCGCCGCCCGCGTGGTGCTGAACCGGAATTCCAACAGCTTCTTCTGGCTGTAAATATCCCCGCCGGAAGCAGCGCCCGGAACGGGCGCTTCGCTGCCTGCCTGCCGTCAAAAACCGCAACAGCGGAATTTCGCCAATTTTTCCGAAAATCCGCCGATGCCAGCGGGAAACCGCCGCCTGCCGGCAGAAAAATGCCGCGTAAAATCAACAGAAACACCTGTTAACCTTTTGGCAATACCTGCGGGCGAATTCTGCCTTTAGCAGGGCGCGAGAGAGGCCAATCCAGTATTTGGAAATCTGCTGCCGGGAGGCCCGCACGGGCACCGGATGGCTGCTTGCGCTCTGAAGACCTGCAGTAGACCCGGCTGAGGCAGACGCTGTCTCAAGACCGGACTTCAGAAAGGAGTGAGGCTGATGCAACTGGTGCAGAAAAAATGGTTCATCTTGTTTGAAAGCGGCGGCCTGCTGTCCCGGACCGGGGACCGGATCACCTATTTTTATGACGAGGCCCTGTGCTTCGGGGACCGCGAGGAGGCGCGGCGCTATCTTGCGGTCAATGAAAACAAAGTCAGCTATACCGGCCTGCGCCCGTCGCTGACCGAAGCGGCGTGAGCGGATGGCTCGCCGCCAGCCGCAGGCCCGCAGCGGCAGAGGCCGCGATGCCTAGCTCGGTACGCTGGCTGCTCGCCTTCAGCGGGGTGATGATCTCCGCCTCGGCGCTGGTGTTCTGGGCCTGGCTCGGCGGCGCGGGCCAGGCCGCGGAGGATCAGCCCGGCTGGTTCACCCTGACTGCATTGCGGTTTTTCTGGCTGCCCTTCTTCAGCGGCGCCGGACTGGTGCTGGCGGTCTGCTGCGCCGGGCGCTCCGGTCTCTGATCCTGGCTTTTGATCCGGGCCTCTGACCTTCCGGCCATAAAAAAGCCGCGCCCTGTACAGGCGCGGCTTTCAAATCAACAGATCTGCGGACGGCTTACAGCGACGCGTCGTAGATCTTGGAGATATTCGCGCCCAGAGCGGCATCATAATCCGCATCGCTCATAGCCACGTTCAGCCCTTCGGTCAGGGCGCGGCTGAAGGAGGCGATCATCTTGGCGTTCTGCGACAGGCGGGCGCAGGCGTCATCGGTGGTGTAGCCGCCCGACAGTGCCACTACCCGCACCACATTGGCGTGATCCGCCAGATCATCATACAGGCCTGCCTTGGACGGGATGGTCAGTTTCAACGCCACCTTGCAGTCCGCGGGCAGGGCGTCCAGCTGCGCCTTGACCTCCGCCTTCAGGATGTCTTCGGCTTCGGCTTTGGTCGCGGAATTGATGTCCACTTCCGGCTCGATGATCGGCACCAGCCCGGCCGCGACGATTTGCTGCCCGACTTCGAACTGCTGGGCGACAACCGCCTTGATGCCCTCGGCATTGGCGTCCTTGACCACAGACCGCATCTTGGTGCCGAAGATACCCTTGGTGCAGGCGCGCGCCAGCAGCGCGTCCAGCTCCGGCATCGGCTTCATCATCTGCACGCCGGCCGCCTCATCCGCCAGGCCCTTGTCGACCTTCAGAAACGGCACCACGCCGCAATCGCCCCACAGGAAGTCCGCGGTTGGCTTGCCGTCGATCTCGCCATCCATGGTCTTCTCGAACAGGATCGCGCCCAGGATGCGCTCCTTGCCGAAGCTCGGCGAGGTGATGATGCGGGTGCGCATCTTGTGAATCTCGGCGAACATCTCGTCATCGCCGGAGTAGGCGTCTTCGGTCACGCCATAAAGCGCCAGCGCCTTCGGGGTCGAGCCGCCGGATTGGTCCAGCGCCGCAATGAAGCCATTGCCGGTGGCGATGCGGTCGAGTTGTGCCTGCTGTACGGAAGCGTCTTTTGCCATAATGCGTCACTCTTCTTGGGAATGGTCTGTCTTGGCGCTGTCTATAGCGCGAATCTGCTGGGAAACAACGGGGTGTTGCGCTAACGGAAGAAGGATTTCCGCGCATCCCGCGCCATGTTATAGCGCATTTCCAGATCCGAGATCCGCGCCATCGCCGCCTTGCGCGCCTCTGGATCTGCCAATCCTGCATATTCCCTGCGCGCTGCGGCCAGCTGGTCCTTCAGTGTGAACTCCTCCGGCACCACGCCGGCCTGAGCCATGATCCGCATCCCTGCCGCCAGCCCCGCATCCACATGCGCCTCGCTGCTGCGGTCGGGCAAGGGCTTGCCTTCACCTTCCAGCCCCTGCAGCTGCCCCTCAGCCTGCGCTTTGGCCAGCTGGCGTTCAATGAGATTTCGGAATGCGCGGATCATACAGGGCCTCTTGCGTTGCGCCGGGATCTTATCAGCCGCAGCTCAGCCCAGCCAGTCCTTGCGGGTGACCGCATCATTCAGGGCAATAAGATCCTCGTGCAATTCGCCCAATGCAATGGGGCCGCCCAGGCAGACGCGCACTGCTTCCTCCGGCAGCCCGGTCACGGTAAAGGCATCGCTTGGCATGATTCCGATCTGACGGCCTGCCATACGGCCCATCACCTCGGCCCGGCTGGTGCCGCGCGGCAGGGTGAGCCAAAGGTTGAATGCCAGCGGGTCCGCATCGGTAAAGCACTCCTGCAGCACCTCCGCCGCCAAGGCTTGCCGCTGCGCCGCCGCCTTGCGGACAAAACTTTGGATTTCCGTTGCAGTGCCATCCTCGATCCAGCGGCCCAGCAGCGCCAGGTTCAGCGGCGATACCATTACATGCATCGACCGCAGCGCTTGTGAAAACTGCCCCATCAGGCCGCGCTTGGGCACGGTCGTATAGGCCAGCCGCAACCCGGCGCCGAAACATTTGGAGAGGCCCGCGATATGCCAGCTCAGATCCGGGATCAGGCTGCTGATGGCGGCAGGCGCATCCTCGGCAACGAAGCAATAGGCGTCGTCTTCGATCAGCGGCAGGTCATGTTTTTGCAGCACTGCCGCCACCTCCTGCCGCCGGTGGCTGGGCATGGTCCGGGTGGTCGGGTTCTGCAGGGTCGGGTTCAGGTACAACGCTGCCGGCCAGTGATCGGTGACCGCCTTCTCCAGCGCATCCGGCAGGATGCCGCCCTGGTCCCCCGCCAGTCCGATCAGCCGGATCCCCAGCCGGGCCGCAATCGACCGCAACCCGGGATAGGTCACATCCTCGCACAAGATGGTTGAACCAGGCTCGCACAGCACCGTGAGGATCGCATAAAGGCTGGCATGGGAACCTGGGGTGATTGCCAGCCGCTCCGGCGCGCACGGCAGGCCGTTTGCCTGCATCCAATCCGCCGCAATGGCCCGGTCCTGCGGGCTGCCGGTCACCGATTGATAGCGCAACAGCGGCAGCAGATTGGCTGAGACATGCTCCAACCCCTTTTGCATCCGCGCCAGCAAGGCCGGGTCGTCCGGCTCCGGTGGCATGTTCATCATCGGGTCTTCTTCCAGCGCCCGCCGCGGATCGGGGCGTTCCGGCAGCGCGTCCGGTGCCTTCACAAAGGTGCCGCGGCCGACAAAGCTTTCGATGTAGCCGCGCCGCACTGCTTCGGCGTAACCGCGTGACACGGTTGAGAAATCCACCCCCAGATCCTGCGCCACCCGCCGCTGCGGCGGCAGCCGGTCGCCGGGTGCCAGCACGCCGGTGTCGATGTCGGATTTGATCGCCTCGGCCAGTTCCAGATAGCGGGGCTTTGCATTGGCCAGACGGGCCGGGGTCCACTGCTTCATCTGCAGAATCTCCAGGGGTGATTGTTCCGTAATTGATTGGTTCAATGGCTGACCGCGTCAATAAATACAATATATATGATTGCAAATTGATTGCAATCATTCTTGGAATCGCGGTATCTGGCCGCAAACCCCAAGGAGACGTGCGATGACTGGGATGGATGTTTTGCAACAGGATCAGCGGGAAATGAAACCTGCCTTGCTGAAGGGGCTGCGGCTGCGCTGCCCGAATTGCGGTGAGGGCAAGCTCTTGCACAGCTATCTCAAGGTGAACGACAGCTGCAGCGAATGCGCCCAGGAGCTGCACCACCAGCGCGCCGATGACGGCCCGGCCTATCTGACCATCCTGGTGGTCGGCCACATCCTCGGTTTTGCGCTGCACATCGTCTACACCCAGCTGCGGCCGGATCCCTGGACACTGGCAATCATCATGTCGGTGATCACGGTGGGGGCCTCGCTGGTGATGCTGCCGCGGATGAAGGGGCTGGTAGTGGCCTATCAATGGGCCAAGCGGATGCACGGGTTCTAACCCGGCCTGAAACCAATCAATAAAAATGTAAAAGGCGGGCCATTGGCCCGCCTTTTTCCGTATTCTCCCTGCGCCGCGAAGCGGCGCAGGGCCCAACGGGCGCGGCTCATGTGTCATGAGCCAAGCGACGGGCGGGAGAAGACCCGCCTGCCGCACAAAACCTCAGACCAGCCGCGAAGTCTCCTTGGCGGCGCGGACGAAATCGTCAAACAACGGGTGCGGCGCAAAGGGCTTGGATTTCAGTTCCGGGTGGAATTGCACGCCGATGAACCACGGATGGTCTTTCCATTCCACAATTTCCGGCAGGCGGCCGTCCGGCGACATGCCCGAGAAGTTCAGCCCGCATTCTTCCAGCTTCTCGCGGTATTTGATGTCCACCTCATAGCGGTGGCGATGGCGTTCTTCGATATGGGTGCTGCCATAGGCGCCGGCCACTTTGGACCCTTCGGCCAGCGCCGCGTCATAGGCGCCCAGACGCATTGTGCCGCCCTTGTCGTCATCCGCCTTGCGGCTGACCTTGTGGTTGCCCTGTACCCATTCCTTCAGGTGATAGACCACCGGCTCGAACCGTTTCTTGCCGGCCTCGTGGTCGAATTCTTCCGAACCGGCCTCGGTGATGCCCGCCACATTGCGGGCGGCCTCGATCACGGCCATCTGCATGCCAAGGCAGATGCCCAGGTAGGGGACGTCGTTTTCCCGCGCATACTGCGCTGCCTTGATCTTGCCCTCGGTGCCGCGCTCGCCAAAGCCGCCGGGCACCAGGATTGCATGGTAGCCCTGTAGATAGGGAGCGGCGTCTTCCTTGTCGAACAGCTCGGCATCGACCCATTCGATCTTCACCTTCACCCGGTTTGACATGCCGCCGTGGGTCAGCGCCTCGGCGATGGATTTATAGGCGTCTTCCAGCTGGGTGTATTTGCCGACAATGGCCACCTTCACTTCGCCTTCGGGGTTGTAGATGCGGTCTGCCACATCTTCCCAGCGGGCCAGGTTCGGCTTGGGGGCAGGGGAGATGCCGAAGGCATCCAGAACCGCCTGATCCATGCCTTCGCGGTGATAGGCCAGCGGCGCCTCGTAGATGGATTTCAGATCCTGCGCGGCAATCACGCTGTCGGGGCGCACGTTGCAGAACAGAGCCAGCTTTTCGCGCTCTTTCTTCGGGATCGGCCCTTCGGAACGGCAGACCAGAATGTCCGGTGCCAGCCCGATCGAGCGCAGCTCCTTGACCGAGTGCTGGGTCGGTTTGGTCTTCAGCTCGCCGGACGCCTTGATATAGGGCAGCAGGGTCAGGTGCATGAACAAGCACTGGCCGCGCGGCTTGTCCTGGGCGAACTGGCGGATGGCTTCAAAGAAGGGCAGCCCTTCGATGTCGCCGACGGTGCCGCCGATTTCACACAGCATGAAGTCGACCTCATCCTCGCCGATGGAGATGAAGTCTTTGATCTCGTTGGTGACATGCGGAATGACCTGGATGGTCTTGCCCAGGTAGTCGCCGCGGCGCTCTTTCTCCAGCACGTTGGTATAGATCCGGCCTGACGAGATCGAGTCGCTCTTGCGCGCAGGCACCCCGGTGAACCGTTCGTAGTGGCCCAGGTCCAGGTCGGTCTCGGCGCCATCGTCCGTGACAAAGACTTCGCCGTGTTCAAACGGGCTCATGGTGCCAGGATCGACGTTCAGATAGGGGTCCAGCTTGCGCAGGCGGACCGAGTAGCCCCGCGCCTGCAGAAGGGCGCCAAGCGCGGCCGAAGCCAGGCCTTTGCCCAAGGATGAAACAACACCGCCGGTGATGAAGATAAAACGCGCCATATGTATTCGGCTGCCCCCGTGAGAAGTCAGATTTCAGCTGCCCGGCGGTGATTGGAATCACCCCAAAAACCGCAGCATCACGGGACTTCATATATAAAGGATTCGCGCAAACAACGCAAGGGAACCGCAAGATGCTGTTGCGGTTCCTAAAACCCTCTCAAGGTGTAGTGTGTCAGTCTGCGCTGGGAACCAGCGGAGCGTTGTCGCCTTCGCTTGGAGGCAGCAGATCGCTGCCCAGCGGTGCGGCCGGCGCATCGCCCTGCTCTTCGGCCTGCGGCACAGCCAGACGGTCGGTGACCGAGGCGCCTGCGGATTTCTGCGCGGCCATGATGGTCAGGGTGATCGAGGTGCAGATGAAGGCAATGGCCAGGATCCAGGTCAGCCGGCCAAGCGCGGTGGCTGCCGCGCGGCCGGAGACAGCACCGCCGCCGCCACCGCCCATGCCAAGGCCGCCGCCTTCGGAGCGCTGCAGCAGAACCACGGCAATAAGGCCGAGAGCCAAAAGAAGATGGATGATGAGAACAACGTTTTCCATGGGCCCCTGCGGCGGTTGGCTGAGTATCGGGCGGTAAATAGGCAAGAATGACCGGGGGGGCAAGGGCGGAGTTTGCTTCTTCAGGGGGCAGGTGCGTAACGTGCGGTCAGAGGTCCTGTGCGGTGCATTGTGACTGGACGCAAGCACTTGCGGCAGGGCAGAGTTTCTTCATGCCCCATGATCATCCGGACCACCCGCACGCCCTTTTGCCGCCCGATCCCGCCTTGCGGGTGAAGGCGCTGGAAACGATTCTCATCCAGAAGGGGTTGATTGATCCCGCCGCGCTGGAGGAGATCATTGATACCTATCAGAACAGGATCGGCCCGCAGAACGGCGCCCGCGTTGTTGCCCGCGCCTGGAGCGATCCGGAGTTCAAGGCGGCGCTGCTGGCGGATGCTGATCCGGTACTGGTAGAGCTTGGCTTCTATGGCCGTCAGGGTGAACATATGGTGGTGGTGGAGAACACGGCCCTGCAGCACAATATGGTCGTTTGCACCCTGTGCAGCTGTTACCCTTGGCCGCTTTTGGGTATTCCGCCGGGCTGGTACAAATCCGACGCCTACCGTGCCCGTGCGGTGCGTGAGCCGCGTAAAGTTCTGGCGGAATTTGGCGTGACCCTGCCCGAAGGGACGTCTGTGCGGGTCTGGGATTCGACGGCGGAGGTCCGTTATCTGGTGCTGCCGATGCGCCCTGAAGGCACCGAGGATCTGAACGAGGAAGACCTGGCCGCGCTGGTGACCCGCGACAGTATGATCGGCACGAGTCTGGCAAAGGTGCCGTCATGACCCGGGTGCATGACATGGGTGGACGATTCGGCGACGGACCGGTTGTGCCTGAAGCCGAAGACGCGCCGGTCTTTGCCGAGAACTGGCACGCCCGCGCCCTGGCGGTGACGCTGGCCTGCGGCGCGCTGGGGCAGTGGAACATCGACACCTCCCGCCATGCCCGCGAGCGGCTGTCGCCCAAAGATTACACACGGTTTTCCTATTACGAGAAATGGATCTCGGCGCTGGCGGATCTGCTGGTTGAGAAGGGCGTGCTGACGCGCGAAGACCTGCAAGGGCAGGGCGCTGCGGGACTGCATGCGCTGGCGGAGCGGGCCTTGAAGGCCGATGCTGTTGCCGCTGCGCTGGCCAAGGGCGGACCGGCAAGCCGCGAGGGCGGGCCGAAGCCGAGGTTTCATCCGGGGCAGGCGGTGCGGGTGCGAATCCCTGCTGACAGCGCGCTGGTGGATGGCGGCCACACCCGGCTGCCGCAGTACGCCGCCGGGGCGCATGGCTATATCCTGTGGCTGCATGGCACCCATGTGCTGCCGGACAGCAGCGCGCATGGTTTGGGCGAAGCGCCGGAGCCGCTTTATGCAGTGCGCTTTGCCGCGCGCACGCTGTGGGCGCACGCCGAACATCCCGAAGACGAAGTGGTCTTGGACCTGTGGCAAAGCTATCTGGAGCCGTTATGAGCAGCTGTCCCGAGGCGGCTGCGCCGGAGCCGGTCTTTTCCGAGCCTTGGCATGCGCAGGTCTTTGCGCTGACGGTGCATCTGAATGAAGCCGGACGGTTTACATGGAGCGCGTGGGTGGAGCGGTTCTCGGCCACTTTGCGGCGCCACGGCCTTAGCCGCGAGCTGGATGGCGGAGAGGATTACTTTCGCGCCTGGCTGGAAACGCTGGAGATGTTTCTGGCCGAGGAGGGCGCGGCGTCGCCTGCCGAGGCGGAGGTGATGCGCAGCCGCTGGGAGGCGGCCTATCTGTCGACCCCGCATGGCGCGCCGGTCCGGCTAAGCGATTGACCGCGCAGCAGGTTCTGCCGGCGGGGCCATCCGGTTGGGCGGTGTGACGTGTCTTTCTTCGCCTGTTTGAGCGCTGATCCGGATAAGGATGGCGGCGGCGCCGGGTGGAATTGGACAGACCCTCTCGGGACCTGCTCGGACAGGATTTCCTGAGCGACCCCCATTTTTATCAGGGCCGGTCTACGGGTATTGCCCAGGCAGCCTCACAGATGCCTGGGCCTTGTATCATGGCGCCGCGCGCGGCGCCATGGCGGGTGATCTCGATCAGCTCGCTGTCTGGCATAGGGGCGTGAGGATGGCGTGAAAGGGGCGTGCGCTAGTTGCGCAACACCCTGCGGTGTGCCGCGTTGTTGGCTTGATGCTGAGGGCGGGCGCCTGCCCGCGGGGTGGCGCTGCAACGGCTGTGTATGGCAATTTATCCATGCAACGTCCGAACAAGCCGGCAAGGGCGAACCGCCCTCTCGAAAGCGCCAGCCCGGAGGGGCGGGCAGACGTTCGCCCGGCGCCTGCGGCTTGATTCCGGGCGGGGAAGGCGCTGTGCCCTGTGAATTAGCGCCAACTGCGGCGAATTTGCGGTTCCACTGCTTGCGCAGCATCGCTATATGAGCGTGGGTTTGAACCAAGACTGTAAAGGACCGGATATGGCCAATGTCGTCGTAGTCGGCGCCCAGTGGGGCGACGAAGGGAAAGGCAAGATCGTGGATTGGCTGAGCGAGCGTGCAGACGTCATCGCGCGCTTCCAGGGCGGCCACAACGCCGGCCATACGCTGGTCATTGACGGCAAGGTCTACAAGCTGCACGCGCTGCCTTCGGGCGTGGTGCGAGGCGGCAAGCTGTCGGTCATCGGCAATGGTGTGGTGCTGGACCCCTGGCACCTGATGAAAGAGATCGCCACGGTTCAGGCGCAGGGTGTTGAGATCACTCCGGAAACCCTGATGGTTGCGGAAAACACACCGCTGATCCTGCCGCTGCATGGCGAATTGGACCGGGCGCGCGAAGAGGCAGCCTCGAAAGGCACCAAGATCGGCACCACCGGCCGCGGCATTGGCCCGTGTTACGAGGACAAAGTGGGCCGCCGTGCGATCCGTGTGGCCGATCTGGCCGATGAGGCGACGCTGATTGCCCGCGTTGACCGCGCGCTGCAGCATCATGATCCGCTGCGCAAGGGACTGGGTGTTGAGGCAGTTGACCGTGATGCACTCATTGAGCAGCTGAAAGAGATCGCACCGAAAATCCTGCCCTATGCCGCACCGGTCTGGAAAGTGCTGAACGAGAAGCGCAAGGCGGGCAAGCGGATCCTGTTTGAGGGTGCACAGGGCGCGCTTTTGGACATTGATTTCGGAACCTATCCGTTTGTGACCTCGTCGAACGTGATTGCGGGCCAGGCGGCAACCGGCGTGGGCATCGGGCCGGGTTCGATCGACTATGTGCTGGGCATTGTGAAGGCCTATACCACCCGTGTGGGCGAAGGCCCGTTCCCGACTGAACTGCTGGATGCGGACGGCAAGCCGGATGCGGATGGCGACCGGCTGGGCACCCGCGGCCATGAGTTCGGCACCACCACCGGCCGCCAGCGCCGCTGCGGCTGGTTTGATGCCTGCCTGGTGCGCCAGACCTGCGCCACCTCCGGCATCAACGGTATTTCGCTGACCAAGCTGGATGTGCTGGACGGGTTCGAGACCCTGAAGATCTGTGTGGGCTATGATCTGGACGGCGAACGCCTGGATTACCTGCCGACAGCTGCCGACAGCCAGGCTCGCTGCACGCCGGTCTACGAGGAAATGCCCGGCTGGAGCGAGAGCACCGAAGGCGCGCGCAGCTGGAATGACCTGCCGGCCAATGCGATCAAATACGTGAAACGCGTGGAAGAGCTGATCGAATGCCCGGTAGCCCTGCTGTCCACCAGCCCGGAGCGGGACGACACCATTCTGGTGACCGATCCCTTTGCCGACTGATGGCTGAGGGAAATGGTCTGAGCTACAAGGCCCGGCGGCGCTGGGCGCTGGTGATCCTGCTGGTCGGGATGCCGGTTTACATCGTGGCTGCGGTCACGGTGATGAACTGGCTGGATCGGCCGCCACTGTGGCTGGAGCTGCTGATTTATGTGGCGCTGGGGGTAGTCTGGGTGCTGCCGTTCAAGTTTGTGTTCCGCGGCGTCGGCAAGGAAGATCCCGACGCGGATCAGAAATAAGGATGGGCGCTGCCCCTCTTGACCTGGCGGTCAATTCACCCCGAGGTATTTGAGACCAGAAAGAAGCGGCTTTGGTTCTGGAAATGAAAAAGGCGGCCTCGCGGGGCCGCCTTTTCTGTTAGTCCTGCCCGGGATCAGCCCGCGGCGCGTTTGCCGGGCTTGAAGCCGATGTCGCCGGAGGCGGTGAACTGGCCGTTGCCGGAGCGTTCGATCTTGCCGTCGCGCAAGAGCTGGCCGAAAGACCGCAGCCCGTCTTCGCGGTTGAAGTCGCTGCTGCCGGCGCTGCGCACCTTGCTCATCAGTTGCGGGCGCGAGAAGTGGTCGCGGCCTTCGACAAAGCTCATGTAGGCGGCTGCCGCTTCCAGCAGCTCCTGCAGTTCTGCGGCGCCGCGTTCGGCGGCGTAGGAGGCAAAACCGCTGCTGCCGCCGTCGCTCTCATCGCCCAGAACCGCAGCCGAGACCCGGCGCGGGCGCACCGGCTGCTGCGGAGTGCTGCCTTCGTCAATGCGCTGTTCAGCCACCAGTTTCAGCGGAGCCGGGCGGGAGGCCGGGCTGGCCGGGCGTTCCGAGGCGTTCGAACGGGGTTCCGGGCGGCGCGGGCGGACCACGCTGGCCAGGTCTTCGCGGTAAGGCTTGGCGCCATCGCTGCCGGCGGTGCCGCCTGCGGAGCCTTCGGCCTTGGTAGCGGCGACAGCGCCGCGCAGCTGGCTGTAGGCCTCGCGGGAAGAGGCGGTGTCCGGATCCTCGAGTTTTTCGTCGGCGGCGGCCATCAGCCGGGAGACATCGCTGTCCGCCAGGCTGGCTGCTGTGGCCTGGGCCGGGGACTCCCCGGCGGCGGCGGGCGTTCCGGCGGCGTTCTGACCCTCGGAAGCGGCCAGAATTTCTGCCTCCACCTCTGCCAGTTCGCGCATCAGGTCGGCTTCGTCTTCCTCCGACAGCGGCGGCTGCCCGTGCGCGGGGGCTTCGCTGGCTTTGGTCTCCTCCAGCCGACCGGACGCGACGGCCTTGTCAAAGTCGGCGCGTTTCACCTTGGTAATGCGCACGCGCGCCGGACGGGCCGGGGCAGGTTTGGCAGCGGCCGCTTCGTCCTCGGTGCTGCCGGCCAGGAGGTTTTCGGGGCTGCGGGTGTCTGTGGTTTCTGCGGAGTCCGCAGCAGCCGGCGCGATGTCTTCATCCTGCAGGCCGGCAAACAGGCTGTCGCTGCCTTGTGCCGGGTCACCGCTTGCAGAGCCGGCGGCCCCGGTGTTCAGGTCCAGGCGGTCCAGTGCCTTGGCGATTGCATCGTCGCCTTCATCTGCGAAGTCCGGTGCGCCGTCGCCGTCATCCTCCAGCAGCGCGTTGGAGATGTCCTCGGCGGCGCTTTCCAGCACGTCGTCGGCATGTTCGTCTTCAGTGAAGTCTTCGTCCGGGGTCTGTGCCACCACCGCACGGATGCGCTGCAGTTTGGCGGCGATGCTGTCGGCGGCGGGGGCGGCAGCCGGGGCTTCTGCCTCGACCGGTTCTGCCTCGTTCAGATGTTCTTCTGCTTCTGCTTCCGCCTCCGCTTCGGTGAGCCCGGTCTCGGCTTCGGTAACTTCGAGCAGTTCAACGGCGGGGGCCGGTTCTTCTTCGCTTGCGGTTCCCAGCACAGCGGCGATGGTTTCTTCGGCTTCGGCTTCGGCTTCGGCTTCGGCTTCGGCTTCGGCTTCGGCTTCGGCTTCGGCTTCGGTGATGACGTCCGCAGTTTCTTCTGCTTCGGCCTCAGTCTTTGCCGCGGCTTCCTCGATCTCTGTTGCTGCGGCCTGGGCTTCCTCTGCGACGGCTTCGGCGGCGGAATTGGAGGCTTCGGCAGCAATCGTGTCTGCCGCTGCGGTTTCCTCTGCGGCGGCTTCGGGCACGGCAGGTTCTGCTGGTTTCTCTGCCGGGGCGGGTTGTGCTGCAACCGGTTCCGCGGCTGGTGCCGGAGCAGGGGCTTCAGCTGTAGCGGCACCAAGCGCCGGGGTGGCGGCGCGCAGGTGAATGCCGCCGTCGCTGGTGCGGGCCTCAACCTGGCGGGCGATCTCGCGCTGGGCGATCCGTGCCAGCATGTCGGCGTCAGGCTGAGGCGGTTCGGCGCCAAAGTAGCGGTCATCGGAGGCCAGGTCGCGGAAATACTCGGCAATGGCCTTCATTGTGCCGAAGGAATCCTCAAACCCTTCCAAAGTGCAGGAAAAGGTTCCATAGGATACGGTCAAGACTTTGTTGTTATGTACCATCAGCTCGCTCGTCTTCGTCACATCAGTTGTCATTTACCATATTGGCTTGAAGGACCAATTTTGCTCGAATCCGTGCAATTGATCGTATCATTTTGTGTTCACATTGTGACTTGTTTCCGAAACTGCCAGGAATGCGCCCCATGAACCGTCTGATTGTTGATGTATCGGAACCAATCACCCTGGTTGGCGGCGGTGAGCTTGGATCCGGCGATCTGGAGGAGGCGCTGGCACTGGCGCCGGTGCTTGTGGCGGCCGATGGCGGGGCTGCTGCGGCACTGGCCGCGGGGCATGTGCCAAGCGCGGTGATCGGTGATTTCGACTCGCTGGCAGAGGATGCGCGCGCGCAGCTGCCGCCGGGCAACTTGTTTCCGGTGGCGGAGCAGGACAGCACCGATTTCGATAAGGCCTTGCGGTCTGTTGCAGCGCCGGTGGTGCTGGCGGTGGGGTTTCTGGGCGCGCGGGTGGATCATCAGCTGGCGGCGTTCAACACGCTGGTGCAGGGGCATGACACGCCGTGTGTGCTGATTGGCGGGACCGAGGTGATTTTCCACCTGACCCATGCAGTTGAACTGCCTGCGGAGGCGGGGGAGGTGATTTCGCTCTTTCCGATGCAGGCGGTGACGGGGCGGTCCGACGGGCTGGAGTGGCCCATTGACGGCCTGCAGATGTCGCCGATGGGGCGGATCGGCACGTCGAACCGGGCCTTGGGGCCGGTGCGGCTGGTGCCGGAGGGGCCGGGGCTGCTGGCGATTGTGCCGCGGCGGCTGCTGCCGGATGTGATGGCTGCGGTCAGGCGGGGTTGATGCGTTCTTCAGTTTCAGAGGCCTTGCGCTCGCGCATCACTGCATAAAGGCCCGCGCTGATGGTCAGGAGGATGCCGAAGGCTGCCAGCATGTTCGGGAGTTCCGCAAAGATCAGCCAGCCGAAGAATACCGCCACCGGGATTTCCAGGTATTGCATCGAGGCAAGGGTGGAGGTGGGGGCAAAGCGCAGGCTCCAGGTCATCATCAGATGCGCCACGGTGCCAAGGGCGCCCGCGGCGGCCAGCAGGCTCCAGGTGTCTTGCGGCGGCGGGCTGGCGGAGAGGGCAGGCAGGCTGATGGCATCGCCGATCAGGAACACCGGCGCGAGCAGCACCGTGCCCATGGCGCCGGCCACGGCCTGCAGCGAGATCGGGTCAGTTTCCTTGGCGATCTTGCGGGTGACCAGCATAAAGAGGGCAAAGATCACCGCCACCAACAGCGGCCAGAGCGCGTTCCAGCCGACGGCGGCAAAGCTGGGCTGGATCACCAGCAGGGTGCCGGCGAAGCCGACAACGCAGGCGCCGAGGCGGCGCAGGCCGACCTGTTCCTTCAGCACGTATTTGCCAAGGAGCAGCATCAGGAAGGGCATCACAAAGGCAATCGCCACCGCGTCGGCCAAGGGCAAGTAGCGGAAGGCGGTGAACATCGCGGCGATGCCGCCCATTTGCAGCAGGGTCCGCAGGAACAGCAGCGGCGCCACCCGGCGCGACAGGCTGAGCGGCAGCCGCATGGCCAGCGCCAGGGGCAGCAGGAGTGCGGCCTGGGCGGCAAAACGGATGAAGACGATTTGTGCGACCGGCACCCGGTTGGTCAGCAGTTTGGCGATAGCGTCGCCAAGCGGGATCACCATGCAGAAACCCAGCATCAGGGCAATGCCGAGGAGGGGGCGGTCCTGTGTCATGGCGCCACGCTAGGCCTGCGAGATGTGCGGCGCAAGCGGGAGTTGCTGGCAAAAGACGGAACGCAGTGTCTGTTTGGGCCGTGTCGCGCAGCGGCACGGCCCGCGCCTGACCTTCCCCGCGGGAAGGCGCTTTTGCGCCCTCCCAAGGTCAGGCACGGGCCTTGTGTTGCGTTAGTTTACCCAATTCAGCAGTTCGGCACGTTCACCGCCAGGCCGCCGAGCGAGGTTTCCTTATACTTGTCATGCATGTCGGCGCCGGTCTGGCGCATGGTCTCGATGCAGGCATCCAGCGGCACAAAGTGCTGGCCGTCGCCGCGCAGAGCGAGGGATGCGGCGGAGACGGCCTTGATCGCTGCCAGGCCGTTGCGCTCAATGCAGGGGACCTGCACCAGGCCCTTCACCGGATCGCAGGTCATGCCGAGGTGATGCTCCAGTGCGATTTCGGCGGCGTTCTCGACCTGTTCAGGCGTGCCGCCCATCACGGCGCAGAGGCCCGCTGCGGACATGGCGGCGGCCGAGCCGACCTCGGCCTGGCAGCCGGCTTCGGCGCCCGAGATCGATGCGTTGTATTTGACTAGGCCGGCAATCGCGGCGGCGGTCAGCAGGAAATCCTCCACATGGGTCTCGGACGCACCTGGTACATGGTCGAGGTAATAGCGGATCACTGCAGGCAGGGTGCCGGCCGCGCCATTGGTGGGGGCGGTCACGACCTGGCCGCCGGCCGCGTTTTCCTCGTTCACCGCCATCGCATAGACGCTCATCCAGTCGTTGATGGTGTGCGGCGCTGTCAGGTTCATGCCGCGTTCGGCCATCAGCGCGTCATGGATGCCCTTGGCGCGGCGGCGCACGTTGAGGCCGCCGGGCAGGATGCCATCGCGCTCCAGCCCGCGGTTGATGCAGTCGTTCATCACCTGCCAGATGCGGGCGGTGCCCTTGGCGAGGCTGTCCTCGCAGCCGCGGGCGATCTCATTGGCGCGCTTCATGTCCGCGACGGATTTGCCGCTGGATTTCGCCATTTCCAGCATCTCGGCGGCGGACTTGAACGGGAAGGGGACCGGGTCGCCTTCGTCGGTTGCCTTGCCCTGGGCCAGTTCTTCCTCGGTGACGACAAAGCCGCCGCCGATCGAGTAGTAGACCTGTTTCAGGATCACGTCGCCCTGGGCGTCAGTGGCCATCAGGATCATACCGTTGGAATGGCCCGGCAGCGCATGATCATAGTCGAAGATCATGTCGGCCTTGGGGTCGAAGCGCAGTTCGCCCAGCCCCTCGGGGTGCATGGTATGGGTCTTGTCTAGCTCCGCCAGGAAGGCCTCGGCCTTGGCGTCATCATAGTCATGGGCGACAAAGCCGCCGAGGCCGAGGATGGTGGCGCGGTCGGTGGCGTGGCCGACGCCGGTGAAGGCAAGCGAGCCGTGCAGCGAGGCGCGCAGACCGTGGAATTCAAACGGCGAGGCGCGCATCAGGTCGAGGAAGCGCGCGGCGGCGACCATCGGCCCCATGGTGTGCGAGGAGGACGGGCCGATGCCCACTTTGAACATGTCGAAAACGGAGAGGAACATCAGGTGGCTGATCCTTCTGGGGGATTGGCGTAGGCCGGGAATGTGAACGGGGTGGCGCCGAGGCCCTCGGCCTCGCACGCTTTGGCAACGGCGGGGCGGTGTTCGAGCCCGGCGCAGAGGCGCTGCAGGCTGGGGTAGTCTCCGGTACGGAACCAGGATCTGTCCGCATCGGCAGGGTAAAGCCCCATCCAGCGCATCTGGCAGGCCAGGTAGTAGTCCAGCACCGACGGTTGCGGCGCGCCGAGCCAGGCAGGCCGTTCTGCGGCGGCGCGGTCGAGACTGGTCAGATGCTGATGCAGCCGCTGACGGATGACGGACTGCAGCTGGGCCTGCTGGGCGCGGTCATCACCGATGTATTTTTGCGGATAGAACAGCATCCGCAGATCAGCATGCAAGGTGTTGGAGGCAAAGAACAGCCATTTCAGGAATGGCGCGTAATCCGCGGACCCTGCTGCCGGGGCCATCGCCCCATGCCGGCCGGACAGCCACAGCAGGATGGCGGCGGTTTCAAACACCGGGCCATCGGGTGTTTCAAGCACCGGGATCAGCCCGCTCGGATTAAGCGCCAGGTATTCGGCGCTGCGCTGTGCCTTTGCCTTGCGGTCGACGAGAGCGGTGTCAAACGGCTGGCCAAGCTCCTCCAGCACCAGCCGGATGACCAGTGAAGCATTGTCGGGGGCGTAGTGCAGGCGGTATTCGGGTTTCATGACGCAATATTATGACGCAGACGCCCGGAATACGTGTTCGTTTCCGGCGTTTCCAATAGGAAACCCGCCTTTGTGATGCATGTTTCGCTGCCGGCGCGCCGGAGGGGGGGTCCTGTCTGCGCTTCAGGTGGCTATTGCCGCCGGGCGGTGCAGACAAAATGGGTGAGCGACATGAAGAATCTGCCCTCGGCGGCCAGTTCCTGCTGTTCTTGTGCCCAGGCGGCGGCATCGTCGGGGTCGGTGGAGCCGATGTCCACCGCAAAGGCGCGGATCAGCTGGATCATCATCGCTGCCAGCCCGTCCGGGCGCAGGGTGGTGTCGCAGACGGCAAGCGGCTTCACTTGCTGGACTTCGAACCCGCAGCTGCGCATTTCGAACGGCAGTTTTGCAGGCAGATCGCGCACGGCCATGTGGCGGCTCCAGGCCTCCAGCATCCGGTTCATGCGGGTGGTATTGTCGCTGTGCCAGGCCAGGGTGTCCCAATGCATGTCACCAACCACCAGCCGCCCGCCGGGCTTCAACGCCTTATGCAAGGCGCGCAGAGCCGGGCGGCGGTCGGTCAAATACTCGAACACTTGCAGCGAAACGGCTTTGTCAAAGCTTTCCGGTTCAAACGGCAGCCGGGCAGCATCGCCCTCGGCCAGAGTGGTATTGGCGCGCCCCTCCAGGCGGTTGCGGGCGGCGGCCAGCATGTCGGGGCTGGCGTCCAACCCGGTCACATGGCCTGCGGGGCCGACAGCGCGGGCCAGTTCCAGCGTCAGCAGCCCGTTGCCGCAGCCCAGATCCAGGATGCGGTCGCCGGGCTCGGGCGTCAGCGCGTCGAAACTGGTCCGCCGCCGCTGCGACACATCAGCGCCCTGATAGGCATCTTCCAGCACGCGGGCGGTGTCTTCGTCGAATTGCAGCATGGTTTTGATCCCCCGAGTTGAAAACCAATAGCCCGGCCGCCGCGCATTTCCAGCCGCGGCGCCGGAATCCGCTGCAAGCCCCCTCGCACAGAGGCGGCAAACCGCTTATAACCGCAGCAAACGCGTATTCATGGAGTCACCTGATGACCGGAGAGCTGTCGCCCATCGACAAGGCGAAATTTGTTGCTGCCAAACGGGCGGCTGAAATGGTTGAGGATGGTATGCGGGTTGGTCTTGGCACCGGCTCCACCGCCGCCTGGCTGGTGCGCTGCCTGGGCGAGATGGTGAGCCGCGACGGGCTGAAGATCACTGCAGTGCCGACCTCCAGCCGCACCGCCGCGCTGGCACGGGACGTGGGCATCAATGTGGTGTCGCTGGACGAGGCCAAATGGCTGGACATGACCATCGACGGCGCGGATGAATTCGACGCCGATCTGAACCTGATCAAGGGCGGCGGCGGCGCGCATCTGCAGGAGAAGATCGTGGCCACCGCCTCGGACCAGATGGTGGTGATTGCGGATGCCAGCAAGTCGGTTGAGACCCTGGGTGCCTTCCCGCTGCCGGTTGAGGTGCTGCCATTCGGCTGGCAGAGCAGCCAGGCGCTGATTGAGGAGACCCTGGTGTCGATGGATGTGATGGGCCGCACCACGACGCTGCGGATGAACGGTGATGCGCCGTTTGTGACCGACGAGGGCAATTACATTCTTGATCTGCATCTGAAACGTATCGGCAATGCCCGCCAGCTGGCGCTGGTGATGAACCAGATCCCCGGGGTGATCGAGAACGGGCTGTTCATCGACATCTGCGACACAGTGGTGATCGGTTTCGGCGACGGAAGGGTCGAGGTGCGCGATATCAACGAAGGCACGGTTGAGAAGGACAAGCTGGACTTTGTCGAGAACGACAACCTGTTCACCGATCTGCAGGATTGATCGGTCTTTGCCCGGCCGGCAGGCCGGGCAGCGCCTTAACCGCAATGATGGTTTTCTGCCTCACAACCCCGCGTGTTTGTGCAGCAAAAGGTTGAAAGCGGCTGAATAACGCCCACTTGGGCATATGGCGTTTGGTGGTCCGTTATGGGATACACCTGCACAAGACATGCAAAGGGCGGAAATTCATGAGCTTTGATTACGATCTGTTTGTCATCGGCGGCGGCTCGGGCGGGGTGCGCGCCGCGCGCGTTGCGGCACAGGAAGGCGTCAAGGTGGCGCTGGCCGAAGAGGACCGCTATGGCGGCACTTGTGTGATCCGCGGCTGCGTGCCGAAGAAGCTGATGGTTTTTGCCTCGGAATATTCCGGCATGGTTGAGGACGCCCGGGCCTATGGTTGGGATATCAAGGCAGGCGCCTTCAACTGGGATACTTTCAAGGGCAAGCTGCACAGCGAGCTGGACCGGCTGGAAGGCATTTACCGCAACATATTGAAGAACAACGGTGTTGAGAGCTTTGACCAGCGCGCCAAGCTGGCCGATGCGCACACCGTTGAGCTGGCCGATGGCACTCGCAAGACGGCCAAGCATATTCTGGTCGCGACCGGCGGCTGGCCGACCGTGCCGGAATTTCCGGGCTCGGAGCTGGCGATCACCTCGAACGAGATTTTCCACCTGGATACGCTGCCCGAAAGCCTGCTGATTGTCGGCGGCGGTTATATCGCGTCTGAATTTGCGGGCATCATGAATGGCTTGGGCGTCAGGACCACGCAATTCTACCGCGGCCCGCAGATCCTGCGCGGCTTTGACGAGGAAGCGCGCGGCGTGATCGCAGAAGGCATGGTGGAGGCCGGCGTGGACCTGCAGCTGAACACCAATGTCACGGAAATGCGCGCCGAGGGCGGCAAGATCCGGGTGACTGATACGCACGGCAATGAACATGTGTTCGACAAGGTGATGTATGCCACGGGCCGCGCGCCCAATGCGGACAATCTGGGGCTTGAAAACATCGGCGTCGAGCGCGGCAAGGGCGGCGCCATCATGGTCGATGCCTACAGCCAGACCGGCGTGCCGTCAGTCTTTGCGGTGGGTGATGTGACCGACCGGGTGAATCTGACGCCGGTGGCGATCCGCGAAGGCATGGCCTTTGTCGAAACAGTGTTCAAAGGCAACCCGACCAGCCCCGACCACGAGCTGATCCCGACGGCGATCTTCACCCAGCCGGAAATGGGCACTGTGGGCCTGAGCGAAGAAGACGCGGTCAAGCAGGAAGCGATCGAGGTTTATGCGGCCTCCTTCAAGCCGATGCAGCAGGCCTTTGCGGGCCGGGCCCAGAAAGTGCTGATGAAGCTGGTGGTGTCAAAAGCCACGCGCAAGGTGCTGGGCTGCCACATTGTCGCACCGGGTGCCGGAGAGATGATCCAGCTGGCCGGAATTGCCGTAAAGATGGGGGCAACCAAGGAAGATTTCGACCGCACGGTTGCGGTCCACCCGACAATGTCGGAAGAGTTGGTAACGCTGAAGACTCCGGTGCGCACGACCTGATCGGGCGGACCGGCAACAATTTAGACCTCATGCCGCCCATTGTGAAACATTCATGGGCGGCAGCAAACGGATAGGAGACAAATGGCGGGCAATAGCGGTGGCCCATGGGGGGGCGGTGGCTCCTCTGGCGGCGGAGGAGGCAACCGGGGCAATAACGGCGGCAACAATGGCGGCGGCGGCGGCCGCAAGCCGGAGGACCCCCAGATCCCCGAGATTGACGAACTGGTGAAGAAAGGCCAGGAGCAGCTGCGCGTCCTGATGGGCGGGCGCGGCGGTTCCGGCGGACGGGGCGGCCGGGGCGGCGGCTCTGGCGGCAACGGGCCGCTGTTCACCAAGGGCACATTGGGGCTGGCCGTTGTTGCGGCAGCTGTGCTGTGGGGCTTTGCCAGCTTTTACACCGTGAAGCCGGAAGAACAGTCGGTTGAGCTGTTCCTGGGGGAGTATTCCTCGACCGGGCAGCCGGGCCTGAACTTTGCGCCCTGGCCGCTGGTGACCAAGGAAATTCTGCCGGTGACCCGTGAACAGACCGAAGACATCGGTGTTGGCGGCGGCCGCGGCTCGGAAGCCGGGCTGATGCTGACCGGGGACGAGAATATTGTGGACATCGATTTCCAGGTGGTCTGGAACATCAACGATCCGGCGAAGTTCCTGTTCAACCTGCGCGACGCCCGCACCACCATCCGGGCGGTGTCGGAATCGGCGATGCGCGAGATTATCGCCCAGTCCGAACTGGCGCCGATCCTGAACCGGGACCGGGGTGCGATTGCCTCGCGGCTGCAGGAGCTGATCCAATTCACGCTGGACGACTATGACAGCGGTATCAACATCATCCGCGTCAACTTTGACAAGGCCGACCCGCCCGCGTCAGTGATTGCGGCCTTCCGTGATGTTCAGGCTGCGGAACAGGAACGCGACCGGCGTCAGAACGAAGCGGACGCCTATGCCAACAATGCGCTGGCTGAAGCTCGCGGCCAGGCTGCGGAGCTGCTGGAACGCGCCGAAGGCTACCGCGCCCGTGTGGTCAACGAAGCCCAGGGTGAGGCCAGCCGGTTCTCGGCGGTTCTGGCGGAGTATTCCAAAGCTCCCGAAGTCACCCGTAAGCGCCTGTATCTGGAAACCATGGAACAGGTTCTGGGCCGGGTCGACAAGATCATCCTCGATGAGCAATCCGGCGAAGGCCAGGGCGTCGTGCCTTACCTGCCGCTGAATGAACTGCGCCGCGGAGGAAGCAACTGATGCGTAAGACAACTCTTTTGCTGCCGGTGCTGGTGATCGCTGCCATCACCGCGCTGTCGTCGCTGTTCATTGTGGACGAGCGTGAAAAGGCGCTGGTGCTGCAGTTCGGCCGGGTGGTCTCGGTCAAGGAAGATCCGGGCCTGGCGTTCAAGATCCCGCTGATCCAGGAGGTGGTGCGCTATGACGACCGCATCCTGAGCCGCGATATCGACCCGCTGGAAATCACCCCGTCGGATGACCGCCGTCTGGTGGTTGACGCCTTTGCGCGCTACCGGATTGTGGATGTTAACCGGTTCCGTCAGGCGGTTGGTGCCGGCGGTATCGCCACTGCGGAAAACCGGCTGGATTCGATCCTGCGGGCGCAAACCCGCGAGATCCTCGGCTCGGTCAGCTCCAACGATATCCTGAGTTCCGACCGGGCGGCGCTGATGCTGCGGATCCGCAACGGCGCCATTGCCGATGCGCGTGCGCTGGGAATTGCCATCATCGACGTGCGGCTGAAACGCACCGACCTGCCGTCCGAGAACTTGGACGCGACGTTTGAGCGGATGCGGGCCGAGCGGGTGCGCGAAGCCACCGACGAGCGCGCCCGCGGTAACGAAGCCGCACAGCGGATCCGGGCGCAGGCCGACCGGACCGTGGTCGAGCTGGTGTCGGAAGCGCAGCGCGAGGCGGAGATCATCCGCGGTGAATCAGATGCCGAACGCAACGCGATCTTTGCCCAGGCTTATGGTGCGGACCCGGAGTTCTTTGAATTCTACCGCAGCCTCAACGCCTATGCGAATTCTCTGCTGGCAGGGAATTCCACCATGGTGCTGTCGCCGGACAACGAGTTTTTCAACTACCTGAAATCCTCGGACGGCAAGCCGGCTGGGCAGTAATGGGGTTCATCCTCCTGGCTCTTGGGCTGGTACTGATTGCAGAGGGGCTGGTGTACGCACTGGCCCCTTCGCTTGTGGAGCGGCTGCTGGAAATGCTGCGGGCCTTGAGCGAGGAGCAGCGCCGCAATGCGGGGCTGGCGGCGCTGGCGCTGGGTTTGATCCTGGTCTGGCTGGCGTTCAGGTTTGGCATCTGAGGCGCCGTTTCCCCCCCCCCAGATTTTCAGCGAAAACGTAATTTTTCCCTGCTAGGATGCCTGCAGCAGGACGCGCCCCCGCTGTTGCGGGCTGAAAACCCGGTCACAGCGGCTTTATTCCTTGCAACATTTGTTGCGGGGCGGGCGGAAGTTCCTACATTGGGTCCATAAGACTCCGCCCGGCTGTTCCGGTGTTGGCGCCGGTCAGGGGCGGACAAGAAGAATTAGAAGTGACTTAGAAGTGACAAGGAGTAGATCCGTGCAGCCACAGGCAATTGCAATTTCCGGCCGGGCAGGCGGCAGCAGCGCGATGATGCGCATGATCTGGCTTGCGGTGCTGAGCATGGCCGTCCTGCTGATGCAGGCAGTGGTCGCGATGGCGCGCCCCGAGAGCCTGGCGCCGCTGGCCGATCAGGTCAGCCCGGCGGTGGTCAACATAACCACCACCACTGTGGTCGAAGGCCGCACCGGCCCGCGGGGCATCGTGCCCGAAGGCTCGCCGTTTGAAGATTTCTTCCGCGAATTCCAGGACCGCAACGGCAATGGCAATGGCAACCGCCCGCGCCGGTCCTCGGCGCTGGGCTCGGGATTTGTGATTTCCGAGGACGGCTATATCGTTACCAACAACCACGTGATCGAAGGGGCCGATGAGATTGAGATCGAGTTCTTTCCCGGCGACGGCCAGCCCAAGGAGCTTTTGCCGGCCAAGGTGATCGGCACCGATCCTAACACCGATATCGCGCTGTTGAAGGTGCAGGCGCCGGCGCCGCTGAAATTCGTCAAGTTCGGTGACAGCGACACGGCGCGCGTCGGCGACTGGGTGGTCGCCATGGGCAATCCGCTGGGGCAGGGGTTCTCGGTTTCCGCAGGCATCGTGTCGGCGCGCAACCGCGAGCTTTCAGGCTCTTATGACGACTACATCCAGACCGATGCGGCGATCAACCGGGGCAACTCAGGTGGGCCGCTGTTCAATATGGATGGCGATGTGGTCGGCGTGAACACTGCGATCCTGTCGCCCAATGGCGGTTCCATCGGCATCGGTTTCTCTATGGCGTCCAATGTGGTGGTCAAGGTGGTCGACCAGCTGAAACAGTTCGGCGAGACCCGCCGCGGCTGGCTGGGTGTGAAGATCCAGGATGTGGATGCGGATCTGGCTGAGGCGATCGGCTTGGACAAGGCGCATGGCGCGCTGGTGACGGATGTCCCAGAAGGCCCCGCCAAAGAGGCCGGTGTGCTGGCGGGCGATGTGATCGTTAGTTTTGACGGCGGCGAGGTGAAGGACACCCGCGGCCTGGTGCGCCAGGTCGGCAATGCAGAGGTCGGCAAGACCGTGCGGCTGGTGGTTTACCGCGAAGGCAAGACTGAAACCCTGCGGGTGACCTTGGGCCGCCGCGAGGATGCCGAACGCGGGCCGTCCAGCCAGCAGAACGGTGATGGTGGATCCAGCCAGACGGAAAAGGAACTGCTGGGCCTGTCGGTCGGAGTTCTGACTGACCAGATGCGCGGTGAGCTTAGTGTAGGCGAAGATGTCGAAGGGCTGGCGATTCTTTCAGTGGATGAGACGTCGGAGGCCTGGGAAAAAGGCTTGCGCGCCGGCGATGTGATCACCGAGGCGGGCCAGGAAAAAGTCACCTCGATCAGCGAGCTGGAGACCCGCGTTGCCGAAGCCAAGGAGGCGGGCCGCAAGTCGTTGCTGCTGCTGGTGCGCCGCGGCGGCGAGCCGCGCTTTGTGGCGCTGAACCTGGCGGAGTAAGAGCCGTCAGGCAGAGTAAGAAAGAACAATTAAAGGCCGGGCATTCTCCCGGCCTTTTTTGCTTCCGCAGGGGGGCTATGCGCGTTTCATGAACAACACACCGCGACTGTCCTGTTCGGTGTGCCAGGCACCCGGTTCTGCGGCAAAAATCCGGCGGAAATCCTCTAGGTTGCCTTTTTCATCGGAAATCAGAACCCAGCCGCCCGGACGCAGATGCGGCAGGCTGCGGGCCAGGACCGCCCGCCGGTCCGGCGCGGCCAGCATGTGCAGGGTCCGGTCGAACAGCAGGATGTCATAGTCCTCCTGCGGCTCCCAAGCGGTGAGGTCGGCGGCAATGCCGGTGATGTCCAAGCCTTCCTGCGCGGCGGTGGCCAGCATGCCCTGGATGCCATGCGGGGACAGGTCCACGCCGGTCACCCGGTGGCCCAAGCGGGCGATGAACAACGCGTCCCGCCCCTGGCCGCAGCCGGCGTCCAGAACCTTTAATCTCTTGGTGGGCAGCCCGTTGAAAAAGGCGGTGAAGACCGTGGAGGGCGCGCCGAGCGCCTCAGGTGTTTCGCGGTAAAGCTTGTCGTAGTCATATGCCATGCGGGGCACAGTACCGGCCCGGTTCCAGGAAGGCTAAGTGAAATATTTCGTGAGGTCCCGGGGCCGGGGCGGGAGCCGGAAAAGGGAAGAGCCATGCGCTGGCGGGCACATGGCTCTTTGGGGACAGGCAGCCATTGGGATGGAACGGATAATGGCTGTCTGTATCCGGTTATCGCCAGCTGCGAGCGCGCGTTCTGTAACCCGGATTACAGAACAGGAATTTTCTTGCAGGTTTAGAACAGATTTCCGCGGGCAAGCGCCCTTAGATCGAGTCCGGCTCGGCCAGCACCGCCAGCTCGTCCCGGTCCAGGATCTGCACGCCGCCGCGGCTGATGCTGACCAGGCCGTTGCGCTTCCAGGCGGCCAGGGTTTTTGAAACCGCCTCGCGGGTGGCACCGACGAATTCAGCCAGCTCCGCTTGCGACAGCGCGACGCGGCCGTCGCGGCCTTCCGGTGCGAGATACAGCAGCTTGCGGGCCAGCCGCACCGGCATCGGCAGAAAGACCTGTTCGTTCAGCTGGGTGTTCATCCAGCGCATCCGCTGCCCCGCCAGCCGCAACAGGTCGGCAGCCAGATCCGGATGCTGGCGGATCTGTGCCAGCACATCGCCGCTGCGCAGCCGCAGCACCCGGCTGGGTTCGGCGGCGATGGCGGTAGCGGTGCGCTCCCCCGGATCGAACAGGGTGATCTCGCCGAACACCGCGCCGGGGCGCATCATGTCGAGCGACAGTTTGCGCCCCGAAGCAGACAGCACCGAAAACTCCAGCGCCCCCTCGGCAATTGCATAAAGCGCGTCGCCTGCATCGCCCTGTTCAAACAGAACTTCGCCCTGGTGCAGCTTTACTTCTGCGGCCTGGCTTTCCAGCATGCGCCTGAGCGGACCGGAGGCGCCGGAGAGAAAGCCGGTATCGGGCAGGCGGGTTGTCAGCATGGCCAAATCTCTTTGCGTCTGGTGCCCAGTCCGGCGGACCTTAGCAGAGGCATGGACACCGGGGAACCGGGGAGCTGAACCGGTTGGTTCAGCCCTCCACGGCGACCAGTCCCAGCTTGCGGGCGGAGGTGAGTGTCAGGGTGCCGCTGTCCAGCCCCAGCGGTGCCTGATAGCGTTGCACAGCCTTGCGGGTGGCGGCGTCCATCTGTCCGTGAAGGGGGCCGCGGTAGATCGCGCGGGCGGCCAAGGCGCGTTGGATTGTCCGGATAAAGTCCGGCGTCATCATTGCGGGGCAGGGGATTTCGATCCAGCGTTTCTGCCGCGGTTTTACGATTTGCTGGCGGGTCTCGGTGCGGAAGGCGGCGGGGCGGATGATCTGGCCGTTGCTGCCGGTTAGCGCCGGTTCTGCCAGGATCTGGCTGGTGACGGTCTCGATCACCGCGGGGGAGGTGTGCGTGCTCCAGCAGGTGCCGGGCGCCGCGCCGGGCGGGGCATAGCGGCCGGCGCGGGAAACGTCGCCGCCGGTCGACGGCTGGACACAGGCCGCCAGCAGTGCCAGCAGCAGCCCGGGCCAAAGCCGGCGGCTGATATCGAAAATGCTCGGCGTCATGCCCGCGTGCCTTTGTCACTGTGCCTCTGCCGGCGCGCATGTCAGTTCCGGGCGCCGGTGCTTTGACGGCAGGTTAGCCCAGTTCCGGCCCTTGCGCAAAGGCGGGATCATCCCGGCGGCCTTGTTCCGCCAGCAACAGGTCAAGCATCGGCGAAATGTCCTCAACCGTCCCGGCAATCACATGGGGACGGAATGCGCCCGCTGCAGCCGGCCGGTGACGCGCAAGAGCCGGCCGGAGATCACCGCACGGTGGAAAGCCTCGTAAATCTTACGCCTGACGATGACGTTGGCGATGCCGGTTTCATCCTCAAGCGTGACAAAGATCACCCCTTGGCGGTGCCGGGGCGCTGGCGCAGGATCACCAGCCCGGCGACGGTGATGCGGGCGTCCTGGAGCGGTTCCTGCAGCCGGGCAGCCGGGCGGCGGGCAGGCAGTGCGGCGGGCGCGGCCAGGGCTGTGAACTGTGCCCGTCTGCTGCGCAGGCCGAGGCAGAGGTTGGAGCGAGGGCGGGAGCTGGCATGAGGAAAACGGCTCTGCAGTTGAAAAATATCCGACGTGAACGAATAAAGAACATCCACTCAAAAAGTCCAGCTGCGGCAGGGCGGGGTCGCAATTGGGGGTGGCACCGGCGCAGGGGCTTGGCTACACAGTCGCGCAAGTACCGGAAAAGGGAAGAGAGCTGACAATGGCAAAGATCACTTACATCGAGCACAACGGCACCAGCCATGTGGTGGACGTCGCCAACGGGCTGACCGTGATGGAAGGCGCGCGCGACAACAACATTCCGGGCATCGAGGCCGATTGCGGCGGCGCCTGCGCCTGCTCGACCTGCCACGTCTACATCGCGCCGGACTGGGTCGAGAAGCTGCCCGCCAAGGACGACATGGAAGAGGACATGCTGGATTTCGCCTTTGAGCCGGATCCTGCCCGCTCGCGCCTGACCTGCCAGATCAAGGTGAGCGACGCGCTGGAAGGGCTGGTTGTGCACATGCCCGAAAAGCAGATCTGATGACCGCGGGGGCAGCGGCGCGGCGTCTGAGGATGCGCGCCCGGCCCCGTTCCGCCCGCCGCGCATGGCGGGCGTTGTGCCTGGGGCTGGCCTTGGCTGGCCCTTCTGCACTGGCGGCTGAGGACAGGGTGGTCTCGGCGCGTTACGGCGATCCCACCACCCGCTACGGGCACGGTGTGCTGGGTGATGATGTGGAATACGGGACGCTGGTGCTGACCGTAGAAGGCACGGATGAGGTCGGGCTTACTAACAAGACGGTCCACCGGAAGTCCAAAATTCTAATCCGCCTGCCGCAGGATCATGTGTTCGAGGACACCGCGCCGCGGCTGGCGGATGTGGACGGCGATGACAGCCCCGAAGTCCTGGTGGTCGAAACCGATGTGGCGCAGGGTGCCCAGCTGGCCATTTATGACGCGCGTGGGGAGAAAATTGCCGCTACTCCGCATATTGGCACCCGCAACCGCTGGCTGGCCCCAATTGGCGCCGCGGATCTGGATGGCGACGGGTATGTGGAGGTAGCCTATGTCGACCGGCCGCACCTGGCGAAAACCCTGCGCATCTGGCGGTTCAAGGACGGCGCGCTGACTGAAACAGCCAGCCAAGCCGGGCTGACCAATCACCGGATCGGCCAGGGCTTCATCACCTCCGGCATCCGCAATTGCGGGCAGGGACCGGAGCTGGTGACGGTCAGCGGTGATTGGCGCAGGATCATCGCATCCCGTCTGCAGGACGGCAGGATCGCCAGCCAGGACATCGGCCCTTTCGGTCAGGGAACGCGTCTGCAGGCCGTACTGGCCTGCCGCTAGGCGCTGCCCGCGCCGCGCCCAACTGGGAAGCGCATCTGCAAGAGTGGGCTGGAGCAGGCGGGAATGCTTGCCGCCTCTGCCGCCCGGAAAGACAGGCTTGCTGCACCGCGTCCAACCCGGTTTTTGCGCGGTGTTTCATATTTATTCATCACCTTTAGTTATGTTGCCCCTGACGAACGGCGCCAGGCGGCTATCTGTCTGGGCCGGTTTTACAGGAGACAGGCGCGTGAGCTTTACACCCTATGTGTTGGGCACCGGTATCAGCGGGTGGACCTTCCTGCAGCGGACCCGCGACCAGCAGCAGGAAATTTATGAGAAATCGCCGGTCATCGACCGGACGGTGCAGGACTTCAATCAAAAAATCACCAGCATTCAGACATCGGACGAGCTGCTGGATGACTACAATCTGCTGACCGTGACGCTGGGCGCCTTTGGCCTGGACGAGGATATCGGCAACAGGGCGTTCATCAAGAAAGTGCTTGAATCCGACGTCAGCGACTCGGGATCTTTTGTGAACCGGCTCAACGACGTCCGGTATCAGGCGCTGGCGGCCACCTTTGGTTTCAACAATCCGGATGGACCAACGCTTCCCTCTGCCAAGGGTGGCGCTGAATTTGCCAGCGTCGCCTCGCCGGATGATTTGCTGGCAAACGGCACCCTGCTGCGCAAGGCGCTCGGCAATGTCGGAATGGAGGGGTTTGAGAACAACCCGTTCTTTTTGCAGAAAGTTCTGGAATCCGACCTGGAAGACCCGGCCTCCTTTGTAAACAGGCTGAGCAATCCGAAATATGCCGAGTTTGCCCGGCAATTCAGTTTCAATGCACCGCCGGTGTATGAAAACAGCATTCAGGCGCTGGTCGGGGAGTTCAATGACCATGCCGAAGGCCTGGCAAGCGCGGATGATCTGCTGGAGGATAAGAATCTTCTGCAAGCCGTCATTGAAACCTTCGATCTGGAAAGCTCCAACCCCGTTTTTCTGCGGCGCGTTCTCGAATCGGATACAACCGATCCAGATTCCTTTGTGAACCAGCTGGAGGACACAAGGTATCTTGCGGTTTCAGAGGCCTTTGCATTCGGCTGGCCGGATATCAATGAAATGACCGACCCGGATGAGCTGTTGTCAAACTCGGAGGTGCTGGAGCATGCGCTGGACACATTCGGCCTTCTTGGCAGGGACGAGGCCGAGCTGCGTCAGATTCTGGAATCCGACCTGTCAGACCCGAACTCCTATGTGAACCAGCCGGAAAATGCTGCCTACTATGACTTTGCTGATGCGTTCCAGAACGGCTGGCCGGATCATGTCAGCAAGATGCAGGTGTTTTCCAATGAGATCACGGACAAATTGGGCACCTTCTCCGATCCAAGGGAGCTGGTCTTTGATATAAGCTTGTTCAATGCGACGCTGGACATTTTTGGGCAAAGCAAACGGAGTTTGGAGTTTGACACAGTGATTCGCGTCTTTGAATCTGACCTGTCGTCCAGCACGTCATATGCAAACTTGCATTATGACTCGGGCCTGAAAGCCATGGCGCATGCCTTTTCTTTCAACGAGGGAGAAACCAGCCGGGAGTATCCCGAAGGCTTTGCCGAGCAACTTTCAGAGCTTTACACCACCCGCCAGTTTGAAATTGAGATCGGCGAGAGCGATCAGAACATGCGCCTGGCGCTGGCCTTTGAGCGCGAGCTGCAGACCGTTGCTGACGCAGGCGGCAGCGAAAACGCCCATTGGTACGGCATTATCGGTTCGCCGCCGCTGAAAACGGTTTTTGAAAGCGCGTTGGCGCTGCCGTCTGGTTTCGGCCAGCTGGATGTGGACAGGCAGGTGGAGGAAATGAAGGAGCGTTCGTTTGCTGCATTTGGAACCACCCATCCTGCAGATTTTCTCGAAGCCGGAAAACTGGATGAATTCCGCAACAGGTTCCTGATGCTGGCGGATCTCAACGCACCTTTGAACACAGGCGTCAGCGATCCGATTTTGTCGCTGTTCTGACCTAGCGGATGAGTCTTGGCCTTATGAACGGCCCAGGCACTGCCCGGCTTTGAGGTCTGGCGCTAAAGCGTCATGCGCATGGTGATGTCCGTCACCCTGTTGTGACCGGGATGGGAGCTTTCTGCGGTCTTGACGAATCCCAGCCGGGCGAATGCACGGTGGTTTTCCACCAGTTCGATCCTCGTCTGCAGCTCAAGCGCAGGCAGGCCAAGATCGCTGGTGCGCCGTGCCGCCAGATCCACCAACTGCCTTGCCAGGCCTGACCCGCGGTACGCCTGATCGACTGCCAGTTTGCCCAGATACAGGCAGTCCGCCTTTGGTGTCAGAAATATGCAGGCCACAGGCGGGCTGCCGGCAGCCCAGATCTCGCCGCCGGCCTCACAGTGATCTTTCATTCGATCCACCGTCAGCCGGTGCATGGAAGAGGGCGGATCAATGCGCCCGTCCATATAGGCAAAGCTGCGCCGGATCAGGGCCAGCACGTCGGCAAGCCGCGGATCGTCAGCATTGATCCGGCGGGGCAAATTCATAGCTGGGTCTCCCTGAGGGTGGGCCGGAAATACTCCCGGCTGGCCAATAGCAGAAGGCAAGCCGTGCAGACGGTATGTGAGGCTGTTGGGAGGGAATGGCAGCTTCCCTGCAGGTGCTGACCTTTGCCGCCTTGGACAGTTCTCATCGTGTCACTGCATCTCGCTTCTGATTGAAGTCCAGAATACCGCAATGCACTGGCTAGGGATACCGCCGGCTGGTGGAACAATGGCCGGCCGGGCAATGCCGCCGCGCCGGGCGCATTTGCGCCCGGCCACGCCCAACTAAGACTGTCAATCTGCGATTGACTGGAAACAGACGGGAGAGCCGCCGCCGGGACAGACGCTCAACCCAGCGCGCGCCAGCCGATGTCGCGGCGGAAGAAACCCTGCGGCCAATCTACCCCGTCCACCATTGCATAAACGCGGTCGCGGGCCTCTTGCAGGGTTTCACCGCGGGCGGTCACGTTCAAAACCCGGCCGCCGGCTGCCAGAACCTTGCCGTTTTCCGCTTTGGTGCCGGCGTGGAAGACCATGTTGCTGCTATCCTCGGGCAGGGCCTTCAGCCCCTTGATTTCCGAGCCTTTTTGGTAAGACCCGGGATAGCCCTCAGCCGCCATCACCACCGTGATTGCATGATCGTCGCCCCAGTTCACCTGCGCCTCGCCCAGACGGCCTTCAGCCGCGGCATGCATCAGGTCCAGCGCCTGCGCGCCAAGCCGCATCATCAGCACCTGGCATTCCGGATCGCCAAAGCGGACGTTGTATTCCACCAGCCGCGGCTGCCCGTCCTTGACCATCAGGCCCGCATAGAGCACGCCCTGATAAGGCATGCCGCGCTCAGCCATCACCCGCATGGTGGGCTTCACGATTTCTTCCATCGCGCGGGCCTCAACCTCTGCCGACAGCACCGGCGCCGGGGAATAGGCGCCCATGCCGCCGGTGTTGGGGCCGGTGTCGCCTTCGCCTACCCGTTTGTGGTCCTGGGCAGAACCGATCGCCAGCACATCCTCGCCATCGACCAGCACAAACAGTGAGGCCTCTTCGCCTTCCATGAATTCCTCGATCACCACCTCGGCGCCGGCCCCGCCAAAGGCGCCGCCGAACATATCGTCGATGGCGGCGATGGCCTCTTCTTCGGTCATGGCGATGATCACGCCCTTGCCGGCCGCCAGACCGTCGGCCTTTACCACAGTGGGCGCGCCGTGTTCGCGCACATGCGCCTTGGCAGCCTCTGCCTTGGTGAAATGGCCATAAGCGGCGGTGGGCGCTTTGGCTGCGTCGCAGACCTCTTTGGTAAAGCTCTTGGAGGCTTCCAGCTTCGCCGCCGCTTCCGACGGGCCGAAGACCAGCAGGCCTGCCTCGCGCAGGCGGTCGGCCACTCCTGCGGCCAGCGGCGCCTCCGGGCCGATGATCACGAAATCAATGGCGTTTTCCTCGGCAAACCCGGCTACCGCGCCGCCATCCTCGATATCAAACGATGCGCAATCGGCGATCTGCGCGATGCCGGCATTGCCCGGCGCCACGATCAGCTTGTCGCATTTGGGGTTCTGCATCACCGCCCAGGCCAATGCATGTTCGCGCCCGCCGCTGCCAAGGATAAGGATGTTCATCTGCGTCTTCTCCGATCTGCCTGAGCCGAGAGGCGCCCCGGTCCTGTCCGGGGCTTGCCTTGCTTGCGGCGGGTTCTATGCTGCGCGCGAATTCAAAACAAGACCAGCCTCAAGCCGCAGGAGAGCAGCCCCGCAATGTCCGACCTGTTTGACGACCCGCAACCGGGGCAGAACGCGCCCGAATTCACCGTCTCGGAAATCTCCGGCGAGGTGAAGCGCACGCTGGAGGGCACCTTCGGCCGCATCCGGGTGAAGGGCGAGGTGGGCCGGGTGTTCAAGGCGCGCTCCGGCCATTTGTATTATGACATCAAGGACGACCGCTCGGTGCTGGCCTGCACCACTTGGAAAGGGCAAGTGGCGGGTCTGTCGGTGGTGCCTGAGGAGGGGCTGGAGGTTGTCGTTACCGGCCGGCTGACGGCATTCGGCGCCCAATCCAAATACAACATGAATGTGGATGAAGTCGCGGTTGCGGGCCAGGGCGCGCTGATGGCGCTGCTGGAGAAACGCAAGAAACAGCTGGAGGCAGAGGGGCTGTTTGCCTCCGAGCGCAAAAAGCCGCTGCCATATCTGCCACAGATCATCGGGGTGGTGACGTCGCCCTCAGGCGCGGTGATCCGTGATATTCTGCACCGCCTTCGCGACCGGTTCCCGCGCAAAGTGCTGGTCTGGCCGGTTGCGGTGCAGGGCCAGAACTGCGCGCCGGAAGTGGCGCGCGCCATCGAAGGATTCAACCGGCTGACGCCGGGCGGCGCGCTGCCGCGGCCCGATCTGATCATCGTCGCCCGCGGCGGCGGTTCGATCGAGGACCTGTGGGGGTTCAACGAGGAGATTGTGTCGCGGGCTGCCGCCGCCTCGCAGATCCCACTGATCTCAGCCGTGGGGCATGAGACGGATACGACGCTGATTGATTTTGTCTCTGACCGCCGGGCGCCGACCCCGACGGCGGCGGCGGAACTGGCGGTGCCGGTACGGCTGGAACTGATGGCCTGGGCCGAGACCCAGGGGGCGCGGCTCACCCGTGCCGCGGGGCAGGCGGTTCAGCTGGGACGCCAGCGGCTGAACGATCTGGCCCGTGCATTGCCCAAGCCCGATACCCTGCTGGAAACCCCGCGCCAGCGGCTCGACCGGATATCCGACCGGTTACCGGGCGCGTTGATCAGCGGTGTGCAGCGCCGCCGAGTGCATCTGAGTGAAACTGCCGCCAGCTTGCGCCCTTCCACCCTGCGCCAACTGGTGCAAGGGCGCCGCGACCGGTTGCAAAACCTGTCCTCCCGTCTGACCCTGCGCCCGATCCAGCGCGAGATCACAGCCCGCAACGACGCGTTGGGCCGTCTTTCGCAACGCCTGGATGCCGCGCAATCGCTGCGTCTTGACCGTCAGCGCCAAAGCCTCTCCGCCGCAGGCCGCCAACTGGAGATCCTCAGCTACAAGGCTACGCTTGAGCGCGGCTATGCGGTGGTGCGTTCGGGCGCGGAGATCCTCACCACCAGGGATGCAGCAGCCAAGGCCGGCCCGCTGCAGATCGAATTTGCCGACGGCACGCTGGATCTGGAGGAGGGCACTGCTGACTCAGCCGCCAAGACCGCCGCGCCGAAACCGCCCGGCGGCGGCCAGGGTTCGCTGTTCTAGCCTGAATACTCATTGCGCCGCAGTCGGCCTCAGACCCCGACGTCAGGGCCGTAGCACAGCATTTCCTCGCCGATGTCTTCGGCCTCGTACAATTCGGTCGAGGCTGGGTCATCCTCAAACCGGGCGGTCAGCCCGCCGGGGGTGAGCTCAAAGCTCCAGCACTGCGGATCGCCCCTGTTTTCATAGATAAAACAGATCCGGCCTGCGTCCTCGTACCAGATGCCCTCCTGGCATCTGCCGTCCAGAAAAGACCAGATCACCCGCCGTCCGGGCAGGTAGCGCTCCACCCCGTACATGCTGCCGCCGAAACCGTAAAACAGGGTGCGGCCCTGGGTGTAGCGGTCGAATTGCTCGGCGTTCAGCGGCTCGGCAGCCTGCAGCGGCCCATTCAGGGCGGCAATCAGGGGAATCATCATCAAACAGCGCATGGGCTCACTGTGCCAGAGTGTCCGGGTCCCGGCCAAGGGAAACACAACGGGCGCAAACAGGCCGCAAAGCGGAGCGGCGCTGCCAAGCTCCCGTTTGGTCACCTTTGACCCGGCGGGTGTCTTGCGGCCAACTGGCGCAAACGGGCAGGGGGCAGGAACGTGATGATGCAATGGACTGCAGCAGGGGCCGTGCTCTGCGCCGCCGGGTATTTGTTTTTGACCGTGCAGTCGCCCGGTATTCTGCGCAGCCTGGCAAAAACCGCGGCGGTTGCGCTTCTGGCTCTTGGCGGCGGGCTGGCGGGGGCGCCGCTGCTGCTGGTGCTGGCGCTTGGCCTTTGCGCGCTGGGCGATCTGTTCCTGTCGCGCAACGGCGAAAGCGCCTTTATGGCGGGGGTGGGGGCCTTTGCCGCAGGGCATCTGGCTTATGCGGCGCTGTTCCTGACCCGCCCGGACAGCGACCCTGTGCGGGTCATGCAAATGCCGGCTGCAGCGGTTGCCGCCGTGCTGCTGGTGCTGGGCCTGATCATGATACGCGTTCTGGCGCCGCGGGCGGGGGCGCTGAAAGCGCCGGTGCTGGCCTATATCCCGATCATTCTCGGCATGGGGGCGGCAGCGCTGACCCTGCCGTTTGGCACTTGGGTCTTTGCTGCCGCCTGTGCCTTTATGCTGTCGGACATGATCCTGGCAGCGGAAACCTTTGTTCTGAGCGAGGAGCACCCGCTGCGGCGGATCACGCCATATGCTGTCTGGGTGCTGTACTGGGGAGCGCAAGCCGGGTTTCTCGCTGCATTTTCCTGAACCCGGCGGTGCCTTGCGCTTTGCACTCCGGGTAAATCCGCATTAGGTGAGGTACAAACCCTTTTGCGGAGACCAAGATGGCGTTTTTCTCAAAGCTCAAGGAACGGCTGTTCAAATCCTCCTCCAAGCTCGAGCAGGGGCTCGATGCAATTGTCGAGGAGGGGGCCGAGAGCGGTGCGGCTGAAGCCCTGGCAAAGGCCCCGGCAGTGACGCCGGAGCAGCCCGCCCCGGCACCTGTTCCGCAGCCGGAAGCTGTTGCCGATCCGGAGCCTGCGCCCGAACCTGAAACCGCGCCTGCGCCGCAGCCGTTGGCGGCGCCCGAGCCTGCCCCCGCGCCGCAGACTGCACCGGAGCCTGAGAAAAAATCGCCGGGCTTGCTGGGCCGTCTGATGGGCCGCACCGCCGCCGCCGAGCCGCGCCGGGCGCTGGATGACGACATGCTGGAGCAGCTGGAAGAGCTGCTTATCGCCGCCGACATGGGCGTGGACACGGCGCTGCGGGTGACTGCCAACCTGGCCGAGGGGCGGATGGGCAAGAAGGTCTCCAGCCGTGAGATCAAGGAGCTTCTGGCACAGGAAGTCGCCCGCATCATGGAACCGGTGGCGAAGCCGCTGCCGATCTATGCAAAGCGCCCGCAGGTGGTGCTGGTTGTGGGGGTCAATGGCTCCGGCAAGACCACCACCATCGGCAAGCTGGCCAGCCAGTTCAAAGGCGCGGGCAAGAAGGTGGTCATTGCCGCAGGCGATACATTCCGCGCTGCCGCAGTGGAGCAGTTGCAGGTCTGGGGCGACCGGGCCGGGGTGCCGGTGCTGACAGCACCCGAAGGCTCCGACCCGGCCTCGCTGGCGTTCGATGCCATGACCAAGGCGCAGGAAGAGGGCGCAGATCTCTTGATGATCGACACCGCGGGCCGTCTGCAGAACCGTGCGGATCTGATGGAAGAGCTGTCGAAAATCGTTCGCGTGATCCGCAAGAAGGATGAGACCGCGCCGCATAACACCCTGCTGGTGCTGGATGCGACCACCGGGCAGAACGCGCTGTCACAGGTGGGTACCTTCCAGAAGCTGGCGGATGTTTCCGGCCTGGTGATGACCAAGCTCGATGGCACCGCCAAGGGCGGCGTGCTGGTAGCTTTGGCCGACAAATTCGGCCTGCCTATTCACGCCATCGGGGTGGGCGAGCAGATCGACGATCTGGCGCCGTTTGATCCGGAAGAATTTGCCGCAGCCCTGACCGGCCTGGAAAAGACCTGATCCTGTCTTCATCTGGCTAAAAATATCCCCGGGGGCAGGCAGCCCCCGGCGCTCTCCTCCCGCGCAAAGGCATTTGATTTGAGCGATTGGCTGATCTCCCTGGAGGGCACCGAAGCGGGGCATCAAGCCGCGCTGTTTCTGGCCATCTGGGCGGCTTTCCTGCATGCGGTCTTTGGCGCGCTGCAAAAGGGGCGCCATGATCCCTGGCTGTCGCGCGGAGCGATCGACTTTTCCTACTGCGTGATGGCGGCGCCTTTTGCGCTGTTCGTGGTGCCCTGGCCGGAGCCGCATATGTGGCTGATTTTCGCTGTCGCCTGGGGGATCCACGTCTTCTACAAGCTGTTCCAGGCGCTGGCCTATACCAAGGGCAGCTACACCGTGGTCTACCCGGTGGTGCGGGGCACCGGGCCGCTGTTCACGGTGATCGGCTCCTTCTTCCTGTTCGGCGAGGTATTCACCCCGGTGCAATGGCTGGGGGTGGCGGTGCTGCTGGCGGGGATCTTCGGACTGGCGGGGTACAACTACCGCTATTTGACGGTGAACCGCGACACGCTGGGAATTGCACTGGGGCTGGCGGTGGTCACCGGGTTGTTTGTGGCCGCCTACACCACATATGACGCCTATGGCATCCGGGCGACGGCGGATCCGTTCACCTTCCTCGCGTGGTTCTTCATGATCGACGGGCTGGTGTTTCCGGTGATTGCCTTCACCCGTTGGCGGACCATGCCCGCGCGGCCGGCGCCGGGGCCGCTGATGGTCCGGGGGGTCTTTGGCGGGCTGGTCGCCTTTGCGTCCTTTGGCGCGATCATGCTGGCCACAAGGCTGGACAAAGTGGGGGAGGCGGCGGTGCTGCGCGAGACCTCCACAGTCTTTGCAGCCCTGATCGGCTGGCTGGTGCTGAAGGAAACTGTGGGGCCGCGCCGGATTGCCTTGATGGCTTTGATCGCGCTGGGCGCCGTGATAGTGGAAATGGGCGGCTGAGACCGCGCGCAGAACTGACAGGAGGCCCCATGGCCGCAAAGAAGATCAACCCGACCCTGAAGATGCTGTTGGAACTGGGCCCGGTCGTCCTGTTCTTCATCGGCTATCTGAAGCTGAAGGATGAGGTGTTTCTGATCGGTGGCAGCGAGTATCAGGGCTTCATCGTCATCACCGCAGCGTTCATTCCGCTGATGGTGGCGTCCACGCTGGCCTTGTGGAAGCTGACCGGGCATCTGTCGCGGATGCAATTTGCGACCCTGGTGCTGGTGGTGCTGTTCGGCGGCATGTCGGTGTGGTTCAACGACGACCGCTTCATCAAGATGAAGCCGACGATGCTGTATCTCTTGTTCGGCGGCTTGCTGGGCATCGGCCTGTTGCGTGGGCAGAGCTGGCTGAAGGTGGTGATGGAGGAGCTGATGCCCTTGAAGCAGGAGGGGTGGATGATCCTGACCCGGCGGATGTGCGCGTTCTTCTTTGGCTTGGCGGTGGCGAATGAGTTGATTTGGCGGACCCAGAGCACCGAGACCTGGGTCTATTTCAAGACCTTCGGCCTGCCGGTGGCGATGTTCGCATTTTTTATGGCTCAAGGGCAGCTGCTGCAGAAATTCGGGCTGGAGGAAGAAGCTGGCCCGGCGGAGTAATCGGCGGCCGTCAGCGGAGGGCTCCCGCGCCTTGGCACCTCATCAGAGATGAGATGTAAAGCCTTGGGCCGGGCAGCGCACCTGCGGTGCGCTGCAGGTGCGCATCCGGCTAACGTTAATTGCCAAACAGCACCTGCTGGGCCTTGGTATCCGACCGGTCGCTGCGCAAGTCCGCATGCAGCGCGCGGCCAGCGATCACGCCGGGACGGGACCACATCAGATCCAGCCAGCGGGCCAGATGCGGCTTGTCTTCCAGTGTTTGCTGCTGGCCTTCCCACAGTGAGGCCCAGGGCCAGATCGCCATGTCGGCAATCGTATAGCCTGCTCCGGCCACATAGTCATTCTCCGCCAGCTGCCGGTCCAGCACGCGATAAAGGCGGGCCACTTCGCTGCGGTAGCGGTCCTTGGCATAGGGCAGATCCTGGGCAGCGTATTTCAGGAAGTGATGTGCCTGGCCCGCCATCGGGCCGACGCCGCCCATCTGCCACATCAGCCATTGATCCACCATCAGCCGCGCGCGTTCATCCGCGCCATAGAACCGCCCGGTCTTGCGGGCGAGGTATTGCAGGATGGCGCCGCTTTCGAACAGCGGGACCGGCGCGCCGTCCGGCCCGTCCGGGTCGATAATCGCGGGCATCCGGTTGTTGGGAGAGATCTTCAGGAAATCCGGTGCGAACTGATCGCCCTTGGTGATGTCGATCAGCGTGGTCTCATAGGGCAGGCCCATCTCCTCCAGCGCGATGGAGATTTTCCAGCCGTTCGGCGTGGGCCAGTAGTGGAGCTGGACCGGATCCTGCATCTGTTTCCTCCGTCAGGTTACCCGGCCACAGGAACACGGCGGGCGCCGGGTGGGCAAGAGGCGTCTGCCCTCACTCGGCTGTGACCGTTTTGGCCCGGGCGGCTTGACTGGAGCCTGTAACATCCGGCGTGCCCGGGCATCGCATTGCGGCGAAAGCCATCTTGCTTGCTGCGCGTCCGAAACGCATAACCTTCGACGCTTCGCGGCAGCCGTTTCCAGGGCGAGCCGGGTGCTGAAGATCAGGTGACGCCCCACCATCGCAGGGTCTGCGCATAGTGATGCTGGATTGCGCTGGTTGCCGCGTCAGCTTCGTGGCGTTCAAGGGCGTCTATTATGGCGAGATGTTCCTCCATAGCCGATAGGATCCGGTCCTGGAGGAAAGGGCGGGCGTTCTGGATAATGGCAGTCCGCATCCGGTTGGCTGCATACGCGGCCGCCAGCTGGGGATTGCCAAGTCCAGCGGCCAGGAAGTCATGCAGCGAGAGGTCAACTTCTATGGCGCCCTCCGGTGTGCTGCTGGCCTCGCTCCGCCGCGCGGCGTCGCGAAAGGCCTGATGCCGGTCCCGAAGTGCATCCAGGCCGGTCAGATCATCGCTGGATATCCGCCGCCGTGCTCCCTCCTGGTCCAGCACCATCCGGAAGTCGAGGCAGTCGCGGATCGTTTCGGGGCGCGCCTCCATCACCTGGATCCCGCGCTTCGGCAAAGTGATCAGCAGGCCTTGCGAGCTGGCGTGCTTTACCGCTTCGCGGACCGCGGACAGCGGGAAGCCGAGCATGGTAACAAGCTGAGACATCGACAGAAACTGCCCGTCGCGCAGCTGCCCGTTGCGCAGCGCCGCCGACAGGGCTTTTTGCGCCTTCACCGCCAAAAGCTGAACATCTTGAGACTGGGTCATCCGGCTGTCCTTAGCGGGCATTACCTCCGGTTTCAATAAGGTGCTATCTGAAATTCCTAACAGACTGCCACATAGAATACCTGCTAACATGTTAGTTGCAAGTTTAGATTGCCGCGCTGTTTGGGAGGGGCACGAAGCCGCCAGCCGCGGAACAGCATCAGGGAGGAAAAAATGACTGCAACAGACGATGTGCATATCGCACACGGGGGGACACTCGACCCCGAAGGCAATGCGCTTAACCCCGTTGGCAGCGACGAAAAAACATGGGGATGGTTCGCCATCTTCAACATCTGGGCCAATGACGTGCAGTCGCTGTTCGGCTATTCGCTGGTGGCGTCGCTGTTCATTTCCTATGGCGTCGGCGGCTGGACTGCCTTTGCGGCCCTGATCTGCGCCGGGCTGTTCGTGATGTGGATGGTGAATCTCTCCGGTGCAGCGGGCGAGAAATACGGCATACCCTATCCGGTTCTGGCGCGCGCCAGCATGGGGACCCAAGGGGCCAAACTGCCGGCCATTCTGCGCGCAACGGTGGCGGTGTTCTGGTACGGGGTCCAAGTCTACTTCGCCTCAACCGCGCTGGCGCTGCTGATCCGCTCGCTCACCGGTGCCGCTGGCGGCACCGAAATTCTCGGCCTTACCAGTATCGACTGGCTCTCCTTCGTGGTCGTCTGGGGTTTTCATATCCTCATCTTCTGGCGCGGCATGAGCTGGGTGGAAACCTTTCTCAATATCGCGGGCCCCTTCGTGTATCTGGTGATGATCGGCCTCGTCATTGTGCTTTGGCAGCGTTCGGACGGTCAGTTGCTCACCGCCACGGCCACGATCTTTGCCAACCCCGAAGGCACCTATTGGAGCGAACTCAAAGGGTTTATTGCCATAGTCGGCACCATGGTGGCCTATTTTGCCGCCGTGATGATCAACTTCAGCGACTTCTCGCGGTATGCCAAGGACAAGCGGGCCATGGTCTTGGGCAACTTTGCCGGGTTGCCGTTCAACATGATTCTGTTCTCGGCCCTGGCCTTGCTGACCACCGGCGGTGCGGCTGTCGTCTTTGGTGAAGAGATCATCAATCCGACCGAGATCGTTGAGCGGACCGACAGTGTGCTGCTGGGTATCATTGCCGCAATCACTTTCTTTGCGGCGACTGTCGGCATCAATCTGGTCGCCAATTTCATCCCGGCGGTGAATGGTATTGCCAATCTGGCCCCCGAAAGGATCAGCTTCCGCAAGGCTGGTCTGATCACCTCGCTGTTTGCGCTGGTCATCGGCGGCTTCTGGAGCAGTTTCATCAGCCAGTTCGGCATCAGCGGCTTCGTCAACACGCTCGGCGCGACGCTGGCGCCGATCTTCGGCATTATGATCGTCGACTACTATCTGCACCGGCAGGAGCAGCTGAACGAAGACGACCTCTACAACATGGAGGGCGGCATCTACCACTATGACAACGGCTGGAACAATGCCGCGGTCAAAGCCTTTGCGGCGGCGGCCATCTTCTCGGTCGCGACTGTCTGGGTTCCGTGGTTCGCGTTCTTGTCCGGCTTCAATTGGGTGATTGGCGCAATCCTCGGCGGACTGGCCTTCAACTTCTTTGCCAGGCATCAGGCAAAAGCCTGAGGGTATTCCGAGGCTGAGGCCGGTGGAGTTGGGTGTTCCACCGGCAAGCTGTCTGACACTACTTGCAGCAAGCACGACCCTGTGATTACGTCGGACATCTGGGCTGTCCCGCTGCCGGTCAAGGAACGGCCAGCCCTGCAACCCAGGCCGAGGATGCGGGCTCCAACATGGAGGTTCAGACCGTTTGCTGGGCAAGTCATCCGGCCTTGCAGGCCGTATTCGGCCTTGCATGACCGGGCTTTTCTGCTGTATTCCCGCGTAATCCTTCCCGGTGCCTGGACCATCCAAATGGCCCCAGGCAGCCAAGTTCGCCAAAGCATGCCGCAAGGCTTGAAATTCAGCTTTCAGGCATGCCCAAGCGGGGAGGGAGGAGAGGCGTTAGGGTCGTGGCAAAGATCCTTCTAGGGAAATGATCAGTGTATTGTTTTCTTTAGGCCGTATAAATCCTGAGGGTTGCCGCCTTGGGCGTGCGTGATTTGTTACCGGATTGCGGGCCACGTAAAACATTCCCGCTAAAGAGGTCAGGACGTGAAGGACCCCCTTTCGCTTGGCCGATTGGGGTTTTTTTATGCGCGATTGGCGCGAGGAGACAGAAGATGAGCGACAACTGGAACAGCCGTACCAAGCTGGTTCACGCAGGCACCCGCCGCAGCCAGTACAACGAGGTGAGCGAGGCGATCTTCCTGACCCAGGGCTTTGTCTACGACAGCGCCGAGCAGGCTGAGGCGCGGTTTATCGAGACTGGCCCGGATGAGTTCATCTATGCCCGCTACGGCAACCCCACTGTCGATATGTTCGAAAAGCGCATCGCGGCGCTGGAAGGGGCCGAGGATGCCTTTGCCACCGCCTCCGGCATGGCGGCGGTCAACGGCGCGCTGACCTCGCTGGTGAAGGCAGGGGATCACATCGTGTCGGCCAAGGCGCTGTTCGGCTCCTGCAGCTATATCCTGGCGGATGTGCTGGGCCGCTTCGGGGTCGAGGTGACGTTCATCGACGGCACCGATCTGGAGGCCTGGCGGGCAGCTATGCGCCCGGATACCAAGGCCGTGTTCTTTGAAAGCATGTCGAATCCGACGCTGGAGGTGATCGACATCGCCGCGGTTGCGGAGATCGCCCATTCGGTTGGCGCCACGGTGGTGGTGGACAACGTGTTCTCGACCCCGGTGTTCTCGAATGCGATCAAACAGGGCGCCGATGTGGTGATTTATTCTGCCACCAAGCACATCGACGGCCAGGGCCGGGCGCTGGGCGGGGTAGTGCTGGGCACCAAGGACTACATCCGCGGCACGCTGGAACCCTATATGAAACACACCGGCGGCTCGCTCAGCCCGTTCAATGCCTGGGTGATGCTGAAGGGCCTGGAAACCCTGTCGCTGCGGGTCAATGCCCAGGCCGAAACCGCGCTGAAGATTGCCGAGGCGCTGAACTGCCATCCGGCGCTGGAGCGCACCATCTATCCGGGGCTGAAAGATCATGCGCAGAACGCGCTGGTGCAGAGCCAGCTGGGCGGCAAGGGCGGCACTGTGCTGTCGCTGGATCTGAAGGGCGGCAAAGAGGCGGCGTTCAAGTTCCTGAATGCGATGACCATCCCGGTGATTTCCAACAACCTGGGCGACGCCAAGTCCATCGCTACCCATCCGGCGACCACCACCCACCAGCGGCTGACTGACGAGCTGAAGGACGAGTTGGGTATCACCCCGGGCCTGGTGCGCTTCTCGGTCGGACTGGAGGATGCAGATGATCTGATCGCCGACCTGGCGGCGGCGCTGGAAGCCTCGCAGGCCTGAGAGGCTGCCGGAAAGCCGCTTCTTTCTGGCCGAAAATACTCTCGGGGGTGAATTGAGCCGTAGGTTTAAGAGGGGGCTGTCTGCCCCCTCTCTTTTTTCACATTTCCCAGGGGAAACTGTCGAGCCGCACCGGGCCATCCGCGGTGACCAGCACCTGGGTTTCCAGCTTGATCGACTCGGATCCCTTTTCGCCGATCAGGCTTTCGATGCAGATCACCATGTTTTCTTCGAACCCGCCGCCGTGGGCGCCGTCGAAGTCCACATGCAGCGGCACCACCGGCCATTCATCGGCCATGCCGACACCATGGGCCGCCAGTGAATACCGGTAGGGCTGATAAGGCTCCGGGATTTGCCAGCTCCTGGCGTTGAACTCGGCAAAGCTGAGGCCGGGCTGCAAGAGCGCCATGTTGTGGTCGATCTGCTCCCGCGCAGCCGCATACAGACGTTTCTGGGTATCGTTCATCGGCTGATAGCCGCAGGTCCAGCTGCGCGAGAGATCGGCGCAGTAGCCGTAGGGGCCGATCATGTCGGTATCGAAACTGATCATTTCCCCTAGATGGCATTCGCGCTGCGAGCATTCCCTGTACCAGGGGTTGGTGTTGGGGCCGCAGGTGAGAAGCTTGGTTTCCAGCCATTCGCCGCCTGAGCGCGCATTCTCGAAATGTAGATGCGCCCAAAGCTCCTGTTCGGTCACGCCGGGCACCGAATGCTCATAAATCCGCGCCATGCCGGCCTCGCAGACGCGGATGGTCCAGCGCATCAGCTCGATTTCATCCGCCGATTTGATGGCGCGGGCGGTCTCGGTGATTTGGCCGCCATCGATGACTTGGATGCCGTGCTCCGACAGGGCATGCACGCCCTCGGGCTCCATCCGGTCGACGCCGAGGCGCAGGTTTCCGCCACCGTGTTGCTTGATCTGATCCGCGATCTCTGCGGCCCAGGGGGCAAGGCGGTCCGCGGCCTTGTCGCCGGCGCACATGAACATCCAGCCGATGGCGTTGCGGATCTCGTCAATGCCGGGCAGCCCGTCGTTCAGATGCTCGCAGCCCTTGAATTCGAACATGATGCCAGGGCCGTCGTTCAGGATCAGCGCGTAGCGGATCGGGTTGTGGGCGGTCCAGATCGACATGTTGGAACAATCAAACGCATAGCGGATGTTGACCGGGTCATAGAGCAAGAGGCCCGCCACGTCCTGACGCGCCATTTCATCGCGCAGCCGCTGCAAGCGGTACGCTCGGGCGCGGTCCAGAACGTCCTGGCCCAGCGGTGACTTCAGCGGTTTGTCGGCGCCTGAGGCATTCAGGAAGGTGCGTTTGCGTTCGTCCTTGAAGATGGCCAGTTCCGTCATGACGCACGGCCATAAAAGCCGATATTTTCCTCGTCTGAGAACCGCACGCCCGGGTTTTCGTAGAAGGTGAAGACGGCGATCACCCGCGTCTTGTCCCCTTTGACGGTGCCGACGCGGTGGGGAGAGTTTTTGCCGCGGAAGATATTCAGCGTGCCCGGCGCCAGGGTAATTGAGCGCATGTTCGGGTCCGCGCCGGCCAGCAGCCGCTCGACACCGCTAAAATTCGGATCGTTATCCGTGCGCAACTCCGGGCTGTAAATGAACTCCCCGCCTTCATCCGGCGCCTGCAGTAGCATGGTGGTGGTGAATTCAGACCGGTCGAAGTGCCAGTTCAACGCCTGCTCGGCGCCATAGGACATGATGTTCAGCCGCGCCAGCGGGTCGTCCATGGTGTAAAGCGCAGGTTTGTCCATTGTGGCGGCCAGGAACTGCGCAAAGGGAGGCCAGTCGTACAGGCGCAGCACCGGTGAGCCTTGGAACTGGTCGGCGCAGAGGGTGAAGTTCGAGGTCTCGACCTTTTGCAGGGCAGGGTGGTCCGGGGCCAGGCCTTCGACGCTGTCCTTGAAATAGATATTGTGCCAGCGCTTGTGGTGGAAGCTTTCGGTCTGAAACTTGCCCTTCAGCGCATCGGCGGCGCCCTGGGCCACTTCCGGGTTCATCAGCCCCTCCAGGCTGAACATGCCGCCCTCGGCCAGCTCGGCGCGGCAGCGGTCCACTAGCGTTTGCCATTCCGGGGTGCCCGGGCGGTCGAGCGGGTAACGGTCGAGATCAAGAATGTCGCGCATGGGGTGTTCCTTAGGGTCTTTTGAGCTTTTCCCAAGACTGCGCTCCGGGCGGGGTTCTGACCACTACAAAATATCTTGGCGAGCATAAGATTTTCTTGCACTGTGCTGTCATGAAACTGCCGCCCCTCAATGCCCTTCGCGCCTTTGAGTGCGCTGCCCGCACCGGGAGCTTTTCGGCTGCCGGGGCGGAGCTGGGTGTCAGTTCGGCAGCGGTGTCGATGCAGGTGAAGAACCTGGAGGAGTGGCTGGGGCTGAAGCTGTTCACCCGCCGCGCAAACCAGGTGCGGCTCACGGATGCCGGGCGTGACTACTACCAGAAGGCGGCGATGTCGCTGGCGGAGATTGCCAGTTTCACGGAAGCACTGACCGAAGGCGGCGCCCGGCGCCCGCTGGTGATTTCGGCAACGCCAGCGCTGGCGCAGCTGTGGCTGCCGGAGCGGCTGAAGGCCTTTGCCAGGCTGCGGCCCGATGTGCCGCTGCGGCTCAGGATCGAGGATGACCGGATCGACTTGGAGGCGGAGGGTATTGATGCGCGGCTGACCTATGGCGGCGAGCATCCGGAGCACCGGACGCAAGCCCTGTTCACGGATCAAATGGTGCCGGTCGGCATGGGCCCGCAGATGGACATGCGGACGGCGCCGCTGGTGGAAGTCAGCTGGGGCGAGACGGTCTCCTCCGTGCCGGGCTGGCGGCAGTATTTCGGCCAGCACGGGATTGCGCGCGAAGACACGGCGGTGGCGGTCATCGGGCAGTCTGTGCCATCGGTGGTGGCGCTGGTGCAGGCGGGGCTGGGAATTGCGCTGTTGCCGACGCAGGTCGTGGCCGGTGAAATCCGGGCGGGCAGGCTGCACCGGCTGGACGGGCCGGTGCTGGAAATGCCGCGGCCCTATGTGCTGGTCACTGCGCATTACAAGTCGCGTTCACGCCGCCTGCGGACCCTTGCGGAGGTGCTTGGGGTCCGTTAAGGCGCCGGTTCTGCCGCAAATGGCGGATCCGTTTTGAAAATTGCCGCGTAACAGTATATGAGGGTGGCCTGCCGCACCCTATATGGGCCGTATCACTGGGGGAAACGCCGATGAACATTCATAACCGCGACGCTGCCGAGGCGCCGGACCGCGAAGCTGCGGCTGCTGCGCTGGATGTGCTGCGGGCCTGGGCCGGCACTGTGACCGAGACCGAGATCGCCGAGCTGGACCCGGCCGTGGCGCGGTTGCTGCCGGGCCGCGAGGTGGGCAATTACCCGGAACTTTCGCGGCAATACCCCGAGGGTTTCAAATCCGACGAAGCCTACCGCGCGACGCTGCCTGACCTGCAGAACGGGCCGACCAGCCTGATCCGCGGCGCCAAGGAGCAGATCCAGCATGTGGGGATCTCCAACTTCCGGCTGCCGATCCGCTTTCACACCCGCGACGACGGCGACCTGACCCTGGAAACCAGCGTGACCGGCACCGTGTCGTTGGATGCGGGCAAGAAGGGCATCAACATGTCCCGGATCATGCGCACCTTCTACAAGCACGCGGAGCGCACCTTCAGCTTTGAAGTGATGGCATCGGCGCTGGATGACTACCTGAGCGATCTGGACAGCCCGGACGCGCGCATCCAGATGCGGTTCTCCTTCCCTGCAAGGGTGGAAAGCCTGCGCTCGGGCCTCAGCGGCTATCAGTATTACGATTTTGCGCTGGAACTGGTGGACCATGACGGTGTGCGTGAGAAGATCATGCACCTGGACTATGTCTATTCCTCGACCTGCCCGTGCTCCTTGGAGCTGTCGGAGCATGCCCGCCAGTCGCGCGGCCAGCTGGCAACGCCGCATTCGCAGCGGTCGGTGGCACGGATTTCGGTTCAGTCTGTGCCGGGCAGCGATTGCCTGTGGTTTGAGGATCTGATCGAGCTGTGCCGCAAGGCGGTGCCGACCGAGACCCAGGTGATGGTCAAGCGCGAGGACGAGCAGGCCTTTGCCGAGCTGAACGCCGCCAATCCGATCTTTGTGGAAGACGCGGCGCGGCTGTTCTGCGAGGCGCTGCAGGGCGACGCGCGGATCGGCGATTTCCGGGTGGTCGCCAGCCACCAGGAAAGCCTGCACAGCCATGACGCCGTCAGCGTGCTGACCCAAGGCCCGTTGTTCAAGGCGATGAGTCTCGATCCGAAACTGTTTTCGACCCTGATCCACCAGGGGTAACTTGCCGGGCTGACGTGCCCGGTTTGAAGGCAGGCACACGGCTGACCTCCTGTAATTTCTGCGTTGCCGCATTTTTTGTGCTGCTGTGCAGCGAAGCATGGTAATATCCAGGCTGTCGCCTGGAGGATTCTCCAGGTGTTGTGGGGAGCCGTTGCGCATGGGGCAGGGAACTTACACCCGATTGCCGCTGCTGCAGGCCCGGATCAGCTCCGGTGCCGCGCCTCTCCTTCTTTTGCCCGGCCGCAACACGAACAGGCAGGGTAAAACCGGTGCATGAAGTAAGGAGTATCTGATGAGCAGTTTTCACCAGCATGGCGCATTCTCAGCCTTGGCGCATGAATGGGCAGGCTATACGGCAGGCACGCAGCTGAAGCTGTGGCGGCAAATGACCGAAGCAGTGATTGCGACGCCGATGGGGCAGATGCGGGCCGCGCATTCCTTGTTTGAATTGCAGCGGACAATCCTTGGCCTTGCGGTGCCGCAGCCGGCATGGCAGAAAACTGCAACGCCGCAGAATGCGCAACCGGCAGCGCCTGTGAAAGAAAGCACATTGGTTTCGCCCGCAGTGAAAGGCACGCAACCGCCCGCCGGGCAATCAGACGCAAAGCCTGCTGCTAAAAGGAAGGCGATTGCCAGAAAACCGGCAGTGCGTAAGACCGCGGAACAAAGGCCGGCCGCGCGGGCTGCTGCAGGAAAGGCCGCTGGTGAAAAAACCGTGCCAGCCGAGGCTGCAGTTGCGACGCCGGAAGTGTCAAAGCCGGTGGCGGTGAAAGCAAATCAGGCAAAGGCAAGCGCAACTGGAAAGCCGGACACAGATGCGGCTGCGGAGCCAGCTGCAGTATTCCGGGGATCCGCCGCCAGCCGCCGCAGCCCGGAAAAACAACAAAACACGACGCAGTCTGCCGCAGTGGCGGCGGTGACAAAGTCATTCGCTGTGAAAACGCCCGTTCCGGAAACAGAGCCTCTGGCCGCCAAACCAGCGCAATCAGTGAAGGCGGCGCCAGGAAAACGCCCGCGCAAGCCGTCCAAGCCGCGGAAGATGCCCGCGCGCAACGCAGGCAAAGCCGGTGAGAGCAAGGAATAGCGTCGCAGGCTTGACACTTAGCGCGCGCAGGTCCAACGCTGCCCCGCATGTTGGATCTGCGCCCGGTTGGATATGTCATTGGCCTTTTGGTCGTCATCTTGGGAGCCATGATGCTGTTCCCGCTGCTGGTCGACCTGCTGGATGGCCGCGGCGAATGGCATGTGTTTCTGGAAAGTGCGGTGTTCACCATTCTGGTCGGCGGGCTGCTGGCCTTAAGCTGCGCCAATGGCGTCAAGGAAGGGCTGACGATCCGCCAGACCTTCCTGCTGACCACCACCGTGTGGCTGGCGCTGCCGCTGTTCGGGGCGATCCCGCTGATGCTGGGGGCAACCGAGCTGCGGTTTGTCGATGCGTTTTTTGAGGCGATGTCAGGGCTCACCACCACCGGGTCGACGGTGATTTCCGGCCTCGACGGGCTGCCCCGCGGCTTGCTGTTGTGGCGCGGTATCCTGCAATGGCTGGGCGGTATCGGCATCATTGTTGTGGCAATGGTTTTCCTGCCCGAGCTGCGGGTCGGCGGCATGCAGATCTTTAAATCGGAAAGCTTTGACACTTTTGGCAAAATCCTGCCGCGGGCGCAGGCGATCGCCAAGCAGATCTCGTTGATCTACGTGTCGCTGACCATGGCCTGCATGCTGGTCTACATGGTGATGGGCATGGGGCCGTTTGATGCGCTTGTGCATTCGATGACCACCATCGCCACCGGCGGCTTTGCCAATTACGATGCCTCTTTCGGGGCCTTTGCCGGGCCGGTGGAATATGCGGCGGCGGTTTTCATGATCCTCGCAGCACTGCCGTTCGTGCGTTATGTGCAGCTGATCAACGGCCATGGCGCGCCGATGCTGCGGGACAGCCAGATCCGCGGCTTCATGATGACGCTGGGCATTCTGGTCGCGGTTGCAGCCGGAGTTCTGTATTACGCCAATCCGCACAGCGGTGAAGAGGCGCTGCGCTCGGCCTTGTTCAACATCACATCGATCATGTCCGGCACCGGTTATGCCAGTGCGGATTACATGCAATGGGGCAGCTTTCTGGTGATGATCTTCTTTTTCACCGGGCTGATCGGCGGCTGTGCGGGATCGACCGCCTGTTCCGTCAAGATCTTCCGCTACCAGCTGCTGCTGGCCTCGGTCAGAACGCAGATCCAGCGCATCCGTTCGCCGCATGGGGTGTTCTTTACCCGCTACGAGGGGCGCCCGGTGGACGCTGAGGTGCTCAGCTCGGTGATATCTTTCTTCATGTTCTTCATTGTGACACTGGGCATGGTGGCCTGGGCGCTGGCGCTGACGGGCCTGGATTTTGAAACCGCGGTGTCCGGTGCGGCCACCGCCCTGGCGAATATCGGTCCCGGCCTGGGAGACATCATCGGGCCTGCAGGAAATTTCTCCACCCTCAATGATCCGGCAAAATGGATCCTGAGCGCGGCGATGCTGATCGGGCGGCTGGAGCTGATGGCGGTCTACGCGATGCTGACTGTCCGCTTCTGGCGCAGCTGATCACCCGGCGGATTGGCAAATATTGCGCCGCCTGATCCTTGTGGCGGTTTGCCGCGCTGAAACGGCAGCCTGAACCGCAGCTTCCTTGCCCGATGGGAATGCATGCTCTTGCTCTCCAGGGACCGCTCGCATATGAGGCACGGGACTGAAACCCGCAAGCGCAGGGAGACCCGCTCCATATGCCCGTACTTGTGATGAAATTCGGCGGCACGTCTGTCGCCAACCTGGACCGTATCCGCCGCGCTGCCAAACGCGTCGGCGTTGAAGTGGCCAAGGGCTATGACGTGATCGTCATCGTGTCGGCGATGTCCGGCAAGACCAACGAGCTGGTCGGCTGGGTTGATGAGACCTCGCCGCTGTATGACGCGCGCGAATATGATGCGATTGTGTCCTCGGGCGAGAACGTGACCGCCGGCTTGATGGCGCTGACGCTGCAGGAAATGGATGTTCCCGCCCGCAGTTGGCAGGGCTGGCAAGTGCCGCTCAAGACCACCTCGGCGCACAGCCAGGCGCGGATCGAGGAGATCCCGCCGGAAAACATTCGCGCCAAGTTTGATGAAGGCATGAAAGTGGCGGTTGTGGCCGGCTTCCAGGGCATCAGCCCCGAAGGCCGCATTACCACGCTGGGCCGGGGCGGTTCGGACACCACCGCGGTGGCCTTTGCCGCAGCGTTTGAGGCTGAGCGCTGCGATATTTACACCGATGTGGACGGTGTTTATACCACTGACCCGCGGATCTGCGACAAGGCGCGCAAACTGGACAAGATCGCGTTTGAGGAAATGCTGGAGCTGGCGTCGCTGGGCGCGAAAGTGCTGCAGACCCGTTCGGTTGAACTGGCGATGCGCTATAAAGTGAAGCTGCGCGTGCTGTCCAGTTTCGAGGAACAAAGTGACGAGGCCGGTACCCTGGTCTGTGCCGAGGAGGAAATCATGGAATCCAATGTTGTGGCCGGTGTGGCCTATTCCCGTGACGAGGCCAAGCTGACCGTGCAGTCGGTGGCCGACCGCCCCGGCATCGCGGCGACCATCTTTACCACGCTCAGCGATGCGGGGGTGAATGTCGATATGATCGTGCAGGATATCTCGGACGAGGGCCGCACCGACATGACCTTCTCCTGCCCGACTGACCAGGTGGCGCGCGCTGAGCAGGCGTTGCTGGCAATCAAGGAAAAGGGCGAGCTGAACTATGCCGAACTCTTGGCCGACAAGGATGTGGCCAAGGTTTCTGTGGTTGGCATCGGCATGCGTTCGCAGTCCGGCGTGGCCGCCAAGATGTTCAAAGTGCTGTCGGATGAGGGCGTCAACATCAAGGTGATCACAACTTCCGAAATCAAGATATCGGTGCTGATCGACCGCAAATACATGGAGCTGGCCGTACAGGCGCTGCATGATGCTTTTGAGCTGGAAAAAGTCGGCTAAGCGCCCAACGGGAAACAGTTATCTGTAAGTTGCAAAGGCGCCGATCCGGCGCCTTTGTTGTGTCTGGCCTGCTGCTGGCGGTATTTTGCGCAATGCCGTGACAGGTTGCTCTGATTGCGGGCAATGCTGCAAAAACACTTGGACTTTTTCCGCTGGGGTGGGACAAGTGGGTGGAGGAGAGAGCACTGGCGTACTGCTCTGAGGGGTATCCGTTCTGCGGAGATCAGTCAGGGCGGCGGTGCGCGAGAAATGGCCTCGGGAGAGGGTGGCAATGGCTGACACGACAGAATCCGAAAGCAGGAAGCTTCTGGTTCGCTTGCGCGAGGCGATGGCGGGCGATGATGCCGGCCAGGCGCGGCTCGACAAAATCACCCATCTGATCGCCGACAGCATGGGAACCGAGGTGTGCTCGGTCTATCTGTTCCGCGACGAGGAAACGCTGGAGCTGTGTGCGACCCAGGGTCTGAACCGCGAATCGGTGCACCAGACCCGGATGCGCATCGGCGAGGGCCTGGTGGGCCGGGTGGCGAAATACGGCAAGGTGGTGAACACCCCGGATGCGCCCAATGCCAAAGGGTTCCGCTATATGCCCGAGACCGGGGAGGAGCGGTTTTCCTCTTTCCTTGGGGTGCCGGTGCAGCGGCTGGGCGAGATGCTGGGCGTCTTGGTGGTTCAGTCCAAGGAGGGGCGCGAGTTTTCAGCCGATGCGGTCTATGCGCTGGAAGTGGTGGCGATGGTCATCGCGGAGATGACCGAGCTGGGCGCCTTCGTCGGCGAAGGCGCGGCCCTGTCGCCGTTGCACCAGCAGCCGGTTCTGATCCACGGCACCTCCGCCCAGGAAGGCGCGGCAGAAGGCCACGTCTGGCTGCACGAGCCGCGGGTGATCGTGACCAATCCGATTGCCGACGATCCCCAACGTGAGCTGGAGCGGATGAACAGCGCAGTCGAGGAACTGCGGGTCGGCGTTGACAAAATGCTGGAAGTCTCCCGCAACGGAGACAAAGACCAGCTGCAGGTTCTTGAGGCCTATCGTATGTTTGCCAATTCCAAAGGCTGGATGCGGCGGATGGAAGAAGACATCGCCCGCGGTCTGAGCGCCGAAGCCGCAGTGGAAAAAGAGCAATCCCAGGCCCGCGCCCGGATGAGCCAGGTTCAGGACGCCTACCTGCGCGAACGTCTGAGCGACCTGGATGATCTCTCGAACCGCTTGCTGCGGATTCTGACCGGGCAGGGGGCAGACACTGGTGCCGAGTTGCCGGATAACCCCATCCTGATCGCCCGCAACATAGGTCCGGGGGATCTTCTGGAGTATGGCCGCGGCCTGCGGGGCATCGTGCTGGAGGAGGGCTCGGTCGGATCTCACGCCGCGATTGTCGCGCGGGCACTGGCCATTCCGCTGGTAGTGAATGCCAAGCGGGTCACCACCGAGGCGCTGAACGGCGACCACATCATGGTGGATGGCGATCAGGGTGTGGTGCACCTGCGGCCCGATGAAACAGTTGTCGGCGCCTTCCGCGACAAGATCGCGATGCACGCCCAGGCGCAGGAGCGCTATGCCTCAATCCGCAGCAAGCCGGCGGTCACCACCGACGGTCAGCGCATCAATATGGTGATGAATGCAGGTCTGATGGCGGACCTGCCGTCGCTGGATAGTTCTGGTGCTGAAGGTGTGGGGCTGTTTCGCACGGAATTGCAATTTCTAGTGCGGAATCAGATGCCCAAGCGCTCGGAATTGGTTGCTTTGTACAAGCGGGTTCTGGATGCAGCCCATGGCAAACCGGTGATTTTCCGCACTCTGGACATCGGTTCCGACAAAGTTCTGCCCTATATGAAACCTACGGATGAGCCAAACCCTGCGCTGGGCTGGCGGGCGATCCGGGTGGGGCTGGACAAGCCTGGCATCATGCGGATGCAGTTGCAGGCGCTGTTGCGCTCGGCCGAAGGGCGGCCGCTGTCGATCATGTTCCCCTTTGTTGCCCAATTCGAAGAATACCGCGCGGCCAAGGCCGAGGTGGACAAGACCATCGAGCGCGAGCGTATTCTGGGCCATGTGCTGCCAGCTGAGCTGGAGATCGGCGCAATGCTGGAAACACCCTCGCTGGCCTATGCGCCGCAGAAGTTCTTTGACGAGGTTGCCTTTATCTCGATCGGCGGCAATGACCTCAAGCAATTCTTCTTTGCTGCCGACCGCGAGAATGAACGGGTGCGGCGCCGCTATGACACGCTGAACGTGAGCTTTCTGAGCTTTATCGAGCGGATCGTGGAGCGCTGCGCAATCTCAGGCACGCCGCTGAGCTTCTGCGGCGAGGATGCGGGCCGCCCGGTCGAGGCCGTGTGTCTGGCTGCCATGGGTATTCGCACGCTGTCGATGCGCCCGGCCTCCATCGGGCCGGTGAAGTCGCTGCTGCTGCGGGTGGATCTGGGTGAGCTGCGCAAGATCATCTCGGATGCCCGCCACCGCGGCGATCAGGCGGTGCGCCCGGCGGTGATGAAATACCTGCGGGAACTTTGACCGGCGCGGCCTCCCGAGTCCGGCAGATGATTTCATTGGAAATTTGAGCAGGCCCGGCAGGGGCTGTGCTAAAGCTTCGTGCCGATTTGCTTCAAGCTTAAAACTTTATACTTGAAGTTTTTTGGGACCTGCTTATCCTGACCTTCAGAGACGTGCGCTGAGCGGGAAGGGATGATCATGAAAGTCGCCTGTTTGGGAGGAGGGCCTGCGGGTCTTTACTTTGCTATCTCGATGAAGCTGCGCCAGCCCGAGACTGAGGTCACGGTGATTGAGCGCAACAAACCTGATGATACCTTTGGCTGGGGCGTGGTGCTGTCGGATGATGCGCTGGAGAACCTCAGCGCTAACGACCCAAAGAGCGCGGAGATGATCCGCAAAAACTTTGCCTATTGGGACGATATTGCGGTTGTGCACTATGGCACCCGCACGGTGTCCGGCGGGCACGGGTTTGCCGGGATCGGGCGTAAGCAGATGCTGCTCCTGCTGCAGGACCGGGCGCGCGAACTGGGGGTCGACCTGCAATTTGAAACCATGGCCAAATCCGCCGTGGAATATCAGAAAGACTATGATCTGGTGGTGGGCTGCGACGGGTTGAATTCCAGTGTTCGCAATGAGTTCGCGGAACACTTTGAACCGGAAATCGACGTGCGGCCTTGCAAGTTCATCTGGCTCGGCACCCATCAGAAGTTCGACGACGCCTTTACCTTCATCTTTGAGAAGACACAGCACGGCTGGATGTGGATCCACGCCTATCAGTTCGATGCGGACACCGCGACGGTGATTGTCGAATGCTCTGCCGAGACTTGGGAGGCCTGGGGGTTCAAGGGCATGAGCAAGGAGGAGACCGTCCGTACCTGCGAGGCGATCTTTGCCGGTCATCTGGGTGGGCACCGGCTGATGTCGAACGCTGCGCATTTGCGCGGTGCGGCTGTGTGGATCAATTTCCCGCGGGTGCTGTGCGAGAAGTGGCACCACGAGAACGTGGTACTGCTTGGCGATGCCTCGGCCACCGCGCATTTCTCCATCGGGTCGGGATCGCGGCTGGCCTTTGACAGCGCCATCGCGCTGGCGGAGCTGGTCAGTGCCGAGCCGACGCTGGAGCGCGCGTTTGAGCGGTATCAGGAGGAGCGGCGGCTGGATGTGCTGCGGCTGCAGTCGGCGGCGCGCAACTCGCTGGAATGGTTCGAGGAGGTTGAGCGCTACCTGGACATGGATCCGGTGCAGTTCAATTACTCGCTGCTGACACGGTCGCAACGGATTTCACACGAGAACCTGCGGCTGCGCGATCCTGACTGGCTGCAAAGCGCCGAGAAGTGGTTTCAGGGCAAGGTCGGAGCGCCTGCCAATGCGCCGGTGCGGCCGCCGATGTTTGCCCCCTACCGTTTGCGCGGGATGGAGCTGCAGAACCGCATCGTGGTCTCCCCCATGGCGCAATACAAAGCGGTGGAGGGGTGCCCCACAGACTGGCACCTGATCCACTATGGCGAGCGCGCCAAGGGCGGGGCGGGGCTGGTCTATACCGAGATGACCTGTGTGTCAGCTGAGGGCCGGATCTCGCTGGGCTGTCCTGGGCTTTATGCACCGGAGCATGAGGCGGCGTGGAAGCGGCTGACGGATTTCGTCCATAGCGAGACCAGCGCTAAGATCTGCTGCCAGATCGGCCACTCGGGCCGCAAGGGCTCAACCCAGCTGGGCTGGGAGGAAATGGACGCGCCCTTGCCTGACGGGAATTGGGAAACGGTATCTGCGTCGGCCATCCCGTGGTCGGACAACAATCCGGCCCCGCGGGAGATCACGCGGGCGGAAATGGATGGGATCAAGGCCGAATTCGTGGCGTCTGCGCAGATGGCAGAGCGCGCCGGATTCGATATGATCGAACTTCATGCGGCGCACGGCTACCTGATTTCGTCCTTTGTATCGCCAAAATCGAACATTCGGGGTGATGAGTACGGCGGTAGCCTGGAAAACCGCCTGCGCTATCCGTTGGAGGTGTTCCAGGCCATGCGCGCGATGTGGCCGGAGGGAAAACCGATGTCGGTGAGGATATCTGCCAACGACTGGGTGGGCGATGACGGCGTCACCCCGGAGGACGCGGTGGAGATTGCCAGGGCCTTCACCGCGGCGGGTGCGGATATCATTGATGTTTCCGCCGGGCAGACCTCAACGCAAGCGCAGCCGGTCTATGGCCGGATGTTCCAGACGCCGTTTTCCGACCGCATCCGCAACGAGGCCGGGATTGCCACAATGGCGGTCGGCAATATCTATGAGGCGGACCATGCCAATTCGATCCTGATGGCGGGGCGGGCCGATCTGGTCTGCGTCGGCCGCCCGCATCTGGCCGATCCCTATTGGACGCTGCATGAGGCCGCACGGATCGGCGACCGGTATGGAAACTGGCCGCTGCCCTATCACGCGGGGCGGGATCAGGCCTGGCGCCTTGCTGACCGTGAAGCGGAGGTGATCCGGGCATGACACGCAGGGTTCTGGTAACAGGCGGCGGTACTGGCATCGGCAAGGCAATTGCCCATGCCTTCGCCGCGGAAGGATACCATGTCACCATCGCCGGACGCCGCCAGGCACCGCTCGAAGCGGCAGCGGAAGGGCTGAATCTGGATGTCCGGGAAGCGGATGTGACGGATGAAACGCAGGTGGAGGCGTTGTTCGATGCACCTTACGACGTGGTTATTGCCAATGCCGGGACCGGAGTTGCGGCCCGCATTGAGGATGTTGACCTGAAGGATTGGCAGCGGACTCTGACGGTGAACATGACGGGTACGTTCCTGACCTTCCGGGCCGCGCTGCGGGCGGGCATGGAACCGGGCGGGCGGCTGATTGCCATCGCCTCCACTGCGTCGTTGCAGGGCGGAGCGCAAATTCCGGCCTATGCCGCCTCCAAACACGGGGTGCTGGGGCTGGTGCGGTCGGTGGCGCAGAGCGTGGCCAAGCGGGGGATCACCTGCAATGCGATCTGCCCGGGGTTTGTCGACACCGAGATGGCGGAGAGCGCGATCAGCGGGCTGATGACCCGGCATGATATTGCGCGGGAAAAGGCGCTGGCGATGGTAGTGGGCGGCAATCCGATGCAGCGGCTGATTGCACCGGAAGAAGTGGCCGCAACGGCAGTGTTTCTGGCATCCGAGGGTGCGTCCTCGATCAACGGGCACGCGATGAGCGTTTCGGGGGGAGAGATTTGAGCACGACATCAAAAGACCGGCTGCGGCTGTGGCTGAAGGTGCTGAAGGCCACCAAGGCGGTGGAAAGCGACGTGCGCGAGAACCTGCGGCGAGATTTTGCAACCACGCTGCCGCGGTTTGATGTGATGGCGGCGCTGATGCAGCATGAAAAAGGCCTGAAGATGAGTGAGTTATCGGGCGTTCTGAAAGTGTCGAACGGCAATGTCACCGGCATTGTCGAGCGGCTGGTCGAGGACGGCCATGTGTTGCGCGAGAAGGTTGAGGGCGACCGGCGCGCCAATCTGGTGCGACTGACGGCGGCCGGCCAGACGGAGTTTTCGCACCAGGCCGAGGCGCATGAAGGCTGGATCAATGCGGCCTTCGATGGGCTGACAGCAGATGAGGCGCAAGCGATTGCGGAAAGCTTGGACGCGGTAGCGCGGCGGTTGGACGAGGGAGGTAAGGCATGAAGGTGAACACGGAGCCGAAGCATTTTCTGTGCCGGATCGAGGAGGGGGTTGCCACGGTTTCGCTGGACCGGCCGGAGCGGAAGAACCCGCTGACATTCGGCAGTTACGCCGAGCTGCGCGACTGGTTCCGGGATTTGCACTATGACGACAGCGTCAAAGCGGTGGTCTTTGCCTCCAACGGCGGCAATTTCTGCTCGGGCGGCGATGTGCATGACATTATTGGGCCGCTGACGCGCATGAGCATGAAGGAGCTTCTGGCCTTTACCCGGATGACCGGCGATCTGGTTAAGGCGATGGTGACCTGCGGCAAGCCGGTGATTGCGGCGATTGATGGGATCTGTGTTGGCGCAGGCGCGATTATCGCCATGGCCTCAGACATCCGCATCGCCACACCGGAGGCCAGGACCGCATTCCTGTTCACCAGGGTTGGTCTGGCGGGCTGCGATATGGGTGCCTGCGCGATCCTGCCGCGGATCATCGGCCAGGGGCGGGCGGCGGAGCTGCTCTATACCGGCCGGTCGATGAGCGCCGAAGAGGGGCATGCCTGGGGTTTTCACAACACGCTGGTTGCGGCGGATGAATTGGCGGGTGAGGCGCAGGGCTGGGCGGAGCGGATCGCAGCCGGTCCGAACTTCGGCCACATGATGACCAAAACAATGCTGGCGCAGGAATGGTCGATGTCGATCGAACAGGCGATCGAAGCCGAAGCGCAGGCGCAGGCGATCTGCATGCAGACGGCGGATTTTGAGCGCGCGTTTCATGCCTTTGTGAACAAGGAAAAGCCGGTGTTCGAGGGCGATTGAGCCGCATTTGGCCGCGGGCCGGAGGAGGGTATGGGAGCCTCCGGCGGGAGTATTTGAACAAAGGTGAAACAGGGAGGGCCGCGCCATGGCGGACAAGTCGTTTCTGAACTGGCCGTTCTTTGAGGATCGGCACCGGGCGCTGGCGGAGGAGCTGGAGGCCTGGGCCGGGGCGCATCTGGCGGGCATCGATCATGCGGACACGGATGCCGCCTGCCGGGCGCTGGTTGCAGCTTTGGGCGCGGGTGGCTGGACGCAGCACTCCGGCGCCATGGCAGGCGAGCGGTTGGACGTGCGCACCCTGTGCCTGATCCGCGAAACGCTGGCGCGCCATGACGGGCTGGCGGATTTTGCCTTTGCTATGCAGGGCTTAGGCACCGGCGCCATTTCGCTGTTCGGCACACCGGAGCAGCAGGCGGAATGGCTACCGCTCACGCGGGCAGGCAAGGCAATCTCCGCCTTTGCCCTGACCGAGCCGCAGTCGGGATCGGATGTGGCAAATTCCACCATGACCGCCACGCTGGACGGCGATCATTATGTGCTGAAGGGGGAGAAGATCTGGATCTCTAATGGCGGGATTGCCGATGTCTACACGCTGTTTGCCCGTACTGGCGAGGCGCCAGGGGCAAAGGGGCTGAGTGCTTTTGTCGTGCCCGCAGGCCTGCCTGGGTTCGAGGTTGTCGAGCGGTTGGAAACCATTGCGCCGCATCCGCTGGCGACCTTGCGGTTCACGGATTGCCGGGTCCCTGAAACCGCCTTGCTGGGGCAGCCGGGGCAGGGCTTCAAAATCGCCATGTCGGTGCTGGATGTGTTCCGCTCCACCGTGGCGGCGGCAGCGCTGGGGTTTGCCCGCCGGGCGCTGGACGAGGCGCTGCTGCGGGTGACGGAACGCCAGGTGCAGGGGGCGCCGCTGTTTGATTTGCAGATGGTGCAGGGGCACATTGCCGATATGGCTCTGGATGTGGATGCCAGCGCACTGCTGGTTTACCGCGCGGCCTGGGCCAAGGATGCAGGCGCCGCGCGGGTCACTCGGGAGGCCGCGATGGCCAAGCTGTTTTCCACTGACCAAGCACAAGCTGTGATCGACAAGGCGGTGCAGCTGCATGGCGGCGACGGCGTGCGCCGGGGCCAGAAAGTGGAGGAGCTGTACCGCGAAATCCGGGCGTTGCGGATTTATGAGGGCGCCTCGGACGTGCAGCGGGTGGTGATTGCCCGCCAGACTCTTGGCGCCTTTCAGCGGGGGAACTGAGATGCTGGGACCAACCGCGCATGCGGACACCTTTGCCCGGGACAACCTGCCGCCGGCGGATCAGTGGCCTGAGTTTCTGTTGGAGGGGTTTGAGTACCCCGAGTACCTGAACGCCGCGGTCGAATTGACCGATGCGATGGTGGAAAAGGGGTTCGGCGACCGGACCGCGCTGATCGGCAACGGCCGCTACCGCACCTACAAGGAGCTGGCGGACTGGACCAACCGGCTGGCGCATGTTCTGACTGAGGATCTGGGCGTAAAGCCCGGCAACCGGGTGCTGATCCGCTCCGCCAACAATCCGGCGATGGTGGCCTGCTGGCTGGCGGCGACCAAGGCGGGTGCGGTGGTGGTTAATACCATGCCGATGCTGCGCAAGGGCGAGCTGGCCAAGATCATTGACAAAGCCGAGATTTCCCACGCGCTGTGCGACACTAGACTGAAGGACGAATTGGTGGCCTGCGCCAAGGAGTCGAAGTTCCTGAAGACGGTTGTAGGCTTTGACGGCACCTCCAACCATGATGCGGAGCTGGACCGGCTGGCGCTGGAAAAACCTGTGACTTACGAGGCGGTGAAAACCGGCCGCGATGACGTGGCGCTGCTGGGCTTCACTTCCGGCACTACGGGATCGCCGAAGGCGACGATGCATTTCCACCGCGACCTGCTGATCATTGCCGACGGATACGCGCGCGACGTTTTGGACGTGCAGCCCGAGGATGTGTTTGTCGGCTCGCCGCCGCTGGCCTTCACCTTTGGTCTGGGCGGGCTGGCGATCTTCCCCTTGCGGTTTGGTGCCGCGGCGACGCTGCTGGAAAATGCCACGCCGCCGAACCTCATTGAGATCATCGAGAAATATAAGGCAACCGTCTGCTTTACCGCGCCGACGGCCTACCGGGTTATGCTGCGGGCGATGGAGGAGGGGGCGGATTTGTCCTCGCTGCGCGCGGCGGTGTCGGCCGGCGAGACCTTGCCCGCACCGGTCTATGATGAGTGGATGCAGAAGACCGGCAAACCGATGCTGGACGGGATCGGCGCGACCGAGATGCTGCATATCTTTATTACCAACCGGTTCAGCGATCACCGGCCTGCTTGCACCGGCAAACCGGTAGGCGGCTATCAGGTAAAAGTGTTGGATGCGGATGGCAACGAGGCCCAGCACGGCGAGGTCGGGCGGCTGGCAGTCAGGGGGCCCACAGGGTGCCGATACCTAGCTGATGACCGGCAGGCTGAATACGTGCAGGACGGTTGGAATATCACAGGCGACAGTTTTATCCGTGATGACGGCGGGTATCTGCATTTTGCCGCCCGCAACGACGACATGATCGTCTCGGCGGGCTACAACATTGCGGGCCCTGAAGTGGAGGCCGCCCTGCTGGCGCATGAAGCGGTGGCGGAATGCGCGGTGATTGGCGTCCCGGATGAAGCGCGCGGCGAGATCGTGCAAGCGCATGTAGTGCTGGCCGATGAGCAGGCGGGGTCGGATGAATTGGTCAAGCTGCTGCAGGATCACGTGAAGTCGGAAATCGCGCCTTACAAGTATCCGCGTTCAGTGGTATTTACCGCAGCATTGCCGAAGACCGAGACAGGCAAGATCCAGCGTTTCAGGCTGAAGGCCTAGCTGTCAGGGCGTTTCCTGGGGCTTATCCTGCTGGTGTCTGTCAAGCCGCTGGCCGGGAAGCTGCCGCACCCGCCGCCAGTCCAGCCTGGCAAACAGCGCCTCGAATTGGGCACGGTTTAAGGTCATCGCCCCGTCACGGATGGCGGACCGGGTGAACGTGCTCTCCTCAAGGCGCTTGTATGCCATGACGAGGCCGCTGGGCTCCGCCCGTTTGGCGCGGACCACGAAGACCCTGCCGGTGAACGGATCTTCCGCTAGCGCTGACTGCACGAGCGCAGCCAGGCCGTCATGGCCTTTGCGGAGCGAGCCTTGGGCGCCATTGGTTTGAGCCCAATGGCGAGCCACCGGTTTCGCTGCCACCAGAATCCGGATGCCCTGTGAGGGGCGTTGTTGCAGAACTCTGACTTCTGAGGATTCACGTAAGGAATCCATACGGTTACACGGTCCGCATGAACAAACCATCCCCCTCCCGCGATCGCACAACGAGCTGGTCCAGCTACAACGCCGCGTTCTCAACACGCCGGGCATTGGATCAGTTCCGTTTGGTCCTGACGGCGGTGCGCTGTTTATGCCCGAGATCATGGCTCTCACCGCCGAAGTCGAACAGCACAATGTGCCCATGACTTCGCTTGGCTTTCTGTCAAATGCCAAAGTCAAAGCGCTCCTTCTGTCCACGCAGAAAATGGCAAATGGTAGTGGTGCAATTCTCAGCGCAGACAACGACGGCTTCAATATCGGCGGTACGCGGGCCGCGTTCAGCAACAATGTTCCCAGCGACCTTACCAAAGGGTCAGGGACGGGCCTGTCCGCGCTGATCTATGGTGCTTGGGGTGAGCTGTTGATTGGCCAATGGGGCGGCATCGACCTCATCGTTGAGATGTGGTAATCCCCCGTTTTTGCGGGGGCTTGGCCGTAGAATTTTACGCGGCCATCTTCAGTTTCCGTGCAGGTGTCATCCCGCCGTTGCCCATGTTCGGGCGTTTATGGCTGTAGGACCAGAGCCACCCGGTGGCAATCTGCTGGACCTCTTCGATGCTTTCGAAAATGTATAAGTCCGGATGGAGTGGATGGCTCCTGCTCCCCCGGCGTCGCAATGCGCCATAATGCAGTTGTCATGGCCTGCCAGGAGAGGAGCCACCCTATGACAGTTAAAACAGTCGGCCTGGATTTGGCCAAGGATGTGTTTCAGGTTCACGGAATTTCCGAGAATGGACGCGTGATTTTCAAGAAGACAATTAGGCGGGCGAAGCTGCTGACATTTTTCGAAACCCTGCCGCGCTGCACCGTTGGCATGGAAGCGTGCGGATCGGCACATTACTGGGGCCGTGAGCTGCGCAAGCTCGGGCACGATGTCCGCCTGATGCCAGCGTTCTATGTCAAACCTTATGTGAAGCGCGGCAAGACCGATGCGGTTGATGCTGAGACGATCTGCGAAGCAGTCCGGCGGCCATCAATGCGGTTTGTTGAGATAAAGTCGAAGGACCAACAGGCATTCCTTACCGTGCATCGCACCCGCGACCTCGTGGTCCGGCAGAGAACTCAGGTTGTAAACACGATCCTTAGCATCCTGCGAGAATTTGGGCATGTTCTGCCGGCAGGCGTAGAAGCCGTGAACCGCTTTTCGCAAAGCCATATGGATGGGGATCAATTGGACATGCCCGAGTTAGCCAACGGTATTCTGGGAACGCTGTGCTATCAGCTGCTGGGGCTCAATGCGCGGATCGACGGATACACCCAGCTCATCAAACGACATGCGTTGCTTGACGCAAACTGCCGCCGCCTGACGCGCATACCGGGTGTCGGGCCAATTACAGCGTCAGCCATGGTCGCGACAATTGGCGACGGGCACCAGTTCAGAACTGGTCGGGATCTTGCTGCATGGCTGGGCTTGACCCCGCGCAACAAGTCCAGCGGTGGCAAAGAGAAGCTCGGCAAGATCACGAAAATGGGCGACAGGTACCTCCGCAAGTTGCTGGTCGTTGGTATGACGTCGCGCGCCTTGCAAGCCAAAACCCATCCCGAGCGCGCCGACCGGTGGACCGCTAATATCCTCGTACAAAAACCATTCCGGCTGGCGACCATTGCGATGGCCAACAAGTCAGCGCGGGTTATCTGGGCAATTCTGACAAAAAAACAGAACTACCGGCAGCCCGTCGCATAACGCGGCAGCGCCGCCACGAGATGCAAGACGAAAGAAGTGATGACGCGGAACAAGTCAACCAAGAGCCAGGACACTCCGGCGAATGGCGTGAACCTCAGAGTTCGTTAACCCGATTGGAACCTCGCTTGCGGAACACATCAGGGCCAGCAGTATTTTGAAAATGCTGCGCAAACAGGCCGGACAGACGACTGTACTGACAGACCACCGTTGAAGTCACAATAAACTCTTGCAATGCAGGAGCCATCCGCAGAAGCCATTCGTGCCGGACCGTCCGGTTGCAGCGCTCGACATAGGCGTTCTGCTGGGGCTTTCCGGGCTGGATGCAGGCCAGGGTGATGCCCCGGTTCTCGGCCCATTCCATGAGGGTGCCACTGACGTATTCCGGGCTGTTGCCGGCTCGAATTGTCCCAGGGGCACCACGCCATTCGATGATCTGGTTCAGGGCTCGAACAACCCGTTCCGCAGGCAGTGAAAAGCCGATCTCAATGCCCAACCCTTCGCGGTTGAAGTCGTCCAGAACGTTCAGCAGCCGGAATTGCCNTCCNNCCNCCAGCCTGTCGGCCATGAAGCCCATCGACCGGACCTCATTCGGGGCCTCAGGCACAGCCAGTTCGTCCGGCTTTTCCCGCTTCAGACGCTTGCGCGGCTTGATCCGCAGGTTCAGCTCCAGCTCGCGGTAGATCCGGTAAACCCGCTTGTGGTTCCACCTATGACCCTGCACGTTGCGCAGATACAGGAAACACAGGCCAAAGCCCCAAGTCTTCCTTGCAGCCGTCAGTCCAAGAAGCAGGTCGGCGATTTGCTCGTTCTCCTCGTCCAGTTCCGGGCTGTACCGATAGCACGTCTCACTGACATCGAACGCCCGGCATGCCAGCGCAATGCTGACGCCCTTCATCGCCACCGCTTTCACGGCCAACTCTCGGCGTTGACCCTCTCGGGACATTGCTTCGCAATGCCCTGCCGGGCAATGGATGGCCGGATCGTTCGATCCTTCTCTCGAACCAGTGGCGTTCAGGATCTTACTTATCCGAGCGCCTCCTTCAGCAGGTCGTTCTGCATGCTGACGTCAGCGTACATGCGCTTCAGCCGCCGGTTCTCCTCGGCCATCGCCGCTCGCCATTGCCCTCGGATCAATGGCGGACAAAGGCTCGCTCTCACTGATGAGACTGGCGTCCATGCCGCCGTACTTCGCTCGCCACTTGTACAGCGTGGCGCTGGTTCGGCGGGGAATTGATCCACTGGATCAATTCCTATTCCACCTCACTCCCGTGCTCGCGGCACAGCTCGGCGGCAGGCACACCGCCCTCCATCTGGCGCAGCACACCCATGATCTGGGCTTCTGTGAATCGGGTCTTCTTCATCGGAATCTCCTCGTTCATCCTGCCGAGAAAATTCTACTTCCGCATCCCCTTAAAATCGGGGGGGATGACCGGGCTTCCCAACCTACGGTCCGGGTGACCAACTTAATGTTAGGCAGGGAAGCATTAGCTCCCTGACTACCAAGAGCGCTGTGCCTTTGATTGAGGTGTCTCAAATGCTCGGACAAGGGATGTCCGGTGGTCCCTTAATGACCGAAGATTACTCCGTATTGGGCATCATCCACAAAGGCGGCCCGGTAGCCTATGTTGCAAAAAATAGTAGCGTTTCACCTCAACGGCAGCTTGCTGTTGCGATTTCCGAATTGAGCGCTTGGGTTTCGACCCTCCCTTAACTTGGCAAATGCCGCGAGTAATCTCCTCATACTGGTATGCAAATTGACCATGTCCGCTTATGGCTGGAAGCGGGTATTCGCGGTACTTTGCTGAAAAATCTGTTGCGCTGTACGCAGGTAGCGTCACGATGAGGGGAAATTTGCGCAACAATGCTCTGCCTATGGTAATGGAAGCACCATGTCTGTTGTGATTTAACTCAACTGGAGGTAGCTTGAACCATGTCAGACAACGCGCTTTACTTTCCTGCCGACAAGGCTCTTGAAGCGATGGGGAACACTTCCCGCCGCTGGCAGAACCATCTGGAAACGAACAAAATCCATGTGGCCGCTGAGGTGAACTTCGTTTCGTCGTTCGGGCCGGGGCGCGGGAAACACCGTCATATTTCGATTGAAGCCATTACGCAGGGGGCCATCGCATTCGCCTTGATCGACTGTGGGGTTGAGGTGCGGAGTGCCTACCTTGCTGGCGCGGAATTCGCCTTCCCAGGCGAGCTTGGCGGGGCCTATGGATATGATGAAAGCGCACCTCTGGACCCTGTTTTAGACCGCATGCCGGGGCGCTTGTATGCCGAAGGTGAGACGTTCCTGATTTACTCGGTTGGCGAGGTCAAGCCTCACAACAAGCGGCTGACATTCGTTTCTGACAGAAATCCTGTCTTTGCGGCAAAGCGGGGCATCAGCGATCCGGCAATGATCGTACATGCGGTTGAAGGCGGCGGCAGTGTCGCTCCGCGTATCGTGCTGAATGTTTCCCAGCTTTGCCGCAGGATCGCGTCATCCTTCGGTATCTGCTTCACAGCCGCCTTCATGACGGAGGCCGGGTGATGGAGCCGCTAGGGACACTGGGTATTGAACTGGTTTCATCTGAGGATCTGGCTTCCCGCTTAGGCTACTCGGGAACCAATGCAGCTTTTCGGGGCTGGTGCGTTTCAATGAGGATCACACCTGTTCCGGGCCGCAGGGGATACTTTGATCCGGCTTTAGTGCGCAGAAGGCTTGATGAGGCACAGAGATTGCTTGCGGCGCAATCTGGTGAGGCCGAAGGATTTGTTGCAGCACGGAGAGCGCGCCGTGCCACGAGGTAATCTGCCTCCCGAGGTCCATCGTGTGCGGGCTAAGCTCGCCGATGGCTCGGTGTGCTTTTACTTCTCTTTGCGTGGCCGCAAGGGAACCGGGTTTTGGAAAGATGCCCGCCCGTTTCCCAAGGTCGCAGAATTCTTTTCGGCCTATACGGCGGCGATGGAAGCAGCCCAGCCGAAGACACGCGGCCAGATGACCGAGGCACTGGTGATGCCTATTTGCAGTCGGCTGAATTTTTGGCTCTGAAACCGCGTACTCAAGCCGACTAAAGGAAATGGGCCTTGAGGTTCTCCGAAGAGTTCCGGGATGACCCCTCCGCTATGTTTGAAGAAGCTGCCTCACGGGCAGAAGTGAATGATTGGCACACTCTCCGAAACAGTATGACTACGCGGGGACCGTTGTAACACGGACACTGAACTGGGCGCGGGAAGCCGGTAGGATTGCGGAGCACCATCGCAGTTTCAAAAAGGTCTACCGCTCTGACCATTCTGATGTTGTTTGGGTGCCGGAGCATGTCATGGCGATACGAAAGATTGCGCCGGAATGGGTGGTCAGAATTCTTGTGACGGCGTGCGAAACCGGAATGCGCCTCGGTGACCTTATTCGGCTTTCCCGCGCCCATATTGAACCCACACCGGGCGGGCGGCGGATTCGTATCAAGACCAACAAACGGGGCAAATCAGCATTTGTGTCCGTTAGTCAGGCCATGGCTGAGATTATCGACGGCACCCCATCTGACCGTCTTTTGATCCTCACCAATGCGAGCGGCAACCCGTTGACTGAACACAGGGCCTCTGAGGGCGTACGGCAATGGCCGGACAAGGCCGGAATGACGCCGGAACGGCTTGGCTATGACCTGCGCCTTTATGATGCGCGTGGCACCGCCGCGACCCGCCTGCTTCGAGCCGGTCTTTCGCTGTCCCAGATTGCAGGTTGCATGGGGTGGTCGCTACGTACAGCGGCAGCAATGATTGAGCGGTACGCACAGGTTTCCCCGAGTGAAACCGGTGACGTTTTGACCCTTTTGAGCGCTGCGCGGGAGGGTAATGCATGAACGGAATTGTAAAATGGGATGTAAAATGCCCGGTCTGTTCCGAGCGTTTCACGTTTAAGTGATTGATTTTGTTTGGAGGCGAGTACCGGAATCGAACCGGTGTACACGGATTTGCAATCCAGAAAGAGCGCAAGCGAAAACAACAGGTTAAGGGTGCAAAACACCCCCTGACAAAAAGTGAACAAAAAGCGAAAGTTTCAAAGCCAATTTCGCCGGTTCAAAACGAAAAAGGCCCCGTCACAGCGGCAACTGTGAACCGAGGCCAAATAGAAAAAGCGTGTCAGCTTTCGAAGCACATTAGCACGGGTCAGCGCCACACCGCAAACGCTCAGTCGGACTTTTCGTTGCCTCTGACCGGTGAGGTGGTTCAATGAGCTGGCGCATCGCAAACGAATGCGCCGAGCGCCGCTTTGGCAGCGCCGCGCGAAAGCAGATCATTATGTTCCTGGCCGACAAGGCGAGCGACGACGGCTCTGGTATCTGGTGTTCGAAGGGGACGATCCAGCGCCACACAGAGCTCAGCGAGAGCACGGTAAAGCGCACGATCATCGACTTCTTGCGCGAGGGCATTCTGATCGAGACGGGGCGGCGGCAGTGCAAGAATGGCTACACCGTCATTTACCGCATCGTTCTGGAGCGCGTGGCCGCGCTCGAATCCACGGCTGAGCCCGACATTGAGACGGGGGTCACCGTGAACCCCGTCCAGTCTGAACCTGGTACGGGGTCCACGGTGAACGGGGTACGGGGTTCACGGTGGACCCCAAACCATCCTAAAACCATCCATAAACCACCTACGCGCAGGCGCGAGGCGGCGGAGGGGGTTGAAGATCTTGAAGCTGAGAAGATCTTGGCGGCCTATCCCGAGGACAGGATCCGAGACCGGCGGACCAGTCTGCGCCTGATCGCAGCGGCTGTGAAAGCCGGGGTAGAGCCCGATGACCTGCTGCAGGCGGTCAAAGCCTATGCCAAGGAAAGCGAAGGCTACACGCGCAGCAAGGTCTGTTTCTCCGACAATTGGTTCAAGATGCGACGTTGGGAAAAGGGGCTGGCCCAGATACAGGCAGATCGTGAGAAAGCGCGAGAGGCCGAATCCAAAGGACGCGCCAGCCTCGCCGAGTGGATCCACGAGCGCCATCCTCTATGCCGCCACATCACAAACCGGCAGATCGAGGATTTGGTCACATCAAAACTGGTGACGCCCGAGCAGGTGCGCGCTGCGGGGTTGCAGGCGTGAAAAGGATCGGCGTGAACAGTGCGTTTCGTGCGCTTGAACTCAGGGCAAAGCCGTTGAGAATTTGCGTCCTCTGGTCAGCTGTTGATCTCGGTCTCGAAGGTCTCGATCGTAGCGATGATTTCATCGAAGGTTGGTGCGTCACCGATGATCATTTCCCGCATCCCAGCATAGTCTTTTCGAAGAGCGGCAGTGAGATCGGCGTTTGGGGTCAAGCGCAAGGAACCGGGCTTGGCCTCATCGTAGTTTGCCCAGGAGGATTTGAAGAATACCGATTTGTGATGAGCGACTTGGGTCAGCAAATCGAGCTTTTCGAGGGCACGTTTTTTGGCTTCATGCCCAATCAGCTGCGCCATATCGTAGTAATGGCGGGACATACGATCTGCGAGGGGTTTGGTTGCATCTTGATGAAAGAGCATATGCAAAATGGTGGCTTTCTCCCAGAACGTGCGCTCGACCCCTAACACTTTCACGCCGACCAGACCGTCTGCCAGAAGATCGGGAAAAGCCTGATGCAGGTATGGCGCAATGTCGATCTGCTCTGCAGGCAGTTGGACGCCACGGGCACCGAACTCAAAGCGTACAACCGGTTTGACATAGCCCGAATCGTTTTCTGCCAACGCGGGGTAGGCAAAGAGAATGGTTTGCGGGTCACTTGGGTCGACCGATAGCGTGAAGCTTTGTTCTAGACTGGAGCCAAACACTGTTTGAATCTCGGCCAGCAGTTGGCCTCCTACGGCTTCTTTCGCCGCTTCCTCCAGTTCCTGAAGCAACTTTTTCTTCTTCTTGCCCGATAGCTCCGGGTCTTCTGGGTCGCGGTCGCCTACAAATCCGAGTTGTTCGCGGTCTAGCGAGAGGTCCACATCCTCGGAGAAGCGGTGGATCACGTCATAGGCTTTGGACAGGGATGTTCCGCCCTTGAAGATCATTTGCTCGCCAAAAGATGGCAGTGCAAAGAGCTGCTTTAGGGACCAGCAAACCCAAAAGTCTTTTTCGATGATTGCCTTCGATATTCCAAGCTGCGCTGAAGTTTCTTGAAAGGCCTCATCTCTGAGTTTAGGCGCGTCGTTGGCGAAATTTTCCATGCTTAAGCGTGTGCAACAATCTGTTGCACGACTGGGTGCATCCATGCAGGTACGTGTCTGCTTTGCTTTGCCAAGAGCTTCCGATCATTGTCGTCCAGTGCGCGTGCAAGGCGGTCGACGATTTGACTGTCCACACGGTCCTTGCCGACATAACGCAACGCCTGGAAGACGACCCCAGTCTTATGTCCTGCGCCGACCAATGTTTTTGGGGATGCCTTGCGGAACTGGATGACTTGCCGCCCAACTTTCTTAGTGCGGGTTGGGCCGTCGGTCATATAGGTCGGCTTGGATGGTACCTGAGTGGAAAGGCCCAACTGATTGGCAGCCATCGAAGGAGAAGGTTGCAAGATCTGACCGTCCTTTCGAGCAACAGCTTTTGCGATGTCATCGGCGGAAGGCGACAGAAATCCGAAGCGCGGGCTCTTCTTCGGGTAGTCATACAGCCCCCGCGTCAGTCGGCGGATCACACCCTGATCAGCAAGGCGTGACAGGGCCTGATCTACGCTTGCGCGGGATCCGATGTCGAGAAAATCGGTCGGCGCAAAGATTGCGCCGCGACCTTTTCCGATGATGCGTTGCTTGATGTTTGACGTAATCATATTCGAACTCCTTGTCAGAAAATATGTTATGTTTTTCTGAAAGTCAATGGACCATAGAGCACCCCCTAGGTAGGTGCGGCTGGCATAGGGCGAAGAGAAGCACTGATGTGAAATTTACGCTGCAGCGCAAAATTTGGAAAATTACGCCGCAGCGTAAGTTGTCGCGGACTAGACTGCTGATCCTATGGTCTTTAGATCATATGGAGGCATTATGATCTAAAGATCATAGGAGCAGGAGGCAGGCTTGCAGAACTTCGTTCGAATTCCCAGAGATCTTGGGCATGCGGTCCGTCAGGCTCGTCGAGAGAAGAACTGGACGCAGTCCGATCTCGCCACGCGCAGCGGTGTTTGGCAAGAAACGATATCGAAAGTTGAGGCCGGGCGGGGTGGCACAAAACTCGACACGATCCTGGCGCTGCTGGCAGCCCTCGACCTAGAACTATTGGTCAGAACGCGCAGTAAGGGCTCTGCATCTGATTTTGACAACATATTCGACTGAAGTTCCGCGGTGAAGGAGTGACAGCTGTTAAGCCGCATCGGTTACTTTAAGGTCTTCAGCTCTTGCGACGCAGCATGACGAGACCGTTCAGTTTGTGAGTGCTGAAATCAAATCCTCAGCGCCGTGTTTCCGATTGCTGAACATAAGCGGGCAGCCGTGTCAGACGCGGGGCAGTCCCCACTTCAACAAGAAAATTCCCCTGCGCCAGCGCATTCCTCGCGAGGCAAGTTTCTCGCTGACAGCCCCTTGGTGCCAGCTTTGGTCATGTTCATCGAAACACTCAAAGTGAGGATCAAAAAATGGCTACTCAAACTCTGAAACTGAACGTCAAATCCGGCGAAAAAGACGGCAAGAACTTCTGGGATCGCTGCGGCGTCCTCTTCGTCAACACCGACGACAGTGGCAACATCACCTCGATCAACGTCAAACACAGCATGTTCCCCGATGTCGAAATGGTCGCCTTCCCGCGCCGCGATGAAGATTCGGTCACGGAATGACTGAGCGCCAGGGCGGCTTTCCCGTCCTGGCCTTCATCCCTGAAAACTGGATCCTCAGCTAAGTCGCTTCATCTTGCGACCGAACCTGACGGTTCAGGCGCGAAAGGGGTTCACTGAAGGCCGCTTCCAGTTTTTGGATATGAGCCGCAAGCCAACCAATCATCTCGGGCCACGCTTCCCTGTTGAAGCCGTCAAAGGGCTGAGCGTAGACAATGCGGCTGGCCTTCTTATCGTCCATGCGCCGCCAATCGAGTTCGGCCCCAAACGCTGCTTCGATCGCATCTTTCTGGCCATAGAGCTGATCGAACAGCCATTTGTTCTCTGCAGTTTCAGAGCGCTGCAAGCTTATCTCGACGCGCGCTTCATCTCGCGAGAAGATCATCTGATAAGGGCAAGACCGCGTCCCAGATCCTGCGCTGAGCCAGTGATCCTTCGTCGGACTGATATTTTGGTATAGCGTAACGCCTTCAATGCGCAGCTGTTCAAGGGCAGCTTCCCAGAAGTCCAAGCGTAGCTTGTGCCGCTTTTTCTGCGTGTCCTGGATGGCTTTCTCTTCGTTTTCTTTGCTCGACATTCCGATCATGAAGTCCGCCGCCTCAGGCGTGGGAATAATCTGTTGAATGTCGACCATCAGCTCGTCGCCAAACGAATACGGAGTCACCTTGAAGCATTGTGCGCGAATTCCGCGGCTGAGGAGCCAAAGGACCGTTGCCGTGACCTCACGCCGAAAATTGGCTGCGATAAAAATCATGCGCTGGTCATTGCCGGGGTTCAGGACGGTCTCCTCTAACTCCTCGACTTCCATGAACTCGCAGATCCGCACGGCCGCATTGCCGCCGCCCGCATAGCGGTCGAGGTATTGCTGATAGATATCGACGATCTGCGTCTTGGTCAGGCCGGAGACGTAGGCGGTGTACTTCAACGCCTGCCAGGTCACATCTCTCCCGCTGTCATCGAGTTTGTTCTCGATCACAACGAGGTTGCCGTCTTTGTCGAGCGCCAAGAGATCCAGGCGTTCGCGGGTTTCATCAAACCCGTCGAACTCCTTCTGAATGATCAGCAATTCCTCCCCGAGGGCATCAGGTTGGTTGGCCAGCCACTCCTGCAAGTGGTCACGCTCGCGCAGGTTCAAGTCGGAAAAGCGCTTCTGGGTCAGGCGTGACAAACGGTTTTGGTTCAAATCAACGCGGAACATGGCTTTGCTCTTTTCTGAAAAATCTACTCAGTTTCACCGTTAGTCTTGCCGCACATAGGTCACATAGAAGTTCTTTAGCATGCGGTGCTCCTGCAGGCGGTCGCCTAGGCTGAACCCGTCGCGTCGCATGGGCGCTTGGAAAATATCTAGACCGCGATCTAGAACGATTTTCCAGCCGGTGTCAGTGACGATATCTCTGGAATGAGCAGTCCCCGAACCATCAAATGCCCAGGTGAAATTAACCCCTGAACCGATGCATGCTTCGGTAATGCTCTCGAGCAATTCGCGTTGCTTTTGGACGTTTCCGTCATCAGGCCCCGTGACAAGATGGATGGCCACTTGATCTTCTAACGCCTTGCGCTGGATGACCATCTCGACGAATTCCATCATGTTCTTGATCTGGTAAAAATAGCGAATGTAGGGGTCTGTCACTACGATCCGCGATGCACCGTCCAGATAAGGCCCAAACAGTTTATCATAGCTGACGCCCTTTCGGTTTTCGGCGAATACGTGGTGACCCTCTTCGGCGCGTGACTTGGTGGGCGCTGAGGTCTCCGATGTCTCGCGTGGCTCATGTTCGACTTCGATGACGTCATCTTCGAGAGCATCAGTGGATTGATCCTGCTGCTTCGGGTCTAAGGCAGGTTTCAGATAGTAGAATTGGGGGAACTCTTGCTCTTCGACGGTCTGGACGCGCCGCTTTTCCCCATCAGAGCCAGTGTAGAAGAAGTCCACATCTGGATAGGTCGCATCGATCCGAAACAGTTGGTCCTTTACGCGCTTTCGGCTTTCAAGTGCGAGCTGCAAGAGCTCTTCAACGTCATCGGCTGTTTCATCTCCGGCAGGGAAAATCACCTTCAGGAAGCCCGACATGGTTTTGTAGACGGCGTCCCGATCACGGGTTGAAATCTTCTCGCTAACTTTGAAATGCAGGTCCGGCCGGTTGGAGAAGTCTTCTTGGCGCAAATGGCGAAGGATCTCGGCGAGGTAGTCGACAATGAACCCGTAGCCAGTGGTGAACATCTCACCTCGGATCACGTCGATCTCCCAGCCAGGCAGGTATGCGTGGAGACGGTCAATGAATGCAGAGTCATGGAACTGTGGCGGCAGGGCTTCGAACAAGTCGCTGTTCTTGAGCATGAACGGTACGTTATGGTCTGTGTTGCCGACAAATGCGAAGCTCGCTTCTGCCCCCATGGGGTTAACTCCGCGCGAGAAGGTCTTGTTTGCCATGTAGTTTTTCATGATGTCGACCAGGGCCTTGTTCGCAGTTTTCTCGCGCCCTGCAAATTCATCAAAGGCCACGACATCCCAATATCCGACCAGTCCGATCCTCCCATTCGAGTTGTTTACAAACAGCTTCGGGATGGTCACTTCGCCTCCGGAGATCAGCTGCCCGTGTGGCGAAAACTCAGAGTAGATATGCGATTTACCCGTACCCTTTGGGCCAAGTTCGATGATGTTGTAATTTCGCTCGACGAAGGGGATCAGGCGCATCAGCTGCAGGAGCTTGCTTCGGCGGCCGAAGGCTTCAGGATTGAAGCCGATCGACTGCATCAGGAGATCGATCCACTCTTCTTTGGAAAATTGCGCGCGCGCCTCCTTGTACCCCTCGTAATCGACCTTTGCGATCTGAATGGGTTTGATGGTCTCGAGCACCCACGGAGATGTTCTTGCGTCCTCTGAAAACTCGTATTGGACATCGGCAATACACCATACGCCGGTCACAAGCAGCTTTGGGTGCGCTTTGACCGTTCCGCTATCCACCGCAACCTTTTTGATGCCCAGGTTGTCGAACGTGGCTTCGTAACTGTCTGTTTTTTCGTTCAGTGAGACGCTGATCTGATCGATGACCTTGTAGCGACCCTTTTCCTTGATCGTGGATTGGATCAGTCCCGCTTCGCTTCTGTGAACGTAGTGCTTTCTAAGGATTTCTTTGACGGTTTCGATGCCGCTCTCGATCGATGCTTCGTCGTCAGTCGCACAGTACTGCCCAAGCAGGTATTCGAGGACATATGTTGGAACGATCGCGTTGCCTTTGACCGCTTTAACAAGGTCTTTGCGGACCACGTAGCCCGCGAAATGCTCGTTAATCTTTTCGTCGAGTGCGCTCATGATAGGTCCTTAAAAGTCGAAATCTGTCGATATGCCACGACGCAGTTGGAAACGGTGGCTTGTGTAATCTTCGAAGTGGCTCGTTTTGCCGATACGTTCGCGAAGCTTGAGGAAGACGTCCTGGTTGTTGAACCGATCAGCATCGCGAGAAAGCAGGAACTTGATGGGCAGCTCCCGTTCGCGTGCATTTTGCGAGGTGTAGTCAAAGGTCAGCGGGTGCTCATCTGAGATGAGCGTGCCGTCCGAAGCGTAAATCCCAGCAAGAACATTACGCTGTTGCTGCTTCTCTGAAACTGGCTGAGTTTGATAGAGAGTGACGGCCGTTTGGCCGGAAGAGATCAAGCTTTTTCCAGTGACGATGATCTGCACTTCAACTTTTTCAACATCGGCTTCGCGTCGTTTGCCGACACGGAGTACGGGAACAATGACCTCTTGAAGCGTGGCCCCGCCATGTACGAACCGGCTTCCCGCTCCCTTGACGCGCATACGATTGATCGAATTGGGCAACAGAACGTCCAAGTTGCCTGATAGACCCAGATTTGCGGATGAGAACTTCTTCATTCCAGATGTCGCATCAAGGTCTCGCCCGATGATAAATCGACGATTTTTAACAAGGATTTCCGCACCAGCAGGCACCGCTACCGAAAAATCTGTCTCATCCAACGCGCGGTGCTGATAGATGAAGCCGTGATCGGCCGTCACAAGAATGTTGGAAAAGTTGGCGGTTGTGAGCTTGCGGACCAGTTTGGTCAGATCTTCGACAGCGACTTCTGCAGCCTCTGTCACGCGTTCCTCGGTGGCAAGCTTGTCGCCAACGATGTCGATCCTGTTGTGGTATAGGTAGAGAATGTCATGATCGCGGAAAATCTCTTTGCCGTCGTCCGCTTTCAGGCTCATGAAATCATCGGCCTTCATGGCTTTGACACGGTCTCCGGCGCGCCCCATGCCCAGAACCTTTTCGCGGTTAGCGGTTCCCTGAGTAGGCAAGCCAAACGAAGACACGTTGCCGTCCTCCGACAGCTCCAGATCCTTGTTCGGTAAGAGCGCAGCCATGCCGAGTTGCGTGTAGCTGGGCAAAGCAGAAATCATCGGCTTTAGATCGGCGTCGAACCGGTTCAGTTTACGGATCTCGCGCAGGGCTTCTTCTGCAACCTCATAGCGCAACGCGTCAGAGATGATTACCACCACCTTCTGATCGCGGCGGCGGAATTCGGCGGCCTGGTCCATATAGAAATCGGTCTGATGCGCAAATCCCGATATCTTCCAATCGCTCAGTCCAGCGATCTGATCTTGCCAGGCGTCATTGACGGCAGACAGGAAGTTGGTCGTGTAGCGGTTCTCGACGCTTTCGAACAACGCGCTAAGCAGAGAGGACTGACCGCTCTTTTGCATATGATAGATGAATTTGCGGTAGAGTTGGTCGATCTTGTACCAATGCGAAACATAGCGCTTCACCCCCTCAGCGGGGGAGGTCATGCTCAGGTTCGCCTCAGCCAACGCTTGCTGGAATTCTGTGGCATAGCCGATGGCTTGATAAATATCCTCATAGGTCGGGTACCAATGGCTTTGCCGCCTCTCTCGCACGGTCTTCAGCACCTCGGCCGACGATACCGTCTGGCTCGCCATCTCACGCACCAGAGAGCGAATGATCTGCCGGTCGATCTCTTCAAAATGGTCGATGGCACGCAAGGCCTTGATGTCGCGCTCTTGCACGTCTTCTGGGATCCGCAGGATTTCCTGGTACTTCCCGCTCAGCGTTTCAAACGCCTTCGCCCCCAACCGGTTGTTCTTCCAGCGGCGGAAGACAAGTAACGCCTCTCCGTTCAGTTTGCCATCTTCGCCCAGGGCGCGGGCATAGCAGGACTGGAACAGGGTGATCGCGAAGTCCTCGAAATCTGGCGCATCGCTGACATAGCCATAGGCATTCTCAACCTGCTTCCAGAAGAACTCTGTCAGGCCGGAACGCTCCATCAGGCGCATCGCATCGTCGCGCTCGTCCGCGAGCTCGGCCAGCAGATCCTCAATCACCGTGTCCAAGGCTCCCTCGGCCCCGACGCAGACGGCCAACATGCGGCGTAGCACATCGGTCTTCGTGTCGGATGGCGTAATCATCTGCTTCAGCGCCTCGATGCGGCCCTTGGCGCGGTAGAATTCCATGTGGTCGCGCACCACGTCTTCGAACTGCAGCGGCAAGCCCAGTTCGGCCAGCCAGATCGCCGCTTGATCGGCCTTAAAGACGCCGCAGGCGAAATAGAGATCCAGCAGCCAATTGTCGGCCATCTCGGGCGCGGGGCCGTCGTGGAAGACCAGAAACTTCTGTTTCGGCTCTTGCCTCAGCATGCGGTACTTCAGGCCGAACTCGTTGTTCGCGATCTCGACCTTTTCCACATCCGGAAGATCCACGGCGTCATATGCGCTCCGCATGTCGCGCGCGGCGTCGTACCAGAAGACGATCCGGTGATCGATGAACAGCCGCTCTAGGCCCGTCTTGATCCGGTCAGTCATGACAGCCCCGCGATCTTCTTCAGCGCGGTGCCGAACTTCGGATAATTCGCCTTCACCCCGTCATCCAGATCGATCTCGATCTTCTGCTGCGCCAGCGGGAAGATCACGTCGCGCTCCCATTCGTTCAGCTCGTCGATCTGCTTGGCCACCGCCGCCACATCTTTCAGCGCCTTGGTCTTCTGGCCTTGCGTTGCGGTTGGGTCATCGGACAGCTTTTCCAGCCGGGCGCGCTCGCCCTCCAGCTTGGTGATGAACTCGCGCAGGTAGTCGTTCAGCAGGACCGACACCGTGTCGGGCCGGTAGCGGTGCATGTAGATCAGGGCGTTGAACGTGCCCTTGGGGCTGGAGAACATCCAGTAGATCGGGCGCTTCTTGTAGCGCTTCACGTGGTCGGCGTAGAAATCGCGGGTGAAATACTTGCGGATGTCCTTGCCAAGGGTGTCCTCGATATAGCGCAGGTTCTCGCGGAAATGCGCCTCGCCGAAGGTCACGCGCAGGAACAGGCGGAAGCGGTCTGTGATGTCGTCGGGGAACCAGTCGGCGTCGAGCACGGGGATGACATTGTCTTCGTCCGGCATGAAGCTTGGCTCAGGGATACGGGCGAGGTAGTCGGCCAGCGTCTCGCCCTGATTGGCGAGGATCAGGCCGGGCGCATCAAGGCTGTAGCGGCCGAACATGCAGGCCACGGCGTAGGAGAGGAACTCGGCCATGGTGTCAGCGCGCAGGCGAGCCTCGTTGGCCTCGGCGTCGTTCTTGATACCATAGCGGTAGGCGGGGTTGCAGGTGAGGGTGATCTCGTTGAGCGGCACCTCGGGGGTCAGCTCGTCTTGAAGGCCATAGGCGTCGATGAAGATGCGGTTGTTCTCTTCCTCCAGCTGCTGCATCTCGTCCGTCATGGACCGCCAATGGGCGCGCAGCGTGGCAAAGCTGTCCGCCAGCGTCTCGCCGCGATGCTCGGGCGAGAGCAGCGGGAGCGTGGTGAAATCCCAGGAGGTTTCGTAGGCGTCCCAGTCGGATTTGTGATTTTCAATCAGAGATCTGACGGCTGAATTTGCAGTGGCAGATTCAGCCAATTCCGTTTTGAAAGGCGCTTTGGCAATATCGCCAGAGTTGAAGTTCATGGTAGGGTTGAGTGTCTTTATTATTCGCTGAAATACGCTTGAATTCAGGAACGAAGCGACCGGCGCGACGAGGTTTTCTTTCGGGAATGCTGATGGACCGCCCACATCAAACAAATGCCCTTGCGGGGATACTCTTGCTGCAAAGGATGCCGAAGTTACCATTCCCCACGTGACAGATGGCCGAAAGTAGTAGGAGATATTTTTGATAGTTCTTGTGGGAGAGCCGTATAGCTCGGCGGCGTATCCCATAACGTCAGCCCCGTTGTTTTCCCAGTTCACTAAATATTCGTGGTTTCCATACCACTTCCGAAACTGACCGCCTTTGTTTGTCGGGAACCATTTCGCTAGTGATCGAGCCGCGTCTTCGTGGTCAGTCGCGTGAAGGTTTGTTTTGTCTCCGCTCACCTCGAACCACAGCTTCAGAAATCGACCAACGTCTGAAGTCGCCATGCCTTGGCGTGGCTCGGCGATTTCTTCGAGACGAGCTTCTTCAGAGAAGCACTTGAGAAATTGATCGGAGAGCCAGTAAGCTACCGGACTACCGGGAATTTTTTCAAAATCCGAAATTGAGGCGCGCGATAGTCGCTCATTACGTGGTGGAAATTCCAGAGGAACACCAAGATTATCAGTTTCGAAGTATCTGACACAGCAGAACTGACCGCGGAAGGACTTGTCCTGTTTCTTCTCCGTTACAAAGGCAACCGTGCCAAAATTGATCCCCATACTTGTTCCACCTTTCCCAAGGTAGGGCATATGGACCAAAGATTGGATCACCGTTTCATCCAAAATACTCTGCCGAAGCTGTTCAAGGGAAGACAGGAACATCCAGCTTTCCATGGTCACCATGGCGCAGAATGCTCGATCAGAGACCAGCGCAAGCCCTCTTTCAATAAAAGCTGCAAAAAGGTCTGATTTGCTCTTTGGGTGATTATCTTTCAGCCACCCAACCAGTCGCTCATTAAGGCCTTTAGCCCCAGCATACGGCGGGTTGGCCACCACTACGTGATACTTTGGCGACAGCGCCTCGGCCATGCGCAGCACTGCGATGACGCGCGCCTGCACCTCCTTCAGCAGCAGATCGCCGCCGAAATCCCGCGCCTCGACCACCCGCAGCGTCTCTGCCGGGTCGCGCAGTTTCGGCACGATCAGTGAGCCGAAGTTCTTGGCCTGCTCGAACTGCCCCAGCGTCTCGCGCAGCTCATCGGTGAACAGATCCTTACCCACCACGGCGGCGACGTCCTGCATCTCGGCCTCAGTAAAGGCCACGTTTTGCAACACGCAGATGTCGGGCTTCGCCTCCATCCGCAAAAACCGCCGCCGCCCCAGCCGCGCCGCTGCCTTCATCGCCAGCGCAAAGGCGGCCAGAGCCCCCGCGCGGTCGTCGATCTCCACCCCGGTCAGGTTGTGCTGCAGGATCAGTGCGGGGATCTCGGTCGCGTCATATCCCTCTTCCTCGTAGATGGCGTGGAGCAGGTCGAAGGCATAGGTCAGCATGTGCCCCGAGCCCGCCGCCGGATCGCAGATGCGGATCTCTTCTGGCTTGGTGATTTTCAGGAAGTCCGTCTCGGGCTCTTCGGGCGCGATGTAATAGTCCATCTTGGCCGCCAGCCCGCTGTGCGGATTGTTCAGCAGCCAGAGCCGCCCCAACGAGTTCTCCACCAGATAGCGGACGATCCAATGAGGGGTGAAAAGCTGTGTCGCGGCGGGGATGTTTTCGGCGGTGATCTTCTGGTTCTTCTTGAGACCCGCAAAGACCTGATCCTTTTTCTCAGAGATGTAGAACTGGTAGAGCCAGCCGATGATCTCGACGTCCCTACAGGCGTCCTCGGTCATGACCTTGCGCAACTCGGCAAGGATGGAGGTCTGCGACAGCAGATCCTCGGGCATCAAGAGTTCGGTGTAGTCGTCGATCTGTTCGAACAGGAACGGCATGGGGCCGTGCCATTGGTTGCAGGTATGGACGAGCAGGAGGCGATAGGCCTCGGCCTGTGGGTCATGAGACGGCGTGCGCCCGTCGAGGAGGGACTGGATGGTCGTGGGGGCACCGTCCGGCAGGTTGCCCGCCATCGCTTCTGACAGAAGCTCTGGCCGCGTGGCCCCGTCAGCGGGGGAGACGGTGCGCACCTGCGTGTAGCCGTTGGCATCCATGAAGCGCAGGGCGGTGAAGCGGTTGAACCAGGTGTAGGCGACCTGTTCGATGACCTGCTGTTTGTCGGCTTTGGCGATGGCGTTTTCGAGGTCTTTGATGGCCTTGGGGGCCTCACGCCGCGCGGCGCTGCCCTCGGCCAGCACGACGTCGAGCTTGGAGGTGACCTGATCGATCAACAGGTTGCGGGCGGCCTGGGCAAATTTCTTGAGCGCGTTGGTATCCATTACACAATAACTTTCTTACCCGCGCGGATTTCGGCCAGCAGGGTCTTTTTCATTTCTTCAAGGTATTGGTCGACGTCCGCTTCATCGGTCAGCAGCGTCTTGGGGGCTGTGACCTTCAGCTGCGAGGCGAGGACTGTAGTGGGAGGCTGCGGCGCGGGCGCAGGCCGGTCCGACATGCCGGGCTGCGGCTCGGGCGCAGGTGTCGGTCTCGCGAGACGGTCGAGTTCGGTGACAACGTCCGACAGCAGGTTGGTGCGCGCGCCATTGGCACGGTCGCGCAGCACAGGGATCAGCGTGACCGTATCGAGGCCTGCCTTATGGCTCTCGATGCGCGTGGTGATGCGGGCCTGTTTGTCCGGGTCGAGCGCCTGGAAGTCCGGCATTTGTGCGATCTTAGCGGAGACGTCTTCGACCTCTGCGATGACGGCTTTGCGTTCCTCAAGCACCTTGAGTTCGACCTTGTTTTTCAGATCAAACAGGTCGGATTTGAGGTTCTGGATCGATGACCCCTTAAAGCAGCCCGGGTCCTCCAATGCGGCGCGCAGCTTCGCCCCGGCATCAGGATCGACATAGTCGATGTTGGCAGATTGGCTGGCAAGCATATCGCGGGCATCGTCGTAGATGCCTTTTTGTGCGCCACCCATGAAGGACTTTACCTTGTCCAGGATATCCTCCTTCGCGTTCAGAAGGTCATCCTCGCGCTTGGGCGCGTCGGAAATATACCAGTTCGCTGGTTTGCCCTTCATGCCCCGTAGCAGTTCATGGAACGGCTCGAGCGCGGTCAGGAAAGGGTAGCGGTGCGACTGGCGAACAAGCCCGTCGACCTCGGCTTCCAGTGTATCAATGCTTTTGGCCCACTCTGCGCCCAAACTGCGCGCATCTGTTCCTGATGAGGGATGCGCAAAGAGTTCCTGATAAAGTTCTTTCGCCCGACGAATATCAGCAGCGGAGAATTCCGTCTGAGGGGTTAGCAATATGTTCGTTAGCGCGTGACTGTTGTTCAACGCCTTGGCGAGATCCAGCCCTTCCTTGATGGCGCTGTCGACGCGCGCTTCGATTTTTCCTTTGGCGACCAAGCTGCCTGCAAGGCAAAGGACTGCGGTTACTGGCCAGCCGTAGGGTTTGGATGTGAACCGATCAGCCAGATATTTGACGGAGACCTTCACCCCGTTGCGTGCCTGCGCATTGATGAAGCTGAGGACGTCTTGTTCTGGTTCGGTTAGGCCGGTTCCTTCATCCCCAAATAGATTATTTTCTGCTTGGACGTGTTTGTTGATATCAGCTTCTGTAAAAGATGCGCCGCGCAGCATCGGGAGATTGGTGTAGACTTTGTCGACCAGGGACTGGAACGCCTTGCTGATCCGCTCTTGAGCATCCTCTCCACCGATCTCCAATTCGTCACCCCTGACGAAAAGTCGCGCGCTTCCCATCAGCTTGCGGAGCCGCATTTCAAGGTCTTTTGCACGGCGGCCGTTTTGTTCGCCTTTTTCTGCGACGATACGGTCTCGGCCCGGCTGCGGAGAACCGCTGCGAGACTGGCGGATGAACTTGTCCGTTTGCTTAAACAGGATCAGGTCGCGGACGAAGTTGGCATCTGGTTTCATGGCAACCGCTAGCTCTTCCCGAGACATGGTTTTCATTCGAATGCCATCGGGGCTTTCAACCTCGTCGCTGAGGGGCGAAACGAGATTGATTGCCAGTTCGTACTCGCGACCAACCGCGTGATCATCGAGTTTCCGGGTAAAGGCATATTCGCTATTCGTTGCGAGATGCTTGATCTTGCGATGACGCAGAATGGTATCGAATGCGAGGGTTTCGAGTTCTTTCGAGAGCTCAGAAGGGTCTATGTCGAGGGCTTTGATTTCCGCTTCGACATCCTTTTCCTCATTGGTGAGGAACTCATAGACCTCACCGTTCCGCTGGATGTAGGTTTCCCTTTCCAGACGGCTCAATGCTTCCTCGATCTTGCGGCGTTGGCTCGTCTGGTCCGCCTCAAACTCTGACAGCAGCAGAATTCCGATGTTTCGAACCGATGGTTTGAAGCCTTTGACGTATTTAACGAGAAACAAGGATTTCAAAACCCGAACGGCAAAAGGATCGTCCAGGTTTTTTTCGGCAATCTGAATACTCTGTTGAACCGAAGATTTCAGTGCGGTGCGGATCCCTTCGAACATGAGATCGAAAGTGGCCAGCCCTCCAACTTCTTTGTCTTTCAGCTTCTTCGAGACCTCTTGGAAAACGCCCAACATCGACCGCTCGCCGACCGAGCTGTGTTTGCCTTCAAATGCGTTGTGCTCCGACAAAGACGTGATCGCCATTTGAAAGAGGTCATACTGATAGGGGGGGAAAGGATAACTTGAGATGAAGTGGTCGCGATCCCGGTAGTTTTTGAGCTTCATCGAGCCGTCAGCAAAATCGAACAGGGTCTTGAGGTTGTTTTCTTCGCGGTCATGAAGGTTGCCAAGCGTTACTTGCCCTTCCGACGTCTTGGCGAGGAGGCGGCGCTGGATCACTTCGGCGACATCGGCCGAGTTCAGCGGCATGCGGTTGCTGAAACGGGCCTGGATTTTGGAGAAGTCATTCTCTTGCTGTTGCGTCATGTCGCCGATAACCGACGCCATGTCTTGCTGCGCAGTTACTATGATCCAAGCTTGCCCTTTGCATTTGGTGTTAAGGCTCTCTGCAATAGTTTGCAGGTTGGTCATGAGTTTTACATTGTCCGCAATATACTGGCCGACTTCGTCAACGAAGAAGTTGAGCCGGAAGCCTTTGGGCTGGTCATCGATCCAAGCTTTGACTGTTCCAGCGAAGTCCTCAATCGAGACGCGTGTATCCTTCCGGTATTGGCTCAGGATGTCTTTTGCATCCGAAGGATCACCACCGGTTGCTTCTGCAAACGCTGTCGCAATGTTCTTGGCTTCGAGTAGCGCCTGTTCTCGACCGCGCTCCCAGTCTTTCCCGGCAGCGCTTCGAAAAGCTTCTTTGAATGCCTCGAATTGCCCACGCCCCTGCAAGTCGCGTTCGAATTGCGCGATATGAGGCTGTTTGCCATAAAACCCGCAGGCTTCGTCAAAGACCTTTTGGAAGACAGATAGAAGCGCATCTACATCCGTTTTTGAGATCACATCTGCCTTCTGGTCGATATTGAACAAGATCGATTTCGACGGGATGGAAACGGCCTTGTTGAGTGCGCCTGCCAGCATTGGCTCGCCTTTGAGCTTTTCAGCGAAGATCTCGTGAGCGGTTTTGCCGTCGACTTCACGATTTTCAAGCAGTAGAGCCAGCATCTTCAGCAAGTGCGACTTACCAGAGCCAAAGAAGCCAGATATCCAGACGCCATTTGAAGTGTCATAATTGTTGTAGGCTTCGAGGAACTGTTCCAGCCGTTGGCCGATCTCCCCTGTGATGACGTACTCGTCGAGTTCGACGCGAAGGCTTGCCTCGTCATCGGCCTTAATGACGCCGTCAATGGCGCGATCAACGGGTTTCTCAAAAATGTCTTTTAGCAGCTGGGCCATGGGCTTAGACCTCGTAATTCAGAATGTTGAAGGCGCGGTAATACTTGTCGTCATGAAGCTGACCAAAGAGATCCAATGACGCGCCAGTCGCCAAAGCATGGGTATAGCTTCCTGGGAAGAAGAGAACGGTTGGTGCTTCTTTCGCCGTGCTTTGCAGGTTGTTCAGCACGTTGTGAGATCGGATGTAAGGATAAACTTCACCGACGCCTGACAAGAAAATGACGTCATGTGGGGTCGCTCGGATCGCCTGGCCAATATGCGGGATCAGATGAGCCTGTGGGTCCAAGACGCCCTGTAGAAGTTCCTTGATCTCACCCTTGCTACTGTCGGCCTCAATTTCGAGAACTTGCTCTAAGATTCCGCGCTCTGAAAGTATGTCGAGCGCGAGATCGTAAAGGTTCAGGTCCAACACTCGAGTGCCGGAGTGCTGGATTCGGGTCACAAGATCTTCACGATCCTCAACCATGGTGAGCCCTTCCTCAGCGGGAAAGGGATAGATGAAAAATGGCACTTCATTCCCTAGGCCTTGTTTGGTCAGGAAGCGTTCACTCGTGATCACGCGGTAGAGGTGCTCGGCCCGCTCTTTCCGGTTTAGTTCTCGTTTCAAATTAAGCTCCCTCAACCGGAACGCTGGGGAAAATCGCCAGCTCGCCGGGGTTGTGGTCTTCAATCATGTGTTTCAAACGTGTGGAAATAATCGCGGTTTGAATGCGATCATCTTCTGAAATGATCCCGGCTTCACGCATCATGCGAAACATGATTTGACGAAGTTTCAGGCGGGTCGACCGACTTAATCCGGCCAGTCCTTCATCCCATTCAGCTTTTGCCTCAAAAAGAATGTCAAAGCTTTCGAGCGGTAAATCGAGTTGGTAAGATAGGTATCGCTCTCTCACCACTTCCACCGCAAATTCACGAACGAACCGATATGCGCGGCACGTGGCGATCCACAACATCGCCTGCTGTTCGGAACGGTCAGCCTCTTCCACAAGGTAAGCGCGTTCCTCATCTGTAAGAGTAAGCAGGCGGTTAGAAATTTCGCGCAACGATCGACGGTTCGATGCTGATTTCGGTAGGCTGGTTGTGCCTTCCTCCATGGCTCTGAGAATTGTGTCTTCCCAAGCTTCACCGTCTTCATGCAAGCGCGCGACTTCCAGGCTTTCGTTCAGGAAGAGCCCGCCGGTGCTGAATGACATCTTGTAGTCTTGTCTCGCGAAAGCACTCATCGCCGCCCCCTTTCGAGAGCAGCGCGGACTTCTCCGTCATTGATCAAAACTATGTGCTGATCCTGTGGGGCGCGGATACTAGGATCAACGTCAAGGCCAAGCCGCTTTAGATTGTAGAACAACAGGCACTTTCGCACTGAAAGTTCTGCCGCCCCGTCATTCATTGCATAGTCGAGCTCGACAATCCTGCGTTGGTTTCCAGACAGGCCAGGGTGCGGTGCGATTTTGAGCGTTATTGTTTGGTGCCAGTCTTCATCTGTACCGGCGTCGACATCTGATTGTTCCCCCAATGCGCTTTTCAGTATGCGTCCGAGAACAAAGTCTTTGAAGACCTGGTCTTTTGAGCATAGCGCTCTCGCATGCCAACGAAATCCGTCATGTGCGAGGGCATGAGGAATGATAACGCGATCTTCTGGATCGGGGGACGACATCGACTGATAGCTTATTTGCAGCTCTTTGCCCTGTTCACAGGCTAATAAGACGTTGCGAAGCGTTAGCGCGCTAAGTCCGCGCCCAGGCACAGTGGTTGCCAGAATGTCCGGCTGATAGACAATCCAGTCTGCAGTGGGGACTGAACCGCCCCGTGAGATCGACAGGAGATCATCAAGATACTCTGACGGATCAAGCGCAGTGTAGTGTTCTTCGAACTTCGGGCCCAGAACGTAGGTCTTGGCCGTTTTATCGTAGATGATGTGTTCGGGATGATCATTGATGTAGCTATTGAGGTCTTTCGAAGCTTGAGCCCGACTAAGGCCCATAACGTCCATCAGATCCGCAAGGCCGACACGTCCACGCCAAAAGACCCTGTGCTCAATGAATGCACGGCGATCCTGCTGCCATCGTGAAAGACTATTCGATTCGCTTGTCATAGCTTAAGTCTAGTTCAACCTAGAGGATGGGTCTACATTTAAGAACCATATACTCAGCGGACCGTTTGCGATATCTTGTAATTCTGTCAGCGGGTTGTGGGACTGCTTTGGCTTTGTATCGCGCGCGGCCTGGGAAGTATCGCATGGTTTCAGAAGAACCCGCGCTTAAGCGCGCGGGCAACATCTCCCAGTAGACTGCACCGAGGCTCAACGGGCCTTTGGCCCGCTCACCCCGATCCAGGCATCATTCAATTTGATTGGTCCGCCCAACATCCCTGACCGTGGCGGTCAACCTTAGTCCATCCCCAAAATCAGCCACCAATTTCCCCTGTCTCGCGGGCGAGCCATTCCTCGCGGCTCAAATTGGCGTCTGATTTTGGCGCAGACATTTTCTTCGCAAATGTGGCCGATTGACAGCCCCGTTCAGGGCCGTGGGTCGGGCTTTGCCCTCTCCCACTCTGTTCCGCCGAATACATGCGTATTCGGTCAGATCAGGTGGCCGAGGCGCAGCCCATCGGCGGAAGGGGGCGCGCTGCCTCACCCGCGTCACTTTGATCGAGGAGGCCACAAATGGCACCGAAGTTTGATGTTTATGCCCATGTCACCGAAACCATTATTGCAGAGATCGAGGCAGGCACGCCGCCATGGCGCAAGCCGTGGACCGGAAGCGCGTCGGGCATTGCCCTGCCGAGCCGACATAACGGGGAGGAGTATCGCGGTATAAATATCCTGATGCTCTGGGTCATGGCAGCAAAGCATGGCTATGTGTCCAGCCGCTGGATGACCTACAAACAGGCGCAGGAACTTGGCGGTCAGGTCCGCAAAGGCGAGACGTCGTCGACTGTGGTCAAATACGGGACGTTCACCCGAGAGAACGAGTTGGGCATCGAGGAGGAGCTTCCCTACGCGCGCGCCTACCGCGTCTTCAACGCGGATCAGATCGAAGGTTTGCCGGAGGATTATTACATCCGGCCCGAGGCTCCGCGCGATCTTGGCACGGCGGAGGACCCGGAGCTTGAGGCGTTTTTCAGCCGGACAGGGGCGGAGATCCTCACCAGCGACGACCCGCGCGCCTATTACAGCCCCGCCAAGGATCACATCCACATGCCGCCAATTGCCACGTTTCACAATGCGGTAGGCTACTATGGGACTTTGGCTCATGAGGTGATCCATTGGACTGGCAGCGAAAAGCGGCTTGAGCGGATCAAGAAATTTGCGAACCGCGAAGCCTATGCCTTTGAAGAGCTGGTGGCGGAAATCGGTGCTTGTTTCCTTGGTGCTCAGATTGGCGTCGCGCCGGAATTCGACCAAAGCGCCGCCTACGTTGAAGGCTGGTTGAAAGCGCTCAAAGAAGACAAACGGGCGATTTTTCGCGCGGCGTCCGAGGCTCAGAAGGCAGCCGATTTTGTCCTAGCAGCCGCAGGTCAGTCGAAAGCGGCCGCAGCATGAGCGGCCCAGCAATCCTGCCCCCGATGACGTGCCGCAAATGCGGCGCGTCAAACCCAGTGATCTTTCTCGCGCCGGTCATCGTGAAAGGCAGTTGCTCCTGTATTTGCTTGGATTGCGCCGAGGCCCGTTCCTGGCTGGATCCGGACGGCAACTTGAAAGCCGGTGTTGAGCTTTAAACGTCTGCGCTCCGCCTCATGTGGCAGGGCGCAGGCCTTGGGGGATGAGACGAGAAATTGTGGCCCGTGCTGCTACGCACGGGCCGCTCTGAGAAGTGGGCTGTGCGGAGGATCGACTGGCTTTCAGCCCGCTCACCTCCTTCAGGCTTCTTTCAATTTGATTGGTCCGCCCAACATCCCTGTCGCCTCCCGTCAATGGGCAAGCGCCGCGCGGGCGCGTCGTCAAAGCCTGCAACCCGTGTCCTCGCGCGGGGCGCGCTGCGGGCCGCACCAGTTGCTGGCTTCGACCCTTTGACTGGCCGCTCCAGGGCCGTGGGTCGGGCTGTGCCCCCACCCACTCTGTTCCGCCGAATACATGCGTATTCGGTCAGATCAGATTGGCCGGTGTGCAGCCCATCGGCGGAAGGGGAGCCAAGCCCCAACCGCAGCACCCAAGAGGAGTCCACAAATGGCTCACAAGTATCAGCCCCCGAAATTCTGGACTTGCGACTGTGATCGCACGACCGGCGGTCACATCATCGACGGGCTCTATAGCACCTGCGTCTATTGCGGGAAGCACCGGCACGAGCTGAAGGAGATCGTTGTTCCGTCAGGTTTGGGCGGCGTGTTCTGTGTCGAGATCCTCTGCGTCGAGGATGATTGCGCCAAGGTGAAGGTGGTCAAGAGCTCGAATGGCTTTGACGCGCTGCCGCCCTACACTGTGCCGTTCAAAGACATCGCCCCGCGTTGGAAACACAAGGCGGGAGAAATCCGATGACCCCTGACTATCACAGCGATGATTTTTCGACCGCGCGTCTGGAAGATACCGTCAGCTTGCGAAGCGCAGCCCGCGAGGCGCGCGCCACGCTTTACGCGGTGTTGAACCGGCTGGAGCTGAACGATCTGGAAGGCGAAGAGCAGCCCTATATCGACGATTGTCTTGGGGCTCTCGCAATCCTTGAGGAGGCGTTGCGATGACTTTGGACGAGATCAAAGCAGCAGTGGACGCGGGTAACCGCGTTCACTGGGTCAACAGCGGGTATGTGGTGACGCGTGATGACCTCGGGCAATACCTCATCACATTCACGCGGAACGGGTCGGCTATCGGCTTGACCAGTTGGGATGGCGCTCGCCTGAACGGCAGGCCTGACGAATTTTTCATCGAGGAAAGTGCAGAGGTTCGCCATGAAGTATTCTGACATCAGGCAGGCGGCCCGAGATGGCCGCGCCAGCGTTCATCTGCATGGGTTCTGTAATCTGCCCGATGGCGGGCAGGAGTATTGTGATGATCCAGCACTGATCGATGGCTGGGCGATCTATGTCCGGGTCGAGACCCCGGACGACCCGCAACAGCCTTTTGATCTGCACGAGCTGCCCGACCATCAAACCTATGCCAGCGCCGAAGGCGCGGCCCGCGCAATAGCGCTGCAATTGCTTGGCGATGCTGAGGCATGGAACCACGATTAGTGGTGCCATGCCTTGCGCATGAGGCCGGGCTTTGCCCGGCGGTCGCAGCCTAGGGCTGCTCCAAACGGAATACAGGCAGTTGATGCAATATTATAATATTGAATCAATTATGGCGAAATGCCATAACAGGGCTGCCTGTATGATGCTGGCAAGAAATAGGGGTGATTACTTCACATGGGCGGACCGCGCGCACCACGGCACAAGCGCCTGACGCAAAACCAGCGTTTTGCCATCGTGCGCAAGCGTGCAGAAGGGGTGCCGATCGAGGATCTGGCCCGCGAATTCGGCGTCACGACCCGAAGCATCTTCTACACGTTGAAGGCCGATCAAAGCCGCAAACTCGACGCGCGCGTGCGCTCCGAACTGGTAAATGTCCGGCTGACGCCAAAGGAGCTCGCGAGCTTCGATGCGATGCTGACGCGGCATGAAATTGCCAGCCGCGCCGAGGGGTTGCGGCGGCTGATCTATGCGTCGAACGATCTATTTGTTCCCGACGATGAACTGGCCAACCAGATGCAGGGGTTATCGGCCTCTCTCAATCGCACCGGCAACAATATCAACCAGATCGCGCAGCGCCTGAACGAGGCAAAGCGCCAAGGCAAGACGCCACCTTATGGCAATTCCGCCCATGCTCAGGTCCGCGCTTTGGCCGGGCTGATCTTCGACATCGCCGACCAGGTTCAGGACATGGCGCAGCGTCGACGCAGCGCGCTGTCTGGCGAAGTTGCCCGCGTACTAGGAGGCTTTGTCGATGGCCCGGAATAGCGCCGTTGCCGCCGCGCAGGAGGCCTTCTTTGATCGTGACTGGAGCCGCATTCGCGGCAGCGTCCCGCGCGCCCGTGCCAAACAGATGGCCCGGGCGGCGATGGGGCATTCCCCCGCGATCTTCAAAGCCATTCGAGACGGCGGAACACACAACAAGACTCAGCTGCGCAACCAGCTGGAGTACCTGACCACCAAGTCGAGCTTTATCATCGACAGCCGTGGCACCTATGACGGCCAAAGCGTCTTGTCCGCGAAAGAGATCGAGCAGGTCACACGCCGGTTTTCCGCGCAGTGGAATGAGGGATTCCATCCCAAGCTCGGACATACCTCGCACCTCTTGATGGCCTTCCCGATTGGCACGCGCGGCGAGCATGTTGCCGAGATCACGCGCGAGATCTGCGAGCGGTTCTTTCAGGGCGAAGGCAGCCACTTTGACTACATCGCAGCCGTGCATGAGGATCGGGATCACCCGCACGCGCACATCGTTCTGAACCGTCGCAGCAAGGACGGGGAGTTCTTCTTTCTGAAGGAAGGGCACCACTTCAACTACGACAGTTTTCGCGAAGCGATGGTGGAGGTATCGGACCGCTATGGGCTGCGCCTTGAGGCGACCCGAAAGCTCGAACGTGGGATCACGACGAAGAGGCCAAGCGATGCAGACCAGCGTCGCACGGAAGCCACGGGCCAGAAGCTGACCGAACGTGAGCGCGTGGGGCCGGAGCTTGACCGTGCCTTGGCTGAGGTGGCGCATAACGCGCGGCTTTATCGCGGCCTGGCCGCCGAGGCCTCTCGCGAGAACCAGCATGACATTGCAGCAGCCTTGGACAAGGCCGCGCGGCTCTTGGCGCATGGCAAACCGATTGAAGCAGATGGAAAGGTATATGGGATGGCCGAAGAACAGCATTCTTTTGATGAGGTCGTGGATGCATTCCATGAAAAGATCAACCAAGCTGAACGTATTGTGGCGGACGCCCCGGTGGAGCGGCGTGCCGCGCTAGAGCATGAGCTGAACGACATCTATCGCTCCTTGTCCCATCTGAGCCCAATGGGAACGCAGTCCCACACCTTGCTCGAAGATGCGTCCAAAAGTGGGATCTATTCCGCTGCGAATATACGGGCCGAGGCCCAAGGCGCTTTGCAGGATCCAGCTCTGGCAGACCGTCTGCAGCAGGCTTTGAAAGGCACCGGCATTGACGCGCAGGATGTGACGCGTCGCGTCGAAATCGGCGCAGGTAATGCCGCGCTAGAGCGGCAATGGCTTGGCCAGGACTTGAAGGCGATTGCCGAGAAGGAGGGTTTTGACCTGTCTCGCACCGATGAGCTCGAGAAAGCAATCGACCGTCTCGATCAGTTGCACAGTGATCTGGGCCGTTTGTTGGCCGATGGCGATGTTCTCAAAGACAGTGGGGCGGTGGAGGCCGACCGGCAGGAAGCCATCATCGATCGGCTGCCGCCGACCACGGCTGAAATCCTGAGCCGTTTGAGAGATGATCCGACCGCAGAGCCATTCCGCAGCGATCTGGAGCGCGAGACCTTGAGGGCCGAACTGGAGGATCTGGTCGGTGAAGAAAATACCCCTGACTTGGCGATTGGCGATGAGACCGCGCTGGACGCACATATCGAAGACCGCCTGGATCGGCTCTATGCGGCCAAAGCCTATCTGCAGAGCGATGCCGCTCTGGCGAGCAGCGTGGCGATGGAGCACGTCCTCGACGAGATCGCCAATGAAGAAATTGATGTTCAACGCGAGCGGCATGTCGATGCCGACGGCGAAAAGGGCGTGACGCATGGGTAAGGCTCGGATCGCACTCGGCGTCATGAGCTTTGCTCTTCTGGGCGCAGTGCTCGGGTATGTTTTGGCGTCGGCCTTTCTGACGTTCCGCTGGTTCGGGGTTGGGGCGGATATCGACTTCCTGATGCTGGCGCGCGGTTACGGGGATCTTCGAACGACACATCCGAGCGATATGCAGATTGTTCACCTGATCGTGGGGATCAGCACCGGTGTCGGTGTTTTGCTCAGCGCCGTCTTGATGAACGATGCGCTGACCAAATTTGGGGAAACCCACTGGCAGCACATGTCCGAGATGAAACGGAACGGCTTTTTTGGCAAACCAGGCCACGGCTTTGTCCTCGGTAAAATGGGCAAGCCCAAGGGTCGCAAACCCTACGTGATGTCTAAGGTGTTCCCTCATGCTTTGATCGTAGCCCCGACCGGCCGCGGTAAAACAACGGGTTTCGTCATTCCGAACCTCCTGACCTACCAGGGCAGTGCCGTGGTTCTGGACGTGAAGGGAGAAAATTTCGAGGCGACGGCGCGCCATAGGGCTGCGCAGGGCGACAAGGTGTTCCGGTTTGCGCCCACTGATTGGAAGGACGGCCGCTCGCACCGCTACAATCCCTTGCTGCGAATATCGGCGCTGGAAAACGTTGACCGCCAGCAGATGGAGCTGCAACTCTTGGCCTCCCTGTTTCTGCAAGCAGATAACGACCGCGTCCAAGGGCTCCTCGACGGCGGTATCGATCTATTCGTGGCGGCAGGGCTTTTAGCGTTCGAGCGCAAGAGACCGACCCTGGGCGAGATTTACCGCATCACCGCATCTGGCGGGGACAAGCAGAAGGAATATCGCCGCCGCGCGGATGAAGTGGTCAATCCAGCCGCCAAGCTGATTTTCATGCGCATGGCCTCGACCAACAACGACACGCTGACGTCTTACCTGTCGCTTCTCATGACCTCGGGCCTCAAGCAATGGTCGAACCCCGCCATCGATCGGGCGACCGCAACGTCAGACTTCGATTTTCGCGACATCCGAAAGACGCCGTTTTCGGTCTATCTCGTGGTTGAGCCGCTCATGGTGAAGCCCCTCGCGCCGCTGATCCGCTTGTTCTTCTCGGATTTGCTGGCATCGCTGCAGGACCATGAACCCGGCAAGGAAGAACCCTGGCCGGTGATGATTATGCTCGATGAGTTCAATCGCCTGGGCAAAATGCCGATCGTGCTCGACAGCATCGAAACCCTGCGGTCCTACCGGGCCAACCTTGCGATCGTCACACAGACGATCCCGGCTTTGGACGAGATCTACGGCGAAAATGCCCGTCGCGCCTTGCAGGGCAACGCGGGTATCAAGCTCTATCTGACTCCCTCGGATGAGAAGACCATCGAAGAGCTGAGCAAGGCCGTCGGCAAAACCACCAAGCGCGTTGTGACCCGCTCGCGCTCAGTCGGCCGCAACCCATTTGCCGGGCGTAGCATGTCTGAGCGGACCGAAGAAACCGCGTTGCTGCCCGAGGATGAAGCGCGGCGCATGGATCTTGATGACATCGTTCTGGTGGTCGACGCGCAAATGCCTGTGCGAGCCAAGCGGATCAAATACTATGAGGATTGGTTTTTTCAGCAGATCTTCGACAAGCAGGCAGGCGATCTGCCATATCCATCGGCTGGGGACCAGGTGCGCGGCCTGCAAGGGCAGATCAAGGCGTTGGAGGCGAAGATCGGGGCGTTGGAAGTGCCAAGAGTGAATACCGACAATGCCTTTGAAGGTGGTGGAAAACGGCGCGATGAGATTGAAGAATTGGCGTCCGGTAGTCAAAATACACAGTCAGGCGATCAAGCCAGTTTGGGTGATTATCATGCCGGGACTGAAAGGGTGGAAAGATTTATGGAAGAGGCTGTTCGAGGATGACAGATGGGAAGCGGTCATTTGCTGCGCATGCGAAGCCATCACCTTCTATGCAAAAAAGCAGATGCATCGACCCACTGCAACGTGGGTCAGGTTTCAGCCCGCCATATCCTCTCGAAGAGGGCAATTCTTCATGGTCCCACAGCATTGGGTCTTTTTCTCTCTCAGATCAGCAACTATCGCTGCCTCAATCGCCCGTCTTCGATGTTCTCGCAGCACGATTTCTTCAATGATCTGCCGATTTGGGCAATTTGCACGAAGTACCGGCTTGTGCGGCTTCCGACAGCCCGTTTCACAGCTATCCGTTTCGCAAGAGTTTTTCCGCAGAGATTTATGCTTCCAAGTGCAACCGCGAGGGCAAGGCGATCTTGCATTCACGACACGATCTAACTTCTTCGTCGCTCGCGGGAGTTTCTGAGCAAGCCACCCTCGACTACGAAACATCCCCCCCAGAAGTTCGTCTGTCCAGCCCAAAGGCTTGGCGAGCTCTTCCATGGCGAGCTGTTCGATAGCGGCTTCACCGTGGCTTAGACCCGCAGCGAGCGGCCATTCCCCGTGTTTTGCGGCGTACTCTTGGTTATGAAGAAAGGTCTCCAAGCTGGACCACCATCGATTGGCCGCATCGATATCGCCAAGCCGGTCTTCCGACCCATATTCGAGGCAGAAGGTGCCACCTGGATTGATGTGACGCTCCATACAGAATTCAGGAAATCGGCGATGTTTTGGCTGCTCCCTGACGGTGACCCCGCCCTTATCTGTGAGCGCGAGGTCGAGGCAGTAGTGAACCGGATCAACACTGCCAGCCAGCGAAGGCGCGACAACTAACGTTGCGTGGTCGCTACTCTTATTCTGGATTTCAACCCATATTGGGCAGTTCTCGAAGAGGAGCCTTAGCGAGTTCATTCTGATTTGAAATGCGCTCGTGGCGCTGCTTGAGGTTCGGCAATGTGCGCCCGTGCATAGGTCGGGCTGGCGACGGTCGCTGGCACGGCAGAAAGGCAAACCGCGATTTCACCGTAGTCGAGTTCGCGGGCATACCCATTATCATCCATCAGATCGAACAGCGCAGTCGGGGCAACCTTAAGGGCATCAGGACCCAACTTTAGCCCCTCGTCGTCATTGCATTCGCGTTGCATCCTCTCGGAAACTGTTGTCGCTACGCTTGATGCAACCCGCACCGACCGTTCACCCCGAATACCAATCCTGGAAATCGGCGTGAAACCGAGCTCTAGCCCGATGGCAAGGCCGAGATCATCAAGATTTCCAAGGAGAGTCTTGCAGAGCCTAAACGAAGCATGGAGACCGCCAGCACACTGCGTTCCCAGACTCACACTGGCGCGGTTATCGGTTTCGGTTTTCGTGCCTTCAGCGATCACACCTTGAATGCAATCGCCAATGAACCTGACCTTCCGCCCTCCGAAATCCTGTTCAACGACATTCTGAAACTCTTGGCGAATGACATGGAGCGCGCGGACAGCATCCCGAATTCCGCCGTTCTGGACGGCGCTATCGATGTAGTCCGTGTATCCCGACAAGTCAGCAAAAAGGGAAACTACAGGCATCCGAATAGACCTGCTCGGTTTCAAATCGGCGTAGTCAATCTTACTAAGCGGCGGCTGCTGGTAGAAAAACTTGAACACGGGTGTCGTGAAATCGGGAAATTCACCGCGACGAATTTCGTCGCGCCATCCACCGACTACTTTTTCGGTGAAGGCCTGCCGGTCTTGAACGCCAAACACGAGTTCGCCCTCAAGATCACGACGCGCTGCATTCATGGAGAGCTGCGTCTCTTGCAGGCCAAACATACCACCAAGATCACCAAGTTCCGGCAAACCAAGCAGGTGACGAACACGGTCGGAAACGTAGATCCCAGGCTCAGAGCCGTCTGCGAGTTTTGCGGCATGGTTGGCCGCGCTACCAAGGAACATCGGCTCTTGTTCCAAACCAGTTCCGTTGTTGATCGCCACGCAGGTACCGACATCGACACCAATCCGAAAGCGTGCATCGAACTCATTGTTGGCAAGCTCTCGGTTGGCCGCATCGGCAACACGCTGGAAGTCTTCAATAAAGGCGAATGCCTGCGCCACAGTCTCTTGCGAGACTCCCCCACTTCCGCGCTCCAGAACAACGGCGTGAACACGACCACCATGGAAGTCGACACGTTGGGCCGCAGACGTCTCGAAAACGCGATCAGCTGCGCTGTAATACAAATGCAGCAGTCGCATCGCTCGATCATGGGAAGCCTCGGTTTCCCGCTTATCCTCAAGGCGGTAGTCATCGTAGTTGGTGATGCCGATATAGATTTGCACCGTATCCACGACGACCGCCTTGCCCCTCGCAAGGTCGAAGAGCGGCGGCGACGACGGCTTCCGCTCTGAGGACAACGCGATTTGCCGCTCCTCGTAAATCGGCCAATAATCTTCGAAGCGCTGTACGTCAAATGTGGGCGCATCCCCCATGAGTTTGTTGATGCGCTCGCGCGCGGTCTTTTCGCTCCAAGGCATCTTGGGGTCCTTCCTTTGTAAGACTCAAAGAATCGGCGTAGGTCAAGAATTTATATTACTATCCTATATTTTGGGACTATCCGTTAAAATGTCAAGATGCTAGAATTTGATAAGGGAGGAGAACGTCAATGAAGCAGGGGAAAATGAAGCCCGCACTTAGGCACCGATACGAATTCATTGAATTCCAACTCTTGTGGGAGGGGGTGATTGGCCGCCAGCTCTTGAAAGACAAATTTGGGATTTCTCTTCAGCAGGCGACACTGGACCTTACGTCCTATCTCGACCTTGCCCCCAAGAACATGGAGTACGATCCGCGCCAGCGCACCTATGTAGCGAGGACTTCGTTCAGTCCTGCCTTTATCAAGGGGGACGCGTCCGAGTACCTTGTCCACCTTGAGATGCTGCGTCAGGGCTACAGGGAAGTCTCCGAGATTTGGCCGTCGACCATACCCGCATTTGACGCTGTAACCGTCTGCAACAGAAAGACAGATGCCAAGGTGCTTCGAAATGTGCTTCACGCCATTCGGGAGGAAAGAAGCGCTGAAGTCAGCTACGTGTCTCTAAGCTCAGATTCGGAGAAGCCCAGAGAGTTGTTTCCGCGAGCGATTGCGAATGATGGACACCGCTGGCACATGCGCGCTTATGATGCGAGTAAAGAGCGCTTCTCTGATTTTGTGCTGTCACGCATCGAGAAGATTTCCGTCAAGAACAGCAACAGCAGAGACGTGCCTAGAGATGAGGCATGGGAAACCTATGCCACACTCCAACTCCGCCCATCGCCAAAGCTGAACGAGCGCCAGAAACGGCAGGTCGAAATCGAATATGACATGATTGATGGCAAGATGACAGTCGAAGTGCGTAAGGCCATGCTGTTCTACTACCTTCGCTTCTATGGGTTTGATCCCTACGAAATGGAGGATGGAAAAATCCGAAACAAGAGCAGCTTTGCCTTGAGCATAGTGAACCTGGATGAGGTTGAAGAGTGTATTGGACGGCGAAAATAGCACGGGCCCTCGGGCGAGAACCTGAAGCACAGCTCCCAAGCAGATTTGGAGGTGATGCTGGTCAGGAGCAGGCGCGGTCTGTTCTCTTAAACAATCCTGCGGTAGGAGGTGACGAAGACGTTGCTAATCGGCTTCTAGCGACGGGGAACGTTACCTTTTTTCGGAGGGGAAATCTTCTCATCAAGGAGGGCGATCTCGACAACGATGTGTACTTCCTCTTGGCGGGCGAGGTGGACATTGTGTTTGGTACGCGCCTCGGATCAATTCGAAGTTCACCCAATCAAATTGGAGAAATGGCCGCGATTGACCCTGGTCAAAAGCGTTCCGCCAACGTGATCGCGAGATCGGACGAGGTTGCAGCCCTTCGCGTGTCTGGAGCTGAATTCAATAAGATCCGAAATTCAAGCAATGATTTTCAGAGCAGATTGCAGCGGGAAATGTCGGACAGACATCGCCAACGCATAAACGCTGCAAAAGTCGCAAAGCAAAACAACTCCCTTTCTTGGTTCTTCATTTCAATCGGAGCGGGGATTGCGAGTGGGGCAGCCGCTTGGTTCGTGTGGCCCAATGATTGGACCGTGACTGCACAAAGCGTTGCCGCGTGTGGCGCTGGCCTCCTGATTTTCGTTTTCACGCTTCTGCATAATCCTGCATTTTTTTGGCGAAGATGCGTCGGTTTGTCGCTTTCGGCAATGCTGGGTTTGATGATGATCGACCGCTTTCTGACCTTCAAGATAGAACAAGGTTTTGGCAGTCTCAGTGTTGGATTTGGGGGCTCGGGAGGGCCTGTTGACTGGAAAATCGTGTTTGGCCTTTTGGTGGCGATGGCAATCTGCGCCTACAAAGATCGTTCAGGGGGATGAGAGCAACGTCCAAGACTCGACATCGAGCCATCTCAATAGCCCTCGGCTTGCCAATTTATCGTTCTCATGGCTTCATCCTGCGCCGCAAGGACTCGGGCCTGGACACCCAAATTGGCTGCCTGATTTCGGCGGGTTTTTCTGGATCTATGGGATTGCGTATTCATCGAAAGAGGTTTGATCGGAGACATAAATGGCAACCAACGAAGCGTTCTTGAAGGATCGCATCGACACACTGTTTGGAACGAATTTCCAACAGAGAGATGGCCGGATCGTGCCGTCCTCGTCCGACGTCACTCTGAAAGACGGCGCCGTGAAAGTCGATGCTGTGTTCTTGTACTCAGATCTGGCCGGTTCAGCGTTGCTTTCCCAAGCGTGCCCGTGGACAACAACGGCGAAGGTTATTCGTTCGTTTTTGGATTGCGCAACCCGCCTCATCATTAAGCACGGCGGTGCCGTGAGAAGCTTTGATGGCGATCGCGTTATGGGCGTATTTATGGGGGACCGAAAGAATTCCAATGCGTCGATTTGTGGCAGAGAGATTCATTGGGCTGTTCGAAAAATCATTCAGCCCGCCGCAGAGAGCAAGTTCAAATCGATCAAAGATAACGGAATAGAGATACGCAACTGTTCCGGGCTGGACATAGGCGAAGTCCGCGCCGTTCGATCAGGTATCAGGGACAACAATGATCTTATCTGGGTCGGGAAGGCGGCAAGTTTTTCTGCCAAACTCTCCGACGTAAGAGAAACCGGCTACCACACCTTTATTTCCAAAAGGGTCTACAATGCCTTGGCCGATGACGCGAAGTTTAATGACGGGGAGAATATGTGGACTTCCTCTAGTATTAAGTTCGCTGGCAAAACGGAAATCGTATACAAATCCAACCATTGGAAGAAGCCGTAGTAGGGTTTGGGAGTTGACCCGAAGCTTTGTGAAAATCATGAAAGATTCCTGAAAGCTCGAGGCTCCGAACTTAGGGCGACCAAGCCATGCTGCACGATGCCATGGATGACCGGTTCGGGGAAGTTGTATGGCAGCGACGGGCTGCCCCATGAGCGGCAGCAAAGGGCCGATTTCACACCAGCCTCTTGGCCCGGTCAGCAACCTTCTGAACCATAGAAACAGAAGCGCCACCTGCCTGCCGTATTCCAGCCCCTGCGGTCTCTGCATTTGACCTCGTCCCAAACCTTGCTCGCGCCCGTGACCCCTTGGTGCCGATCAAACCTTTGGCAAATCCGCCTGGGCCTGGAATGTTCGGCGGTCCGGCCATCATGAAGTTGCCCGAGATTGAGCGGACGATCAGTGGGGTTGCGATAATCATTCCGCCTGCGAGAAACATCATCATAAAGAAAGGCACCAGCGCGCCGATGTTGCTTGCGCCGGAAGGATCTCCAAGTTCGGTCATCAGCGAGCGTGACATACCGACCACGGTGGAAAACACGCCTGCGATCACAAGAGGGTACAGCGCGTAGGACACCGTGCTGGAAAGCCAGCGATGGAAATAGTCCTTGCTGACATCGAACAACGAAAGCGCGATCATGATTGGGGCGATGCCGATCATGAAGGCCAGCATGATCTTCGCGAAAATCAGGACCAGGCCGCAGAGCGCGCCGATGACGCCGAGGAGGAACGCACCAATCGCGCCGATCAGGGCTCCGGCCATCCAATGCATGTTGTCACCGGCCGCGTTCAGGTAGTCACCAAATTCTTCGATGAGGTCGTCAAAGGCCCCGGCAAAGTAGGATGCACCTGCACCGCCGCCGCCAAGCCCTGCCACCATGCCGCCCGCGAGCTGGTCGAGCCCGTTGATAAGGGCGCTGGCTACTGCGTTGAATTGGATCCAGTTCATCGCGAAGAGGGAGATCAGCATCAGTTTGAGGGCGAACCAGAAGGCGGTCCGCCCATCCATGGATTTGTATTGAAACACCATGTTGAGGAAGACGCCGATCACCGCGAGCGTTGATGCCACGGCAATGACGCCGCCAAGCTGACCCGCGACGTTGCCAAAGGTGGTTTGAGCCGCGTCTTCCAGAAAGCTGTCGGTTGTTTCTACCATCCAGGTGACGACGCCCATCGGATCTTCCTCGGTCTGCTTTAGGCGCTCGCGCTGGTGCGACGTTTCATGAAGGCCTTCAGAATATGTTCGCCGTCGAAATCCGGCACCACCGACACCAGCTCCCAGCCATCCTGACCAAGGGCCGTCAGCTGCGCTTCGATCTTCGGTGGCTTGGTTTTGGCGGTGTTGATCTGTTCAATCTTGTATTCAAACATGGGCTGTTTCCTTTGAATGGGCCGGATCAACCGGTAGGTAGAATTCGGTGATGCCGCGTGCGCCTTCATGGCGACCGGCCTGGATGATCACATCGATCGAGCGAGTGATGTAGTCGTTCATGTCATGGTAGGTCATGGGCATGTCGGTTTTCAGGGCGGCGATGGCGAGACGCTGAACCGCCAGCTGAGGGGTTTCAGCGTGCAGCGTGGTGAGTGAGCCACCATGGCCGGTGTTTATAGCCTCAAGGAAGGTCATGGCCTCTTTGCCGCGTACTTCGCCCAGGACGATACGGTCCGGCCGCATTCGCAGGGTGGAGGTCAGCAGGACATCAGCGCTGCGTGTGGCTTCGTCGCGATCAGACATCAGCGTGACGACATTGGGCTGCGTCGGACGCAGTTCAGCGGCCTCTTCGATCGTGACGATACGCTCGTCGGCGGGCACGAAGGAGAGGATTTTACGTGCCGTGACGGTCTTGCCGGTCGAGGTGCCACCAGAGACGATCATGTTGAGCTTGTGCGTGACGCAGAACTTGATCGCCGCATCGATGTCGCCGGTGGCCACGACATCGCGCAGCTCGGCGTTGCGCTTGCGCCGCGCACCTTCATTGTTGCGTTCTTTGCCGAAGAGATAAGACAGTTTGATCTGGTCCAATGGTAGGTCCGCAAAGAACCGCAAAGAAATCGCATAGCCGCCATCGACAGCGGGGGGCTGAATGACTTGCGCGCGGATTGGGCGGTCACGGTAGGTGATGCTGACCGACACGATGGGCTTGGTCCGGCTGAGCGTGGTGTTTGCGGCCGAAGCAATCTGATTGCCCAGGTCTTTGATTTCGTTGGGCGAGAGCGGTCGATTGACGGACCGCATAAAGTGATCCCCCTGAAACTCCGCCCACAGCGTGCCGTCGGGGTTGATGCAAAGCTCGATCAGCTTTGGATCACGCGCTTCGGGGATCTTGTCCATCGAGCTTTGCAGATAGCTGGCCGCCATGATCAGAAAATCTCCAGATCGCGGTCGACCATCACGGTGACGCGGGCACCTTGATCGACATAGATCACGGGTGAGACGGAAAGATATTCGCCAATCACGCTTTGCGCGCTGTCTCGCAGATCTTCGCCAATGCCCTCGAGGACATCCGAAGTAATCTCATCTTCGGTGTTTTGCGCGGCGACGGCGGGCAAGGCTCCGATCAGCGATATCAGGGCGGCAGAACCGAACCGCGTGCCAAAGCGGCTGTCGACGAAACCGGTCGTTCCGGAGCGGCCCAGTTCATCGCCTCCGAAGGCGCTGATTTCGACGGTCTGATTGCTGGGCAGAATGATCCGGTCCCAGGCGATCGTCACGCGTTGCTGCGCGATATCGAGACCAGATTGATACCGCCCGATCAGACGCGCGCCGCGGGGGATCAGGATCCGCGAGCCGTCATAGGCGTGGACATCTTCAGACACCATCGCGCGGACCTGACCGGCGAGCGAGCTGTCGATCGCTGTCTCGAGCACGGCCTGGATCATCGTGCCCTGAACAACCGTGTTTGACGGGTTCACGATCAGCTGGGCCTGCGTCACCTCAGCGGGTTCAGCGCCGTTGCGAACAAAGTCTGTATCGCCATCAAGTCGACGCTGCTCGGCGGCGGTATCATTGTTGCCGCTTCCAGTGCCGCCAAAAGCGATAATTGGGCTGGCAATACGCGCTTGCAGTTCCTCAAGCTCGGCTTGCCGCCGCCGCTCGAGCTCTTGCATACGCAGTTCCTCGGCCGTGGGGCCGGTTGGTGCGGGCGTGCCCGGGGTTTCCAGGCGCGCAAGCTCCAAATCATTTTGAAGTCGCTGGATTTGCCGTGCGCGCTCTTCCAACTCTTCGCGCAAGGCGGCTTGCGTAGCAGCGGCCTCACTGCGCAGGGCATCGATCTCTGCACCCAAGGTCTCCAATGCTTCAGTGTTGACGGCTGGGACTTCAGGTGCGGATGCGTTGCGCAGGGCTTCGAGCTCGGTGCGCATAGCGTCCATTTGCGCGCGTAGCTCTTCCGTTTCGCTATCTGGTTCCGGCTCCGGCGGCGGAGTTGTGTCAATCGGTGCAGGCGTGGGCTCGAGCGCACCAAAGCCCGGTCCCGCTGCTTGGAATTCATCCGGGGAGGCGGTTTCCAGGCTGTCGGGTTCAGAACCGCCAGAGAACAATAGCAAGAGGCTGCCTAGAGCGGCGATTGCCCCAATGCCTAGGGCAATAGTGACAACGGACGGTCGCGATTTTCGGTTTTGTGGTTTGCCTTCAGCCGCTTCGAGGCGTTTCTTAAGCTCAGCTGTTTCACTCATTGTGGTTTGCCTCGCTCATCTCTTGGACGCAGATTTCGTCATCACCAAGCCTGAGAACCCATCGAGTGCTGACACCCGATACGCGGATCACGCCGTCTGGCCGGGCTAGAGCATTGACACTGCGCTCATTGCCACCGGACCAGCGAAAGATCGCGGGCAGCGGCGCGTTTGCGGCAAAGCGGAAATAGGTGAAGGTGCCGTCATCCCAGATTTCGCGTGGGGTGATCTCTGATCGAGCGCTGACGCCGTAGGCATGGTTTGCAGGTTGGCTTGCGGCCACTCGAGACTGCTGAGGGACAGCTTCAGGATAGGTGAAGCGAATAACGTAGAAGGTCGGCGAACTCGCCTCGGTCACGTTGAAATAATAGCTTCGCCGGTTGGTATAGACGGTGATGTTGGTATGCGCGCCGCCCGTGACGGGCTTGATGGCAAAGGCTTGGCTGCCGGGCACGCCGTCCAGAAGGAATCCTTCGGTGTCACCTGCAATGATCGAGCGGATGGTCTCGCCCTGGCCGAATTCAATGCTGGTCACATGGGTCAGGCTGGTGCGGATGCGATAGACCTGCCCATCCTGATAGGTGGCCAGCCGGACACGGGCATCATAGGGGCCTTGGCGCGGCTGCGTTTCTGCATAGGCGATGCCAGCAAGCGGAACGAGGAAAGTGAGGATCAGGAACAGGCGGCGCATTGGTTACTCCAGACGATCCGAGCGGATCGCGTATTCGGTGACGGTGAAGCCGAAAGGGTTCTGCCAGACGTCGTCGATCGACCGGCTGTTCTCGGGCCGAAACTCAAACATCAGGGTTGCGGTGAAGAGCCCGTTTTGACTGCCGCGCGGTGAGTTGAGCCGCTTGCGAAGACGCACCTGGGCACGGTTGGCGCTGATATGGGTGATCGATAGAACCTCGACATCAAGCCGCGCATCTGTGCCGTAGCTGTCCGGCGGATAGGCCTCATGTCCGCTGGTCCACAATGCGCGCAGTCCTGCGGCGGCCGCTCCGTCCGACTGGTCCAGGACCCGCCGCACACGCACATCATTGTTGAGCTGATTGTATGTCTCTCGATCAATGACATAACGGTAGACCTGTGCCTCAATGATAGCGGGGCGTTCCGTGAGTGAGACCGCTTCAACCACGGCATTGGGGAGGGCCATGCCGGTTTCGCTATCAAAGGGCACGATCATGGGCGGCGGGTCCACGTCGAACAAGGCAACAAGAGCAGCGGAGAGGCAACCTGCCATGCCAAACGCCAGGCCTGTCAGCCCCAGTTTCTGCCACATGAGCTCGCGTCGTCGTGCGCCGTAGACGAGCTCCTCTTCGATGATTTCGGCCTCGCTGTTCATGGGATCAGTCCGCGCGCAGGTCTGGCAGTGTGAAGTCCATGTAGCGGCGCTCTTCTGCCAGCGTGGCGGCATCCACCACGCCGGATTGACCTGCGCCGACAGTCTGAATGGCTTCAAGCTCCCACATGCGCGTCATGGCGATGGCCAGCTCGGCCGTGACGCGGGTGTTGTGATCGACAGCTTCCTTGAGCGTTTCCATGTCTGGGATCAGCGAAACAAGCTGCTCGACCCGCACAAGAGATTGCGCGGCCTCGTCGTAGCTGTTCTCGGCCGCCGCTGACATGACGGCTCCGGTGCCTGCTTGGCTGGCAATTCGCTCAGCCCCCGGATTGCCGCTGCTGGCCATGTCGGACAGGCTGTCTTGGTCAAAGCCTGCATCCTCCAAGGCTTGCGTCATTCGACCTTCCATCTGAGGGGCCGCGTTGCCGATGAGGCCGCTGAAGTCGCCGCTTTGGATTTGCCGGATGGTGCCAAGGAGATCGCCGAACTCCTGATCGAGTAGCCCGTCGAGATCGCCGCCCATGGCCATCTCGATGATGTCCGTCGCACCGGTCAGGGCTGCGTAAGTCTCGTTGAGAGTGTCGAGTTGCTGCTGCACGAGGTCGAGCTGTTCGAGAAGCGTGTCGAGCTGATCGGTCTGTATCCCGAAATCATCAAGCATCTGCTGCAGCTGACGAATTTCCTGCGCGATGTTGCGTGTGTCGACCGTGGGAACGCCTTGGGCAGACAGGGGTGAGGCAACCAGCAACGCGCAAGTGGCTACGGTGGAAAAAAAGCGGATCATTGGAGTGCCTCCAGATCAAATTGCATGAAGTCTTGTTCGCGCGCTTGCGCGGCGGCCATGGCCAGCTCGGTCGCGCTGAGCGGGCGGGTGTGGGCGGCTTTGAGGCGCGTGCGGATGGCGATCAAGCGGGCGAGTTCGGCCCGCGCGTAGGTGTCGAGCGACATGGCCGCGTGAATGTCATCTGTCTCGCCAATGCGGCTGATGATGTCCTGCACGCGCAGCGCGGCCGCTTGCACCGACACCAAGGAGTAATCGCCATAGATCCCTGCGCCGAACGAGGTCAGGCTCATGGTAGAATTGGCGAGCAGAACCGGATCGATGGTGCCAAGCGCATCAACGCCGCCGACGCGGGCAAGGTAGAGATTGTAGCGCTCGGGGATCACCTGAACGTAGTGTTGTGTTTCGGCAAAGGGCGGCACGCCGCCGTAGCGCTGCACATTGCCGGGACCGGCATTGTAGGCCGCGAGCCCGTGAATGATGTTGCCATCAAACATTGCCAGCATCTGCGCCAGATAACGCGCGCCGCCCGTGACCTGGATATAGGGGTTTTCATAATAGGCCGGATAAATCCCAAGATCCTGCGCCGTGCCGGGCATGATCTGGGTCAGGCCGAACGCGCCGACGGGGGAGCGCGCGCCGATGGTGAAGCGGCTTTCTTGCCAGACCAGCGCCTGCAAAAGACAGCGCCATTGCCTGGGTGACAGGCCCGCCGCGCGCACGCCGGGCATATGGTGCGTTTCTTGCGCGGCACGAATGATCAGCTCTTCGATCGAGACGGATGCATCGCCGAACATCTGGGCTGCGCCGGGGTTTGGGTCGACCGAACCATAGAGCGTATCTGCGGCGCTTTCAGGTGATGAACCAGCTTCCAGGCTTGCGACCAGTGCGCCTGAGTTCCCGCTGGCAAGCGTCGAGGCATCGAGAATATCTTCTAGCGCTTGGAGTTGTTCTTGTTCGAGCTCTTCAAGCTCTTCTTCTTTGGACAGCCGGTCCCGTTGCAGCGCCAGATCATGCTCGCCCTGCTGCAACACGCCCTCGCGCTGCAAGAACATGCCCGCATCAAAGGTCGGCACGCCTTGGGCGAAGGCCATTGGCGCGTTGAGCCACACCAGACCCGCAAGGATATGCGGGCGGAGGCTATTCATGCAGCGAACCAATCGGCCCGAGCAGCTCGAAATTGCAATTACTGCCGCTGACCTCAGCAAAAGAGTTGAAGCATTCGGCTTCAGACGGCCGGTATTCCGCGCAGGCTGTCAGGGTCAAAAGGGTGAGGGTCAGCACACAAATGCTACGCATCAATCTGTCTCCAAAATTCGGGGTTCTGGCGGTAATCCGCGCCGACCAGCGCCTCGCCTTTTTCCATGCCGCCAAGGATCGTGAGGTAGGGGCCAAGGGCGCTGAGATCGGCGTCGATCACCACCGAACCTTGATCATCGCGCACCAGCGCCAGACGGGAATTGCTGCCTGTGCCGAGCAGGACGCTGAGCTCTTTCTCAGAAAGGCCCAGCATGGTGTAATCACTGGCCGAGGCCCGAATGTTGGGAAGCAAAAGCTGCGTCGGCACAGCCTCGACAATCGTTTTGCCGGTGCGAGTTTTCTCGAGTTGGCTTGCGTATTGGGTCATCATCACGACGACAGCGTTCTGCTTGCGCGCAGTCACGAGCCAATTGCTCAGCCGGTCTGCGAAATATGGGTTGTCGAGCGCCTTCCAGGCCTCATCGATGATGATCAGCGTCGGTTTGCGATCCTCGATCACGCGCTCCACCCGCCGAAACAAATAGGACAGGACGGCCATGCGTTCCTTCTCGCTTTCGCTGTCGAGAATGCCGGTCAGGTCGAACCCGACCACGTCACCATCGAGGGAGAAGGAATCCTCCGCGCTTTGCCCGAAGATCCAGCCGTAGCGGCCATCCGCCGTCCACTCCTGAATCCGTTCGAATAGATCGCCTTCGTCCGCCCCGGCCACAAAGAGTGAGGCCAGATCCTGCCAGTTGCGAAGCGCGGCATCGCTCGCCCCGGAGTTCTGGCGCACCACTTCTTGGATGCGGTTAATCTGAACAGGGCTCAGGGGCTTGTCGGCGCGATGTAAGAGCGTCGCCAACCAATCCGACAACCAGGTTTGCCCGCGCCCGTCGATTTCTGTGCGCAGTGGGTTGAGACCGGTTGCTTCACCTGCCTTGATGGCGCTGTAGCGCCCGCCATTGGCCCGCACGGCCATTTCCATGCCTGCGCGATAATCGAAGACAAAGACGCGCGCGTCGCAGCGACGGGCTTGGGTCATGAGGAAGGCCGACAGCACTGACTTGCCTGAGCCAGGACGACCGAGGATCAAGGTATGCCCACCGGTCGGTTCTTTGTCCGGCTGACCTGTCTCATGATAGTTGAACAGGAAGCCTGAGCGTTCAGGCGTCGGGAAAAGGGTAATCGGTTTGCCCCAAGGCACTCTTTCGCCGAGCTTGCCCAGTTGACCGCGATGCAGCGCTGCGAGATCGGCAAAGTTCGTGTTGGTGATGGCGGCCTTGCGGCTGCGCATCTGTCCATTGCCCGGATGCTGCGCAAAATAATGGGTGCGCGCGGCAAAGCTCTCATTCACCAGATTAACGCCTTCACTGGCCGCGATGTTGCGCACCTCGGCGGCGATGGTTTCTAGCTTTTCTTCGGTCTCGGCGAAAACCGTAACCGTCATGTGATGATCGCCAAAGCTGAGGCGCTTCGACTCCAGATCGTCCAGTGCGTCGACCAGTTCTTCAGCAAGAGAAATCGCGCCATCATCACTGGCCTTCATCAAGCGCTGTTGCCGTTTGATCCGGCTGGCCATGATGTTGCTGTTGATCGGCGTGAAGGAATGCGTGACGACCATGTCGACGGGCAGGTTCAGCTCATCGAACATGGTGCAGCTAGTTTTGGCCGGATAGGTCTTGATGGCAAAGCTGGTGCCAAACCGCTTGCCCGCCGTTCCGCCGTCTAGCGTGAAGCTCCGCCCCTGAAACCTGACGCGGGTGTTGGCCACATCTTCGGCAATGACGCCAAATCGCGATTTTGCGAAAAGCGGCCGTTCCTGACCAATGTTGAGCGCCCCGAGGAAACCAAGCAGTTCGCCGCTTTCGGCTCCAAGAAGGCGCGGGTTCATCTCTGCAAAAGACGACAGTAGGAAACCGACGACCTCCTCGAGCTTGCGCAGCTGTTTGGCCGTCTGGTCTTTCAGCTGTGCGATTGAGTCCGAGCGCTTCAGTCGCAGCCGCGCGCCGAGGGGCGGACGTTTCAGCACTGTGAGCGTAAGCGTCTTGTCCCGCAGACCCGCCCGCGCCATGGCCAGCTGCCAGCGGGTATCCAGCGCTCGCGCAAACCCTTCCTCGCGAACCGGTGGCAAGGCCGTCTCGATCGCTTTTGAAACCTTGTGCACGTAAAAACTGTAGTCAGGCCCGATCTGCGCGATGATCGCCGCGAAGAGCGCGCGGATCTTCTCCAGATGCGCGTCATCGCTTGTCATGCTGTTAACGCCATCAAGGCGGATGCACTGGAACAGTGCGTTGCCGCGTGTGCGGATCGTCACGTCATTCACGAGGCTGACATAGGGCAGCATGCTGGCCATTGGACGCTCTTTGCGCGCCCAGTCTGGCAATATGGCAAGATCATCGGAAGAATCACGCAGCATAGCTGTCCCCCGAATGGATCTTGCGATTTGGCGTCGGGGGCGTTTCCTGCAGCGCGGTGACCATCACCTCAAGAAAGGCCGGGTCCCAGTCAGCGGCTTTCCACAGCGCGGGATAGGCCAGAGCGGCGATGATGATCACCGGCCAGCTCTGGACCCACAGAAACAGCAACACAAACCCGAAGAGCCAAACCATGGCATACATGATCGGCAAGCCGATGAGCTTTGGCGGCCGGATCAGGCCCAGGAAGAGGCGGGTTTGCGTTGCCATTTCAGATTTACGCGCCCCAGATGGCGGTCACGATGGTCGGCGCAGCTGCGATGCCCGCAATGGCCACCAGCACCCAAAGAGCCTGGCGGAAATCCAGAATGCCGAAGAGCCAGGAGAGGAACACACCGATCAGGGCCAAGGTGCCGATGACTATGCCCAAGGGGCCGGTAATCGTGTCGACGATGCCCTGCAAAAGGTTCTGCACCGGCGAAAGGTCAATGCTCTGCGCAAAGGCCGGGTTGGCAATCATCAAGCTGGCCAGAGCCAGCAACAGGATCGTGCGGAATTGAATGTGCATCAGGAGGCTCCAGTCAGTCGATCACGCACGGCCATGACGCGGCGCACGTGATTTTGGGTTTCTCGGTAAGGAGGTATGCCGCCATAGCGCGCGACCGCGTCAGGCCCCGCGTTGTAGGCAGCGAGCGCGAGTTCGGGCGTGCCGAACTGCGCCAGCATCATCAGAAGGTAGCGGGCTGAGCCATCGAGGTTGGCCTGCCAGTCATGCGGATCAACGCCGAGCTGCACGGCCGTAGCTGGCATTAGTTGTCCGAGGCCGATCGCGCCTGCCGAGCTGCGCGCAGTCGGTCGATAGGCGCTTTCGATCTCGATATTGGCTTGGAAGAGCGCCTGCCACTCCGTCACCGACAGACCGGCGCGGCGCAACGCAGGGTGTCCGCCGTATCGATGCGCGGTGCTTTCAACGGCTGCCAGGATCTCGGGGCGGGGAACTGCGCGGGCGGGTGAAGGAGTGGGAGCTTCAGGTTCCGGCGCTGCGAATACGATCAGCTCTGGTGGGTTTGCGCCAATTCCATCGACGTAGCTTTGTGCAAAACCGGATTGGGGAGCTTTGGTTTCCAGTTGGCCATCGGCCCGCATGGAAAGCACGAAGCCTTCAGAATAGGCGGGCGCAGCAAGGAATGCCGCGAGGGTGGCAAGTGTCTTAGCCTGCGTCTTCCAATTTGTGCGAGGCGATCTTGCCTTCGAGCATGGGGATCGAGACGATCGAAACGCCAAGGCCAGCCAGGAAGCTGGATAAGCCGTTGATTGTCTTGAATTCTCGGGCAGCCATGTTGTTGCGTGCAGTGACGAGCAGGCGACGCGTCTCGCCATCTGGCGAGACGCAATGCACGGTCCAAACTCCGGACCACTGAGCACCTGTACGTTTGGGCGTAACCCGGCACACAACATCCGCCGAATGACCCTCGGCAAGCAGCGTGCGCAGCCCGTCTTCACTGACAACATTGGGGGCGTCTTGCATCAAATTCATAGGATCGAGCCTTGCAGAATTGTGCATTGGCCCGGCAGTCCCTCATGGACTACCCAACCGATACAATATTATAATCTTGCAATCAATAGGTGCAATTTGCGATATTGCGCCCTTCATGCGTTGAAACAAATTTACTGCAACGGAGTGGCTGAGCCAAGATAATATGGCGATTTTGAAACGAACATGGGCGGTTATGGTCGTTGTGAGCTGGGGATCTGCCGCGATTGCGGGCACTTGTGTGCCGCCTACGCCGCCTTGGATGCCAACCAATGCCGACGACGTGCGGGCCTATGCTGACCTGTTGAGGCACGATGCGGAGACGTATTTTACCGATGTCGAGCGCTACTTCCGTTGCCTGGATCAGCAGCGGCGAGAGGTCTTCGAACAAGCGCGCGAGGTCAGTGGAGACTATGCGCGCGTTCTGGAGTTCCTGGACGACATGAGGAATTGAAATCAGCCCTCATGTAGAGAAAGCTGTCGTTCACTAAAGCGGCGAAGGTCGCGAACGCTGAGTTGCGAGCACTTTTCCGTAGATTGCAATTCGCCGTTTGCGTTGAAGCGTGTCTTAGGGAAATTCGCTACCGCTGGCCGGGTCCAGCTACCGCATTAAGCTCCTCAGATTATTCGCCAGCCATTCAGCAGCATTGTCCTCGTTGGCAAGCGCTTTCTCAGTGAACTCTTTCATCAGGATTACATAGTCTGGCTCACTATGTGTGGGCGGTCCAGTTCTCCCCTCCATCACCTCAATTAGGTGACCCGCACAGCAGTTCACCCGCGTTCGCACTTCCCAATCGTCTTCAGCTAGTGCGGTTGGCAAATGCGAAACGATCTTATCCTTTACCGCTTGAACTTTGTTAGCGTGCTCGCGAGCGAGGCTAGCTTCGGTTTCGCATTCTGCAATGTATGCTTTGACGTCGTTTGGCAAGGACGCCCACAAGCGAGGAATGAGTCTCTCGACTTCATCACTCGCGGTAGGGAAAATCCAGCCCACGGGGATTTCGTCGCGCAGCATCGACAAAGCCAGGAGCGTGACGTAGCCACGGTCTTCAGCTGCGATCTCGCAATGATCCTCAGCTTTGATTTTTAAGACATCGGCCACCACCTGATGAAGCGGAAGCTCAACGTTTTCGGTGAGAAACGAGCGTTCATAGAAGTCTAAAACGGCTTCTGCAGCCTCGGAAATATCGTAGCCACGCATGTCGAGTTCGTCTTCGTCGTCTCGCGGCAATGGTTCGCTAGCGTAGGGAAGCTTTTCAAGAAATTGCTCCGGGTCAAGCTCTTTCCACCCCTGCGTTGGGTCTACATGAGATATCCCGCTCCAAAATAGGTCGGTTCGAGCTTTCGAAAATTTAAGCCGACCAGATTGAAAGCCATTGAAAATCGCCGGATCCAAAAGTTCTTTAGACGGCAAATCGCCACTGAAATGCATTGCAAGAACAAGAGAGAAGTTTTCAGCATCTTTTCGTTTCTCAAAATAGACGCCTGCGTCACCGAGAACAATTCTACTTAAGCCGGTGAGGCCCTTACCAAGAAGGCTTCCTCGTCTAATTATCCGATAGCCTGAAGCTGTGTCACCTTCGACTTCAATACTGCCTTGCGGATGGGAGCCGGTCTCATCCCAGATGTTCAGCCAGACATTTCCAGACTTTTCTTCGTGGCTTTGGTATTTATTTTTATGCACGTCAGCACCTCCCACCTAGTCGCGACGCTACTCGTAACAAAGCAACAAGTTCAAGGTTGGCAATTCTGCGGATAGCCGCGATGCTTCGGGCTCTAGGATCGCCACTTGGGATACTGTGCAAATAACTCCGGCCTCTATCCTCGTTTTACGCCTATGTCCGGTTCAAGGGGGGGATCTGAGCAGTGTGGTGTCATGGGATTGCTGTCATCGTATAATGCAGCCTGAGTTTCACCGTTGTCCCACTGGTACAATAGGCCGATTTCTTCACCTGTTTTGATGCATGAAATACGGCCGATGGCTTCGGCCGTCGTGCGAACACTCTCAAGTTCGGGCAAAACTAGCCCCTCTCGTTAAACAATTCCTTTGGGGCAACATCGAGGGCAAGCGCAATCTGCTCCAGAATATCGATTGATGCTGAATTCTTGGCGAGTTCGATCTCGCTGATGTAGCTGCGGTCCACGTCCGCAGCCAAAGCTAGTTGTTCTTGGCTCATACCTTTGGAATTTCTTAGATTCCGGATGTTTAGCCCTACTTGTTCCCTCAATTTCATGGCCTGTATTCGGCCAGATCATAGGAACCGCTCTACGGAATATATTCCACAAAACGCACGCGAACATCACAAACGCAATGCTCGCATATGGTGTGAAGGTCGGGATTGGAGGTAGTGTATCAATAATGCAATAATGTAATCAAAAGGCATTGATTGATATGCGGTACAAACTTATCAGGAATTGGACTGCCGGAGTTGCTTTGGCTCTGCTTTCAACCGTGGCTCCACAAGCGGCAAAGGCCTATCAGGTTGACTGCGCCATTCTGCTTTGCTTGGCTGGTGGGTGGCCCGCGTCCGCAGAATGTGCCCATGCCCGCGCCGTGTTTATCCGTCGGATCACGCCCTGGCCGATTGAGCCGCCGTTGCAAATCTGGCGTTGCCCGATGGGTGTTTCTGAACGTGCGCCCCTGCAAAGCAGAGCCCCTAAAATCTGGGAGGCCAGCAACCAAATCGGCCAGACACTTGGCGAAGTCATTCTGGCACAGGTGGTCGAAGGCGGTGCCGATATCGACATCAGTAGCTTGGAATTCGATTTCGTGCGCTCGATCCGTGTCTGGGATGTTCGGCACTACAGCCATCGCGAACGTGGTCGCGACGATGATTGTTCTGAGAGCTACAATATGCGCCTCGGGACCTATGGCACGCAGGGCGAATTCGGTTGGCAGCGCACGACACCAGCTGCTGCCCCGCAATGGGTTCTGCCGTCACGGCGCTGTTCGTCATCAAATTGGCGGCGTGGCGTCGGCGTCGAATGGGAAGATCACGAAGGCAACCACGGATATGAGTGGGTGGCCTACTAATGCCTAGTACCCCTTTTTCCGTTCCCGTTTTGCCGTTTGGTGACTTGTGCTGTTGTTCGACAACGAGGGAAGGAAGAGCACCCAAGGAACGGTTTGTCGTCTGGCCCCATTCGGAGAACCATGGTGCCTTGACTGCATGTTGGGCATTTCGCCCCTTCAGCTATGGGGTCATTTAGTCGAATGGATTTCACCGCAGAAGCGCTGCCTCTACCAACCGAAAGTAGTCGCTTGGTATAATCACATTCTGGATGCGCGCTGCACGCTTCAAACGGTCCAAATCGCCCGTTCTTTTGGCTGAGTGTGCCAGCCCCGCATTTTGGGCAGACCTTCAACGTAGCCTTTTCGCTTTTGATCTCGGTGTGGCCGTCTTTGGCGAGCTCGACAACAAAACGCGAAGGCTTGTCCTGCAATGTATAGATACGCGTTTGTCGGCGTGCGCGTGTCAGGGCAACATAGAAAAGGCGGCGCTCCTCAGCCAGTGGGAAGTCATCGGGCTCTGGCATCGCGAGCTGCAATGCAGGGTCGTCAACGATTTGGCTTGGAAAGCCCATCAAGCCTTCGGCGACATTGAGAAGCATCACATAGTCAGCCTCGAGGCCTTTTGCGGCATGGGCAGTAGAATAACTGAGCTCAAGTTGATCGCCATAGGCGCGCTTCCAACTGTTGAAGCTGGCGGGCTTATCCTTGTGATAACGGCCCAAGAGCATGATGGTGATTTTGTTGCCGTTGGGAACGTCAAGCTGGCCATTTTTGGCGGCACAATGCAGCTGCCTAAGATCTTTCTCGATGCGCTCAAGAGCACCACTCATCGTCTCAGCTGCAAATGTGTGAAGTCCGGCTCTTTCATAAGTGTTGGTGGTTTCAACGGACTTTTTTATTTGGATCGGGTTCTTCTGGATGAAGTCGCTCGATGCTTCGCACAAAACCTGAGGGCATCGGAACGTTTTGCTTAGTGTGAGCTGTGTGGCGTTCGGGAATGTTCGGTCGAAACCGGTCATGACAGAAATATCGGCACCAGCGAAACGATTGATCCCTTGCCAGTCGTCGCCAACAACGCACAAGCTTGCGGAAGTCCCTGCGCTTCCTATGAGGGCTTTGAGTAAACGCAACTTCGCCTGAGAAACATCCTGAAACTCGTCCGCAAGAACCATGTTGAAGGGGCTTTGATATGTTCCCTCTTTCAGGTGCTTGATCGCATCGAGCAACATGTCATCGAAATCGATGCAGTTTTCGACAGCAAGACGCTGCTGCCATTCCTCGGCGACTCTTTCGTAGAGTTTAACGAAGCGCGTTAGCCGGTCGCGGTGGCCACGCTCATGATCAGCAATCTTCTGGTGCAAGTCCCTCGGGCTCAGTCCATTGCTTTTGACATGCTGCTGGAAAGCACGGATCGTCGAGGCTAGTTGCTTGGTTGGAATTGGCTCTTGGCCGGTGGATTTGCGGTTTTCGTCGAACTCTAGAACCTCGCCGTGTTTCTCTAGTTCGGATTTCAGCCGATCTAGGTCGTTACCGTGTCGCAAGCCATGCGAGGTGGTTTCGAATAGCTGGGTTCCTTTTTCGTCGTGTAGCTCCCTTTTCCAGAGGACACCCGAAACATAGTCGCCGGAAAAATGGGCCGGTGCCTTGCCATCCGCGTCTAGCGCAAAATGCTCGTGGTAGAGGTGCAAGCGGGGGTAATAGAAGTCAGGATGGTATTGGGAGTGCTCTTCTGTGGCAGTGTCGTGTTCGTATGCTCGTTCATACTCATACGGCACGCCGTGGTAGAAGAGAAAATCGCAGATCATGCGCTCTTCTTGGCTCTTAACCAGTTTCCCGTCTGCGGTTGGAATGCTGCCTTTACCTATCACATCGCTTTGCGGTTGTTTGAGGTTGTCCCACTCATCGATGCCGCGACCGTAGACCGTTCTGAACAGGTCCCAGTCAAGCCGGAAGCGGGGATCGCGTTGGCGAATATCTTCCACGATGTCTGAGATGGCTTGAACGTCTTTGCCTGGCCCAACCCAGTCAGCCAACCTTGGCTTTCGCCCGGTGCTCTTTCCGATTACCTCAAGGCCGAAAGCATTGAATGTTTTTACATTAATGCGTTGAACATTGGGAAAATCACTAAGGCGCTCTTTGATGCGAGCTTCCAGTTCGTCCTTTACGGATCGGTTGAACGCAAGAATCAAAATCTCCTCAGGGGGGACCAGGCCTTCCTTTAGCGCATACCCAACACGTGCAACGATCGTTGATGTTTTCCCTGATCCTGCAGCGGCAACGATTTGGAGCGCGTTGTCCATGCAGATGCAGCAGTCCATTTGCTCATCGGTGAGAGGATTTCGCTCGACTGACGAAAAAAATTCGCTCAATCGCTCTTTCTGTTTTTTGCCAAAAACGGCGTTGGCCGCATCGAACTCCCTTGCAAGAGCCTTCTGAAAATGTGGATGCTGCGAAGTGGGTTCAGCTTCTTCGCTCCCGTTCTTAAATGGTGGAAAGCGTAGGACAATGTTCTCGGCTGCACCTTTGGGGATCCATCTATCTGGGTCAACTGCGCCTTCCCACTTTGCTCGCCAAGCGGAGTATTCAGAGTCTTTGGCTATTGAAAGCGTTGGCTCCACTAGCTTTAAGCTAGTGCGTGCCAATTTGGGGCCGGGGTCTTTCGACTGCCCTTTGCCACCAAATAACAAGCCGCCGAGTACGGCCGTTCCAATAATCCACTCAATCAATTCGAGCTCTTTCCTGCGTGCTTAGCCGCGCTCGTTCTTCGCATCGCCGCGCTCTATAGCGACCATCCGCGTTACTATCTCGTTGGCGATTGTTTCGTAGAGCGCCGCCTGGCGCTCCCTCGCTGAACCAGGTTTGGGCGTTCTGCGTCGTATTCTTTTGGCAAGCCAATAAAGAAGCCTTGCAGCAGGATCGGTGACGTTTTCCGGCACAGGAGCCGGATAGTTTTCTTCGAGGAGGGCAACGACCTCAGCATTCATACTGCGGTGGTTGGCCTCAGCCGCGAGGCGTATCCGATCGCGAAGACCGTCGGGCAGCCGTACAATGAATTTATCCTGATTTTGAGAGCTTTGTTCTGGCATGACGGCACTGTGCCATAAAAAGCAATTGACGCAATAGTGGCTAAGTGCCACTAACAGGTTGTGGTTTCAACCTGGAGGCGTTTCATGAAAAGTCGTAAACCAATGCAACTTCGGCTTCCGCAAGAGCTCAAAGAGTGGATCAAGGCGGAGTCAGATCGCAATGGAAACTCCCAAAATTCAGAAGTGATCCGCGCCATTCGCGCGGCGAAAGACAGGAGGTCCACACTCGGATCAGTTGGAAATATCAATATGGATCAGGGTGATAGTGCGCGTTGTTAACGATTAAGAGAGGTGTCGATCATATGACCAAAGCAAGTGTACAGACAAAGGCGAGACAGGCAGCCTCCGCCTTCATCCGCGAGGCGCGGGAGGCAGGTTGGCAGCGGGCAAAATTTGAGATCAAGCCTGATGGCAGTGTCATCGTCGATGCCAACATGGTCGCGCCAGAGGCGGCAGACGACTTTCTCAACAGTGACCTGAGAATGGGCGAATGACTCGTAAAAGCTTGCCCAAATACGTCTACAATGACCGGGGGTATCTCCGGTTCATCCGGCGTTCGCGCGGTATCTCGGTCATGATGCACGAGGAAGCGGGCACCCCGGAATTTTGGGATCACTACAATCGCCTGCTGAAGGGAAAACCAGCGCCTGCGCCGGTGAAACGCAATTTTGAGGCGTTGATTCTCAGCTACTACGAAAGCGACGCCTACAAGAAGCTGAAGCCCCGGACGAGATCCGACTATCGGCGGTATATCAGCCACATTCGCGAGATCTGGGCCGACAAAGACCCGGCTAGGATCGAAACCCATCACATTTATGAATTGCACAGGGCCAATGCGGATCATTGGCGGCAAGCCAATTATCTCGTCCAAGTCATGGTCGTCCTGATGAATCACGCCCGGTTGATCGGCTTCATCAAGAAAGAGCACGGCAATCCGGCGAAGGGCATTCCGCTCTTCAAGCAGCAGAGCGACGGCTGGGAGCCCTGGCCGGACGATGTTCGCGCAGAGTTTGAAGCGCTGGCTTCAAAGCGGGCACGGCTGGTCTATGAGCTTTGCGTTGGAACAGGCCAGCGCATTGGCGATGTCGTGAAGATGAAATGGGAGCACTTCTCCGATGAAGGTTTCGATTTCACGCAGGGAAAAACCGACAAGCCGCTGTGGATCCCGCTCACCGACCGCTTGAAAGCCCATCTCGACGGGCTCGCACGAACGGACGGCACCGTTGTGACCGACGCCAAGGGTCGACCAGTGAGCTACCGTATCGTTGCGGAGGAAATGCGCACCATCAAGAAGAAGATGAAGCACGAGAAGGCGAGCTACTACAAAACGCACGGGCTCAGGAAAAATGCGACGATCGAGCTGTATCTCGCTGGATGTGATGACGAGATGGTCAAGGCTGTTACCGGCCATTCAGGCGTCGAGATGCTGAAAAAGTATGGTGGGCCTATCCGGCAAAGGGAACTCGCGAAGCGGGCGCAAGAGGCAAGAAATCAAATGGAACGAAGCAAGACCGAAACGTGAAAGTTTCAAAGGTTGTTTCAAAAATGGCAGTGAAGGAGAGTAAGGATGACGCAAGTCATTGATTTTATTGGAGGCGAGTACCGGAATCGAACCGGTGTACACGGATTTGCAATCCGCTGCGTCACCACTCCGCCAACTCGCCATCCGTGGTGTAGAAAGTGATTAATCATATGCCCGCGGCCGGTGCAAGAGGCGTTTTGCCGCTGTCAGGGCCAAATTTTGCTTTTCTTTCCGGAAGGCTGGAATCTCACCCTCCTGCGCTTTGGTCAAGTGCTGCCACGCGGATGGCTTCGGCGATCAAGGCGGGAATACCGGGCAGCGCACCCGTGACGGGCAGTAAAATTCCTTGGAAACCGGCAGTCTCAAGCGCTTGGGGGATGTCTTGTTTCACATGGTCACCGGCTTGGGCAAAGAATGGCAGGCAAATGGAACGGGCGGGCAAGGGTGTTGCGGCTGCATCAACCCGGGGGGGCTGTTCCACATAGCCCGGCGAGAGTGCGCAGCCGGGCAGTAAAGGACGCAGGTGGGCTGCAAAATGCTCTGCGGCCTCTGCCGCCTTGGGGCCGCGGGCAGAGCCGTGCGCGGCAAGCAGAAGATGCGTTTCCGTTAGCGGCCAGCTTAGCTTTTCTGCGGTCTGTCGGATGGCCTGTGCCGCAAGGGCGGGAAGGGCAGCATCCAGACCAAAAGGCGGGGCCATGCGGTAGCTGCGGCCCTGCAGGCGGTCGGGCAGAACCTTGGCCGTGAACCATCCCTGCGACATAAAAAACGGGTAGATCACCGCGCCTTCGGAGATTTCCTGCTCCAGCCGTCCAGGCGTAGCGAGGGTGGCAGAGCGCACATCCCAATCCGGCAGAAGCGCCGCAACCTCTGCCGCAAGACCGGCCAGGGCTGCTTCTGCCGGAGCTGGGTCGGAAGGCTGGCCATGGGCCGTTATGACGGCGGTGCGTGTGGTCTTCGTCAAGGTGGAGGTCCGGATCGTTGAAGTTGCTGACGTTGGCAGGATTGTTACTATATTTGGGGGCCTTGCCGGGCATTCCGCAAGGCATGGAGAGGTTTTTTCTGCGGTCTGTTGAGAAACGAAACCAAGGTGGTTGACCTTCCCCTGTGCTTCACCTAAATCAGCAAACACTCTGAGCGGGTATGGTGAAATGGTATCATAAGAGCCTTCCAAGCTTAAGGTGCGGGTTCGATTCCCGCTACCCGCTCCAGATCTATCCTGGATAGCCATTCTGCTACCCCGTGACGCGGGATGTTCGTGCGATCATGTGCCTTTTCCAACGGCTCAACGCTTGACGCGCGGGGCCTGCAGGGCCATGAACCTTGGCGAATGCGCGGGGTTTCATACCCGCCAGCCCATAGTGCAGAAGGATCCGGAATGGCGCGGAGACAAGCGGCCCCGAATGCGGAACAGGAGCGCGAAGGCTCCCGGAAAATTGGCGTGCTGTCGGCGTTGTGGCCGTTCATGCGGCCATACCGGCTGCTGATGCTTGCCGCGACCTGCGCGCTGGTGATGACGGCCGGGCTGTCGCTGACGCTGCCTTTGGCGGTGCGCCGGGTGGTGGACAATTTCCGGATCTCGGATTCTGAATTGCTGAACCTCTATTTCGGTGCGGCGCTGGGGATTGCCGCACTGCTGGCGGCTGGCACCGGCGTGCGTTATGCGCTGGTGACCCGGCTGGGCGAGCGGGTGGTGGCCGATATCCGCAAGGCAGTGTTCGACCGGGTGATCGGGATGAGCCCTGAGTTTTACGAACGGGTCATGACCGGCGAGGTGCTGAGCCGGATCACCACAGACACCACGCTGATCCAGTCGGTGCTGGGATCCTCTGTTTCGATCGCGCTGCGCAACTTGCTGATTTTCCTCGGCGGCATGGTGCTGATGCTGCTGACTTCGGCCAAGCTGACGATGATGGTGCTGCTGATCGTGCCGGCTGTCATTGTCCCGATCCTGGTTCTGGGCCGCCGCTTGCGGGCGATCAGTAAGGAAAACCAGGACTGGATCGCCGCCTCCTCGGGCAATGCGGGCGAGGCGCTGGGGGCGGTGCAGACTGTGCAGGCCTTTACCCATGAGGCCGCCAGCCGCCTGAAATTCGGCGAGATGACCGAAACTGCATATTCCGTTTCCTGCCGCCGGATCCAGACCCGCGCCTATCTGACGGTGATCGTGATTTTCCTGGTGTTCTCCGGCATTGTCGGTGTGCTGTGGATGGGCGCCAATGATGTGCGCGCAGGTGTCATGTCCGAAGGCACGCTGATCCAGTTTGTGATCTATGCTGTGCTGGTGGCGGGCTCGGTTGCGGCGCTTTCGGAAATCTGGAGCGAACTGCAGCGCGCTGCCGGCGCAACCGAGCGTCTGGTGGAGCTTCTGAATGCGAAGGATACCGTGCTGGATCCGGTTGCCGCACAGGTGCTGCCAGCGCCAGTGAAAGGCGAGATCACGTTCGACAACGTGTCGTTCCGCTATCCGTCGCGCCCCGATGTCTCGGCGCTGGACGCGGTGTCCCTGGCAGTAAAGCCGGGCGAGACTGTTGCTTTTGTCGGACCTTCCGGGGCGGGCAAGACCACCATCATTCAGCTGCTGCAGCGGTTCTATGATCCAAACCAAGGCGCGGTGAAGCTGGACGGCGCAGCGCTGACGGCGCTGCAGCGGGATGAGTTCCGCCGCCACATCGCGCTAGTGCCGCAGGATCCGGTGATTTTTGCAGCTTCAGCGCGCGAAAACATCCGGTTCGGCCGGCCAGAGGCCACGGATGCCGAGGTCGAGGCGGCGGCCCAGGCTGCCGCCGCGCATGACTTCATCTCAAAACTGCCGGAAGGCTATGACAGCTTTGTCGGCGAGCGCGGAGTGATGCTGTCGGGCGGTCAGAAACAGCGGATTGCCATCGCCCGTGCCATTCTGCGCGACGCGCCGGTGCTGTTGCTGGACGAGGCGACCTCGGCACTGGATGCCGAAAGCGAGCGTCTGGTGCAGGCCGCGGTGGACGAGCTGAGCCAGGGCCGCACCACGCTGATTGTGGCGCATCGCTTGGCGACGGTGAAAAAGGCCGACCGGATTGTTGTAATGGATCAGGGCCGGATCGTGGCCACCGGCACCCATGATGAACTGGTGGCGCAAGGCGGACTGTACGCGCGTCTGGCCAAGCTGCAGTTCACCGAAGGGCTGGCGGCGGAGTAAGCGCCAAATCCAGCCGGACACACAGCACCCCGGACCGGTTCCGGGGTGTTTTTCGTTCTGGAAACTGCAAAGGCTTGGAAACTGGCGCCACGTCATGCCGCAAACTGCCTTGGCGTGACCCTGCACCGGCGCTTGCGCAATTGCGCGTTTGCAATAGTCTGGGGCGCAAACAGAACACCCCATGCATTGGGGGAACGGGGAGGAGATTTATGGGATTTTCCGGAGTCGCAGACCGCGACGCGCTGCAGAATGAAATGCCGTGGGAGGTGCGGGATCTGCCGGCCACGCTGTACGGGCTGCTGTCACGCACGGCGGGCAAGTACCCGAACAGCAAGGCGGTCAGCTATCAGATTTTTTCCGGCCCCCAGGACAAGGCGGAAACCCTGACCTGGAGCACGCTGAAGGATCAGGTGAGCCAGGCGGCAAATATGTTCCGCGCTCTGGGGATCGGAGAGCAGGATGTGGTCGCCTATGTGCTGCCAAACTGCCACGAGACGCTGGTCACCATGCTGGGCGGTGCTGTGGCGGGGATTGTGAACCCGATTAACCCGTTGCTGGAGCCAGAACAGATCGCCTCGATCCTGCGCGAGACCAAGGCCAAGGTGGTGGTGACCCTGCGACCGTTTCCCAAGACGGATGTGGCCCAGAAGGTGGCCGAGGCGGTGCGCCACGCACCGGGTGTCAACACGGTGCTGGAAGTGGATCTGAACCGCTATCTGACACCGCCCAAGTCCTGGATCGTGCCGTTGGTCCGGCCCAAATTGGATAATCAGGCCAAGGCGGCCCATGCGGATTACCTGAATTTCTCCAAGGAGATGGCGAAACAGCCCGCCACACTGAATTTCCCAGACTGCGACGGCGACCGGGTTGCCTGCTATTTCCACACCGGCGGCACTACCGGTATGCCTAAGGTGGCGCAGCATAAATATTCGGGGCTGATCTATAATGGCTGGCTGGGGGACACACTGCTGTTCACCGAAGAAGACAATATCATGTGCCCGCTGCCGTTGTTCCATGTCTTTGCGGTGCATGTGATCATGATGGCGGCGGTGTCCTCTGGCGCGCATGTGGTGTTCCCGACGCCGCAGGGCTACCGGGGCGAGGGGGTGTTCGACAACTTCTGGAAGCTGATCGAACGATGGAAGATTACCTTTATCATCACCGTTCCCACGGCGGTTTCAGCGCTGATGCAGCGGGAAGTGGACGCTGACATTTCCTCGGTGAAGACTGCGTTTTCCGGCTCGGCCCCCATGCCGATGGAGCTGTTCAAGCGGTTTGAGGCGGCTTCGGGTGTGACCATTGTCGAGGGTTATGGCTTGACCGAGGCGACCTGCCTGGTTTCCTGCAACCCTCCGGGCGGTGAAAAGAAGGTTGGCTCGGTTGGGATCCCGCTCCCCTATACGGACGTGCGGATCATCAAGCAGACCGCGGATGGCCCGCTGGAATGCGGTGCCGATGAGGTGGGGGAAATCTGCATTTCCAACCCCGGCGTTTACCCTGGCAACACCTATACCGAAGCTGACAAAAACGCAGACCTCTATTATCAGAACAAATACTTGCGCACCGGCGACCTGGGGCGGATCGACGAAGATGGCTACCTGTGGATCACCGGGCGCGCCAAGGATCTGATCATCCGCGGCGGCCACAACATCGACCCGGCGGAGATCGAAGAAGCTCTGTTGGGGCATGAAGCGGTGGCATTTGCCGGTGCAATCGGCCAGCCGGATGCCCATTCGGGCGAGCTGCCATGCGCCTTTGTTGAACTGGTGGGCGGCGCCTCGGTCAGCGAGGAGGAACTTCTGGAATACTGCAAGATCCATGTGCATGAACGCGCGGCGATCCCCAAGCATCTGACGGTGCTGGATGAGCTGCCGAAAACCGCCGTGGGCAAAGTGTTCAAGCCGGATCTGCGCAAACATGCGATCACCCGTGTTTACAACGGTTCGCTGGAAAAGGCCGGACTGGCCGCGCGGGTTGTCAGCGTGATTGATGACAAGAAGCGCGGTCTGGTGGCTCAGGTGGCGGCCAATGGCAGTGCGGAGCCTGAAATCTCCGGTGTTCTGGATAATTTCACCCGGCCCTGGGAGCCGGCGGCGGCCTGAACCGGCCGGCAAACGTGAGATAAAGGGCGCCCTCAGGGGCGCTTTTTCATTCAGGCATTCCATTTGCGGGAATCTCTGCCTAGGCTCTGAAAACAGGCACGCAGGGAGGCTCGCGGATGGATTATGAACGGCTGATCGACGAGGAGACCTGGGACTTCATTCAGAAGACCGGGGAGCTTTATCCCGATGATGCCGTTGAGATGTCCATTGAGGAGCAGCGCCGGATCTACGATTGCATGGCACGCGAGTTCCGGGTGCCGCGTCCGGATGTGGTCTCGGTCACGGACACCTCGGCCAATGGTGTGCCGGTCCGGGTCTATACCGCAGGCGATCCGACCCGCACGGTGCTGTTCTGCCATGGCGGCGGGTTTGTGGTTGGCGGCTTGGACAGCCACGACGATGTCTGCGCCGAGATCTGCGCCCAGACCGGTTACCGGGTGGTGGCCGTGGATTACCGCCTGGCACCTGAACACAAGCACCCGGCCAGTTTCGAGGATGCCTGGACCGCTTTGGAATGGGTGGAGGCCGCTTACGGCAAGGGCATTATCCTGACGGGCGACAGCGCCGGTGCGAATCTTTGCGCTGCGGTTGCCCACCATGCCCGGAACCGGACGGAGGCGATCCTGGGGCAGGTGCTGATCTATGGCGCCTTTGGCGGCGATGTGAACCAGGGGTCCTATATCGAACACGCCCAGGCACCGATGCTGACCCGCGAGGATGTGCTGTTTTACCTGGATATCCGCACCGAAGGCGAGGCGCCAAAGGATGATCCGCTTTTAACGCCGCTTGCCGACAGCGATTTTGCCGGCCTGCCGCCGACTGTGCTGGTGACGGCTGATTGCGACCCGGTGCGCGACGACTCCCGCGATTACCGCGACCGCATTCAGAAAGCAGGCGGCAAGGCGCATTGGATCAACGAGCCGGGCCTGATTCACGGATACCTGCGCGCGCGCCACACTGTGGGCCGGGCGCGCGACAGTTTTGAGCGGATCTCAGTTGCGGTTGAGGCGCTGGGGCAGGGGATCTGGGGCTACGATGACTAGCTGCCCTAGCCGGCAACCTCGCGGCATTGCTCCTGAACCAGCGATGTATTCAGCCAGCCACCGCTGATAGCTTGCCAATCCGGGCCGGAGGTTGTGACATAGGTCCAGCTGCCAACCGGGATGTGCGAATAGCTGACATAATCCCCGGCAACGATCTGACCGACCAGCGGTGCATCCGGGCGGTGTCCAGCCCGCAGGCCGGTCACCGGACCCAGCCAGCCCAGGCAGGCGCTTTCGAATTCATCCCGCACAGGCAAGTCCCACAGCTGGTATCTGAGGAACAGATCGTCCAGATCCAGATAGGTCTGATTGTTGTTCACCCGGCAGCCAAACCGTGCCTCCATTTCCTTGACCAGTGCCACCATCCGTTCGGAATGCGGCGGCAGGGATACGGATTTTCCTATGCAATCGCCGTTGTTGAACACCGCCCGGCCCAGCGGCGAGCCGAAACAATACCCGGCCCGGTCGATAACAGCGTTCCTGGTGAACCAAAGGTCGTGGCAGGCATCGCTGGCCAGTACCGGGGACGCCAGCAGGCACAGCGCGGCAGCAAAAGATTTCATGGCAATCGTTCCTGACGAATGAAAACGGCGGCTGAGGGCTATTCTAGCACACAACCGCCGAATTCGCGTTATCTCAGGAATGGTTCCGCCTTCATGGTGTCAGCAAGGGGGGCGCCAAGCCGCCTGAGGATGGTGGGAGCCAGCTGGCGCTGGTCGATCACCTCGCCATGGTCGGGGCCGTCTGCCTCGCCGAAGTAATAGAGCGCGGTTTCCTGCTGCAGCGGCCCGCGGCCGCCATGATGGCCGCGTTCGTCCTGGCCGTGGTCGGCGGTGACGATCACCTCGTACCCCAGGTCACGCCAGCGGGTGATGAAGGGGGCCAGCATCTCGTCCATCACGAAACAGGCGTGGTCCATCTCCTGGCAGTCGTGGAAATAGCGGTGGCCCATGCTGTCCAGCGTGCAGGTGTGCAGCATGCCGTAGTCGAGGCCAAAGCGCAGGCAGAGGTTGGTCAGCGTGCCGAACAGATCGACATCCGACGGGGTCATCTGGTTGTCCTTGCCGTAGCCGGTCATGGAATGAAAACGGCCATGGTTGATGGTCTTGCTTTCCGGCTCGTCATATTCGATGTCGCGGACGTAGTCGAAGGGATGGCGGTTGAAGAAGGAAGACCAGTAGCTGTGCGCCACGGCACCGGTCACACGGCCTGCTTCGCGCACCTGGCTGAACACGTCCTTTTCCTTCAGCCGGAACACATTGGCATTGCCGGTGCAGCCATGGATCGCGGGTGCCACACCGGTATGGATCGAGGCATAGCAGCTGGCCGAAATTGACGGCAGCACAGCGCGCAGCTTCCAGACGCGGGCATCGCCGCTCTCGACCCAGCCTTCCAGATTCCCGAACAGGCGGCGGAAATTGCGCCAGGGCACGCCGTCCAGAATGATGAGCAGGAGTTTGTTGTCCATTCGCCGAATCCCTTTTTTCGCGCAGACCTCGGTGCCGTATCATCGTGAAGGTTTCTTGAATTGCCATTCAAAAAACGAAAAGATGGTCAGAAACCGGCATTCCGGCGGGATGTTCCCTTGCTTTACCGGCGAGGCGCCGGGCGGGGCTTAGAATGCTGTAGCAAGGACATAGAAACCGGCAAGCAGCAGAAGCCCGCCAGTGGTAGAGGCAAACAGGCGCGGGTTACGGACATGTTTTTCCGCCAGCACATATAGCGCAAGCCCGGCAATCCAGTAGAGGTTCATGATGCCGCCGGCAAACAGCAGCAGCATCAAAGCCCAGCAGCAACCCAGGCAAAAAACGCCGTGATGGGCGCCCATCAGTACAGCACCATCCAAACCTGTGCGGTTATGCGCGGTCAGAAATTGTACCGGCATACGGCAATGAAGTAGGCAGGCGTGCTTGTAGGGGGTAAACTGATAGGCGCCCGCCGCCAGCAACAACGCACCGCCAAGCGCGCGGCTGCTGAGCGACATCATGGGACCATCAGAAAGGCCCCACGATTCCAGCCACCATTGCAGGCCGGTGGCGATAATTGAAAAAACGGCCCAAGCTAGCAGATAACCGCTGAGGAATGCCAAACTCAGCAGCGGCGCCTGGTGCGGCCGGGAGCCGGCCTTTTTGATGGCCGTGTAGAGCAACAGCACAGGTGCCGCACTGGGGGTCATCATGGCGACCATCATGATCCACCACATCAGGAAGATCAGCGCGGTATAGGCTGGTGTCCAGGCACTGCCCGCGCCCATCTGCATTGGCTTGCCGATCGGACGGGCCATCCGCGTCATCTCTACCGCGGTCATGTCCATGCCGATGCCGAAGACAGTGTAGACCACGCTCAGCAGCACAATCAGGGCCACGGCACCCAGCACCACCGCCTGGTCGCGGCGGGCCAGCCGTTCCGCCACCCCCTTTGTGTGCTGCATCGGTGCCATGGCGGTGTCAGGCCGCGCGCTCAACGCCTCTGCCGGTCAGATGCAGATCGGCGATATGGGCATGGGTTCCGCTGTTCTTGTCCAGGCTGATCGCTGCATTGCGTGTCACGGTCGCGCCGCTGGCCATGGCTGCCTCGGCGAATTCGAACCCTTTCGGCAGCGCGATGCTGATGAAATGCGGATCCCCCGAGACGATGTTGGGGATCGGCTGCACGTTGGTTTCCGCGTAATCGCCGGCCTTGGCCGATCCGATGCCGGTTTCGCTATCGTAATCCAATGAGATCGCGGCACTTAGCGTTTCATGCTTGGTAGGGCTCATCAGGCTGAACACATAGAACATGGTGGCGAATTCATCGGTGTCTTCACCTGTCATGATCGCCTCCAGCGCGGCCCGCTGATCTGCAGTGGCGCGTTCGTCGATGATCATCTGCATCTGGCCGTTGCCTTCGTGCACGGCACCTGGCCATTTGTAGATCACTGCCGCATACAGCCCGTCGAGCTGGACATTGCCGTAATGCCCCGTGTCGATGCGGTAGGTCAGCATGGCCTCGCAGGTGCCGTCCGTGGGCAGTTGCGAGAACTGGCACGGGCATCCCGGATTGCAATTGCAATTGCCGATTTCCTGTCCGTGAATGGCCCAATCTGTCATAGCAGTCCCTCCAGCCTGATGCAGTCAAAACAAAACTGCCTGATGACTTCAGGTTGGCCTGCAAAGCAAAACAGCTGCACTCAGAAACAAAACACTTATTGGCGGCTGAACCCGCCGCATTTCCCCGTCCCGATAAAATATCACAAAACCGTATGAAGCAGAAAAGAAAATGCCCCCGCCCGGAACCGGGCAGGGGCGTATTGCATCGCAAAAGGCTGCCGGATCAGTTTCCGGCGCTTTCCATCTTGCGGTTGGCAATCACCTCTTCCAGCCAGCCCAGCTTCATCTCGGGGACAGAGCTCAGCAGCAGGTCGGTGTAATCGTCAAACGGCGGGCTCAGCACCTTGGACTTGCCGCCGTAACGCTGCACCTTGCCCTGGTACATCACCGCGATGTTGTCCGAGATGGCGCGCACCGTCGCCAGGTCGTGGGTGATGAACAGATAGGCCACGTCCTCGATCTTCTGCAGGTCCAAGAGCAGCTTCAGGATGCCGTCTGCCACCAGCGGGTCCAGCGCCGAGGTGACCTCGTCGCAGATGATCATCTTGGGCTTGGCCGCCAGCGAGCGGGCGATGCAGACACGCTGCTTCTGGCCGCCCGACAGCTCTGCCGGATAGCGGTCCATGAACTTCTCGCCCAGCTCGATCTCGTCCAGCAGCTCGATGATCCGCTTCTTCTTCTCGGCGCCGCGCATGCCAAAGTAGAATTCCAGCGGGCGGCCGATGATGGTTCCGACGGTCTGGCGCGGGTTCATCGCGACATCTGCCATCTGGTAGATCATCTGCAGCTCGCGCAGATCCTCGCGGCTGCGCCCCTTGAGGTCGCCTGACAACGTGCGGCCGGCAAATTCGATCTCGCCTTCGCGCGGGGGCAGAAGCCCGGTGATGACGCGGGCGAGGGTGGATTTGCCAGAGCCGGATTCACCCACCACAGCCAGCGTCTGGCCGGGATAGAGATCAACATTGACATTGTGCAGCACGTCGAACTGGGTGCCTTTGTAACGTGCAGTGATATTGCGCACGCTCAGCACAGGGTCCGGCGTCGGGGCTTTTTCTTCATGCTCGATGGAGCGGACCGAGACCAGCGCCTGGGTGTACTCCTCCTGCGGGTTGTTGATGATCTGGTCGACGCTGCCGTATTCAACGGTATTGCCCATCTTCAGCACCATGATGTCGTCGCTCACCTGGGCCACAACCGCTAGATCGTGGGTGATGTAGAGCGCGGCAACACCAGTGTCACGGATCGCTTCCTTGATCGCCATCAGAACGTCGATCTGGGTGGTCACGTCCAGTGCTGTGGTCGGTTCGTCGAACACCACCAGATCCGGCTCCGGACACAGCGCCAGCGCGGTCATGCAGCGCTGCAGCTGGCCGCCCGACACCTGATGCGGGTAGCGTTCGCCGATGTTGTCCGGGTCCGGCAGGCCCAGTTTGGCAAACAACACCCGTGCCCGAGCTTCGGCATCCTTGCGGGAGAACTTCTTTTGCTCCACCGCCGCCTCGACCACCTGATCCATGATCTTCTTGGCCGGGTTGAAGGAGGCCGCCGCCGATTGCGAAACATAGGTCACTTCGCCGCCGCGCAGGGAGCGCACATCGCGTTGGCCAGTCTTCAGGATGTCGCGCCCGTTGACCCAGACTTCGCCGCCGGTGATCTGCACGCCGCCGCGGCCATAGGCCATGGACGCCAGACCGATGGTGGATTTACCCGCCCCGGATTCGCCGATCAGACCCAGCACCTTGCCGGGCGCGAGGTCAAAGCTGACCCCGTGCACGATTTCGATGTCGCGGGGACGTTCCCCGGGCGGGTAGATGGTCGCGCCGATTTTCAGGTCGCGGACTTTCAACAGAGTATCGCTCATCCGCGGCCTCCTTTCAGCGAGGTTGTCCGGTTCAGCACCCAGTCAGCCACCAGGTTGACCGAGATTGCCAGGGTGGCGATGGCAAAGGCCGGGATCAGGGCCGCAGGAATGCCGTAGACAATGCCGTCCTTGTTTTCTTTCACGATGCCGCCCCAGTCAGCCGCGGGCGGCTGAACGCCGAGACCCAGGAAGGACAGGGTGGAGACGAACAGCACCGCAAAGATGAACCGCAGGCCCATTTCGGCCACCAGCGGTGACAGCGCGTTGGGCAGGATTTCGCGGAAGATGATCCAGGAGGTCTTCTCGCCTCGTAGACGCGCGGCCTCGACGTAGTCCATCACCTCGATGTCGACCGCAACCGCGCGCGCCAGCCGGTAAACCCGGGTCGAGTCCAGCAGGCCCATCACCACGATCAGGGTGGGAATGGTCACCGGCATGACCGACAGCACCACGAGCGCAAAGATCAGCGTCGGGATCGACATGAGCAGGTCGACAAACCGCGACATCGCCTGATCCAGCCAGCCGCCGGCCTCGGCGGCGATAAAGCCCAGAATGGAGCCGGTGGTGAAAGACAGCATGGTTGCTGCGGTGGCAATGAAGATCGTGGTCTGGCCGCCGTAGATCATCCGGGTCAGCAGATCGCGGCCGATGTTGTCGGTGCCCAGCAGAAAGTCGGCGCTGGCAGGCTCCCAGACGTCACCGACCACTTCGCCCACCCCGTAAGGGGCCAGCAGCGGCGCAAAGATCGCGCCGAGAAAGTACAGGGCCGTGAAGAACAGCCCGATGAGTGCGGAAATGGGGATATTCTTCATTTCGGATGCCTCAGGCGCGGGTTGCTCAGAATTGCGACGATATCGGCAATCATGTTGAGGCCGATATAGACAGCGGCAAAGATCAGGCCGCAGGCCTGCACCACAGGCACGTCCCGCTTGGACACATGGTCCACCAGATACTGGCCCATGCCGGGGTAGACAAACACCACCTCGATCACCACGACGCCGACCACCAGATAGGCGAGATTCAGCATCACCACGTTGACGATAGGGGCAATCGCGTTGGGGAAGGCATGGCGGTAGATCACCTGAAAGGCATTGAGGCCCTTCAGCTCGGCGGTCTCAATATAGGCCGACTGCATCACGTTCAGGATCGCCGCACGGGTCATGCGCATCATATGCGCCAGAACCACCAGGGTCAGCACGGCGATGGGCAGGGCGATGGCGTTGAGTTTTTCGAACAGGCTCATGTTGTCGTTGATCATCGCCACCGACGGGAACCAGCGCAGCTGCACCGCGATGAGATACATCAGCACGTAGCCGATCAGAAATTCGGGAATGGAGATCGAGGCGAGGGTGACGCCAGAGATCAGCTTGTCGGGCCAGCGGTCCTTGAAGCGGACGGCGAGCAGGCCCAGGAAGATGGCCAGCGGCACCGCCACCACGGCAGCCCAGAAGGCGAGGAACAGGGTGTTCCAGAAGCGGCTGGCGAGGGCTTCGGAAATATCCTGGCCGCTGGTGAGCGCGGTGCCTAGGTCGCCCTGAATGGCACCGAACAGCCAGGCGAAATAACGCTGCACGGGCGGATCGTTGACGCCAAGCTCAGCCCTCAGGTTGGCAAGCGCTTCCGGGGTTGCCGATTGGCCCAGAATCGACTGGGCGACATCGCCGGGCAGCACCATCGTACCCGCGAAGATCACCACTGAAATGAGCAGAAGAAGGAGAAGGCTCAGCGCGATGCGCTGAGCCAAGAGTTTGAAAATAGGCGACATTTAGGCTTTAACCCACAGCTTGCTGGCGGCATAGCCATTCATCAGGACCTGGCCCGGGATGCCTTCGACCCAGCCGTCCACATTGTCGGTGGTTGCCTCGACAAAGTCGTTGAACATCGGGCAGATCAGGCCGCCTTCGTCGCGCAGGATCGTCGACATGTCGGCATACATCTGGGTCCGCTTGGCGACGTCCAGTTCGCCGCGTGCAGCAACCAGAATCTGGTCGAACTGCTCGTTGTTGAAGCGGGTGTCGTTCCAGTCCGCGGTAGACAGATAGGCGGTCGTGAACATCTGGTCCTGGGTCGGACGGCCACCCCAGTAGCTGGTGCAGAAGGGCTTGTTGTTCCAGACTTCCGACCAGTAGCCGTCGTTCGGCTCGCGCTTGACGTCCAGCTTGATGCCGGCGCTGTTAAGCGACTGCTGGAACAGGGCAGACGCATCTGGCGCGCCCGGGAAGGAGTTGTCCGAGGTGCGCAGCAGGATGCCGCCGTCATGGCCGGACTTCTTCAGATGGAACATTGCCTTGTCCGGGTCGAACTGGCGCTGCTCCAGCTCAGTGTACATCGGATAGGAGGCGTTGATCGGCGTATCGTTGCCCACGGTGCCATAGCCGTTCAGGATCTTGTCCACCATTTCCTGGCGGTTGATGCCGTACTTCAGCGCCATGCGCAGGTCGTTGTTGTCGAACGGTGCCGTGTTGCAGTGCATGATGAACACATAGTGGCCGGCAGCAGAGGTCGAGTGCACCGTAATGTTCGGCGCGCGGTCGACCAGTTTCGCGGTGCGCGGGGGCACCCGGTCGATCACGTCCACCTGGCCGGACTGCAGGGCAGCGACACGGGCGGTGTCATCGTTGATGACAATGATTTCAACGGTATCCGCATTGCCCAGATCGCCCCAGTAGTTCGGGTTCTTCTCGGCCACGAAGCGCACGCCCATGTCGGAGGACTTCATGATGTAAGGGCCGGTGCCGATGGCCGCCGCGGGATCGTCATTGCCACCACCCGGCTGGATGATCAGGTGATAGTCTGCCAGCAGATAGGGCAGGTCGGCGTTCGGGCTGTCGAGCTCGAAGACAACGCTGTCGCCATCTGCACGCACGTCCTTGATGCCGCGCATGATCCCCAGAGCTCCGGACTTGGTGTCCTCGCCGCTGTGGCGTTCCATGGTCTTGACCACGTCTTCAGTGGTGACGTTCTGACCGTTCGAGTAGGTCACGCCCTGGCGCAGCTTGAAGGTCCAGGTACGGGCGTCCGCCGAGGCCTCATAGCTTTCGGCAAGCTTGCCTTCGATGCCGCCATCGTCGGCCAGTTCGACTAATGTCTCACCCCACAGGCGGGTGACCATCAGGCCAACGGTGTTGGTGACCAGTGCCGGATCCAGGCTGTCGGTGGTGGAACCGCCCTGCAGGCCCAGGCGGATAGTGCCGCCTTTTTGCGGGCCGGCCGCCTTGGCGGCGCTGGACAGCAGCAGGTTGGCGGAGACGGCGGTAAAGCCCAGTGCGGCGGCTTTGCCCAGGAAGTCACGGCGCGACAGTTTGCCTGCCACAGCCTGACTGGCCAGATGCTTCATATGATTGTTCATTGATTTCTCCCGATTGATTGCGGTGCTGCAAGCACCCGTTTTTTGATTGGTGGTTCAAGATTTGCGCATTTGCTGCCACCTCGCAAGCGTTATTCGCGAAACCCTTGGCAGGGGGAAACGAGGACCTGTGAGGCTATTGCAGGGGGCGTCGCCTTTTTCAAGTAAGGTGCCGTTTTTAGAGGTAATGCCGCTTGTAAATCAAAAAAGCATCCGGAATGCGACAAGAAATTTTTGTGCCTCGGAATGACGGAATTTTTATGAATCTGCCACGATGGGGCAAGAGGTCCGGTTCGAATTTGGAAAGAATCGATGCTTTGAGGTCCAAAAACGTCTTCCGCACCGCAAAAGGACAAGTCCTGGCCTTTTTCTACGATGAGTGACGGAGCCACCTGGGGAAAACCCCGAGGCCGGTTTGCCGCACGCCGGATGGCAGCGTCCCGGCGCTGGGTCAGACCTGCTCTGTGTCCATCCAGACAGTGACCGGGCCGTCATTCAGCAGCCGGACTTTCATGTCGGCACCGAACTGTCCTTTTGCAATTTCCACACCTAGCCGGGGCAGTTGTTCTGCAAAGTATTCATACAGCCGTTCGCCTTCTGCAGGGGCGGCGGCGGCGGAAAACCCGGGCCGGTTGCCGCGGCGGGTGTCGGCCGCCAAGGTGAATTGGCTGACCACCAGTGCACTGCCGCCGGTATCCAGAACCGACCGGTTCATCTTGCCGGCCGCGTCTTTGAAAATCCTGAGCTTGGAGATTTTGACGGCCAGCTGATCCGCCTGTGCTTCGTTGTCGCCTTCCATGGCGCAGATCAGGATCAGCAGGCCGGGTCCGATTTCACCGATGGTCTTGCCTTCAACGGTGACCGAGGCCTCACTGACCCGCTGGATAAGTGCGCGCATGTCCGTTCCCCCTTTAACCTGCCCAGAAACCTGCCCAGACCGGCCGGGCTTTGGCCGGCAGGTCTGTAACACCTTTAGTTCTTTTGCCTGGCACAGGCGAGACTGGCGGCTGAAAATTTCCGGTGCACGACCCGGTCTTGCGCCGGATCAAAGCGGTGACGCGGTGACGGAGATACAATGGGACGCAGCTAGAAAGGAGGCTGAACAATGGTTGAAAAGACCGAACATGGCGGTTTCTGGCCGTCGCTTTACGATCCTTTCCGCAGCTTCGGTGCCCGGCTCGCCGACTGGCTTACCCCGGCAACCGAAGCATCCTCGGGCAAGGAGGCTTATGACATCGCGATGGAGCTTCCGGGCGTCGCGCTGGCGGATGTGGAACTGACTGTGGACAGTGGCGTGCTGACGATCCGCGGCGAGAAAAAGACACAAACGGAGAAGCAAGGCGACACTTGGTACTTCAGCGAGCGCCAATACGGCGCGTTCCGCCGGTCGTTCCGGCTGCCGGAGGATGCGGACGGGCAGGCGGCCTCTGCCCGGATGGAGGACGGTGTGCTGCATATCGCAGTGCCGAAGAAGGCTCTGGAACAGCCTGAAACCACCCGCAGGATCGAGATCAGCAAGGGCTGACAGGGAGGCCGGTCTTGGTTCTGGCTCAGATCCGGGGAAAGGAACCAGCCGGTTCAGGAAGGGGACGGCAGCGTCCCCTTCCGCTTTGAAGGGTTACTGCTGGCCGGCCAGCAGGGCGATGCCAGCGCCGATGGCCAGAGCCAGAAGCACGGCAAAGGCAATTTTCCAGGCTGAATAGGGCCGTTCGCCCTGTACGCGGCCGGACTGACCGTTCACCACAAACCGGTAGGTCTTTCCGCGGTACCTGTAGGCCGCGAGCCAGACTGGCAGCAGGATATGCTTGAAAGTCACATCTGAAACCTGAGTGTCGATGTTGCCGATCCGCTGCCGGTCACCGCCAATATCAAAGCGCACATCGCGCTCAATCACCCGGTCCATCTTCTGGCCCGCCTCGGCAAAGCCGGTTTCCAGATCCACCGTGTAAGCCTCGGCCCGGAAACCCGCCAGATACTGCGGCTGGTAAGGTTCCAGCTGAGACAGATCCCAGGGCTCCAGTGCTTCGGTATAGCGTTTGGGCAGGCTGTTGGAGGCCAGCACCAGCACATCGTCGAAGAACCGCTGCAACCGGCCAGACACCGGCGTCCAGCGCACCTTGGACACCTGCCGGGTCTTGGTTTCGCCATCCTGCTGGTAGGTTTCGGTCACGTAATAAACCGTGCCGCGCTGACCGGAGTAGCGGCTGCGGGTCTGGGCGTCATAGGTCCAGTAGGGCACATAGATCCCCTGCATCCGCCGCCCCTTGCGGGCGTATTCCCTCAGGCCGCCCGGGGCAAACCACAGACCGCCCAGCCAGTCGGTCATTGCCTTGTGCGCGGCGCGCTCGGGCACTGCGAAGGGCAGCACGCCCTTGGGTTTGATGTGGCGGTTTGCACCCGTACCGGTGACAACAGGCGTGGCGCAGAACGGGCATTCCCTGGCATGGGTGTCCGGGTCGAACTCCACCTGCGCCGCGCAATTGGCGCAGGTGGAAACGCGGGTCACTTCGATCTCCGCCTCTGGCAGCCGGTCTGCGGCGGCCGCGCGGAAGTCCAGCTCCTGAAGCGCAGTCCCTTTCCACGGCCCGCTGTGGATGCTTTCGGAATGCCCGCAGTGGCTGCAGGTCAGGGTGCCCGCGGCCGGGTCATAGGTGTAATCCGCACCGCATTGTTCACAAGGGAAGCGATGAGTTTCTTCCTCGGCGGCGGGCATGGTTTCAGCGGGCGGCGGCGGGGGCATCGTCACTTGCGGCAACCTGTCAGGTAAGGAGTCAGAGTATGGGGCCGGCAGCAAAACGCTTGGGGTTGCTGCCTCGGCGCGGTGTTAACCGGCAGGCGGCGGCGGGGGGGGCGGCGGCAGGATAGTGAAGAGCTGCGCCAGTTCCATCACGTCGCCAGCCCGCTTCCAGCCATCCTGGCCAGGGGTCCAGACATGGCTCTCCCGTGTCAGCGTGCCGTCCTGCGCCATCCGTCCCATTCTTGCTTTTGAGTAGGGGCCGGAGGTCTGCCCGTCTGCGGCAATGTGCCAGACATGCTCGACCGGCGGCGGGGGCGGGGCAACAGGTGCGGCCTGCGGAGCTGCGGCAGGCGCTGCCAGTGCCGCTGCAGCGGGGGCGGGGCGGGCGCCCCAAGGGCCTGCGGGCTGACCCGCTGCTCCGTTGCCGAACTGATTGCCCATCTGCTGCGCCATCGCCAATCCCATGCCCATTCCCATGCCGGCGCCCATGCCGCTGTTCGGGGTCTGCGCTGCTGCCGTCATCGCTTCGGCAGCTGAGAACTGGGTGTAGCGGCCAAGATCGCCCAGCACCCCCATCTGGGTGCGCTTGTCCATCGCCTCCTCCACCGCGGGCGGCAGCGAGATGTTTTCGATGTACAGCTCAGGGATCGACAGGCCGTATTCGGCGATTGTTCCAGAGATTTCTGCCGCCACCAGCTTGCCCAGGTCCGCGGTATTGGCGGCCATGTCCAGCACCGGAATGCCGGAGCCAGCGACCACGCGGGAGAACTCCTGCACGATGATGTTACGGACTTGATAGGAAATCTCGTCCATGGTGAATTCACCATCGGTGCCGACGATCTCGGTCAGGAAGCGCGCCGGGTCCGCGACGCGCACGGTATAGGTGCCAAAGGCGCGCAGCCGCACCGGGCCGAATTCCGGGTCGCGGCAGATGATCGGGTTCTTGGTGCCCCATTTCAGATCGCTGAAGCGGGTGGTGTCGACAAAATAAACTTCCGACTTGAACGGCGACTGAAACGCGTGGTCCCAATGCTGCAGCGTCGTCATCACCGGCATGTTGTTGGTCTCAAGCATGTACAGACCGGGCGTGAACACATCCGCCAGCTGGCCTTCATGCACAAACACTGCGGCTTGGCCCTCTCGCACTGTCAGCTTGGCGCCATATTTGATCTCATGGCCCTCGCGCTCAAACCGCCAGACCATGGTGTCATGCGTGCCGTCCACCCAATGGATGACGTCAATGAATTCGCCTTTGAGAAAATCGAAAATTCCCATCTGTCAGGTCCTCTTTCTTTGGCGGCCTACAGTTCCTGGCCCATCGCCTCGCGGGCGAGAATGCGGATGATAGGGCGGGCGTTTTCGGCGCTCATCCCCGTTTTCAGTCTTGGATCATACAGCATCTGCAGCAGTTTTTCGTCAAAGCTGGTCAGCAGCGCAAATTCGTCGTCGTCGTTAAAGATCGAAGGCCGCGCCCGCGGGCTGTCATTCCTAAGGCCAAGTCCTTGCGCCACTTCCTCATGCACACAGCTTTTGCGCACCAGACCGGGGTGCTCGGCCCGGATCAGCGCCACGCCGCGGGTGTAGGACAGCGGATCGCTTTGCGGACCGCCGGCAACAACAAGGCAGTAGTAGCTGCGGGGCGGGGCGGCCAGCAGCGACAGGTCCCGGGCGCTGATCGCGGGCAGCAGTTCGCGCACCCGCTCGGCGACAAAAGCGCTGTCATCAAGGCTGGCAAAGATCACGTGGAAGTTTGCCCGGGACGCCACAGTGCTGACCGGATGGCTGGTGATCCGGGCCAGCCGTGCGGCATAAGCTGTGACCGTTTCCCTGTCCGCCACCCGCTGGGCTGCGGGCACCGAGGGGCCGAATTCGGCGCTGATCCGCACCGGCCCGGCCCAACGGCCCAAGCCGCCGGAAATGCCGGATCCGCCGTATTCGTCATAAAACGCCAGTGCCTCAAAACTTTTTGCCAGATCCTCGGCATCATAAGGCGTGTCCGGCCCGCCGCCATCAGTGCGCAGCAGTCCGCGGGTCAGCAGGTCTCGCTGCAATGCGTTATAGTAATAGGCCAGCTGGGCACTGTCGGCAGAGGGTTTGTAGACCGCCGGAGCCACCACCGCCGGGCGGGCTTGCGGTACAAGCGATTCAGGCTGGGCATAAGGCAGGCAAGCAGACATGGCAGCCAGCCCGGCCAGGGCTGCTGTGCTTTTCCAGACGGCTTTCGTTGCCTGCACGCCTGCCACTCCGTTCAGGTCGGCACAGCGGTGCCGGCGGTGTCGCCTACCCCGTCGCGGCGCGACTTGGCAGAGGCCAGCGTGTCGCGCAACTCGGCTTCCATCTTCTGCAGATCGGCCTCGGCAGCGGCGCGTTTGGCCTTGCCCTCGTCAGCAATGCGCAAGCTGTCCTGAATGGTGCCGATCAGATCGGCATTGGCCTGCTTCACCGCCTCGATGTCAAACACGCCGCGCTCCATCTCCTGACGGATCATCTCGTTTGACTGGCGCAGGTTGGCGGCGTTGGATTTGAGCAATTCGTTGGTCAGGTCATTGGCATCACGCACCGCTGCCGCCGCTTGGGCTGAACGCTGGATGGTCAGCGCCTGGGCCAGCTGGGTCTCCCACAGGGGCACGGTGTTCACCAGGGTCGAGTTGATCTTGGTGACCAGCGATTTGTCGTTCTCCTGCACCAGCCGGATTGAGGGCAGCGACTGCATAGTGACCTGACGGGTCAGTTTCAGGTCATGCACCCGGCGTTCCAGATCATCGCGGGCCGCGCGCAGATCGCGTAGCTCCTGCGCCTTCATCACCTGGTCGCCTTCAGGTGCTGCCTGCACTTCGGCTTCCTTGGCGGGGATATCGTCGGCATCCAGCTTGGCCAGCATGGCCTCGCCCGCGGCGATGTACAGCGCCAGCTCGTCATAAAAGCTCAGCGTCTTCTCGTAGAGCATATCGAGCGATTTGATGTCCTTCAGCAGGGTGTGTTCGTGTCCCAGCAGGTCATCGGTGACCTTGTCGATCTGCCCCTGCACGGTTTCATACCGCGCGGTGAACTTGGCAAAGGGCGCAGCCTTGCCCAGCAGCCGCTCCCAGAACGTCGGCTTGCGGCGAACGTCCAGCTCGGAAACCGAGAAACCGCGGATGGTGGTCACGATATTGCGCAGGCTGTCGCCCGCAGGCCCCACGTCCTTGTTGCGCACATCGGCCAGCATTGCCTGGCTGATCGTCTGCAGTTCGCTTTGCGCGGCCGAGCCGAAATGGATGATCGAATTGGTGTCGGCCATGTCGATCTGATCCATCCGCACCCGGATCGCCTCGCCGGTGGGGGCGTCGGCTTGCTCCAGCGGCTGTATCTCTCCGGCGGGTTCAGGCAGTTCGATCGCCGTGACCTCGTTGACCAGGGCCTCGGCTTGGGCGGCTTTCTGTTGCACGGCTTCGGACATGAACGGCTTCCTCGCTAATCAGTTTTGGTCCAGATGGACCCCTTCACGCTGCAAACGGTCACGCAGCACATCAATTTGAATAGTCAGATCCGCACGGTCCTCCACCAGCATCTTGCGGGTGCGTGCGGCAAAATTCTGTTCCAGATCGTCCAGCAGGGCCATGTAATCGGCGCGGGCCTGGGTGTCCTGGCTGCGGGTATAGATATCGGCGAATTTCACCGTCGCATCGCGGGCGCCTTGTAAATACACGGTAAGATACTTGCGCGCTGCAGTCAGGTCGCGGGGATCTTCCTCCACCGTGCGGAACAGGTCGCGGGCCACGGTTTGAAACTGCTCCACCCGGGCTTCGATCTTGCGGTCGCGGGCGCGCAGGGCGGCGTCTTTCATTGCAGCAAGGCTCGCTTCAGCCTCGTCCACTGCGCGGGCCACGCGGGACTGCTGGAATTCATCGATGCCCTCGGCGCCCTTGTCCTGCAGGGGGTCGATCCCGAATGCGGCAATGTGCAGCCCAAGTGTTGCGGCGCCATAGATAGCTGCGGTCAGGACGCCGGGTTCGGCCTTCCACGCTGCCAGCACCGCGCCTGTGCCTGCCAGCAAGGCCGCCAGGATCTTGCGGGGGAGGGCGGGTTTGCGGGCCACTTTGCGCGCAGCAAAGGCCGCCTCGGCCTTCAGCCCTTCGCGCAGCAGGAAGGCTCCGCCGGTCCACAGGCCTGCGCCAACTAGTCCCAGCGCCAGCCCGGTTGCACCGTCATTCAAAGACAAAAGCGTCAGGATCGCAGGCGGCACGAACATAAAGTTGGCGCGTATGCCAACAGGGTCTACTTGCGCATTGCGAAAGGATTGCGCGGGTTCCGAGGGCTGCTGCGCGGATTTTCCAACGGGGCTGTATTTGCCGCCATATCGCTGTGCCATGAGATCAGCCCCCTGCAATCCAGCCGGTGCTGAGGCCCAGCATCAGGATTAATAGGGCAGCATAGGCAAGTTTCTGCACGCAGGTCCCCCCCCAGAACGGCCAGCAAAGATTAACTGATTGGAAATCTAGGGGATAGCTGGCGGTGTTGCTAGGGGGAAGTCTGCGGGAAATGGCTCAGCGGCGGGGATTCTTGCCGACCGGACGCTTGCCGACGCCGCGCGGGGCGGTGTCGCTGCCGCGGGATGCTGGCGGCTTGCCAGAGGGTTTGCCCGGTCTTCCTTGCGCCTTTTGCCCGGGCTTTCCGCCCGGTTTGCCCATTGGTCTTCCTGCCGGTTTACCGCCAGGCTTGCCGCCGCGGGAGCGGGTCGGCCGGCCGGCCGGCTTTTCCTCCTCCGGCTCCAGCCCCAACTGATCGCGCACCACACGCGAGCGCAATTCTTCTACCTCGCCAGGTTTCAGCTCGCCCAGTTGGAACGGGCCATAAGACACCCGCAGCAGCCGGTTCACGTTGAAACCGATATCCTCCATCGCGCGGCGGATCTCGCGGTTCTTGCCTTCACGCAGGCCCACGGTCAGCCAGGCATTGGCGCCTTGCTGGCGGTCCAAGGCAACGGTCATCGGCTGAAACCGTTCGCCCTCGATCACCAGGCCTTTGCGCAGAGTGGCAAAATCCTCGTCCTTGGGGCGGCCGTTGATCCGCACCCGGTAACGGCGCAGCCAGCCGGTCGAGGGCAATTCCAGCTTGCGCTTGATGCCGCCATCATTGGTCAGCAGCAGCAGGCCTTCAGAATTGATGTCAAGCCGCCCGACCGTCATCACCCGCGGCATGTCTTCGGGCAGCTCGTCAAAGATCGTCGTGCGCCCCTTTTCGTCGCTGTTCGAGGTTACCAGGCCGATAGGCTTGTAATACAGCCACATCCGCGGCGCCTCGGCCTCGGGCAGGGGCTTGCCATCGACGCTGATCCGGTCCGCGGCGGTCACGTTCAGCGCCGGGCTGTCGATCTTCTCGCCGTTCACCGACACGCGGCCCTCGGCGATCATGCGCTCGGCCTCCCGGCGCGAGGCGACGCCTGCGCGCGACAAAACCTTGGCGATGCGGTCGCCCTCGGGCGAGGCGCCGGCATCGGGCGCTGCAGCTGCAGCTTTGCGGGGCTGGGGTTTCGGGCCGGGTTTGCCCTTGGGGGATGCGGGTGTTTTGCTCATGTGCGTGCCATAGAGCATTCCGCTGCCTTGCGAAAGCGCGCAATCGCGGGCAGGAAGGGGCATGGCATTCAAATCGCATATGGACAAGGCGCTGGAGCAGGCGCGTAAAGCGGCAGACCGCGGCGAGGTGCCGGTCGGCGCCGTTCTGATCGCGCCGGATGGGCAGGTCGCCGCCCTGGCGGGCAATCGCACCCGCGAGCTGAACGATCCCACCGCCCATGCCGAAATCCTGACCATCCGGGAGGCCTGTGCGAGCTTGGGCAGCGAACGGCTCGGTGGCTATGACCTCTATGTGACGCTGGAACCCTGCGCCATGTGCGCCGCCGCCATTGCCGCCGCCCGCATCCGCCGGGTTTACTATGGCGCCTCCGATCCCAAGTCGGGCGGCGTGGCGCATGGCGCCTGCGTCTTCTCCCATCCGCAGGCGCACCACGCGCCTGAAGTTTATGACGGCATCGCCGAAGGCGAAGCCAGCGCATTGCTTAAGGACTTTTTCGCGGAAAAACGCTGAGCGGGTGCCTATGATCTTCCGCCGGTATTCTAGTGGTTGCAGAATTAGGTCATTTGCCCTAGAGAGTGGTATAGGTCATTTGTCCTAGGGGGTTGGATGACGCAGGAAACAACCAAAGACCGGATTGCAGAAGCCGCCGATCAGCTGTTCTATGAACGCGGGTTCGAGGCAACGTCATTCGCGGATATCGCTGCTTCAGTTGGCATCTCGCGCGGCAATTTCTACTATCATTTCAAGACCAAGGACGATATTCTTGAAGCGGTGATCGCGCGCCGCATGGCCAGTACCCGCGCCATGCTGAACGAGTGGCAGGCGGAGGGCAGCAGCCCCGAGCAGCGGATTGCCTGCTTTATTCGCATCCTTATCGCCAATCAGGCCAAGATCACCCTCTACGGCTGCCCGGTCGGCACGCTGGTGGCGGAGCTGGGCAAACTGGATCACGCCGTCCGGGATAAGGCCAATGCCATCTTCACCCTGTTCCGTGACTGGCTGTGCCACCAATTTGAGGAGTTGGGCTGCGGTGAAGGGGCGGACGCCCTGGCCATACACCTGCTTGCCCGCAGCCAGGGGGCGGCAACGCTGGCACAGGCGTTTGGCGACGTGGAATTCATCAATAGGGAAGTGGCGCTGATGCTGGATTGGCTCCGGGATCAACTGCCAGGGGATCAGCCCGCCTAACACTCATCACAGGAGACACGCATGTATTTTATTTTGCTTTCATTCGCGGCGCAGAAGGACCGCCTGGCCGAGTTCCTGGAGGGCCACAAGGCCTGGCTGCAACAGGGGTTCGAGGACGGGGTGTTCCTTGCTGCCGGGTCAATGACCGATGGCGAAGGCGGCGCGATCCTCGCCGTGGGCGAAGGCGAAGAGGAACTGGCCGCCCGCGTCGCGCGGGATCCTTTTGTGACCGGCGGCGTGGTGGAACCGGAAATCATCGGCGTGGCGCCCACCATGATGGACCCCAGGCTTGATTTCCTGCGGGGCGGGGAATGAGTCCTATCTTCACTGCCGCCGACGGTCTTCCCCGCTGCGCCTGGAGCGCTACGGCCCCGGATTTCCTGCGCTATCACGACGAAGAATGGGGCTATCCCGTCGGCGACGACATCCGCCTGTTCGAGAAGGTCTGCCTGGAAAGCTTCCAGTCCGGCCTCAGCTGGCGGACCATTCTGGACAAGCGCGAGAACTTCCGCGCTGCTTTTGCCGGTTTTGATTTCTATGAGATGGCCAAATTCGGCGCAGCGGATGTGGAGCGCCTGCTTCAGGACAAGGGTATCATCCGCCACCGTGGCAAAATTGAAGCGGTGATCAGCAATGCGGCCCGTGCCCAGGAGCTGGTGGTTGAGGCCGGCTCGCTTGCGGCGTTTTTCTGGAGCTTTGAACCAAAGGTGGAAGACCTGCCGGAACCGCAGACGGCCTCAACCAGCCCGGACTCGGTGGCGTTGTCCAAGGCGTTGAAGAAACGCGGCTGGAAATTTGTCGGCCCCACCACGGCCTTTGCCTTCATGCAGGCAATGGGATTGATCAATGACCACGCCCGCGGCTGTATCTGCCGCGAGAAGGCGGCAGAGGCGCGCAAGACCTTTACAGCACCACGGCTGGAGGCATCTGGCTGAAAACCTATGAGTGAAGCGCAACCGCGCCGGGCCATGAGGCCCGGCGCCTGGCCCAACGGGCGCCGATCTGCCTTGCTGATCCTGCGCCGGGCGGGAGTGCTCAGGTGCGCCCCAAGGCGGCTACAGCTCGATCGCCTTCATTACCTCCGGTTCAATGACCTCAACACCTGGCAGCTCTTCGATCAGGTCTGATGCGTCCTGCTCCAGGACCGGGAAGCTTTTGTAGTGGCAGGGGATCACTGTCTTGAAGTTGAAATAGCGCTTGGCCGCATAGGCAGTTTGTTTCATGTCCATGGTGAAATGCCCGCCCGCAGACAGGATGCCGATATCGGGTTTGTAGTAATCCCCCATCCAGTCCATGTCTGCCATGATCGCGGTATCGCCGGACAGGTATACTGTCTTGCCCTCTGCCATCAGCATGTATCCGACCTCAGACCCGCCGGTGCGCAAGCCGTCCTGCGTGTTGAAGGTTGAGCTGTGCGAGGCGGGCACCATTGCAACCTTCACCCCGTCCAGATCCACCGTGCCGCCTTTGTTGAAGCCCACGGTCTCCACCCCTTCGGTTTCGCCCCACAGCCCCATCAGGTCGTATTGCCCGATCACCGGCGCCTCCAGCCTTTTTGCCAGCGGCAGCACATCCACCACATGGTCGAAATGCACATGGGTCAGCAGGATATGGGTGGCACCCGCAATTGCGGCGTCATGCTGATCCTCCGGTAAAACCGGATTGCCGCTGAGCCAAGGGTCCACCAGCAGCACCTGGCCGCCTGTTTCGATGCGGAATGAGCCGTGGCCCAGCCAAATGATCTTCATCGGTTTTTTCCTCCCATTGCCCTTGCCGGGAGCCTAGCAGGCTGAGGGCGAAAAGGAATGCGGACGTGCCGGCAAGTTTTCCCTGCAGGCTCGATTGCCGGGCAGCCGCACCTTGCAGGCTTGCAGGCGGCGCAGCGCAGCGGTAAATGCCTATCCAACACCAGATGAGGGTTCCCATGTCGATTGACCAAAGCACCGCCGCCAAGGTGGCCAAACTGGCCCGGATCAAGGTTGAGGACGCAGCACTTCCGGCGCTGGCAGACGAGTTCAACACTATCCTGGGCTTCATTGAGCAGCTGAACGAAGTGGATGTTGAGGGCGTTGAGCCGATGACCTCGGTCACGCCGCAGCGTCTGAAACGGCGGGTGGATGAAGTCACTGACGGCAGCCAGCAGGACAAAGTGCTGGCCAATGCACCCGATGCCCGCGAAGGCTTCTTCGCAGTGCCCAAAGTCGTGGAGTAAGAGACATGAGCGATCTGAACAAACTGGGCCTGGCAGAGGCCCGCGACGCGCTGCGCAAGGGCGATACCACCTCGGTCGAGCTGACTGAAGCCTGCCTCAAGGCGATTGATGCCGCTGACGCGCTGAACGCCTTTGTGCACAAGACGCCGGAGATTGCCATGGACCGCGCCAAAGCTGCGGACGTGCGCATCAAGGCGGGCGAGGCCCCCTCAATGTGCGGCTTGCCGGTCGGCATCAAGGATCTGTTCTGCACCAAGGGGGTGCCGTCGCAGGCGGCCTCAGGGATTCTGGAAGGCTTCAAGCCGGAATATGAATCCACCGTCTCGCAGAAGCTGGCCGATGCCGGTTCCGTCATGCTGGGCAAGCTGAACATGGATGAATTCGCCATGGGCTCGTCAAACGAAACCTCTGTCTACGGCAATGCCGTCAGTCCCTGGCGCCGCGGCAATGATGACGCCCAGCTGACGCCCGGCGGCTCCTCGGGCGGTTCTGCGTCTGCTGTTGCTGCCGACCTTTGCCTTGCCGCCACCGGCACCGACACCGGCGGCTCGATCCGCCAGCCTGCCGCCTTTACTGGCACCGTCGGCATCAAGCCGACCTACGGCCGCTGTTCGCGCTGGGGCATTGTTGCCTTTGCCTCCTCGCTGGATCAGGCCGGGCCGATGACCAAATCGGTCCGCGATGCTGCGATCATGCTGGAAGCCATGTGCGGCTATGACCTCAAGGATTCGACCAGCGCCGAACTGGCGGTGCCGGATTTCGAGGCGATGCTGACCGGCGACATCCGCGGCAAGAAAATCGGTATCCCCAAGGAATACCGCATGGACGGCATGCCGGGCGAGATTGAAAAGCTGTGGTCTGACGGCGCCGAAATGCTGAAGGCCGCAGGCGCCGAGATCGTCGACATCTCGCTGCCGCACACCAAATACGCGCTGCCTGCCTACTATGTGATTGCCCCGGCTGAGGCGTCTTCGAACCTGGCCCGCTACGACGGCGTCCGCTATGGTCAGCGCGCTGCGCTGGAAGCCGGCGATGGCATCACCGAGATGTACGAAAAGACCCGCGCCGAAGGTTTCGGCCACGAGGTTCAGCGCCGGGTGATGGTTGGCACCTATGTGCTGTCGGCAGGCTTCTATGACGCCTATTATAACCGCGCCCGCCGCGTCCGCACCTTGATCAAAAAGGACTTCGAGGATGTCTTTGCAGCTGGCGTTGATGCGATCCTGACCCCGGCCACCCCGTCGGCGGCCTTTGGCTTGGGCGAGATGACGGATGCGGATCCGGTGCAGATGTATCTGAACGACGTCTTTACCGTTACCGTGAACCTGGCAGGCCTGCCGGGGATTGCGGTGCCCGCGGGCCTGGACGGCCAGGGCCTGCCGCTGGGCCTGCAACTGATTGGCAAGCCCTGGGATGAGGGCGATCTGCTGAACACTGCTTATGCGCTGGAGAATGCGGCCGGCTTTGTAGCCAAGCCGCAGCAATGGTGGTAATGCTCTGCTCAATGAGTTGAGCAGAAGTGACAGGTAACCCCATGCGCGCATTCGCATCTTACGCCGCTGCAGGCAGCCTTCTGGTTATGGCTGCCTGTTCCCCTCAGGTCCCCGACAGTGCCGCAAACGTCGGCATTGACGGCGATCCTTTTGCACCGCCGCCCGCCGCGGGCACCACAATTACGGGTGAGCCGCTGGTGCCGCCTGCGCGGGTCTCCACCGAGCCGTATCAGGTAAGCCCGGCGCCGCGAAGCCCAGGCTCGGTTGCGGCGGCAGGCACCTTCACGTCTTCCGCTCCCGCCGCGGGCAGTGATGCCGACATCGCCCGCGAAACGGCTGCGGCCCTTGCGGCGTCACAGTCGAATTCCGGGGTCGAGCCGCTTCAGGCCAGCCCCTCCAACCCGGCGCCGCAACCGGGCGGGAATGCCAGCATTTCGGATGAGAACGACTTCCAGGCGGTCTCCTCCCGTCAGTCGATCGAAAGCGATGCCGCCCGGCTGGAGCGCCAGCGGGCGCAATACCAGCAGGTGCAGCCGGTGGCAATCCCGCAGCGGACCGACAGCGCCAGCCCCAACATCGTGCGTTACGCGCTGACTACCAGCAATCCCAAAGGCGCCCGCCTTTACAGCCGTGCGGGCATCAACCTGCAGGCGCGCAGCAAGCGCAACTGCGCCGAGTTTGCCTCACCTGATCAGGCCCAGACCGCATTCCTCGAGGCAGGCGGCCCGCAGCGCGACCGCAAGGCGCTGGATCCGGATGGCGACGGCTTTGCCTGCGGCTGGGATCCGGCGCCGTACCGGCTGGCCATCCAGAATTGATGGCCCCGGATCCACGCGGGCCTGATCATCCGGGCGCCAGCTGGCACCCCAGCCCGAATTCAGGGTCGCGCAGGGACGGTCTGACGCCGTCCCTGATTGTGTTGCATTATACTGCTATGGATGGGGCGCAGGCCGCGCTTGAGCGGCTCTGCGACCCCGTAGCCGAAGTCTCGGCCCATTACCTGATCGGAGCGGATGGCACGCTCTGGCAAATGGTAGCTGAGGAAAGCCGCGCCTGGCATGCCGGGGCAGGGGAGTGGTGCGGCCAGGCGGACATAAATTCCCGCTCCATCGGCATAGAACTGGACAATCGTGGCACGCATCCCTTCAGCGCAGCGCAGATGGCGGTGCTTGAAGATCTGATGCACGGTATCATGCAGCGCTGGTCTATCGCTCCAGCCGGGGTCATCGGCCATTCCTGCATGGCGCCAGGGCGCAAATTCGATCCCGGCCCGCATTTCGACTGGCAGCGCCTTGCACGCCAAAAGCTTGCGGCTGAGGGAGGCCATGGCGAAGGTCCGCAGAATGCATCGAAGCAGCCGCAGCTGTTCCGCAATCTAGCGCGCGATGCGGGTTTTACTGCGGATGTTGATGACAGCACACTGCTTCAGGCTGTCCGTCTGCGGTATCAACCCTGGTTGAAAGGCCCGCTGCAGCCAGCCGATTTTTCTCCCTTGGGAACAGCTTGCAGCTGGACCTAATGCTTGCGGAGCTCTTCCGGGTGCTCCGGGAGGCTGTCAAGGGGGCGGGCCCGGTCTTCTTCTGGCTGCAAGTATCCTGGGGTGAATTGGCCGCAGGCCAAGAGGGACAAAGCCCCTGCCGCCTGCACTATCCGCTTGACGCCGCGCGCCGATGTTTCTACGCCTCCTTTCGCGCAGAAGGCTGGACGGCCGCGTGGGGTTCCGGCCCCGCGAGGAAAGTCCGGACTCCATGAAGCAACGGTGCCGGGTAACGCCCGGGCGGGGAAACCCGACGGAAAGCGCCACAGAAAACAGACCGCCCGCCGGACCGGAGGTTCGCCAACGGAGCATTCGGCGGGTAAGGGTGAAACGGTGGGGTAAGAGCCCACCGCGCCGCTGGCAACAGGGGCGGCACGGCAAGCCCCACCGGGAGCAATGCCAAATAGGGCCCCCGCGCAGGCAGGTCCCGGAAACGGGAAACCGCTGCTAGGCACGCTTCAGCCGAGAGGGGCCGGGTTGGCAGCTAGAGGCACGCAGCAATGCGCGCCCCAGATGAATGGCCGTCGAGCCCGGGATTACGGTCCCGGGGGGACAGGATCCGGCTTACAGGCCTTCTGCGCATAAATACCCCCGAATCCTATTGACTTGGGGGCTGGGGCAGGTACAAGCCGGGCTTCAGATAGGAATTTACCGAGAGGCCCCTGCCTTTTCGGACGCAGGAGAAGCACCATGGCGAAGCCGACCACAATCAAGATCCGCCTGAACTCGAGCGCGGGCACCGGCCACTTCTATGTGACCAAGAAAAACGCGCGTACCATGACCGAAAAAATGGTTGTGCGGAAGTATGACCCGGTTGTGCGCAAGCATGTCGAGTACAAAGAAGGCAAAATCAAGTAAGCCTTTCATTTGGAATGATTTCCGGAAACGGGTCGCGCCTGGCGCGGCCCGTTTTCTTTTGGACTGGCCTGGCACCTCGCATGGCTGCTTCAAATTCTTTGAAAATGCCAGGCTGATTCCGCCGCGCGGCCGGCTGCCGCGGCACGTTTGCGCCCCAATTCCGGTCTAGCCTTCAGCCCGTGGGTTAATGAACAAACGGGTGGATGTGCTGTGAGGGTTTACATGATTGCGGCTGCATTGGCAGCGGCCGGGGCGCCGGTCTCCAGTTCCTTTGACGCGGGGACGGCGGTGCCGCCGCCGCCTGCAGTCGAGGCACAGCATCTGCAGACCGCATCGCCAGCCCGTGCTGGCGGTCAGCGGGCGGTGGTGGACAAAATCGTGCACCTGCAGGGACGCAGGCTGGCGTTGTGCCTGGTCCGCTCAGGCAGTGCAGGAATGGCGGTTCTGAGCGTCCCGGAGGACAGCGCAATGCCCAGCCTGCCGGAGATCCCGGCGGCTGAGTTCCTTGATTTGGTCACGGATGCTTCCGGCTGCCGCCCGGACGGCGAAGTGCGCGAGGTGTCGAGCCGCCGCGGCACAATTGCCATCTCCGCCGGGCTGGACTGCACGGCCGCCGGATCCTGACGTCAGAGGCGTACACTAGGCGCGCCACTCGGCCATTGTCAGCACCGGATCCATTCCCATGCCCTGCAACAGCGCGGCTGAGGCGGTGTTGAAGGGCGCATAGGTGGCTGCAACCACTGTGGCGCCGGCCGCCAGTGCCTGCGCCCTCATCGCCTCTACCAGTGCCTTGCCGGCGCCCATCTGGCGCCAGGCTTCGGTCACCGAAATATGATGCAGCATGGCGCGGGTCTCAGCCGCGCGGATGGGCAGCGCCGGGCGGTTCTGCAGCTCATAGATTAAATAGCCCAGCAGCGCCCCTTGCGGGCTTTCTGCGGCCAGGGCAACGATGTTCTCTTCCCGCAGCCACACCTGCAACCATACGGCCAGATCGGTGCTGCCGAGGGGCGGGGTGTGGCGCGCTGGCTGATGCGCGGCGTGCGATGCATGCAGGTCCTGCAACAGCGGCAGCAGGCGGTCTGCCTCCACTGCGGGAACCTCGATAATCTTTATGGGGTCATCCCACTTATTGTTGTTGAAATGAAAAGGGGCGGATCGCTGTGACCCGCCCCTCGATAACTTTGGAAAACTTTGAGTGCTTATTCGCGGTTTCCAAGCAGCTGGAGCAGCATCATGAACATGTTGATGAAGTCCAGATAAAGGCTGAGTGCGCCCATGATGGCCGACTTCGCCAGCCATTCCTGGTCGCCCGAATGTGCCATCTGCAGGTAGTCGTTCTTGATCCGCTGGGTGTCATAGGCGGTGAGGCCTGCAAAGATCAGCACGCCGATCACGGAGATCGCAAAGGCCATCGCCGACGACGCCAGGAAGATATTGACGATCGAGGCCACGATCAGGCCGATCAGGCCCATGATCAGGAAGGCGCCCATGCCGGACAGGTCTTTCTTGGTGGTGTAGCCCACCAGCGACAGGCCCGCAAATGCGATGGAGGTGATCAGGAACACCTGCACGATGCTCTCGCCGGTGAAGACTAGGAAGATCGAGCTGATCGACAGGCCCATCACCGTGGCAAAGACATAGAACAGCAGTTGAACGCCGGCCGCCGACATGCGGTTTGCGGCAGCGCCGATGCCGAACACAAAGGCCAGCGGTGCAAACATGATAACCCATTTCAGCGGCGAGGCATAAAGCGCATAGCCGATATTGGTCAGGTATTTGTCCGCGCTCAGCTGGGCCACGGCATTGGCCGGGTCGGCAGTGACGGCCAGGCCGGAAATGGCCCAGGCTGCGAGGAAAGTGATGAACGTGCCTGCGGCCATGGTGCCGTAGACCTTGTTCATATGGGCGCGCAGGCCCTCATCAATCTGCGCGGCGCGGGCGCCGGCTGCAGACCGGATGGTGTCGAATTGTGCCATCTTGGGTGGTCTCCGTAAATTACTCCCTTGCTGCCGGAACACGAACCGGGCCGCGGCCGGCAGCTTTCCCGCTAAATATCGGGGGAACTGCGTTCCGGTTCAAGTATTTCGGGGCAATAAATACATGAAAAACGAGGAAACGGGCCGCCGGCTGGCGGCCCGCCTCAAATGCGGGCGTCAAATCGGGCTGCAGACGCTCAGCGGGTCCAGTGATCCGGTGCGCTCCAGAACCCGCGCCGGGCCTCGGCGTCGGCCTCGGCGCGGGTCACGCCGATGTCGTCCAGTGCGCGGGCGTCCAGCTTGGCCAGCTGGCGGCGCTGCCGCCATGCCGATACATGCAGATGCAAGCGGGCGGTCAGTGACAGCGGCGGCTTTGCAGTGGGGCACGAGGGGGTGCAGGACGGGGCGTTGCAGGAAGAGGTTGCAAAGGTCATAGCGCGGATCCTTCAGTTGAGTTTGTGATGCGTCCCTTTTGGGTGATCAATTGTGTTGATGAATATGGTGTCTTGTGGCACATTTTAAAAACGAATGTTTTTGATCTAATGCATCAGGTGCTGTGATGGTAAGGAATCTCGATATCACGACGCTCCGCTCTTTTGTGGCGGTGGCGGACAATGGCGGCGTGACCCGGGCAGCCGGTTTTCTGCATCTCACCCAATCGGCGGTCTCCATGCAGATGAAGCGGCTGGAGGAGCTTTTGGGGCTGAGCCTTCTGGACCGCTCCGCGCGCACTATTGCGCTGACAGCGGAAGGCGAGCAAATGCTTGGGTATGCCCGCAGGATGGTGGCGCTGAATGACGAGGTGATCGGCAGGCTGACAGACCAGGCCTTTGAGGGCGAGGTGCTGCTGGGGGTGCCGCATGACGTGGTGCATCCGGTCATCCCGCAAGTGCTGAAGCGGTTCAATCTCAGTTACCCGCGGGTGAATGTGAACCTGTGCACATCCAACACCCGCGACCTCAAAGCCGAATTCGCGCGCGGCGCGTTCGACCTGATCCTGACCACGGAAAACGGATCAGGCGGCGGCGGCGAGACGATCCACAGCATGCCGCTGCGCTGGGTCGGCGCGCCGGACGGGTCGGTCTGGCGGCAGCGTCCCCTGCGGCTTGGCTTCTGCCGCAACTGCAGTTTCCGCCCTGTGGCCACGGCGGCGCTGGATGAGGCGGGTATCGAATGGGAGATGGCGCTCGACAGCGATTCCGACCGGACCGTCGAGGCAACGGTCAGCGCCGATCTGGCCATCGGTGTGTTGCTGGAGGGGACCCAGCCCGGTTATCAGGAACTGGTCGAACAGGGCTGCGGCTTGCCGGATCTTCCCCTGCAGCACATCAACCTCTACGGGGCCGAGCGCGTGCGCGCGCCCTATGTCGAGGAACTGGCCGAATTCATCCGTCAGGCCTTTCAGGGTCTGTGGTCCGCGCCGCTGCGCGCTGCCAGTTAACGGGCTGATGCTGTGGCCGCGGGCGGGAGAGGTCCTGCCACGCGGTTGCTGCTGGTCAGCTGTTGCTGCCCAAGGTGATTACCACCTTGCCGGTGGACTTGCGGCTGCGCAGCAGGTCCAGCCCCTCGGCAGCGCGGTCCAGCGGCAGGGTGTGGCTGATATGCGGCTTGATGCGGCCTTCGCCGTGCCAGGCAAACAGCGTCTCAAAGGACCGGCACACCGCTTCGGGCCGAAATTTCATGTAGCCGCCCAGATAAAACCCGATCACCGTCAGGTTCTTCACCAGCAGGTGGTTGGCCGGGATTTGCGGCACCTCGCCGCCGGCAAATCCGACCGGCAGCAGCCGCGCGCCCGGATTGGCGGAGCGGAAGGCGGCTTTCCACACCTCGCCGCCCACGGCGTCATAGACCACATCTGCGCCGCCCAAAGCCTTCACAGTGCTGCGCAGGTCTTCGCCGGCATCAACCAGATGATCCGCACCGGCGGCAGCCGCCACTTCCAGCTTCTCCTGCCCGCGGGCCTGGGCAATCACTGTCGCGCCCATCAGTTTGCCGATCTCAACAGCCGTTAGCCCGACGCCGCCGGCGGCCCCCGTTACCAGCAGCGTCTCGCCCGGCTGCAGGCGGGCGCAATGATCCAGCGCCATATGACTGGTGCCATAGGCGATCTGCATTGCCGCGGCGTGCTCGAAGCTCATCGCATCGGGGATCCGGATCAGCTGGGCCGTGTTGAAAACCCCGGCTTCCGCCAGCCCGCCGGAGCCGCCGAACACTGCGACCCGGTCTCCCGGAGCAAACCCTTTTGCGCCATCGCCCAATTCCGTCACCACGCCTGCCGCTTCCAATCCCAGGGTAAAGGGGGGCTCGGGCGTGTCCTGATAGCTGCCCTTCATCATCAGCAGGTCGGCAAAGTTCAAACCGCAGGCCCGCAGCGCAACGGCTGCTTCTCCGGGCCCCGGCGGCGGGACGTCTATTTCCGTCAGCGACGCCGGACGGTCAAAGGCTGGAACTTGGAAAGCCTGCATATTTTTTCCTCACCTTCTGCGGGAATCTGTGTGATTCGCGCCCTCACACTGGCGGGTTGCTGCGCCTGGCTGCACCTCGCTATTTCTGGGGAGGTACGTGATCGTCAGCCGCTTGGCAACAAAACCTTTAGAAAAATGATACATGAAATCATGCGCTTGAACGTGCGGGCTGCGCATGGGGCGACGGCAGCCTTGCAATCAATCGCAAGGGTTGTACACTTTTGCTCAGAGGTTGAGCTTAGATCGCTCTGATGGGGAACCGTGTTCCGGCAAAGATTTGAAGCAGCCAGAACAGGTTATAGGAATGCAGCGGTCCGGGTTGCAGCCGGATTTTGGACTTAGGAGAAACGCATGGCTCATCCAGTTGACGTGCATGTGGGAAAGCGCATCCGCCACCGCCGGTGGCTGATCGGCATGACGCAGCAGCAACTCGCCGAGCAGGTCGGCATTAAATTTCAGCAAATTCAGAAATACGAGACCGGTGCGAACCGGGTCAGCGCCTCGCGGCTCTGGGATATTTCCGACGCGCTTGAGGTGGCGGTGAGCTTCTTCTTCGAAGGGCTGCAGGAAGAAGGCAAAGCCCCCGCGGAGAAAGCCTCCGTTCCGGAAGACCTGATGGGCGACAAAGAGGCCCTTGATCTGGTGCGCTCCTACTACGCGATCCCGGAAAACCAGCGCCGACGCCTGTTTGAACTGGCACGTGTGCTAAGCGACGTCGCCTGAAATCCGGACGGCGAATGAAAAGTATTTGCAAGCGCAAAACCTGCGATGGCGGGGTTTGCGCTTGCAATCGTGCCGGGCGAGTGGCACCCGTCACGATATGAAACAGGCCGCTTTATCTGATCTTGACGTTGCACACAGACTGGCAGACGCAGCACGCGCTGCCATCTTGCCGCATTTCCGCACATCTTCGCTGACGGCTGAAAATAAACTCGAAGACGGGTTTGATCCGGTCACTGTTGCGGACCACGCTGCCGAGCAGGCGATGCGGGCGGTCTTGGCGGATACGCGCCCCGATGATGGAATACTGGGAGAGGAGTTCGGCACCAAACCGGGCATCTCTGGACGAACCTGGGTGCTGGACCCGATTGATGGCACCCGCGGCTTCATCAGCGGCACGCCGACCTGGGGCGTGCTGATTGCGCTGTCAGATGAAAACGGCCCGTTCCTGGGCGTTATCGATCAGCCCTATACCGGTGAGCGTTTCTGCGGCGGACCGGAAATTGCCGCCATGACCGGACCGTTTGGCGAAAGACCTTTGCAGACCCGCGCCACTGCGGCGCTGGAAGACGCCATCCTGTTCACCACTTTTCCGGAGGTCGGCACACCGGATGACCGGGCTGCGTTCGAACGGGTCTCGGCCCGCGCCAAACTGACCCGCTATGGCACCGACTGCTATGCCTATGCGCTGGTGGCGGTAGGACAAGTGGATCTGGTGATAGAAGCCGGTCTCAACGCTTATGATATTCAGGCGCCGATTGCGCTGATCCAGGCAGCAGGCGGCATGGTCACTGACTGGCAGGGCAACCCGGCCCATAATGGCGGCCGTGCCCTGGCCGCGGCCAACGCGGAAATCCACGCGGCTGCGCTGGAACTGCTGCGGCAGACGTAAACGGGTTGAAACCGGCGCCCCCTGCCTGTAGTTTTCCCGGCAGGCCGGTTCTTCGCCCGTTTTCCATCGGCCAATCACACATTCCTCTGAAGCGGGCTGTCTTTTGGAGTGTGTGAAAATGACAGAGATTCTTATTCAAAATGCCGATACCATCCTGACAATGGATGATACGCGCCGTGTGCTGCACGGCGCCGATGTGCTGATCCGCGGCGGCGGGATTGCCGCCGTGGGGCAGGGGCTGCAAACCAGCGGAGACATTGTTTCAGGCCGCGGCTGTGTGGTGACCCCAGGGCTGGTCAACACCCATCACCACCTCTACCAGAACCTGACCCGCGCAGTGCCCGGCGCCCAGGATGCGCTGCTGTTCGGCTGGCTGCAGCGGCTCTATCCCATCTGGGCGCAGTTCACTCCGGACGAGATGTTCGTCTCTGCCCAGCTGGGGCTGGCGGAACTGGCGCTCTCCGGTTGCACGCTCAGCTCCGACCACCTGTATCTCTACCCCAACGGCTCCCGTCTGGAAGACACTATTCACGCCGCCCGCGAGGTGGGCCTGCGCTTCCACCCGACCCGCGGTGCCATGAGCATCGGCGAAAGCGATGGCGGTCTGCCGCCCGACAGCCTGGTTGAGAAAGAGCAGGCCATTCTCGATGACATGATCCGCGTGGTGGACGCTTTCCACGATGCCGGCGAGGGGTCCATGTGCCGCGTCGGCCTGGCGCCATGCTCGCCCTTTTCGGTCAGCCGCGAGCTAATGCGCGATGCGGCGCTGCTGGCCCGCGACAAAGGCGTGATGCTGCATACCCATCTGGCCGAAAATGACGAGGATATTGCCTATTCCGAGGCCAAGTTCGGCTGCCGCCCCGGCCAGTATGCCGAAGAATTGGGCTGGACCGGAGAGGATGTCTGGCACGCCCATTGCGTGAAGCTGGACGTGCAAGAGATTGATCTTTTTTCCAGAACCCGCACCGGGGTTGCTCATTGCCCCTGTTCCAACTGCCGCCTGGGCAGCGGCATCGCGCCTGTGCGGGCAATGCGCGATGCTGGGGTTCCTGTGGGGCTGGGCGTGGACGGCTCCGCCAGCAACGACATGGCCAGCCTTAGCGCTGAGGCGCGTCAGGCCATGCTGCTGCAGCGGGTTGCCAACGGTGCCGATGCGATGAGCGCCTATGAAACGCTGGAGATCGCCACCCGAGGCGGCGCCGATGTGCTGGGCCGGCCCGATTGCGGCCGCCTGGCGCCAGGCAAGCGCGCCGATGTCGCCGTCTGGGATACCACCGGCATTGCGTCCAGCGGCAGCTGGGATGCTGCCGCCCTGCTGCTGGCCGGCCCGACCCAGGTCAAACACCTGTTTGTCGAGGGCAAGCAGATCATCCGGGGCGGCGAAGTCACCACCCTCGACCTGCCGCGTCTCATCGAACGCCACGGCCGGCTAGCGCAGTCTTTGGCTTCTTCTTTTTGAAAGTACTCCTGCCGCAGGCAGAGGCGCGCCAGCGCCTCTCCTATACCCGCCTGCCACCGATCCAGACTTCGGCGACCGCGCGGTCATCCCCCATCATGATGGTCGGGAACACCGCTTCCCACAGGTCCTCGGCGCGTTCCGCACGCTGGGCGATGGCAGGGGTGGAGGCAAGGTCCAGCACCACCAGATCCGCCTCCATGCCTGCGGCGATATTGCCGATCTTTGCCTCCATCCGCAGCGCCGTGGCGGATCCTTGGGTCGCCAGCCACAACAGCTGCGCCGCCTGCAGCGGCGTGCCGCGCAGCTGGCCGATCTCATAGGCCGCCGCCATCGTGCGCAGCATTGAAAAGCTGGACCCGCCGCCGGTATCGGTGGCAAGGCCGATCCTCTGCCCCTCAGCCATCAGCCCGGCCATATCGAACAGCCCGGAGCCGATAAAAGTGTTCGATGTCGGGCAATGGATCAGCGCCGCGCCAAAGTCCCGCAGCCGGTGCCGTTCACGCTCCTCCAAATGGATCGCGTGACCGTAAAGACCCCTAGCGCCCAAAAGGCCGAACTCCTCATAGGTGTCCAGATAGTCGCGGGCCTGCGGAAACAGCGATTTCACCCATTCGATCTCATCAATCTGCTCGCTCAGATGCGTTTGCATCAGACATTCCGGGTGCTTGCCCCAAAGCGCGCCCATTGCCTCCAGCTGTTCCGGGGTGGACGTGGGGGAAAACCGCGGGGTGATCGCATATTCCAGCCGGTCCACCCCGTGCCATCGCCCGATCAGCGCTTCTGAATCGTCATATGCAGATTGGGCCGTGTCCCGCAGCCCATCCGGTGCGTTGCGGTCCATGCAGGTCCTGCCCGCAACCACCCGCTGCCCGCGGCCTTGCGCCGCCGTGAAAAACGCATCCACGCTTTCGGAATGAATGGTGCAATAACTGCAGACCGTGGTGGTGCCATGGGCGGCTGTCAGGTCCAGATAGCGATTGGCAACTTCATCAGCATAGGCGCGGTCGCCGAACCGCATCTCCTCTGGGAAGGTATAGCTGTTCAGCCAGTCGATCAGCCGCTTGCCCCAGCTGGCGATGATGGCGGTCTGCGGATAATGCACATGGGCGTCCACAAACCCGGCCATAATCAGCTTGCCGCTGTGATCCACGGCTTTCGCCTCAGGCAGCAGTGCCTGCATTTCTGCCAGCGGACCGGCACCCGCGACCTTGCCGTCCTGCACCGCCACCGCGTCCTGCAGCCGGACGGCATCTTCTGGCTGGCCAGCGGTGAAGGGAGAGCCGGCAAAAGACAGCACGTGCCCTTTCAGGATGTAATCGGTGCCCATTCTTCCAACCCTTTCCTTGCAAAATGGCTCCGGGCAGGATACCCGCCGCATCAGCTCCGGTAAATTATGCCGATGACATTGTTTTCCGGTAGCCGCTTCTTCTATTTTGCAGGCAAACACTCACAAAATACCCGGGGGCATCACATGAGCAGCGGCGACAACATCACCGGCGACCTGTCTCAGGACGACTCCTATGACCTGGACCGCAAATTGGTTGCCCAGATTCTGGGTGCGGTGGAGCAGGGCGATCAGCAGACGCTGACGGATCTGCTGGAAGACCTGCACGCCGCCGACATCGCCGACCTTTTGGAACAGATCGATGCCAGCGACCGGGCGCGGCTGATCCGCCTCTATGACCGTGAGTTCGACGGTGAGATCCTGTCCGAACTGGACGAGTCGATCCGTGAAGAGGTTATCGAAACGCTGAACCCGCTGGTTCTGGCCGATGCGGTCCGGGAGATGGAAAGCGACGATGTCGTAGACCTTCTCGAAGACCTTGAGGTGCCGCAGCAGGAAGCCATCCTGGATGCGCTTGAAGACGCCGATCGGGTCGCGGTTGAGCAATCTCTGAGTTATCCGGAAAACTCCGCCGGCCGCTTGATGCAGCGCGAAGTGGTGATGGCACCCGAGCATTGGAATGTCGGCCAGGCCATTGATTTCATGCGCAACTCAGATGATCTTCCAGAGCAGTTCTATCACGTGGTCCTGGTTGATCCGCGTCTGCATCCGATTGGCAATGTCACCCTTGGCCGGATAATGGCCACCAAGCGTGAAGTGCCGCTGAGCGAACTGGTCGAGGACACCTTTCAGGTGATCCCCGCCGATCAGGACGAGGAAGACGTGGCCTATGCATTCAATCAGTACCACCTGATTTCGGCGCCCGTGACCGACGCTGAGGGGCGACTGGTCGGTGTGATCACCATCGACGATGCGATGATCGTGCAGGATGAGGAACACGAGGAAGACATTCTGCGCCTGGCTGGCGTGGGCGAGGAAAGCTCGCTGGCTGACCGGGTGATCGAAACCACCAAGCGCCGCTTCCCCTGGCTGGCGGTGAATCTGGTGACCGCGGTGCTGGCCTCGCTGGTCATTGCCCAGTTCGAGGACACCATCGCCCAGTTCGTCGCCCTTGCGGTGCTGATGCCGATTGTTGCGTCTATGGGCGGCAATGCCGGCACCCAGTCGCTAACGGTTGCGGTGCGCGCGATTGCCACCCGCGACCTGACCGGTTCCAACGTCTGGCGGGTGATCCGCCGGGAAGTGCTTGTGGGGCTGGTCAACGGGGTGATCTTTGCCATTGTGATGGGGCTGGTGGGCTTGGCCTGGTTCGGTTCGCCAATGCTGGGGGTGGTGATTGCCGTCGCTATGGTGATCAATCTGGTCGTGGCGGGGCTGGCGGGCACGGTGATCCCGGTTCTATTGGAGAAAGCCGGTATTGACCCGGCGCTGGCCTCAGGCGCATTTGTGACCACTGTGACCGATGTGGTCGGGTTCTTTGCCTTCCTCGGGCTTGCCGCCACCGTTTTGCTGTAGGAGACCGCGATGACGGATCTGACCGAGATTAAAGCCGCCGCCCGCAAGGCCGCCTTTGCCCGCCGCAAGGAAGCGCATGCCCGCAATGTTCCAGGTGCCGCAGGCGGTCTGTCCGAGGTGCTGGCCGGCTACCGCGGTGTGCCGTTGTCTGGCTTTCTGCCGATCCGGACAGAAATCGACCCGGTGCCCGCAATGGCCGAAGCCGCCGCGCACGGGCCTGTGGGCGTACCGGTGATCATGGGGGCAGGGCAGCCGCTGAGATTCAGCCGCTGGCAGCCCGAAGTCCCGCTGCGCGACGGCCCCTTTGGAGCCATGGTTCCCGAAACGGATGATTTTTTCGAACCTGAGATCCTGATCGTGCCGCTGGTTGCCTTTGATGCCAAGGGCGGGCGTTTGGGGTACGGCGGCGGCTTCTATGATCGCACGCTGGAACTGCTGCGCGGCAAACGGGCGACGCTGGCGATTGGCTTTGCTTTTGACGCGCAAGAGGCCGAAGACTTGCCGCTGGAACCCACCGACCAGCCGCTCGATATGCTGGTGACCGAAAGCCGGATCCTGCAATTCAGCCGCTGACGCAGGCCAAGCAGCCAAGATTTTGTGGAAAAATCTTGGCAGAACTTTTCAGAAAAGTTTTGCACGCCTGCCGCGGGCCTTGTTCTGCCGGGCGCAACGGCGTACCACGCGCACATGCGAATTTTGTTTCTAGGCGATGTGATGGGCCGCGCGGGGCGCAGTGCCATTTCTGATAATCTGCGGCGATTGCGCCAGGACTGGCGGCTCGATTTTGTTGTGGTGAATGGCGAGAATGCCTCCAACGGCATGGGGCTGAGCGGCGAGCACGCCAAGCTGCTGCTGGACGCGGGGGTCGATTGTCTGACATTGGGCGACCATGCCTTTGACCAGAAAGACATGCTGCAGTTCATCGAAAAGGAACAGCGCATTATCCGGCCGCTGAACTTTGCCAAAGGTGCGCCGGGCCGCGGCTACCGGCTGTTCCAGGCGCCGGGCGGACGCAAGGTGCTGGTGGTGCAGGTGCTGGGCCAGGTGTTCATGAAACGCGCATTCGATGATCCCTTCGGCGCGGTCGAGGCGGTGCTGAAATCGCACCCCCGCGGCGGGCTGGCACAGGCGATCATCGTCGATATGCATTGCGAGGCCACTTCCGAGAAGATGGCAATGGGCCACTTTTGCAATGGTCGCGCCTCGCTGGTGGTGGGGACCCATACCCATGTGCCGACAGCGGATGCGCAGATCCTGTCCGAAGGCACCGGCTATCTCACCGATGCCGGGATGTGCGGCGACTACAATTCGGTTATTGGGATGGACAAAGCCGAGCCGATGCGCCGCTTCCTGACTGGAATGCCCAAGGCCCGTTTTACCCCCGCAAATGGTGCGGCTACCCTTTCCGGCGTATTTGTCGAGACCGACGACCGAACGGGTGCTGCCAAGCAGATTCGCATGGTGCGCAATGGCGGCTTGCTGCAGGAAGCCGCCCCTTAAGGCCGCGCCCCTGCGCAATGCAGCCTGGGGCGGGATGATTTGCCGTTGCAGCCGCGATTTTCCGCATAAATTCCCGAATCCAGGCCCTCGAAACTTTGCTGATGCGGAAATTCTTGCTCAGGCGAAAGGTTTCAGGGAAACTGCGCGATGGCGAAGCGTGCAGCAGCACGCTAAATCCGCCTGAAACTATATGGACATCATCACGGTAAATGCAGTTCTTCCAACTAGGTGAAACCGGCAGCGCGGTCCTGGCGATTGCCATTGTCCTGGCCATGTTTGTGGCTTTCCTGCGCGAAACCTATCCCACCGAAGTTGTGGCGCTGACCGGCGTTGCGGCAATGCTGGCCACCGGCGTTCTGCCCTACAATCAGGCGCTGCCGGTGCTGTCCAACCCGGCGCCTTGGACCATTGCGGCGATGTTCATCATCATGGGCGCTTTGGTGCGGACAGGGGCGCTGGATGCCTTTACCCAAATTGCCAAGAAACAGGCCGAGGTGAACCCCAAACTGGCGGTTGCGCTGCTGATGGCCTTTGTGGTCGCGGCCTCTGCCGTGGTGTCAAACACGCCGGTGGTTGTGGTGATGATCCCGGTTTTCATCCAGATTTCCCGCACCCTGAATGTGTCCGCCTCCAAAATGCTGATCCCGCTCAGCTATGCCGCGATCCTGGGCGGCACGCTGACGCTGATCGGCACCTCGACCAATCTGCTGGTGGATGGCGTGGCGCGGGCGCAGGGCCTGAAACCCTTCACTATTTTCGAAGTCACCCCGCTGGGCGTGATCTTGGTGGTCTATGGCATGGTCTATCTGCGCTTCATCGCACCGCGGTTGCTGCCGGACCGCGACAGCATGGCGATGCTGCTCAGCGATAAATCCAAGATGAAGTTCTTCACCGAAGCAGTGATCCCGCCTGAAAGCAACCTGATCGGCCGCGAAGTCACCGGCGTGCAGCTGTTCAAGCGCCCTGGCGTGCGGCTGATCGATGTGATCCGCGGCGATGAATCGCTGCGCCGCAACCTCAAAGGGGTGGAACTGCAGGTCGGCGACCGCGTGGTGCTGCGCACCCGAATGACCGAGCTGTTGAGCCTGCAAACCAATAAGGAGCTCAAGCGGGTGGATCAGGTTTCCGCCGTCGAGACCGAAACCGTCGAAGTGCTGATCACCCCGGGCTGCCGCATGGTCGGCCGCAGCCTTGGCGCGATGCGCCTGCGCCGCCGCTACGGCGTCTACACGCTGGCGGTGCACCGGCGAAACCAGAACATCGGTGTGCAGCTGGACGACCTCGTGGTGCGGATCGGCGACACCCTGCTGCTGGAGGGCGCGCCGGCTGATATCCAGCGTCTGGCCTCCGATATGGATCTGGCCGATGTCTCGCAGCCGACCCAGCGCGCCTACCGCCGCAGCCACGCGCCGATTGCCGTTGTTGCGCTGCTGGGGATCGTTCTGCTGGCCGCCTTTGGCGTCGCACCTATCCTGATGCTGTCGCTGCTGATGGTATCGCTGGTGTTCGTGACCCGCTGTATTGATGCGGATGAGGCGTTCTCATTTGTCGATGGGCGTCTCTTGGCGTTGATTTTTTCGATGCTGGCCATCGGGGCGGCGCTGGAAAGCTCCGGTGCGGTTGCCCTGATCGTCAACGCCATTGCGCCCGCCTTGTCGATGCTGCCGCCGTTCCTGCTGGTCTGGGCGGTCTATCTGCTGACCTCGGTCCTGACTGAGCTGGTCTCCAACAATGCTGTGGCCGTTGTGGTTACCCCGATTGCCATTGGCCTGGCCCAGGCGATGGGGGTGGATCCGCGCCCCTTGGTAGTGGCCGTCATGGTCGCCGCCTCGGCGTCTTTTGCCACTCCGATCGGCTACCAGACGAACACCTTGGTGTACGGTCCAGGCGGTTATAAGTTCACCGATTTTCTGCGTGTCGGCATCCCGCTGAACCTCAGCGTCGGGATGGTTGCGTCGCTGATCATTCCATTTTTCTGGCCGCTCTGATCGCACTGGATGCCTTTGGCGATGGCGATTTTTCGCCTTGCCAGATCCTGTTTACGTGAAATTGTTAAAGCCATGCCCATATGAAACAGGGGAGTATTTCTAGGGGTGGCAAATGGATTTCAAAAAACTGTTCCTGATTGGGGTCCTGGGCGGATCAACAGCCATTGTGCTGATGTCGCAGGCCTGGGCGGACCGGCAAGCACAGCCTGCAATGGTCTCCGCACAGGCCGCAAAATCCTTGTGAAAGGATTTTGGCAAAACTTTTCCGCAAAAGTTTTGGTCCTCGCTACAATGGCCAGAACACCAGGATTGCCGGAATAGAGACGGCAATGACCAGAGCCTCCAGCGGCAGCCCCATCCGCCAGTAATCGCCAAAGCGGTAACCGCCGGGACCCAGAACAAGCGTGTTGTTCTTATGCCCGATCGGCGTCAGGAACGCCGCCGAGGCGGCAACCGCCACCGCCATCAGGAACGGATCAGGAGACACCCCCAGGGACTCCGCCATCTGAATGCCCACGGGTGCCGCGACAATGGCCGTTGCGGTATTGTTCAGCACATCCGACAGCGTCATGGTGACGACCATCAGCACCGTCAGCACAGCCCAGGCGGGCAGGCCTGCGGTCAGGCCCGTCAGCGCATTGGCAATCAATGCGGTGCCGCCTGAACTGTCCAGTGCCGCCCCTAGCGGGATCATCGAGCCCAGCAGCACCACCACCGGCCATTCCACGTGGTCATAGATCTCTGCCACCGGCAGGATCTTGAGCAGGACATAGCCGATCGCAACCAAGCCCAGGGCCACCGGCAGGTAGATCAACCCGGCAGAAGCCGCCAGAACGGCGGCGGCAAACAGACCGATGGCGGCCCAGGTCTTGTCATTTGCCGTTACCGCCAGCCCGCGCTGCGCCAGCGGCAGGCAGCCCAGCCAGTCGGTGACATCGGCACTGCGTCCGCGCGGGCAGAGCAGCAGCAGAATGTCCCCTGCTTCAATTTCAGTCTGGCGGATGTGTTTGGTGATCCTCCTGCCCTGACGGGAAACCCCCAATAGCACGGCGCTTTGCCGCCAGGCCAGGCCTATGGATTGGGCACTGCGGCCGCGCACACGGGCAGATTCCGGCACCACAACCTCAACCAGTTCCAGCCCGTCGCCTGCAGCCGTCACTTTTTCCTGCCGTGCGGCGTCGGCAAAATCCAGTTTCAGGGCGCTGCGGAACTCATCCAGTGCTTCCGGTTCGGCCTCGATCACCAGGGCATCCCCGTCCCGCAGCATGGCAGCGCTGGAGCGGCCATAGCGGCGCTTGCCATCCCGGATCAGCCCGATGATCGCCACATCCGCCTTCTCAGCCTCTTCATCCAGCTCGCCCAGCCGTTTGCCGATCAGTTCCGAGTCTTCGCCCACGGTCAGCTCGGCAATATAGGGCGCCAGCTGCGCCTCGGAAGCTCCTGCTGCATTCTCCCGCGCCGGGATCAGCCGCCAGCCGATAAGCGCCACAAAGCCAAGCCCAGCCAGCGCCGCAACGCCGCCCACCGGGGCAAAATCGAACATCCGGAACGGCTCTCCCAGCCGCTCCTCCCGGATCGCCGCGATGATGATGTTTGGCGGGGTGCCGATCAGGGTCGCCATGCCGCCCAGAATGGTGGCAAAGGACAGGGGCATCAGACTCAGCCCAGGTGCGCGTCCCGCCTTGCGCGCGGTCTGGATATCCACCGGCATCAGCAGCGCCAGCGCCGCGACATTGTTCATGAAGGCTGACAGCACCGCACCGACCCCGCCCATCAGCGCGATGTGGCCGCCAAGGCCCCGGGCGCTGTCCACCAGCGTCCGGGTGATCAGGAACACTGCCCCCGAGCGCACCAGCCCTGCGGACACAATCAGCACCAGCGCCACCACTAGCGTTGCCGGATGGCCAAACCCGGCAAAAGCGTCGCCAGCAGGCACCACCCCCAGCACCACCCCTGCCATCAGCGCGGCAAAGGCCACCAGATCATACCGGTAGCGCCCCCATAACAGCAGGGCAAAGACGGCAGCAAATAACGCAAATAAAACAGCTTGATCATATGTCATCGGGCCAGCTTAACCCCGAAACCCCGCCGAGCAAGGGCCAAGCCGGGGCAGGGCGCTTGAAACCCGGCACCCGCACGGGCTATATGAGCGCCAATTCAGATATTCAGCAGCAAGGATGCACCATGGCAGGCCATTCAAAATGGGCAAACATTCAGCACCGCAAAGGCCGTCAGGACGCGGCGCGGTCGAAACTGTTTTCCAAGCTGGCCAAGGAGATCACCGTGGCCGCCAAGATGGGCGACCCTGATCCCGACAAGAACCCGCGCCTGCGCCTGGCCGTCAAGGAAGCAAAATCGCAGTCCGTCCCCAAGGACGTGATTGACCGCGCGATCAAGAAGGCCGTGGGCGGCGACGCTGAAAACTATGACGAAATCCGTTACGAGGGCTATGGTCCTAACGGCGTTGCGGTGATCGTCGAGACGATGACCGACAACAAGAACCGCACCGCCTCCAACGTCCGCTCCACCTTCTCCAAGAACGGCGGCAATCTGGGCGAGACCGGTTCGGTCGGTTTTATGTTCGACCGCAAGGGTGAAGTCACCTATCCGGCTGCCGCTGGCGACGCCGACACCGTGATGATGGCCGCCATCGAAGCCGGCGCCGAAGATGTCGAAAGCTCCGAGGACGGCCATATCATCTATTGCGCCGATACCGACCTCAACGATGTGTCGAACGCATTGGAAGCGGAGCTGGGTGAATCCGAGAGCACCAAGCTGGTCTGGAAACCGGGCACCACCACCGAGCTGGATCTCGAAGGCATGCAAAAGCTGATGAAGCTGGTTGATGCGCTGGAGGACGATGACGACGTGCAGCGCGTCACCACCAACTTTGAAGCTTCCGACGAGGTCATGGCGCAGCTTTAAGCCGCTGCTGTTGTTTTATGCTCTAGGCCCGCCAGCCCGGCGGGCCTTTCTTTTGTCCGGCGGCCGCTGCTTCTTTCTGATCTTAGGTACCGCGGGGGTGAGGCCGCAAAGCCGAAGGGGCAGCGCCCCCTCCCTCAAGCTGTGCCAGGGTCAGTCCAGCTTGCGGTAGCGCAGGATATTGCCGCGCGGCAGATACATCAGCGTCAGCTCCAGGTGATCCACATAGTCGATCACATAGCAGTAGTCCTCGCCGGTCTCTTCCTCGCGGGCATAGAGATATGGCCCGCCGCCCTCGAAATTGAAACACTGCTCCGAGACGGCCAGATAGTCCCGCCCGGCATAGGCACCGTCATAGCTGTTGTCCCGCTCCGCCCCCAGAACGGTAAACTGCACATTGGGATCGTCCTCCGAATACCAGTGCCCCTGCAGCTTGTTCAGCAGACCGTCATGTTCGTTCCATGACCGCACCGAGACATCCCGCAGCACAACATCCGCGGTCCGGTCGTAAACCGCTTCCAGATCGCCCTCCACTGTCATTGGCGTGCCGGTGTCCAGCGTTTCCATGACCGAAAAGACAAACTGCGGCGTGCGCCCGTCATCGCGAACAAAGAACTTGGTGCCGCCAGCGTGGAAACTGCACTCCCGCTGGCTTTCGGAGGAACAGCCCTGCAGGGTCACATTGTCCGAATAGGGCTCGCCAAAGGTGCCCGGCGTGCTGCCTTGCGGCTGGGCCGGGGCCTGTTTGGCCGACGTTTCAGCCGCAGCATTCAGTGTCAGAGTGAAATGCGTGGCGGTTTCGCCGGTGTCCAGCTTGCGAAACCCCTGCGTCTCATACCCGCGCGGACCGCATTGGGTGTCGCCGTGAATGGTAAAAGGCTCAGATGATGTGCAGAATGTGTAATCACCGCTGGCAAAAGCCCTGCCCGATGCATTGGCCCGGTAATAATAATAACGTTTCTTCAAATCACCGCTGACCGGCGTTTTGCACGCCCCCGCCGGAATGTTCCACCAGCCTTCCGAAACCCAATCTCCGTCGCTGGAATAGCCGATGGCCAGACTCAGGCTTTGCCCGGCTTTGTTGCAGACCTCCAGCCCGGCAAAAGCAGGCAGTGCTGCCAGCCCCAGGCCCGCAGCAATTAGAATATGCTTCATGCAAAAATGTCCCTCGGTTGCTGGCTGAAACGCTAGGGGGCAATGGCGGAGGCGGCAAGAAAAACCCGGTTGCACGGCGGCTGGCCGGTCAATCGGTGACGACACCGCCAATTCGCAGGGCCGTGGCATCCGGTATCCATATCTCCCGGTGGGGGATGGCAAAGACCCTGTTTGCAAACTCGGCGCTCACCCCTTGCTGCAACAGAAAGGCGCGGTCCTTTTCCTGCTCCCTTTCCAGGTCTATCTGCGGCAGGCCGCTTTCGAACTGCAAAGCATAGCTGTGAAAACCAAGCTGTCCGTCCCCGCCGAGGCTGCGCCGGGGGCCGGCTGCGAACATTAATGTGCAAGCTGAAGCACACAAACCTTCTGCACGGGTGGCAAAACCGTGTTCGCGGATCAGTCTGGCAGCGCCCCGGGCCTCGGCAATCAGACCGCCGGGGCTGGTCAGGGTCATTCGATGCAGGCCGGGGTGCTGGCTGGCCATCTGCGCAATCCGCCGCGTGAGACCAAAGGTGATCTCACCTTCAAATATCAGCGCACGGCCGTCATTGGAAACTGTCAGCCTGTAAAGCGCTTCGCGCGCCTGCCGCCGCTGTTCGGCATAATTGGGTTCCTCCTCCGTCCGGGCGATCAACTGCGCATCCCACCACAGGGTGATCGCGGTGAAACCCGCAAACAGCAGCACCAGATAACCACCCCAGACTGGGGCCATCGCCCCGGTGCTGCGTACATGCGCATCAGCGCTTAGCAGAAAGGCACGGGCCTGCCACAGCAGAAACAACCCGTCCGCCGCCATCAGAATAAAGACCAGCGGCACCGGCAGGCGAACCCATTGGTTCAGCGCCAGCCAGATCAGCACAATCCCTGCGCGCGGCAGCAGCACTTGCAGGCCCAGGCTGCGGTGCAAGGAGGCAGGCGCGGGCATCAGCCGCACCGCCCGCCGCAGGCGGCACAATTTTCTTGCAAGAAAATTGGCCGGAAAATTGGAATTTTCCGGGTGCCGGCGGCCGGGGTTACTCTAAAAATGCCGAAATCTCCTCCAGCGGTTTTTTCAGCTTGGCCACGGATGGCACGGTCGCGTCCTCTGCCGGATGGCCCACGGCGATGATCATCGTCGGTTTTTCCGATGCCGGGCGGCCCAAGGCGCCATTCAGGAACTTCATCGGGTTCGGTGTGTGGGTCAAAGTGCACAGCCCGGCCGTATGCAGCGCCGTCAACAGAAGGCCGGTGGCAATATTCACGCTTTCCGGCACATAATAGTTCTTGTAACGGCTGCCGTCCTCAAAGGCGCCCCAGCGCTGGGCAAAGACCACGATCAGCCAGGGCGCGGTTGTCAGATGCGGCTTGTCGGCATTGGTGCCGATCGGCTCCAGCGCCTTGATCCATTCATCGCCAGCACCGCCGGCGTAGAACTTCTTCTCCTCTTCCTCAGCCGTGGCGCGGATCTGTGCTTTCAGCTCGGGATTGGCGATCGCGGCAAAGAACCAAGGCTGGTGATTGGCCCCCGAGGGTGCCGTGCCGGCGGCGCGGATACATGTTTCGATCACCTCCCGCGGCACCGGCTGATCCGTAAAGTCCCGCACCGTATGCCGCCGTCGCATATGGGCCAGGAATTCCGCCGCCTTTTCCAGCATTTCAGCGTCGGAATACCCCGCACTGTCCGGCAAGGGCAGCGGATCATAGCTCAAGGTGTCTTTTGAAAACATCGGCGGGCTTTCCTGTTTAGCTTTGCGTCAAATACTGCCTAGCAGATTTCTGCACCGCGCGGGTCACCTCCGCAAGGGCAGGGGCCATCACCCGCGCCACTTGCCAGGTCAGGGGCACAGGCAGTGCGGTATCCGGGATCAGCGGCACCAGCCGCCCGCTGCGGATATCCTCTGCGACCATGGCCAGCGGGTTCATGCCCCAGCCCAGACCCGCCGCGGCGGCATCAATGAAGGCATGGGTTGAGGGCAGGTAATGGGCGGGCGGGGCCAGCTGCGGCGCCACATTCCGCTCCAGCCACAGCCGCTGCAGATTGTCCTTTGCGTTGAAGATCAGGCAGGGCGCGCAGGCGGCAGCCTCCGGCGTCACCCTCTTCGGAAACCAGCGCGCCATGAAGTCCGGACTGGCGGTTGCCACATAGTTCAGCGTGCCCAGCGGATAGGCATCAAACCCGGTCACGGGCTTGGAACTGGCGGTCACCGCCGCCGAAACCTCTCCCCGTTTCAGCCACTCCGCGCTGTGGTCCTGATCATCCACCAAAAGGTCGAACAATACCCCGTCCACCTCTGCCATTGCCTCGATGAACCAACTGGCCAGGCTGTCGGCATTGACCGCGACCCGCAACCGCACCGGGCCGTGGCCCGCCTCCAAAGATAGCTCACGCGCCAGCTGCGCCTCCAGCAAGCCGATGTCCTCGGCATGTTTGGCTATCCGCAATCCCGCTCCCGTCCCGGTGCAAGGCGACCCGCGCAGCACCAGCGCAGTGCCGATACGGTCCTCTAGCGCTTTGATCCGCTGCGAAATGGCCGAGGGTGTCACGAGCAAGGAATGCGCCGCCGCCTCAAAACTGCCAAGGCGCAGCACCGTGCTCAATGCGGCGAGTTGGCTGGGATCCATCTGCATTAGCAACTCTAATCTGGCGTAAAGTTCTTTAACTGGATTAAAGCCACGGCGGGCATTAGTCAAACCACAGCACAACAATGGAGACCGTGATGCCCCCCAGCCTGCTTGCCGGATTTGCCCTTGGCCTCAGCCTGATCATGGCGATCGGCGCCCAGAATGCCTTTGTCCTGCGCCAGGGGCTGCGGCGCCAGCATGTATTCTGGATCTGCCTCACCTGTGCCGGCTCTGATGCGCTGCTTATCACCGCAGGTGTCCTTGGCTTTGGCTCGCTGGCGCTGGCAGTGCCGTGGTTCGAACAGGCGATGCGGCTTGGCGGTGCGGCTTTCCTGCTTTGGTACGGCGCCCGTGCCCTGCGCAGCGCATGGCAGGGCGGCGAAACCCTGGACACGGCGGGCGAGGGCGCAGGTGCTGCTCTGCTGCCGGTGCTGGCGACGGTTCTGGCACTGACCTGGCTGAACCCGCATGTCTACCTAGATACAGTTGTTCTCCTTGGTTCGATCTCGGCACAATACCCCGAGCCGCTGGTCTTTGCCGCCGGCGCTGCCATTGCCAGCTTCACCTTCTTCTTCACGCTCGGCTATGGCGCCAGCCTGCTGGCTCCGGTCTTTGCCCGCCCGCGTGCTTGGCAAGTGCTGGACGCCATTGTCGGCCTGACCATGTGGGCGATTGCGCTGAAGCTGCTGCTGATGTGACGAACAGCCTCTGTGCACAGGCCGCCCTAACGCCTGCGCAAAAAAACGCTACCTTCCTTCTGAAGCCGCCAACAGGAGAGAAGGATGAGCTGGAACCCGGCACTGGAACCTCAATGCCCCGATGCGGGCAGCCTTGACGCTATCGAGACGGTGATCATCCCGCGCGCCCGCGACCTCGGCGGATTTGAGGTCCGCCGCGCCTTACCCGCACCGCGCCGCCAGATGGTCGGGCCGTTCATCTTCTTCGATCAGGCCGGACCTGCAGAATTCCTGACCGGGCAGGGCATCGACGTGCGCCCGCACCCGCATATCGGCCTTGGCACAGTGACTTACCTCTATCAGGGCGAATTCGAACACCGCGATTCCCTGGGCACCCACCAGATGATCTATCCGGGCGAGGTGAACTGGATGGTGGCAGGCGAGGGCGTCACCCATTCCGAACGCACCTCGGCCACGACCCGCCAGAACCCAAGCAGCCTGTTCGGCATCCAGACCTGGATTGCGCTGCCCGACAGCCACGAAGACACGCCCGCCGCCTTTGAACACCACGGCAAGGACGCACTGCCGCTGTTGGAAGGCGAGGGCAAGGCCGTGCGCCTGATCCTCGGCACTGCCTGGGGTGAGAAAGCCCCTGCAACACTTTATTCCGAAACCTTTTATGCGGATGCGGTGCTGCAGGCGGGTGCCAAGCTGCCGCTGCCCTCGGATCACGAGGACCGGGGGCTGTATGTCACGCAAGGATCGGTCGAAATCGCCGGTGAAACATTTGAGGCCGGCCGCATGATGGTGTTCCGGCCCGGTGACGAGATCACCGTGACCGCGGGTGCCGAGGGCGCCCGGCTGATGGCGCTGGGCGGGGAGACGCTGAACGGTCCGCGCTATATCTGGTGGAATTTCGTCGCCTCCTCCCGCGACCGGATCGAAGATGCCAAGTCCGCCTGGGCCGCTGGCGACTGGCAGCAAGGCCGCTTCCAGCTGCCGCCTGGCGATGATGAGGAATTCACCCCGTTGCCGGAGAAGCGGAAATAATTCACATGTGAAGCCTTGCGCCGCCGCCCGAACGGGTGTTCTGTCCGGCCATGTCCCAATCCGTCAAATCCGACCAAACCATGCAAAACCCGCTCCGAGGGGTGTTCTGGATGGTTGTCACCGGCCTTTGCTTTGTGGCGGTGACGGCGCTGGTCAAGCATCTCGGCACCCGCATCCCGCCCGCCGAAAGCGCCTTTCTGCGGTACTTGCTGGGGCTGGTGTTTCTGATCCCGATGGCCGGGGCCTTGCGCCGGGCGCGGCTGACCCCGCGGCTTTGGGCACTGTTTGCAGGCCGCGGCGTGGTGCATTCGGCGGGAGTTATCCTGTGGTTTTACGCCATGACCCAGATCCCGCTGGCCGAGGTTACTGCGATGAACTACCTGTCGCCGGTCTATGTCACCCTGGGGGCGGCGCTGTTTCTGGGGGAAAAGCTGGCTTTCCGCCGGATATCGGCAATTGCCGTGGCCCTGATCGGTGCGATGATCATTCTGCGCCCGGGCTTCCGCGAGGTCTCGCCCGGCCATATCGCCATGCTGTTCACCGCCGTGTCCTTCGGGGCCTCTTACCTGATCGCCAAGTTTACTGTCGGCAGCAACAGCCCGGCGGTTGTGGTCGGCATGCTGTCGGTCTTTGTCACTCTGGGCCTGGCCCCCTTTGCCCTGGCGGCCTGGGTGACGCCCACGCTGGCCGAGCTTGCAATTTTGTTCGGGGTCGCCTGCTTTGCTACCGCGGGCCACTACACCATGACGCTCGCTTTTGCTGCGGCGCCTGTGGCGGTGACGCAGCCAGTCACTTTCTTGCAGTTGATCTGGGCGACGCTGCTTGGCGCCCTGGCGTTTGGTGAGCCGGCTGACATCTGGGTGATGTCCGGCGGCGGGCTGATCCTGGCTGCTGTCAGTTTCATTTCTTGGCGTGAAGCCAGAACAAAAAAGAAGGCTCTTACACCTTCCAGTAATGCGGCTGGTGTTTGATCGTCTTATGGATGTTACAAACCCGGAGTAATCTCCCGCTCTTCCTGATGCTGTCGGAGACCGCGCATGGCGAATTGGCTTTGGCCCACGGCATTGCTGCTGGCGGCCCTTTTTGATCTGCCGGCCGCCCAGGCCGGCACCAGTATCTGCAACGATACGGAGGCCTTGCATCAATTGGCCGTCACTCTGCGGGCCGATGGCCGCTGGGTGGTGAAGGGTTGGCAGCAGCTGGCCCCGGGAGCCTGCGTCGAGCCGGTCCCCGAAGGGTATCAGGGCCGGTTCTTCTACTTCCGCGCCGAAAGCCCCGGATACGGTTTCCGCGACGACAGTGTGCGCTTCTGCACAGGCCAAGGCCGGTTCCGGATTGAGGACGGCAGCGATTGCTCCACGCAGGGCTATGCCGAGCAGGGGTTTGCCAAGGCTGTCACGGGACCTGACCAACAGCAGATCCAGCTTAGTACCCGATCGAAGCCCGAGCGCCGGAAGGCCGCGGTGGCTGCCGCCGGGGACGGGCATGATGCAACAGAAGACGAGTTTCACTACGCCGCTGAGGTGGTCTTCCAAGGCTGCGAGCAGCAAAAAAGCCCGGGCGCCGTCACCTGCAGCTTTGTTGGCGGCGGCATGGAGATCGGTGCCGTGGGCAAGGTCCGGATCTCCGATCCGGTCTTCACCTTCCTGCTGGGGCTGGTGCGCGGCACCCCGCTGAAAATTGACGGTGAGATAATCACCCGTTTCGGCTCCTTTGCAGAGCTGGAGTTGCACAGCGTAACGCCGCGCGTCCCGAACCGGTTCGACAAGATGCTGCAGCACATGCAGGGAGAGTGGCGGTCCGTGCAAAATCCAAAGGACCGGTTTGCCATTTCCGGCGCCGTGCGCCAGGTACGTTACGGCGGAAGGGAAATGACCCCGGAGTTTGTCACGATCCAGCAAAGCTGCCGCGGCATGGGGTTTACGGGTGACTTCCTGATGGCCTGGGACAGCCAGAGCGGCACCAGACTGTGTTATCAGATCAATTCTCTGACCCGCGACGGGATGACCCTCATATATTTGCCACGCGGAACCCGGCTGGACTACGAACGGATGCCTGGCGGCTAAGCCTTAAGGGATCACAAGATCCACAACCAGATGTGCTGCGGCACGCGCGGCCTTGGGGTTCAGCGGATCTTCCGACTGCGCGGCCTGCAGCCAGACCCCGTCCATATAGCATTGCAGCGCCTGGCGGGCGGTTTCCAGCTGTCCGCCCGGCAGCAGCGCTCGCAACTCGGCCAGGACATGGCTGCGCACCCGGGCGCGGTTGATTCGGTGCAGACGGCTCAGCCGGGGCGAATAGGGGGCATTTGCCCAGAACTGCATCCAGATACTGCACTGGGGCACGGTGAACAGGTCGTCGGCAAAATTCGCATCCATCACTGCATAAAGCCGGTCGCGCGGGGTGCGTGCGGTGGCATAGCCAACCGCCATTGCCCGCCGCAGCTTGCCTAGAAGATGCAGCATAGTGGCTTCCATCAGCCCTTCCTTGGAGCCGAAATAATAGTTTATCGAAGCCGCCGAAGCGCCGGCCTCCCTGGCGATTTCCGCCATGGTTACAACACCGTAACCGCGTTCATGCACCGCAACGATAGTGGCTTCGATCAGCTCTTCGTTGCGGATATCCCGGATGCGTTTCCTGCTCATGATAAAGTTGTGCGGCAATTGGGGCGCCGTTTCAACTGTTGTTAGCACGATTTTAAATCTTGAATGACTGTTTAAAAAACTGTTTGGCGCTTCAGTGTGCTGTGATATGTACCCGTCCCATGTCTTAGGGCGGGAACCGCCTGGAAATGGGAGGGACATATGACTTCAATCATTTCATTCGGGATTCTGCTGGCCTTTGCGCTGGTGGTGTTCTGCGTGATCAAGTGGTGGAACGTCCGCAATGTCGGCGTGACCCCGGTCCACTTGTTCACCTTCATCGCAATTCTGTTCACCTCGGGCCTGGACGTCGGCCTGATCATGTTCCCGCTGGCCTGGGACTTCCCGCTTTATGCCGACACCGCGGCAGAACCCGCCTATGGGTTCACCAACCCGCTGGCGCTGGAATTCGGCTTTTGGGGCTTTTTGATCTGGGGCTTCTACTTCCTCACCACCTTCTACTTCTGCGTGGTTGAGCCGCGGGTGAAGTTCTTTGAGATCCCGCTGGTGAAATGGATCAACAACATTGTGATCATCGGGACCTGCGCCTTCACCGGCGCGCTGTTCCTGATCTACCTGCCGTATTACGCCACGTTCCTGGGCGACGGTGAGAGCGTGATCCCGGAATTCTATGTCATCACCTTCCTGGTGATCCTGTTTGCCGCCTTCTCTTCCACCGACATCAAATACGTGCGTATCCTGTCGGTCGGCTCCACCGCGCTGTTCCTGGCACTGATCCTGGGCATGTGGGCCTATGCGGGCATGGGCCTGGGCGCCTTTGCCGACACTGCCTCCAACATCGGCGGCTACTTCGGCAACATCCACAAGTTCATCCTGCCGCTGACCGACTATCATGAGTTCTACCTGTTCTGGTGGTTCGCATGGTCGATCATGATCGGCCAATTCACCTCCCGCTTTGTCGGCGGCCTGCGCACCTGGCAGGTGCTGGCAGCACTGCTGATCTTCCCGTCGATCCCGCTGGGTGTGTGGTTCTCGGTGCTGTACTATTACCACCTGAACAGCATCGAGACGACGCTGCTGATCAACGTCTCCATGGTCGCGGTGGGCATCATCTTCGTGGTCAACTCCTTTGACTCGCTGATCCGCCTGTACACCGACAACCTGAACTTGTCGGCCAAGCGTTTCGGCACCATTCCGTACGTTGTTGGCAACGCGGTTGTGCTCTTCGGCCTGACCCTGGCTTTCCAAAGCCAGTGGCTGCAGATCCAATGGATCGGCACCGTGGTAATCGGCATCTATGTCGCCTGCCTTGGCTACATTGTGCTGTTCAAGCGCAGCGAAGTGATGAGCATTGATGCCTCGCCCGAGGAAAACACGCTCGACTTTGAAAAGATCAAGACTGCCCACTAAGGGCGGTCTCCCGGCTGGTTCCGTGTTTCCCCGAATGTTGGGGCCAGCCACCAACTGCCTGGCGGTGCCTGAGGGCCTGCCGGGCGCCTTTCGAAGAAACATCGCTTTATACTGGGAGGTCCGCGATGAGTGCCCCGAATATCCTGATCCTGATGGTTGACCAATTGAATGGGACACTCTTCCCGGACGGCCCCGCCGACTGGCTGCATGCTCCGAACCTCAAGAAACTGGCGGAGCGTTCGACCCGTTTCGCCAACGCCTATACTGCGTCGCCCCTGTGCGCGCCGGGCCGCGCCTCCTTCATGTCCGGCCAGCTGCCGTCGCGCACCGGCGTCTATGACAACGCGGCTGAATTCCGCAGCGACATCCCGACCTACGCCCACCACTTGCGCCGCGCGGGCTATTACACTTGCCTCAGCGGCAAGATGCATTTTGTCGGCCCCGACCAGATGCACGGGTTTGAGGACCGCCTGACCACCGACATCTACCCGGCTGATTTCGGCTGGACCCCGGACTACCGCAAGCCGGGCGAGCGGATCGACTGGTGGTATCACAACATGGGTTCGGTCACCGGGGCAGGGGTCGCCGAAACCTCCAACCAGATGGAGTATGACGACGAGGTGGCCTATAACGCCACCGCGAAACTCTATGAGCTGTCGCGCGGCCTGGACGACCGTCCCTGGGCGCTGACCGTCAGCTTCACCCATCCGCACGACCCCTATGTGGCCCGCCGCAAGTACTGGGATCTCTATGAGGATTGCGAGCACCTGCTGCCCGAAGTCCCGGCCATGGCATACGAGGACCACGACCCGCACGCCCAGCGGATCTTTGACGCCAACGACTGGCGCAGCTTCGACATCAGCGAAGAGGACATCAAACGCTCCCGCCGCGCCTATTTCGCCAATATCTCCTATCTGGACGACAAGATCGGCGAGATCCTGAACGTGCTTGAAACCACCCGGCAGGAGGCGGTCATCCTGTTTGTCTCCGATCACGGCGACATGCTGGGCGAGCGCGGCCTGTGGTTCAAGATGAGCTTCTATGACGGTTCCTCCCGCGTGCCGCTGATGATCTCGGCGCCGGACCTGCCTGCGGGCCTGATTGAAACCCCTGTCTCCACCTTGGACGTGACCCCGACGCTGGGCGCGCTGGCCGGTGTCGGCATGGCTGAAATCGAACCCTGGACCGACGGCCAGAACCTGGTTCCGCTGGCCACTGGGACCGAACGGACCGAACCGGTCGCCGTGGAATACGCGGCTGAGGCGTCCTATGCGCCGCTGGTGTCGCTCCGCTATGGCAAGTGGAAGTACAACCGCTGCGCCCTGGACCCCGATCAGTTGTTCGATCTGGAGGCCGACCCGCACGAACTGACCAATCTGGCGGATGACCCGGCTCATGCTGGCACGCTGGAAACCCTGCGCGCCAAATCCGAGGCCCGCTGGAACCTGGAGACCTTCGACGCAGAGGTCCGCGCCAGCCAGGCCCGCCGCTGGGTCGTCTACGAGGCCCTGCGCCAGGGCGGCTACTACCCCTGGGACTACCAGCCGCTGCAAAAGGCCTCCGAGCGCTACATGCGCAACCACATGAATCTCGACACCCTCGAGGAAAGCAAGCGCTTTCCCCGCGGTGAATAACCCTCACACCCGCTCAGCATCTTCCTCTTGCTGAAAATATCCCCGCCGGAGGCATAAAATCATGACTCATCCCGCTCAACCTGAAGCCAGCCATTTCATCAATGGCGAATACGTCGAAGACACTGCAGGCACTCCGATCCCGGTGATCTATGCCGCCACCGGCGCGCAGATCGCCACCGTCTACGCCGCCACCCCGGCGATCGTGGAGCTGGCGCTGTCCACCGCGAAAGAAGCCCAGAAAGCATGGGCGAAAATGACCGGCACCGAGCGCGGCCGCATCCTGCGCCGCGCCGCCGACATCATGCGCGAACGCAACCACGACCTCAGCGTGCTGGAAACCTACGACACCGGCAAACCGCTGCAGGAAACCCTGGTGGCCGACGCCACCTCCGGCGCCGACGCGCTGGAATATTTCGGCGGTCTCGCAGCCTCCCTCACCGGCGAACACATCCCGCTGGGCGAGGACTGGGTCTACACCAAGCGCGAAGCGCTAGGCCTTTGCGTCGGCATCGGCGCCTGGAACTACCCGACCCAGATTGCCTGCTGGAAAGGCGCCCCGGCGCTGGCCTGCGGCAACTCGATGGTGTTCAAGCCGTCCGAGACCACACCGCTCTGCGCCTTGAAAGTGGCAGAAATCCTGATTGAGGCCGGGGCCCCCGCAGGCGTGTTCAACGTCGTTCAGGGCATGGGCGAGGTTGGCGGCGCACTGGTCACCGATCCGCGCGTCGACAAGGTCTCGCTCACCGGCTCGGTCCCGACCGGCAAGAAGGTTTATGCCGCAGCCGCCGAAGGCATGAAGCACGTCACCATGGAGCTGGGTGGCAAGTCGCCGCTGATCATCTTTGACGACGCCGACATCGACAACGCTGTCGGCGGCGCCATCAACGGCAACTTCTACTCCTCCGGCCAGGTCTGCTCCAACGGTACCCGCGTGTTTGTGCAGAAAGGCATCAAGGAAAAATTCCTCGCCCGTCTGGCCGAACGCACTGGCAACGCTATCCTGGGCGACCCGATGGACGAGGCCACCAGCTTTGGCCCGATGGTGACCGAGAACCAGATGAACATCGTGCTGGGCTACGTCGAGAAGGGCAAGGAAGAAGGCGCCCGCCTGATCTGCGGCGGCAACCGTGCGGACATGGACGGCTACTTCATTGAGCCCACAGTTTTCGCCGATGTGACCGACGACATGACCATCGCCCGCGAAGAAATCTTTGGCCCGGTGATGTCCGTTCTGGACTTCGAAACCGAAGAAGAAGTCGTTGCCCGCGCCAACGACACCGAATTCGGCCTGTCCGCTGGCGTGTTCACCAAGGATTTCACCCGCGCCCACCGTGTGATCGGCAACCTTGAGGCCGGCAGCTGTTTCATCAACTCCTACAATGACGCCCCGGTTGAGGCGCCGTTTGGCGGCGTGAAGGCGTCCGGTGTTGGCCGCGAGAACTCGAAAGAGGCGATCAAGCACTTCAGCCAGGTGAAATCCGTCTACGTCCGCATGGGCGATGTCGAAGCGGCGTTCTGATTGCCCTTTTGGGCAACGCCCACCCACCCGCCCCGTTGCCCAAAAGGGCAAGAGGGAAGGGCTTGCTGAGAGGTCTGCTGAGGGTGCTTTGCGTCCTCAGCAGACCAGAACAATGATGAGGCAGATTCGGGATGTCTCAAGGACAAGCCGCGCCAAGGCGCAGTGCCCAAGGCATCCTTGACCCAACCCGAATCCGCAATGGAGAGAAGAAATGAACGCGGATTATGTGATTGTCGGGGCCGGGTCTGCCGGCTGTGCCATGGCCTACCGGCTGTCGGAGGCCGGCAAAAAGGTTCTGGTGATCGAACACGGCGGCACCGATGCCGGGCCGTTCATCCAGATGCCGGGCGCGCTCAGCTACCCGATGAACATGCCGCTTTACGACTGGGGCTACAAATCCCAGCCCGAGCCGCATCTGGGCGGACGCGAGCTGGTCTGCCCGCGCGGCAAGGTGATCGGCGGCTCCTCCTCGATCAACGGCATGGTCTATGTGCGCGGCCACGCCGGCGACTACAACCACTGGGCCGACAGCGGCGCGGCCGGCTGGTCCTACGCCGACGTGCTGCCGTACTTCAAACGCATGGAAACCTGGAATGACCGCGGCCATGGCGGCGACCCGGACTGGCGCGGCACCGACGGCCCGCTGCATGTGACCCGCGGTCCCCGCGACAACCCGCTGCATGACGCCTTCGTCAACGCAGGCGCGCAGGCGGGCTACCCGGTCACCTCCGACTACAACGGCGAGCAGCAGGAAGGTTTCGGCCCGATGGAGATGACGGTCTACAAGGGTCAGCGCTGGTCCGCCGCCAACGCCTATCTGCGCCCGGCGCTGAAACGTGAGAACTGCAACCTGATCCGCGCCTTCGCCCGCAAAGTGGTGATCGAGGACGGCCGCGCCGTCGGGGTCGAGGTTGAACGCGGCGGCAAGGTTGAAGTGATCCGCGCCAATACCGAAGTGATCCTGGCCGCCTCCTCGCTGAATTCCCCCAAGATGCTGATGCTTTCCGGCATCGGCCCGGCGAAACATCTGGCCGAACACGGCATCGAGGTGGTTGCCGACCGCCCCGGCGTGGGCCAGAACCTGCAGGACCACCTGGAATTCTATTTCCAGTTCGCCTGCAAACAGCCGATCACCTTGTTCAAATACTGGAACCTGTTTGGCAAGGCGCTGGTAGGGGCGCAGTGGCTTTTCACCAAGACCGGCCTTGGCGCCTCGAACCAGTTCGAAAGCGCCGCCTTTGTCCGGTCTGGCAAGGGGGTGGACTACCCGGATATCATGTATCACTTCCTGCCGATTGCCGTCCGCTATGACGGTCAGGCCGCGGCTGAGGGCCATGGCTTCCAGGCCCATGTCGGCCCGATGCGCTCCGGTTCGCGCGGCGAAGTCACGCTGAACTCCGCAGATCCGAAAGACGCGCCAAACATCCTGTTCAACTACATGTCTACCGAACAGGACTGGATCGACTTCCGCAAATGCATCCGCCTGACGCGTGAGATCTTCGGTCAGGAAGCGATGAAGCCCTTCCTCAAGCACGAGATCCAGCCCGGCGATGCGCTGCAATCCGACGAGGAGCTGGACGGCTTCATTCGCGAGCATGTGGAAAGCGCCTATCACCCCTGCGGCACCTGCAAGATGGGCGCCGTGGATGATCCGATGTCCGTGGTCGATCCGGAATGCCGGGTGATCGGTGTCGAGGGCCTGCGGGTTGCCGACAGCTCGATCTTCCCGCGCATCACCAACGGCAACCTCAACGGCCCCTCGATCATGACCGGCGAGAAGGCGTCGGACCACATTCTGGGCCGCCGCCTGCCGTCCTCGAACGCAGAACCGTGGTTCAACCCGAACTGGCGCCAGGCGCAACGCTGATCCTGTTGCGCTGCCAGCAAGCCGCCCGCCACCTCCCCGTTGTGCGGGCGGCTTATTTTTTGAAATTCCGGCTTGAAATCAGGCCTGAAAATCAGCGTGGCCGCCGCATCTTTTGATCCGCGTCAAAGTGGCGGGGCAGCGCTGGGCATAACCTGCAACCGACCCTAGGAAAAGGAGCGAGCAGGTGTCCAATACCCCCCATGAACTGGCCGAAGAATTCCCTGAAAAGGCCGCGCAGATCAGTCAGCTGAAACAGGCAGATGCCCATTTCGCCAAGCTGTCGGACGAATACCATGCGGTGAACCGCGCCGTGCACCGGGCGGAAACCAACGTGGAACCGGTGAGTGCTGATGCCGAAACCGGCCTGCGCAAACAACGGGCCGCGCTGAAGGACGAGATCTGGAGCATCTTGTCGAAGGCGTGAAGGCTGTGAATGGTCAGAGTAGGAGGAGGGGTATCAACGATACCCCTCTCTCTTGTAAATGCCTTTGGCCGCTTGGCAGACACGGACGAAGCCGTTGGCGCGGCATTGGCGCATATGCTTTGCTGGTATAAAGCGGCAGCCACCAGCGTAGCGGCGCCATCCCACGAGCAGGCGTCCGGCGCCAAGGATTTTCTGAAAATATTTGGCAATTTTCTTCATAAGAAAATTGCGCCTTCAGTCGCCCTCAGCTCACCTCATACGGCAGCACACCGCGCTGGTCCGTGTTGATTGTCAGCCGCCGCTCCAGCGGCGGAACCGAGCGCTGGTGGCAGTCCTTGCGCTCGCAGATCCGGCAGGAAATGCCGATTGGCTCATAGGCGCTGTCCTGGCTCACATCCATTCCGTCCGCATAGACCAGCGCATCCGCGTGGCGCACCTCGCATCCCAGCGCAATCGCATAGCGCCGCACTGGTGACCCGAACGAGCCGCCCGGTTTCGACACATCCCGCGCCAGCGAGATATAGCGCACCCCGTCCGGCGTCTCTGCCAGCTGGCGCAGGAACCGGCCCGGGGTCTCAAACGCCCGGTGCACGTTCCACAGCGGGCAGGCGCCGCCGAAACGGGCAAACTGCAGCCGCGTCGCCGAGTGCCGCTTGGTGATCGTGCCGGCCTGATCAACCCGCACGAAAAAGAACGGCACCCCCTTGGCGCCGGGCCGCTGCAGGGTCGACAGCCGGTGCGAGATTTGCTCAATCGAGGCGCCAAAGCGGATCGCCAGCAGCTCCAGATCATGACGGCAGGCCTGTGCTGCCTCCAGAAAGCGCCCATAGGGCATCAGCGCGGCTCCGGCGAAATAGTTGGCAAGGCCGATCTTGGCGATGGCGCGGGCCTCTTCGCTCTGGAACTTTGCAAAATCCAGTGTCGCTTCCAGCAGCGCATTCTGGCGCAGCAGCGCCACCTGCAGCAGCATCTGAAACAGCTGCGTCTGCGGTGCTGAGCGGTTGGACAGATACAGCACGCCTGTCTCCGCATCAAAACTGCGCAAGCCTTCCATTTCGGACTGGCGCACGGTCACGCCGCCGCGCTCCAGCTCGGCCACCGCGGCGGCGCGAATATCGCTGGTGGCGGCAAAATGCTCTGCCGCGTGGTCCACCGCATCGATGTAGTTGTCGCAGTAGTGGAAGAAATCCCGAACCTCTTCCCAAGGGCTGGCCTGAATGCGCGCATCCTCCCGCCCCAGCGCCTCATCCAGCGAGGCCAACCGTTCATGGGTTTGCCGGTAGGCGCGGTGCAGCGACAGAAATGCGCGGGCCAAAGCCGGCGCGTTGGAGGCGGTCAGCCGCAGATCCGCCAGCGGCGGCGCGTCATCGGCAAAGACCGGATCCGCCATCGCCTCGCGCATGTCGCTGACCAGCCGCTCGCTGTCGCCCGCGCTCAGCTCGGTCACATCCATGCCGAATTCCTGTGCCAGCGCCAGCACCACCGTGGTCGACACCGGGCGGTTGTTGTTCTCCATCTGGTTCAGATAGGGCAGGGAGACCCCCAGCTTGGCCGCAAAATCCTTTTGCGTCAGCTCCAGCCGCTGCCGCATTTCGCGCAGCTTGGCGCCGGCGTATAGTTTCTGGGTGGCCATGGGGCGTACCTTTGCAAATCTAATCCTTGCGAATGGTATAATTGCAAACCCGCACCCGCAAGCCGGCGGCAGGCGTTATGCGCCGATCTGCCGCTCCCGCCAGACCACCAGCAGGATTGCCACCAGCCCGCAGATGGCAGTGGCGAACATGATCGCCAGCAGCGGCACCGCGGTTGATCCCGGCACCAGCAGCATGCCCGCAAAGGCGCTGAGCGCGGCACCCGCACCGATCATGATCGCGCCGCTGAGGCCCGATGCTGTGCCTGCCAGATGCGGCCGCACCGAAATCGCGCCTGCGGTCGCATTGGGGATCGCCATGCCGTTGCCCAATCCGACAAAGCACATCAGTCCGAAGAAGGTATAAACCGTATCCGCCCGGCCCATCGCGATCAGCAGCGACAGCAGTACCCCGCCGCCATTAATTATACAGCCCCACAGCACCATGCGGTTGACCCCGATCCGGGTGGAAAACCGTCCGGATAGGAAGTTGCCAGCAAAGTACCCCACCGCCGGGGTGGAGAAATAGACCCCCAGCTCTGCCGTGCTCAGCCCATAGACCTCGGTGCCGACAAAGGGCGCGCCGCCCAAGTAAGCAAAGAAGGCGCCAGACGCGAGGCCCGAGGATAGTGAATACCCCCAGAACCGGGGCGAACGCAGCAGCTCCGGATATTCACGGAACTGGGCCATCAGCGTCTTGCCGCTTTTATGGGCGGTCTCTCCGAAATCGGTGAAGGTGATGGCCAGCGTCGCCGCACCCACCAGAAACAGCAGCCAGAAGTTGGCTTGCCAGCCCATCCACTGATCCAGGAAACCGCCGATTGCGGGACCGATCATCGGCACGATTGCCATGCCCATGGTGACATAGCCGATCATGCTGGCGGCCTGGTTGGTGTCATACATATCGCGCACCGCGGCGCGGCTCAGCACCATGGTGGCGGCCACCACCGTCTGTGCGATGCGAAACAGCAGGAAGGCCTCGGCTGTCGGCGCATAGATGCAGCCCAGGGTTGCCAGCAGGAACAGCACGATGCTGACCAGGATCACCGGCCGCCGCCCCATCTGGTCCGAGATCGGCCCGACAAAGATCTGCACCACCGCATTGCCCGCCAGATACAGCGCCACTGACAGCTGCATCACCCGGTAATCGACCGCATAATACTCGGCCATCCCCGCCAGCGACGGCAGATGCAGGTTCATGCCAAGCGCCGACAGCCCGGCAAGCAGGATCAGGGTGAAAATGCGCGGAGGCGTCCGCTGGCCGGACACGCGGGAATTATATGTGGACATACCATCCGGTTAGAGCAGTCCGCCGCCCTTGTCCATCAGTCCTCTGCGCGGCTGGGCGTAAGGTTGCCGCAGCGTCAAAAGACACTTGCATGAAATTCAACGCCTCACCTATGGTTGCTTAAGCACTCCATTTTTTCCCGCGTTTCCCGAAGGCCCGGCCTTTAAATCTGTTGAGGTGGCACATGGCCAATACCCCTGATCCGCTTGCCAACAATCCGGATATCCGGAAATGGGCCGAACGGTTTTACAGCCTCAAGGCCTGGGATATGCCGGACCTCCCTGATCCCGGTGATGAGGCGCTGGAGCTGCGGCGCACGGCGGCTCTGTCGGAACTGAACAAGATTTCCGTCCCCGCTGATCTCAGCTCAGGTGCGCGGCGCAGTCTGGCCGGCGGGCGCAAGGCGCTGAAAAAGGAAATCCTCAGCGCGGCTGAGGCGGACGCTTTTGACAAGATTGACAGCGATATCTCCGATCTGGCCAGCCAGATTGCCGCCCAGCTGGCCGTTGCGGCGGCGCGGGACAAGGCACAGACCGCCCTGGCCGCAGCAGAGGATAAGTTTGCATCGGTGCGCGGCAGTCTGGATCAGGGCGCCTTCGCTTATGTGGAGGGCCTGATCAAGGCCGCGCAAAAATCCATGGCTGCCGACGTCACGGACACCGATTTCGAGGCGGTGGAGGCGGCGGCAAAGGATATTGCCGCCAAGGCGGAAGACGCCAATAAATACGGCCTCTTCTTCGGCAATTGGACGCACGCCACGCTGTCGCTGATCAATCCGATGACCGATGGCACCAAGGACGCCGCCGAAACCGACCGCAGCGCAAAGATGAAAACCGCGGCCGGACATTCCAAGGCCGGGGATTTCGGCGCCGCCAAGTCGGCGCTTGAGGCCTGGAAAACCAACCTGGGCGATGAGGATGATCTGGCAGTGGCGCTCAGCTTTGCGGCGCTGATGGACGACTACATGGCGAAAACCCATGACCGCTGCGAGTTTATCCTCGTCAGCTCGGTGCCGGACGCCAGGGATTTCCGCAACCACCTGAAGAACGCCAAGAAGAAAGCCTATAAGGATCAGAAGTTCGGCGAGGCCAAAGTGATGCTTCAGGAGCTGATCGACTACAGCTCCAAGGACCGCGGCAAACTGGCCCGCTACATGCGCGGCTTTGACGGCTCCCTGCGGGCAGACGAAGGGTTCCGCAATGCTTTGGCCGCTGCGGACACCAAGCAGAAGTTCAAGGGCACCAATGATCCCGCAGGCGCGCAGGCGGACCTGAAGGCCTGGGAAAAGGCCAACCGTGCCCTGATGCGCAAGAGCCATTCCAAACAGATCGTCAAAGCGCTGGAAAAGAAATACGACGCCCTGAAAAAGGTCCTGACCGAGCCGGAGCTGAGCGACCTGACCACCACCTGGGACGCGCATAAACTGCTGGCCGATGCGGATAATTTCGACAAGAAAACCGGCGCGCCGCAGTATCACGTCAAGCTTAATCAGCTGTTCCAGCTTGAAAAAGCGGTGGATGACCGGCGCGAGATGGCGCAGATCCTGGCCCGGCACCCAGGCGCTGCGGGATATGATTTCCTGAAACCAGTGACGGATGCCATTACGGCGCAGAAATACCCAGAAGCCATTGCTGCTGTGCCTGCTGCGCTGGCGCTCTTGCGCGCAATGCCGGCCTATCTGACCGCCAAACAGGCCGCCGAAGATCTGCTTGCAGTGCTGCCCGGCGACGCGGATGCTCTGAAGGACACGCTGGATGACGCGGTCAAGGCCGCGGAACTCACAGCCCGCGGCGGTGATCCAGCCAAAGCTGCAGGTGATCTGCAGGCAGTTCTGGATGGCACCGACTTCATGGATCTGGTGCTGGCCATGGCGGATTACCGCGCCAAGCTGGCCAAGGTCGAAAAACAGCACGATCGGACCAAGAAATACCTCAAACTGCCGGCCGCAGAGGGCAAACTGGACGAAGCCCTGCAGGCGGCCAAGGACCGTGCCGGAACAGACAAGGAATACGGCGACGCCTTCCTGATGCTGGACACGTATGAAAAGCTGCTGACGACGGTCAAACCGATGGCCACCGCCCGCTTCCAGGTGCAGGGTATCATCGGAGCACTTAAACGCGCGGGCTTGGAGGCAGAAAAACTGGATCCGCTGGAGATCCGGGTCTCCTCTGCTGAGGATGAGGCAAAGAAGCCGGACTTTGAAAAGGCCAAGACCGCCTTTGACGGTATCCGCACCGACCTCAAGGGGCTGAGCAATGAAGCGGCGGAAGCCTATGAAATGCTGGACGGTGTCGGCAGCAACGCCGGCCATTCGCTGGACCGCCACGGCCCGGACGTCAGCGACGAGGACCTGATCATCCGCCTGAAAACCGGCAAGCCGCCCAATGCGCATTCCGACGACGAACGCTCCTACACAGGCGCATCTTCCAAGTTTCACAGCCCGCAGGACTGGCTGGCAGGCCGCGAGATTGCCGCCGAGGCAGCGCTGGCCAAGGGTGTTGATATCACTGAAACCGAAATGACCTTCACCGGGGATCCGCTGACTGATCCCGACGAAAGCGCCGATTTCACCGTCGAGCACGGCCGCCCCATCGACAAGGCCTATATCGGCCAAAAGAAACAGGTGCGCTCCGACGACAGCGGCGAGCCGGTCGCCGACAAGACCTATGAAAGCTTCGAGGAGGTCGAGGGCCTGACCCGCGCCTATGTGAACTTCATCTGGGAGCCGGAACCGCTGCCGGCGGAAACCACAGACCATCCCGATCCTGCGACGGTCTACGGCGAGGAGAAGGCGCAGGATAACGCCGACTATGGGGCGAAATACACCACCCGGCACGGCGCCGCACCGGCCAAAATACCGGGCCGCTGGGTGATGATGCAGCAATACCCGGTCGCTGATGGCTGGGACAACGAAACCAAGACCTACACCAATGGCAATCCGGGGAACATGATCCCATGAAAATCCGCAAGGAACTGATCGCGGGCTACCTGCGGCTGCTGACCATGGGCCGGGCGGTGAACGCGCCCGATCCGATGGCTGATCTGGCCCAGTTCGATGCCGACATCCGCAGCATGCACAAACGCGCCTACAAGGAGGGCAACCTCGACTGGCTGCGGCTGGCGCTGGACTCGCTGATCGCCAGCCCTGCGGGGCGCATCGGCCAGTTCGCAGGTCAGCAATACCCCTTTGACGATGCCGAACTGCAGGCGCTGTTCCGCCGTGCTTACGGGATGATCTGGCCCGACCAGCCGCTGTCCGAGCCGGGCGACGAGGCCGATCTCGACTTTGTGGAAATGAGCGCTGAGGACTGGGACGCCTTCACCGGCACCGCCAGCTAGGAGCCAGCTTAGGAGACCTGCCATGCCTGACCAGGCTTTTGACGCGGACGCCGTCCTGAAACTTCTGAAAAAGGCCAAGGCCTCCGGCAAGGAGCTGCCGTTTGCCTTCGGCCTTGCGGGCAAGCCGGAAGACTGCGGGCTGATGATCGACCTGCGCAAGCCCGGCAAGGTGCTGCGCGGCGATCTGAAAAGGGCGCCGGGGATCAAGAAATCCTGCTTTGGCACCCTGCGGGTTGAGGAAAACGAAGTTCTCCTGCAGCCGGAAAAGCCGCTGAAGGGCATCGTCAAGCAGCTGAAGAAAAAGTTCATGAAGGAGGGCATGGTCAAGTTCAAGCCGGTGCTTGTCGGCCCGGACGGCGGCGTCATCGACGAAGACAGCCTGCCGGATGACGACGACGACACCGCAGGGACCAGCCCTGAAATCTCTCCCGCCGAGGAAAACACGCCTGATGCAGGCGCTGCTGCAGCCTTGAAAACCCGCATCGCAGCGGCGGCTGAGGCGGTCAAGGCGCTGGGCAATCCGGACTTGGCGGGCAAGCTCGCCCCGGAAATCAAAGCCAGCGTGAAATTGCTGGGCCAGGGCGATCTCGACGCTTGCGCCGCGCGGCTGGACCGGCTTGAGGCGGCGCTTGCCAAACTGGGCGGACAACCCAAACCGCCGCCTGCAGACCCGGCCCAATCCGAACAGGCCGCGAAACTGGGCAAGCTGCTGACCGCTCAGGCGGCCAAGCTTAAAGCCCTGCCACCGGAACAGGCGGCGCCTTTGGCCGAACAGGCCCGCACCATCGCGGCCAGTCTGAAATCCGGCGCGCTGCCCGAGGCTGCGGAGGGGCTCAAAGCGCTGATCAAAGCGATTGAGGCTCCGGCGGAGACGGACCAGCCTGCGATGGATCCAATGGAAATCTGGCAGGCCGCCAAGGAGGGCGTGGACCGCGGTGTTTCCGGCCTGCAGGACGCGCTGAAATCCCAGAACCACCCGGTACTGGCGCAAATCGCCGATGCCGGTCTTGCAGGTGTCACGGACGGCAACCAGACCGCGCTGATGAAGGCGCTGTTCGAAATGAAATCAGCCACTGGCGACGCCCGCAAAAAGGCCGCGCAGGCCCTGCTGGCCCAGATCGCCGCCTACCTGAAGTTCCTCAAGGACGACCCGGTGATCGCCATGGTCGAAGACAACCCCTTTGGCGTTAAGGCCCCGGTCAAAACGCCGCTGACCAATGCCCTGCGGCAGATGGCCGAGATCGCCAAAGCCGCCTGACGCTGCTCATCCGGCCCCTGGGAGGGGCCGGTATCCGAGCTGAAACTTTGCTAGTTTACTGGTTTGCACCCTGCGTATGCAAACGATTTGCAAATTTGCGATAATGTTCTTTGGCTTCGCTGCAGCGCAATATATGGTCCCGGTGAAATCTACAGGGGACATGTGCCATGAAAGACATCCTTTCCGAGCTGGAAGACCGCCGGCAGGACGCGCGGCTGGGCGGCGGCCAGCGTCGCATTGATGCGCAGCACGGGCGCGGCAAACTGACAGCCCGCGAACGGATCGAACTGTTGCTGGACGAAGACAGCTTTGAAGAGTTCGACATGTTCATCAGCCACCGCTGCACCGATTTCGGCATGGAAGACAACAAACCCGCAGGCGACGGCGTTGTCACCGGCTGGGGCACCATCAATGGCCGCCAGGTCTATGTTTTCTCCCAGGACTTTACCGTTCTGGGCGGCTCGGTCTCGGCGACCCATGCCCAGAAGATCTGCAAGATCATGGATATGGCCGTGCAGAACGGCGCGCCGGTGATCGGCATCAACGATTCCGGCGGCGCTCGGATCCAGGAAGGCGTCGATGCGCTTGCGGGCTACGCCGAGATTTTCCAGCGCAACATCATGGCCTCCGGCGTGATCCCGCAGATCTCTGTCATCATGGGGCCGTGCGCGGGCGGTGCGGTCTATTCCCCGGCGATGACCGATTTCATCTTCATGGTCAAAGACACGTCCTACATGTTCGTGACCGGTCCCGACGTGGTGAAAACCGTGACCAATGAGGTGGTGACTGCTGAGGAGCTGGGCGGTGCATCGACTCACACCAAAAAATCCTCAGTCGCGGATGGTGCCTTTGAAAACGACGTCGAGGCGCTCGCCGAAGTCCGCCGCCTGGTCGACTTCCTGCCGCTGAACAACCGTGAAAAGCCCCCGGTGCGCCCGTTCTTTGATGAACCTGGCCGGATCGAGACCAGCCTCGACACTCTGATCCCGGATAACCCCAACAGCCCCTACGACATGAAGGAGCTGATCACCAAAGTTGCGGACGAGGGTGACTTTTACGAGATCCAGGAAGATTTCGCCAAGAACATCATCACTGGCTTCATCCGCCTTGAAGGTCAGACCGTCGGCATCGTTGCCAACCAGCCGATGGTGCTGGCGGGCTGCCTCGACATCGACTCGTCCCGCAAGGCCGCGCGCTTCGTGCGCTTCTGCGACTGTTTCGAAATTCCGATCCTGACCTTTGTGGACGTGCCGGGCTTCCTGCCGGGCACTTCCCAGGAATACGGCGGTGTTATCAAACACGGGGCCAAGCTGCTGTTTGCCTACGGCGAAGCCACAGTGCCCAAGGTCACCGTGATCACCCGCAAGGCTTATGGCGGCGCCTATGACGTGATGGCCTCCAAGCACCTGCGCGGCGATTTCAACTATGCCTGGCCGACCGCCGAAATCGCGGTGATGGGTGCCAAGGGCGCAACCGAGATCATCCACCGCGCCGACCTCCAAGACGCAGACAAGATCGCGGCACACGCCAAGGACTATGAGGACCGCTTCGCCAACCCCTTTGTGGCGGCGGAACGCGGCTTCATCGACGAGGTGATCATGCCCCAGTCCACCCGCCGCCGCGTTTCCCGCGCGTTTGCATCTTTGCGCGGCAAGCAGCTGAAAAACCCGTGGAAAAAGCACGACAACATTCCGCTGTGAGGCAAATGTTGAGCGGGGGCTGTCTGCCCCCGCACCCCCGAAGGTATTTTTGACCAGAAAGAAGAGAGAGGCTTCGGATTTGCGTAGCAACCGTTGGCATATCACACGGGATGAAGGAGGGCTGACGCTGTCGCGCCGCTTGCCTGCGCAGTTCGACGTGGCAGCGGAAGCCATGTTGCCTGCGGGTGATCCGATGCGGCTGGCGCATCAGATCCGTCAGGACATGTGGCGCAAGCTGCAAGGCTTGCGGGGCTTCTCCCCGGTGGTGGAAGTCACGGCCAAGGGTCAAGGGTTGCGGGTCCGTGCGGGCGGGCAAGTGATGGGCCGGGTGCCCTCCAATGCGGCCGGGCTGATTGCGGATGTGCTGGAAAACCCCGCCAACCGGGCCCGCTGGCTGCGCCATGCTGTGCGGCGGCGAGGCGCAACATGCCTGGAAACCGGGCCAAATGCGAAGAATGCGCCCGAAATTACGGCAAAAATTGACATGAAGGACGAATCAGTCTCATGATCCGCGTCAGCCGAATTCAGACAGCGTGCGCGTTTAGCGCTGCGCCAGCAGCCCCGGCCGGAGGAGCCTGGGAAACCGGGGGCCGGGGCTGCGGATATTTGGCGGTTATCCCCTTTGCATTGTCCGCTTTGTCCGCTTTTGCGGCTGAGCCGGTTGCGGTTCCCTCGGGCCAGCCCGTGACCCTGGCCGAGGTGCTGCTGGATGACGCTCCGGGGCAGGCGGGCCAGGCAGGCTCAATCTGGGCGCGGTTCCGCTTTGTTGCGCCGGAAATCGCCCGCGAAACCGGCACTGTCAGCTATGACGCTGCAGCCCCCGACATGGACCACCTGTGCGAAACCCATGCGCTGCCGTATCTGGCCGAACACCGGATCACAGCAGCCAAGGTGGTTATTTCTCTGTCGGACCGGGCCGTGCCCTTTGGCGCGCAGGACCCTGCTGCCACACAGTTTTTCGAGGCCTACCGCCCCGAAACCACGGGCTGCATGTGGGAGGCTTTCTGATGCATCCACAATATCTTGCGGGGCGAACTTCAGATCGGCGGATTCTTGCGGCATTGCAGCCACAGCGCCATCAATTGCCGCTATTGCCATGTGACTCGGATGCAAACCCCGCTATCCTTGGCGCGGGCAGCCCGCGGGCTGCCTTCACATTGAGGTTGAGGCACGCGGCGGGCGAAGCTGCCGCAGGTTTCGCACTTTTTATCAGGAGACAGAAATGTCCAAGAGCATCAAGCTTATCGCCCTGGCAGGCCTGCTGGCCGCCGTCACTGCCTGCGCCCAGCAGGAAGAAGAATTCGTCGTGGTCGAGCCCGAGCCGATCTCGCAAGAGCCGGAATTCACCGGCAAGTACAAGTAACGACCACAAGGGTCCGGCCCTGCGGCCGGCCCTTACCCGCCCGCAGGGTGCCGGACAGGAGGCACCCAAATGCTGAAACACCGCGGGTTCCCGGGCCGTATGCCCGGCACCGATTTCCAATTCACCATCCGCCGCCCCAACCCCAAAGGGGTTACGCCGCTAACCCGGCGCGAGCGTTTTGCCGATCGCAAGAACGTCGACCGCCGCGTCGACGCGACCTTTATGCAGGCGCTATGGGAACAGTTCGGCGATCAGCCCTTTGAGCGCGGCAATCTGGACGCTGGCCGTCTCAGCTGGCTGTTCGGCCGCGAAGTGATCGCCGCCGAAGATCCGTTTGATCCGGCAAGCTATGAGGCGCTGCTGGTCATTGACGTGGCTGTCGCGCAGGCGTCTTTCCCGGACGCGTTCACCTGATGGCGCGGCCCTGGACGCATATCACAGGGCAGGCACCGCGGATCGCTCCGCGATGCCTGCCGCAGCGTCCGGGGCACCGCCTGTCTGACAGCCGGTCAGAAGTTCAGCTGCACCGCCAGCTGCACCCGGTCGCCGTCAAATGTGTTGCCGGAGACCGCGTCATTGCGCTCGCCAAAGATGTATTCAGCGCTCAGCGTCAGATTGTCGGTGGGGTTGAAGAAGGCATTGACGTGAATGGTCTCCAGCTCGGTGAAGGACAGCGTGCCCGTGGAGGTCGCCAGATCGTAATCCTCGCGCCCGTAGCCGATGCCGACGTTCCATTTGTCGCCGATGTCCTGGCGGAACTCGAGGGTGTATCCCTCCACGTCATTGGCCTGGCCGCCGACCACCGCATCGCCCAAGCCGATCAGCAGCGGCCCCAAGGCCTCGCCGTCGACATAGGTCGCCTGGAACAAGCCGCCTTGCCAGGGCGTGATGGAGCCGGAGAGGGTAACACCGGTTTGATCAACGTCAACGCCGCCGCTTTGGACGGTGCCGGCAAGGCCCGCTACACGCGCGGTGAACAGATCGTTGCTGTACTGGAACGCTGCTGTGGCCACCGGATCACTGGAGGCGGCAGTGTTTTCTTCCAGCGACAGGCTGTAGTCGAAACCGTCGCCAAAGCTATTGCTGTAGCGGACCTGCGGCACCCGGGCAAAGGCGATGCCGACCGGCCCGTTGAATTCCACACTGGCGGGGTACTGGCCCAGCGGCATGAAGTTGGTCCAGGTTTGGCCGATCAGCCAGTGATCGCCGATCTGCACATTAGCGTGGCGCAGCCGCAGCTCGGAGGTGCCGCCCGAGGCGAACAGGTCGAACTCCAGCTGGCCCTGCAGGGTGCCGATGCCGCTTTCGGTGGTGGTGCGGATGCCCAGCCGCGACTGGCGCACTGTGGCGCCGAAATCACCGTCGGTGGCATTCACCGGCTCGCCGATATTGTTGACAAAAGCCGTGTCACCCTGGACGAAGTCGAAGTCGTAGAAAAAGTCGGCCTTGACGTAGCCGTAGATATCGACCGCGGTATTGCCCAGGCGGAAGTCGCCGGGCGCGCCGGTCACCTGCTGGCTCTCTGCCTCCAGCACCTCGACCCGGTTGCGCAGGTCCTGCAGCTCGGACTGCGTATCCGCGTGGGCCAGGCCAGCGCTGCCGGCAAGTGCAGCAGCAGCCAGGGCAAACCGCCCTCTATGCACTTTACTCATGGGGTTATCCCTCCTCCTTACGTGATGTGCGGCCACGCTTCCACGGACGGCAAACAGGGGGAAATGACGTTGAAGCGAGCCGCTGTGAGAATTTGCGCCCGCAAAAGTGACGGATTTTCACGGGCAGATAACGCCGGGGTGTCCGTGCCGGGTAAGATACTGTCAGAACGGCACAACTTCCTGTGTGCAGGGCGCCGCCGTTCACAGCGCGTTCCGGGGGGCACCAGACCTAAAACGGAACAGCGCCACGGCTGTAACAGCGATGTGACAGGGCTGATGCGTTCCAGCGCCACCGGGCGGGCAGCCAAGCGCAATTTCGGCGTGAAATCGCACAGCTGCTGCGCAAGTCAGCAGGAATCTGCCCAAATCCGCAGCCTTGCATTTCAGGGGCTTACAGCAGCGCCGGGGCTGTGCATCGTGGGTCAAGCAGCGCAGCCACGCTGCTGTGCCGAGCATCTGTTCCGGCCCCTTCGCCTGAACGGGCAGGTCTGCGCCCCCATCCGCGGCCTGCCCGTCTTTTATCCCCTTCAGGCGCCGGCGGAAGCTTGCCGTATACCCCCCCCAATGCGGCAAGCCTCCGCCCAACTGAAGGGCCGGGCCTGCACTGCATTGCGCGGCCGCGCCCTGGCTGCAAATTCCGCAGGGACACTGACGTCCCCGGAAGAAGGAAACTGGACATGCGGGCAAAAACTTTCATCGCGGCCCTGTCGCTCTGCGGCCTTGCGGCGGCCTGCGGCGACACCACTGGCGAACGTATTGTATACGGTGCAGGCGCGGGTGCCGCAGGCGCTGCGCTGCTGGACGGCAGCCTGGTCACCGGCGCAGCCGTCGGCGTTGCCGCAAACCTGGTCTATTGCCAGCAAAACCCCCGCAAGTGCTAAGGCCGCTGCCGCTGCACTGCTGAACATCCGGCCCGCTGCGGCCGGTGCAAAAATCGCGCAAACGCCGTGCCTGGGTCCGCCCCGGGCGCGGCGTTTTGCATTCCTGAATACCAAGGAACAAGGGACTGCCTATGTTTGATAAGATCCTGATCGCCAACCGGGGCGAGATCGCCTGCCGCGTGATCAAAACCGCGCGGAAAATGGGCATCAAGACGGTTGCCATCTACTCCGACGCTGACAAGCAGGCCCTGCATGTGCAGATGGCGGATGAAGCCGTCCACATCGGCCCGCCGCCCGCCAACCAGTCTTATATCGTCATCGACAAGGTGATGGAGGCGATCCGCGCAACCGGCGCCCAGGCGGTGCATCCGGGCTATGGCTTCCTGTCGGAAAACTCCAAATTCGCCGAGGCCCTGGCCGCCGAAGGCGTCGCCTTTGTCGGCCCCCCGGTGGGCGCGATCGAAAGCATGGGCGACAAGATCACCTCCAAGAAAATCGCCCAGGAGGCCGGCGTCTCCACCGTGCCCGGCTACATGGGCCTGATTGCCGATGCCGACGAAGCGGTGAAGATCTCCAACCAGATCGGCTATCCGGTGATGATCAAGGCCTCCGCCGGCGGCGGCGGCAAGGGCATGCGGATCGCCTGGAACGACGAAGAGGCCCGCGAAGGTTTCCAGTCCTCCAAGAACGAGGCCGCGAACTCCTTTGGCGACGACCGTATCTTCATCGAGAAATTCGTCACCCAGCCGCGTCACATCGAAATCCAGGTGCTCTGCGACACCCACGGCAACGGCATCTACCTGGGCGAGCGGGAATGCTCGATCCAGCGACGCAACCAGAAAGTCGTGGAAGAAGCCCCGTCGCCCTTCCTGGACGAAGAAACCCGCAAAGCCATGGGTGAACAGGCCGTCGCTCTGGCCAAGGCCGTCGGCTATGCCTCTGCCGGCACTGTGGAATTCATCGTTGATGGCGACAAGAACTTCTACTTCCTGGAAATGAACACCCGCCTGCAGGTGGAACATCCGGTGACCGAACTGATCACCGGCGTTGATCTGGTGGAACAGATGATCCGGGTTGCCGACGGCGGTGAGCTGCCGCTGCGCCAGGAAGACGTGAAACTCACCGGCTGGGCGATTGAAAACCGCCTCTATGCCGAGGACCCCTACCGCGGCTTTCTGCCCTCCATCGGCCGCTTGTCGCGCTACCGCCCGCCGGCAGAGACCGCCGCAGGTCCGATGCTGATCAACGGCAAGTGGCAGGGCGATGCCCCCGCAGGCGAGGCCGCCGTGCGAAATGACACAGGCGTCTATGAGGGCGGCGAGATCTCGATGTACTACGACCCGATGATCGCCAAGCTCTGCACTTGGGCGCCGACCCGGGACGCAGCGATCGATGCCATGCGCATCGCGCTGGACAGCTTCGAGGTCGAAGGCATCGGCCACAATCTGCCGTTCCTGTCGGCAGTGATGGATCACCCGATCTTCATCGACGGCACCATGACCACCGCCTTTATCGAGGAACAGTATCCCGAAGGCTTCGAGGGTGTCGAACTGCCCGAGGCGGACCTGCGCAAGATCGCGGCCTCCTGTGCGGCCATGCACCGGGTTGCCGAAATCCGCCGCACCCGCGTGTCGGGCCGGATGGACAACCATGAACGCAAGGTCGGCACCGATTGGACCGTCTCGCTGCAGGGCCAGTCCTACAATGTGGTGATTGATGCCGACCGCGACGGCGCCACCGTGCGGTTTGACGATGGTGCCGAACTGCGGGTTGCCTCCGATTGGACACCGGGTGATCAACTGGCTACCCTGGACGTGGATGGCGAGATCCTGGTGCTGAAGACCGGTAAGGTCACCCAGGGCTTCCGCATCCGCTCCCGCGGGGCTGACCTCAAGGTCCATGTGCGCACGCCGCGTCAGGCCGAACTGGCCCGGCTGATGCCGGAAAAGGTCGCGCCGGACACCTCAAAAATGCTCCTGTGCCCGATGCCCGGCCTCATTGTGAAGGTCGACGTCGAAGTGGGGCAGGAGGTCCAGGAGGGCCAGGCTCTTTGCACCGTCGAGGCGATGAAGATGGAAAACATCCTGCGCGCCGAGAAAAAGGGTGTGGTGTCCAAGATCAACGCGAGCGCAGGCGACAGCCTGGCGGTCGACGATGTGATCATGGAATTCGAATAATGCACCACGGGGCAGGCATATGCGCGGGCGGGCAGGCGGTTTTTTCCGCCGGCACCCGCATGCCTGCCCCGGACCGCATGGCTGCGTGCACCGAATCTTCAGGACTCTCTGTCAGTCTGCCTGGGTTGAACTTCCTCAAGGTGCCGTATGTTCCGCTTAATGACCGGTCTGCTTTCGGGCTTGCTCTTGCTGACGGGCTGCACGCTCGACAAGGAAGAGGAGGTGCGCGTGCTGCTGTCCGATTGGACCGAGCTGGGCGAAACCTTCTTTTTCCAATCCTCGTCCACCTGCACCGCTGCGGTGTTTCATACAACGGAACAGCCGCGGATCACTTCGCTGCTGGACAGGGCACGGTCCGTCAACACGGGCATGAAAATGCTGGCAGACGGCAAGCCGGTTGTGTTCCGGGTGGCAGGAAAGTCCCCCAATGCGGTGACCGAAGCGATCATGTCGCGGGACCTGCCGCAGGGCATCGGGATCCTGAATTCGGGCCTGGCCGGCGTCAATTGCATGACCGAGATCGTCAAGGGTGTCTACTACAGGGCCATCCTGAACCCGCAATCCAATCTCGTCTTTGTGCCGGACACCCATGCCATGGTTGTGCTCGACAAACAGGCGATGGCGCTGATCTACGTTCGCGGCAACAGCTGACAGCAGGCGCTGCAGGGCCAGTTCAGCCGCCGCGCCGCTCTTCCACTTCGCGCAGGCGTTCCGGAAACTTGTCGATGGTGCGGGACAATTCGCGCGCCGTCCAGGGCTGCGGTTTGCGCAGCTTCACGCCGCCGTCCTTGCCAACCAGAACCAGCATGAAACCGCGCGGCCGCAGCTTCTTGCGCAGTGCGGATTTGGCCGCTGGGTCGGTGTCGGTCAGCACCACCACGTCGCGGTCCTTCAGCGCCTCGGCGCCTTGCATCAGACGCTCCATCTGCTCGTGGAAGCGCGGATCTTCCGGACTGTCGGCAAACACCACCACCGGACGGTTCGTCCACTGGAAATCGTCCAGGTCCGCGTCGTACCCGGGCCGGACCCAATCAGGCGCACTGCCGTCGGCCGCCAGGGCCGCAAGCGGAAGAAAACCCGCCAAAACAACGGTTAGGATTGCTCTCATGATCTCTCCTGTCCCGTTGAATATATGTGCCGCGGCAGCAAATGCGACCGGGAAATCCGGCACTTGGCCAAAAAACATCATCGTTAACGGGATAATGAGGGGTTGCCGGCCATGATTGTGCCATTCCCCTTGACCGGGCTGCGGCCTGCGGCCCTCCAGAAGAGGTCCCGAAGCACGATGAAAGTGATCCTTCATACCGGCGCGCACCGCTGCGCCACCACGTCGTTCCAGGAATACATGCGCCAGAATGCCCAAGGGCTTGCCAGGCAGGGCATCGGGTTCTGGGGGCCGTTCCGCACAAGGGGCGGGTTGTTCCACGGCATCCAGCCCGGGCCTGCACGGGTGACCGGCCGCGATCTGGCCCTGCGTGCCCGCGGGCGGCTGCAGATCCAGATTTCCGGGTGCCGCGAGCAGGGCATGCATCAGCTGCTGGTGAGCGAAGAGAACATGATCGGCTCCATCCGCGGCAACCTGCGGCTTGGCGATCTTTACAGCGGAGTGGGGGAGCGGATGGCGCGTTTTTCCCAGGCCTTTGGCAGCGCTGTGACAGACGTGGCGCTCAGCATCCGCAGTCTGGACGGCTACTGGACCTCGGCGCTGGCCTATGCGGTTGCCCGCGGCCATCGGGTGCCCTCTGCGGCGCAGCTTGACCGTCTGGTGCAGGCGCCGCGCAGCTGGCGCGATGTGATCACCGATATTGCCTGCGCGGTGCCCGATGTGCGCCTGCATGTGCTGCCGTTTGAAACCTTCGGCACCAGGCCCGAGGCAGGGCTGACGGCCCTGACCGGGGCAGAGGCGCCGCGCAGCCATGCGCGGGTGCGCCTGAACGCCTCGCTCTGCCTGCAGGACCTGCGCGCCAGCCTGCCGTCCTCCGCGGCGGCCAATCTGCCAGAGGGCTTCGGCCGCTGGCGCCCCTTTGACGACGCGCAGACCGCAATCCTGCGCGAACGCTATGCCGACGACATGATGTGGCTGGCCAGCGGGGCCGACGGCCTCGCCGCGCTGGCACACGACCCGGATAAACAGGCGGCGGGCACGAACCCGCCCCGTATCGCACTGACAAGAGGAAGACCTGATGACAAACAAAGACGAATGGCGGGCTCTGGCTGAGAAAGAGCTGCGCGGACGGGCGGTCGACGACCTCAATTGGCAGACGCTGGAAGGCATCGAGGTCAAGCCGCTTTATACCGAAGATGACACCAAGGACCTGCCGCATATGGGCACTTTGCCCGGTGTTGGCCCGTTCACCCGCGGGGTGAAGGCCACCATGTACGCCGGCCGGCCCTGGACCATCCGCCAGTATGCGGGTTTCTCCACCGCCGAGGAATCCAACGCTTTCTACCGCCGCAACCTGGCCGCCGGCCAGCAGGGCGTCTCGGTTGCCTTCGATCTCGCCACCCACCGCGGCTATGACAGCGACCACCCCCGCGTGGTCGGCGATGTCGGCAAGGCCGGCGTGGCGATTGACAGCGTCGAGGACATGAAAATCCTGTTCGACGGCATCCCGCTGGACAAGGTCTCGGTCTCGATGACCATGAACGGCGCGGTGGTCCCGGTGCTGGCCAGTTTCATCGTCGCAGGCGAAGAACAGGGCCACGACAGATCGGTCCTCGCGGGCACCATTCAGAACGACATTCTGAAGGAGTTCATGGTCCGCAACACCTATATCTATCCGCCCAAGCCCTCGATGCGGATCATCTCGGACATCATTGAGTACACCTCGAACGAGATGCCCAAGTTCAACTCCATCTCGATCTCCGGCTACCACATGCAGGAGGCCGGCGCGAACCTGGTGCAGGAGCTGGCCTATACCATCGCAGACGGGCGCGAATACGTGCGCGCCGCATTGGACGCCGGTATGGACGTGGACAAATTCGCCGGCCGGCTGTCGTTCTTCTTTGCGATCGGCATGAACTTCTTCATGGAAATCGCCAAGCTGCGCGCCGCCCGCACCCTGTGGCACCGGGTGATGACGGAGTTCGGCGCCAAGTCCGAACGCTCTAAGATGCTGCGCACCCACTGCCAGACCTCGGGCGTCTCCTTGCAGGAGCAGGACCCCTACAACAACGTGATCCGCACCGCCTATGAGGCGATGAGCGCGGTTCTGGGCGGCACCCAGTCCCTGCACACCAACGCCCTGGACGAAGCCATTGCGCTGCCCACCGATTTCTCCGCCCGCATCGCCCGCAACACCCAGCTGGTGCTGCAGGAGGAAACTGGTGTGACCAATGTGGTCGACCCGCTGGCCGGCTCTTACTATGTCGAAAGCCTCACCAATGATCTGATCGAACAGGCCTGGGCGCTGATCGAAGAGGTGGAGGAAATGGGCGGCATGACCAAGGCGGTCGAGAGCGGCATGCCCAAGCTGCGCATCGAAGAAAGCGCCGCCCGCCGCCAGGCGATGATCGACCGCGGCGACGAGGTTGTGGTCGGCGTCAACAAATACCGCAAGGACAAGGAAGATCCGATCGACATCCTGGATGTCGACAACCACGCGGTGCGCGACGCCCAGATCGCCCGTCTGCAGAAGATGCGCGATACCCGCGACGAGGCCGCCTGCCAGGCCGCCCTCGATGAACTCACCCGCCGCGCCCAGGCGGGCAGCGGCAACCTGCTGGAAGCCGCAGTCGAAGCCGCCCGTGCGCGGGCCTCAGTCGGAGAGATCTCCATGGCGATGGAAAAGGAATTCGGCCGCCACCGTGCGGAAGTGAAGACTTTGGCCGGCGTCTATGGCGCTGCGTATGAAGGTGACGAAGGCTTTGCCGCGATCCAGAAATCCATCGAGGATTTCGCCGAAGAAGAAGGCCGCCGCCCGCGTCTGCTGGTGGTGAAGATGGGCCAGGACGGCCACGACCGCGGCGCCAAGGTGATCGCGACGGCCTTTGCCGACATCGGCTTTGACGTCGACGTGGGTCCGCTGTTCCAAACCCCTGCAGAGGCCGCACAGGATGCCATCGACAACGACGTCCATGTGATCGGCATCTCCAGCCAGGCCGCGGGCCACAAAACCCTCGCGCCGCAGCTGGTCGAGGCGCTGGAAGCTGAAGGCGCAGGCGACGTTATCGTGATTTGCGGCGGCGTGATCCCGCAGCAGGATTACGAGTTCCTGTACTCAAAAGGCGTCAAGGCGATCTTCGGCCCCGGCACCAACATTCCGGAAGCCGCCCAGGACATCCTGCGCCTGATCCGCGAAGCGCGCAGCTGAACAGAGCAGGGGGGCTGTCTGCCCCCCTGACCCCCCGAAGGTATTTGGGACCAGAAAGAAGGGGCGGCGCCTGCGAGGGCGGCGTGTCTTTTCGGGCCCGGATGTGGTTTTGCAGAGGCGCGGGCTACCCGCCCCAGCCAAGAGAGACGTTATTGCCGGCATCGAAACAGTGATAGTTCGGAAACTGCGGATCGAAGGCGTTCTTTTCATACGGATACCTGAGCGCGGCGTGAAATGCGCTCCGGGCTGGCGCCGGAAGACGGCTGTAGCCGCGCCACTGTTTTTCGAATCTGAACTCAGCGTTTGACCGCTCATCCAAAGTGCGGACCGCATCCAGCAGCAGAATTGCGGTGCTGGGGAGCCAGCCGGTGTGCCCTTGGACGTGAGAGATCAATTCAATAACTTCAGCAGGAAACCACAACCCATTTGGCGGGTAAGCCAGTGTTGGGCTGTTCCGCAGATCGAAAAGGGCTCTATTGTGCTTTTCGATGTCCATTCCATAATCCGCGGTGGCGGCGCATTCGATTTCAGCCGGGATCATGCTCCTGGCAATCGGGGTCAGCATCTCTTCTACTTCAGTCCGGTCTCGGGTCGGCAAGTCTTCCACTGAAGGCCTGCAATCACCCGGCAGCAGGCAATGGTGCCTCAACCGTACGAACCCGTTCATCAATGCGGCCCGGACAGGCGGCGCTGCGGTCCGGAATCGTCCGCTGGAGCCCTCCCAGCGCCAGCTCAGACCCAGGACGTATTCCCGGCTCGCAAGCGCATTCATAGTCAAGACAGACGTGGCAGTCAGGAAGGCGTCGTGGTGGGTTTCGGGTGACACTGCCGCCATCCAAAGCGCGTCATTCACGGCTTGTGAATCCCGCGTGCCGGAGGACGCGCCGGTTCCTTCAGGAATCCGGAAAATTCCTCCAGAAGGGCGTTGTCTCCCTGCGTGATCGGAGCAAGGGATTCTGGCCCAAGGAACCTTTGCGCGCGGCTCAGATCGGCCAGGGCTTGGTGTGTTCTGAAGTCGAATAGATTCATTGGGCAAACACTTTGTGGGAGAAGCCGAAGTAATGCGCTGAAGCACATCACAATTATGGGGAGAGTTCCAGGGCGCGGCCGGGAGAAGGTGGAAATGTTGGCTTCCGGGCCGGTGCGGAGTATCCTGAAATTCCCGCCTTGCACCCCGCCGCTGTCTGGCTAGTCTCTGCGCCAATCCGGAGGGGCCGACATGATACTTGATCACCTGGCTGTGGCAGGCGAAACGCTGGAAGAGGCCGTAGCGCATACCGAAGAAGCCCTCGGCGTCCCGCTTGGTCCCGGCGGCGCCCATGCGCGCTATGGCACACATAACCGCCTCATTGGGCTGGAGGACGGGCTGTACCTCGAAGCCATCGCCATCGACCCCAATACCCGGCCGCAAGAGCAGCCGCGCTGGTTCAATCTCGACCGCTTCAACGGTCCTGCACGGCTCAGCAATTGGATCCTGCGCAGCCAGGACCTGGAAGCGGAGAAACCCCTGCTGCCGCCCCATGCGCAGCGCCATGTGGCCATGCGGCGCGGGGACCTCAGCTGGCTGATGACGGTGCCTGCGGACGGGCTGCTCGCATATGACAATATCTTTCCCGCCGTCTTGCAGTGGCAGGCCGCTCCGCCCGCCGCTAAACTGCCGCAGTCACACTGCCGTCTGACCCGCCTGATCCTCAGCCACCCGGAGGCCGCAGACTTGCAAGCTGCGCTGGACCGCATCCTCGCCGACCCGCGGATCAAGGTGGAGCAGGGGGCACCTGCCATGATTGCGGAATTCGACACGCCCCATGGCAAAAGGCAGCTTAGATGATCATCCGCCCCGCCCGCGAAGAAGAAGCCGAAGCTGTCTGCGCCATTGCCAACTGGGTGATCCGCGACACGCTGGCGACCTTCAACACCGTTGAAAAGACACCGGAGCAGGTCCGGGATCAGATCACCGCCAGCGACGGCGCCTATCTGGTGGCGGAGCAGAATGGCGAAATCCTCGGCCACGCGTATTTCTTCCCGTTCCGCTCCGGCCCCGGCTACCGCTTTACCGCGGAACACACCATCCACCTGCTGCCCGCGGGGCAAGGCCAGGGTGCAGGCCGCAAGCTGATGCAGGCGCTGGAGGAGAAGGCGAAAGCAGCGCAGATCCATGTGCTGATCGCCAGCGTCAGCAGCGCTAACCCTGCGGCCATTGGTTTTCACGCCGCCTTGGGATATGCGGAAACCGCCCGGATGCCGGAACTGGGCTGCAAGAACGGCCGCTGGCTCGACACTGTTTTCATGCAGAAAATCCTGACACCGGGTATTCCCGCCCCTGACAATCCCGGCAAAGACGCATAGGCTGATCCCATGTCACTCTGGACCCGCATATCCGACGCGCTGGCAGCCCTTGCCGCAGGCGAAAGCCTGTCTGAAGTCTTCGACCGACTGCGCGCACCGCCCGAACGCACCGTGGCCTTTGCCATTGCCGTCATCGCCCTTGGCGCCAAGATGGCCAAGGCCGACGGCCAGGTCACCCGGGATGAGGTCACCGCCTTCCGCGAGGTGTTCCAGATCGCCCGCGATGACGAAACCGGTGCTGCCCGCGTCTTTGACATGGCGCGCACCGATGTGGCCGGCTACCAGGAATACGCCCGCCGCATCCACAGCATGTTTGCCGATGATCCCACCACGCTCTGCGACCTGATGGAGGGGCTGTTCCATATCGCCATGGCGGATGGGTTCTATCACCCCGGCGAGAATGAATTTCTTGAGGAGGTAAGCCGCATCTTCGGCCAGACGCCGCAGCAGTTCCAGGCGCTTAGGGCGCGTTTTGTGCCGGATGCGCCCAAGGATCCCTTTACCGTGCTCGGCGTCAGCCCCGACATGACCAAGGACGAGATCCGCAAACACTGGCGCAAGCTGGTGCGCGACACCCACCCGGATGCGATGATCGCCCGCGGTGTGCCGGAAGAGGCGGTGCGGCTGGCGGAGAAGCGGATGATCGACATCAATCGCGCTTGGGATGAGATCAACGGATGCTGCGGCAATGCGGCTGGCAACCTATAATATCGAATGGTTCGCCTATCTGTTTGACAAGAACGACAGGCTGATGCTGGATGCCAAACCTTCGGGGGTGCATGGCGTTGACCGGTATACGCAAGGACGCGCAATTGCCCATGTGCTGCAGCGGATCGACGCCGATGCCATCATGATCGTCGAAGCCCCCAACACCGGCCGCACCCAGCGCACCACCCGGGCGCTGGAGGCTTTTGCGGCAGAGGCCGGCCTGCGTGCCTGCGAGGCGGTCAGCGGCTATCCGACCGACACCCATCAGGAAATCGCGTTGCTTTACGACCCGGACGTGCTGGACGCAGTGCATGATGCGCGCTCCAGCGCCGCCGCGCCGCGCTTCGACGGGGCGTTTGAAATCGATCTCGACGTGGACGAGAGGCTGGACAAAGTGGAATTCTCCAAACCACCGCTGGAGCTGGCCGTCACCACCAAGGGCGGCACGCCGCTGCGGATGATCGGCGCGCATCTGAAATCCAAGGCGCCGCATGGCGCCCGGTCCAAGGATGAGGTGACCGCCGTCTCAATCGCCAACCGCCGCAAGCAGCTGGCGCAGGCGATCTGGCTGCACCGCCGGGTCGAGGAGCATGTGGCAGCGGGCGAGCATGTAGTGGTGATAGGCGACCTCAATGACGGCCCCGGCCTGGACGAATTTGAAAAACTGTTCGGCCAGTCCTCGGTTGAGATCGTGATGGGCAGCCTGCTGAACGACCCCCACGCGCAAAGCCTGAAACAGCCGCGCGCTACTGCGCTGCCCAGCACGTCCCGGTTCTACAATCCGGAAACCAAACGTTATTTCGGCGCACTTCTGGATTATGTGATGATCTCGCACAGCCTGATTGGGCTGCGCCCGCAGTGGCGCATCTGGCATCCGTTTGAAGACGCGGAATGCATCGGCGATGATGAGATGCGCATGGCACTGCTGAATGCATCCGACCATTTCCCGGTGACGTTGGATCTTGATCTGGCCTGAACGGTCTGGTTCAAATCCGGCTTTACAGGTGCTGTCCGACGTTCGAAGCGCTGAAGTCCTGGACTTTCAGGCCGCGGGATGAGCGACCCCGCATAAGCATTCCGCTTTGCCCCTTTCATTCATCCAGAGGGCGGCGCAAACTGCCTGGAGAACTTCCGAGGTCTAAGCTGCTGGATCGGACCATGAAACTCATCGCCGCCGAATACTGCCCGTTCAGTTTGCGTTGCGTGCTCGCGCTTCGGGAAAAACGCAAAAGGTTCGAACTCGTCACGGTCGACATGGCAGAAAAAACGCAATTCGGCGAACTTCTTTCACCATACGGCCGTGTGCCGGTCCTCGAGCATAAGGAAAGGCCGATCTATGAGAGCAGCGTGATCAATGAGTATTTGGAGGAGGTTTTTCCCGAACCTGCGCTGCTTCCAGAGGATCCTTATGATCGTGCTATCGCTCGGTTTTGGATCGATTTTTGCAACACGCGGTTCATGCCCGCCTATTTCAATCTGCTGAAGTCAACGCCCGGTAAAAAGCGGGATGCACTGCGTGCGGAATTGCTGGAACATTTAACATTTATCGAAGATCAGGGCCTGTCGCCGCGGCCAGCGGATCAGCCGTTCTGGCTGAGCAATGGTATTGGGCTCGTGGACTTTGCCTTTTATCCCTTCTTCGAGCGCTTCGCGGACGTTGAGGTTTTCCGCAATGTCAAAGTCCCGGACCAACTCACTCAGCTGCGGAAGTGGCTGAAAACCATGCGCTGCCTGCCGTCAGTTCAATCCATTTCGCGTTCAAGGGCACACTACATCGAGTATTTTCGTAAATTCTACGCTGACTAAGGCCCCGCGATTGGCAGATTTCAGCTTTGCTGTATGGGTGGCATTTCAGGACCGGGACAATTGAATTTGATGCCAAACGACTGCAAAGCCTTGCAAAACAGCCGCCCCGCGGGCAAGCTCACCCCGGCGTGGCATGGTTTTGCACTCCCCCTGTTACCTCCGGCAAACCAACCCTATATTGGCGCCATGAAACAGATCCTTCTGCCCGCCGCCCTCATCGCGCTGATATCCGCGCCGCTTGCCGCCCAGGAAACCGGGGAAGAGGACAGCGGCCCCTCGCTGATGGAGCGCGGGGCGGAGCTGTTCTGGGAGGGGCTGCGCGAGGAGATGGCCCCCGCCTTGGACGACCTGCAAGGCATGATGGCACAGATCGGCCCCTCGATGGCGGAATTCCTCAGCGAAATGGGTCCCGCCCTGGCCGAGATCGCCAAGGAGGTGGAGGATTGGAGCGCCTATGAGCTGCCCGAGATCCTGCCCAACGGCGACATCATCATCCGCAAGAAACCCAAGGACAACGCGCCCGCGGACAAGGACAAGGGTGAAGAGGAAGGCGTCACCGAAATCTGACGCCCTGCGGCAGGCCCTCAGGCTGCGGGCGGCTCAGCCGGTTTTTTTGAAACTCAGCACCACTTCTGCCGCCAGGGCCTTGCCCAGCGACTGCAGGCGGGATTCGGCCACTTCGCCGTATAGCGGCCGCGACGCCTCCGGCAGTTCGGCATGCAAAATGCGTTTGCGCGGCTGCCAGCGCAAGGACCCGATATCACCGCTGCTGGTCAGCATCAGCATGGCGCCGAACCGCATCGCCTTGCCCAGCTGCTCGGCCTCATGCTGGCCTTTTTCATCCAGCAACCCGTAGAGATGCTCAAAGGTGCTGCCCTGCCGCTTGTTGCTGTAGCGGTGCAGCAGTGCCAGTCCCAGGAATACCCGCTCGGAATGTTTCAGCCCGCCCAGGTTGGCGCGGGTGGCATTGTCGAAACAGACCTCGGCGCGGTAGTCGGGATGGGCGCGCCAGCTGACGTCGTGCAACAGGCAGGCCGCCTTGACCAGCCGGCGTTTGCTGTGACGGGCGCCGCTGAACAGCGGGCTGACAAATTCATACAGGGTGCCGCCGAACCCGGGCACGCGGGCGTCCTTGGCTTCGGCAAAGCGCGAGGCCTCGATCAGCGGGTCGCGGGCGCGCAGCCGCTGCGGCATCTGCTCATACAGCAGGCCCTCGCGGATGCCATAGCTGGAGACGGCGATATCCTTGGGTTTGAAGGTCTTGACCAGCCGCGACAGCACGTCGATCGCATAAGGCACCAGCGACATCCGGCTGGAGGAGATACCGCAGGCGTCGCGCAGCTTGTCCAGATTGCAGGTCTCGATGTAGCGGGCGGTTTCGCGCACATCCTTGGCCGACATCCGGTATTCGTGCAGCACCTTCAGCGGATAGCTGCGCCGGTGCATGTCGATGCGGGCAATGGCGCGCCAGCTGCCGCCGACCAGGAACAGGCGGTCGCGCTGTGCGCCCATCTCGCCTTTCAGCTGTTCGATCACCTCCTTGATGTGGGCTTTGCGGCCCTTGCGCCCGCCCTTGATGTCGCGCAGCTTCAGCGGCCCTAGGGATGATGTGACCCGCCGCCCGACCGAGTTCTCCTGGATCTCCGCCAGCTCCATTGACGAACCGCCGATATCGCAGACCAGCCCATAGGCGCCGGGCCAGCCCAAGAGCACCCCCTGGGCTGACAGCCTGGCTTCTTCGCGCCCGTCGATGACGTGGACTTTGAGGCCCGTCTCGCGCAACACCTCGGCGCAGAATTCCGGACCGTCCTCGGCATCACGCACCGCGGCGGTGGCGACGGCGGACAAGGGCGGCAGCCCCATGCCCTTGGCCAGATGCTGGAACCGGCGCAACGCCGACAGCGCCCGCTCGCGGCCTTCGGGGTTCAGGCGGCCGGATTCCGACAGGCCGGCCCCAAGCGCGCACATGATCTTTTCGTTATAGAAATAGGCCGGGCTGCGGGCGGCGCCGTCGAACACCACCAGCCGGACCGAGTTGGAACCGACGTCGACCACCCCCACCCGCGACAGCGCCCGGGCTCTGGGGTCATCAAAGATCGGGCGGCCGAAGGGCCCCCAATCGGCATTGGCGGCGGCGGGGTCCTGGGTGACGTTCATGAGGGCTCCGTCTGGCAATCCGCGGTCAGGATGGTCGAAGGGAGGGCAGCGGTCAACCGCTTGCGGATGCGTCATTTTCCGCGGCCTCCTGGCGGATCTCGGACAGCACCCGCACCGCCAGCGGCCGGGACAGGCTGCGTTTTTCCGCCAGTGACAGCCGGTCCAGCCGCCCGACAATCCGCGCCGCGGCGGCGAATGAGCGGTCCATATGCGCCACCAGATAGGGAATCACATCCGGCTTCGGGGTGATCTGGCGGTCGTTGAACAGTTTGGCCAGCACCACCGCCAGCAGCTGGTCGTCCGGCGGCTGCAGCTCGGCATGGGTGGCGGCCTGCACCCGGCTTTGCAGATCGGGCAGGGTCAGCCCCCAGAGGTTCGGTGCGCCGCGGCCGGTCATCACCAGCGAATACCCGTTTGCCAGCACCATATTGTGCAGATGGAACAGGGCGTTCTGCTGCGCGCTTTCCCCGGCAATCTGCGGCACGTCCTCGACCACGACGGGGCTTTGCGCCAGCTCCGGCACGGCCTCGGCTGTCAGCTGTGCCGCCGGCAGGATTCGCGCGCCCGACTGGCTGGCCCAGACATGCGCCAGATGGGTTTTGCCCGCGCCCTTGGGACCGGTCAGCACCAGCTTGCCGCTGGGCCAGGCAAAATGGGGATCCAGAAGCGCCACAGCCATCGCATTGGACGGGGCGACAAAGAAATCCTCCCGCCCCAGCGCAGGTTTTGCCGGGAGGTCAAAGCTCAGCTGCTGTGCCATGTGCCTTATTCCGCCCCTGCGTCCCGCTTTACGACACTGGGATGGCTTTGCCCCTGATACAGGCGGCTGTCCAGATACTGCTCGGTCAGGAAGCGGGCCACTACCCCCAGCGCGGCGGCGACAGGCACCGCCACCAGCATGCCGACAAAGCCGAACAAGGCGCCGAATACCGACAGTGCCAGCAGCAGCCAGACCGGGTGCAGGCCCACCGAGCCGCCGACCAGCTTGGGCGTCAGGAAGTTACCCTCCGCCACCTGGCCGATGGCAAAGATGATGCCCACCAGCCCGATCGACAGCCAGTCGCCCCAGAACTGGAACAGCGCCAGGCCGATGGCCAGCGCACCGCCGATGAGGGCGCCGAGGTAAGGAATGAAGGTGATGAGGCCCGCGATGAAGCCGACCGCGAGGCCGAAGTTCAGCCCCACCAGCATCAGCGCCACCGCGTAATAGGTGCCGAGGATCAGGCAGACCGTTCCCATGCCGCGGATAAACGACGCCAGCACCGCGTCGATCTCGCTGGCGATGCGGCGGATCACCGGCTGGTGGTCGCGCGGCAAGAGCTCGTCGATGCGTTCGACCATCCGGTCCCAATCCAGGAGCAGGTAGACGGCGACCACCGGCACGATCACCAGCAGCACCACGATGTTGAGGAAGGAGGCGGCGCCGCCCAGCAGGGATTGCAGCATGCCCACCGCACGCGATTGCAGCGTCTGTGCAAAGGAAGTGACCGCCTGGTGAATGCGGCTGTTCTCCTCGATGATCGAGGGGAAATGCTCGATCGCAAAGGCGCGGGCATCGCGCACCAGCTGCGGCAGCACCTGCGCCAGGTCGATCATCTGCGCAATCAGCGTCGGCACCACCACCAGAAGCAGCAAGAGGAAGATCAAGAGCGCCCCCACGGTGATGGTGGCGGTGGCGCCGGTGCGGCTCATGCCCCAGGCCTCCAGCCGGTCGGCGACCGGGTCGATCATATAGGCGATGGCAGCGCCCAGGATGAAGGGCATCAGCACATTGCCAAGCGCCCACATCACCACAGCAAAGACAACGGCGGCAATGCCCCAGTACTTCAGCTGCTGTTTCGCCGGTAATGCCATGGTCCGCGTGCCGCCTCTGGTCCGTTTGCGTCAGGATCTTGGCGCCAGTCTTTCCTGATGGGGCAGTGGCTTGCAAGGGGGCAGGGCGATTCCCCTGTGGGCAAGGCGGGGATAAGGCGGAAAAGGCCGGGGGCAAGTCACGGAAACCGACCGCCCCGGTGGGGCGGGGCGTGCCCTCAGCTATGAATGGTGCCCAGCTCCGGGGTGTCTGCGCCTGCGTCTTCGCCCGGCCAGTTGGTGCGCCAGATCTCAGCCGACCAATGGCCGCAATGCACCGCGGGGCGGTCGAAGCCTGGAACCGGCGGCAGCAGCGGCTGCACCGCCACGTCATGGCGCGGCACCGCGAAATAGGGGAAGGAATAACGCTCCCGCCCGGTCTTGTTCACCACCCGGTGCGGGGTGGAGACCAGCCGCCCGCCGGACCACAGCTCCAGCATGTCGCCGATATTGACGACAAAGCCGCCGGGCGGGCAGTCAGGGGTGATCCAGCCGCCATCCCTGGTCTGCACTTCCAGCCCGCCCACCGGGTCCGGCGCGATGATCGTCAGCGCGTCGGTGTCCTTGTGCGGGTGGATGCCGAACCCTTCCTCTTCCGGTGCCTGCGGCGGGTAGTGCAGCAGGCTCATGTTGGTGAGGGGTGTTTCGAACGGCTGCTGAAACGCCGCCGGCTCCAGCCCCAGCCCCTCGGCCAGCGCGCCCAGAAGCAGGTGAAAGACGCCGTCCAGCTCTGCCCAGTAGCCCAGGATCACCTCGCGCGCCTCGGGCACCTCCACCGGCCAGCGGTTGGGGCCGTAGAGAGCACAGTCGCTGCGGATGGGATCCTCCGCCGCCACCTCATAGTGCAGCTTGTAGCCTTCGTATTTGTCCGCAGTGCCTGAGCCGTCGTTCGGCGTGAAGAACCCCATCGGGATATAGCCGCGGTAATTGTCCCGCGTAATCGCCTGATCCCATTTGGACTTCTCCGGAATGGCAAAAATTGCGCGCACCGCGTCCCGCACCGATTCCACCGTCTCTGGCTGAACACCGGTGCCGGTGACCGACAGGAACCCGATATCCTCAGCCGCCGCCAGAATGGCCCGGATGGTGTCGTGCCGCTGCGGGTGTCCAGCGTCGCGCAGGGGAGAGATGTCGATCGTGGAGATGCATTGCATCACAAATACCTCACGCCCTGGCGTTTCAGCTCAGTCTGAACGGCAGTGATGTTCACCGCGTCGAAGTCGCAGCCGGATTTCACCGACAGCGCTGCGGCAATCCCGGCGCCCTGACCGGCCACAGCGCAGCAGGCCATGTTGCGGGTGGCGGCATGGGCGATCCTGTCGCCGCCGATGGCGCGGCCCGTCACCAGCAGGCCCTGAACGCCCTTGGGCAGCATCGACCGATAGGGGATCTGCATGTAGCGTCCGGTGGTGGGCAGGATCAGCACGCCGTAGCCGTCGATGAACTCCGGGTAGATGCCGATGGTATCCTCGAACCGGCCCTGATTGCGGGTCTCGTCTTCGGTAATGTTGTGATGGGCGTTGATCTTGCGGGTGTCGCGGATGCCGATGGTCATGCCGAAATTCCGAAGCCGCGCGCCTTCGCAGCCCGGCGTATAGGCGCGCAAGGCGTCAATCGCATGCATTGCCTGTTTGCGGCCCTCGATCTCGCCCTTGGTCATGCTGTCGGGGTCGGTGCCGTCGATCCCGGCCAGATGCACCAGGTTCATATAGGTCATCTCGCCCGAGTCATGCACCGCGCCCCAGGTGCCGCCGATGGTGTTCAAATGCGCCGGGATCACCCCGTCGCGGATCGCCTGCCCGAACGGCTTGGCCAGAAAGGGCGAGAACATTTCGTCTTCCTTGCCCGAGGTCTCCACCTGCCATTCGCCGGTGGACCAGTTGGCATAGGTCTGCGGATCGGCCTTCACGCCCTCCATGAATTTCTGCTTGTCGACGCCGGCAATGTGGAACATCACGCTGGCCGCCTGCATTTCCTCGACCGGCGTTTTCACGCAGGGCGCCCCCATCATATGGGCAATGTCAGCATCCCCCGTGGCGTCGATCACTCGCTTTGCCAGCACCGCCTCGCGGCCTGCTTTGCTTTCGACAATCACACCGGTGATCCGGCTGCCCTCGCGGATCGGCGCCACAAACACCCGGTGCAGCATCGGGTGGATGCCGGCTTCTTCGACCAGCTTGTCCGCGACCAGCTTGAACCCCTCACTGTCCAGCTCGTATGACAGCGACTGGCTTTCGGGCACTGCGGCGCCCATCATCTTGGCGCGCTCTTCGAATTCCCAGCCGATGCCGCCAGCCTCGACCGTTTCCGCGTGACGGTACCAGGCGAACCCTTCGACCCCGACAGTAGTGATATTGCCGCCGAAACAGCCGAACCGGTCGAGCAAAGCCACCTCTACCCCAGTCCGTGCCGCCGCCAAGGCCGCCGCCAGCCCGCCGGGGCCGGAGCCCACAACCAGCACTTCGGTTTCATGAATGACCGGTATCTCGCGGGCCGGCTCAAGGATGGTTCTTGCCACGTCTGTCTCTCCCTTGTCCCTGCTGAGGGCGCTGTTTCCGGTAACACTTTCGAATCTTGTACGGCGATTCAAGTTCCTTTGCGCCAAGATGCTGTAAAAGCGACATGCGCGGGCAGGCGGAACCGGCTGCTTTGCGCACTGTGCCGCCTGCAGCAAAGCCCTGCCCGGCAGATGGATTAGGAGATTTCCGTATTTAATGCGACACTTGGCGAATGGTTAACGAGTATAAGGGGAGGCGTCATGCCAGAGACAAAGAAAATGCTCGATCCCGACCCGAGGGTCTGGGACTTCGAGACAGAACATGAGCTGGGACAGGACAACATCCGGCCGTTCGGCCTGGATATTCATAATCCGGTCTTTCTGATCTCCAGCGTTTTGATCGCGGCTTTTGTGCTGATTGCGCTGGCCAATCAGGAAGCCGCGGCGGCCTTTTTCGGCTGGCTGAGGCCCTGGCTCACCAGCACCTTCGACTGGTTCCTGGTCTTGTCGGTGGATGCCATCACTCTGTTCTGCCTGGCGCTGATCGTGCTGCCGGTCGGTTCGGTCCGGATCGGCGGCCAGGATGCGACACCGGACTATTCCTACGCCGGCTGGATTGCGATGATGTTCGCGGCCGGCATCGGCATTGGCCTGCTGTTCTTCGGCGTGCTGGAACCGGTTTATTACAACTTCTCTGAAGGCGGGGCTGCGCGGCCGCTGAACATCGACATCACGCAGCCGGGCAATGAATACATCGGCATTGTCGGAACCATTCACCACTGGGGGCTGGAGGGCTGGGCGGTCTATGCCGCAGTCGGCCTGTCGCTGGCAATCTTCTGCTACAACCTCGGCCTGCCGCTGACCCTGAGGTCGGCTTTCTACCCGATCCTGGGCGAACGGGTCTGGGGCTGGTGGGGTCATGCCATCGATACGCTGGCGGTCTTTGCCACCTTGTTCGGGCTGACCACCTCGCTGGGCCTAGGCGCACAGCAGGTGGCGGCCGGGCTCTATGAGGTCTTTGGCATCGAGCCATCCCCGACAGTTGTGGTTCTGCTGATCATCGGCATCACCGCGATTGCGCTGGGCTCGGTTCTGATGGGCATGGATGCCGGCGTTAAACGCCTGTCCGAGATCAACATGGTGATGGCGGTGGCGCTGTTCATCTTCGTGATCCTGGTCACTGGCATCGGCACCGCAATTTCACGTTATTTCAGTGTGATGGTGGACTATGTTCAGCTGCTTCCGGCGCTCTCAAACCCGTTCGGGCGCGAGGACACCAGCTACTTCCACGGCTGGACCACCTTCTACTGGGCCTGGTGGATTGCCTGGTCGCCCTTTGTCGGCATGTTCATCGCCCGCATCTCCAAGGGCCGCACGGTGCGCGAGTTCGTGCTCTGCGCGCTGATCGCCCCCACCGCCGTTTGCGCGCTGTGGATGTCGACCTTTGGCGGCGGCGCCATCGACATGCTGAATGCCGGCGGCGCCGAAGGCGTCAAAGCCACCGTGATCGATGCTTACAAACCCGAAGGCGCGCTGTTCGGCTTCCTGAAGGAGCTGCCGCTTTATTCCATCGTGGCCCCGGTCTCGCTGGTGCTGATCGTGATCTTCTTTGTGACCTCGTCGGACTCCGGCTCGCTGGTGATCGACACGATTACAGCGGGCGGCAAGATGGACGCGCCGGTGATCCAGCGGGTATTCTGGTGCACGCTGGAGGGTCTGGTGGCGATTGCCTTGCTGCTCGGCGGCGGATTGTCGGCGCTGCAAGGTGCTGCGGTGTCCACCGGCATCCCCTTCACGCTGGTAGTGCTGATCATGTGCTACTGCCTGTGGCTGGCGCTGCGGGCTGAACGGGCGAAGATGTAGGCTGCTATTAAAAGCATTCTGAAACTGCTGCGGGCGTTCCGGCGCCCGCAGTTTTTCTTTTGGGACGTGGCGCGCAGCGGCACGGCCCGCGCCTGACCTTCCCCCCGGTCAGGCGCGGGCCTTGTGTTGCGGCAGTGCCGCATCCCGGCAGGGCTGGATCATCCCCTTGCCCGCACCCCCATCACCCACTAAACCGGGCGGGAACTCGAACCCACATCACCGATGGAGCCAAGATGCGCCTGTCCCGCTATTTTCTGCCGGTTCTGAAAGAGAACCCCTCGGAAGCCCAGATCGTCAGCCACCGGCTGATGCTGCGCGCCGGGATGATCAAGCAATCCTCCGCCGGGATCTATTCCTGGCTGCCGCTTGGTTTCAAGGTCCTGAAAAAGATCGAAAGCATCGTCCATGACGAGCAGATCCGCGCCGGCCACATCCCGATGCAGATGCCGACCATGCAGTCGGCGGACCTGTGGCGCGAGTCGGGCCGCTATGAGGCATACGGCCAGGAAATGCTGCGGATGAAGGACCGGCATGACCGCGACATGCTGTTCACCCCCACCGCCGAAGAGCTGATCACCGATATCTTCCGCGCCCATGTCAGCAGCTACAAGGACCTGCCGCTGACCATGTACCAGATCCAGTGGAAATTCCGCGACGAGATCCGCCCGCGTTTCGGTGTGATGCGGGGCCGCGAATTCTATATGAAGGACGGCTACAACTTCGACCTGACCAAGGAAGACGCGCTGCACGCCTATAACCGCCACCTTGTCAGCTACCTGCGCACCTATGAGCGCATGGGGCTTCAGGCGATCCCGATGCGTGCGGACTCCGGCCCGATCGGCGGCGATGACACCCATGAATTCCTGGTGCTGGCCGACACCGGTGAATCCGAGGTGTTCTATGACAGCGCCGTCACCGATCTGACCTTCGGCGACCGCGAGATCGATTATGACAGCGTTGAGCAGTGCCAGGGCGTGCTGGAGGAGTTCACCTCGAAATACGCGCGCACCGATGAAACTCATGACGAGGCGGTCTTTCTGCAGATCCCGGAGGAGCGCCGCCGCGTCGCCCGTGGCATCGAGGTGGGTCAGATCTTCTACTTCGGCACCAAGTATTCCGATGCGATGGGCGCCACCGTGCAAGGCCCCGATGGCAAGAACGTACCGGTCCACATGGGCTCCCATGGAATTGGCGTCTCCCGCCTCTTGGGTGCGATCATCGAGGCAAGCCACGACGACAAGGGCATCGTCTGGCCCGAGGGCGTGACCCCGTTCCACTGCGGTATCGTGAACCTCAAGCAGGGCGACGAGGAGGCCGACGCGGCCTGCAACCAGCTCTATGCGGCGCTGACGGCGGCCGGGCTGGATCCGCTTTATGACGACCGCAAGGAACGCGCCGGCGGCAAGTTTGCCACCATGGACCTGATCGGCCTGCCGTGGCGTATCACTGTCGGTCCGCGGGGGTTGAAGAACGGCGTGGTGGAGCTGACCTCGCGGCGCACTGGCGAGAGCGAGGAGCTGTCGCCGGAAGAGGCCGTTAAGAAGGTGGTTGCAGTCTACAAAAAACACCCGACCGGACGCGGTTTCTGATCCGGGCCAGAGATTGGAAAAGAAAGACCCCGCCGGCGCTGCCCGGCGGGGTCTTTCTTTAGGCGATTTTCAGGCTGGCGTGCTTAGCTGTGTTTCAACGGATACTCATGCCCGGCCAGGCGGTGGAACAGCGCGGCGATGGCGACCAGGGCCACCGCGCCGGCCAGCACCGGAAACAGCAGGAAAGAAAAACCGGGATCGGCTGCAAAAACCATCAGCGGATCAGCGCCTGCAGGCGGATGCGTCAGCCGCAGCGCTGCCATCACTGCAATTGCCAGCCCCACGGCCAGCGCCAGCGCCCACCAGGTTTCCGGCAGCACGGCATTAAGGCTAAGACTGATAGCAGTGGCCAGCAAGTGGCCGCCGACCACATTTGCAGGTTGCGACAATGGGCTTTGCGGCACTGAGAACAGCAGGACGCAGCTGGCACCGAAGGGGGCAATCAGCAGCAGCAGATTGGCGTGGGTGGTAAGCAGGGAAAGTGCTGCAATTGCCAGGAAGGCGCCCAAACCGGCAGTTATCACACTCCGCGGCGATGGATGCGGCAGCGCGCGTTTGAAATACTTGTCCATGTTGTCCCCGGTTCCTTGAGAGGCGGCAAGCAGCCCGTTAAAGCCTGCAGGCAGGAGGAGGCAAGGCAATATCCAAATCCGGCATGAACCTGTGCCGTTCCGTCGGCGTGCTGCCAGACGGCCGGGACCAAGAGTTTTAATAAAGACTCTTGGCAAATCTTTTTGCAAAAGATTTGCACCCCGCCTGCAGGCGGGGGCTTTGCCCAAGGCTTTTGTTCAGAGGATGTCAAAGTTGGCAGTGCTCAGGTCCTCAAAGTCCACGCCGCGCAGGCCAGCTCATTTTCTTCAGCGATCTCGATCTCTTGGCACAGGCGAATGCCTTTGCGAAATGGCTCGCCCGGTTCCGCAGCTCCAAATGGGTTGTCTATGCCAAACCGCCCTTCGGCGGGCCGGAGGCGGTTCTGGCCTGCCTGAGCCGTTACACCCACCGGGCCGCCATCTCGAACGCCCGTCTGATCACCGCCGATGCCGGTACCGTGGCCTTCCGCTGGAAGGATTGCCGCATCAAATCCGGTGATCGCCCAAAGGCCATGCGGCTGGCCACGTTCGAGTTCATCCGCCGCTTCCTGATGCATGTTCTACCTGACGGCTTCCGCCGCATCCGGCACTATGGCCTTCTGGCCAGCCCTGCACGCAAAGCAAACATCACGAAAATCCGCGCTTTGCTCTGCGTCCAACGCGTTGAACAAGCCGCCACGCCAGAGCCCGAAGCCGAGATCGCTCCGCTCTCCTTGCGCGAACAATGCTCCTGCTGCGGCGGCCCCATGCGCATCGTCGGGATATTCCGCCGTGGCCGGAAACCGATGTCGCGCGCGCCACCAAAGGAGCAGGCCGCATACACGATGCTTGCCCATCCAATCCAACGAGCACTGGCCGCTCCTGGACGGACGGCCCAAGCCCGCTGCGCCCGTCATTCCGGATGATCGCTGCAAATATCCGGCGCTCCTTCACTCAATGAGATATCCGCTGCGAATGGCTGCTGCTGACGCACGCAAATAGATCAGAGGTGCGCTGGTGGCAGTGTTGCCATCAACCGCAATTCCTCTTCCCCATAGACAACGCCCAACCCCCGCGGCTTCCTCCTTCCGAGGTTTGTCAACGCCGGCCGCAGGCCGCGCCAGAAAGCAATGCGGCACCCCGGCCCGCATCGAAAAACCTTCAGGAAACCGGCCAATCCAGCTCTGCCATCTGCAGCATGCTGGATACCAAGCACTAGATCGCTCCGCGATAGGGGCTCTGCGTGGCCGGTGTTGGACTGAAGCGGGATGTGTTTCGCGGTTTTCGATGTCGGGTGTGTGCTGTTGGCCGAGGTGATTTTGCCTCGGTTGACAGAGGGTTTTGCCATGACCAAGCAGCCTCCTGCACCGGCGGCATCCCTTCGGGCGCGCATGATCGCGGATATGCCGGCACGCAATCTCGGACCGGCATCGCCGACCAGCCGCCTGCGGGCCTGCAAGCGGTTTGCCTCCTGGCTCGGGCGATCTCTGGAGACAGTCTCACCGGATGACGTGAAGCACTTCCAGCAGCATCTGATCGAGAGCGGGACGAGTATCTGCACCCGCAGCCAAACCATGACCGGGGTGAAGTTTCTGTTCCGGGTCACCCTGCGGCGGCATGATCTGGCAGCCGAGGTTTTCCGCCTGAAGGAACCGGTGAAAGTGCCGCTTGTGCTGAGCCGCAACGAGGTCAGGCGCATCCTCGCCATGGCCCCCGGCCTGAAGGCGCGCGTAATGCTGTCGCTCGCCTATGGCTGCGGCATGCGCGCGGGCGAGGCCGTCCGGCTGAAGGTCGGCGACAGCGTGCCGGAGGCGCGTCTTCGACACGGCGGGGAACAGAAGATCATCCGCATTGTGCAGGCCAAGGGCCGCAAGGACCGCAACATGATGCTGCCCGGGGACATTCTGGGTTTGTTGCGCGAGTGGTGGACCGAACGCCCCGCGAGCCAGAACACGGGCGTGCCCGGACCCGAGCGGGTTCTCTTCCCCGGCTATCGCGGCAAACACCTCTCGGCCCGCCAGATTTCGCGGCTGTTCAAGCAGGCGGCCCGGGCCGCAGGGATTACCAAGCCGGTGACGCTGCACACGTTGCGCCATTCCTTTGCGACGCATCTGCTGGACGATTTGAGGCCGGCCAAGCACAAGAAGGGCAAGAAATGCGCGTCATAGCGCGCCTTGCCCCCATCACATTTGGACGTCGCGGATATCTTCCGCATGCATGGTGCTGCCTGGCGGGCGGCCAATGCGGGCCATATCAGCCTCGATCAGTTGAAGGTGATGAGCGCCATCGAGCGCTGCCGCACGGTGGCGCTCGGCGGTCATGCCGCGCGATGTGAAGACTGCGGGCATAAACACATCGCCTACAATTCGTGCCGGAACAGGCACTGTCCCAAATGCCAGGCGGGTGCGGCCAAGGCCTGGCTGGCGGCGCGCGAGGCCGAGCTGCTGCCCGTGCGGTATTTCCACCTGGTCTTCGCGCTGCCGAAGCCAATCGCCGGCATCGCCCGGCAGAGTGAGCCAATGGAACGCCAATGGTCCGAAGAGACATTGGCGAACGCGGGAGATCTGCAATCTGCTGATGCGATCAAGCGCGGACACGGTGATCCGGATCGCCGCCGGCCCCAAGCACCTTGGCGCCCGGGCCGGCCTCACATCCGTCCTGCACACATCGTGCCGGAAGCGCGTCTTCGACACGACGGGCTCGGCGATGACGCACCACCCGCATGTCCACATGATCGTGCCCCCCCCTCTCGGCAGATTGCTGCCGCAATCGCCTGCCAGGCAGTGGGACGGCGGCCTGTCTGCGGATGGCACCGGTTGGATCGCCTGCCGCGGGAACTTCTTCCTCTCCGTCCGGGTGCTGTCACGCCTCTACCGCCGCTTCATCCTCGGCGGGCTTGCGGATCGCGCGGCCTTCGACGCTTTCCTGCAACCGCTGCGCAGGATCGATTGGGTTGTGTATGCCAAGGAACCCTTCGCCGGACCAGGGCCGTGCTGGCATACCTGTCGCGCTACACCCACCGTGCCGCGATCTCCAACAGCCGGCCTGATCCGCATGGACGGCCGGGGCCTCACTTTCCGCGTCAAGGATTACCGCGTCCACGGCCCCGGGCGGCAAACCAGCATGACCCTGAAGGCCGGCGAGTTCATCCGCCGGTTCCTGATCCATGTCCTGCCCAAGGGGCGGCATCGCATCCGCCACTACGGCTTCTTCGGGAATGGCAACCGTGCCGCCAATACCGCCAGGATCCGGGAACGGCTCGGGGCCGGGCAGTCAGATCCGGGTCTCGCGCGCGACGGCACGGCCGGTGAGGCCGAGGCACCCGCCCGCGTCCTCGCGCTGCCATGCCCCTGCTGCGGCGGGCGGTTGATCATCGCCGAAACCATGGCGCCAGAACGGCGCCCCAGGGCGCCGCCAGGAACAGCGAGGGCTGCCGCATGACACGCGCGCCAAAGACCGGAAGTCCAATTGCCGCTGCTCGCGATACCGCTTGCGGCCAATCCGGCATGCCTGCAGCCCGGATAGGAGAGGTGCGAAGGTTGCCGAGCCCCGCGAGAGGCGGCGCATGCCCCTCAAAGCTCACAAAATCCGTGCCGAAGCTGCCTGCAACGAGCGCAGTTGGCCCAACCTGCAGAACAAGAACCAAGGCAATCAACCGCTTCAAACCCCCATGGAGCCAGCTGGCCTGCCCAATTCCAGCACTGCGATTTCCCGCTTGCGCGCTTCTCCGACGCCAGGCAAGGCCGCGCATCACTCAAACGTCGCGCGTGGCGCCCGAGAAACCTGCAGCGAAGCTGCTGTCCTCGGCCAGCGCCTCAAGCCCGGCCGAGGCCGCTTCACCGCGGTTGTAGAGATCAAAGCTGCCGTCGTGGGCGGCAAACCAGAAAGGCGTCAGAAAGGTGCCGCCTTGGTCAGAGGTGTTGGTGGCAACAATGCGGATACCGGTCATGGGGTGTCCTCAAATTGAAATGACGCAAGGGCACCCTGGGGCGGGAAACTCTGTTCGCATAGCTTTGCAGCCTTCACGGAAGTTCAACTGGAGGCGGCCTTGCCGTGAGGTCAGGCGAAGGTCATTTGGGTTAATGGCGGGAGGGCGGCGCTGCCGGAGCCAAGGCATTTGCGGGGCGCAGCGTTGCCGGAATTTTCTTGCAAGAAAATTGTCTGCGGCCCGAGGGGGCAACGCAGGGCGCCGTGCGGCGGCATCTGGCAGGCGAAGCTGCGGCAAGCCCAGCGGCGCCGGCAGCAGCGGAAATCGGGCCGGACCGGCAACCACACCTTGACCCCGGGCGCCCGGCAGCACAGGTTGCAGCAAAATCTCCGGGCAGGACAGCATATGGCCACGACACCTCCGCCGTTTTCACGATTTGAATGGATTATCGCCTGGCGGTACTTGCGCGCCCGCAAGGCCGAGGGCGGGGTCAGCGTGATGACCTGGATCAGCCTCATCGGTATTACCCTGGCGGTGTTTGCTCTGATTGCCACGCTGGCGGTGCGCTCGGGCTTCCGGTCGGAATTTGTCGGCACCATTCTGGGCGCCAACGCGCATGTGACGCTCTATTCCTATGGCGAGGTGACTGAGACCGGCGTTCTGGACCGCTCGCTGAAAGACTATCAAGCGCTGGCTGAAACAGTGGCCGCGGTGCCCGGCGTCACCCGGGCGGCCCCGCTGATCAAAGGACAGGTGATGGCCAACCGGCGCCAGCGCAATGCAGGTGTTGAGGTGTTCGGCATCTCAGCGGCTGATATTCAAGGCATCCCCGGTGTCGCCCAAAGCGAGGAAGCGGTGGGGGATCTGGCGCGCTTTGAGGCCGGCATCGCCATCGGTTCCGGCGTGGCACGCGAACTGGGGGTGAGCGTGGGCGACAAGATCAAGCTGATATCCCCCAATGGCGTCAAGACTGCCTTTGGCACCAGCCCGCGGGTCAACGCCTATGAGGTGGTCTATGTCTTCACCGCCGGACGCTGGGACATTGACCGCACCCGCGTTTATCTGCCGTTTGCCGAGGCGCAGGGTTTTTTCAACCGTGAAGGCGTTGCGGATGAGATCGAGGTGATGGTGGAGGATCCGGAGGACGTTGATGCCATGGCGGTTGCGATCCTGGGCGCGGCAGGCGGCGCTGCCGGAGTGTGGACCTGGCGCGATGCCTCGGGCGGGTTCCTGCGGGCCTTGGAGGTCGAGGACAATGTGATGTTCATCATCTTGTCGATCCTGGTGCTGATTGCGGCGATGAATATCGTCTCGGGACTGATCATGCTTGTCAAGAACAAGGGCCGCGACATCGGAATCCTGCGCACCATCGGCCTCAGCGAAGGGTCGGTGATGCGGGTGTTTTTCATTTGCGGCGCCTTTACCGGGGTGCTGGGCACGGTGTTCGGCGTGCTGCTGGGGTGCCTGTTTGCGCTTTACATCGATCCGATCTTTTCTTTCGTGAACTATCTGATGGGCGGCGGCGTCTGGGACCCGTCGATCCGCGGCATCTATGCGCTGCCGGCCGAGCTGCGGCCAGGCGATGTTCTGTCGGCTGTTGGCCTGTCGCTGGGACTGTCGTTTTTCGTGACCATTTTCCCGGCCCGCCGCGCGGCTCGGCTGAACCCGGTGGAGGCACTGCGATATGAGTGAGATCACGCTGGAGCTGACGGGGATCAGCAAATCCTATCTGCAGGGCACGCCCGGCCAGGTGGATGTTCTGCGCGGGGCTGATCTTACCTTGCGGGCAGGCGAGGTTGTAGCGCTGGTGGCGCCGTCTGGCGCGGGCAAGTCGACGCTGCTGCATATCGCTGGCCTGCTGGATACGCCGGACACGGGCGAGGTGCGGGTTGCGGGCGAGGATATCACCCGAAAGGGGGAGCGCCGCCGCACCCGGGTCCGGCGCCAGGAGGTGGGGTTTGTCTACCAGTTTCACCATCTGCTGCCGGAATTCACGGCGCTGGAAAACATCGTGCTGCCGCAACTGGCCAATGGCGCCTCGCAAAAGGCAGCAGCGGCGCGGGCGGCGGATCTGCTGGGCACTGTGGGCCTCGCTGGCCGGGCCGGCCACCGCCCTGCGGCCTTGTCCGGCGGCGAGCAGCAGCGGGTTGCGTTTTGCCGTGCGCTGGCCAATGCGCCGCGGGTGCTGCTGGCGGATGAGCCGACCGGGAACCTGGATCCCGGCACCGCTGACCAGGTGTTTGCGGCGCTGATGGAATTGGTGCGCGGCACCGGTCTGTCGGCGCTGATTGCCACCCACAATCTGGAATTGGCCGCGCGGATGGACCGGCAGGTGAAGCTGCAGGATGGGCTGCTGGTGGCCATATGAGCAAATTGCGCCTTTGCCGCGCAAGGCCTTCGGCGAGAGTATTTGCGAAAAGATGAAGGCGGCGGAGAACGGCAGCAAGCGGCGGCAGGCGGAAGTTTGCCGGGGGCATCAGGCCCAGGCTATGGCCGGGCGCGGCGGTTTGCTATCAGGTGTTCAAACCGGCCCCGGCAGGTTAGGCTGGCCGGGAATGCGCAGAAAGGGCTGAGACGTGGTGAATTCCGTAATCGAAAAAGATGTGACTGTTGAGGGCAACATCACCTCCAGCAAAGGCAGTGTCGAGGTCCGGGGCCGGGTGGTCGGCGATCTCTCGGCGCAGGCGGTAACAGTGCATCAGGGCGGCACGGTTGACGGCGCACTGAGCGCGCAATCTGTGACCGTTGAGGGCAACTACAGCGGCAAGATCCAGTGCGAGGACTTGCGGCTGGCGGCAAGTTCGCAAGTGAAGGCGGATGTGTCTGCCCAGAGCATGGCCACCGAAAGCGGTGCACAAGTGGAAGGCACAATCCGGATCGTCGGCAAGAAGGGGTAGGGGCAGGCAGCAGCCTGCCGTTGCAGTGCTGTGCGGATATAGCGAAAGTTTCCGCACAGCCCCTGTCGGCGTCACGCGATCTGGGTGATCCAAACCCCTAGCGCCATCACCGAAATGCCTGCCGCGCGTGTCAAGGTCAGCGGGCTGACCTGGGCGCCGAACCAGCCGAAATGGTCGATTAGTGCAGCCGAGATCAGCTGGCCGATCAGCACAAAGAACACCGCATTGCCAACGCCGAAATGCGGCGCCACATGGGTGATTGACAGAACGTAAAAGGCCACCAGAACGCCCGCCAAAAGCAGGTGTTTCGGTGCCGCCGGGATTTTTGCCAAGGCCTGCGGTCCGGCGATCAGGCAATAGATAAGGGTCGAAATCAGCGCAATCAGGAACAGTACAACAGCGGCTGAGGCCGGGGAGCCGATCAGCTTGCCCAAGGCGGCGTTCAGGGCTGCCAGCACCGGGATGCCAAGGCCAGCGGCCAGCATGATGAGGGCGTATTGTGTCATGGGCCTGTGCCTTTTCATGGTTGCGGGACTGTTCTGGACGCATTCGGTCCGCGGGGACAAGTGCTACGTTGCGGCGCCGGAATCCGGCGCGGTTTCCGGCCCTGAAAAATTGATTTTTCAGGGCCGTTTTCATTGCATGGAAACGGCGGGTCAGTCGCAGATGCCGCGCAGTTCAGCGTCTTTCCAGGGCAAGTAGACATCACTTTCGCGGTTTTGTGGCAGGGCGCTGACCGGCATTGCTGCAGCCAGCATCCCGTGCAGCCGGCGGGTTCGCGCCGCCTGCGGGGCCAGGGCGCGGCAGCAGACGTATTCTTCGATGATGGCGCCCTGCTGCTCAAAGCCATAGGTTAGAAAATCCGGCTCACCTTCCAGGTCGAACAGATAGGGATCGCGGCGGCCGCCATGTTCGGCAGCCGCGCGCAGCGGGTGGTAGCCGGTGCGCTTGCGGTTTTGCCACTGCCAGACATGGGTCGCCTCATGCGCCAGCAGCATCGCCTCGACCAAGTGCAGTTTGTCCGGATAGTCCGGCAGGTAGTTCTCCGTGTACCAGTCCCGGACAAAAAAGATGCGGTTGAACAGCGCGACGGCAGCGGGAGAGGAGGTGACGACCTCGTCCGTGACAGGCGGCAGGATGCGTTCGCGGCAGGTGACGCGCGGGCGCTGCGTGCGGCGGAAGGTGATGGCGGCAACCGGTGCGCCCTTTACAATGCGGACCTTGCCGGCGTTCAGGCTGGGCCCGTGCAGCCCGGCCAGATAGGCGCGTTCGGTCTCTGTCAGCGGACGGCCGCAGGCGGAGAGAGCCAGCAGGGCAAGAAGCAGGACGCGGATCATGTGTGCATTGCCATCCGGTCAGCAGCTCATTGCCAGCACGCGGCTGATTTCGGTCAACGTGCGGCCCGATTGCTCCATCCAGGTGTTGAAAGCGGCTTGCACGGATTTCAGTGCGGTTTTGGAGGTTGCGGGCTTGTCGATCACCCCTTCGGCGATCAGGCGGGCGGTGACGTCCTGGGACAGGATGAAACTGTCGCGGCCGGCAAAGCGCATGGCGTATTGGCCGGTATTGCCGCCCAGGCGGGCGCCGCGTTTTTTGAGCATTTCCAGAAGCCCGATATAGTCGGTAGAGGGCCAGCCGCCCAGTACCTGGCCCGCGCCGCCCTCGTCACGCAGCTCCATCAGAAAGGCGGCGTTGGCGCGTACGGTGGCGAGCTTGGCACCGTTCCTGACCACGCGGGAGTCGCCAAGGACCCGGTCGAATTCGTCCTCGTTCATGAAGGCGCAAGGGCCTGGGTCGAAGCCGTGAAAGACCTCTTCGAAGCCGTCCCATTTCGCTTCGATCACTTTCCAGTTGAAGCCCGCCTGGAAGATGCATTTGGTCATGATAGCGAGCCAGCGGTCCTCCGGCAGCTCTGTGATCTTGGGGGCGGGTTTAGTGAGCTTTTCCTCCAGCGCTGCGGGGCCGCCGTGGCGGTCTGCAGAAATGGCGTGGATCTCGTCAAAGCTGCGCATGGCGGGTCCTTTTGGCGTCGGTTCAGGTTAGCGGGGCCGGCGCAGCTCGACAATGGATTTGCCGAGGCGGAAGGGAGCGGCGAAGCTGACGAGGCAAAGCGCGATGATCTGCAGCACCAAGATATGCGCATTGTCCTGCAGGTATTCCCATTCGTCTTTGAGCTTTGCGACATGGGCGACCAGATCGTCATAGGCCCGCGCGATGATCAGGAAATCGCCGGCAATGGCCGGCACCTTGCGGCGCATATTGTCGACCGCTCTTTGCGCGGGGCCGTCGAGCGCGGTGAAGACCAGGAAAGCCTCAGGGTCGAAGGCACTGGCCTGGGCCTCCATGTCCTTCATCTCGTCCATGTCCGAGCGGGGGGTGCCGAACAGGAAGCTGAGGCCCTGCAGCGGCGCGACCTCATCCGTCACCGCGATGAACAGGGGCAGTTCGGCGTTGCCCGCGGTGGAGGCGGAGAGGAATTCGACCTTTTCGCAAAGGACCGCGATGTCGGCGTCATAGGCGGGGTCGCAGAAGCGCAGCCGGAAGCGGGCGGCGTCGCGGTCGAAGGCCGCCGTTGCGGCATAGGCGATGTCGATCTGGCGTTCGAGTTTGGAGCTGTCGGCGGCGTAGATGCCGGAGATCACCGCGACCAGCGCACCGAAACCGCCAAGGACCACCCACACGAGGTCCGCCAGTTTCCAGGCGCGGTGGCCCGCCGGTTTGCGGAACAGAAAGGCGGTGCCGATGAGGCCCGCAAGGAAGAACAGCAAAAGCAGGGGCAGCTGGTTGTTTGCGATGAAATTCATGCCCGCTCTCTTTGCTGTGATTGGCTGGCGTGACCATAGGAAGGGAAAGGGGTTTCAGGCAACAGGCCTCACGGATGTGTCATGCGGCGCGCAGCGCGCATGGGTTTGGCCCGGCGGGAGGGGATCCCCGTCCGGTTGGTTTGCTGTTTTGGGGGCCGGTTGGGCCGTTATGTGCTCCTGGCCGAAAGGTCTGGCCGGGTAAGAGGTGGCGGCGCCGCCAGGATGGCGGAGGACCGGCAGGGGATCGCAAATCCCCATATCCGCTCGAAAGCTCTCGGTCTGCGGAGAACCCCTGCACCCAATGAAGAGGAGGGTCTTGGGGGGTCCCGTATCTCCTGCTGGTGCGGGGTGTCAGTCCGCACCTTGTGTCGCGACGGTTGGGAGTATGGCAGAGCGGGGTTAAAGGAGCGAAAGCGGGGCGTGCGGAGGTTTGGGGATTGGCGCAACGGGGGCGTGCCGTCCGGGCCGGATCGCTTGCGGCAAATCGCAGGATGCCTCCGGCGGGGATATTTTCGGCAAGAGGAAGGGGGGGAGGCTGTTGATCCCTTTGGGACGTTGGGGGGCGGGGTATGCGACTGATTAGGCTTCGCCCGTTTCGGCCTGAAACTGTCTGCTTGGATAGCTTCCTAGCCGGTCTCAATTTCCTTTGAGAGTTCGCGCCGGTTTCCCGCAGGGACAAACAGTCCGGGGGACTGTTTGCGGCGTGGACGGGCGGAGCCCTTCGCACCCAGCCGCGCAAATTAAAGAGCGGCGCTGGCAGGATTTCACCTGGGACGTGGCGCGTAGCGGCACGGCCCGCGCCTCACCTTCCCCCCGGGAAGGCGCTTCACGCCTCCCCAAGGTCAGGCGCGGGCCTTGTGGTGTAGGAGGTGTGCAGGAAGATTCCTAGGGTTCCTTGAACCATCAAGGCAAACTCAAAATTCCCATGCAACTATCGTCGCTAGGTATTCATGAATTACGGATCTGATTGTAACACCGTGATCAAAATCTAGTCTAAACCTGTAGACTTCAGGCTGAACGACATAGAAGCTTTGGTCGTCGAATCCACTTTCCGCAATAAGCCGCTGCATCCATCGGCTTCCGACTTCTGGCCAAACATCGAAGTGCTGCAGCGGGAATATTGCATCTAACTGTTCGTCACTAGCTGTTTGCAGTGGAAATACATCGCAGAAAATCGGTTCTTCAAATTTTGGTTCACCGTTTTCAAAGAAAACATGACCACGAGCGTTTTTGATAGCAACGTTTTTGACACGATCAACTTCCGGCTCAAACAGTGTTACCCTCTCTCCACCAATTGTTAGGTACTCTCGCTTGCTACGTTCAATTCGGCCGCGAAGCTTCGGATCCTTAAGAGCACTTTTGCCAGCATTATTTACCTGCAGATTAGGATCCGTGGTTCCGGACAATACTGCGGATAAAAAAGCAATAAAGTACTGTTCGTCCAGAGAATAGCTCTCGTTGCATTTTGCGCAAACTGCAGCAACCGGCAAGTTCTCTGGATATGGTTTTGTCAGTATGTTCTTTGTTGGAATGTGCTCCCGATTGGTTTCTCTAGAACCCAAAGTTCGGGAGCAATGATAGCACCAGCTATTATGGCGCTGATCAGAATGATCAGTGAAAACCTTTACCACTTAGGCTCCCTCAAACATCCAGCTCCTCCACGAACTTCGCGTTTTCCTGAATATACTGGTAGCGCAGCTCGGGTTTCTTGCCCATCAGCTGTTCGACCAGCTCGCCGGTCTCGCCGGGTTCGTCCTCGTCGATGGTGACGCGGATCAGCTTGCGGGTGGTGGGGTCCATCGTGGTCTCTTTCAGGTCCTTGGCGTCCATTTCGCCAAGACCCTTGAAGCGGGAGACGTCGATCTTGCCCTTGCCGCCCAGGCCCTTTTCCAGCCACGCATCGCGCTCGGCCTCGTCCAGGCAGTAGACGCGGCGCGCGCCCTGGGTCAGGCGGAACAGCGGCGGGCAGGCCAGATACAGGTGGCCGCCGTCGATCAGCGGGCGCATCTGGGTGAAGAAGAAGGTCATCAGCAATGAGGCGATATGGGCGCCGTCGACGTCCGCATCGGTCATGATGATGATCTTGTCATAGCGCAGATCGTCAAGGTTGAACTTGGTGCCGGTGCCGACGCCCAAAGCTTCGCACAGGTCGCGGATTTCGGCGTTGGTGCCGATCTTGTTGGAGGCGGCACCCAGCACGTTCAGGATCTTGCCCTTCAGCGGCAGCAGCGCCTGATTGACCCGGTTGCGCGCGCCCTTGCCGGAGCCGCCGGCCGAGTCGCCCTCGACGATGAACAGTTCGGTGCCGGAGCGGTCTTTGGAAGTGCAGTCAGTCAGCTTGCCGGGCAGGCGCAGTTTCTTGGTGGCCGATTTGCGCTGGGTCTCTTTCTCCTGCTTGCGGCGCAGGCGCTCCTCGGCACGCAGCACCAGGAAGTCGAGGATGGCGCCCGCGGATTTGGTGTCGGCGGCAAGCCAGTTGTCGAAATGGTCGCGGACCGAGTTTTCCACCATCTTGGAGGCGGCCTCAGTCGAGAGGCGGTCCTTGGTCTGGCCCACAAATGCCGGGTCGGCGATGAAGCAGGAGATCAGCGCGCAGCCGCCGGCCATCAGGTCGTCGCGGGTGATGTTGCCGGCCTTCTTGTTGCCGACCAGCTCGCCGTAGGCCTTGATGCCCTTGAGGATCGCGGACCAGAAGCCGGCCACATGGGTGCCGCCCTCGGGGGTGGGGACGGTGTTACAGTAGGACTGGGTGAAACCGTCGCGCGACGGGGTCCAGTTGATCGCCCATTCGACATAACCGGGCGCGTTGAATTTCTCGCGGAACTCGACCTTGCCGGCAAAGGGCGCGTCTGCATAGACCGAGGATTTCCCCAGCACTTCGCCCAGGTAGTCGCGCAGGCCCCCGGGGAAGTGGAAGGTGGCCTCGGCCGGGGTTTCGCCGTCGTCGATATGGGTTTTCCAGCGGATTTCGACGCCGGAGAACAGATAGGCCTTGGAGCGCACCAGGGTCATCAGGCGCTTGGGCTTGAACCGGTGGTGGCCGAAGATCTGCTCATCCGCGTGGAAGGTCACAAACGTGCCGCGCTTGTTGGGGGCGGCGCCGACCTTTTCCACCGGTCCCAAAGGCAGGCCGCGGGAGAAACGCTGTTCGAACAGTTCCTTGTTCTTGGCCACTTGCACCACCAGCGAATCCGACAGAGCGTTCACCACCGAGGAGCCGACGCCGTGCAGACCGCCGGAGGTCTGGTAGGCCTTGCCGGAGAATTTGCCGCCCGCGTGCAGGGTGCAGAGGATCACCTCAAGCGCGGATTTGTCCGGGAACTTGGGGTGCGGGTCGATCGGGATGCCGCGGCCGTTGTCGGTGATGGTGACGGAATAATCCGCGTTCAGGGTGACTTCGATGCGGTTGGCATGACCCGCGACGGCCTCGTCCATCGAGTTGTCGAGGATCTCGGCCACCATGTGGTGCAGCGCGCGCTCATCGGTGCCGCCGATATACATGCCGGGGCGCTGGCGGACCGGTTCGAGGCCTTCCAGAACTTCGATCGAGGAGGCGTCATAGGTGTCGGCTGCAGGCGTGCTGAGGAGGTCGTCGGCCATATGCGGGAACTGCTCTTCCTTGGTGTTGATTGGCCGCCATTATGGCAGGTGTTGGGGCCGGGTGGAAGAGGGACGCAAGGGGCTGTGGATAAGGCGGGTCGGGGCTTTTCTAACGCCAGGGAAAAGAGCGGTCAGGGCAGTGCCTGGCCCCGGGGTGGGCGAAAAGCACACCCCCGTTTTGCCGCCGGGCGGCAGCGGATGCACGGGAAGGCTCTGATTACTGTGCGGGCCAGAGTGAGTTTTCAAACCATCGAAGGTAAGTTCCGATAATCCGGGTGCGTCGATATTTTCCGTGCGGTGCAGGGGGCTGAGAGGTAGACCTCGACCAGCGAATGGCATGAGGAGGGCGCACGGGTGGCTGACAAGGGGATCAGGACGCAGGATTGGGTGGCGTTCCGGGCGGAGGCGCAGCGGATGCTGGAGGCGGCGCTGGACCAGATGCAACAGGCCGCGGAGCGCCCTTGGCAGCCGGTGCCTGACGACATTGATGCGCGCTATGCGGTGACGGCGGAGGCGCAGGGGCCGGAAGCGGCGGTGGACCGGATTATCCGCGACGTGCTGCCCTATCATGGCGGCAACACCCATCCGCGGTTCTGGGGCTGGGTGCAGGGATCGGGGCTGGCGACGGACCTGATCGCTTCGGTCGCGGCGGCAGCGGTCAATGCTAATATGGGCGGGCGCGATCACGGAGCGAACTATATGGAGCGTGCCGTTGTCGGCTGGACCCGTCAAAAGATGGGGATGCCCGAAGGGGCCAGCGGGTTGCTGGTGACCGGCACTTCGCAGGCGACGGTGATTGCTTTTCAGGCAGCGCGGCTGCGAGTGATGAAGGATCTGCGCCAGCGTGGTCAGGGTGACGTGCGGCTGACGGCCTATGCGGGTGAGGGCGTGCATAACGCGACCCTGAAGGCGGTGGAGCTGCTGGGCATCGGCTCGGACAACCTGCGCAAGGTGCCTTTGGCTGGCGGGCGGATCGACTGCGCGGCTTTGGCGGCGATGGTTGAAGCCGACAAGGCCGCCGGGGCGCTGCCCTTCCTGGTGGTGGGCACCGCCGGATCGGTGGATCTGGGATTGTATGATGATCTGAATGCGCTGGCGGATGCGGCGGCGGATCTGGGGCTGTGGCTGCATGTGGACGGGGCATTTGGCGCCTGGACGCGGATTGCGGCGGAGCCTTGGCGGTCCTTGTCCGACGGGATCGGACGGGCCGACAGCATTGCGCTGGATTTCCACAAGTGGATGTATGTGGGCTATGACTGCGGCATGGCGCTGCTGCGCAACGAAGACGAGCACAGGGCGGCGTTTTCGGCCCGGCCATCGTATCTGGAGGGGGCCGAGCGCGGGCTGGCGGGTGGCGAGCCGTGGTTCTGCGATTACGGCATCGACCTGAGCCGCGGCAACCGGGCGCTGAAGGTTTGGACCGCGCTGGAAACCTATGGCGAGGCGGCGTTTTCGGAAGCCATTACGGGGAACTGCGCGCTGGCGGCATTCATGGCGGCAGAGATTGAAGCACGGCAGGATATGGCGCTGGGGGCGCCAGTGGTGTCGAACGTCTGCGTGTTTACTGCCCGCAGTGATCTGGAACCTGAGGCGCAGTCCGAGGTCAACGCGCGCGTTGCCCAGACCCTGCAGGAGAGCGGCGAGGCGGTGTTTTCCACCACCCGGTCGCAGGGCCGGGTGATGCTGCGCGCCGCGATCACCAACCACCGCAGCCGCGAGGCGGATGTGCGGGCGGCCATTGCGGCGGTGGCGCGGGAGGCGGCTGCATAGGCGGTTTGCCATGCGCCCGGCCGGATGCCGGGGGCGGGGCTGGCCGGAGGCGTGAAGCTGAAGCAGAGAAAAGGGGCGTTGCCCCTCGGCCCTCCGGCCTCACCCCAAGGTATTTCTGACCAGAAAGAAGCGGCCAGGCTGAAGCCTGCCGGTGAGGCGCGCGGCTGTTGCGGGGGGGCGGATTGGGGCGTAAAGCTGTAGCCATGAAACGTATTGTTCCTTTGCTTTCGTTTGCGCTGATGGTGCCGCAGGGCGCCGGATCGCATCCGCATATTTTTGTCGATACCGCGCTGAAAGTGAGTGTTTCGGACACCGGGCAGTTGCAGGCGGTGGAGATCACCTGGGCTTATGACGAGTTTTACTCGTTGCTGATTTTTGAGGATCAAGGGTTGGACAGCGATTACGACGGTGCGCTGACAGCCGCGGAACTGGCCGGGCTGCAAGGGTTTGACATGGTTTGGACCGACGGGTTCCAGGGCGACACTTATCTGACCCGTGAGGGGGCTGCGCTGGCGCTGGGGGGGCCGGAGCATGTGTCCACTGAGGTTGCCGAGGGGCGCATCACCACCCGCCACCGGCGCGTTCTGCTGCAGCCGCAGGCAGCGGACGGGGTGGTGATCAAGGCCTATGATCCAACGTATTACACGGCCTATACCCTGACCGGCGGGCTGGAGGTTTCGGGCGGCTGCCAAGGGCGCGTCACCCCGCCGGATCTGGATGCGGCTTATACCAAAGTTGAAGAGCTGCTCTATGCGATGCCCGCGGATCAGGCAGAGGCGGCTTATCCTCAGGTTGGCGAAGCCTTTGCCGATACTGTGCAATTGAGCTGCGGGGCGTAAAGTGCGGGCTTTTCTGGCAGTTACAGCGCTGGCTGTTGCGGCTTTCGCAGCGTGGCTGTGGGGCTTTGGCGGCGCCGGTGTTGTTGCCGCCTGGGCGGGCGAAGGCCAGCGCGAGGCGCAGACCGCGATGGCACGGGGGTTGCGGGCCTTGCGGTCCGGTGAACCCGGGGCGCTGACTGGGCTGCTTGCTTTGTGTTTTGCCTATGGGTTTTTTCATGCCGCAGGGCCGGGGCATGGCAAGCTGGTGATCGGCGGTTACGGCATGGGCAAGCCGGTGCCCCTGGCACGGCTGGCCGGGCTGGCTGTGGCGTCCTCGCTGGCGCAGGCAGCCACCGCGGTGCTGCTGGTGGCGGGCGGGTTGCTGCTGCTGGACTGGGGGCGGGAACAGCTGACCAGCGCCGCCGAGGATGTGCTGGCGCCGGTGTCTTACGGGCTGATTGCGCTGGTGGGGCTGTGGCTGCTGCTGCGCGGTGCGCGGCGGCTGGCGGGCAGCCGGGCCGATGCGGCGGGAGAGCACCGCCACCATCATCAGCATGAAGATGTCTGCACCTCCTGCGGGCACCGGCACGGGCCCACAGCGGCGGAGGCGGCCAATGTCTCCTCGCTGCGTGATGCGCTGGCGATCATTGGCGCGGTGGCGTTGCGGCCCTGCACGGGGGCGGTGTTTCTGCTGCTATTGACCTGGCGCATGGGCGTGCTGTGGGCCGGGATTGCCGGGGCCTTTGCCATGGGGTTTGGCACCGCAACGGTGACTGTGGCGGTGGCGGCGGCAGCGGTCACCCTGCGCAAGGGCGCGCTGGCTCAGATGCAAGGGACGGGTGCGCTGCGGGCCGCGGCGGTGCTGGAGATCGCCGCAGGCGCAGTGGTGGCGGTGCTGGCCGGCCAGATCATGCTGCGGGCATTGTAAAGGATCACGCGGTCAGGGCGCTGTCCAGCAGGGCAAACATCGGCTCCTGGGTGAGATAGGCTGACATCAGGGCCTGCATCGGGGCGGCTTGTTCACGCGCAGTCATCTCGTGCCAGAAAGTCAGGGACTTGCGCTGCAGCAGGTGTCCGTGCGGGTGGGCCTTGCCATAGGGGGCGGGCACGCGTTTCAGTTCGGGGTCTTTGACGGCAAACCCTTTGAGCGCCAGTATATCCGTCAGCGCTGCGATCTCGTCGCCATAGGCGCCGTCGATGGCAGCACGCCAGCGCGGCAGCTGCGGCTTGCTGAAGCCCATAATACCGCCGCCTGCGGTGCAGTAATCCGGGGCAAGGCCGAAGAACAGCGCGCAACCGCTGCTGTTCAGCGTCCACATCAGGTGCAGATGGGTGGTGTAGGGCGTCTTGTCCTTGGAAAACCGCACGTCGCGCTGCGGGCGGAACAATTTGCCTGTCACCGGAGCGCCGCTGCGCCGGGTGATGGCTTGGGAAATCTCGTCCAGCAGCCGCAGCGCTGGGGATTTCAGCTCGGTTTCATATCTGTCCTTCTGCGCGGTGAACCAGTCCCGGCTGTTGTTCTGCGAAAGCGCCGCCAGAAAGGCGCGGGCATCGGGGATCAGCTGGGCAAAGGTGTCGGTCATCGCAAAAAAGCTCCTGGCAAGCGGGCGGAAAACCCGCCTGTGCAGTTTATCACCATAGGCCTGTGCAGGGGCAAGGAAACTCCGCTCTTGCGGGGGGGCACGCCCAAGCCTAAGGCTGACAGCATGAACACATTGGCGAGTAAACACACAGAGATGTCCCTGCGCGGCCATGCCAGGGCGATTGCCATCCTGGGGCTGCCGCTGATCGGCGGCCATGTGGCGCAGTTTGCCATCGGGCTGACCGATACCGTGATGCTGGGCTGGTACGGGGTAGAGGCGCTGGCGGCGGTGACGCTGGGGGCGACCTATTTCTTTTCCATCTTCCTGCTGGGATCCGGTTTTGCCTTTGCGGTGATGCCGATGGTGGCGGCGGCCGCGGGTGCCGGGGAAGAGCGGCAGATCCGGCGCTCGACCCGCATGGGGCTGTGGCTGTCGCTGGTCTATGGGGCGGCGGCGATGCCGCTGTTGTGGTGGTCGGAACCGATCCTGCTGATGCTGGGGCAAAAGGCGGATATTGCCCATGCGGCGGCAGAGTATCTGCGGATAGCCGGCTGGGCGATCTTTCCGGCACTGCTGTATATGGTTGCCAAATCCTATCTGGCAGCGCTGGAACGCACCCAGATCGTGTTGTGGCTGTCTGTTTTCGGGGCCGTGCTGAACGCGCTGGTGAACTATGCTCTGATCTTTGGCAACTGGGGCGCGCCGGAGCTGGGGATCACCGGGGCGGCGATTGCGTCGCTGGTGACCAACGGGGTGTCCTTTGTGCTAGTGCTGGCCTATGCGCTGAAGGTGCTGCCGGAGCATGAGCTGCTGAAGAACTTTCAGCGCCCCGACTGGGATATGCTGGGACAGGTGTTCCGCATGGGGGCGCCGATCGGGCTGACCACCCTGGCTGAAACCAGCCTGTTTGCCGCCTCGGCGATGATGATGGGCTGGCTGGGCACGGTGCCGCTGGCGGCGCATGGGATTGCGATCTCGCTGGCGGGGCTGACGTTCATGGTGCATCTGGGGCTGTCCAATGCGGCTACGATCCGGTCGGGCAATGCGTTCGGGCGGCGCGACCGGGCGCATATGGCGCGCGGCGGCAAGGTGGTGACGGTGATGTCGCTGGTGGTGTCTGTGGTTGGGATCACTCTGTTTCTGACCGTTCCGGACCCGCTGATGTCGCTGTTCCTGGATCCGGCGGATCCGCAGAAGAAGGAAATTCTGCTGATCGGTGCAGGTCTGTTGGCGGCGGCGGCGCTGTTTCAGATGATGGACGGGATGCAGGCGATTGCACTGGGCCTGCTGCGCGGGGTGCAGGACACCGGCGTGCCGATGGTGATTGCCGTGCTCAGCTATTGGGCGGTTGGGATACCGGCGTCCTATGTCTTTGGCTTTGTGCTGGAGTGGGGCGGTGTTGGCGTCTGGGTGGGGCTGATTGCGGGGCTGTCCGTTGCAGGTCTGTTCCTGATGGCGCGCTTTTGGAAGCAGTCGATCAAGACGGTGGGTGCTGCGGCGGCATAAGGGGGGCGGGTGCGTGCTGCCCGGCCCGGCCCATTGTATGGACCGGCGAAAACGCGCCCAGGATCATACGCCTGTGGTCAAAGGGAATGTCCGCCGGGATGTCAAAGCGGGGGTCTTTGGCGATCCGGGCTTCGGCGGCTTCCATCTCAGCCTTGCAGGGCCAGACCTGCCAGGCAAACACGATCCGCTCACCAGGCCGGGCAGCGACGGCGCGGCGGAAATCAGTCTGGCTGCCGTCCGGTACGTTGTCTTCCCAGGAGTCGACAGTTTCCAGGCAGCCGTATTCCTTGAACAGCGCGGCGCTGGACTTGGCCCAGGCTTTGTAAGCCTCGAAGTTCTCCTTGGGGACGGGGACCACAAATCCGGCGACATACATGGCGGCTCTTCCAAATGGCGGCGCGGGCAGCATCCGGCCTGACCATGAGTGTGCCACAGCGGAGCGCTGCGCTCCAGACCTGGGGCGGTGCGGGGTTGACCGTGTTTTGCCCCGCGGGCAGGCTGCCGGAACAGCTTTGTATTCATTCAGAAAGAGGCCGTTTCAGATGATGACCGATGCCGACACACGCCTTCTGCGCATTGCCTATGAGGAAGCTAGGGCAGGGTTTGACGAGGGCGGTTGCCCGATTGGTTCAGTTCTGGCGCGCGGCGGCCAGGTGGTGGCGCAGGGGCGCAATCAGCGGGTGCAGAAGGGAGATCCGATTGCCCACGGCGAGATGGACGCGCTGCGCAAGGCGGGGCGGCAGAAATCTTATGCTGACACGGTGCTTTATACCTCTTTGTCGCCCTGCATGATGTGCAGCGGCACCATTGTGCAGTTCGGCATCCCGCGGGTGGTGATCGGCGACACCAAGAATTTTGGCGGCAACGAGGATTTCCTGCGTTCGCGCGGTGTTGAAGTGGTGATTGCCGAGGATCCGGACTGCATCGCGCTGATGGAACGGTTCATCCGGGAGAAGCCTGAGCTGTGGGCGGAAGATATTGCCGAGTGACAGTGGTCTGAGGTCTGACGAAACCATGGCATTTTGCGTCGGGTTTCGAAGGCTTGGCGCAGGGAGTTCGCTGTAGGGTCTGTGCAGAATTGCAATATATGCGCGCACCGTTCGGACGGTGCGCGGCAGCAGGAGGCTCCCCAATGTCCAAACCCGTTGTTCTCATCACCTCGGCCACCGGCCGTATCGGCCGCGAGCTGGTGGCGCGTTTGGCCGCCGCAGGCGGGTTCACCGTGCGTGCCTGCTATTTCAGCGAGGCCAAGGCAGACCAGCTGACCGCGCTGGGCGCGGATGAGGTTGTGAAGTTCGATCTGTCGGAACCGGCCACCTGGGAGGCGGCGCTGGACGGTGTTTCGGCGGTCTATTCCGCCTCGCTGGATCCGATGCTGGAGGGGCATCTGAACTTTGCCAAGGCGCTGGGCGCGCGCAAGGATCAGATCAAGCATGTGGTGCGGGTGAGCTGCATGGGGGCTGATACCAATACCGCCGATTATGACGCGGACACCCATGCGTCGCGCGCAGGCGCAGGCATTCCGCTGATGCTGCAGCACTATTGGTGGGGCGAGAAGGCGCTGATTGACGCCGGGCTGAACATGACCGCGCTGCGCAACAACTTTTTCATGAACCACCTGCTGAAGACCGATTGCGACACCATCGAGGCCGAAGGCTGGTTCGCCAACCCGCTGGGCGGCATGCGCAATTCCTTTGTCGCCACCCGCGATATTGCGGAAGCTGCGGCGGTGGTGCTGGCCGAGGGCCCGGAGCGGCATGGCAACAAGTTCTATGACATCACCGGCCCGGCGCCGCAGTCGATGGCAGAGATCGCCGCTGATCTGGGCCGCGCCATGGGCAAGGAGATTGAATACCGCGCCCAGTCTATGGAGCAGTTCGAGGCAGATTTCGGCAGCACCCGCGCTGAGTTCTTTGAATATCTGACCAATGGTTTCTACACCCGCTGCAGCCCGGATTTCTATAACATCACCGGGCACAAGCCGACCTCCTATTATGACTATCTGACCACCAAGGGCGCCAGCGGTGAAACGGGCCTTGAGGAGCTGTGGCAGGGCAACCTTTGGAAGAAGGGTGTCGATGCGATGAAAGACGCGGCCGCCGCCACAGGGTCCTGAGCCGCAGCGGGCCGGTTGTCAGCCTGAAGGAAAAAGAGGGGCTTCGCGCGGGCAGCGCGAAGCCTCTGGCCTGTCCTGCGTGGGGGGACTGCGCGGGCAGGCCTTCATCGGCGCTGAGCCGGCGGTACTAGCGGCTGATGCCTGACAGCAGATCCGGGTTCGTGATCAGGTTGCAAACACCGTGGGCGTGATCCTCCAGAAAGACATTGTCTTCCAGCCACTTTCCAACCGAATGAATGTTCACCTTGGCGACCTTGGGGCGCGCACTCCAGGAGACTTGGAAGGGGGAGCCGTCCTCGTCATAGCCGGGGCCGGTGGTGGAGCCGGCATATTGCACCGGTGTGCCGGTATCGCTGGGAATATTGCTGGCCTGATGCAGCCCGTTTGCTTTGCCCAAGTGGGCCAGTGCGCCGAAGTCGAGCGCATTTTCGTCGTTCACCAGCACAAAAACCTGCGCTTCGACCCGCAGCTGCGGGTTTTTGATCGCATCGCTGAGGCAGGACCCAAGGGTCGGGCCGGGCTGCACCTGGGCGGTCGAGTGGACGTAATGCACCTCGATCGTGTCTCCGGGCTGCAGGTCGCCGTGTTCGGTTGCGCCGATGGGATGGTCGAGCGATGCCAGTTCTGCGGCGGTCAGCGTGCCGCCGTATTTGTAGCCGGTGCCATAGCCGTGGCCGTCGCCATTGCCGGCGAAAGTAGTGAATTCACCGCCGCGGTGTTCGGCGTTTTCGTGAAAGTGGATGTTGCACAGGTTCATTTCTGCATAATCCGGGGCCGCCTCAAAGCTGCGCGTGTTGCTGCCAGCGGCGGCGTCTAGGTCGCGCGGTGACTGGGGACCGGAACCTGCGCCCTTGGTCTTGGCCGCGAGGGCTGCGCGCTGTTCGGCAATCACACTGTCCGCAACGGCACCCGCGCCGACAGCATTGGCTGCAGTCCCGGCAAGCAGGGTGGAAACAGTTGCGGCGATCAGAGACAGAATGGGTTTTTGCATAAGGATTCCTGTTGAAACTGAGAACAAAAGCGGGATGTACCGGTGCACCTCGGGTTCTGCGGGTGCGGGGCTGCTCAGGCAGCAGCGGTCAAGATGTGATGCTAGGATTGCGTCAATTGGAAATGAAGCAACTTATAGTTGCTTCACGGGCTCGCTGCATCCGCTTCGGCGGTGTGATATGCTGGTTGGAAACACTGCCACTGGCGACAAGGAGGCACCTGTTATGGCAAGCTCCGTTCCCTGTCCCGTTTTTCCGGCGTCTCTTAGGGGCGTTTTGCTCGCCTGCCTGGTTTTGGTCGCCCTGGCTGCGGGCGCCGCGGCAGAGACTGAGCGGCCCCGGAGCGGGCTGATGTGGAACAGAACCGGACTGCCGGCCGTTTTTCCGTTGCAGGTGAAAAGCCCGCCGGGGGCGGATTATTATCTGGTGCTGAGCAGTGAAGAGAGCGGGGACGAGGCGCTGGCGGCCTATTTCAAGGGCGGCGCGTTCTTTAAAGTGCTGGTGCCGCCGGGCCGTTTCGTGCTGCATTTTGCCAGCGGATCCGGCTGGCAGGGCGAGCGGCGGCTTTTTGGCCCCGAAACGCGGGTCTTCAAGCTGCCGGATGTACTGGAATTTGCCATCCGCGGGGCAGGGATCAAGGGCGGGCACAAGATCACCCTGACGCGGAGCGGCGCCTATTTGCAGGCGGCGGTCAAGGAGCAGTACATCTGTCAGGTTGCGAGTCTGGACGGGCCGGTGCCGGAGCCCCGCCCGCTGCAGGAAACCGGGCATCTGTTCCGCCTGGGCGGTGACCGTCATGAAAGATGGGATCTGCATCTGCGGTGGCGGCTGGGGCTGCGCGCGCCTGAGGCGGGCACGGCGGAACAATTGTGGCAGCGCAGACGGTTTGTGCTGGGCAGCCCGCTGTTGCCCAGGCGCCGGGTGATCCGGCACGACCCGATCACCCGGCAGGCGGAGACCCGGTTCCGGTCTTATTCGGTGCGGTCGCTGTTCTGCGGCTGAAGCGCCCTTGCGGGCCGGAGGTCAATCTCCGCCGCGGTCTTTCATCAGCCGGTCGGCCTTTTTGCGCACCAGCACGCCGCGCAGGTCGTGCATGGCCAGCAGCAAAGCGTCGGTGACGTCTTCCAGCTGCGCATCCGTGGCGCGGCTGTTGGCCCAATGGGCGGTGAGGTTCAGGTGATCGATGGCGCGGTGGATATCGTCGGTATCACGGGCCGCAATGGTGGCGGCGCGGTCTTCCATCCAGGATTTGATCTCGGCGATGTCCTGTTCAGACAATTCGCGCTGGCCATGCGCTTTGATCTCGCCGTTGCGGATGTTCACAACGGCGATCTGGTCCATCTCAATCCGCCGGTTGCGGTTCTCGGTGTCCACGCGAAAGACAAAAGCGCCGTTCTCACGGACGCGGAAATAATAGTCCGGCAGATCGGCGCTCATCTCTTGTTCTCCCGTTACGTCAGCGCGGCGCAGAAGGCCTGGATGCGGCTGCAGGCCGTCTCCAGCGCCGCGTCGGATGTAGCGTAGCTGACGCGGAAGTTGGGCGACAGCCCGAAGGCGGCGCCAAAGACCACGGCCACGTCGGCCTCTTCCAGCAGGGCGGTGGCAAAATCCTCGTCCGTTTCAATCACCTTGCCCGCGGGTGTGGCCTTGCCGATCAGCCCGGCGATGGATGGATAGACATAAAACGCGCCTTCGGGCGTGGGGCAGGAGATGCCGTCAATCTGGTTCAGCATCCGCACCACCAGATCGCGGCGGCGGACAAATGTCTCGTTGTTGGGCGCCAGGAAATCCTGGGTGCCGTTCAGCGCCTCTACTGCGGCCCATTGGCTGACGGAGCAGGGGTTGGAGGTGGATTGCGACTGCACCTTGCGCATGGCGGCGATCAGCTTCTCCGGTCCTGCGGCATAGCCGATGCGCCAGCCTGTCATCGCATAAGCCTTGGAGACGCCATTGCAGGTGAGGGTGCGGCCGTACAGCGCCGGTTCCACTTCCGCCGGGGTGCAGAATTCGAACCCGTCATAGGCCAGATGCTCATACATGTCGTCGGTCATGATCCAGACATGCGGGTGGCGCAGCAGCACATCAGTCAGTTCCTTCAGCTCCGCCCGGCTGTAGCCCGCACCGGTGGGGTTGGAGGGGGAATTGAAGATGAACCATTTGGTTTTCGGGGTGATCGCAGCCTCCAGCTGATCGGCGGTCAGCTTGAAATTGGCCTGGATCGAGGTCTCGGCAATCACCGGCGTGCCGCCGGCCAGCAGCACCATGTCCGGGTAGCTGACCCAATAGGGGGCAGGAATCACAACCTCGTCGCCGTCGTTCAAGGTCGCCATCAGCGCATTATAAAGCGTCTGCTTGCCCCCCGTTCCGACCGAGACCTGAGCGGGCGTGTAGTCCAGCCCGTGGTCGCGCTTCATCTTGGCGCAGACCGCCTGTTTCAGCTCGGGGATGCCATCGGGGGCGGTGTATTTGGTCTTGCCCGCAGCAATGGCGGCGACCGCCGCGTCCTTGATGTTCTGCGGCGTGTCAAAGTCCGGCTCGCCGGCGCTGAGGCCGATGACGTCGCGTCCTGCGGCCTTCAGTTCAGCCGCCTTGGCGGTCATCGCGATGGTCGGTGACGGTTTTACGCGGGATAAGGTCTTGGACAGGAATGACATGGGGGCTAGGCCTTGGTTTGTATGTTTCGCAGAACTGTCATAGGGTGCGGCTAAACGGCGATCAAGCCGCGTCGAAACTGGATTTAGGAGAACTGGCAATGACGGAGCAGAACACAGACTGGTACGGTCCGGATGCGGCAACTTTCGGCGACCGTGTGGCGGCTGCACGGGAAGCCGCAGGGATGACCCAGGGCCAGCTGGCGCGCCGGCTTGGCATCAAGAAATCCACTCTCAGCGCTTGGGAGCGGGATCTGGCGGAACCGCGCGCCAACAAGCTGACCATGCTGGCAGGTGTGTTGAACGTCTCCATGTCCTGGCTGCTGACCGGCGAAGGCGAAGGCATGTCGGAACCGGCGCCCCTGGAGCTAGACGCTGGCGATTTTGCAAGTGTTCTGAGCGAATTGCGCGATCTGCGCAGCGAAATGCGCCAGAATGCGGAGCGTGCGGCGCGTTTGGAGAAAAAGCTGCGGACGCTGCTGCAGGTCAATGAGAGCCAGGCAACTGAAGCTGCCTGAGACCGGGATGCAGGAAGACCGTGCCACCCGTCTGAAGCGGCTGCAGATGCGTTCGATGCGCCGGGGTATCAAGGAAATGGATATCCTGCTGTCGGCCTTTGCAGCCGCGAATCTTGCGCAGATGGACGAGGCGCAGCTGGATCTTTACGACCAGCTGCTGCTCGAAAATGATCAGGATCTGTATCAATGGGTCACCGGTCAGGCGGCACCGCAAGAGCGGTTCCGCGCCCTGGTTGCGGATATATCGCAAACGCACCAAAAATAATAAAATACCGGCTTAACTGATTTTTCGGGAATTGTTGGCATCTTGTCTCAAGAGCAAATTCGAGTCGGAGATGCGAATGAGTATGGAAATGCCAATCGGCCAGACGGACCGCAAAGGGTTCATGACTGGTTACCTGGAGGCGCTGGGTCTGCTTGAGCGCCTTCATCGTCTGCTGCTGGACGTCATCAAGGACGAGTTTGAACGCGTCGGCGTGCTGGAGATCAATGCGGTCCAAGCGCTGCTGCTGTTCAACATCGGCGACAATGAAGTGACCGCCGGGGAATTGAAGACCCGCGGCTACTATCAGGGCAGCAATGTCAGCTATAACCTGAAGAAGCTGGTCGAGATGGGCTATATGCACCATCAGCGCTGCGAGATCGACCGCCGGTCGGTGCGCGTCCGCCTGACCCAGCGGGGCCGGGAAATCCGCGATATAGTGTCGGCGCTGTTCTCGCGCCATGCGGAAGGGCTGGAGAACAAGGATGTGATCTCCTCCGAGGGGATCGACGATATCTCCACTGCGCTGAAGCGGATGGAGCGGTATTGGTCGGACCAGATCCGCTATATTTACTAAGCCGCCGGTTGGGATGTGAAATCCCAGCGGGCAACAGGCCGGCAGAGCCGGGGAAACACCGGCAGGCCGCAGACAGGGCATGAGGGGAAACCGTGCTCTGGACGTATTGAAGGGCAAAGCGCCAGGACCCGCATAATGGTCAATGGCAGATGGCTGCAGAAGCGGCCGCCCTTGTTACCGGGTTTGATGGGGTGCAGGAAACCTAAGAGCGGCTGCAGATGCCGCACGGAACGGGCAGCACCAAGGCGGTGCTGCGCCGGGTTTTCTGCGTTGCAGAACGGGGTTTTAAATTACCACTGGCCGGTGTTTTCCATGCCGGCCCAGGGTTCTGCCGGAGCCAGCGCCTCGCCGTTCTGCAGCAGTTCGATCGAGACATTGTCGGGCGAGCGCACAAAGGCCATGTGCCCGTCGCGGGGCGGGCGGTTGATGGTGACGCCATTGTCCATCAGGTGCTGGCAGGCGGCATAGATATCATCAACACCATAGGCGAGATGCCCGAAATGGCGGCTGTCATCAGGCAGCGCATCATCGCCGTCCCAGTTATAGGTGAGCTCCAGCGGCGCCTCCTCCTGGCCCGGAGGAGCCATGAAAACCAGGGTGAACCGGCCCTGTTCATTCTCCCATCGGCGGGTCTCGCGGAGGCCCAGAAGAGAGTAAAATGCCATCGATTTTTCCAGATCCTTCACCCGAACCATGGTGTGCAGATATGTGAGGGGCATGGCGGTTTCTCCTGTCTGTGTTTGCAGGGATTTAATCGGGGCGGTGCGCAATGGCCAGCGAAAGCGCCAAGGCGCTCTCAGAATTTTGATTCGATGCCCAGGGAGACAGAGAATTCCGAGCTTTCAAAGCGGCTATGGTTCGAGAATTTTTTTCCGGCACGCAATCGCAGCATCGGCGCAAAACCGGCATAGTCATAGTCTTCAAAGAATAGGTTCAAATCGGCGTAAGCGGAATGGTCCTGCCGCCCGCCAGGAATAGGAACCCAGTCTGTTCCATTGTTGAAGATATAGGTGGGGTAGTCGGCGGCCCCTAGGATCAGCCCAGTGCTGACCTTAACCGGCCCTACTTTCTGACCAAAGGTATAGCCGACCCTGAGTGTTGCGGATTTCGTGGTGGAGCTGTCGCTTTCCGCGTGGGTATCGCGCAGGCCAAGTGTGAAGTTCAGGTTGTCACCATTGGCCAGTTTCCGGGAGAGCGAAGCGCCTAAGCCAAACACATCTGCGTCCAAAGAAGCATACCGAGGATTCAGACGGTGTTCGGCGCTTCCGTCAAGAGTGAAACGCATCTGCGGTGATAGCGCCCAACTGCGTGCGGCGGTCAGCTTTGCCAGATCATAGCTCCGTTCCCCGCCATACCAGGAAGTTGCACTGGTCACGGAAATCCGGGCGCTGCCTCCCTTATTCTTGGGTCCTGCGGCAAAAGCATGGGTTAAGGTGATTTCACCATAAGTGGAGCCGAATTCGGAGTTGCGCGGCACCGTTGTGCCAGTAAGCCGGGCCAATTCAGCGGCCTTTGCTTTGGCATTGGACGACAGAGCCACACGCTGAATATAGAGGCGGCCACTTAAGGTCGTCAGGCTTGTTTCGTTTTGCCTCAAGCGGCGGCTGATGCCTGCGTCCAGCGTACCGGTAACACCTGACAACGCAACGGCTCTTGGCCCAAGCCTGTTCACATGGGAGGAGAGCCCGTCAATCTCCTGCGTGGCTGCATCCGAACCGCCGTTAACATTATTTGATGGCTTCACCCCACCGCTTAGCCGGAAGGACCAAGGATTTATGCGCCGGAGGGTCTCGTAATCCTTGGCGATCAGGGTTTCGGCTTTGTCGTCGGGCGCGTACACAGCCGTGCGGCGCAGCCAGTATTGCGACAAAGTCGGGCTGCCGCTCTGAAAAGCCAGGCGGGAAGCAAGCTGCGCCATCTGGTACTTTGCAGCGCCGTCCGGTGCAAAGCGGAAGGCGCGTGCGGCGGATTTCCGGCCTTCGCCGGGTTGGCCGATTTTAGCATGGGCGGCGGCCTGCAGGTGCCAGGCCGCATGGTTTTTACGGTCGGCCTGCAGCAAGGCGTTGGAGATCCGCAAGGCCAGTCGGGGATTGCCGGAGTTCAGCGCATGCGCACCCAAGGCGTGCCCTTGCTGGACCGACAGATGCATCTGCGGCGCTGGTGCTTCTTGCGCGTGGGGCTGCGCCGTTGCCAGGGTCAGCCCAAAGAGAGCCGCGGTGGCCTTGTGCATGGTTTAAGGGTCAGGCTGGTTGCAGACCGGGTCGGGACTGGCACCATCGCAAGAGCCGAGCACAAAGACCCCGTACTCCTCGATCGGGGGGGTATTCCCCGAAAAGGCTCCAATATGGCCTGTCGCGTGGACCGATCCCGCCACCGCTGCGGCATCCGTACCCGAAAAGACGCCGCCGTATTCGCCCACGCTTGTGCCTCCAGCATTGACAGCGCCTGTAAACGAACCGTCTGACGCAATCGCCGTGTTCATGAGGGTCAGATCCTCGACGGCTGTTGCAGGCAGGTCGGTGATCCGGCGATTGTAGATCCGGCCTTTGACCTCACTGTCCTGTGTGAAATCGGCATTGATGAAGGCATCACCGGTAACTTCAGCGGATTGGCCGGGGAGAATTGAAGGGTCGGTGCCGGGAGCCGGAGTGAGCAAGTCGCCGCCGTCGCCGTCAATGTTCAACAGGCCCACATAGGTGCCGGCATAGCTGACGATACCGCCAGCCCCCGCGTCCGTATCGGGAGCGGAAAAGCTGCCGGTGCGCCCGTAGGTCGTGCCGCCCTGGTAAGTGCCGAACTGTCCGCCTGTCACAACGACAGCAGCGTAACCACCTTCTGTCTGACGCACATAGGCAGTCGAGTGCTCAGTCAATGCGTTATCCTGAACGGCATAGGCCTCGTAGCCATTGCGGTCTAAAGCAGGCTTGCGGACATAGGTCGCGGTAAAGGGCGTTTCATCCAAGCCAACACCAGTAACAGTCAGTGTTTGGTTGCCTGGGTCATAATCGACGCTCTCGAGGTCGTTTGCCAGTGCTTCGGGGATGGTGGTGGTCGGATCATCTGTGGGGTCATCCGTCGTCGTGATGAACGGATTGCCGCCGCCGCATGCGGACAGCACGGACGCTGCCGCGAGCCCTAGCCAATAGCGCCTCATCTGCCTCTACCTCAATATGTTTTATCGTTTTGCGCTACCTTCGGTCCGCGCTGGCCTGTTGTCAATTGAGCCGTTGGCATTTGGACGCAACCGTGGCGGATACGCTACCTGCATGTAGCTCGAATTCAGGCCAGGCTGCGCATATGTTGTATGAAAGGAACGGCGTGGAGGTGTTTTTTGATCTTGGCGCCTGATGGCGCAGCCGATATGCCGGGGTGTGAATTTCGGGTGCATGTCGAGGAAAGCAGCCATGCATCGGTATCTGGGCCGGCGCCGCGGCTTTCTGTTTCACAAAGCGTTGTGGAACGTCCTTGGGACAGAAGAATGAGCTATCGCCTGGCACGTGTTATTCATTATGATTGAGAAGGGCTGCCACACAGTTTTCTGTTGATGGCAAAAAAAATGTGGAGACAGAGGCATGCGGCACCCGGAATACCAGTACCTGGACCTGATCGAACGAGTCCTTGAATACGGGGATGAGCGGGTTGACAGAACGGGAGTCGGCACCCGCTCGCTGTTCGGCGCCATGGTCCGCTTTGATCTGTCGGATGGCACTGCGCCTATTCTGACGACCAAGCGCGTCTATTGGAAAACCGCAATCAAGGAAATGCTTTGGTTCCTGACCGGGGGAACCAATATCCAGCCGCTGCTGCGGGAAAATGTCCGGATCTGGACAGACTGGCCGCTGGCGGCTTATCGCCGCGAGACAGGCGAGGATATCACGCAAGAGGACTTCGAGCGCAGGGTTGCCGAGGACGACGGTTTTGCCGCCCGATGGGGTGAGCTTGGCCCCGTATACGGCAAACAGTGGCGGCGCTGGATGGGATCTGATGGCCGCGAACATGACCAGATCGAGACGCTGATCCGTTCGCTGCGCGAAACCCCTGCGAGCCGGCGTCTGCTGTTCCACGGCTGGAACGTTGCGGAACTGGAAGAGATGGCGCTGCCGCCTTGCCATATGGTTTATCAGTATCATGTGACCTCCGATGGGCGCCTGAATTGCCTTTTGTTCCAGAGGTCGGTCGATTTGCTGCTGGGTGCTGCCTTCAACTATGTGGGGGCTTCTGCGCTTCAGCTGATGCTGGCGCAACAAGCGGGGCTTCGCCCCGGTGAATTGGTTTGGGTTGGTGGTGATGTGCACCTCTACCGCAATCATTTCGATCAAGCGCGGGAGCAACTGGCACGTGACCCCCGTCCTTTGCCGAAAATATCGCTGACCAAACGTGCGGAGAGTATCGACGACTACCGGATTGAGGACTTTGAAGTCGAAGGTTACGACCCTCATCCTCACATCAAGGCCGACGTTGCGGTGTAAGGTTAAACCGGCTGACGAGGCTGGTTCCCCGTGGCAGCCACGGGCTGCCTCAAGCGGATCCAAGCCGGCCGGGAAGGGCAGGGGGATGCGTCCCAGCGTTCCCGGTGGACTTACGATCCACCCGCAGGTGCTGCAGGCAGCGCGGCATCTGCGGGAGTTCGGTCTGCGGGCATCAGCACGACGACACCGGCGCCGACCGCAGCATATCGCTGGCATAAGTGCTCCGCAGCTGCGCCGCATCCTACAGTCGCCTCAGCGGACCGGTGTGCTTTTGATGCAGAGACACCTCGGTCAGGCTCAGAAGCTTTCGCTCCGCGTCCAGTTCCGCCAGCAGCGTAAGCTGGCAGAATATTATGAAGACCGGTGATCCCAAAAAACACGCAACCATCCAGCCCCCGCTCAAGCACCGCCCTGTCGATCGCGCGCTGTGCCGGAACCGGATCGGCGCCGGTCATCGCCGGGCCGGTTGGTGTACACCTCCCCGGCGGCGCCCATTGTCTTGGCGCTGAACATTTCCGTGAAGGCATTGGTCGGGAAAACAAAGACGCCCGGTGCAGCCATGATGTCCTGCGTCGGCAGCGCGGATTGCGTCGCCGCGCCAAAAGGCGCTCTCGTCCTGGCCGTTCAATTCGGCAACCAGCCCGATTTCAGAGCGGTATGCCTGAACGGTTTGTGCGATGGTGGTCCGGCTGGCGGTGTTGACAAAGCCCAGCCGGATCATCGTGCCCCCGGCGCCACCACCCTGGAGGCTTTCCCGGTGCGGATGTTCGAGATCGCCGGCAGAGTGGCCGGGGTATGCGTCACCAGCCGTGGAAACAGGTTGCCGATCAGCAGCGAAGGGGAAAGGATTGAAATCGGGTTGAGAAGGCGCGGCGGGCGCTTGAGTTGTTTGAGAGCGCTGCGCCAACCGCGCTTGCTCCCCCGGAAACCGGCGGCTATGAAATGCACATACAAAATAGTCCGGTTTGATCAGATCCAAGCGGGCGGGGCACTGGAAGGGCTGAGAAAAGGTTGCGGGCTGTGGCAGGCATCCTTCAGAGGAAGAGCGAACCAGGGCAGGCGCGGGATTAGGCCATAGCGGCAACAGCCAATTCGAAAAGGACCGGAAAACCGTTCAATATATGTGTCATATGCCGGTCAGGCGGCAGGCCGGCGCATTCTTCGATTTCATCGCCGGTGATTTCAGGATCCTGAATTATGATCCCGGACCGGACGTCAAGGCACCGGTTGCAATCTGAACAGCAAGGAAGACACTCATGATTACCCTGATCGCTGCGCGGGCGCGCAACGGGGCCATTGGCAAGGACAACGATATCCCTTGGTTTGCGCCTGAGGATTTGAAAGCGTTTCAGCGCGAGACGCTGGGTGGCGCCATTATCATGGGGCGCAACACCTGGGACAGCCTGCCGGTGAAACCGCTGAAGAACCGGCTGAATCTTGTGGTGTCGTCAAATCCGCAGGCGGCAGAGATTGTGCTGCCGTCGATCGAAGCGGCAGTGCAGGAGGCCTATGCGCAGGGCTACCGCCGGGTCTATGGCATTGGCGGTGAAGGCATTTACCGGGGCATGCTGGAGATGGCCGACCGGCTGCTTGTTACCGAAGTGGATCTGACCATCGAGGATGCAGATGCCTTTTTTCCGGAGTTTCAGGCAGGGCAGTGGGCCAAGGCCGGGGAAACGGTTTTGCGCGGCAGCGATCCGGCCTGTGTAATGGCTGAGTATCTGCGGCGGGCCTGACGGGCTGTCTTTGCCTGCGCCCAGTCTGATCCCGGGCGCAGTGCAGATCAATCGGTCAAAGCTCTTTCAGCTCTGCGGCCATTTGGCGGCCATCGCGGCCTTCGGACAGCTCATAGCCAACTTTCATGTTGTCCGCGAGGCCGGCCATGCCCGACCGTTCCACCGCGGAAATGTGCACAAACACATCCTTGCCGCCTTGATCGGGTTCAATAAACCCATACCCTTTGGTGGTATTGAACCACTTCACGGTGCCACTTGGCATTTCCCGCGTCTCCTTCTACTTTGCACGTCGCCTTGAGGCTTCCCAAGACATCCGGCCCTCTCTGTCGTCTGGAGCGAGTAAGGTGAGGCCAGACAATTTTAAGTTTTACACGGGCTGCTCGAAAATCAAGAGAAACCGGCGCATTCCACCATAAATTGTGCGAGGTTCCCGGGGAGTATGGAGGATTTATGAAAATCTATGGGCTGAAAAACTGCGATACCTGCCGTAAGGCGTTGAAGAGTATCGAAAACTCAACCCTGATCGATATCCGCACAAGCGGCATGCCTGCGGGGATGCTGGAGGCGGCTTATGCACAATTCGGCGCGAAACTGGTCAATACGCGGTCAACCACGTGGCGTGGTTTGAGCGAGGAGGATCGTGCAGGCGAGCCGCTGGCCCTGTTGCGGGAACATCCTGCATTGATGAAGCGGCCGCTGATCGACCGGGACGGGGAATTATTCCTGGGTTGGGATCAGAACGTGCAGGCGGCTCTTGGCGGATCTTAAACCGCTGCCTATGTCGTTACCGCAAGTTTAGGGAGAGGCATTATGCGCAACGCAGCCCTGGTATTGGGGATCATCGCCGGTGTTTTCGGCATGATCGTGGGCTTTTTCGGCTATGGCTACACTGCGGCGGTGGAGCATTTCGGCGAGGTCGAAGGGCTGGCTGAACAAGTCGGTAACGTGGAACGGCTGCGGCTGCTGGCGGTGCTGTCGCCGCTTTTGGCGATTGCCGGAGGTGCGATGGCGCGGGCGCGCGCATTGTGGGGCGGGATCCTGCTGCTGGGATCAGCTGCGGGGATGTATGCAGGGTTTGGCCTCAACGTCTTTACCATCTTCCCGCTGAGCTTTGCCGCGGCGGCCGGGTTGATGGCGCTGGCAGCCGGGAAACCGGACGAGCCCAAGGCTCATTTCTAAGATACGCCGCTCTTTCATGAAAAAGGCGCCGCTGCCGAGGGCAGGGCGCCTTTCCTGTTTTAGGGGGAAATGCCTGGTTCAGGCGATTGCTGGCTCCATCCGGCGGCGCAGCAGCGCGTCCACCGACAAGGCGCCTGCGCCTTTCACCACGAGATAGGTCAGCACGAAGATCCAGAACAGGCGCTGATCCAGGATTACGGCATCCGGGAAGCGGTCGAACAGAGCGCCAAGGGTCTTGTCGTCCGTGGCGCCATGCCCGATGACATCGGTCAGGGACTGAACGATGATAAAACCGATCATGCCGAAGGACGCCAGGCGCGTGGCCAGACCGATCACGATCATCAGCGGCAGGATAAACTCGGCGTAAGTGCCTGCGAGCACCACAAGTTTCTGGAACAGGCCGAATTGCGAGACGTCATAGCCTGCGGCCTCCAGCTGTTTCGGGAAGATCTGGCTGTAGGCGCCGATGGAGGGGCTGAACAGGCCAAAGATGCCGTCGCCCAGCTTGGTCAGTCCGGAGTTCCAGTAGTAGAGCAGCAATGTGGAGGCGAAGACAAAGCGCGCCGCGAGCGGCATCAGCCAGTCGCCGGCCTTTTCCACCAGGCCGAAAACTGCGTTGTGAATGGAGACAAGTGCGTGCATGGTCTTACCCTTTGCTGTCCAGTCCGGTGATCGCGCCGCCCTGCAACAGCAGGGCCAGCGTGGCACCCAGGTCGAATGTTTCATCTTCGGCGGCGGCCTGTTCCAAGGCTTCGCCGATGCTGGCGCCCCCCATCAGGGCGCGGATCCAGGCTGCGCCCGCGGGCGGCAGGAGCTGGGGAATGGGGTCGAACTCGGGGCGGGTGATCAGCACGTCCTGGGCTTGCGCCTCGGGCTTGGGGGCGCCGTCTTCGCTGTTGTAGCGCCACAGGCCATGAATGGGCCAGGGTGAGCGCAGGAGCAGCACCGCAGGGGCCAGGGCCACGCGCGTGTTCATCAGGTCCTGGGGCGTCAATGCGCCCAATGCTTCGGGTGCGATGGGCGCTGCATCCGCGGCGTGGTAGGCGCGGCGCAAGGCCAGTTCCAGCCGGGCCACATCACCCAGATAACCAAGGTGCTTGAGTTGCTCCATGCCCTCCAGAAAGGCGGGGAAGTGTTCGCCATAGAACATCATCAGCGGCGAGGACGGCGGATGCTGGCGCAGGTAGATGCCGGCAAGCCCGTCCATGTTCTGTTTGCCCAACAGCTTAGCAATCACCGGAAAGGCGCTGTGCATGGCCTCGGTCAGGGAGACCGCGATATTGTTGCGGTAGACGCTGAAGCGGCGCCCGGCGGGCTGGGCCTGATGATCTATTAGCCCATCCGGTACCTGCTGTCCCGCATCCATCATGGCGCGGGTGAAATTTGCCTGGGAGACACTCATGCCGGAATGCGCTCCAGCGCGGTTGCGGCGCGGGCAGCCTCTGTCTCCAGCACAGGCCAGTCCGGCACGTCGTTGTCCCATTCGACCAGCACCGGCTTGGGGCCGGATTTGGCGAGGGTATAGTCCAAAAGTGCCCAGACCGGGTCCACTACTTCGGCGCCATGGCTGTCGATCAGGAGGGGATGGCCGTGCTCGTCCTCATCCTCGTCATGGCCGCCGAGGTGGATTTCACCCACTTTGTCCAGCGGAAAGGCGTCAATGTAGCCCTGCGGTGAGAAGTCGAGATTGGTGGCCGAGACAAAAACGTTGTTCACATCCAGCAGCAGCCCGCAGCCAGTGCGGCGGGAGATCTCGGACAGGAACTCAGGCTCGGACCAGGTGCTTTCCGCAAAGGCAAGGTAGCTGGAGGGGTTTTCCAGCAGCATCCGCCGCCTGATGGTGCCCTGCAATTCGTCAATGTGGTCGCAGATCCGCTGCAGGCTGGCATCCGTGTAGGGCAGCGGCAGCAGGTCGTTGTAGAAATGGCTGTCGTGGGTGGACCAGGCCAGATGTTCGGAGAAGCTGGCGGGGTGCAGCCAGGTGACCAGATGCTTGAGCCGGGCGAGGTGGTCTGTGTCCAGCGGCCCTTCGCCGCCGATCGACAGGCCCACGCCATGCACCGACATGGCAAAATCTTCGGCAAGGCGGCGCAGCTGCGCAATCGGGCGTCCGCCGTCCCCCATGTAGTTTTCTGCGTGGATTTCCAGCCATTTGACAGTGCCCGGATCGGCAGTGATCTGGGCAAAATGCTGCGGCTTGTAGCCAACGCCGGGGGCGGCAGGCAATCTGTCATGTGCAGCGGCGTCAAGCATGGGAAGTCCTGTTTCCGGGTGCAAAAAGGGCGGGAATTCACACTCCCGCCCCCATATTCAAGCGGCGCTTATGCCGGCAGGTCGCGCTCCAGCGGTTCCAGCGAGCCGCTGCGGGCAGTGCCGTCAGCCATGGCCGGGAGTTCCAGGCCTTCGCAGGTGCCGGCGTCAACCAGCGTCCAGGCGTTGCCCTGGTAGTCGGTGGTCGAGGTGCCAGCGCAGGTGGTGCCGGGGCCGGCCGCACAGTCGTTCTGGCCGGCCAGCGAAACGCCGTAGCACTTTTCCTTGGTGGCGGCTGCGGCGGGCATGGTCGAAGCGGCGGTCAGAGCGGCGGCTACGGCGCCTGCAACGGCCAGGGATTTTGCGGTGTTCGACATCTCGTGAATTCCTTTCGGTTTAACATGCGGTGTCGTGATGACAGGGAGACCCTAACCTGTGGTCTCCGGGACTTTAAGTCACGACCCCGTGTCTCACGCCTGCGTCAGCGTATGTGACCGCGGAACGCCGGGTAAAGAGCTGATTTCAGTGTTATTTGCCGGTGTTTGAAACAAAACGGCCCCCGAATGGGGGCCGTTGATGCTGATCTTGAAGAGAAATGTTACAGAAGGTCCGGCGGGGTCGCTTCCACCGCCAGCGCCTTTGTAACATTTTCCAGGGTATCGACCTTGGTTTGTTTTTCTCCAAGACGGCGCACCGAGACCGTGCGTTCCTCCACCTCGCGGTGGCCGACGGCGAGAATGACCGGCACTTTGCCCACAGAATGCTCTCGGACCTTGTAGTTGATCTTCTCGTTGCGGATGTCGGCCTCGGCGCGCACGCCGGCCTTTTGCAGATTGGCAACAACCTCCTGCACATAATCATCCGCGTCCGAGGTGATCGAGGCGACGACAACCTGGCGCGGCGCCAGCCAGAACGGCAGCTTGCCGGCATGGCTTTCGATCAGGATGCCGATAAAGCGCTCAAAAGAGCCCAGGCAGGCGCGGTGCAGCATGTAGGGGCGGTGTTTGGAGCCATCTTCACCGATGTAATTGGCGTTCAGGCGTTCCGGCAGATTGGGGTCCACCTGAAAAGTGCCGCACTGCCATACCCGGCCGATGGCATCGGTCAGTTTGAAGTCCAGCTTGGGTCCGTAGAACGCGCCTTCGCCGGGATCCAGCGTATAGGCGTTGCCGGTTTTCTTGATGGCGTTTTCCAGCGCCGCCTCGACGTGATCCCAGCTTTCTTCGGAACCGACCCGCTTTTCCGGGCGGGTGGCGAACATGATTTCGAATTCCACGAACCCCAGGTCCTTGTAGACCGACGACAGAAAATCGATGAACTTGGCGCATTCCGCTTCGATCTGCTCTTCGGTGCAGAAGATATGCGCGTCATCCTGGGTGAAGCCGCGCACCCGCATGATGCCGTGCAGCGCGCCCGAAGGCTCATAGCGGTTGCAGGAGCCGAATTCGGCCATCCGCAGCGGCAAGTCGCGGTAGGATTTCAGGCCCTGATTATAGACCTGCACGTGGCAGGGGCAGTTCATCGGCTTCAGCGCGTTGATGGTTTTCTCGCGCGCGTGCTCCTCGTCCACTTCGACGATGAACATGTGCTCCTGATACTTGTCCCAGTGGCCCGAAGCTTCCCACAGTTTGCGGTCGACCACCTGCGGAGTGTTGACCTCGACATAGCCGTCGGCGCGCTGTTTGCGGCGCATGTAGTCCTGCAGCTGGGTGTAGATGGTCCAGCCGTTCGGATGCCAGAAGATCTGACCGGGGGCCTCTTCCTGCATGTGAAAGAGGTCCATCTCGCGGCCCAGTTTGCGGTGGTCGCGTTTGGCGGCTTCTTCCAGCATGTGCAGGTGGGCTTTGAGCTTTTCCTTGCCGGTGAAGGCAACGCCGTAGATCCGTTGCAGCATGGCGCGGGAGCTGTCGCCGCGCCAGTAAGCGCCGGCGATCGACATCAGTTTGAACGCATCGCCCGGCAGCTGGCCGGTGTGCTGCAGGTGCGGGCCGCGGCAGAGATCCTGCCAGCCGCCATGCCAGTACATGCGCAGCGGCTCGTCGCCGGGGATGCTCTCGATCAGCTCGACCTTATAGGGTTCGCCAAGGTCGGTGTAATGCTGGATCGCGCGGTCGCGTTCCCAGACTTCGGTGCGGACCTCATCACGCTTGTTGATGATCTCCTTCATCTTCTTTTCGATGGCGCCGAGGTCTTCGGGGGTGAAGGGTTCCACGCGGTCGAAGTCGTAATACCAGCCGTTTTCAATGACCGGGCCGATGGTGACCTTGGTGTCGGGCCAGATTTCCTGCACCGCGCGCGCCATGACGTGCGCCAGATCGTGGCGGATCAGCTCATTGGCCTGAACCTCGTCCTTCATGGTGTGGATGGCGATGGTCGCATCTGCATCAATCGGCCACTGCAGGTCCCAGTGCCGACCGTCGACGGTGGCGGAGATGGCCTTTTTGGCCAGCGAGGTGGAAATGCTGGAGGCCACCTGCGCAGGGGTTACGCCTGCGTCATAGGAACGTGCATTGCCATCGGGGAAGGTGAGAGAGATTTGGGCCATTGTCTGGCTGCTCCTCGTCGGTTTGGCGCCCACAGAACGCCCGGTTGCGGGTATGTGTTTGGTGCGCGCGTTTTGCGGTCAAAGCGGGGTCAAGTCAAGACGGGTTTGCATGTGTCTGTTATTGCCCTGGAAAATTCCTTTGTGTGCCAATGCATGCGGTTGTACATATATGTATACAGGTAAGCAATTGAAAAATAACAAAAAAACTGTTGCTATGAAGCCGGGCCCGGGGCAGTGTTGCCGAAACCTTAGGCCCAATGGACATACCAGGAGTGTTCCGATGACCCGCCCGAACCCGAACTTTGATCTGACGGTTGAAGATGTGGACCTGATTGAAACCGCGCTGTGCCAGTCCAGGGAAATCCTGTCGCAACGCCGTCTGTCCTATGAACATTGCGCACATGTCGAAGGCGGGCCGAGCCGGGAGAAGGCACGGCTGACAGGTGAGGCATTGACCCGGATACAGGATTTGCTGGGGCGCTTGAGCACTCAGAAAGACTACGGCAGCCAAACTGCCGGAGTTTTGTAACAGGGGCCGAAAAAGATTCGTGAACAGGTTCGCAACGGGGCCAGCAGGTGTTCACTGAACCCGATTGCAAACAGAAAACGGGCGAGGGGCTGGCCCCTCGCGCTCCCCGGAGTATTTTAAACCAGAAAGAAGCTGGATCAATTCGATACGAAAGCGGGGATGCCTTGGCGGATCATTTGGGAATAATCCGGGGTCACGCCGTGGGCCTGGGCAATTGCTGTGATGCTTCCTAGGGCACGCAGTTTTTCGACCGTGCGGGTCTGGTCCAGCACGCCCCGTTCCCATGCATAATCCGGCAGATAGCCGTTTGCCAGCACTCGCCAGTCCAGCGGGACTTCGTCTGCAAAGGCGCGGATCATTGTCATCACCACGGTGGTGCAATTGGTGGTGAGTGAATTATACCACTGCGGCCGGGCGGCGAGGCTGTTGGCCGCATCAACATATTGCATCAGCAAGGTGCGGGCGGTCTCGGGGCTGACGTCAATGCGGAACAGCTGCACGTTCTCGCCGCGGGCATTGGTGCGGGTGCCAACCACGTCGCGTTCATCGGCGGCAAGGATCACCAGAGTGTTGGATTTGAACAGGTCGGCAATGGGTGAGAAGCCGCCGCCGAGCTGGCGCCGCACCTCGACCGACCAGGCTATGTGTTCGCCGTTTTTAAAGCCGAAGCTGACGATCATATGGGCCATTTGCGGGCCGGCCCAATAGGACATGAACAGATCCACAGTGTCGAGCGTGGTCAGGTCATAGCTGCGGGTCTCCCAGCTTTCGCTGAAGTCTTCAGGGGATTGCCAGGCGAAATTGCGCACATCGGTGAGCGTGAGAGTGTCGCCCTCTATCTGGCCGGTGACCTGGCGGGCCACGTCAGGGGCCCAGTTGCGCGCGTCCGGCGGTGTGAGGGTGGACCACCACAGGATCACTGCGGCCAGTGCCAGCGTGAATGTGGTCAGCGCGCGCGCGGCACGCCTGCGGAACAGGCCGGCAATAACGGTGACGCCCAGGAAGGCAAACCCGCCTGCCAGCAGGCCGCGCGGTACCGTGCCAAAGGGCAGCCGGTACCACAACGCCAGGGCGGCCCAGGCGGTGGCCAGTGCCACGGCCAGGATGGCGGTGGCGATCACAATGCCCTTGATGAGTCTGAACATGCCCAAGGTCCCTTGAAAATTTTCGCGGACCATAAGGAGGCAGGCGGGGGGCTTGCAAGCAGGGAGTGCCGGCGCTTGCGGGGCAGGCGCTGCCATGCCACATCTTGGGGAAAAGGACAGGAGACCAACGACATGCCCGCCACATCTTTTCTCGACACCGCCCAGGGCCGCCGGATTGCATATCACAAGAGTGAGGGGCAGGGGCCGTGCGTGGTGTTCCTGGGCGGCCTGAAATCCGATATGGAGGGCACCAAGGCGGTACATCTGGAGGCATGGGCCAAGGCGCGCGGGCTGGCCTTTCTGCGGTTCGATTACTCCGGCCACGGCGAAAGCTCGGGCACGTTTGAGGAAGGCTGCATAGGCGATTGGCACGAGGACACGCTGGAGGCGGTGGCGCATCTGACCGAGGGGGAGATTATCCCTGTCGGGTCGTCTATGGGCGGTTGGCAGGCGTTGCTGCTGGCGCGCGAAATGCCCGAGCGGATCAAGGGTTTGGTGACCATCGCTGCGGCGCCGGATTTCACCGAGGACGGGTACTGGGCCAATTTCTCGGATGCGCAGAAGGCCGAGCTGGACAGCCGCGGCTATGTGGAACTGCCCAGTGACTACATGGAACCCTATCATATCTCCAAGCGGATGATCGAGGATGGCCGCAAACGGCTGGTCCTGCGCACGCCGCTGTTCCTGCCCTTCAAAGTCCGCTGCCTGCAGGGGACCGCGGATACGGCTGTATCAACGGAAACCGCGCTGCGGCTGGTGGATCACGCGACCTGTCCGGACATGCGGCTCAACCTGGTGAAAGATGCCGATCACCGGTTCTCGGACGAGGCTTGCTTGAAGATGATGGAAGACGCGGTTCTGGACGTTCTGGGCGGCACCTGATGCGGCGGTTCTCGCCCTGGGGCGGCCTGGCGGCTGGCGCAGCGGACATAGCAGAGTGGTTGAAAGTGCAAAGGATTGAATGATGGAACAGAGGGTGAGCCTGATTACGCTGGGCGTGCCGGATATGGCCAAAGCAGCTGCCTTTTATGAAGCTTTGGGCTGGCAGCGTGCAGAAAGTCCGGACGGGGTGATTGCCTTTGATCTGATCTCGCAGACCTTGGGGCTGTATCCGCTGGCAGCGTTGGCAGCGGAAACCGGTCTTTCGGAAGCAGAATTGGGCACCGGTGCGATGACGCTGAGCCACAACACCCGCAGCAAGGAAGAAGTGGCTGTGCTGCTGGCGGCAGCTGAGGCAGCTGGCGCGAAGGTTCTGAAGCCTGCGCAGGATGTGTTCTGGGGCGGGCACCACGGCTATTTCCGCAGCCCGGACGGGCATATATGGGAGATTGCCTTTAACCCCTTGGCCCCCTTGGCGGAGAATGGCGCGTTCCGCTGGAACGGCTACTAGGCGTGGCACAGCAGCGGCAGCAGCTTTCTAAATCCCTGCCGCGGAGAGGTTTTCCTTGATCCCAGGGGCTGTTCTCCGCAGAGTTGAAGCATCGGGTGGAAGGCAAACCGCGAGGGCAGGATATGCCTTATGACCAGCAACCTTGCCGCGAACCTTTGGTTCTGCTGCCGGGGATGATGTGCGACGGCCGGATTTTTGACGCTCAGGTCAGGAGTTTTTCCGGCAGTATGCCGGTGATGGTGCTGCCGCTGGCGGGCGGCGACACGGTGGAAAAGATCGCCGCGCGGATGCTGGCCCACCTGCCGCCGCGGTTTTCCCTTGCAGGTGTGTCGATGGGCGGGATCCTGGCGATGGAACTGCTGCGCCGCGCACCGGACCGGATCAGCCGGCTGTGCATTATGGGAGCCAGCCCGTTGGCCGAGACGCCGGATCAGGCTGCCGATCGGGAGCCGCAGATTGTTGCAGCCCGCGCCGGACGGCTGGAAGACGTGCTGCGCGAGACGATGCCAATGGAGGCATTCGCACCCGGACCTTTGCGGCTGGAAGTTCACAACATGTTCTGCCGGATGGGATTGGAACTGGGGCCGGAGATGTATGTGGCGCAGGCGCGTGCCCTTCAGCGGCGGCCGGACCAGCAATCCACGATGCGGCGGGCGCATGTGCCTACGCTGGTTCTGGGTGGAGAACACGACACGATTGTGCCGCCAGCAAAACTGGATCTGCTGGCGCAGCTGATCCCGGAGGCGCGGCTGAAGATCGTGCCTGAGGCTGGGCATTTGCCGGTGCTGGAACAGCCCGACGCTGTCAACCGGGCGTTGCTGCACTGGCTGGCCGTGCCTGTGTCCTAAGGGGAGAGTTTTGCGCGCTGGTCTTTGCTGAGCAATTCGGGCTCGGCCACCGGTTTGCCGGTTTGCGTGGCGAAGAACGGCGTTTCCCTCCAGCGGCCGGACAGGCGCGACGTGATCATCCGGCTGAGGATGCCCCAGGCCATCACCCCGCCACCCTTGGTCCGGGACTGTTTGCCTGTAACCGGGAGGAAAGCCTTGGCGCGGATTTTGCCAAGCGCGGATTTATCTTTGAACACGTCTGAGCGTATCCCGGCAAAGGGCAGCGTGGGCTTGGCCAGCGTGTTTGCAAGTGGCGTGCCGCAGCAGGATGCGTACCAGCGCAACGGCCCGCGAGGGCCAAAGCGCAAGGCTTTCAGATGCGCGGCGCCTTGGCTGATGGAGATGCTGTCCGGCGCCAGCTGGAACAGGTCCACCGGATCCGGCGCTGGGTCGGGCTGGCCGTGGTACAGTTCATTGGCGCGGCAGTCGGCGCAATAGCAGACAACACGGGTGCCGCCCTTGATGCCTTGCGCGGAAACTTCACCGCGCAAGGTCCCGCAGTTGCAGGAAAAAGCCAGCCCGCCGCCCATGCGGTCAGGCAGCCGTGTTTTTGTTGGCAGGCTTGCGGGCCGGTTTGCGGCGGCTGTTGGCGTTCATGAAATCAATCACCAGCGGGCGGATGTTGTCACGCCAGCTGCGGCCGGCAAAGATGCCATAGTGGCCGGCACCTGGCTCCAGATGGCTGGCCTTCATGTTTTCAGGCAGGCCGGTGCAAAGATCCAGCGCCGCGACGCATTGGCCGGGGGCAGAGATATCATCTTTGGCGCCTTCGACAGTTTTCACCGCCACATTGGTGATCTTGCCAATATCAACCTTGTGGCCGTTCACTGTGAATTCGTTGCGGGCGATTTCGCGCCGTTTGAAAACACGTTCGACAGTGGACAGGTAGAATTCGGCCGTCATGTCCATGACGGCAAGGTATTCGTCGTAGAAACGGTTGTGGGCGTCATGATCCGAAGCCTCCCCGCGGGAAACACGCTGGATCTGATCCATGAAGGCCTTGGAATGGCGCTCGCCGTTCATCGACATGAAAGAGGAAAGCTGTAACAAGCCAGGGTAGACCTTGCGCCCCACGCCTTTGTATTTGTAACCGACGCGCTGGATCATGGTTTCTTCCAGCTGGCCCATGGTGACGCGGCGGCCGAAATCCGTGACCTCGGTCGGGGTGGCATCCGGATCCACCGGGCCGCCGATCAGGGTCAGCGAGGAAGGCTGCGCCTTGGGGTCCTGTTCGGCCAGATAGGCGGTGGCGGCCAGGGTCAGTGGCACCGGCTGGCAGACCGCGACAACATGCGTGTCAGGGCCCATTTCGCGCATAAAGTCGACCAGGTAAAGCGTGTAGTCCTCGACGTCGAATTTCCCAGCGGAAACAGGAATGTCGCGGGCGTTATGCCAGTCCGTCACGTAGACTTCACAATTGACGATCAAGCTTTTGACAGTGGAGCGCAGGAGGGTGGCGTAATGGCCGGACATCGGGGCAACCAGCAACACCTTGCGCGGCTGTTCCTCGCGCCCGTTGACTTTGAAATGGAGCAGATCGCCAAACGGACGTTCGACCACAGTGTCGATATCCACCAGATGGTCCTTGCCGTCTTCGCAGGTGAAAGTGCGGATACCCCAATCAGGTTTCACCACCATCCGCTGGTAAGTACGTTCCGTCACTTCACCCCAGGCGGCCATCCAGCTGAGCGCAGGGTTTGGCAAGGCGGAGAAGACCGGGTAAGATGCCATGGAGAGGGCGGTGGCGCCCAACCATTGGTTGGTGTTCCGGACGGTCTCCATCAGATCGTAGGTCATCATGTATCGCATGCGTGTCTCCTTCGGGCTCTGCCCCTGCGTCATCGGACCATCAAATCCGGAACATTGGACCAATCGCCGCTTTGCCCTGAAAAATGCAGAAGAGTATTCTGCATAGCAGAAAGCCTATGAGGGATTCATTTATATGACAACTAGTGACGAATTATCCGCAGCGGCCAATTCTGAGAGCATTGAAAAGCTTAAGGAAAACATGAACCGTGTTGAGGAGTTGAGCAAGCGTCTGGCCGATGTCATGTCCCGGAAGACCCCGCACAACGCAGCTTTGGACGGTCCGAATCAAGAGCTTTATGCGCGTGCAGCAACCGCCTATTGGACGGAAGCGATGCAAAACCCTGCCAAGATCCTGGAGCAGCAGGTCGAATACTGGAGCAAATCGGTTCTGAATTTCGCCGAAGCGCAAAAGACTCTGGCCGGACAGATGGGCAGCGCAGATGACGGCGGCGGCGCCAAGGACCGCCGGTTTTCGAATCCTTTGTGGGAGAGCAGCCCGTATTTCCACTTTGTGAAGCAGCAGTACATGACCAACGCCGATGCGATCCGCAAAGCGGTGCAGGATGCGAGCGAGCTGGACGGCAAGGACAAGCAGCGGCTGACGTATTTCGCCGACCAGATCATCGAGATGATGTCGCCGACCAATTTTCTGCCCACAAATCCGGATGCGCTGGAAAAGGCTGTTGCGACCGAAGGCCAGTCGCTGATCGACGGGCTGGAGAACCTGGTCACCGATCTGGAGGCCAACAATGGCGAACTGGTGGTGCGGCTGGCGGATGAGAGCGCCTTTGAGCTGGGCGGCAACATCGCGACCACGCCCGGCGATGTGGTTTACCGCAACCGGATGATGGAACTGATCCAGTACAAACCCGCGACGGAAACCGTGCATGAGACCCCCATCGTGCTGTTTCCGCCCTGGATCAACAAGTTCTATATCCTCGACCTGAAGGCGCAGAACAGCCTGATCAAATGGGTGACCGAGCAGGGCTATACCCTGTTTGTCGTCTCCTGGGTCAACGCCGATGCCAGCCATGCAGACGTGGGAATGGAAGACTATATGCAGGAGGGTTTCCTGACCGCGATTGAGACGGTCAAGGATATCTGCAAGGTCAAGCAGGTGAACGCGGTGGGCTATTGCATTGCCGGCAGCACGCTGAGCCTGACATTGTCGCTGTTGAAGCAGCGTGGCGACACTTCGGTAAAATCGGCAACCTTTTTTACCACGCTTACCGATTTCGGCGATCAGGGTGAATTCACGCCGTTCTTGCAGAACGATTTTGTCGACGGGATCGAGGCGCAGGTGGAAGAGGAGGGGCTGCTGCGCTCCTGGGTGATTGCGCGGACCATGTCATTCTTGCGCTCCAAGGATCTGATTTATGGCCCCGCCGTCAAAAGCTACATGATGGGCGAGACCCCGCCCGCCTTTGATCTGCTCTATTGGAACGGCGATGGCGCCAACCTGCCGGGCCGGATGGCGGTGCAGTATCTGCGGGGCCTATGCCAGAACAATGAATTTGCTCGCGACGGGTTTGAGCTGATGGGGCACAAGCTGCATATCAAGGATGTGGATGTGCCGCTGATGTCGATCACCTGCGAGACCGACCACATTGCCCGCTGGAAAGACTGTTACCGCGGCGTGCAGCAGATGGGATCGCGCAGCAAGAGCTTTATCGTGTCTGAGTCCGGCCATATCGCGGGCATCGTCAACCCGCCCAGCAAGAAGAAATACGGCCACTACACCAATACCGATCTGAAAGGCGACAGCGAGGCCTGGATGGAAGGTGCGGAATACCACGAAGGCTCCTGGTGGCCGCGTTGGAATGAGTGGCTGAAGAAGCGGTCCGGCAAGCAGGTTCCGGCCCGTGAAGCCGGGGATTCGGGCTACCCCTCTTTGATGCCTGCGCCTGGTTCCTATGTAAGGGTCAAGGCAAACCGTTGATTTGACGGGGTTTACGATTTTTTTCTGCACTGCAGCATTAAAAGTCTTGAAATGCTGCGGTGCGGCACGCATATTCCTCTCATGCTAAGAGCGCAGGATGGTCCTGCTGCAGCTTTCTGAGGAATTAGAACTATGGCAAAGACCCAAGACTTCACCGCGATGATGAAAGACTTCATGGGCGCATTCCCGGTCGACACCAAAGCGATGGAAGACGTTTTCAAAAACACCGCAGCCCTGAACGAGAAGCTGTCCGCCGTTGCGCTGGACGCTGCCGGCAAATCCGCCGAGATCTCGAACAAGTGGACCAAAGAAACCATCTCCAAGCTGGGCGACGTGTCCAAAGTCAAAGCCGACCCGGCCGACTATGCCAAAGCCGCAACCGATTTCGCCTCTGCTTCCGCTGAAGTGGCTGCTGAAAACATGGCTGCCTTTGCTGAGATCGCCAAGAAGGTCCAGATGGAAACCGTTGAACTGGTTATGGCTGCCGGCAAAGACATGGGCGAAGAAGCCACCGCAGCTGTGAAGAAGGCCACCGACGAAGTGACCTCTGCTGCGAAAAAAGCTTCGGCTGCTGCGAAGTAAGATCGACCACAGACCGGCCCTGGCTCTCCTCCCTGACGGAGCCGGACTGTGAGAAAGGGCAGGCCGCAAGGCCTGCCCTTTTGCTGTTCAGGGGGCGCTCACTCCGGCAATCCGGCCCGCCGCAGCCCATCGCAGTAATGCTCCAGATCTGCTGCTCTGACGAAGGGGAGGGTCTTGCTGATGCGGGCGAGCGAAAACTCCGGCTCCAGGCCAAGGATACGCCCGCATTCCCGTGCCGCCGCAGCCCTGTCTCCCAATTGTGCGTAGCAGGCAGCCAGATGGCGGTGCGGGGCCGGAAAACCTGGAAACAGCCCGACAGCCTTGTTCACTTCTGAAATGCCGGGCTGGTACTCCCGGCACATGTACAGCGCCAGCCCCCTGAACCAGTGGAAATAGGTTGGATGGAACGGGTTGCGGCCAGAGGCTTGATCCAATTCGGCAAGGGCCTTTTCGGGCTGGCCCCGGTACACATAGGACAGGCCGCGGAAAGCCATCGCGTCAGTGTCGTTGGGATTCAAGGCAAGGGCGCGCTGGAAGTGGTCCTCCGCCAGGGGAAACTCTCCCTTGAACAGATGCATGACGGCCAGCCGGCGTTGCACGACGCTGTCCAGCGGGTCGATACGGGCTGCGCGGCGCAGATATGGGAAGGCCTGATCCAGGGTGTCTTCTGGGGACAGGCCCCAGCCGCTCATCCATTCAACCAGATATGTGAGCGCCAATCCGGAATAGGCCGACGGATTCCCTGGATCGCTGGCACAGGCTTTCTGGTACAACTCCCGGCACTGATACAGAGTCTTCCGGGTGTCGAGGATCAGAGCTTTGGCTTGCAGGACCAGTTCCTTGGATGTCCAGGGGCCGCCGCTGGCCAACACTTCGGCTGATTTGCGTTTTGCAGTGGCCTGCAACTGTCCGGCCAGGATTCGGGTGATCTGGCGGGCCAATGCGTCCTGGTGGCTGAAACCGGCCTGATTTTCCTGGTCGTATTGTTCACTTAGCAGCGAGGTTCCGCTGTAACCATCTGCCAGCGAAACAGCGACACGCAGGTGTCCGGACCGTTGCCGCACCGTGCCCTCAACCAAGTAACGGACGCCCAGTTCCACTGCAGTAAGGGATGTTTCAGATGCGCTGCTGGCAAAACGAAGTGCAGTGGTGCGGGAAATGACGCGCAACTCGCGGAACCGGGAAAGACCGATGGTAATGTCTTCGGTCAGGGTTTCGGCCAGACTGTCTGCGCCGGGTGCAGCGGGGGATTTGTTCAAGAAAGGCAGAACGGCTACGGACACTTCGTAGGCGGGGCCTTCTGCTTCAAAGCGCGGCATCGGGTTTTCGGCTATGCGGAAGATCCGCACCGGGTGAGAGATGTTGCGGATAACCTGCAGGCCGAGGTCGTCAAAGGCAGCATTGATCCTGCCGCGGACCTGTTCTTGAACCGTGCCGGAAACACAGATTTCACCGGGGCCTGCAAGGCTTTCGAGGCGGGCGGCGATGTTGACGCAATTGCCGAACAGATCGTCCCCGGCAGCAATGACGGTTCCTGTGTGAATTCCCATTCTCAGGTGCAGATGGGGCGGAGGGCGGCTGGCAACCGCGGCCGCGGTCAGCTTGGCAATCAGCAAGGCGGCTTTCACCGCTTGCACAGAGGTTTCGAACTCCAGCAGAAAGCCGTCGCCCAGTGTTTTGACAAGCTGACCTGAATACTGCTGTGCGGCCGGCACGACGATATCGTCCGCAAGAGTGCGAACGGCAGCGACCGCTTCCGCTTCCCCGGTTTCAACCAGTGCGGAAAACCCGGCCACATCAGCGATTAATACAGCAGCTTGTCTTTGTCTGTCCCCTTGGTCAGCCATCGTTCCCGCTACCACAGACTCAAAAGACTCTGCCTGAATTATATCACGTTGAGAGTTTTTTGCTGCACCTCAATTGCAAAATGTTCGATATTTGTTCATGGGAGGCTGTCTTGAGGTCAAAACTGCGCATTGCGGAAACTGGTGTATTGCGGCTCCCAGCCGGTCATTTGGCGCAGTTTTGCAGACCCCATCTGCTGGTCCAATGTCGGACCCTCGGCCCAATCGCCGTATTTAATCAGCACGTGTTTCAGGCTGCGCACAACATAGCTGGCATCATGGCCGTGGCGCCGGGCGATCTCGCGGGTGATCTCTGCAACGGGCACGCCGGTTTCGGCACTGGCATTGAAGTGGCCGTTTAGCTTGGGGTGTTCCATCAGCAGCCGGTAGGCGCAGGCTAGATCTGCACGCTCGACCAGGGGCCAACGGGTTGCGACACTGCCCCAGATCTCAAACGGCATCATATGACGGGCGGCCTCCAGGTAGCGGGAAAACACACCGCCTTCAGGGTGGTAGACCATCGCCGGGTGGATCACCGCGGCGGAAACGGCGGGGGCAGCAAGAGCGGCACGGGCATTCTTCTGCATCCAGGCAAAGGGTTTGATCGGCCGCATGGGGCTGACCTCATCGGCGATCCGGTTACCGGTGGCGCCGTACAGCCAGCAGCCCCCGGTATAAATCAAGCGCAGAGGGTCCGGGCGCAGGGCCGCCTGGCGCAGGATGGCGCCCATGGCGGCGGTGTCCGCCTCTGCCATGTCCGGGCCGAAGGTGGCCGCAAGCTGGATCAGCCCGTCCACATGGGCGACCTCGCGGACCCAGCCGCCGGGGCGGTGCAGATCTCCGCGCAAGGGGTGGGCGCCCATAGCCGCCAGTTTGCGGTCCGAGGCGTCCGAGCGGCTGAGGCCGGTAACGTCATGCCCGTGCCGGACCAGGTTTTGGGTGACGGCAGTGCCGATGGATCCGGTGCCGCCGAGGATAAAGATTTTCATGTCCCGCGTTGTCCTGCTGCAGATTCTGTCGCGGAGTCCTTTGTGAAATCTCAAGCCGGGTTGAGGTCAAGCGTCCTGAATGCAAGCGCAGCAGGGCTGTAGGGAACAAATGTTGCGGAAACCATGCGGAGGCTTCCCTTTTGTTCTGCGCTGGCATAGGCTTTGCTGCAATGCGTCATGACCGGGGAGGGATTACATGGCAGAGCAGGACAAACCCTTGCTGATCAAGCGGTACGCGAGCCGCAGGCTTTATAACACTGAGACCAGCGATTACGTCACGCTGGAGGATATCGCGGGGTTCATCCGGGAAGGGCGCGAGGTTCAGATCGTCGACCTGAAGACGGGCGATGACCTGACACGGCAGTATCTGTTGCAGATCATTGCAGAGCATGAAAGCCGCGGCGAGAATGTGCTGCCGGTGAATGTGCTGAACGATCTGGTGCGCAGCTATATGGTGCCCGGTGGCGGGGTGATGCCGCAGTTTCTGCAGTCTTCCTTTGATATGCTGCGCGAAAGCCAGTCAAAGATGATGGAAAACATGAGCGCGATGAATCCAATGGCCAAGATGCCGGGGTTCGAAGCGATGAAGGCACAGCAGGAAGCGTTTCTGAAGGCGATGACTGGCGGCCTTGGCACGGCCGGCTGGACCGGCGGCGCACCCGGGGAAGAGAAATCCGAAGGCGGCGAGGACTTGGACGATATCAAGAAGCAGCTGGCTGCGCTGCAGGAAAAGCTGTCGAAGATGAAGTGAGGCGATTGGCGGCAGCGGGGGGGCGGAGCAACGAGGGGCTCCCGCCTGTTCGCAAACAGTCTGCGACTGTTCCTCACAGTTGGGCGTGGCACCGCGTTGCGGTGCCATTCTTTTTTGTGAAGTTTCTGTGTAAGAATTGCAGCACCCGTGTGCTGCGCCGGGGTTCAGACGCCAGGTTCGGCTGTCAAGCGCCCGGTTTGATTTTCAGGATATTGTGCAGCCGGTGATACGGCGCATTCCTGACGATTTTGTCCAGATCACCGGTTTCCGGCTGCGGTTTGGAGCGATAGAACAGATAGACGCTTGCAGCAAAAGACAGGGTGCAGGCCCCGGCAATTGCGCTGACGATGACGGTTTCCATTCCCATAGCTTCAAACATGCTGTTCTCCGGTTTCAGGACCAATATAGGCATGGAGTGTTGAAGTTTCCATATCACTTTGCACTGCCTGTGTTCTTTGCGGCTTCCAGCACATGGCGGGCCAGTGTTTCCGCGGCTTCGCGTTCTTGCGTTTTGGTCCGCCGCCGCGCCCGTCCGCCGAGGCGGGACGCGGTGGCGAAGATGAAGCCGGAAAAGGATAGCAGCGTCAGGCCAAAGGCAAGACCGCCCGTTACTGTGCCTGCAATAGCAGCGCCGAAGCTGGCCAGCAGCGCGCCGGCGGCCAGGCGTTGCGACCATTGGCCGATCACCTGATCGGCATCCTGTGCCTGGGCTTCAGCATTTCCGGCCCGGGTGGCAAAGGCGGTCAGCAAGTCAGCCGCCGTAACCCCGGTTTCCGGGTTGTTCGCGGCCCCGATAGCGGCCAGAAGCGCAGCCCGCTCACCGCTGCTGGCGGCAACCGCGCGGATGATCTGCGTCAGGTCTTCCTCGTTGATCGGATCACCCAAGCTAAGCGCATTGGCCATTGCCACCAATGCGGTGGCCGGGCGCCGTTCGAATTCGGGAAGCGGTGTCATGGCGGTAAACTGGAGGGCACAAGCCAGGATTGCAATCACGAAAAACCCCGGCGCGTGGCCGGGGCTGTACCTTGTTCAATCAACTGTGGTGTTCAGGCCGCGGCCCTGCCCATGCTTTCCTCCGCCGCAGCCAGCAGGATGTCTGTAACCACATCCAGTTCTGCACGGGTCAGACGCACTGGCAGGCGCACGTCGCAGGCCTTCATCAGCATGGAGCGGGTTTGGGGCAGGTCGGGCTGGTCGCCCAGGAATTGCCAGTTCCAGAAGGCGCGGGCGTTGTCGGTGGAAAGACCGAAGACCTGCACCTTGACGCCTTTGGATCCTGCAGCAGCAGCAAAGGCACGGGTCTGTGCCTCGCTGAGGCCTGCAAGGTTGAACTGGATCGAATCCGGCGCGCGGCGTTCAGGGGCCAGCGGTGCGGGCACGTCGAAGAAAGGGGAGGCATTGAGGCGTTCGGCCACATAGTCATGGTTGGCCAGCCCGTCGCGCACCCGGCGCGCCAGTTCCGGCAGCTGCGGGCGGATCACCACAGCGGACAGATTGCTCATCCGCAGGTTATAAAGCGGCAATTGGTTCTGCCACTTGGCAAAGGCCTGCTCCAGGTCCGGGGTGTTTTCCCCGTGCGGGCCCTTGTGCTTTTTCCAGTTGTGCTCATAGGCGCCGGACATGATCGCGGCGCGCGCAACCAGGTCGGCGTCGTCGGTGATCAGGATGCCGCCTTCGCCGGCGTTGACCATTTTGTAGGACTGGAAGGAGAAGCAGCCGACCTTGCCGATGGTGCCGATGTTCTTGCCGCTCCAGGTGGTGCCCAGCGAATGGGCCGCGTCCTCGACCACCGGGATGCCGCGGGCATCGCACAGCGCCATGATTGCATCCATGTCGGAGGTATGGCCGCGCATATGGCTGATGATCACCGCCTGCACGCTGTCCAGCTTGGCCTCAAAGTCACCCATATCGATGCGGTAGTTGTCGCCGACTTCACACAGCACCGGCACGCAGTCGGCATGAACGACCGACGACGGCACGGCGGCAAAGGTGAAAGCGGGGATCAGCACCCGGGCGTCGCGGGGCAGGCCAAGCGCCTTCAGCGACAGGAACAAGGCCGCTGAGCAGGAGGAGACTGCCAGCGCGTATTTACTGCCCAGCAGTTCAGCATATTCCTGTTCCAGCAGCGTAACGGGCGCGTCTTCGGGCGCGGTGTAGCGAAACAGATCGCCCGACTGCATCAGGGCCTCGATTGCCTCAAGGGCGGCTGGGGGAATGGGTTCAGCGTCATGAACGTTGGGCGGCAGAGCCATATTTCAAAATCCTGAATTGTTGCTTCAAGAAATGTAAAACTAGTAGCCGAAAATGCCAAGAGGCGACGCTGCGGAAAATGCCGAGCAGGCAAAATTTCACAGAAATGTTGCGGAGTTGCGCGGAAACCGGCCTGGAGTCAGATCCCCAGCCGGTCGCGCAGGGCAAACCAAGTCATTGCCAGCACCAGGAGGGGCGAGCGCATCCGCGGCCCGCCCGGGAAGCGCGGGGCAGGGACGCGGGCCAGGGTATCGAACCCTTGTGCCTGTCCCTGGATCGCCTGCGCCATCAGCTGGCCCGCATGGGTGGCGGTGCCGACACCATGGCCGGAGTAGCCGGAAGCAGTCAGCACATTGGGCGCCAGCCGGGCCAGATAAGGCATCCGTTTCATGGTGATGCCCAGGGTGCCGCCCCAGGCGTAATCGACCCGAACGTCCTTGGTGTGCGGGAAAATCTGCTGCATCGGTTTGCGCACTGTGGCCTCGATATCGGCTGGAAAGCGGTAGCCATAGCTTTCACCGCCGCCGAACAGCAGCCGCTTATCATGGCTGAGCCGGAAATAATTCACAACGAACTTGGTATCCGCCACAGCGACATCGCGGGCGAGCACCCGGGCCGCGTCTTCGCCCAGGGGTTCGGTTGCCACGATGAAATTGTTGATCGGCATCACCCGCGCGGCGACCTGATGGTTCAGGCCGCCAAGATAGCCGTTGCAGGCCAGGATCAAGTGGCCGGCAGTTACCGTCCCGCCTGCAGTCCGCACGCGGACGTGCACGCCTTCCTGGATGTCCAGAACCTCGCTTTGCTCACAGATCTGCGCCCCGGCACCAGCGGCCGCCCGGGCCAAGCCCAGGGCATAGTTCAGCGGATGCAGATGTGCGGCACCCATGTCCAGCGATCCGCCCATATAGGCAGGAGAGGGGCAGATGGCGTGCAAGCCGGCCTCATCCAGCGGCTGGATCTGATCGTATCCGTAGCAGTTTTGCAGGTGTTCGGCATAGGCGTGTTCATGGGCTGCTTCGCTTTTGGAGAAACAGGCATGGGCAATGCCGGGTTTCAGGTTGCAGTTGATGCTGTGACGGACAATCAGGGATTTCACCAGATCCTTGGCGTCTTCGCCCAGCTGCCAGAGCTTTTGCGCGTCTGCTTTGCCCATCAGCGCTTCCAGCCCGTCCTGTTCCATCCGCTGGCCGCTGCCGAGCTGGCCGCCGTTACGGCCCGAGGCGCCAAAGCCCACGCGGTGCGCTTCCAGCAGCACGACGGACAGGCCGGCCTCGGCCAGATGCAGCGCCGCGGACAGGCCTGTATAGCCGCCGCCAACGATGCAAACATCTGCAGTTGCATCGCTGGTCAGGGCCGGGAAGCGATCCATCGGTGTGGCTGTTGCGGCATACCAGCTGTTTGGATGTTCGCCCTGGCGGTCATTGGAATAAAGCAGGTTCATTGCCATCCCGCACCTCTTTTGCAAGCAGGCAGCCGTGCGGGCGTCCTGCGCTTCATCTTTTCAAAAATACTCAATTGTACCGGCGCTGCACCCGGGCGCAGCGCCGGAGCTTTACACGTTCATCAGCAGATGCTCGCGCTCCCAGGGAGAGATCACCTGCAGGAACTCGTCATATTCCGCGCGTTTCACGATGGAGTAGACGCGGGCGAATTCCGGACCAAGAACCTCATGCAGTTCGGTGGCTTCGTCAAAGAGATCCAGCGCCTGACCCATCACTTGCGGAATATCGCCTTCGCCCTCATAGGCGTCGCCTTTGAACTGCTTGCGCGGCCGCTCCTCGTTGATCAGGCCAAGATAGCCGCAGGCCAGCGACAGCGCGATGCCCAGGTACGGGTTGCAATCCATGCCGGCGATGCGGTTTTCCACCCGCCGCGCCCCGGGACCCGACAGCGGAATGCGGATGCCGGTGGTGCGGTTGTCGCGTGCCCACTCCAGATTGATCGGAGCCGCGTGGTCCTTCACGTACCGGCGGTAGGAGTTCACATACGGCGCCATTACTGCCAGGCCCGCGGGCAAGTGGTTCTGGAACCCGGCAATGTAGTTGTAAAACGCGTCCGTCTCGCCGCCCTGCGGGCCGGAGAAGATATTCTCGCCGGTTTCCATATCCAGAACCGAATGGTGGATGTGCATGGCTGAGCCCGGCTCATCTTCGATCGGCTTGGCCATGAAAGTGGCAAAACAGTCGTGACGCAGCGCCGCTTCGCGGATCAGCCGTTTGAAATAGAAGACTTCATCTGCCAGTTTGACCGGGTCGCCGTGGAGCAGGTTGATCTCCAGCTGCCCGGCGCCGCCTTCCTGGGTGATGCCGTCGATTTCAAAACCCTGAGCCTCGGCAAAGTCGTAGATGTCGTCGATCACCGGGCCAAACTCGTCCACCGCGGTCATCGAATAGGCCTGGCGCGCTGCAGCCGGGCGGCCGGAGCGGCCCATCATCGGTTTGATCTCATGCGCAGGATCAATGTTGCGGGCGACCAGGAAAAACTCCATCTCCGGGGCCACAACTGGCTTCCAGCCCTTGTCATGATAGAGCTGCACCACGCGCTTCAGCACGTTGCGCGGGCTGTAAGGGATCGGTTTGTCGTGCCTGTCATAGGCGTCATGGATCACCTGCAGGGTCCAGTCGCCGGTCCAGGGGGCTGCGGTGGCCGTGGACATGTCCGGCTTCAGCGTCATGTCCTTTTCGATCCAGCCGTCCTCATCCGCGGCATCGGCCCAGTCCCCGGTGATGGTCTGGTAGAAGATGCTGTCGGGCAGGTGGAAATAGTCGGTTTTTGCGAATTTGGATGCCGGCACCGCCTTGCCACGGGCGATACCGGGAAGGTCCGAGATAACGCATTCAACTTCGTCGAGACGACGGCCCTCCAGATAGGTTTTTGCTGCTTCGGGAAGGGCGTCGAGCCAGGCTGACATTACGTCCTCTCTTTCCTGTAAAATTCTGCGAGGAGGGTTGCGATTTCTTGGTTGTCCACGGGGGCGTCCAGCTCAGCGGCTGCACGGTCCAGCAGGTTGTCCGGCACCACGCCGCGACCGCGTTTTTCGATCAGGCCGCCGACAAAGGCGCTGGGGAATTCAGGATGCGGCTGCCAGGAGATGATGTGGTCGCCGTAGGCCAGGATGCCGTTCTGGCAAAAGTCGTTGCCGCCGAGCACACGGGCGCCTTGGGGCCGTTCCACCACTTGGTCCTGATGCCAGGCATTGAGGGTCAAGCCCTTGCCGTCCACCTGATAGGTGACACGGCCCACGGCCCAGCCACCCTCGTACTTTTCGACCTTGCCGCCAAGCGCCTGAGCGATGATCTGGTGGCCGAAGCAGATGCCGGCCAGCGGCTGTTTCCTGGCGTTGATTTCGCGGATCAGTGCTTCCAGCGGCGGGATCCAGGCGTGATCTTCATAGGCACCATGCTTGGAGCCGGTGATCAGCCAGGCGTCTGCCGCATCGGCGCTGTCCGGCAGCACCCCGTCCACCACGGCCCAGGTTTGAAATTCAAAGCCGTTGCCGTCCAGCATGTCGCGGAACATGCCGTCGTAATCTCCAAAAGGGCCGAACAGGTCTTCGGGGGAGTGGCCGGTTTGCAGGATGCCGATTTTCATGAGTCACCAAATTTGATCAAATTGAGCCTGGCTAAGGGGGTGAAGCAGGCAAGCCCTAGCCAAACCCCTCAAGCAAGGCGGCTCTATACCGCTTCCAGCCAAGACAGCCAATGGCTCTCCCGGGGGCGCTCGGCAAAGCCTTTCAGCTCCTGCCGTTTGGTCATCACCAGGTTTTGGATGGCAAGTTCCGGCAGCACACGGGCGATCAGCGGGTCGGTCTCAAACCAGTTGATTGCAGTCTCCCAGTCGGCGGCCAGCTGCGGTAGGCCTTCGATCTCGTAGATGTTGCCCTCAGACGAGGCGGGGGGCTGCATCCGGTCTTCGATCCCGGCCAAGGCAGATCCAAGCACAGTTGCAAGCATCAGATAGGGGTTGATGTCGCCGCCGGCGACGCGGTGTTCAATGCGGCGTGCCCTGGGACTGCCGCCAGGGATGCGGATGGCAGCGGTGCGGTTCTCGTAGGCCCAGGCAGCACTGACGGGCGCATGGGCGCCAGGCACCAGCCGGTCATAGGAGTTACCGTGCGGGGCAAAGATCAGCGAGCTGGCAGGCATTGCCGCCAGACAGCCGGCCACCGCGTGCATCAGCAGGTCCGAACCCTTTTCGCCGCCGTCGTCAAAGACGTTGTTACCGTCTTTGTCCTCGACCGAGAAATGCACGTGCATTCCGTTGCCGGCTTCCTCGGAATACGGTTTGGCCATGAAGGTTGCGGCAAAGCCGTGTTTGCGCGCAAGCCCTTTTACCAAAGCCTTGAACAGCCAGGCATCGTCTGCGGCGCGCATGGCTTCCTGATGGTTCAGGTTGATTTCAAACTGGCCCAGGCCAGCCTCGGAAATTGCCGACTGAGCGGGAATGCCCATCATCTCGGCGCCGTCGTAAAGATCGGTGAAGAAATCGTCAAAGGCGTCCAGCTCTGCCACCGACAGCACCGATTGCTGATCCAGTTCGCGTCCCGTTTGCGGGTCGATCGGCGGAGCCGGGCGGGGGCCGCTGTCATCGAGCAGGCTGAACTCCATCTCAGTGGCAGCCACGACGTTCCAGCCACGTGCCGCATAGCGCGACAGTACATCAGCCAGCACATGGCGGGGATCGCCAAGGAAGGCAGAGCCATCTTCCCAGTACATCGCCATCGGCACCAGCGCGGAGGCGCTTTTGAGCCAGGGCATCGGCACCGCGCCGCGTTCGGTCGGCAGCATCACCCCGTCGGCGTCGCCGGTTTCAAACACCAGCGGATTGTCTTCCACATCGCGGCCCCAGAGATCGACATTGAGGGTGGAGATCGGCATCCGCGCCGCGCCGCTGTCCAGCTTGGCCGCCATACCCGCAGGCAGGCGCTTGCCGCGCATCTGGCCGTTCATATCACAGGCGGCAATGCGGATGGTCTTTAGTCCGGACAAGTCCATAGGAGGCTCCATGAGTGCGTTGCGCCAACCCTAGCGCAGAGAATTCCATTCGCCAAGATAATTTGATCAAAAGTTTGAGATGACACTCCGGCGGCTTTAGTTTCCGGGAAAGCACCCTGCGGATTGAGGCACAGAACGCGCCCGGCACGATCCGGCATTTCAAAAAAAATGGCTCCCGAGGGAGCCATTCTGAATTCAGCGGATCAGGTTGAGCTTCAGCTTGGGTTTGCTGCGCCGCTCTTGCGGCAGGTGCTTGTTCAACCGTCGGTTCACAAAGCCGAAGATCGAAATGATCACCAGCGTCAGCAGGATGAAGTAGAAGGCCAGGATCGGGTAGGGGACAAAGGGGTTGAAGGTCTTGTCCGCAAAATAGCTGGCGTAATAAAGCGCGTCGCCCTTCTGCCGCCAGGCCGGGAAGCCTGAGAAGAACACCAGCGTGGTGGCATGGAACAGGAAGATCGCCTCATTGGTATAGGCAGGCCAGGCCAGCCGCATCATGGTCGGGAAGGTGATGCGGCGGAACCGGGTCCAGCCGGTCATGCCATAGGCATCCGCGGCTTCGATATCGCCCTTGGGTATCGACAGCAGCGCACCATAGAAGATCTCGCCCGAATAGGCGGCGGTGTTGCAGAACAGCACGATCAGCGCGCCCAGCCAGGCCGAGGTGAACGGATCGAAAAAGCTGGAAATCTGAACGAGCATTGCTTCGCCCGGTGTGAGCGGGGCCGACGGGTCAATGCCCTTAGAGACGCTTTTCAGGCTAAGGAAGCAGGCGTATGCAAAGAAGAACTGGATGAACAGCGGGCTGCCGCGGAAGATGAAGATGAACCACTCTGCCGGCTTGCGCCACATCGGGTTGGGGCTGGATTTGCCAACCGCCAGGGCGACCGCCAGGAAGAAACCGGTCAGCAGCGCGACAATGCCGAAATAGACGTTCCAGATCATGCCGGAGCCGATCAGGGTGAAGTGCTCGCACAGGGTGTATTCGCCCTTGGGCAGCAGCCGTTCGCCAAAGCCCAAGGAACGAAAGGCATAGGCCTGAATGGTTTCAACGCAACTCATGCCGCTGCCTTTCTTTGTGCTTCGCCTGCCGCGGTGGCCTGGCCCTTGGTCAGGCGGGTCATGATGCGGTCCAGAACCACCTCAGACACTTTGGTGAAGCAGAGGTAGAAGACCAGCAGTGCGGCGAAGTACCAGACATGCCAGTTCGGGTGCGGGTAGTCGGTGAACCTGGCGGTCTTGGTGCCGCCCAGTTCCCGCGCCCAATAGACGATGTCCTCAACCCCCAGCAGGAACAAGAGTGGTGTGGATTTAATCAGCACCATCCACAGGTTGGAGAGCCCCGGCAACGCATAGACCCACATCTGCGGGACCAGAATGCGCCAGAAGGCCTGGCGGCTGGTCATGCCATAGGCCTCGGCGGTTTCGATCTGACCGCGCGGTACGGCGCGCATGGCGCCAAACAGGACGTTGGCGGCAAAGGCGCCGAACACGATCGAGAAGGTCAGAACCGCCAGGAAAAACCCATAAGTTTCATGTACCCATTGCGGCGAGGTGGACAGCGGCAATTTCGCGGCATCGCAGACCACGAAGTCGATGCCCTGGCGGATCGGCTGGTCCCAATCTGGGCATTTCACCTTGTGGCGCATCCACTCGAACGCCTGGTCGAGCGCGATGACGAAAAACAGGAAGAAGGCAATATCCGGAACACCGCGCACGATGCTGGTATAACCCTTGCCGAACCAGCGCAGCGGCAGAAACTTGGAGCGGGCAGCGCTCGCGGCGCCGAATCCGAACATCAGCGCGACAGGGGCGGTGATGGCCAGCAGGGTCAAGACCACAAAGACCGAGATATAAAGGTTCAAATGCTTGCCGGTGGTCAGGTAGCAGCTGAGCCAGCTCAGCCCCTCAAGCGTCGATGGGTCCGTGCAATAGGAAAACATAAGTGAGCCCGTCTTTCTCTGTTCACGCCCGGTGCGCGGCACCGGATGAGAAGGAATGAGGCCCGCGCGCCGCGGCGGCGGGCCTGCAGATCCTGCAGCAGGATCAGATTACCACTGGGAGGAGACTTCCCACTTGGCGATCAGTTCGTTCAGCGTGCCGTCATCCTTCATCGACTGGATCGCCGCGTCGAGCTTTTCGCGGAGTTCCTGGTCGGATTCGCGGATGCCGATGCCAACACCGCCGCCGAGGGCTTCAGTGCGCTCTAGCATCACCAGGTCGTCACCCAGCACGGTGTCGAGGAAGCTCTTGTCGGCCAGAACCGCATCCGCTTCGCTGTTGCGCACGGCGGCGATGGTTTCTTCCGGGGTGGCGAATTCGACCAGGGTCCAGCCCTGTTCAGCCACAAACGCAGCCTGGATGGTGGTGGCCTGGGCTGCAATCACGCCGGAGCCCAGATCGACGTCGGAGGACAGCGCGACATAGGCGGACGGATCCGGCGGCGTGTAGGGCTGGGTGAAATCGATGACCTCGTCCCGCTCGTCGGTGATCGACATGCCGGCGATGATGGTGTCGTAGTTGCCGGAGACCAGGTTCGGAATGATCGAATCCCAGTCGTTCTTGACCCATTCGCAGGTCAGCTCGGCACGTTTGCACAGCTCATCGCCCAGTTCGCGCTCAAAGCCGTCGATCTCGCCGGCGTCATTGACGAAGTTCCACGGCGCATAGGCGCCTTCAGTGCCCAGGCGCACGGTCTCCGCCAGGCCCATGCCCGCGGTCAGCGCCAGGGCGGCGGTGCCAAGGATCAGTGATTTCATGAGTTTACTCCCGTTCTGTTTGGTTATTGGACTTGTTTGTTATTGCTCAATGCGCGTGGCGGGTCGAGGACAGGAAGGCGCGCAGCCGCTCGGAGCGGGTGCCGCCGAACACTTCGTCCGGGGTTCCTTCTTCTTCGATCAGCCCCTGGTGCAGGAAGACGACGTGGCTGGAGACATCGGCGGCCATTTTCATGTCGTGGGTCACGATCATCATGGTGCGGCCTTCGGCAGCCAGGTCCTTGATCACCTTGATCACTTCCTGTTCCAGTTCCGGATCAAGCGCGGAGGTGGGTTCGTCGAACAACAGCGCTTCAGGCTCCATGCACAATGCGCGTGCGATGGCGGCGCGCTGCTGCTGGCCGCCTGACAGCTGGGCCGGGTAAACATCGCATTTGTCGCCAATGCCGACCTTGTCCAGGTAATAGCGGGCTTTTTCCTCAACCTCAGCCCGGTTGCGGCCAAGCACGGTGACCGGCGCCTCCATCACATTCTGCAGGATGGTCATATGGGCCCACAGGTTGAACTGCTGGAACACCATGGAAAGGTTGGTGCGGATGCGCAGGATTTGCTTGGCATCCGACGGGCGGCGCGCCAGCCCCTGGCCGGACCAGGTGATCGGCTCGCCCTTGAACCGGATTTCGCCTTGCTGGCTGTCTTCCAGCAGGTTGCAGCAGCGCAGCAGGGTAGACTTGCCTGAACCCGAAGACCCGATCAGCGAGACCACGTCGCCCTTGTGGGCGGTGATATCAACGCCTTTGATCACTTCCAGCTCGCCATAGGATTTATGCAGGCCGCGGATTTGCAGAACGGGCGAAGTATCGGTCAAGGTGTCTTTGTCCCTGTAAGTGGAAATTCGTTCTTATTGGACCGAAAAAAAGACCGAATGCAACGTTCAAACCGCACAAGCCGGCTCTGCAGGCGTCAAAATGACGGGCTGAGCCGCCATTTCGGAAGGGCGCGCTACGTCAACTCAGCAGCACGGATGCGCTGTTCGGTCAGCACCGGGCCGGGCGGTGTCGGCACTGCCAGGTAGTCTCTGGGGGCAAACTGCACCAGCCCTTTCAGATGCAGCTGGTTGCGGCTGTCCTCGTCCAGCCCGCGGATGGCGGATTCAACAGCGGAAAACAGTATTTGAGGGTCCTGGCCCAGGGCCGTGATGTAGGGCAGGGTCGGGGTCGGGTCAGTGCGTTCAATTTCCGTCAGCCCGGCAGCGAACCCATCGTATTCTTTGACCAGTTCCCAGGTCAGCGCGTCCAAGGCCGCGAAATCGGCCCGGCCCTCGGCAACGGCTTGCGCCGACAGGCTGTGCCCGCCGGTTTCCACCAGCGCACCAGGCAGAATATTGCGGTCGTGCAGATGCACCATCGGTGCGGCCCAGCCGGACTGCGACAACGCCTCGTTATATGCAAACCGGCGCCCGGCAAAGGCAGAGAGCGGCAGGCCCGCGTCCGCGCTGCGGGCGATAAAGACGCTGTTGTAATAACCAGGCGGGCAGCCCGGCAGGCCGTAGTCGGGTGTGCCGATCAGCTCCACCTCGCCATAAAGCCGGGTGCGGTAAGGGCAACCGCAGGTCTGTGACAGCAGCAGCTCCGGCGATTTCCAGACCTCCCAGAAGTCGGCGCCGCGGGTCAGGTCTTCGGGGCCGCCGCCCAGATGCGCGCGGATTGAGGTCCAGAACCGGTCGTTTGCCGCAGCCGTTTCCGGACGGTCGTACATTCCAAGATGAGCAATCATAAAGCAGCCTCTGCCCGTTTGCGCGCCAGTGCGCTGTCCACATCCGAAACCCCCAGCAGATTGGCGGACAGCCGCAGCAGAGCATCTTCATTTGCATCTCGGTGGCCATCGGCAAGTGCGACCTGCCACAGCGCCTCGATCACGCCGGTGCGGTCTTCATAGGCCACGGCACCCTTGATCGCGCGGGTGAAGCGCACGGTGTCGGGGGCCTCGGCCTCCATTGCCTCAGCCTGTTCGCGCAGGATCAGCGTCCCGCCTGTGTCCAGCCGGTAACGGGTGGACAGGATCCTGTCGATCCGGTCCTTCTCCACTTCGGAGTAATTGTGGTCCGAGCGGGCAATCCGCACAAGCAGAGCAGTCAAGGCAAGCCGCGCACCCTCGTCATCCAGCGGCGCAGGTGCAGGTTCCAGCAACCGTTGCAGAAGCTCCTTGAACATCAGCTGTCCTCCGCTGTGCCGCTGAATTTCTCAACCGCGCGGGCGCGGGCTTTCTGGCTGTCGGCATAAGACAGGCCCATTGCCTTGCGGGCCTCTTCGACGATGGTGACTTCACCCGCGTGCTCGTTGCCGTCAGCCAGCACCACTTCCCACAGCGCATCCATCGCCGCCAGCCGTTCCTCCAGCCCGGTGGTCTCGCGGATCAGCCGCCCGAAGGTGTCGGTTTCCGGCGCTGCGGCGTGCAGCTTTTCGCAGGTGGCGCGCACCTTGGCGGCCTCGATTGCGTTGTGCTGGTAGAGCCGGGCCAGGATCCGGTCGATCAGGCTGATTTCCTCCAGCTGATAATCGCGGTCGGATTGCGCCACCCGCACCAGCAGAGCCCCCAGGGCCAATTCGGCATCCGGGTCCGGCAATTCCGGGCGCTCAGTCGGGCGGAACGCTTGGAAGAATTTCTTAAGCAGCGGCATCAGAAGACCTCGGTCAAAGCGGCTGGGCAGGCGGGGTTAATCGCCGTACCCTTCGATGATTTGCATATCACCCGCCGAGACCAGATCGCGAAAGGCCTTGGCGTCCTGATAAGCCATGGAATCATAGCAGGCTTTTGCGGTTTCGAAATCCTTGAATTCGAGGACAACAGTGCGCGAGCGGAACGCGCCTTCGCGCACCTCGCGTTCGCCGCCGCGTATCAGGAACTTTGCACCGAACTGGGCCAGCACCGGCTGGGCCGCGGTCTTGTAGTCCTGATAGCGCTCCATGTCCTGCACATCCACATGGGCCACCCAGTATCCTTTGGGCATGGGCTGCAGCCTCCCTTCTTTTTATGGTTGAGTGCAGGCTGATACAAAAGCGCGGTAAAGACAATGGGGCGGTTGTTAAGAATTTCCCCGTTCCGCAGAATTTGCACCTGCTTCAATGGTTTGCCGAGAAATGCAAAACGCCCGCCGGTGAGGGCGGGCGTTTGAATCATGCTTAACAGCCGGCTCAGCCGATCTCAGCCAGGCGCGCCAGCGCTTCCTTGACCTTGGCTTCCTCTTCTTCACGCGCTGCGAGGTTAGCCTTGGCTTCCGCAACCACGTCTTCCGGGGCCGAGGCCGCGAATTTCGGGTTGTTCAAACGTCCGCGCAGGCCTCCCAGTTCCTTGGCCAGCTTGCCCAGAGACTTTTCCAGCCGCGCCTTTTCGGCGTCCACGTCGATCACATCCGCCAGCGGCAGGCCAAAGGCGGCACCGGGCGCCGCAACGCTTGCGCAGCCCTTGGGGAAGCTCTCGACCTGTTCCAGAGAAGTGATGCGGGCCAGTTTCTGAATCATCGCCTCGTTCTTCTCCCAGGCCGCGCGGGCCTGATCGGAGAATTCCGTCACCACCATCGGGATCTTGGCGCCCGCGGGCACATGCATCTGCGCGCGGGTGGAGCGGATGTTCTCAATCGCGGTGATCACCCAGTTCATTTCGCGGTCGGCATCGGCATTCACCAGCTCAGTGCCGTAGGCGGGCCAATCGGCATGCACCAGCATCTTCTCGCGCTTGGCAGTGTTGCCCCACAGTTCTTCGGTGATGAAGGGCATGATCGGATGCAGCAGGATCATGCACTGATCCAGCACCCAGCCCAGCGTCTGGCGGGTCTCAGCGATCACGGCTTCATCTTCCGAGCCGAACAGCGGCTTCGACAGCTCGATGTACCAGTCGCAGACCTTGCCCCAGACAAAGGCATAAAGCGCATTGGCCGCGTCGTTGAAACGATAGGCCTCCAGGGCCGCGTCCACTTCAACCCGCACCTTGGCGGTCTCGCCGATGATCCACTGGTTCACGGCCGCCTTGGCATCCGGGCAGGCATAGGCAGGTACAGTTTCATCATAGACATTGTTGAAATGGGCAAAGTTCACCGCATTCCACAGCTTGGTGCCAAAATTCCGGTAGCCCTTGAGGCGCTCCATATCCAGCTTGAGCACGCCGCCCAGGGCTGCCATCGCGGCGGAGGAGAAGCGCAGCGCGTCGGCGCCGAATTCGTCGATGATCTCCAGCGGGTCGACCACGTTGCCGGTGGATTTCGACATCTTCTTGCCTTTGGCGTCGCGCACCAGCCCGTGCAGGTAGACGGTGTCGAAGGGGATCTGATCGACGACCGCCAGCTGCATCATCATCATCCGGGCAACCCAGAAGAACAGAATGTCCTGACCGGTGACCAAGGTCGAGGTCGGGAAGTATTTCCGCATCTCGGCCGTGTCTTCCGGCCAGCCCAGCGTGCCGATCGGCCAGAGACCGGAGGAGAACCAGGTGTCCAGCACGTCGGGGTCGCGCCGAAGAATGATGTGTGGAGCAGAGGAAAGGTCAGCCTGCGCGGAAAGGCCTGCACCAATTGTGCCTAAATCAACAGGCTTACCCGAGTCCTTCATTGCTTCTGTGACGATGAGTTTCTTGAAACCCAGCTTCTGATAAGCAGCTTGTAGGGCTTCTTCTTCTGTTGCCGCACAAAACATCTCTTCGAGGTCTTCCTCGGCGTCGCCGTCAACGGCGACCGCGAACCAGACCGGGATCTGGTGGCCCCACCACAGCTGGCGCGAGATGCACCAGGGCTCGATGTTCTCCAGCCAGTGGTAATAGGTCTTCTCACCCGATTCCGGCAGGATCTTCACATCGCCGTTCTTCACGGCATCCAGCGCCGGGGTGACAACCTTTTCCGCGTCCACGAACCACTGGTCGGTCAGCATCGGCTCGATCACCACCTTGGAGCGGTCGCCAAACGGCTGCATGATCGGCTTGTTTTCGACGTAAGGTTCCTGCACCTCGACGTCTTCGCCGGTGTCCGGATCTGTCTTGGTGACGGTGTGCATCACCGCCAGGCCTTCGCTGGTGATCTGCTCCACCACCAGTTTACGCGCCTCGAACCGGTCGAGGCCACGCAGGTCGTCCGGCACCAGGTCGACGGCGTCGGCCTCGTTCTCACTCAGGGTCTGCTCGCCCTTGGCCACCGCCATGGCGATGCCCGCGGCCTCGGCATAAGGCGCGCCGTCGGCCCGCATCTGGCCCTTGGTGTCCATCAGGCGGTACATCGGAATGCCGCCGCGCTTGGCGACCTGGTAATCGTTGAAATCATGCGCGCCGGTGATCTTCACCGCGCCCGAGCCGAAGTCCTTGTCCGGGTATTCATCGGTGATGATCGGGATCAGGCGGCGGTGCTCCTTGGGGCCGACCGGGATTTCACACAGCTTGCCAACGATGGGCGCATAGCGTTCGTCCGAGGGGTGCACAGCCACCGCGCCGTCGCCCAGCATGGTTTCAGGCCGGGTGGTGGCGATGGAGATGTAGTCGCGCTCTTCTTCCAGCGTGACGTTGCCGTCTTCGTCCTTCTCCACATAGGTGTAGGTGGCGCCGCCTGCCAACGGGTATTTGAAGTGCCACATGTGGCCCGCAACCTCGATATTCTCGACCTCGAGGTCGGAGATCGCGGTCTCAAAATGCGGGTCCCAGTTGACCAGCCGCTTGCCGCGGTAGATCAGCCCCTTGTTGTACATTTCCACAAAGACCTTGATCACGGCGTCGTGGAAATTGGGGGAGTTCTCGTGGCCGGTGCGGGTATCGCCCTGCGCGCCGGCCATGGTGAAGGCGGTGCGGGAGAAGTCGCAGGAGGCGCCAAGGCGTTTCAGCTGCTCGACAATGGTGCCGCCGGATTTCTCTTTCCATTCCCAGACTTTCTCCAGGAACTTCTCGCGGCCCAGCTCGCGGCGCGACGGCTGCTGTGTCTTGGCCAGCTCACGCTCGACAACCATCTGGGTGGCGATGCCCGCATGGTCGGTGCCCGGCTGCCACAGGGTGTCGAAGCCCTGCATGCGTTTCCAGCGGATCAGGATATCCTGAAGCGTGTTGTTGAAAGCATGGCCCATGTGCAGAACGCCGGTGACGTTCGGCGGCGGGATCATGATGCAATAGGCGGAGGCCTCCGGCTTGGCATTTGCGCCGGCTTGGAAACAGCCTGCTTCTTCCCAGGCCTTGTAAAGGCGGCTTTCGGCTTCCGCCGCGTTGAACGTCTTTTCCATCGCCATCCGTCTAGATCCCTCATGCAGTTGGGCGATCAATTACCCAAAGGTGGCGCGGAGGGGAAGGCGGATATAGGGTTTTCTTTGCCGCTGGCCCAGTGTGGGCAGGCGGATGGCGGTGCAATGGGTATTTAAGACCAGAAAGAAGCAGGTCCGAAGCGCCCCTTGCAACTGGCCGTCCATTCGCCAGGGAATACGCAATGCCAGGAGCAAGGGGCAGCTTCTTCCTGGTGCGGTCATCGGCTCCCCAGCCTGTACCGCTTAGGGAGAGTGCGGCGATTCTGGTTAACGGCTCCTTACCGCTTCTTTCTGGTTTCAAATACCCAAATGCGAAACGAAAAGCCGCCGTGTGGACGGAAAGTCAGCCGGAACTCCAGATCTTGCGGCGGCGTTCCTTGACCATCTCGTTGCCCTCGTTGGTGCCGTCATGAAAGGTGTTGAACCACTCGTCCCAGGGCGTCTCCCAGGTGCCGTAGTTGCAGTCGAAGAACCGGTGGTGCAGCTGGTGGAAGAAGTCGCCAATCAGGAACTTGGTCTTGTTGCCGAACTTCAGATGTTCAAACCCTGCGTGCGAGGTGGGGGCGCCGATGCCGTGGTGGAACAGCAGGAAAATCGCCAGGACCGGGTGCGACGGCAGCAGGAAGAAAACCATCGTGTCGAACATCAGGAAAAAGCTTTCGACCGGGTGCATCGCCAGGCCGGACCACGGGCCGGTATTGATGTTGCGGTGATGCCAGGCGTGCACCTTGGTATAGAGCACGCCCACATGCAGCAGCCGGTGCAGCCAGTAAAAGTGGAAGCCCGCCCAGACGGGGATGAAGATGGTCATCAGGATCAGGGTGACCGGGTTGCTCTCCAGCGTGATCATCGTCACCCAGCCATTGGCATAGGCGTAAAGGATGAAGCTCTCCCAGAAGGTCCAGAAGGCAAGAGCCGGGCCAAGCGTCCAGAACATGTTGTCCCAGACCTGGTTCTTGAAGGTGAATACCTTGGCGCCTTTCATCATCGGGCGCATGTCATAGCGGTACTCGTCCGCTTGCGTGCGGAACTTCCACAGTGCCATATGCAGGCCGCCGGCCACCACCATCAGGATGCAGAAGTTACGCAGCCAGATTTCGGCCACCCAGTCCCAGCTGAGCGTTGCAATGCGGTCCAGAGAAGGGGTGAGAAAGGTCCAGGTGATGATCGCAAAAACCAGCAGCAGCGCCCGCAGTGCCAGCGGATTCCAACTTTGCAGCAAGTATTTGACCGAGGCCAGCGGCTTCATCGGCCAGTCCCAATAGGGAGAGGTCTGGATCGGCAGCTGGGGGGTGAAGTTCCATATTTTCCGCTTGGGGCGCGGCGCGCCTTCGGGACTTGTCATGTCTCGTCTCTCATCTGGCTGGTGGGGGAGGCTGCGCTAGGCGCGTCTCTGATCGCTGACTTGGACCCTAGGGCGGCGGTGGAGATTCCCAGCACGGTATGTCTTGCCGGTTAGGCTAAGTTCTGCTTAGTCTGCCGCATGACGACCCGAATACCCTCTCTCAACTGGCTGCGTGTGTTTGAAGCGGCGGCGCGCACCGAAAGCTTTGCCCGTGCGGCAGTCCAGCTGAACATGTCAGCGGCTGCAGTCAGCCAGCAGGTGAAAGCGCTGGAGGCCCAGCTGGGCACGCCGCTGTTTCACCGCCACGCCCATGCGGTGACGCTGACCGAGGCCGGGCGGGCCTATCTGCCGTCGGTGCAGCAGTCGCTGTTGATGCTGGAAACAGCCACCACCGGCCTGTTCGGCGAAAGCCGCGAGCAGCGGCTGTTTGTGCAGTCGGTGCTGCTGTTTGCCCATGGGGTGCTGGCGCGGGGGCTGCCGCAGTTCCAGGCGGCGCAACCGCAGATCAACCTGGCGCTCAGCACCGGCAACATGGCGGCGGATTTTGCCAACCGGTTCACCGATTTGCAGATCGTGTTTGGCAACCCGTCGCTGTTTGGCACCGAAGGGGACGAGCTGCTGCGGGAGGTGCTCTATCCGGTGGCTCCGCCGGAGATTGCGGCTCAGGTCCGGACACCGCAGGATCTGTTCCGCTTTCCGCTGATTGAAGTCTCGACCCACCGGGCCAGCTGGGTGCAGCTGTTTGATGCCTTGCGGCTCTCGCACGGGCAAGCGCGCTATTTCTTTGCCGATAACTCGCTGATGGCGGCGGAGCTGTCAGTGCAAGGTGTGGGCATTGCGCTGGCGCGGGCGCCTGCGTCGGACGCGGCGGTCAGTGCAAGCGGGCTGGTGCGCTGCCTGCCGGAGGTCGGGGTGCCGGGGCAGGAGGCGTATCACCTGATTTATCCCGACCGCGGCGCCCTGCGCCCGGCGGCGCGGTTGTTCAGGGACTGGCTGCTGGATTATGTGAGGACCGTCTGACCCTTACTGCCCTGTCCGGTCCAGTTTTGTTGCCAGATGGATCAGGCTCTCAGATGAACGCACCCCGCGCGCTTCGGCGATGTGGTCGATGGTGTTGTCCAGCTCGGTTGTGCTTTGCGCCACCACCTGAGCCAAAAGGTCGAACCGTCCAGAAGTCGTATGCACGACCTCCACTCCGGGCAGGCTGCGCAGACGGGCAAGCACCTCCGGACCCGAGCGCGGTTCGATTGACATCAGAACGGTCGCCTGAAGCGGCGGGCGGGAGGCGGCGGAGGACTTAAGTGTATAGCCGGTGATAACCCCGGTTGTTTCCAGCCGTTCGATACGCGCCTGTACTGTGGTGCGGGCAAGGCCCAGGTGCCGGGCAAGTTCCGCCACTGGACGGCGGGCGTTTTCCCGCAACAAGGTGACAAGACGCTGATCAGTATCGTCGGTTTGCATGCTTTCCCTTCGAAGTGACGTTCTTTTTCGTCACTATAGGAGAACTGACGAGCGAAATCGACCGGGTTTCATCGGAAAATATGCAAAACGAACGAGGCTTTTTCCGATGCAGCAAATTCCACCGCTTTGGCTTTCCCCTGAATCCCACCTGGCCCGCAGCACACCGGATCATCCGATCCTGTATTTCTCGCCGCGGGTTCTGCATGAGGTGGCAGGGCGGTTCCGTGAAGGGTTTCCGGGGCTGGTGACCTATGCGGTAAAAGCCAACCCGCACCCTGCCGTGCTGTCCAATCTGGTGGCGGCGGGGATCACTGCATTTGATGTCGCTTCGCCTGCAGAAATGGCTGCAGTGCGTGCCGCCAGCCCTGATGCGGTGATGCATTACAACAACCCGATGCGCTCCAAGGCGGAGATCACCGCGGGGATTGAGCATGGTGTTGCCAGCTGGTCGGTGGACGAGCTGAGCGAGCTGGAAAAGCTGGGCGCAGTGCCGCGCACGTGCGAGATTGCGGTGCGCTTTGCCTTGCCGGTTGCTGGCGCGGCCTATGATTTCGGCAGCAAGTTCGGCGCTGCCCCGCAGGAAGCCATAGAGCTGCTGAAACAGGTGGCGGCGGAAGGCTGGACGCCTGCGCTGTGTTTCCATCCGGGCACCCAGTGCGAAGACGAAAGCGCTTGGGTGGAATATGTTCACGCTGCCAAGCGGATTGTGGACGCGGCAGGTGTGCAGATCGCCCGCCTGAACGTTGGTGGCGGGTTTGCGGCCAACCGGGACGGTGTGGCTCCGGATCTGGAGAAGGTCTTTGCCGCCATATCCAAAGCTGCCGACACGGCGTTTGGCATAGATAAGCCCACGCTGATCTGCGAGCCGGGACGGGCGATGGTTTCCGAAAGCTTCACCCTGGCGGCGCGCATCAAGGGGATGCGGAAAGGCGGCGAGGTGGTGTTTCTGAATGACGGCATCTATGGCGGGCTGGTTGATATCCGCGACATGGGGCTGCCGGGCCGGGTGGAAGTTGTCGGAGGGGATGGCGCCCATCGCACGGGCGAGCGAAAACCGCGTGTGGTGTTCGGGCCCACTTGTGACAGTCTGGACCGTTTGCCGGACGGGTTGCCGCTGCCCCGTGATGCCGCACCCGGCGACTATGTGCTGTTCCCGGGGCTTGGCGCTTATTCTTCTGCCATGAGCACGCAATTCAATGGCTACGGCCTGTCTGACGTGGCGACGGTTATTGAGTTGTCTGGACAAGCCGCCCGCTGAGGTTAGTCTCGCCCCGAAACGCCAGCCAGCGCGAATGAGGGGGCAAGCATGGACAAATTCGGTAAAAGCCAACCGGTAAAGCGGGTCGAGGACCGGCGGTTTCTGACCGGTCAGGGGCAGTACATCGAGGATGCGGCCCCGGCGAATGCCCTGCGCGCCTGGGTATTGCGCAGCCCGGTGGCGCATGGCGTGATCACGGCGCTGAACGTTGAGGATGCGCGCGAATGCGAAGGTGTCCATGCGGTTATCACCCTGGCGGATCTTGAGGCTGCCGGCATCGATGTGTCCATGGATGGCACCACTGTGAAGAACCGGGATGGCTCCAGCGGCGCCGCGCCCGAACGCCCGATGCTGGCGCGGGACCGCGTGCGCTATGTGGGGGAACCGGTGGCGGTGGTCATTGCGGAGGCGCTGGATCAGGCTCGCGATGCGGGGGAACTGATCGAGCTCGACATTGATGATCTGCCTGCGAAGTTGGACGTTTTGCCGGGTGGTGAGCCGCTGCATGCAGAGGTGCCGGGCAATCGCGCTTTTGACTGGGGGCTGGGGGATGAGGCTGCAACAGCCGAGGCGTTCCGCACCGCTGCCCATACCGTCGCGCTGCAGGTGGATGATAACCGTATTATCGTCAATTCGATGGAACCGCGCGGCTGCTTTGCGGAATGGCACGGGGGGCGGCTGCATTTCACCTTTGGCGGGCAGGGGGTCTGGGCGATCAAGTCCCAGCTGGCGGCCAAGTTGCGCTTGGATGAGGCAGACGTCAAAGTCACGATTCCGGATGTGGGCGGCGGCTTTGGTATGAAGGCCTTTCCTTACCCGGAGTATTTCGCTGTCGCTCACGCAGCCCGTGCGCTGGGCCGCCCGGTGTTCTGGATCGCCGACCGGACCGAGTCGATGCTGAGCGACAACGGCGGGCGGGATCTGACCTCGCTGGCGGAACTGGCCTTTGACGCTGATCTGAAAATTACTGGTTACCGCGTCAGCACCCGCTGTAACCTTGGCGCTTACAATTCGCATTTCGGCCAGCCGATCCAGACCCAGTTGTTCAGCCGGGTTCTGGCCGGTGTCTATGACATCCAAACCGCCTGGCTGCAGGTGGAAGGGATCTATACCAACACCACCCAGGTGGATGCCTACCGCGGCGCCGGGCGGCCCGAGGCGATCTATGTGCTGGAACGGGTCATGGACCGCGCGGCGCGCGAGCTGGGGGTCGATCCGCTGGAGCTGCGGCGGCGCAACTTCATCAAGCCGGCGGACTTTCCCTATGGCACCGTGACTGGTGAAACCTATGACGTGGGCGACTTCGATAAAGTTCTGAGCCGGGCTGCGGAAGAGGCGGATCTGAAGGGATTCGCCGCCCGCCGCGCCGCAGATGGTAAACGCGGCAAGTACCGGGGCGTTGGGGTCTGTTACTATATCGAAAGCATTTTGGGCGATCCTTCAGAAGGCGCGGAAGTGGAGTTTCTGGAGGGTGGCCGGGTGAATATCTATGTCGGCACGCAAAGCAACGGGCAAGGGCATGAGACCGTCTATGCCCAGTTCCTGGCCGACCAAAGCGGTATCCCGGCGGAAAACATCCATGTTATCCAAGGCGACAGTGACCGCATTGCCACGGGCGGCGGCACCGGTGGATCGCGGTCTGTGACAACACAGGCGAACGCCACGCTGGCCGCAGTGGATGCGATGATTGCCGCCTTCATCCCCTTCCTGGCGGAGGAGATGGGTGTGGACGAAGTGGCGGTCGAGTTTGACGGCGAAACCTTCCGGGCACCGGGATCGAACCTGACCCCCACGATGCTGGAAGCGGCAGAGATGGCCCGCGCGCAAGGGCGGCTTGATCTGCAGCGTCACGCGGCGCGGGCCCGGCTGCCGGGGCGGTCGTTTCCGAACGGCGCGCATATTGCCGAAATTGTTATCGATCCGGAGACTGGGCAAGCCGACGTGGAGCGCTACACTGTAGTTGACGATTTTGGTAATCTGATCAACCCGATGCTGGCCGAAGGGCAAGTGCATGGCGGGGTGGCGCAGGGGCTGGGACAGGCCATGCTGGAACGTGTTGTCTATGATTCTGACGGACAACTGCTCACAGCTTCGTTCATGGACTATGCCTTGCCGCGGGCCAGCGGCGTCCCCATGATTGGTTTTACCTCCGAGCCTGTGCCGTCGACCCGGAATCCGATGGGGATGAAGGGCTGCGGCGAGGCAGGCACCGTTGGCGCGCTGGCTGCTGTTGCAAATGCGATGCAGGACGCGGTCTGGGATCGCGGCGTGCGGCAAGTGGACATGCCGTTCACCCCGCTGAGAGTTTGGGAAGTGCTTAGGGATGTTTCTGACGCAGCTGAGTAAAAGGGTTTTAGGGTGGCTCGGGCGGCCGCTGCGCTCGGAGCATTCCGGCGAAACCAAGCTGCGCGGGCCGCAGGCTCATGTGATCATTCTGGACGGCACCATGTCGACACTGGAAGAAGGGCACGAAACCCACGCCGGCCAGCTGTTCCGGCTGTGCCGGGAAATGGGTGGTCAGGTTTCGGTCTTTTATGAATCCGGGGTTCAGTGGAAAGGCTGGGGCAGCGCGCCTGATGTGATGATGGGGCGTGGCATCAACCGGCAGATCCGCCGTGCTTATGGGTATCTTGCCTCCCGCTACCGGCCTGGCGACCGTATCTATCTGTTCGGCTATTCCCGCGGGGCCTATGCAGTGCGCTCGCTGGCGGGAGTGATCGACCGGATCGGCCTGCTGAAGGCGGAACATGCCACCGTGCGCAACATACGCACCGCTTACCGGCATTACCGGCTGAACGGGCGGTATAAGACCTCGGGCGCTTTTACCGCGGTGCATTGCCACGAAGACATCGAGATTGAGATGGTCGGCGCCTGGGATACTGTCAAGGCCTTGGGATTGCGCCTGCCGCTGCTGTGGCGCTGGGCGGAAAACCGGCACAACTTCCATAACCACCACTTGGGCCACCACGTTAAAAGCGGCTACCACGCGCTGGCGCTGGATGAAACTCGCGATGTTTTCAAACCAGTGTTGTGGGATTGCCCCAAAGATTGGGGCGGACATGTGGAGCAGGTCTGGTTCCGCGGCGCCCATGGTGACGTCGGCGGCCAGCTTGGCGGCTATGAGGAAGCCCGGCCCAAGGCCAACGTCTCTTTGGTGTGGATGCTGGAAAAGGCCGAAGATCGCGGGCTGCCGCTGCCGCTGGATTGGCGGATGCGGTTTCCGGTCGATCCCAAGGCGCCGTCTGTCGGCACTTGGCGCGGCTGGGGTAAGATTTTCCTGTTGCGCAGCCGCCGCCGGGTTGGTCTGGATGGCAGCGAGCGCTTGCACAGCAGCGTCAGCACGGGCACCATCCCCGATGGGTCGGCTGGCGGCTGGCTGACCAGGTTCTCCAAGACCTGAAGGGCGGGCCTGGCGTTCTCCAGTAAACCGATAGCGGATGAAACCGGGCCTAGGCGGCAATATCAGCCGGCAACTGCGCGGCGGTCAAACTCCCGCCGAAGCCGTTTCAAGGACAACGCCACAATCAGCTTGTGGGCGGGCCGGACCGGGATCATGTAAATCCGGCCAAAGAGGTTGTGTGTTTTGACGGATGACGTCACCGACAAAACACCGCTGCTGGAAGAAACACAGGTCATAACATCCAAGTGCTGGTCCCGGACCGTAAGGGTCATCACCTCGTCCGACAGGGCCTCTACCAGAAAGAAATCCAGCTTATCGCCTGTTTTGACGGCCGCTTTCGGTGCTCGGGAAATGCCGCCGATGCGTTTAACCCCGAAGCAGGCGGAAATGGCGTCGCGCAGCTGGAAGGCCAGCTTCATGCCCGGCAAAGGCTTTGCGTGCATGATGTTCCAGGCTTCCAGCGGGGTGACAGGCGCCGGCAGAACAACGGATTGCGTATCCAGAAAATCCAGCTCCTTGGCAGGGGCCAGGATTTGAATGCGGGCTGTGGCGGCCCGGCCGAGACTGTTTGGCGGCATGATCAGTCCTCTTTCCGGTTTTCCCGGAGTCCTGCTGGAGCATAAACGGATGAAAGCGGCGGACAAGCCCGGAAGGCGCAATTGCCAAAGGGTCAGCCTTGGGCGATCCGCATCACAATGCAAGTGGTGGAGCCGGTGGCATAGAGACGTCCGTCTTCCAGTCCGCGGATTTCGCCATGCGCGACACCGGTGGAGCGGCCTACGTGGTCGATGCTGCCGCTGCAGTCGATGGTGGTGCCCAGCGGGATCGCCCGCAGGATATTGATCTTGTATTCCAGCGTTGTGTAGACCGAACCCGCGGGAACTTTGGTCATCACAGCGCAGGCCATGGCGCTGTCCAGAAGCGTGCCGTACCAGCCGCCATGAACGGTGCCCATCGGGTTGCAGACGGAAAACTCCGGCGTGCCGCGGAACACAATCCGACCGTCTTCAACGCTGTGCAGATGATATCCCAGCGTTTCGGCAATCGGGGGACCGGGCAGGCGGCCGTCCAGAATACCTTGCATGAAGTCCAGACCGGAAATCCGGGTGATCTGCTCCATTGTCAGCAGGTCGGCGGGGTTTTTAGCGTAAAACATGGCGCGCGGGTCCTTGGAGGGGAAGGTCCCTCCATTAGAAACCGCGCGCCGGGGGCTGCAAGGCTTACGCCACGTTCGACAGAGCCACCTTGGGGGTGACGCCCAGGGCAAAGCAAACATCGCGGGTCAGCTCGGGGCGGTTCAGCGTGTAGAAGTGCAGCTTCTCCACGCCGCCTTCCAGCAGGTCTGAACACAGCTCGGTGCAAAGGGCTGTGGCCAGCAGTTCCTCGCGGTCGTCACGCAGCGCCTTGGCAAAGGCGTTTTCGACCCAGTCCGGAATGATGGTGCCGCAGCGCTTGGCAAAGTTGCGCGCGCCCTTCCAGTTCTCGATCGGCAGGATGCCGGGGGTGAGCTTGCTGCCGTCGATCCCGGCCTTTTCACAGGCATCGCGGAAGCGGAAGAAGGTCTCGGCCTCGAAAAAGAACTGGGTCAGCGCCTCATCCGCGCCGGCGTCCAGCTTGCGCTTCAGCCATTCTACGTCTGCGGCCTGATCTGCGGCGTCCGGGTGGCGGTCCGGGTAGGCGCCGACCTTGATGTTGAAATTGCCGCGCAAGGCCAGCCCTTTGATCAGCTCCACCGAATTGGCAAAACCGTCGGGATGCGGGATGAACTTGCCTTCACCTTTGGGCGGGTCGCCGCGCAGCGCAACAATCTCGGTCACGCCAGCCTCGGCAAACTGGTCGGCAATTTCCAGCGTTTCGGCCTTGGAGGCATTCACGCAGGTCAGATGCGCGGCCACGTTCAAGCCGGAGGATTTATGCAGTGTCGACACTGCGTCCCGGGTCAGCGTGCGGGTGGTGCCGCCGGCACCATAGGTCACCGAGACAAAGCGCGGATCCATCGGCGCAAGGACTTGCACGGTGTCCCAAAGCCGGAAGGAGGCTTCGAGATTCTGCGGCGGGAAGAATTCAAAGGAAATCTTGGGCGTCGTCATCTCAGGTCTCTCGCTAGGTTGATTTCAGCTCTTGTTGCACGCGCAGCATTGTGAGACAATTTCATAATCCTCAAGAACAACATGAGCGCAATTGAATAATGCATATTGAGTTCCGTCACCTCCGTACCATCAAGGCTATTCACGAGGCAGGCGGGTTGGCCCGCGCCGCGGATCAGCTGAACATCACCCAAAGCGCGCTGAGCCATCAGGTGAAAGGGCTGGAGGAGCAAGCGGGGGTAGAGCTGTTCATCCGGCGCTCCAAGCCGATGAAACTGTCGCCGGCGGGACTGCGCCTGTTGCGGCTGGCAGAGCAGGTTTTGCCGCAACTTGAAGCAGCACAAGCAGAATTTTCCTCTTTGCGGGATGGCAATACAGGGCGGATGCATATCGCCATCGAATGCCACGCCTGCTTCGAATGGCTGTTCCCGGTGCTGGAAGGGTTCCGCAAGAACTGGGGCGATGTGGATGTGGATATCCGGCCCGGTCTGGCGTTTGACGCGCTGCCCGCGCTGCAGAAAGAGGAGGTGGATCTGGTGGTCTCCTCCGATCCCGAGGACATCGCCGGCGTCGAGTTTATCGAGCTGTTTGATTACAATGCTGTGTTTGTTGCCTCGGCTCAGCATCCCTTGGCGGAGAAACCATTCGTTGAGGCGGCGGATTTCATCGGTCAGAACCTGATCACCTACCCGGTGGACAAGACCCGGCTGGATGTGTTCAGCCAGCTGCTGATCCCGGCGGGGATTGAGCCTGCCTCGATCCGGCAAGTGGAGCTGACGGCGGTAATACTGCTGCTGGTGGCGTCAAACCGCGGCGTGTCGGTGCTGCCGGACTGGGTGGTTCGGGAGGTGAAATATTCCTCGGATTACGTGACCCGGCCGTTGACCAAGTCCGGGATCACCCGGCGGCTTTACGCAGCTATCCGGACCGAGGATCGCGAGAAGCCTTACATGCAAGAGCTGATCCGCTTGGCCAAGGTCGAGGCGCGCAAACTGCAGCATGTTTGAGGCGGCGCAGAGCGGCCGGGCGCCGTTCCGGCTTCCGTGCCCGCTCCGCGCAGTTGCGCGATGCGCCGCCGCTGCGCCCTGCCTCAGACCAGCTTGACGATTTGCTTGCCGGTATTGCCGCCCTGCATCATCGACAGGAAGGTCTTGGGCGCGTTCTCCAACCCTTCGGCGATGTCTTCCAGGTATTTGATCTGGCCGCTGGCGATCTTGGGGGCAACCTCCTGCAGGAACTCCGGGTAGCGGTCGTAGTGGTTGAAGATGATGAAGCCGTTCACGGACAGGAATCTGGTCAGCACCGAGCGCCAGATGGCGGGGGCGGTCAGATCGGTTTCAGCGCTGTTGTACCAGGCGATCATGCCGCAGACCGGGATCCGGCCGAAGTTGTTCATATTGGGCAGCACCGCTTCCAGCACCTTGCCGCCGACGTTTTCGTAATAGATGTCGATGCCGTGCGGGCATTCAGAGGCCAGGGCTTCGCTGAGTGTTTCGGCCGATGCGTAAGCGCGGTGGTCGAGGCAGGCGTCAAAGCCGAAGGTCTCCACCGCCAGCTTGCATTTGTCAGCACCGCCCGCAATGCCGACCACGCGCAGGCCTGCCTGCTTTGCCAGCTGGCCAACCATTGACCCCACCGGGCCGGTGGCAGCCGCGACCACCAAGGTTTCACCGGCCTGCGGGCGGCCATAGGCCTCTAAGCCATGCCAAGCGGTAAACCCCGGCATGCCGAGAGCGCCAAGCGCTGTCGTAAGCGGCGCCAGCTGCGGGTCCAATTTGCGGATTTCAGACGCAGGAACGCAGGCATGGCTGGCCCAGCCGAACATGCCAAGGGCAAAGTCGCCGGCCTGGAAATCCGGGCTGTTCGATGCAATCACTTTACCAACGCCGCCGGCGGTCATGATTTCCCCGATTTCGACTGGCGGGGCATAGGACTTGCCCGCATTCATGCGTCCGCGCATATAGGGGTCCAGCGACATATAGTGAACGTTTACAATGACTTCGCCTTCGCCGGGTTGGGGCAGGTCCACCGCCTCAAGGCGGAAATTGTCTTCGCTGGCCTGGCCTTCGGGGCGGCTGGCCAGCACGATACGCTGCATCTGGTCGGGCATGGGAATATTCCTTGATCTGATTGCTTTGGAGTTTGGGCGCGGCGATGCGGGAATTCAACCGCCCTGGCTGCTGTAACCGGACGTCAGGCCAGGAACCCTCATTGCGGCAAAGCCCCTTGGCAACTGCGGGCAGGGGGCGTATAGGCACGGTTTGACCGGCATCTCCCCGACGTGACAGGATACTGCAGACATGATTGGCAGCGCAAACCTCAATGTGATGATCAAGGCCGCCCGCAAGGCTGGCCGTTCCCTTGTGAAAGACTTCCGCGAGGTGGAGAACCTGCAGGTGTCGATGAAAGGTGCCGGGGACTTTGTCTCCAAGGCCGACATCGCCGCCGAAAAGATCATCAAGGAAGAGCTGCGCAACGCACGCCCGACTTATGGCTGGCTGGCCGAAGAGGGCGGCGAGGAAGACGGCGAGGATCCGACCCGCCGCTGGATCGTCGATCCGCTGGACGGCACCACCAACTTTCTGCACGGGCTGCCGCACTGGGCGATTTCCATCGCGCTGGAGCACAAGGGCAAGATCGTTGCCGGCGTGGTTTATGACGCTGCTAAGGACGAGATGTTCTTTGCCGAAAAGGGCGCCGGCGCCTGGATGAACGATACTCGGATCCGTGTGTCGGGCCGCCACCGGATGATTGAATCGATCTTTGCCACCGGCGTGCCGTTTGGCGGCCGCGCCGACCTGCCGCTGACGCTTCAAGATCTTGCCCGCCTGATGCCCGCCTGCGCCGGCGTGCGCCGCTGGGGCTCTGCCGCTCTGGATATGGCCTATGTGGCCGCAGGCCGCTATGAGGGGTTCTGGGAACGACGCCTGAACGCCTGGGACCTGGCCGCAGGCATCATCATCGTGAAAGAGGCCGGCGGGTTTGCCGAGGCGATTGATCCCGATGCGGGCATTATCGATTCCGGTTCGGTTGTGTGCTCGAACGAGCCGATCTTTGATAGCTTCGCCAAGGTGATCCGCGGCTGAACTGGTCCGTGAGACTGAGAATATGAAACGCGGCCATTGCGCCGCGTTTTTTGTTTTGTGTGATTGGATGGGGCTGCGCCCGAGCCTGGGAGGGGCGCATGCGCCCTGCCGTTTTGCCGGAGGCAAACCTTTGGTTTGACGGGAGGGTTGGGCGCTGCCCGGCCTATCGGCCGGGCAGGAGGTTATTGCTGATCAGACGGGTGGTTAACCCCGTCGTTCCAGGGGATCTCGCCATAGGTTTCAGGGTGCGTCCGCGGATTGGCGCCTTCGATACAGCCGAGATTGACGCCGCATTCCTTGGGGTCTGAGCGGCGCTGGTGGTGGGTGTAGATGCCGCAGGTCTTGCAGAAGTAATGTTTCGCGGTATGAGTGCCCCAGGTGTAGAGACTGAGATTTTCCACCCCTTTCAGCACCTTCAGGCTGGCGGCAACGGCGGTGACGGCAGCCGCCCCGCGGCGGCGGCAAAAAGAACAGTCGCAACGCGCGGCAGAGGCGAGGCCTTCGGGAAAATCCGCTTCGATCTCAACGGCGCCGCAGTGGCAGGTTGCGTTCAGTTGGGGCATTTTGAGTTCCTCTGCTGGACATAGTCTTTTGCTGCCCTACATCCCCGGACATCCCGGTGTTGTTCTGGGGGGATGAGAACCGGGGGAGAGCGGTCTGCATTACTTTTAGTTTATTTTCACTGCAGGCCGCTCGACGATCAAACGGCCATCTTCCTCCACCCGGCTGCATCAATTCAAACACTACACAATAAGGCTCTGCGTTCCGGTTTTAGAACAGCCTTTAAGTTCTTTGATAGGACAGTCTTTCTTTGTGGCCGTTGCAATCCTGCCTCGGCTTATCGAGTTCGCCTGTGGGGACATCAATTCCGGCATATCCTTGATGCGAACCTCTTGCCGTCTTTCTACTTCCCCCAAGGCCCCGGCCGCCGCTTCTTGCGCGGCAGTTTGGGGATGCGGCTGGCGGCGTATTCATATTCGTTTTCCGGATGCGGCGGGGCGCCATGGGTTTTGTTCCAGAACGCCGGGCCGCCGCGCCGCAGCCACAGCGGCAGGCACATCACCAGCCCGACGGCAAAGCCGCCGGCATGGGCCCAATAAGCCACGCCGCCCTGGTCGGGGTCGGCGCCGAGGCCGCCAAAGAACTGCATCGCCAGCCAGACGCCCAGCATCACGAAGGCGGGGATGGTGAAGATGCGGAAATAGATGATCAGCACCAGCAGGATATCAACGCGGGCCTTGGGGAACATCAACAGGTAGCCGCCCATGACGCCCGCAATGGCGCCGGAGGCCCCCACTGTTGGCACCATGGAACCGGGGGCCGACATCACATGGATCAGCCCGGCGCCGATACCGCTGACAAGGTAGAACGCAAGGAAGGGGAGATGCCCCATCTCGTCTTCCAGATTATCGCCGAAGATCCATAGGAACAGCATGTTGCCGCCCAGATGCATCAGCCCTGCGTGGATGAACATGGAGGTGAACAGGGTCTCGAACCCGTAGCCGTGGCTGATCTCGGCTGGCACCACCGCGTAAGCGTCATAGAAATAGGCCAGCGCGCGGGGGGAGGCATAGCTCGCCGTGTAGTAGAAATACGCCAGGATATTCACCGCCATCAGCGCATAAACGACATAGGGCCTGCGGCCGGACGGGTTGTGGTCGCGGATCGGAAACATGGGGAAACGCTGGGCCGGAAACGGCCCAGCGTCAAGCACTTATCGGGCGCAGTTCAGGCGTTGCCTCCCAGCAGGTCCGCGTTTCCCCCCGAGGCGGTGGTGTCGACGCAGACGTGGCGCTCGGCCAGGACGCGGGCGCGGTCGGGCTTGCCGGGGATCAGCGGGATGATCGGGCCGTCGCGTTTGGCGAGCCACTGTTCGATCTCGCGGCCCGTTGCCTCGTCGCCCCACCACAGCACGCCGGCAATGCCCTGAATGGCCTCAAGCCGGTGCAGGTCGAACATCCCGTGCGCCTCAATCGCTGTGCCGCCGAGGCCGATCACTTCCTTGGCTTGCTCTGCCGCGGCCTCCGGTCCCGGACCCATGCATAACAGCGGGGGGCGGGCAGAAACAGTCAGGCGGTTCGATTCACCGGTCGGGCCGGGCAGGGTGGTGGTCACAGGACGCACAGGCACGCCGCTTTCCCCAGGCAGTTCGGCAAAGGTGGTTTCCCACTGGGCTTGGCTTTGCTGCCGGTCCGGCGCGCAGAAACGGCTGAGGTAGTAAGGGCCGCCCGCCTTGGGGCCGGTGCCGGACAGTCCTTCGCCGCCAAACGGCTGGCTGCCGACAATGGCGCCGATCTGGTTGCGGTTCACATAGATGTTGCCCGCATGGACCCGGTCGCAGACATGCTGCACCCGGTCGTCGATGCGCGTGTGCAGCCCGAAGGTGAGGCCGTAACCGGTTGCGTTGATGTCGGAAATCACCTGATCCAGCTGTTGGGATTTGAACCGCACAACATGCAGAACGGGGCCAAAGATCTCTTCCTCCAGCGCGCTGATGCCGGGGATTTCGATCATCGTCGGCGCGACAAAGGTGCCGCCTTGCGGCGCGCGCATTTCCTTCAGTACCCGACCCTCGGTGCGGGCCTTGGCAACATGGGCCAGGATGCCTGCGCGGGCGCCTTCGTCAATCACTGGTCCGCTGTCGGTGGACAGAAGCCAGGGGTCGTCCAGATGCAGGCAGTCCATCGCGCCTTTCAGCATTTTCAGCACGGTGTCGGCAATGTCCTCCTGCAGGTAGAGGCAGCGCAAGGCCGAGCAGCGCTGGCCGGCCGACTGAAAGGCGCTTTCGATCACGGCCTGCACCGTTTGTTCCGGCAGAGCGGTGGAGTCGACAATCATCGCATTGAGGCCGCCGGTTTCCGCAATCAGCGGCGCACCGGGCTGCAGGTTGTCAGCCATCGCCTTGCGGATGCGCATTGCGGTCGCGGTGGAACCGGTGAAGGCAACACCATTGACCCGCGGGTCCGAGGTGATGGCGGCGCCAACCACGCTGCCGCGTCCAGGCACCAGCTGCATGGCGCTGCGTGGCACTCCTGCCTCATGCATCAGCTGCACGGCCCGGTGCGCGATCAGGGGCGTCTGGTCGGCAGGTTTGGCCAGCACCGCATTGCCAGCCGCAAGTGCGGCCGCAACCTGCCCGGTGAAGATCGCCAGGGGGAAGTTCCAGGGTGAGATACAGGTGAAAATACCCGCAGGCGGCGCGTCAGAAATGCGGGACGCATAGTAGCGCAGGAAATCCACCGCCTCGCGCAGCTCAGCCACGGCATCGGGGATGGTTTTGCCGGCCTCACGGGCGAGGATGGCAAACAGCTCCCCGAAGTTTTCCTCATAGAGGTCGGCGGCCTTATTCAGGATCGCGGTGCGTTCCGCTGCAGGAGCATCCCAAGGGTCGGCTAGCGCCAGCGCCAGCTCGACATCTTCGGGGCTGCACTGGCTGACGGAGCCTGCAACACTCAGATCGGTGGGGCTGGTCACATCCTTGGCGGTCTCGGGGCGGGCATCGCCTGCCAGCAGCGGTCCGGCCCGCCATTGATGCGTGCGCCAGGGCGCGCGGGCCTCTTCAATCTTGGCCAGTGTGGGCGCATGTCCCAGGTCGAAACCCTTAGAGTTCGGGCGTTCCGGCGCATAAAGCTCTGGCCCTGTCGGGATATTGCGGCTGATATCGGCAACCGCAGCGAAGGGATCCGCGGCGACGATATCCGGAGAGACGTTCTCATCAACGATCTGGTTCACGAAGGAGCTGTTGGCGCCGTTTTCCAGCAGACGCCGGACCAGATAGGCCAAGAGATCGCGGTGCGCTCCGACGGGCGCATAAATCCGGCAATTGGTCTTGTTCTGCTCCAGCACCATCTGGTGCAAGGTTTCGCCCATCCCGTGCAGGCGCTGGAATTCGTATGCGGCGTTGTCCTTGTCTGCAGCCATATGCAGGATCGCTGAAACAGTATGCGCATTATGGGTGGCGAACTGCGGGTAGATCCGGTCCGTCATCCCCAGCAGCTTGCGGGCGTTGGAGATGTAGGAAACATCAGTCAGCGCCTTGTTTGTGAACACCGGGAAGCCATCCACGCCTTCGACTTGCGCCAGTTTGATCTCGGTATCCCAATAAGCGCCCTTCACCAGCCGCACCATAAAGCGGCGATCGTGCTTCTCGGCCATTTCATGCAGGGCATCGATGGCCAGGCCGGTGCGCGGACCATAGGCCTGCACCACCACGCCAAAGCCGTCCCAGCCTGCCAGAGAGGGGTCCGAGACCACCGCGTCGATCACTTCCAGTGACAGCGACAGGCGGTCAGCTTCTTCGGCGTCAATGTTGAGGCCCATTTTCGCGGCTTTGGCCAGCAGTGCCAGTGCCTTAAGGCGCGGTACCAGATGCTCCATCACGCTGTTTTCCTGCGCCAGCTCGTAACGCGGATGCAGGGCGGAGAGTTTCACCGAAATACCGGGGTTTTTGCGGATGTCATCACTGTTGCAGGCGGCAGCAATGGCCGAGATCGCCTTGGAATACGACAGGTGGTAGCGGGCCGCGTCAGCCTCTGTCCGGGCGGCTTCTCCCAGCATGTCGTAAGAGTAAGTGTAGCCCTTGGCCTCCATTCCGGCGGCGCGGTCCATGGCGCTTTCGATGGTTTCACCCAGCACGAACTGGCGGCCCATTTCCTTCATCGCGCGGCTGACGGCGGTGCGGATCACCGGCTCCCCCAAGCGTTTTATGGCGCCGCGCAGGGCACCGATGGGGCTGCGCTCCTCGTCCAGCACTTTGCCGGTCAGCATCAGCGCCCAGGTAGAGGCATTGACCAGCGAGGAGGTAGACTTGCCCAGATGCTTGCCCCAGTCGGAAGGCGCGATCTTGTCCTCGATCAGCGCATCAATGGTGTCGGCATCCGGCACCCGCAGCAACGCCTCGGCCAGGCACATCAGCGCGACGCCCTCGTCAGTGGACAGGCCGTATTCCGCCAGGAAGACCTCCATCAGACCAGGCGCCGAATGGCCGCGGATATCGCGCACAAGGGCGGCGGCGTTAGAGCAGATGCGGCTGCGGTCAGTGTCAGATAAGGCCACTTGGGCGATCAGCTGATCGCGCATTGCGGTTTGATCTGTATAGGTGCCGGTATCAATCCGGTCGCGCAGCTTGGGTTGGGTGGTCATGCAGGTAACTCCACAATGAGTGTGCAGGGCTTTTGCTAAGGGTACACGCATTCATTCGGGACAATCGCCTGAAGATGTGGGATCCTTAGGCAAACTGGCGTAATTTTTACCAAAAGGAAGTCCAAATGAGCTTTCAGGACCTTGATCGGTTCGACCGGGCGATTCTGAATGTGCTGAGTGAGGATGGGCGGATATCCATTGCGGATCTGGCCCGTAAAATCGGCTTGTCCAAGACGCCCACTCAAACACGTCTCAGGCGGCTTGAGGCCGAGGGCATCATTACCGGGTACCGGGCGTTGGTGGATCCGATCCGGCTGGGTCTGGATCACGTCGCTTTTGTAGAGGTAAAGCTGGATGACACGCGGGAGGCGGCGCTGGTTAAATTCAACGCAGCCGTGGCGAAACTGCCGGAGATCGAACAAGCCTATATGATGGCATCGCATTTCGACTACCTTCTGAAGGTGCGGACCCGCTCGATGACGGACTACCGGTCGGTTCTTGGCGAAAAGATTTCTTCGCTGCCGCATGTCTCCTCAACTTCGACCTATGTGGCGATGGAAGCGGTAAAGGAAGATGGTGCATTGGCGCCTTTGTGAGGCAAATTGAATGCGCGCACGGGCAGTTGACTTGATTGAATGCCGAAATATGCCAGCATAGGGCATGCTCTATGTTTTGTTACGCTCACCGTTTCGCTTTACCGGACTTGCTGCGGTCTTCGCCGCTTTAACTATGTCTGCCCCTGTGCAGGCCTCTGAGTGCCCGGTTGCTCCAGACCATAGTGCCCGGCTGGAGGGGTTGATGCACGAGGTGCAGAAGGCCGCCACTGAAGGTCAGGCCCGCGAAATTGCCAACCGGATGTGGGAGTTCTGGGCCGACGCGCCGGATGCGCAGGCTCAGGCGATGCTTGACCGCGGGATGACCAGGCGCACGTCCTTTGATTTTCTGGGGGCTTTGGAGGATTTCGATCAGCTGATCGCTTACTGCCCGGACTATGCAGAGGGCTACAACCAGCGCGCTTTTGTGCATTACCTGCGCCGGGACTTTACCGCCGCGCTGCATGATCTGAACCGGGCGCTGGAGCTGTCGCCCCGCCATATTGCTGCGATGAGCGGACGGGCTCTGTCGCTTTACGGCCTGTCGCGGCTGGAGGAAGCACGCGCGGCCTTGGCCGAGGCGCTGGCGTTGAACCCCTGGTTGCCAGAGCGTTATCTGGCCGACCCCGGCGGGCCATTGGCACCTGCAGGAGCGGGGGATACGGAGTTGTAGCCGCGCCCGCACTGCGGGAAAAATTCCAGCAAAACGCTGAAAACCGATTGTCCGCATGAATTCAGAAGGCTAGACCTGCAGCTAAGGCGCCGCACGGCAGCGCCTTGTGCGGACGTGGTGGAATGGTAGACACCGGAGACTTAAAATCTCCTGGCCTTATGGCCGTGCGGGTTCGAGTCCCGCCGTCCGCACCAGAAACTTTCCAGTAGCAGAAACATGCAGCAGACTAGGCTGTTTGACTTGTGCCGGTGTGATATCCGGCAGGATGTATTCAGCCAGCGCCTGCAACGGTGCTGAGAATATCGCGCATAGACTGCATTGCCCTGCCGGTTGTTTTGTGCAAGATATTTCATGAAATGTGAAAGATTTTACGCATATGGCGCTTATCCACAAAAAAATCTCAGCGCTTTTGACGGATATGAACCTGTCCAACCGGCAGGCGGCGCTGAAATGCGGTATCCCCTATGGCACTTTCAACAGCGCGCTTAAGAACGAGCGGGAAATCGGCTGGAGCATGCTGGATGCGCTGGCGCGCGGGCTGGGGGTGTCGTTTCATTATTTCTCGTCGGACACTGCTGGGCTCGAGCTGCTGCCGAACCGCCAGGCGGGGGAGGCAGGACGCAAGGCCTTTGAAATCCTTAATGCCCAGTTGCAGGCGGCTGCCCGGTCCCGCCAGTACCGCGGCTGCGACGTGTCGCTGCAGGATTTCCTGGACTGGTGGTTTGCCAACAGCGGCCGCCTGGAAAGCTTTGACCAGCTGCAGCATCAGGTGGACTTGTTCAATCCGCCGGACGCGGAAAAAAACCGCATCCAGCCGATCAAGTCAGGCCCGGCCAGCCTGGCGTCCGTTTGCTTTGAAGTGGCAAGCAGCGATCAGCTGCGGGACACGCTGAACGGGTTCAGCGACAGGCTCAACGCTGATCTGGTGATGGCGCACAGCGAAGCGATCAGCCGCGGCGAGCCGGTGATCACCCATCCATCGATCGATGTGAAGCTGTTGAACGGGCGCCGCTTTACCCGGCAGTACCGGCGGGTTCTGGCGCCGGTCTATCTGCCTGACGGCAAACTGCTGGTGGTCAATTTTTCACAAGACATCAAATTTGGCTAAGTCGCTTTGCAGCATGTGCTCCATTTCCAGCCGGGATGCGCCGACAAACCATTCGGTGCTGCTGCGCACCTCCGGTTCCGGATCGCGCCACTTCTGCGCCCGCGGAATTGCCCGGCTGAAACCGTAGACCAGATCCAGCCGGGCCTGCATGTGGCGGTCCGGTATGAAGGCATAGATCCAGTCCACATCCCATTTCTGGATCGCCAGGATTTGAAAGATCCGCATGAAGGGTTCCAGCCGTTCCGCTCGTTTGCCGCGATGGCCGGGCATAAAATTCAGCTCGCCGATATAGGCCAGCCGCCCGCTGACTTCCCGCGCCAGCGGTTCGGCGACACTCTCAACTCCGCCGCCTGCATCATTGGGAAACTGGTGCCGTGAGGTGCGCAGCAGAAACTCAGCCAGGGTTTCGCGGCCCAGATCCTGCAGCATGGAGGCCGCACCGCCGATATAGCTGTCCCCCTCCTTCAAGAACAGCCAGAAGGCAGAGTTCCGGGTGTGGTCGGCCCGTTCGATGGCAAAACCCGGCATCTGGAACTGGCGGCCGGTTTCGGCGGCGGCTTCGGGTACTTTCTCAAAATCCGTGAACATTTCAACCTGAAGGCCGGCCTGCGAAAGCGTGTTTAAATACCCGGAAAGCGTTTTGCCCAAATCCAGAAAGTTCATAAAGGTCCCCCGTCACAAAATTATGTATCCGGATAGCCCGGATCGTCTCCTGACGCCGCCTCAGAGTGCAGGTTCTGTAAAATCTTAACTACTTTTGTGGTAAATTGTTCGAATTTCAAACTGAACTCACCAGCTCTTGCAGCCTGATTGCCAAGGCTGGGGTATAGCCTGTATTAAATAGCAAAAGCCCGGCAACTGCGCTGCCGGGCTGAAACGTGTCAAAGGTACTCTGGGTTGTGTCAGCCGCGGCCGCGATAGGGCGGCACGCCCTGGTCGGGGATCCAGACGCCCTCGGGCATCGGGCCGGTCTGCCAGAACACGTCAATCGGAATGCCGCCGCGCGGGTACCAGTAGCCGCCGATGCGCAGCCATTGCGGTTCCAGGAAATCGGCCAGGCGGCGGGCGATGGAGACGGTGCAATCTTCGTGAAAGGCACCGTGGTTGCGGAAGGAGGTGAGGAACAGCTTCAGCGATTTGCTCTCCACCAGCCATTCTCCGGGTACATAGTCGATCACCAGATGTGCAAAATCGGGCTGGCCTGTCATCGGGCAGAGCGAAGTGAACTCCGGCGCGGTGAAGCGCACATTATAGGCCACGTCGGCTTGCGGGTTCTGCACCCGCTCCAGTTCTGCCTGTTCCGGGCTGGCGGGTACGATGGTATCGCCGCCCAGCTGCTTCAGGTTGCTGTAGATGCTGTCAGACATATCGGGATTCCTATCCAATCAGACGCCGCGCTTGTTGCCCCAGACCAGCACATGCAGCTGGGGCAGGACACGGGGGGTGAACCAGCCGTCGCCGGTCACTTTTTCAATCAGCCACAACAGCCGCTCGGTGGCCTGGTTCAGATCGACGGGCAGCTCCGGGTCGATTTCGGGGTTGCCGGGCTGCAGATACAGCGGCAGGTCCGGGTGGCGTTCGGCAGCGGCCTTGGCCCAGGCGTAATCCTTGTCGTCGAAGATCACGATCTTCATCACCGCCTGGCCGCAGCCCTTGGCGGATTCAAGGCATTGATCGAAGGCTTTCCAATCCACAGTTTCACCGCTTGAGGGCGGCTTGGGGCTGAGAACCAAAGTGTCGAGATCCGAAAACCACGGCTTGCTGACGGACCCTTGGGTCTCGCAGGCAAAACGGTAGCCTTCGGCTTTGCCGTAGGCAATCACTGGTGCAAAGTCCTGGATCGCCGGGTTGCCGCCGGAGATCGACACCGTCAAAGGTTTGCCGCCGGACAAGCGCCGGACCTCGCCCATGACCTCTTCGGGGGCCATCACTGCCCAGTCATGGCGGTAGGCGCTGTCGACCGCATGCATGCTGTCGCACCACGAGCAGCGGTAATCGCAGCCGCCGGCGCGGACAAACACCGTGGGTTCCCCGATCAGTGCGCCTTCACCCTGGATCGTAGGGCCGAAAATTTCCGCGATGCGTAAGCTCATGGCCGGTACTCCGCCCAGGTTTTCGGGGTCTCCGAGACCTTCACGGCGGCGACTTCCGGCCAGCGCGCGTAGCACCAGTCGTAGAAATGCTTGGCCATGTTTTCAGCGGTCGAATGCCCCTCCAGCACGTCATTCAGATGCCGGTGGTCAAAACTGCCGTCGATATACGCCTTCAGCGGCTTCAGCTCGTGATAGTCGCGCACGAAACCGTCTGCATTCAGCTCCTTGGCCGCCAATTCCACCACCACGACATAATTGTGCCCGTGCAGGCGGGCGCATTGGTGGTCGGACGGCAGGTGCGTCAGCTGGTGGGAGGCGGAGAAATGGAACTCCTTGGTGATCCGGAACATCAGGCGCTCTCTTTCCCGGCAATCGCCTGCTGCCAGAAATCCGGGTCGGCATAATCCGTTGGATCTTCGACCCCGGCCAGATGGAAGGCCTCGCGCCGCTCCACACAGGTGCCGCAGCGCCCGCAATGCTTTTCACCGCCTTTGTAGCAGGACCAAGTGTCGGCAAAGGGCGTGTTGTGCTTGGCGCCGGCAGTGACAATGTCGCCTTTGGTGCGGTGCACAAACGGCGTGTAGAGACGCACGTCAGCGTACCCATCCAGCGCTGCGCGCTGCATGGTATCAAACGCCTCGGTAAAGGCCGGGCGGCAGTCCGGGTAGATAAAATGATCCCCGCCGTGCACAGCTGTGGCCACGGCGTCGTCGCCATTGGCAGCGGCAATGCCATAGGCAATGGTTAGCATGATGGCATTGCGGTTCGGCACCACGGTGACCTTCATGCTTTCTTCTTCGTAGTGGCCGTCCGGCACGTCGATGTCATCGGTTAGGGCGGAGCCCGAGAGTGCGGCACCGATGGCGCGCATATCAATGATGCCATGCGGCACGCCGAGCCGTTCAGCAGCGGCGGCGGCGTAGTCGAGCTCCTTGCGATGGCGCTGGCCATAGTCAAAGGAGACAAGGCGGGTCAGTTGCTGTTCTTCAGCAACCATATGGGCCAGCGAAACAGAATCGAGCCCGCCCGAGCAGATAACGATAGTCTTCATATTTGAACCCTTGTTTTGGTGACCGGGTAGGCTGCGACCGGTGCCGCGCATATAGCGCTGCGGGTGGTATCGCGCAAGAGGCGGGCGGATAGCGCAGTTTTTGCAGGTGATGTTGGAGATTTTTGAAAATGTCCTTTGGGTCGGGCCAGAGGCCCGGCCCGCGCCTGACCTTCCCCCAGGGAAGGCGCTTTCGCGCCCTCCCAAGGTCAGGCGCGGGCCTCATGTTGGTGCTATACAGGAGGCATCTCACCTTCCAGCCATTCCAGAAAGGCACGCGAGGCCGGGGTGCTGGCATGGCTGGAAGGTGGCAGCAGGAAGTAATTCTCCAGCAGTTCTGCGGAATGGTCGCTGGGTTTGACCAGCTGTCCGTTCTCTAACAGCCCGCCCGCCAGCGTGTCATGCGACATCGAGATGCCAGCGCCATTCACTGCCGCTGTCATGGCAATCACATAAGTGGAGGCCAGCTGGATCTCATGGTTGCGCTCAAACGGTTTCTCCTGCGACTTGAACCATGCGCCCCAAGAGCCTGTCACGCCTGCACAATCCAGCAAGTGGGCCGTGCTGAAATCCACCGCACCGCCTTGATAGCCCGGCGCGCAGACTGGATAGAACCGGTCGCGGGTCAGCCGGATCGCCGCCGCCGACATGTCATTGGGACGGCCAAAGCGGATCTCGGTCCCAGCGGAACTGGCGTGGCGCTCCGGGTCCCAGATCGGCGTCACGATGTTCAAGACCAGCCAGGGGAACCGCTCGTAGAGCCGGGGCAGGCGCGGCGACAGCCAGAACACCGAGAACGCCATATTGCACTGCAAGACCAGATGCCGCCCCTGGTCGCCGCCAGTAAAGGCCTGGGTGCCGGCCGCAATCAGGTCAAACGCTTCGCGCACGATGGGCATGTAATTGGCGCCGGCCTCCGACAGCTCCAGCGCGCGGGTTTTGCGGATGAACAGTTCGCGCCCCAGGAAGTTCTCGAGGCTGCGCACATGCTGGCTGATTGCTGATTGCGTCAGATTCAGCTCCGCAGCGGCGCGGGTGAACGACAGATGGCGCGCACTGGCTTCAAAGGCGCGCAGCCAGGTGAGCGGGGGCAGGGAGGAAGAGGGCGAGCCGGGGGAAGACATGGACGCATGACCTATGCATTAGTTCAGTTAATGCATTACGCGTGAATCAATCGTTTGTCAGCAGCGATTACGGCTGGCACCAATAGCGCAGCAACTTTTGGGAGGCGCCAGAATGAACAAGCAAGCGGATTTAAGCCCGAACCTCACCCATTGGCAGGAGCGCGTCGACATGGCCGCGGCCTTCCGCTGGACCGAACGGCTGGACATGCATGAGGCCGTGGCGAACCACTTCAGCCTGGCGGTGAACGAGGATGGCAGCCAGTTCCTGATGAACCCGAACCAGGTGCATTTCAGCCGCGTCAAGGCCTCGGACCTGTTGTTCCTGGACGCCAATGACCCCAAGACCATGGACCGCCCCGACGCGCCGGACCCGACCGCCTGGGGCCTGCACGGCTCAATCCACCGGCTGTGCCCGCACGCGCGCTGCGTGATGCATGTGCATTCGATCCACGCCACCGTGCTGGCCTGCCTCGCTGACAGTTCGCTGCCGCCGATCGACCAGAACACCGCCACCTTCTACAACCGCTATGTGGTGGACGGGGAGTTCGGCGGGCTGGCGTTCGACGATGAAGGCGCCCGCTGTGCCTCGATGCTGACTGACCCTAAGGTCAAGGTCATGATCATGGGCAATCACGGGGTGCTGGTGATCGGCGACAGCGTCGCGGACACGTTCAACCGCCTCTACTACTTCGAACGCGCAGCCGAGACCTATATCCGGGCACTGCAAACCGGCCAGAAACTGCGGGTGCTGAGCGACGCGGTCGCCGAGAAGACCGCGCAGGAATTGGAGGATTACCCGGATCAGTCCGAACGCCACTTGGCCGAGCTGAAGGCGATCCTCGACGACGAAGGTTCCAACTACGCCAGCTAACGCAGGCTTTCAAAGCAGGCACTAAAACCACGGGTAGTTCAGCGAACTGCTTGGCGGTTTGCTGCATCCATCAGAAAAAACTTCAGCCATCCAGAAGGCTCCAGATGCCTGGTTACGTTCCAACAAATGCCGCGTCCTCGGGTGTGAAGCTCGACAAGAAGACGCTGAAATCAATCGCCGCCCGCAGCGACAGGCCCGGTTTGATCTACATTGCGCAATGGCTGACTTTCCTGGCAGCCACCGGCACGCTGGTTTGGGCCACGCTCGGCACGCTTTGGATGTGGCCCGCAATGCTGCTGCATGGCATCTTCCTGACAGTGCCCGCTTACTCCTTCAGCCATGAAACCGCGCATGGCACCGCCTTCCGCAGCCGCTGGCTGAACGAGGCGGTGCTGTGGGTCACCTCGCTTCTCTATATGGAGGAGCCGCTGCACCGGCGCTACACCCACACCAACCACCACACCCATACCTGGTGGGTCGGCAAGGACAGCCAGATGCCGTTCGACACGCCGATGGGTTTTGGCGGCTGGCTGGCTGAGATCACCGGCACCGCGCTGTTGCGCTTTCATATGCAGGTGTTCTTGCATCTGGCGGCCGGTCGTTACACCAGCACCATGAAGATGGTCACGCCAGAGAGGGAATTCTCCAAGATGACCCGCAACGCGCGCATCATGCTGTTGATTTATGCGCTGATCGCTGCGGCGCCGTTTTTTGGCATCTGGTGGGTGGTCTGGTTCTTGGTGATCCCACGTATCCTGGGCGCGCCTGTCATGCTGCTGTTCACCCTGATCCAGCATGTGGAGCTGCAGGAGAACTCGCCCTCGATCCTGGAAAGCACCCGCTCGTTCCGCAGCAACTGGCTGGCCGAATTCCTCTATATGAAGATGAACAACCACGTTGAGCACCATCTCTATCCGCAGGTGCCGTTCCACGCGCTGCCGAAACTGGCGGAGGCGGTGCAGGACCAGCTACCGGCGCCGGATCCGGGCTTCTTCAAGACCAATCTTGAGGTGATGTCGGTGGTGCTGCGCCGCTCGCTGGGCCGCCCGACCAAGGCCGCCACCATCCGGCAGGCGCCGCATATGATCACCGAAGGTGGCCCGGTTGAGCGCATTGCGCAGCGGACAATGTAACTCTTTTCAAGAATATTACGAACCAGGAGCCGCAACATGAGCCAATGGATTGACGCCTGCGCCACCGATGACATCGACGAGGAGGACCTGATCGCTTGGGAGCATGAGGGCAAATCATACGCAATCTACAACACCGAAAAGGGTTTTTTTGCCTCGGATCTGATGTGCACCCATGAGGAGCAGAGCCTGGAGGACGGTCTGGTGATCGACTGCGTGATCGAATGCCCGCTGCATGGCGGACGGTTTGATATCTGCACCGGCAAGGCGCTGTCGGCGCCGGTGCATCAGGACCTCAAGACATATCCTGTCAGGGTCGAGAGCGGCCGGGTGTTTGTTGAAACCGGCTGATAGTTTCCGCCCCGGAGCATTAGTTTCCGGCGGTCCTCGGGGGTCGCTTTTTTTCGCTCTTCTTTCACAGGCTTGCCATCTGATCCTGATCAAGGCGGATGCGGATGCGAAACCCTATGCCTGACCTCAGAGAGATTCGACAGGCATAGGAGATCCCCATGTTGCGCCTTGCATCCGTTCTATATTCGTTGATTGGTTCCAGCCTTGCAGGCGTGGGCGTCATCGCGGTTCTGGTAGCAGGGCTTGTGTCGACGCAGGCCATTCTGGCCTCGGCAGCTATCGGTGCGCTGGCCGGGGTGCCGGTGGCCTGGCTGGTGGCCAAACAGCTTTATTCCCGCGGCGCCTAGGCGTTCAGGAACACCCGCGCGGCGGCTTCGAACTCCCGCGGCTTCTCGGCGTGCAGCCAATGCCCTGCGCCGGGCAGCTTGGCAAAACGGGCAGCGGGGAAGCGCGCACGGATCTCATCCCGGTGTTCAGTCAGCACATAGTCCGATTCAGCCCCGGACAGGAACAGCGCAGGCCCCTCCCACGCGGCGTCCGTCTCAGGGAAGGACATGATGTCCGGCATCTGATCCGCCAGCGTGTCCAGGTTCAGCTTCCAGCGCTTGTTCGGGATATCGAGCGACTGGGTGAAAAAGCTTTGCAGCGCAGGTTCCACCCCGGCCTCGGCCAGCTGAGCTGCGGCCTCGGGGCGGCGCTGCAGCGTATCCAGATCCACGGACCGCATGGCGTGAATGTATTGGATCTGGGTATGGCCATAAGCAACCGGCGCAATGTCAGCCACCACCAGGCGGCGCACCGCCTCAGGGTGGTTCAGCGCCAGGGTCATCGCCGCCTTGCCGCCCATCGAATGTCCGATCACGTCCATCTGCCCGCCGTGGGCGGCAATCACCTCGGCCAGGTCTTCGGCCAGTTCCGGATAGCTGTGGCTATCGGTCCGCGGGCTGTCGCCGTGGTTGCGCATATCCACTGCGACGACCAGACGCTCATCCGACAGGCGTTTTGCGATGACACCCCAGTTCCGGGCCGAGCCATAAAGGCCGTGGGCAATCAGCAGCGGGGCTTTGTCGGTGGCAGTGCCATGTGTGATCGTGTTCAGCATAGGGTCTTGATACCCGCCCAGGCAAAGGCTTGCCACCCCCATTGAGACGGGCGCGGGCGCAGGTTAGGGTGGCAGCGAACGGCAGCTGAGGGAGAGTGCCAGAATGGCCGCCAGTCTGGATCAGGACATCGAAGAGATCCGCACGCTGCTGAAAGAGCGTGAGCATGCCTCCGGGGATCTCGCCGCCGCATTGAAACGCGCCCGCCGCCGCCTGCCGCGCCGGGTCTATAAGCAGGGCATGAAACTTGCCGATGCGCTGCCGATGCTGGAACATCCCAAGCTGCGGCCGACCGTAGACGAGAAACCGCTGCGCGGTGCCGCGCGCGAAGTTAAGGCGTATCTGCAGAAAATCGACCTGGCCGACCGGCGCAAAGGGTTCTGGCTGGGGGTGCTGGGCAGCATGGGGTTTTCCGTGCTGGTGGTGCTGATCCTGCTGGTTGTGGTCCTGCGGTGGCGCGGTCTGATCTGATTTCCCGCTTTACGCCGCCGCTGCCTGCGGTATTTTGAACGTGGTTCAAGATAGAGTGGGGCGCCATGGCAGGCAAGGTAGAGGCGCGCAAGGCAGCGCTGCGGGAAAAACTGGTGGACGCGGCAGAGATCCGCATCGCACGCGACGGGGCAGGGGCCTTGCGTGCCCGTGATCTGGCCCAGGATGCGGGCTGTGCCCTGGGAGCGATCTACAATGCGTTCGACGATCTGAACGCCATCATCATGGCGGTGAACGGCCGCACGTTCCGCGGGCTGGGCGCTGCCGTCAGGGCGTCTGTGGAGGATGCGGACGCAGAACCGCCGACCCGCCGCCTGATCCTGATGAGCAACGCCTACCTGCACTTTGCCATCGCGAACACCAACCTGTGGCGGGCGCTGTTTGATTTGCAGATGACGGCAGAAGGGCCGGTGCCGGATTGGTATCTGGAAGCCTTGGAGGGCCTCTTTGCCAATATCGCTCGTCCGGTGGGGGAACTGTTCCCGGGGATGGGGGCAGAGGAAACCGGCTTGATGGTGCGGGCGCTGTTCTCTTCGGTGCATGGCATTGTGCTGCTGGGGCTGGAACGGCGCATCTCGGGCGTTCCTCCGGAACAGATCGAAACGATGATTGCCCAGGTGCTCCGTCAAATCGGCAGATCTTGATTTTTTGAACACTGTTCAAATTAATTCTTGAACGATGTTCAGATTTGTGCGATCACCCTCCTTGTGAACGATGTTCAAGTTGGAGGAAGAGATGTTCGCCACTCTGAAGACCCTGATCACCGGTGCCAATGCCCGGGCCGAAGAGCAGCTTCGGGAGACCTATTCGATCGAATTGATCACCCAGAAGATCCGCGAGGCCGAAGGCAATCTGAAGGCGGCCAAGCTGACCCTGGCCAGCCTGATCCAACGCCAGCGCGCCGAACAGCGCCAGATCGAGACCTTGCAAACCCGCGTTCAGGACCTGATGGCCCGGGCCGGTGAAGCGCTGGAAGGCGGGCGCGAGGATCTGGCGCAAAGCGCAGCCCAAGCGGTGGCCGAGATGGAGAACGAGCTGACGGTCCGCCGCCAGACCCTCGACCGGCTGGAAACAAGGATCCTGCAGCTGCGCCAGTCGGTGGAAACCGCCAGCCGCCGCATCACCGACCTGAAGCAGGGCGCCATTGCCGCCCGCGCTACACGGCGCGAGCAAGACATCCAGCGCCGCCTGCGCCGTCATACAGGCGGCGACAGCCCGGCCGAAGAAGCCGAGGCGCTGATCAGCGAAGTTCTGCAGCGCGATGACCCGTTCGAACAGGGCGAAATCCTGCGCGAAATCGACGGTGAGTTGAGCAACAGCACCATTGCCGGTGATCTGGCGGATGCCGGTTTCGGCCCCCGCAGCCGCAGCACTGCCGCCGATGTGCTGAACCGGCTTAAAAGCAGCAGCTAAACAGGCTTTGCCCTGGTCCGGTCCGCCGGCCCGCATAGACCAACTTGTATTTTCTGGAGAAACGACATGTTTACCGACAACACTGACAACAAACTGATTATCTTTCTGAACTCTGCCGGCGTCGCTATCGCCTATGCAATGCTGGGGATTTCTCTGTGGCTTTCAACTGAGGTGCCGCTGGCAACCAAAGGATTTTGGGCGATGGCGGTGCTCTTGCTGACACTGAGCCTGGTCAACGTGGTGAAATACCGGTTTGATCACCGCTCCAGCGAAGACCGCATCCGCAAGATCGAAGAGGCCCGCAACGAACGGCTGCTGGAAGACGCGTTGCTGGACGCCAAACAGGATCTCTGATCCGTTTTAAGTAAACCCGGCCCGGCGCCCGCCCTTTATTGGCGGGCGTTTTGCATCTGCCGGGCAGGGGTTGCCGTGGGCGACAGCGCCTCGCGGAACACCAGCGTCACGGTGACAAAACTGACGTACAGCAGCAGATACCAGGACCCCATCTTGGCCAGGCTCACCCATTCGCCGCTGGCCTGACCATTGTACAGCCAGGTCTTGGTGCTGGTGCCGATGTTTCCTGCCAGCCACAGAAAGAAACTGGACAGAAACGCAGCCACCGGCAGCGGCATCCAGTAGCTGCGCTCGCCAATGCGGAACCAGATGCGGGTGCGGGCAAACAGCAGTACGGTGGCCGCAAACAGGCCCATCCTGATATCGGGCAGAAAATGATGGGCGTAGAAGTTGCCATAGATGGCAACGGCCATCAGCACCGTGGCCCGGAACGGCGGGTAGGGGGCAAAGCGCATATCAAACAACCGGATAACCCGTGCCATGTAGGAACCGACCGCTGCATACATGAAACCGGAAAACAGCGGCACGTCATAGAGTTTGATCGCGCCGCCGCCGGGATAGCCCCAGCTGCCCGCCTGCACCTTGAAGATCTCCATCGCGGTACCAGTCAGGTGAAACAGCAGTATGACCCGCACCTCACGCCAGCTTTCCATGCCGGTGGCCAGCAGCAGCGCCTGCAGCGCCAGCGCATAGATCAGCAGGGCGTCATAACGGGCAAGCGCCCAGTCCGGCTGCCAGATCCAACCTGTTACGATAAGCCCGCCCAGCAGCAGGATGCCGAAAATTGCGGCCCAGCCTTGTTTCAGGGTGAACATGATGAATTCGCTGAGCGCCAATGGAAGATGCGCGCGCATCCTGTCGCCAAGGCGGCGCTCCAGGCGGCGGGTGCGGTTTGAATTTCTGCTGTTCATAAGGCGTTTAGATCAAACGCAGCCGGAGGTGAAAAGGTGAAAGCGGCCACCAGCCGCTCCCGCCCCTTTCCAGCCTGCCGGAGGCAGACCTGAAAGCGTTGAGCATGGCGCCGCGCGGGTGCACGGCGCGCGCAGCGCCCCAATGGGGCGCTGCCGGGCCCAAGGCCCGTGCCGGGGCATCTTTGATGCACCTGCGGGGCGCGGGAGCCTCGCCTTTGCGGCAACGGAAAACCGCCGCGGCTGTGTGGGGCCGCGGCGGTCCTTTTCTCTCAATCCTGCAGGGGCTTACAGGTTCGGGTACAGCGGGAACCGGGCGCAGAGACCGGCCACTTTGGCGCGCACCGCGGCTTCCACATCCGCATTGCCGTCTTCACCGTTGGCGGCCAGGCCGTCGATCACCTCGATGATCAGGTCGGCGATCTGGCGGAACTCAGCCTCGCCGAAGCCGCGGGTGGTGCCTGCGGGCGTGCCCAGGCGCAAACCGCTCGTCACGGTGGGCTTTTCCGGGTCGAACGGGATGCCGTTCTTGTTGGTGGTGATATGGGCGCGCCCCAGCGCCTTGTCGGCGATGTTGCCGGTGACGCCCTTGGGGCGCAGGTCGACCAGCATCACGTGCGTGTCTGTGCCGCCGGTGACGATGTCCAATCCGCCCTGGATCAGCTGGTCTGCCAGCGCTGCCGCGTTGGCACGCACCTGCTTCTGGTAGATCTTGAACTCCGGCTTCAGCGCCTCGCCAAAGGCGGCCGCCTTGCCTGCGATCACATGCATCAGCGGACCGCCCTGGATGCCGGGGAAGATCGCCGAGTTCACTTTCTTGGCGATGGCCTCGTCATTGGTCACGATCATGCCGCCGCGGGGGCCGCGCAGGGTCTTGTGGGTGGTGGTGGTGGCCACATGCGCATGGGGGAACGGCGAGGGGTGTTCACCCGCCGCGATCAGACCCGCGATATGGGCCATGTCGACCATGAAATAGGCGCCGACGCTGTCGGCGATTTCACGGAACTTGGCAAAGTCGATCTGGCGCGGGATGGCGGAGCCGCCGGCGATGATCAGCTTGGGGCTATGCTCGGTTGCCAGCGCCTGGATCTGGTCGTAGTCGATCAGGTTGTCGCTTTCGCGCACGCCGTAATGCACCGCATTGAACCACTTGCCGGACTGGTTCGGACGCGCGCCGTGGGTCAGGTGGCCGCCGGAGGCCAGATCCATGCCCAGGATGGTGTCGCCGGGCTGGATCAGCGCCTGGAACACGCCCTGGTTGGCCTGGCTGCCGGAGTTCGGCTGCACATTGGCAAATTCGCAGCCGAACAGTGCTTTGGCACGGTCGATCGCCAGGTTTTCGGCCACGTCCACATACTGGCAGCCGCCGTAATAGCGGCGTCCCGGGTAGCCTTCGGCGTATTTGTTGGTCAGCACCGACCCTTGCGCTTCCATCACCGCGGCGGAGACGATGTTCTCGGAGGCGATCAGCTCGATCTCGTCGCGCTGGCGCCCCAGTTCGGCTGTGATCGACGCATAAAGCTCAGGATCGCGCTCAGAGAGGGACTGGGTGAAAAAGCCGGGGTCACGGGTCGCTTCAGTCATGGTGGCTCCGTTGGAGTAAGGATCAGAATTGAGGGATTTCCTATCGGAAACATCCTTGCGCCGGAAGCCTGTAAAGCGACATTTCCCTGCGACAGAACGGCAACTATGGTCTTTGCGGGAAAGCTGTGATTGTTTCGGAACCAGATGCCTAACACCGGAAACAGATTTCATGAGTTTGAGAATCGCCTTTCTGGCCAGTGAGGCCGATGTTGCGCAGGATGCCCTGGGTACCCTGCGAAAGAGATACGGTCATGTGCCGCCCGCCGAAGCCGGTATTGTTGTGGCGTTGGGCGGGGACGGTTTCATGCTGCGCACGCTGCTTGCGATGGTGGATCACCCGGCGCCTGTTTACGGCATGAACCGCGGTACCGTTGGGTTTCTAATGAATGAATACCGTGAAGACGGGCTGATCGAGCGGCTTGAAGAAGCCGTGCAGGAAATCATCAATCCGCTGTCGATGACCGCCATGGACCGCCGCGGTGCGGTGCATAAGGCGCTGGCCATCAACGAGGTGTCTCTGCTGCGGGCAGGACCGCAGGCGGCGCGGCTCAGAATATCTGTGGACGGCCGTGTGCGGATGGAGGAGCTGGTCTGCGACGGCGCTTTGGTCTCCACCCCTGCAGGGTCCACGGCCTATAATTACTCCGCCCATGGTCCGATTCTGCCGATCGGGGCGGATGTGCTGGCACTCACCGCGATTGCAGCCTTCCGGCCGCGGCGCTGGCGCGGCGCGCTTTTGCCCAGTAACGCGATGGTGCGTTTTGACGTTTTGGAAGCGGGCAAGCGCCCGGTGATGGCTGATGCGGACTCGAATTCTGTGGCCGATATTGATTGGGTTGAGATCCGTACCGATCCGCAAATACGCCATAAAATTCTGTTCGATCCCGGTCATGGCCTGGAAGAAAGGCTTATTTCCGAGCAGTTTACGTAGGCGTTTAACGAAGGGTTCACGGATTTGTAAACTTACCGGTAACGATTCCGTGCGATGATTTACCCACAGGCGGATGTGGATGGTAGCTGCCAAAGGGCAAAATGCCACAGATCCGTACCGGCGTGTTTTGTGCGTTCCAGTTTTTTAAGTTCCCTGCCGGTTACGACCACGGAAGCTGTGCCAAACGCCGGGTTCGCAGAATGCGACAAGGCGCGCGCTGTTATTAGTGAGTGACCTAGGTATGGAAGTTCCCCGGGGGCGGTTCAATCCGTTCCCCGGGACCTTAAGCGGGCCGGGTGTGACGATGAATACTTGCTCCACTGCACCCTTTCGAACTCCCTATAGGGACCTTCTCCAAGTCGAACGTATTGAGGTGGTTCATGCTGCCGTTTGCCGGCTGACCGCAATGTCAGGTGCTTCCTCCGGCTTGCATCTGGTCCCACAGCGGCAGGCACATGCGGCCTGCACGGGCTTCAATCGCAGCGCAGGCGCCCACCGCAAGATCCTCTCGCCAGCGGCGGGCGGCGATCTGCACATTGATGGGCTGCGGCCCGTTCGGCAGCTGCGCCAGCCGGGCAGGGACTGAGGCGGCAGGCAGGCCGAGAAAGTTCATCGCGTAAGAATAAACTGCGCAACCCAGCACCTCATGCACACCTTCGGCGCCTTCGGTGTCTCGGTCCGGCTTGAAAAAGGGCTGCGGCAGGAAGGGCGACAGCACCAGCGGGTATTCCTCCATGAACAGGGACCATTGCCGCGCGTAATGGGTGCGCTTGGCCATCATCTGCAGCAGCTCATCGCCGGCAAAGGGCGGGAACTCCTGGAAATAGACGGCAAAGATATCGCGCACGGTCCGGGAGCCCGCCGCGTCCACATCCCCCTTCATCAGCGCATGGATCTCACCCATCAGTGCGCGGTAACCGGTGCGTCCGGCCTCGAACGCATTGGGCGGCTCCGCGTCCTCAACCAAATAGCCTGCGTCGGTCAGCGCCGCGCGGGCGAAATCCAATGCGGCCTCGACTTCGGGGTGCAAATCATAGCCATGGGTGTTCTTGGTGAAGGCCACTTTGATCGGGGCGTCCAGGGTTTCCCCGCGCCAGGGCATCGGCACATGAAAGGGGTCGCGCGGGTCTGCGGCAATCAAGGAGGGCATTGACAGATGCAGGTCTTCTGTCGAGCGGGTGATCAGCCCCTGCACTGACATCAGCTGCGCGAGCAGCCCGCGTTCGGCGGATTGGCTGGGGTTCCAGGCTGGCACCCGGCCCAGGCCAGGTTTCACTGTCACCGCGCCATTGGCAGCGGCCGGAAACCGCAAGGAGCCGCCAATGTCATTGCCATGGGCCATTGCGCCGATCCCGGCCATCACTGCAGCCCCTGCGCCGCCAGAGGACCCGCCGGGTGAGATATGCCGCCCCCAAGGGTTATGTGTGCGGCCATGCAGCGGGTTGTCGGTGTCGGCGCGGAAGGAAAACTCCGGTGTATTTGTCCGTCCGATCACAACCGCCCCGGCCTTTTGCAGGTTCTCCACCACCGGAGCGTCCGCAGGCGCTATCAAGTCCTTCAGCGCCGGGACTCCGTTGGAGGTGGCATGGTCCTTCTGATCAACGTTTATTTTGATGGTGACCGGCACACCGTGCAGCGGGCCGGGAACAGCGCCGCCTGCGTGTGCCGTGTCGAGCGCGCGGGCGCGCTTCAGTGCCTCGGCGCTCAGGTCTTCAACAACGGCATTCAGCGCCGGATTCACCGCGTTCATTCGATCAATGGAGGCTTGCACGGCATCTTCGGCGCTCAGATCTCCGGTGCGTGTCAGTTTTGTCAGTTCCGTTGCACCCAGGCGCCAGATATCCGGTTTTGTCATGCTCAAGCCTCCCTGGCCGCAGCCTAGGAGGGCAGGGCGGAGTTGCAAGGGAAACCGGACGGCAATGGGCCGGAAATCTGCGGGAACTCTACCGAGGTTCAAGACCTATTGGCTTGTCTGTCAGCGTGACAGGTCGCTTTAAAGCGCGCGATGATATGTCTGGTTGAGCCACGTGCCGTTGGCACGTCTTACACCTCGCTTCCCCAAGCCCGTGGCAGGCGGCGCGAAACGAAAAACGCAGTAAAAGAGGCGAAACCGGCTCCAGTTCATGCTTGGCAGAATCTAGGGTTGGCGGAGCACGGCCAGCCGGCGCGACAGAAGCCCAAAGGTCTTTTCTCGGTCAGTGCTCTTGCCGCAGCGGTTGATTCCCGCATCGCAGCCGCCATATCCTTCGGGGAGGTTTGCAAATTTGCAATTCCGGCGCGGCTTTCCTGAATATTCTCCGGCAAAGACCTGTTTGCAAAGCGGATTGGATGCAAATCGCAAACCATGTGTAAATTCTGTGAATTCAGGCTGGTCTCCTGGCTGGAATCTGTAAATTTATTGACCAACCTTGCGTGCCGCGGCAGCAAAACTTGCCCGTTTGCCGCTTTCTCGCCTAGGCAAAGAGCAGGAGGAGATGATCACTATGGGATATCAGGATATTTATGCCGACTGGAAACAGGACCCGGAAGGGTTTTGGATGGAGGCCGCACAGGCGATTGACTGGGATGAAGCCCCGAAGCAGGCGCTGTTAGATAAGGGCGATGGCCTTTATGAATGGTTTTCCGATGCCAAGGTGAACACCTGCTACAACGCCGTTGACCGCCATGTGGAACAAGGCCGCGGCGAACAGACCGCGATCATTTATGACAGCCCGGTCACCCATACCAAGCGTGAAATCTCCTATGTCGAGCTGCGCAATCGCGTCGCCACACTGGCCGGAGCATTGCGCGCCAAGGGCGTCGAAAAAGGCGACCGGGTCATCATCTACATGCCGATGATCCCTGAAGCGCTGGAGGCGATGCTGGCCTGCGCCCGTATCGGTGCTGTGCATTCGGTGGTGTTCGGCGGATTTGCTTCCAACGAACTGGCGGTGCGGATTGACGATGCCAAACCCAAGGCGATCATCGCCGCCTCCTGCGGGATCGAGCCGGGCCGTACAGTGCATTACAAACCGCTGCTGGATGGCGCCATCGACTTGTCGGAGCACAAGCCGGAGTTCTGCGTGATTTTCCAGCGCGAACAGGAAGTGGCGGATCTGATTCCGGGCCGGGACGTGAACTGGCATGGCTTCCAATACGGTGTGGAACCCGCCGAATGTGTGCCCGTGGAAGGCAACCACCCGTCCTATATCCTCTACACCTCCGGCACCACCGGCCAGCCCAAAGGCGTGATCCGCCACACCGCGGGCCAGTTGGTGGCGTTGAACTGGACGATGAAGAACATCTACAACGTTAATCCCGGCGATGTGTTCTGGGCTGCTTCCGATGTGGGCTGGGTCGTTGGCCACAGCTACATCTGCTATGCGCCGCTGATCCACGGCAACACGACAGTTGTGTTTGAGGGCAAGCCGGTGGGCACGCCGGATGCGGGCACATTCTGGCGGGTGATCTCCGAGCATAAGGTCAAGAGCTTCTTCACCGCCCCCACTGCCTTTCGCGCGGTGAAGCGGGAAGATCCCAAGGGCGAATTCGTCAAGAAATACGATCTGAGCTGCCTGCAGCAGGTTTATCTGGCCGGCGAGCGCGCCGATCCCGACACCATCACTTGGGCGCAGGAACAACTGAAGGTTCCTGTGGTGGACCATTGGTGGCAGACCGAAACCGGCTGGTCGATTGCCGCCAATCCGCTGGGGATCGAAGAACTGCCGACCAAGCTTGGTTCGCCTGCAGTGCCGATGCCCGGCTATGAAGTCGATATTCTGGACGAAGGCGGCAACCCGGTAGCGCCGGGCGAGCTGGGCGCCATCGCGGTCAAACTGCCGCTGCCGCCGGGCACCCTGCCGACGCTGTGGAATGCCGGGGAGCGGTTCAAGAAAAGCTACCTCACCACATTTCCCGGCTACTACGAGACCGGCGATGCGGGCATGAAGGATGAAGATGGCTATCTCTACATCATGGCACGCACCGATGATGTCATTAACGTCGCAGGCCACCGGCTGTCGACCGGCGGCATGGAGGAAGTGCTGGCGGGCCACCCGGATGTCGCCGAATGCGCCGTGATCGGCGTGGCGGACAGCCTCAAGGGCCAGATGCCGGTTGGCTTCCTCTGCCTGAACGCCGGTGCCGATCGCGATCATGGCGAGGTGGTATCCGAGGTCGTCCAGCTGGTGCGCGAGAAGATCGGCCCGGTTGCCGCATTTAAACTGGCGGCGGTGGTCGACCGGCTGCCCAAGACCCGGTCCGGCAAGATCCTGCGCGGCACTATGGTGAACATCGCGGATGGCACCCCGTGGAAGATGCCTGCCACGATTGACGATCCGGCTGTCCTGGACGAAATCAAGGATGCCCTGCAAACCATCGGTTACGCCCGCTAAGCGCACGCCGGTTCCCTGCATGGAAGCCGCTAGGAAATCCCGTGATCTCCTAGCGGAGCGGGAAATATTGATGTCCGCCCACTAACCCCGTCTAGCTACCGCGCATCTTGTTCACTGCCCCGGCTGTAGCGGGGCAGCTTGTCTTTCAGCTCCAGCCAGCTCACATGGTCGGAGTGGAAGACATGGAACTTGGGGGGCACATCCCCAGGGCATTCCAGAGTTGCCGTGTACATATGGATGTTCACTGCATCCCGTGCGGTGCGATAGGCCATCTGGGTGCCGCAGGCACCGCAGAACAGCCGCTCGACACCGTCAGAGGAATTGTAGATTTGCGGCTTTGAACCGGACCACGCGACCGCCTCATGCGGCAGTCCGAAAAATGCGGTGACAGGTGCTGCGCAATTGCGGCGGCAATCGGCGCAGTGGCAGTAGCAGCTCCAGGCCGCCTCGGCCTGGCTCTCCCAATGCACGGCGCCGCAGTGGCAATGCCCTTTCATGGCTGGTCCCCTTTGCTGGCCTCCCCGGATGGGCGGCCAGCGGAAATTCCCAGCCGCAGGATTAACCGTAGTGCGCCACCGGGGTGCCGGCAATGGCGGCCATGTTCAAAAGCCCGCGCGCGGTGATCGAAGGGGAAACGATATGGGCGCGGTTGCCCATCCCCATCAGGATCGGACCAACCTCCAGACCTCCCGCCCGCATCTTCAGGATATTGCGCACCCCCGAGGCGGCATCGGCATGGGCGAAGATCAGCACATTGGCCGCGCCCTCCAGGCGCGAATTCGGGAAGATTCGTTCGCGCAGCTCAGGATCCAGCGCGCAGTCGATGTTCATTTCGCCCTCATAGGCAAAATCCCGGCGTTTCTCGTCAAGGATCTCCAGCGCGGCGCGCAGCCGGCTGCCGGTATCGCAGGCGATATTGCCGAATTGCGATTGCGAGCACAGCGCAATCTTCGGATCCAGGCCGAAGCGGCGCACATGGCGGGCCGCGCCGATGACGGTTTCTGCGATCTGCTCGGGCGTCGGCTCGATCCGCACATGGGTGTCGGCGATGAACAGCGGCCCGTCCTCCAGGATCATCAGCGACAGCGCCCCGTGCGGCGAATAGCTGTTGCCGCCCAGAACCTGCTCGACATAGTTCATGTGCCAGCGGTATTCGCCAAATGTGCCGCAGATCAGGCTGTCGGCTTCGCCCCGGTGGACCATGATGGCGCCAATTGCGGTGGTGTTGGTGCGCATGATCGCCTTGGCCAGGTCAGGGGTCACACCGCGGCGCTGCATGACCTTGTGATAGCTGTTCCAGTAATCGTAGTAGCGGGGGTCGTTCTCCGGGTTCACCAGCTGAAAATCGCGCCCCGGCCGCACGTCCAGCCCCAGCCGCTCACAGCGGCGCTCGATCACTTCCGGACGGCCAATCAGGATCGGGGTCTCGGTGGTTTCCTCCAGGATCGCCTGGGCGGCACGCAGCACCCGCTCATCCTCGCCCTCGCTGAACACGATCCGGCGGGACGCGGCGCGGGCGGCCTCAAACACCGGGCGCATCAGCAGGGCAGATTTGAACACCGTCTGGTTCAGTTTCTGCTTATAGGCCTCGATGTCCTCAATCGGCCGGGTCGCCACGCCGCTGTCCATCGCCGCCTTGGCAACGGCAGAGGACACCACGGCCACCAGGCGCGGGTCGAACGGTTTGGGGATCAGGTAATCGGCGCCGAAATTCAGCTGCTCCCCTTTGTAGGCTGCCGCGGCTTCGGCACTGGTTGTGGCGCGGGCCAGTTCGGCAATACCTTCAACGCAGGCGATCTGCATCTGGTCATTGATCTCGGTTGCCCCCACATCCAGCGCGCCGCGGAAGATGAAGGGAAAGCACAGCACGTTGTTGACCTGGTTGGGAAAATCGCTGCGGCCCGTGGCGATGATCGCCTCGGGCGCCACCTTGCGCGCGGCCTCTGGCATGATCTCGGGTGTCGGGTTTGCCAGCGCAAAGATGATCGGGCGGTCTGCCATTTTTGCCACCATTTCGGGCTTCAGGACGTTCGGGCCGGAGAGGCCGAGGAACAGATCCGCCTCGTCCATCACCTCATCCAGCGTGCGTTTATCCGAAGCCTGGGCAAAGGCCGCCTTCTGCGGGTTCATGTCTTCTTCGCGGCCCTCATAGACCAAGCCGTGAATGTCGCAGAGCCAGATGTTCTCGCGCTTCACTCCCAGTTTCACCAGCATGTTGAGGCAGGCAATCCCCGCCGCACCGCCGCCGGTAGAGACGATCTTGATCTCCTCAAACGACTTTCCCGCCACATGCAAGGCGTTCGTGGCGGCTGCACCGACCACAATTGCGGTGCCGTGCTGGTCGTCATGAAATACCGGAATGTTCATCCGTTCGCGGCACAGCTTCTCCACCACAAAACAATCCGGTGCCTTGATGTCCTCCAGGTTGATGGCGCCGAACGTCGGCTCCAGCGAGCAGACGATATCTGCCAGCTTTTCCGGATCGCTTTCGTTCACCTCGATGTCAAAACAGTCGATGCCCGCGAAATTCTTGAACAGGACCGCCTTGCCCTCCATCACCGGTTTCGAGGCCAGCGCGCCGATATTGCCCAGCCCCAGCACTGCCGAGCCGTTTGTCACAACCGCTACCAGATTGCCGCGCGAGGTATAGCGCGCGGCATTGGCGGCGTCCGCTTTGATCTCGGTGCAGGCCTCTGCCACGCCGGGTGAATAGGCACGTGCCAGATCGCGCCCGTTGGCCATCGGTTTGGTTGCGCGGATCTCCAGTTTGCCGGGCTGAGGAAACTCGTGATAGTTGAGCGCGGCTTGGCGCAGGTTCTGTGAATCGGACATCTGGCGCTCCTGAAAATCGATATTGTTTAGTGTTAAACCATTTTTCCTGCCGGAAACCTAGCCCAAACTGACGCAAATGAATGCGGCGGCAAAGCGGTTGGCGGTGTCTTGCTTGAACTCTGCCCTGCGGCCCAAGCAAACGCTAAATGAAAAGGGAGTGAAAGCTGAGCCAGTCAGTCACCGCTCCCCGCTTCGGTGTTATGGCGTTTGCGCAATGACTTTACCTTTTACGCCAGGGTTTTAGGTGTGTTCTTTTGGTGGAAAATGATCTCGATGCGGCCCGGCTTTCGGGCTGCGGGCTATGGCTGCGGTGTAAAGCAGGGGCAGGGAAGCCCAGAGATTAACCACATTTCTCTTGAAGATCCTGATGGTTCTTCAGAAAGCCCGCGCCGCCTGAACCAAGCTGTTGGTGTCAGGGCTGAGATTTTCCGGCAGTACATGCTGACGGTGGAGCAGGGCGTTCTCGCAGCTTTGCCGTTTCGCTAGGCTGAACGATCCGGGGCCGCGACCCGGTAAACTGCCCGCAATTTCTGGAGATGATCCTGACGGCGTGTCCAGCGCCAAGAGGGATAGACTTGGAACTGCATCCGGGGGCTTCCGCTCCCCGGGGCAATTCAGCTAGGCTGCGGCATTCTGACCAGATGATCAAAAACCGGGGAATCGCCCATGAGCCTCAAAGCCGCCGCAACCGCCGTCCGCGAAAACGCCCACGCGCCGTACTCTAATTTCAAGGTCGGCGCTGCAATCCGCTCGTCCACCGGCCAGATCTACGTCGGCTGCAATGTTGAAAACGTGGCCTATCCCGAGGGCACCTGCGCCGAAGCCGGGGCTATCGCCGCCATGGTCGCCGCGGGGGAAAGGGAGCTGGCGGCGGTCTATGTGATTGCCGACTGCCCCTCTCCGATCCCGCCCTGCGGCGGCTGCCGTCAGAAGCTCAAGGAGTTTGGCACAGGAGAGGTGAAAGTGACCCTGGCGACCACTGACGGCGCTGAGAAGGACACCACCATCGGCGACCTGCTGCCGGGCGCTTTTGACGTGGACCATATGGAGCGCAGCTGATGGACGCCCGCGCCATCAATGCAACACTCCGGCGCGGTGAAACACCGGGCGAAGACGCGCTGCACTGGTTTGCGGAAGGGCTGGCCAACGGTGGGGTCTCGGACGCGCAGGCCGGAGCCTTTGCCATGGCGGTCTGCCTGCAGGGCCTCAGCGTCGAGGGCCGCCGCGCCCTGACCCTGGCGATGCGCGACACTGGCGATGTGCTGACCTGGAATCTGGACGGCCCGGTTCTGGACAAGCATTCCACCGGTGGGGTGGGGGACTGTGTCTCGCTGCTGCTGGCACCGGCGCTAGCGGCCTGCGGTGCCTATGTGCCGATGATCTCGGGCCGCGGGCTGGGCCACACAGGCGGTACTTTGGACAAGCTGGAAGCGATCCCCGGTGTTTCCACCAGCGTCAGTGAGAACCACCTGCGCCGCATGATGCAGGACATGGGCTGCGCCATTGTCGGCGCCACCGCCCAGATTGCCCCGGCGGATAAGCGGCTCTATGCGATCCGCGACGTCACCGCGACGGTGGAAAGCCTTGACCTGATCACCGCCTCGATCCTGTCCAAGAAACTCGCCGCCAGCCCGGATGCGCTGGTGCTGGATGTGAAAATCGGCTCCGGCGCCTTTATGAAGACGGCAGATGACGCCCGCGCGCTGGCGCAGTCGCTCTGCGATACCGCCAATGCAGCTGGCTGCCGCACTTCGGCGCTGGTCACCGACATGAACCAGCCTCTGGCACCGGCCCTTGGCAATGCGCTGGAAGTAGCCGAGGTGATGCGGGTGCTGACAGGGCAGGCGGCTGGCTCGCTGGCAGAGATTTCCGCGGTTTTGGGCGGCGAGCTGCTGGCCCACGCCGGTCTGGCCGCGGACGCAGATGAAGGTGCGGCGCAGATCACCGCAACTCTCACCGATGGCCGCGCGGCAGAGCGGTTTGCCCGTATGATTGCCGCCATGGGCGGCCCTGCTGATTTCGCCGCCAAATGGCAGGATCATCTGCCGGGCGCAGAGGTCGTGCGGGCGGTCAAGGCCTCCGGCGCCGGGCGTGTCTCTGCCATGAACGGCGAAGCACTTGGCTTGGCTGTAGTTGCCCTGGGCGGGGGCCGGATGGTGGAGAGCGACAGGATCCACCCCGGCGTTGGTATCTCGGGCATTGCCCGCCTGGGCCAGCCCGTCGGGGCAGGGGACACCCTTGCCTGCATCCACGCCGCCAGCGATGATGCGGCAGATATGGCAGAGGCTGCCTTCCTCGCCGCCATCGCCATTGGCGATGCGTCGGACGCCCCGCCGCCGCTGGTTCACGAAAGGATCTCCTGATGCCCCGTGCCTTCCTTGTGGTGATGGACTCCGTTGGCATCGGCGGCGCGCCGGATGCCGGGACGTTCTTCAACGGCGATCTGCCGGACCTTGGCGCCAACACGCTGGCCCATATCACCCAGGCCTGTGCCGCGGGTGAGGCCGAGGAGGGCAGAAGCGGCCCGCTGCACGTACCAAACATGGAACGCCTCGGCCTTGGTTCATCCATGCGGCTGGCGTCCTCGGTGCCGTTTCCGGGGCTGGATTCAGAACCGCAGGGCCGTTGGGGCTGTGCCAGAGAAGTTAGCCGTGGCAAGGACACGCCCTCGGGTCATTGGGAACTGGCGGGCCTGCCTGTGCCCTGGGACTGGCATTATTTCCCCGATCGGGCGCCGTCCTTCCCCGAAGACCTCACGGCCTTTGTAGCGGAGCAGGCCGGCACCGATGGCATCCTCGGCAATTGCCACGCTTCAGGGACTGTTATCCTCAACGACCTTGGCGCCGAACACATGCGGACAGGCAAGCCGATCTGCTACACTTCCGCCGACAGCGTCTTTCAGATCGCCGCACATGAGGAGACCTTTGGTCTCGACCGTCTCCTGAAACTTTGCGAGGCTATCGCTCCGCGCCTGCACGCGATGAAAGTGGGCCGGGTCATTGCGCGGCCCTTCCTGGGCTCAGCAGAGGAGGGTTTCACTCGCACCACCAACCGGCGCGATTTTGCAATTACTCCGCCGGCACCAGTGCTGACCAACTGGGTGCAGGATACAGGCGGCAAGGTCCACGCCATCGGCAAGATCGGCGACATCTTCTCCATGACCGGTATCGACACCCTGAAAAAGGGTGCGGATGCCCAGCTGATGCAGCACCTGTTCGATGCGGTGGAAACGGCAGAAGACGGCAGCCTGACCTTCGCCAACTTCGTCGAGTTCGACAGCATGTACGGCCACACCCGCGACTTCTCCGGCTATGCGCGGGCGCTGGAGTGGTTCGATGCGGAGTTTGGCCGGCTGCTGGCGAAACTGCGCAACGGCGACATGCTGGTGCTGACCGCCGATCACGGCAATGACCCAAGCTGGCCCGGTTCCGACCACACCCGTGAACAGGTGCCGGTTCTGATTGCCGGGCTTGACGCAGGCCCCATCGGGCAGGTCAAATTCGCCGATGTGGGCGCCTCGATTGCGGCCCATCTGAACGTCCCGGCCCAAGGCCCCGGCAAGAGCTTTCTTTGACCCAATGATCAAAACACGCTTGCCTGCTGTGGCCAAGCCCGTAAAAGCGCGCAAAAGCAAACTTTAGGAGTGCCCCATGACCGACCACCTGACCGTTGTTGATCACCCGCTTGTGCAGCACAAGCTGACCCTGATGCGGGACAAGGGCACGTCCACCGCGGGTTTCCGCCGCCTGCTGCGCGAGATCACCCAGCTTCTGGCCTATGAAATCACCCGCGAAATGGAGCTGACTACAACCAACATCGAAACCCCGATGGAGGAAATGGACGCGCCGATCCTGGCCGGCAAGAAACTGGCATTGGTCTCCATCCTGCGCGCGGGCAACGGTATGCTGGACGGGGTGCTGGAGCTGATCCCCTCGGCCCGCGTTGGTTTTGTCGGCCTCTACCGGGACGAGGAAACCCTGGAACCGGTGCAGTATTACTTCAAAGCACCCGAAGCGCTGGAAGACCGGCTGGTGATCGCAGTGGACCCGATGCTGGCCACCGGCAACAGCTCTGCCGCCGCTATCGATCTGCTGAAAGAGGCCGGCGCCAACAACATCCGCTTCCTCTGCCTTTTGGCCTCGCCCGAAGGCGTTGCGCGGATGAAAGAAGCGCACCCGGATGTACCTATCGTCACCGCTTCGCTGGACCGGCAGCTGAATGAGAAGGGCTACATTCTGCCCGGTCTGGGCGATGCCGGCGACCGGATGTTCGGCACTAAATGATCTGAACGCAGCGGCCAAGGCAGCGCTGATTGCCTTGGCCGGAATGCCCGGCTGCCGCCTGCGGCAAGCAAACAAGTTCCAATTTGAGCAAAAATTGCCGCCTTGCGGCCTTATTGTTGCCGCAGAATCTTTACTCACAGGCCGGATTCGGGCATCCTGCAGCCATATTTTGTGGGGCTCAGGAATGAAAATAACTAGAATTATTGCACTGGCCATCATCGCGGGGACAACAGGAGCGGCAGGTATACAGGCACAAACCCTGCGTGAAACCAGCCCGCCCTCCGAATTTCCGCCTGCTTCCTATAAAGGCAAGCAATATGTGGACAGCCGCGGCTGCATCTACATCCGTGCAGGCATTGACGGCAATGTCACCTGGGTTCCACGGGTCTCCCGCTCGCGCAAGCAGATCTGCGGCTATGCGCCAACCAAGCTGGCAGGCGCCACGAGGCAGCAGCCGGCAGCCCCGGCGCCGGAGCTGATCACGCTGGAGCCAGGCCAGCAGCTGGCACAACCGGCTGCAGCTGCGCCCGCAGCAGCAAAACGACCGTCCACCGCTGCCAAGCCCGCCGCCGCAGCGCCCGGGATCGTCACCACGGCCAAGCCGCGCCGTACACCGCAATCCACCAGCGCCCAGCCCGCCGCTGCTGCTCCGGCGCCGAAACCGGCACCTAAGAGAGTCGTGCGTGTGACGCCCAAGCCAATCCCGGCCCCAGCAGCACCCGCTCCGGCTGCAGTGCAGCCCGCAAGCAGCGGTGCGTGTGCCGGTCTTTCGGATATCAGCCGCCAGTACACCAATGCCACCGGCGCGCGCTGCGGCCCGCAAACTGTTTCGCCGGTGACCTACGGGGGTCAGGGCAGCGGCCCGCAATCCTCCCTGCGCCTCACCCCGAATACGCGTGTGGTGCAGACGCACATCTACCAGGACCGCCGCCTCAGCAACAGTTTCTCGGTGCCCGAAGGCTATCGCCCGGTCTGGACCGATGGGCGGCTGAACCCGCAGCGAGCGGTGCGTACCGTGCGCCCGGCAGTGGTGACCGGTTTTGCCCAAGCCCCGGCCGGCTACCTGGCAGTGGAGCGTGAAGACGACCGTCTGAACACGATGCGCGGCGTGCGCACATCCGAGGGCGATGCGCAGATGGCGCAGGTCTGGACCAAGGGCGTGCCGCGCCGCCTGGTGCAGCTGCCGCTGGACCGTGCCACGCTGACACTGCCGCGCAATGTGCGCCGCAGCCCGGCCGAAGCGCAGCCGTCGGGCCTGCGCCTGTCCACCCGCTCTGCACCGGATGCGGCGGCGCCGCAGCAAGCCGCATCGCGACGGTATATTCGCGCCGCAACCTATGCCGGTGCCGCTGAGGCCAAGGCCGCAGCGCGGCGGCTTGCCGCTGCCGGTCTGCCAGTGCGCCTTGGCACTGTCAGCCGCAGGGGGCAGCCCTATAAGGTTGTTCTGGCAGGCCCGTTTCACGCCCATGACCAAGCCGCTGCAGCCTTGGCCAAAGCCCGCAAGGCTGGTTTTGCCGGGGCGCGGATCAGCAAGTAAAGCCAGGGCAGAGGCCTGACCGTCCCGGCTCCGGCTGCTGAAAAGACGGTCTCTCCCCTTCGCAGCCAGAAGGTGAAAGGCACCGAAGAGCATTTCGAAGCCCGTTCCAGACAGTTTCAGGGGCGGGCTTTGTGCTTTTGCCGCCGGCAATGTCCGGGCTTGCCCTCTCTTGACTTCTTCCGAAAGTTCATTAGTTAGGCTTCCAGACTAACTGGAGACAGCATGACCTTCGCGCAACTGATCGAATTGGCACACCGCCACGCACACCGGCACTGGGCGAGGGGCGGCGCCCGGATCGGGCTCAGCCACAGCGAGTATGAATACCTGCGCGCCATCAAGGAGCAGGAGATCAAACAAACCAGCAAAGACGACCACGGCCAGCACCTGCAAGACGTGGTCGAGGATCTTGGCGTCAGGAAAGCCTCGGCCAGTGCGATGGTTGTCAAGCTGACCGAGCGCGGATTGGTGGAGCGGGTGCCCTGCCGCTACGATGCCCGTGCCCAGCATATTCTGCTCACGCCTCAGGGGCGCGAGATGCTGCAAACAGGAGAGGAGATGTATCAGGCCGCTGCCCGGAGTTTCCTGTCTGAAGCACCGGGCCTGGACGGCGACGCTCTCGCAGCCGCGCTGGCAGAAAAGTCTGAGACCGGCTGAAGGGTCGGCGCCTTTTTGCGCAGTAAGGTAAGTCTAGCTAACTAACAATCGAAATCCGCGAAAGGAAAAACCCATGACATTCGAACCTGTTCTGATCGGAACCGCATTGCATATCCTGATCTGGGAAAAACTCCCGGAGTGGGGGACCTGGTTCAACAGGCTGCTGGCGATGCTGCCGCGGCCGCTGCAGTCGCTCTATGAGCAATGGCATTGCCCGTATTGCGCCGGGTTCTGGATTGCGCTTGTGCTGCATGCGCTGACCGGTTTCTGGACTATTCCGGCGCTCTCGGCGCTGCCAGGACATCTGGGCGCAGCGGCGGTGCCTCTTGGATGGATGCTGGATGCCCTTGCCACTGCAACGCTGATCTACGCATCGGTGATCGCATTGAAAGCAATCGGCCTGCCCGCGATGAAGGCGCACATGATGAAAGCCGACTTCATGAAAGCGGCCTTTGACAGCAGTCAAAAGGGCTAAGTGTTTTCTGCCGCGCAAAACTGCGGCTGGGCGCAACAGAACCGGGCGTCTAGCCGCAGATGTTCTGCAGTTGCACCCAGTCGCGGTCATTCAGCAGCGGCTCCTGATCGCGGCCTGCCATCGGGTCCGCTTCGATCAGCCCCAGCACCGTCTCGCCGGTGATGTCCAGCGCATAGGCATAAGGCGAGGAGGGCAGCGCCGCGCGGGCAAATTCCGCCAGAAGCACCTGATCCGGCAGTGCCGGACGGGGGCTGGCCAGGGTGGTTTCGGAATAGGCATCCAGGGCTGCGCGGTCCAGCTCGCCCGTGGTCAGCAATTTGAAGGCGGCCATAACTCCGCCGGCCTCCAGCAGTTCGAACATCGGGTCGCTGGCCTCAGCCCGGGCGCGTTCCGCCAGGATGGCGCCGGCCGCGACTGCGGGATCCTCGAAATCCTCAACAAACGAACGGTTCAGCAGCACGATGCCGCCAGGCAGATGCAGGCTGCCGGGAATGCCTGAGCGCAGCACGGCCAGCTGCCGCACCCCGGTGCGTTGCGCCAGATCTCTGAGGATCGGTGCGGCTTCCGGCGTCGCGCAGGCGGGTCCCGACACGCGCTCGATCCGGCCCAGCAATGCTTGGCCGATCGCCTTGCGCTTAATGTCAGGAACCACGCTGACAGCATGCCGGGTGACAGCACCGGGCAGCCACAGGACCAGCAGTGCCAGCATCAGCGCACAGGCGCCCAGGATACTGACGGCCCGCAGCCGGCCGGGCCGCGCGCGGGAGCGGCCGATTGCGGTTTGCACCCGGGCAATCGCATCCAGCATGGCGGTCTCGTCCTGAGCCAGTTCCAGTGTCTCGCCGGGGTCGCCATCGGGATGGAACAGGGCCGGGAACTCTCCGGGATTGGCGCGCTCTACCGCTGCCAGCGACCAATGCGCCAGCGGCCGGTCGTTCATACTGGCAATCGTCAGCGTCGCATCCCCCAGCGAGATGATCACATCCCGCCGCTGGGCCTCCCGGTCCGCGCGCCACAAGCCCGCAGCCTCCAGCCGCTCAAATTCCCTCAATGCCGTCATGCAGCCAGCCCGGCCCCCGTTCTTATCGTTGCCGCCAGAATAATCACATAAAACAGGGGCAGCAAATTGCTTTGCTGCCCCGGATGCCGTTTCGCCGTGAAAAGTTACAGGTTCTTGGCGGTTTTCCTCAGTTCGAACTTCTGGATCTTGCCGGTGGAAGTCTTGGGCAGCTCCTGGAACACCACTTTCTTGGGCGCCTTGAAACCTGCCAGCGTCTCGCGGGTGAAAGCGATCAGTGCTGCGGCATCTTCCGCGGCACCGGCTTTCAGTTCGACAAAGGCGCAGGGCACCTCGCCCCATTTCTCGTCCGGCATCGCAGCGACCGCAGCCAGCAGCACATCCGGATGCGCCATCAGCACGCCCTCCACCTCGACCGAGGAAATGTTCTCGCCGCCCGAGATAATGATATCCTTGGCCCGGTCGGCAATCTGGATATAGCCGTCGGGGTGCTGCACCGCCAGGTCGCCGGAGTTGAAATAGCCGTCCTTGAAGGCTTCGGCGGTGGCCTCCGGGTTCTTCAGGTATCCTTTCATCACCACATTGCCGCGCAACCCGATCTCTCCCTGGCTTTCACCGTCCTTGGGCAGGATTTTGTGGTCGCTGTCGCGCACCACCACTGGTTCCAGCATTGGCATGGCAACCCCTTGGCGGGATTTCTTCGCGGCGATGCCCGCCTTGTCCAGCCCGTCCCATTCTGCGGCTTTCCAGTAGCATTCGGTGACGTGGCCATAAGTCTCGGTCAGCCCGTAAACATGGGTGACGTTGAAGCCCAGATCCTCGATCTTCGACAGGGTTGCGGGCGCTGGCGGGGCGCCTGCGGTGAACACCTCCACCGTGTGGTCAAAGGTGCGGCGCTCCTCGTCCAGCGCATTGACCAGCATGTTCAGCACAATCGGCGCACCGCCGAAATGGCTGACGCCCTCGTAATGGATGGCGTTGTAGATGTTCTGCGCGGTGATATCCCGGCAGCAAACCAGGGTGCCGCCCACCACCGGCATCATCCAGGTGTGGTTCCAGCCGTTGCAGTGAAACAGCGGCACAATGGTCAGGTAGACCGGATGCAGCACCATGCGCCAGGAGATCACCGTGCCCGTGGTCATCAGATAAGCGCCGCGGTGGTGATACACCACGCCCTTTGGCCGCCCGGTAGTGCCGGAGGTATAGTTCAGCGCCAGGCTTTCCCATTCATCCTCGGGCATGATCCACTGGAAATCCGGGTCGCCGCTGGCCAGCAGCGCCTCGTACTCCATGTGCCGGCCGGTGGCGTGCCAGGTAGCCTGATCATCCGCCACTTCGATCAAAACCGGGGCGGGGCCTTCCATTTCCTCGACGGCGGCCTCGGCCAGTTCCAGGAATTGCGGATCAACCAGCACCGCCTTGGCCCCGCCATGGTCAAAGATGTAGCCAACTGTGCTCACATCCAGCCGGGTATTGATGGTGTTCAGAACCGCGCCGCAGGCAGGCACCCCGAAATGCGCTTCGGCCTGGGCCGGGATGTTCGGCAGCAGCGTGGCCACCACGTCGCCCGGCTTCACCCCCAGCTTGACCAGCCCCGCGGCCAGCCGCGTGCAGCGGTCGTGGTATTCGGCATAAGTCTTGCGGTGTTTGCCATAGCTGACCGCCAGATGCTCCGGAAACACCTGCGCCGCCCGCTGCAGATGCGACAGCGGCGTCAGCGGCACATAATTCGCGGCGGTCTTCTCCAGACCGGTTTCATCCGCCATCCACCCCATCAGTTTCCTCCCCTGAATCACTTTGGTGTCGCTTAGAGAACAGATATTGCGGAAAGTTGCGGGCAATGGGAAGGGTATGAAACAAACAGCAGTCCTTTCCGCAGAAACCGGCAGCCAGACGGCCGCTGCGCATGCCATGCTTGCGGCGATGCTGATTATCGGCATCACCGACAACGCAGTGCCGCTGATGGCCGAACAGATCGGGCTTGGCCAATTCTATCTGCTGCGAAGCTTTGTCGCGCTGCCTTTTTTGTGGCTGATGGCCCGGGCCGGGCTTGGCGGACTGGCGCCAAGCCGGTTCGGGGCGGTGCTGCTGCGGGCGGTGCTGGTGGCGGTCGCGATGGTGTTCTACTTTGCCGCAGTCGCGCTGATGCCGATCGCCCAGGCGCTGGCAGGGCTGTTCACCTCGCCGATTCTGATCGTGGTGATCTCCGTGCTGTTCCTGAGGATGCGGATCGGCTGGATCCGGGTTGCCGCAGTGCTCTGCGGTTTTGCGGGCGTCCTGATGGTTCTGCAGCCGGACCCGGCGGCCTTCAACTGGCTGATCCTGGTGCCGGTTGCTGGCGGGCTGTTCTACGCACTGGGGTCGCTGGCAACCGGCCTTTTCTGCCAGGGCGAAAGCACCGTGGCGATGCTGTTCATCTATCTGCTGGTGCAGGGCGTGCTGGGGGCGCTGCTGCTGACGGGTCTGGAGATCTGGCCGCAGCCGGTGGCCGATGGCGCCGACGGTTTTGTGACCCGCGGCTGGGTCTGGCCGCTGTGGGAAATCTCGCACCTGATCCTGCTGCAGGGCTGTGCGGCGGTGGGCGGCGTGTTTTTGATCACCAAGGCCTATCAGCTGGGCGAAGCGTCTTATGTCGCCGTCTTTGAATACTCGGTGATGATTGTCGGGCCGGGCGTTGCCTGGGCCTTTTGGGGGCAGGCGCTGAACATCTGGCAGATGCTGGGGATCGCGCTGATCATTGCGGCCGGCGCCACCATTGCGCTTCGCTCGAGGTAGCAGGGGCGCTGCCCCTCTTGGCCCTGAAGGGCCAATTCACCCCGAGGTATTTGACACCAGAAAGAAGCCGAAAGCCTGGCGCAGATCGGTATTTCCATACACAGATCAATCGCCTAGGGTCAGATCATGATCCTGTCCCAAGGCCGCCGATACGTTTTTATCCACATCCCCAAGACCGGCGGCACGGCGCTGGCGCTGGCGCTGGAGGCGCGCGCCATGGCGGATGACATGATGCTGGGGGACACGCCGAAAGCGCTAAAACGCCGCCGCCGCCTGCAGGGTGCCGAAACGCGAGGGCGGCTGTGGAAGCATTCCTCCCTGGCCGACATCGAAGGGCTGGTGCCAAAGGACACCCTGCGCGGACTCTTTGCTTTCACCCTGGTGCGCAACCCCTGGGACCGGGCGGTCAGCTATTACCACTGGCTGCAGGAACAGCGCTTCAGCCATCCGGCCATCCAGCTTGCGCAGAGTCTGGAGTTCCGCGGCTTTGTGCAGCATCCGCAGATTGCAAGCGCGTTCCAAGGCAGCCCCGCGGCGTCTTACATGCGCCGTGCGGACGGCGCCGAGCAATGCCAGCTCTTTATCCGCCTGGAGCATTTCCAGGAGGATGCCCGGCCGTTGTTTGACCATCTCGGCTTTGTCCTCGACTTGCCGCGGGTCAATGAAAGCGGCCGGCTGCGGGACTGGCGGGCCTACTATGACGATGCCGCTGCCGAAGCCATCGCACGGGCCTGCGCTGCAGACATCGCGCAATTTGAATACTCTTTTAACGATTCGCGCGTATCCCAGTGACATGAAACAGCGCTGAGCCTGCCGGATCTGGATCAATCCCGGATCGAGCAAGCGGATTGGCGCAGCGACGTGAACAGTGACTGGTTTTTGCCGCATTTCCGCACCGTTAAAGCCGCGGGAACAGGCAATAACCGGAAACCGGCCAGAGGTTCAAACCTTGGCTGCAGGAAAGGAACACGGATGCTGGATTGGCTCCTGAAACGCACGCAATCCCCGGCGGGGCGGGCTTTGAACAGCGGCTTCCCCCTGGTCCCTGCGGGGCAAGGCGGTCTTCTGGCAGGCACCCATGTTGCGTCGAACCTGGGCTGGCGCCCGGTTGAGGCGCTGACGCCGGGCGACAAGGTGCTGACATTCGATCATGGCATGCAAACGGTTGTGGAACTGCAGCGCGAAACTATCGTTCCGGGCGACGGCGGTCTGGATCCGGCCCGCTGTCCGCTGCTGGTGCCGCGCGATGCGCTGATGAACCGGGTGCCGTTGTGGCTGATGCCGGATCAAGGCGTGCTGCTGGAAAGCGACCTGGTGGAGGATGTTCAGGGCGATCCTTTTGCGGTGGTGCCTACCGCCGCGTTGGAGGGCTACCGCGGCATCCGCCGGATGCATCCCGGCGCGCAGCTGGAGCTGGTCATGCCGCGTTTTGCCCAGGATCAGGTGATTTACCTTGAAGCCGGAATGCTGGGGTTTGCAGCCGCACCGGTCAATTTGATGTGCGGGCGTATCTTTACCGAGGAAAGCGCCTATAGAGTGCTGCCGCCGGATGAGGCGCGGGGCCTGGTTTTGTCGATGATGGCCGAGGAAGAACGCTGGCGCGCGCCGGGCCCGGCATCCGCTGCGGCACGGTATCATCCACCGGTAAACTGAGCCGGCAGCACTTCTTTCGGAACAAATGAAAACGGCCGGGAATGCCCCAGCCGTTCTTTTTTGTTTTCCGCAGCCGTCAGGCGGCCGCGGTTTTCTCCGGGTCGAACCGGCCATAGAAGCTCTGGCCCATGTCCGCCATGTCCCGCAGCAGATCCGGGCAGGCAAAGCGATCGCCGTACTGTTCTGCCAGCTGATCGCAGCGTTCTGCCGCATAAGGCGAGCCGATGATATCCAGCCAGCTCAACGGACCGCCGGACCAGGGGGCAAAACCCCAGGCCAGGACTGCGCCGACGTCGCCTTCGCGGATGTCTTCCAGCACCCCTTCCTCCAGCGCGCGCACCGCTTCCAGCACCTGCGCAAACATCAGCCGTTCCTGCACTTCGATAAGCTCAGGCTGCTCGGCGGCTTGCGGGTACTTTTCCTGCAGGCCTTTCCAGTACTCAACCCGCTTGCCCTTGTCGTCATAATCGAAGAAGCCGGCATTGGCCTTGCGCCCCAAACGGCCCTGTTCTTCCATCCAGAAGATCAGATCGTCCGAGGGGCTTTCAGGATAGGCATCGCCCATCGCCGCCTTGGTTGCCCGCGCGATCTTGGCTCCGAGATCGATCGAGGTCTCATCGGTCAGCTGGATCGGCCCCACCGGAAAGCCCAACTGGCGCGCAGCGTTGTCGATCAGAACCGGAGACACACCTTCGGCGATCATCCGCACCCCTTCGTTGATGTAAGGAATGATGCAGCGGTTGGCGTAGAAGAAGCGCGCGTCATTCACGACAATCGGCGTCTTGCGGATCTGGCGCACATAATCCAGCGCCTTGGCCACCGCCCGGTCGCCGGTCTCCTTGCCCTTGATGATTTCCACCAGGAACATCTTCTCAACCGGCGAGAAGAAGTGAATGCCGATGAACTGCTCCGGGCGGCTTGATGCCTTGGCCAGCTCACTGATCGGCAGGGTGGAGGTGTTGGAGGCAAAGATGCAGTCTTCGGGGATGATCGCCTCGACCTTTTGGGTCATCTCGGCCTTGACGCCGGGATCTTCGAACACCGCTTCGATGATCAGGTCGCAGCCCTTCAGCGCGTCCAGATCCGGGGTCGTGGTGATCTGCGTCAGCAGTGCCTCTTTCTTCTCCTCGGTCGCCTTGCCGCGTTTGATGCCCTTGTCCATATAGGCGGCAGAATAGGCCTTGCCCTTGTCGGCAGCCTCTTGATCGCGGTCGATCAGAACCACTTCCATGCCGGCCTGGGCCGAGACCAGCGCGATGCCTGCGCCCATCATGCCTGCCCCCAGCACGCCGATCTTCTTCACTGACTGGTCCGGCACATCCTTGGGCCGCACCGCGCCTTTTTCCAGCGCCTGCTTGTTCAGGAACAGGCTGCGGATCATGGCCGAGGACGACGGGTTCATCAGCACATGGGTGAACCAGCGGGCCTCGATCTTCAACGCTGTGTCAAAATCAACCAGCGCGCCTTCATAGATCGAGCTGAGCAGCGCCTGGGCTGCCGGGAAGGCGCCCTGGGTCTTGCCGTTGATCATCGCCGAGGCGCCGACAAAGGTCATGAAGCCGGCGGGATGGTATGGCGCGCCGCCGGGCATCTTGTAACCCTTGGCATCCCAAGGCTTGACCAGATCCGCAGGTTTGGCGTTCAGCACCCAGTCCTTGGCTGCAGCCAGCGCATCGTCCGCAACCGCGTCGATCAGCTGCGCCCCCTTGGCCTTTTTCGGGTCCAGCATCTTGCCTTCCAGCAGCACCGGGGCTGCTGCCATGGCGCCGACCATGCGGGAATAGCGTGTGGTGCCGCCGCCGCCGGGGAAGATGCCGATCATGATTTCCGGCAGGCCGATCTTGGCCTTGGGATTGGAGGTCATCACCCGGTGATGGCAGGCCAGGGCAATCTCGGTGCCGATGCCGGCACAGGTGCCGTTAATCGCGCAGGCCACCGGCTTGCCGCCCTTCTTGGTCTTGGGGTCCATGCCCGCAAGTTCCAGTTTGCGCAGGATGCGGTGGCCGCCCATGGTGAAATCGAACAGGCCCTGCGCCGGATTTTCACCGGATTCTTCGCGGATGGTGGCCAGCACGTTCAGGTCCATGCCGCCGGCAAAGTCCTTCTTGCCGCTGGTGATCACGATGCCCTTCACGGCCTCGTCTTCCAGGGCGCGGTCCACATATTCCTCCACCAGGCCAAAGGCCTCGCGGGTGAGGACGTTCATGGATTTGCCTTCGGCGTCCCAGGTGATGATTGCGACGCCGTCCGCGTCCACGTCGTATTTGAAATCGCTCATGTGTCTTCTCCGGTCTGGTCAGCCGTCAGCGGGCTGCCGTCCTTGCGGGTGAATGTGAACTCGCCGCGTGCGAATTTCACCATCATGTCCAAATCGCTGTAAAAGCCGGTCTCACTCGGGGTGCGGGTACCCACCACCAGGAACGCGGCAGGCTTGTCCGAGCGGTTCACCAGGTGGTGGCCGTTCTCATCGCCCGCAGCAAAGGCTGCGCAGTCGCCCGGCAGCATCTCATGCGCGCCCTGATCGTCGATCAGGGTGCAGGTGCCCTCGGTCACCATCACGAACTCGTCCTGCTCCATGTGGTAATGGCGCAGGGATGAGGCCGCACCCGGCTCCAGCCGCACGATGTTGACCCCGTACTGGGTCAGCCCGCCGGGGTCGCCCAGCGGCTGCACGCTGCGGCCCGCGCAGGCGTCGGCCAGCTTGCCAGGATAGCCCGACCCGGTGCGCCAGGTCAGTTGAGAAAGGTCCAGCTTCGGCATCAGACGCGCTCGATGATGGTTGCTGCACCCATGCCCGATGCAATGCACAGCGTGGCGAGGCCGCATTCCTTGTCCTGCCGTTCCAGCTCATCCAGCAGCGTGCCAATGATGATCGCCCCGGTGGCGCCCAGCGGGTGGCCCATGGCGATGGAGCCGCCATTCACGTTCACCAGCTCCGGATCCACGTCAAACGCCTGCTGGAACCGCAGCACGACCGAAGCAAAGGCCTCGTTCACCTCAAACAGATCCAGATCACTGATCTTCATGCCGTTGTCGGCCAGGATCTTCTCGGTCACCGGCACCGGGCCGGTCAGCATGATGGTCGGATCGGTGCCGATCTTGGCAGTCGCCTTGATCCGCGCCCTCGGTTTCAGCCCGTGCTTCTCGCCGAATTCCTTGTTGCCGATCAGAAGTGCCGCGGCGCCGTCCACGATGCCAGAGGAGTTGCCCGCGTGGTGGATATGATTGATCCGCTCCAGATGCGGGTATTTCATCATCGCCACCTTGTCGAATCCGGGCATCTGCTCGCCCATCATCTGAAAGGCCGGGTTCAGGGATCCCAGCGCCTGCATGTCGGTGCCGGGGCGCATGTATTCGTCATGGTCCAGGATCGGAAGACCGTTCTGGTCGCGCACGGTGATCACCGACTTTGCAAACCGGTTGTCATCCCACGCGGCCTTGGCACGGCGCTGCGATTCCATCGCCAGCGCGTCCGCCTGATCGCGGCTGAAACCGTATTCGGTGGCGATGATGTCCGCCGAAATGCCCTGCGGCACAAAATAAGTGTCCATTGCCAGACTCGGGTCAACCGCAATCGCAGCGCCATCCGAACCCATAGCCACCCGGCCCATCATCTCAACACCGCCGGCGATATAGGCATCGCCCGCACCGCCCTTTACCTGGTTTGCGGCCAGGTTCACGGCTTCCATCCCGCTGGCACAGAAGCGGTTGATGGCCAGCCCCGGAATACGCTCGTCCAAGTCCGAGGCGAGAACAGCCGAACGCGCCAGGCAGCCGCCCTGTTCCATCACCTGGGTCACGTTGCCCCAGATCACGTCCTCAACCGCATGGCCTTCAAGGTTGTTGCGTTCCTTGATCGCGTTCAGCGTCAGGGCAGAAAGGCGCACCGAGGTCACCTCGTGCAGGGATCCATCCTTGCGGCCCTTGCCGCGCGGGGTGCGCAGGGCGTCATAGATATATGCGTCTGTCATTTTGCTCTCCTCACGCCCGGTCCGACGGGTTGCCGGGCATCAAATCATAGGGGTGTTTCCAGCCGGGAACCGCGCTGATGCGGGTCAGCCAGGCGTCGATATTGGGCCATTCGGCCCGGTCAAAGCCGAAGGGTTCTGGATAATACAGATAGCTGCAGCAGCTGATGTCGGCATTGGTCAGCTCGCTGCCCGCAATCCATTCGCGCCCCTTCAGGTGGTGTTCCAATGTGGCATATGCCGCTTTCAGGCGGCCTTGCATGAAAGCAATCACTCCCGGCGGCCGGTGTTTTTCCGGCAGGAAGTTGATCAGGAAGCGGGTCATGCCGGCCTGGCTGGACATTTTGTGATTGTCCCACAGCACCCAGCGCAGAACCTCGTATTTGTCTTCTGGCGCGCCGCCGAACTTGCCGGTCTTGTCGGTGATATACTGCTGGATCGCGCCGGACTGGCTGAGCGTCAGATCGCCGTCCACCAGCACCGGTGCCTCAGCCATGGGAGTGAAGTCGCGGAATTCTTCGGTGCGCGCCGCGCCGCTGAAAAAATCTACAAAGACCGGCTCCCAAGCAAGACCCGACAGTTCCAGTGCCAAGGCCGCCTTGTAGGAGTTGCCGCTTTCGCCGAAGCAATGCAGTTTTATTGTCATCTGCTGTTCCCTGTTTCTGCTGTTGGAGCGGGGGTTTCACACCCCCGAACCCCCGTGGAGTATTTTCGAAAAGATGAAGGGCTTCAGGTCCTGTAAACCAGGATGGCTGTATCGTGGCAGCGCGGTACAGGCTGGAGAGCCGATGACCGCAAAAGGTGAAGGCGTCCCTGTCTTGCGGAACCTGCAGGGCAGGGGCGCATCGGCAGTTTCATCTTTTTCCAAATACTCAAACCCATGGCTTTTCTCCCGCGGTGCCGCAGCGGCTCTTGCGCCTACAGTGCCCTCGCAATCAGCTCCTTCATGATCTCATTGGTGCCGCCGTAGATCCGCTGCACGCGGGCGTCGGCCCACATTTCACCCACCGCATATTCTTGCATGTATCCGTAGCCGCCGTGCAGTTGCAGGCACTCATCCAGCACTTCGCCCTGGGTGTCGGTGATCCAGAATTTTGCCATTGCTGCCTTCTCTACCGTCAGCTTTCCCTCCAGATGCTCGCCAATGCAGTCATCCAGAAAGGCGCGCGCCACTTTGGCTTTGGTCTGGCATTCGGCCAGTTTGAAGCGGGTGTTCTGAAACTGCAGGATCGCGCCGCCAAAGGCTTCGCGTTCCTTGCAATAGGCGATGGTGCGGTCCACTGCGCCTTCCATTGCGCCAACTGCACCGCAGGCTATGATGAGGCGCTCTTGCGGCAGCTGCTGCATCATCTGGTAAAAACCCTGACCCTCGGCTCCGCCCAGGATGTTTTCTGGCGGGATTTCCACATTGTCAAAGAACAGCTCGGACGTGTCGGCCGCATGGCAGCCGATCTTGTCGAGGTTGCGGCCGCGGCTGAAGCCTGCCGCACCGTCGGTTTCCACCGCCACCAGCGAGACCCCCTTGGCGCCCGCCGCGGGGTCGGTCTTGGCGGCCACAAGGATCAGATTGGCGTGCTGGCCATTGGTGATAAAGGTCTTCTGCCCCGACAGCCGGTAGCCGTTGCCGTCGCGCAATGCCTTGGTCTTGATCGCCTGCACGTCTGATCCAGTGGAGGGTTCCGTCATCGCCAGGGCGCCGACCAGTTCGCCGGTCACCATCTTGGGCAGCCAGCGCTGTTTCTGCTCTTCAGTGCCATAGGCCAAGATATAGTGGCCAACAATGCCGGAATGGATGCCCTGGCCCCAGCTGGCCAGATTGGCACGGCTGCCTTCCATCAGGATCACCGCCTCGTGGCCGAAATCGCCGCCGGCGCCGCCGTATTCTTCGGGAATGGACGGGCAGAGCAGGCCGAGGTCTCCCGCCTGGTTCCAGGTCTCCCGGTCCATCATGCCCTGCTTGCGCCAGGTCTCGAACTTGGGCGCCCATTCATTGGTGATGAACTGGGCGGTCATTCCGGCGAGCATCTGATGCTCATCCGTCATCCATGCAGAGCGAGTCTCGGTCATCTTTCTCCCTTTGGCCGCCTTTCGGGCCTTATCTTTTGCGCGCCTCCAGCTCGGCGTTGAACAGCCGCAGCCGGTGGCTCAGGTTTTCAAAGTCCGTCACACTGTCGAAATTTTCGAACAGGAAGGACAGTGCTTCGCCTTCATCCAGCCCCGCCTCCTGGGCAAACTTCCTGAGCTTGCGGTAGCCGTCCTCGGTCATCGCAACCGGGAAGCGGCGGGTCAGGCGGAAACGTTTTGGCATCATGTGGTCCTTTGCATGTCAAAGCACCGGCCGGGGCTGGGCCGGGCGTTCCCGTCAGGGGAACACCCGGAAAGGCATCAGAAGGCGTCCGCGTCCAGCGCCATCACCGTCGCCGCACCGCTTTCGATGCGGGCCAGGTGCAGTTTGGTCGCGGGCAGCCGCCGTGCCATATAGTACCGGCCGGTTGCGAGTTTCGTCTCATAGAACGCCGCGTCAGGGGACCCGGCGTCAAGCGCTTCTTGCGCCGCCTTGCCCATCTTTGCCCACATCAGCCCCAGGCAGACCTGCCCGAACAGATGCATGAAGTCGTAAGAGCCCGCCAGCGCGTGGTTGGGATCCTTCATGCCGTTTTGCATGAAGAACATGCCGGCCGCTTGCAGATCTTTCGAGGCCGCCTTCAGCGGATCGACGAAGCCTTTGCCGAAAGTCTCTGAAACATCTTTGTTTTCCTGGCAGAAGGTTTTCACCAGATCGAAAAAGGCGAGAACGTATTTTCCACCGTGCTGACCCAGCTTGCGGCCCACCAGATCCAGCGCCTGCACGCCGTTGGCACCCTCATAGATCATCGCGATGCGGGCGTCGCGGGTGTATTGCGACATGCCCGTTTCTTCGATGTAGCCATGGCCGCCATAGACCTGCTGCGCCTGCACGGTCATGTCGTAACCCTGATCGGTCAGGAACCCCTTGATCACCGGCGTCATCAAGGAGATCAGCCCGTCGGCGTCTTTGTCGCCCGCCCGGTGCGCCTGGTCGATCAGCGTGGCGCCCCACAACAGGAACGCACGCGCACCCTCGGAAAAGCTTTTCTGATCCATCAAAGAACGGCGGATATCAGGATGCACGATCAGCGGATCGGCGGGGCCGTCCGGGTTCTTGGCGCCGGTCACATCGCGGCCCTGCAACCGGTCCTTGGCGTATTCCACCGCGTTCTGATAGGCGGCCTCGGCCTGCGCCAGGCCCTGCATGCCGACACCCAGACGCGCCTCGTTCATCATGGTGAACATGGCACGCATGCCCTTGTGCTCTTCACCCAGCAGCCAGCCGGTGGCACCGTCATAATCCATCACGCAGGTCGAATTGCCGTGAATGCCCATCTTCTCTTCGATCTTGCCGACCGAGACACCGTTGCGTTCGCCCGGTGTGCCATCTTCTTTGACGATGAACTTAGGAACGATGAACAGGCTCACACCTTTGATGCCTTCGGGACCGCCGGGGATCTTGGCCAGAACCAGATGGATCACGTTTTCCGCCATGTCATGGTCGCCGGAGGAGATAAAGATCTTCTGCCCCGAGATCTTATAGCTGCCGTCGCCCTGCGGTTCCGCCTTGCTGCGCATCAAGCCCAGATCGGTGCCGCAATGGGGCTCGGTCAGGTTCATGGTGCCGGTCCACTGGCAGCTGACCATATTGGGCAGATAGGTGGCCTTCTGTTCATCGGTGCCATGCACCAGAATGGCCGAGGCGGCGCCGTGGGTCAGCCCCTGATACATGGTGAACGCCTGGTTTGCAGAGGAGAAAAACTCACCCACTGCGGTGCCCATCACATACGGCATGTTTTGGCCGCCGAATTCTTCGGGCATGTCCAGCCCGGTCCAGCCGCCGTCCTTGACCTGCTCAAAGGCCTCCTTGAACCCCTTTGGGGTATAGACCACGCCGTTTTCCAGCCGGCAGCCTTTGGTATCGCCCACGACGTTCAGCGGGTGCAGCACCGCGCTGGCAATCTTGCCGGCTTCCTCCAGCACCGCGCCGGTGAACTCCGGTTCCAGTTCGCTGTATCCGGGAATACTGCTGTCCGATACTTTCAGCACGTCATGCAGGATAAACTGGGCGTCTTTGGCGGGGGCTGTATACGAAGGCATTGCGGTCCTCTTCAGGGGTCTTGTTGCTCGTGGTCGATGCCGGGCAAGCCGGCGGAAAGGGCGGGGCGGCTGCCTATTGGGCGGCCTCCTGCTTGGCCTTCATCGAGGCGATCATCTTTTCGCCCCAGGCCAGCTGGTCTTTCAGGTCCTCGATCGCCTCGGTCAGCTCTTCGCGCTGGCGTTCCATATCGGCAAGCCGCTCGCGGCCGACCTCATAGGTCTTGGTCAGCTGTGTCACCTGCTGGTCGCCGACATGGTACAGATCCAGCAGCTGGCGGATTTCCTCCAGGCTGAACCCGAACCGCTTGCCGCGCAGGATCAGCTTCAGCCGGGCGCGGTCGCGTTTGGTGAACAGCCGCTTCTGGCCGTCGCGGATCGGAAACAGCAGTTCCTTGGCTTCGTAGAACCGGAGCGTGCGGGGGGTTACGTCATAAGCCTCGCACATCTCGCGGATGGTCATGGTTGTTTCGGTCATCATCGTCACTCTTACGGCTTGGTGCAGGACCAAGCTGGGCGCATCCGGTTTTTCGATCAAGACTGACTTTACGTTTACGTAAGTTGTACGTTGCGTCACTTTCGGGAGGATGAAAGGTTCGTAAAACGAACATAAAGTGACGCAGCGTTATGATTTTGGGAGAGGCGCCGGAGCAAGGTTCTGCAGCATCTGACGAGCGTTTGCAGGCGAATCCAACAGCCCTGAAACAAGGCAAGGCTGCCGGGCAGGAGCCTGCCGGCAATGCATTCAAAGACAATTCATGAGAGGCCGCCCAAAGGGGCCGGTGCTGTCGCAACCTATTTGCACATTTGAAAATGCAGCGCGGCTTGGCTGGGATTTGGCTGAGGCAATGTGGCAGGCACACCGTGACGGCGCCACCCCGCGGGCAGGTGCCTGCCCGGCTGAATGAAACGGGATTGGTCTACGTCACGCGTTGAAGGAGGTTACTTCAGCAGCGCCCGGGTGCTTTCGCGCAGCTCACTCAGCTCTTCAATGGCCTCATTGATCTGCTCGCGCTGCTTTTCCAGCTCGACCAGCTGGCGGTCGGCCATGTCCATGAACGCATGGTTCTGAGCGTCATTGCTCTCTTTTTCATAGATCATGAGCCACTGGCGGATCTCTTCCAGCTGAAAGCCGAACTTGCGCCCGCGCAGGATCAGCTTCATCCGCGCCCGCTCCCGCGCGCCATAGAAACGCGACCGGCCTTCGCGGTCCGGCTGCAGCAATTCGATGTATTCATAGTAACGCAGTGTCCGTGGCGTAACCTCGAACTCGGCGCACATTTCCTTGAATGACAATCTGTTGTCGGCCATCCGTCTTCTCCCTTGCCGGGAACCTATGCACTTGCAGCGAACAGTGCAACCTCCGCGGCGGCACTCTTGCGCTTTCACCGGGGCAGGGCCAAAGATGAGACAGACAATCCAAAGGGACACTCCCATGGCCGACAAGACCGACCTCGCGCGCCAGTTCATCGAAGCGATCCCCCATGCCAAGCAATTGGGAATGAAGCTGACAGAGATCGGCGACGGCACTGCCGAGATCCGCATGGCCTATGACGAAAAGCTGATCGGCGACCCGGCCACCGGCGTCATTCACGGCGGCGCGGTCTCGGCGCTGATGGATACTTGCTGCGGTGCCGCGGTGATGAGCCACCCGTCCGCCCCCGGCGGCACGGCCACCATTGATTTGCGTATCGACTACATGCGCCCGGCGACCCCGGGGCAGGCGATCACCACCCGCGCCACCTGCCATCAGATAACCCGCAGCGTTGCCTTCGTCCGCGCGGTTGCGATGGACGAGGATACAGACCGCCCCGTCGCCACCGCCGCAGGCGCCTTTACCGTGGAGAAAAAGTTTTGAACCGTCCCCGCCCTGAACCGATCCAGGTGGTCAAGAAGCGCCGCGATGCAGCCCTGTCGGCGCTGGTGGATTCGGTGCCCTACATCCGCTTCCTGAACGTCACCTTTGAGCGCCGCGGCGATGAGCTGACGGCGCAGCTGAATTTCGACGACAAGCTGATCGGCAACCCGTTCCTGCCCGCCATCCACGGCGGGGTGACAGCGGCCTTCCTGGAAATCACCGCGATGATCACGCTGAACTGGTCGCATCTTTGGCAGCGCATCGAATCCGGTGACCTGGACCCGGCTGAGATGGCCAAAGGACACCTGCCGCGCCAGCCCAAGACCATTGATTTCACCGTCGATTACCTGCGCTCTGGCCTGCCGCGCGATGCCTATGCGCGCGCCCGCGTGAACCGTTCAGGGCGCCGCTATGCCTCGGTGCATGTGGAGGCATGGCAGGACCACAAGGACAAGCTGTTCGCCCAGGCCACCGGCCACTTCCTGATGCCGCAGGACCAGAACGGCGAAGGCTAGACGGCCATGACCAGCGCGGACACCGAAATCACCCACAAACGGGTGCTCACGATTGCATTGCCGATTGTGCTGTCGAATGCCACCGTGCCGATCTTGGGTGCCGTGGACACCGGTGTGGTTGGCCAGATGGGCGAGGCCGCGCCCATCGGCGCCGTCGGCATCGGCGCGGTGGTCCTGGCGACGATCTACTGGATTTTTGGTTTTTTGCGGATGGGCACAACCGGTCTTGCCGCGCAGGCGCGCGGGGCAGGGGACTGGGGTGAGACCGGCGCACTTTTGATGCGCGGCCTGCTCTTGGCCTTTGCTGCCGGTGCTATCTTCATCATCGCGCAAGCTGCCGTGTTCTGGGGCGCGTTTGCACTGGCGCCTGCCAGTGCTGAGGTCGAAAGCCTGGCCCGCGATTACCTGCAGATCCGGATTTGGGGCGCACCGGCCACGATCGCGCTTTATGCGGTCACCGGCTGGCTGATCGCGGTAGAGCGCACTCGCGGCGTGTTCCTGCTGCAGGTCTGGATGAATGGCCTCAACATTGCCCTGGACCTGTGGTTTGTGCTCGGCCTCGGCTGGGGGGTAGAGGGCGTCGCCATCGCCACGCTGATTGCCGAATGGACCGGGCTGGCGCTGGGGCTGTACCTGTGCCGTGATGCCTTTGCCGGAGATCAGTGGCGCGACTGGGCACGGGTGTTTGATCCGGCACGGCTCAAGCGGATGATGCAGGTCAATGGTGATATCATGGTGCGTTCGGTGCTGCTCACCGGGTCCTTCACCACCTTTCTGTTCATCGGATCGGGCATCGGCGACGTGAACCTCGCCGCCAATCAGATCCTGCTGCAATTTGTCGAGATCACAGCCTTTGCGCTGGACGGTTTTGCCTTCTCGGCTGAGGCATTGGTGGGCGGAGCGGTTGGCGCAAAGGCGCGTGAACGCGTAAGGCGGGCTTCAGTGATCACCTCGCAATGGGGCGTGGGCGGTGCGGTTTTGCTTGGCATCGCTTTTGCTGCGGGCGGCCCATGGCTGATCGACTTGATGTCAACCTCGCCCGAGGTGCGCGCGGCGGGGCGGGTATTCCTGGTGTGGGCCGCGGTGCTGCCGGTCCTCAGTGTTGCCAGCTACATGTTCGACGGCATCTATATCGGCGCCACCTGGACCCGCGACATGCGGTGGGCGATGCTGCAATCGGTGGCCATCTATGTGATGGCGCTGCTGCTGCTGGTGCCGGCTTTTGGCAATCACGGCCTTTGGGCGTCGCTGATCGTTTTGAACATCGCCCGCGGCGTCACGCTGGGCCTGCGCTATCCGCGTCTGGAGGCGCAGGTCGGAGTGTGAGCAAGCCGGAATTCTGCGAGAATTCCGGCCCGGAAATCACGTGATTTCCGAGACGTTTTCCGGGCCGGAAAACGTCGCCGGTTGCTAAAGCAGTGCTGCAATTGCCTCGGTCGGCCGGCCAATCACAGCTTTGTTGCCTTTGATGGCAATCGGACGCTCGATCAGGATCGGATGCGCCGCCATCGCCGCCAGCAGATCTTGCTCCGGGCTGTCCTTCGTCAGGCCCAGCTCCTTGAAGACTTTCTCGCCGGTCCGCATCAGGCCAATAGCAGCAACACCAAGTGCCGCCTGCACGGATTTCAACTCCTCCACCGAGGGAGCATCTTCCAGATAGACCCGTGTCCGGACCTCCGCACCGCGTTCTTCGATCAACGCCAGTCCGGCGCGGGATTTCGAACATTTCGGATAATGCCAATAAGTGATCACAGCCAGTCCTTCCGTTTGGTTCCAACCGCTTGCGCGACATTCTCGAACCCGTCCCGCGCCAGAAGCGCGTCCAACCCGCGGGCAATATCCCCGGCCAGCGACAGCCCGCCATAGACCATTGCCGTATAGAACTGCACGGCGCAGGCCCCGGCGCAAATCTTGGCATAGGCCTGCTCGGCGGTGCTTATGCCGCCAACGCCAACCAGCGGCACCTTGCCGTCCAGCAGTTCCGACAGCTGCGCCAGAACGCGGGTGGATTTCTCGAACAAAGGTGCGCCGGACAGACCGCCGGCCTCGCCCTTATGCGCGCTTTGCAAGCCCTCGCGCGACAGAGTGGTGTTGGTGGCGATCACCGCATCAATGCCGCTGTCCACGGCGACGGCGGCGATGTCCTCGATCCCTTCGCGGTCCAGATCCGGCGCGATCTTCAGAAACACAGGCACCCGGCGGCTGAGGCCCTCGCGGGTCTCAAGAACCCCAGCCAGCAGCGCCGACAGCGCCGCCTTGCCCTGCAGGTCGCGCAGCTTTTCGGTGTTGGGAGACGACACATTGACGGTGGCAAAGTCCAGATGCGCGCCGCAATGGGCCAGCACCTTGGCGAAATCCGCAGCGCGGTCTTCGCTGTCCTTGTTGGCGCCCAGGTTCAATCCGATGACGGTATCACGCGGGCGCTGCGCCAGCCGCGCGCCGATTGCCTCCATGCCTTGGTTGTTGAAACCGAAGCGATTGATCGCCGCCCTGTCCTCAGTCAGGCGGAACAGGCGCGGTTTCGGGTTGCCGGGCTGGGCGCGCGGTGTAGCGGCGCCAGCCTCAAGGAAACCGAAACCGGATTTCGCAAGCGGCGCCAGCGCCTCGGCGTTCTTGTCATAGCCGGCGGCGAGGCCAACGGGGTTCGGCAGATCGATTCCCGCCAGAGTTGTCTTGAGTCTTGCCGTTGTCACCGGGCCGGGCGCCGGGGCCAGTCCCATGGTCAGCGCCTTGATGGACAGACCGTGGGCAGCTTCCGGGTCAACCTTGTGCATTGCTGCCAGAGCCAGCTTCTCGGTTAGTTTCATGCCATTTCCTCCGGGAACTGATGCGCGCCTTCGACCAGCGGCAGCGGTTTGGCCCAGACCACATCCGGCATGCGGATGTTGCGGAACAGATGCGGGAACTTGGCGCCGCCGCGGGAAACTTCCCACTTCAGGTCATCGCCCATCGCATCCGCGTCGCAGGCCAGGAGGGTCAGCCCCTCGGCCCCGGCGAAATGCTTGGCGGCAGTTTCAGCCGCCTGGGTTGCGGTGGAGAAATGAACGTAACCATCCGCCACATCAATCGGCGCGCCTTGTGTTTCGCCCGCCGCCTGCAATGCGGCCCATTCGTCCGCCCGGAAAATCTTGTAAATCAGCATGAGCGCCTGATGCCCTGTGTTTGCAGGTGAATCAAGGGGGATTGGCCGCAGTGGCCGGGCAGGGCTGACGCAAGGGGAGGCCACGGCGCGGCTTTTCCCCTTTGACCGGCGCGGCCCTTGGGCGCAGGCTCCCCTTAAAACAGAACAACGGGAGCGCTCCTCATGATTGCACGCATTCTCACATCGGTTGCAGCCCTGGCCCTGACTGCCGGCGCGGCGGCGGCAGAGTACAAGCTGACCATCCTGCACACCAACGACTTTCATTCACGGTTTGAGCCGATCAACAAATACGACAGCACCTGCGACGGTGAGGATCAGGCCGAAGGCAAGTGTTTCGGCGGCACCGCGCGGCTGGTGACGGCCATCGCAGACGCGCGGGCGCAGGCGGAGAACGCGATCCTGGTGGATGGCGGCGACCAGTTCCAGGGCTCGCTGTTCTATACCTATTACAAGGGCAAGGCCGCGGCGGAATTCATGACCAAGCTGGGCTATGACGGCATGACCGTGGGCAATCATGAGTTTGACGACGGACCGGAAGTGCTGCGCGGGTTCATGGATGCGGTGGGCTTTCCGGTGCTGATGTCCAATGCCGATGTTTCCGCGGAACCGGCCTTGGCGGATGTGCTGAAGAAGTCCACGGTGATCGAGCGCGGCGGCGAAAAGATCGGCCTCATTGGTCTCACGCCGGAGGACACGCACGAACTGGCGAGCCCCGGCAAACACGTGCATTTCTCTGATCCTGTGGCGGCGGTGCAGGCAGAGGTGGACAGACTGACCGCGGAAGGCGTGACCAAGATCGTGGTGCTGAGCCACTCCGGTTATGGCGTCGATCAGCGGGTGGCGGCGGAAACCACCGGCGTTGACGTGATCGTTGGCGGCCATAGCAACACCTACCTGTCCAATGTGTCGGAGAAGGCTGCCGGCCCGTACCCGACCGTGGTGAACGGGGTGCAGATCGTGCAGGCCTATGCCTATGGCAAGTTTCTGGGCGAACTGAATGTGACATTTGACGATGCCGGCAAGGTGGTCAGCGCGATTGGCGAGCCGCTGATCATGGATGCCGCCGTCAGCGAGGATTCGGCCACCCTGAACCGGATCGCGGAGCTGGCCCAGCCGCTGGATGAGATCCGCAACAAGGTGGTGGCGGAAGCGGCTGAACCCATCGAAGGCAGCCGCGATGTCTGCCGGGTGCAGGAATGCCAGATGGGCAATCTGGTGGCTGACGCGATGCTGGACCGGGTGAAGGATCAGGGCGTAACCATCGCCATTGCCAACTCAGGCGGCATCCGGGCCAGCGTGGATGCGGGCGAAGTCACCATGGGTGAGGTGCTGACCATCCTGCCGTTCCAGAACACTCTGTCGACCTTTGAGATTGACGGCCGGACCTTGGTCGAAGCGCTGGAAAACGGCGTCAGCCAGGTGGAGGACGTAAAGGGCCGCTTTCCGCAGGTGGCGGGGCTCAAGTTCAGCTGGGATGCATCAGCCGCACCCAATGAAGGCCGCATCGGGCAAGTACTGGTGGCCGAGGGCGGGGGCTTTGTGCCGATTGATCCGCAGAAGACCTATCTGGTGGTGACCAACGACTATGTGCGCAACGGCGGGGATGGCTATGCGATGTTCGAGGGCGACGACAAGAACGCCTATGACTATGGCCCGGATGTGGCCGATGTGCTGGCGGAATATCTCGCCGCACAAGGGGCTTATGCGCCATATACCGATGGGCGGATCACCCGAGGGAAATAGGCCAGCAGTTCCACCCAATGTTTCGCGCGCGAAGCATTGGGGCAGGATTGCTTACACATTTTATTTATTGAATATTAAAATTCCCAACCGTATGCGGGATGGATGTCGGGGGTGCCCAGCCTTGACGCAGGGATCTGGATCCGTTATTTAACCAAAGTGTTAATAAATTGATCCAGAGAGGCAGCCCCATGAAACTGTATGTTTTCCCTCCGTCTCCAAATTCACGCAAGGTGTTGACCACAAACAATTTTTTAGGTTTGGATCTGCCGGTCAATATCGTGGACCTGCAGGCTGGCGACCAATTTCATGAGGCGTTTGCGGAACTCAACCCCAATGCCAAGGTGCCGGTGCTGGAGGAGGACGACGGATCCTCGCTGTGGGAATCCAACGCGATCGTCAACCGGCTGTGCACCGATCAGGACACGCCGCTGTGGCCGCGCTCGAACCAGCGCTATGACATAATGCGCTGGCAGTTCTGGGAGGGCTGCCACTGGACGCCTGCCTGCAGCAAGTTCATCTCGCGCCACTTTTTCGGGCGGGAGGATATCGACATGGCGGCGGCGGAGGAGGACTTCCACAAGTGTGCCAAGGTGCTGGACGGTCATCTGGACGGGCGCAACTGGCTGTCGGGGGAGGCGATGACCACGGCGGATGTCTCGGTGGCGGCGATCCTGTGTTACCGCGAGTCCTGCCAGTATCCGGTTGAGGGCTACGGCAATATCTTGCGCTGGATCGCCCGGATCGAAGCACTGGAGGCCTGGAAAACAGCAAATCCGACGCCGCAGGCGGCGGAATAAGGCAGCCCCGCCCCATGCGGGAGGGGGCGAGCGCTTGCCCCCGTGGAGTGGGCAAGCGCTGCCTGGCCTGCCGGCCAGGCGGGCGCAAGCTGCAAAGGGTTTTACTTGCCGTGCGGACGTGGCAAAATATCTGCCATGGACCACCCGCTGATCGACCTCATCAATGCCCGGATCGACGCCGCCGAAAAGGACGGCGCCTTTGACAATCTGGCTGGCGCGGGCAGGCCGCTGCCGGAATGCGAAGACCCGGAGAATGAGCTGTTGAGCCGGCTGGTGCGCGAAAGCGGCGGAGTGCCGGAGTTCGTGAGCCTGTCGCGCGAGCTGCAGCGCCTGCGGGCGGAGCTGCGCGAGGCCGGCGACCGCAGCCGCCGGCAGGAGATCCTGAAAGAGATGTCGATGATGGATGCGCGGCTGGAACTGGCGCGCAAGGCTTACACGAAATAGGCCGATTTACCCTTTGATTTCCGGCCAGATTTCCGGGTCCAGCCCGTCGATGAACGGCGCCAGAACATCGGCGTATTTTTCCCACTTGCCGATTGAACGCGTGTGCGCCGTCTGCCTGACTTGGGTGTTCGACAGCGTCAGCACCTGGCCCTCGTGCCGTTCCGGGTGGGCCATGTCCTCAACCCAGTCCAGCCCGCAGAATTCTGCCAGCTTGCGGCTTTCTCCCTCGATGTCCGCAACCAGGTTTTCATAGCGCAGATCATAAATCCGCCCCGGCATCACCCGGCGCCAGTGCTGCATCAGCCGGCCATAAAGGTTGAAGCGGTGCGCCATTGCCTTCAGATCATAGGCATAGGTGAGCGAGCTGCCGGAGAAATAGCCGCGCCAGATCGACAGCGCCACATCGCGCGGGTCGCGGCAAAGATGAACAAACCGTGCATCGGGGTAAGCGGTCAGCAGATGGCCCAGCAGGCGGTAATTGTCGGGCATCTTGTCGACATAGGCTGCGGTGCCCTCGGGCATTTCCGGCAGGCGGCTGATGTCCTCGGACACGAATGTGCGGGCGGCCTCGGGGGCGAAGTCCTGATCCTTGTCCAGGTAGGGATGCAGCAGGAAGGCCGGTACGCCGCGCTCGCCCAGCGGGAACACGTCGGGGTGCAGGCCGATCACGGTTTCGGTGAGGGTGGTGCCGGAGCGCGGCATCCCCACCACATAGATCGGGCGCGGGCTGTCAGCTTCAGTCTCCGCCGGGGTGATCGCCTCCGGGAAGGCGGCCATGAGGCGGCTGAACTGGCGTTCGCTGTCCTCGTAATCATAGGGGTTCTGCGCCGCCATGCAGGCGTTGGCCTCGTCGTTGTGGGACGCAAAGGCATCCTTGCCGCCCGCCTGATCGGCGATCCGGGCCAGGGCAAAGCTGACGTTGGCCCGGTCCTGCGAGTGCGGCGGGGCCGCTTTCAGCGCCTTTTGCGCCACCGGCAGCAGCTCTGCGTTCTGTTCACGGCTGTTGAGCCGGGCCAGCATTTCCAGCACCTGGCTGTCTTTGGGGGCCAGATCCAAAATCGCCAGGCAGTGCGCGCGGGCGGCATCGGATTCTCCGTTGGAGATCAGCTGGCTGGCCAGCCGCCGCCGTGCCTCCAGGTTATCGGGCGCCAGGGCAACCGCTTTCTGCGCGGCTTCTGTGGCCTCGTCCTGCCGCATCAGCCTGGCCAGCGGCAGGCTGATATTGGTCAGCGCATCCACGTCATTGGGGTTCAGGCGCAGGGTGGCCTGATAGTCTTCCAGCGCGGCCTTTTCGTCGCCCAGATTTTTCCAGGCCATGGCCCGCAGCCGCAGCATCCGCGGTTGTTTGCCATCGCGGGCGATCGCATCGTTTGCCGTGGCGATGGCCGCCTCGGGATCGTTCTGCACCAGCTGCGCCTGCGCCTTCAGATACAGCGCACCCTGATCAGCGGGCAGATCCGCCAGCACCCGGTCCAGCAGTTTCATCGCGGTCTCGCCCTGCTGCAGGAACAGAAGCGTCTGGGCCAGGTTCTTGCGGGCGTCATGAAAGCCGGGCGCCAGGGCCAGCGCTTTCTTGAAATGGGGCACCGCATCACGGTGTTTGCCAAGTCCGGACAGGGAGATGCCCGCGATGTTCTGAAAATCCGGATGGGTCTTGTGCCGCTTGATCCCGGCTTTGGACTGTTTCAGCGCCTGTTTGAACTTGCCCTGATTGAGAAAGCCGAACGCTGCCTGGAGGTCGTTCTGAAGAGTCATGTGGCCTATCCGTCTCTTGGTGTCAGGGCGGTTGCCTCCCGGATGTGCGCAGGCACTTTGCGCGGGGGCAGTCCTGGGTTAGAAAATCAGCATGTGCGGACGATTTGCCATAACCCTGCCCAGTGATGCAATGGCGCAGCTGTTTGCGGCGCAGCCTGCGAACGATCTGCCCCAGATGCCGGACTATAACGTTTGCCCGACCAACGCGGTCCATGCGGTACAGGCCGGCGATAGCGGGAGGCAGTTGGTCTCTATGCGCTGGGGGTTTCTGCCGGATTGGTACAAAAGCGAAAGTGCCGGGCCGCTGCTGATCAATGCCCGGGCGGAAACCCTTGCGCAAAAGCCCGCATTTGCTGCGGCCTGCCGCGAGCGGCGCTGTCTGATCCCGGCAACCGGGTTCTATGAATGGACCAAGGCCGGGGATGGCGCCCGGCTGCCCTGGTACATTCACCGCAGCAACGCGGCCCCCATGGCCTTTGCCGCAGTTTGGCAGAGCTGGGGAGCTGACGATCCCATCAAGACCTGCGCCATTGTCACGACAGCGGCAAATGAGACGCTGTTGTCCCTTCATCACCGGATGCCATTGGTTCTGGAACCGCAGGACTGGGGCAGATGGCTGGGCGAGAACGGCCACGGCGCGGCGCGGCTGATGCAACCGGGTGCGGCGGGCATTCTGGATTTCCACCGGGTGGATCCTGCGGTGAATTCCAACCGGGCCAGCGGGCCGGAGCTGATTGAGCTGTTTGAGAACGGAGATATCCCGCGCGGCCGGCTGATCTGAATTTACTCGACGGCCTGGCAGGAGGGCAAATCGCGTTGCGGCGCGCGGCTCAGGTCGTTTGCGGCGATGGCCGCCTTTTGCAGCAGGGCGACAAAGGTTTCCCGTTCTGCCTTTGTAAGGCCGCTCAGGATGCCTGGCTGTGCGGCCCGCACAACCGGCAGGATCCGTTCCAGAAGCGCCTCGCCCTCACGGGTCAGGCTGACCTCGCGGGCGCGGCGGTCAGCGCTGGAGACCCGGCGTTCCACCAGCCCCTTCTCCACGAGCCGGTCCACCACCTTGCCCAAGGTGGCCCGGTCATAGGCGATGAGCCCCGCAACGGAGGCCTGGTCAATGCCGGGGTGGCGGTGGATCGCGGCCATGGCGGAGAACTGCACCGGGGTAAGGTCCGTGCCTTCCTCAGCCATCCGTTCCATAAACTGAGCGACCGAGATCTGATGCAGCCGCCGGATCAGGTGGCCGGGCAGGGTGTGAATGTCCAAAGGGTCGCTGTTCATGGCCTTCTGGTCCTTGCCGGCCTGTTGGGGCCGGTCTGCTGGTGCAGGCCTTCTGCCCGCGGGTCTGTGCACCTTGACTGCCATACTGCCCTGTGCGCCATGCGTGCAAGTTTTATTGCCGCAACTGCGGCATTTGCGGCTTTTCCTTGCTTAGTGCGCGGGGTAGGCATGGGCCATGGCGCTGAAATTCACCTCCCTGCAAGACTTCTATGCCCACGGGTTCGACACTGTGATCGACGTGCGCAGCCCGGCGGAATATGCTGAAGACCATGTGCCCGGCGCAATCAGCTTGCCGGTGCTGGACAACGCGGAACGCGCCGAGGTCGGCACAATCTATGTGCAGGACAGCCCCTTCAAGGCGCGCAAGCTGGGCGCGGCACTGGTATTCCGCAATGCCGCAAACCACATCGAGCAGAGCCTGAGCCACCACGAGGGCGGATGGAAGCCGCTGGTCTATTGTTGGCGCGGCGGCCAGCGGTCGGGGTCCTTCACCTGGATGCTGCAGCAGATCGGCTGGCGCGCCGAGGTGGTGGAAGGCGGCTATCAAAGCTACCGGCGGCTGGTGAATGCGGCGCTCTACCAAACCGCGCTGCCGCACCGGATGGTGGCGCTGGACGGCTATACAGGCTCGGCCAAGACCGAGGTGCTGAAGCGGGCCGGTGCTTCGGGCGTGCAGGTGCTGGACCTGGAAGGGCTGGCCAATCACCGCGGCTCGCTTCTGGGGGACATGCCCACGCCGCAGCCATCGCAGAAGGGGTTTGAATCCGCAGTGGCGGGCGCCTTGATGCGGCTGGACCCTAGCCGCCCGGTGCTCGTGGAGGCGGAATCGAGCAAGGTTGGCCAGCGGATCATTCCGCCTTCGGTCTGGGAGGCAATGAAGCAGGCTCCGCGGATCGAACTGCAGGTACCGGCTGCGGCCCGCTGCCGTTATTTGGTGGCGGCCTATGACGACATCCTGTCAGACGCGGACAGGTTGCGTGAAAAGCTGGCCCCCCTGCGCGCGTACCGCTCGGGCGCGGTGGTAGATGGGTGGTTTTCTGCCATTGACACAGGTGACAAGGCCGGGCTGACCGAGGCGCTGATGGCCGAGCATTATGACCCCGCCTACCGCAAGTCCCGCACCGCTATCGGTGCGGTGATTGCAGCCACGGTGGAGGCTGATGCGCTGGACGAAGCGGGCCTGGATGCCGCAGCGGCGCAGGTGGCTGCGCTCATGTCCGGTCTCTGACAAAGGTTCTCCCGCCGGTCGCCGGAGCATTTGCGATGCCCCGCTCCCGTTGGGTGCAGCGCTGCGCTGGCGCGCAGCGTGCCTCCGCTCCAGGTGGTAAAGCTGCCTGCCGGGCAGCGGGACGGGAGTAATTTCACAAGGGTGAAGCACCGGAACCGGGCTTCTTTCTGGTTGAAAATACCTCGGGGTGAATTGGTCCGCAGGGCCAAGAGGGGCTGGCCCCTGTTCGCCGGGCGCCGCTAGGCACTGAGGGTGATGGTGCCGGGGCTTGACGTTGCCTTGCCGACGAGCGCAGCCGGGTACCCGGCTGCGCGCAGCTGGTCCAGCAAATCATCAGCCTGATCTGCGGCCACTGCAGCCAGCAGGCCGCCCGCGGTTTGCGGGTCATACAGCAGGTCCTGCCAGCCGGAGGTTTTCAGTTCCGGCATAGCTGCCTGATTGGCGGGAAACAGCGAGGAGCGGATACCGCGGCCGGCGAGTTCAGCCGCGCCTTGCATCAGAGGGATCTTGCTGGTGTGCAGTTCCGCTCCGGTACCGGACGCCTCGCAGATGCCCAAAAGGTGGCCGAGCAGGCCAAAGCCGGTCACGTCGGTCATCGCATGCGCATCCTGCAGAATACGGGCAGCGGTGGCCTGCGGCTGGCTCATCTGCGCCAGCGCGGCGGCCACCCATTCTCCCTTGGACTGGCCTGCCATTTCCGCGGCCATCAGCACGCCGGAGCCGATGGGCTTGGTCAGAATCAGCGCGTCGCCCGGCCTGGTGCCCGCAAGGGTGATCGCGGGGCGGGGGCAGAGGCCGGTGACGGTGAAGCCGATGGTCAGCTCATCGCCCAGCGAGGTATGGCCGCCGATGATGGCGGCGCCGGCCTGTTGCATCACGTCCGAGGCGGCACCCATGATTTCCTGCAGGGTGCGGGACTGAAGTTCTGGCGACATCCGCGGCAGGATCAGATTGGCGGTGGCGGCCTGCGGCTCGGCCCCCATTGCCCAGATATCTCCCAAGGCATGCACGGCGGCGATGCGGGCCATCATTACCGGGTCATTGCAAAAACTGCGCAGGTGGTCGGTGCTGATCACCTGACGCGTGCTGCCGGTGGTCAGCAGTGCCGCGTCATCGCCGGGCAGCGGGGTAATGTCCTCGCGGTCCGCATGGCTAAAACCGGCGAGCGTGCCGAGCAGGGCATCGCGCCCGACCTTGGCACCGCAGCCGCCGCACATGGGTTTGTCACCCAGCGCTTCCTCCATGCCCAATGTATGTTCGGCAGGCAGGCCCGGCGGATCCATCGCAGGAAAGTCGCGGAACTTCTCCATGAAGGCCTGGTCGATGCGGTCCTTCCAGCTCCACATCAGCGGGCCTGCGAGGGTGGTGCCGAAGCGTTCGCCAAGCGCTTCCTTGGCGCCCATGGAGATCAGTTTCAGATAGTCTTTTTGCGGCTTGTATCTGCGCAGGGGGTCGCCGGTCAGCAGGGCGCGGAGATTGTGGTAGAGCACCGGCGCCTGGCGCACTGCATAGACGCCGGCCTTGGGGCGCGGGGCGAAATCCATATGGGCGCAGTCGCCGGCGGCCAAGACATTGGTGGCGGAGCTTTGCAGGGTTTCGCCGACCCGGATGAAACCGTCTTGCAGGTCCAGCCCGCTGTCTGCCAGCCAGCCATAGGGGCGGGCGCCGGCGGCACCGGTGGTGAAGTCCGACAAGATCTCGCGCCCGTCCTGCAGAAGGATATGGTCGGCCTCGATCCGTTCGATCCGGGCATTTTCCTCGAGCCGGACACCTTGTTCGACCAAAGCGCGGCGCAGTCTGTGACGGGCTTTTGCGCCAATCGCGCGCAGGGCCTGATCGCTGTCGATCAGAGTCGCCTGGGCCAACCGGCCGCGGGATCTGAGGGCAAAGGCCATCGCCAGGATCAGTTCCACGCCTGCAACGCCGCCTCCGATCACGGCGACGTAGGCGGGGGCATCGCCCTCGCGGAACGTTCCCCACTGCGCGGCGAAGCTGCCCAGCGGTTTGGCCGGGGTGCCGTGGCCGGCAAAGCCCCGCAGGTCCGGCATGGCGGAGGTGATGCCGACATCAACGGAGGCGACGTCATAGGCGATGGGCGGGCGGCCCGGCACATGTACAAGCTGGGCCGTGGTGTCGATATGGTCCGCCGCGCCCGGCACCACGCGGGCACCGGCAAACCGTGCCAAGCGCACCAAGTCGATGTCCAGCTCATCGCGCGCATAGTGGCCTGCGACGAAACCGGGCAGCATACCCGAGTAAGGCGCGGTCGAGCCGGGGTTGATGATGGTCAGACGGGCACCGGGCAGGGACCGCATGCCCCATTTGCGCAGCACCAGCGCGTGGGTATGGCCGCCGCCGATCAGCACCAGATCGCGGGTCAGCGGCAAGCGGGAGGTGTCCATCACGGTTCAGGCCTTCCTGAGTGGTGTGCGTTCAGTCTTCGGTGGGCGGGGTGAGGGTCGGGTGGCGGCGTTCCTCGTCCTCGGGCGTGTCATGGGTGGCCCAATGATCGTCGCCGCCGGCCTCTGGCATGGTGTCGCGGGTTTCCTGCCGGTGAATATGCACCTTGGCAATGAAATTCGCGGTGATCGGCGCGGTGAGGAACAGGAACAGGGTGATCATCAGCTCATGCACCGAGAAGTATTTCTCAAACGCCGCCGCATGCAGCATCGAGGCCAGCAGCACGCCGCCGACGCCCAGGGTGGTCGCCTTGGTCGGCGCGTGCAGGCGCGACATCGGATCGTTGAGCTTGAGCAGGCCGAAGGAGCCGACAAAACCGAAGACCCCGGCGATCACCAGAAAAGCGGCAACGAGGAATTCAAACAGGCTTTCCATCTTCCCTCCTCACTCGATGATATTGCCGCGCAGGATAAAGCGCGCATAGGCCACAGTGGAGACAAAGCCGAGCATGGCGATGATCATTGCAGCCTCAAAGAAAATCTCACTCCCCAGCGCCATCCCGTACAGCACCATCAGTGCGATGGCGTTGATGAACATGGTATCCAGCGCCAGGATGCGGTCGGCCACGTCGGGGGCGGTGACGACCTTCCACAGGTTCATCAGCATTGCCAGGGCAAAGCAGGCGAAGGCAAAGGTGGCAGCACTTTCGATCATTCGAAAATCTCCATCAGCCGGCGCTCGTAGCGCTGTTTGATCTCGTCCCGCACCGCGTCGGGGTTGGGGGCGTCCAGGCAGTGGACCAGCAGGGCGTGGCCCTCGTCCGAAACATCCGCTGACAGGGTGCCGGGGGTCATGGTGATTGTGCCGGCCAGGGCTGTGATTGCCTCGGGCGTTTTCAGGTCCAGCGGGATGGTGATCCAGTTGGGCCGGCGGTCGGCATTGGGTTTGAACAGCACGATGCGGGCGACGATGATATTGGCCTGCACGATGTCCAGAAGCACCACCAGAATGTATTCCGCGATCTTCAGCGGGTGGCGCAGCTTGGGCCGGTTGGGCCAGTACGGCTGGGTCACGAAGGGGATCAGCACACCCAGCAAAAGGCCAAATACCAGCGAGTTCAGCGACCAGCCGTTGACCAGCAACAGCCAGGTGACAGTCAGCAGAAGCGTCAGCAGGGGGTGCGGGAACAGCCGCCAGATCAGTTTCATTCTTGCGTCCTCCCAAGCACGGTGTCGATATAGGCCGCGGGCGCATAAAGTTGCGCTGCCGTCGCCTCGGCATAGCGCGTGGCGGGGCCGGCAAAGACGGTGAGCGCGACCAGCCCGCCCAGCAGGCCGAAACAGGCCACAAAGGGCAGCTGCGCCGACCGTGCGGCCAGATCTTCCTGCGGCGGTTCGGCGCTGGTATCGGTGTCCTGCGGCGGCAGGCCGTGGCCTTTCCAGAACAGCAGGGAGCCGGCGCGGGCCATGCCGATGATGGTGGTCAAGGATCCGGCCAGGATCACAGCCCAGATCCAAGGTGCGAGATCAACGCCCCGGGTGGCGTCCAGCACCAGCAGTTTGCCCAGGAAGCCCGACAGCGGCGGCATGCCCGCAAGTGCAATGGCGGCGGCAAAGAACAGGGCCGAGATCAGCCCGGTCTGCGGCATCGGCATTTGCGGCAGGATCCATTGTCCCTGGCGTTCCATCACCAGATCGGCAACCAGAAACAGCAATGCCGCGGCGAGGGTGGAATGCACGAGGTAATAAAGCGCAGCCGCCGCAGCGGTCTGGGTGAACAGCGAAATGGCGATCAGCAGCGTGCCCATCGAGGCAATGGCACCAAAGGCCGCGAGACGGCCAAGTTTTTTGGACCCCAGCACGCCGACGGCGCCCGCGCCAAGGGTCAGCAGGGCGGCCGGCAGCAGCCAGGCCTCGGTCAGGCCGGCGGTGGCTTCCACATCGGGGCCGAAGATCAGCGTGTACATGCGCAGGATCGAATAGGCGCCGACCTTGGTCATGATGGCAAACAGCGCCGCCACCGGCATCGGCGCATTGGCATAGGCCGACGGCAGCCAGAAATGCAGCGGCAGGAGCGAGGCCTTGATGGCAAAGACCAGCAGAAGCATCACCGCGCCGACACGCAACAGGGCGGTGTCCTCTGCTGGGATCTGCGCAACCTTCACCGCAAGGTCAGCCATGTTCAGGGTGCCGGTCACCGAATACAGCGTGCCAAGCGCAAACAGGAACAGGGTGGAGCCCAGAAGGTTGAACACCACATACTGCACCCCGGCCTGAAACCGGCGGGTGCCGCCGGAGTGGATCATCAGCCCGTAAGAGGCGATCAGCAGCACCTCGAAGAAAACAAACAGGTTGAAGGCGTCGCCGGTCAGGAAGGCGCCCATGATGCCCATCAGCTGGAACTGGAACAGCGCGTGGAAGTTGGCGCCGCGGGTGTCCCAGCCGGACCCGATGGCATACAGCAGAACGGGCAGCGCCAAGAGCGACGTCAGCACGATCATCATCGCCGACAGCCGGTCCAGCACCAGCACAATGCCAAAGGGCGCGGGCCAGTCGCCCAGCTCATAGACCTTGACGGTGCCGTCCAGCGCCTGGGCCGCCAGGGTCAGCGACACGGCGGCCAGCAGCACCACGCTGGCCAGCGAAAAGATCCGCTGCAGGTCCAGATGGTGGCGTACCGCCATGATGATGAAGGGCGCCACAAGCGCGGGCAGCACCACCGGCGCGATCAGAAGATGCTCCATCATGCGTCTTCCTCTGCGCCGTCTGCCTCAACCGGCATAGCGGTGCTGTCATCGCGTGATGAGAGGTAAGCCCCGAGCGCGATCATCACCACCACAGCCGTCATCCCGAATGAGATCACGATGGCGGTCAGCACCAGCGCCTGCGGCAGGGGATCGGTATAGGCGACCTCCTCGTACTTGTTGAGGATCGGCGGGGCGCCGGTTGCCAGCCGTCCGGTGGCGAACAGGAAGACGTTGACCGCATAGGTGATCAGCGACAGGCCCAGGATCACCGGAAAGCTGCGGCGGCGCAGGATCAGGTAGATGCCGGCCGCGGTCAGGATGCCGACGGCCGAGGCGACGAGAAGTTCCATATCTATCCCTCCGTCCCGGTCTTGTCCGCGTCATCGCGCGCCGGGTTGATGTCCATCGCGTGCTCGGTGCTCATGCCCGGCTGCCAGGCAAAGCGCGACAGGCTTTCCAGCGCCAGCAGCACCGCACCGACCACCGCCAGGAAAACGCCGAGGTCAAAGAGCGCCGCGGTGGCCCATTCGAACTCCTCCAGCGGCGGCCAGTGCAGATAGCCGAAGTCGCTGGTCAGGAACGGCATCCCGTTGAACCAGGCGCCCATGCCGGTGGCAGCAGCAATCAGCACGCCCGAGCCGATGATGGCGTGATAGGGGTAGCGCTGCCGCTCGGTCGCCCAGGCAAAGCCCGAGGCCATGTATTGCATGATGATTGCAATTGCCGCGATCAGCCCGGCGATAAAGCCGCCGCCCGGCAGGTTGTGGCCGCGGAAGAAGATATAGGCTGCCACCATCAGCGCCAGCGGCATCATCACCCGGGTTGCCACCACCATCATCAGCGGATGCGCGTCGCCGGCCTGCGGCAGGTCCGGTGTGCGGTTCAGAAGATGGGCGCGCACACGGCTGTTCAGCACCGCTTCGGTCAGGGCAAAGATCACCATGGCGGCAATGCCCAGCACGATGATCTCGCCGAACGTATCATAGCCCCGGAAGTCGACCAGGATCACGTTCACCACATTGGTGCCGCCGCCGCCCTTGTAGGAGTTGGTGAGGTGGAAATCGGAAATCGTCGGAAAGGCAAAGTCGCGCATCAAAAGCGCATAGATCAGCCCGCCCGCCCCCAGCCCCGCGACCACCGAAATCGCGCCATCGCGGATGCGGGTCAGGGCCGGGGTTTCAACCGGGGTTTCCTTGGGCATGAAGTTCAGCGCCAAGAGCATCAGGATGATCGTCACCACCTCGACCGAGATCTGGGTCAGCGCCAGATCGGGCGCCGAGAGGTAGTTGAACGACATCGAGACCACCAGCCCCACAACGCCGATCAGCACCAGCGACAGCAGGCGGTTGCGGTGCTTGGCAACGATGAACAGTGTCGCCACCACAAGGGCAAACCAGCCGAGCACTGGCAAAAGGCCCGGTTCCTGCAGTTCGCGCGTCGCCGCGCCCATGGTGCCGCCCTGATAGGCGTAATAGGCGATGGCAACGGTGAAGGTGACCATGACTGCCGCATAGCGGGTCAGGACGCCATTGTGCAGGCCTTCAGTCACCCCTTGGCTGAGACGGGTGAAGGCGCCAATCAGGGCCTCGAAAATGACTTTGGCTTCGGGGCGGGGCAGGGCGTTCCAGATCCGCTCCAGCGGCCTGTGCAGCGCCAGCAGCACCGCGCCGCCCAAAACGGCAAACAGCGACATATACAGCGCCGGGGTCAGCCCGTGCCACAGTTTAAGCGAGTAATAGGGCAGCTTTTCGCCGCCGATCACGGCACCTGCTGCTGTGGCGACCATCGGTCCTGCGATCTTGGCCGAGGCAAAGCCGATCAGCACAACGAGAACAACCAGAAAGGCAGGCCCCATCCACATGCCGGTGTTGGGGTCATGCGGGTGGCCGGGATAGTCCTCGCGCTTGGGGCCGTGGAAGACATGCGCGATGAAGCGGAAGGAATAGGCTGCCGAGAACACCGCCGCTGCCGCGACCAGCGCGGGTACAATGATGTGCGAGCCGTTCCAGATGGTGTGGGAGGCTTCCTCCAGCATCATCTCCTTGGAGAGGAAGCCGTTCAGCGGCGGGACGCCCGCCATCGACAGCGCCGCCACCGTGCCGATGGTAAAAGTGACGGGCATCAGGTGGCGCAAACCGCCAAGGCGCTTGATGTCGCGGGTGCCGGCCTCGTGGTCGACGATCCCTGCGGTCATGAACAGCGCCGCCTTGAAGGTTGCATGGTTGATGATGTGAAAGACTGCCGCCACCGCGGCGAGTTCAGTGCCGAAGCCCAGGAGCATGGTGATCAGGCCAAGCTGGCTGACGGTGGAGAACGCCAGGAGCGCCTTCAGATCATCCTTGAACAGCGCAATCACCGCGCCCAGCAGCATGGTCACGAGGCCGGTGGTGGCAACGATATAGAACCACTCCGGCGTGCCTGCGAGGACGGGCCAGAGGCGCGCCATCAGGAACAGCCCGGCTTTCACCATGGTGGCAGAGTGCAGATAGGCCGACACCGGTGTCGGCGCGGCCATAGCGTGGGGAAGCCAGAAATGGAACGGGAACTGGGCCGACTTGGTGAAGGCGCCCAGCAGGATCAGGATCAGCGCGGGCAGATAGAGCGGCGAGGATTGGATCGCCTCCTTGTTCTGCAGGATCACGCTGAGGTCATAGGAACCCGCGATATGGCCCAGCAGCAGCATCCCCGCAATCATCGCCAGCCCGCCGGAGCCGGTTACTGTCAGCGCCATGCGCGCGCCCTGTCGGCCCTCGGGCAGGTGTTTCCAATAACCGATCAACAGGAAGGAGCTGAGCGAGGTTAGCTCCCAAAACACCAGCAAAAGCAGGATGTTGTCGGACAAAACGATGCCAACCATCGCGCCCTGGAACAGCAGCAGATAGCTGTAGAACTGCCCCATCGGGTCTTCGCGCGACAGGTAGTAGCGGGCGTAAAGGATGATCAGCAGGCCGATGCCCAGGATCATCGCCGCAAACAGGAAGCCCAGCCCGTCGAGAAAGAAATTGGCATTCAGGCCCAGTGCGGGCAACCAGTCCACGGAGGCATGAACGGTCTCACCCCGGAACACTGCCGGGATATGCAGCATCAGCCCGATGAAGGCGAGCAAGGAGGTCAAACCAGCGGCTGAGGCTGCCGCATTGCGTCCCGCGCGGATCAACAGCGCTGGGAAGACGGCTCCGAGAAAGGGCAGGGCCGCAATCAAGAATAGGGACACGTGCAGGTCTCCTGTCGGGTTGGCGCGTCGTTTTTGGACCAGTGCTAAGCAATTTTCTTGCCCAGAACCACCCCCGCCAGCCTGGATGCGGTAATAATGACGCAGTCAGCGGCGGGAATCTTACGCTCGTTAGGGCCATAATTGGGCAGTGTCCGTCCAATAACAAGAACTTGACCGGGGGTACTGGCCTGTTTCTGGTGATTGCGGCGGCCCGGCCTGCTAAATCATGGGGCAAAGGCCCGGTTCCGGGCCGCCTGGACAAGGGGAACGTGGCTGGATGGCAGTGCAGAATACCATAGGCAAGCATGGGGTGTCCCGCCGTTTGGCGCTGCTGGGCGGTGTTGCAGCGGCTGCCGGTGCGGGCATCTGGTGGCAGCGCAGACAGCCCCCGGATCATGATCACCCGAGGCTGACTGTAGCAGAGGCCTTTGCCCAGGCGCAGGCGGGGGAGATTACCCTGATTGATATCCGCACGCCGCAGGAATGGCGCGCCTCCGGGGTGCCGGTCGGCAGTCATCAGATCGACATGCGGCGCGATGATTTTATCGCAGCCTTGCAAAGCGCGGCGGGGCCGGACCCGTCGGTGCCTGTGGCGCTGATCTGCGCCCGCGGAGTGCGGTCGGCCCGGCTGACGCTGGCCTTGGCCCAGGCGGGATTCAGCAACGTGATAGACGTGCCCGAGGGCATGCTGGGGTCAGGTGCAGGACCAGGCTGGATTGCCGCCAACCTGCCGGTGGCCCGATGGGAGGGATGATGAATCCATGGAAATCAGCTGCCGCAGCAGCGCTGCTGTCTGCGGTGTGGAGCGGCGCGGCTGTTGCGGGCTGCGGGCCGGAGGCCGGTGCTTGTGAGGTTGCGGATGGGGCTTATCACATCGCGCTGCCCGCTGATGCGAACACGCCGCCGCCGGTGGTGATGTTCCTGCATGGTTACGGCGGCAGCGGCGCGCAGGTGATGCGCAACAAGGCGCTGTCCGAGGGGCTGACAGAGCGCGGCTATGCGGTGATTGCTCCGGAGGGGCGCAAACGCGGCGGCAGCGGCCCGCAGTCCTGGGGGTTCGGACCGTTTACCGAAGGCCGGGATGAGGGGGCGTTTTTTGCGTCGGTGCTGACGGATGCCGCGGCCCGGTTCGGCACATCGTCAGCGCAGACGGTTCTCGCGGGGTTCTCAGCGGGTGCCTTTATGGTGCATTATCTGGCGTGCAGCGATCCGGCGGCGTTTGCCGCTTATGCACCGGTCTCCGGTGCGTTCTGGCGGCCTCAGCCCGAGACCTGCGAAGGGCCGGTACGTTTGTTGCAAACCCACGGCTGGCGCGATGAAGTGGTGCCGCTGGAGGGGCGTATCCTTGGCGGCGGGCGCTGGGAGCAGGGCGATGTCTTTGCTGGTCTGGAGGTTTGGCGCGAGGCCAACGGCTGCGCGTCGCACGCGCCATCAAAGGCCTGGGGCGAGGGCGGGTTGCTGCACCGCCGCTGGACTTGCGGCGCGGGTGCAGAGATCGAACTGGTGCTGTTTGACGGCGGCCATACTGTGCCCAAGGCTTGGGCGGGCCTGATGGCCGATTGGTTCGAAGATGAACCGGCCGTGCGCTGACGTTACGGTTGTGCCTGCAAAAAGCGGAGCGCTCCCGCCCTTTTGACCGAAATCAGAGATTTCCATCAAAGTGTTGGGCCAGGCAGCGCGCCCTGCGGGCGCGCTGCTGTTGCATGCCGCCGCGAGGCTGGCACTTGAGGATAGCAGCGGACATTTGCGCAACCGCGCCGCGCGTCAGCGCGGCGCCCGGCCCAAGACCGCCAAGGGTGTCCCGGCGCAGCCGGGGATCCTGCGGGCGCGGGAGTTCCTGGCCGGCTTGCCAGCTTACTCTGCCGGAGTGCTGCGGGCGGTGTTATTGTCCAGCATGGCTTTGAGATCAGCCCGCGCAACCCGGGCGGCGCGGGTGATCTGGGGTTCGCTGAACTCCTCCCGCGTGGCCATCCAGTTACGGATACGGTTCACCGTCCTTACCCCGGACAGCGCTGAAAGCGGCACCGCCAGAACCAGCGACAGGGCGATGGGCGCCAGCCACAGCGACACCGTGCCCGACAGGATCCCGGCCCAGAGCGTCACACCGCTGACGGTTTCCAGCGCGTGACAGGCAGCCAGCGTGCGCAAGGAGTAGCTGCCGCCGTCGCGGGCCTGCGGTTCCCAGCCGCGTTGCAGCCCCAATGCCGTGCGGAACACCGCGATCATCTGCTGCACCATCAGGATCGGCGCATAGAGGATCGCCAGCAAAACTTCGGACACAAATGACAGTGCGAAATGCACCGGGCCGCCGTATTCCGAAAACCGGCTGCCGGTCAGCGGCAGCGCCACTGCGGCCAGCATCTTGGGCGCGAGCAGCATTGCGTAGATCAGCAGGATCACCAGCACATGCTTGGGCTCGGACATGTCCGGCCAGCTGGGGCGGAAAGGGTTGGCTTCGCTGAAGTAGCTGATGACAGACGCCTCCTCGCTGCGGCCGATCACGGCCCAGAGCACCAGCAGGGCAAACCACACGGGCGCCATCAGATAGCCGATCGCGCCGGCAAAGAGGTGAAAGCGCGAGATCGCCCGGAAGCCCTTGGCGTGCAACAGGTTCAGGTGCTGCAGGTTTCCTTGGCACCAGCGCCGGTCGCGCAGGATGTGGTCGATCAGGGTGGCGGGGGTTTCCTCATAGGAGCCGCGGATGCGGGGCAGGAAGCGCACCGACCAGCCGGCCCGGCGCAACAGGCCCGCCTCGACAAAATCGTGGCTCATGATCAGCTTGCCGCCGCGGCCAAAGCGCGAGCGCAGCAGCGGCAGACCGGCACAGGCGGCAAAGGCGCGGGTGCGGATGATGGCGTTGTGTCCCCAATAGTTGCCCTCGTGACCGGCCCAGCGGGCCAGGCCTTCGGCAAGCGCAAGGCCATAGACGCCGTTGGCAAACTGCTGCATGCGGCCAAAGACCGACTGCGCGCCAATCAGCTGCGGATAGCTTTGGATCAGCCCGGCGCTGGGATCGCGCGCCAGCGCGTCGGTCAGCCGGGCAATGGCGCGACCGCTCATCAGGCTGTCGGCGTCCAACACCAGCATCGCCTCGTAATCGGCGCCCCAGCGGCGCACCCAGTCGGAGATATTGCCGACCTTGCGCCCCTCATTGTCGGCGCGGCGGCGGTAGTAGAGCTCAGCCCCTTCCGGCAGCATGGTCCGCAGCGCCTCGACACTGGCGCGTTCCTGTTCGGCAATGGCATCGTCGCGGGTGTCCGAGAGGATGAACATCGCGTAGTCATGCTGGCCGCCGCGGCCATGAAGCTCCTGCAGCATGGTCTGGGCGTTGCCCAGCACGTACCAGGGAACCTCGTTATAGACCGGCATCAAGAGCGCCACCTTCATCGGGCGCGCCGGGCCGCGGGCAACAGTCTTTTCCCGGCGCGACAACCCGTAAAGGCCCAGCAAAACGGTAGAAACGGTAAAGGCGATCCAGAAAAAGTTGAAGGCAATCAGGGCCAGCAGGATCAGCTCCAGCAGCGAGAACCCGTCGGCGGTGAACCAGCCCCGCATCACCCAGGTGAGGACACCGGTCGCCAGCATCGCAGGCGAAAACGCCAGCAGCCGCCACAGCGCCACCTGCCGCGGGGCGGCACCGCCGGGGGCTTCGGCGTCGCGGAAGCCCTTGCTGAAATCCTGTTCCGGCATTGCCAGCGGCTGTTCCGGGGGCATCAGGTCACATGTGTTCATGCGGTCCACCTGTAAAGCCAGACCTCGGAAGCGGCATTGCCGTCTTTCCTGAGCTGGGCGCGAAGTTCGACGTGATCCCGCTCGCCGGGATCAAAGTAGAAGGCCAGCCGCAGACCGCCGGTTTCCGGGTTGCGCTGCAGCACGCCTTCGCTGGTCGCCACATGGGGGGAGTGGATGTGGACGTCAAGAGTCTCCGGGCCGCCGTCGAATAGCGGATGGGCATCAAAATCGATGGTCATGATCCGGCCCGGCCCGCCAAAGATTCGCGCACCCTCTGCCGTGTCGATGACCCGCGGCATCGACAGCACCGGTTCTTCGCCCCAGGTGAGGCGGTAATTCAGGTTCACCTCGGACCCGGCGGCATAGGGTTCACGCGGCCGCCAGTAGGCAACGATGTTGTCGTAGATTTCCTTGTCCGCCGGGATCTCAACCAGAGTGACGGCACCTTTGCCCCAGTCTTCCTTGGGTTCGACCCACAGGCAGGGGCGGTTGTGATAAAAGGCTTCCAGGTCGTTGAATTCCGACAGCCTGCGCGGGCGCTGCATCAGGCCGAACCCTTGCGGGTTTTCATCGACGAAGGACGAGACCTGGAGCCGCGTGGGGTTGGCCAAGGGCCGCCACAGGGTTTCGCCATTGCCGTTCAGCACCAGCAGCCCGTCGCTGTCATGCACCGCCGGGCGGAAGTCGTCGAAACGGTTGCGGTTGGTGGCGTCGAACAGGAACATCGAGGTGAGCGGCGCAAGACCTGCATGGCTCAGCTCCTCGCGCGCGAACAGCGTCGCTTCCACATCCATCACGGCGCTGCTGCCGGGGGTGATTGTGAACCGGTAGGCGCCGGTCGCGGAGGGCGAATCCATCAGCGCATGCACCACCATCGAACGCTGGCCGGGGGCAGGGGCTTCCAGCCAGAATTCGATGAACTCAGGGAATTCCTCACCTTCGGGGTCAGCGGTTTTCAACGCCAGCCCGCGGGCCGACAGCCCATAGGCGTTGCCGGTGCCGATGGCGCGGAAATAGCTGGCGCCCTGGAAGACGCAGAATTCGGTCTTTTTGTCCCGGTGATCCAGATCGGTGCGCAGGCGCAGGCCGGAATAGCCCAGGTCGCCCTCGGTCGTCAGATCCGGCGCCTTATCGTTTTTGTCGAACAGCGACAGGTCAAAGCCTATCCGCTGCGCCATGCCATCTGTCACTGTGTTGATCTGGATGGCGCGCGGGAAATAGAGGCCGGGCAGGAAGAAATCGACGTTATAGCTGCGGTCGGTCTTGGACCACAGCGCATCCTTGGTGCGGAACCAGCGGGATTTATAGTCGTCATAAGACTGGTCCAGCCAATCCTGCGGCACCATCGGGCGTTCGGCATAGGGTTTCGCAACCAGCGCGCGGGCCTTGGCCACCACCACATTGCGGGTAAAAGGCGTGGCTTCGCTTGCAAGGGCCGGCACTGCCGCCAGGGCGGTGCTGCCAAGCGCGGCGGCCAGAAAGGTACGGCGGGAGAAAGAGCTCATTTCTTGGCTCTCCATGGCTGGGACTTGAACCAGGCAGCGCCGTAAGCGCAACCAATGATTAGGAAAAAGCCAAACAGATTGGCGAATGCCGTGGTCATAACTGCGCGGTCGGTCTGGTCAAGCGCAAAGCCGATCAATCGGGCCAGCGCCATGGAGAAGACAAACACCGCAAGCGATTGCTGGCCGACTTTGGTGATGATCTGCAGCAGCACCGCCCAGATACGCGCCGCGGCAGAAGTGCCGGATGCGATCAGCCGCTTGCCGCCTTCCCCCGCGGCGACCCAGCCGAGATAGGCCAGCGCCAGGAAGTGGGTATAGCGCAGCAGGCCGAAGTCGGTTTTTTCGCGCCACTCGCCGATGGCGTCGCGGCCCGGCTTGATCAAATCAGCCAGTTCCGGGCTGGCGGCTTTGACCCAGGTAAAGACTTTCCACGAGCCATAAGGCGCCGACAGGATTAGGAACGCGGCGGCCAGCACGATCAGCACTTTGGAGGCCGGCGGCTTCGGCAGCCAGCCTTTCATAAAGGCAAAGCCGGTGAAGAACAGCAGCTGCCAGCCGAAGGGGTTGAAGAACCATTCCCGTTCCGACCAGGGTTCTGCGGGCAGCGACAGGCCATCAGGACCCAGACCGATCATATAGGGGTTTGCGGTCAGCCAGATCAGCACGGATACGGCGGCCACAGCCCAAAGCCCTACTTTCTCCAGCGCCATCATCAGCGGCATCAGCATCAGCACCACCAGATACATCGGCAGGATGTCAAAGTAGTTCGGCACATAGGTCAGGGTGAACAGCCCCACCAGCTGCGGCGCCGGGTCCTTGAAGAAATGGCCCAGGTTCAGCGAGTTGATATAGCTCTTTTCAAACCCGCCATAGACATCGATCGCCGCCAGCGACATGGCGATGAAGAAGAACAGGCCGATATGCGCCCAGAACACCTGCCAGCAGCGAAAGGCAACGCGAGCCGTGCCCAGCCACCAGCCCTGTCGTGCAAAGGAGCCGCCAAAGGCAATGGCCGAGGCCATGCCGGAACAGAACACAAAGATCTCGGTTGCGTCCGAAAATCCGAACCGCGCCGGGATCCAGCCGGTCCAGCGGTTGCCCGGAATATGGGCCGTCAGGATAATGAACATCGCAATGCCGCGGTAAAAGTCGAGCCGCGGGTCGCGCACACGCGGCTGCGCCGCTTGCGGCGGGGGGGCTGCGCGGTTGGCAGCCGGGTCTTTCTGAGGCCCGGGGAAGGGCGCAACGCTGGACATCTGTGTTTTTGGTCCTTGAAGGTCTTATTCAGCAGGAACGCTTGCAGCACCGGGAGCGTTCCGGCCTTCGGCGATCAGGGTGCGGCGGGCAAGTGCATAATTGTCTTCGGCGCCGCCGCGTTTGGCACGGCGGTCATCCAGGATTGCCTCGACCGCGTCAAGCTGTCCTGCGCGCAGGCCAGCATCAATGGTAATGCGTTCGAAAACATCGCGTTGCGCGTGGCTGCCGCCGGCCAGCTGCATGCCGCCGCGGGCCGCGGACAAATGGTTGAAAGCGGATTTGTAATTGCCGTCGCCAAAGGCTTCAAGGCCATCGGCGGCAGCACAGCCAGGATTGCCCATGCGTTCGCAGGCCTCAGACCCGCCCTGTTCGGCGTCGGCGTGAATGCGCTGAACCAGCTTGTGGGCGTCTTCCTTGCGGTGGCCGGTAAGGGCCAGAAGATAGTGCAGATCGGCAAAAATCAGGCTGCCGTCTTCGGTGCGGTTGGCACAGAGTTCCGACAGCTCCTCCCAGCGGGTGCCGGCATTGACGCCTTCCAGCTCCAGTCGCGCCAGCAGCGAAGTGGCATTGGAGATGTCGCGGTAATCGTCGGTCTTATCTTTGCGCACTTCGGTATCATACAGCGCCAATGCTTCGTCCATCTGGCCCAGGTCCAGATGCATCAGCGCCTTGTGCCACCAGACGTGATAGCGGAAGTTGTTGCAATGGGCCCAGGCCTCCTCGCGGCCATGCAGCCATTCCAGCCCCGATTTGGCGTTGCCGGTCATGTCATGCACATGCGCCACCGCATGCAACCCCCAGGCATCGTCGGGTGCCATCCACAGCGCCTGGCGGCCTGCATTGGCCGCGCGTTCAAATTCGCCGGTTTCCTCCAGCGAAAAGGAGTGGCAGCCCAACAGATAACCGCGGCCCGCGTGATCCGGCGCGTAAGCCGGTATCACCCGCTCAACGGAAGCACGCATCCCTTCCGGGTCGCCAAGAATAAAGCGGATACCGTGGCTGAGCTTCATCGCCAGTGTGTCCTGCGGGAACATATCCAGCACTTCTTCCATCCGCCGGATTGCCTGGCTGGGGCGGCCGGCCAGCCAGTTTTCCAACGCATCAACATATTTGCGCTCGCGCGGCAAAGCGCCCTCGTACTGCGCCTTGGCGTCGCGCAAGGCCTCCTGCGCGGTCGGCAGCAGTTCCCTGCGGCCCAGCATCAGCAGGGACAGCCCCTTGATCGCATGGGCCAAGGCAAACTCAGGCGCCGACTTCAGCACCGCGCCAAGATGATCTGCGGTGACAGCGGCGTGGGCCAGAACCCCCATCTGCACGGCATTCCAATCCTGCAGCGCCGCTGCATCGGTCAGGCTGCTGTCTTGGCCGAAAATATCATGCATCATGGGAGTCCAATCTTTCTCAAATTAAGCGCGGGTTCCGTGTCCTGATGAAAGAGTAGTTCATCGGATTGGTCCGGGCGAACCCCGCTCGCGGTTTGGTGATGGCCTGTGTGTGCCTGACAGTCAAATTCGCCGGATGTGTAAGATTTCCGGGGAAATTTTTGCAAGCGGAAGGGGTAACGGGCGGCGAAATCATCGCCGTTTTGGCGGTGATTTGCCGGAAATTGTAACACTTGGCGGAAAGCCGCCGCGGATCTGCGTGGTCACGGGTCTCCAAAGGGGGCGCTTGCCCCCAGAATCTCCTCTGTCGCCTCGCCGCAGCGGGGCGGCGCATGGCGGTATGTTACCGGCGTGCGGGAGAAATTCAGCGGGTTGCCCAGCAGTTTGACCGGGCCGGCTGCGGTATCCATGCCGATGGCCATTTCGCGGGCCGCGACCTGACCGGTGGCAAACAGCGTCTCCAGATTCTGCACCGGGCCGGCGGAAACCTTGCGGGCGTCCATCGCGCCCAGAACCTCATCCGTGGTAAAGCGCTGCACCGAGGGGATCAGGATCGCATTCAACGCGTCACGGTGCTGCAGCCGGGCCGGGTTGGTGGCAAAGCGCGGATCCTCGGCCAGGCCTTCCAGCTTGAGGAATTCCATGAAGCGCTGGAACTGGCTGTCGTTGCCCACCGCAAGGATCACATGGGCGTCCGAGGTCTCGTAAACGCCATAGGGCATGATGCTGGGATGCTCATTGCCGCGGCGTTTGGGGTTCTGGCCTGTGTTTAGATAGGCGACGCCTTCGTTGATCAGCCAGGCGATCTGCGCATCGACAAGGGCGAGATCAATCTGCTGGCCTTCGCCGGTCTTTTCGCGGTGGTGCAGGGCGCTGAGGATGCCGATACAGGCATACATGCCGCACATGACGTCAGCAATGCCAACACCGGCCTTCATCGGCTGGCCCTCTGGTTCGCCGGTCAGAGACATGATGCCGCCAAAGCCCTGCGCCATGATGTCATAGCCGGGCTTGTGGCTGTTGGGGCCAGTCTGGCCATAGCCGGAGATTGAGCAGTAGATCAGGCCCGGCAGTTCATCCTTGAGGCTGGCATAGTCCAGCCCGTATTTCGCCAGTCCGCCGGGCTTGAAATTCTCGATCAGGATGTCGGCTTCTGCTGCCAGGCGGCGGATGGCCTGCTGGCCGTCTTCTGTTGCGATATCAATGGCAACCGAGCGTTTGTTGCGGTTGGCGGCCATGAAATAGGCCGACAGGTCGGATAGATTGCCGTCTGCATCGGTCACATAGGGCGGGCCCCACTGGCGGGTGTCATCGCCGCCGGTCTTTGGGTTTTCCACCTTGATCACGGTGGCGCCGAGGTCACCCAGAAGCTGGGTGCAGGTGGGGCCTGCCAAGATGCGGGAGAGATCCAGCACCTTGACGCCTTTGAGGGCGCCATGGGGAAGAAGATCAGATCCGGCCATCATAGCCTCCGCGCTCGATCACTGCCGAAATGACGGTGAATGTGTTTGCTTTCATCGCGTCCTGCAGGGCGGCGCGCAATTCCGCACGGTTAGTGACCGTCACCCCGTTGCCGCCAAAGGCCTGGCCCATGGCGGCAAAGTCATGCTCTGCGAAATCCACTCCGCCATTGGCGAACTGGCGCTGGCGCTGTTTCAACTCGATCAGGGCAAGGCTGGCATCGGCGAAGACCACGAAGATGGGCGCAACGCCAAGTTCTGCTGTAGTGGAGAGTTCCCCTGCCACCATCAGGAAGCCGGCATCGCCGGAGAAGCTGACAACGGGCCGGTCCGGCTGCGCCAGTTTGCGCCCGATTGCCATCGGCACCGCGCAGCCCATGGTGCAGAGCGCCGAAGACTGGATCAGCCCGCGTGGTTCAGAACACTCCCACATCTGGCTCAGCAGGATCCGGTGTGCGCCGCTGTCGGCAGTGGCAAGGGTCTCCGGCGGCAAGGTGGCGCTGCATTCGGCAATGACGCCCGCTGGACCCCATGCGTCGTCGCGAGGGAAGGCGCCGGCCAGGGCCGCTTTCACGGCGGCGGGGCGGCCATTGGCCCAGGTTTCGCGTGGGGCCGTGTCTTCGGAGAGAGCCGCCAGCGTTGGCGCGATGGCGGTCAGGAAGTTCAGTCCGGCCTGATGCATGTAGTGTGTGTTGGCCTCTGGCGCGATGTCGATCACGTTTTGGGTCTCCACCTCCCAGACATTGCGCCAGCCGGGGCGCATCTCAATCGGGTCATAGCCGATGGAGAGGATAAGATCGGCCTCTTGCACCAGCGGCAGCAGGTGTTTGTCCGCCAGCGGCGACAGGCCCGTGCCGCCAAGGCACAGCGGGTGATCTTCAGGAATGACCCCCTTGGCCTTGTAGGTGGTGACAAAAGGGACCTGGTGTTTTTCGATGAAGGAACGGATGGCGGCGCTGGCGTTTTCCTGCAGCGCATCCAGGCCGATCACCGCCAGCGGGCGCTCTGCCGCTGTCAGCCAGGACTGCGCCTGCGCCAGGGCTTCGCCGCTTGGCACGGCTGCACTTGCGGGCGCGCGGCGGACGTTCCGGTCCCTGGCCGGCGCATCTGCCACTGAGATCGGCACGTCGATATGCACCGGGCCGTTACGTGCCTCGGTTGCGATGGCAACAGCCTTGTCGGCGATCAGATCGGCAGCTTCGGCGTCTAAACGAAAGGTTGCCTTGGTGATCGGCGTGAATACTGCCCTGTGGTCGAGCACCTGATGGGTATAGCTCTGCTCCTCCGGCGCATCGATGCAGCCTGTCAGAACCAGCATGGGCACCCGGTCCTGATGGGCATTGGCAACCACATTGATGCCGTTCAGCGCGCCGGGGCCAAGGGTTGCAACCAATATGACCGGTGCGCCATCGGCGTGATGCACCCCTTCGCCGATGAATCCTGCGCAGTTTTCATGCTTGGCCAGGTGAAAAGTGATGCCTGCGCGTGTCAGGGCATCCACCAGAGTCAACACCTCGCCGCCAGGCATTCCAAAGGCATGACGGCAGCCCGCCTCATACAGGCGCCGGGCGAGAACATCGGCAGCGCGAAGGGTCTCTGTCATCTTGTCCGTCCAATCCGTTGATTTACCGCCAGATTGCCGAGGATGCGGCGGCGCGCAAGCCCTCTCACGCCAGTGTGAGAAATGCTGCGGCGGATTTTGGCGCATTTCATGCGCCATGCCTCCGGCAGAGGTATTTTTGACCAGAAAGAAGCCGGGCGGGTTACTGGATTGCCTGCCTTGCGATCCGTGCAAAGCGCTGGTCCAGCTGGTTTGCCAGGGCGGCCAGCGCGTCTCCGCCCTCGTCCGCGTAGGGTGCAAAGACATGAGAGGGCAGTTTGTAGGCGAGCGTTGCACTGCCGTTCTCTTCCCCGGTGACATACAAGCGTACCGGCGCTTCGATCATTGCGGCGGTGGAGAGCGCCAGGATTTTGACCGCGAAATCGTTGTTGAACAGACCGATCACCCGGTTTCCGGGTATGGTAATGCCGCGGGCGGCAGCGGCCTTGGTGGGGCCTGCCTGGGTCACCACCCCCAGGCCCTCGGCCTTGGCTGCGGCTTTGACGTCCTGGATCAGCTGTTCATAAGGCTTGGACGTCTCATGCACGGCCCAGCCGTCGCGTGGCGCGATATTTCCGGCTGCGGCGGCAGAGGCTGCAAGGATCAGGGCAGTGGCCAGGCGTTTCAAATGCATCACGGACCTCCAGTTGGCATTCCTTGCTTTACGGCACAGCAGGCGGCAGGTGTCTCACAATCGCGTGCGTCTGGCAGCAGCCGGCCCGTCAGGGCGAAAACCTGTGCGCGCCCTGGCAGGGGTGCGCTCCGCTTGGAAACGATTGAACTTCATCTCAGGCGGCGATTTTGCCGCCGCCCTGTCTGGTCACCACTACCACCGCGGGGCGGGGCGGCATTTCCGGGTCGAAATCCGGCCAGCGTGTGGCGGGATCCTCAAATGTCGACGCGCGCTCAAACCCTTCCAGCGCCTTGGTGCCATCGGTGCCCGGATGCTGCACCGCCAGAAACAATGTCTCGCCATCCGGCGCGAAATAGGGGCCGCACAGCTCTCCGCCTGCCGGACAGCGGAAGAACAGCTTGGAATGGCCGCGCAGGCTTCCTTCGGTCTCAACCCCGTACAGCCCGTCCGACTTGCCGGTCTTGTCCCACTTCCGTCCTTGGTCGGTGGCGACCCAGAGGCGGCCATCAGCGTCAAAAGCGCAATTGTCGGGTGATCCGAACCAGCCGTTTTCCGAGGTTTCCGGGTTCCATGCAGCGCCCACTTCGGCAATCTGCGGATCCCCGCATTTCACCAGGATCGACCACCTGCCGCAGGTTGCTGCATGGTCACCGCCGTCTTCCTTGATTTCGATGATATGGCCGAAGCGCGACTCTGCCCGCGGGTTGGCTGCATCGGTCCGGCCAGCTTCGCGGCGGGCGTTGTTGGTCAGCATGATATAGGCAGTGCCGTCGCCGCGGGGGGCTGCGTCTTCGGGGCGGTCCATCGGCGTCGCCCCCAGCGCATCCGCCGCCAGGCGCGCGTCGATCAGAACGTCACCCTGGCTGGCAAAGCCGTTCTCAGCCGTCAGCGGACCCTCGCCATGCACCAGCGGCAGCCAGTGAACACTGCCGTCTGCGTCAAAACGGGCTGCGTAAAGCGTGCCGTCGCGCAGCAGGTTTGAATTGGCCGCCGGGTCGTCCGACACCACGCCCGTGGAGACATATTTGTATTGGTAGTCGAACCGCGCATCATCCCCCATGTAGACCACCAGATGGCCATCCTTGGAGGTCGCCGTCTCCGCGCCTTCGTGCCGGAAGCGGCCCAGCGCAGTGTGTTTGACCGGCTTGGCCTCCGGATTGCGCGGATCAACCTCGACAACCCAGCCGAAACGGTTGGCCTCATTGGGTTCCTTGTCGATGTTGAAGCGGTCGTGGAATTTGCCCCAGGCATACCAGCGGCCTGGCACACCATAGCGTTTCATCTGCGCGGCCTCAGGCTGATCCGACAGGTCCGGATTGCCGTCTGCGTCTAGCTTGTCCGTCCAGAAATAGCCGTGGAAGTTCTCCTCGGCCATCAGCCAAGTGCCCCAGGGGGTCATGCCGCCGGCGCAGTTGTTCAATGTGCCGATGACCTGTGCGCCGCTGGGATCTGCAATGGTTTGCATCCGGGCATGGCCCGCAGCGGGCCCGTCAATGGTCATCACGGTGTTCAGCGGCGAGATGCGGCGGTTCATCCTGGCGTCCCGGACCACGGCCCATTTGCCGTCCGCGCCGCGGGCGATTTCCACCACCGAGCCGCCATGCGCAGCCATTTCGATATCCACCAGCTCGCGTGTCATGCCGGAGAAGTCTGCTTTGTCCTGGCGGCCGAGGGCGGGGAACATCACCTCTTCATTGGTGTATTCGTGGTTCACGCACAGCAGCCCGCGGGTGCCTTCGGCGTTCAGCGGGGTAAAGCCGACATAGTCGTTGTTGTAGCCGAACTGCTGCAGCTGGGCCCCGGCCGTCTGGTGCATCACGTCGAAGTCCGGCGCATCGGCAGTGACCGGGTCGCCCCAGCGCAGCAGGATATCTGCGTCATAGCCCTCGGCCACATGGTGGGTCTTGTCATTGCCCCAGGCCAGTTCATCAAAGGCATAGCGGCTTGTACCAGCCGTGCCGGTTGCGGTGGCCTGGCGCGGCGCTGTGAGGGCGGTGGCGCCGAACAGGACGGTGGAGGCTGAGACCCCCAGCATGCCTTTCAGCATCTCCCGGCGGCCATAGCGGCTGGCGATCACATCGCCGATGGTGCGGCCGAGGTTCGGGTTGGCAGGAATATCATCAAAGGCTTCAAAGGCTTCCGCCTTGTTGCCGTTCTGCTGGGCATCAATGATCTGCTTGCGGTCCATCGCGGGCTCCAAAATCTCAACAGTCTTTGCCGCAATGCTGCGGACCCGGGTCATCATGGGCAGGCTTGTAACAGGTGCATAGTGGTTAATGAGTCTTTACCATATTGTCACATGCGCCGGGCTTTGGAAGCTGCTTTGGGGGTCCGGGGGCCAGCCCCCGGACCCCCGGGATATTTCCGGCCAGAAGAAAAGCGGCTGTTTTCTCCTAGGGTCAGGATGCATTGATTTCCGATTTGCCGTGTGATTCAGAGCTCGAAAACGAGCGGTGTACATGTCTGATCTTTTCTGGCTGGGCGACGCGCAGTTGGCGCGTCTTGAACCCTTCTTTCCCAGGTCCCACGGCAAGCCTCGCGTTGATGACCGGCGCGTTTTGAGCGGGAGTGAGGAGGATCAGAAAACGATCCAGTGAATCGTTTTCCCGACGAACCTTCATCAACCGCAATGGATTGCGCTGGCGGGACGCTCCTGCTGAATACGGTCCGCACAGTGAGGCGGGACCGTCGCCCCGGCGGGGCGGCGTCAGCCCGGTGAACGCTTTACAGCCGGTGGAAGCGCTGGAGCGAGAAAGGCATCTTCGCTCGAATGACGGACGGGCCGGCCTCCGGTCACAGGGAAGAGAAGACTGTGATGATCCCCTCTCATCGAAACTGCGTTTCGACTGCCGGGCAGTGGACGCAACTTATCTGAAAGCCCATCGGACAGCGACCGGTACGGGCGTGAAAAAGGGGGGCGTGGACGCCTGATCCCTTGCCCGGCAGGGCATTGCGCAGCAATGTCCCGAGAGGGGCCGGACCAAAGGCGGCATGAACACGAAGCTGCATGCCATCTGCGACCGCCAGGGCCGGCCGCTCAGCCTGTTTATCACCGCCGGGCCCCTTCTCGGCGATGCAAACATCGCCTGTCAGGCGGCGGGTCAGCGACGACATCGGCGCGCGGGCGCAGCTAAGCAGCTTGCCAAAAGCCGGTTGGCTGCTTGGGGACCGCGGCTATGACGCCGGCGGGTTCAGGGAAGCGTTAAAAGACAAAGGAGCGCGGCTGTATCCCCGGTCGAAAGCAGCGCAAGAAGCCTGTGAAATACGGCAAACGCCGCTACAAACGGCGCAACCGTATCGAGATCATGTCCGGCAGGCTCAAGGATTGGAGGCGCGCCGCAACACGCTGCGACAGGTGCCCCGAGGTATTCCTGTCAGCAATCGCCCGCGCGGCGTTAGTCATTTACTGGTTATGAATCCTGACCCTAGGTAACTGCGGGTATTGCGGCCTGTCCCCGCGGGGACAGCGGGTTATTCTGCCGGGCGGAAGCCTTCGATCAGCTGGCGCAGGCCAATTGCGGCACCTGCAAAGATTGCCAGCATGGTGACGGGCGCCGAGACTGCCAGCAGCGAAAACGCGCTGAGGCCTTGACCGACGGTGCAGCCCATGGCGATCACAGCACCCGCACCCATGATGGCGGCGCCGATGATCTGGCGGCGCAGCTCGCGCGGGTCCTCACAGGCTTCCCAGCGGAAGTGCCCCTTGAGGAGCGACCCGATGAAGGCGCCGGTCCAGACACCGGCGATGGAACCAACGGCAAAGGACAGCGGGCGTAAAGATCCGGTCATGGTCCAAAGGATCGTCTCGCCCAAAGGGGCCGAGAAGGAATGCGAGACAACCGGCAGCGCGTCGAACCCTTCGGCGTTGATCAGGGTCGTGCCAGCCCAGCCGGAGGTGATGGCCAGTCCGACCACGGCAGACCAGAACAGCGCTTGCCTGTCGGCGCGCAGTTCTGCGTTGGCGAGCGTGGCCAAGAGGATCAGCACGCCCGCGGTGACACCAATCGCAGCAACAGGCAGGCCGCTCCAGGCGGCGGCGTAATGGGCCAGTCCCGGCGGGATTTCGGAGGTGACCTCCTGTTGTTCGAAGAACAGGTTGCGCAACGGGGCGAGGGGGCCAGCCAGCACGACATAGGTGGAGACGCCCATCACCAGCACAATCACAAAGCTGCGCAAGTCACCACCGCCCAAACGGGCGATGGCGCCGTATCCGCAGTTGCCGCTGAGGGCCATGCCGTAGCCGAACATCAGCCCGCCAAGGATCGAGGCAGCGGGCATCCAGCGGATCGACAGGTAAAAGGACTGTCCGGCATCCACCAGCCCCAGCCCGATCAGGGTAAAGCTGGAGGTGACCGCAACCCCGATGGCCACACCCCACATCCGCATCCGCAGGGACGAGCCACCGTACAGCAGATCCTCGATCGCGCCTAAGGTGCAAAACCGCCCCAGCCGTGCAGCAAGACCCAGCAGCACACCGCCCAGCAGCCCGATGCAGGCGGCCAGCTGGTGTTCTGTCAGGAGATCAAACATGCGGGGATTTCAATCAGGCCTCAACCGCTGTCCTTGCAGAACAGGTCATAGACCGTTTCCAGCATGCGGCGGGGTTTGTCGTCGGCGAGACGGTAGAAAATGGCTTTGCCTTCCCGGCGGGGAATGACCAGGCCCTCCAGCCGCAGACGGGACAATTGCTGGGAGACGGCGGCCTGGCGGGCCGACAGCAGCTCTTCCAGTTCGGTCACCGATTTTTCACCCGAGACCAGATGGCACAGGATCATCAGCCGGCCTTCGTGGCTGATCGCCTTGAGGAAGTTGGAGGCCTTGGTGGCGTTGTCCACCATCCTGTCCATTTCTTCCGGTTCCATATCGGCGGAAAACTGCGGTAATGCCATCTGTTGTCTCCTGAGCGGCGCGCTGGCGCCGCACTCCTCTGCTTGACCCCTGCCGGGACGGTCAGCTGCCGCCCGGATTGTTCGTATTATCAACATATCCCGTATGAGCGCTTAACAAATCTGCAAGCAAGGGCCAAAAGAAATCTTCACCCGGATAGCCTTCAAGCCGGGCCTGTTCCTGGCCGTCCTCAACAATCAGGAAAGTCGGGGTGAACATGACCCGGCGGGCAATCTGCAGATCATCGGGCAGGGCGCGCAGATCCACCCGGCGCAGGGGAGCGAATTTGCCCTCGGCCGTTTTGGGGTAGATCGGGGCGATGTCTTCGTTCCAGCGGGCGCACCATTCGCAGCCTGCCTGTTCAACCATCACCAGTTCAGCCGCCCAGGCGGGCAGGGAAAACCAGACCGCCGCTGCGGCGGCTGCCAGTTGCCGAAGGTGGCGCATACGTGTCATTCCATCTGTTGACGGCTGCTATTGAAACAACATAATTCGAATATGTGAATGACACAAGCCGGGCCCGGATAACGTTCGCGTGGGTCCGGATGGGGGACGTGATGCTGGAAATAACCCTGTTTGGCGCCTTGATCGCTGGTTTGCTGAGTTTTTTCACCCCCTGTATTTTGCCGATGGTGCCGTTTTACCTGTGTTACATGGGCGGGCTGTCGATGGCCGAGCTGCGCGGGGACGGGGCGATAGCTGCCGGCGCGCAGCGGCGGCTGCTGGTGTCTGCTGTCTGTTTTGCCGCCGGGGTCACCACGGTGTTCATGCTGATGGGCATGGGGGCGACCGCGCTGGGGCAGCTGTTCGGGCAGTATCTGGAGGTGCTGTCTTATGGCGCGGCGGCTTTGCTGCTGCTGTTCGGGCTGCATTTCCTGGGGGTGGTGAAGATCCCGCTGCTGTACCGCGAGGCGCGGATGGAGAGTTCTGCGGAGCCGTCGACGGTGCTGGGCGCCTATCTGATGGGGCTGGCGTTCGGCTTTGGCTGGACGCCCTGCGTGGGGCCGGCGCTGGCGTCGATCCTGATGATTGCTTCGGGACTGGGGGATATCTGGCGCGGCGGGGTTTTGCTGCTGGTTTACGGGCTGGGCATGACCGCGCCTTTTGTGGTGGCGGCGCTGTTTGCCAGGCCGTTTCTGGGATGGGTGGCGCGGCACCGGGCTGCCTTTGCCTGGGTGGAGAAGGGCATGGGGGCAATGCTGGTGCTGTTTGCGGTGCTGATCGCCACCGGCGGGGTGCGGCTGATTGCCGAGGCGATGATCCGCTGGATGCCGGGTTTCGGTTCAATAGGTTAAGTGAGATCAGGGAGGCAAAATGCTGAAAAGTATTGCGAAAGTGTTAATGACGGTGGCGCTGGCCGCGCCCCTGTCAGCGGCGGAAATGGGCGATGACGGGCTGCACAAAACGGCCTGGATGCGGGACACCTTCAAGGACCTGCGCGAGGACCTGGAAGAGGCCAATGGCGAAGGCAAACGGCTGGCGCTGATCTTTGAACAGCGCGGCTGCATTTATTGCACCAAAATGCATGAGGAGGTCTTTCCCCTGCCTGAGATCAGCCAGTACATTGACGAGAATTTCTTTGTCGTGCAGCTGAATTTATACGGCGATGTCGAGGTCACCGATTTCGACGGTGAGGCGCTGGCGGAAAAGGACATGGCGCGCAAATGGGGCGTCTTGTTCACGCCGACGATTCTGTTCCTGCCGGAAGACGTGGGCGAAAACGTCACAGCCACCGAAGCAGCGGTTGCTATGATGCCGGGCGCATTTGGCGGCGGAACCACGCTGGACATGTTTACATGGGTCAACGAAAAGCGGTATGCGCTTGATAATGATGAAGACTTCCAGCGTTACCACGCGCGCCGGATTCGCGAGCGCAACAATGGATCTGCGGATTAGGGTCTGGCGCATGATTTGGAAAAATTCACAATAATGAATTTGTTGTTGCGTATTGGATGGCCGGTGCCCTACGGTATGCAGCAGCTAAGCAAGCCGCCAGGTACAAGCGGCAGCCAATGGGAGGACACATGAAACTTACATCTCTGACACTGGCGCTAAGCCTGGCCGGGAATGCGGTTTGGGCCGGGGAGGTTGCTCCGAAAGCGGTTCAGTATGGCGAGGATGGTGAAGTGGCCGCGTCGCTGAGCGGCGTTGCGGGCGATGCCGTCAATGGCGCGCTGGTCGTCGGCACCAAATCCAAGGGCAACTGCGTGTCCTGCCACCAGCTGACCGCGCTGGCGGATGTGCCGTTCCATGGCGAGATCGGTCCGTCGCTGGATGGCGCTGGTGACCGCTGGACCGCGGAAGAGCTGCGCGGGCTGGTGGCCAACGCCAAGATGACGTTTGAGGGCACGATGATGCCGGCCTTTTACAAGGTCGATGGCTTCATCCGGCCGGGCGATGCCTATACCGGCGATGCCGGGACCGAGCCGCTGCCGCCGATCCTGACGGCGCAGGAAATTGAGGATGTGGTCGCATTCCTTGCGACGCTGAAAGAAGAGTAAGGCGCGGGCGGGGCCCTGCGTGCCCTGCAGCGTTTAGAGAATTCAAAGGAGAGATATGATGGAGTTCTCACGCCGTGAGGCCCTGGCGATGGGCCTGGGTGCTGCCATGGTTACCGTGCTGCCGTTCCGCGTTAACGCGGCGGCGGATGACCGGATTGCCGCCTTTACCGGCGGTGCGGATATCGCCGAGGGCGGCGTTACCCTGACCGCGCCGGAAATCGCTGAAAATGGCAATACCGTTCCGGTGTCCGTGGCCGCCGAAGGCGCCACTGCGATCATGGTGCTGGCGACAGGCAACCCGACACCGGGCGTGGCGACGTTCAATTTCGGCCCCGGTGCTGCGGCGCAGTCGGCCTCGACCCGGATCCGCCTGGCGGGCACCCAGGACGTGGTTGCCATTGCCAAGCTGGCGGATGGTTCTTTCGCCAAGGCCAGCGCCACCGTCAAAGTGACCATCGGCGGCTGCGGCGGCTGAGGCCGCGCGCAGCCTGAACGGAATTCTTAAGGAGAATTAAAGACATGGCATCCGGTGTTAAACCCCGCGTCAAGGTCCCGAAAAAAGCAGCCGCCGGTGAGGCGGTCACCATCAAGACCCTGATCAGCCACAAGATGGAAAGCGGCCAGCGCAAGGACAAGGAAGGCAACCTGATCCCGCGCTCGATCATCAACCGCTTCACCTGCGAATTCAACGGCGCGATGGTGCTGGACGTGGCGATGGAGCCTGCGATCTCGACCAACCCGTATTTTGAATTCGACGCGACCGTGCCGGAAGCCGGTGAGTTTGTCTTCACCTGGTATGACGACGACGGCGCCGTCTATGACACCAAGAAGAATATCGCCATCGGCTGATCCGTTCCGGATCTTCAGGCACGCGTCCTGTCCGGTTTGATCCGGGCAGGGCAGGCACCCAAGGGAGGACAGGGAATGAACAAGAAGGCAATCACAGCAATTGCCGCCGTGCTGGCGCTGCCGATGGCCGCGAGCGCAGGCCCCGACGATGACACGCTGGTGGTCAACGAAGAGATCGAGATGGTCACCAAGACCGCGGCACCTGCGCATATCGCGGATGTGATCGATGAGGTGATGTCAGGCTGGCACTTCCGCAAGGATGAAACCCAGGCCCTGCAGATGGACGACTTTGAGAACCCGGCGATGATCTTTGTCGATCAGGCGATCGACACTTGGAACACTGTCGAGGGATCCGAAGGCAAGTCCTGTGCCTCCTGCCACGATGATGCGGAGGACAGCATGGTCGGCGTGCGGGCTGTATACCCGAAGTGGAACGAGGCCGCCGGCGAGGTCCGCACTCTGAACATGCAGATCAACGACTGCCGCGAAAACCAGATGGGCGCCGAGAAGTGGAAGTACTCCGGCGGCAAGATGGCCGCGATGGAAGCGCTGATTTCCGTCCAGTCCCGCGGCATGCCGGTCAACGTAGCCACCGACGGCCCGGCCCAGTCCACCTGGGAGCAGGGCAAGGAGATGTATTACACCCGCACTGGTCAGCTGGAGTTGTCCTGCGCGAACTGCCATGAAGACAACTATGGGAACATGATCCGCGCCGACCATCTGAGCCAGGGGCAGATCAACGGTTTCCCGGTGTACCGGTTGAAGAACACCAAGCTGAACACGGCGCATGCGCGCTTTAAGGGCTGCATCCGCGACACCCGCGCCGAAACCTACAAGCCCGGCTCGGCAGATTTTGTGGCGCTGGAGCTGTATGTCGCATCGCGCGGTAACGGGCTGTCGGTCGAAGCGCCCTCTGTCCGCAACTGATCTTTGCGCCCCGCGCCTGCTGTCAGGTGCGGGGCGTCTCTCTTTTGAAACATTCATTCACGTGAATATATCGCGTGAGCACACAGGATACTGGTACTCATGATCTCGCGCCGCGATTTTCTGCAGGTTTCCATGGCGGCATCAGCCATGGTGGGGGCGTCAGGCTTTGCCAACTGGGCGCGGCTGGCTGCGCAGCAGTCACTGACGCAGGACCAGCTGTTGCAGTTCGACAGTTTTGGCAACATCAGCCTGATCCATGTGACCGATATTCATGGGCAATTGAATCCGATTCATTTCCGCGAACCCTCGGTCAATCTGGGTGTGGGCACGAACAAGGGCCATGTGCCGCATATCACCGGTGCCGATTTCCGCAAGGCCTATGGCATCGCCGATGGCAGCCCTACGGCCTATGCGCTGACTTATGATGATTTTGCGTCGCTGGCCAAAGGATACGGCCGTGTTGGCGGGCTGGACCGGATGGCGACGATCATCAACGCGATCCGCGCCGACCGCCCCGATGCGCTGCTGTTTGACGGCGGCGACACCTGGCATGGCTCCTACACATGCCATCACACGGCGGGCCAGGACATGGTTAACGTGATGAACGCGCTGAAACCGGATGCGATGACGTTCCATTGGGAGTTCACGCTGGGGTCGGAGCGGGTGAATGAGATTGTCGAGGGCCTGCCGTTTGCCGCACTTGGCCAGAACATCTTTGACGCTGAATGGGACGAGCCGGCCGAGCTGTTCAAACCCTACAAGTTCTTTGAACGCGGCGGTGCCAAGGTTGCGGTGATCGGCCAGGCCTTCCCCTATATGCCGATTGCCAATCCGGGCTGGATGTTCCCGGAGTATTCGTTCGGCATCCGCGACGAGAACATGCAGGCCATGGTGGATGAGGTCCGCGCCGCGGGCGCTGATCTGGTGGTGGTTCTCAGCCACAACGGCTTTGACGTGGACAAGAAGATGGCGGGCAAGGTGCAGGGCATCGACGTGATCCTGTCGGGCCACACCCATGATGCGCTGCCCGAGCCGGTGCTGGTGGGCAAGACCCATATCATTGCGTCCGGGTCCAACGGCAAGTTTGTCTCGCGCGTTGATCTGGATGTGCGCGATGGCCAGCTGATGGGCTTACGGCACAAGCTGATCCCGGTGTTCTCGGATGTGATCGCGCCGGATCCGGTCGTGGCGCAGCTGATCGAGGCCGAACGCGCGCCCTACAAGACGCAGCTGGAGGAGGTGATCGGTCAGACCGATACGCTGCTGTACCGGCGCGGCAACTTCAACGGCACCTGGGATGATCTGATCTGCGATGCACTGCTGAGCGAGCGGGAGGCGGATATCGCCATGTCGCCGGGCGTGCGCTGGGGGCCGTCGCTTGTGCCGGGCGACGACATCACCCGCGAGGATATCTGGAACGTGACCTCGATGTCCTATGGGCAGGCGTACCGGAGTGAGATGACCGGTGAGTTCATCAAGGTGATCCTGGAGGATGTGGCCGACAACATCTTCAACCCCGACCCCTATTACCAGCAGGGCGGCGACATGGTGCGGGTCGGCGGCATGGGCTACCGTATCGACATCACCAAGCCGCAAGGCGAGCGGATCAGCGAGATGACCCTGCTGAAGAGTGGCGAGGCAATTGATCCGGCGAAATCCTATGTGGTGGCCGGTTGGGCCAGCGTGAACGAGGGCACCGAAGGGCCGATGATCTGGGATGTGGTCGAGGATCATATCCGCAAGCTCGGCACCGTGACATTGAATCCGAATACCTCCGTGCAGGTAGCAGGCGCTTAAACAGCGCCCGCTCCCGGCGGGGTTAAGACAAAAAAATTTGCACAGTTGAATTCACGAACGTGAATTTATCTATGTAAGGAGGCAAAGAAGAATGAGTGATGACGCTAAAGGCTTGACGCCCTCGCGCCGCCAGTTCCTGACCGGGGCGGCGGCTGCCGGGGCCGGGGCGGTAGCGGCAGGTGCTGCCAAGGCCGCAACACCGGATCCGCTGATTACCGAAGTTCAGGACTGGGCGAGCGGATTGGGTGAGGGGGTGGATGCCACGCCTTATGGCTTGCCGATCCAGTACGAGAGCGATGTGGTGCGCCGCAATGTAGAGTGGCTGACGGCGGATACCATCAGCTCGATCAACTTTACGCCGATCCATGCGCTGGATGGCACCATCACGCCGCAGGGCTGCGCGTTTGAGCGGCACCACTCGGGCGCCATCGAGCTGCGCAAGGAAGACTACCGGCTGATGATCAACGGGCTGGTCGATACGCCGCTGGTGTTCACGTATGCGGATCTGGAGCGTTTTCCGCGCGAGAACCGCGTCTATTTCTGCGAGTGTGCAGCGAATTCGGGCATGGAATGGGCCGGCGCGCAGCTGAACGGGGCGCAGTTCACACATGGCATGATCCACAATATGGAGTATTCCGGCGTTTCGTTGCGGACGCTGCTTGAGGAAGCAGGCGTGAGCCCCAAGGGCACGTGGGTCTATGTGGAAGGGGCGGATGCGTCCTCGAACGGGCGTTCCATCCCGCTGGAAAAGGCGATGGACGACGTGCTGGTTGCCTTCAAGGCCAATGGCGAGGCGCTGCGCAAGGAACATGGCTATCCCGTGCGGCTGGTGGTGCCGGGCTGGGAAGGCAACATGTGGATCAAATGGCTGCGCCGGATTGAGGTGACGGATCAAGCGATCGAGAGCCGCGAGGAAACCTCAAAATACACTGATACGCTGGAGAATGGCGTCAGCCGTAAATGGACCTGGGAGATGGATGCGAAATCTGTCGTCACCAGTCCCAGCCCGCAATCACCGATCAAGCATGGCAAGGGGCCGCTGGTGATCACCGGGCTGGCCTGGTCGGGGCGTGGAGCCATCACCGGGGTGGATGTGTCGGTTGATGGCGGCAAGAATTGGCAGGAGGCGCGGTTGGCCGCGCCCGGCACGGACAGAGCGCTGAGCCGGTTTTACCTGGATGTCAATTGGGACGGCTCGGAGATGCTGTTGCAGAGCCGGGCCAGGGATTCCTCTGGCTATGTGCAGCCAACCAAGGCGCAGCTGCGCGCGGTGCGGGGGCTGAATTCGATCTATCACAACAACGCCATCCAGACCTGGTGGGTCAAGGCAAACGGGGAGGCGGAAAATGTCGAGGTTTCCTGATTTTATTGCGGCAGCTGCAATTGCAACGGCCATTGCGGCACCGGCCTATGCGGAAAAATTCGGCCTGGGCCGCCCGGCGCTGCCGGAGGAAATCGCAGCGTGGGATCTGGACGTGGCCCCCGACGGCACTGGCCTGCCCCCAGGCTCGGGCGATGTCTTCACCGGAGAGGAGGCCTTTGCCGAAAAATGCGCCGTCTGCCATGGCGATTTTGCCGAGGGCGTCGGCAACTGGCCCAAGCTGGCAGGCGGGCAGGGCACGCTGGACCATGACGATCCGCTGAAGACCGTGGGCAGCTACTGGCCGTATCTGTCAACCACCTGGGACTATGTGAACCGCTCGATGCCGTTTGGCGATGCGCAGTCGCTGACCCCGGATGAGGTTTATGCCATCGTGGCCTATATCCTCTATTCCAACGATCTGGTGGATGATGAGTTCGTGCTGTCGGATGAGACCTTCAAGGCGGTCGAACTGCCGAATGCCGATGGTTTCATCCTGGATGACCGGCTGGAGGCGGAGAAGCATTTCTGGAACCCGGAACCTTGCATGGGGAATTGCAAGGCGAGCGTTGAGATCACCATGCGTGCCCTGGTGCTGGATGTGACGCCGGAGGAGGAAAGCGCCGAAGCGTCTGCCGAAGCCGAACCGGTTCAGGAGGCGGCGGCGGAGCCCGTTGAAACCGCTGAGGCTCCGGATCCGGAACTGGTGGCCAAAGGCGAGAGGGCTTTCAAGAAATGCAAGGCCTGTCATCAGGTCGGGGACAGTGCCAAATCCAAGACCGGACCCATTTTGAACGGTATCGTCGGCGCCCCCGCCGGTCATGCAGAAGGGTTCCGCTATTCCAAGGCGATGAAAACCGCAGCTGAGGACGGGCTGGTTTGGGACGAGGTTGAGCTGGCGGCCTTTCTGGCCAAGCCGAAGAAATACATGAAGGGGACCAAGATGTCCTTTGCCGGGCTGAAGAAGGACGGCGATATCGAGGCTGTGATCGCCTATCTGCAGTCCTATTCGCAGTAGCCGGCGGCTTGCCGGAAAACAGAAGGGGCGCCTCGCGGCGCCCCTCTTTCATTCGGTTTCTTCAGCGCGCCGGTGCGCCGCCTTTCCCTTAGACGATTTCCGCCGGGTCGAATTGCAGCAGTCAGCTCCATCCTTTGCGGAAGAAATGCGGACTGGCGCCGAACTTGCGTTTGAACTGGCGCGAGAAATGGGTGGCTGAGTTGAAGCCCGATGCCAACGCGATCTCGGTGACGCTCATAGAGGTTTCGTTCATCAGCGCAAAGGCGTGACTGAGGCGCATGTCGAAATAGACGTGCATCGGGCTTTGGTTCAGGTAGCGCGAGAACAGCCGCTCCAGCTGGCGGCGGGAAATGTCGAGCCGGTCGCAAAGTTCGCCAATCGACAGCGGCTCCTCGATCGATTCCTGCATCAGCTGCAGCGCGTTCAGCAGGCGCTGGTTGCGGCTGCCGATGGCCACCGCATAGTTCGATTTCTGCGGCGCGGCCTGGCCGCCTGAGCGCACATGCAGGCACATGTCGGCGACGATGATCGCCAGCTGCTTGCCGTGGCGCTCCTCGATCAGGTGCAGCATCATGTCGGTTGCCGCATTGCCGCCGCCGCAGGTCATCAGCGGGCCGGAGATTTCAAAGATATTGGGCGACGGCTCCAGGTTCGGGTAGCTTTCCAAGAATCCCGGCTGGTTTTCCCAGTGCAGGGTGAACTTGTGGTTTTTGATCAGTCCGGACTGGGCCAGGGCAAAGGCCCCGGTGCAAATGCCGCCGATGGAGCGGCCAAATCGGCTTTCGCGGCGCAGCCAGTTCAGGGTCACTTCGCTGGCCGCGTTGTGGGGTTCGACACCGGCGCAGACAAAGCCCAGCGAATCCGAAGGCAGCGGCTGCAACGGCGTGTCCGGGGTGATCACCATGCCGTTGGAGCAATGCAGTGGCTGGCCGTCTTCGGTCATGATGTACCAGCGGTACAGCCGGGTGCCGGTCACCTGATTGGCAATGCGCAACGGTTCGATGGCGGCGGCCACCGGCAGCATCGTCGCCTTGGGCAGCAGCAGGAAGTAAAAATCCTGCGGCTCGCCTTCGAAGGGAACGGCGAGATTGGCGGCAGCGCCTTTCTGAACGAAACTGTCATCGGCCATGGCGGAACCCCAGCACGGCACCCGGGATTTGGCCCCGGGTGGAATTCGGACTTGAGTTTGTTTCCTAAGGCGCTGACGGGCGCCGCAGCCCGAGAATAGCGACAGCGTTCCAGCAGATTGCGACACCTGGTGCAGCTTTGCGGCAAGGGAAAATGGCTGCCGCCCCTTGCAGCTCAAAAGTGGCGATACTAAGACTCAGGTAACACACTGTCGGGTATGGTGCCGGACATAAACAACGCAGGCAGGTCGAAATGATTGATCCCAGAGAAACATACATGAATACCCTGGTCCCGATGGTGGTGGAGCAGACCAGCCGGGGCGAGCGGGCCTATGACATTTTTTCCCGCCTGCTGAAGGAGCGGATCATCTTTTTGAATGGTCCGGTGCATGACGGTATGAGCTCGCTGATCGTGGCGCAGCTGCTGCATCTTGAGGCGGAAAACCCGTCCAAGGAAATCTCGATGTACATCAACAGCCCTGGCGGTGTGGTGACCTCGGGCCTGTCGATTTATGACACCATGCAGTACATCAAGCCCAAGGTTTCGACCCTGGTGATCGGCCAGGCGGCCTCGATGGGGTCGCTGCTGCTGACTGCCGGCGAAAAAGGCATGCGGTTCAGCCTGCCCAATTCCCGCGTGATGGTGCACCAGCCCTCTGGCGGCTTTCAGGGCCAGGCGACGGACATCATGATCCACGCCGAGGAAACCCTGAAGCTGAAGAAGCGCCTGAACGAGATCTACGTCAAGCACACCGGTCAGGAATACGACAAGATCGTCGACGCGCTGGAACGGGACAATTTCATGTCTCCGGAAGACGCCAAAGAGTTCGGCCTGATCGACGAAATCGTTGAAAACCGCGCCAAGGGCGACGAAGAGCAGGCGTAACGCCTGGCGTTGTGAACAGCCGTGTGCCCCGTGTTTGTCTTGGGGCGCACTTTCACATTGTGGCGGCCTAAGCACTCGCTTAAGCTGGCAGAAAGTTGAGAAGCCCCGCAGTGCGGGAGCAGCGGACCGGGCGGACTGAAAGGTAGACCATGGCGACGAATTCAGGCGGCGACAGCAAAAACACTCTTTACTGCAGCTTCTGCGGCAAGAGCCAGCATGAAGTGCGCAAGCTGATCGCAGGCCCCACCGTATTCATTTGCGATGAATGCGTTGAACTGTGCATGGATATCATCCGTGAAGAAACCAAGGCTTCCGGGCTGAAGGCCACCGACGGGGTGCCGACACCCAAGGATATCTGCCAGGTTCTGGATGATTACGTGATCGGTCAGGCCACCGCCAAGCGGGTGCTGTCGGTTGCGGTGCACAATCACTATAAACGTCTGAACCACGCTCAAAAGGCCGGGTCGGACATTGAACTGGCGAAATCGAATATCCTGCTGATCGGTCCCACTGGCTGCGGCAAGACGCTGCTGGCACAGACACTGGCGCGGATCCTGGATGTGCCGTTCACGATGGCGGATGCCACCACCCTGACCGAGGCCGGTTATGTGGGTGAAGATGTCGAGAACATCATCCTGAAGCTGCTGCAGTCGTCCGAATACAACGTCGAACGCGCGCAGCGCGGCATCGTCTATATCGACGAGGTCGACAAGATCACCCGCAAGTCGGAAAACCCCTCGATCACCCGCGACGTGTCGGGCGAGGGCGTGCAGCAGGCGCTTTTGAAGCTGATGGAGGGCACCGTCGCCTCGGTGCCGCCGCAGGGCGGGCGCAAGCATCCGCAGCAGGAATTCCTGCAGGTGGACACCACCAATATCCTGTTCATCTGCGGCGGTGCGTTTGCCGGGCTGGACAAGATCATTTCGGCCCGCGGCAAGGGCTCGGCCATGGGCTTTGGCGCCGATGTGCGCGACAATGATGACCGCGGCGTCGGCGAAGTGTTCCAGGAGCTGGAACCGGAAGATCTGCTGAAATTCGGCCTGATCCCGGAATTTGTCGGCCGTCTGCCGGTGCTGGCAACGCTGGAGGATCTGGACGAGGACGCGCTGGTCATCATCCTGACCCAGCCCAAGAACGCCCTGGTCAAGCAGTATCAGCGCCTGTTCGAGCTGGAAGACACCGAGCTGGACTTTACCGAAGAGGCGCTGAGCGCGATTGCCCGCAAGGCAATCGAACGCAAGACCGGTGCGCGCGGGCTGCGCTCGATCATGGAGGATATCCTGCTGGATACCATGTTCGACCTGCCGGGCATGGACAGTGTGACTAAGGTGGTTGTCAATGAGGAGGCGGTGACCTCGGACGCGCAGCCGCTGATGATCCACGCGGATGCGGAGAAGGAGCCTGCGTCGGCAGGCTGACCGGGACATTGTTTCAGAGCGGCGCGGTTTTCCGCGCCGTTTTTTTTGGGGGCGGGGCCGGCCGGGGGCGCTGCCCCCGCAGCGGCAGGCCGCTGCTCCCCCGGGATATTTTTGGCAAGAAGAAGGAACTGGAAGATGATCAGGCGGATTTCCTCGGGCGGGGAGTTTGAAGCCAAGGCGGGTTATTGCCGCGCTGTTGTCGCAGGAGGGTTTGTGCATGTGGCTGGCACTGTCGGCCAGGGCGATGATGTGGTGGCGCAGTGCAAGTCGGCGCTGGAAACCATCCGCTGGGCGCTGGAGCAGGCGGGGGCCGGTTTTGCGGATGCGGTGCGCGTGAACTACTATCTGCCGGATGCGGCGGAGTTTGAGCCTTGCCTGCCGGTCCTGGCCGAAACCTTTGGCGCCAACCCGCCGGCGGCTACGATGATCGAGTGCAATCTGATTGATCCGAAATTCCGGATCGAGATCGAGCTGACGGCGCTGGCACCACAGGGGTGAAGCGGGGCACCTTCACCCTGATGCGCCAGGCAGGCAGGAGGGCATTGGCGCTCCTGCTTATTACTCCGATCCTAGTCTCGGTTCTGGTGTTCGCCATACCCATCAGCAGCATTGCCAGTTTGCTGTTTTTAGCGGCAATCACCATTGGGCAAAGTGTTTTGGCAGCCCTTCCGCACAGGCTGGACTTTGATGGGCAGATTCCAAATAGCTGGGTTATCGAACGGTCTGGTCCTCTAGGTGTGTGTGAATTCGAAATTGTCCGGCTGCCTGAAGACGCGCAGCCAACCCCCTTTATTGCGGCCAAAGGCGACAGGGACTGGATCCCAGACGGAACAGTGCGGGAGGATTGGACGGCAGCGCCTGGGGGTTTTCATTGGGCTGCGACTGACGACAAACTGGGCGAACTTTGCGGAATGTCATCGGAAACCGTCGCGCAGCTTGCTGAGGCGCTTGAAAACCCTGGTTCTTGGGTGCTTCATAAGGGGTATAGTCCTACCTACGATTATGTGTACTCCGCGCCGGAACGTCTCGCCGCGAGGGTCGTTGTGGACTGAGTTTCTGGGAATTTGCGTATTTCTTAGAGAGAGATCTGTCCGTACCTTTCCGGTCGAATAGCAATTCGTGAACAAGGTGGTAACCAGTCCGTAACTGGAATGCGGCAAAACTGCCATTTCCCGCCGGGGAGAGCGCCGGTGGCTCCAAGCCACTGGACCCCGGCGGGAATTTGGGCCATATCAGAGCTGGAAAAATCCGGAGGCACCCATGGGAATCCTGAACACTCTACTGCGCGCTGTGACCTGGTGGAACGGGTCTACCCTGAACACCAGGATCTTCACCGCCCGCAAGGGCATCAAGGTGGGCGAGGATGATCAGGGCAATGTGTTCTACCGCAATGCCGATGACAGCAAACGCTGGGTGATGTTCAATGGCGAGGTCGAAGCCTCGCGCGTCAGCCCCGACTGGCACGGCTGGCTGCACCGCACCTTTGACGAGCTGCCCAGCGAGAAGCCCTTGAAGCACAAGGCCTGGGAAAAGCCGCATCAGGAAAACCTGACCGGCACCATGATGGCCTATGCGCCGGCCGGGTCGATCCGCGCAGGCGGCGAACCCAAGGAACGCCGCGATTATGAGGCCTGGGTGCCCGAATAAAACATCTGCCAGAAGGCTGATTTCATGTCCCACAATCCTACCGAAGTTTTCGCCGGCGGCGTCGTGCTGGCTGCTGCAGTTGCTTTTGCTGTCTATGCCGGTCAGGCGGCCGGCCTGTCGCGCGGCGGCTCGACTTACGACTTGAACGCCTCTTTCCGGTCTCTGGAAGGGGTCAGTGTTGGAACCGACGTTCGGCTGGCCGGAGTCAAGATCGGAACCGTGACCGGCGTCGGCCTGAACCCCGAAACCTTCCGCGCAGATACCATGTTCTCTGTCAATGAAGGCATCGAAATCCCGGATGACAGCGCGGTGGTGATCTCTTCCGAAGGGCTGCTGGGCGGTAACTTTGTTGAGATCATGCCCGGCGGCTCGCCCTTTGCTTTTGAAGCGGGCGATGAGATTGAGGATACCCAGGGCGCGGTCAGCCTGATTTCGCTGCTGGTCAAATTTGTCGCCGGCGGCGGCGAGGGCGATTCTTGATGCGCTTTGCGGCGGCGGCGGTGGCTTGTGCGCTGGCCATGCCGGCCTGGGGCCAGGAGCAGCCGGCGGCGCAGGGCAGTGCTGCGGTGCTGAGAGCGCTGGACAAGGTCAACGGCCATACCATGGATGCGGAAGTGGCCATCGGTGGCAGTTCGGAAATGTTCGGCCTGCTGGTGACCGTGTCGGACTGCCGCTATCCGTCGGAGAACCCGACCGGGGATGCCTTTGCCTATCTGACCGTGCGGGACCCCGATGATGGCGCAACGCATTTCCAGGGCTGGATGGTGGCCTCCAGTCCGGCACTCAACGCGCTGGACCACAACCGTTATGATGTCTGGGTCATGCGCTGCAGCAGCAGCTGAGGCCCGGGCACAGCCGGCCGGGCAAAATCCGCATCCGTCTTCAGGGCCTCGTGCAGTAAAGCCCGGTAGCGCGCGCGGGTGACTTCAATCCCGCCAAGAGACGCAAGATGCGCGGTCAGAAACTGGGTGTCGCACAGCCTGTAGCCGGCCTGCCGCAGCCTGTCCGTCAGATAGGCCAGCGCCACTTTGGAGGCATCCCGGCGGCGAGAGAACATACTCTCGCCGAAAAAGGCGCCGCCCAGCGAGACACCATAGGTGCCACCGGCCAGAACACCGTCCTGCCAAACCTCAAGCGAATGCGCGTTGCCCATCAGGTGCAGATCCAGATAGCGGTCGCGGATTTCGCCGTTGATCCAGGTTTCCGCCCGATCGGCGCAGCCGTCCACCACGCCGCCGAAATCCCGGTTCACGGTGATTTCAAAGCCGCCGTTGCGGATCCGTTTGGCCAGTGAGCGTGAGATGCGGAATCCGTTCAGCGGCAGGATGCCACGCCGCTTGGGGTCGACCCAGAACACTTCGGGGTCGTCGCGGTGTTCGGCCATCGGGAAAACACCGGCAGAATAGGCGTGCAGTAACAGATCCGCAGTCAAGCTCATGGTGTTGGCCAGTATAACGGGAAAATGCGGGTAAATGTAAAACGGGGCGCAGCCTGTGGCGCGCCCCGCTGAATTTATCCGGGCTGGTTTTCTTCCAGCCAGCGTTCCAGCCAGTGGATGCCGTAGTCCCCGGTGTGGATGTCCTGTTCCTGCAGCAGCGCATGGAACAGCGGCACCGTGGTGTCGATGCCGTCGATGATCAGCTCGCCCAGGGCGCGGTTCAGCCGGGCCAGCGCCTCGGTCCGGTCGCGGCCATGCACGATCAGCTTTCCGATCAGCGAGTCGTAGTATGGCGGGATCGAGTAGCCGTCATAAAGTGCTGAATCCATCCGCACACCCAACCCGCCGGGGGCGTGGTACTGGGTGATCTTGCCGGGGCAGGGGGCAAAGTTCGGCAGTTTCTCGGCGTTGATCCGGACCTCGATGGCGTGGCCGTTGATCTCCAGATCGTCCTGGGTGAACGACATCGGCAGGCCTTCGGCCACCCGGATCTGTTCGCGCACCAAGTCGACGCCAAAGATCGCCTCGGTCACCGGGTGCTCCACCTGCAGGCGGGTGTTCATCTCGATGAAGTAGAACTCGCCGTCCTCATAGAGGAATTCAACGGTACCGGCGCCGGAATAGCCCATTTTGCCAATGGCGTCGGCGCAGATCTTGCCGATGTGGGCGCGCTCTTCCGGGGTGATGCAGGGGCCGGGGGCCTCCTCGAACACCTTCTGGTGGCGGCGCTGCAGCGAGCAGTCGCGTTCCGCCAGATGGATGCCGGTCTCCTTGCCGTCGCCAAAGACCTGCACTTCGATGTGACGCGGCTTCTGGAGGTATTTCTCCATGTAGACTTCGTCATTGCCAAAGGCAGCCTTGGCTTCTGAACGGGCGGTGGAGAAGGCGGTCGTCAGCTCTTGTTCGTTCAGGGCCACTTTCATGCCGCGGCCGCCGCCGCCGGCGGTGGCCTTGATGATCACCGGATAACCCATGTCTGCTGCGGCTTTCTTGGCCGCGGCAATGTCAGGCACGCCGCCCTCAGATCCCGGCACTACCGGGATGCCAAGGTTCTGGGCGGTTTCCTTGGCGGTGATCTTGTCGCCCATGATGCGGATATGCGCTGCCGAGGGACCGATGAAGGTCAGCCCGTGGTCTTCGATAATCTGCACAAAGTTGGCGTTTTCCGACAGGAAGCCATAGCCCGGATGAATCGCCTGGGCGCCGGTGATCTCGGCGGCCGAGATGATGGCCGGGATCGACAGGTAGCTTTGGGTGCCGGACGGCGGACCGATGCAGACCGATTCATCGGCCATGCGCACGTGCATCGCATCGGCGTCCGCAGTGGAATGCACCGCAACCGATTTGATGCCCATTTCCCGGCAGGCACGGATGACGCGCAGGGCAATCTCGCCGCGGTTGGCAATCAGGATCTTGTCAAACATTGCAGATCCTTACTCGATGATGGCCAGGGGGGTTCCGAATTCAACGGCGGCGCCGTCTTCAACCAGAATGCGCTTCACGGTGCCCGATTTCGGCGCCGGAATGTGGTTCATGGTCTTCATCGCTTCGACGATCAGCAGGGTGTCGCCTTCGCTGACCTGCTGGCCCACGGAGATAAAGGCGGGCGAGCCGGGCTCGGCCTGCAGATAGACGGTGCCGACCATCGGCGAGGGCACGGCGCCTGGGTGGCTGGCCGGATCGTCGCTGGCGGCGGCGGGGGCTGCAGCGGCGGCAGCTGCTGCAATCGGAGCAGCTGCTGCGGCAGGCACGGCAACCTGCACCGGAGCAGCCATGGCGGTCTGGCGGGAGACACGCACATTCAGGCTGTCGTCGTCGCCATAATCGCGTTTGACCTGCAGCTCGGTCAGGTCGTTTTCGCGCAGCAGTTCCGCCAGCGCCTTGATGAATGCCACGTCAGCTTCGTGAGATTTGTTTGTCATATTGTCCTCAGCCAATTCCGACAGGCCCGCCAGGGCAGGCGGGCCGGAAATTAGGGCGCTTATAGGGCAAGGATTACCGCAAGGAAAGCGCCGTCGATCCGGGCTGTAACATGGAGGCAGATTGCCGGATTTGCAATTGCCGGACTGTTTTTTGTCTCACAACGGCATGCCGGTGAGTTTCGCCACCAGTTCCGGCAGCTTGCGGGCGCCGAATTTCCGCAGCAGATGCGCGCGGTGGCTTTCCACTGTGCGGTAGGACAGATCGAGTTGCTGGCCGATTTCCTTGGCCGACAGCCCTTTGCAGGTGAGGATCGCCACTTCACGCTCGCGCGGGGTAAGCGAGACCACCGGGCGGTCCTCGGAGATATCGGCAAAGGACCAGATGCCGGTCTGAAACGGCGTCTCGGGCGTCACTGAACGGCCGCGCACCCGGCACCAGAACAATTCCCCGGCGCGACGGCGCATGATGCGCTCGTCGCTGTAGCTGCCGCTTTTGGCCTCCGGCTGCTGCAGCAGGGCGCCGATGCGGTTGAAATCCTCCTGACTGGGGTAAAGCTCGGCAATTGGACGGCCGGTGTATTCTGCGGCTGCACCGCCGAAGGTGGCGGCAAACTGCAGGTTGCACCGCGTGATGACGCGGCGTTCCAGCACGGCAAGGCCCACAGGGGCATGGTCAAAGGCAAGATCGCTCATATGGTGTTTGTATCCCGGCCTTTCTGCGGAATTGAAGGGGCAGTTTACGTGCCGTGTTGCATGCTGAGAGCGGCAAGCCGGAGGGGAGAGGCGAATGAACATTGCAGTGTGGTTGCAGCGCATGGCGGCGGCGGACGCAGGCCGCCCTGCGTTGTTTCTGGGGCAGGAACCGGTTGCGGACTATTCAGGCTTTCACGCCCGCGCGGCATCTGTGGCGGGCTGGCTGCAGATGCAGGGCGTGCAGCCGGGGGACCGGGTCGGCATCTTCATGAAGAACTGCCCGGATTACCTGATCACGCTTTACGGCATTTGGTATGCGGGGGCGGCGGCGGTGCCGATCAATGCCAAGCTGCACGGTAAGGAAGCAGAGTTCATTCTGCAGAACTCCGGCGCCAATCTGGTGTTCACTTCGCCCGGGCGGACTGAGGCTGTTGACGGGACCGCGGCGGAAGTGCGCTGTGTGGACATCGCCGGAGCGGAGTACGCTGAAGCCATGCAGGCCGTGCCGGTGTCCGGGCCTGCCTTCCGTGCGCCTGGGGATTTGGCCTGGCTGTTTTACACTTCCGGCACCACCGGAAGGCCTAAGGGGGTGATGATCACCCACCGGATGCTGATGACCATGGCAATCGCCTATTTCGCCGATGTGGACCAGGTCAGTGCTGAGGATCACGCGCTTTATGCGGCGCCGATGAGCCACGGCGCGGGCATTTATGCAATCCAGCATGTGCTGGCTGGTGCGCGGCATGTCTGCCCGGTCTCGGGCGGCTTTGACGAAGCGGAGATTTTCGACCTGGCAGCCCATTTCGGGCGCGTGCATATGTTTGCCGCACCTACCATGGTTACAAGGATGACTTCGCAAGCGAAGCGGCTGGGCCGCAGCGGTGAGGGGCTGCGCACAGTGGTTTATGCGGGCGGTCCGATGTATGCTGCGGACATCGTTGAGGCGGAAGAGCATTTCGGCCCCAAGTTCGTGCAGGTCTATGGTCAGGGCGAATGCCCGATGGCGATCACCGCGCTGCCGCGCCACGATGTGCAGGACCGCAACCATCCGCGCTGGCGCGAGCGGCTGGCCAGCGTTGGCAGAGCGCAAAGCGCGGTGGAGGTGCGGATCGGCACGCCGGCGGGGGAGTTTCTGCCCGTTGGCAGCCACGGCGAAATCATGGTGCGCGGCGATGCGGTGATGCCCGGTTACTGGAACAATCCGGAGGCCACCGCCAAGACACTGGTAGATGGCTGGCTGATGACCGGTGACATGGGGGTTCTGGACGCGGACGGCTACCTGACGCTGCAGGACCGGTCCAAGGACATGATTATCACTGGCGGCTCCAACGTTTATCCGCGCGAGGTGGAGGAGGTGCTGCTGTTGCATCCGCAAGTGCGCGAGGTCTCGGTCGTGGGCCGGTCCCATGCGGACTGGGGCGAGGAAGTGGTGGCCTTTGTCGTCGGCGATGCGCGCGAGGCTGAACTGGACGATCTGTGCAACAGCCGGATTGCGCGGTTCAAACGCCCCAAGGCCTATATCCGCATCGAAACCCTGCCCAAGAACAACTATGGCAAAGTGCTGAAAACCGAACTGCGCAAGATGGTTTGAAACCGGGGTCAGACGGTGCGGGGGCTGGCGTCAGTTTCCGCACTTCCTGCAGGCTGCCGCTGTCCCATCAGCGTATCGATCAGCAGGCTCATCAGCTCGGCCCGATTGCTGGTGCCCGACTTGCGGTAAATCGCGTTAAGCTGTGCCTTGACGGTGCCCTCGGCGCTGCCGCGCATGGCGGCGATCTCAGCAGTGGACAGCCCCTTGACTAGAAAGGTCGCCACATCCAGTTCCGCCGGAGTCAGGCGCCAGTTGGCAAATTCCGCGCTGATGATGTCTTGAACCGCGGCCTGGGCTGCGCTCAGGCTCTCCTCCAGCTGCGCCTTGCGCCGCAGCAGCCACATCAAGATGCGGGTCTCGATCACGATGGCAGCCAGCAGGGCAATCGCTGCGAGCCCTTCGATATAGGCATGGGGGCCTTCAGCCGGCCCGGTATCCCCGGTGTCCATTCCGGCAAGATCTGCAAACATGTCGCCCAGGAAAATCGCCGCGCAAAGGGCTTGCACGGCGATCACGGCTATCAGGATCCAAGGCTGCGCCGGGCCGTGCAGGTTCTGGCTCATCGTCAGGTCTCCGCTGAACTGTCAGGCAAGTTCTTGTAACCGGTGATCATGGCGCGGGCCAGTCTGACTTTGGTGCGGCGGGCCTCGAACAGCACTGCACCCACATGCAGCAGGGCCGAGGCTTCCGCCCAATAGACGAGTGTTTCATGCAGCTCCTCCGGCCAGCCGGCGCTGTGAAACGGCGGCAGAGTCAGCAGCCATCCGGTAAGAACAATGCCCAGCAATGTCAGCAGCAGGTTGTAGATCATCAGCGCGCCTAAGGGGGAATGGCCCTTGTGGCTGTTTCGGCGCCTGGCGGCGATGTCTGCAAGCTGGCGGGTTGCAGCCTTCAGGTCGGGCGGAAAGCTGGAAAAGCGCGCATAGCGGCTGCCCGCCAGCCCCCAGAGCACACGCACGCCGATCAAGACGGTGATAAAGTAGCCAATGTAATGGTGAAGAGTTCCGTCAGGATCGGTGAACAGCGCATTGGCGGCAAAGCCCGCCGCCAGCAGCCAGTGAAACAGCCGCACCAGGGGATCCCAGACATATGAATTGTGCATGTTGCATCCTTCCGCCCCGGACACCGCCAAAGCGGGCCCGGAGCCGTTTCAAGCAGGTTGGGATCAATCGTCGTCTTCGCTGTCTTCGTCGATCTTCACGATCTCAAGCCGGTCGTTCAGGGTAAACTCGTATTCCTTGCCGTCCTTGGTGGCCTCGGCTTCGAACATCCCGTTTTCGGCTTCGATTTCTGTGACCTCATAACCCTGGCCGGTCAGCAGCTCCTGCAGCTTGGCCTCGGTCTCAGAGCTGACGGCCGTGCCGGAGGCCAGGGCCGCCGCGGCGGGCAGGGTGAGGGCGAGGGCCAGGAGTTTCACGGGGTTACGCATGATCATGTCCTTTCTGCGGTTTGTTGGCCCTGCACCGGAAGGTGCGGGCTGCAGCAGCGATTTCGGGGCCGCGGCAGCAAAACAGAATAGGCGCTGGGTTGGATGCAGGCAGAGAACGCTGGCATACAACCGGGGTTTATGACCGGAATTCAGGGGTTTCCTGCGCGCCGCTCCTGAGCCAGCCAGCAAAAAAAAAGAGGCCAGCCCTGGGAAAGAGCCGGCCTCAGTCAGCCAGTGCCGGCACGCGGGTGGCCGGCACGACGGAGATAAATTCTTGGGGTGTCCTTAGATGGCCAGGTATTCGGCGCGCAGTTCCTCGTTTTCCAGCACCTCGGCGGCAGTGCCGTCAAAGACGATGCCGCCGGTATCGAGGATCACTGCACGGTCCGCCAGTTCCAGGGCGCGCACCGCATTCTGCTCGACAATGATGGTTGTCATGCCCTGTTCCTTGATGTGGATGAGGGTCTTTTCGATCTCGTCGACGATCACCGGGGCGAGGCCCTCATAGGGTTCATCCAGCAACAGAACTTTGATGTCGCGGGCCAGCGCCCGGGCAATTGCCAGCATCTGCTGCTCGCCGCCCGACAGGGTCACACCCTCCTGTTTGCGACGTTCGCCGAGGCGCGGGAACAGATCATAGAGCCGTTCCAGCGACCAGCCGACGGGCGGCGCGATCTGTGCCAGCTGCAGGTTTTCCTCGACTGTCAGGCCGGGGATGATGCGGCGGTCTTCGGGCACGAGGCCCAGGCCTTCCGTCGCAGCCTCATGCGAGGCCATCTTGTGCAGAGGTTTATGATCCAGCCAGATTTCGCCGCGGGTCACCAGCGGCGAGCCGGTGCGGGCGATGGAACGCAGGGTTGAGGTCTTGCCTGCGCCGTTGCGGCCCAGCAGGGCCAGGATCTCGCCCTCGTGGACGTTGAAGCTGATGCCTTGGACAATATAGCTCTCGCCGTAGTAGGCGTGGACATCCCAGACCGACAGAAAGGCCGGGGCGGTGGTGGCCGCATTGGCGTTTTTGGAGAAATCGGGTTTGACGTTCATCTTGGTTCCTCCTTACGCGCTTTCGCCCAGATACGCTTCGCGCACCTTGGGGTTGCCGCGGATGTTCTGCGGGTCGTCTTCGACCAGCGGGGTACCCTGCGCCAATACAGTGATCCTGTTGGCGAGGCTGAACACCACATGCATGTCGTGTTCGATGATGGCGATGGTGATGTCGCGCTCGTCCGAGATCTGTTTCAGCAGGTCGATGGTGTTGTTGGTGTCAGCCCGCGCCATGCCCGCTGTAGGTTCGTCCAGCAGCAGCAGCCGGGGTTCTTGGCTCAGGCACATGCCGATCTCCAAGCGCCGCTTGTCGCCGCGGGACATGGCGGCGGCGTGCATGTGCCGCTTGTCCGCCATGTTCATCTCTTCCAGCATATGTTCGGCCTTTTGCAGGATGTCTTTCTGCTTCAGCACCGCGGACAGGGCGTTCAGTTCAAACGCGCCGTCCCTTTTGGCAAAACAGGGGATCATCATGTTTTCCAGCACCGTCAGATCGCCGAAGATCTCGGGCGTCTGAAACACGCGGGAAATGCCCATCTGGTTGATCTCGTAAGGGGCGCGGCCCAGCACAGACTTGCCGTCGAACATGACCGATCCGGTGTCGGGGATCAGCTTGCCCACCAGGCAGTTGAGCAGGGTGGACTTGCCTGCACCGTTCGGTCCGATAATCGCATGGACCGAGTTTTCCTTAACGCTGAGGTTCACCTCGGACAGTGCCTGCAAGCCGCCGAACCGTTTCCCCACATTTTTGACTTCAAGGATACCCATTGTTCTGTCTCCTTACTCCGCGGGGTTGGTTTCGCCGGACGTATTGCTGTCCTTGGCCTTGCGGCGGCTGAGCCAGCCTTTGATCCGCTGGCCGCCTTCGACCAGACCGCCGGGCAGGAAGATCACCACCAGCATGAACAGGATGCCCAGCGTCAGGTGCCAGCCTTTGCCGATGAAAGGATGCACGATGAAGACCAGCGCGTCTTCCATCCCGTCGGGCATGAAGCTGAACCAGCTGTGCAGCACGTTGTCGTTGATTTTCGAGAAGATGTTCTCGAAGTATTTGATGAAACCAGCACCCAAAACCGGGCCGATCAGCGTTCCGGCTCCGCCGAGGATGGTCATCAGAACCACTTCGCCGGAGGCGGTCCACTGCATCCGCTCAGCGCCTGCCAGCGGGTCCATTGAGGCCATCAGCCCGCCTGCCAGACCCGCATACATGCCAGAGATCACAAAGGCCGCCAGGGTGTAGGGCCGGGTGTTGAGACCGGTATAGTTCATCCGCTGCTGGTTCGACTTCACCGCCCGCAGCATCATGCCAAAGGGCGAACGGAAGATGCGGATCGACAGGTAAAAGGCCGCCAGCAGGATCAGCGCGCACAGGTAATAGCCCACGTTGAACTGGAAGGCCCAGGGGCCAATGGCCATCTCGAAGGTAGAGCGCATCTCAAGCCCGAACAGGCTGGTCACGGGGATCGAGCCGTCCGCGGTGGCGGAGACGCCCAGGATGCGGGGGTCGTCCAGGGTCAGCTGCAGGCCGGTCTCGCCATTGGTGATGGGCGTCAGCACCGAATAGGCCAGGTTGAACGACATTTGCGCAAAGGCCAGCGTCAGGATCGAAAAGTAGATCCCTGAGCGGCGCAAGCTGACAAAGCCGATCAGCAGCGCAAACAGGCCTGCGACAATGACCGACAACAGGATCGCCGGGATCACGTTCATGCCTACCAGCTTGAACATCCAGACGGCTGAGTAGGAACCGGCGCCCAGGAAGGCCGCATGGCCGAAGGACAGGTATCCGGTGAGGCCAAACAGGATGTTGAATCCGATGGCGAAGATCCCGAAGATCACGAACCGTTGCATCAGGTCCGGGTAGCCCGCGTTGAACTGCGCCATGGCGCTGTCCGTGGGAAAGGGGTTCAGGATGAAGGGGGCGAACAGCGTCAGACAGGCGACGATGATCAGCATAGAGGTGTCTTTTTTATCCAGTCCGAACATTGTCTTAGTCCTCCATCACGCCTTTGCGGCCCATCAGGCCCCGCGGGCGGGTCAGCAGAATGATGATTGCGACCACATAGATGATGATCTGGTCGATGCCGGGGATCAGCGATTTGATCTCGTTCATCGAAGCAAAGCTTTCGAGAACCCCCAGCAGGAAGCCCGCCAGCACCGCACCGGGCAGCGAGCCCATGCCGCCGACAACCACCACCACAAAGCTGAGCACCAGGAAATCCATGCCCATGTGGTAGTTGGGGGAGTTGATCGGGGTGTACATGACACCGGCCAGCCCAGCGACGGCGGCGGCAATGCCGAACATGATGGTAAAGCGGCGGTCGATGTTGATGCCCAGAAGACCCACGGTCTCGCGGTCGGCCATGCCGGCCCGCACCACCATGCCGAAGGTGGTGAACTGCAGGAAGCTGAAGATGCCGCCGATGATCAGCACCGCGAAGAAGAAATAGACCACGCGCCAGACCGGATAGATGATGTCCATGCCGATGAGGGCGCCAAGGTTCATCACCCCGTTCAGCGCATCCGGCGCCGGGGTCTGGATCGGGTTGGCGCCGTAGAAATACTTGATGACTTCCTGCAGCACGATGGCAAGGCCGAAGGTCACCAGGATCTGGTCGGCATGAGGGCGCTTGTAGAAATGCTTGATCAGCCCGCGTTCCATCACATAGCCGACGCCGATCATGATCGGGATGGCAAAGAGAATCGCCAGCGGCACGGCCCAGTCGATGATAGAGCCGCCGACTTCGGGGCCGAACCAGGCCTCGACGTAGGGGGTTTTCACCTTCAGCGGGTTGCCCAGAAAGTCGGTCTGGGTCTCGTCGACGGTTTCAAAGCTGAGGTTCAGAATACGCTGCAGGGTGACGGCGCAGAAGGCGCCGATCATGAACAGGGCCCCGTGGGCAAAGTTCACCACGCCCAGCGTGCCGAAAATGAGTGTCAAACCCAGCGCGATCAGCGCATAGGCCGAGCCTTTGTCGAGCCCGTTCAAGATTTGCAATAGGATTGCGTCCATGGGTCCCGCCCCCGGGTTAGTCTGGGTGGAAGAGATAGATTCCCGCTGTTCAGTGGCCTGAAGCCGCTGTGCTGACGGTCTGCGTCAGGCTGCCGGGAATGCGATGGGCCGGGCGCAGGGCGCCCGGCCGGAACCACTGGGCTTAGGCGCCCGGGTTGCAGGCACCCAGGTTGCCGCCGGCAAACATCGGGTGGTCCGGTGCGTATTCCACCTGTGCACGCGGCGTGACCTCGACCACTTCCAGAAGGTCGAATTCCGAGGTCGGGTTCTCCTTGCCGCGCACAACCAGAACGTCCTTGAAGCACTGGTGGTCTTCGGCGCGGTACAGGGTCTTGCCATTGCCCAGGCCGTCAAACTCAAACCCTTCCAGCGCTTCGACAACGCCACAGGGGTTGAACGTGCCCGCACGCTCGACTGCATCGGCGTAAAGCAGGGTCTGGCAGTAGGTGGTATGGGCAGCCTGGCTCGGCGGGAAGCCGTATTTGGTGCCGAAGGATTTCACAAAGGCCTTGGAGCCTTCATCCTGCAGCGTCCAGTGCCAGTTGGTGGAGCCGTGAATGCCTTTCACGTTGGCACCGGCGCCCTTGGCCATCAGGCGGGAGTAGAGCGGCACCACGATTTCGAAGTTCTTGCCGTTCACCACCTTGTCGCGCAGGCCGAACTGCACCGCGTTGGTCAGCGAGTTCACCATGTTGCCGCCATAGTGGTTCAGCACCAGCACGTCGGCGCCGGAGTTCAGCACCGGCGCGATGTAGGAGGAGAAGTCGGTTGCCGCCAGCGGGGTGCGGACCTTGTTCACGGTGTTCCAGCCCAGCGCTTCGGTGGCGGCTGCGATCGATTCCTCCTGGGTCCAGCCCCAGGTGTAGTCGGCGGTCAGGTGATAGGCAGTCCGGTCCGAGCCGTAGAGGTTCTTCAGCACCGGCGCCAGCGCCGCGCCCGACATGTAGCCGTTGAAGAAGTGGCGGAAACCATTGGCCTTTTTGTCCTTGCCAGTGGTGTCGTTCGAATGGGTCAGGCCGGCCATGAAGATCACGCCTGCCTCCTGGCAGAGGCCCTGCACCGCGATGGCAACGCCCGAGGAAGAGCCGCCGGTGATCATCACCGCGCCGTCTTTTTCAATCATCGATTTGGCTGAAGCGCGGGCAGCGTCGGATTTGGTCTGGGTGTCGCCGGTGACATATTCCACCTTCTTGCCCAGGATGCCGTTGCCCTGCAGCGCTTTGGAGCTGAAGGTGTTCATCATGCCGCCGTCGCCGCCGCCGTTCAGATGCTCAACCGCCAGCTCATAGGCGCGCAGCTCGTCGGCGCCCTCGTCAGCATAAGGGCCGGTCTGGGGCACGTTGAAGCCCAGGGTCACGGTGCCGCCGGTCGGCTCGTTGGTAAAGGCTGCGGCGGAAGAGGCAGTAAAGATTGTTGGCAGCGCCACACCGGCGCCTGCGATTGCGCCGGTCTTCAAGACTCTGCGGCGCGATGCGTCAAATTCAGACATGTATTCCTCCCTAATATGAATGGTGCCTTGCAGCTCCTCACTTCTGCTCGGTACCAGCACAATTTGTGCAAAGTCAGTATGAGTGCGGGGTGTAAATTCTGGCAATAAAACCCTTTTAAGGCTTGAAAATTCTGTAAACAACTGAACAGTATCCTACGGCATTCTGTAAATTTTGTTATATTGCAATGCAGAAAGCTGTTGAAAAGACAGTATTTTGGGAGGCCCCTTAGAATGGCACGCGATACCCTGACCGGCAGCCGGATCCGCGAACGCAGGCTGATCCTTGGAATGCGCCAGGCGGAACTAGCGCGCGCGACGGGGATTTCCGCCTCCTACCTCAACCTGATCGAACACAACCGGCGCAGAATCGGCGGCAAGCTGCTGGTTGATATCGCTGGGGTTTTGGGGGTGGAGCCTTCGATGCTGAGCGAGGGAGCGGAGGCGGCGCTGATATCTACCCTGCGGGAGGCGGCGGCGGACAGCGGCGTGCCGGTGGCTGAACTGGACCGGGTTGATGAATTTGCCGGCCGGTTTCCCGGCTGGGCCGAGGTTCTGGCAACCGGCCATCGCCGCATTGCCACGCTGGAGCGCACGGTGGAAACCCTGTCGGACCGGCTGACCCATGACCCTAATCTGGCGGCCTCGGTGCATGAGGTGCTGTCGACCGCTGCGGCGATCCGCTCCACCGCGTCGATCCTGGCGGAAACCGGCGAACTGGAGCCGGAATGGCGCGACCGGTTCCACAAAAACCTCAACGAAGATTCCCTGCGCCTGTCGGAGAGCAGCCGGGCACTGGTGAATTTTCTGGACGAGGGCGACACCAGCGACGACCGCCGTGGAATGCCGCAAGAAGAGGCCGAAGTCTTCTTTCAGGAAAACGGGTTTCACTTTCCTGCACTTGAAGATGGCTCCGCTGGTGCCGAGCAGCTGATCCAGACTGCCCCTGCTTTGACAAGCCCGGCGGCCCGCAGCCTGGCGCAGGCCGCCTTGACGCAATACCAGGCAGATGCCCGGGCCATGCCGCTGCACGCGCTGGAGGAGGAAATCCAGGCAAAAGGGGTTGCTCCGGTGGCGATTGCGCGCCGCTTTGCATGCGGGCTTTCTGCCGTGCTGCGCCGTTTGGCGGCGCTGCCGGAGGAGGTGCTGGGGCAAGAGGCCGGGCTGGTGGTCTGCGATGCCTCTGGCACGCTATTGTTCCGCAAGCCTGTGACCGGATTCGCGATGCCGCGGTTCGGGGCGTCCTGTCCGCTATGGCCGCTGTACACGGCGCTGGTGCATCCGAATGTCCCGGTGCGGCGCAATGTGCTGCAACAGGGGCGCAATGCGGCAGCCTTTGACTGCATGGCGGTGGCTTGGCCGCAGGAGATGCCGGATTTTGGCGCTGATCCTATGTACCGGGCGGTTATGCTGATCCTGCCCGGCGCCAAGGATGCCGAAGATCCGCAGCTGGTGGGCGCCAGCTGCCGGATATGTCCGCGCCAAGGCTGTCCGGCACGGCGCGAGCCGTCGATCCTGAAGGAAGAGTTTTGACAGTCACACAGCCGCGGGGCTAACCTGCACAAAAATGAATGCGTCTGCGGACCGGCCCGGCCGGCGGGCAGCGCCGGGAGGGAATTCTGCTGATGGGCAGGCATGTTGTTCTGATCGAAGACGAGCCGAATATCACCGAGGCCATCCGGTTTCTGCTGATGCGTGACGGCTGGAGCGTGGATGCGCATACCGATGGCGCCACCGCTGTGGAAGTGATCCGCGATGCCAATCCGGATCTGGTGATTCTGGACCTCATGCTGCCGGGCAAAAGCGGTCTGGAAATCGTGCGTGAGCTGCGCATGGAGGGTGGCATGGGCGCACTGCCTGTGCTGATGCTGACGGCCCGAGGCCAAATGCGAGACCGGGAAATGGCGGAAAAGGCGGGGGTGACGCGGTTTATGACCAAGCCCTTCTCCAATGCCGAAGTGCTGACGGCGGTGCGCGACCTGCACGCCCAGGCCGGCCAGGGATAATGCTGGGATGATCCGGGATGGTGACGCAGAAAAGCAAACGGGCACCCGCACGGAACGCCAGACCTACCGCCGCCGCAGGCTGATGGACATTGCCCGCCTGCTGCCGGTTCTGGGCGCATTGCTGCTGGCGCTGCCGCTGTTGTGGCCCGAAGCCTCCACCCATCCTGCCACGCGCGATGGTGTCACTATGTCTTCGGCCATCATCTATGTATTTGCCGTCTGGACAGGCCTGATCGGCGCTTGTTTTGCCTTTAGCCTCGCAGTGCAGCGGTGGGCGGATCACTGGACTGGCGGCGGGCCGGACAGGGCCGGGTCTCCGGACGGGGCAGAGGACAGCTGATGGCCTCCCTCAATGTGCTTGCCGTTGTTTGTCTCGCCTATGTGGCGTTTCTGTTTTTCATTGCCTTCTGGGCCGATCGGATGGCAACCCGTGGCAAAAGCGCCGCCTGGATGCGCTCGCCGCTGATCTATACGCTGTCGCTGTCGATCTATTGCACCGCCTGGACCTTTTACGGCGCCGTCGGCTATGCGGCGCGGTCAGGTCTGGAGTTCGTGACGATCTACCTTGGCCCCTCGCTGGTTATGATCGGATGGTGGTGGGGCCTGCGCAAATTGGTTCGGATCGGGCGCAGCCAGCGGATCACGTCTATCGCGGACCTGTTGTCGTCGCGATATGGCAAATCGAACCTGCTGGCGGCCGGCGTGACAATCCTCGCGGTGATTGGTGTCACGCCCTATATTTCGCTGCAGTTGCAATCCGTCACGCTGTCCTTTGCCATATTCGCCGAAGCCGACCCGTTGCGCAGCTACAATGAGACCTACACCGTGTTCTGGGTGGCGGCAGGGCTGGCGGTTTTTGCTATTCTGTTCGGCACCCGCAATCTGAACGCCAATGAACGCCACCACGGCGTGGTCACCGCGGTAGCGCTGGAGGCCATCGTCAAACTGGCGGCGTTGCTGGCGGTTGGGGTTTTTGTGGTTTGGGGCGTCGCCGGCGGTGTGGGTGAGACGCTGCAGAGAATAGATGCCTCGCAAATCGGCCAGTGGAACGTCGATGGCAGCCGCTGGGCCACCGTCACCTTTCTGGCCGCAGCGGCCTTTGTCTGCCTGCCGCGGATGTTCCAGGTGATGGTAGTGGAGAACGAGGATGAGCGGCATTTGCGGATCGCTTCCTGGGCGTTTCCGCTCTATCTGCTGCTGATTTCGATGTTTGTGGTGCCCATCGCTGCGGTGGGTCTGGAGTTGCTGCCCGCAGGCGCCAATCCGGACATGTTTGTACTGACAGTGCCGCTGCAGCAGGGGCAGCAGGGATTGGCAGTCCTGTCCTTCCTAGGCGGTTTTTCCTCGGCAACGTCGATGGTGATTGTGGCCGCCATGGCACTGTCGACGATGGTGTCGAACCATATCGTGATGCCGGTCTGGCTGCGGCTGCAGAACCGCCGGGCGTCGGTCTCTGGCGATGTGCGCAATGTAGTGCTGCTGTCACGGCGGGTGTCGATCGCGGTGATCATGGCGCTGGGGTATTTCTATTACCACCTGTCCGGCGGTGCCGCGGCACTGGCCGCCATCGGTCTGATCTCCTTTGCCGGTGTGGCGCAAATTCTGCCCGCGCTGGTTGGCGGGTTGTTCTGGCGCGGCGCCACCCGCAGCGGCGCACTGGCCGGGCTTTCGGTGGGGTTTGCCATCTGGCTCTACACCATGCTGCTGCCGGCATTGGGCGGCGGGCTTTTACCAGAGCATATCCTGCGCGATGGTCTGTTCGGCCTCAGCTGGCTGCGCCCGGAGGCGCTGTTCGGGATCGAAGGGATGGATCCGACGGTCCATGCCGTGATGTGGTCGATGAGTCTGAATGCGCTGGTGTTCTGCCTGGTGTCGCTGATGAGCTTTCCCAGCCCGCTGGAGCGGCTGCAGGGCGCGCAATTCGTCAATGTCTTTGATCATTCCGCCGGCCCGCGCGGCTGGACCGGATCGGTGGCGCAATGCGAAGACCTGATGATCATGTCGCAGCGGATTCTGGGTGCTGCAGAAGCGCAAGCGTTCTTTCAGCGCGAGCGGCTGCGGCAGGGCGGCCGCGGCCCGCTGCCGGAGCCGACACCGGCTTTTCTGGAACGGTTGGAGCGCGAGCTGAGCGCCTCCATCGGCGCGGCGGCAGCACACGCAATGATTGGCCAGATCGCCGGCGGCTCCTCGGTTTCGGTTGCGGATCTGCTGGCGGTTGCAGATGAAACCGCCCAGATGCTGGAGTATTCCAGCCGCTTGGAGACGCAATCGGCAGAGCTGACAGCGACAGCACGCAAGTTGCGGGAAACAAACGAGAAGCTTACGCAAATCTCCGAGCAAAAGGACGCCTTCCTTAGCCAGGTCAGCCATGAGTTGCGCACGCCGATGACCTCGATCCGGGCGTTTTCGGAAATTTTGCGCGATGACGGGCAGCTGAGTGGGCAGGATCAGCGCCACTATGCCGGGATCATCCATGACGAAACGCTGCGGCTGACCCGGCTGCTCAACGATCTTCTGGACCTCAGCGTGCTGGAGAACGGCCAAGTGAGCCTTAACATGTCGGCGGGCGCGCTGCCGGACGTGCTGGACCATGCGGTTGCTGCCGCACTGGCGGGATCGGACCGTCCGCTCAAGGTTCGCCGCAATCCTGCAACAGAAGGGTTCCGCATATCTTCCGACCTCGACCGGCTGGCGCAGGTCTTTATCAACCTGATCGCCAACGCCCAGAAGTATTGCGATGCCGCGGAGCCGGAGCTGTCCATTTCCGCCTCCGCAACCAGCGGGTGGCTGCAGATCGACTTCACCGACAACGGCAGCGGCGTGCCGGCAGAATTTCAACAGATGATTTTCGAGAAATTCTCGCGCGTCAGCCCCGAGCGGGCAGGCGGGGCCGGGCTTGGCCTCGCAATCTGCCGGGAGGTCATGCAACGGCTGGGCGGCAATGTTTCCTATCTGCCGGGGCACGGCGGCGGCGCATTCCGGGTTTCCTTACCCGCGGCAGGCGAAAAGGCTGCGTAACCCGCCTGAAATACAGGAGTTGTTAACCCCCTTTCGGGTAAAACCGGGGAAACGGGACGCGCAAGGGGCAGGTTAAACAGCCTATGTCTGAAATAGAAGCAGCAGAGGCAGGCAGCAGCAAGCAGGGTGTGCTTGCACGCAAGCTGGCAGCGACAAAGGAAGGCGTGGGGGCGCTTGCCAGCTCCCTGACGCTGAAGGCTTTGCGCCGGTCGGTTGCGCGGGCGGCTGCGGACCTGTGCGGTCTGCCGGTGGCAGTTCTGGCTGCCCGGCAATCCAACCGCATTCCCGAGGATCTGGCTGACCAGCTGTCGGATAAGGATCTTCTGGTGGTGCTGGACTGCCCGCATGGCAGAATGGGTGCGGCCAGCATGGATGCGGCCACGGTAACTGCGCTGATCCAGCAGCAGACCATCGGCACGGTGATGGGCAAAGCACCGGACGAGCGTCACTATACCCCGACAGATGCAGCCATGACGGCAGAGTTTCTGGAACGCACCTTTGCCAAGGTTTTCGCGATGCTGGATGGGCACGCGGACCAGACAATCTTCACCGGTTACCGCTTTGGCGCACAGGTTGAAAATGTGCGCAGCCTGGTGCTGGGCATGGAGGCTGAGGATTACCGGGTGATCGAACTGAACCTGGACCTGGCCTGCGGCGCCATGCAGGGCGTGATGAAGCTGATTCTTCCGGAACCCACTGCCGAAGAGCTGCAGGACGGCCAGGGGAACGGTGCCCAAGGTCCATCTCTGGGCCGCAACCTGGGGGCAATCCGGGCGGAGCTGTCGGCAGTTTTGTGCAAGATGCGGGTGCCCTTGAGGGATTTTGCCGGTCTCAAAGTCGGCGATTCGCTGCCGCTGGATTCCGCCTACCTGTATGAAACCGACCTTCTGACCATTGGAGGCCAGTCGGTTGCGCAGGGGCGCCTGGGCCAGATGAACGGCGCGCGCGCGGTCCGGCTGAATCAGTCCGGGGCCAGGCTGGCAGGCGATGCCGGGGCAGAAGGAATGGGGTTCTCCGACGGGGCAGGCACCGATCTGATGGGCGGCGGACCTCCCGCACTCGATATGGGAATCGCCGCGCAGGGCCTGCAGGACCCGATGGACGACACGGGCCTGCCTGCGTTGGAAGCGGCACCGGGACTGGGCGGCGGCGGTCTTGGTATGGACAGCGATGGGCTTCCTGCGCTGGGTGACGGCGGATTTGACGGCGGCATGGGGGGCATGGGCGGCCTGGACGACGCCATGGGCGGAATGGGCGCAATGGATTTGCCAGGTCTCGGCGACGATGGCGCTTTGGGCATGGATGGGCTGGACGGCGGTTTGCCTGACTTGCCTGATCTTCCTGCTGTCGACTTGGGGGATTTTGACCCAGGGGATGCGGCGGCAGAAATCTCGCAATTGGCCGGGCTGGATGGCGCATTGCCGGGAAGCAACTGATTTATTCGGTTCTCCGCGCTGCGCGCGGGCGCCAATCGGCCCTGAAATCCAGGACCTTTGCCGGGAGCCGCCGCGGGCAGCCATACCCTCTTAGTCGTTCCAAACCTAGGCTGCCTGCGCAACTATCCAGGGCAGGCTCCTAGTGCTGTTGACGCACGGCGCTGCGCCCAAGGATGATCAGAATTGGCGGGATCCGGGTTTCCTGCGCTGGCCAACGGCTTGGCCGCTGCCTGCAATGTCTCACGCAGGCAGTATTTTCACAGGATTAATTGTCAGCCAGGGAATCTAGTGCTGGCCGCAACCCGTCCAGCTGATAGCCGGCCGCTGCGGTTTTTTGCAGAATGTCATCGGCGCACATATCGCAGGCCTGGCTGAGCGCCCAGACCACCGAACAGCGGGTGCCGGACGCGCAATAGGCCAATACCGGGCCTTCGCAGCCTTCATACAGCGCCCGCTGGCGGGCCGCGTTCTCGGGTGTCATGGTCTGATGGGTGAGCGGCAGAACCTCGAACCGCAGCCCGGCGGCTTCGGCGGCTGCGCGGATCGCCTCTGCCTGATGGCTGGGCGGCACTTCCGCGTCCGGCCGGTTGCAGATCACTGTCTTGAAGCCGGCGCCGGCAATGGCGGGCAGGTCCTCAGCCGAAATCTGCGGCGAGACTGAATAGCGGGGGGTGATTACGCGTGCATCCATATCCTGAGTCTTTACGCTTTTGCAGCGCGCCGGTCCAGATGCCGGCTGAGCCTGGGAGCGGCTACCATGCCGCAGGCCATCGCCGCCAGGAACAGCGCGCCCTGCCAGCCGTTATAGCTGAGCGAGGCCATTGCGGGGCCGGGGCAAAGCCCCGCCAGGCCCCAGCCTGCGCCAAACAGAACAGAGCCTATGATCAGCCGCCGGTCCAGCTCCGTTTGCGGCGGTGCAGGGAAGCTGCCGCCGGCCGCGGGCTTGCGCCCCTCTATCAGCCGCCAGGCCAAGGCCATTGGCAGCAGCGCGCCGCCCATCACAAAGGCAAGGGTTGGGTCCCAACTGCCAAAGATATCCAGCCAGCCCTGCACTTTGGTGGTGTCTGTCATGCCCGACAGCATCAGACCTGTGCCAAACAGGCTGCCTGCAACCAGCGCCAGAACAATCCGCAGCATCAAATCATCCCCAGGATTTGGCGCAGAACCGCCAGTGTCAGAATACCGGCCAGCATGTAGACCCCTGTTGCCGTGATGCCCCGCAAGGACAGCCGCGAGATGCCGCAGACCCCGTGGCCGGAGGTGCAGCCATTGGCCATCCGCGTGCCAACGCCGACCAGCAAGCCCGCAGAAATCAGCACGATGGGGTTGCTGCTGGCATAGGTTGCAGGAGTCCCGGCCAACAGGCCAACCAGCAGCGGCATGAAAATTACGCCTGCGATGAAGGCCAGCCGCTCGGCTGCGGAGTTGCGACCGCTGCCATCCAGCAGCCCGCCCAGGATGCCGCTGGCGCCCATGATGCGGCCGTTGCCGAAAAGATAGACGGCACCGCCGAGCCCGATCAGCATGCCGCCCGCGAAACCCTGAATCCAATCCGTTTCCATGATCGTCTTCCGCCTGCTCCGGTCAGATTTTGTTGACCGGGATCTTCAGGAAGACATCGCCCTGATCATCCGGTTCCGGCATCTGGCCCGCGCGCATATTCACCTGCAGCGACGGCAGGATCAGACGCGGCATGCCCAAGGTCGCATCACGGGCGTCGCGCATCCGGGTGAATTCCTCGATGCTGCGCCCTTCGCCTATATGCACGTTCAGCGCCTTTTGTTCACCTACGGTGGTTTCCCATTCGTAATCATCGCGGCCCGGTGCCTTGTAATCATGGCCGACAAAGATGCGGGTGTTGTCGGGCAGCGCCAGGATCTTTTGGATCGAATTATATAAATCGATTGAAGACCCGCCGGGAAAATCACAGCGGGCGGTGCCGAAATCAGGCATGAACAGCGTATCGCCGACAAAGGCTGCGTCCCCGATCACATAGGTCAGGCAGGCGGGCGTGTGGCCCGGCGTGTGCAGCACTTCGCCGCGCATCTGGCCGATCATGAATACATCGCCTTCACGGTACAGGCGGTCGAACTGGCTGCCGTCGCGCTGAAATTCGGTGCCTTCATTGAAGATTTTGCCGAAGGTGTCCTGAATTACGGTGATCTGGGCGCCGATGCCGATCTTGCCGCCCAGCCGGTCTTGCAGGTAGGGCGCGGCAGACAGATGGTCGGCATGCACATGGCTTTCCAGGATCCACTCTGTCCGCAGGCCTTCCTTCTTGATCCAGGCAATGATGGCATCCGCTGATGCCGTGCCGGTGCGCCCGGCTGCCTGGTCGTAGTCCAGCACAGAGTCGATAATGGCACAGGCGGAGCCTTCAGGTTCACGCACCACATAAGAAACGGTGTTAGTGGCTTCGTCGAAGAAGGCCTTGACGGCGGGGGTCATCTGTTGCTCTCCCTTGATTTTGGATAATCATATATTGGTTGGCGAATATGTTTCAAGGATGCCGGTGCGCAGACCGATGGTGCCATTGAAATCATCGCAGCCAGTTGACCCGTGTCAAGGCAGGGCAATGTTGCGCTGCAGTATGCTTGGCAGGCGTGGGTGACACCTGCAGAACCATCAACCGGCCGGTAAATCTGCACAAATAGGCGGTCGTGCGCCTAAATTCTGCGGGCCTTCACGCGGCTGTTGTGAAATACCAGTATAGCCCCATCATGATCCAGGGAGGACTGCCAATGACACAAGAAGATCTGCTGCACACTGTCGAGAATCTGGAAACCCGGATTCTTGGAGAGACCGGTACCGCCCGGCTTGCCATGCGGCCTGAGTTTATCCGGTTGCTGGATCACATGCGCAAGACTGGCGCTGCTGTGCCAGGCCGGTTCCGCCGTCTGGAAGCCGCACTGTGCGAAGAAGCGGTGGAGGAGATGTTTGACAATATGCCGGTCTAGCCGGACTGTCAGGCAAGGCGTCCGAGGCTTCAGCCCAGGAAAATGCCCGTCATAACCAGCATCAGCCCCAAAACGGACAGCAACAGGGCGCCCAGATTGTAGGGCAGTACTGATTGCACAACGGCACGCAGAGCTTCGTCGTTCAGTTTCTGGCGGCGCGCACGCGCAACGCGGACAATGCACCAGACCAGGCCCAGCAGACCGGCGATGGACAAGGCGGCTCCGGCCCAGACGATGAGTTCGAACATGTGCGTGCTCCTGCGGTTTTCGCGCTGCGCCGCGCCTAGCCGATCCCGGCTCTGCGCGCAAGCTGCGAGGGGGCGGGCGCCGGTTTTTGCCGCTCGGCGCGTCTCTGCGGCTTTCCCTGCTTGCGGCGCAGCGGGCGGGGCGCTATCCCCTTGCTCCGACAGCAATTGACAGCATGTGCCGACGGAGCCGCAGATGGATATCACCGAAGACGAAAAAAGCGAAAACTACCGTGTGACCGCTGGCGAGTTGCGCCAGTTCATCGAGCGGTTCGAGCGTTTGGACGAAGAAAAGAAGACCATCGCCGAACAGCAGAAAGAGGTGATGGCCGAAGCCAAAGCACGCGGCTATGACACCAAGGTCATGCGTAAGATCATTGCCCTTCGCAAGCGCGATCAGAACGACATCGACGAAGAAGAAGCGGTGCTGGAAATGTATAAGGAAGCCTTGGGTATGTAAGCCACGCGGGACTGCGGTCCCGCGAGAGTTTCCGCTGGTGCCGGAGGGGTTTGCCCGCTTGCGGCACCAGCCTGCTGATGCTGAGCCTTCGGGCCTATTGAGAGCTGCCAGTCTCTGGCAAAGGTTTCATCCGGGAGCGCCGGGCCAGCCGTCGTGCACGCCGGCCTGCCTCTTGGAGCACCACCGCATAAAGCCCCCAGAATAACGGATGCAGCGTGTATCTCATCCGCTCTTGTTCCGGCCCGTTCACCGCATGGGCTACGCCCAGGAACAGCACCACCGACAGCAGCATCACCTGAAAGAAGGCCCGGCGTGTGTCGTCCTGATCCCGGCGGGCAAGTTCCGCCAGGGCGATCAGCGCGAACAGGTTCAGCGCCAGGGTCAGGAAGCGCGACAGGCTGGGGTCGATTATGATCTTATTGTCCGCCGTCAGCACCCGCTTGGTGTCGGGGATCTTTGGGAAGCGGTCCCAGTTCAGCGGCGGGTAAAAATATTCGTTCGGCCACAGCGACAGGCTGGTGAAAGCCCGCACCGCGACGCCGGCCGCATATTGCACCGGGCTGGCAGCGACGACCTCGATCGATTTCTTCAGGCAGGTCTTGGAATAGGGGATCATCCGCGGATCATTCAGCGCTGTGCCGGTATGCTGACCGATCAGCCCATGGACTTCGGCAAATGTTTTGAATGAGCAGCCTTCGACCGGCTCAGGCGCTGTTTGCGACGCATTGAGGCCGAGCCAGCTGCCGGAGCTGAAGATGCCGAACACCGCCTTGTTCTTCACCGACGGCAGCAGTGTGACAATCAGCGTGAGGGCCAGGATGATCAAACGGGCAGGGTTCGCTGCGGTCTTGAACAGCAGCAGCCCGGCCACCAGCAGGATGTAGATCGGGTGGAACAGCGTCCAGGTCAGCGACAGCACCGCAAGGCAGGCGCAGAATTGCAGGAAATAGAGCGTCCTTTGCGTCTTCAGAAACAGCAGGGCACACAGGCAGGACAGGGCAAACAGCGCTGAGGTGAAATGCGCATAGAGAATGAAGTTCTCATAGTAAAACACGGCGGGCGACAGGATATAGGCCAGGGGCAGCAGCCAGGCCAGGCGTCGCGATTGCGCCATCAGGCGCAGGGCCGCAAACATGCAGGCGGCGGTCAGGACGCTCAGCGCCAAGTGGCTGCTCCAGATCAGCTGGATCATGCAAGCACCTTGAGCGCCGCAAGCCTTGGCGGCGATCCCCAGCAGAAAATTCCAGAACGGAGGCTGGGAGTGCAGGGTTAGCAGGGCATCCAGCAAACCGTCATGCAGCTGCTGCGCCGGGAGGTGCTGGTAGGAACCGTCCAAGTGAATGGGGTCGGGGCGAATGTCGAGCAGGCCAGCTGCCAGCAGCCTGGAGGTAAGGATGATGACAGCTGCCGCCACCGCAAACAGCGCTGTCTCGCGCGGCAGCGCAGCTCTGTCTGATGCACATGCGGCCGGCTTGGCGGAAGGATTCGAATGAAATGTCATGCCCGTCCTCAGTGTTTTTTTATGCCCTTATAGGTTATTCTGGCGCAGTGTGAAATTCCCCGCAGGTTCTGGCCGGCAAGGCGGGCCAGGCAGCGGGCAGTTTGACACCTAGCCAAAAAGTGATGGTGCTGATATAAATCGGACCGGAAGTAAAAGCATCTTTCGGTTGATTTCATTTGACGACAGATTCATCGCTTATGACCGGCCAGCCCGGTATGCTTGCCGTCGATTTGGATGGCACTCTGCGGCGCAGCAACATCCTGTATGAAAGCTTCTGGTCCTCCTTCGGGCGGGATTGGAAAAGCCCATTCACCTCGGCAATTGCGCTGTTTCAGGGGCGGGCAGCGCTTCTGCTGGGCACTGTGACGTTGCTGGCGGTTTTGCCGGTCAATCTGATTGCCTTCAATGTTTGCGTGGTGACTGATCTGCTGGACCTGAATGCTGCCCGCGGCCGCCATCTGTGCTTTTTGACTGTCCTGGCGGTTGCAGTCTGGAGCAGTATGTCATGATCTTGCAGCAGCTTCTGATCCGCTACACTGTCTTTGCGGTTGTTGCTACTGCGGTCAACCTCGCCACCCAGCGTGCGGTCCTGCAATTGGGGGAAGGTGCAGCACATTTCACCGCCGCCATGGCGGCGGGCACCCTTGCTGGGCTGGTTGTCAAATACCTGCTGGATAAGCGTTGGATCTTTTTTGACCAGCACAGCGGCCTTAAGCACCAGGGGCGGACATTTACGCTGTATGCCTTGATGGGTATCGCAACCACAGCGGTGTTCTGGATTACCGAGACCCTGTTCTGGATCACCTGGGGCACGGATGCCGCGCGCGAGGCCGGGGCTATTCTCGGGCTGGTGATAGGCTATACGGTGAAATACCAGCTGGACCGGCATTTCGTTTTCACTCGAGGCGCAAAGGAGACGGAATGACAATGCTGTCAGGCTGGGGGAACTACCCGGTGGCCCGGGCACAGCTTCTGGCCCCCCGCAACGAGACAGAGCTGCAAATCCTGATCGCCGGCAACTCCTCGGTCATCGCCCGCGGCAATGGCCGCGCTTATGGCGACAGCGCTATCGGCCTGCCGGCGACGTTGCACATGCGGCATTTCAACCGGATGATCTCGTTTGACGCCGAAACCGGGCAATTGGTTGCTGAAAGCGGAGTGTTGCTGGGCGATATCATCTCGGCCTTCCTGCCGCGCGGCTGGTTTCCGGCGGTGGTGCCGGGCACCAAGTTTGTGACCCTTGGCGGAGCGATCGCGGCGGATGTGCATGGTAAGAACCACCATAAGGAGGGCAGTTTCCGCAATTGCCTGGACTGGGTGGATGTCATGGGGCCGGACGGCACGCTGCGCCGTTGCTCGGCGCAGGAAAACAGCGATTTGTTCGGCTGGACTGCTGGCGGCATGGGGCTCACCGGGATCATTGTCAAGGCCGCGATCAGGCTGCGGGCGGTGCCGTCGGCCTGGATCCGGCAGCAGACACTGCCGGCTGCAAATCTGGATGCCGCGATCGAAATCTTCGAGCGGTCGGCCAGCGCAACCTATTCGGTAGCGTGGATTGATTGCCTGTCGGAAGGCAACACACTGGGCCGCTCGCTTGTTATGCTGGGCGAACATGCGGATTCACGGGACTTGAGCGCGCAACAGGCGGCCACCCCCTATGCCATCGCCAGTGCAAAGACCCGGCAGGTGCCGCCGGTGTTTCCCTCCTTTCTGTTGAACCGCTTCAGTGTCCGGGCCTTCAATTCCGCCTACTACTGGGCAGGCGCCCGAAAGGCCGGGTTGCTGATTACCGACTGGAACCGCTACTTTTTCCCGCTTGATGCATTGCTTGGCTGGAACCGGATTTACGGGCGCAAGGGCTTTGCCCAGTTTCAATGTGTGCTGCCGCTCGACAGCGCCCGGTCCGGCCTGCGCAGGCTGCTGCAGGCGATCTCGGCTGCCGGACAGGGATCTTTTCTGGCGGTGCTCAAGCGGCTGGGACCGCAGGACAGCCCGTTCTCCTTCCCGATGGAAGGCTACACGCTGGCGCTGGATTTCCCTGTCAATCGCCGCAGCCTGGCGCTGATGGAGGAACTGGACCGGATCACCATCGCCCATGGCGGCCGGTTCTACCTGGCCAAGGACAGCCGGATGCACGCGGATACCTTGCGCGCGGCGGACCCCAGGGCTGCGGGCTTCACCGGAATGCGGCAATCCTCCGGGCTGCACCCGTCCTTTCAGTCCGCACAATCGCAAAGGCTTTCGCTATGACAAAATCTCCTGTTCTGATCCTTGGCGCCCGTTCGGACATCGGCCTGGCCGTGGCCCATGCTTTTGCCTCACAAGGGCATCCTGTGCAGCTTGCCGCCCGCCGGGCAGACACGCTCGGGGCTGAAAAAACGGATCTTGAGCTGCGCCATGGCGTGCCGGTGAGCCTGCATGATTTCGATGCGCTGGCGCTGGAAAATCACGAGGGTTTTGCTGATGCACTGCCTGAGCTGCCGGGCATAGCCGTTTGCGCTGTCGGGTATATGGGCGATCAGGCGGAAAGCGAACGGACGCCTTTGCAAGCAGCCCAGGTGCTGCGCAGTAACTTTGAGGGGCCGGCAAGCATTCTGGCGGTTCTCGCCAACCGGTTCGAGCAGCGCGGCTCCGGCACGCTGGTGGGCATCAGTTCAGTCGCTGGCGAGCGCGGCAGAGCATCCAATTATGTCTATGGGGCGGCCAAGGCCGGCTTTACCGCCTTTTTGTCCGGGCTTCGAAACAGGCTGGCCCGCAAAGGCGTTCATGTTGTCACCGTGCTGCCCGGGTTTGTCGCCACGCAAATGACCGAAGGCATGGACTTGCCGGCCAAGCTGACCGCTCAGCCTGAAGAGGTGGCAAATGCCATCGCCGCCGCCGCATCCAAAGGCCGGAATGTTGTGTACGTGCGGCCTGTTTGGCAGCTGATCATGCTGATTATCCGTAACATTCCCGAAGCGATCTTTAAGAAGACAAGTATCTGAGCACGGGCGATCCTTCTTTGGGGCGATTTTCCATTTAAATTGTCGCCTTGCAGCCCTTGGCTGTATAGAATTGAACACTTTTCCTTAGGGTCAGGATGCATTGATTTCCGATTTGCCGTGTGATTCAGAGCTCGAAAACGAGCGGTGTACATGTCTGATCTTTTCCGGCTGGGCGACGCGCAGATGGCGCGTCTTGAACCCTTCTTTCCCAGGTCCCCCGGTAAGCCTCGCGTTGATGACCGGCGCGTTTTGAGCGGGAGTGAGGAGGATCAGAAAACGATCCAGTGAATCATTTTCCCGACGAACCTTCATCAACCGCAATGGATTGCGCTGGCGGGACGCTCCTGCTGAATACGGTCCGCGCAGTGAGGCGGGACCGTCGCCCCGGCGGGGCGGCGTCAGCCCGGTGAACGCTTGACAGCCGGTGGAAGCGCTGGAGCGAGAAAGGCATCTTCGCTCGAATGACGGACGGGCCGGCCTCCGGTCACAGGGAAGAGAAGACTGTGATGATCCCCTCTCATCGAAACTGCGTTTCGACTGCCGGGCAGTGGACGCAACTTATCTGAAAGCCCATCGGACAGCGACCGGTACGGGCGTGAAAAAGGGGGGCGTGGACGCCTGATCCCTTGCCCGGCAGGGCATTGCGCAGCAATGTCCCGAGAGGGGCCGGACCAAAGGCGGCATGAACACGAAGCTGCATGCCATCTGCGACCGCCAGGGCCGGCCGCTCAGCCTGTTTATCACCGCCGGGCCCCTTCTCGGCGATGCAAACATCGCCTGTCAGGCGGCGGGTCAGCGACGACATCGGCGCGCGGGCGCTGCTAAGCAGCTTGCCAAAAGCCGGTTGGCTGCTTGGGGACCGCGGCTATGACGCCGGCGGGTTCAGGGAAGCGTTAAAAGACAAAGGAGCGCGGCTGTATCCCCGGTCGAAAGCAGCGCAAGAAGCCTGTGAAATACGGCAAACGCCGCTACAAGCGGCGCAACCGTATCGAGATCATGTCCGGCAGGCTCAAGGAATGCAGGCGCGCCGCAACACGCTGCGACTGGTGCCCCGAGGTATTCCTGTCAGCAATCGCCCTCGCGGCGTTAGTCATTTACTGGTTATGAATCCTGACCCTAGGGGACAGTTTCACTGATGGTTATCAGGTCGATCCCGAAGTCACGGTTCTCAGCAATGGCAATGTTGTGATCGGGTGGGGCAGCAACTACGACGCCGATGATGCCAAGAATGAGTTTCCGATCCGTATTTTTGACAAAGAAGGCAACGCAGTAACTCAGGAATTGGTGGTCAATGAAGCTGCTGATGAAACTGTCAAGGACGCGGACATAACCGCACTGAAAGGCGACGGCTTCGTCGCAGTTTGGACGACTTCTGCTCAGGAGACCGATTTTCGCATAGCTTTGTATGACAACAATGGCAGCAAAATCGGGGACGAGGTTGTTTACAATCTGCCTGATATAGGTGCCCCCAGCGTTCCTTCGGTGATCGCTCTTGAAAGCGGCGGGTATGCAGTTGCTTGGTCTCAGCCAGATTATGAGCCTTATTACCGTTCCGGAGGTTCAAAGACGATCAAGGTTCAATTGTTCGATGAAACCGGCAACACCACTGCTGCCGAAGTTGATGTCACGAAGCCCGCAGGCCAACTGGACAGTTTCCCGGAAATAACGGAAGGGCCAGACGGGCAGTTGCTTGTTGTTTGGAAGTTCTATGACCCTGATGTTTCCGGCAGTACTGCCTATTTTGCAAAAATCATCGACCAGGAGGGAAAGGTTCTGGTCGATGAATTCCAGGTCCATCAGGATGCGGCCGGCGGGTCCGGCGACAGTCCTCCAAAAGTTGCGTGGCTTGATGATAGCAATTTCGTTGTGGTCTGGGGCGCACCGGGAGACAGTGAACCGGCAGGGGGTGCATGGGGCAGGCATCCAGGTGTTTGGGCGCGGGTTTTCAGTTCAGAAGGCGAGCCGCAAGGTGATGAATTCGTGGTCAACCAGCAAACCAAGGATACACAAAGCTATTACGAAATCGAGGCACTTGAGGGTGGACGGTTCATCATCACCTAGGGGGATAACCACAATGATGACTCGGTGCAGTACAGTGTGTCCGAAGGCGATGGCTCCCCCGTCGAACTGCCTTATGGTTTTGAAGATGAAGTCGCTGAAATTGCAGTGCTTGATCTGCTGGCCAATGACACCGATCCGGATGCAGATGCTCTGACGTTTACTCTTGCTGCCAGTTCCCGTGAATACGGTGCTGTGGTGTCCTGTGATGCGGAAACTGATACCCTGTTTTACGATCCGACCGCTGCCGGTGGCATCCAATCGCTCTCTGAGGGCGAGGTGCTGGAAGATAGCTTTACCTACACGATCTCCGATGGGCAGGGCGGCACTTCCGAGGCGACAGTGACCATCCTGGTCGGCGGCCTTGATGAGGCTGATGCAGGGGCAGTCCCACTGTTTGCACAGGAAGATTACGGCGTGCTGCTCTAAATGGGACCTTGGCTGTGCGGGCGTTCGCCCGTGCGGCCAATGACCGCTGGGTGATGAACTTCAACGTAATAAGTTTTAAGCTTGAAATAAATGTCGTGGCAGCGGTATGGTCGCTGGCAGGCCGCATCAGCAAAGGAGCCCCGTCATGCCAGCCATCAGCGTGCATCCCGAAGGGTGGAAGCCCGCCAAAGGTTATGCCAACGGTATGATGGCCGAGGGCAAGCTGCTTTTTGTCGGCGGCCAGATCGGCTGGACCGCGGATCAGGTGTTTGTGGCACAGGATTTTATTGGTCAGATGAGCCAGGCACTGCAGAATATTCTGGAGGTGGTCGAAGCCGCAGGCGGATCAGCGCAGGATATCACCCGGCTCACTTGGTTTGTGACCGACAAGGCCGAATATCTCGCCCATCAGGCAGAAGTCGGTAAAGCCTACCGTGCGGTGATGGGCTATCACTTTCCGGCGATGACCATGGTGGTTGTCTCCGCTCTGGTCGAAGATGAGGCCAAAGTGGAAATCGAAGCCACGGCGGTACTGCCCGCTTAACTCGAAGCGCCACACGGTTTCGTGAGCGCTCTTCCCATGGACCGTGCCGGACGCCACATTCAAAGGCGCAGAGCCAGGGGAGAGCGACATGCGGATCAACGCCGATTTCACCAAACGCGCAGCGGTGCATTTTGATGAAACACCTTGGGTGGCAAGCCCGGCGCCTGGGGTGGAGCGGAAAATGCTGGACCGCATTGGCGAGGAGGTAGCCCGCGCCACCACCATCGTACGGTTCGCACCGGGGTCTGCCTTTGCACCGCATGTGCATGACGGCGGTGAGGAATTTTTGGTGCTGGACGGCGTGTTCCAGGACGAACACGGGGACTTCCCCGAAGGCTCCTACATCCGGAACCCGCCGACCACCAGCCACACGCCTGCTGCGGCCGAAGGGGCGGTTATCCTGGTGAAGCTGCACCAGTTCGATCCAGCCGATCGAACCGAAGTGAAAACCCGCGTCTCCGGCAATGCAGCGCAGCAAGAGCTGTTCCAGGACAGTGTTGAAACGGTGGCCTTGCAAATCTGGGCGCCGGGGCAGGCGATCAGCCTGGAAGCCACTGGCGGCGTGGAGGTATTTGTGGTGCATGGCAGCTTTAGCGAAAACGATGAAGCGTTCACGCGCTGGGACTGGCTTCGGCTGCCGCCGGGCTGCCGTTTTGAGGCCATGGCTGGCGCAGAAGGTGCACATGTCTGGGTGAAAACCGGCCATCTTACGCAAATGACTGCCTAAGCCGGCATCGCTTTTTTCCCTGAAATCAAATCTTTGAATGCCGTTCCTGCAGGAACGGCATTTTTTTTCGCCAAGTAAAAATTTTACCAGTTGATAAAAAATCAGACTGTGGCAGTCTAATAGGCAAGAAGAATGTAATAATCAGGGAGACACCCAATGGCGACCAGCCATCAGGCATCCGGCATTCAGGTAGCGCGTTTGGACGCCGCCGGGATCGCCGAGAATTTCTCGGACCTGCACCCAGCCTATGACGCGCATGAGGCAGCCGTAGCGGCAGATCGCTGCTATTTCTGCTATGACGCGCCGTGCATGACCGCATGTCCTACATCCATCGACATTCCCCAATTCATCCGCGAGATCCAGGCAGGCCACCCTGAAAGTGCCGCCCGCACCATTCTGGAGCAGAACATCCTCGGCGGCATGTGCGCCCGGGTCTGCCCGACAGAGACATTGTGTGAAGAGGTCTGTGTACGCGAAACCGCAGAGGGCAAGCCGGTTGAGATCGGCCGTCTGCAGCGCTACGCCACTGACACTCTGATGGAGATGGGGGGGCATCCCTTCAGCCGCGCCGAGGCGACCGGCAAGACGGTTGCCGTCGTCGGTGCTGGGCCTGCGGGTCTCTCGGCGGCACACCGGCTGGCCATGCTGGGCCATGACGTTGTTCTTTACGATGCCAAGTCCAAGGCGGGCGGCCTGAACGAATTCGGCATCGCGGCCTATAAATCCACCAACGACTTTGCCGCGCGCGAGGTCGAGTGGCTGCTGCAAATCGGCGGCATTACAATGGATTATGGCAAGAAGCTGGGGGCGGAGCTGTCACTGGACGGGCTGGCGTCCGGCTATGACGCCGTGTTCCTCTCCATCGGTCTGGCCGGGGTCAACGCCCTGCGCGCCCCGGGTGAGGAAAAGGATGGCGTGCGGGACGCGGTGGAATTCATTGCCGAGCTGCGCCAGGCGGAGGATCTGACCGCGCTGCCCGTGGGCCGCAATGTGGTGGTGATCGGCGGCGGCATGACTGCGGTGGACGCCGCTGTGCAATCGAAACTGCTGGGCGCCGAAAACGTCACCATAGCCTACCGCCGCGGGCGCGAGGATATGGGTGCCAGCCGGTTCGAGCAGGATCTGGCCGCCTCGAAAGGCGTCAAACTGATGTTCAATGTGATGCCCAAGGCGGTACACGGCAATGGGGCTGCTGCCGAGATCGAACTGGAGTATACTGCGGTTGCCGGCGGCAAAGTATCCGGCACCGGCGAGACCGTGCGGCTGGTGGCTGATCAGGTGTTCAAGGCCATTGGCCAGACACTGGAGGGCCAGCCCGATGCGCTGGAGCTTGAGGGCCGCAAGATCAAGGTCAGTGACACGGGCCGCACCTCGATGGCCGGGGTCTGGGCCGGGGGCGACTGCGCCTCTGGCGGCGAGGACCTCACCGTGACTGCCGTGGCCGAAGGCCGCGACGCTGCAATGGACATTCACTCCAGCCTGATGGGCTGAGCCAGTCAGGACCGGGAAACCGTTCCAAGCTAGCCTTAAGAGGAGAGATCAAATGGCTGATCTGACAACAGAATTTCTGGGGATCAAATCCCCCAACCCGTTCTGGCTGGCCTCAGCGCCGCCGACCGATAAGGAATACAACGTCCGCCGCGCATTCGAGGCCGGCTGGGGCGGCGTGGTCTGGAAGACCCTTGGGGCCGAAGGCCCGCCGGTGGTCAATGTGAACGGCCCGCGATATGGCGCGATCTGGGGCGCCGATCGCCGCCTGCTGGGACTCAACAACATTGAACTGATCACTGACCGCCCCCTGCAGACCAACCTTGAGGAAATCACCAGGGTCAAGAAGGACTACCCGGACCGCGCCATCATCGTCTCGATCATGGTGCCGTGCGAGGAGCAGGCCTGGAAAGATATCCTGCCGCAAGTCGAGGCCACCGGCGCCGACGGGATCGAGCTGAACTTCGGCTGTCCGCACGGTATGGCAGAACGCGGCATGGGTTCCGCTGTGGGGCAAGTGCCGGAATACATCCAGATGGTCACCGAGTGGTGCAAGAAATACTACTCTAAACCTGTAATCGTGAAGCTGACCCCGAATATCGCAGACATCCGTCAGCCGGCGCGGGCGGCAAATGCGGGCAATGCCGATGCGGTCAGCCTGATCAACACCATTAATTCGATCACCTCGGTCGATCTTGACAGCATGGCGCCGGAGCCGACCATTGGCGGTAAGGGCACCCATGGCGGCTATTGCGGCCCGGCGGTGAAACCGATTGCGCTGAACATGGTGGCTGAGATTGCCCGCGATGCGCAAACCCGCGACCTGCCGATTTCGGCGATTGGCGGCGTTACCACTTGGCGCGATGCAGCTGAGTTCATGGCGATGGGGGCCGGCAACGTGCAGGTTTGCACCGCGGCGATGACCTATGGTTTCAATGTGGTCAAGGAAATGATCTCGGGCCTGTCCACCTGGATGGACGAGAAGGGTTACACCTCCACCCAGGACTTCATCGGCATGGCGGTTCCGAATGTGACTGACTGGCAGTACCTGGACCTGAATTTTGTGACCAAGGCCAAGATCAATCAGGACGATTGCATCAGTTGCGGCCGCTGTTTTGCGGCCTGCGAGGACACCTCGCATCAAGCGATTGCGATGAGCGAGGACCGGGTGTTCACGGTGAAGGACGACGAATGCGTCGCCTGCAATCTTTGCGTGAATGTCTGCCCGGTTGAAGGCTGCATCACCATGGAAGAAGTGGCCGCGGGTCAGATTGACGAGCGCACCGGCGAGGTGGTCTCGGACGATTACGCCAACTGGACAACACATCCGAACAACCCGGCAGCTACGGCTGCGGAGTAATCCGCCGCCTGGGCCCGGCCCCGGGTGTCCTCCCGCCCGTCGTCGGCCTCCTGCCGGAGGCGCTCCTCCCGTTGGGCCCGGCACCGCGCAAGGCGCGGTGCCGGGCCCAACGCCGTTCAATAAGCATCAGCAAGGCTGATGTATTTTGCGGGGGCGGGAGCGCTTTGCTGCCGTTGGCATTCCGGGGTCAGCTTTGCGGTGTAAGCATCCGCCGATACAAGGTTTCCAGGTATTGCGGCGCTGCATCGAAAGGGTCTTCATCCCCCATCAAAGTGCGTACCTGGGCATCGAAATCGGCGTAATGCTGGGTTAGCGACCAGATCGAAAACAACAGATGTTTGGGATGCGCACGGTTGATCCGGCCGGCATCCATCCAGCCTTGCAGAAGCTGTGCTTTTTCCTCCACCAGTCCGTTCAAGTCGCTGGCGATCACGTCGTGCAGCCGGGGTGCCCCCTGTACAATCTCATTGGCATAAAGCCGGCTTTCGCGCGGAAAATCCCGGCTCATCTGCAGCTTGCGCTGCACATAGGCGAGGATCTCCTCCAGCGGCTCGCCGTCGGGGTCCAGCGCCCGCAGCGGGTCCAGCCAGGTGTCCAGCAGCCCGGCCATCAGTTCGTTGAAAATCGCTTCCTTGGAGGGGAAGTAATACAGCAGGTTCGGCTTGCTGAGTCCTGCCGCTTTGGCGATCTGGTCCACGGTGGAGCCTCGGAAGCCGTGGCTGGAAAACACATCCAGCGCGGCCTCCAGTATGGCGGCGCGATTCTTTTTCTGAATTCGGGTTGGCGCGCGGTCTGCAGGCATGTCCGTCCCTGTCTGTTTCTGCCGCCTTCTGCCAGCTGAAGCGCGGAATTTCACCTGTTTCCGGCAAAAGAGCCGATTTTTTCAAGGGCTGTGCGGCAATTTCTTGACTGATAGTGAACCCGTGATAGCGTGAGTTTGACCAGTTGGTCAAATCATTGGCCGGAATCGAAAGAACCGGCGCTCTGAACCGGCCAGCACTCAAAGCCACCTAAACGGCGCAAAGCCGATTGAAGCCTGCAAAGACGGGCGCACAGGGAAGGAAGCTGAGATGACGTCGCTTGGACAGAATCTGAAGATCAATGGCGACCGTTTGTGGGACAGCCTGATGGAAATGGCCCGGATCGGTCCCGGTGTCGCAGGCGGCAACAACCGCCAGACGCTGACAGACGAAGATGGCGAGGGCCGCGCTCTGTTCCAGAAATGGTGCGAGGATGCCGACTGCACCATGGGGCTGGATCAGATGGGCAATATGTTTGCCCGCAGGGAAGGTACCGATCCGGATGCCCTGCCGGTCTATGTGGGCTCGCATCTGGACACCCAGCCGACGGGCGGCAAGTATGACGGCGTGCTGGGGGTGCTGGCCGGACTGGAGCTGATCCGTTCGCTCAACGATATGAACATCAAGACCAAGCATCCGATCGTGGCCACGAATTTCACCAATGAGGAGGGCACGCGCTATGCGCCTGCGATGCTGTCCTCCGGCGTGTTTGCGGGCATTCACACGCAGGACTGGGCTTACGGCCGCGAAGATGCCGAAGGCAAGAAATTCGGGGATGAGCTGAAACGCATCGGCTGGCGCGGCGAAGAAGAGACCGGTGCCCGCAAGATGCACGCCTTCTTTGAACTGCACATCGAACAGGGACCGATCCTGGAAGCCGAAGGCAAGGATATCGGTGTGGTGACCCACGGCCAGGGCCTTAGCTGGACCCAGGTGACGGTGACAGGCAAGGATGCGCATACCGGCTCCACCCCGATGCCGATGCGCCGCAACGCGGGGCTGGCAATGGCGCGGATCCTGGAAACCGTGGATGAAATCGCCTGGGGCCACGCGCCTCATGCTGTCGGGGCCGCGGGCCATATCGACGTCTATCCGAACTCGCGCAATGTGATCCCGGGCAGGGTGGTTTTCACCGTTGATTTCCGCAGCCCCGAGTTGGACGTGATCACCGACATGGAAAATCAGCTGCGCGAAAAAGGCACCCGGATTGCTGAGGCGATGGGCGTTGAAATCGCGTTCGAGAAGGTGGGCGGCTTTGATCCCGTTACCTTTGACGCAGGCTGTGTCACTGCTGTGCGCAGTGCGGCAGAGCGGCTGGGGTATTCGCATATCGATATCATTTCTGGCGCGGGCCACGATGCCTGCTGGATCAACCGGGTGGCGCCGACCGCGATGGTCATGTGCCCCTGCGTTGATGGTCTGAGCCACAACGAGGCCGAGGAGATCAGCAAGGAATGGGCCGAGGCTGGCGCCAACGTGCTGTTCCATGCGGTGGTCGAGACAGCGGAAATCGTTTCGTAGCTGGGGGCCAGCCCCCAGACCCCCGGGATATTTCCGGCCAGATGAACAAGGGAACTTGTTCTTCGAGAATAAGTGGAGGCGTGAAAATACGCCCCGATTCAGGGAGTTATAGTCATGAGTAAAGTCATCAGAAACGGCACCATCGTGACCGCCGATCTGACCTACAAGGCCGATGTGCTGATCGAAAACGGGGTGATAACCCAGATCGGCCAGAGCCTCAAAGGCGATGAGGAACTGGACGCCACCGGCTGTTTTGTGATGCCGGGCGGGATCGATCCGCATACACATCTGGAGATGCCCTTCATGGGGACCTATTCTTCGGATGATTTTGAGAGCGGCACCCGTGCCGGGCTCGCGGGCGGCACCACCATGGTGGTGGATTTTGCACTGCCCAATCCGGGTGAGAGCCTGCTGGATGCACTGAAACGCTGGGACAACAAATCGACCCGCGCCAATTGCGATTACTCCTTCCACATGGCTGTGACATGGTGGGGTGAGCAGGTCTTTGACGACATCAAGACCGTGATCCAGGAGCGCGGCATCAATACCTTCAAGCACTTCATGGCCTATAAGGGCGCGCTGATGGTGAATGATGACGAGCTGTATTCCTCATTCCAGCGGCTGGCAGAGCTGGGGGGCATTGCCATGGTGCATGCGGAAAACGGCGATGTGGTGGCGGAGCTGTCGGCCAAGCTGCTGGCACAAGGCAATACCGGCCCTGAGGCGCACGCCTATTCCCGCCCGCCGCAGGTCGAGGGTGAGGCCACCAACCGCGCCATCATGATTGCCGACATGGCGGGCGTGCCGCTGTATGTGGTGCATACTTCCTGCGAGGACAGCCATGAGGCCATCCGCCGTGCCCGGATGCAGGGCAAGCGGGTCTGGGGCGAGCCGCTGATTCAGCATCTGACCCTGGATGAGAGCGAGTATTTCAACAAGGATTGGGACCATGCCGCCCGCCGGGTGATGTCGCCGCCGTTCCGCAACAAACAGCATCAGGACAGCCTGTGGGCTGGTTTGCAGTCTGGCTCATTGTCGGTTGTTGCGACGGACCACTGCGCCTTTACCACTGAACAGAAACGCACTGGGGTTGGCGATTTCACCAAGATCCCGAACGGCACCGGCGGGCTGGAGGACCGGATGCCGATGCTGTGGACCCATGGCGTTGAAACGGGCCGGATCACCCCGAATGAATTTGTTGCGGTAACGTCAACAAACATTGCCAAGATCCTGAATTGTTACCCGAAAAAGGGTGCAGTTCTGGTAGGCGCAGATGCCGACCTGGTGGTCTGGGACCCGACAAAGACCAAGACGATCTCCGCCGCCAGCCAGCAGTCCTCGATCGACTACAACGTGTTCGAGGGGCATGAGGTGAAGGGCCTGCCGCGCTTTACGCTGACCCGCGGCCATGTGGCGGTGCATGACGGCGAGATCAAGTGCCAGGAGGGCCATGGCAAGTTTGTCTCGCGGGAGGCTAACACCACGGTCAACAAGGCGCTGTCGACTTGGAAAGAGCTGACCGCGCCGCGCCCGGTGGAACGCACCGGCATCCCGGCAACAGGTGTTTAAATTCAGGAGCGGGCTGCCGGTATCGGCGGCCCGTTTTCCTGTGTGAAATCAAGGCGAAGATATGAATATGGAAACGACCACCCAGGCAATCCGACCCGAGGCCGCCGCTTCCGACCCAGCCTCTGTTGAAACCGTGATTGAGGCCCGGAACCTGGATCTGACGTTTCAGACCAACGATGGCCCTGTGCATGCGCTGAAGGACATCAGTCTGGAGATCAACAGGGGCGATTTTGTCTCCTTCATCGGTCCCTCCGGCTGCGGCAAGACCACGTTTTTGCGTTGTATCGCGGCGCTGGAAACACCCACCGGCGGCAGCTTGTCCGTCAATGGTATGACCCCGGATGAGGCACGCCGCAACCGGGCTTATGGCTATGTGTTCCAGGCCGCGGGGCTGTACCCGTGGCGAAGCATTGCCAAGAACATCAAGCTGCCGCTGGAGATCATGGGATACTCCCGGGCGGAGCAGGAAAAGCGCGTTAATCAAGTCCTGGAACTTGTTGAATTGTCAGGCTTTGGCGGCAAGTTCCCCTGGCAGCTGTCGGGCGGGATGCAGCAGCGGGCCAGCATTGCGCGGGCGCTTGCATTTGATGCTGATATCCTCTTGATGGATGAACCTTTCGGGGCACTGGACGAGATCGTGCGTGACCATCTGAACGAGCAGCTGCTGAAGCTGTGGGCCCGGACCAACAAGACCATTGGCTTTGTTACTCATTCGATTCCTGAAGCGGTGTATCTGTCGACCAAGATCGTGGTGATGTCGCCGCGGCCGGGCCGTATCCATGATGTGATTGATAGCACCCTGCCGAAAGAACGGCCTCTGGATATCCGTGACAGTCCGGAGTTCATCGAAATAGCGCATCGGGTGCGCGAAGGGCTGCGGGCGGGTCATGGCGATGACTGATATCAACCTGCAAAATACGGCGGCATCTGACACGCAGTCCCTGAACACCGCTTGTACACTGACGGGCGCATCATTCACGGCATCGGAATATTCAAATTTACCGGTCAATTTCCTGTGCAGAAAATTGGTGCGGCGCGGGGGCGGATCATGAAAAGCCTTCTTGCTGTCCTCACCGTGCTCGCTGCCATCATCGCCTTCTGGTACGCCGCTTGCGTCCCGATGAATATCAAAGGTGTGCTTGATCAGGCAGAGCGGGCAGGGGCCGTGGTCACACCGGCTGCCGCCAAGGAGCGCCGGTACATGAGTGAAATCGGGCTGGTGGCGAAGAACACATTTGCTATTGGCGAAACCTGGGTGCAGGAGCGTCCGCGCTTGCCGGCCCCGCATCAGGTGGCGGTGGAGCTGTGGCAGACCACGGTGGAAAAGAAGGTCACCTCGAAACGCAGCCTGATCTATCATGCGCAGGTGACGCTGAGCGCCACGCTTCTGGGCTTTGCCATTGGCACCGGCCTGGGCATCCTGCTTGCGGTGGGGATCGTGCATAGCCGGGTGATGGATATGTCGGTGATGCCCTGGGCGATTGTCAGCCAGACCATCCCGATCATCGCTCTGGCACCGATGATCATCGTGGTGCTGTATTCCATCGGGGTGCAGGGGATTATCCCGAAGGCGGTTATCTCAGCCTACCTCAGCTTCTTCCCGGTGGTTGTCGGCATGGTGAAGGGCCTTCGGGCGCCGGATGCGATGCAGCTGGACCTTTTGAAAACCTATAACGCCAATACAAATCAGGGGTTTTGGAAGCTGCGGCTGCCGTCCTCGATGCCGTATCTGTTCGCCTCGCTGAAGATCGGCATTGCCGCCTCGCTGGTGGGGGCCATCGTGGGAGAGCTGCCGACCGGCGCGGTTGCGGGGCTTGGCGCGCGGCTGCTGGCCGGCAGCTACTACGGGCAGACCGTGCAGATCTGGTCGGCGCTGTTTGCCGCGGCGATCCTGGCGGCTTTACTGGTGGCATTGCTCGGGCTGATCGAGCGGCTGGTTCTGAAACGCATGGGGGTAAGCGCATGATCAAGCGATGGACAGAGGGCTCTGCCCTCGCCGCTGCGCGGCTCACCCGGGATGTTTCAGGCCAGAAGAACAAGGGGAGGCTGTCATGGTGATGGTTGTTCTAGCCGTGCTAGTCTGGTGTTTGGGGTGGTGGCTGAACAGCCGTCTGGCAAACAGTCCGGCCGCGAAAACCCGCGCTGTGCAGCTGTTGGTGCCCGCGACCTTCGGCATCACCGTTCTGGTGGTCTGGGAGCTGCTGGTGCGCGGACTGGCGGTGTCTTTGGTGATCCTGCCGGCTCCCTCCGTAATCGCGGTGCGCTTTGCCTCCAGCATCCCAATTCTGTGGGCGGATTTTGCCCAGACCATCCTGAAGGGTGCTCTTGGTGGTTACCTGATTGGCTGCGGCGCAGCGTTTCTGACCGCGACCCTGGTGGACCGCAGCGATTTTCTGCGGCGGGGTCTGCTGCCGGTTGGGAATTTCATTGCAGCGTTGCCGATTGTCGGCACCGCACCGATTCTGGTGATGTGGTTCGGGTTCGACTGGCATTCTAAAGCCGCTGTTGTGGTGGTTATGGTGTTCTTTCCGATGCTGGTGAATACGGTGGCGGGCCTGCGCGAGACCTCCGCCATGCAGCGCGATCTGATGCAGACCTATGCGGCAACCTATTGGCAGGCCTTTTTCAAGCTGCGTCTGCCGGCGGCGCTGCCGTTTGTGTTCAACGGCCTCAAGATCTCCACCACCCTGGCGCTTATAGGTGCGATTGTGGCGGAGTTCTTTGGCTCGCCCACCGTCGGCATGGGCTTCCGCATCTCCACCAGTGTCGGCCAGCTGGCACTGGATATGGTCTGGGCGGAGATCGTGGTGGCCGCGCTCGCCGGGTCGGCCTTTTACGGGCTGGTGGCGCTGATCGAAAAAAGCTTCACCTTCTGGCACCCGTCGCAGCGGGGCTGAAGATTGGGCCGTCCCGCCAGATGCGGGGCGGTTTTGCGGAAATCTTGCGCGGGGTGCCGTCAACGGCCGGCCTCATAAAGAAAAAACTTTGAACGAATGGTCAAACCCGGGCAAGCTTCAAGTCATAATCAATAGGGAGAACGAGACATGAAACATCTGATGACGGCGGCAGCGCTGGCACTGGGCGCTGCGGGGGCAGCGCAGGCGGCGGATGATGTGACGCTGCAGCTGAAATGGGTGACGCAGGCACAGTTTGCGGGTTATTACGTGGCGCTGGACAAGGGGTTCTATGAGGAAGAAGACCTGAATGTCACCATCTTGCCCGGCGGGCCGGATATTGCCCCGACCCAGGTGATTGCCGGCGGCGGTGCAGATGTGACGGTGGAATGGATGCCCGCGGCGCTGGCAGCACGGGAAAAAGGCCTGCCGCTGGTCAATATCGCCCAGCCGTTCAAGTCTTCCGGCATGATGCTGACCTGCTGGAAGGACACTGGAATCGCAGAGCCTGCCGATCTGGCCAACCGCACCCTGGGCGTGTGGTTCTTTGGCAATGAGTTCCCGTTTATGAGCTGGATGAGCCAGTTGGGAATTTCCACCGAAGGTAAAGGCGAGGCTGGTGTTGAAGTTCTGAAGCAGGGCTTCAACGTTGATCCGCTGCTGCAGCGCCAGGCCGACTGCATCTCGACCATGACCTATAATGAATACTGGCAGGTCATTGATGCCGGTGTTGGTGCCGACGAGCTGATCACGTTTAAATACGAGGACCAGGGTGTGGCGACGCTGGAAGACGGTCTGTATGTACTGGAAGAAAACCTGAGCGATGAGGCCTTCACCGGCAAGATGGAGCGCTTTGTGCGCGCCTCGATGAGGGGCTGGAAATACGCTGAGGAGCATCCGGATGAGGCGGCAGAGATCGTGCTCGACAATGATGCCTCCGGCGCGCAGACCGAGACCCACCAGAAACGGATGATGGGTGAAATTGCCAAACTGACTGCAGGCAGCAACGGCGCGCTGGATCCGGCGGATTATGAGCGGACAGTGTCAACGCTGATGGGCGGCGGCTCGGATCCGGTGATCACCAAGGCCCCGGAAGGCGCCTGGACCCATGCCATCACCGATGCGGCGCTGAACTAAGCAGGGCATAGTCATCGGAGATCCGCCGGGTCCTGGACACCGGCGGATCTTCTGCGTGATTTCAGAGAAGTATTGTTAAAAATTCAACAATTCGGCGGCAATTAAAAATTACACCCTTGGGGTGTGTGTTTTTGTGTTAGCGTTGCCTTATGGGAGAGATGCGTGCTCATATCCCTGATCGGCAAAGGCAATCCGGATATCCGCCGCAATACTTGTGCCTTTGTCCTCAGCCAGACGACACTGCGTGCCATGCACGGTACGCAGCGCACGGACGGCCTGCGTTGCTGGATGTCGCCAGCAGAAGTTGCGAACTGCCGCTGATGGATCTCTGTCAGGCAGCGCACCAGCGGAAGCTGGAGACCGGGCGGGCGCAGATGCTGCTGCTTTACGAGGTAGAACCAATTGGGCTGGAGGTGGCGGCGCCCCGGCAGGGCGACGTGATCCCGGTTTCGGTCTGCTGTCTCCAGCAGATCACCCACACCGATCTGCTGCACGCATTGGCCTGCGGTTTTGATGTCATCCACATGCAGGCCTGCGCCAGCTCTGCCGGCAGGCAGCATCAGCAGCAGGAGGTGGAATTGGTGCAGGTGCTGGGCGGGCTGGGCCGGATATTGCTGTTTGACGGGGCTGAGACCTTGGCGCGGCGGCTGGGGACAGGCGTTTTTCCGTTTCCTTCGGTTGCACCGGACATATTGGCGGTGGGTAGCCGCAGGGACACCGCAAGGGCCAGCGCCGCGGCTCTGCTGCCGGCCAGTGCGGACCATGTCGCCTTGCCGGAACAGGCGCCATACGGCTCCGTCAGCTTGGATGAAGACCTGTGCAATCAGTGCAGCAGCTGTGTCTGGGTCTGCCCGTCGGATGCCTTGAGCCTGACGGAAGACGGCGGCGCGCTGAGTTTTGTGGAATCCTTGTGTTTTCAATGCGGCTTGTGCATTTCGATCTGTCCGCAGCGGGCGCTCAGCATGGAACCGGGTATGGATTTGTCCGCATCAGCCGTGCTGCCGCACCTGCTGGCGGGGCAAGATGCGGAAGATGCAGGTACCCCGGGTTTGGTAGAGGAGATTGCCGTTCTGGGCAGCGCGAGTGCAGCAGTGCAAGCCTTGGGGCAAGCCCGGGGCTAGGCGGCTTGGCCAAAAACTGCGCCGTTCAGCTTTGCTCCAGGAACCCGCCATATTGGCCGCGCTTGAAGATCAGGCCTTTGCCGGGGCGGGTGGTGACGCTGGCCACTTCGCCGATGATGATGGTGTGATCGCCTGCCAGATGGGCGGCAAAGCGGCGGCAGTCAAACCGGGCAATCACCCCGTCCAGCGCCGGCGCCCCCTGGCCGTTGGACTGCCATGCTGCGGTGCTGAAGTCCTCGCCGCGGGCCGCAAAATGCTTGGCCAGGCCCAGCTGATCCTCCGCCATCACGTGAATGGCGAAATTCTCTGCCATGACAAAGGAATCATGGCGCAGAGAGGCTTTCGCCGGGCACCACAGCAATAACGGCGGATCCAGTGACACGGAAGTAAAGCTATTGACGGTAATGGCCAGAGGGCCGCGCGCTGTCATGGTGGTGACAACCGTCACCCCGGTGCCAAAGCAGCCGAGCGCATCGCGGTAGTCCCGGGCGGTCTCCGGCCCGGGGATAAAGCTGGTTTCGGCCATGTCGCGCGCCTTTTATCCGTTCCGGGCAGTGACCTGCCACGCATGGGCGTGATTGTCTACCTAGTTCATGTCTTCGATGAGGCGTCCGTGTTTGCGGGTCTCCTCCAGCGCCGCGCCAAAGGTGGCAAGCCCGCGCGCTTCCAGCATGGGCAGCATCTTGCAGAACACCTCTGCCGTGGCGCGCGCGTCGCCCATGGCAGTGTGGCGCAAGGCGGGCGGGATGGTGACGTCCAGCCTTTCGCAAAGCGCGTCCAGCGTGTGGTTTTGCGAGGCGCCGAACAGAACTGCGCTCAGCAGCACGGTGTCCAGCACCGGCTGGTCCCAGATGACGCCGGTGCGTTTGGAATGGCGGTGCAGAAAGGCCATGTCGAAGGGCGCGTTATGGGCAACAATGACTGCGTCCGAGGCAAAGCGGTGGAAGGCGCGGGCGGCCACGGCTATATCCGGCGCACCCTGCACCATGGCATCGTTGATGCCATGCACCCGTGCCGAAGCGGCGGGGATCGGCCGCCCCGGATCCACCAGGGTTTCAAACACCTCGCTGTCGATGATGCGGCCCCGCACCATCCGCAGCGCGCCGATCTGCACGATCTCGTCCTTGTGCGGCAGCAGGCCGGTGGTCTCGGTGTCGAACACCACATAGCTGAGATTGGCGAGCTTGCGGCTGTCCAGTTCCGCGTGATCCGTGTCCAGCAACGCAAAGTCATAGACCAAGGGCCGGGAATCCTCCGGGGCAAGACCCGCATGGCTGCCCTCGAACAGAATGATATAGCCCGGCGCGCCGCCCAGGGGCTTCAGCCGCAGATCGAACACCTGGGTGCCGCTGGCGCTTTTGACTTCGGCCTTCACCTCCAGGCCGCTGCGCACCAGCCGGCCATAGGCCGCCTCCAGCCCGGTCCGGTCCAGGTAATCGGACAAGGGCGCATTGAGCCGCGGCGGTGCCTCCTGCGCCAGCACCGCGGCGGCCTGGCCGTCGTACAGCACGATCTGATGGGCGGGGCCGGCCATCACGGTGGCAATGGGAATGTCGGTCAGCAGCGCCGCCAGGCGGGTCTTCTCCGCCTCCAAGTGTTCGGTTTCGCTGGCGATTGCCTCCGCCGCTGACAGTGCCGAGGCACCCAGCTGCCCGGCCAGGCCTTCAGCAGCGGCGGCAAGATCGCCCAGATAGCGGGCACCGTGGGTATCCAGTTCCTTTGACACTCCGGCATGGGCGCGGGCGCGCATACCCGCCGCCAGCCGCTCGATCGGTTTGGCGACGTTTTCGTCAAACAGCAGCCAGACCGCAGCGCATAAGCCAAGGATGGCAAACCCGCTGAGCAGGCCAGAAAAGACAAAGGCGTCCGTCAGCCCGGGCTGTCCGGAGCGGCTGTATCCCAGCCACAGCGCACCGGTGGTGACCGCAATGCCGCCGAGCGCCAGCAGGCAGAAGAACAGGAAGATCCGAAGCCGCAGGCTGAGGCGTGACAGCATCTTTACCCTCCGCAGGCTGTTGTCAGGATCGGATCGCTACTGCTGCCGGGTTCGACCCAGTCCAGACCGTCCGGCAGGCCGCCGGAAAACTCCGCATTGCCTGCCGCCAGCGCCCGCCGCCCGCCGCCGCAGTCCAGCCAGACCGGCAGCTTGCTGACCGGCGCCCAGCGGCCAAAGAAGTACAACTCGCCAAGAAAGATCTGCGGGTGGTCCGCATGGGTTTTCATCGTTGCGGTATCCAGCGCGGCAAAGCGGTCGACGTAGGGCACGGCATAGGTCCAGGGCCGGTAAAAGCTCTGGTTTTCCACCGTTTCCGCCACGACCAGCCCGTCGGGCAGGGCCGCAGCTGTGCGCGGGTACCAGCCGTATTCCGAGGTGATGGTGGCCGCGATCATCGCCAGCCCCGCTGCCACCGGCGCCAGCCAGCGCGGCAGCCGCCCGCCCAGGAACTTTCCCAGCAGCATCACCACGCCCGCGGTGGCAATGCCCGCAAAAATTACTGCAATCAGTTCCAGAAACATCCGCTCTCCTCCGGCATATGCCCGGTCGTTTTCATCTTTTCCAAAATACTCCCGCCGGAGGCTTCCTCCGCGGCACCACGCGCAGGTGTCAGCTCAGTATCCCTTTACCGTGCCCAACCGCCGATTGCATTGTTTTTACCACAACAAAGGCGTCGCGCAGATGACTTCGCTCAAAATCCGACAGATCCGAGGGCGCCAGATAGTTGTCCGGCGCGCTGCCGCTGCGGATCTGCGCCGCCTGATGCTCCAGCCGGGTTTGGGCGATCAGGTCGTAGGCATCCATCAGGTCGCGCGCGCCGGAGGGGCTGAGCACGCCTGCCGCCTCTGCCGCTTCCAGCCGGGCGCGTGTGTTGACCTCCGCCAGCTGGCCTTGCAGCGCATAGACCCGGCCCAAGTCCACCACCGGCACCACGCCGTTGTGCTTCATGTCCAGCGTGTTGCGGTGCTCGCCCGAGCGGATGGCGGCCAGCCCGCGCAGCAGGCCCAGGGGCGGCGTGTGCTTCAGGGAATTCGCGATCATATGCGCGGTGAAGATCGAATTGGCGCTGGCGGCCTTCAGGGTTTCCTGCTGCAGATCCGCAAACAGGGCGGCATCGCCGCCGATGGGCCGCAGGTCGAACATCACCGAGGCCAGCATCTGCGCCTCAGGGCTAGGCTTGGCAATCCAGCCGCGGAAGTAGTCGCGCCAGACACGCAGCGGCTGCCGCCAGCGCGTATTCGATGCCATCATGTCACCGGGGCAATAGACATAGCCGCAGGTGTTCAGCCCGTCGCAGACAAACCGGGCCAGTGCTTCGAAATAGGCCTCATCGCCGGGCGTCAGATCGTCAGACAGGATCAGGCAATTGTCCTGATCCGATACCCCGGTCTGTTCGCGCCGCCCTTGCGAGCCGCAGGCCAGCCACAGGTAGGGGACGGGGGCGGGGCCCAATTTCTGCTCCGCCAGCGCCAGCAGGCGGCGGGTTGCGGTGTCGGCGATGTCGGTGATCAACCGGGTCACCACTTCATGCCGGTTGCCGCCTGCCACCAGCTGAACCAGCAGGCGGGGGATTTCGGCAGCGGCCCTTGCCATCTCATCAGCAGATCCGGCGCGGGCAATGCTTGAGATCATCTCGCCGGAGCTGACCGCCTGAAAGCGTGTGAGGTCGGTCTGGGTGACGATGCCTGCGAGCTTCCCTGCCTCCACCACCGGGATGTGGCCGATGCCATGCTCCATCATCAAGTGCAGCACTTCGGAGCCGATGGCGGAGGGGGCGAGCGTCAGCGGGTCCGGTGTCATTACCGTACTGACGGGGGTGGAGATGGGCTTGCCTGCGGCTAGAATTTTTCCGGTCAGATCGCGGGTTGTGAGAATGCCTTGCAGCGTCCCGCCATCGGTCACGCAGACGGAGGAAATGCGGCGGTCGCGCATCAGCTGCGCCGCGCTTTGGCAGGTGAGCCCGCTGGAGCAGGTGACGGGATCACGGGCCATGATGGTTTCGACCCGCGTCGTGGCGAGGCTGCTGGTTTCCCGGCTGCTGGGGCGGCGGCGGTCGAAGAATTTTGCGACTTGCGGCTGGCTGGCCATCAGGGCGTGGAACGCTGCCTTGGGCAGCAGCAGCAGCAACGTGTCTGCGGTGGCTTGGGCTGATGTCACCGCCCGGCCGCTGCGGGTCAGGCCGCGCTCGCCGAATGAATTGCGGGGGCCAAGGATCGAGACAGGGATGCCGTTCTCATCCGTCACTTCAACTTCGCCGGTATGGACCAGGTAAAGCCCCTGCAGATCCTCGTCCAGCGTATAAACGGGATCGCCGGCGGCGGTTTCGATCTGTTGGAACCTGGCGGCCAGATCCTGCAGCAGCGCGGGTTCCAGGCTGTCATAGGGGTGGACCGACGTCAGAAAGCGGAGCAGGGCGGCGTCAGATAAGGGCATGGGCATACCTGCATGAAATCAGAGAAAAAATGGCCCCGCCAGTAAGAACCGGACGGGACCATGAGGAAAGAGGCAGGCCGCAGGGCAGCCCGCCCAGGGGAGGTTCAGTGGTCCTGCGCAACTCCGGCACCGCGCGGGATGCGAACGCTTTCCACCAGCTCTTCGATCTCGGCGGGGATGGCCGCGGTCGATTTCGAGACGATGAAGGCGACTGCAAAGTTCACCATCGCGCCAACCGCACCGAAGGAGGTGGATTTGATGGTGCCCAGCAGTGGGTCTGCGTCGGTAAAGGAGTTGGTGTCCGGGATGAACAGCCAGCCTTTGTGCAGGAAGATGTAGACCAGGGTCACACCAAGGCCGGCCAGCATGCCGGCCACGGCGCCCTTGTTGTTCACCTTGGTGAAGATGCCCATCATCAGCGCCGGGAAGATCGAAGCTGCTGCGAGGCCAAAGGCCAGCGCCACGGTCTGTGCGGCAAAGCCCGGAGGGTTGAGGCCAAGATAGGTGGCCACCGCGATGGCCACACCCATGGCGATACGGGCCGACAGCAGCTCATTCTTTTCCGAGATGTTCGGGTTGATCGAGCCTTTGATCAGGTCGTGCGATACCGCAGATGAGATTGCCAACAGCAGGCCCGCCGCGGTGGACAGTGCAGCCGCCAGGCCGCCGGCAGCAACCAGACCGATCACCCAGCTGGGCAAGTTGGCGATTTCCGGGTTGGCCAGAACCAGGATGTCGCGGTTGAACTTGGTCAGCTCATTGCCGGCCCAGCCATTGGCAGCCGCGGTTTCCTGCAGCGCTTCGGACTTGTCGTTGTAGTACTGGATCGCACCGTCGCCGTTCTTGTCTTCCCAAGCCAGCAGGCCGGTTTTCTGCCAGGTGGCCATCCAGTCGTACTGCGGATCGTTTTCGATCTGCTGCACGGTCACGGCGCCGCCTTCGATGCCGCCATTGGGCCACATCATCTCGGTGATGTTCAGGCGGGCCATGGCGCCAACTGCCGGAGCGGTCAGGTACAGAAGCGCGATGAACACCAGCGCCCAGCCGGCCGACCAGCGGGCATCCGCCACTTTCGGCACAGTAAAGAAGCGCATGATCACGTGGGGCAGGCCCGCGGTGCCGATCATCAGCGAGAGCGTAAACAGCACCATGTTGAAGGTGTCGGAATGATGCGCGGTGTACTCGTTGAAGCCCAGCTCGCGGACAATGGCGTCCAGCTTGGCCAGCAGCGGCTCACCGGATGCAGCGTGTTCGCCGAACAGGCCCAGAGCGGGGACCGGGTTACCGGTCAGCTGTAGCGAGATGAAGATGGCCGGGATGGTATAGGCCATGATCAGCACGCAGTATTGCGCCACCTGGGTGTAGGTCACGCCTTTCATGCCTCCGAACACCGCGTAGGCGAACACAACACAGGCACCGATCAACAGCCCCGCGGTGTTGGAGACCTCGAGGAAGCGGCCAAAGGCCACGCCCACGCCGGTCATCTGGCCGATCACGTAAGTTGTCGAGGCAACGATCAGGCAGATCACAGCCACGATGCGCGCGGTCGGGGAATAGAACCGGTCGCCGATGAACTCGGACACGGTGAACTTGCCGAACTTGCGCAGGTAAGGCGCCAGCAGCAGCGCCAGCAGCACATAGCCGCCGGTCCAGCCCATCAGGAAGGTCGAGTTGTCATAGCCAGTGAAAGCAATGAGGCCCGCCATTGAGATGAACGAGGCTGCCGACATCCAGTCGGCTGCAGTGGCCATGCCGTTGGTGACGGGGTGAACACCCCGGCCGGCGGCATAGAATTCAGATGTGGAGCCCGCGCGGGCCCAGATCGCGATGCCGATGTAGAGCGCAAAGGACGCGCCCACAAACAGCAGGTTGATGGTAAACTGGTCCATCTTATTCTTCCTCCACGCCGTATTCGCGGTCCAGCTTGTTCATTCGGAACGCGTAGAAAAAGATCAGCCCCAGGAACACCAGGATCGAGCCTTGCTGGGCGAACCAGAAGCCAAGATCGGCACCGCCGACGCTGATGCCCGACAGGGCAGGGCGCAGCAGGATGCCGAAGCCGAATGACACAACAGCCCAAATCACCAGGCTGACAAGAATGATCCGCACGTTTGCCGCCCAATAGCCCTTGTCGGCTTCGGCGGTCTGTGCGGAGTTGGTTGTTTGGTCCGCCATGGCGGCTCCTCCTTCTTCCTCCTGAGCTGCCTTGCAGGGTGATGCGCCAGGCAAACTCTCTCCATGTGCCTGCCGACGGGTTCACGTCGTGCAGGCATGACTCCTCCGGTCCGCCAAGGCGGTGCCTTCGGGTATTCCAATGTCCGGGGGGCGGGGTCCTGCGGTTCGCGCAGGCCCCGTTTCTTATTGGTTAGGCGGTGGCCTCGGTTACGATGGCCGCCATGTCCTGGGCGATGTCGTTGATGCCGCCCATGGCATTTGTTGTCTGCAGCACGTCCTTGCCGCCGTAATAGGCAATCAGCGGCGCGGTCTGCGCGTGATAGGCCTCCAGCCGGCTGGCAACGGTTTCGGCGTTGTCATCGGCGCGGCGCTTCATCTCGGTGCTGCCGCATTTGTCGCAAGTGTCCGCCACAGCGGGCTGCTTGAAGCTGTCGTGATAGCCTTCGCCGCAGCCGCCGCAGGTGTAGCGGCCGGAGATCCGCTCGACCATGGCGGCGTCATCGACCTCCAGGCTGATCGCGGCGTTGATCTTCTGCTGGGTTTCGGCCAGCAGTTCGTCCAGCGCTTCGGCCTGCACGGTGGTGCGGGGGAAGCCGTCGAGGATCACGCCCTTGGTGCAATCGGGTCCGGTCAGACGGTCGCGCAGGATGTTGATCACAATGTCGTCGCTGACCAGCTGGCCGGATTCCATCACGGCCTTGGCGGCGAGGCCGGCGGGGGTGCCCGCCGCAACGGCCTCGCGCAGCAGGTCGCCGGTGGACAGCTGCACATAGCCGAATTTCTCTTCCAGCATCCGCGCCTGAGTGCCCTTGCCGGCCCCCGGAGGACCCAGCAAGATCAGAACAGCGGGGCGGGTCAATACTGCCATATTCATCGGTCAATCACCCCTTGTTCGCACGGTTTTCGATCAGGTCGTCTACCACCGACGGATCGGCGAGGGTCGACGTATCGCCCAAGGAACCGAAATCGTTCTCGGCGATCTTGCGCAGGATGCGGCGCATGATTTTGCCGGAGCGGGTTTTCGGCAGACCCGGCGCCCATTGGATCACATCCGGCGAGGCAATCGGGCCGATCTCGGTCCGCACCCAGGTGCGCAGTTCCTTCAGCAGCTCGTCCGACGGCTCGCGGTCGTTCATCAGGGTCACATAGCAATAGATGCCCTGGCCCTTAATCTCATGCGGGTAGCCAACCACGGCAGCCTCGGCCACGGCGGCGTGTGCGACCAATGCGCTTTCGACCTCAGCTGTGCCCATCCGGTGGCCGGAGACGTTGATCACGTCATCGACGCGGCCGGTGATCCAGTAGTCGCCGTCTTCATCGCGGCGGCAGCCGTCGCCGGTGAAATAGTAGCCTTTGTAGTCGGAGAAATAGGTCTTCTCAAACCGCTCATGGTCGCCCCAGACCGTGCGCATCTGGCCCGGCCAGCTGTCCTTGATGCACAGCACCCCTTCGACGCCATTGCCCTCGATCTCAACTCCGGACTGGGGGTCCAGAACCACCGGCTGGATGCCGAAGAAGGGTTTCATTGCGGCACCGGGCTTCATCGCATGCGCACCCGGCAGCGGGGTCATCAGGTGGCCGCCGGTTTCGGTCTGCCACCAGGTGTCGACAATCGGGCATTTGCCCTTGCCGACAACCTCATTGTACCAGTTCCAGGCTTCCGGGTTGATCGGCTCGCCCACGGTGCCGAGGGTGCGCAAGGAGGACAGGTCGCATTTCTCGACCCATTCGTTGCCCTGGCCCATCAGTGCGCGCAGCGCGGTGGGGGCGGTGTAGAACTGGTTTACTTTATGCTTTTCGCAGACCTGCCAGAAGCGGGAAGCATCGGGGTAGGTCGGCACGCCTTCGAACATCAGCGTGGTGGCGCCATTGGCCAGGGGCCCGTAGACGATATAGCTGTGGCCGGTCACCCAGCCCACGTCCGCGGTGCACCAGTAGATGTCGCCGTCGTGGTAATCAAAGGTGATCTCATGGGTCATCGCGGCATAGGCCAGATAGCCGCCGGAGCTATGCACAACGCCCTTGGGCTGGCCGGTGGAGCCGGAGGTGTAGAGGATGAACAGCGGATCTTCGGCGTTCATCTCGGCCGGGGCGCAGTAATCCTCTGCTTCCAATGCCATTTCGTTGTAGTCAAAGTCGCGCCCGTCGACCCAGGTGGTCTGGCCTCCGGTGCGCTTGACCACCAGGCATTTCACCGTGTCCTTGGTGTGCAGCAGCGCGGCGTCGGCGTTCGACTTCAGCGCCGTCTTGCGGCCTCCGCGGGGGGCCTCGTCGGCGGTGATCACAACCTTGGCGTCGCAGCCGTTGATCCGGGCCGCCAGCGCGTCGGGGGAGAAACCGGCAAACACGATGGAATGAATGGCGCCGATGCGGGCGCAGGCCAGCATCGCATAGGCGGCTTCCGGGATCATCGGCAGGTAGATCACCACCCGGTCGCCCTTGCGCACGCCCATCTCATGCAGGATGTTGGCCATCCGGCAGGTGCGGCGGTGCAGCTCCTTGTAGGTGATATGCTGCGCCGCTTCTTCCGGGCTGTCCGGCTCCCAGATGATCGCGGTCTGGTCGCCGCGTGTGTCCAGATGGCGGTCGATGCAGTTGGCGGAGACGTTCAGGGTGCCGTCGGCGTACCAGTTGATCGAGACATTGCCGAAGCCGTAGTTCACGTCCTTCACTTCGGTGAAGGGCTTGATCCAGTCGATGCGCTTGCCTTGTTCGCCCCAGAACCCTTCCGGGTCGGTCAGCGAGGCGTCATACATCTCCTGGTATTTCGCGGCAGTCACATGCGCGCGGGCAACGGTTTCGTCGGACGGCGGATAGACAGCGTCTGCGTGCAGCGCGTTCATTCGGTTTCCTCCCAGAATTTATTGGCAAGACAAACGACAACGCTGTGCCGTGGCTGTCAAACCGTTTCCTCCTGGGCACCGATAATACCGCGGATTGAAAATTTGTGAATAAAACACAGATATCAAAGAGTTTATCTGTAAACGAATTTCAAAATTTTCGGCCATTTTGTAAATATGGGCGTATGCCAGCGCATACCACCCCATGTTTTCAGAGGCTTTTCTGTAAATTTCTCCAGCGGCCGTTTGCGGCTTCAATCGCCGTTCTGGGCTTGGGAGCGGCTTACTGCCGCAGCTGTCGGCGGCTTTGCACCTGCGGCATATTGTGCTGGCAATACTGGAAACTGCCGTTTCATCCCGCTGCGAGTCGCCACGTCATCTTTCCCGCCGGGGGCTTGGCAGGGGGGCTGTGTGCCGCTAGCCTGACGGGCAAGCGCACCGCGCCGGCCCGGTGCCGGGTTAAAAAGGAGCGCAATTCGGGAGAGTTACATAATGAACAGATTTCTGACAGCCGCTGTGGCGGCAACTGCTGGTTTCGCATTGGCAGGCGAGGCTGCGGCCACCGAGTGGAACGTGTCCCTGTGGGGCAAGCGCCGTGCCTTTACTGAACATGTGGAAAAACTGGCCGAACTGGTATCTGAAAAGACCGGCGGCGAGTTCACCCTGAACATCAGCTATGGCGGGCTTTCGAAGAACAAGGAGAACCTCGACGGCATCTCCATCGGCGCCTTTGAGATGGCGCAGTTCTGTGCCGGCTACCACCGCGACAAGAACCCCTCGATCACCGTGCTGGAGCTGCCGTTCCTGGGCGTGAACACGCTGGAGGAAGAGGTGGCGGTCGCCAATGCGGTCTATGCCCATCCGGCGGTGCAGGCGGATCTGGCGCGCTGGAACGCCAAGCTGCTGATGACCTCGCCGATGCCGCAGTACAATATCGTCGGCACCGGCGAGCCGCGTGATGAGCTGGCAGAGTTCAAGGACATGCGGGTGCGCGCCACCGGCGGCATCGGCAAGGCGTTCTCGGCCGTGGGTGCGGTGCCGACCTCGGTCACCGCAACCGAGGCCTATAACGCGATGGAATCCGGTGTTGTGGACACCGTCGCCTTTGCCCAGCACGCGCATCTGGCCTTCGGCACCATCAACCGCGCCGACTGGTGGACCGCCAACCTCAACCCTGGCACTGTGAACTGCCCGGTGGTGGTCAACACCGATGCCTATGATGCCCTCAGCGACGCCGAGCGTGAGGCGCTGGACAGTTCAGTTGAGGAGGCGATCGGTCATTACCTGAGCAATTACGGCGCGCTGCTGGAGAAATGGGACGGGGTGCTGGCCGAGAAGGGCGTGGAGAAGGTCACTATCTCTGACGACCAGCTGGCCGAGTTCCGCAAAGTGGCCGCCGACCCGATCCGCGCCCAGTGGATCGAGGACATGACCGCCCAGGGCCTGCCGGCACAAGAGCTGTATGATCTGGTGCAGAAGACCCTCAGCGATCACCGCTCAGGCAGCTGAGCCTGACGCAACACAAAGGGGGGCGGGCTGATCAGGTCCGGCCCCTTTTGCCTTTGATGACTACTAAAAGACGGGGGCGGGCATGGCAGGCAGCGCAGCAGTGCTGGAGGACGGCAGCCTGATCAGCAGGCTGGACCAGCGGTTATTGAAAGCGGAGCGCTTGCTGGCGCTTTTGAGCGGTATCGCAGTGTTTTCACTGATGATCCTGGCAGTGGTCTCGGTCGGCGGGCGGAATGCAATGAATGCGCCCTTGCCCGGCTATGTGGATTGGATCGAACAGATCATGCCGCTGATTGCCTTTATGGGTATTGCCTATGTGCAGCGCGACGGCGGCCACATCCGGATGGACATCGTTATCGCCGCGTTGCGGGGGCGGGCCATGTGGCTGTTTGAGCTGATCTCGGTCCTGCTGATCCTGCTGCTGATTATGGCTCTGGTCTGGGGCAGCTGGTCGCATTTCCTGCGCTCCTTTGATTTTGCTGCCCCCTGGTGGAGCCGTGACAGCTCCATCGATATCGGCATTCCGATCTGGCCAGCCAAGCTGCTGGCGCCGGTGGCCTTTGCGGTTCTGGGCCTGCGGCTGCTGCTGCAGATCTGGGGCTACGGCCGCGCCTTGGTGCTGGGGCTGGAGACACCCGTCGCCGTGCCGCTGGTCCTGACCGCGGCAGAGCAGGCGGCGGCAGAGGCTGAGCAACTGGAAGGCCATGACAGCAGTACCAGTGATAAGTCTGCTGGCGGGCAGGGGTAGGGCATATGGAACCCATTGATATCGGCCTGTGGGTCACGGGCGGCCTGCTGGCGATGGTGGTCTTGGGGATGCGGGTGGCCTTTGCCGCCGGCCTCGCGGGCCTCATCGGCCTCATTTGGATCTTCTGGGCCAAGTTCGGCTACGATCCGGCGCGCTTTGGCAAGGCGCTGACCGTTTCGGTCAAGATCGCAGGCCAAGTGCCACACTCCAAGGTCTCCAGCCAGGCGCTGAGCCTGATCCCGACCTTCATCCTGATCGGTTATCTCGCCTATTACGCAGGGCTGACGCGGGCGCTGTTCGAGGCGGCCAAACGCTGGATTGCCTGGCTGCCCGGGGGGCTCGCGGTCTCCACTGTCTTTGCCACCGCGGGCTTTGCCGCTGTGTCCGGCGCCAGCGTAGCCACCTCCGCCGTCTTTGCCCGCATCGCCATCCCGGAAATGCTCCAGATCGGCTACAACAAGCAGTTCGCCGCCGGTGTGGTGGCGGCCGGCGGCACGCTGGCGTCCTTGATCCCGCCCTCGGCGATCCTGGTGATCTATGCCATCATCGTCGAGCAGGACGTGGGTAAGCTGTTGCTGGCAGGCTTCATCCCCGGCGCCTTTTCTGCCGTGGTTTATGGCCTGCTGATTGTCGGCATCGCTGTGATCTTCAAATCCGTGGGCCCGCCTGTCAAAGGCTTCACATGGGGCCAGCGCTTTGCAGCGCTTCCCGGTGCCTTGCCGATCATCTTTGTGGTCGTGATCATCATCTGCTTTGTTTACAACCCCTTTGGCGGCGACGCCTGGGGCACGCCGACCGAAGGCGGCGCGCTGGGGGCCTTTGTGGTGTTCTGCATGGCGGTCCTGAAGGGGATGAAATGGGCTGAGCTTAAATCAGCACTTCTGGAAACGGCCAAGCTGACAGTGATGATCTTCACTATCATCTGGGGCGTGCTGATCTATGTGCGTTTTCTAGGGTTCGCTGATCTGCCGGGAGCATTTTCCGACTGGATCACATCGCTGGAGATGCCGCCGATGCTGATCCTGATCTGCATTCTCTTGGCCTATGCGGTGCTGGGGATGTTCATGGATGCAATCGGGATGCTGCTGCTGACGCTGCCGGTGGTTTATCCGGCGGTGATGGCGCTGAACGGCGGTGAGAGCGTGGCGGCCGCCGACAGCGCCTTTGGCATGAGCGGCACCATGTGCGCGATCTGGTTCGGAATCCTGGTTGTAAAAATGGCAGAGTTCTGCCTGATTACTCCTCCTATCGGTTTGAACTGCTTTGTAGTTGCGGGCGTGCGTGATGACCTGAGCGTGCAGGATGTATTTAAGGGCGTGACGCCGTTTTTCATTGCCGACGCTGTGACGATTGCGCTGCTGGTCGCCTTCCCGGGGATTGTGCTCTACCTCCCGTCCTTGGCGGGGTAGAGAAGGGCACTCATGTCTCACCAAAGCGGATCGGCCTGGCAGGCGGCGGCGCAGGACCTATATGGCGCGGCATGACTGATTTCGCCCCCTTGCACCAGGCCGCGCGCCTTTCTGTGGGGCCCATGATGGATTTGTGCGACTGAAGGTAAGGTATTGTTTTGTAGTTGTTTTTAGGGGGTGATTTCGGCGTGTAGCACATATGTAGCAATCGTCCCTACCTGATGGTGAAGCCGTGCTTCACGTGTTTGATGATGCCGCATTCTTGGTTCTTCGACAAGCGAGGGCGCCGAGCCAAAACCATATGTCGTTGATTGGCGTTTTGCCGATCCCGGTCGCGGAATGTCCCTTTTGTCCGGGGGCAACCTATGGAAACATCCCAAAGATCCATATCAAGACGATTTCAAAGAAAGACTACATTGGCAAATTCTCGATCGCCTTTAACCAACTTTGGACCTTCTTCGGGTGAAAGGATTCCTCCTTTTCTCCTCCGCATTCACAAGCTGGGGCATGTCGACATTTTCAAGAAGGGCCCGGATTCAAGTCTTGATCAGATTGTTCGGCGATGGATGAAAGTCAGTAGCGCATTGTTGGCCAACCAGGTGGAAACCATATTTGACGACACGCTCAACTGCCTTGCCGAATTGGCTCTGATGGAACTTAAACTTCCAGGAACCTTTCCTGGTATTGAAGCAATGCGTCCGTTCCTCAGACCACATCCTGTCGGAAAACTCCCAGGGCTCACTCCCTGGCCGGCGACGCGCCACCTCTATGTGCCCGAGGACTACGAAGATCTTCGAGAGATGATGGCAAGCCAACCCATTGGGGTCACCGCAGGAAAAAATCACAAATTCCTCGACTATCTTCGTCTGGGGGAAACTGATGGAGATGTCAGCGAAAGTTTTGATCTGAAGGCCCTACAAGAGCATCTCTACAGTGATGAGGCTGACAATCATGATGATGGATTCATTGATTTAAGATTGTCTGATCTGGGAACGCGACTGATTTCCAGTGAGGGCGAGATCAGATTGCTCCAAATTCTCATTCCTGCAGATGAGACCACCGACACATTGATAACCCGGCTGGCAGGGATGATGGGCGTTCCTGGGAATAGGTCACACTACAAGGTCGCGCATTTCACGGCACTCACCAAGGATGCTGAGGGGAATGACCAGGTCAAGACGTCCTTCTTACTGGTCGACAGCGACAAACTTATCGACGCATCCATTGGGTGGAGCGCGAAACCAGGTGGGCATCCCCTTTTGACCGACGAGCAGGCCTCTGTTGGGCGTTGTTGCAGAACTCTGAGTGCTAAGGATTCACATCACGAATCCATGCGGTTAGACGGGGCAGATGAGCAAGCCCACACCAGCCCGCTACCGTACGACGAATTGGTCCAGCTACAACGATGCGCTCAGAAAGCGCGGGTCGCTTCTGATCTGGTTGGACAAAGAGATGACCTGGCTCGCTCCGCATGATGACAGCCCCGGTCGCCCTGCGGTTTTCTCGGATGCGGCGATCCAGTTCTGCCTGTCGATCAAGGTTCTGTTCAAGCTGCCCCTCCGGCAGACCGTCGGGATGGTCACCAGCCTTCTGCACCTGGCGGGTCTGGACTGGCCCGTTCCGGATTTCTCTACGCTGTGCCGCCGACAGAAAACGCTGGCCGTCCAGATCCCATATCGCCGCGCCGACGGGCCGCTGAACCTGCTTGTGGACAGCACCGGGATCAAGTTCCTTGGCAATGGTGAGTGGCAGGCCCGCAAGCACGGCGTTCAGGGGCGGCGCCAATGGCGCAAGGTTCATCTTGCGATGGATGCTGCCACGTCTGACATCCGTGCCGTCGAATTCACCCCCAGCCGCGACGGCGACAGCCCGGTCTTACCGGACTTGTTGGGTCAGTTCCCCGAGGACGAAGACATCGGCACCGTGATCGCCGATGGCGCCTATGACACGCGACGCTGCCATGCCGCGATCCTCGAACGCGACGCGGCCCCGATCATCCCGATCCGCAAGAATGGTCGGTTGTGGAAAGAAGATTGTCCGGCTGCGCAGGTCAGAAACGAAACTCTGCGAGCCACCCGACACTACGGTCGAGCCTTCTGGAAGCGCTGGACAGGATACCACGTCCGGAGCCGGATCGAGGCAAAGATGCGCTGCTTAAAGGCATTCGGCGAGCGCATTGCCGCAAGAGACCCCGACCGCCAAACCGCCGAAATCCACATCCGCATCGCACTCATCAACCGCTTCAACGCACTCGGCGCCGCCGAGATCATCCGCGTCGCCTAAGTTCGGAGGGGAAAGGGGTAGTCAGGCCACAAGAGGGAGTTCTGCAACAATGCCCCTTGAAGCTGTCTTCATGGAAGACCTTGGGGCGCTGGGGTACTCCGTCCACCACGGTTCTGAAATTTCGCCTGAAATGCGCAATCCGATGCGAACGAGCTTCCGGGAGACCTTTCTTTTGCCGGTGTTCTTCGGTGCGCTGAAACGACTGAACCCTGAGCTGCCGGTCACTGCGGTCCAGGAGGCCGCGACGCGGGTACATGATGTCGTGTACGCCACTGACGTTGTCCAGGAAAACCGGCGTCTGCATGACCTTCTCGTCAATGGTGTGGCTCTGACCTATTTCGCCGATGGTGAAGAACGCAATGCGCGTGTTCAGATTGTCGATTGGGAAAACCAGAAGAATGACTGGCGTGCCGTCAATCAGGTGGATGTGGTCGGAAAGAATCCTCGGATACCGGATGTGGTACTATTCCTGAACGGCCTGCCACTGGTCGTTGTTGAGCTGAAGGGGACGGAAGGGGCCGGAATTGACGCCGCCTATCGGCAGATCGACACATACAAAGAAGATATCCCTGATCTGTTTCGCACATCGCTTCTTACCGTGATTTCAGATGGGCTGAATGCCCGCTATGGCTCGTTGTCGGCCGGACTGGATCGTTTCATGCGATGGCGTACCATCGACGGCGAAACCATAGTCGAAGAAAATACGTCTCTTGCCCTCCAAACTCTGACCCAAGGGCTTTTGGATCCACAGACGCTTCTGGACCTGATGCGCTGGTTTGTAGTGTTTGAGGATGAGGGTAGAGGACCGGTCAAGAAAATCGCCGGCTACCATCAATTCCATGCCGTACGGAAGGCCATCCAGACGATTCTGGCGGCTCAGGGAGGAGATGGCAAAGGCGGTGTCATCTGGCACACACAAGGGTCTGGCAAATCTCTGCTGATGACCTTCCTTGCCGGACGCGTTATGCGGCATCCTGGCCTTGAAAACCCGACCCTGGTTGTTCTGACTGACCGCAATGATCTGGATAATCAGCTTTTTGCGACCTTCGGTCGGTGCAGGGATTTGTTTGGCGAAGATCCAGTCCAGGCCGACAGCATCAGTGACCTGAAAGACCTACTTAATCGTGAAGTGGGTGGTGTTGTCTTTTCCACGATACAGAAATTCCGTCCGGAAACAGGTGAAGTTTTCCCAGAACTGACGGACCGGTCCAACGTGATCGTCATGGTCGATGAGGCGCACCGCACTCAATATGGGTTCGAGGCAAAGATGAAAAAGGAGACAGGGGAAGTCCGTCATGGCCTTGCATACCAACTTCGCCAGGCGCTCCCCAATGCTGTTTACATCGCCTTCACAGGAACTCCTGTTGAGTTGGTCGGAGCTAACACAAGGGGTGTATTTGGAGAATATATCGACGTGTATGACATCGCCCAAGCCGTCGAGGATGGAGCGACGGTTCCAATCTACTATGAAGCACGAGTTGCCAAGGTCGAGCTGGACGAGGAGTTTTCCAGGGAACTCGACGAGAAATTCGACGAAGCCACCGAAGTAATGGAAGAAAACGAGGCGGCGGCGATCGCTCGAAAATGGTCGCGTGTCGAAGCACTGGTTGGAGCCAACAAGCGCCTGGATACGGTGGTCGAAGATATCCTGGAGCATTTCGACGCGCGGCTTGAGGCGATGGACGGCAAGGCGATGATTGTGTGCATGAGCCGACGCATATGCGTTGAAGTGTACAATAGGATCGTGGAACTGAGGCCTGAATGGCATGGGGATACTGACGAAACTGGTCAGGTCAAAGTCATCATGACTGGCAGCGCAACAGATCCTGCAGAGTTTCGGCCCCATATTCGCTCGAAGTCCCGCCAGGAAGCGATCAGGAACCGCACAAAGGATCCAGCGGATCCGTTGAGGCTCGTCATCGTCCGTGACATGTGGTTGACCGGATTTGATGCACCCTGCATGCATACACTTTATGTCGACAAGCCGATGCGAGGGCATGGCCTTATGCAAGCTATCGCCCGGGTGAACCGTGTATTTCAGGACAAACCTGCAGGGCTGGTCGTTGATTACATTGGTATCGCTGCGGAATTGAAAAGTGCGCTTGCCCACTACAGTCAGTCCGACCAGCAACAGACAGGGATCAGTGAAGCCGAGGCCGTCGCGGCTTTCCTGGATGCGCTTGACGTGGCGCGCACCCAGTTCCATGGGTTTGACTATTCTCAAGCCTTGGGAGGGACGCCTGCGGAACGGCTTCGCGTACTACCGAGTGCTCTCGATCACATTTTGCAAAGGGAGAGACTGGGTGAAGGCGGGGCAGTAAAGCGCTTCAACGATGCCACTGCGGCCCTGGTAAAGGCCTTCAAACTCGCGTCAGGCAGTCCTCAAGCCACCGACCACACGGAAGAAGTAGCCTTTTTCTCTGCCGTCAGATCAGGCCTGGAAAAGGTTGGGGCGGCGCCGGTTGGGCGGTCATCCCGGAATCCGGATTTCGCAATTCAGCAGCTTGTGAATCGTGCAGTTGCGTCTACAGAAGTTGTTGATATCCTTGAAGCTTGCGGCTTCGATCGTCCTGATATCAGCGTTCTGTCTGATGCCTTCATGATCGAAATCCAAAATATGAAGTACAAGAACCTGGCGGTGGAAGCTCTCAAGAAGCTTCTCAACGGTGAGATCTCTGCGAAGACCAGAACGAATATCGTTCAGAAAGAGGAGTTTTCCTCTCGCCTGGAGCAAGCGATTGCCAAATATCACAATAGAAGTGTCGACGCCCTTCAGATCCTTCAGGAACTGATCGAAATTGCGAAGGACCTTCGGGATCAACCTGACGACGGTCTGTCTGCGGAAGAACGCGCATTTTATGATGCCCTGTCACAAAATGACAGCGCGGTTGAGATCATGGACAATGATAAGTTGCGTGTAATAGCCGCGGAACTGGTGAATACGGTACGAAAGAATTCAGGTACGGATTGGTGGCGCCGGGATAATGTGCGAGCGAGGATGCGCATTGCAGTGAAGAAAATTCTTCAGCGGCATGGATACCCACCTGATCTTGCATCTGAGGCTGTGAAGACCGTTCTTCGTCAAGCCGAAGCCCTGGCAGTCGAGTTGCATTGAGCGACACGTTGAGCAAAGAAAGAGGCCCCAAAGTCGTGTGGTGCCTCTTGAACTGTATCAGCTTGTTCAGTCGAGCGGTGAGCGCTCTGTAAACCCAGCCAACGCGTGCCGGTGCAAATCTCATTCCCCAGAATTTTCATGGTGGTATAGTTTGCGTGTGTTTAATGGAGAGAGATGAGCAATGGATGATAGAGCGCTGATTTCCGAAATTAGCAGAATTTTGGACACGCATGGTCTTGAGCATGGCAAGCGAGACGCGGCTTTTGGTGTGCTCTGGATCGTATTGCATCCAAATTCCACGCCGACATCAACAAAGAATATTTGCGACGATGGAAGTATCCTCAATGGTCAGCGCTGGACTCTATTCAACAATGAACGTGAGAGCGAAATGAAAGTCGAACTCCTTTATAATACTGACATAAAGTCGACTTGATGTGATCGGACACCGCCCCCTTCTCAGCAAGCTGAAATTGGGACGGCGCATCTCATGACGGAGAAAGTGAGGATCCTTCAACCATTCGAAAATGGGGTTCGCATTGACCGCATATCGCTGCGCCACCAGTGCCACTGAAATCCCCGGCGTCGTTGCCTGCGCTCAACTCTCGTGCTCTTCTTCGTCCGATTAAAACCCCTTCTTCCGCCTGCTCATAGAGGCATTCTTCAAGGCGCCGTCAGGTCGGGTTCAACGGGCGCTTGCGTCGAACGCGGCGTCTTCCCAGATAGAAGCGAATTTCTCCTGCGCAGCTGTGAACTGAACGTCAATCAGTCGAGCAAGATCCGTGAGCTGTATGAATTTCTGAGCCTTCTGGCTGTTGTTCTCAACTCCAGTGTAGGGCAAGCGGATGTCGCCGCCGTCGATTTTTTGCTTCAGCGTATCCGGCTTGTAGTTCAAATACTGCGCTACGTGTTCCAGCGGGATAATCGGATTTCCGCCGAAATGGGCGAGCAGCATGTCGATGGTTTTCATCTTTGTCTCCTTTGCTTGTGGAGAGGAAATGCGTTTCTGCTTCAAATGGCGGAAAACTGGTTTGATAGGAGTTTGATGGCCGATGCAAGGAACCCGGCCATCGGGGTTATCAGTGAAGTGACTTGCATTTCTCCAGGGTCAGTTGATGCCAGTCCCAGTTGGCGAATTTGTCGCCTTCTTCTTCGACGTGTTCGTAGCGGTAAAGGCATCCACCATTCTTGTGACCTGAGATCTTTCTGACGAATGAAGCAGACTTTCCCATCTCGAAAAGCCGACTGATGGCTTCGTGCCGAAAGTCATGGAAGCGCAGATCGACGACTCCGACCTTGTCCCGGTGGCGGCGGTATGCCGTCCCAACCGAGCGCGGATTGTAAGGGAAGATGAACTCAGACGTCCTGGGCATTGCCAGGATAATCTCCAATGCTTCGCTCGGAAGAGTGCACCAAACGTTGTTTCCCTTTTTTTGCCTGGGATGTTTCATATCGCGCACGAGGATTGTGCCACTATTCACGCGCAGATCATCCCACCTCAGTCTGCAGATTTCGCTCAGACGACGCGCCGAATAGATTGCAAAGACCGCCAGGATGTCGGCGGGGATCTTCTGCCGAGGATTTTCCGAGATAGCAGTCAGGATTTTGTTTAGCTCACAGAGTTCTGGTCGGCGATCTCGCTCTTCGGATCGAGCCAGAACTTCATCTTCCCAAAGAGTTCGCATGGCCAGACTGACCACTTCGATCGGAATCAAGGCACCTCGGTCCTTGGCCCAGGAGAGTGTCCTCGCCAGGTGAGTCATGTATCCCGCGACAGTCTGTGGCATTCTTTCACCAGCCGACAATAGATCCGCATAGTCGTATAGTTGTTGCTGGGTCAGCGTTGATACCCTGGTCTTTCCGAACTCGTCGGCCTTGATGAACGTCAGCACTTGAAGGGCAGATCGGCCAAGGGTTTTCCCGCGCTTCAAACGATCGTCGATGACATCTGAGATTGTAGTTTCCGTCACGATTTGAATTGGAAACCCGTTTAGCTCGATGTCGCGGAGTTGGTTGTTTCGCCATTTTTTTGCGTTTGGCAGGTGCTTGAAGGTTTTCGTGAGGCTGTGCTGTTTGCCATCCACACGCTTTCGGATTTGTACCCGGTAGGAGAACTTTCCATTCTTGCCTTCAAACCGAGTGATGTTCTGTTCCTCGAATTTTTTCCCTGGGATCTCCTTGCGAGGTTTCTTTTCTTTCTGCTCGGTCGACGAGACCGGCATGGTGCTTTCTGAAACCCCGGCAGCAGCCACAGCGGTTGCTTGAGAAGGAGAGCGCTGGAAGAGGTTCTGGGCAGTAATCGCTGCGAGCACATCCGTTGTGCTTTTGTTGATAGTGGTCATGGAATTCGTCCCATCTTGATTTCGATGATAGGGAATTCGGTTCGGCCGCACGAAAAAAGATTCCGGGGTTTGATAGCCAAATTCCGAGAGAAGCACGGAAGATGGAACCGGCGGTGCCCGGGCCAGGAACCAGCTGCATTTGGGCCGCTGTTTGTAGGCTATGGATGTGCTACACCGTAGCACGCTCGAATCGAGAACCTCCGAAAATCCCCGGAAAAACGGTGAAATCAGGGGAAATCGTGCTACGCGAAGTTTGAAGCTAAATGGGGTTAAAGCTTTGAAAAATAACGCACAAAAAGCGGCGCGTTTAAGCGTGGCACCCATGATGGATTGGACGACGTCCGATTGCCGGTATCTGCACCGGCTCTTGAGCCGGGAGACGCTGCTGTACACCGAAATGGTGACCGCGCCTGCGCTGGTGCGGGGCGGAGCGTTGCACTTGCTCGACTTTCACAACGACGAACATCCGGTGGCCTTGCAACTGGGCGGCTCTGACCCGGTTGAGCTGGCAGAGGCTGCAAAGCTGGGATCTGATGCAGGCTATGACGAGATCAACCTCAACTGCGGCTGCCCCAGTGACCGCGTGCAATCCGGCGCCTTTGGCGCGGTTCTGATGCAGACGCCGGAGCTGGTGGCGGACTGCGTTGCAGCCATGCGTGAGGCCGTGAAGGCCGAGGTCACGGTCAAATGCCGTATCGGCATTGATGAGCAGGAGCCGCAAGAGGTGCTGCCGGACTTTCTGGACAAGATCCGCGCGGCGGGTTGCCGGCGGGTGACGATCCATGCCCGCAAGGCCTGGCTGCAGGGGCTGAGTCCGAAAGAAAACCGGGACATTCCTCCGCTCGACTACGAGTTAGTGCACCAGATGAAGGCTGCCTTTCCGGATCTGCATATCTCGATCAACGGCGGCATCGCCACGCTGACCGAAGCCAAGCTGCATCTGGACCGCGGTCTGGACGGGGTGATGGTGGGGCGTGCAGCCTATCACCAGCCGGCCGAGGTACTCTGCGGTGCTGATCCGGAGATCTACGGGACGGGTTCTGTGAGCGATCCTGCTGAGGCGGTGCGGCAGATGCTGCCCTACATCGAGGCTCGGCTTTCCGATGGCGCCAAGTTGAACCAGATCACCCGGCATATGCTGGGTCTGTTTGCCGGCCGCCCCGGCGCGCGGCAATGGCGGCGGATGCTGTCCGAGGGGGCCTGCCGCGCCGGGGCCGGGCCGGAACTGGTGGAGCAGGCGCTGGCGCAGATGGCGGACCGCGCGGCTGCGTGACGCGGCGGCGCGCGGGCTATTGCCTTGTGCAAGCGGATTGCGGCGGCTAACCCTTTGCCGGTGAAGCCCAGCCTGAGGTGCCCTGCATGACTGATCCTGCCGTGACCGCCGCATTGTGGCCGGAGCCTGCGCTGCTGATGCAGATGGCGGGGCTGCTGCTGGTGATCGGCGCATTTGCCGGGGTATTGGCGGGGCTTCTGGGGGTTGGCGGCGGTATCGTGCTGGTACCGGCCTTCTTCTATGCCTTTCAAACGCTTGGATATGGCAGCGATCAGCTGATGCAGATGTGCCTTGCGACCTCCCTTGCGACGATCATCGTGACCTCTGTGCGCTCCGTCCTGAGCCACAACAAGAAGGGCGCGGTGGATTGGGAGATCCTGCGCAGCTGGGGGCTGGGCATTGCCTTGGGGGCAGTGGTTGGCGTGCTGGCAGCCTCGGCGCTGCGCTCGACCGTGCTGCAGGGGGTGTTTGGCGGGCTGGCACTGGTGATCGGCTGCTACCTGGGGCTGGGCCGCGCGGACTGGCGGCTGGCTGAAGCCATGCCTAAGGGCGGCAAGCGGCTGGTGCTGTCGCCTGCGGTGGGGTTCCTGTCAGTGCTGATGGGCATCGGCGGCGGCAGCTTTGGCGTGCCTTTGATGACCTTGCACGGGGTGGCTGTTCACCGGGCGGTGGCGACCGCTGCGGGCTTTGGCGTGATCATCGCGGTACCGTCGGTGGCGGGGTTCCTGCTGCTGGATCTGGACCCGGCCACGCGGCCGCCGTTCACGATCGGGGCGGTTAACCTGGTGGCATTCTTCATTGTGATTGCGATGACGCTGATCACTGCGCCCTGGGGGGTGAAACTGGCCCATGCGATGAACCCCAAGCCGTTGAAACGGGTGTTCGGAGCGTTCTTGGTGCTGGTGGCACTGAACATGCTGCGCAAGGCTTTCGGATATTAAGAGGGACATCATGCCGGAGAAATTCGAGCAGTTTCAGGACAAAGGCTGGGTGCGCTTCGCCCGTGACCCGCAAATCTCTGCCTGGGCAACGGATGCACTGCAGCACGGGATCCGGGCGCTGGATGACCCGGCCTGCGCCGAGTGGTTCCAATGCGAGCGCACCTGGTTCATCGGCGTTGATGCGCTGCCCAATGACGCTGCGGGCCGTCTGCCGGATGGCCCGCCGCTGGCCGGCGCGCCGGTGGACTTCATCACCCAACACCTTGGCCCCATCCCTGGACTACACCGGGCGCAGGTGTCCTCGGTCTTTCCAGGTTATCCGCGCCCGCGGCCGGGCGAGGGCGAGGCCGCCTTCCGCTACCGCGTCAAACGCGATGCAGCGCATGTGGACGGGGTGAAGATGTTTGGCGCGCACCGCCGCCGCAAGGTGGAGGAGCCGCATGCCTGGGTGCTGGGCATTCCGCTCAATGAAAGCAGCCCCAATGCCTCGCCCCTGGTGATCTGGGAGGGCAGCCACAGGATTATGCGCCGCGCCTTTGCTGCGGCCTTTGAGGGCGTGCCGCCGGAGGCCTGGGCGGAGGTGGATGTGACCGATGCCTATACTGCCGCCCGCGCCGAGGTGTTCGAGACCTGCCCGCGGATCACCCTGCCGGCCAGGCCCGGTGAGTCCTATCTGATGCACCGGCTGTGCCTGCACGGAGTTGCGCCCTGGGGCGAGGCGGCATCTGCGCCGGAAGAGGGGCGCATGATCGCCTATTTCCGCCCGGAGCTGGCGGATTGGACCAAAGGGTGGCTAGCGGAGGGGTAGGGGCTGTGTGATTCCCAGGCAATTCTAACTTGTACGCTGCTTAGTCTTCATCCCAGCTGCGAGCAAAGCCTTCATACCGCCTTCCACGAAACTGACGTTCGCAAAGCCCATGCGCGATAGGATATTTGCTGCGGAAGCGCCCCTGTAGCAGGGGGGCCCCCCGCAAGTTGTCAGAACCCTGCGGGACCGGTCCTGGAGTTCTTGAGACTTATACTCGCTGTCCAAATCAGCCATCCAAGCAATTGAGCGGCCAGGCGCATGGATGGCCTGCAGACCTAAACCTGTGGCGTCGACTTCAGACTCATCGCGAACGTCGACGAGGAGGACCTCCGGGCCGCTTTCGAGTATATTGAGCGCTTCCTCGGCTTCAACGGCCTGGGCTTGGGAAATGGCTTGCTGTTCCATTTGGGCGAAAGTCTCAGCCATGGTGTTCTCCTGTATTGAAGCTGGGTTTGCAGTGCTTGAAGCGGGTGACCCAGAGGGAAGTTTCCGGGAAATTGCCGGGATACAGAAAACCGGCAGCGGGCCGTCCGGCAGGTCCGGTTCCTAGGGCGATCGTTTAGATACATCCCCTTTGCGGGCATTGGCCGAATGCGTATGACTTAGCTGGCGCTAAGGCAAAGTCCAGATTCTGTAATTATGCAGAGGGTAAGAATGCGCTTTAGTTTGGGAGAGTGAGTGCCTGCACGCCCTTCGGGGATAGGTCAGCAACTCTGTCTAAATGTTTCGCGCGCGAAACATTTAGACAGCGGTTATTCCGCATGGTTGCCAGGCGCTTACCTACCCGCGCGCCGCGTTAACTGCGCTTGAGCCTTGCGCTGCGGCCGCCGCGGCGCTTGACCAGTTTGCTGGCGCGTTCCGGCAGGTCGTTCATGATGCCGGCGCGGTCCTCGTTGGTCATTTTCGACCAGTCGCGGATCTCGTCAATTGTGCGGTAGCAGCCGGTGCAGATCCGCGATTCCGGATGGACGACGCAGATTTTGATGCAGGGGCTTTGGATTTCGTCCCGTTTCCATACGTCGTCAGTCATCGCTTATCCGTTCTTCAAATGCCGCATCCGGTCCAATGCGCCTTGGAGAATATAGGAGGCCGCGACGTGGTCGATAACCTCTGCGCGGCGTCTGCGTGTCGTATCTGCTTCAAGAAGCGCTTTTTCTGCCGCCACGGTGCTGAGCCGCTCGTCCCAGAAACCGATCGGCAGGTCAGTGAGCTGCATCAGGTTGCGGGCAAAGGCGCGGGTGGACTGGCAGCGGGGGCCTTCACTTCCGTCCATGTTGCGCGGCAGGCCGAGGAGGATGCCGTTTATATCGCGTTCCCTGATGATCTCCAGAAGACGCGCGGCGTCCTGGGTGAACTTTTTGCGCTTCACGGTTTCCAGCGGGGTCGCCACGGCACCGATGCGGTCGGAGACAGCAACGCCGATGGTCTTGGTGCCCAGGTCCAGCCCCATCAGCGCGTGCATCGGCGGCAGGGCGGCGGCGAAGCCTTCGAAGATGTCGTGGATCATTGTGCAATCCCCGCCTGTGCGGCGATGGTTTCCAACAGCGCCAGCGCCTCTTGATCGGCGGCAAAGGCGTCGCGGGCCTCGCCATAGATGGTGCGGGCGCGGTCGGTGTCGCCCAGAACCGAGAGGGCGCCGATCAGCCGGGCCCATTCCTCGGCTGAGCCGCCCTCGGTTGCCAGCCGGTCCGACAAGCGGGTGACCATGCCGCGGATCATCTCCTGCCGGTCTTCTGCACTGAGTTCGCTGGCGCCGGCCATATCCTCGGCGCTTGGGCCGGGCAGGGCGGGGGCGGTGCTGCCGCCGGGCGCAATCGGCTGGTATTCAACACCGGCGCGGAAGGCCATTTCCTCGATCTGGCCCTGGATGCCCTTGATCCAGGGGGCGTCCGCCGGGCCGTCACGCAGGGTTGCAGCCCATTCGCGGTAGGCCAGGTCCGGGCGGCCGATCTGGCCCAGCATCAGGCCCCAGTAATAGCGGGCCGGCCCGTGCGCGGGGTCAATGGCGCGTGCTTTCTGCAGGTCGGTCTGGGCCTCGGGCGAGATATAGCCGCCGGCGGCCATGATCTTCAGCTCGGCCAGTTCGGTGAAGTCGCGGGCGTTGACCTGGCCCTCGGCCAGCCGGATGTAGTTGGTTTTGGCTGCATAGGCGGCTTGGAAATTACCGAGGTTCGCCTCGTGCTGGGCCAGCAGGGCCTGCCCCTGAGCGTCGTCCGCACGTTCCCTAGCCGTCTTACGCAGCTGCTCCACCAGTGTGAAGTAGCCCTCTTCAACCTGCGGCTTGGGCAAGGCGGGAACTTCGGCTTCGGCCTCCGCCTGGGAGGGGCGGTTTTCGGCGCGTTCACCTGCCAGCTGGATACGGTCCTTCAGGCCCAGGTCGCCATACCCGGGCGCGCCCAGCTGCCAGTAGATCCCCATAGTGCCGCCGGTGATCAGCAGCGCTGTTGCTATGCCGAATACCAGCGACAGGGTCCGGGGCTGCGAGCGGCCTGACTGCGCCTGCTGCAGCTGCGTGTCTGCGGCCAGGATGCGGCGGGAAATCTCGGTGCGGATGCGGTCGGCGTCGCCAGCGTTGATGACGCCGCGGGCCAGATCCTTGTCCACCTCGCGCAGCTGCTGGCGGTAGACACGCAGGTCGTAGGCCGCGGCCGGCTCGCCCGCAGAGCGGGCGCGAATGAGGATCATTGCCAGCAGAAAGGCTGCCGAGAACGCGATTAGGGCGGTGACTGTCCAGAAAATCATGCCGTCTCCGTGGTTTGGGTTTCATCTATATCCGGGGGCGGGCGAACAAAAGGGCCAAACTGCCGCGGCCGGGCGCCGCCTGTCGTAATCTGTTCGTTACATATGTCGCAATAACGCAGAAAGAGGACGATAAACGGCACTGGTCAGCCATGCGTTTCAGGCATACCCGCTATCAGACACGAACCATCGGATTCGCTCATGAAACGCTATTCAGCTTTTGCCGTCGCGCGGGAAGCCCTGCGCTATCACACCGGATGGGAGCGCGCCTGGCGCTCGCCGGCCCCCAAGCGCCACTATGATGTTGTCATCGTCGGTGCCGGCGGGCATGGCCTTGCCACTGCCTATTACCTGGGCAAGAATTTCGGCATTACCAATGTCGCAATTATCGAGAAGGGCTGGCTGGGCGGCGGCAACACCGGCCGCAACACCACCATCATCCGTTCGAACTATCTGCAGGATCCCTCGGCTGCGATCTATGAAAAGGCGCGCAGCCTGTATGAGACCATGTCGCAGGACCTGAACTATAACGTGATGTTCAGCCCGCGCGGCGTGATCATGCTGGCCCAGACCGAGCATGAGATCCGCGGTTACAAGCGCACCGCGCATGCCAACCTGCAGCAGGGTGTCCCGACCGAGTGGATCACCCCGGAGCGGGTCAAGGAACTGGTGCCGATCATCAATCTGCACGGCCCCCGTTACCCGGTTCTGGGCGGTCTGTGGCAGGAACGCGGCGGCACTGCCCGCCATGATGCGGTGGCTTGGGGCTATGCGCGTGCGTGCTCCGACATGGGCATGGACATCATCCAGCAATGCGAAGTCACCGGCGTGCGCACCGAGAACGGCCGCACCGTGGGGGTCGACACCACCAAGGGTGCGATTGACTGCGACAAGATCGGCATGATCGTGGCGGGCAACGCGTCGGTGCTGGCGGATCTGGCAGGCTTCCGTCTGCCGATGGAATCCGTTGCCTTGCAGGCGATGGTGTCCGAGCCGATCAAACCGTGCATGGATGTGGTTGTGATGGCCAACACCGTGCATGGCTACATGTCCCAGTCCGACAAGGGCGAGATGGTCATCGGCGGCGGTACCGACGGGTTCAACAACTACACCCAGCGCGGCTCGTTCCACCATATCGAGGAAACCGTGCGGGCCCTGGTCGAAACCTTCCCGATGGTGTCGCGCCTCAAGATGCTGCGCCAGTGGGGCGGCATTGTGGATGTCACCGGCGACCGCTCACCCATCATCTCGAAAACCCCGGTGCAGAACTGCTTTGTCAACTGCGGCTGGGGCACCGGAGGCTTTAAGTCGATCCCGGGATCCGGCTGGGCGATGGCAGAACTGATGGCCACCGGCCATTCGCCGCTGACCGAGGAGTTCTCGATGATGCGCTTCAAAGAAGGCAAGTTCATCGACGAGAGCGTCGCTGCGGGTGTGGCACACTGATGCCGCGCGCCGCCGCAAAATTCGTCGAAGAATTTTGCCAAGGATTTTTGAAAATCCTTGGCCCCCAGTTGGAGAGGTCCGCAAAATGCTGATCCTTGAATGCCCCTATTGCGGCGTCAAAGCCGAAGAAACCGAACTGGCCGCGGGCGGCGAAGCGCATCTGAAGCGCTTTGGTCCGGGCTCCTCGGATGATGAGTTCCATGACTACCTGTTCATGCGTGAAAACCCCAAAGGCGTTCACTTCGAACGCTGGCGCCATGCCAACGGCTGCGGCAAGTGGTTCCATGCCGCCCGCTGCACCATGACGCTGGAGGTCTTTGGCACCTACACCGCCCAGACCGCCGTGCCGACGCAGGAGATCATGGACAAGATCACTGCCAAACGCCCCGGCTGGACCTGGCGCGAATTCTCGGACGGTCAGAAATGATCCGCCGCCTGACTGAAACACCTGCTTTTCTTTTGAAAGGTCTGCGCACATGAGCACGCGTCTTGCCAAGCACGGCCGGCTGATCGACCGCTCCAAACAGATCGCCTTTACCTTCAACGGCAAAACCATGAAGGGTTTTGCCGGCGATACACTGGCCTCCGCCCTTCTGGCCAACGGCCAGGTGATGATGGGCCGCTCGTTCAAATACCACCGCCCCCGCGGCGTTGTCGCATCCGGTTCGGAAGAGCCCAATGCGCTGATGCAGCTGGGTACCGGCGACCGCTACGAGCCGAACCAGCGTGCCACCACCACCGAGCTGTTCTCGGGGCTGTCGGCGAATTCGCAGAACCACTGGCCCAGCCTGGAGTTCGACGTTCTTTCGATCAACAACAAGCTGTCGCGGTTCCTGACGGCCGGTTTCTATTACAAGATGTTCATCCACCCGCGTCCGCTGTGGAAACACGTCTATGAGCCGATCATCCGGAAGTCTGCCGGTCTGGGCAAAGCGCCCGACGCAGAGCTGAAGGACGCCGACACCTACGAGCATTTCTACTTCTTTGCGGATGTGCTGGTGATCGGCGGCGGCGTTGCCGGCCTGCAGGCGGCCAAGGCGGCTGCGGCCACTGGCGCCAAGGTGCTGGTGATGGAGCAGAACAACCATTGGGGCGGCCGCGCGCCGGTTGACGGTGGCACTATCGACGGGGAAGCCCCTGACGCCTGGATCGCCAAGACCCTGGCCGAGCTGGGTGCGATGGACAACGTCACCCTGCGCGACCGCTGCATGGGGTCTGGCGTCTATGACCACGGCTATGCTCTGGGTTATGAGCGTCTGACCGATCACGCGCCGGGCCAGGGCGGTCCGCGCCACCGTCTGTGGCGGGTCCGTGCCAGCCAGATCGTCACCGCAACCGGTGCGATTGAACGACCGCTGTCCTTTGCGGGCAACGACGTGCCGGGCGTGATGCTGGCCGGATCGATGCGCGACTATGTGGTCAACTGGGGCGTGAACCCGGGCCAGAAGGTCGTGGTTGCCACCAACAACGACGACGCCTACCGCACTGCCTTGGTGCTGCACGAGGCCGGCGTTGAAGTGGTGCGTGTGGTTGATACCCGCGAAACCGGCGGCGGCGAACTGATGGAAGCCGTCCGTGAAAAGGGCATCCGGGTTGAGCTTGGCCGCGCCATTGCCAAGGTTAAGGACGGCAAATGCGTGACCCAGGTCGCCATCTGCGCCCAGAACGGCGAAGGCGGCGCCCGCGAAGAGGTTGAAGCAGACGCGGTTGCCATGTCCGGCGGCTGGTCGCCGGTGGTCCACCTGTGGTCCCACTGCGGCGGCAAGCTGACCTGGGATGAGAAAAACGCTAACTTCCGCCCCGACGCCTCGCGTCCGCCGCTGGGCCACGACGGCAACGGCTTTGTGGTTCCGGCTGGTGCCGCCAATGGCGAGTTCGGCCTGGGTGCGCTGCTGGAAGACGCGGCTGCGGCTGGAGCCAAAGCGGCTGAGGCTGCTGGCTTCCCGGCGAAATCCGTGGCGGCTGCCAAGGGTGTCTCTGAGGGCGAAGTACAGATGGAAGCGGTCTGGCTGATGCCGGCCAAGGCGGACATCAAACTGCGCATGAAGTCCTGGCTGGACTATCAGAACGACGTGAAAGTGTCGGACGTGCAGCTGGCTGCGCGCGAAGGCTACGAGAGCGTCGAGCACACCAAGCGTTACACCACGCTGGGCATGGCCACTGACCAGGGCAAACTGTCCAACATCAACGGTCTGGCCATTCTGGCCGACAGTCTGAATTCGGAAATCCCATCGGTGGGCACCACCACCTTCCGTCCACCGTATCACCCGATCTCCATCGGTGCGATCGCGGGCGAGGCGCGGGCCGAAATCTTCCAGCCGGTGCGCAAAACGCCGATCTATGACTGGATGGACAAGAACGGCGCAGATTGGGAACCGGTTGGCCAGTGGCGCCGCCCGTTTGCCATCACCCAGCCGGGTGAGGACCGTCATGCCGCGGTGAACCGCGAGGTGAAAAACACCCGCGAGAACCTTGGCCTGCTGGACGCCTCGACCCTGGGCAAGCTGATTGTCAAAGGGCCGGATGCAGGCAAGTTCCTGGACATGCTCTATACCAACATGATGTCCACGCTGAAGGTCGGCAAATGCCGCTATGGCCTGATGTGCTCGGAGAACGGTTTCCTGATCGATGACGGCGTTGTTGCCCGCATCGACGAGGACACCTTCCTCTGCCACACCACCACCGGCGGTGCCGAAAGCATCCATGGCCACATGGAAGAATGGCTGCAGACAGAATGGTGGGACTGGAAAGTCTATGTCGCCAATGTGACCGAGCAGTATGCGCAGGTTGCCGTGGTCGGCCCCAACGCCCGCAAGGTGCTGGAAAAGCTGAACGCGCAGGCAGGCGGCGGCATGGATCTGTCGAAAGAGGCACTGCCGTTCATGGAATGGCGCGACGGGCAGATCGGCGGCTTTGATGCCCGCGCTTACCGGATCTCCTTCTCGGGCGAGCTGTCCTATGAGATCGCGGTTGCAGCCTCGGAAGGTCAGGCGTTCTGGGATGCGCTGATGGAAGCAGGCAAGGAATTCGGCGTCATGCCTTACGGCACCGAGACCTTGCACATCCTGCGGGCTGAAAAAGGCTTCATCATGATCGGCGACGAGACCGATGGCACCGTGATCCCGCAAGATCTGGGTCTGCATTGGGCGATTTCCAAGAAGAAGGAAGACTTCCTTGGCAAACGCGCCCAGCTGCGCAACCACATGGCGGATCCTGACCGCTGGCAGCTGGTTGGCCTGGAAACGGTAGACGGATCCGTGCTGCCGGATGGCGCCTATGCATTGGGTGAAGGCGTCAATGCCAACGGCCAGCGCAACATGATCGGCCGGGTGACTTCGACCTATCATTCCGCGACCCTGGGCCGCGGTATTGCGATGGGCCTGATCAAACACGGTCCCAAGCGGATGGGCGAAGTGGTCGAGTTCCCGGGCACTGATGGCAAGACCTACAAGGCCAAGATCGTTGATCCGGTCTTCTACGACAAGGAAGGGGAAAAGCAGAATGTCTAAGGCTGTTTCCGTACTGAACGGCGCGCAATTCTCCGGCCTGGCCAAGGTCGAGGACGCGGGTCTGCAGGGCATGATCACCCTGCGCGGCGATTTGGAGTCATCGGTGCTGAAGGCGGCTGTCAAAGCTGCCACCGGCGCCGCGGTTCCAGCCCAGGGCAGTATCTCGGTTGCCGAAAACGGCGCCGTTGCCTGGATGTCGCCGGATGAGCTGCTGCTGTTGGTGCCCTATGAGGATGCGGTTTCCAAAACTGCTGAATTGGCAGCGGCGCTGAAAGGCGAACATGCGCTGGCGGCGAATGTCTCTGACGCCCGTGCCTTCTTCCGCGTGTCGGGCGAAGGTGCGCGCGAGGTGCTGGGCAAGGTGAGCCCGGTGGACTTTGACGCAGCGGCATTCAAACCCGGCCAATTCCGCCGTTCGCGCCTGGCGCAGGTGGCTGGCGCCTACTGGTTGAACGAAGACGGCAGTTTTTACATCGTCTGCTTCCGCTCTGTTGGCGAATATGTGTTCAAACTGCTCAGCACAGCGGCGCATCCGCAAAGTAAAGTGGGTGTTTACTAAAATTTTCACTCGCTTTTTGCTTGTGACGCCATCACGCGTCATTTACGGTGCCCTGGAGACCTTCCGGGGCACCGTTTTTGCATTTGAATTTCCTTGGAAATGACCCTTTGCATTGATTGCAACAGATTGAATTTGATGCCTTTCCGTGGCGGGAGGAGGGGCAGTGCGAAACTGTTTCAGGGAGCGACTGATGCGCCTGCCGGCATGCGGAATTCTAGCATTGGTTTTAACGTTTTCCGGGGCGAGCGCCCTGGCGGAAACCAGCTTTAGCTGCAACCTGAAACCAATTTCCGGCGCGTTCTGGGTTCCTGGCCGTATCACCGTGCGGTTTTCTGATGATTTCACCACTGCACAGGTCACCGATGCGGCGTTTGGGGTGTCCGTTGCGGCCAAGGTTTCGCAACGCAGCATGACAACTTATGCGCTTAGCTGGTCGTTGCCGGGGCTTGCAGTACTGACGGACAGCGGGCAGGCAGAGCCGCGCTTCAGGGCTGTGCTGAACACTGCAAACCTGAAGATGAGCATTCAATCAATCCGTACAGGCAGAGCAGTGCAACCGCCGCGCGGCTCGGGGACTTGCCGCCGGGAGCCCTCTTTGTCACTGCTGGCCCAGAACCACATCAGGTTGAACTAAGCGCGTGTATTGACTTGGCGAGCAATCTATTGATTGCCGTGCAGCTGCAGATTGCCGTGCAACTGCAGATTGCGATTGCATCGGAACTGGCTCCCTTGCATCACTGCGCTGCAAAACAAGGGAACCATCTGAATGAAACGATATCTACTGGCTGCATCCATTGTGCTGGCAGCCGCGTCCTCTGCAGCGGCGGGAAGAAAAGCCACCATCACATATGATTGCGCGATCAAGGTGTTCACTAACAATGGCTGGATAGCCCCGCGAGTGCTTGTCATATGGGACGAAGAAAACCAGTCTGCGCAGATCTATGACGGGTATATACACAAACTGATCGGAGAGCCTATTCCGGCTAAAGTCGAACCGCGAAACGAAATTTCCTACAACTTGGACTGGCGGGTGAACAACATCCCGGTCAGCAATGCCCGGATGACGCTTGATGGGCTGTATTCAGGTGTTTTGAATACCAAGCAGAACACTCTGTCGATCCGCGGCGTCATCACGGGTGTCGCCAATCAGCCGCGCGGCAAAGGTAAATGCATAGTCAAAAAAGACTGAGGCCAGCATCGCGCCAACCGGGCGGGGCAGGCATAATCTTTTTGCACATAGACCTTGCGCGGAAATGGAGCCTTGGCTCTTGACCTGATAGCGCGCACACAGCATGTATCTGCGCAGGAACGCAAACTTTTTCACAGGGGGCCCAAATGGCTTTTGAACTTCCCGATCTTCCTTATGCACATGACGCTCTGGCCGCCAAAGGCATGTCGGCTGAAACCCTGGAATACCACCACGACTTGCACCACAAGGCCTATGTCGATAACGGTAACAAGCTGATCGCCGGCACCGAATGGGACGGCAAGTCGCTGGAAGAGATCATCAAAGGCACCTATGACGCCGGTTCGGTTGCCCAGAACGGTATTTTCAACAACATTTCGCAGTTGTGGAACCACAACCAGTTTTGGGAAATGATGGGTCCGGGCGAAAGTGCAATGCCGGGCGAGCTGGAAAAGGCACTGGTTGAGTCGTTTGGCTCGGTTGACGAGTTCAAATCGCAGTTCTCCGCTGCAGGCGCCGGCCAGTTCGGTTCCGGCTGGGCCTGGCTGGTTAAGAACGCCGATGGTTCGCTGGCAGTGACCAAGACCGAAAACGGTGTGAACCCGCTGTGCTTCAACCAGACCGCGCTGCTGGGCTGCGATGTGTGGGAACACTCTTATTACATCGATTTCCGCAACAAGCGTCCGGCGTATCTGACCAACTTCCTGGACAATCTGGTGAACTGGGAAAACGTCGCCTCGCGGATGTAAGTCCTGAACGGCATGAATTCTGGAGCGCCCGGTCTTTTTTGACCGGGCGTTTCTTATTTGAACCGGCGGCAGGCGCGTATTGCGCACGAAGGGCCGGAGCAGGGGAACGGCGATGACAGAGGCAGCCAAAGGCATATTGGCAATGGTTTCGGCCTGCGTGGTCTGGGGGCTGTCGGGGATCTATTACAATGCGCTGTCGCATGTGCCGCCCGAACAAGTCCTGTCGCACCGGGCATTGTGGTCGTTCCTGTTCTTTGCCGGCGTGTTGTTTTTTCAAGGCCGGATCGGCGCCTTAGGGGCCGCTTTCAGCGGCAGGCGGAACACAATGTTTCTGGTTCTCGCAACGGCGATGATCTCGCTCAACTGGTTTGTGTTCATTTCTTCTGTACAGACCGGCTATGCGACCGAAGCGAGCTTGGGGTACTATATCTTTCCGCTGCTGAGCGTGCTGCTGGGGCGGCTGGTGTTCGGTGAACAGCTGACCCGGGCGCAGGTCGCGGCAGTTGGGCTGGCGGCACTGGCAGTTGCGGTGCTGTCCTTCGGGCTGGGCGCAGCCCCCCTGATTCCGCTGGTGCTGGCGATTAGCTTTGCCCTTTATGGTGTTGCAAAAAAACAGATTCCATTGGGTCCGGTGGTGTCCGTCACCGCAGAGGTGCTGCTGATCCTGCCCGTAGCGCTGGCGGTGATCTGGCTGACCGGCGGCGCGGGCTTTCTCGACAGCAGTGCGACCGCTGTGATGCTGGCGTTCTCCGGCATCCTGACCGGACTGCCGCTGATCTTGTTCAGCTATGCCGCCAAGCGGGTGCGGCTGGGGACGGTGGGTGTGTTGCAGTACCTGAACCCGACACTGCAGTTCCTGGTGGCGGTGCTGGTCTTTGCCGAGCCATTCACCCCTTGGCACGGCGCGGCCTTTGCGCTGATCTGGAGCGCAGTTGCGGTGTTCTCGTTCTCGGCCCTGCGTCAGGAGCGGGCGTCGCGCAGGGCGGCAATGGCCGCTACCGGGGTGTCGGCCCAGATCAGATAATCCGCGGTGTCCTGACCAGCAAAGCCCTGAGCGACAACATGGTCCAGAAGGTCGCGCAGCTTGTCCCAGTAGCCTTCGGTATTCAGGATCACGATCGGTTTTGAATGCAGGCCCAACTGGCGCCAGGTGAGCGCCTCGAACAACTCATCCAGCGACCCGGCGCCGCCGGGCAGTACAACCACCGCATCAGCGTTCCACAGCATGACCTTTTTGCGTTCATGCATGGTTTCGGTGACAACATAGGTGCTGAGATCGGATTTGCCGACTTCCCGCTGTTCCAGGTGGCCGGGGATCACGCCAAAGGTTTCGCCGCCTGCTGCCTGGGCAGCGCGAGCGACCTCTCCCATCAGCCCGACATCGCCGGCGCCATAGACCAGCCTCATGTCGTTCTTGGCGAGTGCCGCGCCGAGATCCTGTGCGGCCTGGGTATAAGCGGGCAGTGCTCCGGCGCGGGAACCGCAATAGACACAGACGGATTTGATGCTCATCGGCCAGCCTTTCCGTGGAATTTCAAGATGAAACGCAATTGGTGTTTTGACCCGTGATAGCGGGATTGGTAGGTTTGCTCAACTAAGCGGAAGGCAACATTCCGCAAATGCCGAAGGGATCGAAATGGCGGAAGCATCTGGAAGCGGGGGCCTGGGGGCCCTCACAATTGGCGGTATTGCCGGCGTGGCCGCGGTGCTGGGCGGCGTGGCGTTGTTCCAGCTTGGGGTGTTCGGCAGCGGCCAGCCAGGCAGCGGGGCGCCGGACGGACAGGCGAGCGGCCAGGCGGCAAACGGGAGCAGTGCGTTTTCAGGGGATGGCGATGAATCCGGCCAGCCGCTGCAGAACCGGGCACGATCCGAAGCTGAAACTGCTGTCTCTGAAACTGCGGCAGTTGTTCCAGACACCGGTGGAGCTGAGGCTGAAACAGGTATGCCGGCAGCGGCCTTGACGGTTGCGGATCCGGTGTCTGAAGATCAGCCGGTAACTGTCGAATCTGAAACAGAAATATCCCCGGAGGAAACTGCCGGGGCCAAGGTGCAGCCGGAAGAAATCGCCTTGGCCCAACCTGGGGGAGAAGTGCAGGACGCCCGTCAAGCAGCACCGCAAGTGCCAGACGCCAAGGAAGACGTCTTTGTTCTGGAAGCACCCGAGCTGGACTTGGTGCGTGTCGACAACGAGGGCGCTGCGGTGATTGCAGGGCGCGCGCAGGCGGGGGTGCGTATTTCAGTCTTGCTGGACGGCGAAGTGCTGGAGCAGCTGGAAGTGCCGACGGGCGGTGAATTCGTCTCTCTGACCACGATCGCGCCAAGCGCCGATGCACGGGTGGTGTCGCTTCTGGCCGAACATGAAGGGCAGAAAAATGCCTCCGGGGCGTCCTTTATTCTGGCGCCGGTCAGCCCGGTCGCGGTCGCAGCGGCGGGCGACGCGGCCCAATCGGCGCAGGCTGCGGAAACCGGGGCTTCGCAGGCAACGGATGCGGAACAAGGCGTCACAGCGCCAGCGCAGGAACAAGTTGCCGCCCTGGACCCTGCAGAGGATGCCGGCGCAAAACAACCCATGGTTGAAGCGCCATCTGCTTCTCTGGATCAGGCCGCTGGCTCAGTTGCAGGAACGGCGGACGCAGATGATGATGCTGCCAGCGCCGGGCAGACAACAGGCAACGCCGCAGCCGAGGCGCCGGCTGCAGCAGGCCCGGCACCTGCCGTCGAACCCGGAACGCCGCAACCTCAGGGGCAGGCTGTGGCCGTTCTGAGGGCTGATGCGGAGGGCGTCGAAGTGGTGCAGCCCGCAATTCCTGCCGATCCAGGGTTGATTGACGAAGTGGCATTGGATTCAATCAGCTACAATGGCAGCGGCGGGGTTGAGCTGTCGGGACGGGCGCAACCGCAATCACAGGTGCGGGTCTATGTCGACAACCGGCCGGTGGCGGAACTGGGCGCCGCGACAGACGGGCGCTGGAGCGGCCGGCTGGAGGATGTGGCGCCAGGCATTTACACCCTGCGCCTGGATGAGGTCGAACCGGCAACCGGCGCTGTGGTCAGTCGCCTGGAAACCCCGTTCAAACGCGAAGCGCCTGAGGCGCTGCCGCAACCGGGCGGCGACGCAACGCCGGAGCAGCCAGTGCCATTGGTTCAAGCGGTAACAGTGCAGAAGGGCGATACGCTTTGGGCCATTTCGCAACAGAAATACGGCAGCGGCTTTTTGTACGTCCGGGTTTTTGAGGCCAACCGCGGTGCGATCCGTGATCCGGACCTGATTTACCCGGGGCAAGTCTTTACCGTGCCGGAATAACACCAGAGAACCGGGCCCCTGCGTCGCGTTTTTCCTGTTTGACCCTCGCAAATCCGTGAACAGGTGAATATCTGAAAGGGTCAAGCCAGGAACCGCCATGACCCAGACAGACCAGGCCGCCGCGCCGCTGCAAGCCGATACCGCCGAAGACGAACGCCGCTCCGGCCTGCGCACGTTGCGCAAAGTCGGACCGTATTTGTGGCCCAAGGATAACCACGCCGTGAAGGTCCGGGTTGTGCTGGCACTGGCGGTGCTGGTCCTGGCCAAGCTGATCGCGGTTTATACACCGATGCTGTACAAGGGCGCGGTCGACAGCCTCGCTGGAGAAGGTGTGCCGCCGCTGGCCCTGGGCGCCGTCGGGCTGACGGTCGCCTATGGCATGTCGCGGATCCTGACCACCGGCTTTCAGCAGCTGCGGGATGCGGTGTTTGCGCCGGTCGGGCAGCGGGCGCTGCGGCGGCTGGCGCTGGAGACCTTCACCCATATCCACCGGCTGTCGATGCGCTATCACATCACCCGCAAGACCGGCGGGCTCAGCCGGATCATCGAGCGCGGGGTGAAGGGCGTCGACTTCCTGCTGCGCTTCATGCTGTTTTCCATCGGCCCGCTGATCCTGGAGCTGACGCTGGTGGCGGTGATCCTGACGGTGCTGTTTGATGCCTGGTATCTGGCGGTCGTGGCCGGCACCATCGCTCTATATGTCTGGTTCACTTTTGCGGTGACCGAATGGCGGGTGAAGCTGCGCCGCGAGATGAACAAACAGGACACCGATGCCAACCAAAAGGCCATCGACAGCCTGCTGAACTACGAGACGGTCAAGTATTTCGTCGCCGAGGAGCGCGAGGCGGCGCGCTATGACGGGGCGATGCGGGGCTATGCGCAGGCGGCTCTGAAGACCGCCTATTCGCTGGCAGCGCTGAACTTCGGCCAGAGTATGATTATCACTGCGGGTCTCATCGGTGTTATGGTGATGGCCGCAGTCGGCGTGGAGCGGGGCGCGATGACTGTTGGCGATTTCGTCATGGTCAACGCCTATATGATCCAGATCACCGTGCCGCTGAACTTCCTTGGCACCGTTTACCGCGAAATCCGCCAGAGCCTGGTGGATATGGGTGAGATGTTTGATCTGTTAGAACAGCCTGCCGATGTCAGCGACCGGCCGGGGGCTGGCGATTTGCAGGTCAACGGCGGCCGGATCACGCTGGAGGATGTGCGGTTTTCCTATGATGCCGGGCGGGAAATCCTGAAAGGCGTCTCGCTGGAGGCGGAGCCGGGGCAGACCGTGGCCATTGTCGGCTCCACCGGATCGGGCAAATCGACCATCGGACGGCTGTTGTTCCGGTTCTATGACGTGACTGGCGGTGCGCTGAAGATCGACGGGCAGGACGTGCGCGATGTGAGTCAGGAAAGCCTGCACCACGCGATTGGCGTGGTGCCGCAGGATACCGTGCTGTTCAACGATACGATCCGCTACAACATCGCCTATGGCCGCGACGGGGCCACTCAGGATGATGTGGAGCAAGCGGCGCGCGACGCACAGATACATGACTTTATTGCGGCCCTGCCAGAGGGCTATGACACCCAGGTCGGCGAGCGCGGTTTGAAACTGTCCGGCGGTGAGAAGCAGCGGGTCGGCATCGCCCGCACGCTGCTGAAAAACCCGCCGGTACTGCTGCTGGACGAGGCAACCTCGGCGCTGGACACCGATACTGAACAGGAGATCAGGGAAGCGCTGGCGCGGGCCGGGCAGGGGCGCACGGTGATCACCATCGCACACCGCCTGTCAACGATTGCCGAAGCCAACCTGATCGTGGTGCTGGAGCAGGGGGAAATAGCCGAAACAGGCACCCATGACGAACTGCTGGCACGGGGCGGCCGCTATGCCCGGCTGTGGCAACGCCAGCAGGCGGACCAGGACGCCGCATAGCAGCAGGCGGCAAAGCGGTCTGATGAAACAGGCTTCCCACGAAGAAAGGCCGGCTCTGCAGCCGGCTTTTCCTGGTTCCTGCACTAAGGAGACGGGTTTAGAAATCGTGCCAGCCGGCGTTGGCCGCCTTGGCTGGCATTGGAACGGCCGAACCGAACTCGATTTCTCCGCCATGGGCGCTGGGGCCTGCCGGTGCCGTGTCTGCAGGCGTGCTGCGGGCCGCCGGGGCGGCAAGTCCGGCAATCTTGAACTGTGCCATCAGCTCCGCCAGCTTGCCCGCATCGGTGTGCAGCATGTGGCCGGCAGCAGTGGCTTCTTCCACCATGGCGGCGTTCTGCTGAGTAACCTGGTCCAGCTGGCTGACGCCGGTGTTGATCTCACTCAGGCCGGTCGACTGCTCGGCCGCACCCTCGGCAATGTTGGAAACCAGTTCTGAGACAGTACTGACACGGCCCACGATGCTGGTCAGCGCCTCGCCGGTTTCGCCAACCAGATCGACCCCTTGCTTCACATGTTTGGAGCTGTCGCCGATCAGCGTCTTGATCTCGGTTGCCGCATCAGCCGAGCGCTGCGCCAAAGCCCGGACCTCTGAGGCGACAACGGCAAATCCTTTGCCGGCCTCGCCTGCACGGGCGGCCTCGACACCTGCATTCAAGGCCAGAAGATTGGTTTGGAAAGCGATATCGTCGATTACCGAGATGATCTGCGAGATCTTGGCCGAAGACTGCTCGATCTCATTCATTGCGGCAACCGCGTTTCGCACCACTTCACTGCTGCCTTCGGCTTCCTGGCGGGCCTCCTGCATCGTGTGCTCGACATCGCGGGCGCCGTCTGCCGAAGATTTTACCGACGCGGTCAGCTGTTCCAGCGCCGCGGCGGTTTCTTCCAGCGTGGCGGCCTGGCTTTCGGTACGGTTCGACAAATTGTCCGAGGCGGTGCTGATTTCGGTCGCGCCGCTATGAATACTGCCAGTGGCCGTGATTACCTGTTCGATGGTCTCTTTCAGTGTGGCCACTGTGGTGTTGAAGCTTTGGCGCAGCTGGTCGTATTCTTCCGGGAATGCCTCGTTGATAGTGCATTCGAGATCGCGGTTGGAGAGGCGGGCGAGATTTTCTTCAAGCTTGCCCACAACGGCGCCGCGGTCGGCGATGCGGCTGGCCTCGATGGAATCGAGCTTGTCTTCGGCCTCTGCAAGGGCGGCACGGGTTTTCTCCATTGCGCGGCTGAGTTTTCCGACTTCGGTCTTGGACTGCAGAAATGCCGGTTCGAAATCGAACTCCTTACTGGCGAGCCTGTCGAGGTCCGCCTGCAGGGCGCCGAACTGCTTGGTGAATGCCATGATCAGGCGCAGGCCGATGGCTGTGCTGACAGTCAGCGACACGGCGACAGCAGCCAGGGTCAGGATCAGTGCCTGGCGGGCATTGCTTGCCTCCTCGGCTGTAAGGGCAATCATTGCGCCGGTGACAGAGTTTTCCACATCTCTAAGAGAACTGACCCAGCGGGTTGCCCGGTCAAACCAGTTCTTTGAGGCGTAGCCGGGTGCCGGGTTGCCTGGGCCCGCCTCCAGAACTTCGGTGCGGATGCCAGGCAGTCCGGTTGGTTCCAGGCCCTGGCGGATGTTCAGTTCAGGCAGCATCTGGCCAAATGCAAGGCCCGCGATGTCGAGAAGCTGTTTCTCCACGGCATTTGTTCCGGTGAACCAACGGTAGATGTTCAGGTTGAAACTGCCTTGGCCAAAGCCCGCAGCACCGGCAGCCCGCTGCTGGCCTGCAGCTTCCTTGGCGTAGGCGAGGCTGACGAGACCGGCGCTGAGCTGTATCAACTCTGCGTTTTTCTGATGCAGAAGCTGGTTGCCTGTGTCTTGTAGAATGCTGGCGATCATTGCGGAATAGCGGGCCCCCATCTGGCCCGGTGTCAGCTCTTGCGAAGTGACTGAGCCGCGCAATGCCGCAAGCTGATCCAAATGTTCTACGATGCTGGCCGCCGATTGCGGAACATTTTGCACAGCAGCGTCCACTTCGGTCCTGGTATCAGTCAGATCAGCCGTGCCGGCTTGCCCGGCCGAGGACAGGTAAACTGCTGACAAGCCGCGCTCAACCTGCAGGAAGTGGACAACTTTCATCAGAGCCACGGATTCGCGGGTCTGTTCCTGCGAGACCTGTGCACTTTGGAAGCGGTCCCAATCCGTCAAAGCTTTGAAGCCGCCGATACCAGCCAGCGCGATGAACGGGACAGCGATCAGTGCAAGGATTTGCGATCGTAATGACATTTTTTTCCCCAAACAAGAATACACGCAAAACGCAAGTGTACTTCAGTGCAAACCCACTTAAGGAGGGGCATATAACATATAGTGAATGTTATATTGGATACGGAGTTTCTCATGCGTGAGAAATATTGAGATTGCCTTTATATGCGGCAGATTTCGGCAGTTCCTGACGCAAAACGCTGAATTGATAGGCTGTAAATGCCGGATTATTTTTTTGAGAATACTGATTTTTTGAGAAAAGTGTTTTTTTACAGTGTTTTACAGGTGTTTTAGGGACTTAAGGCCGACTGGATGCTTTTTGCTGCAGAGTACTTAAAACTTTAGCGTTCAACGGACAGCGGGCCGGTTTGGAATTTGCCGGGAGACACTCAGTTTGTTTCCCGGTTCATGGAGCTGGCGGCGATGCTGCAACAGGCTTGCATCCCGGCGGTGGTGGAGGATGGGCTGCGAGCCTGACGGGGACACTGTCCTTCCGGCAGCTCATTGTCTTCAGGCCGTGCAGCCGGAAATCCCGTGTCACGCAGCCGGGGTTCCGGGGCTAGGGACCTGAAGACGCCAACGTTGCGAGGGCATCGGCAATGCGGCTGTAATCTTTGCCCAAGTGGTGCCCGCCGTTGAACTCCAGCCGTTGAGCACCAGGTTGCCGCACAAGCGGGCAGGCGCTGACGGTTTCCTTGAGGCCATACAGGCACAAAACCCGTTCAGGCGGCAGGCTGGCGGCTAAAACGTCAATCGCCGGGGCCACCTCAACCGAGCCGGTCTGCCGGCCCAGCCATCCGCCAACAACGATTTCAAAACCGGTATGGGTCTCAGGCGCGATCAGGCCAACACCTGCCAGCCGAGCCAGAAAATCCTCTGGCAACTCTGCGGCGGCGAAGGGCAGGGTGCTGGCGCCAAGCGAGAACCCCAGCAGCAGAATCTTGTCCTGCCTGAACGCGCGGCGGAAATGAGAGTCGATGCGGACAAGATCCGCGGCGATCTGCTCTGGGCGTTTCTCCTGCCACATGTAGCGCAAGCTGGAGATACCGGCCACCGGGATGCCCCGTGCTGCCAGCCAGTCGGACAAGCTGCTCGTCAAAATTGGCCCAACTGCCATCCCCGGACAGAAAGATGGCGTAGGTATCTCTGGCTGGCGCAACCGCCTGCTGGTGAATGGTAAGAGGCAGGCTGTCCAAGCCAGAGCAGGCTGCGCGATGTCCAGCCATCGCACCGGGGTCTTGCCAGCCTGCGCGTCTTCCAGGGCGTTGCCTGCGCAGGGCACAGGGGATGCATCGAAGTGCACGGTGACAAGCCCCTTGAAGCTGTTGGGCGCGGCGGCGGCTTGGAGGGCGATGGCCGCGCCTTCGCCATAGCCGGACAGAACCGGAGAGCGGGCCAGGGCGTCCTGCTGCTGCTGGGTGCGGCGGGCCCGGCCGGACAAAAGCGGTGCGGCGGCAGCGCAATCCCCGCCGGCCTGCGCCAGCAGCGCCCGCCCGCCAACGCCCACGACCAGAGTGTGCATGTCCGGCAGGCGCTTTGCCCGGTTCGCCAGTTCCTTGGTCCAACCGTCGGCGCCAGTGACGATCAATACTGTTGAGCGGGCCTCCTTGCCGTCCGGAGTTATGACCGCGGATGGCTGGAGCCCACGCGCACCCGGTTGGCCGAGATAAGTGCCGGCAGCCAGAAACAACAGCGCCGCGGCCCCGGCAAACCCTTTCCGCATATTAAGGTGTTGCGCCATGTGCTGCTTTTCCGGGCTCGGTCTCGTTTGCCGCCAGAATATGCAAAACTTTTCTGCGAAACCGTGAACGGCGGCAGGGCCTTGCCGAGCAGACGTTTACGCAGGGTAAGCTGTAAACCGCTTTCCCCATTGACCGGCAAGGTGACGAAACTAAAGTGCTGTCATTCCGGGGTCAGCGGCTCAGGCGCCGGCTGACCTGATTGAAAGGACACATAGATGAAGACCCTTCTGCCTGCCGCCGCCGCGGCGGCCTTCCTAGCCTATCAGGCCCCGGCCTTTGCCGAGGACCTGGAATTCCTGCTGATCAATGACAGCAGCGCCGATCTGGTTGAGTTCAATGTATCCCCGGCGTCTTCCAGCAACTGGGAAGACAATCTGATGGATGGCGGCTATCTGGCACCTGGTTACGAGATCGGTGTTGTGATTGCCGATGGCGCAACCACTTGCGTATACGACATCCGCGGCAGCTTTGACGATGGATCCGAAGCAGAAGACTACGGTCTCGATCTGTGTGATCTGGGCGAATACACCTTTACCGACTGATCGGGTCAACGGCTGGGTGTTCCCTGGCTGCTGCAAAGGAAAAGCCCCGCCTGAGCGGGGCTTTTTTGTTGACCGGACTATTCGGCTGCGCGCAGGCGGCCCTGTGGCGCGGGCGGTTCGGGCTCTCCCTCACCCGCGGGCTCATCAGTCGCATCAGAGGGCTCGCTTTCGACCCACTGGATTTCCGTCGTCGGCAGCTGGCGCGCCTTTTTGAACAGCCGCGAGTCCTGCGCGATGCGGCTGGAGCGGCCACGGGTGATCCGCGACAGCGCCCGGCCCAAGGCACGCATGTAGGTGGAGAACCATACCCGGATCGCCAACAGCGAGGGGGTGACGACCAGCGTCAGCACGGTAGCGATGCCCAGGCCGAAAACCACCGCGGTTGCCAGCTGTTTCCACCAAAGCGCAGTGGGGCTGTCGATCGAGTAGCCGCCGTCGATGAAGTCCAGGCTGACGCCGAACATCATTGGCGTCAGGCCGGCCATCGTGGTGATGGTGGTCAGCAGCACCGGGCGGATGCGCGCCTCGGCGGTGCGGATGATCGCCTCGATCCGCGGCATTTGCTGGGCGAACTCCTGATAGGTGTCGATCAGAACGATGTTGTTGTTCACCACAATCCCCGCAAGTGCGACGATGCCGGTGCCGGTCATGATGATCGAGAACGGCTGCTGCATCACCATCATGCCGATCAGCACGCCGGTGGTGGACAGAACCACCGCCAGCAGCACCAGAGCGGCGTTGTAGAAGCTGTTGAACTGGGCCAGCAGGATCACGAACATCAGCGCCAGCGCGCCGGCGAACGCCTTGGACAGGAAGGCGCCGGATTCCTCCTGCTCCTCCTGGTCGCCGGTCCATTCCCAGCCGATGCCGCGGGGCAGGGGATCGCTTTCCAGCCACTCGGTAATGACGGCGATCCGCTCGTTCGGGTTCACCGGGCTGATCCTGGCACCATCCTCAAGTGCTGCCTTCAGCGCCTCAAGGCTTTCGGCACCCGTCAGCTGCACCAGCTGCAGGGTTTTGCCATTGGGCGCGACGATGGTTTCTCCGGTCGCTGGTGTGCCTTCGGGCACGTCCTTCAGCAGCGCCAAACGGGTCATTTCGCCGGTTTCCGGATCTTCGGTCACGGCCTTGCTCAGACCTGCTTCCACGTCGGCCTTCACATCGTAGAACCGTTCCTGGCCGATGCGGTTGATCTGGGCCAGTTTCGGCACCGGCTGGCGGGTGACGAAGTTGGACAGCGGCACCAGCCCGTCGGATGTGCGGACCTTGAGGGTATCGAGCGTTGACAGCACCCGGTCCTGTTCCGGCAGGCGGACGCGGATGTCGATCTCCTCGTCCGAGCTGTCGACCCGCATGGTGTCCAGAAGGATGCCGCGGGTGACCAGCTGAACCATCGCGCCCACGGTCGCCACATCGGCGCCGAAACGGCCGGCTTTTTCGACGTCCACGTCGATCTGCCAGTCGATGCCGGGCAGCGGCAGGCTGTCTTCGATCAGGATCAGGCCGGGGGTGTTTTCAAAATGCTCCCGCGCGGTCAGGGTGGCAGCGGTCAGTTCTTCCCAGCCGTCGCCGCGCAGGCGCAGGTGCACTGGTTTGCCGGAGGCCGGACCTTGCGCCAGGGCGCGGACCTCAACCTCGAATCCGGGCAGTTTGACCATTTCGGCGTTCAGCTCTTCCAGAACCGTGTTGCCGTCGTACTCCTCGGCAATGAGTTCTTTTTCAAAACCCAGATACTTGCTCAGCAGTCCGCCGAACCAGCCGTCCAACGGCTCGCTGTCGGTGGGGCGGTCTTCCCAGGGGATGATCTCGAACTGGACCTGGCCGATGGTGTCGGGCGGCAGCTGCGCACCGGAGCTGTCGGTGTTCAGGCCGCCGTCGCCGGCAAAGGAAAAGACGTTGATCACCGCGTGGTGCTGCAGGATGATGTCTTCGGCAGCGCGAACCATTTCGTCCTTTTCCCGCAGCGAGATGTTGCCGCGGGCGCGGACATATGCGGTGGCTTGCTCCGGTTCCGAATCCACGAAAAATTCAACGCCCAGGTTGTTTTCGCCAAAGGTTTTGAACACCGTCATGATGGAGAATGCCACCACGGCGATGGTCACGATGGGCATTACCGGGTTGCCGGCGATGAACTTGATCACATGGCCGAAAGGCGTGTGATGGTAACCGGGGGTAACCTCTTTCTGCTCGCGCTCGATCTTGACCGCACTCAGGGTGATGGAAGCGGCAAAGGACGCAAGTGTGAAGACCAGTCCGCCAAACAGCACGCCGCCCAATCCGCCAGCCCCGCCGCCCAGCAGGTAAGACGGGTTCAGCATTTGCATGGCGCCTGCAAACATGCCCCACATGGCAACCGGCACCAAAGCGGCGCGCAGCCACCAAGGGGCGATCATGCGCAAGGCGCGGGAGGCGCCCTCAAACGTGCGGCTGATACGGCCGGTGACGCCGCCCATGACAGGCAGGTAGATCAGCGCGACCACCAGCGAGGCCGACAGCACGAAGATCATGGTGACCGGCAGCATCCCCATGAATTCACCGGGCACACCGGGCCAGAACAGCAAGGGCAGAAAGGCGCAGAGCGTGGTGGCGGTGGAAGACACCACCGGCCAGAACATCCGCTGCGCCGCCTCGACATAGGCGTGCATCGGGCCGGTGCCCTCCTTGATGCGCTTGTCGGCATATTCCACAATGACAATCGCGCCATCCACCAACATGCCCACGGCAAGGATCAGGCCGAACATCACCATGTTTGAAATGGTGACGCCCATCAGCGCCAGGAAGGCAAAGCACAAGAGGAATGAGGTCGGGATCGCAAAGCCGACCAGCAGCGCAGCGCGGCTGCCAAGCGCGGACAGAACAACAATCATCACCAGCGCCACGGCGGTCAGAACCGAGCCTTCCAGCTGGCTGACCATGGAGCCGACAACGCGGCTTTGGTCGTTGGAGGTGCCGACTTCAACCGCGGCCTGCAGTTCCGGCGGCCATTTGGATTTGGAGGCTTCCAGCGTCTCTTTCACCAGGTTGACGGTGTCAATAACGTTGTAGCCCTTGCGCTTGACCACCTGCAGCGCCACCGTATCGCCGCCGTTAAACCGGGCAGTACCGACCCGGTCCTCAAAGGTGAAGTTGATCTGCGCCAGTTCCCCAAGGGTCACCACACGGTCGCCGTTGGTTTTGACCGGCAGCTGATAGATATCCTTCACTTCGTCGAACGAGGAGGGGATCTTGATCGCAAAGGTGCCCTGAGCCGTCTCCACCTCGCCTGCGGCAATCAGCTGGTTGTTGTTCTGCACAACATTGATCAGCTCAAGTGCCGTGACGTTATAGGCTTCCAGCCGCAGCGGATCGATCAGCACCTCGACCATCTCGTCGCGGTTGCCGGCGATCCCGGCTTCCAGCACTGCGTCCAAGGTCTCAAGATCGTCCTGCAAGTCCTTGGCAATGCGCGCCATTGTACGTTCCGGCACTGCGCCGGTCAGGTTGACGATGACGATCGGGAATTCCGAAAAGTTGATTTCGGTGATCGAGTATTTCTCGGCGCCTTCGGGAAACTCGGCCTCGGCCTTGTCCATGGCGTCGCGCACGTCGGCCATGATCGCGGTCTTGTCCCAGCCGAAATCAAACTCAAGCGCAACACCGGCATAGCCTTCGGCGGCGGTGGAGGTCATCTTGTCCAGCCCGTCGAGGTCGGCCAGCTCGGTTTCCATCACCTTGACCATCAGGGATTCGGAATCCTCGGCCGAGATGCCGGGGAAAGGGACCGAGATGAACAGGGCGGGGATTTCGATGTCCGGCTCGCCCTCTTTGGGCAGCATCGAATAGGCGACGCCGCCGACAAGCAGCGAGATTGCTATAAAGGCAAGGACCATCCGGGCACGGCCGGCAGCCCAATCGACAATGCCAATCACTGTTCAGTCTCCCGGTAGGTGGCCGCCACGGCGACGCCTTCGGTCACAAAGTCCTGCCCCACCACGATCACATCCGCGGTTTCGGGCAGGCCGCCGAGCCAGACGCCATCGGCCTCATCTCTAAGCAGCTGCACGGGGTAGAATACCACGGTGCTGTCGGAACCGACAACACGCACGCCCAGCTTGCCTTCGTTGTTCAGTGTCAGCGCCGATTGCGGCAGCTTGTGCGCAAGCCGGCCGGCTGAAGAAATTGCAATATCGGCGGTCTGGCCGTCACGGATGCTGAGATCCGGGTTGGGCACGGTGATTTCCACCTCAAACGTGCGGGTGTTCGGGTCGGCAGAGCGGCTGAGGAAGGTGACTTCCCCTTGCACCTGCTGGCCGGTTGCCAGCTCGGCGCCCGCCGTGGCGCCCAAAGTCACCTTGTTTACCTCAGCCTCGGGCACGTATCCAACCAGCTTGATGGTGTCGAGCTGGATCACAGTGCCGCACAGGCTGCCGGGCTGCAGCAGGCTGCCCAGCTCGGCGGTGTCGCTCTCCAGCAGACCGTCAAAAGGCGCGGTGATGGTCAGATGGCTGAGTTCTTTTTCTGCAGTGGCCACGGCAGCCAACGCCGTGCGCTCCGCGGCCTCGGATGAAGCCAGCCGGGTTTCCGAGGCATAACCGCCCTGGGACAGCTTAGAGGAAGCGGTCAGGTTGATCCGGGCTTCTTTCAGCTGGGCCTGCGCCTGCAGCAGCATGGCCGGCCGGGTGCCGGGGTCCAGTTCGCACAGCAGGTCGCCCTTCTTAACATGGGACCCTTTGCGCAGAGGTTCGGAAATCACTGTCGATGTGACCTCGGCGCGAACTTCGACCTGGCGGATCGCCTGGGTCTGGCCGCGCAGGATAACCGCGCTGCCAATAGTGGTCGCTTTGCTTTGCAGGGCCACAACGCCAACGCGCGTGTCTGCGGCTTGGGTCAGCGCCTGGCCGGCATCAGTGCCGGTTTCGGTCTCGGCTGCCTCCGGAGCATTCTCCCCCCGGGCAAAGGCCAGCAGATCGTCGCGCTCAATCACCACCAGATAGAGGCCGGCCGTCACAGCCACTGCAGTCAGCATCGGAATGATACGCATGTCGGGTCTTCCTGTTTCTTGTCTGGTCCCGGGAGCAAAATGAGCCGTAGCCAGAATACGGCGGGGCCTGCTCACAACGGGAGTCGCGCGTATGTGATAAGCCTGATATAGGAGATGTCCATTCTAAACTAAGTGGTTTAGTTCACATTTCTTGCTTTTCTGGCGTAATTGCCGGCGTTTCTGGTGCAAACGGGCCACTTGGCTTGAGCTTTGAGCCGGGTTAAGAGGGGCGCAACGCATTCAATACCGGTTTGGACGGAACGTCCGGGCTGCGCATATCAGGGGCTTTTCATGAGCGATACCGACAGCTTTATCGATGAGGTGACCGAAGAGGTCCGCCGTGACCGGCTTTTCCTGATGCTGAAACGTTACGGCTGGATCGGCGGCGCTGCGGTGGCGTTGATCGTCGGCGGTGCTGCCTTCCGAGAGTACAGCAAGGCACAGGATCAGGCGGCGGCCGAAGCATTGGGGGATGCGATCACCGCGGCGCTGGAGATTGACGGCAGCGGCAGCCGGTCCGAAGCGCTGGCCGCAGTTTCAGCCGAAAGCGCAGGCGGCGCGGCCATTCTGAAAATGCTTGAGGCGGGCGCGCTGGCGGATGCGGGTAAGTCTGCTGAAGCGGTCGCGCAGCTGGAGGCCGTAGCGGTCAATGGTGAGTTGCCGCTGATTTACCGCCATATTGCCAGCTTTAAGGCGCTGACCCTGCAGTCCGGAACCCTGAGTGTCAGCGACCGGCGTCTGCAATATGAGGCGCTGGCCCAGCCTGGCGCGCCGCTGGCACTGCTGGCATCCGAACAGCTGGCGCTTTTGGATATTGAAGAGGGCAACAGCGCTGCCGCAATCACCCGGCTTCGCGGGATTGCGACGGATGCGGCTGTGAGTGCAGACTTGAAAGAACGTGCAACTCAGGTGATTGTGGCGCTTGGCGGCTCCATCGAGGATGCCTCTGCGCCTGAGGGGTAAGGCGCTCCGCGGATGGGAACTTGCGGAACACGAACGGCAGACAGGGCAGGGCAATGACAAAAAACAAAACTTTCTCCCGGGCACGGGCATTTTTGTGCGGCACCGCGGCGGTGGCAATTCTGGCCGCTTGTTCGGAGGAGGAGATCATTCTGCGCGGCGAACGCGAGGACATCCGCCCGGAGGCCGCAATTGAGGTGGTCAACCAATCCCGTGCGATTTCCTTGCCCAAGCAAGTGTCAAATGCAAGCTGGGCCCAGGGCCATGGTGCCGAGGCCGGCCGCACATCGCATCCGGCGCTGTCGGCGGCGCCGCAGCGGATCTGGTCCGCGTCCATCGGTGACGGCGACGGGCGCCGCCAGCGCATCACCGCAACGCCGGTTGTCGGCGGCGGGCGCATTTACGCGCTGGACAGCGCAGCACAGGTCTCGGCGGTGTCGCCGCAGGGGCAGGTCTTATGGCGCAGCACGCTGATCCCGGCAGCCGATGACGAGGGCCAGGCCACCGGCGGCGGATTGGCCTATGATGACGGTGTTCTTTACATCTCTTCCGGTTATGGCGTGCTGACAGCCCTGGATGCTGCCGATGGCAGCCTGATCTGGCGTCAGGAACTGGACGCCACCGGATCCGGCCAGCCGCGGGTCAGCGGCGGGCTGGTCTATCTGGTCGCGGGGGATGACACCGGCTGGGCCGTCAAGGCCAAGGACGGCCGCATTGCCTGGCAGATCGAAGCTTCGCCCTCGGCGTCGAACATCCTTGGCGCGCCTGCACCTGTGGTGACCAATGATCTGGCGGTCTTTGCCTTTGGGTCCGGCGATCTGATCGCCACTTTCCGCCGCGGCGGCCTGCGGCGCTGGAGCGCCTCGGTTTCCGGCCAGCGCACCGGGCAGACCTTGTCGCGGATCAGCGATGTGACCGGGGCACCGGTGGTCGCGGGCAAGCGCCTTTACGCAGGCAACAACTCGGGCCGCACCGTGGCGATCGATCTGGAAACCGGCGACCGGCTGTGGACCGCGCGCGAAGGCGCCTCTGGAACCGCATGGCCCGCAGGCGGCAGCCTGTTTCAGGTGAGTGACATCAACCAGCTGCTGCGTCTGGACGGCGGCAGCGGCGAGGTGGTCTGGGCAGTGGATCTGCCCGGGTTTCTGAAAGACAAGCCGGGCAAGCGCGGCAAGATCCATGTGCATTACGGCCCCGTTCTGGCGGGCGGGCAGATCATTGTCGCCTCCAACGACGGCCTGCTGCGGTTCTTCAACCCGCAGGACGGAAGCCTGATCCGCACCGCCGAGGTGCCGGGCGGCGCCACCACCGCACCGGTTGTTGCAGGGCGGACGCTGTATGTGGTTTCCTCCAAGGGTGAATTGCTGGCATACCGCTGAGCAGTGTTTCCGGGTGGCGGATGCCGCCCGGATGCGTTATGAGCCGCGTCTGAATCGCAGAAAGCTGGTCTGATGTCCTTTACCCTCGCCATCGTGGGCCGTCCCAATGTGGGCAAGTCCACCCTGTTCAACCGCCTTGTCGGCAAAAAGCTGGCCCTGGTCGACGACCAGCCGGGTGTCACGCGCGATCTGCGCGAAGGCGAGGCGCGGCTGGGCGATTTGCGGTTCACGGTGATTGATACCGCGGGTCTGGAAGACGCCACTGACAACTCGCTGGAAGGCCGTATGCGCCGCCTGACCGAGCGGGCGGTGGATATGGCCGATATCTGTATGTTCATGATCGATGCGCGCACCGGCGTGACACCGACCGATGAGCTGTTTGCCGACATCCTGCGCCGCAAATCCGCCCATGTGATCCTGGTTGCCAACAAGGCCGAAGGCAACGCCGCAGAAGCTGGCGTGCTGGAGGCCTACAGCCTGGGATTGGGCGAGCCCCTGCGCTTGTCCGGCGAGCATGGCGAAGGGATGCCGGATCTTTATTCGGTCCTGATGCCGCTGGCAGAGAAGTTTGAATCCGAGGCGGTGGATCATTCGCCGGTCACCGATGTGGTGCTGGACGAGGAAATCGGTGAGGACGACATTGAAAGCATCCCCGAGCCGACCGATGCCAAGCCGCTGCAGGTTGCCGTTGTGGGCCGCCCCAACGCGGGCAAGTCGACGCTGATCAACAAGATCCTGGGCGAGGACCGGCTGCTGACCGGACCTGAGGCCGGTATCACCCGTGACGCGATCTCGCTGCGGATGAACTGGAACGGCGTGCCGATGCGGGTGTTTGACACGGCCGGCATGCGCAAGAAGGCCAAGGTGCAGGAAAAGCTGGAAAAGCTGTCCGTTTCCGACGGCCTGCGCGCGGTGAAATTCGCCGAAGTCGTTGTGGTGTTGCTGGATGCGGATATCCCGTTCGAACAGCAGGACCTGCGGATTGCCGACCTGGCCGAGCGCGAGGGCCGCTCGGTTGTTGTGGCCGTCAACAAATGGGACATCGAAGACAACAAGCAGGAAAAGCTGCGCGACCTGAGGGAAGCCTTCGGCCGCCTGCTGCCGCAGCTGCGGGGCGCGCCTTTGGTAACGGTTTCGGCTAAAACAGGCAAGGGGCTGGACCGGCTGCATGATGCGATCATGCGGGCCTATACCGTGTGGAACCGCCGGGTGCCGACCGCGGCACTGAACCGTTGGCTGGTTGGCATGCTGGAGCAGCACCCGCCGCCAGCGCCTCAGGGTAAGCGGATCAAGCTGCGTTACATGACCCAGGCCAAAAGCCGCCCGCCGGGGTTTGTGGTGATGTGCTCGCATCCCGACAAGCTGCCGGAAAGCTATAACCGGTATCTGGTCAACGGCTTGCGCGAGGATTTCGATATGCCCGGCACGCCGATCCGGTTGTATATGCGCGGACAGGGCGACAAAAACCCTTATAAGGGCAAGCGCGCCAAGAATGCCGGCGCTTTGGCCAAGCATTTGAATAAGCGCGGCGGCGGATCCAGCTAGGGAAAGGCGCTCCCGCCCGGCCCGCGGCATTCACAGAATACCTTGGCCCGTTGGGCCCGGCGCCGCCCCGACGGGCGGCGTTATTGCGTTTCACAGGGGTGAGCGGCCTTTTGCCTGCTAATTCCCGGGGATCGTCTCCCTGTGTTTCCTTCCCTGCTGCAGATTGATACCCTTCAAGTTGAATGGATTATGCTGGGTAACCTTGTTTTTGCACAAGGCGGCGTTATCTGGACATTTACTTCGGACGGGATGCGCGGTTTGCACAGCTGTCACGCATCGGCTTTAGGGACGGGTTCATGGATCTGAGGGCACATACGCGTCAATTCACGCAGCCGGATAACCGACTGGCGTCGCTCAGCTATTTTGGCACATTTGCAGTCTATTTTGCGGCGCTTGCCGTGGCCATTTCCTTTGCGGACCGCTGGTATGTGATGCTGCCGGCAGGTGTGGTTTTTGCGTTTGCCGCAGTGCGGCTTTATGTGTTGCAGCATGACACCGGGCATCATTCGCTGTTTGAGACCCGGACCCAGAATGAGATTGCCGGCCATGTGCTGTCGCCCTTCACCTTTGCGCCGTTTGAGGTGATGAAGCAAAACCACAATCTGCACCACTCCAACATCGGCAACCTGGAACACCGGGAGACAGGTGAGATCCACACCATGACGGTGCGGGAATGGGCCAAGGCCGGGGTCTGGGACCGGCTGGGTTACCGCCTGTACCGCAATCCGTTTGTGCTGGTGCCGCTGGGGGCGGCGTTCACTTATTTCATCCGCTACCGCTGGCCCAAGAATACCGGGCGTTTTGGTGCGCTGGGGGTGGTTCTGCACAATCTGGTGATTGCCGCATTGCTGGTGCTGCTCTACCGGGCGGCGGGGATGAACGGGATCTGGGTCTGGCTGGCGTTTTCGTTCCTGGGCGGCATGATCGGTGTTTTCCTTGTCTACCTGCAGCATAATTTCGAGGACACCTATTGGGACCGCCGTCCGGACCTGAACCCGCAGGTGGCGGCGCTGCAAGGATCCTCCTGCCTGGATTTCGGCTGGGTCTTCGACATGGCGGTGGCCAATATCACCCTGCATGACATTCACCATTATAACGCCCGCATCCCGTCCTACCGGCTGCGCCAGTGTCACTACAGCCTGCCGCCGGAACTGGGGCTGCGCCGGATTAAATTTGGCGAAGCAGTGCGGGCGCTGACGCTGAAGCTGTGGGATGAGGACAAGAAATGCCTGGTGCCCTTTCCGGGCTGAGGGGGCCGCTATTGCAAGGGGTCGCAGCCAGCACTGATGGCCCATTTTCATCTGGTCTGGCCGACCGCTGCTGCACAGCATCACGGGTACCGGAGCCAGACAGGCGGTGATATTGCTGGAGCCTGCCACGGCTCAGGCGGCTGCGTCCGCCGGTCCGGGCGTGCTAAAATAGAAGGAGACCCGGTCCGTGAACGGAAAGGTGCCAGAGAAGAAAGTGGCAAACCCACCCGCTAATAAGGCATCTGATGCGCTGAAGGGGGAGCTGAACGCCAAGCTGGAAGCCGCCGAGGCCGCGCGCCGGGCAGCCGAGGACAAGGCCGCCAAAGCGCAGGCCAAGGCCCGTAAAGCCAAGCGGAAAACGGCGCAGCTGGCGGTGGAATTTGCAGCGGCAAGAATTAAAGCCAAGCAGAAGGCCAAGAAGGTCAAAGCGAAAGCGAAAAAAGCCATCGAGAAAGAAAAGGCAAAGGCCCAGGCTATTCTTGCAGCCAAAGGTGCCAGCAAGAAGAAGGCGAAGAAGTAGCGCTCAAAGCGTTGAGTGAATAGAAAAAACCGGCACCCATAGGGCGCCGGTTTCTATTTTTGCGCTGGCGTTTGGTTCAGGCCAGCGCGCCATCCGCGGTCAGGGTCAGCTTGCCGCCCAGATAAGGTGCCAGCACCTCTGGCAGTTTGACCGAACCGTCCGCCTGCTGCCCGTTCTCCAGCACTGCAATCAAGCAACGGCCCACTGCCAGGCCGGAGCCGTTCAGCGTGTGCAGGAACTGCGGCTTGCCGCCATCGGCGGGCTTGAAACGGGCATTCATCCGGCGGGCCTGGAAATCGCCGCAGACCGAGACCGAAGAAATCTCGCGGTAGGTTTTCTGACCGGGCACCCAGACCTCGATGTCGTGGGTCTTGCGGGCGCCGAATCCCATGTCGCCAGTGCACAAAACAATGGTGCGGTAGGGCAGTCCCAGCCGCTCCAAGATGTTTTCGGCGCAACGAGTCATGCGCTCATGCTCTTCACCGCTTTTGTCCGGATGCGTGACCGAGACCATTTCGACCTTTTCGAACTGGTGCTGGCGCAACATGCCGGAGGTGTCCTTGCCGGCCGAACCGGCTTCGGAACGGAAGCACTGGGTGTGTGCCACATAGCGGCGGGGCAGGTAGCCTTCCTCAACTGTCATGCCATTGACGATGTTGGTCAGCGTGACCTCGGCAGTCGGAACCAGCCACCAGCCGTTGGTGGTTTTATAGCTGTCCTCGCCGAACTTGGGCAGCTGGCCGGTGCCATACATCATCTCTTCGCGCACCAGAACCGGGGTCCAGGCCTCAGTCAGGCCGTTCTCGTCCACATGGGTGTTGATCATGAACTGTGCCAGCGCGCGGTGAATACGGGCTACCGCACCCGACAGCACCACAAAGCGGCTGCCCGAGAGCTTGGCCGCAACCTCAAAGTCCATGCCGGGCTTCACGCCTTCGATCTCGAAATGCTCCATGGCATCGAAATCGAGTTCCTTTGGTTCACCCCAGCGGCGGATTTCGACGTTGTCGTCTTCATCCTCGCCCAGCGGCACCTCATCGAACGCCAGGTTCGGGATGGTCATCAGCATATCGGTCAGCTGCTGATCCAGCGCCTTGGCCTCAGTGTTCATCGCCGCCACTTCGGCCTTCTTCTCGGCCACCAGTGCGCGCAGGCGTTCAAACTCGGCCTCATCGCCGCGGCCTTTGGCAGCGCCGACTTCCTTGGAGGCCTTGTTCTGCTGGGCCTGGGCGGCTTCTGCCGCCTGGATCTTGGCGCGCCGCGCCTCATCCAGTTCGAGAATCCCGGATGACACGCCCGCATCCCCGCGCCGCGCCACAGCGGCGTCGAATGCGGCAGGGTTTTCGCGGATAGCGCGGATGTCATGCATGAGAGTCTCTCCTGGCGTTGAATTGTGATTTGAATCAGTAGGCCCATCCTATGACGCAAGGGTGAACAAAGGGGAAGGGGCGGGCACGGTCTATATGCAACTTGGGGATTCCGGGCACTGGGCGAGCGGATTGAAGGGCTCTTGCGGGCGTGGCGTCCAGGCAAACCTGCAACGGCCTAACCTTGCTGCGCTTTTGCTTGGCGCCAGCCTTGCAACCCATCCCCCCAGCGCATAGGTTCCGCTGCAAAATTCCGGCGTGAAACCTCAGGCCGCTTTGACAGAAGGAATATCCCATGGACAGTGGCGCAATCGCCCAATTTCTCCCGCTTATTCTGATCTTCGCGATCATGTACTTCCTGCTGATCCGTCCGCAGCAGAAGAAGATGAAAGAGCATCAGAAGATGGTCGACCAGCTGCGCGTGCGTGACCAAGTAGTGACCCAGGGCGGTCTGATCGGCAAGGTCTCCAAGGTCAAGGAAGATGGCGAGATCGAAGTGGAAATCGCTGATGGTGTGAAAGTGCGCGTTGTCAAGGCGACCATTGCCCAGGTGCTGAGCAAAACCGACCCGGTGTCGTAAGCTTAGACCAATAACTAAATGAAAAGGCAGGGCAATGCTGCAAATTGATCTCTGGAAGAGGGTGCTGATCTGGTTGGTATGCGCAGCTGGATTGATGCTTGCCCTGCCAAACGGATTTTACACACGCGTCGAACAGGCCAACGACGCCGCGGCGGATATTGTCGCCAAGGGCGAGACGCCGGAGCGGCTGGAGGCAGTCGGCCAATGGCCCTCGTTCCTGCCGTCCGGGCTAGTGAATCTTGGTCTCGATTTGCGCGGCGGCGCGCATCTGCTGGCAGAAGTGCAGGTCAGTGACGTCTATGAGGCGCGGATGGATGCGCTGTGGCCGGAGGTGCGTGATGCGTTGCGGCCCGAGCGCGGCACCGTCGGCACTTTCCGCCGCCAGCCGGGGCAGGCGGATCAAATTCGCGTGAAAATCACCAAGCCCGAAGGCATGGCCCGGGCGCTGGAGGTCGTGCGCGAGCTGGCCAATCCGATTACAACATTGACCGGTGTGGGCGCCAACGACATTGAAGTTTCCGCCGAAGCCGACATCCTGGTGGTGCGCTTGAGCGAGGCAGAGAAGATCGCCTCGGACGACCGCACCGTGCGTCAGGCGCTGGAAATCGTGCGCCGCCGGATTGACGAGGTCGGCACCCGCGAGCCGACCATCCAACGCCAAGGCGCTGACCGCATCCTGATTCAAGTGCCGGGCATTGGTTCCGCCTCGGAGCTGAAGGCGATCATTGGTACCACCGCACAGCTGACCTTTAACCCGGTTGCCGGCCGCGGCAGCGATGCAGATGCTGCACCGGGGATTGGCAATAAGATCATCCCGTCGCTGGACGAGGACGGCATCTACTATACCATCGAGGCGGCCGCAGTCGTGACTGGCGAGGACCTTGTGGATGCGCAGCCCTCGTTCGACCAGAACGGCCGGCCTGCGGTGACCTTCCGCTTCAACACCTCGGGTGCGCGGCGGTTCGGCGACTACACGGCGGAAAACATCGGTTCGCCCTTTGCGATTGTGCTGGATGACGAGGTGGTTTCCGCCCCGGTGATCCAGTCGCATATTCCTGGTGGTTCGGGGATTATCACTGGCAATTTCACCATTGAGGAGAGCACCAACTTGGCTGTTCTGTTGCGCGCAGGCGCACTGCCTGCCGGATTGGAGTTCCTGGAAGAACGCACCATCGGCCCTGAACTGGGCCAGGACAGTATTGACGCCGGCAAGATCGCTACCATCGTGGCCTTTATCGCGGTGCTTGTGTTCATGGGGCTCAGCTATGGTCTGTTTGGCCTCTTTGCCAATGTGGCGCTGATCCTGAACATCGCGCTGATCTTCGGCATGCTCAGCCTCATTGGCGGCACCCTGACGCTGCCGGGCATCGCCGGTATCGTTCTAACCGTCGGCATGGCGGTGGATGCTAACGTGCTGATCTTTGAACGTATCCGCGAAGAGCTGAAGGCAGGGCGCGGCCCGGCCAAGGCCATCGACGAAGGCTACTCCAAGGCGCTGAGCGCCATTCTCGATGCCAACATCACCACATTCATCACCGCGGTGATCCTGTTCGCCATGGGCTCCGGCCCGGTGCGCGGCTTTGCGATCACCCTGGGGCTGGGTATCATGACCTCGGTATTCACCGCGATCTTTGTCACCCGCCTGATCGTCATCATGTGGTTTGAACGGCGCCGTCCGAAAACGATTGAGGTGTGATATGCGGCTGAAACTTGTTCCCGAAGGCACCTCCTTCGATTTCTTCAAACGCGCCAAGCTGTGGCTGGGCATCTCTGCCCTGATGATGGTGGTTGGTTTTGCCTCCTTCCTTCTGCAGGGACTGAATTTCGGCATCGACTTCCGCGGCGGCACCACCATCCGTACCGAGGCAACCGAAATCGTGGACGTCGGCGCCTACCGTGATGCGCTGTCGGTGCATGACCTGGGCGATGTGTCGATCACCGAGGTTTTCGATCCGGCTTTCGAAGAGGACCAGCACGTCGCCATGATCCGCATTCAGGCGCAGGAAGGCGGCGAGGCGATCTCGGGCGAGATGATCGAGACGCTGAAAACCTCGCTGGACGCGGTGGCGCCAGGCATCAAGTTTGTCTCGGTCGAATCCGTGGGCCCAAAGGTGTCTGGCGAGCTGATCCAGACTGCGGTAATCGCCGTGGTGCTCGCCATTGCAGCGGTGCTGGTGTACATCTGGCTGCGGTTTGAATGGCAGTTTGCCCTCGGCGCTGTCGCAGCGCTGGTGCATGACGTGGTGCTGACCATCGGCGTGTTCTCCGAACTGCAGATCAAGTTCGATCTGGCCATCATCGCAGCCCTGCTGACCATCGTCGGTTACTCACTGAACGATACGGTGGTTGTGTTCGACCGGGTGCGCGAGAACCTGCGCCGCTACAAGAAGAAAGACCTGGCCGAGGTTTTGAACATCTCGATCAACGAGACCCTCAGCCGGACGGTGATGACCTCGGTCACCACGCTCTTGGCGCTGATCTCGCTTTATGTGCTGGGCGGTGACGTGATCCGCGGCTTTGTCTTTGCGATGATCTGGGGTGTTCTGGTCGGGACCTATTCGTCCGTGTTCGTTGCCTCCACTATTCTGCTGAAACTGGGAGTGAAGCGCGACTGGTCGAAACAGGCGAACACCACCGGCAATCAGTTCTCGAATATCGATGCTTGAGGCCTTTCAGGCAGCCCTGCAAACACCAGGGCTGTTCTGGCTTTTGCTGACTATTGGAGCCGCGGGTCTTGTCCGCGGCTTCACTGGTTTTGGCACCGCGATGATCTTCGTCCCCGTCGGCGCGCAGTTCCTGCCGTCGGCGGATGTGGTGTTTCTGATGGTGCTGATGGGGGTATTTTCCACTATCACCCTGTTCCCGCAGGCCTGGAGCAAGGCCGACAAGGCTGAGGTTGGCGCGCTGGCGATGGCCGCTGCTGTCACTGTGCCCGCCGGCCTGTGGGTCATGTCGCAATTGGATCCGCTGACCCTGCGCTGGCTTGCTGCCGGGGTGATCGGGGTGACATTGGCCGCCGTGGTTTCCGGCTGGCGCTGGCAGGGGCGGCTGGGCTGGCCCGGCCGGTTTGCCATTGGCGGCGCTGCCGGCGTTGTTGGCGGCATGACCGGCCTGACAGGACCTGTGATTATTGTTTTCTATCTCGCCAATGTGCGTGACGTGGCGCGGGTGCGGGCCAATACAATTGTCTTCCTCGCTGCACTGGATGTGGTGATTGCTGTCAACCTGATCTTTGGCGGACTGGCCAGTCTGCAGGCGGTGATCCTGGCTGCACTGCTGGGTATCCCCTATGTTGTCACCACGCTGACCGGCAAGGCGCTGTTTGATCCCAAGCTGGAGAAGCTTTACCGCTTTGCCTCCTATTCCGTGATTGCGCTGGCCGTGCTATCCAGCCTCCCGGTATTCGACTGAAAGGACCCCGCTGATGCGCTTGAATGAAGTGAGTTTTACCGACGCGCAGCCGATTGACGGTTATGGCGCCGGGTTCTTCCGCATCGGCGGGGAGGTGCATCAGGGGGCAGTGCTGACTTCGGCTGCGGGAACCTCCCCCTGGGGCGGTTATGCGGATGACACGCCGCTGCTGGCTTTGGCCGGGGAGATAGACGTGCTGTTCATCGGCACCGGGGCAGAGATCGCCCATATCCCGGCAGAGCTGCATAAGGCGCTGGAGGAGGCCGGGCTGGGAGTGGAGGCAATGAACTCTCCCGCGGCCTGCCGCACCTACAATGTGCTGCTGTCCGAGGGGCGCCGGATTGCGATGGCGGCGCTGGTGGTCTGACTTTCTGAAGATGTATTTGACCTGCCGCAAAGCGGGACGCGGCTGCATGGTCTTTTGATGCGCGGGCACAACGGGATAAGCGAACTTCATGACACTGACTGTGACGGATCTGAGCGTGGCGCGCGGTGGCATCCCGGTGCTGGAGGGCCTCAGCTTTGCGCTGGAACCCAGCAAGGCGCTGATCCTGCGCGGCCCTAACGGGGTCGGCAAGACCACGCTGCTGCGCACCGTTGCAGGCCTGCAGCCGCCGCTGAAAGGGCAGGTCGAGGGCGCCGAGGACCAGATCGCTTATGCCGCCCATTCCGACGGGCTGAAGCCAACGCTGACGGTGGCAGAGAACCTGACCTTCTGGGCCAGCGTCTTTGGCAGAAATGGGATTGAACAGGCGCTGGACGGCTTTGATCTGCTGACCCTGCGCGACCGCCAGGCAGGTGCCTTGTCTGCGGGGCAGAAACGCCGCCTGGGCCTCAGCCGGATGTTGGTCACGGGCCGGCCCATCTGGATCATGGACGAGCCGACGGTCAGCCTCGACACCAGCTCCGTCGCCATGTTTGCCGGCGCCGTGCGGGCGCATCTGGGGCAGGGCGGTTCAGCCCTGATCGCCACCCACATCGACTTGGGGCTGGAGGCGGAGGTGCTGGATGTCGGCCCTTACAAGGCCAAGCCTCTGGCGCTGGATGACTTCGACGGAGGTTTCCTGTGATTGCGCTTCTTCTGCGGGATCTGAAGCTCGCCTTCCGGGCGGGCGGCGGTTTTGGCCTGGGTCTTGCATTCTTTCTTATCGTGACGGTGATGGTGCCTTTCTCTGTCGGCCCGCAGTCCGATCTTTTGTCCAAGATCGCACCGGGTGTTTTGTGGCTGGGCGCGCTGCTGGCGTGCTTGCTGTCCCTCGACCGGCTGCTGGCACTGGATTGGGAGGACGGCTCGCTGGACCTGCTGGCCACTGCGCCGCTGCCACTGGAAAGCACCGTCACCATCAAAGCGCTGGCCCATTGGATTACCACCGGCCTGCCGCTGGTGATGGCCGCACCGGTACTGGGGGTGCTGCTGAACCTGCCGGTGCAGGGCTTTCAATGGCTGCTGATCTCGCTGTTGCTGGGCACGCCGGCACTGTCTGTCATCGGCACCTTCGGCGCCGCGCTGACCGTCGGGCTGAAACGCGGCGGTCTGCTGATGTCGCTTTTGGTGATGCCGCTGTATGTGCCCACGCTGATCTTCGGATCCGAAGTGGCCCGCCGCGGCGCCGAAGGCATGGCTGTTCAAACACCGATGCTGCTGCTGGCCGGCATCTCCGCTGCCTCCATCGCCCTCTTACCCTTTGCAAGCGCCGCTGTCCTGCGCGTCAATTTGCGCTAGGACATTTGCCGACGCCGTGAATTGAGAAACCCGAGAACAAGAGCTAAATAGCCAACATGTCGATCTGGGAATACGCCAACCCGAAAAAGTTCCTGGCCACCACCGAAAAGGTGATGCCGGCCCTCTGGGTCAGCTCTGCGGTGCTGATTACTGTAGGCCTTGTCTGGGGTTTCTTCTTCACGCCGGACGATTACCGCCAGGGCTCCACCGTCAAGATCATCTTCCTGCATGTGCCCTCGGCGCTGATGGCAATCAACGCCTGGTTCATGATGCTTGTGACCTCGCTGGTCTGGGTGATCCGCCGCCATCACGTCAGCGCGCTGGCGGCCCGTGCCGCCGCACCGGTGGGCGTGGTGATGACCGTGATTGCGCTGATCACCGGCGCGATTTGGGGGCAGCCGATGTGGGGCACCTGGTGGGCCTGGGACCCGCGGCTCACTTCCTTTCTGGTACTGTTCCTGTTCTACTTGGGCTATATTGCCCTGTGGGAGGCGATCGACAATCCCGATACCGCCGCGGATCTGACCTCGATCCTCTGCCTGGTGGGCTCGGTCTTTGCAGTGCTCAGCCGTTATGCTGTGAACTTCTGGAACCAGGGGCTGCATCAGGGGGCGTCGCTGTCCCTGGATGAAAAGGAAAACGTGGCCGATGCGTTTTCCAACCCGCTTTATGTCTGCATGGCAGGGTTTGTGCTGTTGTTCCTTGCACTGGTGTTCTACCGCACCGGAACTGAAATCCGCGCCCGCCGCATCAAGGCATTGATGGCGCGCGAACGGCTGGAGGCGTGATGCCTGATCTTGGAAAATATGCCGATACGGTGCTGTCGGCCTATGGTGCCTCGCTGCTGCTGCTGCTGGCGCTGGTGGTGCTGACAATCCTGCGCGGCCGAAAAGTGCGCCGGGAGATGGAAACCTTGGAAACCAGGATGAAGCGCAATGGCTAAGATCTCTCCGCTGATGGCGGTCCCCGGTATCGTGTTTGCGGGATTTGTCGGTCTCGCCCTGGTGGGCATGTTCCGCGAGGATCCCAACAGCCTGCCGTCTGCCCGTGAAGGACAGCCCGCGCCGCCGGTGGTGCTGGACGAATTCCCCGGCAAGAAAATGTTCACCGACGCCACCCTGCGTGACGGCAATGTGAAGCTGGTGAACTATTGGGCCAGCTGGTGCGCGCCCTGCCGGGCCGAGCATCCGAACCTCGAGGCGCTGTCCACAGAAGGGATTCCGGTCTATGGCGTTAACTACAAGGATCAGCTGGCCAATGCCGAGGGTTTTCTGAACGAGCTGGGCGACCCCTACGCTGCGATCGGTCGCGACGAAAAAGGCCGCATGGCAATCGACTGGGGGCTTTACGGCGTGCCGGAGACCTATGTGGTGGATGGAAACGGCAAGATCGTGCTGCGGTTCGCCGGCCCGATCACCCAGCGCGTGATCGAAAGCACTCTGCGTCCGGCGATGGAGAAGGCGGCTAGTCAATAGACAGGCGTCAGTATCTTAGCCCGTGCCATGCAAGGTGAAGCTGCGGAAATCCGGTTCCTTCGACGACAGCGCATAGGCTAGCTGCAAGTCTTCTTGCTTGGAACGCCAAATCAGATACTCGCTGAACGCCTCCGCGTCGGTCCATCTTTGAAAGACCGAAATCTCGTCCCTGTCCGGGGCGAGCAGTGTTTCGGCTTGCAGGCATCCCGGAAAGCTGCGGACTGCCACCACCATCTGTTTCACAAGAGCTGTCAGCTCGGTGTATTTACCGGGCAGCGGGTGCAATTGAATGATCACGGCTTCCGTCACGAAACGCTCCATGTTGCAGCGGGCAGGGCCAGCTTGACGGGGATCAGGAAATTTCTGGTAAATTTACGCAGGCGTCAACTGAAAATGCTGAGATCCAGCGTCAGACCTGTTCCCAGCCAGATCGCGTGATCCCGATGATCTGCCAGGGCGTCGCCGGTTTCCGGATGGGCAAAGACAATCAGGCCATCGCGGTTCAATGCCAGCCAAGGCAGCAGCTTGGAAAACTGCTCCGGGCTGGCCGCCAGCTGGCAGGACCATCTAGGATGCGGTCCGACGGGCTTTTCATGCATGCGTCCCATCTCTGCTCCAAAGAGCCCGGCAGCGCGCTGGCAAAGAGCGCGGGCCTGCGTAACGGTGTTTTCGTCAAAGTAGATGTGGGCGTGATAGCCTGTGATGCTGTCTGAATGTTTCATGCCACCACTTTTTCCGGGGTGTCCATCCAAGGCAATCCAGAGATTGCGAACAGTCAGTGTGCAAGGCAAAACCCGGCGGGGCGGGCGGTGATGCAGCGCTTTCAATACGAAGGCCGGGGTCTTATGGCACTGAAAAGGTCCGGAAGTCCTGCTCCCGCCGCATGGTGGCGCTGCGGGCGTCCAAATCGCCGCGGTCGGCACGCCAGACCAAGTATCGCTCTAAATGGTCATTGGACTCCCATAGGTGGAAAACGACGATTTCAAAACGCGTGCGGTTGATACCGGCATGGGCTTCAATGCAGCCAGGAAAACAGCGCGTTTCCGGAACCATGTTCAGAACCGCTTCAACGTGTTCGTCGAATGTGTCTATGTCCGGGTAAACGACTGCTATTACAGCTTCTTTCATGTATTGGAACCCGGCCGATAAAGGAGTGTCGCGAGGAGTAAAAGATGTATCCAGAATCAATGTTTACACAACTGAACCGGACGGTATAGCAGGTATTGGCGTCAGGAGTGTATCGCTTTGGTTGTGCATGTGCCCGATCGGGAGAACGCTAATTTCCATTACAGGTTCTTTCATTTAACTGTGGGATAGGTTGGAAGCGTAAGGCAAGCGGGAGCGGCAATTTGCAATCCCGTTAAACTGAATGCCGCGCGTATGGAGAAGGCCAGGAGAGTGGAAAAGCCGACTGGGTTCATCAAAGCGCTGCTGGCATGCTTTGCTGCCTTTTGCGGGCTGGCAGACACCGCGCGTGCCGACTCTGTACTGACCTTCTGCTACGACCCCTATCCGCCCTATACGCTGGGAACCGGCGGCATTCCCGACGGCGGGCTGAAGGTCAAGCTGCTGGAGGCCGTGACGGACCGGATTGACGGGCTAAGAGCTGTTGTTGTTCTGCTGCCTTGGCAGCGCTGCCTAGCACGTGCTCAATCCGGCGAAGCCGACGGCATCCTTCCGTTGTTTAAATCCACCGCGCGCGCTTCCTATCTGGCCTTCACAGAGCCGACCTTTTTGCAGACCAACACATTCTGGTACAACCGTGAACGCTATCTGCAAGGGCTGGATCTGGACAAAGGATATTCGCGGATTTCCCGGCTGCGGCTGGGAATGGTGAACGGCAGCGTGATTGATCAGGAGATGGAACGCGCCTTTGAAAGCAACAACCGGATCGTTCGCGGCGGCGATGTGGAAGGCCTGATGCAAATGCTGCTGTTTGATCAACTGGATCTTATCGCAATTGATGATGCGGTCGGACGGTACCACGTCGTGCAAAACGGCTGGCAGGACAGAATTGCGGCTGTTGCCACTCCGATTTCCAGCACCTATTCGCATTTTGGCCTGTCGCGGAGTTCCGGCGCAGATGCTTATCTGGATGTGTTCAATCGGGCGATTTCCGAATTGCAGGCAGATGGCACGATTGCAGAGATCCTGAACAGCACCATCTTCGCCCGGTAGCCGGGACAGATTGCTTTAGCCCTGACGTAAGCAGGGCGCCCGTTTGGGCGCCCATTAATATGTTGTCTTAGCTGCCTTACGACTTGGCCAGGTTGCGCAGCACATAGTGCAGCACGCCGCCATGTTCGATGTATTCGATCTCAGGCGCGGTATCGATGCGGCACTTCAGGGTGATCTCTTTCACCGAACCATCCGCCATGGTGATCGCGCAGGGCACGTCCTGCAGCGGCTGGATGGAGTCCAGCCCAGAGATCGATACGGTTTCCTCCCCGGTCAGGCCCAGCGATTTGCGGCTGTCGCCACCGGTGAATTCAAACGGGATTACACCCATGCCAACCAGGTTGGAACGGTGAATACGCTCAAACGATTCAGCGATCACAGCCTTGACGCCCAACAGCGCGGTGCCTTTGGCCGCCCAGTCGCGCGAGGAGCCCGCGCCGTACTGTTCGCCGCCGAACACCACCAGCGGGGTGCCTGCTTCCTGATGCGCCATCGAGGCATCAAAGATCGAGGTCTGTTCGCCATCTGGGCCTTTGGTGTAGCCGCCCTCGACGCCGTCCAGCATCTCGTTCTTGATGCGGATGTTGGCGAAAGTGCCGCGCATCATGATCTCGTGGTTGCCGCGGCGCGAACCGTAGGAGTTGAACTCGCGCGGCTGCACCTGACGCTCCAGCAGATACTGGCCTGCGGGCGTGGTGGTTGCGAACGAACCTGCGGGCGAGATGTGGTCGGTAGTGACCATGTCGCCCAGAACCGCCAGAACCTTGGCATCTTTGATGTTCGAGATGGTGCCCGGCTCAGTGCCCATGCCCTGGAAGTAGGGCGGGTTCTGGATATAGGTCGACGCGGACGGCCAGTCATAGGTTTCCGCATCGGTGGTCTCGACCGCCTGCCACTTCTCGTCGCCCTTGAAAACGTCGGCGTATTTCGACTGGAAGGCTTCGCGGGTGACGGTTTGTTCAACCAGCTCCGCAACTTCCTGGGTCGAGGGCCAGATGTCTTTCAAATAGACGTCATTGCCGTCCTTGTCCTGGGCGATCGGGTCGGAAGCCAGGTTGATGTCCATGGTGCCGGCCAGTGCATAAGCGACAACCAGCGGCGGCGAGGCCAGGTAGTTGGCGCGTACGTCAGGCGAAATGCGGCCCTCAAAGTTGCGGTTGCCCGACAGCACCGAGGTCGCCACCAGATCGCCTTCGGCAATCGCCTCGGAAATCTCCTGCTGGATCGGGCCGGAGTTGCCGATGCAGGTGGTGCAGCCGTAGCCAACCAGGTTGAAGCCGACCTTGTCCAGATCCTCCTGCAGGCCTGCGGCCTCCAGATAAGCGGACACGACCTGCGAACCCGGTGCCAGCGAGGTCTTGACCCAGGGCTTGCGGTCCAGTCCCAGTGCGGCTGCCTTGCGCGCGACCAGGCCTGCGCCGATCATCACATAGGGGTTGGAGGTATTGGTGCAGGAGGTGATGGATGCAATGACCACCTTGCCCGATTCCATGGTGTAGTCTTCGCCTTTGACCGCGACTTCCTTGCCCATGGGACGCTTGAAAGTTTCTTCCATCTCTTTCGAAAAGGCGGATTTGGCACCGGTCAGCGCGACATAATCCTGCGGGCGCTTCGGGCCGGAGATCGCAGGCACGATGCTGCCCATGTCCAGCGAAAGGGTGTCGGTGTAGACCGGGCTGTAGTCGGCGCCGCGCCAGAAGCCGTTTTCCTTGGCGTAGGCCTCGACCAGCGCGATGCGGTCCTCGTCGCGGCCGGTGTTGCGCAGGTAGCGCAGGGTCTCATTGTCGATCGGGAAGAAACCGCAGGTGGCGCCGTACTCAGGCGCCATGTTGGCGATGGTGGCCCGGTCTGCCAGCGGCAGGCGGTCCAGGCCGGTGCCGTAGAATTCGACGAATTTGCCAACCACGCCCTTGGCGCGCAGCATTTCCACCACTTTCAAAACCAGGTCGGTGCCGGTGGTGCCTTCGACCATCTGGCCGGTCAGCTCAAAGCCGATAACCTCGGGGATCAGCATCGAAATCGGCTGGCCCAGCATCGCGGCTTCAGCCTCGATCCCGCCGACGCCCCAGCCCAGAACCGCGGCGCCGTTGACCATGGTGGTGTGGCTATCTGTGCCGACCAGGGTATCCGGGTACGCGACTTCCTCGCCGTTCTGGTCTGTGTCGGTCCAGACAGTCTGGGACAGGTATTCCAGGTTCACCTGGTGGCAGATGCCGGTGCCCGGCGGCACAACGCGGAAGTTGTCAAAGGCGTTCTGGCCCCATTTCAGGAACTGGTAGCGCTCCATGTTGCGCTCATACTCGCGGTCCACGTTCATCTGGAACGCACGCGGGTTGCCGAACTCATCAATCATCACCGAATGGTCGATGACCAGGTCAACAGGGACCAGCGGGTTGATCTTGGCTGCAGAGCCTTTCAGGCCAACGATGCCGTCGCGCATGGCCGCCAGGTCCACAACGGCGGGAACGCCGGTGAAATCCTGCATCAGCACGCGGGCAGGGCGGTAGGCGATCTCGCGCGGGTTTTTGCCGCCCAAAGCACCCCATTCGGCAAAGGCCTTGATGTCATCGGTGGAGACGGAAAAGCCGCCGTCCTCAAACCGCAGCATGTTTTCCAGCACCACCTTCAGCGCGGCGGGCAGCTTGGAAAAATCGCCAAAGCCGGCTTCGGTGGCTGCGGGTATGGAGTAATAAGAGATCGACTTGCCATTGACGCTGAGCGTTTTGCGCGCTTTGGCATTGTCCTGTCCGACGGTGATAGGCATGTTTGGCCTCCCTCAAGGATTTGAAATCGGGGAATTCGCTGCCTGCTAAATGCATGAGGAAGATTAAGCATTCAATAGCCCAATCGCCGCAGGGGGCGTTTTTGTATGCAATAGTACACATTTTTTGCGGTCCAACGCGGCCTCCTCGTTCAAACCCGGCTCAAAAATGATTGATTGGCGTATTCGCAGGCACATCTTTAGACCAGAAGCCTAACAAACGAAGCGGGCGATTCATGAAACTTCTGGCGTCGATCATTGCAGCTTGGTGCCTGGCACTGCCGGTTTACGGCCAATCCGCTGCGGAACCTGTGGTGGTAGAGCTTTATACATCGCAAGGATGTTCATCCTGCCCGCCGGCCGACGCATTGCTGCATAAGCTGGCTGCGCGCGAGGATGTGCTGCCGCTGGCACTGCACGTGGACTATTGGGATTACATCGGCTGGAAGGATCAATTCGCCAAGCCGTCCCATACCAAGCGTCAAAAGGGCTATGCGCATGCGGGCGGCCGCAGGATGATATACACGCCGCAGATGATCATCATGGGTCAGGATGATGTGATCGGCGCCGATGCAATGAAGGTAACTGATGCCATCGGAAAATATCAGTCCCAGCCGCGCCCGGTCACGCTGTCGGTTGAGCGGAGCGGGGAGGAACTGGTGATCCGGCTGCAGCCTCGGGTGCAGATGGGGGACGCGAGGCTGCTGGTGCAGCTGGTGCGCTACACGCCCGAAAGATCCGTCAATATCACCCGCGGTGAACTGGCCGGCAAGACCTTGAGCTATTCCAATGTGGTGGAAGACTGGCAGATCGCTGCAGAATGGGACGGGGCGGGGGATTTGGAACTGTCAGTTCCGGTGCCGGGAAACCAGCCCGCGGCTGTACTGGTGCAAGAGGCGCCATTCGGCCGTATCATTGCTGCGGCCCGCGCCGAATAGCCGCCTGGATCAGCCTGCCTCGGGTTTTGCCTTCTTGCCGGGTTTGGGCCGCGGCACATAGGGTTTCCAGCGGCGGTGGATCCAGAACCATTGGCCGGTGTGCTTGCGCACGATGGCTTCCAGATCTGCGCTCAACGATTTAGTCATGGTGAGCGGATCTGAATGCGGAATTTCCGCACTCATCACAATCTCGAAATCCAGACCGTTGTCCTGGCGCACCGCGTAAACAGGGATGACAGCAGCGCCGAATTTCAGTGCCAGTTCGGCCGGCACGGTGGAGGTGACCGCAGGCTTGCCGAAGAAGTCGATCAATTCGCCGCCCTGGGCGTGCAGATCGGTGACGATGGCGGCGATACCGCCCTTTTTCAAATGCCGGACAAGCTCGACCATGCCGCGCTTTCCCTGTTCGAACAGAGGCTCGCCGTTGCCTTTGATTGCTGCCACGTAATGGTCGTTGAAATACGGGTTGGCCATACGGCGGTATAGCGCGCCCATCTCGAAACCGCGGGCAAACAGCGCCGCGCGGGCAGCGTCGTAGTTGCCGAAATGCGCCGTCGCCAGCAGAACCGGGCGCCCTGCCGCACGGGCCTCTTCCAGCGCTTTCAGGCCAGGCCCGGAAATGGGGGCTGCCTTGGCGCGGGCGTGAAAGGGAGCACCGGCATAGATTTCAGCTATCATCCGGCCCGCATTGTCGCTGACATCCCGGTAAAGCGCGCCGGGATCAATTTCCGACAGCTCGGGGCCGACAAGATCCAGGTTGTTGCGCACCCGTTTGTCGAACCCGGCCAGCCGGCCCATGGCTGTGACCAGCCGGCCCATCATGGGCACCCGCAGCCCATAGGGGATCAGCCGGGTGCCGACCAGCAGCCCGCGCAGAAACAGGTTGCTGCCATAATATTTGACATGGCTCCAGGTGGAGAGCTCGGAAGGATCTACGGGCATGGCGTCTGGATGGTTGCGGCGCGGGAATGCGCCCGGAAGCCCGCATCATACGCAGCCGGACCGGCAGGTACAAGCCGCTCGCAGGCGCGGACAGAATGATCTGCGCGCCTGCCGAACCGGAATATGCGGCGGATCTTAGCCGCCTTCCTCCTCATCCTCGTCGGACTTCAGATCGATTTCGCCTGTTGCTACCAAATCGCGCATGGCCGAGATGATCATGCTGAACGCCGCCTCGCCATCGCTGCGCTTGACTTTGCCGCGCTCGCCCACCTCTTCGCGGATGTTGTCGGCCATCCGGCTGGACATGTTCTTGAGCAGGAATTCATTTGTGGCAACGTCTTCTTCGTCGGTGGCAAAGGCCATGGCCGTGACCAGATCCGGCTGCGATAGCACCCGCATCAGCTTGGGCACGTCGATCGGCTGCATCCGTTCGCCGATCAGGGCGTAAGTAAAGATCGCTTTGCGCACCTTGATGGCGAAGTCCTCATCCTCTTCGTCCAGCGCGGTCAGCACCTCGTCGCGCTTGGCTGCCGCCGCCTCGGTCAGGATGCCGCCAAGACGCTGGCCCGGGGTCTCATCAAAGGCGAGATCGGGCCGGGCTTCGACCTGGGCGGCAAGCGACAGGCCGATCCGGTCCACGGTGTCGGGCGTCACATTGGCGGTGTGGCTGACGGCATAGGTGATGCGGCGGGCAATCGGGCCAGGCAGATGCACCAGCATTTGCGCCGCCTTGGCGGTGTCCAGTTTGGACAGCAAAACCGCAGCCACTTCGGTGCTTTCCGCCTCGGCCAAGCCGGCCAGATCTTCGGGCGGCAGCTGTTTCAACCGCTCCCAGGGGTCGCCGAACTGGCGCACACCGGCCTCCTTGCGAAGGCGGCTGTGGGTGTGGCGGCTGATCTTGCCCTGCATGGCATTCAGCGCACCGGCCAGACCGTTGGGGAAATGCAGGCCGATATTGTCCAGCAAATCGGCAAATTCGCCCGCGACCGCGTTCAGCGTGTCACGGTCGACAATGCTCATCTTGCCCATCTGCTGGGTCAACTCCAGCTGCAGGTCGTCAGGCAGCTCCTCCAACGGGATTTCCGCGCCTTCATTCAGCAGCAGCCGGACGATAATTGCGGCCTTGGCCTTGCCGCTCAGCCCGCTGCCGCCCCCCGCGCCCAGAGGGGCCGGGGCACCGAACCCACCCAGATCCGGCCCGCCTGAAGCCATCGGAAGCGCCAGCATGTTGTCTTGAGGCATTCTCGCACCCTACCAAAGATTCTTCTTGATCATGGAGGCAAAGATACGCCGCAAGCCGTAAAGAAAGGCTGAAGCTAGTAGCTGTGGGATGCACCTGTTTCCAAGGCGTTGCGCAGCGATGCTTCGGCCCAGCTGCCGTCACCGCCGCGTGCCTTGATCTCTTTCCACTGTACCAGGGCTGCGCCGTATTTTCCCTGTTCCACAAGGCCTTGCCCCATATACGAACGGGCAAGGATGTTATCCGGATCGCGTGCCAATGCCTGATCATAATAGGCCTGCGCCACGTCCAAATTGCCTAGTTTGCGATGGGTGAACCCCCAATAGGTCAGCACTAGCGAGTCCTGCTGGTCCGCCATTGCGCCCAGCACCGCCTGCGCGTCCTCCTGACGGCCGGCATAGGCCAGCTCGCGCACCGCGCCCAGCAGCTCTTGCTGGTTCAGCGAGGATTTCTTGGGGCGCACGCAGCGTTTCTTCTGGTCGTCCCAAACCCGCTTGCCTTTGCACTCCTTGGTGGTCTGGGTGGGTTTCGGCGGGTTCCAGTCGTTGCCGCTTGCGGCAAAAGCCGTCATCGGCAGGGTCAAGGCAGCGGCGAGAGCAAAATAACGCATGTCGTCATCTCCAGATGCATAAATTGGTGATCAATGTACCCTTACAACCCGTGGGCCGGCCAATTTATTCATATCAAATATGCGTTGGTGAAATTTTTCGGACTGCAAACAAAAACGCCCCGCCAAAAGGCAGGGCGCTGAGATGCTCTGTCAGGGAAGGCTTATTCGCCGAACACGCGCTTGAAGATCGTGTCGACATGTTTGGTGTGGTAGCCCATGTCGAATTTCTCGTTGATCGCCTCTTCGCCGAGGGCGGCAACCACGTCCGCATCCGCCAGCAGCAGCTCGCGGAAGTCAACGCGCTCTTCCCAGACCTTCAGCGCGTTGCGCTGCACCATGGCATAGGCGTCTTCACGGTTGACGCCGGCCTGGGTCAGCGCCAGCAGCACCCGCTGCGACATCACCAGACCTGGGAATTTATTCATGTTGTCCAGCATGTTCTCGGGGAACACCAGCATTTTGTCGATGACACCCGCCAGACGGTGCAGGGCAAAGTCCAGGGTGACGGTGGCGTCGGGGCCGATGCCGCGTTCCACGGAGGAATGCGAGATGTCGCGCTCGTGCCACAGCGCCACGTTTTCCATCGCAGGCACAACGGTCATGCGGACCAGACGCGCAAGACCCGTCAGGTTTTCGGTCAAAACCGGGTTCTTCTTGTGCGGCATTGCCGACGAGCCTTTCTGGCCCATCGAGAAGAATTCAGCACCTTCCAGAACCTCGGTGCGCTGCATATGGCGGATTTCCACAGCAACGTTTTCGATCGAGGACGCAATGACGCCGAGGGTGGCAAAGAACATCGCGTGGCGGTCGCGCGGGATCACCTGGGTGGAGATCGGCTCAGGCCGCAGGCCCAGCTGTTCGCAGACGTGGTCCTCGACCGCCGGATCGACATTGGCAAAAGTGCCGACCGCGCCCGAGATCGCGCCGGTGGCGACTTCCCAGCGGGCTTTTTCCAGACGGTTCTTGTTGCGGTCCATCTCGGCGTAGAAGCGGGCAAAGGTCAGGCCCATGGTGGTGGGTTCAGCGTGAATGCCGTGGCTGCGGCCCACACGGACGGTGTTTTTATGCTCCAACGCGCGTTTCTTCAGCGCGGCCAGCAGCTTGTCCATGCCGTCCAGCAGAATATCGGCGGCACGCACCAGCTGCACGTTCAGGCAGGTGTCCAGCACATCCGACGAAGTCATGCCCTGATGCACAAAGCGGGCTTCCTCAGAGCCGACATGCTCAGCCAGATGGGTGAGGAAGGCGATGACGTCGTGTTTGGTGACGGCTTCAATCTCGTCGATGCGGGCGACGTCAAACTCCACGTCCTTGGCTTTCCACACGGCATCAGCATTTTCGCGCGGGATCACGCCAAGGTTTGCCATGGCTTCGCAGGCATGGGCCTCGATTTCGTACCAGATCTTGAATTTGGTCTCAGGCGACCAGATGGCGACCATCTCGGGGCGGGCATAGCGGGGGATCATGGGCGAAAGCACCTTTATGTGATTGTGCAGCAGATGCCCGGCCTATTAGATCAGGTAAGGCGTGACAGCAAGGCTGGGAGGCGGACATGAGGCACATTGCCCTGATGATTGCGGTATCATTGACAGTTTCGCCGCTTGCGGCGGCGGAATGGCGGGCGTTGAGCGGAGAGGAAGTGCAGGCAGCGCTGGAAGGGCGCAAGCTGACCTACGGCAGCGGTGCCTGGCAGGAGTTCCGGGCCACGGGCCGGACCTTGTACAATGCCGGCCATGACAGCTGGGGCTATTGGGGCGTGCGGGACAGCAAATACTGCTCCACCTGGCCGCCGTCGGACCTGTGGGCTTGTTTTGTTTTGGAAAGCGACGGTGAGGCTTTGCGGTTTGTTGGCGAGGGCGGCGACATCACCACAGGCCGTTACTCTGACTGACAGCAAGGGGGGCTCCCGCCTGCGTTGCGGCCTTCTGGCGAAGGCCTGCCGCAGCTGGGCCCGGCGCCGGGCCCAAGGCCGCTGCCGTTGCAGGTTTCCTGCAACGGCCGGGCGCGGGAGGTCTCTGGTTTTTGACAGTTACACAGTTTCCGCCTGGTGTGAGGTTTCCAGATGTGTCACCACTTTGGCGCCGCTTTCCAGGGTCCGGTGTACCGGGCATTTGTCGGCAATCTCCATAAGCTTGGTCCGCTGTTCATCGCTCAATGGGCCGCAGAGGTGGATCACCCGGGTGAACTGGTCGATTTTGGCTGGTCCCGTCGGCTGGGCATCCTGGGCATGCACCTTGTCGTGGCTGATATCGACGCTGATCCCTTCCAGCGGCCAGCCCTTGCGGCGGGCATACATGCGCAGCGTCATCGAGGTGCAGGCGCCGAGCCCGGCCGCCACGAAGCCATAAGGCGACATGCCGCGATTGGTGCCGCCATAGGCCAACGGCTCATCTGCATAGGTGTGGTGATAAGGGCCGGATTGCACGTCCTGCAAGAAGCCCTCCGAGTCCGCCTCGGTCACCCGCAGGATGCCTTCGGGCGCACCGGGCGGCGGCGCGGGCGGGGCCATTCTGACATAGCGCCCGGCCCAGGCGGCAATCACCTCGGCGGCATATTCCGCATCGGCTGCGCGGGTGATCAGGTGATCGGCATCATCCAGGGTGACAAAGCTTTTGGGGTGTTTTGCCGCGGTAAAGATTGAGGCCGCATTTTCGATGCTTACTGTTTCATCCCGCGGGGCATGCAGCACCAGCAGTGCCGCCTTCAGTTCCGCAATTGCAGGCGCCAGTGCTTCGGCGTTGATATCGTCGACGAACTCCTTGCCGATCACAAACGGCCGTCCGCCCAGGCAGACTTCAGCGCGTCCCTTTGCCTCGATCTCCGGCAGTGCCGCGTCAAAATGGTGCGAGACATGGCCGGGATCGAACGGCGCGCCCAGTGTCACCACGCCTTTGACAGACGGGATGCCTGCCCGCGCCCGCAGCACCGCCGCGCCGCCCAGCGAATGGCCGATAAGCAACGAGGGCGCCATGCCGCGCGAGGCCAGATATTGCGCCGCCATGATCAGATCCGCGACATTGGAACTGAAGGAGGTGTTTTCGAACTCCCCCTCGGAATGCCCCAATCCGGTGAAATCAAACCGTAGCACCGCGATCCCCATCGCCGCCAGCCGCCCGGCAATCCGCCGCGCGGCCGGGATGTCTTTGGAGCAGGTAAAGCAATGGGCAAACAGCGCCGTTGCAAGGACCGGTCCCTCGGGCAAGTCAAGGCGGGCGGCAAGGGGTGTTCCGGCATGGCCGGGGAAGGAGACGCGTTCAGCGGGCATGGACGTGGCCTTTGTTGGGTGTTCTGCATAGATTGAGCGCGCAATGGGCCCTGAACAAGGCGGCAGCCCGCAACGTCACGGGAAGGTGAAGGCAGATGAGCGTAATGAGCCTGAGCGGTGTTGGATGTTACAAGCTTCGGACAGCCCGCGACCGGGATATGTGGAGGCGTTTGCGGGTGTTTTGCGAAAGCGAGCCTCAGGCCTTCAGCCGTAATCCTGAGACGGGCCATGTCACCGGTTCTGCGTTTGTGATGTCACCGGACAGGACAAGCGTTCTGCTGACCCATCACCGTAAGCTGGACCGCTGGCTGCAGTTGGGCGGCCATTGCGACGGCATTGCCGACGTGCCGTTTGTCGCGCTGAAAGAAGCCTATGAGGAAAGCGGACTGTCCCGGATCAAGCCGCTGTCCGGCCAGGTGTTTGATGTGGATATTCACGAAATCCGGCAAACTGCGAAGGACCGCGCGCATCTGCATTATGACGTACGGTATCTGTTCCAGGCGGAGGCCTGGGAAATTGCCGTGAGCGGGGAATCCTATGCGCTGGCCTGGGTGCCGCTGGACCGGCTGGAGGAGGTGACGGAGTCACCGGGCGTTCTGGTGCTGCGTGAAAAGCTCAGCTGTTATTAAGCGGAGGCGCCTGACGGCGCCGCAGGATGTCCCGGCCCCGCCTGTACAGGCGGGGCCGGTTGTTCGCGTCAGGATTCGCCCATCAGTTCCTTATCGAACGGGTATTTGGTCAGATTCTCATAGCCGTCCTCGGTGATAAGCACCTGATCTTCTAGCTTGATCGAGAAATCGCCGCCCTCGGGGGAGATCAGCGCCTCGACACAAAGCACCATGCCCGGCTCCAGTTCATAGTCAAAGGCGCCCTCGACCATCTGATCCGGATAGGCGACCAGCGGCCATTCATCACACAGGCCGACACCGTGCATCATGCAGCCGTATTTCTGCTTTTGGAACTGCGGATCCAGCGGGTGGCAGGCCCTGGACAGCTCCTGAATGTTCACGCCGGGCTTCAGCATTTCCATGTTGTGGCGGATATGCTCAACCCCGTGCTGCATGGCATAGACCATGTCGGCGCGCGGTTTCTCATCGCCGATCCACCAGCTGCGCGAGATATCGATGCAGATGCCATAGGACCCCACCAGATCGGTATCAAAACTGATCATTTCATTGTTTTGGATGATGCGGGGGCCGCATTCCTGGAACCACGGGTTGGTGCGCGGGCCGGAGGCCAGCAGCCGGGTTTCAATCCACTCGCCGCCGCGGCGGATGTTTTCGGCGTGCAGCACTGCCCAGACGTCGTCTTCCGAGATATTGCCGCCGGGCACGTTTTCGCGGGCGAAAACCTCCATTGCCGCCACTGCGGTTTCGCAGGCATGGCTGGCGCAGCGCATCGCCAGGATTTCATCCGGGCCTTTCACAGCGCGGCATTTCTCGGTCAGCTCTTCGCCAGGAACGATCTCCAGGCCTTGTGCTTCCAGCGCGCGCAGCCCGTGCAGCATGACCTTGTCCACTGCCAGGCGTTTGTTGCTGCCGCTGTGTTCCTCAAGCAGTTTGCGGACCTCGTTGGAGAACACATCCGCTGCCACATCCACCTTGTCGCCGCGGTCGAAGTAAAACAGGTCCGCGCCAGCGCGCTGCTCACGCACAAGGGGGTTGAATTCGCTGAGGAACGGCGACTGTTTGTAGTCCCACAGCACCATATAGCCGTCAGCGCAGATCAGCAGAGCGCGGAACGGGTTGTGGGTGTTCCACAGCTGCATATTGGTGCTATCAGTGGCATAGCGGATGTTCAGCGGGTCAAACACCAGAAGGCCGGCGTAGCCGCGGTCGTTGATGAAACGGGTCAGCCGCTCCCAGCGGAAACTGCGCATGGCCTGCAAATCGGGCAGCTGCAGTCCGGCTTCGGCCCATTCGCCAAAAGCCAGCTGGGTCGGGCCGATTTCGACGCGGTCATTGTTGTTCGGTGTGTTGTCGCCCAGATTGGCACCGCGGGTGGGGTCGATCTTGCGGATGTCGCGGTAATGCTCGTTCATGCGTGGCCTCCGTCGCTGCACAGGTCTGTCCAATGTGCCGCCGTCTGCCGGTAGATTCGCTGCAGAAAACGACGGGTATTACAGTCGTTTCTGACCCATGCTGCAGCACCGCAGCTGAATGCCGTTGCGCAGGCCGGGGGGCATGGCGGCGCTTTTATGCGATTAGGTTTCAGGATCCGGTGCTGTTTCAGCCGTGCGGGTTTCGAAGTGAACCGCCCCGGGTTTTCCGGAGGCTTCACCTCCTGATTAGGATGAAGCCACAATGAGCAAGACAACAAACAAGTATTCTCCTGAGGTCCGCGAGCGTGCGGTGCGGCTGGTGCTGGACAAGTGAGCCATTGAGGCGCCATTGGTTCGCGCCCAATGGCGAACGGCCAGCACGGTTCCCGTTGGCAGGCGATCATGTCGATCTCCGCAAAGACCGGCTGTTCGGCGCATACGCTGAATGAGTGGGTTAAGAAGGCAGAAGCCGACAGCGGCAAGCGGGCGGGCGTGCCAACAGATGCAGCCGGCAAGATGAAGGCGCTGGAGCGGGAAAACCGCGAGCAGCGCCAGGCGAACGAGATCCTCCGCAAAGCCTCCGCGTATTTTGCGATGGCGGCGCTCGGCCGCCGGTCGAAGTGATGGTGTCATTTACCGGCATGCATCGCGCGGAGCATGGGGGCGAGCCGATCTGCATTCGCCATTGCCGCTCGGACCAATGGCGCGGCATGTCTCATTCCTGCCGATTGCCCCTTCCACGTATTATGAGCACCTGGCGAAGCGGGCCGGTCCGGCCCGGTTGTCGGAGCGTGCCCGGCGTGACGCGGCATTGCGGCCCGAGATCCGGCGGGTTTTCGAAGAGAACTGGCGGGTCTATGGCGTGCGGAAGGTCTGGCGGCAATTGCAGCGGGAAGGCTTTGACGCCGCCCGCTGCACGGTTGCTCGGCTGATGAAGGGCATGGGTATTCAAGGCGCTCGCCATTGTCCTCGGACCAATGGCGGACAAAGGCTCGCTCCGGGGCAAGCCTCACAAAACCACGATGCCTGGCAAGAAGGCCCCATGCCCCCTCTCGCACATGCTGCGCATGTGCTGCCGGGCAGTGGATGGACAAAGCAAACCGGCAATTCCGTGTGCCCGCGCCCAACATGCTCTGGGTCAGCGGTTTCACCTATGCCGCCACCTGGAAAGGGTTCGCCGATGCCGCCGCTCGCCATTGGGCTCGAACCAATGGCGCCTTCAATGGCTCGCTCATTGATGCCTATGCCCGCAAGATCGCCGGCCCCCTCTCGGCAGATTTGGCATGGCCAAATCGCCTGCCGGTCAATGGGTCGTGTCAGCACCCCGGCGCATGCCGGGTTCGTTCTCGATGCTCTGGAGCAGGCTGTTCACGAGCGGCGGCCGGCAAAGGCGATGGGGCTTGTTCACCACTCCGGCCGCCGTTCTCGGCGATGCTCGCATCGCCTGTCACGCAGTGGGTCAGCCAATACCTGTCGATCAAATACACAGAGCGGTTGGGAGAAGCTGGTATCGAGCCCTCTGCCGGCAGCGCCGGAGACAGTTACGACAATGCCTTGGCCGAGACGATCAACGGCTTGTTCAAGGCCGAGGCCGTTCACCGCCGCGGCCCTTGGCGCAACTTCGAGGCAGCGGAATACGCAACACTCGAATGGGTGGACTGGTTCAACAGCCGCCGCCTGCTCGAGCCTATCGGGAACATTCCGCCGGCAGAAGCAGAGGCCAATTTCTACGCCGCCCTGGAAACTGAGGACATTGCCGCGCAACTAACTGAAATCAGCCTCCGGCAAACCCGGGGCGGTTCGCCGGCAGTGACACAAAGAGGCGCAACAGGCATGCGGCAGACCCGAGCGGTTGTGTTCGCCATCTAGAGCTATCCTGCGGCACGGACGGACGTAATGCCTCAGTGGCCGGCAGCGGCCGGCGGCAAATCCTGAGGTCAGGGCAGCAGCGGGCGCGCGGCCTGAACCATGCCAGCGCTTTCCAGATAAAGGAACAGGGCTGTCAGCAGCAGCAGATGGCTTATGAAGCGCAGGCGGCGGGTGCCGGCCAGAGTGACCGCGGCCAGGGCCGTGGCCCGCAGCTGGCTGCCCCAGCTGATGCGCGCAAAGCCAGCCGGTGCCGGGTTGCGGATGCGGGCGTGGATCAGCCCGACGGTATCCGCGGCAGTTTCGCTGATGAGGCCGGCATTGGCCGCTTGGAAGGCACGGTCGCAATGGGCTTCCAGCTGAGGTGCGGTTTGCTCAACCGGTGTGAACCGGTCATGTCCGCGCGGTTTGGCAGACCCGGCCTGCTGATAGAGGTTTGCAGAGGCTTCTGCAGTGGCAGAAACAGGCAGATGCGTGTGTTCCGGCTGACCGTTACCGGGGGCAAAAACACCAAGGAACTGTTCGCAAGTCAGCGCGATTTCGGTATCGAGCCATTCAACAGAAGTCGCATCAACCGCCGGCAGCAGCCGCCGCAGCATTTCCGCCAGCAGCAATTCCGAGATCTCCTGGTCGCAATAGCCTGGGAAGACCGGGGACAGCGACAATTCCAGAAGCGCCGAGGGCTGCATTATGCTGCTGGTCAGTTTGCTGGAGCGCCGCAAGGGCACCCGGCGCAGCCGGACCGTTACATGGTAGTGGTCGCATTGCAGCCTGGCGGTATTCTCGGCGCGGGCGGCGATCGTCTCGGCTGGATGCCCGAAGTCCTCAAGCGTGTCCACAACCGCGGAAACCGCAGCCGAAAGAGTTCCGGTGTCGCGGCTCTCCAGGCCCAGCCTGCCTGTATACTGCATGTTTTCTGCCATCGTCCGGATCCTCCATTCAGGGTGCCGATGGAAGAAGATTAAAATTTGAAGGAGTTGAAAGTGGGGCAGGAATTAAGGATCTGAATGAAAACAGAAGAACAGAAGTGCAGGAAATGCGGCGTTGTTGAAGATATTGCTTTCAAACAATTTTTATCGAAAGAGGTAAGCGCTGCGGGCTGGAATACGGCTCAACTGTGGCGAAGGCCGGACACATTGATGCCCCAGAGCCTACAATTATTCGGGAATCGCCTGCACTGTTCCTGGGGCGGTCAGCTGCTGGTTTTCGCAGCCCGCAAATGAACGGGCGCAGATATCAGCGGCACTTTGAAAAAGACGCTGGTTAGCGGTCGATCTGGCGCCCCATGATCGCCAGCGACTGCTGATAGACCGTTGCCGCGTTCCATTGCTTCAGAACCCGGTAGTTCGGCTCGCCCTGCTGATAGCCCTTGCCGGGTTTCCAGCCCCTTTGACGCAGGTAATTCGCGGTGGAGGCCATCGCATCCCCCATGTTGTAGAAATCCACCCGCCCGTTGCCGTCCCAGTCCACGCCGTATTGCAGCGCATTGCCGGGCAGGAACTGAGTATGGCCCAGCTCGCCGTGCTTGGCGCCCAGCGTGGCCGGGGTGATGGCGCCCTGATCCACCAGCTTCAGCGCCCCCAGCGCATGCGGACGGAAGAAGTCCGAACGGCGGCAATCATAGGTCAGCGTCACAATGGCCGAAACCACCTGGCTGTCGCCCATATAGTTGCCAAACGCGGTTTCCATCCCGTGGATGGCGATCAGCACACCTGCGGGCACGCCGTATTTCCGCTCCAGCGCGGCATAGAAATCCGGGTTGCGCGCCTTTCGCTTGCGGCCCTGCGCCACGATGGTCGCCGAGCCGCGGATCTGCATGAATTTTTCCAGCGAGTACTTAAAGCTCTTCTGGTTGCGGTCAGCGGAGATGGTACGGCGGGCATACTGCGCATTGGCCAGCGCCTGCAGCCCCGCCTTACGCACGCCTGCGCGCTTGGCCTCGCGCTGGAAGTCCTGCTTCCAGGCGTCAAACCCGGCAGAGGTATTGCCGCAGGTGGCGGCCAGGGCAGGGGAAGCAAGCAGGGCGGAAATCAGGGCAGAGGCCAGCAGGCGGCGCATGAAAGAACTCTCGAAATGTGACTCGTGCCTTGCAGCCTAACGTGCTGGCAGCCCGTGTCTAACGGGAAAAGCTGTGCATGGTTCCCATTTACCTAAGTGAAGGCGGTTCCGGCTGCCAGGGCAAGACCGTCCGCCACTGCGGTCATGGCATTTCCTGTTTCAACGCGGGCATTTGGGCAAAGCCTCTGCATTTGCACCTGAACCGCCGCCAGCAGCGAAGAGCCGCCGACCAGCACGATTCTGTCTACATTGCCCGCTGTTATGCCAGCCTGCGCCAATGTCTCGGCGGCGCAAGCCCCGATGGCTTCGGTCTGTTCCGCCAGCGTCTGGTTCATCTCAGCGGCGGGCAGCGGCACCGACAGGCCGCGCTGCAACAGTTTCAGGTCGATGACTGCCGCGCCGCCTGCCGTGTTGGCCTGGATCTTGCCGCGCTCGACCGCAAAGGCCAGCTCGTGGCCCAGTTCGTCCTCCAACACGTCAACCAGCCTGGCCAACCGGCCCGGCTCAACCGCATTGGCGGCCAGATCCTTTGCTGCCCGGCGGCTTTCCGGACTGTAGAGGAAAGGGATCATCTGCCAGGTCGCCAGATCGTTGAACAGCCGGTTCGGGGCGGGCAGGGTGCCGCCGCCAAAGATATTGCGGATCTGGCTGCCGCGCCCTAGCAGCGGCATGACATGATGGATGCTCAGCTGCCGGTCGAAATCGGTGCCGCCCAGCCGCACCCCGTGCGAGGCCAGGATACGGGTTGCGCCATTTGCGTCCTGTTCAAAGGCGGTGAAGTCCGAGGTGCCGCCGCCGATATCGACAATCAGCCCGCGGCCCGGTGCAGGTGCTGCGGCCCGCAGGGCTGCTTCCGGCTCATACATGAACAGCACATCCTGAAAGCCCGCGTCCAAGTAACAGGCGCGCAGATCTTTTTCGGCCTGAATATTGCGGGCTTCATCCTTGGAATGAAACCGAACCGGCCGGCCGGACAGCGCATGTGTAAAGTCCATATGCGTTGCCGTCTCGGCGCGGGTCTTCATCTCGGCCAGAAAGCGGGCGATGAGGGTGCCAAAGCTGATCCGCTCGCCGCCCAGCCGCCGTTCCTCGTGCAGCAGCGGCGTGCCGAGCAGGCTTTTCAAGGCGCGCATGAAACGCCCCTCATCACCGTTGATCAGCGCCCGTGTGGCGCTGTGGCCGATCCGCATGCTGCGGCTGCCCTCGTCAAAGAACACCGCCGTTGGCAGGGTCTGCTCTCCCGGTTCCATCTCCACCAGCCAGGGGCGGCCACCCACGGCAATCCCGGCCGCCGAATTGGAGGTGCCAAAGTCGATACCAAGGGTGTTGGGGGCAGTCATGGAACAGGCTCCTTTCGCTGGCGGGGAGCGGGCCGGGATACAGCAGCCGCAAAACAAGAGCAAGAAAAAGCCGCACTGCTTGCGGGGCGCAGCGGGAGATGGGAGAGCTTATCAGCCGAACGCGCCCCTTGAACGGAAAAAGGGCGCCCCGAAGGACGCCCTTTCACAGTCATGACTGTGCAGCTTAGCAGCTGTAGTACATGCCGAATTCGACCGGATGGGGCGTGTGCTCGTACTTGTGCACCTCTTCCATCTTCAGCTCGATATAGCCGTCGATCTGGTCTTTGGTGAACACGTCGCCCTGCAGCAGGAAATCGTGGTCGGCGGCCAGCGCGTCAACAGCTTCACGCAGAGAGCCGCAGACGGTCGGGATGCCTTCCAGCTCTTCGGCCGGCAAATCATACAGGTTCTTGTCCATGGCTTCGCCGGGATCGATCTTGTTCTTGATGCCGTCCAGGCCGGCCATCAGCAGCGCGGCAAAGCACAGGTAGGGGTTGGCCGCCGGATCGGGGAAGCGGGCCTCGACGCGTTTGGCTTTCGGGCTTTCGGTCCACGGAATACGCACGCAGCCGGAGCGGTTGCGGGCGGAGTAGGCGCGCAGAACCGGGGCTTCAAAACCGGGGATCAGGCGTTTGTAGGAGTTGGTGGACGGGTTGGTGAAGGCATTCAAAGTCTTGGAATGCTTCAGGATGCCGCCGATGAAATACAGCGCTTCCTGGCTGAGGTCAGCGTATTTGTCGCCGGCAAACAGCGGCTTGCCGTCTTTCCAGATCGACATGTTGACGTGCATGCCGGAACCGTTGTCGCCATAGATCGGCTTCGGCATGAAGGTGGCCGATTTGCCATAGGCGTGCGCCACGTTGTGGATCACATATTTGTACTTCTGCAGCTCGTCGGCCTGTTTGGTCAGGCTGTCAAAGATCAGGCCCAGCTCGTGCTGGCAGGAGGCAACCTCGTGGTGGTGCTTGTCGACCTTCATGCCCAGACGCTTCATGGTCGACAGCATTTCCGAACGCAGGTCCTGCGCTTCGTCGGTCGGGTTCACCGGGAAATAGCCGCCCTTCAGGCCCGGGCGGTGGCCCATGTTGCCCATCTCGAATTCGGCGTCGGTGTTCCAGGAGCCGTCGGTCGCGTCAACCTCATAAGACACCTTGTTGATGGTGTTGGAGTAACGCACGTCGTCAAACAGGAAGAATTCCGCTTCCGGACCCATATAGGCCACATCGCCGATGCCGGAGGACTTGAGGTAGGCTTCGGCCTTCTGAGCGGTGCCGCGCGGGTCGCGCTCATAGGCTTCGCCGGTGTCGGGCTCAACAATCGAGCAATGAATGCAGAGGGTTTTCTCGGCATAAAACGGATCGATGTAGGCGGACGTGGTGTCAGCCATCAGTTTCATGTCGGAGTTTTCAATCGACTTCCAGCCGGCGATGGAGGAGCCGTCGAACATGAAGCCTTCTTCCAGGAAGTCTTCGTCGACCAGATCCACATCCACGGTCACGTGCTGCAGGCGGCCGCGCACGTCGGTGAAACGGATGTCGACATAGGCGACGTCGTCTTCACGGAGAGTCTTGAGAACTGCGTCTACGCTCATTCCCTTAGTCCTTCTTTAGAGATGTCTTGGAGATTTGCTGTTAACTTACAATGCGTCCGGGCCGGTCTCGCCGGTACGGATGCGGATCGCTTGCTCGACAGGCGAGACAAAGATTTTGCCATCGCCGATCTTGTCGGTCTTGGCGGCGTCGACGATGGCCTCGATCGCCTGGTCGACCTGATCGTCGTCCAGCACCACCTCGACCTTCACCTTGGGCAGGAAGTCGACCACGTATTCGGCGCCGCGGTACAGCTCGGTGTGGCCTTTCTGGCGGCCGAAGCCCTTGACCTCGATGACGGAAAGCCCCTGGACGCCGACGTCCTGCAACGCTTCCTTCACCTCATCCAGTTTAAAAGGCTTGATGATGGCTTCGATCTTTTTCATCGGCGTGGCTCCTCGCAAGCTTGTTGAGGGTGTCATTTCACTTCTAAATGAAGGCAGCAATGCACCGCTGTGCAGCTGCGGCATTTGAAGGCGGGATTTGAAGCCATCTGCCTAAAAATTAAGCATTGCGCCCGAAAAGTGCGCAGAATTGAATCGGGGAAGGGCAAAACTTGACCGAACTGCTGACCGCGGCCCAGATGCGGGCCATCGAACAGGCGGCCATCGAGTCCGGCGAAGTAACCGGACTGGAACTGATGGAGCGGGCCGGGCAAGGGGTGGTTGAGGCCATCTTTGAGGAGTGGCCGGAGCTGGCGGAGCCGGTTTCAGCCGGGCGAGGGGCCGGCCCCTCGCGCTCCCCGGAGTATTTGGAGAAAGATGAAGAGCCGCGCCGGGCCTTGGTTCTGTGCGGCCCTGGCAATAACGGCGGGGATGGATTTGTAGTGGCGCGGCTGTTGAAGGAGCGCGGCTGGGAGGTGGACGTTTTCCTCTATGGGAATGCGGAAAAGCTGCCGCCGGATGCCAAGGTGAATTATGAGCGGTGGCTTAAAGTTGGAACGGTCCGGAATTGGGATGACCAAAAAGTCCGCAGCACTTACGAAGGTGATGACGTCAGTCAGTTTCTGGTTGTAGACGCTTTGTTCGGCGTGGGGATGAACCGCGAAATGCCTTCTGATACTTTGCAGATGTGGTACGGGTTCATGCCATCGGCTCAATACCAATATGCGCATGAACCTAAGGGGGACAGGTTTGTGGCTATCGACCTGCCAAGCGGAATTTGCAGCGACACTGGAAAGAACTTCGGGGCCTTGCCCGCCCATCTTACGGTTACGTTCCACAAGCCTAAGCATGGGCATGTTGAGGGGGAAGGCCCAAACTTCTGCGGAAAAGTTATTGTTAAAGACATCGGTCTATAAGCTCAGTGAGTCAAACAGACGGAGCGGCTATGAATCCTTTTACAGAAGAAAACCTGCCTGACTTGAAGAAGGCTGCAGGACATAAGTATTCTCATGGTCACGCCCTTATCCTCTCCGGCGGCGCAGGCAAAACCGGGGCGGCCCGGCTTGCGGCCCGAGGCGCTTTGCGCATCGGGGCGGGGCTGGTCACCGTCGGCTCGCCGCGATCAGCGATGTTTGAAAATGCCGCCAACCTGACCGCCATCATGCTGCGCCAGATCGATGGCGCGCATGGGCTGGCAGAGCTGATGGAAGACGAACGGCTGAGCGCTATTTGCCTCGGCCCGGGCATGGGCCGCGGGGCGGACACCCAGACGATGGTGTTTGCGGCGTTAAAGGAAACGCGGCCCACCGTGCTGGATGCCGATGCACTCACCCGGTTTGAGCTGAAACCCGAGGCGCTCTTTGATGCCCTGCACGAAAACTGTGTGATCACCCCGCATGGCGGAGAGTTCGCCAGGCTGTTCCCGGATCTGGCCGAGAAACTGAACGCACCCGCCACCACAGGCCCGGCCTATTCCAAGGTCGATGCCACCCGAGAAGCCGCCAAACGCGCAGGCTGTGTCGTGCTGTTCAAAGGGCCGGATACGGTGATCGCCGCGCCGGACGGGCGCTGCTCGGTCAACTCCGCGCATTACGAGCGCTCCGCCCCCTGGCTGGCCACCGCCGGATCGGGGGACGTGCTGGCAGGGTTCATCACCGGGCTGATGGCGCGCGGGTTCTCCCCGATGCAGGCGGCAGAAACCGCCGCCTATATCCATGTGGAATGCGCATTGGAATTCGGCCCCGGCCTGATCGCCGAGGACCTGCCGGAGCAAATCCCCGCGGTGTTCCGCAAGCTGGGTCTGTAAAAGTCCGGCTCAAGCCGCTGGGCGCAGGTCTTCTTCCGGCGCGGCGGCGGCCGCCAGTTCCAGACCGCCTGCATAAATGACATGCGGGCGGGAAAATTCCAGGATCGTCAGATCCATCATCTGCAGCCCCAGATCGCGGATGAATTCGCCATCCACCAGCTCATAGGCCGGCACCACAGCCTGCGGCTGGCCGAACATCGCCTTGGCGCGCCAGTCGCGCACCAGGATCCGCTGGTCCCAGGGGACGGTCAGGTCGCTGTCTGCGCAGGTGTCGCCAAGTGAGCCGGCCGAAATGCACACGGCTTGCAGCATTGCACGGCGGGTCCGGACCGCTTCTACCCGGGCCATGCCCTGGGTGCGTGTGATGAGGCTGTCGCCTGCTTTGACCTCTTCCGCTGCGCGCTGGCCCTCGCGGGTCAGCACGATGGTGCCGCGCAGCAGGCTGATGTTCTGGCTGCCTTGATACAGCCGCCGGGGCTGTGCTTGGCCGCGCATCGCCAATTGCGCGCGCAAGGCCGCATTCCCAAAAGGTTTCATGTTGTTACTCGCTCTGTCTGCCTCAGACTTTTTTGTGAATCTATGCCAGAACCGGATTCCAGGCCCAGCCTTTTCCGGCGAAAGTCTGCTCATTGTTGCAATTATGCGGACGGATTGTTGCCGTTTTACACAGGGTGTCCGAGGCTGCGTTTTCCGCTCGCATCCGCCGCTGTCCTTTGATAATCACCGCGACACGCAAAGCGGTGCTTTGTGTGCGTGCGGGTGTGGCGGAATTGGTAGACGCACCAGATTTAGGTTCTGGCGCCTTTGGCGTGGGGGTTCGAGTCCCTTCACCCGCACCAAATGAGACTTATCTTCTTGAGCGTCAGCTAACAGCTTGAAAGGTAATGACACTTTTGGTGTTCGATAACCGCTTTTCCGGGAGTATCGAAGACGCTCGGAAAACGCTAACCTCAGCACCAGTTGTTTCAGCGGAAGGTCACCATTTTTGTATATTTCCCAAGGGGTTGCTAAAAATCTCAGCGAGTGTTCAATAAAATCCTCAAAATGGCCTGGGGCAGGCAAGCAATTCTGAGATTTTTCCTCCAAAAGGATCTTTTCCTCTTCGAGTTTTTGTATGCGTCGTTCATAGGCGGATACCACAGTCCGGTTTGTTGCTTCGATGAGGCGATCCACCGTGGTCTCGATATCCTTCTCAACTTTTCTCAGGTGTTTGGTCATCTCCTCCTTCTTGCTTCGTGCTTCCGATTGGCGCATTTCCCACGCATCCGTCAGCATCGCTTCAGCAATGTCGAAGAGCTTTTGGGTAGGCTGCATTTTCTGAATAATGCATGCAAATTCGTCCTCAATATTGGATCTCGGGATGGATTTTCCCTTTGACGGACAGCCGAATGTGTCACACCGATAATATGGATATTTTTTTGTTTTTTCCTTGGGACCAGCAGGAAGTCACTGGTTTGCCGCAATCATCACACAGAACGTAATTTCGTAGAGGAAAATCTTTGTGAATGTCTTTCCTCGCGGCTGGTCGCTTTTTTACGTCCAGAAACTCCTGATTGCGCGAAAATGTTTCAAAGGAAATCAGTGGTTCGTGCTGTCCCTTCCTGAGTGACACATCGTAGCCAGCAGATTTAATGCATCCGGCGTAGACCGGATTCCGCAGTAGCCTCGTTACTTTCGTGGCGCGAATCTTACCATTGGGGAGATCTTTCGGAAATCCTGCATGGGATTCGAGAAAACGCTTCACTTCTGCCTGCGATCGGAAGCGCCCATTTGCAAACCCATTCAAGGCTTCTTCAAGAATGGAAGCCTCTGGCTCGTCTCGAACCAATAGCAATCTGTGGACTCTACATTTTTTGAATTTGTAACCTACGGGCTGCTTGCTTGCCCAGTATCCCATTTCGAGGCGTGCTTTCGTTTTTTGAAATGATTGCCGTTTGTTTTGCTGACGCTCCAGTTCACCTGTCGCCACCACAATAGTCTCAACGAACATTCCTTCTGGGCTGTCATCGAACTTGAAATTCAGGCATTCAATTCGAGCACCTCGATCTTGAAATGCTCGACGTAGCTTTTTGTGGAACTCAGTGTCTCGTGTGAACCGTTTGAGATCGTCGAAAATCACCACATAGTTTTTGGTCGGCTGAGCATCTATGTAACTGAGAAGGGCCACCATTCCTGGCCGGGCCATGAAATCTCCACCGCCGGTAAAATCGTCTGGAAAAACTGCCTCTACATGGTAGCCATGTGTTTCCGCATACATTCTACACCGATGTTCCTGAGATTGTAGGCCGCTCCCTTCTATCTTTTGCTTTGCGCTTGAAACGCGGCAATAGATGATTGCCAATACCGGGGTTTCACTTTGAATATGTTTTGTAGTCATAGTTCCTCCAGTCGACCGTTCAAAGTCCAACAATGAGCTTGCTAATAAGATTGCAATGCAGGAAGAATCTCGTACCAACGTAACCAAAGCAACTGGAACTGGGCTAACCATTCGGGTCGTAGATTTTTCCTCTGTTCCTGCACCGTTTGTGTGCCTTACCGCTTTGTCGGTGGGTTTTCTTTTGAAGGCATCTGCAGTGGATGTACTTGATACCCAAGCTCAACCAACGACACGATTATTGTCCAAAGGGCCTGCAGAAGATTTTGTTTTTCTTCATCAGACAAATCCGGAGCGTCGAGCAATTCTTGATACCGATCGACGTCAACCGATGTTGTTTTCAAAGGTGTTCCAGGGGGAGCGCCCTCTTGCGTATGATGTTGTCCGTTGTCCAAAATAGGAATATTCATGCCAGCCTCCGTTTTCTCTACCGAAGTAGAATTCACACTTGGGCACCTGCGTTTGGTGCCTCTCAAGATGGACGGACGTGAGTTACTGCCCGGGAAGAGCTATTCATGCAGCTCAAAACAGACATTGGCCGGTTTCGTGAAATCCGAAGGCAAGGCGGTCTCTTTTTTTGAAATCTTGTCTTAGGAATTTTTTCTGAACGCTGAAAATTCAAACTTTTCACCCCAAAACAAGCTGGTATTGTGGATTTTGGAGATTTTGTCATCGGATCATCCTTTCTGGCCCAAACAAAGGGCAAACAAAGCAGACCAAATGCATCGACATCACGATTGGTGGCTTGAATTGCCGTTCAAGCACCATGGAACCGTCTACATTGGCCACAACAATGGCTGTGTTTGGAAAGGGTGGTCCTCTTCTACTCTTCAGCTTCAAATGAAACCTTCGTCTCTATATCACAAACTTTCAAACGTTAAAACGCCGTGTGTTGTCTTGAGTGCCATGTATCGCAACTTCTTGATGTTCGCCTTTGAGTTGAAAGGGTCCCGAACAGGTTGTTCGAGGAAAAAAAATTGCTTGGGCCAGAAGATCACGCAAGAGAGAAGATTGACTGTTTGCTGCACGCAGCGGGCTGGGAAACTCAAAACCCTGAGGATTTCAATAGGAATGCTTCCCTGGGCGTGGCTGTTCGAGAATTCCACCTTAAATCAGGTCCTTGTGACTATCTTCTGGTCGTCTCGGGCAAGGCTGCTGGTGTGATCGAAGCAAAAATGCGGGTGTCACGCTCAGCGGAGTTGCTGAGCAGTCGGAAAAAAAATGGCTGCATTGCCCGCCCATTTGGCCAAATGGGACAGTATCCTTGTCTTCGATTACGAAAGCACAAGTGATGAGACTTTTTTCCGATTTATGCGGGATCCAAAGCCTCGTTCAAGGCGTGTTTTTTCCTTCCATAAACCCGAAACATTGCTCGAATGGTTGAAGGATGAGGACACCCTGAGGGGGCGTTTGCAGACGTTGCCGCCGCTTGATTCGACGGGTCTTACACAGCTTGGTCTCGAAAGTTCCTCAGCAAAGCTATTCCCTAAGGGAACTGTTCTGATGGCCATGAACCAGCGGTCGCGGCTGAGTTGCCCAGGTCATCGAACATGCGTCTTCGAAAGGAATTCACCAAGGCGGACGAGGATGACTTCCCCAATGATGCCTTCGAATTCTTGGACCGATTTTTCCAAGGTTCGCTGAAGGAGCTTGAGGCACGAAATTCCGGGATTCAGGGGCGTCATCGTCGTATTGACGGAAACTGTTTAACGGCGGCGATTTACCAATATGGATTGTTGCGATCCCACCTTGGCACGTCGATGCCGTCGGGGGGCGGTTACAGCATCAAAGCCGTCTGCTATCCGAAGTCACATTGTTCAGGTTCGCGCCTGCAGCGAATTTACACTATCCGCCCTTCCTCACAAATGCCGTGAGCGGCCCATACATGCCATAGACCGGCCAACTCGAATGCTGCGGTGCGGCCCGTCATTGCCGACATTCGCAGCTTCTGAGAAATTAAGAGACATGCGATCTAACGCGGTGCGGACAGATCAACCGTTTCCTTTTGGTGCGAACTTCCGCAAGCAGACGGCTTTCTGGTGTCATGAGCGTGAACTTACCTTGGCCAACCAGTGTTCCGTTAGCGCATGCATCAATGCTCCTCCACGATAAAAAAACTTGATTTGCGCGAGTTCGTCTTAGCCGCCGGTGCGCGCTCAGTGCCCGCCCGCCTCCTTGACCAACCAGTCTAAGAATCGCTCGAGAGCTGGACTGCCGCTTTCAGTGACCGCGTAATAGAAGCCCTTTTCTCGGCTTGGCCAGATTTCCACCAACTCGCCGCTTTCCAAATCCGATGAGACCCAGTCACACACGGAATAGGCCACGGCTTCCCCACGGCGGACGGCCTCGATGATCAGGTTGCCGGGCATCTCGGAAATCTGTTCAGGAATAGAATCGCTCATGCCGTGACGCACAAACCAGTTTTTGACATCCGATACGCCAAGCTCCTGCAACCAGGGCAATGCTTGCAGCTTTTCATGTGTCCAAGGCTTTGCCGGTGCCAAATCTTTGTGGCACATGACATTAAGGGCGACTTCAAAAAGCGGCGATACCCCCGGTGGCAAGTCCTGATCGCGGCAATACCTTATGGCAACATCAAACCCGGTGTCTTCGAGCGCGCGCGTCTCTGCGCTCAAGTCAAGCTGAACACTCACGCCGGGATGCGCCGCCTGAAAGGATGTAACGCGGGGAACAAGCCAATACGCGGCAAAGCTGGGAGATGTCGTGACCCGTATCGCTTTCGGAGCTTTGTTCGCCATGACGGCGCGGACACCCTTGCGTATCTCGCCAAAGCCCCTTCGCAGGTACTGGGCAAGAACTTGTCCGTCATCCGTCAACAGCACTCCGCGCCTATGGCGTTTAACCAGCTTGATCCCCAGATGCCGCTCAAGTGCGCGCACTTGTTGCGTGACTGCCGGTTGGGTGACGTTCATGGCCCTTGCCGCCCCGGATACGCTGCCATGCTCAGCAAACAGGACAAAGGTCCGAATGGATGTCATGGATGGAAGGTCAGATTCATTCATAATCTGAAATTATACATCTTGAAAAATTCTTGTCTTGCCTGAATCGCGGTTTTGCATTCGTTTGTGCTGAAAATCGAATGAGGTGGCCATGCCAGATCTTTTCTCTCCATTAGTGATCAATAACGTCACCTTCAAGAACCGTATCGGGATGTCTCCGATGTGCCAGTACGCGTCCGTGGAGGGCGCCGCCACAGATTGGCATTTGGTACATCTCGGGGCGCGAGCTGTGGGTGGTGCGGGTTTGGTGATGGCGGAATGCACTGCTGTGTCACCCACGGGTCGCATATCAAACGGCTGCGCGGGCCTCTGGAATGACGCACAAGCCGAAAAAGTTTCGCAGATTGTGTCCTTCCTTAACGCCCATGGGGCAGTGGCGGGCATCCAGATCTCTCATTCCGGCCGAAAAGGTAGCGCGGCGACTGCGCTTGATGGCGGCAATCACATCTCCGATGAGAACGGCGGGTGGAGTCCAGTAAGCCCGACTTCGGAGCGGTTCGATCCAACGGAGCAACGGCTTTGGCGCCAGCCCAAAGCACTGACTGTTTCTGAGATCCAGGAAATTCAAGGACAATTCGTGAATGCCGCCAAGCTGGCGTGCGACGCGGGTTATCAGCTGCTCGAAGTGCATTGCGCCCATGGCTATCTGCTCCATTCGTTCCTGACGCCGCTTGTGAATACGCGCACCGACGAATATGGCGGCTCGCCGCAAAACCGCGCGCGTTTCCTGCTCGAAACTGTTGAAAAAGTCCGGGAGGTCTGGCCGGCAGATCGCGTTCTCGCGGTCCGGCTATCGGTCGACGACTTTGCCCCCGACGGGCTGACCGTCGAAGATATGGCTGAAATCGGCGGTTGGCTGAAAGAGCGCGGGGTCGATATCCTGGACTGCTCGGCGGGGGGAGCCGTGCCCGAGGCCCGAGGGGCGATCAACGGGCGAACACCGGAGCAGCCGGATATGGCCGGCGAGGTGCGCAAGCTTGCTATGATGCCCACCATGGCTGTCGGGGCGATCACGCGGGCGGAGCAAGCGAACGAGATCATCACCGCAGGAAAAGCAGACATCGTTCTCGTGGGCCGGGAAATGATGCGCAATCCCCATTGGGCTTTCACTGCCGCAAAGGAACTCGGCGTCGAAACGCGGCACGTCCTTGCAGAAAATTACGGGTTCTTCGTGGGCGCCTGAGGACGCGTCCGCTTGTCCCGAGAACGGTTAGCCAAAAGACCCTTCTCGCGCCTATCACCCCGAATGGGCTAAGGCAGGTGTCGCCTTGGCGATGCCACCACCGCCCGCAAACCCATGCAGCGAGTACTTTACGCGGCGATTGATGAAGGATCTTTGACAATGAAGCTTGGTTTTCTTGGGTTTGGCAGTATCGCCAGCGCCGTGGCGCAGGGCTGTGTCGCGGATGGGCATGATCTCTGGATCAGCGAACGCAGCACCACACGTTCTTCGGCCTTGGCGGCGGCGCATGGGAATGTGTCCGTGGCTGATATGCAGGCGATTGTGGATCATGCCGAAGTCGTATTTTTGGGCACGACAGCAGAAACCGCGCCCGGCGCATTGGCCCCACTCTCGTTTCGCGCGGGGCAAAAGGTCATCTCTTTCATGGTAGGCATCGAGACGGATGAAATCAAAAAGCTGATTGCGCCCGCCGAATTCGAGGCGATCATGATCCCCTTTCCGTCGATTGCTGAAGGCAATTCGCCGGTGCTCACCTATCCGCAGTCGGATACCATTGACGCGATTTTTGGCGCCTCCAACACCGTGGTGTCCGTGGCGAGCGAGGCCGCGCTTAATGACTTCCTCGCCGCACAAGCCGTTCTGTCACCCATAGTCAAGCTCTTGGCGACTGCCGTTGACTGGTTGGCGACGCGGACCGGTGATTATCACGGATCTGAACAGTTCCTGCGTCTGCTGGTTGGTGGATCACTGATGGCCAAACCAATGGACGCCCGTAAGGTCCTACCCGAGTTGATCGAGGCGCTGAACACACCAGGCGGTCTCAACCGACAGTTCCGGGAACAGATGGAATGTGACGGCGCATTCGCGGCTGCCAAACGTGGCCTGGACGATCTTGGCAAACGTCTTTCAGGTGAGAGCTGAAGGATGGAAGTGCGCGCAAATTTTCGAACGCGTGGCGCTCGGAAAGCCGTTGAAGCCTAATAGCATGGGCCGTCTTTCAGGACGGCCCAGAGCCGCTTTTCGGCTCGACGGTCAAGGCAATCGTGAAGCTTTCGCAATGCCGCTCGTGAACCTGCAGCATTTCGGGAGTCTGCATGACAAAAACGCGGGCTGCATTACCCTTTGTGCGAACAGTTCGAGTGGTCGGTTTCAATCACTTACCAAAGCCGAAGCCAAAAACCCGTTGGTAGACCAAGGCGCTTTCTCCAGTTTTTCCTTTTGGGCTATGCCTGATCAGTCAGCCATTCTCTGACAGTTGCAACGATCATTGGATTTCGTGGTTCACGGGGAGCGACCACATAGTACCCTTCCGAGGTTTTCGTCGAGAATGCAAAGGGCTGGCAAAGGAGATTGGCCTGAAGGTCGCCTTCCACGAACTCGCGGTTGGCCAGTGCAACGCCCTGACCGGCTATTGCCGCATCAATAGCCAGAGATGTCTGGCTGAATGCCATGGTTTTCATGTCCGACACCGGCAATTCTCCAAGGGCAGCTTCAAGGAAGAGAGGCCATTGGCCATGCGTGTCCTCAAGCAACACGTGGTTGAACAGGTCTTTTGGTGACCGGATCGGGTTCGGACCTGTGGCAAGATCCGGGTGGCAAACAGCGACCAGTTCGGCGGCGAAAAGCGGCTCGGCCACAAGCCCCGGCCCAAAGGGCGGTTTGCCCTGCCGGATCGCAATGTCGACCCCGTCGGTCTGAAAATTCGCAAGGGCGTTCGATGCATCCAGGCGAACGCGGATGTCAGGGTGATCCTGGGCAAATTCTCCCAGCTTTGGCACCAGCCATCGTGTGGCAAAGGATGGGGTAGAACTGATCGTTACCACGGCGTCTTGCGGCGACAGGTTGCCGGTCGCCTCGGCCATCATGTCAAAGGCACGGCGGATCGGCGGAAGGTATTTCCGACCTTCGTCCGTCAGGGATAGCCCTCGTGCCCGCCTCTCAAACAGTTTGATTTTCAACAACTCTTCGAGTGCACGTACTTGTTGGGCGACGGCACCTTGCGTGACGCCAAGCTCTTCGGCAGCAAGCCTGAAGTTCAGGTGACGCCCCGAAGCCTCAAAAGCTTTCAACGAGTTCAATGGGGGGAATTTGCGCATCAGATCTTGCCTAAGGAGGTAGAATTTCTACAGGGTTAAAGCAGAATTACTGATTAGTCAAACACCCGAAAGAGCGCCATTTTGGATCCAGATCGGCAACATAGACATCACGGAGACGGAAAAATGGCTGACAAGAAAGTGGCAATCATCATGGGTGGTGGCAGCGGCATGGGGGCAGATAGTGCGCGTCGTCTTGCAGCCGACGGCTTCAACGTCGCCATACTGTCATCGTCGGGCAAGGGCGAGGCGCTGGCGGCTGAGCTGGGTGGCATCGGTGTCACCGGCACCAACAAGTCCAGCGCAGACATGCAAAAACTGGTCGATGCAGTCATGGAAAAATGGGGCCGCGTGGATGTGCTGGTGAATTCGGCCGGTCATGGTCCCCGGGCACCTGTTCTCGAAATCAGCGATGAAGATTGGCACGAGGGTATGGAGGTCTACTTCCTGAACTCCGTGCGCGCCGCGCGGATCGTTGCTCCTATCATGATCGAACAGAAATCCGGCACGATCATCAACATCTCGACCTTCGCGGCCTTCGAACCCGACGCGGTTTTCCCGACCTCCGGCGTGATGCGGGCCGGTCTGGCCGCCTACACCAAACTGTTCTCGGACAAATACGCCGCGGATAACGTGCGTATGAACAACGTTCTGCCGGGCTTTATCGACAGCCTACCGGAAAATCCGGACTTCCTGGCGAAGATCCCGATGGAACGCTACGGAAAATCCTATGACGAGATCGCGGCCACGGTTGGCTTCCTCGCCTCGGAAGGCGGCGCCTATATCACCGGTCAAAATATCCGCGTCGACGGCGGCATCACCCGCTCGGTCTGATCCGGCCTGCAGCAACGAAAGACAAAATCATGAAACCGACTTCGAAAGACTCCTCATGGGAGATGGATCTCCCTGTGTTTTCCGCAACCCCGAAACATGACGCCTATGACGTTGTCATCATCGGTGGCGCCACCATGGGGGCCTGCACTGCCTGGTTCCTTGCCTCGAACCCCGATTTCAAGGGTAAGGTTCTGGTGGTCGAGCCCGATCCGACTTTCTCGAAGGCGCAGACCGGAGCATCGAACAACTGCATGCGCCAGCAATTCGCCAACCCGATCAATGTTAAGATTGGTCAATATGCGGCAGAGTTCGTGCGCAACTTCCGGGAAAACCTCGGTGGCGATCCAAAAGTGCCTGAACTGAGCATTCGCAACTTTGGGTATCTCTATCTGTCCGACAATGCCGATCTGACCAAGGTCCTGAAACGCGACCAAAGCGTCCAGAAAGAATGCGGGGCGGGCACCAGCATGGTCACACCCGACGAAATTTCGGCTGCCTATCCTTTCTACAAGCTCGATGACATCGAGGCGGGCAGTCTGAACACCGTTGACGAGGGGTATTACAACGCACCTCTGATGGTCGAATGGCTGATCAAGAAGTCGGTCGAACTGGGCGTCGACTATGCGCAGAACACGGTCTCCGCGATTGGCCGTGAAGGCGACAGGGTAACCGGCGTAACCCTTGCCACGGGTGAGACAATTGACGCCGGTGCCATTGTCAATGCCGCCGGTACGCGTGCCGGAGTGGTTGCCGATATGGCCGGGGTGGACCTCGATATCCAATCTAAGCGGCGTTACACATTCATCTTCCGCGCCAAGGAACCGCTTGACCGCGACCTGCCGCTGACCATCGACCCAACAGGCGTGCATTTTCGGCAGTTTGGCGACGATTACCTTGTTGGCTGCCCGCCGCTGGGGGAAGACGCAACTGTCGACGTCAACGATTTTTCGGCCGAGGAAACCATCTGGGAAGACAAGGTGCACCCGATCATCTCGAACCGCATCCCGCAGTTCAAAGATGTGGAAATCATCGACTTCTGGATGGGGCACTATGACTTCAACACCTTCGACTACAACGTGGTGATCGGTCCACATGACGAGGTGTCGAATTTCCACTTTACTAACGGGTCCTCGGGGCATGGCTCGCAACAGGGACCCGCGGTGGGTCGCGGTGTGGCCGAACAGATCATCTATGGCGAGTTTCGCTCGATGGATCTGTCGCCATTCCTCTATGAGCGCTTTGCCAAAGGTGAACGCGTGATCGAGCGCGCCGTCATCTGATTGTGATCGGCCAGTTCGCCTGAGCGGGTTGGCCATTCTCTGAACAAAGGAAACACCAATGTCCTTCAACGTGAAACTCTCGGGCGTGATGCCCGCTCTGGTTACTCCGTTCGATACCGACAACAAGATCGATTTTGAGGCTTTTGAAAACCTGCTGACCCATTTCCGCGAGGCCGGTGTGACCGGCTGGGTGCCGAACGGATCGACGGGTGAATACTTCAGCCAGTCGACCGAAGAGCGCCGTCAGGTTCTGCAATTCGTCAAGGATTTCGCCAATGACGATGAGATCCTGATCGCCGGAACCAACGCGCCCGCCACCCGCGAGGTGATCGAGCAGACCGCCATGGCCAAGGAAATCGGCTATGACAACGTGTTGCTGGCGCCGCCCTTCTACACCCGCCCAACCCAGGACGAACTGATCAAGCACTATGAAACCGTGCTGGCCGAGGTCGACGTGAACCTGGTGCTCTACAGCTACCCGGCCAAGGATGGGTCGGATATTTCGTTCGAGTTGATGGATCACTTTGCCGACAACCCACGCGTCATCGGGATCAAGGAAAGCTCGGGTGTGCTGCAACGCGCCATCGACATTTCTACCCGTTACGAGGGCAAGATCCAGCTGATCTCGGGCTCGGACGACATCGCGCTGGACTTCATGTTCTGGGGGGCAGACAGCTGGATTTGTGGCCCCTCGAACTTCCTGGCTCAGGCCTGCTGTGATCTGGACCGCACCTACAAGGCAGGGGAATTGGCCAGGGCCAAGGAGATCATGGCCAAGCTCTACCGGGCGATGAATATCCTCGAAAGCGGCAAGTTCGTGCAGAAGATCAAATATGGCTGCGAGCTTCAGGGGCTGCCGGTCGGCGAATGCCGTGCCCCCTTGGGTCCGCTGACCGACGAAGAAAAGGCCGCGCTGAAAGAGGCGCTGGCACCGATCCAGGCTATGTGATCCGAAGCTCCGGGAGCTGCTTCGGTGGCTCTCGGACCCCACTTACAAGGTGCGCGTCATGAGCACATCGCAATCGACATCCACAATTGTCATCGGTGCAGGGGTGATCGGCGCCGCCATCGCCTATGATCTGCAAAAACGGGGCCGTTCCGTTACCCTGATCGACCGGGATGCTCCCGGCTCTGGCGCATCTTTCGGAAACATGGCGTCGATTGCGGTGACCGAGTTCATGCCAGTCGCGCGCCCCTCGACCTGGAAACAGATCCCGGGCTGGATGATGGACCCAGAAGGCCCAATCTGGGTCAGCCCGCGCTATATGCCGCGCCTGATCCCGTGGTTTCTGCGGTTTCTGGCGGCCAGCCGTCCTTCGGCGGTGCGCAGATTGGAGGCGGCCGGGGCGGCCCTTTGTGAGCACGCGCTGGCGGACACGCAGGCGCTGATGCGCGAGATCGGGATCGTCGATCAAATGTCGAATGCAGGGTGTCTGTCGCTTTACGCCAATGAAGCGGAATTCCAGGCGGACCGTGAGCGCATCGACATGCTGGACCGGTTCGGATTCGACTACGATGTGCTGGATGCACCCGCGATCCGTGCGTTGGAGCGGGAAATCACCCAGAAAATCACCAAGGCTGTCTTGTTGCCGAACAATCGGACCGTGGCTGATCCGCAGAAGATCGTTTTGCGCCTTGTCGAGCGGTTCGAGGGGTTTGGCGGGGTGGTGCGCCGGGCTGATGTCACCGGATTTGAACGCGACGAGCGGATCACCGGGGTCCGTTTGGGCGCGGGGGTCTTGAGAGCAGATGAGGTGGTCCTCAGCGCCGGGGCTTTTACGGCGCGGCTGTCCAAGCTGCTGGGTGAGCTGATGCCGCTGGAAACGGAACGCGGCTATCATACTCAGATCATGGCGCCGGGGATCGAGATGGCGCATTCCATCATCTGGCCGGCCAAGGCCTTCATGGTCAGCCCAACAGCAGATGGCATCCGGGTGGGTGGCACGGTTGAAATGGCCGGGCTGGATGCAGCCCCGGACTATCGGCGCGCGAAAATTACCGTGAGGCGCGCCCGCGAGGCGTTGCCGAACCTGAAGGTCGAAGATTTCACCGAGTGGATGGGACACCGCCCGGCTTTCCCGGACACCATTCCCGTGATGTCGGCCTCGGCCAAAACACCGGGTCTGTTTTATGCGACCGGGCACGGTCACCTTGGCCTGACCTATGCGGCGACCTGTGCCCATCTGATGGGGGATCTGATCACCGGTGGCCAACCGGCGCTGGACATGTCCCCTTACCGAATTGACCGTTTCTAAAGGATCGCAAACGATGCAAAACCACTTGTTCATCAATGGCGCCTGGGTCGCGCCCGCCTCCGGAAAAATGTTCGATGTCGTCGATCCTTCGGATCGAAGCGTGTTCCATCAGGTCGCGGCAGGGAGTGCCCGAGACATCGATGCTGCCGTCGAGGCCGCGCGCGCAGCTTTTGACCATGGCCCTTGGCCACGCATGACCGGTGCCGAACGCGCCACCATCCTGCGCAAGATGGCCACCGAGATTACGGTTCGTACAGATGAACTGGCCCACATGGAAGTCCGCGACAACGGCAAGCCCCTGCCAGAGGCCGTTTGGGACATCCAGGACACCGCCGGGTGTTTCCACTTCTACGCCGACATGGCCGAACGGTTCGACAACAGCGCCGAACAGGAAATCGCGCTATCCATGGATGAATTCAAGTCCAAGGCGGTCAAGGACCCGGTCGGCGTTGCGGGTGCCATCATTCCGTGGAACTTCCCCATGTTGATGGCGGCTTGGAAGGTGGCGCCGGCCCTGGCTGCAGGCTGTGCCATGGTTCTAAAACCCTCGGAGCTGACGCCGCTGACCGCACTGGAATTGGGCGTCATTGCGCAAAAGGCGGGGCTACCAGACGGTGTCCTGAACATTGTCACCGGTTTCGGTCCGGATGCGGGCCAGCCGCTGACCGAACATCCGGATGTCGACAAACTGGCCTTTACCGGCTCAGTTCCCACCGGATCGCGGATCATGGCCACCGCCGCGCAGGACATCAAAACCATCTCGCTTGAATTGGGCGGGAAATCCCCGATGGTGGTTTTCGAGGATGCCGATATCGCCGAAGCGGTGGAATGGATCCTTTTCGGTATCTTCTGGAACCAGGGCGAGGTTTGTTCGGCTACCAGCCGGGTGCTGATCCACGAGGACATCTATCCCGCACTGATGGAACGGCTGGTGGCGGAAACCCGGAAGATCAAGATCGGCCATGGGCTGGACGATGGTGTTCTGCTGGGCCCCCTGGTCAGCCCGTCGCAACACGACAAAGTGCTGGCCGCCATCGAAAAGGGAAAGGCCGAAGCCACCTTGGCCACCGGCGGCGGCGTTCCCCAAGGGCTGGAACACGGCTGTTACGTGGAGCCGACGATTTTCACCGACGTGCCCACCGATGCCTGGATCTGGAACGAGGAAATCTTCGGCCCCGTCGTTTGCATCCGCAGGTTTGCAACCGAAGAAGAGGCGATTGATTTGGCCAACGCATCGCGCTTTGGCCTTGGGGCAGCGGTTCTCTCCAACGATCTGGACCGGGCGGAACGCGTCGCTCGCGCCTTCCGTGCCGGGATCGTCTGGATCAACTGCTCGCAGCCAACCTTCACCGAAGCGCCCTGGGGTGGCTACAAACAGTCCGGCATCGGTCGTGAACTGGGGGAATGGGGCTTCAACAACTACCTCGAGACGAAGCAGATCACGACCTACGACCGCTCGTCCCCGTGGGGCTGGTACATCAAGGAGTAAGAACCATGCGGTGGAAGCGCACGCTGCAGACCGTCGATGTTCACTGTGCAGGTGAGATCGGGCGGGTCATCACCGGCGGTGTTCTGGACATTCCCGGCGACACAATGGCGGCCAAGCTGGCCCATATCAACGAAGTGGACGACAGCTTGCGCCGCTGGCTCTGTTCCGAGCCACGCGCCGCCGCCAACCATTCCTTCGTGCTGATCCCACCGGCCTGCCATCCGGAGGCCGATTTCGGCATGATTGTGCTACAAAACGATCAGGCCCACGCCATGTCGGGGTCCAATTCCATGTGTGCTGTCACGGCCATACTGGAAACCGGGATGATGGAGATGGTCGAACCGGAAACCGTGGTGACGTTGGATACGGCCGCCGGATTGGTGCAAGCGACGGCCAGCTGCAGGGACGGCAAGGTCACGGGTGTCAGTCTGGACATGCCACCCTCGTTCGTAGCTGCATCAGGCGAAGTGGAGACGGCTGAATGGGGCCGCGTGGCTTATGACTTGTGCTATGGTGGCGTGTTTTATGCACTGGTCGATGTGGATCAAATTAGGCTGGCAATTGCGCCGGAGAACGCGCGTGCGCTTGCCGAGATCGGCGTCACCCTGCGGGACCAGATTGCCGAACAAACAGCAATTACGCATCCCGAGATCCCCGAAGTGCACGGGCTGGCCTACGTGATGTTCCGCGCGCGGGAAGCGGACGGGGCTATGCGCCATTGCACGACCCTCAAGCCGGCTCGCGCCGACCGCTCGCCCTGCGGAACCGGCACCAATTCCGCTATGGCCGTGCTGCTCGCCAAGGGAGAGATCGGGCCGGGTGATGAGATCACGACGCGCTCGATCATCGGTGGTGAATTCCGCGCCGAACTCTTGAGAGAAGCACAAATCGGGCCTTTCAGCGGCTGTCGTGTACGCGTGACCGGTCAGTGCTGGATCTATGGCATGTCCCAGATCGGACTGGAGCCCAGCGATCCATTTCCGAGCGGATTTATTCTGTCGGACACTTGGGGTGGGTGACGTGGATCAGCTGATACGGGCTTCCTCGGTGCTGTTTGTCGAGCGCGCAGCATTTGACTGAATGGGCTCAGAGCCGCCATGTGCCGCTGCGGAGCAAACCCGTAATCCATGATCGCCCGAGTGTCCGCTTTTATCGAGGTGGCAGGATCGTTTCGCGCGCACAGCGAAAGGCCACTGTCCGCCCTTCTTACAGGTCACCTTCGCTGATGCAGCGCCGATTGAGCCCTTGCAGGGAACGGCGGGAAAGTCCCGCGATTCAGTCGTCGGTTCGCCTCGCAGCTACACCTTTCAAAATTTTTTCGTTGAGGGGGCTTCGGTTTTCTCAGAATAGCCAATGTAATAGTCATGAGACAAATCAACCAAAACAAAAATGAGAAAAATACTGGATTGGGAAAGCTATTTGTCCTTTGTGGAATGAATTCCGCGGCTATCTTCTCACATCGACTTCGGTTTTTTCGTAGGTTCCCATGTATTGCGTTCAGCGTGAAAACTAAGAGCTGGGGTACGGTTCGCCGTTTGATGGATGTGCTACATAGAGTGACATGTGCGTTTAGGTTCGGATCGAGGTTTCGGCTGCCAACCCGTGAATGCTTCGCCTGACCTCCCTTCTTGACACTCGCGGAGCCTGCAATCTGAGGAACTGCTGTGAAATACCCACAACTTATGAGGTGAAAAATGTCAAACTCAAGCCATCCTGCCGTTATCTACGCCCAGTCTGCAACAGCGAACCCTTCCGCAATTCTCTCCCAGATCCAGGATTGCGAGGACAGGGCTGCTGATGCTGGGCTGATGATCGAGTGCACTTTTCAGAAACATGGTTGCGGAGCAAACGGCGAGCACCCCGCTTTTCAATGGATGACGCAGTTTTTACGTTCACAGTAAGGAAAGAAAATGATCGTGCTTACGAGCGATGCCGCGCGGATCGCGCGGCGATTTCAACAGTATCAGGAAATCCAGGCTGCTTTTGACGAGATGAACGTAGAATGTTGTTCGCCCCTACCTCCACGTGACCAAGCTGGAATGATGAAGGATCTTTTTGAGGCAGTGGATCTGCAACAATTTGAACAGACTGGAACGAATAGCCAATAAAAGTTCAAAGACGGAACCTGACTGGCAATTTGAGCAGGCCAGCGTTGAGTTGGTATTAGTGGCAATCGAACCTGATACACCTATTCTGTGAGTGTTCTTAGTTTTCATATTTTCTTTGTTTTGGGCAGTTTTTTCGAAGCCCCAAACAAAGAACAATTCAAACCAAAAAATGTGACCAGCGAGAGACAGCAGCCTCTCCGAACCGACATTAGCGCAAACCCAAGAAGGAAATCAGGCGCCCTTGAAACCCGAGCAAGAAAGCGAGGGTGCTGCGAAGGAGAACGAAAAATGTTCGACTTACACCACGACCCCCTGAAAGATCTCAGGGATTTTTTCCACCTGAAATCGGAAGCTCTGCAGAATGCGTCCGTCCTGCTCGGTGGCCAGCCCGGAGTTCGTTGCGTTCAGGCGCTGTTGGATGATTTGGAAATCCAGCCAAAGCTGACTCGCAGGATGGAGCGTAATCTGACCAGCCTCTACGATTTGCTGACTCTGGAAAACGTTCACGATCCGGACCGAATCGAGGCGGCGTGTTTCGCCGAGATCGATCCAACCTCGCCCATTGTGGAAAACATCTGTCTTCTGTCGGATGAACTATCCGATCACCTGCGAATGTACATCTCAGCTCAGGTTGATGCTCCCAATGCGCTGAAGCCAGTATGAAACAGCAAAGCCGGGGTCTGCCTGCCCACCTCGGCTTCTTGAGAGACAATGATGTCCCATTTCAGTGACCACCTCAGCAAAGGAGATTTTCCATGGCGAACGCAATCAATGAGCAGCTCGAGCAAGCCGTTCTTTCATCAATAAGGCAAGGACGATGGCTCGCCGAGGGATGGGAGGAAGTTGGTATCCGTCCCGCCCACAACCTCCGTCCGTTCCTGCCGCAACTGTTGCAGCGTCTGAAAGATGGGGACCCGCTGGCCATTAACGATGAAAACGCGTTGGATCTTATGGTGGTAGAAATCAGGACTGCACTGAACGAGCTCAAGCCTGGTTATGGTGACCTGGCTATGCGTATCGATACCTCGGAACATCTGATTTTTGACGAGAATAGGGAAAGGCTCCGCCAGTTGGCTGAGAGGTGGAAGAGTTTTCAGCGTATTCGCAGGCAAGTTCGAGACCTGCAAGCTGCTATGAGACAGCTAAAACTCGCTCTGCGCCGTGTTTAACTGTCCCAAAAAATGCCAGGTTAGAGATTGCACGCAGTCAAGCGAGTTTCAGAATTCAGAGCGATTTACTCGTGAGCACATTGATGTTCACAAGGTGTTCCCAAATTCAAAGTAGAGTTCCTATCTGCAAGTTCGGTTGGGGTCGGAGGGATATTTCCGCCCGAGAAAAGCAAACGACCTGGAAACCAGGTCGTTTTTCTTCGTGCATGGCATCTTCAGGTAGAGCTGATTGGAGCTAAACCGGCGGTACATTTTCCAATTTGAAGGCTTCGATTCTCTCTTCCCACTCAAGGAGTGCATCAATTAGAGTGTTCGAACTTTCTCTCTTTAGGCGCACCATTTACTCTCAATAGAACCCTTGTTTTTATGGCGCGGTGCGCGAGGTGAATTTGCTGGTTCCCCAGATGGCCCCCCAGGCAAATCAGTATAGGGTTTCGGCTTCAAGCCAGGCTGTCACTTCCTCGATTTTGACCACCGACATGCCGTTGCGCTTGTAGATCGGGAAGCACTTTTCCTTTGCGCGCCGGTATACGGTCGCCCGGCTCATGCCGAACAGATCGCGGCGCTCTTTGATCCGGGCATAGATTTTCATTTGAGCGCTCATACTGCTGCCTCTTGCCTTCTGGCCCAGCCGCCCCACTGGTCGGCTGCGGCATTCATCATTCCTGGGAAAGACCGGCTGCGCAGGCGAGCACGTTCCGCGCTGGGCGGCATGCGGTGGATCCGGTTCCATTTTTTCCATTCGTCTGTGCCCCGCTCAGGCTCCGGCAAGCGCTGTGTCTCGACCAGCTGGGGCAATCCGCGAATATACCAGCCTGTTGCCTTGTACGTCGGTTCGCCGAACCAGTGCGGCTGCACCATCTGCGGCGCGGGCAGATCGGCAGGCATCCTGTCGCGAGCCAGGTCGTTCATTTCAGGGTTCTCGATGGCAACGCGCGGGATGGGTGCTGTCCAGCAGGCGGTGAAGATGCTGATGCCGGGTTCGAACTCAGCGCGCATGTCGTCCCAGCTTTTGCCCTTGGGCAGTTGTTTCGGCTCAGTCCACTTTCCCGGGCCGCTCATCCAGCGGCGGCCAGAGCGGCAGAGGCGGGTGCAGGGTGGGTGCATTACTGCGAGCAGGTCCCAGCCCTCAAATAGGATGCCGTCGCGAATGTCGCAGCGGATATGGGGGTTCGATCCGTCTTCGGCCGCCGCGATGTCGCAGGACCATACGTTATGGTTACGGTCAGAAAAGGTGCGGCGGGCGATGCCGGAAGTCTCGCAGCCGATCAGAACTTTCAGGGGCTTCATTTCGATTCTACCAGTGTTTCTGTGGCGCTGGGCGCGGCCGGTTCGTGAGTGGTGGCTGCCGCGCCAGGGAAAAGTGGGCTACTGGTTTGCCTCGGAAGCGTTCTCTAGCAATTCTTCGCCACTGGTGTGCAGGTCGATATCCGGGAGAAAGCTTTGGGGCTTCCATGTGATGCGAGTGTGGAAGGTCGAGACGTCCGCGCCCACTGCCTGCACCGCGAAATAGGAGAGGTTCTCAGAGCGTCCAAGGTAGTGCTTCTTGAAGTCCCCCACACCGTCCTTGCAGACGGCCGCCAGCTTTTGCGTGTAATCCTCGATGGAGCATCGCCCCAAGACCGAAACCACTTCGGTGTCTGTCCACGTATTGTAAAACACAATGTTGCGGATGATTTCGAAGTTATCGGCAGCTTTGGATAGGTTGCGGGATGCAATTACAGCGTCATCCTCGTTACAAGCGGCCAGGGTCAGTGCGGCCAGGGGCAGCGCGGCCAAGCCATAGGCTGAGATGGATTTCAGTTTCTTCATCTGCGTTCCTTTCGGCGGGTACCATCCCGCGGGTGTTCAAAAAGGGCCGGGGGCTAACCCCGGGCCAGTTGATGCGTCGGCAGGTTTCTGGCCTCGGCAACAGGGAGTGTTTTGGGCAACGGCGCCTGGCCGCTGTAGGGGCAATCGGGCCGCCCATCGGTCGCGCCCCGGGAGCCGTCGAGCGTGTGATGGAGCCGGGCCGAGCGGATCCACGCGTCCAGAGCGCTGGGCATGTCGTCGCCGCTGGCCGTGATGCCCAGCAGGGAGACGTGCCAGCGCACGGCATCGTAATCAAAGCGGTCGCTGGGATCGGCGCTGCCTGGGAAAACCTTGCCGCCCAGCGTCTGCAGCAGCATCGCCTGGCGGAACGGGCAGCGGCTTTGCATATCCTGCGCCGCAGCGTAGATTTCTTGCCGGGTGGGTTCCACTACTCAGCCCCTGCAGATCCGGAATGAGCCAGGCGCGCCTTGGCGATCCAGTTGTCGATTGCCTCGTCTTCGCCCGTGCCGGTGGCGCAGATGCCGTGCAGCTGGATCTCGACCAGCGCCTGCGCTGGAGCCTGGTAGGGGTAAAGTCCGCCGGTCTCGATCACGGCGCAGGCGACGGTGTCGCGGCGGTCCCTGCCGATCATACCGGCGATGGTCTCTGCAAACCGCGCGGCGGTGTCTGCTTGCTCTATCGTCATGGCGTGTCCTGTTCATTGGTGGCGCGGGCGAGAATTTGGAGGATTGCACCGCCCGCGCCGGTCCGCGCCGCAAGGCAGTGGCGCAGATGCTCAAGAGAAACCGGCGCGTGCAATCCTCCTTCAGGCTCCGGTTTGTCAGTTATTTTTGTGCGGGCGGGCCGCGTGGGGCCGGGCGGCAGGCCGCTCCGGCGGCGGTCATGATATCAGAGGGCATGACAGCGAATGCAGGGTCAGGCTGCATCGCGGCGCGGCACCGTGATATTCTTTTCCGCGATTAGGCTGCGCACCCTGGCGCCGACACGGGCGAGGGTCTGGTCGGTCGGCTCCGGCGCGGGTTCGGGCCGGTCAATCAGATGCGCGGCGCGCAGGCGGGCAGGGTCAAAGCCCTGGCCGCGCGCAGCCTTCATGGCGGCCCATGCGGTCGTGAACAGGGTGGTGTCGTCAAGGTAGTTCTCGGGCGATCCGGCAATCTGGCGGGCATCCCGAAGCACACTGTTGGTTTGGTCTTGCATTCAATCCTCCATCGGTTGATACCGCCATCGATAAGCCAAGCAAAATGCGTAGCTCAAGATAAAAACTAAACAAAATGCTTAGTTCGCGTTAGTGCCAGGTCTACGATTTAGCGCAGCTATTGCCGGTGGGGGATTCTGAGATTGCAGATTTGGCGCAACTCATTGGTGGTCAGAGGCCAGTTGACCCCCGAAAACATCTCTAGCTGATGCGGAATAAGACCAATGAATACTGACGACGAAAGGTTCTTGCGGTTGCTAAAAGAGGCTCGCAAGCGTTCGGGGCTGCCCTTGGATTTCTGGGCTGATCTTACGGAAGGGTTGGATTACAGCTCTTTGGAGATTCTGGTGGGTAGGTCTTCGATCTTCCCGAAGTACATGAACTCGAGCGGCAAGCCGTAGCGTTTCCTTAACTTTTTGGCGGCGGTCAGGGATAGTTCACGCTTTGCGTTCTCGAAGGGGCCGTAGCCCTGTTCGGTCATGCCTGCCCGCTCCGCAAACTCCTTCTTTGAGAGGCCGAGTATCTCCCGGACCCGCCTCAGGCGCGCTGCTACGGCTTCAATATGGTCTTCCTGGTCTTCCAGCATGTTCAATATCTACCCTTGAAGCTGAATTGCAGCACTGAACAATTTGCGTATTTATAAACTAAACGTAATGCATAGTAACTGTACGCATGAATGAAGAGAATAGACCCCAGACAGTTGCTGAATTCCTCGAGGTATCTGACCGTGCCCAGTTTCAAAAGGAGACTGGGTTTTCGGTCCAGCTTGTCACACGCGCAAAACGTGTCGGCCTGTTTCCGGCTCACTGGTTTTGGAAGGTTCGCGAATACTGTGACAGGAGGGGAACCAAGGTTCCTGAGCACCTTTTCAAAGGCCATCCCGACGCCAGTGGAGAGGAAGCCGCATGAGCCGCCCCCGCCTGACCCTAATTGTGAACAATGATGTGCCATGCCCTGACACTGGGGCAGGCGCTGGGCAAACGTCTTGGTCAAAACAATTTGACCCCTACGCCCTGAAGGTCAGCGCGCCTGACCTATGGTCGAGCTACTTCCGCGCCCGGTTTCACAGTCCGCGCGAGGTCGCGCTGTTCTGCGACGTATCATTCCAGACCGCGTTAAACTGGTGGGGCGCCGTCACAGCCCCCACCAGCCATATTGCGCTGCTTGTCATGCTGACCGACCCCGCCGCGCCGGAGTTCTTCGGCCAGGCGATGGAGCGGGCGGCGTGACCTTACTCAAGCATAGCAAGGAATTCAGCTTCCGAAATAGTGCGAATGCCAAGTTCGGCGGCTTTGGCGGCTTTGCTTCCTGCGCCTTCTCCGCAGACAAGAAAATCGGCCTTCTTTGTAATATTCCCGTACACCTTCGCACCGTTCTCTTCCGCCGCTCGTTTGGCCTCTGTGCGGCTCAGCTTTTCAAACGTTCCAGAGAAAACCACTGCCGTGTTCGCGAGTGGGCGCTTGTCATCAGGATCAAAGCCATTGGTCGCGGCGCTAACCACGGGGGTGCTTTCTGACGGCTGCTTCTGAGAACCCTGCATGATCCGCGCCACGCCTTTTTTGATTCTTTTCAATTCGGCTTGCGCGTCTTTGAGCGCCTGCTCCTGTTGGCGCATCCGCGTGATTGCCTCTTCAAGAGGGGTGCCGGAAATGAGTGCGGGAACGGTTTTTACATCGTGAGTGGCGCGAACAACGTCACGGCCATCACCATCAATGATGGCCAAGCGGTGCTTGCAGTAGCTGCCCATCGCCGCAGCAGGGCAGGTGCAGGTAAGTGCCGGGCCATTGCTCTCCTGGGTTACCGTCACGTTGTACATGTTTTCGCTGGATCTGCTCTCAATCAAAAATTCCAAGATGCGCTCCTTTCTTGTGTGCAAAGCAAGGGGGGTAGCGGGTCGCACGTGCGAGGTGCGGCCCGCAATCAATCGGTTAAATCTGTCCGTCCGTTATCCATCAGGGGTTGCGTGGGGCAAGTGGTGGCGAGCAGCTGCCGCACCAGAGATTTCATTCTGCACTTTCCTTCCTTGGGTGCGGGATGAAACAGCGCGGCAGGGGTCGAGACCTGCCGCGCATCACCGGACAAGCGCCGGGAGAACCTGCCGCTGGGCATCACGGGACAGCGGAACAACAAGACAGCACTGACAACCGGACCTGGCGCGCCCCTCAGGGGGAGAATTTAGCCGGTAGGTGCCGTCACCGGGGCGCAAGCAGGCGCCAGAGGCGGGTTCACCCGTCACTGCCAGTTATTCAGCAGAGGGCAGGCTAATGGGGAAGCGCTGTTCTTTCCAGCGTCGGAAAAATGACGCCTACCTGACCTTTGACAAGCGGACCTATCCGCCGCTCTTCCGCCATCTGGCACCGCGCGTGAAGTTCTGGGAACCGTGCGCGGGCCGGGGTGACATGGCCCTTGAACTTATGGCCCAAGGGCACGAGTGTGTCGTCGCTACCGACATTCGGCCGCAGGATGAATGGATCTTCCGCGCCGATGCGCTGACCGCAACGCCGGAAGAGATCCGCGCCACCGGTGCCGAGGTGATCATTACCAACTCGGCTTGGACGCGGCGGATCCTGCACCCGATGATTGTTCAGTTTTCGGACGCGCTGCCGACATGGCTGCTGTTCGATGCTGATTGGGTTCATACCGCCCAGGCACAGGCGTATCTGCCTCGTCTTCGCAAGGTCATATCCGTAGGCCGCCTGTGCTGGATCGAGAACACCAAACAGACCGGCAAAGACAACGTTGCGTGGCATCTGTTCCAAGAGCCAGATAACGCGCCCACCGAGTTCTACGGGAGGGCGTCATGACCGACCTTATCGTCGCCAGGGTTGAGCGCCTTTGCCTGCTGACGGACGCGCACAAGGCCCGCAGGGGCCACCGCAGCACCGCGCGCATCATGAACGCCTGAATGTCGTCACGGCCCACATAGCGGCTGCTGATGGCGACACAGGCCCCGCAGGAGCCGCCAAGCGCGCTGGGCGCAATCAATCGAGCAGCAGGAGAGAAAGATGAGCCAGCGGATCAGAATCCGACGGCGGTCAGGGTACTCCACAATTCCAAACGCCGTCATTCGTGACACGTCCATCACCGCCGAGTCGCGGCTGATGCTCTGTTACATCATGTCGTGCAGTGAGGAATGGGTTTTCTACCGTGAAAAATCCATGGAAATCCTTGGGTGCAAGAAAGACAAATATCAGCGCATCATTCGCGAGCTGAAAGCAGCTGGCTACCTGATCATCCGCCCCAAACAGGGAGCCGATGGGCGCCTTGATGGCTATGAATGGGAAGTGATCGATGAGCCGTCAGCACACGATAGTGGAGAACAAGCGGGGAACGCACCACAAGATGTAGTCGGGGCGTCTTCGCACCGTGAGCCGGAAAAACCGGCCCCCGGTGAAATTGCCGCTGAAACTGGTCACCGTGAGCCGGAAAAACCCGCCCGCCGGTAAAACCGGCCCCTTAAGAAAGAACAACAAACAAAAAGAAAAACAAATAAGTTGCGCGGCTGACGCCCCGCACAAATCCGATTTTGATTTTGATGGTTTCTTTGGTGAGTTCGTCAGCGTCTATCCCCGGATGGGTGACCACGAGGAGACCGAGGAATCGCTGAGAGAAGCGCTAGGCGCCGGTGTTGAACCGAAAGAGATCCTGGCAGGGGCCCGGGCCTATGCCGTCGAGCAGGTCGGCAACAAGCCGCGTTTCATCAAGTATTCCGAGAACTGGATCGACGAGAAGCGCTGGCGCCAGCACGTGACCGCTCCGGTCGAAACCGTTGATCCGCAGAAGGTGCTGGAAGCACGGGCCCAGGAAATCCGGGACCGCAAGGCTTGGGCGCGGACCATCAAGCCCAGTCAGGCGGGCGAACGCATCGCGGCCGGGTTGGTGACAGCGGCGGAATGCCAGGCGGCGGGGATCAACGTATGAACAGCCCGCACCTCGACCCGGCCACCCATGGCACCAAGTTCGGCAAGATCACCGTCACCGTAGATCTGGACCTTGGCGATTGCATTATCATCGCCCCGGGCAAGGGCCTGGTCGGCCAGGAGGTGCCCAGCAGCAAGCGGTTCAACAGCCTCGACGAGATCGCCGGGGCATACCGCACTCAGTGCCAGCTCGCCGCCTCCGCCGCGGACAAGCACCCGAACGCCCAGGACATGGCCAACGCGCTCAAGTTCGCTGGCCGGAAGCTGAAAGACCATCAGGAAAGGAAGCGGTAGAATGCTCGATTTCGACGAGGCACCAGAAGGATACAACGAATGGGTGAAGTCTGGGGCGGCCGGTGCCTCCGCTCACGCCATCACCGCGCATCTGGTAGGCGCAGGAAGCCAGGACGGCAGCTATCCGCTCGATGCGGGGGACTTTGGCCGTTGCGAGAAACTGCTCGACATGGTGCCCAGCCTGCGCGGCGAATTGCACCGCATGGCCGAGGTCAACGCTTACTGGGCGGCGCTGGCGGCACGCTGGGAAGAAATCCGGGGTAGCTCTGAAAGGACTGCGCTGATTAAGGAAATCGTTCAGCCGCTTCAGAAGGCTGATCCGGGGCATATTACGTTTGGTGCTGGCGCGCACGTCCGCGTCGGCGCGAATTCCTTCCAGGGGAAAGACGCGGCGCCCGCCGCTGGCCAGCTCAATTCCGAAGGTGACGCGCTCTATTTCCGTGCCGCTGCAGTGGTGGTGAAGGAACAGAAGGCCAGCACGTCTTACATCCAGTGCAAACTTTCCATCGGCTACAACAAAGCTTCACGGCTCATGGAAAGGCTGGAAGAGGCCGGGATCGTGTCTGTCGCCGACAAGGTGGGCAAGCGTGAGATCGCCACTGTTGAAGCCATCCTGGATGCCATTGCATTGCAGGCTGCCATTCCGAAAGACGCTGACCGCGAAACCGTCGTGCAGATGCTGGCGGCAGCTTCTGACGATATCGCCTCCCGAGCACTCAAGGAAAAGCATGAGGAACAGCGACAGAAGAGCGGTAAGCCCAAGATGAAAGCCGACCCTGATTTCGAGGACGCGTCGAATTCCACATATCGGGCCACCGCCAGCGAGCTGCGCCAGTTCATTGAACGCTTTGAACGCCTGGACGAGGAAAAGAAGACCATCGCCGAACAGCAGAAAGAGGTGATGGCAGAGGCAAAGGCGCGCGGGTACGACACCAAGGTGATGCGCAAGATCATCGCCCTGCGGAAACGCGACAAGGACGATATCGACGAAGAAGAGGCGGTGCTCGAAATGTACAAAGAAGCGCTGGGCATATGAGGGCACCATGACAGACTGATTGACAGCAGAGCAGTACCGCAAGGAGCTGGAAGGCACACAGGAGCAGGATAAGCGCCGTGTGCGGGGAACCAAGCGCACCACCACACCAGACGGCATAACCCACGACAGCAAGACAGAGGCCCAGCGCTGGGCGGAACTGCTGCTCCTGCAAGAGGCAGGCGATATCTGCGGTCTGCGTCGCCAGGTGGAAATCCCGCTGCAAGGTAGGGATGGCCCCGTCATGACGGACAGCGGAAAGAAACAGCGCGTTTACCGGGCTGACTTCACCTATGTCGACAAACGGCTTGGCTGTGCCGTGATCGAGGACCGCAAGGGCCATGAAACTGAGAAATTCAAACTCGTGAAGGCCATTCTTGCGGCCCAAGGCATCGAGATCTTTATCACCAAGGCGAAAGGCTGACGCATGGGGGTGGTCGAGGATCTGAAGGCAGAGAACAAGCAGCTGCGCGGACTCTTGGATCAGGCGCAACGCGCTGGGCGCCCAGCGTCGCAACGTCCAGCACCGGCAGAGGTGGCCGCACAGCTCGATTTGCCGGATGTGGTGCGTTACCCCCTGGCCGAGTTCGCAGAGGGCAGCGGTACGCGCTGGGCGCTAGGCAGCGAGGGCTTGCCCGGAACCCTGAACGCCTGGACGTGCCCGGCGCATCTGCTGCCATGGCTGGCGCAAACCTGGGGCGTCGACCTGTGGTTCGACGACTGGCCAGAGAATACGCAGCGCCGGGCGATTGCCGAAGCGCCGAGGCTGCAGCGCCAGAAAGGCACCATGGCCGCGGTGCGGGGCTATCTGGACCTTGTGGGCGCGAAAGTGACTTACACTCGCGGTCCGTCCGATCTGGCTTTCGCCGGTGGGCTGACCGATGAGCAGCGCGCCGATTGGCTGGCTCGCTTGCCAAGCTCCAGAAGCAAGCCTTCGGGAAGTCATCAGAGAAGATCGAAAGGGAGATCGCCCAGCTCGAACTGGCGCTGGAAGACCTGCTGATCGTAACCGCCGAACAGCAAGACGAACCGCCCGAGGAGGAGGATGCCGAGCCTCCCGCCACCGATCCCGGGACCGCCGAGGTGCGCCCCCGTCGCAGGCCGCGGGTGTCGGACGAGACACCACTTGAACGCCGTGAGCTTGATCCCGGCACCTGCTGTCCCGATTGCGGGGGTGGTCTCCGTGTGGTCGGCGAGGATGTGAGCGAACTGCTCGACATGGTCGCTGCGCAGATGAAAGTCATCCAAGTCGCGCGGGTGAAGAAGTCCTGCCGCCGGTGCGAGAAGATGGTGCAGCCCGCCGCCCCGAGCCGCCCCATCCCCGGCAGTATGGCCGGGCCTGCTGGCTCACGTGCTGGTCTCCAAGTTTGATGGCCACGTGCCGCTCTACCGCCTCAACGAGATCTACGCCCGCATGGGTGCGGCCGGGGCATGAAGGTGCTTGAGCCGGTCATCGAAAGGATAGAAGCCGAGGTCATGGCGGCACCGTTGCTCCACGCTCCCTCTCGGCAGCATCCTTCGGATGCGCTTGCCGGGCAATGGATGACACACCGATCTGCGTCCTGGATCGGTCCCGCCGGGACCGCGGCCTGGGCAAAGGGGTCAAGCAAGGCCGGGGCTGGGCCTACGTCTCGGATCAGAGGCCCTGGGCCGGCACGGCGCCGCCCGGCGTGGTCTACCGCTTCTCACCAGACCGGAAAAGGGAGCGCCCCCGTCAGCATCTCCAAGACAGCGGCGGCACCCGGGACGATGACGCAGCGGGCGCCAGCGACCCAAGTTATTACTACGCCAAGATCGGCTATGAAAATGAGTGGTTCAACTGGGGGAAAACCGGTGTCGGAGTGCATTACTATGACGGCGAAGACTTCAATGTCACCGGGTCCAGCGCCAAAGGCTGGGGGATCGGTGCGGTTCAGAAGGTCGAGAACCTCAATACCGATATCTACCTGACCTATCAGATGTATGAATATGAAGATGCGGCAGCGACTTATCAGGATCTGACCACTTGGGTCCTGGGCGCACGTTGGAAATTCTGATCCAGCGAGGCGCAGCGCATTGAAATGCCCCGGTTGTCCGGGGCGTTTTTTGCCGGTCGCCGCGGCGCTGCCCTGTGCAAAAATGAATGCAGTATTGAGCGTATGCGCAGGGTTGCAGAAATTGCATGGCCACTCTGATCCTGACGATTGGGTGAAAGTGACCTTCTTCACCTAACGCATTGTCCGTAAGCGGTTTCTTGCAGGCTGAAAATTGCTGTAGGCAAAAACTCGCCTATTCATTTTCTCTGATCCCGGGGTGAATTTTCAACCCTGAAGCGGCGGAAAAACGCGTGATAGCTCCTGGCTCAAGCAGCGGTCTCAGGGATGGAGAGACCTGCTGCTGACGGAACAGGAGACCTGAAGATAATGAGCATTAAATTTGCAGCGCGAGCAGGCGCGGCCTCTTTGGCAGCAGCGCTTGCAGCCCCGGCATTTGCGGGCCCGACTTACACCAATGACACCGGCGGCAGCTTCCGCTGGTACGGGCAATTCAACCCGTCGTTCCAGTCCTTTGATGACGGGCAGGATGACTTTAACCGCCTGGTGGACAACGAGGCATCCAATTCGCGCATCGGTTTCGAATTGGAGCAGGCCTACGGCGAGAATACTCTGCGGTTCCGCTTTGAGACCGCTTTCGGGTTTCGCGGGTCTGACGGGGTCAGCCAGCTGACCACTGGTGATAACGTAAGCTGGGACCGCACCAACATCCGCCATGTTGATTTCCAGTTCGACACCGCCAGCTATGGCCGCTTTTCCGCGGGTCAGGGCTCGATGGCAACCGACGGCATCACCGGCGCGGATTTCTCGGGCACTGGCCTCGGCGCCTCCAACTCTGTTGCCGACTCCGCCGGCGGCTATGCTTTCCGCACCACTGGCGGCGCTCTCAGCGGTGTGGATATCGGTGATGCCTTCACCGATCTGGACGGCGGCCGCCTTGGCCGGGTTCGCTATGACACCCCGGAACTTGCGGGCTTTACCCTGTCCACCTCTTACGGCACTGACGTGCTGAAAGACGCAAACGACCGCGAAAGCTATGACGTGGCGGTGCGTTGGGCCAATGATGACGCTGCCGGCTTTGCCATCGACAGCGGCATCGGCGCATCCTGGACAGAAGAAACCGGTAAAGCCGACCAGCGCGATATCTCAGGCTCGTTTGCGGTGCTGCACAAGGCTACCGGGCTGTCGCTGAACTTGGCTGCGGGCGAGCGCGACATTGCAGGCACCTACGCCTACGTCAAGCTGGGCTACAAGGCGGATCTGATCTCGGCGGGCTCTACTGCGTTCTCGGTTGATTACTATGACGGCTCGGACATGGTCACCACCGGTGACAGCGCCGAGTCCTGGGGCGTGGCCGCGGTCCAGAAGATCGACGCATACAATGTAGAAACCTATCTGGCCTACCGTGACTATTCCTATGCCGATACCAGTGCTGCCACCTATCAGGATGCCAATGTGATCCTGGCCGGCGCCCGCTGGAAGTTCTGAACCTCCCTCCCTCGGTTGCAGAACGGAAACACGCCCCTTTGCGGGCGTGTTTTTCTTTTGCGCGGCCCGGAAATCCGCGGGATTGCGCGCGAAACCGGCAATGCCTCTTGCGCCGCGGCGCCTGGGGAAATAGAAGACCGCAAATTGTCTGGGGGCGCCTGCGCGCACGCGCCCCGAATCTCTATGGGGTATAGGATGCAGGTCACCGAGACGCTGAACGAAGGTCTGAAACGCGGCTACGCCATCACCGTCACGGCTGCTGAGCTGGACGCGAAGGTCAACGACAAGCTCGTCGAAGCACAGCCGGAAGTCGAAATGAAAGGTTTCCGCAAGGGCAAGGTGCCGATGGCGCTGCTGAAAAAGCAGTTCGGCCAGCGCCTGATGGGCGAAGCCATGCAGGAAGCCGTTGACGGCGCCATGAACAAGCACTTCGAGGACAGCGGCGACCGTCCGGCGCAGCAGCCCGACGTGAAAATGACCAATGAAGATTGGAAAGAAGGCGACGACGTCAACGTCGAGCTGGCCTATGAGGCACTGCCGGAAATTCCCGAGGTCGACTTCTCCGGCGTTGAGCTGGAAAAGCTGGTTGTGAAGGCCGAAGAAGAAGCCGTCACCGAAGCGCTGACCAACCTGGCCGACACAGCCAAGGAATTCGAAGCCCGTGAAGAGGGCGCAGCAGCTGAAGACGGCGACCAGGTCGTAATCGACTTCCTGGGCAAGATCGACGGCGAAGCCTTTGAAGGCGGCGCAGGCGACGATTACCCGCTGGCACTGGGCTCCAACTCCTTCATCCCCGGCTTCGAAGAGCAGCTGATCGGCACTAAAGCCGGTGAAGAAAAAGACGTGACCGTGTCCTTCCCGGAAGAATACGGCGCTGAGCACCTGGCCGGCAAAGAAGCTGTCTTCACCTGCAAGGTGAAAGAGGTGAAAGCCCCGAAAGCGGCTGAGATCAACGATGAGCTGGCGGCCAAATTCGGCGCTGACGATCTGGACGCCCTGAAAGCCCAGATCACCGAGCGTCTGGAAGCCGAATACGCCGGTGCCGCCCGCGCGGTGATGAAGCGCGCGCTGCTGGACCAGCTGGACACTCTGGTCTCCTTCGATCTGCCCCCGTCGCTGGTCGAGGCCGAAGCCAAGCAGATCGCGCATCAGCTGTGGCACGAGGACAACCCGGAAGTCGAAGGCCACGATCACGCCGAGATCGAAGCCACCGACGAGCACAACAAACTGGCCGAGCGCCGCGTGCGCCTGGGCCTGCTGCTGGCCGAGCTGGGTCAGAAAGCCGAAGTCGAAGTGACCGACGCCGAAATGACCCAGGCGATCATGGCGCAGGCGCGCCAGTATCCGGGCCAGGAACGCCAGTTCTTTGAATTCATCCAGCAGAACGCCCAGATGCAGCAGCAGCTGCGCGCGCCGCTGTTTGAAGACAAGGTTGTCGATCACATCGTCGAGCAGGCGAAAGTTACGGAGAAAGAAATCTCCAAGGACGATCTGCAGAAAGCTGTCGAGGAGCTGGACGAGGAGTAATCCTCTCAGCCCTCAGCATTACGGAAAGGCCGCCCATGGGGCGGCCTTTTTCGTTTGCGCGCAGGTGACTATAGAACAACCCGTTCCTGCAGCCATAACAAGGACGGGTAGGCGGCCAGCCAGATCCAGAAGAACCGGTTCAGCCCGAACAGGCAGGCATTGGCCAGATGGAACAGCGCTGCGGTGAACAGCGCCAGGACCAAAGCCTCGCGGCTGAACAGGGCCAGCGGAAACAGCACCTCGAACAGCATCACGGCCCAGCCCATGGCCCACAGCAGCCGTGGGCGGTCCGCCAGCCCGCGCAGGTCCTCGCTGACCGGATAGGCGGAGAAGCGGAACACGTCCTGAAGCGCGCGGCCGGAACGCCACTCCGGGTTCACGATCTTCACCTGGCCGGAAATGAAGTAGCAGATCACCAGCTGCCCGGCGAGATAGGCGAACGCATATTCCTGCCACTGTTCGGACGGCAGCCAGCGGGCTGCAGTAAGGCAGCAAAGAACCAGAAGGCTCATCTTGTCGCTGCCGCCGTTATAGGGGCCTTGGAACCGCTGCAGGATCAGCAGGCCCAGACCGAGCAGCCCCAGCAGCACCCAAGGTGTGGCAATGCCGAACAGCAGAAGCCCGGACAGCAGGAGGCGCGGTCCGTAAATCACCTGTTCATTCCGGAAGCCCGCCAGATGTTCGGCGCTTTGCTGCAGGAAGGCAAAAGCCAGCAGAATTTCAGTTGTGCGCAGGGCCAGCTCCAGGCTCATGCGGATGCCATCCCGGCAATCAGAAACGGGTCGGATTGGTAGGTGACAGCCTTGACCAGCCGGCCGTCCTCATTGCGGTCGGTGAAGACCAGCCGGAATTGCAGATAGGGCAGGCAGGCACCGGGCGGCAGCGTGCGCTCCAGCTCGGCGGAGATGCGGCGCAGGATTTCCTGCTGGCTGTGGCTGCTTGGGGTTAGCGTCAGCCGTTCTGCGCAGCTGACCACGAACAAGGTTTCGTTCCAGCGCGGGTTCCACAGCATCCGGCAGGCCATTGCCCAAGGCGTCAGGTACTGCGGGCGGGCCCTGAATTCATGCCACTGCGCAGCAACGCCTGTGGCCGCGGCAAGCATAGCCCATTCCACCCGCGGCGACGGGTCGACCGATTTGAAGAAACGCCAGGACGGAATCAGCGCGGGCAGCAGGAGGTTCAGCAAGGGCAGCATGGCGCCAGTAAACCGAAGAACGGTTAGAATTCTGCTAAAACCCCGGCTGTTTCACGGCGCAGGGCTCCCGCCCGTCCTTGATACCTTTCTGCGAAAGGCACCGCGTCCCGTTGGGCCGGGCAGCGCCCCGCCGGGCGCTGCGGCCGTCTGCGGCGCCGGGGGATCAGGGGCGCAGGCCGGTTTCCTTCAGCATGCCGCGGCGCTTGGCCTCGTGGTAATAGCCGCGCGAATAATGTTTGACGGCCTGGTCCTGGCTGCCGTCGGAGATCAGCCAGGCACCGCGCAGATATTTCACCGAGAATTGCAAGTTGGTGTCAGCATCCAGCAGATCCTTGGGCTTGCCCCTGAACCCCATCGAGCGCGCGGTGGCAGGAAGGATCTGCAGCAGCCCGTAATAGGGCCGGTTCACCGCATGGGGCCGGTGAGTGCTTTCGCGCACGGCCAGCCGGTGCACCAGGCTGCGCGGCACCTCGTAATGATCGGCCCAATAATTGATCTTTTGCCGCAGTTCGGGTGTTTCATTGGGAAAGAGCGGCGGCGTGTGCTGAACCGCCTTGGGAGGCGAAGCTGTGCCTGCGCAAGCCGCCAGAACAGCGGCGGCAAAAAATGAAATCAGAAGGTTCCGGCGCGTCATGCAGCCTCCGAAAGCAGGGGGGTTGAACGCAGCTTAACCGCATTGCAGCGGGCTGCAACGGTTCCCTGCCGCCGCTGCGCTGCAACCGGCAGGGAACCGCCAAACCTGTTAGGGAGTCTGCCGCGCAACCAGGCCCGGGCGATACCTCCCAGACTGGATCAAACTTTAATCATTAGACATTTGTTAAATATGGCTCCCTACTACATATTGAGTATGCGCATTGAGGCAGAACCAACCCTCAGGGCAGTTAGCCCCTCACGCCTGTGGGGCTGCTGACCAAATCGGGCAGAGGGGACCGCGGCTGTTTCCCAACTTTTCCGCGGTCCCTATAAGCGCCGGGTAACTCTTGAAACACGCATCCGCCTCAACTGATGCACGAGGCGCCGGTCATCGGATGGCCGCGGTTCTTCCTGCAATTGATGTTCACAATGTGCTGGCTGCACTCTTTGCCAACCGTGCTGTCTGCCGCTCCGAATACCCTGCGGATGACAGCGCCTGCATCAGATCTTGCTTGGCCCGGCGCCTAGCCGTCGTTCAACGCCATCCAGGCAGCGCTGGAACAGGTCCGCGCCAAACCGGGCAGCTGCTGGTCCGCTCACAGGCGTGCGCCTTTGCCGCGCTTTATTGATCTTTGGACTGTCAGCCTGGCGGCATTCCAGAGTATGTCCTGCCGGACCGGAGCCCGTCCCGGGAAGCGGGCTGCCCAGCAGATCCCGGAGGCGCGAAAAACCCGCTTCCAGGTTTGATCATCCCCTGCGGCACCGGGTCGGAAATCGCCTCGGTTTTGAAGACCGGCGTGTCGAACCTGTGCCCGCGCAGCAGCCGGAACAACAGCCGGCGGCGCAAGGCCAGTTCCTCTTGCTCCAATGATTTTTCCATATCACGTCCCCGTTTTTCTCTCTCCCGGCACCATCCTGTCAAAGGAGGGCAAACAGGAGGTTTATGGGGGAGGTGTATGTTTCTACAACTTAGGGCATCTTTTCAAACTGTTAAGGTAAAAAAGAAAAGGCCGCTCAATCGAGCGGCCTTTTCCGTGTTTCCCTGATCCGGCTGGATCAGTTGGTTTCTTCGCCAGCGGCGTCAGCAACCGGCGCGTCGTCGTCGTCTGACGCAGCGGAACCGATATCGTCGAACAGTTCGGAGATCTCGTATTCAGCAGCGGCTTCCTCTTCGGCGGCCAGCTCCTGGATCGATTTACCGGATGCCTGCAGTTCGGCTTCTTCAACCGAGCGGGCAACGTTCAGATTGATGACGGCTTCGACTTCCGGGTGCAGTTTCACGGAGACCGAGTGCAGGCCGAGGTATTTGATCGGAGCGATCAGGACGACCTGTTTCTTGTCAACGGTGAAACCGTCCGCGGTTGCGGCATCGGCTGCGTCGCGCGGAGTGACCGAGCCGTACAGCGCGCCCGCGTCCGATGCGGAGCGAATCACGATGAACTGCTGGCCGTCCAGCTTCGCTGCCAGAGCCTCGGCCTCTTTTTTGGTTTCCAGGTTGCGCGCTTCCAGCTGCGCTTTCTGGTCCTCAAAAGAGGCGATGTTGGCCTCAGAGGCGGTTTTCGCCTTGCCCTGCGGCAGCAGGAAGTTGCGGGCGAACCCGGGCTTCACGTCAACGACGTCGCCCATCTGGCCCAGCTTTGCAACGCGCTCAAGAAGGATAACTTGCATGTGCTTATCTCCTTACTTCACGGCGTAGGGCAGCAGGGCGAGGAAGCGGGCACGCTTGATAGCACGGGCCAGCTCACGCTGCTTCTTGGCCGAAACGGCGGTGATGCGCGACGGCACGATCTTGCCGCGCTCAGAGATGTAGCGCTGCAGAAGGCGGGTGTCTTTGTAGTCGATCGCCGGTGCGTTGTCGCCCGAGAAGGGGCAGACTTTGCGGCGGCGGAAAAACGGTTTGGCTGCCATGGTTTAGCGTCCTTTTCTCAAGCTAAGATCAGCGGCGCTCGCGACGGGTGTCGCGTTCATCGCGTTTCTGCATCTGGACCGAGGGGCCTTCCTTGTGCTCGTCGACCTTGATGGTCAGGACGCGCATCACGTCGTCATGCAGACGCATCAGGCGTTCCATTTCCTGAATGGCGCCGGCAGAGGCGTCAGTCTTCAGGAAGGAGTAATGCCCCTTGCGGTTTTTGTTGATCTTGTAGGCCATCGTCTTGACGCCCCAGTACTCCTGCTCGACCAGCTTGCCGCCGTTGTCGGACAGAACAGCACCGAAATGTTCGATGAGGCCTTCAGCTTGCGAGTTGGACAGGTCCTGACGCGCAATCATGACATGCTCATAGAGTGGCATGCGAACTCCTGTTTGTGTCTAGGCGCATTTCATAGAACGGGCATCAAAGCTTCCGCTGCCCGGTCACGAGAGGCTGCGCGGATCGAAAATGTCGCGGAAGCAGGGCCTCCTATACAGGCTGCGGCTGAAAGAGCAAGGCAAAAGGGCGGTTTCAGGCCACCGGCAGCCGCCGCCGCCGCAAAACCGCAAGGCCGCCGCATTGATGCCGCAAAACAGGTCTTCACTCCTTAACGAAGCCTTAACGCGGAAAGCAGCCGCGGTGCCGGCGCATCCGGCAGGGGCAGCTTGAGAAAGGGCAGTCGAATGGCAGTGACAGATCAAACCCCGCCGCAGTTAACCCGCGCCCCTGTGGCCAATGCCTTGGGCGCGGTGGCGCGCGCGGTGCCGCTGAGCTTGCGGCTGGAAGCAAACTGGAAGCTGCGCGTTGTTCTGCTGCGGGTGCTGGGGGCGGCAATGATCCTCAGCTCCACCGGGCTGTGGCTGGTTCCGGGCGCGGGTGCAGATCCCGAGATGAACCTGATCCGGATCGGCATCTCGGTGGTGTTTCTGCTGATCGGGCTGGTGCTGATGACTGCGCACGAGCCCGGCAGCCGCCCCGAGGCGTGCTTTGATCCGGTGCGCCGGGAGTTGCGGGTGCTGAAGCGCGATGAGCGGGGCCGTCCGCGCACCGTGTTGCGCCGCAGCTATGACACGCTGGGCGGGGTGCGGCTGACAGCGGCAACGGTGCAGATGTATGAAACCGACGGCAGCCTGCTGATCGAGCTGCCGATTGGCTCCGCTGCACTGCGCAGCCAGCTTCGCGACCAGCTGAGCGGCGCGGTGCGGATCCTGACCTGACCCCTCATCGCATTCGCGCGAGGCAAACCCGGCTGCCTTTCAGCCGGGTTTTGTGTTTGCGCGCACACAGATAGTGTTGGTTTTTGCGGGCTTCCTTTTTGGCGCCGCGCGCCGCATCTGTAGCCTCATGATTTATTCTGACGGAGCCTTTCCCATGAAAACGACCCTGTTCGCTGCCGCCCTGGCTGCTGTTGCCGCAACCGGCGCTGCTGCCGCCCCGGAAAAATACGTGCTGGATTCCAGCCACAGCCAGATCTTGTTTGACTACAATCACCTGGGCTACTCGACCACCTACGGCCTGTTCTCGGGTTTTGAAGGCGAGATCATGTTCGATCAGGAAGATCCGGCAGCCTCCAGCGTCTCGGTGACCATGCCGCTCAGCATGATGTTCACCGGCTGGCAGGCCCGTTTCGACCATTTCATGACCAAGGATTTCTTCGACGCAACCGAAGACGAAACTGTCAGCTTCACCTCCACCGCGATCGAAGTGACCGGCGACAACACCGCCAAGATCAGCGGCGATCTGACCCTGAACGGCGTGACCAATCCGGTGGTGCTGGACGCCAAGCTGAACCAGTCCGGCGATCACCCGATGGCGAAAAAACCCTGGGCCGGGTTTGACGCCACCACGTCGGTTCTGCGCTCGGAATACAACCTGGGCCAGTTCGCACCTTTCGTCAGCGACGAGGTGAACATCAAAATCTCAGTCGAAGCGTTGAAGGCCGACAGCTAAGGCTCAGCCGCTGCTGCGCAAGGCTCGCCGCCAGCTCCTCCGGGGCTGGCGGCGTTTTGTTGTCGGCCACCGGTCCAGCAATGGACCCTCCCCAAAGCGTGACAGGAGTTCATTGGAGTTTTCCCAGGCATTGCGGCAGGCTGTAGCCGGCCCCTCCGGCCGCTTAAGAAAGGAGGCACCATGTTTCGCCTAGGCTATTTCGTGTCAGCCGGTGCGGCATTGGCCCTTGCTGCCAATCTGGCGTTCACACCACCGGCCGCCGCCCATGATTCAGGCCGTGATACCGCCCGCGCCATTGCCGGGCTGATCGCTCTGGGACTCATCGCAAAGAATCTGAATGACCGTAATGACCGCCACCGCGGCTACACGCATTCATATCAGCCGCGCACCTACTACCGGACCCATCGCGGCCACGGCCATTACGCCGGCCGCCACCGGAACCATGACCGCGGCATACACCGCCACCGCACCCGTCACGGCGGCTACTACCGGCACCGTCACTGACATCCGGATGCGGTAAAACCTGTTGAGCAGAAACAGACCGTCTGAAACGGCACAGCGCCGCGCGTCAGCGCGGCGCCCGGCCCAAGGCTGCCAGGGGGATCAGCCCGCTGATCACCCGAAGGCGCGGGAGGGCGCCGGCCCCGGATCGAACAGCGCCCGGATCACTTCGCCCGTTTGGCTTCCAGCTCCACCTGCACATCAACGGCAATCCCCAGAGAGCTTTCATCCGGCAGGCTTTTGCCAACGCCGAAATCGAGACGGTCCAGGGTCAGCGTGCCGGCCATTTTTGCCGTGTCTCCCTGCAAATCCAGGCTGAAGGGCAGGGTGACTGGCACCGTCTGCCCCTTGATGGTCAGGGTGCCGGCTGCTTGATACCCCACGGCCAGCTTTTCGATATCCGCCTTGAACAAGGCGGTCGGGAAATTGGCGCCGTCAAAGTAATCGGCGCCCATGGCCTGACCGGCAACCGATCCCAGCTCCAGAGTCGGGATCGACACTGTCACTTCCACATCACCCGCGGGTCCCGGACCAGCAGTTTCATCAAAGTTGATCACGGCGGTCCACTCGCCGAAGCTGCCCGAAATGACGCTGCCCATCTGGGTGACAGACAGGCCCAAATTGCCGGATTGGACCGCCCAGGTTCCCGTTGCCGCAGGGGCCGCAGCCACTACCGGGGCCATGATGCCTCCCGCACCGAGATCCTGCTTCTCGGCCTGGCTTTGACTCTGCCCGCCATAGACACCAATTACTGCGCCGCCCCCCAAGGCACCTGCCCAGGCCGCCAGCGCCGCCAGCACCGGCACCAGACTGTGGGTTTGCGCGGGCGGCTGCGGCAGATCTGCGCGGCCCGGCAGCATCCGGCGCAAAGTTGCGTCACGGTCAATCACATGATGTTTCAGCGCCCCGGCAATATGCAGCCCCAGCGCGGCGGCCAGGGTCCAGACCAGCACCCTGTGCAAGCCTCCGAAAAAACCCGCCATGTGGTCGGATTTCGGCACAAACGGCAAGCTCTGCCCGAACGGCCACCAGATCGGCGCAAAGCCGGTGGTCGCGGCATGATGGATCCAGCCCGACAGCGGTACCGCCACCAGCGAGCCGTACAGCAGCCAATGCACCATCTCCGCCGCCAGCGCCTCCGCCTTGCGGTCCGGATGCAGCAGGCCGGGTTTCGGCTGGCTCAGTGCCCACAGGATCCGCAAAAGCGCGGTAAAGAATACTGCGACGCCAATGGTCTTGTGCAGCGAGAACAATAGGGTGGCCCGTTCAATCACCGCCTGGCTGCCGTCAAACCCGGGTCTTTGGATTTCATAAGCCAGCTCATTGGCGGCATACCCCAGCGGAAAGGCCGAGAAAATCAGCAAGGCGGTCAGCCAGTGGAAACTCTTGGCGACACTGCCGTAAGAGGTGAACGTGTTGGCACGGGACATTGGCGCGCATTTCCTTGTCAGATTCCGGTGGCTTTAACCTAACTCCGAGGGGCTGCGTTGCAACGGCAGGGTTTGTCAGCCGGCGCACAGCCTTGGTGCGCAAAGTGCGGCTTTGCTTGTACGCAGGGGAAAGGCCCGTTAAATCAGGCAAAACGTTAAAACAGACGAGGTCTTCAATGACGATCGCATTTGTGTTCCCGGGACAGGGTGCCCAGACCATCGGTATGGGCAAGGCGCTGGCCGAGGCATATCCGGCTGCCAAAGCCATCTTTGACGAGGTGGATGACGCTTTGGGTGAAAGCCTGAGCCAGCTGATCTGGGAGGGCGACATAGAAACCCTGACCCTGACCCAGAACGCCCAGCCCGCCCTGATGGCCACCTCGATGGCCGCCATGCGCGCCTTGGAAGCCGAAGGCGTCACCATTGAAAAAGCCTCCTTTGTGGCCGGCCATTCCCTGGGTGAATATTCAGCGCTGGCTGCGGCGGGGTCGATTTCGGTGGCCGACACCGCACGGCTCCTGCGCACCCGCGGCCTCGCGATGCAAAGCGCCGTGCCGGTGGGCGAGGGCGCAATGGCCGCGATCCTCGGCCTGGACCTCGAGGCCGTGCGCGCCGTGGCCGAGGAAGCAGCCCAGGGCGAGGTCTGCCAGGCCGCCAACGACAATGACCCCACCCAGGTTGTGGTCTCCGGCACCAAGGCCGCGGTGGAACGCGCCGCGGTGATCGCCAAGGAAAAAGGCGCCAAACGCGCGGTGATGCTGCCGGTCAGCGCCCCGTTCCACTGCGCTCTGATGCAGCCCGCTGCCGACGCCATGGCCGAAGCGCTGGCCGGTGTGGACATCAAATCGCCGGCTGTGCCGCTCATTGCCAATGTGCGCGCAGACGCGGTGACCAGCCCGGATGAAATCCGCGCCTTGCTGGTAGAGCAGGTAACCGGTTCCGTGCGCTGGCGCGAAAGCGTGCAGGTCATGGCGGCCAAGGACGTGACCGAGTTCTGGGAGATCGGTGCCGGCAAGGCGCTGTCCGGCATGATCCGCAAGATCGACCGCGCGCTGGCCTGCCGCCAGGTGGGCAGCCCGGAAGACGCCCAGGCCGCCGCTGCCGGGTAACCGGAATTTTGCAAAAATTCCGGCCCGTTTTCCGCGCCGGAAAACGGCGCCCGTTGCGGGCCGGTGCTTTCATAAAGGAAATGACATGTTTGATCTGACTGGCAAGAACGCCCTTGTGACCGGCGCTTCGGGCGGCATCGGCGGCGACATCGCCCGCGCGCTGCACGCAGCCGGCGCCACCGTGGCGCTGTCCGGCACCCGCGAAGAGCCGCTGAAGGCATTGGCTGCAGAACTGGGCGAGCGCGCCCATGTGGTGACCTGCAACCTGTCGGATGCGGAGTCGGTAGAGGCCCTGCCGAAACAGGCGGCTGCCGCCATGGGCTCGGTCGATATCCTGGTGAACAACGCGGGCATCACCCGCGACAACCTGTTCATGCGCATGAAGGATGAGGAATGGCAGAGCGTGCTGGACGTGAACCTCACCTCCACCATGCGGCTCTGCCGCGGCGTTCTGCGCGGCATGATGAAGGCGCGCTGGGGCCGCATCATCAACATCTCCTCTGTGGTGGGCGCCACCGGCAACCCGGGGCAGGGCAACTATGCCGCCTCGAAGGCCGGCATGGTCGGCATGTCGAAATCGCTGGCCTATGAGGTCGCCAACCGCGGCATAACGGTGAACGCGGTTGCCCCGGGCTTTATCGCCACCGCAATGACCGACAAGCTGAACGATGGCCAGAAAGACGCGATCCTGACCCAGATCCCGGCGGGCCGCATGGGGGAATCGAAGGAAATCGCCTCAGCCGTTCTGTACCTGGCCAGCCAGGAAGCAGGCTATGTCACCGGCACCACGCTGCATGTGAACGGCGGTATGGCAATGATCTGACCGCGGCGTCAACCGCTGCATCCCCAAGCCCTGCAGCACGGTTGCGGGGCTTTTTCACGTTTGCAGCAGGAAGCCGAGGAACAGGCACCCGATCAGCTTTCCCCGGCAAGCAGTTGAAATACTACCGAATTGCGAAAAAAATCCCGCCGCGCCCTTGCAAGCCCTTGATTGCGGCGCCATCTGCACGCTTCATAGCCGCGCGATGCCGGCTGCCGCCGTTGCCGTGACCAAGCGAAATCGTTTGCCTTGGCCGCGGTCTATGTTATAGGCGGCCCGTATCCACGCTGGTATTTCCTAGCGGAAACGCCGCACTGTCCCCGCCTGCCGGGGGCTACACCGCCCGCTCCGGGCAACAACCACGCCGCCCGCACGGGCAAGGGCAGAACTGGGCAGAGTGCCCTGAAAGACGAGGAATAGACATGAGCGACGTCGCAGACCGCGTAAAAAAGATCGTTGTTGAGCACCTGGGTGTAGAAGAAGACAAGGTCACCGAAAACGCTTCCTTCATCGACGATCTGGGCGCAGACAGCCTGGACACCGTGGAGCTGGTGATGGCGTTTGAAGAAGAGTTCGGCATCGAGATCCCGGACGACGCAGCCGAAACCATCCAGACCTTCGGCGACGCGGTCAAATTCATCTCCGAAGCGTCCTAAGCCACGCTTCCGGAGAACCGGACCTGGCGGCGTCTTCCCATCGGGGAAGGCGCCGTTTTTCGTTTGTCCGGCAGGGTTCTGATTCCCATTTTACCAGAAATATTGCGGGGTGCTTGTTTGCGCTATCAAGCGGCGGCCCGGCCGCGCCGCAATTGTTCCATAAATCGTCATGATACGGCGTTCCGGCGGCGTCGTTCCGTGCTAATCTCTTCGTAAGAGGCAAAACTTAGGAGATAGGCATCATGATGATTTACCCCACTATGGAGATTCAGAACGGCCGCTGCGTGAGCCTCGAAAAGGGCCGCCTGGATGAGCCGATGATCTGGCATGTGGATCCGGTGGAAACCGCCAAGGGCTTTGCGGCCGCCGGGGCGGAATGGATGCATGTGACCGATTTCAACGCGATTGAAGGCGATCACTGCAATGAGGAGCTGATCAGCGACATCATCCGCGGTGCCGGCATTCCAGTGCAGCTGGGCGGCGGCATCCGCTCGCGCGAGCATGCCGAGCATTGGATCGACAAAGGCGCAGGGCGCGTCGTGATCGGCACTCTGGCCGCGCGCGATCCGCAGCTGGTTCAGGAACTGGCCAAACACCACCCGGACCAGATCGTGCTGGCCGTGGATGTGTACCAGGGCCAGGTGATGACCGATGGCTGGCGCCAGTCCGGCGCAATCTCTCCCGAGGACTTTATCGCGGCGTTTGATTCCGCGCCGCTGGCGGGAATCATTGTCACCGATATCGACAGCGATATGTCGGATCTCGAAGCCCAGCTTGGCCTGATTTCCGCCCTCGCGGAAAAAGCGCGCACGCCGGTGATCGCCAATGGCGTTGTGCGCAGTTCGGATGACGTTTCGCGCCTGAAATACGTCTATAACATTTCCGGAGCGATGGTTGGCCGGGCGCTGTTCCGCAAAACCGTGACGGTCGAAGAAGTGCTGGAAGTGGCCCGGCCCGAGGCTGAGCCGGTGGCAGAGTTCCAATAAAACAAACGCCTGCGGATTTTGGTTCGCAGGCGTTTCCGCTCACGTTGCGTCCCCCGCTTGGGGCGCGCGGTACCTAAGGCGGGGATCCGGAAGGCTGGCAGCATGTTGCGAATTCATGCTTGGGTGGCCGCGGGTTCCTGCTGCTCCTCAACCGCCTTATTTGAGTTGAGCAAGGCTTTCAGGTCGGCACGAAGCAGTTTTGCTTTGAATTTGACGCCGAAGCAATCGGCGTTTTGCCAAAGAATCTGCGCGTCAAAGGACGCTACGCCGGGCACCGAGACGCATACATCCTCTTTGATTTTGAACTGCGGTTCCTGGGACTGTTCCAAAACCCGGATTTTTGCGCCCACCCGGCTGATGTCCACAATTTTTGCAGGGTACCGGCGTTGGTTGCAGTGCAAGGTGCAAGGCCGCGCGCAATGGTAACGGCGTGTCAGCCGCAGGCGTTTGCGCTTGACCCTCTCTGCTAAAAACAGACCAGCGGCGCCGAGAAGCAAGGTTAGGAGAATACTGGCAATGGCCGTCGTTCGCCGGAACGGCAGCAATTGACCAAGGCCTGCCTTTGCCTGGCCGGTTTGCAACTCTTTTGGTGCGAAATCGCAAGGCAAGGGAATGACTTGGCTGGAGAACTCCTCTAGCAAGACCTGTGCGCCAAGCCGTCTCGCACTGATTTCCGCCCGTTCCCGTCCATGGAGCCGGTAAACTTCGAGCAGGCCTTTTTGTTGTGTGATCAGCCTCATGGTAATCGGTTCATAGGCGCCCATGCCCGCCCGCCGCATGCGCATGCGCATGCGCAGCGGAACGGTGGGGTGGTCCTGCATCCAGTGGCGAAGCTGCCTGGCCTGTCCATCTTCTTGGCCGGATTGCAAAAACTCCAGGAATTGGCGCATTTCATGCTGCATGAATGTAAGATCTGATTGCAGCATGCAGGTTGCCCTGGAAGTCGCAGCGGCCATGCCGGCACTGCCGCAGACCACAGCCGGGGCAATAGATAATGCGATAATCAATGGCCAGTGTTTCAATACAGGATCCTTCCGGTCATAGGAGGAAGCGCAGTCGCGGTGTTGGATGTAATAGAACCGCTAAATGGATAATCGGATACCGTTAACACCCGCTATGCGGGTGAGAAATTCATCGTAAAACCGGTAACCCCGTCCGGGGTTGCACATCATGGCTTGTGACACTGGCCAGTGACTCTGGCTTTGGAACTGAAGGGGCCTGCAATGCGCGTGCCGATTGGCTGGGCGGTGCGGGACACGTCAGGTTTGTGCGTCTTTTCCAGGCGGGTGCATTTGGAATGGTCGTTGAATGGCACAGTTTCCGTGCTGGTCCCGCCGGATCGCACAGCCGGCACGCCGAGGCCGTTAAGCCCCGAGCCGCACCTCTTCGCGCAGGCCGTCGCCCTGAAGCGGAAAGGCCTCCAGCAGACGGTGCAATTGCATGAAGTTGAAGTCCTTGGAGAATTGCACGCCGCAATAGCCGGCGGTTTGCCAGCGGACCTGGGCCTCCATGGTATAGCCGCCGAAATTAAGGGTCACCCGCCCTGAGATTTCGCAGGGGCTGTCGGGGCGCACCTTGGCACCAGCGCGGCTCAGATCGACCAGGTGGGCCTGGACGGTCCGGCCGCCCGCCTGCAAAACGCAGGGAACCGCGCAGGGATAGCGTTTGGTGCGGCGGATTTTGCGGATGCCGATCCGGTCCAGGAAATACAGTGCACTGCCGCCCAGAACCAGAAAGGACAGCCAGGCAATTGCGGCATTTCTGATCTGCTGCTGCTGTCGCGCGTCAGAGGCGGCCACAGCAACCAGCTTGCTGCCGTTTCCGCTTTCCTTCACTTGGTCGCAGGGCAAAGCTTCGACACGGGTTCCGAATTCAGACGCCAGCACCGGGGTTCCCAAATGACGCGCGGTTTCCAACGCGGCGGCCCGGCCCTGGCTGGAGAGGATTTTCAGCAGGACCTGCTGCTGCTTCAAAAGCTCCTCCATGCTGACAGCGGCGGATTGAATGCCGACCGCTTTCATCCGCTGCCGCATCGGCGCGGGCGGGTTTGTGCTGATCCAGCTGCGCAGATGCTGCACATAGAATGCACTCTGACCAGTGTTGAGGTAGGAGAGGAACCCCTTTGAGGCCCGGTGCAAGTTCGACAAATCCTGATGCACAGCGCAGCTTGCAACTGCGCGCTCCGGCAGCAGGCCAATCACCAGTAGAAGTACAGTTGTCGGGAGCCATTGGCGCATGGCGGGGTCGTTCCTTTATGCCTTTGGACTGAAAGAATGGCGTAAAAATGCAAATGTGCCGTTAACGCCGACGGCTTTTCGGGGCAGTCAAGAGCGCAGGAACGACGGCACAGGCAGCCGCCGCAGTGATGTTCCGGAGGCCAGGGACGCCTCGAAGCTTGAGTACCGGCGGCCTTTGCTTTGAGTTTCCCCAAAGGCGGAATATTGCCGGTCTCTGGCGGCTGGACGGCACCCGGATCTGAACCGCGGCTGGCAAGGGCGGGAAAAACAGAATGAACCCGGCGGAGCAGGGACGCCAGTTAAGTCAGGGCACAGATGGCCGGTGAAGCGGGCACAAGCAATGTGCTGTCAGGATAGCGGGAAGAAAAAGACGGGCTGGAGGCAAAATGGCCCAGACCTCCAGCCCGGTTTTGGCAATCCACGAGGACGGGTGCCAAGTTCTGTTATCATCGTAATATCAACCTAGAGGGTATTTGTTAATAAAAAATTCCACCCCCGCAATTCTTCCGTAAAACGCACATTGCGCATGGCGGCACTGCAGATCAGCCCGCTCTTGCACCCAGCCGCCTTTCCAAGCTATTTGAACGGACGGATTGCCGAGGCAAAGGAGAGCAAGGAATGCGTCGAGTAGTTGTCACCGGTCTGGGCCTGGTTACCCCGCTGGCCAGCGGAGTCGAAGAAACCTGGTCCCGGTTGCTGGACGGCCAGTCGGGCGCGGGTCCGATCACCCAGTTTGACGCCGAAGCCAGCGGTGTAACCACCACCTATGCCTGTGAGGTTCCGCGCGGTGATGGCTCCGAGGGGACCTTTAACGCGGATGACTGGGTCATCAAGAAAGATCAGAAGAAGATTGACGACTTCATTCTCTATGGTATCGCTGCTGCCGACATGGCGGTGCGCGACGCCGGCTGGACGCCCGAGGATGAGGAAAGCCGTCTGCGCACCGGCGTGATGATCGGCTCTGGCATCGGCGGTCTTTCCTCCATCGCCGACACCGCTGTGATGATCAAGGAGAAGGGCCCGCGCCGCGTGTCGCCGTTCTTTATTCCAGGCGCACTGATCAACCTGATCTCCGGCCAGGTCTCGATCCGCTTTGGCTTCAAGGGCCCGAACCATTCGGTTGTGACTGCCTGCTCGACCGGCGCCCACGCCATCGGCGACGCGGCGCGGCTGATCAAATCCGGCGATGCCGACGTGATGATTGCAGGCGGCGCCGAGGCGGCGATCTGCGAGATCGGTATCGCCGGCTTCAACGCCTGCAAGGCGCTGTCCACCAAACGCGCCGACGACCCCAAAGCGGCTTCGCGCCCCTATGACGCCGACCGCGACGGGTTCGTGATGGGCGAGGGCGCCGGCATCGTGGTTCTGGAAGATTATGAGCACGCCAAAGCCCGCGGCGCCAAGATCTATGCCGAGGTGCTGGGTTACGGCTTGTCGGGCGACGCCTACCACATCACCGCGCCGTCCGAGGACGGCGAAGGCGGCGAACGCTCGATGAAGGCCGCCCTGGCGAACGCCGGGCTGGAGCCTTCGGCGATCGACTATATCAATGCCCACGGCACCTCGACCATGGCTGACACTATCGAACTGGGCGCCGTGGAGCGCCTGCTGGGTGATCACGCCGCCAATGTTACCATGTCCTCGACCAAATCGGCCACCGGCCACCTTTTGGGGGCCGCCGGCGCGATTGAGGCGATCTTCTCAATCCTGGCGATCCGCGATCAGATTGCTCCGCCGACCATCAATCTGGACAACCCGGCCGTTGAGACCCCGATTGACCTGGCCCCCAACGCCAAACGGCCGCGCAAGGTTGAAGTGGCGCTGTCGAACTCCTTTGGCTTTGGCGGCACCAACGCCTCGGTGATCTTCGGAAAGGCCGGCTGATGTGGCGCAGCCTCGCCTCCAACATGCTGACAGTGCTCATTGCGGCTTTGTTTCTGCTGGGCGGCCTGATCCTATGGGGCAAATCGCAATACACCGCTGAAGGGCCGCTGGAGACAGCGATCTGCCTGCGGGTCGAGCGGGGCTCGAACATGGCACGGGTGAGCCGCGACCTGGAAACCCAGGGCGCGGTTGCCTCCGCTGCCATCTTCCGCCTCGGCGCCAAATACAGCGAGAAAACCGGCCAGCTGAAGGCCGGCAGCTTCCTGGTGGAGCCGGGCTCCTCGATGGAGCGGATCATCGACGGGATCACCCATTCCGGCGCCTCAACCTGCGGCACCGAGATTGTCTACCGTATCGGCGTGACCCGTACCCAGGCCGAGGTGCGCGAGCTGGACCCGGCCACCAGCAAGTTTGTGGAAAAGGCGGAATTCATCCTCGGAGAGGATGAGGTGCCCGCGGCATACACCGAGACCCGCCAGGAGGCCGACACCCGTTACCGGATTGCGCTGGCCGAAGGCGTGACCAGCTGGCAGGTGGTTGAGGCGCTGAAGGCCATGGACGTGCTGGATGGCGACCCGGGCGAACGCCCCGCCGAGGGTCTGCTGGCGCCTGACAGCTATGAGGTCACCCCCGGCACAGACCGTGCCGCCGTTCTGGCTGAGATGCAGGAGCACCAGCAGCTGCGCATCAACGCCGCCTGGGAAAGCCGGTCCGCAGACGCCGCGGTCGGCAGCCCCGAAGAAATGCTGGTCCTTGCCTCGATCATCGAGAAGGAAACCGGTGTCGCTTCCGAACGCGGTGTGGTCTCCTCGGTCTTCACCAACCGCCTGAACCGCGGCATGCGGCTGCAGACGGATCCGACTGTGATTTACGGCGTCACCAAGGGCGAGGGAACCCTGGGCAGGGGCCTGCGCCAAAGCGAGCTGCGCAAGGCCACGCCCTGGAACACCTATGTGATCGAAGGCCTGCCGCCGACCCCGATCGCCAATCCTGGCATGAAAAGCCTGGAAGCCGCGGTGAACCCTGAGGCCACCGATTATGTGTTTTTTGTTGCTGATGGCACAGGCGGCCACGCCTTTGCCGAGACCCTGGACGAACACAACCGCAACGTTGCAAAATGGCGCGAGATCGAAGCCCAGCAGCAAAACAACTGAGGCTGAGGCTCGCAGACCGTTTATGGAAAGGGCGCCTTTGGGGCGCCCTTTTTGATGACAGGCCCAGGAACGGCCCGTATGGGCAGGCTGGTGTCAAGTATAGATGCAGATGTAGAAATTGGTCCCGCTCTGGTAGCCGCCGCACTTGTCATAGAATTCAATGGTTGCCTTGACGGTTTTTCCAGCCAGAGAGCCGAACTGCGAGCTCAGATCCACCGGTTGCATCGGCGTCACCACGCCGGAACAGCCGTTGCTGTAGTCATGCGAATATGTAGCGGTGTTCTCCGGATCGCTTTGATCCGTCATGGTCAGTTTGACCACATCGTCAACGGAGGTCTGGCCCTCGCCTCTGCGGCCGCCTGACATCACGATTGTGGCGTTTGCCGGAATGTTCACATAGTGGAGTGTGGCATCATAAAAGATCTTTCCGGCATCCCCCGGGACAGGTGTCGACTCCTGCGCGGTGGCAATCTGGTAATTGGTCCAACCCATGTGCGGTTCCTCGTTATCAAAAATGATGTTGCTGCACGGTGCTGTGCAGGCTTGACGTTACAATCTAAGATTGCATTTCGGAAAGAGTGTTTTTGCGGAAGATGCGCATTATTTGAATTGCCTCGGTTCTATAGCCGCCCATCTCTGTATTCCCCTTTTTCAATGGCTTGGATGGTCTGTTCAAAAAGCGCAGCACCAACAGCGCCGGCCGCAGCCTGTTGCGGCCCCACCGTGCGCTGCTGCTCATGCAATTCTTGACAGCCACAGGTAAATCGTGTATAGGTTGAGCTGCAGCTGGAAGAAACATGGACGGCCCCGGACCCCTCCGACGGTGGCCGCCGCTCTTTCTCTTGTGCGGACAAAAACGCATGAGGCAGACAATTTCATGACAGATCATCCAACAGACCAGGATAGCGCCGCCGTTCTGACACGGCAGGTGCATTACACCGCCGATCTCCTGCGATCCCTGCAGGACAGCATCCACCGCCTGCGCAACGAGGCGGAAGAGCTGCGCGAACAGCTCGACGCACAAGGCGCCGACGAAGCGGCCGGCGCCAAAAGCCAGATCAGCAAACTGGAACAGCTGATCCGCGATTGCCAGAAAGTGGAGAGACTCCTTGCAGAACAATGCACCGAATTCGCCCGCATGCTCAAATCCGAACATGAACTCGATCTCGATGCGGCGCGCGCAGCTGTCGAGCGCGGACTTACTAGCCTGCGCGCCGCCCTCGCTCCAGAACTGGTTCTTGAATGAGCTGGACCGCAAGTCGCTCTGCGCGCTGCCGCATCTTTTTGACATCTGGGCGCTGGATCACCAGCGCCCGCCGCCGGGGGGCTGGCGCGCCTGGGTGATCCTGGGCGGCCGCGGCGCAGGCAAGACACGGGCAGGGGCCGAATGGATCCGCTCGCTCGCCGAAGGGCCTTGCCCGCATGATCCCGGCACCGCAAGGCGCATCGCACTGGTGGCGGAAACCTACGACCAGGTGCGCGATGTGATGATACATGGCGACAGCGGCATCCTGGCCTGTTCGCCGCCCGACCGCCGCCCCAAGTGGAAAGCGTCCGAGCGCAAGCTGGTCTGGCCCAACGGGGCGGAGGCGCAGGCGTTTTCCGCCCACGACCCGGAGGCCCTGCGCGGTCCCCAGTTCGATGCTGCCTGGGCAGATGAGCTGGCCAAATGGAAAAAGGGGCAGGAGAGCTGGGACATGCTGCAGTTTGCCCTGCGGCTGGGCCAGGACCCGCGGGTCTGCGTCACCACCACGCCGCGCAATGCGCCGGTGCTGAAACGGCTGCTGGCCTCGCCCAGTACCGTCCAGACCCACGCCGCGACCGAAGCCAACCGCGCCAATCTTGCACCGTCGTTCCTGGTGGAAGTGCGCGCGCGCTATGCAGGCACCCGGCTGGGCCGGCAGGAGCTGGACGGGGTGATGCTGGCCGATGTACAGGGCGCGCTCTGGACCACTGCGGCGCTGGCTGATGCGCAAGTGGCAGAGGCGCCGCCGCTTGACAGGGTCGTGGTCGCCGTCGACCCGGCGGTCAGCGCAGGTAAAGGGTCCGACGCTTGCGGGATTGTGGTGGTCGGCGCCGTCACCCAAGGCCCGCCGCAGGACTGGTGCGCCTATGTTCTGGCGGATTGCACCGTGCAGGGCGTGGGTCCGCTGGCCTGGGCACAGGCCGCAATTGCCGCCCGCGATGCCCATGGCGCCGACCGGGTGGTGGCCGAAGTCAACCAGGGCGGCGCGTTGGTGGAAACCGTGCTGCGCCAGGCCGATCCGCTGGTGCCGTTCCGGGCGCTGCACGCAAGAAAAGGCAAATCGGCCCGCGCCGAACCCGCCGCGGCGCTCTATGAACAGGGCCGCGTCAAACATCTGCCGGGGCTGGGAGGCCTGGAGGACCAGATGTGCCTGATGACACCCCAAGGCTACCGCGGCAGCGGCTCACCGGACCGGCTGGATGCACTGGTCTGGGCCTTGCATGAGTTGATCATTCATCCGGCGGCGAAACTGAAGCTGCCGCAGGTGCGGGTCTTGTAGACACAGCCCGGCCTCGGGCTGGGGAACCGCAAAATGGAAGCTCGGAGATGGCAGCGTGCAACGCTGCCATTTTCAATTTTTACAATGGCTTACGGTCAGGTGTTGCGCCCCCTGCGTACGCACCGCTGGCCAAATCTTCAGGCCTGTCTGCCATTAATGGTCCTCAGCAAAGGCGCAACAGCCCCACCGGCACCGGCGCCACAATCAGCAACCATGAGGAGCGGACAATGGTCTTTGACCTGCTGCGGCGCAACAAGCCCGAACCCCCGGAAACCGCCCTGGAACAGAAGGCCAGCCAGACCGCCCGCGTGGTCTCCTGGCAGGGCGCAGGCCGCACCGCCTGGAGCCCGCGCGACAGTGTATCGCTGACCTGCAGCGGCTTTGCCGGCAATCCGGTCGGCCATCGGGTGATCCGCATGATCGCCGAGGCCGCCGCCGCGGTGCCGCTGGTGCTGCAGGACAGCCGCCAGCGCTATGACAGCCACCCCTGGCAGGCACTGCTGGTGCGCCCCAACCCCGCCCAGACCCAGGCCGAACTGCTGGAGGCGCTTTATGGCCACCTGCTCTTGTTCGGCAATGCCTACATCGAGGCGGTGGCAGCAGAGGACGGCATCCCGGCAGAGCTGCATGTGCTGCGCTCAGACCGGATGAACGTGGTGCCGGGGCCGGACGGCTGGCCTGCGGGTTTTGACTATGTGGTGGGCGGGCGCAAGCACCGCTTTGCCAACGACCCCGCCCAATCCCCGATCTGCCATATCAAGAGCTTCCATCCCCAGGATGACCACTATGGCCTGTCATCGCTGCAATCCGCGGCCATGGCGATTGACGTGCACAACGCCGCCTCCCGCTGGTCCAAGGCGCTCTTGGACAACGCAGCCCGTCCTTCCGGTGCGCTGATCTGGAAGGGTTCCGATGGCCATGGCCGCATGTCCGACGAACAATTCCGCGTCCTGAGCGACGAGATTCAATCAAACTTTCAGGGCGCCAAGAATGCCGGCCGCCCGATGGTGCTGGAGGGCGGGCTGGACTGGAAACCGATGGGCTTCTCGCCCTCCGACATGGAATTCCAAAAGACCAAGGATACCGCCGCCCGCGAGATTGCACTGGCCTTCGGGGTGCCGCCGATGCTGCTCGGCATTCCGGGCGATGCGACCTATGCCAATTACCAGGAGGCCCATCGCGCCTTCTACCGGCTGACCGTGCTGCCCTTGGTCTCCAAGGTCACCGCAGCCCTGGCTGATTGGCTGACCGGCTGGACCGGCGAAGTCCTAACCCTGAAACCCGACCTTGATCAATTGCCCGCCTTGGCGGCCGAGCGCGAGGCGCAGTGGCGCCGGGTTGCCGCCGCGGATTTCCTCACGCCCGCGGAAAAGCGGCAGCTGCTGGGGTTGCCCGCACAAGCCCCGGGCGAATGCCAGGCTGAGGGCGGGCAGGCGGAGGGCGGACAGGATGACTGAGCACCCGATGCACGCCTTCGATTGTTCACCGGGATTGCGCCTGTCCGCCCATGAGAGGGTAGCCCAGATCCAGAACGAGGCGGTGAACCGTCGCCTCGACCGGATCGAACAGATGATGGAGCGGCTGGAAAAACGTCTCTGGCTCACCGTTTACGGTGTCGCCGCGGTGATCCTGGCGCAGGCCTTTCAATCCTTCTTGACGGTTCAATTGCCGTAACAACAACAACTTGCGAGGCAAATATCATGCAGGGACCACCCCGGCTTGAACATAAATTCGCACGCTTCGGCGAGGATCTCTCGCTGAAGGACGCAACAGAAATCAGCGGCTACGCCAGCCTGTTCGGCCAGACCGATCAGGGCGGCGATGTGGTGGTGCTCGGCGCCTATACCGCGTCCCTCAAGGCGCTTCAGGATCAGGGCCGCACAGTCAAGATGCTGTGGCAGCACGACCCGGCGCAACCCATCGGCGTCTGGGACGAGGTGCGCGAGGACAAGCGCGGGCTTTACGTCAAGGGCCGCATCCTGACCGCCACCCCCAAGGGCGCCGAAGCCGCCGCGTTGATCGGGGCCGGCGCGATTGACGGGCTGTCAATCGGCTACCGCACCGTGAAATCCACCCGCGGCCAGGACGGCACCCGAAACCTGACCCAGGTGGAGCTGTGGGAGGTGTCGCTGGTCACCTTCCCGATGCTGCCCGCGGCGCGGGTGGCGGGTAAATCCACCGGCCTGGATGCGGAGGCCGAGGCGCTGCGCGCACTGGCAACCGGCCTGCGCCAGATCACCAGTGACCTCAAGGCAGGACAATGACCATGAACAACCCAGACCACCCCGGCGCCACCGGGGATACAGCGCCCCTGGCGCATGAAGTGAAACAGGCTGTCACCGGCTTTCTTCATGAATTCAAGGGGTTTCAGAACGACGTGCAATCAAGGCTGAAACAGGCAGAAGAGCGAGTGAACATGCTGGACCGTAAGACAATCTCACAGAGCCGTCCCCATCTGGCAGCCAGCCAGGACGCGGGTGCGCCGCATCAAAAGGCGTTCAACGCCTATCTGCGCAGCGGCGATGACGACGGCCTGCGCGGCCTCGAACTGGAAGGCAAGGCAATGTCCACCGCCGTGGGCAGCGACGGCGGCTATCTGGTCGACCCGCAGACCTCGGAAACCGTCAAGGCGGTGCTGAACGCCTCCGCCTCGATCCGCGCCGTGGCCTCGGTGGTGCATGTGGAGGCCTCGTCTTATGACGTGCTGATCGACCACAGCGAAATGGGCGCCGGCTGGGCCAATGAAACCGGCCCGGCGGCGGAAACCTCCACCGGCAATATCGACCGCATCTCGATCCCGCTGCATGAACTGAGCGCTTTGCCCAAGGCGTCGCAGCGGCTGCTGGACGACAGCGCCTTTGATATCGAGGGCTGGCTGGCCGGCCGCATCGCCGACAAGTTTTCCCGCTCGGAGGCCGACGCCTTCATCAACGGCGACGGTGTCGACAAGCCCCGCGGCTTCCTCGACTACACCGTGTCCGAGAACGACAGCTGGAGCTGGGGCAACCTCGGCTACAAGGCGACTGGCGTGGACGGTGAAATTGGCAACGGTGACGCGATCATCGACCTGGTCTATGCGCTGGGGGCGGAATACCGCGCCAACGCCACCTTCATTCTGAACTCCAAGACCGCAGGAATGCTCAGGAAACTGAAAGACGCCGACGGCCGCTTCCTGTGGTCCGATGGGCTGGCCGCAGGTGAACCTGCGCGGCTGATGGGCTACCCGGTGCTGATCGCCGAGGACATGCCGGATCCGGCCGCCAACAGCTTTTCCATCGCCTTCGGCGACTTCCGCGCCGGTTACACGATCGCCGAACGCCCGGACCTGCGTGTGCTGCGCGACCCGTTCAGTGCCAAGCCGCATGTGCTGTTCTACGCGACCAAGCGTGTCGGCGGCGACGTCAGCGATTTTGCCGCGATCAAGCTGATGAAATTCGGCGCGAGCTAACGCTTTGCGCTGATGGCGGACCGGCAGACCGGTCCGCCGGCGGGCATGCACCCCACAGTCCTTTGCCGTCCAGCTGCTCCCCTCCGTCCGAGCGGCAAGGGATGGTGCATGCCCGCCGAACCCCACCCGGACAGCAGATCAGGGCCGCAACAGGGGAAGGCCCGCAGGAGTAAGATGATGATGCTGAGCGAAGTGACACCCGTGCCCGAGGCCGCCCTGCCGCTGGCCCAGTTCAAGGCGCATCTGCGTCTGGGCACCGGCTTTGGCGAGGACAGCCTGCAGGACGAGGTGCTGTTTGGCTTTCTGCGCGCCGCCCTGGCTGCAATTGAGGCAAGGACCGGCAAGGCGCTGATTGCACGCGAGTTTGAACTGGAAATCCGCCACTGGCGCGACCGAGTGCAGATGATCCTGCCCATCGCCCCTGTGCAGGCGGTATCCGGGGTTGTGATGCGCGACGCAGGCGGCACCGAAACCGTTCTGGACGCCACTCTTTATCACCTGGAGCGCGACAGCCAGCGCCGGCGCCTGCGTCCGGCCGGCAGCCTGCTGCCCGCAATCCCGGCAGGCGGTCTGGTGCGGATTTCCCTGCAGGCCGGCATGGCCGCGGATTGGGGCGGCTTACCCGCCGATTTGGGCCAGGCAGTGATGCTGCTGGCTGCGCATTACTACGAATACCGGGCCGACACCGGGCTGCATGGCGGCTGCATGCCGTTTGGCGTCACCAGCCTGATCGAACGCTACCGCAGCCTGCGGCTGACCTTGGGAGGCCTGGCATGAAGCGCCCCCCGAAACTCACCCGCAAGCTGGTGCTGGAAGACCCCCAGCGCAGCTCCGACGGCGCCGGCGGTTTTACGGAAACCTGGGTGGCGCTTGGCACCCTCTGGGCTGAAGTGAAGCCCCTGAGCGGCCGCCTGAGCGGCGATGGCCTGTCTTTGCAGAAATACCGGATCACCCTGCGTGCCGCACCTGAAGGTTTTGCATCCCGCCCGCGTCCGGACCAGCGTTTCCGCGACATCAACAGGCTGTACCGCATTGATGCAGTTGCGGAATCTGATCCGGACGCCCGCTGCCTCACCTGTTTTGCGGTTGAGGAGGTGAGCGGATGACTTATGCCATCGCTGGCGGGCTGCAATCCGCTGTCTACACCCATCTGACCGGAGACGCGGGCCTGACCGCGCTGGTCGGCAGCGCCATCTATGACGCCATCCCCGCAGGCCCCTTGCCGCAGACCTATGTGGCGCTGGGGTCGGAGGAGGTGCTGGACCGTTCCGACAAGTCCGCGGGCGGCGCCGAGCATCGGTTCTTCATCACCGTCACCACCGACACCGCCGGTTTTGCCGGCGCCAAGGCCACCGCCGCAGCCGTCTGCGACGCGCTCGTTGGTGCCTCGGTGCCGCTTACCCGCGGCCAGCTCACGGGCCTCTGGTTCGACCGGGCCAAGGCCGAACGGCTGAATACCGGCGGCAGGCAGATCACCCTGCGCTTCAGGGCGCGGGTGGATGACGTCTGAACCTTACATTCTTTGTGAAACCAGTTGAAATACATGGAGAAACCCCATGACAGTTCAAAACGGCAAGGACCTCTTGGTCAAAGTGGACATGAACGGCGCAGGCCTGTTTGAAACCATCGCCGGCCTGCGCGCCACGCGGATCAGCTTCAACGCCGAAAGCGTCGATGTGACCAGCCTCGAAAGCCAGGGCGGCTGGCGCGAGCTGCTGGCAGGCGCTGGGGTGCGTTCGGCCAGTATTTCCGGCTCCGGCATCTTCCGGGACGAGGCGACCGACGAACGCGCCCGGCAGTTGTTTTTTGAAGGCCTCACGCCCGAGTTCCAGGTGATCATCCCCGACTTCGGCATCGTGCAGGGGCCGTTCCAGGTCACCGCGCTGGAATATGCCGGCAGCCACAACGGCGAGGCGACCTATGAGCTGTCGCTCGCCAGCGCCGGCCAGCTCAGCTTTGCGGCGGTCTGACCATGGTGAATCCGCAGGCAGGCGAGGCGGAATTGCTGGTAAACGGAACTCCTTACGCGCTGAAGTTGACCCTTGGCGCACTGGCAGGCCTTGAGACCGCGCTGGAGGAAGGCACGCTGGTCGATCTGGTTCAGCGGTTCGAACAGGGCCGGTTTTCCGCCCGCGATGTGCTGGCACTCTTGGCAGCCGGTTTGCAGGGCGGTGGTCATTCCATCAGCCATGGCGATCTGGCATCCGCCAGTATCACCGGCGGCCCGATGCAGGCGGCGCGGGTGGCGGCGGAACTTTTGGTGCGCAGCTTTGCCGTGCCGGAGAGCAAATGACCGCGCTCGACTGGCCCGCCCTGATGCGCGCCGGGATGGCGGGGCTGAAACTGCTGCCGCGCGACTTCTGGCAACTGACCCCTGCGGAACTGCGGCTGATGCTGGGTGAGGCCGCTGCAACCCAGCCCCTGGACCGGGACCGATTGGCAGCCCTGATGCAGGACTTCCCCGACATCCCCGGCCCACAGGAAAAGGAGACAACAGATGACTGACTCATCCTCGATGGCAGAACTGGAATTGCAGGGCGATGCTTTGGGAGAAGCGCTGGACGGTGCCTCCGCAATGGCCTCGGCCTTTGCAGAAGTGCTGGGGCGGGTGAAGGAGGGTTTCTCCGAGACCGGCCGTGACGCCCAGATTCTGGACCGAAGCCTTTCCAAGGGGTTGCGGCGCGCTTTTGACGGGCTGGTGTTTGATGGCGACAACCTGTCGGAGTCGATGGATACACTCGCGCGCTCGATGATCCGCACCACCTATAACGCCGCGATGAAGCCGGTGACGAACCGCATGGGAGGGCTGATTTCAGACGGTTTCGGCAGCCTGATCGGCAGCATCCTGCCCTTCGCCAACGGGGCAGCCTTCAGCCAGGGCAAGGTGATGCCCTTTGCCAAGGGCGGCGTCGTTACCGGACCCACAACTTTTCCGATGCGCGGCGGGACCGGGCTGATGGGCGAGGCCGGGCCGGAGGCGATCCTGCCGCTGACCCGCGGCGCTGATGGCTCGCTTGGCGTCCGCAGCCAGGGCGGCGGCGCTGTCAATGTGGTGATGAATGTCTCCACCCCCGACGTCAAAGGCTTTGAACGCAGCCGCAGCCAGATCGCAGCACAGCTGTCCCGCGCGCTGAACCGCGGCGGGCGCAACCGTTAAATACGGAGGGTAAACAAATGAATTTCCATGAAGTCCGCTTTCCTGCCTCGCTCAGTTTCGGCTCCGTTGGCGGTCCGGAACGCCGCACCGATGTAGTGACGCTCGCCAACGGGTTTGAAGAACGCAACACCCCCTGGGCGCACTCCCGCCGCCGCTATGATGCCGGGCTTGGTTTGCGCGCGCTGGAGGATATCGAGGTGCTGATTGCCTTCTTCGAGGCGCGTCAGGGGCAGCTTTACGGCTTCCGCTGGAAGGACTGGAGCGATTACAAATCCGCCCGGCCCAGCGCCGCGGTGGCGTTTGACGATCAGGAAATTGCAACGGGCGATGGCAGCACCGTAACGTTCCAGCTGATGAAGACCTACCGCTCCGGTGAATTCACCTATCAGCGCCCGATTTCGAAACCTGTGGCGGGCAGCGTGCGGGTGGGCATCGAACAGGATGAGCTGCGCGAGAGCGTCGATTACGACCTCGACACCGCCACCGGCCTGATCACCCTGGCGCACCCGCCGGAGGTTGGTCTCAGCATCAATGCCGGGTTCGAATTCGACGTGCCGGTGCGGTTTGATACCGCCAGCATCCAGACCAGCGTGGCGTCGTTCCAGGCCGGAGAGGCACCAGCGGTGCCGGTGGTGGAGGTGCGGGTATGAGTAGTCTTTCCAAGGAGTTGCAGAACCATCTTCAGTCAGGCATCACAACTGTCTGCCGCTGTTGGGCCTTGGAACGGCGCGATGGAACCGTGCTGGGCTTCACTGATCACGACTGCGTGCTGTCGTTTGATGGCGTCGACTTTCAGCCCGGCAGCGGGTTGACCGCGCGGGCGGTGCAACAGGCCACTGGCCTCTCGGTCGACAACACCGAGGCGCTGGGGGTGCTGAGCGACGCTGCCGTGCGCGAGGAGGATATCGAGGCAGGCCGCTTTGACGGCGCCGAGGTGCGCTGCTGGCTGGTCAACTGGCAGGATGTCTCGATGCGCTGGCTGCAGTTCCGCGGCTCCATCGGCGAGATCCGCCGCGCGGGCGGCGCTTTTGAGGCAGAGCTGCGCGGGCTGACCGAGACGCTGAACCAGCCGCTGGGGCGGATCTATCAGAAGCCCTGCACGGCGGTGCTGGGCGATACCGCCTGCCGGTTTGACATGCAGACGCCGGGTTATGCCGTGGAACTGGATGCTGAAAGCGTGGAACGCAATGAAGTGTTCCGCTGGGAGGCATTGCCGGGGTTTGAGCCGGATTGGTTCACCGGCGGGCGGCTGTCGGTGCTGAGCGGTCCGGCTGCGGGATTGTGGGCCGCCGTGAAGGCGGATCAAGCCAAGGCCGACGGGCGCCGGATCACCCTGTGGGAACCGATCCGCGCGGCAGTGGCGCCGGGTGACACGGTCCGGCTGGAGGCCGGTTGCGACAGACGCATGGAGACCTGCCGGCTGAAGTTCAATAACCTGCTGAATTTCCAGGGCTTCCCCGATATTCCGGGCGAGGACTGGGTGATGGCGGTGCCGCGCCAGTCCGGTATGAACACCGGCGGGAGCAGGCGATGATCCGGGTGGTGACAGCGGCGCGGGGCTGGATCGGCACGCCCTATGTGCATCAGGCCTGCTGCCAGGGGGCGGGCTGCGACTGCCTGGGCCTGATCCGGGGCCTGTGGCGGGAGCTGTACGGGTCCGAACCCGAAGCGCCGCCTGCCTATACGATGGACTGGTCGGAACCGCAGGGGGCCGAGGCACTGTGGCAGGCCGCGGCGCGGCATCTGGTGGCAAAGCCGCTGGAGGAAGCAGCTGCAGGAGATGTGATCCTGTTCCGGATGCGCGAGGGATCGGTGGCCAAGCATCTGGGGGTGCAGTCCGAAACTAGCATTCAAACCGGCGAGGGCAGCGTCCGGCCACGGCTGGGCGAGAAGCGCCAGCCGTCATCCACTGACGGGACGGGGGCGGACGGACGCTGCCTGGCCTTCGGCCAGGCGGGACAGGCAAGCGATGGCCCCGCCTTTATCCACGCCTATGCCGGCCACGGGGTTGTCGAAAGCCCGCTGAGTCCGCCCTGGCAGCGCCGCATCGTGGCGCGGTTTCACTTCCCGAAGGAGCTGATCTGATGGCAACCATTCTTATTTCTGCCGCGGGTGCTGCGATTGGCGGCACCATTGGCGGCACCGTGGCGGGGCTGTCCTCGGCAGTGATTGGCCGCGCGGTCGGCGCTACCCTGGGCCGGATGATTGACGAGCGGCTGCTGGGCAGCGGTGCCGATCCGGTGGAGACCGGCAAAGTTGACCGCTTCCGCCTGACCCAGGCCAGCGAGGGTGCGCCCATGACGCAGGTCTATGGCCGGATGCGGCTGGGCGGGCAGGTGATCTGGACCTCGCGGTTTCTGGAAACCTCCCAGACCAGCGGCGGCGGTGGCAAGGGACGTCCCAGCCAGCCGCAGGTGACGAGCTACAGCTATTCCGTCTCATTGGCGGTTGCGCTGTGCGAGGGCGAGGTGGCCCATGTCGCCCGCGTTTGGGCCGATGGCGAAGAAGTGGCGCCGAAGGATTTGAACATGACCGTTTATAGCGGCACCGCGGACCAGCTGCCCGACCCGGTGATGGAGGCGATTGAGGGGCCGGGGCAGGTGCCCGCCTACCGCGGCACCGCTTATGTGGTGATGGAAAACCTGGACCTTGCGCGTTTTGGCAACCGGGTGCCGCAGTTTTCATTTGATGTTCTGCGCCCCGAACAACCAGCCAGCAGCACCCATGCTCTGGACCTGGGCCAGCTGGTGCAAGGGGTGGCGCTGATGCCTGGCACCGGTGAGTACGCGCTGGCCGCGGATGTGGTGCAATACTCCGGCGGGCCCGGGGATGCCAAGCCGGCCAATGAGCATACGCCCTCGGGTCTCAGCGACCTCAAGACCTCGCTGAACGCCTTGGAGGCGGAGCTGCCGGCCTGCGGTGCGGCTTCCTTGATTGTGTCGTGGTTTGGTGGCGATCTGCGGTGCGGGGACTGCACGCTGAAGCCCAAGGTGGAACATAAGGATGCCGAAGGAAACATGGCTTGGTCCGTCAGCGGCGTCACCCGCGCGGCGGCAGAGGAGGTTTTGAAGGAAGACGGCGAGCCGCTTTATGGCGGCACCCCGGCGGATGCCTCGGTGATCCAGTCGATCCAAGAGATGCAGGGCCGCGGCCTGCGGGTGATGTTTTATCCGTTCATCCTGATGGATCAGGCAGAGGGCAACGTGCTGCCCGATCCCTGGACCGGCGGTGCCAGCCAGCCGCATCTGCCCTGGCGCGGACGGATTACGTTGTCAGCTGCTCCCGGGCAGGCCGGTTCCCCCGATGGCACCGCTGCAGCGGAGGCGGAGGTCGCGGCGTTCTTTGGTACAGTCACCGCAGCGGATTTCACCGTGGGAGACGGCAGCGTGGCCTATACGGGGCCGGACGAGTGGAGCCTCAGCCGCTTCATCCTGCACAATGCTGCACTTTGTGCAGCGGCGGGCGGGGTTGAGGCCTTCTGCATCAGCTCCGAGATGCGGGCGCTGACGCAGATCCGCGGCGCCAGCGGTTTTCCCGCGGTTCAGATGCTGAAGGCACTTGCAGCTGAGGTGCGCGCGCTTCTGGGGGCGGGGACCAAGATCGGCTATGCCGCCGACTGGTCGGAATACTGGGGGTATAAGTCGCCGGAGGGCGACCGCTATTTCCATCTGGACCCGCTGTGGGCGGATGAAAACATCGACTTCATCGGCATCGACAATTACATGCCGCTGTCCGACTGGCGTGAAGGTGAGGATCACCTGGACGCGCAATCCGGCGTGCCGGCGATCTATGACCCCGAATACCTCAGCAGCAATGTCGAGGGCGGCGAGGGGTTTGACTGGTATTACCACTCCTCCGAAGCCCGCGAAGCGCAGATCCGCACCCCGATCACCGATGGTGCGCATGATGAACCTTGGGTCTGGCGCTATAAGGATATCCGCAGCTGGTGGATGAATGACCACCATCAGCGTATCGGCGGGGTGCGGCAGGCGGTGCCGACAGAGTGGGTGCCGCAGTCTAAGCCCATCTGGTTCACCGAGCTTGGCTGCGCCGCCATCGACAAGGGCACCAATCAGCCCAACAAGTTTCTGGACCCGAAAAGCTCGGAATCGAAACTGCCGCGTTATTCCAACGGGTTGCGGGACGATCTGATGCAGATTTCCTATCTGCGGGCGTTTCTGGGCCATTGGGGCGAAGCGGCAAACAATCCGCTGTCAGAGGAATACGGAGGGCGGATGCTGGATATGTCCAACGCCTATGTCTGGGCCTGGGACGCGCGGCCGTTTCCGGTCTTTCCCAGCCGGATCGAGATCTGGAACGACGGCGAAAATTACCTGCGCGGCCATTGGCTGAACGGGCGCGCCGGGCAGCGCACGCTGGCCTCTGTGGTGGAGGAAGTGTGCCACAGGGCAGGGCTTTACGACATTGATGTTACCGGGCTTTACGGCGTGGTGCATGGGTATGTGAACCCGGATGTCGCGGACGCCCGCGCGGTGCTGCAACCCTTGATGCTGAGGCACGGGTTTGACGCGGTGGAACGCGACGGGGTTCTGATGTTCCGGATGCGCAAGGGCAGCGGGGCCAAGGCGCTGAAGCTGGAGCATCTGGCCGAGAGCGAGGAAATGGACGGCAGCCTGGAGCTGGCCCGTGCCGGCGAGGCGGAGCTGGCGGGCCGGGTGCGGCTGCGGTTCACCGAATTGGGCGGCGATCATGCGGCCGGATCGGTTGAGGCGGTGCTGCCGGATGAGGCGACACATAGCGTCAGCCAGAATGAGCTGCCGCTGGCGCTGACCCGGGCCGAGGCGCGTCAGGTGGTCAGCCGCTGGCTGGCAGAGGCGCGGATTTCGCGCGATGCGGCGCGGTTCTCGCTGCCGCCCTCGATGCTGCATCTGGGGGCGGGGGATGTGGTCTCCCTGCCGGTGGAAAACGGCGAACAGCTGTACCGCATTGACCGGGTGGAACAGGCCGAGGCGCAGATGGTCGAAGCGGTTCGGATCGAACCCGGCGTCTACGATCTGGCCGCAGTGGCCGAGGAGCTGCCGGGGGTCAATGCCTTTGCCGCCCCCGGGCCGGTGCTGCCCCTGTTCATGGATCTGCCGCTGATGCGCGGCGATGAGGTGCCGCATGCGCCGCATCTGGCGCTGACCGCGGCGGCCTGGCCCGGCAGCGTTGCGGTCTACGGCTCCGGGGCGGATGAGAATTACGCGCTGGAGCAGGTGATTGCCGCGCGGCAGGTGGTCGGCGTCACGGAAACGCCGCTGTTTGCCGCCGGGGCCGGGCGCTGGGATCTGGGCGCGGATCTGCAGGTGAAGCTGATCTCCGGTTCCTTGGAAAGCCGCACGGCGGAGGCGGTGCTGAACGGCGCCAATGCCGCTGCGATCGGCGATGGCACATCCGGCAATTGGGAGCTGTTCCAGTTCCGCGAGGCGGAGCTGATCGCGCCGCAGACCTATTTGCTGCGGGGCCGTTTGCGCGGCCAGCAGGGCAGTGATGCGCTGATGCCTGAGGTCTGGCCTGCGGGATCTTTTGTGGTGCTGCTGGATGGCACGCCGATGCAGATGGAGCTGGCGCCGGAACAGCGGCGCCAGCTGCGGCACTACCGGATCGGGCCCGCACGGCGGGCGCTGGAGGATCCGTCTTATCTGCACCGGCAGGAGAGTTTTGAGGGCATTGGTCTGCGCCCCTATGCGCCGGTGCATCTGCGCCTTGGCGGGGGGCTTGGCAGTGACTTGAGAGCGACGTGGATCCGCCGCACAAGGATCGAGGGCGACAGCTGGGAGCTGGAGGAGGTGCCACTGGGTGAAGAGAGCGAATCCTACCGCATCCGGGTGATGCGCGGGTCCACGGTGCTGCGGGAGGCAACCTCTGCCACGCCGGAATGGGCCTATCCGGCGGTGTCGCAGGCCGAAGATGGCGCGCAGGCGGGGGATGTGCTGGAAGCGGCGCAGCGGTCGGCGCGGTTCGGCGCCGGACCGGCGGCGCGGGTTTTGCTGGGATGATACACCCGGTGCTGCCCGGAGATGTGTCGGCGGTGGCGCGCGCCTTGCTGGCGGTTCGGGATGCGGACCGCCTGCGCCTGTGCCGTAGGATCTTTGGCGGTGCGTCGGAGGCAGCGGCTTATACGGGGCTGACAGGCCGCCTGCACCCGCGCTGGGGCGACGGGAGTTTGAGTGCCGCGGCACGAAGGTTTGATCTGGCCTCTGAGCCGTTTCTGGATGATCCGGTCTATCTCAACTGCTCCCGGCTGGTGCTGCGGGAACTGGCGCGGCATCTCCGTATCGCAGGAGTGGCTCCCGCCCGCTGATCCGTGCAGGAAACCTGCCCGGCCAGCCGTTGGGCGCAGCGCCGCCTGCCGGCGGCGCGGGTGCGCGCGCCCTGGCAGACTGGCGGGGTCAAGGAGGACCGCAGGTCCCCGCGCCCTGACGCGGCTTGTCCTTGAGGCTGTCAGGCTGGCGGTACACTTGGGCAGGCGTCTTGAGGACGCAGAATGCGCCCTCAAGGGCTTCTCAGCAAAGTCTATTGGCCAAGAGAGGCGGCACTTCCTCTGGATTTCTGGTTGAATAATGACAGCTGAAATCAAGTCTCCAAGCCGCGCGCCGCAGGCGCGCGGCGCCGGTCGTTTCGGGCAAAGCCCGAAGCGAAATACCTCTGTCCGCCGTTACCCGGATGCGCAGGAAATGCATTTGAGCGCTGCCGGGTCCAACTGCAGACGCTTCAGGGCGATGTCGCCGCCGCAGTCTTCGCAGTACCCGTACCCGCCGTCGTCCAAGCGGGAAAGCGCGGCCTTGAGGCGCAGGGTTTCCAACTGGCGGCGGGCGGCCTGCGCTTTGGCCATGGCCTGCATTTGCAGGGCGTCCATGCGCGACAGGCGGCCGACCATCTGTTGATCCAGCTCCACCACACCCTGCGCCTCCGCGCCAAGGGCATCCTCTGCCGCCAACTCTGCCAGGCGGGCGGTGATCTGCTGTTTCAGCGCAGCCTGATCGGACTCATTCATTTCAAAAATATGCCTCATCACGGGTTTGCGTTTGCTGCAATCCACCTTAGATGGGTAGTCTGGGCGGAGAAAGGACGTTGACCCATGGCAAAAACACAGCAAGCCGTTACTCCGGTGGATCCCGTATGGGACCGCATCACCCGCGAAGCTGAGGAGGCCGTGGCCACCCAGCCGCTGATGGGCGGGCTGGTCCATGCCTGTATTCTGCACCACAAGACGCTGGAAAAGGCACTGTCCTACCGGATTGCTGCCAAGCTGTCCTCAAACGAGATGTCGATGACAATCCTGCGGGAAATTGTCGATGACGCCTATGCGGACTGCCCCGAACTGGTGGAGGCGGCGCGTGCCGACCTGATGGCGATCAACGAGCGCGATCCGGCCAGCCACCGGCTGCTGCAGCCGATCCTTTACTTCAAGGGGTTTCAAGCCGTGCAGGCCTACCGGGTCAGCCACTACCTGATGGAGCAGGGGCAAAAGGATCTGGCCTATTTCTTTCAGATGCGCACGTCCGAGATCTTTGGCATCGACATCCACCCCGGTGCCCGCATCGGCAAGGGGATCATGATCGACCATGCCCATTCCATCGTGATCGGCGAGACCGCGGTGGTGGGAGACAATGTGTCGATGCTGCATTCGGTGACACTGGGCGGCACCGGCAAGGAAGAGCAGGACCGCCACCCGAAGATCGGTGATGGGGTTCTGATCGGTGCCGGGGCCAAGGTTCTGGGCAACATCAAAGTGGGCCATTGCAGCCGCATTGCTGCCGGGTCCGTGGTGCTGCAGGAAGTGCCGCCCTGCACCACGGTTGCCGGTGTTCCGGCGAAGATTGTCGGCGAGGCGGGCTGCGATCAGCCGTCGGTCAATATGGATCAGGTGGTGCCTGCAGGGTCTCCTTCGGCAGAGTGAGACATCTGGTGCCGGCCGTGGGATTTGAGTATTTATGAAAAGATGAAGGGGGCGGTCCGGCGCCCCTTTTTTGCGTCAATAGCGACGGGTAAGTACCTGGGAATTATACTCCTTTCTCAGACGGACCGGCCTGGTATCCTGCTGCTTCCGGGCCGCGGGCGGGCATTTGGTTCTGCTTTGGACGGAACGCCTTGAACATCTGTCTTCCCATGCGCGGCTACGGTGGCCTCTCCTTGATCGGCGGAGCGAGGATGGGCATATGTTTGGGGCGTCTATTGCAATCTGAGCACACAGGAACGGGGGAACGACGATGATTTACACAACTGAAGGCCGCGGGCGGCTGTATGGCTCGATCCTGGAAACCGTGGGCAACACGCCCGCGATCCGGCTGAACCGGATTGCGCCGGATCATGTGACCATCTACGTGAAGTTCGAAGCGTTCAATCCAGCGGGATCGGTGAAAGACAGGCTGGCGCTGAACATCATCGAGGCCGCCGAACGCGAGGGGCGGTTGAAGCCGGGTCAGACCGTGGTGGAGGCGACCAGCGGCAACACCGGCATTGGCCTTGCCATGGTTTGCGCCGCCAAGGGTTATCCTTTGGTGATCACCATGCACGACGGGTTCTCGGTCGAGCGGCGGCGGCTGATGCGGATGCTGGGCGCCAAGGTGGTGCTGACCCGCAAGGAAGACAAGGCAGTTGGCATGGTAGTGAAGGCCAAGGAACTGGCCGAAGCAAACGGCTGGTTCCTGGCGCATCAATTCGAGACCAAGGACAACGCCGACATTCATGAGAGCACAACTGCGCGGGAGATCCTGGGGGATTTCGAGGGGCAGCGGCTGGATCATATGGTGCTGGGCTATGGCACCGGCGGCACGGTGAGCGGCCTGGGGCGGGTGCTGAAGGGCGCGCGCCCGGAGCTGAAGATCACCCTCAGCGAGCCGTCCAATGCCGCACTGGTGCAGTCGGGTGAGGCGCAGGCGCGCAACGGTGAAGGCGAGCCTGCGGCGACGCATCCGGCCTTTAACCCGCATCCGATCCAGGGCTGGACCCCGGATTTCATCCCGCTGGTGCTGCAGGAGGCTCTGGACAGGGGCTATTTCGATGCGCTGGAGCCGGTGAACGGCGAGGAGAGCATTGCCTGGACCAAGCGGCTGGCGGCTGAGGAAGGCATCCTGACCGGGATTTCCGGCGGTGCAAGCCTGGCAGCGGCGATCAAAGTGGCTGAGACCGCGCCGGAGGGGGCCGTTCTGCTGGCAATGCTGCCGGATACTGGGGAGCGCTACCTGTCGACGCCGCTGTTCGACGGCATCGCGGCGGAGATGGATGAGGAGGAGGCGGCGCTGTCGGCCTCGACGCCCGGCTATCAGTACTGAGAGATTAGCGCGCCGCCTCTGATGGAGCGGGCGCGGCGGTCGTTGCGCAGGTGAGTATCTTTGAAAAGATGAAAGGAAGCGGGGCCGTTTCTTTTTTCCGTTTGTGTTCAGCCGTGTGGCCGCGCGCCGGCAGGCAGAGAAAAAGCCCCGGTTTGGCCAGGGCTTTTTACATTTCGCGTTGGATGCGGGTCAGGCCAGCATCACCATCGGGTTTTCCAGGTTGTCCTTGATCGCGTTCAAAAGTTCCGCGCCAAGGGCGCCGTCGATCACCCGGTGGTCCACGGACAGCGTGACGGACATCACGGTGGCCACTGCCAGTTCGCCATCTTTGCCGACAATCGGTTTTTTGACGCCTGCGCCGACCGCCAGGATGCCGGCATGCGGCGGGTTCACGATGGCGTCGAAGTTGTCGATGCCGAACATGCCGAGGTTGGAGATCGCAAAGGAGCCGCCCTGGTATTCATGCGGCGCAAGCTTGCGGTCGCGGGCGCGTTTGGCGAGGTCTTTCATCTCGGTCGACAAGGCCGAGAGCGATTTCATGTCGCTGTCCTGGAGAACCGGAGTGAACAGACCGCCTTCGATGGCGACCGCAACGGCCACATCCGATGCTTTCATCTTGAGCACCCGGTCGCCGGCCCAGACGGCATTGGCATCCGGCACCGATTGCAGCGCCAGGGCGCAGGCCTTGATGATGAAGTCGTTGACCGACAGCTTCACAGCGCGGCCCTCGAGCTGCTTGTTCAGCTCGCCGCGGAATTTCAGCAGTGCATCGAGCTGGATGTCGCGGCGCAGGTAGAAATGCGGCACCGTCTGCTTGGCCTCGGTGAGGCGGGCGGCGATGGTTTTGCGCATGCCGTCCAGTTTGACCTCTTCATATTCGCGGCCTTCATATATGCGCGCGACCATGTCTGCCGAGGGGCCGGCCGCGGGGGCTGCGGCAGCCGGGGCGCTCGCGGCGGGAGCGGCTTCTGCTTTCGGGGCAGCAGCTGCAGCCTGCGGCTGGGCGTTTTCCACGTCGGCTTTGACGATGCGGCCCTTGGGGCCGGAGCCGGTGATCTGGCTCAGGTCCAGGCCCTTGTCCGCTGCAATGCGGCGGGCCAGCGGCGAGGCGAAGATCCGGGTGCCATCAGACGCGGCGGGTGCTGCCGGGGCTGGTGCTGCAGCGGCAGGAGAGGGTGCGGCTGCGGGCCCCGGCTCTGCTGCTGCAGGTGCTGCGGCGGGTTCAGACGCTGCCGGTGCGGAACCGATATCATCTGCGCTTTCGCCGTCTTCCAGCAACACTGCGATCGGCGTGTTGACCTTTACGCCTTCGGAGCCTTCGGCCACCAGGATCTTGCCGACAACGCCTTCGTCCACGGCTTCGAACTCCATGGTGGCCTTGTCGGTTTCGATCTCGGCCAGCAGATCGCCCGAGGAGACAGTGTCGCCTTCCTTGACCAGCCATTTGGCAAGGGTGCCTTCCTCCATGGTGGGAGACAGCGCGGGCATCAGGATTTCAGTGGGCATCTTGAGGCTCCTTACCGGTAGGTCACTTGCTTCACGGCTGCGACCACCTCATCCGTGGTGATCAGCGCGTGGCGTTCAAGGTTTGCTGCATAGGGCATGGGCACGTCCTTGCCGGTGCAGGTGATGACCGGCGCATCGAGGTAATCGAAGGCCTGCTGCATCACTTCCGAGGCGATATAGCTGCCGACCGAACCCTGCGGCCAGCCTTCCTCAACCGTGACCAGGCGGTTTGTCTTCTGTACCGAAGCGATCACTGTGGGCAGGTCCATCGGGCGGATGGTGCGCAGGTCGATGACCTCGGCTGAAATACCATCTCCCGCAAGCTTATCAGCAGCTTCCAGCGCATAGGTCATGCCGATGCCAAAGGAAACGATGGTGGCATCGGTGCCTTCCCGCCAAATGCGGGCCTTGCCGAAGGGCACGGTGTAATCGTCCAGCTTGGGCACGTCGAAAGCGCGGCCATAGAGGATCTCGTTCTCGAGGAAGATCACCGGGTTGTTGTCGCGGATTGCGGTTTTCATCAGACCCTTGGCGTCGGATGCGGAATAGGGCATCACCACTTTCAGGCCGGGGATCTGCATGTACCAGGCGGCGTAGTCCTGGCTGTGCTGGGCGCCGACGCGGGCGGCGGCGCCATTGGGGCCGCGGAACACCATCGGGGCACCCATCTGGCCGCCGGACATATAGAGCGTCTTGGCCGCCGAGTTGATGATGTGGTCAATCGCCTGCATGGCGAAGTTGAAGGTCATAAACTCGACAATCGGGCGCAAGCCCCCGAAGGCCGCGCCGGTGGCGATGCCGGCAAAGCCGTGTTCGGTGATCGGGGTGTCGATCACCCGCTTGGCGCCGAATTCGTCCAGCAGGCCTTGGCTGATCTTGTAGGCGCCCTGGTATTCGGCGACTTCCTCGCCCATCAGGAACACATCTTCGTCGCGGCGCATTTCCTCGGCCATGGCGTCGCGCAGGGCTTCGCGGACCGTGGTCTGCACCATTTCGGTGCCTTCCGGGTAGTCCGGTTCCAGGGTCACGGATGCGACCGGCGCAGGCGCGGCAGCAGCGGCGGGGGCTGCGGGCGCCGAAGGTGCCTCGGCCGCCGGCGCTTCGCTGGCTGCGGCAGGTGCTGCGGAGGCGTTATAGGTTTCGCCGTCTTCGACCAGCACGGCGATGGGTGTGTTCACCTTCACGCCTTCGGTGCCTTCACCGATCAGGATCTTGCCGACGATGCCTTCGTCGACGGCTTCGAACTCCATCGTCGCCTTATCGGTTTCGATCTCGGCCATAATGTCGCCGGAGTTCACGGTATCGCCTTCCTTGACCAGCCATTTGGCCAGGGTGCCTTCTTCCATGGTCGGCGACAGGGCGGGCATAAGAATTTCGGTTGCCATATCAGTTGCTCTCCGCAGGAGTGATCATTCCGACGATGTTGCCTTGACCGTCCTCGACATAGGCGCAGCGCCCAATGCCGGGGTAATCCTGAGGCGGCAGGGCCTCGGCGCCGCCGTTGCCGAGCGCCCAGTTGTAGCGTTCGTCACAGTCTTGGACGTCAAAGGTCATGGTGCCGCCGCGGACCGGGCCACCGGCGGCAGGGGCATCGCCCATACGTTTCATCAGGCCGCCGGTCACGCCGTGGGCCATGCCGATATCCCGGCCTTCGATCAGGTGGTAAGCCGCATCTTCGGCCCCCGGCATAGGCTCGAACTGCCAGCCGAACAGGCCGCTGTAAAAGGCCTTTGCGGCCTCAACATCCGTTGCGTGGATTTCGAAATGAGGCATCAGGCGCTGGCCTCCTGCGGGACGTCGTCGGCGTAAATGTCGGTCCACAGCTCTTCCAGGGCGGGCTCGGGGCTTTCCTTGGCGAATTCTGCGGATTTGCTGACGATCTCTTTGATCTCCTTGTCGATCGCCTTGAGGTCGTCTTCGGTCGCGTGCTTGCCGGTCAGCAGCATCTCGCGGACCTGCTCGATCGGGTCGCGCTCCTCGCGCATTTTCTGGACTTCCTCGCGGGTGCGGTACTTGGCCGGGTCCGACATCGAGTGGCCGCGGTAGCGGTAAGTTTTGACTTCCAGGATATAGGGGCCGTCGCCGTTGCGGCAGTGGGAGACCGCGCGTTCGCCGGCTTCCTTGACCGACAGCACGTTCATGCCGTCGACCGCCTCACCCGGAATGCCGAAGGCCTTGCCGCGTTCCCAGATTTCGGCGCTGGAGGTGGAGCGCTGCTGCGAGGTGCCCATGGCATACTGGTTGTTTTCGATCACGAAAACCACCGGCAGTTTCCACAGGGCGGCCATATTAAAGGTCTCGTAGACCTGGCCCTGGTTGGCAGCGCCGTCGCCGAAATAGGTGAAGGTGACGCGGCCGTTGCCTTTGTATTTGTCTGCAAAGGCCAGGCCGGCGCCGAGCGGCACTTGGGCGCCGACGATGCCGTGGCCGCCATAGAAATGCTTCTCTTTCGAGAACATATGCATGGAGCCGCCTTTGCCCTTGGAGTAGCCGCCCTCGCGGCCCGTCAGCTCGGCCATGACGCCGTCCGGATCCATGCCGCAGGCCAGCATGTGGCCGTGGTCGCGGTAGGAGGTGACGCGTTTGTCGCCTTCCTCGGCGGCGGCCTCAAGCCCGACAACAACCGCTTCCTGGCCGATGTAGAGGTGGCAGAAGCCGCCGATCAGACCCATGCCGTAGAGCTGGCCCGACTTTTCCTCGAATCGGCGGATCAGCAGCATTTCGCGGTAGTGTTTTGTCAGCTCTTCGGCAGAAACGTTTGGTTTCTTTGCGCTTTTCCTAGCGGCCATGGTGGTCGGCTCCCCCTGCAGGCTAGATAGTTTAGTGTTAAACCAATTGATACCCGGTTTTGACCCGGCTGAATAGTGTTATTCTGCCGCGGGGTTTCCGCCGCGTAAAAATCCGCCCATGGACCGCAAAAATGCCGCGCTGGCCTTTGGTGCGGGAGGGGCCGGGCGAAACGCAGCAGCAGAAAGGCCGTATACCTTTGCTGGCAGGGCGGGGCGGAATTTTGCGAAAATTCCGTCTAGGAAAATTGGCAATTTCCCTGGCCGTTTTCTTGCAAGAAAACGGGCGAGCGGTGAAGCAAGGCTTGGTTTACCGGCAGCGGCGGGAAAAGCCGCGGGCCTTTAGCGGATGACAATCTCGTCCGCACGGACAAGGCCAAGCACGGAGCGGGCCTGCTCATCCAGGAGATCAAGGTCAAGGTAGTCGTCGGACAGGCGGCTAGTCAGGTTTTCCATGCCGCCGATCCGGGACTGGAGACGGTCGAGATCCAGCCGCAGTTCTTCTGCTTCGGCCTGGATCTCGACCCTCCGGAACAGACCGAAGTCGCCCTGCACCGCCGCAAAGGTGAAATACGCGCTGAGCGCGAATGCAATTGCAAAGAAAGCAATGGCGCCAAAAGAGGGCCGGGGGCTTCGGGTCACTTTGGAGGTGCCTGTATGTTACTGCTCAAGTTTTTGTTTTTGCGCCGTTTCCCGGCGTCTGCGTTCACTATGCCACATGCGATTCGGCTTGTGAATCCCTTTTCCGTCTGTGGATAAGGTTTTTTGCAGAGATACCGGACCGCGCTTGGCGGAGACAGTCATGCCTAGCAAAACCTCAGATGTTCATGCATGATTTCCAGAAAGTTATTTGAAAATCTCTCGTCCAACGGATCGAGACGGAAGACCGCTTCTCTGATGCGTTCGAGGCCCATGCAATGGTACTGACTTTCGAGTTGAAAAATGTCCGAAGTATCAAGTGTCTTGCCGATAGATTGGAACTCGGCTTCCAGCACCTCGCGCTCAGCACCCTTGAGGCTCAGGCATGACCAGAGTTCATATTTGGCCCGATAGGATGCCACGGCATTTGCAAGTTGTTCTTCTTTGCCGCCGTCTTGTTTGGAAGACGCCTGGTACAGGGTCTGAAAGGAGCTGATATAGTCCTCCAGCGCCAGGGTGGAAACGATATGCTTGTTCCAGGCATCATAGCTTTCGGAGTTTGCCGCATCAGCTGGCGCCGCGACCAAAGACTCTGCGTAAACCAGCACTCTTTCAGGGGCTGTGTCCAGCCAGGTGTCTGGTCTGATTGCCGTCAGAGCGGCCCATTGCGGGGCGCAATAGTGTTCTGTGATCCCGGCAAGCTGGGCGTTTGCTTGTGACGCTTTGGAATTGGAAGGCTGGGTGGCAAATAGTATTGCGGCTGCGCACAGAGTAAAAAATACAGCCAATAGTAATCTAAACGTTTTCATGAAAATTCCTCTGCTGTCGCGTCCTCCTAGCTGCGGAATGTGGAGAAATGTTGATCTAAGATATTGGAAAAATTTGAAATTCAACCCAAAGGGTAATTCAAAAGAAAACCGCCGCAGGAACTTTGCGGCGGTTCGTTGGCGGATCATCTGATGCGCCTAGGCCGGTTCAGGCGCTTTCAAGAGCTGCGACGCCGGGCAGTTCCTTGCCTTCCATCCATTCCAGGAAGGCGCCGCCGGCGGTGGAGATATAGGTGAAATCGCCCGCAGCACCTGAGGCGTTGAGGGCGGCCACGGTATCGCCGCCGCCAGCAACCGAGATCAGCTGGCCTGCACGGGTCAGCGCGGCAGCCTTGAGGGCAGCAGCGTTGGTGGCGGCGTCAAACGGCTCCAGTTCAAACGCGCCAAGGGGGCCGTTCCAGATCAGCGTTTTGCTGGCCTCGAATACCTCGTTGATGCGGGCCAGGCTGTCGGGGCCTGCGTCCAGGATCATGCCATCCTCGGGGCACTGGTCCGCGGGCAGGATTTCATGCTCGGCGTGGGCTTCGAATTTCTTGGCGACCGCGATATCGGAAGGCAGGATGATTTCGCAGCCTGCGGCTTTGGCCTTGGCCAGGATCTCGGCGGCTGTGTCCTTCATGATGCGCTCGGCCAGCGAGATGCCGACCGGCAGGCCCTTGGCCACCAGGAAGGTGTTGGCCATGCCGCCGCCGATCACCAGGTGGTCGACTTTCTCGATGAGGTTGCCCAGCAGCTCCAGCTTGGTAGAGACCTTGGCGCCGCCGACAACCGCTGTGACCGGGCGCTGCGGCTGGCTCAGGGCGCTTTCCAGTGCTTGCAGCTCCGCCTGCATCAGGCGGCCGGCGCAGGCGGGCAGGAGCCGGGCGATGGCCTCAGTCGAGGAATGCGCGCGGTGGGCAGCCGAGAAGGCGTCGTTGCAGTAAATTTCGCCCAGACGGGCCATGCCGGCGGCCAGCTCGGGGTCATTCTTGGTCTCGGTGGCGTGGAAACGGGTGTTTTCCAGCAGCAGCACTTCACCCGGCTGCAGCGCGTCTGCGGCGGCCTCGGCGCCCGCACCGATGCAGTCGGCGGCAAACAACACGCGGGTCTCAAAGGCGCGCTCCAGCGTCGGCACCAGTTGATTGAGCGACAGGTTTTCGCGGCGCTCGCCGCCGGGGCGGCCGAAGTGGGCCAAAAGGATCGGCTTGCCGCCCGCGGCCAGGATGTCACGCACGGTGGGGGCAATGCGGCGGATGCGGGTGGAGTCGGTCACCACGCCGTCAACGATCGGCACGTTGATGTCCACGCGCACCAGCACGCGCTTGCCGTTCAGATCCATGTCGTCGAGTGTTTTCCAGCCCATCAGCGAGACCCCTTATGGTGAAAATGCAGGTAAATCCGCGGGCTGTTTCGGGGGTTTTTGCGCATCAGTCAATGCTCCCTTGGCATTTGCCGGCGCTGCCCTTAACTATCGTTGCAAATTTCGACGACAGGAGGGCCAGATGGCCGAGATTAAAGATCCCGAAAACACCGTCATCATTGAACTGAAAGACGGTAATGTTGTTATTGAGCTGCTGCCCGACGTGGCGCCGAAGCACGCCGAGCGGATGAAGGAACTCGCCCGCGGCGGCGAATATGACAACGTCTGCTTTCACCGTGTGATTGATGGCTTCATGGCGCAGACCGGCGACGTGGCCAACGGCGACATGGAAGACGGCTTCAACATCCGCATGGCGGGCACTGGCGGTTCTGACCTGCCGAACCTGCCGGCCGAGTTCTCCAAACTGCCGCATGACCGCGGCACCCTGGGCGCGGCCCGTTCGGCCAACCCGGATTCGGCAAACTCGCAGTTCTTCATCAACTTCAAGGACAACCACTTCCTGAACGGCCAGTACACCGTTTACGGCCGTGTCATTGAGGGCATGGAGCATGTGGACGCGATCACCAAAGGCGAGCCGCCGGCAAACCCGGACCGGATGATCTCGGTCAAGGTTGCTGCGGATGCTTAAAAGCCTGTCCCTGGTGGCCTTGCTTGCGGCAGGGCCTGCCTTTGCCACTGGCCTGGAGGTTCAGGTCGCGGGCGAGGCCAACGGCACCATCAAGATCGACCTGTTCGAGGATGTGGCGCCCGCGCATGTGGAGCAGATCACCGCACTGGCCGCCGAAGGCCAGTATGACGGCGTTGTGTTCCACCGGGTGATCGAGGGCTTCATGGCGCAGACCGGCGATGTTGAGTTCGGCAAGGCCGGCGGCGACATGAGCGCGGCCGGGCGCGGCGGTTCCAGCCGTCCCGATTTGCCGGCCGAGTTTTCGGATCTGCCGTTTGACCGCGGCGTGGTCGGCATGGCCCGTTCGCAAAACCCGAACAGCGCCAATTCGCAGTTCTTCATCATGTTCGATGCGGGCCACTTCCTGAACGGGCAGTATACTGTTGTCGGCAAGGTGACCGAAGGCATGGATGTGGTTGACGCGATCAAGCTGGGTACAGGCGGAAATGGCGCGGTGATTGGCCAGCCCGACGCCATGACCAAAGTAACCGTCACCGAATAAGGACGTCCGGTTTTCCGGAAGATCCAAGGCCCGTTCCCGGTATCCGGGGGCGGGCCTTTGCCGTTGCAGCCCTGCGCTGTGCAAGGCCTCTGACATGATGTCACAAGCCTGTGTTTCCCTCTGTTCAGTCCTGGCCTGCCCTGAATACTGGGGAGACAGCAGGGAGCGTTGTATGCTGGGACGTTTGTTAATGAGTGCGGCTGTGTTTTTGCCCTGGATGGCGCAGGCCAGTCCCGCAGAGTGGAAACGGGAATGGCCGAAAACCGATTTCAGCCGGACGAGTGTCGGGGATTGGGGCCAGATCCGGTCCGGCGGAGTGCCCAAGGACGGTATCCCGGCGCTGGATGCGCCGCAGTTTGTGGCGGCGGCCAAGGACCGGCGGCTGATGCCGCGGGAGCCGGTGATCGCGCTGGAGATCGAGGGCGCGCGGGCGCGTGCCTATCCGCTGCGCTATCTCACATGGCATGAGATTGTGAATGACGAGGTGGCAGGGGTGCCGGTGGCGGTGACCTATTGCCCCTTGTGCAATTCCGCGATGACATTCGACCGGCGCACCCAGGCGGGGGTGCTGAGTTTCGGGGTCACCGGCAAGCTGCGCTATTCCGACATGGTGATGTATGACCGCGAAACCCAAAGCTGGTGGCAGCAGGCGATCGGCACCGGCATTGCCGGCGAGATGAGCGGCCAGCGGCTGGCCAGCCTGCCCAGTTGGGTTGAAAGCTGGCAAGAATTCAAATCGCGCAACCCGGATGGGCTGGTGATGGCGCAGCCTGGCTATAACCGGCGCTACGGGCAAAACCCTTACCAGGGGTATGACACGTCGGACTGGCCGTTTCTGTATGATGGCACCCCGCCGCCGCATGGGCTGGCACCGCTGGACCGGGTGGTGCGGGTTGGCAGCCGGGCCTGGCCGCTGGCGCGGCTGGCAAAGGCAGGCGAGATCCGTGAAGCAGGCGTGGTGCTCAGCTGGCGGGCCGGGCAGGCCTCGGCGCTGGATGCGGGCGCGCTGGCCAAGGGGAGGGATATCGGATCCGTCCGGGTGCGCGACGCAAGCGGATTTGACGTAGCGCATGATGTGATGTTCGCCTTTGCCTTTCACGCCTTCTGGCCGGACGGGCAGTGGATGCTGAAATGACAAAAGGCGCGCCGCCGGGGCGCGCCTGGAGCAAGTCAATGATCAGGGCGGTCAGAACAGGAAGTTGTCTGCGTCCTGCAGCTGTGCCACGGTGATGTCTTCCACCAGAATGGTAACATTGGCGAAGGACACCAGGACATCGTCGCCTTGGCTTTCAAAATCCAGCTGGCTTAGGCGGTTGGCGCCGCGGCCGATCGCGATGTGGTCCTCACCGGCGGCGAAATCGGTGATGGTGTCGTTGCCATGGCCCTTGTGGAACAAGAAGGTATCCGCCTGGTTGCCGCCGGTCAGCACGTCGTTGCCCTTGTGGCCCAGCAGCATGTCGCGCCCAGACTCGCCCTTAAGGGTGTCGCTGCCGCCGCCGCCGACCAGCAGGTCGCTGCCCGAATTGCCGATGAGAAAGTCCTTGCCGCCGCCGCCAAGCAGCTCGTCGTGGCCACCGCCGCCCAGCAGCCTGTCGCCGTGTTTGCCGCCAATCAGCAGATCATCGCCCATGCCGCCAATCAGCAGGTCGCGTCCGCTGCCGCCCAAAAGGTCGTCATCGCCATCGCCGCCGTTGAGAGTATCGCGGCCGGCGCCGCCAATCAGGCTGTCATTTCCATCTTCACCCAGCAAAAGGTCGTTGCCGGACAGTCCGGACAAAGTGTCGTTGCCGGCACCGCCCAAAATCAGGTTGCTGGAAAGCCCGGCTGATTTGTCTCCAGTCAGGGAATTGGCGCTGTAGCTGCCGGTTGTCAGGGCAAAGGTCCGGTTGGAAAACTCCAGCTGCTCGATTGAGGAAATCAGGTCGCGGCCGTCGGCCGAGTCGATTGTTACTGTGCTGAAGCTGGAGGACAGCGAGGCATTGCCGTAGGTGTCGGCAATAATCAGGCGGTCGGTGCCGCTGCCGCCATAGAGCGTGTCATCGCCCGATCCAAGCTGGACCGTGTCGTTGCCGCCATGCGTAAGCCAGCGCTGGCCCTCAGCCATGTTGGAGGTGATCGTGTCGCTGCCAGACAGAAGCGAGGCTTCCAAGCTCGCGCCGCTTGAGGACGCGAAGGTGTAGAAATTCATCGAGAATCCAGAAAACGAAAGAACTGGAGTTCCGTAGGATGTGATGGTGAGAGACTTTAACGTCCAGGAATAAGGGGACGCGGAGGAAAAATCTCCGGTCAGGCTGAAGCCAGCCCCGTTGGTGCCGGTAAAGACAATCAGGCTTGAGGTTTGTGTGGTGATGCTTGCATTGGCAAAATCCGGGGAGTTCAGGTCATTCAGAGACCATGTTCCACTTGGATCATTCAAGGTAACTGTAGCCATTTTCGAAGGGTGTCCTAATTTTTACGCCGCAGGCCGGGCTGGCAACCGGTGTTTCCAGCGTTAACTATCGGCCTCAACTAATGGCTGCAAGGTAAGGGATACAGGATACCGGTGCGGGTTGGACAGATTTGCAGCATCTGCCCCGGAGAAAAAAAGCCGCAGGCGTGGGCCTGCGGCTTTTGAGATGGTCGTGCTGGTTCCGGTCTGAAAGCAGGATCAGCCTTCCGTTTTGCGGGAGGCCGTTGCGGCCTGCACGGCGGCAGACGGGGCCGGCGCGGCGGCGGGGGCTGGAGCCGCCGGGGCTGCCTTGCGGCCGCCCGGGTTCAGCGGGTCGTCCTGGCGTTGCACGGAGCCTTCGAAATGGGCGCCGGACTCAATGGCGATGGTCTTGTGGATGATGTCGCCTTCGACGCGGGCGGTGGCGGTCAGGCGCACCTTGAGGCCGCGCACGCGGCCAACGATGCGGCCGTTGATGACCACGTCATCGGCGGTCACTTCGCCCTTGATAGTGGCGGTTTCGCCAACGGTCAGCAGATGCGCGCGGATGTCGCCCTCCACCGTGCCTTCGACCTGGATGTCGCCGGTGGTTTTCACGTTGCCGGTGATGTGCAGGTCCGAGCTCAGCAGCGATGCGGCGGGCTTGGCCTTGGGCGCGCTGGCCTTGTAGTCGCTGACCGGAGCCGCCGGCGCAGCAGTGGGTGCCGGGGTTGCTTCGGCCTGCTTCGGCCCGGGCTCGTTGATTTTGCTCTTAGAAAACATTTCTCGCAGCCTTGATGTAGATCATGGGGTTTACTGGTTGCCCGTTGACCCTGACCTCGTAATGGAGGTGGGTCCCGGTGGACCGTCCGGTGTTACCCATATCAGCAATATGATCCCCGCGCGAGACCCTTTGGCCCTTTGTCACACGGAGTTTCGAGTTATGGGCGTATCTTGTTTCGATGCCGAACGCATGGCGGATGGTGACCATCCGGCCGTAGCCCGACTGCCAGCCGGCATGGGTGACGACGCCGTCGGCGGTGGCAAAGATATCGGTGCCGGTGCTGCCGGCAAAATCCGACCCTTTATGCAGGCGGCGGCCGCCGGTTTTCGGGTCGCGCCGGTAGCCGTAGCCCGAGGTCTGGCGCACCTGGCCCAGGTTCACGGGCGTGGCAAAGGGCGCCTGCTGGGCGGCCAGGCGGTAGAGGTTCAGCTGATCCAGCTTGGCCAGGATGCTGTTGGCCCGCAACGCTTCGGCTGTGGGTTCTTCACCGCGGGTCGACATTGCCAAAGGGCTGAGCGGCCCGCCCTGGCCGTTGTAGCCGCGGCGCACCTGTTCGAGGATGCGCTCAGGCGGCATGCCTGCGTTGCGGAACATCTTGTCGAGCGGGGTGACGGAGACCGCAACCGCTTCCTCCAGCTGGCGGAAGATCTGGCTGTTGCGCTCGTCCATCAGCTGCAGTTCCAGTTCCAGCTCATCGCGCTGGCCGATGGCGTCGCGGGCATCGGCCATGATCCGGTCGCGTTCTGCTGCGGTGTCCGACAGCACCCCCGCCAGCAGGCCCATCTGCGCCGAGGCGCTGGCCATCGCAGCGTTGGCGGTATTTTCGTCCTGGGTGTCTTCTTTGAGCTGCGCCAGGGACTTCCGGGCGGTATCGCGCTGGCGCATGGTGTCGCGCAAAGTGGACTGGATCACTTCGATACCGGTTTCCAGTTCGCGGCGGCGGGTCTCCGAGGCCAGCAGCTCGGACTGCATCATCGAAATCTGTGTCAGCGCAGCATTAAAGCGCTCCTGTGCCGCCAGGGCCTCTTCCGCGCGGTTGTCGCGTTCATCGGAGATGGCGTTGAGCCGCTCGCGGTAGGTTTGCTGATCGCGCTTGGCCAGCTCGCGGAAATTGCCGGCGCCGATGCTGTCCATCAGCACGATGGCAGTGGCGACGATGGCCCAGGCCACAAACAGTGTGATGCCCGCAACCGCCATCAGCTGGGTTTCAGAGCGCAGCCGGATGAAGCGCGTATCGCTGTCGGACTTCAGGAACACCCGCCGCTCCGGGAAGCGGCGTTCAAGGAAGCTGTGGATTCTGATCGCGAGCCGTGTGCGCAAAGTCTGGTCCCTGTCCCGGTTTGCACAGGCCCCTCAAGGCGGAGCCGGTGCCTTGGGCGAAGTGAATAGACAGGGCGGGGCGATTGGGCAAGCCTGTTGACCCATCAGGCGCCGAACGCGCCGGTCCGGGGGGGAGATGGGCGGAAATTTGCCGAAGGGGTGCAGGGCCGCAACAGGCCGGGGCCGTGGCCCGGCCGCGCCCGGCGGTCAGCCCTGGCGTTCCTCCTGCGCTTCGGTCCAGCCGCTTTCCCAGGCCTGATGATCGGCGTTATCAAAGGCATAAGGGTTGGCGGTAAAGGGCTGGCCGTTCATGCTGGCCTGAAAGCCCTCGTCAAAACGGTCCTGCCGCGGGTCCATGCCGCAGGCGTGGTGGGCGGTGTCGCGCAGGTGGGCGGCAAATTCCGGATATTTGGCAAGGTCGGTCTGATCGAGGCCTTCCGGGTGCTGTTGCAGCGCTTGTCTGCCTCGGCGGGTCAGCTGCCAGCTGCCGTTCCGCGCCGGTTCAAGTATGCGGGCGGTCTCCAGATCCGACAGATGGCCTGCCAACCGTTCGCGCAGCTCTCCCGGCGGCAGTGCCGGCCGCTCATTGGCTTGTTGAAACAGGGCGGCGAGGGCGGCATCGCAACTGTCCAAAGAGACCGGTCCGGCGGCGGCCTTGTGCAGGATCAGCGCAACCAGGCTGGCGGTGCTCAGCAGTGGAAAGTCGTTCTCGAACATGGATCCATCCGGGTTTCCGGGACTTTCCAGTCTAGGCCTCGGCGGCGCTCAGGTAAAGACTGCCCTCCGCTTCGGCCAGCAAAGGCGGACGGGGACTTACCAACCCGGCAACGGTTTCACCTGATCTGCGAGCGGCCAGTAGAAATCCGGCGGCAGGCCGGCATCGGCGCGTTTTTCCTCGTTGAACGGCGGCTTGAGAGGCCCGTGGAAATACTTGCGCACCAGCGTGTGGAACACTTCTTTCGGGTCCAGATTGTCCCTCCCGCAGAGGAAATTGAACCATTTGGAGCCATAGGCGACATGGCTGACTTCCTCGGCATAGATCACTTCCAGAGCGTCCACGGCCTGGGTGATGCCGGCCTTGCGGAAGACCCCGATCATGCCGGGGGTGACGTCCAGCCCGCGCGCCTCCAGCACCATGGGCACCACGGCGAGGCGGCCCATCAGGTCATCCGCGGTGTCCTCGGCGGCGCGCCACATGCCGGCATGGGCGGGCAGGGCGCCATAATGACTGCCTAGCGCTTCAAGACAGTCGCACATCAAGTTGAAATGTTTGGATTCTTCATCTGCGGCCTGGACCCAGTCGTCAAAGAAACCCATCGGCATCGGCACATGGGAAAACCGCGCGATGATGTCCCAGTGCAGGTCCACGGCATTGAGCTCGATATGGGCCACTGCGTGCAACAAGGCGATGCGGCCGGCTTCGGACCCCGGTTTGCGCTTGGGCACATCGCGCGGGTGCAGCAGCTCCGGCTGGGCGGGGCGGGCCGGGTGCATCGGCGGCGCGGCGGTGCCGATAGCGATCTCCGGTGCTTCGCCTTTGCGGCAGGCGAACCACTCGGCAGCATGGCGGCGGGACAGCGCGGTCTTGGCGCGCCCGTCTGCGGTGGTCAGCACCTCGGTGGCGCGTTCGGCAAGCGAAAGGGGCTGGGTGTCCATGCGGGTCTCCTCAATCGGCGGGGTGCGCCGGGTTCACCTGATTTGGCCGCCGGAGTCCAGAGCGGAAAACGGTGGTGCTCCCGCGCCTGCGGGTGATCAGTAGGCAGATCCCCCTGGCAGCCTTGGGCATGGCAGCGCGCCTTGGCGCGCTGTGCGCCGCCCCGCGGGCGGCGCCGGGCCCAACGGTGAGGGCTGCTCTTGCAAAGAGCAGCCAGAGCGGGCGGGAGAGCCCCGGCTGGCGGATCAGAGCGCCTGGACGGCGGCCAGCACCTCGTTCACGTGGCCATCGACCTTGACCTTGCGCCAGACGCGGGCGATGCGGCCATCGGCACCGATCAGGAAGGTGGAGCGTTCAATGCCCCAGTGTTTTTTGCCGTACATGTTCTTTTCTTTCCAGACGCCGTAATCCTCGCAGACGGTGCCGTCGGCATCGGACAGAAGCGGCGTGGTCAGCCCGTGTTTGGCGGAGAAATTCTCATGCTTCTTCAGGCTGTCCTTGGAAATCCCGAAAACGTGAGCGCCGGCATCGGCGAATGCCTGCAAAGCCTCTGAAAAGCCGATGGATTCTTTGGTGCAGCCGGGAGTATTATCGCGGGGATAGAAAAACAGCACCACGGGCGCGCCCTGCAGGCTGGACAAAGTGACCTCTCCGCCGCCGCCGCGGGGCAGGGTAAAGGAAGGGGCGGGATCTGAAACGTCGAGCATTGGCCTGTCTCCGGTCATTAGCGCAAATCATTGCGCGGCAAACATAACCCATGAGCAGCAAAGGGAAAGCTGAGATCAAACCTGCCGGCGAGAATAACGGCGCCGCCGCCGAGGCGGTGCCCTTGCCCGGCCCCGCGGCGGGCACGGAAGCCGTTCCCGCGGGCCGTCAGGAGGCGGGCGCAGATGCGGATCAGAGCGCGGTGCAAACTCCTGTGCGGCGCCGCTGGCGCTGGCGGCTGCTGCGCGGTTGCATCTGGATGCTGACGTTGCTGAGCTTCCTTGGGGCGGGGGCCATCTATTTCGGGATCGGCACCCGGTTGGATGCGCCGGACTGGGTGCGGAGCCGGGTGGAGGCCCGGATCGAGCGGCATCTGAACGGGCTTCAGATCGAATTCGGCGCCATCCATGTGGTCGTCAACGAGGGGCTGCGGCCGCGGGTCAGCCTGAAGGATGTGGTGCTGCGGCATCCGGATGGCACGCTGTTTGCGCAGCTGGCCGATGCCCAGGCCAGCCTGGCGATGCGGCCGCTGCTGCGCGGCAAGCTGCAGCCCAAGCGGATTTCGCTGAGCGGTTTGTTTGCAGCCCTGCGGCGCAACAAGGACGGCTCTTTTGCGATCAGCTTTGCCAATGGAGGTCTGCCGTCGCGGCAGGCGGGCAATCTGGCTGAGCTGATCGAACAATGGGACAGCCAGCTGCAAAAGCCGGTGCTGGCCGCCCTTGCCGGCATGGAGACCAGCGCGCTGACGCTGTCCTATACGGACGACCGGCTGGGCCGCGCCTGGACCTTGGACGGCGGCCGGATCGGTCTGAAGCGTGACGGCAGCACAGTGTCCCTGTCCGCCGTGTTTTCGGTCCTGAGCGGGCGCGGCGATGTGGGCGCGGTCGAGGCCAGCTATACCTCTGAGATCGGCAGCCCCGGCGCGGAATTCGGGGTTCTGGTGTCGGACATCTCCAGCGAGGATATCGCCCTGCAAAGCCCGGCGCTTGGCTGGCTGGGGGTGCTGCGGGCGCCGATTTCCGGTTCCTTGCGCGGCGAGGTGTTCAACGACGGCGGGATTGCTCCGGTGCAGGCCAGCCTGCGCATCGGCGAAGGTGTGATCCAGCCGGCCGCCCAGACCCGGCCGGTGCCGATAACCGGCGCACGCAGCTATTTCACCTATTACCCGGCGCAACAGGTGCTGAAGTTTTCCGAACTCAGCGTGCAAAGCGGCTGGGGATCCGGGGTGATGCAGGGGCAGGCGAGCCTGGCCGGCGTGCAAAACGGACAGCTGACCGGGCTGGTCGGCCAGCTGCGGTTTTCCGATCTGGAGTTGAACCCGCGCCGTCTGTTCGAAACGCCCGTCAAATTTCCCGGCGTTGATGCGGATTTTGATCTGAGCCTTGCGCCGTTCCGGCTGCGCCTGGGCGAGATGCTGGTGCGCGATGGGGACAGCCGTATTCATTTCGACGGTGACATCGGCGCCGGACCTGAGGGCTGGGATTACGATCTGAACGGCAGCGTCGATCAGGTTTCTGTCCAGCGGGTCAAGGAACTGTGGCCGGAGCCACTGGCGCCGAATCCGCGTCTTTGGGTTCGGGAAAACCTGATGGACGGGCAGGTGCGCAAGGTCGGTTTCCACATGCGCGGGCGTGGCAGCGGCAAACCTTTTGTCAGCCTGGATCTGGCGTTTGACGGCGCTGAGGTGGTGTTTCAGAAATTCATGCCGCCGGTGCAAGACGCCTCCGGGCAGCTCAGCCTGTACGGCCAGCGCTTTGTCGTGACGGCCTCTGGCGGCGCGGTGACGGCTGAGCAGGGCGGTGAAGTGGAGGTTGCAGGCACGTCTTTCATCATTCCGGATGTGTCGGCCAAGGACGGCACCCCCGGCATTGCGCGGATCATGGCGCGGGGATCCGCCACGGCGGCGCTGTCGCTGCTGAACCGGGAGCCGTTGCAGGTGATGGACAAGGCCGGCCTGCCGGTGGATCTTGCCGAGGGGCTGGTGGAGGCGGAGGGCACGCTGGCGCTGCCGCTGCAAAAACAGGTGCCGGTTGAGGAAATCCTCTATCACTACCAGGGCAGGATCCGTGCAGTGGAGAGTGGCAAGCTTGTTCCCGGCCATGTGGCGGCTGCACCGGTGCTGGAGGTGACCGGCGATCAGAGCCAGGTCCGGATCAGTGGCAAAGGCAGCCTGTCGGGGGTGCCGGTGACGGCCTCCTGGCAGCAGCGGATCGGCAAGGGGGCGCCGCCGGACAGCCGGGTGGAAGGGACCATCGAACTGTCGGCGCAGGCGGTGGAGGCCTTTAACCTTGGCCTGCCGCGCGGGACCGTCTTTGGCAAGGGCCAGGGGCAGTATTCAGTGGATCTGGCGCCGGACGCGCCGCCGCGTCTTGAGTTGCAATCGGATTTGGCGGGGCTAGGCCTGCGAATCCCGGAAATCAGCTGGCGCAAAGGCGAGGCGGCAAAGGGGGAGCTGTCGGTCTCGGCGCTGCTGGGTAAGACCGCCACGGTAGAACAGTTGCAGTTGCAGGCGCCGGGACTGGCCGCCACCGGCCAGGTGACAACGCGCAAGGGCGGCGGGCTGGATCAGGCGGTGTTTTCATCCGCGCGGGCGGGGGACTGGTTCCGCGGCTCTGTGACGTTCCGGGGACGCGGTGCAGCGCCGCCTGCCATCGAGGTGACCGGCGGCCGGCTGGATCTGAACCGCTCGCCGTTTTCGGCGACCTCAGCCAGCGGCAGCAGCAGCGGCGGCAGCGGGTCGAGCCCGATAACCCTGCGGCTGCAAAACCTGCAGGTGACCGACAGTATCGGGCTGCAGAACTTCCAGGGCCGGTTTTCCAACCAAGGCGGCATGAATGGCGAGTTTACCGCCCGTCTGAACGGCCAAACCCCGGTGGCGGGCACCGTGGTGCCGCAGAACGGCGGCACGGCGGCGCGGATCCGGGCCAATGACGCGGGCGGGGTGTTCCGCTCGGCAGGCATCTTCGAACACGGCCGCGGCGGCCGTTTTGACATGACGCTGATCCCGGCGGACAAGCCGGGCGAATATGACGGCAAGGTCAATGTGCGTAATATCCGGGTGCAGAATGCGCCGTCGATGGCAGCGATCCTGAATGCGATCAGCCTGATCGGGCTGCTGGATGAGATGACCGGCCAGGGCATCCTGTTCACCAGTATGGAGGGGCGGTTCCGGCTGGGCGCCTCGCATCTGATCCTGCATCAAAGCAGCGCGGTCGGCCCGTCGATGGGGCTGTCGCTGGACGGCAATTATGATCTGAACAACAGCCGCCTGAACATGCGCGGAGTGATTTCACCGATATACCTGGTCAACGCCATAGGCAGGATTCTGGCACCGCGCGACGGCGAGGGGCTGATTGGTTTTACCTTCACCTTGCGCGGCACGGCGGATGATCCTGCGGTCTCGGTCAACCCGCTGGCAGGGCTGGCGCCGGGCTTCTTGCGGGAAATTTTCCGCGGGCCGGCGCCAAAGGTGCCAGGCCAGCAGCGCGCCTTCACGGCGGAAGAAGAAGCCGCGCAAGAAGAGCGCAGACAGTACCGGACACCGCGGGGCGCCGACAAGTGACCCTGACAAACGGCGAAAAACACCGTAGATTTCCCCTGCAGCACAGCCTATAGCGCGCGACATGAAACTGAGTGATTTCGACTTCGACCTGCCCGACGATCTGATTGCCACCCGGCCTGCCAATCCGCGCAGTGCGGCGCGGCTGCTGGTGGCTGCGGAGGGCGGTCTGCATGACGGCCGGGTGACGGATCTGGTCAACTGGCTGCAGCCCGGCGACCTCCTGGTGCTGAACGATACCAAGGTGATCCCGGCACGTCTGAGCGGGCTGCGCCACCGCAACAGCGCGCAAGGGGCCGTGGCCGCCAAGATTGAGGCGACCCTGCTGGAGCCGCGCGCCGATGGCACCTGGGCCGCACTGCTGAAACCGCTGAAGAAGATCAAGCCGGGTGAGGCGATTGTTTTCTCCGACGATCTGAGCGCAACGCTGGAAGGTATTTACGAAGGTCAGGGGCATCTTCGTTTCAATCTGAGCGGCACGGATTTCGACGCAGCGCTGGCCGAGGCCGGCGCGATGCCGCTGCCGCCCTATATTGCCGCCAAACGCGCCGCGGATGAGCAGGACAAAACCGATTACCAGACCGTCTGGGCCCGCAATACCGGCGCGGTCGCCGCACCGACCGCTTCCTTGCATTTCGATGCACCGCTGCTGGCAGCGCTTAAGGCGCGCGGGGTGGAGATTTCCTATGTCACGCTGCATGTGGGCGCGGGCACCTTCCTGCCGGTCAAGGTCGAGGATGTGACCACCCACCGGATGCATGCGGAATGGGGCAGGGTCAGTGAACAGGCAGCGGCAGAGATCGCCGCCGCCAAGGCCGCAGGAAAGCGGGTGATCCCGGTTGGCACCACCGCGCTGCGGCTGATCGAAAGCGCCGCGAGGGACGGGCAGATCCACGCTTGGGAAGGCGATACGGATATCTTTATTTATCCGGGCTTTGCCTTTCAGGTGGCGGATGCGCTGATGACCAATTTCCACCTGCCGAAATCCACCCTGCTGATGCTGGTGTCAGCGCTGATGGGGCAGGAAGAGATCCGCCGGATCTATGAACATGCTGTGGGGAAGCGCTACCGGTTCTTTTCATATGGCGACGCGTCGCTTTTGATCCCGGCGAAGGCGGATATACCTCAGAATAGCGGCGCAGTTTCATAGACAAGCTCCGCAACCATGGCCAACGAGCGTGCAAGCGGGGTCATGAAATTGAAATCTGAATCAGCGATACCGGCCAAGCGGGCCTTGATCGCCCGGACATAACATTCAAATGTGATGGCAGCCCGTCCCTTGTGGAGGGCTGCTTTGCTTTCAAAGGAGGCAAGAAATGCTGCAGGTGCTGTCGAGCGCATGGGCGCTGCTCTTGGGTATGATGCTGCTGATGGTCGGTAACGGCCTGCAGGGCACCATGCTGGGCGTGCGCGGCGAGCTGGAAGGGTTTTCCACCTTTGAAATGTCGATCGTGATGGCGGCCTATTTTGTCGGCTTCCTGGGCGGCTCGCGGCTGGCGCCGGAGATGATCCGCCGGGTCGGCCATGTGCGGGTGTTTGCGGCGCTGGCCTCGTTCATCTCGGCGGTGATGATCCTTTACCCGATCCTGCCCAGCACGGTTGCCTGGGGCCTGGGCCGGGTGATCATCGGATTCTGCTTTTCCGGCGTGTACGTGACTGCTGAAAGCTGGTTGAACAACTCTGCCGACAACTCCAACCGGGGCAAGGCGCTGTCGCTGTACATGATCGTGCAGATGGTCGGTATCATCGCTGCGCAGGGGCTGATTCAGGTCGGCGATCCAGCCGGTTACGAGGCGTTCATCATCGCCTCGATCCTGGTTTCGATCTCCTTTGCGCCCATTCTGCTGTCGATCTCTCCGACCCCGGCGTTTGATACCACCAAACCCATGACCCTGCGCGAGATCATGCGGATATCGCCGCTGGGCTGTGTCGGCATGTTCATTCTGGGCGGCGTGTTTTCCGCGCAGTTCGGGATGAGCGCGGTCTACGGCGCCGCTGCGGGGCTGAGCCTGGGCAACCTGTCGCTGTTTATCGCAACCTTCTATATCGGCGCCACCATCCTGCAGTATCCTCTGGGCTGGGTCTCGGACCGGATGGACCGGCGGTTGCTGATCATGATCGTTGCCGCAGTGGGCGGTTGCGGGGCGGTGATCGGCTTTATCTACGGCACCGACTTCAAGATGCTGCTGGGGGCGGCCTTTATCATCGGCGGTCTGTCGAACCCGCTGTATTCGCTGCTGATCGCCTATACCAATGATTATCTGGAGCATGAGGACATGGCGGCGGCATCGGGCGGGCTGGTGTTCATCAACGGGCTGGGTGCGATTGCCGGCCCGATGATCACCGGCTGGCTGATGAGCGACGCTGTGTTCGGCCCTGCAGGCTTCTTTGCCCTGATTGCGGCGCTGATGTTTGTCATGGCTGCCTATGCGGCGTACCGCATGACGCAGCGTGCCGCGACGCCGGTTGATGAGACCGGGAGCTTTGCACCGATGTATCCGAGTTCTACACCTGTAGCGGTCGAGTTCGCCCAGGAATACGCCATCGAAACCGAGCTGGAAGAGCAGGAAACCGCCGCCGAGGAAAATTGATTGCGCTAACCAGCCGGAATTGTGAGGATTATTTCACACAGAGGGCTTGCCTGTCGCAATTTGTGACCCAAGGTTACTTGTAAAGGTAATGTAAAATGGCCTGAAGTTAGGGTCAGGAAAAACTTGGAGTTACGACCGATGACTGGTCCCGAAGAGATACTAGCATTCTGGCTCGATAAGGTTGGAGAAAAGGGATGGTATCTGCAGGATGACGCGCTGGATCAGGAGATCCGAACGAAGTTTCAAAAGACCTGGGAGGAGGCCTGCGAGGGCAGGTTTTCTTTCTGGCTGACCTACCCCAGCGGCACGCTGGCCTACATCCTCCTGATGGACCAGTTCCCCCGCAACATGTTCCGCGGTGAAGGCAAAGCGTTCGCCTCTGACCGGGCGGCGCTGTCGGCGGCCAAGGTGGCGATCAACAAGAAATGGGACAAGAAGATTGACGAACCAGCGCGCCAGTTCTTCTACTTGCCGCTGATGCATTCCGAGAACCTGTGCGACCAGGAACGCTGCATCCGGCTGATGCTGGAGCGGATGCCGAAGACGGGCACCAGCAACCTGCTGCATGCCCGGGCCCACCGTGAGGTGATCCGCCAGTTCGGCCGCTTCCCCTACCGCAACGAGGCGCTGCACCGCGCCAGCACCGCGCCGGAGCTGGATTACGTGATGGCGGGCGGCTACGGCGAGACCGTGCGGCAGGTGCAAGCTGCCGGCTGACCCTGCCCCCTGGATCTGAACCAATAGAAAACGCCGCGCCCTGAAAGGGGCGCGGCGTTTTCTATTGGCGGGGACGGCCGCTGTCTTTTGCCGGTGAATGCAAGAATGTGCTGGCAGGATGATTACCTGCGGCATAGCCTGTTCAGGCGGCAGTGCGCTGTTTCTTGCATGGCCGCTATGACGCAGCAGAGGATGATTGCAGCGCAGAAAAAAATAGTTTAACGGTAAACTAGTTTTGGAACCTGTTCGAGGGCGAGGGAGCACCATGGCCGCACAATCTTATGACGTGATCGTAATCGGCGCCGGGCCGGGGGGCTATGTCGCGGCCATCCGTGCCGCACAGCTGGGTCTGAAAACCTGCATTGTCGAGCGCGAGCACATGGGCGGTATCTGCCTCAATTGGGGCTGTATCCCGACCAAGGCTCTGCTGCGCTCCTCCGAGGTGTTCCACCTGATGGAGCGGGCCAAGGATTTCGGCCTGAAGGCAGAGAACATCAGCTATGATCTGGACGCGGTGGTGAAACGTTCGCGCGGGGTGGCGAAACAGCTGTCCTCCGGCATTGGCCATCTGATGAAGAAGAACAAGATTGCCGTTGTCATGGGCGAGGCGTCCATACCGGCCAAGGGCAAGGTGTCGGTCAAGACCGATAAGGGCACCGAGGAGCTGGCGGCGAAGAACATCGTGCTGGCCACCGGCGCGCGGGCGCGTGAGCTGCCGGGGCTGGAGGCCGACGGCGATCTGGTCTGGACCTATAAGCACGCGCTGGACCCGGTGCGGATGCCGAAGAAGCTGCTGGTCATCGGATCGGGCGCGATCGGCATCGAATTTGCCAGCTTCTACAACACCCTGGGCGCCGATACGACCGTGGTTGAGGTGATGGACCGGGTGCTGCCGGTGGAAGACGCGGAGATTTCCGCCTTTGCCAAGAAAGCCTTTGTCAAACAGGGAATGAAAATCATGGAGAAAGCCATGGTCAAGCAGCTGGACCGCGGTAAAGGGAAAGTGACGGCCCATATCGAGGTTGGCGGCAAGGTTGAGAAACAGGACTTCGATACTGTGATTTCCGCCGTGGGCATCGTTGGCAACGTCGAAGGCTTGGGGCTGGAAGAGCTGGGCGTCAAGGTCGACCGCACCCATGTGGTAACGGACGAGTTCTGCCGCACCGGCGTTGACGGGCTCTATGCCATTGGCGACATCGCCGGCGCGCCTTGGCTGGCGCATAAGGCGTCGCACGAGGGCGTGATGGTGGCAGAGCTGATTGCTGGCAAGCATGCGCACGCCGTGAAGCCCGAGAGCATTGCCGGCTGCACCTATTGCCAGCCGCAGGTTGCCTCTGTCGGCTATACCGAAGCGAAGGCCAAGGAACTGGGCTATGACATCAAGGTCGGCCGCTTCCCCTTCATCGGCAATGGCAAGGCGATTGCACTGGGAGAGGCCGAGGGCATGGTGAAAACCGTCTTTGACGCCAAGACCGGCGAGCTGCTGGGCGCCCATATGGTCGGCGCGGAAGTGACCGAGCTGATCCAGGGTTATGTGGTGGGCCGTCAGCTGGAAACCACCGAAGAAGACCTGATGAACACCGTCTTCCCGCATCCGACGCTGTCAGAGATGATGCATGAGAGCGTTCTGGATGCCTATGACCGGGTGATCCACATGTAAGCTTCGCATGCAGCGGAGTTTGAAAGGGCGGCCTGTGACGGGCCGCCTTTTTCTTTGGCGGCTGGGCTCTGGTCTATGGGTATTGTCCGGGGTAACCAGATGCGGAATAAGAGAAACAACAGGGGCAGCGGCCATGTCGGCATCCGGAAGCTCCCGCTGGGGGTTGATCCTGGCGGTCTGGGCGGCTGGCCTGGGGGCGGCGGCGCAATACGGTAAGATTTCGGTGATCTTCGGCCGGATGGGCGAACTGTACCCGCAGGCAGGCAATGCGCTCAGCTTTTCCGTCTCGCTGGTTGGCACACTGGGTATACTGCTGGGCGCGGTGGCGGGGCTGTATGTGGCCGCCTTTGGCTACCGGCGGACACTGGTCTGGGCGCTGTGGGCCGGGGCGGCGATGTCGGCCCTGCAGGCGCTGCATCTGCCGTTCGGGGTGTTTCTGGCGTCCCGTGTTGTTGAAGGGTTGTCGCACTTAGGTGTCGTGGTGGCCGGGCCGGTGCTGATTGCACAGTTAAGCTCCGACCGGGGGCGGGGGCTGGCCATGACCCTGTGGAGCACGTTTTTTGCCGTCGCCTTTACCCTGCTGGCCTGGTTCGGCCTGCCGCTGGCGGATGCCTGGGGGCTGCTGGCGCTGTTCGGCGCCCATGCAGCGGTGATGGCGGTGCTGGCGCTGCTGCTGGGCTTTGCCTTGCGCGAAGTGCCGGTGCCAAAGCGGATGCTGCTGCCGCGGCTGGCGGAATTGCCGGGGTTGCATCTGCCCGTCTACCGCTCCCCCTGGATATCGGCGCCGGCTGCGGGCTGGCTGTTTTACACCTGCTGCTTTGTGGCGGTGCTGACGGTGATACCGCCCTATATCGCCGCGGACACGCGGGCCTTCGTGCTGGGGGCAATGCCGCTGGCCAGTATTGCTGTGTCGATGACGTTAGGGGTGTATTTGCTGCGGTTCCTGCCGGGGGTGCGGCTGGCGCAGCTGGGGTTCCTGGCCTGTGCCGCCGCTGCGCTATGGCTGTGGATGATGCCTGGTGCGCCGGCCGCGTGTATCGCCATGGCGGGGGCTATGGGGCTGGTGCAGGGCGGCTCATTCGCTGCGGTGCCGCAGTTGAACGGCAGTGCGGCAGACCGGTCGCAGGCCAGCGGTGCGATGGCGCAGATGGGCAATCTGGGCAACACCGTTGGCACGCCGCTGATGGTGCTTTCCCTGTCGCTGGGCGGGTTTGGCGGCATGATGGCCGTGCTGTTGGCGCTGTTTCTGTGCGGTGCGGCGGTGCACAAGCTGCTGGCCGCACGGCGGCGCGGGCCAGGCTGAGGGAGGCTCCCGCCCGTCACTGGCCCTGGAAAAGGGCCGTTCCCGTTGGGCCAAGCGCCGCGCAAGGCGCGCGGCGCGCCAGAAAACGTGTGTTTTCCGGCTGCTGCCAGCGGCTGTCAGCAAGTTTCAACCTGTTCGTGCAATGTTCTCTTTTTGGGCTTGGCGTTTCCCAGTGCATTCCCTATCTGTATGGCGGGCGTTTGCCGCTGGTTTGGCAGGCGCGGGCACGGGGGCATTATGGCTGAGCTGAAATCCATCGAAGTGCGCGGCGCGCGCGAACATAATCTGAAGAGCATCGACGTGGATATTCCGCGTGATGAGCTGGTGGTGATCACCGGCCTTTCAGGGTCGGGCAAGTCCAGCCTCGCGTTCGACACCATCTATGCCGAGGGCCAGCGCCGCTATGTGGAAAGCTTGAGCGCCTATGCGCGGCAGTTCCTCGACATGATGGAAAAGCCGGATGTGGATCACATAAGCGGTCTGTCCCCGGCAATCTCGATTGAGCAGAAGACGACATCGAAGAACCCGCGCTCCACTGTTGGCACGGTGACCGAGATCTATGACTATATGCGGCTTCTGTTTGCACGTGCCGGCACGCCCTATTCCCCCGCGACCGGCAAGCCGATTGAAGCGCAGCAAGTTCAGGACATGGTCGACCGGATCATGGAGATGGAGGAGGGCACCCGAGGCTATCTGCTGGCGCCGATCGTCCGCGACCGCAAGGGCGAGTACAAAAAGGAATTCCTGGAACTGCGCAAGCAGGGCTTCCAGCGGGTGAAGGTGGACGGAGAGTTCTATGAACTGGACGAGCCGCCGGCGCTGGACAAGAAGTTCCGCCATGACATCGACGTGGTGGTGGACCGTCTGGTGGTCCGCGAAGGCATGGAAACCCGGCTGGCAGACAGTTTGCGTACCGCGCTGGATCTGGCCGATGGCATTGCCATTCTGGAAACCGCGCCGCGGGAGGGCGATCCGGAACGGATTACCTTTTCCGAGAATTTCGCCTGTCCGGTCAGCGGTTTCACCATTCCGGAGATTGAGCCGCGGCTGTTTTCCTTCAACGCGCCGTTCGGGGCCTGCCCGGAATGCGATGGGCTGGGGGTGGAGCTGTTCTTTGACGAGCGGCTGGTAGTGCCGGACCAGTCCCTGAAGGTCTATGACGGGGCGCTCGCGCCCTGGCGCAAGGGCAAGTCGCCCTATTTCCTGCAGACCATCGAGGCCATCGCCAAGCATTACGAGTTCAACAAGAACACTGTCTGGAAGGACTTGCCTGCCCATGTGCAGCAGGTGTTCCTGTACGGCTCCGGTGAAGAAGAGATCATGTTCCGCTATGACGAGGGCGGGCGCGTTTATCAGGTGGAGCGCACTTTTGAGGGGGTGATCCCCAACATGGAGCGGCGTTACCGCGAGACCGATTCCAATTGGATCCGCGAGGAGTTCGAACGCTACCAGAACAACCGCCACTGCCACCACTGCCAGGGCTACCGGCTGCGGGACGAGGCGCTGGCCGTGAAGATTGCCGGTGTTCATGCGGGCCAGGTGGTGCAGCTGTCGATCCGCGAGGCGCTGGCCTGGATCGAGGACGTGCCGAACCATCTGACCCAGCAGAAGCAGGAGATCGCCCGCGCCATCGTCAAAGAGATCCGCGAGCGGCTGGGATTCCTGAACAACGTGGGGCTGGAATATCTGTCGCTGAGCCGCAATTCCGGCACGCTGTCTGGTGGCGAAAGCCAGCGGATCCGGCTGGCCTCGCAGATCGGCTCTGGCCTGACCGGGGTTCTGTATGTGCTGGACGAGCCGTCGATTGGTTTGCACCAGCGCGACAATGACCGGCTGATCGGCACCCTGAAGAACCTGCGCGACCAGGGCAACACGGTGATTGTGGTGGAGCATGACGAGGACATGATCCGGCAGGCGGACTACGTCTTTGACATCGGCCCCGGCGCCGGGGTGCATGGCGGTGAAGTTGTAAGCCACGGCACCCCCGGGGCGGTTGCGTCGGACGTGAATTCGATCACCGGCCAGTATTTGTCGGGCACACGCGAAATCGCGGTGCCAGCCAAACGGCGCAAGGGCAACAAGAAGAAGATCAAGGTGGTGAAGGCCACCGGCAACAACCTGAAAGAGGTCACGGCAGAGTTTCCGCTGGGCAAGTTTGTCTGCGTGACCGGCGTGTCCGGCGGCGGCAAGTCGACGCTGACGATTGAGACGCTGTTCAAGACCGCCTCGATGCGCCTGAACGGCGCGCGCCAGACCCCGGCGCCCTGCGAGAGCATCAAGGGGCTGGAGCATCTGGACAAGGTGATCGACATCGACCAGCGCCCGATCGGGCGCACGCCGCGCTCGAACCCGGCGACCTATACCGGGGCCTTCACTCCGATCCGCGACTGGTTTGCCGGTCTGCCGGAGGCCAAGACGCGGGGGTATAAGCCGGGGCGGTTTTCCTTCAACGTCAAGGGCGGCCGCTGCGAAGCGTGCCAGGGCGATGGCGTCATCAAGATCGAGATGCACTTTTTGCCTGACGTCTATGTGACCTGCGAGACCTGCAAGGGCGCGCGCTATAACCGCGAGACGCTGGAGATCAAATTCAAGGGCAAGAGCATCGCCGATGTGCTGGACATGACGGTGGAGGACGCGCAGGAGTTTTTCCAGGCGGTGCCTGCGATCCGCGACAAGATGGATGCGCTGATGCGGGTGGGTCTTGGCTATATCAAGGTAGGCCAGCAGGCGACCACGCTGTCGGGCGGCGAGGCACAGCGGGTGAAACTGTCCAAGGAACTGTCGAAACGCTCCACCGGACGGACGCTTTATATTCTGGACGAGCCGACCACGGGGCTGCATTTCGAGGATGTGAAAAAGCTGCTGGAAGTGCTGCACGAGCTGGTGGAGCAAGGCAATTCTGTGGTGGTGATTGAGCATAATCTGGATGTGATCAAAACCGCCGACTGGATCATCGACATTGGGCCGGAAGGCGGTGATGGCGGTGGCGAGATTGTTGCAGCGGGCACGCCCGAGGCCGTGGCCGATGAGCCGCGCAGCCACACCGGGCGGTATCTGAAGGACATTCTGGCGGCCCGGAAGGTGGCCGCGGAATAAGTGAGAGGGGCGCTGCCCCGCCGGGGAAGGATGAGGGGCGCTGCCCCTCTTGGCCTTCGGCCAATTCACCCCGGAGTATTTCTGGAAAGATGAAAGGGGGCGGTTTCGCCCTTTTTTTTCATGCAGTCTGCGCGGCGGCGGGGCGGGCCAGCATCAGCGGCACAAGGAACAGCAGCAGGAAGGGCGTGTTCATCACCACGTTGAACCAGGCGCCGGCGGCGAGGGAGCCGAGGCTGTCGGGGATGTACCAGGCCAGCAGGGGCGGGATCAGCAGACGGCGGCCCAGGGCGGGGTTGCTGCTGTAGATATGCTCTGTGACCAGATAGATCAGCACGCAGAAGCCGCACATCAGCCCGCCGCTGATTGCAGTCATCAGGGCGGCCGAGCCGGGAGTAAGCGCTTGGGCGCCGTCCACCGGCAGGAAGGCGAGATCGATGAACAGGCCGAGTGCCGTGCCCAGCGGGGTAGCCAGCGCCAGCACCATGGCAAGGCCGAAGGCGGCGGCTAGGATTGAGACAGTCTTGAGCATGCGGAGTGCTGCGGCGTGGGTCATTGGCGGCTCCTGTAATGTATCAGCCTCAGGATGCGGCGGGACGCTGAAGCAAAACAATTACCTTAGAGGTAAGTGGAATCCGGTGCGGGTCCGTCTATGCTGCGGAAAACGGAGGCGGCGGATGGCGGAAGGTTTTGGCACGGTTCTGAAAAAATGGCGCGGTCTGCGGCGGATGAGCCAGATGGAACTGGCGCTGGAGGCCGGGGTGTCGGCGCGGCATCTGTCCTTTCTGGAGAGCGGAAGGTCGCGGCCCAGCCGCGGCATGGTGCTGCGCTTAAGCGATGAGCTGCAGGTGCCTGGCGGTGCGCGCAATCAGCTGCTGGCGGCTGCTGGTCTGGCGCCTGCCTTTGCCCGGCGGCATCTGAACGATGCGGAACTGGCGCCGCTGAAGCAGGCCGCTGAACAGATGATGGCAGCGCATGAGCCTTATCCGGCACTGATGATCGATCGGCATTGGCGGCTTTTGCGCCTGAACCGGCCCGCGGGTTTGATGCTTGAAGGGGTTGGGATCAGCCCGGGCTGCAGCCTGATTGAGGCTCTGCTGGAGAACAACAGCCTGCGGGCGGTGCTGGAGAACCTGCAGGATGTCGAACGGCTGAGCCTGGCCCGGCTTAGAACCGAGCTGGCCCATTTTGGCGAAGATCCGGTGCTGGAACAAGCGGTGGAGCGGCTGCAGCGGTCGGTGGCGGCCTCGGGCAGCGCACCGGAGGGGGAACTGCCCGCTGTGATCCCGGCCCGCTACCGGATGGGCGGGCAGGTGCTGTCGTTCTTTTCCACCATTACCCAGTTCGGCGGCACTGGGGATCTGGCGATGGCGGAGCTGCGGATCGAAATGCTGTTTCCGGCCGATGAGGCCACGCGGGAGGCGATGGCCCCGATGGGCGGTCACTAGCAGGCAGCGCGACCGGTTAGTTCGCCAGGTTGGCCTCCGCGCCGATCAAGCGCAGCACTTTCTGGGTCTCGCGGTTCACTTGGTAGACATAGCCGCCGGCCTGAACATAGCTGCCAAAAGGGTCCGGTGCCCATTGGCCGGGATTTCCGATCCAGATGTACTCATCCAGAATATGGTCGCCGCGGCGGTAGAACTTCTTGGCATGGCCTGGCGGCACGCAATGCGAGGAGGTCTTGGCCAGGCCCGCCGGGCAGTGCAAGCCTGCCTCGTTTGACTTGCCATGCCCCATGCCATTGCCTGCAGCAAGCGGAATAGCCACTGCAAAAGTGGCGGCGAGAACAATGATGGAAACAAAATAACGGCGTACCATTTACGGCGGGTCCTTTCTTGGTCGCCTTTGACATACCGGGCCAGTCGCAAAATCCAAGAGGGCTGTAAAGCCGGCGGCGGCGGCCCGCCTGCAGCCGGTTACGCGGCGGCAAGAACCCGCGCTTCATGGCTGCGCAGGGCCAGCCGCGCCGCATTTCCGTATCCGCGGCCGGATTCAGCGCAGAGTTCCGGGAACAATTCGCGGATTTCCGCCAGGGTGCCGGCGTCAAATCCTGCTGCTGTTTGAGGGCCGGGCTGGTAGCTTTCGCTGAGGGCGCCGTCGGCCCAGAGAATCTGGTGGCGGCCGAACAGCAAGTGAAAATACTGCGCTTCTTGCATCTCCAGCGCCGGGCGGATGGTGCTGTCGTTCACCAGGTCCTTGGCCTTGACCAGAACCTCATCCTCACCGAACAGCAGCTCGGCGCGGCTTCCGGAAACCAGCATCCGGTGCTGCGGTGACACATAGAGATCGCGGGTGTTGCCGCAGCTGCCCCTGGCAAACCGGATCGGAGCGGTCCCGGGCGCGCAGGCAATGCGGCGGCTGCCCGCCCATTGCAGTACCTGCGGGCCGTTGTCGTAGGTCAGAACCTCCATGCCGGGGCGCAGATCCTCAACCGGGATTTCGCCGCCGGGCACCCGGATCAGAGTGCCGCGCAGGAAGCAAGGAACCGTCTGGTTGATCTCAACCAGGCCCGTGTCCGAGTTGCCGAGGCCGTTGTCGGCGGTGTAGTTGAAATAGACGGTTTCCAGGTCGCCGTCGGTGACCACGGTCAGGGTGCCATCGGCATTCAGTGTGATTTCCTGCCCGGTGGTCAGGATGACGGTGTCGCCGGCGGACACCGCCTGATCGTTGATATGGGTGATGGTCAGCGTGCCGCCGGTGGTGCTGTCATTATCCAGAACATCAATCACCCGGGTTTTATTGATGGCGATGTCTTCCTGGTCGTCCTGCGCAACCACGGCGGTTTGCACCGAGCCGCCGGCAATCAGCAGGTTGGTGTCATAGCTGCTGTCCACTGTATCTGCGACGCCGATTTTAAGGGTGTTGACCACGCCAGGGTTCACCGGGGCGACAAAGGTCAGGGTGATGGTGAACCCGTCCATTTCGGTGTTGAACTGGTCGCCGGTGTTGTCGATATAGACGTTTTCGGTGCCATCGTTGATATTGCCGATCGAGGCCGTGCCGTCGCCGATGGAGACCTGAGCCTCGACCCCGTTAACCCAGACACCGACCACGTCATTATATTGCGAGTTGGCGAACTCGGGGTATTCCTCGGAGGACAGCACGAAGTCGATGGTCAGCAGGTCGCCATCCGGAGTGAAGTCGATTTCCAAGAAGGAGGCATCGCGGGTGGCGGCACCGGCCAGGGCGTTGAAATCCGCATCATTGTTGGCGCCGGTGGTATTGGTGCTGGTGTTGCCGCGGACGTTTGTGTTGGTGGTGCCGCTGCTATTGGTGAAGTCGCGGGCATAGCCGGTCGACAGGATTACACCGGAGTCCGCAGGCGCTACCCCCGGAGAGGTGGTATCGGCGCCGGTGTAAATGCCTGACGACAGGTTGTCGCCGCTGTAGCTGGCGCTGTTGACGGTAACGCCGTCGCCAAAGATTTCCTCCGCCATCTGGGTGGCGGTCGCGGAAGAATTGATGTTCAGTTCCGTTGCCGTGGCCATATCGGGCAGCAAGCCTCCGGGTGCGCGAGGGTTAACGATCGCTTACCGGAATGCTGCTCAACTTGGACGGAACTGTGGCAGACCAGTGCCGGAATTCGGGAGTTTATTCGAATTTCACGGGTATTCTCGGAGAAAGCAGATGAAAAAGGCGGCCTGTGACGGGCCGCCTGAAACAAGTGTTTTCGATGAACCGGGCTTGAGGCCGCGCGCTGTCAGCCGTCGCGGCTGCGTTTCTCAAACCGCGGCAGCATGGCAGAGAAGTCCATGCCCTTGCCGCCCTCGTCCTCGACGAACTTCTTGTAAAGCGCCATTGCCAGTTCGCCCATTGGCGTGTCGGCATCGGCGCTGGCCGCGGCCTGCTGGCTGAGGCCAAGGTCCTTGAGCATCAGTTCAGCCGCAAAACCGGGCTGGTAGCTGTTGTCGGCAGGCGACTGCGGGCCGACGCCGGGCGCCGGGCAATAGGCGTTCATGGTCCAGCTGTAGCCGGAGGAGGTGGAGACCACGTCGAACATCTTTTGCCGGTCGAGGCCCAGCTTGTCGGCCAGCGCAAAGGCTTCGCAGGTGGCGATCATGGTGACGCCGAGGATCATGTTGTTGCAGATCTTGGCGGCCTGGCCGGCACCGGCCTCGCCGCAATGCACGGCCTTCTGGCCCATGATGCCGAACAGCGGCTCTGCGGCGGCAAAGGCGTCTGCCGAACCGCCGGCCATAAAGGTGAGCGTGCCGCCCGCGGCGCCGCCGATGCCGCCGGAGACCGGGGCGTCAACGGAGAGCAGACCCGCGGCTTGGGCCTGTTCGGCCACCGCGCGGGCCGAGTCCACGTCGACGGTGGAACAGTCGATAAAGGCCGCGCCCTTGGCCATGGCCGGGATGATTTCAGCGGCGACAAGGCGCAGGATGGCGCCGTTGGGCAGCATGGTGATGACCGCATCGGCGCCTGCCGCGGCCTCGGGGCCGGTGGCGGCCATGGTCACGCCTTCGATACTGACATCGGCCATATCAAAACCGGTGACCTCGTGGCCTGCCTTGGCCAGGTTGGCGGCCATCGGCCCGCCCATGTTGCCAAGTCCGATAAATCCGATCTTCATGAGTTTTCCTCCTCAAATGTCAGCGCATCGGCGCCCAGCGGCGCCAGCATGTCCTCAACCGCCTGTGCCGGCACCGGCTGGCCCGCATATTGCCATTGCGGATTGCGGTCCTTGTCAATGATTTGGGCCCGGATGCCTTCCAGAAAGTCGCTCTTGTCCATGGCGCGGAAGGTATAACGGTATTCCAGATCCAGGGCCCGGCGGATAGCGGGGCCATCAGCGCGCAGGCGGTGCAGCATTTCCAGCGTGCAAGCCATCGACAGTGGAGAATTGCGGTTTAAGGATTTCAGCGCGGCGGCGGTAAAATCGCTGTCTTCCGCCTGGAGGCTGGTCAAGATGTCTTCCAGCGTGTCCTTGGCGAAGTGTTTGGCCGTGTGTTCGCGGAGCGCGCGCAGCTTGCCTTCCGGGGCGGGTTCAGCGGCGTCCTCCACCAGCTTGGCACTGCCGCTTTCCTCCAGCGCTGCAATCAGGGCGGGCCAACCATCCTGCGGGATGAAATAGTCGGCAAAACCTGCGAGGATCGCATCATCCGCGCCCATCCGCGCAGCGGTCATGCCAAGGTATTCGCCCAGGTGGTCCGGCGCCAGTGCCAGCATCAGGGAACCGCCAACATCCGGTACCAGGCCGATGCTGACCTCCGGCATGGCGATTTGGCTGGTCTCGCCGACCACCCGGTGGGTGCCGTGGCAGCCGATACCGACACCGCCGCCCATGGTGAAACCCTGCATGAAGCTGATCACCGGCTTCTTGTATTCAAAGATCAGCGCGTTCAGCCGGTATTCATCGCGCCAGAAGGTGCGGCCATAGCTGTAATCGCCCTTGGTGCCGGTGTCATACAGCTCGGCAATGTCGCCGCCGGCGCAAAACGCCTTGTCGCCCTCGGCGTCGATCACCACCAGCTTAACGCTGGCATCCGTGGCCCAGTCGCGCATGGCGGCGTCGATCGCCATGCACATCTCGTAGCTCATCGCGTTCAGCGCCTTGGGGCGGGTGAAGGTGATGCGGCCGGCCTGGCCGGTCTTGCGGATATGAATGTCGCTCATTCCGGTTGCTCCGTCATAGGTGTACGCCAAGGCCATTGTGCTGATCGCAGATTACTCTGCAATCAGCTGGCGCGCGACGATCAGGCGCATGATTTCGTTGGTGCCTTCCAGGATCTGGTGGACGCGCAGGTCGCGGACGATCTTCTCAACACCGTAATCGGCCAGGTAACCGTAACCGCCGTGCAGTTGCAAACACCCGTTGGCAACGTCAAAGGCCGTGTCGGTGACCATCAGCTTGGCCATGGCGCAGAACTTGCTGGCGTCATGGGCGCCGGTGTCCAGCTTCCATGCCGCCTGGCGCAGGAAGGTGCGGGCGGCCTGCAGGCGGGTTTCATACTCCGCCAGCCGGAATTGCAGCGCCTGGAACTGGTTGATCGGTTTGCCGAACGCCTTGCGCTCCGACATGTATTGCACGGTCTGGTCCAGCGCCGTCTGGGCGCCGCCCAGGGCACCCGCCGAGATGTTCAGGCGGCCGCCGTCAAGACCTGCCATAGCATAGGAGAAGCCTTTGCCTTCCACGCCGATCAGATTGTCCGCGGGGATCGCGCAATCGTCGAACTGCACCTGCGATGTGGGCTGCGCTTTCCAGCCCATCTTATCCTCCGGCGCGCCGAACGACAGACCTGAATTGCCGTCCTCGACCACCATGGTGGAGATCCCCTTGGGGCCGTCTTCGCCGGTGCGGCACATCACAACATAGGCGTCGGAGTAGGAGCCGCCGGAGATGAACGCCTTGGTGCCGTTCAGCACATAGCCTTCATTGCTGCGCTCAGCGCGGGTTTTGAGGGCCGCAGCGTCGGAACCGGAACCGGGTTCGGTCAGGCAGTAGGAGAAGATCTTCTCCATCGTGCAAAGCGCGGGCAGCCATTTCTGCTTAGTCTCTTCTGACCCGAACTTATCGATCATGCCGCCGCACATGTTGTGGATCGACAGGAACGAACCAATGGCGGGGTCGGCCATCGCCAGTGCTTCGAACACCAGGGTTGCATCCAGGCGGGAAAGACCGGAGCCGCCGTATTCCTCGGACACGTAAAGCCCGCCGAACCCCAGTTCTGCCAGCCGCGGCCACAGAGATTTGGGGATGGTGCCGTCTTTTTCCCACTGGCGGGAATGCGGCGCGATGTTTTCCTGGCCGAATGCTTGGGCCATGTCGAAAATGGCCTGCTGTTCCTCAGTCAGCGCGAAATCCATAAGCAGCTCCTCCCGTCGCTCAGATGAATTGAACAGTTGTTTATTTAATAACGAGCGGGCGGGGCTGAGGCAAGCTGCGCAAATGCAAAGCCGCCGTGCAGGATTGCTGTAGCGGTGTAGCGGGACACTTCGCGTTGCAGTGCGGGACACTTCCCGTTGCAATATCCGGAAATCTGCCGCCCAAACCGTAAAAAAACGCAGGGCGGCAGAGAGTTTTTAATACCCCTTAAAGAGGGTGTGCAGGGTTTTTGAAGGTTTCGGAGCGCGGGAACCTAAGCACAGTCCAGCACCCGCCGCGCCGCGCTCGTCCAGGTGAGGGTAAAGCGCAGGTTAGAGCGCTGGTCCATGGTTTCCCCGGCAAAGTCTGGCAGTGCGCGTGCAGCTTCGCTCTTGCCGGTGTATTTCTTCCAGGTCGGTTGAAGGATCAAGCGATTTGACCCGCCGGATGAATAGGGCGGATCGGTAAACAGCCCTCCGACACTGGCCGTGCTGAGATTGTCTTGGAAGGTCAGGGCGTCGGTCAGGGCGATGGTCTGGGCGATGGTGAGGCCGGGGGCGGCCTCAGATTTGATCTTGAAAGCGGAGGCCATGGTTTGGAGCCTTTCCATCGCGCTCATTGGAAGTATCCTGGCGCTTTGGTGAAGGGCTCAGCGGCCTCTGGGAATTGTGTGCCTTGCATCTTGGGCACTTGATGGCGAGCGTGCCACTGAGGGCGCCCGGCTCAATTTTGAATAACAATCTGCGGCATTCCCCGCAACGCTGGTCTTGCAGCTTCAAGTGGAATCACTCCAAAGAGACCGGGTCATTGAGGACATGGACCGGCCAAGAGTGTTGTGTGGTCGGCGGGGTCCGGTGTGAGAGCTTTGGCCCCGAGTTTTGGGGCTGATGGTAGATCCCCCGGCCTCCCGTTTCCGGGAAGTATTCTAGGTTTGACCGGGGGCAGCCACGCTTCCAGCCTCCAGCCTCCAGCCTCCAGCCTCCAGCCTCCAGCCTTCTGCCAGATCCACCGCCGCCAGATCCTCAAGCGTGGCGGCTGCGGCGATCAGCGCATCCAGCCTGCGGCGGTTAGCGGTCATGGCGCTGTAGAACACCTGATACTCCGCCCGCTTCAGGATGATGGTCTGCGCCATTGCTGCGGCAGTCTCACCGGTCCCGGCCCGCAGGGCGTCGAGCAGGGGGCTGTCACCCCCGGCGGCGACGGCACGGGCGGCTTCAATCTGTTCCTGCCAGCTCTCGCGTTCCTCCGGCGGGTAGGCATCGGATAGGCGTTGTTGCGGAACTCAGGCTTGAGGGGGGACTTCCCCTTTCCCTAACGTGGTTAGGCCACGCGAACGATCTCGGCGGTGCCGAGGGCTGAGAAACGGTTCATGAGGGCGATGCGGATGTGAATTTCGGCGGTTTGTCGATCCGGGTCTCTCGCGCTGACGCGTTCTCCGAAGGCCTTGAGGCACCGCATCTTGGCCTCGACCCGACTTCGAGCATGGTATCCTGTCCAGCGTTTCCAGAACGCCCGGCCATAACGGCGTGTGGCACGCAGGGTTTCATTTCGGGCCTGTGCCGCCGGGCCGTCATCCTTCCAAAGTCGCCCGTTTTTCCGGATCGGGATGATCGCGGTGGCCTGGCGTTCGATGATGGCGGTGTGGCAGCGGCGGGTGTCGTAGGCCCCGTCGGCGGTCACGGTGCCGATCTGTTCATCCTCAGGGATCTGGCCGAGCAGCTCTGGCAGGACCGGGCTGTCGCCGTCACGGCTGGGGGTGAATTCCACGGCGCGGATATCCGACGTGGCCGTATCCATGGCCAAGTGCACCTTGCGCCATTGGCGGCGCCCCTGAACGCCATGCTTGCGCGCCTGCCATTCCCCATCGCCAAGGAACTTGAACCCGGTGCTGTCCACCAGCAGATTGAGCGGGCCATCCGAACGGCGATATGGGATCTGGATGGCCAGGGTCTTCTGTCGGCGGCAGAGGGTGGAGTGGTCCGGCACAGGCCAGTCCAGCCCAGCCAGCCGCAACAGGCTCGCCACCATGCCGACCGTCTGCCTCAAGGGTAATTTGAACAGAACCTTGATTGACAGGCAGAACTGGATCGCCGCATCGGAAAAGACTGGCGGACGGCCCGGACGACCCTCAGGCGACGCAAGCCAATTCATCTCGCGATCTAGCCAAACCAGTAGAGAGCCGCGCTTTCGAAGCGCGGCGTTGTAGTCGGACCAATTCGTGGTGCGGTAGCGGGCGGGCGAGGGCATCGGCATGCAGCCCTCTTAACCTCCTGGATCCACAATGTGAATCGTTCGCGGAGAGGGTTCTGCAACAATGCCATTACAATGCACACACAACGGCGAGCGAAGCGCTGTGGAGCGGAGTCCCGGTGATTGCCATGCCGGGGAAGCAGTTTTCGGCCCGTGTAGCGGCCAGTTTGCTGACCTGTATTGGACTAGACGATTTGATCGCTGAAACACCGGAGCAATACCAGGCCCTCGCTCTCAGGATTGCCCGCAAGCCAGAATACTTGGCCGAGATAAAGACGCGTTTGAGGGATGGCATTACAAATGGGCCGCTCTACAATACTGAGCTGTTCACCCGGAATTTTGAAGCACTGATGGAAAAAGCACTGGCCAGGTTTGATGCCGGACTCAAACCAGATCACATCAGCCTGGACTGACCGCAGCCGAAAAAAAGACTAGAGCGCAGTCTGGCGAGACTGCGCTCCGTTAATTGTCGGTTTGTTTCGCGGCGGCGGTCACAGAAGCCGCACCTGGGTGCCGATCTGCACCATTTCAAACAGCTCCTCGGCGTGCTGATTGTACAGGCCGATACAGCCGGAGGAGCTTTGCCGTCCGATCTTGCGGGTGTCGTGGGTTCCGTGCACCAGATAGGCCGGCCAGTCCAGATACATCGCCCGGGTGCCCAGCGGGTTGCCGGGAACGCCGCCTTCGATCCGGACGGGCAGGGATGGGTCGCGTTCGCGCATGGAGGCGGTTGGGGTCCAGCTGGGGTTTTCCCGCTTGCGCACCACTTTGGTGTAGCCGCGTTTGGTCAGATCCTCGGTCATCGGCACAGAGGAGGGGAACAGCCGGTAGGTTTCTCCGTCCGGTCCCCAGTAATGCAGCGCGCGGGAGCTGATATCAGCCAGCAGGCAGCCGGCGCCGAGCGTGTCGAAATGATCCTGCCAGTCCTGCTGGGTGAAGGCGGACACATTGCGCTGCACCGCAACCTCTTCGCGAATGGGGGTCTCGTCTTGCGGAAAGGCATCCGTCGATTGCGCCCGCAGGACGGCCGGAGCGGCCAAAGAGGCGCCAAGGCCCATCAGGGTGGCGCGGCGGGTGATTTTGAGATTGGTCATTTTTCCTCAACCGTGCTGCTCGAAAACTCTGCAGCAACATAAGCAGGCAGACGGATTTTCATAGAGGCGGCATAGCGGAATTGCTGCGCCTCACAAACTTGTGTTGAACGAGCGGCGGAAGACCGCCGCCCGGAACACGGCGCCAGGAGGCATCAGGAATACAGCGGCCGGGCCTGGGCAAAGGACAGCAGGCGCTTGCTGTCTTCGTCCCACAGGTGCAGACGCGCATTGGCCAGGCTTTCGCGGATGGTCATCCGGTTGCCTTCGGCCAGTTCCGCATGGTCGCGCAGAACCTCGGTCAGGCGGTAAAACGGGATGCGGCTATAGAGGTGATGCACATGGTGGATGCCGATATTGGCGCTGATCCACTGCAGAACCGGCGGCAGAACATAGTGCGAGCTGCCATGCAGGGCGGCGTCATGCAGCTGCCAGTCTTCTTCCTGTTCCCACTGCGTGGTCTCAAATTGATGCTGCACATAGAACAGCCACATACCTGCTGTTGCGGCGATCAGCGTTGCCGGCACAAAGATCAGCAGAAGCGGCATCAGCCCGCCAAAGTACCAGATAACGCCGATTGCTGCGAGGATCACGGCATTGGTGCCCATCGCGCTGATCCAGTAGCGGGCCTGGTTCATCAGACCGTAGGGAATGCGGTTTTGCAGGAAGAACAGATAGCCGGGTCCAAAGCCGAACAGGGTCACAGGATGGCGGTAGATCCGGTACATCAGCCGGTCCCAGCGTCCCAGCGCCCGGTATTCGGACACGGTCATTGTGTGGATGTCGCCCATGCCGCGCTTGCCCAGGTTGCCGTGGGTGCTGTGATGGATCGAATGAGTGCGGCGCCAAACGTCATACGGGGTGAGGGTCAGAACGCCGATGATGCGGCCGACCCAATCACTGACATGGCGGTTGCGGAAGAAGGAACCGTGCCCGCAATCATGCTGTATGGTGAACAGGCGCAACAGGAAAGCTGCGATCAGAATGGAGATTGCCAGCGTCAGCCAGTAACTGACCGACAACGACCACCAGGCCAGAGCCCAGAGCAGGAGAAAGGGGACAACCGTGACCGCAAGCTCAAACGCGCTGCGCCTGTGATCGGGTTCCCGGTACTGCGCGAGGACCTTCACCCAGTCGCGCGCCGTTTTCTCGGCCGCCTGCGGCCTGGTGGGGTCTGGGGAGTTGCTCATACGCCTGCCGTTTTATTTGTCTGATGCAGACCGGATAGACTACCAGCCGCGTGGGGCAAGTGAAATTCTGCCGCAGGCCTGCCAAAACAGGGTCAATTCTGCCTAAACCGCAAAATAGTGATCGATTGGTCCCGGATTTTCGAAGTCTGATCAAAAAAGGAGGCCCCGGAATTCCGGAGCCTCTGATTGTTTCAGGCCTGGCCGAAAGGTCAGTCCATCGCTTTGAAGTTGAACTCGCCGCCTTCCTTGATGCCCGAGGGCCAGCGCGAGGTCACGGTCTTGGTGCGGGAGTAGAACTTGAAGCTGTCGGGGCCGTGCTGGTTCAGGTCGCCGAACATGGATTTTTTCCAGCCGCCGAAGGTGTGATAGGCCAGCGGCACCGGGATCGGCACGTTGATGCCGACCATGCCGATGTTGACGCGGCTTGCGAAATCACGGGCCGTGTCGCCGTCGCGGGTAAAGATCGCGGTGCCGTTGCCGTACTCGTGATCCATCGCCAGCTTCAGCGCGTCCTCGTAGCTGTCTGCACGCACGGTGGACAGCACCGGGCCAAAGATCTCCTGCTTGTAGATATCCATGTCTGGGGTCACCCGGTCAAACAGATGGGCGCCGACAAAGAAGCCGTCCTCGTAGCCCTGCAGTTTGAAGTCGCGGTTGTCGACCACCAGTTCCGCGCCCTGATCGACGCCGGACTGGATCAGGCCCAGGATGCGTTCCTTGGAGGCCGCGGTCACAACCGGGCCCAGATCCACATCGTCGCCGGCGGTGTAGGGGCCGACTTTCAGTTTCTCGATGCGCGGGATCAGCTTTTCGATCAGCTTGTCGGCGGTTTCCTCACCGACGGGAACCGCAACCGAGATCGCCATGCAGCGTTCGCCAGCCGCGCCGAAGCCTGCACCGACCAGCGCGTCAGCGGCCTGGTCGAGATCCGCGTCGGGCATCACGATCATGTGGTTCTTGGCGCCGCCGAAGCACTGCGCACGCTTGCCGTTGGCAGTGGCACGAGAGTAAATATACTGCGCAATCGGGGTGGAGCCGACGAAGGACACGCCCTGGATGATCTCGCTGTCGAGCAGGGTATCAACCGCTTCGCGGTCGCCGTTCACCACCTGGAACACACCTGCAGGCAGGCCGGCTTCGACAAACAGCTCAGCCAGCATCAGCGGCACCGAGGGGTCGCGCTCGGACGGTTTCAGCACCACGGCATTGCCGCAGGCCAGGGCCGGGCCGACGTGCCACAGCGGCATCATGGCGGGGAAGTTGAACGGCATGATCGAGGCAACGACGCCCAGCGGCTGGCGCATGGAGTACATGTCGATGCCCGGGCCGGCGCTGTCGGTAAACTCACCCTTCAGCATCTGCGGTGCGCCGATGCAATATTCGATCACTTCCAGGCCGCGCTGCAGGTCGCCCTTGGCGTCCGGAATGGTTTTGCCGTGCTCACGGCTCAGCGCCTCGGCCAGCTTGTCCATGTCGCGGTTCATCAGGCCAACCATCGCCATCATCACGCGGGCGCGTTTCTGCGGGTTGGTGGCGCCCCAGGCGGGCTGTGCCGCCGCTGCCTTTTCAATGGCGTCGGTGGTTTCTGCAACACTGGCCATCGGGCACAGATACTGCACTTCGCCGGTTGCAGGGTTGAAGATATCGTCAAAACGGCCCGAGGTGCCGGAGACCAGTGCGCCGTTGATAAAGTGGCCGAGTTCTTTCATCGGATCCTCCTCTGTTCATCTTGCCACAATCATAGGCTTGCAAAAAACACTGGAAAAGAGGAAAGATTTCAAAGAGGCTTTGCAGTAACGCAAAAGGTTAACGGAACGTTAGCAGCAAGACGGAGGACCCGGGCCGATGGAACCGCAGTGGGATGATATGAAAGTGTTTTTGGCGGTGGCACGGGAGGCGAGCCTGTCGGGCGCCGGCCGCATCCTCAAAATGGATCCCGCAACGGTGGGGCGGCGGGTCGCACGGTTTGAGGCCGCACTGGAAACGCCGCTGTTTGTGAAGTCGCCGCAGGGCTATGCGCTGAGTGCTGCGGGGGACCGTCTGCTGGTCCATGCCGAAGCGGCCGAACAGGCCATGCGGGCCGGGACCGAGGCGCTGAGCGGACCCAGCGATACCATGTCCGGCCAGATCCGCATCGGGGCGCCGGACGGCAGCGCCAACTACCTATTGCCGCAGGTTTGTGCCCAGATCGCCGAGGAAAACCCGGATCTGGATATCCAGATCGTGGCCTTGCCGCGGGTGATCAACCTCAGCCGCCGCGAAGCCGACATGGCGGTGACCGTCAGCGCGCCGACGGCGGGCAAGCTGCTGGTGCAGAAGATCTGCGACTACCGGCTGCATCTGGTCGCCTCGCGCCATTACCTGAAGAGCCATCCGCCGATCACCGGGTTGGCGGATCTGAAGGGCCACAAGATGATCGGCTACATCCCCGACATGATTTTCGACAAGGAGCTGGATTACCTGAACGATATCGGTGTCGAACGGGTCGCGCTGGCGTCGAACTCCGTATCGGTGCAGATCAAAATGGCAGCGCAGGGCACGGCGATCTGCATCGCCCATGATTTCAGCCTGCCGGCCCATCGGATGCTGCGCAAGATCCTGACAGACAAAGTCAGCCTCAGCCGCAGTTTCCATCTGGTGCGGCACCAGGGCGACCAGCGCAGCGAGCGGTTGAACCGGTTTGCCCAGGCGTTGTCGAAAGGCATCCGCGACGAGGTGGCCCGGCTGGAAGCCTTGACTTAAAGCTGCGTTGCGGCACACTTAATAATTACGCAAGAAAATTACGGAGGTGTGCAGCATGCTTGTTCAAGAGATTTTGAAGTCCAAGGCCGGTTCCGGTGTGGTTACCGTTGCGCTGCATGCTAGCGTTGCCGAGGCTGCGAAAGTCATGTCTGAGAATCGTTTCGGCACCGTAGTGGTTTCAGCTGACGGCGAATACCCGGACGGTATCCTCTCCGAACGCGATATTGTGCGGGAATTGGCCAAAGCAGGGTCCGGTTGCCTGGATCAGCCGGTCAGCGGCTATATGACGCGCGAGCTGGTTACCTGCACAAGCCAATCCAACGTCGGGGATATCCTGCAGCAGATGACGGATGGCCGGTTCCGTCACATGCCGGTGGTTGAGGATGGAAAACTCATTGGAATCATCACCCTCGGAGATGCAGTGAAGGCGCAGCTTGCCCAGGTCGCGATGGAAAAAGACGCCCTGCAAGACATGATCATGGGTCACTGAGCCGCAGGGGCGGGGTCCGTATTTCTGCCCTCTTGCAATGATGGCCGCAAATGTGTTTGCGTGTGCAGAAATTCTGACAAGGCAGGAGGCCGCCCATGCGTGTGGGTCTGTATCCCGGCACCTTTGACCCGATCACCATCGGGCATATCGACATTATCCGCCGCGCCAGCGCGATGGTGGACAAGCTGGTCATAGGCGTGGCGATCAACCGCGACAAGGGGCCATTGTTCAACCTGGAAGAGCGGGTCGGAATGATCGAGGCGGAATGTGCCAAGCTCAGCACCGAGACCGGGACCGAAATTGTTGCGCACCCCTTCGAAAACCTGCTGATCGACTGTGCCCGCGACGTCGGCGCCCAGATCATCGTGCGCGGCCTGCGGGCCGTTGCCGATTTCGAATATGAGTTTCAAATGGTCGGCATGAACCGGGCGCTGGACAGTTCGATCGAAACCGTGTTCCTGATGGCAGAGGCGCGGCATCAGGCGATTGCCTCGAAACTGGTCAAGGAAATCGCCCGGCTGGACGGCGACGTGTCGAAATTCGTGACCCCGCTGGTCAACGACAAGCTGATGGAGCGTCTGGGCAAAACCGCCTGAGATCCGATGCAGAATTGAACGTCAGCAAAGCCGGGCCATGCGCCCGGCTTTGTGCTTTCGGCGGCGCGCCGCGCGCGCGGGCTGGCGCCCCCGCTGTTTTTTAGAAAGAGGTTTGGAACGCGCAGGTGCAGCGGTTGCGGTGACGGGTGTCAGCGCCAGAAGGCAACCCAGTCGATCAGAGCAAACAGTTTCTTGCCCAGGAAGATCATGTGCTGATCGCCGAACATGGCGATGTCGATCACGGCGGCGGCAATCAGGAACACGCCGAGGGAAATGGCAATCCGGTTGGTCATCGGGGCTCCGCCGCAAAAGAAAACGCCCGCCCAGATAACCTGAGCGGGCGTGAAGTCTCAAGAGGTTAGGCCGGGATCAGCCCAGTTTGCCCATGGCGACGGCAACATCGGCCATACGCACCGAGAAACCCCATTCATTGTCGTACCAGGCCAGCACGCGCACCATGCGGCCGTCCAGCACCCGGGTCTGATCCGGTGCAAAGATCGAGCTTTCCGGGGAGTGGTTGAAATCGACGGAGACCAGCGGCGCGGGTTCATAACCCAGCACGCCCCTCATCGGGCCTTCGGCGGCTTCTTTGACAGCGGCGTTGACCTGCTCGGCGGTCACGTCGCGGGCAGCGCGGAACGTCAGGTCCACTGCGGACACATTCGGGGTCGGCACGCGGATGGCGGAGCCGTCCAGGCGGCCTTTCAGGTTCGGCAGAACTTCACCCAGGGCTTTGGCGGCGCCGGTCGAGGTCGGGATCATCGACATGGCGGCGGCGCGGGCGCGGTACAGATCGCTGTGGCGGCGGTCCAGGGTCGGCTGGTCGCCGGTATAGGCGTGGATGGTGGTCATGATGCCGTGCTCAATGCCGAACGCCTCGTCCAGCACCTTGGCCAGCGGCGCCAGGCAGTTGGTAGTGCAGGAGCCGTTGGAGATCATGGTATCCGCAGCGGTCAGCTGGTCGTCGTTGACGCCGAACACGATGGTCTTGTCGACGTTTTTGCCGGGGGCGGACAGCAGCACTTTCTTGGCGCCGCGCTCCAGGTGGGCCTTGGCTTTCTCACCATCGTTGAACTTGCCAGTGCATTCCAGAACCACGTCGCAGCCTGACCAGTCCAGCTCAGCCAGGTCGTAGGTCGAGAACATCTGCATGTCGCCGCGGCCCAGGTTCATGGTACCGTCGCCGATGGTGACCTCGCCCGGGAAACGGCCATGCACGGAGTCGTATTTGATCAGGTGTGCCGCAGTGTCCAGCGGGCCGGTGGCGTTCACCTTGATCACTTCGATGTCGTCGCGGCCCGAGGCTGCGATGTGCGACAGGGTGCAGCGGCCGATGCGGCCAAAACCGTTGATCCCGACTTTGATGGTCATGAGTTACGTCTCCAAGCGAGCAAAAACCTTTGACCGCCATATAGACCGGGGCTGATGTGGTCTAAAGAGGTAAAAGCGGCATTAAATGAAACTGTTAGCGCAAAATCCGAACGGTGGCGCTAACGGTTTGCGGCGGTGGCGTTAACGGAAATCTGCCGGGCGCGGGCGGTGGCGCTAACGCTTGTGCTGCGGCGCGGAAGCGGGCAGATTGCGCATCAAACGCGGACAGGATTTGAGGGATTTGGCATGAGCGGATTGCTGGCGCTTCTGGATGACGTGGCGGGGATTGCCAAAGTGGCGGCGGCCTCGGTCGATGACGTGGCAGCCGCGGCGGGCAAGGCCGGGGCCAAGACCGCAGGCGTGATCATCGACGACGCGGCGGTGACACCAAAATACCTGCAGGGGTTTGCGCCGGCGCGGGAGCTGCCGATCATCTGGCGCATCACCCGCGGGTCGCTGTTCAACAAGCTGATCCTGCTGATGCCGGTGGCGATGCTGCTGGCCAATTTTGCGCCTTGGCTGATCACGCCGCTATTGATGCTGGGCGGCAGCTATCTGTGTTTTGAAGGGGCGGAAAAAATTTTCCATGTCCTGTTCCCGCATGCCAGCCACGCGATTGATGAGGATATGAGCATCAAGGATCCCGGCCATCTGGAAGAGCAGAAGATCAAGGGCGCGATCAAGACCGATTTCATCCTGTCCGCCGAGATCATGACCATCGCGCTGGCCGCGATCGAAGCGCCCAATGTCTGGATGCAGGCGGCGACGCTGGCAGTAGTGGCTGTTGGGGTGACGCTGGCAGTTTACGGCTCCGTCGCGCTGATCGTGAAGATGGATGATGTGGGGCTGTATCTGACCAAGAACGCGCCGACGCCCGTTGGCCGCGGGCTGGGGCGCGGGCTGGTCAAGTTCATGCCGGTGCTGATGTGGATCCTGTCGGTGGTCGGCACTGCGGCGATGCTGTGGGTTGGCGGCTCCATCATCATCCACGGGCTGGAGGTGCTGGGCTTTGGCTGGCTCGGCCATCACATCCACGACTGGGCCTATGCCGTCGGCCGCGCGGTGCCTGAGGGCTGGACCGGATTTGCCGAATGGAGCGCCAAGGCGGCGATGGACGGGGTTTTTGGTGTTGCTTGGGGGCTGGTTCTAATCCCGTTGGCGACCAAGGTGATCGGGCCGGTGATTGCAGCTGTGTCAGGGAAACCTGCGGGTCACTGAAAGAGACTAGTCACGATTAACAAAAGATTCAGGATGCGCTTTTGAAGAAACCAATTATCAAAATTCTTTCCGGTCCAACTCCAAACCAGGTTGCAGCAGGTGAAATAGCGACAGGCGGAACGGCGTCTTTGCTCTCGGCACTAAGCAAGGCTGCGGACCTCGCACCTATGGATGTGAAACAGTTGTACGGTTTTCTTCACTTCCGCTTGCATTCTGCCAAACAGGCGCAAGACCGCAGCGGCTGGTTCGGAGGCCGGTTGTTCAACAAATTCAGCGGCGAGTCTTCAGACTACATCCCGCTTTCCGGCACTCAAATGACGCAAGCTTTTCTTGCTGCAGAGATACAACCTCCAGAATTCATCGTCGCCAATGGTAGCTATGAACTGCGTCTGGACTACGCACAGAAAGCCTATGATGCGTTGAAGAAAACCTTGGAACCTGACAACGCCCAATAGGAGGTTCAAATCGAAAAAAAAGGGCTCCGAGAGGAGCCCTTTTCTGTTTCTGGTATTTGAAGGGCCTCAGCCCAGCAGTTCTTTCACCTTGGCGACCGTGCCCTCGGCAGTGATGCCGAAGCGCTGGAACAGTTCGCCTGCGGGGGCGGAGGCGCCGAAGCGGTCCATGCCGACGAAACCAGCTTTCTTCTCCTGGCCGCGCTCACCCGGCAGCCAGCGGTCCCGGGCGCCGTTGTGCACAAACCGCCTGGGTGCCTTGGGCTTCCGGCTTTGCCCCGGCTTCCATTGCACCGGGCGTATCCTTGGCAGTTTCCTAAGTGCCCGCTGGGTGGAACATACCAGTGTCCGGCACCGCGTGGCGGATCGTCCAGATCAATCCGGCAGGGAATTTACCGGCAGATAATCTCTGCCGGCTCTAATGCGCGGCGGGTTCCAGCCTGGCTGCAGCAGCCAGCGCCTGGCGGTGCACGCCGGGTTGTGTCCGCAGCTTCCGGCTGGCTTGTTCTTGTTTCTTTTTAGAGGGATCCACTGTGAAAAAATCAATCCTTGGCACCGTAGCTTTACTCGTATCCGCCCCTTATGCCGTTGCAGAGGAAACCTGCGGCATGCTGTGCAAGCCGGAGTTCTATCAAAGCGCGACACCGGCCGACATCCAGCAGCTGATTGCAGGGGGCGAAGATGTAAATGCACAGGGATCGATGGGACGGTCTCCGCTGCATTTTGCAGCTTCCGCCAGCCCGGAAGCCATTCAGGCATTGCTTGCAGCCGGCGCGGTTGTAGGAGCGCCTGATTCTCTCGACCGAAAACCGATCCATTTTGTCTCGGCCGTCGCGGGGCCCGAGAATGTGCTGGTTCTGCTCAAGGCCGGAGCCGATCCCAATGCACGCACAGCCAACAACTGGACGCCGCTGCACGGGGTGGCGAAATGGGGGCGGCCGGAGACCATCCGGGTGCTGCTGGATTCCGGTGCGGATCCTGCAGCCGTAAACGACATGGGAGAAACCCCCTTTGACCTGGTGGGCAACAATACCCGGGTGCTTGAATCAGGAGAGTTTCAAGTACTGAAAGAGGCCAAGATGCAGTAGCCGCCCGGCACCGGCAGCTGCCATTGCTGCATAGCCCCCCAAAAAAGAAAGGACGCCAGCAGCTGACGTCCTTTCCCTGGTCAATTTGCAGTTGGGGCCTGATCAGCCCAGCAGCTCTTTCACCTTGGCAACGGTGCCCTCGGCAGTAATACCGAAGCGCTCGAACAGCTCGCCTGCGGGGGCAGAGGCGCCGAAGCGGTCCATGCCGACAAATGCGGCTTTCTTCTCCTGACCGCGCTCGCCCAGCAGCCAGCGGTCCCAGCCGCCGTCGCGGACAGCGGCCTCGATGCCGACGCGGACCGGGCCTGCGGGCAGGACCTTGCGGCGGTAGGCTTCGTCCTGCGCGGCAAACAGTTCCATGCAGGGCATGGAGACGACGCGGGTGCCGATGCCTTCGGCTTCCAGCTTGGCCTTGGCTTCCATCGCGACGGAGACCTCGGAGCCGGTGGCGATCAGGATAACCTGTCGCTTACCCTCAGCTTCGGCCAGCACATAGGCGCCTTTTTCGACCATGTTGGTCAGCTTGTGCTCGGTCCGGACGGTGGGCAGGTTCTGACGGGTCAGGGTCATCACCGAGGGGGTGTCCTTGGAGGTGAGGGCGATTTCCCAGGCCTCTGCGGTCTCAACCGTGTCTGCGGGGCGGAACACATAGGTGTTCGGGGTCGCGCGGCAGATCGCCAGATGCTCCACCGGCTGGTGGGTCGGGCCGTCTTCGCCGACGCCGATCGAGTCGTGGGTCATCACAAACACGGTCGGGATCTTCGACAGGGCCGCCAGGCGCATGGCCGGGCGTGCATAGTCGGTGAAGCAGAAGAAGGTGCCGCCATAAGCACGCACACCGCCGTGCAGCACCATGCCGTTCATCGCGGCAGCCATGCCGTGCTCGCGGATGCCCCAATAGACATAGCGGCCCTTGCGGTTGTCGGTGTCGAAGGTGCCCAGGTCGCCGGTCTTGGTGTTGTTGGAGCCGGTAAGGTCAGCCGAGCCGCCCACGGTTTCCGGCATCAAGGGGTTGATAACGGCCAACGCCATTTCCGAGGATTTGCGGGTGGCAACTTTGGGCTGCTCCTCGCTCACCTGCTTTTTCAGCGCCTTGATAGCGGCCGACAGTTTTTTCGGCGCGTCCAGGGCATAGGCGCGGTTGAAACGGTCCTGCTTTTGCGACGACAGCTCGGCAAAGCGGGTTTCCCAGGCTTCGCGCTCGGACTTGCCGCGCGCACCGATCTCTTCCCACTGGGATTTGATATCAGCGGGCACCTCAAACGCGCCGCCGGTCCAGCCATAGGCGTCTTTGGCGGCCTTCAACTGATCTGCATCGGTCAGGGCGCCGTGGCCCTTGGAGGTGTCCTGTGCGGCGTGGCCCAGGGCGATGTGGGTTTTGCAGGCAATCATCGACGGCTTCTTGGACTTCTTGGCGGCCTCGATGGCCTCGTCGATGGCCTTGGGGTCGTGGCCATCGATTTCCAGCACCTGCCAGCCCGACGCCTTGAAACGCTGCACCTGGTTGGTGCGGTCTGAAAGCTCAACTGTGCCGTCGATGGTGATGTTGTTGTTGTCCCAGAAGACAATCAGCTTGCCCAGCTGGTGGCGGCCGGCGAGGCCGATGGCCTCCTGGCTGATGCCCTCCATCAGGCAGCCGTCGCCGGCGATCACATAGGTGTGGTGATCCACGACCTTACGCCCGTAGTGGGCGCGCTGCATTTCCTCGGCCATGGCAAAGCCGACAGCGTTGGAGATGCCCTGACCCAGCGGGCCGGTGGTGGTTTCAACCGCATCCAGCAGGAAGTTTTCCGGATGGCCCGCAGTCAGCGCGCCTGTCTGGCGGAAGTTCTTGATCTGATCCAGGGTGACCTGGCGGTCGCCGACAAGGTACAGCAGCGAATAGATCAACATCGAGCCGTGGCCCGCCGACAGGATGAACCGGTCGCGGTCCGGCCACTGCGGGTTGGATGCATCGAATTTGAGGTGCTTTTCGAACAGCACGGTCGCCACGTCGGCCATGCCGATCGGCATGCCGGTGTGGCCGGAATTGGCGGCGGCGACGGCGTCCAGTGCCAGCGCGCGAATGGCGGCGGCCTTGTTCCAATGGTCGGGATTGGCGGTGCGCAGGGCTGTCAGGTCCACTTGGATCGTCCTTTGGCGTTAACAGGCAATTGCTGCGCTCAATAACAGCGATGCCGCAAAGATCAAGCATGGTTGCGCCTATGTCTGCTATGTTGCGCGAAGTTGGCGCGGCAAGTGGTTGAAAGACAAGGGGGGGTGTTTTATCCCTGAAAGGGAAGAACTGGCCCATGTCGGCGGCAGATGCGCGATTCGCGCGGGCGCCGGAACGAATATGGCACTGATGTGGACGGGTGAGGGACAGGCATGAACCAGATTGAAGAATTGCAAGGCCGCATTCAGGCCGCGCTTGAGCGCATCGGCGCGGGCTCGGCAGCACTGCAGGACGCGCGCGAAGCGGATAATGCCAAGGCCGCGGAAGCTGCTGCCGAGGCTGCCAAAGCGGCGGAGGCGGCGGCGGCTGGTGCGGCAACGGCAGAGATTGAGCAGGCGCTGGAAGAAGAAAAGCTCGCCAATGCCCAGCTTGAAGAGCGGGTGAAGGTGTTGCGCGCGCGTCTGCAGGAGGCTGAAAACCAGGCTCCCGCCGCAAATGAAGATGTGGCAGCTATGGAAGCCGAGTTGCAGCTGTTGCGCAACGAAGCCGGGGATCCGGCGGAAAAAGAAGCCCTGCGCGGCGAAGTTGCGCGTCTCAAAGGCGAGCTGGAGGCCGCGGCAAATACCGCCGCCAGCGACAAGGAAGCGCTGGAAGACCAGCTGTCTGAAGCCCAAGCTTCCAATGACAGCCTGAAGGCCCAGCTGGAGGACGCGTTGGCTTCTGCGGCAGCGCCGGCGGAAGCGGCACCTGCCCAGGACATAAGCGCAGGGATTGAACACCAGAATGAAACCCTGCTGCGGCTTGATACCGAACTGCAGCAATTGCGCCAGGCCAATGAGGAGCTGCGTGCTTCCAATTCCGCGCTGCGCGACGCAAATGCCCAAGGCCTGGGCGATGCCGGGCTGATCAACACGGCCATGGAAGCCGAGATCGAGGGCCTGCGCGCGGCGCAAGCCAGTGACCAGGCCCAGGTCAATGCGGTGCTGGCCAAACTTGAACCGCTCCTGGCCAATGCCCGCAACCTGCCGGAAGGGGAGGAAGTCTGATGCCCGAAGTGACCATAATGATCGGCGGCCGCGGCTTTGAGGTGTCCTGCCAGGAGGGTGAGGAAAGCTATCTGCATTCTGCTGCCAAGATGCTGGATGACGAGGCGCAGGTTCTGTCGGACCAGATCGGCCGGATGCCCGAGGCGCGGATGCTGCTGATGGCCGGGCTGATGCTGGCCGACAAAACCGCGGCGGTCGAGGACCGGATCAAGGAAGTCGAGGCCGTTCTGGCTGAGCGTGATCAGGAGCTGGCGGATCTGCGGGCCATGCCCGCGCCGGAACCTGAGCGGATCGAAGTCCCGATCGTGCCGCCGCAAGTCACTGAGAGCCTGGCCGAACTGGCCGCCCGGACCGAAGCGCTGGCGCAGGAAATCGAAGAAAAGGCCCAGCCGGCCGGTTGAGATCGGCCTGCGCCTGCGCAGAGCGGAAGAAAGCGGCAAAATCTTGTTCGCTTTCCGGTCTTTGCCGGCCTCGCCGGAAACACTGTTTTTCATGCAATCATGCTGCCCGGCGCTCGTCCGCGGCGGCCCTCTGCGATAGTTTCACCGCCAGGGAAGAAGTCCTGAAGCAGTGGAGCAGCACAGAATGTACGAAGCATTGATCCTGGGAGTCTTGTTGCTGGCCGGCGCCTCGGCAAGTGCTTATGACTTCGACTTGCCGCTGCCGGAAGAGGAACTGCCAGACACCGAGCCGACGGAACATTCAGACCGCCTGCAGCTTGGCGAGGAGGCCGACAGCATTGATGCCGGCAGCGGCAATGATCAGGTGCGCGCCGGCGGCGGCGATGATACGGTTTCCGGTGGCCTGGGGCTGGACATCCTGCAAGGCGAGGGCGGCGCGGACCAGCTGTCAGGCGGTGAATTCCACGACATTCTGCTGGGCGGTGCGGGCGCGGATGTGCTGGACGGCGAAGGCGGCAAGGATATCCTGTTTGGCGGTACCGGCGACGACACGCTGATGGGCGGCGACTGGGACGATGTATTGGCTGGCGGGGAAGGTTCGGACGACTTGTCTGGCGGCCGCGGCAACGACAATCTCTTTGGGGCCAGCGTGGACCCGGAACCGGATGCCGGGACACTGAAATCCTTGCGCGACGGCACGGAGCTGGCGGAGAATATTTTTGCCCTGTCGGCAGATGACGAAGCAGACACTCTGGACGGCGGCGAGGGCAATGATTTCCTAGCCTTGGGGGCAGGGGACTCCGCCCATGGGGGCAGCGGCAAGGACGTGTTCGAACTGCACCTCGACCAGGGCACAACCGGCGTAGCCACGATCGAGGATTTTGAGGCCGGAGCCGATACTGTTCGGGTAGCTGGCGGGAATTCCGGTGACTTCAGCGTCCAGCATGAGGAAGACAGCGGCGATGCGCTTGTCCTGGCGGATGGGAAACTGGTTGCAAGGCTGAAGGGGGCCGGAGACGGTTTTGTCTTGGAAGACCTGGGCTTTTCGGGCAATGCATCCGCAAATGCGGGCCAACCAGGCCTGTAATACCATCGGATTGTGCATGCAACTGCAGCCCTGACTATTGTTTCATATTTGGGGACATACCGTTTACGGCAATTTTTAGGCAAATTCACAACAAAATCTGGACCAATTTGAGGAATTTCCGTAGCTGAGTTGTAGCGAATTTCAGCTTTCTACTTTTGGGGGACTAAATGATTGGCGCACTTGTTTTAAGCACATTGGCAGTTGCCGGCCTGGCGATCAGCTTTGACGACGGCGATGATAACGCGCCCGAGCCTGATCCCATTGACGAAAACCCTGAACCAGTACTGCCGGATAACGTTGGCACGGACGGCCCGGATGATCTTATCCTGGGCGACGAAGACGATGTTTTGGACGCAGGAACCGGGGCCGACCGGGTGCAATCCGGCGGCGGCAATGATCAAATCTCTGGCAGCGAGGGCAAAGACACCGTCCTGGCAGGCGACGGCAGCGACACCGTGTCCGGCGGTGCGTTTCATGATCTGATTTACGGCGGCAACGGCAATGACGTTCTGTCCGGCGACGGCGGCCTCGACACGATTTTCGGCGAAGGCGGCAACGATACGCTGGACGGCGGCGACTGGAACGACTCGCTGGTTGGCGGCTTGGGCTATGACAGCCTGACAGGCGGTATCGGAAACGACGTGCTGATTGCCGGTGCAGGAAAAGATGTGGCCTATGGCGGCGAAGGCAATGACACTGTCTCCGGCGGCGAATTTCACGACATAGCCTATGGCGGTGCCGGAAACGACTCGCTGGCAGGCGATGGCGGCATTGACGTTCTGTTCGGGGACGACGGCAACGATACGCTGGACGGCGGCGCCTGGGATGACGACCTGATCGGCGGCGACGGCGCGGATATTTTGAACGGCGGCGCCGGCAATGATGCCCTGAGCGGAGTAAACCTGACACGGGACCTGACGCCGGAAGAGATTGCCAGCCTGCGCGACCAGGAGGAGGGATCAACGCTTGAGGGCGTCGGCTTCTCCAAGGCGGATGACGGCGCCGATACGCTGGATGGCGGCGCGGGCAATGATTTCCTGCTGATGGGGGCCGACGATACCGGAACCGGCGGCGAGGGTCAGGATGACTTCAGCCTGTACATGTCGCAGGACGCAACCGGTGTCATCACCATCACCGACTACACAGCCGGCGAAGACGTGGTTCAGCTGGTCTTTGACAATGGCAGCGAAACCGTGAATGCTGACGACTACAGCGTTGAAAATGATACGGAAACCGGCGATGCGCTGATCCTGCAGCAGGGCGAGGTTGTGGCCCGGCTGCTGGGGGCGGGCGAAACCTTTACCGCCGACGATCTGGTGCTGATCGACGCGGCCTAACCGCCGCAGCAACAAACCGAAAAAGGGCCTGCCGCAAGAAATTGCGGCAGGCCCTTTTTTATCAAATCAGGCTTGGCTATTACGCCTGTGCCGGCTTATCCGTTTGCTTCGCGGATCTTGTCGGCAGCGTCTTTGTCGAAGGTGATGCTGTTCTGTTCGAACATGCCGTCCAGTTCGCCTGACAGGGTCATCTCGGTGATGATGTCGCAGCCGCCGACAAACTCGCCCTTGATGTAGAGCTGCGGGATCGTCGGCCAGTCGGAATATTCCTTGATGCCGGAGCGGATGTCTTCATCCGCCAGAACGTTCACATCGGTGTAGTCCACGCCGATGTAGTTCAGCACTGCCGCCACGCGCGAGGAGAAGCCGCACTGGGGCATTTCCTTGGTGCCTTTCATAAAGAGCACCACGTCGCTGGCTTTGACGGTTTCGTCGATGCGGGATTTTACGTCGGTCATTGGTTTATGTCCTTTTCGTCGTGCCGCCGCGGGTGGACTGGCATAAAGTCGTTGAGCGCGAGATATGCCACAATGGGCAGCAATAAAAGGGCCGCAGCCGGAGAAACTTGATTTCCCGCAAATTCAAGCAGCCAATCCATTCCGTTACTCAGGCGCCTTGGTGGTCAGTGCCAGGGCGTGCAGCTCGCCGTCGGGGCCGTCCATCTTGCCTTTCAGCGCGGCATAGACGGCGCGCTGCTGCTGGACGCGGTTCTTGCCGCGGAAGCTTTCGTCGACAACCATTGCCGACATATGCACGCCGTCGGTGCCGGCCACCTGGATTTCAGCGTCGGGGAAGCTCTCGCGCAGCAGTTCTTCGATTTCGTGGGCTTGCATGGGCATCCGGGGAAGTCCTTTGTCTTGTTTGGTAAAAATGTAGGTTGGCACCGGGGGCTGTGCAAGCGGGATTAACCGCCGTCCTGTGCAAAAGGGGCAAGGGTTTCGACAAATTCCGGCACTGCCGCCAAGGCGTCTTGCACGGCTTCCTCCTCAAAGTCCCAGACTGAGGAGGGGGATTGCGGACAAAGTGCTGCAGTCAGGTCTGCGCAGCGGGTTTGCAGGTCCCGCGGCAAGGGCAGAGCGGTGGCTTCCTGCAGTACCAGAAGCGCTTCGTGAATGGGCCGCAGCACCCGCAGCGCATAGGTCATATGAGGCAGCAGGTCGGGATCGTCGCGCCAGGTTTCGCCGTCAAACAGCACTTGCGTCACACGCTGGCCGGCGCCGGCGCAGGAATAGGCCACACACCCGCCAAAGCCGCAAGTCGCCAGATCACCGTGGATGGTGCAGCGGAAATCCGGGCCAAGGTTGGGGCAGGGCGTGTCTGCGTCTTTGAGCAGATCAAAGTCCTCATGCGCCTCAAACGGATAGGCAAGGCAGCACAGGGCGGCGCAGCGGCTGCAATCCTCTGTCAGCTCAGGAAGGGTCATGGGCCGGTCCCCGTGTCAAAAGAAAGGGCGGGACAGCTGCGCCACCCCACCCTAAGCATCAGTCTGCTGCGGCGCCGGGTAAAAGGCGCCGCGTGTTTTTATCAGGCGACAGCAGCAGCAAAGCTGGAACGGAAAACGTCCTTCAGCTCGGCGAGCGGCGCCTCGGAACCACCGATTTTCACCGTGTCGCCACCGAATTTACCGACAGAGGTAATGGTCACACCTGCCTGGCCGGCGGCCAGCATCAGCCCTTCGGCCTGATCGAAATTGCAGGCAATCAGGTAGCGCGCCTGATCCTCGCCGAACACGGTCTGGGTGTCGCCCGCATCGATCTGCACGCCGACGCCGGCCTCTTCGGCCATCTCAAACGCTGCCAGTGCCAGGCCGCCGTCGCCAAGGTCGGTGCAGGCTTTGATCAGCTCGCGGTTGGCGCGGATGAACTCGCCATTGCGCTTTTCGGCCTCCAGATCAACCGCCGGCGCGTCGCCGTCCTCGCGGTTGAACACCTCTGCCAGCAGCGCCGACTGGCCCAGATGGCCCACGGTTTCGCCCACCAGCAGCGCCACATGGCCGTCGCGGGCCTCGCCAATGATCGGCTCTTCGCCGGCAGCGATCAGGCCCACGGCGCCGATGGTCGGGGTCGGCAGGATGCCCTTGCCGTCGGTTTCATTGTACAGCGATACGTTGCCGGAGACGATCGGCATGTCGAGTGCGGCAACTGCCTCGCCGATGCCTTTGATGGCGCCGACGAACTGGCCCATGATCTCGGGCTTTTCGGGGTTGCCAAAGTTTAGGTTATCTGTTGTTGCCAAGGGCTTGGCGCCTACAGCTGTCAGGTTTCGGTACGCCTCGGCCACGGCCTGTTTACCGCCCTCGAACGGGTTTGCCTTGACGTAGCGCGGGGTCACGTCGGAGGTGAAGGCCAGCTTCTTATCCGTGCCATGCACCCGGACAATGCCCGAACCCGCACCGGGCCGGCGGGCGGTGTCGCCCATCACGGTGGTGTCGTATTGTTCATAGACCCACTGCTTGCCCGCGTAGTTCGGCGAGGTCAGCAGCGCCTTAAGGCCGTCAATCGGGTCGATGGTGGGCACGTCGGCATCGGTCAACGGCTCGGCTGCCGGGGTCGGAACCCAGGGGCGGTCGTATTCCGGCGCGGTAGAGGCCAGTTTCGACAGCACCAGATCCGCTTTCACTTCACCGTTGTGCAGGATCAGGAAGCGGTCCTCGGCAATGGTTTCACCGACGATGGCAAAATCCAGGTCCCATTTTTCGAACACGGCGCGGGCGTCGGCTTCCAGCTCGGGCTTCAGCACCATCAGCATGCGTTCCTGAGATTCCGACAGCATCATCTCGTAGGCTGTCATGTTCTCTTCGCGCTGCGGCACGTCTTCGAGGTTCAGCTTGACGCCCAGCTTGCCCTTGTCGCCCATTTCCACGGCAGAACAGGTGAGGCCGGCAGCGCCCATGTCCTGGATCGAGATCACCGCGCCGGTCTGCATCAGCTCCAGCGTGGCTTCCATCAGGCGCTTTTCGGTGAAGGGGTCGCCAACCTGAACGGTGGGGCGCTTTTCTTCGATGGTGTCATCAAATTCGGCGGACGCCATGGTGGCACCGCCAACGCCGTCACGGCCGGTTTTGGCGCCAAGGTACACAACCGGCATGCCAACGCCGGATGCGGCGGAGTAGAAAATGCTGTCGGTCTTGGCCAGGCCAGCGGCAAAGGCGTTCACCAGGCAGTTGCCGTTATAGGCGGGGTGGAAACGGACTTCACCGCCCGCGCAAGGAACACCAAAGCAGTTGCCGTAACCGCCGATGCCCTCAACCACGCCGTTGACCAGCTGACGGGTCTTGTGGTGGGACGGCTCGCCGAAGGACAGCGAGTTCATCGAGGCGATGGGCCGCGCGCCCATGGTGAAGACATCGCGCAAGATGCCGCCAACCCCGGTTGCCGCGCCCTGATAGGGTTCGATGTAGGAGGGGTGATTGTGGCTTTCCATCTTGAACACCACGGCGTCGCCATCGCCGATATCCACGATGCCAGCGTTTTCGCCGGGGCCACAGATCACTTGCGGACCGTCGGTCGGCAGGGTGCGCAGCCATTTCTTGGAGGACTTGTAAGAGCAGTGCTCGTTCCACATTGCCGAGAAGATGCCCAGCTCGGTGAACGTCGGCTCGCGCCCGATGATTTCCAGGATCAGATCGTATTCGTCGGGCTTCAGCCCGTGATTGGCAATCAGTTCAGGCGTGATGGCGGGTTCCTGCATCCGTAAACGTCCCCAATGGCTGCGATTGCGCGCCTTTTAGGGCAAGGAGGGGCGCGGGGGAAGCGGAATCAGCCGGCTCCCGGGCAGATGCCGGCAGAGGCGTCTTTGCGCCGCAGCGGCTGATCCGCTGCACAGGGTTAAGCTTTAGTCTTTTCAAAGCGGTAGATTTGCGGGCGCGCAGCCGGCAAGGTGCTGAAATTACAAGCATGGCGAAAGTCGGCTGCGGTTTGAAAAAGAAAATAAAAGACTTTGTTTTTTCCGCTTTGCTATCCAAGGGCATGTCCGGCCCCGCCGGAAGGCCGCCGGAAGCTGTAAGGATCAGGAGGCGCGGATCCAGATTGCCCGACGATCAATACCCCTTTAGGGTCAATGTGTTACGGCCAAAAAAAAGGCCGAGCACTAAGCTCGGCCGAAGTCCAACAGGGAGGTATGAAGGGGGGCGAAGCCGCCGCCTCCATGAGCTTCATTTAGGGCGCCGGGCCTGCCCCTTCAAGGGGATTAATGTCAAAGAAGGGTCAATGCTGGTATGCGGAAATTGCATGGCTTGGGGCGCTGCACCGGTTCGAACAATTCAAAACCGGTCCAATCGCTGCCATGCAGCGCGAATTCGGGCAGCTGAGGCGCCGGCGGGGTTCAGAGTTTCCCCAGCTCTTTCATATGCTTCCGATGTGCCATGATTTCGGATTGCACAAAGTCGCGGAACGCACCGACCCGCTGCGAATGGCGCAGTTCTTCGGGATAGGCGAGGTAGACCGGAACGCTGTGCTGATCCTCTTCCGGCAGCACCTCGACCAGTTGCGGGAATTCCTCGGTCACGTAATCCGGCAGAATGCCGACCCCCAGATTGTGCAGCACGCCCTGCAGCACGCCGAAATAGTTGTTGACGGTCAGCAGCGATCCCGGGTTGTGAGCCATCAGCATTTTGCCAAGAACCGCGGCTGAGCCCACTTGGGCGGAGCGCTGGTTCTGACAGATCAGCCGGTGCTGGGAAATGTCTTCAACGGTTTCCAAGGTGCCGCGCTGTTCCAGGTAGGTTGGAGAGGCATAAAGACCCATCCGCACCGTCATCAGCCGTTTGCGCACCAGATCGGCCTGGCTGGGCTCCTTCATGCGGATGGCCACATCAGCCTCGCGCATCGGCAAGTCCAGAACACGTTCCTCCAGCATCAGGTCGATTTTCAGATTGGGGTATTGTTCATACAGTTTAGTCAGACGCGGGGCGAGCCAAAGGGTGCCGAACCCCACAGTGGTTGTGACACGCAATTCACCGAACACTTCCTCTTCGCTGTCGCGGATGCGGGCAGAGGCCGCTTCAAGCCGGGTGGACATGGATTGGGTGGCATCAAACAGCAGTTCACCCTGTTCGGTGAGAATCAGTCCCCGCGCATGACGGTGGAAAAGCGTCGCATTCAGGCTTTCCTCCAGCGCCCGAATCTGGCGGCTGACCGCCGATTGCGACAGATTCAGCCTGTCCCCGGCATGGGTCAGGCTGCCCGCATCGGCTACCGCGTGAAATATTCTGAGCTTATCCCAATCCATATGCGTTACTTTCTGTGCGTTTGGGGCCGACTGTATGAAATCTTAGTTATGTATCAGTTTCCGTGACGCAAGCGAGCAAAAACGAAAAAAAAGCGGCTATTCAGGTCAGTAATTATGACCTATTCTTGGAGGCAGAAAGTGCAAGCTAATCCCGGTTGAGGAGGCCACGATGAGCACGCCGAAAATATCACTCAACGACAAGTATGACCTGACGAAATCGCCGGTGCTGTTGAATGGCACCCAGGCCTTGGTGCGGCTGATGCTGATGCAGAAACACCGCGACATGGCTGCAGGTCTCAATACCGCCGGGCTTGTCACCGGCTACCGCGGCTCGCCCCTTGGGGCCGTCGATCTGCAGATGAGCAAGGCCGAGAAACAGCTGAAGGCGGCAGACGTTACCTTTCAATACGGGTTGAATGAAGATCTGGCCGTGACCGCCCTGTGGGGTGCGCAGCAGGCCGAAGTCCGCGGCGAAGGCAAATACGACGGCGTCTTTGGCCTGTGGTACGGCAAAGGGCCGGGCGTCGACCGCTCGGGTGATGCGATCCGCCATGCCAATATGGCCGGCTCGTCGAAACACGGCGGCGTGCTGCTGGCAATGGGTGATGACCACACCGGCGAAAGCTCCACCGTGCTGCACCAGTCGGAATGGTCGCTGTTGGATTGCTACCTGCCGATCGTCAGCCCGGCGGGTGTTCAGGAGATCCTGGATTACGGCATCTACGGCTATGCGCTCAGCCGCTTCTCGGGTTTGTGGACCGGCCTCAAGACCATGAAAGATACGATTGAGGTCACTTCGGTTGTGGACGCCAGCCCGGACCGGATGCAGCTGGTCACACCGGAATTTGACATGCCGGCCGACGGGTTGAACATCCGCCTGGACGACGACCGCTTCCGCCAAGAAGACCGGATCATCGACTACAAGCGCTTTGCGGCAGAGGCGTTCAGCCACGCCAACAAGATGGACAAGCGCATGTGGGGCAAGCCCGGCGCCAAGATCGGGTTTGTTGCTGCGGGCAAGAACTGGCTTGATCTAGTGCATGCGCTGAAGCTGTTGAACATCGACGAAAACATGGCCGAACGGCTGGGACTGACCACCTATAAGGTGGGCCAGACGTTCCCTATGGACATGAAAGGCTTCCACGACTGGGCCGAAGGGCTGGACCTGATCGTTGTGGTTGAGGAAAAGCGCAAGCTGATCGAGATCCAAATCAAGGAAGCGATCTTTGATGACCGCCAGGGCCGCCGGGTTTACGGCTGGTACAAGGGCGGCGCCGGCAGCATGCACCGCGAGGAGCTGTTCCCGACCCGTTATGCGCTGGATCCGATCATGATCGCCGAGAAACTGGGCGGTATCCTGATCGAAGAAGGCCGCGAAACCGAGGCCATCCGCGCCGGCCTGGAAGGCCTGGCAGAGGCGCGCCGCGCCGACAACGCCGAGGAAATCGCCACCCGGCTGCCCTACTTCTGTTCCGGCTGCCCGCACAACTCCTCAACCCGCCTGCCGGAAGGGTCCCGCGCCTATGCCGGCATCGGCTGCCACTTCATGGTGCAGTGGATGGACCGCGAAACCACCGGTTTCACCCACATGGGCGGCGAAGGCGTAAACTGGGTGGGCGAGGCGCCGTTCTCCAACCGTAAGCATGTGTTCCAGAACCTTGGCGACGGCACTTATAACCACTCCGGCGTGCAGGCGATCCGTGCCGCGCTCGCCGAAGGCACCAACATTACCTACAAGATCCTCTATAATGACGCGGTGGCCATGACCGGCGGCCAGCAGGCCGAGGGCGGCCTTACCGCACAGCAGATCGCACATGAGCTGACCGCGATGGGGGTCAAGACCATGGCCGTGGTCTATGACGAGAAAGAGGACGTGGATGCCGCCCTGTTCCCGGCGGGCATGCGGATGCATGAACGCGCCGAGATGATGAAAATCCAGCGTGAGTTTGAAGAGGTGGAGGGCGTCTCAGCCATTATCTACATCCAGACTTGTGCGGCCGAGAAACGCCGCCGGCGCAAGAAGGGCCAGTTCCCGGATCCGGACCAGCGGGTGTTCATCAACACCGACGTCTGCGAGGGCTGCGGCGATTGCGGGGTGCAGTCCAACTGCGTCTCCATTGTGCCCAAGGACACCGAACTGGGCCGCAAACGCGCGATTGACCAGTCGTCGTGCAACAAGGATTTCTCCTGTGTAAACGGTTTCTGCCCGTCCTTTGTGACAGTGGAAGGCGCCAAGATCCGCAAGGAGGCGACAGCCGACATCGACCTGCCGCATCTGCCGATGCCGCAGCTGCCGGAGATTGACGGCACCCACAACGTGGTGATCACCGGCGTCGGCGGCACTGGCGTTGTGACCATCGGCGCAGTGCTGGCGCAAGCCGCGCAGATCGACGGCAAAGGCGCCGGGCTGATGGAAATGGCCGGCCTCGCCCAGAAGGGCGGCGCGGTGCATATCCACTGCCGGATCGCCAACACCCCCGAAGACATCTCGGCGATCCGCGTCGCCACCGGCGAAGCACATGCGCTGATCGGCGGCGACCTGGTGGTCAGCGCCGGCGCCAAGACCCTGGGCCTCACCACCACCGGCCAGACCGGTGCGGTTGTGAACAGCCACGAGATCATCACCGGCGAGTTCACCAAGAACACCGAGTTCAAAGTGCCGTCGGACCGGCTGGAACTGGCCCTGCAGGCCCGCCTGCGCGACCGGCTGGACCTGTTCGATGCCTCTGACCTGGCCCGGGCTGCGATGGGCGATTCGATCTTCTCGAATATGATGGTGTTCGGCGGTGCCTGGCAAAAGGGCCTGGTGCCTGTCAGCCACGAGGCGATCGAACAGGCGATTGAGATGAATGGCGCTGCTGTGGAGCGCAACAAGCGTGCCTTCGACATCGGCCGCTGGGCGGTGCTGCACCCGGAAGAGGCCGCCAAGCTGATCCAGCCGCAGGCCGTGGACAAGCCGAAAACGCTTGAAGAAAAAATCGCCTTCCGCGCTGATCATCTGGTGGCCTACCAGGGCAAGGGCCTGGCCAAGCGCTATGCCAAGTTTCTGGACGGCATCAGCGATTCCGCGCTGAAAGAAGCGGTGGCAAAAGGCTATCACAAGCTGTTGTCCTACAAGGACGAATATGAAGTCGCCCGCCTGCTGCTGGACAGCCGCGCCAAGGCGGAAGCGGAGTTCGAGGGCGACCTCAAGCTGTCCTACCACCTGGCCCCGCCGATGCTGGGCGGTTCTGACCCGGACGGCCGCCCGAAAAAACGCAAGTTCAGCGCCGGCATGGAACGCGGTTTCCGCCTGCTGGCCAAGCTTAAGTCCCTGCGCGGCACCCCTCTCGACATCTTTGGTTACACCGCAGAGCGCAAGATGGAGCGCGCATTGATCAAGCAGTACGAGGGTGACATGAAAGAATGGCTGCCGAAAGCCAGCCCGGAGATCACGGAGCCTCTGCTGGCGCTGGCCGAACTGCCGCTGCAGATCCGAGGCTTCGGCCCGGTGAAGATGGCGAACGAGCAAAAGGCCGCCAAGCGCCGCGAGGAGCTTCTGGCCGCCCTGCGCCAGGGCGGCGTGCCGCTGAAACAGGCGGCTGAGTAATCAGGGCCGGGCGGGGTACTCCCGCCCGCTTAGCCCCTTTCAAAGAAAGGTTCAAAACCGTTGGGACCAGCGCGGCGCTGACGCGCGGCGTTTGCCGTTCCGTTGCTTCTTTCTGGTCATAAACACCCCGGGGTCCGGGGCAGCGCCCCGGTCCTCCGCTGCCGCAATCCGTCACACCTCTGTTACGCATCTGTTGCAGACTGCACTCCCGGCCTAATGTGGCCGCTGACACCAGACGGAGACTTCTCGCAGATGCAGGCGCAGCGTCACATTGCCCGCGATATTTCCTATGCCCATTCTGCCTCTACCCGCGCAGGGCGTGCGGTGATCCGGCTGATGGAGAATTCCACCGGACGCCTGAACCTGATCCGCCGCGCCGCAGGCTATGAGCAGGAGGTGGCCACGGGCCGCAGCTTCTGGTCGGTAATGACGGAACGCTACGGGCTGACACTGGACATCGCGGGCGGGTCGCTCAGCAATATCCCGGAGGACCGGCCGGTGATCCTGATCGCCAATCACCCTTACGGCATCCTCGACGGGTTGATGATGGGCCATATCCTGGCGGAAACCCGCAGCGATTTCCGCATCCTGGCACATCAGGTGTTCCGCCGCGCCGAGGACTTGGACAAGGTGATCCTGCCGGTCGACTTCGCCGCAACCAAAGCGGCGATGCGGACCAACTTGGAAACCCGCAAGAAGGCGCTCAGCTACTTGGGGCAGGGCGGCGCCATCGGCATCTTCCCGGGCGGCACGGTGTCCACAGCCGCGCATCCCTTGGGCCACCCGATGGACCCGGGCTGGCGCGGCTTTACGGCGCGGATGATTGCCAAATCGGACGCCGTGGTAGTGCCGATGTACTTTGACGGCCACACCTCGCGCCTGTTCCAGATCGCCAGCCACCTGCATGCCACCTTGCGCATGGGGCTGCTGATCAAGGAATTCCGCAAGCGCGTTGATACCCCGGTCCGGGTGGTTCTCGGCGAGCCCATCGGCCGTGACGTTCTGGACCCGCTGGCCAAAGATACAAAAGCGCTTATGGATTTTCTGCGCAAAGCCACGTATGAGCTGTCTCCAGTACCGCTCAAATCCTTCGGTTACGGGTTTGAGTTCGAAGAGAAACACCGCGCGTGAGAGAGCTTTATGGCTGTTGGCATCTTTGATTCAGGCCTGGGCGGGCTGACCGTCCTGGACGCGGCGCAAAAGCGCCTGCCGGATGTGGATTTCCTCTACTACGGCGATAACGACCGCGCGCCTTATGGTGTGCGCGATGCAGAGGACGTCTATCAGCTGACAAAATCCGCAGTGGAGGATATGTGGGACAAAGGCTGCGATCTGGTGATCCTGGCCTGCAATACCGCCTCTGCCGCCGCCCTGCGCCGGATGCAGGAGGGCGGGCTGCCTCAGGGTAAGCGGGTGCTGGGCGTCTTTGTGCCGCTGATCGAAGCGCTGACCGAACGCCAATGGGGCGATAACTCGCCACCGCGTGAAGTCGCCACCAAGCATGTGGCGCTGTTTGCCACCCCGGCCACCGTCGCCAGCCGCGCCTTTCAGCGGGAACTGGCCTTCCGCGCTATCGGTGTGGACGTCGAAGCGCAGGCCTGCGGCGGCGTCGTGGACGCGATTGAGGACGGCGATCTGATTCTGGCAGAAGCGCTGGTGCGCAGCCATGTAGACGCCTTGAAGCGCAAGATGCCGCATCCGCAGGCGGCGATCCTCGGCTGCACCCATTACCCGCTGATGGAACAGACGTTCCAGGCGGCACTGGGACCGGAGGTCAAAGTGTTCAGCCAGGGCAACCTGGTGGCAGACAGCCTGGCCGACTACTTGACACGGCATCCCGGCATGCAGGGCAATGGTGCTGACGGCTATTTTACCACCGGCGACCCGGGCCGCGTCAGCGACCGCGCGACCCAGTTTCTCCGACGGGAAATCACCTTTCAGGCCGCCTGAGCACAGACCGCGCGGGACCTTGTTCCAGGTCAATGTGCACGGGCGCATTTTCTCCTAATTCTCTCCGCAGATGGCTGCGGAACCGGCATATCATATCGAAAGACGAGGTCTGACATGACCCATAAAGTGGCTATTCTTGGCGCGTCCGGCTACACTGGCGCCGAACTGGTGCGGCTGATCGCCCAGCATCCGAACATCGAAATCGCGGCGCTCTCGGCCGATCGCAAGGCTGGCATGACCATGGCCCAGGTCTTTCCGCACCTGCGCCATATGGAATTGCCGGTGCTGTGCAAAATCGATGGGATTGATTTCTCCGGCATTGACCTGTGCTTCTGCGCGCTGCCGCACAAGACCAGCCAGGAAGTGATCGCAGCGCTGCCCGCGAACCTGAAGATCGTGGATCTGTCGGCTGACTTCCGGCTGCGCGATCCGGCGGAATACGAAAAATGGTACGGCAACCCGCACGCCGCGTTGGAGCAGCAGGAAGAGGCGGTCTATGGCTTGACCGAGTTCTACCGGGAAGACATCAAATCCGCGCGGCTGGTGGCCGGCACCGGCTGCAACGCGGCCACCGGCCAGCTCGCGCTGCGCCCGCTGATCGAGTGCAGCGTCATTGATCTGGACGACATTATTCTGGACCTGAAATGCGCGGTCTCCGGCGCCGGCCGGTCGCTCAAGGAAAACCTGCTGCACGCCGAGCTGAGCGAGGGCTGCAACGCCTATGCCATTGGCGGCACCCACCGGCATCTGGGTGAATTCGATCAGGAATTCAGCAAGATTGCAGGCCGCCCGGTCAAGGTCCAGTTCACCCCGCATCTGCTCCCCGCCAACCGCGGCATTCTGGCCACCGTCTATGTGAAGGGCGACGCGCGGACGATCCATGAGACCTTCGCCAAGGCTTACGCAGATGAGCCCTTTATCGAACTGCTGCCCTTTGGCGAGGCGCCCAGCACGCACCATGTGCGCGGCTCCAACTTCTGCCATATCGGCGTGGCGCAGGACCGGATCGAAGGCCGGGCCATTGTGATTGCAGCACTTGATAACCTGACAAAAGGTAGCAGCGGCCAGGCCTTGCAGAACGCAAACCTGATGTTAGGTGAGACTGAGACCGAAGGGCTGATGATGGCGCCGCTGTTCCCCTGATCCGGGGGCGGCGCAGGCACGGGCCTTGAAATGAGGAAACCATGAAGAACCTGAAGAAACAGCGCCGGATCCAAGTCATTGCCGTTGCCGCGGTGGCTTTGGTCGTTGCAACCGCCCTGATCGGTTATGCCATGCGCGACGGGATCAACTACTTCCGCTCGCCCAGCCAGGTGGCCGAGGCGCCGCCGAAACCGTCCGAAGTGTTCCGCATCGGCGGGCTGGTTGAGGAAGGAAGCCTGCTGCGCGGTCAGGGTGAAACCGTGCGCTTTGCCGTCACCGATGGCGGCGCCACGGTGCAGGTCGCATATACCGGTGTGCTGCCGGACCTGTTTGAGGAAAACCAGGGTATGGTCGGTACTGGCCGTTATGTGAATGGTGTCTTTGAAGCCTCTGAAATCCTGGCGAAACATGACGAGACCTATATGCCCAAGGAAGTCATGGACGCGTTGAAGGAGCAGGGGGTCTATCAGGAACCTGAAACCTGATCTTGCCCAGCTTGATTAAGTATAGATGGCCCCGCAGGACTGGCGTCCTGCGGGGCCTTTTTCGCTTCAGCGCTCACCAGTAAACAGAATCTGGGCGTTGCGCGGGCAGCGTACGGTGGTCTCAGCAGATCTTAGCGCCTTCGGGGCAGTATACCTGCGTTGGAAGTGGTGAGGTGCTATGCAGGATGTAAAAGAAATCGCCGCAGAGATTGTGGCGCGTGAAGGCGGCTTTGTGAATGATCCGGATGATCCCGGCGGCGCCACCAAATACGGTGTGACTATCGGAACATTGCGGCGGCTGGGGTTGGATGTAACCGGTGACGGGGGCGTGGACACCTGGGATGTGAAGGCGCTGAGCCGCGCACAGGCCGTGGACATCTTCATCCGTCACTATTTCGAGGCGCCCCATATCGCCAGCCTGCCGGTCTGCCTCGAGGCCACGGTGTTCGATATGTATGTGAACGCAGGCATCAACGCGGTGCGCATTCTTCAGCGCCTTCTGCGGGAGATGGGGTATACCGTAACCGTGGACGGCGTTATCGGCCCGCAAACCGCATCGGCGGCAGAGCAGGCAGCCTTGGTTGACCCGGACGCCTTGCGCGACGCCTATGGCATCGCGAGGCGCAATTATTACTTTCGTCTCGCGGATCAGCGCCCCGCCAGCCGCAAATTCGCCCGCACCCGCGACGGCACAAAAGGCGGCTGGATCCGGCGGGCCGAGGAATTCATCTCTGCCCAATACCATCTGAGCCGCCAGGCGTTTCAGCAAAGGACCGCGGCATGGGGCTGATCGCAGATCTATTTGGCTTGATTTTCGGGAACCGCCGCAATGCTTTACGGGAAACCGTTGAAGTTTTTCGCGAAAACGCCGAGGCCGGTGCAGCCCGGTCGCATGAAATGCAGACCGCCGCGCTGAGCCAGCTGGCCGCGGAATTCCAATACGGCGGCAATAGCCGATTTGACCGTTTTATGGACGCGGTGAACCGGCTGCCGCGGCCGATGCTGGCGCTGGGAACTCTGGCGCTGCTGGTTTCGGCGCTGTCTGATCCCGTCTGGTTCGCCGCCCGGATGCAGGGGCTCGCGCTGGTGCCGGAGCCATTGTGGTGGCTTCTGGGCGTCATCGTTTCCTTCTATTTCGGCGCCCGCCATCAGGTGAAATCCCAGGAGTTCCAGAAGGGGCTGGCCGCCAGCCTTGCGCAAGTCCCGCAAGTGGCCGGTAACATTGCCGCGCTGGAGCGGTTGCGGGCAGACTCACCTGCCGCCGCAGTCGCCGGTACCAGCGCGGCCACCCGGACAGAACCCGCAGCGAAAGAGGATAATCCGGCTCTAAATGCCTGGAAATCCCGCAGAGGCTGATCACAATCTGCACACTGCGGCGGCGTGGCACGGCGAATGCCATTGGCGCCTCCGCCGGACAGGCGTATAGAAAAGCCAGCCTAACAGAGCATGCATGGACACATCGGCACATGATCACAGAACTCGGACATTTCGCCCTAATTCTCGCCTTCATGATCGCGATCGTGCAGGCCGTTATTCCCTTGATCGGCGCGCATAAACGCTGGCCCGGCTGGATGGCCGTGGCAGAACCCGCAGCACAGGCGCAGTTCCTGTTCACCGCCTTTGCCTTCGGGGCGCTGACCTGGGCGTTCATCACCTCTGATTTCTCGCTCAAGCTGGTCACTCTGAACAGCCATTCGGCCAAGCCGATGCTGTACAAGATTTCGGGAACCTGGGGGAACCATGAGGGTTCGATGCTGCTGTGGGTGCTGATCGTCGCTCTGTTCGGAGCCCTGGCCTCGGTCTTTGGCGGCGGGCTGCCGCCCACCTTGAAAGCGCGCGTGCTGGCGGTGCAAGCAGCGATTGGCGTGGCGTTTTATGCCTTTATCCTGTTCACGTCGAACCCGTTCCTGCGCCTGACGGTGCCCCCGTTTGACGGTCAGGATTTGAATCCACTGCTGCAGGATCCGGGCCTCGCCTTCCATCCGCCGTTTCTCTACCTCGGCTATGTCGGGCTGAGCATGGCATTTTCTTTTGCCGTCGCTGCCCTGATCGAAGGCCGCATTGATGCCGCCTGGGGCCGCTGGGTGCGGCCTTGGACGCTGGCGGCCTGGATTTTCCTGACCATCGGCATCGGGCTGGGCTCCTGGTGGGCCTATTACGAGCTTGGCTGGGGCGGTTTCTGGTTCTGGGACCCGGTTGAAAATGCTTCCTTCATGCCTTGGCTGCTGGCGGCGGCGCTGCTGCATTCCGCCATCGTGGTGGAAAAACGCGAGGCATTGAAGAGCTGGACCATCCTGCTGGCGATCCTGGCATTTGGCTTTTCGCTGATTGGCACCTTCATCGTGCGCTCCGGCATCATTACCAGCGTGCATGCCTTTGCCAACGACCCGGAACGCGGGGTGTTTATCCTGTTCATTCTGGCCTTCTTCACCGGCGGCGCGCTGACGCTGTTTGCCGCGCGTGCGCAGGTGATGGAGGCCAAGGGCGTCTTTGGCATGGTCAGCCGCGAAAGCGCACTGGTGGCCAATAACATCCTGCTGGCGGTCAGCTGCTTTGTGGTCTTCTTCGGCACCGTCTGGCCGATCCTCGCGGAGATGCTGCTGGACCGCAAGCTGAGCGTCGGCCCGCCGTTTTTCAATTCGGCTTTCACCCCCTTTATGGTGGCGTTGGGTCTGATCATGCCGGTTGGTGCCATGCTGCCGTGGAAACGCGGCCGGATCGGGCGCACCGCTTGGCAGCTGCGCTATGTTTTTGTTCTGGCGGTGTCACTGGGCGTGCTGGCCTGGGCGATGCAGACAGGAAAGTCCGCGCTGGGGCCGGTTGGGCTTTTCCTCGGCTCCTGGATGGTGTTCGGCGCGCTGGCCGACCTGTGGCTGCGCAGTGGAAAGTCCGGGCGTTTGCAACGGATGCTACGGCTGCCGCGTGCTGATTGGGGCAAGGCTGTGGCCCATGGCGGGCTCGGCATTACAATCTTTGCCATTGCAGGCCTGACCGCCTGGGAGCAGGAGGATATCCGCGTGGCACGCATCGGTGAACCCTTTGACGTCGGCGCCTTTACGTTGGTGCTGACGGATGTCAGCCGCGAACAGGGACCCAACTATTTTACCACCAAAGGGCGGGTCGAGGTGACGCGCAACGGGCAGTCCGAAGCGGTGATGTTCCCGGAGAAGCGGGACTACCCGGTCAGCCGGATGCCAACCACCGAAGCGGCAATCGACTACCGTGTCACCCGCGATGTTTATGTGGTTCTGGGTGATCAACAGGCCGATGGCAGCTGGACCATGCGCACGTACATCAAGCCGCTTGCCAATTGGATCTGGGGCGGCTCGATCCTGATGGCCCTTGGCGGGCTGCTGAGCCTCAGCGACCGGCGCTTCCGCGTCGCTGCAGGCGCGCGCAAATCACCTGAAGCAGGAGTGCCGGCAGAATGATGTTGCGACTTTTGATCCTGGCGGTTGCAGCGCTGTTGACGGTCTCTGTGCTTGCACCGGCGCCGGCCTTGGCGGTGGAGCCGGATGAGGTGCTGGCCGATCCCGCACTTGAAAGCCGTGCGCGGGAGCTGTCCAAGGACCTGCGCTGCCTGGTTTGCCGCAATGAGAGCATTGATGAGTCCAATGCCGAACTGGCCCGAGATCTGCGCGTCCTGGTGCGCGAGCGGCTGGTGGCGGGCGACAGCGACCGCGAGGCGATGGATTTTATCGTCGACCGTTATGGTGAGTATGTGCTGCTGCGCCCGACGACCGGCGGCGCCAACTGGCTGTTGTGGGCTGCTGGTCCGCTGATGCTGCTGGCCGCGCTTGTGATCGCCGTCTTCTATGTGCGGGGACGCGCCCGCGCGCCCAAGGCCGCCGAGCAGGGGCTGAGCGCTGACGAGCGGGAGCGGCTACGGAAAATCCTGAAGGATTGACGCTGGGTCCGGCTTTCCGGCAGGCGGGCTTTCCGTCACCATACCGGCAAACGGCCAGACGGATACGCTCTTGGCCCCTGAATGCAAGCATTGTGAGGCACTCCGATGGACTATAAGGAAATCCTGTTTTCTCTGCAGGACGGGCTGGCGGTTGTCACCCTGAACCGTGAAGCGCGCAAGAACGCACTGAACAGCCGGATGCGGTCCGAGATCACTCATGCGATGCGCATGGCTTCTTCCGAGGCCCGCGCTGTGGTGCTGACCGGCGCCGGCGACGCGTTCTGCTCGGGCCAGGATCTGAGCGACGCTGGCAGCAACGGCGGCCAGCTGGATCTGGAACGCACGCTGCGCGACGAATACCTGCCGATGCTGCAGGCGATCTATGATTGCCCGGTGCCGGTTGTGGCGGCCGTCAACGGCGCCGCTGCCGGGGCGGGCGCCAATCTGGCGCTGGCCGCCGATGTGGTGATCGCCACGGAAAGCGCCTTTTTCATGCAGGCCTTCAGCAAGATCGGCCTGATCCCGGACGCAGGCGGGACCTGGTTCCTGCCGCGCCAGATCGGCCTGGCGAAATCAATGGGGGCAGCCCTGTTTGCCGACCGCGTCAGCGCCCGGCAGGCCTGCGACTGGGGCATGATCTGGGAAGCGGTGCCGGATGCGGAATTCGATGCCCATTGGCGGGAACGCGCAAGCTATCTGGCCAGCGGCCCCAGCAAGGCCTTTGCCGCCACCAAATCCGCCCTGCGCGAAAGTTTCGGCCGCACTTTAGCCGAGCAGCTGTCGGAAGAGGCTCATCTGCAGGGCCAATGCGGCAAGACCCGGGATTTTCTGGAAGGTGTCACAGCCTTCATGGAAAAGCGCCCCGCGAAGTTCGAAGGGCGCTGAGTAGCTTCAGGCCAGCTGAAAACTGAAAGAAGGTGCCGGAGAGATTCTCCGGCATTTCATTTTAGGCGCGAGTCAGCACCATGATGTTGTCTGCTGTAATCAGGCCCCCGGCACCTTGGATACGAGCAAAAACCTCGCCATCTGCCAGCAGCAGGGCGTCATCCTCATCACCGAATTGGTCAAGCGTGTTCTCAACGGTGATTTCAGGTGGCGTGCCTTCGCCATCATGGGAATAGACGATTACATCCTCAAGGCGGCTGTAGTCTGTCAGAACAACCGGTTCATCGCCGGCCTCGATCCAGTCGCCGAGGATCAGTTCATCTCGGCCTTCTCCTAGGCTCACTGTGTCGCCGTTGCCTGCAACAACATCGTCATTTCCGCGGCCCGCCTGGATCACATCCGCATCTTCGTCAGTATCCTGGCTCAGCTCAGGTTCCAGCTGAACGTCAACATCCGGGTCTTCATCGGCAATCCAATCTCTGAGCGCTTGAAACGCAGTATCCGCGTCAACTGCACTGGTTGCGACAATAAAGTCGTCACCCAGATCGCCGACGAGCGTATCGCTGCCCTGCCCATCTATGATGACATCGTTGCCGTCACCACCGCGCAGGAAGTCATTGCCTTCACCGCCGGCCAGCGCATCTGTGCCGTCCTGTCCAAACAGCCGGTCATTTCCGGCATTGCCGTCTACCATGTCGTCGCCGTCCTTGGCGAATATCGTGTCCTCGCCTGATCCGCCGGCCAGGTCGTCGTTACCTTCTGTGGCGTCGGCGGTGGTGTCGCCTTTGGTAATGTCATCGCCGTCATCATCCAGAGCAATAGCGACGCCGCCGATGGTCATACCGATACCGAGCAAGATCAAAAGTTCCATGTCACCAATCCCGTAGTCACCTGGCAGACGGCGCTTGCAAAATGCGCGCGGGGCCGCTCTGCCAGAAATAAGTAAAGCAGGCGGTTTGGTATTGAGTTGAATCGTTTTAGTCAAACACTGCTAAATATTGAACTTCCCATAGAAACAGTCTGAGCCAAGATCCGGAATTGTCGCCATTTTACGGCTATTGCGGTGGCATGGGCTTTGGGGCCTCGCCCAGAAAATCGCAGGCTCCCCGGAGTCGGCAAAAGAAAACGCCCCGCGAATTGCGGGGCGTTTGGACCTTCATTGCAGCTGGCGGTCAGCGCTTTTCGATGTCGATGTAGTCGCGCATGGTCTCGCCCAGGTACAGCTGGCGCGGGCGGCCGATCTTGTTCTGCGGATCGGCGATCATCTCTTTCCACTGCGAGATCCAGCCGACGGTGCGCGACAGCGCGAAGATCGGGGTGAACATCGACGTCGGGAAGCCCATCGCCTCAAGAATGATCCCCGAGTAGAAATCGACATTCGGGAACAGCTTCTTCTCGATGAAGTAGGGATCGTTCAGCGCGGTCTGCTCCAGTTCCTTGGCAACTTGCAGCAGCGGATTGTCCTCGACACCCAGCAGATCCAGAACTTCGTCCGCGGATTGCTTCAGCACGGTCGCGCGCGGGTCGGTGTTCTTGTAGACGCGGTGGCCGAACCCCATCAGGCGGAACGGATCGTTCTTGTCCTTGGCGCGTGCGATATATTCGGGAATACGGTCGACCGAGCCGATTTCCTTGAGCATTTCCAGGCAGGCCTGGTTGGCGCCGCCGTGGGCCGGTCCCCAGAGGCAGGCAATACCGGCTGCGATACAGGCAAACGGATTTGCGCCCGAGGAGGATGCCAGACGCACGGTGGAGGTCGAAGCGTTCTGTTCGTGATCCGCGTGCAGAGTGAGGATGCGGTCCATCGCCCGGCTCAGGATCGGATTCACGTGGTATTCCTCAGCCGGAACCGAGAAGCACATGTGCAGGAAGTTGGCTGCGTAATCCAGATCGTTCTTGGGATACACAAACGGCTGGCCGATCGAGTATTTATAGGCCATCGCAGCGATGGTCGGCAGCTTGGCGATCAGGCGGACTGCCGCAACTTCGCGCTGCCACGGATCGGTGACGTCCAGCGAGTCGTGGTAGAAGGCCGACATCGCCCCGACCACGCCAACCAGGGTTGCCATCGGGTGTGCATCACGGCGGAAGCCGCGGAAGAAGTTGTGCATCTGCTCATGCACCATGGTGTGACGGGTCACACGGGTCTCGAAATCCTCCAGCTGGGTGACGGTCGGCAATTCGCCGTAAAGCAGCAGATAGCAAACCTCGAGGTAGTGCGATTTCGATGCCAGCTGGTCGATCGGGTAGCCGCGGTGCAGCAGTTCACCCTTGTCGCCGTCAATATAGGTAATGGTGCTGTCGCAGCTGGCGGTCGAGGTGAAGCCCGGGTCATAGGTGAACACACCTGCCTTCGCGTAGAGCTTGCGGATGTCGAGAACATCGGGCCCGGCCGTTGGCGAGAAAATGGGCAGCTCGTAGGTTTCGCCATTCAGGCTGAGCGTGGCAGATTTCTGTGTCTCGGTCATGGATGTCCCTTCCTGTTACAGGCACGAGAGCGGCCGTGCAGGCGTCTTCATGCGGGGCAGCGCCTGCGCGGATTCGCGCAGGGGTTGTCGTATCAAAACAGGCTTACCCGGGAGTTAAGGACCGGACTCAGCCTGTTGCGTCTTTGAGCCGGGCAAGGGTTTCCTCGCGGCCCAGAATCAGCATCATGTCGAACACCGAAGGCGTTACCGCCCGGCCCGCCAGTGCCGCCCGCAAAGGGCCTGCCAGCTTGCCGAACTTGGTATCATGGGCTTCTGCAAATGCGTTCAGAAGCGCCTCCAGATCGTCACGGACCCAGCTAGCATTTTGCAGCTGCGGCGTCAATTCTTCCAGTATACCATCGGATACAGAAGATAGCGCCTTTTCAGCCTTCGCATCCCGGTCAATTGGCCGTGATGCAAGGATAAAATGCGCTTTTTCAAGCAGTTCAGGGAAGGTGCGTGCCCGGTCCTTGAGGCAATACATCGCAGCTTCCAGACCCTGTGACTGCGCGTCAGTCAGGGCGGTTTCTCCGGCCGCGCCCAGATAGGCGCTGATTTCTTGCCGCAGTGCGGCGTCGTCGCTAACGGCGATATGCTGACCGCTGAGATTCTCCAGCTTCTTGGTGTCGAACCGGGCCGGGCTTTTGCCGATACCGTCAAAGTTAAACCACGCCTTGGCCTGATCGTCCGTAAAAAATTCGTCATCGCCGTGCGACCAGCCCAAACGGGCCAGGTAGTTGCGCATGCCTGCCGCCGGATAGCCCATCGCCTGGTATTCCTGCGCCCCCAAGGCCCCATGGCGTTTGCTGAGCTTTTTACCGTCCGGCCCATGGATAAGCGGGATATGCGCCCAGACCGGCACGTCCCAGCCCATCGCCTCATAGATCATCATCTGGCGGGCGGCGTTGTTCAGGTGGTCATCGCCGCGGATCACATGGGTGACGCCCATATCGTGATCGTCGACCACAACCGCCAGCATGTAAACCGGCGTGCCGTCCGAGCGCAGCAGGATCATGTCATCAAGCTGTTCATTCTTGATGGTGACGTCGCCCTGAACCTCATCTTTGATAACGGTAACGCCGCTTTGCGGCGCCTTAATGCGGATCACATAGGGTGCATCCGGGTGGCTGGACGCATCGGTGTCGCGCCAGGGCGAGCGGTAGAGGGTGGACTTGCCTTCGGCCTTGGCCTGTTCACGGAAGGCGGCGATTTCGTCCTGGGTGGCAAAGCATTTATAGGCCTTGTCTTCCGACAGGAGCTGCCTGGCCACCTCAGCGTGGCGTCCGGCACCCTCGAACTGGCTGATCACCTCGCCGTCATGATCCAGGCCCAGCCACGCCATGCCTTGCAGGATGGCGGCGGTCGCCTCAGGCGTGGAACGCTCGCGATCGGTATCCTCGATCCGCAGCAGGAACTTACCGCCGCGGCCACGGGCATAGAGCCAGTTGAACAGCGCGGTACGGGCGCCGCCAATATGCAGAAAGCCGGTGGGAGAAGGCGCGAAACGGGTGACAACCGGTTGGGTCATGAGCAGGATTTACCTTTTGGAAACCATGTGAGGTTTAGAGTTTCAGCCTGTCTACCGGGCCAGAAGGCGGGGGGCAAGCATGCGGCTGAGCGCAACCATCGCAGACCTGCTGCAGGCGCAGCGGGGGAATCTGTTCCCCTGGACCCCAGTTTTTCTCGGGGCCGGGATCGGAGCCTATTTTTCTATGAAGTCGGAGCCTGGCGCCGCCGTGTTTGCCGGGCTGGCGATGTGTGCGCTGCTGATGGCAGCCGGCGCTATGTCCCGGCGGTCGCTGGCATTTTTGCTGTGGGCGCCTGCACTTGCAGCAGCGGGGCTTTGCCTGGCCGGAGCACGCGCGCACCGGGTGTCGGCTCCGGTTTTGGATTTCCGCTATTACGGGGCCGTGGAGGGACGTGTCGTGGCTGTCGACCGTTCGCCGACCGACGTCCTGCGGCTGACCCTGGATCTGCTGCGGCTGGACCGGGTGGCCGCGGAAAACACGCCGGCCCGTGTCCGCATTTCGTTGAAAGCGCTGGAACAGGTGCCGCCGCCGGGCGCCAGGGTCATGACCACCGCACATTTGCTGCCGCCGCAGGGGCCTGCCGAACCAGGCGGGTTCGATTTCCGCCGCCACGCTTGGTTCAAGCAGTTGGGCGGGCTGGGATACACAAGCGTTCCGGTGCTGCTGGCAGAGGCACCTAGCCAAAGCCTGCCAGTCGAACGCCTGCGCCGGAACGTGGCGCATGGCTTGCAAGACCGTATAGCAGGAGAGACCGGCGGGTTTGCAGCCGCAATCACCACCGGCGACCGCAGCGGCGTGGGGCAGCAAACGCTGACTGCCCTGCGGCAAAGCAACCTGGCGCATCTGCTGGCGATCTCCGGATTGCATATGGGTCTGCTGACCGGATTTGTCTTTGCGGCGCTGAGAGTTGTGCTCAATCTGATACCTGTCCTAGCCCTGCGCTGGCCGGTCAAGAAGCTGGCAGCGCTTGCGGCGCTGACTGCCGGCGCGGGGTATCTTGCCTTGTCAGGCGGTAATGTGGCGACAGAACGGGCCTTTGTCATGGTGGCGGTGATGTTTGGCGCTGTGCTGCTGAACCGGCGTGCGATTACCCTGCGCGCGGTGGCAGTTGCTGCGTGGATTGTGCTGCTGCGGCGGCCGGAAAGCCTGCTGAGCCCTGGTTTCCAGATGAGTTTTGCCGCGACAGCCGCGCTGGTTGCGGTATTTGCTGCGCTCAGAAACAAAGAGGTGCCGATGGGGCCGCGCTGGTTGCAGCCGGTTGTGGCGCTGGTGATTTCATCTGCGGTGGCCGGGGCGGCAACCGCACCCATTGCAGCGGCGCATTTTAACACGGTGCCGCACTACGGGCTGCTGGCGAACCTGCTTTCGGTGCCAGTCATGGGCTCGGTCGTTATTCCGGCTGCAGTTCTAGCACTGTGCCTGGTGCCGTTGGGCCTGGAAATGATCGGGTTGACAATTATGCGATGGGGGCTGGACTGGATCCTTGCAGTTGCGCAGGCCGTCTCAGAATTTGAGGGGGCTTTGTCTCATGTGCCGGCACCGGGCGCCTGGGTTCTGCCACTGTTTGCTGCGGGCATGCTGTTTGCAGTGATCTGGCAAGGCCGGCTGCGGCTGGCAGGGCTGCTGCCGGCGGCCAGTGCCCTGTTGATGTGGGGCGCGGCAGAGCGTCCTGTTGTCCTGATTGCTGATTCCGGCGGGCTGGTTGGCGTGATGGCACCGGAAGGCCGGGCCTTGTCCCGGGCCAAAGGGCAGGGGTTTATTGCGAAAATCTGGCTGGAGAATGATGGCGACCCGGCTGGACAGATCGCCGCCGCGGCGCGGTGGAGGGAGGAAACAGACGCTTTGCCGGTTTGGCAGGGACCTGGATTCCGCCTGGTTCATGCGCCTGGAAAACGTAAACTCGCGCAGGCAAGCACTTGTAAAAAAGGAGATATCGTCGTTTCCACGGTCACGGCGCAAACACCGGAAAACTGTCTGCTTCTGACGCCGGCAGTGATGCGCCAAACGGGCAGCATCGCCGTGACCACGACAGGCGGCTTACAGACATCCCGCAGTGTGTCGGGACAGCGGTTGTGGACGGGATGGCAGCCGGAGGGGGCAGAAATCAGCCGCCTCCGGAGGATTATTGGCCAGGAAAGCCCTCAATAAGTGCGGATCAACCCAACCAGCTGGCCTTGGATCTGCACCTGATCTTCCGGGTAGCGCCGGGTTTCATAGGCCGGGTTCGCGGCTTCCAGCGCGATCATGCTGCCCTGGCGCTGGTAGCGTTTCAGCGTGGCCTCGTGCCCCTCGACCAGTGCAACAACGATATCGCCGTTCTCTGCAGCACCGGTTTCACGGATCACTACGATGTCGCCGTCATTGATGCCGGCTTCGATCATCGAGTCGCCCTTTACCTCCAGCGCGAAATGCTGGCCGTTCGGCGCGATCATGCCGCCCGGAACCGCCACCTGATGTGACACCTGGCTGATCGCTTCAATCGGCACACCGGCGGCGATGCGGCCCATCACCGGCAGTTCCACGGCAGCCTGGCGCATTGGGTCTGCTGCGGCAGGTACAGGCGGTGCGGGCTGCGTTTGACCGCCGTCAATCACCTGTGGCGCAAAGCCTTGCGCGTCCGGCGCACCGCCCAGGCTGTCCGGCAGGCGGATAATCTCAATCGCACGGGCGCGGTGCGGCAGGCGGCGGATGAAGCCGCGTTCTTCCAATGCAGTGATCAGCCGGTGAATGCCTGATTTCGATCGTAGGTCCAGTTCGACCTTCATTTCATCGAAACTGGGAGGCACGCCGTCACGCTGCAGACGTTTGTGTATGAATTCCAGCAGTTGCAGTTGTTTTTTTGTGAGCATCGCCGCTCCCTCCGCGCCTCATGTTTTCTTTTGTTCTACGCATGTTCCCGTTTTGTGTCAATATCGCAGTCCCTGGCGTGGTGCAAAAGAGAACGCGCCTGGGGCGCGTGCCTCCGGCGGGAGTATTTTTGCAAAGGTGAAGGGGAGTTAGATAGGCAAGTATTGCACGGTATCGCCTGCGCTGCGCGTGCCGTCCTTGGGCGGGCGGACCAGCAGGGCGTTTGCATCAGCCAAAATGGTGAGCAGTGAGCTGTCCTGATTGTCAAAGGCAGTCAGCATGCCGTTTTGCACATTTGCGCGCATGTAGTGCTCGCGCGGGCCATTGGCCGTCAGAGGGGCGGCAAGGGCGGCCATCAGCAGCTGCTCCTGCGCCGGTGCAGGCAGCCCCAGCATGGATCGCACCATCGGGGCCAGAAACACGTGGCCGCAGACCATGGCCGATACTGGGTTGCCGGGCAGGCCAACCATGGCAGCGCCATTCATCCGGCCGGCCATCAGCGGTTTGCCGGGGCGCATCGCTACCTTGTAGAAACTGCGCTCCATCCCAAGGTCCTGCGCCACCTGGCCGACCAGATCGTGATCGCCGACGGAGGCGCCGCCGATGGTGACAACCAGATCAGCGCCCTCGGCCAGTTCAAAGGCTGTGCGCAGGGAGCTTTCGGTGTCACGGGCGATGGGCAGGATGCGGGCCCGTGCGCCAAGGTCTTCGAGCATCGCTTTGAGGCCAAAGGTGTTGGAGGCGATGATCTGGTCCGGTCCGGGCGTGTCGCCGGGCATCACCAGCTCATCGCCGGTGGAGATCAGGGCGACCTGCGGGCGGCGGGTGACCGGTATCGCGGGGATGTTCATTGCCGCCAGCAAGGCGATGTCTGCCGGTGTCAGGCATTTGGGGGCCGTGACGGTCTGGCCATCGGTGAAATCGCCGCCGCGGGGGCGGATGTTGTGGTTGCTGCCGGGGGCATCGGTGATTGTGATAAGGTCTCCGTTGCGGGATATATCCTCTTGGATAACAACGAAATTAGCGCCTTCTGGCACTGGTGCGCCGGTAAAGATGCGCACGGCCTGTCCCGCGCCCACGCGGCCTTGAAACGCGTGGCCTGCGGCGGCTTCGCCGATCACTTTGAACATGGCGTGCAGCTCGACCTCAGCCGCGTTCACAGCGTAACCGTCCATTGCGGAGGCGGAGAACGGCGGCTGGTCGCGGCGTGCTTGCAGGTCAGCTGCCAGCACCCGGCCCGCAGCCTGTGCCAGCGGAACCTGTTCGGTTTCCAGCTGTTGAACAAGCGCCAGAAGATGCGCGCGGGCTTCGCTGACCGGGATCATTTACGCCTCGTACTTGCCTGACTTTCCGCCATCTTTCAGCGTCACGCGGATGCCGCCGATCTGCATCGCCTTGTCCACGGCCTTGGCCATGTCATAGACGGTGAGCGCGGCAGTGGAGACGGCGGTGAGCGCCTCCATTTCAACCCCGGTCTGGCCGGTAGTTTTGACGGTTGCCTCAACCCGCACGCCGGGCAGGTCCGGGTCCAGCGTCAGCTCCACCGCAACCTTGGTCACCGGCAGCGGATGGCAGAGCGGGATCAGGTCGGGCGTCTTCTTTGCGCCCATGATGCCGGCCAGGCGGGCCACGGACAGGACATCACCCTTTTTGGCGCGGCCTTCAGCAATGATATCAAAGGTTTCCTGCGCCATGATGATGTGGCCCTCGGCGGTGGCCACGCGCGAGGTCACTGCCTTGTCCGAGACGTCGACCATATGGGCGGCGCCCTTGGTATCGAAATGGGTGAGGCTCATTGCGGTCCTCCTTTACATCATGCCGGGCATCAAGGGATTGGCGAGCAGCGCACGGGTGGCACCGGCGACATCGTCCTGGCGCATCAGGCTTTCACCGATCAGGAAGGTGCGGGCGCCATAACGGGCCATGTCGCTCAGATCCTCAGGCGTAAACAACCCGCTTTCGCAGACGATGGTGCGGTCGGCTGGCACCATACGCGACAGTTCGCGGGTGGTGTCCAGTGTGGTCTCAAACGTCTTGAGGTTGCGGTTGTTGATGCCCATCAGCGGCGATTTCAGGTTGCAGGCGCGTTCAAGCTCCTCGGCATCATGCACCTCCAAAAGCACGTCCATGCCCCAGTCAAAGGCGCTTTCCTCCAGTTCCTGCGCCTGGGCGTCGGAGACCGAGGCGAGGATGATCAGGATGCAGTCGGCCCCAAGCGCGCGGGCCTCGGCCACCTGATAGGTGTCGTACATGAAATCCTTGCGCAGCGCGGGCAGCGAACAGGCCGCGCGGGCCTGGGTGAGGAAGTCCTTGGCGCCCTGGAAACTGGGGGTGTCGGTCAGAACCGACAGACAGGTGGCGCCGCCGTCTTCATACGCCTTGGCCAGCTCAGCCGGTTCGAAATCCGGGCGGATCAGACCTTTGGAGGGGCTGGCCTTCTTGATCTCGGCAATCAGGCCGTAACCGCTGCGGTTGGCCTGCATCAGGCTGTCTGCAAAGCCGCGCACCGGGGAAGCTTCGCGCGCTTCGGCCTCGACGGCCTCCAGCGGCTTGGCGTCCTTGTCGGCAGCCACTTCTTCCAGTTTGTAGGCCTTGATCTTGTCGAGCACGTTTTCGGTCATACCAGTTCCACTCATGCCTGGGCCTCCGTTCCTGCGTTCCAGTCTATGGCAGTTTCACCGCGGGCGGCGAGCCAATTGTTTACTTGCGAAAAGGGCCGGGACCCGAAAAAGCCGCGCCGCGCCGACAGGGGCGATGGATGGGCGGTCTTTAGGATCAGGTGATCGCCCGGTTTGATATGTTTTTCAAGCTTTTGCGCAGCATTTCCCCACAGAATGCAGGCGGTGGGGGTTTCCGAGGCCAGTTCCAGCACCTGATGCACCAGATGGTGCCAGCCGAGGTGTTTGTGGCCGTTTGCCTCGCCTGCGGGAACTGACAGTGCAGTGTTTAAAAGCAAAACGCCTTGGCGCGCCCAGCCGTGCAGATCCGCGTTTGGGCGGGTGACGCCAAGATCATCCTCCAGCTCCTTGTAAATATTGGATAAAGAGCGGGGCAGGGGGCGGACGTGCGGCTCTGCTGAAAAGGCAAGCCCGTGGGCATGGCCCGGGGTCGGATAGGGATCCTGGCCCAGGATCACAACGCGAGTGTTCTCTGGCTGGGTCAGCTCCAGCGCAGCGAACCGCTGGTGCGCAGGCGGCAGGATGTTCCTGGGATCCTCAGCAATTGCGGCTGAGATCCCGGGCCAGTAGTCAGTAAAAAAAGGCAGGTTGGACCAGGCGCCCAGCCCCGAGTGTAAATCGGTCATGCGGCTGAGGTAATCCGCGCCAGTGCCTCGACCTTGGACTTGGCCGCGCCGCTGTCGATGGACTCGGCAGCACGCGCGACGCCTTCCTTGAGGTCGGCAGCCTTGCCGGCAACCACCAGAGCCGCCGATGCGTTCAAAAGAACCGCGTCGCGGTATGCCGAAGGGGTGCCTTGCAGCAGCACCCGGAAGGCCATCGCGTTTTCCTCCGGCGTGCCGCCGACAATTTTGTCAAAGCCGTGCACCGGCAGGCCCGCGTCCTCAGGGTGGAGTTCGACATCGCGGATGCTGCCATCTTCCTCCAAAGCGGAGACCCAGCTGACACCGGTAATTGTCAGCTCGTCCGTGCCGTCAGAGCCATGCACCAACCATGCATGCTCGGACCCGAGCGCCTTGAGCGTTTCGGCCATCGGGCGGATCATCTCGCGGCTGAAGGCGCCGGTGAGCTGGCGTTTGACACCCGCCGGGTTGGTCAGCGGGCCGAGGATGTTGAAGATAGTGCGGGTGCCAAGTTCGGACCGGGTTGGCATCACGTGGGCCACGGCAGGGTGGTGCATCGGTGCCATCATGAAACCGATACCGGCTTCATTGATCGCCTTTTCAACCACTTGCGGGCCAACCATCACGTTGATGCCCATCTGGGACTGCATGTCCGCAGTACCGGATTTGGAGCTGAGGTTGCGGTTGCCGTGTTTGGCAACCACCACACCTGCGCCTGCCGCCACAAAGGCCGTGGCGGTGGAAATGTTGAGAGTGTTCTTGCCGTCACCGCCAGTGCCGACGATGTCCATGGCACCTGCGGGCGCTTTCACCGGGTTGCATTTGGCACGCATCACGGCGGCGGCTGCCGCGTATTCGTCGACGCTCTCGCCACGGGTGCGCATCGCCATCAGCAATCCGCCGATCTGGCTGGGCGTGGCCTCGCCCTCGAACAGCAGGGTAAAGGCGGTTTCAGCTTCTTCACGGGTCAGGGACCGTTCCGCCGCAGCGCCGATCAACGGTTTCAGGCGGTCGCTCATGCGGGCACCTGCATCACGTCGAGGAAGTTTTTCAGCAGCGCGTGACCATGTTCGGAGGAGATGGATTCCGGGTGGAACTGCACACCGTGGATCGGCAGCTCCTTGTGCTGCAGGCCCATGATGGTGCCGTCTTCCAGCTCAGCCGTGATCTCCAGGCTGTCAGGGAAGCTTTCGCGTTCCACCACCAAGGAGTGGTAGCGGGTTGCGTCAAATGGTGTCGGCAAGCCGTTGAAAACACCGATATCCTTGTGGTGCATTTTGCCCATCTTACCATGCACGATCTCGTGGCAGCGGATCACTTTGCCGCCAAAGGCCTGGCCGATGGTCTGATGGCCAAGGCAAACGCCCAGAAGCGGCGTCTTGGTTTCAGCCGCCGCTTCGGTCAGCGCCAGGCAGATGCCGGCCTGATCCGGGTCGCAGGGGCCGGGCGACAGCAGGATGCCAGAGGGCTTCATTGCCATGGCTTCCTGCACGTTAATGGCGTCGTTGCGGTGCACTTCCATTTCTGCGCCCAGCTCACCCAGATAATGGACGAGGTTGTAGGTAAAGGAATCGTAGTTGTCGATCAGCAGCAGCATCGTAGCGGGCTCTTTTAAGGGTGGCGGGCGAGGTGCGCGCCGCAGTATAGTGGTCGCAACATACATGTTCAGGGATACGGGGCAGCGTCAAGAGCAGGATAAGCGATTGCCGGAGTGAGCAGAAACAGGGTTCGCTCAGGCACGCTGGAACGGCGCGGTACTGAAAAACGGATTGAGAGGCAAAACAGGCATGCGTGGATTTCTGGGCGGCGTGAGTGTCGGGGCATTGCTGGCCGCGGGCGGGCTGGCGATGCTGTCTTTGTCGGTGCCCTTGCCGGATACAGGGGCCGATACGGCAGCGGTGCCTGCGCCTGCCGCGCATGACCCTGGCGATGCGCCGCAGATGCCAAATGGCAGCACTGACGCCGCCGAGGCGCCCGGCAACAGCCAGGGACGTGATGCAGATCTTGTTGAAGCACAGCCGGCCGCACCGGCCGAAACCGATGGAGGCGATGACCTGAACGCGCTTGCCGGGGCGGATACCGCGCCGGCCGGTAAGCCTGAGGTCGGGCAGGCAGCCGCGCTCCTGGCTTCCGGCGGCCCGGAAACACCGGCCGCGCCCGGTTTGACGAAGGGATCAGATACGCCTCTACCGCGGGCCGTTCAGCCGTCCGTGCCGCAGGCCCCGGGCGCTGAGGCCGCCGTTATAGCTGCCACTGAGCCTGCACCGGAACCCGCGCCCGAGGCGTCCGCAGAAGCGCAAGAGGATGCGGCAGCCGCTGTGCAGCCTGAGGTTGAGGAGGAGCCGGCGCCTGCGGAAACGCCTGAAACTTCCGCCGTTCTGGCCCCGGATATCGGCAGTGCGCCGCAGGCAACCACGCTGCCGGTTATCGGTGCGGCGCCGGTTCTTCCAGAGGCTGGCGGCGACAGTGATGAGAGTATCTCTGACAGCGAAACAGTTCAGGAATCTGCTGTTGCAGGGCAAGAGGCTCTGGCGCCAAGCATCGGCACGCCGGTTGTCCCGCTGACCGACCGGGAAAAGCCGCAGGACGCCGGGTTTGCCTCTGCGGGGCTAACGGACCAGCCGCCGTTTACGGCCTATGCGGAACCTTTTGACAATCCGGAAGACCGGCCGCTGATGTCGATTGTACTGATCGACGACGAAGGGGCTGTCGGGGCTGAAGCGCTGGCGGAATTCCCCTATCCGTTGAGTTTTGCCATTGATCCGGAAGACCCGCAGGCTGCGTCTAAGATGGCCGCGCGCAGGGCGGCGGGGTTCGAGGTTCTGATGCTGGCGGATCTGCCGCGATCTGCATCGCCGCAGGACGCGGAGACCGCGCTGGAGGTTTGGCGCAGCAAACTGCCGGAAGCCATGGCGATCCTTGAAGGCATAGAGACCGGGGTGCAAGGCAACCGGCCGCTGGCGGATCAGGTTGCAGCAGCCGCGGCCTCGGCCGGCTACGGGCTGGTGACCCAGAACAGCGGGCTGAACACGGTACAGAAGCTGGCGCTGCGCGATGGCGTGCCGGCAGGAATTGTGTTCCGCGACTTTGACGGCGCCGGGCAGAATCCCCGGGCGATCCGGCGGTTTCTGGATCAGGCAGCGTTCCGGGCCGGACAGGAAGGCGCGGTGATCATGCTGGGACGGTTGCGCCCCGACACGATTTCAGCACTGCTGATCTGGGGCCTGCAGGACCGGGCTGCCCGGATTGCACTGGCGCCGGTCTCGGCCAGTTTGGAAGCAAACCTGCCGGCAAAGTGAAGCGGCGCCCAAGGCGGGCGCCGCGCCTTCGGCGAGGGTATTTTGAACCAGAAAGAAGCCGCAGAGCAGCCCTGCGCTGCAAGTCCTAGCGGTTGCCGTTGCCGGTAAAACGGGCAGCGTCCGCTGCCGCGCGGCGGATGGCGTTGGATTTATGGACAGTCTCCATATATTCAGCTTCCGGATCGCTGTCATAGACCACGCCGCCGCCGGCCTGGATATAGAGGTTCTGATCCTTGACGATGGCAGTGCGCAGCGCGATGCACATATCCATGTCGCCGCCCGCCGAGAAGTAGCCGACACCACCGCCATATACGCCGCGCTTTTCCGGCTCCAGCTCGTCGATGATCTCCATCGCGCGCACCTTGGGAGCGCCCGAGACGGTGCCCGCGGGCATGCCGGCGAAGAAGGCGTCGAGCGCGTCCTTGTCCTCAGCCAATTCGCCGACGACGTTGGAGACGATGTGCATCACGTGGCTGTAGCGCTCGATGATGAATTTTTCAGTCGGGCGCACGGTGCCGATTTTGGCAACCCGGCCGGTGTCGTTGCGGCCCAGATCCAGCAGCATCAGATGCTCGGCCAGCTCTTTCTTGTCGGCCAGCAGATCGGCCTCCAGCGCCTTGTCTTCCTCGGGCGTGGCGCCGCGGGGGCGGGTTCCGGCGATGGGGCGGATAGTAACCTCTTGCCCGAAGACGCGAACCAGGATTTCGGGGGAGGCGCCGACCACCTGAAAGCCGCCGAAGTTGAAGTAGAACATGAAGGGCGACGGGTTGGTGCGGCGCAGGCTGCGGTACAGTGCGAAAGGCGGCTGGCGGAACGCTTGCGTCCAGCGCTGTGCCGGCACCACCTGGAAGATGTCGCCCGCGCGGATGTAGTCCTTGGCCTTCTCCACCGCGGCCATGTAGCCGTCCTTGGTGAAGTTCGACACGGGTGGCGCGACCTCGTCCGCGTCGCCCAGATCGCGGCTTTCGGCGGGCATGGCGCGCTCCAGATCGCGCACCGCGTCCATCACGCGTTCAGCGGCCTGGGCATAGGCGGCCTTGGCGGTCTGGCCGTCGCTGGACCAGACCGGCGACACCACGGTGACCTCGCCCTTGACGCCGTCCAGCACCGCAATCACCGAAGGGCGCAGCATCAGCGCATCGGGCAGGCCAAGCGGGTCCGGGTTCACGTCCGGCAGGTGTTCAACCAGCCGGATCATGTCATAGCCAAGGTATCCGAACAGGCCGGCTGCAGCCTGGGGCAGATCATCAGGCAGGTCGATTTTGCTCTCGGCAATCAGGGCCCGAAGGTTGTCCATCGGGTTGCCGTCCTGCGGAGTGAAATCATCCGCGTCAAACCGCGCCGAGCGGTTCAGGCTGGACTGTTCCCCGTGGCAGCGCCAGACCAGATCCGGTTTCATGCCGATGATCGAATAACGGCCGCGCACCTCGCCGCCGGTGACAGACTCCAGCATGAAGGCGTCCTTTTGGGCGCCGGTCAGCTTGAGCATCAGCGAAACAGGCGTGTCGAGGTCAGCGGCAAGGCGGGTATAGACGACCTGGTTCTCGCCGGCCTCGTAAGCCTTGGAGAACGTGTCGAAATCGGGGGTCAGAGCCATGAGTGCTTGCCTTGATTACTGGAAGTTTGCCTGCGCTGCATTCAGCGCCTGCTGGTCGACACGGGGTTCGGCCCGGGCCTGGACGTCCTGCACATAGGCCTGGAACATTTCCTGTGCCAGCGCCTGGTCCAGCTGCGCCTGCAGAGCCTGAGTGAGAAGGTTCATGTCATCGCTTGCTTCCGGCGGCAGGATGCCGTCGAGGCGGACAGCCACGGCTGACTCCGCGTCCTGCACCAGACGGAAGTTTCCGACTTCCATTTCGAACACCTGAGTGACCAGATCTGCGGGCACTGTGTCGATGTATGCGGTGCGGGTCAGACCGGTCTCGGTTTTGACCTCTGCGCCTTCAGAAAAGCCGGCGCTCTCTGCTTGGGTCAGAAGCGCCTCGCCCTGCTCACGCAGCGCTGTACTCAGGCGGTCGGCCTGCCAGGCGGCGAGGACCTTGTCGCGGGCATCGGCAAAGGGTTCCGGACGCTCGGGCAGAACCTCGTCCAGGCGCAGTGCAAACAGGCTGCCGTCGTCCAGGAAGTCCACAGCCGGGAAGTCCTCGGCGGTGACGGCGGCAGCGGCGGTGCGGAAACCCTCATAAGCCGCGATGCCGTCGCTGGCATTGTCTGTCCAATGGATTTGAACCAGCTCCAGCCCGCTTTCGGTTGCCAGTTCTTCGAGCGTGGCGCCGCCGGCCAGCAGATCGTCGATGTCTTCGGCCTGGGCCTCTACCAACCGGCGGGTGCGGGCGGACGCCAGCTCCTCACGCAGGTCCGGCATTGCCTGTTCAAAGGTCGTGATTTGCGCCTCCAGACGGCCGTTCACACGGTAGAGTGCCGGGCCGAGATCAGAGGGCAGGGGGCCTGCCACATCGCCGACCTGGGCGGCAAACACATCGGTGCCTGCGGCGCCGAGCGCGCCCATGGTCACGTCGCCCATGTCAATGTCCTGCAGGGTCAGGCCGCGGTCATCGACCAGGCTTTCGAAAGTCGCGCCGCCGGTTTCCAGCTGTGCCTTGGCGCTGGCAGCAGCAGCATCATCGGCAAACACCAGACGCTCCACCAGACGGCGCTCGGGTACTTGGTACTGGCTGGAGCGGTCATCGAACAGCTGGCGCAGGGCGGCCTCGTCGATCTCCACTTCATCCAACAGCATAGAGGGGCGCAGGGCGGCGTAGGTGATCACCTTGGTTTCCGGCAGCATGAACTGGTCCTGCGCTGTCTCATAAAAGGCTTGCAGCTCGGCATCCGCAGGAACTTGGGCGGTCAGCGCGATGTCAGCGGCGTTGATCTGCACATAAGAAAAGCTGCGGCGCGCGCCGATGAAACCGGTCAGGGTTTCAGTCAGGATCCCAGGCATTTTAGTGCCGGACAGAACTGCGTTCTGGACGATGGTGCGGGCGGCTTCGCGGCGCAGGTCCTCTTCGAATTCTTTTTCCGACAGGCCTGCGTTGCTGAGGGCAAAACTATAGGCCTCGCGGTCGAAAGCGCCGTTCACGCCTTGGAAGGCATCGATCGAGCCAAGCTCTTCGATCAGGTTTTCGTCACCGATCGACAGGCCCAGGTCCTTGGCTTCGTGATCAAGGGCTGCCAGCGAGATCAAACGGCCAAGGACCACCCGGTCAAGACCAAAGGCACTGAGCTGTGCCATCGAAACGGCCTGGCCGGTTTGCGCCTGCAGGGCACGCTGTTCCCGCTGCAATTCCCGCACATAGGTGCCGATGCTGACTTCTTCGTCACCGACACTGGCGACCGAGGAGGCGGAGCTGGTGAAATTCACCGCGCCAAATCCGGCGAGGCCGACGATCAGCATCCCCATCAGGATCCAGATGAAGGTTTTGGATAGCTGTTTCATGCCTGCGGCCATGATGCCCTCTTTATTGTTCTGCCGTGCAAGGGGTCGCCTTGCGGCGGGAAATGCCGCTGACTGAATACGCGGCTGCCCGCAGAGGGGCAAGATGGTTGCGGATCAAACTGCTGCGTGATCAGGGATTAAAGGCCGCCAGCCGGTCAAACAGCGTCCGGATGCCTGTCCGGTCCACATTGGCAAAGGCAATGCGGAACTGGCGTGCGCCGACGGGATCGTCTGCGGGCATGAACATGGAGCCCGGCAGCATCAGGACGGAAGCCTCCGCCACCAGCCGTTTGGCGATCTCCTCCGACGGCAGGCCGAACGGGTGTTCAACATAGGCAAAGTAGGCGCCGCATCCGAGCAGCTTCCAGCCTTTCTCCGCCAGCACCGGAAACCCGTCTTCAATTGCCGCGCGGCGGTCGAGAATTTCCTGACGTTCCCCCGCCAGCCAGCCCTGCAGGTTTTCAATTCCCCAAAGGGCGCCGGTCTGGCCCAGCTGCGAAGGGCAGATAGTCACTGTGTCCAGAAACTTCTCCATTTCGAACATCTTGTCCGGCGAAGCTGCAACAGCGCCGACCCGGTGGCCGGTCAGCCGGTAGGCCTTGGAGAAAGAATAGAGGTGGATCAGGGTGCTGTCCCAATCCGGTATCTGGAACAGCCCGTGCGGAGCACCTTCGCGGCTGTCGAAGTCGCGGTAGGTTTCGTCCACGATCAGCGCCAGGCCGCGGTTGCGGGCCAGATCAAAGAAGGCCTGCACCAGCCCGGAAGGGTACTCCACACCGCAGGGATTGTTCGGGGTGACCAGCACGATGGCGCGGGTGCGGGGCGTGATCAGCGCAGCAGCAGCGGCCAGGTCCGGCAGCATGCCGTCGCCAACCGGCAGCGGCGCGGCGGTGACGCCGGCCATGTCCAGCCACATCTTGTGATTGAAATACCACGGGACGGGTATGATCACCTCGTCGCCCTCGCCGCACAGCGCAGCAATGGCGGCGGCAAAGGCCTGGTTGCAGCCGGAGGTGATGCCAATCTGTTCCGCTTGCACATCACCCCGGTAATGACCGGAGATCTGAATGGCCAGCGCCTGCCGTAGCGGGTCACTGCCGAGGACGGGTCCGTAGAGATGCGCCTCGGCATCGTTCAGGGCAGCATCCGCAAGTGCCTGGCGCAGACCTTGGGGCGGTGCCTCTGCCGGCGCGGCCTGGCTGACGTTCAGCAGCGGGCGCTCTGGCGGAAATTCAACTCCGGCCACCCAGCGGCGCGATTCGACGATGGGCGAGACAAAGGTGGCTTGGGTGCGGGAAAGGGGCATGAAAGGCTCCGGGCGCCGGAAAAAGGAAGATGGTCAGGCGCAGCGGGTTGCGCTCCGGACTATGTCTGGCACGGCGTTTCCGGCTTCTCAAGCGATTATGCCTGACCGGAGCGGCGGGTGCTTCGGCCGGAGGTGCACAAACGGAAAAAGGCGCGCCTTGCAGCGCGCCCTTCAGGGGAATTCCATTCAAGGCGGATCAGTCCTTGCCGCGGTAAGGCTCCACATATTGCAGCGCCATATCCCAGGGGAAGAAGATCCAGGTATCCTGGCTGACTTCGGTGATGAAGGTGTCCACCATGGGCCGCCCTTTGGGCTTGGCATAGACGGTGGCAAAATGCGCCTTGGGGTACAGCTGGCGCACCAGATCCAGGGTTTTGCCGCTGTCGACCAGATCGTCGATGATCAGGATGCCTTCGCCATCCCCCATCAGATCGGCATCCGGTGCCTTCAGCACTTCGGCTTCGCCTTGGGATTGATGGTGGTAGGACCGCACCGAGATGGTGTCAACGGTGCGGATGTCCAGCTCGCGGCTGACAATCATCGCCGGCGCCATGCCGCCGCGGGTGATCGCCACCACGGCGCGCCAGGCGCCATTGTCAGGGCCTTGCCCGTCCAGCCGCCAGGCCAGGGCACGGCTGTCGCGGTGGATCTGGTCCCAGCTGATGTGAAAGCCTTTTTCGTGCGGCAGACGATCGGTCATGTTACTTGCTCCCCGCGAAGTCGCGTCAGCTTGCAGAAACCCAGGATGCCCCTGGGTTTCTCTCTGTATTCAGTTACTTGGAGATATCCGGCGCATCCACCGCCTTCATGCCCACCACGTGATAGCCGGCATCCACATGCAGGTTCTCTCCGGTCACACCCGAGCTGAGATCGGACAGCAGATAAAGCGCGGATTTGCCGACGTCATCAATGGTCACGTTGCGGCGCAGCGGCGAATTGTATTCGTTCCACTTCATAATGTAGCGGAAATCACCGATGCCGGAGGCGGCCAGGGTCTTGATCGGGCCGGCCGAGATCGCGTTGACGCGGATACCGTCTTTGCCCAGATCCTCGGCCAGGTATTTGACCGACGCTTCCAGCGCTGCCTTGGCCACACCCATCACATTGTAATGCGGCATCACCTGCTCGGCACCGTAATAGGTCAGGGTCAGCAGCGAGCCGCCGTCACTCATCATCTTCTCGGCGCGGTTTGCCACCGCGGTGAACGAGAAGACCGAGATGTCCATGGTCATTTGGAAATTGCTGCGGCTGGTGTCGACATAGCGGCCGCGCAATTCGTTCTTGTCGGAAAAGCCGATGGCGTGGACAACAAAGTCCAGCTTGCCCCATTTGGCTTCCAGCCCGGCAAACAGGGCATCAATCGACGCCTCGTCCGAGACGTCACACGGCAGCACGATATCGCTGCCCAGCTGCGCTGCCAGCGGGTCGACCCGCTTTTTCAGTGCGTCGCCCTGATAAGAAAAGGCAAGCTCGGCGCCGGCATCGGCGCAGGCCTTGGCAATCCCCCAAGCGATGGATTTATCATTGGCCAGGCCCATGATAAGGCCGCGCTTGCCGGCCATCAGGTGATTAGACATGCAGGTTCTCCGCCTGTGATCTGTGAATTACGCGGTGTTTAGTATGCCGCGCGGGCCGCTTCAAGGGTGCACGCCCTTGTCGCGGGGCAGGAAGCTGCATAGGTTGCATCGAAATCCGCAAAGAGGTGCCCGATGACCGACCGTACAGGTATATTTGCAGGTGACGATCCGTTTGCCATCGCCCGGTCCTGGCTGGGAGAGGCGGAACAGGCCGAACCCAACGATCCCAACGCCATTGCCCTGGCCACGGTGGATGAGACCGGATTGCCGAACAGCCGCATGGTTCTGCTCAAGGAAATCGAAGACGGCGCCTTTGTGTTCTATACCAATTACGAGAGCACCAAAGCACAAGAGCTGGATCAGGCCGGCAAGGCTGCCTTTGTGGTGCATTGGAAATCGCTGCGCCGCCAGATCCGGGTGCGCGGCACGATCACACGCGAAGACGGGCCGCAGGCGGATGAATACTACAAGTCCCGCTCGCTCAAGAGCCGGCTGGGGGCCTGGGCCTCGAAGCAATCACAGCCGCTGGACAGCCGCGGCACGCTGATGGCCGAGGTGGCAAAGGTAACAGCCATGAAGGGTCCGAACCCGGACCGCCCGCCGTTTTGGGGCGGCTTCCGCCTGGTGCCGGTTGAAATAGAATTTTGGGCAGATGGCGCATTCCGGCTGCATGACCGGTTTCGCTGGCGCCGCATGAATGCAGCTGCAGAATGGGAAATTCTGCGGCTCAATCCTTGAGTGGAAAAGATAATGGTTTACCTAGGGTCAATAGCAGTTTCGTGACAATTTCAAGTCTTTTTAGCTTGAAATCCAAGGTCAGAATCGCGCATCAGGGCACCATCAAAATAAAAAAAACGCGGTAGGGAAAAGTACGTGGCAGAAGATCTCAGCAGCTTGCAGCAAATTCAGGGGCTGGTGAAGTGGTTTGATCCAGCCAAAGGATACGGATTTGTCGTATCTGACGAGGGCGGCGCGGATATTCTGCTCCATGTGAATGTATTGCGTAATTTCGGCCAAAGCTCTGTCGCGGACGGCGCCCGGATCGAGATTGTCACCCATCAGACCGGCCGCGGTGTTCAAGCAGTTGAAGTGATCTCCATTCAGCCGCCCGAACGTGATGATACCCCGGTGCTGAGCGATTTTGCCGAATTGGATATGACCAGCCTGCAGAACGAACCGCTGGAGCCTGCCCGGGTCAAATGGTTCGACAAGGGCAAAGGGTTCGGCTTTGCCAATGTGTTTGGCCGCGGCGAGGATGTTTTCCTGCATGTCGAAGTGTTGCGGCAGTCCGGGCTGGCGGATCTGCAGCCGGGGGAAGCTTTGGCAATGCGGGTGATCGACGGCAAACGCGGCCGCATGGCGGTTGAAGTGCTGGCCTGGGAGGCTGCAATGCTCCCAGGCGACGAGGACTAAGGTCTTGATGCGGCGCCTGCTTCAGTGGAGTTTGGCCGCCTGCATGACATTTGCCGCCGGGACTGCACTGGCGTCTGAGTGCAAGCTTGCACAGGCCGATCTGCGCGGGAACTGGGGGCAGGCGGGTTTCGCAGTTGAAATTGCCGATACAGAGGCGGAACGCGCCCAAGGGCTGATGTTCCGCAAAGACCTGCCGCGCGGCGCAGGGATGCTGTTTGTCTATGACAGCCCGCAGCCCGTGGCGTTCTGGATGAAGAACACGCTGATCCCGCTTGATATCATTTTCCTGAATGAACACGGTCTGGTGACCTCGGTTCACGAGAACGCCGTGCCTGGCGATCTGACCCCGATTCCGGGCGGTGACGCTGTCTTTGCGGTGCTGGAAATCAACGGCGGGCTTGCCCGCAAGTACGGTATCGCGGCAGGCTCGCAGATGCGCCATGAAATTTTTTCCCGCAGCGGCGCAGTTTGGCCCTGTTAGGGGTTTCCAAATCAGTTCGGCAGAGATAGGAAGGCGCACGGTCCGGGGCGTGGCGCAGTCTGGTAGCGCACCTGTTTTGGGTACAGGGGGTCGTGAGTTCGAATCTCGCCGCCCCGACCACACTTCTTCAATAAGTTGCAGCGAATCTTTGCCGGTATCAACCGGAACAAAGATTCGTTTCCCGCATTTGATGAACTGAATCTGTTCCGTTCAATCGGCAGTGTTAATACTTCTTTAATACACTGTTAAGACACCCTTAACCAATTGCCGCCGAGCCGCATCAGAAGGTTAACCGGAGACTGACTACCAGAAGGTCTGTGGCACGGGACCTCAAGAATATCGCTTCTAAGATGTGCGCCCTGTTTTCAGCCAGTGCAACTGCATGGTTTTACACATCCATCACCTCTGGCCGGTACGGCCGCTTTCCTTCTGCAAGGCAGCAAGTCACTCAGCGGTCAAAGGAAATCCGAACAGGCGGCAGCGCAGCCAGAAGGCGTTGAACGGGGCAGGGCCTGTGGATGAATCAATGACCTGCCGCAGACCCTTCAATCCGCTGAAACCGTCAACAGCAAAGATAGTTGCCAAAGTGTAAATTTTGCGTTGACCCTTAGTGTCCGAATACGCCAAATTGTGGACACCGGTTGCGACGGCACTAGATCTGGTGGGTAACAGAGCCGAAGCAACAACGCTGAAAACAGCAGACAGTCCTGTGAGAATGGCCGGCGAGGGCCGCAAGCGCGCTATATGCGGTGTGCGCCGGGTGTTTGTGTGTTCCGTGACCGGATCTGACTGGCGCTTGGGGGCGCCGCGACAAATAGATGACGAATGCTTGAAAAGGGGCTGAGCATGAAGATCGAACGGAAGTTCACAAAACCCGGACAGGATGCCTATGCTGATCTGGCCTTTATCTCGGCCACATCGGAGATCCGCAATCCGGACGGGACCATTGTTTTCCGGCTCGACAACATCGAAATTCCTGCATCCTGGAGCCAGGTCGCCAGCGATGTCATTGCCCAAAAGTACTTCCGCAAGGCCGGCGTACCGTCGCGGCTGAAAAAAGTCCGCGAAAAAGGCGTTCCCGAGTTCCTGTGGCGTTCGGTCCCCGCCGACGGTGCGGTGCTGGGCGGCGAGGTCTCCTCCAAGCAGGTATTCGACCGGCTGGCCGGCGCTTGGGCCTATTGGGGCTGGAAGGGCGGCTATTTCTCTTCCGAAGACAACGCCCGCGCCTATTACGACGAGATGCGGTATATGCTGGCAACCCAGCGCTCGGCCCCCAATTCGCCCCAGTGGTTCAACACCGGTCTGCATTGGGCCTATGGCATCGACGGCCCGGCGCAGGGCCATCATTACGTCGATTACAAGACCGGCAAGCTGACCAAATCGGACAGCGCCTATGAACACCCGCAGCCGCATGCCTGTTTCATCCAGTCGGTGTCGGATGATCTGGTCAAGGACGGCGGCATCATGGATCTGTGGGTGCGCGAAGCACGCCTGTTCAAATACGGCTCCGGCACCGGCACCAACTTTTCCCATTTGCGCGCTGAAGGCGAGCCGCTGTCAGGCGGTGGAAAATCCTCTGGCCTGATGGGCTTCCTCAAAATCGGCGACCGTGCAGCGGGTGCCATCAAATCAGGCGGCACAACCCGTCGGGCAGCAAAAATGGTGATCGTCGACGCCGATCACCCGGATATTGAGCAATTCATCGAGTGGAAGGTTCTGGAGGAGCAGAAGGTTGCCTCCATCGTCGCAGGCTCAAAGATGCACGAGAAGATGCTGAACGGCATTTTCGAGGCGATCCGCGGCTGGGACGGCGGTGAAGCGGATGCCTATGACCCGGCGGTCAACACCGGGCTAAAGGGCGCGATCCGTGAAGCGAAAAAGGTGGCAATCCCGGAAACCTATGTCAAGCGGGTGCTGGATTACGCCAAGCAAGGCCATACCTCGATCGAGTTCCCGACCTATGACACAGATTGGGACTCCGAGGCCTACAGCTCCGTTTCCGGGCAGAACTCCAACAACTCGATCCGGGTCACCAACGCCTTTCTGCACGCGGTTGAAAAAGACGCCGACTGGCAGCTGATCAACCGTACCGACGGCAAGATTGCCAAGGTGGTCAAAGCCCGCGACCTATGGGAGAAGGTCGGCCATGCGGCCTGGGCCTGCGCCGATCCTGGCATCCAGTTCCACGACACCGTCAATGAGTGGCACACTTGCCCGGAAGACGGTGAAATTCGCGGCTCAAACCCCTGTTCAGAATACATGTTCTTGGACGACACCGCCTGCAATCTGGCGTCTCTGAACCTGCTCAGCTTCCTGAAGGGCGGGCTGTTCCAGGCGGATGACTATATGCATTCCTGCCGCCTGTGGACGCTGACGCTGGAAATCTCGGTGATGATGGCGCAGTTCCCGTCCAAGGAGATCGCACAGCGCTCCTATGATTTCCGCACCCTTGGTCTGGGCTATGCCAATATCGGCGGCCTCTTGATGAACATGGGCTACAGCTATGACTCGGATGAGGGCAGGGCGCTGTGCGGTGCGCTGACCGCGCTAATGACTGGCGTGTCCTACGCCACCTCGGCCGAAATCGCGGCAGAACTTGGGCCCTTCCCGGGTTATGCAAAAAACACGGATCACATGCTGCGTGTGATCCGCAATCACCGCAACGCTGCAAAGGGCATCGCGGATGGCTACGAGGCGCTGTCGGTCACACCGGTGCCGCTGGACATTTCCAATTGCCCGGATGCGCTGCTGGCCGATCTGGCCGCCAGCGCTTGGGATGAGGCGTTGGAGCTGGGCGAAAAGCACGGCTACCGCAACGCCCAGACTACAGTGATTGCACCTACCGGCACCATCGGCCTGGTGATGGATTGCGACACCACAGGCATCGAGCCGGACTTTGCCCTGGTGAAGTTCAAGAAGCTGGCCGGCGGCGGCTATTTCAAAATCATCAACCGCTCGGTTCCGTCGGCGCTGGAGGGGCTGGGTTACAGCTCTGCCCAGATCGAGGAGATCGCGTCCTATGCGGTGGGCCACGGCTCCATCGGCAACGCGCCGGGGATCAACCATACGTCGCTGGCCGGTCACGGATTTGGCCCCAATGAGCTGGCCAAGGTGGACGCTGCACTGGAAACGGCCTTTGATATCCGGTTTGTGTTCAACCAATGGACCCTGGGCGAGGATTTCTGCACCGGCGTACTGGGCATCCCGGCGCCCAAGCTGAACGATCCGACCTTCGACCTGCTGCGCCACCTCGGCTTTACCAAGGCGGACATTGACGCGGCCAACGACCATGTCTGCGGCACCATGACCCTTGAAGGCGCGCCGCATCTGCAGGAGGAACACTATGCGATCTTTGATTGCGCCAACCCCTGCGGCAAGAAAGGTAAGCGTTTCCTGAGTGTTGACAGCCATATCTACATGATGGCAGCCGCCCAAAGCTTCATCTCCGGTGCGATTTCCAAGACCATCAACATGCCCAATTCGGCCACCATCGAAGACTGCCAAAAGGCTTATGAGCTGAGCTGGAGCCTGGGGGTAAAGGCAAACGCGCTGTACCGTGACGGCTCCAAACTGAGCCAGCCGCTGGCGGCGGCACTGGTTGAGGATGACGACGAGGCTGCGGAGGTGCTTGAAAGCGGCTCAACCCAGGAAAAGGCCACGGTTCTGGCGGAAAAGATCATCGAAAAAGTGGTGGTAAAGGAGCTGGTCCGCAGCCACCGCGAGAAGATGCCGCAGCGCCGCAAGGGCTACACCCAAAAGGCGGTTGTCGGCGGTCACAAGGTCTATCTGCGCACCGGTGAATATTCTGACGGCACCTTGGGCGAAATCTTCATCGACATGCACAAGGAAGGTGCTGGCTTCCGGGCTATGATGAACAATTTTGCCATCGCAGTCTCGGTCGGCCTGCAATACGGCGTGCCGCTGGAGGAGTTTGTTGACGCCTTCACCTTCACCAAGTTTGAGCCTGCAGGCATGGTTCAGGGCAACGACTCGATCAAAAACGCAACCTCGATCCTCGATTACGTGTTCCGGGAACTTGCGGTTAGCTATCTGGACCGCACCGACCTGGCGCATGTGAAGCCTGAAGGTGCAAGTTTCGACGACCTTGGCCGCGGTGAGGAAGAAGGCGTGTCGAACTTGAGCGAGCTGAGTGAAAACGCCGCCTCGCGGTCGCTGGAAGTGCTGAAGCAAATCTCCTCGACTGGCTATCTGCGCAAACGGCTGCCGCAGGAACTGGTGGTGTTGCAAGGCGGCCAGACCGAAACAACTGCACTGGGCACCGGAACGGACCCCGTTGCCGCGCTGCAGTCGCTTGTGCCAGAGACCGGTGATGCAACCGTGCAGCCCGGTGGCGGCATGGACGCGCGCGCCAAGGCGAAAATGCAAGGCTATGAGGGCGAAGCCTGCGGCGAATGCGGCAATTACACATTGGTGCGCAACGGCACCTGTATGAAGTGCAACACCTGCGGCGGGACTTCCGGCTGCAGCTGAAGGACACCGTCTGCGCCTCTGATTTTCCCTCGGTGGCGCAGACGGAAACTGGGAGCAGAATAACTGCTTCTGACACTATCAGGAACGGGTGCGCCCGTTCTGAACACCGCGAAGGCCCAGGTAAGAAAACTTTCGGGCAGTCAATGAAGGAGCCTGACCGGTGATAACTGGCTTCCTCTGGTTTCAGAGGAAGCCATTTTCTTGACTGCAGGGGGGATTGCTTATGGAGGCTCAAGGGTCGTTGCGACGCTTCCTGCTATCCTAGCTTCATGAGTTCGTCCCGGAAGGCTTCAGCCGGTGTGCGCCATCCGAGGCATTTTCTGGGTGTGCCGTTCAAGCGGTCGCAAATCGCCTTCATTGAGCGATTTGAGAGCGCGGCCACAGGCGTATCCCGTGGCAGGTAGCGGCGCGCCCGCTTGTTGAGGTTCTCGACGGATCCTTTCTGCCAGGGCGCCTGGGGATCGCAGAACCACGCCTCCGTTCCGATCCCAGGCTTGAGCTTGCGCCAGTTCCGGAACTCGATCCCTCTGTCGAAGGTGATGGACCGCCGCGCCGGCTGGGGCAGGGGTTCCATGACGTCCATCAGCCGGTTCATCAGGTGTGTGGTGCTCCTGTCTTGGTTTCTGAACAAGACGGCAAACCGCGTCTTTCGCTCTACAAGCGTGGCCACGTTGGCATTGCCCTGGGCGCGTTCGAAGATCATCAGATCGCCTTCCCATTCACCGAATGTCTCGCGGGACTTCACGTGCTCCGGGCGCTGATGAATGGAGCGCTCCGGCGGGAAAACAAGGCCGCGCGGCTGCCGTTTCTTGCGCCGGCTCGGCAGGTGGCGCGCCAGTTCTTCGGATTGGCCATCGGGGCCATAGACGTAAGCGTAAATGGTCTCGTGGCTCACACGCACCGGTTGGCCTTCAAACCCAAGGCGGCCGGCAATCTGCTCTGGTGACCAGCCTTCCTTCAATTGGGTGATCACTGCTTTGCGCAGTTCTTTCAATCGCACGAGTTTGCGGCGGCGCATGCGTCTGGCGGCCGCGGTTCGCTGCGCGTTCACACCCTAGTAGCCGTTCAGATATCTGGCAGTTCACGGTCTTCAAAGCGGTTGCGCTTGATCTCGCGGTAGACAGTAGAGCGATGCCTGCCGAGCGCAGCCGCGATCTTGCTCACGGGCGTCTTTGCGTTCAGCATATCCTCAATTGCGCGCCGTTCACGCAAATCCAGCTCTATGTGGGCCATCTTCCATTCTCCTTGCTTGCCAGCAAGATAGGGGAACTGTCGCAACCCAATCTAGAATGTGCCCCGCGTACACATCAATGCCCCATAATGAGAATTATGTTAATTCTTCCTCTGTCAAAACACTGCGTCAGAGCGGTTAAAAAATATTAATTTTCAATCACTTGTCGGGCGCAGCAAGCCTTCCTGGGCAACGCTGGCGATCAGCTGGCCGTCCTCTGTGTAGATAGACCCGCGATTGAAACCACGGCCGTTGCCGGTAAACGGTGCATCCATTGTGTAAAGATGCCAGTTCTCAAAATGGACCGGTGCATGAAACCACATCGCATGATCCAGGCTTGCGGTCATAGCGCCGGGTTTGTGAAACGTCAGCCCATGCGGCCGCATCGACGATCCGAGCAAGCCAAAGTCCGACGCATAGGCCATCAAGATATGCTGCAGCTCAGGACCGGCTCCTTTAGCGGCTTCCATTCTGATCCACATATGATTGATATCAGAGGTTTCTTCCGGCTCCAAAGGATCCCGCGGCGCAATTTCGCGGATCTCGAATGGCCGCGGTCTTGTGAATTCATCTCGTTTGGCCGGGTCAACCCGGAACGCATTTCGCAGGAGAATTTTGTCACGCGGCTCCAGCATGGCCGGCGCTGGAACATCCGGCATTTTGTGTTGATGCTCCCATCCAGGCTCCGGTGCGTGGAAGGAAGATGCCAGGTTCAGGATTTGTTTGCCGTTCTGCATGGCCACCACCCGCCGGGTGGTAAAACTGCGGCCGTCCCGGGCCGGGTCAACCTCGTAAATGACCGGCCTTGACGGGTCGCCCGGACGAATGAAATAGGCATGAAGAGAATGGCATAACCGCCCGGAAACAGTTGCATATGCCGCCGTCAGCGCCTGTGCGATCACCTGGCCGCCATAGATGCGGGTCGGCGTTTCGCCACCGGAACCGGATCCGCGGTAGAGATTGGTATCAAGCGCTTCCAGATCCAGCAGATCAAGGAGAACTTTGGCGGTATCCGGCATTTGCAGCGCTTTCATTGGTCATTTTTTGTACAGAACGCTTATCTTACCTGGAACTGCGGCAGTTGGAAGTCACTCGGCAATGGCGCCATGAACCAGCGCCTTGAGTTCCGGCCGTGACGGGTACGAGCTGGAGGGCGCCAGCTGAGTCAGAAACACCACCGACATATCAAGCTGCCGGTCCAGCCAGAAGAACGTCGACGCAATGCCGCCCCAGCTGAAATCACCAACGGATCCGGGGCACCGCGCCCGTGCCGGATCCAGAACAACAGCGCCGCCAAGGCCAAAACCCATGCCTTCCATCGGCTGTTCAGCAAAGCTTTGCGGACCCATCGAAGCGATATCTCCGGAAAGGTGATTTTGCATCATAAAATCAGAAGTTTGCGGACTGATGATAAAGCCGTCTCCGCAGCGGCCGCGGCACCGGAGCATTTCGGTGAATTTCATATAGTCGTCGATCGTGCCGATCAATCCGCCTCCGCCAGAGTGCATTTCGGCCTGCCAGAAGGGAGAATGCGGGTAACTGTCGGTCGGGCGCAGGCTGTCGGTGCCGGTCTCTGCGGAATTCAGCGCCAGGGCATCACCCGCCAGCGGAGTATAGAGAGAGGCAAACCGGCTCCCTGCCCCGCTGGGCGGCTGGAACCCGGTCTCCGACATTCCCAGCGGCTCAAAGATCACCTCTTGCAGGAGCCGGCCCAAGGGCTTGCCCGAAACAACCTCGGCAACGCGGCCCAGCACATCAGTCGCAACGGAATACTCCCAACGGGTTCCTGGCTGAAAAGCCAACGGCAGGCGCGCAAGCCGCGTCACCATTGGGGCCAGTGATCCGTGGTCCGGCTTAAACAGCAAATCTTCCTTGGCCATGACTTCCGGCAGGAGGCCGGGATTGAACGGGTAACTCAGCCCGCTGGTGTGGGTCAGCAGCTGTTGCAGTGTCGGAACAGCGCAAGGCTCGGTCTGGCTGATATGCCCGGCTTCGGGTATCAGCGCCTGCATATCATTGAATTCCGGAAGAAAATCACTGACAGGGGCATCCAGGTGGAACAGCCCTTGCTCCAGAAGAGACATCACAGCCACTGATGTCACTGGTTTGGTCATCGAATAGAGGCGCACCAGCGTGTCACGGGTGAATGGCAGGCTCTCCTCGATGTTGCGCAGGCCTGCCGTGTGAAAATACTGTTCCTTACCGTGGCGGCGGATCAGAAGGGAGCTTCCGGGATATTTTCCTTCATCCACATAACGTTGCTGCCAGCGCCTGATGCGTTCCAGCCGGTCTGATCTCATCACTGCGCCCCCTTACTGCTCTGCCTCATCCATCCGGACTGTATACTGTGTTTCTAAAGGAGACGAGCCGGGAGACGTTGCGTTTCAGGCTTCGGAGCGCGGGTGCCGGAATACAGACAGAATGAAATTCCCAAAAACCCGATGACGGTTCCAACCGCAGTGACAGCGGTGAATTCGAAAATTGGCTGGAATAGAAGGCTTCTGAAAGTGCCGGGCAAACGCTTGCAGCAGCGGGTTCAGTAAATTCCAAAATTTGAATTTTTTCAATTCATGCGCGTTTGCGTGTTCGCATTTGCAATAAATTTGTCTTAGAAGTTCAAAGGGAAGGACGAAAAGGAAATAGATCCGATGACGAGCATTCTGGTATTGAACGGCCCCAACCTCAACCTGCTTGGTACCCGGCAGCCGGACGTCTATGGCTCGGTCACTCTGGCGATGGTGGAGCAGGCCTGCGCCGATCATGCTCAGACACTCGGGGTCTCGGTCAGCTGCTTCCAGTCGAACCATGAAGGGGCGTTGATTGATGCTATTCATGCGGCCAAGGGTCAGCATCATGGGATCATCCTGAACGCCGGCGCCTACACGCACACGTCAATTGCCCTGATGGATGCCTTGATTTCCGTAGAGCTTCCGGCCGTTGAAGTGCATCTCTCCAATATTCATGCACGCGAGCCATTCCGGCACACCTCCTATATCGCCAAGGCGGCGCTGGGGCAGATTTGCGGTTTTGGCGCGCAGGGGTACCTGTTGGCGCTGGATGCTTTGAAAGCACATTTGAAAGTGGCCGCAACAGCATGAATGTAAAGGAATACCTGAACTCCATTTGCGGCGCTCAAAGTCTGGAAGAGCTGTGGCACGGGCATGTCCGGCAAATGTCCAGGTTCGGGTTCGACCGGCTGATCTACGGTTACACCCGTTACAAAACGGAAACGTCGCTGGGGGATCCGGATGATTTTGTCATCCTGTCCAATCATGACAGCGAGTATCTGCACGGATTCCTGCATAAGGGCCTGTATTTCCATGCGCCGATGCTTCGCTGGGCTTTGGAGAACGAAGGCGCCGGCAGCTGGCGTATTGTGCAGGACATGATTGCCGACGGGACACTTGGGCCCGAAGCCCAGCGGGTGCATGAGTTCAATCAGAAGCTCGACATGAATGCCGGTTATACCGTCAGTTTCTACTCTGCTTCTCCCCGCTACAAAGGCGCGATATCACTGGCCGCAAAACCGGGCATGTCTCAGGATGCGGTGGATGCGCTGTGGCAGAAGTCGGGCGATGACATCGTATTGATGAACAATGTCGCCCATCTGAAGATCCTCACCCTGCCCTATACTGCACCAAACCGCAGCCTTACCAAACGGCAGCGGGAGGTTCTACAATGGGTTGGAGATGGCAAAACCACGCAGGACATTGCACTCTTGATGGAACTTACACCCGCGACGATTGAAAAACACCTGCGTCTTGCCAGGGAATCGCTGTCGGTCGAGACAACCGCCCAGGCTGTTTTGAAGGCAGCGCTGCACAATCAGATGTATATCATGGATGCATAAACTGCTGCTTGGCTGTGGATGACCAGGCCGTGCCGCCGCTGCTGCCGCGGCAATTGCAGACGCCGCCGGACCTTCTCAGATCGCTTGCAAGCGACGGAAACTTAACCGGTTTTACTGACCATGCCGGTCTGAACTAAGCCGTAAGAAGTATGGAATTCTATACTACCGTTATAGGTTGATTTTCTGCATGTTGCCCCTGTTCCGTGAGTGGTGGCTTTAGCCAAGGAACTAATGGGTAACGACCCTTGTGATTTCAAGGCTCTCCTACCTGGTCAGGAGTAGACGCGTATTGTTCCGCGTCTATTCCGGATACAGAGGGGCCTCGCCCATCCCCATCAGTGGGGTCCCTCGCAATCCCTTCCTCCGATATCAGCCGCCGGGGCAGCGTCCGTATGCGGACGATGCGCACAAAAAAACCGGCAGGGATGTCCCTGCCGGTTCCTGAATTCAAGCGTGAGGGCTGATCAGCCCAAATCAGCCCTGTGCGGCCTTGGCCACTTCGGCTGCGAAGTCTTCTTTTTCGACTTCGATGCCTTCACCGACTTCGACGCGGGCAAAACCAGTGATGGTTGCGCCTGCTTCTTTGGCTGCGGCTTCAACGGTCAGGTCCGGGTTCACAACGAACTGCTGGTTCAGCAGGGTCGATTCTGCGACGAATTTCTTCATCCGGCCGACGATCATCTTTTCAATCACCTGCTCCGGCTTGCCGGATTCGCGGGCGATGTCCATCTGAACCTGCTTTTCCTTCTCAACCACAGAGGCGTCCATATCGGCTTCGGACAGCGCGGCGGGGTTGGCAGCTGCAATGTGCATTGCAATCTGTTTGCCGATCGCTGCGTCGCCGCCGTTCATGGCAACCAGAACACCGATTTTGCCCATGCCAGCAGTGGCGGCATTGTGCACGTAGGACACAACGGTTTCGCCTTCCAGCGCGGCCATACGGCGGACCGACATGTTTTCGCCAATGGTGGCGATCTTGTCGGTGATGGTCTCAGCAACAGTCTTGCCGCCCATGTCGGCAGCTTTCAGCGCTTCAACGTCCGAAACGTTCAGGGCAGCTTTGGCGATGCTGCCGACCATTTCCTGGAATTCAGCGTTCTTGCCGACAAAGTCGGTTTCCGAGTTCACTTCGACGGCAACGCCTTTGTTGCCTTCAACGATCACGGCAACCAGGCCTTCTGCGGCGGTACGGCCGGATTTCTTGGCAGCCTTGGCCAGGCCTTTGGTGCGCAGCCAGTCAACCGCGGCTTCCATGTCGCCGTTGTTTTCGACCAGGGCTTTCTTCGCGTCCATCATGCCTGCGCCGGTGGATTCGCGCAGTTCTTTCACCATAGCAGCAGTGATTGCCATCTTAGGCTCTCCTCAATTCAAAAACAGATTTGGGGCAGGTGATACCCTGCCCCGCATGTCAGTTCCGTGACGGGACGGATCAGGCGTCAGCAGCAGCGGCTTCTTCAGCCACGGCTTCTTCGGCCGGCGCTTCTTCGAGCGCGCCCAGGTCAACGCCTGCAGCACCCAGCTGAGCGGACATGCCGTCAAGTGCCGCGCGGGCAACCAGATCGCAGTACAGCGAGATGGCGCGCGATGCGTCGTCGTTGCCGGGGATGATGAAATCCACGCCATCGGGGGAGCAGTTGGTGTCGACAACAGCCACAACCGGAATACCCAGTTTCTTGGCTTCGGCGATGGCCAGCGCTTCTTTTTTGACGTCGATGACGAACAGCAGGTCCGGCACGCCGCCCATTTCACGGATGCCGCCCAGAGACGCTTCGAGCTTCTCCTGGTCGCGTTCCATGCCCAGACGCTCTTTCTTGGTCAGGCCTTCGGCGCCGCCCGCCATTTTCTCGTCGATTTCCTTCAGGCGGTTGATCGACTGGGAAACGGTTTTCCAGTTGGTCAGGGTGCCGCCGAGCCAGCGGTGGTTCATGAAGTACTGAGCCGACTTTTCAGCCGCTTCGGCGATCGGGCCGGCTGCCTGGCGCTTGGTGCCGACGAACAGGACGCGGCCGCCTTTGGCAACGGTGTCACGGACAACCTGCAGCGCCTGGTCCAGCATCGGAACAGTCTGGGTCAGGTCCATGATGTGGATGCCATTGCGCGAACCGTAAATGAACGGTGCCATACGCGGGTTCCAGCGCTGAGTCTGGTGGCCGAAGTGAACGCCAGCTTCAAGCAGCTGACGCATGGTGAACTCAGGAAGAGCCATGCTATTATATCCTTTCCGGTTTCTATCCTCGGCGGGGGTTATCTAGAGCGTATGCTCCAACCGGCGGTCCGTCAGGGATGTCTCCCCTGATCAGGCCAAACCCCGCCTGCGGGTTCGTAGGCGCGCTCATAGAGCAGAAATTGTCAGCTGACAATAGCGGATCAGGAGGAAACCGGTTTCCGCCTCATTTTTCAGCCATCCAAGGCGCGCCGGTGGCCGTCTTCTACCAGTTTTCCGGCTGTGGCGGCCAGGGCTTTGCGGTCCGGGAAGGCGGCAACCTTCAACGGCTGGTGGTAAATCAGCTCCACTTGGCCTTGCCGCTGGGCTGCCAGGATCTTGAGAAGATGCGGCCCGAAATCCATATTTCCCCACCAGGCATAAAACCGTGCCGGGGCGCCACTGGGTGCGCGATAGTGGACAGAGACTGGCTGGATATGCGCATCCTCACGCAAGTGATCCGAAAAGAACGCAGCGAAGAGCGTTGTTTTGAAGGGCAAGACCCGCAAACCATCGGTTGAGGTGCCTTCGGGAAAAAACAGCAGCTTGTGGCCGGCCTGCAGGCGCTGTTCAAACATGTCTGCCTGTTCCTTGGCCTTCTTAGGATTGCGCTCGATGAACACAGTGCCCGTGGCCCGCGCAAGCCAGCCGATCCCCGGCCATTTGGCGACTTCCGCCTTGGAGACAAAGTAGATCCGCTTGCGCGCATTCAGAGCAAAGATATCCAGCCAGGAGGCATGATTGGCCACCACGGCCCCCTTTTGACGCATCAGCGTTCCGCGGGTTTTGAAGCTGATCCCGAGAATGCGAAAGGCATTGCGGCAGACAAACTGTGTGATAAAGGGCGTGACCGGCCGCTGCAGGCCGAATACCGGCCGTTCGATCAGCCGCAGGGCCAGCAAAACCAGCAGCCCGCCAAACACCAGCACCGCCAGCGGCAGCCCGCGCACCAGCACGAGTGTCCAGCCCAAGGCTCCGATCCGGACCGGATCCGGCGCCTCTTCGCTTTGCCAGCTGACGCTCATTCCCGCCCCTTGCCTCCGGCATAAATCCTGCGCTGGCGGTCGTTCATTTGCGCGGTGTCCAGGATCAGGCACACGTCGGTGGTGTTGAAGGCCTGATCGACATAGGCGCCGTCGCCGACGTATCCGCCCAGCCGCAGATACGCTTTGATCAGCGCAGGGGTTTCCACCATCGCACGTTTGCGGTTGAGATCACCTGCGGCTACCAAGTTCATGGATTGAAACGTTTTTGACCGCACGCGAAGCTCGGGCGGCGCCAGGTGATTGTGGTGCAGCATCGCCAAAGGATTGGCCAGAGCAGCGGGATCAGTGCCGTGAAAACTTGCGACCCCGAAAAGAACCTCGATACTATGGGTCTCCACATAGTCTGCCAGCCCGGACCAGAGATGGAACATCGCCATGCCGCCGCGGTAATCCGCATGCAGACAAGAGCGTCCCAGCTCCAGCAGCCGGCGGCCGGAAGTCTTCAGGACGGTCAGATCATATTCGTCTTCGGAATAGAACTGACCGGCTTTTGCGGCCTGATCATCGCGCAACAGGCGGTAGACACCGGCCACCCTGCCTTTAGCGTCATCGATCACCAGCATGTGGTCAAAGAACGGATCGAACCCGTCCCGCTCCAGCCCCGCATCATGGTCCACCAGCGCGCCGCCGCCGCCAAGCTCCCGCACAAACACGTCATACCGCAGAGCTTGCGCGGCGCGCAGCTCTGCGTCTGTTTCCGCGATCTTGACGGAAAATTCCGGAGGGGAGTCTTGCATTCGATCACCTTTGCGTCGATCAGGCTTGAGCGCATCCCTCTATTGAGGCAAAGAACGCGCAGCTTTTAAGGCGAATTAGATTGAGTTCGTTAACTCTTCATAAACCGTTATGGATCAAAGACGGGAATAAGGGAGATGCGTGCTCCGTCAATCACAAGCTTGCCTTGGTCGGGGAAATTCACGGTGATCTTGCCGCCCGCGTTCGATTGCACCTGCCCTACACCCCATTCAGGGTGATCCGGGTGCCGGACGAACATGCCGGGGGCTAAAATTGCGTTGAGGTCATTCATTGGCGGGTGGCCCAGTTCGGAGGAAGTATAAGTTATGGGTGTAGATAACGCCAATCTGGCTGCATTGGTAGGGTCCCGGATCTGCCATGATTTGATCAGCCCTGTCGGTGCCATCAACAACGGCTTGGAATTGCTTGGAATGGCTGGCAGCATGTCCGGCCCCGAGCTGGAACTGATCTCTGACAGCGTGGCCAATGCCAACGCCCGCATCCGTTTTTTCCGTATTGCCTTTGGCGCAGCCGGCGACCAGCAGATGGGCCGGGCCGAAGTGGTTTCAGTGCTGGAAGACATCAGCAAGGGCGGACGCATCAAATACCAATGGTCGCCGCTGGAAGGCTGCACCCGCAGCGAGGCACGCCTGACCCTGCTGGCGGCGCTGTGCCTGGAATCCGCCCTGCCCTATGGCGGAATGGTCAAGATTTTCTGTGCCGACGGGAAATGGACAGTGATGGGCGAAGGCCGCAAACTGAACGTGGATGACGAGCTGTGGGCGCGGGTAAGCGGTGGCAATTCAAATGCTGAGATCACACCGGCGCTGGTGCAATTCGCTCTGCTCCCCGGGGCCGCCAGAGAAGCAGACCGCACCGTCCGGCTGGAGCAAAACCTGGAAAAGATCACGCTGCAGTTCTGATCATCAGCATTTTATGCAAAGAAACGCCGGGACATTTTCCCGGCGTTTTGCGTTTTTTATCGCTTAAGCCCGGGTGGCACCGTCGCCGCGGACCAGGTATTTGAAGCTGGTCAGCTGGGTGGCGCCGACGGGACCGCGCGCATGCATTTTACCGGTGGCAATGCCGATTTCCGCACCCATGCCAAATTCTCCGCCGTCGGCAAACTGGGTGGAGGCATTGTGCATCAGAATCGCGCTGTCGAGTTCAGTAAAGAATTTCTGAACCGCAGCTTCATTCTCGGTGATGATGCAATCGGTGTGCTGGGAATGATGGGTGCGGATGTGCTGGATTGCTTCGTCAATGCTGGCAACCTGTTTGGCTGCGATGATGGTATCCAGATACTCCTTGCCCCAGTCCTCAGCGGTGGCGGTTGCCATACCCTCAGGCCCCGGCAAGCCCGCTTCGGCGCGAATTTCCACGCCGGCAGCAGACAGGCTGTCCAGAACGGCCTTGCCCAGGGTTTGCGCAATATCTTGGTGGATCAATAGGCATTCCGCGGCGCCGCAGATCCCGGTGCGGCGGGTCTTGGCATTCAGCACCACATCCAAGGCTTTTTGCGGATCGGCGGCTTTGTCGAGGTAGATATGCACGATGCCCTCGAGATGGGCAAAGACCGGCACCCGCGCCTCGCGCTGGACCAGACCCACCAGGCCCTTGCCGCCGCGGGGCACGATGACGTCGACATAGTCCGTCATGGTCAGCAGCTGTTGCACCGCGGCCCGGTCGCGGGTCGGCACCAGCTGCACGGCGTCTTCGGGCAGGCCAGCGGATTTCAGGCCCTCAGCCAGGCAGGCGTGGATCGCCTGGCTGGAATGAAAGCTTTCCGAACCGCCGCGCAGGATAACGGCATTGCCCGATTTCAGGCAGAGCGCGCCGGCATCCGCGGTCACATTGGGGCGGCTTTCATAGATCACCCCGATCACCCCCAGCGGAGTGCGGACTCGCTGGATCTTGAGGCCTGTGGGCTGTTCCCACTGTTCCATGACCTCGCCCACCGGATCGGGCTGCGCTGCCACCGCCCGCAGACCGTCAACGATGCCCTGTATGCGGGGCTCGTCCAGCATCAAACGGTCCATCATCGCGCCGGACAGGCCCTTGCCGCGGCCGAACTCCAAGTCCTTGGCGTTTTCAGCGATGATTTCTGCCCGGCGGCTCCACACCGCCTCGGCTGCGCCGATCAGGGCCGCATGTTTGCGCTCAGCGCTGGCCGTGGCCAGGATTTGCGCCGCTTGCTTTGCACGTTTGCCAAGCTCTGCCATCACGGCGGGGATGTTTTCATTGTCTTTCATGTGTCTCGCGCCCTTGCCGGTCCTTGTTTGGCACATCGGGTGCCTGCCGGCTGGAATAAACTATCAGATGATCTGCTCAAAGCGCCATATCATCGCGGTGGATCAATGCGGCGCGGCCGGGATAGCCCAGCGTGGCCTCGATCTCCTGCGATTGACGCCCCTGGATGGCACGGGCCTCGTCCGCTGTATAGCGTGACAGCCCCTGCCCCAGTTTACGTCCGTCTGGGCCAAGGATGGCAAGCGGATCGCCGCGGCCAAAGTCACCCTCCACATGACGGACGCCTGCAGGCAGCAGGCTTTTCCCGGACATCAATGCGCGTGCAGCACCTTCGTCAATGGTCAGAACTCCGCGGGTCTTCATCGCGCTGATCCAGCGCTTGCGTGCGGCTTGCGGATCCCCCTGCCCGGTGAACCAAGTGCAAGGCGCACCATCTTCAAGTGTTTTCAATGGGTTCAAAGGCGAACCTTCAGTGATCGCCATGGCGCAGCCGGCGGCGGTGGCCATCTTGGCTGCCAGAAGTTTGGTGATCATCCCGCCTTTGGACAGGCCAGAGACACCGTCGCCCGCCATCGCCTCAATCTCCGGTGTGATCTCGTCAATCCGGTCATAGCGCTTGGCCACGGGATCCAGCGCAGGATTGGCGCTGTAGAAGCCATCAACATCGGACAGCAGGATCAGAGTGTCAGCCCCGACTGTCACCGCCACCTGCGCCGCCAGCCGGTCATTGTCACCGTAGCGGATTTCGTCCGTTGCGATAGTGTCATTCTCGTTGACGATCGGCACCGCGCCCATACCCAGCAGCGTTTCCAGTGTCGCGCGGGAATTCAGATAGCGGCGGCGGTTTTCACTGTCTTCCAGCGTCACCAGCACCTGCGCCGTGGTGATCCGGTGCGGCGCGAGGGCTTCTTCATAGGCGCGCGCCAGACGGATCTGGCCAACCGCCGCCGCGGCCTGCGATTGCTCCAGCGGCAGGTCAGCGCGCGCTAGGCCCAAAACGCCCCGGCCCAAGGCAATCGAGCCGGAAGAGACCAGCACCACGTCGGTGCCGCCGGCCTTCAGCCAGGCAACATCATTGGCCAAGGAATGCAGCCAGCCTGCGCGCAGCTCGCCGGTTTTCCGGTCGACCAGCAGCGCTGAGCCGATCTTGACGACGATCCGTTTCGCCGATTTCAGGGCCGCCAAGGCGCTTCCTCCTCGACGGGTTTCATGCGGATACGGTCGTCGTCGATTTCAGCACGCACCGCGCGCAGCACTTCGTTCAGCCCTTCGCGGCTGACGCCGGACATCATCATGACCGGACCGCCAACTGCGGCCTCCAATGCGGCGCGTTTTTCGTCGCGCTCCTCCGGGTCGATCGCATCCACCTTGTTCAGTGCGGTGATCCGGGTCTTGGTGGCAAGAACACCGCCATAGGCCTCAAGCTCACCGATGATGGTCTTGTAGTCTTCGACCACGGTGTCGGAGGTGCCGTCCACCAGATGCAGCAGCACCGCGCAACGCTCCACATGGCCCAGGAACCGGTCGCCAATCCCCTTGCCTTCGTGCGCGCCTTCGATCAGGCCGGGGATGTCGGCGACAACAAATTCGGTGTTGTCGATGCCGACCACGCCCAGGTTCGGGTGCAGTGTGGTAAAGGGATAGTCGGCAATCTTGGGGCGCGCGTTCGAGGTCGCCGACAGAAAGGTCGATTTACCCGCGTTGGGCAGGCCCAGCAGGCCTGCGTCGGCAATCAGCTTGAGGCGCAGCCAGATGGTGCGCTCCACGCCCTCCTGGCCGGGGTTGGCCCGGCGCGGCGCCTGGTTGGTGGCTGATTTGAAGTGCAGGTTGCCAAAGCCGCCGTTGCCGCCCTTGGCCAGCAGCACACGCTCGCCGACCACGGTCAGATCCGCCAGAACGGTTTCCTGATCCTCATCCATGATCTCGGTCCCCACGGGGACGCGCAGGATAATATCATCGCCATCCTTGCCGGTGCGCTGTCGGCCCATGCCGGACTGGCCGTTTTTAGCAAAGAAATGCTGCTGATAGCGGAAGTCGATCAGGGTGTTCAGCCCGTCGGTCACCTCGGCCCAGACCGAACCGCCCTTGCCGCCGTCGCCCCCGTCCGGCCCGCCGTATTCGATATACTTTTCGCGGCGGAAGCTGACACAGCCGTTCCCGCCGGCGCCCGAGCGGATATAGACCTTTGTCAGATCGAGGAATTTCATGACAGCTCCTTAATGCGGCGGAATCGCGTGCCCGCCCGCGCAGTACAAGTGTCCCGCCAAAGCCCCGGGGCCCTGGCGGGAATGTTTCGTTTGCCTTACCGCAAAGCGCGCGCCGCGCCAATCACAGTTTTCGGCTGTAGGTCCAGGTTGGGACAGAGGCATCGCGGGCCACTGAATAGCTTTCGGCGTCGCCGAGATAATCAAAGCCGCAATGGATCAGCACCCGGGCAGACGCCGGGTTGTCCTGAAACACCGAGGCAAACATCGCCGCGTTGCCCTGCGGGTTTGCGTCCACCAATGCCTTCACCGCGGCAGAGGCAAGCCCGGTATTCCAAAACGGCGGAGCCGTCCAATAGGACACTTCCGACTGGTTGCGGTCCATCCGCTTAAGGCCGATCACGCCTTTCAGCTCCGCGTCGCCTTCGGCAGTGCCATCGATCACCCAGACATCCTCGTCGCGTTCTTCGGCCATGGCTCGGGCCACAAAAGCCTCGGCGGCGCCGGGCGGCAGCGGATGGGGCACCGAGCGGGTCATGCGGGCAACGCGCGCATCGCTGACGTAGTGTTCAATCAGGCCGGCATCGGATTTTCGCAAGGGCCGCAGAATAAAGCGGTCCGTGTCGATTACCTGCTGGCACACAATCTGTTCCAAATTCATGGATGTGCTCCTCCTCTGCCAAAGTTTTTCTGGCTGTAACTGCCTTTGTTGTTGCGGCGGCCAACCTCAGATGTGCATGCCCTGCCCCGGTGGCAAGGCATAGGCTGTTCAATTTGTGCAAAACTTCCTGTTGGCCGGGCGTGAGCGCCACTGTGATTTTCAGCAGAAACCACGCCCTTGGTCATTCTTAGGAAAATCATTTTCACTCGCATCCGGAAAACAGAAAAGGGGACCGGCCTTATAGCCGGTCCCCCTAAAGATTTCTTTACCCTTCGGGTCGGCTTACTCAGCGGCCTCCGCCACTGGGAGAACCGATACAAAGGTGCGGTTTTTCAGGCCCTTGCGGAAGGTGACGGCACCTTCGGCGGTGGCAAACAGAGTGTGATCCTTGCCAATGCCTACGTTTTCGCCCGGCCAGAACTTGGTGCCGCGCTGACGCACGATGATGTTGCCTGCGATGGCCGCCTGGCCACCGAAGAGTTTCACGCCAAGACGGCGGCCCGCGGAGTCGCGGCCGTTACGTGAGGAACCGCCAGCTTTTTTATGTGCCATTCTCTCTCTCCTTAGCCTTTAGCCAGCTCTTTGGCCTGCTCAACCCACTCGGGCTTCACTTTGACCGCTTCGATAGCAGCAATACCGTCTTCGGACAAGGCTGCGATCTGGGCAAAGCTGGTCAGGCCGGCTTCGTTCAGCTTCTTGGCGGCGGCAGGGCCAACACCGGTCAGCTGGGTCAGGTCGTCCGAACCGGCGGCTTCAGCGGCAGGTGCAGCTTTGGCAGCGGCTTTCGGAGCAGCTTTGGTTGCGCCCGATGCCAGGATCTCGGTGATCCGGACCAGGGTCAGCTTCTGACGGTGGCCTTTGGTGCGCTTGGAAGAGTGCTTCCGGCGGCGCTTGACGAAGTTGATCAGCTTTTCGCCTTTGATCTGGTCGATCACTTCCGCCTTGACGGCAGCGCCGTCCACCAGCGGAGCACCCACAACAGGTGCGTCGCCGCCCAGCATCAGGATTTCGTCGAACTGGATGGTTTCGCCAGCGTCTGCAGCAAGTTTCTCAACGCGGAGGATATCGCCCGCCTGAACCTTGTACTGCTTGCCGCCGGTCTTGAGGACCGCAAACATGTGCGTCTTTCCTTTTCTACCCGCGTCCTACGGCCCCCTTGCGGGTGTTTTCGGCAAATGCCGCCTCGAACAGCGCGCCCATGTGATGGGCGTATTACAAATAAACCCCGGCGCACGGATTCCGGGCCGGGATGCGGGCTTATGGTTCGGAACTCCCAAGGTGTCAACTGTTTTTCACAACCTGCGCCATCAGCCCGTGCAGGTTCAGATATCCTGCCCGGGTGTCAGCTCTGCCATCCGGTGCGCAAGTTCTTCAAAGCGGTTGGCGGTGATCTCATACTGCACAGCGTTGAGCAGCTCATAAACCCGCTGCATCGGCGCCTCTTCCAGGGCCATAACATAGGCCTCAACCTCGGCATCGCTGAATTCCTGATAGGTATAGGCCGAGGCCGCAAGGCTGGAGGCCTGCAGGCTGAGCCGCAGCTCGCCTTCCTGCGCCTTCATCAGGGCGCGCAAGCCATCGGCGTCCAATTCCAGCTTGATCACCCCGGCAGCAGCGGCGGCCATAAGGAAGCGGAACTGGATCTGCTGCAGCGCCTTCACGCCTGCGCCAGCGGCATCAATTGCGGTTCCCATCCGCTGGTACATTGCGACCCGTGTGCTGCCGGCTTTGACCAGGTCTGAAACGATGCGGTTGCCTGCCATTTGCTTTACCGCGTCATCTTCGACCTTATGCGAGGCGTTTTCCGCCCGCACCAGGCGCTGCCCCAGATCGCTGGCATAAAAAGCTGCCGCATGGTCCAGAGCTTCGTCGTCCAGCGTATTTTCGAGGATCTCCAGCGCCAGGCCGCGCATTTCAGCGGTATCAAAAACATCCTCGGACAGTTCGGTCCACTGGCTGCCAAAGGCGCCTGCATCCAGCCCCAGCATGTCCGGTGCGCTGGAGGCAGACAAGGCAATGCTGTCGAGCGCGACGTCAAAACCGGTCACTTCCAGAAACGCCTCAACCCGGTCCCGTTCTGCGGCCAGGCCGGTCTGCGGCATTCCCGCAACGGCGAAACACAGCAGGATCAGGAAACGCAAGAGCTCAGCGGGGGTTTTGAGGGTCATCTGCATAAAGCAAATTTAGGCAAAAACCTTTGGCTGGCAACGGCAGACCGGCTTTTTTTGGCAAAGCCGCATTTCCCACTTGCGCGCACCCGGAATCAACCTTAAACGCTGCCCCACCAGACCCCCGCGGAGAGGTGCCGGAGTGGTCGAACGGGGCGGTCTCGAAAACCGTTGTGGGTGCAAGCCCACCCAGGGTTCGAATCCCTGTCTCTCCGCCATTAATCTTCTTTTGGTAAGAAACCCCCTCTAACATCTTGAGTGGCAAGGTGGTTTTTGGTGTTCGAAGTTCTTTATTTCGTGCAAAGCTAATTTTCTCTGCAAAGGCCAGTCGCAGGACAGTTCTTTGGGCAATCAGGTTTCCACTTTTCCATAGTTTCCAAGGGTCTGACAGGAATTGCTGTGCGTGTTCGAACATTTGCTCGAAGGTATGCATTGGCTTTCCTTTGTTTTGCAGTTTTTCGTCTAAGATCAACTTCTCACGCTCCAATTTTTCGATACGCTTTTCACAGGCCGTGATCAGGGTTGGGCTGTCCGCGTCCACGACACGATCCAAAAGGCCTTCGATTTGCTTATCCAATTGGTTGCGCTCCGTGCTGATCAGGCGTTTGACAGCCTCCATTTGTCCCGCACGTTGTCCCCAAGCGTCTTTGAACATCTTTGACGCCATGGCAAACATGCCCTCGGAGGGTGTGAGGCTTTGCATCAATGTATCAAACTCACCTTCCAGCACATCGTGGCGGATGGATTTACGATAGCTGGGACAGCCTTTGGCGTGGCAGAGGCAATACGGATGTTTCTTGCCCGACTTGCTGGTGGACCAGCAGGCCGTCAGAGGTGTGTTGCAGTCATCGCAGCACACGAATCCCCGCAGAGGGAAGTCCGCGTTGATATCCTTGCGAGCGGGAGCTCTGCCTCCGTCCTTGATCCGTTGCTGGATCAATTCATGGGTCTCAAGTGAGATCAGACCTTCATGATGGCCTTTGCGCAGTGACACATCCCACTCGGGGATTTCGATGTAACCCGCAAAATGCGTGCGAGTCATCAGGCGGATGATCCGCTCAAAACGAATTGTGCCATCGGCAAAATCTTTCGGGAATGCAGGTTTTGATTCCAGAAACCGTTTCACTTCGGCCTGCGTTTCAAAATGGCCGGAGGCAAACCCTTCCAAGGCCTCTTGGATGATGGAAGCCAAAGGTTCATCCCGCACCAGCATGTTGCCATGCCCTGCAACGCGCTCATACTTGTAACCAATCGACGCACGGAACACCCAGCAACCATTAAGCGCACGCCCCCGCATACGATTTTTAGTTTGTTCGCCGTTTTTTCTGGCCTTGGTGCTGGGACACAGACGCCAGCTGGTTCTCAACCAGAATGCTGTCACTGTCCTCGCCAAATTCTATTGACGAACTTTCCAGCTTGCCGCCCGCTTCGGCCAGCAGCGTCCGCAGTTGTCAATGTCCAACCACATCCCGCGCGAAACGGCTGATGTCATCGATGATGACAACACAGGTTTCCTTTTGCACTTTCAGGTACGCCAGAAGGGCAATCATGGCAGGACGGTCAGCATCGCCACCTGATTTATTATCGTTAAAGACCTCAATCACCTCATAGCCCTTATACCGCGCGCATTCGCGACAACGGCTTTCTTGCGACGCCAGACCGTCACCCTTGGGCGGGCCATTTGGAAGCGGTGGTCGGGCTATCACGTCCGAAGTCGGGTCGAGGCGAAGATGCGCGGTCTCAAATCCTTTGGCGAGAGGGCCGCATCGCGAGACCCCGACCGCCAAACCGCCGAAATCCACATCCGCATTGCACTCATGAACCGCTTCAACGCGCTCGGCCAAGCCGGGATCGAACGCGTCGCCTGACACCAAGGGGAAAAGGGGCAGTCACGTTTCAGGCTGGAGCTACGCAACAACGCCCATCCTGACCCTAACTCGCATTTTCCAAATGTGCCGGTTTGGCCTTGAGCCCTTTTACGAGCGTCGATTGCGAAAACGCCGAATATTCCGTCACCGGCTGTACGTCCATGCCCGGCGCCGATGACAGCGAGGTACCGGTTCAAAGGCTTTCTTTAATTTCCAATAGCGTTAACGCAGACCGGCGGTGGCCTTCTGCATGGCGGTGATCAGGGCATCCCGTTTGGTTGAAAGCTCGGCCGGGGTTTGACCCTGTGCTTCGTCCTGCACGCCCATGATCAGGGTTTGCGCCACGTCTTCATTCAGGTGCACCTGCCCCAGATCATCCCACCAGCCGTTGAACGTTTCGGCGAAGTGATCGCAGAATGCTGCCAGGCCGCCCTCTCCGGCGCCAAGATTGAACAGCATGGTTGGCCCCATCGCCGCCCATCTCAGGCCCGGTCCGGCCCACATTGCTTTGTCTACGTCTTCAACCGAGGCAACACCCTGCATCACAAGGCTGATCGCTTCGCGCCAGACTGCGGCTTGCAGGCGGTTGGCAACATGACCAGCGATTTCCTTGTTAACGCGGATGGTTGTTTTGCCGGTGCTTTCATAGAAACGCTCGGCGGCCTCCACGATCCCATCCGCAGTCTTGTCGTTGCCCATCACCTCGACCAAGGGGATAAGGTGCGGCGGGTTGAAAGGGTGGCCCAGGATTATCCGTGACGGATCCTTCCAGCCGCTTTGCATCTGTCCCAAGGTCAGGCCAGAGGCCGAGCTGGCAAGTATTGCATCTTTGTCCATTTCCCGTTCGATCTTGCCAAAAAGGGCATGTTTAACAGGCAGCCGTTCCGGAACGCTTTCCTGAATGAACGCAGCACCCCGGACGGCTTCCGGTGCTGAGGCGTGGAAGGTGACCGCATCGGGATCGCCGTTTGCCGTCAATCCCAGTTCAGTCATCGCCGGCCAGGCCGTCTCAATGTAGCCGCGCACCTGTTTTTCGGTAGTTGGAGCGGGATCGAACACGGCCACGGTCCGTCCTGATGCCAGAAACAACGCGGTCCAGCTGGCGCCGATGACGCCGCCGCCAAGAGACGCAGTATGTGCAAATTCCATCAGAACAATCCCGGATTAAGTGGTGACGCAGCAGTCATGCCGCCGTCGACAGTGAAACATTCGCCGGTCACATAGGCAGACTGGTCCGACGCCAGCCAGGCAACCATGTTGGCAATATCGGCCGGTTTCCCGAGCCGCCCAGCCGGATGGCGCGCCAGCGCATCGGTCATGGCCTTTTCCGGATCCGTTGCCAAGGCAAAGGCATCCCCGGCCATTTCAGTCATGATCCAGCCGGGGCGGATAGCATTGCAGCGTACCTTTGGCCCATGGTCAACGGCGATTGAGCGGGTCAGCCCATGCACGAAAGCCTTGGACGCATTGTAAAGAGCCATGGACGGGTCCGCGACCCTGCCCGAGATCGAGCCGATATTGATGATGTTGCCGCCATGTGCCGCCATATCCAAGAGGGCCGCACGGCACATGTTGAACACGCCTTTGCAATTGACGTTCATCACCAGGTTCCAATCGTCGTCGTCGCTGTCGGCCACCGTCTTTTCGACCTGAACACCTGCATTGTTGACCAGCAGATTGACCCGCCCGAAAGCATGGTTTGCAGCTTTGATAAGGCGGGCAGCGTCGCCGGTCAGCGACACGTCGGCCTGTACCCAGACTACAGATTCGGGCAAATCGTCCGGGCGCGGCCCGCGCCCGCAAGTCACCACATTGGTGCCGTCCGCCATCAAGCGTTCGACGATGGCCCGGCCGATGCCGCGGCTGCCGCCGGTGACGATTGCAGCTTCCTGTGTTGCCATGATCTATCTCCTCAGAGTCTCATCTGCTGAACCTGTGCAGACAGGCCGCCATCCAGAACCCAGAGCTGACCGCTGGCATAGCGCGCCTCGTCCGAGGCCAGCCAGTTGACCAGATTTGCAATATCATCCGGTGTGCCATAGGTGCGCATCGGATGCACGTCGCGCACCGCCTGTTGCAGGGTTTCGATATTGCCGCCGCCGCCGCCAGACCCTTCGCCGGCAAAGAAACTTTGCAGCATTGGCGTGTCGATATAGCCGGGACAGATCGCATTGACACGGATGCCCTCGGGCCCGTGGTCGCAGGCCATCGCCCGGGTCAGTGCGTGCACCGCCCCTTTGGTGGCGCAATAGGCCGCCAGACCGGGATCGGCGATGAACCCGTCATAGCTGCCAAAATTGATGATGCTGGCGCTGGTGCCGGATTTGGCTGCTTGCCGCATCAAGGGCAGTGCATGTTTGGAAGTCAGGAAAGTGCCCGTGCAATTCACCGCGAAACTCTGGTTCCATTCCTCAAGCGAGGTTTCCTCAATGGTTTTTTCGATCTCGATGCCAGCCGCATTGACCAGAATGTCCAGCTTGCCGCACGCGCTCCTGACTTGTGCCATCGCGTCCTGCACAGCGGCTTCATCGGCCACGTTCATCTGTACAAAACGGCTGCCATCCTCGTCATGATCTGCCAAAGAGCCCTGCGGGCTGAGGTCGGCCGCGTAAACAACAGCACCCTCGCGCAGGAACCGCGCCACGATGGCGCGGCCAATGCCGCCGCGCCCGCCCGTGACCAGCGCAAATTTTCCTTCAAGCTTCATATCTGCCATCCTTTCAAACCGGGGGAAACCGATAACGTCCTGCTGCCACGGTCCAATCCATGTGGTTGCGGACATATTGCTGACTGGCATCGGAAGGCGGGTTGTAATCCCAGGTCTCACCTGCCCCTGCCCTTGCCGCCATCGCAGCATGCAATGCGCGACGGGATTTCTGTGCAGCAATGACATCGCGGCGCAGTTCCTCGCCGTTCCAGCGCTCTGCTACCTCGGCAGCGAAGGCCTTTGCCTGTCCGGCATAGGCTGGATCACGGGCGAGATTCACCTTTTCCAACGGATCCTTTTCCAGATCAAAGAGCTGCGCCGGATCAAAGTCGCAATGGATGTATTTCAAGGTCCCGCGCCGGATCATGAACACCGGACAGGGTGTCATTTCGGCGCAATATTCACCAATCGCTTCATCCAGAGGATCGGCTTTTCCTTTGGCCAGCGGCATCAGGCTGCGCCCGTCAACAGGTTCTGCGAAGGTTGCACTGTCCCCACCGGCAATTTCGACCAGCGTTGGCAGGATATCCACCAGAGAGCAGGCGTTTGATGCGGTGCCCTGTACCACATCCGGGCCGGCCATGATCAAGGGAACCCGAGCGGAATGCTCAAAGAAGTTCATCTTGTACCACAGGCCGCGCTCGCCCAGCATGTCGCCGTGATCCGCGGTGACGACTACGATCGTGTTGTCCAGTTCACCAATGTCTTCCAGCGTTTTGACGATCTCACCGATTTTGCTGTCGAAGTAGCTGACATTGGCCAAATAGGCGCGCCGTGCCCGGCGGACCTCCTCGTCGCTGAGCGGCACATGGCTGGCCTCGATCCCGTCCATGACCCGGCGCGAGAACGAATCCTGCTCCTCGGCGGTCAGAACAAATCCGGGCATCTCAATATCTTCGCCGGAATAGAGATCCCACCATTCCGGCTGGGCGACATAGGGGTCATGGGGGTGAATAAAGCTGGCCACTATCGCAAAGGGTGCTTCGCTTCCCTGGGCGCGGTCCCTGCCCCGGTCTATCAGCCAGCGCCGCGCTGCAAATCCCACCTCATCGTCATAGTCGGTCTGGAAAGTGGCAATCGCGACACCGCTTTCCTTTACGGTCTGCATATTGTGGTACCATTTGTCGATCCGCTCATCATGGGCTTCCCAGTCGGGGGTCCAGGCAAAATCGGAGGGGTAAACATCAGTGGTGACACGGTCCTCGAAACCATGTTTCTGATCCGGACCGACAAAGTGCATCTTGCCCGACAGGCAGGTACGATAGCCCAGTCCTCTGAGGTAGTGCGCAAATGTCGGCACTGAGGCGCGGAACTCTGACGCATTGTCATAGGCGGCGATGCGGCTGATCAGCTGACCCGACATGAAAGCAAACCGCGAAGGCGCGCAAAGCGGCGAGTTGCAATAGGCCGCGTCAAACCGCATCCCCCGCGCTGCCAGCGCATCCAGATGCGGAGTCTTGGCAACGGCATGACCATAGGCACCGCAATACTGCGGCGCCAATTGATCTGCCATGATGATGACGATGTTTGGACGTCTGGACATTTTACTCTCCCAGTTCAGCTGATGATTTGAGACCACCGCCCCTGTGGCGGCGGTTCAAATACCATCGGCCCGGCCTTGGCGCAGGCCGCAGGGAAACAGGGTGCGCTCATCCGGCAGCCCGCTTGTAGGCATCCAGAACCAGACCATGAAAGTGATGGACTGCGTGTTCCGACATGCCCGATCCATGCGGATCATTCACAATCCGTCCACTGTCAAACGCCGGTGTGTTCATGCCCTTTTGAACGCTCTCAACGATGTTGATATCTTCGACCTGCAGCACCTCGTCGAGATAACGTATGGTTTCCAGTTCGGCCTCGTTCGGAGTCTTTTCTTCGAGGAAGAAATCATAGGTTTCCAGCGTCCGGTCCGGTCCTGCCGGGATGATGTTCAGAATAATCATTGAGGACCGGCCCGGATAGCGCATGATGCAGGTATTGGGCCACAGCCACCAAACCGCATGGGTTTTCACCGTCGCGTTGGAGACATCATAGGCGCTGTTGGGGGTGTTGCCCGCATCGGCCATGTGACTGGAGTAGATACCATGGGTTGTCACCTTGTAGGTGTCCATGTCTACCAGATCGCAGAAGTCTTTATGCGCTGTCGGGCAATGGTAGCATTCCAGAAAATTGTCGACCACGTTTTTCCAGTTGGACTTAATGTCATAAATCAGCCGATGGGCAAAAGTGAGATCGGCAATATCCGGTGCCCAGTGCTGGATTTCCGTTTCCAGATCGCCTGACATTTCCGACAGGGAGTGCGCCTGAGCGTCCAGATTCACATAAATAAAGCCGCAGAACTCTTCGACTTGGACCTCGTCGAGGCAGATATCTTTGGGGTCAAAACCCTCAAGGTTTTCCGTATGGGGCGCGCGGATCAGATTGCCGTCCAGCTTGTAGACCCAGGCATGATAGGGGCACATGATCCGGCTTGTGATGCCTTCGCCGCTAAGCAATTCATGGGCGCGATGCTTGCAGACGTTGTAGAAGGCGCGCAAAACACCTTCTCTGTCACGCACCACGGCGATGGGCTGCCCGGCAATTTCGATCGTGGTGTAGCTGCCTGGCTCGCGGAGCTTTTCCACATGGCAGACCCATTGCCAGGTCCTGGAGATGATTTCCCTCAGGTCCACCTGATACCAGGCCGGATCCGTATAGGCCTCTGCCCGCAAGGACTGCGAAGCGGAGGCATTCTCGCTGTAACCGTTGGCGATCTCAGTAAACTGTTTTTTTGACGGCAGTTCAGTCATGGCAAACCTTCTCCTCTGGCGTTCCCGCTGTGAACCGGGTGAGTCGAGCTGGAAAAAGGATCGCCGTTCAGAAGCGTCGTCTCTGTGCGTAGCTGGCCGTCAACCAGACATTATTCGCCAAAAGGCGTTCAATCTGTCTTCCGATGCATCGGCCAGGCGCGAAATTCAAATGGCACACGCCCCTCGATCCGGTCACTGCGCGGTGCCAGACCAAATCTTTCGCGGTAAGCCCGGCTGAAATGCACTTGGCTGGAAAATCCTGAGGCCACCGCCACTTCAGCCAGCGGAATCCGCGTTTGAGTCACCAGGCCCCGTGCCCGGTCCAGCCGGATGTCCCGGTAATACAACGTCGGCGTCTTCTTAACATAGGCCGTGAACTGACGGTTCAGGTGCCGCTGTGAAATCTCAACCGCGTCACAGATCTCGGGGATCGTCAGAGGCACCTCGAGATTCTGCTCCATGATCGCAATCGCCCGTTTGACCGCACTGGGCGCCACCTGACCGATCGGCTCGGCCAACCCAGGATTCTGCAGCGCCCCAAACGGCCGAACGCTTTGCAGAAACACATATCTTGCTGCAGCGTTTGCCACCGCATCTCCGTGTGTGCCCTGAATAATGTGCAGTGCAAAATCCGCAACTGCAACGCCCCCGCAACAGGTGATGCGGTTGCCGTCAAAGACAAACAGCTCTTCGCTGACTTCAACATTCGGGAACAGCTCGATCATTGCGTCGATATGTTCGTAGTGCACCGTGGCTTTGCAGCCCTTTAGCAATCCGGCCTCACCAAGAATGAAGGCGCCTGTGTCCAGTCCGCCCAATGTGCAGCCCTGCCGCGCCCACCGCCAAAGCGCGGCGTGCAACGGAATTGTGTTATGTGCTTCCGGAGCCCAACTGGAGGAGACGATCACAATATCTGCGTTTGTGTCCTGAACAGCTGACAAGGCAACTGTATCGATGCTCAACCCATTGCTGGCGATACATGGTCCGCCACGTTGGGACACGATGTGCCACTGAAACCTGACGCTCCCCTCAAGATAGTTGGCCGCGCGGAATGGATCGAGAAACCCAACTGTTGCAGCCAAATTGAAGTTCGGCGTGATTAGCAAAAGGATCTTGACGGTGTTGTCTGATACCAGTTCCATTTGGCCATTTTCGTAAAGTAACCGTCCGTTGGGTGCAAGTATTCCAAGAACACAACAGACGGCACCTGCTTCAGTCCAGGTGCAGGAGGCGGGAATTGGCGGGTTTCGTCCAGTAGCTGATCCCTGCCCGGATCACGCCAGAGAAATGAAGCACGCCGTACAAGTTGCTGATAAAATGAAAAAGGCCGGGCATTTCTGCCCGGCCTCTTGGTTAGTCTGCCTGCACCGATCAGGCGCGGCGGCGGCGGCCGCCTGCGCGGCCGCCACGGCCACGGCCTTCTTCGCCTTCTTTGGCAGGCTCTTTGTTGAACTTGATCCACTCGCCGCCATGCGGGTCGTTGTTGGTCAGGAAGTTGGCAGCGCGGATGGCCTCCATCTCCTTACCGGCCCGCGGCTTGGTGGAGCCGAGACCGAACATCTGAACAAAAGCTTCGTCTTCCATGCCCTCGGGCAGGATGATGCCGGCCGCTTCAACTTCGGCCTTCTTCTCGGCGATTTTCTTCTGCGTGATGGGCAGCGCCACCGGGTTCATAATCGCCGAAGTCATGCCAGCGCCCATTGCCATCGGCAGGAAAGCGTTGTTGATGCCGTGACGGTTCGGCAGGCCGAAGGAGATGTTGGACGCGCCGCAGGTGGTGTTCACGCCCAGCTCTTCGCGCAGGCGGCGGACCAGCGCAAACACCTGCAGACCGGCAGTTGCCATTGCACCAACCGGCATCACCAGCGGGTCAACCACGATGTCATGCGCCGGGATGCCGAAATCGGCAGCGCGTTCAACGATCTTCTTGGCGACGGCGAAACGCACATCGGGGTCTTCCGAGATGCCAGTGTCGTCATTGGAGATCGCCACAACCGGCACGTTGTACTTTTTGACCAGCGGCAGGATCTGCTCCAGGCGCTCTTCTTCGCCGGTGACCGAGTTCAGCAGCGGACGGCCTTCGCAGATTTCCAGACCGGCTTCGAGCGCGCCCGGCACCGAGGAGTCGATGCACAGCGGCACGTCGACCAGGCCCTGCACCAGCTCGACGATCTTGCGCATCAGCGGCGGCTCGGTTTCGTTCGGGTTCGGGTTCGAATTGTAAACCACGCCCGCATTGATATCGAGCACGGTCGCACCGGCCAAAACCTGAGCAACAGCGTCTTTTTCAACGGTGGAGAAATCGCCGGCTTCCAGCTCCGCGGCCAGTTTCTTGCGGCCGGTCGGGTTGATGCGTTCACCGATGACGCAGAACGGCTCGTCAAAGCCCAGGACCGCGGTTTTTGTTTTTGATTCTACGACTGTACGGGTCATTTTTGATCCTTAGGGTCTTAGGAGTTAACCGGCTTTGCGGAATCGCCGCCGTTGTTGATCGCCCAGGTGGCATTGGTCTTGATGCCGCCCAGCGGGAAGAAGTGGACCTTCTCAATTGCGAAATCGGGGTTGGCCGCCTTATGTGCTGCCAGACCCGCCAGAACCTCGCCCGGCTCATGCGGCAGCAGCAGCTTGGAGACGTCCTTGGCGCGTTTCTGCAGCACTTTGAGTGACGGGCCGACACCGCAGGCGATTGCGAACTTGATCATGGTCTGCAGTTTGGCCGGGCCGGCGATGCCGATATGAACCGGCAGGTTCATGCCGCGCTCGCTCAGCTCGTTCACCCAGTCGATCACCGGCTGTGCTTCGAAACAGAACTGGGTTGCCAGCGCCATATCAGCGTCGGTGCGCTTGGAGAATTCCTGCTTCCAATCGAGCGCCGCATAGGTGTTGGCACGGCCGCCTTTGGGGTCGATGTCCAGGTTCGGCTCAGGATGGCCCGCAACGTGCAGGTTGGTAAAGCCCGCATCGTCGAACAGCCCGGTTTCCAGCAGCTGCATCGAGCTATCGAAATCGCCATGCGGCTTGGCCACGCCGCCGGCCAGGATCAGGCCCTGCTTCACGCCTGCTTCACCCTGGTAACGGTTGATCCAGTCGCCAAGGGTTGCCTTGTCCTTGATGATACGCGCCGGGAAGTGCGGCATCACATCATAGCCTTCGCCGGCGATGCGCTTGGCAGTGTCGACCATGTCCTCAATCGGGGTGCCTTCGATGTGCGCGACATAGACACGGGTTCCGGCGGGCAGCAGATCGCGGAAATCATCGACCTTGGCCGCAGTGCGCGGCATCACCTCGATGGAGTAGCCTTTCAGGAAGGCTTCCATTTCGGGGGTGGCAGTCTGGCCAGCACCAGAATCGCGTTTCTTAAAGTTCAGCAAAGCCATCACGGCCTCCCATAGTGGTGTCAGGCTCACGCCCATCCGTCATTTGCAATCAGGGTCTTCAAGCGGTCCTGATCGTATTCTGTTTCCAGGCGGGTTGCCTCGGCTTCGGCAACATCGGCCGCTTCGCCTTCGGCGGCATAAGGCGCGGCCTTGCGCCACTCGGCAAGATAGGCGTCCGCGTCCTTGGCGTTCACCTTCATGGCCGCGCGGTCGATGGCCTGCTCGAACCGTTCTTCGAGCTGCCGTTTGGCGCCGCGGCGGCCTTTGCCAACGATGACCTGCGCAGGGATATCGCGCCAGTATACGATCGTAACGTCGGGCATGCCTAATTTCCTCCTAGCCTGGATAGACCACGTTCTAGAGCGGCGGCCGCCCGCACGTTGGTCGATTTTCGACAACACGATGGGATAGAGCGACGTTTTGCTGCCGGGACACTAGCTTTGTGCACTTTCGAATGCCACAGGGGGTTCCTGCCAAAATTTTCATGTGGATTATGAGATTTCCTCGAAGCAGCGGAATTTGCTTCGCTTCTGCTTGCAGGCGCTTGCGCCACCGGCCGGGCGCACCTATTGTCATTGTTAACACGATAATCGGAGGGCGTGAATCATGGCGCCCAGGCGCTCGAAAGGTGCGGGTGCGTTTCCCAAAGCGGTCGAAACCCCTGCACCGGCCCGTCCCGATCCTGATGCGCTTTATGCAGCGCTGGATTTGGGAACAAATAGCTGCCGCATGCTGATCGCCCAGCCCAAGGGCAGCGGCATCCATGTGGTTGACAGTTTCTCCAAGTCGGTGCAGCTCGGCGCCGGGCTGGAGCGGACCGGACGGTTGTCGCGGTCCTCGATGGCGCGCACCATTCAGGCGCTGCGGATCTGCCAGCAAAAGCTTAAGCGGAACAGGGTCAGGCGGATGCGGCTGGTGGCAACCGAGGCCTGCCGCCGGGCAAAGAATGCCCGCGATTTCATCCGCCAGGTGAAACGGGAAACCGGCCTGACACTTGAAATCATCCAGCCGGAAGAAGAGGCGCGGCTGGCGGTGATTTCCTGCGCACCGCTGGTCTCTACCAAAACGGATCAGCTGCTGGTGGTCGATATCGGCGGCGGCTCGACCGAACTGGTGTGGATCGACATCTCTTCGGTGCCGCGGCGCGACCGCCCCGCTGCTATCATGCGGCTGCATAACGGGTTCCATTCCACCGAAAGCCCGTTTCCCGCGGCCAAGGTGGTGGATTGGATTTCGGTGCCCCTTGGGGTTGCCACATTGCGGGACCAGTTCAACGATGTGGAAGATGACGCCGCCCGCTTTGCGCTGATGAGCTGGTTCTTTGAGGAAAACCTGGCTGATTTTGCGCCCTATAAGGACGAGCAGACCCGGGCCGGTTTTCAGATCGTTGGCACCTCGGGCACTGTCACAACCGTTGCGGCGTCGCATTTGGGGTTGAAACGATATGACCGGACCAAGGTGGACGGGCTGCGGATGACCAGCGATCAGATTGACAAGGTGATCCGGGGTTATCTAGAACTCGGACCTCTGGGCCGCCGCCGCGATCCCCGCATCGGCGAGGACCGCCAGGCGCTGATCATGTCCGGGTCTGCAATCCTGCAGGCATTGCTGCGCTGCTGGCCGACCGACCGGCTGTCGGTTGCGGACCGCGGCCTGCGCGAGGGGCTGCTTTATGCACAGATGAGCGCGGATGGCGTTCTGGAGGACGGCCCCTACTAGGCGGGGCCGGAAAAATTGGATTTTTCCGGGCCGGAGTTTTTGAAAAATTCCGCACCCCGATGCAAATGGTGACGATGATGGCAAAGACGCCGACAGGTAAGAACACATCCGGACGCGGTCAGCGCGATCTGAAGGTCAAGGTGAAATCCGCACGAGGACGCAAGCTCAGCTCGACTCTTTGGCTGCAGCGGCAGCTGAATGACCCTTATGTCAAACGGGCCCAGGCCGAAGGCTATCGCGGGCGCGCGGCCTATAAGATCATGGAACTGGACGACAAGTACCGCTTTCTGGTACCCGGTGCCCGGATCGTCGATCTGGGCTGTGCGCCCGGCGGCTGGGCGCAGGTGGCGGTAAAACGCATCAATGCTCTGGGCGAGAAACAGGGCAAGGCGGTTGGCCGCATTATCGGCGTGGACCTGCAGGAAGTTGAAGCGCTGGCCGGTGCCGAGTTCCATCAGCTGGACTTCATGGACGACGGGGCTGACGATAAGGTCAAGGAATGGCTTGGCGGCAAGGCTGACGTGGTGATGTCCGATATGGCGGCGGCAAGTTCCGGCCATAAGCAGACAGATCACATGCGGATCATCTCATTGTGTGAAACAGCTGCCTATTTTGCCTTTGACGTTCTGGAGGAAGGCGGCACCTTTGTGGCCAAAGTTCTGGCCGGCGGTGCCGAAGGAGAGCTGCAAAAGCTGTTGAAGCAGAAATTCACCAAAGTAACAAACATGAAACCGCCCTCCTCACGGTCGGACAGCTCCGAGAAATTTGTGGTGGCAACCGGGTTCCGGGGCTAAGATCCCGTCAGACCCGGCGGCTGTGCGGTGCGGTCAGCGACCGGGTCGCCAGATCGCGCAGCAGGATGGCCTCATCTCCCTCGCCGTCAGTCAGCCGGGACACCCGCAGCTTGCGGCTGACATGGCTGGCCATTTCACGCTGGCGCATCAGTTCAAACAGCCGCATGTGACGCAGTTTGTTTTGCAGTTTTGTCATGACGGCCCCTTCTGGATTCGCTTCTTCGTGAAGATCTACAAGGCGATTGGGCCGCAAGGCGGGCTCAAATGGGGCGGGACTGCCTTATTGTTGAAGAAACGGAAACAGTTGCCGAAAATCCGCAGCTCTCACGACCGGCCCATCCCGTTGGCAATCTCGATCAGCGCACCATTGAATTCGGCCCCCAAGATCAGGATGGCCGAATTCAGATAGAGGAAGATCATTGCCGCCATGGCTCCGGCTAGCCCTGCGTATGTGGCCGAGTATTGCGCAAAAGATCCCACGTAAAACGCAAAGCCGCTGCCGCAGGCCAGCCACAGCAGCAGGGTCAGGATTGCGCCCGGCAGGATCCGCCGCAAACGGTGCACGCGGCCCGGCAGCAGAACATGAAACGCCAGCACCGCGCCGGTGGGAAGAGCCAGCGCCAGAACGCCCCTCAGGCCCTTCTCCCAGCCTTTTGGAACACTGTCGAAGGGCAGCAATTGGGCGATGTGCCTGACATAGAGCGGCAGTATCACTTCAAATACGGTGACGGCCAGAATACCTGCCCCGCCCAGAACGACCAGCCCGATGCACAGCGCCCTCGACCGCCAAAACGGTCTTGTATCAGTATCATGATAAGCCTGCACCATGGCAGTGCGGACGGCATCGACGCCATTTGATGCAAAATAAAGCGCAAACAGACCGCCCAGGGTGACAAGCTGGGTATTTGATGTCTGCAGCACCGCTTTAAGCTCGGTCAGGATCGGCCGCGCCACCGTGTCCGGCCAAACGCTGAACACTTGTTCCGTCATGGTTTCCATGGCGATGTCCTGCGACAGCAAACCGGCGACTGTCCCCGCCAATGCCACTGTAAACAGAACAAACGGAAATAGCGCCAGCATCATCGACATGGCGATATGGCTGCTCATCACCCAGCCGTTTTTCCGGTTGAAACGGCGGGCGGCGTCCAGCAAGGCTGCAGGCCAGCAGCGTAATGGCGGAAGGATCGGCATAGGCGCAAGGTTCCACAACCATTAGGAAATTGCCAGCGGCAAAGATCAAACGCCCTGATTTCCGCTTGCCGCAGCCCGGCCGGGTGTAGCAGGCACCGCCTTTCAGTACTAATTTGAAAGCAAAGCACTCTCGTAGGACTTTCAGATGTTTTGGATTGTTCTCAGCACCGCAGCTATTTCCGCAACCTGGACGGCTGCGGGGCTTGCTGCCCTCAGCGCGGCCCGAACGGCGCGCACGCCGCAAGGGGCGATCGGCTGGGCGGTCTTCCTGCTGGCTGCCCCGATCGCCGCCCTGCCCGCCTATATGATTTTTGGCCACCACCGGTTCAAAGGATACTGGAAGGCACGCCGCGCCGCGGAACAGGCTGTTGCTGCCATGCGGAACTATACCAGCGCCCAGTCCGAAGATGCACAGAAACTGCCGGTAAACACCGCGCCTTTTGAAACAATTGCCGGATTGACCGTCTGCCGCGGGAACGGATTGGAATTGTTGATCGACGGCGAAAATACCTTTAGCGCCATCTTCGAAGAGATTGATAAAGCGCAGGAATATATTCTTGTTCAATACTACATTCTGCGCGCGGACACAGTGGGAAGGCAGCTTCAGAGAAAGCTGATAGAAGCCGCAGAACGCGGCGTAACGGTTTGGTTCATGGCAGACAGCATCGGCAGCCGGAATCTGCCCGGCAGCTTTACCCGCGCGCTGGAGGAGGCAGGTGTCAACATGATTGATCCGGCGGTGCAACGGCGTCCTTGGCACCGGCTTCGCATCAATTTCCGCAACCACCGTAAAACCGTCATTGTGGACGGCCGGACAGGCTTTACCGGCGGTTTGAATGCCGGCGAAGAATACATGGGGCTGGACCCTGTTATGGGGCCATGGCGGGATACGCATGTACGCCTCTCCGGCCCGGTTGTTCAGCAGCTGCAGCTCTCCTTTGCTGAGGATTGGCACTGGCGCACGCAAGAGCCGGTCCTGGACCTGTTGAATTGGGACGCTGAACGGTCACCGCAAAACCGGCCCGCCCTGATCGTCTCGACAGGGCCCGGCGATACCATTGGCAACGGATCCATGCTGTATTTCTCGGCAATAACCGCGGCACAGGAAAAAGTTTGGCTGGCCTCCCCGTATCTGGTCCCGGATCAGGAGGTGCTTGCTGCCTTGAAACATGCCGCGTTGCGCGGGCTGGATGTCCGGATCCTTCTGCCGGATTCCATTGATCACCACCTGCCGTGGCTAGCGGGCTTTGCATTTTTTGATGAGCTGCGGGAGGCTGGCGTTCGTATCCTGCGCTACCGCGGCGGCTTCATGCATCAGAAGTGTTTTGTTATCGATGACAGGATATCGGGTGTAGGTACGGCGAACCTCGACTACCGGTCATTCCGGCTGAATTTTGAAACCATGGCCTTGTTTTTCGACCCGCGGTCCGCGCGCGAAATCTCTGAAATGCTGGCCAGGGATTTCCAACGATCTACCGAGCTTATACAGCCGCTGGACCGGCAGGCATTGCGCATTCGCTTGCTGGCTCCCGTCGTGCGCTTGCTGGCTCCTGTGCTTTAATCCTTTGCGCTATGCGTTTCTCCGTTCAGGGAAAACAGCCGCCCCATTGCGCTGACCAGAAAGGCCGTGCTGATCCCAAAGCCGAATAACCCGGTGACTGCGGCGAAGGCGGCAAATATCCGCAACGCCGGACCCAGAACAACATCGCCGTAGCCAAGCGTGGTATAAGTCGCCAGGGAAAAATAGACTGATGTGTTCCAGTCGCCGATCGCACCGACCAGAACAAAAGCGGCGGACCAGATCCAGACCTGAGCCGTATGACTGCCCAGAATGATGAAAATCGCCACCACCAGCAAAATACCGATCTGCCAGGGCCTGAAAGGTTTGGGAAAGCCCGCCGACAGCTTGTTCAACACGGCGGAACACAAAACCAAAACAGAGATTTCGAGGATCAGACAGACACTCAGATAGACTGAGCCCCACAGCAACTGGTTCCATAGCGTCATATTGGCTCTCCCGTCGGTGTGAAGCTGTTTTGGGGCTTCTCGGCACCTTAGAAATGTATTCCGCAACGCTTAACCATAAGAATGCCCGATGGGCCAGCCTTTGTGCCGCACTGGACATCTTCCTGGCAGAGGTATTGAGTGCCGTTGCAGGCATTGAAGACCAAAGCGCAGGAGGGTGCCGCGGAATGGTTTTGAAGATCCGCAATGTTACCAAAACCTATCCGGGACAGACGCTGGAAACCGCTGTCTTGCGCGGGGTGTCTTTGGATTTGCCGGCTGGCAGCAGCCTGGCGCTGACGGGTGACAGCGGCTCCGGAAAAAGCACATTGCTGCATTTGGCCGGGGCATTGGACCGTTTTGACAGTGGCGAAATTGAAATTGCGGGCACCCCGCTTTCAAACCTCAGAGACCGGCAGCGCGCGGCGTTGCGGCGAAAAGATGTTTCTCTCGTTTTCCAGCAGTTTAATCTAATCCCGTCACTCAGCATTTGGCAAAATATCTCGTTGCATGCGCGGTTGGGCAACCGGTGGGACGCGGACTGGGGGCAAGCGCTGGCGGACCGTCTTGGCCTGACCGGCTTGCTTGATCGCTATCCAGAGCAGCTCTCTGGCGGGCAGCAACAGCGGGTTGCCATTGGCCGTGCCCTGGCCTTGCGCCCAAAATTGCTGCTGGCGGATGAGCCGACCGGTAATCTGGATGAGACCGCCAGTGCAGCGGTGATGGACCTGATGCTGGAGCTGGTGCGGGAAAGCGGCGCGGCCCTGTTTCTGGTCACGCATTCCGACGCCATTGCCAGGATGCTGGACCAGCGCCTGCATTTGCAGCTTGGCCAAACCGCATGATCCGCACCGCGCTGAGTGCCATCCTGTCGCACTGGCGCCGGCATCCCTTGCAATTGGTGACGCTCATGGCCGGGCTGGCCCTTGCAACGGGGTTATGGTCCGCAGTTCAGGCGATCAACGGCGAGGCCCGCGCCAGCTACGCCCGCGCCGCGGAGCAGCTTGGCACAACAGTTGCGGACCGGCTGGCGCCGGAAGACGGCTCAATCCCGCTGCGGCAATACGCAAGCCTACGCCGGTCGGGCTGGCAGCTGACGCCTGTTCTGGAAGGAACTGTCAGATTCAAGCGGCAAAGCTTTGATATCATGGGTATTGATCTGCTGAGCCATCCGTTGGTCCCGGCCCTGGCTGAAGCGGCAGAGCAGGACAGCGCACCTGCATTGGATGCGCTGCTGCCGCCGGGCCGGTTTTTTGCCCACCCTGAAACTGCGCAGATGCTTTCCGCTGCGCAGAGTGAGCACCCGGTCACCCAAACGGACAGGTTGCCGCGCGGTGTGCTGATCGCCGACATTAGTTTGGCCAGCCGGCTGCTGCGCCAGCCGGACAGTCTCAGCTACCTGATCATTCTGCCGGATCAAATTCCCGGCCTGACACCGCTGGAGCAACTTGCCCCTGGCCTGACCCGCATTCCTGCCCGGAATGCTGCGGCAGATACGGCGCGGCTTACCGACAGTTTCCACCTCAACCTGACAGCCTTTGGTTTGTTGTCCTTTGCTGTTGGGCTGTTCATTGTTCAAGGGACCATCGGCCTCAGCCTGGAGCAGCGCCGCAGCATGATCCGGACATTGCGCGGTCTGGGTGTTCCGATGCGGGCTCTGGTTGCCCTGTTCGCAGCGGAACTTGCGGTTGTTGCGCTGATTTCCGGTATTGCGGGGCTGGCCGGCGGTTATCTGGTGGCTGCAGCACTGCTGCCGGATGTTCAGGCCACGCTGTCCGGCCTCTATGGCGCCTCGGTGGATGGCGCCCTCAGCCTACGTCTTGAGTGGGTATTGTCCGGGCTGGCAATGGCCTGCGGCGGCACGTTCCTGGCCGGGGCACAGGCGCTTTACGCTTTATGGCGGATGCCCTTGCTGGCTGCACCTGCAACCCAGGCCCGCGGACAACAGGCAAGCAATTCGCATCTGGCAGCGGCGATCGCAGGTGTCGTTTGTTTGCTTGCAGGCCTTACGGTAATCCTTATTTTTCAAGGACTTATTGCGGGTTTTGTCTTTCTGTCCGGGCTTATGCTGGGGGCTGCACTGATGCTGCCGCTGCTGATCTCCACCGGTCTGCGGATCGGGGCGCGGCTGTGCACACGTCCATTTGCCGAATGGCTTTGGGCCGACACCCGGGCGCAATTGCCGGGGATGTCGCTTGCCCTGATGGCGCTGCTGCTGGCGTTGGCGACGAATATTGGCGTCGGAACAATGGTTTCCAGTTTCAGGCTCACCTTTACCGGTTGGCTGGATCAACGCCTGCCGGCTGAAGTTTATGTGACCACGACAAGCGATGAACAGGGAGAGAGGCTAACCCAATGGCTGGAAGACCGCGGCATAACCGTGCTGCCGATCCGGCACAGTGACATCCGCTACAAGGGGGCACCGCTGCGGATATACGGCGTTGCGGATGATGAGACCTACCGGCAGAATTGGCCGCTGCTGGAGGCGCTGCCGAACGTCTGGGACCGTGTCGCCGCAGGAGAGGCCCTGCTGGTCAATGAACAATTTGCCCGCCGTCATGACCTTAAGCCCGGGCGTACTTTGGCATTGGCTCCGGATTGGGAGCTGACAATTGCCGGGATTTATTCCGACTATGGTAATCCGAATGGCCAAGTGATCACCTCTCTCGCCGCATTGCTAGCCCGCGCACCGGATATTCCCAACCGGCAGTTCGGGCTGAGACTGCCTGCAGAAGATGTTCCAGAATTGGCAACCTACATTCGTGAAGCGTTTGAAATACCACGAGAAAACATCGTCGACCAGGTGGGCATCAAAGCCCGCTCTCTGGGCGTCTTTGAGCGGACCTTTACCATAACCTCCGCGCTGAATCTGCTGACGCTGGGAGTGGCCGGGTTTGCCATGCTTACCAGCCTTCTTACCCTATGGAGCCAGCGTTTGCCGCAGCTTGCCCCGGTTTGGGCGATGGGTCTCAGCCGCCGCCAGCTGGCCGGTGCCGAAATCCTGCGCAGCCTTCTTCTGGCCGCGATCACCGCGGTTCTGGCCTTGCCGCTGGGGCTTGTTTTGGCCTGGGCGCTGCTGGCCGTCATCAATGTTGAGGCGTTTGGCTGGAAGCTGCCGATGCATCTGTTTCCAGAGGACTGGCTGCGGCTTATTCTGCTGGCCTTGCTGGCAGCGGTGGTGGCGGCTGCCCTGCCCGCCCGCCGTCTCAGCCGCCTGGATCCTGCGGAACTGCTCAAGGTGTTTGCCAATGAACGTTAGATCCATATTCCCGTTCCTCCTCGCAGGCTGGGCCACCGCAGCCCTGCCGCAGGGTTATGCCGGTCTGGGTACTGAGGCCGAAGGGTTTGCGGTGCCAGAGCTCGGCCGCAAGCTGTCTTTTCCTCAGGACCACGGCGCCCATCCGGATTTTCGCATTGAGTGGTGGTACTTAACCGCCAACCTGACAGATGCCAGCGGCAGAGATTACGGCATCCAGTGGACGTTGTTCCGCTCCGCTCTGGCGCCGGGAGAGGCCGAGGGCTGGCAAAGCCCGCAAATCTGGATGGCCCATGCCGCAGTAACGGCACCGGACCAGCACCTGTTCGCCGAACGCATTGCCCGCGGAGGTGTAGGTCAGGCTGGGGTGTCGGCTGATCCTTTCGACGCCTGGATCGGGGATTGGCAGATGCGCTCCACGGGAGAGGCACTTGAAAAGATGGAGATAGCGGCCTCTGGTCAAGAGTTTTCCTATGACTTGCGGCTCACCGCTGAAGGTCCGCTGGTGCTGCATGGAGAGGAAGGGTATTCTGTGAAATCCGACAGCGGGCAGGCGAGCTATTATTACTCTCAACCGTTTTATCAGGTTTCCGGAACGCTTGATCTGCCTGGCGGTCCGGTTGACGTCACAGGTCATGGCTGGCTGGACCGCGAATGGTCAAGTCAGCCATTGGCGGAGGATCAAAGCGGCTGGGACTGGTTCTCGCTCAGCTTTGACAGCGGTGAAAAGCTGATGGGGTTCGTGCTGCGTGGCGACAGCGGTGATTTCACGTCGGGCACCTGGATTACGGCGGAAGGCGTGGCAGAACCACTGCCCCCGGGCGCCTTCCGCGCAGAAGCGGGCGCTGAAAGTGATGTGCAAGGACGAAAGATCCCGACCAGCTGGAAAGCAACCCTGCCAGACAAAGGCGTTTCCGTTGAGGTTCAGGCACTTAACCCGCAAAGCTGGATGGGAACCTCATTTTCTTACTGGGAGGGGCCGGTGACCGTCACGGGCAGCCATAGCGGCAAAGGCTACCTTGAGATGACCGGCTACGACTAAGGGCGCCCGCAGGCGCCCTTAGTTTCTTCAGCGAACCACAAAGACTGAGCAGTCCGAATGCCGGATCACCCGGGCCGCATTGGGCCCGAGCAAATAGTCCTTCAGGTCTGGCTTATGTGCGCCGATCACAATCAGCCCGCTGCCCGCCGTTTCGGCCACCTTCAGGATCTCCTGATAGGCTTTGCCCGTCGCCACCAGATGGCGCACCTTGGCGTTGCCATCCTTTCCCAGCACTTTGGTACAAAGATCGCGCAGCCGCTGGGTGGTGTCCTTGACCGCTTTTTGGTGGTGGTGTTCCTCAAAGAAGCCAGAAACCCAGCTTTCACCAAAATCCGGCAGCACATTGACGACATCCAGCTGGGCACCGTCCAGATCCGCCAGCCGGGCGGCCTGGGTCAGAACTTTTTCGTCGGACGCTGGATCGCTCAGTTCCAGGGCGCATAGAACAGGTTTGTTCATGCCGGGACTCCTTTTTGTTCACGCGCACGGCCGCGCTGCATCAATGCGACCAGCGCCACCAGCAGCAGTGCCGGGAGAAAGATCAGCTCTTTGGGCAACTGGCTGGCCGGTGCTTGAATTGTTGCAATCTGCACTGGTTCATCGGCGTAGAAATCAAAACTCTCCAGATTGGGTGCCGCCGGGGTGCCGAACATCGGCTCCTCCAGCTTCACCGCGCCATCTTCCTCCAGCAGCAGCAGTCCATAGGCGTCAACCGCCTGCTGGCCGCCACTGCCATCAGCGGTCAGGATCATCGTGGTACTCTTGATCTCGGACGTATCGAAATCAGGGCCTTCGACCGTGATCCTGAACTCCGCCCCCGCTTCAGCCTCATCCAGGGCCTGAACCAGCTGGGACGGCGGCACCTGTTCAAAGGGCGGCATCACCCGGTCCATGAAGAAGTCGGGCCGGAACAGCGCAAAGGCTGCAAAGATCAGCAGGACGCTTTCATAAATCCGGCTGCGGCTGACGAAGTAACCCATGGTTCCGGCTGTGAAGACCAGGATGGCTATGGTCGCTGATATGGCGACAAGGATGCCTTGTATCCAGTTCACATCAATCAGCAAGAGATCGGTGTTGAAGATGAACACAAACGGCAGCGCCACGGTCCGCAAGCTGTAGAAGAAGGCGGTGAACCCCGTGCGGATCGCATCGCCGCCAGACACAGCAGCCGCGGCGAAGCTGGCAAGCCCCACAGGCGGCGTCACATCGGCCATGATCCCGAAGTAGAACACAAACAGATGCACCGCGATCAGCGGCACAATCAGACCTGACTGCGCGCCGAGTTCGACCACCACACCGGCCATCAGCGAGCTGACCACAATGTAGTTGGCGGTGGTCGGCAGCCCCATGCCCAGAACCAGCGACAGAATACCAACCATCACCAGCATCAGGATCAGATTGCCGCCCGAGACAAACTCCACCAGTTCGGACATCACCTGCCCCACACCGGTCAGCGTCACGGTGCCCACGATCACACCCGCTGTGGCCGTGGCCAGCGCGATGCCGATCATGTTGCGCGCGCCATCGATCAACCCGTTCCACAGGTCTTGGACGCCCTCCATAAAGGAATTGGCCATATTGCTTTGACCGCGGAAGATCGTCTTGAGCGGTTTTTGCGTCAGCAGGATCACAAACAGCAGTGCAGTTGCCCAGAAGGCCGACAGCCCCGGGGACTTCTGCTCAATCATCAGGAAGTAGACCAGCACGATGATCGGCAGCAGGTAGTGCAGGCCTGCCTTATAGATCTCACCCACAACCGGCAGTTCGACCTCTTTGGCGTTGGGGTCATCCGGCACCAGGTCATCGACGCCGGAAGCCAGCCACAACAGGGCTACATAAGCTGCGAACACCAGCGCCGACAGGGTCAGCCCGGAGGCACCCGGCATGGCTGAGGTGATCCATTTGACCGGGTACTGCACGCCATAGCAGAGGGCTGCAAAACCGGCAAAGAACAGCGCCATGCCACCAATCGTGCGCCCCATGGAGACAACGCGGTTGCCCAGCGTCGGCATATTCCGCTTCACAGCCTCCAGATGCACAATGTAGACCAGCGCGATGTAGGAAATCGCGGCGGGCAGGAAGGCATGGGTGATCACTTCGACATAGGAGATACCCACGTATTCCACCATCAGGAAGGCCGCAGCGCCCATCACCGGCGGCATGATCTGGCCGTTCACGGATGACGCAACCTCGACCGAGCCAGCCTGTTCAGAGGTGAAGCCCACCCGCTTCATCAGCGGAATGGTGAAAGTGCCGGTGGTGACCACGTTGGCGATGGAGGAGCCGGAAATCAGGCCGGTCGCGGCAGAACCCACAACAGCCGCCTTAGCCGGGCCGCCGCGCAGGTGGCCGAGCGCGCCAAAAGCCATCTTGATGAAGTAGTTGCCGGCCCCCGCCTTATCCAGCAGCGCACCGAACAGCACGAACAGGAAGACAAATTTGGTGGAAACCCCCAAGGCAATGCCGAACACGCCCTCGGAGGTGATCCACATATGGCTCATCGCCTTTTTCAGGCTGGCGCCTTTCCAGCGAATGACTTCCGGCACCCATTCGGAAGAGCCGAAAAAGACATACGCCAAGAAAATGGTTGCAATGACCGCCATGGCCGGGCCTAGCGCCCGGCGGGCGGCCTCGAACAGAATCAAAAGGCCGGCAAGCGCAAAGAACTTGTCGACATCATCGGCAAGGCCGCCGCTGTCGACAATCTTCTGATAGTTCAGGAACCCATAGATCGCGACATATACGCCGGCCCCCGCAAGTACCCAATCCTGAACAGGCACGTAACCTGCGCCGGTTTCGCGCCGCTCACGCAGACAGGCAAAGGCAGCCATTGCAGCCACTGCTGCCCCTGCCGCAAGACTGAAGAACTGCAAACCGCCGGACCAAGCGCCGAGCACGTATTGCCCAAGCACCGCCAGCGCGCTGTACACAAGAACTGCGGACGCCAGGAACACACCGCCGGCACTAGCAAGCCTCTCAATCCGGGAGACTTTCCCGGACCCGTTCAGAAACGTCGGCAACGACAGCGCAATGGCCACTGCGGCAGCAACAGGAATGGCAACCGCCATACCAATCGCGCCGGACGTCGCGGCGATGAGAATGGCAAGCGCAAAGGCGCCAATGCCGATTATTGCACCAAGGTGCCCCAGCCAGAAAGATATCACCTTGCGGCTTTCGCGCCCCATCGCCGGGTAGGCCATAAAGCCAAGCATCAAGGCAAAGGCCAGATGTATAAGCCGGGAATTGTTGCTGACCGCGCCGGGAAGAAGGTAGTTCGCCAATGGCGAGGCTAGGATCACCTGGAACAGCGACCAGCTGACGGCAATCACCGCCAGAAGCATGCCGGCAACCCCCGCGGGGTTGCGCGCGCCGGCGTCGGAGGACGCGACCAGTTCCTGAAGTTCTTCTTCGCTGAGCGGTCGATTTCCCTGAGCATCGGATGTCATGGATAATCTCCCCAAGGGCCGGCGCCCAACTGGCGCGGCCTGATATTTTTCCCCGCAGCCGGGGAAGGAAACGGGGCGCTGCTGCGCCCCGTTCTCAAAGTTTCAGCGGATTATTCGATCCAGCCTTTTTCTTTGTAGTACTTAGCCGCGCCGGCGTGCAGCGGTGCCGACAGGCCGTCTGCAATCATCTCTTCCGCCTTCAGGTGGGCAAAAGCCGGATGCAGCTTCTTGAAGGCATCAAAGTTTTCGAACACCGAGCTGACAACCGCATAGACTGCCTCCTCGGACACATCAGTCGAGGTTACAAAGGTTGCGCCAACGCCAAAGGTCTGGGTGTCCGCATCCGAACCGCGGTACATTCCGCCAGGGATGGTGGCGGTGCGGTAGAAGGCGTTATCGCCAACCAGCTTGTCCACGGCCTCGCCATCAACTGTCACCAGCACCGAGTCACAGGCGGTGGTTGCTTCCTGGATCGAGCCGGACGGGTGGCCTACGGTATAGATCATCGCGTCGATCTGGTTGTCGCACAGTGCTGCGGACTGCTCGGCCGCCTTCAGCTCTGTTGCCAGGGCGAAATCTTCCATGCCCCAGCCCTTGGCTTCCATCAGCACTTCCATGGTGCCGCGTTGGCCGGAGCCCGGATTGCCGATGTTCACGCGCTTGCCTTTGAGATCGTCAAAGGTTGAAATGCCGGAATCGGCACGGGCCACCACGGTGAACGGCTCCGGATGCACTGAGAACACAGCGCGCAGGCCTTCAAACGGCCCCTTGTCTTCGAATTTGGACGAACCGTTGTAGGCATGGTGCTGCCAATCGGACTGCGCCACGCCGAATTGCAGCTCGCCTTCGCGGATGGTGTTGATGTTGTAGACCGAGCCGCCGGTGGATTCGACGGCGCATTTGAAGCCGTGCTCCTTGCGGCCCTTGTTCACCAGACGGCAGATGGCGCCGCCGGTCGGGTAATAAACACCGGTCACGCCGCCGGTGCCGATGGTGATGTATTCCTGAGCAAATGCTGCGGGTGCCGCAAAGGACGCCGCCACCAATGCACCGATAGCCAGCTGGGTGTGTTTCATGATCAAGTCTCTCCCACTTGTCTTATGATTTGCAGCCTGGCGCGAAGGGCAGTGAAACCGTGTTCACGGTACCCGCACGGCCACAGAATTCGGCGCGCCAGACCGGGCGTGTGCGGATTATTATGCACGTGCAGAAGGGTTTCACCGGCACCCCGCCAAGTCAAGGGTGCTATCTATTGACGCACCCCGCAAACCCGCATTTTTCTCTTAATTGACGAAGGTTAGATAATTTTCCCCGCCAGATCCCGGGTGTATTCCGCCACCTCTACACAATTTTTTTTCTTGCAAGAAAAGTGAACCGCACAGCGATTCTTACTGAGGGCAGCCGTGCATCAGCGCTGCACAGCCATGGCAGCCCTTCCGGGCGGTCTTTTGCAGGTTTGCGATCGTTTGAAAAACACCCTGGTGACAAATCATCCGGATGACGCTAATACGCACCACATAAAAATTGATCCGCGGTACTAAAAACTAACAAAGCGGACAGCATCAACGGGGAGCCTGCGGCAATGCTGCTGAGCCAAGTGATTACTGACAACCCGTCTTTGACGGATTTCTGGGCTTTGGAACGATGCGTTTCCGCCGCGGCCAGAAAGATTCCCAGCGAGGCAAATGCGCCTTTGACCTGCGACGTGGAGCCGGAGTTCCGTTGTACGCCGCGGAAATGGAACCTGATCCTGTCAGCGGCCCATGATCGCGGCCTGCGGGCCCGCTGCGCCTGATGACGGGTTGATCGCCGCCAGCCCTGCCGGACCTGCGGTTCTGACGGAAGAGAAAACCCCGCCAGTTGTCCTGGCGGAGTTGGTTGTTTTACTCTGCAGGCTGGGCTGCCGGCGTACGTTTGATGCGTTCCCGCATCCCTTGCATCATGGCATACAGCACCGGCACAACAATGACGCCAAGCACTGTTGCTGCCAGCATGCCGCCAAAGACGGCGATGCCGATGGCACGCTGGCTGGCTGCGCCGGCTCCTGACGCGACCATCAATGGCACCACCCCCAAGAGAAAGGACAGCGCGGTCATCATCACCGCACGGAAACGCTGTTTGGCCGCCTCCTGCGCGGCGGCGCGGATAGAGAGGCCGGCGGCGCGCTGCTCCATCGCGAACTCGACAATCAGAATGGCGTTTTTCGACGCCAAGCCGATCAGCATGATCATCCCGATCTGCGTGTAGAGGTTGATGTCATTGCCGGCAATTGCCACCGCCGCAACCGCTCCGAAAAGGGCCACGATTACCGATAGCAGGATTGCCACCGGCATGGTCCAGCTTTCGTATTGCGCGACCAGGAACAGATAGCCGAACAGCACCGCCATCGCCAGGATCACAGTGACCAGCCCCGCCGAGTCCAGCTGCTGCTGCGCCGTGCCGGTCCATTCAAAGGCATAGCCCGGCGGCAGTGCCGTCGCGGCTTCCTCCTGCATCACCCGGATGGCGTCTCCGGTTGAAAGACCCGCAGCTGGAACTGCAGTAACGGTTGCCGAGCGGAAGATGTTGTGCCGCTTCAGCAGCACCGGTCCCAGCACGTTTTCCACATCGATCAGGGTCGACAGCGGGACCATTTCACCAGACTGGGTCCGCACATACAGACCGCCGATATCCTCAATCTTGTCGCGGTAGGTGCCCTCGGCCTGCAGCATCACCTTGTAAACGCGGCCGAACAGGTTGAAGTCGTTGACGTAATAGGAGCCCAGATGCGCCTGCATGGTCTGGAACACCTCGGAAATCGGCACATTCAGCGTCTTGGCCTTCTCGCGGTCCAGATCGACAAACACTTGCGGCACGTTGGCCCGGAAGGTCGTATAGGACTGGGCGATTTCCGGACGCTGGTTGGCAGAATAGACCAGCGAGCCGACCGATTGCGCCAGATCCTGCGGGGTGCCGCCGGCCGTCTGCTGGATTGCCATTTCCACACCTGCGGACATGCCCAGACCAGAGATCGGCGGCGGGTTGAAGGCGACGATACTGGCCGCGGCTTCCCCATTGGCAATGCCGTAGATCTGGCCAAGGATGGCATTGGGATGCAGTGCCTCGGTTTGCCGTTCACCCCAGGGGTGAAGGGAGGCGATGATCATGGCACCATTGGCCCCCGCCCCGTTCAGAAGGCTGAAACCATTCACCAGAACCGTGCCTTGGACACCAGGGATCTGCCGGATCTGCTCGTCAATCCGGCCGGTTACTGTCTCTGTCCGTCCCAGCGCTGCCGCATCTGGAAGCTGCACATCCACAAACAGATAGCCGTTGTCTTCGGCTGGCAGGAAACCCTTGGAGGTGGAGGTGAAAATACTGCCGGTGCCAAAGGCAACCGCCGCAATGATGGCAAGCCCGATCACCGGCAGGCGCAACAGACGGGTGACGATGCTCAGATACCCGCTGCGGACGCCGCCGATCATGTTCTCAAACAGTGCCAGCAAGCCTTTTGGCGGGCCGGAGCGCGCCTTGAGCACAATGGCACAAAGGGCCGGCGACAGCGTCAGCGCGTTGACCGAAGAGATCACAACCGCAACCGAAATGGTCACCGCAAACTGCGAGTACAGCTTGCCAGTGATCCCTGGCATGAAGGTAACCGGCACAAACACCGCCAGCAGCACCAGGGTTGTGGCAATCACCGGACCGGTAATCTGCCCCATCGCCTTGCGGGTGGCCTCAGCCGGGGGCAGTCCCTCCTCTGCGATAATCCGTTCGACGTTCTCCACCACCACGATGGCGTCATCCACCACGATGCCGATCGCCAGCACCAGTGCAAACAGCGATATGGTGTTGAGCGACATGCCAAGCACCAGCAGGAAGGCAAATGTCCCGATAAGGGACACCGGAATGGCCACGGCGGGAATAATCGTTGCCCGGAATGAGCCGAGGAAGATGAACACCACCGAGATCACCAGCGCAAAGGTCATCATCAGGGTGGAAATCACGTCATTCAGCGACTGTTCGACAAAATCCGTGGTGTTGAACGGCACGGAATAGGCAACATCGTCCGGGAAATCCTCCGACAGCCGGTCCATCTCTGCCAGCACAGCCTCGGACACTGCCAGCGCGTTGGCACCGGGAGACTGGTAGACAGCCAGGATCGTCGCCGGCACGCCGTCAAAATAGCCCGAAGAACTGTAGTTGGAAGCCCCAAGTTCAACCTTGGAAATGTCCCTGAGCCGGACAGTGCTGCCGCCGTCACCGGTGCGGATGACGATGTCCTCAAATTCGCTGACTTCGGTCAGGCGGCCCTTGGACTTGATAGTGTATTGAAACACCTGATCCCCCGGAACCGGCGGCGCGCCCACCTGCCCGGCGGAGACCTCGATATTCTGCTCGCGCACCGCGTTGATCACATCACCGGGCGAAATCCCGAGGCCGGCCATCTTGTTCGGATCCAGCCAGACCCGCATGGCGTATTCGAAATTGGTCAGGATGTCTGCCTTGCCCACGCCTTCGACCCGGGCCAGGGCATCCTTGATGTTGATGGCGGCATAGTTTGACAAAAACACGTTGTCATAGGAACTGTTGGGTGATGTCAGGGCCGCAACCAACAGCATGTTGGAGGAGCTTTTCTGAGTCACCACACCGTTTGCCGTCACTTCGGCGGGAAGGGCCGCTGTTGCTTGCGCCACCCGGTTCTGCACGTTGACAGACGCAATATCTGCATCGGTGCCAACTTCAAAGGTCACAGAGAGAGAGTAACTGCCGTCGTCAGCCGACGTGGAGGACATATAGAGCATTCCGTCCACCCCGTTGACCTGCGCCTCGATCGGCGCGGCCACGCTTTTTTCCACGGTTTCAGCATTGGCGCCGGGATAGCTGGCGGTGACATTCACAACCGGCGGGGTGATTTCGGGGAACTGCGCCACAGGCAGCGCAAAGTAGCCGATCCCCCCCATGACCGTCAGCACCAGGGAGATAACTATCGCGAACTTCGGCCGCGAGATGAAGATGGAGGAAAACATCGCTTATTCTCCTGCCTGGGCGGCCAGCACCGGATCCACTTCCACACCCGGGCGGATTTTTTGCAAGCCTTCGACCACGACGGTTTCCCCGTTTGTCAGCCCGTCCAGCACGATGATGCCGGTGCCCTGCACATCGCCAGTGACGATATAGCGCTGCGCCACCTGGTTCTGATCGTCCACCACCAGCACAAACGGCCCCTGCTGATCACGCTGGATCGCAGCCTGGCTGATGATGATCCGGTCGACCGCCTCCTGCGACTGCAGGCCGACGGTCAGAAAAGCTCCGTCCAGGATCAGCCGGTGATCGTTTTGAAACTGCGCCCGCACGGTGACGGCGCCGGTGGCCGGATCAACCCGGTTGCCGGCAAAGGCGATCCGTCCTTTTTCCTCCAGCTCGGCGCCATTGGGCAGGACGACAAACACTTCCGGTGCGGTATCGGTATCGGACCGCTCAATACCCTCGGCCTGAAGCTCCTGTAAAATTTCGACGAACTGCTTTTCATTCAAAGAAAAGGAAACATAAACAGGTGCTTCGCGCACGATATTGACAAGGGCAGCACCGCTGGGGTTGACCACATCCCCGATGCTGACCTCGACACGCCCGACCCGGCCGGAAAAGGGTGCGTGAATCTCGGTATAGCTCAGGTCCAGTTCGGCCTGCTTGATGGCGGCCGCAGCGGCGCGGACCTGAGCCTCTGCCACCAGTTCATTGGCGCGGGAGGTATCGCGGTCGGCCTCAGGCACCGAACCGCGTTCGAACAGTTCCTGCTTGCGGGCCAGATCCAACGAGGCGAGCTCCAAATTGGCCTCAGCCTGGGCCAGTTCGGCACGGCGGCTTTCCAGAACGGCCTCATAAGCGCTGCGTTCGATGCGGAACAGCACGTCGCCCTTTTCCACCTCAGCGCCATCTTTGACCAGCACCTCTTCCAGGTAGCCATTGACCCGGGCCATGATGTTGGCCTTGTCGATCGCTTCACCGCGGCCGATGAAGGTCGAGGTGTCCTTGATCGGCTTAACCATTGCCTGCGACACCGAAACCTTTGGCGCAGCACCCTGCTGTGCAAACGCCGCATCTGCACTGGCCAAGCCTACCGCTGCAATTGCTGCAAGCCCGGTCCAGCCGGTCAGGCCCCTGTTCCAGAAACTCTTCATCCTTGAGCCTTTCAATTTGACAGAAATAATCCGAGCGGCCGGTTTTCCGGTGCACACTCTCGTTTTCAAAACATAACCCTATTGAATACTGCGCGGGCTGCTCTCTGCAAGCAACACACGTGCCGGCAACTCAATTCAGTTGCGAAAACCCGCCATTTGCCTGCCGCCCTCCGCAACGAAACCTTGCGCACAACGTGCAATTCAGGGAAACCGGAAGCAACTTGCCGGCCAATCCGGCACCGGCAGCTGCGACGCTACGAAAAAGAGGAAACTCCGATGAAAGTGAATGGCACCCATTACCGCTCCCTTTGGTGGGATCACGATCACGACGCGCTGCAGATCATTGACCAGCGCTGGCTGCCGCATGACTTCCGCGTCCAGCAGCTGAACACGCTGCAGGAGTTTGCCGATGCAATTGTTGAGATGCGGGTGCGCGGCGCGCCTCTGATCGGTGCGACCGCAGCTTATGGCATGGCCCTGGCGATGCGGCTGGATTCGTCGGATGCGGCGATGGATCAGGCCTGGAGCTTTCTCAACGCCACCCGCCCCACCGCCATCAACCTGCGCTGGGCGCTTGATCGTTGCCGCAACCACCTGCGGCCGCTGGCGGCAGGGGAACGCGCTGCCGCTGCGCTGGCACTGGCGCATGAGATCGCGGACGAAGATGTCCGGATCAACCGCGGCATTGGCGGGCACGGATTGGAACTGATCAAGAAAATCGCCGCGAAAAAGCCTGCGGGCGAGCCGGTCCGCCTGCTGACCCATTGCAACGCCGGCTGGATCGCCACCGTCGATTGGGGCACCGCCACCAGCCCGATGTACCAGGCGCATGACGCGGGCATCCCGATCCACGTCTGGGTCGATGAGACGCGTCCGCGCAACCAGGGTGCCCTGACCTCCTGGGAGCTGGGCAGCCACGGTATCAGACACAGCTATATCACTGACAATGCCGGCGGCCATTTGATGCAGCATAGCCAAGTGGATCTGGTGATTACCGGCACTGATCGCACTACCCGCCGCGGCGATGTTTGCAACAAGATCGGCACCTATCTGAAGGCGCTGGCAGCCAAAGACAACGGTGTGCCTTTCTACGTCGCCCTGCCCTCGCCGACCATCGATTGGACCGTCTCGGACGGGGTTAGCGAGATTCCGATCGAAGAACGCAGCGAACGTGAAATCACCCATATTCAAGGCAAGACAGAGGATGGCGCTATCGGCGTGGTTCAAGTCACCCCGGATGGCACACCTGGCGGCAACCCGGCCTTTGACGTGACCCCGAACCGGCTGGTCACCGGGCTGATCACCGAACGCGGGATCTGCGAAGCCTCCGAAGACGGCCTGGCCAGGCTGTTTCCGGAAATGGCCGCCGCCAGATCCGCTTGAGACCGGAGGATCCTGCGTGAAGCCTCCTTATGAAGACAGCCCCGAGCTGCGGCAGGCAGTGATCGCCACTTGCCTGGAAATGAATGCCATGGATATCAATCAGGGCACTTCCGGCAATATCTCGGTGCGCGCAGGCGGGATGATGCTGATCACCCCCTCCGGTGTGCCCTATGAAAAGATGGCGCCTAAGGATCTGGTGCAGATACCATTGGACGGCAGCCAGTTACCGGACGGCCAGTTGAAGCCTTCTACTGAATGGCCTTTTCATTTGGCCATCTTGCAGGCAAAGCCCTCTGTCAACGCAGTGGTTCACGCGCACCCTGTCTATTGCAATGCCTTGGCTATGAACCGTCAGGCAATCCCGGCCTGCCACTATATGGTCGCGGCCTTTGGCGGCTCAGATGTGCCGGTGGCAGAATATGCGCTGTTCGGCAGCCGGCAGCTGTCGGACAATATCACCCGGTCCTTGCAAAACCGCAGCGCTTGTCTGATGGCAAATCATGGTGCTGTCGCCACCGGCGAAAGCCTCCCGCGCGCACTCTGGCGCATGGGAGAATTGGAAGCATTGGCAAAAGGTTATGCGGCGAGCCTCACAATTGGCAAGCCACACATCTTGACTGAAACCGAAATGCAGGAGGTCACTGCCGCCTTTGCGGGCTACGGCCTGAAAGACAGCCGCTGATCAACCCCCAGCGCAAAACAAGAACAGTAAATGCTGCGGGCGGCCGTTTGTGGACGCGGATAGAAAAAACAAAGGCCTGCAGCAAGAACGCGCTGCAGGCCTTTGTTTTTATTGGTACCCAAGGCCGGACTCGAACCGGCACGCTGTCACCAGCGGGGGATTTTGAATCCCCTGCGTCTACCATTCCGCCACTTGGGCCACGTGCTGTTCCTAGCCAAGCCAGACGCCGAGGTCCAGAGGCAAAACGGAACTTTGCCGCCAAAAATCGAGCCCCGGTAAATTCAGCCGCAGCAAAGGTTGACGGAGAACGGTTCCCATGCCACCTCCTTTTGAATAACCCGTTGAGGACGCAGGGCGCTGAATGCTGAAACCGCTGTACAACCGGACGATGGCCTTGGCTGACCATCCCAAAGCGCTTTGGTGTTTGGCCGCTGTCGCCTTTGTCGAGAGTTCCGTGTTCCCGATCCCGCCGGATGTGCTGATGATCCCGATGATCCTGGCCCGTCCGTCCCGCGCCTGGCTGGTTGCGCTGGTGGCCTTGGCGGCCTCGGTCGCAGGCGGCGTGCTTGGCTATGCAATCGGTGCGTTCTTTTACGAAGGCATCGGCCAGCCGGTGCTGGAGGCGATGGGCAAAGGCGATGCCATGGCAGAATTCAACACCCGCTTTAACGATTTTGGCTTTTGGGCTGTGCTTGGCGCCGGCATCACACCGTTCCCCTATAAAGTGATAACCATTATGTCGGGCTGGACCGGAATGCCGATAGGTACTTTCATTGCCACTTCTATCCTTGCACGGGCACTGCGTTTTTTCATCGTCGCCGGGCTGCTCTGGAAATTCGGATCCCCAATTCGTGACTTTATAGAACGCCGCCTGGGCCTGGTTTTTACGGCCTTCATGGTTGTTCTGTTTGGCGGCTTCCTGCTGGTAAGGTTCATCTGACTATGCATCGATTTCTGATCCTCGTCGCGGCCAGCGGCTCTGCTGCGCTGCTGTTAGGGGCGCTGGGGTTCCAGTACATTGGCGAAATGCCGCCCTGTAAACTCTGCTATTGGCAGCGCTATCCGCATGCCGCCGCCGCCGGGATCGGCGTTTTGGCGCTGATCATTCCGGGGGCGCTGCTGCCTTATCTGGGTGCACTGGCGGCGCTGGCCACAGCAGGCGTTGGCGCCTTTCACACCGGTGTTGAACGAGGCTGGTGGGAAGGTCCGTCCACCTGCACGTCCGGTCCGATTGGCGGCCTGTCTCCGGATCAGCTGCTGGACCAGATCATGGCCGCACCGCTGGTGCAATGCGATCAGGTGCCTTGGGAAATGCTGTCACTGTCCATGGCCAGCTGGAATGCCCTTGCATCCTTTGGTCTGGCATTGCTTTGGGTCGCAGCCGCCAACCATACCCGCAAGCAGGGTTAATCTTGTGGAAAGTTGAGGTGCGGCAGCTAACCCATTGGTTATCCCGCAGCCTCTCCAGATATCAGCTGTCCTTTTTTGTGGCCAGCAGCAGATTTGTCTCGCTGCTCACAATCCCTTCAAAGGTGCGGATCTTGGCCAAAGCCGTGTCCAGGGTTTCCAGGGTCTCGGTGCCAAGCTCCACTATCAAATCCCAGCGCCCGTTGGTGGTGTGAATGGCCCGCACCTCTGGCAGCCCCTGCAGCTGCCGGGTGATCCGGCTGGTACCGCGGCCTTCGATGCCGATCAGCATCAGCCCACGGACCGGATCCCGCAGCACGTCTTCTTTCAGCACCACGGTAAAACCCAGAATATCCCCCCGCGCCTGCAGCCGCTCGATCCGTGCCCGCACTGTGGTGCGTGACAGGTTCAGCTCCAGCGCCAGATCCGACAGAGACGCCCGTGCGTTGTGCCGCAGGGCCGACACCAGCCGCTCATCCGTTTTGTCCATTACTCACCTCAAATCGATCAGTCACTGCCCTTTATGAACAAAATGTGTGCTGGAATCCATCGCATATCGGAGGTTTCTAGTATGAAAGCAGATTTTTTGAGAGGCCAAAATGGTGACATCGCAACATTGCATCCTTATTGGCGCCCCGGTGGACAGTGGTAAACGCCGGGCCGGCTGCCTTATGGGCCCCGACGCGTACCGCACTGCCGGGCTTGCCGCCGCGTTGGAAAGTCTTGGACATACGGTTGAGGACCTTGGAAACCTTGCTCCGGCGCCGCATACACCGGACAGCAACGATGGACTGGTTTTTGCCCGCAATGAAACAATCGGCTGGACCGCACGTCTGGCACGGGCGGCCGAAGACGCTCTTGAGGGAGGGCTTCCTGTTTTACTGGGCGGAGATCACTCCCTTTCGCTCGGTTCGGTCGCAGGTGCTGCGAATTATGCTGCCAAGGCCGGCCGGCCGCAGTTTGTTCTATGGCTGGACGCGCATACCGATTTCCACACACCGGAAACATCAGACAGCGGAAACCTGCATGGAACACCGGTGGGTTATTTCACTGGCCGCAAGGGGTTCGAGGGGTTTCCTGATGTCGCCAACCCGGTGCCCCAGGAGAATGTCTGCATGATCGGATTGCGATCTGTCGACACCCAGGAGCGGCTTGCCCTGGAAGGCAGCTCCATCCGCACCCATGACATGCGCCATATCGATGAGAATGGCATTGCAGGCCCGCTGAACCGGTTCCTGGAGCAAGTCGCCCAGGCCAATGGCATGTTGCATGTCTCGCTGGACGTGGACTTTCTGGACCCGTCCGTCGCCCCCGCGGTCGGCACAACAGTTCCCGGCGGTGCCACAGTGCGCGAAGCGCATCTGGTTTGTGAAATCCTGCATGACTCTGGACTGATGACCTCCTTGGATCTGGTGGAATTGAACCCTTTTCTGGATGAACGCGGACGCACAGCGCATTTGATGGTGGACCTCTGCGCCTCAGCCCTGGGCCGCCGCGTCTTTGACCGCCCGACGCGGAGCTACCAGTGACCAGCTTGCAAGCCCCCAATGCAGTGGTGATGGTCCGGCCGCACCACTTCCGTTCAAACCCGGAAACACAGGGCGACAACGCCTTTCAAACATTGGCAAATACCTCAACCGAAACCACCTCGGCCCAGGCACTGGCTGAATTCGACGGCGCGGTGGAAACTCTGCGCGGCGCAGGTGTCACTGTTCACCTGTTTGATGACACCACAACCGAGACGCCGGACAGTGTATTTCCGAACAACTGGTTTTCCACCCATGCCGGCGGGCATATCGCAATTTACCCAATGTTCGCGGGCAACCGGCGCAAGGAGCGGCGCTGGGACGTGATCGAACTGCTGAAGCGGGAGTATCGGGTACAGGATGTGATTGATTATTCCGGACTGGAACAGGACGAGCTGTCTCTGGAAGGCACCGGCGCCATGGTGCTCGACCATATCGGCCGCATTGCCTACGCGGTGAAATCCAACCGCGCGGACCCCGTGCTGCTGGAACGGTTTTGCACCCATTTCAACTTTGAACCCATGGTGTTCGAAGCCAAAGATGAAGCTGGCCGCGACGTTTATCACACCAATGTATTGATGGGGATCGGCACCGAATACGCGTTGATCTGCCTCGATATGATCGTTGATCCCGCGCGCCGTTCCGAAGTTGCCGCGCGGCTGGAGGAGACCGGCCGCCGCGTGATTGATCTGACCCAGGATCAGATCACCAACTTCGCAGGAAACGCGCTGGAACTCACTGGCAAGAAACGTATTCTTGCACTTTCTGCCAAAGCACTGGACGCACTCCGTCCGGACCAGATTGCAGAAATAGAAAAAAGCGCAGAGCCGCTCCCTCTGACCATTCCGACCATCGAAACCGCAGGCGGGTCGGTGCGCTGCATGCTGGCAGGCATCCACCTCAGCCCCCGTGAAAGGACTTCCGCATGACACAGCCTTCGGAAAAAGCATTGGTGCCATTTGTCAGCGTCGATAACATGATGCGCCTCGTTCATCACATCGGCATCGAGCAAATTTTGCGCGATCTGGCAGGTTATGTCGAAGACGACTTCAAACGCTGGGAACTGTTCGACAAAACCCCGCGCGTTGCCAGCCATTCGGATGTCGGTGTGATTGAACTGATGCCGACCTCTGACGGCGAGGCCTATGGCTTCAAATATGTGAACGGCCATCCCAAGAACACATCCGAAGGCTTGCAGACTGTCACCGCCTTCGGCCTGCTGGCAGATGTCTACACCGGCTACCCAGTGCTGCTGACCGAGATGACCATGCTGACCGCTCTGCGCACCGCAGCGACCTCAGCAATGGCTGCCAAGTATTTGGCACCAAAAGGATCAACCACGATGGCAATGATCGGAAACGGAGCCCAGTCGGAATTCCAGACACTGGCGATGAAAGCCATCATCGGCCTGAAATCCGTGCGTCTTTATGACAAAGACACGGCCGCGACTGCAAAATGCGCCCGGAACCTTGAAGGTCTAGGGATTGAGGTTGTGTCCTGTAAAACGCCGGAAGAGGCGATTGAAGGTGCCCAGATCCTTACGACCTGCACTGCGGACAAGCAAAACGCCACCATCCTGACCGACAACATGGTCGGCAGCGGCGTGCACATCAACGCGATTGGCGGTGACTGCCCGGGCAAGACGGAATTGGCAGCCGGTATCCTCAGCCGCTCTGACGTCTTTGTCGAATACCCGCCGCAAACCCGGATCGAAGGCGAAATCCAGCAAATGCCGGAAGACTTTGCCGTCACCGAACTGTGGGAAGTGATTTCAGGCCAGAAACAGGGCCGCACCGGTGACCGGCAGATTACGCTGTTCGACAGCGTCGGCTTCGCCATCGAGGATTTTTCTGCTCTCCGTTACATCCGCGACCGCATCAAAGGCACGGACTATTTCATTGATCTGGACATGCTCGCAGATCCGGACGATCCGCGCGATCTGTTTGGTATGCTTCAGCGCGCAAAAAGCTGATCCCATGCAAAGGCGGCCCGCTCAACTGAGGCCGCCGGCACCTCCGGCCTTTCCGTTTGACCGTCGCAATCTGCGGCTCGTGCTAGCAGCGCTCAAGGGGATCTGAGCGTCTGCCCCCGCCAGGGACAAGCACACAGGCGGAGAGGCCGGAAACCTTATTCTGCAGTCACTTAAAGAGCTTTCCTCAACAGGAGCTTTTCTCAGGCGTCCAGCTCAGTATCCCAATAGAGGAAATCCATCCAGCTATCATGCAGATGGTTGGGTGGGAATTTGCGCCCGGTGTTGCGCAGCTCTTCTGCGCCTGGACGGCGCGGCGGTTTGCGCAAGGACATGCCAGCCCGGTGCAAAGACTTAGACCCTTTCTTGAGATTGCAGGGGCTGCAAGCCGCCACCACGTTCTCCCAGCTTGTCACCCCGCCGGCCGCACGCGGCACAACATGGTCAAAGGTCAGCTCGCCCTTGCTGCCGCAGTACTGGCAGTGGAATTCGTCCCTCAAAAACAAATTAAAGCGCGTGAAGGCCACGCGCTTTTGAGGTTTCACATAATCTTTCAGCACCACCACAGAGGGTATTCGGATCTCGGTACTCGGACTGTGCACCACTTCGTCATACTCAGCCACAATCGCCACGCGGTCGAGCCAGGCCGCCTTGACCGCGTCCTGCCAGGACCACAAGGACAACGGGTAATAGGATAATGGCCGGTAGTCTGCATTCAGCACCAGCGCCGGGTGCTGTTTCAGCGCCCCTGGAGATCTGACAAACTCTGCTCTGAAATCGCCATCCATTGTGAACGTCTTCCTCGCCCTGATCTTCCGTTTCCCGGAACCAGAGCGGGGAACCCGCCCCAGCTTTCATTTGACTATATCTCGTGGTTAGCGCCTGACAAGCCCTGATGATCCACAATATCTCGGGATCTGGCTAAGCTGATTCTATGACAATGCGGTGAAAGTTATCCACAGGCCTGCCTGGCGTTCGCTCTTGCCCTGTCTGATTGGCCCGCCTATTGCCGTGCCATGACCCGTCTGATCCGCTTCAACAAACCTTATGATGTGCTGCCCCAGTTTACCGACCGCGGCAGTCAGGGCAGCCCCCGTGCCACGCTGAGCAATTTCATTGACTGCCCCGGTGTTTATGCTGCAGGCCGTCTTGACCGGGACAGCGAAGGACTGATGCTGCTGACAAACAACGGCCGGCTGCAGTCCTGGATCACCGACCCGAAACATAAGATGGACAAAACCTATTGGGTCCAGGTCGAGGGCGCACCTGACGCCGATGCTCTTACGTTGCTTTCAGAAGGTATTGAACTCAAGGACGGAATGACTCTGCCAGCCAAAGTCCGGCTGATGGATGAGCCGCCGGGCCTTTGGGCCCGCACACCGCCTGTCCGGGTGCGCAAGACCGTCCCCGACAGTTGGATCGAACTGACAATCCGCGAGGGCCGCAACCGGCAGGTAAGGCGGATGACAGCTGCGGCCGGACACCCGACGCTGCGCCTGATCCGCTATAGCATCGGCGCTTGGACACTGGACGGGCTGGGCCAAGGTGCGTGGGACGATCTTGAGGCCCCAAGGGTCCCAGGACCGCCCAAACCCTCGCAAAAACCACCCCGCAGGCCCAAGGCATCTGCGAACCGGAACCCGGCAAGTGACAGGCCGCGGCGGCGCTGATATTCTGTCAGCATGCCGCCGCAAGCCCCTGCCCCCAAAGCCATTCTGGAAACTGCGCTCTATGTCGATGATCTGGACGCGGCGGAAGAATTCTACGGCCGGATCCTGGGACTTGAGCGGATTCAACGGATCGGTGACAGGCACGTCTTCTTTCGTTGCGGAACTTCGGTATTGCTGATTTTCAACGCTCAGGAAACCATAAAGCCACCTGGCAATCCGCGTTTGCCAGTACCGCCGCATGGCAGCCGCGGCCCTGGGCATGTATGTTTTGCACAGCCGCGGGCAGACCTGCTTTTGATGCGCGGCCGTCTGGTGGCATCAGGGGTTGAAATAGAGGCTGAGTTCGACTGGCCCAGCGGAGCACGCTCCCTCTACTTCCGCGATCCCGCAGGAAACTCGATTGAAATCGCCGAGCCGCAGCTCTGGACTTTCTGAATTGCCTGCCGCGCGCCGGAAAATTCAAATTTTCCGGCCAAAATTCTTGCCAAGAATTTTGCGGGTCCGTCGGGTCCGACCCGGGACGCCTCATCTTTGATCGGTCAGCGCTGGGGCGGTAAGTCTTTGATCCGGCCTTACAATCCCAGCTTATCGCGCATAAAGGCCAAGGCTACGCTTAGGCCATCCGGTGCGATGCCATGGCCTGTGCCCTTTTGGATATGGGCAAAGACATCCTGGAAACCGGCCTCCTGCAAAGCTTCCGCCGCTTCCGGCAAGGATTGCACCGGCACCACGTCGTCCTGATCTCCGTGCACCAGCAGGATCGGCATCTTGGACACGGCTTCGTCCTTGAGCAACTCAGGCGCCAGCAGACGGCCTGAAAAGGCAACAATGCCAGCCACCGCGTCTTCGCGCCGCGGCGCTATTTGCAGGCTCATCATTGTGCCCTGGCTGAACCCGAACAGCACCACCTGTTCCGGCAGCACGTCCTCGTCCACCATCAGCGCATTCAGGAAGGCATTCAGATCTTCTTCGGCCGCCTGCATGCCGCGCATGCTTTCCTCTTCCGAGGAGCCGTCAATCCAGGGAATCGGAAACCACTGATACCCCATCGGGGCGCCGGCACAGGCCTCTGGCGCGTCAGGCGCGACAAACAGCGTATCCGGCAAATGTTCAGCCAAAGGGTCCGCCAGCCCCAGCAGGTCGGCGCCATTGGCGCCATAGCCATGCAGGAACACCACAATCGAGCGGATATCGCCGGAGACCGGTTCTTTACGGCCGGCATTCAGTACACGAGTCATCGGATCCCTTCCCTGTCCTTCGCCACCCGGTAATAGGCCCAGAGAATGCGCGCCGCAACCGATCGCCAGGGCGACCAGTCTTCGGCCATTTGCCGCATCTCGCGGTCCTTTGGGCGGGCGGGCAGTTCAAACAGCACCCTTGCGGCCTCCTGCAGGGCCAAATCACCGTGGGCAAAGACATCGGCCCGGCCCAGCGAAAACATCGCATAAATCTCAGCCGTCCAAACGCCGATCCCCGGGACCTCGACCAGACGCGCAATCACTTCCGCGTCCGGAACGTCCCGCAAGGATTTGAAATCAATGCGTGCCTCTGCCAGCGCACGGGCATAGCGGATCTTCTGGCGGCTAAGACCTGCTGCACGCAGATCCTCATCCGTGGCCCACAAAATCTTACGCGGCCCGGTAAGCTTGGCCGCCTTCATCCGCGCCCAGATCGCCTTGGCGGAGGCCACACTCACCTGCTGGCTTACAATTGCGCTCAACAGCTCGGCAAACCCGTCGGGCCTACGGCGCAACGGCAATCGGCCGGTCAGTTTCAAAGCATCATCAAACCGGCTGTCATGCGCCGCAAGCCATTCGGCGCCCTCACTCACGCAAGCGTCGCATTGGATAATCCGTCCCACCCCCGGCAGGAATGTCTGTCCATCTGACGCCACGTTACCCCCCGATTAATGGCGGTTGAAAGAAACCGTGATCGCAGGGCCTGACCCGCTGGCTTGCTCCTGCACATATTCACAGCTACGCATCCCACATGACTATGAGCATGACCACCCCCAGCGACGCGGTCGCCAAGAAAAACGTCGCCATCCTGGTGCTGGCCCAGGCGATCCTCGGCGCCCAGATGCCGATGATCTTCATCGTTGGCGGCCTGGCCGGGCAGTCGCTGGCATCAAACCCCTGCTTTGCCACCTTGCCGATCTCGCTGATCGTGGCCGGGTCGATGTTGGCCGCCACCCCGGTCTCAGCCGTCATGCAGCGCTGGGGCCGCCGGGCGGGTTTTTTCGCAGGGGCGGCCTTTGGCGCCTTGGGCGGGCTGGTCGGGGCTTATGGGTTGTACCTTGGCTCCTTTCCGATCTTTCTGATCGGCAGCCTGCTGACCGGCGTCTATATGAGCGCGCATGGATTCTACCGCTTTGCAGCAGCCGACACGGCGTCCGAAGCGTTCCGCCCCAAGGCGATCTCCTATGTTATGGCAGGCGGGCTTGCGGCCGCCATCATCGGCCCGCAAATTGTGAAGGCCACCAGCCAAGCCTTTGTTATTCCGTTCTTCGGCACCTATCTGGCAGTGATTACCGTGAACGTGGTGGGGGCCGCGCTGTTCCTGTTTCTGGACATACCCAAACCGCCAGCCCTCAGTGCTGACAGCCCCAAAGGCCGCAGCCGGATGGAGTTGCTGAAGACCCCGGTCATTGCCGTCGCAGTGATTTGTGCAATGGTTTCTTACGCGTTGATGAACCTGGTGATGACTTCCACGCCGCTCGCCGTGGTCGGCTGCGGTTTCACCGAAGGCTACGCTGCCGATGTTGTTACCTCCCACGTTCTGGCGATGTATGTGCCGTCCTTCTTCACCGGTCATCTGATCGCCCGCTTCGGTGTGGAAAAGATCGTGGCGGCGGGTCTGGTTATCCTTGCCGCTGCGGGCGCAGTCGCCTTGCAGGGTGTGGAGATTGAGAACTTTTTCATCGCGCTGGTGCTCTTGGGCGTGGGCTGGAACTTTGGCTTTATCGGTGCCACCACAATGCTGGCCGGTGCCCACGAAAGCCATGAGCGCGGCCGGATGCAGGGGCTGAACGACTTTCTGGTCTTTGGCGGGGTCACCATGGCGTCGCTGGCTTCGGGCGGGCTGATGAACTGCTCGGGCGGCAACCCGGCCGACGGCTGGAGCGCCGTGAACATGGCCATGGCGCCCTTCCTGGTGCTGGCCGGCGGCGCGCTGATGTGGCTGGTGATGCGCCCTAAAGAAGCCTGACGTCCCATCGTAAAATCCTGACTTCCCCCCGTGAAAAAAAGAAAGGCGCCCAAACAGGCGCCTTTTTCTTTGATTTCTATCTACCAGCGGCCAGAGACCGCACGCCGCATCAGGCCCGTTCTTCGCCGGAATTCGCTTTGCCCCAATGCGCCTTGCGCCACCCGCTCCGGCTGTTGTTCCGCTTGTTTCAGAATGGCCTCTGCCTGCCAGCCCGCCAGCAACGCCCTCCCTGCCGGTTTCGAAACCGCACTGCGGTCTGAACGGGCTTTATTCAGCTTCCACAATCCTTTACGCGCCAAAGTTTGCACACCTTCCAAGGTGCCATCCAGCAGCGGAATCCGCTTTTGTGCTTCCAGCTCCGGAATGGCGCGCAACCAATTGGCAATGCCCGCTCCATAGGCGAAGTCCCTTACCACGGCTTCATCCGCCTGACCTAGTGACGCTGCCGCCATCCACATCAGCGATCCGCTGGTGCGATCAATGTAGCTATCAAATTCAGCTTCATCAGCAAAGGGATCCTTGTATATATCCCAACGCCGCGCCTCTGCCATGCCGTCGATGCAGGCAGCCAGTTCCGGCTTCAGCAGCCGTCCCAATGGCGTGGCCGCATAGTGGCGGCGGACAGACCCCCCTTCGGCAATCTCGGCGCCTGCATCGCGCCACCATTGCACCCGCATTTCGGCAATCATACTCTCCTGGCTGGCCCACGGTGCCCGAGCCAGTTCGATATTGAAGGCATAGAGCGCAAACAGCAGCGGCCGCGCCTGAACCGGCGCAGCCATCGTGGCCAAAAACCGGTCCGGGTCGCTTTTCTGGACCAGCTCGGCGCAGGCCTTCAGATCAGCATCAAACGTCATCCGCCTGCCCGGCCCCGCCGTCATGGATCAGCTTCCAGCGGATCGCGTCAAGCAGAGCTTCAAACGACGCATCAATTATGTTCGGGCTGACGCCAACCGTGGACCACCGATGGCCCTGGCTGTCCTCGCTGTCGATGATAACCCGTGTCACCGCCTCGGTGCCGCCTTGAGTGATCCGCACCTTAAAATCGACCAGCCGCATATCTTCCAGCTGAGCGGAATAGCGCCCCAGGTCCTTGCTCAATGCCCGCGCCAGTGCGTTCACCGGGCCACGGTCGCTGCCGGTGTCATCAAGGGATTCACTGACAGACAGCCGCTTTTCGCCATCGACTTTAACCACAACAACCGCTTCAGAAAGGCTGACCATCCGATTGTATTTGTTCTTGCGCCGCTCGACGGTGACTTTGTAGCGCTTGACCTCAAAGAACTCAGGCAATTGCCCCAGCTCCTTGCGCGCCAGCAGCTCAAACGACGCCTGTGCGGTGTCATACGAGTAGCCTTCCGCCTCACGCGCCTTGATCCGTTCCAGAATCCTCGCCAGCGCCGGATTGCCTGCCTCGACACTCAGGCCCGCATCGGTCAATCGCTTGCGCAGGTTCGACTGCCCGGCCTGGTTCGACATCGGTATAACCCGTGCGTTGCCAACCTTGCCCGGCACAATGTGTTCATAGGTCGATGGATCCTTGAGGATCGCGCTGGCGTGCAGCCCCGCCTTATGGGCAAAGGCCGAGGCTCCCACATAAGCCGCCTGCCGCACCGGAACCCGGTTCAGGATATCGTCCAGCATCCGGCTGATCCGGGTTAGGCCTTCCAGGGCTTCGTGGCTTACACCAGTTTCAAACTGACTGGCATAGGGTTCTTTCAACAGCAGGGTCGGGATCAGCGCGGTCAGATTGGCATTGCCGCAGCGTTCCCCCAAGCCATTCAGCGTGCCTTGGATTTGCCGCGCTCCAGATTCCACCGCTGCAAGCGAGCAAGCGACGGAATTTTCCGTGTCATTATGGGTATGTATGCCCAGTTTCTCACCGGGAATTCCGGCGGCAACAACCTCTGAAACGATTTGTTTCACTTCGGATGGCAGCGCGCCGCCATTGGTGTCGCACAGCACCACCCAGCGCGCGCCGGCCTCCAGCGCAGCCCGGCAAGCATCCAGCGCATAACCGGGGTTATCCTTGTAGCCGTCGAAGAAATGCTCTGCATCAAACAGCGCCTCGCGCCCCTGCGCCACGATATGGGCGACCGAGGCACGGATGTTTTCCAGGTTCTCTTCCTGCGTGATCCCCAGCGCATGGGTTACATGGTAGTCATGGCTTTTACCGACCAAACACACCGCTGGCGTGCCGGCATTCATCACCGCCGCCAGAACATCGTCGTTTTCCGCTGATCGTCCTGCCCGCTTGGTCATTCCAAACGCAGTCATCGTGGCGCGTGTATCAGGCGCTTCATTGAAAAACGCGCTGTCGGTCGGGTTTGCGCCTGGCCATCCGCCTTCGATGTAATCGATGCCCAGGCCGTCAAGCGCCTGGGCGATCTGCTTTTTTTCTGCGGTGGAGAATTGCACCCCCTGGGTCTGCTGCCCGTCCCGCAATGTGGTGTCGTAGAGATAGAGGCGTTCTTTTGCCATCACAGCCCCTCCAGCTTGTCCGGGTCAAAACCGGCACCTGGCACCAGCTCGACACCTGCTTTGCTCATCCTTACTTCCAAACCCGCTTCAACAAATACCGCCTTCAGCCGGTCAACCTCAGAAAAATTCTTCGTTTCCATAGCCTTCTGACGCGCTTTGAACAGAGTTTCTTCATAACCGGAGAAATCCGCTGACGGTCCAGCAGCCCATGCACCCATCTCTGCTGTCAGCAGCCCCAGCAAATTGGCAGACGCCAGCAGGCCGGCTGCGTCACCAGCCGCCGCCAGTTTGTGCAGCTCCGCGATGACGCCAGCGGTATTTAGGTCATCCGCCAGAGCCGCCAGAACCGCGGCAGCAGCGCTGGACGCGGGTTCGATGCCCGCGGTCAGCGCCCGCCACTTGCGCAGCGTCGCCTCGGCCTCTTTGGCCTTCTTGTCGGTCCAGTCCATCGGCTTGCGGTAATGGGTCTGCAGGAACACCAGCCGGATCACCTCGCCCGGATAGCCCTTGTCCAGAAGGTCGCGCACGGTGAAGAAGTTGCCCAGGCTCTTGGACATCTTCTTGCCCTCGACCTGCAGCATCTCGTTGTGCAGCCAGTATTTTGCAAAACTATCGTCGCCATTGGCGCAGCAGCTTTGCGCAATTTCATTCTCATGGTGCGGGAACATCAGATCATTGCCGCCGCCGTGAATGTCGAAGGTCTCGCCCAGCAGTTCATACGACATTACCGAGCATTCAATGTGCCAGCCCGGCCTTCCGCGGCCCCAGGGGCTGTCCCAGCCTGGCAGCTCATCGCTGGACGGTTTCCACAGTACAAAATCCATCGGGTTTTTCTTGTAGGGCGCCACCTCGACCCGGGCGCCCGCGATCATGTCGTCCACCGACCGGCCCGACAGTTTGCCATAGAGCTCTTTCCAGCTGTCGACAGCAAACAGCACATGGCCTTCAGCTGCATAGGCGTGGCCCTTGGCGATCAAATCCTCGATCATCGCCACCATCTGCGGGATATACTGGGTCGCACGCGGCATGTGGTTGGGCTCCAGCGCGCCCAACTCCCCCATATCATCCAAAAACCACTGCGTGGTCTCAGCTGTGATATCCCCGATCTGGCGTCCGCTTTCGGCGGCGCGTGCGTTGATTTTGTCATCCACGTCGGTGAAGTTTCGGGCGTAAGTCACGTGATGCGCGCCATAAACTTCGCGCAACAGACGATAGAGCACATCAAATACCACCACTGGGCGCGCATTGCCCAGATGCGCCCGGTCATAGACCGTAGGACCGCAGACATACATCCGCACATTGCTGGCGTCGATCGGCTCAAAGACCTCTTTCTTGCGGGTCTTCGTATTCTGCAGCTTGATCTCTGTATCCATGGTTCCCATGCCCGGTTCCTTTTCTATGCCCAGCCTCAAACGGCCGGCACCACCCGTTGCGCGCAGCGCGGGCTTAGCAACTTGTCAGAGAAATGAAAACGACAGAAACCAGCCCGCTGATGTGTCAGCAGGTAATGCAGCAGATAGTGGTGGTGCATTTTTGGTTCATGCAGGCTGCTTAGCACGGGACATTCAGCCCGCCAAGTCTTTTGCCGCAAACGGCAACGGCCGCCCGGTCCGTCTTGGGGCCGGACCGGGCGGCCAAGGGCGTGGCGGAACAGGAGTGCCGCGCCCGTAACTTGGCAAGCTTAGAACTTGAAGGACGCGCGCAGCGATACCGATGTGGCATCCGCCCCCACGCCCGAGTTGCCGAACTGGTCGAACTCATGCTCAAGCACTTCGCCGCCGATTTGCCACTGGTCGGTCACCTGGTAGGCAATGCCGACACCGTAGAATTCGCCGGTTTCGCTGCCCAGCGAGCTGTCGGCTTCGGCCACGCCGCCGGTCACATAAGCCAATACGTTGCCGAAGTCATAGCCGGCCTTCACCTTGGCACGGGCAACCGAGTCGACAGTCGCACCGCCGCCCAGGTCCAGGTCGGTTGCATCATATTCCAGTTCGCCGCCCAGTACGAAACGGCCGAAATCATGGTTGTAGCCGCCGTGGATACCATAAGCGGTATCGTCACCAGTGGCGCCGTTGCTGGCGTCTGCATCCAGCTGGCCGACCTGGCCACCCAGATAGAAACCGGTCCAGTCGCCGCCATCGTTGGCCACCGGAACAGGCGCCGGAGCCGGAGCGGGTTCAATTACCGGATCACTTACATTGCCGGCAAAGGCCGCACTGCCCATTACGGCGGCGATGGCTGTCATAGCTACGAAACGAGTCATTCAGACTTCTCCTTTTGCAGTCCCGGCGCAAGCTGTGCGCCGGTGACAGCTACAAAAGGGTTCTGCACAGGAACTTCCAGTGCTGTGGGGATCACGCCCGCTGAACTGGCAGTGACTGGCCGAAAGTCCCTGGAAACGTGCGTCTTTCCGCCGGAATCCGAAGGCAGGAAATTGCCAGGCCATTGAAAACCAGCCGCCCCGGTCCTAGAGGCAGCAGCCCTTTTGATTGCAGAGGAAACGGGTCAGAAACGGAACGCGGCAGTTACCGACAAGGTCTCTCCGCGCGGGCTGGCGCTGCCGTCCCTTGGTCCGGCCTCGTGGTGCAGAAACTCTCCGGTCACCTGCAGCGCGTGATTCAGCGAAACCCGCATACCCAGGCCGATCAGCGGTCCTTGGCGCGATCCGCTGGATGTTTCCGCCTGCACCCCGCCCAGGGTGACAAACCCGGTTGCCGGGCCAAAGTCATAACCGGCGTGCAACCGCAACTGACGGGTCTCTTCCGCTTGCACCGCTTGGGTTAAAAGGCCGGACTGCTCCATCGTGACGGAGCCGGACAGAATCATTCCACCCAGCTGCCGACCATACGCAAACTGAAAGGACCGCGCCGCGCCTCCTTCGCCTCCAGATTCGGTAGAAGCCTCGCCCACAGGGCCAGGCAGCATTGTGCGCCATTCTTCAGCGGCAGATGTCTGAGCAATCAGAGCCGCCGCCGCAAATACTGCGGCTAGGGAGCATCTGTGTCTGGCCTTTTTAACCATCGGCATGTGGCTGTGCCTTTTTGAAATGCGCTGCTTCAGCGCTCCATCCCCAGGGTATCCAGTGTAGCCATTAATGCTTAACATTTGGTTCCCGAACTCACATTGCCAACAATGAAACACCCCGTGAAGCGTTAAAAATGGAGATTACAGCATTAAAAATAGAGACATTTAGGAAAAAGCTTGCGGCTTCTCAGACTTCACGGCGCCCTCCACTCAAATGAAAAACATGTCGTTTTTTTCACCAGGGTCGCTATTGTGCTAGAAACGACGCAAAAGCGTGCCAAGTTGCAGGGAACTGAACAGGAGTCCGCATGCAGGGTGAACGCTGCCATGTCAGCCTTATTTGCCGCACCATAGGTGCGGCGCGAGGCCGTGCGGCAAGGGGCAGGCCGCAGTGAGTTGACGTTTCAACACTTCAACTCACCTCTCCTGAAAGGCTCACAGAATGAACGATCAAGCCTCCCCATCCCGCGCTGCCCGTAGCGGCGGGCGCAACGCGCGGCGCGCGGCCCGCGCTGCAGCACTGCCGGAACACTTGCGCCCGGTCCGCCCCGGCATGGAATCCACTGCGCTGAAGTTGCTCAGCCAGGCAGACATGGAAAAAATCCATGAGGCCGCCCTGACGGCGCTGGAAGAAATCGGTCTCGCCGACGCGCCGCAAAGCGGCATCGATTACCTGACTTCTGCCGGCTGCGTGCTGGGCGATGACGGCCGCATCCGGTTCCCGCGCGCGCTGGTCGAAGACACTATCGCCAAGGCAAACCGCTCCGTCACCCTTTTCAGCCGTGACGGACAGACCGACCTGCAGCTGTCTGGCGGCCGTGTGCACTACGGTACCGCCGGGGCCGCGGTTAGCGTGGTAGACGTCCACGGCAAGGAATACCGCGATTCAACTGTGCAGGATCTGCATGACGCTGCGCGCATCTGTGATCAGCTGGACAATATCCACTTCGTCCAACGTCCCATGGTATGCCGCGACATCCCCGACAACCTTGAGATGGACCTGAACTCCATCTATGCGACCACCGCAGGCACGACCAAACATGTCGGCGTCTCTTTTAGCGAACCGGGTTTCGTGAAACCGGGATTGGAACTGCTGCACATGATTGCGGGCGGCGAAGACAAGTGGCGCGAGCGGCCTTTTGTGTCGAACTCTAACTGCTTTGTGGTGCCTCCCATGAAGTTTGCCACCGAATCCTGTGAAGTGATGGAGGAATGCATCAAAGGCGGCATGCCGGTGCTGCTGCTGTCAGCGGGCATGGCCGGGGCAACCGCCCCTTCGTCCATCGCCGGAGCCATCACCCAGGCGGTTGCAGAATGTCTCGCCGGCCTGGTTTATGTTAACGCTGTAAGTCCCGGCGCACCCGCTATTTTCGGCACCTGGCCCTTTGGTCTTGATCTGCGTACCGGTGCGATGTCCGTGGGCTCCGGCGAACAGGCGTTGCTGACTGCAGGCTGTGCTCAGATGCATAAATTTTACAACCTGCCGGGCGGCGCCGCGGCTGGCGCATCGGATTCCAAACTGCCGGATATGCAGGCCGGCTGGGAGCAGATGTGCTCTGCGGTTATGGCGGGACTTTCCGGCCTTAACATGGCCTATGAAGCTGCCGGAATGCACGCGTCGCTGCTGGGGTTCTGCCTTGAATCGCTGATCTTGGACAACGATCTGCTCGGCCAGGCCCAGAGATGCGTCCGCGGCATTGAGGTGAACGATGAAACCCTCGCGCTGGACCAGATGCGCGCCACTTGCATGGGCGGGCCGGGCCATTATCTGGGTACCGATCAAACCCTCAGCCGGATGCAGGTCGATTATGTTTATCCGGACCTGGGCGACCGGACGTCTCCCAAGGAATGGGTGGAACTTGAAAAACCTGATCTGATTGAAAAGGCCATTGCCAAGAAGGAGAAGATCTTGTCCCAGCGCGCATCCGCACGGTTTGATGCCGCAACCGACATGGCAATCCGCCAGGCATTCAACATCCATCTTCCGGCTTAACCGAACATTCCAGACGCGTTGACACGGGCCGGAATTTTCCGGCCCGGTTTTTGTGGCCGGCACAGAAGCAGAGCATCTGGTTCAAGAATTTTGGGCGTATTCCTGCCTCTCAGCTAACCCAGCCTGTAAGTTAAGAAAATTTTCACGAAACGCTTCCGTGGCACCTAATGAGATGATAACCTTTTATTAATACGAGACATATTGCAGGAACCCTTCCTTGAAACGGTGTTCAACCTGCAAAAACACCCCTGTGTTTGAGCAAAACGAATTTGCATAATTGCAAGGGTGATTGCATCCAGTCCGACGTTTTGCGGGTGGATTTTGCGAAATTGCAAGGTGAATGGGATTTCAATCTCGTTTGCGCGCGGCTGCACTTCTGCAAAGTGGGGGCATGGGATCACCTGATAACCCCCATAGAACGCCGTTACGATTTTTTAAAATTAACCATCAGATGAACTTCTGTCGAAATTCTTTAAGTTTCCGGCACCCAGACCGCCCGCCTAATTAGCACTTTCGGATCCTAAATTGCTGGCGCCTATCGCATTTAACCCCGCCAGCCTTTGCGGAACTCGCAGAGCATAGCAGCGTTGTGGAAATGCATTTTATAAATGCATAAATGCAGCGCAGGAGCAGTGCCCCGCGCTGCTTGGCATGCTTAGAAAAATGCCTGCAATCCGGTCTGAGCGCGGCCCAGGATCAAGGCATGCACATCGTGGGTGCCCTCATAGGTGTTCACTGTCTCCAGATTGACCATGTGGCGAATGACATTGAACTCTAGGCTGATACCATTGCCGCCGTGCATATCCCGCGCCATACGGGCGATATCCAGCGCCTTGCCGCAGTTGTTGCGTTTGATGATCGAGATCATTTCCGGAGCAGCGTTGGCTGCGTCCATCAAACGGCCAACCTGCAATGACGCCTGCAAACCCAATGTGATTTCCGTCTGCATATTTGCCAGTTTCAGCTGAAACAACTGAGTATTGGCAAGGGGACGCCCGAACTGGATGCGATCCAAGCCATATTGCCGGGCAGCGTGCCAGCAAGCCTCAGCCGCGCCCATTGCGCCCCAGCTGATGCCATAACGCGCGCGGTTCAAACAGCCGAACGGCCCTTTGAGCCCCTGAACATGCGGCAACAGCGCATCCTCGCCGACTTCAACACCGTCCATCACGATCTCACCGGTGACTGACGCCCGCAGGCTTGCCTTGTTTTCAATTTTTGGCGCGCTGAGACCCTTAAGGCCCTTGTCCAGCACAAAGCCACGGATCTTGCCCCCATGGGCTTCGGACTTTGCCCAGACCACAAAGACATCAGCGATCGGTGCGTTGGATATCCACATCTTGGAGCCCGTAAGCCTGTACCCGCCCTCGGTTCTTTCAGCGCGGGTTTTCATACCGGCAGGGTCGGAACCGGCATCCGGCTCGGTCAGGCCAAAGCACCCAATCCACTCGCCGGTGGCAAGCTTGGGCAAGTATTTCCGGCGTTGTTCCTCGCTTCCGTAAGCATAAATCGGATACATCACCAGCGAACTTTGCACCGACATCATTGAGCGGTAACCGCTGTCGACACGCTCCACCTCGCGGGCGACCAGACCATAGGACACATAGCCGCCGCCTAGGCCTCCGTATTCTTCCGGGATGGTCGTGCCAAGAAGGCCCATCTCACCCATCTCGCGGAAAATCTCCGGATCTGTTTCCTCGTTTTCATAAGCACTTAGAACGCGCGGCTGAAGTTTTTCCTGGGCGTAGGCGCGGGCCGAGGCGGTGATCATCCGTTCGTCTTCGGTCAGTTGCTCCTCCAACCGCAACGGGTCTTCCCAATTGAAACGGCCCAGATCCGGGGCATCCTTGGCGCGCAGGGCGGGTTTGTCTGTCATCTTGTCACCTCAGTGGTTCGCGATTTGCCCAAACCCTAACGGGAGGTGAATGGAAAAAACAGCGAGACTTTCGCAGAAAACCATGACAAACACTCATACATGTCAGTACCCAGAAAATTCCTGCCCTCGATCTCCTCCCTGCGCGCACTGGAGGCACTGGACCGCCTTGGCAGCGCTTCCGCGGCTGCAGATGAATTGGCGTTGACACAAGGGGCTGTCAGCCGCCAGTTGCAGACGCTTGAAAAGCAATTGGGCATGGAGCTGGTACAACGCGACCAGAAACGGCTTGCCCTGACCACGGAAGCGCAGGACTACGCCGCAGAAATCCGGCAAGCCCTGAATCAGATCGTTCAATCCACCCTTCGCCTGCAGGCCGCACCACTGGCCGGGTCGCTGAATCTGGCCATTCTTCCGGCCTTCGGAATGCGCTGGCTGATGCCGCGGCTGCCGGAATTTGCCCGGCTGCACCCGGACGTGACCATCAATATGGCCACCCGGCTGGAGCCATTCAACTTTGCCACAGAACCATTTGATGCGGCGATACATTTCGGAGATGCATCCTGGCCTGGAACGCAGTCGCTTCTGCTGAAGCATGAACAATTGCTGCCAGTCTGTGCGCCTGAACTTCTCGACGGCAGAACGGTTACTGAACTCAAGGGCATTCTAAAGCTGCCACTGCTTCATATCCAAACCCGCACAACCGCCTGGCGTGATTGGTTTGGACAGCACGGGATCGTGGCCGGCGAAGAGCTGAGCGGCACGATATATGATCAATTCGCAACCATCACTCAGGCTGCACTACATGGTTTGGGCGTCGCTTTAATGCCGGATTATCTGGTGGAGCAGGATCTGGCGACCGGGCGTCTTCTGGCGTTGCATCCGGAACCGGTGGAGACCGAAGGCGCCTATTATCTGGTCTGGCCCGAGCGGAAAACAAACGCGCCCGCGTTACAAAAATTCCGCGGCTGGCTGGCCGGGAAAGCACAGCCCGAGGACCCGCTGCCCCGGTGATGGCTTGCGGCGTAAAGGGGGGGCTGCCCCCCCGTGATGCCGGATCAGCCGAGGGCGTAGCCCGCGCCGCGCACAGTGCGCACCGGATCACTGCCGCCAAACTGGGTCAGCGCCTTGCGCAACCGGCCAATGTGGACATCAACCGTGCGGGTATCGACATAGATGTCGCGGCCCCAGACCCGGTCCAGCAGCTGTTCGCGGCTCCAGACCCGGCCCGGCTTTTCCATGAAGGTGGAGAGCAGGCGGAATTCGGTTGGTCCCAGCTTCAGCGGATGTTCGGCGCGGCTGACCTTGTGGGTTTCGGCATCCAGCACGATGTCATCATATTCCAACCGCACCCCGACAGTAGAGGGCCGGACCCGGCGCAGCTGGGTGCGCACCCGCGCCATCAGCTCAACCACCGAATAGGGTTTCACCACATAATCATCAGCGCCGGTTTCCAGGCCGCGGACCTTATCCACTTCCTCGGACCGAGCGGAGAGCATGATAACCGGGATGTTGCGGGTTTCCGCGCGGGTCTTGAGCCGGCGGCACACTTCGATGCCGCTGAGGTTGGGCATCATCCAATCGAGGATGATGATATCGGGCATGTCCTCGTCGACCACCAGCATCGCTTCTTCGCCATGTTCAGCGCGCAACACGCGAAAGCCGTCGGCCTCAAGGTTGTAGGCCAGCACTTCCCGCTGGGCCATTTCGTCTTCAACAACAAGAACAGTGGGCTGTTCGGCAGCCATTGGTCAGATCTCCTGGGGCGTGGTAGACGTGGTGTCGGCTTTTTTGCGGTCATCTTCCGGTTTTTCACCGGTCACCAGATAGATCACCTGTTCAGCGATCGAGGTCACGTGATCGCCCATGCGTTCGGTGTTTTTTGCGATGAAATGCAAGTGCATGCAGGCCGAAATGTTGCGCGGGTCTTCCATCATATGGGTCAGGAATTCGCGGAACAGGGCGTTGTACATCTGGTCAACATCGCGGTCGCGTTCGATCACGTCACGGGCCAGTTCCACATCGCGCTGGATGTAGGAATCCAGTGCATCCTTCAGCATCCGCTCGACCTCGCGCGCCATCCGGCGCAGCGCGGCGGCGCCTTCGCTGGTATTGGGACCCTGGGCCAGGACCGTGGTGCGCTTGGCCATGTTTTTTGCATAGTCGCCAATGCGTTCCAGATTGCCGGCGATCTTCATCACCGACAGCACCAGGCGCAGATCCGAGGCTGCGGGTGCGCGCAGGGCAATCAGACGGGCGGTTTCTTCGTTGATCAACTCTTCCAGCCCATCAATAGCCTTGTCGCCCTGACGCACGGTCAGCGCCAGTTCCTCGTCGCGGGTCTCCAAGGCCTGAGCGGCTTCGCGGATTGCGTCCTCGACCAGACCGCCCATTTTCATGATCCGGGCCTGAATAGCCTCTAGGTCGCGGTCAAAGGCCGATGCAATATGCTGTTCTACCATGTTGATATTCCTATAGATCAGCCGATCCGGCCGGTGATGTAGCTTTCGGTGCGGGCGTCTTCGGGGTTGGTGAAGATCTGACCGGTGGGGCCGAATTCCACAAGGTTTCCGAGGTGGAAAAAGGCGGTTTTCTGGCTGACACGCGCGGCCTGCTGCATCGAGTGGGTGACGATCACCACCGAATAGCGGCTGCGCAGCTCGTCGATCAGTTCCTCCACCTGGGCGGTGGCGATGGGGTCGAGCGCCGAGCAAGGTTCGTCCATCAGCAGAACCTCGGGTTCAGTGGCCACAGCACGAGCGATGCACAGGCGCTGCTGCTGGCCACCCGAAAGCCCGGTGCCGGGCGCGTCCAGGCGGTCTTTCACCTCGTCCCAGATCGCACCGCGGCGCAGGGATTTCTCAACAATCTCATCCAGTTCCGCCTTGTTCCTCGCCAATCCATGGATGCGCGGGCCATAGGCCACGTTGTCATAGATCGACTTGGGGAACGGGTTCGGCTTTTGAAACACCATGCCAACCTTGGCGCGCAGCTGCACCGGATCGACACGGCGGTCATAGATGTCCTCGCCGTCCAGCAGAATGTCTCCCTTCACGCGGCAGATGTCGATGGTGTCATTCATCCGGTTCAGGCAGCGCAAAAACGTCGACTTGCCGCAGCCCGAGGGGCCGATAAAGGCGGTGACGGTCTTGTCCTCGATCTCGACATTCACGTCTTTGATCGCGTGGGAGTCGCCATAGTGGACGTTGACGTCCTTGGCGGCGATTTTGATGTTTTGTGTGTCCACGGTGTTATCCATCAAGGTCATGTCGTTCATTGCACTATGCCTCCTTACCAGCGGCGTTCAAAGCGGCGGCGCAGGATCACGGCGAATGTGTTCATGGTCACCAGGAAGATGAGAAGGATGATGATGCCGCCCCAGGCGCGTTCATAAAAAGCCGGGTCGGCGCGTTTGGCCCATTCGTAGATCTGCGCGGGCATGGCGGAGTTCGGCGCCAGAAGGCCATCGGCCAGGGTTTCCGGCGCGTTGGAGGCGATAAAGCCGACCATGCCGATGAGCAGCAGCGGAGCGGTTTCACCCAGTGCCTGCGCCAGTCCGATAATGGTGCCGGTCAGGATGCCGGGCGCGGCCAGCGGCAGCACGTGGTGGAACACCGCCTGCATTTTCGACGCCCCGACACCCAGCGCAGCATCCCGGATCGACGGCGGCACCGATTTCAGCGAGGCGCGGGTGGAGATGATGATGGTCGGCAGGGTCATCAGGGTCAGCACCAGGCCGCCCACCAGCGGCGCCGAGGTCGGCAGGTGCATGTAGTTGATGAATACGGCGAGGCCGAGAATGCCGAACACGATGGAGGGCACCGCGGCAAGGTTCGAGATGTTCACCTCGATCATGTCGGTGAGCCAGTTCTGCGGTGCAAACTCCTCAAGATAGATCGAGGCGGCGACGCCGATCGGCAGCGCCAGCGCCAGAACCACCAGCATCATGAACAGAGAGCCCAGCATGGCGACCCCGATCCCGGCCGCCTCGGGGCGGGCGTCAGAGGCATCTGCACCGGTGATGAAATCGAGGTTAAAGGTCTTCTCCAGCACCCCGGCAGCAGCCAATGCGTCAACAAGATCAAGCTGTTCGGGCGAGATGTTCTTGTCGTTGGCGATGCTGTCGCGGGTGACGCGGCCCTTCAGGTAACCGTCGACGCGGCCTGAGGCGAGGAAGCGGAACTCCACCGTCTGGCCGATCTGATCCGGGTTGGCAATCACGTAGTCGCGCAGTTGGGCGGCGACGTCCTTGGACAGGATACCGGCCAGCTGTTTGGGTTTAAGGCTGGTTTCAATGCCCAGGTCCGCCACCGCGGCCTCCATCGCGCCTTTGATGATCGGCGCGTAGCCGAAGGTGGTAACCTTCTTGATATCGGCCAGATCGCGATTGCCCTTCTTGTCGAGCTTGGCTTCCAGAAGTTCCACGTTCAGGGTCACAAAGGTCTGCTGGAACGCGCCGGTGCCCTTGCCGACGATGGTCGTCACCAGGATCACCAGCATCAAAAGACCGGCGGCGATGGCAGCGATGCCATAGGCCTTGAACCGGGTTTCTGCCGCGTTGCGTTTTTTTGTATGCGAGGTCTGCTGCAGCAGCGAGCCGCCGTGTTTGCGCGGCTCGGCGCCTGCGGGGGATTGGCTGAGGTCGGTCATCAGTCGTACTGCTCCCGGTATTTGCGCACGATATAGAGCGCCAGGACGTTCAGGCCGAGGGTCAGGACAAACAGAGTCAGGCCCAGGGCGAAGGCTACCAGCGTTTCAGGGCTGGCAAAGTCGGTGTCGCCGGTCAGCTGGCTGACGATGCGGGTGGTGATGGTGGTCATAGACTCCAGCGGGTTGGCGGAGAACTTGGCAATCGCCCCTGCCCCCATCACCACGATCATGGTCTCGCCGATGGCGCGCGAGGCGGCCAGCAGCACCGCGCCGACGATACCCGGCAGAGCTGCCGGCATCACAACCTGGCGCACGGTTTCCGATTTGGTGGCGCCCAGTCCCAGCGAGCCGTCGCGCATCGCCTGCGGCACCGCGTTGATGATGTCGTCAGACAGCGAGGAGACAAAGGGGATCAGCATGATGCCCATCACCAGACCCGCAGTCAGAACCGAGGTGGCGCCCGCCATCCACTCAACACCCAAGAGGCCGCCCTTGGAGAACAGGTTTGCCAGCGCAGGACCCACCGTCAGCAGCGCAAACAGGCCGTAAACGATGGTGGGGATGCCTGCGAGGATTTCCAGCAGCGGCTTGGCAAAGGCACGCACCGCGCCGCTGGCGTATTCGGAAAGGTAGATGGCGGCAAACAGGCCCACTGGCACCGCTACCAGCAGCGCGATGAAGGAGATATAAAGCGTGCCCCACAACAGCGGCAGGATCGACAGGTCACTGTCGCCGCGGAAGTTGGGCGCCCAGGTGGTTCCAAAGAAGAAATCGGTCCAGCTGTGCAGGCCAAAGAAGTTTTTGGTTTCAAACAGCATCGACAGGACGATGCCGATGGTGGTGAGGATCGCCAGCGAAGCGGCGAGGATCAGCAGCGCCAGAACCGCGCGTTCCACCACGTTTCGGGCGCGGAAATCCTTGTGGGAGCGGCTGTAGGCCCAGGCAAAACCGCCAAGCGCCAGCAGCGCGACAACCACGGTCATCGCAGTCCTGCCGGTGTGTGACAGGTTGCGGTAGGTCTGCGCCGCTGCCAGCACTTCCGGGCGCACCTCGTTACCCAAGGCAACCCCGACGTCGCCCATCAGGGCGCGCAGGTCCTGTTCGCCGCCGACAGCATTGCGGGCTTCGCGGGCAGTCAGCAGCCCCTGCTCTACCGCGAGATCCAGCCCTTCGGCCACCCGGCGCACGTCGCTCATCACCAGGCCGAGGGTGGAGCTTTCCGGGACGGCTTCGGACGGGATCATGCCGGAGACGCGGGTCTCAACAAACATCGGTTGCGCCAGCAGCCAGATGGCCAGCGCTGCAATGGCCGGAACAAAGGCAGCCAGGGCAACATGGTAGCCGTAATAGGACGGCAGCGAATGCAGCTCCTTGACGTCACCGCCTGCGGTGGCAATCGCGCGGCGGCGGCCGCCGTAAAAGCCGACGGCAGACAATGCGATCAGGAGGGCAACAAGCCAGAAAGTGGGCATGAAAAGCTCCGGTATTGGCGGTGGCGTATTTGTTGCGGCAGCCCTGCCGCGGAAAGAAAGCGCCGGGGCGGAAGGCTCCGCCCCGGCAAGGATCAGATCATACACAGGGCAGCTTAGGAGTTGCCGCCCATCACGGCCTCGCTGGAAACCGATTCCTGGGTGTCCGCCAGTTCCGGGTCAGCAACCAGACCGTATTCAGCCAGCGGGCCATCTTCGCCGGCAACTTCGTCCGCGACGAAGAATTCAGCGTATTCTTTCAGGCCGGGGATTACGCCGATGTGGGCTTTCTTCACGTAGAAGAACAGCGGGCGGGAGACCGGGTATTCGCCGGTTGCAATGCTTTCGGTCGAGGGAACAATGCCGGACATGGTGGCAACCTGCAGCTTGTCGGTGTTGTTCTCATAGAACGCCAGGCCGAAGACGCCAATGCCGTCCTTGTTGCTCTCGATGCGGGCCAGGGTCTCGGTGTAGTCGCCGTCGATGTCGACCGATTTGCCGTCGGTGCGGAGCGCAATACAGGCCTTTTCGGCGGCTTTCTTCTTGGCTTTGTCGGTATCGCCGGCCGCATGGGCCAGCAGGTGCTCAAACGCGCCGGTGGCTTCGCAGCCGGCCAGGATCACCTTGTCCTCAAAAACTTCACGGGTGCCGTGCTTGGTGCCCGGCACAAAGGCTTGGATATCGACAGCCGGGAAATCGGCGTTGACGTCGGCCCAGGTGGTGTTCGGGTTGTCGACCAGCTGGCCGTCGACCAGAATCTTGTCGGACAGCGCCAGGAACCAGTCGGTCGGGGTGTATTCGAAAGAGTTCGCGTTGATGTCTGAGGCAAAGACGATGCCGTCGTAACCAATGCGGACTTCGATGATGTCGGTCACGCCGTTTTCGGCGCAGGCGGCGATTTCCTTGTCCTTGATGCGGCGCGAGGCATTGGCGACGTCAATGGTGTTTTCGCCGACGCCTTCACAAAAACGCTTGAGACCGGCGGAGGAGCCACCGGATTCAACAACCGGGGTCGGGAAATCAAAGTTCTCGCCAAAGGCTTCTGCCACGATGGAGGCGTAGGGCAGAACGGTGGACGAACCGGCAACCTGCACCTGGTCGCGCGCGGCGGCTGCGGTGGCGGATACGGCGGCAATTGCCAGGGTGGAAGCGGTCAGTTTCACAAAGGACATTTGTGTCTCCAAGAGTTTCAAAGGTCGATCACCCCGTCGATGATCTTGGGGCCTCTCGTAGAAGCCGCTGATGAGCCTTTTGTGACGGCTGTGTAACAACTGCATGACAAACCCGGCATGGGAGGCAAAAAAAGTGACATGAAAGAAGCAAGTCGCCGCCCGGGCGTCCGGCGCCGGCCTGCATGACCTAGCAGCATTTCAAATAGATGGCCTACTTGGGCAGGATCACCGTAAAAACGGTCCCTTGCCCTAGATCGCTTTCGACGCGGAGCCGCCCGCGGTGGCGGTTGATGATGTGTTTTACAATCGCCAGCCCCAGCCCCGTGCCGCCCATCCCGCGCGAGCGGTGGCTGTCGGCGCGGTAAAACCGCTCGGTCAAACGCGGCAGGTGGATAGGATCAATTCCAGGCCCGTTGTCAATCACCTGGACACGGGCTGCGGGCGCGCGCACCGACGGGTCCCGGTCTGTGAAGCTAAGCTCGACGCGGACCTGATCGCCTCCGTATTTGACCGCGTTTTCAACCAGATTGGTGAAGACCTGCTGCAGCTGATCCGGATCGCCAGTGACTGTCACACTGTCCTGCGGCGCCTTCAGATCCATCGACACGCCGCGTGTCTCGGCAACCGGAGCGAGGGTTTTCAGCGTAGACGCCAGATGGGCAGCCAGATCAACGCTCTGTTTGGGGCGAACACGCTCTTCGCTTTCGACCCGGTTCAGCGAGAGAAGATCCCCGACCAGACGATTCATCCGGCTGGCCTCTCCCTCCATGATCGTCAAGAACCTGTCACGGGCGGCGGCATCATCCTTGGCTGGGCCGCGCAGGGTTTCGATAAAGCCGATCAAGGCCGTCAGCGGCGTGCGCAGCTCGTGGCTGACATTGGCAACGAAATCGCGGCGCATCTGGCTGGCCTGTTCGCGCTCGGTCACGTCATCAAAGCAAGCCAGCACCGCGCCGCCGCTGACCGCGCCGATGCCCGGCACATAGCGCAAGGTGACGGTAAAGGTGGTGTCCTGGGCGCCGTCGTTGGACAAGTGGCGGGCGGTGCGGTTATCGCGGTCCCGCAGACAGGCCTCGATCGCAGTGGCGACGCTGGGCTGGCGAAGGATGGTGGCGAAATGACGGCCCTTGGCTCCCTGCCCCAGCAACGTCTCGGCACCGCTGTTCAGAGCGATGAACCGTTCGGTCTGGTCCACCATGACCGCAGGCAGCGGGATCGCCGCCAAGAACCCGTCAATCAGATCACTTGTCATCTGCACCCCGCGGTTAAGAACCCAGCCTGTCTAGCGCGGCTTTGTAAAGCTGATGTGGCGGCGGGCACCGGTTACAGCGGCTTCAGCTCAGCCCGGAAGCGGCGCATGTTGTCCTGATAGAGCTGCGCACTTTGGGTGAGCTTTTCGGCAAGCGCGGCGTCCACCTCGCGCACCACCTTGCCGGGACTGCCCATCACCAGCGAGTTGTCGGGGATTTCCTTGTTCTCGGTGATCAGCGCGCCGGCGCCGATCAGACAGTTCTTGCCGATCTTCGCGCCATTCAGGATGGTGGCACCCATGCCAACCAGAGTGTTTTCGCCAATGGTGCAGCCATGCAGCATCGCCTTGTGGCCGATAGTGCAGTTTTTGCCGATGGTCAGCGGATAGCCCGCATCAATATGCATCACCACGTTTTCCTGAACATTGGTGCCTTCACCAATACGGATTTCCTCGTGGTCAGCGCGGATGGTGACGCCGAACCAGACCGAGGCGCCTGCCTCCATCACCACCTTGCCGATCAGGTTGGCATCAGGGGCAACCCAGGTGTCTTCGTGGATCCGGGGCTGGTGATCTCCGAGTGCAAACAACGTCATGACTGTTCCTCAAATTGAGTTTGCAGATTGCGGACGTGGTCCTGCAGCCGGGGCTGCTGGATACGGCGCATCCGCTCGGCCTCGACGATGGTTTTCAGCCGCGCCTCTGTCTCGTCCAGGTCGTCGTTGACCAGCACGTAATCATAGTAGCCCCAGTGGCTGATCTCGTCCCAGCTTTTCTGCATCCGCTTGGCGATCACCTCGTCGCTGTCCTGCGCTCGGGTTTCCAAGCGGCGGCGCAGTTCCGGGATTGAGGGCGGAAGGATGAAGATCGACAGCGCGTGCTTGCCCAGATCGGAATTGCGGATCTGGATTTCGCCCTGCCAGTCGACATCGAACAGAACGTCCTGACCGGCCTCAATGGTGTCCTTTACCGGGCCTGCGGGCGAGCCGTAGAAATTGCCGAAGACGTGGGCGTGCTCCAGCATTCCGCCCTCGGCCACTTTCTGGCGGAACTCGTCCTCGGACATAAAGTAATACTCGCGGCCGTGCTCCTCGCCCGGACGCGGGGCGCGGGTGGTGGCGGAGACCGAGAACTTGAGCCCCGGATCCCAGGCCATCAGGCGGCGCGCCAGGGTGGATTTGCCGGCGCCCGAAGGCGATGAGAGGATGATCAAAAGGCCGCGGCGGTCCGCCATCTGGGCACTCCTTATTTATTCTATGTTCTGCACCTGCTCGCGCATCTGGTCGATCACGGTTTTCATCTCAAGCCCGACCGCCGTCAAGCCGGCATGCTGAGCCTTGGAGCAAAGCGTGTTGGCCTCGCGGTTAAACTCCTGCATCAGGAAGTCGAGCTTGCGGCCAACCGCGCCGCCCTTGGCCAGAAGGTCGCGGGCGGCGGTGACATGGGCGCCGAGACGGTCCAATTCTTCGGTGACATCGGCCTTGACCGCGATCAGGGCCAGCTCCTGGGCCACACGGTCTGGATCCGCGCCATCGGCATTGTCCATGACGCGGGCAAGGTTGGTCTTGAGGGTCTCCGCCATTTTCAATTTGCGCTCTTCGGCACGCTCCCCGGCCTGGGCTGTCAGCGCGGCTACCTGCTCCAGCTGGCTGTTAAGGATTTGGGCAAGAGCCGCGCCCTCGGCTTCGCGCATTTGCACGAATTCCGCCACAAGGGTTTCCAGTTCCTTGCTGAGTGCAGCGACCAGCGGCACCGGGTCGTCATCGCCCGCGGACTGTTCCAGCACCCCCTTGAAAGCGAGAACTTCGGCGGCCGAGGCCGGTCGGATTTCCACGCGGTTCTGCTTGGCAATGGATTGTGTCTCAGCCAGCGACTTGATCACCGATTGCAGAATGGCAGCGTTAATCCGCATCTGCCCGGCGCCGTCTTCGCTGCGGGAAATGCGCAAAGTCAGCGAGACATTGCCCCGCGACAGCGCTTTGGCCAGAACGGAACGGGTGTGGTTTTCAAGGCCTTCCAGCCAGTCCGGCACCCGAAGCCGCAGATCCAGCCCCTTGGCATTGACCGATCGGAGCTCCCAGCTCCAGCTGTGCTGATCGGAGCTGCCCTGTGCCGAGGCAAAGGCGGTCATGCTGCGGATAGTCATGCTGAATGCCCTCTTTATCGCTGGTGATTGATCAGCTCTACTGTCTCGAAAGTATAGGGTGCAAGCGCAATCGCATAACCGCGGCTCGCCCATCGCGTTAACCATTGCTTAAAGAAGTAGTCCAAATTTGAATTAGATTGTGTCATCTTAACTTCAGGGTAACCAAGCCGGCCCTAAGAGTTAACGCAGCCGCCGGCTGCCGCGACCAAAGGGAAGGCCGGGGTTGAAGGGGATGATGAGATGATTTTTGGCAGCCGCAGCGGAACTGAAATGACGACAGGTCAGGACAAGGTTGTGTCGATGAACCGCTTCCGCAAGGGCGGAACGCCGTCGCCGCTGCGCCAGGCGGAGGCCTATTGGACCGCGCTTCGCCGCGGAGACGATGTGCCGAGCCGCTCGCAGATTGATCCGCGCGGGCTGGAGAACATCCTGAGCAACACTTTCATTCTGGAACGGATCGCCCCGGGGATTGCCCGCTTCCGCCTGGCAGGAACGCTGGTAAATGAAATGGCTGGCATGGAAGTGCGCGGCATGCCGGTGACGGCGTTCTTCACCACCGAAGCGCGCAAGCAGCTGAGCTCCGCCATGGAGCATATGTTTGAAACACCCGCCATCGTGGAGTTGGAACTGCAAATCGAGGCGCCGCGCCAGCGTACCCCGCGCGAGGCCCGCATGCTGCTGCTGCCGCTGCGCAGCGACCTGGGTGACATTAGCAGGGTGCTGGGGGTGCTGGTGGCGGATGAGGGAACGGCAGCCACCTCGCAGCGGTTCTCGATCACCTCGATTGAAATGCGCACAGTTGGCAAGGCGCCCGGCTCTGCCGAATTCAAGGCCAAGCCGCGCGCTGCAGACAGGGATCAGCGCCCTGACGTGAACCAGCCCAATCCGGGCTTTGCCGAAACCCAGGCCCGCTTCAAGCCTGAACGCTCGCTTCTGGAGGAAGCCAAGGCGCTGCTGGAGCGCAGCCGGGCGGGCAAGCTTGGGGAACCGGCAGACACAGCTGCGATAGCGGCGGACACGACCGAAAATAAGCGAAAAAGAGCTTCGCATCTGCGTCTCGTGGTCAGCCGCGACTGACATGCGGGTGCCGCGATACGATCCCGGCGCAGCAATATATTTAATTCAAGTCCAAGGTCATAGCGCTTGAAGTGACTGCGCCCCGCGGGAGAACCCCGGGGCGCCTTTTTACGTGTGCAGAAATTTTGAAAGCCACGCGCCTTGGCAGCGCGCGGCCTGTCCAGGTTCTCAGCCAGCCTGGCGGGTGCTTTGGGAAGTCCGCAGGGCAGACAGTTCCTCGGCCACCAGGAAGGCCAGTTCCAGCGACTGGCTGGCATTGAGACGCGGATCGCAGGCGGTATGGTATCGGTCGCTCAGATCCTCATCTGTCACCGCGCGGACGCCGCCGGTGCATTCGGTCACGTCCTGGCCGGTCATTTCGAAATGCACGCCGCCCGGGATAGTGCCTTCGGCCTTGTGGACGCCGAAGAAGTCGCGCACTTCGCGCAGAACACTATCGAAGGGACGGGTTTTGTAACCGGTGGAGGATTTGATGGTGTTGCCATGCATCGGGTCGCAGACCCAGGTGACATTGGCGCCCTCTTCCTTGACCGCCTTGACCAAGCGCGGCAGATGTTCGCCGGCCTTGCCTGCGCCGAAACGGGCAATCAGCGTCAGTTTGCCCTCTTCGTTGTCCGGGTTCAGGCGCGACATCAGCACCTTCAGATCCTCGGCAGTGGTGGTCGGGCCGCATTTGAGACCGACCGGGTTCAGCACGCCGCGGCAGAATTCCACATGGGCACCGTCAGGCTGGCGGGTTCGGTCACCGATCCAGATCATGTGGCCGGAACCGGCCAGCCATTTACCGGAAGTCGAATCAAGCCGGGTCAGCGCTTCTTCGTACTCCAGCAGCAGTCCTTCGTGGCTGGTGTAGAAATCCACGGTCGAGAATTCATGGGTAGTGTCGGCGGTTATGCCGGCAGCTGCCATGAAATCGATAGTGTCCTGGATACGATTGGCGATCTCACTGTATTTCTGGACTTCCTGCTCATCTGTAAAACCCAGAGTCCAGGAATGCACCCGGCTCATGTCTGCGAACCCGCCGGTGGAGAAAGCGCGCAGGAGGTTCAGCGTAGCGGCGGCCTGTGTATAGGCTTGCAGCATTTTCTGCGGGTTCGGAATGCGCGCAGCAGGGGTGAAGTCCAGCTCGTTGATGATGTCGCCGCGATAGCTGGGCAGCTCAACACCATCGATGGTTTCGGTCGGCGCGCTGCGCGGCTTGGCGAACTGGCCGGCCATGCGGCCCACTTTCACCACCGGCACCTTGGCGCCATAGGTCAGCACCATCGCCATCTGCAGCATTACCATGAAAGTGTCGCGGATCGCATCAGCACTGAACTGGTCAAAGCTCTCAGCGCAATCGCCGCCCTGCAGCAAAAACGCTTCGCCGCGCCCTGCCGCGCCAAGATGCTGTTTGAGGCGGCGCGCCTCGCCGGCAAATACCAGCGGCGGGAACTTGGAAAGCTGAGCCTCGACAGCATTCAGCGCTGCCGCATCGGTATAGTCCGGCATTTGAACCCGCGGCTTGTTGCGCCAGTCCGTTTTTTGCCATTCGCTCATGACTTTATCTCCCCATCAGAGGTCTTTAGATTATGTTGTGTGCTCTATACAAAATCCGCACCGGGGTGGCCAGTTTAGAATTGCGCCCACTTGACCCCGGGTCCAAGCTGTGAGCACGGTTTCCCGACCTGCCGCGGAGCGTGCTGCCGCGGCCCGAATTGTTTCTTGAAGGACGCTCGCCATGCAGACGCCACGCAAGCCTGCTGATTCTGGAGTTGACGCCGGCCAGCCAAAGCGGTTCGTTTTTGTGCTTCTCGATAAGTTCACGATGCTTTCCTATGCATCGGCTGTCGAATGCCTGCGGATTGCCAACCGGATGCATGGGGATGACACCTATTCCTGGACGCTGATCGGTGAAGGCGGCGAAACGGTGACCTGCTCGGCCGGCACCACGTTCAATCTGGACGGCGATCTGAACGACCTGCACCGCGATGATGTGGTCATGCTGTGCTCCGGCATTGATGTGCAGGAATCCACCACCAAAAAGCTCTTGGCCTGGCTGCGCCGTGAAGCCCGCAAAGGGCTGACCATCGGCGGGCTGTGCACCGCCTCTTACACATTGGCCAAGGCCGGGCTGCTGGACGGCAAACGGGCGACCATTCACTGGGAAAACGCCGACAGCTTTGCCGAGGAATTCGACGAAGTTGACCTGACCAAATCGGTCTTTGTGATTGATGGAAACCGGCTGTCCACCGCGGGTGGCACCTCGTCCATCGATCTGATGCTCAAGCTGATTGCCAATGACCATGGCGAAGAGCTGGCCAATGCGGTGGCGGATCAGTTGATCTATTCGTCCATCCGGACCGACCAGGATACCCAGCGGCTGTCGATCCCGACCCGCATCGGGGTGCGCCATCCGAAGCTGTCGATGGTAATCCAGATGATGGAAGCCAATATCGAAGAACCGATCAGCCCGTCGGTTCTGGCGCAGGATGTCGGCATGTCCACCCGCCAGCTGGAGCGCCTGTTCCGCCGGTATTTGAACCGGTCGCCCAAGCGCTATTACATGGAAATCCGGCTGCAGAAGGCACGCAACCTGCTGATGCAGACGGATATGAGCGTGATCAATGTGGCGCTGGCCTGCGGCTTTGCCTCGCCGTCGCATTTCTCCAAATGCTACCGGGCGCATTACGACACAACGCCCTACCGCGAACGCGGCAGCAAGGCGGCGACGTATAAAGTGTAACCCGCAGGGCTGGCCTGCCGGTCAGCGGGATAGCCTGTACACCGCACCCGCGCTTTCCGAAGCAAACCAAATACTGCCGTCGGGCGCCTCCTGCACGTCACGGATGCGCCCGGTCTCACTGCTGCGCAGCTGCTCGGCTTCGACAAGCGGCGCTCCCGAGAGCCGGGAAATGTAGTCGAATTTCAGCGAGCCTACGAAGATATCTCCGCGCCACTGCGGCCACATCCGGCCGGAATAAATCATCATGCCGGACGGCGCGATGGAGGGATCCCAATACCATTCCGGCTGCTCCATTCCAGGCTTTGATGTACCCTCGCCGATTTTGCCCCCTGAGTAATGACGCCCGTAGGAAATAACCGGCCAGCCGTAGTTGGCGCCTTTGCGGATCCGGTTCACCTCATCACCGCCTTTGGCTCCGTGTTCAGCGACCCAGAGGTTGCCTTGCAGATCCAGCGCCATGCCCTGCGGATTGCGGTGTCCGTAGGACCAGATCTCAGGCTGCGCGCCTTGCGTGCCCGTGAAGGGATTGCCGGCGGGCACCGAACCGTCGCGGTTGATCCGCACCACCGATCCCTGGTGCAGCCGCAGGTTCTGGGCGCTGGGCCGGTCGCCGCGCTCGCCCAGCGAAATGAACAGGCTGCCATCCCGCGCCTCGACCACGCGGGAGCCGAAATGCCGCCCGCCCAATGCGCCGGGCGCGGCTTCGAACAGGATCCGGACGTCAGTCAGCCGGGTGCTGTCCGGGCTGAGCCGCCCAGACGCCAAGGCCGTGCCAGCACCCCGGCCCTGGCGCCTGGAAAAGGTCAGGAAAATCTCGCGGCTGCGGATAAAGTCCCGTGGCACCATTACGTCGAGAAGGCCGCCCTGCCCCTCGGCCGCAACCGCCAGTACCCCCTTGACGGCTTGCTTGCGGCCTTCCAGCACATGAAACAGCCGCCCATCACGCTCGGTTACCAGCAGCCCGCCGCCGGGCAGGAAATCAAACGCCCATGGCACGTCAAAACCTCCCGCCTGCCGGCTCACGCTGAGGTCCCCCTGCGTTGATGAGAGCTTTTCTGCCTGCCCTGGCGTGGAAAACGTCAGCAGGGCAACGGCAACCGTCAGGAAGCTGGAAAACTTGGTCATGGAGGTCTTTTCCTTCTGTCGATTCCCCTGTAAATCCACGCCCGCGCTGCATCCGGGGATCATATGGAGGTGCAGCATAAACCAAGCAGCCCGGGGAAAACTGTTCCGGTTCAATAGGACTTTTCTTTTTGAACCGGCTTGCCTAGGGTCCGATGTGAACATTTTTGTTCCAACAATGGGAGTTTTCAAATGAAGAAACTGCTGATGGCCACCGCGGCCGCTGCGCTGACGGCTGGCACCGCATATGCCGGCGGCCACGCCAAGGAAGTGAAGCTCGGGATCCTGTTCGGATTCACAGGTCCGATTGAATCGCTGACACCGGCAATGGCCAGCGGCGCGGAACTGGCGATGGAAGAAGTCACCAAATCCGGCAAACTGCTGGACAGCGCGACCGTCAGCTCTGTTCGTGCTGACAATGGCTGTGTCGACAACGGTCTGGCCGTGGCCAACGCCGAGAAAATCATCTCAGAAGGCGTAAATGGCATCGTCGGCGGCGACTGCTCGGGCGTGACCGGCGCAGTTCTGCAGAACGTGGCCATTCCGAACGGCATGGTGATGATTTCTCCGTCCGCCAGCTCGCCCGGTCTGAGCACAATGGAAGACAACGGCCTGTTCTTCCGCACCACGCCTTCGGACGCGCGCCAAGGCCAGATCATGGCAGAGGTGCTGAACGAACGCGGCGTCTCCTCGATCGCACTGACCTATACCAACAACGACTATGGCAAAGGTCTTGCAGATTCGATCCAATCCGCCTTCGAAGCCGCCGGCGGCGAAGTCACCATCGTTGCCGCCCATGAAGACGGCAAAGGCGACTATTCGGCCGAAGTCGGCGCGCTGGCCTCAGCTGGCGGCGATGTACTGGTCGTGGCCGGCTATCTGGACCAGGGCGGTCTGGGCATTATCCAAGGCTCGCTGGACAGCGGTGCGTTTGACCTGTTCGGCCTGCCCGACGGCATGATCGGGGATTCCCTGCCGCAGAACGTCGGCCCGGACCTGGACGGCTCTTTCGGCCAGATCGCAGGATCGGACAGCGAAGGCTCGAGGGTTTTTGCTGAAATGGCGACGGCAGCGGACTTTGACGGCACCTCGGCCTATGCGCCGGAATCCTATGATGCTGCCGCTCTGTTCCTGCTTGCGATGCAGGCGGCCAATTCCACCAAGCCGGCCGACTATATGGGCAAAATCCTGGATGTTGCCAATGGGCCGGGCGAACCGATCAACCCCGGCGAGCTGGGCAAGGCACTGGAAATCCTCGCCGCTGGCGGTGAGATCGACTATCAGGGCGCAACCGGCGTTGAGCTGATCGGCCCCGGTGAAAGCGCGGGTTCTTACCGCGAAGTCGAAGTCAAAGGCGGCAAGATCGAAACCGTCAAGTTCCGCTGATAAGCGACTGAAAAGACAGAGCGAAAGACCAGCCCGGGTGCCCCCCGGGCTGTTCCAAATTTAAAACGCCGCAAAATCGCGGCAGGGGATGAAATGACATGATCGTCGTCGAGGACTTGCATAAGCACTTCGGCGGGTTCCATGCGGTGGACGGCGCTTCGCTGGAAATCGCTAAGGGGTCCATAACCGGTTTGATCGGCCCGAACGGGGCCGGCAAGACCACATTGTTCAATGTAATCGCGGGTGTTCTGCCGCCGACCTCCGGCCGTGTCACCATGGACGGTGAGGATATCACCGGCCTGCCCCCGCATGAGCTGTTCCACAAGGGGCTGCTGCGCACGTTCCAGATCGCGCATGAGTTTTCCTCGATGACGTGCCGGGAAAACCTGATGATGGTGCCGGGCGCGCAATCGGGTGAGACCCTGTGGAACACCTGGTTCGGCCGCAAGCGGATTGCCGACGAGGAACGCGCGCTGCGGGCCAAGGCGGATGAGGTGCTGGAATTCCTGACCATCAGCCATATCGCCGACCTGAAGGCGGGACAGGTCTCGGGCGGCCAGAAGAAGCTGCTGGAGCTGGGCCGCACCATGATGGTGGATGCCAAGATCGTCTTTCTGGATGAGGTCGGCGCCGGCGTGAACCGCACCCTGCTGTATACCATTGCCGATGCGATCAAGCGCCTCAATGAGGAGCGCGGCTATACCTTTGTGGTGATCGAACACGACATGGAATTCATCGGCCGCCTGTGCGACCCGGTGATCTGCATGGCCGAGGGCAAGAAACTGGCCGAAGGCACGCTGGACGAGATCAAGGCAAATGAGCAAGTGATCGAAGCCTATCTGGGCACCGGCTTGAAAAACAAAGACAAACTGGCCGAGGCTTGATGCCTTTGCGCCGCGTTGCCCCCTGCGAAGGGGAACGGAGCATATGAATGTCTGAACCATTTTTGATTGGCGACTGCATGACAGGCGGATACGGCAAGGGGCCGGATATCCTGCATGACTGCACCATCGCCGTGAACCCCGGCGAGATCGCCGTCATCGTGGGCCCGAACGGGGCCGGCAAATCCACCGCCATGAAGGCGGTGTTCGGGATGCTGAACGTGCACTCAGGGACTGTGCGGCTGGGCGGCGAGGACATCACCGCGCTGTCGCCGCAGGACCGGGTGGTCAAGGGCATGGGGTTTGTGCCCCAGACCAGCAATATCTTCACCTCGATGACGGTTGAAGAGAACCTGGAGATGGGCGCGTTTATCCGCACCGATGATTTTTCCGGGACAATCGAGCAGATCTATACTCTGTTCCCGATCCTGAAGGAAAAGCGCAACCAGCCGGCCGGAGAGCTGTCCGGCGGCCAGCGCCAGCAGGTGGCCGTGGGCCGCGCGCTGATGACCAAGCCCAAGGTTCTGATGCTGGACGAGCCTACCGCGGGTGTTTCGCCCATCGTAATGGATGAGCTGTTCGACCGGATCATCGAGGTCGCCCGCACCGGGCTGCCGGTCCTGATGGTGGAGCAGAACGCCAAGCAAGCGCTTGAGATCGCGGACAAAGGCTATGTTCTGGTGCAGGGGCGCAATGCCTATACCGGCACCGGCAAGGAGCTGCTGGCCGATCCCGAAGTGCGCAAGTCGTTCCTGGGGGGCTGAATCCGATGTTTGGAAACTTCAGTCAATCCGGAGGCTCCGCAGCTCTGGCAACTGCCGCAATTTGCGCCTCAGCGCAATCTGGCTGGGCCGTCTTCGACCCGACGTATGCGTGTGAAGTCACAGAGCCTCAAGTGATTGCAACGGACGAAGGCGAGTCCCTTGAACTACGGACTGGTGACGCCGTCCGGGTTCAGTACTTTCACCTCTGTGTCGATGGATATTGTGCTGCACACATCTGGGCTCCGAACGACGCGAGCTTTTCTGCTTGGTACCATGCTCTCACTTCCGACACCTCTCTGCTGCCAACGGACAAGGTAGAAGGCCGGGACGGACACGTAACTTGGCATCACGCAAATAACGGAGACCGTAGCGATATGGTCAAAATCCAATTGGATTGCCAAATGGGATCGGGGATTTACTGATGGATCTTCTCAACGCCCTAGTGGCGCTTACCAATTTTGTTGTAATCCCCGGGCTGGCCTATGGCTCGCAGCTTGCGCTTGGCGCGCTGGGGGTGACGCTGATCTACGGGATCCTGCGGTTCTCGAACTTTGCCCATGGCGACACCATGGCGTTTGGCGCGATGGTGACGATCCTGGTCACCTGGGCGTTCCAGTCGGTCGGGATCAGCTTTGGCGTGCTGCCGACCGCATTGCTTGCCCTGCCCTTTGGCATTCTGGGTACCATCGGGCTGGCGCTGCTGACGGACCGGACCGTCTATCGGTTTTACCGCGAACAAAAGGCCAAGCCGGTGATCTTTGTGATGGTCTCGCTCGGAGTGATGTTCATGATGAACGGCATAGTGCGCTTTATCATCGGCCCCGGCGACCAGCGGTTTGCCGATGGCGAGCGTTTCATCATCAAGGCGCGCACCTTCAAGCAGATGACCGGTCTGAACGAGGGGCTGGCGATCAAAACCACCCAAGGTATCACCGTGATCACCGCGATCATCGTGGTGGCGGCGCTGTTCTGGTTCCTGAACAAGACCCGCACCGGAAAATCCATGCGGGCCTATTCCGATAACGAGGATCTGGCGCTGCTGTCGGGCATCAACCCGGAGCGTGTGGTGATGTACACTTGGATGATCGTGGCAGCACTGGCGACCATTGCCGGCGTGCTGTATGGCCTCGACAAGTCGTTCAAACCCTTCACCTATTTCCAGCTGCTGCTGCCGATCTTTGCCTCTGCAATTGTTGGCGGCCTGGGCAACCCGCTGGGCGCCATTGCCGGCGGGTTCATCATCGCCTTCTCCGAAGTGACAATTACCTACGCCTGGAAAAAGGTGCTGAACTACGGGCTGCCCGACAGCCTGGCGCCTGACGGGCTGGTTCAGCTTCTTAGCACCGACTACAAGTTCGCGGTCTCCTTTGCGATCCTGATTGTTGTCCTCCTGTTCAAGCCCACCGGCCTTTTCAAAGGGAAAGCGGTATGACCGACACTATGAAACATACCCTTCTTTTCGTCTTTGTCGGCGTGATGATCCTGGCCGAGGGCGCCACCGACTTTCTGTTCTTCTCCGGCTCCTGGAACTCGGCGCTGGTCATCCTGAACATGGGGCTGATCTCGGCCATCATGGCGATCGGTGTGAACATCCAGTGGGGCTTTGCCGGGCTGTTCAACGTCGGCATCATGGGTTTCACCGCACTTGGCGGTCTGGCTGTGGTGCTGACCTCGACCCCGGTGATCCCCGCAGCCTGGTCTTCGGGCGGGGTCAGCATCGTGATGGCGCTGGTCATGGGCGCCATGACCGTGGTTGCCGGTGTGATGATCAGCAAATTCATGCCCCCCGGCAAACTGCGTTCCTTGGTGCTGGCTGGTATGATGATAGCGGGTTTCTTTGTCTACCGGGCGATCTTTGATCCGGCGGTTGGTGCGGTTGAGGCGATCAACCCCGCACTGCAAGGCAACATCGGCGGTCTGGGCCTGCCGGTTCTGCTGGCCTGGCCTGCGGGCGGGTTGCTGGCTGCGGGTGCGGCCTGGTTAATCGGGAAAACCGCTTTGGGCCTGCGGTCGGACTATCTGGCGATTGCCACGCTGGGCATCGCCGAGATCATCATTGCCGTGCTCAAGAACGAGGACTGGCTGTCGCGCGGTGTGAAGAACGTGGTCGGCCTGCCCCGTCCCCTGCCTTATGAAGTGGATCTGCAGAACGATCCGGGTTTCGTTGAGAGCGCTGCGGGAATTGGTCTCGACCCGGTTCTTGCCTCGACCATTTATGTCAAGACCGGCTATGCGCTGATGTTCACCGCGGTGCTGCTGGCGCTGTTGTGGATGGCGCAGATGGCGTTGAAAAGCCCCTGGGGCCGGATGATGCGTGCAATCCGCGACAACGAGACTGCGGCCGAGGCAATGGGCAAGAACGTGACCCGCCGCCATCTGCAGATCTTCGTGCTGGGATCCGCCATCTGCGGCATTGCCGGCGCAATGATGACCACACTGGACAGCCAGCTGACGCCGGGTACCTACAACCCGCTGCGTTTCACCTTCCTGATCTGGGTGATGGTGATCGTCGGCGGTTCCGGCAACAACTTCGGCGCAGTTCTGGGCGGCATGCTGATCTGGTTCTTCTGGATCAAAGTGGAGCCGATGGGCATCCTGTTGATGGAGTTTGTCACCTCCGGCATGGACGAGGGCAGCGCCCTTAAGACCCACCTGTTGGAAAGCGCCTCGCACATGCGGCTGTTCACGATGGGCTTAATATTGCTGCTGGTTCTCAGATTCAGCCCGCGCGGGCTGATCCCTGAAAAGTAAAACAAGCGCCGCCCTCGAGGCCCGGGCGGCGCTTTTGGCTTCTTTCTGGTGAAAAATACTCCCGCCGGAGGCATGGGTTTGGCGCAAAGCCAAACCCGTTTTTCTTTGCTCAGCGCCCTTTGAACAGGCTGCCGAGAATGCCGCGGACAATCCGGCGCCCGGTCGTGCCCTTCAGCTCCTTGATCACCGCTTCAGACATTGCCGAGGTGAAGGTATCTTTTTTCCGGAAAGCTTTTGCAGAAGACCGGCTGACCCTTGAACCGGAATACCGGCGGGCGGCGTTGAATTCCCGCGCCATCGGCTGGGGGGCCTCATCTGCTGCGACCTCGGAGGTTTCCGCATCCTGCGCCGCTGTCTGCGCGCGCTGTGCCAGAATTTCATATGCAGACTGCCGGTCCAGCGGATTGTCGTATTTCCCTGCCATGTCCGAAGCTTCCAGCATGGCCGCCCGCTCCTGCGGTGTAACCGGTCCGAGTTGGGTACTTGGAGGGCGGATCAGCGTGCGTTCTACCACGCCTGGCACGCCTTTTTTTTGCAGCATAGAGGTGACGGCTTCCCCGACTCCAACTTCGCGAATAGCCTCCCCGGTGGAAAAACGCGGGTTCTCGCGGTAGGTTTCCGCCGCCAGTTTCAGATTCTTGCGGTCCCTGGCGGTAAAAGCCCGCAGCGCGTGCTGAATGCGATTGCCAAGCTGGCCGAGAATATCCTCCGGCACATCAGCCGGATTCTGGGTGATGAAGTAGATCCCAACTCCTTTGGACCGGATCAACCGCGCCACTTGTTCAACTTTGTCGATCAGCGCCTTTGGAGCATCCTCAAACAAGAGATGCGCCTCATCAAAAAAGAACACGAGACGCGGTTTCTCGGGATCGCCCACCTCGGGCAGCTCTTCGAACAGCTCACTCAGCAGCCAAAGCAAAAAGGTTGAATAGAGCCCCGGCGCCGCCATCAGCTTGTCCGCGGCCAGAATGTTGATCATGCCCTTGCCGGCGGTATCGCACCGCATCAGATCGCTGAGCGCCAGTGCCGGCTCACCGAACAGGCCGGCACCGCCCTGGTTTTCCAGCACCAGCAGACGCCGCTGGATAGCACCGATCGAAGCCGGGGACACGTTGCCGTACCGCAGTGACAGCTGCGTCCGGTTTTCGCCGATCCAGACCAACAGCGATTGCAGATCCTTCAAGTCCAGCAGGGGCAAGGCGTCTTCATCTGCCAGCCTGAACGCGATGTTCATAATACCTTCCTGCGCTTCGCTCAGCTCCAATAACCGGGACAGCAGCAGCGGGCCCATTTCCGCAACAGTTGTGCGCACAGGGTGGCCCTGCTCGCCATAGAGATCCCAAAAAGCGACCGGGCAGGCATGGTAGCAATAATCGGCAAACCCGATTTTCTCCGCGCGCGAGGTGAAGGCGTCATGCAGTTTGTGGCTTGGTGATCCAGGCTTTGCCAAGCCGGACAGATCCCCCTTCACATCAGCAAGGATCACGGGCACGCCGGCATTGGAAAACCCTTCAGCCATGATTTGCAGAGTGACTGTCTTGCCTGTGCCGGTTGCCCCGGCGATCAACCCATGCCGGTTGGCGTATTTCAGGGCAAGCCCCTGCGGCGCGCCATAACCTTCGCCGCCGCCGCCCAGAAAGATACTGTCTGCCATGCCTGTCCCATGCCCTTTCTTTTTCCTGTGGATAACAATACAGCGTTAACTTTTCAGTGCGATAGTCAATCTTGCCCGCCCCTGCAAATGCGGTTGCCGTGGCGGACATTTCCTCCCTGTCAGACTGGCCGTGCCTCGTGCACGGCCTTCTTTTTATGGCGGGACTGCCTGCTAAACAGGCAAATACCGCGGCGATCCAGACATCCAGGGTTCCATTCTCCCTAAATTGAAGCCTGCGCGACTTTTTTTGAACTTGCATGTTGACCGATGGCCAGCCCTTTCGTAACGTCCTACGCAATAACTAAGTCGGCCAGTCCGACGGGGAGACACAACACGAAAAAGGGAGCCGCATGGTTCCCTTTTTTGTTCCAGTACAGTGACTTCCAGGCTTGAAACATTTTGCGCGGATTTCCCCGGCAGATCATTTGTTATAGGCCTGACACCACCCGGCCGGCGTGGTAAACGCAAAACCAGCGTCTTTAGAAAAATGAGGCATTCATGTTGAAGTCCCTGACCCCGATCACGCTTGCCGCAGTGCTGGCCATGTCCGCCCCGCTGGCGGCACAGGAAACGGCCGCGGAAGAGACTGCGGGGGCGGAATCCGCTGAGCAGACAGAACAAACAGAATCAACTGCAGATCAACTGTTGGATCTGGGCGAACCGGTCAGCGATGGCCCCCGGGCTGGCGACCGCTACTCCAAGGAAACGCACGGCGATTGGGATCTGGCCTGCATCAAAACTGATAGTGGCACCGATCCCTGCTCGCTGTTGCAGGTGCTGGCAGGTCCGCAAGGCAACCCGATTGCCGAAGTGTCGCTGTTCCGGATTGATCAGCAAGGCGGCCAGGCCGTTGCCGGGGCCACCGTCATCGTGCCGTTGGAAACGCTGCTGCCCGCCGCGCTGACGATATCAATCGATGGCGCCCCGGCCAAACGCTACAACTATTCTTTTTGCAACCAACTGGGCTGTGTGGCGCAAATCGGCCTGACACAGGGCGACATCGACGCCTTCCGGAAAGGCAAGGAAGCCGTTCTGTCGCTGCGTCCGGCGCCGGCACCGGATCAAGTGGTGCAGATGAAACTGTCGCTGAGCGGTTTCACCGCCGGCTTTGACGTCGTGGACGTGGTCAAGCAATAAGCCCGCTGGCTTTGAAAACTGAAAACGCCGCGCGCCTTCGAGCCGCGGCGTTTTCATTCCGGGGGTCAGACTTTGCGCAGCGCCAGCACTGCGTTCAGCCCGCCAAAGGCAAAGGCGTTGGACAGGGCCACATCGACCTTGGCCTCGCGGGCCTCGTTCGGCACCACATCCAGCGCGCATTCCGGATCGGGGTCTTCATAGCCGATGGTCGGGGCAATCACCCCGTCGCGCAGCGCCATAATGCAGGCCAGAAGCTCAACCGCACCGGTGCCGCCGATAAGATGGCCATGCATGGATTTAGTGGAGGAGATCATCAGGCTGTCCGCATGGGGGCCGAAAACATCCGCGACGGCAGCGCATTCAGTCTTGTCATTGGCAGCGGTGCCGGTGCCATGAGCGTTGATATATCCCACCTCAGACGCGTTGATACGGGCATCCTGCAAAGCGCCCGAAATGGCGCGGGCGGCGCCCTGCTTGCTGGGCATCACGATGTCCGCTGCGTCCGATGACATGGCAAAGCCGATGACTTCGCACAGAATTTCAGCACCCCGTGCCCTGGCGTGCTCATACTCTTCGAACACAAAAATGCCTGCGCCCTCGCCCTGCACCATACCATTGCGGTTGGCGCTGAACGGGCGGCAGGCGTCCTTGGACATCACCCGCAGCCCCTCCCAGGCCTTGACCCCGCCAAAGCACAGCATGGATTCAGAGCCGCCGGTGATCATCACCGGGCTCATGCCCGAGCGCACCATCTGGAACGCCTGCGCCATCGCATGGTTGGAGGACGCACAGGCCGTGGACACGGTGAAACTGGGACCCTTGAGGTTGAACTGCATCGACACATGGCCGGCTGCAGCATTGTTCATCAGCTTGGGCACCACAAAGGGATGCACCCGGTTCTTGCCGTCCTCGTAGACGCTGCGGTAGTTTTCATCCAGCGTCTGCATACCGCCGCCGGAGTTGCCCAAAACCACGCCGGCCTTGGCAGACAGATCGCCATGGAACTCCAGGCCTGACTGTTCGATCGCCTCTTCAGCGGCAGTCAGGGTGAACTGGGTGAACCGGTCGTAGAGGCTCATCTGTTGGCGGTTGAACCGCCCTTCTGCCTCAAACCCGCGGACCTGACCGCCGATGCGGATTGCCAGACGGTCCACATCGCGAAACTCCAACTCTCCAATGCCGCAGCGGCCTTCGCGCATGGCCTCCAGTGTGGCGGGCACGGAATGTCCCAAGGCATTGATGGTTCCAGCCCCGGTGATGACGACGCGCTTCATGGGCTATCTTACGCTTTTTTCAAAATCAGCTTGTCGATGCCTTCGACGATAGCCGCAACATTGGAAATGTTGAAATCACTGTTTTCGGGTTCATTCGCATTGAAGGGAATCGAAACATCAAACTCCTCCTCAATGGCGAATATGCTTTCGACCAGGCCCAGGCTATCGATGCCCAGGTCTTCCAACGTGCTGTCGAGGGTCACATCCGACGGCTCAAGAACCGCCTGTTCGGCAAGAATTGCAATGACCTTGTCCTGCGTGCTCATGTGGAGATCCCCGACGTTGTGGTTGAGGCAGATGTAGTAATTCGGCCGTTACTTGAAAACAGCCTTTTTTAACAATTCGATGTCACGCATCAAACGCGGCAGGCGGCGTTGTGCTTTATACATCTCAGTGTGGGTTTCCATCTTGACGCTGGGATAGCCCATGATCACCCGGCCCGCAGGCACGTTCGACAGGATCTTGGTGCCGCCGCCGGCGATCACCCCGTCGCCAATGAAAATATTGTCGACCACGCCGCATTGGCCGCCCAGCACCACGTTGTTGCCGACATCGACAGAGCCGGAAATGCCGGTCTGGCCGCACAGCAGGCAATCATTCCCGACCCGGGTGTTGTGGCCCACATGCACCTGATTGTCGAGCTTGCTGCCATTGCCGATCACCGTGTCGCGGATGGTACCGTTGTCCAAGGTGCAATTGGAGCCGATTTCCACGTCATCGCCAATGGTGACGCTCCCCAGAGAGTGGATGCGGACCCAGGCCTGCGCCTTGGTCTCACCCTGATCTCCCATGGTCTTGCGGGCGTTTTCAGCACCGGAAACTTCGGGGGTGACATAAGAAAAACCATCGCCTCCGACGCGTGCGCCAGGCTGGGCACGGAAACGGTCGCCGATGGTTGCCCGGGCGCCGATCGAGACCATTTCGCGCAACTGGGAGTCCTCGCCAATCACCGCATCTGTTCCAATGTAACAATGCGGACCGATGACCGAGCGGGCGCCGATTTTGGCTCCGGCGCCAATGACGGCCAGCGGGCCAACCGACACGTCCTCACCCAGCTCCGCTGTCGGGTCGATCACTGCAGAAGGGTGAATACCGGCAGCAAACCCCTGGCCGCGGTCCAGCATGGCTGTCACGCCGGACATTGTCATTCGCGGACGCGGGGCAAAGATAGCGGCCTTCAAGCCGAACGACTGCCAGTCCGCCCCTTCCCACAGCACGGCTGCCTGCGCGTTGCCTGCCTGCAGACCCTCCGCGTACTTCGGCGCCATGGCCATGGCGATCTGGCCCGCTTCGGCATCCTGCGGCTCTGCCGCGCCTGCGATTTGCAGATCCAGGTCGCCCTGGGCTTCGGTCCCGAGGGACTCAGCGATCTGGCGGATTGTGAACATGGCAGGCCCTTTCAGAATAATCCTGTGTGGGCCTGCTATTTACCCTTGAACGCCGGGCAGCACCACCCCCGCGCGTTCCAGCGCTGCCCAGACCTTGGCGTCGCGGCCATAGGCATCACGGCGGAACTCTGCGCGGCCTTTGCCCGAGACAACGGCGGTCCGGTAGATGATATGCACTGGCACTTTTTGCTCCAGCGGCACCTTGGTTTCCTTGCCGCTGCTCAGGATGCGGTGGAAGAATTCCTTCGGGTTTTCGCTTTGCTTTGCCAGCAGCGCGTACGCAAATTCAAACGGTTGTGCCAACCGGATACAGCCGTGCGAAAAAGCGCGCACTTCGCGGGCAAACAGACTCTTTTGCGGGGTGTCGTGCAGATAGATGTTGTATTTGTTCGGGAACATGAATTTGACCAACCCCAGCGCGTTGCGGCTGCTGGGGGGCTGCCGCATGGAGAACGGAAAGTTCCGCGCAGTATACTGTGAGAAATCAGCGGACCCTCGGTTCACAACCCGGCCGCGCCGATCGGTGATTTGGATATGGCCGACCGCGTTAGGGTTGCTCTGCAGCTTGGGCAGATACTCCTTGGTGATGATCGAGCGCGGCACATACCAGCTCGGGTTGATCACCATATGCTCCATCTCGTCGGAGAATTCCGGGCTGCGGCGGTCATGCGTGTTTTTGCCGACTACAGAACGGGTTTCAAAGGTCACATCACCATTATCAACGATTTTGGCTGTGAAATCAGTCAGGTTGACCAGAATGTGCCGCTCGCCCCGGTCCGGTGTCAGCCAGCGCTCACGCTCCATCGCGATGATTATGGATTTCAAGCGGTTGGAGACAGGTTTGTTCACCTCGGCGATTGTACCGGCGCCAGCCACTCCGTCGGTTTCCAATCCATGATCGGATTGGAAGCTTTGTACAGCCTTTTCCAGCGCGGCATCATAGCTGCGTGCAGCACTACGCTGCAGATAACCCATCGCCATAAGACGGTTCCGCAGGGTAATGACAGCCGGGCCCTGATCACTAGGCTCCAATTTCTTGGCGTTGACACCTGGTCCCCAGCCACCGCCGGCCAGGATCTGCTCCAGCCGCAGCTTTTCACGCATCAGCGCGCGGTATTGCGGCGATGCCGGCACCAGGCTGCGCATATATGCATAAGGCTGCTCATCCTGGATGCCTGCCAGAAAACTGGCCCCGTCAACAGTATGTTTCTTGCGTACCATGCCATCGTCGATCCGCGACGGCACTAGAAGGCCGGTCTGCAGATCGGTCGCGTAATCCACCAGGGCCTGGCTCAGCGCGGCCTCGATGGTGCCGATGTCGCGCGTGGTGCGCACCTCACGCATCTGCTGCATCAGCGCGCTGACCTCTGCCGAACGGTCCGGCAGACCATGGGCATGGGTTTCCTTCAAAGCCGTCAGCAGCGCATTGCGGCGCTGGCGCGAGGCCTCATCCGAACCGGTCCAAATCGCCTGATATCCGTTCTCCCGGTAGAATTTGGCCACGGAGCCGCTGCCGGAGGCGGCTTCCGCCACCGCTTGGCGGAAAGCCGCCGAAATTTCAGCCTGCGCTGAACTGGAAACAGTCCCCGCGGTCAGGCCGCCCAAAGCCAGAGCAAAAAGCCCTGCTCTAATCCCCGGCAAAAAGTTTCCTGCGGATGCGCGCGTCATAATATCCGGTCCTTGAGCCGATTTTTGCTAATCTTAGCGGTGCCTACCTGAAATTCTGGTAAATGCCAGCCGGTGTTGTCCATTCACAATCGCGAAAAGTTAACATTGATGCACCGATGCCGCGTCTAAGAAGCCCTGTTGCAACAGTCGCGGGGAAAAGTTCCCTGCCCCTCCCCTTTTGCGCAAGAAATCGCCGAAAAACGGGCTACCCGTTACAGCGCGGCAAAGAAATGTTGGAACCAGATTCAGGCTGTGTCATACAGGCCGCACGTTAACTAAGGCAGTTGGCGAGCCCGTAACATCGGGCGATCAGGCAGGACTAGAAGCGTACGGGACGGCGCAGTGAAAATGGCGAAAACCACGGGCACGGGGATCTCCCGGCGTTCTCTTTTGGGTGTATTTGCTGCAACCGCAGTGGCAGCAGCCCCGACCTTCTCCAATGCAGCAGGCTTCTTGCGCGGCGGCGGTGATATCCGCCGGATCCGCATGTATTCGGGCCGCACTGGCGAACGGTTGGACATGGTCTACTGGATCGACGGCCAGTACATCAAAGACGCGGTCAGGGAAGTCAATCACTTCATGCGCGATTGGCGCACTGATCAGGTCAAGGACATGGACCTGCGCACCATCGACATCATGGCCGCCTCGCACAATCTTCTGGATGTGAACGAGCCCTATATGCTGCTGTCCGGCTACCGCAGCCCGAAAACCAACGCAATGCTGCGCAGCCGCTCGCGCGGGGTGGCAAAGAACTCCCTGCATATGCGCGGCCAGGCTGCCGATCTGCGGCTGGCATCACGGTCGGTGTCGCAAATGGCCAAGGCCGCCGAGGCCTGCCACGCCGGTGGTGTCGGTAAGTACCAGCGTTCGAACTTCGTGCATATGGATTGCGGTGTTGTCCGCACTTGGCGCGGCTGACCACCGGCTCTTTGCAATAATGCAAGCCTGCACACTCTAGTGCGGGCTTTTTGGTTTTCAGGACACAGGCCAGCCCAGAGCGTCCCAAGCTATGGCCATGAATTTGTAAACAGCCGGTTTTTCCCGTTGCAGAGGCTGCAAAGCACGGTTATACCCCGCTTTAACGACGCACCTGTAGCTCAGCTGGATAAAGCGCTGCCCTCCGAAGGCAGAGGCCAGATTTGTTAAGGTGCTGAGTTGTAAGGAAAATCAGGGTCTATTTCCCGCCCGTATCTGTTACACGCAACAAAAACACGGTCCCGTAGCTCAGTTGGATAGAGTGCTTGCCTCCGAAGCAAGAAGTCACAGGTTCGAATCCTGTCGGGACCGCCACACACCTGCCAAGGCAGAAAAAAGCCCCAGCAATCGCCGGGGCTTCGCTACTTTCAGGTGACGGCCGCCCTCCTATTTGGATTTCGCGGCCCGGCGCTTGACCTGCCGCACATGATGGACATTCTGCGCAGACGCCACACGCCGCACCAGATCGCCGTTGACGATCACTGCCACGCCACGCGCCGACAACTCGCCAAGGAACCAAGCGGCATCCTTTTCGGAAAGGCCAATGCAGAACGGCGCAGCGATCACCAGAGTGTCACCGGCCTGCACCGCCTGCAAAAGCGCCTCACGCTCGACAAGCTGCCCGCGTGTAATTGAGGCTGCCAAAAGCGTCTGGCTTTGTCTCCACAAGGCATTGTCGCAACTGTCTCCGGCGCTGCCGGCAGAGGGCTCGATACCAGCTTCTCCCAACCGCTCTGTGTATTTGATCGACAGGTATTGGCTGACCCACTGCGTGACAGGCGATGCGAGCATCGCCGAGAACGGCGGCCGGAGNGGTGAACAAGCCCCATCGCCTTTGCCGGCCGCCGCTCCTGAACAGCCTGCCCCAGAGCATCGAGAACGAACCCGGCATGCGCCGGGGTGCTGACACGACCCATTGACCGGCAGGCGATTTGGCCATGCCAAATCTGCCGAGAGGGGGCCGGCGATCTTGCGGGCATAGGCATCAATGAGCGAGCCTTTGTCCGCCATTGGTCCGAGGACAATGGCGAGCGGCGGTATCGGCAAACCCTTTCCAGGTGGCGGCATAGGTGAAACCGCTGACCCAGAGCATGTTGGGCGCGGGCACACGGAATTGCCGGTTTGCTTTGTCCATCCACTGCCCGGCAGCACATGCGCAGCATGTGCGAGAGGGGGCATGGGGCCTTCTTGTCAGGCACCGTGGTTTTGTGAGGCTTGCCCCGGAGCGAGCCTTTGTCCGCCATTGGTCCGAGGACAATGGCGAGCGCCTTGAATACCCATGCCCTTCATCAGCCGAGCAACCGTGCAGCGGGCGGCGTCAAAGCCTTCCCGCTGCAATTGCCGCCAGACCTTCCGCACGCCATAGACCCGCCAGTTCTCTTCGAAAACCCGCCGGATCTCGGGCCGCAATGCCGCGTCACGCCGGGCACGCTCCGACAACCGGGCCGGACCGGCCCGCTTCGCCAGGTGCTCATAATACCTGGAAGGGGCAATCGGCAGGAATAAGACATGCCGCGCCATTGGTCCGAGCGGCAATGGCGAATGCAGATCGGCTCGCCCCCATGCTCCGCGCGATGCATGCCGGTAAATGACACCATCACTTCGACCGGCGGCCGAGCGCCGCCATCGCAAAATACGCGGAGGCTTTGCGGAGGATCTCGTTCGCCCGGCGCTGCTCGCGGTTTTCCCGCTCCAGCGCCTTCATCTTGCCGGCTGCATCTGTTGGCACGCCCGCCCGCTTGCCGCTGTCGGCTTCTGCCTTCTTAACCCACTCATTCAGCGTATGCGCCGGACAGCCGGTCTTTGCGGAGATCGACATGATCGCCTGCCAACGGGAACTGTGCTGGCCGTTCGCCATTGGGCGCGAACCAATGGCGCCTCAATGGCTCACTTGTCCAGCACCAGCCGCACCGCACGCTCGCGGACCTCAGGAGAATACTTGTTTGTTGTCTTGCTCATTGTGGCTTCATCCTAACCAGGAGTTGAAGCCTCCGGAAAACCCGGGGCGGTTCACTATGCCCAATCTGCGCTTTATCTCATCCAGACTGCTTTGGATGGCCTGATGATCGCACCCGCAGCTGCATTTCTTTCGGTCAGGAATATCGCTCACAGCCTGTCTCCTTAGTTGGATGCAGCTTACCCACCTGGCACGCCAGCGCAACGGCCACTCCGAGCCCAAAGTAACAGATGCTGCCAGACGCATGAACGCCCGGTACAGCAACCAGCTCCGGTCTGCTTGACTACTCCAGCGCCAGCCAACGATAACGTCCGCCACGTTCGACAATTGCTATCTGCTTTGGAGAATTTACGCGAACTATTGCGGTGAATTCGCCGTTTGATCCCCCCGGCGCAGGAAGCAAATAGTCGATGAGTTTTACGTTCCGCACCGTGAAGCGATAGACACCGCGTTGATCTGGTCCTTGCGGAAGAAGTGTCACCCGCAGTTGTTCGGGTAGTTGGTCATCCATCTCCATGAATGCTTCTGCAAAACACAGCCAGTCAACCTCTCGATCAGCATCAATATAAGCAAGTATTGATTGTTCGATGAGGCGTCCGATCTCGTTTTTCCCTCGAACATTCTTGAAGCGACTGAGCTCAAATTGGCTGGGCCGGCAAATTCGCTCATCAAGCGTGGCTTCCTCAATCACGGTCTCTAGGACGTACCCATCATCGTCCACAATCGCTAACGCGCCCTCGACTGAGGCAAACTTCGCCCAATAAGTTACAGAAGTCCGTACGCCAGTTCCCGGTTGTTTGCGCCAGACAAGAACATCGAAGTAATACAGCGGTTCGTGGGACTGGTCATCGCCGTAGCGAATTGCAGAATCTGTGCCAAATGGCTGATTGTCACCTAGCGCTGAATAGTGCTGGGCGAAGCACAGCATTGACAGCACGCCGCGTGAGGTCCGGTACTTTGAAAGATCCGCGGCGATGCGTAGGCGGAGTTCCGAATGACTATCCACACCACTGTAGCGCGACGGGTCGAGGTGAGATTGACCACAGTCCCGAGCAACCGCTGTTGTAGCCGCTAGGCAAATGAGAGCAATTGTTGCTAAAGAGAGGCGCATATTTCTAAAGGTTCTAAAAATCCAATATGCTAAAACGTACTTATCAACTTTGAAAGCTGACGAAAAGCCGCCATTGAAATCTGTAGAACCAACGGCAGTATTGTCCGCAGTGGCTGAATGATGGAGGATCTTCTGGATTTTTTCCATGTTTTCTCTACGCGCGCCGCTGTTCGTCACCACAGTTGATGGACAAGTTGATGGACACCACCTCTAAGAATTTGAGCATTCAAGGCAAAGAACTGCAGGCTCTGCGAGGGTGCAGGTCATGACGTCCAACAAACGCTGCCCGACGAACAGCACCTAAAGGGCGATTGATAGGATTGCCTTGTGACGCAATTTCAGCCCGCCACCGTCGCCGTATTCCTCACGTGTCAGACGGTGCCCCATCAAATCACGCCTGACCCTTTCATCCACGCCTGCAGTCAAAAGCCTGTCCCCGAACGAATGGCGCAGGCTATAAGTCGTGTGTTCCTCTGTCGGGGTTAACTTGTTCTGCCGCAGGAACTTGTTCAGCGTGAAGGCATCCATTTATAGCCCCTCCGGTCGGCCAGCTCCTTGGCAGAAACGAAGCGAGGCTGAGCAATGGCCCCTGGCCCGCCAGCTCGGCATCCCACGCTCCAAGTAGCTCCCGCCAGTAACTGTCAGCCTTCGACTGCGCCTCTTCCCTGGAGTCGGTCTTGAAGCTTTTATAGATGAACGGTCGCTGATCTACCGTCGCATAGCGCTTTGGCACTCTGCGTTTCAGGTGGTAGTATTTTCCGCGCTTGATAATCGACATGGCCGAGAACTTAGTGGTTGTCGTGGTGCATTTTGTGGTGAAAAATGGGGGTTTTCAGTACCACTCAATTTCAAACAATTGATTAACACATTGTTTTTACTGATTATTTTGACACCCCCCCCATTTCCCCACCCGAAGCCTCTCAGGTGCGCCAAAATTCCCTGAAAATCTACCTAAACCTGTCCATCCAGGCTACCAGCACGCGTTGCTACTGCTGTGCTTGAATGTTCATCATCCAAGCCTCCAGCGCCTTACTCCTGAAAATCGTTAACTGCGCTGGATAGCTCAGCCGCCGCCGCGTAATAAGCGAGGCTGCGAAGATAGTCCGGAGCCTCCTCGCCAAACGTTTTCAACACCTCCTCAGCCGGGTGCATGAAATCTCCGGCAAGTTCCGGCGGAGCTGAAAGAAACTTGTTGGCCCAAGCTTCATCATCCAGCTCACCTCCAAATAGCGTTCGGATTTCTTGAACGATATCCGCAAATACCCCCGGTTCAGGTGTGTTCAGTGCCGCGTTGACCAATCTTCTAAGCTCTGTGCCGCGCTGGCCTTGCAGGAAATAATGCACCGCAGCAACTTGGCGCTTGTTCAGATGCAGCGGTAGATATCCCAAGGCGAGGTGTCCCTTTCCAGGCTTTGAGATCACGTTGAAATCGGCGCTGCGCCCATCAGCCGAAACCGTCACGGAATCTATAGGGAGAGCACTAATGCCCGCCGCGGCTTCAAGAACCGATAAAAGTTCGGACTTTTCAATGGAGCCAGAGACCCCTGCGTTTAGAGAGATGCCCGCGACCAGCAACTCCCGGCCTCTGAAAACCCTTGAGATTATCGCCCGCCCGCGGAAATCATACGCCAGGACGTCAGCATACGGGCTGCATTCCGGATTGGCTTCCGGATAATACAATACGCTTTCTCCGGCAGAAGGATCCATTTGGGTCAAGCGTTCGACGTCGAATTTGGCGAGTTTCGACATCGCAAAATGCCCACCAGCGTCGATTGTTATGAGCCCCCCTGGCCCTGCGCCGCCTGACCCTCCGACAAGCAGTTCAGCGCTCATTGTGCCCAAGAACCCAGCCTCCTTACTGTCATGGGGACCTTTTATCGAAAGCGCAGGAAAACATGTGTTTTTCTTATTGCTGCCGGCCCCCAGGATCCTTGTGCCCCTGTCAACATCAATAAGATCGCCTGGATAAATCGTATGAAGCTCTCTTGCGGGGAAAGCCCCCAACGGCAGGAAGTAAAGCGCTTCTAACGCTCGGAACCGTGCTTGAACCTGCGTTACATCGGGAGAGGCATGCCCAAAACCCGGAAAAAATGCTGCCGCAATCAGACCCACCGCCGCCGCATATTTTGTTACACGCATTAGAATATCCTCCGCTGCACCTATAACCGGCAAGAGAGAAACTATGGCGTTGCTCCTGACTTTCTACCGCCAGTCCGGGATTTCTCAAAAATGCCTGCAGCCGAAGGTTATGTTCCAATCCAGCGGCTTTGTTTCCCCCGCAAGCTGCCAACAGTGCCTCAAGCGCCCTCAGATGCCCTATTGTCTGCACGGGCAAAAATTCACAGCTTTGCATCCCTACTGCCGGAGCGCCTGACTAAATGCCTGCAGCAGAGCCCTTTGCCGCGGCGATTTGCCAAGGCTCGGCGGCCAGGTCAGCCAATAGCCTTCAATTATAGCCAGCTTCGGCGCAGGCGCGCATTCCAATTGCCCTGTTTGCAAGAGATTTGCAGCCAAAGCCCTGGATCCCAAAACAACACCCCTCCCCAATCGGGCAGCCCGCAAGGCATGCGCCATGGAGTCTACAGACACTGGACCGGCATCAGGCTCCGTTTCACCCGTCACTCTGGCCCACTCCGCCCAGCCCGGCCGTTCTCCACGCAACTCTATGACCGGAAGCTGCCGCCACCCGGCTGCATTTCCTGGCGCTGTCATTGGTTGCAGCACTTCATTTGCCAGCAAGACCCCGTCGCGTCCCTGCCAGCCTCCGCGTCCGTACCGGATGTGCAATGCCCCGTCGGCCGCCTCGAACTCCAGTCGTTTTGGCACGGTTTCCGTAACCAGGCGCAAATCCGGATAAGTCTTTGAAAACAAATCCAGCCGAGGCAGCAACAGCATTTCCAGATGCGATGGCAAAGCCGCAACCCTCAGCTCCCGGGCACTTTGGCCAAATAGATTATCGGTGCCCTGTTCCAGAGCGAGCAGCGTATCATGAACCAGCGGCAGGTAACTTTCGCCATCCACAGTCAGCGTCACCCCGCGCGCCGAGCGAATAAACAGCTGCCGGCCCAGCCAGGATTCCAGGTTTCGGATCCGCTGGCTGACCGCGGCCTGTGTGGCGCCGAACTCCTCCGCCGCAGCTGTGAAACTGCCAAGCCGGCCAGCTGCTTCAAACACCTTCAGCCAGTCGAGCGGCGGCAAGCCCTGTTTGGTCGCTTTCTTGGGCATTAGAAAACCTAACCCTCAAACCCCAGTTTCAGTCGTTCTCTTGATGGCTCAGCCTCGGTATTAGCGCAAGGGAGAACCAAGCCAACCGGAGAGATCCCATGCCCCGTTCCGTAACCGCTGACACATCCGGCAGTTATCTGACTTTGACTTTTGAAGACGGCCAACAGTGCCGTTTTCACGCGATCTGGCTGCGCGACAATGCGCTGGATCCAGAAACCCGCGCACCGGGCAACGGCCAGCGCCTGATCACCATTGGCGACATACCTGCAGACACCAGGATCAGCACCGCATTGGTGGAAAGCGACGCCTTGACAGTGACTTTCTCGCCCGAGGGCAAGACCGTCACTTTCCCCGGCGCCTGGTTGAAGTCACACGCCTATGACGTTGATAAAGCCTCTGATTTTGGCCGCGTTGCGCCAGAAATTGCAACCTGGAACAGTAACCAGCCCGCCCCTGCGTTTGACTGGAACGATGTAATGTCTGATCCCAAGGTCAAGCGCGATTGGCTGGATGCAATTGCGCGTCTTGGCTTTGCCAAGCTGGTTAACGGCCCCGTCAAGGAAGGCGCGCTGATCGACTGTGCGGAGATGTTCGGATTTGTGCGTGAAACCAACTACGGACGCTTCTTTGAAGTACGAACCGAGGTGAACCCGACCAACCTTGCTTATACCGGCCTGGGGCTGCAGGCGCATACCGATAACCCCTACCGCGATCCGGTGCCAAGCTTGCAGATCCTGTATTGCCTGGAAAATTCGGCAGAAGGCGGCGACAGCATCGTGGTGGACGGATTCCGCGCGGCGGAACGGCTGCGCGAAGAAGACCCGGAAGGTTTTGCCCTGCTGGCGGGCTACCCGGCCCGGTTCGAATACAAAGGCTCCGATGGCGTGCATCTGCGCGCACGCCGCCCGATGATAGAACTTGCGCCTGATGGCGAGATGATCGGCATGCGTTTCAACAACCGGTCCTCGGCGCCGTTTGTGGACGTGCCCTTTGAGAAGATGGAGGCCTATTATGCCGCCTACCGGCGTCTGGGTGAGTTCATTGACGATCCCAACATGGGTGTTGCGTTCAAACTGGAGCCCGGCGAGAGCTTTATCGTCGATAACACCCGCGTGTTGCACGCCCGCCTTGGCTATTCCGGATCGGGCTCCCGCTGGCTGCAGGGGTGCTACGCCGACAAGGACGGGTTGCTGTCGACCCTGAACGTTCTGAACGCTCAAAGGGAGGGGTGAACAATGAGCAAGCCGGATTTCAGCACGCTGACCCAGGACAACATTGTCGCCTTCATCGGTGATATCTTTGACCGCCGCGGCGACGAGGAATACCTGGGCGAGCCGGTCACCATGACCGAACATATGTTGCAGGGCGCCACCATTGCCGAAGCCAACAACCAGCCGGAAGAGATCATAGTAGGCGCACTTCTCCACGATATCGGCCATTTCACCAGCGAGTTCGGCACCTTCTCCATGGATGACACTGAAGACCGGTTTCACGAGGAGGCTGGCGCCGAGGTACTGGAGCAGTTCTTCCCTTCGGTGATCACCGATTGCGTGCGCTATCACGTGGCAGCGAAACGCTATCTCTGCGCCACCAAGCCGGAATATTTCAACCGTTTATCAGTCGCTTCCATCCACTCCTTGAACCTGCAGGGCGGGCCCATGAATGCAGAAGAAGTGGCTGAGCTGGAGCAAAACCCGAACCTCAAGCAGATCATTGCGGTGCGCTATCTGGATGAGGCCGGCAAACGCGCGGATATGGACACGCCCGATTACTGGCATTTTGCACCTATGGTGCAGCGAATGGTCGACAGGCATATGGGTGCAGGAAGTACTGAAAAATGAGCGCGCCGGAGTACATCTTTGAGGCCAGCTCCAAACCGTCGCTGCCGTGGCACGAGGTGCCGCTGATCCGGGCGACCGAGGAAAGCGTCGAGGGCTATGGTTGCCTGGTGGAGGATCCGGGCGCCTTCGAGATCGAGATTGTCCAGTGGCCTGCCCAGGGTTGGCGCCTGATCGACGAGGGCACCGGGGATGAGGGGGGCTGGGTCGAGGGCACATTCCGCTGCGACTGGCGCGGGGACGTGCTCTATGGCGAGAACGAAGCGGTCAACGGAAATTATGTGCTGGGCTGGTCCGCTGATCCGCAAACGGCACAGACCGCCGAACAGACCGCGCCGCGGGATCAGGTGCTGCTGTGGCACATGAACTATCACCCCGACGGCGGGCAGATGTTCTTTCCGCTGGAAAACAAACCCTTCATCGTGCCCGCTGCTCTGCCGGGGGATGATCTGAATCCGGAAAAGGTTGTGGCGTTCTGGTGCGACGGATCCAAAGGGTTCTACATCCACCCGAGCATCTGGCATGAGGGAATCTTCCCGGTAGAGAACAACCAGCGCTTTCGCGACCGCCAGGGCAAGGTGCACGCGCGGGTCAGCTGCGATTTGGGAAAGGAGTTTGGTGTCTACCTGTCCTGCCCGCTGCGCGCGGATAAGATCCAAGAGTAAGACGCGTCCCTTAAACCGCAAACGGCGCCTCGCAGGGCGCCGTTTTCGTCTGCTCTTCAGCCAGTGTCAGACAAACAATTCGTGTGCCAGCTCCAGCGCATCGATCAGCGTATCGACCTCTTCCTTGGTGTTGTAGAGACCAAAAGAAGCACGGCATGTGGCGGACACGCCCAAATGATCCATCAGCGGCCCGGCGCAGTGATGGCCTGCACGCACTGCCACACCCTTTTTATCGAGGATGGTGGAGACGTCATGAGGATGTGCGGCGCCCTCCATGGTAAAGCTGAAAATAGCAGCCTTACCAATTGCTTGCCCTTGCACGTTCACCCAGTTTAGGCCTGTCAGACGCTGCATTGCATAATCGCGCAACCCGCCTTCATGCTTGGCGATGTTCTCCATGCCGAGATCCATCATGTAGTCCAGCGCAACACCAAAGCCGATGGTCTGCACGATGCCCGGCGTGCCGGCTTCGAACTTCATTGGAGGATCATTGTAGATGATCTGATCCTTGGAGACTTCCTTGATCATGTCGCCGCCGCCGATAAACGGGCGCATCTCGGCCATGCGTTCTGGCTTGATATATATCGCACCCGAGCCGGAGGGGCCGTAAAGCTTGTGGCCGGTGATCGCGTAGAAATCACAGCCGATATCCTGCAGGTCCACCGGCATATGCACCGCCCCTTGCGAGCCATCAACCAGTACCGGCACGCCCTTGGCATGGGCGCCCTGGGTGATCGCCTTCACGTCCACCACGGTGCCCAGAACGTTTGAGCATTGAGTGATTGCGACCAGCTTGGTCTTGGGGGTGATCGCATCGATCACCTTCTGCGGGTCCAGGCTGCCATCATCGGCCACATCCACCCACTTCAGCACCACGCCTTGGCGTTCCCGCAGGAAGTGCCAGGGGACAATATTGGCGTGGTGTTCCATCACCGACAGGATGATCTCATCTCCCGCCTCCAACCGCGGCATGGCCCAGCCATAAGCGACCAGATTGATGCCCTCGGTGGTGCCCGAATTCAGCACGATGGTGTTTTCATCACCGGCATTCAGGAAGCGGGAAATGGTACCGCGAACAGCCTCGTATTTCTCGGTCGCGAGATTAGAAAGAAAGTGCAAGCCACGGTGAACATTGGAATATTCTTCGGCATAAGCGCGTATCACCGCATCAATCACCACCTGCGGTTTCTGGGCGGACGCTCCGTTGTCGAGATAAGTCAGCGGCTTGCCGTTCACCTCACGCGCAAGGATCGGAAAGTCGGCACGGATTTTTTCCACGTCATACATGTTCGGGAAGTCCCAGATTGGCTGGGCCGATCAGACCCACGATAAAGAGAAGGGCAAACACCAGGATCATGCTGGCCATCAGAACCACACCAAGCGACCGCCAGACAGAGCCGAACCTGTGCGCTGTATTGACGAAGTGCAAGAGGATAAAGAACACCATGATGTTCGCCGCAATATTCAGCAGGGCAGCCAGGGCCGGCAGCACCAGAAGCATAGCGACGATGGCGGCGTTGAGACCCGCCTGCAGCAATTGCAGCCAGGTCACCAGTGCAAGAAGCGCTGCCAGATTGCCTTGACCGCCCAGCCATCGGCCGGTGGTTGAAAGCATGGCAATGAAGCTGATCTGCAGCACCAGGATAACCGCAAAGTAGGCGCCAGGCGCAAACCGCGGTATCAAAACCTCAGGCGGCAGCGGAAACAGCACTTGCTGCAATGTATAGACGCAGGTGTTCAGCACCACTGACAGCAGAAAGCCTGTCCACAACGCCTCGCGCGGCCAATCCTGAGCCAGGATCTGCTGCGCAGCATCCCGCGGCGATTTCACCGTCAGCAGGGCAAAGGCGGCCAGTGTGTTCATTGCTTTGCCCAATACCCTTGGATCATGCCGGACACCCAGAACCACAGGAAGACAGCACACCACAGTGCCCCCACCAAGTTCAAGGCGGGTCCAGTCCCGATGAAACCTGCAACCAGCCCATTCAGCAGCATCAGCGGGCTGGCTGCCAGAAAGGCCCAGAACAGCGCCAGCCGGGCGCAGTAGGATGCACCCTGCCCGCCTGCCGAGCGGGCAATCCAATGCGCGGCCAGTGCCAGCACATACAACAGCAGCGGCGCGATGAAGACAATGCCCAGCAGCGAACCGCCCAGCAGCATATTCAGCTCCTGGCCGGTCAGATGCGCCTCACGCGCCAGTTTCGGCATCTGCGCCACAAAGGTCAGAACGCAGCCGCTGAGCAGGAAAATCAGCAGCCGGTCTTCACGCACGCCCATGTCCAGAAGCCGCGCAAACACTTTGCGCGGCCCCTTATAGGTTGCCGGGATATCCGTGGTAACGGACATCAGCGGCGCCGGGCCAGCCAGCCTTCGAGGCGGGAGACGATGTCGGCCGCGATGTCCGCGTCTTCGATCTCTTCCACTGCTTCAGCCAGAAAGGCCAGCGTCATCAGGTCAGTCGCCTCGGCATGGGGCACCCCGCGCGAGCGCAGGTAGAACAGGCCTTCCTCGTCGATCGCACCGGAGGTGGAGCCATGCGAGCAGGCTACATCATCGGCATAGATTTCCAATTCCGGTTTGGCCAGGAACTGGCTGTCGCCGTCCAGCAGCAAAGACTGGGAAATCTGATACCCATCCGTCTTTTGCGCGCCTTCCTTCACCAGGATCTTGCCTTGGAACACGCCGGTTGCCCCGTTGCGCAGAACCTTCTTGAACACCTGGCGGCTTTCGCAGTTCACCGCGTCATGGGTGATGAACACGGTGTCGTCGTGATGGAAATCACCATCGCCGACGCAAGCGCCTGCAATATGCGCAATCGCGTCATCGCCGGTCAGTTCGATCACCGCCTCGTTGCGGGTCAGCACGCCATTCACGGTCAGGGTGAAAGACTTGAACACAGACTCGGTGCCAAGGCGGGTAAACAGATGTGTTGCCGCACGGCGCTCGTGATCCCGGCCCTGTGCCCGCACCAGGTGCAGCTTGCCGCTGTCGGCAATGTCGATCTCCATGCATTTGTTAAAGCGCGAGGCCGCCGGGCCGTTTTCCAGGATTGTCACCTCGGCGCCATTTTCCACGCGGATCACGTGGTGCAGGATCGCGTCGGAACTCTCATCCGAGTGCACATAGGTAAAGTTGATCGGTTTGGATACTTTGCCGGTCACCCGGATCGCCACACCGTCCGTTGCAAAAGCGGTATTCAGCGCCGCCAGCGGGCGTTCCACCGGAGTTTGCCCGCGCGCTTCAAGAACGCCGTACAAGTCCTTGGCCCAGTGGATATCCTTGCAGCAGATGTCTGCGATCCGGTCGATGGTCAGACCTTCCAGCGACAAATCATCCGATGCTTCAGCGTCAAAGACACCATCGACAAAAACAATGTTCAGCCGGTCAAAGGCGCTGAACATCGGCGTCTCATCCGCGGCGAAAACGGCAGCTTTGGCTGCCTCAGCCTGCACCAATGTCTCGGGGCGGGTGTATTTCCAGTACTCATCGCGGCGGCTGGGCAGACCCATGGTCTGGACCCGCGACAGCGCTGCCTGCCGGGCCGCCTTAAGGCAGCCGCTTTCCGGCAGGGACAGCGCGGACAGCCGCGCCTCGGTTGCACTTTGCTTGACTTCAGGCAGGGCCATTTACGCCTCCTCTGCCAGGATGCCGGCGTAACCGTTGTTCTCGACTTCCAGCGCCAGCTCAGGACCGCCGGTCTTGACAATGCGGCCGCCTGCCAGGATGTGCACCACGTCCGGTTTGATGTGGTCCAATAGGCGCTGATAGTGGGTGATCACCAGGAAACCGCGGCCCTCATCACGCAGGGCGTTCACGCCTTCGGCCACCAGTTTCATCGCGTCCACATCAAGGCCGGAGTCGGTCTCGTCCAGGATGCACAGCTTCGGCTCCAACATCGCCATCTGCAGGATTTCGTTGCGCTTCTTCTCACCGCCGGAGAAGCCGACGTTGACCGGGCGCTTCAGCATGTCGGCGTCGATTTTCAGGGTCTTCGCCTTGGCGCGGATGATTTTCAGGAAGTCGGAGGCCGACAGCTCTTCCTCGCCACGGGCTTTGCGCTGTGCGTTCACTGCGGTGCGCAGAAAGGTCATGTTGCCGACACCGGGGATTTCCACCGGATACTGGAACGCCAGGAACATGCCGGCTGCGGCGCGTTCTTCCGGCTCCATCTCCAGGATGTCTTCGCCTTCCAGTTCGGCAGAACCGTCGGTCACTTCATAGCCGTCGCGGCCTGAAAGCACATATGACAGAGTGGATTTACCCGAACCGTTCGGCCCCATAATGGCATGCACTTTGCCTGCCTCAACCTTAAGGTCGACGCCCTTCAGGATTTGCTTATCCTCATCTTCCAGCTTGACGTGCAAGTTTTTGATTTCGAGCATTTTTGCCTCTCGCTTAGTACTGTTCCGGCAGCCGTCGGCGCCTAGAAGGTTTTTGTGTAAAGCGTCAGGATCTGCGTCAGATCCCGGCGCGGAAGGTTGTCGGGAAGCAGCTCGAACCGGGCCATGCGGCCACGGATATCAACCGGCTTTACCCATTTCTCGACCTGCTTGTACAGGGCCCGCCCGGCATAGTCGTCAAACAGCACGGTGACAGGCTTTTCGGTCCGCAGCATAACAGTCAGGAAACAGGCAGCCCGGAACCGCCCGTCAATCAGCACCAGATCCGGCGCCTCAAAGTGTGCAAGGTCCCAGATCGTATTCGGGTACTGATGAAACCGGCGCCACATGTCGTTATTTACCGGCCTGCCCCATTTGCCGGTCTTGCCGACATTGGCATGGTGCAGATGTACTACCGACTTGCTGCCAGCCTGGCGCAAGTACCGCTTCATCATGCGGTACCACATCTTGTCAGACTCGACGGAAAAGACCTTTTTCCCGCTCAGCTCAGACGCCAGAACAGTCGAGCCGCCACTGCCATATTCCAGAATGACGCCTGCATCCCGGTAATGGCTTCGAACCCACTCAGCCTCTTCAGGCGGCAGAGTAAGCTGCGGGCGCTCAATGATCTGTTCGTCTTTTGCCACTGTCCGGCCCCTTACCCCAGCACCACAGCGGTGCCGCTGGCCGAAACCATCAGCATGGACTGCCCGACCACTTCATAGTCCAGATCCACGCCCACAACGGCATTGGCGCCCTTGTCCCGCGCGCGGTCTTCAAGCTCAGCCAAGGCGGTTTCGCGGGCATCCTGCAACTTGCCTTCATACGCGCCTGAGCGGCCGCCGACGATATCAGTGATCGAGGCAAAGACATCGCGCACCACATTGGCGCCCATGATCGCCTCGCCCACCACGATGCCCTTGTATTCGGCGATCTGGTAGCCTTCGACGCTCGGTGTGGTTGTGACGATCATACTCTTGCCTCCCTGCGGTGCTGCCCAAGGGCCTGCCATCAGCCGACAGACCCTTCCAGCGAGATCGCAACCAGCTGTTGCGCTTCCATGGCAAACTCCATCGGCAGCGCCTGCAGCACGTCCTTGCAGAAGCCGTTGACCACCAGGGCCACCGCCTCTTCCTCGTCCATGCCGCGCTGGCGGCAGTAGAACAGCTGGTCGTCGTCCACCTTGGACGTGGTCGCCTCATGCTCCACGCGGGAGGAGTTGTTCTTGACCTCGATGTAGGGAACCGTGTGAGCGCCGCATTTATCGCCGATCAGCAGCGAGTCGCACTGGGTGTAATTGCGGCTGTCCTTGGCCTTGGGGTGCATCGACACCAGCCCGCGGTAGGTGTTTTGCGCCTTGCCGGCGCTGATCCCCTTGGACACGATGCGCGACTTGGTGTTTTTGCCCAGGTGCACCATTTTGGTGCCGGTGTCGGCCTGCTGCATATTGTTGGCGATGGCGATCGAGTAGAACTCGCCCTGGCTTTCATTGCCGCGCAGGATGCAAGAGGGGTATTTCCAGGTCACGGCAGAGCCGGTTTCCACCTGGGTCCACATCACCTTGGCGCGGTCGCCGCGGCAGTCGGCACGCTTGGTGACGAAGTTATAGATGCCGCCCTTGCCGTTCTCGTCGCCCGGATACCAGTTCTGAACGGTGGAGTATTTCACCTCGGCGTCTTCTTCGATGATGATTTCGACCACTGCGGCGTGCAGCTGGGCGATATCGCGCGCTGGGGCAGTACAGCCTTCCAAGTAGCTGACATAGCTGCCTTTATCGGCAATGATCAGGGTACGTTCAAACTGGCCGGTGTTTTCCGCATTGATGCGGAAATAGGTCGACAGTTCCATCGGGCAGCGAACGCCCGGCGGCACATAGACGAACGATCCGTCTGAGAATACGGCTGAGTTCAGCGTTGCATAGAAGTTGTCGGACACCGGAACCACCGAGCCGAGGTATTTTTTGACCAGCTCAGGATGCTCACGGATGGCTTCGGAGATCGAGCAGAAGATGACGCCCGCTTCCTTCAGCTCTTTCTGGAATGTGGTGCCGACGGAAACGGAGTCGAAAACAGCGTCCACGGCAACCTTGCGGCCCTCGGCGGGCGCATTTTCAGCGCCCTCAACGCCGGCCAGAATCATCTGTTCTTTCAGCGGGATACCCAGCTTTTCATAGGTCGCCAGCAGCTTGGGGTCGACCTCGTCCAGCGACTTGGGCTTCACTTCCATCGACTTGGGACGGGCATAATAATATTGGTCCTGGAAATCGATTTCCGGATAGTCGACCATCGCCCAGTCGGGTTCTTCCTTGGTCAGCCAGCGCTCATAGGCTTCCAGACGCCAGTTCAGCATCCATTCCGGCTCTTCGTTCTTTTCCGAAATCAGCCGGACAATATCCGTGGTCAGCCCTTTGGGGGCATATTCCATCTCGATATCGGTTTCCCAACCGTATTTGTAAGCACCGCCAACCTCGCGGACTGCGTCCACGGTTTCCTGATCAACACCATCCTTGACTTGGGTCTGGTCCAAAGCGGCCATTTGTCTTCTCCTCATTCACGCCGCGCGGGCGCGATGTTTCTTTTCTTTTAGCAGCCACGCATCGGCAAAGCGCAGCACGTCTTCTTCTGTTGTCTCAGGCCCCAGCGACACGCGGACTGCGCCTTGTGCCGTGGCCTCATCAAATCCCATTGCGGTCAGCACCGCGCTGGCGCGCACCTTTCCGCTGGAGCAGGCGCTGCCCGCGCTGATGGCAAATCCCGCCAGATCCATCTGCATGACCTGGGTTTCGCCCTTCCAGCCCGGCGTCGCAAAACACAGAGTGTTCGGCAGCCGTCTCTGATCCTTCCCGACAAAAATAGTATGGCTTGCGCCAGACACAAGCGCCTTTTCTAGAATATTTCTAAGTTCTGCAACCCTGTCCCAGACACCATTTGCCAGATCTTTTGCCGCTGCTTCAGCTGCGGCGCCGAAGCCCGTGATTCCAATGGTATTTTCGGTTCCGGAACGCCGCCCCATTTCCTGGCCGCCGCCCTTGATCTGCGCAGGCAGATCCGTACCGCGTTTGATCACAACTGCGCCGATGCCCTTGGGTCCGCCCAGTTTATGCGCAGAAATCAGCGCCATTTGCGCGCCCAGCCAGTTGAACGCCACCGGCAATTTACCAAAAGCCTGGGTTGCATCGGTCACCGCCAGCCCGTCCGGCAATTGCTGTACAATACCGGTTTCGGAATTGGCCAATTGCACTGTGCAGGCTGCAGGATCGGAAATCCCTACCATCCCGCCGACGCTTACCTCAAGATCTTCCAGGGTCCAGGCACGCACCGCATCATGCTCCACCGGCGCGCCATGCAGGCTGCGGCCGGCCAATGCCAATGATGCTCCCTCGGTTGACCCGGAGGTGAAAACGATATCCGCCCCATCCGCGCCAAAGGCAGCCGCGACCTGCGCCCGTGCTTTCTCGACCAATGCCTTAGCAGCACGGCCTTCGGCATGCACCGACGACGGGTTGCCGCAGACATCCATCGCCGCGATCATAGCCGCCCGCGCCTCGGGGCGCAGGGTGGCGGTGGCGTTATGGTCAAGATAAACGCGTGTCATAGAGTCATCTTTTTGCGGATCGCTGCCGCCTCATACGCTGCCTTGCAGCATTTCGCAAAGCTTTCCCGCGAAAATTGTGCAGTATCCGCGCAGTGTCCGGAAAGACGAGGAATGCAAATTCTTAGCACCTCAGTCATCCACCACAGCAAACAGGCTGGGCACTGCCGGGCACGGCGCCAGATCGTTTTTGATGACATCGGACAGGCGGGTCTGATGCAGGAACACATAGACATGCGCGCTCAATCCCTCCCACAGGCGGTTGGTCAGCGATTGCGCCCGGCTGCCGGACAGCGCGCCCGAGGCGCCTGCTCCTTTGTGCATCGCATCAACCGTTTCATCCACGGCAGACAGCACATCGACCACCCGAATCTCCGATGGCACCATTGCCAGCCGGTAACCGCCACCAGGTCCGCGCACCGACTCGACCAGCCCTGCGCGGCGCAGCTTGACAAACAGCTGCTCCAGATACGGCAGCGAGATATCCTGGCGCTTGGAAATGTCGCCCAGAGGCACCAAATTGCCCTGTGGCTGCAGCGCGATATCCGCCAGCGCGACCATTGCATAGCGCCCTTTGGTGGAAAGCTTCATAATTTACCTCTCGAAACCAGGGCGCGAATGCGAAAACATTGACCTTCCCCGCGTCTGTGCGTATCTCAGCCTGACGGTGTATGGCGAGGCCAGCGCCCTTGATTAGAACTGTTCTAAGATGCCCGACGGAACCCGTCAAGTTTTCTGCCGGCAGTCGCGAGAACGAGAGTAGGATTTGAACCACCCATGCCCGAGGTCATCTTTCCTGGACCCGAAGGCCGCCTCGAAGGCCGCTATCACCCGCAAAAAGAAAAAGACGCCCCGATCGCCATCGTGCTGCACCCGCATCCGCAGTTCGGCGGCACCATGAACAATAAGGTGGTCTATAACCTCCACTATGCGTTCTACAACATGGGCTTCACCGTTCTGAGGTTCAATTTCCGCGGCGTCGGCCGCAGCCAGGGCGAATACGACCAGGGCGTTGGCGAGCTGTCGGATGCGGCCTCCGCACTGGACTACCTGCAGTCGATGAACACCAATTCCAAGCATTGCTGGGTTGCGGGCTTCTCCTTTGGCGCCTGGATCGGCATGCAGTTGCTGATGCGCCGCCCGGAGATCACCGGCTTCATCTCGGTTGCGCCGCCGGCCAACATGTATGACTTTTCCTTCCTGGCGCCCTGCCCGTCTTCCGGCCTGATCATCAACGGCACCTCCGACCGGGTGGCGCCGCCTGCAGATACAGCCAATCTGGTTGGCAAGCTGCATGAGCAGAAGGGGATAACCATCACCCACAACGAGATCGAAGGTGCGGATCATTTCTTCCAGGAACCGCATATGGACACGATGATCGGCGATGTGTCCGATTACGTGAAGCGCCGCCTGACAGAGAACACCCGCTGATGGGCACAATCGAAACGCTGGCGCAGAAACTGGCGGTCGATACGATCAAGGTACAGGACGCCAGCGGCGAAGACCGACTGTATGTGGAGGTGGGCCAAGTGCTTGGCGCCGCCTCCCAGTCGCTCGAAGAAGCGTTTCTGACCGAAATGCGCGTGCGCCTGGCCGAACGCAAGGCGCGTGAGTTTCTCAATCAGAAAGTCAGCGCAATTCAGGCGCAGCTTGAAGAAAAGGGCGAAGCATGAGCGCCCGGCTGGACGCGCAATTCGCCTTTTTGCTCGAAGCAGACAAGCTTCGCCGCATTGACCGCCAAAACCTGATCCTTGATTGCAGCCGCCGCGAAAACTCTGCGGAACACAGCTGGCATCTGGCACTGTATGCACTGGTTCTGGCGCCGTTTGCATCGCGGGACGTGGATATTTTCCGCGCTGTCCGGATGCTTCTGCTGCATGATCTGGTCGAGATCGACGCTGGAGATCACCCGATCACGGATGAGGTCGATTGGGACGCTGTAGCACAGGCAGAAGAAGCCGCCGCCAAGCGCCTGTTCGGCCTTCTTCCCGCAGATCAGGGCGCTGAATTGTTAGGCCTGTGGCAGGAATTCGAGGCCGCGGACAGCCCCGATGCGCATTTTGCCAAGCGGGTGGACCATTGCCAGCCGATCTTTCAGACGCTCTATGGCACCAAACCGCTGGGTTGGCATGTCGATGTGGTCCGGCAAAACCTGAATGGCGGGCGCGCCGCGGCGCTGGAGCAGGACCTCCCCGAAGCCTATCACCACGCATTGGCTCTCCTGAACGAAGATACCGGCTTTGACTGCGGCCGCCTGACAGCCCGCCTGCCCTTCCTGAATGAGGCAGATAAACTGAAGCTGGTCACCCGCGCCTCCAAACTGGGGGATGGGTCACGCCACGAAAACTCAGCCGAGCACAGCTGGCACATCATGCTGTATGCTTGGGTTCTGGCAGAGCACAGCGCACATTCCGTCAATGTGGACCGGGTGCTGCAAATGCTGCTGCTGCATGATCTGGTCGAAATCGATGCGGGCGATGCGCCGATCCACGGGGTGATTGACCCCGCAGCCCTCGCGGCGCTCGCAGCCAAGGAAGAAACTGCTGCAGACCGTCTGTTTGGCATGCTGCCCCCGGACCAAGGCCTGCCTATGCGGGCCATTTGGGAGGAATTTGAGACCGCAGAAAGCCCGGACGCCGTATTTGCCAAGGCGATCGACCGGGTGCAGCCAGTGCTGCTTAACCTGCTGAACGGCGGCGGCAGCTGGGTCGACTATGATGTGAGCCTGCCGCAGCTGGACGCCCGCGTTGGTGGCAAGGTCAATCGCGGCGCACCGGACGTTTGGACCTATGTCCGGGCAAAGATCGAACCTTGGTTCCGCGCGGCCGGACGTATGTAAACACGGACTGCAGCTCCGGTTTGGGGCTGCGCCTCACTTCAGAAACGGCTGAAACGGCTGCGTTTCCGCGCCTTTGGAAGTGAGTGTCAGAAACTCCCCTGGCTGTAATTCACTCCATGCTTCACCTGTGTCCTCAAGCGGTTCCGAAACTACGGCCCACCCATTCAGGCTGTGGCTCCAGCGGTAATAGACCGATGGTGCAATGCTGTCGGAGGAATAGCGCGCCGCATAGAGGCTGTCTCCATCCGACATAGCCACGGACAAGCGCATGTGTGGCGTGCGGCCCCGGGCACGCGACAGGCTTTCCATACAGCCCACCGCCCGCTCGAGCGCAGATTTTGGATCTGAATCCAGGTCTTCACGCAAGGCAAGCAGAAACAGTACCTCGCTGTCAGTGGCGCCTTTGCGATGTTCATACAGCTCATCCGGGATGCACATGTCAGCATGACGGCGGAATTTCTCGAACCCGCCGACCTGACCGTTGTGCATGAAGCTCCACTTGCCCGCCGAAAACGGGTGGCAGTTGTTGCGGCTGGTAGCGGATCCGGTTGAGGCCCGCACATGCGCCAGAAAAAGACCGGATTGCACCTGGCTCACCAGCGCCCGCAGATTACAGTCCGACCAAGCCGGGTAGACATCCCGGTAAAGCCCCGGCTCGCTCCGCTGCCCGTACCAGGCAATGCCGAACCCGTCGCCATTGGTCGCAGTCTTGCATTCAACCGCCTTTTGGCTTTGCGCTATCAGCGAGTGCGCGGGTATAGAGATGATGTCTTCTAAAAAGACTTTGGCACCGGTGTAGGCAGCCCAACGGCACATTTGTCGCTCCTCGCATCCAGACACTGATCAGAGTGATCGTTTCACTGTGATCTTCCTTTTCAGAATTTTCTCCTAATACAGCTTTCAATTTTGGTACAGCGTATCTGCGCACAGTCATCTGTTCGCTTCCACTGAGGCCGAAAACAGGGCAAGCAGTGACGCATTGGGACTTCCAGCACTGCATTGGATACGGTACCGGAATTAGGAACACAGCCCCGCCGCAGGCCGGGGCGGAACGCGCACATGGAGGCAGAGATGCCGGTTCACTATTTCTATCTGATCATCGCGGTTGCAGCGGAAACCATCGGCACCACGGCCCTGCAAGCCAGCCAGCAGTTCAGCAAACTGGGACCGTCGCTCGTCGTTCTGGTTGCCTATGCGTTTTCCTTCTACATGATGGGGCTGACGCTGAAATTCATGCCGGTTGGGATTGTCTATGCGATCTGGTCCGGGCTCGGCATCCTGCTGATTGCCGTGATCGCCTTCTTTGTCTTCGGCCAGAAATTGGATTTGCCAGCTGTGATCGGCATGGTGCTGATCATGTCGGGCATCGTCATCATCCACCTGTTTTCCAAGTCTTCCGCTCACTGATCCGCATTTGCGGCGCCTTTGGACGGATTTCCTCTGGCCTTTGTACCGGGTTCGGGCTATGCGCGGCCCAACTTCCTTACAAAGGCGAACGTCATGGACTTGCGCAACATTGCGATCATTGCTCACGTTGACCACGGCAAAACCACCCTGGTCGACGAGCTGCTGAAACAATCCGGCGCCTTCCGCGAAAATCAGGCTGTGGCGGAACGCGCCATGGACAGCAACGATCTGGAGCGCGAGCGCGGCATCACCATTTTTGCCAAACCCACCTCGGTCGAGTGGAACGGCACCCGTATCAACATCGTCGACACCCCCGGCCACGCCGATTTCGGCGGCGAAGTGGAACGGATCCTGTCGATGGTCGACGGTGTGGTGCTGCTGGTGGACGCCGCCGAAGGCCCGATGCCGCAGACCAAATTCGTGACATCCAAGGCGCTGGCCCTGGGCCTGCGTCCGATTGTGGTTCTGAACAAGGTCGACAAGCCAGACGCCGAGCCCGACCGGGCGCTGGACGAGTGCTTTGACTTGTTTGCATCACTCGACGCCAACGAAGACCAGCTGGACTTCCCGCACATGTATGCCTCTGGCCGTAACGGCTGGGCGGATGCGGATCTGGACGGCCCCCGCAAGGATCTGCACGCGCTGTTCAATCTGATCGTGAACCACGTGCCCGAGCCGAAACAGATCAAACGCCAGGACGAAGATTTCCGGATGCTGGCCACTACCCTGGGCAGCGACCCCTTTGTGGGCCGCCTGCTGACCGGCCGCGTCGAATCCGGCAAGCTGAAGGTCGGCGCCACCGTGCAGGCCCTCACCCGTATTGGCCAGAAAATCGAGCAGTTCCGCGTCACACGCATCCAGGCGTTCCGCGGCCTGGCTCAGCAGGACATCGAGGAAGCCCAGGCAGGTGACATCGTGTCCCTCGCGGGCATGGCCAAGGCGACGGTGGCCGATACCATCTGCGCGCTGGCCGTGGAAGAGCCTCTGGACGCCCAGCCGATCGACCCGCCGACCATCACCGTGACTTTTGGTATCAACGACAGCCCGCTGGCCGGCCGCGACGGCAAGAAGGTCCAGTCGCGCGTCATCCGCGACCGTCTGATGAAAGAGGCCGAAAGCAACGTCGCCATCAAAATCCAGGACACCCCCGGCGGTGAAGCCTTTGAGGTGTCTGGCCGCGGCGAACTGCAGATGGGTGTTCTGATTGAGAACATGCGCCGCGAAGGGTTCGAGCTGTCGATCTCCCGCCCGCAGGTGATCATGAAGGAAGTCGACGGCAAGCGCATGGAGCCTGTAGAAGAAGCCACCATCGACGTGGATGACGAATACTCCGGCGCGGTGATCGAAAAACTGACCGGCGCCCGCAAAGGCGAGCTGGTCGAGATGAAGCCCGCAGGCGCAGGCAAGACCCGCATCATCGCGCATGTGCCCTCACGCGGTCTGATCGGCTATCACGGTGAATTCCTGACCGACACCCGCGGCACCGGCGTTCTGAACCGCGTGTTCCACGGCTGGACTCAGCATAAGGGAGCGATCCCGGGCCGCCGCGCAGGCGTGCTGATCTCGATGGAAAACGGCACTTCAGTTGCCTTCGCCCTGTGGAACCTGGAAGAGCGCGGCAAGATGATGATCGGCGCCCAGGCCGACGTCTACACCGGCATGATCATCGGCGAGCACTCCCGCGAGAACGACCTGGAAGTTAACCCGCTGAAGGGCAAGAAGCTGACCAACGTGCGGGCCTCGGGCACCGATGACGCGGTGCGTTTGACGACCCCTGTGACCCTGTCGCTGGAAGAATCGATTGCCTACATCAACGACGACGAGCTGGTCGAGGTGACACCCAACTCTGTGCGCCTGCGCAAGCGCTACCTGGATCCGCATGAGCGGAAGCGGATGGCCAAGGCCAACGCCTGATAGATAAAACGGCGGCAGAAACTTCTGCCGCCGTTTTCTATTCCGCTGAAGTCAGAGCTGTAACGCTGTCATCCAAAGCCACCCTGCCCGGCTCCACCACTTCGGCATACCAGCCGCCATGTCCGCGCATCGCGTTGTAACCGCCATGGCCCAGTAGCTCCTCCATCCGCGAGCAGGGCGGACAGGGGCCGGTCACATGCAAAACAGCACTCCCGATTTGCAGTTTGGCTTTGCGCAAAGCTGCCAGATTGATCCGGGAAACGACAAAGTTCCGGCGCAGCAGTTCCGGCTGTAAATTGTCCAGCCCGGCAAGGGCCGCAATCACCGGCAGATGCTCAGCCTGGATTAATGTAACGGCGCGCTTGCCTTCTTTGGCATGATCGCCGCAAAGGCCCGCTGCCGTTACATCCACAGTCTCCGCTGCCAGAATTTCTTCCCTCCGCGCAGGGCGCAGGCCGATCCACGCCACCCGGCCTTGGCCAGCGTGACGTTTCAGCATTTCCGCAAAAGCGGTGATCATTATTCGGAGGTTTCCACCACCATCAGCTCGCGCTCGGATGCGCCGCGCGCATGGCTCAGCGCCTCCTGGTATTCCGGGCTGTGATAGCAATCGACGGCAGCGTCAACACTTGGGAATTTGGCCACCACATTGCGCGGACGCTCTTTGCCCTCCAGCTGCACGAAACGCCCGCCACGGGCGACAAACGTGCCGCCGTGCTTGGCAATGGCAGGCCCCGCCAATTCGGCATACTTGCCATAGGCATCAGCGTCAGTGACAGTCACATGTGCAATCCAAAGTGCGGGCATCGGAGCCTCCCAAGTTATGTTCTTTCCGGCAGATTAGGCAATTTGCCGGAAAGACCAAGCATTTTTTGACCAAATGGTCAGCCAGCCAGCACGGCCTCGGCTGCCTTGATCGCCTCGTCGGCGCCGGAGAAATCCTTGCCACCGCCCTGGGCCATATCCGGACGGCCGCCGCCGCCTTTGCCGCCCACGGCTGGAACAGCCGCCTTCAGCACGTCCACAGCTGAGATTTCGCCAGTCAGATCGTCGGTCACGCCCGCGGCCACAGCAACCTTGCCATCCTCCTCGGCAATCAGCAGGATCACACCAGAGCCGATGTTCTGCTTATGCGCATCAATGAGACCGCGCAGGTCTTTGCCAGACACCCCTTTCAGTGCCTGGGCCAGGAACTTCTTGCCGTTGACGTCCTTGGCATCGGCACCGTTCCCGGAACCGCCGCCCATCGCAACCTGCTGCTTGAGGTTCGAAATCTCGTTCTGCAGAACCTTGCGCTCGTCCATCATCGCCTTCAGACGGTCCATGACATCCGCAGGCTGCGCCTTCAGCGCAGTTGCAATTTCGGCCATTCGGCCTGCTTCGCGCTCCAGATGCTCAAACGCCGCGGCCCCCGTCAGCGCCTCGATCCGGCGCACGCCAGCCGAAGACGCGCTGTCGCCAAGGATTACAAAGGTGCCAATGTCGCCGGTCTGCTTCACATGGGTGCCACCGCACAACTCGATTGAATAGGTGTCGCCGTCATGGCCCTTGCCGGTTTTCGCCCGGCCCATGGAGACCACACGGACCTCATCGCCGTATTTCTCGCCGAATAGCGCCTGCGCGCCCAGGTCCCGCGCATCATCCGGGGTCATGATCCGGGTTGATACAGGTGTGTTTTGCCGAATGAAATCATTCACTTCCGCGCCAACCTTAGTCAGCTCAGCAACGCTCATCGCCTTGTTGTGGCTGAAATCAAACCGCAGACGGTCCGCGGCGTTGAGCGATCCTTTCTGGGCCACATGCTCTCCCAGCGCATTGCGCAGCGCCTCATGCAGAAGGTGAGTGGCCGAGTGGTTGGCCCGGATCCGGCTCCGGCGCGCGTGATCCACCTCCATGGCGGCACCAAGGCCGACGACAATTTCGCCTTCGATCACTTCGGCAATGTGCAGGAACAGCCCTTCCACCTTTTTGGTGTCGGAAATACGGGCCGCGCCGCCTTCGACAGTCAGCACACCGCTATCACCAACCTGACCACCGCTTTCGCCGTAGAACGGCGTCTGGTTCAGGATGATCTGAACCGTTTCGCCCTTGCCCGCCGATTGAACCTGCGCGCCATCCCTGACGATTGCTGCAACCTGGCCTTCGGCCTTTTCGGTCTCATAGCCCAGGAATTCTGTCGGGCCGGCTGTATCAAGAATGTCGAAGTAAACCTTCACATCCGCCGCTTCGCCCAGACCGATGCCGCCAGCGCGGGACTTCTCCTTTTGCTCTTTCATCGCCGCATCGAAACCGTCAGTGTCGACCTCAATCTCTTTTGCGCGCAAAGCATCCTGCGTCAGATCGAGCGGGAAGCCATAAGTGTCGTACAGCTTGAACGCGGTTTCACCGGGCAGGACATCGCCCTTGCCTAGATCGCCCGAGGCATCATCCAGCAGCTTCAGGCCACGGTCCAATGTCCTGAGGAAACGGGTTTCTTCCTGCTCAAAGGTCTCTTCGATCAGGGCCTGCCCCTGGCCGAGTTCCGGATAGGCGGCGCCCATCTTCTGAACCAGTGCCGGCACCAGTTTGTGCATGACCGGATCCGTTGCGCCCAGCAGCGACGCGTGACGCATCGCGCGGCGCATGATCCGGCGCAAAACGTAACCGCGGCCTTCGTTCGAGGGCAGCACGCCTTCGGCAATCAGGAAGGAACAGGAGCGCAGGTGATCGGCGATCACCCGGTGGTGCACGTTCTGATCGCCAAACGGCTCCGAGTTAGTCACATTTGCGGAAGCTTCAATCAGCGACTTGAACAGATCGGTTTCATAGTTGTCATGGGTGCCCTGCAGCAGCGCCGCAATCCGCTCCAGCCCCATGCCGGTATCAATCGACTGCATCTCCAGATCGACCATCGAGCCGTCGGCGAACTTCTCATTCTGCATGAATACGAGGTTCCAGATCTCGATGAACCGGTCGCCATCTTCCTCAGCTGAACCCGGAGGGCCGCCCCAGATGTGATCGCCGTGGTCATAGAAGATTTCGGTGCAAGGGCCGCAAGGACCGGTATCACCCATCTGCCAGAAGTTGTCAGAGGTTGCGATACGGATGATCCGGTCCTCGGGCACACCCATTTTCTTCCAGATTTCAAAGGCTTCGTCATCGGTGTGATAGACGGTGGTGTAGAGCCGGTTCTTGGGGACCTCGAGCTCCTTGGTGATCAGCTCCCAGGCAAAAGGGATCGCCTCATGCTTAAAGTAGTCGCCAAAGGAGAAGTTGCCGAGCATCTCAAAGAACGTGTGATGCCGCGCCGTATAGCCGACGTTGTCGAGGTCGTTGTGTTTGCCGCCGGCGCGCACGCATTTCTGCGAGGAGGTCGCGCGTTTGTAGTCGCGGGTCTCAACCCCGGTAAAACAGTTCTTGAACTGCACCATGCCTGAGTTGGTGAACATCAGGGTCGGATCGTTGCGCGGCACCAGCGGGCTGGAATCCACCACTTCGTGCCCCTGTTTGGCAAAGTAGTTCAGAAAGGTTGAGCGGATGTCATTGAGCGTCGGCATATGCGGGATCTCTTGCGGGCTTAAATAAGCGGTCCGCGCAGGTTTACCCCCCCGCCGGCGCGCTGTCCACAGCGCGAAGCAGCGTCTCCCATGAAAAAGGGCGCAGCTTGCGCCACGCCCTCGCATTTCAAATATTTGATCAGATTATCCGGCGCTTAGGCCTCAAGGATATCGTCTGTGCCGCTCACATCCGGACGGTCGAACTCCAGCCCGTGCGAGGCGCGGATCTTATCTTCGATATCAAAGGCAATCGCCGGGTTGTCCCGCAGGAAGGTTTTGGCGTTTTCGCGCCCCTGCCCGATCCGCTCATCCCCGTAGGAGAACCAGGCACCGGATTTGTTGACGACACCGGCCGCCACGCCCAGATCCAGCAGTTCTCCCATCTTCGAGATGCCTTCGCCATACATGATGTCGAATTCCACCTGCTTGAACGGCGGCGCCACCTTGTTCTTCACCACTTTGACGCGGGTCGAATTACCGACCACCTCGTCCCGGTCCTTGATCGCGCCGATGCGGCGGATGTCCAGGCGGACGGAGGAGTAGAACTTCAACGCGTTGCCGCCGGTGGTGGTTTCGGGGGAGCCGAACATCACGCCGATCTTCATGCGGATCTGGTTGATGAAGATCACCATGCATTTGGAGCGGCTGATCGAACCGGTCAGTTTGCGCATTGCCTGGCTCATCAGCCGGGCCTGCACGCCGACACTGCTGTCGCCCATGTCGCCTTCAAGCTCGGATTTCGGGGTCAGCGCCGCAACCGAGTCGACGATCACCATGTTGACGGCCCCCGAACGCACCAGCGTGTCGGTGATTTCCAGCGCCTGTTCGCCGGTATCGGGCTGCGAGATCAACAGCTCATCCAGATCGACCCCCAGCTTGGCCGCATATTGCGGATCCAGCGCGTGTTCCGCGTCGACAAAGGCGCAGACACCGCCCTTCTTCTGCTGTTCTGCAATGCAATGCAGCGTCAGCGTTGTCTTGCCCGAGCTTTCCGGACCGTAGATTTCGATGATCCGCCCCATCGGCAGACCGCCGATCCCCAACGCAATGTCCAGGCCCAGCGATCCGGTCGAGCTGGCCTCGATCTCCTGCAGCGCAGTGCCATCGCCGAGCTTCATGATGGAGCCCTTGCCGAACTGCCGCTCAATCTGGGCAAGCGCGCTGTCGAGCGCCTTTTGCTTGTCACCGCTTACTTTATTTTTCATGGTCAAAAGATCCGCCATAGTCCCTTGTCCCTTTCTATGTGTCACACACCGGGGCGTGCGGCAATCACTGCTTTGTTCACCTCTTGTTCCTTATGAGATCAAAAAGAGAACATTGCAACAGAAAACTCTGTGTACCCACAACAAACTCTGGGTGTTAAAGAAAGATTGATGGCTAATCCGCAGCAAGAAATTTTACCGGGCAGTTAACGGAATGATGATATTTTTCAAAGAACGGCTGGCACTTCTCTCCGTTCCCAAGACCGGCACCACCGCCTTTCAGGCGGCGTTGCGCAACCGGGCGGATCTGGTGATCTCCGACCCGCCGGAGCTGAAACATGCGCCGCTGTACCGCTACAACCGCTGGATCCGGCCGATGTTTGAGAAGGTCTGCGGAGCCGAACTGGAAGTCGCCGCAGTGATGCGGGAGCCGGTCAGCTGGCTTGGCAGCTGGTACAGGTACCGGCAGCGGCCGGCGCTGGATGGCAATCCGAATTCGACCAAAGATGTCGGCTTTGACGACTTCCTGCACGCCTATTGCAAAGGCAAACCGCCCGCCTTTGCCAATGTCGGCAGCCAAGCAAAATTCCTGGAAGCACAGCCAAATGGCTGCAAGGTCAGCCATCTGTTCCGCTATGAGGATCAGGACGCATTGAAGCAGTTCCTGGAACTTCGCCTGGACGTGGAAATCCGGCTGAAGCGCAAAAATGTCAGCCCTCAGGCAAGTCTGACACTAAGCCCGGAAGCCCAGAACCATGTCCGGCGAAAGCGTGCTGCGGAATTTGAACTTTACGATTCTATTCCAGCCCGTTGACCATAAAAAGCCACGGAACCGGCGGCTTTTACAGATCTGAATTTCTCAACCTCAATGCAGTTGCGCATGAACCGTTTCGGTCAACTGGTTGAGCGAGAACGGCTTGGGCAGGAACACTGAATTCGGCACATCCGGGTCAGCCTCGCCAAAGGCTCCTTCGGCATAACCTGAAACAAACACCACGCGGGTATCAGGACGCTCTTTCAGCGCCTGGCGCACCCAGCTGGGGCCGTCCATGCCGGGCATCACCACATCGGTGACAAAAACATCCACCGTCAGACCGGGATCTTCCAGCGTGCGCAGTGCGTCCTCAGCGGATTCTGCTTCCAGAACCGTATAGCCCCGCATCCTGAGTGCCCGGGAGGCAAAGGCCCGCACCGGAGCCTCATCCTCGACCAACAGCACCACGCCCTCGCCATGCTGGGCGGCAACAGCCTTCTCCGCGGTCTCCGTCGGCTTTTCGATGGCCTGCTGGTCGGCCTGCTGTTTGTAGACCGGAAAGAACAGGGTGAACTGCGTGCCGTGCCCCTTGACCGAGTCGACGAAGATGTAGCCGCCGGTCTGCTTGATGATGCCATAGGCCGTGGACAAGCCCAGCCCCGTTCCCTCGCCCGTGCGTTTAGTGGTGTAGAAAGGCTCAAACACTTTTTGCAGCTTGTCCGGAGCGATTCCGACGCCTTCGTCGGACACTTTCACGGTAACCCAATCGCCGGCCGGAACTGTGGCGCGGTTCCGTTCCAGCGGTTTGTCCAGCGAGATGACTTCCGTCTCGACCCGGATCTCACCGCCCTGCGGCATCGCATCGCGCGCGTTCACCACCAGATTCATCAGCACCTGTTCCAGCTGCCGCTTATCAGCCCGGATCGACTTCATCACCGGATCATGACTGAGGGTCAGGGTAACCTTTTCGCCCACCAGCCGGTTCAACAGGTGGGTCAGGTCCGACAGCGTGTCCCGTACATCCAGGGTTTCGGGCTGCAGGGTCTGTTTGCGCGAAAACGCCAGCAGCTGGCTTACAAGCGAGGCCGCCCGGTTGGCGTTCTCGTGAATCTGAATGAGGTCGCCATAGTCCTGATCGCCCTGATCATGACGCAGCAGCAGCAGGTCGCAGTGGCCGGAAATCGCGGTCAGCAGATTGTTGAAGTCATGCGCAACGCCGCCTGCGAGCTGTCCAATTGCCTGCATCTTCTGGCTTTGCACAAACTGAGCTTCCAGCGTCTTCAACTCGGTCGCGTCATTCAGAACTGCGATCAGCACCGGAGTGCCCTCTTCCACCACCCGGGTGAGTGTAACCTGAACAAAGACTTCCTTGTCAGCACGCGACAGGCGCAGAAATTCAGACTTGTTCGGCGCCAGCCCATCGGCTGTATCATGCAGCCAGTCAGACATCGGGCGGCCTAGCCCTTCCATCAATTGGCCAAGTTTCAGATTGGCACAGCTATCGACCCCCAAAAGACGCAGGGCCATGCGGTTGCTGGTCAGAATCTCACCTGTGGGAGCAACCTTAAGGAACGGAACCGGCAGCGCTTCCAACCCGGCTTGGGCAGAGTCGAAACTGCCTTCATCCACCTCCATCAGAAACAGCTCGCTGCGGCCCTGGGTTCGGTTCTTCTCGCTGACCAGCACCTGAACCGGGCCGGTCTTGGTGCTGAGCGTGTTGATCTGCCCGGACATAACTGGCAGTGCGGGGAACAAGCGATCAGTGGATTTCACCCGTTCGCCGACCAGGCCGCGGGCCGCCTCGTTCATGAACAAAACGGCGCCAGTGCGGCCAACCGTGATCATCGGAACCGGCATCGTTTCCGCACCGCGCCCGTTGCCGCCGCGATCCAGGATGTCCTCGACCCGCCACAAAAAGCTGCCGCCATTCATCTGGTGAACCGCCAGCCGTACATGGCCGCGGCGGGTCACAATATCCTCGCGGGCGGCACCATCAACACGGGCCCGGCTTTGCAGCCGGTACAAGACCGCCGATGGGTTGGCCAGGATCGACCGCAAGGTTCCTGCCAATGTGTCGCGGCTGCCGTCCTGGAACCGTTTTACAGCGGCCCCGTTGCAGGCATGGATTACTCCGTCGTCGTCCGTGACAAAACTGGGCGTTGCATCCTTTTCGATAAAGCCGGTCAGCAGGTCCGCCGCCATCGATCGCGCATTCAGCCGCATCCGGGTTTGAATGACCATCAGCACCGCCACAGCTGTCAGTGTCAGCCCCACCATGACGAAGCCGCGGCCCATCCAATCCGGCAGCGGCACCAGCCAGGGGCCGGACATCAGCATCAGCGCCAGCAGCAGTGTCGCGGCCAGCCGGAGGTGCTCGGGTGCATAAACGCGAAGTTCCGGAACGGAAGTTTCTTGGCGACCGGACATTACGGCTCCATGGACAATGCAAAGTGACGCCATAACGCGGCGGTTTTGGTTAAAACCACGTTAAGAAACACAAAGGTTTCCTGACGGCGACCCTAACAACCGCCCTTTGCGCGCGTCAACACGGCAACAAAGAATCCATCGGTGCCGTTCTGCACGTGCCAGCTTTGCTGCGCCGCCAGCGCCCAGCCCTGGTTCTCTTGCAAAAACCTTTGAACCTGCTCAGTGTTTTCGCCGTTCAACATCGAGCAGGTGGCATAGGCCAGGGTCCCGCCAGGCGCTGCCAGGCCTGCCGCGGCGCGTAAGATTTCTGCCTGCACCCGGTGCAGAGCCTGCAGGTTTTCAGGCGTCAGCCGCCATTTGCCTTCGGGCGCCCGCCGCCAGGACCCGGATCCTGAACAGGGGGCATCACAGAGCACCAGGTCAAACGGTCCGCTGCGCTCAAGGTCCGCAGTCAACAGGTGCTGAACCTGCGCACCCGCCCGGGCCGCGCGTTCGGGCAGATCTTTCATCCGCTTGGGGTCGGCATCATGGGCAAAAAGCCGAAGCTTCGCCTGCGCGGCCATGGCCAATGTCTTACCGCCGCCGCCGGCGCAGTAATCCAGCACCTTCATGCCGTCTTGCAAAGGTAAAAGCGAAGTGACGGCTTGGCTCGCTGCGTCCTGCAATTCAACAAGACCGTCCTGGTACACTTTTGTGTTGCGCAGCTTGCGGGCGCCTTCGGTCACTTCCAGCGCTGTGGCAGCCACCGGGTGCAGCCGAGTTTCGATGCCCTCTGCGTCAAGCGCATCTTGCGCCTGTGCAAGCGTGCCACGGCCAGTATTCACCCGCAAATGAACCGGCGCACGTTCGCGCAGGGCAAGTGCTGCGGCTTCCGCCTCTTCCCCAAGGCTGCTGCTGAATTCAGGCCACAGCCAATCGGGAATATCCAGTGCCTCCGCCCCTTGCGGCGGTGACGGCAGCAGGCGTTCCGCGGCTGTCAGAGGCTCAGGCCCGTACCCCTGTCCGCTGAACAAGCCGTCGGGATCCCCCCCCGCTTCCCGCAGCGCACCCAGAATCAGCCCCCGCCCGCTGCGCGCACCGCCCATGGCCGCGTGCGACCGCTGGCACCGCAAGGCTGAAAACACATGATCACGCACTGCGGCCCGGTCTTTTGATCCGGCAAACCGGCTCCGGCGTCCCCAGGAGGTCAAAGCCTTTTCCGCAGGCTCTCCCTCCAAAATCTGGTCAAGAACCTCAATGGCCGCCTGCAGGCGGGCGGCGGGGGTCATGCCCCTGCCCTTTGATTGCACGCGGCCATCATCCGCTTATCCTGCCCGGTAGTTCGGGGCTTCGCGGGTGATCTGCACATCATGCACATGGCTTTCTTTCAGCCCGGCGCCGGTAATGCGCACAAAATTGCAGTTCTTGCGCATCTCGTCCACGGTCGCACAGCCGGTATAGCCCATTGCGGCACGCAGACCGCCGACCAGCTGGTGAACAACCGGCCCGGCGCCGCCTTTGTAGGGGACCTGGCCTTCGATGCCTTCCGGCACCAGCTTGTCGCTGGCGGCATCTTTCTGGAAATACCGGTCCGCCGAGCCGCGCGCCATGGCGCCCATCGAGCCCATGCCGCGGTAGGATTTGAACGAGCGGCCCTGATACAGGATCACCTCACCCGGGGATTCATCCGTGCCGGCAATCATCGAACCGACCATGGCGCAGGACGCGCCTGCCGCAATCGCCTTGGCGAAATCGCCCGAGAACTTGATTCCGCCATCGGCGATCACCGGGATATCGCCTGCAGCGCTTGCGCAATCCATGATCGCGGTCAGCTGCGGCACGCCGACACCGGCCACCATGCGGGTGGTGCAGATCGAACCCGGGCCGATGCCAACCTTGACGGCATCCGCGCCTGCATCGATCAGCGCGCGGGTGGCTTCAGCGGTGGCCACGTTACCAGCGATAACCTGTACCGCGCCATACTGCGCCTTGATCCGCTTCACTGCGTCGATCACACCTGCCGAATGGCCATGGGCCGTATCCACAACAACGATATCAACACCAGCGTCAATCAGCGCCTCGGAGCGGGCAAAGCCGCTGTCGCCGACCGAGCTGGCAGCGGCAACCCGCAGGCGCCCCAGTTCATCCATGCAAGCGGTCGGATGCAACACGGCCTGTTCAGTGTCTTTGAGGGTCAGAAGCCCCGTCAGCCTGCCATCTTTGTCAGAGACCAGAAGTTTTTCGATCCGGCGCGCCTTCATCAGCGATTTGGCTTCTTCCAGGTCTGCCGGCTCCTGCAGCATCGCCAGGTTGTCAGAAGTCATCATCACCGACACCGGCGTGCTGTCATCAGAGGCAAAGCGCATATCGCGATTGGTGACGATACCGACAACACGGCCCGAACCATCCACTACCGGGAAGCCCGTCACCCGGTAACGTTCCTGCAGCGCCTTGGCATCCGCCAGGGTCTGGTCTGCAGTCAGAGTAATGGGGTTGTAAACGATGCCCGAGATAAAGCGTTTGACCCGGCGCACTTCGCGGGCCTGCTCTTCCACGTTCAGGTTTTTGTGAATAACCCCCATGCCGCCGGCCTGGGCCATGGCAATCGCCATGCGGGACTCGGTCACCGTATCCATGGCCGAGCTTAAAAGCGGGATGTTCAGCGACACCGACTGCGTCACCCGGGTGCGCGTGTCAGCGGTATTGGGCAGCACGCTCGACGCGCCTGGCACCAGTAGAACATCATCAAAGGTGAGAGCCTCACGAATCTGCATTGGTCATCCTCATGCATAACCCCGTTTGGCGGTGACCCTATGGCACAGAACCAACCGGGGGGAAAGAGGCAGCGGGCAAGAATTCCTGCAGTGCAGCAATCTCTTTCGCGCGCTTCTGATCTAGGTCAATGCGTGCTGGCCTGCATGGCCTATCAGAAAACCTGCAAGGATGATGCAGGAATTGTCATGGCCGCCCCACTGGAAAACATCACTGTTCTGGACCTCACCCATGTTTTGGCCGGGCCCTATTGCTCAATGATCCTGTCGGATCTTGGCGCCAGGATTATCAAGGTGGAACGCCCCGGATCAGGTGATGACACCCGGGCCTTCCCGCCATTCAAGGACGGTGAAAGCGCATATTTTGCGACTATCAACCACGGCAAGGAAAGCATTGCGCTGGATCTGAAATCACCTGCGGACCGCGCCGTATTCGAGCGGCTGCTGGCACAGGCTGATGTACTGCTGGAGAACTACCGCCCTGGCGTGATGCAGCGGCTGGGCTACGGCTGGGAGGATCTGCACGCCAAATACCCGCGATTGATCTATGGCGCTGTGTCGGGCTTTGGTCATTCCGGCCCGGACGCCCTGAAACCTGCTTATGACATGGTGGTCCAGGCTCGCGGCGGCGTGATGTCGATCACCGGGGAAAAGGACCGGGATCCGGTGCGCGTCGGCGCCTCGATCGGCGATATCGTGGCGGGTATGTTCCTGGGACACGGCATTCTGGCAGCGCTGCTGGACGTGCAGAAGACCGGTCAGGGCCAGTTTATCGATGTCGCCATGCTGGACAGCCAGCTGGCGTTGCTGGAACACGCCATTGCCATCACGTCGGTTACCGGACAAGCCCCCCTGCCCTCTGGCGCCCGGCATCCCTCGATCACTCCGTTCGAAACCTTCCACGCATCAGACGGGCTGTTTGTGATTGCTGCCGGCAATGACGCGCTGTTTGTCCGGCTCTGCGACGCTCTGCGGCTGCCCTTATCAAGCGACCCGCGTTTTGCCACCAACCCGGCGCGCTGCGACAATGCGCGCCTTCTGAAACGCTTGATCGAAGCTGTGACACTTGGGAACACCAAGGATCACTGGATCGGGGTTCTGACCGGGGCCGGCATTCCAACAGGGCCGATCCAAACAGTGGATCAGGTGATGAAGGACCCGCAGATCCTGGCCCGCAACATGGTTGTCGAGGTTCTAGGCAAAAACGGTCAATCCGCAAAATTGTCAGCAGGCAATCCGATCAAGATGAGCGGCCTGCCGGACCCTGAAACCCGCGCCCCTGCCCCGCGGCTGGATGGCGACCGGGCAGAGATTCTGGCGTGGCTGAAAGAGGTTGAGGCAAAAGCCGTCCTCTGACTGACGGCCTGATAAAATACCGCATCCCAAAGTCATCAAATTTTGAAAAATGGCGCCCGCAGACGGGAAAATGCCGCCCATTGCCTTTCGCCTGCCGCAAAAGCCCATATGCTCCGCCTAAATTGCGGAATGAGAAGGCTACAGGCATGACTGACGAACCCCTCGTTGTGTTTACCCCATCCGGCAAGCGCGGGCGTTTCCCCGCGGGCACGCCGATCCTTACCGCCGCGCGGCAGCTTGGGGTCGATCTTGACTCGGTCTGCGGCGGCCGCGGGATCTGCTCAAAATGCCAGATCACCCCGTCCTATGGAGAGTTTTCCAAGCATGGTGTGACCGCCGAGGAAGGCGCGCTCAGCGAATGGAACAAGGTTGAACAGCGCTACAAGGACAAGCGCGGCCTGATCGACGGCCGCCGGCTGGGCTGCCAGGCCACCGTGCAGGGCGATATCGTGATCGACGTGCCGCCGGAAAGCCAGGTCCACCGCCAGGTGGTGCGCAAACGCGCCGAGGCCCGCGACATCACCATGAACCCCTCGACCCGGCTATATTATGTCGAGGTTGAAGAGCCCGACATGCACAAGCCCACGGGCGATATGGAGCGGCTGATCGAGGCGCTGGATGCCCAGTGGGACCTGAAAGGTGTCAAAACCGATCTGCACATCCTGAATGTGCTGCAGCCTGCCCTGCGCAAAGGCGGCTGGAAAGTCACTGTGGCCGTGCATCTGGGCGACGAAAGCCACCCGCCGAAAATCATGCATATCTGGCCCGGATTCTATGAAGGCACCGTTTATGGCCTGGCGGTCGATCTCGGCTCTACCACAATTGCCGCGCATCTGTGCGACCTGAAGACCGGCGAGGTTGTCGCCTCCTCCGGCATCATGAACCCGCAGATCCGCTTTGGCGAAGACCTGATGAGCCGGGTGTCCTACTCGATGATGAACAAGGGCGGCGATCAGGAGATGACCCGCGCGGTGCGCGAAGGCATGAACGCGCTGTTCACCCAGATCGCGTCCGAGGCGGAAATCGACAAGGCGTTGATCGTTGATGCCGTGTTTGTCTGCAACCCGGTGATGCACCACCTGTTCTTAGGGATAGACCCGTTCGAGCTGGGACAAGCGCCTTTTGCACTGGCGACCTCCAATTCGCTCGCTTTGCGTGCTGTGGAACTCGATCTGAATATCCACCCGGCCGCCCGCGTCTACCTGCTGCCGTGTATCGCCGGTCACGTCGGCGCCGACGCCGCCGCGGTGGCACTGTCCGAAGCGCCCGATAAATCCGAAGATCTGGTGCTGGTTGTCGACGTCGGCACCAATGCCGAGATCCTGTTGGGCAACAAGGAAAAGGTCCTGGCCTGTTCCTCCCCCACCGGCCCGGCCTTTGAGGGCGCGCAGATCTCCAGCGGCCAGCGCGCCGCGCCTGGCGCCATTGAACGCGTCGAAATCAACCCCGGGACCAAGGAACCGCGGTTCCGGGTGATCGGTTCGGAAATCTGGTCGGACGAGGACGGCTTTGCCGAAGCCATCGCCACCACCGGCATCACTGGTATCTGCGGGTCCGGCATCATTGAGGCAATTGCCGAGATGCGTCTGGCCGGCGTGCTGGATGCCTCTGGCCTGATCGGTTCTGCCGAACAGACCGGTTCTGCCCGCTGTGTCCAGGACGGGCGCACCAACGCTTACATGCTGTGGGACGGCTCTGCCGACGGCGGTCCGACCATTACGGTCACCAACCCGGACATCCGCGCAATCCAGATGGCCAAGGCAGCGCTCTACTCCGGTGCGCGCCTTCTGATGGACAAGTTCGGCGTTGAAACGGTGGACCGGGTGGTTCTGGCCGGTGCTTTCGGCGCGCATATCTCGGCCAAGCACGCGATGGTTCTGGGCATGATCCCCGACTGCGTGCTGGACAAGGTAACGTCAGCAGGCAACGCCGCCGGCACCGGGGCCCGCATTGCGCTGTTGAACACCGAAGCGCGAGGCGAAATTGAGGAAACCGTCCGCAATATCGAGAAGATCGAAACCGCTGTTGAGCCACGCTTCCAGGAGCATTTCGTGAACGCGTCTGCCATTCCGAACTCGGCTGAGCCTTTCCCGATCCTTGCTACAGTGGTGACCTTGCCGCAGGTAAACTTCAACACCGGTGGCGGTGATGGAGAAGGCGCTGGCGGAGGCCGCCGCCGCCGCCGCCGCGGCTGACCTTTCCACAAGAAAATACGCTGCGGTGCCCTTGACCTTAGTGGCGCCGCGGCATAATCCTTCGCCCAACGAGCGGGTATGGTGAAATGGTATCATGCGAGCTTCCCAAGCTTAAGGCGCGGGTTCGATTCCCGCTACCCGCTCCAAATTATTCCTCTCTTCTCCGTCTTTCAGGATAATACCATGCAGCAAGGATCAAGCAGTCTTTGGTGCCAAAAGAGTTAAGGTATTCTCCTATTCTGTCGGCGGGAGCGTGATCCCCGGCGAGCCCCCCACCGTCTTGACGCTCCGCCTTCCCTGGTACTCAGCCAGATCACAGGCGCCTGAAGGCACTTCATCAAAATGCGGGGAGCAAGCAATTGAACGCTGAAAGCGTCAGGTAATCCAGGAAGAAGGAAAACGGTGGTATTGCATCAGGCGCGCGCCTGTTCGCGGAGGGAACAAGCGAACGGGTTCTACCAGAGGCGCCGTCAGTTCTGACTTTAGGAAGCGATAATTCCCCGCAAAAGACAAAAGCTTAGCCCTACCCTTAATTCACCCCTTAACAAACAAGGGGCCGCGGTCCGCAGGTGACGAGTGATTGTTTAATCAGCTTTGCGGGCCGCACCGCCCGTTTTAAGCGCCGGAAGCAGCGACAGAGGTGTCGTACTGCCATTTTGCGTGCACGGACAACTGGATGCTATTGAACAAAAGCGCGGACAACCGGCGTGGGCTTATGTCGCCGAATTCGGTGAAGTGCGTGCTTTCCCTTTCCTCAGACGGGCTTGTCCTGCGGCCACTTCCACAGGCATGGCAAGGGTGGTGTAGCGGTTTAGGACGGCGATGCGGATTTGGGTTTGCGCGACCTGCCGGTGGAGGCCCTGCAGCATAAGGCTTTGGCCCATCAGCTCCACACAGTTCACCTTCGTTTCGACGCGGCTTTTGCGGTGATACCCGGTCAATCGCCGCAACAGGGCACGGCCCAGGCATTTTGCCGCTCGCACCGCCTCATTCCGGACGACGGCCCCGGCGCTTGCCAGCTTCCAAGGCGTGGCATTCTTGCCTGGCAGGATGATATAGCCGAGGCGCACCGGGCGGCAATCGCCCCGTGGCGTTTCCGGGTGTCATAGACGCTGCTTTTAGTGATGCTGCCGATCCTATGATCGACCGGGCTCTGGCCGAAGAGCTCCGGCAACATGTGTGCTTCCGCTGCGCAGGGGTCTGCTGAGAGAGGCCGGTGTTGCAGCCGCATTTCCGGTCGCGTGCACGCGCCGGAAACCGAAATGCCAGGATGGCCTTGACCCATTCCAGCCATCACGGCGTGGTTTCACAAAATTGTGCTAACCTGACGCGGTCCGTCTGCGCGGTGCAGGCGGACCGTTTTGAGAGGGGACCAGTATGATACGTCATTGTTTATTGATGGCACTGTTTTGCGCCTTCAGCGCGGGAGGCGGAACTGCCGGCACGACCTGGGACCAGGCAGGCGCTGGGACGGGAATCTCGACCAGCTCTGTAACCGAAATCGCCGACGGGCACATGGTGATGCAAATCAACAGTTCTTATGAAAACGTGGAAATGACGGATACCGGCCACCCGATGAACGGTGCGGCAGGGCCGTGTTTCGGCGCAGTTGAGATTGCTTCCGGCAGCGTTGGCGGCGGCGGCATTTGCGTCTTTACCGACAGCACCGGTGACAAGGTTGTGCTGCATTGGACTGCTGAAGCAATGGGTCCGTCCGGCGCCCTGACCGGCAGCTGGAAACTGACTGGCGGCACTGGGCACTGGGCTGATGCCGAGGGCGGCGGCGGCTTCTCGTCATTGACAGACCCGGAAACCGGGAAATTCGTCAATACCATCACCAGCAGTGTGACACTGCCCTGAATTGGCGGTGGGGCTTGACTTGCCCCGCCTGCACTAAAGCCTGTCTCAGGCCTTGGATTTGCGCACGAAGTCCAGCAAAGCACGGGTGGATCCGTCCTTGCCCGCGTCACCTTTCTTCCCCGCCAGCAGCGGTATTAAGGAATCTGCCAGCTCCTTGCCCAGTTCCACGCCCCATTGGTCAAAGGAATTGATGCCTAGGATCACGCCTTCAACAAACACCCGGTGTTCATAAAGCGCGATGATCTGGCCCAGCACATACGGTGTCAGCTGCGGGTAGATCAGCGTGGTTGAGGGCCGGTTGCCCGGAAAAACCCGGTGACGCGCCTGACGTTCCAGCTCAGCGCCTTCATACCCAGCAGCCCGCATCAGCGCACAGGCTTCATCCAGGCTGCGCCCGCGCATCAGCGCCTCGGATTGGGCTAGGCAGTTAACCACCAGAAGCCGGTGATGCGGCTCCAGTTCCGGTTCATGCCCCTTGGCTGCGACCAGGAATTCCGCAGGCACGACGGACGTGCCCTGATGCAGCAGCTGATAAAACGCATGCTGCCCGTTGGTGCCGGGTTCGCCCCATACGATAGGCCCTGAAGGATACGGCAAAGGCGAGCCATCCATCGCAACAGACTTTCCGTTTGATTCCATCTCCAGCTGCTGCAGATAAGCCGGCAGGCGCCGCAGCCGTTGGTCGTAAGGCAGCACGGCGCGGGTCGGATAGCCGCAGACCTGGTTGTGCCAAATGCCGGTCAAGGCCAACATCACCGGCATGTTCTGTTCCCAGGGGGCTGTGCGGAAATGGCCGTCCATCGCCTTGCCGCCAGCCAGGAATTCGCGGAAACGGCCCGGGCCGACGGCCAGCATCAGGCTCAACCCGATGGGGCCCCAGACCGAATAGCGCCCGCCGACCCAATCCTCAAACCCGAACACATGCTCCCGCGGGATCCCGAAGGCGGCGGTTTCCTCTTCCGACGTCGACAGCGCTAGGAATTGGCGTGCAGGTTCACCGCCGCCTGCCTCAATCCATCGCCGCGCGGTCGCGGCGTTGGTCATGGTTTCAACGGTGGTAAAGGTCTTGGACGCGACAATCACCAAAGTTGTTTTGGGATCAATTCGTTGCAGTATGTCGTGAATATGCGCGCCATCCACATTGGACACAAAATGGCAACGCGGCCCGTCGTGATACGGTGCCAACGCAAGCGCCGCCATGACCGGCCCCAGGTCGGAACCGCCGATACCAATGTTCACAACATCTGTGAAGGCGCCGCCCGGACCCGCAAGTTTGCCTGAACGCACGCGCCGCGCCAAACGCTCCATCCGCCCAAGTGTCGCACGCAGCGGTGCGCGGATGTCTGCGTCCTCAACACTCAGTTCAGGACCATCAGGGTCCCGCAGGGCTGTATGCAGCACCGCGCGCTGCTCAGTTTCATTGATCTCTTTGCCTTCGAACATGGCATCACGCCGCCCGGCAACATTCTGCTGGCTGCACAATGCCGTCAGCGCCGCGCGCACTTTGGCGGTGATCTGTGTCTTGGAGTAGTCGAACAAAAGTGTTTCAAACCGCACGCTGAACGCGTCAGCGCGGTTCGGATCGTTATCAAACAACTCAGAAATACTCTCGCCGCACTTCCCGGAACGCAGCGACTTTAAGTCCTTGAACATATCTATCTTTCCTGAATTCAAGGCGCCCAATGCACGGATACCTCAGACATTACGGCCTGGATTGGCGCAGTTTCCGGCGGCAATGCCAGCGCTTGTTCAAGCGCCCGGCGCTTGGCGTCCCCGAAAATCACCAAATGTTTGGCTATGGCGGAATCAAGCACCCGCGCTGTCAGGCTGATGCGCGCTTCGGGCTGGCTGTCAGGCCGCATCACGATAAGCGCAGGCGCATCCGGGGCCAATGCATCTTCAATCCCGCCGGCGCCGGGAAACAGCGAAGCCGTGTGCATGTCCTCGCCCATGCCCAAGAGCAGGACGGAAAGAGGCAACTGCGGCACGATCTGGCTTTCGAGTTCCGCCAGCACCTCTTCGGGCTGCCGATCCGGCACATGAAACGGCAAAAAATCCGCTGCAGCCGCCCGGTTTTGCAGCAGCCGTGCACGGATCATGCTGGCATTGGAACGCGGGCTGTCTGCGGGCACCCAACGCTCATCAGTGGCCATAACCTGTACCCGGTCCCACTCAATGTCGGCTGCGCAAAGGTCGTCAAAGATCATCCCCGGCGTGGTGCCGCCGGCGACCGCAAATGAGGCCCCTTCATGTGTCAGCAAATGGGTTTTCAGATCCCCCGCAATTTCATTGGCGACTTCAATCGCCAACATATCCTGGTCGGGGTATTCGTTGAATTTCATGGGTTTATCCCTCTCCATTCACGCCCGTCGCGGCGCATCAGCAAATCGGCATCGCCGGGTCCGGTGCTGCCGCTTTCATAGGGTTTAGGCACATCGCCCCGGGACTTCCAGCCCGCAATCAGCGGATCTGTCCAGGCCCAGGCCGCCTCGACCTCGTCCCCCCTCATAAACAACGTCTGGTTGCCGCGCACAACATCCATGATCAGCCGTTCATAAGCATCCGGCGGATCGCCGCCTTCCGGCCCAAGTGCTTCGGCAAAACTCATGTCCAGCGGTACATCCACTAGCCGCATTCCGCCCTGCCCCGGTTCCTTGATTGTCACGCTGAGGGTGATACCCTCATTTGGCTGCAGGCGAATTTTCAGGTGGTTGGCATGGCGTCCGGCCTCGGCCCCGAAGATCGAATGCGGTGCGTCCTTAAACATCACGTTGATAACCGAGGACCGGTTCACCAGCCGTTTGCCGGTGCGCAAGTAAAACGGCGTGCCCGCCCACCGCCAATTGCTGATATGCGCCTTCAGCGCCACATAGCTCTCGGTCGTGCTGCGCGGGTTGCCGACCAGTCCGCGGTACGAGGGATGCGGGTCTGACGGGTCCAGACGAGCCTGATACTGGCCGCGCACAATGTGATGCGGTTCCACCGGATCCAGCGCCCGGATCACTTTCAGCTTTTCATCACGCACCGCGTCCGGGTCGAATTTGGCCGGCGGCTCCATTGCAATCAGGCACAGAAGCTGCATCAGGTGGTTCTGCATCATGTCGCGCATGGCGCCTGCGCGTTCATAGTATTCTTCGCGGCCTTCGACACCGACAGTCTCGGCCACGGTGATCTGGATGTGATCGACATACTGGCTGTTCCACAACGGCTCAAACAGCATATTTCCGAACCGAACGGCCATCAGGTTCTGCACCGTTTCCTTGCCCAGGTAATGGTCGATCCGGTAAATCTGGCTTTCATCGAAATGACTGGCCAGCGTCTGGTTCAGCTCCCGCGCGGAGACCAGATCCCGGCCAAAAGGTTTTTCCACAACAATCCGCGTATCCGCATTGGCCAGCCCATGGCCGTGCAGCCGCTCTGCAAGCGGTCCGAACAGCCCCGGCCCCACCGAGAAATAGAACATGCGGACAGGCGCCTCATCTGCAGATCGCAACTGGCGGCTCAACTCCTGCCAGCCCGCCTCTCCCAATGCGTCAAGCGCAACATAGCTGATCCGCTCCAGAAACGCCTCCAACGCCCCGCCGCCGCAGGCCTTGGGACCCGCGTGCGCACGTACCGCTTCGGCCACGATTGTTCGGTATTCAGCACTGGACAAGCCAGTGCGCGCAGCCCCGATAATCCGCTCAGCTCCAGTCAGCTGGCCCGCGCAATGACGGCGGAACAATGCCGGCAGGATCTTGCGCTGCGCAAGATCGCCAGTGCCGCCAAAAATCACCAGGTCAAACGGGTCGACCGGTATCACACGCGAAACCATTCTTGTTCTTCCTGTTCAAGCCGGTGCAGGCGCAGCACACTGCCGCTCACATCCCTGTCATGTGCCTGCCCGGCTGCTTTCATTTCCTGCCCAGTATAAGGTAGCTTCCCGCGAAAGGAACTGCCCCAAAGGACATCCGCATGAAAGACCTGCAAAAACCCGTTGCAAACCTAGGCAAGTTTCAAGACGCCTTTGTGACGGCCAATGGTCAGGAACGCGCTTCGGTGACGCTCAGCAACCCGGAAACCCTTTGGTTCAACACAGGCACACTGTGCAATATCGAATGCACAAACTGCTATATTCTGAGTTCCCCCACCAATGACGCATTAGTCTATCTGACCGAGGCCGAAGTGCAAAGCTATCTCAGCCAGATCGGGGAACGCAATTGGCCAATCCGCGAAATCGGCTTTACGGGAGGCGAGCCGTTCATGAACCCCGGGATGATCGCCATGGCCCGGGCGGCGCTGGAGCGCGGGTTTGACGTGCTGATCCTGACCAATGCCATGCGCCCGATGATGCGCAAAACTGTGAAATCCGGATTACTGGCCTTGCAGGAAGAGTTCGGAAACAAGCTGACACTTCGCATCTCGGTCGATCACCACCGCGAATCCCTGCACGACAAGGAACGCGGCACCGGCAGCTTTGCCAAAACCATCGAAGGCATGGAATGGCTGCGCGATAATGCTGTGCAGATGGCCGTGGCGGGCCGCACCGTATGGGAAGAAAGCGAGGCGGAGGCCCGCAACGGCTATGCCGCGCTGTTTGCCGCGCATGGCTTTGCCATTGATGCGCACGACCCCGGTCAGACCGTTTTGTTTCCTGAAATGGACGAAACCGTGGAAGTGCCCGAAATCACCACCGCCTGCTGGGATATCCTGGGCAAATCCCCGGATAGCGTCATGTGCGCCTCGTCGCGCATGGTCGTTAAACGCAAAGGCGCCAAGGCACCGGCCGTGCTGGCTTGCACACTGCTGCCTTACGCGCCTGAGTTCGAGATGGGCGAAACCCTCGCTGAGGCCGAACGTCCGGTGCAGCTGAACCACCCGCACTGCGCCAAGTTCTGCGTTCTGGGAGGCGCCAGCTGCTCAGCCTAACGCCTCCCCTCCTTTTGGCAGGCCCTAGTAGTCCCAGCTGCCCACTGTGAAGTTGCCGGCTGTCAATTCGACATCCGTTGTGAATTCGACCAGGACGTTGCTGCCGTAATAGAGCTTGTCCGCATCGTTATCCATGAACAGCCTGTCTTCTTCCGCGGCTTCCCACGCGCCCCGGTCGAACAGGACATCTGTGTTTCGCGGGATCTCCAGGCTTGCCTCCTGCCGGTCGAACACAAAGACATCTTTGGCTGCCGAAAAATCCTCGACAATTGCGACTGTCGAATAGGCGTCAAGCTCCACAAACACGCGATCCTTGCCGCCGCCGGTTTTGATACTATCCGCAGCATTCGCAAAACTGCCGGTCAGGATGTAGATGTCATCTGATCCGCCGCCAGCCTTCAGGGTTTCCGAATGCATGCCCTCCAGTACAATCGTATCGGCCCCTCCACCGGTTTTAATAACCGCGTCCAGCCCGGCTGGAGAGGTGATCGTCGAGCCATTGATGACAACTGTGTCTTTGCCCCTGCCGGTTTTCACCTGAATATCTGCTGTTACATCCCAATTGCCGTTGAACTCGAAATAATCCTTGCCACTGCCTGTGTTCACTATCAGGTCCGTGACGCCGGCGTTAGCGGTGTAAAGGACGCTGTCCGCGCCAGAGAATGTGTTAACGCGGAGTCCCGTGTCAATCGCATCTTTAAGCTGGGTAATCCTCAGCGTGTCATCCTTTGCCCCGCCTTGGACTGTAAAGTTGCCATCCCCGGAGACTTCCTGCAAAAATATATCATAATACCAATGCTCAACCGAGATGACGCTGGTTTCAATTGCATCCAGATCCAGAATGGAACCGCCTGTCACCTCAGCGGTCAACTGGGACTTCACGGTGTCGTAACCGCTGCCCCCATCAAAGCTGAGCTGGCTGTACTTGCTGAGGTTGTCGCTTTCGCTGGTCACGCTGAAGGTCAGAAGATCCAGCGTGTCATCTCCGCTGCCGCCGAAGAAACGGTCAGTCATATCCGGAATGTTCACACCATCCGGATCGTGATGATACAGCGTGAAATCATCGTCGCCGCCCCGGCCGTAAAAGCTCTCCCGGATCGCCGACGACGCCACAAAGATGTTTTCGAACTGGTTTCCAAAAAAGTTCTTGCGCATGAATTCCTGCCTGCTTTCTCTGTGCCCCGGGTCCCGATAGGAATGCCGTGAGCCGGCCCGGGTGCTTCAAACACGCATAGGATTAGGGCCGCGCCTGCATGCACGCAACGGCAAAGGCTGCCGTACGGCCCTGCAAACACATTAAAAAGCCAGCCGGTTCAGTGCAGCTGAAACTCTCCGACCACGTTGCGCCATTCCCCCGGGCCAATCATCTTGCGGTGATTGAAACGGACAGAATGCAATGGGCCTTCGATTTCCCGCTGCCAGAATTCAATGAACTCGAACAGCCGCGGATGGTCCGGGGCAAGGTCGTACTCCTGCCACACAAAGGTATTCAGAACGTGGATGTAATCGGGCATACAATAGGTGAATTCCGCGGTGGTCAGCCCGTATCCCTTCAGCATCAGCTCGGTTTCTGTGGTCTCCATTTACAGCCTCCAAAATTTGCCCCCTCATACTGATGCTAGGCTGCTATTGGTTAATTTCCCCAAAAACAGAGTGTTACCGCTGTGTGAACCTCCTGTTTCCCGCTTTCCGGGCTGTTTGCTTGCGCCCCATATACGGTATCTGATAGGGTGCAAACACAATATATAGAGCCATAAGAAAGAGCGGGCAGCCAACGTGAGCGATACGCCGGAAACTCCTGAAAACATGGACGAAAATCTGCCGGAACGGCCATCCTATGACGGTCCGACAGTCTCCATTGAATCCGAAATGCGCACGTCCTATCTGGACTATGCGATGTCGGTCATCGTCAGCCGTGCCATCCCGGACCTGCGGGACGGGCTGAAACCGGTTCACCGGCGCATTCTTTATGCAATGCACGAATCCGGCAACACCCATGACAAGTCCTACCGCAAATCGGCCCGCCCGGTCGGTGACGTGATGGGTAAATACCACCCGCACGGCGACTCTGCGATCTATGACGCACTGGTACGGATGGCGCAGGACTTCTCGATGTCGCTGCCGCTCTTGGACGGCCAGGGCAACTTTGGTTCGATGGACGGCGACAACCCCGCAGCCATGCGGTACACCGAAGTGCGGATGGACAAACCAGCGGCCTTCCTGCTGTCTGACATCGACAAAGAAACCGTCGATTTCCAGGACAACTACGACGGCAAGGACCGCGAGCCGACTGTGCTCCCGGCCCGCTTTCCGAACATGCTGGTCAACGGCGCCGGCGGCATTGCGGTCGGCATGGCCACCAACATCCCGCCGCACAACCTGGGCGAAGTGATCGACGCAACACTGGCGCTGATCGACGATCCGGACCTGACCAGTGAACAGCTGATCGACTACGTGCCCGGCCCGGACTTTCCGACCGGCGGTGTGATGCTGGGCCGTTCCGGGGCGCGCAAGGCCTATCTGGAGGGCCGCGGCAGCGTAGTCATCCGTGCAAAGACTCGCACCGAAGAAATCAGAAAAGACCGCTATGCTATTGTTGTAGACGAGATTCCCTATCAGGTGAACAAGGCTGCGATGATCGAAAAGATCGCCGAACAGGTGCGCGAGAAGAAGATTGAAGGCGTCGCCCATGTGCAGGACGAATCCGATCGCAACGGCGTGCGCGTAGTGGTCGAGCTGAAGCGGGACGCGACCCCCGAAGTGGTTCTGAACCAGTTGTTCCGCTTCACCCCGATGCAGACATATTTCGGCTGCAACATGCTGGCGCTGAACGGCGGCCGGCCGGAGCAGCTGACGCTGCGCCGGTTCCTGACCTCTTTCATCGATTTCCGCGAAGACGTGGTGGCCCGCCGCACAGCGTATCTGCTGCGCAAGGCCCGTGAACGCAGCCACATCCTGTGCGGCCTGGCGGTTGCGGTCACCAACATCGATGAAATCGTCGCCACCATCCGGCAATCTGCCGATGCGGCCGAAGCGCGCGAAAAGCTGATGACCCGGCGCTGGCCGGCCCAGCCGATCCTGGAATACATAGCGCTGATCGACGATCCGACCCATACCGCCAATGACGACGGCACCTATAACCTGTCGGAAACCCAGGCCCGCGCGATCCTGGAGCTGCGGCTGCAGCGCCTAACCCAGATCGGTGTAAAAGAAGTCACCGACGAGCTGGAAGAACTCGCCCGCAAGATCAAGGAGTACCTTGAAATCCTGTCCTCGCGCGAGCGCATCATGGGCATCATCGGCGACGAACTGCGCGAAGTGCGCGACAGCTTTGCCGTGCCCCGCCGCACCGAGATCGTCGACTGGTCCGGCGACATGGAGGACGAGGACCTGATCGAGCGCGAGGACATGGTGGTGACCGTGACCTCGGGCGGCTATATCAAGCGCACTCCGCTGGCCGACTTCCGCTCGCAAAAACGCGGCGGCAAGGGTGTGTCGGGTATGCAGACGAAGGAAGAGGATGTGATCACCACCCTCTTTGTGGCCAACACCCATACCCAGCTGTTGTTCTTCACCACCGACGGCATGGTTTACAAGCTGAAGACCTGGCGCCTGCCGCAATCGGGACGCACCGGCAAAGGCAAGGCCATCGTCAACATCCTGCCGATCCCCACCGGGGTATCCATTGCCGCGATCATGCCGGTCGATGTGCCGGACGAGGAATGGGAAAACCTGCAGGTGGTCTTTGCCACCAGCGGCGGTGACGCGCGCCGCAACCGGCTGTCGGATTTCACCAATGTCCGCCGCAACGGCAAGATCGCCATGAAACTGCCCGAGGACGGGTCGGTTCAGCTGGTGAACGTGCGGATCTGTTCGGAAGATGATGACGTGATGCTGTTCACCGACTCGGGCCGCGCGATCCGCTTCCGCTCCACCGATGTGCGGGTGTTCAACTCGCGCGAATCCACAGGTGTGCGCGGCATCCGCCTCAGCGGCGAGGACCGGGTGGTTTCCATGTCCGTGATCCGGCACTCTAAATACACGCCGGAACAGCGCACTGCTTACCTCAAGATGCGCCGGGCGATGGCCGGCCTGACCGACGATGCGGAAACCACGGACGAGGATGCCGTGGAGGATCCGAATTTCTCGACTGAGCTTTATGCGGAAATGTCGGCGGCGGAAAACCTGATCCTGACCATCACCGCAGGCGGTTCGGGCAAGCTGTCCTCCTCGCATGATTATCCGGTGCGCGGACGCGGCGGCATGGGTGTGACGGCGATGGACAAGGCGATGCGCGGCGGCGAGATCGTCGCCTCCTTCCCCGTCGAGATGGACGACCAGATCATGCTGGCTACCTCCAAGGGCCAGTCGATCCGGGTGCCGGTGGATGGCATTTCCTTCCGGTCCCGCTCGGCCGGCGGTGTCCGCGTGTTCAACACCGGCAAGGGTGAGGAAGTTGTGTCTGTCGCCTGGATTGCCGAAAACGGCGAAGAGGAAGACGGCGGCGGCGAAGAATAGCCCTGCCACCCAGCTTGACTAAAGCAGCGCCGCCCTGGATCACCTGGGCGGCGTTCTTATGTTTAACCGCTGCCTAATCTTTCTGTGCCAGACTATCGCTTGAGCTGTTTATTCCAAGGGATCGTCCCATGAACCTCTATCAATGCTCCATCGATCTGCATCACGAAGCCAAGGCGCTGAGCTTTGCCAGCGCAGTTGACCAATGGATGAGCTACCTGCAGGAGCGCGGCGTGATCCTGGGCTGGCGCCTGCTGCGGCGCAAGCTGAACCTCGCCAGCGACAAGTGCCGTGATTTTCTGCTGGAAATCGAATTCAAGGACATGACCCAGCTGGATCAGGCTTTCCGTGTTCTGGGCGAACATGACGAGGAGGTAGAAAAGCTCTATTCACATGTCACGGCCCTGATCTCCACGTCGGAGACCGGCCTTTACCGTCCCTTCCCGGATCCTGAGCGGGCGGAGCGGATGGCCCTGATCTGAGCGTTTACGCTTCAGATCAGACTAGGTGCCAAAACAAAGCTGGCAAAAATCAGATAAGCTACGGCTGTATGCATCGGTTTACTCTCTTACTCACATCCCCAAGAGAGTCTGAGAATATCCATAAAATACGGCATTTCCGGGGCAGCAGATTTTCCGCTGCCCGTTGACGGGTTTGGGCTTGGATACAGCTCGATATTCAGAGATGGTAGATCGTGCTGAACTTCTCTTCCAGATAGGCCAGCAGCGGCTGATGCCCCGGCTCCATTCCCGCCGCATGAATGATCGTATCCCGCGGGCTGCGCAATCCGCCATGCTGCTGGAGGTTTTCCTTCAGCCAGATTGTTGCCCCCCCGGTTTCACCCTCGGCAAGTTGTGCATCCAGCCCCGGAACATCCCTACGCAGCGCCTGATACAGGCAGCCGGCATAGACATTACCCAAGCTATAAGTTGGAAAGTAGCCGAACAGGCCCACCGACCAATGCACATCCTGCAAACAACCGTTTGAGGGCTTGTCGACGGCATAGCCGAAATCGGCCTCAAACCGGTCATTCCAGGCGGCCTCGATATCTTTCACTGCCAGATCACCGCTCATCAGTGCGCGTTCCAGACCAAAGCGCAGCATAATGTGCAGGTTATACTGCAACTCATCCGCCTCGGTACGGATGTAGCCTTTGTGCACGGCATTCACGGTTGCATAAAATTCATCAGGGTCCGAAATACCTAAGTCGCCAAAGGACTGTTTCATCTCCTCAAACAGCCAGCCGGTAAAGGCGCGGCTGCGGCCTATCTGGTTCTCATAAATCCGGCTCTGGCTTTCGTGCACACCCATCGACACGCCGCTGCCCAGCGGGGTCAGCAGGTAGTCACGGCTGATGTTCTGCTCATATGCGCCGTGGCCGACCTCGTGAATGGTCGAATAAAAGCAGTTGAACGGATCACTCTCGCTGGTCCGGGTGGTGATCCGCACATCCAGTCCCGAACCGGAGCTGAATGGATGCACCGCCTTGTCCACCCGGCCATGGGCCATGTCATAGCCGAACTGTTTGGCGATTTTGCGTGTCAGCTTCATCTGCGCCGCTTCGTCAAAGCTGCCTTTCAGCGCCTTTGGCGCGGGCTTCTCCAGCACCTTGGCGCGCAGCTCCACCAGGCCGGGGCGCATAGCGTCAAAAATCCCCGCGATCCCTGCCCCGGTCATGCCGTGCTCGTAATCCTCGACCATGGCGTCATAGACGTCACCGCCCGCGGCCAGCGCCAGGCCCTCCTCTCGCTTCAGCGCGACGACTTCCTCCAGCACCGGCACAAATGCCGCCACATCCTCATCCGCCCGCGCGGCGGCCCATTTTCCCTGTGCCTCGGATGTGACCTGGGCGATCTTCTTGGCCAAATCCGCAGGCACCTTGACGGTGCGTTCATAACTGCGGCGGATCTCGCGCAGCTGGGCCTCGCCCGCCTCATTCGGTGCAACCGCCTGCTCCAGCCATTCGGCCACCCGCGGATCGCTGCGGCGGGCATGAAGCACCGCCTCGATCGCGGCCATCTCCTCGCCCCGCTGCGGCGCTGCCCCGCGCGGCATCATGGTTTCCTGATCCCAGCCCAGACGGCCCGCAATCTGCCCCAGAGCTTGCGTGTCGCGCTGGAAGGCCAACAATTCGTCAAATGCGCTCATGGGGTCAATGATCCTTGATCGAGGTTGCAATGGGATAGGCAGACAGGAAGCGGGCGCGCAGGATCAGCACCCAGAAGCCGATCGCCACCAGCTGGTGGGTGATCGCGGCGTGCAGCGGCGCGGCGTAAACCACAGTGATGATCCCCAGCAGCACCTGTACAGACAGCGCTGCAAAGACTGCGTTGAAGGCAAAGCGAGTGCGCGCATGGGCAGAGCCGCGCCCGCGCAGCCATGCCACCACACCAAAGGCAAACAGCAGGTAACCCGCCACCCGGTGGATGAACTGCACCAGGCCGGGGTTTTCAAAGAGGTTCTTCCAGACAGGCTCAATCATAAAGGAGTTCGGAGGGATCACCTGCCCGCCCATCAGCGGCCAGTCGGTATAGGAGCGGCCCGCGTCGATGCCCGCGACCAACGCGCCCAGCAGGATCTGCAGAAAGGCGAAATGCATGAGGCCGGTGGAGAGAGAGAACAGTTTCGCCTCCTTAGCGCGGCGCGCCTGCATCAGCTCCCGCTCCTCGCGGCCCAGCATCAGCACATACCAGGCGATGAAGCCGAGAATGACAAAGGCCAGCCCCAGATGCACAGCGAGGCGGTAGGAGGCAACGGCGGTCATGCCCTCGCCCTGTGTCACGCCAGAGGCGACCATCCACCAGCCGATCGCGCCCTGCACGCCGCCCAGAATACCAGGCAGCGCCAAACGGCCTGCCCAGCCGGCCGGGATCTTGCGCGCGATCAGGAAGCCGAAGAAGCCAAGCGCCCAAACCAGACCAATGAAGCGGCCCAGCTGCCGATGGCCCCATTCCCACCAGTAAATCGATTTGAAATCAGCCAGTTCCATCCATTGGTTCTGGATGCGCCACTGATCGATTCCCTTGTATTTATCGAACTCGGCCTGCCACTCACCCTCGGACATCGGTGGGACCGCCCCGGTCACGGGGCGCCATTCGGTGATCGACAACCCGCTATCGGTCAGACGGGTCAGCCCGCCCACAACTATCATCGCCACAACCAGCGCAAACAGCACCATCAACCAGGCGCGGATCGCCTTGCGGGCGCCTCCGCGGCCGCGGTCGATCAGTCCCGGCTCCACCGCGGGCGCGTCCGTCTTCTCGCCCTCGACCTCTTCAAAAATGCTGCGCTTGCTCATGCTTGCCTCTTTGTCTCTGGTGCCAAGCTAGGGGCGGGTTATCTAAAGGTCCAGAGCGGCTTACTCGCCGCTGCGCTCTTTCCAGCGAACCATCTGGCGCATGATTCCATGCAGCATCTGCACGTCGGAACGGGTCATCCGCATCCGGCTCCACAGATTGCGCAGGTTGGTCTTCATGCTTTCAGCCTTTTCCGGAGGGAAGAAGAAGCCCGCCTCATCCAGCCGCTCCTCGTAATGCTCAACCAGCTTCTCGACCTCGACACCGCTTGCCCAGCCGCCCTTGCGGCCCAGATCGGTGGTTTCATGCACCACGTCGCCGGATTGGCGCATCCATTCATAGCCGGTCAGCAGCACGCATTGCCCAAGGTTCAGCGAGGCGTAAAGCGGGTTCACCGGCACCGAAATGATGGCGTTGGCCTTGGCGATATCCTCGTTCTCCAGTCCCGCACGCTCAGGCCCGAACATCACCGCGACCTTTTCGCCCGCCGCGATCTTTTCTGACGCGATCTGCATGGCGCGCTCGGGGCTGTAGACTGGCTTGGTCAGCCCGCGCTGGCGGGCGGTGGTGGCGAACACATAGGTGCAATCGCCCAGCGCCTCCGGCACGTCCGAGCACAGCTGCGCCTCGTCCAGCAGGCGGCCCGCGCCAGAGGACATCGCCACCGCCTTGGAGTTGGGCCAGCCGTCGCGCGGCGCCACGATGCGCATCCCGTCGAGGCCGAAGTTCCACATCGCCCGCGCCGCGGCACCGATATTCTCGCCCATCTGCGGGCGGACAAGGACAAAGGCGGGCTGGGGCGTATCGGTGGGCATCGTGTTCTCCGGCAAAATCGGCACTGCTGTACTGCCCGCGCGGCTGCGGGGCAAGGTCCGGCACGGGCTTGGACGGCATTTACCGGGGTTTCACAGCCGCAAATCCTTGCGTCCCGCGGTAAATCGGCTAAACACCGTCCAATCGCCTGAACAATGGAGCACCATCATGGGAAGCCCTGCTGAAGCACCGGAGCAGCCGCAGATCTACCTGATCTCCCCGCCGAGTTTCGAGCTGGGCAAGTTCCCCGGTCAGTTGGCGCGGGTACTGGACGCGGTCGAGGTCGCCTGTGTGCGCCTGGATCTGGCCAGCCGCGATGAGGACACGCTGAGCCGTGCGGGTGATGCGCTGCGTGAGGTCACGATGGAGCGCGACGTGGCGCTGGTGATTTCCGACCACCAGATCCTGGCGGAACGGCTGGGACTGGACGGCGTGCATCTGACTGACGCCTCAAAATCGGTCCGCACCGCGCGCAAAGCACTGGGGCCGGATGCGATTGTCGGCTGTTTCTGCGGCGCGTCGCAGCATGACGGTATGGTGGCAGGTGAAGCGGGTGTGGACTACGTGAGCTTTGGCCCTGTGGGCACCTCCGGTCTGGGCGACGGCGCACAAGCAGAGGCTGACCTGTTCCAGTGGTGGTCCCAGATGATCGAAGTGCCGGTGGTGGCCGAAGGCGGCCTGACCGAGGATCTGGTGCGCGGCATCGCGCCTTACACGGACTTCTTTGGCATTGGCGATGAAATCTGGCACGCTGAGGATCCGCTTGCCCAGATTAAAACTCTGATGCGAGCGATGGGCTGACCCATCAGCGGTAGGTTACAGAAACACCCGCTCCACAAACCAATACCCCCCTATCAGTGCGATTGTGACCGAAGCCGGGATTGCCACCCGGCCGCGGTATTTCGGATGCCGCCCGAACCACAGGCGCACGCCTATGTAAGCCGCGGCGATCACCGCAAGCTGCCCCAGTTCCACGCCGACGTTAAAACCGATCAGGGCCGGCAGGAACTGGCTGGGCGGCAGGCCGAACGCGCCTAAAACACTGGCAAAGCCCAGCCCGTGCAGCAGCCCGAATCCGAAGATCACGAAGGTCCGCCAGCTGTGCAACTTGCGGGCAAAGATGTTTTCCACCGCGACGAACACAATCGACAGCGCAATCAGCGGCTCGACAATGGCCGGGTTCACATTGACCATGCCCAGCGCGCCCAGCGCCAGGGTTATAGTGTGGGCGACGGTGAACACGCTCACCTGTAGAAGCAGCGGCTTCACCCGCGGGCTGAGAAAGAACAGCCCAAGCACAAACAGGATATGATCCAGCCCCTTGGGCAGAATATGGGTAAAGCCGACGGGGATGTACTCCATGAAGGCTTCAACCGGCGTCTTGACCGCACCGCCCTGGAGCGGGATCGGGGGTGAGGTCTCTCCGCCCTGCAGGTAGCCAGTATAGGGCTCCGCCACCCCGTTCTGCCGCAGCACCACCCCGCCAGACCCCTTGGGCCAGGCAATCCGCAGGCTATCTGCGCCCGCAGGGATCGCACCGGTCAGCTCAAGAGAGGACGCCCGCGGCAGGCTTGCGTCGCCGGCCTCCGGAATGGAAATGCCAGAAACGCGCAGCTCAACCGGGCCGCCTGCCTGCAGAGAAAAGGTCTCCAGCCACTCCTCGGCAAAGAGCTGAACCATCGGCGTCAGCTCCAGAGCCTCTAGCGCGCGCAGCTCGTCATAATCGGCGGCCTGGGCGGTTTCATTTGTGTCGGATAGCCCGTCCAGATTGATCCCGGCGACGAAGGCCTCAACGTTCAGCCGCAGTCCCAGCGTAATCTGCCCGTCTTCCACCGTGAAATCGGCAATCACCGGGGTGACCTCGTGCGCCCGTACACTGGCTGCGCCTATTGCAACCGCACAGAACAGCAGCGCAAATAGAAACCGCAGCCAAGTCACACTGCGCCCGACAGCCAAGGACATTTTCATGCAATACCGCCTGTTCTGCTCAATTCTCTGTGCCGGGCTGATTTCGGGAACCGCCCCGCTGTTATCCCACGAGTTTTGGATTGAGCCGGAAAAATATCAAGTGAATTCGGGGGATCCCGTGGTGGCACGGCTGCGCAATGGGCAGGAATTCAAAGGTGCCGAGCAGCCCTATCTGGACCACCGGATCGCCAGGTTCGAGGTCATACAGAGCGGATCAGCTGCCCCCTATGTGGGGCGGATGGGCGATATGCCCGCATTCAGCGACGATGAAACCGACGACGGTCTGGCCGTGATCATCCACCAGACGCAGCCGCAAACGCTGACATATGACACTTGGGAAGGTTTTCAGGCCTTCATTGACCACAAGGGTTTTGCCGGCATCCCCGGTCAGCATACCGCACGCGGCCTCCCCGACGCCGGCTTTGCCGAGCAGTACACCCGCTATGCTAAGGCTTTGGCGTCCATCGGCAGCGGTGCAGGGTCCGATCGGGCCACCGGGCTGGAGACCGAGTTCGTTGCCCTCGCCAATCCCTATACCGATGATCTGGCAACGGGACTTCCGGTTCAGGTGCTGTATCAAGGCAAGCCACGCCCTGAAGCACAGGTTGAGATCTTTGCAAAAGCGCCGGACGGCAGTGTTACCATAAGTACCCAGCTGACAGACGTGAGGGGAGAGACCATCATTTCACTGGCTCCCGGGCATAGCTACCTGCTGGACGCCGTGGTCCTGCGCCCTGCCCCGAAGGGCAAAAATTACGTGTGGGAAAGCCATTGGGCCGCCTTGACCTTTGCGGTGCCTGAAAAGTGAAGCCGCTTGCAGAGGCCCGGTAAAGACGGCAATAGGTCATTATGACACAAGCCTCTAATTCCCGGACACCCGCTATCCTGTGCATCGGATCGGTCCTATGGGACATCATCGGCCGTTGCAGAACGGAAATGCAGCGCGGCTCGGACATGCCCGGGCGCATCACCCGGCTGCCCGGCGGCGTTGCCATGAATATCGCCATGACTCTTTCGCGTTTCGGGATGCAGCCCGGGCTGCTGACAGCCGTAGGCCGCGACCCCGAAGGCGACGAGCTGATCCACGCCTGCCGCCACTTCGGCCTGATCACGGACTTCATCTACCGCTCCGAGGATCTGCCCACCGACCGCTACATGGCCGTGGAAGGCGCCAACGGGCTGATTGCCGCCATCGCCGATGCCCACTCATTGGAGGCCGCGGGCGGCAAGATCCTGCGTCCGCTGTCCGACGGCGCGCTCGGCACCAAAGACGCTCCTTATCAGGGCCAGGTTGCGCTGGATGGCAACCTGACCCTGTCGCTGCTGGATGACATCGTCGCCAGCCCCGCCTTTGCCAAGGCTGATCTGCGGGTCGCACCTGCGTCTCCGGGCAAGGCGGAACGGCTGCGCCCCTTCCTCAACCGCACCCGCGGCACGCTCTATGTGAATCTGGAAGAGGCCGGCATCCTGTGCCAGGCCGAATTCACCGACAGCGCAACGGCCGCCAAGGCCATGTTGGATCGCGGCGCCGCGCGGGTGCTGGTAACCGATGGCGGCTCTTCTGCCACCCTGGCCGATGCCCAAGGCGCCATCACCCTTGTTCCGCCCCGTGTGACCGTCGCCCGGGTGACCGGCGCAGGCGATACCTTCATGGCCGCCCATATCGTTGCCGAGGCACGAGGAGAAGACCGCAAGACCGCTTTGGCCTCAGCCCTCAAGGCTGCGGCAACCTATGTTTCAGGAGAACCCCCGCTGTGATCGAGATCCGCCATTCATCCGAGGTCCAAGCCGCCAAGGCAGACGGCCGCGCCATTGTTGCACTGGAAAGCACCATCATCACCCACGGCATGCCCTACCCGCAGAATGTCGAGGTCGCCGCGCAGGTGGAACAGGACATCCGCGATGGCGGCGCGGTGCCTGCCACGATGGCCGTGATGGACGGCGTGCTGCATGTAGGGCTGGAAGCCGACCAGTTGCAATCGCTTGGCCAGGCACAGGGTGTTGCCAAGATCTCCCGCGCCGACATGCCCGCCTGTATTGCAACCGGCGGAACCGGCGCTACCACGGTTGCGGCCACCATGATCGCCGCGCGTCTGGCCGGGATCGAAGTCTTTGCAACCGGCGGCATCGGCGGCGTGCATAAAGGTGCGGAAACCACATTCGACATCTCCGCCGACCTGATGGAACTGGCGCAAACCCCGGTCACCGTGGTGGCGGCCGGCGCCAAGGCCATTCTCGACGTGCCCAAGACGCTGGAAGTGCTGGAAACCCAGGGCGTGGCGGTCATCGCCTATGGCCAGGACAGCTTCCCCGCCTTTTGGTCGGCCCAGTCTGATCTGAAGGCGCCGCTGCGCATGGATGACCCGGCGCAGATCGCCCGTGCCCATGCCACCCGCCAAACGATGGACCTTCCGGGCGGCCAGCTGATCGCCAACCCGATCCCGGCAGAGGCCGAAATCGCGGCGGAGGAGCTGGCCCCGGTCATCACCCAAGCCCAGTCCGAGGCGGATGAACAAGGCATTTCGGGCAAGGATGTAACTCCCTTCCTGCTGCGCCGCATCTTTGAACTGACCGAGGGCCGTTCGCTTACCGCCAATATCGCATTGGTGCGTAACAACGCCCGGCTGGCGGCAAAGATCGCACAGGAACTGAACAAACTGGCACAATGACTTGATTTTCCGGGCGGATGCCATTGCTCCGCCCGCAATCAGTGCCTAGGTTCCACTCGAAATTTCTGTGAAGAAGCCCCATGACAACGCCCTTCGACGAAGAACCTCAACGCCGCCCGGGACTGTTCGCCAGTCTGCGCGCTTCCTTCTTTACCGGGATCGTCGTCATTGCGCCGGTAAGCCTGACCATCTGGCTGTTGTGGTCGGTGATGGGCTGGATCGACAGCGTGGTGCTGCCGCTGGTGCCGCACACCGTCCGTCCGGAACAGTATATCGGCATCAACCTGCGCGGTGTCGGGCTAATCATCTTCCTGTTGTTCACAATCGTTGTCGGCTGGATTGCCAAGGGGATCCTTGGCCGGTCGCTGATCGGCTTTGCCGAAAGCCTGGTAGACCGCATGCCGGTGGTCCGCACCGTCTACTCCGGCATCAAGCAGATTTCCGAAACCGTCTTTGCCCAGTCGGAACGCAGTTTTGAAAAGGCCTGCTTGGTGCAATACCCGCGCAAGGGCATCTGGGCGATCGGTTTCATTTCCACCACCGCCAAGGGCGAGATTGCCAAACGGGCGGAAACCAGCGGCAGTCTGGTCAGTGTGTTTCTTCCGACCACACCAAACCCGACATCCGGCTTTCTGCTGTTTGTCCCCGAAGAAGATGTGATCGAGCTGGACATGTCGGTGGAAGATTCTGCCAAGCTGGTGATCTCTGCAGGCCTCGTCTATCCGAACCCCAAAGATCCATCAAAACCGCTGGAAAACGGCAAAAAGCCGACCCTGAAAGAACGCGCCTGACCTAGCAGAACATCGCCGGCAGGTTCGTGGAAGAGCGGACGCCAAGGTTCGCCCCGTCCTTCACCAGGAAAGTATCCGCCGCATCGCGCCCTGCCCGTTTCAGCCGCGCCAGGATCTGCGGCACAGGAAACAATTTGGTGGTGACAGAAAGCTGCGTCATCAGATCATCATCGGCAATCATGTGAACCCTAACCTGCTTCATCCGCCCGGGCTCAAGCGTGCCATCCTCCAGCAACCGCTGCACAAAATTGATAGCACGCAGCTCCCGCAGCAATGACGAGTTAAAGCTTATCTCATTCACCCGGTTGCGGATCTGCTGCGGCGTCTTCGGAATTTCCCCGCGCTCCAGCGGATTGATGTTCACAATCACAACATCCCCCGGCAACTCTGCACGGAACAGCGGAAACAGCGCCGGATTGCCAGTAAACCCGCCATCCCAATAGGCCTCCATCCGGCCGGTCTCCGGATCCTCAATTTCCACCGCCTGGAACATATCCGGCAGGCAGGCGGAGGCGAGAATGGCATCGGTGCTGATCCCGGCGCCCTCAAAGATCCGGATCTTGCCTGTGCGCACACAGGTCGCGCAGACAAACAGCTCCGGTCCGGCCCCGGCACAGACGTCATAAAAGCAGAACTGATCGACAACATCCTGCAGCGGGTTCTTGTAAAACGGTCCGTAGTGATAGGGGGAAATCATCTGGCTCATGGTTTCCAGCGGCGAGAATGGCATGGCAGCCTCCACCGCGCCGGTCCAGGCCACCGCATCAAACCGGGTCAGCCAATGGGCAAAGCGCATGTCGCCCACCGCCCCCATCTGCGCCCACAGATTGTCCAGCGCCGCCTTAGCGCCCTCGCGCCCGCCCTGAACCATGCCGGATTTGAAAGCCGCGCCATTCAAAGCACCAGCCGAGGTGCCGGTGATCCCGGCCACCTCAACACCTTCATCCTCCAGCAGCCGGTCCAGCACACCCCAGGTAAACGCGCCATGCGCGCCGCCGCCCTGCAGGGCCAGATTAATGCGTTTCACCAAAATACACCTGCCCCTTTCACCTTTGTGAAAATACTCCGGGGGTGAATTGCCCCCTTGGGGCAAGAGGGGCCGGCCCCCTCCCGCCGCTTCCACGTAGCGCCTAGAGCGCCGTCCAGCCGCCGTCGACACTCAGCGTGGTACCGGTGATCTGCGCCGCTGCGTCCGAACACAGGAACACCGTGGTGCCGCCCAGCTGTTCCACAGTGGCAAATTCGCGGCTCGGCTGGCGCTCCAACATCACCTTTTTGATCACCTCTTCCCGGCCCATGTTGTATTTCTCCATGGTGTCCGGGATCTGCGCCTCGACCAGCGGCGTTAGCACATAGCCCGGGCAGATCGCGTTGCAGGTGATGGGATCTTCCGCGGTTTCCAGTGCCACCGTTTTGGTCATGCCCACCACCCCGTGCTTGGCCGCCACATAGGCTGCCTTAAACGGCGAGGCCGTCAGCCCGTGCGCCGAGGCGATATTGACGATCCGCCCCCAGCCAGACGCGCGCATTCCAGGCAAGGCCGCCGCCATGGTGTGGAAATTCGAATTCATGTTGATCGCAATAATCGCGTCCCATTTGTCCTGCGGGAACGCATCGATCGGCGCTACATGCTGAATACCTGCATTGTTGACCAGAATATCGCAGGCGCCGGCCTGCTCAATCAGCGACCGGCAATCCGCCCCTTTGGACATATCGGCCTGAATGTACTGGGCGTTGACGCTGAATTCACGGGCGAGCTCTGCTGCCAGCGCGTGATCCTCGTCCCGGTCGGTGAACGAATTCAGCACCACATCGGCCCCTGCCCGCGCCAGTTCGCGTGCAACCCCCAGGCCTATGCCCGAATTCGATCCGGTGATAACGGCGGTCTTCCCTTGCAAGGACATCGGCAATTTTCCCTCGGCTGAATGAAACTGGCGCCACTGTGCCATGCTGCAGATGCAAAAGAAACGCGTAAGACTACGGATCTCCCCTTGCAACGCAGGGGCATTTCCCGTCAGAGGCAGTCTGCAAATGTCCAAAAAAAACGCCCGCACAAGGCGGGCGTTAGTTATTGAGGCAGGTTTCATACAGGCAAGAAACCTATCGAGCAGTGATCCCTTTATAAGCAATTTCCGGCTTTCGTCCAAGCTAAAAGTTTGAAAAGACGAAAAAGCGCACGTAGCGTGCAGAGGCAAGAAAATAAGGGCAGAGCGGGATTGTTGTGAAACTGCGAAAAGAAAATTTCCTGAATCTCCGTGCGGCACTGACCGGAATCACCTTGGCTTTTGCTGCGAATTTTGCGCAGGCAGAATCGGGTCATGGCATAGCTATGTATGGGGCGCCTGCGCTGCCACCGGATTTTGTGTCTTTACCCTATGCCAACCCCGATGCCCCTAAAGGCGGCAAGGTTGTTTTTGGCAATACCGGCGGCTTTGACACGCTGAACCCATTCACCCTTAAGGGGACCGCGCCGTGGCAGCTTCGGTTCTGGGGATACGAGAGCCTGATGGGCCGCTCCTGGGATGAGCCGTTCACGCTTTACGGTCTCCTAGCCGAATCGATTGAGGTGCCCGAGGACCGCTCCTGGGTCGAATTCACCCTTCGCGAGGAGGCGCGATTCTCCGATGGCAGCCCGGTAACCGTCGAGGATGTGATCTGGTCCTATGAGACATTGGGTACCCAAGGCCACCCGCGCTACCGCGGTTTCTGGACCAAAGTGGCGCAGATTGAACAGACCGGACCGCGCAGCCTGCGCCTGACGTTCAATACCGAAGACCGGGAGCTGGCGCTGATTGCCGGAATGCGCCCGATCCTTAAGAAAGCGCAATGGCAAGGCAAGGACTTCGGCACGGATACGGTAGCAGGCGCGCCTGTCGGCACCGGCGCCTATGTGGTGACGGAGTTCGAACCCGGCCGCTTTGTCACCCTGGCGCGCAATCCGAATTACTGGGGCAAGGATTTGCCATTGCACCGCGGCACCCGGAACTTTGATGAGCTGCGCATCGACTTCTTTGGCGACGCAACCGTGCTGTTTGAAGCCTTCAAGGCAGGCGGGCTGAGCGCGGTGCGCGAATTCAACGCCGACAAATGGGACGGCGTCTATAATTTCCCGGCCGTGACCCGCGGCGATGTGGTCAAAAGCGAAATCCCGCATCAGCGCCCATCCGGCATGACAGGACTGGTGATGAACACCCGCCGCGCGCCTCTGGATGACTGGCGCGTTCGCGAGGCACTGCTTTTGGCGTTCAATTTCGAATACATCAACGGTACGGTGACCGGCGGCGTCCAGCCTCGGATCACCTCCTATTTCTCCGGGTCCGGGCTTGGCATGCAGCCTGGTGCGGCCGCCGGCAAGGTCCGCACCCTGCTGGAACCTTTTGCGGATACGCTGCCGCCGGGCACTCTGGAGGGGTACACCCTGCCTCAGGGCGACGGCAGCAAGCGCAACCGCGGCAATCTGCGCAAGGCGATGAAACTGCTGGAGGACGCGGACTGGACCGTCGTTGGTGGCATTTTGCGCAACAGTGAAGGCATGCCCCTGGAACTGACCGTTCTGATCCGCCAGGGCGATGGCGAGATGAAGACAGTCGCTGAGATCTACGCCCGCGCACTTGAGCGGCTGGGCATCACGCTGAGCGCGGAAACCGTCGATAATGCGCAGTATGCGGAACGCGAGAACGCCTATGGCTTCGACCTTACCCGTTACCGCCGGGAGCTATCGCTGAGCCCCGGAAACGAACAGCGTTACTACTGGGGCAGCGACGGCGTCACTCAGCCCGGCAGCCGCAACCTGATGGGCATGGACAGCCCCGCTGCCGAAGCGATGATCGATGCCATGCTGACAGCCAAGGATCCCGAGGATTTCACTGCCGCCGTGCGGGCGCTAGACCGGGTTTTGACCGCAGGGCGCTATGTCATTCCGTTCTGGAGGTTCGATGCGGGGCGGATTGCCCATGTCAAGGAAATGCGGTTCCCGGAATACCTGCCGATCTACGGCGACCGGACCGGGTTCATGCCGGATGTCTGGTGGTATCAAACAGACTGACGCCCTGATCTGCGGCAGTCGCAGGCCGGGGCAGTTGACTTGCGGTAATTAATTCCGTATTTCGTGAATTATGGAATTAATTACCGCAGACAAACTCAGCGCCCTGGCCCACCCGAACCGGCTGGCCCTGTTCCGCCTGCTGATGCGGCGGTATCCGGACGCCGTTCCGGCGGGTGAGATCGCCTCGGCGCTGGATTTCAAGCCCAACACCGCCTCAGCCTATCTGTCGGTTCTGAAACAGGCCGGGCTGATCAGCCAGCGGCGGACTGGCACCTCTCTTATGTACACCGCTGACCTGCCAGGCTTACGCGGCATGTTTGATGATCTGCTGTCCGGCTGCTGCCGGAACCGGCCCGATATCTGCATCCCTGTCACGAGTGAAGAAAAGATCATGCCAACGTCCGAGCGTCCGTTTAACGTCCTATTCATCTGCACAGGGAATTCCGCCCGGTCACTGCTGGCAGAATCCATCCTGAACCGGTCCGGCGGCGGCAGATTCCGCGCCTACTCAGCAGGCACCAGTCCTTCTTCATCTGGCCCGCGCCCCGAAGTAATCTCTCTGCTACAGGCCAAAGGCTATGACATCAGCGCCTTGCATTCCAAGGATCTGGATGAATTCTCCGTGGCAGGCGCGCCTGGCATGGATTTCATCTTCACCGTCTGCGACCACGCCGCCAACGAGGAATGCCCGGCCTGGCCCGGCCAGCCGATGAGCGCCCATTGGGGGCTGGCAGATCCGGTCAAGGCGACAGGCACCGATGCCGAACGGCGCCTGGCCTTCCAACAAGCCTATGGGCTGCTGCGCAACCGGATCAAAGCCTTTGCGGCGCTGCCCTTTGACACACTCGACCGCATATCCCTTCAGCATCAGGTTGATGGCATCGGCCGCGTGAATTCTTCCGACTAACCCTATAGAACGGTCAAAACCCATGAACATTCTTGTCCTCTGCACGGGCAACTCCGCCCGCTCCATCCTGCTGGAGTCGATCTTCAACACCCTTGGCACTGGCCGCATCCACGCGTTTTCTGCAGGCTCCAACCCCACCGGCAAGGTGCATCCGCAATCACTTGAGCTGCTGAAAGAACTCGGCCATGGCACCGCGGGCGCCCGCTCCAAAAGCTGGGATGAGTTTGCCGCTGAAGACGCACCGGAAATGGACATGGTGATCACCGTCTGCGCCTCAGCCGCGGGCGAAACATGCCCGATCTGGCCCGGTGCCCCGGTTCGTGCGCATTGGGGCGTCGCAGATCCGGCTGCCGCGGGCCAGCCGGATTGGGACACCGCCTTTCGCGCGGCTTATGCCACGCTGGAAAAGCGCGCCAAGGCGCTGCTGGAATTTCCGTTTGAATCCATGAACGCAACCGAGCTGTCACAGCAGCTCAAGCGGATTGGAGAGATCGTATGACCGGGCAGAAACTTCTGGCCGAAGGGCTGGGCACCGCGATGCTGCTGATTGGCGTGGTCGGCTCCGGCATCATGGCCGAGACTTTGGCGAACGGAAACATCGCCCTGGCCCTGCTGGCCAATGCGATTGCCACCGGCTGCATGCTCTATGCGATCATCAATACCCTGGGCCCAATTTCCGGCGCCCATTTCAACCCGGCGGTGACCCTTGCCTTTGCCCTGCGCGGCGAACATGAATGGCGCGCGGTGGCGCCTTACATTCTGGTCCAGATCGGCGGCGGCATTCTGGGGGTCTGGGCATGCCATGCAATGTTCGATCTTGCGATTTTGCAAAGCTCCGGAACCATGCACCGTACCGGAACCGCGCAGTGGTTTTCCGAAATCCTGGCCACATTCGGCCTGCTGTTCGTGATTTTCGGCGGGCTGCGGTCGCGTCCCGATACGGTGCCAGCCCTGGTTGGCATCTACATCACAGGCGCCTATTGGTTCACCTCCTCGACCAGCTTTGCCAACCCGGCGGTGACCATCGCGCGTGGCTTCAGCGACACCTTCGCAGGCATCTATCCCGGCCACATTCCGATGTTCATCGTGATGCAGCTGATCGCGGTGGGTGCTGGCCACATTGTCCTGCGCAGGCTGTTTGCAAAAACCTGAACACCGGCAGAATCCCGCTTAACACGGCGGCCCTGGGCAGATGCCCTGGGGCTGTCGTTACCAAACAGCCGAAAAGATGCTAGCATGAGGGTCCACAACCATAATCCGTTTGTCAGGGAGGCCCCCCAATGCCTGTACAGACAGCAGCTGCCAGCTGGATTGACAGGATGCCCCGCATCAAACAGCGCTTTCCGCATCTGAAAGCCAGCAACGCGCCGTCACTCGTGGATGACCGGGACAGATTTGTTGCCTATCTGGCCCGCACCCATCACCTCACCTTGAACGAAGCCAGGGAGGAAGTGGACGATTTCCTCTATATCGAAAGCCTGCTGAGAGAATTGGACGGGCGGCCGCACTAGCAGCCCAGCCCCTGAGACAGGTCTTAAGATCAAGCCAGTGAAGTCACCCAGAGGATCATAGCATCTTCGGGGCTGACAGATATGACATTGTGCCCCATGGCCGCGTCGTAATAGGCGCTGTCACCGCGGCGCATTTCGATCGGCTCATAAAATTCCGTGTAAAGCTTGACCACCCCGGTCAGCACATACAGGAATTCCTCGCCGTCATGGCGCACCCAGCCGTCAAATTCATCCAATGACCGCGCCCGCACCCGCGCCCGGTAGGGCAGCATCTGCTTGCGCGACAGACCGTCCGCCAGCAGCTCGTGCTCATATGTCGCGGTGGCATGGGCCGAACCGTCACCTGATTTGGTCACCGTCATCCGCCCGTTCACCTGATCGCGCTGCGGCTGGGTAAACAGCTGCGGCACCGAGATCTGAAGGCCCACCGCCAGCTTCTTAAGCGCCTCGTAAGTCGGCGACATCTGGCCATTTTCGATCTTGGACAAGGTCGAGCGCGCCAACCCGGCCTGATTGGCAGCGTGTTCCAGCGTCCAATCCCGCGCCTTGCGCAGTTCGCGCACGCGCGCGCCCAGGTCCAATGGCTCTGCTTCGTCATCTCCGCCGTTTGCACGGGCGATGGTAATCAGGGACTTCGGGTCACGGCTTGTCATAGCCACTCTATAAGCCGCACCTGCGCAGCTTGCAACGCAGGACGGCGCGGGCTAGCCAATTGCCATGCTGTCCGTTTTTGATCAGGGGCCGTTTGCGCCCTGCCCTTCGCCTTTCAATCTCGCGGCCCATGTGCTGCGCCATGCCCGTCGGCTGGCGGCCAAGACCGCGCTGTCGGTTCTCGCGGGCGATGCCTGCGAAGACTGGAGTTATGCCCGGCTTGAAGCAGCGGTGCGCGGAACCGGAACAGGGCTGCTCAAGGCGGGATTGAAACCTGGAGATATTGTGCTGATGAGGCTGGGGAACACGGTTGAGTTTCCCATTGCCTACCTCGGCGCCATTGCCGCCGGACTGGTGCCGGTGCCCACCTCATCCCAATTGACAGCGCCCGAAACCGCCCGGATGATTGCAGATCTGAACCCGGCAGCGGTGCTGCGCGACCCGGCTGTGCCCTGCGCGAGTCACCCGCTGCAGATCAGTACGGCCCGCTTGCTGGATATGCACCGCTTGCTTCCCTGCGACTACGCCTTTGGAGACCCGGAGCGGCTCGCCTATGTGGTCTACACCTCAGGCACCAGCGGAAATCCGCGCGCCGTCTCCCACGCCCACCGGGCAGTTTGGGCGCGGCAGATGATGGTGGAGGGCTGGTACGGTCTGACGCAGGACGACCGGCTGCTGCATGCGGGTGCTTTCAACTGGACCTACACACTGGGCACCGGACTGCTGGATCCCTGGACGGCGGGTGCAACGGCGCTGATCCCGCAGCCCGGAACCCCGCCTGATGACCTGCCCGCGCTGCTGCGCCGGCACCGTGCAACCCTTTTTGCCGCCGCTCCAGGCGTCTACCGGAAACTCCTGCGCGCCGGCCCGCTCGAATTGCCGGACTTGCGGCATGGGCTTTGCGCTGGTGAAAAGCTCTCCCGCCAGCTGCACGCTGCCTGGAGCACCGCAACAGGCAGCGGATTGTTTGAGGCTTTCGGCATGTCGGAATGCTCCACCTTCATCTCCTCTTCACCGTCCCGCCCTGCACAGGACGGGGCGCTGGGGCAGCCGCAATCCGGCCGCAAAGTGGCTATTCTGGGCGCTGACGGACCGGTTCCAACGGGGGAGGAAGGCACCATCGCCATCCACCGCTCAGACCCGGGGCTGACGCTTGGCTATCTGAACGCGCCTGAAGAAACCGCCGCCCGCTATCAGGGGGATTGGTTCCTGACCGGTGATCAGGGCGCAATGACCAGCGACGGGCAAGTCCGCTATCTGGGCCGCGCTGACGACATGATGAATGCGGGCGGCTACCGGGTGTCCCCGATCGAGGTTGAAACGGCTTTGGCGGCCCATCCCGGCATCACTCAGGCCGGCGCCGCAGCGGTGGAGGTGAAGCCGGACACTTTTGTCATCGCGGCCTTCTATACCGGTCCCAAAGAGTTGAACGCCGCAGAACTGCAGGCCTTTGCATCCCAGCGCCTGGCCCGTTACAAGCAGCCCCGCGCTTATGTCCATCTCGACGTCCTGCCTGCAGGCGCCAATGGCAAACTGCTGCGCCGCGCCCTGCCCGCCCTGTTCAAAGGATGACCCAAATGACCACTGTCAAACTCGACATCCTGTCGGACCCGATCTGCCCCTGGTGCTATATCGGCAAGACCCATCTGGACAAGGCGCTGGCCGAGGTTCCGGATCATCCCTTTGTCATTGAATGGCATCCGTTTCAGCTGAACCCCGACATGCCGCGCGAAGGCATGGACCGGCGCGACTACCTGGAGCGCAAGTTCGGCGGCAAAGACGGCGCGGTTAAGGCTTATGCGCCGGTGGTGGAACACGCCGGAAACGCTGGGCTGACCATCAATTTCGAGGCGATGACGCGCACGCCAAACACTCTGGATGCGCACCGGCTGATCCATTGGGCCGGAATTGAGGGCAAGCAGACCGAGGTGGTGGATGCCTTGTTCCAAGCCTACTTTGTGGACGCCAAGGACATCGGCGACCACACAGTTCTGGCCGGCGTCGCACGCGAGGCCGGAATGGATGCAGATGTCGCCGCACGCCTGCTGCAAGGCGACAGCGACGTTCAGGCCATCCAGGACCGCGACGCCCATTCCCGCAAGATGGGGGTAAGTTCGGTGCCGACCTTCATTGTCGCCAGCCAGCACGCCGTGCCCGGTGCCCAGCCGCCGGAACTGTGGAAGCAGGTGATCAAAGACATCCAGCAGCAGCTGAAAGACGCAGAGGCCGAATAACCTCGCGGCAAACTGTTTAGCATCGCAACAATGCACAGTTTGCTGTGCAGCCGGGCGCTGGCCCGGTATGCGGATTCGTGATAGCGGAACCGGACAGCTCCCGGACCGGCCTTATTCCCCGGAAACATCTGAAGAGCTGTTAGAGGTTTCAAATGTCACAACCCCAGGTTCACACTCCGGCCCACGGCATGGCCAAGGCCGAATTCATTGCGCTGATCGCGATGATGTTTGCCACCATTGCGTTTTCCATCGACGCGATGCTGCCCGCCCTGCCCGAAATCGGCCAGGCACTTAGCCCGGATGACATTAACCGCGCCCAGCTGGTGCTGACTTCTTTTGTGCTGGGCATGGGCATCGGCACGTTTTTTACCGGCCCGCTGTCTGATGCCTTTGGCCGCAAGACTGTCATTGCCGGCGGTGTTGCGCTGTACATCGCAGCATCTGCCGTCGCCTGGAAGGCGCAATCGCTGGAGCTGCTGCTGGCCTCCCGCATTGTCATGGGGCTGGGTGCCGCCGGGCCGCGGGTTGTCGGCATTGCCATCGTGCGGGACCTGTACGCGGGCCGGGAAATGGCCCGGATGATGTCGATTGCAATGATGATTTTCACTCTTGTGCCCGCCTTTGCACCGATGCTGGGCGCGGGCATCATCGCGTTCTCCAGCTGGCGCGGTATCTTTCTGGCCTTTGCCGTTTTCGCCATCCTCATCGTGATGTGGATGGGTCTGCGCCTGCCGGAGACTCTGGCAGCAGAAAACCGCCGCCCCTTCCGCCTGCCGCTGCTGCTGGGAGCCGTGAAAGAGATGTTCGCCCACCCCGCCGTGCGCCTGTCTATTCTGGTTCAGACCCTTTGCCTGGGAATGCTGTTCACCATGCTGACGATGGTGCAGCAGGTCTATGACGTGATCTTTGACCGCGCCGGCAGCTTCCCGTTCTGGTTTGGATTTGTGGCGCTGATGGCGGGCACTGCCAGCCTGCTGAATGCAGCCATTGTTGTCCGCGTTGGGATGCGCCGGATCGTGACCTGGTCCTTGGCCGCGCAATGCTGCATTTCTGCTGTGATGCTGGTGCTCAGCGGACAGGCGCTGCCGGAGACGCTGCTGTTTGGCCTGTTCGTTGCTTGGCAGACCAGCGTGTTCTTTCTGGCGGGCACAACCCTTGGAAATCTCAACGCCATCGCGATGGAGCCGATGGGCCATATCGCCGGCATGGCGGCCTCGGTGATCGGTGCGATCTCCACCGTTCTGGCCGCTGCCATTGCGGCACCGGTGGGCCTGCTGTTTGACGGATCACTGCTGCCGCTGGCTGCCGGTTTGCTGACAATGGCCGGCCTTGCGTTCCTGCTGATGCTGCAAATGGCACGGGCAGAGGCGCAACTGCCCGCCGAATAACCACCTTGTCCGGATAGAAGCCTCTGCTTAACCTCGCCAAATACTTGGGGAGGTTTTTTCATGGGCTATGATTACGATCTCGGCAGCCATTCCTGCCCAGTAACGGCCGCTTCTCCAGAGGCGCAGATATGGTTCGACCGCGGCCTGATCTGGACCTACGGCTACAACCACGAGGAAGCGGTCAGGTGTTTCAAGCAGGCGTTAGGGTATGATCCCGGCTGCGCCATGGCCCATTGGGGCGTGGCCTATGCAACCGGCCCGAATTACAATCTGCCCTGGAACTTGCGGGACGGCAAAGGCCGTGCCGAAGACCTGGCAGAGGCCTATGATGCCGCCCAAGCCGCGTTGGCTTGTTTAGTGGGCTGCACAGAGGTCGAGCGGCAGCTGATCCTTGCCCTTCAGGCCCGCTACCCCCAGCGGGAGGCCGCCGAGGACATGCACATCTGGGACTATGCCTTTGCCGACGCCATGCGCGCGGCCTTTACCGCCTGCCCGGATCATCTGGACCTGCGCACGGTCTATGCCGAAAGCCTGCTGAATTTGACGCCTTGGAAGATGTGGGATCTGAAAACCGGCAAACCCGCCGCCGGTGCGGCCACGGTGGAGGCACAGGACGTGCTGGAATGGGCGATGAGGAATGATCCCCGCGCCATGCAGCACCCCGGCCTGCTGCATCTATACGTGCATTTGATGGAGATGTCGCCAACGCCTGAAAAGGCGCTGAAAGCCGCCGATGTGTTGCGCACACTGGTGTCGGATGCCGGCCATCTTGTGCACATGCCGACCCATATCGACGTGCTGTGCGGCGATTACCACAATGTGGTGCATTGGAACCAAAAGGCGATTGAGGCCGACCTGAAGTACTACCAGCGCAAGGGCGCCTTCAACATCTACACCGGCTACCGCCAGCACAATTACCACTTCGTCATCTTCGGCGCGATGTTTCTGGGGCAGATCGAACCGGCCTTGCAGGCCAATCAGGGCATTCTGGACACCACCCCGGAACAGATGCTGCGGATCGAAAGCCCGCCGATGGCAGATTACTTTGAAAGTTACATGGCCATGCACCCGCATATTCTGGTTCGTTTCGGCCGCTGGGAAGAGGCCATAGCGCTGGAGCTGCCGGAAGACCCGGAGCTTTATTGCACACTGGCGGCCAATACCCATTACGCCCGCGCCATCGGTTTTGCCGCAACCGGCCGCGTGGCAGAGGCCGAAGCAGAGGAGCAGCTGTTCCTGGCTGCCAAAGCACGGGTGCCGGACACCCGCATGATGCACAACAACAGCGTGGCCGACCTGCTGGAGATCGCAACGGAGATGCTGCGCGGCGAGATTGAATACCGCAAGGGAAATTTTGACGCCGCCTTTGCCCATCTGCGCCGCTCGGCAGAGCTGGACGACAACTTGCCCTATGATGAGCCCTGGGGCTGGATGCAGCCCACCCGCCACGCGCTGGGGGCGTTGCTGTTTGAGCAAGGTCAGGTGGAAGAAGCCGAGGCGGTGTACCGCGCCGATCTGGGTCTTGACGGCACGCTGCCGCGTGCATCGGTCCATCCGGATAACATCTGGAGCCTGAAGGGACTACACGATTGCCTGAAGTCCCGCGGAGAACCTATTGAAATCCGACACATTAAACAGAATCTGGATCTGGCGCTTTCCCGTGCCGACCGGGCGGTGGGCGCGTCCTGTTTCTGCGCACAGGCAGCGATGAAACCGGACAACTGCAGCGGCTGAGCAAAATTTCTTCGAAGAAATTTGCCAAGGAAATTCGAATTTCCTTGGCTCCAAGTGTCAGGCTTTCGCTTTTGCCTTGGCCTTTTTCTTCTCTGCCACGACTTTCTCTGCCAGGTCGCGGGCAATGGCAAAGGCGCCCTTGATTTTGTCGCTGTCTTTCTTCCAGTCCCGGCGCACAACGATTTTGTTGTCCTTGACCTTGGCCAGCCCATTCTGTCCCTGGATGAACTCCACAAGCCCCTGGGGCGAGGCGAATTTGTCATTGTGGAACTGAATTGTGGCGCCCTTCGGCCCGCCATCCATCTTGGCAATCCCGGCCCGCTTGCACATCCCCTTGATGCGCACCACCAGCATCAGCGTGTTGACCTCCTTGGGCAGTTTCCCGAAACGATCGATCAGTTCAGCGGCAAAACCCTCCAGCTCCACTTTGGTCGACAGCGACGACAGGCGGCGGTAAAGGCCCAGGCGTACATCCAGATCCGGCACGTAGTCCTCCGGGATCAGCACCGGCACACCCAGATTGATCTGCGGCGCCCATTGCTCATCCGCGTCAGACAGGCCCTCCATCTCTCCTGCCTTGATCTTGGCAATCGCCTCCTCCAGCATCGACTGGTACAGCTCATAGCCCACATCGCGCATCTGGCCGGACTGTTCCTCACCCAGCAGGTTCCCGGCGCCCCGGAGATCAAGGTCTTGGGAGGCCAAGGTAAAGCCGGCGCCCAGCGTATCGAGCGAGCCCAGCACCCGCAGGCGTTTCTCGGCTGCGGGCGTCAGCCGCTGGCGCGGTTTGGTCGTAAGGTAAGCATAGGCGCGGGTTTTCGACCGCCCCACCCGGCCCCGGATCTGATAGAGCTGCGACAGGCCAAACATGTCGGCGCGGTGCACAACCATCGTGTTGGCGGTCGGAATATCCAACCCGCTTTCCACAATCGTCGTCGCCAGCAGCACGTCGTATCTGCCGTCATAAAACGCATTCATCCGGTCATCGAGCTCCCCCGCTGCCATCTGCCCATGCGCCACCACATAAGTGAGTTCAGGCAGTTGAGCCTGCAGGAACGCCTCGACATCCGGCAGATCGGTGATCCGTGGGACCACATAGAAGCTTTGCCCGCCGCGGTAATGCTCGCGCAGCAGCGCCTCGCGGATGGAGACGCTATCGAATTCGCTCACATATGTGCGGATCGCCAGACGGTCCACCGGCGGGGTGCCAATGATCGACAGGTCCCGCACACCCGTCAGCGACAGCTGCAGTGTGCGCGGGATCGGTGTCGCGGTCAGGGTCAGCACATGGATGTCGCTGCGCAGCTGCTTCAGCCGCTCCTTGTGGCCAACACCAAAGTGCTGCTCCTCGTCGATGATGAGCAGACCGAGGTTCTGGAACTTGATGTTTTTGGCCAGCACCGCGTGAGTGCCGATAACAATATCTACGGTTCCCTTGGTAAGCCCTTCGCGCGTTTGGCTCGCCTCTTTTGATGTAACAAAGCGAGACAATTGCCTGACATGCAATGGAAACCCACGGAACCGTTCGGCAAAGGACGCGGCGTGCTGGCGTGCCAGCAGCGTGGTCGGTGCCACAACCGCCACCTGCAAGCCGGACATGGCCGCAACAAAGGCGGCGCGCATTGCCACCTCGGTTTTGCCAAAGCCCACATCGCCGCAAATCAGCCGGTCCATCGGCTGGCCTGAGTGCAGATCCTCCATCACGTCCTCAATGGCGCTCAGCTGGTCGTCGGTCTCCTGATACGGGAAGCGGGCCGAGAATTCTTCCCAGGCATGCGGCGGCGGGTCCATCACCGGCGCCTTGCGCAAGGCGCGCTCGGCAGCGATGCGGATCAGCTTGTCCGCCATCTCGCGGATGCGTTCCTTGAGCTTGGCCTTCTTGGCCTGCCAGGCGCCGCCGCCCAGCCGGTCCAGCAGGCCTTCGTCATGGCCGTATTTGGACAGCAGTTCAATGTTTTCGACCGGCAGGTACAGCTTGGACGCTTCGGCATATTCCAGCAGGATGCATTCATGCGCAGCACCCGCTGCGGTCACCACTTCCAGCCCTTTGTAGCGGCCGATCCCGTGGTCCACATGCACCACCAGATCGCCAGGGCTGAGCGATTGCGTCTCGGTCAGGAAGTTCTCGGCCTTGCGGCGTTTCTTGGGCGCCCGGATCAGCCGGTCACCCAGCACATCCTGCTCCGAGATCACGGTCATATCCGGCGCCTGGAACCCGTGTTCCAGCGCCCAGACCGCCAGATGCAGACCGCTTTTGCCGATCCGCGTGCCATCCATCACCGGGATCGCCCCGGCCAGGCCCTCGTCCTCGATCAGCCCGGACAAGCGTTCCCGCGCGCCTTCGGAATAGGAGGCGATTAGCACCGGCCCCTCCAGCATCCGCGCCTTAATGTGGGATGCCAAAGTCCCGAAAAGACTGATGCTTTCCTGCTGCCGCTCCGGCGCGAAGTTACGTCCGATACGCCCGCCCGCATCCACGGTGCCGGGGCCCGAGGCTTGCGGCAGCGGATGCAGTTGCACCACACGGTGCTCTGCTGATGCAGCCTCCCAGGCTGCGTCGTCCAGATACAGCAGGCCCGGCGGCGTGGGTTTGTAGACGGTATCAATCCGTCCCTTTTGCGCCATCGCGTGCTTGCGGGTTTCGAACTGGTCCTCGATGGTGTCCCAGCGCGCCAGCCGCGCCGGTGTCACCTGATCATCCAGCGTCACCGTCGCCTGCGGCAGGTAGTCGAACAGGGTTTCCAGCTTTTCATGGAAAAACGGCAGCCAATGCTCGATGCCTTGATGCTTGCGGCCTGCGCTGACGGCTTCATAGAGCGGATCATCGGTGCCGGCAGCGCCGAATTCGATCCGGTAGTTCTGCCGGAACCGGGTGATCGCCGCCTCGTCCAGGATCACCTCGGAAACCGGCGCCAGTTCCACCACCTCCAGCTTCTCGGTGGTGCGTTGCGAGGCCGGATCGAACCGTCGCGCGCCATCCAGCACATCGCCGAACAGATCCAACCGGACCGGGCCGCCTTCCCCTGGCGGGAAGATGTCGATGATGCCGCCGCGCACCGCATAGTCACCCGGCTCCATCACCGTCGGGCTTTGGGTGAACCCCATACGCACCAGGAAGTTGCGCAACGCGCCTTCGTCAATCCGGTGATCGACACGGGCGGTAAAGGCCGCCTCGCGCAGCACATCGCGCGCAGGCACCCGCTGGCTGGCGGCATTCAACGTGGTCAGCAGCACAAACTGCTTGGGCATCTGATGCACCAGGGCCGCCAGCGTGGCCATCCGCGCAGCCGAGATATCGGCGTTCGGCGATACCCGGTCATATGGCAGGCAGTCCCAGCCGGGAAAGACAAACACCGGCATCTCAGGTGCGAAAAAGGCAAGTGCCGACCGCATTGCCTCCATCCGCTTGTCGTCACGCGCCACATGCAGAACCGGTGCGCCGGATTTCTGCACTTCCTTCAGGATCAGCCGGGCATCAAACCCTTCGGGCGCGCCGCCCATGGTGATTGCACGCTGTGCCATGCCTTATCCTTTCCGGGTGTCCTCAATCGGTCTCAGCCCGCCTGTTAAAATGCCCCGATGGTCAGGTTTTGATACATGCCCCAGAACGCGGTGACCACAATGGAGATGACCCCGACGACCTGCACATAGAGCCGGCAAAACGCCAATCTTTTGCGCAGAACCTCGCCCGTGGCACCTTCCTGCGAGATCCGGCGCGCGGTCAAAAAGCTGATCAGCCCGACCACAGCCATTGGAAACACCAGCAGGAATACCGCTTGGGCAATCTCCAGCAGAAACACAAAGCCAAGCACGGCCAGGCCGGACATCATAAAACAGGACAGCGCCACCATCCAAGGGCCGGAAACCTCAGCGATGTACAGTAAACGGTTCACGTTGACACGGACAATATCCTCCAGGTCGCGTTCCGCCTGGCCGCCGTTTCGCTGGGCTCGCTGGACCATGTCATAAGGAACCCCAAGGATCCAATGGCTGGCCGTCGACCACAGCACCGCCAGTGCAATCCAGTACCACAGGTTGGAGAATGACCGCAGCTCAATCATCTCATAGATAATATGAAGCAGATCCACGCCAGCCCCCTGTTCTGCCCGCAGATCTTCGGGCTGGAATTTGTCAACCGGCCCTATATCAACCGGGAAGCGCGCGCAGGCAAGCCCTGCCTGCAGCACAAGTTTTCCGGCGCGGCGATTGTGCCCCTTGTTCCGGGGGCCGCTTCCATGCCACCCATGGGCAAGCCAAAACGAGAGACCGCCATGAAGCCCACCGTCGCGCCCTTTCCCGCCGCCCGCCTGCGCCGCACCCGTGCCAGTCAGGCCATCCGCAATCTGGTGCAGGAAAACACTCTGACCCCTGCCGATTTCATCTGGCCGGTGTTTGTCCGCGAGGGGGAAGGCCAGGAAGAACCGATCAGCTCAATGCCCGGCGTGATGCGCCGCTCGGTCGACAAGATCGCCGAGACCGCGGTTGATGCGCAGGCGCTGGGGATCCCGGCGATCTGCCTGTTTCCCTACACCGATTCCTCGCTCAAGACCGAGGAATGCGCCGAGGCCTGGAACCCGGACAACCTGACCAACCGGGCCATCCGCGCGATCAAGGACGCGGCGCCGGATATCGCGGTGATGACCGATGTGGCGCTGGACCCTTACAATATCAACGGCCACGACGGCTATGTTGTGGACGGCGAGATCGTCAATGACGCCACTGTCGAGGCGCTGGTCAAGATGACCCTTGCCCAGGCCGATGCAGGTGCCGATATCATCGGACCGTCCGACATGATGGACGGGCGGATTGGTGCGATGCGCAGCGCGCTGGAAAAGGCCGGCCACCACAATGCGGCGATCCTGTCCTACTCGGCCAAATACGCTTCAGGCTACTATGGGCCGTTCCGCGATGCCGTTGGTGCCTCAGGTGCGCTGAAGGGCGACAAGAAGACCTATCAGATGGATCCGGCCAACAGCGATGAGGCGCTGCGGCTGATCGAACGCGACCTGCTGGAAGGCGCCGACATGGTGATGGTCAAACCGGGGATTGCATACCTGGACATATGTCACCGGGTGAAATCCGCCTTTGGCGTGCCGACCTATGCCTATCAGGTCTCGGGCGAATACGCGATGATCCAGGCCGCAGCGCAAAACGGCTGGATTGACGGCGAACAGGTGATGATGGAAAGCCTGATGGCCTTCAAACGGGCGGGCTGCAACGGCATTCTGACCTATTTCGCGCCCGCCGCGGCCAGGCTGCTGAACGGTTGACCCTGCCAAATGCCGCGGTTGCGGATCACTTCAGCGGGAAGCCGCCGCTGTCCGGCTGGCAGCGGATGACAGGCAGCGGTTTTCCGCGTATACATTTGCCCAGAGCCGGAGCATACCGGCCTTGGAGCAAATCATTACAGGCACCTGAGAAATGAGCAGTTTTTCCTCTTCCCGCATGACCCGCCGCGGTTTTGCCCTGACCGCCCTGGCCGGCGCCGGCGTTACCGCCGCCTGCGGCAACGGCGTCGGCAACAGCAACGGCGCCAAGATCGACGCCCGCGTCGACGCAACACTGAACCAGATGTACAGCCAGTACCCCAACACCCGCACCCTGGCAGATAAGGCAACAGGCATGCTGGTGATGCCGCTGGTCACCGAGGCAGGCTTTGTCTTTGGCGGCGCCTTCGGCCGCGGCGCCCTGCAGATCAACGGTGTGACCGTGGATTACTACTCCACCGTCAAAGGCAACGCAGGCCTGCAGATCGGCGCCCAGCAATATGCCCATGTTCTGTTTTTCATGACCGAAGACGCGCTGGCCGGCTTCCGCCGCTCCACCGGCTGGGCCGCCGGGGCCGATGTGGAATATGTGATCAAGGATGAAGGCAACGCGCTGACCGCTGACACAAATACGCTCACTTCCCCAGTGCTGGCTGTGGTGTTCGGCCAAGCCGGCTTGCGCGTCGGTGCCACGCTGGAAGGCACCAAATACACCCGTATCATCCCCTAATTGATCCGGGACGCGGCCGTGGCTCACAGCCTGCGCTTCTTTCTGGTTGGAAATACCTCCGCCGGAGGCATGGCCTTTCCCGCAGGAAAGGCCATTTTCGCTTGTCTCAATCCAGTTTGCGCAGCCGCTTGAACAGCGAAGAGGTGTCCCAGCGCCCACCGCCCATCTTTTGCACGTCCTTGTAAAACTGATCCACCAAGGCAGTCACCGGCAGGCTGGCACCGGTTTCATCCGCTGCATCCAGACAGATGCCCAGATCCTTGCGCATCCAGTCCACCGCAAAGCCATGATCAAAGTGATCGTCCAGCATGGTCTCGTAACGGTTGGCCATCTGCCAGCTGCCGGCCGCGCCCTGGCTGATCACTTCAACCACCGAGTGCCCGTCCAATCCAGCCCTCTCTGCAAAATGCAGCGCCTCGCTCAAGCCTTGAACAAGCCCGGCAATAGCGATCTGGTTACACATCTTCGTCAGCTGCCCAGCTCCGCTGCCACCGATCCGGCGGCAGATTTTGGAGTAGGCATCAATCACTGGCTCAACCCGGGAGTAAGCGCCCTCATCACCGCCGCACATCACTGACAGCACGCCGTTTTCCGCCCCTGCCTGGCCGCCGGAAATCGGTGCGTCAACAAAGAACACGCCTTTCTCCTCTGTGGCGCCATAGAGTTCCCTGGTCACGGTTTCCGACACCGTCGTGTGATCAACAAACACCGCCCCTTCGCCCATCCCGGCAAAGGCGCCATCCGCCCCTAGGCAGACCGAACGCAGATCGTCGTCATTTCCAACGCAGGCCATTACAAACTCTGCCCCCGCTGCAGCCGCCCGCGGTGTGGCGCCGAACCGGCCGCCGTGCTCGGCAGCCCAGGCCTTGGCCTTGGCCTCGGTGCGGTTGTAGACGGTGACTTCATGGCCTGCGGCCTGCAGGTGCCCGGCCATCGGATAGCCCATGACACCCAGCCCTAGAAACGCGATTTTTGCCATCTGCTTTTCCCTTGATCTGTCTTCGCTTATGTTGGCGCCAACCCTAACACCGCCGCCACGGGGCGCAATCTGCCTGGCGGCTGGAAATGACAAAACCCAAGGGAAAACAACCGCTGATGGGACATCTTTTCCGCTGGCTTCTGCGCATTGCTGCCAGCCTGATTCTGCTGAGCGTTCTGGCCGCTGCGCTGGTCTATTACCTCGCTTCGCAGTCACTGCCTGAATACGACAAGGAACTGGCCCTGCCCGGCCTTTCCTCGCCGGTCGAGATTGTCCGCGACAACGCCAATGTGCCGCATATCTTCGGCAGTTTCGGCGCCAGCGACGAGGATGTCTACTTCGGCCTCGGCTATGCCCATGCTCAGGACCGCCTGTGGCAGATGGCAGTGATGCGGCGTACGGCCAAGGGCCGCCTGTCGGAAATCTTCGGCACCCGCACGGTTGAGACCGACACATATCTGCGCCGGCTGGATATCTACCGTCTGGCGCAGGAGTCTGTGGCCGTGCAGTCGCCCGAGGCACTGGCCGCGCTCAAGGCCTATGCCGCCGGCGTCAACGCCCGCCTTCAGGAGATCAATGAAGACGCGCTTGGCCGCGGTGCGCCCGAGATGTTCCTGTTCAACATGCCGGTTGCGCCCTGGCAGCCCGCCGACAGCATCGCAATCATGAAGCTGATGGCGCTGCAGCTGTCCGGCCACATGAAGGAAGAGATTCTGCGCGCCCGGACTTCGTTGGCACTGGATGATGCCGCCAGGATCAAGGACATCCTGCCGGATGCGCCGGGCAAAGGCCTGACTGCCCTGCCTGAATATGCAGCACTGGTTCCCGGCGTCCGGCAGTTCGCCGCTGCCATGCCCGCAGAGGAAGACAGCCTGCTGTTCCCGGTTGCTCCGCGCGGGCTGGCCGGTGCCTCCAACGCCTGGGCCGCCGCCCCCAGCCGTTCGACGGCGGGCGGCACGCTTTTGGCCAATGACCCGCACCTGGGCCTCAGCGCGCCCGGCGTCTGGTATCTGGCACGGCTTGAACTGGGCACCGGCGGGGTGATCGGCGGCACCATCCCCGGCATCCCGGCGGTAATCACGGGGCGCTCTGACGTGCTGGGATGGGGCGTGACCTCGTCTTATCTTGACGACCAGGACTTGTTTATCGAACGTCTCAATCCGGAAAATCCTCAGGAGTATCTGAGCGTTGAAGGGTATAAGGATTTCATCTCCCGCCCGTCGATCATCAAGATCAAGGATCAGGCGCCGGTTACTCTGACACTGCGCTGGACAGACAATGGCCCTGTCCTGCCCGGCTCAATGTTCAAGCTGGCTGAAATCACCCCGCCCGGCCATGTGGTATCGCTCAGCTGGACCGTTCTTAGCCCCAAGGACACCTCGATGACTGCCGCCATCAACCTGATGCGCAGCACCTCGGTTCAGGACGCGATCACGGCCGGCGAAGGCTTCATCGCTCCATCGCAGAACCTGACGCTTGCGGACAGGGAAACCATTGCGCTTAAGACAGTCGGCGCCTTCCCCGTCCGTGACATTGCCCACCAAAGCAAGGGCCGCATGCCCAGCCAGGGCTGGCGCCCGGAAAACCAATGGCAGGGCCGCGCGCCTTACGCCGAGAACCCGGAATTTCTCGCCCCCGCAGGCGGCATCCTCGGCAATACCAACAACAAGATCCTGGACCGCCCCTTCCCGAAACACGTCTCCTTTGATTGGGGCGACACCCAGCGCATTCACCGCTGGCAAAAGCTGATGCAAAACCGCGAGGTGCATACCCGCGACAGCTTTATCGAGGCGCAATTGGACACGGTTTCCTACACCGCCCGCACCTTGCTGCCGCTGATCGGCGCCGACCTGTGGTTCACCGGCGAAGCCGCGCCTGCAGGCACCCGCGAACGCCAGCGCCAGATTGCCTTGACCCTGCTGTCGGAATGGAACGGCGAAATGAACGAGCATCTGCCCGAACCGCTGATCTATGCGGCCTGGCTGCGGGCGCTGCAAGCCCGGCTGATCACTGATGAACTGGGTCCGGTGGCAAAGACCTTCCGCCATGTTGAGCCGTTGTTCATCGAACGGGTCTACCGCGATGTGGAGGGTGCCGCCGTCTGGTGCGACGTGCGCCAAAGCGCTCCGGAAGAAAGCTGTACTGATATGGCCCGACTGGCACTGGATGATGCTCTGATCTGGATCGAAGAACGCTATGGCACCGCGCTGGAGTCGCTGCGATGGGGCGATGCGCATCAGGCCACGCAGGACCACCCGGTGCTGGGCGAAGTGCCGCTGCTGCGCTATTTCGTGAACATCCGCCAGTCCACCAGCGGCAGCGACAACACTCTGCAGCGCGGCAAAAGCTCGGGCAAGGGACCGGACCCTTTCCAAAACACACACGCCGCCGGCTACCGCGGGGTCTATGACTTCGCCGACCCCGACAGTTCAGTCTTTGTCGTATCAACCGGCCAATCCGGGCATCCATTGTCGCGCTACTATGACGACATGGCCCAGCTCTGGCGGCGCGGCGAATACATTCCCATGTCTCTGGACGAGGATCTGGCCCGCGCCGCAGCTGTCGGCGTCACCCGGATCACCCCGAGGCAATAAAAAACGGGCGCTGCGGCGCCCGCTTCATTTCAGCACAACGGGAGGTCTTCACAGCCTCTCGAATTTCGCCTTCTGCCGGTCGGTCCACAGAACTGTGATGTCGAAACCGGTCTCAGTCTGTTCTTCGCTCTGAACCAGATCTTCCTTGAACAGCCAAGCGCGCTGCTTTCCTTGGGCAAAGCTGAGGTTCAACTGCTCCTCATGCCGCACGCCCTGCAACTGCTCAGCAACATCGGCCAGCAACCCATCCAGCCCCTCGCCCGTCAAGGCCGAGATCGCATGGATTCCGCCCTCACGTTCCGCACGCTGGCGGCGGGCTTCGGCGTCCTCCTCAGGCAACTGGTCCAGCTTGTTCCAGACCTCGATTCGGGCGCGGTTTTCATCCACCCCCAATGAGGCCAGGATCGCCTCCACGTCCTTGGCCTGCTGCTCGCTTTCATCATGGCTGATGTCGCGCACATGCAGGATCACATCGGCCGCCAGAACCTCCTCCAGCGTGGCCCGGAAAGCCGCGACCAGCTCGGTCGGCAGGTCCGAAATAAAGCCTACGGTGTCGGACAGGATCACCTCCGGCCCATCGGGGATCTGGACCCTGCGCATGGTCGGGTCCAGGGTGGCAAAGAGCATGTCTTTGGCCATCACCTCAGCCCCCGTGAGCCGGTTGAACAGCGTCGACTTCCCTGCGTTGGTGTAGCCCACCAGCGCCACAATCGGATACGGCACCTTGGCGCGCGAGGCGCGGTGCAGGGTCCTGGTCTTCACCACCTTGTCCAATTGCCGCCGCAAGCGCACCAGCTGATCGTCGATAGCACGGCGGTCAGCTTCGATCTGGGTTTCGCCGGGTCCGCCGACAAAGCCCAATCCGCCGCGCTGGCGCTCCAGGTGGGTCCAGGCCCGCACTAGCCGGGTCCGTTGATAGCTGAGCGCCGCCATTTCGACCTGCAGCACGCCTTCACGGGTGGCCGCGCGATCCGAGAAGATCTCAAGGATCAGCCCGGTCCGGTCGAGGATCTTGACCTTCCAGGCTTTTTCCAGATTGCGCTGCTGCACCGGGGACACCGACCCGTCGATCAGGACCAGTTCCACCTCATTCGCTTTCAGAATGCCTGCCAGCTCTTCGATCTTGCCAGAGCCGAACAGCATCCCCGCATGCGCCTTGGGCAGGCGCACCACGTTGGAGCCGATCACATCGAGATCGGGCAAGGCCGCTGCCAGCGCAACGGCCTCCTCAAGCGCGGGACCTGCGTCGCGGCGCCTGCTGTCGGATTTGATTTCCGGATGCAGCACCCAGGCGCGGGTGCGCGTCCTTTCATGCTCCATCAATTGGAGTCTTCACCCTCATAGAGACTGATCGGCTGGGCCGGCATGATGGTCGAAATCGCGTGTTTGTAGACCAGCTGCGACTGTCCGTCGCGGCGCAGCAGCACGCAGAAATTGTCGAACCAGGTGATCACACCCTGCAGCTTGACCCCGTTGATCAGAAAGATTGTAACCGGAACCTTGGTTTTGCGAACGTGATTCAGGAAGGCATCCTGAAGATTCTGTCTGTCCGAAGCCATTTTTTATTATCTCGCCTTTGTTCTTGCCGCGCGCTGCGGACCAGCACGCACATTAAATTCAGTATGGACGGAGAAAATGCAAGTTTCCACCCGAAAAACACTTTTCACCCTTAAGGGTTGTCAGCTGCGCCAGAGGTTGGGCGACAACAGCGCAATGAAGGCCAGGGTCTCCAGCCGCCCCAGCACCATCGCGATGCATAGGATCATCTTTGCCGGATCTGTCAGCAGGTTCAGCACGATTGGCGTGCTGCTTGCGGTATCAGCCAGCGGGCCGGTTGTTGAAAGGGCAGCAACCGCCAGCACCAGCGATTGTTCAAAATCCGTGCCGACTGCGGCCAGCGCAGTGCTGACCACAGCCAGCGACAGGGCAAACAGCATGAAGAACACCCAAGCCACAAACGCACCGTTTTTCTGCAGCCGCTTGGTGCGGTTGCCTTCGCCGCTGACTGAGCTGGGATGCACCAGCCGCTCCATTTCGCGCAGCCCGTTCAGATACAGCGCATAGACCCGCAGCAGCTTGACCCCGCCTGCGGTGGTGGCGACACCGCCGCCGAACACCGCCAGCCCCAGCAGGATCATGCCCGGCGTCTCCAGCCCGGACCAGGCCTGAGCGGCTTCCCAATGAGCACTTTCAAATCCGGTGGTTGACAGGAAGGACATCACCGTAAACAAGGTGCCCCACAGCGCCCGCAGAGCTTGCAGCAGATCTTCGCCGGCATCCACCTCATAGGCGGCCAGCCAATGACGCAGAAACAGCAGCAGTGGCACCCCAAAGACAATCAACAGCCCGGTGCGGAATTCCGGATCCTTGTCCAGCCGCCCCTGCCCTGCGGTGACCGTGTCACTGGAAAAGGTCAGCCGCGACAGCGCAAAGAACATGAACAGGAACATGACCATCTCACCCGCCAGGCCGCTGGCGGCATTCTCTACCCCGCCGGTCGCGGATATACCCGAGGTCGCCATCACTGACATCGCATGGCTAAGACCTGCCAAGGCCTGCTCGCCGGTGATCATCAGCAACAGCCACAGCACCAAGGTCAGCCCGGCGTAAACCGGCGCCAAAGTGCGCGTCACCAGAACCAGCTGGCGGCGCGGGTCCGCCTTCTCCATATGCGCAGGCGCGGCGGTGCCGCCGCCGGGCTCGCCTTTGGCGGTGACCTCGAAGCCGCCCAAAGACATCGGCGCCAGCACCGCCGACGCCGCCACCCACATCAAGAGCCCGCCAAGCCAGCCGACAATCGCCCGCCACAGATGCACGCTGGGCGGCAACCGGTCTGGATCGCCCCAGACATCGGTGCCGGTGGTGGTGATGGCGCTGACCATGTCGAAATAAGCGTTCAGAAAACGGGTGCTGACCAGCGCATCCTGAACCGGCACCGCCAGGAACAGCGGCAGCACGGCGAAGGTTGCCAGCAGCGACAGCAATTGCCCCGGCATCCCGTAGCGCGGCACCCGGTTGCCTATCGACAAGCCGATCAGCACCACCAGAATAAGCCCGGCAACACCGGCATAGAAGAAACTGCGCGAAGTGTGATGGTCGTCCAGCACCAGCGCATGAACGGCCGGCAGCCACATCGCCAGCGAGGCAATGCCCCAGATCAGCAGGAACAGCGGCAGGCGCAGCACGCCAATGGGAGCTTTGACCGGGCGGCGCATCCTAGAAATAGTCGATCGAAACCTGCAGCAGGCGCTCGACCTCGGGCACGTCCGCTGCCACCGCAAAGAGCGCAATCACATCACCCTCCTCGATCCGCATCTGACCCGAGGGGCGCAGCATTTCGCCGTTCTTCAGAACGCCGCCGACCAGCACGCCTTCGGGGAAATCCGTCTCGCGGATCATCTGCCCGGCAATCGGCGAGGTCGACAAAACCTCGGCCTCGATCATCTCAGCCTCAGCATCGCCCAAAGAATAGACCTGCCGCACCCGGCCATAGCGGATATGGCGCAGGATAGAACTGACGGTGGTGGAGCGGGGATTGATATAGGCATCGATGCCCAGATGCGGCAGCAGGGGCACCAGCGTCGGATCGTTGATCAGTGCAATCGCCAGCGGGCAGCCCTCGGCCTTGGCGCGCACCGCGGCCAGCATATTGGTCTTATCATCATCCGTCACCGCCAACATCGCGTCTGCCTTGTCGATGCCCGCTTCGATCATCAGCGCCCGGTCCAGCCCGTCGCCGTTCAGCACGATGGTGCGTTCCAGGGTTTCCGCCGCCCGCTCGGCACAGGCGCGGTCGCGTTCGATCATTTTGGCCCGGATCCGTGTTGTGCTGGCCTCCAGCGCCTTGGCCACTTCCAGGCCGACGTTGCCGCCGCCGACCACAACCACCCGGTCCTGGCGCTTTTCGTGCTTGCCGAACACTTCGATGGTGCGGGGCACGTCGTCGGCGTGGCTGAACACATAGCAGCTGTCGCCCACGAACAACTGATCACCCGGTTCCGGCGCAAACAAACTGCCGTCGCGCCGCACCCCGACCACTATCGCGCGCAGCGTCGAGAACAAATCGGTCAGCTGCCGCAGCGGCGTATTCACCACCGGGCAATCGGCGTCGATTTGGATACCAAGAAGCTGCGCCTTGCCACCCATGAATGTCTCGGTGTCAAACGCCGCCGGCGCTGACAGCCGTTGCATCGCTGCTGCCGCCACCTCCCGCTCGGGACTGATCACCACGTCGATCGGCAGATGCTCGCGCTGATACAGGTCGGAGTAGATCGCCGTAAGATAGCTTTTGGCCCGCAGGCGCGCGATCTTGCGCTGGATCTTGAAGACCGAATGCGCCACCTGGCAGGTCACCATGTTGACCTCGTCCGAATGGGTGGCCGCGATGATCATGTCGGCGTCCCGCGCCCCGGCCCGGTCCAGCACATCCGGATAAGAGGCAAAACCATGGATCCCCTGCACGTCCAGCGTATCGGTCGCCCGCCGCACCAGTTCCGGGTTGTTGTCGACAACCGTCACATCATTGTGCTCGCCGGACAGGTGCCGGGCGATCTGCCAGCCGACCTGGCCCGCACCGCAGATAATGACCTTCATTTGCGTGTCCCTTGGCGGAAATTCGTCCGATGTGAATGACAGAAGCCGCTTTCACGGTCAATTTAATTGTAACTCGCTCTGATTGCAGCCATTCTTCGCGTATGTGCAAGGATCGAACGATCATGGCGGCCTTGGTCCTGCTGCTTGGCACGGCAGCCTGCGGCCCGGTTCCTGTTTACTACAGGCAGGGGGCAGAAGTCTCCCGCCTGCAAAGCGATGAACTCGGCTGTGCAGCACAAGCGCTGCAGGATGCGCCTGTCGCGAATGAAATCCGCCAGCACCCTCCGGTTTTTTATCCCGGCCGCAAGGTCTGTTCCGGCGGCAGCTGTTATTACCGCCCCGGCTATTGGGTAGACGGCGGCATCTACACAGTGGATGTGAACAAGCCCCTGCGCCTTCGGCTGGAGAAATCCTGCATGACGGCCAAGGGCTACCAGCAAATCACACTGAAACGCTGCACCCGAAGCAACGCGGCTGCGGTGCCCGGGCCGCAGCTGGCCCCGCTGAGCGAAGCATCCTGCGCGCAGCGCAACAAGGATGGCAGCGTCAGCATCCGCACCGGCGGCTAGTGTCACTTCCTTGCCGAAGGTGCGCGGCAGGCTAACTTTGAATTGCGTCACCGGATCAAGTAAGCTGATGCCGGAATGTTTGTTGATCAGTATTTCAAGGAGAAAGGTACCCGATGCGGATACATTTCCTGTTTGCCGCGCTGCCTTTTGCAGCTGTGACAGCCGCCTGCGAACCAGTGGCCCCGATTGCCCCTCCACCTACGGCAGCCCCGGCGCCGGCACCTGCAACTTACAGCGCGCCGACAACGCGGCCGGCACCTGCAGCGGCGACCAGGGCCCCGGTGATCCCGGCAGAAGAAGCGCCTGAACCCGCCTATCAAGGCGGCGGTGGCGGAGGTTCCGGCGGTGGCGGAGGTGGCGGTTCCGGCGGTGGCGGCGGCGGCGGAGGCTGGGGTTAACCCCGGGCGCTGCCATGATCCCCCATCGTTCCACAGCCCCTTCCCTTGCAGCAGCCCTTTTATCCGGCACAGCACTGCTGGCGGCGCCGGTTGACCAGGCAGCATATGAAACCAGCGGACGGGGCAATGCCCCGGAAACCGCCATCGTTGTCGGCATTCAGGACTACGACCACGTCACTGACCTGACCAACACCCGCCAGGATGCCAAAGCCATGGCGGAGATGCTCAGTTCCTTCGGCTATACGGTCTACGAAGGCTATGACCTGGACAAGCGCGGGTTTGAGGCGCTGCTGCGCCAGGCCGCCCTCAATATCCGCGACGGCAGCCAGGTGTTCTTCTACTACGCTGGCCATGGGATCCAGCTGGGGCGGCGCAACTATCTGCTGACCAGCGACGCCGAGCTGTCCGGCATTCACGATCTGCCTTTCCAGTCAGTCACCCTTGACCGCGTCTCCGCCATTCTCGGCGGCAAGGCAGGCAGCCAGATCCTGATGCTGGATTCCTGCCGCAACAACCCCGTGCCGGATGCCAAGCTCAATGCTGAGGTCGGCGCCCAGCTCTATGAAGCGCGCGAGGGATTTGACGTGTTCCGCCCGCCGCTCAACACGCTGGTGGCATTTTCCACCTCCCCCGGCGCCACGGCACTGGATGGCGAGCCGGGCGGCAACAGCCCTTATACTGCCTCGGTCGTGCGGCATTTTCCGAACCGGCCTGAGGAGGACGCGATGACCGTCCTTTCGGCAATACGCGGCGATGTCTATGCAGCCACCGGCAACACGCAGGTGCCCTGGGAAAGCTCAACGCTGATGCAAAAAGTCTACCTGCGCCCGGCAGAACGGTCATTGAACATTGCCACGGCAGACACCGAAACCGCAGTGGCCGGCCTTGATCAGCTGCCTGCCGAACTGTCGGTGAAAGTCCCATTGGGCCGCGCGCTGGAGCTGGCGCCGGAAATCAGCCCCTATGTCACCGCTGGCACAACGGTTTCGATTGTTGAAACGCCTTCGGCCGGGGTGACATCCCTGCAAACCGGGGACAGCGGCGGTCTCAGCCTCAGCTACGCACCGAAACTGGCCGAGCTTCCTGCCCGCAAGGACGGCGGACAGGTCCGCAAGGACCGGATGGTGCTGCGTCTGGCGCAGGCCGGGGCAGTGCGCGACGTGACCGTGAACCTGGAAATGATCGCCCGGCAATGCGATCTCGAAGCCGGGGACCTGCTGGATCTTCAGGGGGTTGGCCTTTACCGCTATCCTAATGAAATCAATCTGAAGGCAGCCGAGACAGCCTGCCGCGACGCTGTCGGGGCAGCGCCTGAAATCGGTCGGCTGCACTATCAGCTTGGCCGAGCGCTGCAGGGTCAGGGCCGCCTGATCGAAGCCTATGAAGCCTTTGAAAAGGCAGCGGAACTGGACCACATCCGCGCCTATAACGCAGTCGCTTATTTGCATGTCACCCCGAATGTCGATCGCGAAACCGTGCCCATCCCCTACAACCCGGACAAGGCTTTTGCCCTATGGGACAAGGGGATTGAGGCAGGTGATCCCTTCTCAATGCACGCCCGCGGCAAGCGGCTTTTGCGTAAAAGCAGCACACCCGAGGAAAAGCGGCGCGGTTTTGACCTGCTGAGTCGCGCGGTAGAGCTGGGCCATACCTATTCGATGAACGAACTCGGGGTTTTCTTCTTGTGGAGCGGCGATGAGCTGGCGCAGCCGGAACGCGGCTTCTCCTACCTGCAAGCCTCTGCCGGGCGCGGCGATATCTATGGCACTGCCAACCTTGGCTATGTCTACCGCGATGGCGGCGCGGGCCAGGCGGTGGACAAGGAAAAAGCGCGCGCGCTGTTCGCCGAGGCCGCACAGCTGGGCCATCCCCATGCCCCGGCTGAGATCGGCCGGATGATCATGGGCGGCGACCTGCCCGGCAGCGACGCAGCCGAAGCACTGGAATGGTATGACATGGGGCTGTCACGAGGCGACGCCTGGGGCGGTTCGAACGGCGCCTGGGTGGCCCTCAACAGGCTGCCGAACCGGATCCCCGCCCATGCTGCTGCTGCGCGGGCAGGCAAGGCCATGGCTTTGAATGATCCCGATGCACGCGCCGCAGCGCGCGAACTGTTGTCCGGCATGGCCGAAACAGACGTTGCCGCAGGCACCCAGTACATCCTGCGCCAGTTGGGGGCCGGGATTGCCCTCGACGGCCAGTTCGGCCCGGCATCCCGCAAGCAACTGGGCAATTGGGCGCGCAAAGCAGGTCTGCCTGCAACCGTTCCCGGCGATGCCATCAGCCAGCTGCAACTGGCCGCGCAGGTCCATTTTGCGCTGAACCCGATCCGCCAGGACCTGTTCTGACCCTGTGATGCTGTACCGCCCGCGCCCGGTGGTGCCAGGCGCAAGGACGGTCTGATCAGGCCTGTTCCTCCTCGGCTTCTACATGCGCCACCCGGGCACCTGCCTTGTTGGAGGTCACCACCCCCAGCGACTTCAGCTTGCGATGCAACGCTGAACGCTCCATGCCGACAAACGACGCTGTACGGCTGATGTTGCCGCCAAAGCGGTTGATCTGGGTCAGCAGGTATTCGCGCTCAAACGCCTCCCGCGCCTCGCGCAGCGGCAGCGTTGCCAGCGCGCCGGACAGCACTACCCGGCCCTCTTCCTGCGGCTTGTCTTCTTCGCGCGGCAAATCCTTGGCCTCGATCGGGCCGCTGCCATCGCCAAGGATCAGCACCCGTTCCACCAGATTCTTAAGCTGGCGCACGTTGCCCGGCCACAGCATGGTTTGCATCAGCGCCACCGCCTCTTCGGTCAGCACCCGCAGCGGCAGACCCTGGGCTTCATTGAACTGGGCAATGAAATGGCCGGCCAGCAGCGGGATATCCTCGCGCCGGTCCGCCAGCGACGGCACCGCAACCGGCACCACATTCAACCGGTGATACAGCTCCTGACGGAAGCCGCCTGCTTCGATTTCTGCATCCAGGTCCTTGTTGGTGGCGGAAACCACCCGCAGATCGACACGGATTTTGTCCGAACCGCCAACCCGCTGGAACTGTTGATCCACCAGCACTCGCAGGATTTTGGACTGGGTGCCCAGCGGCATATCGGCAACTTCATCAAAGAACACAACGCCGCCATGCGCCTGCTCCAGCAAGCCGGGTTCCACCCCGCGCTCGGAGGATTCGCGGCCGAATAGAACCTCTTCCATCCGGTCGGGTTCGATACTGGCACAGTTGACAGTGATAAAAGGCGCGGACGCCCGGTTGGAATTGGCATGAATATAGCGTGCGGCAATTTCCTTGCCGCTGCCGGCCGGTCCGGTCAGCATCACCCTGCCGTTCGACTTGGTCACCTTGTCCAACTGGCTGATCAACGTCCGGAACGACGCAGAGGTACCGATCATTTCCGCCGGGCCTGTATCCCTGCGCTTGAGATCCGAATTTTCCCGGCGCAGACGCGAGGTTTCCATGGCGCGGCGGATCACCACCATCAGCTGGTCGATATTGAAGGGCTTCTCGATGAAATCATAGGCCCCCTGCTTGATCGCTGCGACAGCAATTTCGATGTTGCCGTGACCGGAAATGATCACCACCGGAACTTCCGGATTGTCGCGCTTAACTGCCTTCAGGATATCGATACCGTCCATCTGGCTGTCCTTCAGCCAGATATCCAGGATCATCAGCGCCGGCTCGGCGTCTTCAAGACGGGCCATGCATTCGTCGGAATTGGCAGCCTTTCGAGTGGCGTAGCCTTCATCCTCCAGAATATCCGAGACCAGTTCCCGGATGTCGCGCTCGTCATCTACAATCAGAATGTCACTCATGTCAGACCTGCTTTCACTGTGCTCTTGTTTGGCGCCGCTGCCCGGTTTGCGGCGGGCAGGCGGATTACCGCCATCGCGCCGTAATGCGCGTGTCCCTCGAATACCGGGGCGTCTTCCAGCGTCAGCGTGCCCCCGTGCTCTTCGATGATTTTTTTAACGATCGGCAGCCCCAGCCCGGTGCCCGCATCCCGCGTGGTCACATAAGGCTCAAACAGCCGGGCCCGGTCTTCGGGCAAGCCGATGCCGTTGTCGGCAATACGGACTTCATAGAAATTGCCCGCCTTGACTGCCGCCACCCGGATTTCCGGCACCAGCCCCTGCGGGTTTTTCTTTATCTGCAGGCTTTCAATGGCTTCGCCTGCGTTTTTGATCAGATTGGTCAAGGCCTGACCAATCATTGTGGCATCCAGATCCGAAGGCATGGCTGCCTCGGACAGCTCCGCCTTGATCCGGACACCGGGCTGGCCCTGCTGCTGCAGGATGACTGCATCCCGCAGCAGTTTGACCAGATCCTCTTCGCGCCGCTCCGGTTCCGGCATGCGGGCGAATTTCGAGAATTCATCGACGATCCTGCGCAAATCATTGGTCTGGCGCACGATCACATCAGTCATGGATTGCAGCTGATCGCTGTTCTCCTCACCCAGTTTGGGAGCGAATTTGCGTTTGATCCGCTCCGCGCTCAGCTGGATCGGGGTCAGCGGGTTCTTGATCTCATGGGCAATCCGGCGCGCCACATCGCCCCAGGCCGCCATCCGCTGGGCGCTGACAAGGTCGGTCACATCATCAAATGCCACCACATAACCTTCCAACCGGCCCTGTTCCGACCGGCGCGGCGACATCCGAACCAGCAGGTTTTCAAGCCGGCCCTGACGAGTAACTTTGATTTCCTCTTGCACCACTTCGGCGCTGGTTTCGATCAATTCCACAAACAGCGGCCCGAACTCCGGCACTGCTACAGACAGCGCCAGCGATTGCTGATCCTCCTGCCAGTCCAGAAGCCGCTCAGCCGAGCGGTTCACAAAGGTGACACGCCCGTCGGCATCCAGCCCGACAACCCCGGACGTCACGGATGACAGCACCGAGTCGAACAGGCGGCGGCGGCGTTCAATCTGGCGGGTATTGTCCACAAGGCGCCCGTGCTGCGCCTTAAGTTCGCGCGTCATCTGATTGAAATACTGACCCAATTGGGAGATTTCATCACCGCCGTCATCAATCGGCACCTGCACATCCAGATTGCCGGAACCAACCCGCTGCGCCGCCACCGTCAACCGTCCGACCGGACGTGACAGCCGTTCGGCAAACCACATACCCAGCCACATCGCCGCAAGGATCAGGATCACTGCAAAACCGAGATAGAGCAGCGCAAATTCAAACAGCACCCTGCCGCGCTCGCTTTCCAGCTGCTGATACAGATGGGCTGTTTCCTGGGTGTCATCCAGAAGGTTCAGAAGCTCGCCGTCCACATCGCGGCTGATGTAGAGGAACCGGTCGACAAACGCCTCCAGCCGCACCAGCGCGCGGAATTCACTGTTGCTCCAATCCTCGATCAGCAGGAAACCGTCCGCACGGGCGACACCGATCTGGCGGTCGTTCGGCTTCTCAAAATCGAACTCGTAAGACCGCTCGCCCCGCGCCCGGATCAGGCCGGCACTGTCGACAATATAAGCTTCGCGCAGCCCGCGCTGGATTTGCAGCTGGCCTTGTGACAGCACCAGACGAAGCTCAGCATCATTGATGAAGAAACTGCGAGCACGGCTGTTATCCAGATAGCGCGCCAGTGCCCGGGCATCTTCGCTCAGGTCGTTTTTCTGCTGCGCCTGATAGGCGTCCGCCGCCGCCAGCGAACTGCCGATCACCTGCCGCACCCGCTGGGAAAACCAGCCCTCAAGCCCGACATTCACCGTCAGCACGGCAAACACAGCGACGATGACGGTGGGGATCAGCGCCAGAAATCCAAAGGCGCCGATCAGCCTTAGATGCAGGCGGGATCCCGCTGATTTGGAGCGCCGCGCCGCAAACAGCCGAACGATCTGGGCCATAACCAGCGCTGCGATGGTGAGAATATAAACCAGGTCGGCCAGCAGAATCAGCCGCAATGGCCGGGAAGATGCTCCTTGCCCGAACGGGCCGATAATCAGGAAGGTCGCCAGCGCCAGCACCGGTCCCAGCAGAACCAGGCCGATGGTACCGATATTGCGCGCCCGGCGGGTTCTCCGCCACCGGTCCAAGGCCGCAAAAGGCCCGTATGCCGCCCTCAGATGTGACTTATGCGCCACTGACTGCCCTCATCCTGATGTGCGACTCTTTGCGAGTCACCGCCATATCTCGTGGCCCTGCCTAGGAAATTCACAACAAGGTCACATTTCTGTGGCGATATTACATCAGTTTGCGGCGGCGTGTCACCTCAATATCCAGATCGGTGATCTTCTTTCGCAAAGTATTCCGGTTTATCCCCAGCAATTCGGCGCATTTTGCCTGGTTGCCGCCGGTCGCCGCCAGCGCGATTTCGATCAGCGGCGTCTCTACTTCGCGCAGCAGCCGCATATAGAGGCCTGGCGGTGGCAGCAAGTCGCCATGCAGATCGAAATACCGCTGCAGATGACGACCCACCGACTCAGAAAGCTTTTCATTGGCAAGGCCAGCCACCGCGGGCTCCGGCCCGCTCTGCGGCCCCAGCACAGCGGCGGCATCGGCCTGGCTGATTTCCTCGCCGCGGGCCGTCAACGCCAGTCGCCGGACGGTGTTTTCCAGCTGGCGGACGTTGCCAGGCCAGCCGAAATGGCGCAGCGCTTCGCGCGCGCCCTCGCTCAGCTCGCGGTGCGGCGCGCCTTCGTTCTCGGCCCGGATCAGAAAATGCTCCGCCAGCAGCGGAATATCCTCCACCCGCTCACGCAACGCCGGCACATGCAGCGCGGTGCCGCAGATCCGGTAGTAGAGATCCTGGCGCAGCTCACCGGCCTCCATGGCCGCGGTCAGGTCTTTCTGACTGGACGCAATGAAGCGCGGGGCATGGTCGCCCGGTGTGTCCATCATCCGCACCAGCCGAGCCTGCGCTTCTTCCGGAAGGTCCGCCAATTCGTCAATCACCAGCGAGCCGCCTTTGGCCTGGGCCAGCAGCCGCGCCGGGCCTTCCAGCTCGATCAATGCCGCCGCATCCGCGTGGATAAAGGGCAAAGTCCGCCGGTCTGAAAAGTCATGAATAGCTTGCGCAATCAGAGACTTGCCGGTGCCGCTTTCACCAGTGATCAACAGCGGAAGCTCAGTATTCATCACCCGCGCAATCAGCCGGTACAACGCTTGCATGACCTCGCTGCGTCCAATCAACGGCAGCTCTTCCGGATGGTCTTGCACCGCGGTCTTCGAGGCAACAGGCGCCACCCGTTTGGCTGCCAGTGCCTTGGCGGTGCGCTTCATCAGCTCCGGCAGATCAAAGGGCTTAGGCAGGTAATCATATGCCTCGGCTTCCTCTGCCTTGATGGCAGTCATGATGGTGTTCTGCGCCGAAATCACAATCACCGGCAGGCCGGGCCGGTCGGCCTGGATCTTGGGCAGCATCTCCAGCCCGTTTCCATCAGGCATCATCACGTCTGAAATGACGGCATCGCCCTTACCCTCAGCCACCCAGCGCATCAGCGTTGTCAGCGAGGAGGTCGCATGCACCTTGCAGCCCGCGCGCGTCAGTGCCTGGGTCAAAACAGTGCGGATTGTGCGGTCGTCATCTGCGACCAGAACGGTGCCGTCCATGGATCAGCTCTCCTGCGGTTTTGCGTCACGCGGCACGCGCGACAGCGACAGCCGGAACACCGTGCGCCCGGGAACCGAGCTTACGGATATCCAGCCATTGTGTTCCGAGATAATCTTGCTCACCAACGCAAGCCCCAGCCCGGTGCCATTTTCCCGGCCCGATACAAACGGGTCGAAAATGTCATCTTTGATTTTGTCCGGCAGCCCTGGACCATCGTCGGTGATCTCGATCTGCAAAGGCAGCAGCTTGCCGGTTCCGTCACTGCGGCGCAGCCGGAAGGAGTGTTCGTAGAAAGTGCGGATGGACACTTTCCCCCCCTTCGAATCAGCCGCTTCCGAGGCATTCTTGAGAAGGTTCAACACCACTTGCAGCAGCTGGTCCGCATCGCCCCAGGCCATCGGCAGCGAGGGGTCGTAGTTTTCCGTTATGGTCATACGGGCACCGAAGCCCAGCAGCGCCGACCGCCGGGCCCGGTCCAGCACATCATGCAGGTTCACCGGCTTGAACGCCGGCTCGGTCAGATTGCCGAACTGCTCCACCTGATCCAGAAGTTTCACGATCCGGCGGCTTTCGCTGACGATCAGTTCAGTCAGTTCCAAGTCTTCAGAACTCAGGTTCATACTCAATAGCTGGGCCGCGCCAGTGATTCCCGCCAGCGGGTTCTTAATCTCGTGCGCCAGCATTTCCGCCATCCCAATGGCCGAGGCAGCGGCGGATTTGGCGGAATGGGTCTGTGTCATCCGCCCGGCCAGTTCCCGCGGGGTGACCATCAGCAGCATCACCCTGTCCTGCCCTTGCAAGGGCGCGATCTGCACCCCGCATTGCAGTGGCGCCCGGCTTCCCGAACCGACATCGATGTCGTTCACGAACAACGGCGTGCCCTGAACACGGGCGCGGGCAAAGGCTTCTTCAATCGGGGCGTCAATGGCAAGCGTGTCCCAGACGGGTTGCCCTACCAGGGCCTTACGCGAGGTATTCAGAAACCCCTCACCCGCCGCATTCACATCGGCGATCCTGTCCCAAGCGTCGATCAAGAACGCGGGCACCGGCAAGGAGGCCCAGAGGGCGGCACTATCCCTCATGCGGCGGCTTCCGGCTGTTGCACACTCAGAGCCTCCGGAATAAGGGCAAGGACTTCTGCCGGTTTTTTCTCTGTCAGCACCGCCCGGCGCATGGCTGATCCGGTTCCGGCCTCATCCATGTACCAGCCCAGATGCTTACGGGCAACGCGCACGCCCAGATCGGGCCCGTAGAAGTCGAGCATTGCCCGATAATGATCTGAAACCATTTCGATAAACGCATTTCCTTCTGGAACCTCTGGCGCCGGTGTGCCCCAGATGCGATGTGCCACCTCTGCCAGCAGCCAAGGCTTGCCTTCAGCCCCGCGCCCGATCATCACTCCGTTCGCACCGGAGAGATTCAGCGCCTGCCGTGCACTCGCAGTATCCACAATGTCGCCATTGGCCAGCAGTGGCACGTTGACTGCCTCCTTCACCGTCCGGATCGCCTTCCAATCCGCCGAACCCTTATAAAACTGGCAGCGGGTGCGGCCATGAATCGTAATCATCTGCACCCCGGCCTCGCAGGCGCGTCGCGCCACATCCGGCGCGTTCAGGCAATTGCCGTCCCAGCCCAGCCGGGTTTTCAGTGTGACCGGCACATCGACAGCTTTCACCACAGCCTCGATTAGATTCAACGCGTGATCCGGTGTTTTCAACAAGGCTGAGCCGGAATAACCATTGGTCACCTTTTTGGCCGGGCAGCCCATGTTGATGTCGATGATCCGTGCGCCCTGCCCGGCAACTTGCTTCGCAGCCTCAGCAATCCAGTATTCGTCGCGGCCCGCCAGCTGCACTGCAGTGTTCTCCGCATCAGCGCTCAGCTCGGCGCGTTCGCGCACGCCGGGCTTGGCCTGCACCATCTCTTGGCTGGCTACCATCTCGCTCACCATCAGCCCAACTCCAAAGGAGCGGACCAGGTCCCGGAACGGGCGATCGGTGATTCCCGCCATCGGCGCCAGCGCAATCGGCGGGGACATAGAGGTGGTTCCAAGCGTGAAGGACAACTGCCTAATCCTTGTGCAACTGAGAGGTTTTTACCCGAAGCACTTGCTATGCAGCAATGAAATGCGCCTCCGCAAGCGGTTCCTGAACTTCATTTGCCTATTTTTTAAGCACATTCCGCAGGGTGATTGCCACTTCCTGCGCCACCTCATAAACAATGCGGGACCTATCGGACGAGGACCGCATGACAACAGCCGCCCTGATCGTCGCTGCCGGCCGCGGCACCCGCGCAGGCGGCTGCACACCCAAGCAATGGCGCCCGCTGAAGGGACGCCGGGTGATAGACTGGACCCTCGAAGCCTTTGAAAAGGCGGGCGTGGACCTCACCGCGCTTGTCCTCTCTGCTGCTGATCAGGAAGCCTGGGAAGAATTCTCCGGCAAACCCGACCTGATCCTGGCCGAAGGCGGTGCTGAGCGTGCAGCCTCCGTCATGAACGGCTTGCAAGCGCTGAAGCCGCATTATGTGGACAAGGTACTGATCCATGATGCCGCCCGACCCTGCGTCGGCACCGACCTGATCCACAACATTATCAACGCCTTGGACGAGACATCTGCTGCAGCTCCTGCACTTGCCGTTACGGATGCTTTGTGGACTGGAACAGACGGCACTGTCACAGGAACTCAGGACCGCAACGGACTGTTTGCGGCGCAAACCCCGCAAGGCTTTCGCTATGAGGCCATCCTTGCCGCCCATAAGGCCCATCCTGGCGGCGCCGCGGATGACGTGGAGGTGGCGCGCGCCGCAGGACTTGACGTCCGCATCATTCCGGGCGAGCCGGACAATATCAAAATCACCCGCCCCGAGGATTTCACCCGGGCGGGCCGCATTCTGGGAGCTGACATGGACATCAGGCTTGGCAACGGCTACGACGTGCACCGCTTCGGCCCCGGTGACAGCGTGATCCTTTGCGGGGTGGAAATCCCGCATGAGAAAACCCTGCAGGGCCACTCCGACGCCGATGTCGGCATGCACGCGGTGACCGACGCCATCTATGGCGCCCTGGCGCGCGGCGACATCGGCCAGCATTTCCCGCCCTCCGACCCGCAGTGGAAAGGCGCCGCCAGCGAGATCTTCCTGCGCCACGCCGCCAACCTGGCGCGCGAGATGGGGTTCACCCTGTCGAATGTCGATTGCACCCTCGTTTGTGAATACCCCAAGGTCGGCCCTCACGCTGCAAAGATGCGCAAAGTGATGGCCGAAATCCTGGGCATCGATGCGGACCGTGTCTCGATCAAGGCGACCACCTCCGAACGCCTCGGCTTCACCGGCCGCGGCGAGGGCATCGCGGCACTGGCAACTGCCGCCCTGGTGAAGGCATGACCCCGGCGCAAGCAATCGGCACCGTCTGCGGCGTTGGCTATCTGCGCCCCGCCCCCGGCACCTGGGGCTCGCTGGCCGCGCTGCCGCTGGCCTACGGGCTGCACCAGCTGGGCGGCTTCCCTCTGCTGGCGTTGGCAACGCTGGCCAGCATTCCCGCCGGTATCTGGGCCACCAAGGTAATGACCGCGGGCAGCGCTGACCACGACCCGTCGGAAATCGTGGTGGATGAGGTCGCGGGTCAATGGATTGCGCTTTGGGCCATTTCCCTGCCGGCATGGCTGCATAGCATCGAGATCACCGCGTTGTGGCCGGGCTGGATTGCCGCCTTTGTGCTGTTCCGCCTGTTCGACATCTTGAAACCCGGCCCCGTCGGCTGGGCCGACCGGCAGAAGGGCGCAACAGGCGTTATGATGGATGATATAATCGCGGGAATCCTGGCCGCCATCTGTGTCGCCGCGCTCGCCTTCCTGTCGCACGGCGTTTTGGGAATGTAAGCATGGACACGGGTGAGCTGATCAAACGCGCGGCTGCTGCAGGCATCACCATCGCCACGGCTGAGAGCTGCACCGGAGGCATGATTGCGGCAGCGCTCACCGATATTCCCGGCTCCTCCGCTGTGGTGGACCGGGGCTTTGTCACCTATTCCAACGCCGCCAAGATGCAGATGCTGGGGGTCAGCGCAGATACGTTGGACGCCGTGGGCGCCGTCAGCGAGGAAGTCGCCGCGGAAATGGCGATCGGCGCAGTGCGGAACGCGGGCGTCACCCTGGCTGTTTCTGTCACCGGCATCGCAGGCCCTGGAGGATCGGAGTTCAAACCCGAGGGCCGCGTCTGCTTTGGCCTGGCCCGCACAGGCCGGGCGGCCGAGACTGAAACCGTCGAATTCGGTGCCATCGGCCGCGCAAATGTCCGCGCCGCCACCTGCGACCACGCGCTGGAACTGCTGGCGCAGGCCATTTCCCAAATCGAACGCGAAACGGGCAGCTGACCCGCGGCAGCGCTCAATTTTTCAGCACTCCTGCAAAAGCCCGCATTTTGTGCGCCGTTCCGGCACCCGCCTCTTTTTTCTGCGCGCCGCTTACGCTTTTTCCTGATCCCACCGGTTTTTGAGGGGAAGGAACAGACGGATGAACGGAGCGGACACCGCATGGATCATAGTGGCCACGGCCCTGGTCCTGTTTATGACACTGCCAGGGCTGGCCCTGTTTTACGGCGGGCTGGTACGTGCCCGAAATGTGCTCAGCGTCTTCATGCATTGCTACGCCATTGCCTGTTTGATGAGCGTTCTGTGGCTGGCCTTCGGCTACACCATCGCTTTTGGCGGCGGCACCTCCGGCATCTGGGGCGGGCTGGACAAGATGTTCCTCAACGGCGTCACCGCCGGCAGCCTGTCGGGCACCCTGCCCGAGGTTCTGTTCTTTGCCTTCCAAATGACATTTGCCATCATCACGCCCGCGCTGATCGTCGGCGCCTATGTGGAGCGCGTAGGCTTCGGCTTCGTTCTCGTGTTCTCAGGCCTCTGGATGCTGCTGTGCTATGCGCCAGTGGTGCATTGGATCTGGGGTGGCGGCTTTCTGGCGGATGGCGGCATCTTCGGTGAGACCGGCGTCAAAGACTTTGCCGGCGGCATCGTGGTGCATGAAACCGCAGGCCTGGCTGCACTGATCATCGCCTTTTTCCTCGGCCCGCGTAAAAACCGCACCATCCCGCCGCACAATCCCGGCTATGTGATGATCGGGGCCGCGATGCTGTGGGTTGGCTGGTTCGGCTTCAACGGCGGCTCGCAACTGGCCGCTGATGGCGGTGCTGCAATGGCGCTGACCGTGACCCATCTTTCTGCCGCCACGGCTTCGCTCTCCTGGGCGTTTTGGGAAAAGATCAAATACGGCAAGGCCTCCCTCGTTGGGCTGGTGACCGGCACCATCGCAGGCCTTGCATCAATCACCCCTGCCTCCGGCTTTGTCGGCCCGGTGGAAGCACTGATCATCGGCGCTATTGCCGGCGTGCTGTGTCAGGAAATGGTCAACCTGATCCGCAACAAGATGCAGATTGACGACACGCTGGATGTGTTTGCCGTGCATGGCGTCGGCGGCATCTTTGGCACAATCATGATCGCCGTTTTCGGCGCCGGTGCCTGGGCCGCGCAATTGGGTGCGCTGGTGATCGTCGGCATCTTCACCGTTGTTGTGACCATCGTGCTGGTCAAAGTCTCCGCTTTGATCACATCCCTGCGCGTGGATCTTGAAAGCGAGACCAACGGCCTCGATCTATCTGTACATGGCGAGCGTGCGTATGACATGAACAGCTGACCCTGGCTGTGACGTATGCCGCCACTCACGGCAGACGGTGCAATTTCCGCACCGGGCGGGTCCCTTCGGGGGCCCGTCTTGCGTTCTAAGCCAGCGGTTTCAGCAGCCAGGCCTGTTCCAGCGCATTGCAGCGCTCGCCGATCCGGCCGTCTGCCGCGCGTTCCTCGACAAGCGTGATTGAATGGGTTTCCTGATACAATACCTGCACGGTCTCACCTGGCACCGAAAACGGCGGTCCCTGCATCAAAGACTGATCATAGTCAAACCCGACCAGAAATTGTTGTGCCGGGCCTGCAATCCTGTTGATGTGCGCAGCATAGGCCTCGCGATCCTCAGGCTTGACCGCCACCAATGCCGCCCGGTCGTAAACCACATCCACCTGGCCAATATGCGCCGAGGTCAGTGCAAAGAAGTCACCCGCAAAAAGAGTCAACGCACCCGCGTGGAACCGAGTAAGGTCTCCTTCCCGGGTCAATTCTGGCGCCAGCCCTTGCCGGCCAAAGACCTCCTCAACTGCGCCCTGATTGAATTCAACCCCGGACACCCGCAACCCTTGAGTGCACAGCCAGTCCAGGTCCAGCGCCTTACCGCAAAGCGGCACAAAAACTGACTGGCCGGCGTGCAAGCCCAGATTCGCAAAATGCCGCGTCAGCAGGGTGTTGGGCGCGCCTTCGTGAAAGCCGATCCGGTTCTCGCGCCAGCGCGCCTGCCAAAAATCCTGTTCCATCCCGCCGAAATCCTTCCTGATTGATCTTGAGACCAGAGTCGACACAACTTCAAGTGGGCCTCAGGTCAAACCAAAAAATTCCGGCCAAAGCCTGTGTCAGGTGTAGAGCTCCGCCGCCCGGCGTTCAAAAGCGCGCACGATGCGCTGCATCGCCTCGTTGAAAACCACGCCGATGATGCCCTGCAGCACCGCGTTCCTAAATTCGAAATCGACAAAGAAAGACACGTCGCAAGATCCGTCCTCGCGCGGGGCAAAGGCCCAGTGGGATTTCATATGTCGGAACGGTCCGTCCAGATATTCGGTATCGATCTTGCGCGCGCCCGGATACAGCGTCACCCGGCTGCCAAAACGTTCCCGGAACACTTTGAAGGAGATCACCAAATCCGCTTCCATCACCTCAGCCTCGCCCATCGGTGCGCGGCTGCGGATGCGGGCTGCGGCACACCAGGGCAAGAATTTCGGGTACTGCGCGACGTCGGCCACCAGATTGTACATCTGCTGCGCCGAATAGGGCATCTGGCGGGTTTCCGAGTGTGTGGGCATCGGCCTGCTGATTTTCTGCTACAATTGTGCCGCGTCATGTCCTATGAACGCGCGGGAAATTCAAGGGGGCAGCCATGTCACAGCGTCCATATGTCATTGATGTGATGATCTCGGCCAAGGCCATTGCAGCACGCATCGAGGAGCTTTGCGAGGAAATCCAGGCAGAGTTCGGCAATACCGACAAGCTGGTCGTGGTTGGCCTGTTGCGCGGCAGTTTCGTGTTCATCGCCGACCTGGTGCGCGAGCTGGACCTGCCGATCGAGGTCGATTTCCTGGAGGCATCCTCTTACGGTGACGCAATGGAAAGCAGCCGGGAAGTGCGCATTCTCAAAGACTTGCGCGGCGCTATTGAAGGGCGCGACGTGCTGGTGGTCGAGGATATCGTCGACACCGGACACACGCTGAATCACGTCACCCATCTGCTGCAAAGCCGCAATCCGGCGCGGCTGAAATCGATTGCGCTGCTGGACAAGCCGTCGCGGCGCGAGGTGGATTTCCGCTCTGACTGGGTGGGTTTTGAAATCCCGGACGAATTTGTCGTGGGCTATGGCATCGATTATGCGCAACGCAACCGGAACCTGCCGCACATTGGCAAGGTGCGGTTCACGGACGAGGGCTGATCCGCTTCCGGCCCGCCGCACCCTAAGAGTTTTGCACTCCTGCGGCCTGCACAACCGCCAGCAGGTTCATTGCGCCCGCATATGCAGCAAAGCCACAATCCGCAGAAAAACGCACCCGGGCAAAGTGTGCAAGGAAACCGGCGCCGGACCGCCGGTTTCCACCCGCCGCCGGCGCTTTCCGGCGCAGCGGATTTGCCTTTTCTGTCAGCCTTGATCATCTGTGAACCCAAAGCAGTGATCACAGGAAATCCGCAATGCAAAAGACCGCGATAGTGGCCGCAATTGCAGCAGCAAGCCTCGCCCTTGCCCCCGCCGCGACCCTTGCAGGACCGAAAAAACAGGCGCCGGGCCATAACAACAGTGCCGCCCATCATGCGCCCGGCCAGGTGAAAAACCGCCAGGCAAGGCAAGGCCATATCCAGGGCGGCGACTGGATTTATGTGAAAGACTACGATCGCTGGGGCCTAAATCCGCCGCGCGACGGTCACCGGTACGTGCGTCAGAACGGCAAAATCTATGAGGTCGTGAAAGACACCCTGGCCATTATCGGCGCGGTTGCCGTTGTCGACGCGCTGCTGAAGTAACGCTCAGCCCAGCAGGCTTCTGACCGTGTGCAGGAAAATCCCGGCCCCGACCGGGATCGCCGGATCCGGGAAATCGTAATCCGGATTGTGCAGCTGCGGCTGATCCACGCCGGAGCCGAGCCAGAACATCGCCGCTTTCGCCTGTTTGCCGAACTGGCCGAAATCCTCGGACCAGCGTTGAGGCACGTCCTGCATCTGTGCCGGGCACCCCGCCGCCGCGGCAGCCGCGCGCAGAACGGCGACCGCTTCAGGATGGTTGGTGCAGGCGTCAAATACGTCATCAAATTCGATTGAAAATGTCAGCCCTGCTGCAGCGCAGGCCTGTTCCACATGCGCCGTTGCAGCAGCAATCAACTGCTCCATGCGGGCATCGGTGACGGTGCGCAGCGTGGCCCAAACCTCGCCATAACCGGGCGCAATGCCAAAAGTGGCCTCGCCCAGCCGCGCATGAGTCAGGGTGACCAGGGCAAACTCCGGCCCCAGTTCAGCGCCGCTACCCAAGCCCGCAAAGCCTGACAAAAGCTGCGCAATGGCATTGGCAGGTGAAATCCCGTCCTGGGGGGCCGCCGCATGGGAGGTCTTGCCGACCAGCCGGATCCGCATTCCGCGCGACGCGCAGTTGGCGGAACCTGCAGACAAAGCCACCTGCCCCACTGGCAAGCCCGGCAGATTGTGCAGAGAAAATGCATAGTCCGGTGCGATCTGCTGAAACGCGGGATCGGCGATGACCGCAGGCGCACCCTTGCCGGTTTCTTCAGCCGGTTGGAACAGCAGCACTGCGCGGCCCATGGCCGGGCGGCTGGCAGAGAGATCTTCTGCCAGGGCAGCAACCATGGTCATATGACCGTCATGACCGCATAGATGGCCGCGGCCCTGATGGGTGGAGCGGTAAGGCTGATCCGAAAGCTCCTCGATCGGCAGCCCGTCCAGCTCGCAGCGGATCAGGACGGTGGGTCCGTCTGCCCTGCCATTGTAAACCGCGGCAATTCCGTGGCCGCCCAGCCCGGTCAGCAGCTGATCCGGTTCAAATTGGCGCAGGTAGTCCGCCACCATGGCGGCGGTCTTTTCCTCGACGCCCGACACTTCGGGGATCTGATGCAGTGCATGGCGCAGCCGGGTGAGCCGCGCCAAACGCTCGGGCGTCATGCAAGCCCCAGCTTTTTGTTGCGCGCCTCGCGCAGGCGGGCAAAATCATCACCGGCATGGTAGGAAGACCGCGTCAGCGGCGTCGCCGAAACCATCAGGAACCCCTTGCCATAAGCGGCTTTCTCATAAGTCTTGAATTCATCCGGCGTCACGAAGCGGTCCACCGCATGGTGTTTCGGCGTCGGCTGCAGATACTGGCCGATGGTCAGGAAATCGATGTCTGCAGCGCGCATGTCATCCATCACCTGTTTCACCGCCTGTGCATCCTCGCCCAGGCCGACCATGATGCCGGATTTGGTGAACATCGACGGGTCCAGTTCCTTAACCCGCTGAAGCAGGCGCAGGGAGTGGAAGTAGCGCGCACCAGCGCGGACTTCGGGGTAAAGGCCCGGCACGGTTTCCAGATTGTGGTTGAACACGTCGGGGCGCGCCTCGACCACGGTCTCCAGCACTGAGGGGGCGCACTTCAGGAAATCCGGCGTCAGGATTTCAATTGTCGTCTTCGGGCTGCGGTGGCGCACCGCCCGGATGGTCTGGGCAAAATGCTCTGCCCCGCCGTCCTCGATATCGTCGCGATCGACCGAGGTGATCACCACGTGGTTCAGGCCCAGTTTCTGCACAGCATCCGCCACGCGTCCCGGTTCAAACACATCCAGTGCTTCCGGCGGCTTGCCAGTGGCGATGTTGCAGAAAGAACAGGCCCGGGTGCAGACCTCGCCCATGATCATCATGGTGGCGTGGCCCTGGCTCCAGCATTCGCCGACGTTGGGGCAGCCCGCTTCCTCGCAGACCGTGGTCAGCTTGTTGTCGCGCATGATCTTATGCGTGTCGGCATAACCTTTGCCGCCGGGCGCCTTGACCCGGATCCAGCTTGGCTTTTTGGGCTGAGCGTTGTCGGGACGATGCGCCTTTTCGGGGTGGCGCTGTTCCGGGATCTTTAGGTCTCTCACGTGGGTTTCCCTTCCGGCCTTTGGCGTTCTGTGCGGGTTTAACATAGCAGGCTTGGCTTGGCACGGTCATATCTTCAACCCTGCCTTGCTGCCTCGTCATGGCTCAAAGACGGGTCAAACACTGGCACCCATGCCGTTTTCTTTTGCCAAAGCGCCGCCCAGGCACACATAGTTTAGCTGTGCAAAGGAAATGCGCCGTTAAAAAGTTCAGGGAGGGCCCCATGGCCAAGGAGCTGGAAAAGTTCAAAGCAGAGCACAAAAAACTGGCTGCAGGCACCAAGACATACACCACCGCTGAGGGCGATAAGCTCAGAAAACGGGTTGGCATTTCTTTGGGCAACGCCTGGGAAGGCGAAGATTACTTCCGCGAAAGCCTCGCCAAGGCGCGCAAGGACGGGGTCGAGTCCAAGAAGATGGCCGACCTGCAAAAGAACAAGAGCTTCAAGGACGGTCTGACCACCTGGAACAAGGCGGTGGACATTCATCAGGAAGAGCTGGATGCGATGCTGGGCTTTTGCGGCGACGCCAAGGCGCATCTGGCCAAATTGGACAAACTGCTGGCCGACATCACCAAGGATCTGAAAAAGCGATCCAAGACGTCAGACTCGAAAAAAGACATCGAGGCGCTGCAGGGCGCGCTGGCCAAGGAAGCCGCTGAGGTGAAGAAAGCGGTTCAGTATGAGGGCAAGCTGAACGCCGCACAGAAATTCTATGCCGCCAACTTCCAGAAAACCGTGGCCAAGATCCTGAAGGAAAGCGATGACTCTCAGGACAAAAAGCTGGATGCAACCGAGCTGCCGCAGCTGCTGGTGGACCGGAACCTGAAGAAATACACCAATCGGGTCGGAGCGCTGGTGAAAGCGATCAACTCCCATTGCGTGTCGGCGGTCGACAAGGCCGGGCAAGACCTGAAGACGGCGGCGCCGGATCTGAAGGCGGCAGCGGCGAAGTTCAAGGACCTGAAGAAAATCAACGACCAGTACCAAACGGTGAAAAAGAAGTTCCCCGGCATAATCAACGACTCAAAGGATAAGAAGAAGCTGCTGGCCACATTGAAGAAGTTCAATGACCTTACCACGGCGGCCGAGCGCAAGCTGCGCGGCACCACAGTGACAATTAGGAAGGCGGCGGCCTGACCGGGAGCACCTCTCCTCTTGTGTAGAACACGCGACTTGATCCGACATTTCTGCTCTTCAGGAGCGCAAGCAAGGAGTGCCGATCAATGACGAGTATTCAGAACAAGATCATCAAGCCGAAGCTGGGGCTGCTGGAGCTTGGGAAGCAGCTCGGCAGCGTTTCGCAGGCCTGCAAGGTGATGGGGTACCTATGCGCGGGTGGCGGCCGGTAAGCTCTACACCGGGAAAACGGCGATCACCGCCGCCGGTCTGCTGAATGACAGGGTTACCCCTTCTTTGCCGGACACGGCATCAGCCTGTTGCGCATCCTGACGGGCCGCGGCACCGAATATTGCGGCAAAGCCGGAAGCCATGCCTATCAGCTCTACTTGGCGGCCGGGGACGTGGACCACACGAGAACCAAGGCGAACAGCCCCCAGAGTGAGACCGTAAGGCAATCGATCCAGTAAATCGATTGCAGGGCGAACGGGATCTGCGAGCGCTTCCACCGGACCACCAAGGATGAGTTCTGCGACATCGCCTTCCGCAAGAAGCTCTACCGGCCGGTGGAGGAATTGCAGGTGGGCCTGGACGCCTGGCTGGCCAGATACAACGAGCAGCGGCCGCATTCGGGAAGATACTGCTATGGCAAGACGCCTATGCAGTCCTTCCGCGAAACGCTGCATATTGCCAGGGATAAGACGATCATGGCTTCCGATCCATCGGACAGTCGGCAACCCATTCTCAGCACAGAATGCTGCGGTGTCCGTCAGATCAGGTCTGAAGTTTTACACCTGATGGCAGCAAAACCCGCGCCCGGCGTGCCGCCTTTTGGCGTCCGGGCGGCGCATCTGCGGCGTCTTGTCCGGAACCTTCACATCTTGCTCACGGACTTGTTGATACCGGCTTAGAATCGTTTTAAGCCTGCCCGCCGAACGAACATCCACCTGCAGGAGCATTCCGAAATGAAAGCTGGCGTTAAGCTGCCCGACGTGACCTTCCACACCCGCGTCCGTGACGAAGCGGTCGAAGGCCCGAACCCCTTCCGCTGGGAAGACAAAACCACCGCTGACTATTTTGCAGGCAAGCGCGTTGTGCTGTTCTCGCTGCCCGGCGCCTTCACCCCGACCTGCTCGACCTACCAGCTGCCGGGTTTTGAGAACGGCTTTGCCGACTTCCAGGCCGAAGGCATCGACGCGATCTATTGCATGTCGGTGAACGACAGCTTTGTGATGAACAAATGGGCCGAAGCGCAGAACCTGGCAAACGTGGACGTGATCCCCGACGGCTCTGGCGAATTCACCCGCAAGATGGGCATGCTGGTCGCCAAGGACAACTTGGGCTTCGGCAACCGCTCCTGGCGTTATGCCGCCATCATCAACAACGGTGTTGTTGAAGCATGGTTCGAAGAGCCGGGCCTGTCCGACAACCACGGCGATGATCCCTATGGCGTGTCTTCGCCCGAAACCGTGCTGAAGCACCTGAAAGAAGCCAAGGCAGAAGTCGCCGCCTAAGGCGTTGCCAATTCAGGCAGTTTAACGGGTCCGCCAAATGCGGGCCCGTTTTCGTTTGCCGGGCCTGTGCGGTCAACCGATCAGCTCAGCCTCCTGCGCGCTGGTCTCGCCGTAGTAATCTGCCAAATGCTGCAGAGCGATACGCAGCACCACCTTCCCCGATCGGGCCGGCCAGCCAAGATTGCGTTCAGCGGTTTCCAGCCCTTCCAGATGGCAGCAGCAGCGCAGAGCGATGTCGCTCAGCCCCATGCCCAGCGTCTGCAGCGCCTCTGTCATGCGCGTGCGCGCCGCGTCCCCGGCTTCCTGGCTGCTGCTGCGCAGCGCTTGGCTGCTCTGGGTAAAATACAGCTTTTCCTGCATCAGGTGGCTGCTGATCTGGGCCAGCTCGAAATCCTCCCGCAGGCGTTTACCGGCGCTGATCATACCTGGGGTCAAAAAGGAATTGCCGCCCTTGTCCGACAGCCGGGCCAGCATCTCCAGCGGCGTTTCGGAACTGCTGTAGCGCGGCTTGCGGCCATAGCTGGATTTGTCGCTGTCCTCGGGTGCCAGAAACGGCGTCTGGGCTTCGGCAAAGCCGCCCTCCAGACGCGCTCGCGCCCGGTTTTCCTGATCTGCAATGATCCGGTTCAAGGCACTGCGCCCGGCCGGTGTGATGGCATAACGGCTGATCCGGCTTCGGCGGGCACAGGAAATCCAGCCGGTCAAAGCCAAAGCACCGGCAAGGGGGCGGGAGACCGCCACCTTCTGCCCGTCCGCCTCTGCGCCTTCGCGCACGACAACGGCCATTTCCATGCCCTCGGCCGCAGCCAGAACCGCACCGCCGCGGCTGAGCAGGGTCAGAACACTGGCCGCCTCCTGTTCAAACCCCGCAGTCAATCCGCGCCCGGCCGGTTTGCCCAGGCCAGTGCCGGATTTGCCGGGGGCTGCCTGGTAACGCCCGGCAAGGTAAGTCAGAACTTCGTCGATCAGCGGATCATCCCGCAAGGTCTCTACCCGTCTGACCTGCCGCAGGATGGTGGAAGGATGGCACCCCGCCTTGCGGGCCAATTGCCGGATCGGGCGGCCCGCCTCTGTGTGCTGAAGGTAACGGCATGTCTCAAGCGGCACCCAGCCAGGCAGGGACGCGTGCGGTATGTTTTGCATATATCAAGCCCCGGTCGTCAGCCAGGCCAGCCTGTCAGCCGCACTCAATAGCGCCTGAGGCTTTTCCACGTACGCCTGACTGTAGTTGAACAAATGCGCGGATCAGGCCCCATTGTTTCCAGAAAAAACATAATCATCACAAAACGTACCGTTCGCCGGTAGCCCCCTAGCCGCAACACCACGATAGGTTGTGTTATAGCAAGTCCGGTACACAGATTTGAAAGGAGAGGACCATGCAGGACGCATTCACCCGGCTTACGTTGCTCCGGCGCCCGCGGATCCTGGCACGGGCTGCCCGGTTGGGGGCGCAGAACTATTGCCGCCAGCGGGATCTGCGCCGGATCCTGGGGTATGGAATCCTGCCCAAGCCCGCGGCCGCAGTGATGCAACTTCTGGAATTGGAAAGCGCTCAGGACAGCGCGCGCAAGGCAGGTGAAGCGGGATATTCGCTGATCCGGCATGTGGATGTGCTGATCGCGCTGGCGGGCGAAGCCGCCTTCCTGCGCAATACAGCCGCCCGGCCAAAAACACAAACGGCGGCCTTTCAAGACCGCCGTTCTGCTGCGGCAGAGGGTAACGTCCCCTGCCCCTAGGTTGTTCCCGCGCGACTACATGAACGCGTCTGGCATCGAGGCCTTTTTCTCGGCTACATACTCGTCCAGCGCCATCTTGATAGTCGGGTCCAGTGCCGGCTGCTCGTAGGTGGCCAACAGCTTCTCGACGCGGTTGGTCGCCAACACATAAGTGTCGCGCGCGCCTTCCTCTTCCCAGGTCTCGAACGGCTTGTAGTCGAGCAGCTCAGACTTCCAGAAGGCCGATTTGAAGTTCTCCTGAGTGTGGGCGCAGCCCAAGTAGTGGCCGCCGGGGCCAACCTCGCGGATGGCACCCATCGCCTGGGCGTTCTCGTCCACCGAGACACCCTTGGCCAGGCCGTGCAACACGCCTAGCTGATCGGCGTCCATCACGAACTTCTCGAAGTCCGCAACCAGGCCGCCTTCAAGCCAGCCGCAGGAGTGCAGCTGGAAGTTCACGCCGGACAACAGACCCATGTTGAGCGAGTTGGCGGTCTCATAGGCGGCCTGCGCGTCGGGCAGTTTAGAGCCGCAGAAGGAGCCGGCCGAACGGTACGGCAGGTTCATCCGGCGGGCCAGCTGGCCTGCGCCATAGGTGATGTGGGACGCTTCCGGGGTGCCAAAGGTCGGCGCGCCCGAGTTCATGTCGATTGAGGTCACCATGGCGCCGAAGATCACCGGCGCGCCTGCGCGGCACAGCTGGCTGTAAGCAACGCCGGCCAGCACTTCGGCCAGCACCTGCGTGAGGGTGCCCGCAACCGACACCGGCGCCATGGCGCCGCCGACGATAAAGGGCGAGATGATGCAGGCCTGGTTGTTCTTCGCGTAGACTTCCAGCGAGCCCATCATCACATCATCGAAAGTCATCGGCGAGTTGATGTTGGTCAGCGAGGTCATCACGGTATTGTTCTGGACGAACTCCTTGCCGAACAGAATGCTGGCCATGTCGACCGAGTCCTGCGCGCGGCTGGGTTCGGTCACGGAGCCCATGAACGGCTTATCGCTGAGGGTCATATGCGCCATCAGCATATCCAGGTGGCGCTTGTTCACCGGGATGTCGGTCGGCTCGCACACGGTGCCGCCGGAGTGGTGCAGCCACTTGGACATATAGGCGAGCTTCACGAACTTGTTGAAGTCATCCATGGTCGCGTAGCGGCGGCCGCCTTGGGCGTCACGCACAAACGGCGGGCCGTAGACTGGCGCCAGCACCATGTTGCGGCCGCCGATGACCACTGATTTCTCCGGGTTGCGGGCGTGCTGGGTGAACTCGGACGGAGCGGTTTCGCACAGCTTGCGGGCCAGGCCGCGGGGAATGCGCACGCGCTCGCCCTGCACATCCGCGCCCGCTTCGCGCCAGCGCTCCAGCGCCGCCGGGTTGTCAACGAAGTTGACGCCGACCTCTTCCAGGATGGTATCGGCGTTGTATTCGATGATCTCCAGCGCTTCTTCGTTCAGGATCTCGAAGTTCGGAATATTGCGCTCAATGTACTTCGCGGTCTCGATCTTGACGCTGGTGCGTTCGGCGCGGCGGGCGGCGCCGCCGCCACCCCGTGCGCGACGGCGCGGTGCTGCTTCTGTCATGGTTTATCCTCACCACAGGCATTTCATTGCGATGGGTATTATAGCCACCTCACACCACGCCGCCGCAGGATTACGGCCATTCAAGTTGAAAAGCGACATTGGTGGGGCATTTTGCACTGCGACCGTGGACTTTGGCATACCTTTGGCAGGTTCCCGGCCGGTCTGCCGTGAAAATCAGGACTGCGGGCAGGAGCAAGCCCAAACCCTCTTGCGGAAAACCTGTTCCTGGCCTATGGCGCGTACATGACAGAGACATCCCATGACCGCCTTCTCATCATCGACTTCGGCAGCCAGGTCACGCAGCTGATTGCACGCCGCCTGCGCGAGCTGAATGTCTATTGCGAAATCCACCCCTATCAGAATGTCACCATGGAGTTTGTGCGCGAACTGGCGCCCAAAGCGGTGATATTCTCCGGCGGGCCGGACAGTGTGACCCGCGAGGGCTCCCCGCGCGCTCCGCAGGAGATTTTCGACTATGGCGTGCCGATCCTGGGCATCTGCTATGGCCAGCAGGTGATGATGCACCAGCTGGGCGGCATGGTTGAGAGCGGCCATGGCACCGCCGAATTCGGCCGCGCCTTTGTGACGCCTACCGTGGAGACTCCGCCGCTGCTGGAAGGCTGGTTTGCCAATGACAGCGACCGCGAACAGGTCTGGATGTCGCACGGCGACCACGTAAGCAAGATCGCCCCGGGGTTCGAGGTCTACGGCACCTCCCCCAACGCGCCTTATGCCATCACCGCCGATGTCTCCCGCAATTTCTATGCGGTGCAGTTCCACCCGGAAGTGCATCACACCCCGAACGGCGCCAAGCTCTATGAGAACTTCGTGCGTCTGGCCGGATTCGAAGGCGACTGGACCATGGGTGCCTACCGCGAGCAGATGATCGAGAAGATCCGCGAGCAGGTTGGCGACAAGCAGGTGATCTGCGGATTGTCCGGCGGCGTGGACTCCTCGGTAGCCGCAATCCTGATCCACGAGGCGATCGGCGACCAGCTGACCTGCGTGTTTGTCGACCACGGGCTGCTGCGCAAGAACGAGGCGGAAGAAGTCGTCGCGATGTTCCGCGACAACTATAACATCCAGCTGATCCACGCGGATGAGCAGGAGCTGTTCCTGGGCGAGCTGGACGGCCAAAGCGACCCGGAAACCAAGCGCAAGATCATCGGCAAGCTGTTCATCGACGTGTTCCAGAAACACGCCAACACGATTGAGGGCGCCGAGTTCCTGGCGCAGGGCACCCTGTACCCGGATGTGATTGAATCGGTGTCCTTCTCGGGCGGCCCGTCAGTCACCATCAAATCGCACCACAATGTGGGCGGCCTGCCGGAGAAGATGGGCCTGAAACTGGTCGAGCCGCTGCGCGAGCTGTTCAAGGACGAGGTCCGCGCATTGGGCCGCGAACTGGGCCTGCCCGCAAGCTTCATCGGCCGCCACCCCTTCCCCGGACCAGGCTTGGCGATCCGCTGCCCCGGCGAGATCACCCGCGAAAAGCTGGAGATCCTGCGCGAGGCCGATGCCGTTTATATCGACCAGATCCGCAAACATGGTCTGTATGATGATATCTGGCAGGCCTTTGTGGCAATCCTGCCGGTCCGCACTGTCGGCGTGATGGGCGACGGGCGCACCTATGATTTTGCCTGTGCCCTGCGCGCGGTGACCTCGGTTGATGGCATGACGGCGGATTACTACCCGTTCAGCCATGAGTTCCTGGGCGAGACCGCCACGCGGATCATCAACGAGGTCAAAGGCATCAACCGCTGCACTTATGACATCACCTCGAAGCCTCCGGGCACCATCGAGTGGGAGTGATCCGGCGGATCGCAAAATTGGCCCAGTGGTTTGCTGCCGCTGGGCTTTTTACTTTTCTGGCGGTGCTTTGCTGGACTTTTCTATGGCCGGACAATGATCTAGCGGAATTGCCAGCAGCGCATGCGATCATCTGTCTGGGCGGCGGCATGTCCGCTGACGGTACCCTGCACGCCCCGACGCGCAAGCGGGTTGAGGCCTGCGCCCGGTTTTACCATGCAGGGCTGGCGCCGGTTGTGGTGTTCACCGGCGGGCGCGCGGTTCCGGACGGGCCTTCAGCGGGCGCGCAAATGGCACGGCTGGCGCAACAGTTCGATGTGCCGCCGGACGCCATCCTGATCGAGCACGAGTCGCAGTCGACCCTGCAGAACGCGCTGTTCACTGTGCCGCTGCTGCCCGCATCCGAAAACCTGATCCTGATAACCGAAGCTTTTCACCTGCCTCGGTCCTGGGCGTCCTTCCGCTGGGCCGGAGCGCGCAGACTGCATCTTGCTGCATCTGAGGATGTGCGCAGGGATCCGGAAACCGGCTGGCCCAGTATCCGTATTCTCTTGCGGGAATCTGCTGCGGTCTGGTTCAACCTGTTCAGGGCCGCCGCCTGGAGCGCGGCCTCCACCGTGGAGTTGCAAAATGACGATTGGCTGCACTGATGACTGACACCGCCAAGGCCGCCCTTTGGATGATCGGCGCCATTGTCTCGTTCTCCGCCATGGCGATTGCCGGGCGTGAAGCCGGTTTGACGCTGGATACCTTCGAGATCATGGCCTATCGCAGCCTGGTCGGGGTCATCATTGTCGTAAGCCTGTTGACGGTAGCGGGCAGCTGGCATCAGGTCAGCAGCGCCCGGCTGAGTGTTCATGCTGTGCGCAACCTCTTCCATTTCACCGGTCAGAACCTTTGGTTTCTGGCGGTGACGCTGGTGCCGCTGGCGCAGGTCTTTGCCTTGGAGTTCACCTCGCCCCTGTGGGTGATCATCCTGTCGCCGTTCTTACTGGGAGAAGCCCTCAGCCGGCGCCGTATGCTTGCCGCAGGCATCGGCTTTGCCGGCATCCTGATTGTTGCCCGCCCCAGTCCGGAAACGCTGAACCTTGGCATCATAGCCGCTGCCAGCTGCGCCATCTTCTTTGCGCTTACAGCTATCCTCACCAAGCGGCTGACCCGGAACGAAAAAACTGCTTCTATCCTGTTCTGGCTCACCTCCATGCAGCTGGTGATGGGTCTGCTGGCGGCAGGCTGGGACGGCGACATGGCGTTGCCGGACGCCACCACCCTGCCCTGGCTTGTTCTGATCGGCATTGCCGGGTTGACCGCTCATTTCTGCCTGACCACCGCGCTGTCCTTGGCGCCGGCCAGCGTTGTGGTGCCAGTTGACTTTGCCCGCCTTCCTGCCATCGCGATCCTTGGCATGGTGATCTACGGTGAAGCGCTGGATGCCTGGGTGCTGAGCGGCGCCGCGGTCATCTGCATTGCGAATTATCTCAACATTGTTGCCAAGAAACCCGCAAAGCCCGCTTAAGATTGATCGATTGCGGCAGGTTTCCGTGCCGTTAGCATTGATTTGACGAATTCCTGCTGGTTACGGTTCTGTGACAAAAAGCCGGAAAGGCTTTCGTACAGGGAGGAACAAATGAAGAAGATCCACGCTGCGCCCTTGGCGCTGGCGCTGCTGCCGGGTGTTGCCATGGCTGGCGGCGTTGACCGCTCCGGCCAAACTCTTGGTGCATTGTTTGAAGAGGGCACTTACGCCGAGTTCTCGATCGGCCATGTGAGTCCGGATGTGTCGGGCACGGCAATTGGCGCAAATTCTGGCGACATGGTCGGCTCGCACCTGCAGCTCGGCGCTGCTTACAAACGCGACATCAATGACAAGCTGAGTTTTGCGCTGATTTTCGATCAGCCTTTCGGCGCCGACGTGGAATACCCCGCTGGCACCGGCTATGTTTTTCAGGGGGCAACTGCTGAACTCAACTCCAATGCGATAACCGGGGTGCTGCGCTATAAATTCAACCAGAACTTCAGCGCCTACGGCGGCGTGCGGCTGCAGACAATGGAAGCCGAAGTCTCGATCCCTGTGTTCGGCGGCTATGCAGCAAGCGGCGACCGCGATGAAAGCTTTGGCTATCTGGTGGGTGTTGCCTATGAGCGCCCGGACATCGCGCTGCGGATTGCACTGACATATTTCTCGGAAATCGACCACGACGTCAGCACAACGGAAACCGGAGGCGGCCTGCCGGGACCGTTCACCTCGACAACTGCCATCAACACGCCGCAGGCAGTAAACTTGGATTTCCAGACCGGCATTGCCAAGGACACGCTGCTGTTTGGCGGCGTGCGCTGGGTGGAATGGTCCAAGTTCAACATCTCGCCTTCCTTCTACACCGGAACGCTGATCGGCCGGCCGCTGGTTTCCTTTGCGGATGACCGCTACACCTACACTCTGGGTGTGGGCCGCAAGTTTAACGAAAACTGGTCGGGCTCGGTGTCGGTCAGCTATGAGGAAACGCTGGGCGGCTTCCAGTCCAACCTCAGCCCGCAGGACGGCCGTTTGGGCCTGACCATCGGCGCCAAATACAAGCAGGGCAACATGAGCATCTCCGGCGGTGTGAACATCACCCGCGTCGGCAGTGCCCAAACCGTGGTCAGCCAGGCGCCCTTTGCCACGTCGCAATTCGGCGACAACACCTCGGTCGGAGTGGGCTTCAAGGTTGGTTACCACTTCTGATCCTGCCGCAGTTCCGGTTCCAGCCCCGCCCCTTTTCGGGCGGGGTTTTCTTTTGCCGCAAGATCCGGGTCGCCTGGCCGCGCCCGGCGGGTTAGATGACCCGCATGAGCCCTCAAAAAACCATATCCCCCCGCGCCTGGGCCGAGCTGATACTGCTCGGCGTGATCTGGGGCGGCTCGTTTCTGTCGATCCGCATCGCCCTGGACGAAATCCCCGTTGTTACCCTTGTGCTGCATCGCTGCGGCTGGGCGGCGCTGTTCCTGTGGGGCGTGGTGGTGCTGATGCGGCTGCCGGTGCCAAAGGAGCCGCGTATCTGGGGCGCCTTTCTGGTGATGGGCCTTTTGAACAACATCATCCCCTTCGGCCTGATGACCTGGGGACAGCTGTATATTGAGACCGGCCTCACCTCGATCCTGAATGCGGCCACAGCCATCTTCGGCGTCATCGTCGCTGCGCTGGTGTTTGCCGACGAACGGCTGGCAGCACGCAAGGTACTGGGAGTGGCGCTGGGGTTTCTCGGCGTGGCCACCGCCATCGGGTTGGAGCAATTTGCCAATTTCGACATCCGAAGCACCGCGCAACTGGCAGTTCTGGCCGGCACCGTGTCCTATGCCTTTGCCAGTGCCTGGGCGCGGCTGAAACTGTCCGGACTGCCGCCGCAGGTAGCGGCTGCCGGTATGCTGACCGGCTCCACCCTCTGCCTGCTGCCGGCAGCCTTGCTGGTTGACGGCCCGGTTTCGCTGAGCCTGGAAACCGGCACCTGGCTATCCATTGCCTATTTTTCGCTGATTGCCACTGCTGGCGCCTATCTGCTGTATTACCGGGTGCTAGCGTTGGCGGGCAGCGGCAACCTGATGCTGGTCACCCTGATCATTCCGCCGGTTGCCATCCTGCTGGGCGCCTGGTGGCTGGGAGAAGAGTTGAAACCGCAGGCCTACGCCGGTTTTGCCCTGCTGGCAGCCGGGCTTATGGTCCTGAACGGCAAACCGGTCCTGCGGCGCAAACGCACACGGAATTGACCAAGCCCGCGCAGGTGATTAGCAAGGCGTGAAACCTTCAGGGACTTGGGATCTCATGCTTTACACTTCTGCGCAGGACTGGCGCGATGCGCCGAACAAACGGGTGCTGTTCTTTGGCATGTCCGGGCTTGGCAAAACCTATGTCAGCAACATCCTGCGCGGCGCCGGCAGCTGGTTCCACTACTCGGTCGACTACCGTATCGGCACCCGCTACATGGGCGAATACATCGCTGACAACGCCAAGGCGGAAGCGATGAAAGTTCCGTTTCTGCGGGACCTTCTATTGTCGGATTCGATCTTCATCGGCTCCAACATCACGTTCGAGAATCTGACCCCGGTTGCCTCTTACTTGGGCAAACCAGGCGATAAGGCCAAAGGCGGGCTGCCGATTGGCGAATATAAGCGCCGCCAGGAACAGTTCCGGGTCGCCGAAATCCGGGCGCTGCTGGATACGGAGTATTTCGCGGGCCGCGCTGAACAGCTTTACGGCTATCCGAATTTCATCTGCGATACGGGCGGGTCGATCTGCGAATGGGTCGATGCCAATGACCCGCACGATCAGGTCCTGTCGGAACTCAGCAAACACACGCTGATGGTCTGGATCAAGGGCAGCGACGCCCATACCGCCGAGCTGGTCCGCCGTTTTGACCGCGCGCCCAAACCGATGTCCTATCAGCCGGAGTTTCTGGACCGGGTCTGGCAAGAGTATCTCAAGGAAAATGGCATAGCTGAAGGGGATGTGGACCCCGATGCCTTCATCCGCTGGACCTATGCCCAGGCGCTGGCGCACCGACAGCCGCGCTATCAGGCGATGGCGGACAATTGGGGTGTCACGGTCACCGCCGATCAGATCTCTGCCGTCAGGGATGAGGGGGATTTCGAGGATTTGATCGCGTCCGCTCTTGAGGCCCGCGGCTAAGCCGCCTATCTGTCGAATTCCGCTATATCGTACACCCTTCCGCAAATCAGGACACTGACATGCCCATCAAGATGCCCGCAGATCTCCCCGCCTATGACGTTCTGACGAACGAAGGCGTGATGGTGATGTCGCCGGATCAAGCGGCGCGTCAAGACATCCGCCCCATCCGCATCGGCCTGCTGAACCTGATGCCCAAGAAGATCCAGACCGAGAACCAGTTTGCCCGGCTGATCGGGGCGACCCCGCTGCAGATAGATCTGAGCCTGATCCGGATGAGCGAGCACCGCACCAAAAACACCGCGGCTGAGCATATGGCCGAATTCTATCACTCGTTCCAGGAAGTGAAGCACCAAAAGTTCGACGGGCTGATCATCACCGGCGCGCCGATTGAGCATCTCGACTTCCCCGAGGTCACCTATTGGGACGAGATGCGGGAGGTGTTCGAGTGGACCCAGACCAACGTGCATTCCACCTTTGGCGTCTGCTGGGGCGGCATGGCGATGATCAATCATTTCCATGGCGTGAAAAAGCATATGCTGGATCACAAGGCGTTCGGCTGCTTCCGGCACCGGAACCTGGCGCCTGCTTCGCCCTATTTACGCGGGTTTTCGGATGATTTCGTGATTCCGGTCAGCCGCTGGACCGAGATGAAGCAGGCCGAAATCAGCGCGGCACCAGGGCTGAAGACGCTGCTCGGCAGCGACGAGGTCGGCCCCTGCCTGGTTGAGGACAAGGCGCACAACGCTCTCTATATCTTCAACCATTTCGAGTATGACAATGATACGCTGAAGCAGGAGTACGACCGGGACGTGGCCAATGGCACCCCGATCAACGTGCCGGGCAACTATTATCCGGACGATGACCCCAGCCAGCCGCCGCAAAACCGCTGGCGCAGCCACGCGCATCTTCTTTATGGCAATTGGATCAATGAGATCTACCAGACCACGCCTTATGAAATGGATCAGATCGGCCGCTAAAGTGCTGGTTTATGCAGGCCTTGCACTGGCGGCCGCTGCTGTGCTGACCAACTGGCAGGCGGGCCGCCGCGAGGCAGCGGCTGTCGCAAGCCACCCGCCATTGGGGCAATCCCTGGTGGTGGGCAGCCACCGGGTGCATGTAGTGGAGATGGGGCGGCCCAAAGGCAGCGCGCCGGATCTGGTGCTGATCCACGGCTCCAGCGGCAGTACGCGCGATATGACCTTCCGGCTGGCTCCTGCATTGGCAGAGGACTTCCGCATCCTGATCTTTGACCGGCCCGGACTGGGGTATTCGGACCGCATCAATGGCACCGGGGCCACCATCCGCCAGCAGGCCGGCCTGTTGCGCGCGGCTGCGGCGCAAATGGGGGCGGACAGGCCTATCGTGCTGGGCCAAAGCTATGGCGGCGCGGTTGCGCTGGCCTGGGCCGTTGACTATCCCGGCAGCCTGTCGGCCCTGGTGTCGGTTGCCGGGGTTTCGTACCCTTGGGACACACCGCTGGACACCTTTTACCGGGTGACCTCTTCGCCGCTCGGCAGTGTTGTCGCCGTGCCCGCCCTCACAGCCTTTGTCTCCCGCAAAACCGTTATGGAGACGCTGGACGCCGTGTTTGCCCCCCAGCCTGTCCCTGAGGGATATGCCCAGCATTTCGGCATCGGCCTGACACTGAGGCGCGGATCCCTGCGGGCCAATGCCCGCCAGCGCGCCAACCTGCTGGACGAGGTGAAATCCCTGACGCCGCACTACAGCAGCATCGGCGTTCCGGTCGAAATCATCCATGGAACCGCGGATGACACTGTCAACCCGGATCTCCACGCCCGGCAGCTTGCCCGCGATGTCCCCGGTGCCGCCCTGACCCTGCTGCAGGGTGTCGGCCATATGCCGCACCAAGTGGCAACAGACGAGGTGGCCGCCGCCGTGCGCCGCGCCGCCGCCCGCGCACATTTGCGTTAAAACGATTCACATTCCATAGTTCTTGCCCATATAAAGGGTTGAGGACAGAAGGGTTTTTCACATGCCGCTGCCATTTGACGGGGCCATCAGCCGCTTTTACCGGACCGGCGCGCCGGAGGAGATCCGCGAGGCCATCAAAGGCGCCGATAAAGACGGGATCCTCAGCCCAAGCTACCCGTACCGGGAGCGCATGAAGCGCAAGGCCTATGAAAAAGAGCTGGAAGCGCTGCAGATCGAACTGGTCAAGCTGCAGTCCTGGGTCAAATCCAGCGGTGCCCGCATTGCCATTGTCTTTGAAGGCCGGGATGCGGCCGGCAAGGGCGGCACCATCAAGCGCTTTCGCGAGAACCTTAACCCCCGCGGCGCGCGGATCGTGGCGCTTTCGAAACCCAGCGAGGCCGAGCAGAGCCAGTGGTACTTCCAGCGTTATGTCCAGCACTTGCCGTCGGGCGGCGAAATCGTGTTCTTTGACCGCAGCTGGTACAATCGCGGCGTAGTAGAGAAGGTCTTTGGCTTTTGCACCGATGAACAACGCGAGCGCTTCTTTCGTCAGGTTCTGGGTTTTGAACGGGCGCTGGCCGAGGATCGCGTGCATCTGTTCAAGTTCTGGCTGAATGTCGGCCGGGCAGAACAGCTGCGCCGGTTTCTGTCCCGCGAGTCCGACCCATTGAAACAATGGAAGCTCAGCCGGATTGACGTGAAGGGGCTGGAGAAATGGGACGAGTACAGCGCCGCCATTTCCGAAACCTTTGCACACAGCCACAGCGCCGAGGCCCCCTGGACCATCATCCGCTCGGATGACAAAAGGCGGGCCAGGCTGGCAGCAATGCGCAGCGTTCTGCACGCCGTCGACTATGACAGCAAGACCGCCGACGCGATTGGCGAATTGGACACCGGAATTTGCGGAGGCCCGGATATCTGGGATGCCTAAACGCGGTTATCATCACGGCAATCTGCGCCAGGCGCTGGTCGAAGCGGCCCTGCATCTGATTGAGGCCAAGGGCCCGACCGGGTTCACCCTGTCGGAGGCTGCCAAACAGGCAGGTGTGACCCCCGCCGCCGTCTACCGTCATTTCAAGGGGCGCGAGGATCTGATCGCCGAGGCCGGGCGGCAGGGCTATGCGATGTTTGCTGACCTCATGCAGCACGCCTATGATAAATACCAGCCCTCGGCCCTGGCCGCGTTCGAGGCCACAGGGCGCGCCTATCTCGCCTTTGCCCGCAAGCATCCGGGGCACTACATAGCCATGTTCGAAAGCGGCATTTCGGTGAACCGGACGCCGGAACTGGCTGATGCCGCCGCACGGGCACGGGCGATCCTGGAGCGCGCCGCTGCGGACCTCAGCCAGCATATCCCGGAAGATAAACGCCCGCCGGCCTCAATGTTCTCGGCCCATGTGCTGGCGATGAGCCACGGGGTGGTGGAGCTTTATGCTCGGAATTCTCCGGGGGCCGCCTCCCCTTTCCCGCCTGAGGACTTGCTGGAAAGCGGTATCGGTATTTACCTGCGCGGGCTGGGGCTGATTGCACCCGACGGCTAGAGCCCCTCTAGAACCGTCCGCTGGGTTGCCGGGCACCCAGTTCATCACCGACATTGACCAGATGCACCTCGCCGATGCCTTTGATATCCTCGAGGCCAATATCGGTGACGCGGAATTCTTCGGAGAGGGCTTCCTTCATTTCATCCGGGGCGACGATTTTCATTGGATTGGCGAAGACTTGCAGGCGGGAAGCCAGATTCACCGCCGGGCCGAAGACATCATAGACATACTTCTGAATGCCCACCACCGAGCCGACAGCAGAGCCGGTTCCCAGACCGATGCGCGCCTGCCATTTATGCTGATGGCTCTGGTTGCGCCGGTCCAGATACCGAAGGAAGCGGGTAGCGCAATGGGCCACCGCAGTGGCGTGGTCGGGCGCCGGTTCTGGCATTCCGGAAACCGCTAGATAGGCATCGCCAATGGTCTTGATCCGCTCGCAGCCGTATTGTTCGACGATGCGGTCAAAGGCCGTGAAAATATCGTTCAGCTCACCCAGGGTCACAGTCGGGTCTGTGCGGGACGCGAAATCGGTGAAATTCACAAAGTCCAGCATCACCACCGAGACCTTGGGGTAAAGCTGCGGGGTCACCACGCCGAAGGTCTTGAATTCCTCATAGACCGAACGCGGCATCAGGTTCAGCAACAACCGCTCCACCCGCTCCTTTTCACGTTCCAGCTCGCGGGTGTTGCGCTCCACCATGGCAGAATAGCTGTCAATCATGCTTTCCAGCTCGCGGATCCGGGTGATGTTCTGGCATTCCACCACCAGAAGCGCCTCGTTCAGATGGCTGGCCTGCGAAATATTGATGGCGAAAACCAGTGTGCGCCGCTTGCGCTTGATCTTCAGCTCCGCCGAATAGCGCAGCCCTTCGTCGCACAGCGGGCCGAGGTCGTCCGGCTGCAAGCCTTCGATGGCATCCGTAAGCGCCGCGTCCGGGCCAGGCGTGCCAAACCACTCCGCAAAAAGTTGATTGTGAAAGACAAATCCAAGATCAGAGGCGCGGACAACGGCGATCCCGACGCCAACAGCGCGCAGCAGCTGCTCGTTGATGGCGGCAATGCTCATGCGGCGTCCCGGTGGACGATGACGTTGCGCTTTGATTCGATTGCGGCAAGCGTGGCCCGGACATCCGGTTCGGACAACCCGTGCTGCTCCAGCGCGTCTTTCAGCAGCGCGCCCATTTCGTCAAAGTCATCATGGGTTATTGCTAAGGCCCGGTGCACCGTCTCCAGCCGCTCGTCGCTGAATGAGGCAGGCCCGCCCAAAAGCGAGGAAATGAACTTGGTCTGGTGGTCGATCAGCCGCGCCATATCCACCTCGGCAAAGTAATCACCGATCTGATCGGAATCGAGCGCCATCTCATAAAAGGTCATCACGACCCGGCTGATGGCACTGAACCCGCCGTATTTCTCATAGATGGTTTGCGGCATTGCAGCTCCCCCCAACAGAAAGCGGTGCCGGCCATGTTACGTTACTTTTGCGAAAATGTTAACGGTGCTGATCAGTCACCTGCTCCAGTACCAAAAAAAGGGCCGCCCAGCAGGCAGCCCTTTCCAATAATAGCAAAAGCGTGAACCTTAGCGCTTGGAGAACTGGAAGCTCTTACGGGCTTTAGCCTTACCGTATTTCTTACGTTCCACAACACGGCTGTCGCGGGTCAGGAAACCTGCCGCTTTCAGCGCGCCGCGCAGTGCAGGATCATAGAGCTGCAGCGCCTTGGAGATGCCGTGCTTGACCGCACCGGCCTGACCGGACAGGCCGCCGCCTTTGACGGTGGCATAGACGTCGAATTCGCCTTCGACACCGGCAACCTGGAACGGCTGACGAAGGATCATCTGCAGCACCGGGCGCGCGAAGTACTTGTTGATTTCCAAACCGTTCACTTCGACCTTGCCGGAGCCCGGCTTGATCCAGACACGGGCAACCGCGTCTTTACGCTTGCCGGTGGCATAGGCGCGGCCCAGTTCGTCGCGAACCGGCTCACGCGTGATGGTTTCTTCAGCCACTGCTTCCACACCGGTTGCAGCTGCGAGCTCTTCAAGAGTGTTGATCTGATCAGACATCTACATTAGCTCCGGGTGTTTTTCTTGTTCATGGATGCAACATCCAGAACTTCAGGGGCCTGTGCTTCATGCGGGTGCTCGGCACCGGCATAGACACGCAGATTGGTCATGATCTGACGGCTCAGGCGGTTGCCCGGCAGCATGCGCTTGACCGCTTGGGTCACAACGCGCTCGGGGTGCGCGCCTTCCAGGATTTCCTGTTTGGTGCGCGATTTGATGCCGCCCGGGTGGCCGGTGTGCCAGTAGAAGTGCTCTTCGCGCTTCTTACCGGTCATCTGCACCTTGTCGGCGTTGATGATGATAACGTTGTCGCCCATGTCCATGTGCGGAGTGAAGGACGCTTTGTGCTTGCCACGCAAGCGCATGGCAACGATCGAGGCAAGGCGGCCCAGAACAACGCCCTCGGCGTCGATCAGGATCCACTTCTTCTCGATGTCTGCCGGTGTAGCAGAGAAGGTTTTCATGGCAGGTTAATCCTGTTTGTCGTGACGGCAGAATCCCGGAAGGAAACGCCTGAATGCGATGGAGGGGGTTTACGGGGATCACAAAGCCACGTCAACAGAGGCGAGCTATAATAAAATAAGCAAAAACAACATGTTGAGAATTAGGTATCATTTTACCCCACAAATCTCGCACCTTCCGCACTATCAGGCAAAGCGGAGAGCGGATTAGACAACACTTTCTATTGATTTATCTCCCCACCTTGCACCAAGGCATTTGCTCCGGCTAGCCACCCGGCAAAATTCAACCAAGAGAGCACCGTTTTGAAACTCTCCAAATTAGCCCCCTTTCCCTTGGCCCTGCTGGTCACTGGTTGCATGCAATATGCGCCCGCGGAACAGCCGCCGGTTGCCGTATCCTACAAGACCGGCCTCACCGCAGCACGCGTTACCGGCTACACCGAGCCCTTCATACGCACTTTCTTCTTTGAACTGGATGAAGAAGAACGGCGACAGCAGGTTTTGTCCGGAAACAACCGCTCCTCCGTCACCGAACGCATTGAAGTGACTGGAGCTGTCTGAACATTGGACTCCGCCGAGTTTTCCGCCTCGTTCACGACGCCGGCGGTGGTTCGCTTGCCCAAGCTCAAAGATCGGCCAACATCGCTGCGGGTGAATTGCAAAGCGCCCGGCAGGTCGGCGGACACCAAAGTTCAGCCAACACTTGACGGGGTTATCGTTGCCCGCGGATCGGTCGCCGGACTGGTCGCTTCGGCGGTCACTGCCGGAATTGCCCCCGGCAAAGACAACTGGTCCTTTGGTGGCAACGATGTCCCGCTGTGGGTTAAACTGGAAGAGTAATCAGCAGCATTTCAACCCGGTGGGGGCGGCTTGCCAAAGCGGCCTCTTTCCATTTTCAAACGCTGATCTGCTCGGGCGGGTTGTCCAGCAGGGAGCGCAGGCGCAGCATCGCCTCCTCGAACTGTTTCAGCGGTACATGCGCGTTGATGGCAATGCGCACCGCATGGGGCGCGCGGCCGTCGCGCAGGGCAAATTCATCTGCCGAGCGGATCTGCACCCCGTTTGACTCGGCGGCCCGGGTAAAGGCGGCGGCGCGCCAGCCGGAGGGCAGCCGCAGCCAGACAAAGGGCACATCCGGGTTCCAGGTCAGATCAAACCCGCCAAGCGCATTGACGGCGACCCGGACATAGCGGGCCATTTCCCCGCGCACCGCCGCCACCAGATCAGGCAGCCGCGGATCGGTGAGCAGTATCCGCACCAGTTCTGCCAGCGGCTGCGCCAGGCCGAAGTATCCGTACTCCGCCACCCGCCGCAGGTCTGTCGACCGGCCCTCGGGCGCCAGCGCAAAACCGACGCGCAGGGCCGGTGTCAGGATCTTGGAGATCGAGGACACATGCCAGGCAAGCTCCGGCGCCAGCGACCGGTAGCTGGGTGCGCGCGACTCGCCCAGGCGGTAGCAATCATCCTCGACGATCTGCACCCCGTGGCGGCGGGCAATGCGGACAATTTCCTTGCGGCGCTCCAGCGGTGTGTGCAGCCCGGTCGGATTGTGAACCTCAGGGCTGGTGCACAGCACCGTGGCGCCGGTCTTGCGGATCGCCAGCTCCATTGAATCCGGCCGGATGCCGTGTTCATCCATGGCGACTTCGACCACCTGCGCCCTCAGCAGTTCCGCAGCGCGGCGGAACCCGGCATAAGTCAAATCCTCAACCATGATAACCGGCTGCGGGCCTTCCAGGATCGCTTGCAGAACCACCATCAGCCCGTTCTGACCGCCGTGGGTCAGGACAATGTCGTTTTCTGTGACCATGCCGACCGGCGACTGCCCCACCCATGCCGCCGCCGCCTGGCGCACCGGCAGATAGGCGTCACGGGTCGGATAATTCAGGAATTTCCGCGCCTCGCCTTCCGCCACTTTGTGCAGCGCCTCGCGCACCGCGGCCACCTGCCCCATATCGGCAATCCGCGGGCTGAACAGGCTGACATGACCGGGATCGCGCGCCTCCAGCAAATGCAGCTCCCGCGACCATACGTCATCGGGCACCGGCTTTTTCTTTTCGGCTACAAAGGTGCCGCGCCCGACCTCGGCCTCCAGCACGCCTTCATCAGTCAGAATGCTGTAGGCGCGGGCAACGGTGCCGGGCGTTATGCTTAATTGATATGCAAGGTCGCGCACCGGCGGCAGCTTTGTACCAATTTTCAAACTGCCCAATTCAACAGCAGACCGGATTGTATCTGCCACCTTTTTATACTTAGGACCTTTCGCCTCACCCAGGCTCTGCGGCCATATTGTACCCATTACAATCCATCCTTGGACAACATGCTCACCCCTTTGTATCAAAACATCACGACAAATCAACAGGATTGTATCAACACAATATAGGAAACCTCCCATGGTACAGCACACGCAAATGGCACATTCGAACATGTCCTATCTGATCAGCCGCCCGGGCCTGCCGGTGCTGGCGCAATGGGCCGTCCTCTTTGCTGTGCTGGTCACCAAGTGGAGCCTGCGCCGCCGCACAAGGACCCATCTCAAACACCTAAGCGCAGCACAGCTTAAGGACATCGGGCTGAGCCGCCAGGACGCCCATTATGAAGCCACTCTTCCGTTCTGGCGCCCATGATCCCCTGGGCAATAGAACAACCTGACGGCCGGGGTTCGCCCCGGCCCTTTTTTTGCCCGCCCTCATGATCCGCAGGATGCAGGTCCTTGCACGTTACCGGCTATGCAAAAATTAAAGGTTGATCGAATCTTCCCCCCGGCCTAAATGCCCCTCACTTTCGGTACCGATCCCAACCCCGGACCCTTATTCGGGGGGGCGCTAAGGAACCGGCTGGATTGCAATCTACTGGAACGAAGGGGAGTGTCATGAAAGACGCCAACCTCTTCCAACTGGGGATCGGTCTGGAGACAGGCGCCCATGAGGAAGATACCGCCCGCGGTGTAACAGCCGCGAATATCGACTCCGTTGTGGACTCGGACCGCGAAGACCATTTCATCCGCAAGGATGGCAAGGTGTTTGCTGGGACCCATCTGATCATCGAAGTAATGAAAGGCACCGGCCTGGACTGCGAAGCCCGCATCCAGAAAGCGTTTCGCGACTGCGTTGACATTTGCGGCGCCACCCTGCTGCACATCCACACCCACAAGTTTTCGCCCCAGGGCGTCTCCGGCGTGGCCGTGCTGGCGGAAAGCCATATCTCGGTGCACACATGGCCTGAAATCGGCTATGGCGCCTTTGACGTCTTCATGTGCGGCGATGCCGAGCCGTGGAAAGCCGTCGACGTGCTGAAAGAGGCCTTCAACACTGACATGGTGGAAGTGCGCGAACTGCTGCGCGGAGAGGAACTGATCGCCAAAGAGGTTGCCGCATGAGCAGTGCCAGCAAACCGGAGTGGGTGACGGAAAGCCTGCACGCACATTACGCCCAGGCCCTGCGCGTGGACGAAATGCTCTATGACAGCAACACCGAGCATCAGCGCCTGAAAGTGTTCCAGAACGGCCAATTCGGCCGCATCCTGACACTGGACGACGTGGTGCAGACCACCGAAGGCGACAACTTCATCTACCACGAGATGCTGACCCACGTGCCGATCCTGGCGCATGGTGCCGCAAAACGCGTGCTGATCATCGGCGGCGGCGACGGCGGCATGGCCCGCGAGGCGCTGCGCCACACGTCGGTCGAACATGTCACAATGGTGGAGATCGACGGCGGCGTGGTGGATTTCTCGAAAGAATACCTGCCGATGCTGAGCGACGGCGCCTTTGACGATCCGCGCCTCAATCTGGTGATCAGCGACGGCGCGTTCTTCATGAAAGAGAACACCGGAAAGTTCGATGTGATCATCGTCGATTCGACCGACCCGATCGGCCCCGGCGAAGTGCTGTTCACCGATACGTTCTATGGCCATGCGGCGCGGTCGCTGACCGCGGATGGCATCATCGTCACCCAGAACGGCGTGCCGTTCATGCAGGGGGATGAGCTGACCGGCACCCTGCGGGCGTTCCAGGCTCTGTTTGCCGATGCCTCCTGCTATCTGGCGTCGGTGCCGACCTATGCCGGCGGGCCGATGGCGTTCGGCTGGGGCAGCCACTCGGACAAGGCCCGTAATGTGAGCCTTGAGGATCTGGAGGCGCGCTTTGCCGCTGCCGGGATCGAGACCGGGTATTACAACCCGGAGATCCACAAGGCGGCGTTTGCCTTGCCGAACTACGTCAAAAAGCTGTTCCCGTAAGGGCATGCACAAGGGGGCTTCGGCCCCCTTTTCTCTACTGTATTTCTTTACTGCAATTGCACGGCCTTTGCGCTTGCAGCCAGCCCCTCCCCCTGGCCGGCTGTCAGTTTGCCCGGACCGGTGCCCTCGGCGGGCAATGACTGACAGCAGCTTCTTTCTGGTCCCAAATACCTCAGGGTGAATTGGCCAAAGGCCAAGAGGGGCAGCGCCTCTGTTCTTTTCGCACCTGCCGGGCAGCGCCCCTCTCTGCTGCGCAATTCCCCCTTGGCCCCGGCCGCGCATCTTGCTAGGCGCAGAAGAATTGAAACCGAACCTGGCAGGCCCCATGCAGCGTGATCCGATCCTTGTTGTTGACCGCGACACCGGCGAGACCTTTGAAGAGGTGGTGCTGGGCGAGAAGTGGATCCGCTGGGCCTATCAGAACGCCAGCGCAAAGCCGGTGGAAAAGCTGCTGTTCCGCTCGGCTTTGGTCAGCCGGTGCATGGGCGCCTGGTTCGGCTCGCGGTTTTCCAAGGCCAAGATCAGCGCGGTGATCAACGAGTTGTCCATCAACATGGCGGAAGCCACCGCACCGGCGGAGAGCTATGGCTGTTTCAACGACTTTTTTGTGCGGAACCTGAAGTCTGAGGCCCGCCCCTACAGCAAAGATCCGCGGGACATCGTCTCCCCGGCAGACGGCCGGGTGCTGGTGTTTCCGGAGCTAGCCGAGGACGTCTTTGTTCCCGTCAAAGGCCACCCGATGTCAGTCCGCACTATGCTGCCCAGCATTGCGGAGCGTTTCATCGGCGGCGCGCTGGCCATCGTGCGGTTGTGCCCGGCGGATTACCACCGCTACCACTTCCCTGCCGCGGGCCGGATCACCGGCGCCCAGGACATTGCCGGCGCGCTGCATTCGGTGAACCCGATTGCGCTGGGGGCCGGACCGGATGTGTTCGGAGAGAACAAGCGCTCCTGGACCCTGGTCGAGACGGAGACGTTGGGCACCTATTGTTTTGTCGAGGTCGGCGCCTTTGGTGTGGGCAGCATCGTCAACACCCGTACCGCAGGCGCAGTGCAGAAGATGGACGAAAAGGGTTACTTCAAATTCGGCGGCTCCACCGTGGTGGTGGTGTTTGAGCCCGGCAAGGTCCGTTTCTCGGACGATCTGCTGGCCAACAGCGCCAAAGGCCGGGAGACGCTGGTGAAGGTCGGCCAGCCCTTTGCCACCGCGATCAACGCTTAGGCGGGACCGAGTAGGTCATGCTGGCACGTGCCACCGGCTCTGCCAGCCCTTCAGAGTACATCAGCACATCGGCGACCGCCAGAGCCCGGCCCAGTTTCAACAGCCGCGCCTCGGCGATAATATCCGCGCCGGCCACGGGTTTGCGCATGAAATCCAGCGAACAATTGGTGGTGACGGCCAGCGCCTCGCGCCCCAGCTGCGACAGGATCAGCGCATAGATCGCGCAATCGGCCAGCGCAAACATCGACGGCCCCGACACCGTGCCGCCGGGCCGTAGATGCCGTTCGGCTGTCAGCAGCCGCATCCGCAGGCCGCTTTCATCCATCGCATCAATGGCAAATTCGCCTTTCACCTGCGGAAAAATCTCATGCAGGTAATCCGTCAGACCTGCGACATCAAATGCCAGCGCCATGCTTTCCCTTTCCCCTGTCCCTGCATAGAGTTGCCCCGAGATTTGCGAGGAGGGCAAGATGACAATTCTGAAACGTCACGACACGGGCGGCATTGCCCGGCTGACGATGGACACGCCGGAAAAACTGAACGCACTGTCGGACGAGATGCTGGCCGCACTGCAGGCGCAGATCGACGCCCTGCGTGAAGACAGCAGTATCAAGGTGGTGATCCTGTCCGGCACCGGCAAAGGGTTCTGTGCGGGCCATGACATCAAGCAGATGACCGCAGGCCGCACAGGCGACGATGGCGGCAAAGGTTATTTCCAGGATCTGTTTGCCCGTTGCACCAGCGTGATGACCGGATTGCAGTCCCTGCCCCAGGTCGTGATTGCCCAGGTGCATGGCATCGCCACGGCGGCGGGCTGCCAGCTGGTGGCCTCCTGCGATCTGGCGGTGGCCGCGGAAGACACCAAATTCGGCGTCAACGGGGTGAACATCGGGTTGTTCTGCTCCACCCCGATGGTAGCGCTGTCGCGCAACATCCCCCGTAAACAGGCGTTTGAGCTGCTGACCACGGGTGAATTCATCAACGCCGCCCGCGCGGTGGACTTGGGGTTGGCCAACCGTGCCGTGCCACTGGAGGAGCTGGAGGCGGAAACCACCCGGCTGGCGGAAACCATCGCCTCCAAGCTCGGCACTGCGGTGAAAGTCGGCAAACAGGCGTTTTACGAGCAGCTTCAAATGCCGCTGGATCAGGCCTATGACTATACCAGCGGCGTGATTGTCGAGAATCTGATGTACCGCGACACCATCGAAGGCATGGCCGCCTTTATCGAAAAACGCGCGCCCGACTGGCAGGAAAGCTGATCCCGCCGGATAAATTTACGGGAATTCCGGCCTGACCTCCGGAATTCTCCGAAAATTTTAGGCTTTGTTTACCAATCGGAACATATTGTTTCCTTAAGACGCCAGCCAAACGCCTTTCAATTCGGGCGGAAAGATGGCAAAGATTGGGCACGGTCGCTGATTAATCACTGACCGGCACAATTTGGGCTGCTGCTGCGGAAGGGTCCCTCCAACCGGTTCTCTCTCACCGGTGTACCATTCCCGCAGCGGCGGCCCCAAATTCCCCTCTCTCCCGGACAGATCACACGTACTTGGCAAGCCCCGTGCGAATTGTGGCAGCTCTGCGACCCGTATAGAACTGCCAAGCCTGTTGCGCAGACCCTCCCCCTGTCCTATGTGGCGGGCATGACAGATCATTCGGCACAGACATTGCATATCGTGGGCGGCGGCATGGCCGGGTCCGAGGCCGCCTGGCAGGCGGCGAACATGGGCGTATCGGTGGTGATCCACGAAATGCGCCCCAAGGTGGAAACCTTTGCCCACCAGACCGGCAACCTGGGCGAGATGGTCTGCTCCAACTCCTTCCGTTCGGATGATGACGAGCAGAACGCCGTGGGCCTGCTGCATTGGGAAATGCGCGCCGCAGGCGGGCTGATCATGACCACCGCCGATGAACACCGCCTGCCCGCCGGCGGCGCCCTGGCGGTGGACCGCGATCCCTTTGCCGAAAGCGTGACAGCCAAGCTGAAGGCGCACCCGAATGTCAGCGTTTCTTATCAGGAAATCACTGAACTGCCGACCGACGGCCACTGGATCTTTGCCACCGGCCCGCTGACCTCGCCGGAACTGGGCAAGGCCATTCAGGCCGAAACCGGGGCTGAGGCGCTGGCCTTCTTCGATGCCATAGCGCCGATTGTCTACGCCGAGTCGATCGACATGTCGAAGGCCTGGATGCAATCGCGCTATGACAAAGGCGAGACCGAGGAGGAGCGCACTGCCTACCTCAACTGCCCGATGGACAAGGACCAGTACGAGGCTTTCATCGACGCATTATTGTCAGCTGACAAAACCGAGTTTCACGAGGGTGAGACCGCCGGATATTTCGACGGCTGCCTGCCGATCGAAGTGATGGCAGATCGCGGCCGTGAGACGCTGCGCTTCGGCCCGATGAAGCCGGTGGGCCTGACCAATCCGCATCAGCCGGACGTCAAGGCCTATGCGGTGGTGCAACTGCGCCGCGACAACGCGCTGGGAACACTGTTCAACATCGTCGGCTTCCAGACCAAGATGAAATACGGCGCCCAGGCGCAGGTCTTTAAGATGATCCCGGGGCTGGAGAACGCCAGCTTCGCCCGCCTTGGCGGCATCCACCGCAACACGTTTTTGAACTCGCCCACCCTGCTGGATGCGCAGATGCGGCTGAAGACGAAACCCAACATCCGCTTTGCCGGCCAGATCACCGGGGTCGAGGGCTATGTGGAAAGCGCAGCGATGGGCCTGCTGGCAGGCCGGCTGGCTGCTGCGGAAATCCTTGCTCAGGACCTGCCAGAAGTTCCCCAGGACAGTGCTATGGGCGCGCTGATCCATCACATCACCGGCGGCGCCGAGGCCAAGACCTTTCAGCCGATGAACGTGAACTTCGGATTGTTCCGCCCGGTTGACGGCCTCAAAGGCGGCCGCCGCGGCCGCAAGGACCGCTACAAGGCCTACACCGACCGCGCCAAGGACGTTTGGCAAGAGTGGCTCCGCAACTTTTCCTAGACGGACTGCTGCTGCCGGGCCTAAACTTGCTACATGAGCGAAAAGTTTCTGGACAAGGCCTACGACCTTGAAACACCGGAAGCGACCCTGGAGCACTACAACCAATGGGCCGCTTCTTATGACGCCGAAATTGCCGAAAACGGTTACGCCACACCGGGCCGTATCGCCGAAGCATTGGCAAAGTTTCAGCCGGACATGAGCGTGCCTGTTCTCGACTTTGGCTGCGGCACCGGCCTGTCAGGCCTGGCGCTGAGAATGCAAGGGTTTGAAAACATAGACGGAATGGAACCGTCTGACGAGATGATCACCCAGGCCCGCAGCAAGGGCGCCTACCGCACACTGACACAGATTGACGTCACAGACAGCAAGCCGATCCCGCAGGGTGCCTACCGGCTGATCACCGGCTGCGGCGTTTTAGGCACCGGTGCGGCACCGCCTGCGGTGTTCGACATGATCCTGCAGGCCTTGCCGCGCGGCGGGTTGTTTGCCTTCTCCTACAATGATCACGCGCTGGCGGACCGGGCCTATACCGGTAAACTCAATGAATGGCTGGACTGTTCAGCAGCGCGGCTGCTATTCCGGGAACACGGGGATCACCTCCCTGGCATCGACCTGAAGTCCACAGTTTATGTAATTGAGAAAGCGTGACATTCACCACCCGTTTCGCGCCGTCGCCAACCGGACCGCTGCACCTGGGCCATGCCTATTCCGCCATCCTGGCACACGATATGGCCATGGCGGAAGGCGGCACCTTCCTGCTGCGTATCGAAGATATCGATCAGTCCCGCGCGCGTTCCGAATGGGAGGCGCAGATTCTTGAGGATCTGGATTGGCTCGGCCTGACTTGGCCGCAGCCGGTAATGCGCCAGTCGGACCGCCTGCCCCGGTATCGCGCCGTACTGGACCAATTGACAGTGATGGGCCTGACCTATCCCTGCCGCTGCAACCGTGCCGATATCGAAACCGCCGCAGGCGCCCCGCAAGAAGGGGTGCCGCAATTCGGCCCCGACGGGCGCATCTACCCAGGCACCTGCCGCGATCGCCCGGCATCCGAGGCCACGGACAAGGACGTGATCCGGTTGAACATGATGAAAGCCGTCCAGGCAGCTGATTTACGCAGCTTCACCGAGACTTGCCCGGAGTTCGAAGGCATCCATCCTCTGGACCCGGAACAACTGATCATGACCGTTGGCGACATCATCCTGGTGCGCCGGAACATGGGCACATCCTACCATCTGTCCGTCGTTGTGGATGACGCGGATCAAGGCATCACACATGCAGTACGCGGTGCTGATCTTTTTGAGGCCACACAGATCCACGTGCTGCTGCAAAGCCTGCTTGGCTTACCCACGCCCGTTTACCACCACCATCGCCTGATCCGCGATGACACCGGCAAACGCCTCGCCAAACGCGACGACGCCCGCGCCATAGCCAAATACCGTATCGAGGGCGCCACCCCGCAAGACATCCGTGAAATGACCGGCCTGCACGCTTCTTCTGGCTGAAAATATCCCCGCCGGAGGCACGGCCCGCCAGGGCCGTATCCTTGTTCAGCCCATCGGTTTCATCAGCTCAATCTCTTCGCCGCCGCGCACCGCTGTATAGAAACAGGTCCGCCGGTTGGTGTGGCAGGCAGCCCCGGTCTGACGCACCAGCGCCAGCAGGCAATCGCGGTCGCAATCTATCCGCAGGTCCACCAGCTCCTGCACATGGCCGGATGTTTCCCCCTTTATCCAGAACGACTGGCGCGAGCGCGACCAGTAGGTGACTTTGCGGGTCTCCAGTGTGCGGGCTACCGCATCGGCATTCATCCAGGCCATCATCAGAACTTCGCCCGAGGCCTCGTCCTGCGCAATGCAGGGGATCAGCCCGGCGTCATTATAGACCAGGCTGGCGGGATCAAAGGACGCGGCAATAGTCATGGATAAAAACCTTTTGCATCTGCTGTTCGGCTCCCTATGTATGGGGAAGAACCAAGCAGGGAAAGCCCGGGAAAGACATGGCTGGCGAAAGTGATCTGATCAAACTGTACTCCACCCGTATTCTGGCGCTGGCCGCGGATATCCCGCATCTCGACAGGCTCGAATCTCCCAGCGCCACAGTTAAGAAACGCTCGCCGCTCTGCGGCTCTGCCGTGACCGTCGACATTTCTATGGAAAACGGGCGGATCGCGGATTTCGGCCAAGACGTAAAGGCTTGTGCGCTGGGACAGGCCTCGGCGGCAGTGGTGGGTGCCCATGTCATCGGCCGCTCTCTGGAAGAGGTCGAGACCGCCCGCGACCAGCTGAAAGCCATGCTGACCCAGAACGGCCCGGTGCCGGACGCGCCTTTTGACGGGCTGGAAGTGCTGCAGCCTGCGCGCGAGTTCAAGAACCGCCACGCCTCGATCATGCTGGCGCTGGAGGCAACGCTGGAAGCCATGCAAACAGCCGCCAAGCAACACTGCGCCTGACGCGGCAGTTTGCAGCCCTGCACAGGTAGTCCGAAATACAGCAACGCGGCCTGCACCTGTGCAAATCACTACGCTGCTTGAGCACTCTTTCCTCGCATGAAAAAACCGCCGCGCATCCGGGCAGGATGGCGGCGGCAGTCATGCTCTGCTGTGCGGGACCCGGGCAGGCCAGGCTGGATATTGAGGCAATCCAATTGGGGATCGGGACAGGCGGTTGATCCCTCGAACAGTCCGGGACAGGAAAGGGCCGGCCCGGCACAGCAGATGCAATCAGGAATGGGAAAAGCGGATCAGAACAGCCCTGGAAGATGCAACGCCGCCACCAGCATCACCATCAGCGAGGCCGCTCCGATGGCGTCCTCCAGCAACGTCGAATGGGCGTTCTGCATAGTGGTTTTGATCTGTGCAATCATGGCTCGGGCCTCCTCCGGTCAGTCTCTTCGCTCTCTGGCAAGTTTGTTGCCTCTTTGTTCTCATTTTTAAGAACACCTGTAAAGAACTTTCTGAGAACATTTGCGAACAAACTGGAACACCACAAGAGAGAACGCTTTAAAACGCGTATTAACCCACTGTAATCAAACGGATTGCTTGATCCTGCTTCATCAGCCACAGAAGAACACGCGCAGCCTTGCCGCGGTCGCTCTCCAGCTTGGGATCGGAGGCCAGCAGCGCCCGCGCGTCGCTTTGCGCCACCGCCATCAGCCCGGCCTGGCGTTCCAAATCGGCAATCCGGAACCGTGGCAGGCCGGATTGCGCTGTGCCGATCATATCGCCTGCCCCGCGCATCTGCAGGTCGGTTTCCGAAATACGGAAGCCATCCTCGGTTTCGCGCAGCACTTCCAGCCGCTTGCGTCCGCCTTCGGTCAGCGGCGGCTGATACATCAAAAGGCAGGTTGACTGCGCACTGCCGCGTCCCACCCGGCCGCGCAACTGGTGCAGCTGCGCCAAGCCAAAAATCTCTGCCCGCTCAATCACCATGATCGAGGCATTGGGCACGTTCACCCCCACCTCAATCACCGTGGTGGCCACCAGAACCTTGGTCGTGCCCTCCTGGAACGCTGCCATGGCCGCATCTTTGTCCGCAGGCGGCATCTGACCATGCACAAGGCCAACTGTGCCCTCACCCAGAATGGCGCGCAGGTGCTTGAACCGTCCCTCTGCTGCGGTCAGGTCGCTCAGCTCTGACTCATCGACCAGCGGGCAAACCCAGTAACACTGGCGCCCTTCTGATATGGCCTTGCGCAGATGGTCCACTACTTCTTGCATCCGCTCGGTGCTGATCACTGCGGTCTTGACCGGCTTGCGCCCCGGCGGTTTCTCGTCCAGCACCGAAACATCCATGTCGCCATACTGTGCCAGCGCCAGCGAGCGCGGGATCGGCGTGGCGGTCATTACCAGGACATCAGCCCCCTTGCCCTTTTCCGCCAATTCCATCCGCTGCCGCACCCCGAAGCGGTGCTGTTCGTCGACAATGGCAAGCCGCAGGTCGCGGAACTCAACGTCCTGCTGGAACACCGCATGGGTGCCGACCAGAATATGAATATCACCGCGTTTCAGCGCCGCCAGCTTGGCCTTTCGCTCCGCCCCTTTGTCACGCCCGGTAAGGATCTCAATCACCACACCTGCGTCCTCGGCCAGTGGTGCAAGCCCTTCCATATGCTGCTGTGCCAGAATCCCCGTAGGGGCCATCATCACCCCCTGACCGCCTGCTTCAACAGCGACCAGCAACGACATGAAAGCAACCAAAGTTTTGCCTGATCCGACATCCCCCTGCAAAAGCCGGTTCATCCGTTTGTCAGTCGCCATATCCGCCGAAATTTCCGCGATTGCACGGATCTGGGCGCCGGTCGGCCGGTAGGGCAGCGCCTTCAGCACGCGGGATTGCAAACGGCCATTGGCATGGCTTTCAATGCCGCGCAACTTCCGTTCGGTCTGACGGGCCAGCGCCAGGGTCAGTTGATGGGAAAACAGCTCATCATAAGCCAGCCGCGCCCGTGCTGGCGCCTGCGGGTCCAAGTCATCAGGCCCCTGCGGTGCATGGGCCGTTTGCAGCGCGTCATGCCAAGCAGGCCAAGCTTCCTTCAGCATCTGCGCCGGGTCGATCCATTCCGCCAGCTCCGGCATCCGCGACAGCGCGCTTTGCGCTGCCTTATACATGGTCTTCTGGGTAACCCCGTGGGTCAAGCTGTAGACCGGCTCGTACTCCGGGATCTCATGCGCCTCTTCCACCGGCAGCATGTGGTCCGGATGAACCATCTGGGCCAGCCCGTCAAACAGCTCCAGCTTGCCCGAGACCACACGGCGCGCGCCCTCCGGCAGCTGAGCCTCCAGATAACGGCTGCGGCCATGGAAGAACACAAGCTGAAATTCGCTCTCCGCATCTTCCACATGAATCCGGTAGGCGCCGCCCCGGTTGCGGGCAGGACGATGATTTCCGATGGTCACTTCAACCGTCAGTGTTGCGGGCAAGTCCACCCCGCGGATGGTCTTGCGCCGCCGCCGGTCCACGACCGAATACGGAAGCGAGAACAATAAGTCACGCGGCGTTTCTATCTCAACCTGAGTGAGAGATTGCGCAGTCTTCGGGCCGACCCCTTGCAAGGTCTCGGCACCGGCGAACAGCGGAAACAGGATCTCAGGACGCCCGCTCATGCCTCTGCAATCAGCTCCAGCCAGCCGTCTTCATCCATTGTTCTGATGCCCAGCTCTGCCGCCTTCTTGGCTTTTGACCCGGCCCCAGGCCCGGCCACCAGAATGTCGGTCTTTTTGGACACCGAACCGGACACCTTGGCACCCAAAGCTTCGGCCCGCGCCTTGGCTTCGGCGCGGGTCATCTTTTCCAGAGTGCCGGTGAAGACCACGGTCTTGCCCGCCACCGGGCTGTCTGATGCCGGTGCATCCGGCGGGACGACGGTCAGTTTGGCCATCAGCCGGTCAAAGGCCGCACGTTCTTCGGGGTTGGCAAAGGCGTCTGACAGGGACAGGCCCAGCACTGCGCCAATCCCATCAACGCCGATGAGGTCCGCCCAAGCAGAGGCGGCTTCGGCAGGAACATCGCACCTGGCAATGGCTGTATCGCGGGCGTCCTTGATGCGGGCACGGCGGCCTTCCTGCATGGCAGCCTGGCGTTCAGCCTCCTCGGCCTCATCCGCTGCCCGGTGCGCCAGCGCGGCGGGTCGCGCGGCGTCAACCGCCTCCGCCATCGCGTGCCATTCCCGGTAGTGCAACGCCAGATCGCGGCCGGCAACTTCGCCCGCGTGGCGGATGCCCAGGGCAAAAATCAGTTTGGCCATCGGGATGGTGCGTTTTTCAGAAATCGCAGCAAACAGGTTATCCGCAGATTTTTCGCCCCACCCGTCCCGGTTCTTCAATTGCTGTAAGCCAGAGCCATAGTTTTCTTGCAAATCAAAGATATCCGCGGGTTCTTTCACCCATCCGTCGGAATGAAACTGCTCCACCTGTTTGGCGCCCAGACCCTCAATGTCAAAGGCCGCGCGGGACACAAAATGCTTCAGCTTTTCCACCGCCTGCGCCGGGCAGATCAGGCCGCCGGAACAGCGCCGCACGGCATCGCCTTCCTCGCGCACAGCCGGGCTGGAGCATTCCGGGCAAGTCTGCGGGAACTGATAGGGCGCGGCATCCGCAGGCCGCTTGGCCAGATCCACATCAGCCACTTTCGGAATAACATCGCCGGCCCGGTAAATCTGCACCCAATCGCCGATGCGGATGTCCTTGCCCGCCCGGATCTCCTCGCCCTTGGAATCGAGGCCCTGAATGTAATCCTCGTTGTGCAGCGTCGCATTCGACACCACAACGCCGCCCACGGTCACAGGAGTGAGGCGGGCAACCGGACTCAGCGCGCCTGTACGACCGACTTGAATGTCGATGGCCTCCAGCCGGGTCCAGGCGAGCTCTGCCGGAAACTTATGCGCGACCGCCCAGCGGGGCGTGGTCGAGCGGAACCCGAGCCGCCCCTGCAGCGCCAGATCGTTAACTTTGTAAACCACGCCATCGATATCGTAGCCCAGTGTCGCGCGCTGTTCTTCGATGCTGCGGTAATGCGTGATCATCTCATCAACCGACACGCAAAGCCGGGTCAGCGGGTTGGTCTGAAAGCCCAAGGATTGCAGCCGTGCGATGGCTTGCATCTGCGTTTCTGCGAGGGGTGCACTCAATTCGCCCCAGCTGTAGGCAAAGAATCGCAAAGGGCGGGCACGGGTGACTTCCGCATCCAGCTGCCGCAGAGAACCGGCCGCGGCGTTGCGCGGATTGGCAAAGATTTTGCCGCCGCGCTCGGCGTGCCGGCTGTTCAGCGCCTCGAAGTCCGCGTGACTCATGTAAACTTCGCCGCGCACTTCCAGCACATCCGGCGCGCCGTCCAGTTGCTGCGGGATGTCGCCGATGGTCAATGCGTTGGCAGTCACGTTCTCCCCGACACTGCCATCGCCACGGGTTGCGGCCTGCACCAGCTTGCCCTGCTCATAGCGCAGCGACAGCGACAGCCCGTCGATTTTGGGTTCTGCGGTAAAGGAAAGCCCGGCATCACGCTCCAGGCCGAGGTAATTGCGGATGCTGCGGTCGAAATCGCTGACGTCTTCGTCGGCAAAGGCGTTACCGAGTGACAGCATGCGCACGGAATGGGAAATCTTACCGAACCCAGAGGCAACCGGAGCCCCCACCGTATTAAGCTGAGTGGCATCTGCCGCTAGATCCGGATATGCCTCTGCCAGCGCACGGTACCGCCGTTTCAGCGAATCATATTCCGCATCGCTGATTTCTGGCGCGTCGGCCTGATGATAGGCCAAATCCGCCGCACGAAGCTGTTCTTCCAGTCCGAAAAACTCGGCCTGCGCTTCTTCAGCCGACAGGTTGGCCACGTCTTTTTCTGTTTTCTCTGCCACGCGCGGTCCCTCTTCGTTCTCCCTTTTGGTGATAAGCTGCCGCGCTGGCCGCGTCCAGCGCATCTGACAACCCGCACGCTGCAGGCGTCAAAAAGCAAAAAGACCCGCCAACCGGCAGGTCCTTGCAACCGCCGGCACATCATCATGTGCCGGCCGGGTGATCATCCTTTCAGGCGCCGACAGCCATCCGCTGGCCGCCCGACATGTGGTCTTCCTGCGGATCCCGCAGCACATAGCCGCGTCCCCAGACGGTTTCGATGTAATTCTCGCCACCTGTTGCATTGCTAAGCTTCTTACGCAACTTGCAGATGAAAACATCAATGATCTTCAGTTCAGGCTCATCCATGCCGCCATAAAGATGGTTCAGGAACATCTCCTTGGTCAGCGTGGTGCCCTTGCGCAACGACAGAAGCTCCAGCATCTGGTATTCCTTGCCAGTCAGATGCACCGCCTTGCCATCGGTCTCAACCGTTTTGGCATCCAGGTTGACCGAGATCTTGCCTGTCTTGATGATAGACTGCGAATGCCCCTTGGAACGGCGGATGATCGCATGGATCCGCGCCACCAGTTCCTCGCGGTGGAACGGCTTGGTCAGATAGTCATCCGCGCCAAAGCCGAAGCCCTTGATTTTATTGTCGGTATCATCGGCACCGGACAGTATCAGAATGGGCGTTTCGATACGGGACATGCGCAGCTGGCGCAGTACCTCGTGGCCGTTCATATCGGGCAGCCCCAGATCCAGCAGGATCAGGTCGTAGTCGTAAAGTTTGGCCAGATCGATCCCTTCTTCCCCCAAATCCGTCGAATAGACGTTCAGGTTGGCATGGGTCAGCATCAGTTCGATGCTTTTGGCCGTGGTCGGATCATCCTCAACCAGCAGAATGCGCATATTATTTTCTCCGCCTGTACACTGTTTCCCTCAGGTCGCGTTAACCTTGGTGGAAAAAAGTTAATGCCTCGTTACCATGATGGTTAATTTACAAATGCAACTCAAGGGCGGGCCTGGCTATTTTGCGTCAGGGCTGCGGAATTTCTTGAGACGTGTGGTTTTCAGGGCCTCTTCGCCATGGTCTGCAACCGCTGCAACCCAGCTTCGGAACTCTTCCTCGCTCAGCCCGTACCGTTGCATGGCCTCCTTCTGAGGCAGCAGCCCGTACAGAACACCGCGCACCACCGCGGCCTTGCGCGAGGCAACCCAGCGCCTGGTGGTTTTCGGCGGCAGGTCCGCCTGGGTCATGATGGTGCCATCCGGCAGGGTGACGGCGCGCGGCCCGTCCACTTTCTTCAAAAACATATTTCTTCCCTCGAAGATCTTGTTCGTTGAGGTCTGACACCAGAATTTCCGATCAGGCTTAACGGCGCGTGAACCACGGCCCTTGAGAGTCTGTAGGATTTTCCTATATTCTGCGGCGCCTGCCCCCTTGCCTTCAGGAGCTGCCCCATGGCGCTGGACCACGACTCAAAACTCAACTCGCTCGGCTTTGCCAAACCGCCCTCGGAAACCCGGGTGGTGGTGGCTATGTCGGGCGGCGTCGACAGCTCTGTTGTTGCTGCATACTTGGCCGATCAGGGCTATGACGTGGTCGGCGTGACGCTGCAGCTCTATGATCACGGCGCTGCGCTGGCCAAGAAGGGCGCCTGCTGCGCCGGCATCGATATCCACGACGCACGACGGGTGGCCGAGGAACGCGGCTTCCCGCATTACGTCCTGGATTATGAGAACATTTTTAAGGATGCGGTGATTGACGAGTTCGCCGACAGTTATCTGGCCGGTGCAACCCCGGTGCCCTGCATCCGCTGCAATGAGCGCGTGAAGTTCAAGGACCTGCTGGAGACTGCCAAGGATCTGGAGGCCGACTGCATGGCCACCGGTCATTACATCCAGCGCATGATGGGGGCGAACGGGCCGGAGCTGCACTCGGCTGAGGATGCAAACCGCGACCAGAGCTATTTTCTGTTCTCCACAACGCCGGAACAACTGGATTATCTGCGCTTTCCACTGGGTCATCTGCCCTCCAAGGACGCAACGCGGGAGATGGCAGCGCAATACGGGCTGGCCGTGGCTGACAAACCGGATAGTCAGGACATTTGTTTTGTGCCGGACGGAAACTATGCTGGGGTGATCGAAAAACTGCGCCCCGGCGCCGCTGAACCGGGTGACATCGTGCATTCCGACGGCCGGGTGCTGGGCCGCCATGACGGAGTCCTGCACTATACCATCGGCCAGCGCCGCGGCTTGGGCATCGGCGGGCTTTCCGAGCCGCTGTATGTGGTGAAGCTGGACGTAGACAAGAAGCAAGTAGTTGTCGGCCCCAAGGAGCTGCTGGCCACCCGCACCATCCCGGTGCGCGAAATCAACTGGCTTGGGGATGACCCTTTCACCTCTCGCAAGGAATGGCACGTGAAGGTCAAGGTCCGGTCCACCCGCCCGCCTCGGGAGGCGATCATCCGGCCGCTGTCGGACACAACCGCCGAGGTGGAATTGCTGACGCCGGAAGAAGGCGTCTCTCCCGGTCAGGCCTGCGTGTTTTATGCAAATGAAGGCTCCCGCATCTTTGGCGGCGGCTGGATCTGGCGCGGCTACTGAGGCGCGCTGCCGGCCAATTGCGCCTTCCTTGCCCCGGCAATCCTTGTAAAAAATCCAACAGCGCCTGAGGCAGGTCCTGCCCTCAGGCGCTTCTCCGCAGAATCAAATCCACCGCATCATGCTGCCGGTCCGCAAATGTTTTGCTGTGCTTGGGCGGCACGCCCCGCGCGGAGGCGCAGCGCCCGCGCTACCGAAAGCCGCGCGGCGGAGGCGTCAGTCTCCGGCGCGCCTTGGCCTTACATCTGGGGGAGACGGTCCATGACAGCCCGCGCCGCCCGCAGGCCGGGCTCTTCACCGCCCTTGCCAAGACATTGCATGGTCACCTCCATGGCCTCCAATTGCGCGTCGGGATCTGCTGCCACCGCGGCCAGCCGGGCTGCGATGTTTTCCGGCGTGCACTCCGGCCCCAGGCATTCGGGCACCACGCGGGTATCGCTCACCAGGTTGACCAGCGTCACGGTGTCAATCAGTGCCATACGCTTCATTATCTGCCAGGTCAGCCATTGGAACTTGTAGGCAATCACCATCGGAGTTGCCGTGGCAGCCAGTTCCAGCGACACCGTGCCGGAGGCGGCCAGCGCCAGATCCGCCGCAGCAAAGGCGGCGCGTTTGTGGGCCTTGGCCGTGGCAGGATTAAATTTGTTCGGGTCGATCAGGACAGTGCCCTCGGGCCAGCCTTGCAAAGCCTCCACAACCAGCCCTGCAACCGATGCGGCGGCAGGGACAACCACCTGATAGTCCGGATGCGTTTTTGAAAACCGTTTCAGGGCCGCCCCGAAGTCCGGCGCCAGCCGCGACACTTCCGAGCGCCGTGAGCCGGGCAGCGCCAGAACAAACGGTGCGCGTCCCAAGCCAAACTCCGCGCGAAAGGCTGCTATCTCCGCTTCCGTGGCTTGCGGTTCCGCCACCACCGGATGCCCCACAAAGTCGCAGTCCATCCCTGCGGCTTCCATATATGGCGGCTCAAACGGCAAGAGTGCTAGAACATGGTCGATGACTTGCGCCATCTTCTCCGCCCGCTTTGGCCGCCAGGCCCAGACCGAGGGCGCCACGTAGTGCACGGTACGGATATTGCTGCGGTCTTTGACCAGCCGGGCCACCCGCAGGGAAAAGTCCGGGCTGTCGATGGTAATCACCACATCCGGCCTGGTTTCCAGAACCGCATCCGCCGTTTCCCGGATCCGGCGCTTCAGGTGGCGGTACTTAGGCAGCACCTCGGCCAGCCCCATAACCGACAGCTCATCCATCGGAAACCGTGAGGCCAGCCCCTGCTCCGCCATCAGCGCACCGCCAATGCCGTCAAAGCTGACGTCCGGTTCCAGCTGCTTCAGCCCGGCCATCAAAGCCCCGCCCAGACGGTCGCCCGAAGGCTCCCCTGCCAGAATGAAAACCCGAAGGCTCATCCCACACGCAACCACAGGAACAGGCCCAGACGGTCGCAGGCCGCAATCACCGCATCCTGGTTCAGCACGATCACGCCGCCGGCTTCCAGCACAATGCCAGACAGCCCCGCCTTGGCGGCGGCCTCCACTGTCCCGGCGCCGATAGTGGGAAGGTCAGCACGGCGGTCCTGCGCCGGCTTTGGTGCCTTGAACAGCAAACCGCCCTGCCCGTCCGGACGCTGCAGCAATGAGGCCAGCATCCAGTCGGTGCCAAAGATGTTTTCAACCGCGATTGCCTGCCGCTTGCGCACGGCGCAGGACTGGCCGATGTCCGCTGCACACATGGCGGCAACAATCTCGGCACCCCGCGCAGCATCCGCCTTGTCCAATTCGCCCGGCTGCACCTTGGTCGGCACGCCTTCGGACATCAACAAGTCCGGTGCCACTTCATGCGCGGCACGCACTGTGAACCCGGCCTGTTCGAAAATGCCGATAATGGCCCGCAAAGCCCCGTCATCGCCAGCAGCCAGCGCTGCCTGCAGCACCGGAACCAGCGGCATCGTGGCGGCATCAATGGCCGAAGGGTCGATACTGGGGCGGCGCACCGCGCCCGCCATGCAGATCTCGGTGACCTCGGCAGCTTTCAGGCGCTCCAGAAAGGACCCCAGCTGTTCGAACCGGAAGGTGACTTCCGCGTCCACGGCATCGGGCTCGGACCCTGCCATGGCGCAAACCAACGGCCTGCCCGCGACACGGGACAGCACTTCAGCCGGCAGCCCGCCGGTACCTGCGATAACAGCCAGCATAACGTCAGCCCCCCGGTGTCAGGAAAGAACGGTCGCTGCCGCCGGTGATAAAGGCGACAATCCGCTGCACGTATTCACTGTCAGCCTCATCCCCCAGCCGCTTTGCACGCTCCTGAAAGGTGCCCTCGCCCTGGGCCAGCATCTGAAACGCGGCACGCAGGGCGGTGATGTCACTGCGGGCGACACCGCGGCGTTTGAGGCCGACCAGGTTCAACCCGTCCAGCTCGCCCCGTTGCGCCTGCACCAGGCCATAGGGGATCACGTCATTGGTCACCATGGTCACTGCGCCGATGATGGCGCCGCGGCCGATGCGCACCCATTGATGGATGCCCGACAGGCCGCCGATGATAACGTCATCCTCCAGCACGCAATGGCCCGCCACCGCGGCGGAGTTCACTACAATCACCCGATCGCCGACCTGGGCGTCATGGGCGATGTGGCAGCCTGCCATGAACAGGCCGTCGTCGCCGATACGGGTCACGCCGCCGCCGCCGTCAGTGCCGGCATTAACCGTCACATGCTCGCGGATGCGGTTGCGCTTGCCGATCACGGTCTTGCACTTCTCGCCCTTAAACTTCAGGTCCTGCGGGATCTCGCCCAGCACCGAAAAAGAGAAGACAACGGTTTCGTCGCCGATCTCGGTGTCGCCTGTGACCACCACATGGGATTTCAGAACAACCCGGTCCCCCAGCACAGCATCAGGCCCAACCAGGCAGAACGGGCCGATCTCGCAGTCTTCTCCGATTTTGGCACCGTCTTCAATAATGGCGCTGGGGTGGATGCTGCTCATGTCAGGCGCCCTCGACCTGGCGGTCGACCATCGCGGTGAATTCGGCTTCTGCGGCCACTTCGCCGTCCACCGTGGCGCGCCCCAGAAACTTGAAGATCTTACCGCCCGGTTTGCCGCGCAGCGTCTCCACATTCATTTCCAGCACATCGCCGGGCACCACCTTGCGGCGGAATTTGCATTTGTCGATATTCATGAAATAGATCAGCAAATCGGTATCGACCATGTCCATGCCAACGCCCAGCATCACACCCGCGGTCTGCGCCATCGCCTCAACGATGGTGACACCTGGCATGATCGGCGTGCCCGGGAAATGGCCCTGGAAATGCGGCTCGTTCATGGTGACATTCTTGATGCCGCGGGCCGATCTGTAGCTGTCGATATCGACCACCTTGTCGACCAGCAGGAACGGGTAGCGGTGCGGCAGGATCCGCTGGATCAGTTGAATGTCAGCATTTTGCAGCTCGGTGGTCATGCGTGGTTTCCCATTATCGTCAATTATGCTGCGCCGTCCCTAGCAAGCAGAGGGCACTTGGGCAAGTTCGCACGCTCAGCGCTCACTCTCCTCATCTGTTGCGCCATCGCCAAGAACTTCGTCTATCCGGCCGATTGCCAGGCTGGTGATATCGGCGGCATTGGCGCTCAGAAAGACCGAAGCATGGTCCAGAATCGCCCCTGCGCCGGTCTCCCGCATGATCTGCTGCAGCACCGGCAGTGAAGCGGCGATGAATTCCCGCCGGGCATCCTCGCCCATCTGGTTGATTTCACGCAGCTTCTGGTCCTGGCGGCGCCGGGTTTCCTGCACTTTCTGGTCAAAAGCATCAGCCAGGGCGCGGAAGGCGTCCGGCGCCATGTCGCTGCGGCGTTCAGTCAGTTCCAGTTCCTCAGCGCGCAGTTCAGCCTCGATGCGGCGGTTTTCCGCGGTCAGCACCGCGCCCTCGGCCTCAATCTCACGCTCCACCCGTTTGCCAAAGGCGCTTTCGGAAAACAGCCGGTCAGGCTGGATGGTGAGGATGCCGCTTTGCGGCAGTCCCAGCTGAAATTCCGCTCCCGCATTGGGGGCCGGTGAGGCCGGCTCCTGCGCCAGGGCTGGCGCCGTTCCGGCCCCGGACAGCGCTATGGCAACTCCAAGCGCTGCCCAATAACTGGGCGCAGTCCGCCGCACCAGATCAGAACCGCGCCTGCAAGGTCAGGTCGAAACTCTGTTCCTGGTCAAAGTCCTCTTTCTGGAGGGCCTTGGAGAAGTTGAAGCGCAGCGGGCCGATCCCGGTGGTCCACAGCAGGGAAACGCCAACGACGTGGCGGAAGGATCTGCTGGAACCCACGACACCGTTGCCGCTGGTGCCAGAAGTATCAACGTTCTGCGTTCCCCAAAGGCTGCCAACATCATAGAACAGGGCGCCGCGCATCCCCAATTCTTCGGGCAGACCCAGTGGGAATTCCGCATCAAAGCGGGCCACCGCATAATAGTTGCCGCCTAGGAAGTCATTGTAGCTGCCGCTGCCTGGTGCGCCGTCGGATTGATCCCGCGGGCCGATGCCGCCGGGCTCAAAGCCGCGCATAACCGACGGCGTCAGAACAAAACGGTCAATCGAACGGCTGGAACCGCTGCCTTCCCATTGGAACGAACCAGCCTCGATGGTCGCACGGATCGTGACTTCCTCGTTCAGAATTTGCTTTTGCGCCACAATCTTCGTTGTGGTCTTGAAGTATTCAGAATCTCCGCCCAGCCCTGCATAGTCAGCACCGATTTCAACCAGGAACCCGGCAGTCGGATCCAGGCCCGTCAATCGGCTGTCATAGCGATAGGTGAAGCCGATGGCACTGGACGAACGCTCACCCTGATTGATTTCGTTTTGAATAACTGGGCTGGCCAGGAAAGTGGTTGTGTCGTCATCCTCGCTATCGCTGAACAGCATCTCATCCGCATCCCACGTATAGCGGACCTGAAGCGAAGTATCCTCGCCTGTGTTGAAGGTCAGTGCAGGCTGGAAGAAAATCCGTTTGGTGCGGTATTCCGAGAAACTGGAGTCGGTTTCATTCAGACCCAGGTCCAGATCAAACCTAAGATCCCGCCCCAAGAGGTAAGGTTCGGTAAAGCCCAGCACATAGGAATCCGATTCCGTCGCTGTGGCGATATTGAAAGACAACCGCTGACCGCGGCCCAGGAAGTTGTTCTCGGACAGGCCGACGCTGACCCCGAAACCATCCGTGACCGAGTACGCGCCGCCAAGGTTCAGGGACCCGGTCGGCTGTTCCTCGACGTCGACGTCGATAATCACCTGATCGGACGAGCTGCCCTCGCGGGTTTCCACATCAGCATTGGCGAAGAAGCCAAGCGCCCGGATACGCTCTGCACTGTTGCGGATAGACCGCGGGTTGAAGGGGTCGCCTTCCACCGAGCGGAATTGCTGGCGGACCACCCGGTCCAGCGTGGTGGTATTGCCTTCGATATCGATGCGTTCGACAAACACCCGCGGGCCGCGGCGCAATACGAATTCGATATCCAAGGTCAGGTCCCGCTCATTACGGGTGACCCGCGGCTCGACCCGCAGAAAATCGATCTCACTACGGACAGCCAGCCCCTCCATCCGGTCGATTGCATTCTCGACCAGTGTCGGGGAATAGACCACACCGGGCTTGATCTTCAGAGTGGAGCTGAACAGGTCGGCATCCGCTTCCGGCATTTCGCTGGTGACCGAGATATTGCCGAACTTGAATTGCTGGCCTTCGGTCACATCAACAACCAGAAAGACCGCATCCCGCTCCCGGGTGACTTCAGCATTGGAGCTGTTCACCCGGAAATCCACATAGCCGCGCGACAGGTAGAAATCCCGCAGCACCTGCTTGTCGAATTCCAACCGGTCCTCGATCAACGTGTCCGAGTTGATGAAGGCCCGCAAAAAGCCAGCCTGTTTAGTCTGCAAGACCCGGCGCAGGCGGCGGTCGGAATAGACCCGGTTGCCGGTGAAGGAGACCCGCTCCACCTCAATGGTGTCACCTTCGGAAATCTCAAAAACCAAGTCGACCCGGTTGTTGTTGCGGCGGATGATACGCGGAGTCACGCTGGATGCCAGACGGCCCTGAACACTGTAGGCCTCGGCAATCGCTGCGGCATCGCGCTCAGCCTGCGAGGGGCTGAACACCCGCCGCGGCGCGGATTCGATAATTTGGTCCAGGGAATCGTCCTTGAGGCGGCGGTTGCCCTCAAAGCTGATCTGATTGATGGTCGGGAATTCGGTGACTTTGATCACCAGCGTATTGCCGCGCGGAACCAACTCCACTGTTTCAAATACGCCACTGTCAAGAATGCGCTGATAGGCGTCGTTCAGCTCGCCAGCGCTGACAGTCTGACCGCGTTCGATCCCGGTATAGGCAACAACAGTGGACGTCTGGATCCGCTGATTGCCCTCAACCTGGACCGTATTGAAGCGGAAACTTTGCGCCTCAGCCGGCAGCGGAGACAATGCATAACCCAGCGCAACCGCCAGAGAAATAGCCGAAACTTTACGGTACAAGATGTTGATGCCCGACTTGCGCTCACCACAGGACTTGCCTGCGACTTTCCCCCAAACCATTTTTCAGAACCCGATTATTATAGCAGCTTTGGGATGTGCGTACCGGGTTTGAATGCGCTTGTCAAAACCAACAAAGCGCATTCTGGCAGCAACCGGCACGGCAGGCTTGCGCGCCGGTTGCAGGAATCACAATGCGGCGAGCCAGGCGCCGGCGGTCAATGCGCCCAGGACGGCAAAACCTGTCAGCGCGCGGTCCCAGTTCAGCCGGACCAACAGGCCCAGGCCGCGGTAAGATTGCGAGAGTGTCTGCATCGGTCGTCCCCCAGTTATCGTCCACCCGTCCGCAAAGCACCTCTCTGGCACAGTCTGCGGATTGATAAAAAGTTAACGGGAAAATGTGGCAGCACTTGGGCGGCAAAATGGCCGCCCAAAGTCATCGTTCAGCAGAACAGATCATTGCCAAGCGCAAACACCATCAGCGACAGCACAATGGCGATGCCAAGCGACATCAGCACCCGCACGGCCCGGTCGCTGGGCGGACGGCCTGCAACCGCCTCATAGGCATAAAACATCAAATGGCCGCCATCCAGCGCGGGTACAGGGAACAGGTTCAACAGGCCCACAGCCGTCGACAGCACCGCAATGAACCGGATAAAGCTCTCCGCCCCCTGGCTGGCCATCGCGCCTGAAGTTTCAGCAATGCCGATCGGCCCTGACAGGTTGCAGGTGCTGATGGCGCCGGTGATCATATGCTTCAGCCCCGACAACGAGGTCTCCACAACCGCCCAAACCTGATAGGTGCCCGCCGCCAAAGAAGCGCCGAATCCAGCGGATTCTGTTGCCGGCTCGAAGGCCAGGCCGCCAATGATGCCGATCCGCCAGCGGGTGGCAAAGCCGCCATCCGGCTGCGGCTCATCGGTGCGGCGCGGCGCCAGGGCCATTTCGACCTGCTCGCCATTGCGCCAGACGTCCAGCACCAGAACTTTGCCGTCGGCCGCTTCGACATGCGTCTTCAGCTGGTCAAAGGACACAACCGGCGCGCCGTTCATTGCCAGGATCACGTCTTCCGGCTGCAGGCCGGCATCCGCGGCAGCGCTGCGCGGCACCACACCGCGCACATAGGGCGGGTAAAGATACGGTCCGCTGACGCTGATTTCACTGCCGCCTCGGCGCACTTGATAGTCCAGCGGCTGCTCTTGCGGCAGGGCTTCGCGGAAAGCCTCCCAGGCATCGGGATCCAGATAGCTTGGCACTGCCAGCCCGCCTGCCGCAATCAGCTCATCCCCTTCCTGCAGGCCGTTCTCGACCCCCGGCAGCGGCGCCAGCGCGCCAATGGTCAGCGGGTCGCGCATGATGCCTTGGGACATGGCAACAGCGGTAAAGATGATCGCCGACATCACAAAGTTGAACACCGGGCCGGCCGCCACAGTTGCGGTCCGGGCCCACAGAGGGGCGCCATGCATGGTCCGGCGCAGGGCAGCGGGATCGTCTGCAGCGGCTTGCATCGCCTGGTCATCCTTGCCCGAGGCCGCATCGGCATCGCCAAGGAATTTCACATAACCGCCGAACGGCAGCGCTGCGACCTGCCAGCGGGTGCCGTGCTTGTCCACCCGGCTCCACAACACCGGGCCGAACCCCAGCGAGAACACCTCGGCGTGGATCCCCGACCAGCGGCCAACGATGTAGTGGCCGTATTCATGCACTGCCACAATCACCGACAGGGCGATGACAAAGCTGGCAATCGTGTAAAGGAAGCCGCCAAACTGCGGGACAAAAGCAAGTACGTCCAAAGATCTACCCTATGCGTTCTTCTGCGGCGCGTGCCGCCTGTTGCCGGGCGAGATGGTCAACCCGGGTCACGTTATCAAGTGTCATTGCGGCATCAATGAGGTCACGTTCCGCTGACATGCGCTCTAGCGCGGTCTCGGTGACAGCCGCCATATCGGTAAACCGGATGCGGCCTGCGATGAAGTCATCCAGCGCCTGTTCCTTAGCCGCGTTGAAGGCTGCGCCCATCATACCGCCGCGTTCCATTACCTCATAGGCCAGGTGCAGTGCCGGATAGCGGGCCGGGTCCGGAGCACGGAAGTTCAGCTGGCCGATACGGGCCAGGTCCAGCCGTTCCACCGGCAGATCCTGGCGTTCCGGCCAATGCAGCGCGTAACCGATGGCGTGCCGCATGTCCGGCGCGCCCAGATGCGCCATCAGCGCACCGTCATTGAAGCCAACCAGCGCGTGGACCAGAGATTCGGGGTGCACCAGCACCTCGATCTGTTCAGGCCGAACACCGAAGTATTCCCGCGTTTCAATGACTTCCAATGCCTTATTAAACATCGACGCGCTGTCGATAGTGATCCGCTGACCCATATCCCAATTGGGATGCGAAGACGCCTGTGCCAGGCTTGCATCGGGCAAATCTTCCAGCGGCCAATCGCGGAATGCCCCGCCAGAGGCGGTGATGATGATCCGCTCAACCGCATCAATGTCTTCGCCCGCAAGCCCCTGGAACACCGCCGAATGCTCGCTGTCTACCGGCAACAGCCGGGCGCCGTATTGCCCGGCAGTCTCCAGCAACAACGCGCCCGCACAGACAAGCGATTCCTTGTTGGCCAGCGCCAGTGTGGTGCCGTGTTTCAGCGCCTCCAGCCCCGGCGCAAGGCCCGCCGCGCCAACGATGGCCGACATAATCCAATCCGCAGGCCGCGCGGCAGCCTCCACCAGCGCCGCCTGCCCTGCTGCAGCCTCGACACCGGTGCCTGCCAGCGCCGCGCGCAGATCCGGCAACCGGTCTTCATAGGCAGTGACCGCGACATCAGCCCGCAATGCGGCGGCGTCCGCGGCCAGCCGTGCGATATTGGCGCCGCCGGTCAGCGCCACCACGTCATAAGCGTCCGGCGCGCGGCGGATCAGATCGATAGTGTTCTGGCCGATTGAGCCCGTCGCACCGAAAATCGAGACTTTCCGCATAGTTTTTCCTGTCTGGTTATCCCCAGAGGGCGGTCACGGCCAAGAGCATCGCCGCGGCCCCCAGCATCCCGTCGAACCGGTCGAACAGCCCGCCATGGCCGGGAATCAACCCGCTGGAATCCTTGACGCCCATCTTCCGCTTCAGTGCGCTTTCGGCTACGTCGCCGGCCTGACTGGCCATCGACAGCAGCACCGAAAGCACCACAATGCCATAACCCAGCCCCATCTGCCCGGCAAAGACCGCGCCCACAATGGCAGCCGCCAGCCAGCCCGCAGCAGTGCCGCTCCAGGTTTTCTTGGGGCTAACGCGCGGCCAGAACTTTGGCCCGCCGATCGCCTTGCCCGCAAAATAGCCCGCGATGTCAGTGGCCACCACAATGCAGACCAGCCACAGCATCCAAGCCATGCCCATCTGCCCGCGCAGCCAGATAAAGCCGAAACCCGCCAGCAGAATCCACAAGGTAAAGCCGGTGAAATACTGCCTCCGCGCGCTGATCTGGCTAAAACCGGCAGCCACAGGGGCCGCCAGCACTGGCAGCACCCAAAGCGCGGGCAGGAAAGACGCCAGCAGCACTGCAACAACAGAGATCGCGCCAAGCTGCAGCGCAGTGCCGCTGCGCGCGGGCTGAAGCATCCGCACCAGTTCCCACACCATACCGCCGCTGCACAGCGCAATCAGCACATCAAACACCAGCCCGCCGGCCCACACCGCATATCCGCCCGCAGCCACCATCACTACAGCGGACAGCACTCGCGGCAGCAGGTCCGCCCAACGGCCCTTGGCAGCACTCATGTTTTGACGGCCCCGAACCGGCGGTCGCGGCGGCCATAGCTGTTGCACAGCCTCGCCAGCTCCTCGCCCGAGAAGTCCGGCCATAGGGTGTCGATGAACTCATATTCCGCATAGGCCGACTGCCACAGCAGAAAGTTCGAGATCCGCGCCTCGCCGCTGGTGCGGATCACCAGATCCGGATCCGGCAGCACATGGGTGTCCAGATAACGCGGCAGAGTTTCCTCGTCGACCTTGCCGGGATCAAGCCGGCCATCTGCCACATCCTGTGCCAGCCGCTTGGTGGCACGGGCGACCTCGTCGCGGCCGCCGTAATTCAACGCGATAGTCAGCTGTGTGCCGTCGTTGCCTTCGGTCTTCTGTTCCAGCTTGTCCATCAGGTCAATCAGCTTGGCATCCAGCCGCACCCGGTCGCCGATAAAGCGCACCCGGACATTGCGCTCCGCCAAAGCGTTCATTTCTTTGGAAATATAGCGCCGGAACAGGCTCATCAGACCGGCAACCTCAGTCTGGGTGCGTTTCCAGTTCTCGGTCGAGAAAGCAAAGATAGTCAGATATTTCACGCCCAGACCCGGGCAGCACTCGACAACTTCGCGCACCCGGCGCGCCCCGGCATGGTGGCCAAACAGCCGCGGCCGCCCGCGGGCCTGGGCCCAGCGGCCATTGCCGTCCATGATGATGGCCACGTGGCGCGGGCCGGAGCCGACCGCCGGAGACTCTCCGGCGGCGCTCAATTGCGGATTTGCATCTCCTGGCATACTGCCGGTCAGACCTGCATGATTTCGGCTTGCTTGTTCTCAAGCGCCTCATCCACGGCCTTGATCATCTTGTCGGTCAGCTCCTGCACTTCGGCTTCCCAGAACTTCTGATCGTCTTCCGACATGCCGTCGGCCTTGGCCTTCTTGATCTGATCCATGCCGTCGCGGCGCACGTTGCGGATTGCAACCCGGCCATGCTCGGCATACTGACCGGCAACTTTGGTCAGCTCGCGGCGGCGTTCCTCGTTCAGCTCCGGAATCGGCAGCATGATGATGGTGCCGTTAAGCTGCGGGTTGATCCCCAGCCCGGATTCGCGGATTGCCTTTTCGACCTTGCCGACCAGGCCCTTGTCCCAAACGTTGATGGTGACCATCCGCGGCTCCGGCACGTTCACGGTGCCGACCTGGTTGATCGGCGTCATCGAGCCATAGGCATCCACCATCACCGGCTCCAGCATCGAGCCTGAGGCCCGGCCGGTGCGCAAGGACGCAAATTCAGTCCGCAGGTTCGCCATTGCGCCGTCCATACGGCGCTTCAGGTCATCGGTATCCAGTTCAAAATCATCAGACATTCTGCTCTCTCCCCTTATCTGAGGCGGTCTTCCATTGGCTCATAAGCCATTGGAAGGCTGATGTATAGCGATGTTGGCCAGGATTCGCCGCCGCCGGGATTGCATATGCCCCCATCGCGGCCTCTCCTGTCCTGCAAGAAATTTAGTTTGCGCTGCGGTGATTTCACGAAATTGCCCCGTCCTGCCAGGGAAGATGCCCCGGCCGGAAGCAATAAACGCGGACTGCAAAGAGCCCGCGTCAATCATCAAACCCGGATCAGGACTTAGCCGTGAACCTTCGTGTAGGTGCCCTTGCCGGCCAGGATGCCGCGGAACCCGCCCGGCTCATCCAGCGGGAACACAATCAGCGGCAGATTGTTGTCCCGCGCCAGCGCGATGGCCGAGGCATCCATCACCTTCAGGCGTTTCGCGAAGACTTCGTCATAGCTGATTTCGTCATAGCGGACGGCATCGGCATGTTCCTTGGGGTCCTTGTCATAAACGCCATCAACCCCGTTCTTGCCCATGAAGATCGCTTCGCAGGCCATTTCATTGGCCCGCAGGGTGGCAGCGGTGTCAGTAGTGAAATACGGGTTGCCGGTGCCCGCCGCAAAGATGCAGACCCGCTTTTTCTCCAGATGGCGCACGGCGCGGCGGCGGATATAGGGTTCAGCAACCTCATCCATGCGGATCGCCGAAATCACCCGGGTGAAAACCCCCAGTTCTTCCAGCGCCGACTGCATGCCAAGCGCGTTCATCACGGTTGCCAGCATCCCCATGTAATCAGCGGTGGTGCGTTCCATTCCTTGCGCGGAACCGGACAGCCCGCGAAAGATGTTGCCGCCGCCGATCACCATGCAGATCTCTACCCCCATCTCCTGGACGGATTTCACTTCGCGGGCAATGCGCTGCACGGTTGGCGGATGCAGGCCGAACCCCTGATCGCCCATCAGCGCCTCGCCCGAAATTTTCAGCATGACGCGTTTATAGGCGGCGGCCGGATGCAGTTCCGGCTTTTCTTGCGGTTGAGGCATGTTGCGCTCCAGAAGATGTGAGGGTTAGTTTGCGCGCAAAATGAAGCAAATCGCTGCCGGTTTCAATCCGCGCCGCGCGCTTTCCGCACAGTTTTGCGCAACTGGACCTAGAGACGGATAACACCTGCATGAACCTGCCTGACATCAACCCGGAATTGCCTGTGCTGATCGCAGGCCCAACTGCTTCGGGAAAATCCGCGCTGGCGCTGGAAATCGCTGCGCGCCAGGGCGGCATCATCGTCAATGCCGATGCCAGCCAGGTTTACGATTGCTGGCGGGTGATCACCGCCCGCCCTTCGGCTGAAGAAGAGGCCGATGCACCGCACGCGCTGTACGGGCACATACCCTATGACGCAGACTATTCCGCCGGCCATTGGCTGCGCGAGGTGATGGAACTGCTGAAAGGGCCCGAGCGGGTGATCATCACCGGCGGCACCGGGCTTTACTTCACCGCCCTGACCGAAGGCATGGTAGACATTCCGGCCACGCCGACGGCAGTGCGGGCCAAAGGCGACAGCCTTCCCCTTGAAGCATTGCTGGCCGAACTGGACTCCAAGACCGCGTCCCGCATCGACCTGCAGAACCGGGCCCGGGTGCAGCGCGCCTGGGAAGTACTGAAGGCCACCGGCCGCCCGCTGGCCAACTGGCAGGACGCGACCCCCGCTCCGGTGCTGCCGCTGTCCGGCTGCACGGCACTGGTGCTGAATTCGGACAAATCCTGGCTGGAGACCCGCATCCGCAAACGCTTTGGCTTGATGCTGGATCAGGGTGCCATGGATGAGATCGAAGCGATGCAGGGCCGCTATGACCCCGCCTTGCCCTCCTGCAAGGCGATCGGCGTTCCGGAACTGATGGCCTATTCCCTGGGCCTGACCACACTGGAAGAGGCAGAAGAACGCGCGGCCATCGCAACCCGCCGGTTCGCCAAGCGTCAGCGCAGCTGGTTCCGTGCCCGCATGAAGGACTGGCAGCAGGTAACTCTGGCCTGAGCGCCACTGCCCGGCCAACTTGCATAAATCCTAAAAGTTTACACGTTTTCCGTTCTGCCCGGCGAAAACTTGCCAGAATCAGAGATTCATGCCCTGTTGCAGCAGATTGTATTTGTTTCTGCGCCTAAGATATCTGATGCCATTTGATCCGACCCTGTCCGACGACATTCACGCCGCCCCCTTATCCAGGCTTGCCCCTGACGGCGCCTGGCAGACCGGGCTGGCGCATACCCGCCGCGAACACCTGCTGATCTGGATCACCCGCGGACAGGGGCGCATCTGTGTCAATGGCGCACAGCGTGGCTTCGGCCCTTACAGTGCCATCTTTCTTCCGGCCGGGACGCTGTGGTCCGCCGAATTCACCCGCCAGTGCCTGGGGCAGGTTCTGTCGATTTCCGGCCCGCTGCCGCTGCCCTTTCCGGAAATGCCGGTCCAGAAGCGGTTCACCAGCCTTCAGGACCAGGCCAGGCTGACCACGCTGTTCGAAGCCATCAGCCGCGAGCAGAACGCGCAGGAGCCGCTCTGGCACCGTTCTGTTCAGGCCCATTGCGAACTGGCCGCCATTGCGTTGCACAGGCAGCCGGAACCTGCAGGTTTGGCAGTCCGGCACACCGCGGCGCAGCGCCTGTGCCAGGCCTACTGCCTGCGCATCGCCGAACTGCCCGGCACCCAGGCCGCCATGGCCGATCACGCGGCCGCGTTGAAGGTGACGCCAACCCATCTTACGCGGGTCTGCAAGGCCGAGACCGGCAAGACCGCCGCAGCCCTGTTGACCGAGCGCCAGTTGCACGCCGCACGCACGCTGCTGATCAGCTCTGAGCTGCCCATCCGCGACATCGCTGCTCATCTGGGGTTTGGCAGCGCCGCCTATTTCACCCGCTTTATCTCCCAGCACGCCGGTCAAACCCCCAGCGCATTGCGCAAAGCGGTCCGCAAGAAGTCACAATAGTTTGATCCGCCTGCAGATTCTTGCATGTTTTCCATCAAGTGCGGATTTCGCTCCGGTTACTGGGCAGTTTTGAACAGTATTCAGTAGCATACCGTTTCAAATCGGGAAAACGACTCTCTGAATGTCGTAATTTTACCTTCAAACGCCGAAACTGTGCATTGACGAAACGGCATATCTCTGCCCGAATGCAGGCATGGGGAAACTTTAATCCAAAACGCTAAGCAAAAACGCCCGGCACACCGCCGGGCCAAAATCCGTTTCGCAAGACAAATGACCAAACGGTATAACAGGGAGACCTAAATGACCAAAGACACCATCAACGGAGCACCGGTACACTGGGCCGCCAAGATGCACGCAAAAGAAGTGCTGGAAGGCAAGCTAGACCGCCGGGAGTTCCTGACCCGCGCCACGGCGCTTGGTGTGACCGCAACGGCTGCCTATGGCATGATCGGCATGGCCGCACCGGTACAAGCCGCTGAAGAGAAGAAGCAAGGCGGAACCCTGCGGATCCAGACCGAAGTCCGCCCGCTGAAGGACCCGCGCACATTTGATTGGTCGCAGATGGCCAACAAGACACGCGGCACCATCGAATATCTGGTTGAATACAACAATGACGGCTCCTTTACCGGCATGCTGCTGGAAAGCTGGGAAGTCAACGAGGACGCGACCGTCTACACGCTGAACGTCCGCAAAGGCGTCAAGTGGAACAACGGCGACGACTTCACCGCCGACGACGTGGCCCGCAACATTGCAGGCTGGTGCGACAAGTCGCTGGAAGGCAACTCGATGGCCGGCCGCTTTGCGACCCTGATCGACACCGACTCCGGCCAGGCGGTTGAAGGCGGTATCGAAGTGGTCGACAGCCACACCGTGAAGCTGAACCTGCCGAACTCCGACATCTCGCTGATCGCGGGCATGGCGGATTATCCGGCGGCGGTTGTCCACTCGTCCTTCCAGACCAACGATTTCCTGTCCAACGTCGGCACCGGCCCCTACCTGCTGACGGAACTGGAAGTGGGCGTGAAGTCGACCCTGGAGCGCAACGAAAACCACACCTGGTGGGGCGAAGCGATTTACGGCAAACCCGCTTTGGACCGCATTGAATACGTCGATTTCGGCACCGACCCGTCGTCCTGGCTGGCCGCTCTGGAATCCGATGAAGTTGACATGCTCTATGAATCAGTGGGTGAATTCATTGATGTGATGGACGGCCTCGGCTACAAGAAGTCCGAAGTCGTAACCATGTCCTCGATCGTGATTCGCACCAACCAGCTGGCGGAAATCGATGGCAAGAATCCCTATGCAGACAAACGCGTTCGCAAGGCGATCCAGATGGCCGTCGACAATTCCGTCTGCCTTGAACTCGGCTATGGCGGCCGCGGCGAGCCTGCGGAAAACCACCATGTCGGCCCGATCCATCCGGAATACGCCGAACTGCCGCCGCAGAAGGTCGACCCGGCCGGTGCCAAGGCGCTGATGGAAGAAGCCGGCATGATGGATTTCGAGCATGAAATCCTGTCGATCGACGACGACTGGCGCCGGAACACCACCGACGCCGTGGCGGCACAGCTGCGCGACGCCGGCTTCAAGGTGAAGCGGACCGTTCTGCCCGGCTCCACGTTCTGGAATGACTGGTCGAAGTATCCGTTCAGCTCCACCAACTGGAACCACCGCCCGCTGGGCGTGCAGATCTGGGCGCTGGCCTACAAGTCCGGCGAAGCCTGGAACGAATTCGGCTGGGCAAATGCTGAGTTCGACGCTCTGCTGGAACAGGCCCTGTCGATCGCCGACGCCGACAAGCGCCGCGAGATCTCTGCCAAAGGCCAGGCGCTGATCCAAGAGGAAGGCGTTACCATCCAGCCTTACTGGCGTTCGCTCTACCGCCACATGCGCGAAGGCGTTGTCGGCGCGGACATGCACGTGTCGTTTGAACACCACCACTACAAGTGGGGCTGGGCGGCGTAAGCCACGCCCTTCCAGGCTCCCGGCACCCGCACCGCCCCGGATGGGGCGGTGCTTTCCAGCTAAGATGATAAGAGACCCGCACCTGCAACCGGGTCCGATCCGCCAGACTGACAGGGGACCCCATGGGACTTTTCATTCTCCGACGTTCAGGCGTGATGCTGCTGACGGCCCTGTGCCTGACGTTCATCGTGTTCTTCCTGACGAACCTCTACCCAAACCTTGAGAAACTCGCCAAGACCCAGGGCAACTTCCGCATGTCGGATGAGGCCGTGGCCAGCTGGCTGGATGCCAACGGCTATGGCGGCTCCATGGTCTCGAAATACGGCCAATGGCTGGGTGTCCTGCCCGGTTGGACCCGCGAAACTGAAGACGGTTATAGCGGCCGCTGCATGACTGGCACGGTCTCGGCTGAAGTGGCTGCAGAAGCCTCTACTTTCTGCGGTATTCTGCAGGGCGACTGGGGCTATTCCACCCGTTTTAAGGACGAGGTTTCCACCATCGTCGCCGAACGCTTGGGCAATACCGGCCGCCTGATGTTCTGGGTGCTGGTGCTGATGATCCCATCGGCACTGATCATCGGCGTCCTGGCGGGGATGCGCGAAGGCTCAGTTACCGATCGAAGCCTGTCGACCGCTTCAATCCTGACCACGGCGACGCCGGAATACGTGTCCGGGGTGATCTTTATTGCCGTCTTCACGTCTTCCACCGTCGGCCTGAAATGGTTCAAGGGCACCGCCACCTCGGCGATGGACAATCCGAATTTTGAGAACTTCTTCCTGCCGGTGCTGACCATTGCCTTGTACGGCATGGGCTATATCGCCCGGATGACCCGCGCCTCGATGACCGAGGTGATGACCGCGCAATACATCCGCACCGCCCGCCTTAAGGGTGTGAGCTTTCACAACATCGTTATGAAACACGCGCTGCGGAATGCGCTGATTGCGCCTTTCACCGTCATCATGCTGCAGTTCCCCTGGCTGCTGAACGGCGTGGTGATCGTCGAGACCTTGTTCAACTACAAGGGCTTTGGCTGGATCCTGGTGGAAGCCGCGGGCAACAACGACATCGAACTGCTGCTGGCCGTCTCTGTGGTCTCAGTCTTCGTGGTTCTCATCACTCAGCTGATCTCGGATATCGGCTATGTGTATCTGAACCCGCGTATCCGGATCTCTTAAGGAAGGCAGCAGAGAATGGAACCTCTTAGCGCAATTGAAATTGCAGGGCGTATTATCTACCAGCTGTCTCCGGTTTGGATTTCCCTGGTGATCCTCTACGCTTTCTCCATCGGCTTCAAACGGCGGCTCGGCCTTTACGGCAAGCTGTTTGACAGCCCCATCGGCATGATCGGCTTTGGTCTGGTGATGTTCTGGGTGTTCACCGGCGTCTACGGCGCCATGGACATGATTATCACCCACGACCCGCTGTCCCAGCTTTCCGGCATGAAAAACAAAGTGCCGGGCACACCGCTGCGCAGCCCTGAAGAGGGCCAGTATGAATGGTATCTGCTTGGCGGTGACAACCTCGCCCGCGATGTCTTCAGCCGTCTGGTCAAGGGCGCCTGGGAAGTCATAAAGATTGCTCCGATGGCCGCGGTCTTTGCCTTTATGGTGGGGATCACCCTGGGCCTGCCCGCCGGCTATTACGGCGGCCGCCTGGACACCGCGCTGTCCTTTGCAGCGAACCTGATCCTGGCCTTCCCGGTGATCCTGCTGTTCTACCTGCTGGTGACCCCGGAAATCGTCGCCACCGGTGTTCCGAACTATATGGCCATCGTGCTGTTCGTGTTCCCGATCATCTTTGTCGGCGTGCTGCTGAACTCGCGCTACTACACACGGCCCAAGCTGCGTAACTGGCTGCTGCCGGTTGTGCTGGGAACCATCATCTGGTTCTACCTGCAGCTGGTCTCCAACGGCGGTTACCTGATCAACACGCCGGAATACGCGATCTGGGGGCTGCCCCGGGCGATGGATATGTTCGACATTCCCGGCGGTATCCTGGTGGTCTTCGTCTCGGTGGTCTTCGTCAATTCGCCCACCGTGTTCCGCATCGTGCGCGGCCTGACACTCGACATCAAAACCCGTGACTATGTGGCCGCTGCCCAGACCCGCGGCGAAGGCCCCTGGTATATTATGCTGTGGGAAATCCTGCCCAACGCACGCGGGCCGCTGATCGTCGATTTCTGCCTGCGCATCGGTTATACCACCATCCTGTTGGGGACCCTGGGCTTCTTTGGCCTTGGCCTGCCGCCGGAAAGCCCGGACTGGGGATCGACCATCAATGACGGGCGCAAGCTGCTGTCGATCTACCTGCACCCAGCCCTGCCGCCTGCCTTTGCGCTGCTGACGCTGGTTCTTGGTCTGAACCTGCTGGCTGACGGCCTGCGCGAAGAGAGCCTGAAGGATTGATGCGACAAACCCGGGGGGCCAGCCCCGCCGCCAGCTGGGCTTGAACCAGTGGCGCCACAGCAGGCAGCCCCCCGGGATACTTGAGGCCAGAAGAAAGGGGTCTTTCCCTTCCAGCCTCAACAGGGAGATAAAAACATGAGCAAAATGGAAGAATACGACGGCCCGATCCTTGAGATTGACAAGCTGTCGATCTCCTTCTTCACCCGCCTGCGCGAAATTCCGGCGGTGATGGATTTTTCGGTGGCCGTGCAACCGGGTGAGGCCGTCGGGCTGGTTGGCGAGAGCGGCTGCGGCAAGTCCACCGTGGCGCTGGGGGTTATGCAGGACCTTGGCAAGAACGGCCGCGTTGTCGGCGGCACCATCAAGTTCAAGGGCCGCGACCTGGCCGAGATGAGCGCCGAAGAACTGCGTGACATCCGCGGCAACGAGATCGCTATGATCTATCAGGAACCGATGGCATCGCTCAATCCGGCGATGAAAATCGGCAAACAGCTGATGGAAGTGCCGATGATCCACGAGGGCGTCAGCGAAAAAGAAGCTTATGACCGGGCGATGGAAGTGGTGACCGACGTGCGCCTGCCCGACCCGGAGCGGATGCTGAACTCCTTTCCACACCAGCTGTCGGGCGGCCAGCAGCAGCGGATCGTGATTGCGATGGCACTGATGTCGAAACCGTCTCTGCTGATCCTGGATGAGCCGACCACCGCGCTGGATGTGACGGTTGAGGCCGCGGTGGTTGAGCTGGTGAAGGATCTGGGCAAGAAATACGGCACCTCGATGCTGTTCATCTCGCACAACCTCGGCCTGGTGCTGGAAACCTGCGACCGGCTGTGTGTGATGTATTCCGGCGAAGCGGTGGAGCGCGGCTCGATCCACGACGTCTTCGACGAGATGCAGCACCCCTATACCCAGGCGCTGTTCCGCTCGATCCCGCTGCCGGGGGCTGACAAGAACTCGCGCCCGCTGGTGGCCATTCCCGGCAACTTCCCCCTGCCCCACGAGCGGCCCAACGGCTGCAACTTCGGGCCGCGCTGCGACTACTTCGAACAGGGGCGCTGCGATGTCGACCAAGTGATCCCGATGGCGCCGGTGCATGGCAATGACCGCCACGAGACCCGCTGCCTGAAGTTCCAGGAAATCGACTGGGACGCCCCGATCACAGTGGGAGAGCAAAAGGAGAAAACCGCGCCTGGCAAGGTCGTCCTGAAGATGGACAACCTCAAGAAATACTACGAGGTTGCGGCCAACGCGCTGTTCGGTGGCGGCGAAAAGAAAGTGGTGAAAGCCAACGAAACCCTCAGCTTTGAGGCCCGCGAATCCGAAACCCTCGCCATCGTTGGTGAATCCGGTTGCGGCAAATCCACCTTTGCCAAGGTGCTGATGGGGCTGGAGACCGCCACCGAGGGCCAGATCCTGCTGGACAACCAGAACATCGAACAGGTTCCGATCGAAGAGCGCGATACCAAAACCGTCTCGGATGTGCAGATGGTGTTCCAGAATCCGTTCGACACACTGAACCCCTCGATGACTGTGGGCCGCCAGATCATGCGGGCGCTGGAGATCTTCGGCATCGGCAATTCCGAGGCAGAGCGCCGCAAAAAGATGCTGGAGCTTTTGGATCTGGTGAAACTGCCCCGCGCCTTTGCCGACCGGATGCCGCGGCAGCTGTCGGGCGGCCAGAAGCAGCGTGTCGGCATCGCCCGCGCCTTTGCCGGCGGCGCCCGGATCGTGGTGGCGGACGAACCGGTTTCGGCGCTGGACGTGTCGGTGCAGGCCGCGGTCACAGACCTGCTGATGGAGATCCAGCGCGAGGAAAAGACAACGCTGCTGTTTATCTCCCACGACTTGTCGATCGTACGCTACCTCAGCGACCGGGTGATGGTGATGTATCTCGGCCATGTGGTGGAGCTGGGCGATACCGATCAGGTGTTCTCGCCGCCCTACCACCCCTACACCGAAGCGCTGCTGTCCGCGGTGCCGATTGCTGACACCTCGGTCGAGAAAGAGCACATCGTGCTGGAGGGCGACATTCCTTCGGCGATGAACCCGCCGCCGGGCTGCCCGTTCCAGACCCGCTGCCGCTGGAAGTCCGAAGTGCCGGGCGGGCTGTGCGAAAAGGACGTCCCGCCAGTGCGCCAGCTGGAAGACGGGCATCAGATCAAATGCCACCTCAGCGACGAGGTGCTGGAGCGCATGAAACCTGTCATCAAAATCGCGGCGGAGTGAAGGCAACTCGCAGGACAAAAAACGGGCCGGAAATTTCCCGGCCCGTTATTGTTTTTGATGTTAGCCGCCGTGCAGCGCGTTGTCCCAGGCTTCCCATTCAGCGACCCATGCGTCGCCGCCTAGAGAGGCTTTTAGCGGGTCCAGCTGTGCAGAAAAGGGTTTCCACTTGTCCAGCGCTGCGGTGTTGATCTTCCGGCGAACCTGAACCAACGAAGCAGTGACCACCGCCTTACTGGACTTTTCCGGGGACAGGCAGCTATCCTGCCACTCCAGCCCCGAATGCTCTAGAAGCCGGGCGATCTGCGGCTGTGGGTCGCTCACCAGCGCGCGGTAGGACTGGGCTCTGAACTGGCCGCCAAGCTTACCCTGATAGTCCCAGGCAGATTCATAGACCAGCCGAGTCATCTCGCCCAGCCAGTCCATCCGCCGGGTAAACGCATTGCCCCGAGCAAAATCAGCCGTGATATAGGACAGACCGGTATCCAGCGGATGGCGGGACATGAACACAAACCGCGCGTCCGGCAGCAGATGTTGCTCCAGCCCCAGCGCAAGGCAGTTGAGCGGCATCTTGTCGACAATCACTGGTGTGTCTGCAGGCCGCGTCTGGAACGCGCGCTGGAAATAGAGCTTCCGGAAAGTCTCGCGTTCTTGCGAGTCCTACAGGCCAGCCCAGTCCCAGTACCCCTGCCCCACCCCACGCGAAATACAATGCGCGCGAACCTCAAACAGCGTATGTTTCAGCGCTTCGCTTTCGCCGATACTGTCTACTTTGCTATGCCGAAGCAAAATATTCTCGGCCAAAGTGGTTCCGCTTCTCGGCAGACCGCAGACAAAGATGACGCGCGGACCAGTAGAAACTCTGTCTTTGTGAGTAAGAGGCTGGAACCGCTGTTTCTGATCCCGAACCCTTGCTCGCGTCCCATCCGCATCAAATTCCCCTGAGCTCAGCTTCTTGGACTTCAGAAAATAGAAGAAGGCGCGCGAAGGATTGCCAGTCTTTGCTTCTATGTTTCCTAGCGCATTATGCGCCATCCGCCGCTCTTTGGCCGCTAGCTTGCGATTATTCGAAAGCTTTTTGAGACGCTGGGCCTTGCTGCTTTGGACTGCAAATGGCTCAAGCCGACTGAGCGACACAAGCGCGCCAACATGTTTTGGGTTGATCTTCAAAGCATTCTTCAGATCACCGATGGCTTGCTCTATTTGACCGGCGGTCTGACGCATCACAGCGAGCTTTGCCCAGGCCGTTTCCCTATCAGGCCAGTTCCCGGTTATGAACTCCATCAAAGAAATAGCTGTCGGCGCATCCCCCAACGCGTGATAGCAAACCGCAGCGCGGTCCAGAACGCCCGCATCTATTGCGCCGCTCTCTAGAACTGGCAGCAGGACCTGCAGCGCTTTGGCAAAATCCTTCTGTGCGATCAGCCGGTCAGTGTGCTCCAAAAGGGCTTCTGATGCTTCCGAAGTGCGCTGAAACTTCGATCCTTGGAGTGTCATTCTGGTTCCCTTCTGAAACATGGCCGTCATCAAGATAGCGATATTCAGATGAACCAGCCGTTAAGTCGGCAGGAAAGAATCCGTGTTTACCCTGCCGCTTTCCAGCAACCCGGCAGCACTTTTTTCCACCTTTGCACCAAAATCAACGGATCCGGTATTTCGCCTTAAACCAAAGCGCTCCCCCCCACTCCCACAGGGGCCGTCTTGTTCAACTCAGCAGCAGCACCACGATCATCAGCAGGTTTATCGAGGCAAACTGCATCAGCCGCGGGGCCTCTTTCCCTTTGGCCGCAGCCAACAGGGCGGCCGTTACCGAAGCGGCCAGACCAGTCAGCGCCAGGCAGCCGCCGATAGCTCCGGCAAGGCCGGTTTCCGGTCCCCAAGGGGATCCGGCCAAAGACATGCCCTTGAGGCCGGTGCCGACCAGAATACCAACAATGGCGCCGGCCAGGCTCAGCACAGCACTGCGCGGCTGCCGGGGCAGACGGCTGGCCAGGACACTGTCGATCATCTGCCGCGTTGGAGCCGCGCTCGGCTGCCAGTCAATCCGGTTGATCCGCTCATCGAAGCTGTTGATATACAAGTCATTCCCTCCAGAACTTGAGGGCAGATTCACGAAAAATTAAGGCAAATGCGTGACGCTGTGACGGAGTTAACGGGGCATTAAGGGAACTTACCCGCAGGTTAACCAAACTGCGCATCAGCTGCCCCAGATCTTCTTCACGTAGTTCTGGGTTTCCTTATAGGGCGGCACCCCGCCGTATTTCTTCACCGCGTCCGGACCGGCGTTATACGCCGCCAGCGCCAGCCGCCAGGACCCGAACTTTTGGAATTGCCGCGCCAGATACCGTGCGCCGCCGTCCAGGTTTTGCTGCGGCACCGCGGGGTTTACCCCCAGTGCCCGTGCGGTGGCAGGCATCAGCTGCGCCAGGCCCAATGCGCCTTTGTGCGATTTGGCGTTCGGGTTCCAATTGCTTTCCTGCTGCACCAGGCGCAGGAACAGATCTTCGGGCACACCGTGCTGTCGCGCGGCGTCCCGCGCCAGCTGCAGATACTGGCCGCGGTATTTGCCGCTATAGGGCAACGTGCCCGCAGCTGAAGGAATCTGATAGGTCTTGGGCTGCAGCCGGGATGAGTTCTTGTACTGCGTGGCCGCGCGGCCATCCAGCAACCTGGTGTGGGCGGAGAATAAATCCCGCCGGTTCTTGGTACTCAAGACATCGGCGGCGGCAGGCTGCCCTGCCCCGACCATGGCGATCACCAACCCCGCAACGGCTTTGCGCATTTCCGCTGTCCCAACACTGTCCCACTTTGCGCAAATATAGCGAATGCAAAAGAAATTTAAAGCAACACGAGCGCAATCGGCCATCATTGCTGCGCAAACACCTGCAAAACCATCCCCAGAGAGCTGCTTTCCTCACCTTGCACAGGTCTGTACTGTGCCAATCAAGCAGCCCGGACGGATTCGCGCCGGACCGGTGCTGGACAGGACATTCAGGAATAAAAGGACGGAACCCTATGGCCGGCTCTCTTAACAAAGTCATGCTCATCGGCAATCTGGGCCGCGACCCGGAGGTGCGCAGCTTCCAGAACGGCGGCAAAGTTTGCAACCTGCGTATCGCCACCTCGGAAAACTGGAAGGACCGCAACACCGGTGAACGCCGCGAGCGGACCGAGTGGCACTCTGTGGCCATCTTCAGCGAAGGTCTTGTGCGCGTTGCCGAGCAGTATCTGCGCAAAGGCTCTAAGGTCTATATTGAAGGCCAGCTGCAGACTCGCAAATGGCAGGACCAAAGCGGTCAGGACCGGTATTCGACCGAAATCGTCCTGCAAGGCTTCGGCTCCACCCTGACCATGCTTGACGGCCGCGGTGAAGGCGGCGGCGGTGGTCAAGGCGGTGGCGGCGGCTATGGCGGCGGCAACCAGGGCGGCGGCTACGGCGGCGGTTATGACAGCGGCCAGCAAGGCGGCAGCGGTGGCGGCGGAAACTTCGGCGGCGGTGCGTCCCATAACATCGATGACGACGAAATCCCGTTCTGAACCTTGTTTTCTTGAACAGCAATACAGAAGCCCCGCTGGCCTCGCCCGGTGGGGCTTTTTTGTTTCGGACGGCATCCCGGGCGCTGACTGACGCGGAACAAACCTTTGCAGCTGCACAGAAAACCTCATCAGACCGGGCGGGTAGGCGATTATTAAGACGCATCTCATATGCTGAATTCAACTATTAGAATTTTTGCAGCAAGGATTCAGAATATGAGTATGCGATTTTTAGGGCACCTGCCGGTCAAGGCAAAAATCGCCATTCTGGTGGCTGCACCGCTTGTACTCTCAATGTGGTTCATGGGACAGACTCTGCTTCAGCTGAACAAAAACGCCCAGATCAACACTGCCGAGGCCGGCGAAGTGATCGAGCATATGAGCAGCTTGGTTCACAACCTGCAGCTGGAACGCGGCCTCAGCGCCTCCTATCTGGAAGGCTCTGCCACCGCAGTGCCAGAAAAACTGGTCCAGGTCCGGTTGCAAAACAACACCGCGATGGACGCCTATCTGGCCGAAATCAGCCACATCGATAAGTCCCTGCTCCCGCTCGAAGCGGTACAGGCCATCCAGTTTGCCCAGGCCGAACTGGCCAAGAAAAAGGACATCCGCAACAAGATCGACGGACACACGCTCTCGCTCAAGCGGATGCTGGCCTACTATACCGATCTGAACGCGGCCCTCATTCAAACCGGGCTGTCGCTGGCACAATCCATCGACAATCCGGTGATCTCGCAAGAGGCCGTCGCGCTGTCCTTCTTCATGCGCGCAATTGATGCCGCCGGGCTGGAACGGGCTGCAGGCGCTGTTGGCTTCAAACACGGCTGGAAACCGGCCGACCGGGAAAGTTTTGTCGCCTATCATGAAGTGTTCAAGGAACGCCTGTCGCTGTTCATGGATTTCGCAACTGCGGAAGACCGCGAGACCGTCCAGGGGCTGTTCACCTCGCCTGAGATGAAGGCGTTCGAGGACGTTCGAAAGGCCATCTTGAGCGGCGGAGCCCAGACAGAAATGACATCGGATCAGTGGTTCTCGGCAGCCAGCAAAGCGCTGGAAGTGCTTCAGAAAAAAGAGGGAATCCTGATCGATCACTTGGAACGGGACATGCAGGCTTTTGATGCGGACAACAAGTTTCTGCTGGCGGAGATGGCAGTGTTCACAGCTGTTCTTCTGGTTGCGGTTCTGGGTCTCAGCGTGATCATCGCACGGGACATGACCAAAAGCCTTTCGGTTCTGAACAGCGCGCTGAAGAAGCTGGGCACCGGTGAAACAGACGTTGACGTGCCAGGTGCAAACCGCCGGGACGAGATTGGCTCGGTCGCCCGCAATGTGGTCGACTTGCGCTCTGTGACCCAGCGCAAGCAGGAAGAGCGTATGGAGGAGGAAAAGCAGCGCCGCGAAGAGATCATGACCGTTGCGCGCCGCATCGGCGAAGCGCTGATGGATCTTCAACACAAGCGTTTGGACAAGCCGATCAAAGAGTTCTTCCCGGAAGAATTCAAATCGATCCGGATGGATATGAACGACTCGCTGCAGGCGCTGAGCGTATCGATCTCCAACATCGGCGAATTGACCAGCAGCGTGGATGAAAGCACCAAATCCATTGCCGAAGCCTCTATGGACCTGGCCCACCGCACAGAAGCGGAATCGGCAACGCTTGAAAAAACCACCAATTCAATCAGCGAACTGACCGCCAATGTTCAGCAGTCGGCAGACAATGCCGGCCGGGCCGAACAACTGGCGGACAGCGCCCAGAACGGGGTAAAATCCTGCGACGCGGTGGTGAAAGACACCATTGTGGCCATGGACAAGCTGCAGGAATCCTCGCAGGAAATCTCGCAGATCACCAAAGTGATCCAGGATATTGCATTCCAGACAAATCTTCTGGCGCTGAATGCCGGGGTCGAGGCCGCACGCGCCGGCGAAGCAGGCCGCGGTTTTGCGGTGGTCGCCAGCGAGGTGCGGATGCTGGCGCAGCGCTGCGCCGATGCGGTCCAGCAGATTGACGAGCTGACTGCGCGCAGTTCCGAGCAGGTCAAGAACGGCGCTGCATTGGTGGACCAGGCCGGCACCGCAATGTCGCAGGTAAACGATCAAGTGGCCGAGATTTCCGGTCTGGTCATCGAAATCGCCGGCAATATGAAAGAGCAGTCGTCGCGAATGGGCGAAGTCAATACCGCCGTTGGCGATCTGGAGATGATGGCACAGCAAAATGCTGCCATGGCCGAAGAAACCACGGCGGCGACCACCTCGTTGTCCGAGCAAGCCCAGGAGCTGCGCGAACTGGTCCAGCAATTCTCCGTCGGCGAGGCTGCTCCGGCTCAGAACGCGCTGGCCGGACCGGATGCCTATGCCCCCCCGGCAGCGACGATCGATTTTGATGCCGACGACTGGGATGATCAGGATTTTGGCGGCAGCGCCGCAGCCTGATCCGCCGAAAAGCTCAATTCCGATGCACCTGAAAAGGGCAGTCCCCACGGCTGCCCTTTTTGTTTTCCAGTCTCAGGCCCCGGAGCCGCGCAGCACGTCCAACACTGTTTCAGGCGGAACGTCACCTGTTACAAACGCGTCGCCAATCCCACGCGCCAGGATAAACCGTAGCTGGCCGGCAACAACTTTTTTGTCTTGCCCCATCAGACCCAGCAGCACCTCCGCCCCTGGCAGATCGCCAGGAATATCAGCCAGATCGGTCTTCATGCCCATCGCCTTCAGATGCGCCCGGACCCGGCTGGGGTCCTCTTGCGAGCACAGCCCCAGCTTGGCCGACAGCTCAAACGCCAAGGCGCAGCCGATGGCCACGCCCTCGCCATGCAGCAGCCGGTCGGAATAGCCAGTGGCCGCCTCCAGCGAATGGCAAAAGGTATGGCCCAGGTTCAGCAGCGCCCGGTCGCCCTGCTCGGTTTCGTCGCGCACGACGATATCCGCCTTCATCTGAACCGAGCGCGCAACCGCCTCAACCCGCGCCGCGACATCGCCTTCAGCCAGCGCAGGACCATGCTCTTCAAGCCAGGCGAAGAACCCGGCGTCCCCGAGCAGCCCGTATTTCACAACTTCGCCGTAGCCGGACAGGAAATCGCGCGGCGTCAAGGTCTCCAGAACCGAGGTGTCGGCCAGCACCAGCGCGGGCTGGTGAAAAGCGCCGATCAGGTTTTTACCCTGTGGCGCGTTGATGCCGGTCTTGCCGCCCACCGAACTGTCGACCTGCGCCAAGAGCGACGTCGGGATCTGCACAAACCGCACACCGCGGCGCAGTACCGCCGCGGCGAAACCCGCCAGGTCTCCGATCACACCGCCGCCGAATGCGACAACCACGTCGCCCCGCTCGACCTTCTGCTCCAGCAGCCATTCAACCGCGCGGGTGAACTGCGGCCAGCCCTTGGTCGCCTCGCCCGGAGGCAGCGCCAGCGCGGTCATCTCAACACCCGCGGCCGCCAGCCCGGCGCGCAAACCCTCCAGGTGCTTTTCCGCCACGGTCTCGTCCGTCAGCACCGCCACCTGCGGCCGCTTCAGCAACGGTTTGATCCGCTCCCCTGCCTGCGCCAGCAGGCCGGGGCCGATCACCACATCGTAGGCCCGCTCGCCCAGAGGCACGTGAACCCTGCGTTCCATCATGTCCACTCCAATACATCGGGGCGTGCCTGCAAGGCCTCCAGCACCCGGTCAACCATGGTTTCAATCGCAGCCTGGCCATCCGAGACAACAGTCAGATCCGCCTTGGCATAAAGCGGCACCCGGTCGCGGTACAGGCCGCTGAGCGTCGCGCGCGGGTCGGCTGTGCGCAGCAGCGGCCTGGTGTCGCGGTGGCGCACCCGGTTCCACAGAACCTCCAGATCGGCCTGCAGCCAGACCGAGACCCCTTTGGCGGTAATCACATTGCGGTTTTCCTCCGCCAGGAAAGCACCGCCGCCCGTCGACAGGACACCGCGTTCCTCCTCCAGAAGGCGCGCGATCACCTGCCGTTCCTTTTGACGGAAGAACGGCTCGCCGTCGCGGGAAAAAATCTCGGGGATCGTCATGTTGGCAGCGGCCTCGATCTCGTGATCGCTGTCGAGAAAGGGCACATCCAGCCGGGCCGCCAGCGCCCGCCCGACGGCGGTTTTGCCAGCCCCCATCATGCCCACCATCACGATGGTCTTCTTCAGTTTCCCCGGCACCGGGCCTGCTGCCTTCTGGCCGCTGCTTTGCTCTTTTTCGCTCATTCTTCAGTGAATGACGTGATCTTGCGGAAAAGGGAATATATAACTTGGGCAAAAGAGCAGGAAACAGGCTTTGGATATACTATGGGGCGATTGATTAAGTATCTGGTCTATTTGGCGGTTCTGGCGGCAATCGGGCTTGTGGGCTATGCCTATGTGGGGCCGTGGTTCGGCGCCGATTTCCGCGCGCCCAGCACCGAAGTGCGCAAGCCAGTGGTGCTGAATGCGGATTAGGGCGGCTGCCGCCGGGGTGATGATGGCAGGCAGTGCGCTTGCAAATGAACCCCTGGCGGCGATTGACTGGCTGAACCAGCCGCAGCCGCGCAGCGAGCTGCCGGGCACTGTGCTGCTGGAGCCGCCGGTGGCAGGCACGGCTGCATTTCCGTCAGTTTCGGTCACACCTTTGGAGACGCTGGTGCCCCCCATCGGGCTGGTTCCGGCCTCGGCAACCGGCCTGCCCGCAGATTTGTGGCGCGGCAGCAATGATGATGATGTGACCCATCTTATCGAAACAGTTCCGGTGCGCGGCAGCCCGGCGATGCAGGCGTTGCTGTTTACACTGCTGCTTTCCGAATCCCGGCCGCCGGCCGCGGCAGGCGACCGGATTTTGCTGGCCCGGCTGGACCGGCTGCTGGCGCTTGGGGCCACTGATCCCTCCCAGGCTCTGGTTGAACATGCAGGCCCCACGGACAGCAAGGACCGTTTCACACGCTGGTTTGACGCCACCCTATTGACTGGCAGCGAGGACGCCTCTTGCGCCGCCCTCACGGCCTCGCCGCATCTGTCAGACAGCTACGCGGCCAGGATCTTTTGCGCAGCGCGGCGCAGCGACTGGCCCACTGCGGCGCTGATGATGGAAACCGCCCACGCGCTGGAGCTGCTGCCCGAAAACCAGATGCAGCTTTTGGACCGTTTTCTGAACCCCGATCTGTTTGAGCTGGCACCGCCGCTGCGCCGCCCGGCGGATCCGGATCCGCTGACCTTCCGCCTGTTCGAAACCATTGGCGAGGCGATGCCCACCGCCCCCCTGCCGCCAGCCTTTGCCGCGGCAGATCTGCGCGACATTGCCGGCTGGAAGGCGCAGCTGCAGGCAGCGGAGCGGCTGGCCCGTGGCGGTGCGCTCAATCCCAATCAGTATCTTGGCCTGTTCAGCGCCCGCAAACCTGCCGCATCAGGCGGTATCTGGGACCGGGTTGCGGCTGTCCAGCAGCTGGAAAGCGACCTCAGCTCCGGTAACGCAGACGCCATTGCCCGCTCCCTGCCCCGCGCCTGGAAGGCGATGCAGCAAGCGGGAACGGAAACCGTATTTGCCGACCTCTTCGGCGAACTGCTGGCGCGGTCAAGCCTGAACGGCCGGACCGCTGCCCTGGCTTGGCGTATCCGCCTGTTGTCGCCGGCTTATGAATTGGCCGCGCATGACGCCCCGGCCGATGGCGGAGCCGACCCGTTCCTGGCAGCCCTGGCCCAGGGCAGGCCTGGTGACGCCGCCGCCCCGTCGCCAGTGGCTGAGGCGATCTCGCTGGGGTTTGGCACAACGGCCCCGGTGCCGCCCGCGATCCGGCAACTGCTGGACAATGGCCAACTGGGCGAAGCGATCCTGCGCAGCATGCTGCTGTTTGCCCAAGGTGCCGATGGCAACCTTGGTGACTTGACCGCAGCGCTGGCAGCTTTCCGCGCTGTCGGGCTGGAGGACACGGCCCGCCGCGCCGCCTTGCAGCTGATGCTGCTGGAGCAGCAATAGCATGGCCGCCCCCCGCAACAATTTCCAGTGGATTTCCACCTTCCTGGACGCTCAGGCCGCTGAGGCCGGCGCATCGCAAAACACGCTTCTGGCCTATGGCCGCGACCTTAAGGATCTGACAGCCTGGCTTGAGCACCGGAAGCTGGACTTCCTCACCGCCAGTCAGGACGACATCGAGGCCTATCTGATCAATTGCGATGCGCAGGGGCTGGCCCGTTCGACCCGGGCGCGGCGGCTGTCGGCAGCCAAGCAGATCTACCGTTTTGCGTTTGAGGAAGGCTGGCGCGAGGACAACCCGGCTATTCAGATCCGCGGCCCCGGACGCGAGAAACGCTTGCCCAAAACGCTGGACGTCATCGAGGTCGACCGCCTGCTGGACGCCGCGCGCCAAACCGGCCGCAGCACCGCAGACCGGCTGCGTAATACCTGTTTGATGGAATTGCTCTATGCCACCGGAATGCGGGTGAGTGAGCTGGTCTCACTGCCGGTATCCTCCGCCCGCGGCGACCCGCGCATGCTGCTGATCATGGGCAAAGGCGGCAAGGAGCGTATGGTGCCGCTGTCGCCGCCCGCACGCGACGCGCTGGCCGTCTGGCTGGTCACCCGCGACGATACCGAGGCAGAGCATGAAGCAAAGGGCAAGCCCGCCTCGCGTTTCCTTTTCCCCTCGCGCGGCAAGTCCGGCCACCTGACCCGGCACCGCTTTTACCTGCTGATCAAGGAACTGGCGGTCACCGGCGGTGTCTCTCCGGACAAGGTCACACCGCATACGCTGCGGCACGCCTTTGCCACCCATCTTTTGGCCAATGGCGCTGACTTGCGCGCAATCCAGGCGCTGCTCGGCCACGCCGACATCGCCACCACCGAGATCTACACCCATGTGCTGGACGCCCGCCTGCAGGAACTGGTGCTGGAGCATCACCCGCTGGCCAAGGATGCGGGCTAAGCATCTCTAGAACTTGAAGCGCCTGCGGCAAACCCCCATAAATACAGCGAACATTCAATAGACCGGATCTCTGGACCTCTCATGGACACTGCCTCCACCGTACTCGACAGCGCCTTCTGGACCACTGCCGGGGCCATTGTGCTGCTGCTTGTGCTGTCCGGTTTCTTCTCCGGCTCGGAAACTGCGCTGACCGCCGCCTCGCGCGGAAAACTGCGCAGCCAGGCCGACAAAGGATCGCATGGCGCCCAAAAGGCGCTCAGCGTGACCGAGGACAGTGAAAAGCTGATCGGCTCGGTCCTCTTGGGCAACAACTTGGTTAACATCCTGGGCACGTCGCTGGCGACTGCCCTGTTCACCCGTGCCTTCGGGGAAAGCGGCGTCGCCTTGGCCACTTTGGTGATGACCGTTCTGGTGCTGGTTTTTGCCGAGGTGCTGCCTAAAACATATGCCATTTCCAACGCAGAAAAGGCCGCGGCTGCTGTTGCGCCGGTGATCGGCGTTCTGGTCACCCTGCTGGCCCCCGTGGTCGGCTTGGTCCGGTTGCTGGTACGCGGGGTGCTCGCCATCTTTGGTGTGCGGATCGATCCCGACAGCCACATCATGGCGGTGCGCGAGGAAATCGCAGGCGCGCTGCATCTGGGCCATTCCGAAGGCGTGGTCGAAAAAGAAGACCGCGACCGCATCCTGGGCGCGCTGGATCTGTCCGATCGGTTTGTCGAAGAAATCATGCTGCACCGCTCCAAGATCGAAATGATCGACGCGGATGCGGAACCGGAAACCATCCTGGAGCAATGCCTGCAAAGCCCGCACACCCGCTTGCCGGTGTTCCGCGGCGAGCAGGAAAACATCATTGGCGTGGTCCATGCCAAGGATCTGTTCCGGGCGATGTACGAACAGGCCGGCGGCGCAGAGGGCGACACCGGGCGTCTCACCTCCTTTGACATCGCCGAGGTCGCCAAAGCCCCCTATTTTGTGCCCGAAACCACCACTTTGGACGAGCAGATGCGCCAGTTCCTGCGGATGCGCTCTCACTTCGCGCTGGTGGTGGATGAATACGGCGCACTGCAGGGGCTGATCACGCTGGAGGATATTCTGGAAGAAATCGTTGGTGAAATCACCGACGAGTTCGACCCTGATGAGGAAAGCATCGTCAAGAAAACCACCGATGGGTCTTTTCTGGTCGAGGGCGTCACCACCATCCGCGACCTGAACCGCGCCACCGATTGGAACCTGCCAGATGAGGAGGCCAACACCATCGCCGGGCTGGTCATACACGAGGCACAGATGATCCCGACAACAGGCCAGGTGTTTTCCTTCCATGGTTTTCGCTTTGAAGTGACCGAACGCGAGGGCAACCGGGTGACCGGTCTCAAAATCCGGCCCTTGTCGTGACAAGGACCCACGCATGACCCGTGCGGCGGTGCTGGCCTGGGGATGGTTCGACAGCATCATTCTGGACCTGTTCCGTCAGCTGCGCTGGTCCTTCTTCCCGCCGCTGCTGATCTATTTCGCCTATGGCGCGCAGGGCATCACCACCGTCGCCGCATCGTTTTATGTCAAGGAATACCTGGACTTATCCGCTGCCTTTCTGGCAGGACTGGCGTTCTGGGTGGGTCTGCCCTGGGCGCTGAAGATGCCGCTGGGGCATCTCGTTGATCTGATCTGGCGCTGGAAATATCTGCTGATCCTCGCAGGTGCCGCCCTGATGGCCGGCAGCTACGCTATCCTTGCTGCCATCGTGCTGGAACCTGCGAGGATGGGCACCGTGATGCCGCTCAGCGCCTGGTATGTCACCGCCGCGCTGCTGGCCCCTTGCGGATATGTGCTGCAGGATGTGGTGGCTGACGCGATGTCGGTCGAGGCCGTGCCCCATGCGGATGGCCAAGGCCAGCCCCTGCCCGAGGCTGAGACCAAATCCCTGCACACCACCATGCAGACCTTCGGCCGCATCGCGCTGATCGGCGGCTCCAGCGCCGCCGCCGCGCTTAACGTTGCCCTGTTCGACGGCGCCGATGCGCTGCCGCAGGAGGGCAAAGGCGCGCTTTACGGCTTTGTCTTCAGTCTCGCTCTGCTGATCCCGGTGATCTCGCTTTCGGGCGTGGCCTTGGCGATCTGGCAGAAATGGCGCAAGGCTGCCCAGCTGCGCCGTGCCGGTGCCGCGGAGGCAGAGATCCGCGCCCGCATCGAACTCCCGCGTGAGCCGGTCACGCCAAATCACTGGTATTTCATCGGCGGCGGCGCCTTTGTCCTGCTCTCCCTCGCGGTGGGCCTTGGCGATGTGCCTTATTCGCAAGAAATCGTTTTTTCTGGTTCCATGGGCATCGTGCTGCTGCTGATGCGCCAGCTGGTGGCGGTCCTGCCCACGGACCAGGCCCGCGCCCTGATCGGCACCGCCATCATCATCTTTGTCTACCGCGCCACGCCCCTGCGCGGCCCAGGCGCCACCTGGTTCGAAATCGACGTGCTCGGGTTTGATCAGCAGTTCCTGTCGGTGCTGGCCCTGATCACCTCGCTGCTGACGCTGGCGGGCATGCTGATCTTCCGCCCGATGATGGCCAGCCGCCCGATCACCTGGATCGTCGCCTTCCTCGCCATCACCGAGGCCGTCCTCAGCCTGCCCAACATCGCGCTTTACTACGGCGCCCATCATTGGACCGCGGCGATGACCGGGGGCCTGGTTGATGCGCGCTTCATCGCCATGGTCGACACAGCCGTCGAATCCCCGCTGGGCCAGGTCGCGATGATCCCGATGCTCGCCTGGATCGCCCGCAACGCACCCTCGGGGCTGAAAGCCACCTTCTTTGCGGTCATGGCCTCCTTCACCAATCTGGCGCTGTCGGCCTCTAGCCTCGGCACGAAGTACCTGAACGAAATCTTCCTGGTGACCCGCGAGGTCACAGATTCGGCAGGCACCATCACCACTCCCGCCGATTATTCGCAGCTGGGCATGCTGCTTATCACTGTCGGCGTGATCCTCCTCCTGGCGCCGCTCACGGCAATATTTGTCATTCAGAACAGCCGATTCCGCACCTCTGAGTAACGAAACCGCAGCCTGACTGCCCGTATGCGGCACGCGGTGCCGTTTTTCTGCTGGACTACTGTTCACTTCTGTACAGAATGCAAGCAACACCTACTCAGGGGAGGCCCACATGAAAACCACCACCCGCGTGGCAGTTATCGGCGGCGGCGTCGTCGGCTGCTCAGTCCTGTATCACCTGACCAAGCTCGGCTGGTCCGATGTCATGCTGATCGAGCGCTCCGAGCTGACCTCCGGCTCCACCTGGCACGCGGCGGGCGGGTTTCATACGCTCAACGGCGACACCAACATGGCGGCGCTGCAGGGCTACACCATCAAGCTCTATAAAGAGCTGGAAGCGATCACCGGCATGTCCTGCGGGTTGCACCACGTCGGCGGCGTTACCCTGGCCGAGACCCAGGAACGTTTCGACATGCTGAAGGCGGAGCGCGCCAAGCACCGTTTCATGGGCCTGGAGACCGAGATTGTTTCCCCCGAAGAAATCAAGAAAATCGCCCCCGTCACCAACATCGACGGCATCGTCGGCGGGCTGTATGATCCGCTTGACGGCCACCTGGATCCTTCCGGCACCACCCACGCCTATGCCAAGGCCGCGCGCATGGGCGGCGCCACGATTGAGACCCACTGCAAGGTGGTTGAGACCAACCAGCGCCCCGACGGCACCTGGGACGTGGTCACCAGCAAGGGCACCATCCACGCCGAACACGTCGTCAACGCCGGCGGTCTCTGGGCGCGCGAAGTTGGCGCCATGGCCGGCGTCTATTTCCCGCTGCACCCGATGGAACACCAGTATATCGTCACCGACGAGGTGCCGATGATCGCCGAGATCATCGACGGCGGCGGCGAACACCCGCATGTGATGGACCCGGCCGGCGAAAGCTATCTGCGCCAGGAGGGCCGCGGTCTCTGCATCGGATTCTATGAGCAGCCCTGCAAACCCTGGGCAGTGGACGGCACGCCGTGGGACTTCGGCCATGAGCTGCTGCAGGACGACTTCGACAAAATCGAGGATTCAATCAACTTCGCCTACAAACGCTTCCCGGCGCTGGAGGCTGCGGGCGTGAAATCAGTGATCCACGGCCCCTTCACCTTTGCCCCCGACGGCAACCCGCTGGTCGGCCCGGTGCCTGGAATGCGCAACTACTGGTCGGCCTGCGCGGTGATGGCCGGCTTCAGCCAGGGTGGCGGCGTCGGCCTGATGCTGGCCCAGTGGATGGTCGAGGGCGAATGCGAGCGCGACACATTTGCGATGGACACCGCCCGTTTCGGCGACTGGATCACGCCCGGCTACACTCGCCCGAAAGTCATTGAAAACTATCAGAAACGCTTCTCCATCGCCTACCCGAACGAGGAGCTGCCCGCGGCCCGCCCCTTCCGCACAACCCCGATGTACGACATCTTTGATGGCATGGGCGCTGTCTGGGGCGCGCAATACGGGATGGAAGTCCCGAACTACTTCGCGACAGGCGATGAGCCGCGTTTCGAGACCCCGTCCTTCCGCCGCTCCAACGCGTTTGAGGCCACCGCACGCGAAGTCAAAGCAGTGCGCGAAGCCGTCGGCATTAACGAGGTCCACAACTTCGGCAAATACCTGGTCAAGGGCACAGGTGCGCGCGCCTGGCTCGACCGCATCATGGCCGGCCGGGTGCCAAAACCGGGCCGCCTGTCGCTGACCCCGATGCTGTCCCCCAAGGGCCGCCTCATTGGCGATTTCACCATCTCTTGCCTGGCGGAAGAAGAATTCCAGCTCACCGCCTCCTACGGCTCACAAGCCTACCACATGCGCTGGTTCCTGCAAAACCTGGACGACGGAGCAACCCTCGACAACATCTCCGACACCCGCAACGGCTTCCAGATCGCAGGCCCCAAGGCGCGCGAGGTGCTGCAGGCCTGCACCCGGTCCGATATATCGAACATGCGTTTCATGGATGTGCGGCGCCTCACTGTGGGCATGGCCGACTGCATCGTGCAGCGCGTCAGCTACACTGGCGATCTTGGCTATGAGATCTATTGCGACCTGCCCTCCCAGCGCGCCCTGTGGGATGCGCTCTGGACCGCCGGCCAGCCCCACGGCATGAAACCCTTCGGCATGCGGGCAATGATGTCGCTGCGATTGGACAAGTTCTTCGGCTCTTGGCTGCGCGAGTTCTCACCCGACTACACTGCCGCGGAAACCGGCCTCGACCGCTTCATATCCTTCAAGAAACCCGCAGATTTCATCGGCCGCGCCGCAGCCGAGGCCGAACGCAACGCAGGCCCCGCCCGCCAGCTCTGCGCCTTTGAGGTCGGGGCAGACGACGCCGATGTAGTCGCCTATGAGCCGATCTGGCTGGACGGCGCAGTCGTGGGCTTCTGCACCTCCGGCGGCTACTCGCACCACGCGCAGAAATCCATCGCGCTGGGGTTCGTTCCCACTGATAAAGCCGTTGAAGGCCTGGAGGTGGAGATCGAAATCCTCGGCAAGATGTACCAGGCCCGCCTGATCACCCAGCCGCTGTTCGACGCAGACGGCGTCCGGATGCGCGGACAAGCCTGAAAAACACTGGATACAGGTCAGGCAATCTGACCTGTATCCAACCCGTTGCCACAGCAGCGCACGGTGACATGACGGCACTCCCGCAACGTATACGTCAGCACCTGCAACCGAATGTTTCGCGCGCGAAACATTCGGTCAACCTTACTGACCATTGCGGCTTTCGCTGGCCCCCGCTCTTCATCTTTGCAAAAATACTCCCGCCGGAGGCATCCGCCATTGCCGCCAAGAACCAAGGACGGGGTTGCATGACCGCCATCGCCATTCTCCTGCTCGCCGCCGGCGCCTCATCCCGGATGCAAGGCCGCGACAAGCTGATGGAGGATGTGGACGGCCAGCCTCTGCTTGCCCTGATGTGCCGCCGGGCGGCGCTTACCGGTTTGCCAGTGTTCGTGACTTTGCCCAGCAAAGCGCACCCCCGCGCAGCCGCCACCGGCAGCGCAATCCCGGTCCCGGTTCCTGACGCGGCTGAGGGCATGGCCGCCTCGATCCGCCAGGGAATCGCAGCATTGCCTGAACAGGCCAAGGCCGTGATGATCCTGCCCGCTGACATGCCGGAAGTTACGGCTGAGGACATGCTGCGTCTCGCCGCGCATTTCCGCGGGGAGGACAGCCCGGTCCTGCGTGCCGCGTCGGAGGACGGCACCCAAGGCCACCCGGTGCTGTTTCCGCGCCGCTGCTTTGCTGCCCTGAAATCCCTTAGCGGCGACCAGGGCGCCCGCAGCGTCCTGAAATCCGAACCGCTGCAACTGGTGCCCCTGCCAAAGTCCCATGCTCTGACCGATCTGGACACGCCCGAAGACTGGGCAAACTGGCGCAGCCCGCACTGACCAGCGCCCCCCCGTCAAATGCAGAGAAGGCAGGGCACAAGGCCCTGCCTTCCTGCGCTTTGCTCTTCTCTGCCGTTTCCCCCAAAACAGCAGCAGCATTTCTCAATGCACGAGCAGATGCGCCTCGTGTTTCCGCAAGGACCGGCGGGCCGCGGAATAGGCGGCCCGGCCCTTCTCTGATTTAAGATCGGGGAACAGCTCGAACAGTTCATTGCGCTGTGCATTGTCCAGCCCGCGCAAGGACTGATCGCCCGGCTGAAAGCTCTCGGTCCAGGCGCCATCGGACAACACCACTTCGTGCTGATCAAACATAAAGTGGATATAGGTCACGCTGGTGGTCTCCACCGCGTCAACGCCCGCCAGCCCGGTCAGGTGCTTGGCAGCCACCAGCACCTCGCGGTCCTCGAAGTAGAGCGCGGTCTTGTCGTTGGCGACCAGCACCCTGTGGTTCGGGCTGACCATCATATCGCGTTCGGGCAGGCCATTGCCCAGTGCGCCCTGGCGGATCAGAACCGGCTGCAGATGCGCGGAAGATTTCAGGTCGCCGGCTTCCAGTGACCGGGTCCCGATCCAGCGGATCTCCTGAATGCCGTTGTCGCGGGTGATCACCCGGTCGCCAGCCTGCAGATCCTCGACCCCGCGTTCCCCCATCGGGGTGGCAATCAGCGTGCCGGGCGTGAAACAGGGAATGATCTGCTCTATCTCGCCAAACGTCATGGAGCCGGTCACTGCCCCGTCGCCATCGAGGAAGTTAACGGTGCCGGAGATGCTGTTGCCGTCTGCATCGACGGTGACACCGCTGAGCTCGAACGGGCCGGTTCCGGTCAGATCCAGCGTGTCGAAGTCGTCGCCGCCCGAGCCGCCGTCAACTTCGTCGCCGGCATTGCCGCCCAGGAAAGTATCGCGCCCGGCACCGCCCGACAGGGTATCGGCCCCCTGGCCTCCGGTGATCAGGTCATTGCCTGCCCCGCCGCGGACGATATCGTCATCAATACCGGCATCAATGGTGTCATGCCCGGAGCCGCCGGAAATGTCGTCATCGTCGTCCTGGCCAAAGATCAGGTCATTGCCCGAACCGCCATCAATGGTGTCCATGCCGTTGGTCGGGTCCGGATCCGCTGGGCGGCCGTCACTGCCGTCATCTGTAATGTTCAACCCATCCGGGAAACCCGGGTTCAACCCGCCATAGATGGTGTCGCTGCCGCCGCCGCCCAGCAGACTGTCGGAGCCTTCACCGCCGGTCAGAACGTCTGCATTGGAGCCGCCGTCGATAGTGTCATCGTCGATGCCGCCATCAATCACGTCCATGCCCGAGCCGCCGTCGATCAGGTCGGCGTCATCCCCAGTAGAGATGGTGTCATTGCCGGCGCCGCCCAGAACGGTATCGCGGTCGTCGAACGGATCAGCATCCGCCGGGATGAAGGGAATGTCGGGGTCAGTGCCGGTGTAGCCCGTAAAGCCGCGGTCCGGCAGCGGAATGCCGCTGTCCTTGGACGTGTCGATCACATCATCGCCGTCGCCGCCATCAACCGAATCGGAGCCATCGCCGCCGTCGATGGTGTCGTCGCCGCCGCCGCCAAGAATGGTGTCATCACCCTCGCCGCCGGTCAGGCTGTCGTCGCCCGGCACAACCGGGTCGGCCGGATCGGAAGAATAGTCGAAATGAGCATTGTCGAGCGTCGTGCCCGAGGTGCCCAGGTCAACGATCAGCTTGACGTCGTTGAAGTCCCTGTCGCCCAGGTTGCGAATATCCTCAAAGCCCAGCTGAACGGAGCCATCCGGGAATTCAAATATCCCTTTGGTGTGGTCCAGCCCGTCCGGGTTCAGATCTGCGTTGCCGCCATAGCCGGAAGAGTAAAATGTGCCATGCGGGCTGATGATGCCGACGCCGACAACCGCGCCTTCGGGCGCATCATAGCTATAGGTCTCGCCGACGTCCGCATTTGCATTCTGCGACAGCATCACAACGTTGCTGATCTCGCCGGTTGACGGATCGATGGTGTAGGCAAAGACCTTGTTCTGGAAGGCCGCGCTGGTCGAGGAAATGGTGATTTTGACAGGTTCATTTGTGCCGGAAACGCCATCGCCCAGGATCAGATCATCGCCGCTGCCGCCATCAACAGTATCATCGCCGGAGCCGGCATAGATGCTGTCGTTGCCGCTGCCTGCGATGATAACATCATCATCCGGCCCCGCCGCCGGGTCGGTGGCATCCGCGTTATCAACCATGTCGCCTTCCGGATCGCCGGTGTAGGCCGCATTGATCAGGTCATCCCCCGAGGTGCCCTCAACAATTCCGTTCAAGTCCGCATTCGGCATATCGGTACTCTTCGCCATCACTCTCTCCTCACCGGTCTGGCCCCAAGCCAATCGTTCGGGCCAGCCGGACAGCCGCACAGCCATGCGGAACTCCGCAGTCAAAACACCAGCCCAAGCGGAGAGAGGGCCAGAACGCGCAAACGCTCTGGAGTGCACGCCGGAACAGCGCACAGCCGATAAGCAAAAGCTCTCAGATCAGTGGTGTGCAGGCATCAGCAGCACAGGGACTTAAACTAAATTTTAGCAGTCCACCACAGTTCAGCAGCTCGCAGAACTCGCCCCCCAATGGGCTAGAACATGCATACGTTAGGCACCCCCGGCCACAAAGCCAAAAAATTGCCTAAAAATCCCCCCATTGCGTCATTCGGGCCAAGCGGGAGGGCATAAACCGGTGCTGGACTGGGTTGATTGTTTCGAAAATCAGATGCAATCAGCGGTTCAAACTTGCACATCCCGCACAAAATTCCCGCACCTGTTGCTTGAGCGGGGCGGATTTGATGCCAGATCCGAAACAAGGGCAAAATGCGGCGATACCGCCGGCTTTCCGCTCCCCCCGCAAGCTGCCGTGAGGGAAATGGCGTGGATTTGATTTCAATCCTTGCAGTTTGCAAAGTTTGTTTCTCAATGCGGCAGGAATGCCGGGCAGGTCTTTCGAATCAGGCTGCCTATGCCAAAGGCCGCTGCAACCGTGCGGGAAAGTAAATAACACTGAAGAGTTTATTCAATCCGCCGGCATTTGTCCGCTGACAGGCCTGCCCTTGATGCCATATCCGCCACCGCAACGCGCTCTTCACTGGGTACTGGCAGACAAATGCGAACCAGTCTCCACAAGGACAGTAACGCTGCCCTTTATGCCGCGCCGAGTTGGCGCCACTCGGCGAGAGCAGCGGAGCGATTAAGCTTGAAATTTTCTCGGGAGTAGAGGCTGCGCTCCGAATTGAACAGGTTGTAGACCGAGGCATGGACGGCGGCAAATTTCTGCAAACTACGCATTCGCCGGAAACGCAGCATCGCCCTCTCTCGTCGTCGGAACGGCAGGTGCGAATTCTCGGCCCGATTGTTCAGCCAGCGGCCGGTTTCCTGCAGACTTGAGGCACCTATTTCCTTCAATGCTGCACCGTAGGACCGGAACTTATCAGTCACGATAATCTGGGGCCGGCCATGGCGTTTCATTGATTTCCTTAAGAATTTCAGCGCCGCCTTCTTGTCACGCTTCCTTGTGACTAAGCTTTCCAGGACCTCACCTTCGTGGTCGACGGCCCGCCACAAGTAATGGCGTTCGCCATTGATCTTCACGAACATCTCGTCCAGGTGCCACTTCCAGCCCGAGTAGGAGCGAAGGTTTTCAACACGTTTCCTGCGGATCTCGGCCGCAAATTTCGGCCCGAAGCGCTGCCACCAGAACCGCACGGTTTCATGGCTCACTTCAATACCGCGCTCGTGCAGGAGATCCTCGACATTCCGAAGCGACAGCGGAAACCGGATATACATCATCACCGCCAGGCGGATGATCTCGGGGCTGGTTTTGAAGTACCGAAAGGGGCTGCGCTTGGTCATGGCCAAACGCTACGAAACCGCCCAACCCGCCTCAAGTTGTTTTCTTCTGACAGTGGCGTCTGGCTACACGTGTTGAGGTCCACGCCGCCGGTCTGGAACTCCTCCTGCCCGGCCACCTGCTGCGCCGCTTACGGCCGCAGCTTGGGCCGGGCGAAGCCGCGGAGCCAGATCCGGCAGACCCGTCACAGATGCGTCTTGTGCTTCCTGTACGAATGCACACCCGTGGCGGCAGGACCGAATTCACCGGCGCTCCGGCAGATTCCCTCCGGCCTGATCCTGTGCTGATCCGGGCCTTGCGTTGCGCCCACGCGATGCTCACTTTCGATCGCTTTGGATCCCCAGCCCTATCCACGGCGCCTGGCACGCCCTACCGCCGCCGCCTCATCCGCCTCGCTTTCCTGGCACCAGACATCCAGCGCGCCATTCTCGAGGGCCGCCAGCCTCCAAGTCTGACACTCGCCGCGCTTATGAAACACGACCTGCCACTTTACTGGCCGGAACAGCGCAGGGTCTGCGGCCTGCCAGCACCCGTCTGAACCGCATCCACTCCGCCCGCCTGCGCACCCCGGAACACCTGTTATGTCGAAAAAATCACCTGTTATTGCGCTTTAACAGGCCTGTTTTGACATTTAACAGGCCTGTTCTGTCGACAAACAGGAAACCGGGACAGGACCCTCGTAACAACCTGTTATCATGACGGAATTCCCGTACGCTCACGGCCAGATGCCCGTTCGACGCCTGTTTTCAGGCTGAATCTGAAAGAAATTCTCTGTTAATGACCATACTCACCTGCCCCTCTGACATGCGGAGACCGGCGCACAAAGCGCGGCCTGAATGCGCCGGAGACGTGCGCAAGAAATTAGAAATGATTGGGAAAGACGCCTGAAAACCGGCCTGTTCCGGCAGGTTGCAACAGCAGCCGCAAAGTAGAGACAGTTCGCAAGGGTGGATGGCGGAGAGACAGGGATTCGAACCCTGGAGACGGTTTCCCGCCTACACACTTTCCAGGCGTGCGCCTTCGACCACTCGGCCACCTCTCCGTGAGGGGGCTTTTGAAGGATCACAGGGGGAATTGCAAGGGCCGAAATGGTAAAAAAGCACTCCGGCCCGCATTCTTTTTTAAGTCTCCAGATGGAGATAGACGCGGCGGTTCTGCTTGCCCTTTTTCTCCACCTTTCCAAGGCGGATTTTGCCGATTTCAGCGGTGCGTTTGACATGGGTGCCGCCGCAGGGCTGCAGATCAATCTGCTCGTCAGCGGTGCCGATGCGGACAAGGCGCACATGCCCTGCCCCGCGCGGCGGCGAGACGGACATGGTTTTTACCAGCTGCGGATTGGCGTCGAGTTCGGCATCGGTGATCCAATCCTCGCTCACCTCCAGATCGCGGTCGATCAGCGCCTGCAACTGGTCCTGCAGCGCCTGTTTGTCCACGGGCGCCTCAGGCATGTTGAAATCCAGACGCCCTTTTTCCGCGCTTATAGAGCCGCCGGTCACCTCCAGCGGGATCACCACCGACAGCAGGTGCAGTGCGGTGTGGACCCGCATGTGGCCATAGCGACGATCCCAGTCGAGCACTTGGGTGACCGTCGTGCCCTCGTCAGGCAATTGTTCCCCTTCATGCGGCACCAGCACAATTGCATCGCCCTCACCCTTGACGGTGGTGGCGATGGTGCATTGGCCGTCGCCCCACAAAAGCTGGCCGCTGTCGCCGGGCTGGCCGCCGCCGGTGGCGTAAAACAGAGAGCGGTCCAGGATCAGCCCGCCCTGTTCCGTGCGGGCCAGGACCATCGCTTCGGTCATCCGTGCATAGGCGTCATTGCGGAACAATGGTTCACTTGTCGGCATCGGCATCTCCATCAGCATCTTCTTGGGGGTCCTGCTGGACATCCGCCAGATCCGGCTTCAGCGGAGCAGACGCGGGAGCGGCGGCAGGTGCGGAAGCGGGAGCTGTGGCAGAGGCCGCCGGTTTTGACGGGGTCAGTGCCTCGGGGTTACGGATCCAGATATCGCGCTGCATGAAGGGGATCTCGATCCCTTCTTCGTCGAACCGTTTGGAAATCTCGTAATTCATGTCGGATTTCACCGACAGAACCCAGTTCACATCGCGCAGGATTGCCCGGATCTCGAAATCCAGGCTGTCGGCGCCAAAGCCCTGGAACACCACGCTGGGCGCCGGGTTAAGCAACACCATCGGATGCGCCTTGGCGACCTCGTTCAGGATCGCCTCGACCTTGCGCGGGTCGGTGCCATAGGCGACACCTACCGGCACGATCACCCGGCCCACGGTGTTTCCGCGGGTGTAGTTGGTGACGGTGCCCGAGATCAGGTCAGAGTTCGGCACGATCACGTCAGAGCGGTCGAAGGTCTCGATCCGGGTAGAGCGGACGGAAATATCGCGCACGTAGCCCATCAGCCCGCCGACCTCGATCCAGTCGCCTTTGGAGATCGGGCGTTCGATCAGCAGGATAATGCCGGAGACGAAGTTCGACACGATAGTCTGCAAGCCAAAGCCGATGCCGACCGACAGCGCGCCTGCGACGATGGCAAGCGACGACAGGTCCAGCCCGGCCATCGAGATTGCCACCACCGCTGACAGGAAGATGCCGACATAACCAAGGCCGGAGGTGATCGCATTCTGGCCGCCCGGGTCGATCTTGGTCTTGGGCAGCAGAGAATTGCGCAATGAACCCTGGATCAGACGGGTCAGCGCATAGCCGGCGGCAAAGACGATGGCAAAGGTCAGGAAGGCGGTTGGAGAGATCTTTGTGTCGCCGATCTGGAACCCTTCCAGGAACTGCGACCACAGTTCGGTCAGGTCGGCGATCCGCGCACCCCAGATCAGCGCCAGCAGCGGCAAGGCCAGAGCCGCGAGCACAAAGCCGATCATCACCGCAAACAGGGATTCCCGCGCTTCGGACCCTCTGCCGGAGAGCCAGCCGTAGAGATCGCCCAGGAAGCGCTGCAGTACCAGCAGGGCGGCCAGCAGCGCCAGGGTGGACACCGCGGGATAGATCAGCGCCTCGGCCGCGTTGACATAGCCAAAGGCGGCCAGCACCGGCGACACGAACCCCAGCAGATAGATGGCACGGCGCACCAGATTCATGATCCGGTTGGCGCCGGCGGCTATGGCACCGTCCTCATCGGTTTCATCGCCGCTTTGCTGCTGACGGCGCTTGGCGCCGATGCGGTGCAGGCGCAGCAGCACCAGAGCAGCCCCCATGATCAGCGGGAAGCTGGCCACCGCATGGGCCTCAGCCGGGATGCTGTCGATGTTTTCCAGCTGCGACAGCGCGTCCTGCAGCACCAGGATGACCGCCAGGATGTCAACCATCAGCCGGGTCTCGTTCAGCCGCCCTTCCTGCACCGGGACCAGATCGTTTTCGATGCGGCTGGAAAACAGCTGGTTGCCCAGCCAATGGAACGACAGAAGCAGCAGCGCCCAGCCGGGCACATAGTCCAGCAGGATCGAGCCGCGGATGCCGAGCACCCCGGACAGGTCCACTGCTGCGGTCAGGCAGATGATGCCGATAAAGGGCAGGATCACTTCCAGCAACGAGACCACAAAGCCCCAGACACCGCGGCCCGAGCTGCCGAATTGGCGCAGGTAGTCGCCAGCCGCATGGGCCCAGGGCCGGCCGCGGAACACCAACAGCGCCGCAATCAGCAGCAGCAAGAGCAGTGCCGGCAGGCTGTTCTGAACCCGCTCAGCCGTGGTGGCGCTGCCCACTTTGGAGGCGGTTTCGTTCCACAACGAGCTGCCGGAGCGTGTCAGAGAGCGCAATGCCCCTGCCCAGTTTTCCGGATTGAAGGGAGAGGGTCCGCGTTCCAGCAGCCTGCGGGTGCGGCGTTCGCGGATGATCTTGTCAATCTCGGCGATCAGCCCGTTGGCACGGCTGTAGGCCTCTTCCGACACAATGCGCGGGACCTTGAGGTCCTTCAGCTGCTGTTCCAGCGAGCGGCGCAGCTGGGCAATGTCCTCGGGCTCGCTCTCGCCCTCGCCGGGCGCCGGGCCGAGGGCGCCAAGCTGGCCTTCGAGCGTCTGAATACGGTCGCCGTTGCCAGTCCGCGCTTCCAGAAAATTCTGCCGGTAGGAGGTGAGCTCTTTGCGCAGCGCTTCCATAGCGGCGCTGGAGGCCCGTCTGGCGTCAATGACCTCCTCCGCGCGGTTGGCGGTCTTGAGCCAGTCCTGATAGATCGCCCGGGATTCAGCGTTCAACTGAGCCAAGGCAGGCAAAGCGAGGCCGGCCGCAATGGCCAGCCCCAGCAAAGCAGTCCGCAAAGCGGTTATTATGGGTGTCATACGTCCTCAAATACGCCTGGGATAGACGCGGGCGTGTGGGTCATCCACTCCGGCACCGGCAGGTTTTTCTCCCGCAGGAAATCCGGATTGAACAACTTGGACTGGTAGCGGGTGCCATAGTCGCACAGAACGGTGACAATGGTTTTGCCCGGCCCCATCTCCTTGGCCATACGCACGGCGCCGGCAATGTTGATGCCGGAAGAGCCGCCCAGCACCAGGCCTTCCTCGTGCAGCAGATCAAAGACATAAGGCACCGCCTCAGCATCCGGCACCTGGTAGCTGAAGTCCGGCGTGAAGCCTTCCAGGTTCTTGGTGATCCGGCCCTGGCCGATGCCCTCGGTGATGGAGCTGCCTTCGGAGGCCAGCTCACCGGTGGTGTAGAAGGAATAGAGCGCCGCGCCCAGCGGATCGGCAAGACCGATCTTGACGCCCTTGGGCTGCAGCGCGTCGGCGACGCCCGCCAGGGTGCCACCAGAGCCGACCGCGCAGACAAAGCCATCGACTTTGCCGCCGGTCTGTTCCCAGATTTCTGGGCCGGTGGTTTCCACATGGGCCTGACGGTTGGCCACGTTGTCGAACTGGTTGGCCCAGATCGCGCCGTTCGGTTCCGTCTTGGCCAGTTTTTCCGCCAGACGCTGGGAATAGCGCACATAGTTGTTGGGATTGCGGTATGGGGCCGCGGGAACCTGGACCAACTGGGCACCTGCCAGGCGCAGCATGTCCTTTTTTTCTTCCGATTGGGTTTCCGGGATCACGATCACCGTCTTGAAACCCATGGAGGCGCCGACCAGCGCCAGGCCGATGCCGGTGTTGCCGGCCGTGCCTTCAACAATGGTGCCGCCGGGCTTCAGATCGCCGCGGGCAATGGCATCCTTGATGATATAGAGCGCGGCACGGTCCTTGACCGACTGGCCCGGATTCATGAATTCCGCCTTGCCCATGATCTCGCAGCCGGTCTCTTCACTGACGCGGTTCAGGCGGATAAGAGGAGTGTGGCCGATGGCATCAGCCAGATCGCGTGCAATGCGCATGGTATCCCTTTCGATCGTTCCCCCAAGGTGTATCCAAGCGGTCCGGTGTTCACAAGACGCGAAGCGGGTCAGTCCGCAGCGTTGCGCAGCCGGGCGCGGTGGCGTGCCAACCACAGCGCCGCGGTGACCAGAGGCATGTCCTGATAGATCTGTCCATCCACCCCCAGCATCAGCTCGTCAAAGCTGAGGATCTTGCTGCGGATGTCCTCGCCCTCACCGGCAACACCACCGCCGCCATAGATGTCAGAAAGGTCTGATATACCGATGAAAACATGAATGAATTCCGCCAGTGCGCCACTGGAAGGATAGACCTGCGCCACCGGTTCCAGCCGCTGGACAGTGACGCCCGCCTCCTCCTGCGCCTCGCGGATCGCGGTTTCCCCGGCCGTCTCGCCGGGGTCGATCACGCCTGCGACCGGCTCCCACATCCAGGGGTTCGCTTCGCCCATAATGAAGGGCGGTGCGCGGAATTGCTCCACCAGCAGCACCTGATCGCGGATCGGGTCATATGGCAGCAGCACCGCTGCATGGCCCGCCATGGCGGCAGAGCGTTCCATGACCGGGCTAAGACTGCCATCAAACAGGCGGAACTGCAGGTTCATTTCCTCCATCGCGAAGAAATTCAGGTAGGCGCGGTTGTGGCTGTGGACAATCACGTCTTTGGAAAGGTCACGCACCCCGTCACCGGGCCGCGCCTGCGCTTCCAGCCAGGCGGCGGCGCGGCGGCGGACCGAAGGGAAGCAGCGGGCCACTTCATCAGCGGTCATGCGGCCATGATATGACATCACCTCTTCGGCGGCCCGCAGGGACAGCGCCCCCCATTTCCGCACCCAGGCCGCCAGATCCCAGGGCTCAGCGGTTTGCCACAGGCCCGGTTCGGGAAAGTAAACCTCTGCCGGGGCGGTGCTGCCATCCTCCAGCTGAACCGAAACAGGTTTCAGCGCATAGCCAAAGCCGCCTTCATAAAAGTTGAGCGCATCCAGATCTGCGGGGGACAGGCCCTGTACCAGAACGCCGTCAGCCGTGGCGCCCTCGCGGGCTTCGATCGCCGGGAATGGCTGGCCAACCACCTGATAGACACCATGGCCGGACAATATTGCGCCCTGCGCTTGCAGCGCCGCACCGCTGCGGCTCAGCACCAGTTCAAGCAAAGGAATATGGCGCAGCGTGCCAAAGAAAAAGAGATCAGCCACGGATTACAACCTGTTGTTAAAAAGACGTTTCAGCGCCAGCGGCGGGAGGCATTCTCGGTCGCGAGACCGGCAAGAACCCCGCCCACGGCCAATGGCACCAGCACAGTTGGCACAGCGATAACAAAGAAATACTCCAGTGCAATCACAAAGATCTGGGACAGGGCCTCAAACGGGCCGCCATAGCGGTGGCGCATGGCCAAGCGGAACATCTCCCAGGTGCCTTGAATGAACAGCGCCCACAACACCATGACCACCATGCCCGTCAGGCCATTGTTTATGCCGGGAACCAGCCCGCGACCTGCGCGTTTGCCCATGAAGATCCAGCCGCTCAGCAGCCCCAGCGCCACATTCACATGCACGAAATAGCCGAAATCGGTGCCCTCGGGCATCAGCGGCATCACCAGAAATGAGACAATAAAAGCCAATAAAGCCAAACAAAAGGCAGCGGTCAGTCGGGCTCCGGTGGGCATGTCTGGTTACAATCCGTGCGGCCAGTTCAGTCAGCGATGCGCAACTGTAATCTGCGTCACGTCGCAATTGCCAGTCTTAAAGGCCGCCGCGCAGGAAGTGAGGTAAAAGTTCCACATCTTGCGGAAGCGGTCATCAAACCCCATGCGGGCGATCTGATCCCAGCGGGCGTTGAAGGTATCGTGCCAGCGCCGCAAGGTCTGGTCGTAGCTGTCGCCGAACTCAATCGAGCGGACAACGCCCAGACCTGCCTGTTCGACCTGATCGCGCAGGATATTCGGCGATGGCAGCATACCGCCGGGGAAGATGTGTTTCTGGATGAAGTCGACGCCTTTGCGGTAAATCTCCCAGCGGCGGTCGGCGACGGTGATGATCTGCAGCGTGGCCCTGCCGCCGGGTTTCAGCCGGTCGTGAACGGTGCTGAAATACGCAGGCCAGTATTTTTCGCCCACGGCCTCGAACATCTCGATCGAGGCGATGCCGTCGAACGTGCCGCGGCAGTCGCGGTAGTCTTGAAGGCGCAGGTCCACCAGACCGGAAAGACCGGCCTTTTCCATGCGTTGACGGGCAAAATTCAACTGCTCCTTGCTGATCGTCAGCCCGGTGACTTTCAGCCCCCTTTGACCGGCGGCGTATTCGGCAAAGCCGCCCCAGCCGCAGCCGATCTCCAGCACATGATCGCCGGGTTGCACACCCATCTGGTCCACCATAGAGGCATATTTGGCGGTCTGCGCTTTTTCCAGGCTGTCCTGGCCGCTGCGGAACAGGGCGCTGGAATAGGTCATCGTATCATCCAGCCACAGCCCGTAAAAATCATTGCCCAGGTCGTAGTGATAGGAGATGTTCTTTTGCGCCTGTTTGCGGTGATTGCGGTGCAGCCAGAAGCGGAAACGTTCATAGGCGCGTGCCAGTCCCTGGCCCGGGAACCCGTCATAGACGGTGTTGGCCCCCATATGCACCAGATCCATAAAGCCCTGCAGGTCCGAGGTGCTCCACCAGCCTTCCAGATAGGCGTCGGCAAAGCCAAGATCGCCCTCGCGGATCAGCCGGGCAAAACAGTCGGGATTGCGGATGTGCAAGTCGGCAGCAGGGCCGGGATTGCGCCCGTTAGCGGAAAATATGCGCCCGTCCGGCAGGTGGATATCCAGCTGCCCGACCTCCATGGCCTTCACTTTGGCAAACACCGCAGCAAAGTAGCGCGGCAGGTTTTTCTGGCCCTCAACGGACGTGAGCTTCATTCGCTTCCCCCTGTGAGACACGGACTGGCTACAAGGAAAAAGCTAGGCCGCGGGGGACCTTCCGGCAAGAAAACTATGCGTTAGCGGTCTTCACGCGCATCGTGATAGGCCGCGAGTGCACGGTCGCGCCCCTCTTTCAGGCTAATGACCGGCTCTGCGCGGGGAGTGTCCGTTGAAAGGTTCCAGGACAGCGGCGCGGCGTCGAAAAAGTCCAGCGCGGATTGCGGTGCGTTGCCTTGCCCCTCGGCAATCCAGCGTCGCGTGTAGGTGCCTGATGGGTCGAATTTTTCCAGCTGACCGCTGGGGTTGAAGACACGGAAGAAAGGAGCTGCATCAGGGCCGGAACCTGCAACCCACTGCCAGCCCATGGCGTTGGATGCCGGGTCCCAGTCCACCAGCGCCTCCGCAAACCAGTCCATCCCGATTTTCCAATGTGCCATCAAATGCTTGGTGAGGAAACTTGCCACAATCATCCGGGCCCGGTTGTGCATCTTTCCGGTTACATACAGCTCCCGCATGGCGGCATCGATGAAATCGTACCCGGTCTGCCCGCGCTGCCAGGCCAGCACCTGCGGGGTGATGTCCTGCACCCAAGCGAAGGCCTGCCATTCGTCGCGCCAGCTGCTCGTCAGCATATGCGGCGAGTGGTACATCAGGTGATAGGCGAACTCGCGCCAGGCGATCTCTTTCAGAAAATGTTCCGCACCCTGGCTGCCGCGCTCCATCGCCGCGCGGCCCAGGTGCCACATGCGGTGCGGGCTGATTTCCCCCCAGGCGAGGTTTTCCGACAGGCCGGAGGTGGCGTCCTCGCCCGGATAATCGCGGCGTTCTTTATATACATCCACAGTGTCTTCGAGAAATCCATCCAGACGGTTCAGCGCGGCGTCTTCGCCCACACGGCAGTAGCTGGCCACCACATCCGCACCGCGGTGCATGGCGGCGCCCATATCCCAGGCAGTGAGATCTTCGCTGACGGGCCAGTTTTCCGGTGCTGGCAGCGTGGCGGGTGCCGCCAGCAGGCTGGTGACGCTGCGGCCCCGCACGGCCTTCCAAAACGGGGTGTAGACCTTGTACATGCCTCCGGTCTTGGTCTCGACCGTCCAGGGTTCAAACAACAACCGCCCGCCGTGAGACTTAGCCGCGATCCCCTGCGCCGCGAGCCGCTGTTTGATATCCGTGTCGCGGGCGATGGCCTGCGGATCATACAGGCGGGACCAATGCACGGCCCCTGCTCCGGTTTCACGGATCAGCTGTTGCAGCACGTCCAGCGCTCTGCCCCGGCGCAAGATCAGGCGGGAGCCGACCTTGGCCAGCTCCTGTGCGAAACGCTCCAGCCCCAGCCCTAGGCGAAATTTAGGCGCCGCGCCCAGCGCCGCGTCCTGTTCGTCCAGAACGTAGACCGGCAGGACAGCGCTGCCCCCTGCCAAGGCAGCCATCAGTGCCGGATTGTCGCACAAGCGGAGATCCCGCCGGATCCACCAGATCGCCAGAGGACGGCTGCTCATAATTGGCTTCCCTTCCTGGGTTGGCTACAATACCCGATCCAAGGCCTCGATCAGTTTGGCGACCTCGGCCTGGGATGTGTAATGGGTGAAGCTCATACGCAGCACGCCTTCGTTTGGATCAATGCCCATCGCGGAAAGGGCGCGCACCGCGTAGAAATCACCGCCGCCGGCCATAATGCCATATTCCGACAGCGCCGCGGCAACCGGCTCAGCCGGACGGTTCAGGGCAATGGCAACGGTGGGCGCGCGGGTTTGTGCGGTTGCGGGCCCGAGCAAGCGCACATCGTTGCGGTCCTTAACCGCATCCAGCAGCGGCTGCAGCAGGGTGATTTCATGCTGACGCATCAGGTCGTGGACAAAGGCGCCGGTTTCGGCCGCGGTGCCCGCGTGGCCATGTTGGACCGCCAATGCCTCGAAATAATCCGCCATGCCGGCCGAGGCCGCCACCTGTGCATGGTCCGGGCCTGCCGGGGTGAACCGTTTATAGAGTGTGTCCGCATTGAAGTAATGCGCCTGGTTTGGCAGCAGCGCGCCCAGCGCCTTGCGGATCACCATGATGCCCTGATGGGGGCCATAGGTCTTGTAGGCGGAAAACAGATAGATATCGGCGCCCAGATCATCCACGTTCGGCAGCCCGTGCGGCGCATATGAAACCCCGTCAACACAGACAAAGGCACCGGCGGCATGGGCTAGGGCTGTGATCTCGGGCACCGGGTTGATCTCGCCCACCACGTTGGAACAATGGGGGAAACAGACCAGGCGGACGTTTTCGTCCAGCAGGCTTTCCAGTTGCGCCACGTCCAGATGTCCGGTCTGCGGGTCGATCTGCCATTCGCGAATCTCGATCCCCTCCTCGGCCAGACGGCGCCAAGGGCCGGTGTTGGCTTCGTGGTCCTGGTTGGTGACGATGATCGCCTCGCCGGGCTTCATGAATTTGCGAAATGCCTGGGCCAGCACATAGGTGTTCTGGGTGGTCGAGGGGCCAAAGCTCAGCTCTTCGGTTGCCACGCCCATCAGCGCTGCCAAACGAGCACGGGCTTCGTCCATTTCGCCGCCGCCCAGGCGGGAGGCCTTATAAGGCGCATAGGGCTGCACCTTGCGCTGGGTATAGAACCGGGTCAGCCGGTCAATCACCTGGCGGCAGGCATAGGAGCCGCCCGCATTTTCAAAAAACGCCTGGTTCTGAAGGCTGGGTTCGGCAAAGGCCGGGAATTGGGCCCGGACAAAATCAATATCCAATGCGGTCATTTCTGTCTCCTCTTTCGCCTTGCTGTCCTGTTGCACTCCGCAGTTTGCTGCGGTTCCGGCAAGGCCGTGCTCCCGCACAAGGATTGAGGGAACACAGACAGCCCTGCAAGCCGGAATTCCTGATCGGGACGGCAGGTAAGAAAATCAATTGCACCGGAGGCTCCAGACAGGAAGCTGATGCCAGAAACTGGCAGGAGCACCTGTCATGCTGACCACAGGCAAACACGGAGGATTTGATATGGCCTATACCCCCAAGGATTTCCTGGTCTGGGGCGAGCTGCCCGTCAGCGACTTGGACGCGGCAGTGACGTTTTATTCCAAGGTGACCGGTGCCGATTTGAGCATCGATACCAGCGGTCCCAACCCGATGGCAATGTTCAAGCCTGCGGATCAGGCAACCGGCGTTGCCCTGCATCTGTATCCCGGAAAGCCGGCAGGCGACGGACGCGGACCGACATTGCATCTGACCGCTGAGGGCGAGTTGGAAGATGTCATGGAGAGGGTCACGGATGCCGGCGGCAAAGTGGTCTCCCCCACTATCGAGATCCCGCCCGGGCGGTTCTTCTATGCCACCGACCCGGATGGGAACTCGGTGGGTTTCTTCAAATACAATGACTGACACGCAAAGAAGGCCCCGGGAAAGCTCCGGGGTCTTTTGTTTGTCCCGGACGCACCCTAGCGCGCTTCGGCCTGCAGCCCGCGGAAAATTGCCCAGCACATCGTCAACACCACCGCAGTAAAGGGCAGACCGGTGGATATCACCATGGCCTGCAACGCCTCCAGACCGCCGCCCAGCAGCAGCACGATAGCCATAGCGCCCTCGAAGATGCACCAGAACACCCGCTGCGGCACTGGTGCATCCACTTTGCCGCCTGCGGTGATAGTATCAATCACCAGCGAACCGGAATCCGACGAGGTGACAACGAACACTACCACCAGAACAATCCCGACAAAGGAGGTGATGCCTGCCAATGGCAGCTCTCCCAGCATCTTGAACAGTTTCAGCTCCAGTGCTGAGTCCTGCGCGCCGGTGAAACCCTCTGTAACCACCTGATGGATTGCGGTGCCGCCAAAAACGCTCATCCTTAGCACGCAGACCATGCTTGGGATCAGCAACACGCAGATGATGAACTCGCGCGCACTGCGGCCGCGGCTGACCTGGGCAATGAACATGCCGACAAAAGGCGACCAACTGATCCACCAAGCCCAGTAAAAGGCGGTCCAGCCCTGGCTGTAGTTCACATCTTCGCGCCCGAAAGGATTGGACAGCGCAGGCAGGTATTCCACATAGGCCGCGAGGCTGAAGTGGAAGCCTGTCAGGATAGCTACCGTCGGGCCGAGCAGCAGTACAAAGATAAGCAGCACAAAGGCCAGTCCCATGTTTATCTCTGACAACACCTTGACGCCGCCATCCAGGCCGCGCAGCACCGGGATCAGCGCCACTGCGGTAGTTGCGGAAATCAGGATCACCTCGGTTGCGGCACCAACCGGTACGCCAAACAGCTCGTTCAGGCCGACGTTGGCCTGGGTTGCGCCGAACCCCAGCGAAGTGGCAAGGCCGAACAGGGTTGCAAAAACCGCCAGGATGTCGATCACATGGCCGGTTCAACCCCAGATCCGTTCACCGAAGATCGGATAGAAGGCTGAGCGGATGGAAAGCGGCAGCCCCTTGTTATAGGTGAACAGCGCCAATGCCAGTGCGACGATGGCGTAGATCGCCCAGGGGTGCAGCCTCCAGCGGAGCCCAGACGCACGCTGCCCCAGGGGGAAACAATCAGAAACAGACAGAACAGGACAATAAAATCTGCTGCCCCGAAGAAGAACCAGTCAAAACCGGCGGTTACTGCTGGGCGCAGCCAGTTGCAGACCGACGCAGCCTGTTCCGGAAGTGCCAGCGCATAAAAGACAAATGCAACGATCACCAGGCCGGAGATCAGGAACATCGGGTTGTGAATATCGACCCCGAACGGGCCGATTTGAGTTTCGAAATTTTCCTGGCCGATCTCATACTCGGTATCGATGATATCCGCCTCGCCCTCCGGTGCAGGGATACCTTGGTTCGTGGTTTCGCCAGCCCTCACGGCCTCCTTCGCTGTAAACTGCGTTTGCGCGTTCTCAAAGAGTCCGGCTGGCCAGCCTTCCCGTGCCACTGGATCTGAAACAGGCGCTGCTGCCGCCTGCGTTGCCTGGCTCAGGCAACCGGCACAGGCTTGCCCCGAGGGCACCGTGAATTTGCAAATCACTCCCTCCCTCCTTCTGTAACAATGCTGGGCGTCCCCGGTGCAAAGAGCTAGCCCCCCTGCTGCCGCGGAACCGCAGAGATGCTCATCGCGGCCGCCGTGTAGCGGCTCCTTGTCACGACAAACGCGCGGCGATGGCCGCGCGTTTTCAGTCCGGGCCTGACGCTGTGGAATGTCAGCCGTTCACATCAACCACAACACGCCCCTTAACTTGCCCCTTGAGGATATCCGCCCCCAGCTGCGGCAGGTCGCTAAGCGCCGCGGGATAGATCATCGCCTCCAGCTTGTCCATCGGCAGATCCTTGGCGACCCGCTCCCAGGCCCGCAGCCGGTTGTCATAAGGCTGCATGACTGAATCGATACCCAATAGGTTCACACCGCGCAGCAGGAAGGGAATGACCGTGGCAGGCAGCCCAGCGCCGCCCGCGAGGCCGACAGCCGACACTGAGGCACCGTATTTCATCTGCCCCAGCACCCGTGCCAGCATGGCGCCGCCCACGGCATCCACGCAGCCCGCCCAGCTTTCGCTTTCCAGCGGGCGCTTGGTGGTCTCATTGATCTCGTCGCGGGGCACGATTTGTGTGGCACCCAGAGATTTCAAATAATCAGCAGTTTCCGGACGCCCCGTGACGCCGGCCACCTCATAGCCGAGGTTCGCCAATATCGCGGTGGCCACCGAGCCGACACCGCCCGCGGCACCGGTGACCAGAACGGGACCATGTCCGGGTTCCAGTCCATGGTCCTCCAGCGCCATCACCGCCAGCATCGCGGTAAAGCCCGCAGTGCCCACTGCCATCGCCTGACGTGTATCCAGTCCTTCAGGCAACGGCACCAGCCAATCGGCGCGCACATTGGTCTTTTGCGAATATCCGCCCCAATGCGCCTCGCCCACGCGCCAGCCGGTCAGCACCACCTTGTCGCCGGGCTTGTAGCGGTCATCAGAGGACGCCTCGACAGTGCCGGCAAAATCGATCCCCGGCACATGCGGGTACTTGCGCACCAGGCCGCCACCCGGACCGATGCACAGGCCGTCCTTGTAGTTCACAGTGGAATACTCCACCGCCACGGTCACTTCTCCTTCGGGCAGATCCTCAAGGCTCAGCTGCTGTACCGCGGCAGATGTCTTGCCGCTGTCTTCGTCCTTGTTCACAACCAGTGCATTGAACATTTCACATTCCCTTTCCTAAAACCTAGCCAGATCCCATGCACATCTGGCCAAAAATATCCCGGGGAAGCCGCGGCTTGCCGGGGCGGGGGCAGCGTCCCCCCTGCTAGCGCCAGAACCTGTCTTGAACCGCCGCAGGCAGCCTCCCTGCCCCGGTCTCCACTTCCATCACCGTGCCCGGTGCCCAATGACTGCGGTCCACCATGCCAATCGCTGCATTCACCCCGAATTCGGGGGAATTAATGGCCGATCCCACCTGCCCCACCTGGCGGCCGTCTGCAAAAAGCGGCCAAGCGTCCAGACAAGGCGGGATCTCTCCGCCGATCACCAGCGGGCGGATCTGACGGGCGGGACCGTTTTCCGCCTGTTCTGCCAGTGCGGCCCTGCCGATATAGTCTTCGGGCGAATTGCAGAACTTGCCCAGTCCGCATTCATAAGGCGTGTTGTCGCGGTTCATGTCGTTGCCGTAACTCAGCAGCCCGCTTTCGATGCGTTCGATGGTGTTCGGGCAGCCCGCACGGACGTGCATGTCCTCTCCGGCTTCAAACAATGCATTCCAAAGGGGCATGCCCAGATCTGCCCCTTGCACATAGATCTCAAAGCCGCCCTGCTTGGACCAGCCGGAGCGCGCCACCACCAGCTCGACGCCCTGGAACGCCAGACGCTTGTAGCGGAAGAAGCGGATATCCCGCACCGCATCGCCAAACACCCGCGCCATCAGATCATCGGCCTTGGGTCCCTGTACAGCCAGCGGTGAGACGTCGGGTTCCACGATCTCGACATCAAAGCCCTTGGCAATGGCGATCCCCAGCACGAACTGCAGCAAGTCGCCATCGGCCAGCGACAGCCAATAGTGATCCGCCGCCAGTTTGACCGCCACCGGATCGTTCAGCATGCCGCCATTGTGGTCCACCGTCGGCACATAATAGCACTGATCGTCCGCCATCCGGTTCATGTCGCGCGGGCTGATCAGTTTCATCAGCCGCAGCGCGTCCGGACCCTTGATGCTGACCTGCCGTTCGCAGGACACATCCCAGACCTGCACATTCTCCTTCAGATGCGCGCAGTCGTATTCAAGACTTTCAAACACCGTCGCCAGCAGCATGTGGTTGTAGACAGTGTATCCCTTGACGCCTGCGGCCTCGACCCCCTGGGAAAAGGGTGTGCGCCGGATGCGGCGGGACGGAAAGATGTTCGCCAAACTCAAGTCTCCATATGAGCGTTACACAGTTCAGATGCATAAGACCCGCACCAGGCAGCCCGCTTGCTGCCCGGCGCGGGAGCATTTCTATTTGGAACCAGACCAGTCGATGGGGCAGATTTCAGCGGATTTGCCGCCAAAGTCCCAAACCCGGCCATAGTCGCGCACACGCGATTTGAGACCCGTTGCCGCTATGATGTCCGGCCCCATCCAGTATTTGGAATTGGTGATCATCACCGGGTGATCCTCGCTGGCGCCGTCGATCATCTCGATCTCGCCCTGGATTTTACGGCCGATCTTGATCACCCGGCGCTTGCCGTCGCGTTCGATCAGCACCTGGGTGCGCTCGGCGCCGATGATCTCGCTCACCAGCATGGTGAACAGCCCGGTGGTGCCACCCGCCTGGCCGCTGAAAATCTGCAGCAGGCCATCATACGCCTTGTCCGAGGCGGTGTCGTCGACATAGGCCGCGACCTTCCAATTGCCTTCGCCCATGCGGCCGGGGATATCCACCAGCAAGCCGACGTTCAGGCCCGCCAGGCTCTCACCCTCGAAATGGCCTTCGTCAATGGCGATGCCCATCCAGGCGTGGCAATGGCCCTCGGTCGGCGGATGCGCGCCCAGTGATACCACGCAGGGGCAGAAAACTTCGCAAGAGCAGTTCAGAAACAGCTCACCCTTGACCGCCCAATCTGCGGGCGTGATCTGCGGACGCTGATAAGAAGCCATTTGGTTATCCTCCAACAAGAACTGGATAGGCGATCACCGCGATCCCCCCGGCGGCAAGCGCCCCTCCCAGTGGTTTCATGATCCGGTGGCCGACCTGCGGAAGCTTTTCGAGCACCATGAAGACCGTGGCCAAACCCATCCACAGCAGGCTCATCACACCGGCGGCAAAGCCCAGCGCCATGAAGCCCCAGCAGCAGCCGGCGCAATAGGCCCCCAGCCCTGCGCCCATCTGCAACCCGCCACCAAATCCGGTTTTCCAGCGGGTCAGGAAATAGGTCATCGGACTGTGGCAGACACCGTGGCACAGCGCCTTGGCACGGGTGAACTGGTATAGGCCGACGGCAATCAGCAGACCGGCGGCAAAGAAGCGGGACTTGGCAATGCCCAGCATGTCGATCGCCCCGGCAAACAGCAGCACCAGCTGCAGCCCTGCGATTGCGGCCGCGAACAGAACCCAGACCAGCAGGTACCCCAGCAGCACCCCCAGCCAGCCGGCGCGGGAGCCGTTGGCGCTGGAGATCAGATCCTCATAGCTGCGCAGAGTTGGCACCATGGTCGGCAGCATCATTGCCGCCATCATGATCGCCCACATGGCAAAGACCGGGCCAAAGGCGGCCATCGGCATGTGCATGTCCATGCGCGGATCCATGTTGCGCATTGCCTCGGCCATCGGGCCGGGACGGCCGATCAGATCCAGCCCCATGCCGGTGCTCATGGAATACATCATCCACCAGGACACCAGAATGGCGGCAAAGAACCCAAGCCACAGAACGTTGCGCATGGATGATCCGAGCATTGTTTTCTCCCGACTCACGCCTTGCAATTTAAATGTCAGACTTTTAAATGTCAGACAAATGGTTTTTTTTGCCGGGGCACCTCCGGCGTAGCGCTGCGTCAAGGCCCTGAGCATGAAGATTGACCCCAACAGTTCCGCCGATCTTTCGGTTCAGATAGCGCAGGCGATCAAGGATGCCATTATCTCGGGCGCGCTGATCGTGGATGAGCGGCTGCCATCCGAAAGCGAATTGTCGGATCAATTTAAGGTCTCCCGCTCCACTGTGCGGGAAGCGCTGAAGCGGCTGGCGGCGCAATCGCTGATCCGCACCCAGCGCGGCGCGTCCGGCGGAGCCTTTGTCAACCGCTTGAGCTTTGAGGACGCCTATTCGCAGCAAATCACCACCTCGACCCTGCTGCTGAGCATGAACGCAGTGAGTTTTGATACCGCCTGCGAGGCGCGCTATGCGCTGGAGCGGGCCTGTGCGCCGTTATCGGCAGCACGGCGCAGCGCCGATCACCTGGCGACCATGCGGGCGGAGATCTTCCGCCAGGGCCAGCCCGGGCTGACCGATGTCGCCTTTTGCGCTTCTGACGTGGCGTTTCACCGGGCGCTGGTGGACGGGGCCGGCAATCCGGTGCTGTCCTACCAGCTGGCCGGTGCGGTTGAGGCGATGCAGCCCTTGATGAACATGATCACCTTTACCGCCCGTGACCGCGAAGTGATCACCGGCCTTCACACCAGAATTGCGGACGCCATCGAGACAGGAGACGGCAGCGCCGCCGCTGCAGGCCTGCAAGATCTGGAAAGCGAAACACGCAAGCTGGCGTCAGATGTGTTTGCCGCCCGGGCGCAGGCGTAGGCTCTCAAACCATTGTTAACCATGACCGCGAAAACTGCCGGTCATGGTCAAACCCGGATCCGCCCTCTCACCCGACATCTGGCTGCGCGATGTTTTGCCTGCAAGGCGGTTCAGAACGGCCAGGTTGTCCGCCGCAAGCTCCGCGACATCGAACGCTATGCAGGAATGGAAGCCTTCCTGGCTGAGGTTCGCGACCGCGGGTTTCAGGCCGTTCAAAATCGCGAGCAGGTGATTATCTTCTGCAACAACGCTCCGGTCCGCAAATTGGTGTGATGCTGACGTTTTCCGGCGCGGAAAACGGCTAAAAATCCTGCGAGGATTTTTTGGCCGGGTCAGGTTGAGGCGGACGCCGGTTTTCCGCGCCGGAAAACTGGCCGGAATCCTCGCAGGTTTCCGGTTTCCCCTTTGCAACCGGAAGGAAGCAGACTTTACAGCCTCTGTTCCCTTGTGGAACTCTGCGAGCGACACCTGAACCGCGGCACCTATTGCCTCTGAGGGTTGGGGGAGCGGCCCAGTTCTTCCATCATTTTCTCTCTGAAGACCTCCGCGGGCGTCTTCCACCCAAGGCATTTGCGGGGCGTGTTGTTAAGACGGTCGCAAATTACTTTCATGTCGTGATCTGAGAGCTGCCGGATATCGTGCTTCCGCGGGAGCCATCGCCGGGCCCGCCGGTTGGTGTTCTCAACCGTGCCCTATTGCCAAGGCAAGGAGGGGTCGCAAAACCAAGTCTGCGTACCGGTCTGTGCTTGCAGATGCGGCCAGGACACGAATTCGGTGCCGCGGTCGAAAGTGATGGATTTGCGGGCAGCCAGAGGCAAGTCGCTGCTTGCTTTCATGATCTTGCCCCTCTCGGCAGATGGCTTCGCAATCGCCTGACGGGCAAGGCATAACCGGTTTGATACGCTTGTCCGGGTTCTTTAAGAGAACCGTGAAGCGGCTGACGCATTCAACCATTGAGGTCGCGCTGGACTGTCCAAGGCTTTGTTTGACCAGCATAAGATCTGCTTCCCAGTGGCCGGATTGACGCCTGTGCGCTACGGCGCCGGGCCGGAACAGGATACTGGCATCACGATGGAATTTTGCCTTCTGGCGCTTGCGGGCCCGCCTCGGCCTGCGGGCCGTACGGTGGGCAGGCAGATACCACCAAAGCTCCTGCGCCATACCTTCCTTGGAATGGATGTAGCGGTAGATGGTTTCCTGGCAGACCCGCAGCCTGGCGCCTTCATGGATCATCCGGNTGCCGATCTGTTCTGGCATCCNGCCATTCTTCAGCCGCTCGACGACACGGCGGCACAACTCCGGATGACGGATCAGCTTGCGTTGCCTCGCGCGCCGGCCGGCCGCCATCAGCTGGGCTGCGGCGCCATAACAGCCATCACATTTCGGCAGGCANGGATCCGAGAAATGGTTCCGCTTCAACTCCCGGAATACCGTCGATCTGCAGCGCCCGAGGGCACGCGCCATCTCGTTCACAGGGACCTTCGCATGCCTCCAGCGTTCAATCTTGCGTCGTTCCGCGATACTCAGCTGGCTGTAAACAGCTCCCATTTCGTTTCCTCTCGTCAGGCAACATACTGTTTTCTAACAAGAGTCGCAGTTGGGGTAGCGCGCGCCCATTCAAGATCCCGATTGAAGCGCAGTTGCCGAACTGAAACAGGTTCGCCAGCGGCTCCAACTCAGGAAAATGTCCAATAGGAAGAGCGCGAAGTGAACTGCCGCTCGGTTTGTGACAGCGGCCGGCAATCCGAAGGATAAGATCCTTGGCCGGACGGCTTGGCAGCCAGGCAAAGCGCAGCTATATGCAGAACGTGGACAGCAGATTCTTGATATGTCTGGCACGGCGCGTGACCATCATTTTAGTCGCACTGGCTTTTTCCTTTGCGACGAATTTTATGTCCTCGATGGCTTTGGACATGTCACATCAGGGAAGCCTCGCAGGGGAAGCCGGTCACTTATCTATTTCCGAGACCGATCAGTCCCTTCGACCGGTGACACCATCGCAAAGTGATGATCGTTACGGGTGCGCATACGATCCGGTTTCTGCCCGTTGCATCGGCGGCTCATGCTTTAGCTCCGACTTGCCGTCCGCGGCTATCCCGCCTGCCGCCATGATAGCTTCCTCGCTCCACCTAAAAGCCGGAGCGAGCAATTTCGGTGTTCACCTGGAAACACCTCCCCCGGTCCGGCCTCCCAAGCACGTTTGACGAATTTCGCTTCCGGCGGCAGTCCTCAAACGCGCCGGTAATTTGTCAACAACATAGGCTGCTTCGGGAAGATCAGCCTGGAGGTTATCATGCGCGGACGTTACACAGCGCTCAGCATCCTTGCCCTTGCCGCAGGAACGGTGGGCGGGGTTCTTCTGGAACGGACATACCTAAACTTTACTGAAAGCCCGGCCTCGGACGGCCCTGAGATCCTGTACTGGGTTGCTCCGATGGATCCAAACTACCGGCGCGACGACCCCGGGAAATCACCGATGGGCATGGACCTGATCCCTGTCTATGCCGGTCAGGAGCCCGCAGGTGATCCCGCTGAAGTGTCGCTCTCACCGGCCGAAGTCAATGCAATCGGTGTGCGCACCGCGGTTTCACGGATGTCGGACATATCGGCGAGGATAGAGACCGTCGGCTTCGTGCGATACGACGAGCATCGGACAAGCCATGTCCACACCCGCGCCGACGGGTGGATCGAGAAATTAAAAACCCGAGCCATCGGCGACCGTGTGCTCAAAGGCGACGTCCTGTTCGAGATGTTCTCGCCAGTGATCAGCGCGGCGACCGGCGACTTGGTCCGCGCCGCCAAGGCGGGAGACGCCAGAATTCTCGACGCCGCCCGGAACAAGCTTCTTAGCCACGGTATGTCGGAGTCTCAGATTGCGGAGATCGAAGCTAGTGGTGAACTTGCACGGAGCATCAGGATCGAAGCTCCGCAAGACGGCGTCGTGATCGCGCTTTCGGCTGCCGATGGCATGTATCTTCAGCCTGGGACGCTCGCAGTTTCACTTAGCGACTTGAAAACCGTCTGGCTGATCGTTGACGTATTCGAGCGGGACATCGCGCGGCTCAGCGAAGACATGCGCGCGGTCGCCCGCTTCGAGCATCTGGCCGGGCGCACGTTCGAGGGCGAAATCGATTATATCTATCCCGAACTCGACCCCAAGACCCGCACACTGCCGGTGCGGCTAAGATTCGACAACTCGGAGGGGCTTTTGAGGCCCAACATGTTCGGAACCGTAAGTCTTGTCCCGGCCCGGACGCGAACGGCACTGACAGTGCCGTCTGAAGCAGTCATCCGGACCGGTTCAGCTGAGCGCGTGATTCTGAAGACCGGCGAAGGAACCTTTAAGCCGCGGCTGGTTACATCCGGTCTGCGTGACAATTTCGGCGAGGGCGGCCGGACCGAAATCGTTCAAGGGCTCGCGCCGGGCGAGGAAGTGGTCGCGTCAGCGCAGTTCCTGATCGACAGCGAAAGCGCGCTGAGCGCAGGTCTTATGCGCATGGCGCCAACTGACGAGACGCCAGCGCGCGGTACCGGCAGGCTTGTCACGCTGGACAGCGAGACCCGGCTGGCGACGATCAAGCACGGCCCGCTCGACAGCCTCGACTGGCCGGCAATGACCTCCGTTTTTCCAGTACGAGCGGATGTTCCGCTTGATCATCTGGCCGAAGCGTCTGAGGTCGCTATCACGGTTGCCCGGGGCGCGGATAACCTTCTTGCCCTGATAGAGATCGGTGCCGATGACGGAGTTGCTGCCACGGGAACTGGCACTATCCACGCCGTGAACCCGGACGGCACACTGACCGTATCGCACGCTCCGATACCAGCGCTTGGCTGGCCCGCGATGGAGATGGAGTTCGAAGTGGCAGGACTGGATCCCAACTCAGTGGTTCTGGACAAGCCAGTCGAGTTTGATCTGGCCAAGGGCGACACGGGCATGTTCAGCATTATCGCGGTCCGGGAACAAGCAGCCAATGCGGCACCTGCGCCTGGGGAAACCGCGATGGCGGAGGCGGCACCAATCGTCGTCCGCGGCACCATTGACGCCGTCGACCCTGCTGCACGCACGGCGACGATAAGCCATGGCCCGATGACTGAACTCGGGATGCCCGGCATGACGATGGACTTTTCCATCTCCGAGGAGTTGGAACCGGCGGCACTGGTCACAGGAACCGAGACGACCTTAACGTTTGTCCGGCCCGACGGGATGACGCTGTTGCTGGCGGACGCCGAACCTGTCATTGCCCCGATGAAAGTCGCTGGCATTATCAACTCGACAAATCCGGACCGGGGCATGGTGAACATCACTCATGACGCCATGGTCGAGCTTGGAATGCCGGGAATGACAATGGATTTCGCTGTGGATGATGCCTTAGACCAGGCAATCCTTCCGATAGGCGAGAGAGTGAGCCTTTTGTTCCGCCGCAACCCCGATTTCTCGCTGACGCTGGTCGGCATCGCCACCGTACCGGAGGTGAGCTAATGATACCCGCGATCATCCGTCATTCCCTAGCCAACCGGTTCATGATTCTCGCGCTTTCAGTGGTGATCGGATTTGCCGGGATATGGGCAATCCGCGCGACCCCGGTGGATGCCATCCCTGACCTTTCGGACGTGCAAGTGATCGTCCGCACTCCGTACCCCGGGCAAGCGCCACAGGTTGTCGAGGACCAGATCACATACCCGCTTGCCACCGCGATGCTTGCAGTCCCGGGCGCTAGCGATGTGCGCGGCTTTTCGTTCTTCGGCGACAGCTATGTCTATATTGTCTTCGAGGACGGCACCGACCTTTACTGGGCGCGGACCCGCGTCCTGGAATACCTCGGGCAAATCGCATCCCGCCTGCCTGAAGAAGTGTCTCCGCAGCTGGGACCTGACGCTACCGGCGTTGGCTGGATCTACCAGTACGCGCTGATCGACCGCAGCGGGAACCACGATCTGGCACAGCTCCGGACCTTGCAGGATTGGTTCTTGAAGTACGAGCTGCAGACCGTCGACGGCGTGTCGGAGGTCGCCACCATTGGCGGCATGGTCCGTCAGTACCAAGTCGTGGTCGACCCGGACAAGCTGCGTGCCTACGACATCACGCTTCCGCAATTGCGGGACGCTATTCAGGCTGCAAACCGGGAAACAGGCGGCAGTGTCATTGAAATGGGCGAAGCCGAGTTCATGGTGCGCTCGACCGGGTATGTCGAGGAATTGGCCGATCTCGCTCGCGCACCGCTTATGGTGAATGAGCGCGGCGCAGCAGTCACACTTGGAGATGTCGCCGATATCCGTTTTGGGCCCGAGCTTCGCCGCGGCGTCGGAGAATTTGGCGGCGAAGGCGATGCAGTGGGCGGCGTTGTGATCCTGCGTTGGGGCGGCAACGCGCTTGCCACGATCAAGAACGTCGAGGAGCGGATCGAGCAAATCCGCCCGAACCTTCCTGAAGGCGTAGAGCTGGTGACCACCTACAGCCGTGCTGGCGTCATCGAGCGCGCCATTGACAACCTGCAGGACAAGCTGACCGAGGAGTTCATCGTCGTTGTGCTGGTATGTGCGGCGTTCCTGCTGCACATGCGCTCATCGCTGGTGATCCTGCTGTCTCTGCCTCTTGGGATATTCGCGGCCTTCATCATCATGAAGCTGCAGGGAGTGAATGCCAACATCATGTCACTGGGCGGCATAGCCATTGCCATCGGAGCCATGGTGGACGCAGCGATCGTTATGATCGAGGCTATGCACCGCAGGCTGGAAAGCGAAAAGCTGACCGACCAGAACCGATGGCGGATCGTCGGTGAATGCGCATCGGAAGTTGGGCCTGCACTTTTCTATTCGCTGGCGATCATCACGGTGAGCTTTCTCCCGGTCTTCGTGCTGGAAAGCCAGGAGGGCAGACTGTTCAAACCGCTGGCCTTTACCAAAACCTACGCAATGGCTGCGGCGGCGATCCTGTCGATCACCCTTGTTCCGGTCCTGATGGGGTACTTCGTGCGCGGGCGGATCATGCCGGAACACAAAAACCCGCTTAACCGTGCAGTGATCTGGGCCTACCGTCCGTTTCTCGACGCCGCGGTTGCCTGGCCCTGGGCAACGACGCTGCTGGCGGTGGCGCTGGTCGGCTCGATGTGGTGGCCTCTTCAGCGGATAGGCAGCGAGTTCATGCCGGAACTCAACGAAGGCGACTTTCTCTACATGCCCTCACTGTATTCGGGCGTATCCATCGGCAAGGCGCGCGAGATCCTGCAGCAGACAGACCGGTTGATCGCAACGGTGCCCGAGGTGAAGACGGTCCACGGCAAGCTCGGCCGCGCTGAATCGGCGACCGATCCAGCGCCCCTGACGATGATCGAAACGACGATCCAGCTGAAGCCGGAGTCCGAATGGAGGCCGGGAATGACGATGGACCGGATCCGCGAGGAACTTGACCGCACGGTTCAGGTGCCGGGGGTGACAAACGTCTGGATTCAGCCGATCAAGAACCGGATCGACATGCTGGCAACCGGCATCAAGACGCCTGTCGGGGTGAAGATCTCGGGTGCGGATCTCTCTGTCATCGAAGGAATCGGGGTTGAAATCGAACGTGCCGTGGCCGATATCGAGGGTACAGCATCGGCCTATGCCGAACGGCCCGTGGGCGGGCGTTTCATCGAAATCGATGTCAACCGCGAAGCGGCAGCGCGTTACCTGATAAGCGTGCGTGACGTTCAGGATGTCGTGCAGACCGCGATCGGGGGCATGCAGGTCTCGGAAACGGTCGAGGGCCTCGAACGCTTCCCGATCAACCTGCGCTATCCGCAGGAATGGAGAAACAGCCCTGAACGCCTGCAGGGCCTGCCGGTCGTAACCCCCTCGGGGGCGCATATCCCGCTTGGCGCCCTCGCCGAGGTCCGCATCGTCGACGGCCCGGGCATGATCCGGTCCGAGAACGCTCGGCGTACCGGCTTCGTCTTCATCGACATCGCCGACCGAGACCTTGGCAGCTACGTGACCGAGGCACGCGCCCGCGTCGCGGAGGAGGTAGCGCTTCCGCCAGGCTACTCCATCACCTGGTCGGGTCAGTACGAATACATCCAGCGGATGCAGCAGCGGCTGACGATGGTGGCACCTGCCACGCTGCTGCTCATCACGCTAATGCTGTTCCTGGCGTTCAACCGGGTGATCGAGGTGGGCATCATCCTTGCCGCACTGCCAGTGGCTTTGGCGGGCGGTGTCTGGTTCCTGTGGTACCTCAACTTCGACATCTCGGTCGCCGTGCTGGTGGGCTTCATTGCGCTGGCCGGTGTTGCCGTCGAGACTGCAATCGTGATGCTTCTGTACCTCAACCTGGCTTGGGAGAAGCGGAAGAAACTTGCCATTTCGGAAAACCGGGCTCTGGCGCCACTCGACATCGAGGAGTCCGTTTTCGAGGGCGCACTGCTACGAGTCCGTCCGAAAGTAATGACGGTAGCGACGATTTTCGCCGGTCTAATCCCGATCATGTACGGCCACGGCACCGGTTCAGAAATCATGCAACGCATTGCGGCGCCGATGGTCGGAGGCATGGTCACGGCGACGCTGCTGACGCTCTTCGTCATCCCCGCGATCTTCGTCATCTGGAAGCGTCTGGCTTTGCGGCGCGTCAATCGCGAGATCAGCAACCTTCCAGCAGCGGGCGAAACGCCCGTTCCGGCCGAATGAAACTCACCAAACTCTACTTCTTGGGAGAAAATCCAATGAAAATCCTCACCTTCTCCGGTATTGTCCTTGCCTTCTCCGCCAGCAGCGCTTTGGCTCAAACGACCCACAGCATGGACCACTCCGGCATTCACATGAGTGATAGCCAGTTGGAGGACGCAGTACACGCCACCGCTGTCGTCAACTCGATCAGCGAGGGCTCCGCAAATGTCAGCCACGACCCGATTCCCGCAATCGGCTGGCCCGGCATGACGATGGGCTTGCCACTCCTGGCCGACGCCCAAGTTATGGGAGACGTTGCACCCGGCGACAAGGTTACCCTGATGCTACTCAAGGGCGCTGACGGAATGTACGCAATCGGTGCCATGACGCCGAATTGACCTGCACGGCATTGAAACCGCACCAGAAGCCCTGAAGCCCGCCCTCGATGCGTTGAACGCCGCGCTGCTGATCCGTTGCCACCGGTAAAACCGGTACGGATCACTCGTCATGCGCGGCGTTCACACTTGCAGCGGCGCTGCCGGCCGTTGCAGTACTGGCCGCCACCGCCCAATCCCGCTATGCACTTCATGTGCTGAAGACTCCGTGCGCCTCAGATCCAAACCGATTGCAGTTTCATGACCACCGCTGCGGCACCCGTCAGTGCCAGTGTAAATAAACCGAAGAAAGCCAGCGCAAGCAGGATCGGCCCAAGCCTGCCCGGCAGCTTGTGCACCAAACCGCGCAGCCATTGCGGAGCGTGCGCTGGGCACCGAGCTGGATGAACATCTCAGCGAAGAGCGCGCGCAGGAGCCGCCTGAAGGCCAGAACCAGCCCGCCAATCGACGCAATGGCAGCAGCCAGAAGACTGTGGCTACGGACGCCGGCAAGGTGGTTCCGGACATTCCGCGCTACCGGAACGGGACCTTTGACCCGGTTCTGATCGCCAAGTATCAGCGCCGCTTTCCGGAGTTCGACACCAAGATCATCAGCATGTACGCCCGCGGTATGACAACCCGGGAGATCCAGGGCCACATCGAGGAGATCTACAGCTTTGAAGCGTCACCCAGCCTGATCTCGGCCATCACCGACACCGTTATGCAGGAGGTGACGGCCTGGCAGAACCGCCCGCTTGAACCCTGCTATCCGTTCAGCGGGAAAACAGCGCCCCACGCTGTTTTCTGATCCGCTTCACTGTTCATGGATGCGATCCGGGTCAACATCCGCAGCGACGGCGCGGTCTCGAACAAGGCCGTCTTCGTGGCCCTGGCAATCCTGCCGGACGGCACACGGGACGTTCTGGGCTTGTGGTTCCAGGCCAATGAAGGGGCCAAATTCCGGGCCAAGGTGCTGAGCGATTTGCGCAACCGCGGCGTTCAGGACATCCTGATCGCCGTCGTGGACGGCCTGAAGGGCTTTCCCCAGGCCATCGAGGCGGCCTTCCCCCGAACCCAGGTCCAGACCTGGATTGTCCATCTGCTGCGCCATTCCATGAGCTTTGCAAGCTACAAGGACTGCAAGGCCGTCGCCGCGGCTCTGAAGGCGGTCTACACAGCCGTTGATGCCGCGGCGGCCGAAGCCGCGCTGAGCGAATTTGAAGACAGCGATCTGTCGAGGCGCTATCCAACCATAGCGCCGAGCTGGCGGCGGGCCTGGATTATCCGCCCGAGGTGCGCCGGCTGATTTACACGACCAATGCCCCCTCTTGGCAGATTGCTGCGCAATCGCCTGCCGGGCAGTGATTGAAGCGCTGAACTCGAAAATCCGCCGCGCGGTCCGAACCCGCGGCCATTTCCCCAGAGCCGCGGCGGCGGCCAAGTTGATCTACCTGGCGCTGAATGCTACCTCAGCGGAGTGGAAGCGCTCAGTGCGCGAATGGCATGCGGTGAAAAGCCAGCTCGCCATCATGTTCGAAGAACGCTTCCCAATGGCGTAAGAAAAGGCGCCAGGGCACAAAATTCCGCACAGTCTCGGGCCCTTGGCGCAACTTCGAGGCAGTGGAATACGCAACACTCGAATGGGTGGACTGGTTCAACAACCGCCGTCTGCTTGAGCCTGTCGGGAACATTCCGCCGGCAGAAGCAGAGGCCGATTTCTACGCCGCCCTGGAAACTGAGGACATTGCCGCGCAACTAACTGAAATCTGCCTCCGGCAATCCCGGGGCGGTTCAAAGCTCTGCGGGAACGCCTTCTCTCGGCGCCGGAGAAAGTCTAAACTTGGACGTCAGCCGAGGTCACGAATGCCACACTTGATGTCGGTTGTCAGACGGCTGCAGAAGTGCAGGCTTCTGTTGCCAGGTGCCTGCGAACCCCGCCTTATCTTGTGAGAGATAAGGGCTTAGATTTCGGCTTTTCGCACCGCATTAAGCGGCGAGAGCTGCCGGCACTCGGTTGTCATTTGCAACTATCGAGTTTGAGCCGATAACGGTGGCATCCTGCCGAGCGAAAGCTAACCCTTTTACACGTCCGTCGATCCTATTTCGGCCCCATGATCCCCAAACGAAGGATGTTGGTGGAGCCGCCGGGTACCGCCCCCGGGTCCGAGCCGCTTATTACGAGCGCGTTTATCGCCATAGTCCTTGCGAACACTTTACAGGTAATGGCATCGACCAAAGATTGCAAGCTCTTCAGTTGCGTAAGGAAATCCAACATAGCTGCACTACAGGTTCAGACCTCGCAACTGCTATCACAGAGGAAGTCACCTGAACCTGGATACACTGCGTGTTGCACTCGGATAGCCACCTTTGCAGGCTAGAAACCAAGAGTGAGATCCTCGCTACAGACATTAGCCCGAGCACGCGCTGCGGAAATACTGCGCCCCAGCACTGAAAAAATAAGAGAAGCGCCTCGGCGATCCCCTACGCTGCACGGCTTAACGCAGCCGAGAAGTTCCAGAGCATGGATGTGTAAAACTTCAGACTTGATCTGACAGGCATCTCAGTTCTCTGTGCTGAGAATGGGTTGCCGACTGTCCGATGGATCGGAAGCCGTGATCGTCTTGTCCCTGGCAATATGCAGCGTTTCGCGGAAGGTCTGCATAGGCGTCTTGCCATAGCGGTATCTTCCCGAATTGCGGCCGCTGCTCGTTGTATCTGGCCAGCCAGGCGTCCAGGTCCACCTGCAATTCCTCCACCGGCCGGTAGAGCTTCTTGCGGAAGGCGATGTCGCAGAACTCATCCTTGATGGTCCGGTGGAAGCGCTCGCAGATCCCGTTCGCCCTGCAATCGATCAACTGGATCGATTGCCTTACGGTCTCACTCTGGGGGCTGTTCGCCTTGGCTCTCGTGTGGTCCAAGTCCCCGGCCGCCAAGTAGAGCTGATAGGCATGGCTTCCGGCTTTGCCGCAATATTCGGTGCCGCGGCCCGTCAGGATGCGCAACAGGCTGATGCCGTGTCCGGCAAAGAAGGGGATAACCCTGTCATTCAGCAGGCCGGCGGCGGTGATCGCCGTTTTTCCCGGTGCAGAGCTTACCGGCCGCCACCCGCGCATAGGTCTCGATGAAGGTCTGCTGGCAGATGCGTCCCACTCCCTTCATCGTGCCCAGGTAATAGGTGCCCTGGCTGCCGGGATAGCCCGGATGGCGGCTTTCGATCTCGCCATGCGCCCCCTTCTTCTGCCGGGCCTTCTCCAGCGCGGCCATCTGCGCCTCGGTGAGCAGGATGCCGTCCTGGGCGGCACGGGCCTTCCAATGCCTTGAGGCGTTTCTTCATGGCCTCCAGACCGTCGCGCAGCCAGATCGAGCGGACGCCGGAAGATGACACCATGATGCCCTGCTGCTGGAGTTCCCGCGAGGCGCGCTTCTGCCCCGGCGCCGGATTTTCAATCGCCAGTTCGATCACCGCCCGCTCAACGTGCTCCGGCACCCGGTTCTTCAGGATCGGCTTGCGGCGGCTGAGATCCATCAGCGCCTGCCCGCCGCCCTGTTCATAGAGCTCCATGAAGCGGTAGCAGCTGTCCCGGCTGCACCCCATCACCTTGCAGGCCTGCGAAACGCTGCCGAGCTGCTTCGCAGGCTCCAGCAGCCTCAGCTTCGGCTTGATGATCTTGTCCTGAATACTCGTCATTGATCGGCACTCCTTGCTTGCGCTCCTGAAGAGCAGAAATGTCAGATCAAGTCGCGTGTTCTGCAATGGATGTCAGCCGTTCGCTGACGTCTTTTTGTCCTCTTCCTCCTGTTCCATCAGAAAACGCAGAACCTCTTTGTAGCGTATTTTTGTGTCTTCAAGCTGCTGGTAGAATCGGAACAGCTCCTTAAGCGGAGCTGAGAAATCCTTGTGCGCCGCCAGCACCGCGATCAGTGCGCCCAGAGTAATGCGCTCCTCAAGGACAAAGTAGCCCCCCAGAGAATAGAACAGAAACGGCGTCAGCGCGGTCAGGAAATTGTTCAGCGCTTTAGTAAAGAACTTCACCCGATGGATGCGCCTGCGGATATGCTCTAGCTGCCGCAGAGAGGCAGCGGTTGCCAGAACCTCGCCGGGACGGTCCTGTGACGGGTTCAGCTGCCCTGCCAAACCACGTGCAAGATTCCGCATTTCCTGAATGCGCTCCCGGCTCAGCCGGTTCACGATCCGCTGCAGAAAGGGCAGCAGAAAAAGCTGCAGCGGCAAAATGGTTAGAGCAGCCGCGCCCAGGATTGGATCCTGCATGAACATGAACAGCAGGATCGTGATCAGCGTTCCGCCCTGGGTAACCGGAAGCGCCACCAGATCTGCTGAAAATCCGCCAATCGGTTCAGCTTCCTGCCCCAGAACCTGCGGAAGCTCGCTTTTGCGGGTGCCCCAGGTATGTTTGCGCCAATGGCGGTAGGTAAGCAGCCGTAGACGTCTAAGGCAGCGTTCAGCGAGCCGCCCTTTTAGCACGTTAAGTAGGTACTTCCCGACGCCGTTCAGCGTGATCGCCAGCAGAAAAACACCGCTCAAAACTGCCAGATGCTGTGTGGCGGTGAGGTCGTATCCCAACAGGCTCAGCGGCGTGTGCGATTTGCTCAGGACGTTGTTCACTATCTGCTTGGGCAGTTCCAGTGATAGATACAGGACTGGCAGCAGTGACAGGCTTAGAAGCAGTAGGAAAAACTGCTGGCGGCGCGTGGTCCGGACAATGTGGGCAATCAGGTTGCAGTCAAGGCCGGCGAAGTGATCGTTAGTCGGCTTAACCAGGCTTGCGGTGGAATGCGACAGCCGCAGGTGGAGCACCCGGCCGAGCAGAGTGGCAGCGCAGACTGCCAGAAGCGCCGGGGCCAGCAGCAAAACCAGATGCATCGCCGGATGCACCCATTCCGGGGAGGTTTCACCATATCTGAAGCCCAGCCAATTGGCGGTCTCAAGGGCAAAAGAATGGTAGTGCGGAGAAGTGTGCTCGGGAGGCATTGAAATCGGTCTTCAGAATGAGAGAAAAAATGCGGCAGCCTCATTGAAACTGCCACGCTGAGGTGCTGCTGCCTGAGGGGCAAGAGCAGCGTCGGCAATAGCCGCGCACCAAGTTGCGTTGGGTGGCATCGTCAGTCCTTAGTTTAATTGAGATGTCGTGAGATGGTGGTCAGAGGTCCACTGCAGACATTCGCAAACGCAGCGATTGAGCGCGCCAGGGCCAGCCGATTAAGCGTTCGCTCCGGATTGAGCTGGAAAATGCATGCAAGCTGCTGCTCTCAAGCGGAGGGAAAAGCAAGCAGAGGGGTCAGACGCTTAGGATCACGCTTTAGGAGGCGGAAGATGCGCTTCGGGCGCCGCGGAAGCCAGACCGAAATCCTTCAATACAACAGCCAGCTTTCCTGCTTTTTCAGCAATGGAAACCTTCTGCCATAACTGCAGCGCAACAGGCGCTTCACAGGCCGCAGCCTTGTGGCAGGGGCCGGGGCTGGAATGGCTGTGCCCGTCTACAGTTTCATGCTGTGCAACAGAAACTCCCTCAGACTGGTCTTCTGCTTCTGCGGTCAGGGGCGCAAAAAGCGCGGACAACGCCAGCACCAGTGCTAGCGCCAGCGATGTCCACAATTTCCCCGCTTTATGGCGCATCAAAACAGCTCCCTTTGCCTCCGATTTATCTAGCTAGCCAGCGCATGACTGCAACTCAAGGATACGTTTTGATACATTTCCAGACCGGGATTCTCGTTCGATTTTCTCCACACGAGGGCCTGGCCATGTATCGACACCCAACGAATTGAGATACGAATTTGTAATGCACTGTGCGAAACACACTCCCCACTGTGAGATGGGCAAGATCTCGCAATACGGCATTGGCACAACAACGTGGGGCGCAGGCGCCGGTTACTTATTTGCTACCATCAAAGGAAACGACATCCGAGATCAACTGCGTTCGCAGGTGTTCTACAACTTAGTAGCAGCCTTTTGGTCAAATGCATGCAGCTTTGGGTGCACTGTTGAGACTGGTATCGATCTCCTACACTTCTGGCCAGGTCCTGCTGAAGCGGCTGCATTTCGAAATTGTTCTCGTGATCATCAGCCTCATTGCGGAGCTTTATGGCGCAGCATCTGAAGGATGCCTTGTCAGTTCAGGTCAAAATCTGAACATTCATCGGGGTCTGTGGAGCTTTCACCAATATTCTTTTACGCACACGACGTAGGGTGATGGAACGGCGCCAGCCTGCGAAAGGTCCAACCCCGTTTCGCCAGGTTGCCCGCTATTCTGTTTGTACCTAACTATTTAGCACAAGAAGTGATCTTCTACTTAAAATGGTTTTTCTCCACACCCGCTATATCAATCGTGCTCCGGCAATGGCTCTGGCTGCGTAAGCAGTTCTAATCGCCGAACTTAAGTCCTTGCGCCTAGCAGTGTAAGGCGGGGGTCGCAGGTACCTGGCAACAGAAACCTGCACTTTCCGCTCAGAAACTATAGCGCTGTCACGTCAAGCTGACGGAAATCATCGCAATGGCGGTTCAAATCTGCTTGCCGCAGCTGTACCTGAGATACCTGAACCGAAGCCGGTCAGCGGACAGCCCGTCCTTGCCGCCGTCTGCCCGGCCAGTAACGCACCCAGGATCAATATGTCCAAATCTATCAGAAAACCCGAGATTGCCACTGTGTCCCCGCGCAGGGCGGAGCCTGCAGCCGGCCAGCTGCAAAAGAATGCGGAACGCAGCACTGCCATGGCGGCCCCGTATGATCCCGCAAACCCGGCCGGCATGCCTTTGACCCGGTTGCTGCATTACTGGTTTGATGAGGTTTGGTGCAAAGGGAATATGGACGCTGTTGCCGAGGTGATGACCCCGGGCACGTTGATTTCCGGCGCAGTCTCGGCGCTGGCGGAACCGGAATGCGACTATGGCGAAGTGGTCGCAGCGCTGCGCAACCTGCTGGGACCTGTATCGGTCACGCTCACCCATGCAATGGAAACCGCAGACTGGGTGTCGGCCCGGCTGCTGGCCAGTACCAGCGACCCCAGAACGGGTGCGCCTTTTCAGATCACTGGCCAGATAATGGCACGGGTGGAGGATGGCAAGATCGCCGAATTGCACTCCAATATGGATTACTTCCGGATGTTTGAGAAACTGGGCCAGCTGCCGCCCGAGGCCCTCGCGGTTTGCATGACTGGCGAACGGTTGAGGTGACGGTGCATTGCCCGCCCGGTGCGATCTTGACAAAGCTGCGGTAAATGCGGTTTTAAGGATGCATGGGGACAACCGCGAACGCCCCGTGAGGCGACAAGCCCAAGGTTCGCATGTTAACCTTGCTCGCGAGGAGACATGCTTATGGCTGCCCCGAATGAAATCACCCCAGCCCAGCTCTTGCGCCTGATCGGCACACCAGCCGCTCCGGTTCTGGTCGATATCTGCATTGACGAGGACTTTGCCGCGGATCCTTTTCTGATCCCCGGCTCCTTTCGCCATCCCCATCGGGACATCGACGGCCTCAAGGCCCGGCTTGGCGGGCGGCGTTGCGTGGTGATCTGCCAGAAGGGCATCAAACTGTCGCAAGGCCTGGCCGCGTGGCTGCGCAATGACGGGGTTGAGACGGAATACCTGCAGGGCGGCATGTTTGGCTGGCGCAGCCTGAAAGACGCACCGCGGATCCCGGCCAGCGCCCTGCCCGCCCCCGCAGGCAGCAGCACCCTGTGGGTGACCCGCCACCGGCCCAAGATCGACCGCATCGCCTGCCCCTGGCTGATCCGCCGCTTTGTGGATCCGAATGCGCGCCTTCTGTTTGTCTCGCCGTCCGAGGTGGCCGGCGTTGCAGACCGCTTTGGCGCCACGCCGTTTGATGTCGAAGATGTGTTCTGGTCCCATCGCGGGCCGCTTTGCACTTTTGATACCATGCTGGATGAGTTCGGCCTCAGGACACCGGCGCTTGACAGGCTGTCCCTGGTTGTGAGAGGCGCCGACACCAACCGGCACGATCTGGCCCCCGAGGCGGCCGGGCTTCTGGCGCTCTCGGTCGGGCTGTCACGCCAGTTCAAGGACGATCATCAGCAGCTTGAGGCAGGCATGACCCTTTATGATGCGCTTTACCGTTGGGCCCGCGACGGCCAGAATGAGGGCCACGACTGGCCCGCGGACCGCAAGGCATGAGCCAGCCATGCTGGACGGAGATGTTCCGTGTCTTCGGGCGCATCGGGGTGCTGAGCTTTGGCGGCCCCGCGGCGCAGATTTCGGTGATGCACAAGGAACTGGTTGAAGACCGGCCCTGGCTGAGCGAGGAGAGCTTTCTGCGGGGGCTGTCCTTTTGCATGCTGCTGCCGGGACCGGAGGCAATGCAGCTGGCAACCTATACCGGCTGGCGGATGCGCGGCACCGCCGGCGGGCTGCTGGCGGGGCTGCTGTTTGTGTTGCCCGGTGCGGCTGTCATTGCGGCGCTGGTCTGGCTTTATGCGCAATACGGCACCCTGCCCGCAGTGCAATCGGCGTTTCTGGGGGTCAAGGCGGCAGTGGTTGTCATTATCCTGCAGGCGTTGCGGCGGTTGGCCGGCAAGGCCCTGAACCATCCGCTGGACTGGGCACTGGCAGGGTTTGGCTTTACCGCGCTGTTCCTGCTGAACATGCCGTTTCCACTGGTGGTGCTGGCCGCCGCCTGCATTGGCTTGCTGCGCAAAGACAGCAGCCCCGGAGACCCCGCACACCGCACGCCTGCCCGCAACGGCAGCACCCTGCGCACCATTGCGGTTTGGGGCGGGTTGTGGTTGCTGCCGCTGATTGCCCTGTCACTGTCTGGAGCCGGGTTTTTGGCGGACATCGGCTGGTTCTTTTCCAAACTCGCCGTTGTCACCTTTGGCGGCGCCTATGCGGTGCTGGCCTATATCAGCCAGACCGTGGTGAGCCAATTCGGCTGGATCACTGCCGGGCAGATGATTGATGCTTTGGGTCTGGCCGAAACAACCCCTGGCCCGCTGATCCTGGTCACCCAGTTTGTCGCCATGCTGTCAGGCCTGACGAAGGGCGGGTCCGGGCTGTTCCTGGCCGCCGGCGCGGTGGCGCTTTGGGCGACTTTCATGCCGTGTTTTCTGTGGATCTTCGCCGCGGCCCCTTATGTGGAGCGCATAGCCGCGCATCCGCGGCTTGGTATGGCGCTGAAGGCGGTAACGGCCACGGTTGCCGGTGTCATTCTGAACCTGTCAGTTTGGTTCATGATGCATGTGGCCTTTACCGGAACCCACGTGTTTGAGGCCGGCATTCTGCACATGCCTGTCCCGGTCTGGAGCAGCATGAACAGCTCCGCGGTTCTGCTGGTTCTGCTGGCGCCGCTTGCCGCCTGGATGGTTCGCGGCAATATGCTGCTGCTGCTGGCAGTGATGGCGGCAGCCGGCCTGGCCATTGCGGAATTCCCGTTTGCAATCAGCTGACTGCCAATGCCTGCAGAGCGCTGTCAGCAGCAATAAATTTTTGTTCCGCGAAAAGGCTGCCCTTTTGTTTCCGCCAGAATCTCCTATGCTGGGAACAAATGAACAAAGGGTGACTGCATGTCCCGTGAAATCGACTATGGCAACCTGATGCACTCTGCCATGCGCGGCCTGATCCGGACCGTGCTGCAGGATATCTCCGACAATGGCCTGCCTGGTAACCACCACTTTTTCATCACCTTCGACACAGCCCACCCGGATGTGGAGCTGGCCGATTGGCTGTCCGACCGTTATCCCGGTGAAATGACCGTGGTCATGCAGCATTGGTTCGACAATCTGACCGTGGATGAAGACGGCTTTGCGGTCACACTGAATTTCGGCGATTCCCCGGAACCGCTCTATATCCCCTATGACGCAATCCGCACCTTTGTGGACCCGTCTGTGGAATTCGGACTGCGGTTCGAGTCCGCCGATGAAGAACCGGAAGGCTTTTCCGCGGTGACGGATCCCGATGAGGAACCGGACCACGCCGAAGAACATGAAGAAGACAAAAAAGACGCGGATGTCGTGTCGCTGGACAGCTTCCGCAAATAGACAACGCGGCGCCCATGGCCCAGTATCAGGCAGCCTGACTGGCTGCCTTTTTCATGCCCGGACTCATGCTTGGCCCAATGCCAGGATTATTGCTTAGCCAGGAAGGTTTCCAGCTTGCGGCGCGGCGCGCCATTCAGGCGCGAGATATAGACCAGGTCCAGCCCGCCCTCGGCGAGGGTCCGGTCATATTGCTGCATTTCGTAGTCGCCGTTCGGGTGAATAAACAGCGAGAAGACCGTCAGCGTATCGCCAATCAGGCGCCCCCAGACAAAGGGCTCGCCTTCCATCGGGTTCAGCGGCACCGCATGACCAAACACATTGCGTGTCATCGCTGCAGAGTAGACGCCTTTGCGCCCGCTATGCTGAAACTCGATTTCATAGGTTTTGGTCTTCTTCCGGCCGTCATCCTTCTCCGTGGTCGAGGTCCATTTGATGGTGAACCCTTTCTTCATTTCACGGATGATGACGCTCATGTCCCGGGGATCGGTGTCGCCATCAGCCTTGACGACATCGACACTGCCTGAATATTCACCGGCAAACTGCGCAATACCGGCGGCAATCCCCTGCACGGCGCCGGACAAGAGCACACAGGCCGCCAAAGCAAGCGCCGCCAGGGATCTCAGCGACAGAACAGCACACAGACGGATCGGCATATTCTTTTCCTTTCCGGATACAAAAATTGCCCGACTCCCACCCGACCCGCTCACTCTAAGCATAGCATGGATTGCGGCAATGGCATGGACTGGATTGCGCCAATTCGACACTATACCTTACCTGCCATTTGGCTATGCTGCGCGCAACTGGCCAATTGCGCCGCAGCGGTGCGCAGGCTAAACGGCATACAACCGCATACCCAACGGAGAGAAGACGGATGTCCGAAACCCGCACCGAAACCGACAGCTTTGGCCCGCTTGAGGTCCCCGTAAACAAGTATTGGGGCGCACAGACCCAGCGTTCAATCATGAACTTCCCGATCGGCTGGGAAAAGCAGCCTGTCGCCATCGTCCGCGCGCTGGGGGTGATCAAGCAGGCCTGTGCCATGGCCAATAAAGCCTCGGGCAAGCTGGACGGCAGGATCGGCGATGCCGTCATTCAGGCCGCCGGCGAGGTGGTTGCGGGCAAGTTCGACGACAACTTCCCGCTGGTTGTCTGGCAGACCGGCTCCGGCACCCAGTCCAACATGAACTCCAACGAAGTGATTGCCAACCGCGCGATTGAAATCCTGGGCGGCACAATCGGCTCCAAGGACCCGGTGCATCCGAACGATCACTGCAATATGGGCCAGTCTTCCAACGATACCTTCCCCACCGCCATGCATATTGCCACCGCGATGTCCGTTCGCGACGTGCTGGTGCCCGGCCTGACCAAGCTCGCCGAAGGGCTGGAGGCAAAAGCCGAGGCGTTCAAGGACATCATCAAGATCGGCCGCACCCATACCCAGGACGCCACCCCGCTGACGCTGGGCCAGGAGTTCGGCGGCTATGCGCATCAGATCCGCCAGGGTCTGGCGCGGGTCGAAGCGGCGATGCCCGGCATCTATGAGCTGGCACAGGGCGGCACTGCGGTCGGCACCGGTCTGAACACCCAAAAAGGCTGGGGCGAAACCGTTGCTGCCAATATGGCGGAAATCACCGGCCTGCCCTTTGTCACCGCGCCGAACAAGTTCGAGGCACTGGCCGCCCATGACGCGATGGTATTCCTGTCCGGCGCTTTGGCCACCATTGCGGGCAGCTGCTACAAGATTGCCAACGACATCCGCTTCCTCGGCTCCGGCCCGCGCTCCGGCTTGGGTGAGCTGATCCTGCCGGAGAACGAGCCGGGATCGTCGATCATGCCGGGCAAAGTGAACCCGACCCAGGCAGAGGCACTGACCCAGGTGGCCGCCCATGTGATGGGCAATGACGCCGCGATCAAATTCGCAGGTTCGCAAGGCCATTTCGAACTGAACGTCTACAACCCGATGATGTCCTACAATCTGCTGCAATCAATCCAGCTCTTGGGCGATGCGGCGGACAGCTTCACCGAGCGGATGCTGAACGGCATTGAAGCCAACGAGCCTCGTATCGATAAGCTGATGAAAGAATCGCTGATGCTGGTCACAGCACTTGCACCGACCATTGGTTACGACAATGCCACCAAGGTCGCAAAAACCGCGCATAAGAACGGCACCACGCTGAAGGAAGAGGCGGTTGCACTGGGCTTTGTCGACGAGGCCACATTCGACGCAGCCGTCCGCCCCGAGCAGATGATCGGGCCTAAGGACTGATGGCCGGCTCCGGTTCAGGCCCGGTCAATCTGAACCGGTACAGAAAGGAAAAAGCGCGGGCCGAGAAAAAGGCCCGCGCTGATCAGAACGCTGCGGCCTTCGGGCGGACCAAAGCAGAAAAGGAATTGGACAAGGCGCGTAACGCGCAAGACGTCCGGCGCCTGGACGACCACAAGCGCGACGAATGAGCAGCCGCCCCAAGAAGCACTCTCTGACCTTGCGCGGGCACCGGACCTCGGTGTCGCTGGAGGATGGATTCTGGGATGCCTTCCGCGAGATCGCCGCGCAGGACGGCCGTGCAATCAATGATTTAGCTGCCGAAATTGATGAAACCCGCGGCGAGGATTGCGGATTGGCGTCAGCGATCAGGCTGTTTGTGCTGCACCGGTTAAGGGCACGTTAGCCACGGTTTGGCATCGTGCCGCTATTCAAGTGCCTGTTCCTCTCTCTGCTGATGCCTGGATACAGCAGCTTTTCCGGTCCCAAGCTGCTGCAAAAGGCGGTGTTGTCCGCCGCCAGAAGCGCGACATTGAACGGCCGCCTGGCGGGGACCGCTTTCACTACGAACTTAAGCGCCGTGGATTTCGAACCGTCGAAAACGCAGGTCAGGTTGTCATCTTCTGCAATTAGGACGCCGTGCGCATCATCCAGTGATGCAAATTTCTTCGTAGAAATTTGCCAAGAAAATTCGAATTTTCTTGGCTAACGCCGCGACAGCTGCAGCCAGATCCCATTCTTCGACCGCACCGTAAGATGCGCCACCGGCACCGGCGCCTGCTCCGCAGCCGGAACCACACGGAACGCGCGCAGGATCATCGACAGGATCAACGGTCCTTCCACCATGGCAAACCCTGCGCCGGTGCAGACACGTGCCCCCGCCGAAAAAGGGATGAATGCGTCCCGTTGGCACTGTTTGCCATTCTCCGTTTGCCAGCGGGAGGGATCAAACCCATCCGGGTTTTCCCACAGCCGCTGATGCCGGTGCAGATGCCAGGGACTGAGCACCATCTGCGCGCCCTTTGGCACGTCGCGATTACGGAACTGCTCCGGATAGGCTGCTTCGCGCACCATCATCGGCACAGGCGGATACAGCCGCAGGGTTTCGCGGAACACATCCCGGCTGACCTTCAGCTTTGAAACCGCGGCAAAGCTTTCATCCGCCAGCGCCTCGGCCTCAGCTGCCACCTTTTCTTGCCAATCAGGGTAAAGCGCCATCAGATACAGCGCCCAGGCCAATGCAGAGGCGCTCGTTTCATGGCCCGCAAGAAAGAAGATCGCAACCTGATCCACCATTTCGGCGGTATCAAAAGTGCTGCCCGTTTCCGGATCCCGGGTGGTCATGATCTTGGTGGCCAGGTCATCCGGCGCCGTACCTTCCTTGATGGTATCCATTCGTTCGCGGGTCAGCTGTGCAATCAGTGCCCGGATCGCCTCAGCATTCCGGCGGGTTCCGCGGCGGAAAAACCGCGGCATCCAGCGCGGTAATGGCACAAAGGCTGCCAGGTTCAACAGCGGCTGACTGCGCTGGTAGTCCCGGAAACGGCTAAAGACCTGTCCCGCGACCTGATGTTCGATCGGAATTGAGAACAGCGTGCGAAAGATAACATCCGCCGCTGCGTGCGACGTTTCCTCCTCGATCTCGACAAGTCCTTGCCGCTCCTTCAGCCGTTCCACAGCGGCCTCTGCCGCGGCGCGCATCGCCGGATACGTGTCCTTCAGCCGTCCACCTTCAAAGGCCGGGTCGATGATCCGCCGCTGCCGCTTCCAGGCCTCGCCGTTGGTCAGGAAAACGGAGTTTCCCAGCAAGGGTTTCAGCCCCTCGGCAATGCGGCCGGACTTTGGAAAGTCATCCGGACGTTCCTTCAGCAGCACTTTCACCAGCTCCGGCTGGTTGACCAGGAAGGAGCGGAAGAACGGCGTGCGGAACTCTGCCATCCAGGCGCGGTAAAGCCGCGCGGGCTGGGCGGACAGAATATCCTGGCGGAACAGTTTCACATAGCGCCACAGCGACACGCGGTCCGGGCGCGCGGGCGGTTTCGGCGGCAAGGGTTGTGTCATTCAGCGGCCACCGAGGTGAATTTCGAAACGGCCGCATCGATACGGGACTGCGACGGTCTGCGGTCCTTGTAACGTTCCGCCAGCGTCAGCGGTCCGGCGGTGATGCGGAAGTAATCATAATCGCCAGGCTGGTCGAAGGCGCAGAGATACTGGAAGTGCAGCCTGAAAAACCGCCAGCGCAGCTGTTGCCAGCGTTCCGGGCTGAGCGTCTGGGTGAAGGCGGCGGAGAACACCAACGGCCAGCGCTTGCCCTCAACAGCGACGCCGCTGACCGACACCGGATCGCACAGTGCAAAAGCGCAGCCATCACCTGGCGCAGTAACATCGACCCAGGCCAGCTCTTGCCGCTGGGACAGATACTGCAGATCAGCCCTCAAACGCTCCGCACGCGGCAAAAAGGACACCATGGGCACGACCTGCCCCAAGGTCAGAAACCCCAGCGCCGGCCGGTTCTTTGGCAGACCCGCGCGGATCAGATCCGCCAGGACGGACACACCAACATGAGCGCCGGAAGAGTGACCCGCCACCAGCACCTCGTCCAGATCAGGATTTTGCAATGCGTCCGATATCAGCGCACGGAACTCGCGCATCCGCGCTTCCATTTCCGGCGGGATGGCACCGCGGGAGGCCGCGGAATGAGCATAATCGTGCATCAGGTAATAGGCGAAGAACTTGCCGTCCCGCTTTTTGAACCAGCGCAGCAGCGCGTAGCCGCAACCAAGACCCAAGGCCCAGCCAATGGCCAGCGCCACCGGACCGGAAAAGCCGGCGGGACCGGCCGCCATCCCGAAGGCATAAGCAACTCCCCACGCCAGCAGCAGCGCCAGAAACGCCTGCAGAAGCAGCATCCCTACCGGGTAAAGCGCGGCGATCACCGGCCCTTTTCGCAGCCGCATCAGCCGCCGCAATGCACCTGTGGAGATATAGATCCAGGCGGTGCGCAGCAGTTGCCAGTAGGTGCCGGGAATCGTTGCCTCCATGCTGCCGCGCACGATGTCGGACCAGACCAGCACCTCGATGTCCGCCTCAGTGCGAAGGCCATCCATTATTGAGGCGGCGTGCCAGCCATAGGGGCCTTTGGTTTGCTTGGGGGACAGTGACAGGCTGTAGCCGGAAATCTCTGCCTGAGCTGTGCCTTCCTTGCGGTACAGCTCGCGATACCGGCGCGGATGAATCGGATCATAGCCGGGTATGTAAAACACCCGCCGCTTGCGCACCTGCTGTTGACCGTGCTGCTGTGTCACGCCTTGGCCTGCATCCTTGTTCTGCGGCCAGACTAGCAGTGCATTCCGGCAAGAGTAAGGCCAGGAATGGCAAAGAAAAAGGGGCCTGAAGGCCCCTCTGAAAATCTCAGGCTCAGCCCAGCGTTGCCAGTGCCGGGAATGTTTCCAGCAGCCACCAGGAGAAGGTGGTGAACAACCCGGTGACCAGCATGATGCCGACACCCAGCAACAGCCCACCCATCACCTTTTCAATCAGTCCCATGTGGCGCTTCATCTTGTTCATCAGCACCATGGAACGGGTGAGGAACATCGCCGCCAGCAGGAAGGGAATGCCCAGACCTGCGGCATAAACGCCGAGCAGGATTGTGCCACGGCTGACCGAAGCTTCCGAGGCTGCCAAAGACAGGATCGCGCCCAGCTGCGGCCCGATACAGGGCGTCCAGCCAAAGGCAAAAGCCAGCCCCAGAACATAAGCCCCCAATGCGGAACCACCGGACTCGCCCGCCTCCATTCGCGCCTCGCGGTCCAGCAGCGGAATGCGGAACACAGACAGGAAATGCAGGCCGAATATGATCACGACCACACCTGAAACTTGGGCAAAAAGTTCCTGATTTCTCAGCACAAATGCGCCAAATACCGAAGCTGTGAAGCCCAGCAGCAGAAATACCGTGGACAGTCCCATCACAAAGAACAGCGCAGCGATGACCGCCTTGCGCCGGGCTGCGCCGGTGCCTTGCATCTCGCCGATGGTCACGCCGCTCATATAGGCCAGGTACGGTGGCACGATCGGCAGAACGCAGGGCGACAGAAAACTGATCACACCGCCTAGCAGCGCCACCAGCATGGCAGGGAGCAGCCCTGCATCGATGATCTCGATTCCAAACATGTCCCAACACTTATGCCAGCAATGGACCAACGTCACGGGGCGGGCTGGTCACATCCTTGTGGACAGCATGAAACATCCCGCATATCTGAACACCATGACTGAAATCAAAGAGACATTGGACGCCATCGGGCTGCTGTGCCCCCTGCCCGTCCTGAAGGCCCGCAAGCGGTTGAAATCGCTGCAGCCCGGCCATGTGCTGCAACTGCTGGCGGATGATCCGGCAGCGGTGATTGACGTGCCGCATTTCTGCAATGAGGCGGGCCATGAATTCCTCGGCCACAGCGACGGCGCAGGCCACCGGATTTTTCTGATCCGCAAAGGCAGCTAAGACCAAAGCGGATGAGGTGCGTGGCTCCTGCTCCACCGGCATCGAATGTGCCAAAGTGCAGTTGTTACCGACTGCAAGGAAAGGAGCCACCCAATGACAGTTAAAACCGCAGGCCTGGATCTGGCCAAGGATGTTTTTCAAGTTCACGGCATTTCCGGGAATGGCCGCATGATCTTCAATAAAGCCATCAAACGCGTAAAACTGCTTAGCTTCTTTGAGACGCTTCCGCCCTGCACCGTCGGGATGGAAGCCTGCGGGCCGTCTCGTCACTGGGGCCGCCAGCTGCGCAAACTCGGGCACGACGTGAAGCTCATGCCCGCTGGATACGTCAAACCATACGTGAAGCGTGGCAAGAACGATGCCGTTGATGCTGAGGCAATCTGCGAAGCAGTTCGACGCCCGGCCATGCGCTTTTTCGAGATCAAGACGGAGGGGCAGCAAGCCATCCTCCCGATCCACCGAACACGTGATCTGGCGGCCCGGCAACGCACCCAGTTGGCCAACATGATCCGCAGCCTCTTACGCGAGTTCGGGCATATTGGACCTGTCGCGGTTTGATGCCGCTCCTTTGATAGCATTAATTGCAGCAAAGGAGACGAACGATGGGATTGAAACGGACGGACGAATTCCGCGCTGATGCGGTGCGGATCGCGCTGACCAGCGGGCTGACACGCAAGCAGGTAGCGTCTGATTTGGGCGTCGGCCTATCGACGCTGAACAAATGGATCACCGCGCACCGCGACACTGATGTTGTGTCCGGCAAGGACCTGGATCTCGCCCGTGAGAATGAACGGCTTCGACGAGAGAGCCGCATTCTGAAGGCGAAGAGGGATATCCTGAACTGGAGAGTATTCGGAAGAGCCCCAGCGGGGCGTTTCCCCGATGAAGGCAATGCAGTTCTTCGCGGGCCAAGAACCATGAGGTTCAGGTTCATCCGCTGCCCGGCAGTGCCTGTTTACAGGCACGAAAGGGGCGGAACACCGCGACAGCTTTCCCGCCCACCGGCTGTGTGATGTCATGGATGTCAGTCCCCGAGGCTTGCGGGCGTTCCGCAGCCGTCCAGCCAGCCGCAGGCAGCGGTCCGACCTTGTCACTTTGACTCACATCAAAGAACAGTCCCGTCTCAGCCTGGGCAGCTACGGCAGGCCGGCTGGCCGAAGAGCTGAAAGGGATCGGCCTGGATGCCGGACACCGCCGCGTGGGCAGCCCCCTCTGGGCAGATTTGCCTTTGCCAGATCGCCTGCCGGGCAATGGATGCGCCAGAACGGCATATCCGTTGTCAGAACCCGCAAACAGTGAGGTCATTTCCGCCATTGGTCCGAGAACAATGGACGAACGTGGCGACCGGCAGTGACCGCAAATTCAACATTGCGCCAAACCTGTTAGATCGGGACCTCGCAGCAGATCATCCAAACCAGAAATGGGCCGGTGACATCTGCTATGTTTGGACCCGTGAAGGTTGGTTGTATCTCTCTGTGATCCTGGATCTGCATTCAAGACGGGTGATCGGCTGGGCGGTGAGCAATCGAATGAAACACGATCTGGCGATCCGGGCATCGAAGATGGCTATCGCCCCGCGGCAACCACCCAAAGGGTGCATCCACCTCTCCGGTCGCGGCAGCCAGGGCGGATTCAAACGGTCGTCGCAACAGGGCCATGGAGGAAGTTGTGATGATAGAACAGAAGCGTGGTTCGGACCGTTGCGGACGGAAGAAGCTGAGTCCACCCGGCCGCCCCAAAGCAGCTCGGCGAGAGGATCAGGCGAAGTTTTGGCGCTTGATTGCGCAAGGACTATCCAGTGAAGATGCCGCGACAGGAGTTGGGGCTTCGCCCGCGGTTGGTGGCAGGTGGTTCCAGGAGGCCGGAGAAATGCCACCGTCTCAGTATTCGGCTTCTGCACCTTCGTTGTCACGGCGCTATTTGTCTTTTGCCGAAAGGGAAGAGATCGCTCTGCATCGTGCCAGCGGCCTGAGCCCCTCTCATGCATGTAAACATGCACTGCCGGGGCAGCGGATGAGCGGCAAGGGAAACTGCTACGATAACTCCGCCGTCGAAGCCTTCTTCAAAACCATCAAGGCGGAGCTCATCTGGCGCAGACCTTGGCCAACACGCAGAGCAACGGATGGCCATCTTCGAGTACATCTATGGCTTCTACTATCCTCGCCGACGGCACTCAGCACTGAGCTGGAAAAGCCCGGTCGCATTCGAACGGAAAGTGGCCTAAACGAGCACTTGGAGCGGCACTGAACGGCTACCGGCTCGCGCCGGTAGGATCGGCGATATGGTTTTCCAGGTACTGAAGTACGATGTCTTCAGTGACCGCCCCGTTGGTGGTTGAAAAATACGCCCGCCCCCGGAACCGGCAGCCCCGGTAGCGTCTGCGGATCGCCGGAAATTCCCGCTGCGCCCGGCAAGACGAACGGCCCTTCATCTTGCACACCAGATCCGAAATGGCGAGCTTGGGCGGCACGGAGACGAACATATGCACGTGGTCGCTCGACAGCACCCCGCGCAAGAGGCTGACACGGTTCTCAGTACAGACCTGGCGGCAAATGTCGCGCACCCGCAGGCGCAACGCCCCGCTCAGCACCTTGTAGCAGTATTTGGTGGACCACACGATCTGATAGCCGTGGTAGAAAACGCAGTGTTTGCCGGTATCACATTGCATGGCCTTACCCTTGAAAAAATGAGCCTTCGGTAATCCCCCCCGATCTTAGGGGGATGGCCAACAAAGCCGCCCGGTCCATCCGGGCGATGCTGACAAAGAAACAGGAATACCGGCAGCCCACGTTCTAACCGCCAGCTGCCAACGAGATGCAAGACGTTGAAGTGATGATGCGGAAGTAAGCCAACCAAGAGCAAGGACACTCCGGGAATGGCAGCGGCTCTCTGAGGTCGATAAGCCGATTGGAACCTCGCTTACGGAATTCATCAAGGCCAGCGGAACACCACCGCAAAAACAGGCCGGACAGACGGCAGTACTGACGAAAATTGTCGCAAAAGCCACGAGAAAACGCTTGCAAGGCAGGAGCCACCCACAGAGGCCATTGCGCCCGGTCTGGGCGGCTCCGGAATTCGACATGAATTCTGGCTTGGAAAACACATCTTTTCAGAGCCCTTTCCCGCGCCGGGAAACGCTTTCCTGCGACCCAGCCGGCGGCATTGCCATTGCGAGGAGCGCCCTAAAAAGAGAAAGGCAGGCCCTTTGGCCTGCCTCTCCCGCTAAATCTCATTTCGCGATCAGCTGCCCACCGACCACCAGCCGCGGCGTTTCGGTTTGGGCGGTGCTGCCGGTTCCGGTTCAGCCGCTGCAACGGCCATTGCAGGTTCCGGCTGCTTCTCCTCTTCCGAGGGTGCCTGCTCCGGCTGTGCAGCCTCTTCTGCAGCAGGCTGTTCTTCTACCGCCTCAGCAGCTGCGTCCGGTGCTGTATCTGCAGGCACTTCCACCGGTGCTGCTTCGGCTTCAACCGCGACCGGTTCTGCCGGAGCGGCTTCAACTTCCACAGCAGTAGCCTCTGCTGGAACCGCAACTTCGGCTTCCACAGCACTCCCGGTGGCAGGCTCAGCATCATCGACAACAGCGGCTGGAGCACTTTCTGCTGCGTCATCAGCCGGTGCCCGCGCAACGGTCTCCGTTGCAGGAGGATCTTCAGCTTCAGCCGCGGCCGGGGCGTCTTGTGCCACTGCTTCAGCGGTCTCGACGGAGGCAGGAGCCTCTTGCGCGGTCTCTGCGGTCTCTGCCTCAGCCGGTTTGGCCTTGGGCTTGCGCGACCGGGTACGGGTGCGGCTGCGGGAAGGTTTCTTTTCCTTCACCTCTTCTGCGACAGCGCCTTCGGCGGCGGCCTCCGCAGGTTCAGCTGCGTCATCCTGCTGCTGCAGCTCGTCAGAGGTCTCATCGCCGTTTTCACCATCTTGGCCCTGTTCGCCATTGCCGGGCTTCCGGCGGCGGCGGCGGCGGCGCTTACGCTTGGGTTTGTCGTCCTGCGCAGACTCCTCAGCAGGGGTTTCAGCCTCTGCGGCTGCAGGCGCTTCTTCCTCGTCTTGACTGGCTTCCTCAGCGTCCACCTGATCCATGATCGACGTGTCAACGGACACCACCGGAGCAGTCGCAGCAGGCACCACGCGGGATGCGGTTTTGAACTTCTCCAGCACAAAATCCGGGCTGACCAGATGAGGATCGCCTTCGATGCGCACGGACAGGCCGTAACGCGCCTCAATCTGGGCGATATGCTCGCGCTTCTGGTTCATCAGGAAATTGGCGATAGAGACCGGGCAGCGCACCAGCACTTCGCGGGAGCGGCGGCGGGTGCCCTCTTCCTCGATCTGGCGCAGGATCGACAGCGCCATCGAGTCGTCCGAGCGGATCAGGCCGGTGCCGTGGCAGTGCGGGCACGGCGCGGTCGTTGCCTCGATCATGCCAGGGCGCAGACGCTGACGCGACATTTCCATCAGGCCAAAGCCCGAGATCCGGCCCACCTGGATGCGGGCGCGGTCGGTCTTCAGTTTGTCCTTCATGCGTTTTTCGACGGCGGCGTTGTTCTTGCGCTCGTCCATGTCGATGAAGTCGATCACAATCAGGCCGGCGAGGTCGCGCAGACGCAGCTGGCGGGCGACTTCTTCAGCCGCCTCCAGGTTGGTGTTGAGCGCGGTTTCCTCGATCGAGCCCTGTTTGGTGGCCCGGCCGGAGTTCACGTCGATCGCCACCAGCGCTTCGGTCACGCCGATCACGATGTAGCCGCCGGATTTCAGCTGCACGGTCGGATTGAACATACCGGCCAAGTAGCTTTCCACCTGGAAACGGGCAAACAGCGGCAGCCCTTCCTGGTAGTTCTTCACGTTTTTGGCATGGGACGGCATGATCATTTTCATGAAGTCCTTGGCGATGCGGTAGCCGCGCTCGCCTTCTACCAGAACCTCATCAATCTCGCGGCTGTAAAGATCGCGGATCGAGCGTTTGATCAGGTCGCCTTCTTCATAGATCTTGGCCGGCGCGATGGATTTCAGCGTCAGCTCGCGGATCTGCTCCCACATCCGCTGCAGGTATTCATAGTCGCGCTTGATCTCGGATTTGGTGCGTTTTGCACCGGCGGTGCGCACGATCAGGCCCGCGCCGGTCGGCACATCCAGTTCGGTTGCGATATCCTTCAGCTTCTTGCGGTCAACAGCGTTGGTGATCTTGCGGGAGATGCCGCCGCCGCGGGCGGTGTTGGGCATCAGCACGCAATAGCGGCCGGCCAACGACAGGTAGGTGGTCAAGGCCGCGCCCTTGTTGCCACGCTCTTCCTTGACGACCTGCACCAGCAGGACCTGGCGGACTTTGATCACTTCCTGGATTTTGTAACGGCGCGGACGGGGCTTGCGCGGTGGACGGATGTCCTCGCTGTCATCCTCGTCGGCAACCGACTCGATGCTGTCATCTTTGGACGTCGCATCGGCACGGCCGGTTTCGCCCGTGTCTTCATCGCTGTCGCCGCTGTCGGCGGTTTCAGCACCGGCACTGGCAGGCGCGGCCTCCGGAGCGGCCGGTTCTGCATCGTCCTCAGCAGCTTCGGCAGCTGGCTCAGAGACAGCTTCTGCCTTGGCTGCAAGCTCTTCCGCAGTTTCTGCAGGTGTCTCTTCAGCAGCGGCGGCCTCAACTGCCACGTCTGCAGGCGCTTCTTCGCCAGCAGTCTCAGCGGGTTCCGCAGCCGCTTCAGCTTCGGCTGCTTCCGGAGCAGATGCATCATCGTCTTCCGGTTCTTCCACCGGCGTTTCCGCAACATGTTCCACCGGCGAGGACCCTTCCGGCACGTCCGCCAGATCATCCGCGGCCTCAGCACTGTCGCTCAGGTCGATGGTCTCCATTCCGGCGATTTCAGCGGTCTTCTCCTCAGAGGCCTCAACCTCCTTGGTTTCCACCGCATCATCAGAAGACGTCTTGGCAGCCTTGGCGGCGGATTTGGAACGGCGCGACCGTTTGGGCTTGGCCGGTTTTTCGTCCTCTTCCTCGTCGCGGGCGCGCATCGCCTCGGCATAAGCGCGTTCTTCCTCCATCAGCGCCTCACGGTCGGCGACGGGGATTTGGTAATAATCCGGGTGGATTTCGGAAAACGCCAGGAAACCATGACGGTTGCCGCCATAGTCCACAAAAGCCGCCTGCAGCGACGGTTCGACCCGGGTTACTTTTGCGAGGTAAATATTGCCAGCAAGCTGGCGTTTGTTTTCGGATTCAAAGTCGAATTCCTCAACCTTGTTTCCATCCACAACCACAACACGGGTCTCTTCCGCGTGGGTGGCGTCGATAAGCATCTTCTTTGCCATGTGTCCTTGGTGCACCTGCCCTGTGCGTCCGCAAGCCTCGTGTTTCCAGGCGGCCGCGCACGTTTCGGGTGGTGTCTTGTCAGGGCGATCTGGGACGGCGCGGTGCAGCAGGTGGTCCCGGGATCGATGCCCGGCCTTCCTGCCTCAGTGCTTTTCGCTCTCGCGCGCGTCATCGCGGTTCTTCTCCGGCAGGCGGGTGCTGCCCGTCCCTGCCACATTATCCCTGTACCGGCTGAAATCCCGGCTTGGGCGCTAAACTGCCCTCCAAAGTTCAGAGGGCCAATCGGTCTGACTGCAGCTTTCTCGGATCATGCCGGACAAAAACCACAGTCAGCGAAACTCATAAGAACGGGGGAACCATACAGCGGTTTCCGGCCCGTTTGGTCAGCATAAGGCCTGTGGATAGGTAATGACAATGGACATTCGTCACCACGGGGCCTGAAAATGCAAACGGCCTGCCGATAGCAGACAGGCTGTTAATTTAAGGCAACTTTTCAGGAGAAAAGCCGGAATTCGGCACGAATTCCGGCTCGGAAAACACGTGATTTCCGGGCCGTTTCCCGCGCCGGGAAACGGCTGCTGAAGGTTCAGGCCAGATAGTCGGACCGCTGCAGGCCGTATTTGGCCATTTTCTCGTTCAGCGTCCGGCGCGGCAGGCACAGCTCGTCCATCACGCTGGCGATGGACCCTTTGTGGCGGCGCATGGTGTTGTCGATCAGCATCCGCTCAAAGGCTTCCACATATTCCTTCAGCGGCTTGCCCTCGGTGGTCATCACCGGCTGCATTTCCTCGTGATCGGACATCAGGAGCGAGGCAATGGTGCCGGACCCCCGGCGCGATTGCAGGACCGCGCGTTCGGCGATGTTGATCAGCTGGCGCACGTTGCCCGGCCAGGGTGCCTGCAGCAGCTGTGCCGCCTCCTGGGCGCTGACCTGCGGCGCGTCGCAGCCGTATTCTTCGGAGAACTGTTCCGACAGGCGGGTGAACAGGGTCAGGATGTCCTCGCCGCGCTGGCGCAGCGGCGGCACAGTGATGCGCAACGCCGCCAGGCGGTAGAACAGATCCGGGCGCAGCGCATCTTCGCAAGTCTTGCCGGCCTCTTGCAGGTTGGAAATCGCGATGATCCGGGTTTCCGCAGGCGTGCCCTGTTCGTTGATGACGCTCAGCAGCCGGGCTTGCAGGGTTTCCGACAGCGCATCGATATCCTCCAGCACCAGGGTGCCGCCGCGCGCTTCTTCGATGGCAGGCAGCATGCTGTCTTCGGGCAGCATCGGACCGAACAGACGCTTGGCGAGCGCCTCCTCTTCCAAGGCAGCACAAGAGATCAGCACGAATTTCTTGCCAGCACGGCTGCCAACCGCATGCAGCGCATGCGCCACCAGTGTCTTGCCGGTGCCGGTCTCGCCGTCAATCAGCACATGGCCGTCGGCCTGGCCGAGGTCCAGGATATCCTCGCGCAGGCGCTCCATCACCGGGCTTTGGCCGATCAGCTTTTTCATAATCTGGCCGCCATCCGACAGCTCGCGCCGCAGCGCCCGGTTGTCCAGCGTCAGGCGGCGCGCACCAGTGGCGCGTTTGGCCAGTTCCGACATGCGGTCCGGGTTAAAGGGTTTTTCCAGGAAGTCGAAGGCCCCCACACGCATTGCCTCAACCGCCATCGGCACATCGCCGTGGCCGGTGATCATGATCACCGGCAGCGCACTGTCGCTGCCCATCAGTTTTTTCAGGAATTGCATGCCGTCCATGCCCGGCATCTTAATGTCGGAGATCACGATGCCGGGGTAGTCCGGCCCCAGCACCTTCAGCGCCTCTTCAGCGCTGGAGAAGGTTTCGGTGTCGTAACCAGACAGCGCCAGCCACTGGCTGATCGACTGCCGCATATCCTGTTCGTCGTCTACGATCGCGATCTTCATAGCCTGGGCCATGCGCGTTCACTCCTAATCTTCAGGGGCTGCTTCATTCCGCAGCCTCGATGCCGTCCACCAGGACCGGCAATTGCATCTCAAAGACCGCGCCGCCGTTTTGGCCGTTGCGGGCGGTCAGCCGTCCCCCAAGGTCGTTGACGATCCCCGAGGAGATGGCAAGACCCAAACCAACTCCCTCGCCGGGCTGCTTGGTGGTGTAGAACGGTTCGAACAAGTCGTCGAAGTCGTTGATCCCCACCCCGTTGTCCCGCACCGACAGGGTTGCCGTCTCACCTGCGGCCAGCAGAATTTCCACCTCCGGGTCGGCCACCGATTTGGTGGCGTCCAGCGCATTGCGCAAGAGGTTGACCATGACCTGTTCCAGCCGCATCCGGTCGCCCATCACCATAACAGGTTCTTCCGGCAGGATGCGGGTAATTTTCACATGCCTCTGACGCAGCTGCGGCTCCATCATCGACAGGCTGGAAGCCAGTGCATCGCCCACGTTTACTGGGCTGAACGCATCGCCGCCCTTGCGCGCATAGGATTTCAGCTGCCGGGTGATCGCCCCCATCCGTTCGATCAGATCATCAATCCGGCCAAAGGACGCGAGTGCTTCATCCGGGCGGTTGCGGTTGAGCAGCAGCCGGGCGCCGGCCAGATAGGTTTTCATCGCCGCCAGCGGCTGATTCAACTCGTGGCTGACAGCCGCAGACATCTCGCCCAAGGCGGCCAGTTTCGAGCTTTGCGCCAGGCTCTGTTCAGCAACGGCAAGGGTCTTTTGCATCCGTTCCCGCTCGGCAATTTCCCGCTGCAAGCGCGCGTTCAATACGCGAAGCTCTGCCGACTCGCGCTGGAACAGCGCCATGCGCAGCGCCGTTTTCCGGCTGAGCGCATAAAAAGCCAGTGCCAGCAGAATGGCGAATCCCATAATTTCCAGCGCCAGCACTGCGTTAACCCGCTCGCGCACCGAGGAATAGGTGGTGAAGGACGCCATCCGCCAGCCCTGGAACGGCACCCGGGTTTCCAGGCGCATCACCGCCTCGCCCTGCAGGTAGGCATCCGGCGGCAACGCAGTCCAGTCAGTGGTGGCGCGGATTGCCCGCTGAATGGCGCCTTCGGGCGTTTGCAGGGTCAGCGCGTCGGTCTCCATAAGCCCGCGCCAGCGCGCCTCTGTGGCCAGGATGATATTGCCAGTGCTGTCGGTGACCAGCACCGCGTCGGAAATCCCGGCCCAGGCGCGCTCGAATTTCTGCAGGTCCACCTCGACGACAATCGCACCCAGGACACCGGTCGCGTCGATCATCCGCCGCGAATAGGTGAAGCGATAGCCGCCCACTTCCCGCGGGATCACCGAAAAGACCGTGGATTTGGCCCGGATCGCATCGACAAAATAGGCGGCATTGCGATGGGTCTCGCCCAGCCGGTTGCGGTCGGTTGCGGCCACCGTGCGCCCATCCTGCGCCAGCAGCATGATCGACGCCGCGCCGATTTCGTCCACAAAGGAGATAAGCCGCTGAGTGGACAGGGAAAAGTCACTGGATTGCAGCGCCGAGATCAGGGTTTGGTCGCGCGCCAGCAACTGCGGCACAATCGCATGCTGCCGCAGCTCGCTCAGCAGGTTGCCCGAATACAGCGCCAGCCGCAGTTCAGCCCGGTTGCGTGTGCTTTCGGTAAAACGGTGGGTCAGCGCCCGGTTTGTGGTCCATACGGTGACAGCCGCCACCAGCATGAACAGCACAAGCGACAGCCGCGCGCGCCACGAAATCGTGCGCGAGCCGGTCTTCCGCTTGGGTTTGGTCACATCGGAGCGCGGGGCGGTCATAAACTATACCTATTGCGGCCGCCCCGCATCCTCAAGTCACGCCGCAGTGACCATGCCCGCCAATGCGCGGAACACTGCCGTGCCATCGGTGCCGCCGTGCCCCTCATCCGCGGCCCGTTCCGGGTGCGGCATCATGCCGAGAACGCGGCGGTTATCCGAAAGGATACCGGCGATATCAGCAACCGAACCGTTGGGGTTGTTTGTATAGGTGAAGGCCACCCGGTCCTGATCCTGCAGCGCCTTGACGGTCTCTGCATCCGCAAAGTAATTGCCATCGTGGTGGGCAATCGGCACCCCGATTACATCGCCCGCGTTGTAGCCTTGGGTAAAGACGCTCTCAGACGTCGCCACCTTCAGGTCCACGGTGCGGCAGATGTATTTCAGACCCGCGTTGCGCAGCAATGCGCCCGGCAGCACGCCGGTTTCGGTCAGGATCTGAAAGCCGTTGCAGACACCAATGGCATAGCCGCCGCGATCGGCGTGCGCGACCACAGCCTTGCAGATCGGCGATTGCGCCGCGATGGCGCCGCAGCGCAGGTAGTCGCCATAGGAGAAACCACCGGGCACGCCGACGATATCGACGCCTTCAGGCAGCGCGCTGTCCTTGTGCCAGACCATCGACACGTCGAAACCGGCCTGCTCAAACGCAACCGCCAGATCGCGGTCGCAGTTCGAACCCGGGAAGACTACTACCGCCGCCTTCATCACTGCAGCTCGATGCTGTAGGATTCAATCACGGTGTTAGCCAGCAGCTTTTCGCACATTGCGGTCACGTCTGCTTCGGTTGCACCGTCTGCCAGATCCAGGTCGATCACCTTGCCCTGACGCACACCCTCGACCTTGTCAAAGCCCAAGGCCCCCAGCGCGTGGCGTACCGCTTCGCCCTGCGGATCCAGAACCCCGTTCTTCAGCATCACATGCACCCGTGCCTTCATCGCATCATCCCTCAGGTTTTCGATGGCGAAGCCCCATCCAGGCTTCTTCTTTGCAAAAATACTCAAAGACCCGCGTCGCGGTCAGGCGCAGCGGGTCCCTGTCTCAGTTCACCAGCGTCGGCTTGCCCGGCGCCGGCGGGTTGTTCGGCATCACGCCCAGACGGCGCGCCACTTCGCTATAGGCATCGGTCAGGCTGCCCAGGTCGCGGCGGAACACATCCTTGTCCAGCTTCTGGCCGGTCTTCACGTCCCACAGGCGGCAGCTGTCGGGGCTGATCTCGTCAGCAATCACCAGACGCTGGAAGTCGCCCTCATAGACGCGGCCGATCTCGATCTTGAAGTCGACCAGGCGGATACCAACAGCCAGGAACACACCCGATAGAAAGTCATTCACCCGCAGTGCCAGGCTCAGGATATCGTCCATGTCCTGCTGGCTGGCCCAGCCAAAGGCCGCGATATGCTCCTCAGTGACCAGCGGATCCCCCAGGGCGTCGTCCTTGTAGCAGTATTCCACGATCGGACGCGGCAGCTGGGTGCCCTCGTCAATCCCGAGGCGCTTGGAGATGCTGCCGGCCGCATAATTGCGCACGATCACTTCCAACGGAATGATCTCGCAGCTGCGCACCAGCTGCTCGCGCATGTTCAAACGCTTCAGGAAATGGGTCGGCACACCGATCTGACCCAGACCCAGCATGAAAAACTCGCTCAGGATGTTGTTCAGAACACCCTTGCCCTCGATCACGTCGTGCTTTTCAGCATTGAAGGCGGTGGCGTCGTCTTTGAAATACTGCACGATGGTGCCCGGCTCGGGGCCTTCATACAGTGTCTTGGCCTTGCCTTCGTAGATTTTCTTGCGACGCGCCATTGGGAACCTTTCGGGTCAATGCCGGGAATCCGGCCCTGCGATGTGCCGCTCTCATAGTGCAAGGGGGCCTCAGCCGCAAGCTTGCTGCATAGGATCGCCTGCCCGCAGCTGCAGCCGTGGTTTCCGGCAGCGGGCGGCAGCAGCAGCCCGCCCGCCGCGCGCCAGGCACAAAGGCTTTTTCAAGAACAGTTTTTTCTTGCCCTCGGCGACGATCATGCTCCTATCATTAGATCAGGTGCAAACGGTTAATGAGGATCAGCCATGACTACATTTGACGAACGCGAACAGGCGTTTGAGGCCAAATTCGCGCATGATGAGGAAATGCAGTTCAAGGCCCGCGCGCGGCGCAACAAACTGGTCGGCCTTTGGGCGGCAGAGCTGTTGGGAAAAAGCGGTTCATCCGCTGACGATTACGCCCAGTCCGTCGTTGCTGCCGATCTTGAGGAAGCCGGCCATGAGGATGTCGTGCGCAAGCTGTCAGGCGACCTCGGCTCTCAAGCAAGCGAAACAAAGATCCGCAGCAAACTGCAGGAACTGATGCCGCAGGCGCAGGAAGAAATTCTGAGCGAAGCCGGCTGATCACCCAGCCGGACTGCCAGGCCAGAGCCCCGCCCGGCGTTTTCCGCCCGCTTCACCGCACGGTGCCCGCTGGCGGCGTTGCCTTGCGGCTGCAGCACAAACCGGCCCGCTCTGTCTAATTACAGCCACAAGAGGCCGAGGCGGAGAACAGCTCAATTCTGGCGGTTAACTGATCCGCAAACAGCTTGCAGTAGATTGGCAGCAAAGGGCCTTTTGCGCTGCCGTCCCAGGATTGCCATGCTGTTTTCAAATTCCACCGCCCCCAGGCCGGTTGTGCGGCTGATCCGGCTGACCGTTCCCTTTCTGGTCATGGGGGTTTGCTTTTGGCTGCTGCAAACACAGACCGAATTGCCGCCGATGCGGGAACTTGGCGCCATCCTGATCAATCTGCCCGCCTGGAAGTGGGGTGCTGCCGTATTGGCCACCGGCCTCAGCTTTTGGGCGCTGGGGCGTTATGATTCCGTGGCTCACCGCCATCTTGGCACCGGTTTGGATGGTCCTGCAGCGCGGCGCGCAGGCATGGCCGCCATCGCTTTTTCGCAGACCGCCGGGTTTGGCCTGATCACCGGCAGCTATGCCCGCTGGCGCCTGCTGCCCGGCCTGTCCCCGCTGCAGGCGGGCCAGCTCACAGCATTGGTGGCCGCCACATTTTTGGCAACACTTTCGGTAATCTGCGGTGCCGCGCTGATCCTTGCGCCGCCGTCGCCGGGCCTGGGCTGGGCTGGCGGCGTGATCCTGGCTGCCGCCGCCAGCGTTTCGGCGTTCAGCTTCCTGCATCCGCAAACACCGCTTTTCCGGCTGAGGCTGCGCTGGCCCTCGTTAACCGCAATGGCCGCCTTGGGGTTCTGGGCGGTTGTCGACGTCGCTGCGGCCGGCACCGCGTTGTGGCTGCTGCTGCCGGATGGAATTGATGCGTCCTGGGCGCAGCTCCTTACGGCCAATGCGATCGCGCTGGGATTTGCAGTTGTGTCGTCAGCCCCCGGCGGGGCCGGCCCGTTTGAACTGGCTCTTTGCGCACTGCTGCCTGCGGTCCCGGACCACAGCCTGATCGCCGGGCTGCTGGCCTTCCGTCTGGTCTACTATGCTGTGCCGGCGGTTCTGGCCGTCTTGCTGATGGTCTTTCCCGGACTGCTGCCGGCAAGGGTTTCAGCCGCCGGCGAAACAGACCTTATGGGCAGCCGCAGCCTGCCGCCAGCCGCCCTGCCCGGCAGCCGGGCATGCTCTGAAACCGGGATTATCCGGCAGAACGGCGGCCATGTGCAGGCCTTTGGCCTCAACCAGATTGCTCTGCTGGACAGCCCGCAGGCATCGATTGCACTGTTTGACCCCCTGTCGGGCCTTGCAGCCGAGACCTTTGCTTCGCTGGCCCACCATGCCCAAGGCCGCAATGCCGCCGCCTGCTATTACAAATGCGGCAGACGCACTGCGCTGCACGCCCGCAAGGCCGGCTGGCGCGTTCTGCGGATCGCCGAAGACGCGGTATTGAACCCGCTTGAATTCTCCGAGAGCGGTTCTTCCCGCCGCCAGTTGCGCCGCAAACTGCGTCATGCAGAGAAGGCAGGCATTGACGTTTGCCGCGCCGCGGCCCGGATGCCCTTTGATCAGATGCGGGACGTCGACGCAGCCTGGCAATCCGCACATGGCGGCGCCTATGGAACCACGATGGGCAGGTACGATCCCGGCTATCTTGCCGCCCAGGAATTGACCCTGGCATTCCTGGACGGGAAGCTGATCGGCTTTGCCAGCTTTCACACATCCGCCTGTGAATGGTGCCTGGATCTGATCCGGATGCGCCCTGATGTCCCGGACGGGACCGGCCATGCGCTGGTGCGGGCCGGCATTGCCGCTGCCGCTGCTGAAAATATCCCGCGCTTGTCGCTGGCGGCCGTGCCTGATCACCGTTTGGCTAAAGGCGTGGACCGGGGCTTGCGCCGGTTCAAGGCCTGCTTTGCGCCAAGGTGGGAGCCGCGCTATATGGCAGCGCCCAGCTGGCTGCAGATGGTGCTTTGCATCGGGGAGCTTCTGCGCCTGGTGCACCGCCCGCCCGCCGTTCTCCAGGCTGTCCCCGCGGCGCCCGCTCATAATGAAGATGAAGAAAATGAAATTGCCCTTGCCCGCCCGGCATGAGACAGGGAACACAGACCGATTTGCCGCCCTGCCCGTCCGGGCGGCCTGCTGACACGGGATCAAACCGATGACAAACACTTTCAAACAGCTGCTGGAAACCAAAGACGCTCTGCTGGCGGATGGTGCAACCGGCACCAATCTGTTCGCCATGGGCCTGCAGTCCGGCGATGCGCCGGAACTGTGGAACGTGGACGAACCGAAGAAAATTCTGGCGCTGTACAAGGGCTCGGTTGATGCGGGCAGCGACCTGTTCCTGACCAACAGCTTCGGCGGCACCGCCGCGCGGCTGAAACTGCATAACGCTCAAAACCGCGTGCGCGAGTTGAACCGCATTGCTGCCGAACTGGGCCGCGAGGTGGCAGACAAGGAAGATCGCAAGATCGCCGTGGCCGGTTCCGTTGGCCCGACAGGGGAGATCTTTGAACCAATCGGTGACATGTCCCATGCCCTGGCGGTCGAGATGTTCCATGAGCAGGCTGATGCCTTGAAGGAAGGCGGCGCCGACGTTTTGTGGCTGGAGACCATTTCAGCACCGGAAGAATTCCGAGCCGCGGCTGAGGCCTTCAAGCTGGCGGATATGCCCTGGTGCGGCACCATGAGCTTTGATACCGCCGGGCGCACCATGATGGGTGTGACCTCAGCAGATCTCGCCCAGCTGGTCGAGGACTTCGACAACGCGCCGCTGGCCTTTGGCGCCAATTGTGGCACCGGTGCGTCGGATATCCTGCGCACTGTGCTTGGTTTTGCCGCGCAGGGAACCGAGCGCCCGATCATCTCCAAGGGCAATGCCGGTATTCCGAAATATGTCGACGGCCACATTCATTACGACGGCACGCCCGAGCTGATGGGTGAATACGCAGTGATGGCCCGCGACTCGGGCGCCAGGATCATCGGCGGTTGCTGCGGCACTATGCCGGATCATCTGCGCGCGATGCGCGAAGCCCTGGACAGCCGCCCGCGCGGCGACCGCCCGGCTCTTGAGAAAATCGTCGAGGTTCTTGGCCCTTTCACCTCCGACAGCGACGGCACCGGTGAAGACGCAAATGCAGGCGGTGAGCGCCGCTCGCGCCGCCGCCGCCGCGCCTGACCTTTCGGGCCAGAGCGCCGCGGACTATAGCGCGGCCAGTAGAAGCACCGGAATGCAAAATAACGGCGCCGCAATGGCCTTGCGGCGCCCCGCCCTTATGTCTCAGCCTATTTTGGGTTCCAACGCGCCTCACAATCCCTCAGGACGTCCTGCCGGCACACGCATGTTATCTGTGCGACCGCCCGTATCACTTGCGCAACAAGCCTCAACATATGACGCCAGACGCCTGTTCTAACCGGCCTAGCGGACGATGGTGAAGCCGCTCACTTCAGGGTCGGGAACTGTCCGTTCGGTCAGCACATCCTTCACCGCGGCGGCGCCAGGCCCGTGGCCCATCCGGCGCACCATATCGGCGACGCCGGCCGCCGGCCCCATCAGCAACGCCCGCACCGAGCCGTCCGGCTCATTGCGGATCCAGCCGGACAAACCGTGGCGCAACGCCTCGGCCCTGGCCCAGGTGCGAAACGCCACACCCTGCACGCGGCCGGTGACACGTGCATTCACTGCGACAGCAGTCATAGCACACCTTCCTTTCCATCATGCATGATCAAAGCCTAACACAAAACGCCGCTCCAACGGATCAAGAACAGATCAAAACAACGCCAACTGGTCGCCCGGCTGCGGTGACCTGGCAAACAGATCGCATCGCAGGTCCGCTGTACGCTCCTTCAGCCCGATCCGCCGGCAGGCTGCCTTAAACCGCTGCGCAATCATTTCAGCATAACGCCCCTCGCCGCGCATCCGATGTCCCCAGCGCGGATCATAGTCACGCCCGCCATGCATTTCCCGCAGCCGCGCCATCACCTTGGCCGCACGGCCAGGCTCGTTCTTGTCCAGCCATTCCTGCCACAACCCAGACACCTCCCGCGGCAGCCGCAGCATGATCCAGCTCGCAGCATCTGCGCCCGCTTCCGCCCCGGCTGCCAGCAGCACCTCCAGGTAAGCACGGGTGATGCCATGGTCCCGCTCGCACGGCTGGTATGGGTCGGTGTTTGTGCCGAGTGCCAGCACAGCCGCCTTGTAACGCGGCGCCGACAGTTCGTTGCGCAGCACCGCGGCCGCATTGGGGCGTGTGACCAGCCGGGTCTCAAAGTCCAGCCCCGGCGACAGGCCAAGATACGCATAGCTGGGCCGCGCAAAACAGTAGATGCAAACTGGTTAAATACACACTGAACTTTACTTGCATTCGTTTTTTGTTGTATTTTCAGTTACTTATTGGCAACAACCTCATTCGCCACCTTTGTTCACAAGGTGATCACCACAGTTAAAGCTCAACCTGCCAAAGCTTGTGTCTTTTTGAACAGAATGCCGCTTACGCGGCATGCAATGAGGGGTGACCTACGGCCCTTTTGATGGAGAGCAGTCACTCCTCATTGCGCAAAAAACTGGTCCTCTACTACGTGCTACAGTGCGGAGAAGTTACCTCAAGGACGCACTCAACGCAGAACCTGCGAGAAAATCCTGCTGCTGTGAGAGCAGCACACGAATGCTGGGGGTCTGCGTCCGCAAGTGCTATTGCAGCGGCATAGCGCTTAGAATGCCTCGCATGGGCAACACGTCAGGTTACAAACGCGTCGAAAGACGGCGGCAACCAGCCCAAGGACGAAGCCGCTCCGCGGCATTGGCGCGGGAGGCTGGTGTTCAGCGATGATCTGACAGTGGTGCATTTGGGGATCGGCATTTCTGCCTGACGATTGAGGCCTTCTCAATCGAAAGACAGGAGGTTTCCATGACAGGGGAGAGATCGACCCCGCTTCGAGAGTGGATGATCGAGGACATGCGCATCCGAGGGATGGGCGACAAGGCGTAGAAAGCGCATATCCGGGAGATCAAGGATTTTGCCATTTTCCTTGGGCACCCGCCGGATACCGCCACACCTAAGGAACTCCGCGCCTATCAACTGCACATGACGGATACAGGGGTAACGCCGGCGGCTTTCAACGCCCGGATCGTGGCGCTCAGGTTCTTCTTCGGCATGACTTGCGGGCGCGAGGAGTTGAAGCGCTACATGCAGTTCCGCACCCAGCCCAGGAAGTTGCCTGTAGTCTTCAGCGTGGAAGAGGTATCGGACATCCTGATGGCGGCGCCGGGGCCCGGGCTCAAATACCGTGCCGCGCTCAGCATCTCCTACGGCGCGGGGCTGCGGGCCGCCGAGGTCTGCAACCTCAAGATCGGCGATATCGACAGCGACCGGATGCTGATCCATGTCGAACAGGGCAAAGGGCGGAAGGACCGGAAGGTGATGCTGTCACCCGGGCTTCTGAGCTTGCTGCGCGACTACTGGCGCGAGGCGCGGCCGGAGGGCTGGCTGTTCCCGGGCAAGCCGAAGATCAACCCGCTGTCGCCACGGCAGCTGAACCGCGCCTTCACGTCAGCGAAGAACATGGCCGGCATCAAAAAGGCCGCCACGCTGCATACCCTGCGGCACAGCTTTGCGACGCATCTGCTGGAGGCCAACACCCCCTCTCGGCAGCATCCTGCGGATGCGCCTGCCGGGCAGCGGATGTCCGGTTCATCCAGGTGCTGCTCGGCCATGCCAAGCTGAGCACGACGGCCCAATACCCCCATGTCGCCACCAAGACGATCCGTGATACGGTCAGCCCCTACGAGATGCTGGCGCAGTTGCAGGATCAGACAATCAAGCGAAGCCTGAAGTGACCGGGCACTGGGGTGTCCCGCCCGGGGCTGGAGATTGCTGATATATTCCGTGTCCATGGTCCCGGGTGGCGTCGGGCCAATGCGGGGCATGTCAGCCTGACCCAGCTCAAGGTGATGTCGGCAATCGAAGCCTGCCGGACCGAAACGCTCTGCGGGCATGTGGCCGGGTGCGCCAAATGCGGCCATCGCCACATCGCCTACAATTCCTGCAAGAACCGGCACTGCCCGAAGTGCCAAGGGCCAGCGGCGCGCGACTGGATGGAAGCCCGCGCCGAGGATCTGTTACCCGTGGAGTATTTCCATGGGCGTTGTTGCAGAACTCTGACTTCTGAGGATTCACATCAGGAATCCATGCGCTTGCACGGTCCGCATGAGCAAACCATCCCCTCCCGCGATCGCACAACGAACTGGTCCAGCCACAACGCTGCGTTGCGCAAGCGGGGCTCGCTGCTGATCTGGGTGGACAAGGACATGACTTGGCGCGCGCCGCAGGAATGCCGCCCGGGCCCCCCTGCGGTCTTTTCCGACGCGGCGATCCAGTTCTGCCTGTCGATCAAAGCGCTGTTCAAGCTGCTCTTGCGGCAGACCGCCGGGATGGCGTCGAACCTGCTCCGGCTGGCAGGTCCGGATTGGCCCGTGCCCGGCTCCTCCACCCTCTGCCGCAGGCAGAAGACACTGGCGGTGCAGATCCCGTATCGCCGCATGGACGGCCCGCTCAACCTGCTGGTCCCCTCTCGGGGCATCACTCTGTGATGCTCTGCCGGGCAATGGACAGCACCGGGATCAAGTTGCTTGGGGATGGCGAATGGCAGGCCCGCAAGCACGGGGTGCAGGGCCGCCGCCAATCCCTGCCCGGCAGTTGATTGCAAAGCAATCAATGAGAGGGGCGCAAGGTGCATCTGGCCATGGACACGGCGACCTCCGGCATGCGCGCTGTGGAATTCACTCCAAGCCGCGACGGCGACAGCCCTGTGCTGCCGGCCTGTGCTGCCCGACCTGCTCGGTCAGATCCCCGAGGCCGAGCAGATCGGCACCGTGACCGCTGACCGGGCATATGACACGCGCCGCGGCCACACCGCCATCATCGGCCGGCAAGCCACCCCGGTCATCCCGATCCGCAAGAACGGGCCCGCGTGGAAAGAGGATTGCCCGGCTGCGCGGGTCCGCGACGAGACACTGCGTGCCACCCGCCACTACGGCCGGGCGTTCTGGAAGCGCTGGACCGGATACCACGCCCGAAGCCGCATCGAAGCCAAGATGCGCCGCCTCAAGGCTTTCGGCGAGCCCATCGCCGCAAGAGACCCCGAGCGCCAGGCCGCCGAGATCCACATTCGCATCGCTCTTATGAACCGCTGCCACGCGCTCGGCACCGACGAGACCGTCCGCGTGGCATGAAGTCAGTGGGGAAAGGGGAAGTCACACCTCACGTGTGAGTTCTGCAACAATGCCCATCTCTCCCCCAAAATTCTCGCGAGACCAACTTAACCGAAGCCCCCTTAAAATCACCGTTCATCCAATCGATCACGCACCTCATATTTCATGCTCGCACCCCCTGTAAGGGTTTATGGACCGGTCAAACGGCAGATCCGGCGACCGGTTGCAACTGATCAGCGACCGCGCCGTCTCTTGCCGGACTTCGGTGGGAATCACTTCCGCTTCCGGCTCCTGAAACCAGCCGTCATCCTCCTGACGGTGCTCCAAACCGAACCGCCCTGCCGCATTGCTGAGACTGGCGCGCCCTTTGCGGCGCATGGCATATCGGGGGAGTTCCTGCGGCAAGGGCGCACCGCAGCCGCCACGCGGGAACAAATAAAGAACAAATGGGCAATTTTGAAGATTTCCATGTGAATTCTTCATTATTCTTGCGCCGAAATTGTCTCTATACGTCGGTTAGAACAGCGGCAATGTCGCAAATAATGCAGTTCACCGGCTGTATTCTGTCACAAAAGCTTCTGAAATAAGCCAACACCGGGGACTCCCCCGTCAGCAAGGATTAGGCGCATGTCGGACGAAGAAGACATCATCCTCTCGGAACTCGATGACGAGGAACTTGTTCAGCAGATGTTTGACGACCTCTATGACGGTCTCAAAGAGGAAATCGAAGAAGGCGTCGGCATTCTGCTGTCGCGCGACTGGGCACCTTATGACGTTCTGACCAAGGCCCTTGTGGGCGGTATGACCATCGTTGGCGCCGACTTCCGCGACGGCATCCTGTTCGTGCCCGAGGTTCTGCTGGCGGCAAACGCGATGAAGGGCGGCATGGCCATCCTGAAACCGCTGCTGGCCGCAACCGGCGCCCCGCAGATCGGTTCGATGGTTATCGGCACAGTAAAGGGCGATATCCACGACATCGGCAAGAACCTGGTCTCCATGATGATGGAAGGCGCAGGCTTTGAAGTTGTCGATCTGGGTATCAACAACCCGGTTGAAAACTATCTGGAAGCCCTGGGAGAGCACAAGCCGGACATCCTGGGAATGTCGGCTCTGCTGACCACCACCATGCCCTACATGAAGGTGGTGATCGACACCATGGTCGAGCAAGGCCTGCGCGATGACTACATCGTGCTGGTTGGCGGCGCGCCGTTGAACGAAGAGTTCGGCAAAGCTATCGGCGCCGACGGCTATTGCCGTGACGCAGCCGTGGCCGTGGAAATGGCCAAGGATATGGTGGCGCGCAAGCACAACTCGATGAGCGCCTGATTTGGCACGCAAAGGACGCGCAGCCCGCTTGACCGAGCGGGCTGCCTTCCGCCCTCCGACCGGGCGGACGCTTGAGGAAAGCTCCCTCACCGAACAGGGCCTGGCTGCCCCTGAAAAGAAGTCCGGCCGCATCCTGCTGATCGCCTGCGGCGCGCTTGCGCGCGAAATCCTTGATATCAAGGAGAAAAACGGGCTGAATCACATCGACCTCACTTGCCTGCCTGCCAAGCTGCATCTCTATCCCGAGCAGATTGTGGATGCTGTGGACGGTGCAGTAGCCAAACATTCATCTGTTTATGACAAGATCTTTGTGGTCTATGCCGATTGCGGCACCGGCGGTGCGCTGGAGCGCAAATGCCAGGAGCTTGGTGTCGAGATGGTGGCCGGCCCGCATTGCTATTCCTTTTTTGAGGGCAACGAGACCTTTGCAGCCCATGCGGATGCTGGCGAAATCACTGCATTTTATCTGACCGATTTTCTGGTTAAGCAATTCGACGCCTTTGTCTGGCGTCCAATGGGAATAGACAAGAACCCCGAGCTGCGCGACATGGTGTTCGGCAATTACACCAAGCTGGTCTATCAGTCACAGATCAGCGACCCCAAGCTGGTGGAAAAGGCGCGCGAATGCGCAGATCGTATGGGGCTGGATTTCGAACACCGCCACACCGGCTATGGCGATCTTGAAACCGCCATTTCAGATTGGGCAGGCTAGCCCTTCATCTTTTCCCAAATACTCCGGGGAGTGCGAGGGGCCGGCCTCTCGCCCTGCTGCCTCAGGCCTGCGCCATCGCGGTTTCGCGGATCCGCTCGATCATCGACCGCAGCCCGTTTGAGCGTTGCGAAGACAGATGATCGTTCAGTCCAAGCCGCCCCAGCTCCGCCTTGGCATCCACAGCCGCCACCTCTTTCACAGGCACACCGCTGTAAAGGCAGCGCAGCACGGCGATCAGACCGCGCACAATCATCGCGTCGCTGTCGCCGTCAAAGCGGAATTCGCCGTCTTCGATCACCGCGTGCAGCCAGACCTGGCTGGCGCAGCCGTCGACCTTGGTTGCCGGCACCTTCAACGCATCGTCCAGCGGCTTCATCGCCTTGCCAAGATCGATGACATGGCGGTACCGGTCTTCCCAGTCCTCCATGAACTCAAAGTCTTCCACGATCTCTTCAAAGGCGGCAGTGGCCATCGTCCGTTATCCTCAAAATCCGCTTGCAGGGGCAGATCAGCACCTAAGCCCCTGCCCGCCTCATTTCAACCGCTTTCCAAGCCGCGGCCAATCGGGTAATCCGTTGCAAAGACATTTTGAATGGGCGGGGACAGATGCACAAACCATTGGCTCTTACATTGACCTGCGCGCTGATGCTGGCAGGCTGCGGCGGCTGGAAACAGTCGCGGATCAACCCGTCCAACTGGTTTGGCAGCTCCGCGCCTGCCGAAGCGCCGGTGCCGGAAAACGGCAACCCGCTGCTGCCGCAAGACAGCAATGCCCGTGGCATCTTTGCCCGTCCCGAGCCCAAGGACACCACTGTCCTGGCCGGCCGGGTCACCGAAATGCGGATCGAACGCACCGCATCCGGCGCCATCATCTATGCCACCGCAATTGCCAGCCGTCAGGGCGCCTATGACGTTGTGCTGCGGCCGGCCGAAGGCAGCGAAGACGGCGTTCTGAGCTTAGACTTCCGGGTTGTCTATCCGGAGTCCGGCACGGCAACCGGCAGCGAATTCAGCCGCACCATCCATGCCGCCCGCACAGTCACGAATCAGGACTTGGCCGGTATCCGCACCGTGCGTGTGAATGGCGCAGAGAATGCCCGCGAAAGCCGCCGCCGCTGATCTCAAGACCGCCTGGAAAGAAAAACGCCCGCAGGATTTATGGCGCATTCCGGACTTTGGGGCACAATAGCAACGCCTGCCGAGTTTTTTGCTCGGCAGGCGTTTGATTTTTAACAAGCTTGTCTGGTAGCGACCTTCTCGTTGCCCTGGAGAAAAGTCCCGGGGCCACACTTTTCAAAAAAATGCGGTTGAGCCTTCGGTTTTGGAGACTTTGGCCAATATCAGCACTGCTTGGCGGAGGGCGACTTGTCGAAACGAAACAGAACGAAAGGCTGTGTCGTGGCAAAGTCCGTGCCCAAACTGTCTCTTCCTCAAATCCATCCCGATATCGGGAAAACAATCAACCTCAACTGCTGCGGCGATCCGGATTGCCGGAACTACGGCGTTGCGCCCGATTTCATCCACCAGTCCTTCGTAGGTAGAAACGCTCAGACAAGAAAGCAAAATGCGTTTGCTGCAAATCCTGCCTTGGCCAAAGGATATGGGAAATACACGATCACAGGCGGCAAGGATCTGCAGGTTGTCTCGACTGCTCTCGAGCATTCAAAAGATCCTCATCTGAATTAGTCTCGATGTGATCTGACACCGCCCCCTTCTCAGCACGCTGAACTGGGGGCGGCGCATCTCTTGAAGGAGAGGATGGCTGGCCGTTTTGATGGTGGTGCAAACCCAACCGCAAAACGAGGCAACCACAATGCTGAACTCTACCGATAAGATCATCAAACACAAAACCGGTCTGCTGAACCTGGCCGAGGAACTGGGCAATGTCAGCAAAGCCTGCCAGGTGATGCGCTGCAGCCGTGACACGTTCTATCGCTATAAATCAGCGGTCGAGGACGGGGGCGTCGAAGCCCTGTTTGAGCGCACCCGGCGCAAGCCCAACTTGGCCAATCGGATTGACGAGGCGGCCGAACGGGCGGTCATCAAATCCGCCACCGATTTCCCGGCCTTTGGCGAAGCCCGCACCTCCAACGAGCTGCGCACGGGATTTGTTCGTTACTGACCGATTTGGTAAGAAAATCCGGCCGCGAGAGTGGTTTCGTGTGCTTCCACAGCATATCAGCCAGGCAGTCGATCTCATCAGATCGGGAACTCTGCACGAATACGAATACGATCTCGGAAAACAGGAGATTGTCCGAAAAACCTGAAAGTCATTTCGGAAAACTTCATTGCGGTATGCGGTGTTGGACCTTTTCGATGAAGGATTCGAACGCAGATATCGCTGCGAAATATAGGCCTGCGGCACAGCTTGTTCCCACAACCACAGTCAGCGCGAGAGTGATCACCAATTTCTTGAACTCAGCCTTAATGTCTGATTTTTCGTTATTTTTTGGCTTCGTGTCCATGTGCATCTCCGGTTTCTTGAGGGAGATAGGGATGTTCTTGGGGCTGCAACAAGGCAAAAACCAATCAGAACGCAATGAGGCCCCCTCAACTTTTTTTGTTGAGAGGGCCTCATGTCCCAAAATCCGGAATGCGTCACAGGATTTACGGGCGTTTTTCTTTGTGCGGATTGCTGGCTGCGACTATAGCGCCTTACAGCTCCACAACTTTTACGTCTTGCCCCTTGGCGGCGAGACCGATCTTGCCGTCACATAGCCGCAGTGCATCGGCGCCGAACACCTCATGCCGCCAGCCGTTAAGGGCCGGAACATCGCGCAGGCCTGCTGCAATTGCGTCCAGGTCCGCGCTGGGTGCGATCAGCTTGGCCGCCACGCCCTCTGCTTCGGTCTTGGCCTTCAGCAGCACCCGCAGCAGATCCGCCAGCGCCGGGTTCACCTGCAGCTTTTCCTTGCTGCGGTCCATCTTGGGGTGGTTCTCGGGCGGGCAGTCAGCCCCCTTAGCTACGGCCGCCAGGATACCTTCGGCAATCGCACCTTTGCGCGCCTCGCGCAGCAGCAGGCGGGATCCGCCCAGATCACCGGGATTGCGCGGCTTGGTCGAGGCCAGTTCCACCAGCGCGTCATCCTTGAACACCCTGTTGCGCGGCACATTGTTGGTTTGCGCATAGGTTTCGCGAAACGCCGCCAGTTCGCGCACAACCGCCAGAAACTTGCCCGAGGAGGTCCGGGTCTTAACCCGTTTCCAGGCGTCCTGGGGTTGAATGTCATAGGTGGCCGGATCGGTCAGCACCTGCAGTTCCTCGGTCACCCAGTGGGACCGTCCGCTTTTTTCCAATTCAGCGGCCAGGAACTCATAAATCTTGCGCAGATGGGTCACATCAGCCAGCGCATAGGTCTTTTGCGCTTCGCTTAAAGGACGGCGTGACCAATCGGTAAAGCGCGATGTCTTGTCGACACCCAGCTTGACGATTTTACGCACCAGGGTTTCATAGCCCGCCTGATCGCCAAAGCCGCAGACCATCGCGGCCACTTGGGTGTCGAACAGCGGCTTCGGAAAGACATTCGCGTCGACCCAGAAGATTTCCAGATCCTGACGCGCAGCATGGAACACTTTGACCACGCTTTCATCGCGGAACAGCGTATACAGCGGCTCCAGCGAAATACCGTCGGCCAGCGGGTCAACCAGAACCGCATCATTTTCGCCGTCGCCCGCAAAGGCCAATTGGATCAGACAAAGCTTGGAGTAATAGGTCCGTTCCCGCAAAAACTCGGTATCCACCGTAACATAAGGATGCTGTGCAGCGGTTTCGCAAAAGGCCTGCAGGTCTTCGGTGGTGGTCAGAGTTTTCATAAATTCCGGCTTTTCAATCTCATGTGGGCCGGGACGTGATACGCGCTTGTCCCGGGCAATGCAATCAGCCGGACTTCAGCGCAGCTGAACCGGCGTTTTATCCCCGGCGGCGAAGCGGCGCAGAACTGCCGGATAAAGCAGGTGTTCCTGCACCAGAACCCGGGCTGCCAGCGTATCCGGCGTGTCGCTTTCCAGAACCGGAACCCGTGCCTGACCTAGAATGGGGCCATCATCCAGACGCGGCGTCACCTCATGCACGGTGCAGCCGTGTTCACCGTCGCCGGCCTCCAGCGCGCGGGCATGGGTATGAAGGCCCTTGTACTTCGGCAGCAATGAAGGATGGATGTTCAGCATCCGCCCTTCGAACTGCGACACGAACCCGGCGGTCAGCACCCGCATGAACCCAGCGAGGCAGACAATGTCGGCGCCGGCCTCAATAACCGGTTTCACCAGCTCTGCTTCAAACGCTTCGCGGTCACCTGCAAAGGGCCGGTGATCCACCACGGCAGTGGCCACACCGGCAGCAGCAGCCTTGGCCAGCCCGCCGGCATCGGCGTTGTTGGACAAGACCAGACAGGGCCGCGCCGGATGATCGCCTGTCATGCTGTCCAGCAGCGACACCATATTGGAGCCGCCGCCGGAGATCAGGATTGCGACCTTTTTCTGGCTCACAGCAGCTTGCCGGAATAACGCATGCCAGCACCCGCAGTTACAGTGCCCAGGCGCACAACGGTCTCGCCTTCTGCTGTCAGCAGTTCAGCCAGCGCATCGGCGCGGTCTGCAGAAACCGACAGGATCATGCCGATGCCGCAGTTGAAGGTTTTCAGCATCTCGGATTCGGCGATGCCGCCGGTCTCTGCCATCCATTTGAAGACGGGCGGCAGCTCCCAGGCGTTCAGGTCGATATCGGCGCCCAGATCCTCGGGCAGGACTCGCGGCAGGTTCTCGGTCAGGCCGCCGCCAGTGATATGGGCCAGTGCATGCACGCCTCCTGCCCGCACCGCGGCAAGGCACTGTTTGACGTACAAACGCGTCGGGGTCAGCAGGGCGGCACCCAGCGAGCCATCGCCGAACGGGCAATCTGCATCCCAGCCAAGGCCCGAGACCTCCACCAGCTTGCGCACCAGCGAATAGCCGTTGGAATGCACGCCGTCGGATGCAAGCCCCAGCAGCACGTCGCCCTCCTGCACGCCCTCCGGCAGCGCTGTGCCACGCTCCATCGCGCCCACGGCAAATCCTGCAAGGTCGAAATCACCTTCCGGATACATGCCCGGCATCTCAGCCGTCTCACCGCCGATCAGCGCGCAGCCAGACCGCACGCAGCCCTCGGCGATACCTTCGATGATGCGGGCGGCGGTTTCCGTTTCCAGCTTGCCAGTGGCAAAATAGTCGAGGAAGAACAGCGGCTCGGCGCCCTGGCAGACCAGATCGTTGACGCACATCGCCACCAGATCGATGCCAACGCCATCCACCACACCGGTATCAATGGCGATCCGCAGCTTGGTGCCGACACCGTCGGTGGCGCCCACCAGGATCGGGTCATTGTATCCAGCAGCCTTCAGATCAAACAGAGCGCCAAAGCCGCCCAGCCCGCTGGCAACGCCAGAGCGGTTGGTGCGCTTGGCTGCCGGCTTGATCCGGTCAACCAGGGCGTTGCCCGCATCAATGTCCACACCTGCGTCTGCATAGGTCAAGCCGTTCTTGCCGCTGGTCATCACTTGGCTCCTTCAAATCGGTTGCGCAGCCTTTAGCGCAAGGCGCATCAGAAGGAAACAAAGGAATCCGCCGCGCCATCACGGACAGCATGGCGGGGTGTTTTCATGGCCTCAATACCCGCCTTAGATGCCAAACTGCCAGGGCGCCGCCTGATAGGCAAAGGCATCGCCCTGCCGCAGCACCCGGCCCAGCGCCGGAAAGTCCAGATGCGCGCCGGTGACCAGCAGATTATCCGCCGCCGCCCGGTCCAGCATCCGCCTCCGTGTCACCGCTGTCAGCGCCGGATCAGTATCAAAGGCGATGGTCCAGTCCGGCAGCGCAAACTGCAGCGCAGTGCTGTGGATCAGGTCGCCCCAGAACAGCAGCCCCTCGCCGCCCGCGTCCAGCATGAAACCAGTGTGGCCCGGCGTGTGGCCCGGCAGCTCCAGCGCGGTGAAGCCGGGGGCGGCTTCTTCCTCGCCCTGCAGCAGTTTCAGCCGGCCGGCATAAGGCGCAACCGAAGTGCGGGCCATGTCAAAGAAGCCGCGGCTGGCTTCGGGCACACCGGCCATGATGGCGTCGTCGTGCCAGAAATCCCATTCCCGCTGCGCCACCACCAATTCGGCGTTGCCAAAAACCTCAGTCCCGTCCGCCCTGATCAGCCCGCCGGAATGGTCCGGGTGGATATGGGTAAGCAGCACCATATTGATGCTCTCGGGCGCCACGCCCGCTGCCGCCAGTCCGGCGCCCAGCGCTCCAAGTCCCGGCCCCATCAGCTGGGCTGTGCCGGTGTCGATCAGCAGCTTCTGTCCGCCGCGCTCCACCAGATAGCCGTTGACCGGGATCTGCAGCGCGTCGTCCTGCAACCGGTGCAGCCCCTGCGCCAGCACCGGTTCCGCCTTGGCTGTGTCGTAGCCATTGAACAGCTGCGTGCCCAAGGGCAGATGCCCGTCCAGAAGCACGGTGATCCGGGCATCTCCCAAGGTGAAAGAATGCGTAACTGGCGCGGCCTCTGCTGCCCCTGACGCAGCCCATGCCCAGCCGCTGCCTGCAAACCCGCCTGCCAGTGCCGCCGCCGGAGCCGCCGCCAGCCCGTTCAAAAATGCTCTGCGATTGATTGTCATAAGAAACTCCGATATCCAATTGAGGAGAATTTTCCTGTGATCCGGAAATAGCCCTGATAGTCCGGGGATTGCAGCCCAGCAGATCCGATAGCAGTTATAAGCAACACAGATAGGCAGACGATGGACAGGTTCACCCTTCTGGAGACATTCACCATTGCCTTGGATGAAGGCAGCCTGAACCGCGCCGCCCAGCGCCGCGGTATCAGCCAATCCGCAGTCAGCCAGCAGATCAAGCAGCTTGAAACTCAAACCGGCCAGCAATTGCTGCACCGCACTGCCAAGGGCATTCACGCCACCCGTGCAGGCGATCTGGTCTACAGCCACGCGCAGGCGCTGCTGTCCGGCTACAACCGGATGACGGCAGAGCTGGACGCGCTGGAGGGCAGCGTCTCAGGCACCTTCCGTATCAGCGTGAACTCCTTTCTGGGGCGCAGCGTGATCGGGCCGATGCTGCTGGACCTGAACCAGCAGCATCCGGACCTGAACATCGTTATGCGGCTGGAGGACCGGCTGGTCGACGTGGTGCGCGAAGGCTACGATCTGGCAATCCGCACCGGGCGGCTGGGGGATACCGACGGGTTCGGACGTAAGATATCGACCCTGGAAACGGTGCTGTTTGCCACGCCCGCATATCTGGACCGCGAAACCCGCCCGCAAAAACCGGAAGACCTGCAGCGGCTCAAATTCATCCAGCACCACGAGGATCAGACCCGCGGTTTCTTCCCGCTGCGCCGCGGCGGGCAGGAATTTCCAGCCCCGGTGCAGGTCGGTTTTACCGCCGATGACCCGGATCTGATCATGCGAGCCGTCAGCAGCGGATCGGGGTATACCCGCGTGCCCCGCTTCATGATCGAAGAGCAGCTTGTTTCCGGCGAATACGAACTGGTCCTGCCCGGGTACGAGGCACCGCTCAAAGAGGTCTTTGCCGTCTACCCCTCCCGCCGCACACCTGACCGGCGCCGGGATCTGACCATCGAGAACACGGTGGCGCGGCTGGAGGCATTGCACCGGCCCCGCACGGCAAATTCACCGGTGCGGCCTGCAATCACTGCTTGACCTCGCCCGCCCCATTTCCTAACCACAAACCCATGGCGGGCCTGTAGCTCAACGGTTAGAGCAGAGCGCTCATAACGCTTTGGTTGCAGGTTCGAATCCTGCCGGGCCTACCACCGTCCCCGCCAAGACACCGGTTCGACAGGACTGTTGATACCCCTCATCGCAAAGCTGATTTTCCGTCCTGAAACAGCAGATGCCATTCTGGTCTTAGGCCTGGCAGGAAGCTTTTGCTTTTTTCTAACCGTCTGATGGCTAAAGCGGCCAATGAGCAGGCCGGTTTATTCGTTTCGTTGTGTTTCCAAGCTGTTTGATGGCGTCCAACCGGCCAATTGACCTTTAAAGGCACAAAAGAGCACAATGGCAACCGAAAAACTCACAATCATCAAGGCAGACGTCAAGAACGAGGTGGCCAAGGCTGTGAAGCCGAAGTTTGTTCAGCTCGGCAATATGAATTTTGCGGCAACCGTGGAAGTCGATAAGAAAGTCGCCGCCGAACTGGACACTGACGCCCGCTTTGTCGCCAAACTGTATGATGACGCTACCAAGGAATACAAAAAGCTTCTGGCCGAATGCAGCCTGCGTGTCAGCCAGGCAAACGATCTGGGCTCGGTGCTGCCGCTGACCGATAAGGAGTGCAAAGAGCTGGACGCCGACCTCAAGAAGATCTTTGCGAAGTACGAAAAATCGACCGAACAGGTGGCAGCCAAACATTTCGACAAGTGGAAGCAGGCCAACAAGGACCGCAAGAAGTACCGCATCAAGGTGGTCAGCGCGATTGTCCTGGGCAGCGTTTGCGCCATCGGCAGCACCGCCTCATTGGCGGCGGGTGCGGTGACCGGCGGCGTGTCGATTGCCGCCAGCATTTACGGCATCGCGCAAAGCATCGTCTCGGTGGCGCGCGCAGTTCAAAAGGTGACGTCTGACATCGCCAAGATCCATGGCGAACTGGAGAAAGCGCTGAAACAGCTGGTCTCGGAATATCAAAAGCAATCCAAGGCCAAAGTGAAGGCCAAGGAGATCGGCAAGGAATTCCTGGCCGATTTTCTGATGATTGAAACCGCGGGCTTCAACCGGGTGGACAAGCATCTGGAGACATACAAGGCCAAGCTCAAGAACATCGACCTGGAAATTGCGGGCCTCGGCAAAGAGCTGAACAAGCTGCTGGACAAGCAGGGCAAGCTCGACAAGGAGATCGAGAAGAAGCTGGGCAAGATGGCCAAGGACCGCAACTATAAAAGCAAGAAACTGGACGGGCTGTTCGCAGCCATGGAAGCGGCCCGCAAAGCCACGGCGCAGCTGATTAAGGATATCGAGGCTTATCACGTCAGCATCAAGCCGGCCGAGAAATTCCGCGACAATGCACAGAAGGCCGTTGATGCCTTGCGCCACAAGGATCCGGTCTGGACCAAATGGGCAATCTGGATCGGCAGCCTGGGCCTTGCAACCGCAGTGACCAGCATCGCATCGGGCGGGGAAAACCTGATCAAGGCCGCCTCGGCAATAGAACAGGGTTTCACCGCGCTGTCCAAGGAACTCGCCTGAACCTGGCAACACACTTACGGGCCGCTGAAGACAGCGGGCCGCAAGCAGCCTGTCCGGACCAGCCCTGGCAAGGTATTGCACCCCCAGCCTCGCCCCCGGTCACACCCCGCGCTTGCTATTGAGCCAGGCAGTCAGGTTTGCGGTCTCCACTGTTGTCAGCGCCCTATTGGCGACACCATAAGCGTAAAGCCTTTGACTGACCGGAAAATCCCGAGGCCCCGCTGTGATGGTCTGGCCGCCGTTGATCACCACACCGGTTTCATCCGCGCGCCATTCGGTGGCGTCCGCCCCCAGATCCGGAAGCGGTACCGTCAGCCTATCGCCGGCCTGGTCGTTTGACAGATACCAGGCACCGCTGCCCGGCTCCTGCATCAGCAGGGGCCTGAAGCTGTCCCCCCCCTCCTGCAACGCAGGGAGGCCAGGGAGATGGCGGACCGAAACAGCGCGCACCGATCCCTGGGTCGCGGGCGTGCCCTCGATCCAGAAGTTGCCGCCGGCCCCGTCGCCGCGCAGCAGGACCTCAGCCATGCCATTGGCGACCTGCCAGGGGCCAATGCCCGCATCATCCGCGCTGGTCCCCACCCTGGCGCGAAAGCCCCCCGACAGAAAGCCGAAGACTTCGAACGAGACGAGGTACCAATCCCCTACTACGATCCCGGCCCCATCCTTGTAGACATAGGATGTGCCGGAACCATCGCCGGTGCAGGTAAAACTGCCGTCGCCATTGCCGGCGAAGTTCCCGATGGTTGAGTACGGTGCCGCGAACAGCTCCGCCCCCTGCCCGCTGAGACGCTGCGCCAGCGGCCCGGCGCCCGCAGCGGCCATAACGCCCTGTGCGCCATCCAGTATCAGCGCCACCGGATCGTCAGGGCCGGCCACCCGCACCCGTCCTTTGATGTCCTGAAACATCCCGCCGGTGCTGGACGGATCCCAATAGCCTCCAAGCGCGCCGGGTGAATCAAACAGCGCACCGGGCGTGAACGGGTACTGAGCAGCCCCCTGGCCGGTCAACCTGGTGGCGGAATGGCCCAGCCCCAGCATCAGTACCACCCGGCCACGGATGCAGTCGTACCGGTCGCTTCGATACCCGCTGCGGAAAACCCGATGGTCTCGCCTGCAGAGACCGCATAAGTGATGATTGTGCCCGCCTCATCGCGCAGCACCAGATCCCCCGAAGCCAGCACCCGCAGCACCCGTGGCCGGACCGGCAGGTCGGTCCCGTCCTGCGGCGTGATCACCAAGTGATGGGTGGCGGGGCTTTCCAGCCCGCGGCGGTGGTTGGAAAATGGATCAATCTGAGGCATGAGAGCTCTCCCAACAGTGTTTCTTTCCCGGACAAGCTGCCCGGGGCCCGATTGATAGCTGCAAAGAAAGAAGATTGGGAAAAGCAGGCGTGCGCTGCGGGCCGCCGCCGCGCAACACCTGATGGCTTGCCCCTCCCCGTGCTCGGCGGCGATTGGATTGAAACGTTCAGCGCGCGATTACGATGTCAGCCTTCAACCCGCCCAGCTCCGGACTTTCGCCCAGCCGCAGGGTGCCGCCGTGGGCACGTGCAATGTCAGCCACAATCGCCAGCCCCAATCCCACGCCTGAGCCCCGGTCCTGGTTGCGCGCCGGGTCCAGCCGGGTGAAGGGGCGGATGGCATCGCCGCGCTGGCCGGCCGGAATGCCCGGGCCGTCATCCTCGACCCGGATGCGCATTGAGCGCTCGGTCAAGGCCACAGAAACCCGCGCCTGGGAGCCATAGCGCACAGCGTTGGAAATCAGGTTCTCCACCGCCCGGCGCACCGGCTGGCGGCGCAGCATCACCTCTCCCTCGCCGGACATCCCGCCCAGCGTCACCTGCTTTTCCTGGCGCTGCCAATCGCAGATGATGGTGCGGACCAGGTCTTGCGGATCCACCGGTTCCGGCTCGCTGACCGTCGCCCCCCGGGAAAAATCCAGGAACGCATCCAGAAGCGCCTGCATTTCATCCACGTCGCGCAGCATCGGCGCGGCGTCCTCCTCGTCCAGCATCGCCAGTTCCAGCTTCATCCGCGTCAGCGGCGTGCGCAGATCATGGCTTACCCCCGACAGCATCAGCGTGCGCTGCTCAATCTGCCGCTCAAGCCGGGCGCGCATATCCAGAAAGGCGCTGCCGGCCGCCCGCACCTCCAGCGCGCCGGCGGGTGAATAGGGCACTGCCCTCCCGCGCCCGAAAGCCTCGGCCGCATTGGCCAGCCGTTTGATCGGGCGCAGCTGGTTGCGCATGTAAAGGAAGGAAATCAGCATCATCAGAAAGCCGAACAACAGCATGGTGACGATCAGCTGATGCGGTGCTGCAGCAGTTACCCGGCGGCGGTCAAAGCTGAGCTCCACCAGCCCGTGCGCGGTGCCGAAATAGACCTGCACCGTGCGATCTGCGGGGAACCGCGCTGACAGAAATCCCGGAAACGTCTTTTCCAGCTCCTCGCGCACCACCCTGCCGGAGAACTCGATCAGGCTGAACTGATCTTCCGGCAGCGGCGCACCGGGCGGCAGAAACTGCGCCTGCATGTTCAGCGGCTGCAGCAGCGGCCCCATCTGCGCCAATGCGGCCTCCTGATCCGGCGCCGCATCCACCACCTGCCGCAGCAGTTCAAACTCGCGCTGGATGGTGGCCGTCATCTGCACGGTCACATCCTCCAGATCGCGTTTGATAAACACGACGGACACCACAATCTGCAGCGCCACGATGGGCACCACCAAGATCAAAGCCGCACGGGCATAAAGGCTGCGCGGCATATATCGTTTGAGCCATTTGAAGAACATGGGCTAAGCCTATAGGGCGCTTGGAAAAGAAGGAAGACGGTCCAGGCACGCACCAGCCAGGAAAACAGCAGCGGAGCAAAACCATGCAGGCACCAGATGATTTCAACCCGCAGGTCGGTCTGGCCGAGGAGCTGGAACCCGGCCTGTGCCGCATTCTGGCCCAGAATCCCTCGCCGATGACCTATCGCGGCACCAATACCTATGTGATCGGCAGCAGCGGGCTGGCTGTCATTGATCCGGGGCCGGAGTCCGGACCGCACCTTGCGGCGATCCTGGCCGCGGTGCAGCCGGGCCAGAAGATTACCCATATCATCGTGACCCACAGCCATCTGGACCATTCGCCGCTGGCCCGGGCGCTTGGCCGGGAAACCGGAGCGCCGGTCTATGCCTTTGGCGGGCCCGCAGCCGGGCGCAGCGCAGTCATGCGCCAGCTGGCCGCCGACGGGCTGGCCGGCGGCGGCGAGGGCATCGACACCGAATTCTCACCGGACACTGCCCTCGGTGACGGCGAATTCATACGCGGTGACGGCTGGGAACTGGAGGTCATCCACACGCCCGGCCACCTCGGCAATCACATCGCCCTGGCTTGGGGCGATGCCTGCTTCACCGCCGATCATGTGATGGGCTGGGCCAGTTCTCTGGTCTCGCCGCCGGATGGCGACTTGACGGATTTCATGGCCTCCTGCCGCCGCCTGCGCCAGCGCGACTGGCGTGTTTTCCACCCTGGTCACGGCGCCCCGATCCACGATCCTGCCGGACGGCTCGATTGGCTGATCGCCCACCGCGCATCCCGCGAGGCCGCAATTCTGGACGCTCTGCAGCAAGCGCCGGCCAACGCAGCCTCTTTGGCCCGGCAGATCTATACCGAGACCCCGCCGGCTTTGCTAAAGGCAGCTGAACGCAACGTTTTTGCTCACCTTGTTGACCTCTCCGGCCGCAAGCTGGCCGCACCGCAAGGCGTCCTTTCCGCCACCGCCGTATTCGAGCAGCGCAGCGGCTGATTCTTTTCAAAAAAGTCCTTCACGCCCTCTGGACGCCTGATCCCGAGGACGTTATACGGCACGGACCGTTCCGGCGTAGCTCAGCGGTAGAGCAGTTGACTGTTAATCAATTGGTCGTAGGTTCGATCCCTACCGCCGGAGCCAATCTTCCCGCAAGGGCTTGATTGCAAACAAAAAATCCCGCTCCGAATTTTCGGGCGGGATTTTTTGTTGCACAAAGCTTTGCACAAAGACTTGCACGGAATTCCCGCCCCCTTGCCCGGCACCTCCCAACCGACGGAGGCGCATTTGGCCATTTCCCAACCCCACCTCGAAAGACGCAAGACAGGTTTCTTCTGGCGCCGGCGCGTGCCGACGCGGGCATCAAACCGGTTCAAACCAACTTTTTTCTGTTTTCCGCTGCGAACGCACGTCCCCCGCGAAGCCGCAGAGCTTGCCCGACGATTGACTTCGATCAGCGAGCTCTGCTTCGACGCGGAGTCCGAAGTGCGCCCGGAAATTTTCACATCCATTCTAACCGGATATGCCCGGTTTGAAATCGATGCATTCGACCACCTGCGCGCCCTTTCCGGGCCGCGCACCCGGCAGGCCGCAGAAACCGCGCTGGAAATCGAAGCCGCCGCCAGGGCCTCCCTGAGGGATGCCATCTTCCTGTGTGACCACTCCGTGGCCATTTCTCCCATCCATGATACGGCTCGCCGCCTTGGCCTGGAGATTGAAGAAGACGATGAGGATATTCCGGTCCTGATGGCCAGGATGGTACGCCTGATGGTCGAGATCAGCGAAGAAAAGGACCGCCGTGCCAAGGGCATATTCTCAGATACCCAGCCCTATCTTCAGATGGCGCTGCACACTGAACGGCCCTCTCCGGCTCCTCAACATGCTCGCTGCATGGATCCAGCCCCGGAATCCAGTGAATTTCTTCCGGAACAACCAGCTCTCAAGGCGGAAGAAAAGGGGCCTGCCAACTCCATTCGGACTGTCAGCGATGACGAAATCCAGAAAAGTGACGTGTTTTTTCAACGCGCCGGGCTGAAAATCTCCGTGAGCAACGAACCGGCGCCCCCAGCCCGCACCCTTGATGGAAGCCCAGCGAGCCTCCTCGACCTTTGGGATGGGTGGTTCAAGGCCAAGGAGAAAGGTCAAAGGCAGGAAGGCGCCTATGAATTTGAGGACGCGGAACTGGGGGATAATTTCACCAGGAATTCTGATACCGTTCAATCCACGCGAAAGCTGATTGCGGACATGTTTGGAACCCAGCCGATCGACCAGATGCTGGACAGCGATTGGAAAGCATTCAATGACATGCTCTTTCAACTACCCCAAGGCCATGGGAAATCTCCGCTGCACAAGAAATTGCACTGCTCCGAGATCATCACTCGGGCGCGGAAAAAAGCCGAGCAGGAAGTGCGCAAAGCTGAACTGAGGATCAAGAAGCAGAAGCTATCTGACGACGCAGCCGAAGCCCTGCGGCACAAAGCAAAACTGAAGACCCTGGCACCGCGTACCGTGCAGCGGCATCAGGCCTATCTGAACATGGCCATCAACCATGCCGTCGAAAAGGGCGTCATTTCCCACAATCCGTTCAAGCGATTTGTGCTAAGCGAAAAAACAATCACAGAGTTGCGGAAGGCGCGGCCTGACACGTCCCGGAAGCTCTGGCATGACGATTTCCAGGTCATGCTGGCCACGGAAAAATGGAATTCCCCGAAGACCCGGATCAACGATCATATCTACTGGGTGCCTCTGATCTGCCGTCTCGCCGGCCTGAGAAGCGAGGAAGTCCTTCAATTGGGCCCGAAAAACGTGCGGTCCGAGGATGGAATTTTCTATTTCGACATCATCCGCGGAACTGGCACGAGCCTGAAGAGCAACAATGCGCGCCGGCTCATACCGATCCACTCCCAGCTGATCGAGCTTGGCTTTCTGGAACTCGTTGCGCATCAGCGAAAACTCGGTCGATCGCGGCTGTTCGACCTGGTGTCGCGCTCAAAGACGAAGAAGGCGAACTTCACGGCAAACTTCACCAAGAATTTCACCTATTACCGCAAAAGCCGGGGAATCTACTGCGAGCGCATGGATCTGCATGCATTGCGCACCAGCTGCAACACGAAGATGGTCGAAAACGCGCTGCCGGATACCGCTCGCCGTTATCTCATTGGCCACAAGAACGGGGATGTGGGCATCATCAATTATTTGCCTGAAGGATTTCCACTCAAAACCCTGAGGGTGTATATCGAGATGGACCAGATCGACATCTCGATGATCACCAGGCGTTTCGGCAAGGCGGAAAAGCCACGCAAAGGCCCCTACCTTGCGGTTGAAGACGGTGTTGAAGTGCCGAAACCGAAATCGGCCTGACAGCATGGAAGCCGAATGGACCGCACCTCCGCAAAGCGGAGGTGCGGCCGTTATCAACTGAACTGATCGGCGATGATCCTGGCACGGCGCATATCTATCACATGCTGGCGGGCATGTTTGAACGCCTTCCATTGCTCGATCAGATCCCGGCACCGCTGAAGCTCCGTGGTTCGCAGCTCGTCGCCGCTTGTGTTCCGATAAAGGGCTCGGGTGCCGTAACCCTCGAGACGGTCGTCGAGATACTGGACGATGGCCTTTTCGATCAGCTCGAGGATAGTTTCGTCCCGGCTGTCGAACAGAATTCCGTCTTCCAGCCGGTCGAGTGTTGGTGCCAGTTGTCTCAGCCGCAGACTTTCATCCTCGATGTTGGTCTCTTGCCATTCCTGCGCAAACCAGCGGGCAGTTTTTACCGCCCATAGTGCCGCACGTTCCAGAGGCGTTTCCGGATCGAATTCAGTATCATACTGCATTTGAACCTCCCTTACGCAGCGATGTCGAAATCAAAGACCGGCAGATCAGACGCAGCATCGATGGCGCGCATGTGATCTTCCAGGCGGTCTGTCAGAAGACAAATCTCCTCGACCATCGGATCCATCGGATCGATTTCCGCGAAGAGCTCGGTTTCCAGGCGCATAGGGTCACCAACGTATTTCAGGGTGAACAGCTCGTGCAGGGCGACGAGATCGTGACGTGCACGACGGGTCAGCTGCCGGGTCACTCCCAGATGATCCAACAGATGTTGAACGCGTTTCAGGGCCTTTCCGCCGCCCAAGACGAGGGCAGCATTTTGTAAGCCCTCATTATTCTCAGAAAGAAAGAGAAAGAGGGCCTGAACGGCAGGTGAAGGGGATGTGTGCATAGCGCGGCTCCTTGATTGATGTGTGGTTTGCTGCCTCCAAGGACAGCTCAAGAAGAGTTCGGAGCGTCGCTGTGATTTTTCTTTTCTGGTTTTGGATGGCGTTGATTTCTGCGCGGTCTCACATAGAAGACTGCGCAAAAACAAAGACCTTCGAAATCTGCTTGATTGTGATCTCTGCCGAGTGCTGGCACCTTCTTCGGCAGTCAATTCCTCACTGGGAAGGCCTCATTCCTTGCTCTCCCGACACCCTGTCAGCCAGGCCCTGGCCAGCTTGGCCGCATCGTCACCCGCGCGATGAATGGTCTTTTCGCTTGTCAAATGGCCGTAAACTTCATGCAGACGTCCTGGAGCTATCTGACCGTCCATTTCCGAAAAGGCCCACCAAACCACCCGGTCAAAATCATCGATCCTGATTTCATGCTGTTCACAGGCTGTCTTAATAAGCCGGTCGAGCCAACGCTGATCAAATTCCGGCGCATCGCTGACAACGAGCTTTCCGTCAAGCTTGTCCCGAAGCCACAAGGCCACGCCATCAGCTGGCTCTGCCGCGTTAAGGGCCATTCTTGGGATGCCATGGACAGCTTCGCTTTCAGTGTGCCAGTCATCCATCGACCAAGACGGATCCGGCCGGATGAGTTTGGCCTCGGCAGCAACCTGACCGTTGTCCACCCAAGCGATACCGACTTCGATGGGCCAGCTTTTGGGCGCCAGACTTGACGCTTCGAAATCGAGGAAAACAGGTTCCATGGTTCTTCCTTTTCTCAGGGTTGGAGGACGCTTTTCAGCGCATTCTCACCTCGAGGGATGCGCTGAAAAGCGCGCCTCCAAGCCCGTTTCAGGTGAATTCAAAGAGCTTCAAGTTCACGCCGCCGACCATATCCTCAAAGGCTTTCTGTCCTTGCAGGCGCTGTGCTTTTGCAACCATTTGGTCTTGGTAATCCGCGGCTGTCCGTGGTGATTTCTGGCCGTTGGCCGCCAGGGCCATGTCCGTTCCAGCGGCCCCCAACTCGATACCCAGAAAGGTGTGCAGGATGGTGCGGGCAATATGCTCGCCGGTGCCGAAAACACTGCGCCAGCAATCGGATATATAATTGTACCCCACACCTACCCCGTCGTTTCGAACGAAGAGCGGCCGATTGGACTTCAGGCAGCCATTGCGCATCTGGTCGAGCCAGGCCTCGTCACACCCCCTGAGGATCAGTGCATCAATGAATACATTCAGCCGGGGATCAATTTCCGCGTCATAAGTCTCATCATCCTTGGACAGGGTGATGTGCAGCTCATATCGCCCTTGCCGCCACGACAGGTGCTCCCCGAATACAAGCCGTGTATCCGCCAAGCGGACCGGCAGCACAGAAAACAGCGCCAAAGCAGCGGCGGTGTTTCTCAACGCCTGGCGCGAGCGTGGGCATGTCAGGCTTTCCGCCTCCTTCAGAAACTCCTCCGCGCGGCCGATGATCGCTACCGGCGAATATCCGGTTTTCTGCAGCTTTTCATACTTCTTCTTTGGAGCTTTGCGGGCCTGATCCTCAGCCTTTCGCAGGAGCTGCGACAATAGCTCCTGCGCCTCCTGGTCGGCGCCGACATAGCGGGCAGATTTCTTCAATGCAGAGAAAGAGGCCAGCTGTGTCGCGGCGGCCAGCCCGCGTCCACGCATGTCGCGGGTGAAGGCCTTCACTGCCTCAACCGAGATTTCCTCCGGCACCCCGGCCTTTCTGGCCGAACAGGCCAGCTGCCTCAGCTTCATTCTGTATGTCGGGATCATTTTGGGAGACGGTGCAATGACACCGTCCCCGTCAAAGCCCGCCGCCATGTCTGCCAGCGCGCTTTTCCAGTGTTCTGGCAGTTCCTCCTCCGGAATCGACACCCTGAGCCTGCGCCGCCTCGGCGCCGAGGCCGCCGGCTTCCGGGTCTGCGCCTCTTTCCGGCGGATGGCGTCGGTCAGGACGAGGATGGCGGGCTGGGCCGGGAAAACCGCCTGCATCGCCTTTTTCAAGGCGCGCAGGCGGTTGGCGGACCGATACCCGGCATCGAATGACAGGCAGTCCGAAACCGAAAGTTCCCATATCGAAGCAATCTGCCTGCCTTCAATGAAGGCGAGGAAATCATCGAGGACACGCAATTGCGGCGCGGTGACAGCCCTCATGTTCAGCGTTGCGGCCAAGGGATCCCATCGCGGGTGCTGCAGGATTTCCGGAACGGTCCGGCGATCAGGTTTCTTCATGCCTTCAGCCTCGTCAGATCGAGCACGTATTTCTGCACCTCGGAGCGCTGCACGCGTTTGTTGACCCAGCCATAGTTTTTCCTGGCAGTGCCGACGGTGTCGTCGAGCAGCCGCTCGAGCAGGTCCCACCTTCCCGGGTTGGCTTCGATCAGCAGCGAGGCCAAGCCGTGGCGGAAATTATGCGGGGTCATCGGCAGGCCGGCAGCACGGGTTTCGCGCTTGAACCAGCCGAGAAAGGTCTCGTAGGGCAGATTGCCCTCCGCAATAATCCCGGGAAACAGGAAATCGCTGCTATCCGCACCCGGATACAAGGGACGGATCGTTTCCATGTACCATTCGATCACTTCGAGCCCGTTCAGGTTGCCGCGTTCGATCGGCGCCCAGATCTCACTGTCGTTCTTGGTGTGCTCCGGCGACAGCGTGATTGTCGCGTGATCGGTCATCCTGCCCGGCAGATGGAATGTGATGTTATCGCCGCGGATTGCCAGCGCCAGCGCGTTGTCGATGCGGATCGGTGCCCCGCGGGTTTCGAGCGCGCAGACGGCCGCCACCGAACCGATGGAACGCACTTCCTCAATCTCTCTCGAGGTCATTGCCCGCCCACCCGCCGTGAAGTTGTTGAGGAGCTTTTGGGCCCGGTTGCGCAGCTGCACGTGCAGGGAAAGGAAGGTCAGGGTCAGTTTCTGCGATCCCAGCAGAGTTTCACAGAAAGTCCGCGCGCCGGGTGACATATGGCCGCCCTGCTTCTTCCCCTGCTTCAAAAACCGGTTGTTTGCGAGCTGCGCCTTCATCGCATCCGGCGGCAGGCCGTTACGCGTCATCACGACGTAGATGGCCTTCAAGTAGTCATGTGCCGTTCGGGCGGTGATCCTGCCAGCCCCATCCATGTCAGACGACCACCTGCGCACGACCTGGACTGCATTTTCAGGAGAAAGAAGTTCCCTCAGCCCAAGGTCCGTCTCCAAACCAGCGCATCCCGACAGGGTGCTGACGAACTTGCGCAACGCCGCTGTCTTGAAGGACTTGTCATCCTCAGAGGTCCCTTCCTCGTATCTATCCTCGACCGGATCGTATTCTCCACGCGTCGCGTTGAGCACCCAGTCTCTGATTTCAGCGGCGACGTGATCCGGGATACCCGGCAGGATGTTGGCACGCAGAACCGCGGGTTCGGCAAACGGCTCGGGCGGAAGCAGCGGCCGAACCGAAGACAGGTACCGGAAATGATTCAGTTGCCGAAAAGCGGATTGCAGGGATTTCCATTCATTTGATCCCAAACGTGGCCGCAGCCCGCACAGCCATTCCTGGGAAATTTGGCTGGGGTCTTTGCCATGCTGCCGGGCAAGATCGGCCAGCTTCCGGATTGGGATCAGCACTTGGTGCGGATACATTGCCTCTTCGGGCATGCCGGTGAGCGGCTCCAGAGCATCGATCAGCTCCGCCCAGGCGTCTTGCCGCGCCCGGCGCTCCTGTTCTTCCTGCAGCTGCCCGGTGGCCCCTTTGATGGCGGCGGACACTTTCCGGCGCCAGGCCTTGTAGGCCTTCTCGGTCTTGAAATGCCGGGGATCGAAACCGCCCAGCGGAAAGCGTCGCTTAAATTCATCCAGATCGGCCGGAATGTCTTGCAGGTGCCGGTTCTTGTACAACTCACTGCACCGCTTGACCGGGGAGACGTAGTCTTTCTTGTCTTGCGCGATGGTCCAGTCCAGCACGTTCTGGAATGTCATCGGCGCGATGGGTTTGAAAAAGCTCATGAAGGCCTCTTTTCTTGTCCGCTGAATGACAAATTGGCCGTTATTCCCCAAACCGAAGCCGAAAATGACAAATAATCCTCCACTTGCCGCTGCCGAAATTTCGGGGGCGTTTGTCATTTTGTCCGCTCGGCCTGTCATCTGTCCGTTGTTCGGCCAATTCCCTGCCCAGGTGTCATTTTCGCGGGAGTGTTGCTGATGAAATGGGCATGGCGGCACCCTGCTGACAGACAAAAGAAAACCTCCTTTCCAGGTGCGGAAAGGAGGTAGGTCCCGGGAGGAGTTTCAGGAAATCCGGGTTTGTGTCAGCCCGGTTCTGGCGGTACCATGAACAAGGCAGCTGCTGAGGGTGACGGAGACAATGCGGCCTCGGCCTCTCTGCGTGCTTCTTTGGCCGCTCCAGTTTTTTTTGCCTGTCCTGGGATGAACGACAGATTCTTCTGTTCCCGGCCGAAGGGCAGCTGTTCCCCCAGGAGCCAGCTTTCGATCTCTGCCGGGAAAAACAAGCGCTTTCGCGGACCAAGCTCGATATACGCCGGAATGGATTTGTCCCGGTGCTCACCTTCGCTACGGCGGCGCACTGTTCTGGGACTCTCTCCGAGTAACGCGGCGACTTGTTTCAGCTCCGCCAATGGTTTTTTGAGATCTTCCGGGTCTTTCACAGTTTCGAGATCGATACCAAGAGCAACCCAGATCCTGATCCAGGGGTAACCTGCGCCGCGCTTCGGGATTCCCATGGCCTTCATGGCATCCGGTACAGCAGTGCGGTCTATCCGAAAGAATTCGGCAAGATCCTTGACCCTTGCCTGATCCAGCTTCCAGTTTGGTTTGTCTGATTGTTCCATCTGCACTCCATTGCTGGTGGGAAGATGGGTTCAGATCTGTTTTCAAGGAAATGGTTTCAGATTCGGTCTACAACACCGTATAGGGAAGGATGGGCGGAAAGCGGGAGTTCGCTGACCTGCCCGCTTATGACGGCTTCGGGACTAAGGTTTTAGTCTATCTGTGTCTCGATCACCGGAACACCGCTTCCGAGCCATGACACGAAGCTGTCAGCTGCCGTTCCTACACGTGTGTTGTCTGGCAAAGCGACCGCATACCAGACGCATTCGATCTGCCGCGGATCGAGCTTTACCAGCGCCCCGGACTGCAAGGCCTTGGCGCATAACACCTCGTCCGCAAGAACCACTCCCTCACCGTCTACAGCCGCTTCAATAGCAAGTGACAAGTCAGAGTAGACCCGCCCTTTCTGCCAGCACAGGGATGACGACTCATGCGCGGAAAACCACTGGTGCCAGATCTCCCTGCCATTGTCGTGAACCAGCGGCACGCTGCTCCAGTCGCAGGGGCCTTCAGCCAGCAGCTGGTCTCGCAAGTCCGGCGTGCAAGCCGGGAAGCCGATGATCGGGAACAGCCGGTGCTGGCGGCCTTCTCCGGCCGTCTGCCGAGTCTCGAAATGGATCACCACATCGGCGTGGCCTTCGCCCAGTTGCGGCGGCTGCCAGGCCGGGCGCAGATCAATGTCGATCTTGGGGTATTCCTCGCAGAACTCCGTAATCCGCTTGCGCAGCCAGAGCGAGGCCAGCGCTGGTTCCGCGCTCACCACCAGCGTGCCGCTCTGTGTCATGCGCAGCATCCCCTCGCAGGCATCGTTCAAAATCTGAAAACCGTTGGAGACCTGCGGCACCAAGGCGCGGCCGTCTTCGCTCAATTCCACCCGGTTGCCGAGGCGGCGAAACAACTCCGTGCCCAGCCACTGCTCCAAGGTCTTGATATGCTGACTGATTACGCTGTGGCTCACGCTCAGCTCCGCGGCCGCCCTGGCAAAACTGCTGTGGCGGGCGGCGGACTCAAAGGCACGCAGAGCGTTCAGGTGGCGGAGCGATCCAAGCATGCCGCCCACCGTAGGAAAAACAGAAGCTGAGCGCAAGATATACCCGTTTTTCGATTTTCCCTGCCGCCGCTACCGTTTTGGAACCAACGCAGCACGGGAAAAGAAACGGAGGGCCGCATGGCCGATCAGCAAGCAAAACCGGACGCCGGCCTATCGCTTCAAGTGACGGACCTCCACAAGTCCTACGGCGCGCTGGAAGTTCTGAAAGGCGTCTCGCTGGAGGCGCGCGAGGGCGACGTGATTTCCATGCTGGGCTCATCCGGATCGGGCAAGAGCACCTTTCTGCGCTGCATCAATCTTCTTGAGACACCGAACGCCGGCACGATCGCCGTGCATGGCGAGGACATCAGGATGGGCACTGACCGGCACGGCGTGTTCAAGCCGACGGACGCCAAGCAGGTAGAGCGCATCCGGTCGCGCCTGGCCATGGTGTTCCAATCCTTCAACCTGTGGTCGCACATGACCATCCTGGAAAACGTCATCTCTGGTCCGGTCCACGTCCTGAAACAACCCCGTGCCGAAGCCATCGAAAGGGCCGAAGCCATTCTGCAGCGTGTCGGCATGTACGAGCGGCGCGACTACTACCCCTCGCATATTTCCGGCGGCCAGCAGCAGCGCGCAGCAATTGCACGCGCCTTGGCGATGGAGCCTGAGGTGATGCTGTTTGATGAACCCACCTCAGCGCTGGACCCGGAGTTGGTGGGCGAGGTGCTGAAGGTTATCCGCTCGCTCGCCGAAGAAGGTCGCACCATGGTCGTGGTGACGCATGAGATGGGGTTTGCCCGGGATGTGTCCAACAAGGTGATCTTCCTGCACCAGGGCTTGATCGAGGAGCAGGGCCACCCCTCGCAGATGTTCAGCAACCCGAAATCCGCACGGTTCAGGGACTTCCTCTCGAACACCCGGCACTGACCGCGCCGGACTCGCAGTTTCACAACAAGCAACAGGGAACTATCCGCATGACTTTCAAGAAAACCTTCCTTGCCGTTGCCGCGGCAGCAATGACCCTGGCAGGAAGCACCGCCGTGGCCGAGGCCCTTCGTGTCGGCGTCGAAGGCGCCTATGCGCCCTTTTCCAAGAAAGAGGCCGACGGCACGCTCTCCGGCTTCGACATCGATATGGCCTATGCACTGTGCCAAAAGCTGGAACGCGAATGCGTGCTGGTTGAGCAGGAATGGGATGGCATGATCCCAGCGCTGATCGCCAACAAATATGACGCCATCGTTGCCTCCATGTCGATCACCGAGGACCGTAAGAAAAAAGTCGGTTTCTCGGAGAAATACTACCATACCCCATCGCGTTTCATCGCCAGGGACGACGCCTCGTTTGAGATGACCCGCGAAGGCACCAGTGGCGTGAAGATCGGCGTTTTGCGCGGCACCACTCTGCAATGCTATGTCGAGAAGCATTTCCCCGAAGCCGACATCAAGCTCTACAACACCCAGGAAGACGTTTTTGCTGACCTCACCGCCGGGCGTCTGGACCTGCAGCTCAACAACACGCTGGGCGCGCTGGAAGGGTTTTTGAACACACCGCAAGGCAAAGGCTTTTCCTTCTACGGTGAGGACCTGGATGATCCGGCCTGCCTCGGTGAAGGTGTGGGCATTGCCGTGCGCAAGGGCGATCCGCTGGCGGCAGAGCTGAGCGCGGCAATTGAGGAAATCCGCGCAGACGGCACCTACAAGACCATCAACGACAAGTACTTCCCCGTCGACATCTACGGGAACTGATCCCGCAGGATGCGCCTTGGCGGCGGGGGCCGTGTCTCTGCCGCCCTTTAATTCTCCAACTGACACCGCAAGGGGCAGAGGCACATGCAGCTGATTTATGAATACCGGCAGATCCTTCTGGAAGGCGTTGGCGTCACCGTCTCGCTGGCAGTCCTGTCGCTGATCCTGTCGGTGATTTGCGGCTTGGGCGGCGCCTTTGCCAAGCTGTCGCAATCCCGCAGCATCCGCCAGGCCGGCAATTCCTACACCACCTTTGTGCGCAGCGTGCCGGACCTGGTGCTGATGATGCTGATATTCTACGGCGGCCAGGTAATGCTGAACGACATCGGACGCATCACCGGCCTCTGGGGCTATGTGGACGTCAACCAGTTCATCGCCGGTGCGCTGACACTCGGCTTCATCTTCGGCGCCTATATGGCCGAAACCTTCCGCGGTGCGATCCTTGCTATCCCGCGCGGTCAGATCGAAGCGGCGATGTCGGCAGGCATGAATCCGCGCCAGATCTTCCGGCTGGTCACCTGGCCGCAGATGGTGCGCTATGCGCTGCCCAGCTTCACCAACAATTGGCTGGTGCTGATCAAATCCACCGCGCTGGTGTCAGTGATCGGGCTGCACGACCTCGTCTGGAATGCATTTGCTGCGGGCCGCTCCACCCACAAGCTGTTCACCTTCATGATCGCGGTGCTGGTCATCTACCTGGTGATCACCGGCATCTCTGACCTGCTGCTGCGCTGGGTCGACCGCCGCTACAGCGCCGGCGTGAAAAGGGCCTGATGAAATGGAAACCGAACGCACTTTCCTCGAGTACCTGCGCCACATCAGCGAGAACCTCTCGCCGCTGGACTTCCTGCTGATCTATGACAACCTCGGAAAATTCTTCGAGGGCGCGCTGGTCACCCTGCAACTGACAATCCTGGCGCTGTTCCTGGGCGGCCTCCTGGCAATTCCCATGGCCATTGCACGCGCCTACCGCAAGCCGGGGTGGAGCCAGGCGATCTGGGGCTATACCTACGCTTTCCGCGGCACGCCGCTGCTGGTACAGACCTATCTTTTCTACTTCGGCCTTGGCCAGTTTGAAGCAGTGCGCAACTCCTTCCTTTGGGGTCCCGTCCTGAGCGACCCATGGTGGTGCGTGCTGATAGCCTTCACTCTGAACACCGCCGCCTACACGACAGAGTTTCTGAAAGGCGCGATTGAAACCACCCCCGAGGGCGAGGTCGAGGCTTCCAAAGCTTGCGGCATGTCCCCCTTTACACGGATGCGGCTGGTGGTGCTGCCGAGCGCCTTCCGCCGAGCGCTGCCCGCCTATTCCAACGAGGTGATCTTCACCCTGCACGGATCGGTAATTGCCAGCACCGTGACCCTTCAGGACCTTCTGGGTGTGGGCCGCTGGCTGAACGGGCGCTACTATCTGGCTTACGAGGGCTTCATCACTGCGATGGTCTTCTACATGGGCATCGTCTTCCTGATCTCCATTGCCTTCCGCATGGCCGAGAAACGCTACCTGCGCCATTTGCGTCCGCATGAGGCCGACCCTTCAGCACAGGCTAATGCCACCATCTGAACGTCAAATCCAAAGCCGCGCCCATACTGCGCAGGCACATTTCTAAACGACTGTCGAAAGGTACTCCGATGAACAATGCAAACCCTAAGAAGCGCGAACTGATCGAAGGCCGTGCCGCAGTGATCGTCATTGATATCCAGAAATCAACCTTTGCTCCGATCCCCGACGACGAACGTTCCATCGCCCATATGCCTGACTATGCGGAGCGCATGGCGCGCACCAAAGTGGTGATCGACAAGGCACGCGAAAAGGACATCCCCGTTGTCTTCATCCAAGAGATCCACCGGGCCAATCTGATCGACTTCGGCCGCGAGCTGGACGGGGACGAGACGGTGCATTGCCTGGACAGCAATCCGCTGACGGATTTTGCGGAAGAGGAATTGGGCATGCGCCCCGACGACTACCGCATCTCCAAGCGGCGTTACTCGGCCTTCTACGGCACCGATCTGGAGATCCTGCTGCGCGGCCTGAAAGCCGAAACCCTGATCCTGACCGGCGGTCTGACCGACGTCTGCGTGCATTACACTTTCGTTGACGGCCACCAAGGCGACTATTTCTGCCGCGTGGTGGAAGACTGCGTCGCAGGCTCCAGCATCGAAGCACACGACGCCTCATTGAAGGCGATGGAATACCTCCAGCACGGCGCGATCCGTCAGATTGATGAAGTGCTGGACGCCATGGATCAGGCCGGCGCCTGACTCTTTCCAAGGGCGACTGACATGCAGACCAACAGCAACATCGCTGCCGCCGGGCTGGCGATGGCGGCCTCCGCCATCCTCAGCTTCATCGACAACTTTGTCTTTGCGGTCAGCCAGGAGGCCGGGCTCTGGCAGTTCCAGCTGTTCCGCACGCTCTTTGCGGTGCCCATGCTGCTGCTCGGCGCGCATCTGCTGCGCCAGCCCCTGCGGGCGGTGAACCTGCCGCGGCTGTCTTTACGCAGCGCGGCAGTCTCCATTGGCCTGCTGATCTACTTTGCCGCCCTTGGCACGCTGCCCGTTGCGCAGGCCGGCGCAGGTCTGTTCTCCGCCCCGATCTGGGTTCTGCTCTTGTCAGCGCTTCTGTTCGGCACTCGCCTCAGCGGGTTGCAATTGCTGGCGATCCTCGCCGGGTTCGGCGGCGCGCTGATGCTCTTGCAGCCTGACTTTGCCGCGCTCACCCCGGCCTCGCTGACACCGCTGGGGGCAGGACTGTTCTACGGGCTTGGCATGCTGTTGACCCGGCATATCTGCGCACAGGAAAGCGCCCCGGCCCTGGCGATGGGGATCTTCCTCTTCATCGGTGGGGCAGGCCTGATCATGCTGACAGCGGTCAGCCTGATACCCGGCGCCGACACCGCTGGCCCGTTCCTGACCCGCGCCTGGGTGACACCCACACCGCGCTTCCTTTGGCTGACCCTGTTTCAGGCGGCTGGCGCTGTCGTCGCCGTCTCGCTGATCGCACAGGCCTACCGCATCGGCACGCCGGCCTTCGTGTCGGTCTTTGAATACTCCTTCCTCATCTTCGCCTGCCTCTGGAGCTTCTTCCTTTGGGGCGCGGCGGCCACCCCCCTTGCCTGGACCGGAATCGCGGTGATCATCACCTCCGGCCTGGCCATGTCCTTCCTTCAGAAAAGAGACGCCTGATGCCCCCGCTTCCCTCCAACCTTGCCATGGTGCCCTTTGTCTCCGTCGAGCACATGATGGGCCTTGTCCACCACATCGGCATCGAGCGTCTGCTGCAGGACCTGGCCGCCGAAATCGAAAACGATTTCAAACGCTGGGAAAGCTTTGACAAGACGCCCCGTGTCGCTTCCCATTCGCCGGTCGGCGTGATCGAGCTGATGCCGACCTCGGATGGGGAAATGTACGGGTTCAAATATGTGAACGGCCACCCCAAGAACACCAAGGAAGGCCTGCAGACTGTCACCGCCTTCGGCCTTCTGGCAGATGTAGACACCGGCTATCCGAAACTGCTGACTGAGATGACGCTGCTAACGGCGCTGCGTACCGCGGCGACCTCAGCCATGGCGGCCAAACACCTGGCCCCCAAGGGCGCTAAATGCATGGCGATGATCGGCAATGGCGCGCAGGCGGAGTTCCAATGCCTCGCCTTCAAGGCCGTCTGCGGCATCGGCACCGTGCGGCTTTACGACATCGACCCGGCCGCCACAGAAAAGGCGGCCCGCAACCTGGCAGGCAGCGGCCTCACCGTGGTGCCTTGCAAAAGCAGTGAAGAGGCGATGGAAGGCGCAGAAATCATCACCACCTGCACAGCCGACAAGCAGAACGCGACGATCCTGACCGACAACATGGTCGGCCCCGGCGTCCACATCAATGCCATCGGCGGCGACTGCCCCGGTAAGACAGAATTGCACCGCGACATCCTGCTGCGTTCGGACATCTTCGTGGAATACCCTCCGCAGACTTGGGTCGAGGGCGAGATCCAGCAGCTGGACGAAGACCACCCCACAACCGAGCTGTGGCAGGTGGTCACCGGCCAGGCGGAGGGCCGCAAGGACGCCCGCCAGATCACCCTGTTCGACAGCGTCGGCTTTGCGATCGAGGACTTTTCCGCCCTGCGCTACATCTACCGAGCCATTCAGGACACCGGGTTCTATGCGGATCTGGACCTGCTGGCCGACCCGGATGATCCGCGCGATCTGTTTGGCATGCTGACCCGCGCGAAAGCCTGACCCATGGATCTAAGCGCGCGCCAGATCCTTGATCGCCTCGTCTCCTTCCCCACTGTCAGCAGCGAAAGCAATCTCGCGCTGGTGGATTTCGTCGAGGGCTACCTGCTGTCACATGGGGTGACGTCCACCCGCGTACCGTCCCCCTGCGGCACCAAGGCGTCCATCTTTGCCCATATCGGACCCGAGGTTGAGGGCGGCGTGGTGCTATCTGGCCATACCGATGTGGTGCCGGTCGAAGGCCAGGACTGGAGCAGCGATCCATTCACGGTGACGGAGCGGAACGGCAGGCTCTACGGCCGCGGAACCTGCGACATGAAGGGTTTTGATGCACTGGCGCTGGCCGCGGTGCCGTTGGCGCTGAAAAGCCCGCTGAAGCGCCCGATCCAGATCGCGCTGAGCTATGATGAAGAGGTCGGCATGACCGGTGCGCTGCCGATGATCGACCGCATGCTTCAAAGCAGGTTTCCTGCGGCGGATGCAGTGATCGTGGGTGAACCTTCGATGATGCAGGTGGTTTCGGGCCACAAGGGCGGCTTCGGCTACATCGTTGATGTACGCGGACATGAGGTGCATTCCTCGATTATGCACGAAGGCGTCAGCGCCGTGATGATGGCGGCAGAGCTGGTCAGCTGGGCCAACCGGGTGAACGCGGAAAACGCCGCCCGCACTCCCGGACCGCTGGATGCGGGTTTCGTGCCTCCCTACACCACCGTCCACGTGGGCACCATCAGGGGCGGTACGGCCCATAACATAACCGCCCGCCATTGCCGCTTCGAGATCGACTTCCGCGTAGTCCCGGGCGAGGATCAGGGCCTGTGGGAATCCCGTTTCGAGGCTGAGGTCGCCCGGCTGGACGCGCAAATGAATGCAGTTCATCAGGACGCCGGGATCACCCGGCTCCAAGACTTTAACGCGCCGGGACTGGCGCCTGAACCAAATGGTGTCGCCGAGGAGTTGGCCCGTCGCCTGACCGGCGACAATTCACCCCGTGTTGTGAGCTATGCCACCGAAGGCGGCCTGTTCCAGCAGAGCGGCTATTCCACAGTCATTTGCGGCCCCGGCGATATTGCCCAGGCGCACCAGCCGGACGAATTTATTCTAATGGACCAGTTCCAGGAGGGATGGCGGTTTATGGAAAACCTGATCCGCGATTGCTGCCGGTGACAGTCCAAAGCGCTTCTGCCTTTGTAGGAAAGTTTCTTTTATAAAGCAGGCTTACCTCGGCCATCAACTGGATGTCCGCAGTGCGCCGTTCGTGGCACGCTGCACACTCGATGGTTCGCCTGGTGGTCAATGACCGAGAAGGGCTCTCTTCTGCTGCCTTGCGGCGGCGCAGCGCCAAGCCGCCCGCCGCGATGGCGTTCCTGGTTAGCCCTGATCGGTTTGAACCAGCCCGGAGCGGACCTTCGGTCAGGGTGCAGCACCGCGCAGGACCCTGGGTGTCAAGGGGTGGAAGGACGAAGTTCGCTGCATGCGCAAGCCGACCATGTTGCGACATCAGAAGCTGACATTCAGATAATCAGGGCGTTGGATTTCACTCTGCACTGCCGCATCGAGGCTCCGAGTCCAAGCTGCGCGAAGCCCCGGTTCGTTTTGACGGCCGATGTCCCTGAAAGCTGCCGAAGCTGCCTTTGAGAACGGCCCAGATCTGCTATTGGCGATGGCATGATGCGTTCCATGCGATTGGCAATAAAACCCTTCTGAAATCCGGCCCGGCCAACCAGAATGCTCCTGGCGGGTGGTCGGGCGACCCAAAGTCGAAAAAGCCCCCGATCTTGACCGTGGTATCATCGGAGATGAGCACAACAGCCGGGTCGCGGTTCAATTTCGAATTCCTTTTGAGCACTCAATTTTAGTGAGCGCCCCCGGTCTTCATGGCCGAAAACCGGGAACGCCTTGTTTGTTTTGATCAATCGCGCGAACGCAGATTTCTGGGATCATAGACCGGGCCGGTGTGAACAATCGCAGATTTGACTTCACCAACGTCTATCCACTGACCGTTCACTGCCAAATCCGTGGGTACGTAACCCATAGCCAGGGCGCGGCCTACCGAATGCCCCATACCGGCCGAGGTCACGCTTCCGACGGTTTGCCCTGCCGATGTCAGTTCCGTTCCGGCTTCGGGAACCTCAGCCCCTTCCGGCATTTCAAGCAGCACCAGTTTTCGTTCGCTCCCTGACGCTTTTAGCGCTTGGATGGCAGCTTTCCCGGTGTAGTTCGCTTCTTTGGAACGGATCGTCCAACCCAGTCCGGCTTCGACCGGATTATTGGCTTCAGTAATATCACGGCCAAAGATCGGATAGCGCTTTTCAATCCGGAGCGTGACCATGGCAGCAACGCCGCAGGGCACCAGACCTTTGTCGGCGCCCTGTTCGAGAATGGCAGCGTAGAGGTCCTCGGCATTCTGGGTAGGAATGAACAATTCATAACCCAATTCGCCGGTAAAACCGGTGCGCGAGATGATGACGTCATCGACCCCGCTCAGCGAAGTTTCGACGATCTCAAAGGGCTTCAGCGCATCGTTGGAAAGATCCGCAGCCGTCATCTCCTGAAGGCATGCGCGCGACTGCGGCCCCTGGATCGACAAAGAGGTATAGCGATAGCCCAACGAAACAACGTTAACCTCCATATCCTTGCCAGCTTCTTTCAGGTGATTGACGATCACATCAACCCGATGTGGCGCCGGACAAACCCAAAATTTGTCCACGTTCACACGCCAGGTGATGACATCGTCCAGAAAGCCACCTTCGTCATTCAGGATACCGCAATAGGTTCCTTTCATGTCAGGTAACTTGGTTACGTCCGCAACATGGGATTCGTTGATCAGACGCTCTGCATCACTGCCGGTGACCTCGATCAGGAACTGACCGAAGATTTCAAATAGCCCGGCTTTTTCACGGGTTGTCAGATGCTCGGTTTTCGGATCGCTAAAGGTGATCGGCGCAAAGTAACCACCGGCGTTGCGCATATTTGCGCCGCGCTCGATAAAGCTGTGATAGAGGGGTGTTTTCCTGGCTTCCATGACGAATATCCAATTTGTTTTCAGAGAAGGAGCGTCGGACGCTCTCGTTTGAAGATCCTGTCTTCGGGTTCGGTGCCCAGCAATTCTCGGGCATGGCGGTGTCCGGAGTAGACCGCCGCCTGGATGGTGCCGGGAACTTCGGCGTCGCCGATGGTGCGGTGGGCAATCCCCTTAGCCGTCAGAGCCTCGGAAAGGCTGATCTCAGGAATGCGATTGGTGACAGCAATGAGCGTCGCAGCATTTATGATTGGTAAGCTTTCGCCAGTATCGGATCGGGTCACGTCGAGCGCCCCGCCGTTCCAGCCGGTGGCAGTAGTGTTGGGGTACATTTTCACCCCCGCTACCATCAGTTCTCCGAGCATTTTTGGGTGCTCAAGCGTGTTGCCCATCCAACCTGCCAGCGTTGGCAACGGGGTGACGATATGCACTTCGTGGCCTTTTTCGGCCAGATCCACCGCCAGTGCGTTGGCCATGTAATAGTGATCGTCATCATAGATCACGACTGGGCCAGTGACTTCTGTACCGTCCAGAATATCATCCGGGGTCAGCGCAGCCCCCTTGAAACCGGCAATCGGCGCGAGGTTGGAACGGCCGCGGCCGTCGTCCAGCCAGCGCGACCCTGTCGCCAGAATCAAATGATCAGCTTCGAATTCGGCAATGCCGTCTGCATCCAGTTCGCTCCCCGCATAGAGGTTCACATTGCCCATCTGTTGCAGCTGATAGAGCCTGTAGTCGCGCACGCGTGCCCACGATGCCAAACCCTTAATGGTCGCTTCGCGTATGCTGCGCCCGCCCATTTCATCGGCCTTTTCGGCCACCGTAACCTCGTGTCCCGCGCGGGCCAGTGTCAGGGCGGCTTCCAGTCCGGCGGGACCGCCGCCGACGATCAGGGCTGTTTCCGGATTTGATGCCGCTGGCACCTTTTCGGGATGCCAACCCCGCCGCCATTCCTCGGACATGGTCGGGTTCTGGGTGCAGCGCACTTGAACACCCGACAATTCAACCGAGACGCAAACATTGCAGCCAATGCACTCGCGGATGTCCTCGATACGGCCTTCGCGGATCTTGTTCGGCAGGAACGGATCGGCGATCGAAGCCCGCGCCGAACCGATCATGTCCAGAACCCCGCGTTTGATCTGACTGACCATTGTGTCGGGGGACGTGAAACGCCCGACCCCAAGCACGGGTTTGCTCGTCACCTGTTTGACGAAGCTGGTGAATTCTTCCTGATAGCCTTGTCTGGCATAACGTGCGGTCTGGCTGTCTGCGCTCCACCCCGAGATGTTAATGTCCCAGAGGTCGGGAAGCTCGGCAAGAGCCTCGACAACGTCACGACCTTCGCCGTCAAAGGTGATGCGTTTAGGGCCAGAGGCTTCGTGCACCGCAAAGCGCAGGGCAACCGCCATTTCGCCGGCAGCTTCGTCCTGCGCCTCTTCCAGAACTTCCCGCAACAATCGCAGGCGGTTCTCAAAGCTTCCGCCATACTCGTCCGTTCGGTGGTTGTAGGCCGGGGACAGGAAATGCCACAGGATCGAGGCGTCGTGGCTGGCATAGACATAAGCCATGTCATAACCAGCTTGTTTCGCCCTGCCGATGGCGGCCCGGAACGATGCCCGCAGACGTTTGATATCTGACTTGTCCATCGCCTTGGCGTTGTAGGGCATGTCCGGTTTCAACGTTGGCAGCGAGGACGGTCCCATGACAGGATAACCGTTCTCGGTACCACGTGAGCGGATGCCGGTGTGGGCCAATTCGATCGACGCCAGTGCACCATGGGTGTGGATGCGCTCGACAGATTGCGCGTGCACCTTCACGTCGCCATGGTCCCAAAGTCGTTCATACGGCAATCCGGACAAGTCCGAGGTCGGGTCGATCTCGGACAGCTGCATGCCGATAATGCCCCACCCCCCTTCGGCACGCGTTTCGCGGATGCCAATGGCACCATTGGGCATCAGGTAGGAATGCCCGTTAGCATAAGGCATCATCACAAAGCGATTGGGCGCTGTGACGGGGCCAATCTTCAGCGGCTCGAACAGGATATCGTACTGGCCTTCCAGCATGTCACCCTCCCGATTGTGTGACGTTGGTTTTCAGGGTGCCATCCGCGATCCAGCCGTCGATGATCTCCAGCACTTTTGCCGAGAACGCCTCGTCGTTGATGTGGCATTCCATGACGGTCAGGTCGATAGGGTCGGTCATCTCGCGTTTGTAGGCTTCGACCATGAGTGCCAGAGCTTCGGGATCATGCGCGGGCATACCTTCGGTGTCCCAGGCGTGAATGCCGTCGGTCGGAAGAATGAACTTGACCGGCCCCTTAGACTGCTTCAGCCGGTTGGCCACTTCATGTGCCAGTTCACCGCGTTCCTCAGCGTTCAGTGCCGCCGATGCGAGTAGCCGGTTGTGGGCGTGATAAGGCCGGTCGCTGAACCGTTCGGGCACTGGCTGCCAGGTGGCGAAATCGATCATGTCACCGAACCCTGGTGCCGCGATAATGGGAATGCCATGGCGGCCTGCTGCGGTCATCCGGTCCGCCCCTGCATTGACGATGGAGCCGACCATGAGGTTGCCAATCTCGGCCACAGCCAGCTCGAGCACACAGGAAAAATATCCCTGTTCAGCGAGGCTCTCCATCGCCATGCCACCCATGCCGGTACCGTGGAACACGGCCAATGAAAATCCGCGATCAATCAGCGGCTGGCGCAGATGCACCATATAATGCAACGCCGATGAACCAAAACTGACCATGCCAATCACCGGGCGATCCGGGTCGGGCGCGCGCACCGCTTGTGCTGCCCCATATACCGCACCTGCCGCTTGGCTGAGGGTTGCCATGCAAATGTCATTGAGCCCATAGAGCCCACCGGCCCAGAGGATCATCTGGATATCCGCGGACAGACGCTCTGGCGGGATCAGGGCCGAAAAGGCAATCGTCGAGACAACGTATTTTGGCACGCCAATTGGCAAGGCGCGCGCGCAATCCAGCGCCAGGTCGGTCCCCATGGTGCCACCCAAGGCCAGCATTCCGTGAATCTTGCCTTCGGCATAAAGCTTGGCCGTCAGCTTCGCCGCCCCTTCCGCCATGATCTGCATGGCGTGGTTTTCGTCGCCCGAGTCAATGGCGTCCTGAATGGTCTTGCCGGCAGCCGCAGCCACATCATGCTTGGAAATATCTGTCGGCTCTGACGGATCTCCCAAAACGCTGACATCCATGGAAATGACCTCACCGCCCAGCTTGCGAATGTTGTCGCAGACAAAGTTCAGCTCCGGGTCTTTGGTGTCATAGGTGCCAATGACAAGAATGGCTTTTGCGTCGTTCATGGTTTTCCTCCCTGATGCGCGTCAACCGCGCATAATTTCTCCCCTGGGGTCATAAAATGGCGCGAGCTGCGCCGTGACCGGGTGCAGATGGCCTGCGATCTGAACTTCGAAACCGCCTTCGTCGATCCACGCCTTGGAAACCCCTTCCGGGTTTTCAACGGAGGCAAGTCCAATCATCTGTTCCAGCCGGAAACCCCAGTCGCCGCTGGTGACATGGCCGACGATCCCGCCACCTTTCCATATGGGTTCATTGTGAATCAGGTAGGGGCCTTCCTCTGCGGTCAGGCCAGGTACGCTGATCGACACGGTGCGATGTCGGGTGGCAGAGCCGCCTGCCTTCTGCTCTGCCAGGGTTTCGCGGCCCAGGAAATCACCTTTGTCCAACGATACGGCGAACCCCAGTCCGGTTTCAAAAGGTGTGTCGTCCTCGCCAATGTCATGACCGAAGTGACGAAACCCTTTTTCCAATCGGCAGGCATTCATGGCGAACATACCCATGTGGCGCAGATTGTGCTGCTTGCCTGCCGTCATAAGTGCTTCGTAAACCCCAGACATGAACTCTGTCGGGGCCATCAGTTCAAAACCCAACTCGCCCAGGAAAGACCGGCGGATCGCCCACCCTCTGGCATGGGCAATGTCGATTTCCCGAGCAGCACCAAAGGGGAATGCCTCGTTTGAAAGGTCATCGCCGCTGATCGCCTGCAGGATATCGCGGGATTTCGGGCCGTGAATGGTCAGCAACCCATAGGCCGAGGTGGCATCGAACACCTCGAATTGCCAATCCGGGTCCGCGTTTGTTTTGATCCAGTACTGGTCGCGCATCTGACTGGGGTGACCGGTGACCACCATGAAGCTTTGCAGGGCCATACGGGTCACTGTTACATCCGCCTCGATCCCGCCTCGTGTGTTCAGGAATTGTGTGTAGACGGAACTGCCCACGGGCACATCCATCTCGGTGCCGCAGACCCGGTTCAATGCTTTGACCGCATCCGGCCCCTGCACAAGTAACTTACCATACATTGATTGATCCAGAATCACCGCGTCGTCGCGCGCCGCAAGGCACTCGTCGCGCACATGCGCCGACCAGGGTTTCCATCGGATCGACGGCGCGTCGCGCCAGTCTTCGCCGAAATACATCGGCACTTCCCAGCCGATCCGCTCGGCAAACTGCGCGCCGGCGTCTTTCAATCGATCATGCAACGGCACCTGTCGCACCCCGCGCGCGGAGGTTACCTGCCGTCCCGCCCAGTGGATGCCATAGTGAAAACCCACTGCCTCGGCGGCACGCTCGGCATTATAGGCGGTGTTTTTCTGGAACGGGTGCGCACGCACCGCCAGCAAGGGAAGCATGGATCGTGTTGGCATACCGTCGATCAGCCATTCAGCCATGGTCAACCCGGTGCCGCCGGAATTCAGAATACCGTTGGAGTTCATTCCTGTGGCAAGAAACACGCCTTCGACCTCGGAAGACGGGCCCATGTAAGGACGCCCATCGGGGGTGAAGCTTTCTGGCCCGTTAAAGAAAGTCTGGATACCCATTCCGGCCAGCGCCGGCATCCGGGCGAACATGCGTTCCAGCTCGGGTTCGACGTGTTCCATGTCAAATGGCAGCTCATCGAATTCGAAATCCTCGGGGATGCCCTCGCGCCCGTAGGGCTTACCCATCGCCTCGAACCCGCCGATCAGCAGCTTGCCCGCATCCTCTTTCCAATAGGTGCGCTCTTCGGCGATATTCAAAATGGGTTGCGTCGATGGCAGCCCCTTTACCGGCTCTGTCACGATGTAAAAGTGCTCGGCGGCATGCAATGGCACCGTCACCCCGTGCGCTTTGGCGAACAGATGGCTCCACATGCCCCCGGCGATCAAAACTTTGCCGGTTGCAATCACCCCTCTGTCGGTCTCAACACCGGTGACGCGACCACCGTTTAGGATTAACCGCTCGACTTTGGTTCCCTCAAAGACCTGTGCTCCCAGCGCCCTCGCGCCCTTGGACAATGCGACGGAAACATCGAGTGGATTAACCTGACCATTCGATGGGACATGAAATGCAGATCTTACATCACTAACATCAACATCAGGCCAGAACTCTTGCAATTCCGGCACCGAAAGCATCCGGGTTGGAATGCCCATGCGCGCCGCGTGGTCATGGTTACGCAACAATTGCTCGTGCCGCAGGTCGCTGAGGGCAAGGTTGATCGTGCCGTTTTGCTTGTACCCAGTGCCTTGCCCGGTCTCAATTTCCAGAGTCTGAAACAGCTTGGCCGTGTATTTCCCAAGCTCGGTTTGCGAGGTGCTGTCACGCAGCTGGCCCACAATCCCGGCGGCATGCCATGTGGTACCGCTGGCGATTTTCTTGCGTTCGATCAAAACAGCACGCACGCCACGGTGCGCCAAGTGATACAGCGTCGAAACTCCGATAATGCCGCCGCCAATGATGACAACCGGAGCCTGATCGGGAAGGGGCTTGGTCATTTGTTGTTCTCCGAAAAGTCAGAGCTTTCGAGGGTGCAATGCAGCCCCCGGCGCAGTGTTTTTTGGTTTCGATTGGGAACCATTGGATAAATGGGTTCCCCCGAAGGCTGCCGTGCCTGATCGCGCCGCAAGTAAGACGGCCGACTTCAAAGGCATCGGTGATTTCTTGGAAGGGTTTCGTGGCCTTGCGAGCGTGATGATATACCTGAACGAGCCCGTCGCATCGAAGACCGGTGCGGAATAGGATATGGCGGGTCCGGTCTCGTGAGGAGATGGGGCAACCCCATGGGCTTTGAATTCAGAAACCGATTCATCCCACAGAGATCCGCTCCGGTTGGAGCGCGCAACGTTAGGCAGCACGTTGCCACTAACGGCATGCAAACAAACTCCTGGACTCGAGTAGGCCGAGATTTCCTGAAAGTCCGCCTCCTGCGGTGTCCCCATATTATAGACCACAAGCGGCACCAGTGGGCCCTGCTGTGCCGAATACAGAAATGCCCAACAAGATGCTTCGTCGGATACGGCCTCAAGAATCTGCGCAAGGATTTGAAGGATCGATGTGCCTGGATCAGACAAGCGCGCAAGGTCAGTGATCGCGGCCCCCAATCGATACCCCTTTGTATTCGGGTCCTGCTTCACAAAGCAATTCGATTCGAGTTCGCAAAGGTATCTGTAAGTCGTTGCCTTATTCTGGCCAGTCAGGCGGGAAATTTCAGAAAGACCAATATCCTTTGCGCCATCAGGGAAATAATGAAGAATTTTCAGTGCATTAGAGACCGTTCCCATCATTGCTTCCCCCTGTGCCGATTATCAAAATTGGGTCACCTTTCACACCAGAGTTGACACAAATTGATCCGCCATGCAATTATTATTTGCACAGATGGTGACAATAGTGACCCCAAGGATTTACTCAGGGAGAGAGAAATGCTCAAGAGAACACTTACCGCAGCCATATTGGCCTCAATGACGCTGGCTCCAGTAGCGGCTCAGGCCGAGTATCCGGAAAAGCCTGTAGAATTTGTTGTCCCGTGGCCCCCCGGAGATCTCGAGGATGTGCTGACGCGCATGATCGCGGAAGACTTTCAAAAAGAGTACGGCGTGCCTGCTGCGGTCGTGAACAAGCCCGGTGGTGGCGGTGGCCCATTCCCGGGCGCTGTCGAAGTGGCTGGTGCAAAGCCTGATGGCTACACGATCGGCTCGTTCATCGTGGCGGTGCCGGTGGTCGGCCCTCAGATCGGCATCCCCGAGCTGAACCCGAACCCGTTTGAACCGCTCGGCGCGTTCTTGACCTATCCGTTTGTCATCGTCGCCGGAAAGAATGCCCCTTATGACGATGTGGACGGGCTTGCGGCCTATGCCAAAGAAAATGACGTCGCTCTGGGCCATTTCGGCGCCCCGCTTATCCCGACCCAAGTGACCATGGCACTGGCCAGCGAAAAAGGGTTCTCTTTCGGGTCTGATGCGGCCTTTGACATGCTGGATTGCAACTCATTGGCATCTGGCGATGTAGACGTTATGAATACGACCCTGCAGTTGGTGCTGCCCTGCATCGATGACATCAAGGTGCTTGCGTCGATTGGTGGCGAGCGTATCAGCTTGACACCAGACGCCCCGACCGTGTCGGAAATCTCCTCCAATCTGGACATTGCTCTGTGGAATGGTCTGTTTGTTCCCAAAGATACGCCCGCTGACGTGCGCGCCAAAATCATCGCGGTTGCAGAGAAAACCATGATGTCTGAACGCGCTCAAAAGCTGGCTTCGGAAACCGGTGCGCTGGTCTATTGGCAAAACGCAGACGACACCCAGGCGCTGATCGCCAAGAACATCTCCACCTTGGGTGAGATCGGCAGCATGCTCTCTGAGTAATGCTGTCTCTCCCGGGCGGTCGTCACCTGGGTGTCGGCCGCCTCGATCAATCGGGACAGGACATGCGTGGGAGAATACCTGTGATACGTTCCAAAACCCTTCAAGACCTCTTCAAACGATACAGAAGACCGGGTGATCTGGTCTTTGCCTGGGTCTTTTTGGCCTTCAGTCTGTTCCTATTGCTCAATCTGGATGCCCAGACGGCAACTGTGAAAGGAACAAAATGGGCTGCTCAACCCTCCTTTTGGCCAACCGTTGCAGTATACACGATGGTTGGATTTGGCGCTCTTCACCTGATCAGCTCATTGGTATCGCCCAAACTTGATGGGCGCTGGCAAGAGGTGGGGTTCTGGCTCCGCTCATTCGAATATGCGGCTTGGTTCATGGCTTATGTTCTGCTGGTGCCGCGGCTTGGATATCTGCCATCCACGATCATCTTCACCGTTATTCTGACACTTAGGCTGGCCTATCCTCTGCGCCCATTTCTGGGAGCTGCGGTCGCTTTGGCGGCGACTGTCGTTGTCATTTTCAAATCCCTTCTGCAAGTGAAAGTCCCCGGAGGACAGGTCTATGAGTACCTGCCCGACGCTCTGCGCTCTTTCATGCTGACTTATTTCTGAGGTGCCTCATGGACGCGTTGCTTTCCGGAGTTGAACTCCTTTCCCGATGGGAGGTTCTGGTCGCCCTGCTGATCGGCTCGATCGGGGGGGTTGTCATCGGTGCCATTCCCGGAGTTGGTGCAGCGGTGGCCATTGCCATCCTGTTGCCGGCAACCTTCTCGCTTGAACCGATTGTCGGTTTGACCATCCTTCTGGGGATCTATGGCAGTTCGATGTATGGCGGTGCTCTGCCAGCTATTCTGATCAACACACCCGGCACAGCGGTCAATGCTCTGACCACTTATGACGGCTATCCGATGACCAAACGTGGCGAGGCGCGCCGTGCGCTTGCCTTGGCTTACTCTGCATCGTTCTTTGGCGGGATCTTTTCGATCCTGTGCCTTATCCTGCTGTCGCCATTGCTGGCATTGGTTGCACCGCATTTCGGAAGTCGTGAGATTTTCCTGGCTGCCCTATTGGGCATCATTTTGGTGGTCCTGGCCCACCGCGGGCAGGTCTTTGCTGCTGGCATGCTGGCGGGGTTTGGCATCTTGCTGAATTCGGTCGGGCTGGAGCCCATCAAATACACCCGCCGCTTTACCTTCGACCAAACCTGGCTGGCTGGCGGGTTTGACCTGATCGTCGTTGTGCTTGGTCTTTTTGCGCTTTCGCAAGCGTTTGTCTTGCTGGTCGACAAGGACAATACCCCACATCCACAACCCATCGAAGGTTCGATGTTTTCCAGCCTGAAAGAAATCTGGCTGTACAAGCGAGTGGCATCCGCTGCATCCGGTTTCGGTGTGCTCATGGGGATGATCCCCGGCGTTGGGGAATTTACCGCGCAGTTCATGTCTTATACTTACGCGCAAAAAACATCGAAAAACCCGGAAGCGTTTGGTGAAGGATCACCTGAGGGCTTGGTCGCCTCCGAAGCGGCAAACAATGCCGTGCCAGGCGCGGCCATGATCCCCTTGCTGGCACTTGGCATTCCGGGCGAGGCTCTGACCGCGATGATGCTGTCGGTCTTTTACGTGCACAACGTGATCCCGGGGCCGCAGCTGTTCCAGAACCAACTGGATTTTGTCTATGCGCTTTATATTGCGATGATCATTCTGAACTTGATCGTCATGATTTTCCTGCTGTTCTCGACCAACCTCCTGACCAAGGTGATCCAAATCCCCACCAGGTTCCTGGGCGTGATGATCCTGACACTCAGCTTTGTCGGAGTCTATTCTTTGCGCAATTCCGTCATCGATTGCGCTATCGCTTCCGGCTTTGGCATTCTTGGCCTGATCCTCAAGCGGCTGAACCTGCCACTGGTGCCGATCATTCTCGGAATGGTGCTTGGCGGCATCATGGAGGCGAAACTGCGAACTTCGATGATCCGGGTAAAAAACCCCTGGGATTTTGTGGATCGGCCCATCGCTGCCATCCTCGCGCTGCTCATCGTCTTCGTTTTGCTCATGCATGTTCGTACGTTGCGCCGCGAACACAAGGATCGCATCGCCGAGATGGATCACGATCACGACGTCCATACGTCTCAGCAAGGATAAACCATGCTCAATCAATCCAAAGTTGACGCACTGCGCAATTTGCCTGTGACGCCACGCACCCTCATCATTGATGGCGAGTTCTGTGCAAGCGAAACCGGTGAAACCCACGAGGTGCTGTCCCCCATAAACGGGCAAGTTCTGACGACAACAGCTGCGGGCACCAAGAATGATGCGGATCGCGCAGTCGCGGCTGCACGGGCCGCATTCGAAGACGGGCGTTGGTCGTGCCTTGCGCCCGCCGCGCGCAAGAAATTGATGCTTCGGTGGGCAGACTTGATCGAAGCCGAAACTCTGGAGTTGGCGGTGCTTGGCGTACGCGACAATGGCACCGAGATCGCCATGGCGATCAAAGCCGAAGTGGGGTCGGCGGTGAACACAATCCGCTACTATGCCGAGGCGATAGACAAGATCTATGGTCAGGTGGCGCCGACTTCCGAGGACATTCTGGGTCTTGTTCATCACGAACCCATCGGCGTGGTGGCTGCGATTGTGCCGTGGAACTTCCCGTTGATGATCGGTGCGTGGAAACTGGGTCCGGCCCTGGCCGCCGGAAACTCTGTTGTTCTGAAACCCGCAGAAACGGCGTCCTTGTCCTTGTTGCGCATCGCTGAACTGGCGCTTGAGGCGGGCATCCCGCCCGGCGTTCTGAATGTCGTCACCGGAGCAGGTCGAGTGGTGGGCGAGGCTTTGGCCCTTTCCATGGACGTGGACGTGATGGTGTTTACCGGCTCGGGCGGGGTCGGCCGCAGGCTGCTTGAAAGCTCTGCATGCTCCAACATGAAGCGGTGCTATCTCGAGCTTGGTGGAAAATCCCCCAATATCGTTTTCGATGATGCCCGTGATCTGACTGAAGCCGCCAAAGTCAGCGCAGGGGGCATTTTCCGAAATTCAGGACAGGTCTGCGTGGCGGGGTCGCGCCTTCTGGTGCAAAAATCCATTCATGATGAGTTTGTGGCGGAGTTGGCCAAACATGCCGCGGCCATGAAGGTTGGCGATCCGTTGGACATCACCACCAGTTCCGGCGCGGTCAACAACCTGACCCAGCTTGAACAGGATCTGGGCTTTGTGGAGACGGCGCAGGCAGAAGGTGGCACGGTCTATCAAGGCGGCAAACGAATTCTGGAAGAAACTGGCGGGTATTATATGGAGCCAACCATCATAACTGGCGTTAAGCCGCAAGATAGCGTGGCCCAGAAAGAAGTATTCGGGCCCGTTTTGGCCGTGACTCCGTTTGAAGACGAAACCGAAGCGGCTGCAATTGCCAACAGCACCGTTTACGGGCTGGCTGCGGGCGTCTGGACCGCCGATTTGGGCCGTGCTCACCGAATGGTTCGCGCGGTGAGATCTGGCGTGGTGCACGTCAACACCTATGGCGGGCCGGATGTGACCGTTCCCCTGGGAGGCGTCAAGCAGTCCGGCAACGGGCATGACAAGTCTCTGCACGCCTTCGAGAAATTCCTCAACCTAAAGACCGCCTGGATCAAACTCTGAGCGTGAGGGAAGCCATTGAAGCACTACATCTGAAATTCCTGGTGAAAAAGGCGAATTCTTGGACAGCGACAGGCCCTTGGAGTTCACGTTTCTTCTTTGCCCCGGGGTTTCAGTGTTAAATTTGGCGGGCGCAATCGAGCCGCTCTCAATCGCAAATCGCCTGTCCGAACAGTTGCGATACAAGTGGCGCGTCCTGTCCGAAGATGGCGAGGAGGTTTCCTGTACCAATGGAATGTCTTGTCCGGCGGATGGGGCGATAGACGACGACACACCCTGTGATCGTTTGTTTTACTGCGCTTTTGATGACACGGCAAAGCCCAACGCCAGAACTATCGCCGGTTGGCTTCGCCGCCGGGCACGGATGGGCACTCTTTTTGGCGCGCTGGGAACAGCGGCTGCATGGCTTGTGCGTGCGGGTGTCGTAGGAGAGCGTGCCTTCACTCTGCATTGGAGTGTACAGAACAGCTTTTTTGAAATGCACCCTAATCACAGACCCGCAACTCAGATCTATACGTCAGATGAGAGGCTGGTTACGTTCGCTGGCGGGCTTTCTGTCTCCGATATGATGCTCAACCTGATCCAGACTGAACTGGGAGAGGGTATCGTGGCGAAGGTGGCAGACCACAGGATTGGAGGCCTCCCAAGAACCTCTCAAACTCCACAGAGATTGAGCTGTCGACCATCGATATGGGACGCGCAACGCTCTCTTTCTGTCCATCATGGAAACGCAGGAAGCCGATGACGACTGCGAATTGACTACAGACGACCTGATCCGTCGTCATGCCATATCAAGAAACCAAATCGAGCGTCTGTTCAGCCAGCACTGCGGCACATCTCCTTCGCGCTTCATCAAGCAAATGCGGCTTGAAAGAGCAAAGGAACTTTTGAGCCAAACCAAGATGAGTGTGCTGGAGGTTTCCGTCGCCTGTGTGGCTTTGGGTCCGTGGCCATTTTTTCTAAATCTTTCTCTGACCGATGCAGCTGTCGACCTTCGAGTTTCCAAGTATGAAGTCATCGCGGAGATCATGCACAAAGGAAGGGGCGCAACCCGTTTGACATGCACCCCTTCCAGTTCTGAATCGAAGTTCAGATGTCTGCCTCTTCCAAGCGAAAAAAACCGGTCCCTTGATCCAGGATCGATCTTGCGATGCGATGGCCTGACAAGGTCGCAGCCTGCATCGTCCCCGGAGCCAACGCGTCTCCACAAATTGTGACTTTGCCTTCTCCCAGAAGCTCCTGAGCTTTTGAAAGCATGGTGTTTTCCGGAATCCGTGCGCCGACGAACACAAGAGTTTCGCAGGCGAGGCTATCCGGCCCAGTCAAGGACAGGTCGTTCTGGATCTGCACATGCGTGCCGTCAAAGCCCAACAGTGAGGAATTGACATGCATGGGCACTGACATTTCTTTCATGCGAGCAATGATTTTGCGCTGCTCCAACGTATAGGCCGTCCAGTGTGCCACAGCCTGTTCAGCCGTCACATAGGTAACTGGGTGCCCCTTCTTGCGAAGGGCTTCGACAAGCACGCTGGCCATGTAGTTGTGTTCGTCATCATAAACGACCACCGCCCCCTCGGCTTTGGCTCCGCCCATCAAGTCCTGAGGCGTTAGAACCCGGGCACCTTGAGGCCAGGAAATAGGGTCAAAATTGCCGCTCCCAACCCCGTCAGACCGCCAAGTCGAGCCAGTAGCAATCACGACATTATCGGCGCCGAATTCGGGCAGGTCTTCAGGGGACAACGGGCTTGAGGTGTAGATATCGACATTGCCCATCTGCCGCAGCTGATATTCCCTGTACTCCGCAATGCGGCGATATCCGTGCAATCCCGGCAGCTTGCTTTCCCGGAGCGCCCGACCACCCACTTCGTCAGTAGCTTCTGCAACAGTCACCTGATGCCCCGCGCGCGCAAGGGTCAGTGCACAATCCAGTCCCGCCGGTCCGGCGCCGATGATCAGTGAGAATTGCTCCTTCTGTGCGCGAGTTATGATCTCAGGATGCCATCCGCGCCGCCATTCTTCTGCGATCGTCGGGTTTTGCGTGCAACGCAAAGGAACCCCATAAGCGTCCATGCTGACACAGACATTACAGCCGATGCATTCCCTGATGTCCTCAACCCTGTTTTCACGAATCTTGTTGGGAAGATAGGGATCTGCAATGGATGGGCGCGCCCCGCCGATCAGGTCGAGTTTGCCAGACTTGATGACGGACACCATCTTGTCCGGACTGGTAAAGCGCCCAACTCCGACAACGGGTTTCGACGTTACCTTTTTGACAAATTCGGTGAACTCCAGCTGATATCCTTCCTCCGAAAACCGCGACGTGTTGGAATCCGCCGACCAACCGGAGATATTCACATCCCACAGGTCCGGCAATTCGGCCAGCATTTCAACCACCTCGCGGCCTTCACCGTCATGGGTCATGGCCAGCTTCGCACCTACCTCGTGGACCGCAAATCGTAGCGCCACGGCACGCTCTCCTGCCGCGACCTCAAGTGTGTCCTCCAGAACCTCGCGCAGAAGCCTGACCCGGTTTTCCAGCGAACCGCCATATTCATCTGACCTGTGGTTGGTCCTGCGTGACAGGAAATGCGAAAGGATCGAAATATCGTGAGCGGCATAGACATAAATGATGTCATAGCCCGCCCGTTTCGCCATTTGCGCGGCCTTCTTGTGGCTTTCACGAAAACCACGGATGTCTGATTTATCCATAGCTTTTGCCTGAACTGGAATTTCAGGCTTCAGGATTGGCAGATCGGATGGGCCGATAACCGGCATGCCGGTAGCGAAGTTGCGCGCACGCATGCCGCCATGGCCCAGCTCGATGGCGGCAAGCGCACCTTTTGCCTTGATCCGTTCCGCCTGCTCAGCATGGGGTTTGAAGTACACTTCATCCCAAATCCGTTCGATCGGGTGGTTGGCCATGTCAGTGTCATTGCTAATCTCGGTGATTTGAACCGCTACAGTGCCCCAACCACCATCTGCCTTTGTTTCCCGCAGTGCGATTGCGCCGCTTGGCAGTGAAAAGCCGTGACCTGTCGCGTGAGGCGCAGCGAAGAACCGGTTGGGGGCGGTAACCGGCCCGATTTTCACAGGGTCAAAGAGCAAGTCGTAGTTCATGTTCGGCTCCAGGTAGATTCGTGGCAGGCAGGGTCACTATAAACACCAATGGTGCTTATAAAGTGCCAATCGAGCAATCCAGAGTCAACCTGCTTCACCAGGATTTGGGTGAAGTTCTGCTTGCTTCTGGTGGAATTTTCTCGCTTTCCGAAAGCGTATGGTGCCCCTTCGTGACTGTGTTTCCCAAATCGGCTTTTGGATTCACTGCATGAATCCAGTATGATAGATGGGTGCCATGAGCAGTTGGACCCCGACGAAGTACAAGACCACGAACTGGTCAGCTTACAATGAGGCGTTGAAGTGACGCGGGTCGCTGGCGATCTGGTTTGATCCTGATAGGGTGTGGAAGCCTCCTCCGACCGGGAAGCGAGGTCGGCAGCCGTGCTTCAGCGATGCCGCGATCCAGACCTGTCTGACAATGAAGGTTCTGTTCGGCATGCCGCTGAGGCAGACAACCGGTTTCATGCAGAGCCTCTGCGGCTGGTCGGGCTGGACTGGCCGCTCCAGACTTCAGCACCCTGTGTCGCCGCCAGCGAAAGCTGAACGTGAGCATCCCCTACCGTGGCGGCCAGGATCCGCTGCACCTGTTAATCGACAGCACCGGCATCAAGGCCGAGGGCGAAAGGGAATGGAACGCCCGCAAGCACGGCGGCAGCGGCAAGCGGCAAGCGGCGCAGGATCCACATCGGCATTGATGAGGAAACGCTGGAAGTCCGGGCCGTTGAGATCACCGGCAGCAACATCGGAGATGCACAGGTGCTGCCCGACCTGCTGGACCAGATTCCGACCGACGAACAGATCGGTTCGGTGACGGCCGACGGCGCCTACGGCACCCGCAAATGCCACGGGGCGATTGCCGCCCGTGATGCGGCTGCCGTTCGTCAGGGAAACGGCCCCCCGGACCTTTTCCGGACCTTCCTCAGTCCCGCCGCACAAGAACGCCAAGCCCTGGAAGCCGACGAGCTCTGCCCCCCCTCTCGGCAGATTTCTTTCAGAAATCGCCTGCCGGGCAATGAGCGCGCGTAACGAGGCTCTGCGCGCCTCCAAATACCTGGGCAGGGCACTCTGGCGGCGATGAAGCGAGTACCACCGCCGGTGCCGTGTCGAGAGTAAGATGAACTGCATCAAGCTGCCCGGCCAATCCCTGATGGCCCGCGACTTTGAGCGCCAGGTTGCCGCACTGCAGGTCCGCATCGCCGTTCTGAACAGCTACACCGCATTTGGCATACCTGTCACAGTGGCCGCACAGGATAAGTCCGTCCGGGGAAAGGGGAACTGCGCGCAGAAACCGATCTGTGCGACAAGGCGCGGGGCAGGTGAAATACTGAAATCTTGCGCGGTGTTCGGCCTTTCCCCTGCCTCAGGTCAAAGACCGAATGCTTCATTGGTTCTGGAATCCCGTCAACGAAGTTTGCATACGAGCGATTGCTTCTTGAAGGAGCGGCAATAGCTCGTTGACCCGCTCTTCGTTCATATTCGCATCTGGCACAGCAATGGCAATTGTTCCGACGGGATCGAGGCTATTGTCAAAGAACGGCATTGCGATACTTGCAACACCTTTTTCGAAGGTGTTGCGACTCTGGGAATACCCATGTTCTCGGAAATGGTTGATTGTCCGCACAATGTCGGTTTTCCGGATTTGGGACGTGTCCGTTGTCTTTTCACGCTTGATCGACAGGATGCGTTCACGAGTCTCATCAGTCGCAAAAGCCAGGTAGATCAAACCGGAAGACGTGAGATGAAACGGAAGAACCTGAGTGGGAATAATGTTGATCACATTGCCTTTGCTGGGCATGCAATAGGCAATGGTTGTCATGCCCTTTTCTCCGGGCACACCAATATGAACCGTCTCTTCTACTTTAGCGGACAACCAGTCGGTCGTTTCCTGAGCAGCACGGACAATAGGAACGGTTGCTTCACGAATGCGTGCGAGCCGCAAGAAACCATGCCCGAGGCGATACCTCCCACCCGCAGCAACCTGCTCGACAAACCCATGTTTGGCCATCGCAACCAAAAGGCGCCGAGTCGCGGCCTTGTCCAACCCGGCAAGGGTAGCAAGTTCACTCAACCCAACTTCAGTACGCTCCATGGAGAACTGGTCGAGAACAGACATTGCCTTGTCGACGGTCTTCATGGTGCATCCTATTCTGCTCATAGATTTACATACTTAAAGAATTTCGACACGAAATTGTCAATAATGAACCGTTTCCTTGAGGCGCCAGGGCAACTACTCTCGGTTTTGTCAGCAAAAGACGGTTCGCGGTGCTTGGTTCTTTTCGTCGCTGACGCCAGCCACCCAAACCGGGCCTTTGGGTAGGCCCCGCGAAAGCCAGAATCGTCCCGCATTGTATGAGTTGTAGGCGATCAACATTGTGCAAGTGCAGCGGGAGTCAGCAATGCAGGACCGCACCGCAGCATTATGACAATGGGTCGAAGGTCCGGTCTGGGCCGTTTTAGTGGGTGAAACAGCAAAGGCTTTAAGCAGCGGGCCCCAACCTCCCTTCAAACCCATCGATAATTTCGTAAGGGTAACACATCTCCCGTGCCACCTCCTGCATCGCGGTTGTATATCGCAACCAATAGTCGGGGCCGGTAGATCTTTCATCAAGATCACCGAGGTAGGCCGTGATGGTGCTTTCCTGGAATTCCAAAGGAATGCCTTGGGAGACCGCCAACTCAAAAAATCTGGCCAGACCATTGAGAGCAGGCTTCCTGAGATACCCTTTCAAACAGGTCTCGCCAGATTCGATTGCCCTTGCCTGAGTAACAAACTTCTCAGGTGCTTCCAGCGCGGCGAGGCGTTCGCTGATCCGTCCGGCGAGTACGAATTTTCCTGTCTTTTCATCCTTCATTTATTTCCTTCTTTCCGACTTCTGGTTGCACCAATCGCGGATTCCACCGGTGGAGGAACGGCTGAATCTTTCCGAGGTATTCCTTTTTGATGCCCGGTTTGAGCTGAAGACCGTTGGTCTCGTCCGCAATTCTGGAGGTTTCCTCCAACACCTGCTGGTCGGCGAGTACGGCGGGATCCGGGTCCGATTGCTCTGGGAATGCATAAGCAAAAGCACGCCAGTACCACGCAATCGCAAAACGATACTGGCGGAGCGTTGCTTCCGCTACAGATTTGCGCCGCCTGCCTCTAAACCCTACGGGCTCCCCTGCGGCCAATAGACCTATCCATTCTTCAAAGGCCGCCCTGAGACGTGGCGGCAACGGGCACTTTTCGTTCGGCGACGGCTTGCGCTGAAGCTGTCCGATAGGAGTTTCGGGCAAGCCGAATTTCCGACGGATTTCAGGAACAGCCCGTGCCCGTTCGAATGCGCCGACACCAGCTCTGAACGCGGCCCTATGAGACTGTTCCAGACCTTTCTGCACATCCTCTGCCCAGTCTTGGGTGACCTCCGTGAGCGTGGTGTCCAGCCTCAGGGCCACACGGCGCAGCGCCAGAAGGTTGTTCTCATGCACGTAACCAAAATCCCGCTCCCTGCACCAGTCACGCAGCCGCAGCCAATCGTCCTTCGCCTCTTCTTGGTTTGCTGACTGCCGGGAGATCAGTCCAGAATACGCTTCCAACGCGGAAATCAGAATATTCCGCCAGGCTTGGTATTGTGCCGGATTGCTGAAATGCCCTGGCACATCCTCCAGATCGTAAAGCCAGACATCTTCAAACTGATGTGGATGCACCATATCATCTGTACCGCGATCGCTGCCGAAAGCTTCGTGGAATTCGATTGCGGCCTTCAGTTTTGGCCAGCCCCCTTCAGACAGCCCGCCTTCGTCTCCCCAGGATTTCAATTGTTGAAACATCGTTCAGCTTCTCCTTTGCAAAGTAGGTTGGCCATTTTTGGGTTTCCCAAAGCAGTTTTCGGAAATTTTTGTCAGGCCTCCGCTTGAACAGATCGTTGAGCTTCGCCGATTTATGGGACCAGAGAGAATTGTCTGGTCCGCGGCGGAAACTTGAAAATACGCCCTGATGGCCATTCCGTTCCTTTGTGCTGAATGCGAATGACTGCTGCAGTGTACCCCGGCACATGGCCTTCTTGGAGGTAACCGACGACAAACCGGTAACCCGTAAGATCAGCCAGACGCTGCAAGCTGCTTCTAAGTTTTCCATCGACATCCTTCAGCCTGAAGGACACGGGCACATCGCCCTGACCTTGAAGACCCTGATCGAACATCCGGAACTCCGGTCGCCGCATTTTGTGATGCAGCACAACCTGAAGAAGGACATCCATGTCCAGATCTGTCCGGGCGGCTTTCAGTCTTTCAGCAATCATCAGAGCGTATCTGTCCATTTCGGACATCATGCTGTAGCTGAATTCCGAAAACCGCCATTCGACATGCCGGCGATCCTGCGTCAAGGCGATGTCATCAAAGAGAACCCTTTCTTTCTGCCAGAACTCGGTTGCCGCCTGAAAATGCCTGGCATCGTTGGATTTGGGAGCGCAGCCAAGGTTGCGATAGTCCTTCAAGGGCATCCAGTGCTTCTGATTTCGGGATCCACCCCAATCTTTGTGCGGCCAGTCCCCGAGCAGGTGTTGAAAATAAATCGTGGCCAGCAGAAATCTTTGATCTCTCAAGGCAAGTTGACTTGCGCGAAGGTAATCGACCATCATCGCTGACACTCTGAATTTTCCATTGTCTGCTACCATTCCAGGCTTCCTTTTCGCTGTGTTCGGAAAAACTGGGGCCGTAGCTGGATGTCGAAACCGGGTTGGAAAGCCCCAACCGTTTTGAAGGATGCTGGTCCCGTTTCAGCCGGGCAACATCACGTTTCGCTGAGCCCCCCCGTTCTGGCGGATCCACGGTGTGCCAATACCCTGTAAACGTGTTACTTTTTGCTCTGGAACTTAAAGAAATCCTCCAATCTTGAAATCACATTGGTTCTTTTGGTGTTAGGCGGCTGGCCAGTTCCGCCTGCCATCGGCGACCTCACTGCATAGATATGACTATGAAGACCCGCACACGGGATAATGCTAAAAAGCAGCAATCAAACCCGGTTTGTTACGCAAAAATGGTGAACCCACTTCCCTGTCAGACGCCGGGACGAACCCGGTTTCCTGATCAAAAAACCAGTTTGTCAAATCAATGGTCAAATCGAATTTGACAAATTCCCGTACGGCAAGGGAACCCCATGACTATGAGAACCAGCGCAGGACGCCCGAAATCCTACAATCAGAACCAAGTTGCCAAGGCTCTCAAGGACTTGGCTGGGCGTGGGATTGAGCCTTCGGTTGAGGCTGTGAAGCGGCACCTGCGTGAAGAACAACACCTCCAGATCAGCCCGAGACCCGAGGCGTTGCAAATCGTGATTGACGATATCCTGGCCAGGGAAGCTGAAGAACGCACACTGCGGCTGATTGAAGCCCTGCCGTCTGAAGCCACCAGCTTACTCGATCATGCCTGCGATCTGGTCAAACGCCAGCTACTTCTTGGGTTAGCAGAAGGCTACAGCGAGCTCCTGAAAAAGAACGCTCTTCCGATGCGGGAACTTCGTGATCTTTTGAATGTCGCTCGAACTGAAAGGGAGCGTAGTGAACAGAAAAGCACAAAATTTGCGCGGCAGCTGGAGGCATCCCATGAACAAAACGACAAGCTGTATACCCTGATTGAGAAATTGAAGGCAGAACGCAACGAGTTTGAGAAGGAACTCATCGCCGTGCGCGCTCAGCTAACTGTGAAGGATGAGGTGCTTTCCTTGTTGACGAAACAGTAACGTGCTCGTTGGAGAAAGCCGGTCAAAACAGGGTTGAATCGCCCCGGGTTTACCGGAGAGGGGTTGGTTCAATGATTAGGCTGCTTTTTCGGCAGCGTTCAAGGTTTCGTAGAAGGCCTCCTCTGCTTCTTGCGGCGTGACGTAGCCAATGGCGCTGTGCAGGCGGTTTTTGTTATACCAGTCGACCCATTTCAGGGTTTCCCACTCGACCTGGCCAACGGACTTCCAGGGACCGAGGAACTTGATGACCTCAGTCTTGAACAGGCCGATGGTGCTTTCAGCGAGGGCGTTGTCGTAGGAATCCCCGACGCTGCCCACGGAGGTGTCGATGCCTGCCTCAGCCAGCCGCTCGGTGTATCGGATCGACAGGTATTGGCTGCCGCGATCACTGTGGTGGATCAGCTTATCGGCCTCGGATGGCGCCCTTTGGCAGATGGCCTGGTTCAATGCATCCAAAACGAAGCCGGTCGTCATCGACGTCGAGACACGCCAGCCGACGATCCTGCGGGCGAAGACGTCGATGACGAAAGCCACGTAAACCATGCCCTGCCAACTCGAGACATAGGTGAAATCCGAAACCCAGAGCTGGTTCGGCATATCGGCAACGAAGGCCCGGTTCACCTTGTCGTCCGGGCACGGCTGGGCCGTATCGGGATTGGTCGTGGTGACCTTCTTCCCGCGCACAACCCCTTGTAATCCCATGACCTTCATCAGCCGTTCAATCGTGCAGCGGGCAATATCGCGCCCTTCGCGCCGCAGCTGATGCCAAACCTTGCGCGCGCCATACCGGCCCCGACTACCATCGAAGGCCCGCTTGATGGCAGCCATGTCCAGCCGATCCTGCCTGGCCCGATCCGATGCAAGGTCGGGATCACGCTCGACAGCCTTGAACGCATAGAACGTCGATGGTGCGATCCCCAGAACCCGGCAGATCGGCCCGACACCATGGACACCGCGCTGATCATCGATGAACGCGATCATTTGCGGAACGGGCGGTCGAGCTCCGCCGCAGCGAAATACGCGCTGGCCTTCTTCAGGATCTCGTTGGCCTGGCGCAGTTCACGAACCTCCCGCTCCAGTTCCTTGATCCGATCCTTCTCGGCACTCGTCAGCCCGCCGCGCTGGCCGGCGTCACGTTCGGCCTGCTGGCACCAGACGCGCAGACTGTCGGGCGAACAGCCAAGCTTCGGCGCAATCGCCTTGTAGGCAGCCGTGTCGCTGGCGTAGTCGCCGCGGTTCTCTCGAAAAAGCCGAACACCGCGTTCGCGAAGCTCGGCCGGATAGGCGGGGGTGAATCTCTGCTTTGTCATAGGGCTCATCCTTTGAGTGTTTTACTCTCCGGTAGACCCGGGGCGGTTCAGGTTTACGCACACTTGGTGTCAACGGCGGAGCAAATTCCGGCCAGATTGGCGGAGCAAAAGTCGGCCATCTGGGCTCGCGCCTTGGAGCGTGCGGCCGTCATGTAGCAGGCACGTTCCAAGGCGCATTGGCCGTCAGGCCAATTCTGTGAAGATTACTTGTTTGCCGCGGCGAGGCGTGCGCGGCTCTGGCTGAGGCGATAGCTTTCGCCGTTCATCTCGAGGATGTTGACGTGGTGAGTGAGGCAGTCCAGCAGGGCCCCTGTCAGGCGCTCAGTGCCGAAGGTCTCGGTCCATTCCTCGAAGGGCAGGTTCGATGTGATCAGGGTTGAGCCGCGCTCGTAGCGTTGCGAGATCAGTTCGAATAAGAGCTCGGCGCCGGTCTTGCTCAGAGGGACGAAGCCCAGCTCATCAATGATCAGCAGTTTGACCTTGGCCAGTTGCCGCTGGAGGCGCATGAGGCGTTTCTCGTCCCGGGCCTCCATCAGTTCGTGAACCAGCGAGGCTGCGGTGACGAAGGCGACGGGTATGCCCTTCTGGCAGGCGGCGAGCCCCAGGCCGAGTGCGACATGGGTCTTTCCGGTGCCGGATGGGCCGAGCGCGATGACGTTCTCCCTGCGCTCGATCCATTCGCAGCGCGCCAGCTCCAGCACCATCATCTTGTTCAGTGACGGGATGGCTTTGAAGTCCAAGCTGTCGAGGCTTTTGCCGGCCGGGAACTTTGCCGACCTGATCCGGCGCTCGACCATGCGCCGCTCGCGGTCGATCAACTCGAGTTCGGTCAGCCGGGCCAGGTAGCGTACATGATCCACGCCTTCTGCCGCGCAGATGCGGGCCAGCTTGTCATGTTCCCGCAGGAAGGTCGGCAGGCGCAGGGTCTTGAGGTGATGCGCCAGCAGCAGTTCGGGTGCGTCGGTCATGCGTCGCTCCCGGCCAGCAGGGTCATGTAGGACGACGCCGACGTGGTGGCGATGGTGGTCCGGGGCAGGAACGGATAGACATCCAGATCCAATCTCGGGGGGCGCCGTTCGACCTGGCACAGGACCAGATGCTTGATCGCATCGAAGCTGATCGCTTGCAGCCTCAATGCGTCTTTGACGGCCAGATGCAGAACCTCGATCTCGAAGCGTTCCATCAGGCGCAGGACCTGCACATATTCCCGCTTGCCAGCCTTGCCCTGCCGGGCCTCCAGCAGTCTCTGGAGCGTGGCGAAGGCCTCGGGCAGTTCCCAGCCCTGCAGGGGCGCGGCCTGATCGAAGGACATGATCTTGCGCTCGATCAGCGGCAGGTAATGCAGCGGATCGAACACCATGTCACCCGTGTCATAAGAACGGGGATGATCGGCGATCACCTCGGCGGCGCAGCCAATGACGACACGGGTCACAAAGCCCTTGATCCAGACTTCGCGGTGGCCATAGGCGACCGGCACCGAGTAATCGTTGCCACGGTAGCGCACCACCGGTGTTGATGTGGCCTGGCCGCTCTGCAGATTGCAGGCTTCAAAGGGCGCGCCGGGCAAACCCAGCATCGCCGCCAGATCAGCCTGAAGCCGTTCGCCAATGCTGGCTTTGTGGCCGCGTAGGATGTCACTTTGGCGCTTGCGACACTGTTCTTCCAAGTTGGCGTTGAACGCATCCCAGTCCGGAAAGGACGGGATCGGCACCATGAAGTTGCGTCGCGCGTATCCGGCCAGCCCCTCCACGGCTCCTTTATCGTTGCCTTTGCCCGGACGGCCATAGCGATCCCTGATCACATAGTGCGACAGCATCGCGCTGAAGCGCTGTGTCCGCTGCCGGGTGCCGTCTGGAATGATCCTGGCAACCAGGCACCGGTCATTGTCGTAGAGGATCGACTGAGGAACCGCCCCGAAGAACGCAAAGGCATGCACATGCCCGTCAAGCCAGGCCTCCGTGATCGCCGCAGGGTAGGCCCGGACAAAGCAGGCGTCACTGTGCGGAAGATCAAAGGCGAAGAAGTGCGCCTTCTGCTCGACACCGCCGATGACGACCAGCGCTTCGCCAAAATCCGCCTGCGCATGTCCAGGCGGATGGCTCAGCGGCACGAACATCTCCCGGCCGGTTCGCTTCCGGAGCCGGACGTAATCCTTCACGATCGTGTAGCCGCCATCAAACCCGCACTCATCCCGCAACCGCTCGAAGATGCGCTTGGCTGTGTGACGCTGTTTGCGGGGACGGGCCTTGTCCTCGGCAAGCCACTGGTCGATTTGATCCGTGAAAGGATCCAGCTTCGGCCGCCGGATCGGTGCCATCCGCCGATACCCGGGCGGCTCCGAATAGGCCAGCATCTTCGCAACACTGTCCCGGCTGATACCGAAATCCCGGGCTATCTGGCGCCCGCTCAAGCCATCCTGGAAGTGAGCCCGACGCACCTTCAAATACAAGTCCATGGTGAATATCCCCAAGCCCTCCCGAAATCCGAAAGGGCAAAAGTGGCCGACTTTTACGCCGCCCGCGACACCACAACGGCGCCGCTACCGTGGCCGAGTATTGCTCCGACGTTCACATATTTATCGCTGAATGCTTTGAGGAGGCCGATGGTGACACAAACCTTGCCTCGGAAATGCTGGCTACGGGATGGGAAGTCGAAAAAGAACAAATCTCGCCATGTCTGCCTGCCATGGTTGCTATCGTCACCGGTTATCTAATGGGCAGACTTCATCGGTATAAAAAATTGCAACCTGCCGACGTTCAGATACCCAAGCATGGTATTCGGGATATCCCGACCTTTCAGGAGGAAGAAGGTGTTGAGGACTTTGCTCCGCAGCGCATCGTCCTTCGGGGCTTCCGAAGAAGTCATTGAAAACCCGTTGCATCACCCGGAACCGGTTGTCTCTATTCCGAAGTATGGCCGGGCTACGAGCTTGCGCGATTGCACAAAACATGGCACAGGTTTTTGAACAAACTGGTGTCCGGCGGACTTTGGATCAGGTTTTATTGTTTGAAATCAAAGATGTGCAAATTGGCTCCGATCCCTACCGCCGGAGCCAAATCTCCTCTAAGAGGCTGATTCTCTAAGAGAAAGGCGACCCATCCGGGTCGCCTTTCTCGTTTCTGGCACTCCGCGTGACACTTTGTGGCACATGGGAGAGGCAATCATGCCTCGATCACGCAGAATTCCCCACCTTGAATACCGGCGCTCTGGATACGTTTGGCGTCGCAGATGGCCCAAGAGTCTTAGAGAGAACTGGGCGGATTCAGAGCCTTCTGAATCCGCTGTCGAACCGAATCTTCCGGTCTTCAAATCGAACAGATCGTCTTCTGGCTCTATAGGGGAAAACCCCTATTCGAAATGCTGCACTCAAGCGCCGTGTAAGGGAAAGTCCAGCAAATCCAGGGCCGTCTCACACAGCTCGAGTGGGGGTATTCCCTCTCTTGTCTTCTCATTGAAAACTCATGCATTTTCATAGGCACAGGAGCTGTCCATTCGACTGACGGCTCTGAGCAATCTGACATTCCATTACATCGCGAGCACCATGACACTGACTCCAGCTGTCGTCACGCACGTCTTGACGACCCTCGTCCGCTTCGAAATCGAAGCGGCTGACCGTATTCGCATCCAAGGTGATCTACGCACACCTGAAGCGGCAGAATTTGCCCTGCGCCGAGAGCGCGCATTGCAAGAAACACTTCGCCAAGCATTGCAGCTGCGCAACCACGAGGTTGCCCGGCGGCCCTTGCAAGCAGCCTCACGACATCTCGGCATCGACTTGCCGGAAGACGGTGATGACTGGAAGTCGTTGGCCTATGAGGCCACGCGGGTTCTACTGAATGTAAGCGAAGAGCGCGAAAGGCGCGAGCGTGGGTTCTTTCATGAGCCGAGCCCATATTTCAGCCAAGGTATTGGGCTGGCGGTCGAAAAAGTTGCGTCTCCTGCCTCTGTTCCTGCGGGGATCGGACAACCCATTCTTGCCATGCAGGATTTTGCCAATGGTCAATACGCAGCACTCCCCGAAGTAGACGCAGTTTCGCTAGTGGCCCAAACGACCTTCGCTCAACCACCGCACGTCGATGGTTCTGCACGCGTTGGGCGCTCCGTAGACGCTTCGGACACAACTGGGAGCCAGGCTCCCCGCAGCACCTCGATCGAAAATCCGAACACTGAAACCCATGGTGCCTTCAAACGGGTCCTGTTGAAAAACTGCTCGGACATGACGAACGCCGCGCTCAATAAAGGTGAAAATATCAAGATTGATGAGGCGTTTGACGTCTATATCGAATTGAAACGTCAGGGCTACGGCGAGGATTGGGATAAGCTTCAGAAGCCTGACGAGAAGACAAGGAAGAAGTGGAAAAACTCCACCCTTCCCGGGATGCTGGTCGCCAAGAACATCTGGACTGACTTGTTGGAGTATTCATCCATTGGGGCCGTCTCTGAAGAGGCGGTTCTCGACCAGATCTCGATCATTCGCGAAATCCCCGCATTGCATGGTAAACAAGCCGATTTATCCGCTGATGAGGTGAATTAGTCTCGATGTGATCTGACACCGCCCCCTTCTCAGCACGCTGAACTGGGGGTGGCGCATCTCTTGAAGGAGATGATGGCTGGCCGTTTTGATGGTGGTGCAAACCCAACCGCAAAACGAGGCAACCACAATGCTGAACTCTACCGATAAGATCATCAAACACAAAACCGGTCTGCTGAACCTGGCCAAGGAACTGGGCAATGTCAGCAAAGCCTGCCAGGTGATGGGCTGCAGCCGTGACACGTTCTATCGCTATAAATCAGTGGTCGAGGACGGGGGCGTCGAAGCCCTGTTTGAGCGCACCCGGCGCAAGCCCAACTTGGCCAATCGGGTTGACAAGGCGACCGAACAGGCGGTCATCAAATCCGCCACCGATTTCCCGGCCTGTGGCCAAGCCCGCAGCTCCAACGAGCTGCGCAAACTGGGCATCTTTGTCTCGCCATCCGGCGTCCGGTCGATCTGGCTGCGACATGATCTGACGAACTTCAAGGCTCGCCTGAAAGCTCTGGAAGCCAAGGTTGCCGAAGAAGGGGGCATCCTGACCAAGGCTCAGGTGCAGGCCTTGGAAAAGAAGAAACCGGACGACGAAGCCTGCGGCGAGATCGAGATCGCTCACCCCGGTTATCTGGGGTCACAGGATACGTTCTATGTCGGCACGCTGAAGGGCGTCGGGCAGGTCTACCAGCAGACCTATGTCGACACCCATTGCAAGGTCGCCCATGCCAAGCTCTATACGACCAAAACCCCGATCACTGCCGCTGATCTGCTCAATGATCGCGCCCTGCCATTCCACGATGAACACGACCTGCCGGTGCTGCGGATCATGACGGACCGGGGCACGGAATACTGCGGCCGGGCCGACAAGCACGACTGCCGGCTCCTCCTGGCCATCAATGACATCGACCACTCCAAGACCAAGGTGAAATCGCCCCAGAGTGAGACCGTAAAGCAATCGATCCAGTGGATCGATTGTAGGGCGAACGGCATCTGCGAGCGGTTCCACAAGACCATTTTGCAGGAGTTCTATCAGGTCGCGTTCCGCAAAAAGCTCTACGACAGCATCGGTGCGCTGCAAACGGACCTCGGCGAATGGCTGCATCACTACAACCACCAACGCACTCATCAGGGCAAAATGTGTTGCGGCAGAACGCCGTTCCAGACCATGATTGAGGGCAAGCAGATCTGGAAGGAAAAGTTCGTGAACTGAACTTGACCTGACAGACGCCGCCGGAAAAACGGCCAACTGTCAGATCACATCCGAACCACTACAAATGAATTGACGCCCATCTCCCAGCCGGTCCGCCATGAAATCCATAGACCAGATCTCGTTCGGGGTCTCCGGCACCGCCAGCTCGTCGGGCTTCTCTCGCTTCAAGCGCTTGCGCGGCTTTATCCGCAGGTTCAGCTCCAGTTCGCAGTAGATCCGGTAGACGCGCTTGCCCTGAAGCCGCGGTGCTGCCCCAAGAAGCCGCAGCGCAAAGTGACGCGCTCGATCTTTGAGCCCTCTCGCGACGTGGCCCGCGCCATCGCCCAGACCGCGCAATACGCGATCTCCTGCAAGCTCAGAAAGAAGGTCGAGATGCTGTTCGCCCGCCTCAAACGCATCCTCGGTTTGGGACGGCTCCGATGGCGCGGCCCATGCGGCGCGCGCGACGAATTCCACCTCGCAGCCACCGCCTAGAACCTCAGAAAGCTCGCAAAGCTCCTCCCACCACCCCAAAACGCCCGCCTGGCATGACAGGCGCACGGCACGCCCTATCTACAGACAACATCATAGCCGCCGAAGAACAGATTTTTTCAACGGAATAGGCCCTTAGCTGCCGCTCATGCTCATACCGCATGCTACACCGCTTTCCGTCATTTCGGACATTCGCTGTACTTGCAAAACACCCGCAGCTGCCTTGAGGATATCAGGAGCAGCACTTCAGCCTGCGGAGCGCTGCTCCCCTGGTTAGGACGCGATTTCCTTTGCCTGCTCACGCAAGGCAAATTTCTGGATCTTGCCGGTCGAGGTTCTGGGGATCTCCGTAATGACGAACCTGCCTGGAACCTTGTAGGGCGCCAGACGGCTGCGGCACCAGCTGCGCAGGATCTCCGCATCGGCCTGCTTGCCCTTGGCCAGCTCGACAAAGGCACAGGGGGTTTCGCCCCATTTTTCATGCGGCATTGCCACCACGGCTACCACCGCAACCGCCGGGTGGCAGTACAGCGCTTCCTCGACCTCGATCGAGGAGATGTTCTCGCCGCCCGAGATAATGATGTCCTTAGACCTATCCTTGAGCTGGATATAGCCGTCGGGATGAATGACCCCCAGGTCGCCGGAGTGGAACCAGCCACCGGCAAATGCCTCCTCGGTGGCCTTGGGGTTGCGGAAGTAGCCTTTCATCACGACGTTTCCGCGGAACATCACCTCGCCCATGGTCTGGCCGTCGCGCGGCACATGCAGCATCGTCTCCGGGTCCAGCACATCCAGCTGCTCCAGCGGCAGGTAGCGCACGCCCTGGCGCGCCTTCAGCGCGGCCTGTTTGGCAGGCGGCAGGCCGGACCAGCTCTCGTGCCAGTCATTGACCACTGCCGGACCGTAGGTTTCCGTCAGCCCGTAAAGGTGGGTCACATTGAACCCGGCGGCCTTCATGTCCGCCAGCAGGCTTTCGGGTGGCGGCGCGGCGGCAGTAAAGAACTGCACCGGCTGAGCGAGATCGCGCTTGGCCTCCTGCGGCACCGAGATCAGCAACGACATCACGATGGGGGCGCCGCACAGGTGGGTCACGCCTTCGTCGGCGAGCGCGTTCCAGATCGGTTCGGCCCGCACCTGCCGCAGACACACATGGGTGCCGACGATGGCGGAAAGAGTCCAGGGGAAACACCAGCCATTGCAGTGGAACATCGGCAGGGTCCAGAGATAGACCGCGTGTTTCTGCATCGAGGTGGTCAGCGCATTACCTTGCGCCAGCAGATAGGCCCCACGGTGGTGCGAGACCACGCCCTTGGGGTCGCCGGTGGTGCCGGAGGTGTAGTTGATCGAGATTGCGTCCCATTCGTCTTCCGGCATCAGCCAGGCGAAATCCGGGTTGCCGCGGGTCAGGAACACCTCGTAGTCGGCCGCCTCCGCATCTACCTGCGCACCGTCATACTCCGGGTCGTCGTACTGGATCAGGACCGGCGTCGCCGCGGCAAGTGCCAGTGCTTGCTGCATCAGCGGCATGAACTCCCGGTCGACAATCACCAGCTTCGACATCGCGTGGTCGAGCTGGAACGCGATCACCACCGCATCCAGCCTTGTGTTAATCGAATGCAGCACCGCGCCGCACATCGGCACGCCGTAGTGGCATTCCAGCATGGCCGGCGTATTGGGCAGCATGACAGACACGGTGTCGCCGCGTCCGATCCCGTTCTTGGCCAAGGCCGAGGCAAGCCGCCGCGACCGCGCATAAAACTCTGCATAGCTGCGCCGTAAGGACCCATGCACGATCGCCGTGTGGTCCGGAAAGACGCTGGCGGCGCGTTCCAGGAAGGTCAGCGGCGTCAGCGGCTGATAGTTCGCGGGGGTGCGGCCCAGACCGGTGTTGTACGGGTTTTCCGTCATGGTTTCAGTGATCCTGCCATTGGGGGCCGCGTTTCTCGAGGAAGGCGCCGATGCCCTCTTCGGCATCGCGGGCGAGCATGTTGTCGACCATCACGCCGGAAGCATAGTTATAGGCGTCGGCCAGGGGCATCTCGCGCTGCGCATAGAAAGCGCGCTTGCCGGTGGCCAATGTCATCACCGACTTGGAGGCGATCTTGCGGGCCATCTCCATCGTGGCCTCCCGCAGCCCTGCGGGCGGAACGGCGCGGTTGATCAGGCCGGTCTCCTCTGCCCGCCGGGCCGGGGTCATGTCGCCGGTCAGCAGCATTTCCATTGCATGCTTGCTGGTGACATTGCGCGACAGAGCCACCATCGGCGTCGAGCAGAACAGGCCGATATGCACCCCCGGTGTGCTGAACTGCGCGGTGTCCGCGGCAATGGCCAGATCGCAGCTGGCTACCAGCTGGCAGCCTGCCGCGGTGGCGATCCCTGTGACCTCGGCAATCACCGGCTTGGGGCAGTTCACGATGGCCTGCATGGTGGCAGAGCACATCGCCATCACCTTGGCAAAATAGGCCCGCCCGCCATCCCCTGCCGCGCGTCCGGCGGTCATCTCCTTCAGATCATGCCCGGCGCAATAGGCCGGGCCGTTTGCCGCCAGGACGACAACACGCACCTGTGAATTTTCTCCGGCATCGGCAAAGGCTTGGGCCAGCGCCGCCAGCATCGCCTCAGACAGGGCATTGCGCCGCCCGGAATCGTTCAGAGTCATTCGAAGGATGCCATGGTCATCCAGATCGCTCAGCAAAATGTCTTGCTGTTGCACGGGGGATCTCCTTTGTTGGGGGTCAGCGGATGTTGATCTCGACGCTGCCGGCGAGCGTATTGGCGATGAAGCAATAGCGGTGGGCGCGGTCCTGCATCTCCTCCAGCTCTTTTTCGCTGACGGAAAATCCGGTGTCGAAACGCACCACCGGGTGCAGGTCGATGCGTGTCACCGACATCTGGCCCTTGGGGTTCTTGCCCAGATGCGCCTCGGCGTAATCGTGGTAGGTGGCCACCGGCCAGTCGGCTTTGGCCGCCAGCGCCAGGAAGGTCATCATGTGGCAGCTGGACAGGGCCGAGGCCAGCGCCTGTTCCGGGTTGGTGTTGCCCGGATCTCCGCCCCAGTCGGGGGCGGAGTCCACTTGGACGTCATAGCTGTTGTTGTACTGCACCGTGTGGGCGTTCGAATACTGGCCGGTTTGCAGCACAGGTTCAGCACGCTGCCAGTGCAGCTGGATTGAAAGGTCGGACATGGCGGTATCCCTCATTATCGCTCAGCCAGCGCTCAGGCTGCGGCCAGGGTTTTCTTCGGATCGAAGAAGGGGATTTCCACAATGGTCGCACGGGCAGGGCCGCTGCCGGCCGTGACCTCAACCGTTGCCCCCAGCACGGCCTCGTCCGCCGAGACCATCGCCAGTGCGATGTTCTGCTCCAGCCGCGGCGAATAGACGGCAGAGGTGACCTTGCCGATGGCAGTGCCATCCTTGCTGACCGGCCAGAAGGTGGTGTTGGGCCCGGTCAACGGTGCGCCTTCGATGATCAGGCCCACCTGCTTGCGGCTGACGCCTTGCTCCTTGATTTCCCGCAGGGCCGCCTTGCCGATGAAGCTGGCTTCCATATCGAGGTTCACTAATCGGCCCAGCCCAAGCTCATAGGGGGTGGTGTTGATATCGGCGTCAGCGTGGTAAGACAGCATGCCGCCCTCGATACGGCGGATCGAGGAAGTATGGCCGGGCTTCAGCCCGAACGGCACCCCCGCTGCCATGATCTTTTCCCAAAGCTCCTCACCGCGCGACCCGTCCTGTAGGTACAGCTCATATCCCAGTTCGCTGGACCAGCCGGTGCGCGACACGATCAGCGGAATACCGTCCAGATCAACCTCGCGCAGCCAGTAGTATTTCAGATCCATGATGCTGACGCCGAACAGCGCGCGCATGATCTCGCCGGACTTCGGCCCCTGCAGCTGCAGCGGCGACACGTCGGGTTCACCGATGGTGACATCCATGCCGGAATGCACCGCCACACCCTGCGCCCACAAAAGGATGTCGCTGTCCGCCAGCGAGAACCAGAAGTGGTTTTCCGCCAGCCGCAGCAGGATCGGGTCGTTCAGGATGCCGCCTTTGGCATTGGTGATCAGGATGTATTTGCACTGGCCAACGGCCATTTTCGACAGGTCGCGCGGGGTCAGCATCTGCACGAACTTCGCCGCGTCCGGGCCGGTGATTTCCACCTGGCGCTCGACCGCCACATCGCACAGGATCGCGTTGTTCACCAAGTTCCAGAAGTTCTGCTCCGGATCGCCGAAATCGCGCGGAATGTACATATGGTTGTACACCGAGAACCCCTTGGCGCCCCAACGCACAGTGGCGTCGAAATAGGGGGACTTGCGGATCTGTGTGCCGAACCCGAAGCCGTCTGATTGCATCATGTCTTTCACCCTTTGCACCGGCGGCCCGATCTGCCGCGGACTGTTTGAACTGGGTGAAGGATTAGCTGCACAGGCAGGCCGGGAGCGGACTGAAAACAAGCTGCGGACAGACCGAACGGACTGATGTCAGGCAGGCAGGCAGACCGTTCAGGCGCCTCCCGTCATTTGCCCGACTTGGCCGCCAGTCCGGAGAGATTCGGCTGGGCGGATTTGACGTGGCGCGTCACGATGTAGGTCATGTAGCGGTCAATCCCCAGTTCGGCCGCCAGCAGGGTTTCCATCAACTCCTGAAATGCTGCCAGGCTTGGTGTAAAGACCTTCATGACGTAATCCATGCCACCGCCCGTGGCGATGCATTCGGTGACCTCGTCCAGCTTTCGGATATGGCCCTCGAAACGGTCAAAATCAGACTTGCGGTGATGTGTGAGAGAGACGGTCACGACCACCTGCGTGAAATCACAGACCCGGTCGAGCGCAACGTCGGCGTGGTAGCCGCGGATGAACCCGGCTGCCTTCAATTTCGTAAGCCGGGCCCAGCACGGGGTCGGCGACAAGTTGACGATCTCCGCCAGCTTGGTTTTGCTAAGCTGGCCGTGCTTCTGGACTGCGCTGAGGATGCGGATATCGGTCGCATCAAGGCTGAACTTGTCCATGCATCGGAGCCTTTCAAAGCAAGGGTTTGGCAGTCCAATACAATCACCAGCAATAGCCCGAAAGCAACATTTTGCACCAGCGAGGCGGTTTGGGGCGCAGGCCACTGGCTGACTACCGTCTGGCGAAATTTGCAAAAGAGCGTATTGCTTGAAACCGATAGCAACCCACTGCCACTGCGCCATGGTAAGATACCGGCATAAGAATTTCGGGGGGCTCTGCAACTGACTGTTCTGAATGTCTTGCTATGCAGGAGCTATCCAGACATGACATTCGCTTCGCCGAAGTTCCTCGACAACTTAGCCGACGACAGGCTGGCGAAACGCATGTGCGTGTTTCATCGAGAGGGCCTCGACATGATCCTGCAAACGGCGTCAACCAACCACCGGACATCTTCATCCCCGAGGTGCGCGACGTTGATCCGACCGCCTTCAACGACGTGGATGCCGTGGTCCTGGGGCAGCGCAATTTCCTGCGCGACACTTAGCGGCAGGAGCGAGAACATCCCGACCTGCCGCCCGAGATATGCCAGCCGGTGGGTGCCGAACATATCCTGTTCTATCGCCACGATCTGCTCGCGCATTCGCGCCACGCGCTGGCGCATCTGGTCGAGGTCGCGCAACCAGAGAGCCTTCATGTCCACATCCTTTAGGATTGTCCGCACTATCGCCGGACCATGGTCCGGAGCGTGCGAAGCCCCCGAACGGGCGATGGCCGTGACTGCTCGGGTGATACGCGCCTGGTCGCTGGTGCAGGTCTTGACGAACAGCGCCCCGCGCGGCCGCGGCAAATGCCGAAGGACTTTGACAGGGTGATGCAGACGATGCATTCGGGAAAGCGTTCTGCGATCTGGCCTGCCATGGCGCAATCCGCGTCGAAACCTTGCGCGAAGCCGAGGCAAGCCAGGTCGATCCAAGGCACAATCCCAAGGGCTTCAAGCGTGTCGAGAAGCGCTGTGAACTGGTCTTCGCTCATGTCCGCGCCCGTCGGGTTGTGACAGACGCCCTGCATCAGGAAGACATCGCCGGGGCGTGCGGCCTTCAGTCCGTCCAGCATCTGGTCAAACGTGAGTTCGCTGCGCAGCGGGTCATAGTAGGGCAGCGCCTGATGGCGCGCACCGGCGACCGTCAGGATCGGAACGTAATTGCCGTAGGTCGGGGCTTGCAGCCAGACGGTCGGCGGCTCCGGCAGCTGCGCCAGAAGGTCGGCCATGACGCGCAGCGCGACAGCGCCGCCCGATGTCTGCGCGGCCACCCAGCCCGCGTCGTAGGCGTCCCCCAGGATTTCACCGCCCAACACGCTGCAATACTCCGCATCTCCGGTCAGGGCGAGTAGGACTTGCTGGTCTGCGTTTCGATCAGCCGCTGTTCGGCCAGCTTCACTGCCTCCAGAACCGGTGTGCGCCCGTGTTCATCCTGGCAAATCCCGACGGTCAGGTTCAGCTTGTCCCGGCGCGGTTCCTGCGCAAACAAGTCGGCGCCGATCATGATCGGGTCGATGGGGTAGTCTTCGACCTTCTCGAACATCACTCGGCCCTTCCCAGCTCGACAGCAAGGTCCCGGCAGCCGGTCATCGCGTGCGAGATCATGTCCGCCAAGCCATCCTGCTGAATCGAGGGAATGGCGGCGTGGGTCGTGTCATTGGGCGAGGTCACCCTGCGGCGCAGTTCCTCGGGTGGCACGTCGCCCTGAGCGGCCATGGAGGCCGCGCCAAGCGCGGTTTGCAGGGTCAGCGTGGTGGCATCTTCGCGCGTAAGGCCGAGGGTGACGCCGGCGCGGATCATCTCTTCGATCAACAGGTAATAATAGGCCGGGCCGCTGCCGGAGACGGCTGTGACCGCATCCAGCAGGTCTTCGCGCGGGAGGTCGACGCAAAGACCAAAGGCTTCGACGATGGTCCGATCGCGGGCACGCTGCGCCGTGTCAACGCGGTCATTGGCGAAGCTCCCCGTCGCGCCGAGCCCCGGCAAGGCCGGGGTGTTCGGCATGGTCCGGACGATGGCCATGGGCCCGAAGAGCGCCTCGAGCCGGGCTATCGACACCCCGCCGCGATGCTGATCAACAGCTTGCCCTTCAGCGCGCCCGCGACCCGCTCGGCCACCTGCGGGATGACCTGCGGCGTGACCGCAAGGACCACGGTGTCCGCTTCGGCGCATCCCGCTGCTACACCGTCCGTGGTGCGAACACCGTAGGTCGCTTGCAAGTGCGCCCGCTGGTCCGCGCCGGGATCGATGAGAGTGATCTGCGCCGGTGCCATGCCTTGGGCGATCAGCCCGCCGAGGATGGCGGAGGCCATGCTGCCGCCGCCGATGAACGCGATGGTCTCCATGGCTCAGAACCGGGTGATGACGGTGGCGCCGACCGACTGGAACTTATCCATCTCCATCAGGGCCTGCGGGGCCTCCGTAAGGCTGATTTGCTGGCCTACCAGCCGCGCCGGATCGAGCCGTCCGCTCGCCACCATGTCCAGCATTGCGCCGTAGCGATGCGCCTGCATCCCGTGCGAACCGAGCAGTTCGATCTCCTGCCCGACGATTTTCGGCATCGGGATCGCCGGGGCCGCGTGGTCGCCCAGCATCAGCCCCACCTGCACGTGCTTTCCGCGCGGCCGCAGGCACAGGATCGAATTCGTCATGGTCACGGGGTGCCCCAGCGCGTCGAGCGAGACATGCGCGCCGCCCTTGGTGATCTCCTGGATGGCAGCGGGCACGTCGGCCTCGCGCCCGTTGAGCAAGGCCACGGCGCCGAGGTTCTTCGCCATGGCCAGCTTGGCCGGGTCAAGGTCGACGCCGATCACGTTCGCCCCCGCTGCCGCCGCGATCATCACCGCCGAGAGGCCCACGCCGCCACAGCCATGCACCGCCACCCACTGGCCCGCGCTGACGCGGCCCTGGTCAATCACCGCGCGGAACGAGGTGGCGAAGCGGCACCCGAGACTGGCGGCTGTGGCGTAGTCCATCGTCTCGGGGAGCGCCACGAGATTCAGGTCCGTCTGGTGGATCGGCACGTATTCCGCAAACGATCCCCAATGGGTAAAGCCCGGCTGTTCCTGATGCAGGCAGACCTGCTGGTTGCCGGAGTGACATTCCGAGCAACTGCCGCAGCCGCAGATGAAGGGCACCGTGACCTTGTCGCCCACCTTCCAATTCTTCACGTCCTTGCCCACGGCTTCCACCACGCCCGCCAGCTCATGCCCCGGCACATGCGGCAGGTCGATGTCGCTGTCATGGCCCATCCAGCCATGCCAGTCGCTGCGGCAGACACCGGTCGCGGCGACCTTGAGCACCACGCCATGCGGCTCGGGCGTCGGATCGTCTACGGTCATGAGCTTGGGGGCTTCCTGGAACTTCTCGAAAAGGACGGCTTTCATGGCAGGGACTTTCAGCTTGGGGGATTTGGCAACCAGAATGCCCCACTGCATTTGAAATACCTTTGCTATTCCTCTTCATTTTGGCGATATTTGGGGCAGTATCCCCTATATGCATCCTGCATCGAGAAGGAATCCTCCCAATGCCCGAGATCGACGGTGTCAACGCCGAGCTTCTGACCCTGCTGCAAGACGACGGCCGAATGACCAATGCCAAGCTCGCCGAACGCATCGGGATGAGCGAAACTCCCTGCTGGAGAAGGCTGAAACGGCTCGAGGAAAGCGGCATCATCGAAGGCTACCAGGCCAATCTGAACCGCCGGAAGCTGGGCCTCGGCGTTATGGCCTTCGTCCAGCTGCGCTGCTCCGAGCACGACCAGGCGGCCACCGCCGAGTTCCAGCGTATCGTCCAAACGACGCCGAACATCCTTGCCTGCCACAACACCACTGGAGCGGACGATTTCCTGCTGATCGTGGTGGCGCGGGACCTCGACGATTACAGCGTCTTCGTCGACAGCACGTTGCGACGGCTGCCCGGGGTGACCAGCATCCGCTCCAACCTATCGCTGAAGGAGATGAAGGCGTCGAGCAAGTTGCCGGTAACGTCAGTTGCCGGCAATTGAGGAGCCTGCTGTTCAGTCGAATATCGGAGAGCCTGTTTGGCGTCCTTGGCGCTTTCGGCCCTCACCGGACATTTTCAAAAATGATCAGTGCTGCATTGCAGCTTGCCAGAAGCTGCCTTTGACCATCCGTTCGAGTCACAGCGAAACTCCCGAAGGAACTTTAGCCAAAGCGGAGTGCGAATTTTTTGTTGAAATAGTCTCAGAGCTGTAGCGGCGATCAATCAGGGATCGTTCAGGCCTGAAATATGTCCGTGGTCAAATAAAACGGGACTTCAGAGCGGCTTGAGCATTGGAGGCTCTGGTTCGGTTGCGTGAATGATTATGCTTGGCGAAGTGTTTCTTGCAATGCGCGCTCTCGGCGCAGGGCAAATTCTGCCGCTTCAGGTGTGCGTAGATCACCTTGGATGCGAATACGGTCAGCCGCTTCGATTTCGAAGCGGACGAGGGTCGTCAAGACGTGCGTGACGACAGCTGGAGTCAGTGTCATGGTGCTCGCGATGTAATGGAATGTCAGATTGCTCAGAGCCGTCAGTCGAATGGACAGCTCCTGTGCCTATGAAAATGCATGAGTTTTCAATGAGAAGACAAGAGAGGGAATACCCCCACTCGAGCTGTGTGAGACGGCCCTGGATTTGCTGGACTTTCCCTTACACGGCGCTTGAGTGCAGCATTTCGAATAGGGGTTTTCCCCTATAGAGCCAGAAGACGATCTGTTCGATTTGAAGACCGGAAGATTCGGTTCGACAGCGGATTCAGAAGGCTCTGAATCCGCCCAGTTCTCTCTAAGACTCTTGGGCCATCTGCGACGCCAAACGTATCCAGAGCGCCGGTATTCAAGGTGGGGAATTCTGCGTGATCGAGGCATGATTGCCTCTCCCATGTGCCACAAAGTGTCACGCGGAGTGCCATTCGCAGTGCCAGAAACGAGAAAGGCGACCCGGATGGGTCGCCTTTCTCTTAGAAATCAGCCTCTTAGAGGAGATTTGGCTCCGGCGGTAGGGATCGAACCTACGACCAATTGATTAACAGTCAACTGCTCTACCGCTGAGCTACGCCGGAACACGAGATGCGGTATAGGAATAACTTCAAAGGACGTCCAGAGGAAATCTGCGGTTTTAAAGAACTTTTTTCACCCCCACTGAAGGGGCCGTTTTTACCAGGAAAATGTGCAAGACTTTCAAGTCCAGCCAACGTCCAAAGTGAACCGCCCCGGGTTTGCCGGAGGCTTCAACTCCTGGTTAGGATGAAGCCACAATGAGCAAGACAACAAACAAGTATTCTCCTGAGGTCCGCGAGCGTGCGGTGCGGCTGGTGCTGGACAAGTGAGCCATTGAGGCGCCATTGGTTCGCGCCCAATGGCGAACGGCCAGCACGGTTCCCGTTGGCAGGCGATCATGTCGATCTCCGCAAAGACCGGCTGTGCGGCGCATACGCTGAATGAGTGGGTTAAGAAGGCAGAAGCCGACAGCGGCAAGCGGGCGGGCGTGCCAACAGATGCAGCCGGCAAGATGAAGGCGCTGGAGCGGGAAAACCGCGAGCAGCGCCAGGCGAACGAGATCCTCCGCAAAGCCTCCGCGTATTTTGCGATGGCGGCGCTCGGCCGCCGGTCGAA
>NZ_KI421504.1:2277161-2699031 GCF_000473165.1 Leisingera aquimarina DSM 24565 | reverse complement strand
ACTTCAACCTGCCGTAACTTCACGACAATCTCTTCAGGCTTGGGTCTCTTAATCGCCATCTATGGTCCTCCGCTTTCCTAATCATAGGGGCGGACCACTTCATTGGGGGAGGCTCAGTCCGTCCGTTTCGTTCCCATAGCTCGTCTCCTTTGCTGCAATAAATGCTATCAAAGGAGCGGCATCAAACCGCGACACGTCCAAAGATTGCCGGTCCCCTCTCGGCAGATTTGGCATGGCCAAATCGCCTGCCGGTCAATGGGTCGTGTCAGCACCCCGGCGCATGCCGGGTTCGTTCTCGATGCTCTGGGGCAGGCAGTTCAGGAGCGGCGGCCGGCAAAGGCGATGGGGCTTGTTCACCACTCCGGCCGCCGTTCTCGGCGATGCTCGCATCGCCTGTCACGCAGTGGGTCAGCCAATACCTGTCGATCAAATACACAGAGCGGTTGGGAGAAGCTGGTATCGAGCCCTCTGCCGGCAGCGCCGGAGACAGTTNCGACAATGCCTTGGCCGAGACGATCAACGGCTTGTTCAAGGCCGAGGCCGTTCACCGCCGCGGCCCTTGGCGCAACTTCGNGGCAGNGGAATACGCAACACTCGAATGGGTGGACTGGTTCAACANCCGCCGCCTGCTCGAGCCTATCGGGAACATTCCGCCGGCAGAAGCAGAGGCCAATTTCTACGCCGCCCTGGAAACTGAGGACATTGCCGCGCAACTAACTGAAATCAGCCTCCGGCAAACCCGGGGCGGTTCAAAGAGCCGCCGGACGGGCCGTCAAATGTTTGCGCCGAATGCACGTGCAGACCTGACGCCTGCGGTGCTTCTAGTGCGCTTTCTCGGGTGCATCCTTCGGAAACAATTCTTCCAAAAACGCCCGCAACGGCGGTTTCATCTCAGCCGCACCGGATTGCGGCGCAGCTGAACGCGGCACGATTGCAAAATAGGAATACGGCAGCGGCAGGCCTGGTTCGCCAACAACGGCGCCCTGATGGGCAGGATGTTCCGCCTCCGCCAGCATCTTAGGCACCAACGCAATGCCTGCCCCCTGTTTGGCGAGCGCAAGGGCAACCGCAGCGCCGCCGACACGCAGACCTTTGCGCAGATTCGGACTTCTGGCCACTCCAGCGGCCCGGAACCAGTTTGCCCAGGTCGGGTGCGAGGCATACTGCTCCCCCCAATCGGTGTGAATCAGCAAAGTGTCCGGCACTGCGGCAATCCCCGAGCCCGCCAGCTGGCTATCGTAAAACGCCTGCGTGCAGAACGGATAGGCCACGTCTTTGAACAATGGCAGCCGGGTGTGCTGCGGATAAAGATGGCTCTCATAAGTTATCCTAAGGTCGGTGCGCGTATTCAACAGATCGACCGGATCAGCTTCGATCCGCAGCTCGATCCCGGTGCCGGGAAACGCCTCGCGAAAACGCGAAATGGCGGGGGCGACCCAGCTTTCTGCCAAAGACTGGATTGTGCTGACTGCAAGCCCGGAGCGGGCCTCCGTTTCAATTAGATTTTCCGTGGCCGTCGAAATGGCCGTCAATGCTTCGGAAATTTCCGGGTAATAGGTCCGTCCGGCATCGGTCAGCAGCAGGCGGTTATTCAACCGGTGAAACAGCGTTTTTCCAAGGAAATCCTCAGCATTCTTGACCTGCATGCTGACCGCTGCCGATGACACCCCAAGTTCGGACGCCGCTGACGTAAACCCGCCCAGACGCACCGCTGCTTCAAAGGCCTTAAGCGCATTCAAAGGTGGAAGAAGCATGGATGGGCCCTTTTGAATCAGAAAAACTTAGGCAAGCCTCACATTTTTCGATCTGTAAAGCCATCACGCAAAGGCCATCATGGCCAAGAAACGGGAGTGGCAGACATGGCGCGCATAGAGATCGAATACCTGGGGCAGCCGGAAGTGGACCGGGTGGCTCTCAGCAACGACGACATACTGGACGCGGTTGAGCAGACTTTGGTTGCAGCCGGCCGCAACAAGACTGTCATCGAACCGCGGATGCATCTGACACCGGATCCGGCGTTCAACGGGCATTTCAACGTGCTGCGCGGATATGTGGCGCCGCTGGATTATGCAGGCGTCAAGATCGTCGGGGATTACGTCGACAATTACAAACAGGGCCTGCCGTCCGAGCTGGCGCTTTTGAACCTGTTTTGCCCCAGGACCGGGGCGCCGCGCGCCGTGATCGACGCCGCAGGCATTACCGATATGCGCACCGGTGCGCTGACGGCCCTGGGGGCCAAGTGGCTGGGGCCGAAGACCCCAAAGATCTTGGGCCATGTCGGGGCGCGCGGCACCTCCTACTGGAATGTGCGCCTGCTGGATCACCTGTTCGATTTTAAAGAAATCCGTGTTCATTCGCGGCGGCCCGAAAGCCAGGAGGCCTTTGCCGACCGGCTGCGCCAGGATCTGGGAAAAGACGTGACGGTGACCACCGACTGGCAGAGCTGCCTGGAAGGGGCTGACATTCTGGTCGAGGCAACGCGCCTAAATACCCCGACGCCGATGTTTGACCGGTCCTGGGTCAAGCCGGGCGCCTTTGTGGTGCCATATGGAACCATGAGCACGCTGCCTCTGGATTTCATCGAGGGGTTTGACAAGCTTGTCATGGATGATCTGGGGCAGATGCGCGCCGGGCATCTGGGAGCGCTGAGGCCGCATATTGATGCAGGCCTGGTCAGCGAGGAGTCTTTCTATGCCGAGATTGGCGAAATTGCAGCAGGATTAAAGCCGGGACGCGAAACGGACCGCGAAACCATTCTGTTCTGGCATCGGGGCATGTCCACAAGCGATATCGCCCTTGGGGCAAAGATACTGGAGCGCGCCAGAGAGCTGGGGATCGTTCAGAACCTGCTGTACCGGGAGGCCTGACATGGAAACGCTCCGGCTGGATGGCGCGTCGCTGACGGTAGAGGATCTTGACCGGGCCGCGCACGGGAACTGGCACCTGGACCTCGCCCCGGAAGGGCTTGCCAGAATGAGCCTGACACACGCGCTGGTCGCGCGGGCCATCGCGGAGAAAATCCCGGTTTACGGCGTGACAACCGGACTAGGTGCGCGGGCGACCGAGGCACTAGACGCAGAAGCACTCGCCGATTTTTCACTGCAGACGCTGCGGGGACGTGCCCACGCCATCGGCCCATTGGCCGCACCCGAAGTGGTGCGGGCGGGGCTGATCGTCCGGCTGAACACGATGCTTGGCGGATACAGCGCTGCCCGGCCCGAGGTCGCCCGGCATATCGCCAGCTGCCTGAATACGGGTCTTGTCCCGGTGACTGGTTCTGTTGGGTCAATCGGCGCGGCGGATCTGGTACTGAATGCCGCAATCGGGCTTGCACTGATCGGCGAAGGAGAGATGTATGCCAGCGATGGCAGCATCAGCCCCAGCGCCGAACTGATGCAGGCACATGGGATTGCTCCCCTAAAGCTTGCACCCCGAGACGGGCTGGCGCTGGCCAATCACTCCTGTGCAACTGCCGCCAGGGCCGCACTGACCGTGTCCAAAGCCGCAACCGCCTTTGAAGCGGCGCAGACCTCTGCCGCGATGTCGATGGAAGGGTTCCGGGCGAATACCGGTCCTCTGGACGAAACCATTTTGTCCATCAAGCCGCATCCCGGCCACCTGAAAGCAGCAGCCGGCCTGCGCAACCGGCTGGCTGGCAGTGCGCTGTTTGAACCCGGCCAGGCCCGGCGCCTGCAGGATCCGCTGTCATTCCGAAATATTGTGCAGATCCATGGCACGGCCAAAACTGCGCTGGACCGGGCCATGGACTGCGTGCAAATCGAGATCAGCAGCGCCAGCGACAATCCGGTTGCCCTGGCTGCAAGCGGAAAAATGGTGTCTTGCGGCGCCTATTTCACCTCCGAGATTACCAGTGCCGCCGAAACTCTGAGCCGATCGTTTGTCCCATTGGCCATGGCACAGCTTGCCCGCGCCGCCAAACTTCTGAACCCCGAATTCAGCGGCTTGCCCAGCTTTCTGGCAATGCAGGACAGCGCGTCCAACGGGTTCGCTCCGGTCATGAAAGTCACCGAATCCCTGGTGGCCGAAATCGCGCATGCCGCCCAATCGGTGCCGGTTTGGCCCAGCGTGAATGCAAATGGAGTGGAAGATTGCCTGACAGGTTCCCCGGCAGCCGTCAGCGCGCTGGACAGGATCGCTGACAATGTCTTTCACCTGACGTCGATTGAATTGCTCATTGCCTGCCAAGCGATAGAAATCCGCAACACCACCGGCAGCAGCGGCGGATTTCTAACTGGCATAAAGGAACAGGTTCGAAGGATTTCTCCCCCGTTGCGGGATGACCGGCCGCTTGCAAAAGAAATCGAGCATCTGTCAGCCGCCCTAAAACAAAAACGCATTGCTGTTTTCCGGTCCTGACGCAATCGGGCAGCAATTTTCAAATGCGGCTATCAGGCTGCAAGAGCCCTGGCTGAAACAGTTTGTGCCAAGCGGTTTGAAGTTTTTCTGGCCTTCAAGGCGCGGCAAGAGTTTCTTGCCGCGCCTTCTTTTTATCGCCCCTTTAGGGTAAGCGGTGCAAAGACCCCATGTTTCAATAAAATAAGGGGTTTGAGATACTGGCGCCACCTGAAGAAAGGAGGTGGTGATGCTGGACGGAATGATGCCGGAAGAGGTGAAGATGTGGGGATTCACGGTCCCTGTTTCCTCTTCCGTGCGGCGTAAATGGCCTGACGCGCTCCGCGCCAAGGCTGTTCAAACGATCCTTGCTGGAGCCGGAATCCGCGAGACGGCTGAGGAGATCGGAGCCAACAAATCGCTGGTCGCTCTCTGGGTTAAGAAGGCCGGCACTTCCGGGAAGAACCCAGCTTTTGTCGAGGTCGTTGCTCCTGTGGCCCAGCCGCCCTCTGCATCTCCTCACGTCAATGGACCCGAGGCTGCAAGCAGCACCTCCTGCCGGATCAGTATCGGAGCGGCAGCTGTCGAGATACTCCTTGGCTATCCTGCCGATCACCTGGTGGAAGTTTTGCGGGCCGTGAGGGCAGCACAATGATTTCTCCTGCCAGCAACTTCCGGATTTACCTTGCCTCGGAGCCGGTGGACTTCCGCAACTATGTGGCGACGATTATTATGCGGAGCCGAAGAAGCAGACCGGCACTTTTTCGGACGGTTCCGCCTACATTGACTCCGCATAACTATTCTACCGCGCGGAAAGCATCGCGAGCAGTTTGTCCGGTGGCCGGAACTTGCCCGGCTTGATGCCGAGCGGCTCCAGAGCGTCAAGCATCTCGAGTTTTTCGGTTGGGTCGGCGCGCAAGTAGATCTCGGTGCTCTGGAGCGTGGCGTGACCAAGCCACAGTGCGACCTTGCGAATGTCCCGGGTCGCCTGAAGCATGTGCATTGCGCAGCTGTGCCGCAGAACATGGGGCGTTATCGATTTGGCCGCCAGGGTGGGCGCGATGCGGGCAGCCGTATTGGCATGTTTCTCGAGAATGTATTCGAAACCGGCACGCGTCATCATTCGACCGGCATTGTTCAGGAAGAGCGCGGTGTCGCCGACTTCGGGTCTGATCGCGATCCAGGCGCGAATTGCGGCAGCGGTTTCCTGCCAGAGCGGCAGCACGCGCTCCCTTCGTCCTTTGCCAATGATATGGATGCTGGCAGGGGACCGCCCGTCAAACTGGTTGAGCCCGGCGCTGATGAGTTCGGAAACGCGCAGCCCTCCGGCAAAAGCCAGATGCAGCATGGCTCGATCACGGATGCCCGATGCTGTCCTCCGATCCGGAGTATCGAGCAGCGCTTGTACTTCTGTCCTCGAAAGCGACGCTACAAGCCTCTGATCAACCTTCTTCATCGGAATGGCATGCACCCGAAGCGCCTGGTCCAGCACGGCAGGTACTCGGTGCTCGAGATAGCGAAAGAAGGACTTTACGGCTGCCAGCCTTGCGTTGCGCGTACGGGCCTTGTTGCCTCGCGTCTGTTCGATGTGCTCGAGAAAGGCAAGGATCGTGGGCACGTCGATGTCTTCGATCTGCAGCAGGCACGGCCGCTTTCTCAATCGCCCGGCGGCGAATGTCACCAGCAGTTGGAAGCTGTAGGCATAGGCATCGCAGGTATGAACGCTTGCGCGTCTTTCATTGGGAAGATGGTTGCGCAGGAAGGCGGCGAGGTGCTGGGCAAGCTGGGCCATGCCGTCACCCCGCAATGCAGCCTCTCGCCGTCAGCTGCCATGTGTGTCATCAGCTCGGGTGTTACCTCGAGATACCAGTATGTATCGGTGACATGGGCATGCCCCAAATAGGTACTGAGGGCCGTGATATGCCGCGCCACGGCTTTGGAATCGTGCGCACAGGCCTCAAGGGAGCGAACAGCAAATGTGTGGCGCAGATCATGAATCCTGGGGCCCGGTGTTCCTGCCGCACCGCGCAAGCCGATTGACCGCGTGATCTGGAGGAATACCGTTGCGACTGTCGAATAGGCGAGCGGCGTGCCCTGATGCGAAAGGAAAAGTGTGCCGCTCGGGCTGGCCGCCTTCAGACGCATCGTAAGATACCCGTCAAGAGCGCGTCGAGTCGTTGGATGCAGTGGCAACAGCCGGCTCTTCTTAAACTTGGTCTGGGCAATGATCAGGCCGTCATCGGTCACGTCCGGCAATCGAATGGCGATGGCCTCTGAAACGCGCATGCCTGTTGCCGCAATCAACCCGAACATCGTGGCGTAGGTGAGCGGCCGGATCGAGCCAGCGGGGCCAAGCCTCTGGGCGGCGTCGATCAGCCGTTGGATATCACTGGGACTGTAGATGTAAGGCGTGCGCCGCTTGCGGCTGGCACGGCCGAAGAGATCGGCGGAGGGAACTTCATGGCTCGGATCTTCGGCATTAAGCGCGCGCGCGAAGCGACGTACTGTCAAAAGCCGGTTGCGACGTTGTTCTGGAGAAGATGCCTGTAGTGCCCATTCTTGCACGGTGGCTGTTGTTACGACATGCTCACTGCGGCTCTCGGCAAAGGCAACGAAGTTGCGTAGAAGACTGCCTTGGGTACGGAATTTCAACCCCAGCGCCTGGTGCAGCGCGACATGATCGGCGAGGAGTTGACTCAGCATGTCAATTCTCCCGGCCAGGGTTGAGCGATCTGTTCCAGCATCGCGATACCGACCTTGGCGTAATGCGCAGTCATATCAAGCGAGCGGTGGCGCAGAACCGTGCCGACAGCTTCCAATGTGGCCCCCGACCGGCAGCATCGAAGTTGCCGCGGAGTGGCGCAGCAAGCTCGCTCCGCTCGATGGCGGATCGGAAATGCCGGCGCGCTTTAATGCCAGCGCCACAATGGCCGAGACGCTTGGCATGATTGCTCAAATGAGCGGGTAGGGGGACCATCATGAGAAAGACCGCGTCCTGAGGCATGCGCGGGCGTTCCTGTTCGATATACGCGAGAGGAGCGCATCGCTCATCTTGCGGCAACGGCAGCCGAACCTGGCGACGGCGCCTTGCCACCTCAACTTCAGGATACCGGCGTTCCAGTCGATGATGCCGCCCAGTCTGAGACCAGCGACATCCCCGGCCCGCACCCCCAGGCGCCGCCAGAAGGAGCAGGATCGCCCGGTCGCCGCACGCGCGCCCCGGGCAAGCTGATCGCAGGATGCAATGACACGTTCCACCTCCGATCTCTTCGCCAGATACCGCGGCAACGACGAAAGACGACATCACATGTCCAGTGACCCGGCGGAATGGCGTGATCAGGGTTGGGACGGCACAAGCCCGCGCCGGCGAGAAAGCGAAGATAGCTTCGCAAGGCGCGCTTGTTATGGTTCTCAGGCCGGCCGGACCGGTTTGCCCCCGCCATTTGCGGACAACAAAACGTATCCGGGCAGCATCATAATCGTGGGTCGCTGTACCGAGTTCCGGCAACAGCTTATTGAGGATGCGGAGATGACGGGAAACTGTCCGTTCCGCCAAACCCCGATGCAAACGCAGCCAGTGCTGATAGTCGTCAAGCAAGGGAAATTCTGGCGCGGCCTTCAACGGCGGAGGGGCGACGCCCGCACCTTGTAGGAAAACAACAAACCTTCTGGCACGTCGCGCATACTTTGGTGAGACATGCTGCCATCGCCGCCCGCCGGGACATTGGCACTGGTGTTCGGCGAAGCGACGAACAACTCCATCATCGACGCTGACCATCGGTATGCCGGTGCTTTCCAGCCAAACCGCGAAATGGCGTGCCGATGCCCTGTAGCCTTCAATGGTCAGCGGCGATACCTATGACCGCGCTCTTAGCGCCAAGCTCGTCCGCGAACTGATCGATCCACAACGAAACCGGCCCCGGATCCAGGAACCAGCGATTACGGTATTGGTCAGTCATCTTCTCTCTCCTCAAGGTGTGAAACCATCGCGGGAGAGCATAGTTATGCGGGGCGCATGTGCCTGTTTGTTCTGCCTAACCGGCTGTAAAAAAGCCACAATCCAAGAGGCGATGTACACGGCTCCGCATAATAATCGTCGCCACATAGTTGCGGTTATGCAGAGGACTGCATAACCGCAAGGGTATGGACGGGCTTGCCGCCTGCGTAGCCAACAATTTCGAGCTCGATCCCTATTCCGGGGCGATTTACGTGTTCCGCTCACGGCGTGCCGACCGGTTGAAGATTCTGGTCTGGGATGGCTCCGGCCTTGTGCTGATCGCGAAACGGCTGAACGGCAAGCGCTTCACCTGGCCGAAACCGCAGGCCGGGCCTGTCACCTTGAGCAAAGTGCGGTTCGATGCCCTTTTCGAAGGGATCGATTGGACCCAGGTAGCAGCATCAAACAGCCGCAAGCCCGTTTTCCTTTAAACCCACAGCCAGTTCCATGTTGAGCGGCCGGGCGTTCCTGGCCAACAGCCCAACTTTGCCAGAGGTCTTACCCTGATGTCCCGCATCCCCTTCATCGAAGCCCGGTTTTTCAAACCGGAGGACATCTCCTAATACTCTCGAGAAGAGGTTCGCGCAGCATCTGCGCGACCTGCGAAGCCGGAAGCTGCCTGATACCGGCGCTGGTGCGGAGAACGCAGACAACAGTGAAAAATCCGCGAGGCGCCGCCACTCCACCAGCCCCAGCGAACAGGAGAGCGCGCGGATCAACCACCGTGTTGCTCTTCTTCTCGAGCACCGGAAAGCCGCTTCCGGCATAGGGCATCTCACCCGGGAACACAGGGAACGGCTTGCTGTGCTGCGGGATGACGTCAGGCTGGCTGCGATCGCTACTGAACACCAGGCTGATGAACTGGCCTGCGTCTACTGCCTATTCTGCTGGATGGGCCGCCCGGTATCGGTAAAAGCCACTGGGCGCGGCGCCTCGGGCAGTTGCTCACAGTCCCAATGGCCGTTGTCGAGGTTACCAGTAAGATCGCGTCGTTCGGCGTTCACGTCATTCGTGAAAAACAACCAGAACAAGATTGCTGCTCTATCAATCGTCGTGCAGCGGCCAAGAGAACTCACACGGACCGAGCTACGTAACCTGCGGCTGGAACTGGACAAGTTGGGGTTTTCAGAAACGAGCCTTCGCCGTGCGTGGAATGACGCCTCGAATGAAGATATCGCCGCTTCGATCATAGGATTCGTAAGGCAGGCTGCACTGGGCGACCCCTTGATCCCGTTTGAAACCCGCGTGCAATCTGCTACGAAGGCAATCCTAGCCAAGGCGAAGTGGACAGACCCTCAAAAGACTTGGTTACGGCGTATTGCCGAGCAAATCACAAAAGAAATCGTCGTGGACCGCGAGAGCCATCGACCAGGGCACCTTTACCGCACAGGGGGGCTTTAACCGCCTCAATCGAGTGTTTAATTGTAGTGGTTCGGATGTGACCTGACAGTTGGCCGTTTTTCCGGCGGCGCCTGTCAGGTCACATCCGAACCACTACAACAGCATCATTCGCCTGGTCAAACCGCAACCCGGCGAAATTATCCAAGACCCTGCCGCTGGCACCGGCGGCTTCCTTATCGCTGCTGACCGCGCGATCAAGGACACCACCGACGACCTGTTCACGCTTACCGAAGAACAGGGCAATTTTCAGCGCCGCCTTGCCTTCCGGGGGCATGAATGGGTGCCGGACACGCACCGTCTGTGCGTCATGAACATGCTTTTGCATGGGATCGAAAGCCTTGTGGGTTGCGAGGACAGTTGCGCACCGCAGGGCGAAACGCTCGGCAAGGCGGATGTGATCCTGACCAACCCGCCGTTCAACAAGATGTCGGGCAATGTGAACCGCCCGGACTTCACCCTGACAGCGGGCGAACGTGTCGGCCCGATGCCCTTCCTCGAACACGCCGTTCGTAACCTCAAGAATGGCGGGCGCTGCACCATTGTCATGCCCGACAACATCCTCTTTGGCGACGGCACAGGCACCGAGCTGCGCCGCTTCCTGATGGTGAACTGCAACTTGCACACAATCCTGCGCTTGCCAACGGGGATCTTCTATGCTCAAGGCGTCAAGACCAACGTGCTGTTCTTCACCTGTGTGACGGACAAGGTCCACCCGGCGAACCACGTGCAACAGGCCACCAGGGACGTCTGGCTCTACAACCTGCGCACCAACATGCCGTCCTTCGGCAAGACCAATCCGCTGAAGCCAAACGACTTCGAAGAATTCGAAAGCCTCTTCGGTCCCGATTCCCTGGGCGGCGCAGACCGCGAGGAACAGGGCGAAGAAAGCCGCTGGCGCAAGCTGACCCGTGAACAAATCATCGAACGCGGCGACGACCTCGACTGGACATGGCTGCGCGACGAAAGCGGCGATCCCGAAGATGACATGACCGAGCCAGATGGAATCGCCGCAGCGATTTTGGGCCACCTTCGCGCTGCTCTGGACGAGATCGAAGCTCTCAGCGAAGAGCTGGAAGACATCCGCCTGGAAGTCGCGCCAGACAAAAACGTCATCGCCATCCCCGCCAAAGGCCCTGTCTGCACCCTCGCCGATCCGGTTGATTTCATCATCGCCTTGGCCTGCAAAAATCAGATCGTTTCCAACATTGCCGTCGATCTCGTCATTGCCGGCGCCGGCGAAAATGAAGTCGTCGCCCGGATTGGCGCTGATGTCGTCGTCACCATCGCCGCCCAGGATCTGGTCGTTGTCGCCGCTGCCCGCGATCGTGTCATTGCCGGCGCCGCCGGAAATGAGGTCATTGCCGCGGTTGCCCGACAGATCGTCATCCCCTTCGCCGCCGATGATCGTGTCATCGCCAGCCGAACCTTGGATCGAGTCGTTGCCGCCCGCCCCGTCGATGCCATCGTTGCCGCCGCGGCCAGCGATGGTGTCGCCGCCGCTGCCACCGATGATGATATCATCAAGGCCTGAGCCTTCGAAGGTTTCGCCCCCGCCGCCCAATATCACGGCGCCCGGCGCGGACGCGTCCGGAGCAGCAATGTCGCCCAACAGAAGCTCGGCTGTCGCCATCCGGCCCTGGCTGTCGGCAATGGTGTAGCTCACAACGTCAAACCCGCCGGTTGCTTCCGCAGTGGCGGTGTAGGTGATCTGGCCGTCCGGCTCGACTGACGCCGTGCCAAACTGCCCGTCTGTAACGGACATGACAACCGGCGTGCCGGGAGCTTGACCCGGATTGTCATTTGCCAGCACATCAACACTGACGCTGCCGTTCAGGGCAGGCAGATCAGCCGCATCATCGCTGGCCGAAAGGATCAGGGAGGAGATCAGAACGTCCTGATCGTCAAACTGCAGCAATTCCACATCAATCAACAGGTCTTCACCATCCGGCCCCGTCACTGTGAGCGAACTTCCGTCCAGTGCATTCAGTGTGATCGTGTAATCCGCAGCCGCACCGCCGAAGATTGCGGTGTCGAAATCGAAACTGCCGTCGATCGTATCATTGCCGGCGCCTCCGATGGCTGTGTCATTGCCCCGGCCCAGGTCGATGAAGTCATCGCCGCCGCGCGCATCAACCAGATTATTGCCGGAGAACCCGCGGAAATTGTCATCCGTATCGCAGCCGATGAGCACATCATCCACCCCCGACTCGCCGAAGATGTTACCGCAGGGGCGGATACCGGCGTCGATATCGCTGGCAGCCTCGCCTTTGCCTATTTCGATTATCTCGACCTTGCCAGCGGCAGTAACATCGGAGTCGATTGTATCATCACCGCCCTGATCCTGAGCGACGAAGCCGAAGCCGTCGACCTCAGCAAACAAGACCTCATAGCTGCCTCGGTCCAGATCTTCGAACGCATAGAAGCCATCGGCATCCGTCGTCGTGGTGGACACCTCGCCTGTATCAAGGTTCGTCAGAGTAATCTCTGCGCCGGCAACGCCCGCTTCGCCATTGTCGGTGTCACTGCCATCGGTGTCGAAGAAGTAACGGCCCGAGAGCGATCCCGGCTGCCCTTCGAAAACACCCAGATCAATGTCGGTTTCTGTGCCGGCACCAACAGCGATCACGCCGGACATGCCGTTTGCATCAACATCTGAATCGATCGTATCGTCCGAGCCCGCGTCCTGAATGGTGAATTCGGTGCCGTCAGGCGCCACGCCCATGATCTTGTAATCGCCGGCTTCGATGCCGTCGAACCTGTAGTTCCCTTCGGCATCGGTGGTCGTTGTGGCAACAATCATGCCGCCGGCATCAAGCAGCTTGATCGTGACATCAGCCTTGCCCGGCTCCGACACCATTTCTTGCTGGTCCTGGCCTTCGAGAACGATGTTATCGATGCGCACATATTCGTAGCCATCGCCCTTGGTCCTGATCGTGATGTCTTCCCCTTTGCTGATGGCAACATCCTTGATGACATAGGTTGAAAAGCCACCATCATTCGACCCGCCGCCATCTGAATCAGCCCCCAGCCGGATTGCTTCAACTAACTGACCATCTACCTTCAGCTTAATTTTGCTTTGGCCGTCGTTTTCATCCTGAACGCGTATCTTTACGTCGTAGACACCGGTTTTGCCGTCAAAGGTGGTGCTCAGCGTGCCGTAGCACCCTGCATAAGCCAGCTTGACAAGCTCGCCGCCGGACGCCTGGCTGCCGTCAACTGTCTTAAAGCCGCTTTTGTGCATGTTCTCGGCTTCGATTGTGTAGTCGCAACCGGGGATGGTGGTCAGCTCCCCGATAATGCCGTCACAATCCAAATCGCCAAAAACGGTGCCCGAAATGGATCCGGTTTCAATCTTGTCACCCGCGCCAAGGCATTTGTAATCAACCCAGTTGCCCTTGATGCCGCAGGTCTTGACCACAGTCAATTCAACCCCGGCCGGGGGAACATCATTATAAAAGGTGAAATAGTCTTCGCCCTCTCCGGGGGCGTCATGGCCTTCGATCTTGATTTCGATCAGGTAATAGGTATTGCCGTCCGAGCCCTTCAGGACGTGATAGCTTTCGGCATACATCTTCCCGCCGGCCGGTTCGCCATCGACATAAGCGTTTTGGCCGCACCTATCATCCGCGCTTTAATTTTGAATCAGAACCAATTGATTTCTTGATGAAATCTGACTGAGCGCGGCGCATCCGGCGATTCTGCACCATCAGCCGCCAGCAAGGAAACTGGTTTACACGTGCAAATGCGGGGCCAGAACCAGTGCCGCGCTGGCCCAGGCCTGCTGGAATGGCGCAACCGGAGGCGTCCCCCCATCTTCCGCAGCCTCGATCGCCAGCATCGCCGCGCGCAGGTCGGCCAGGCCCAGAACAGCCGCTGACCCTGCCAGCCGGTGCGCCTCTTTGCGCTGGCCAGCGTCGAGAACCGCGCAACCATGCAGCCCGTCCTGCAACTGATTTACCTCCTCGCAAAAGGAAGCCAGAAAGCTGCGTGCCCGGTCCTGCCCAAGGGCTTCAAAAAACTGGTGGATGTCCGACTGCGTTCGCGGCAGCACCTTGACCCCGCCGCCTGCCCTGCGGTCTATCACATCAGCCAGCTCAGCCTTGTTGGCCGGTTTGGTCAGAACTTCGGCGAACCCGGCGTCCAGAATGCGGGCGTGATCCTCCGCCGCGGCATGCGCGGTGAGCGCCACAATGTCGGTGCCCTCGGCCAGCTTTTGGGCGCGGATCCGGCGCAGCGCCTCGATCCCGTCCACCTGCGGCATGCTGATGTCCATCAGGATCAGATCAAACTGCCCGTCTTCAGCCGCCTGTACCGCCTCGGCACCGCCCGGCACAGCCGTCACCTGATGCCGCTCCTGGCGCAGCATCGTGGCCAGAAGCTCACGGTTGATGTCGTTGTCCTCGGCGATCAGCAGACGGCAGGCACCGTTCTGGCGGGGTCTGTCCCGTGCTGTCTGGCGCGGCGGCGCCTTGGCCACGGGCAACGCCAGCGAGATAGTGAACAGGCTGCCTTCGCCGAGCTCGCTTTCGCATGCAATCGTGCCGCCCATGGCCTGCACCAGACGCTTGCTGATTGCCAGTCCCAGCCCCGTGCCTTCGCTGCCGCGGCCATAGCTGGAATCCAGAGTGATGAAATCTTCGAAAATCCGGTCAAGGTCGCCGGGCGCAATGCCCTGGCCGGTGTCGGCGACATGGAATTCCACCGTCTCCCCGTCCGGCAGCCGTATCACATCCACGCTCACTGCGCCATCACTGGTGAACTTCAAGGCGTTGCCGATCAGGTTCAAAAGCACCTGCTGCACGGCGCGCGGCCGCCCGGCCACCACGGGCTTGCCGCCCAGGCTGCAGTGCAGTGACAGGTCGATCCCCCTGCCCTTGGCGTTGGCCTGCTGGCTTTCAATCAGACCGCTGACCAGTTCCTCAAGGTCAAAGATCCGCCGTTTCTCTGTATCCGCGCCGGCCTCCAGCCGCGACAGCTCCAGCACGTCATTCACATGCTGCAGGAGCAGGCCGCCCGAAACCCGCATCGCCTGCAAGTAACGGCGCTGCTCCGGTGTCGGTTCGGTTCCCTCGATCAGGTCGATGGCCCCCAGAACCCCGGTCAGCGGCGTGCGCATCTCGTGGCTCATCACCGTCAGCAGGTTTTGCTTGGCGCGCTCGCCGGCCAGCGCGTCGTCACGCGCCCGCCGCAATTCTTCTTCCGCAGCGATCCGCTCGGAGATGTCGCGCAGGAAGCCGACAAAGACCAGCTCGTTTCCCGACTGGCTGACCGATACCGACAGCTCCACCGGGAACAGCTCGCCGGACTTGCGCCGCGCTTCCAGCTGCAGCCGGCCTTTACCGGCCACCTGCGCTTCACCGGTTTGCAGAAACCGTTTCATGCCGGCCTGATGCGCCTCTTGCAAGTGATCCGGCACAATCAGGTTGACCATTTGCTGTCCCATGGCCTCAGCGCTGCTGTAGCCGAACACCGATTCCGCCGCACCATTGAAAGCAAGGATCTTGCCGTCCGCACCGACCACAAGGATCGCATCCAGCGAGGAGGCAATCATCGCCTCCATCCGCGCGGCAGAGCGGCTGCGCTCCACTGCCAGCCTGCGGCCTTTGCGGTAGAGCCGCCCCAGCAGCAGCGCCGCCAGCGCCAGCGCCAGCACCAGAGCCAGCACCACCCAGCCCAAACGTGTCAGGATGGTGAACAATTTCAGCCGCTTATCCTTGGAATCCTCCACCTGCAGCACGACACCGAACAACGCCAATTCACGCACATCTCCGCTGTTTTGCGCCAGTTCGGCGGCAAGCTCCGGCAGGCTGTCCAGCAGCGGCCCGCTGCCACTGTCAACAACCGCCGCCATGCGGTCCAGCCGGTCCTGCATCTGCTGCAGCAAGGCGGCACCTGCCGGGCTTTGCCGCAAATCCTCAAACAGCGGGCTTTCGCGGAACGTGGCGATCCGGCTGTAGTAAATATCGAACTGACGCCGCAGCCGGGGCAGATCCCCGGGCGCGCCTGCCGTCAGAACCGCGGCCTCCAGTTTGAGATGCTCAACCTCGGCCTGGGACAGATTCCATTGCATGTTGTCGGTTGCCGCAGTCGACAGCCCGCCCAGTTGCTGCAGCACCTGATGCCCCAGCCGCACCGACTGCGCCGCCAGCGCCGCCGCAATCGCCAGCACCAGCGCCAAAACCCAGCGCGGCACAGTTGGAAATCCGCGAAGCATTACCTGACTGCTCCTTGCCTGCCGCTCACGGCTGAATGACGATCCGGTCCAGTTGCCAAATACTGCGCGAATAGACTTCCTCGGTGCGGTAGGCCGGGTTGCTGTCATAAGGGTACACAACCCACAGCGGCCCCTTGTTGCGCAGGGACATTTCCGCACCGTTGCGCTCAAAGGCAACAATCGGGCCGCCTGCAACCGCATCCGAAACAGGGATTTCCACCGCATAGTCATTCACCGCATGCGCCACAAGCTGCCCGCTGCTGACGTCCATCCGTCCGACCAGAACTGCCAGCGGCACGCCGGTGAATTGCTGCGGCCCGGTGGTCCAGATGGTTTCCGTCTCAAAGGTGACCGGTGCCAGCGCACGCAGATCCTCGATCGTGTACTGCGCCGCAGGTTCCGCCGCGCCTTCCACGCCGACCGACAGCAGTACCGGTTGCACATCATCTGCAAGAACTGCAGCTGCGCACGCCATGACTGCAAGTGAAGCCACGACCGCGACCTGCGAAATCAACCCTCTCATTCCAGCACTCCTCTTTTGATGCCGTCTCCACAACAACCAGGCAAAGCATGGCATATCCGCCCCGCCCGAAAACCGGCACCTGAGGATAGGTTCATGACCTTTCGTATAGGGTGCACAACCGCCAGAGTAGTGCCATCAACCCTAATGTTGGCTTACCGGACGCCGTCAGAGCGTCGTAATATCAATAAAATTTCCAGCACACGCACAGGAGCAGTTGCAGATGTTCACGTCCCAGACCAGCCCGCAATCCAAGGTTGACAGTTTCGAAACCCTTGTCGCTGTAGACTGGGACCGGGAATTTAAGAACAGGTCTAGTGGCTACATGCGCATTTTGCTGGCAGACGATCATGATATGGTCCGCGAAACAATCTCCGCCTACCTCAAATCCGAGGGCGGTGCTGAGGTCGCTCTGGCGACTGATCTGCCAGGTGCGATTTCGCAGATTTCCGAACTCGGCCCCTACGACCTGGTGCTGCTCGACTACAACATGCCCGGCATGATGGGACTCGACGGCCTGGCCAAGGCGCTGGAGGCCAATGGCGGCAAGGGCGTAGCCATTCTGTCCGGCAGCGCGCCCGCCCGCACCGCGCAAGAGGCGCTGGATGCCGGTGCCATCGGCTTCATCCCCAAGACCATGGGCGCGCAGTCACTGCTCAATGCCGTGCGCTTCATGAGCGCGGGAGAGATCTACGTGCCCGTCGATCTGATGCGCGAAGACGCCTCGGCCAACACCCATCCGCTCGCTGAAAAACTCAGCCCGCGCGAACTGGAAGTGCTGAACGGATTGTGCCGCGGCTTGTCGAATAAGGAAATCGCCCGCGAGCTGGAGTTGCAGGAAGTGACAATCAAACTGCACGTGCGCACGCTTTGCCGCAAGCTGGAGGCCAAGAACCGGACCCAGGCCGCCCTGACCGCCAAGGAGGCCGGGCTGTTCTAAGCGCGCCAGCCTGACAGCGCCCCTGTTGACCCTATTTCACTCCAACTCCGCCGGCAGCGCCGCATAGCCGCGAAAGCGGATTCGCCCGCCCGGCACCCGGCCAGGCAGCAGGCGATAACCCGGGAAACGGTGCAGCAGGCGTTCAATGGCGACCCTCCCCTCAAGCCGTGCCAGCGTCAGCCCCACGCAGACATGGGGACCGCCGGCAAAGGCTAAATGCCGGTTCGGCATACGGGCGACATCAAAAACGCCGGGCTTTTCAAACACCTCCGGATCACGGTTCGCCGCCCCGATCAGAAGATGCAAGTTGGTTCCCGCAGGGACTTGCATACCGCCGATGTCCACCTCTGCCGTGGTTTCCCGGTTGCCCAGCTGATTGGGCGACCGGAACCGCAGCACCTCCTCTATGGCAGGTTTGATCAGCTCCGGCTGCTCCAGCAGCCGCTGCTTTTGGTCCGGGTGGTCATTCAGCAGCGCCAGCCCGTTGCCGATCAAGTTGGTAGTCGTCTCGTGACCTGCGTTCAGGATGAAGATGCAATTCTGGATCAGCTCAGTTTCGCTCAGAGTGCCATCTGCCCCCTCGCCGTTGATCAGCCGCGTCAGCACGTCGGTGTCAATGTCCCCCGGACTCGCCCGCCGCCGGGCGATCAAATCCTGCAAGTAAGCCCTGAACTCCTCCACCGCCCTGTGCCCGGCGGCAAGCTGATCAGTATTCAGCGCGGGCTCCAGCGCGCCGAGGATGGCCAGCGACCAATCACGCAGCGGCGCTCGCTCCGCCATCGGCACGTCCAGTAGATTGCCGATGATCTGGATCGGAATGGAGGCGGCAAAACCCTCGATCAGGTCCACCTTGGCTGCACCCGCGAGTCCGTCCAGCAAGCAATCGACCGTTTCAACCAGCCCCGGCTCCATCCGGGCAATTGCCCGCGGAGTCAGCGCCGAAGTCATGATCCTGCGCACCCGCGTGTGCAGCGGCGGATCGGAAAACACCAGAGAAGTGGTGTGATGCTCAAACAACGGCGAGCCCGCGCCGAATTTTGGTGCAAAGACTTTCTTTTTGTCCGAGGAAAACAGCGTGGTGTCCCGGTAAATCCTGTCCAGGTCGGTATGGCGGCAGACCAGCAGCGATCCATCCGGTTGCGGCAGCACCGGTGCGGCGCGCAACAAAGCATCGTAAAAGGGAAAGGGATCCTCCAGGAAACCCTCCGGCGGGTTTGCCAGGTTAAACTCCGTAATACTCACAGATACTTGCTGTCCGCTGCCCACCTGACACCCTCCCGCCGGCCATTCCGGTCAGGATTTCCGCAGGAAATGCGACTGTCAATCCGCCTTCGCGGCAAGAAACCCAGCGTCAGGACGCCGCCGCGCAAATTACAAAGATGCTGGATTGCAGCGTGACAACACCGCACGGACCAGATAGAAACAAAACATGAACACACCTATTTCTTCCATCCGAAACCTTGGCCCCGCATATGAGGACGCCTGCAACCGGGCCGGCATTTCTTCAGCCGAAGACCTGCGCGCCATCGGCGCTGATGCGGCCTATGCCAAACTGCTGAAAACCGGCACCCGGCCGCATTTCATCGGCTACTACGTGCTGGTGATGGCGCTACAGGGGCGGCCTTGGAACGATTGCAAGGGCAAGGAAAAAGAGGAGCTTCGTCAGCGCTTTGACGAGATAAAGGCCAACAGCTTTGACACCCATCAGGCCGCATTCGAAGCGGCCCTGGACATGATCGGCGTTGTAGCGCGCAAATAGCAGGGTGGAACCCAATGGGGTATCCAGGGGTTGGTTCATCAACGGGACACTAACCAAAGGAGATCCTCGATGGACCTGATCCGGATTATTTTTGCAGTCATTCTGCCACCGATTGGCGTATTTCTGCAGGTTGGCCTGGGCAAACATTTCTGGCTGAACATCGTGCTGACGATCCTCGGCTATATCCCGGGCATCGAACACGCTGTCTGGATTATCGCAAAGACGCCTGAACATGCCTGACACCGCATATCACGAAGACCGCCTGCAATCATTGGAACGCTTAGCGCACCGTATGGACCACGCGTTCCGCATTCCTTTGATCGGAATGCGGAACGGCTGGGACAGCATTCTGGGCTTGGTTCCCGGCGTCGGCGACGAGATGGCGCTGCTGCCTGCGGGCTATATCCTGCTCTCGGGCCGCCGCATGGGCGCATCACGCGGCACGCTTGCGCGTATGGCTGTCAACATCGGCGTTGATGCGCTTTGCGAGTACGATCCCGCTGGCAGGCGATCTTTTTGACATCGGCTGGAAGGCTAACACCCGCAACGTTGCCCTGCTGCGCCGCCACCTGGAACAATCAGCCGCGCAGGATGAGCCCATGGCAAAAAGTCTTGCGCGGCGCGGCTTTTCCAACTTGATTGCGCCGAAGGACTTGGCTGCCTGCAGCCGCTTCACCACGCAGCACCGCCCCTGCAGAACGCGCAGCCGGCAGAACGCCAGGCTTAGGACCGCTTTCTCCAACTCATAAAAAAACCGCGCCAGTCGCCCGGCGCGGCCTTCAGTCTTCGCTAAGCCTGCGGCTTAGCCGACCAGCTCGAGGCCGGAGAAGAAGTAAGCGATCTCAACGGCCGCGGTTTCCGGTGCGTCGGAGCCGTGCACGGAGTTTTCGCCAACCGATTCAGCAAATTCGGCGCGGATGGTGCCGGCCGCGGCGTCTGCCGGGTTGGTGGCGCCCATCACTTCGCGGTTCTTGGCAATGGCGTTTTCGCCTTCCAGAACCTGCGCAACGATCGGAGCGGAGGCCATGAATTCGCACAGTTCGCCGTAGAACGGACGCTCAGCGTGCACTTTGTAGAACTCGCCTGCCTGCGCCTGGGTCAGGTGAATGCGCTTTTGCGCCACAACGCGCAGGCCGGCTTCTTCGAATTTGGCGTTGATTGCGCCGGTCAGGTTGCGGCGGGTTGCATCGGGCTTGATGATCGAGAAAGTGCGTTCCAGTGCCATGGGGCAGACTCCTGTGCTGAAAAGCCGGACATCATGCCCGGCCCGTTACGAATTGCCGCCCCGATAGCATGGCTCTGTGACAGGATAAAGAGGGGATTGCGCAGCTTTGACGCCGCCGCAAAGGAGGCACACAGCCCGCAGGCTTGGGCTCCTATCCCGCTGCACATCTGAAATAAGCCGGCCACAGCCAGCGCCGACACATGGCCTGCCCCATTGACAAGGGCCAGACAGTACCGCAGTGCTCGGCCCATGTTACGTATCAGCGATATATCCTATGCGGTCGAAGGCCGCCTTCTGTTCGATGGCGCCAGCGCCACGATCCCCACTGGCCACAAGGTTGGACTGGTTGGCCGCAACGGCACCGGCAAGACCACGCTGTTCCGGCTGATCCGCAACGAGCTGTCGCTGGAATCCGGCGCCATTTCCCTGCCCAGCCGGTCCCGGATCGGCGGCATTGCGCAGGAAGCGCCATCTTCAAACGTGTCGCTGATCGATACGGTGCTGGCGGCAGACACCGAACGCGCAGACCTGATGGCCGAGGCCGAGACCGCGCAGGACCCTGGCCGGATTGCCGAAATCCAAACCCGTCTGACAGATATCGATGCCTGGTCGGCTGAGGCCCGCGCCGCCGCCATCCTCAAGGGCCTCGGGTTTGACTATGCCGCCCAGCAACGCCCCTGCTCCGATTATTCGGGCGGCTGGCGGATGCGCGTCGCACTTGCTGCGGTGCTGTTTTCCCAACCTGATCTGCTGCTGCTGGACGAACCGACCAACTACCTGGATCTCGAAGGTGCGCTGTGGCTCGAGGCCTATCTGGTGAAATACCCGCACACCGTGATCATCATCAGCCACGACCGCGAGCTGTTGAACCGCTCGGTGAACGGCATTCTGCACCTCGAAGAGCTGGGGCTGACCTATTACTCCGGCAACTACGACCAGTTTGCCCGTCAGCGCGCCGCCAACCGCGCCAATCAGGCTGCGCAAGCCAAAAAACAGGATGCCCGACGCGCCCATCTGCAAGCTTTTGTCGACCGGTTCAAAGCCAAGGCCAGCAAAGCCAAACAGGCACAAAGCCGGGTGAAGATGCTGGAGAAGATGGAAACCATCCGCGCGCCCGAAGATGCGGCGCGCACGGTGTTCACCTTCCCCGAACCCGAGGAACTGTCGCCGCCGATCATCGCGACTGAGGGTGCTTCGGTCGGCTATGACGGCACTGCGATCCTCAGCCGGCTGGATTTGCGCATCGACCAGGACGACCGTATCGCGCTCTTGGGCAAGAACGGCGAAGGCAAATCCACTCTGTCCAAAATGCTGTCAGGCCGTCTCGATGTGATGGCGGGCAAGATGACCCAATCCGGCAAGCTGCGGATCGGGTTCTTTGCCCAGCATCAGGTGGATGAGCTGCACATTGAAGAAACGCCGCTGCAGCATTTGCAGCGCGAACGCCCGGACGAAGGCCAGGCCCGCCTGCGTGCCCGGCTGGCCGGCTTCGGCCTGGGATCAGATCAGGCCGATACCGAGGTCGGGCGCCTGTCTGGCGGGCAGAAAGCGCGGCTTTCGCTGTTGCTGGCCACCCTGCCCGCCCCTCATCTGCTGATCCTTGATGAACCGACCAACCACCTGGACATCGAAAGCCGCGAAGCGTTGGTGGAGGCTCTGACGGCCTATTCCGGCGCCGTCATTCTGGTCAGCCACGACATGCACCTGCTCAGCCTCGTTGCGGACCGGCTGTGGCTGGTGTCGGGTGGCACGGTGAAACCGTTTGAGGGCGACCTGCCAGCCTACCGCGATCTGCTGCTGACGCGCGACAAACCCGCAGGCAAACCCAAGGCCGCCAAACCCAAGCGCCCCACCCGCGACGCGATTCTGGCGCTGCGCGCCGAGGTGCGCAAAGGCGAGGCCCGGCTCGAAAAAGTCAGCGAAATGCGCGACAAGCTCGCCAAAAAACTGGCGGACCCCGCCCTTTATGATGACGGACGCAAAGACGAAGCCGTTGTCTGGCAGCGCAAATATGCCGAAGTTATGGAAGCCCAGGACCGCGCCGAGGAACTTTGGCTGAAGGCGGTGGAGAAACTGGAAAAAGCAGAGGCGCAATGATCGACACCGCTTTTCTGATCACCTCCTTTGTCACTCTGTTTGTCATCGTTGACCCGATCGGCCTGACACCGATCTTTCTGGCGCTGACGCAGGGTATGAGCCCGGCACAGCGCCGCTCCATCGCTTTGCGCTCAACCATCACCGCGGCAATCCTGCTTGCGTTGTTTGCGGCACTTGGCGAGGCAGTGCTTGGTTTTGCAGGCATTTCCATGGCCGCATTCCGCATTGCAGGCGGCGTGCTGTTGTTTCTCACCGCGCTCGACATGCTGTTCGAACGCCGCAACAAACGGCGCGAAGACCGCAGCGAGGAGGATGATTTTGATGATCCTTCAATCTTCCCGCTGGCGATCCCGCTGATCGCAGGCCCCGGATCCATCGCCACTGTCATCCTGCTTGCGGGTCAGCAGCCCGGCATTGCCGGCTTTGCCATGGTCATGGGCGTGGTGGCCGCGGTGCTGGCGATCCTGTTGGTGATGTGTCTGTTTTCCGGCATGTTCGAACGGCTGCTTGGCAAAACCGGCATCACCGTGGTGACCCGCCTTTTGGGCATGCTGCTGGCGGCGCTTTCTGTCCAGTTCGTACTCGACGGGCTGCGCGCATTTGGATTTGCAGGCTAGCATAACGCCCCGGCCCGCCTACATTATATGCAGGAGGTGCGCAGATGGGCGAGTTTGAGATCGGGCGGGTTATTTATCTGGTTGTCTTGCTGGTTGCAGTCGGATCCTGGGTGTTTGTGCAAAACCGCCAATCCATCGGCAAGACGCTGCAGATGTTTGCCGTCTGGGGATTTATCTTCCTTGGTGTGATCGCCTCTTACGGGCTGTGGGAGGACATCCGCCAAACCGTGCGCCCGCAGCAAAGCGTCGCTGTTGATGCTGGACGGGTCGAAGTGCCGCGCGCGCCCGACGGACATTACTACCTGACACTGGAGGTGAATGGCGCAGCTGTCCCGTTCCTGGTCGACACCGGTGCCAGCGAAGTTGTGCTGAACGCGCGCGATGCAGAGCGTGCCGGCATTGATACCGACACCCTTGCCTATCTCGGCCGCGCCCGCACCGCCAATGGCGAGGTGCGCACGGCCTCCGTCTGGATCGAAGAAATGTCGCTGGGCGGCATCACCGATACAGACGTGCGCGTCTGGGTCAACCAGGGCGAACTGGAGCAATCCCTGCTGGGCATGGGCTACCTGCAGCGCTGGTCCAGCATCGAAATCCGCAATGGCGCATTGGTGCTGACCCGCTGATCACGCGCCTTGCGGCGCAGGCCTCCGGCAGGGGTATTTCGAACCAGAAAGAAGCAACAGGCCGCTTCCCTGCGTTTCACCCTTCGTCCAAGTCCGGCAGAATGAAGCCGTTGACCGGATAGACGCGCCCAAAGGCCCCTGGATTGCTTTCCAACCGAACAGCAGACCAGTCATTTTCAGCAGACACGTCGATCACCGCCATCCCCAGCGAGACCTTGTTACGGCGCCAGTTGGCATGATTTATCCGGATCCTGCGCGCGTCCTCAACCTTGGACACCACTGCAACATGGCCCAGCGGATTGGACCGGGTCGCCCGGAAAGCCATCACCGCGCCCGGTTCCGGCTCCTGCCCGCGGCTGAACTGGCCTTTGGCCTGCGCCCACCAGGTTTTTGCATTGCCGAAGATCTCGATCCCGCTGGCATTGCGGGCGAAAGGCACACACCAGACACGGCGCCCCCTGGATTGCAAAGACTGAACCTCTTGAACCGCGTACTCCAGACGCGCTGCCTCAGCCTCGGCCCGGGCCACCGATCCGCCTTGAATATCACCGCAATTGGCGAGGAACAGCAGCCCCGCCCCAACAAACGGCAGCAGCCGCGCCCGACGGAACGCATGTAATACTTTCATCTGTCCCCCAGTGTCCTGGTCTTTTGTTCTGATCTTTTGACCGGGAGAATTACTGCGGCGGCGCCTTTGGCGCGAGCCTTTCCTGCGAAGCTGAAACAAATCTGAAGGAAATTGGCGGGATCCCGCCGATACCACGTGCTGGCAGGCCAGTTTCCCGGCCTATTTCTCGGCCTTTTTCTCCCAGCGCCCGCTTTCCTCGGACCAGTACTGCGCGGAGCAGCCCGCATCAGTCAGGCTTTTCCACTGGCTGCGGGCGTGTTGCACGGCTTCCGGATCGGTGCCGTCAAACAGAATGCAGACACGGCTCAGCGTCTGAACCTCTTCCGCGCTGACCGCAGCGCCATCCACCGCCATCACGCATTCCGGGGTATTGGCTGCCTCCGGCCCTGCCGTCAGCAGAACCGGCTGCAGCGCGTCATGGGGGCCGCCCGCCAGGCCATGGGCCAGGAAGCTTTCCTCCGGCCCCAGCCACAGACGGTCATCCAGCCAGGCCAAACGTTCGGGATCGCGCCCGCGCACGGCAATGCGCCAGCCCGCCCCGCGCGCCTTGTCCAGAAGGACCGGCAAAGTCTCCTCCAGCGGCCTGCGCGTCAGATGATAGAAATAGGCAGCCCCCATGAACGCTTATTCCGCCTCGAACTTTTCCGCGACCAGCCGGTTCAGCGCCATCACGCCCCACCCGGTTGCACCCTTGGGCGCATAGTCCGTATCCGCCTTGACCGAGGCCACACCGGCGATGTCCAGATGGATCCAGGGCATATCTTTCTTGATAAAGCGTTGCAGGAACTGTGCCGCAGTGATCGAGCCCGCCGGGCGCCCGCCCACGTTTTTCATATCGGCAATGCGCGATTTCAACTGATCATCATAGGCCTTGCCCAAGGGCATCCGCCAGGCGCCCTCACCCTCGGAGCGTGCGGCTTTCAAGAAGGCATTGCACAGATCGTCATCGTTGGAGAACACACCGGCATTTTCATGCCCCAGCCCGATGATGATCGCGCCGGTCAGGGTCGCCAGATCAATCACACCCGCAGGCTTGAACCGCTCTTGTGCATACCAAAGCACGTCACACAGAACCAGACGGCCCTCGGCGTCGGTGTTGATGATTTCAACCGTGTCGCCCTTCATCGACTTCACCACATCACCCGGACGAGTGGCATTGCCCGAGGGCATGTTCTCCACAAGGCCGACCAGCCCGACCACATTGGCCTTAGCTTTGCGCAGTGCCAGGGCCTTCATGGTGCCGGCCACGACACCGGCGCCGCCCATGTCCATGGTCATGTCTTCCATGCCGCCCGCTGGCTTCAGGGAAATACCGCCGGTGTCAAACACCACGCCCTTGCCAACCAGCGCCAGCGGGGCTGCGTCCTTGGCGCCGCCTTTCCATTGCATCACCGCCACTTTGGAGGGACTGTCAGAGCCCTGACCGACGCACAGCAGCGTGCGCATGCCCAGCTTTTCCAGGTCCGCCTCTTCCAGGACTTCAACCTCAAGGCCGATGTCTTTCATTTCTTCGATGCGGCGGGCGAATTCCGTGGTCGTCAGCACATTGGCAGGCTCATTGACCAGATCCCGGGTCATGTGAACGCCTTCAGCCACTGCCAGCAACGGTCCGCAAGCAGCTTCGAGGTCAGACGGTATTTTGGAAGCGATCACCACCTCGCCTTCAGGCTTGTCTTCGGCGGGGGTCTTATGGTCATCAAAGCCATAGTCGCGCAGCGCCAGCCCCATGGTGAGGTCAGCGGCCTTGTTCATGCTGCCGGCCATCACTGTCAGCCGCTTGCCCGCGGCCGCCTTGGCCAGTTTTGCGCCCGCCTGGCGTGCCTCTACCGGAGTCAGTTTGCGCGGCAGCACCAGCACATGCAGCGCCTCGGCTTGCATGCCTGCCGGCCAGCCGAGCGACACCACATCACCCGCCTTGGCCTTTTTGAAGCCTTCCGATTCGATCAGCCGGGCAATTGCGCCCTTGCTCAGCCGGTTGGCTGTGCGCGCCGCCTGATCCATGCTTCCCTCAGGCGTGACCATCACCGCCACGCAGCCAGTCATTTCCGGCAGCGCCTTAGGGTCGTATTCGGCAAAACGGATCGGGGTAAGGCTGCTCATTCTTGCGCGCTCCTGCTGGTTCCATATGGTTCTTGGCACAAGAGGTATCCTGCGCAGGAGCGCTTGGCCAGACCCGCCTTTGCACCCGCGGCAGTCGCGATCTGCCGCCGAATGAGGCCCCTTGCGAGAATGCAGTTTTCCCCGCTCGGCAAATCCACTAATGTCACGCAAAATCACAATGGTCTGGGGGGATCGGGTGTCACGCTACGACAGATACGTGCTGTCACAATATCTGCTCTTCTTCGGCTTCTTTGCGCTGATTCTGGTGGCCGTGTTCTGGGTCAACCGGGCTGTGGTGCTGTTTGACCGGCTGATCGGCAACGGGCAGTCGGCTTTGGTGTTCCTTGAGTTCACCGCACTCACCCTGCCGAACCTCATTCGCATGGTGCTGCCGATAGCCGCCTTTGGCGCCTCGGTCTGGGTGACCAACCGGCTCAACAGCGAAAGCGAGCTGACGGTGCTGCGCGCCACCGGCACCAGCCCCTGGCAAATGGCCCGGCCGGCCCTGGCGTTCGGCGTGATCACTGCTCTGATGATGTCGGCCCTGACCCATTACCTGCTGCCTGCTTCGATCAGCCAGCTGGAGGTGCGCGAAAGCGAGGTTTCCCGCAACATCACCGCCAAGCTGCTGAGCGAGGGCGATTTCCTGCATCCGGCAGACGGCGTTACCTTCTACATCCGCCAGATCGACCCGGATGGCACCCTGAACGACGTCTTCCTGTCGGACCGCCGCGACCCGGCCACCACGGTGACCTATACCGGCGCCCGCGCGTTTTTGGTACGGGACGAGGGTAGCGCGCATTTGATCATGGTGGAAGGCATGGCGCAGCGTCTGGACAATCAGACGCAACGGCTTTCCACCACCTTTTTCTCTGATTTTTCATATGATATCAGCGCACTGGCGCGGAAATCTGAAAACCCGGCGCGCAACATCCGTGCAATCCCAAGCCTGGAACTGATGACCAGCACTCAGGCCGTCACCCGCAGCGATGGCTACTCCGCCGGCGCCCAGGCCGAAGAACTTCACCTGCGCTTTGCCCGCGCCCTGGTCTGTGTGGCCGTCGCCCTGATCGGGTTTTCCGCGCTGATGCTGGGAACGTTCTCGCGGTTCGGCGTGTGGCGGCAGGCTTTCCTGGCCTTTGTCGTGCTGATCTTTGTCGAGGGCCTGCGCGGGGTAGTCTCGGAGCCGGTTCTGCAAAACCCCAACTTGTGGCCGCTGATTTACGTGCCAACCCTGCTGGGGCTGACAGTGGCGCTGATCTTCCTGCTTCTGTCAGTCCGGCCCAAACGGACCCGGGCGGAGGCGCCCGCATGAAGCTTGATCTCTATTATGCCCGCCGCTTTCTGCAGTGGTTCCTGGTGATTGTGGCGGTGCTGATGACACTGGTGGTGCTGATCGACCTGAACGAACAGGTCCGCCGGTTCGAGGCGATCGACCTCAGCCTGCCGCAATTGCTTGGCCTGACCCTGCTGAACGTTCCGGCCGCCCTCAGCGAGTTTCTGCCGCTGATCATGATCCTGTCGACCATCGTGCTGTTTGTCGGCCTTGCCCGCAGCAGCGAACTGGTGGTCACCCGCGCCATCGGCCGGTCCGGCATCCGAGCGCTGGCGGCACCGGTGCTGGTGGCCGCGGCAATCGGCGCCCTGGCGGTCACCATGCTGAACCCGATCGCTTCGGCCACCGCCAACCGCTATCAGGACCTGGCCGAGACCTATCACAACGGCGGGCCGTCGGCGCTGTCGTTGTCCGGCGAGGGCCTGTGGCTGCGCCAGGGCGGTGCCAGGGGCCAATCGGTGATCCACGCCAAGGGTTACAGCGGCGATGCTGCGGATATCACTTTGCTTGACGTCTCGATCCACGCCTACACCAGTGCCGGCGGCCTGGTGCGCCGCATCATCGCTGACAGCGCCCGGCTGGAGGGCAGCAACTGGATCCTGTCCAATGCCAAATCCTGGCCGCTGGCGGCCGGCATCAACCCCGATTCCAACGCCGCCCGGCATGATGAGCTGCAGCTCCCCACAACCCTGACCACCGACCGGATCCGCGATACCCTGGGCACTGCCAGCGGCATCTCGATCTACGATCTGCCCTCCACAATCCGCGAACTGTCTGCCGCAGGGTTTACAACCAAACGCTACGAAGTCCGCTATCAGGCAGAGCTGGCCCGCCCCCTGTTTCTGATCGCCATGGTACTGGTTGGCGCCTCCTTCACCATGCGGCATGCGCGCTTTGGCGGCACCGGCCTGGCGGTGTTGATGGCAGTGCTGCTGGGATTCGGGCTTTATTTCATCCGCAATTTCGCGCAAATCCTTGGCGAGAACGGGCAAATCCCGGTGGCCCTAGCCGCTTGGGCGCCGCCCGCCGCCGCGATACTTTTGACCTTGGGACTGCTTCTCCATGCCGAAGACGGGTAAATTGCGCCGCGCACTGCTTCTTTCGGCTGTGCTGCCCTGGCTCGCCCTGACAGCCCCGGCGCCGCAGGCGCAGACCGCGGCGCTGCCTGATCCGGCGCAGCCCGCGATGCTGGTTGCGGATCAGGTCTTCATCACCCCTGACCGCACCCTGGTGGCCGAAGGCAACGTCGAGGCGTTTCAGGGCGATATCCGGCTGCGCGCGCAAAAAATCACCTTTGATCAGACCACTGGCACTCTTCAGATCGAAGGCCCGATCCGCATCGACCAGCAAGGCGATATCACCATACTGGCCACTGCTGCCGAGCTGGACAGCGACCTGCGCAACGGGTTGCTGACCGGCGCCCGCATGGTATTCCAGCAGCAGCTGCAGCTGGCCTCGCTTCAAATGACCCGGGTCAGCGGCCGTTACACACAGCTGTACAAGACCGCAGTCACTTCCTGCCACGTGTGCGAGGATGGACGCCCGCCGCTCTGGCAGATCCGGGCTGAGCGGGTGACCCACGACCAGCAGGAACGCCAGCTTTATTTCGAAAGCGCCCAGCTGCGGGTGCTCGACGTGCCGGTGTTCTATTTTCCGGCGATCCGCCTGCCTGATCCCTCACTGGAGCGGGCCAGCGGATTTCTGGTGCCCTCGATACGCTCCACTTCGAACCTCGGCACCGGGGTCAAGGCGCCCTACTTCTTCACGCTCGGCCCGCACCGCGACCTGACGCTGGCGCCCTATATCTCGTCCAGCACTCAGACGCTGGACGTCCGCTACCGCCAGGCCTTCCGCCGCGGCCGGATCGAATTCAACGGCGCCTACACCCGCGACGACCTGTTTTCCGGCGAAGACCGCGGCTACATCTTTGGCGAAGGCCAGTTCGATCTGCCGCGGGACTTCCGCTTCACCTTTGACGTCAAAGCGGTCTCGGACGACGCCTATCTCGAGGACTACGGTCTGCCGGAACTGGACCGTCTGCGTTCCGAGGCGGTGCTGTCCCGCGCCAAACGCGACAGCCTGTTCCGCGCCTCTCTGACCCATTACAAAACTCTGCGGACAAGCGAGGAACAGGCCAACATTCCTTCCGGAATCGCCGAAGCCTTCTATCAGACCCGCCACCATCCCGCCCTGACCGGCGGCGAGCTGCGGCTGACGCTGCAAGGCCATGGCCACCGCCGCAGTTCCAGCATCGACGGCACCGCCACTGACAGCAACGGCCGCGACCTTGCGCGGCTCAGTGCCGACATCGACTGGCGCCGCAGCTGGCGGCTGGGCTTCGGCATCCTGGCGGAATGGGAGCTCGGCGCCGCAGCAGACGCCTTCCGCGCTTATGACGACAGTTTCTTCAACGAAGAGGTCACCCGCCTGACCCCGCGCTCCGCGCTGACCTTGCGCCTGCCGATGAGCCGCCGCGAAGCAGGCGGCGCCACCCAGTACCTGGAGCCGATCCTGCAACTTGGCTGGCGCGACGAAGGCGGCGGCAATGTGGTCATTGAGGAAAGCCGCTTTGTCGAATTTGACCAGGGCAATCTTTTGTCGCTGTCGCGCTTCCCCTCCACCGACGCCCGCGAGGACGGCCTGACCCTGGTCTATGGCGCCAACTGGGCGCGTTATGCGCCCACAGGCTGGCAGGCCTATGCCACAGCCGGCCAGGTGCTGCGCAGCGACGGCGACGACCGGTTCACCAAAAGCTCCGGCCTCAGCGGCACCTCTTCCGATTTCCTGCTGGCAGGCCAAATCAAATTCGGCGACGGTCTGGCGCTCTCCACCCGCGGTTTGCTGAACGGTTCACTGAACTTCTCCAAGGCTGAACTTCGCGGCGACTGGCGCACCGAACGCTCCAGCCTCTCCGGCTCCTATCTGTGGCTCGGCACTGATCCCGATGAAGACAGGGCTGAGGAAAGCTCGGAGCTGTGGGTGGACGGCAGCTATGACTTAAATCCCAGCTGGTCCGCCAGCGCCCGGCTGCGCTATGATATTTCCGGCGCCCGCGCCACCCGCGCAGGCCTCGGCGTGGCCTACAGCAACGAATGCGTGACGGTCGACCTTTCAGTCAACCGCCGCTATACCTCAACAACAAGTGTTGAGCCGACAACGGATTTCGGCTTTACCATCTCGCTCAGCGGATTTTCCGTAAAGAGCGGCAGCAAACAGTACAGGCGGTCATGCAGCAAGACGTGAATACCCGGTTCCCGGCTCCTTTCCTTTCCCGTGCTCTCAAAACCGCAGCCGCGCTGGCGCTGGCCGCGGGGTTTTCCTGGACCGGCCTGCCGGCAGGAGCACAAAACCTCTTTGCCCCGGCAATCACCGTGAATGACGAGGTCATCACCCGGTATGAGCTGGAACAGCGCGCCCGCTTCCAGTCGGCGCTGCGGGTGCCCGGTGACCCATTGGAGACCGCCCGAGAAGAGTTGATCAACGACCGGCTCAAACTTGCGGTGCTGGAACAAGCCGGGATCGAACCGGCCGACGAAGATGTCACCGCCGGCATGGAAGAACTGGCCGCACGCGCCAACCTGTCACTGAACGACTTCCTCACCGCATTGCAGCAGAACGGCGTGGCGCCGCAGACCCTGCGCGATTTCACCAAGGTCGGGCTGGGCTGGCGGGAATACACCCGCGCCCGCTTCCTGTCCCGTGCCCGCCCCACTCCGGAAGAAATTGACCGCGCCATGGGCTCGGCCGGCACCGGCAGCGTCCAGGTTCTGCTCAGCGAATTCATCGTGCCGATCAACGAACAGAACGCGGCGCAGGTCGAAGAACTGATCGAACAGGTCGCCCGGCTCAAAGGCTACGACAGCTTCTCTGCCGCCGCCGCCCAATATTCTGCCGCCGCCAGCCGCAACGAGGGCGGACGCCTGCCCTGGATGCCGCTGACCAAACTGCCGCCGCAACTGCAAGAGGTTGCGCTGGCGCTGAAACCCGGCGAAATCTCCGAACCGCTGCCGCTGCAAAGCGCTGTGGCCCTGTTCCAGATGCGCGGCGTGCGCGAGGTTGAGGGGGCAGCTCCGCGCTTCACCGCAATCGAGTATGCCGCCTATCACGTGCCCGGCGGACGCAGCCCCGAAGGGCTTGCCACCGCGCAAAAGGTGGTGGACAGCGTCGACACCTGCGAAGATTTTTATGGGCTTGCCCAGGGTCAGGACCCCTCGGTGCTGGACGTGCAAAGCCTGCCGCCGTCAGACATCCCGCGCGATGTGGCATTGGAGCTGGCCAAGCTGGATCCGAATGAGACCTCCACCGCGCTGACCCGCAACAACGGCCAGACACTGATGGTTCTGATGCTCTGCGGCCGCACTGCCGACCTGGGCGAGGACAGCTCGCGCGAGACCGTGGCCAATGCGCTGACGGCACAGCGGATGACGTCGCTGGCCAGCAGCTACCTCGAACAACTGCGCGCCGACGCCCGGATCGACATCAAATGAGCCAGCCCGGGCCGATTGCCCTCAGCTGCGGCGAACCCGCAGGCATCGGCCCGGAAATTGCCTTCAAGGCCTGGCAGACCTTGCGCAGCACGTGCCCGTTCTTCTGGATCGGCGACCCGCGCCACCTGCCTGCAGGCACCCCTGTCAAAGAAATCGCCGCCCCGGCTGAGGTTGCTGCAGCCTGCACAGACAGCTTGCCGGTGCTGCCCCTTTCCTTCAGCGGCAGCGCTGCCAAGGGCAGTGCCGACCCGGCCAACGCCGCTGGTGTCATCCGATCCATCGAAACAGCAGTTCACTTGGTCCAAACCGGCGAAGCCGCCGCTGTCTGCACCGCTCCGATCCACAAAAAGGCGCTGATCGACGGCGCCGGCTTTGCCTATCCCGGCCACACCGAGTTCCTGGCGTCCCTCGCCGGCCGCAATCGCGTGGTGATGATGCTGGCCAGCTCCCAGCTCCGCGTGGTGCCCGCCACGATCCATATCGCTTTGTCCGAGGTCCCCAGGGCTTTGACCCCTGAGCTGCTGCGCGAAACCGTTGAGATCACCGCTGCGGGCCTCAAGGATCAGTTCGGCATCGCCGCCCCCCGCATTGCTGTCGCCGGGCTCAACCCGCATGCGGGCGAAGGCGGCGCCATGGGCCATGAGGAACTGGATTGGATCAACGTCCTGATCCGGCAGATGCAATCGGAAGGCCTGAATGTCACCGGTCCGCACCCTGCGGACACACTGTTTCATGCCGCCGCCCGCACCCGCTATGACGCAGCGGTCTGCATGTATCACGACCAGGCGCTGATCCCGATCAAGACGCTGGATTTTGACCGCGGCGTCAATGTAACCTTGGGCCTGCCCTTCATCCGCACCTCTCCCGATCACGGCACCGCCTTTGACATCGCAGGCACCGGCCAAGCCAACCCAACCAGCCTGATCGAAGCCCTGAAGCTGGCGCAGCGGATGGCTGCCAGCCCTTGATTCTTCCCCGGACGGCAAATATCCCCGCCGAAGGCATGAAATTTCTGGCGCGCCGCCCGCGCCATGTCCCAAGGTACAGATGATATGAGCGCTATCGATAGCCTTCCTCCCCTGCGTGAAGTGATCGCAACGCATCAATTGTCGGCGCGCAAATCACTGGGCCAGAATTTCCTGCTGGACCTGAACCTCACCGCCAAGATCGCCCGCCAGGCCGGTGATCTGACGGGCTGTGATGTGCTGGAAATCGGCCCCGGCCCCGGCGGGTTGACACGCGGGCTGCTGGCCGAAGGCGCCCGGCGGGTGCTGGCAGTAGAGAAAGACAGCCGCTGCCTGCCCGCATTGCAGGAAATCGCAGATGCCTATCCGGGCCGGTTTGACGTCATCAACGGCGACGCGCTGGAGATCGACCCGCTGGCGTATCTGACCCCGCCGATCCGCATCGCCGCCAACCTGCCTTATAACGTCGGCACCGAACTGCTGGTGCGCTGGCTGACACCCAAGGAATGGCCGCCGTTCTGGCAAAGCCTCACCCTGATGTTCCAGCGCGAGGTGGCCGAACGTATCGTGGCCCTGCCCGGCTCCAAGGCCTATGGCCGGCTGGCAATCCTGGCGCAGTGGCGGGCCGATGCACGCATTGTGCTGTCGCTGCCGCCCGGCGCCTTCACCCCGCCGCCCAAAGTCTCCAGTGCCGTGGTGCATCTGGATGCCCTGCCCGAACCGCGCTTCTCGGCGGATGCAGCCATCCTGTCTCGTGTCGTGGCCACGGCCTTCAACCAGCGCCGCAAGATGCTGCGCTCATCGCTCAAAGGCATCTCTCCCGCGATCGAGGACTACCTCCATGCTGCCGGCATCCCGCCCACCGAACGCGCCGAGCAGGTGGGCCTGGAAGCCTTCTGTGCGCTTGCCCGCGAACTGGCCAAGGCCTGATCTATTCCCCCGCTTTGCCGGAGCCTGTTTCCGATGACCCAAACCGTTACGCCCAGCCCGACCCTCTTGTCCGTGAACGTCAACGCCGTTGCCTACCTGCGCAACCGGCGCGAGGTGCCCTGGCCCGATCTGATCGACATTGCCCGCGCCATCCTTGAGGCCGGCGCCCATGGCATCACCGTGCATCCCCGCCCGGATGAGCGCCACATCCGGTTTTCCGACCTGCCGGACCTGTCCCGGGTGATTGCCGAAGAATTCCCGCAGGCCGAGTTCAACATCGAAGGCTACCCGACCCGCCATTTCATCGATCTGGTGCTGGAGAACAAACCGCATCAGGTGACGCTGGTGCCCGACACGCCGGAACAATCGACCTCGGACCACGGCTGGGATTTCGCTGCTGATGGAGACATGCTGCAGCCCATCGCCCGGGAATTTCAGGCCGCCGGCATCCGGGTATCCTGCTTTGCAGACGCCAATCCGGCAGACCCGGCACTGGCCCTGCAAGCCGGCGCTGACCGGATTGAATTCTACACCGGCCCCTATGCCAATGAGACCGCACCAGAAGCGGTTTTCCGCGAATTGGAGAAACTAAAAGCAACTGCAGATGCGGCCCGCCGGCTTGGCGCCCTGCAGCTGAACGCAGGCCATGACCTGACCGTAGACAACCTGCCTGCCCTGCGCCGGGCCATCCCGGATCTGGCGGAAGTTTCTATCGGCCATGCCCTGACCGCCGATGCGCTGATACTGGGCTTCCCCGAGGCTGTCCGGCGCTATTTGCGGGTGCTGGGACACAGCGCCTGACCCGCAGCTTCGCGACCTGAGACAGCCATCTGAGCTGAAACGAAAAGACCCCCGGGCAGTCAGCGCCGGGGGTCTTTTCGTTTGCCGGATCCGGCGCTGATTACTCAGCCGCCTCTGCCGGGCCTTCTTCCGCCTTCGGCTTGGGCTTGGCACGCGAGCGGGCCGGTTTTTTCGGCGCAGGTGCCTCGCCGCCTTCACCTGACGCAGGCGCGTCGTCAGCCTTGGCTGCGGGCTTGCGCGTGCGGGGCTTGCGGGCCGGAGCCTTTTTGGCGGGTGCTTCAGCCTGGGCTTCAGCAGGTGCTGCCGACTGGCTTTCAGGCGTTTCCACCAAGCCGCTGTCGCCGCCATTGCCATTGTCGCCGCGCGGGTCGATCACCTCGGGTTGCGGGGCTGCTGCCGGATCGGCCGCAGACTGTGCCGCCGCGGCGGCCGCGGCCTCCCTCTCCTGGCGTTCCAGCCGCTCGGTGCGTTCGCGGTCGCGCTCAGCCTGGCGTTCGCGGTTCTGCCGCTCCTGCTCTTCGCGGCGCGCATCGATTTCGCGCTGTGCTTCGTTCAGCAGCCGCAGATAATGCTCTGCGTGCTGCTGGAAATTCTCTGCCGCAACCCGGTCATTGCTCAGCTGCGCGTCCCGCGCCAGCTGATTGTACTTGTCAATGATCTGCTGCGGGGTTCCGCGCACCTTGCCTTCGGGACCGGAGCTGTCGAACACCCGGTTGACAACATTGACGCCATTCGGGCGATTCCGGTTCGACTTGGAACGTGAACGTGATTTTGACGATCTCATATGCCTAGCGTAAGCCTTGAGTTAATGCGCCGTAGACCCTGTTCTACGCGTCTTAGCGCCGGATCATTAGCTTTTTTGGGCTTGATGCCGCGGGAAGGCTTGGAAAGCGTTCTCCTGAAGCGGCTCCTCTTGAGTAACCATGTTACGAAGCCACAGACAAGAGGCACAATAGAGTTTTCTTTGTTTTTCTTACGAAATCGCGAATTTTCGCGCTAAAATCCGCGATTTGAACCGGAATGCGCCCGCACCACGCGGTCCCGCCCATCCAGATCCGGCAGCACCGCAATACCGCTCAGCCCTGCCATTTCCAGCAGCGCACTGACCGCCTGGCCCTGCGTCGGGCCGATTTCCAGCAGAACCCGCCCGCCCGGCGACAGATGCGCCGCAGCCTGTGCTGCAATCTTCCGATAGGCGCCCAGCCCGTCGCCGCCATCCGTCAGTGCGATGCTTGGTTCATGCCCCCGCACCTCCGCAGACAGCCCTTCCATTTCGTCCAGCGCTATATAGGGCGGGTTTGACACGATCAGGTCATACCTCCCTTCAACACATTCAAACCAGTCCGATTGCTGAATATCCGCCCGTGCTTCAACCCGGTGCAAAACGGCATTGGCGCTGGCCTGCAGGCAGGCCGCCTCGCTGATGTCCACGCCCAGCCCGGTCGCCTCTTGCCGTTCCGCCAGCAGCGTCACCAGGATGCAGCCGGAGCCAAGGCCCAGGTCCAGCACCCGCTCGTAAGGGTCCGCAAGCGCCGCTTCGATCAGGACCTCTGTTTCGGGGCGCGGGTCAAGCACATCGCGCGACACTTTGAAACGGCGGCCATAAAATTCCCGCTCGCCGATCAGATGCGACACAGGCACCCGCACTGCCCTAAGCGAAATCAGCTGCTCATACCGTTCTGCCACTTCGGTTGCCAGTTCCTCAGGCGCGATCAGCGTTACACGGCTGGCTTCAATACGCGCTGCATGGGCCAGCAGCACCCGTGCATCCCGCGCCGGATCCTGAACCCCTGCCGCGCGCAGCCGGGACGTCGCTGCAGCCATCGCCTGTGCCGCGGTTTCAACCATGCTCACTGCCCCATCTCGGCCAGAAGCCGCGCCTGATTGTCCGCGGTCAGCGCATCGACAATCTCGTCCAGATCCCCGCCCATCACCTGATCCAGTTTGTAAAGCGTCAGGTTGATACGGTGGTCCGTCATCCGCCCTTGCGGGAAATTATAAGTGCGGATCCGCTCTGACCGGTCGCCCGAGCCCACCTGGCTGGCCCGGTCCGCAGACCGCTCGCTGTCGATCCGCTGCCGCTCCAGATCATAGAGCCGCGTCTTCAGCACCTGCATGGCGATCTCGCGGTTGCGGTGCTGCGACTTCTCGGATGAGGTCACAATCAGCCCTGTCGGCAGGTGCGTGATCCGCACCGCCGAGTCGGTAGTGTTCACATGCTGCCCGCCCGCGCCTGAGGCCCGCATGGTGTCGATGCGGATGTCATTTGTGTCGATATGAATGTCCACGTCCTCCGCCTCCGGCAGCACCGCCACAGTCGCCGCCGAGGTATGGATACGCCCGCCGCTTTCGGTCGTTGGGACCCGCTGGACCCGATGCACACCGGATTCGTACTTCAGCCGGGCAAAGACGTTCTCGCCTTTGATATGCGCCACCACTTCTTTGATACCGCCCAGCTCGGTCGCCTGTTCCTCGATGATCTCGACTTTCCAGCCCTGCCCCTCGGCATAGCGCTGATACATCCGCAGAAGGTCACCCGCAAACAGCGCCGCCTCATCGCCGCCGGTGCCCGGCCGGATCTCCAGCATCGCAGGGCGGCCATCCGCAGCATCCTTGGGCAGCAGGGCCAGCTGCAGTGCCTGTTCAGCCTCCGGGATCGCCGCCTTCAGCGCGGGGATCTCGTCCTCGGCCAGATCTTTCATGTCCGGATCGCCCAGCATCAGCTCGGCCTCCTCCAGATCGCTCAGCAACTTGCGGTAGGCGCTGATCTGCTCCGCCACCGGCCGCAGGTCTGAATATTCCTTGGCCAGCGCCGCAATATCCCCGCCCCCGGCACCATCCGCCATAGCGGCTTCAAGATACTGAAACCGCTGCAGGATCTGTTCCAGGCGTTCTTCGGGGATCATGGCGGACCTGTTTCCGTTCTTGTTTTGGCCAATCGTCCCCCATGTGATATGCTAGAGCCATGCGACATGCCAGAGTCCTTATTGCCACAATCCTCCTCACTCTACCCCTTGCTGCGGGCGCGGATGTTCTGGGGCCCGGCGGCAAAACCATCGACTGCTACTGCACCGACAAGTCCGGCAGCCGCGTCGAGCTGGGAGAGCTGCGCTGCCTGCAGGTGGACGGCCGCATGTTCATGGCGCAATGCCAGATGTCCCTGAACGTGCCGATGTGGCGCGAGGTGCAAAGCAGCTGCCTGTCAGCATCGCTGGAAACCCTGCCCGGAACATCGCCTGCGCCATTGGAGCTGCCGCAACTCTGAGCCGTCCAACCAACTGCTTCACTGCCTCCGCGACAAGGACGCTGATGTCCAGCAAAGGCACCTTTGTTCAATTCACGGGGGAAGGGCCCAGCGGACTCAACCCCGCTCATCCCCTTGCCGCTTAGCATGCGGAAGGGATGCCGGTCTGATCAATCCACAAATGGGGTGGAGCCGTCCCAGGCCGCACTGTTTCCAGCCGACACCACCGCCGGAGCCTCTGGTGCTGACGGCGCGGTCACAACGCGATTCTGCCATGTCTCAGAAGAGGCCAGCCCGTCTCCGCTGGAAGCACAACTGCCTGAAAAAATCGTGTATTCCGGTGCAGATGGCAACATGGAGAAACGGAGTTCTCCAACAGGACCATTGCTGCAGATCATGCCAGAGACGTGCGTTCTGATCTCCTGCGCCGTCCAATCTGCACCAGCAACGCCGCTGAACCGGCCATTCCCATCATTGTCGAGTTGCAGTTCATTGCTGGCAGGCACTCCGCCACAGGCCGCAAGCAGTGCACAACAAGCAAGGGACTGAACAGGCTTGGAAAATTTTGTGATCATGAAATACTTTCATTTTTGGGAAACAGCGCTTTTGGTCAACCTATGCAAAAAGCATATGCCTTAGAAGATGCCACGAACCACTCTCTGCAGAAACCCAGCGGGGTCAAGGGGGGGGCGCAGCCACCGCACGCATGCGCGGCTTGCTCTTGACGCCGCAAGACAAAACCCCCTTGAAATGGCCTCTTCAAGGGCAGCCTGCATCTGAAGCGCTCCTCAGCAAAACCTCAGGCTCTGCAGCCAATGGCGAAGGAGCCTGCGCCGCGCAAGCGCGGCGCTCGGCCCAACTGTGAGGGGCTTTTGCCAAAAAGCCGGCGAACAGGCGGGAGCTCCCTCTATTCCCCTGCGGACGCGGCTTGCGGCGCCCCCGCCTCCATCTCGGCCAGCCAGCCGTTGATGCGCTGCTTGTTGGCGCCCAGATCCGACCGCCCGAACCGCAGCCGGGCATAGACCTTCAGCAAGTCCCCGTCCTGAGCAGCGGTGGTATAATCCGGAAACCCCAGCACCTGGGTGCGGGTGATATAGGTCACCATTCCGTCGTCCGGGCCGCCTGCCAGCACGCTGGTGCGCGGGGCGTGACTGGCGATGCGGTGGAACCGCTCCAGCCCGTCCGGCCCCGAGCGCACCACCCGGAACACGCCGCCGCGGAACTCCTTGTCCTCGGTGAACTCCGGCTGGGTGTTCCAGTCCAGCGGATCGCTTGGTGCCAGCCGGACAAAGCCCAGCACAGCAATGCCTGCCGCTAGTACCAGCCAGGCAAACAGCATCACCCGCCTCATTGCGGTTTCAAGGTCACCCCTTGCCTCCTCCCTCTGCGGCCCTCCCCCGGCCTGACGTTCAGGCCGGACCGCTTACTTTGTCGTCACCCCCGGCAGCACGCACAGCAGCTCATAAAGCAGATTGGCGCCCACCAAAGCCGTGTTGCCCGAGGGATCATAAGGCGGCGACACCTCCACCAGGTCGCAGCCCACGATATTGACCCCCTTCAGCGACCGGATCAGCTCCAGCGCCTGCGGCGTGGTCAGCCCGCCGATTTCCGGCGTGCCGGTGCCCGGCGCATAGGCCGGATCAAGACTATCGATATCATACGATACATAGACCGGCCTATTGCCGATATCGCGGCGAATTTCCGCACCCATCTGATGCAGCTGCCGCCCCCACAGCTCAGCCGCCGGAAAATGCTGAAAGCCCCAGCTTTGCGCCTCGGCAAAATCGCTGGCGGCGTAACCTGTGCCGCGGATACCGATCTGATAGGTCTTGTCCGGGACAATCAACCCTTCCTCAAAGGCGCGGCGAAACACGGTGCCATGGGTTTCGCGCTCGCCAAACATCTCGTCGTTCACATCGGCGTGGGCATCCACATGCACCAGCGCCACAGGCCCGTATTTCTTGGCAATGGCGCGCAGAATCGGCAGGGTGATCGAATGATCGCCGCCCATAGCCACCGGGATCACCCCGCCAGACAGGATCGCCTCATAGCTTTCCTGAATGATGCGCAGCGATTCCGGCAGCGAAAACGTATTGATCGCCAGATCGCCGATATCGCCGATATTCAGACTGTCAAACGGCGCCGCGCCGGTCGCCATGTTATAGGGCCGCAGCATCGCGCTTTCAGCGCGGATCTGCTTGGGGCCAAACCGGGTGCCCGACCGCCACGAGGTGCCGATATCCATCGGAACCCCCAGCACAGCCACATCCAAGCCGTCCAGCGAGGTTGCCTGCGGCAGCCGCATAAAGGTGTTCGGCCCTGAAAACCGGGCCAGGTCATTTCCGCTGATCGGTTGATTGAAGTCAGTCATTGTCTCTCATGTTCCAGCCCAAAAGGCAGATAATTTCCGTCGCCACATGCGCCCCGGCAATAGCAGTTGCGCCGGTTGTGTCAAAGGGGGGAGAGACCTCAACCACGTCGCCACCCTTGATATTGATGCCGGCAATCTCCCGCAGGATGCGCGAAGCCTGCGCCGAGGTGAGGCCGCCCCAGACCGGCGTGCCGGTGCCGGGCGCATAGGCCGGGTCCAGGCAGTCAATGTCAAAGGTCAGATAGGCTGGCCGGTCCCCCAGGACCGCCTTGATCCGCTTGGCGGTTTCTACCGGGCCGATCTCATGCACGGTGGGTGCGTCGATGATATTGACGCCCAGCGTATCCTCATTGGTGGTGCGGATCCCGACCTGAACCGAAGTCGCCGGATCCACGATCCCCATCTTCACCGCCTTATAGAACATGGTTCCGTGGTCCACACGGTCCATGTTGTCATCCGGCCAGGTGTCGGTATGCGCATCAAATTGCAACAGCGAAATCGGTCCGTATTTCTCGGCATAGGCTTTCAGGATCGGAAAACTGATATAGTGATCCCCGCCCAGCACGACCGAGGCTGTATCCGCAGCCAAAATACCCCGGATATGCTCCGTCAAGGCGTCCGGAAACTCCGGCACATTGGCATGATCAAACGCCATGTCGCCATAATCGGCAATCGCCAGCGTGCTCAGCGGTTTATGAGGCCAGCCATAGGGTTCATCCGGGCTCTGCAGGCAAGACGCCTCGCGGATCGCCCGCGGCCCCAGCCGCGTGCCGGGCCGGTTGGTCACCGCCTGGTCAAACGGCACACCGGTGACGGCAATATCAACACTCGTCAGATCCTTGGTGTATTTGCGGCGCAGAAAAGACATCGCCCCGCCAAAGGTGATCTCAAAGCTCAACCCCTTCAGATCTTCGCGGGTAAAGGCGTGATCGATCATGTCTTTTGCGTCTTCCAGTGCCATGGCGGTGCGTCCCTGTTCTGCGGCTTCAGCTTTTGATCAAATACCGTTTCTGCAGGTGTTTGTCATCCATGCCCTGCAGTTAGCCGCCCACCGGCTGCGCGCGCTCAACCAGCCGGGCAAAGAACGACGCGCCCACTGGTGCAATCTCGTCGTTGAAGTCATATTTGGGGTGATGCAGCCCGGCACTGCTGCCCTGGCCCAGGAACAGATAAGATCCGGGCCGCGCCTGCAGCATATAGGCGAAATCCTCCGCCCCCATCTCGCGCCCGCCATCAGGCTCGACATTTCCCGTGCCTGCGATTTCCCTGGCGACCTCCACAGCAAAAGTGGTCTTTTCCGCATCATTGAAGGTGGCCGGATAGCCAATTTCATAGTCCAGCTCCGCCTCAACACCATAGCTCGCCGCCTGGCCCGCCACGATCTCCTTCATCCGCCGCATCACCATCTTCTGCACCTCCGGGTTAAAGGTCCGCACGGTGCCGTTGATATAGGCGGTGTCCGGGATCACGTTGTCGACGGTTCCAGTGTGGATCTGGGTGACTGAAACCACCAGGTCTTCCAGCGTGTGGTGATTGCGGCTGACAACGGTCTGGATCGCCTGTGCCATACCGCAGGCCGCCATCACCGGATCGCGGGTTTCATGCGGCATCGCCCCATGGCCGCCCTGCCCCTGAATGTGAATATGAAAGGTGTCCACCGCCGCCATCAACGCTCCCGGCGTGGTCAGGAAATGCCCCGCCGGCAGCCCCGGCGCATTGTGCAGCGCATAAACCTCACCGATATCAAAGCGCTCCATGATGCCTTCCTCGACCATGATGCGCGCGCCGCCGATCGCCTCCTCGGCCGGCTGAAAGATCAAAGCAACCCGGCCCCTGAAATTGCGTGTCTCCGTCAGGTATTTCGCTGCCCCCAGCAGCATTGCGGTATGGCCGTCATGACCGCAGGCATGCATGTTGCCGGCGTGGCCCGAGGCGTAGTCCACTCCGGTTTCCTCCGGGATCGGCAGTGCATCCATGTCAGCCCGCAAGCCGATGGTCGGCCCTTCCCCCTGCCCGTTGATAATCGCCACCATGCCGGTCTGCGCGATACCCTCATGCAGCTCGTCCACCCCGAACTCCCGCAGCCGCTCCGCCACAAACGCCGCCGTCTTGGGCAGGTTCAGCGCCAGTTCCGGGATCTGGTGCAGATGCCGCCGCCAGGCCTTCATCTCCTCGGCGTAATCGGCAATACGGTTCACAACGGGCATTGGGGTGGACTCCTGCTTCAGACTCGGGATTGATGCATCTGACACTGGAACAAGAGCCGCCGCAATGCCCGATACAGATCTGATCCACAATGAAACAGCAGGCATCGAGCGCCTGCTGGAAATCATGGCGCACCTGCGCGATCCAAAAACCGGCTGCCCCTGGGATGTCGAACAGGATTTCGCCAGCATCGCCCCCTATACCATTGAAGAAGCTTACGAAGTTGCCGATGCAATCGAACGCGAAGCCTGGGACGAGTTGAAGGGAGAACTGGGCGACCTTCTGTTCCAATCCGTCTTTCACGCCCAGATGGCGCAGGAAGCCGGGCATTTCACCTTCCAGGATGTGGTCACCACCATGTCCAACAAAATGGTCTCCCGCCATCCGCATGTCTTCGGCGGTGAGAGCCGCGAAAAATCCGCAGAACAGCAGACCCGCGACTGGGAAGCGATCAAAGCGGCAGAACGCGCAGTCAAAGCCGAAACCGGCACCCTGGACGGCGTTGCCGTGGGCCTCCCCGCCCTGTTGCGCGCCTACAAACTGCAGAAGCGCGCCGCACGCGTCGGCTTTGACTGGCCGTCAGCGGATAATGTCATCGCCAAGATCACCGAAGAATGCGCCGAGCTGGTCGAGGCCCGCGACACCCTCACCCACACGGAAGTCGAAGAAGAATTCGGCGACTTGATGTTTGTGATGGCCAACCTGGGCCGCCATCTGGGGGTTGAACCCGAAGCCGCCCTGCGCGCTGCCAACGCCAAATTCACCCGCCGGTTTGAAGGCGTCGAGGCCAAACTTGCCGCCCGCGGCAAACGCCCCGAGGACAGTGATCTGGCCGAAATGGACGCGCTCTGGGACGCGGTGAAGGCAGACGAGCGCGCCTAGCCCAGACTGCCAGTTTCACCTTTTCAAAAATACTGAACGGCTACCGGCTGGCGCCGGTAGGATCGGCGATATGGTTTTCCAGGTACTGAAGTACGATGTCTTCAGTGACCGCTCCTTTGGTGGTTGAAAAATACCCCCGCCCCCGGAACCGGCAGCCCCGGTTGCGTCTGCGGATCGCCGGAAATTCCCGCTGCGCCCGGCAAGACGAACGGCCCTTCATCTTGCGCACCAGATCCGAAATGGCGAGCTTGGGCGGCACGGAAACGAACATATGCACGTGGTCGCTCGACAGCACCCCGCGCAAGAGGCCGGCACCGTTCTCAGTACAGACCTGGCGGCAAATGTCGCGCACCCGCAGGCGCAACGCCCCGCGCAGCACCTTATAGCGGTATTTGGTGGACCACACGATCTGATAGCGGTGGTAGAAAACGCAGTGTTTCCCGGTATCACATTGCATGGCCTTACCCTTGGAAAAATGAGCCTTCGACCCGGCTGCAGCTCATTTTTCCAAGGGTAAGGCCACAACCGGATTCTTTCACGCTAAAGCGGTTCCGGCTGGAAGCCGGAGGGTTTGCTCCAGAGAGTGGATACTAAAACGAACCCGGCGGCGCAGCCGCCGGGTGACAGCCGCAGGCTTCAAGGTGTAGAATACGCGACTTGATCTGACATTTCTGCTCTTCTGGAGCGCAAGCAAAGAGTGCCGATCAATGACGAGTATTCAGGACAAGATCATCAAGCCGAAGCTGGGGCTGCTGGAGCCTGCGAAGCAGCTCGGCAGCGTTTCGCAGGCCTGCAAGGTGATGGGGTGCAGCCGGGACAGCTGCTACCGCTTCATGGAGCTCTGTAAACAGGGCGGCGGGCAGGCGCTGATGGATCTCAGCCGCCGCAAGCCGATCCTGAAGAACCGGGTGCCGGAGCACGTTGAGCGGGCGGTGATCGAACTGGCGATTGAAAATCCGGCGCCGGGGCAGAAGCGCGCCTCGCGGGAACTCCAGCAGCAGGGCATCATGGTGTCATCTTCCGGCGTCCGCTTGATCTGGCTGCGCGACGGTCTGGAGGCCATGAAGAAACGCCTCAAGGCATTGGAAGGCCCGTGCCGCCCAGGACGGCATCCTGCTCACCGAGGCGCAGATGGCCGCGCTGGAGAAGGCCCGGCAGAAGAAGGGGGCGCATGGCGAGATCGAAAGCCGCCATCCGGGCTGTCCCGGCAGCCAGGGCACCTATTACCTGGGCACGATGAAGGGAGTGGGACGCATCTGCCAGCAGACCTTCATCGAGACCTATGCGCGGGTGGCGGCCGGTAAGCTCTGCACCGGGAAAAACGGCGATCACCGCCGCCGGCCTGCTGAATGACAGGGTTATCCCCTTCTTTGCCGGACACGGCATCAGCCTGTTGCGCATCCTGACGGGCCGCGGCACCGAATATTGCGGCAAAGCCGGAAGCCATGCCTATCAGCTCTACTTGGCGGCCGGGGACTTGGACCACACGAGAGCCAAGGCGAACAGCCCCCAGAGTGAGACCGTAAGGCAATCGATCCAGTTGATCGATTGCAGGGCGAACGGGATCTGCGAGCGCTTCCACCGGACCATCAAGGATGAGTTCTGCGACATCGCCTTCCGCAAGAAGCTCTACCGGCCGGTGGAGGAATTGCAGGTGGACCTGGACGCCTGGCCGGCCAGATACAACGAGCAGCGGCCGCATTCGGGAAGATACTGCTATGGCAAGACGCCTATGCAATCCTTCCGCGAAACGCTGCATATTGCCAGGGACAAGACGATCATGGCTTCCGATCCATCGGACAGTCGGCAACCCATTCTCAGCACAGAGAACTGAGATGCCTGTCAGATCAAGTCTGAAGTTTTACACTTCAGGCCAGGCCGGCCTTTTTCAGATTTCCCATAATGGTCTTGAAATCCTGTAGGATCTTTTCCTTCTTCATCAGATCTTTCCACAGCTTCTCCGCCGATTTCTTATCATTCACGGCAATATTGACCATCACGTCCTTCAGCTTCTTCACGTCGCTGATGCCCAGCAGCTTGGCCGCCTTTTTAGGATCCCCCATGCCGTTCTCGGCGACGTATTTCTTGTACTCATCACTGCCGGTAAAGCCCATGACGTCCTTGTTCAGCATCTTCACCACTTCATCCTTGCCGGTCGCGATGATCTTCTTCCAGTCACCGCTCTTGAAGTCGCCCTTCTCCGCCAGAACCTTGGCAGCGTTATAGGTCTTGGAGGTTATATTCACCGGTTCCTTGCCCTTCTTCTGGTCCATATAGCGGGTCCACAGGGATTCCGGATTGCCCTTGTTCTGGGTGAACATGAATTCATTCAGGCAATAGCGCCGCTTGCAGTACTCCATGTACGCCGCGGTCATCTTCTTGTCCTTCAGGATATCGCCAACAACTTTGGGCTCTTTGGCCATCTGATCAACTCCCCATTGAAATCAATTATCTGCGTTTGCCGCTAAACCGCCGCGCACCAATACTGCCCGAACCCGGGCCTGACAAAATACCACCACGGATGCCGGGCCATCCCGCCCGCATTGCCGTTGCGTCAAGCAAACATAGGAACCAAACGCGGCACCCGCAAACATCCGTCGCAGAAAATGCCCGGAAATTTGCGCAGACCTGTGCGGCAGCGGTTCAATCCCGGCAAAACTGCGCGTAGTCTCTCAGCTCACCACCAGCGGAGTGCGCCATGAGCCCCAGAAAAATCATCATCGACACCGATCCGGGACAGGATGATGCAGTGGCCATCCTGCTGGCTCTGGCCAGTCCCGAAGACCTGGATCTGCTCGGTATCACTTGCGTCGCAGGCAATGTGCCTCTTCCGCTCACCAGTAAAAACGCCCGGATTGTCTGCGAAGCTGCCGGCCACCCGCATGTGCCGATCTACGCGGGCAGCAAGGCGCCGCTTTGCCGGCCTTTGATCACCGCCGAACATGTGCATGGTCAAACCGGCCTTGACGGGCCTGATTTGTGGGAGCCGGACATGCCCCTGGCCGAAGGGCACGGCGTCGATTTCATCATCGACACCCTGCGCCGCGAACCAGCGGGCACTGTCACCCTCTGCACATTGGGGCCGCTCACGAACATTGCCGCCGCCTTCAACACCGCCCCCGATATCATCGAACGGGTGCAGGAAGTCGTGATGATGGGCGGCGCCTATTTCGAGGTTGGCAACATCACACCGGCGGCTGAATTCAACATCTACGTCGACCCGGAAGCCGCTGAAATCCTGTTCAGATCCGGCGCGCCGATCACTGTGATGCCGCTGGACGTGACGCATAAGGTTCTGGCCACCAAACCCCGCACCGCGGCGATCCGCGCCCTGAATTCCCGCGTGGGCACCTTCACCGCCGACATGCTGGATTTCTTCGAACGTTTCGATGTGGAAAAATACGGCTCCGAAGGCGGCCCGCTGCATGATCCCTGCGTCATCGCCTGGCTGCTGCAGCCCGGCCTGTTCTCCGGCCGCCATGTGAACGTCGAGATCGAAACCGGTTCGGACCTCACCCTTGGAATGACCGTCGCCGATTGGTGGGGCGTCACAGACCGCAAACCCAACGCCCTGTTTATCGGCGATGCCGACGCGGACGGTTTCTTTAAACTCCTGACCGAAAGGCTCGCCCGACTATGAGCGCCGCCCTGCACCTCGCCAAGCCCGAACACCTGGACAGGGTACTGTCTCTGGTTGCCGCATTCCATGCAGAATCCGGTCTGGAAACAACCGAGGACCACCGCCGCGCCGGGGTTGAGCCGCTGTTGAACGGCCACCCCTACGGCGCCGTCTACCTGATCGGCCCGACCCGCGCGCCGATCGGCTATATTGTCATTACCTTTGGCTGGTCAGTGGAATTCGGCGGCATGGACGGCTTTGTGGATGAACTGTACATCCGCCCCGCCGTGCGCAGCCGCGGCATCGCCACCGAGGTGCTGACTGAACTGCCGAAAACCCTGGCCACGGCAGGATTGCGCGCCCTGCACCTGGAGGTGGATCGCGAAAACGAGACCGCCCAGAGGCTCTATCTGCGCACCCGGTTCAAGCCGCGCGAAACCTACATGCTGATGACGAAGGCATTGTAAGCCAAAGGGCACAGCCGTCATGCCGCACCCTTTGGCCCGCTCCCCCCCCAAAGAGCCTGTTCTATCGCTGCCGAAATGGCAGTAGGAGCTGCGGCGGGCACGGTGGCAATCCAAAACAGCCAGGCAAATCAATGTGCCAGTTCGCGCGGTGATGGAATCTCATGCACCGAAACGGACTAATGTGTGCCGCCGCTCACCCCTTTGTTCTGACGCTCTGCCCCCGGCCAGGGCGCCAGCCGTCCGGTCCTAAATTCCCGGATGGTTCATGAAACCGGCCGTTGCACTCATACTTCTGACCGGATCCGACGGTGCAGCGGCATCCCCGCCAAGCGGGTAGTATCCCGGCCCGCTGCACCCTAGCAGTACTGAAAGACCCACAAGAACTGCCAATCTCCGTAAACCTCGATATGACATGGTGGTCTCTCCTCTCCCGCGGTAACAACCGGACCGCGTAAGACAGAGATAACATGTCCGTGATGGACCGTCTGTGAACCGGGCCACACAAGCAGCTCCCGCCCGTACACGCAGCGTCAGAGAAACCCGCGCTCGCGGAACCCGGCAAACTTACGCAAAGAAAGGCACGTTTCCCGCCATCTTCAGGCAGGCAAGGTAAGCTGCAGTCAGGAAAGCAAAGAGGCCAGGATCTGCTGATCAGGAGACAAGCGGTGTCAGGCAATCGCTGGCATCAAGATCCTGAACCGGGTCCGACGGCCCGCATTCTTCGCCACTGATAGGATAGGTATCGGGTGCGGTACAGGCTGCAAGCAGCAGCTGCAGGGATACAAGTGAAAGGACGATAAAACGCGCGGGTGTCATGACAAGCTCCTGCTTTGAAAGTTCAGCTGCAGAATGCCTGCTCCGGCACGGCCGGGAATTGATGCAGGTCAACGCCCGTCCATGACCTTGCGGAAGGCGTTCCCTGTCAAAAACTGCCCATGACAGGGAAGAATTGGCAACCCTGCCTTATCCCAAAGGATGTCAAAACGGCGAACATTTCTTTCTGACCGCCCGCTCCAGATTCTTGACCTGTTTGCTGGCCCGTCCGCGGGGGGTCAGGGCATCAGCTTCGGCCTGGCGGTGGATGCCGTCTGTCCAGGAAAGGAACAGCAGCGTTTTGATGTCTTCATCCAAGATGTCATCGGCCAGCTTGTAGGTGCAGGTGCACAGATTCATTCCAGGCCCGTCTCCCTGCATCCGGGCGGCAAGTGCCTTGCAGGTTTCTTCGGCGCCAGGAGCTGCAGAGGCTGAAGCTGCGGCAGCGACGGCCGGCGCAGCAAAGGAAAGTGTTTTCATAAGGCGACCCGAACGTCCTTAAAGAAAACCCCCGGCCCTTTCCGGAGCCGGGGGCTGCTGTGCCCCAGCCTTGCCGGGACACAGTGCAATGGTCAAGCGGCTGCGATCAGCGCTTCAGGATCGAACGGCCTGCGTATTCGGCCACTTCACCCAGCATTTCCTCGATCCGGATCAGCTGGTTGTACTTGGCGAGCCGGTCGGAGCGCGCCAGTGAGCCGGTTTTGATCTGGCCGCAGTTGGTGGCAACCGCGAGGTCGGCAATGGTGGCATCCTCGGTCTCGCCAGAGCGGTGCGACATCACGTTGGTGTAGCGCGCACGATGCGCCATATCGACCGCCTTCAGGGTCTCGGTCAGGGTGCCGATCTGGTTGACCTTCACCAGCATCGAGTTGGCGCAGCCGCGCTCGATACCCTCGGCAAGGCGGGCCGGGTTGGTCACGAACAGGTCGTCGCCCACCAACTGCACCTTGTCGCCGATCTCCTGGGTCAGCGCTTTCCAGCCGTCCCAGTCATCTTCGCCCATGCCGTCCTCGATCGAGATGATCGGGTAGTCGTTCACCAGTGCCGCCAGATAGGCCACGTTCTCTTCCGACGACAGCGATTTGCCTTCGCCGGACAGGACGTATTTGCCGTCCTTGTAATATTCGGTCGCAGCACAATCGAGCGCCAGGTAGATTTCCTCGCCCGGCTTGTAGCCCGCCTTTTCGATGGATTTCAGAACAAAATCCAGCGCTTCGCGGGTGGAGGCAATGTTGGGGGCAAAGCCGCCTTCGTCACCGATCCCGGTCGACAGGCCTGCCGCCGACAGCTCTTTCTTCAGGGTGTGGAACACCTCCGAGCCCATGCGCACCGCGTCGCGGATGTTGTCCGCGGCCACCGGCATGATCATGAATTCCTGAATGTCGATCGGGTTGTCGGCATGCTCGCCGCCGTTGATGATGTTCATCATCGGCACCGGCAGGACGCGCGCCGAGGTGCCGCCGATATAGCGGTACAGCGGCTGGGTGGTGAAATCGGCAGCTGCCTTGGCCACCGCCATCGACACGCCCAGGATCGCATTGGCGCCCAGGCGGCCCTTGTTCTCGGTGCCGTCGAGCTCGATCATCGCCATATCCACGGCAACCTGCTCACAGGCGTCAAAGCCGACCAGCTCTTCAGCGATCTCGCCGTTCACCGCGGCAACCGCTTCCAGCACGCCCTTGCCCATGTAGCGGGAATTGTCGCCGTCGCGCTTTTCCACCGCCTCATAGGCGCCGGTCGAGGCACCCGAGGGCACGGCGGCTCGGCCCATGGTGCCGTCTTCCAGGATCACGTCGACCTCAACCGTCGGGTTGCCCCGGCTGTCGAGGATCTCACGGGCGTGAATGTCGATAATGGTGCTCATCTGTCCATCCTTGGTTTGGCCTGAAAGCGGCGCGTTCTGTTGCCAGCGTCATACCAGCCGCGGCGGAAATGTAAACCGGGCTCGTTATCGCTAACACGCATGAAAGCGGCGATTTAGGGCTAACATTGCCTTGTTTGCGCCAACAGGATTGAACGATTGCGCGCAGCGCCTGCGGCCTAAGACCTCAGGCCGCAGCAGCCGCTGCGCGCCACGCCCGCCGGGCCAGCCGCTGCTCCCGGACAAAGGTATAAAGACCGGAAGCGATAATAAGCGCCGACCCTGCCAGGGTCAGGGTATCAGGACGCTCACCGAAGACAATGACGCCTGCAAGGATCGAAAACAGCAGCCGTGTATAGCGGAACGGCGTCACCGCCGAAGCATCGCCAACCCGCATCGCCGTCACGATACCGTAATAGCCCAGCACCCCGAACAGCACACCCCCGGCCATCATCATCCACTCGCCGCCCTCCAGTGCCTGCGCGTCGCCCGGCGTGAAGATCAGCAGCAATACCCCCGCCGGGATGACCGCCATGAACGCTTGAAAGCTCAGCACGGTAGAAGGCACTCCGGCATCCATTGTGCGGGTCATCAGATCGCGGGCCGCGACCCCCAGCACTGCCACCACCACCAGCAGCGCCGCCGGTTCAAACCCGTCCAGTCCGGGCCGGATAATCAGCAGCACCCCGGCAAAGCCCAGACAGATCGCCAGCCAGCGGCGCCAGCCAACATCCTCTTTCAGAAACAGCGCCGCGCCCATGGTGATCACCAAGGGCGTTGCCTGAAACACCGCGGCCACAGTCGAGATATCCACCAGCGCCAAAGCCGAGGCAAACCCCATGGCTGATACCGCCTCGGACGCAGCCCGCATCACCGGCTTCTTCCGCCAGGCGCGCGCCGCAAGCAGCCTGTGCCCCTGCAACTTGGCCATCACCGCAAAGACCAGCCCGCTGCCCAGGCCCAGGAAAATCAGGATCTGCCCCACCGGCAAGGTGCCCGACAGGCGCTTGATGAACATGTCTTCAAGGGTGAAAAAGGCCATCGAGGCAATGACCAGCAAAATGCCATGCAGGTTGTTCATAAGCGCGCGTCCCGTATTACGGTCCGGCGGCACGCCGGGCCATCCGGGCAAAAAACATCAGTGCCCTGGCGCGGGCAACTCCGTTTCCGACCCGGTTTCATGACAAGACGTGAGCATGCATATCAATTCCCGTGATGTAATGTATTGCTCCAATCGCAGGTGCAGCCGGAATTTTGCGAAAATTCCCGCCAGAAAAACACGTGTTTTCCTAGCCGTTTTCCCCGCAGGAAAACGGCCGTACGCAAACCGGCGGTTCACTCCGCCTTGCGCGGCACCCCGTACAGCTCCAGCTTATGGCCGCGCAGTTCATAGCCCAGCTTGCGGGCGATCCGTTCCTGCAGCTCCTCGATCTCCGGGTCGCAGAACTCAATCACCTCACCGGTGTTCATGTCGATCAGATGGTCGTGGTGATCCCTTTCAGCATCCTCGTAACGCGCACGCCCGTCGCCGAACTCCAGCCGTTCCAGTATGCCTGCCTCCTCGAACAGTTTCACCGTGCGGTAGACGGTGGCGATGGAGATCGCCGCATCCTTCGCGCTGGCGCGGGCATACAACTCTTCGACATCCGGGTGATCACCGCTGTCCTGCAGCACCTGGGCAATCACCCGGCGCTGGCCGGTCATACGCAGCCCCTTGGCTTCGCAACGGGCGATAATCGGCTTTGGCATCGATGGTCCTCGCGGTTTTCTGGTCTTCCTCTTTAGCGGATGCAGTCTGCGCCGAAAACAGGCTTTTCGCCGGCATCAATGGTTGACAACCGGCTTATCCACAGTCATTTGGCACCCAGGCATCCCTCCCTGCCGCGTGAGCAGAGACCAAGACCGGCCGCGGCGCATACGCGCAACCAGACGCCGGAGGTCAAGTGATATGCCGCCATTCCCAAAATCACGCGTGGGGATTGCAGAGGCCAGCGGCCTGGCATCCGGCCAGCGCGCGCCCGAGGTCCCTGCCCCGCAAGAAACCGCTGTTCTCAGCGGACCCGGCCCGTGCTGACGCAGGGCTGTGAAAGGACGATACGTGACTGAATTTTCGACCATGGGGCTTCCTGAAAAGCTCCTCGCCCGGCTCCACGACCTGGGCCTCAATGACCCCACCCCGATCCAGGCCCGCGCCATCCCGCATGCGCTCAACGGCCAGGACGTGCTGGGTCTGGCGCAAACCGGCACCGGGAAGACCGCCGCATTTGGCGTGCCGCTGATTGCACAGATGATGCAATACGGCCGCAAGCCCGCTGCCAACACCGTGCGCGGCCTGGTGCTGGCGCCGACCCGCGAGCTGGCCAACCAGATCGCAGCTACCCTGAAAGGCCTCACCGAAAACACCCCGATGAAAGTCGGCCTGGTGGTCGGCGGCGTCTCCATCAACCCGCAGATCTCCCGCATTGCCAAGGGCACCGACATCCTGGTCGCCACCCCGGGCCGTCTGATCGACATCCTGGACCGCGGCGCGCTGGATCTGGGTTCCTGCGACTTCCTGGTGCTGGACGAAGCCGACCAGATGCTGGACCTCGGCTTCATCCACACCCTGCGCAAGATCGCAGCCCTGCTGCCGACCGAACGTCAGACCATGCTGTTCTCGGCCACCATGCCCAAGCAGATGAACGAGATCGCCAACTCCTACCTGCAAAGCCCGGTCCGGATCGAGGTTTCGCCTCCGGGCAAGGCCGCCGATAAGGTCACCCAGTCGGTGCATTTCATCGCCAAGGCGGAAAAGCTGAGCCTGCTGAAAGAGCTGCTGGCCGACCATAAAGACGAGCGCGCACTGGTCTTCGGCCGCACCAAACACGGTATGGAAAAGCTGATGAAGGTGCTGGACAAAGCAGGCTTTGCCGCCGCGGCCATCCACGGCAACAAATCCCAGGGCCAGCGCGAGCGCGCCCTTGCCGCTTTCAAATCGGGCGACATCAAGGTTCTGGTCGCCACCGATGTGGCCGCCCGCGGCCTGGATATCCCTGACGTAAAACACGTCTACAACTACGAACTGCCCAATGTGCCGGACGCTTATGTGCACCGCATCGGCCGCACCGCGCGCGCGGGCAAGGACGGCGCCGCCATCGCGTTCTGCTCACCCGATGAAATGGACGAACTGAAGGCGATCCAAAAAGTGATGAAAATCACCATCCCCGTCGCTTCGGGCCGCGCCTGGGAAGCGCTGCCGGATCCCGCGGCGGCTGGCAAGCCCGGCGGCCGTCCCGGCGGACGCCGCGGCGGCGGCTTCGGCGGCGGCAAACCCGGCGGCCAGCGCCGCCGCGGCGGTGGCGGTGGCGGTGGCAAACCCCAAGGTGCAAGCGCCGGCGGCGGCCAGCGCGGCGGCCAGAAACAGCGCGCGCGCTAATCCTGCCCGTGCTTGCCTGGACCAAGGACGGCGTCAGCGCTGTTCACCCTTAGTGCGGAACAGCCCAGTAAACACGCAAACCGGCGCTTAAGGACAACCCGCCCTTAGGCGCCTCTCAGCAGTGAGTAACGTTTCGGAAGCTGTCCGGGCGACAGTTTCCGTTTCGAACGGGCGGAGCTCCCCCGCGCTGCGCAGCAGCGCCCGGCCCAAGCCAGACAGAGAATTGCCCAAAGCAATTCATCCGGTAAGGCGCGGGAGCCACGCCCCCGCCGCCGCATCACACGACCCGCAAATCCGCCCAGACCGGCAAATGGTCCGACGCTATATGCGCCGGCCGCGCCCCATGCACCCCATGCGCCAGCGCCTTCAATCGCCGGCAATGTGCAATCCGGTCCAGCGCTCCCAAAGGCCGCAGAGCAGGAAAACTCGCCTTGGGCGGCAGAAACGTCAGCCCCGGGGCGATATGCTGCAGCACAGTCCCCCGCGACCACTCATTGAAATCCCCCGCCAGCACCACCGCACTGTCCTCGCGTTGTGCTGCACGGGCCAGGGCATGCATCTGTTCACGCCGCGCCCGCCCGGTCAGCCCAAGATGAGCCCCGATCACCCGCACCGGACCCAGCGCCGTTTCAAGCAGCACCCAGACCGCGCCTCGCGGCTCCAGCCCAGGCAGCGGGATATGTCCCTTGTCCAGAAGCTTCACCCCATCTTTGAAAAGCACCGCATTGCCGTGCCAGCCAAGCGACCCTGCCCCGCCCAGATCCGCCGCCAGCCATCCTGTTTCCTCAACAAGGAAATGCGGCAGCGCTGCAGGCCGTGGCGGCAGGCGCTTGTCGGCCTCCTGCAGCACCACGATATCCGCGCCCAGCCCTGCCATTACCTGCAATGTGCGTTCAGGACGGCGGCGCAGGTCCAGGCCGATGCATTTCTGGATATTATAGGTGGCAACCCGCAGCGTGTCCTGCGGCGGTCGATTGAGCATCCGGTCTCTCCAGGCCTGTCCTGAGTTTGGCGCAGGACGCATCTGAAACACAACTGTCATCCCGCCGCAGGCGTGGCCGGGGGGGGCTGCCCGCCCCCTCTTGAGCCTGCGGCTCAATTCACCCCTGGAGGTTTTTGAAATCAGAAAGAAGCGGATCAGGTCCCGCAGAAGGTCGCCTGCACCACTTCTTCCGGTGCGGGCGGGCGTTGCAGATCCGTGTGTTCCGGCTGGTCCGCAAAAGGGTTGGTCAGAACCGTATTCAGCCGGTGAAACAGCGCAAAGTCACCTGCCACGGCGGCGGCAATCATCTCTTCGATGCGGTGGTTGCGCGGGATGAAGGCCGGGTTGGCAGCCCGCATCACGGCCTGCGGGTCCGGCTCCTCCGCCAGCCGCGCCTGCCAGCCTTCGGCCCAGGTATCAAAAGCCGCCGGATCGGTGAACTGATCCCGTGCCGTGCCCTTAGCCAGCGCGCGGAAACTGTTGGTGAAATCGCTCTGGTTTTCCGCCATCCGCTCCAACAGGCCAGTGACCAGCTCCAGGTCATTTTCCTGCGTCGTAGTGATCCCCAGCTTGGCTCGGAACCGGGTCAGCCAAGCCTCTTCGGTCAATTGCGGCATCGAATGCACGATTTCGGTCGCCTCCTCGACGCCTGCCTGCGGGTCGTCCAGCTGCTGGATCAGCGCGGTCGCCAGCTGTGCCAGGTTCCAAACCGCTATTGAAGGCTGATTGGCATAGGCATAGCGCCGCCCCCGGTCGATCGAGGAAAACACCGTATGCGGGTGGTAGACATCCATGAAGGCGCAAGGGCCATAGTCGATTGTCTCGCCCGAGATTGCGGAATTGTCGGTGTTCATCACACCATGGATAAATCCCACGCCCATCCAGGCCGCAATCAGCTTGGCCTGCGCATCGCGCACCGCACGCAGCAGCCCCATGGCACCATCCGCTTCCGGGTAATGGCGACCAATCGCGCAGCCCGTCAGCTGCCGCAGGCTGTGTTTGTCGCCGCGCGCCGCGAAGATCTGAAACGTCCCCACCCGCAGATGGCTGGAGGCCACCCGTGTCAGCACCGCACCGGGCAGAGCCCCTTCGCGCCAGACGGTCTCGCCGGTCTCCACCGCCGCCAATGCGCGGGTGGTGGGGATGCCAAGCGCATGCATCGCCTCGCTGACCACATATTCGCGCAGCACCGACCCCAGCCAGGCACGGCCATCGCCGCCGCGGGAATACGGCGTGCGGCCCGAGCCCTTCAGCTGGATGTCGCGCCGTTTGCCGTCCGTTCCGACAGTCTCACCCAACAGGATCGCCCTCCCGTCGCCAAGCTGCGGATTATAGGTTCCGAACTGGTGCCCGGCGTAGATCTGCGCCAGAGGATCAGCTCCCTCCGGCACCAGGTTGCCGCCGAAGACCTCCGCCATCTCCGCCGCGTCGCCCGGGCTTATGCCCATCACCCGGGCCAGATCCTCGTTGAAGGCAATCAGCCTGGGCGCCTTCACCGATTGCGGCACCAGTTTGGAGTAGAACTGCCCAGGCAGGGCAGCATATGTATTGTCGAAGGGGATCGTGAGTGTCATGGCCCAAACATATGCGCCGGATACAGATTTACCAGCGCCAAAGAGGCCAAGAACCACAGGGAGTTTGCCGCAATGACCGCCGATCAGATCATCCAGCACCTGGGCCTGCAGCAGCACCCGGAGGGCGGCTGGTACCGGGAAACCTGGCGGGCGGAGAATGAAGGCCGGCCCGCAGGCACCTGTATTTACTTCCTTTTAAAGGGCGGCGAGAACAGCCATTGGCACCGGGTCGATGCGTCTGAGATTTGGCTTTTCCATGCCGGTGCGCCGCTGGTGCTGTCGATGGCGGAAACAGCGGAAGGCCCGGCGCAGGACCACTTGCTGACCCCTGATCTGATCAAAGGCGCGCCGCAGCAGATCGTGCCCGAAGGTCACTGGCAGGCCGCCCGCACAACCGGGGACTACACATTGGTGAGCTGCACTGTATCGCCCGGCTTTCAGTTCGAAGGATTTGAACTCGCTGCGCCTGGCTTTGACATCCCGCGTGGTTGATCCCGCCTCTTGCGGCGAATCAAAAGACTGGACAAGACTGTCCATATGTCTGCGCATATGGATCACACCGCCCTTATCAAGTCGCTGCCACCGGAGACCAAAGCGTCTCTGACCACCCGTTCCGATGCTGCGGGGCTGCAGCACCTTGCGCTGTACCTTGCCGCAATGGCTGTATGCACCACAGGCATTGCGCTGCAAGTGCCCTTCTGGCCGTTCTTGATGCTGCCTCAGGGGGTGCTGTTGGTTTTCCTGTTTACCCTCAGCCACGAATGCACCCACCAGACCCCTTTCCGCAGCAAGTGGCTGAACGAGGCCGCAGGCCATGTCTGCGCCCTGGCCATGGCGCTGCCTTTTATCTGGTTCCGCTACTTCCACCTGGCGCATCACAAGTTCACCAATGACCCCGAAAGCGACCCCGAGTTGGAACACGGGCCGCGCCCGGAGACCGTTCCGCAATGGTTCAAATACCTCAGCGGCTGGGGCTATTGGCGCGGCATGGCGGGGACCCTCTGGCGCAACGCCTTTGGCACCATTGATGCCCCGTACCTGCCGGAACGCCGTCACGCGCACATGCGGCTGGAGGCGCGGGTGCTGCTGGCGGTCTACGCCGCCGCGCTGCTGAGCCTGCTGGCGTCACCGCTGGTTTTGTGGCTGTGGCTTGTGCCGCTGCTGATCGGCCAGCCGTTCCTGCGCGCCTATCTCTTGGCAGAACACGGGCTCTGTCCGCCTGTTGCCAACATGCTGGAAAACTCCCGCACCACCTTCACCAACCGTCTGGTGCGTTTTCTGGCCTGGAACATGCCCTATCATGCCGAGCATCATTCCTTTCCGAATGTGCCCTTCCACCAGCTGCCCGTGTTCCATGAGATCACGCAGGCGCATCTGAAGTCGACTTCGGATGGGTATCGGGATTTCTCAGCAGATTATCTCCGGCAGATCTCCCGCTGACCGGTCGACAAAGGCCGCACAAATTTCTTCAAAGAAATTTGACAAGAAACTTCCAAGTTTCTTGTCCCCCAAGTCTCCATCTCACGCCCCCGGAACGCTAACCACACCGCCGCCGACGCAAGCCCGCACACCGGTGGTGCCGGGTGCCGATGTCGCCATCCCGCGTGCAACCCGCACCGCTAGATGCGCAAAGGCCTGCGCCTCCAGCATGTCGCCGTCCAGGCCTGCGTCCTCAACCGGCTTCACCGCACAATCGAGCGACACCCGCAGCATCTCCATCAGCACCGGATTATGCCGCCCGCCGCCTGTGACCAGAACCGCTTCTGGCGGCTCCGGGCAATGCTCCATCCCTTGCGCCACGCTGGCCGCACACATGGCGATTAAGGTCGCTGCCGCGTCGGCATCGCTCAACTCCTTCACCAGCCCCACCATCTCGGCAAAATCATTCCGGTCCAGTGATTTAGGCGGCATTCTTGCAAAGTATGGCTCTGCCAGAAACAGCTCCAGCGCACCGGCTTCCACAGTGCCGGAGCGCGCCACCTTGCCATCCGCATCCCAAGGGATGCCCAGCCGCTCCTGCACCAGATCATTGACCGGCGCATTAGCCGGACCAGTGTCGAAGGCCAGCAGCGCGCCGGGCTCCTCAGGCCGCTCAAACCGCGGGTCCACATAGGTGAGGTTGCCGACCCCGCCGAGGTTCAGAAAGCACAGCGGCCTTTCGGCGCCGATGTATTTTGCACAGGCAAAGTGAAAGAACGGCGCCAGCGGTGCGCCCTCGCCGCCCATCGACACATCATCCGAGCGGAAATCCCAGACCACCGGCTTGCCCAACCGTTCGGCCAGGGCCGCGCCGTCGCCCACCTGCAGGGTGCCTTGCCGCCGCGGCGCATGGGCCAGGGTCTGACCGTGAAAACCGATGATCTCCACATCCCCGAACTCCGCCAGCGCCGCCGCATGGGCCGCGTCGCAGACCTCTGCCGCGGCGTCCACCTCCACCCCGGTCCATTTGCCCAGGCCGGCGCGCAGTATGCTGCGTTCCTCCGCCGAGTATTCGCGGTAGCTGCTCTCGCCAAATTCGTGAATGCGCGCGCCGTCGCTCACCACCACCGCCGCATCCACCCCGTCCAGCGAGGTGCCGCTCATCGCGCCCAGTGCTCTGACCGCACCCGTTTTTGCTATGGCCTTGCTCATGGCCCTGCCCCTTCCAAGGATCCGGACCGTCCCGCCCGTTGCCAACAATACTACAGCGCATATTTTGCCGGGAAAACAGGTTCCAACCGGCGCCAATGCGATTTATAGGGCATGGTGCAAAATCATAGACCGAGGCATGTTATGACCTACACACCGAAATCGGATTTCGTCGCAGTCATGATGGAACGCGGGTTCCTCGCGGACTGCACCGATTATCAGGGCCTGGACGAGGCTCTGCTGCAAGGTGTGCGCCCGGCCTATATCGGCTTTGACGCAACAGCGAAATCGCTGCACGTCGGCTCGCTCATCCAGATCATGATGCTGCGCTGGTTCCAGAAAACCGGCCATCAGCCGATCACCCTGATGGGTGGCGGCACCACCAAGGTGGGCGACCCCTCCTTCCGCGCCGATGAACGCCCGCTGCTGACCGAGGCGCAGATCGACGACAATATCGCGGGCATCAAGAAGGTGTTCTCCGCCTACATCGACTATGACAGCGACGCGCCGAACAAGGCGTTGATGCTGAACAACGCTGAATGGCTGGACAGCTTGAACTACCTGGAATTCCTGCGCGACATCGGCCGCCATTTCTCGGTGAACCGGATGCTGGCATTCGAAAGCGTCAAATCACGCCTTGACCGCGAGCAGTCGCTCAGCTTCCTCGAATTCAACTACATGATCCTGCAGGCCTATGACTTCATGGAGCTGAACAACCGCTACGGCTGCATCCTGCAGATGGGCGGCTCGGATCAATGGGGCAATATCGTCAACGGTATCGACCTCACCCGCCGCACCATCGACCATGAGGTCTATGGCCTCACCTCGCCGCTGCTGACCACTTCGGACGGCAAGAAGATGGGCAAGTCGCAGGACGGCGCGGTCTGGCTCAACCCCGAGATGCGTTCCCCTTATGAGTTCTGGCAGTTCTGGCGCAACACTACCGACGCCGACGTGGGCCGGTTCCTGAAACTCTACACCGAACTTCCAGTGGAGGAGTGCGAGCGCCTCGGCGCGCTGGCAGGGTCCGAGGTCAACGCTGCAAAGGTGATCCTGGCCAATGAGGTCACCACCCTTTGCCACGGCGCCGAGGCTGCAGCGGCAGCAGAAGCAACCGCCCGCGAAGTGTTCGAGAAAGGCGGCATCGGTGACGACCTCCCCACCCTGTCGCTGTCCTCAGAGGATCTGGGCGACGGCATTTCCATTGTGCAGCTGATCGTGAAATCCGGTCTCGCCAAATCCGGCAAGGACGCCAAGCGCCTGATTTCCGAGAACGGCGCCAAGATCGACGACCAGCCGCTGACTGATGCGGGCCTGATGATCGACGCAGGTGCGCTGTCCTCGCCGATCAAGCTGAGCGCGGGCAAGAAGCGCCACGCCCTGGTCCGGCTGGACGGCTGAGCAGGCTGAACAGGCCGGAATGACACAATACAGGGGAGCCGCCGCGCTCCCTTTTCTATTTGCAGCAAGCCCTCCCGCCCATTCCAGCCCCATCATAGATGGGCCTTCATGGTTGGGCATGGCGCCGCGCAGCCGCGCGGCGCGGTCGCGCTTCCTTCAAGGCACACGCCGGAACAGGCCAGCGCCGGGTCAAGGACGGCGCAGCCGCCGTGCGCAGCACGGTTTATCCTTGAGGCGGGGATGGCCAGGGTAAACTCAAACAGGCGCCTTGAGGGCAAACCTGCCCTTAAGCGCCTCTCAGCCAACTTCCTTGCGCTGCAACGCGGCGCCACGCCCAGGGCCGCACAAAGGCGTATTGGCGAGCCAATGCGCCTGCGGGCGCGGGAGCCCTCCCGGCAGCCTCTATAACAGCACCTTTTCAACCAGCGTCAGCACCAGAAACACCGGCACCGACAGCCCGATGGCAATCAGCAGCGCCGCTGCCTTGGTCATCCGCGGGGCAGCTGCCGCCTGCCCCATGATCTGTTTTGTTTGCTTCATGCCGGAAGTTAACCATGATTTAGGTTTCCACCGCGTTAATGGCCTCATGTTCGACAGTGCCCCCGATCCCGATATCCCCGCAGCGGCCACCAGCCGCCCCCAGCCCCGCGCCCTCCAGCAATCGCCGGAGTTTGCCCGCGCGCTGATGGCCTGCGGGCAGGACCCGCTGATGCTGGAAGACGCACAGAACCTGCTGGTTTTGCATCGCCGCCTGCCTGGCGGGCTGCGCCTGGCGATGGTGAACCGGGCGGATTTGAGAAACACCGCGCCCCTGATGGCAGCCTTGCGCGCGCGCGGGCTGGGCCGCACCCCGCTGATCCTGTCGCCGGAAACACCCGCGCCGCAGCTCGCCCGCCTTGGTGCGGTGCCGCTTGTCACCCCGGCGCATGCGGCGCTTTGGGATCTGACCGGCGACCCCGAACAGCGCCGGACAGCCCTGCACCAGAAATGGCGCAACCGTCTGAACCACGGCAAATCCCAGGGCCTGCGCCTCACCCGGCAGAACTTGCCGCACGACCCGCGCCACTGGCTGTTTGCGGCCGACGCCAAACAGCAAACCGCCCGCGGCTACCGCAGCTGGCCCCTCCCCCTCACCCTCGCCTATGCGCGCGAAAACAAAGGCAAGGCCAAGCTGTTCCAGGCGTTCGAGGGCAAGGACCCGGTCGCCGCCATCCTGATCCTCACCCATGGCAGCAGCGCCACCTATCACATCGCGCATACCACCGCGCGCGGCAAACAGCTCAGCGCCCATCCCCTGTTGCTGTGGGAGGCCGCATGCTGGCTTGCCGCCAAGGGCATCTGCCGCCTCGACTTTGGCTTAATCGATACCGGGCGCGCGCCTGGGCTTGCCCGATTCAAACTCGGCACCGGCGCCAAGGCGCACCGCCTGGGTGGAACCTGGGGCCTTTGGCCGCCTTTGGGCCGTCTTTTACGCCCCCTGACACTGCTGGACCGGCGGCAGATGGGCGCCTGACCGCCCCGCGACGTCCCGTCCCGCTGGACAGATGCAGGCCGCCTCCATTATATGAACGAATGTTCAGATAACCGGGAGGAGCCCCGCTCATGAAACTTGCAGACACCGCTGCCATTGTCACCGGCGCCGCCTCGGGCCTGGGCGAGGCCACTGCCCGCTACTTTGCCGAACAAGGCGCCCAGGTCACCATCCTGGACCGCGACGCCGACCGCGGCGCCTCGGTCGCGCAGGAAATCGGCGGGCATTTTGCCCAAACCGATGTCACCAGCGAAGAGTCCGTCAATGCTGCAATCGCCCATGCGGTGGAAAAGATGGGCAAGATCACGGCCTGCGTGAATTGCGCCGGCATCGCCATTGGCGCCAAGACCGTCGGCAAGGACGGCGCCCATCCGCTCGATGCCTACAAGCGCACCATCGACATCAACCTGGTCGGCACTTTCAACGTCGCCCGCCTCGCTGCAGTGGAAATCGCCAAGAACACCCCCGACGCAGACGGCGCCCGCGGGGTGATCATCAACACCGCCTCCATCGCGGCCTTTGACGGCCAAAAGGGCCAGGCCGCCTATGCCGCTTCCAAGGGCGGCGTGGCCGGCATGTGCCTGCCGATGGCGCGCGATCTGGCGTCCTCGGGCATCCGGGTGATGACCATCGCCCCCGGCATCTTCATGACGCCTATGCTGGCCGGCCTGCCGGAAGAGGTGCAGCAGCAGCTGGCGGCAGACGTGCCGAACCCCGCCCGCCTGGGCGACCCGGGCGAATACGGACGTCTGGCAGGCTTCATCGTCGAGATGGGCTACCTCAACGGCGAGGTTATCCGCATCGATGGCGCCTTGCGGATGCGCTGAACCGCCTGCCGCTGCTTGCCGGTCACACACTCGAAATGGCGTCTTCAGGGCAAACCTGCTCCTGAAGCGCTTCTCAGCAAAAACTTTCAGCGTTGCGCAGCAACGCGCGGCCCAAGGCCGCACAAAGGCGCGTTGGCGCAGCCAAGGCACCTGCGGGCGCGGGAGATTCCCCCGGTCATTGACAATCCCCCGTGCCAGCCATTCACTCTCTCACGGAGGCCCCGATGAGCAAAACCGAACGGCAGAAAATGCTGGCTGGCGACTGGTACTGTTGCCAGGACAGCGAACTGGGGGCGTTGCGGTATCAGGCCCGCACCGCGGTGCATCAGCACAACACCGCACCGCTCGATCCCGCCGCCCAGTTCAGCCCGGCCCTGGCAAAACTCTTTGCCGGCCACGGCGCAAACTGCCTGATCGAAGCGCCGTTTCATTGCGCTTATGGCATCAACATCACCCTCGGCCACAACGTCTATTTGAACGCCGGCTGCACCATTCTGGACACCGCAGCCGTCACTATCGGCGACGGCACCATGCTGGGGCCGAATGTGCAGATCTACTGCGCCCAGCACCACATGGACAGGGCGTTGCGCGCCCAGGGGCTGGAGATCGCCCGCCCCGTCACCCTGGGTACCGACGTCTGGATCGGCGGCGGCGCGATCCTTTTGCCGGGAGTTACCATCGGTGATGGCGCCATCGTCGGAGCCGGCGCGGTTGTGACCAGGGACGTCGCGGCTGGTGAAACCGTAACCGGCAATCCCGCGCGTCCTCGGCGCAAGTAATCAAAAGTTCAAGGCAGCGGCCGCCACCTTAACCTGCAATTCAAATTTCCTGATAAATTCCAAAATTTTACGGCAACATCTTTGACCAAATGTTTCGCGCGCGAAACATTTGGTCAGCCTTGCTGTCCTAACCGGAACAACCGCCTCAGCCTTCGGCCTTTTCCTCCAGCAGCAGCCATTCTTCCTCGGCCGCGGCCAGTTTCTCCTGCCGCTCGACCAGCGCCTCGGTCGCCTTCTTGAATTTGACCGGCTCGCGGCTGAACAGCTGCGGATCCGCCATCAGCTCCTGCAGCTTGGCGATCTCCGCTTCCAGCCGCTCAATCTCGCCCGGCAACGCCTCCAGCCGGTGTTTTTCCTTGAAGCTGAGGCCGTCCTTGGGCTGGCTTTCCTGCTTGGGCTTAGGCTTCGAAGGCTTCACCTTCTCAGGCCGGTCAGCCGCCTCCAGCGGACCGCGCTGCGCCAGGTAATCGCTCCAGCCGCCGGCATAGGCGGTGGCCTGGCCATTGCCCTCCATAGCAATTGTGGTGGTCGCCACCCGGTCCAGGAAATCCCGGTCGTGGCTGACCAGCAGCACGGTGCCGTCGTAGTTGTCCAAGAGCTCCTGCAGCAGGTCCAGCGTCTCCACGTCCAGGTCGTTGGTCGGTTCATCCAGAACCAGCAGGTTCGAGGACCGCGCCATCAGCCGTGCCAGCAGCAGCCGCGCCTTTTCGCCGCCTGAGAGCGACCGTACAGGAGCGCGTGCCTGGCGTTCGTCGAACAAGAATTCCTTCAGATAGCCCACCACATGTTTCGGCTGGCCGCGCACCATCACCTGATCCGCCTTGCCGGAAATTCCCAGCAAGGGATCGGCAGTCAGATTCTCCCACAGGGTCGCATTGCCATCCAGCTGATCGCGGGTCTGATCGAACAGCGCAAGTTCCAGATTGGTGCCCTGCTTCACCGAACCGAAATCCGGCTCTTCCAACCCCAGCAGCATCTTCAGCAGCGTGGTCTTGCCTGCCCCATTGGGACCGACAAAAGCCACCCGGTCGCCGCGCTGCACCTTCAGCGAAAAATCCCTGACGATCTCTTTGCCGCCAAACGCCTTGCCAAGGCCCTCGGCCTCGATCACCTTGCGGCCCGATTTCGGCCCCGCATCCAGCGCCATCTCTGCCGCCCCCTGGCGCTTGATCTGGCTGCTGCGTTCGGATTTCAGATCCTGCAGCGCCCGCACCCGGCCCATGTTGCGCTTGCGGCGGGCGGAAATCCCCTCCACCGCCCAGCGGCTTTCCGATTTGATCAGCCGGTTCAGCTTGTGGCGCTGCTGGTCTTCCTCGTCCCACAACTTGTCGCGCCAAGCCTCAAAATGCTCAAACCCCTTTTCCTGACGGCGCACTTCGCCGCGGTCCACCCACAGCGTCGCCTTTGTCAGCGCCCGCAGGAACGCCCGGTCGTGCGAGATCAGCACAAAGGCCGCCCGGGTGGCCTTCAGCTCGTTCTCCAGCCAGGTGATCGCCTCGATATCCAGGTGGTTGGTCGGCTCGTCCAGCAGCATCAGGTCCGGCGCCTCGGCCATCAGCTTGGCCAGCGCCGCACGGCGCCGTTCGCCGCCCGATGCGGTTTCAACGGGCCGCGCCGGGTCGAATTTCAACCCTTCGCCCGCGCGCTCCACCTTGTACATCTCGCCGGGGTCCAGCGCGCTGGCGGCAAAATCGCCCAGCGTCGCAAAGCCCGTCATCTGCGGATCCTGTTCCATGTAGCCGACGGATTTGCCCGGCGGCACCACGATCGCGCCCTTATCCGCTTCAACAATCCCTGCCATCACCTTCATCAGGGTGGATTTTCCCGACCCGTTGCGGCCCACCAGGGCAACGCGGTCGCCTGGCTGGACCACCAGATCGAGATCGGAAAAAACCGGATCGCCCCCAAACGTGAGGAAAATGCCGGACATCTGCAAAAGAGGAATACGTGCCATGCCAGCCAGCTACCCCGGCGGCAGAATCGCGTCAACGCTGCTTCTTCATCTTTTCAAAAATACTCAAATTCACCCGGCAACCGCCCTGAGCAGCCGCTTGCGGGCAGCAGGAATGGCCCCGATCTCCAGCCCGGTGAACACATGCAGCGTGTTCATACGGGCATCGGCCACCGCATGATCGCTGACCCAGCCGCCCATCAGCAGATAGCTGCGCAGCAACGGCGGCATGTGCAGCAGCGCCTTTTTCGCATCCGGCTTCCTCCGCAGCCGCGCAGCAAAGCGGAACACCTCCGGCGCCTTCACCTGCGGGCGCCAGCAAGGCGGCGCCAGATGCCGGTGTTTAAGCAATGCAAAAGCGTCAAGGTATTCTGCCGTGGCAGTGCCGGCAAAAGACGTGCAGCCAAACAGCATCTGAATAGCGTTTGCATCAACAAAAACAGTTACCGCCCCCCAGGCAACGCGCAGGATATCCGGATCGTGCCAATCGGGGTGGATGCAGAACCTGCCCAGCTCCGCCATCCGGCCCTGGAACTCTTGCAAGCCAGGCAGATCATAAAACTGCGCCGAATAGCTGCGGCCCAGCTCCGCGCCGTCCCTCAGCGCCAGCAGCCGGAAACAGCAGACCAGAAAACCGGTCTGCGCCTCCTCCACCAGCACATGCACGCAGGCCGCATCATAAGCGTCGCAATCGGTGCCGCCGGTGCGAAAGCACTCTGTGCGCAGTGCCTGCGCCGCCGCCACATCCGCCAGCCCCGCCGCCAGGCGGGCGCGGTAACATCCCTTGTGCAAAAGCACGTCCGGCTCCGCTGCCATCGCGGCCTCCCCCCTCTCCGGCTCAGCCCTCAACATAAGCGCAGTGACAGCCCGGTGAAGCCCGCTGGACCGGCAGCCCCCAGCCTTATTGGTCCTGCAGGAACTGATCGGGGCCGAAGTTGCCCAGGCTGCCCAAGAGCTGGCGCAGGAACGTGTTGTCCTGCACGCTGGAGCTGGTCACCCGGCGTTCCAGCGGCACCACCTTGCCGTCTTCCAGGCTGAACCGTTCAATCCCCTGCACTACCCCGGCGGTGTCAAAGCTGATCGCGACCAGATCGCGTGCCACCGGTTTCGGGGCTGCGGCGCCGTAGTGGCGGAACCGGGTCGCCACGTAATAATAGCCGCTGTCGTTCAGCACGCCGGTTGAAGACGGGATGCCGACGCTTTCGGCCACCGAATCCCGTGTGTCGATCCCCGGAACCACTTCGGCCAACTGGTCCGGTGTCGGCACATACCCGTGCTTGCGGTAAATCGACGAACAGGCCGCCAGTGCCAGCCCCGCCGCAGCAAAAACCGCTCCGCGCAGAACCGACTTGAAGTGTAATGCCTTAGCAACCATGACTGCCCCCCGGCCTTATGCCGCAATGCGCGGCTTGAATACGTCTTTGAACCCGATTACCTAATGACCGCTTCCGGTTCAAGAAACGAAAGTCCCCGATTATGTCTGAGAGCACCGCACTGCGGGTGGCGGATCTGCCGCAAAACACCCCGACCGCCTTTGAAATTGTCCCGGATAAAGCAGATCTGGCCGCACTGGCAGCCGAGCTGGGAGTGAACGCCCTGCGCAAAACCCGCTTTACCGGCGAGATCAAGGCGCTTGGCAAACGCGACTGGCAGCTGACCGGATCTTTGGGCGCCACTGTGGTGCAGGACTGTGTGGTGACACTGGAGCCGGTGACCACACGGATCGAGGAAAAAGTCAGCATCACTTACCTCTCCCGCATGGAGGTCCCGGAAGAAGACGAGGCGGAAATGCCCGAGGATGACAGCACCGAGGCACTTGGCAGCCATATCGATCCGGGCGCCGTGATGGCCGAGGCGCTGGCGCTGCATATCCCCGTCTACCCGCGCAAAGACGGTGCCGAACTGGGCGAAGCGGTCTACACCAAGCCGGGTGCCGAACCGATGCGTGACGAGGACGCCCGCCCGTTTGCCGGTCTTGGCGCGCTGCGCGGGCTGTTGAAAGACGAAGACTAAGCCGGAATTTCCGCTCTTGCGGAAATTGCATCTGGAACCGGCGGCGGTGCTGCCCTAAAAAACACCTTGCGCCGCCGGAGATTCGCAGTATTTTCGCGCGCTCATCGGAATTTTTGGTTGGACAATGCTTGGGCAGGCGCCTAAACGCACGTCAGACTGATCGAACAGAACGCAATCGCGCCGCGGGGATGGCCCCAAGGCCCAAACAGACAAAGGTTGAGACATGGCCGTCCAACAGAATAAAGTATCCAAATCGCGCCGCAACAACCGCCGCGCGCACGATGCACTGGTTGCTGCAAACCCGAACGAATGCGGCAACTGCGGCGAGCTGAAGCGCCCGCACCACGTATGCCCCTCCTGCGGCCATTACGACGACAAGGAAATCGTCGCAGCGGCTGACGAGATCGAGATCGACGAAGACGCGGCATAAGCCACGGACAGGATCTGATGCCAGGCAGGCTTTCGCATGACGGGTAAACCCGATCAAAATCAGGCAGAAGCCGGCCGCATCACCATTTCTGTTGACGCCATGGGCGGAGACGCCGGCCCCGCTGTTGTGGTGGCCGGCATTGCCATGTCGGCAGAAAAGAACCCGGATATCGGGTTCATCCTGCACGGCCCCGCCGAACAGCTGAAACCGCTGGTCGCCAAAAAGCGCACCCTCAAGGGCCGCGTTGAGATCCGCGACACCCGCGACGTTGTCACCATGGAAGACAAACCCTCCCAGGTGATGCGCAACGGCAAGGGCACCTCGATGTGGTCGGCGCTGGATGCAGTCAAGAACGGCGAGGCCGCAGGAGCTGTATCCTGCGGCAATACCGGCGCGCTGATGGCGCTGTCGATGCTGCGCCTGCGCAGGCTGCCCGGCGTCAACCGGCCCGCCATCGCCATTCTGTGGCCGTCGCTGAACCCGCAGGGCTTCAACGTGATGCTGGATGTCGGCGCCGACGTCAAAGCGGACGCCGAGGACCTGCTGCAATACGCGCTGATGGGCACCTCCTACGTGCGCAATTCCATGGACATTGCCCGCCCGCGGGTGGGCTTGCTGAACGTGGGCACCGAAGAGCACAAGGGCAGTGCCGTGCTGAAAGAGGCCCATGCGCTGATTGCGGACAATGCGGCGCAATCGAGCTATGAGTTTGTGGGCTTTGTCGAAGGCAGCGATATCCCCGGCAACACCGCTGATGTGATTGTCACCGACGGCTTTACCGGCAATGTGGCGATCAAGACCGGCGAAGGCACAGCGCGGGTGATGCGCACGGCATTGCGGGAGGCGTTTGAATTCTCCTTCCTGTCAAAAATTGCCGCTGTTCTGGCGATGACCTCGTTGAAACGGCTGTCAAAACGGATGGACCCGCGGCGGGTCAACGGCGGCGTGTTCCTGGGGCTTAACGGCACTGTGGTCAAATCCCACGGCGGCGCTGATGCCATGGGGGTGTCCGCTGCGGTAAAGCTGGCGTTCCGGCTGGCACAGCATGGATTCGCCGAAAAACTGGCTGCGCGGGTTGCATCTGCCGGTGCGCATACCCAAGATGATACTGCCCCCCGCGAGACGCGGGCGGCCACCGAAAAAGATTAAAATAGGCAGGCAATCGAATGACGCGACGCGCGGTAGTTGTTGGCACAGGACACTATCTCCCCGAACGGGTGGTTAAAAACGCGGAATTCGAAGCCACGCTGGATACCACGGATGAATGGATCCGCAGCCGGTCTGGCATCGAACGCCGCCATTTCGCCGCCGAAGGGGAAACCACATCGGATATGGCCGCCAAGGCAGCAACACGCGCTTTGGCGGATGCAGGGCTGACGGCAGATGATGTGGACGCCATCATCGTGGCAACCTCGACCGCCGACCTGACCTTTCCCTCTGCTGCCACAATGGTGCAGTCCAAGCTGGGCATGACAAAAGGCTTTGCCTTTGACGTCCAGGCCGTCTGCGCCGGGTTTGTCTATGCGCTCAGCAACGCCAATGCGCTGATTGCCTCGGGCCAGGCAGAACGGGTGCTGGTCATCGGCGCCGAGACATTCAGCCGGATCATGGATTGGACCGACCGCGGCACCTGTGTGCTGTTCGGTGATGGCGCAGGTGCTTTGCTGCTGGAAGGCCAGGAGCTGGCCGGCACCAACAAGGACCGCGGCATCCTGTCGACCGACCTCAATTCGGACGGGCGGTACAAGGATCTCTTGTATGTGGACGGCGGGGTCTCCACCCAGTCGACCGGCCATCTGCGCATGCAGGGCAACCAGGTGTTCCGCCACGCGGTGGAAAAACTCGCCTCCACCGCGAACACGGCGCTGGACAAGGCCGGGCTTGCGGCCTCGGATGTGGACTGGATCGTGCCGCATCAGGCCAATATCCGCATCATCCAGGGCACCGCCAAGAAAATGGGCCTCAGCATGGACAACGTGGTGGTAACTGTGCAGGATCACGGCAACACCTCAGCCGCCTCAATTCCGCTTGCCCTGTCTGTCGGCAAAGAGCGCGGCCAGATCAAAGAAGGCAATCTGATCGTGACCGAAGCCATCGGCGGCGGCCTCGCTTGGGGTGCTGTTGTGGTGCGCTGGTAACCCCGCAATCTTAATTTCCGCCCGAAACACCCGGCGCAATTCATTGATATTGACAGGGAAATTCCCCGCGCCCTATGCTTTGGCAAACAACGGGGAATGGTATGGGCGAAAAAACACTTACACGAATGGATTTGAGTGAAGCAGTTTTCCGGGAAGTTGGCCTGTCGCGCAATGAAAGCGCGCAGCTGGTGGAAAGCATGCTGCAATACATGTCGGATGCCCTGGTGCGCGGTGAACAGGTGAAGATCTCCTCGTTCGGCACATTCAGCGTGCGGGACAAATCAGCCAGGGTCGGGCGCAACCCGAAAACTGGCGAAGAAGTGCCGATTCAGCCGCGCCGCGTGCTGACCTTCCGGCCCTCCCACCTGATGAAAGACCGCGTGGCAGACGGCAACCGTAAATAACGGGACCAATAGGCCATGTCGAAATCACCGGACGCGTTCCGCACCATTAGCGAAGTTGCGGTGTGGCTGGGCGTGCAGGCCCATGTCCTGCGCTTCTGGGAGAGCAAGTTCACCCAGGTCAAACCTGTAAAGCGCGCCGGCGGGCGGCGCTATTACCGGCCTGCGGATATGCTGCTCTTGGGCGGCATCAAGAAACTGCTGCATGACGACGGGCTGCCGATCAAAGAGGTGCAGGCGCTGCTGCGCGAGCATGGCGCGGCGCATGTGTCCGGCTTTTCCCATTCGCTTGACGGCTCCGCCGAAGAGCGCCCCGAAACCGTGCCGCCAGCCGACAAGCTTGGCGATGATTGGCAAAGCTCGCTGGAATTGAGTCCCGATGCAGCCGCGCAGGATCCTGCTGAGAGCAGCAATGTGGTCGGCTTCCCGCCCGTGTCGACAGCTGATGCAGCCACAGTTGAAACCGGCGCACAGCCGGACAGCGGCCCGGCATCCGGACCCGTTTCCGCCCCCAAGCCGCAAATTCAGACGGACCAGGAGCCACCCGCCGCTGACAGCGGTGCAGAGGACGGCACAGAACAGCCAGAGCCCGGCCCTGGCGAATCCCCCGTGGCAGATGCCCCCGCAGACCTGGGCGCGAACCTGGCCCAGGAGCCCCCCGCGCCCGAGACCTCTGCAGCTTTGCCCGATATTGAGGCGCCTGACTCTGCTGCATCGCTGGATCTGCACGCTGCTGAGGATGCCTCAGCCGATGCGTATAGGGAAGAGCCCTCAGTGGATCAGCCCGCCGACGCTGCCCCGGCACCGGAAGCTCCCGTACAGGACCTCCGCGCCGCCACGCCGGCGATTGAAGACGCCGCGCCTGCTGCAGCGGATGAGATTTCCGCCACTGACGCAGAAGCGGAGCCGGCCGCGCCAGTGATGGACAGCCTTGCAGAAGATCCTGCCGCAGCGGATCCGCCGCAAGCCGGTCCGGACTCCGCAGACCTCCCAGCAGCCTCCGACCCGGTCGGGGGCCAGCCGGCAACCGGGGGCCCGGACCTGCCTCTGGAGCAGCCGCCCGCGGTGCAAGAGGCGGCACCACCCGCAAGCGAAGCCGCGGCACTTGATCCGGGCACCGCAGCGCCAGAGACCAAAGAGGCGCAGCCCGCCCCCACGGATATCCCAACCGCTGTGCCGGGTCTGCCCCCCGAAGCGACGGTCAAAGAGCCGCAAGAATTCACCTGGGAACCCGATTCGGCTGCGAATCCGGAACCCGTTTCGGAACGGCCCGCAGTCCCGGAAGAACCGGACACCGCGCCGGCGCCGATAGCAGAGCCTGCCTCTGATCCGTCCACCGCACCGCTGGACAAACCAGCCGCAGCGGCGGAACCGGCCCCTCCTAATGCCCCCGCCCCTGTTCCCGCAGCAGAGCCGGCCGCACCGGCCCTCACACAGGCGGAACCGGAACAAGCCACAGAGCTGGTTGCAGAACAAGCACCCGAAGCCGGGTTCGAATTGGCGGCCGAGGCCGCACCGGCAGAACAGCCGGTCCCGGCGGAAGACTCCGTTCCCAGCCAGACACCGGCGCCCGCAGAAGAACCAGCAGCTTTCGCGGCGGACGCCCCGCCAGCGGATCCGGAGCCGGCCGAGGACACGCTGGTGGCCGCCGCAGGCCTGCAGCCGGAAGAGCCGCTGGACTTCAGCTTAGCCCCGCCCGAGGCCGCCGCCGCGCCTGCTTCAGAAGCGGATCCCGCGATGTCTTTCCCGCCGCATGATCTGGACGAGGCTGCCCGGCAAGTGGATGCCCTGGAGTTTTCTTCCGGCTTTGACCCTGCGGCCGAAGTGGCCCAGGACAGCCCGGCAGCAACCGAACCGCCGGCAACGCAAGACGTTGCAACGGAAACCGCGGCGCCCGGCGCGCCGGTCCAACCGCCAGCCCAGCTTCCGGTGCCGCGGCCGGGTGTTCTGGCGCATCTCGCCGCAATCCGCAGCCTGCCGCCGCATGCGTTGGTTGAAATTGCCGCCTGCGCGGAAGAACTGCGGGCCTTTACTGCTAGCAGGCACTGAACCGGGACCCGGACTCCGGCGCGAAGTCCGGCACCTTTTCCTGCGCCGGGAAAACGGCTGCCGCAGCTGGCCTGCGCTGCAACTGCTTTATCCTGCTGACTTTCTTTGCGGCGGCACAAAAAATATTGCTGCCCCCTCTTGCCCCTGCCGCCAAAACGGTTAGAAGGCTCCTCAACGGGCTATGGCGCAGCCTGGTAGCGCGTCCGTCTGGGGGACGGAAGGTCGCAGGTTCGAGTCCTGCTAGCCCGACCATATGAAAAACGCCCGGGTGTTCGCGCACCCGGGCGTTTTCGTATCCTGTGCAGGGCTTTGGCGATTGCGCAGACGGGCCAATTCGGCCAGCATCGCCGCAAAACCGGCACGCGGAGGGACAGAGAATGACAGGCGTTTTGCCCAGCCAAACCATTGAAAAGATGCTGGATCGCGGCGAGATCGCCGTCAGCACCCCACTGGTCGAAGGCCAGGTGCAGCCTGCAAGCCTCGATCTGCGTCTGGGCAACGTGGCCTATAGGGTGCGCGCGTCTTTCCTGGCCGGTCAGGGCCGCAGCGTTTCCGACCGGCTGAGTGAATTCGAGATGCACCGCATCACCCTGGACGGCGGTGCGGTGCTGGAAAAGGGCTGCGTCTATGTGGTGCCCTTGATGGAAAGCCTGGCGCTGCCCGGCGATGTGTCTGCCGTGGCCAACGCCAAAAGCTCCACCGGGCGGCTGGATCTTCTGACCCGCACCATCACCGACGGCGGCGAGGAATTCGACCGCATCAAACCCGGCTACACTGGCCCGCTTTATGCCGAGATCTGCCCGCGGTCGTTCTCAGTGCTGGTGCGCCCCGGCATGCGGCTCAACCAGATCCGTTTCCGCACCGGCCAGGCCGTTCTGTCAGACGCCGAGTTGAAGATGCTGCACGCAGGCTCGCCGCTGGTCGATGGCGACGCGGTGATCGAGGATGGCCTGGGCTTCTCAGTTGACCTGAAACTGCCCGGCAGTGATCTGGTCGGTTACCGCGCCAAGCCGCATACCGGTGTGATCGACCTGGACCGGATCGGCGAATACGACCCGCAGGAATACTGGGAGGAAGTGCGCACCAAGGACGGCCGCATTATTCTGGATCCCGGTGCCTTCTACATTCTGGTGAGCCGCGAGGCGGTGCATATCCCGCCTGCCTTTGCCGCCGAGATGGCGCCCTATCTGGCCATGGTCGGCGAATTCCGGGTGCATTACGCGGGCTTCTTCGATCCCGGTTTCGGCCATGACGCCGCTGGCGGCACCGGCTCGCGCGGGGTGCTGGAGGTACGCTGCCACGAGGCGCCATTCGTGCTGGAGCACGGCCAGGTGGTGGGACGTCTGGTCTATGAGAAGATGGCGGAGGTGCCCGAGCAGCTTTACGGCGCCGGCATTGCCTCCAACTACCAAGGCCAGGGCCTGAAGCTGTCCAAGCACTTCAGGACGCCAGCCTGAACACGTTCCGTCTGGCGGCAACGCCGGGCAGCGCCCGGCCCTCCCGACGGGAGGGCGCTGCCCTCATCATTTTCTAACCGGTCACTTTACCGGCCTGCCCTCTGCCAGTTTCTCTGTCGTGCCCGCCTGCACGGGACGGTCCAGATGCGTCGACAGCACCATATGGGTGCGGGTGCCGCGGACGCATTCGACCTCATAAACCCGCGCCAGCAAGCCTTCCAGCGCCTTGGGCGAGGCCACCCGCACCTTTAGGATCAGGTTTGCGTCGCCCGCGGCACTGTGGATTTCCTCCAGTTCCGGCATTTCTTGCAGCGCCAGCAGGTCGGTGGTCACGCCCCAGCCTTCGGTGTCCACATGGATAAAGGCCAGCAGCGGCTTACTCACTGCAGCGCCATCCAGCCGCGCTATGGTGGCCTTGATGGCGCCAGAGGCCCGCAGCCGCTTGACCCGCTCATGCACCGCAGGCGCCGACAGGCCGACCTCCTGGCCAATGGCGGCATAAGACAGCGTTGCATCGACGCTCAGCGCGCCTAATATTCTTCGGTCCAAAGCATCCAGAACCCGGCCCGGCTCGGTGCTTTTCCGAACCCCATCTGTTTTTTCTGCCGCCATATCTGTTCACCCTTCACAGAACCAAATTCAGCACATAGCAAATATACCTGAACATACTTCAAGGTAAACTCATGCAAACCCCGATTCTGATCCTGATGAGCGCAATTGGCGTGATTGGCGCAAACTCCTTGCTGCTGTCGCCGGTGGTGACAGCCGTCAGTGACACCTTGAATGCCAACACGGCAGAAGTCATGCGCGCCGCCAGCGCCTATGGGCTGGGGGTGGCCGCCGCAGCCCTGCTGCTGGCGCCATTGGCAGACCGCATCGGCGCCGGACGGCTGCTGCGCGCGGCGCTCTTGCTGCTGGCTGCAGGTCTGGCCGCCAGTGCTGCAGCGCCGGATGTCTGGATGTTGATGGCAGCACAGACGGTCTGCGGGCTGGCAGCAGGAGCTGCCCTGCCCTCGATCTACACGCTGGCGATGGTGATTGCCCCCAAGGGTCGTGAGGCGCGAGTTCTGGGTTATGTGCTGGCTGGCTGGACGGTGTCGATGGTGCTGGGCGTCAGCGTCAGCGCCTGGGCCACCGATCTGGTGGGCTGGCGCGCCGTCTACGGCGCGCTGGCGGGCGTGGCGCTGCTGCTGTGGGTTGCGGCGGCGCACTTACGCGGTGCGGGCAGCCCCAGCGGCCAGACAACCTCGCCGCTGACAGCGCTGCGAGTGCCTGGGATCACACGCGGTCTCTTGGCGACGGCGCTGCTGATGCTGGGATTTTACAGCAGTTACTTCTTCACCGGCGCCCATATCACGCAAGTGCTGGGGCACAGTACCACTCAGGCCGGCCTGCTGCCGCTATTCTATGGCATCGGTTTTGGTCTGGCGGTGCTGATTGATCCGCTGCTGGACCGATTGGGGCTGGCGCGGGCAACACCGCCGGTGTTTCTGGGCGTCACTGCCAGCTATCTGCTGATGATGATCTGGGCAGACAGCTATCTGCTGCTGTTGGGCCTCGCAGCACTGTGGGGGATCTGCCAGCATCTGGCGCTGAACCTGGTGGTGGCGCGGGTGACACAGCTGGACCCGCAGCAGCGCGGCGCCATCATGGGGTTGTTCAGCACCGTGACTTACATTTGCGTCTTCGCAGCTCCCTTTTCCGGTGCCGCGGCCTATGCTGGCTGGGGACTGGCGGGCTGCTTAACCGTCTCCGCCCTGCTATCGGCCTTCGCGGCGCTGGAGGCCTTGGGCTTGAAGCGCAAGAGGCTCAGCCCTGACGGCGCCCCGGCTTGACCGAGGGAATACGCGAGCGCCCGGTCTGCTGCAGAGGAGGCTGGGTGCCCTGATCCAGGCCTTGTCGGTGATTGGGACCTTGCCGCTTGCTGCGTTTGGCAACCGCGTTGATGCCTGCATTCACACCGGCGTTGACGGCGCGCCCCACCAGCCGGCGCAGCACCATGTTGATGATCCAGTTGATATTCATGGCGTCAGCCCTTTTCTGCCCTGCCCGCTATCTTAACCTCAAATTAAGACAATTCCGGGGCGCAGAACACCCCGGAGAATGACCTTGGCAGACACGATTACGTAAACCGTGTCCCAAGGCGTCACTCCTCGAACAGTTCTGCCTGTTCTTCCGGCTCTTCGTCGCCGTCGCCCCCCTGCCCCATAGGCAAGGCGCCGGGCGGCGGGCGGTTCTCCAGCAGGCCCGCGGCACGCAACTCTTTCAACCCCGGCAGATCGCGGGCACTTTCCAAACCGAAGTGATCCAGGAAGACCGGAGTCACCACAAAGGTCACGGGCCGGCCCGGCGTCATCCGGCGGCGGCCCAGGCGGATCCAGTCCATCTCCATCAACTGGTCGATGGTGCCTCGTGAGACCGACACGCCGCGGATCTCCTCGATCTCGGTGCGGGTCACCGGCTGATGATAGGCGACGATGGCAAGGGTTTCGATCGCGGCGCGGCTCAGCTTGCGCAGCTCGGTTGTTTCCTTTTGCATCAGGAAACCCAGATCAGGTGCAGTTCGGATCGCCCAGGCATCGCCCAGACGCACCACCCGCACGCCGCGGCCCTCGTAACGCTTGCGCAGATGCTCCACAGCTTCGCGCGGGTTGCAGCCATGCGGCATCCGCCCTTCCAGGTCGCGCAGCGTGACAGGCTCGGTGCTGGCAAACAGCACCGCCTCCACCATCCGTTCCTGCTCCGCCATCGGCGGCGCATCGAACAGCGTGTCGCTCTCTTCGCGGATGGGAGCGCCGTGGCTGTCCATAAGCTGGTCTTCCATCAGGTATCCTCGTTCAGGCTGCGCAGTTGGATCGGCGCAAATGATTCACTCTGGCGCAGTTCGGCCTTGCCTTCCTTCACCAGCTGCAACGAAGCGGCAAAGGTGGAAGCCGTGGCCGAGCGGCGCTTGACCGGATCGCTGTGCCAGCCGTCCGGCAGATAGCTGATCAGATCAGTCCAATCGCCGGTAAAACCCAGCAGGTGGCGCATCCGGTCCAGCGCTTCTTCCATCGTGAAGACCGAATCCCGGTCCATCACAAAGGGGCGGAAATCTTCCTTGGTGCGGATGCGGGCATAGGCCTGCATCAGATCCAGCAGGTTGGCCGTATAGGTCACAGTCTTGATCCGGGCGACGCTCTCTTCCTCGCCGCGGGAAAAGAAATCGCGGCCCAGCCGGTCCCGGGCCAGCAGCCGGGCGGAGGCGTCGCGCATCGCCTGCAGCCGTTCAAGCTGGAACGCCAGATGCGCCGCCAGCTCCTCGCCCGACGGCCCCTCTTCCTCCGGGTCCGGCGGCAGCAGCAGGCGGGATTTCAGGAACGCCAGCCATGCGGCCATCACCAGATAGTCGGCGGCCAGTTCAATGCGTAGTTCCTTGGCCTTGTTCACAAAGGTCAGATACTGCTTTGCCAGATCCAGCACCGAGATCTTGCGCAGGTCCACTTTCTGGGTGCGCGACAGGGTCAACAGCAAGTCGAGCGGGCCTTCGAACCCGTCCACATCCACGATCAAGGCCTCGGCTGCCAGCCGTTCCTCCACTGTCGTGTCTGCTTCTGAAAAAAGTGTCTGCTCAGCCATACACCTGCCCGCCCATGAGGGCGGCAAGTTCTCTTTCAGCGCTCAGAATGTCAAGGGCAGCAGGCGCGCGGCGGGCTGCTATAACGGCGTCTGCGCGGGTCTGCGCCGCCGCTGTCATGGGGCCCGCGGCCTCAGCCACCGCAATCCGTTCCTCCAGCGAGGCATTGCACAAAAGCACGACATCGCAGCCCGCCTCAATCGAGGCGCGGGCGTTGCCGGTCAGCGAACCCTGCAGAGCCTTCATCGAGATATCGTCGGTCATGATCAGCCCGTCAAAACCGATGCGTTCACGGATCAGACTCATCATCACCGGTGACGTTGTGGCAGGGCGGTCGTCATAGGCGTCATAGACCAGATGCGCGGTCATCCCAAGCGGCAGATCATTCAGCGCCGTAAAGGCCGCGAAATCGATCTGTTCCAGCGCGTCCGGGTGGCTTGCCACATGCGGCAGGTCCAGATGGCTGTCGGCGGCGGCACGGCCATGGCCGGGAATATGTTTCAACACAGGCAGAACGCCGCCGTCCAGATGGGCTGTGGCCACGGCGCGGGCAATCCTGGTGACAGTATCGGCGCTGGTGCCATAGCAGCGGTTTTTCAGGAACTCATGGGTTTCGGCGCAGGCGACATCGGCAATCGGCGCGCAGTTGCTGTCGATGCCCAGCGTATACAGCTCATGGGCAATCAGACGGTAGCGCAGGTACATCGCCCGGACTGCATCCTCGCCTGCCAGCTGCACATGCTCCAGCGGCGGATGCCAGTTGCGCGCCAGGGGTTTGCGCAGCCGCTGCACCCGGCCGCCCTCCTGATCGATGGTGATCGGCGCGTTGCGGCCCACCGCCTCGCGGAAGTCATCGCACAGCGCCTGGATCTGTTCTCCATTGTCCAGATTGCGGGCAAACAGGATGAAGCCAAACGGGTCAGCATCGCGGAAGAACGCCTTTTCATCGGCAGTCAGCCGCAGACCTTCGGCGTCAAGGATCGTGGCTCCGTAGGTCATGCTTACCCCCTGGTGTTCGCGGTCCCCCAATCTGGACGAAAAGGGCTGCACCCGGGCCGTTGGGGGAGGCGGGACAGGCACTGCCCGGCCTCGCAGCCGGGCGGGATTAAGTCTGCAGCCGTTGCTGTTACCGTGTGGTTACCGGAATGCAATCGGCATTGCCAGCCACCAGCGCCGAGCAGAACCGGCGGGCGTCCGACAAGCCGGCAAAGCCCATCGCCCGCAGGCGGTAGAAGGTCCGGCCGCCGCTTTCGGCGCGCTGGATCACCCGCTGCTTGCCTTCAAGATAGTCCGAGAACCGGGTGTGGATACGATCCCATTCGGCGCGCGCCACCTCCGGGCTTTCATAAGCGCCAAGCTGCGCCAGCCGGGTGCCTGCGGCAAGGGTTGCCGGATCCACATCAACGGGTGCCGCACCAGCTGCCGGTGCGGCTGCGGCCGGAGCCGGGCTGAACCGTGCGGGCCGGGCCGATGGCCGCAGCGAGACCTTGACGCCCGGCGCATTCAGAATTGCGGGGGACGGCGCGGCGGCGGCCAGCGCCGGCTGCAGCGGTTCCGGCTGCACGATAGCAGGGGCCTGCGCCGACGCGGGCACAGCGGCAGAAAGCGGCTCGGCCTCACGCGCCAGTTCGGCAACCAGCGCGTCGATATCGCCGTTCTGGAAAGAGGCCACAGCCTCTTCGCTGACGCCGGGCGCTGCAGGAACGCCGGGTTCTGCCGGGGCTGCAGGCACAACAGCCGCCGGCGCGGCCTCGGCGGCCAGCTCAGGCAGCGGCTTGTCATCTTCGGTCAGCTCAATAGCGGCGGGCGCCAGTGTCAGCCGGTCGGCAGGGGCTTCGGCGCTGCCGCTGGCGGCAACCGCATTGACAGCCAGCCCCTGGTGATCCGCCTGCGAGCCGCCCGGCAGCGCAGGCTGTTCGCGCATCGGGCCTTCGGCTGCGCGCACCACCGGTACGCCGCTGACATCCCGCATCACCAGCTTGTAGCCCCAAAAACCCACCCCGACGACCAGCGCAATCGACGCAACCGCCCCCAGAATGCTCAGCGATTTCGAGAATCGCGCCCGCAGCCCGGCGGGAGCAGCAAAAACGGCATAGTCCTGGGGGCCATGGCCCTGCCCTTCGGGCTGATAGCCATAGGCAGGGTCTTCATATCCGTAATTCGGTTCGGCCCCTGGCCCGGAATAGTGCTGACCGGCATATTGCTGGCCGGAATACTGCTGTGAGTATGTGCTGTCCGGGGCAGCGTCCTGTTCGTGACCACTGCCCTGTGTATAGGCGCGGCCTTGGCCCGCCTGCGCAAAATACGCCATTTTCCGCCTCACTGCCCGGTTTGGCAGCGCATGTGCTGCGCTGCCTCTGGGTCTCTTGAACTGCCTCAGTCCGGCGGACTGCGCGATTTATGTCCGCAAGGGCTAGCGCCCCTTTGGTTATCGCATCTCTTCTGCCGGTTTCACGCCAAGAATACCAAGACCTGCGGAAATGACAACGGAAACGGCCCGGGCCAGCGCCAAATTCGCATGTGTTGCCGATTGGCTGCTCTCGTTAACAAATCGTAAACCATCATTCGATTTACCCAGATGGTACAGCCCGTGCAGTTCGGAGGCGAGGTCATAGAGGTAGAAGGCCACTCGGTGCGGTTCATTGGTGCGGGCGGCGATTTCCACCTGGCGCGGCCATTCGGCCAGCTTCTTGACCACTGCCAGCTGCGCCGGGTCGGCAATCAGGCTCAGGTCCGCGGCGCTCAGGGTGGCCTCATCGGCAGCAATATTCTGCTCCGCGGCCTTGCGCAGGGTCGAACAGATCCGCGCGTTGGCATATTGCACATAGAACACCGGGTTGTCCTTGGACTGCTCCAGCGCCTTGTCGAGGTCAAAGTCGAAGCCCTGGTCGTTCTTGCGGGTCAGCAGCATGAAGCGGGTCACGTCCGCACCCACCGCATCCACCACATCGCGCAGAGTAACAAAGGTCCCTGCCCGCTTGGACATCTTGAATTCTTGGCCGTCCTTGAACAGTTTCACCAGCTGGCACAGCTTGATATCCAGCGGCACCCGGCCGTCGGACAACGCCGAAACCGCCGCCTTCATCCGTTTGACGTAACCGCCGTGGTCAGCGCCGAAGATGTCGATCAGCTCATCAAAGCCGCGCTCGACCTTGTCAAAGTGATAGGCGATATCGGGGGCAAAATAGGTCCAAGAGCCGTCGGATTTCTTCACTGCCCGGTCGACATCGTCGCCGTGGTCGGTGGATTTGAACAGGGTCTGCTCGCGCGGCTCCCAATCGTCGGGCTTCTTGCCTTTCGGCGGCTCCAGCACGCCCTGATAGATCAGCCCCTTGGACTCCAGCGCTTCCAGCGCCGCCTCGATCTTGCCGGTGCCATAGAGGGATTTTTCCGAATAGAAGACATCCATTTCGATGCCAAGCTGGGCCAGATCCTCGCGGATCAGCGCCATCATCGCATCGGTGGAGAACGCGCGCACATCGGCCAGCCAGACGTCTTCGCCCTTGCCGACATAGGCATCGCCCACTTTTTCCTTCAGCGCTTGCCCGACGGGGACCAGATAGTCGCCAGGATAGGTGCCGTCGGCAAAGGCCACTTCCTGCCCGTGCGCTTCCAGGTAGCGCAGGTAGACAGACCGCGCCAGCACGTCGACCTGGCCGCCGCCGTCGTTGATGTAATACTCGCGGGTCACGTCGTAGCCGGCATAGGCCAGCAGCGCCGCCAGCGCATCGCCGAACACCGCGCCGCGGGTATGGCCGACATGCAAGGGGCCGGTCGGGTTGGCAGAGACATATTCCACATTCACCCGCTTGCCCGCGCCCATGTCGGAGCGGCCAAAATCCTTGCCTGCGTCCAGGACCGATTTCAGAACCCCCTGCCAGACGCCGGGCGCAAGGCGCAGGTTCAAAAAGCCGGGGCCTGCGACTTCAGCCGAATTCACCCGCTCATCCGCCGCCAGCCTGGCCGCCAGCGCCTCGGCAATGTCGCGCGGCTTCATCTTGGCGGGCTTGGCCAGCACCATCGCCGCATTGGTCGCCATGTCGCCATGGGCAGCATCACGCGGCGGCTCCACCGCCACATTGGCAAAATCAAGCCCCTCGGGCAGCGCGCCTTCGCCGGTCATGGCGGTCAGGCTGTCAATCACAAGCGAGCGGATATCGGTAAAGAGGTTCATATCTGGCGTCCCATATGTTCACAGATGCGGATACCGGGGGCCAAAGGCAGGGTCAACAGCATTGCAGGGGCAGCCCGAGGGCTCAGTCGGGCCGTACCGGAAAATTCCAATTTTCCGGCCAATTTTCTTTCTCAAGAAAATTGCGCCGTTGCCGCGGCGCGCGCTTCACAGCCCTGCCTCACAGTACCGCGTTGCGGTCTTCCAGAATCTTGCCCCAGGTGAATATCTCGTAAGAGCGGAAGGCAGGCACGTAAAACGGATCGCCATGGATCAGATGCTCCACCTCGATCCGGTCCTCAGCCTCGACAATCCACAAGGCGCCGCAGAAGTCGCCGTCCGCGTCCGGTTTCAGTCCGCCGCCGAGGCGCAGCTCAGGGTGATCCTCGACATAGGCTACATGGGCATCCCGCCGGGCCTTGTTGGCGCGGATGTCCATCATTGCAGGCGCATCGCGGAACAGCACCGCCCAGCGGGTCAGCGCGGGCGCGGATTGGCGGAGCTCCTGAGGTGCAGTCATGACAGCATTCCCTGAATGGCAGAGGCAGTGCCCCATTCGGTAATCTTGTAAGTGCGCAAGCTGGCCACGTAATAAGGATCCTGCAGGATCAGCCGCTCGACATCCTGGCGGGTCTCGGCCTCTACATTCCAGATCGCGCCGGGAAAGTCCTGCATCGGCCGCATCGCCAGTGCGCCGCCGATCTGCAGTTCGGGCCGCGACCGCACAAAGGCGATATGCGCCTCGCGCCGCTTCTTGTCGCCGCGCACCCGGTCCATTTCGGGTTTGTCCATGAATGTGACGGTCCAGCGTGCCATGGCTTTCCCCTTGCTGTTCCTCCCGCGGATAGCGCTGATGACCCGCGGCATCATAGGGCCAGATCATAGCACGGCTTACGGCCAATTCAGGAATCTGGCTCAGGATTTCCAGGCTCCAAAAGACAACAGCAGGTCCGCGCCCTGCCTCAGGCCGGTGCAAACGCGCCTTCCTGTTGGAGAGATCCGGCGCAGACCCGGCCGCAAGCAGCCCGGTCAAAAGACTCGCCGCACTTATGCCGGATGCCCCTCCGACTGCTTTGCTCCGCCGCAGATCTCATACCAGCCCGGTTTCTCTCCCACGAACTCGTGGAAACTGTTCGTCACCTCCAGCGCCCCGTCCAGTGCATTTGCGGCGATCGGAAAACTGGCGTCCTCCGACAATATCTCCCCCAGCGAGCTGCCGCAGATCCGGCAGAAACAGCGGCCGTATTTATAGGGCGGCGCGGGCTGGTACAGCACCACCTCGTCCCTGCCGGCAATCCAGCGCAGGTCTTCCTTCTTCACAAACACAATGGTGCTAGCGCCGGCCTTGCGACAACGGGAGCAATGGCATGTGCCCATCAGCGTCGGCTGCGCCAGCAGCTCAAACTTTACCGCGCCGCAGCAGCAGCTTCCCTCAATCATTCCGGCAATCCTCTCCTATCATGTATTTTGAAGAGAACATTACAGGAACACTTACAGCAGAACAAGCCGCCACACGGCGTTGCGCCAAAGCCCGTCTCACCGCACGCCCTGCTTGCGCGGCCGTAACCCGACTATGCGACAGTCACCCACCTGCAGCACATCGCGCGGGTCTGGCACCCCGCGCACACAGGAGACCAGGACCCCCAAGACCACCTCCGCAAAAGGTGCAGGGGCGTCTGACTGATGAAGCTTTTGACCGGACCCGGGGCGCGCTGGCGTTCCGGCCCTGGCCTCCTGCCTGTCGTGGCGGCGCCATCTCTACCCTGCCCGTTTCACGGCCCACAGTAACGGCACACAGGAAAGGACCGCAGCAGACAACACAGACCGCAAGCAACACAAGGCGAAGCCCTCAGACCTCGACCTTCACCCCGATCAGCCGCTCATGCTGCTGCAGGGCGAAGCGGTCTGTCATGCCGGCGATATAATCCGACACGATCCGCGCCAGCGCGGTGCGGTCCGCCGCACCGGCAATATCTGCGTGCCAGCGCTCCGGCATGTCCTGCGGATTGTCCAGGAAGTAGGGAAACAGCGCCTCCACCACCTTGGCGACCTTGGCGCGCTTTTCCATCACCGACGGGGCGCGGTACATGCGGGTGAACAGGAAGGCGCGAATGTCCTTCAGCCCGGCCCAGAGGCCCGGCGAAAACTGCACCACCGGATAATCCAGCGCCCGTACCTCCTCGACTGTTTTTACCCCTGAGTCCGCCAGCAGCGCCCGCGCGGTGCCGATCACATCGCCAACCATGACACCGAAGAAGCGCCGCAGCGCCTCATGCCGCCGGCGGTTGGGATCAAGGCCCGGATACAGCCGGTCCACCGCGCCATACGCCTTGTCCAGCAGCGGCAGCCGGGCCAGATCATCGTCGCCGAACAGACCCGCCCGCAGCGCATCATGCAGATCGTGGTTGTTGTAGGCGATGTCATCCGCCAGCGCCGCCACCTGCGCCTCGGCGCTTGCGTGGGTGTGCAGCTCCAAATCCATCGCAGCATTGCATTCCGCCAGTGCCCAGGGCAGCTCCCCCACCACTGGGCCATTATGTTTTGCAATCGCCTCAAGGGTTTCCCAGGTGAGGTTCAAGCCGTCGAATTCGGCGTAGTGACGCTCCAGACAAGTCACGATGCGGATCGCCTGGGCGTTATGGTCAAAGCCGCCATAGGGCGCCATCAGCGCATGCAGCGCATCCTCTCCGGTGTGGCCGAACGGCGTGTGGCCCAGATCATGCGCCAGCGCCACCGCCTCGGTCAGCTCCTGGTTCAGCCCCAGCGCGCCGGCAATCGTCCGGCCCACCTGCCCCACCTCGATCGAATGGGTGAGCCGGGTGCGGTAATTGTCGCCCTCGTGTTCGACAAACACCTGGGTCTTGTGCTTCAGCCGCCGGAAAGCACTGGCGTGGATAATGCGGTCACGGTCGCGCTGATAGGGAGAGCGAAAGGAGCTTTCCTCCTCGGTCACCTGCCGGCCGCGGCTGCGGTCCGGTGACGTGGCATAAGGCGCATGCATCTTAAATCTTTTCTCCAGCAAATCTTGCCGCCTGAATTGCACCTTCATATATAATGCCTTGAGCTGCAACACGGCATTGGAGAGACCGCATGAACCTGCCCCCGAAAGTCACCGACCGCGCCTTTGCCCGGCTGGCCGAAATCGGCGCCGCGGATCAGGGCCAGGCTCTGCGCGTCGCGGTCGAAGGCGGCGGCTGCTCGGGCTTTCAATATGAGATCGCGCTCGATGCGCCCAAAACGGACGATCTGGTGCTTGAAGGCCAGGGCGAAAGGGTTGTGGTGGACGAGGTCTCGCTGCCGTTCCTGGAAAATGCCGTGATCGATTTCACCGAAGAGCTGATCGGCGCGCGGTTCACCATCGAGAACCCCAATGCCATCTCCAGCTGCGGCTGCGGCACCTCATTTTCGATGTGATACACTCCTTGGCTTTTCGTTTCCCGACGCGGGAAACGATCTGGAAAACGCGTGTTTTCCAAGCCGCAATTATCGCATAATTCCGGCGCCCCTTATGGCGCGCCGCAATTCAGGGATCAGGCTTCACGGATCGGTCTGCAGCCGCCCGGCACTGCGCAGGCGCGGCATCGCAGGTGCAAACTGGTCCCAGACCAAATACAGACCGGACGCAATCACGATGGCGCCGCCGATATAGGTGGAGGCCGGCGGAAACTCCCCAAAAAAGACTGAACCGATAACCGCCATCCAGATGAATTGCAGGTTCATCAGCGGCGTCACCGCATAAGAGGCCATGAGCCGCAACGCCACCACCAGCAGCCAGCGGGCGCCGAACAGCAAAAAGGCATAGGCCGCAGCCCACCCCACATCAGCAAGCGGCATCGGCACCCATACAAACGGCAGCGCCAACAGCATTGCACCGCAGAGCGTCAGGTTGGGATAGAACACCTGCGCCAGCGCATTGCTTTCATACCGGCCGATAAACCGTGCCATCGTCATGGAAAATGTACCAGCGACCACTGCGCCGAAGGCCACGAAGTGGCCCCAGGACGCATGGGCGTCCTCGTTGCCATGCGGCAGCAGGAACAGCACGCCGCAAAATCCCGCCGCCAGCGCAATCCAGGCCGCAGGGCGCACAGGCTCTTTCAATACTGCTCCGGACATGGCACCCGCCAGCAGCGGCATCAGGCCGATAAACACAAAAACCTCGGCAAAGGGCAGCAGCCGGAAGGCATAGAAGAAACAGACCGCAGCGATCAGCGTCGCCACTGACCTGAGCGCCATCGCCCGCGGGCAGCGGGTGCGGAAACCGCCGCGCTGCGCCGGCAGCCGGTCCGCCAGCAGGCAGAACCCCACCACCATGGCGCCGGACAGCGCATAAAGCTGCGCCGCGGCATACTGCCCCGCCAGCAATTTGGTGATCCCGTCAGCTGAGGCAATCAGGCCGGTATAGGCCACCACCAGCAATGCACCGCCCAAGGCCTGATTGCGCGTGCAGACCATCACGCGGCCCCCGCGCTGCCCGCCCGGGCAAACCCTTCGAAAAATCCGGCAAACCTGGCACAGCTGCGCTCTGCCGCGGTGAGCAGCCCGTTCTCCTCCTCGCTCAGAACCGCCTCAGCGCGTGTTTTCACCGCACTCCAGCTGGTCCGCGCCATCCCGGCGTCGAAAACGGCTTCAGACAGGCTTCTCAAAATGCTCCCTCCCTGCTGTGCCGACACATGCAGCCCGCCTAGCGGGACTGCCTGCCGGAAAGCCGAACGCCCGGACATCAACATCAGCCAGTTGACCACAAAATACTCGTGATACGCATCCTGATGTCCATAAAATTCTCCTTTAGCGAGCATATAGGCAGAAACCCGCCGGTCAAGCCACGCCTCCCAGGCAGCAGGCGGCTGTTGGCCCGCAAATCGCAGCGCAATGCAGATCTCTGCCAGCAGGTCTGCATTCTGATCCAAAAAGGCCACCAGACCGGCAAATTCCAGGCTGGTGAGCGCCGCCTCCGGCAGGTCCGGGTCGCGGCGGCCGTATTCAGAGAGATAGAAAACGATATGAGTCAGCTCATAAGCTGCCTTCTTGTTGGGAATGGCAAAGGTCTGCGGATTGGAAATGAAGCCGCGCAGCCGGTCGTCCAGCCCGTCATCAATCAGATCTATCCCGCGGCGCGCCAGCAGCCGCCGGGCTTCGGCACGCTGCAAATCGGACAGTTCGGCCTGAGCCAGCCCCTGCTTTGACACCCAGCCTGCCAGTTGCGCCCCGGTCTGCCCCGGCAGACCCAGATCCTCAAGGTCCAGGCAAATCGACAGGATAAAACGGTAATACTGCCGGAAAAAACTGATATGACGCGCCGCACCATCGTAAAATTGCTGCAAGGGCTGCAGGGCGTCAGCGGCAACATCCGCCCCGGTGCACTCCAGAATATTCAGCAGCTCGGCGTTCTCCTTGAGCCAGAACACGTCCTCCTGGCTGCGCCGGTGCGTTGCGAAACCGGCAATCAGCGCCTCTTGCGCACAGGCCCGGGACTGGCGGGCGGCAGGAGAGAAAAACGGGATGATCTGGGCCATGGAAACCTCGTTCAGACAGATGCGGCGCGATATCGGCGACCCCGGTTGCAGGGCCGCCCAAGGTCAGGGGCCGGGAAGGAGGCCGGCCCCGTCCGGATCAACTGCCCGAGGAGAACAGCCGGGTGGCATCGCCCGCGCTGGTCCGCGCCGCGGTTGCAGGGGCAGAACCGGAGGAGAACAAGTGCGTCCCCTCGCCCGCGCCCGTCTTGGCCGTGGCGGCCGGGGCTGAGCCGGAAGAGAACAACTCTGTCAGATCGCCGGCACCGGTTTCGGCCTGCGCAGCGGGGGCCGAACCGGAGGAGAACATCTCTGTCAACTCGCCAGACGCAACCTCTGATTGCTCCGCAGGGGCTGAGCCCGAGGAAAACAGTTGCACCAGATCACCTGCGGCGGCATCGCTTTGTGCAACCGGAGCGGAGCCGGAAGAATACATCTCTACCAGGTCGCCGGCTGCGGTTTCGATGGAGGCCACCGGCGCTGAGCCGCTGGAGAACAATCCGGTTTCGCCGCCAGCCCAGCGATGCGCGGCCTGCGGCATGGACCCGGAAGAATATAGCGAAACTCCTTCACCCGCGGTCAGATCCGCGGAACATTCAGGCGTTGAACCAGAGGAGAACAACTCTGCCCCGCCGCCCTCGAACAAGCTGGCGCCTGTGGTTTTACGGATTGCGTGGACGGTCTGGATTTTGTGCTGAGCAGTCATTTGGAACCCCATTCGTTAAGGACAAAAGGCTCCTCAACGCTGGCACGGGCGCCGCGCAGCGCAAATAGAAAATGCAATTTCACATTGTATTTTCTAGTGCGGATTACATTAACTTCAACTCGCTATTTTTTGCGCAATTTCAATTATTTCAATTCATCCACAGCTTATTCACCGCGTTATTCACACGTATATTATTGCAAAATAAAGAAACTCAACCTGAGGGGTATTTTTCACTTGTGCAAAACGGCCATGATTCGCCGCGCTGTCAGTGATTCGCGAATCGCGCTTCGGGCTTGCCCCGCGACGCTGATTCAGCGATAGATCGGCCTCGAATAAAGCAATCTGCCCCGGAGACAAGCCATGAAAATCGCCACATTCAATATCAATGGCATCAAGGCACGGGCCCAGGCGCTGCCGGACTGGCTGGATGAGGCCCAGCCTGACGTGGCGGTGCTGCAGGAAATCAAATCGGTGGATGAGGCGTTTCCGCGCGAAATCTTCGAGGAGCGCGGCTATAATGTCGAAACCCACGGCCAAAAAAGCTTTAACGGCGTGGCGATCCTGTCAAAGCTGCCGCTGGAGGATGTACGCCGCGGCCTGCCCGGCGATGACAGCGATGAACAAGCGCGCTGGATCGAGGCGACGGTGGTCGGCAAGCAGGCGATCCGCATCTGCGGCCTTTACCTTCCCAATGGCAACCCGGTGGAGCTGGAGGCGGACGGCAGCCCGGTGGCGGGCGGCAAATATGCCTATAAACTTGCCTGGATGGAACGGCTGAAGGCGCGCGCCGAAGCATTGCTGGCGGAGGAGATGCCCGCCCTGATGGCGGGCGATTACAACATCATCCCGCAGGCCGAAGACGCCAAACGGCCCGAGGCCTGGCTGGAAGACGCGCTGCACCGGCCGGAAAGCCGCGCGGCGTTTCAGCGGATCGTCAACCTCGGGTTTACCGAGGCGTTCAGGGCACGGCACCCGGAGCCAGGGCATTATTCCTTCTGGGATTATCAGGCCGGCGCCTGGAACCGCGACGACGGCATCCGTATCGACCATTTCCTGCTGACCCCGCAGGCCGCCGACTTGCTGCGGGACTGCCGGATCGACAAGGAGGTACGCGGGCGCGAGAAACCCTCGGACCACGTCCCGGTTTGGGTCGAGCTGGATGTCTAACTCCACCCGCGCCGCGCGCCAGCGCGGCGCCCGGCCCAACGGGAGCGGCGCTTTTCAATGCGCCTGCGACGGGCGGGAGCCGCACGCCGCCGCTGTCTCAGGCAGTGACGTCGTGGCGGTAGATCCAGTCGAACTGGCTGACCATCCTGTCCGGCGCAAAGCGGCCGCCCAGCTTCAGCACCTGATGCGCCGGCCAGCTGAGCGGCGCGCGCAAGTGGTACTTCCAAGCGTTTCTGCCGGCGGCCTGCACAACTTTCTCTGCCCGTTCGCGGCGGCGGGACTGATACTGGGCCAAGCCGCGCGCCATATCCCGCGCCTCCTGCAGGGAGCGGGCCAGCACCCAGGCATCCTCCAGCGCCAGATTGGCGCCCTGCGCCATGAACGGCAGCGTCGGATGTGCCGCATCGCCAAGGATCGCAGTGTTTTCGCCGTGCCAGCTGGCCGCCACCGGGTGGCGGAACAGGCCCCACAGCAATACGTCCTCCACCGCCTCCAGCAGCGCCGCGGCGTTACCGCCGAAGCTGGAAAAGGCGGTACGCAGGTTGGCGGGATCGTCCTTGAAATGCCAGCCTTCGTCGGCCCAGGCGCGGCGTTCTTGCACCGCAACCAGATTCATCAGGCTGCCGTCGCGCAACGGATAAGCCACCAGATGCCGTCCCGGCCCCATGAACACCTGCGCCTCGGCGGGCAGGTTCAGATGGTTGGGCACCGTGGCGCGCCAGGCCACCTGGCCGGTGAAGAAAGGCGTGCGCGCGCCATTCAGCGCCACGCGGGTTTTCGAGTGCAGCCCATCAGCACCCACCACCAGATCACCGCCGCATTGCGCGCCGTTGCTGAGGTGGACGACGGGCTGCGGTCCGGGTTCGACCCGGTCCGCCCGTTGCAGCAACCGCACCTGCACGCCTTCGCGGCGGGCGGCACCGGCCAGAATGCCGACCAGATCGGAGCGGTGCACGAAGTAATAGCGCAATCCCGCGGCATATTCATCAAGATCCAGCCGCAGCACCTGATCGCCGCGCCGGTGGCCGCGCAGCACCACGGCGCGGGCGCGTTGCGAGCACCAGGCCAGATCATCAGCCAGCCCCAGCGCCTTTAGAACAGCCACGCCGTTGGGGGTGATCTGCAGACCCGCACCCACCTCGGAGATCGCCTCGGCCTGCTCCAGCACGGTCACGGATGCGCCAAAACGGCGCAGCGCCAGTGCTGCGGTCAAGCCGCCGATCCCGGCGCCGATGACGGTTATTTTCAGGCCTTTGAGTTCCATGGGTTCCTGCAGATTCTCCGCCTGCCCCCAATGAAACAAAAAACGCCGGAGCAAAAGGCCCCGGCGTCATGAATTCGCGCGTTTTTGCTGCCAAAGCTGGCGGTCAATCGTCGCGGTGGACTTTTTCGCGGCGCTCGTGGCGTTCCTGGGCCTCAAGGCTCATGGTTGCGATCGGACGGGCGTCCAGGCGTTTCAGCGAGATCGGATCGCCGGTCACTTCGCAGTAGCCGTATTCGCCTTCGTCGATGCGGCGCAGGGCCGAGTCGATCTTGGCGACCAGCTTGCGCTGGCGGTCGCGGGTGCGCAGTTCCAGCGCGCGGTCGGTCTCTTCGCTGGCGCGGTCGGCAACATCCGGGATGTTGCGGGTATTGTCCTGCAGCCCTTCGATGGTATCGCGGCTGTCGGACAGCAGATCCTGTTTCCATTCCAATAGTTTGCGTCGGAAATACTCAAGCTGCCGGTCGTTCATGAACGGCTCATCTTCAGCCGGTCGATAGTCGTCCGGCAGAAACACTTCTTGCTTCATTTCGGCTCCTTCGGTCTGGCCCATAATGCTGGTCATAATTTGCACCTGAACATTTTGGCTCCCCCTCTGCCGCAGCGTTTATCCCCATCGGAAGGGAATGTCACTACACAATAGTGGCGCCGTTTGGTTAAAACCGTGATAACAACTTGGCGCCGCGGCACCGATCATGACTGGAACAGGAAAGATATGCAATTTCAGGGCACTAAAGAATATGTCGCAACAGATGACTTGAAAGTTGCGGTCAATGCGGCGGTGACGCTGGAGCGTCCGTTGCTGGTCAAGGGTGAGCCAGGCACCGGCAAAACCGAGCTGGCCAAGCAGGTGGCCGGGGCCTTGGGGCTGCGGATGATCGAGTGGAACGTGAAGTCCACCACCCGCGCCCAGCAGGGCCTGTATGAATATGATGCCGTCAGCCGCCTGCGCGACAGCCAGCTGGGCGACGCGCGTGTGAATGATGTGAAGAACTACATCAAAAAGGGCAAGCTGTGGGAAGCCTTTGAAGCCGGCGAAAAAGTCGTGCTGCTGATCGATGAGATCGACAAAGCCGATATCGAATTCCCCAACGACCTCTTGCAGGAACTCGACAAGATGGAGTTCCACGTCTACGAGACCGGCGAGACGGTCAAGGCGCGGCACCGCCCGATCATGATCATCACTTCCAACAATGAAAAAGAACTGCCCGACGCCTTTCTGCGGCGCTGTTTTTTCCACTACATCCGCTTTCCCGATGCGGAGACGATGAAGAAGATCGTCGAGGTGCATCATCCCGGCATCAAAGACAGCCTGCTGACCGCCGCGCTGACCCAGTTCTACGAAATCCGCGAGACGCAGGGCTTGAAGAAAAAGCCGTCGACCTCCGAGGTGATCGACTGGCTGAAACTGCTGCTGGCCGAGGATCTGTCGCCTGAGGACATCGCCCGTGACGGCGCCGATGCCCTGCCCAAACTGCATGGGGCGCTGTTGAAGAATGAGCAGGATGTGCATCTGTTCGAACGGCTGGCCTTTATGGCACGCGGGCGGCGCTGACAGAACAGCGGCAGGCGCTTTTCCCGGCGCCTGCCTGTTTCGCTTCAAATTGCTGCCGCATTCCCCTATCAGAGGAAACAGAGCCGGGCAGCACAGCCCGGGCTGATAGGAGACGCCCCGAGTGCCCGCTGACGCTGCCCCGGTTTCACACATCTCTGTCCAACACCCGCCCCGCAGGCCTGCCGGCTTGCGCGTGCTTCGGGGGGCGGCAGCCGGGCTTGCAGTGGCTGCGCTGGCCGCCTGTTCCGCTTCCGACAGGCAGGTCACAGCGCCGACCCGCGCCGCAGCCGCACCGGTTGCGCTGCCGCCTGTCAAGGTATTCACCGCCAGCCGCCCGCAGCCGCCGCAGCGCTCCAACGCCGATATTGCGCGGGATTTTCTGGATCTGCATTTCCGGCTGGAAGGCGGCAGCAGCCTGCCCCAGTTCACCCGGTTCGAGACTCCGATCACCCTGCGGGTGACCGGCACGCCCGCACCGGGTTTCAACCGCGATCTGAGCGCGCTGCTGGCCCGGCTGCAGACCGAGGCTGGGGTCCCGGTCCGCCGGGTGTCCAGCGGCGAAGCCAATATAACCATCCAGTCGGTTTCCCGCGCCGAGATCCGGCGGGCCTTGCCCAAGGCCGCCTGTTTCGTGGTGCCCAATGTCTCGTCGCTGCGTGAATACCGCCGCAACCGGCGCAGCCCGCGCACCAATTGGTCGCTGCTGCGCAGCCGCGAGAAGCTGGCGGTGTTCATCCCCAATGACGTCAGTCCGCAGGAAGTCCGCGATTGCCTGCACGAGGAGCTGGCGCAGGCAGTCGGGCCGCTGAATGATCTCTACCGGCTGCCGGATTCGATTTTCAATGACGACAATATCCACGCGGTGCTGACCGGGTTCGACATGCTGATCCTGCGCGCAACATACGCGCCTGAGCTGCGCACCGGCATGAGCCGGGCCGAGGTGGCCGCGCGGCTGCCTGCGGTGCTGGCGCGGCTGAACCCGCGCGGAGTGCGCACCGCGGCACAGTGGCTGCCGGAAACCCCGCGGGCCTGGGTTGCAGCCTATGAGCAGGCCTTGGGGCCGCAATCCTCGCTGCGGGACAGGCTGCGTGCTGCCAACAAGGCCGCGGCAATCGCCCGCGATCTGGGCTGGCAGGACCACCGCCGGGGCCTCAGCCATTACACATTGGGCCGGATGCTGCATGTCCGCGAACCCGAGCTGGCATTGCAGCATTTCCTGACCGCGCAGACCTACCTGCAGAACCAACCCGGCACCCGCATGCACCAGGCTAAGCTGGCGGTGCAGCTGGCAGCCTATGAGATTGCCGCGGGCAACGCGGGCGCCGCACTGGCGCGTCTGACACCCGCAGTGGCCGCTGCAGCACAGCATGAGAACGCAGCCCTTCTGTCGACCCTGCTGATGCTGCAGGCCGAAGCCCTGGAGCTGCAGGGCCGCATGGTGGAGGCGCGCCGGGTCAGGCTGGACAGCCTGGGATGGGCACGTTACGGGTTTGGCCCGGATTGGGTGGTCGAGGCCCGGCTGGAAGAGATTGCCGCGCTGCGCCCCTCGGCCCCTTGATCCTGCAACACGAGACAACAGACGGATAAGACCATGATCGTAATTGCCGGCTTGCTGCTGGGCGCCCTGATTGGCGCGATGAAGGCCCGCAAACGTGGCGGCAATACCCTGGACATGCTGCAATACGGGGCTGTCTATGCCATCGTATTTGGTATGCTTGGCCTGCTGGCAACCATCCTGACCCACCGGGTGCTGGCGTAACTGCTCAGCAAAGGCCCTGCTATGTTCCAGCCCTTCTTTGAAAACCTGCGCAAGGCGGCGATTCCGGTGTCTTTGCGCGAATACCTGACCTTTCTTGAGGGCATGAAGGCGGGGCTGGCGACCTACGATATCGAGGCCTTCTACTTCCTTGCCCGTGCGGCGATGGTTAAGGACGAGCGCAACATCGACAAATTCGACCGCGCCTTTGCTGCCACATTCAAAGGCCTGGAGGCCATTTCGGCGGAAGCCGTGATGGAGGCCGTCGATATCCCCGAAGACTGGCTGCGCAAGATGGCGGAAAAGCATCTGAGCGCAGAGGAGAAAGCCGAAATCGAAGCGCTTGGCGGCTTTGAGAAGCTGATGGAGACGCTGCAGGAGCGGCTGAAGGAGCAGCAGGGCCGCCATCAGGGCGGCAGCAAATGGATCGGCACCGCGGGCACCTCGCCCTTTGGCGCTTATGGCTATAATCCTGAGGGCGTGCGCATCGGCCAAAAGGAAAGCCGCCACCAGAGTGCGGTCAAGGTCTGGGACAAGCGCGAGTTCAAGAACCTGGATGGCGATGTCGAGCTGGGCACCCGCAACATCAAAGTGGCGCTGAAACGGCTGCGCCGCTGGGTGCGCCAGGGCGCCCATGAGGAGCTGGACCTGGATCACACCATCCGCTCCACCGCCGAGCATGGCTATCTGGACGTGAAAACCCGTCCCGAGCGGCACAATGCGGTGAAGGTCTTGCTGTTCCTGGACGTCGGCGGCTCGATGGATCCGCATATCAAGGTGGTGGAAGAGCTGTTCTCAGCCGCGCGGACCGAGTTCAAGCATCTGGAATATTATTACTTCCACAATTGCCTGTATGAAGGCGTGTGGCGCGACAACCGGCGGCGCTGGGGCGAGAAGACCCCGACCCATGAAGTGCTGCGCACCTACGGGCCGGACTACAAATGCATTTTTGTGGGCGACGCCTCGATGTCGCCCTATGAGATCGCCTATGCAGGTGGCGCCAATGAGCATTGGAACGAGGAAGCGGGCCAGGTCTGGCTGCAGCGCGCGCGGGAGCAGTGGGTCTCGAACCTCTGGATCAACCCTGTGCCGGAGAAGTATTGGCATTACACTCACTCCATCGGCATGGTCCGGGAGATCTTTGAAGACCGGATGGTGCCGATGACGCTGGACGGCCTGGAGCGCGGCATGCGGGAGCTGTCGCGCTAGACCTTTCAACTGAAAACCGGGGCAGCGTTGGAGAACAGCAGTTCTCCCGCGCCTGCAGGTGTGCCGGCTGGCGCCAGCCCCCTTGTCAGACTTGGGCATGGCATCCTGCCATGGCAGGATGCGCGCCGGCCCCAACCGGCAGGCAGGCATTTTCAATGCAGGCCAGGCGGGCGGGAGCCGCGCCTCTAGACGCCCCAAAGCCCCCAGCTGCCCAATGCGGCAACCGGCACAAAAAGCCAGCCCTGCGGCAAAAGGCCATAGCCCGCGCGGCGCAGCGGCGGCATCACAATGCCAATCCCTGCAGTGACCGCAGCCATGACGGTTCCCGCAAGTGCCATCTCAACCGAGCCGCGGGCGCCGAGGAACAGAAATAGCGCCATCAGGCCCAGGTATCCGGTCACCAGGTGCCAGCAGAACAGGGTGGTTTCGCGCACCACATCCGGCAGCTGCCGGTCCTGTGCCAGCGGCGCCGCGCATTCTCGGCCGCCGATGAAGGCATGAACAGCCATCCACAGCGCCGCCAGCGCTGACGCTGCAAGAATAGTCCACTGCATCGCAATTCTCCAATTCAATCCGCCAAACCAATATCACCGAGCAGTCCGGGCTCCGGACCCCGGTGCATTCAAATCATGCCCCGCCAGGGGATGCCATCGGCAATTCCGCCGCGGTTCCGGCCCCTGCCCCAAGGCCTGCTCTGCGATGGCCGGATACTGCTTGCAGCGTTGTCTTTGCGCCCGGAGGGCAGCCGGTTCCGCCAGTTTGCTGCAACAGCCGCATGTTTCGGACCGTGGTGTTTCCGGATCAAGCTGCGGCAACGATTGCCTACGTGCAGCTTCGCACCCCGAAGAACACGCATTCAGTCACGCATTGACCTGCGAACCAAGCCCTGCCTGCTGGCGCGGCAATCTCTTTTTTCGCAACCACAGGCAGTCTTCCCGCGAAATTCCGCCGCCGGAAACAGCATCCGGCGCAACTCCGCCGAAGCGATTCCGGGCCAGTTGAACGGCCCATCCCGCAGCCGCTATCCATATGCAAAAGAACAAGCGGCAAAACAAGGCCGCAATCCCCGAGCAGGAGCCTCGCGTGAGCGTGCCGCATCAAAATATCCCTCCCCGTGGCGCCCCCCCCGCCGCAGCTATAAAGCCGTTTCAGATCCGCGGCCGGTATTTCACCGCCGTGGCGCTGCGCCCGGAAGACGGGCCGCTGGATCAGGCATTTTACGCCGCCTTGGACGCGCAGCTGCGCTGGAGTCCGCATTTCTTTGACGGCGCGCCGCTGATCCTGGATCTGGCCCAGGCGCCCGGGCTGACCCGCCCGGCAGAATTGCAGGCGCTGACCGACTGCCTGCGCAGCCGCGGCCTGGCGGTGTTCGGGGTGCAGAATGCTTCGCCCTTGCAGACCGCCGCCGCCGAGGACGCCGGGCTGATCACCATCGCCAGCGGCAAGGATGCGCCGCTGAACACCGACGGCCCGGCGCGGCCCGGTACCCGGCGGGAACTGCCCAAGAAATTGCGTCCGCCGCAGAACCGGCTGATCACCCGGCCGGTGCGGTCCGGCCAGACCGTGGTGGCCGAAGGCGGCGATCTGGTGGTGGTCGGGCCGGTCAGTTCCGGCGCTGAGCTGATTGCGCGCGGCAGCATCCATGTTTATGGCCGCCTGCGGGGCCGCGCCATGGCAGGTGCCGAAGGCGACGAGGATGCGCGGATCTTTTGCCACAGCCTGGACGCCGAACTGCTGGCTGTCGCCGGGCTGTACAGAACAAGTGAGAATTTGGAGCCGGAGCTGTTGAACCATCCGGTGCAGGTGTTTCTGCAAGACGGGCGGCTCTGTGTGGAGACCCTGGGATGAGCGCAGGGATAAGGAAGGCGGAACGATGAGCAAGGACCTGAAACTGGAAGAGCCGCTGGGCAAGGTGATTGTGGTCACCTCGGGCAAGGGCGGCGTTGGCAAGACCACCACATCCGCTGCCGTCGGCGCCGAGCTGGCGCGGCGCGGCCACAAAACGGTGGTGATCGATTTCGACGTCGGATTGCGCAACCTGGACATGATCATGGGCTGCGAGCGCCGGGTGGTGTTCGACTTCATCAACGTCATTCAGGGCGACGCCAAGCTGAAGCAGGCGTTGATCCGCGACCGGCGGCTGGAGACGCTGTCGGTGCTGCCCACCTCGCAGACCCGCGACAAGGATGCGCTTACCAAGGATGGCGTCCAGAAGGTGCTGGAAGAGCTGCGTCAGGAGTTCGACTATATCATCTGCGACAGCCCTGCGGGCATTGAGCGCGGCGCCCAGATGGCAATGCATTTTGCCGATGAGGCGATTGTGGTGACAAACCCCGAAGTGTCCTCGGTGCGCGACAGCGACCGGGTGCTGGGCCTGTTGAACAGCATCACCGACCGGGCGGGCAAGGCCGGTGCGGAGCCGGTCAAGGCGCATGTGCTGATTACCCGTCACGACAAGTCACGCATCAGCAACGGTGAAATGATGAAGGTGGAGGATGTGCTGGAGGTTCTGGCAGAGCCGCTCTTGGGGATCATCCCTGAAAGCAAGGCTGTGCTGCGGGCCTCCAATCTCGGCGTGCCGGTGGTGCTGGATGACCCTTCCGCGGCGGCCACCGCCTATGAGGACGCGGTGGGTCGGCTGATCGGAGAGCAGATTGAAATGCGGATTGCCGCGGACCGGCGCCCGGGCCTGCTGCAGCGGCTGTTCGGACGGGCGGTGTAACGGGATGTTCGGTTTCTCCCTCCGCCCCCGCAAAGCCTCGGCCAGCACTGCAAAGGAACGGCTGCAGATCCTGCTGGCGCATGAGCGCAGCGGCAGCGGCGGCGCCCGCCCCGATTGCCTGCCGCAATTGCAACGCGAGATCCTGGAAGTGATCCGCCGCCATATGCAGATCGGCGACGAGGCGATCGACATCCGCATGGAACGCGGCGATGAGCTGTCGAGCCTGGAGATCAACATCGAGTTTCCCGGCAAGCTGGGCATGAACTGATCCGCGCTCCGGCGCGGCACATGTTCCGGCGGTTTTACTAAATTCCGGCGCAGTTTCCCCGACCCGCCCGCGCCGGGGTAAGGGCAGGTTAAGCCTGCCCGTGGTGTCATGGGCCTTCCGCATCTTTCGCGCAGAAGGCCCATGACCATCTTAGATCCGAACTCGCACCATACCCCTGGCGCACCCCAGGAAACCTTGCAGCTAGGGGAGCTTCTTGGCGCGCTCAGCCATGCACTGGACATGACCGAAGGCCAGCCCAAGGGGCATTGCCTGCGCTGCTGCTGGATCGGCATGCAGGTGGCAGCAGAGCTGGGGATGGCGCCGCAGGCGCGCTCCGACCTCTATTTCACTTTGCTGATGAAGGATCTGGGCTGCAGTTCCAATGCCGCCCGCATCTGCCAGCTGTACAAGACCGACGACCTCTCCTTTAAGCGCAATTTCAAAACGGTGAACGGCCTGCGCCAGGGGCTGGGCTTTCTATGGCGCAACACTGCGGGCGGCGCCGCGGTCTGGACCCGGCTGAAGACCCTGAAACAGGTGCTGGCAAAGACCAGCGGCATTGCCGCAGAGCTGATCGACACCCGCTGCAACCGGGGCGCGGCAATTGCCCGGCAGATGCGGTTTTCCGAAGCTGTGGCCGAGGGCATCGCCTGCCTGGATGAGCATTGGGATGGCGGCGGCCTGCCGAAGGGCCTGACAGGCGATTCAATCCCGCTGTTTTCGCGGATTGCGCTGATGGCGCAGGTGGTAGATGTCTTTGCCGCCGAGCGGGGGATTGAGGGCGCCGCAGCTGAGCTGGAGCGGCGCGCGGGCACATGGTTCGATCCGGAGCTGGTGCCGGTCTTCACCTCGGTGATCCGCCGTCCGCGCTTTTTGCCGGACCTGCGGGATCCCGGGCTGGAAGCAGAAGTGCTTGCCACCCCGCAGGCCCGGCACATTCACCCGGTGGATGAGGATTACCTGGATAAAATCAGCGAAGCGTTCTCATTGGTGATCGACGCCAAGAGTCCCTTTACCCACGGCCATTCCCGGCGGGTTGCGCGCTATACCGCAATGATCTGCGATCAGCTGGGCTATACCCCGGCGCGACGGCGCTGGATGGTGCGGGGGGCGCTGCTGCACGACATTGGCAAGCTGGGGATCCCGAACGCCATTCTCGACAAGCCGGGCAAGATGACCGAGGCGGAAACTGCCAGGATGAAACAGCATCCAGTGCTGGGCCATCAGGTGCTGAGCCGGATTTTCGCTTTCCGCGAGCTGGCGGATGTGAGCGCTGCCCATCACGAGCGGCTGGATGGCAAAGGGTACCCATTCGGTCTGGACGCCGGGCAGCTGAGCCAAGAGATGCGGATTTTGGCGGTGGCCGATATCTTTGACGCGCTGACCGCAGACCGCCCCTATCGCGCAGCACTGCCGCTGGATGAGACCTATGCAATCATGGACAAGCTGTCGGGATCTGGAATTGATCCGGACTGCTATGCCGCGCTGCAGGATGCGGTTACTGCCAGCGGCTGGCCCTCGGGCCAGGAGAGGCTGCTGCAGGACAGCGGATGGGTGGCAACGGATCCTGCAGAAACCGCTTGAGCCTGACAGGGTCAGCCCCCATATCTGAAGCATGCTGCGCCTATTGCCCATTCTGCTGGCCGTCGCCTATGGCCTTGTGATGTACCGGATTTCGATCTGGCGCACCCACCGTGAGCTGGACCAGCGTTCGACCGAACTGGCAGACGCGCGGCTGAAAGGGCTGACCGACCGGCTGGCGGCGGCGCTGAATGTGGCCCGCATCCCGGTGCATATCTATGAGGTCGATCCGGTCAACGGGCTGGCAGCCCCGGACGGGCGGATTTTCATCACCCGCGGGTTCTACCGCAAGTATCAGAGCGGCGAAGTCAGCGCCGAGGAGATGGCATCGGTGATTGCCCACGAGCTGGGCCATGTGGCGCTGGGGCATGCGAAGAAGCGGATGATCGATTTCTCCGGCCAGAACGCCCTGCGCACAGCGCTGATGATGATTCTCGGCCGCTACATCCCCTTTATCGGTCCGTGGATTGCCGGGGTGCTGACCGGTCTGATCGCAGCGCGGCTGTCGCGCGGCGATGAGTATGAGGCGGATGAATATGCCGCCGCCTTGCTGACCAAGGCGGGGATCGGGTTGGCGCCGCAGAAAAGCCTGTTCACCAAGTTGGAGGAGCTGACCCAGGCCCGTGCGGGCATGGCGCCGGCCTGGCTGATGAGCCACCCCAAGACCGAAGAACGCATCGCTGCGCTGGAGCGGCTGGAAGCGAAATGGGCCAAGGGATAAGACGGCTGAAGGCATCAGGGGCCTGCTGGGGGGATCGGAATTAATTGGAATGGTGAGCACGGGGTAGATTTGAACGAGGCCTGCGGGTGCGCCAAGGAAGCCCTGTGTTTACTGGAAAACCAGATTTGGCGCTCAATCCTGCACTTCGGGCGACGAGGGGCCTTGTTGCACAAATCGAGTGGGGGATTCACTGCGTGAACCCTGTATGATAGCTGGGAGGCATGAGCAGTTGCCCCCACGAGATACAAGACCACGAACTGGTCGTCGTACAATAAAAGTCTGAAGCAGCGCGAAAACTTGTCGATCTGGTTTGATCCGGAGATGATTTGGACGCCGCCGCCGACTGGCAAGCGCGGTCGCCGCTGCCAATTCAGCGACGCCGCGATCCAAACCTGTCTGACCCTGAAAGTTCTGTTCGGCATGCCGCTGAGGCAGACGACCGGGTTCGTACAGAGCCTTCTGAGGCTGGCCGGTCTGGACTGGACTGGGCCGTGCCGGACTTCAGTATCCTGTGTCGCTGCCAGCGGAAACTGAAGGTGGCTATCCCGTACCGTGGCGGCGCAGGCCCGCTGAACCTGCTGATCCCCTTTTCGGGCATTGCTGTGCAATACCCTGCCGGGCAGTGGACAGCACCGGTATCAAGGCCAAGGGGGAAGGCGAGTGGAATACCCGCAAGCACGGTGGTCCCAAGCGGCGCATCTGGCGCAAGATACACATTGGCATCGACGAGGAAACGCTGGAAGTCCGGGCCGTCGAAGTTACTGGCAGCAACATCGGCGATGCAGCCATCCAGCCTGATCTCCTGGACCAGATCCCGGCTGAAGAACCGATTGGTTCCGTGACCGCTGACGGGGCCTGTGACACCCGGAAGTGCCACGAGGTGATCGCTGCTCGAAACGCCGTTGCCGTCATCCCGCCTCGCAAGAATGCCAGACCCTGGAAACAGACGAGCCCCGGTGCCGCTGCCCGCAACGAAAGTCTGCGAGCTTCGAAATACCTGGGCCGCGCCCTCTGGCGGCGATGGAGCGGCTATCACCGCCGGAGCCGTGTCGAGGCAAAGATGAACTGCATCAAGCTGCTCGGCCAGTCCCTCATGGCTCGCGACTTCGACCGCCAGGTCGCAGGCTTGCAGGTTCGTATCGCCGTGCTGAACGGCTACACCGCCCTTGGCATACCCATCACAGTGGCCATGGAGTAAATCCGTCCGGGGGAAGGGAAAATGCACTCGGGGCTCGATTTGTGCAACAACGCCGCGCGCCCCAGTCAAAAAATTTTCGGGCCGGTCCACTGCCCCTCATACTCCCCGGAGTATTTTCACAAAGAAGAAGACAAGGCCTTGGCAAGCCGCGGCAGGCGGGCTTTCTTCAGCAACGGGCGGATCTCCCAGCTGCCGCCGGAGAGGCGATTGGCCTCGGCCAGCACCTGGGCGCCGAGGGCCTCCATACCGGAGTTATCCTGCAGCCAGAACCGGTAGAGGAGTTCGTCCGCTCCGAGACGCTCCAGGCCTTCCTCTGCCAGGGTGTGGCGGGGGAAGTCCTTGTTGTTGAGGGTGACAATAGCGTCGGCGTGGCCGGTGATGGCGGCAGCCATAACATGGATGTCGGCGCTGTCGGGCAGCCACAGGCGGGATTCAACACCCGGTGATGCGGGCACTTCGGCCTTGGGCCAATTGGCGCGGATCAGGGTGATCTCGGCCTTGGCCTGCGCGGCGCCTTCAACCCCGAGCTTCAGCGCTGCGCGTTCCCATTCGCCCAGGATGCGGGCCGACCAGAGCGGGGTGAAATGCCCCAGCCTGGCCGCGCCCAGCAGCATTTCCCGCATCACGGTCGGGTAAAGCACGCAAGTGTCCAGGAGCAGCTTCATCCCGTGTCAGTCCAGCCGGAAGAACACGGCCTTAAGGTAACCGCTTTCGGCCAGCTGCGGCAGCTGCGGGTGGTCAGGGCCGGCATACCCGGTGTGGATCAGCGTGCTGCGGCGGCCGGATCTGCCGATACCGCGGGCCGAGGCGTTGCGGAATTTCGCGAGATCCGCCGCGTGCGAGCAGGAGCACAGGCCGAGATAACCGCCGGGTTTGACCAGCGGTGCCGCCAGTTTAGCAATGCGTTCATAGGCGCGCAGACCCGCCTCCAGCGCCTGTTTCGAGGGCGCAAAGGCGGGCGGGTCGCAAATAACGACGTCGAAGCTTTCGCCCTCTTCGCCAAGGGCGGCCAGCACCTCGAAGGCATCGCCCTGGCGGGCGGCGAACCGGTCGTTATGGCCATCGGCTGCGGCGCCTTGGACGGCGAGTTCCAAGGCGGCGGCAGAGCCGTCAACGCAGGTGGCGTGCCCTGCCCCGCCTGCAAGCATCGCCAGGCCGAAGCCGCCCACATGGGAGAACACATCCAGCACCTTGGCGCCCGGCCCGGTGAGGCGGGCGGCGAAGGCATGGTTTTCACGCTGATCGAAGAAAAGCCCGGTTTTCTGGCCGCCAGTCAGGTCGGCCATATAGGTGGCGCCGTTCATTTGCACCGGCACAGGTGCGGCGGGGGTTTCGCCCAGCAGGGTCTGGTTCACATCGTCGAGACCTTCCAGCGCGCGGGTGCGGCCGGCGGCGTTTTTCAAGATCACCTCTGTGCCGGTCACCTCTGCCAGGGCGGCGGTGAGCGCGTCCAGATGCGCCTCGGCCCAGGCGGCGTTGGGCTGAACCACGCAGGCGGTGCCGAAACGGTCGATGACCACGCCGGGCAGCCCGTCGGATTCGGCATGCACCAGCCGGTAGAAGGGCGCGTCATACAAGCGTTCGCGCATGTCCAGCGCTCGGGACAGGCGGGCGGCGAACCAGGCCTGATCAATCACCGCCTCCGGGTCGCGGTCAAGCATCCGGGCGATGATCTTGCTTTCCGGATTGACCGCAGCCAGCCCCAGCGGGCGCTGCGCCTCGTCTTCCAGCACCGCGAGGGTGCCGGGCGCCAGCTTGCGGGTGCGGCGGTCGGTGACCAGTTCATTGGCATAAACCCAAGGAAACCCGTGCCGGATGGCGCGGGCGTTGGATTTGGGTTTCATTTTCACGCGGGGGCGCTGAAGCGCATCTGAGGAGGCTGTCATGGGGTCCTCATAGCCTTAAGCCCGGAACAGGAAAAGGGGCCGCATGGCCCCTTCCCGCAGAACGTCGCCGCAGCGGGCTGGCTTTACTGCAGGGCCTGCAGCAGTCCCAGACGCGGGTTCTGGTAGCTGCCGGGTTTGGTCAGCTCCTGGCGGACCACATTTGCCAGATGGCCGGTGATGCGCACTTTCTGGGTCTGGCCGCGCGACATGGCTTCCAGGGCGCGGGCGCCGCCAAAGGCCTTGAGGTCGGCATCAACCGTTTTTTCCGGGCGCAGCAGGGCGCCGGTGGCCGGATCGGTGAGGCGCATCTTGAAGGTGATCGCGTGAATGCCGCCGGTGGTGTAGCGGGCCTTTTGGGTCAGGGCGTGGAAACGCTGCAACTCGATATGCAAGTCGGCCTCGATCGCGCCGCCCATGCCAGTGCTGCCCGCCTCGATGGCGCGCTGCACGATTTTTTGCACCTGGGCGTGGCGGTCGCCGTAAGGATCCTCGCGCCAGACAATATCGCCCTTGGGCAGATAACTGTTGGCCTCGGAAACGGTGAGGCTGCGCGGCACATCGACGGTGACGCTGCTGACCCGCAGGGCCGGCACCGGATCCACCTGCGGCAAGGATTCATAACCGTCGGGCACGTTCACCGCCGCGTCGGGCACCGGCTCGAACGGCAAGTTGCGCGATGGCACGTCCACCGAGGCGCAGGCGGAAACCATCAGCCCAAGGGAGACGAATGCGAGGCTGCGGAAGATGTTCATGACTCTGCTCCTTACCGTTTTCAAGCCGCCGGATCAGGGACCAGCAGGCGGGTTCAAGAGCAGGATGAGGGTCAATCAGGGCAGAATTGGGACAAATTAAGTCCAATTTAGCGAAAAATTAACGAATGTTTATGGCCGGGTAACTATTGCCCCGGCCCGCACAGATGCTGTCCTCACCGCTCGCGCGAGCGCCAGCCGCCGCGGCGGCGCGGTGTGGCGCTGCCTTCCAGCCCGTCGCGCAGCACTGCAGTCATCGGGTGGTCCGGATTGGCATTGCCGTACATGACCAGCAGCGCGCCGATGTCTTCCCGGCTGTCGCGGGCCGCATCCATGCCCAATGCCCAGTCAAAGAAAATGCTGCGGCATTGCGCGTCCGTGATGCCGTCGATCCGGTAGGATTCGTAGATCAGACCGCGCGGGTCCTGTTCAGTGCTGCCCTTCATCCGCCTGTCCCCTTTCCAAGGCCTCTGCAATCAGCGCCGCACAGCGTGCGTAACGGGTCTGCAGCTCCTGCTCCAGCGCATCCAGCCGGGCGTATCCGGTGGAGCGGCAGAGGAACTGCGCACCGCCCTCCCCGACCGTCTCCGCCGCGATGGCCTTGCCGGAAAGCAGCCGCGCGGCACTTTGCACCGACCAGAATAGCCGGTAACTGGCGGTCAGGTATTCTGCATCCGCGTCATTCAGCCATCCGGCAGCGACAGCGCCCTGCAGGCCGGAGGCCACATCACGCGCCACCGAATCGGAGGTGAGCGCCCCGGCCTGTGACATCAGCTCGATATCCATCATCCGTCCGGCGCCGTTTTTGGCATCCCAAAGGCCCGACGGCGTCTTAGCGGCGGCCAGCCGCACGCGCATTTCGGACACCTCCTGCAGCACCTTTGCCAAGTCCCGCGGCTTTGCCAGGAAAGCGGTGCGGAAGGTCTCGATTTCCGCCGTCAGGCCGGCGTCGCCCGCCACCGTGCGGGCCCGGGTCAGCGCCAGATGCTCCCACACCCAGGCCTCGTTCTGCTGGTAATTGGTAAAACCGGTCAGGCTGACCGCCACCGGCCCCTGGTTACCCGAAGGCCGCAGGCGCATGTCGACTTCATAAAGTTTGCCCTGGGCCATCGGGGCCGACAGCGCGGTGACAAAGGCCTGTGTCAACCTGGCGAAATAGGGCCGTGTGGCCAGCGGGCGCTTGCCCTCGGACATGTCCGCATCGCCCGGATCGTAGATCACGATCATATCAAGGTCGGACTGGGAGTTGATCTGGCCCGCCCCCAACGATCCCATTGCCAGAACTGCCGCGCCGCGCCCCGGCGGGGGGCCGTGCTTGCGGGAAAACTGCGCCACCACCTCCGGTGCGATGCCGGCAATCACAACCTCGGCCAATTCAGCGTATTGGACACCGGCCTGATGACCGTCGATCAGCCCGCGCAGGTGGTGCACGCCGATGCGGAAGTGCCATTCCTTGCACCAGCGGCGGGTGGCATCCAGCCGGGCCTCGTAATCGCGTTCCTGTGCCAGCCGGGTTTGCAGTTCCGCCCGCAGCAGGTCCGCCCCCGGCCAGGGATCAAAGAAGGAGCCGCCGATCACCGCGTCAAACACCCCGGAATTGCGGGACAGGAAACTGGCAAGCCCGCGCGAGGTGCCGGCGATATCCACCAGCAGATCGATCAGCTGCGGATTGGCGCCGAACAGCGAGAACAGCTGCACCCCAGCCGGCAGCCCGGCCAGGAAACCGTCCAGCGCCACCAGGGTTTCGGCCGGTTTGGCGGTCTTGGCGACGCGCAACAGCAACTCCGGCTTCAGCCGTTCGAATATCCGCGCCCCACGGGAGGAGCGCAGCGCCGGATAGGTCGGCCATCGGGCGATAATGGCACCATCCAGCTCGGCGGTGCCCTCGGGTACCGCGTCTGCGGCGGGCTTACCGCCGGGAGAAAAGAACCCCTCTGTCAGCTCATGCACCTCGGTCAGCCGGTCCCTGATTTCCGCCGCGAGGTCCAACGGATTGCGGTCCATCAGGCAGGCGATCCGGGCAATGCCGTCCTCGGACTTGGGCATCTGGTGGGTCTGGGCGTCATGCACCATCTGGATGCGGTGCTCGACCTCGCGGTGGGCGCGGTAGTGGGCCGAGAGGGTTTCAGCGGTGTCCAGAGGCACCCAGCCCTTGTCCGCAAGTGCCGCCAGCCCTTCTACGGTGCCGCGCAGGCGCAGGCTCTCGTCGCGCCCGCCGGCGATCAGCTGGCGAGTCTGAGTGAAGAACTCGATCTCGCGAATGCCGCCGCGGCCCAGCTTCATGTCGTGGCCGGGCACATGCAGGGCGCCGCCGGTGCCCTTGCTCTCGCGGATGCGCAGGCGGATGTCATGGGCGTCTTGGATGGCAGCAAAGTCCAGGTGCCGCCGCCAGACAAAGGGGCGCAGGGTGTTCAGGAACCGCTCCCCCGCCGCGATGTCGCCGGCACAGGGGCGCGCCTTGATATAGGCGGCGCGCTCCCAGGTGCGGCCCAGGCTTTCGTAGTAGCGCTCTGCCGCTTCCATCGCCAGGCAGACCGGAGTGACCGCCGGGTCCGGGCGCAGCCGCAGGTCGGTGCGGAACACATAGCCGTCACCGGTGCGGTCGCTGAGGGCGGCGCACATGTTCTTGGTTGCGCGCACCATGCCCTGGCGCGCCTCAAAGAAGTCATCCGGGTCGAACCGGGTTTCATCGAACAGGCAAATCAGGTCGATATCGGAGCTGTAGTTCAGCTCATGCGCGCCCATCTTGCCCATCGCCAGAATGGAAAGCCCGCCTGCAGATTCCACATCATCCTCAGTCAGGCCCGGCAGTTTCTTGCGGCGGACCAGCGTGGCGATTTCCGCCTTGATGGCCACATCCGCACAAAGCGCCCCGAAATCCGTCAGCGCTCCGGTCACCTGTTCCAGGCTCCAGCCGCCGCTGAGGTCGCAAAGCGCGGTCAGCAGCGCCAGCCGCCGTTTGGCCTGGCGCAGGCCCGGTTTCAACCCGCTGCCTTCCAGCACCCGGCAGTCCGCAAAGACCGCCGCCAGCGCGGCGTCAGGATCTTGCAGCGCCTGCGGAAGCCAGCCGGCCTCGCGCGCGGTCAGCTCCTTGAGATACGGGCTGGAGCCGCAGGCGCCTGCCACCAGTTCCGCAAACGCGCCAGACAGTTCCGGCACCAGGCTGCGCGCCTCGGCGCCGAGGCCGGGATCAAAAGGACGGGGAATGCGGGAGATATTCAGGGCTGTGGTCATGCGCCGAGACTGTTCCCGCCGCAGCGGCGCGTCAATGGCCGAATTGCCGCGACCCCGCACAGGTTCACCTAAGGTCAGGAAAACCTGAATGGATAGGCCGATGAAGTTAAGGTATCGTTAACGCACGGTTATGCTCCGGTTTCCGGGGCCATTTCGATGTAAAGAGTATCTTGTTATCAGGGGATGCCGGGCTGCGCTGGAAGCACCTCAGCCTGCTTGGGACATTGCGTATTTTGCAATGCCGTCACCCGCCCGGCTTGTGGAACGGGAGCATGACCGTGCGATCCTCCGCCCAAAATCAGGCCTTTGTGCTGCCTGCCTGAAGGGAAATGACGCCGCTGCAGCCGCAGTGAGCAGCCCGGCCGGGCGCGAATTTGAAAGCCCTCCCCCCGCGTCCGAAGGCACACGCGCGGCTGTCGGCAATGCGACCTTCCTGCCAGAACCTTTAACGGCTGAGGCTGTGCGGAAACTCCCTGCCTGGCGTGGCAACCCGGTTGTGTCGAGCCTGATCACGATTGCTGAGAAAACCCGCGCCGTGGTTCTGCAGGACGGCCCCAACACACCGAAACCGACGCCAAACTGGACCGGCAGAATTACGGCTCCGAGCGTCTGTTCATCATTGACCCCGGCGTGACCGCCTTCGACCCGGTTTCTGCAACGAATGATGGAAGAGAAATACAGCCGCCAGGCCGCAACCACCTTTGTGCAGCGCCAGCGCCTGCTGGAGTTTGCCAAAGGGCTGGCCGTTGTGGTTGGCTCCACCCTGCTGCCGCAGCTCAACGAGCTGATGGAAAGCCTGATGCCAGTCATTGCCGCAGTTACGGAATGGTCAGCCGCGCATCCGGAATTGATCAATGGAATGATGAAAGCCGCGCTGGCGCTGTTCACCTTCAAGCTGGCCTCCATCGCCCTGCGCTGGACGCTGTTTTCCATCCTGCCGCCGTTCCTGCATATCATCCGGGCCGGAAGCTGGCTTCTGGCGCTGGCGCCGCAGCTTGCGCGCGGGCTGCTGGCCCTTCTGAACCCGCTGAAGCTGGTCCGGGCCGCCCTGATTGCCATCCGTTTTGCCTTCCTGGCCACCGGCATTGGCGCGCTGATTGCAGGCGTGGCGATGGGCGGCGTCTGGATCTACAACAACTGGTCCGGCCTGCAGGCTTTCTTCACCGGCTTCTGGTCCTCGTTCCGCGCCTCCCTTGGCCCGGCCGCGCCGATGCTGGACGGGATTGTGGACGCGGTGAAGCGGCTCTGGGGCTGGTTCGGCAACCTCATTGGTCCGCTGGATGCAACCCGCGATGAATGGACGGCCTGGGGCAACGGCGCGGGTCAGGCTCTGGGCGGCTTTGTCGGCAAGCTCAGCCAGTGGACAGGCATCAACGGCCAGGTGCTTGGCTCCATCGCTGCACTCTATGCCGGGTTTGCCGCCCTGAAATACATCTGGTGGCTGCCCATGACGCCTATCATCGGCGCGGGCAAGCTGCTGGCCTGGGTGGCCAAAGGCCCTATCAAATGGCTGCTGTCCGGCGTGAGCCTCTTGGCCAAGGGATTTGTGCGCCTGGGCGTCCTGGCTATGGCGAACCCGATTGGCCTTATCATCGCATCTGTCGCGGGGCTGGCCTATGCCGTCTATGACAACTGGGACAAGATCACCGGGGCCATCACCGAAAAAGTGGACCTGGTCCGCGCTGCCTTTGATGAGGGCATAATCAAGGGCGTGTTCAAGCTGCTGGCCGAGTTCAACCCCTTCACCCTGGCGGTAGAGGGCGCCATCGGCCTTGTCGCCTATGTGATGGAGCTGCTGGGCGTTCCGGATCAGATCATCGCCAAGTTCAAAGAGTTCAGCCTGTTCGCAACCGGCGTCACCTTCATGAAATCCCTATGGGACGGAATGGCGTCCATTGTGGACCAGCTGGTGACCTTCATCACCAACAAGCTGAAGGACTTGAAGCCGCAATGGCTGACAGACCTGCAGAACTGGGCCAGCGGCGGCGGTGGCCCGGCCACTCCGGCGGCACGGGCACACCCGCTGTCCGGCTCTGTCGCCCCGCGCGTGCAGGGCAACCGGGACAGCGGCGGACCTGTGCTGCCAGGCCTGTCCTATCTGATCGGCGAACGGCGGGAACCGGAGGTGTTTGTCCCGAAGGTGCCGGGCAGCATCCTGCCCGCCCGTGCCCTTAAAGCGGCGATGGCGGCCACCGCCCTGGCGGCACCTGCAGCCGCCCTGCCCGGCAAGGCGGAGATCGCACAGCGCATTGACCCGCGCCCGGCTCTGGCGGCGCAGGCCCCCGCCCCGCAGATCACCCGGCAAGGCGACACGGTCAGCGTCAATATCTATCCGCAGCCCGGCCAGGACGGCGAGGCAATCGCACGGGAAGTCATGCGCCAGCTCAAACGCAGAGACAGCGACCGCCGCGCGGATCTGCATGACGGATTGGATTACTGATGCAGCTTGGTTTGGTCATGATGGCGCTGGGGGTGTTCCGTTTTGGAATGTCCGGCGGCTCCTATCAGCAGTTTTCCCGCACCGCCGGCTACCGCTGGCAGAAGGTGGACCGGATCGGCCGCGCCCCGGCCCTGCAGTACACTGGCCCGGATGCCGAAGACCTCACCCTTGAAGGGGTGATTTACCCCCATTTCAAGGGCGGTTTAAGGCAGGTTGAACTGATGCGGCTGCAGGCCAAAACCGGCTTGCCGATGATGATGGTGGACGGGCTGGGCTGGGTCTGGGACCGCTGGACGATCACCCGCGTGGAAGAGCGCAAAAGCCTCTTTCTGGCGGACGGCGCCCCCCGCAAGATTGAGTTCACCATGAACCTGAAATCCTACGGCCAGGACAATGGTGTTCTGTCCTCATTCTTCGGGGGCTTGTGATGACCACGTACCGTACCAGCGAAGGCGACATGGTGGATGAGATCTGCAAGGACCACTACGGCCGCGAAGACATGGCCGTCGCGGTCTATGAGGCAAATCCGGGTCTTGCCCAGCTTGGCCCCATTCTTCCCAAGGGCCTTGAAATCACCTTGCCCGCTGCGCAGCCCGCAACCGTGCGCAAGCCCGTGCGGCTCTGGGGCTGAGCCATGAAAATCGCCTTCCGGATCATCGCAGACGGCGCCGACGTCACCGGTAATTTCGCCGACCGGCTCATTGGCCTGACCGTGGTCGATGAGGCAGGCAGCAAGTCAGACCGCGCCGAGATCCAGGTGGATGACCGCGACTATGCCGTCGCCCTGCCCGCGACCGGCGCCAAGCTGGAAATTGCCCTCGGCTTCACCAATGACCTGGTCGAACTCGGCCAGTTCACCGTCGATGAGATCAGCGGTGAGCTGGCGCCCGATACAATGACGATCGGGGCCAAGGCGGCTGATATGCTGGGCGGCATCCGGGCCAAGAAAACCCGCTCCTGGCACAAAGTGACTGTTGCGGATCTTGTCGGCAAAATCGCAGGGGAGCACGGGCTGAAAGCCGTCATCAGCGACAGCCTGAAGGCCCATTCTTACGCCTATCTTGCCCAGACCAGCGAAAGCGATTTGAACTTCCTCACCCGCCTGGCCAACGACCTGGACGCGGTTGCCAAGCCTGCAGGCGGTGCCCTGGTCTTTGCCAAGCGCGGCGAGAACAAAGGCGCTGACGGCGCCGATCTGCCCGTCTTTGACGTTCACAGGACCCAGATTGCATCCGGCGACTGGCAGATCAACGGGCGCGGCAAATACGGCTGCGTCATTGTTGAATGGACCGACCTGGGCACCGCCAAGGTGCAGACCTGCAAAGCCGGCGACAAAGACCCGAAGCTGAAACTGCGCCACCGCTACCCATCGCAGGAAGAAGCGCAGCGCGCGGCCGACGCCGCTCTGGAACGCACTGGCCGGGCCAGCGGCACCGTCAATGTCCGCTTGGGCGGGTTCTGGGGTGATCTGATGGCCGAAGCCAAGGTCAACCTGACCGGCATCAAGCCCGAGCTGGAAGGCGAATGGCTGATTACCAGCGTCACCCACACGCTGGCGGGTACATTGACGACAAGTTTCCAAGCAGAACGCGATAATGAGAAGGCCAATTCATGAGCAAACTGCCAGACACAAGCTGGGCCAAGAAAGGCGGCAGCCGCGACTACATCACCACCCGGCCGCTGTCCTGGGACATAGGAAAGAAGAACAGCGGCTGGGTGCTGACCATCCCGGCCGGGCGCGAGTTTGAAAGCTCTGTCCCCCGCCCCCTGCGCTGGGTGTTCTCGCCTGATGATCCCTTCTTCCTCAAGTCGGCCGTGATCCACGACACGCTGCTAGAGGAAGGGTTCCGCCGGGCCTTTGCCGACAGCCAGTGGTTTGAGGCCGCCCTAAGTGTCCATGCGCCGGGGCTGCGCACCTGGCTCGCGTACTCAGGGATGCGGGCGCGGCGGTTCTGGAAGTGGGTGTTTCTGTCGGCATAGTGACACGGGCTGACATTTTGAGCCCATAGCAGTCTTTCATATCGTCCCTGGATGATGCAGGCGCAAAAGCTAGCTCCAGCCCAAAGCGGACCTCCGGCCTACTGCATGGCCGTGACGGGTTCGCATGCAGGTAGGGCGGAGAGCAAGCTCTTGCTGCGCAGGTGACTATCGACAGCTTTGTGTAGGGAACATCCTTTGCAAAGTTGCGCGTCGTCGAAGCCCTTCGTAACGTGACCCGCCCCAACCGCGCGTTCAAGCCAGGCTCGTCGAATGACCCCTACCGCTACCGGCCCGGACAGATTGTTAGCTTGAAGACTTGAAATACTTCACTCTGAAGGCGGCTAAGCGGCCATTTCTACACCTGAAAAATTCAGGAGATTCTAAACATGGAGATGAATCGATCGAGTATGGTTCGCCTTGTCAAAAACACTTAGAGAGTGTCATCACGCGTTTTGATTGCGATATCATTCATTTCATTAGATAACTCCAAAATAACCCTTGAATGGACTGTTCGATCGAAGTTTGGCGTTACCGATAGATACGTGTTAGTGATCTGTGCGAGGGAAATTGCTGTCATCATTAGTGGGTCCGCAAACCCGGAGTTGCTCGCACCAACTAATGTAATATGGTTTTTCGTCTCTGACATACCCAACAGTTTATCATTAGGCACAAAGTCTGCGTGCGTATGCCTTGAGGCCCATTTGTACCGAGGCCTCCAGTGTTCCATCCCAACATGCCGCTCCATATCAGCGTAATTCCGATGCGCCAAGTTTATGGCAGGCCATTCACCATTCTTGTCTCGATCAATCTTCCTATCAAGTTGTTTTTCCGCTTCCGCACAATGGCTGTCAAAGGTCCGGAGCATTTCATCTGAAAACGGCTCCATCCGAGCGCGCTCGGCATGCTCATTCAGTTGATGAGCCGCTCGACGTGCAGAAAAGTGAACGCTCAACATATAGTTAAGCGCGGGTTCTTTGCCCTCTTCTAGAATATACATGGCCGATACTGTAAGTTCGTGTAAGGATCGCCATCTAGCCAAAGCGCCATCAGGGTAACCACCCTTCAAAAGACAAATGATCTCCCGAGTCACGATAAGCGCCTTCGGGAATATTTCGGAAATCGCAGCCATAACGATGTGTGTGTCTTCTAGGTTCTTTGAATCGAAATCTTTTGAATGCGCTTCGCCCAACTCTTGGGCGATGTGCCACATCATTTCAAGATGATCGAAAGCCGACTTCCAGCGTTTGAAGGTACGACTTTCAAACCCCTTGGCCTCATTTCGAACTTTATGTAACGTTTTTTCAGCGGTCTGGCGGTAGCTTCGCAAGCTGTTATTCACGCAATCATCTATTGATTTTTGTATTATCTTTGGCAAACTCTCTTCTAGAAAATCGTTCATTTTCTTATGGGTTTCTTCGCTATCTTGATCTGTGAATTCAATGATTACCTCTTCCTCTGAGCCATCATCCCATTCGTGCTCCCCATCCCCTCCAGAAAGAATATGTTCCACGATTGCGTCAATCGTCGTCTTGTCCTTAATTCCTTTTTCTGCGAGCTTACTTGTTAATGTAAAACGCAGGAAGTTGTGCGGGATTTTCTCAATCTCCGTCTCAAGCATCCTCATCATTCTGTCCATTGACTGGCTCCTTAGTACCTGACTAACAACTTCTGTATAGCGTCCTTGAAAACGGTGTAGCAGAGGTCTCTTGGTGCGTACCAACATGTTTTGAAAACTCCGCTTTCTGCGCAAAGCCGCCGCTCTCGAGCGCCCATGCTGCGCGAGCAGCGAAAGGCGCCTCGAAGCCGTCAAAACCCGTAAAGCCCCCCTTCAAACACCCTTTAAAACCCTCTGCCGCCCGGCGTTTTTTACGGTTTGGGCGGCGGATTGCCGGGTATTGCAACGGAAAGTGTCCCGTACTGCAACGGGAAGTGTCCCAAAATCGCGGCGTCAAATCGCGGAACCGGCGCAGATCCGGGCTGGCTAAACCCCGGTTTCAGGCTTAAAAATCAGGGAAATTGCAAAAATGAGTTGCTGCAACGGGAAGTGTCCCGCACTGCAATGCGAAGTGTCCCGCTACAACGAGTTGCTGCAACGGGAAGTGTCCCGCACTGCAACGCGAAGTGTCCCGCTACAGCGTGAATGTAAAATAGCTTTACATTCCCCTTGAACCCAGGCCGTCGGCATCCGATATGCCATAATGTGAAAGAGGTTTACATTCACCGATAACCTGGAGGACCCCGATGACGAGTTTCACCCCTACCGCCCCCCATGCACCCGTGCAGGGCTGGTTTTCCCGCAGCGAAGCCTGGCTGGACAGCAAGGGCAAAGGCGCCTGGATCGCCGCCATGGTCTTGGGCTTCGTGTTCTTCTGGCCAGTGGGCCTGGCCCTTCTCTTCTACATGATCTGGAGCAAACGCATGTTCAGCAAATCCTCCTGCCGCCACCGCAAATCCTGGGCGCGCCACGGATATTCCGCAATGCAGCCCTCGGGCAACAGTGCCTTTGATGCCTACAAGGCAGACACGCTGAACCGCCTGGAGCAGGAGCAGCACGACTTTGACGCCTTCCTGCAGCGCCTGCGCGAAGCCAAGGACAAAGCCGAATTTGACGAGTTCATGGATGAGCGCGCGCAAGCCGCCGCCCGCGGCGATGATCCGGAAGATGAAGCCGGCAACGGCGGCCCCAAGAGCCACTGATCTGCCCGGCCCGCGAAGGCTCAGGCTGCCCCGCCCCTGCCCGGGCGGGGAAACTGTCCGGCCCATCTCCACTCCCTCGTAGCTCCTGCAGCGCAAAGGACTTCCGCATATGACCGCCCTGCCCGACCCCGACTACCAGGCAGAATTTTATACATCCGTGCCCGCCAAACGGCTGATCGCCTGGATCATCGACAGCATTCTGATCTTTGCGATCAGCGCCGCCGCAGTGGTGCTGACGGCCTTCACCGGCCTGCTGATCTGGCCGCTTTTGTATCTGGCTGCAGGATTTGCCTACCGGACTGCGACCATCGCTAATGGCTCCGCTACCTGGGGTATGCGCTTTGCCGGCATTGAGCTGCGCGACGGTTCCGGCCAGCGGTTCGACAGCGGATTGGCTGCGCTGCACACCGCAGGTTACTCGCTGTCGCTGGCGCTGCCGGTCTTGCAGGTGATCTCGGTCATCCTGATGCTGACTTCCTCGCGCGGCCAAGGCCTGACTGACCATTTCCTCGGCACTGCAATGCTGAACCGGCGGGCGTAACAGCCTCCCCTGTTCCCAAACATGGCGCAAGGCTTGCAAATGCAGCCTTGCGTCCCTCCAGAAGTATCAGTTCTTAAAAAGCATACACCCGAGCACCTGCCTGCCCCGCTCCCAAGTCTTCAATATCCCAGGCGTTCTCATGCACAAACATCCAAGCCGCTTTCAATGAGCAAATTGAACAACAGCATATTGGAAACCTGTTCGTGAGGCATAGCCGGCAAACCGAACTTCCAGAATCGCTACGAGGCGTGCCAATAGGGCAAAAAAGGAAAGCCGGCTGACGCAGAAAGATCAGGCACGCCCGGATGCGGGCTTAAGCGTGCACCGGTGCCGCAATCTGCGCGAGTGCTCTTGCCGAAGCTTTCAGCGGCGCAATTCCTGACAGATGTTGAACAATCGGGGCCGTCTACCCGCCTTCCAACGCAAGAACCGTTAAACCATTTTCCACAAGTCCACTTGGCGCACTGGAACCGCGTTGCTATCATCATGAGACCACGTTGCGAACCGTTCCATCTGTCCTGTGAAACTGCTGAAGAGTTCTGATGCGCCATACCCTTCCTATTGCACCGCAGTTTTATGTGACGGCGCCGCAGCCCTGCCCCTATTTGGAGGGCCGGATGGAACGGAAGCTGTTCACCGCGCTGCAGGGCGACGGGGTGGAACAGCTGAACAACAGCCTTAGCCAACAGGGTTTCAGACGCTCGCAGAACGTGCTTTACCGGCCGTCCTGCTCGGAATGCTCCGCCTGCCTGTCGGCGCGGATCGATGTGGCGGCCTTTACCGCCACCCGCAGCCAGAAGCGCACGCTCAAACGCAACGCGCATCTGGAACGGCGAGCAACTTCGCCCTGGGCAACCGAGGACCAGTTTTCGCTGTTCCGCAGCTACCTCGACAGCCGCCATGCCGATGGCGGCATGGCCGATATGGATGTCTTCGAATACGCCGCAATGATCGAGGAAACCCCGGTGCGCAGCCGGGTGGTGGAGTATGCTGTGCCGGGCAGCAACCAGCTGACGGCGGTGTCGCTGACCGATGTGCTGGAGGATGGGCTCAGCATGGTCTATTCCTTCTACGCCCCTGATCAGCAGCAGAATTCGCTGGGCACGTTTATGATCCTCGACCATATCTCCATCGCACGCGAGGCCGGGCTGCCTTATGTCTACCTCGGCTACTGGGTGCCGGGCAGCCAGAAGATGAGCTATAAGGCCAAGTTCTCAGGCCTGGAAATCTATCACCGCAGCGAATGGAAAAAGATGTCCGACCCGTCTGAGTTCGAGGCCGCCGGGCATCCGCTGTCCACCGATCCGATTGCCGAACAGGTCGCCAATATCCAGCTGCCTGAACAGCCCATCCACCGCAGCCGCTGATGCAGCATATTCATGCCATTTCCCTGGTAGTGCCGGATTACGACGCCGCCATCGCCTTTTACTGCGGCCGGCTTGGCTGGCTGCTGGCCGAGGATATCGATCAGGGCCGCAAACGCTGGATCCGCATCCTGCCGCCGGGTGCCAGCCAGGGCAGTCTGATCCTGGCCCGTGCCGAAGGACCGGATCAGGAGGCCGCCATCGGCAACCAGTTCGGCGGCCGTGTCGGCCTGTTTCTGGCGACAGACGATTTCGTCCGAGATCATACCGCAATGCTGGCCCAGGGCGTCACCTTCGAGGAAGAGCCGCGGCATGAACCCTATGGCACCGTTGCCGTCTGGCGCGATCCCTTCGGCAACCGCTGGGATCTGATCCAGTTCGCCTGATCCCCAGCTTCTTTCTGGTCAAAAATACTCCGGGGTGAATGCGCCAAGGGCGCAGAGGGGCAGCGCCCCTCCCCCGGCACAAAAGCAAAGGGGCCCGCTTAGGGCCCCTTTTCCGTTTCTTATCACGCGCCCTGATCAGTTCGGGATCAACGCCGGCACGATGGTCACGATTGCCGGGAACGCCCACAGGATGGCGATGCCCACCACCTGGATCAGCACAAAGGGCACGATCCCGCGGTAGATATGGGCCGTGGTCACCTCTTTGGGTGCCACCCCGCGCAAGTAGAACAGCGCGAACCCGAAGGGCGGTGTCAAGAACGAAGTCTGCAGGTTCACCGCCACCATGATTGTCACCCATTTCGGATCGAAAGATCCGCCATAGATCACCGGCCCGACGATGGGGATCACGATGTAGATGATCTCTAGGAAATCCAGCACGAAACCCAGGAAGAACAGCACCAGCATCACGATCAGGAAGACCGTCATCTCGTTGTCAAAGCTCTTCAGGAACTGCTGGATATAGTGTTCGCCTCCAAAGGAGATCACCACCAAATTGAGCAGCTGCGAGCCGATCAGGATAGTGAACACCATTGAGGTCACTTTGGCGGTCTCTCGCACAATCGGTGTCAGCACGCCTGATTTGAACAGCACCCAGCAGCCGTATAGCAATCCGAAAAGCGCAAATAGATAGGCGCCGTAGGCCACAAAGAAAGCGATCCAGCTTTCCAAGGAAACGCCGCCCTGATTGACCCGCAGGTCAAAGTTCATGCCGACAAGAATGCACAGCATAACCGCAAAGGTGGACCAGATGATGATCTTGCCGGACCGGCCCTCATCCTGCAGTTTGCGGTAGGCCGCCAGCATGATAGCACCGCCTGCCCCCAGCGCCGCAGCGGGCGTCGGGTTGGTGATACCGCCCAGGATCGACCCCAGCACCGCAACGATCAGCACCAGCGGCGGGAACACCACCCGGATCAGATCGTTGGTGGCGCAGCGCGCGGCGGCCTCGCGGCAACCCCACAGTGCCAGCAGCAGCGGCAAAGCGATCCACAGCACGGTAGCACCTGCCGAAGTGGCCGGCGCAATGGCCACCAGATCCACCAGCGCAATCAGCAGCACGCCGATGGCGCCCAGGATCAGCGGCTTAGAATCGCGCGACGGCGCCACACCGCGGCCAAAGGCCAGCACCAGACCCAGAAGGATCATGATCACTGCGATACCGGTGCCGATCGGCGCGGCGGCGGCAATCTTGGCATCACGGGCGGCGATGATTTCATCCTCGCTCAGCCGTTCTGACAATGTCACGCCGCCGGCGGCGTCAATGGCCTCCTGTTCTGCAACAGCCGCGTCCCAGTCCTCCTGCCCGTGCAGGTCGATCATCGCGGCTTTGCATTCGGCACCGACATTGGTGCGCAAGGAGGCGGTCTCGCCTGCATCCGAGAAGGTCGAGACGGTGATGTTCTGGCTGCCGATGACGTTGAAGCTGCCCAGCAGGATGGCGCCGCCGATCACGGCCGCCGGAACCGCCAAGAACCAGGTCAGGCCTTCACCGCGGGTGATCACTTCACCGGTGCCCGGTTCCATTGCCACGGCCGGGGCCTTGTGCGGGTTCAGCAGCGCATAGCCAAAGGCGTAGGTCGCATAGAGCAGCGCCAGCAGAATACCCGGCAGCAGTGCGGCCTGGAACAGGGTGCCGACCGATACCACCGCAGGTTCGCCCAGATAGGTCAGCGCGTCTGAACAGCCCGCTTCCATCGCGCGGGTTTCCTGCGCGGTGGAATAGAGGTCGCCGGCAAGCGTGCCCAAGAGAACGATCACAATCGACGGTGGAATGATCTGGCCCAGGGTGCCGGAGGCGGCGATCACGCCGGTTGCCAGCTCGGGCGAGTAGTTGTTGCGCAGCATGGTGGGCAGCGCCAGCAGGCCCATGGTCACCACGGTGGCACCAACGATGCCGGTGGAGGCAGCCAAAAACGCGCCCACAACCACAATCGACACCGCCAGACCGCCTGGCAGCGGGCCAAAGACGCGCGCCATGGTGGTCAAGAGGTCGTTAGCGATCTTGGAGCGCTCCAGCGTGATGCCCATCAGCACGAACATCAGAACCGCCAGCAGCGTCTCGATCGAGGCACCGGCCAGAACACGTTCGTTCATCCGGTTGACAATGAAGGAAATGTTGCGGTCCAGCGCCACTTCCCAGCCCTGGGTGAACACAGGTTCGGCCAGTCTTGGCAGATCCGGGTAGCGGAAGACCGACACCTTGTCCGGCCTGATGCCGGAGCTCAGCAGATCGCGGTAGGCCTGCGACGAGGTGTCGATGGCCTGGTGGATCAGGATGCCGGAGCTGTCCAGCGCCGCGATGATCCCGAAGGAGATGATCCCGGCGCCGCCGATGGCAAAGGCCACCGGAAAGCCGGAGAGGATGCCCCCGAAGAGGCACATGAATACGATGAGCAGGCCGATTTCGACGCCATCAAGTCCAAACAACATTTTCTGACGTCCCTTTAGTGCGTGCCTTCGTAGGCTTCTTCACCCTCTCCAAGGCTGTCCTTGTCGAGGTATTTGTTTTCGCTGCCCTGGCCTTCGACAAACTCGAGGTATGAGCGGTAGAAGAAAGCGATGGCGTGCAGGAACACGAGGCCCGCAAACAGCACCAGCAGAATCTTGAACAGGAAATAGGCGTTGAACCCGTTGGGGCTGAAACCAATGGTTTCCACGTTCCAGCGCAGGGCGCGGGATTTCATCAGCAGCCGGTCGAGGCTGTCCGAGGCCGAAGGTTTCGGCACGATCAGGTGGCGCCACAGGAAGAACCAGCCGTACATCCAGGTCAGCACCGCGGCGGGCATCATGAACAGCAAGGAGCCGACCATGTCGACCACGCGCTTTGCGCGAAAGCTGATGCCGGAATAGATCAGATCCACCCGTACATGGCCGCCCTGTACAAATGTGTATGTCACACAAAGACAAACGACCAAGGCATTGTAAAACTTCAGTTCTTCAGCAAACCAGCTGATGTCCTGGCTGAATGGGATGCCAAAGCCGAAACTGATATCGGGCCGGGCAAACACACGCTGCATGAAGACAATGATAATCTGCTGCAGCACCATCAGAAGGCCAGCCCAGGCAAAGAAGCGGCCGACGGTGTTGGCCAGCCCTTCCAGCCCGCGCACCATGCCCCACATGACATTGCGGAAATAAAGGCCGATAGCGGTCAGCACCAGGAATGCGGTGAAGACGACAAAGAAGAATTCGACCGAGCCGCCGTAGTAGACAAAGCGCATGACCGAGGCCTTGTCGGACCAATCAAGCCAAAGCTGCGGATGGGTGACGGCATAGCCGAAATTGTAAAAGGCGCCGGCGATGTTCTGGATCAGCCAGACAAGACCGTCCAGAATTGCGCCAAAGAAGGTGATGCCACTCTCTTCCTGCATGTTTCCCCCGGGAAGATTGCTGCGAAGCTGCTGTTAGCGGGTTGGGCGCGCGGCGTCTGCCGGCCGTCCCGCAGTCTCAGCAACTGCATGTGGATCCCCCGCGCGGTGGCGGAGGACCCGATTGATGCCATTCAGGCAGATTAGCCCAAGACGCGGTCGCGCTGAACGCGGTAGGCGCCTTCGGATTTGGTGATCCAACCCGAGGAGGCCTTCATCGAGGCTTCGACGCTGCCGCGGATTTTCGCAAACAGTTCGTCGCCCATGAACTCGTCCAGGGTTTCTTTGGTGGCGGCACCGAAGGCATCCCAGACGCTATCCGGGAATTCCAGGGTTTTCACGCCGCCGGACTGCAGGCGCTGCAGCGCTGCACCGTTGTTGTTCATGAACTGCGCCAGGCTCCACTGGTGGCCGGCACCGGAAGCAGTTTCGATGATCTTCTGGTGCGCAGGCGACAGGCTGTCGAAGACATCGCGGTTGGTGGCAACCGACAGTGCTGCACCCGGCTCGTGGAAGCCTGCGGTGTAGTAGGTCTTGGTGATTTCCTGGAAGCCGGCTTTCTCATCAGCCCAGGGACCGATCCACTCGGTTCCGTCAATCGCGCCGGAGGAAAGCGCCTGATACACTTCGGAACCCGGGATGTTCTGCACCGAGGCGCCCAGTTTGCCCAGCGCCTTGCCGCCCAGGCCCGGCATCCGGAACTTCAGGCCGTTGAAGTCTTCGGGGCCCTTGATTTCCTTATTGTACCAGCCGCCGGCCTGCGGGCCGGTGTTGCCGCCGATGAAGGACTTCAGGCCGAAAATCTGGCCCAGCTCATCATGCAGCGCATGGCCGTCGCCGTGGTAGTACCAGTTGGTCAGTTCCTGCGGCGTCATGCCAAAGGGCACGGCGGTGAAATAGGCGTAACCCGGGTGCTGGCTGACGAAGTAATAGTCGGCAGCGTGGTACATGTCGGCCTGGCCGGCGGTCACGGCGTCGAACACTTCGAACGCGCCGACCAGCTCGCCTGCGGCTTTCAGGTCGATGGTCAGGTCGCCATCGGACATGGCGGTGATGGTGTCGGCGACGTACTGTGCGGAATCATGCACACCCGCCAGACCGCGGCCCCAGGTGGTGACCATGGTCAGCGTACGCTTGCCCTGGGCATAGGCCGGTGCCGCCAGGGTGCTGGCTGCTGCTGCGGTTCCGCCGAGCGCGGAAGTCCTCAAGAAAGAACGGCGATCCATTAATTATTCCTCCCATTATCAATTCGGATTGCCCGGAAGGTCCCCCCGGGCGGATCGGTTCGAGTGCGGCCAGCCTAGCGGCGATGAATTTTATGTGAATACCTAGTACTGCGTAGAACGGAACGTTTTTGAGGGCATTCGCCGGAAAGTTCCTGCATTCCCGGCGCGAAACCACAAAGGCGAACTCCCGCCTTAAGGGCAAATACCCCCTGCCCTGTGATTTCTCTGGGCGGCTGAGAAATGATTCGGTACAAGAATCTGACCAATTCCGGGGGCCTGCTGATGCGCCTGTTTCAATCCCTTCTGCGCCCCACCTATGCGCAGAAACTTTCGCTTTTGATGACCCTGCCGCTGATCGTGGCGGGCACCGCGATTGCGGTGCTGGTGGGTTTTCAGTCGCGCAGCCTGGCCGAGCGTGAAATCCAAGCGCTGGAACTGCAGCTGCTGGAGGCCAAGAAAGCGGAGCTGCGCAACTACGTGACCCAGGCGCGCAACGGCTTTGCCCATATCTATGGGCTGGCGGCGCCCGATGATGCCCTGGCCAAGGAGCAGGTGACCCAGATCCTGAGCGCGATGATTTATGGCAAGGACGGGTTCTTCTTTGTCTATGACTACGACGGCACCAATCTGGTCAGCCCGCGGCAGACCGAATTCATCAACCGCAACTGGGCGGGCCTGACCGACAGCGCCGGGGTGCCGGTGGTGGATCAGTTCATCCGCCTGGCCCGCAACGGTGCGGGCTGGCATACATTCACCTGGGAAAAGCCCTCGACCGGGGAAGAGGCACAGATGATTGCCTATGTGCTGGGACTGCAGGATTGGCAGTGGGCAATCGGCACCGGGGTATTCATCGACGATGTACTCGCCACCGTAGCGGCCTCGCGCGCCGAGGTAGAGGCACGGGTGCAGCGCACATTCATCTACATCGGCGGCATCACCTTGGTGTCGCTGGGGCTGGTCTTTGCGTCTGGCATGTTTCTGAACATCCGCGAACGGCGGCTGGCGGATGCAAAGCTGAAGGAGCTGACCCAGCGGGTGTTCGACGCCCAGGAGGAGGAGCGCGGCCGGGTTGCCCGCGAGCTGCACGACGGCATCAGCCAGCTGCTGGTGGGCGTGCGCTATGCGCTGGACAACACCCGCCGCCGCCTGTCGCGCGGCGATGGCGAGGGGGCGGCAGCACCACTGGAGAAAGGCACCGAGAACCTGCTGACCGCCATCACCGAAGTGCGCCGGATCAGCCGTGACTTGCGCCCCGGGGTGCTGGACGATCTGGGGCTTGGCCCGGCGCTGAAGGCGCTGACCGATGATTTTGCCGCCCGCACGGGGATCGTGACCGAGTTTTCCACCGTGGTGTTCCGCAACCGGCTGGATCAGGACGCCAAGATCGCGCTGTACCGGATTGCCCAGGAGGCGCTAACCAATATCGAACGCCATGCGGAGGCCAGCAAGGTCAGCATCGACTTGCGCGGCCACACCAAAGGCGCCACCATGCGGATCACCGACAATGGCCGTGGATTGCCGCCGCGCGATGCGCGCAGCGGGCCGGGGATCGGGTTGCGCAACATGCAGGAGCGGATTGAGCAGCTTGACGGCACCCTGCGCATTCTGTCATCACGTGGCACCCAAAGCGGCACGGTGATCGAGGCAGGTCTGCCTCTGAGCCACCTGCTGCCGCCTGGGGAAGAGGGAACGCCTGTGCAATTGCCGTGACCGGGGAGGATGCGGCGGCTTGCAGGCCTCTCAACTGATGGAAAGCTGCCTTGTGGGGGATGATGGCTGATCCGGTGAAAGTTCTGATTGTGGATGACCACCCGATGGTCGCCGAGGGCATCCAGTCGATCCTGGAAAGCTATGACGATATCGAGGTCGTCGGCTCCTTGACTGATGGGCGCGACGCGGTGGAGCAGATGGGCCGCCTGGCGCCGGATGTGGTACTGATGGACCTGAACATGCCCAATCTTGGCGGCCTGAGTGCGACCGAGATCATTCTGGAGCAGCACCCCGGCACCCGCATCCTGATCCTGTCGATGCATGACAGTGCGGAATACATTTCTACCGCACTCAGCCACGGCGCCATGGGCTATATTCTGAAGGATGTGCCGACGGAGGAGATCAAACAGGCGATCGACGCGGTGATGGAGGGGCAGACCTATCTGTGCACCGGCGCGGCCGGCTCTCTGAAGCCCAAGGGGGACGAGGCCCGCGAGGCGCTCACCGGGCGCGAGCAGACCATCCTGCTGGAGCTGGCGCAGGGCAAATCCAACAAGGAAGTCGCATTGGCGCTGGATATTTCTGTGCGCACGGTTGAAACCCACCGCAAGAACATCAAGCGCAAGCTGGGCATCTCCTCCACCGCAGGCCTCACCCGCTATGCGCTGGAGCATGGCGTGCTGCAGGGGACCGGCGCCGGGTTCTGACCCTTTGCCCCGGTATTTTCTTGGTGATCCGCGGCCCCTGCCCTAGCCTTCCGGGCCAAGGAGCCGCACCATGACAACAGACAAGCCCCCGATCCCTCCGGACACCCAGGCCAAATGGCAGCGGGTGGTGGACCTGGTGGCGGAACTCACCGATGTGCCTGCTGCGCTGATCATGGCGACGGTGGACAGGGATCACCGGGTGAAAGTGTCGAACTCGGCCGGGAACACCCCCTATTACCCGGGCCGCACATACCACCTGAATGAAAAGCTCTATTGCTTCGGCGTGTTTGAGGCCGACGGCGAACTGGTGGTCGAGGACGCCCGGTGCGAGCCGCGCTGGCGGGACAACGAGGACATGGAGCATGCCATGTCCTTTTACATCGGCTATCCGATCAAATGGCCCGACGGGGAGGTCTACGGCACCATCTGCGTGCTGGACACGCGGCGCAACAAGCGCGCGCTGATGTTCCGCAAGGGGTTGCAGGAGTTCTGCCGCGTGGTCGAGGGCGATCTGGCGCTGCTGCTGGAGGTTGCCCAGCGCAAGCAGGCCCAGGCAGAGCTGCGCGAAACGGTGCGGGCGCGCGAGGACACCATAAGGCGCCGCACCGAGGCGCTGGAGGATGCCAATACCGCACTGCGGGTGCTGATCGACAATGTGGAGGCCTCCCGCCACGAGACCGAGCAGCAGATCGTGCAGCAGATCAAGGGGATGGTGCTGCCCTATATCGCCAAGCTCCGCCATCTGGATGCGGATCGGGACCTGCAGAGCGCCTATCTCCTGATGATCGAGGACAACCTGAAAAACATCACCTCGGCCCTCTCCTCCAGGCTGGCGGAGACGCTGGAACGGCTGACGCCTGCGGAGACCGAGATCATGCAGCTGATCATGATGGGCCGCACCACCAAGGAGATCGCCGCCGCCCTCGGGCGCGGGACCAGCACCATTGACTTCCACCGCAACAACATCCGCCAGAAACTGGGGCTGAGCCGCCGCGAGAACCTGCGCCAGCATCTGATTGCGCTGAGTTCGGCGGTGCAGCACCCGCCGCGCATCCGCTCCGAATGAGCTGAGCCCGCGCGGCCGGGGCCGGGCAGCGTCTTTATCCGCAGCGTTTCCCGAGGTGCCGCCGCCTAGAGGAGACTGTTCAGCAGCGCCTGGGACGGCTCTCCGGTGGCGGGCACTCCGCGGCTGGACTGGTAGGCGCTGATCGCGGCGCGGCTCTTTGGCCCCAGCACCCCGTCGGCGCCGCCGGTGTCGAAACCCTTGGCGGTCAGGCGCTTTTGCAGCGCGATGCGGTCATTCTTGGTCAGCCCGTACTGATCCGGCGGAAAACCGGCCCGCAGCGGACCGCCGCCGGCAATGCGGTCGGCCAGATGGCCCACCCCGATCGCGTAGGAATCGGAATTGTTGTAGCGCTTGATGGCGTTGAAGTTGCCGGTGACGGCAAACTGCGGCCCGCCCGGCTGCGGCTGGATGATGCGGCCCGCGGGGGTGCCGGGCGCGCCGGCCTCGCCGCCCCATTTGACGCCGCGCGCCCAGCCGTTGCGCTGCAGGTAGGCGGCGGTGGAGGCGAGCGCGTCGGCGGGGTCCTCCGACCAGATGTCGCGGCGGCCATCGCCGGTGAAATCCACTGCAAACGCCTGGTAGGAGGTCGGGATGAACTGGGTGTGCCCCATGGCGCCGGCCCAGCTGCCGGTCATCCGCGCCGGCGTGATGTCGCCGTTCTGCAGGATCCTGAGCGCCGCCAGCAGCTGTTTTTCGAAAAACGCCCCGCGCCGCCCGTCATAGGCCAGCGTCGAGGTGGCTGAAATCACCGGCACATTGCCGCGGCGCTCGCCGTAAAAGCTTTCCAGCCCCCAGATCGCGCAGATGATTTCCGCATCGACGCCATAGGCGCGCTCCAGCGCCCGCAGCGTGGACTGGTGGCGGGCAAAGGCGGCGCGGCCCTTGGACAGCCGCTCGTCCGAGACCGCGATGGACAGGTAGTCCTCCAGGCTGCGCTTGAATTCCGTCTGGTTGCGGTCGCGCTTGACGACACCCGGCAGATAGCCCGCACCGCGGAACGCCGCGCGCAGGGTGGCCTGGGAAATGCCTCTTGCCTCCGCCCGGGTGCGGAAACCGGCGACCCAGGCGTCATAGCCCGCATTGGCCGCGGGGCGCAGGTCTGCGGGCAGGCCGGCGGCCCCGCTGGAGCCGCTGGTGCCGCTGCCCGAAGGGACAGCCCCGCTGCAGGCCGTGAGCCCGAAGGCCGCAAGACCAAATCCGAAGTGACGCCGTGTGATGCTCATGCCGCTGCCTGTTCCGCTGAGTGCTGTGCTGCCCGTTGCTGCCGGGTCGTTTGCAGACAGGCTGCCAGAATCCGGCACCGCCGCCAAGGCCCGGAAATCCGCCACAGCGGAGACCTGCCGCCGTGCCCCTACGCCTCGAATAGGGGGGCTGCCCCCCTATTTTCCCCATAAACTTCCGGGGCACCCCTTGGGCCCGGCCTCGCCTAGCCTGTCTGCAGCCCCGCCGGTGCGGGCAAGGCATCAAAACAGGGAGGCAAGACCAATGGATGAGAAAAGGAACAACCTGAAACCGGCCCGGCTGGACGGGCGCCGCGACGACCTTGCACCGGGGCTGTCGCGGCGCAGCTTCTTCAGGGCGGCGGGCGCTGCCGGGGTCGGATCTGCCGCCAGCCTGCTGGGCAGCGCCAGCGCCCAGGCGCAATCGACCGACTGGCTGCAGCCCGGCAACAACAACCATGTGATCGGCCTGCAGAACGCGGGGACTTTCCCGGATGGCGAGGTGAAGATCGATTTCTACGGCCACTGCGCCATCAAGATCACCTCGCCCGGCGGCGCGTCGGTGCTGTTTGATCCGTGGCGCGATGACCCCTCCGGCGCCTGGGGGCTGTGGTTCAAGCAGAAGTTCCCGGAGACGCTGGTGGATATCACCATGTCCACCCATACCCATTTCGACCACGACGCCATCGACCGGCCGCAATCGACCATGGTGCTGGACCGGATGGCCGGCACGTTCGAATTCGCCGACCTCAGGATCACCGGCTACGCCGACAAGCATGCCTGCGTGGCGCCGGGCTGGTATCCCTGGACCGACGCGCTGGCGGAATTCGGCGTGGACGCCTGCCCGCCCAACAATCCGGGCCACATGGACATGGTCACTTACGTGGTGGAGACCGGTGGCATCCGCACCCTGATCTGGGGCGACAACCGGCCCGATCCGGCCGACGGATTCTGGGAGGCGGTGGGACGGATCGACGTGCTGACCCTGCCGGTGGACGGCTCCGAGCACATCCTGTCCTATGACCAGGCCAATGCGCTGGTCGCGCGGATCCAGCCCAAGGCGGTGATCCCCACCCATTACCTGTCCGAGGCCACCACCTATACGCTGTCGACCCTGCAGCCGGCGGACGCCTGGGTTCAGGAGCAGAAGAGCTTCAGCATGCTGGAGGGCGCCTCGCTCACGCTGGCGGCAGCCGATGTGCAGGGGATGGACAAGGAGTTCCTCTATTTCGGGCACAACGCGCTGACGGAGTGATCCCCTCATCGCCGCAGCAAAGCTGTGCCCGGCTGGCCGGGCGCTCCCCCCCAGAGCGCCCGGCATCGGTCATTTGCCAAATCACTCCGATGCAAACCGCCGCTGCGGGAAACCTGCCCCGGCAAAGATCTCCCAGATCTTCTGTTCCAGATCCGGCGCGCCGATCTCCAGGCAATTGCGCCGGAAGTACCAAGTCATAAACTGCGCGTAGCCGCCGGTGCGGACCAATGCGCGTTCCAGCGCGGCTGCAAATTGCCCAGTCCGGGTGATGGTTTCCGCCATGTGGTGAAGATCCGAGCCGCCATAGAGAATGGCCGGCGTGCGGTGCAGGAACCCTTCGATGGCAACACCCGAATTTACCGAAACAGAAACACAGCTTACGGCTAGGATATCATGTATGTTTGCTTGGGTCGGGATGACACGGGGGTTCTGCCGGGCGATCTCCAGCAGGGCTGAGAAACTTTCGACATCTGCTGTCAGCGGATGCGGTTTAACCAGAACAGCCCGGTCTCCGGCACCGTCCAGAACGTCTTGCAATATGTCCAGATCACTGAATTGCGTGGCGCCGGTCTCACGCGGGTAGCTGCCCTGAAAGAAGACCGCGACCGCACCTGCAGGAAGGCTTGTACGTTCCTGCTCCTGCCCGTGGCGGGACCGCCGCTGATCCTTGAAATTCTGCTGCAGCCGCCCATAGAAACGCTTGGCGTATTGGAACGGAACCATGTCTGTGCGGAACGGGCGGCTGCCAATTGAGCTCAAACTGCGGATCCCCTTGGGATCAAGATGCCAGAATCCCGGCAAATAGGCGGGGGCCGCATTCAGCACATTGGGCATTTGCATATGCCGGTCATCAATGATGTGCAGGTTGCCGTCCTCGAACCTGCTGTCGGTGACTTGCCGGGTGCCGATCCGGATATCAGCGTCCCGGACCCGCCATTCCGTCTCCGCGCCGGCATCCGCAATCATCCGCTCGATCACCCGGTAAAGATCAAAGCCCCGGTTTGAGGAAATCTTGCCTATTTGCCGCTTCTTCAGGTGAAAAATAACCTTCGGCAAATGTTCGTTTCCTTTGGCGGCAAAAGCGATGACCTGCCGCAGTTGTGCAGCCCTTGCCGCCAAAGGGTCAAGCAGCAATCAATCCCGCAATGCGTCGGCGCGCAGGCCTTCACGCTCGTAATGGCGCGGCAGCACCCGGCCATACAGCTGTTTGGTCCGCTCGACCCCGCCGCACATGCCTTCTTTCTCGACAAAGGAGAAGATTCCGACATAGCGCCGCCGCGGACCCTCGACAGGGGCGACCCGGTGCAGCGAATAACGGCCGCGGAAAATCTGCAGGTCGCCGGGCTGCAGCACCAGTTTGCGCACCAAGGGGGAACCGCCCGCCAGCACCCGCGCCACCCCGTCATAATTTTCATCCGCGGGGGTGCGCAGCATCGGGGCATATTCGAAATCTCCGCCAGCCTCGCCGTTCTGTATCGCCAGCGTCACCGTGTAATTGTTCGTGTCGAAATGCCAGGGAAAGCCCTGCCCCTCCTCAACCATATTGATGATCACATCGGCCAGCGGGTCATCATAGCGGAAAAAGCGGTCCTCTGGCTCCCCCAGAGCTGTGCGGATGAAGGGCATGAAACCGGAAAACTCATAAATTGCCCGCAACGGGCTGTCCGCGTCGAAATTGTCCGCAGGAATGAAGGCATTGGAGCGGTCATAGAATTGGCGCACCGGGTGGTTCTGCGGCAGCGTGGTGTCATCCTTGCTGAAATATGCATTGGTCCGGCTGAAGGATTTATGGCCGTTCTCCGCCACCGCATCCGCCTCTGCCGCCAGCCTGGTGATACCGTCCTGATGCACAAATCCCGGCAGCACGGCACAGCCATCCGCCCCCAGATCGCGTTGCAGGTCCGCAATCAGCCGCGCATAAGCTTCGGAGCCAGGCCGGTCGATCGGATAGCGCCCCAAATCGACCAGATCAGAAAGTTGAACCATATTTGCATCCTTCCCTGTGAACTCTTTTGAGTTGAGCTTGCCTGCGGAAAACCCGCTGATCTGGCATAATCGGGACACCGGCGTGCCGGTTTTGAACGATTCCGCATCACTGTCCCCCCCTGCATTCCCGGAAATGTCGCCACACCCCGGGTTGCGAGCAAGAAAATGTCTCCGCACAGCGCTTTTTTGATACCTTTGGCGGTTGACGCCCCTGTCCAGCGACCATAATGTCGCCCGCAACGCAAGAAGGAGCCTGTGGCCGTGACCACCCTAGTCGTAATCGTAGGAACCAAGCGCATGGGCCGGTAACGGTAAACCATAATCGAACCCATGCGCCTCCGACTTGAAATCGGGGGCTTTTTTTATGCGTAACGGACGATGCCGCCAATTGGAGCAAAAAGCAGATGACACGTGAAATGACCGGCGCAAAGATGGTTGTCCAAGCCCTGAAGGATCAGGGTGTGGACGTAGTCTTCGGATACCCAGGCGGCGCCGTGCTGCCGATCTATGACGAGATCTTTCTGCAAAATGACATCCGCCACGTGCTGGTGCGCCACGAACAGGGTGCAGTGCACGCCGCCGAAGGCTATGCCCGCTCCACCGGCAAACCCGGCGTTGTGCTGGTGACCTCAGGCCCCGGTGCCACCAATGCGGTGACCGGCCTGACCGATGCGTTGCTGGATTCCATCCCGCTGGTGGTTCTCACCGGCCAGGTTCCGACCTTCATGATCGGCTCGGACGCCTTCCAGGAGGCCGATACCGTCGGCATCACCCGACCCTGCACCAAGCACAACTGGCTGGTAAAGGACACCGACGCGCTGGCCGGCACTTTGCACGAAGCGTTTCATGTCGCCACCTCGGGCCGTCCGGGTCCGGTGCTGGTCGACATTCCGAAGGACGTGCAGTTTGCAAACGGCGCCTACAACGGACCTAAGCCCGCTGCCTCTCACTACCAGCCGCAAGTCAAAGGCGACATGGAGGAGATCACCGAACTGGTCGCAGCCCTGGAGACCGCCAAACGCCCGGTGTTCTATACCGGCGGTGGCGTGATCAACTCCGGCAATGCAGCCAGCCAATTGCTGCGTGAACTGATTGACGGCACCGGCATCCCGGTGACCTCGACCTTGATGGGGCTTGGCGCCTATCCGGCCTCGGGCAAGAACTGGCTGGGGATGCTGGGGATGCACGGGCTTTATGAAGCCAATATGGCGATGCACGGCTGCGACCTGATGATCAACATCGGCGCCCGCTTTGACGACAGGATCACCGGCAGGATCGACGCCTTCAGCCCGAAGTCGAAAAAAGCGCATATCGACATCGACCCCTCCTCGATCAACAAGGTGATCCGGGTCGATATACCGATTGTCGGCGACGTGGCGCATGTTCTGGAAGACATCCTGAAGGTCTGGAAGTCGCGCGGTCGTAAGGTCAACCGCGAGGCGCTGGCCAAGTGGCACAAGCAGATCGACGAATGGCGCGCGGTGAACTGCCTGAATTTCAAGAATTCGGAAAAAACCATCAAGCCGCAATATGCGCTGCAGCGTTTGGAAGAGCTGACTAAAGGCCATGACCGCTACATCACCACCGAGGTGGGACAGCACCAGATGTGGGCGGCGCAGTATCTGAACTTTGACGATCCGAACCGCTGGATGACTTCGGGCGGGCTTGGCACCATGGGTTATGGTTTCCCGGCCTCGATCGGCGCGCAGATGGCGCATCCGGACGCGCTGGTGATTAACGTCGCGGGGGAAGCCTCCTGGCTGATGAACATGCAGGAAATGGGCACCGCGGTGCAATTCCGCCTGCCGGTGAAGCAGTTCATCCTCAACAACGAGCGCCTGGGAATGGTGCGCCAGTGGCAGGAACTGCTGCACGGCGAACGCTACAGCCACAGCTGGTCTGAAGCGCTGCCTGATTTTGTGAAACTGGCCGAGGCCTTTGGCGCCAAGGGTATCTGCGTCAGCGATCCCAGGGACCTGGACGATGCGATCATGGAGATGATCGAATACGACGGACCGGTAATCTTCGACTGCCTGGTGGAGAAGCACGAGAACTGCTTCCCGATGATCCCGTCGGGCAAGGCGCATAACGAGATGCTGCTGGGCGAGGCCGATACACAAGGTGTTATTCAGGCCGGCGGCGCAGTGCTGGTGTAACCGCGGCAGCGCCGCAAATTTCTTCAAAGAAATTTGCCAGGAAAATTCGAGTTTTCCTGGCAGCGACATACGAGAGGAAGACCACGAATGTCTGCCCTGCATATTAAAAAAGGCTCCACCCGCCACTCCGCCTATAACCTGCGCCCGACGTTTTCGGATGTGCAGGAGCGGCACACAATTGCGGTTCTGGTGGAAAACGAACCCGGTGTTCTAGCCCGTGTCATCGGGCTGTTCTCGGGCCGCGGTTACAACATCGAAAGCCTGACAGTGGCAGAGGTGGATCATACCGGCCACCTATCGCGGATCACGATTGTCACCACTGGCACGCCGCAGGTGATCGAACAGATCAAGGCGCAGCTGGGCCGGATCGTTTCCGTCCGCGATGTGCATGACCTGACTGTTGAAGGCGAGGCTGTGGAGCGCGAGCTGGCGATCCTCAAGGTCGCCGGTGAGGGCGAAAAACGCGTCGAAGCGCTGCGGCTGGCGGATATCTTCCGCGCCAATGTGGTTGACAGCACTCTGAACAGCTTTGTTTTCGAGATCACCGGCGCTCCGGAAAAGATCGACGCCTTTGCCGATCTGATGCGTCCGCTTGGCCTGTCCGAGATTGCCCGCACCGGCGTCGCTGCGCTGCTGCGCGGTAATTGACTCTGCAGCCGGCCCGCGGACGGGCCGGCAGTATCAGCCCCGGCTTACATGAAGCGGCGCCGCAACGCGCCGCTTTTTCACAGATTGCTGCGGAAAGGGAACTACAGTTCCGTTTTCCTGCCCGGCGCCCGCCGCTTCGGCGCCGCGGCTTGCTGCCGCACACAGCCGGTCCGCCAGGCCCGGGCTGCCCTGCTCAAGCAATACCGCAAGATTTTCCGCAATCCTGCAATTGCCGCTCAAAGTTAATTCAAACTCAACCCAATCGCCTGGATTCAGTTCCTGGAAGTCTTCCCCTGGCTTTTTAGTGTAAAAAGCCAGGTCACCCTGATCATCGCACCAAATAACGGCTTTGTTCAGGGATTCATCACTCCACAAAACGACTCCAATCATACCAGTCCTCGCATTGCCGCATTCCAATTCTGGAACAATTGAGGTGACGCCAACATGGTAAAATACGCGCTGCGCTATTGCATTTTGTGTCGGCTTGACTAGCCTTGTGACGTGAACTAGCAACAAGCATGACGCCGAACAGGCTCAACACTGCGCAGTCCTCAGCCAATCTCTCGCATAAGGCGTTGCCAAATAGTGCTAAAATACCGCAATCAGCCACGCCATCAGAGGCAATGATGACCAGCCATCCCCGATCCCCCGCCGATCTGAGAAACATGTTTGGTGCCAATTTGCGTCAACTGTCGCGGCAATATCCGTCGATTTCAGAACTGTCACGGCAGCTGGGGATCAACCGGACCCAATTCAACCGGTATCTGTCCGGCGAGAGTTTTCCGCGCCCGGACGTTCTGGACCGCATCTGCCAGTTTTTCGAAGTGGATGCCCGCATTCTGCTCGACCCGGTGGAAAAGCTGTCGAAAACCGGCCAGGTCATCAACGGCGCCTTTCTCGCAGATTTCCTGGGCCGCGGCGTGCTGCAGCTGCGGGAAGAGTTTTTCCCGTCCGGTTTCTACCGCTTTACCCGCCGCAGTTTCATCAATGACGACAAATTCGTCATTGGCCTGGTCTATGTGTTCCGCGACGCAGGTGTGACATACATAAAAGGCTTTGAGGCCAAGGAGGCGATGCAAAGCCAGGGCCTGCCCGCCAGTCCCGGTGTCCGCGAATTCCGCGGCTACATCAGCGGACATGAGGACGGCGTCGCCTTTGTTATCGCCCGCCGCAATGCAATGACCTATTCCTTCAACTACCTCGCCCGGGTGGCCTCGCTGGAGAATAATTTCTGGTCCGGATATGTCGCCCGCACTGTCCGGGAAAACGAAACCGGCGAGCGGGTGACACGGATGGTCTATGAACATCTGGGCCGCGACACCAAACAGGTTCTGGCGGCGGCACGCAGTGCAGGGTTCGTCAATGAGGCGGAGCTGCTGCCCTTTCACCAGCGGCTGCTGCACACTGGCCAGCCCTTTCGCTGACCCTATTCAGCGGCAGCCTGGCGGTAGATGTGCCAAGTGGCGTGGCCAAGCAGCGGCAGCACCAGAAACAGCCCCAGGAACCACGGCAGCAGCGCGGCAAAGGTCACTGCTGCGATCAAGCCGGCCCAAATCATCATCACCAGAAAATTCTGCTGCACATATTGAAAGCTGGTAATCATCGCAGTGACAAAATCCACCTCACGGTCCAACAGCAGCGGCAGTGAAATCACCGTGATCATGTAAAGCAGCAACGCAAACAGCGCGCCGACTGCGGTGCCGACGGCCAGCATGGCCAGCCCGTTGGCGGACAGGAACACCTCGGCTGAACTGGAGATATTGGTCATCGTGGCATGGCCCATGAACAGGGCAAAAATCATATGGCCAAGAAAAAACCAGAACAGGAACACCACAATGATGATGGCGCAGATCGAGGGCAGCTGACGGCGGCTTTGCTGCAGAACCACGCCAAGGATCCTGCCAACCGCTATCCCTCTGCCCTGCTCCAGGCGGTGCGAGACCTCATAAAGGCCCACCGCTGCAAAAGGGCCGATCAGCGGAAAGCCGATCGCTGCAAGAACTAGCCAAAAAGTGGTGCCGGTCTGAAGCGTGATCCAGGCCATGGCCCAGCCTGCCAGCACATAAAAGCCCGCAAAGAACAGCCCATAAACAGGTTTCGCCCGGAAGTCCGCCCAGCCCCGGCGCGTTGCCTCAAACAGCATCTGCGTCGAAATCGGCCGCAGCCGCGGCACCCCAAAGGGCTTTTCGGTGGTCATCGCAGTTTGTCCTCCCATTCGGTGTTAATGCCAGCCTAGCCGCGATTCCGGTCTTAAAAAATGCCTTCCGAATGTATATTATCAATTCCTCTGCGGGATCAGCCATCCGGCCAAGCCTTCCCAGGCTCTGCCCAGGTCCCGCCCGGGCCCCGCGCAGAGCAAAGACGGGCCTTCCGGCCCGCCTCCTGCCCCGGATAACCCAGTCTGCAGTCAGACGAACATAAAATCGTCAGAGGTCAGGCCAAGCCCCGCCTCGCCGTCCAGCCGGATTGTACCGCCGTCATGGGTGATCAGACGGTCGCCGCCGTCATCCTCGATAACAAGGCTGCCAAAGCCGCCGCTATGACCCTCGATTTTCAGGGTATCGGTGCCATCCATGAAGTCCCTGACCAGATCTTCGCCGCTGCCCGGCGCAAATACAAATGTGTCGGCCCCGCCGCCGCCCTTCAGCGTGTCATTGCCACCGCCGCCGTTCAACGTGTCCGCGCCGCCGCCGCCGCTCAGCCTGTCCGCACCGCCGCCGCCGTTCAGCGTATCACCGCCAGCCAGACCAAACAGCCGGTCATTGCCGCCCTTGCCTGCAAGCAGATTGGCCCCGCCATCCCCGGTCAGCCTGTCTCCCTTCGAGGTCCCGGTCAGGTTTTCGATGCTGGTTTCCTGAAAGAACCCGGTGCCCTCTGCATTCAAATCGCCGCCCGGTGCTCCAGGGTTCTGCCAGGCGCCGTCAAGATTGAGAGAAAACCGCACACCGGTTGCGAAATTCGAGAAATCAACAGTGTCTCTGCCGCCGCCGCCGTTGATGTTCAGTCCGAAATCGGGGTCAGTCTCCGAGACTTTCACGACGTCCCTTCCTCCTCCCAGCCGAACCATGCCAGCGCCGCCAGAGCCGATTTCTACCGTATCCTTGCCGTCGCCGGTTGAGATCAGCTCAACCCACTCCTTGCCGGTGCGGATACTGTCCTTGCCATCCCCGGTACGGACGATGCCGGCGCCATGTTTGCCAATCACAACGGTGTCGTCGCCGCCTGATGTGCTGACATATTCAACGCCCCCCTTGCGGACCACGACCTTGTCGTCACCTATGCCGGTTCGAACTGTGCCGACCCAGCCGGTCCCGATGGTGATCACATCCCCCTTGGCCCGGTCCGCATCACTGCTGCCCAGCCCGGTTTCGATGTTGAACACAAAGGCATTGCCAGTGGTGACGATGTTTTCCTCGGCAAACAGAAAGATGGAGAACGTGCTGCCGTCCTGATTGTTGCCCAGTTTGACCTCGTGTTTCTCCCCGTCCCAGCCGTTGATCTGGCGTATGCGGGTAGAGTCCAGATCCACCACAGAATTGAAACCAACCTCCAGGTAATCAATCCGGCGGCCTGCGCCGCTGTCCATATCAGTGATCGTTGTCAGGTTGTCCTCGGCGGTACTCGCGAACCGGACAATCTTAGCTGTCCAATCCTCGTCCGTGAGATCAAGGTTCGCGACAAGAAGGTTGTCCGAGTTCCCCTCAAAAACATTGTAGGTATTCATGAACCGGTCGAACCATTCGACCTCACTTTGACCTTCAAGCCGAGGGATCTCAGTTTCACCGTCAAAGGTCAGATTCAACTCTACCGTGGCCATGGCAAAGTCCTCCTCGTTAAATAGCTGAAATTGTTAAAACGGGGTTTCACTACCGGAAGCAATGCCCGGAACTCCTAAGGTTTAGTGTATCATAAGTTGACAGTAAAATGAACGCTCGCGGAAAAAGAGTCTCAGGGCAGGCACCCTGAGGCTCTTCATTTTCTGGCCCGTGCGCTGTTTCCAACGCCGTATCAGGTCAGTCCTCGCCCCGCGCCTCCGAGCGGCTTTTGCCGGCGACGTTCATCGCCAGCGTTGCGCCCATAAACCCGTCCAGATCGCCGTCCAGAACGCCCTTGGTGTCCGAGGTCTCATGGCTGGTGCGCAGATCCTTCACCATCTGGTAGGGCTGTAGCACGTAAGAGCGGATCTGGTTGCCCCAGCCGGCATCGCCTTTGGCCTCGTGGGCGGCGTTGATCTCGGCGTTGCGGCGGTCCAGCTCCTGCTGATACAGGCGCGATTTCAGCGCCTTCATGGCGATGTCGCGGTTCTGGTGCTGGGACTTCTCCGAAGACGTCACCACGATGCCAGTCGGGATGTGGGTGATCCGCACTGCCGAGTCGGTGGTGTTGACGTGCTGGCCGCCGGCGCCTGAAGACCGGTACGTGTCGACGCGGATATCCGAGGGATTCACGTCGATCTCGATATTGTCGTCCACCACAGGGTAAACCCAGACCGAGCTGAACGAGGTATGCCGCTTGGCCGCCGAGTCATAGGGCGAGATCCGCACCAGCCGGTGCACGCCGGACTCGGATTTCAGCCATCCATAGGCGTTATGGCCGGAGATCTTGTAGGCGGCGGATTTGATGCCCGCCTCGTCGCCCGCGCTTTCGGACTGCAGCTCGACCTTGTAGCCCTTCTTCTCGGCCCAGCGGACATACATCCGCGCCAGCATCGAGGCCCAGTCGCAGCTTTCTGTGCCGCCCGCACCTGCATTGATTTCCAGGAAGGTGTCATTGGCATCGGCCTCGCCGTCCAGCAGCGCTTCCAGCTCCTTCTCAGCGGCCTTGTCTTTCAACGCGCTCAGCGCGGCTTCGGCGTCTTTGATGACTTCCTCATCCTCTTCCATCTCGCCGAGCTCGATCAGCTCGATATTGTCGGAGAGGTCCTGCTTGATGCCCTTGTAGGTATCGATCGCATCCACCAGCGCTTGACGCTCGCGCATCAGCTTCTGAGCTGCGTCGGGATCGTCCCACAGGTTCGGATCCTCAACCCGCGCATTGAACTCCTCCAGGCGGAATTCGGCGGTCTCCCAATTCAGCCGCTGGGCCAGCAGCTCCAGCGATTTCTCGATGTCCGCCACGATGTTCTGGGTTTCCGCGCGCATGGGGTATCCTTGCAATATCCGGGCAATCTCAGGTCAGGCCTGCGTGATAAACCACCCGTGCGCCGCGGGCAAGCGGCCTGGCTCTGCGCAGGCGCCGCAGCTGCTGCAGCTGCTGCAGAAAATCCATTTAAAATACCGGGTGCTTTCCACAGCAGAAAATACGTGGAATTAACAGGACTGTCCGATCCTGAGTTTCAGAAAGTTCGCCGGCGGCCCGCCGCCTTGGATTTAGGGAATTGGATCATGCCCAGCGGGTATCTTGTCCAGCTTGGAGACGGGTCGCTGGATCACGGCGATACGATCACATCCACCTATTCCGCATTCACCACTGACCAGAACCTGGGCGTCGGCAACTGGAGCTGGACCGGATCGCATGGCGGCACACCTTATACCGACGAGGTCGAAAGCGGCGTCTACTATCTCGCCACCAACGGCAACGTTTACTTTGTGCCTGATCTGGGCCCCCCGGACTCCTTCAGCTCAGCCAGCGCCGACAACCCACCCGCCTATACAGACACCGACGGGCCGGTTGAGGGAACCAGCGGTTCTGACAGTATCGACGGCACTTACACCGATGGCGACGGCGATCAGATCGACAATGGCAGCGGCGGCGGCGCCTCGGGCAATCAGGACACGGTTGAGGCCGGCGCCGGCGATGATACAGTTGATGCCGGTGCGGACGACGACATGGTATTCGGCGGTGAAGGCGGCGACAGCCTGGAAGGCGGCGGTGGCGACGACACGATCTATGGTGACAGCAGCACCGAGGCCGGCCTGGCGAACTCCCAGGAAAGTATTGAAAATTCCAATGTCACCGACACCAGCAGCGGCTTCACGGTCACTGCCAAGGATCTGTCGGGCACCGCCAATGCCGCCAATATTGACTATTATGATGGCGCCTTTGGCGTTGCCGGAGCGGTTTCAGATTCCGACAGCGGCGTTGACGCTCAAATTGGATATGACAAGGCATCGGGCATTTCCGAAGAGCTGATCGTCGACTTCGATCAGGACACAACCGACGCCAGCTTTGCCTTCAAGCACCTGTTTTCCGATAGTCACGGCGAAGAAGGCCATTGGGCGATCTACAAGGACGGCGTCCTGATCGCCCAGGGAGATTTCACCGAAGATGTCGCCGGAACAGGCACCGGGACTGTCGAAATCAGCGGCTATGGCGCGTTTGACCAACTTGTTCTGTCGGCCAACCTGCAGACCGACGGCACCGACGGCTCCGACTATACGATCTCAAACATCACTTTCACGGTTCCGCCTGAATACCCCGCAGAAGGCGATGACAGTATTTCCGGCGGTGCCGGCGATGACGTGATCTATGGCCAAGGCGGCAATGACACGCTGACCGGCGGAAGCGGCGCCGACACGCTGGAGGGCGGAAGCGGTGACGACAGTCTGAACGTGGGCGAAGGGGATGCCGCCACCGGCGGCGATGGCGACGACACGTTCACCATCGTCGATACCGGCGACAGCGGCAGCAACAACATCACCATCGTGGGCGGTGATGATGGGGAGACCACTGGCGACACGCTGGATTTCAACGGCCAGCTCGACAAGGGCACGCTGAACATCACCGACAATGCCGACGGCAGTCTGACCGGCACGGCAACACTGCTGGACGGCAGCGTGGTCAGCTTCTCTGGCATCGAAAACATCATCTGCTTCGCGGCCGGAACGCGGATTGCCACCACCACCGGTCTGCGCGCCGTCGAAACGCTGCAACCGCGCGATCAGGTGATCACCCGCGACAATGGTTTGCAACCGGTGCGCTGGGTCAGCCAGTCGACGGTGCCTGCAACCGGCAATCTGGCCCCGGTGCGGATCCCGGCCGGGTGGTTCGGAGCTGAACGCGATTTGCTGGTGTCGCCGCAGCACCGGATGCTGTTTTGCGGTGCAGCCGCAACCCTGCTGTTTGACGAAAACGAAATTCTGATCCCGGCGGTGCATCTGGTCAATGGCAGCACTGTCCGCCAGGAAACTGGCGGCACTGTCACCTATGTGCATCTCCTGTTCGACCAGCATGAAATCATCTATGCCGAAGGCGCACCCTCGGAAAGTTTTCATCCCGGCGCCCAAGCGGTCTCAGCCCTGGACACTCCGGTGCGCGAGGAACTGTTCCGGATCATGCCCGATCTGCGCTGGAGCACAGGAACCTATGGCGCCACCGCGCGCCAGGTCGCAGCGCGCCACGAGGCGGCGCTTTTGCTTCAGTAAAGCCCGCCAGAGCTGATGGTGCCAAAGGTCGCCTTGGGGCCCAGCACGGCGGTGCCGCCGCTGGAGGTGGTCACTTGGCGCCCCGATTCCTGCACTTCTTCGATCAGCGGCAGGTTCGACCCCATGGCAAAGCCGCCATCATAGGTCAGGCCAAAGATCGGCTCGGCCCCGTCGCGGAAATACTCGGCCACCACATAGGCGCCTGACGCATTGTCGGGCAGCCGCGCACCGGTATAGCGGTCGATCTTGATGAAGTGGCCGCCCTCCGGCACGTCAAATGGGCCGCCGCCGAATTTCTCGGTCGCCTTGGTCATGAACTGCTGGAACACCGGGCCGCACATGGTGCCGCCATAGGCGCCGCGGCCCATCGGCCGGGGCTGGTCAAAGCCCATGTAGCAGCCAGCCACGATGTTGGAGGTGAATCCCACGAACCAGACGTCGCGGGAATCGTTGGTGGTGCCGGTCTTGCCCGCGGTGGGCACCGGCAGGTTGATCACGCTCGACGCGGTGCCGCGGTCGACCACGCCCCGCATCATCGAGGTCAGCTGATAGGCGGTGATCGGATCCATCACCTGCTCGCGGTCGGTGACAATGCGCGGCGCCTGGCCGGGGATCAGATTGGGGTCGGCACAATCGATGCAGTCGCGGTCGTCGTGGCGGTAGATGGTGTTGCCGAACCGGTCCTGCACCCGGTCCACCAGCGTCGGCTGCACCCGCTCGCCGCCGTTGGCGAACATCGCATAGGCCGCCACCATTTTATACAGCGTGGTCTCCTCCGCCCCCAGCGAGTTCGCCAGGAAGGCGCCCATGTTGTCATAGACGCCAAAGCGTTCGGCATAGCCTGCCACCACCGGCATCCCGACCTCCTGCGCCAGGCGGATGGTCATCAGGTTCCGGCTCATCTCGATGCCGGTGCGCAACGGCGTCGGCCCGTAGAACTTGTTGGTCGAGTTCTTCGGCCGCCACAGGCCTTGCGGCGTGTTGATCTCGATTGGGGCGTCGACCACGATGGTCGCCGGGCTGTAGCCGCTGTCCAGCGCCGCCGCATAGACAAACGGCTTGAAGCTGGAACCAGGCTGGCGCAGCGCCTGGGTCGCACGGTTGAACACCGAATGCTGGTAGGAAAAGCCCCCCTGCATCGCCAGAACCCGTCCGGTGTTCACGTCCATCGCCACAAAGCCGCCCTGCACTTCCGGCACTTGGCGCAGCGACCAGTGGCTGAAAGCGCCGTCCTTTTCCTCGGCCCGCACCAGCACCACATCGCCGCGGGTGAAGCTATCGTCAAAGCCGCCCTTCATCCATTTGATGTCAGAGCGCGGTACGGTGCCAGTGCCCTCGTTGTCTTCAACACCGACCGTCAGGGATTTGCTTTCAACCTCCAGCACAACCGCCGGATACCATTTGCCGCCCAGATCGATATCGCGGGACACATCAGCATTAGCCAGCGCCGCACGCCAGCTGGCCTCATCAGCCAGTTGCGCCTCCTCCAGCGTCACGCCCGTACCACGCCATTTCCCGCGCGAGCGGTCGTACTTCTGCAAGCCAGAGCGCATCGCCAGCGCTGCTTCGGCCTGCATCTCGTGGTCGATAGTCGCACGCACGGTAAAGCCGCCGGTGAAAAATTCGCCCTCGCCAAAGTCCTGGGTCAGCTGGCGGCGGATTTCATCGGTGAAATAATCGCGCGGCGGCAGCGCCGTGCGGAAGCCTTCAAAATCGCCGTTCTGCACCGAACGCAGCGGTTGCGCCACCTCGACGCCGTAGACATCCCGTGAGATGTAGCCGTTCTCGCGCATCTCCCGCAGCACATAGTCGCGGCGTGCCAGCAACCGTTCTTTTTGGCGCACCGGATGGTAATCCGACGGCGCCTTGGGCATTGCAGCCAGTGTTGCCGCCTCATGCGGAGCGAGTTCCCCCAGGGTCTTGTTGAAATAGGTCTGTGCTGCCGCCGTCACGCCATAGGAGTTCTGGCCCAGAAAGATCTCATTCAGATACAGTTCCAGGATCCGTTCCTTGTCCAGCGTCTCCTCCAGCCGGGTGGCGAGGATGATCTCCTTGATCTTGCGCTCGGCGCGGCGGTCGCCGGACAGCAGAAAGTTCTTCATCACCTGCTGGGTGATGGTCGAGGCACCGCGCACATTGGCCCCGCGCGAACGCACCGCCTCAACCGCCGCCGCCGCGATGCCGCGGGCGTCATAGCCGGCGTGGCTGTAGAAATTCTTGTCTTCAGCCGAGATAAAGGCCTGTTTCACCAGATCCGGAATGTCTGCCGACGGCGTGAACAGGCGGCGCTCCTTGGCGAATTCGTCGATCATATGGCCTTCGCCCGAGTAGATCCGGCTGATCGTCGGCGGCTGGTACTGCGCCAGCGAGTCGTGGCTCGGCAGGTCGCGCCCATAGATCCAGAACACCGCTCCAATGGTCAGCGCCACCATCGCCACCCCAAGGGTGATGGTGCTGAAGATGGAACCAAAGAAGGAGAGTATGAACCTAAGCACGGGTTTGGCCTTTCTCGCGAGGTGCCGCTTATATAGGCGCGGCAGTCCCCCGGGTCAAAACAGGAAACAGCGGATATATGCCAGAGAGATGGGAGAATTCTAGCACAATTCCCCGCCCTGTGTGGCGCCTTACGCAGCGGGAACATCCAAGCCGTGGTCACAGAACTGGCATTGCTGCAGGGTCAGCCCGTCTGCGGAGTAGTCCAGCACCGTCAGTGCCGGGGCCTCAGCAGCGGGCAGGAAGCTGCTCCAGTCCCATTCGGGACGTGGCGCCGGGGCCTGGTACAGCACTGATTTTGCAGTGGTAAAGGGGACGCTCCGCGCAGTGCCGGAACAGGGCCGGTGCACGTGCCCCGCCAGCAGATGCAGCACGTTGGGGTGTTCAGCAAGCAGCGTCAGCAGTGCGGCGCCGTTCTGCAGGTTGTCCGGATCCAGCATCGGCAGGCCCAGCGTCATTGGCGGGTGATGCATGGCCACGATGGCGGGCCGCCCGTTCAGCGCGCCCAGTTCTGCCTTCAGCCAGCCCATCCGCTCTGCGCAGAGGGCGCCGGCAGCCGCGCCCGGATTCAGCGTATCCAGGCACATGATAGAAAGATCCCCGAAATCTGTGCGGTACTGAATGAAGTCCGGCATGGCAGTGCCCGGCAAAGGCAGCACTGCACGCAGCACAGCGCGGTCATCATGATTGCCGGTCATTGGCAGAACCGGCATCGGCAAACCGTCAAGAAATCCCTTCAACGCCTGGTAATTCTGAACCGACCCGGTTTCCACCAGATCACCGGTGATCAGACACCCGGCGGCATCCGAATGGTGCTCAGCGATAAAATCTACCGCTGCCTGCAGCCGCAAACGCGGGTTGTGGCCCAGCACCAGGCCCTCAGCCTCGAAATGCAGATCGGACATCCAGATCAGTTTCATGATGCCCCCTTATTGCCGCACCAGCGCGCGGCGGGCGTCGTCCTGGGCGCGCCAGTTGATCAACCCGTTCAGAATGCCGCGCGCGGCCTTGGCCCGCCAATCCGGATCCACAAGGTTATCAAGGTCCCGCTTGCTGGACAAAAAGCCGATCTCGACCAGTACCGAAGGAATATCAGCGGACTTCAGCACAGAAAACCCGGCCGAGCGCAGCGGCCTGTTGTTGATCGGCCGCCCCTGCCCGCGCAGCCCGTCGATCAGCGCCACTGCCAAGGCATCGCTGCGCGGCTGGGTCTCCTGACGGGCCAGATCCAGCATCACCGCCGTCACCTTGTCGTCCGCTTCACTCAGGTCAGTGCCTGACAAGAGATCGCCACGCAGGTGCCGCTCTGCCAGCTTGGCCGAGGCCACGTCGGAGGCTTCCTTGGACAGGGTATAAACGGTGGAGCCATGCGCCCGGCCTTCAGAAATCGTATCGGCATGCAGCGAGATGAACACATCCGCCCCGGCCTGATGCGCCATGGCAATGCGGCGTTCCAGCGAGACAAAATAATCGTCATCCCGGGTCAGCAGCACAGTGAACTGGCCGGAGCGCAGCAGCGCTTCGCCCAGCTCCCGCGCGAATTGCAACATCAGGTGTTTTTCTATGACATGCTCAGTCTCCGCCCCCGGGTCGATGCCGCCGTGACCCGGGTCCAGCATCACCAGGAGCGGCGCATTATCATCGCGCGCGCCCTTGCCTGGCATGGTTTGCGGCGCAGGCAGGTCCCAACGCGGATCCTGCGGTGCGCCGGCTCCCGCGGCAAATTCTTCCGCCGTGGCAGGCTCAAGCGACACCGCCAGCCGGGCAGCGGCGGTCACTTGGTCCACAGTCATAGCTGCCGTGGACACCTTCATCGGCTCTGCCAGCTGCAGAACCATCCGCGACCAGCCCGGCACATAGGTGCCGAATTGCGCCGCGGTGATCTGCTCCCCCTGCAGCAGTTTCTCCACCGTCAGCCCGGTCCAGTCGACCTCCTGGAAATCCAGAACCAGCCGCGGCGGACTGCCCAAAGTGAACAGCCGGTATGGCACCCCTTGGCTGAGGCCCAGCGTGATCTCGGCGCCCTGCCTGGCATCGCGGACCTGGCTGGCCGCCGCATCAATGCGCGCCAGCCCGCTGAAGCCTTGCGCCCATGCCCCTCCTGCCAGCAGCCAGATCAGCGTGATGAAGGAAAGCAGTCTGCCCATGCCTGAACCCCGGTTCTTGGTTTTCGGCGCAGACTAGGCAATTCCGCCCGGATTGAAAATCCGCCTTCTGTGGTCAGCCGCGCGCGGCCATGAATTTCTCCAGCCGCGCCAGCCCTTCTTCGATATCCGCAGTGGAGCGCGCATAGGAGAACCGCAGCGTCGTGGCGCCGCGCACGGGGTCAAAATCCAGCCCTGGCGTGACGGCAACGCCAGCACTATCAAGGATTTCCGCGGCAAAGCTGCGGCTGTCGGCGGTCAGGTCCGACACATCGGCATAGACATAAAACGCCCCGTCCGGCGGCGCGATCTTGGTGAACCCAGCCTTGGGCAGCCCGTCCAGCATCAGCTGGCGGTTCCTCGCGTAAACAGCCAGGTTCTCGCGCAGCTCCTCCTCGCAGTCCATCGCCGCAAGCGCGGCCACCTGGCTGGCGTGCGGCGCGCAGATGAACATGTTCTGGGCAATGCGTTCGACCACCCGCACGTGATCCTCGGGCACCACCATCCAGCCAACCCGCCAGCCGGTCATTGAGAAGAACTTGGAGAAGGAGTTGATGACGTAAGCCTCATCCGTCAGCTCCAGCGCGGTGACCGCCTTCGCCTCATATTCCAGCCCGTGATAGATCTCGTCCGAGATGAAACTGGCACCCTCACCCCGCGCCGCATCAATCAGGGAGCCCATCGCGGCATGGTCCAGCATGGTGCCGGTCGGGTTGGCGGGCGAGGCCACCATGAGGCCCGCCAGATCCTGCCCCTTCAAATCGGCAGCCACTGGCTGCAGCCGGTTTTCCGGGGCGGTCTGAATATCCACCGGCGTCAGTCCCAGCGCCTTCAGTATCTGCCGGTAGGATGGGTAGCCCGGCGCGCCGATCCCCACCCTGTCGCCGCTGTCAAACAGCGCAGTGAAACTCAGCAGAAAGGCGCCGGAGGAGCCCGGCGTCACGATCACCCGCTCCGGGTTCAGATCGACATTGTACCACTCCCCATAAAGCCGAGCGATGCGTTGGCGCAGTTCCGGCAGACCCAATGCAACAGTATAGCCCAAAGCATTGTTTTCCAGCGCATTCCCCAGCGCCTTCAAGGCGCCGGAGGGCGCCCCGGTCGATGGCTGCCCCACCTCCATGTGAATGATATGGCGGCCGGACTCCTCGGCCTTACGGGCGGCCTCCATCACGTCCATCACAATAAACGGATCAACGCTGGATCGGCTTGAGTTTCGCATTCTGATCTCCCATGGTGCGCGCATGAGTTTTGACCGTTTCTTCCGGCTGGCGTCAATCCCGGCTCTTGTGCTTTGCGCGCTGTTACAATTTGCGGCGGCAGCGCAGGCGGCGTCGATCTCGCTGTTGCGCGATCCGGATGTGGAATACGGTCTGAACAAGCTGGCCGCACCGGTGCTGCGGGCCGCGGGACTGAATGCGAACCGGGTCCGGATCCTGCTGGTCAACGATTCCGCCTTCAATGCTTTTGTCTTGGATTCGCGAACGATATTCGTGAATTACGGGCTGATCCTGAAGGTGACCTCCCCCGAAATGCTGCAGGCGGTGATCGCCCATGAGGCGGCCCATATCACCAATGGCCACCTGGCACGGCGGATGCAGAACCTGCGCTCGGCAAACAGCGCTGCCGGTTTGGGCGTGGCTCTTGCGGTTCTGGCAGCTGCGGCTGGCGCGGGCGACGCGGCGGGCGGCATTGCCATCGGCACGCAGAATTCCGCGCTGCGTGGTTTTCTGTCCCATACCCGCGCTGAAGAAAGCTCGGCCGACCGATCCGCTGCGGACTATCTGAACCGTGCAGGCGTCAGTCCGCAGGGGCTGGTCGATCTGCACCGCGCCTTTGCCGGTCAGGAAGTACTGAGTGCGGGCAGCCAGGATCCCTATACCCGCTCGCATCCCTTAAGCCGCGACCGTATCCGCGCCGCCCAGGCCTATCTGGCGGCGCATGGCGACAAGGGCCAGACCAGTGCCGAGGCCAATTACTGGTTTGCCCGGGTGCGCGGCAAGCTGTCGGGGTTTACCCGGTCGCCGAAGTGGACCCTGCGCCGGGTGCGCGAGGAACAGTACAAGGACGTGCGCCTGATGCGCGAGGCCGCCGCCTATCACCGGCAGAGAAATCTGAAAAAGGCGCTGAGGGCGGTCAATGGCGCGCTGGCAATCCGGCCTTCCGATCCCTTCTATCAGGAGCTGAAGGGCCAGATCCTGATTGAAAACCGGCAATGGTCCGCGGCCCTGGCCGCTTATGGCACGGCTGTCAGCCTTGCCCCCAAGGATCCTCTGATCCTTTCTGGTTATGGCCGTGCGCAGTTGGCAGCGGGCAAGCCCAAGGCAGCGCTGAAATCCATGGAACGCGCCCGCGCCATTGATTTCCGCAACCAGGTGCTGCTGCGCGACATGTCGCTGGCCTATGCCAAGACCGGGCAACGCGGCCTGGCGGCGCTGGTCACCGCCGAACGCTATGCCTTGCAAGGGCGTCTGGATGACGCCGGAATTCATGCCAAACGGGCCGTCGCCCAGCTGCCTGCAGGATCCGCCGCCGCGCGGCGGGCACAGGATGTGCTGGTGGCCTATGAACAAGCTCAAAAAAGGAAAAGACGAAAATGAAACCCTTTACCCGCGCTGCCACGGCGGCTGCCACCGCCCTCGCCCTGCTGAGCACCCCGGCGCAGGCGCTGGACCTCGACAATATGTCCGAAACCGAACGCGAGGCTTTTGGCGAACAGATCCGTGCCTATCTGCTGGAGAACCCTGAGCTGATCCTGGAAGCGGTTGATCTGCTGGAACAACGTCAGCAGCAGGCCGAGGCCGTCCGCGATGACACGCTGGTTGCCGACAATCTGGCAGAGCTGCAGAACGATGGCTATTCCTGGGTCGGCGGCAATCCCGACGGCGATATCACCCTGGTTGAGTTCATGGACTACCGTTGCGGCTATTGCCGCCGAGCAGCCCCCGAGGTGGAAAAGCTGGTGAAAGGCGACGGCAATATCCGCCTGGTCATCAAGGAATTCCCGATCCTGGGCGAAGCTTCGGTTCTGTCGTCACGATTTGCTGTGGCCGCCAAACTTGTGGCTGGGGGAGAGGCCTATAAACAGGTGCATGATGCGCTGATCGAATTCGGCAGTGAACCGAACGAGGTTGCCCTGCGCCGTCTGGCAGAGGGGTTGTCCCTGGATGCCGAGGCGATCTTTGCCAAAATGGACAGCGAAGAAGTAACGGCTGAGCTTCGCCAGACCCGCGCGCTGGCACAGAAGATGGCAATCTCCGGCACCCCGACATTTGTACTGGGAAATGAGCTGCTGCGCGGCTATCTGCCCGCCGATCAGATGGAGATCATGGTGGCGGAGATCCGCGACCAGCGAAGCTGAAGCCGAAAATGGGACCGGCGGAACCGGGGCGCTGCCCCGGACCCCGGAGTATTTTTTCAAAGGTGAAGAGTTGAAGGGCGTTTTGAGGCGCCTTACTCAGCAGCCTCCTGGGCCGCCTCGATCCGGGCGGCCTTTTTCTCAACTTCTTCAACGATGTGGTCGACCATCTGTTCGTTGGACATCTTGTGGCTGGCCTTGCCCGCCAGATAGACCATGCCGGAGCCGGCACCGCCGCCGGTGAAACCGACATCCGTCATCAGTGCCTCGCCGGGGCCGTTCACCACGCAGCCGATGATCGAAAGGCTCATCGGGGTGTGGATGTGGGCAAGCCGTTCTTCCAGCGTTTCCACCGTCTTGATCACGTTGAACCCCTGCCGCGCGCAGCTGGGACAAGAGATGATGTTGACGCCGCGGTGGCGCAGGCCAAGGGATTTCAGGATCTCAAAGCCGACTTTCACTTCCTCCACCGGATCAGCAGAAAGGCTCACGCGCAAAGTGTCACCGATGCCCATCCACAGCAATTGGCCCAGCCCAATGGCCGATTTGATGGTGCCGGAGACAAAGCCGCCCGCCTCGGTGATCCCTAGATGGATCGGCGCATCGGTGGCCTCGGCGAGCTGCTGGTAGGCGGCAGCGGACATGAAGACATCCGAGGCTTTCACAGAAATCTTGAATTCGTGGAAGTCATGATCCTGCAGGATGCGGATGTGGTCGAGGCCGCTCTCCACCATCGCCTCCGGGCAGGGTTCGCCGTATTTATCCAGGAGGTGTTTTTCCAGAGAGCCGGCATTCACCCCGATGCGGATCGAGCAATTGTGGTCGCGGGCGGCCCTGATCACCTCGGCCACGCGTTTTTCATCGCCGATGTTGCCCGGGTTGATGCGCAGGCAGGCGGCGCCCGCCTCGGCAGCCTCAATCCCGCGCTTGTAGTGGAAATGGATATCGGCGACGATTGGCACCGGGCTTTCGCGCACGATTTCCTTCAGAGCTTTGGAGGACGCCTCATCCGGGACCGACACCCGAACCAGATCCGCGCCTGCCTCAGCCGCGGCCTGGATTTGGGCGACGGTGCCGGCCACATCGGTGGTCAGCGTGTTGGTCATCGTTTGCACCGCAATCGGGGCGTCGCCGCCGACGGGCACATTGCCGACATGGATCTGGCGGCTTTTGCGGCGCTCGATATGGCGCCAGGGGCGGATATGGTTGATCGACATGAGGAATGCGTCCCGGCTGGATCCTGTTAGCTGCTAGATACGTGTTGAAAGGCGGCGCCGCAATGGCAGCCCGCCCCTTCCGGCGGGATTCGCCGGGCACAAATCCGGGAACACTTACTCGGCGGGCTGATCCGCCTGCAGCTCGGCCACCAGGGTTGCCAGTGCTTCATTGCGCCCATCAGCTAGATCGGCCAGCGCAAACCGGCCGGTGACCGCATCCATCGACAGGTCAATGTTCTTGGACACCTGGCCGCGTTCGCCGACCGGGCCGAAATGTTCACCGTTCACCGCAAAGTAGATCGCGCTGCTTTCGCCGGTGCGCAGGCGCGGGGCGTCTTCGGTCAAAGGCACTTCGAACCGTTGGCCCGCGTCCATGATGGTTTCCAGGATCACGCTGCCGTCCGCAGCGGTGACCTGCACCCAAGACGGGCGCACCGCAACCATTTCAACGCCAGGCTCGACCTCGGCCACCACCTGCGGCACCTGCTGCAGCGGGCCCTCGCCCTCATAAGGCAGGCTGGCTTCGGCAAAGGCAAGCGAGGGCACTTCGGGCGCCGCAAAGTTGCCCAGCGTGGAGGGGTCCAGGGTCGAGATCGGCGCATCGCGCGCCACCAGAACCGGCACATCCAACGCCTGCGGGCGGTAGAGCCGGTCCAGTGCCTCAGCTGCCGAATCACGGGCACCCTCGGCAACTTCCAGCACCGCGCTGTTGAGCGGGTCAAGATCAGCCAGCACCGCCGGGGTCTGATCCACTGGTGCAAACTGCACCTGCTGCACTTCTTTCAGCACCGCCCAGCCGCCATAGCCAATGCCGCCGATCAGCGCTGCCAGCACCATAAGCGAGCCGACTGCACGCGGTTCGATCTGGCTGAGAAAACTGCTGGGGGCCGGAATAAACGGTGCATTGGGCGAGGCAAAGGCATCGCCGCCCAGCCCGGTGGACGTCACCGCAGGAGCGCCGCCGCCTTTGGTCCGGCTGGAGGCTTCGGCAGACATGCCATGGGCAACTGTAAAACCGCTTTCGGTGCAGAAATCCTGAAACGCCTCTTCTGGGTCCATGTTCAGATAGCGTGCATAGGAACGCACATACCCGGCGATGAAGCCGGGCGTGTCAAAGGCGGAAGGGTCTGAATTCTCGATCGCTGCGATGTAGGACGCCTTGATCCGCAGCTCGCGCTGAACATCGAGCAACGACTTTCCCATCGTTGCCCGCTCACCGCGCATCACGTCGCCGAGCTTCAACTCGAAATCGTCAAAACCTTTCGGCTCTGCCGTTCCGCCATGCTCTTCTTGCTTGCGCTGGGTGAAGCGCCCGATCATGCCTGCTGTCCCATTTTTGCCTGCCGCAATCTGTTCAGAGAGGTGAAAGAATCACAGTTGCGACTCAGATCCGCTCATTGATTGACAACAGCGTAACACACCGAAGGTAAATTTACACTGATCAGTATGTTACCCGGCAAGTTCGGCACGATTCAGCGCACAATGCGACCACAATGCGTCCATTGCATGGACCAGCGCGTCGATCTCCTTGGGCCCGTGCACCGGCGACGGCGTGAACCGCAGCCGCTCGGTGCCGCGCGGCACGGTGGGGAAATTGATCGGCTGAACGTAGATGCCGTGATCCTCCAGCAGGTGGTCGGACAGCACCTTGGTGTGCACCGGATTGCCGACGATCACCGGAACGATGTGGCTGCCGTGATCAATGATCGGTAAACCCAGCCCCTTCAGGCGCAGTTTCAGCACCTTAGCCTGGTCCTGATGCTTGTCGCGCAGGTCCTGCGCGCCCTTCAGATAGGCAACCGAGGCCGCCGCCCCTGCCGCAACGGAAGGCGCCAGCGAAGTGGTGAAAATGAAGCCCGGCGCATAGGAGCGGATGGCGTCGCACATCTTGGCCGACGCCGCGATATAGCCACCCATCACACCGTAAGCCTTGGCCAGGGTGCCATTGATAATGTCGATACGGTGGGCCAGACGGTCACGTTCGGTGACGCCGCCGCCGCGAGGGCCGTACATACCAACCGCGTGAACTTCGTCGATATAGGTCAGTGCGCCGAATTCATCGGCCAGATCGCACAGCGCTTCGATGGGGCCAAAGTCACCGTCCATCGAATAAACCGATTCAAAGGCAATCAGCTTGGGCGCCTTGGGATCGTCCGCTTCCAGCAATTCGCGCAGATGCGCCACGTCATTGTGGCGGAAGACGCGCTTGGCACCGCCATTGCGGCGTACGCCCTCAATCATTGAGGCATGGTTCAGCGCATCGGAATAGATGATCAGACCCGGGAACAGCTTGGGCAGCGTCGAAAGAGTCGCGTCATTGGCGATATAAGCCGAGGTGAACAGCAGCGCGGCTTCCTTGCCGTGCAGGTCGGCCAGTTCGGCCTCCAGCTGCTTATGGTATACTGTGGTGCCGGAAATGTTGCGGGTGCCGCCGGAGCCTGCACCGGTGGAATCGATGGCATCATGCATCGCCTCCAGCACAACCGGATGCTGGCCCATGCCCAGATAGTCATTGCCGCACCAGACGGTGATGTCCTGCTGGCTGCCATCGGGGCGGGTCCAGACCGCATGCGGGAAATGGCCCTTCTTGCGCTCGATGTCGATAAAGGTCCGGTAGCGGCCCTCGTCGTGAAGGCTGGCAATCGCTGCATCCAGTTTCGCGGTATAGTCCACCGGCATCTCCATGGCTTCATGCGCACCAAAGGCACGCGGGCTGTGTAAAGGGCACGGCCTGTCGGCGATGCGGCCACATTCACGGTCCGGAATGAATACCGCAGGCACCCCCTTCGATCAACTGCATACGCGCTGCCCTTGGTGCGCAACATTGATGCAGGTCAAATAAAACTTAAACAGAAGCCAGGCAAGGACAGCTGCGGCCAACTGTGGCCGTTTGCGTCGTATCTGCAGCGCATACCGGCCGCAAATGTGCAGGATCGGAAACCTGCCGCCCCGGAAAAACAAGCGAATTCCCACCCTTCCCCCACTGGCCCCTGTTCCGGGCCGCTGTTAGGGTCCGCGGCAAATTGCCCGAAACCGGACACGCAGGAGAACGAAAGATGGCACTGAATGATGTTCTGGACCGGATCGACACAGAGCTGGACGCCGCCACCGAACGGCTGATGGACCTGCTGCGGATCCAGTCGATTTCCACCGATCCCGCCTTTAAGGCCGACTGCGACAAGGCCGCCGACTGGCTGGTGGCTGACCTCAACGCCATCGGCATCAAGGCGCAGAAGCGCGCCACCCCCGGCCATCCGATGGTGGTCGGCCATGTGGGCGAAGAAAACACTGACGCGCCGCATGTGCTGTTCTACGGCCACTATGATGTGCAGCCGGTGGATCCGCTGAACCTTTGGAACACGCCGCCGTTTGAACCGCAACTGGAGGAAACCCCGAACGGCACCGTGATCCGCGGCCGCGGATCGTCGGACGACAAGGGCCAGCTGATGACCTTTGTTGAGGCCTGCCGCGCCTGGAAGGCCGTGAACGGCTCCCTGCCCTGCCGCATCACTTTCTTCTTTGAAGGTGAAGAAGAATCCGGCTCGCCCTCGCTGATCCCCTTCATGGAAGCCAACGCGGCAGAGCTGAAAGCCGACCTCGCACTGATTTGCGACACCTCGATGGTGTCGCGCGGGGTACCGTCGATCTCCTCGCAGCTGCGCGGCATGCTGAAGGACGAATTCACCATCGTCGGCCCGCGCATCGACCTGCACTCCGGCCACTATGGCGGCCCCGGCCTGAACCCGCTGCGCACCCTGTCGGAGATCGTAGCCTCCCTCTATGACACTGACACCGGCCGCGTCGCAGTGGACGGCTTCTATGACGGTGTGCATGAAGTCCCCGAAGACCAGCTGCGCCAGTGGCAGACCTGCGGCTTCAATGAAGGTGAATACCTGAACTCGGTCGGCTACTCGCAGCCGCACGGCGAAAAGGCATATTCCACCCTGGAACAGCAATGGGCCCGCCCGACGCTGGAGGTGAACGGGCTTTGGGGCGGCTACAACGGTGCCGGTTCCAAAACCGTGATCCCGTCAGAGGCGCACTGCAAAATCACCTGCCGCTTGGTCGGCGACATGGACCCCGATGCGCTGCGCGACAAAATCCGCAAACACGTCGCGGACCAACTGCCTGCGGATGCCACGGTGCGCTGGGACAATGACCTGGAAGGCTCCCGTGCCGCGGTGATGAACATCGCCCGCCCCGAGTTCGAGGCCGCCCGCGGCGCGCTGTCGGATGAATGGGAGCGTGAAGCAGTGTTCTGCGGCATGGGCGGCTCGATCCCGATCGCCGGCTTCTTCAAGTCGATCCTGAACATGGACGCGATGCTGATCGGCTTTGCCAACGACGACGACGCAATCCATTCGCCGAATGAGAAATACGACCTGAAAAGCTTCCACAAAGGCATCCGGTCCTGGGCCCGCGTCCTGGACGCCCTGTCGCGCAAGTAACCGGTGCCGGGCGGACGCTCTTCAGGGCTCCGCCCGGACAATCACCGGACAATCAAAAGCACTGCTTTGGGACTCGGAATGAGACTTTCAAACCGGGTACATTCAAACCTTGCCGTGGCAACGGCCTCCATTCTGCCTGTGCCTTAAAATGCAGCCAAAGCCAATGGCGGCCTCCCGCCCGTCATCAAGCCTCTTGCGAGGCCCTCTTCCCGTTGCGCCTGGCGCCGTGCCTCGGCACGGCGCCGGACCTGCACCCAGTACCGCCGTTTGTCTCCCATCCCTTTATCGGATTAAGAGTTGATTATCCGAACCGTCCGATACTGCATATGATTTCTGCCGCAACAGCGGACTACGATGGGAGACAGCAGATGGCACAAAGCAGATTCAACCGCCCGCCCGGTTTCGAAGGCAACCAGACTGACCCGGAAGAAAGCTACCGCGCCGGCTACCAGCACGGCACCCGCGTGATGCTGCGTTACTTGGAAACCATCCCGCAGGCAGACCTTGAACGTCTCAAGAAATGGGTCGATTTCGACCTTACCGGCTGGCGCCACGACACCGGTGCGGACCCGAACCCTCCGGCCCTTTGACCCCCCGGCCCTGACCGCTTGCACCTGATGCGCCTGTTCGCCAAAGTGGCGCCATGACGGAAAAGAAAATGACCGAAGGCCCGCAGCTGGCCGAAATACTCGCTCTGGAAACCAAGGTGTGGGAGGCACTAGTCTCTGGCGACCCCGAGGCCGATGGCCGGATGCTGTCGGAGGACTTCCTTGGCGTCTATCCCAGCGGCTTTTCGGACAAGGCAGGCCATTGCAGTCAACTGAGGGACGGGCCGGTGATGGCGCAATACCGGCTGAGTGATACGCAGCTGCGCGTCATAACAGAACATGCTGTACTGCTGTCCTACCGGGCGCGGTACCGCCCCTCAGGCAGCTCCCGCTGGCAGGTCATGCTGATCTCCTCGCTTTGGGAGAAGAGCGCGCCAGGCTGGCTCAACACTTTCAGCCAGGACACTCTGGAAACCGCAGCATAAACCCCAGCACAACTGCGCCCATGTATTGATAACCAAGAAGAAAGTGGCGCGGTTGACGGGGCTCGAACCCGCGACCCCCGGCGTGACAGGCCGGTACTCTAACCAGCTGAGCTACAACCGCGCGTTTGCCTTTCGGCGACCGTTTCCGGCCAGTGTTCCCCTCCGGGGCGGATCCTGGGATGCCAGGACGGCAGGCGAAAGTGGCGCGGTTGACGGGGCTCGAACCCGCGACCCCCGGCGTGACAGGCCGGTACTCTAACCAACTGAGCTACAACCGCATTTTCGCCTTGCGGCGGACTGTTTCCAGTCCAGTTCCCCTCCGGGGCGGATCCTGTTTTACCCCAGGATGAGGTGCAGCAGTGGCGCGGTTGACGGGGCTCGAACCCGCGACCCCCGGCGTGACAGGCCGGTACTCTAACCAACTGAGCTACAACCGCCCGCTGCACGTTCAGCATCGCTGCTGAATGTTGGGCTGTAATATTCCCACCCCTTAGAACCGTCAAGCAGTGTTTTGGCTTTTTCGGGACTTTCCCCCAAAAAAAATGCGGCTTCCCGGCAACCCCCTGAAACAGATAGAAAAAACCCAATGGATACGTGCCGAACGGCATCTCATCACGATCAATCTGCAAGGTGGGAATGGTGGGTCGTGAGAGGCTCGAACTCCCGACATCTTCGGTGTAAACGAAGCGCTCTACCAACTGAGCTAACGACCCGATAAGCGGGGATTTAGACAATGCCGCTGGACAGCGCAAGAGGAAAAAGAAGATTTTTTTCGCCTGGCTCGCCGGATCATTCCCAAACAGTTTCCGCCCCGTTTTCCAGCACATAAACGCACCCCTGCCCGTTCGGCAGCGCCGCCATCCTGTCGCGGGGCAAGCCGCAGATGATACCGCGCATCACTTGCCCCCAAAGCCCGTGCGCCACAACCACAGACGGCCCGGTCAGCGACTGCATGAAGTCCAGAATACGGCCATGAAAGCTGGCATAGCCTTCGCCGCCCGGGGCCTCGCAGAACAGGTCGAGGTTCCGCGGATTGGTGCTATGGATTTGAGGGTAGCGCTGCGCGACCTCCTGCAGCGTCATGCCCTGAAACACACCGGCAAAGGCCTCTGCCAGACGCGCGTCGGTCACAAACGGCGCCCCTTTCAAGGCGATATCCGCTGTCTGCTGGGCACGGCCCAGCGGGGACGCGTAGCAGGCCGGTTTCTGCTCCAGCACAGGCGCCATCAGACCGGCCTGCCGGCGGGCATGTTCAATGCCCAGCGGTGTCAGAGGTGATTCCAGCTGCCCCTGAATGCGGTGCTCTGCATTCCACTCGGTCTGCCCGTGCCGCAGCAGCCAGATTTTTGGAAACTGCATCACATGCCCCCCTGCCCGGTTTTATGGGCAAAGTGGTAACGACATGCCGGCGGCAACGGAACCCCGGAAACGCAAAAGGCGCTCAACCTTTTCAGGGAGCACCTTTTGGAAAGAATGGTGGGTGATAAGAGATTTGAACTCCTGACATCTTCGATGTGAACGAAGCGCTCTACCACTGAGCTAATCACCCGTGAGGCAGGCTTTTACCCGTCCGATGCGGCCTCTGCAAGAGGGTCATTCGAAGAATTTCCGGCTTCTCCGGAATTTTCTGCCGCCGCGTTTTTTGCGACGGCCGGCTGGCGCAGTTTGCATACGAACACTTTGCCGTTGCTGCGCTCCTGGCTGCGGTTGATGCGCAGTTTCCCGAACGGTTTGAGGTTCAGCTCACGGCCTTCGGCCACAGCCTCGCCCAGCAGCGCCAGAACCGCCTCTACCACCGGCTTTGCATCTTTCTTTTTGACACCGGAGCGTTCTACCGCCAGTTCCACCAGCTCCTTCTTGCTCAATTCCGGTGCAGCAACAACCGGCGAAGCCGCTGCAACAACCACCGGTTCCGGTGCAGCAGACGGATTGACCTCCGGCGCGTCCTGCTGCATCGGCGCGCTCGCGGCCGCCGCCGTGCCCGTTTCAGGTTTCACAGCTGCCGTCGTGGCGGTGGACGCCGTCAGCGTGCCCGTCTTCCGGACAGGTGCCTTGCCCGCGCCGGATTTGCGCGCGGATGTACTGCTTTTGCTGATTGCTTTTGCCATTTTGTGCCCCACGATCCTGTTTTTTTACCCTGCATCGGCCTCTCAGCTGCCCCGCGCCGTTGCGGTTGGCAGCCAGGCGTGCGGGCCTGCTCTGTGCAGCCAGCCTAACACAGGCACCCCCCGGCGTGAACCGGTTAGCAGGCCGGCAGGGCATCGCGCTGGATCATGGTGCGCAAGGTGAAGCTGGAGCGGGTGTTGCGAATACCCGGCACCCGCATAAGACGGTCTTCCAGAAACCGGTCGAAGTCCGGCAGGTCCTCGGCCACCACCCGCAACAGGATATCGCGGGTGCCGGTCATCAAGTAGCACTCCATCACCTGATCGAACTGGCGCACCGCTTTTTCAAAGGCCTGCAGGGCGCCGGTCGATTGGCGCTCCAGTTCCACCGCCACAAAGATCGTCACCGGCAGCCCCATCTTGGCCTGATCCACCCGCGCGGAATAGCCGCTGATCACGCCGCTTTCCTCCAGATTGGCCACCCGGCGCGCGCAGGGCGTTGGCGACAGCCCGACCGTTTCCGACAATTCGGAAATCTTCAGCCGCCCATTGCGCTGAAGCGCGGCCACAATCTTGCGATCAATTGAGTCCATGGAGCTTTCCCCTAAGAATGGCACATTCTGCAGAGCATACCACCAAACACTGCCGTTCCGGCAGGCCTTTTTGGTGAAAACCTGCGCCTGCGCCCTGGTATCATCGGGAAAAGTTTTGGAGGAACAATCCAGATGACAGTGACTGCCATCGCATCGACCACCCATGAAGAGATCTACCGCGTCGAAGAGGCCTCTGCGGGGCTGCTTGGCTTCATCGCCATCCACTCCACCCGGCTGGGCCCCGCCGCCGGCGGTTTGCGGATGCGCCCCTATGCCAGCGAAGAGGAAGCACTGACCGACGTTCAGCGGCTCAGCGAAGGCATGACCTACAAGAACGCCGCAGCGGGACTGACGCTGGGCGGCGGCAAAGCGGTGATCATCGGCGACCCTGCCCGGGACAAATCGCCGGACCTGCTGCGCGCCTTTGCCCGTGCCATCGAAAGCCTGGATGGCCGTTACATCACTGCCGAAGACATGGGGATGAGCCCCTCCGACATGGGTGTGCTGGCGGAGGAGACCCGGTTTGTGGCAGGCCTTGCCGATGGTGAGTTTGCCAGCGGCGATCCGTCGCCCATTACCGCCCGCGGCATTTTCAACGCGATTTGCACCACGCGCGCCCACAAGCACGGCAGCCGGGATCTGGGCGATGTCACCGTTGCGGTGCAGGGCCTGGGCCATGTCGGCTGGTATCTTTGCCAGTTTCTGACCGAGGCCGGCGCCAAACTGGTTGTGACGGACATCGACGAGGCCCGTGTAGAACAGGCAATTGCCGAATTCGAAGTCAAAGCAGTGCCGCTGGACGAAATCTACGGTGTTGACGCGGACGTCTTTGCCCCCTGCGCCATCGGCGGCATCTTGAATGCCCAGACGATCCCGCAGCTGAAGGCGGACATTGTCGCAGGCGGCGCCAACAACCAGCTTGCCACCGCTGCTGACGCCGCAGGCCTGCATGCGCGCGGCATCCTTTACGCACCCGACTTTGTAGCCAATGGCGGCGGCATCATCAACGTTGCGACCGAAATCCAGCGGATCAGGGACCGCAAGGGATTTGTCGCCGAAAAACTGCAGGCGCTGGACGAGACGATGGCCTCGATCCTGATCCAGGCTGAAGCAGCAGATGTCAGCCCGGCAGAGATGGCCATTGCCACGGTTCAGGCCAGAATGGCAAGTTCCAGCAAAGCTGCCTGACCGCCTATCCCTTCCGGCACCGCGGTGCACCCCCGCACCCGCACGGACCCCGGCCTGCTGCCGGTCTCCAAACGGATTTTGGGCCCGGCAGCCTGCCCCGCCCAACCGAAGCGGAGGCGCATCAGCTCATCCGGAAACGGGCGGGAGCCCTCCGCCCGCGCCTGAGATCTGTCGGCGCAAAACAGAAAAGACACGCAGAAAACTGGAATTCATGCCCCGGCAAGAAGGGCCAGAACGGAAGAGAGAACTGAAAAAGGGCGGCCCCGCGGGGCCGCCCTTTCTTTTCTTCCATCAGCTGAAGGCCGTGATCAGTGGGCAGTGGCGCCCGCCCCGTCCTCTGAGCCTTTCAAAGCCGCCTTGGCGGCCGCCGCTTCCTCGGCTTCCTGGTCCCATTCGATGGGATCCGGCTTGGACACCAGCGCGTGCTCCAGCACCTCGGACACATGGGACACCGGGATGATTTCCAGCCCTTCTTTCACATTATCCGGGATTTCCGGCAGGTCCTTTTCGTTCTCCTGCGGAATCAGCACAGTCTTGATGCCGCCGCGCAGTGCCGCCAGCAGCTTTTCCTTAAGGCCGCCAATGGCGCTGGCATTGCCGCGCAGGGTGACTTCGCCGGTCATGGCGATGTCCTTGCGCACCGGGATGCCGGTCAGCACCGACACAATCGCCGTGACCATCGCCAGGCCCGCGCTTGGGCCGTCCTTGGGCGTCGCGCCGTCGGGCACGTGCACATGGATGTCCAGCTTATCGAAGGAGGGCGGCTTGACGCCGATCTGCGGGCTGACCGAGCGCACATAGGAAGACGCTGCCTCGATCGACTCCTTCATCACGTCGCCCAGCTTGCCAGTTGTCTTCATCCGGCCCTTGCCCGGCAGCCGCAGCGCCTCAATGCTCAGCAGCTCACCGCCAACCGACGTATAGGCGAGGCCAGTGACCACACCGACCTGATCTTCCATCTCGGCCAGGCCATAGCGGAACTTCTTGACGCCCAGGAAATCATCCAGATTGTCCGCCGTGACAGTCACGCTGTCGGCCTCTTTCTTGATGATCTTGGTCAGCGATTTCCGCGCCACCTTAGCGATCTCGCGCTCCAGGTTCCGAACACCGGCTTCCCGCGTATAGGTGCGGATCATCTCGGTCACCGCGTCCTCGGTCAGCTCGAACTCCTTGGCCTTCAGGCCGTGGTTCTTGACCTGTTTGGAAATCAGGTGCTGCTTTGCGATCTCGCGCTTTTCGTCTTCGGTGTAGCCCGAGAGCGGAATGATCTCCATCCGGTCCAGGAGCGGCCCCGGCATGTTGTAGCTGTTCGAAGTGGTCAGGAACATCACGTTCGAGAGGTCGTATTCGACCTCCAGGTAGTGGTCCATAAAGGTGTTGTTCTGTTCCGGATCCAGCACCTCCAGCATCGCCGAGGCCGGGTCGCCGCGGAAATCTTGGCCCATCTTGTCGATCTCATCGAGCAAGATCAACGGATTGGTGGTCTTGGCCTTTTTCAGCGCCTGGATGATCTTGCCGGGCATCGAGCCAATATAAGTGCGGCGGTGGCCGCGGATTTCGCTCTCGTCGCGCACGCCGCCCAGAGAGATGCGGATGAACTCGCGCCCGGTAGCCTTGGCCACCGATTTGCCCAATGAGGTCTTGCCCACACCCGGAGGACCGACAAGGCACAGGATCGGCCCCTTCAGCTTGACCGAGCGCTGCTGCACCGCCAGATATTCGACGATTCGCTCCTTGACCTTCTCCAGCCCATAGTGATCCGCATCCAGGATCTCCTGCGCCTTGTTCAGGTCTTTCTTGACGCGGGATTTGTTGCCCCACGGGATCGACAGCATCCAGTCAAGATAGTTGCGCACAACGGTGGCTTCGGCCGACATCGGCGACATGTTCTTGAGCTTTTTCAGCTCCGCATCAGCCTTCTCGCGCGCCTCTTTCGACAGTTTGGTGGCGGCGATCTTCTCTTCCAGCTCGGCAATCTCGCCGGCACCCTCCTCACCGTCGCCCAGCTCCTTCTGAATGGCCTTCATCTGCTCATTCAGATAATACTCGCGCTGGGTCTTCTCCATCTGGGATTTGACGCGGGTCTTGATCTTTTTCTCGACCTGCAGGACCGACATTTCGCCCTGCATCAGGCCATAGACCTTCTCCAGCCGCTCGCTGATGGAAAGCGTTTCCAGCAGTTCCTGCTTGCGGTCCACCTCAATGCCCAAGTGGCCGGCGACCAAATCGGCCAGCTTGGCCGGTTCTGCGGTCTCGCCCACGGCGGACAGCGCCTCTTCGGGGATGTTCTTGCGCACCTTGGCGTAACGCTCAAACTCATCCCCTACGGTGCGCACCAGCGCCTCGGTGGTGGTGACGTCACCGGGCATTTCCGGCAGTTCTTCGGCCTTGGCCTCAAAGAAATTATCGTTTTCCAGGAATTCGGTGATCTTCACACGCGCCTGCCCCTCGACCAGCACCTTGACGGTGCCGTCGGGCAGTTTCAGAAGCTGCAGCACATTGGCCAACACGCCTACGGAATAGATGCTATCGGTTTCGGGATCGTCCTCGGACGGGTCGATCTGGCTGGACAACAGGATCTGCTTGTCGTCTGCCATCACCTCTTCCAGGGCGCGCACCGATTTTTCCCGGCCCACAAACAGCGGCACGATCATGTGGGGAAAGACCACAATGTCGCGCAGCGGCAGGACTGGGTAGGAGGAATTGAGTGGCTCTTGCATACTCGGTCCTTTGGTTTGGCAAGACGGCCCGGCCCCGGTATCCGGCAGCACTTGGCCCGTCTCCTCTTTGGATGTCTTTATCTGGGGGGATGGTTAACGGTTTTCAACCGGCCCGCCGCAAGGTCGCGCCCACATTGCCCGCAGCGCGCCCGGACCACAAGGGCGCAAATGGGGAAAGGGTGAGCAAAGCCCTAACAGGCCCGCCGCCGCCATTGACACAGCCCTTGATGCAACCTGACAGCGGCCGGAAATCCAGCACCTTGATCACCCCGGTGCCGGCGTCTAAACTGCACCCCGAAAACCGGAGATTGTATGACCTGAGTCATCCGGGCCCGCGGCATGTCGGCCCACACCAAACGCAAAAACCTTCAGTCCCGCAGTTTGCGGGCCGGTTATGCTTGGCCGCATTTCATCCTGCCACGCCCGTTAAACGGGCTCTCCGAGAGTTTTACGACATGAACCGCAGAAAACTTCCCGGCTTTCTGACCCCCCCTGTGCGCCCGCAGGTCTCTTCCGGCCTCAGCGAGCTGGGTTTCAAACCCTTTTTCCAACACCAAATGGCCGATGCCGCCGACGGCGCCACCCCGGCCCGCATCACCGCCATTCACCGCAGCCAGTTTGACCTCATCAGCGCTGACGGCCCCCTCACTTGCCCGGCCATTGAAGGCGCCGCGGTCGGGGACTGGCTGCTGCTTGACCCTGAAACGGGGCACAGCACCGCCCTGCTTGAGCGGGCCTCCCTGTTCAAACGGCGCGCACCAGGCACCGGCCGCGAAACCCAGCTGATTGCCGCCAATATCGACACGCTGTTTATCGTCACCTCCTGCAACCACGACTTCAACATAGCCCGGCTGGAACGATTTCTGGCGCTGACGAACGAGGCTGGCGCAACCCCGGTGATCATTCTGACCAAGGCAGACCTTGCAGACGATCCTGACAGCTACCGCCTGCAGGCCCAATCCCTGCAGGCAGGTCTGGTTGCCGAGACCATTGACGCCACCAACCCGGCGGAGGTGAACCGCTTGCGCGCCTGGTGCGGCCTGGGCGAAACAGTGGCACTGGCCGGCTCCTCAGGTGTCGGCAAGTCCACGCTGGCAAACACCCTGGCCCGCGGAGGGCTGATGCAAACCGGCGCAATCCGCGAAGATGACAGCAAAGGCCGCCATACAACCTCTCACCGCCAGATGCTGCGGCTGTCCGGGGCCGGCTGGCTGATCGACACCCCCGGCATGCGCGAGCTGCAGATATCAGACGCCCAGGAGGGTATTGATATGGTGTTTCAAGATCTTGCTGAAACCTCGGCGCACTGCCATTTCAACAATTGCCGTCACGAAAGTGAACCGGGCTGCGCCATTCAAAACGCAATCATGGACGGGCAGCTTGACCCGGCCCGGGTGGCACGCTGGAAAAAGCTGCGAACCGAGGACGCTTTTAACGCGCAGTCCCTGGCGGAACGCCGCGCCGCTGGCAAAGCGTTCGGCAAGATGGTCAAACAGGCCAAACGCATCAAACGCGTCAAACGAAAGAAATAAGCCCCACGGCCCGAACCCGCCCCTGGCGCGGCAGCGCCGGGGGTATCCGGCAGCCCGTTACAGCGGCTCGATATCGCCTTGCGCGCGGGTCTCGTGGAAATCTTTCTGCCAGGCCTCAAAGGTGCCCGCGGCAATCGCATCCCGCATGCCTCCCATGATCTCCTGAAAATAATGCAGGTTGTGCCAGGTCAGCAGCATCCCCGAGATCATCTCGTTCGAGCGGAACACATGGTGCAGATAGGCGCGGGAGTAGCTGGAACAGGCCGGGCAGCTGCACTGCTCATCCAGGGGCCGCGGATCGTCCTGGTGGCGGGCGTTCTTGATATTCACCACACCATAACGGGTAAAGGCCTGCCCGGTGCGGCCGGAACGGGACGGCAGCACGCAGTCCATCATATCGATGCCGCGGGCCACCGCGCCGACGATGTCGTCGGGCTTGCCGACCCCCATAAGATAGCGCGGCTTGTCCTCGGGCAGGAAACCGGGGGCGTAATCAAGGCAATCGAACATCGCTTCCTGCCCCTCGCCCACCGCAAGGCCGCCAACCGCATAACCTTCGAATCCGATCTTCTTCAGCGCTTCGGCGCTTTCTTCGCGCAGGTCCTGCTCCAGCCCGCCCTGCATGATCCCGAACAGCGCGTGGCCGGGACGGTCGCCGAAAGCTTCGCGCGACCGCTCTGCCCAGCGCATCGACAGCTGCATCGATTCCGCAATCCGCTCCCGGTCCGCAGGCAGCGCCGGGCATTCGTCGAAACACATCACGATATCCGAGCCCAGCAGGCGCTGGATTTCCATTGAGCGTTCCGGTGTCAGCTCATGCTTGGAGCCGTCGATATGGCTCTTGAAGGTCACGCCCTTCTCGGTCAGCTTGCGCAGCCCCGCCAGCGACATCACCTGAAATCCGCCCGAGTCGGTCAGGATCGGGCGCTCCCAGTTCATGAACTTGTGCAAGCCCCCCAAACGGTCGATGCGTTCCGCCGTCGGGCGCAGCATCAGGTGGTAGGTGTTGCCCAGCAGGATATCGGCGCCGGTCGCGCGCACGCTTTCCGGCATCATTGCCTTCACGGTCGCGGCAGTGCCAACCGGCATAAAGGCGGGCGTGCGGATTTCGCCGCGCGGCGTATTGATGACACCCGTGCGCGCCTTGCCGTCGGTTGCCTTCAGTTCAAAGTTGAAAAGCTCTGCCATCTTCCATTCCTGCCGTTACTATCAAACCGGCACACCGGTGATTCACCCCTAATGCCAAGGAGCCAACTCCATGTCCACAGCCGACGCCGCAGCGCAATTGAAACTCGGCTGGGAGGAATGGGTCAGCCTGCCCGACCTTGGCCTGCCCGCATTGCGCGTCAAGGTCGACACCGGCGCCCGTACCTCCTCGCTGCACGCCACCGGCATTGAAACCTTTGGCCCGGCCAGCGCCCCCAAGGTGCGCTTTATGGTGCATCCCATCCCCGGCCAGTACGATCTGGAAATCCCCTGCTCCGCACTGATCAAGGACCGGCGCGAAGTGACCTCCTCCAACGGCGAAAGCGAAATGCGCTTCGTGATCGAAACCCCGATGGAGATCGCGGGCCAGTCCTGGCCGGTGGAGCTGACGCTGACCGACAGGCGCGGCATGGCAAAACACATGCTGCTGGGCCGCCAGGCGCTGACCGAGAACGTGACCGTGGTGCCCGGCGAACGCCTGTGCCAGCCGGAACTGGATTATTCGGTCTACGCTTCCGCCAGCATCCGCAAGTCCGCCCCGAAACGCGCCCTGCGCATTGCCGTGCTCAGCCGCGAGGACAACTACTCCACCCGCCGCCTGGTGGAAGAGGGCGAAAACCGCGGCCACACAGTGGAGGTGATCAACACCACCCGCTGCTACATGGCGCTGAATGCACTGGCGCCCGAGGTCCATTATGACGGCAAGCGCCTGCCCCGCTATGACGCGGTGATCCCGCGCATCGGCGCCTCCGTCACCCAATACGGCACCGCCCTGCTGCGCCAGTTCGAAACCGTGGGCACCTATTGCATCAACGGCGCCGAAGGCATCACCGCCAGCCGTGACAAGCTGCACGCGCATCAGATCCTGGCCCGCCACAAGATCGGCATGCCTGCCACCGCCTTTGCCGCCTCTCCCAAGGACACCGGCAGCCTGATCCAGATCGTGGGCGGCGCGCCGCTGATTGTGAAGCTGCTGGAAAGCACACAAGGCAAGGGCGTGGTGCTGGCGGAAACCACAAAAGCCGCCGAAAGCGTGATCACCGCCTTCCGCGGGCTCAAGGCCAACTTCCTGGTACAGCAATTTGTCAAGGAAGCCGCAGGCGTGGATATCCGTTGCCTGGTGGTCGGCTCCAAAGTCGTGGCGGCGATGAAACGGTCAGGCGCCGAGGGCGACTTCCGCTCCAACCTGCACCTGGGCGGCAGCGCCGAAATGGTGCGCATCAGCAAGGAGGAACGCTCCACCGCCGTCCGCGCCGCCCGTGCCTTTGGCCTCAACGTGGCGGGCGTGGATCTGTTGCGGTCGGAAGCCGGCCCCAAGGTGCTGGAGGTCAATTCCTCCCCGGGCCTGGAGGGGATCGAGAAAACCTCCTCCAAAAACATCGCTGCGCTGATCTACGCCGAAATCGAAGACCGGGTCCGCCCCACCCCGATGCGGCGGCTCAAATCCGGCCCCGCCGCCTGAACCGGCACGGCAGCCCTGCTTTCAGGGCTTGCCAGCCGCCCTCGCCCGCGCCCATAGAAGTCTTGAAGACCGCCGCCGCAAAACACATCTGCATACCACTGCACACAACAGGGCGCTCCGTTGAACAAAGCCAAATCACCCGGTGGGTTGCCCAGTGAATTACCCAACGGTCCACCCAGTACCTTTGCCGGTGAATTGACCGGTGAGTTACAGTCACTCAGCGGGCCGCAGACCTCGGCCACGCTCGCCCAGCCCGGCGAACCAGCCGCCGCCGCAGAACAACCAAAGGAATTTTTGATGAACGAAGACCTGATTCTGGACCTCCTATCCAGCAACCTGCTGTATTTGCTGGGTGCGGTGCTGCTGATCATCGTAGTGCTGAAGGGGGTGCGCATCGTGCCGCAGTCCGAAAAATACGTGATCGAACGGTTCGGCCGCCTGCATTCAGTGCTGGGGCCGGGCATCAACTTCATCGTGCCGTTCCTGGATGTGGCCCGCCACAAGGTGTCGATCCTGGAACGCCAGCTCCCGAATGCCACCCAGGACGCCATCACCAAGGACAACGTGCTGGTGCAGATCGACACATCGGTGTTCTACCGCATTCTGGAACCGGAAAAGACCGTCTACCGGATCCGCGATGTGGACGGCGCCATTGCCACCACTGTGGCCGGCATCGTGCGGGCCGAGATCGGCAAGATGGATCTGGACGAGGTGCAATCCAACCGCTCGCAGCTGATCGGGCAAATCCAGCATTCGGTCGAAAGCGCCGTCGATGACTGGGGCATCGAGGTGACCCGCGCCGAGATCCTGGATGTGAATCTGGACCAGGCCACCCGCGACGCGATGCTGCAGCAGCTGAACGCCGAACGCGCCCGCCGCGCCCAGGTAACCGAGGCCGAAGGCGCGAAACGCGCCGTCGAGCTGAACGCCGACGCCGAGCTTTATGCCGCCGAACAGACCGCCAAGGCCCGCCGCATCCAGGCCGAGGCCGAGGCCTATGCCACCGAAGTCGTCGCCAAGGCGATCCGTGAAAACGGTATCGAGGCAGCACAGTATCAGGTCGCGCTGAAACAGGTGGAATCGCTGAATGCGCTCGGCAAGGGCGCGGGCAATCAGACCATCCTGGTTCCCGCCCACGCGCTGGAGGCCTTTGGCAACGCCTTCAACCTGCTGAAAGGGGGCAAATGATGGACATGCCGTTCTGGGCCCTGTGGTGGGTGTGGGGCGCCGCGGCGCTGGTGCTGGCCATACTGGAGGTTCTGGCACCCGGCTTTGTCTTTCTCGGCTTTGCCATCGGCGCCGCTGCGGTCAGCTTGCTGCTGCTGGCCGGCGCCGGCCTCAGCCTGCCGCCGCTGTTGCTGATCTTTGCGGTGCTGTCGCTGGCGGCCTGGCTGGTGATGCGCCGCTTTTTTGCCCTGCCCAAGGGCCAGGTGAAGACCTTCAACCACGACATCAACGACTGACAACACTGGCTGACAACAGGCCGGGCTGCGCATCACCGCGGCCCGGCCAATGCGGCACGGCCCATGCGGTACGGCTAGTGTCAGAACCTGAAACCCAGCCCCGCCAGCAGCCCGTGCGTCACCGCATCATGGCGGAAAAAGCTGTCCGTGCCGCGGATGCCACCCTGATACTCCACCCCCAGCCCGCGGTACATCACATAGATCGAGGCCCGCTCCCAGCGGTCATAAATCAGCCCGCCCATGGCGGACCAGCTTTGATCCGACCCGACGCCAAAGCCGCCGATATCGCCCTCCAGGGAAACACTGAACCGCGGCGACAGGCGCCGCTCCCAGCGCAGCCCCGCAATCGGATCGGTCCATGTGCCGCCGCGCCGCACCGCGCCGCCCGGCAGATTTGCCGTCACCTCCACATCCCAGTGGCGCAGCCCGCCAAAGACCTCAAACCGGTCCCGCCCCTGGTCGAAGCTGTAGGTCACTACCGCCTCAGCCATGTTCTGGTCATAGGCTGCAGCCACCGCGCCCGCAGCGCTTTGCGCTGTGCGGTCCGAATCCATCACCGCATAGCGCAGCCGGAATCCGAAACGGCTGCTGTGGCGCCCCTCGAACGCCAGCATCCCGCCGGCCTGCAGCTCATCGAAAACATCGCCCGCATCAATCGACAGACCGCCACCTGCCTGCCCCAGCTCGGTTGTGCCCTCTACCGATGGCGCCAGCACAAAGGGCGTCAGCTGCCAGCGCCACGCTCCCTGTGCCCGGGCCTCTCCCGCCGTGCCGGCCGCAGCCAGGCAGCTGCCCGCAAGCACAAGGGCAGCGGCGTTCGCACATCTGCGGGTCGCAGTTTTCCCTGGCATGGCCTCTCTCCGCTCCTGCCCGCACACAGCAGCTCCGTGGCCGGACACCGGCGCACGGCCCGCAACCTTCGGGCAGCGTTTACGAAATCATCGTGGGGGAACCACAATTTAGCGCGCTCACCCCATCAAATCAAATTTTCACGAAAGAGTGATTAACAGAACATTCCCGCTGCAGCGTGCGCCGCCTCTGGACGCCGGGCCGTACATTCCCTATATAAACCGTCGGAATATCAGACCGGAATCCTCATGACCAACCCTTCCGAACCGCTTGAAGGCGCACCGCTAATCGCGCCCTCCTCCGTCAGCCACCCGCTGTACGAGGCCGTGACCGACGCCTGCCGCTCCGTCTATGACCCGGAAATCCCGGTGAACATCTACGAGCTGGGCCTGATCTACACGATCGACATCAACGACGAGAACGACGTCAAAATCATCATGACCCTGACCGCACCGGGCTGCCCGGTCGCGGGCGAGATGCCGGGCTGGCTCGTCGACGCCATCTCGCCGGTGCCGGGGGTGAAAACTGTTGACGTCGAACTCACCTGGGAGCCGCCCTGGGGCATGGAGATGATGTCCGACGAGGCCCGCCTGGAACTGGGCTTCATGTAAGCCCGCATACCCTGTGCCCGGATCCGGCCCCTGCATCTGCGGGGGTGATCCAGCCCCCGTTCAACCGGACACCTAAGCGGTTTCGGTTTTGGCTCTAATGAACTCGCGGGGCGAGCGCCATATCAAGCCGGAATGCGGATGGTTTTCGGTATAGTCTTCGATCCGTTTTCCTATCAATGACAGAACAGTTTCAGCGTTAGGCAGTGGATTGACCCGGACGCAGTCTCGCTTCAGCGTTTTCACAAAAGCTTCTGACATGCCGTCGGACTGCGGGCTGGCGGCCGGTGTGAAGCAGGGCTTCGAGCCGAGCTGGCGGGCAAAGATGCGGGTGCCCTTCGCCGTGTAAGCGCTGCCGTTGTCGGAGAGCACCTCGATCACCTCGGGCGCGCGGTATGTGCCCAAGCGTTTCTCGACAGCCTCCAGCAGCATGTCACGCACATCCGAGCCGCGGATCCCGGCATTTGCCACGGCGCGCCAGGAGATGATCTCGCGGCCATGGGCATCGATCAGGAAGGCTGCCCGGATGACATTGCCATTCCAGCAGGTGAATTCCACCCCATCGCTGCACCAGCGCAAGTTCGAGCGCATCATCACGGCCTTGCCGTCATGGCGGCGCTCGGGCCGGTCGAACCCGGATCGCTGCAACAGCAGGTTGTTGTTTTTCATGATGCGATCGACGCGCTTGCGGTTCACAGGCGCGAGCCCTGCGGTCCTGAGTTCCCGGTTCAGAACCGCCGTAATCCGGCGGCAGCCATAGGTCGGGCGCTTTGCCACCAGCCGTTCGATATGCGGCGTCGCGCTCCCACTCAGCCGTTTGTGCAGGTTCGAGCGGGACACGCCCAAAGTTTCAGTGACGGCTTTCATGGCAAATCGTCCCGTTTCAGCGACTGCGCAAGCAAGGCCGGTTTTTTTAACCGTGACTTGTCGAGCGCTTCCTTCAGGATCTCGACTTCAAGCGTTTTGCGCCCGAGCTGGCGTTCGAGCTCCCGGATGCGAGCCTCCATCTCCCGCACCGTCTTGTTGACCCCTCTCGGCAGATTTGGCTTTACCAAATCGCCTGCCGGTCAGCGGGTGACACTGTCGTCTCCTGTCACGGCGGTACTGCCCCCCTTCAAGCATCAGTTTGCGCCAACGATACTGCAGATTGGGCGCCACGCCATTGCGCCGCGCAACGGCGGAAATGCTCTCGCCGTCATACAAGGTCTCTTCCACGATCCGCAGCTTATCAGCCGCAGACCAGCGCCGCGACGGCGGCCGCCGTCGGTGATGATTTCAATCTCAGACGCATGTGCTTAAGGTTATCCTTAAGCCTCCAGGCTCAGGCCGAGGTGTCCGATCGAAAAGGGGGCCAGTTCAGGAGGTCTTTTCATTTTCTGGCCCGCGGGCCTAAGGTGCGGCAGCCCTAGACCTGGAGCCCCCCATGCGCCATGCCCTGCTGTCTGCAGCCCTGCTGCTGCTTCCCGCCCCCGGCACTGCGGACCCTCCGGCCCTCAGCTACGGCCCGCGCCCGGCCTATCTGATCAGCCAACTGCCCGAAGGTGCGCTCAAGGACAGGCTGCAGGCCTGCGCAGGCCAGACCCCGGCGCGCACGGACTTCTCCATCGGCCACCGCGGCGCGCCGCTGATGTTCCCCGAACACACCGCCGAAGGATACCAGGCCGCCGCCGCCATGGGCGCGGGCATTCTGGAATGCGACGTCACCTTCACCCGCGACCTGGAACTGGTCTGCCGCCATGCGCAGAACGACCTGCACCGAACCACGGATATCCTGACCTCTCCGCTCGCGGACCGCTGCATTAAACCGTTTACCCCGGCGGCAGGCGCCTCCCCCGCCAGCGCCGAATGCCGCAGCTCCGAGCTGACCCTGGAAGAATTCCGCAGCCTGCGCCCGAAAATGGACAGCGCCAACCCCTTTGCCGCCACCCCGCAGGACTATCAAGGCGGCCTCCCCTCCTGGCGCAGCACGCTTTACTCCGGCAACGTCCGAACCCTGACCCATGCGGACTCAATCGCTCTGTTCCGGGACCTCGGCGTCAAATTCATGCCCGAGCTGAAGGCCCCCGCGGTCCCGATGCCCTTCAACGGCTTCACACAGGCGGATTTTGCACAAAAACTGATCGATGACTACAAAACCGCCGGCATCCCGCCCGCCGACGTCTGGGTGCAAAGCTTCAGCCTGGACGATATCCTCTACTGGATCGAACACGAACCGGAATTCGGCCGCCAAGCGGTGCTGCTCGACGCCAGTTATCGGCACGAGGGGTTCGATCACACCGACCCGGCCACCTTCCCCTATGACTTCGCGGAGTTGCACGCGCAGGGCGTCAACTACCTGGCGCCGCCTCTGTGGATGCTGGTGACCGTGCAGGGCGGCCGCATTGTCCCTTCCGCCTATGCCATTGCCGCCAAATCCGCCGGGCTCAGGCTGATCACCTGGACGCTGGAACGCTCCGGCCCGCTGCAAGGTGGCGAATGGTACTTTCAGTCACTCGCAGATCTCTCCCCCTGCGATGGCATGTATTACCAATTGCTGGACGTTCTGGCACAGGACGCAGGCGTCAAAGGCGTTTTCTCCGACTGGCCTGCCACCGTCACCTACTATGCAAATTGCATGGGGCTGTGACACCATCAGCCCGCGAAAGGCGGCAGCGCAGGTTTCAGGCCGCTCCGGCCATAAAAATCCGCATACAGAATGCATGTTACCTGCCTGTCTGGACATTTGCGGGGTTGAGCCGCGGTAGCACCGGCCCTAGATAGGGATTAAGTGTAAGGAGAAACCCATGTTCGGCATTCCCGGCAAGCAGGCTGTCACCATGACGCCCAAAGCGGCAACGCAGATCGCCAGGCTGATGGCCAAGGACGGCCACGCGGGCCTGCGCATCGGCGTCAAGAAAGGCGGCTGTGCAGGCATGGAATACACCATGGAGTATGTCAACGAGCCCTCCGCCAACGACGAGGTGGTGGAGCAGGACGGCGCCCGCATCCTGATCGCGCCGATGGCGCAGATGTTCCTGTTCGGCACTGAGATCGACTATGAGGTTACGCTGCTGGAAAGCGGTTTCAAGTTCAACAACCCCAACGTCACGGACGCCTGCGGCTGCGGCGAGTCGATCAGCTTCAAGGAACTGCCCGGCACCTGATCCGGCGCACCAGGAAAGAATACACCGAGCGGGGCATTCCCCGTCCTTCTTGCTGCCTGCCCTCTTCCGGCCAAAGCTTTCAAGCGAATTGCACCGCTCTGCAGCCGGTGCTACCAGTCACGCCCAAACAGGACACTCGGAGGCATATCCCCATGCGGCGGAAACTGGCAGCAGGCAATTGGAAAATGAACGGCACCGGCGCAAGCCTCACGGAACTGGCAGCCCTGGCCGAAAACCATGCGAACCCGGCCGCGGACATCCTGATCTGCCCGCCCGCAAGCCTGTTGTCGCGCGCTGCGGACACCGCCCAGGGCAGCGCCGTCGCCATCGGCGGCCAGGATTGCCACGCTAATGCTGCGGGCGCCCATACCGGCGATCTTTCAGCTGCCATGCTCCAGGACGCAGGCGCCTCCGCCGTGATCCTCGGCCACTCCGAACGCCGCGCCGATCACGGCGAAACTGACGCTCAAATCTGCGCCAAAGCCGAAGCCGCCCTCGCAGAAGGCCTGACCGCTGTGATCTGCATCGGTGAAACCCTGTCCGAGCGCGAAGGCGGCGACACGCTGAAGGTGGTTGGCACTCAGCTTGCAGGTTCCGTCCCGGCCTCTGCCACCGGCGAAAACACTGTTGTGGCATACGAACCGGTCTGGGCCATCGGCACCGGCAAGGTGCCGACGCTGGAGCAAATTGCCGAAGTGCACAACTTCCTGCGCGCCGAACTCACCACCCGTTTCGGGGTGAAGACCGCAGAGGCCGTCCGCCTGCTCTACGGCGGCTCGGTCAAGCCATCAAACGCAGGCGAAATCTTCGCCGTCTCCAACGTCGACGGCGCGCTTGTGGGCGGTGCCAGCCTGAAGGCCGCGGATTTTTCCCCGATCATCACCGCTCTGGAAACCCCCTGAGCCAAGAAAATTCGAATTTTCCTGGCAAAATTCTTCCAAGAATTTTGCCAAGAACGCAAAACGGCGCCCGAACAACCGGGCGCCGTTTTCTTTTCTGCAAAGCCTTACTTTGTTATGATCTCCGGCCCCATCACGGCGTTTGGCAAAACGGTGGACAGCCAGGGGATATAGGTGATCATGATCAGGAAAACGAAGAGCACCGCCAGGAAGGGCAGAGCTGCGCGCACCACCCCCATCATCGGCATCCCCGCCACACCCGAGGTCACAAACAGGTTCAGGCCAACCGGCGGGGTAATCATCCCGATTTCCATATTCACCACCATGATGATGCCGAGGTGGATGGGATCAATGCCCAGCTCGACCGCAATCGGGAACACCAGCGGCGCGACGATCACCAACAGGCCCGAAGGCTCCATGAACTGGCCGCCGATCAGCAGGATCACGTTCACAATCACCAGGAACATCACCGGGCCAAAGCCTGCCGACAGCATCGCACTGGCAATCTGCTGCGGCACCTGCTCGTCGGTCAGAACATGCTTCAGGATCAGCGCATTGGCGATCACGAACAGCAGAGTTACCGTCAGTTTGCCCGCCTCGAACAGCGTATGTTTGGTGTCGCTGTGCAGGAAGGCAGTCAGCAGCGCATAGGGTTTCTTCAACAGCGGCGTCTTCGCCTCGCCCTCGCCATTCGCCAGAGGCCCCATGTCCTTGTAGACAAAGCTCGCGATGAAGAAAGCATAGACAGCCGCCACTGCTGCCGCCTCGGTCGGGGTGAAGATACCGCCATAGATACCGCCCAGGATAATCACGATCAAGAACAGGCCCCAGCCCGCGTCTCGCGCTGACTCAAAGATCTCGCCCCAGCCGTTCCACTCGCCCTTGGGCAGGTTCTTGACCTTGGCCATCACATAGATGGTGACCATCAGCATCAGACCCGCCATCAGGCCCGGAATGACACCGGCCAGGAACATCCGGCCGACCGAGACTTCAACGGCGGCGGCATAGACCACCATCACAATCGACGGCGGGATCAGGATGCCCAGCGTGCCTGCATTACAGATCACGCCCGCCGCGAACTCCTTGGAATAGCCCACCTGCCGCATGCCTGCGATCACGATGGAGCCGATGGCCACCACGGTTGCAGGCGAGGAGCCGGAAAGTGCGGCAAACAGCATGCAGGCAAACACACCCGCGATCGCCAGCCCGCCCGGCAGATGGCCGACGCAGGCGATTGAGAAGCGGATGATCCGCCGCGCCACGCCGCCGGTGGTCATGAACGACGAGGCCAGAATGAAGAACGGGATCGCCAGCAGCGTGAAATGCCCTTCAAAGGCTTCAAACAGCGTGCCCGCAACCGACGCCAGCGAACTGTCGGAATAGATCAGCAGAAAAATCGTCGAGCTGAGGCCCAGCGACACCGCAATCGGCACCCCGATCAGCAGCAGGCCAATCACCATCGCAAAGAGAATTACCACTTCCATCAGTCATGCTCCCCGCGCTGCGCCCGCACGGCGTCCAGCTCATCTTCCACTTCATGGCTGGCGACCAGCCGGTCCACGTCACCGCGGGCAATCTGCAGCGCCGCCTGAATGAAACGGAACACCAAAAGCAGCATCGACACCGGCAGCACCACATAAGGCACCACCTTCGGCAGCTTCTCATACGCCTCGCCGTAGTTGATCAGGTCTTCCAGAAACTTGAAGACTGCCACCATCGGCACGTCCTGCACCTCATAAAAGCTCTGGCTGCGCGCCTTCATGTCAAACCCGGTCGGGAACCAGCGCCCTGAGGTCGGCGGCAGGTCGGCAAACACCGCCCAATAGTCATAAGCGCCCTTCAGCAGCAGCAAGGAGAACACGATGCAGCAGGCGGCAGCGAACAGTCCCACCACCTTGCGCGTTCCCGGTGCCAGCATGTTGACAATGGCGTCAACGCCCAGATGCGCATGGGCCTTCACCGCATAGGACGCGCCCAGCAGAACTAGCCAGGCAAACAGGAACACCGTCAGCTCCAGCGCCCATAGAATGTTGGAATTGAACACAAACCGCGCGATCACATTGGCAAAAGTAATTGCCGTCATCAGCCCCAGCAGGAGCGCGATCAGAGTTTCTTCGAGTGAGTTGATAAGCCCGCTCGGGCCGGTTCCGGACCCCGCCATGGCTGCCTCCCAAATTTTGCGGAAAGGGGTGCAGGCGGCGGATCCCCATGCCGCCTGCGGTCAGGAGGCCCCGATACGGGCCTCCCGGAAAAAGCCTGCCTTAGAGGCCTGCGTTGATGGCTTGCGCCGCGTCGATCTTCTCCTGGCCGACGTCGCCTGCGAATTTCTCCCAGACCGGCTTCATCGCTTCGACCCAGGCCGCGCGCTGCTCAGGGGTCAGCTCGCGCACCACGCCGCCGGCATCAATGATCGCCTGACGCGCTTCACCGTTCACCTTGGTGGATTCGGCGTTCCGGGTCGCGGTGACTTCATTCAGGATGGTCAGGAACTGGTCGCGCACCGCCGGGTCCAGACTGTCCAGCCAGTCCACGGAGGTCACCACCAGATAGTCCAGCGCGCCATGGTTGGTCTCGGTCACCCCGTCCTGCACCTCAAAGAACTTCTTGCCGTAGATGTTGGACCAGGTGTTCTCCTGACCGTCCACAACCCCCTGCTGCAGCGCGCCGTAGACTTCCGAGAACGCCATTTTCTGCGGCGAGCCGCCGATCGCTTCCATCTGCGCCACCAGCACGTCCGAGGACTGCACCCGGAACTTCAGCCCATTGGCGTCCGAAGGGTCCACCAGCGGCTTGTTGGCCGACATCTGCTTCATGCCGTTGTGCCAGTAGGCAAGCCCCTGCAGGCCGCGGCGCTGCATTGAATCCAGCATCTCCTGGCCGGTTTCAGACGCCTGGAACGCATCCACCGCTTCGATATTCTTGAACATGAACGGCAGATCGAACAAGCGGAACTGCTTGGTGAATTTCTCAAACTTAGACAGCGAAGGCGCGGCCAGTTGCACATCGCCCTGCAGCATCGCTTCCAGCACCTTATTGTCGTTGTAAAGCGTCGAGTTCGGATAGACCTCCAGGCACATAGTGCCGTTCATCTCGTCATTGATGCGCTGTTCCAGCAACGAGGCGGCAATCCCTTTGGGGTGCTTGTCGGTGTTCGTGACGTGGCTGAACTTCACCACGATCTCGCCGTCGTCACAGGCGGCACTTGCGGCGCCTGCGGTCACAGCCAGAGCCAGTGCGGTGGCGGCAGTTGTCAGGAATTTCATGGTCTTTTCCTCCCAGAAAAATCGTCTGTAAATCCGAAGTTGCACTCAGCGCATGGCTGAGGCCCGCCCAAAGCATCCCAAGTTGCGGAAAACCGCTCAACAATTGATTCGAGAATCATGCGCCTGTCGGATTTTTCGCGTTATCGCATGAACTTGCAGGTCAGACCAAATGTGCAAAAGCAGCGCTTGCCGCAAGCTGTGCGAAATCCCGCACAGGGCATTCCGGGCTTTGTGCGGAAATCCGCACAAGTGTTAGCGCCGGACAGAACTGCAAAGGAATCGCCGCCCTTCTTCTGGCTGAAAAAATCCCTGCCGGAGGCATCCGGCCTCTCCCCCTCACGCCGTCCGCCGGGGCGTTGCGTCCTCACCGTACGCACCGCTTGCCGCTCCTTAACCCCGGCTTGCGATACTCCTTCCCGTCGCGACATCGGTGCGGGCCGGCACCCCGCACCAACAGGAGATCACAGGACCCCCGAGACCACCTCATCATCGGGTGCAGGGGCGTCCCGCAACGAAGGCTTCAGCGGACATGGGGCTTGCGACCCCCGTCCTCCCTCCGCCCTTGCCCCCATTCGAGGTTCCTGGCGGCGCCGCCTCCCTAAGTACCCCGGCAAAAACGCCGGAGCGGACAATCCTCATGGCTCTTAAGCCCGGCGCCGTCAGCGGCGGTAATCCTCAGGCCGGATGCCATAGCGGGCCAGCTTGTCATAAAACGTCTTGCGCGGCAGCCTCAACGCCTCCGCGGCCGCAGCCGCACGCCCGTTGGCGCGGCCCAATGCGGCAATCAGCAGCGAGCGCTCCACCTGCGCCATCTGCTCCGCCAGCCCCAGCCCGGCGGCCACGACGGCCTCCTCGGGCATTCCCAGCACAAACCGCATCGCCGCCGACATCAGGGAGCGCGCATTGCCTGGCCAATCCTGCGCCATCAGGGCTGCCAGATGGTCCTGCGAAACCTCTGGCGCCTCGATCCCCGCCTGCTCCGCCGCCTGCGCCACGTAATGGCGGAACAGCACCGGAATATCACCGGGGCGTTCGGCCAGCGAGGGGATCCGCACCCGCATCACATCCAGACGGTAGAACAGGTCGGCACTGAAACTGCCAGCCTCCGCCTTGCCCGCCAGATCGGCGCTGGAACCGGCTATGATCCGAACTCCGCTGCCCTGCTCCAACTGCGCCAGCAGCGCATATTGCGCCGCTTCCGGCAGCGCCTGCACTTCATCCAAAAACAGCGACCCGCCCGCGGCCTCCTGGCACAGCTCCGCCACTGCCTCGGCTGCCAGCCCGGCGGCGGGGCGTTTCACAAACGGCCCCTGCCCCGCAGGCGACATCAGGTGAATGACCTCCGCCACCTTGGAAATACCGCTGCCCGGCGCGCCTGTGACCAGCACCTCGGCCCCCGTCGGCGCCACCGCCCGTACCCGCTGGCGCATTTCCTTGGCCTGCGGCGAGGTTCCGAACAACAACCGCGCAGCCGGGTCGCCGGTCTCCAGCTGATGCTTCAGCCGCCGGTTTTCCAGCACCAGTGCGCGAGTTTTCAACGCCCGCTCCAGCACCGGCAGGAAATCCGCCGCCGCACAGGGTTTCTCCAGGAAATCAAATGCCCCCTGCGACATTGCCTTGACCGCCATCGGAATATCGCCCTCGCCGGTCAGCAGCACCACCGGCAGCTCCTCGTCAGCACCGCGGGCATAGTCCAGCAGATGAAACCCGTCCCGCCCCGGCATCCGGATATCCGATACGACAATGCCGTCGAACGCCAGTGTGATGTGGTCCTTCGCCGCCACAAACGACCCGCAGGCCACCACATCCAGATCATTCAGCTCCAGCGTCTGGGCCAGTGCCTCGCGCACCGCCGCATCGTCATCCACCAGCAGCACCTTGCGGGTCATGCGGCATCTCCTTTCTCAGCCCTTTCGCGCCACGGCTCCAGTTCCACCGTGAACACCGCACCGCCGCCGGTATTGGCACCGCGGATATTGCCGCCAAAGCTTTGCACCAACCCGTAAGAAATCGACAACCCCAACCCCATGCCTTCGGAACTGCCCACCGCCTTGGTGGAGTAAAACGGGTCGAACATCTTCTCCGGCTCCTTGATGCCGGGGCCGCTGTCCTGCACCCGCACCTGCAGCCGCGGGCCAGTTTCGACAGAGATCGAGATCACCTGATCCACCTGCCCCTGCATCGCATCCGCCGCGTTGTTGATCAGGTTCACAAACACCTGCGTCAGCCGCACCTCGCCGCCCCAGGCCAGCACCAGTGCTGTATGGGCCGCCTCGTCCCAGCGCAGATCGACATGGTCCGCCTTCAGGCGCGGCGCGGTCAGTTCCACTGCAGCGTTGATCACCTGAAACAGATCCACCCGTCCCATCGGCTCGCTTTCATTGCGGGCAAAGGCGCGCAGGTTCTTGATGATCCGCGCCATCCGCGCCGCCATGTCGGCAATCCGGCCCAGATTCTCGCCGGTCCGCTCCGCCTTGCCGCGCTCCAGAAAGGCCGTACCGTTTTCTGCATATTGCTGGATCGCCATCAAGGGCTGGTTCAATTCATGACTGATGCCCGCCGACATCTGCCCCAAAGCGGACAGCTTGCCCGCCTGCACCAGATCCTCCTGCGCGCGTTTCAGGGCGGCTTCGGCTTCCTCGCGTTCGCGCACCTCGCGGCGCAGCCGGGTGTTGGCCGCCGACAGATCCCGGGTGCGCTGCTCAACCCGGCTTTCCAGCACTGCATTGGCCTCGGCCAGGGTGCGGCGGCGCTCCATCACGATGAACAGCATGGCGCCCAGAGCCAGGCACACCGCCGCCAACGCCGCCGCTTGCAAGGCCGCGATCCGCCGGGCCGGCGCTACATCCACCAGGATTTCGCCTGTCATTCCAATCAGCGGCAAGTCCACGGAAAGATGCAGCGCGCGGCCGGGCAAATAGGGGCTGCCCTCAAGACTCCAGATTTCATGCCCTGCATAGCGGTCCCTGCGCGTGACACTCGGGGTTCCCTCCTCCGCACCGCGCTGCCAGAACAGCAATTCGGACCGGTTGGAAATGAACACCTCGCCGCTGATGCCGGTAAAGAACACCGCCGGCAGCGAGCCGCGCCAGGTCTGTTCCACATCATTCACATCCGCTGCCACAACCAAAGCGCCATGCACACCGCCGGGCCGAAACACCGGCGCAGCATAGAAATAGGCCCGCCGCCCGCCCGGCCGCAAAACCGCGTGGCCGGTGCCCATTGCCCCCTGCATGGCGCGGATGAAATACGCCTGCTCCGAGACATCCGGGCCGGACACCCCTTCGGCTGCCGCCATCACCCGGCCGTCCGCAGCGGCAAAAAACACATCCAGCGCCGCGGTCTTATCAGCAACCGCGCGCAGCAGCTCCGCCGCCGCGTCCTGCGCCGCGGGCGTAGACAGATCCGTCAGCGCCGGGTGTTCGGCGGTCAGCACCGCCAGTTCCTGATAGACCTGCAGCTGCGTGCTGACCCGGTCCGACGCCAAGGCCAGATCCGCCGCGCTGCGCTCTGCCAGGCTGTCCAGAGCCTGGCGGTAGCCATAAGACCAGACCGCCAGCGCCAATGCCGCCACGGCCAACAGGAACCCGGCAGGCAGACTCCAGCGAAGAAGTTGCTGTGTTTTCATTGCGGCACGTTATCAAAGCGGCCCTTGCATTGACCAGATGCAACGGCAACAACCGGTATATGAAGACTTTAATCCAATCCCCCACCGATCCCGCCTTTGTGCAGGACCCCTACCCTTTCTACGCCGCCGCGCAGGCCGAGGGCCAGCTGCACCACTGGCAGGACTACGGCATGGCCGCCGCCTTCGGCCATGCCGCGGTGCATATGCTGCTGCGTGACCGCCGTTTCGGCCGCGAGGTGCCGAAAGAGCTGCGCAAGGACGGCCCCGCCCATCTCGCCCCCTTCCTAGCGGTTGAAGCGCATTCGATGCTCGACGCCGAGCCGCCCCGCCACACCCGCCTGCGCCGGCTGGTGCTGCGCGCCTTCACCTCGCGCGAAATCGCAGCGCTGGAGACGGGCCTCAAGGATCTGTGCCACCAGCTGATCGATGCTTTCCCGGACCAGCCCTTCGATCTGCTCGACGCCTATTGCACCCAGGTGCCGGTGATCACCATCTGCCGCCTGCTGGGCGTGCCCGAGGAGGTGGCACCGCAATTGCTGAACTGGTCGCACAAGATGGTGGCGATGTATCAGGCCTCGCGCACCGAAGATACCGAACACGCCGCCGCAACAGCCTCGCAACAGTTCACGGAGTTCCTGCGCAGCTACATCGATGAGCGCCGCAACGATCCCCGCGGCGACCTGATCACCCGCCTGATCGCGGCGGAGGAGGAAGGCGACAAACTGTCAGCGGATGAGCTGGTCGGCACCTGCATCCTCTTGCTGAATGCGGGCCACGAGGCCACCGTGCATTCCCTTGGCAACGGTGTGAAAACCATGCTGCAGCAGGGCTGGCAGCCGGAGTGGCTGGCGCCCGCAGGCATCGAAGGGCTGGTGGAGGAAATCCTGCGCTATGACCCGCCGCTGCACATGTTCACCCGCTACGCCTACGAGGAGGCAGAGGTGTTCGGCCACACCTTCCAGCGCGGCGATCAGGTGGCGCTGCTGCTGGGTGCTGCCAACCGCGACCCCAAAGCGCTGGACGACGCGGACCATTTCGATCCGACCCGCCCCCCGAAAGTGAACAAAAGCTTTGGCGGCGGCCTGCACTTCTGCGTCGGCGCCCCGCTGGCGCGGCTGGAGATGCAGATCGCCCTGCCGATCCTTTTCAACCGCTGTCCGGACCTGAAACTGGCGGCTGCGCCGGAGTTTTCCAACACCTACCATTTCCATGGTCTGACCCGTCTGATGGTGAGCGCCTGAGCTGCCAGATTGAGGCTCTGCTCCAAACCCATATCTAACTTGGGGCTCTGCCCCAAACCCCGGGGTATTTCCGGACCAGAAAGAAGCAACACCGTCTTCCGCTTCTTTCTGATCTTAAATACCCATATTCCTACGGCTGCAGCGGCAGCATCGTTGTCGATTTGATCTCTTCCATCGACAATAGCGCCGTCACATTATGCACCCGCACTTCGGCAATCAGCGCCTGATAGAACACGTCATAAGCGCGCGCATTCTGCACCCTGACCTTCAGGATGTAATCGATGTCGCCCGCAAGCCGGTGCGCTTCCTGCACCTCGGGGCGGTCGCGCAGCGCCTGCAAGAATTTGGCCTGCCAGTCCGCCTCATGCTCAGACGTGCGGATGAGAACAAAGAAACAGGCCTCGAACCCCAGCGCCTCGGCATCCAGCAGCACCGTCTGCTGACCGATCACACCTGCCTCCTTCAGCTTGCGGATCCGATTCCACACCGGGGTCTTGGAAGAACCCACCTGACGGGCGATTTCGTCCAGCGACTGGCCCGCGTCGCGCTGCAGTTCAGCCAGAATTTTCCGGTCAGTGGCGTCGATCCGCACCGTCATTCCTGTTTTCTCCTATTGTGAGGACCAATCGGCCCACATCTTCAACCACCAAGAACCTATGTTCTTATTTGTCCGTGCATATAGCGCAATACCGGGAATATTTCCTATATCTAACCTCAAGTCAAACACGCTGGAGGGGCCTTACAGATGCCTGCACATACCACACCTGCTGCCAATGCCACCGCCAATACCCGCGGCAGCATGGCCTGTATGGCTGCGGGCCAGGTTGTCTTTGCGGGCTCCGGCCCCGGCGATGCGGATCTGCTGACCGTCAAAGCCATGCGCGCGCTGCAGGAGGCGGATGTCATTCTCTATGACCGCCTGGTCAGTGATGAAATCATGGCGCTGGCCGGCCCGCAAGCGGTGCTGGAAAATGTCGGCAAGGAAGGCTTCGGTGCGCAGGTCAGCCAGGACGAGATCAATGCGCGGCTGGTCGCCCATGCCAAGGCCGGCCGAAAGGTGCTGCGCCTGAAGGCCGGCGACCCCACCATCTTTGCCCGTCTGGACGAGGAACTGACCGTCTGCGAAGAGGCTGGCATCGCCACGCAGATCATCCCCGGCATCACCGCTGCTTCGGCTGCCGTGGCCAGTATTGGCCAAAGCCTGACGCAGCGCGGGCGCAACACCTCGGTGCGCTTCATCACCGGCCACGCGATGACCGGTTTTGCCGATCACGACTGGGCTGCGCTGGCGCGTCCGGGCGAGATGGCCGCAGTGTACATGGGCAAGAAATCCGCCCGCTTCGTGCAGGGCCGCCTGATCATGCACGGTGCGGACCGCGCCACGCCGGTGACCATTGTCGAAAACGCCTCGCGCCCGGAACAGCGGGTGCTGGAAACCAATCTGGACCGCCTGCCTGCCGACCTTGATGCGGCTGGCTTTGACGGACCAGCCCTCACCTTCCTGGGCCTTGCGCCGCGCAAAGCGGCCGCCGCCCTGACCGACCTCAAAACGGAGCTTGCATAATGGCCCGCGCCTTTACGCCCAAAGTCATCACCGCCAACGACCTGCTGGAAGGCGACGTGATCTATTTCACCGCTGACGACAGCTGGACCCGTGACATGGCATCTGCCGAGCTGATCACCGACGAGGCCGACGCCCAGCTGCGCCTGCTGGACGCCGAGAAGCAGAACATCCGCATCGTCGGCGCCTATCTGGCCGACGCCAAGGCAGGCCCCAACGGCCCCGAGCCGACCCACTTCCGCGAGGATTTCCGCCGCACCGGCCCCTCGAACTACTTCCATGGCAAGCAGGAGGCTGAAGCCAATGTATAAGTACAACGAGTTCGACGAGGCCTTCCTGGCGGAACGCAACGCCCAGTTCCGCGCCCAGGTCGGGCGCCGTATCGACGGCTCCCTTACCGAGGACGAGTTCAAGCCGCTGCGCCTGATGAACGGCGTCTACCTGCAGCTGCACGCCTATATGCTGCGGGTCGCGGTGCCCTATGGCACCCTGAATTCGGCCCAGATGCGCACCCTGGCGCTGCTGGCCGAGAAGTGGGACAAGGGCTATGGCCATTTCACCACCCGCCAGAACATCCAGTACAACTGGCCTAAACTGCGCGATATTCCGGATATGCTGGACGCGCTGGGTGAGGCCGGGCTGCACGCCATCCAGACCTCGGGCAACACCATCCGCAACACCACCGCCGACCATTTCGCCGGCGCCGCCGCAGATGAGCTGACCGATCCCCGCCCCTATGCCGAGCTGATCCGCCAGTGGTCCACCGACCACCCGGAATTCCAGTTCCTGGGCCGCAAGTTCAAGATCGCCATCACCGGCAGCAGCGCTGACCGCGCCGTGATCAAGGCGCATGACGTGGGCCTGCAGGTGGTGGAGCAGGACGGCAAAATTGGCTTCAGGGTTGTCGTCGGCGGAGGCTTGGGCCGCACCCCGATGATCGGCCAGGTGCTGCGCGAGTTCCTGCCGCAGGCGGATCTGCTGCCCTATCTGGAGTCGGTTCTGACCGTCTACAACGTGCTGGGACGCCGCGACAACAAGTACAAGGCACGCATCAAAATCACCGTCTCGGAAAACGGCATCGACACATACCGCGCGATGACCGAAGAGGCCTTTATGGCGATCCGCGGCCAGTACGACGGCACCGACCAGCAGCTGCTGGAAGAGATCAAGACGCATTTCGCAACGCCGGAGTTCCGCTCTGCCCCGACCGACGCTTATGACGCAGCCTATGCAAGCGACCCGGTGTTCCGCGCCTGGGCCGACACCAACCTGTCCGAGCACCGCGCAGACGGCCACGCCATCGTGACAATCTCGATCAAAGCGCACGGACAAACCCCCGGCGACGCGACTGCCGAGCAGATGCGGGTGATGGCGGATCTGGGCGAGCAATACGCCTATAACGAGCTGCGCATCAGCCACCAGCAGAACGTGATCCTGCCGCATGTCCACAAGAACGACCTGCCCGCGATCCACGCCACGCTGAAGGCGCACGGGTTGGCCACCGCCAACATCGGCTTGATCTCGGACATCATCGCCTGCCCGGGCATGGATTACTGCGCGCTGGCAACCGCCCGCTCGATCCCGGTCGCGCAAGAGATCGCAACCCGCTTTGACGCGCTGAAGATGGAACATGACATCGGCCATCTGCAGATCAAGATTTCGGGCTGCATCAACGCCTGCGGCCACCACCATGTTGCCCATATCGGCATTCTTGGTCTGGACCGCGCAGGGGTGGAGAACTACCAGATCACCCTGGGCGGCGACGCGACTGAGACGGCTGCCATCGGAACCCGCACCGGCCCTGGCTTTGCCTATGACGAGATCGTGCCTGCAGTGGAACGCATCGTAGAGGTCTATATGGCGCAGCGTGAAGGCGCCGAGGAAACCTTCCTCGAAACCTACCGCCGGATCGGCATGGAGCCGTTCAAGGCTGCGCTGTACCCCGAGGCCCAGAAAAAGGTCGCCTGATCTGATGTTCGACACAGCCGGAAACAAGCCCGCCGGGGAGCCTGTCAGCCCCCGGGACCGGGAGCTGGCCGCCAAGGCAGAGGCGCTGAATGCGCGCTTCCGCCACCATTCGGCCACCTCGGTGATGGAAGGCGCATTGAAGGACGCGGGCCATATCGCTCTGGTCTCCTCTTTCGGCGCGGAATCTGTGGTGCTGTTACATATGGCCGCGGTCATCGACCCGATGACACCGGTTGTATTCGTGGACACCGAACTGCTGTTCACCGAGACGCTGATCTATCAGCAGGAGGTGAGCGAGCGGCTGGGCCTGCGCAATCTGCGCATTATCCGCGCCGATGATATCGCCGAAAAAGACCCCTATGGGGCCTTGAAATTCAGCGACAAGGACGCCTGCTGCGCCCTGCGCAAGACCATCCCGCTGCAAAAGGCGCTGTCGGGCTATGACGGCTGGATCACCGGCCGCAAACGGTTCCAGGCCGGCACCCGCGCCGCCCTTGAGTTCTTCGAGGTCGAGGACGGAACCGGACGGCTCAAGATCAACCCGCTGGCCCATTGGGCGCCGGAAGACGTGCGCGCTTATATGGATGAAAACCGCCTGCCCCGCCATCCGCTGGTGGCCAAGGGATACCCGTCGATCGGCTGCGCGCCCTGCACCAGCCCGGTCAAGGAAGGCGAAGACCCGCGCGCCGGGCGCTGGCGCGGGGAAAACAAGGAAGAATGCGGCATCCACGTGGTGGACGGCCAAATGGTACGCACAGGAGCGTGAGTGAGATGACTGTTATCGTGACCGACACCGGCTTTGCCGCCGACGACTGGACTGGCGGCTTTGAGGGCTCAGACGTGCTGGAGCTGGCCTCGGATGCCAATCTGAACGACGTGTCGCTGGGCGGCGTGGAGCTGGTGCGGATCAGCTTCCCCAGCTTTGCCGACGGCCGCGGCTTTACCCTGGCCCGCCAGCTGCGGCTGAAGGGCTATGAGGGCCGCCTGCGCGCCTTTGGCCATGTGATCGCCGACCAGTACGCGATGGCCCGCCGTTCGGGGTTTGACGAGGTGGAGCTGAGCGATGATCTGGCCGCCCGCCAGCCCGAAGACCAGTGGCTGGCCCGCGCAAACTGGAAAGACCACAGCTATCAGGCCCGCCTGCGCGGCAGCACCGCTGCCCGCTAAGCCAGCCCTCCCGAGCCCGGGAAAACCTTTGCCAAACCGGTTCCGTTGCGTTCAGCGCGGGGCCGGTTTGGCAAACCAAGGGGTTTTCCTGACCTGTATCAAAGACTAATCAGAGGTGCCGGCTACTCCTCCGGCAGTGCAACCGATGAATGAGATGACATCCGTGACCGACACCGCAACCACGCCCGCACCGGAAAAGGCCAAACCGGCCCTGCCCGACGCCCAGACCGTCACGCAAGTGAAGCACTGGACCGACAAGCTGTTCTCCTTCAAGGTGACCCGCCCGGCCTCGCTGCGGTTCCGCTCGGGCGAATTTGTGATGATCGGCCTGATGAATGATCCCGATCCTAAGACCGGCAAGGTGAAACCCCTGCTGCGCGCCTATTCCATCGCCTCCCCCAGCTGGGACGAGGAAATGGAGTTCTACTCGATCAAGGTGGAAGACGGCCCGCTGACCTCGCGCTTGCAGCACATCCAGCCGGGCGACGAGATCATCCTGCGCCCCAAACCCGTTGGCACCCTGGTGCATGACGCGCTGCTGCCCGGCAAGCGGATCTGGTTTTTTGCCACCGGCACCGGCTTTGCACCCTTTGCCTCGCTCCTGCGCGAGCCGCAGACCTATGAAGATTACGACGAGGTGATCATCACACACACCTGCCGCACCACCGGTGAGCTGACCTATGGCCGCGAACTGATCGAAGGCCTGAAGGATGACGAGCTGCTGAACGAGGTGATCGGCGAAGGCTTCTGGAAGAAGATCAAGTATTACCCGACCACCACCCGCGAAGAGAGCCCCAAGATGGGCCGCATCACCGACCTGATGCGCTCGGGCGAGGCGTTTGCCGAACTTGGCGTGCCGCCGCTGAACCCCGAAAGCGACCGTGCGATGATCTGCGGCAACCTGGCGTTCAATCTGGAGCTCAAGGATCTCTTTGAGAACACCTATGGGCTGGAAGAAGGCGCCAACTCGAAACCGGCGCATTTCGTGGTCGAAAAAGCCTTTCTCGACTGATCCCGCGCCGGGGCGCTGCCCGGATTTTGACACTATTTTGACGGGGGGCTGCCGCCTCCCGTTTATCTTTTGTTGGGGATGATTCTGTATTCCGGTTGCTGAGATCCAGAACGGAGCAACGAAACATGCAGAACGAATTGACCTCGGGGCAGCCGCCCGTTTTCCAGTCCGTCAGAACAGAGGCGGGCAAAGCCCGCGTCAAAGCAGCGGTTGCAGGGTTCCAGGCCCGTCCCGGCCAGGTGCAGCCGACGGTCCCGGAGCGGATTGCAGGCGTCAAGGCCCGCTATGATGCACGCGCCATTGCACCCGGCGACATTGACGAGATGTTTGACGCGCTGGTGCAGGCCGGCCATCCGGTGACCTCGCCGATGCTGCTGCTGAACTCCATGGGCAAGCGGTTCCGCAGCCATCTGGCCACCATCACCGGCAGCGCCTACGACGGCGCCAAGCCGCTGGATCTGATCGGCGTGGCCCAGCTGCAAATCCAGCGCGCCCGCAAACAAGGCGGCAACAGTGCCGGCTGGGAAACCTTTCTAGCCTTCCTGGCGCCGCAGCCGCAGCCAAGCGATCAGGCCCCGCTGGACCATATGGCCCGTGTCGCGCAGCAGGCGCAGGCCCGCCCCCACTGATCCGCGGCCGTAAATTCGGCCACAAACTTCCGGCGGCAGGGCATGATGCCTGCCGCCGGTTGCGTTTCGTGCCTAGCGGCCAGGATCGATTTATGGCCTGACGCAGCTTACGGCCCGGTTCAATCGCCGCCCGCAGTGCTTTCGGTTTCCGCCGCGCCGGACTGGTTCAGCAGCTCCTGTGCGGTGCCGGCTGCACTGTCCAGCGCCTCGGATGCGGCATCCTGAGCGGCCTCTGCCGCGCCGGCTGCAGTCTCTGCCGCGCCTTGGGCAGCCTCTGTGGTATCCTGCACTGCATCCGATGCTGCATCAGCCGTGCCCTGGGCCGCATCAACCGCATTGCCTGCTGCTTCAGCCGCGGCTTCCGCCGCCTCGCTTACAGTGTCCTGCACTGCATCAACAGCTGCGCCGGCAGCTTCGGCACCGGATTCGATAGCACCCTCAACGGCGTCGGCCGCATCTTCCACAGCCTGCTCGGCCGGAGCCGCGCTTTCCTCGTCTGCCGCTTCCGGCGCTGTGCTGCTCTGTTCCTCTTGCACGGCCGGTGCCTCGGCAGGTGCCGGGTCCTGCGCCCCCTGGCCGTTCAGCAGCACATATCCGCCCACAGCAGCAGCCCCTAGCGCAATCAGGATCAATAACTGTTTCATAATACACTCCTTCCGTTTACCGGCGTTGCCGGCCTGGCCGCGCCATCCGCAGCATCTGCCTGCCAGATGGCGCCCTGCGCCGCAGCACTCAAGGGGGAAGTTTCCCAGGCCTGCATCACGGGCGGCCAGCTGCCGCCCGCCGGTCCCGCAACTGGCGGAACCCCGCCGCATTCCCGCCTTTTCAGGATGCTGTCCCGCAGCGCCACGCGGCCGTCCGGCCAGGGTTCGCGCCCGTTTTCAGGGCCATTTGCGATATGCGGCCTTGAAATGCGGCTTTCCTGCAGCCATACCGCCTATAAGCCTTGAATCACACGCGCGGGGGCAGTAGCGTTCCCGCACTTTTTGCAATGACAGAAGGATCGCAGTCATAGCCCGCAGACCTCATAACGCGCCGCCGCAACGCGACACCGGCCCGCGCGTCAACGAAAAAATCCGTGCCTCCGAAATCCGCCTGATTGGCGCCGATGGCGATAACGCAGGGGTTGTGACCCCCGCCAGAGCCATGGAAATGGCCGCCGAGGCCGGATTGGATCTGGTGGAAATCTCGCCCAATGCCAACCCGCCCGTGTGCAAGATCATGGACTTTGGCAAGTTCAAGTATGAACAGCAGAAACGCGAGAGCGAAGCCCGCAAGAAGCAAAAGATCATCGAGGTCAAAGAGGTCAAGTTCCGTCCCAACACGGACACTCATGACTACGATGTGAAAATGCGCAACGTCTACAAGTTCCTGGAAAACGGCGACAAGGTGAAAGTCACCCTGCGCTTCCGGGGCCGCGAGATGGCACACCAGAACCTGGGCCGCGAGCTTTTGGAACGGGTTGCGGAAGACATCAAGGAACTGGGCAAGGTCGAGAACATGCCCAAGATGGAAGGCCGTCAGATGATCATGATGATCGGCCCGCTGCCGAACAAGTAATCCGGCCGCCTTCAAGACAGGTATTCAGCCCCGCAGCGCCGCTGCGGGGCTTTTCTTTTGCCGCAGCCATCGCAAGTTAGCGCAGCCTTAACGCCTGCCCGTTAGAAGGGTCTGCATGGTCATTAAGGTGCAGGCATGAAAAGTTTATCCGACGTACAGAACACCGCTTTCATGGCCGTCGGCCCCAGCCGCATCGCCGCGCTGTCTCTGCTGGCCCTGGCGCAGGATCCGAAAGACGCGGATGCCGGCAGCGCCACGGACGTTCTGATCTTGTCGGTGCAGCGCATTGCAGCGGCCCATGCGATGCTCAGCAGCGGCCTGGACAGCCTGCTGCAGGAGTGCAGCTACAGCCTGCCCAAGGATCTGGAAGCCAAGCGCCAGGCCTGCCTGGACGTGCTCGCCCCCCTGCACAGCGCCATCTCCCAGCCTGAGGGCGGCCCGCTGGAGAATGTGCGCCGGATCCCGGACCTTGCGGGCCTCTGCCTCTACCGGCTGGAACCGGCCGTATCCAGCTTTCTCAGCCAGTTGGTCCAGACCTTCTGCGACGCCCAGCAGATGCGCGAGGAAGAGCGCGAGCAGAACATGCGGACAACCATCGCCAATGCCGAAGGGGTCGGCCGCAATATCAAGTTCATCTCCTTCAACGCCTCGATCGAGGCGGCGCGGATCGGCGATATGGGCAAGGGGTTTGCGGTGATCGCTACCGAAATCCGCGAACTATCAGGCAAGACGCAGACTCTGCTGGAAGAAATCTCCGGCTACCTGCGGCACTAGCTGCCGCATCCGGCAGACACCGGCCTCCCGGTGCCTGCCCTGTTCAAACTATCAAGCTGCAGCCGCCACAGCGCGTTTGGCCATCACCCCGACCAGATGAGCGCGGTACGCTTTGGAGCCGTGCAGATCCGCCATCATGCTGCCGGCATCCACGCTGAGGCCATCAAGCGCCTCCGGCGTAAAATCCGCATCCAGCGCGGCTTCCGCCTCATTCCAGCGGAACACGCCCTCCTCGGAGGCACCGGTGACCGCCACCCGCACGCCCGCCGCGTATTTCGCTGCAAACACCCCGACCAGAGCAAAGCGCGAGGCCGGCTGCAGGAACTTCTGATAGCTGGCCTTCTGCGGCACCGGGAAGCGCACCGCGGTGATGATCTCGCCGTCTTCCAAAGCGGTCTCAAACAGCCCGCGGAAATAATCGTCCGCAGTGATTTCACGCCGGTTGGTCATGATCGTCGCACCGCTGCCCAGTGCTGCCGCCGGATAACAGGCCGCCGGATCATTGTTGGCCAATGAGCCGCCAATGGTGCCGCGGTTCCGAACTGCCGGATCGCCGATTTGGCCCGCCAATGCTGCCAATGCCGGATAGGCATCTGCCGCGGCTTCGGCCACCTCCGCATGGGTGGTGGCGCCACCGATGCTCAGCATCCCGTCACCGCCGCTGACACCCTTCATCCCGTCTATGCCGGTCAGGCTCACCAGTTTCGACGGCATCGCCAGCCGCTGCTTCAGCGTCGGAATCAGCGTCTGTCCGCCGCCCAGCGCCTGCGCGTCCTCATCTGCCAGCGCGGCCACGGCCTCGGCGACGGTTGAGGGCTTCTCAAACTCGAATTCATACATCTTGTCATCCTTCCCAAAGAGCAAGAGGCCGCGACCTCTTCTTTCTGGTTAAAAATACTCCGGGGGTGCGGGGGCAGAGCCCCCGTGAACCCTTACCCGTTCATCGCCGACCAGACCCGCGAGGGGCTCAGCGGCATGTCGATATGGGTGACTTCCTTGCCCCCCGACTGCAGCGCGTCGACGACCGCGTTGACCACTGCAGGCGGCGAGCCAATGGCCCCGGCCTCACCGCAGCCCTTCACGCCCAATGGATTATGTGTGCAGGGCGTCTGGCAAGAATGATCCACCTGGTAGAACGGCACATCATCGGCCCTTGGCATGGCGTAGTCCATGTAGGAGGCCGACAGCAGCTGGCCGTCCTCGTCATAGGCGGCGTTTTCCAAGAGCGCCTGGCCGATGCCCTGCCCCAGCCCGCCATGGACCTGGCCGTCAACGATCATCGGGTTGATGATATTGCCGAAATCATCGGCAGCAGCAAAGCGTTCGATGCTGACCTTGCCGGTATCGGGGTCCACTTCCACTTCGCAGGCATAGGCGCCGGCCGGATAGGTGAAGTTCGCGGGGTCGTAAAACGCGGTTTCCTCCAGCCCCGGTTCCAGCTCCTCCAGCGGGTAGTTGTGGGGGACATAGGCGGTCAGGGTGACATCGCCCCAGGCCACCGATTTATCGGTGCCGGCAACGGTGAACTGGCCGTCCTTCAGCTCGATATCGGCGTCCGAGGCCTCCATCAGGTGGGCCGCGATCTTCTTGGCCTTGTTGATGATCTTCTCGGTTGCCCGCACCATCGCCGAGCCGCAGACCGCGATGGAGCGCGAGCCGTAGGTGCCCATGCCAAAGGGCACCCTTCCGGTGTCGCCATGCACAATGTCGACCATGCTTTCATCAATGCCGATCATCTCCGCCACCACTTGCGGGAAAGACGTCTCATGCCCCTGCCCGTGGCTATGGGCGCCGACAAAGACGCTGATGGTGCCGGTGGCATTGACCCGCACGGTGGCGGCGTCATACAGCCCCGCGCGAGCGCCCAGCATGCCAACGATGTTGGAGGGCGCAATGCCGCAGGCCTCGATATAGCAGTTCACACCAAAGCCGCGGAGCCTGCCCTTGGCTTCGCTTGCGGCACGGCGGGCGGCAAAGCCTGCCACATCGGCAACCTGTTCCAGCTTGTCCATGGTCGCCACGTAGTCGCCGGTGTCATAGGTCAGCGCCACCGGGGTTTCATAGGGGAACTCGGTGATGAAGTTCTGGCGCCGCAGGGCAATCGGGTCGGTGCCCAGCTCGCGCGCGGCCTTGTCGATGACGCGCTCCAGCTGATAGGTCGCCTCGGGCCGGCCGGCGCCGCGGTAGGCATCCACCGGCACCGTGTTGGTGAAGACGGTCTTGACGTTCACCTGCACCACCGGCGTCTTGTAGTTCCCCGCCATCAGGGTGCCATGCAGGTAGCTGGGCACCGAGGTCGAGAAGGTCGACAGATACGCGCCCATATTGGCCATCGTATTGGTGCGCAGCGCAGTGAAGTTGTTGTCCGCGTCCAGCGCCAGCTCGATCTTGGTCACATGATCGCGGCCATGGGCGTCGGAGATAAACGCCTCGGACCGGGTCGAGGTCCATTTCACCGCCCGCCCGCAGGCCTTGGCTGCATGGGTGCAAAAGGCTTCCTCGGCATAGTGGAAGATCTTGGAGCCAAAGCCGCCGCCCACATCAGGGGCCACCACCCGGACTTTATGTTCCGGCAGACCCAGCACAAAGGCGCACATCAAAAGGCGGATCACATGCGGGTTCTGGCTGGTGGTGTGGAGCGTGTATTCATCCGTGCCGCGGGTGTATTCACCAATTGCGACGCGCGGTTCCATCGGGTTGGCCACCAGACGGTTGTTGACCAGATCCAGCGTCGTCACATGGGCAGCACTGTCAAAGGCTGCCTGCACCGCAGTATCATCATCATTGCCGAACACCCAGTCATAACAGAGGTTTGAGGTCAGATCCTCATGCACTTTGGTGCTGTCTTCGGCCAAGGCCCCGGCCATATTGACCACCGCGGGCTTGTCGCTGAGGTTCAGCTCAATCGCTTCGGCTGCATCGCGGGCCTGCTCAACTGTATCCGCCACAACTGCCGCAACAATCTCGCCTACATGGCGGATGGTGCCGTCGGCAATGATCGGATGCCGCGGCTCCTGCTGCGGGTTGCCGTGACGGTCGGTCACGCCCCAGCCGCAGGGGATGCCGCCGACCTCGGCGAAATCGGCGCCGGTGAATATCTTCACCACGCCGGGCATCTTAGCCGCGGCAGATGTATCGATGGAATTGATGGTTGCATGGGCCACATCCGCGCGCAGGAAATGCACATAGGCCTGGCCGTTCACGTTGATGTCGTCGGTATAGTTCCCGGCTCCTGTCAGGAACCGCACGTCCTCGCGCCGCTTGGGGCTGGCGCCGATGCCGCTGTCATTGTCCTTGGGCATGTCTGGTCTTCCTCCCTGGAGGGTGCTGCCACTGGCGCACCTCTTGGTAACTTTCTCCTTGTTCAGCTCAGGCCGGCAGGCGGCCTGGGGTCGTCACATGTCACTCCGCCGCGATGGAGGAGACATCCTGGCCCGAGGCCGCCATGATCGCCTTGACGATATTGTGGTAGCCGGTGCAGCGGCACAGGTTGCCTTCCAGGTAGTCGCGGATCTCCCCTTCGCTGGGCTTGGGGTTGTCTTTCAGCAGTGCTGCCGCCGACATCACCATGCCCGGGGTGCAGAAACCGCATTGCAGCCCGTGATGGTCCTGGAACGCCTGCTGGATTGTATTCAGCGAGCCGTCGGCATTGGCCTGCCCTTCGATGGTGGCAACCTCCGAACCCTCGGCCTCCAGCGCCAGCATGGTGCAGGCTTTCACCGCCTGGCCGTCCACATGCACAACGCAGGCGCCGCACTGGCTGGTGTCGCAGCCCACATGGGTGCCGGTCAGGCCCAGCTCCTCGCGCAGGAATGCGGACAGCAGCGTGCGCCCCTCCACATCGCCGCTGGCAGCCTTGCCGTTCACGGTCATTGAGACCTTGGCCATAGTACCCTCCCTTTAGCTTGTTTTTGTCTGGCTGGGGGGAGTTAAGCACGGGTACTGCGATCCGCGAAGTGTTTTCCGGCGGGGTTGCGGCGCAAATTCGCGTCAGCAGGGTTTACCCAAGGTTGTGACCTTGCGTCACAAATCTCGTGCCGCAGCGCCGCATTCAGCCTTCTGCATCGCGGCGCGGCATCGGGCGGGTGGGAATCTCCTTCAGCAGCCCACCGACGCCCATCGCGGCGATATCAGCAGCGGTGACGGGCAGGCCGCAGATCACCCGCTCCAGCACCCAGTCCGCGCCGTTGAGCGCCGGAGAGCGCGCGCAGCCCGGCAGACCAATGACCGGCCTGTCCTGAAAGCTGCCCAGAAACAGCAGGTTGCCGGGATCGACCGGCATTCCGAAACGGGTGACGCTGCCGCCTGCCTTGCGCAACGCCTCAGGCGCCACATCGTGGGTGTCTGAGGTCGCCGAGCCGGTCAGCACCAGCACCAGCTGTCCCGGTGCGTTTGTGATGGCCCCAGCCAGCGCGTCCTCCTGGTGCGGCACCACCACGCGTGGTGACAGGGGGATGCCCATCCGGTGCAGGCGCCCGGCCATCGCGGCGCGGCCTTTGTCCGGCGGCGTCTCTTCAGTCACCTGCGTTTCAATCAGCGTTGCGGAGGAGAACACCGGCGGCAGCACCCGGATGGCGTCCCCTGCGCCTTCGCTGGCGCGGCGGATGGCATCGGCCGCGACGCCATAGGAGATGATCTTGATCGTGGCCAGCATTCCGTCTGCGTCCGCCCGGTGATAATCCGGCACGGTGGCAACGGTGATCATCGGATCGGCTGCGTTGACCGCCTCCAGCCTGGTCCGGTCCAGCCGCACCAGCCCGGCGCCAGCGGCATAGAGGTTGACCCGCCCGGTGCCGGCACCCGAGACACGGATGCCCTGCGCGGACGGGTCGGGTACCAGCGCATTCGCCAGCGCCGCTGCCGCCGCATCCTCGTGGATATCGGCGGGGTCCAGCCGGGCCACGGTGAGGTCCGTGTGACCGGCAGCGGCGAGGTCTTGCAGGTCATCAGTCCTCAGCACCGTGCCTTTGGCGACCTTGCGGCTGGCGCCCTGCAAGGAATGCGCAAGGATGGCGCCCTCGGCATCCTTCAGGGGAACGGGGCCGAACCTCATGGCTGTTTGCCGCGCAAAACGGCGGTCATTTCTGCGAGGATGGACACGGCGATTTCCGCCGGTCCCGCGGCGCCGATATCCAGGCCGATGGGACCGTGGATACGGCTGATTTGGCCTTCGGTGAACCCGGCCTCTTGCATCCGGGCGGTGCGGGCGGCGTGAGTTTTCTTGCTACCCAGCGCGCCGATGTAGAAGACATCCGCCCTCAGCGCCGCCTGCAGCGCCGGGTCGTCCAGTTTCGGGTCATGGGTCAGCAGCACCACGGCGGTGCGGGTGTCGAGGCCGAGTTTTTCCACCGCCTCGTCCGGCCAATCGTCCATCAGCGTCTCGCCGGGGAACCGTTCGGGCGAGGCGAAGGCCGCGCGCGGGTCGATGATCACCGGGTCATAGCCGGCGATCCGCGCCATCGGCACCAAGGCTTGGGTAATGTGGACCGCACCGACGCAGACCAGCCGCAGCGGCGGGTTGTGAACGGCCACAAAGGTCTCACCGTCTTCCTCCACCCCGGAGCGGTCCAATCGCATCCGGTCAGGGTACTCGCCGCGCGCCAGGCGGCGGGCACCGGTGGTGAGGTTCACCTCATAGGCCACGGGCGCGCGGTTGGCGCGGGCCTCTACCAGCCTCTGCAGCAGACCCACCGGCAGCGCAGAGCCAACCGGTTCCACCAGCACCTTGATAGTGCCGCCGCAGGCGAGGCCGACGGCAAAGGCGTCCGCGTCGCTGACGCCGTATTCCAGCAGCCGGTGATTGCCGTCCTGCAGTGCATCAAGTGCTTCGGCCACCACGGCGCCTTCGACGCAGCCGCCGGAGACGGAACCTTCGATACGTCCGTCCCCCGAGACCGCCAGCTGCGACCCGGTGCGGCGCGGAGCCGAGCCCCAGGTCTGCACAACCGTGGCCAATGCCGCACCTGTACCGGCACGGTGCCATTCCAAGGCAGTCTCAGGAGCGTTTTCAAATGGGCTTGCGGTCTGCATGCGGCGTCCTCCCCGCCGGTTTGCCCGGCTTTGAACCTCAAAGGTCGGGGTTCACCGCCTTGGTTTCAAGCAAGAAGTTGCGGCACCCAAACAGAAAACGCCCGCCGGAACGGGCGGGCGCCTGGATCTTGCGTGAGGGGCGGTTACTCCGCCGGTTGCGGTGAAGCCTTTTGCGGCACCAGCCGTTCTGGCAGCGCAAAGGCCAAGGCGATAAACCCAAGACCCAGGATGATCCCCAGCAGATCGCCGGGCAGCGCCATCAGCCCTTCGTATTTTGCGCCGGGAACGATGCCGAGGGTGACCTTGCCGCCCGCGATATTATCCAACAGGCCGCTGGCCTTCCACGCCGGATAAGTCACCATATAGGCGGCAGCGCCCAAAAGCCCGCCCGCGATGAAGAACAGCGCGTCCTTGCGGCCCGAAGCGGCAGCGACGACACCGGTGCCGGGGCAATAGCCCGCCAGCGCCCAGCCGGCACCCAGCATCAGCCCGCCGATAAAGACGCCGGCATAGGCGGTTTTGACCGACATGTGGCCGACATCCACCAGCCCCGCCATCTGGCCGCCGAACATCAGCACCGAGCCGGTGCCGATTGCCAGCAGGATGGCCTTGGCCAGGTTCAGATTTGTGAGGTTCAGCATCTTGCCGATATAGTCGGGGTTGGAGGCCCCCACCCGGTCCAGCACCGCGCCAAAGGCTGCGCCGGTCACAATTGCCAATAGGATGGTTGTCATGGCTCAGGCCTCCTTTTTGAACAGCAGCAGTGAGACGGGGATGGCAGCGGCAAAGGCTCCGGCGGCGAAGATGTAGCCGGAGAGCGCGGTCTGCATCATGCCGGACATCATGTGCCCCGAAGTGCAGCCGCCTGCGAGGCGGGCGCCATAAAGCACGATGAATCCGCCCAAGAAAGCCGCAGCGTAGCGTTTCACCTGACAGCCGCCGAAGTTGGCGCGCCACAGGGCGGGCACGCTGCGGTCCGCTTGCGGGATCCCGCCGCGCAGTTTGGCCGACAGCAAACCGCCCAGCGCCATCGCCAGCACAAAGACAAAGCTGTAATTGAGCGGGCTGGCGACGGCCTTGGCATACTTACCGTCCGATTTCGCCAGATAAGCATTTGTTGAGGTGGTGCCTTCGGCAGCCCGCGTCACCAGGTCAGGGTTCACCGCGTCCGCGATGATGCCGTCGAGGATCACAAATTGCGTCGAGACCCCGATAGGTTTGACCAGCAGCACTGCCAGGAAAAACACCAGCCCCAGCAAGAGGCCTCCGGCTTTCCAGTTGAGAGACATGTCAGCTCCTTTCGCACATTACATTCCGAATTTGGAATACAATAGAGCGGCGGCGGGCTGATTGATTCAGATCAAATCGCATTCCATTTTTGGAATTTATTGGCCGAGCATCGCCATCAGCCGGGCTTTCTCGCCCGCATCCGAGGGGCTGGAGATCACCTGCGCCAGATCCTGCAGCGAGGCGATGGAGTGGCCCGCACGGAAGCTGTCGGCATAGGGCAGCATGGCGCGGATACCTTGCGCCCTGGGAGCAAAGCCGTCCCAGCGCAGCAAGGGGTTGAGCCAGATCAGGCGGCGCGACGACAGCTGCAGCCGCTGCATTTCACGCGCTAGCGCGTCCGGGTCGCCGCGGTCCAGCCCGTCAGTGATCAAGAGCACCACCGCCCCCTGCCCCATGACACGGCGCGACCAGTCGCGGTTGAAGGCGTGCAGGCAGTCGCCGATCCGCGTGCCGCCTTCCCAGTCCTGCGCCTCCGAGCCCGCGGCGGTCAGCGCTGCATCCACGTCGCGCTGATGCAGATGGCGGGTGATATTCGTCAGGCGGGTGCCGAAGGTGAAACCATGCACCCTGGCCCAGCCCTGTCCTTTTGCATTGGCCGCGGCGTGCAGGAAATGCAGGATGATGCGGCTGTACTGGCTCATCGAGCCGGAGATATCGCAGAGCACCACCAGATTGGGCCAGCGGATGCGGCGCTTGGCGCGCGCCATGGCGTGCAGGTCGCCGCCCTGGCGGGCGGCGTTGCGCAGGGTGCGGCGCCAGTCGGGGCGTGTCCCCTGCGGCGATGCCATCAGGCGGCGCGACTGGATCGGTGTTACCGGCAGGGTCAGTTGGGAAAGGATGCGTTTCGCGGCTGCAGCCTCTGCGGTGCTCATCTGTTCGAAATCGAGGGTTCTGAGCCGTTCCTCCGCCGATATGGTGAGCGTGGAATCCACCTCGGCCTCGGTGCCCTCCTCATCGCTCTCCGGCCCTTCAGGCGGGTTCTGCATGCCGTCCAGCAGCGCCTGCGCCGCGCGTTTTTCGGCGGGTTTGGCGGCGCGGTCCTCCTGCACGCCGCGGATGGCGGGCAGCATGGCGGCCATCATGTGTTCAAGGTACCGGGGGTCGCGCCAGAACAGGCGGAAGACCTGGGCGAAGACCACCCGCTGCTCGGGCTTGGTGACAAAACAGGCATGCAGGGACCAGTAGAAATCCGTCCGGCTGGTAAAGCCCGCGGCGGCCACCGCCTGCACCGCATCCAGCACCCGGCCTGGCCCGACCGGCAGGCCGGCCTTGCGCAGGGCGCGGGCGAAATGGGTGAGATTCTGGACCAGCTTGGGGTGGTCCGGCAGGGTGAGCGGCGCGGTGTCAGGCACTAGGGCACTTCATGGGGGCTTTGCCCCCATACCCCCAGAGTATTTCCGAAAATTGAAACATCAGGCGGCGTCCAGATCTGCCTTGGCCTGGTCGAGGATACGCTTGGCTTCGGAGCCGTGCAGACGGGCGATGTCGTCCTGGTATTTCAGGATGGCGCCGAGGGTGTCGGCGATCACCTCGGGGCTGAGGGCAATGACGTCAAGCGCCAAGAGGCAGTTGGCCCAGTCGATGGTTTCGGCGACGCCTGGTTTCTTAAACAGATCCTCGGTGCGCAAGGATTGCACGAAGGCGACGATCTCGCGGCTGAGCTGCGCGCTGGCTTCCGGAGCGCGGGCGTTGAGGATTTCGACCTCGCGGGTGAAATCCGGGTAATCGACCCAGTGGTAGAGGCAGCGGCGCTTCAGGGCGTCGTGCACCTCGCGGGTGCGGTTGGAGGTGAGGATGACGATGGGCGGCTCCGGCGCCTGGATGGTGCCAAGCTCGGGGATGGTGACCTGAAAATCGCTGAGCGCTTCCAGCAGGAAAGCCTCAAACGGTTCGTCGGTACGGTCGAGTTCATCGATCAGCAGGACGGGCGCGCCGTGCTCATCCGGGCGCATCGCCTGCAACAGCGGCCGTTCTATGAGGTAGTCAGCCGAGAACAGTTCCGCCTGCAGGGCGGAGCGTTCGGCGCTGCCTGCGGCCTCGGCAGTGCGGATGGCGACCATCTGGGCGGCGAAGTTCCATTCATAGACGGCGCTGGCGGCATCCAGACCCTCGTAGCATTGCAGCCGGATCAGGCGGCGGCCGAGGCTGGCGGCCAGGGCCTTGGCAATCTCGGTCTTGCCGGTGCCGGCCTCGCCCTCCAGGAACAGCGGGCGGCCCAGTTTCAGCGACAGGAACACCACGGTGGCCAAGGACCTGCCGCAGACGTAACCCTGGTTCGAGAGCATGGTCTGAATCTGATCGATGGATTGCGCCTGCTGCATGGGTGACCTCCTTTTCCCGGCCAACAGGCCATGCGGCGCGGCATCGGTCAAGCCGTGTGCTGCTGCGACGCTGCGGCTGACGGGGCGGCTGCGGCTGACGGCAGCGGTTGTATAACCGGACCTGCCGGGTAAAACTGCCGCCAGCAACCCGCAACCTGCGGGGACAGAGAGACAGAGAAGCCAGCCATGCACAGCGCGTCATACACTCAGCCTAAGCTGCGCCATCCTGCCCGGGCGGGCGCATAGGCATGCGGGTTCTGGCAATCCTTTGCGTGCGCAATGAGGGTGCATTTCTGCTTGAGTGGCTGGCCCATCACCGGGCTGCGGGTTTCACCGATTTCCTGGTATTTTCAAACAATTGCCAGGACGGCACCGATCAGATGCTGGACCGCCTGCAGGAGATGGGGCAGCTGACCCACCAGCGCAACGAGGGACCCTATGACAAGGGCGGCATTCAGTTCACCGCGCTGAAGCAAGCCGACAGGCATCCGCTGATGAAACAGGCCGATTGGGTGCTGGTGCTGGATATCGACGAATTTGTCTGCATCAAGACCGGCGATGGCACCGTGGCGGATCTGCTGGCGGCGCTGCCGGAGGCGGATGCGGTGACGCTGACCTGGCGGCTGTTCGGCAATGCCGGCATCGTGCGGTTCGAAGATGCGCCGGTGACCGAACAGTTCACCCGCTGCGCGCCGGAGGTCATTCACTGGCCGTGGCGGGCGGTGATGTTCAAGACGCTGTACCGCAATGACGGCACCTACCGTAAATGCGGTGTTCACCGGCCCCGCGACATCCGCAGCACGGCGCAGCTGGACAGTTTCCGCTGGTATGACTGCGAAGGCCGCGAACTGGGCAAGGCATTCAAGACCAAACGGCTGTTTTCCAATTACGGCCAGCCCAACGGGAGGCTGGCGCAGCTGAATCACTACCCGCTGGGAGCGATGGAGAGCTATGTGCTGAAGGCTGACCGCGGAAGGGTCAACCGGCAGGCGGAGCTGGGTATGGATTACTGGGTTGAACGGAATTACTGCAGCGCCGAGGATACCTCCATTGCCCGGTACGGTACTGCCTGTGCGGGCGTTCGGGCCGGACTGATGGAGGATCCGGACCTGGCCCGGCTGCACAGCGGGGCGGTGGCCTGGCGTCATGCCAGGTTTGCCGGGCTGATGACACAGGAGCCTTGCCGGGCGTTGTTTGCACGGCTGCTGATGACGCCCCCTGCCCGCCCGGTAAGCCCGGCTGCAGCAGAACTGCTGCGCGGCTTTGCCATCCCGGGCCAAGCCGGACAGCAGCCGCTGGAAGACAGCAGCTGAGGCTCCATCGCCCCCTGGCAAAAGGCCGTCGAAAGAGCCGCCCGCCGCCTCATTCAGGCATGGGTTTTTCCAATTTTGGCCTTAATTGTCACCTAAATGTAAATCCGAACAGCAGGCAGGGACCCTTTGGGGGCAAAGAGGACAGCAGGCATGCAGGACGGACTTGATAATCTGGATGAAGACCTTTCCGGGCTGAATCCGGCCCAGTGGAAGGCCCGGATGGCGGCTTTGGCCGAAGAGCATGGCATGTACCAGCCGCTGGGCGACAAGCATTTCGCCACCTTCATTGATCAGGGCAATACGCTTTTGGTGACGTTTGAAACCATGCAGGGCATCCACAACCTGTCCGACCAGGCGCAGCCGCTGGGGTTCGACCTGGTGAAGAACCTGGGCTGGTCGCATATGTGCGTGGTGTCGGACGGCGACACCTGGTTCCGCGAAGGCCGCATCTACGGTTTCTTTGACCAGCTGATCGACGACGGGTTTTTCGACGAGTTCGACAAAGTGATCTTTTACGGCGCGGGCCCCTGCGGCTATGCGGCGGCGGCCTATTCCGTGGCTTCGCCCGGTGCCGTGGTGGTGGCGGTGCAGCCGCAGGCGACGCTGGACCCGCGGATGACCGAATGGGACGACCGCTTTGGCGAAATGCGGCGCCTGTCCTTCACCGACCGGTACGGCTATGCGCCTGACATGCTGGACGCCGCTGATCAGGCCTATGTGATCTATGACCCGCAGGAACGGCTGGACGCCATGCATGCCTCGCTGTTTGCGCGCAAGAACGTGACCCGGCTGCGGGTGCCGCATTTGGGCGATGCGGTGCAGACCCGGCTGATCGAGATGGAGATGCTGTATCACATCCTGTCGCTGGCAGGCAGCCGCAAGCTGACCGGCGGCGCCTTTCACAAGCTGCTGCGCAACCGCCGCAACAACTCGTTCTTCCTGCGCAACCTGCTGAAAAACCTGGAGCGGCAGGACCGCCCGTTTCTGATGGTGCTGTTGTGCCGCAATGTGACCGAGCGGATGCGGGCACCGCGGTTCCGCCGCCGCCTGCAGGAACTGGAAAAGCGCGCTGAGGACGGCGGGTTCACCTTTCCTGCCAAACACTGAGCGGCGCATTCCGCCGCTTCTTTTCCAGGCCGGCATGTGCTAACGCGGGCCTCATGACCGAGACGCTGACCATCCCCCGCCCCGACGACTGGCATCTGCATCTGCGCGACGGCGCGATGCTGAAGGCCGTTCTGCCCGAAACCGCCCGCCATTTCGGCCGCGCAATCATCATGCCGAACCTGGTGCCGCCGGTGGTGACCGGGGATCAGGCCGCCGCCTACCGCGAGCGCATTCTGGCCGCGCTGCCTGAGGGCATGGCGTTCGAGCCGCTGATGACGCTATACCTGACCGAGGACACCGATCCGGCAGATGTCGCCGCCGCCCATGCCTCTGGCCTGGTGAAAGCGGTGAAGCTCTATCCGGCCGGTGCCACCACCAATTCGGCCTCGGGCGTCAGCGATTTCAACAAGGTGCGCGGCGTGCTGGAAAAGATGGCCGAGATCGGCCTGCCGCTGTGCGTGCATGGCGAAGTCACAGATGCGGACATCGACATTTTCGACCGCGAGGCCGTGTTCATCGACCGGGTGCTGGACCCGATCCGCAAATCCACGCCCGGTTTGCGGGTGGTGATGGAGCATATCACCACAAAGAACGGTGTGGACTATGTGAAATCCAACGCCGCCGGTCTGGGGGCTACGATCACCACGCATCATCTGATCATCAACCGCAACCACATCCTGGTGGGCGGCATCAAACCGCATTATTACTGCCTGCCTGTTGCCAAACGCGAAGAGCACCGGCAGGCCTTGCGCGCCGCTGCAACCTCGGGCGATGCGCGGTTCTTCCTGGGCACCGATTCCGCGCCGCATACCGATCCGAACAAGGAAAGCGCCTGCGGCTGCGCCGGCTGTTTCACCGCCACCAACACCATGCCGCTGCTGGCGCATGTGTTCGAAGAAGAAAGCGCGCTGGACAAGCTGGCGGGTTTTGCCTCGGAAAACGGCCCGGCGTTTTACGGCCTGCCGGTCAGTGATGAGACGTTGAGCTTAAGCAAGTCAGATGCGGCTGTGGATTTCCCGGAAAAGATCGAAACCGGAGAGGGTCCGGTGACGGTGTTTGATCCGGGGTTCGATGTTCACTGGCATGCGGAATAGCAACACCCGTTTATTATCCCCTGAGTTCATTTAACCTTGCCCTTGCCGGGAATCAGCGTCCTCATTCAGTTTTCTGGCCATTAGTTTCTGCCAGCGGCTGCAGCTGGCTGTTTTCCGGTGAAGGGCAAGAGTATGACAACATTTACGTTCAGTGGGCTGCGGGTTGATTACGGCAATGGCAATGCTGTCGCCGCCAAAGAGATCGACGCATCGATCATCGTTTCCTCCGCATCTTCGACATTCTCCTATTCGATCACCGGCCATGATGAGGACGGCGTAGCATTCATCAATGTGTCCGACGATATCCAGCAAGTCATCGCGGACGGCCAGAACCTCGACGCTCCGGGGTTCACGGTTGTGTCGGAAGAAACCCAGATCACCCGTGTCACCTGGCCTGGCGGCACCAGCACGGTGCTGATCCTTGCTTTTGAAACCGGCAGCAACAGCGATACCGAATTCTATTTTGTCATCGACGGGCCGCAGATTCCGGATATCAGCAATCTGTCCGATTGGAATGACTTCGACGGCTCGATCACCGGCCTGTCGGACCCCGTCGGCGCCGTCGGGCCGGGCCAGAACATCGCCTGGTCATCAATCGACGGCGCAACCACAAGCCAGGACGATGAATTCTGGGGCACCCCCGGCCGCGACATCTTCAGCGGCGGTGCAGGCGACGACTATTTTTCCAGCTCCGACGGGCGTGATACCTATAATGGCGGCAAGGGCAGCTTTGATCAGGTCGCCTATACCTGGGATCCCAATGGTGTGACCGCGCATCTTGGCACCGGCAAGGCCACCGATGGCTGGGGCAGAACCGATACTTTGAAAAGCATCGAAGTTCTGCGCGGATCGGCTTTTGACGACAGCCTTAGCGGCAGCGGCAAAAACAACACCTTCCGCGGGATCGAAGGCAACGACACCATCAAAGGCGGCAAGGGCCGCGATGAAGTCCGCTATGACCGCGACGAACGTTACGGCGGCGAGGACGGGGCAACCGTCAATCTGTCCAAAGGTTTTGCCATAGACGGGTTCGGCGACCGCGACACGCTGAAAAGCATCGAAAATGCGCGCGGCACCGAAAGCGCGGACAATCTGATTGGCCATGGGGGCGGCAACCGGCTGATGGGGCTGGGCGGCAACGACACCCTGTCCGGCAAAGGCGGAAATGACACGATCTATGGCGGCAGCGGCCGGGACAGAATCAATGGTGACGGCGGCAACGATCTGCTGTCCGGCGAAGGCGGTGCAGACCGGTTCATCTTCAAAGGCACCTTCGGGGACGATACGGTATCTGATTTCTCGACCCGTGGCCGAAAGGAAAAGATCGACCTCTCGGACGTCGGCACCATCAAGCATTTCCGCGATCTGAAGAACAATCACCTGTCGGAAAACAGCGATGGCGACGCGGTGATCAGCGACAACCGCGGCAACACAATCACCCTGGAAGACGTTGCGATCTCCGATCTGTCGGCCAACGATTTCATCTTTTGACAAACCTGCCCCGGGCGCGGTTTCATACCGCGCCCGGGCCATTCTGAATGGCAGGGCCGCCCAAGCCGGTGCATGGCGGCTTTTGCCGCATTACCTGGAACCCAATGCAGCTGCGGCTCCCATGTGCCAGCGCCATGGGCTTAATACGCCGTTTACCCAGCTGATATTTTCCGCGCCTTCCGGTCCTGCCGGCAGTCCGCCCGTGGACCCGGCTGCGCCAAAAGCGTCATGCAAACCATTGATCCCTTCATGCGTGTTGGAGTTTTGGCAAACCGGAAATCTACCCAGCATTGCAAAAGCGTCAAATCGGCCGCGCAGCCGCTCCCGGAAACCTGCCCCCGGCGGCCTGAACCGGAAGTCAACACTCTGATCGTGAGACATTCACAGAAACCGGCGCATTGCCGAATCTTCGAAAAACAATAATGATTTCAGCGCCCTCACGCGGAATGCCGGTAGGGTATCATTAAACTACTCCTGCGAGATAAAGAAGATGACAACTTATACACTCAAGGCGTCGGCGGTCACAATTAACGCTCAAACAGACTACGATGTCGGATTCAAAAAAGACGTTGAAATCACAATCGTGACGGACAGCCCGGCATTCTCCTATTCGATTACCGAAATTTACAACGACGACCTCCCGTTGGTGGATCTGTATGCAAGCTATGACAGCTTTGTGGTCGATGGTGTCGATTTCACCGATTCTGAAATTATCGGCCTCCTTGGGCAGGTGTCCTGGCAGGGCAAACAAACTACCGTCTGGGAATTTACCAGCTTTGACCATATGGATGGCTCCAATTACACGATGTACACCGTGGAGCTGGGTGGCACGCCCTTTCCGGAACTGAACAGCCTCAGTGACTACCACACCTATGTGCATCACTGGACCGGCATCCCGGCGACAGGCGACCTAGCCCAGAACACGCCGATTGCCTGGGCCTCGCTTCCCGGGGTGGAGACCAGCGGCAGCGGCTCCCCTATCGGCAGCAGCGGGGATGATCTGCTTAGCGGCGACGCGGATGCGGATGCGCTGTCCGGCCTTGGCGGCAATGACACGCTGAAGGGTGCGGGCGGCAACGATACGCTGGACGGCGGCAGCGGCCGCGACAAGCTGGTTGGCGGCGGCGGCCATGACGAGCTGACTGGCGGCAGGCAGAATGACCGGCTGATCGGCGGCAGCGGGCGCGATACGCTGGACGGCGGCAGCGGCGACGATCTGCTTAAGGGCGGCGGCGGTGCGGACTGCTTTGTGTACAACAACCGCTTTGGCGATGACACCATCGCCGATTTCCAGACCCGTGGCCGCAAAGAAAAGATCGACCTCTCGGACGTCAGCACCATCAAGCATTTCCGCGATCTGAAGAACAATCACCTGTCGGAAAACAGCGATGGCGACGCGGTGATCAGCGACAACCGCGGCAATACCATTACGCTGGAAGATGTCTCGATGGCCGATCTGTCGGCCAATGATTTCATCTTTTGATTGACCCAAGCACTGCGCGGGCCGGATTGCGGCCCGCGCAGTGCCGCAAGCCACCGCCGGGGCTTCAAACCGGCGGCGTTCCGGTTTATGGACAGCAAAACCGCTGCCGCAAAGGATGCCTGCCGCCATGATCCCCTCGTCCTATCCGTCCCCCGAAGAAATCGCCCGCCTGTCGGCCCGGATGCTGCTGGAAATCGGAGCGGTGAACTTCAACACCGAGACGCCTTATACGCTGGCGTCCGGCCTGCCCTCGCCCAGCTATATCGACTGCCGCAAGCTGATCTCCTTTCCGCGCATCCGCTCGACGCTGATGGATTTCATGACCGTTACCGTGATGCGCAACGCAGGCTTTGAAGCCTTCGACAACATCTCCGGCGGCGAGACCGCGGGTATTCCCTTTGCCGCGCTGGTCGCAGAACGCATGGCGCTGCCGATGACCTATGTGCGCAAGAAACCCAAAGGTTACGGCAAGAACGCCCGCATTGAGGGCGCGATGAACGAAGGCGAACGGGTGCTGCTGGTGGAGGATCTGACCACCGATGGCGGCTCAAAACTGTCGTTTGTGGATGCGATCCGCGAAACCGGCGCCTCCTGCGGCCACACCGCGGTGATTTTCTACTACGACATCTTCCCGGAAACCACTAAGACGCTGGGCGACCACGGGGTTGAGCTGCATTACCTGTGCACCTGGTGGGACGTGCTGGCAGAGGCGCGCGCGCAAGCTGCCTTCAGCACCGAAACACTGGATGAGGTGGAAACCTTCCTGAAGGATCCGCGCGCCTGGCAGGACGCGCATAAATCCGCTTAACGTTAGGGAAAGCGTTACGGGGCGGCCTGTGGACAAGGCCGCCTCGAATCAATTTCCGGCGCCGAACAGCGTGCAGATATAGAAATCATCCCAGATCGAGCCACATCATGTAGTCTGCATAGGGCAGGCTTGCTGGCCTTTCCGGTAAACAGCCCACAGGCCCCGTGCGGATATCCACAAGGGATCCACAGAGATTCCCAGATAGGAGAAACGCCCTTTGCGCCCTATAAGGCGGGCTTAGTGACGAGAGCAGTGATGAACGAGATTACCCCTTTCGACGGCGATATGCCGCCTCCGGCCCCGATGCCGGAACCTGCCGCACCGCAATCTGCGATGCCGGACAATGAGCTGCCGCATTCGGTGGAGGCTGAACAGCAGCTGCTGGGTGCGATCCTGACCAACAACGAGGTCTATGACAAGATCGCGCTGATCATCAACTCGTCGCATTTCTATGATCCGGTGCATGCCCGGATCTATGAGGTGGCCGCGGCGCGGATCTCCAAGAACGCGCTGGCCTCGCCGGTGACGCTGAAGGCGTTCCTGGAGGACCACGAAGGGCTGAAAGAGCTGGGCGGCCCGGCCTATCTGGCCAAGCTTGCCGGCGCGTCGATCTCGGCCTTTGCGGTGCGGGACTATGCGCAGATGATCTACGATCTGGCGATCCGCCGCGAGCTGATCGCCCTGGGCCAGAGCATTGCAGAAAAGGCGCGCCGCGTGGACGTGGCGTCGGAACCAAAAGAGCAGATCGTTGAGGCAGAGCAATCGCTGTATCAGCTGGCCGAGCAGGGCCAGACCGAAAGCGGTTTCAAGTCGTTCCTGAAAGCCGTCACAGAAGCGGTTAATGTGACCAACGAGGCGTATCAGCGGGGTGGCGGCATGGCCGGCATCTCGACGGGCCTGATGGACCTCGACAAGCAACTTGGCGGCCTGCATCCCTCGGACCTTCTTATCCTCGCGGGCCGCCCCTCTATGGGGAAGACGTCACTGGCGACCAACATCGCCTTCAACGTCGCCAAGGCATATAAACGCGGGGTGAAACCGGACGGATCCGAAGGCGCGCTGGACGGCGGCGTCGTGGGCTTTTTCTCGCTCGAGATGAGCGCCGAGCAGCTGGCGGGGCGTATTCTGGCCGAAGCGTCGGAAATCTCCTCGCATAAGATCCGTCAGGGCGACATGACCGAGAGCGAATTCCGCCGCTTTGTGCAGGCGGCCAAGGATCTGGAAAGCTGCCCGCTGTTCATTGATGACACGCCCGCAATTCCGATTTCGCAGCTCGCCGCACGGGCGCGCCGCCTGAAACGGACGCATGGGCTGGACCTTCTGGTGATCGACTATCTGCAGCTCTGCCGCGGCATGGCCGAAAACCGGGTGAACGAGATTGCCGAAATCTCAATGGGGATGAAGGCGATTGCCAAGGAATTGAACATTCCGGTGATCGCGCTGTCGCAGCTGTCGCGCCAAGTGGAAAACCGCGACGACAAACGTCCCCAGCTGTCGGACCTGCGGGAATCAGGCTCGATCGAACAGGACGCCGACGTGGTGATGTTCGTGTTCCGCGAGGAATACTACAAGGAACGGGAAAAACCCGGCGATCATGAGCTGGACAAGATGGAAGAGTGGAAGCAGGCGATGGAACGGCTGCACGCCAAGGCCGAAGTGATCGTCGGCAAGCAGCGCCACGGCCCCATCGGCACTGTGGAGCTGTCGTTCGAGGCGCAGTTCACCCGGTTTGGCAACCTTGCCAAGGCGTGGCAGCAGGGACAGGAGGACTACTGACCCTGGCCATTTGCGGCCAAAGTTCAGGTTACAGTGCCAAGGCCCGGCCGGTCACATGATCGTCAGCGCCCCGGCACCGGCCCGGTTCAGCGCCCCCCGCTGGGCCGGGCTTATTTACTCCATGGCGGCGGAGCACTGCCGGCATTCCGGTTTTTCCCCCTTGACCTGCGGGTTCCCCGTGTCATGAACACCGCATGAGCACGGCAAGATTGACAATCAACCTGGATGCGCTGGTCACCAACTGGCGGAATCTGGATGCGCTGACCACCTGCGAAACCGCAGCCGTGGTCAAGGCGAACGGCTATGGCCTGGATGCAGGCCGCGTCGGCAAGGCGCTGGCCAAGGCAGGTGTGCGCAATTTCTTTGTGGCAGCTGCCGAGGAAGGCGGCGCGCTGCGCCGCGCGCTTGGCCCCGGCCCCGGGATTTCAGTGTTTTCCGGCCATATGGCGGGCGACACCAAACTGTTGAAGGATTTCCACCTGACGCCGATGCTGAATTCGCTGGATCAGATGCTGCGCCATTTCGAGGCTCTGCCGGGCCACCCGTTCGGGGTGCAGCTCGACAGCGGCATGAACCGGCTGGGGATGGAGCATGGCGAATGGGCCGCGGTGGCGGAGATTGCCCTGGGCCAGAACCCGGTGCTGCTGATGTCGCATCTGGCCTGCGCTGATGAGCCGGGCCACGCGATGAATGTGCAGCAGCTGCAAACCTTCCGCGATATGACCGACGGGCTGGAAATCCCCCGCTCGCTGGCCGCGACCGGCGGCATGCTGCTGGGTCCCGATTACCATTTCGATCTCTGCCGCCCCGGTATCGGCCTGTACGGCGGGCTGCCGTTCAAGGACGCGGTGCCGGTGGTGCAGCTGGATCTGCCGGTCATTCAGCTGCGCGATCTGGAGCCGGGTGAAACTGCCGGGTATGGCAACAGCTGGTCCGCCCAGCGCCCCAGCCGCATTGCCACCGTGGCCGCGGGTTATGCCGATGGCTTGCACCGGGCGATGGGCAATGGCGGCATTCGGGTCTTTGCCGGGACAATCCCCTGCCCCGTGGTAGGCCGGGTCTCGATGGATCTTATCACAGTGGATGTAACGGACTTGGCCGAGGTGCCGGATGCGCTGACGATCCTCAATGAACAGCAGACCGTGGACTCCCTGGCCGATGCGGCGGGCACCATTGGTTATGAGATCCTGACGTCCACCGGCCACCGCTATGCACGGACATACCAGGGATGAACCCGATTGCCTTTCTGGCCCGGTTGGGCCGCACCGCTTTGGCCGGGCTGTCTGCTGTGGGCCGCGCCGCATTGTTTGCGCTGCGGGCGTTCAGCCATATGGTCCGCCCGCCCTATTACCCGCGCGAATTCCTGCAAGCCCTGTTGAACATCGGCTGGCTGTCGCTGCCCGTCGTGGGCCTGACCGCAATTTTCACTGGCGGCGCGCTGGCGCTGCAAATCTACGCCGGCGGCGCGCGCTTTAATGCCGAGGCCGTAGTGCCGCAGATCGTCGCCATCGGCATGGTGCGTGAGCTGGGACCGGTACTGGTCGGGCTGATGATCGCGGCCCGCGTAACTTCCTCCATTGCAGCCGAGATCGCCACCATGAAGGTGACCGAGCAGATCGACGCGCTGGTGACACTCTCCACACATCCGATGAAATACCTGGTGGCGCCGCGGGTACTGGCGGCGCTGATTACAGTGCCGGTACTGGTCGGCGTCGGCGACATCATCGGCATCATGGGCGGCTATACGGTTGCGGTGCAGAACCTTGGCTTCAACTCCGCGGCCTACCTCAAGAACACCGTCGACTTCCTGGAGCCGCTCGACATCATTTCCTCGCTGACCAAGGGGGCTGCCTTTGGCACCATCGCGGCGATGATGGGCTGCTATTACGGCATGCAATCGGGCCGCGGCGCCCAGGGTGTAGGCCGCGCCACCAAGGGATCGGTGGAATCCGCCGCGGTGCTGATCCTGGCCGCCAACTTTGTCCTCACAGGGGTGTTCTTCTCGCTATGATCCGCATGGAAAACGTCCGCAAGGCCTTTGACGACAACCACGTGCTGAACGGCATGAACCTGGAGATCGCTAAGGGCACCTCGATGGTGATCATCGGCGGCTCCGGCACCGGGAAGTCAGTGGCCCTGAAAAGCGTGCTGGGGCTGATCCAGCCCGACAGCGGCGAGATCTATGTTGATGGCAGGCCGTCCGGGTCGGGCGACCGCGACAAGTTTCTGGCGCGTTTCGGGATGCTGTTTCAGGGCGGCGCGCTGTTTGACTCGCTGCCGGTCTGGCAGAACGTCGCCTTCCGCCTCTTGCGCGGTGCGCTGAAGCGCCCAGCTGAGGAAGCCCGCGAGATCGCCATTGAAAAGCTGCGCCGCGTGGGGCTGAAGGCCAATGTTGCCGACCGTCTGCCTGCCGAGCTGTCGGGTGGCATGCAGAAACGAGTGGGGCTGGCCCGCGCGATTGCGGCGGAGCCCGAGATCATCTTTTTCGACGAGCCGACCACCGGGCTGGACCCGATCATGTCCGGCGTGATCAACGACCTGATCCGAGAGATTGTGGTGGAGATGGGCGCCACTGCGATGACCATCACCCACGACATGACCTCGGTCCGCGCGATTGCCGACAATGTGGCGATGCTGCATGACGGGGTGATCCAATGGACCGGCCAGGTTGGGGATATGGACCAGTCGGGCGATCCATACATGGAGCAATTCATCCACGGCCGCGCGGAGGGACCGATCGAGGCGGTGAGGTAGAAATGGAAATCTTTTCGAGCGCACTTGGCACTATCGTGCTGGTGTTCTTTCTAAGCGTTTGGCTGGATGTGGCTAGAGGCCCGTATATCGATGCCCCTCTGTTGCGCAGGAGATTTTTCAAAAAAGCTATAGCGCGGCTTTTAGGCGCCATGCTTGCAGTCATCGCAGTTGCCAAGCTCGGCATTGAGGCAATTGATAGCTTGCTGCCAAATAGTGCCTGGGCTGCCGGCACAATCCTATTGTTGTGGGCGGCACTTTCTTGTTTTGTTTTTTCGTTTGTGCGGCGCAGCATCTCCCGTTTAAGAAGCGAGCAAAATTAGGGTGTTCCTCCGCTTCCTCACCCTGTCGCTGCTGATCCTCTACCCCGTCGCCTGGTTTGCGCCGCTGATGCGTGCGGGGTTGCTGCCAATCTTCGGTCTCAGCGAAATCTCAGTGCTCACCGGGCTGCAATCATTATGGGGCAGTGACGCGGTACTGGCGTTGATCGTGACGTTTTTTGCGATCTTTGCCCCCTACCTCAAGACCATCGGCCTTGCGCTGGTGCAGTGGGGCCTGCTGGATACACGGGTACAGCCGGTCCTGCATGTGCTGGGCAAGCTGGCGATGGCCGATGTCTTTCTGATTGCGCTCTACATCACTCTGGCAAAGGGGATCGGCCTGGCGACGATCGAGACCGCCTGGGGCCTGTACCTGTTCACGGCTTGCATCCTGGCCTCGCTGGCGCTGGGAATGCTGACTGAACGCACTGCAAAGATTGGGAAAACACCGGACTGAAAGCTTGATCCGGTGCCAAACCGCTCCATTTCGTAGGGCCGAACACCTGTATCGCAGGGGTCCGGCACGCTGCGCCCGGTTGACGGGTGTCCCCCGCAGCCCGCCACCCCCGCATCTGTTGCATTGCTGCTGGAGGGGGACCTATGTCCGGCGTTCAATCAATCCTGTTCACTGCCCAGACCGCATTCATGCGGCTGACGTTCCTGCTGATCTGCTTTGGCGCGCTGGCGGCGCTGGCGGCCACCGGGCTGTCGGCCGCGGGCATCTGGCCCTGGCTCAGCCTGCAAGCCGGGGTTGGCGCTGATATCTACCCGCAGGCCGGGATGGCAGCGCAAATCACCCTGACGGCGCTGGCGGTGATGCTCGCCTTTTTCCTGCCTGCCAACGGGCGCATCCTGGCGCTGGAAACCTCGCACCGGCGGTTTTCCATGCAGATGGAGGATGTGCTGCAAGCCTATCAGCTTGCCCATGCTGCCGACCGCGGCGGGGTCTTTACGCTGGCGTCCGAGTTTGACGCGGTGAAGGAGCGGCTCGCCTTTCTGCGTGCCCACCCCGATTTGGCCGGGCTGGAACCGCAGGTGCTGGAAGTGGCGTCGCAGATGAGCCAGGTCAGCCACGAGCTGGCAGAGACCTATTCCGACGCCAGGGTGGCCCGCGCCCGGCTGTTCCTGCAGCAGCGGCAGGAGGAGCTGGAGACATTCAAGGCGCGGCTGGAGGATGCCCAGATCGTCATGCATGAGCTGCGCCAATGGACCCGCGATGTGGACATAGAGGAAAGCATTGCCAAGTCGCATCTGGGCCGGCTGCGCGGCGAGCTGTTCGAATTGCTGCCGGAACTGTCGGCGCAATTGCAAAGCCCGCCGGATGGGTCGGATCCGCAGCCCGGCAGCGTCGTGCCAATCCAGCCGCCCCGCCGCGCCGACTGAGGGGGCCCGTCGTCCGGACGCGCGAGGGCAAACACATTGCAGGGGGCTCTGCCCCCGGCCCTTCGGGTCTCGCCCGGAGTATTTTCGACCAGAAAGAAGACTGGATCCATCATTCTTCTGGCCAAAATTCTTCTGGCCCAAAATATCCCGGAGCGCGAGGCAGAGCTTCGCATTTTCTACGGCAATCTGCGCCAATGGCGCGCTCCCGATGTAAGCGGTGTTTGCACGTCACCCTGAATCAGCTTGACGGCTGTAAGTTCCAGGGGAGTAGCTCGTCGACCCGGCTGGCTGGCTGACCGGCAGCGATGGCTTCGAGGGTTGCCTTGAGGGAGGCGAAGGGCCCGACGCCGTTGATCTTCACCGCGCGATGAGCGACGCGACGCGGCCCCAGGCGCGGCCGCCTTCGCCGTGGCCGGCAAAAAGCGCATTTCTCCTCGTCAATGCGATAGGGCGGATCAGGTTCTCGCACCACTGCCCGGCAGGCGATTGCGAAGCAATCTGCCGGGAGGGGGCATTGGAGCCGGTCTCGACGCGACCGTCGCGGAGGGAGGTCTGCAGGCCATTCCATTGGCGGTGGATGCAGGCCAACTTCTCGCCCAGGAGTGGCTTCGACGAGATCCGGCCGCGCTGGAGCTGCAGCCATTGTCCGAACCCGGTCACCAGTGGCACGGTGCGGGCGTGCCGGGCAGAAAGGCGCTGACCAGGACCCATGCTGCGGATCTAACCATCGATGCGGTAGAACTCTGCGATTCGGCGCAAGCCCTCGGCGGCGATCCCCGAGCCGCCGCGGTCGAAGACCTCCTTGAGCTTCCTGCGGGCATGCGCCCAGCAATGCGCGACCGTGATCGGCGCGCCGCCTGTCCGCGAGGGGCGCGTCAGCCGGTTGCAGCCGGTATAGCCGTCTGCCACCCGGCAGGCGTATCCGCAGGATGCTGCCGGGAGGGCAGCTGCAGGATGCCGCCGAAGCCTTGCAGGATTTGTTCCGCGTTCTGCCCGGCACGCCCCCGGGCCTAAGTCAATTGGCGGGGCGCTGGACATGGCCGGATCATACTCTGCTCCGGTCTGCGGCGGGCTGTCTTTCCGTCCCCCCGAGTCACTCTGCCACAGCTGGGCGGCGTGCCTCCAGGGATCGTACCCTCCGCCAGTCCAGCCCGGCTAACAGCGCCTCGGATCGGGCGCGGTTCAAGGTCACCGCCCCGTCGCTGATGGCAGGCCAGGTGAAGCTACTCTCCTCCAGCCGCTTGCAGGCCATGACCAAGCCACTGCCGTCCCAGAACAGGATCTTCATCCTGTCTGCCCGCTTGGCGCGGAACACTAAGACCGCTCCGGTGAACGGATCCTCGGCCAGCGCTGACCGCACAAGCGCGGCAAGCCCGTCCATACCCTTGCGGTTATGCAGTCCTCTGCATAACCGCAACTATGTGGCGACGATTATTATGCGGAGCCGAAGAAGCAGACCGGCACTTTTTCGGACGGTTCCGCCTACATTGACTCCGCATAACTATTCTACCGCGCGGAAAGCATCGCGAGCAGTTTGTCCGGTGGCCGGAACTTGCCCGGCTTGATGCCGAGCGGCTCCAGAGCGTCAAGCATCTCGAGTTTTTCGGTTGGGTCGGCGCGCAAGTAGATCTCGGTGCTCTGGAGCGTGGCGTGACCAAGCCACAGTGCGACCTTGCGAATGTCCCGGGTCGCCTGAAGCATGGTGCATTGCGCAGCTGTGCCGCAGAACATGGGGCGTTATCGATTTGGCCGCCAGGGTGGGCGCGATGCGGGCAGCCGTATTGGCATGTTTCTCGAGAATGTATTCGAAACCGGCACGCGTCATCATTCGACCGGCATTGTTCAGGAAGAGCGCGGTGTCGCCGACTTCGGGTCTGATCGCGATCCAGGCGCGAATTGCGGCAGCGGTTTCCTGCCAGAGCGGCAGCACGCGCTCCCTTCGTCCTTTGCCAATGATATGGATGCTGGCAGGGGACCGCCCGTCAAACTGGTTGAGCCCGGCGCTGATGAGTTCGGAAACGCGCAGCCCTCCGGCAAAAGCCAGATGCAGCATGGCAGGTACTCGGTGCTCGAGATAGCGAAAGAAGGACTTTACGGCTGCCAGCCTTGCGTTGCGCGTACGGGCCTTGTTGCCTCGCGTCTGTTCGATGTGCTCGAGAAAGGCAAGGATCGTGGGCACGTCGATGTCTTCGATCTGCAGCAGGCACGGCCGCTTTCTCAATCGCCCGGCGGCGAATGTCACCAGCAGTTGGAAGCTGTAGGCATAGGCATCGCAGGTATGAACGCTTGCGCGTCTTTCATTGGGAAGATGGTTGCGCAGGAAGGCGGCGAGGTGCTGGGCAAGCTGGGCCATGCCGTCACCCCGCAATGCAGCCTCTCGCCGTCAGCTGCCATGTGTGTCATCAGCTCGGGTGTTACCTCGAGGATACCAGTATGTATCGGTGACATGGGCATGCCCCAAATAGGTACTGAGGGCCGTGATATGCCGCGCCACGGCTTTGGAATCGTGCGCACAGGCCTCAAGGGAGCGAACAGCAAATGTGTGGCGCAGATCATGAATCCTGGGGCCCGGTGTTCCTGCCGCACCGCGCAAGCCGATTGACCGCGTGATCTGGAGGAATACCGTTGCGACTGTCGAATAGGCGAGCGGCGTGCCCTGATGCGAAAGGAAAAGTGTGCCGCTCGGGCTGGCCGCCTTCAGACGCATCGTAAGATACCCGTCAAGAGCGCGTCGAGTCGTTGGATGCAGTGGCAACAGCCGGCTCTTCTTAAACTTGGTCTGGGCAATGATCAGGCCGTCATCGGTCACGTCCGGCAATCGAATGGCGATGGCCTCTGAAACGCGCATGCCTGTTGCCGCAATCAACCCGAACATCGTGGCGTAGGTGAGCGGCCGGATCGAGCCAGCGGGGCCAAGCCTCTGGGCGGCGTCGATCAGCCGTTGGATATCACTGGGACTGTAGATGTAAGGCGTGCGCCGCTTGCGGCTGGCACGGCCGAAGAGATCGGCGGAGGGAACTTCATGGCTCGGATCTTCGGCATTAAGCGCGCGCGCGAAGCGACGTACTGTCAAAAGCCGGTTGCGACGTTGTTCTGGAGAAGATGCCTGTAGTGCCCATTCTTGCACGGTGGCTGTTGTTACGACATGCTCACTGCGGCTCTCGGCAAAGGCAACGAAGTTGCGTAGAAGACTGCCTTGGGTACGGAATTTCAACCCCAGCGCCTGGTGCAGCGCGACATGATCGGCGAGGAGTTGACTCAGCATGTCAATTCTCCCGGCCAGGGTTGAGCGATCTGTTCCAGCATCGCGATACCGACCTTGGCGTAATGCGCAGTCATATCAAGCGAGCGGTGGCGCAGAACCGTGCCGACAGCTTCCAATGTGGCCCCCGACCGCAGCATCGAAGTTGCCGCGGAGTGGCGCAGCAAGCTCGCTCCGCTCGATGGCGGATCGGAAATGCCGGCGCGCTTTAATGCCAGCGCCACAATGGCCGAGACGTGGCATGATTGCTCAAATGAGCGGTAGGGGCGACCATCATGAGAAAGACCGCGTCCTGAGGCATGCGCGGGCGTTCCTGTTCGATATACGCGAGAAGCGCATCGCCTACATCTTGCGGCAACGGCAGCCGAACCTGGCGACGCGCCTTGCCACTCAACTTCAGGATACCGGCGTTCCAGTCGATATCGCCCAGTCTGAGACCAGCGACATCCCCGGCCCGCACCCCCAGGCGCGCCAGAAGGAGCAGGATCGCCCGGTCCCGCAGGCGCCCCCGGGCAAGCTGATCGCAGGATGCAATGACACGTTCCACATCTGCGGCTGCCAGATACCGCGGCAACGACGAAAGACGCCATTGTATGACCGGCGGAATGGCGTGATCGAGGTTGGGACGGCACAAGCCCGCGCCGGCGAGAAAGCGAAGATAGCTTCGCAAGGCGCTTGTTATGGTTCTCAGGCCGGCCGGACCGGTTTGCCCCCGCCATTTGCGGACAACAAAACGTATCCGGGCAGCATCATAATCGTGGGTCGCTGTACCGAGTTCCGGCAACAGCTTATTGAGGATGCGGAGATGACGGGAAACTGTCCGTTCCGCCAAACCCCGATGCAAACGCAGCCAGTGCTGATAGTCGTCAAGCAAGGGAAATTCTGGCGCGGCCTTCAACGGCGGAGGTGCGACGCCCGCACCTTGTAGGAAAACAACAAACCTTCTGGCACGTCGCGCATACTTTGGTGAGACATGCTGCCATCGCCGCCCGCCGGGACATTGGCACTGGTGTTCGGCGAAGCGACGAACAACTCCATCATCGACGCTGACCATCGGTATGCCGGTGCTTTCCAGCCAAACCGCGAAATGGCGTGCCGATGCCCTGTAGCCTTCAATGGTCAGCGGCGAATACCTCTGAGCGCCAAGCTCGTCCGCGAACTGATCGATCCACAACGAAACCGGCCCCGGATCCAGGAACCAGCGATTACGGTATTGGTCAGTCATCTTCTCTCTCCTCAAGGTGTGAAACCATCGCGGGAGAGCATAGTTATGCGGGGCGCATGTGCCTGTTTGTTCTGCCTAACCGGCTGTAAAAAAGCCACAATCCAAGAGGCGATGTACACGGCTCCGCATAGTAATCGTCGCCACATAGTTGCGGAAATCCACCGGCTTCGCCGCCACCAGTATCCGGACGCCCTGCGAGGGCATCAGCATGGCGTGGCCCCGGGCGCATGGACGATCTCGGCGATCCGGGCTGCGGGCGTGCCGGGCGCCAGCTCAATCCTGACTAGGCCCGAGAGGATCCGGATCTCCTCTTCGGATGCGGCAATGTCCGGTACCGCCGGCGTCTCCGGCACATCGAAGACCACCAGCGGGGCGAAAACCGTGCCGTCAGCCTCCGCCGCTGGCAAAACCAGTTTTCCCTGCTTCACCAACCGGCGCCAAGCCGGCAGCTGGTTCGGAAGAACTCCATACCGCGCCGACATGGCATTCACTGTCGCGCCTGGCTCAAGCGTATCCGCAACGGCCTGCGCCTTCACCGCATCCGGCCAACGCCGGTGACCCGATGCGTAGATCCCGACCCCCAACGATTTGAGAAGATGGGGTGGATGCCGCTCTCCCCCGTCGGCACCGCGATATGCCAAGCTTGTGGTGTTGTTAGCCAAAGGCAAGAGAGGAGAAGGCATCCATGGAAAACGTTTCTATAGTGGGCATAGATCTCGCAAAAACGTGTTTCAGTTGCACGGAGCTGCGGCTGACGGGGCGGTCGTGTTTCGTAAAAAGTTCACGCGCTCGCAGTTCCTGCGGTATATGGAGGCACACCGTGGCTGCACGCTGGCTATGGAGGCCTGTCCTGGAGCGCATTACTGGGCGCGGGAGTTAGAAAAGGCTGGCCATGTCGTGAAGCTGATCTCACCGCAATATGTCACGCCGTATGTCAAGCGGCAGAAGAACGATGCTGCCGACGCAGACGCGATTGCCGAGGCTGCGACCCGGCCGCAAATGCGCTTTGTCGAACCGAAGACCGCGCAACAACAAGCGCGTGCCGTGGTGTTCCGCATCCGCCAGAAGGCAGTCGCGCAGAGAATAGAGTTGGTCAATTCGCTGCGTTCGCATCTTTACGAATTCGGTTACATCGCTCCGGTTGGATTGCAGCATCTTCCGAAATTGATCCAAGTCCTTGAGGACGAGAGCAATGGCTTGCCTGTCGCCGCAAGGATCGCTTGTTGCAGCCGAATGCAGCAGATCAAGAGCCTTGGCGCTCAGATCAGCGCGCTCGACGAACAGATCTCTGAAGTGTCGAAGAAAGGCCATCGCGCCAAACGCCTGCAAACCATGCCGGGAGTCGGCCCAATCACCGCCATGGCAATTGAGGCTTTCGCACCCCCGGTGGAAACGTTCCGGCGTGGGCGCGACGTTGCCGCATGGCTCGGACTTGTTCCCCAACAGAATTCTTCGGGCGGCCGGGCGCGCTTAGGCAGGGTGTCCAAGGCCGGACAGCACGATATCCGGCGATTGCTGGTGATTGGAGCAATGACCGCCATAGTCGGGGCTTCCCGCGGGGGCATTTCTGAGGAAACGTGGCTCGGGAAATTGATGTCACACAAACCGCGTATACTGGTCGCCACAGCGCTTGCGAACAAGATGGCTCGACAGATCTGGGCGATGCTGACGAAAGATGAAAACTACCGGGCTCCGGCTCTGGCTGAAGCATAAAGGCTGACGCCAGACTCTGGACGTCGGGGATGTGAGGAAGGCATGAGCTGAATGGACAACCGATCGACCGGATCGGGGCAGGGAAAACCATCGTAATTCACAGGGCTTTCAGCCCGCTGAGAAGTGTTGGACCCGGCCCGCGAACCACCATCCCGGCCCGCGGCGCATGTGAAGAGCCGCAATCGGAGGCCTGACACAAGCGCGCACTCGATCACAGGTTCAGAAAGCCTCACGCGGGCCTTGCATTCTGAGCGGCATCCACACAAACGAATTTGCAGCGCACATTGCGAAACGCACTCCCCACCATGAGATAGCTAAGATCTCGCAGGCGAGCTCCGCACCCACAATGTGGGGCCGAGAAACCGTTTACTCCCCGTTTGCAACCCCTTGAACAAAACGGAAACGTCTGCCACTGATCCAGCATGGCAAAAACATCTTTCTCCTGCTCGGCCTGCGGCGCGAGCTTCTCCAAATGGTCGGGCCGCTGCGAAGGCTGCGGCGAATGGAACACAATTTCCGAAGACAAGGGACTGAGTTCTGGCCCCTCGAAAAAGTCGCTGGGCGTCAAGCGCGGCCGCACCATCCCGCTGAGCGATCTCGCAACCCGGGAAATCCCGCCGCCGCGCGCCTGCTGCGGTGTGGGGGAACTGGACCGGGTTCTGGGCGGCGGGCTGGTGGCGGCCTCGGCCATTCTGGTCGGTGGTGATCCGGGGATCGGCAAATCCACCCTCTTGCTGCAAGCGGCGGCGCGGTTTGCCAAGGCGGGTGTCAAAACCATCTATGTCAGCGGCGAGGAAGCATCGGCCCAGGTGCGGATGCGGGCGCAGCGGCTGGGGCTGGCGGATGCGCCGGTGCAGCTTGCGGCTGAGACCAACCTGCGCGATATCCTGACCACGCTGGAGGCCGAGAAGCCGCAGCTGGCCATCATTGATTCCATCCAGACCATGTGGTCCGACCACGTGGACAGCGCGCCGGGGTCGGTCAGCCAGGTGCGGGCTGCGGCGCATGAGCTGACCACCTTTGCCAAACGCAACGGGGTGTCGATCATCATGGTCGGCCATGTCACAAAGGACGGCCAGATCGCCGGCCCCCGCGTGGTCGAGCATATGGTCGACACGGTGCTCTATTTCGAAGGGGAACGCGGCCACCAGTTCCGCATCCTGCGGGCGGTCAAGAACCGCTTTGGCCCGGCGGACGAGATCGGCGTGTTTGAGATGACCGGCGGCGGACTGGCTGAGGTCATCAACCCCTCAGCCCTGTTTCTGTCCGAACGCGGCGAACCCTCGCCCGGCTCGGTGGTGTTTGCCGGCATCGAGGGCACAAGGCCCGTTTTGGTCGAGATGCAGGCGCTGATTGCCCCTTCGCCCCATTCGCAGCCGCGCCGCGCTGTTGTGGGCTGGGATTCATCGCGGCTGGCGATGATATTGGCAGTCTTGGAAGCGCGCTGCGGCATCCCTTTTGCAGGTCTGGACGTCTATCTGAACGTGGCGGGCGGCATGAAAATCTCGGAGCCGGCTGCCGACCTTGCGGTAGCCGCAGCATTGCTGAGTGCGCGGGAAGACGTGGCTTTGCCCGCCGATACGGTGGTTTTCGGAGAAATTTCGCTATCCGGGGCGCTGCGGCCTGCCCCGCAGACCGAAAACCGGTTGAAAGAGGCGCAAAAACTTGGTTTCACGGCGGCAATTGCCCCTGGCGGCAATAAAACTGTGTCCGTGAACGGCCTGAACTTGAGAAAGTCCAGCGATCTGGCCGGTTTTGTTGGCGAATTCTTCGGGGCCGGCTAAGGTCGCAAAAATTTCGAAATCGCAGGCAAACGGGCGAGGGACATGGAAGGTTTCACAATCATCGACGGGGTCGTGGCCCTGGTCATCGTCGTATCGGCGCTGCTGGCCTATTCACGTGGCTTCGTACGCGAGGCGATGGCCATCGCAGGCTGGATCGCCGCGGGCGTGCTCGCCTTTATCTTTGCGCCGCAGGTGGAGCCCCTGATGGCGGAAATTCCGGTGATCGGCGAATTCATCGCTGACAGCTGCGAATTGTCAATCATCGCGGCCTTTGCCGCGGTGTTTGCCTTGGCGCTGATCGTGGTCTCCTTCTTCACGCCGCTGTTTTCCACCCTGGTGCAGCGCTCGGCGCTTGGCGGGCTGGATCAGGGCGCGGGTTTCTTCTTCGGAGTGCTGCGCGGCATCCTTTTGGTGGCGATTGCCTTTTTCCTCTACAATGTGGTGATGACCGGGCAGAGTTTTACAATGGTTGACGAAAGCCGCTCGGCCGAGGTGTTCGAACGCCTGATCGGCAAGATCGAAGACCGCAACCCGGAGCAGGCCTTGGGCTGGGTCACCGAACAGTATGAAGCGCTGATCGGGTCCTGCGGCCAGTAATACGTAGGAATTGCCACCTTAAGCTGAAAACACGGGCGCCTCTTGGGCGCCCGTTTTGCTTTGAATTCAAAGCGTTCACACAGTTATCCACAAGCAGCCGTCCCAAGTGGTTAACGAGGTAAATTCTAGTTAACGCCCTGTTAACCAAATAGAATCACGTTCTGAGCGACGAAAATCCCGACCATCAAACTTGCGGCAAATCTTAACAAATCCTCAGCCTGCCCCGTCAAAGGGTTAACAATCCGCCTGCAAACAAGGCTTTGTCCCAAAAAAATCGCGCCATCCCGAAATGGGACGCAAGCCCGCCCCAATTTGGTCCCAATTCGGGGGCCTGATGGCTTCAACGGCAAAACGCCGGGCTAAGACGCTCAGAAGGGACATGAACATGCAGCTGGATCACACCACGGATTTTGCCGACTACCAGCCGGTTGATGTGCTGCTGCTGACCAATCCCCTGCCGCAGAGCCTGAAGCCGGCCCCGGCTGCGAAACGCCCCCGTGTCCGCAGCGGCGGCTTTCTGCCTGCGACCCTGGTAGAGACCGAAGAAGGCTTTAAGCAGGCCCGCGACGTGAAGCCCGGCGACATGGTGTTCACCTTTGACGGCGGCGCCCAGGAAGTGAAGGCGGTGCGCCATGCGGTGCCGCGCCTGACCACATGCCTGCATGTCCCGGCCGGTGCTTTGGGCAACGACACCGACCTGATGCTGCCTTCAGACCAGAAAGTGGCGCTGGAGATGGACACCGCCGAACGCCTGTTCGGCCTGCCGGTTGTTGTCGCCAAGCTGATTGCGCTGACCGGCTACAAGGGCATTTCCGCCGCCGCGCCGGAACGTCTGGGCCGCATACATTTCGAATTTGAAGAAGAAGAACTGGTTTGGGCTGAAAGCGGCATGCTGATGCCCGCAGGCGATGTTGCTGAAGGCTCGGCCTTTCACCAGCTGTCACTGACCGAAACCCGCCAGGTTCTGGCCAGCGATGAAGGCCGCGCCCTGTCAGCAACCGGCATGGGCGACGTCGACGCCCGCCTGCCCTGCCCGCTGGACAACTTGCTGGACCGCATTCTGGCGGCCTGATCCCCGGCGCCGGAAGCCAAGCCATTCCTCCCCCCCTCGGGCCCGCCAATGCGCGGGCCTTTTCTTTTGCGGACTGGCTATTGGCAAATAGGAGGCCGTTCCCTGGAGCTTGAAAAAAGGATCCGAAGTTTCTCCATCGATTTCAGAACGCGCGTTCCGGACGCAAGGGAGTTTGGAGAAAAAGTTGCCCGGAAAATCGATGTATGCCAGCATCGTACACAGGCGCAGAATGCATGACAGAACACTTGGCGCCCGTTTCCAGGGAGGATTTAACGATGAACTTGCGGCCCGACCCCACATTTCATGCCACCCCCAGGCTTGCCATGGAAGCCCCGGCCGAGACGCTGGCGTTTACCCTGATGCTCAGCCCTGACGGTTCGCAGCCTGATGGGCTGGCGGTTGTAGATGTTGACCCCAAATCTGACAGCTACGGCGACATCGTGCATCAGCTGATCATGCCCAACAAGGGCGACGAATTTCATCATTTCGGCTGGAACGCCTGTTCCTCAGCGCTGTCGCCGCTGACCGGCCATGCATTTCTGGAACGGCGCTATCTGATCATTCCCGGCATCCGCTCCAGCCGCATTTACGTGATCGACGTGAAGGAGCCGCGGAAGGCGAAGATCCACAAGATCATCGAACCCGAGGAAGTGTTCGAAAAGACCGGCTATTCCCGCCCCCACACCATCCATTGCGGGCCTGAAGGCATCTATGTCTCGACCCTGGGCGGCGGCGGCAAGGATGGCACCGACGGGCCGCCGGGTATCTTCATCATGGATTGCGAGACCTTCGACATTCTGGGCCGCTATGAAATGGACCGGGGCGCGCAGGACAAGCATTATGATTTCTGGTGGAACCTGCCGCGCGACTACATGGTGAGTTCGGAATGGGGCCTGCCGCCGCAGTTTGAAAACGGCATCGTGGCGGAGGATCTGCTGAGCAACAAATACGGCCATTCGATCCATTTCTGGAACCTGCGCGAGCGTAAGAACGTGCAGACCATCGACCTGGGCGAAAACCACCAGATGGCGCTGGAAATCCGGCCCGCGCATGATCCCTCCAAAGACTACGGATTCTGCGGTGTGGTGGTGGATACCACCAACCTGCAGGGCGCGATTTTCACCTGGTGGCAAAAGGATGACGGCACGTTTGAGGCCAAGAAGACCATCACCATCGACCCGCGCCCCGAAAAGGCTGAAAACCTGCCGCCGCTGCTGCAGGGGTTCGCAGCGGTGCCGCCGCTGGTCACCGATATCGATCTGAGCCTGGACGACAAATACCTGTATGTGGCCTGCTGGGGCCAGGGCGAGATGCATCAGTATGATGTCTCTGACCCGATGAATCCGAAGCTGACTGGCAAGGTTGAACTGGGCGGTATTGCCCGCGGCGCCAAGCACCCGAACGGCAAGGATTTTGCCTATGGCCCGCAGATGGTCGAGATCAGCCGCGACGGCAAGCGGGTCTATTGGACCAACTCGCTCTATTCCACCTGGGACGACCAGTTCTATCCCGATGGCCAAGGCGGCCAGATGGTGATGGCCAACGTCGGGGCAGACGGCGGGCTGGAGCTGGACAAGGACTTCTATGTCGAATTCCCCAAAGGCTACCGCAGCCACCAGATCCGGCTGGAAGGGGGCGACTGCTCTACCGACAGTTTCTGCTATCCTTCCGTCTGACGCGTGGCGGAAATCTCAACAACGGCGGCCCTGTGGTGGGCCGTCGTTGCGTCGGGACTCTATCACGGGGTGAACCCGGGGATGGGATGGCCGCTGGCGGTCTCTTCGGCATTGATGGAACGCCGCAGATCCAGCTTGTTCAAAGCGCTGCTGGCGCTGGCTTTTGGCCATCTGCTGGCGATGACTGCGATCCTGCTGCCGTTTTCGGCGCTGCTGTGGCTGACGGAATGGCATGTGGAAATCCGCATCGGCGCGGCCTCTCTGGTGATTGCGCTGGGGGGGTATTTGCTGATCAACCGCCGCCATCCCCGCTTTCTGGCGCGGGTGCCGCCATCTCGGCTGGCGCTGTGGTCGTTTCTGGCGGCGATGGCGCATGGCGCGGGGCTGATGCTGGTGCCGGTCTATTTGGGCCTTTGCGGCCCGGACGAAGGTGCCGGCCACGCCGCAGCCTATACGCTGATGGGCCGCAATGCCACCATCGCCGTCACCGTGGCGCTGGCCCATACCCTTGCCATGACCGCGGCGGGCGGCGCGCTGGCGCTTGGCGTCTACCACTGGCTGGGGCTGAAATTCCTGTCCAAGGGCTGGTTCAACCTGGATCTGATCTGGGCGCTGAGCCTTGTTCTGGTGGGGGCTATTTCATTGCTGACGCTGCATTGATGCGCCCGCCCGGTACCGCCCTCCCCGGTCAGGTTGCCGCGGTGCGGCATCGGATTTGTGATCCTTTGATGACAGGCGCAGAGAAAGGCACTATGTGAGGGCCGGAACAGGAAACGGATTCGGAGCCACACCGCCTTGCCGCTGCTGCAGACGCTGCCCGCCTGCCCTTGTGGACCTGACCTGACGCGCATGGCGCCAGGCGTCAGCGACGCATCCGGCACTTTGGCTCCGGCCGGTTTGCCGGGATGGCCCCTTGGCGCGGCGCAGGCCGCCCGATTGGCGCGCAAGATGCAAAATGCGCTAGACTGCCATCCGAGCCGCTTCCATCAGCAACCGAACAGCAAAGCCTAAGTGGGATTGGAGCCAGCCAATGTGCGGGATTTTGGGGATCGCAAGCCGGGACACGGATGTCTTTGCGGAGATATATGACGGGCTCTTGATGCTGCAGCACCGCGGCCAGGACGCCTCGGGGATTGTGACCTACACCGGCGAGTTTTTCCGCGAGCGCAAGGAAAACGGCCTGGTCAAGGATGTGTTCGGCCCGCAGGATGCCGACACTCTGACCGGAAAGACTGGCATCGGCCATGTCCGCTATCCCACTGCGGGCTCGCTGAGTGCGGCCGAAGCGCAGCCGTTCTTTGTGAACGCGCCTTATGGCATCTATCTGGTTCACAACGGCAATATCACCAACACCGCCGAGCAGCGCGAAAAGGTGACCGGCAAATACAGCCGCCATCTGCGCACCACATCCGATTCCGAAATCATGCTGAACGTTCTGGCCGACAAGGTGGCAGACGCGATCAAGGTCAACGGCAATGCCGAGCCGGTCCGCAATATCTTTGCCGGCGTCAAGATGACCATGGAGCGGATCCAGGGCGCCTATTCGGTGCTGTGCATGATTGCCGGTGTCGGCATGCTGGCCTTCCGCGACCCCAACGGCATCCGCCCGCTGTCCGTGGGCAAACGCCCGGCAGCAAGCGGTGGCGAGGATTTCAGCTTTGCGTCTGAAGATGTGGCGTTCGGCATCAACGGATTTGAGAAGATCCGCGATGTAAAGCCGGGCGAGGCCATTCTGGTTGACCTGGACGGCAACATGCACACCTTCCAGGCGGTCGAGGGCAAGCTGACCCCCTGCATTTTTGAATATGTCTACCTGGCGCGGCCCGACTCGATGATGGACGGCGTGTCGGTTTACAAGACCCAGCTGCGCATGGGTCAGGCGCTGGCCAAGCAGATCCAAGACGCAGGGCTGGAAATCGACAGCATCATCCCGGTGCCTGATTCGGCGCGCCCCGTGGCGCTGGAAGTGGCCAATTCCACCGGCATCCGGTACCGTGAAGGCCTGGTGAAAAACCGCTATGTGGGCCGGACCTTCATCATGCCGGGCCAGGCAGAACGTCAGAAATCGGTGCGCCGCAAGCTCAACGCCATCCCGCTGGAGTTCAAGGGCCGCAATGTGCTGCTGATCGACGATTCAATTGTGCGCGGCAACACGATTAAAAAGATCGTGCAGATGTGCCGCGATGCCGGCGCCAAGAAGGTCTATATCGCCTCGGCCTCGCCGCCAGTGAAGTACCCCAACGTCTATGGCATCGACATGCCGACCAAGCACGAGCTGATCGCAAACGGCCTCAGCATCGAGGAAATCCGCGACGAACTGGGCGCCGACGCGCTGTTCTATCAGAAGCTCGAGGACTTGATCTGGGCGGCGCAGGAAGGCAACCCGGACATCCAGGGCTTTGACTGCTCCTGCTTTGACGGCAACTACATCACCGGGGTGACCACCGAGTATCTGGACGCGCTGGAGGGCAGCAGCCGTGTCAGCGCCAAGATCCAGGATATGCCGGCACCCGGTGCCTCGTGGAACGCCTCGAAACTGGCCACCGGCTGAGGCGCCGCCCCTCGCAGTTCATGGGGGTTTGAACTTCCGGCGGCATCCGCGTATGAGAGCTGCCAACAGTGCATGGGGAGGCGCTGGCCATGACGGCCCGCGCCTTTTCCTATGCTTCCAGATGAAAGGCCGCCTTTTGGACGCGCATCTTGCCCGTATGCTGACCTCTCCGCGCCAGTGCCGCTGCTGCGGCGCCACCTTTGCGCAATTGCTGAGCCTCAGCTGCGACCGGCCCGATATCTGTTCCGAGGATATGGAGGTGGAGGACAACTCTGCCGTCCTGGCCACCCGCGGCGACATCCTGACGGATGATTTCTGCCGCCTGGGCGAGCTGCGTTTCATCCGCGCGGTGCTGGCGGTGCCGCTGGCAAACAGCCGCGGCGAGGAGTTCATCCTGGGCACCTGGGCCAGCCTCAGCCGCGATGATTTCGACGCCTATCTCGACCTCTTCGAGATGCGCGAGACCGAAAAGCTGGGCGACCGCCCTGCCTGGCTGGCCAATGCGATCCCGCCGGACATGCCGGTGCCTGCGGGCTGCATGCTGGAGATGCACCCCGACGGCCAGTATCCTGAGCTGAAGGTCACCGAGCAGAACCACCCGCTTTACCCGCTGCAAAAGGACGGCGCCGATCTAGAAGAGCTGCTGGAGCTGCTCTATGCCTATGGGCACGACCTGCCGTCTCTGGTGTATGACGCCTGACACAAGCGGCCATCGGCGCACATCTTCTTACTTTCCTGCGGCTTTCCGCCGATACGGTTTGCGGTGCCTTGCAGCTTGCCCTGCCCGGCCCCAGATACCTGCCGACAATCGAAGGACGGACAAGATGGCGAACGAACAGACATCTGCGAAGGTGGCAGGGCTTGCGACCCAGACCAATGCAATGAACCGCGGCAACCTGAGCTTGCTGGGGCTGTTCGGACCCGAGGACAGTATGACTGCGCTGATCCGGCTGCCGTCAGGCCGCACCCGCAAGGTGTCGCGTGGCAGCCGCCTGTCATCGGGCCAGGTGGTGGCAATTGACGCCAAGGGGCTGATCCTGAATTCCAAGGGCGAAAGCAAACGCCTTTCCATGCCTGGCGGCTGAACCGGCCCGGTTCTGCGGCACAAATTTCTTCCAAGAAATTTACCAAGAATTTTCCAAAATTCTTGGTCGGGGCCGCCGCCCCTTGACCTGCCTGCGCGCGCGGCCCACAAGACGTGCCATGACAGATAAAATCGCTCTCATCACCGGCGCATCGCGCGGCCTTGGCAACGCCTTGGCCGAGGCGCTTGCGCCCACCCATCACATTGTAGCGGTGGCCCGCACCACCGGCGCGCTGGAAGAGCTGGATGACCGCATCAAGGCCGCAGGCGGCTCCGCGACTTTGGCGCCGATGGACATCACGGTGCCCGAGGCGATGGCAACGCTCTGCCGCGGCATCCACGATCGCTGGGGCCAGCTGGACCTGTGGCTGCACACCGCGATCCATGCAACCGCGCTCTGCCCGGCGCCTTCTGTGGCCGCCAAGGACTGGAGCAAGGCCGTGGCCATCAACGCTACTGCGACCTCGGTGCTGATCCCCTATGTGGCGCCGCTCTTGGGCCAATCAGGCCGCGCGGTATTCTTTGACGACGTACGCGCGGGCGAGAAGTTCTATGGCACCTATGGCGCCACCAAGGCGGCGCAGATGGCGCTGGCCCGCAGCTGGCAGGCAGAGACCGAACGCACCGGCCCGCAGGTGTGCATCCTGGAACCGCAACCGATGGCCACCGCCCTGCGCGCCCGTTTCCATCCCGGCGAGGACCGCGCGGCTCTGGCCACCATCCAGGAAGAGGCCGCGCGCCTGCTGCCGCGGATTCTGGCAGACTGAACGGCGTTGGCGGCCTGCGCCGCGCGCCAGCGCGGCGCTATGCCCAACACCCGGGACGGCATCTGAGATGCAGGCTCGGGGGGCGGGAGCCTGCCCCGGCCGCTTCGCCTGTTGCCTCCCTGCCCCGCTTTGCGGCTGATCCCGCTTCCATCCGCGAAAACCTTGCCCCGTTCCGGCACAGGTCCTATTCAATCGAAAACCCGGTTGAACACGGCAGGCGGACACCCCATGCGCATTCTGATCACCAATGACGACGGCATCAGCGCCGAAGGGCTGGCCATTCTGGACGCTATCGCCCGCGAGGTCGCAGGCCCGGACGGCGAGGTCTGGACCGTGGCGCCCGCGTTTGAGCAATCCGGCGTCGGCCATTGCATCAGCTACACCCGCCCCACCATGCTGAGCCAATTGGGCGACCACCGCTTTGCCGCCGAAGGCTCCCCTGCCGACTGCGTGCTGGCGGGCATTCATGTGGTGATGCAGGGCGCAAAACCCGATCTGGTTTTGTCCGGTGTAAACCGCGGCAACAATTCGGCTGAGAACGCGCTGTACTCCGGCACGCTGGGCGGCGCGATGGAGGCCGCGTTGCAGGGCATCCCGGCAATGGCGCTGTCACAGTATTACGGCCCTGCCAACCGCGAGACCGCAAACCCGTTCGAGGCCGCCGCCGTGCACGGCGCTGCCCTGGTGAAAAGGATTCTGGCCGCCCAGCCGCTGGACCAGCAGGACTACCGGCTGTTTTACAACATCAACTTTCCGCCGGTCCCGGCAACAGGCGTCAAGGGCACCCGCGTGGCCACGCAAGGATTCCGCCGCGGCAGCCATTTTTCCGCGGAAGAACAACTCTCGCCCACCGGCCGCCGCTACCTGTGGATCCGGGGCGGCAACCAGCAGGTTGAGACCACCGCCGGTTCAGACGCCGCGGTCAATCTCGGCGGCTATATCTCTGTCACCCCGATGCGTGCCGACCTGACCGCGCGCGATGCACTGGGCGCGCTGAAGGCAATTGAATGAGCGGACCGGATCCCGAAACCAAAATGCAATTCCTCTACTCTGTGCGCTCGCGCGGGGTGACGCACAGCCAAGTGCTGGAAGCGATCGAGCAGATCGACCGCGGCATGTTCGTGCGCGGCATCTTTGCCGAACGCGCCTATGAAGACGTGCCGCTGCCGATTGCCTGCGGCCAGACTATCTCGCAGCCGTCCGTGGTCGGCATGATGACCCAGGCGCTGCAGATCTCCCCGCGCGACACGGTGCTGGAGGTCGGCACCGGCTCGGGCTATCAGGCGGCAATCCTGTCGAAACTGGCACGCCGGGTCTATACAATCGACCGCCACGCAAGGCTGGTGCGCGAGGCGCGGGCTGTGTTTGAGCAGCTGCAGCTCTCCAATGTGACCTCGCTGGTCGGCGACGGCAGCCACGGCCTGAGCGAACAGGCGCCGTTTGACCGCATCATCGTGACCGCCGCCGCCGAAGATCCGCCAAGCCCCCTGCTAGCGCAGCTCAAGACCGGCGGCATCATGGTGCTGCCGGTGGGGCAGTCCGACCATGTCCAGACCCTGATCCGGGTGCGCAAAACCGAAGACGGGCTGGACTATGACGAGCTGCGCCCGGTGCGGTTTGTTCCGCTGCTTGAGGGATTGGGCAAGGACACGTAAACTACCGGCGGATTTCAGCCGCCCCCCGGACGGCATGGGCTATAGTGATTGACGCGAGCGAACCCCCGCGAAAAAGGGGAAGCGTGTTTTGAGGAGAGCAAAATGACCCGGACCACCCCCACCCGGACCGCATTCCGCGGCCTGCCCCGTGCAAGGCTGCTGGCCGTATTGCCCCTGGCCGGGATGCTGACCGGGGTGCTGGCTGCCTGCCAGGGCCCGCTGGACTACGATCTGCGCGGCCAGCTGGGCGCCTTCAACACGGCAGGCGCGGCGCAGACTGCTACCGCGAACCGGCCCTCGCCGGATTCCCGCGGCCTGATCTCCTACCCCTCGTATCAGGTGGCTGTCGCCCAGCGCGGCGATACGGTTTCGGACGTTGCTGCCCGCATCGGCCTGCCGCCCTCCGAGGTGGCCCGGTTCAACGGCATGGAAACCAGCGACAAGATGCGCCAGGGCGAAGTGCTGGCGCTGCCGCGCCGCGCGCCGGACAGCCTGCCCGCAGGGGCCGGCTCCACACCGGGCTCGGTTGATATTGCAACACTGGCCGGCCAGGCCATTGACACTGCTCCTCTGACCTCACCTAATCCGGGGTCGGTGACTCCCACCGCGATCCAGCCGGTGCCCAAGCCGCAGCCGCCCAAGGTGCAGGCAGGCCCCGAACCAGTGCGCCACAAGGTGAAACGCGGCGAAACCGCCTACACCATCTCAAGGCTTTACCAGGTTCCAGTGAAATCGCTGGCGGAATGGAACGGGCTGGGCAGCGATTTTGCGGTGCGTGAAGGCCAGTTTCTGCTGATCCCCTTGAAAGAAGAGCCCGCACCCCGGCTGGCCCCGGCCGCCACCGCCGTGACCGTCACCGAACCGGGGGCCGGTTCTGAAACGCCGGTGCCGCCAAGTGCCAGCCAGCCGCTGCCGGAAGAAAAGGTCGAACCCGCCGCTGTCAAGCCTGCGGCGGAAACGCTGCCCAAGCCGGAGCTGCCCAAACCCACCCGCGCCAGCAGCGCGGCAATGGCCTATCCGGTGCAGGGCAAGATCGTCAAAACCTACTCCAAGGGGCGCAATGACGGTATCGACATTGCTGCCGCTGCCGGTGCGCCGGTCAATGCTGCCGAAGCGGGCACTGTGGCTGCGATCACCAAGGATTCCAACAATGTGCCGATCGTGGTGATCCGCCACAGCCAGAAGCTGCTGACGGTTTACCAGAACGTCGGCAATATCACCGTGAAGAAGGGCGAAAGCGTGGTCCGTGGCCAGCGCATCGCCTCGCTGCGCGGCGGTGACGATGCCTATGTGCATTTCGAAGTGCGCGACGGGTTCGAGAGCATCGACCCGCTGAGCTACCTGAACTGACGACCGTAACAGCCTGTTCACCATGAAAAGCCCGGCGAAATCGCCGGGCTTTTCCGATTTCGAGCCATTGTGGGGGCCGTTGCGGCTTATCGCAGCGCAACCCCGTGCCGACCGGCCAGGTCGGTAAAGAACTGCCAGGCCACCCGGCCCGACCGCGCGCCGCGGGTCGCCTGCCATTCAATCGCCCCGGCCCTCAGTCCCTCCGCATCCACCTGGACGCCGTAAGCTGCGCAATAGCCCGCAATCATCGCCAGGTATTCGTCCTGATCGCAAGGGTGGAACCCCAGCCACAACCCGAAGCGGTCGGACAGCGAGACTTTCTCCTCCACCGCCTCTGACGGGTTGATGGCGCTGGAGCGCTCGTTCTCGATCATGTCCCGCGGCATCAGGTGGCGGCGGTTCGAGGTGGCGTAGAACACCACATTCTCCGGCCGCCCCTCGATGCCGCCGTCCAGCACCGCCTTGAGGCTCTTGTAGTGCTGGTCGTCATGGCTGAACGACAGGTCGTCGCAGAACAGGATGAACCGGTGCTCCGAGCCGCGCAGATGGTTCAGCAGCCGCGCCACCGAGGGCAGATCCTCGCGCTGCAGCTCCACCAGTTTCAGCTGCGGGTGATCCCCCGCCAGCGCGCCATGCACGGCCTTCACCAGGCTCGACTTCCCCATCCCCCGCGCGCCCCACAACAGCGCGTTATTGGCGGCAAAGCCTTGCGCAAAGCGGCGGGTGTTATCCAAGAGCGTATCGCGCGAGCGGTTGATGCCTACCAGCAGGTCCAGATCGACCCGGTTCACAGCGGGAACAGGCTCCAGCCGTTCCGGCCCCACATGCCAGACAAAGGCACTGGCGGCGTTGAAATCAGGGGTTTCCAAAGGGGCGGGCGACATCCGCTCCAGCGCCTCGGCAATGCGGGTCAATGCGATCTGGTCCATGGGGTGCCTCCGTCGGTTAGCTGACGGATTTCAAAGCATGTTCGGAAGGAAGCGGCAAGGGGGCAAGCACCGCGCCTGCCCCCAACGACTGCAGTTCTACGCCTGGCTTTTACGGCGCGCAGCCATTCTGCTGCCATCCCGGATGTTCAAGCCCATCATGGTGAGGTTCAACACCCCAGCCAGCAATTCAATGCCCTGCACAATGATAAACACACCATCAAAGTTTCCATCACTTGCCCTTGCCTCCAGAAAAAAGGCTGCCGGCAGGAGGACCATCAATCCGTTTGCGGCAATCAAGGGCATACGCTTTTTCTTCGCAACGGCTGGCGCATCCTTGCGCCGGCGCCCGATCGCCATGCCGGAGCCTCCCGCAATGGCCATCGCCGGTATCAGGACAAACATCCCCATCAGGATCCTGGATTTGACCAGGGCTATGGTTTCCGGTGTCCCAAGAGCTTCGCTCAGCACTGTTGAGGTCCAAAACGTCAGGATGATCAGAAAGGCGGTTACACCTGCGGCTGCGTGGATTTTCTGTTTCATGGCAATCTGATCCGGGTCCCTTCAAGCGACGCAATGGTTGGCGACAGCCAGTTTTTTGAACAAATGCGGCCGGGCGGCTGCACTTTCAGGATACTTGGCAATCCGTCTATGAAATTCAGGATGCATGAAGGCCGCACGAAAGCTTTGCACGTCCTGCCAGACAGCATAGTTCACATAGGTCGAGCTGCCGGCGATCCCTTTGTGCATCTGTGTCGAAATGTACCCGGGCTGCCCCTTCATGAAATCAGCGTCATGTGCCCAAGCATCCAACAGGGCCTGCTCATCAGATGGGTCTATTGTGAACAGGTTCATCAGGACAACCGGGCCTTCTTCGGCGTCCATCTGGTCGGAAAGTGTGACGGCGCCGTCGAGTTCTTCAAGTCCAGCCATGTTGGCTCCCTCCATCAATATAGCATGCTATGTATCGTTGCATAGCATGCTATTCAAGTGCAGAATCGAACAATGAAATTCGAAAAAGAAAACTCCGCCGGCTATCTGGTGAATCACACCGCCCGCCTGTTTGCCTCCGGCTTGCAGGACCGTATCACCCCGCTTGGCATCACCATTGGGCAATTCCCCATTCTGCTGGAACTGTGGGTCAAGGACGGGGTGACCCAGCGCGAGCTGCTCGAAAAGCTGGCGCTGGAACAGGCAACCCTTGCCAACACACTGAACCGAATGGAAAGAGACGGGCTGATCGTCAGGAAGAAACACCCGTCAGACGCGCGATCACAGCAAATTTGGCTGACTGCAGAAGGACAGGCCCCACGGGAGCGCGCTTATCAGGCTGCCAACGACCAGAACGAGCAATCCCTAGCCCCCCTATCAATCAATGAGAGGGAACAGTTCATGGGCTTGATGCGCCGGATAATCAGCGCTGCGAACAGCGGTTGACTGCATACGCAGCGGGCGCCAAAGCCAGAGGCCCGGCCCCACAACTATCGATCAAAGGTATGCAGCAAAGAAAAAGGCGCGCCCTCACGGACGCGCCTTTCTGTTTCAAACCGCTTTTGGCTTACTTGTCCTTGCCGTCCTCAACCTCGAACTCGGCCATCATCGGATCGTCGGGATGGGCGTCCATTTCGTCCTCATCGTCATAATACCCCTCGGCGCGCAGCTTGGCTTCACGCTTGGCCTCGACCCGGCGAACCAGGAAGATCGAAATCTCGTAGAGACCATAGACCACCACAAACAGGATCACTTGGGTGATCACATCCGGCGGTGTCACCAGCGCGGCCAGCACCAGAATCGCCACCACCGCGTATTTGCGGACGGCCCCCAGCCCTTCGGCACTGACCAGCCCGGCCTTGCCCATCAGCGTCAGCAGCACCGGCAGCTGAAAGCACAGGCCAAAGGCCACGATGAACTTGATGGTCAGGTTCAGATACTCCTGCGCCGAGCCCTGGAACACCACGCTCAGCCCCTGGTTCACCTCTTCGCCGGTGACAGCCTCGCCGCCGGTTCCAAACTGCTGGAACCCAAGGAAGAAATCATAGGCCAGCGGTGTCACCACATAAAAGGCAAAGCTGGCGCCCAGAATGAACATGAAGGGCGAGGCGATCATAAAGGGCAGGAACGCGCCCTTTTCATTCTTGTACAGCCCCGGCGCCACAAACCGCCACATCTGGAACCCGATATAGGGAAACGCCAGGATAAAGCCGCCCAGGAAGGAGATCTTGATCGCGACAAAGAAGCCCTCCTGCGGGCTGATGAAGATTAGCGCACAGTCCTGCCCGCCCTCGGCTAGCACTTGGCACAGGGGCGCGGTCAGGAAATTGAAAACGGGCGTTGCCACGGTGAAACAGATCACCATGCCTACGACAAACGCCGCAACCGAATGGATCAGCCGGTTGCGCAATTCGGCCAGATGCTCGATCAGCGGCGCGGTTGAGTCGTCGATCTCATCCGTCTTGCTCATGACTTGGCCTCTTCTTCCGTTTTCGGCGCCGCAGGTTTCAGCGCCGCCTCGGCCTCTTCCGCCTTGGCCAGCGCCGCCTCTGCCTCACGCGCCTTGCGCTCGGCTGCCGCGCGCGCAGTGGACGCCTGGATCTTTTTGGCGTCCTCAGCGCGTTCAGCGGCCAGCTTTCCGGTTTCGCTTTCGGGGTCGTATTTGGTCGGGTCGATCGACTTGGCCATGTCCTGCGCTGCCTGTTTCACCCCGTCCATGGCGGTCCCCATCGGGTTCGACGCAGCCTTCAGCCCCTTGGCCATATCATTGACCCCGGCCTCATCCGCCGCGTCATGCATCGCCCGGCTGAATTCGCGCGCCATCCCCTTGGCCTTGCCCACGAACCGTCCCACATTGCGGAACAGCACCGGCAGGTCCTTGGGGCCGACCACGATCAGCGCGACCACGCCGATGACCAGCAGTTCGGTCCACCCAAGATCGAACATCCGCGCTTAGGCCTTGTCTTTTTCGGCCGCAGATTCGGCATCGGGTGTGACATCCTTGGCCACGTCCGCCGCGTCTTCTTCCAGCTCCTTGCTGCCTTCGTTGATGCCCTTCTTGAACGAGGTAATACCTTTGCCAACTTCGCCCATCAGCGAGGAAATCTTGCCGCGGCCAAACAGGACCAGAACCACAACAGCGATAAGCAGAATGCCGGGAAGGCCGATATTGTTGAGCATGAGAATGTCTCCTTACGTGATCCGGCGCGGATTGCAGGCGCCGGTGGAATTGTTCGCTACGGGTTTAGCGCGCAGACAGCATTGAGCGAAAGCAACCCGCACTGCACAAACACCCCGGGACGCGCAGATTCTGCAGTTTTTGCAGCTGCTGCGCATCCAACTGACAGGTATATGTCAGTTGCAGCCCGGTAAATCCAGCCCATCACAGCACATAGGAGAAACGTGATGCGCAAACATGTGGCCGAAATCGTGACCTTCAAACTGGCCGCGGGCGTGAGTCCCGCCGAATTTGTCACTCTCAGCCAGGCCAGCGAGGCTTTTGTGCGGTCCCAACCCGGCTTTCTGCACCGGCAGCTGAGTCTCGGCGAAGACGGGCACTGGACCGATTATGTCATTTGGAAGGATATGGAAACGGCGCAGAAGGTGGCCGCCGAATTCCACAGGCAGGACTTCTGCACGGATCTGATGCAGGCCATCGCGCCGGACAGCGCAAAAATGCGCCATGAAGAGGTGCTGTGGGACATGGCGTCCTGACTTGAACCTGGCCGCGCCCGGCACCTGCGCCGGGCGCGGCCCTTGACCTTTGCCCCTACTCCGCGCCAAGGGTGGTTCCCATGCGCCGCACCGACCGCCTTTTCGAAATCATCCAGATCCTGCGCGACGGCAAGCTGCATCGCGCCCAGGACATTGCCGAACGGCTGGAGGTCTCGACCCGCACCATCTACCGTGACATGGACACGCTGGCAGCCTCCGGCGTGCCGGTCGAGGGCGAGCGCGGCGTCGGCTACATGGTGCGCGAGCAGATCAGCCTGCCGCCGCTGACCCTGACGCCGGAGGAGCTGGAAGCGCTGAACCTCGGCATGGCCATCGTGGCCGAGGCCGCCGACCCCGACCTCAAATCCGCCGCTTTGTCGCTGGCGGCCAAGGTGGACGCGGTGCTGCCGGAACAGACCATCGCCGAAGCCGACGCCTGGAAATTCGCGGTCTACCCGTTTTCGGACGCAGCGCGCGGCTTTGCCCATATGCCAGCGCTCCGGGCTGCCATCAAAGCGCGCCAGAAACTGCAGCTCAGCTACCGCCGCATCGACGGCACCCTGACAGACCGCAAGATCCGCCCCTTGCACATGGAGTACTGGGGCCGGGTCTGGACCCTCACCGCCTGGTGCGAGACCCGTGACGCTTTCAGGGTGTTCCGGGTCGACCTGATCGAAGAGGCCAGCGCCCTACCCGAGCTGTTCGTCGACGAACCCGGCAAGCGCCTGCAGGACTACGACCCATACGGGTCCTGAGCCCCCTATTTCACCTTTGCGCAAATACTCCGGGGGAGGCCCTCAGGGCCGGGGGCAGCGCCCCCCCCTACCCAAGTTCGAAACTGGCAACACCGAAAATCAACCCCGTCTCCAGGCGCGGCGCAGTTCCGCGATACATCCGGGCGGTTTCAAACACCGGCGCCACCCCCATAGAACACGCCAGATCCACCGCTTCAGCATGGGGTTCCGGCACATCCAGAAACACCTCCTGCCCTTCCGGCAGTTCTTGCAGCAGCCGGGCCAGAACCGCCTCTGCCGCCGGACGTGACGTGGCAACAAGCGGCCCGATCTTGCAGCCTCTGCCGCAGGGGCGCAGGGTGCCGAAGCCTGCAAGACCGCCATGCTGATACGCGGCACTGGAAACATGCCCCTCAGCCCCCAGCCAATGCTGCCAGAACACCCGGCGCGGCGCTGGGAAGACGCGGGCATCCAGCGCCTCCAAACCTGCCCCCGTTTCTGTCAGCGGTGCCACTTCATAATCCTGCGAAACTGCCGGCCCTCCAGACGGCACCCCGCCAAAGCGGATATTGCGGTACGCGAGTTCAAATCCGGAGCGGCGGTAATTTCCTTGCTGGTCCACCACGCCATCGAGGCCGACACTCCGGCTCCCAGCGTGCTCCAGCGCCTTTTGCCACAGGGCATAGCCATAACCCTGTCCGCGGCAGTCCGGCACGACGATGTAGAATCCAAGGAAAGCAAAGGCATCACTGTAGTTCACCACCGAAATGCAGGCGATCATCCGGCCGTCCAGAAACCCGCCCCAAAAGCCTTGCGGGTCGACAGCGCCAAAGCAAGCCGCATCCCAAGGGCCGGGGTTCCAGCCCTCTAGCGCAGCCCAGTGCACGGCGGTCTGGATTTCCGCGCTGGCCAAGGGTCTGATTTGATAGCTGCCTTGCATCTGCACCTCCTGTTTCATCAGGTGCAGAATGGTCTCTAAACGTCAGTCAGGAAAGACAAAACAGCGGTTACGGCGCACAGTCAGCCACATCACACGGCCCGGCTCCGGCAGGAACACATTGGGCACCGTCGCCCTCAGAACTGAGCCGTCGAACTCCATCCGGAACTCGACCAGGCTTTCGCTGCCCAAGAACCGCGCGCGCTCCACCACCGCGCGGGCCGGCACGCCGTCGCTGGAGGTAGGCAGCGGCCCTTGGCCGCCGCGGTCGAAATCGATGCGCAGATGCTGCGGGCGGAACACGATCTCCACCGCGGTGCCGTCCGCCACACCCGGCGCCAGGAACTCGCCAAAGGCGGTGCGCGCCAAGGCTCCGTTCACCTCGGCCTTCAGCACGTTCACGTCACTGAAGAAGGAAACTGCAGCCTTGTCCGCCGGGTGGGTATAAACGTTGTAGGGCGCGCCCTGCTGGACGATTTTGCCACCGCGCATCAGCGCGATTTCATCCGCCATGCGCATCGCCTCTTCCGGCTCATGCGTCACCAGCAGCACCGCGGTGTCTTGTTCCTTCAGCAGGCTCAGCGTCTCGTCCCGGATGCCGTCGCGCAGACGGTTGTCGAGGCCCGAAAACGGTTCATCCATCAGCATGATACGCGGTCTGGGTGCAATCGCACGCGCCAAAGCCACCCGCTGCTGCTCGCCGCCCGACAGCTGGTGCGGGTAGCCGTCGATGAAGCGTTTCAGCGCCACCCGGTTCAGCAGCTCCTCGACCCGGGCGCGTTTCTCGTCCTTGCTGCCCTTCAGGCCGAAACCGACGTTGTCGGCAACGCTCAGGTGCGGGAACAGGGCGAAATCCTGGAACATCAGCCCGATTTCGCGCCGCTCCGGCGGCACCCGGAACACGGTGTCGCAGATCAGCTTGCCGTCGACAAAAATCTCGCCGCTGTCCTGCATCTCCACCCCGGCAATCATCCGCAGCGTGGTGGATTTGCCGCAGCCCGACGGCCCCAGCAGGCAGGTCACCTGCCCCGCCTGGATCTGCAACGAGACATCGTCCACCACCGCACGCCCCTCAAAGAAGCGCTTGATGTTGCGGATCTCCAGACGCGGCGGCGTTTGCGTGCTGATCAGGTCGGCGGGGGCAGTGTTCATGGGGCCTCGGGGCTGTTTCCGCGCGATACGCTGGGGTCACGCCGGGATAGCAACCCTGCCGCAGGGCCGCAAGCCGCTCTAGCAGCAGTCCGGTGCGGCACCGTCCTGTTCCAGCCCGTTGAAGGGTGAATTGCCGCCGCAGCCCGCAAATATCCCGTAGTGGGTATCAAACGAGCCGATAAACTCGAAATGCTCTGCAAGGCGGCTGTCCTGCAGCATCATCCAGGTGTTGCCGCAGACCGGGGCCACCTTGCCCGCCTCGATCACATGATGATCATCCAGCGCAAACACATGCGGCGCGTGTTCGATGGTGCCCTTGTAGATCACCGCCTGACCGTAATCTTCGCAGGCAGGCTCCAATGCTGCCAGTTTGAACAGCCGGTAGGTGGCCGACAGGAACTTCAGCGGTTGCACCCGTTTCTCCAGCACCGGGTTCTCGATCGTCAGCATCCGCGCGGTCACCATCCGCGGATCCCTGAAACCCGATGCCTTGGCGATCGACAGAAAGTCGTTCCAATAAAGCGCCCCGGACAGGCATTCCCCGTACAGCACCTCGTCCTCGGCCAGTGCCTGCGGCACCCGGCGGTCGGCGTAGACATCCGAGAAATACATCTCGCCGCCCTCTTTCAGCAGATGATGCGCACCGCGCAGCACCGCGCCCTTGTCGGTGGCCAGGTTGATCACACAGTTGGAGACGATGATGTCAAACGAGCCCGGCTCCAGGCCCAGCTCCTCCAGCTGTTCGATGTAACCGTGATGAAATTCGACGTTGGACTTGGCATAGCCAAAGGCCTCGGCGTGGTAATCCTGATGGCGCCGCGCCACCTCCAGCTGCGCCGCGGTCATGTCGACGCCCACCACCTTGCCGGTCTCGCCCACCAGTGCGGACAAGGCATAGACATCGCGGCCCGCGCCGCAGCCGAGGTCAAGGATCCTTGCGCCCTCCAGCGCCTCTGGCGCGATCAGACCGCAGCCGTAATAGCGGGTCAGCACTTCGTCGTGGATCTTCGACAGCACCGCCTTCACATGGTCCGGCATGGCATCCGGCGTGCAGCAGGCGTTGGTCTGCAAGTCCTCGCTGCCCTGCAGCACCTCGCCATAATAATTCTGCACGTTTTCATGTTTCATGGGAGCGCCTTTTCTGATGGTTCCACACCATTGGGATAGCGGCCCCTAGGCACCCGGGCAATCGGGCCGGCGGGAGGTCTGACGCAACTGTGAAGGAGCGTGCGATACTGAGTTCTGAGGGCGGTGCCCGTCCGCGGGCGCAAGCGAAGCCCCCGCCCGTCGTGCTGAAAGCACGCCTCCGGCATGACGGGGGCGGAAGAGCGTTGCCCGGCGGTGCCGCCGGGCGGATTGAGAACTATCTACCCTTCCGGCAGCAGCTCAAACGCCGCCTTGGCCCTCACCTTGCCATTCACCATCAGCTCGATCCGGTGCGGCCCGGGCACCAGCTTGAAGGTTGTCGCATCACCCTTCAGCTTGTGCTTCTTGCCCAGCTTCAGCGTGCCGCCGGTGATCCTCGCCTGCTTCAGCTTGAACACCTTGGCCGAGGCCTTGCCGCCAGGGCGCTGGAAATGCAGGATATAGTCAACCAGCACCGGCGCGCCCGCCGCACCTTCCAGCCGGCAGGAGAAATCCAAGGCCTCACCGATGCGCACCGTCTCCGGCGCCTGGATCAACGCCTTCAATGACAGATCCGGATCAAATCCTAGCATCGCCATCGCCCGCGGATGGCCAGCCTTGACCAACCCGCGCAAGGCATGGGAGGTCATCCAGTCCAGTTCCTTGCGGTCCTGCACCCCAGCTTTGTGCCAGCCCTCTAAGCGGTCCATCACCAGATCCGGGTCCTTTTTGGCGATGTCGTTCAAATGATTGGCTACCGAGCGGGTGACATAGCGGGTGCCGTCCCGGTGCAGCTGGTCCAAGAGCGGCAGCGGCTCCGCCAATTGCAGCCCGACCGCCTCGCCCCAGGGCAGCCGCGGCCGGCTGCCTTCGCTGACCAGCCGCCGCACGTGGTAGCTGGAGTGCCCGGCCCAGTCCTGCATCCGCGCCAGCACTTCGGCGGGCCAGCGGTTCAGAAAGGGGCGGACCGCCCATTCCATCGAAAACCGTTGGGTGATCTCCTCCAGCAGGTCCAGCGACAGGCCGCAGTGCGCCTCCACACCTCGCGTAGCGACATACTCCCCCAAGGGGGCAAAGATGAAATCACCGAAATCATCATCCGTCTTGTCCGGGTCCAAGGGCGGCGGCAGCGCCCTGAGCAGGACCGGCGCGGCCTTTGGCAAAGCCTCCGGCAGGTGATCCGCCAGCACATCGGCAATCAGCGTGATCCGCTGCTTCAGCTCCAGCGCCGGCAGCTCCGCCATGACCTGCGCTTCGAATGCATCGGCGTCAAACCCAGGCTCAGCCGCGGCAAAAAGGCCCGCCAGGTAGCGGACCTTGTCGCGGTTGAACAGCTGGTCCTTCAGGGAAAACCCGCTGGCCATGCTGCGCTCCTTACATCGTGGTATTGGTGGCGCCGCCGTCCAGCAGGATGTTCTGCCCGACCATGAAGCCCGCGTGCTGCGAGCACATGAAGGCACAGGTGGCGCCGAACTCAGCCCGCGTGCCATAGCGGCCCGCCGGAATGGTGGCACAGCGCTGCGCCTTGGCTTCCTCGGGCGTGATCCCCTGCGCCTTGGCGGCACCGCCATCCAGCGACACCGCACGGTCGGTGGCATGAATGCCCGGTTGCAGATTGTTGATGATGACCCCCTCGCCGGCCACCTGACGCGCGGTGCCCGCGACATAACCGGTCAGGCCCGCGCGCGCTGCGTTCGACAGCCCCAGCACCGGGATCGGCGATTTGACCGACACCGAAGTGATATTGACAACCCGGCCCCAGCCGCGGTCGATCATGCCCGGCACCAGCGCCTTGATCAGCGCGATCGGGGTCAGCATGTTGGCGTCCAGCGCGCTGATGAAATCCTCGCGGTCCCAGTCTGTCCACATGCCCGGCGGCGGGCCGCCCGCATTGGTGACCAGAATGTCCACGCCGGCAGCCGCATCCAGCACCTTCTTCTGGCCCTCCGGAGCAGTCACATCCGCTGCCACCGTCACCACATCCACACCGTATGCGTCGCGGATCGCCTGCGCCGAAGCCTCCAGCGCCTCCGCCCCGCGGGCGTTCATCACCAGGTTCACACCTGCCTCCGCCAGCGCCTCGGCGCAGCCCAGCCCCAGCCCTTTACTGCTGGCACAGACCAGCGCGCGTTTGCCCGAAATACCCAGATCCATCGTCACCCTCCTTCGGGAATCCTGTTCTTTGCGCAGAGCTTGCACCGGGCGGGCAGTGATGGCCAGTCCTGCAGTCCGTGTATTCAGCGTGAAGCTGCCGGAAAATCTGCCCCTTCCCACCCCCTTTCCGCCACATTCTCACGGCAAATCTACTGGACGCCTCCCCAAGCGAGGCCAAATATGGATTCGGACACCCCCAGTTTTAAGGGACAAACCTTGACCGCCAGCCTTTCCTCCGTCCAGGCCTACCCGGCCGAACGTTTCCGCGCCGAATACGGCGCCAACGCGGGCGATCCCATGGGTGTGCTCGAGGATCTGGTGCTGGATGACATTTACCTGCTGAACAGCCCGGCCCCGCCGCAGCGGCTGAGCATTGCCGCTCATCACGATGGCAGCTTCTGCATTGCGGATGACACAGCGCTTGGTGCCCCCGGTGCTGCGCTGCATCTGGACAGCCTGATAACCCTGATGCCCGACCGCGGCCCCAACACCGGGATCCTGGTGATGGTCGAAGCCGACGCCGAGGGCTACATCGCCGCCATCTACTTGGTGCCGCTGGCGCCATTGCAGCCGCAGATGCCCTATACCCTGGTCAAGGCCGAACGAGAACCGGCCCGGCGCAAGCTGGCGCAGTCGGCCTGCGTCTCCTTTACCCGCGGCACCCGCATCACCCTGGCGACCGGGGCCCAGCGCCTAATTGAGGACATGCGCGCAGGCGACCGCGTCCTGACCCGCGACGACGGCATCCAAGAGGTGCGCTGGGTCGGCCAGTCAACCCTGCGCGCGGTCGGCGACCTGGCCCCGATCCTGATCCGCAAGGGTGCCTTGAACAACGCAGGCGACCTGATCGTCAGCCCCGGTCACCGGCTGATGGTCTACCAGCGCAGCGACGAAATCGGCGCCGGCGCGCCGGAAATCCTGGTCCGTGCCCGGGATCTGGTGAACGGCGACACGGTGGTGGTGCTGGACGGCGGCTTTGCCGACTATTTTCAGATCCTGTTCGACCGCCACCACATTATCTATGCCGAAGGGATAGCAGCTGAGAGCACCTTCCTTGATCCTGTTACACGCCCGGCTCTGCCGGAAGAATTCTGGTCCCTGCGCCCCGGCACCCTGCCCGCGCAACACATGCGCGGCGCCCATGGCCTGGATGTAAGCCGGTCACTGCTGGACAGACCCGACGCGGTAGGTCTGCTGAAACGGGCCTCGCTGCGGTAGCAGCCCGCTGCATCGCGATTGCCGACGCGCGCCACCCCCAACTGCGACTCTTGTTAGAAAACAGCATGTTGCCTGACGAGAGGAAACGAAATGGGAGCTGTTTACAGCCAGCTGAGTATAACGGAACGACGCAAGATTGAACGCTGGAGGCATGCGAAGGCCCCTGTGAACGAGATGGCGCGTGCCCTCGGGCGCTGCAGATCGACGGTATTCCGGGAGTTGAAGCGGAACCATTTCTCGGATCCCTGCCTGCCGAAATGTGATGGCTGTTATGGCGCCGCAGCCCAGCTGATGGCGGCCGGCCGGCGCGCGAGGCAACGCAAGCTGATCCGTCATCCGGAGTTGTGCCGCCGTGTCGTCGAGCGGCTGAAGAATGGCCGGATGCCAGAACAGATCGGCAGCCGGATGATCCATGAAGGCGCCAGGCTGCGGGTCTGCCAGGAAACCATCTACCGCTACATCCATTCCAAAGAAGGTATTGGGCGCGTTGCAGGATTTGTGGGATATCTGCACACCTCCAATCTGCTGCAGTGCCTAGTCCGGACGCACCGGACCTTCGGCAGGGCAGCTGAATGTCTTTGGCCACGGGCGCCCGGCCTCATGGCGTGTCCTTCCAAGAATCTGGATGCAGGCACACAGAGCCGCCGCCCCGCAGATACGCCGGACTGCGTGGAAGCAGCCGCTGCGGCCGGCAAGTCCCGGCCCAAGAAAAAGCTAGCCGGCTCTTTTGCGGTACTGCTGCCCGCCTAACGCAGGATCCGCGCCAAAAGCTCGGCCTTGCGAAAGGGTTTGGACAGGAAATCGTTCATCCCCGCGGCCATGCAAGCCTCTACGTCGCTCGGCTGTGCATTGGCTGTCAGCGCAATGATCGGGCATTCCGGCAGCGCGGCGCCCTGCTCGTACTGGCGGATTTTCCGGGTGGCCTCGAGCCCGCCCAGGATGGGCATCGACAGATCCATCAGAATAAGGTCGCAGCCAGCAGATATGTATGCCTCAAAAGCGAGCTGCCCATTGGCCGCAAATTGCAGGTCAGCGCCAGTGGGTTTCAGCATCTTCTTGACGACCAGCTGGTTGGTCTTGTTGTCATCGGCAACAAGGATCCTCATCCCCTTCAAGGCCTCTGCCGGCAGATCCAACGGAGTGCTTGCGGCCTGTGTGTTCAACGCCATTCTTTGATCCTGGACGCGCGTGACGCCATCTTCCTGGCTGGCGGCGCCGTCCTCTGCATCCACCTGTTGCAAATCCAGATGGACCGTAAAGATCGCCCCCTGACCGGGGGCCGATGCCACGTCGATCCTGCCGCCCATCCGCTCAACCAGCGCCCGGGTGATCGCCAATCCCAGGCCGGTGCCTTCTACCACCCTTGTGGTCTGGCGGTTGACCTGTTCGAACGCAGAAAAAATCTGTTCGATCTGCGACTGATCGATCCCTGGGCCGGTGTCGCTGACCGAGATGCGCAGCGGCAGTTTCGCAGCGCCGGTGTCGTAGGAAACACTGGCGGTGACTTGCCCGGTGCCGGTGAATTTGATCGCATTACCCAGCAGGTTCATCAGGATTTGCCGGATCTTGCTGGCGTCCCCGACAAACTCCCACGGGGCGTCCGCGGGGTAATCAGTGCGAAGATCGAGCCCCTTGTAAGCCGCCTTTGCCCACAGCAGGGTTCCCACATCCTGGACAAGGTCCAACAGGGAAAAGGGTGCATCCCGTAATGAAATTTTGTCCGCCTGAATTTTGGAAAAATCCAAAACATCGTTGATCACGCTCAGCAAGGCTGTGGCCGAATTGAAAATCGTGTCCGCGAACAAAGCCTGCTGGTCATCAAGTTCGGTTTCTTTCAGCAATTCACACATCCCGAGTATGCCGTTCATCGGGGTTCTGATTTCGTGGCTCATGTTGGCCAGAAACCGCTCTTTTGCCTGACTTGCTTCCTCAGCCTTGTCCAAGGCCAGCCGGGTGAGTTCCAAAGCCTCGTCCCGCTCGCGCTCAGACGTAATATCAGTGGAGGAGCCAACGAGGTAGACCAGTTTGCCGTCATCATTGAAGACGGGCCGCAGCGTAGTACTGAGGTATTTTGTTTTCTGAACAGCTGGAAGGACGATGTCGTAGGTGGCTTCCCTGCCTGCGGCTATGACGTCAAGGTGCTGGTTCAAGGCGCGGCGGCCAGTCGCCCCGCCATAAAGTTCAAGCGCGGTTTTGCCGGCGAAATCGTCAAACCCGAGCTTGGTGAATTCCCGCGACTTTGTATTCATCGCCACATAGCGCGGAAGGCCGTCGCCCCCCACTTTCAGGACGATCACTGCAATTTCAACCGAGTCCAGAACTTCAAAATGATCAGAAAATTCATCTTTTTGCACGTGTTGTTCCTGCAGTGGCAAAGCTCTCAAATCCGGTTGCCCGTATTCATTCAAATAGACTTACAAGATATTCGTTAGCGAAACATAGGCAAACCGGAATTTGGATTTTCTCGTTGACCCTCTGTTGACCAGTGGCTTGTCCGGCGGCGGCCCTGTTTTCCTTGCCACGCTTGCGGATTGTGGATACAGCCACCCCCATGTTGGACACCACTTCGAACCACCCCGAACTGCCGCCCGAAATTGCCCGGCGCCGGACCTTTGCGATCATTTCGCACCCGGACGCCGGCAAGACCACGCTGACTGAAAAGTTCCTGCTGTATGGCGGTGCGATTCAGATGGCCGGACAGGTGCGCGCCAAGGGTGAGGCGCGGCGCACGCGGTCGGACTTCATGCAGATGGAAAAAGACCGCGGGATCTCGGTTTCGGCTTCAGCAATGTCGTTTGATTTCAGCGGCTTCCGGTTCAACCTGGTGGACACGCCCGGCCACAGCGATTTCTCCGAGGACACCTACCGCACCCTGACCGCGGTGGATGCAGCGGTGATGGTGATCGACGGCGCCAAAGGCGTGGAAAGCCAGACCCAGAAGCTGTTCGAGGTCTGCCGTCTGCGTGACCTGCCGATCCTGACCTTCTGTAACAAGATGGACCGCGAAAGCCGGGACACCTTTGAGATCATTGACGAGATCCAGCAGAACCTGGCCATTGACGTGACACCAGCCAGCTGGCCGATCGGCGTGGGCCGTGAATTCATCGGCTGTTATGACATGCTGCGCGACCGGCTGGAACTGATGGACCGCGCCGATCGCAACAAGGTTGCGGAAAGCATTAAGATCAACGGCTTGGATGACCCCAAACTGGCTGAACATGTGCCGGAACACCTGCTGGAACAGCTGTTGGAAGAGGTCGAGATGGCCCGCGAGCTGCTGCCGGCCTTGGATCCGCAATCAGTGCTCGAAGGCCACATGACCCCGATCTGGTTCGGTTCGGCGATCAACTCGTTCGGTGTGAAGGAACTGATGGACGGTATCGGCGCCTATGGCCCCGAACCGCAGCCGCAATCCGCCCAGCCCCGCCAGGTGGCGCCGGAAGAAAAAAAGGTCGCGGGTTTCGTTTTCAAGGTCCAGGCCAATATGGACCCCAAGCACCGCGACCGGGTGGCCTTTGTCCGCATGGCGTCGGGGCACTTCAAACGCGGCATGAAACTGACCCATGTGCGCACCAAGAAGCCGATGGCGATTTCCAACCCGGTGCTGTTCCTGGCCTCTGACCGCGAACTGGCGGAAGAAGCCTGGGCCGGCGATATCATCGGCATTCCGAACCACGGCCAGCTGCGTATTGGCGATACGCTGACCGAGGGCGAGGCGATCCGGGTGACCGGAATTCCGTCGTTTGCTCCGGAATTGCTGCAAGGTGTGCGGGCGGGCGATCCGATGAAGGCCAAGCATCTGGAAAAGGCGCTGATGCAGTTTGCCGAAGAAGGGGCTGCCAAGGTGTTCAAGCCTTCGATCGGCTCCGGCTTCATCGTCGGCGTTGTCGGCCAGTTGCAGTTCGAGGTTCTGGCCTCACGGATTGAGATGGAATATGGCCTGCCAGTGCGGTTTGAGGCCAGCCAGTTCACCTCGGCCCGCTGGGTCAGCGGTGACCGGGCGGCGGTGGACAAGTTCACAAACGCCAACAAGCAGCATATCGCCCATGATCACGACGGCGATGTTGTGTACCTGACGCGGCTGCAATGGGACATCGACCGGGTGGTGCGCGACTATCCGGACTTGAAACTGACCGCGACCAAGGAAATGATGGTCTGACAGAAACGCCGCATTTTTGAAAACAGCGCATTGAAGCTCGCCATGGATCTGGATCAAGAGAACTACCCTGGCGGTTTTTTTGCGCTGATGCGGCGGCTGGAGACGCGCGAAACGCCTTTTGACGATCCGCTGTCGGTGCTCCCGCCCCCGGACGTTGATCTGAATGCACTTAAGGCAGCAATGGTTTCCTGCGCACCTGACATGAACGGCGTGCCGGAAAACCGCAGGAATGCGTCGCGCAAACAGGCAGTTATACGCGCTGAGTTTCTCGGCCAGTCTGAACTTTGGGCGCTTCATGCAGTTTGCATTGCCATTCTGCGCAGGCGCGCCGCCCCGCCGCAAGCGCGGCAGTTGTTTCTGCGGATCTGGTCGGAACAGGGCGACGCGCTGGCCCGCGAACTGCCAGTGCGCTGGATGATATCGGCAGCGGCCACATTTGCCGATCATGGGGAAACCCTGGACCAGCGCTTGGGCGGACAGGGGCTTATGCTTTTGTTCGACCTGATCAAGCTGCACGACAGTGAGCGCCGTCAGAGCGGATGGAAAAACAGCGTTGGCTTTCCCCGGACCCGCGGCGGTTCAAAGCCGGATGATTTGGGTTTTGGTTTGGAACCCTATTCGCTGCCAAACGGGGATTTGGACAGGAACATGCTGGCCCGGCTGTGGCGCTATGCCGAGAATGACGCGGTTCTTCGGCCTTTGGGAACACGCATGCTGCAGATGGTCATGGCCGACCCGCGCAGCATCTTCGCCCGCATTCAACGCTACAAGGTCAGGCCCGCTTCTGATGAGCAGTGAGCAGATCAAATGGGGCATCGTCAGCACCATCAAAGCAGACGCAAGCGATATCCTGACCTTTGCGGCCCATTACCTTGAGGCCGGGGCGCACAGGCTGTTTCTGTATCTGGACGCTCCCTGCCCGGACGCTTTCCCGCATTTGAAAGCACACCCGAAGATCCGGATCACCGAATGTAACGAGACTTACTGGCGGCGGATGGGCAGACGGCCGGTCAAGCACCAGGTGCGGCAATCGGCAAACGCTAGCCGCGCCTATCATCGTCAGGCCGGGGATGTGGACTGGCTGTTGCATTGTGACGTCGACGAATTTCTGTGGTCTGCTGAATCCGTTGCCACCCGGCTGGCTGCGCTGCCGTCTGACGTCTGCTGTGCCCGGGCGCGCCCGGTTGAAGTTCTGGCGGGCGGCGACGGCACGGCTTTCAAAGGATGCCTCCCGGTCGTTGGCCAGGACGCCCGCGCGGCGCGGCTGTACCCGCAGTTCGGCAAGCATCTCAAGGGCGGCTTTCTGAGCCATGTCCAAGGCAAGCTGTTCACCCGTACCGGCATCGACGGCCTGGAGATTCGGATTCACAATGTTTTGCTGGACGGCGGCACGAACCCTGGCGAGGCCAAACTGGACGGCATGGATTTGTGCCATTTCCATGCCGCAGACTGGCACAACTGGATCAGCCACTACCGGTACCGGCTGCAAAAAGGCTCTTATCGGGCAGGGCTTGCCCCCTTCCGGCCCCGTGGCACTGAAGGAATCACTGTGCATGAGCTGCTAAGCGCCATTGAAGCGGATCAGGGCGAAGCCGGTCTGCGCACCTTTTTTGACGAAGTTTGCACCGACAGCCCAGACCTGCGGGACCGCCTGCGGGCTGAGGGGGTGCTAAAGATCCGAAAACTGGATTTGGCCTCAAAACGGCGGAAACACTTTCCGGAATTCGTCTGAATTGTCTCTCTGTTGCCAAAAGCCGGGACAAAAACACTGCGAAATCCGGCATTAATTGACGATCGCACAGGATTTTGCTATGCCGCCCCACGAGCCGGCAGCTGCCATCCCGCATGACCCTTGCGGAGCCGGCTGCAAAACACACGCGCGGGCCAGGTCAGTGTCCGCAATGACGGATGCATATGACAAAATTCACCGATCTGAACCTTAATCCCAAGGTCCTCAAGGCTATTGAGGAAGCTGGATACGAAACCCCCACCCCGATTCAGGCGGGTGCAATTCCGCCTGCGCTGGAGGGCCGCGATGTTCTGGGAATCGCCCAGACCGGCACCGGCAAGACGGCGTCTTTCACGCTGCCGATGATCACAATGCTGGCGCGCGGCCGCGCCCGGGCCCGGATGCCGCGCAGCCTGGTGCTGTGCCCCACACGCGAACTGGCGGCCCAGGTGGCGGAAAACTTCGACACCTATGCCAAGCATGTGAAGCTGACGAAGGCGCTGCTCATTGGCGGGGTTTCTTTCAAGGAACAGGACGCGCTGATCGACAAGGGCGTCGATGTGCTGATTGCAACCCCCGGACGCCTGCTGGACCATTTTGAGCGCGGCAAGCTGCTGCTCACTGGTGTGCAGGTGATGGTGGTGGACGAGGCCGACCGGATGCTCGATATGGGGTTCATCCCGGATATCGAGCGCATCTTCTCGCTGACGCCGTTCACCCGCCAGACGCTGTTCTTCTCGGCCACCATGGCGCCGGAGATCGAACGGATCACCAACACTTTCCTGTCCGGCCCCGCCAGGATCGAGGTGGCCCGCCAGGCCACTGCGTCGGAAACCATCGAACAGGCCGTGGTGCAGTTCAAGGCATCGCGCCGTGACCGCGAGGGCAGTGAAAAACGTAAAGTGCTGCGCGCGCTGATCGACAATGAGGGCGACAAGCTCACCAATGGCATCATCTTCTGCAACCGCAAGTCGGACGTGGATATCGTTGCCAAGTCGCTCAAGAAATACGGCTATGACGCATCGCCGATCCATGGCGACCTGGATCAAAGCCAGCGGACCAAAACTTTGGACGGTTTCCGTGAAGGGTCCTTGAGGATCCTGGTAGCCTCGGATGTGGCCGCGCGGGGCCTGGATGTGCCCAGCGTCAGCCATGTATTCAACTTCGATGTGCCCGGCCATGCCGAGGATTACGTCCACCGGATCGGCCGCACCGGACGTGCAGGCCGCGAGGGCAAGGCGATCACCATCTGCATTCCCCGCGATGACAAGGCGCTGGATGCGGTGGAGAAGCTGATCCAGAAAGAGATCCCGCGACTGGACAACCCGGTGAAGCCGGAACCTAAGGCGGAAAAACCTGCCCGCGCAGCCAAGCCGGAACCGGAAGCCCGCGAGCCCCGCAAGGAGGCAGCCCGCAGCCCCCGCAAGGACGAAAAGCCTGCGCAAAAACCCGAACGCGCTTCGGGCCGCGGGAAATACGGCAAACGCGACGACAAGTCCGTGGTCGGCATGGGCGACCACCTGCCCAGCTTCATCGCCCTCAGCTTCGCGGAACGCCGGGCCAGCTGACCAGCACCGCCGCCAGACGCTTTACAGGCCGTTCCATTCTGGAGCGGCCTTTCTTTGTTGCAGCTGCAAAAGGGCGGATCACCATGCAGCTGCCGCATGGCGACCTTTGCACTTGCAGCATAACGGGTCTTCGATCTTGGGTGGCGTCAACCTGTGCAAACAGGCGTATTGCATCCGCAACACCGTAACGCGCCATTGAAATTGGGCCTCGCCATGAACACCACCGAAACCAACACCCTGACCATTGCACAATTCCAGGCCATCGAAGCCCGCGCCCATGAGCTGCGCGCCGAGGCTTTTGCCAACGTGATGCGCCGCCTGTTCCGCGCCCTGTTCAGCGCCCCGCGCAAAGTGGTCTCCTGCCCCAGCTGCGCCCGCCCGCTGCACGGCTGAACCTGCTGTCGGCTCCACCGGGCCAGCCCCCGAATTGACAACGCCGCGTGCCCTAAGGGCCGCGGTGTTTTTGTTTCGTTGGCTGCTGTTCTGCGGCAGCGCCGCGAACCCGTAGAGTGCGCGGCGCCTAGGCCCAACGGGGCCTGCTGCATCTTTGATGCGGCTTGGGCCGGGCGGGAGCACCGCCCAGCCCTCGCTGGGTCAGCGCATGCGGCTGACCACCACCGTCACCTCGGGCTTCTTGCCGATCTCGCTGTGCGCGCTCTGGCGGGCGATCCGGCGCAGCTCCTGTTCCAGCTTGTCGTCATCGCGCAGGGTCTTGGCGCCCGCACGCATCAGGAACTGGTTCAGATCCTCTTCCATCACCTCGATCAGGGCGGCGTTGGAACTGCCGGTCTCGGGCAGGCCCTTGACGTCGCACCAGGGTTCGCCCAGCGGCTCGTCTTCCTCGTCCAGCAGCACCGTCACCACCACATGGCCGTTCAGCGCCATACGGATGCGGTCGCGCACGATGCCGTCCATTGCGCCGTATTTGACCGATCCGTCCAGATAGGTGCGGCCAGTGTCGACATAGCCGGCACCCTTGGGCGCATCGCCGGTCAGGTCCATCATCATTCCGTTGACCACAACCGCGCTGGCAATGCCTTTTGCCTCACCCAGACGGGCGTGCTGGCGCAAATGGCGGTGCTCGCCGTGCATCGGCACCAGCATCCTGGGCTTCAGCAGATTGTGCATGGCTTCCAGATCCGGCCCATTGGCGTGCCCCGACACATGGTAAAGGCCGGAACTGTCATCAACCACATCCACACCCATTTCAGAGAACTGGTTGATAATGCGGATCACGCCCTTTTCATTGCCCGGGATGGTTTTGGAGGAGAACAGGAAGGTGTCGCCCTCCTTCAGCTCCAGCCCGCGGTACTTGCCGCGCGCCAGCTGCGCGGACGCCGCGCGGCGTTCACCCTGGCTGCCGGTTGTGATCAGCATCAGATTGTCGCGCGGCACATTGTTGGCATCTTCGGGGCTGATCACCTTGGGGAAATCCACCAGCACGCCGGTTTCCGTCGCAGCCTCGATCATCCGGCGCATGGCACGGCCCAGCAGTACGATTGACCGCCCGGCCCGCACCCCGGCTTCGGCCAGGGTTTTCACCCGTGCAACGTTGGAGGCAAAGGTGGTGGCGGCGACCAGGCCCTTGGCTTCGGAAATCAGCCGGGTGATCTCATCCGGCAGTTCGGATTCCGAGCGCCCTGGATGGGTTGAGAACACATTGGTCGAATCGCAGACCAGCGCCTGGATGCCGTCCTTGGCGATCTCTGCCCACATCTCCGGGTCAAACGGCTCGCCGACCAGCGGATTGGAATCCAGCTTGAAGTCGCCGGTGTGCACCACTCGCCCTGCCGGGCTATCGATCACCAGTCCGCCGCTTTCGGGGATGGAATGGCTCATCGGGGCGACGCCGATGGTGAAGGGGCCAAGTTTGGTCACTTCGGGCCAGGCCTGCACGGTTTGCACATTTGCCGGATCGTGGCCCGCCTCCTCCATCTTGCGCCGAGCCAGGTTGGCGGTAAAGGCGCGGGCGTAGACCGGCACATTCAGGCTGGAATACATATGGGCGATGGCGCCGATGTGGTCCTCGTGCCCGTGAGTGACGAAAATCCCCTCCAGCCGGTCCACCCGCTCTTTCAGCCAGGTCATGTCCGGCATGATCAGGTCAACGCCGGGGGTGGTGTCCATGTCGGGGAAGGTCACGCCCAGGTCGACCAGTATCAGGCGTTCTTTGTTCTTTGGCCCGTAGCCGTAAACATAGGCATTCATGCCAATTTCACCCGCCCCGCCGAGGGGCAGATAGATCAATCTTTCACTGCTCATGCGTCAGTACCGTTATCCTTGTTGTATTTATGAATGATCTGCAGCCCATGCATCGTGAGGTCATCCTCGAATGCGTCAAACAGATCAGCGGATTGCTGGAACAAAGGCGCCAGCCCGCCTGTCGAGATTACTTTCATCGCCACGCCGCGTTCCGCCTTGATTTGGGTGCAAATCTCGCGGACGAGGCCGACATAGCCCCAGAACACGCCGGACTGCATACAGGCGACGGTGTTGGTGCCGATGACATTTTCAGGTTTGGTGATGTCCACATGCGGCAGTGCGGCGGCAGCTTGGTGCAGCGCCTCCAGGCTCAGGTTCACGCCGGGGGCTATCACCCCGCCGACATAAGCGCCATCCTCGGCCACCACGTCAAATGTTGTCGCGGTGCCGAAATCCACCACGATCAGATTGCCGCCATAAAGGTCAAAACCGGACACCGTGTTGACCAGCCGGTCGGGGCCAACTGCAGTGCCTTCGTCTACCCGCACCGCGACGGGCAGCAGGCAGCCGGGTTTGCCCACCACCAGGGGGCGCGTACTGAAATAGCGGTCCGCCAAAACCCGCAGGTTGAACACCACCCGCGGCACGGTGGAGGAGATGATCATGTCGGTGATATCCGCCTCGATCCCTTGCAGCCGCATCAGCGTGTTCAGCCAGACATAATACTGGTCGGCAGTGCGCTGCCAGTCGGTGGCGGTGCGCCACATGCCGATGAACTTCTCGCCGTCATAGATCGAAAAGACCGTATTGGTGTTGCCGCAATCAACTGCCAGAAGCATTGCTGCCCCTTCCTAGAAATAGATGTCGGCCGCGGGAATGCTGACGCGGCCCTTGGCGGTGTTTAGGACAAGGTTGCCGCTGCCGTCCACCGTTTCAAAGGTGCCTTCGGTCTCGGAATTTGCGGTGCGGGCAGTGATCACCTCGCCCAGCTTGGCCGCGCGCTCCAGCCAGGCGGTGCGGATCGGCTCAAAACCATAGGTGCTGAACTGCAGCTCATAGCGGGCAAAAGCATCTGCAAGCGCCGCCAGAAACTCCTTTGGCGAAACCTGCACACCGGTTTCCGACAGCAGGGACACCGGCCAGACGGCGCCGGGCTCCAGCCATTCCTTCATCGGGGTTTCCACCAGGTTGACACCGATGCCGACCAACAGGTGGTTGACTCCCTGCCCGTTTCCGGCGCTTTCCAGCAGGATGCCGGCCAACTTGCCGCCCTTCAGCAGCACGTCGTTGGGCCACTTCAGCGAAAGGCCTTCGCTGCGCCCAGTCACCGCGATGCAGGCGTCATAGACGGCAAGGGCAGCGACAAAGCTGCGCAGTGCCGCCTGATCCGGGGCACCTTCGGGGCGCATTACCAGGGTGGCGGCAAAATTGCCCTTGGGGTCCTTCCAGTCCCGGCCGCGGCGGCCGCGCCCCTGGGTCTGGCGCAGGGCTAGGATCCATTCAGGTCCTGCCAGCTCACCCGCGATGCGGGACGCCTCGTTCAGGGTGCTGTCCACCTCGTCGAGCACCCGTTTTCCATATCCTGCTGGCCAGCTCATGTGCGCTCCTTAGATGCGGAAAGGCCCGGTCGCAAGACCGGGCCTTTTCAGCCTGCCTGAAAAGCAGATCAATTTACAAGGGTTGCTGCTGCGGCAGCCGCGGCGCCGTCGATGCCGAACTGGTAAACCACACCAATCAGCATCAGCGCGGCAGAGGCCATCAGCGCCACACCCAGGATCGCCGAACCTTTGGCCTCAACGTCGTCCTCACCAGTGCCGAAGTACATGTAGAAGACAATGCGGATGTAATAGAACGCTCCGATGACTGAGGCCACGGCGGAGGCAATGACCAGCCCCATCAGCCCTGCATCAACACCCGCCTGCCACACACCCAGCTTGGCAAAGAAGCCCAGCATCGGCGGCACGCCGGCCAGCGAGAACATCAGGACCAGCACCGCCAGCGCCTTGCCCGGCTCGCGCGAGGCAAACTGGTTCAGCGCCATAATGTCAGTGACCGGCTTGCCGTCTTTTTCCAGCATCAGGATGAAAGAGAAAGTGCCGATGTTCATGGTGACATAGATCGCCAGATACACCAGCATGGCGGTCACACCCTGTTCGGTGCCCGCTGCCAGGCCGATCATCGCATAGCCCATATGGGCAATCGAGGAGAAGGCCATCAGCCGCTTGATGTCGCGCTGGCCGATTGCAGCAATGGCGCCGAGGAACATCGACAGCACCGACAGTACGACGATGATCTGCTGCCAGTCGGAGACGGCACCGCCGAAGGCGTCATGCAGCACCCGGGCAAACAGGCCCATCGCGGCCACCTTGGGTGCGGTGGCAAAGAAGGCGGTGACCGGCGTCGGCGCACCCTCGTAGACATCCGGGGTCCACATGTGGAAGGGCACGGCAGAGACCTTGAACGCCAGGCCGGAAATCATGAAGACCAGGCCGAACAGCATACCGATGGACATATGGCCCTGCTCTGCAACCTGGATGATGCCCGCGAACTGGGTGGTTCCGGCAAAGCCATAGACCAGCGAGGCACCGTACAGCAGCAGCCCCGAAGACAGCGCGCCCAGCACGAAGTATTTGAGGCCCGCTTCCGTCGACTTCACGCTGTCGCGGCGCATGGCGGCCACGACATAGAGCGACAGCGACTGCAGCTCCAGTCCCATGTAAAGGGACATCAGGTCGCCGGCCGAGACCATCATCATCATGCCCACTGCGGCCAGCGCCACCAGGATCGGGTATTCGAACCGCAGCATACCGCGGCGCGCCATGTAGTCCTGTCCGATCAGCAGCACTGCAGCCGCGCCCAGCAGCAACGCCACCTTGGCAAAACGGGCAAAGCCGTCATTGATGAACATGCCGTTGAAGGCAGTTTGTGTCGTGGCCGGGCTGGCAGCGATCCAGAAGGCCACCACAGTCAGCAGGGCGGCGGTGGCCCAGACCAGCGGGACCGCTAGCTTGTCCTTGCCAGTGTAGACTGCGCCAAGCAGCGCGCCCATCGCGTAAAGCGCCAGAACGATCTCTGGCAGGATTACAGTAAGATCAGCTTGGATCATCTGCCTGATGCTCCCTTAATGCGAAGCAATCTGGGTGGCTGCCGAGGTATCGGCCGCCGCCAGAGACTGGTTGAAGTTTGCAATCAGCGCCTCGGTCGAAGGGGCGATGATGTCGGTGACCAGGGACGGATAGACACCTAGCAGCAGGGTCATGACCACCAGCGGCGCAAAAACGAAACGCTCGCGGGCAGTCATGTCGCGGATGCCGGCCAGGCTGCCCTTGATCAAGTCGCCAAAGACCACCCGGCGGTAGAGCCACAGCGCATAGCCGGCCGAGAAGATCACCCCGGTTGCCGCCACTGCGGTCACCCAGGTGTTTTTCTGGAAAGCGCCCATCAGGGTCAGGAATTCGCCGACAAAGCCCGAGGTGCCCGGCAGGCCGACGTTGCCCATGGTGAAGAACATGAAGACCAGCGCATAGGCGGGCATCCGGATCACCAGCCCGCCATAGGCGTCGATGTCGCGGGTGTGCATGCGGTCATAGATCACCCCGACGCAGAGGAAGAGCGCTGCGGAGATGAAGCCGTGCGACAGCATCTGGAAGATGGCGCCGTCGATGCCCTGCTGGTTGGCGGCAAAGATGCCCATGGTGACAAAGCCCATATGCGCAACCGAGGAATAGGCAATGAGCTTTTTCATGTCCTCCTGCACCATCGCCACCAGCGAGGTGTAGACCACGGCAATCGCCGACATCCACAGGACCACGTCGGTCATCACGTCCGCGCCCACCGGGAACATCGGCAAAGAGAAGCGCAGGAAGCCATAGCCGCCCATCTTCAGCAGGATCGCCGCCAGCACCACGGAGCCCGCGGTCGGCGCCTGCACGTGCGCATCCGGCAGCCAGGTATGCACCGGCCACATCGGCATCTTCACCGCAAAGGAGGCAAAGAACGCCAGGAACATCAGCGTCTGAGCACCGCCAACGACGTGCACGCCCAGCACGTCAAAGGACGCCGCCGAGAAGCTGTGGGTCAAGAGGGTTTCGATATCGGTGGTTCCGGCATCCACATACATGAACACCATTGCCACCAGCATCAGCACCGAGCCGAAGAATGTGTAGAGGAAGAACTTGAAGGAGGCGTAGATCCGCTCCTTGCCGCCCCAGATGCCGATGATCAGGAACATCGGAATGAGGCCCGCCTCGAAGAAAAGGTAGAACAGCACCAGGTCCAGCGCCATGAAGACGCCCAGCATCAGGGTCTCCAAGAGCAGGAAGGCGATCATGTATTCCTTCACCCGGTCGGTGACGCTCCAGCTGGCCAGGATGGTCAGCGGCATGATGAAGGTGGTCAGCATCACAAACAGCACCGAGATGCCGTCAACGCCCATCTTGTACTTCAGCCCGAAGATCCAGGCCCGGTCCTCGACGAACTGGAAGCCGGTGTTGGCGGGGTCGAACTCAAAATAAATGCCGAGGCTCACCAGGAAAGTGATTGTGGTGGCAAAGAGCGCAACAAACTTGGCGTTGCGCTGCGCCGCCTTATCCTCGCCGCGCAGGAACAGGGCCAGGATGGCCGCCGCAAGCGCCGGGATGAAGGTGACAATAGAAAGGAGATTGTCCATCAGTGCGCTCCTCCGCCGATCGACATCCAGGTAACCAGGGCGGCAATGCCCAGCACCATCCAGAAGGCATAAGTGAAGATATAACCGGACTGCGCGCGGCCCGCGAGACGGGTGAAGAAGGGCACAACGCCCATAGCCAGGCCATTGAGGAAGCCATCAATGGTGCCCCCGTCGCCGCGCTTCCAGAAGAAGCGGCCGATGGCCAGGGCGGGTTTCACGAAGATCACATTGTAGACTTCGTCAAAGTACCACTTATTCAGAAGGAACAGGTACAGCGGACGCTGCTGCTGTGCCAGACGGTTGGGCAAAGACGGGTTCCAGATGTAGAACCACAGTGCCAGCACCAGTCCGCCCAGCATCGCCACAAATGGAGACAGCTTCACCCAGACCGGCGCCGCATGGGCATCTTCCAAGATGTGATTGTCCTTGCCGATATAGATGCCGCCCTCGCCCGGCTTGCCGGCAAACACATAGTGATGCTCACCTTCAGCAGCTGCTTCGCCGTGGTCCGCTTCCTCGCCGTGACCCTCGGTCTCGCCATGCGCGTCCGCCGCGGCCTCAGCCATCGGGATGCCATAGAACTTGCCGACCTGATCGGCGTGGCCGAAGAAGCTGCCGTACCAGATCATGCCTGCGGTAATTGACCCCACCGCCAGCACGCCCAGCGGCACCAGCATGGTCCAGGGGCTTTCATGGGCGTGGTCGTGGGTATGCTTGTCGCCGCGCGCCTCGCTGTAAAAGGTCATGAACATCAGGCGCCAGGAGTAGAAGGAGGTCATGAAGGCCGCGATCACCAGCGCCCAGAAGCCGAACATCGAGCCGCCCGCATAGGCGCTTTCGATGATGGCGTCCTTGGAGACGAAACCGGCGAAGCCGATCCAGCCGCTCAGCGGGATGCCGACGCCGGTGATGGCCAGGGTACCGATCATCATCGCCCAGAAGGTATAGGGGATCTTTTTGCGCAGGGCGCCGTAGTTCCGCATATCCTGCTCGTGGTGCATCGCGTGGATCACGGAACCGGCGCCCAGGAACAGCATCGCCTTGAAGAAGGCGTGGGTGAACAGGTGGAACATCGCGGCGGAATACATGCCGACGCCGGCGGCCACGAACATGTAGCCCAGCTGCGAACAGGTCGAATAGGCGATCACGCGCTTGATGTCGTTCTGGACCAGGCCCACGGTGGCGGCAAAGAAGGCAGTGGCCGCACCGATCACGGTGATGAAGGCGGTTGCCTCAGGCGCGAATTCCATCAGCGGCGACATGCGGCAGACCAGGAACACGCCCGCGGTTACCATGGTTGCCGCATGGATCAGCGCCGACACCGGGGTCGGGCCTTCCATCGCGTCCGGCAGCCAGGTGTGCAGGATCAGCTGTGCGGATTTGCCCATCGCGCCGACAAACAGCAGGAAGGCAATCAGATTGGCCGCGTTCCACTCGGCCCACAGGAAGGAGACCTGGGTTTCTGCCAGTGTCGGGGCGGCTGCAAAGATGTCCGCCAGATTGATGCTGTCGGTCAGGAAGAACAGGCCGAAGATCCCCAGCGCAAAGCCGAAGTCACCGACGCGGTTGACGATAAAGGCTTTGATCGCCGCCGCATTGGCCGAAGGCTTGCGGTAGTAGAAGCCGATCAGCAGGTAGGAGGCCACACCGACGCCTTCCCAGCCAAAGAACATCTGCACCAGGTTGTCCGAGGTCACCAGCATCAGCATCGCGAAGGTGAAGAACGACAGGTAGGCAAAGAAGCGCGGCTTGTAGCTTTCGCCCTCTTTCCACTGCGGGTCATGATCCATGTAGCCGAAGGAATAAAGGTGCACGAGCGAGGACACGGTGGTGATCACGACCAGCATGATCGCGGTCAGCCGGTCCAGCCGGATCGCCCAGGAGGTCGACAGCGAGCCGCTTTCGATCCAGCGGAAAATCTCGATGTTCTCGGTCACGCCGTCAAACGACAGGAAGATGATCCAGCTGAGAAGTGCGGCCAGGAACAGCAGCGCCGTGGCGGTCACGGTGGCAGCTTTCTCGCCGATGAACTTCCAGCCGAAGCCGCAGATCACGGCCCCCGCCAGCGGGGCAAAGAGAAGGATGGTTTCCATGTGCGCTTAGCCCTTCATCACGTTGACGTCTTCGACGGCAATGGTGCCGCGGTTGCGGAAGAAACAGACCAGGATCGCCAGGCCGATGGCGGCCTCAGCCGCGGCCACGGTCAGCACGAACAGGGTGAATACCTGCCCCACCAGATCGCCTAGAAAAGAGGAGAAGGCGACCAGGTTGATGTTCACTGCCAGAAGCATCAGTTCGATGCTCATCAACAGGATGATCACGTTCTTGCGGTTCAGGAAGAGCCCGAAGATGCCGATGACGAACAGCGTCGCCGCGACGGTCAGATAATGTTCAAGTCCGATCATGTGCTCACAGCCCCTGCCCCGGTTTCACATCCCTAAGCTCCATCGCCACGGCCGGGTCGCGCATCATCTGGGCGACAACGTCCTGGCGCTTCACGTCCTGGCGGTGGCGCAGGGTCAGCACAATCGCGCCGATCATCGCCACCAGCAGAATCAGGCCCGACAGCTGGAACAGAAGAAAGTATTGATCATAGATGATGAGGCCAAGCGCCTCGGTGTTGTGGCGGTCGGCGGGCACCGGGTTGGCCAGCAGTTCCGGCGCCTTATGCGCGGTTTCCCAAACGCCGAAAGCCATCACGAACTGCATCAGGATCACCAGGCCGATCAGCAGCGCCAGCGGCAGGTAGCGCGCCATTTCGGCCTTCAGCGCGGCAAAATCCACGTCCAGCATCATCACCACAAACAGGAACAGCACCGCAACCGCCCCCACATAGACAATGATCAGCAGCATGGCGACAAATTCCGCCCCCAGCAGCACAAACAGCCCGGCCGAGGAGATAAAGGCCAGGATCAGCCACAACACCGAATGGACCGGCTGGCGGCTGATCACGGTGAACAGCCCGCCGGTAATGGCGCTGACGGCGAAGAGGTAGAAGGCAAAAACGCTCATGTCTCATCGTCCTTGTTGTCGTCCAGGACCGTTTGCGCCAGATCCAGCGCCCGGTTCATGGCCGGAATGCCGGCAAAGACCGACATCTGTCCGATCGTTTCCACGATCTCTTGTTTCCTGGCGCCCGCCGCAAGAGCGTGGCGCACAGTCTGGCGCACGGCACTGTCAGCCTGTGCGCCCTGCATCGTCAGCCCGGCCAGTGTCAGCAGCAGCCGGGTTTTGGCATCCAGCCCGTCCTTGTTGACGGTGTTGCCGAACATCATTTCCATGACCTCTTTGGGCATGGTGGGCCACAGCGCCTCGAACTCCTTGAAGGCCTCCGTTGGCGAGAAGTTTTCCAGCGCCGGGTTGAAGGCCTTGGCCATCTCCTGCGCCTGGGTCTGCATCTGGGCCATCATGGCCTCGAAAGGGTTCTTGGGATCAGTCATCGGTACGGCGCATCAATTTCAAGGTTGCGGGCAATCTCGGCTTCCCAGCGTTCGCCGTTCGCCAGCAGCTTGTCCTTGTCGTAGAACAGCTCCTCGCGGGTCTCAGTCGCGAATTCGAAATTCGGGCCTTCGACGATGGCGTCTACCGGGCAGGCTTCCTGGCAGAAGCCGCAGTAGATGCATTTGGTCATGTCGATGTCATAGCGGGTGGTGCGGCGGCTGCCGTCCTCGCGCGGTTCCGCGTCAATGGTGATCGCCTGCGCCGGGCAGACCGCCTCGCAGAGTTTACAAGCGATACAGCGCTCCTCGCCGTTCGGGTAGCGGCGCAAAGCGTGCTCACCACGGAAACGGGGCGACAGCGGGCCCTTCTCATGCGGGTAGTTCAGGGTTGCCTTGGGCGCGAAGAAATACTTCAGCCCCAGTTTGAAGCCGACCCAGAAATCCTGCAGCAGGAAGTATTTGGCGGCGCGGGTGTAGTCGATTTGGGTCATTGCGGAGCCATTTCGTCATCAAGCCGGGTTGCGCCGGCGTTTCCGTGGCTGTGCCACTTGGTTTCATAGTCGCTTTGCAGCACCAGGTCCTTCATTGCTGAATCGCTGGTCTTTTCGATTTCATAATAGAGGTACATGCGCCCCTCCGGTATTTTGCCCTTGAGCCGCATCCGCTTGCCGGTCTCAGCAGGGTCCTGGAACTCAACATGGTAGTCGCCGCCGCGCGGCCGTTTGTGAATGCCGCGGCAGTCATGCACGGTGCAGCCGCAGTTTCGCCCCCAGAACGTCCAGACCAGTTCCGGATTGAACTGGTAGATGCCATGCGCAGGCCAGCCATTAAATCCGTTGGCGGAAACAAACCGCCCGCCCGGCTTCAGCATCCGGAAAACCGTTTCCAACGCCATCGGCACGTTGAAGACATGTTCAATTGTGCCGCCGTCGAATATCAGATCGAACTGCCCTTCCAGCTCGGCAGCCACCGGGCGGTTCAGGTCATGAAGGATCGTCGCTCCCTCGTAGTTCGAAAAATCCATGGTTTCCATGTCACCGAATCCCAGCTTTTGCATCAGGGTTTCGCAGTAACCGTCTTCTTGAACCAGCTCCTCGTGGCTGAGATCGAGCCCTTTTTTGCGCAGGATCCGGTCAAACTTGTGCTTGATATGATCCTCCACCCGGAAGGAATGACGCCCAAGCATAAGCGTCCGGCCTTCCGGCTGGAAGCGGACCGACAGGTCGGCCAGCCGTTCAAAGAGCTCAATATCGACGCCCATTTCTGATCAGCCTCCCACGGTCCAGCGCGCGAAGATGCCCCAGAACCAGTCAAACTTTGCAGCAAAGGATACAAAGACCACCCAGGCCAGCGAGAACGGCAGGAACACTTTCCAGCCCAGGCGCATCAGTTGGTCGTAGCGGTAGCGCGGGGTGATCGCCTTTACCATTGCGAAGAGGAAGAAGAAGAACGCCATCTTGCCGACCATCCACAGCACGCCATCGGGGAGGCCCGGGATCGGGGACAGCCAGCCGCCGAAGAACAGCAGCGAGGTCAGCGCGCACATCAGGAAGATGGCGATGTATTCACCGGCCATGAACAAGAGGAACGGGGTGGCCGAGTATTCCACCTGGTAGCCCGCGACCAGTTCCGATTCCGCTTCCGGCAGGTCGAACGGCGGGCGGTTGGTTTCTGCCAGTGCCGAGATAAAGAACAGGAAAACCATCGGGAAATGCGGGATCCAGTACCAGTTCAGAAGGCCCAGATCGCCATCCTGCGCGCGCACGATGTCGCCAAAGTTCATCGAACCGGTGGAGATGATGATGCCGATGATGATCAGGCCCAGCGAGACTTCATAGGAGATCATCTGAGCGGCAGAGCGCAAGCTGCCCAGGAACGGGTATTTCGAGTTCGACGCCCAGCCGCCCATGATCACGCCGTAGACCTCAAGCGAGGAAACTGCAAAGACATAAAGAATGGCGACGTTGATGTCTGACAGCACCCAGCCGTCGTTGAACGGGATCACCGCCCAGGCGATCATCGCCAGCACAAAGGAGGTCAGCGGTGCCAGAATGAAGACCGGGCGGTCGGCGCCGGCCGGGATCACCACTTCCTTAACCACATATTTCAGCGCGTCGGCCACCGATTGCAGCAGGCCGAAGACACCCACCACATTCGGCCCCCGGCGCATCTGGACCGCGGCCCATATCTTGCGGTCCCCGTAGACGAGGAACAGGAGCGAGATCATCACAAAAGCAACAACTGCAAGCACTTGCGCCAGGATCAGAACAGCGATGCCGCCTGGAGTGTTAAAGAAATCAGCCATAGGTCCTCACACCGTCGGTATTCCGTTTGCCGCGCAATCCGCAACCACGACTTCGGCGTCGATGGTGCGCAGCCCGCGCGGCAGAGAGGGCGAAATCAGATAGACCGCATCAGCAGTCCGGCTGCCCCCTGCCTGTTTCATTGTTGTGCGCACATGGCGCGCAAACCCGTAATCCCGGATCAGCGCATATTGCGCGGCGGCACATTCCGCATAGTTGTCGAGGTCTTCCTGCACGGTTGCCCCGCGCATGGAGACGTGAAATTGCACCAGATCGCCCTCCAGCAGGCTGGTTTCCACCCCTTCATAGATCGGGGCGGGCCGCTCGCCTTCGCTGCCGGGTGCCATTGCGCAGGCGGCCAGCAGGAAGGGCGTTATGAGGGCAAATCGGATCATTCGGCGGCCAGTTTCCCGGTTTCGCGGGCTTTCACGCCTGCCGACAGTTCCGCCATCAACTGGGAGGCGCGGGCAACCGGGTTGGTCAGGTAGAAGTCGCGGACCGCAGGCAGGAAGCCGGCCTTGCCGAGCTTGTCCAGTTCCAGCGCCGCTCCGTCCTTTTCGGCCACTTCGTCGATCTGCGCCAGATGCGGCACCTCGGCGACCAGGGCCTGGCGCAGCTGTGCCAACGAGTCATAGCCCAGCTTAGCCTCCGCTTCGGCGCTGAGCGCGCGCAGGATCGCCCAGTTTTCCTTGGCTTCGCCCGGTGCAAACGCGGCACGCATGGCCAGCTGCGGGCGGCCTTCAGTGTTCACGAACAGCCCGTTTTCCTCTGTGTAGGCGGCGCCCGGCAGGATCACGTCAGCGCGGTGCGCGCCGCGGTCGCCGTGGGAGCCCTGGTAGATCACAAAGGCTCCTGCGTCGATTTCCACCTCATCGGCACCGAGGTTATAGATCACCTCTGCCCCGTCGATGGCCGCGGCCATGCCGCCTTCGGTCACCGCGCCGATGTCCATCGCACCAACGCGGGAAGCAGCGGTGTGCAGCACCATCAGCTTGGAGCCGGTGTCGACGGCGAACTTCTGAGCGTGCGCCAGGACCGCCAGGCCGTCGGCTTCGCGCAGGGCGCCCTGCCCCACGATTACCAGCGTTTCCTTTTCCAGAGCACCTGCATGGTCCAGGCCATGCAGCGCTTCCAGCGCTGCGCGGTCAGTGCCAAGGTGGTGGTATTCGTAAGTCAGATCCTCGGCTTGACCAACCACACCAATGGTGGCGCCGTTCAGCCAGGCCTTGCGAATGCGGGCGTTCAGAACCGGCGCTTCGTCGCGCGGGTTGGTGCCGATCAGCATGATAGCCTTGGCGCTGTCCACGTCCTCGATAGTGGCGGTGCCGGCGTAACCCGCGCGGTTGCCAATCGGCAGACGGGCGTTGTCGGTGCGGCATTCGACCTTGCCGCCCAGGCCTTCGACCAGCTGCTTCAGGGCAAAGGCTGCCTCAACCGGGGCCAGATCGCCGATCAGACCGGCAATTTTCTTGCCCTTCATCGCATTGGCTGCGGCAGACAGCGCCTCGCCCCAGGTGGCGGGCTTCAGCTTGCCATCGACGCGCACGTAAGGACGGTCAAGGCGCTGGCGGCGCAGGCCGTCCCAGACAAAGCGGGTCTTGTCGGAGATCCATTCCTCGTTCACGCCGTCGTGGTTGCGCGGCAGGATCCGCATCACTTCGCGGCCCTTGGTATCGACGCGGATGTTCGCCCCCAGTGCGTCCATCACGTCGATGGTTTCGGTCTTGGTCAGCTCCCAGGGCCGCGCGGTGAAGGCGTAAGGCTTGGAGGTCAGCGCGCCCACCGGGCAGAGGTCGATGATGTTGCCCTGCAGGTTCGATTGCAGCGTCTGGTTCAGGTAGGAGGTGATCTCCGCATCTTCACCGCGCCCGGTTTGGCCCATTTGAGCGATACCTGCGACCTCGGTGGTGAAGCGCACACAGCGGGTGCAGCTGATGCAGCGGGTCATTGCGGTGCCGACCAACGGGCCAAGGTCCAGATCATCCACCGCGCGTTTGGATTCTTTGAAACGGCTGGCAGAGATGCCATAGGCCATCGCCTGGTCCTGCAGATCGCATTCGCCGCCCTGGTCGCAGATCGGGCAATCCAGCGGGTGGTTGATCAGCATGAATTCCATTACGCCTTCGCGGGCCTTCTTGACCATCGGCGAATTGGTTTTCACCTGCGGCGCCTGGCCTTCAGGTCCCGGGCGCAAATCGCGCACCTGCATCGCGCAGGAGGCCGCCGGTTTCGGCGGGCCGCCGACAACTTCAACAAGGCACATGCGGCAGTTGCCGGCAATCGACAGGCGCTCGTGGTAGCAGAAGCGCGGGATCTCGACACCCGCCTCCTCACAGGCCTGGATCAGGGTCATCGCCCCTTCCACCTCGATCTCGGTTCCGTCAATGTTGATCTTGCGGAGGTCAGACATGGTCTATTTCGCCCTCAGTAACACGCCGATCGCGCTGTTCTTTTCGATTTCCGCGCGGCCATAGGCGCAGAAGGTTTCCGGTTGTTCATACGAGACGCCGTTTTGCGCCAGCAGCCGCTCGCCCTTGGCACGCATACGGGCCTTCTCGGCATCCGAGTCGATATAGGCCCGGATTTCCGTGTCCGAGTATCCCAGCTCATTCGCCCGTGCTTTGAGCCGGCGCAACTCGCCCAGCCCCTTGAAGTAGCGCGGCGCAAGGCGGTCGCAGTGGTCAGAGACTTCCTTGGCCATGGCCACCGCAAACAAGGGGTCTTCGATTTCGGCAACATCGCGCAGCGACGGTTTGGCCAGTGCCGAAACCGGCAGGGCAACAAAGGCAGACAGAGCAACAGCAATCAGGGCACGCATGGCGAAGAACTCCTTCAGTTTGAAGCTCCCACTGCTCAAGCGCGCGGCGCTGCTATTCAATAGCAGCCGCGCCGGCCAGCCCTGATATGCCGGAAATCCGCTCACGGTATGCAGGTTCCCTGGAAAGTGGCCTTGCCGTCGGTCAGTGTCAGCTGCGCATCCTGATCGGCCGGGTCCACCGCCCAATCGATTTTGGACGAGCCGTAGTTCACAACGCAATAGGTGGTGCCGGCATGTGCAGCAGCCTCGCGCGCACCTGTGACGGAGCGGTCCGCACCCTTGATTTCGATTGAGAAATCAGCGCGGTTCACCTTCTTGTCTACCGGCTTGGCCTTGGCTTTGAACGGGACGCCGTCATACAGTTCCCTGTTCTTGTTGGTGGTGCTGGAGCCGCAGGCCGTGACCAGCGCCGCGACTGCCAAACAGGCCATCGGCACGGCCATCCGGTATGTCGTTAGAGTTTTCAAAATACTGCCACCAAAGTCAAAATTGCCAAGCCGCCCATACAGGACCAGCCAATCACATAAAAAACCGACCGCAACCCGCCATGTGGTTTGCCGCTGCCGCGAAGATGGATGAGGATCATGATCACCCGCGACACCAGCACGAGCGAGGCCAGAAAATTCACCCAGAACGGTGCAGCGCCTGCCAGGATCGCCGCCAGTGTCACCGTCAGGAAAGCTGGCAGCGTCTCGCAGCCGTTCAAATAGGCCCGGTTCAGCCGGTACGCCTTATCCGCATAATCCTCCTGCGGCGTGGCGCCGGGGGCAAGACCTGCCTTCTGCTTGGACAGCGCCGAAAACGGCGACAACGCCAGGGTGATCAGGGTAAAGAGCACCAGCGCAGCCAGAGCGTGGGAATATGCGGCGAAGGTTTCCATCAGTTATTCCGCCGCCATTGCGCCCAGGCGGCCGGTCTTCTGGGCCTTGATGCGGTCTTCGATTTCCTCACGGAAGTTCTTGATCAGGCCCTGGATCGGCCAGGCCGCCGCGTCGCCAAGGGCGCAGATGGTGTGGCCTTCGACCTGTTTGGTCACGTCCCACAGCATGTCGATCTCTTCCAGCTCAGCCTCGCCGCGCATCAGGCGGTCCATGACGCGCATCATCCAGCCGGTGCCTTCGCGGCAGGGCGTGCACTGGCCGCAGCTTTCGTGCTTGTAGAATTTGGACAGGCGCCAGATCGCCTTGATGATGTCGGTCTGCTTGTCCATCACGATCACCGCCGCGGTGCCAAGACCCGAGCCCAGCTCGCCGCGCAAGTAGTCAAAATCCATGATCGCATCGCGCATGTTCTCGCCGCGCACGCATGGCACAGAGGAGCCGCCGGGGATCACGGCCAAGAGGTTGTCCCAGCCGCCGCGGATGCCGCCGCAATGCTTTTCGATCAGCTCCTCGAAACCAATCGACATCGCCTCTTCCACCACGCAGGGGTTGTTGACGTGACCGGAGATCGCAAACAGCTTGGTGCCTGCGTTGTTCTGGCGGCCAAAGCCTGCAAACCAGTCGGCACCGCGGCGCAGAATAGTGGGTACAACGGCAATAGATTCCACGTTGTTCACAGTGGTCGGGCAACCGTAAAGGCCCGCGCCTGCCGGGAACGGCGGCTTCATCCGGGGCATGCCCTTCTTTCCTTCCAGGCTCTCGATCAGGGCGGTTTCCTCGCCGCAGATATAGGCCCCTGCCCCGTGGTGCAGGAAGACGTCGAAGTCCCAGTCGGAGCCGGCCGCGTTCTTGCCCAGAAGACCCTTGTCATAAGCCTCGTCAATCGCGGCCTGCAGCGCCTCGCGCTCGCGGATGTATTCGCCGCGGAGATAAATGTAGCAGGTATGCGCATTCATCGCGAAGGAGGCGATCAGCGCGCCCTCTATCAGCGTATGCGGATCATGGCGCATAATCTCGCGGTCCTTGCAGGTGCCCGGCTCGGATTCATCCGCGTTGATCACCAGGTAGGCCGGACGGCCGTCGCTTTCCTTGGGCATGAACGACCACTTGAGGCCGGTCGGGAAGCCCGCGCCGCCGCGGCCCCTCAGGCCGCTGTCCTTCATCGTCTGAATGATCCAGTCGCGGCCCTTTTCGATGATGCCCGCGGTGCCGTCCCAATGGCCGCGCGCCTTGGCGCCCGCCAGCGTGCGCTCGTGCATCCCGTAAAGGTTGGTAAAGATCCGGTCCTGATCCTTCAGCATGTGTGCCTACCTTTGGTTTTCTTGTTCATTGGCCCGGCGCATGCGCCAGAGTTGAAATATGTTGACCAGGGCATAAATCATGCCTGCCAGAGCGGCGAAGTCGAACAGCAGCGCAAAGCGCCCCGGCAGTCCCAGCATGGGGCCGATGAACAGCGATACGGCAATCCACAGCGAAATAGTCCCGGCAATCACAAGCGCGATGTGCCGGCCCTTTGCTGCAATGGCCTGGTCCTGTTCCTTGGTCATCTGTTCCCTATCACCCGGACGCGGCCCCTGCGGGCCGCCTCCCGATCAGTCTTCCTTGTCGTCGTAGATGTGCTCTTCTTTGGCACGTTTGGCGAATTCGGTCTCATCGCCCACCTGCAGGCGCTTCGCCTGTTCAATCCAGCCGTCCCGTTCGATCCGGCCCTTGAACTTGAGCCGCGCATCAACCCAGGCGGCCTCTGCCTCAGTCCAGTCGGCAATCTGGTCGAAATGGAAGAAACCCAGTTCATTCAGGGTCTGCTCCAGCTTCGGCCCGACCCCTTTGAGAAGTTTCAGATCATCCGCCAGGCCGCCGCGGGCTTCTTTCAGGATCTCAGGCTGGCCTTCCTCTGATTGGCCGTCCGCCGCAGGTTTCTCCGCTGCCCCTTCCGGAGAGGCAGGCTCAGCCGCGTCCGATTTTCTGGGCGCCGCCTTGGCAACTTCTTCTGCCTGTTTCGCGGCAGGCTTGGGAGCCTCCGGTGCCTTGGGCGGTGCATCCGCCGCAGCACGCCCTGCGACAACGCCGTCTTTGCCAACCCAGGGGGTTAGCAGCGGCACCTCATCCCCCTGGATGCGCTTGACGCCGTCCTTGATGTCCATCGCCAGCTGCACTGACGCGTTGTACTGGGTTTTGCCGCTGTCAAAGTCTATGAGTGTAGTCAGGCCCGATTTCGGCTCGGCCGCGTAACGGCCATTCTGCGGACCCGGCGCCACCACCCTGCCCGCCGCCAGATCGTCCAGCAATTTGGTGAAGCTCTCGACGGTCAGGTCCTCGTAATAGTCCTTGCCGATCTGCGCCATCGGGGCGTTCGTGCAGGCACCAAGGCACTCGACCTCTTCCCAGGTGAATTTACCGTCGGCCGACAGGGTGTGCGGCTTCCCGGCGATCTTTTCCTTGCAGACTGCGACCAGATCCTCGGCCCCGCAGATCATGCAGGACGTGGTGCCGCAGATCTGGATATTGGCAACGGAACCGGTCGGTTGCATCTGGAACATGAAGTAGAAGGAAGTCACTTCCAGCACCCGGATATAGGCCATGCCAAGCATATCGGCGATGTGCTCGATTGCGGGTTTGGTGACCCAGCCTTCCTGCTCCTGCGCGCGCCACAAGAGCGGGATAACCGCCGAAGCCTGGCGGCCTTCAGGATATTTGGTGATCTGTGCCTCAGCCCAGGCCTGGTTGGCCGGGGTAAAGGCAAAGCTGTCGGGTTGTTCTGAGTGGAGACGGCGCAGCATCAGATCACCTTTTGGTGGGCGTTGCCCGCGCGGATGCCTCCGGCGGGAGTATTTTTGAAAAGATGAAACAGGGCAGGCAGTTTCAACGGTCAATCTCCCCGAACACGACGTCCATTGTGCCAATGATGGCGGCGACGTCGGCCAGCTGGTGGCCGCCGGCCACGTGGTCCATCGCCTGCAGGTGCAGGAACCCGGGCGCGCGGATCTTGGAGCGGTAGGGTTTGTTGGACCCATCTGCCACCAGGTAGACACCAAACTCGCCCTTGGGCGCCTCGACGGCGGCGTAAACTTCGCCTGCCGGGACGTGGAAGCCTTCGGTGTATAGCTTGAAGTGGTGGATCAGGCTTTCCATTGAGGTTTTCATGTCGCCGCGCTTGGGCGGGGACAGCTTGCCGCGGGCCATCACATCGCCGGTGGCTTCGCGCAGCTTGACGATCGCCTGCCGGATGATCGAGGTCGACTGGCGCATCTCCTCCATCCGGCAAAGATAACGGTCGTAGCAGTCGCCGTTCTTGCCGACAGGGATCTGGAACTCGAACTCGTCATAGCATTCATAGGGCTGCGCGCGGCGCAGGTCCCAGGCGAGGCCGGAGCCGCGCACCATGACACCCGAGAATCCATATTGCTGGATTTCCACCTCACTCACCACACCGATATCGCAGTTGCGCTGCTTGAAGATGCGGTTTTCGGTCAAGAGGCCGTCGATGTCGTCCAGAACCTTGGGGAATTCCAGCGCCCAGAGGTCGATATCGTCCAAGAGGTCGTCCGGCAGATCCTGATGCACACCGCCCGGGCGGAAGTAGGCCGCGTGCAGGCGGGCGCCGCAGGCCCTCTCGTAGAACACCATCAGCTTTTCGCGCTCTTCAAAGCCCCACAACGGCGGGGTCAGCGCGCCGACGTCCATCGCCTGCGTGGTGACATTGAGGAGGTGGTTCAGGACGCGGCCGATTTCGGAATAGAGCACCCGGATCAGCTGGCCGCGGCGGGGAACCTCGACGCCGGTCAGTTTCTCAATCGCCAGACACCAGGCATGTTCCTGATTCATCGGCGCCACATAATCGAGGCGGTCGAAATACGGCAGGTTCTGCAGGTAGGTGCGGCTTTCCATCAGCTTTTCGGTACCGCGGTGCAGCAGGCCGATATGCGGGTCGCAGCGCTCAACAATCTCGCCGTCAAGCTCCAGCACAAGACGCAGAACACCGTGTGCTGCAGGGTGCTGCGGACCGAAGTTGATGTTGAAGTTGCGGATCTTCTGCTCACCGCTCAGCGCGTCGACGCTGCCGTCGTCAAATTTGGAGCCGTCCATCATTTGAAGGCCTCCCGATCATAATTCGAGGTGATTTTCTCACCCTGAAGGGTGACTTTCACCTTATAAGGTGACGCGCAGTTCTTTTTAACAACGGGCATTGCCGCGCCCAGCATGGCCGCACAGCCCGCCAGCAAGGTTCCCACTTCGGCCAGAGGTTCAAACCACATCAGTTTGCGCCCTCCTTTTTCTCGTCGCCGGGCAGAATGTATTCGGCACCCTCCCACGGGGACATGAAATCAAACTGGCGGTATTCCTGCACCAGCTTCACCGGCTCGTAGACCACGCGCTTTTGCGCCTCGTCATAGCGGACCTCGGTATAGCCGGTGGTCGGAAAATCCTTGCGCAGCGGATAGCCGCGGAATCCATAGTCGGTCAGGATGCGGCGCAAATCCGGGTGGCCGGAGAACAGGATTCCAAACATGTCGTAGACTTCCCGCTCAAACCAGTTGGCCGAGGGGTGCACGTCCACGATCGAGGGTACCATTTCATCCTCGCGCACGGCGGCGCGCAGGCGGATGCGCTGGTTCCGGTACATCGACAGGAAATGATAGATCACGTCAAACCGCTTGCCGCGTTCCGGGTAGTCCACCGCGGTGATGTCCACCAGGGATGAGAACTTGCAGTTCTGGTCCGATTTCAGGAATTCCACCAGGCCGGCGATGTTTGAGGGTGTGACGTCGATGTTCAGCTCGCCAAAAGAGACATCCCAGGCGACAACGCAATCGGGGCGTTTCGCTTCGATCTGCGCGCCGAGTTCATTCAGGGCTTCAGTCATCTGCTCTCTCCCGCCTTAGCGAACAAGGGTGCCGGTCCGGCGGATCTTGCGCTGCAGCTGCATCAGGCCATACAGCAGCGCTTCAGCCGTCGGCGGACAGCCGGGCACATAGACATCGACCGGCACAACCCGGTCACAGCCGCGCACCACGGAATAGCTGTAGTGGTAATAGCCGCCGCCATTGGCGCAGGATCCCATCGAGATCACATACCGCGGCTCGGGCATCTGATCGTAGACCTTGCGCAGCGCCGGCGCCATCTTGTTGGTGAGGGTGCCCGCAACAATCATCACATCCGACTGGCGCGGGGAGGCCCGCGGCGCGATGCCGAACCGTTCCGCATCATAGCGCGGCATTGAGGTGTGCATCATCTCAACCGCGCAGCAAGCCAGACCGAAGGTCATCCAGTGCAGCGAGCCGGTACGGGCCCAGTTAATGATGTCCTCGGCCGATGTCAGCAGGAAACCTTTGTCCTGCAGTTCGGCATTGAGGGCCTGAGTGACAACTTCCTTGTCCACACCGGCGGTGTTGGCTCCGGTCATCACTGCCATTCCAGCGCCCCTTTCTTCCATTCATAGGCAAAGCCTATGGTCAGCACGCCCAGGAACACCATCATCGACCAGAACCCGGTGTCGCTGATATCCTTGAAACCGACGGCCCAGGGAAACAGGAATGCGATTTCCAAGTCAAAAATGATGAAGAGAATCGACACCAGGTAAAACCGGACATCGAATTTCATACGGGCGTCATCGAAGGCGTTGAAACCGCACTCATAGGCACTGACCTTTTCCGGGTCCGGGTTGCGTACTGCCAGCACAACGGCTGCCAGGATAAGGACAATGCCCAAACCTGCCGCAACGGCCAGGAAAACCAGGATCGGCAGGTATTCCCTCAACATCTCTTCCAAGAGCAGCTCCTTTTCCCGGCGGTTTCCCGCGCGACGTCAATTGGCGTGTTGATTTGCCACGTGCATACCCCCCCGCCCCCACAGCGTCAACTAAAGCAAGGTTAATCTACAAGGGTTTGTGACAGGAAAAAGCACAGCCGCAACATGCACGCAATTCCTTAGTTATTTCATAAGGAAAGCGGCCACAGTAAAACCGCGGCCGCCATCAAAACGTGACTCATTTCTACCGGTTTTCAGCTTTGCCAGACAGGTTTGCGCTTTTCAAAGAATGCACTGATGCCCTCCTGCGCCTCGTCGCCTTCCCAGCGCGCCACAAGCGCCTTGATTGTATGGTCAATCACCGCGTCATCAAGTTGCGGCCCCAGATCGCGGGCGAGCTTTTTGGCGGCAGCAACGGCACCCGGCGCACAGTTCAGATAAGGTGCGACCTCCGCCTCGACCGCCTCTGCAAGCTGGTCAGCGGGCACGGCCTTGGCCAGCAGTCCAAGCTCCACCGCTTCCGCCGCGCCGAACAGACGCGCCGACATGAATACCCGCCGGGCTTTGGCTTCACCCATGCGGGCGATCACATAAGGGCCGATGGTGGCGGGAATCAGTCCCAGCTTGGTCTCCGTCAGGCCCATCTTCAGATGGTCCGCACCAATGGCCACGTCGCAAACCGACGCCATGCCGACACCGCCGCCAAAGGCATTGCCCTGCACAGCGCCGATCAGCGGCTTGGGCAAGGTGTTAAGCGCCATCAGCATCTCCGCCAGAACCCGCGCCTCGCGCGCCCGGGTTCCGGCATCGGCATCCATCTGCGCCCGCATCCAGCCCAGGTCCCCGCCGGCGCAAAAGCTCTTACCGGCACCGGTCAGCACCACCACGCGCACGGTCTCGTCTTCGGCTAGGCGTTTCGCCGCCAGGGTCAGCTCCTGCAGCATCTGGCCGGACATGGCGTTGTGCTTCTCCGCCCGGTTCAGGGTCAGGGTGCAGACTCCACGGCTGTCGGTGTCCAGGGTAATTGTCTCGAACATCTTGCTTCTCCGATGAATTCTATTGCAGGCCGCGCATGGAACGAGCCAGTGTCGCGGCCTCTGCCAGTACATCGGCGTCCAGCCCCGTATCATAGCCCAATTCGGTCAGACGCTTGTGCACCGCTTCCGTCGCCACGTTGCCTGCGGCCCCTGGCGCATAGGGGCAGCCGCCCAAACCGCCCACGGCAGCATCGAACACCCGCACGCCCTGCGCCAGCGAGGCCTCTATATTGTCGAGCGCCCGGCCCGCGGTGTCATGGTAATGTCCCGCGAGCTTGGCCGCAGGCACCCGTACGGTGACGGCGCTCAGCATCGCGGTGATCGCCTCAGGAGTACCCTGCCCGATGGTGTCGCCCAGCGAGATCTCATAGCAGCCAAGAGCGTACAGCCGATCGGCCACCACCGCCACTTTTTCCGGCGCGGTGGCGCCGTCGTAAGGACAGTCGGTCACACAGGACACATAGCCCCGCACCGGCACCCCGCCCCCTTTGGCAGCGTCCAGAATGGGCAGAAAGCGGGCAATGCTTTCCTCGATCGTGGCGTTGATATTGGCCTTGGAAAACCCTTCAGAAGCCGAAGCGAAGACTGCAATCTCATCTGCATTGGCGGCCACCGCATCCTCATAGCCGCGCATGTTGGGGGTCAGCGCCGCATAGCGGACGCCGGGCGCGCGGGTGATGCCCGCCAGAACTTTTGCGCTGCCCGCCATCTGCGGCACCCATTTGGGCGAAACAAAACTCGCCACCTCGATCCGCTTGAACCCAGCGCGGCTGAGGCAATCCGTCAGCGCAACTTTCTCCGCCACCGGGATCTCACGTTTTTCATTCTGCAGCCCGTCGCGCGGGCCAACCTCGAAGATTTCGGCAAATTCGCCCATGGAATGCTCCTCCGGCTTCATCTTTCCTAATATACTCAACCCGCGGCGGGGGCGGCAGACGCCCCGCCCGGAACGGGATCAGGAATCCTCTTCCAGCCGTACCAGTGCTGCGCCGGCCTCAACCTGGTCGCCGGAGGCGGCCAGAACCTCAGCCACCACGCCGTCGCGGGCCGCCAGCAACGAATGCTCCATCTTCATCGCTTCCAGAATGGCGAGCCGGTCACCCTCTTTCACAGCTTGGCCTGCCTCGGCAAAGACCGCCTTCACGAGGCCCGGCATCGGTGCTTCGATCACATTGCTGTCGCCGCCCGCTGCCGCATCGCGGTCCAGCGGGTCAATCGCGGTGAACTCCAGCCCGTAGGCATCATGCACGGTGATTAGGGACCCGGCCTGCGAGACGGCGGGCATCCGGCGCTCGCCGATGCGCCACTGGCCCTGGCTGCGCTCGGCCACGACTGTTTCGCCATCAATGGTCCAAAGCTGCCGGTCCGGCCCGTCCACCTGCACATCGGCGGTGAAGTCCCCGCCCGCATGGGCCAGGGTGACGGCACGGTGCAAGGGCGCCCAGAGGGTGAAGCCGGTGTTAGGCGCAGCCTCCACCAGATCCAGCGCCACCATGCCGGCCGCCGCCTTATGGCGCAGCTCCACCTCCGGTGCCGCGGTCAGCGCGTCCAGATCGCGCGCAATCAGGCCGGTGTCCACCTCGCCCTCCGCAAAGCCTTCATGCGCCGCCAGTGCGCCAAGGAAGGCAAGGTTGGTGACGGTGCCGCCAACTTGCGTTTCCTCCAGCGCGCGCGCCAGCCGCGACAGCGCCACTTTGCGGGTGGAGCCATGCACGATCACCTTGGAGATCATCGGGTCGTACCAGGGGCTGATGGTGTCCCCTGCCCGCACACCGCTATCGGCGCGGGCCTCTGCCGGGAAGGACAGATGCGTCAGCGTGCCGGTTGCGGGCAGGAAGCCCTTTGGCACGTCCTCCGCATAAAGCCGCGCCTCAAAGGCGTGACCGGTGATGGTGAGGTCTTCCTGTTTCGCCGGCAGGCTCTCGCCCGAGGCGACGCGCAGCTGCCATTCCACCAGGTCGACGCCGGTGATCAGTTCCGTGACCGGATGCTCCACCTGCAGGCGGGTGTTCATTTCCATGAACCAGAACCCATCGGTACGCAGCCCGTCAGAGCCGTCGACGATGAATTCAACTGTGCCTGCGCCCTTATAGCCGATAGCTTCGGCCGCGCGCACACCGGCCTGGCCCATTGCCTCGCGCATTTCCGCGGTCATGCCTGGCGCAGGCGCTTCCTCGATCACCTTTTGGTGGCGGCGCTGCAGGGAACAGTCACGCTCGAACAGGTGCACCGCGGTTTTACCGTCTCCAAAGACCTGCACTTCGATATGGCGGGGCTGCTGAATGTATTTCTCGATCAATACATCCGGGTTGCCAAAAGAGGTGGTCGCCTCGCCCTGGGCGCTTTTCAGGGCATCGGCGAATTCGGACGGCTGTTCAACCAGGCGCATGCCCTTGCCGCCGCCACCTGCCACGGCCTTGATCAATACTGGATAACCAATTTTCTCCGCTTCACCGGCCAGGAACTTCGCATCCTGGTTGGCCCCGTGATAACCCGGCACCACCGGAACACCGGCCTCTTCCATCAGCACCTTTGCGGCGTCCTTGAGGCCCATCTTGCGGATTGCATCCGCCGACGGACCGATAAAGACAAGCTCCGCGGCCTCCACCGCTTCCACGAAGCCGGGGTTTTCCGACAGGAAGCCATAGCCCGGATGGATCGCCTGGGCGCCGGTTTCCTGCGCGACGCGGATGATCTCATCACCCTTCAGGTAGCTGTCCGCCGGGGCCGGGCCGCCGATGTGAACGGCCTCATCCGCCAGCGCCACATGTTTGGAAGCGGCATCGGCGTCAGAATAAGTGGCCACGGTCCGCACCCCCATGGCGCGGGCGGTTTCCATCACGCGGCAGGCGATTTCGCCGCGGTTGGCAATCAGGATTTTGTCAAACATGGGGTTGGTCCTTTGTCTGGATCTCTGGACCGGGGGCTGCCTGCCCCCGGACCCCCGGGGATATTTCTGGCCAGAAGAAGAGCGGGTCTTACATCCGGAATACGCCGAAGTGCGTATCTTCGATTGGTGCGTTCAGCGCCGCGCCGAGTGACAGCGCCAGCACATCGCGGGATTTACGCGGGTCGATGATGCCGTCATCCCAAAGGCGCGCTGAGGCATAAAGCGGGTGGCTCTGCTCTTCGAACATCTCGATGGTGGGGCGTTTGAACTCAGCCTCTTCGTCTGCACCCCAGTTGCCGCCCTGGCGTTCGATGGCGTCCCGTTTTACCGTCGCCAGCACGCCCGCCGCCTGCTCTCCGCCCATCACTGAAATCCGGGAGTTGGGCCAGGTCCACAGGAAGCGCGGGGAATAGGCACGGCCCGACATGCCGTAGTTGCCCGCGCCAAACGAACCGCCGACCAGCATGGTTACTTTCGGCACATTGGTGGTCGCCACCGCCGTCACCATCTTGGCGCCGTGGCGGGCAATGCCCTCGTTTTCATATTTCCGGCCAACCATGAAGCCAGTGATGTTTTGCAGGAACACCAGCGGGATCTTGCGCTGGCTGCACAACTCCACAAAATGCGCGCCTTTTTGGGCGGCCTCGGAGAACAGCACGCCATTGTTGGCGATGATGCCAATCGGGCAGCCCTTCAGATGGGCAAAGCCGGTCACCAGCGTTTCGCCGAAGCGCGGCTTGAACTCGTCAAAGCGGGAGCCGTCCACCAGCCGCGCGATCACTTCGCGGATATCATACGGCGTGCGAAGATCGCCGGGCACCACGCCAAGGATCTCCTCGGGGTCATAGGCCGGTTCCTCGGGGCTGGCCCAGTTCACCGTCAGCGGCTTGGTTATGTTGAGAGACCGCACCGCGCGCCGTGCCAGCGCCAGCGCGTGGGCGTCATCCTCGGCCAGGTAGTCGGCCACGCCGGAAAGACGTGTGTGCACGTCGCCGCCGCCCAGGTCTTCAGAGCTGACAACCTCGCCCGTTGCGGCCTTCACCAGCGGCGGGCCGGCCAGGAAAATGGTGCCCTGCTCCTTCACGATGATGGTGACATCGGACATCGCCGGCACATAGGCGCCGCCCGCGGTGCAGGAGCCCATGACCACGGCGATCTGCGGAATGCCCTTGGCCGACATCCGCGCCTGATTGTAGAAGATGCGCCCGAAATGGTCGCGGTCCGGGAAGACCTCATCCTGGTTCGGCAGGTTGGCACCGCCGGAGTCGACCAGGTAGATGCAGGGGAGACGGTTCTCCTCGGCAATCTCCTGCGCCCGCAAGTGTTTCTTCACCGTCATCGGATAATAGGTGCCGCCCTTCACGGTGGCATCGTTGCAGACCACCATGACCTCCTGGCCGTGCACCCGGCCGATGCCCGCGATCACGCCCGCAGCCGGGGCCGCGCCGTCATACATCGCGTGCGCCGCGGTGGCGCCGATCTCCAGAAACGGGGAGCCCGGATCCAAGAGGTTCGCCACCCGGCGGCGCGGCAGCATCTTGCCGCGGCTTTCATGGCGGGCACGGGATTTCTCGCCGCCGCCCAGGCGTGCGGCCTCGGCAACCTCGCTGATTTGAGCGAGCGCTTCGAGATGCGCCGCGCGGTTCTGTTTGAAGCCTTCCGAGGAGGGCATCGCTTTGGATGTGAGTTTCATTTCGTTTCCTCTTGCTTTGCCAACCACTCAGTCAATAAGGCAGCCGAAAGGTATTTTCCGATAACAACAGTCGCGGCACAAAGTTCGACCCGTTCCTTGCCCCGGCATTGCGAAACAGAAAAAGACTTGCCCAAGGTATCCAACCGCATTTCGTAAAACCCCTTCTGCGGAGCTTCAGCATTGATTGAAGCGGGCAAGCTGGCGACTAACTGGTCGCCTCGTGCGTCAAAATTTCCGATCAGATTTTGGAAGCAGGCCTGATCATTTTCGGCGAATTCGCAGTAGATAAGGATAGCCCGAAGACAGTCCTCCCGCTTGCTCACCCAATCCAATTGATTTTCTGAACTTTTCAGACAGCGTTCTGTCCACCCGAACGGATCTGGGTCATCAGCGGACGCTGGCGGTGCCAAAGTCAGTAGCGTTGCCACCATCACCGCAATACAAAATAGATGTTTCACTTCGAAACTTCCCTTTCCCCCGCCGCCCGCACTTTCAGCTCCTTGCGGATCACCTTGCCGGTCACGGTCATCGGCAGCGCCTCCAGGAATTCCACCTCACGCGGATAGGAATACTGCGCAAGGCGCTCCTTGACGTGGTCCTGCAGCTCGCGCTCAGAGGCATCAGTCCCGGCCTTTAGCACCACATAGGCCTTGACGATCTCGGTCCTGAGAGGATCGGGCTTGCCGACCACGCCCACAGTCGCCACCGCAGGGTGGGTCAGCAGGCAATCCTCGATCTCCGCCGGGCCGATACGGTAGCCTGCCGAGGTGATCACGTCATCCTCGCGCCCCACAAAGCGCAGATAATCACCCTCCCAGACGCCGCGGTCGCCGGTCACCAGCCAGTCGCCGCGGAACTTTGCCGCGGTCTCCGAAGGCCGGTTCCAGTATTCCAGCAGCATTGAGGCAGAGCCGCGACGGATGGCAACGTCGCCCTCGCCGTCCGTGGGATTGCCCGCCCCATCAATCACAGCCAGCTCATGCCCCGGCACCGCTTTGCCAATGCAGCCCGGGCGCGGTTCGAAATCCGCAGCACAGGAGGAGGCCACCATATTGCATTCGGTCTGGCCGTAAAACTCGTTGATGGTCACCCCCAGCCGCCGCCGGCCCCAGGCGAGCATTTCGGCGCCCAGGGGCTCTCCACCGCTGGCAACAGAGCGCAGGCCGTGGAGCCCCTGCCCGGCTGCCTTGAGCATCCGGAGCGCGGTCGGCGGAAAGAAGATGTTGCGCACACTGGCCTTTGCGATCAGATCGGCGCAGGCCTCAGGTGTGAACTTGTCCAGTCGTGCGGCGACCACTGGAACGCCCAGCGCCAGGCCCGGCATCAGCACATCGAACAACCCGCCGATCCAGGCCCAGTCCGCCGGGGTCCAAAGGCAATCGCCCTCCTGCCCCAAATGGTCATGGCTGATGGCAACACCCGGCAGGTGCCCGGTCAGCACCCGGTGGCCATGCAGCGCGCCCTTGGGGTTGCCGGTGGTGCCCGAAGTGTAAATCAGCACCGCTGGGGTTTCAGGCGCGGTGTCGGCAAAAGGCACCCGCGGGCCATCCATTCCGGCGGTCTCTGTCATCACCGCTTCGGCCAGATCGCCGAGCAGATCCGCTCCCTCGGTGTCCGTAAAAACAAACTGCACTCCGGCATCGCCTGCGCGGGAGGCCAGCGCGTCGCGTTTGAACAGCTTGAACAGCGGCACCGAGATGCCGCCTGCCTTCCAGATGGCCAGATGCGCCGCTGCGCACCAGGGCGACTGGCTCAGCAGCACCCCGACCCGGTCACCCGGATGAATGCGAGTCAGCAGGTAGCGCGCCAGCCGGTCCGTCATCATTGCCAGCATGCCATAAGAAATGCCGCGGCGCGCAGGGCCGGTCATATCGATCAGCGCCAAGGCTTCAGCAGGATGCGACAGGCATTGCGCGGCCATGTTCAGCCGCTCCGGCAGGTCCCAGCTGCCATCAGCGCGCAGCCCGGAAATGTTACCTGTATTATGCATATTTAGACATTCCCGAAACGCATAGCAGGCATGCAGTTTCTCCTTGTCTTTTCAAAGGCAAAGCAAGCACTCCTTTGATCCAGATCAGGGTTTTCATCCGCTTCCAGGTGCACCACGGCGGGGTAATCATAAGAAAAGGGACGCACCCCATGAAACGCATGGTTTCCGCTCTGGCATTGACCTCTGCTCTCGCCGCGCTGGCCGGACCCGCGCTGGCCCAGCAGCAAGGCGACTGGACTGTTGGCGTCGGCATCGCCAACGTGAACCCGAAATCCGGCAACGGCACCCTTGCCGGTATGGCCGCCGATATCGACGACGGCACCGCGCTGTCGCTGACAGTTGAATACTTCTTCCGCGACAACTGGGGCATTGAACTGCTGGCCGCTTCGCCGTTCGAGCATGACGTCACATTGGCCGGCGCCGGCTATGCCGCCTCGGCCAAACAGCTGCCGCCGACCATCTCGGTCAACTACCATTTTCCAGCCCAGGGCAAGATCAAACCGTTTGTCGGCCTTGGTCTCAACTACACCACTTTCTTTGAAGAAAGTTCGCCGCTTGGTGCGATCGAAATGGACGACAGCTTTGGCGTGGCGCTCAATGCTGGCGCGGACTGGCAGATCTCCGACCGCGGTGCTGTCCGCTTCAATGTCCGCTACATGGACATCGACAGCGACGTAACTCTGAACGGCGCCGCAATCGGCACCGCCGAGATCGACCCGGTTGTCCTGAACATTGCTTACGTGCACCGCTTCTGATCCTTTGCATCCCACTGCTGGCGGGCCAATGCGTGTCCGCCAGCGTCACTTTGTGAACGGCTATTCGCCAAACCAGGCATCTTCCAGATAGAGCGCCTGCTCTCCGGTCAGCCGCATCAGGCAGCTTAGCACTGCCGGTCCGCCGCCCGTTCCGCCACCCCACTGCGATCTTTCGAAATCACATGTGGCATCGCGATAGATGATCCAAGCCCGCTGCATGCCGCGGAGCGCCGGCGCTGTCTTTGGCACCGCAGAACCGAGTTCCTCCATTTCAGCATCCAAGGCTTCGGCCTTGGTCCGCATTGACTTGTAGGCGCGGTTCAGCCGCTGATCCCAATAGCTGCGCTCGCCATCCAGACACCCCATCATACCAACGGTAGTGGAGCCATCCGGCGTCTCCCCCATGCAGTGCTGCGCCGAAGTTCCTAAGCAGCCGCGCCTTGCGTCCTGATTGGCCGCACCCGCGACGCAAGCCGCCGTCGCACCGGAGGAGAAATGCACCTCCTGCGCCATGACGGAAGTGCCCGCCATCAGCAAAGCTAACAACAGGCCCGTTTTCATTACATGGTTCCCATCAGTTCGCGGCCGATCAGCATGCGGCGGATCTCAGAGGTACCGGCCCCGATTTCCATCAGCTTGGCATCGCGGAAGATGCGGCCAACCGGGTTGTCCGACAGGTAGCCCGCGCCGCCAAAGGCCTGCACCGCCTGATGCGCCTGGGTCATCGCAACTTCCGATGCGTAAAGGCAGCAGGCCGCCGCGTCCTGGCGGGTCACCGTGCCCTTGTCGCAGGACTTGGCGACCTCGTAAACATAGGCACGGGCGGAGTTCATCGCAGTGTACATGTCGGCGATCTTGGCCTGCATCAGCTGGAAGTTCCCGATCGGCTGGCCAAACTGCTTGCGCTCCGCCATGTAGGGCATCATTTCGTCCATGCAGGAGGCCATGATGCCGGTGCCGATACCTGCCAGCACCACGCGTTCATAGTCCAGGCCGGACATCAGCACGCGCACGCCCTTGCCCTCTTCGCCCAGGATGTTTTCGAACGGCACTTCCACGTCTTCAAACACCAGCTCAGCCGTGTTGGAGCCGCGCATGCCAAGCTTGTCAAAGTGTTTGGAAGTGGAGAAGCCCTTCATCTCTTTTTCAATCAGAAAGGCCGTCATGCCTTTTGAACCGGCGTCAGGATCGGTTTTGGCATAGACCACAAGGGTGTCGGCATCCGGCCCATTGGTGATCCAGTACTTGTTGCCATTCAGGCGGAAGTGATCGTTGCGCTTTTCCGCCCGCAGCGACATCGAGACCACGTCGGATCCCGCACCTGCTTCGGACATCGCCAGCGCGCCGACATGCTCGCCCGAGATCAGCCGCGGCAGATACTTGGCTTTCTGCTCGGAATTCCCGTTCAGCTTGATCTGGTTGACGCAGAGGTTGGAGTGCGCGCCATAGGACAGCGAAACAGAGGCGCTGGCACGGGCGATTTCCTCGATCGCGACCGTGTGGGCCAGATAGGACATGCCGGCACCGCCGAATTCCTCCGGCACGGTAACCCCCAAAAGGCCAAGCTCGCCCATCTCTTTCCAAAGCTCTGCAGGGAACTGGTTGTTCTGGTCGATCTCTTGCGCCATCGGCTTGACGCGGTCCTGCGCCCAACGGTGAACCGCGTCGCGCAGTGCGTTCACATCCTCACCAAGATCAAAAGTCATGCTAGCGTTGAACATCCCGCGGAGCCTCCAGATACAGCCGATTATATGAACACTTGTTCAATTCAATAGACGAGGCCACGATTCGGGTCAATCGTGTTCCTGCAAGGCAGCTCAAACGGCAAGGGGCGGCCCCTGAAAAGCCGCCCGCATCAGACTGCACCAACCGGATCAGCGGATGACATCGGTTACAGTGCGGCTGTCCGCCTCAACCAGTACCGGCAGGGATTTGAGATAGACGTAACGGTAATTGGCTCCCGGAACCTCGGTCAGCTGGACCTCTTCTGGGATCATGATCACCTGTCACCAACTCACCCTGCACGTAAACCGGTTCGGTGGCGTTGCTGCGCACATAGGTCACCACCTTCCCGACCGGCACCGCAGCCTCACCCGCGAGTGAGCCCGCAATGGCCCCGGCGACAATGCCTGCCGGGCCTGCAATCAGGCCGCCGGTGATGGCACCGCCAACAGCACCCAGCGCAGCATCGTCTTCGCCAGTTTCCGTGCTGGTATACGTGACGTATGTTGAATTTGACCGGGTTGTCCTTGGCAACAACCGGCACATAAGTGCCGGAAAGAGTGCCGGTCGGGTATTCACCATAGGCCCAGCCGTCCGCACCTTCATATCGACCCTGCACCAGTTGCCTTCCTCAAAGCAGCCCTCAAGGTCAACCGAACCATCGGCAGAGATTACGCCAATGATCTCGTGCTGCGGCCCCGGGCCTGCACGCAGGTTCAGGTCGGTCACTGCCTGCACTTGGACGCCGGCCCACACGGGGGCGGCCAGCAAGGCCAAAAGCGGAAGCAGCCAGGGCGCATTTGGGCGTAAGCATTGTGCTCTCCTCGATATCATTTCTGTCTGAGGGCGCGCTTTCACGCTGTTGCGAAGAGACCGCGTCCGCTTCCAGGAAAAGGTTCCCCGGATCGTTTTGCTGATTGTGCGCGTTGGGTTAGCAGTAACCGGACGGACTGGTACAAAGCAGATAGCGAGGAAACAAACTGATGAAACGATTGAACCGCACCGCGGCAGTCCTGACCTGCCTGCTGAGCCTGCCCGCCGCAGCTGAGGAGGTCGGGCAGATCGGCGTCGATTGGGTCGGCAATGATATCATCATCGAGGCTATCGCCGACCCAAAGGTCAGCGGCGTGACCTGCCACATCGCCTATTTCGAGCGCGGGCTGCTGGACCGTCTCTCCAAGGGAAACTGGTTCGAAGATCCATCCAACGCTTCAATCGCTTGCCGTCAGACCGGACCGATCACAGTCGGTGACATCGACCGCGGCCGCGATGGCGAGGACGTGTTCCGGGCGTCCCGCTCCATCATCCTGAAGTCACTGCGGGTGAAGCGCATCTTCGACGAAGCCAACCAGACCCTGATCTATGCTGCCCACGCGGCTGAGCTGACTGACGGATCCGCCAAGGTATCGATCTCAACGGTGCCGCTTTATCAGGCGGACTGATAGACGGCGGAAACCTCGGCGCGGATAATTCGGGCGATCTGAGCGCAATCCTCCACACTGAAGGTCAGCGGCACCCGCATGTCGATGATACCGGCCAGGATGCGGTCGCTTTGCGGCAGGCGCGGCGTCTCTGCATAGCGCCAGCTGTCATAGCGGGATGTAAAGGCCACCGGTTCCGCTGTGCCGAACCATTTCAGCTCAACCCCGCGGGCGGCGCAGCGGCGCACCGCCTCCCGCACGGCCTCCTCGGACCAGTCCATCAGCAGGAATTGGATCGAGGATCCGACATAGACTTCCTGCGCAGGACGCTCCACCACGGTCAAGCCCGGCGTGCCGCGCAGGCCGTTCTCAACTTCGCGGTAGCGGTCATTCCAGCGCTGCACCTGGGTTTCCAGGTCACTCAGCTGCGGCCGCAGGATGGCGGCACGCAGGTTGTCCATCCGGCCCGAGATGTTGGGGGTCTCATATTTCACCCGCTCAAACACCTCTGGCCCCGGCGCCGCCAGATGGCGGCCATAAAGCATGTAGGAGCCGGACATCATGATGGCACGGGCGGCGATCTCTTCATCGTCGGTGATGAGCAGCCCGCCCTCGCCCGAGTTCACATGCTTGTAGGTTTGGCAGGAATAGCAGCCCACCGCACCGTGACGGCCTGACTGAACACCGTTCCAGGACGCTCCCATAGTGTGGGCGCAGTCTTCGATCACGATGATGCCGGCGGCGTCGCAGACCTCCATCAAACGGTCCATGTCGCACAGATGCCCGCGCATGTGCGACAGCATCAGCACTTTGGCCTGATCCGCCTTGGCGGCAAGGTCGTCAAGGTCGATGGTCAGATCCTCGGTCACCTCGACGAACACCGGCTCCGCACCCACCGAGGCGATGGAGCCCGGCACCGGCGCCAGTGTGAAGGCGTTGGTCAGCACCTTGTCGCCCGTTTTTACCCCGACTGCGCGCAAAGACGTGGCCAGCGCATACCCCCCCGAGGCCACCGCCAGGCAGTATTTCGCCCCTATCTGCACCGCGAACTCCTGCTCCAGCAGTGCAGTTTCCCCTGCCTCGCACTCCGCTACGTTGTAACGGTGCAGCCGTCCGCTGCGCAGCACCGCCAGTGCAGCCTCGATGGCGTCTTCGGGGATGGATTCTTGCTGGGTGAAAGACCCGGAAAATGTCTCGCTCATGCGGCGTTTGTGAGCCGCCGCCCGGCAAGGGTCAAGAGGGAAGCCGTTTGGCCGAGTTTCCCGAAACTAAGTTGCGGGATCACACAATCAGCCGCTCCGCAACCGCCGGCAGGTCTTCATAGCGGTCCAGCAGCGCCTCTGGCTGCAGCGCCTCCATGTCATCACCTGCCGGACCAAAGGTCACCAGCACCGACGGCACGCCCGCATTGGCAGATGTATTGCGGTCCGTGTCACTGTCTCCGACCAGCAGCGTGCGCGCCGGATCGCCGCCTGCCCGCCGGGCCGCCTCAAACAACGGCTCAGGGTCGGGTTTGCGCACCGGCAGCGTGTCTGCCCCCACCAACGAGGCAAAGACATCGCGAACACCAAGGCTGCGCAGCAGCTGTTCCGCCAGCGCCTCGGGCTTATTGGTACAGATACCGACACCAAAACCTGCAGACTTCAGCGCTTCCACTGCCGCCATCGCGCCAGGGTAAAGCACGGTGTGGTGGTCGATGGCATCGCGGTAGGCTTCCAGCAGCACCGGGTAGAATTCGTCCACAGTAGCGTGATCAAACCGGCCGGCCCGCTTCAGGCCAGTAGCCAGCATGTTGCGGCCGCCGCGCAGGGCAACACCGGCGTCTTCGGGATGGCTCAGCACATCGCCCAGCCCCATCTGCCGGAAACAAGCATTGGCCGCCGCCAGCAGATCACCGGAAGTATCGGCCAGCGTGCCGTCCAGATCGAAGATAACTGTTCGCATGTCCTGCCCCTTCGGCGCATTTCCGCTGCCGCATGTTGCAGCCCGCAATCTTGTTTGATGGCGCTATCTCTTGCGCCCCGCCCCTCAGCGGATAAAACGGGAGCGAAAAAAAGACAAAGAGAAAAGCGATTATGAGCATTGCCCTTGTCATCCTGGCGGCCGGAAAAGGCACCCGGATGAACTCTGACCTTCCCAAAGTCCTGCACCCGATCGCCCAGGCGCCGATGCTGGAGCATGCGATGGCCGCGGGCCGCGCGCTGGAGCCGGAGCGCACCATTATCGTTGCAGGCCACGGGGCAGAGGCAGTGCGAAAAGCCGTTGCTGCAATTGACGAAACGGCAGAGGTCGTATTGCAGGAAGAGCAGCTGGGCACCGCCCACGCCGTGGACCAGGCGCGTGCGGCACTGGACGGATTCGAGGGCGATGTGGTGGTGCTGTATGGCGACACGCCATTTGTCAGCGCAGAGACACTGGAACGCATGGTCGAGGCCCGCCAGCGCGCTGATCTGGTGGTTCTGGGGTTCGAGGCCGCTGATCCCGGCCGGTATGGGCGCTTGGTGATGGACGGCGACAGCCTGGAACGGATTGTCGAGTTCAAGGACACCAGCGACGCGGAGCGCGCTCTCACCTTCTGCAACTCCGGCCTGATGGCCGGCAAGGCACGCGCGGTGTTTGATCTGATTGCCAAGGTCGGCAATGAAAACGCCTCGGGCGAATATTACCTGACCGATCTGGTGGAGCTGGCCCGGCGGGAAAAGCTGAAAGTGACAGCGGTCTCCTGCGATGAAGCCGAGACACTGGGTGTCAACTCCCGTGCCGAACTGGCGCAGGCGGATGCGCTGTTTCAGGCCCGCGCACGGGCCGAGCTGCTGGATCTGGGCGTCACTCTGATGGCACCGGACACCGTATACCTGGCCTTTGACACCATCATCGGGCGGGACACGGTGATCGAGCCCAATGTGGTCTTCGGCCCTGGCGTCACGGTGGAAAGCGGTGCGCTGATCCGGGCGTTCTCGCATCTGGAAGGCTGCCATGCCAGCCGCGGAGCCAAGGTTGGTCCCTATGCCCGCTTGCGCCCCGGCGCGGAACTGGCCGAGGACACGCACATTGGAAACTTTGTCGAGATCAAGAACGCCGAAATCGCCGCAGGCGCCAAGGTCAACCATCTCAGCTATATTGGCGATGCGTCGGTTGGAGAAGCCAGCAACATTGGCGCGGGCACGATTACCTGTAACTATGACGGGGTGATGAAGCACCGTACCGAGATCGGCGCCCGCGCCTTTATCGGATCGAACACCATGCTGGTGGCGCCGGTCCGGGTCGGCAACGAGGCAATGACCGCCACTGGCGCGGTGATCACAAAGAATGTCGAAGACGGCGATCTGGCCCTGGCCCGCGCCGAACAGACCAACAAACCGGGCCGCGCGCGCAAGCTGATGGATATCTTGCGCGCCAAGAAGGCCCACCTGCAGAAGGGAGCCAAGTGATGTGCGGAATTGTTGGCGTACTGGGTAATCACGAGGCCGCCCCGATCCTGGTCGAGGCACTGAAACGGCTGGAATACCGCGGCTATGACAGCGCAGGCATCGCCACCGTGAACAACGGCGCACTGCGCCGCCGCCGTGCCGTGGGTAAGCTGGTGAACCTCAGCGATCTGCTGGTGCATGAGCCGCTGGCCGGCAAAGCCGGCATCGGCCACACCCGCTGGGCCACCCATGGCGCGCCCTCGGTCAGCAACGCGCATCCGCACCGCGCGGGCGCCGTGGCCGTCGTGCACAACGGCATCATCGAAAACTACAAGGACCTGCGCGCCGAACTGTTGAATTGCGGCATGGAATTCCGCACCGAGACCGATACTGAAACCGTCGCCTTGATGACCGAGCGTTACCTGCAGGAGGGCCTCTCTCCTGCAGAGGCCGCCTTTAAAACACTGGATCAGCTGGAAGGCGCCTTTGCGCTGGCCTTTCTGCTTGAAGGCGAGGAAGACCTGATCATCGCTGCCCGCAAAGGCTCGCCGCTGGCGATCGGCCATGGCAACGGTGAGATGTTTGTGGGCTCCGATGCAATTGCCCTGGCACCGTTTACCGACCAGATCACTTATTTGGAGGAAGGCGACCGCGCCATTGTCACCCGCGCGGGCGCCGAAATCCGCGGTGCGAACGGTGAACTGGTGAACCGCGCAACCAAAACCATCCAGATCGACGCCACCCAGGTCGACAAAGCCGGGCACAAGCATTTCATGGCCAAGGAAATCGCCGAGCAGCCGCATGTAATTGCCGAGGCGATCCGCCACTACCTGCCGGTTGAAGAAGATGCCGTCCGCCTGCCCGGAGACGTAGACTTTTCTCAGGTCGAACGGCTGACCATGGTCGCCTGCGGCACCGCTTATTACGCCTGCGTCACTGCCAAATACTGGTTCGAGCAGATCGCCCGGCTGCCGGTCGAGGTCGATATCGCCTCGGAATTCCGCTACCGCGAGCCGCCGATCCCCGGCAAGACGCTGGCGCTGTTTGTCTCCCAATCGGGCGAAACCGCCGACACCCTCGCCGCCCTGCGCTATTGCCAGGAAAAGGCGGACAAGATCCTGTCGGTGGTCAACGTCCCCGAAAGCTCCATCGCGCGGGAAAGCGATCTGGCGCTGCCGATTTATGCCGGGCCGGAAATCGGTGTGGCTTCGACCAAGGCCTTCACCTGCCAACTGACAGTACTGCTGGCGCTGGCGCTGAAAGCCGCCTGCGACCGCGGCCATCTCAGCGCTGAGGAAATGGCAGACTACGCCACCGCGATCCGCGGGTTGCCCAATGTGCTGTCTTCCGCGCTGGAACAGAACGAAGCGATCCGCCAGGCGGCACAAAAGGTCAGCGAAGCCCGCGACGTCTTGTTCCTGGGCCGCGGCCTGATGTTCCCTCTGGCACTGGAAGGCGCGCTGAAGCTGAAGGAAATCAGCTACATCCACGCCGAGGCTTATGCGAGCGGCGAGCTGAAGCACGGACCTATTGCGCTGATCGACAAGCATATGCCAGTGGTGGTTCTCTCGCCCAAAGACACGCTGTTCGACAAATCCGTCTCCAACATGCAGGAAGTGCTCGCGCGCAAGGGCAAGGTGCTGATGATCTCGGATCAGGACGGCATCGACGAGGCCGGTGAGGATGTCTGGTGCGCCATCCGGATGCCCCGCATCAAGGAAGCGCTGACGCCGATCCTTTATGCGATCCCGGCACAACTCTTGGCGTATCACACCGCAGTTGCCAAGGGCACCGATGTGGATCAGCCCCGCAATCTGGCGAAATCCGTAACGGTGGAGTAACTCATGGCCAAGCAGTTCCCGCAGATCGAAGACACGCACCGCAAATTTATAGAAGAGCAGCACATGTTCTTCATCGGCTCTGCTGGGCCTGAGGGCCGCGTGAACATCTCGCCCAAGGGGATGGATTCGCTGCGGGTGCTGGGGCCGGACCGGATTGTCTGGATGAACCTGACCGGCAGCGGCAATGAAACAGCGGGCCACTTGCTGGATGTGAATCGGATCACCCTGATGTGGTGTTCCTTCACCACCCGCCCGATGATCCTGCGGACCTACGGCACCGCCAAGATCCTGCACGCTGGTGATGACGGCTGGGATGAACTGGCCGCCCTGTTCCCGGCCCACCGCAGTGCGCGGCAGATCTTTGATGTCTCAGTGGACATGGTGCAGACCTCCTGTGGCTATGCGGTGCCCTTCATGGAGTATCAGTCCGAGCGCGACACCATGCAAAAATGGGTCGATAACAAATCTGACGACGAAATCCGCGCCTATTGGGCGGACAGGAACCAATCTACCATTGATGGCCAGCCCACAGGGGTGCCGGTGTGACTTCCGTGGCAGGCCATGACATGCTGGACACGCATCTGGACCAACTCAAAGTTTTGGCCGAACCAGGCAGGGCCGATCAGATGGCCGCCTATCACAAGCAAAGCCGCGAAGTACTGGGAGTGCCAAATCCGGCCACCAATGAGCTGACCAAATCCTGGCGGAAGTCGCTGAACCTGGAACAACACGTGGAGCTGGCAAGTGCCCTGTGGGGCACCAATATCTTTGAAGCCCGCATCGCCGCCGCCAAGCTGCTGACCCAAGCGCGGATCAAGGAAGACGCAGCCGCATGGGACTTGCTGCGATCCTGGGTGCCGGATTTTGACAGCTGGGCCATCGCAGATCACGCCTGTTCCGCCATTTCAAAACGGCTGCAGGCCATGCCGGACCGCTTGGCCACGGTCGAGGTTTGGACGCAGTCAGATCACATGTGGTCCCGGCGCGCCGCCCTTGTGGCCACCCTGCCCTGGGCCAAGATGAACAATCTGAAGCCCGCAGACCAGCAGCACCGCGAACGCGTCCTGGGCTGGGCGGCCTCTTATGTGCCGGACCGGAACTGGTTCATCCAAAAGGCCATCGGCTGGTGGCTCCGCGACCTCAGCAAACATGACGCGGACCGCACGTCCGCCTTCCTGGCGGAACACGGACCAGCGATGAAAGCCTTCGCCCGCAAGGAAGCGGCCAAGTACCTGAAGGACGCCTAACCCCGCCGCGGATCCGCCCGGCGTCAGCCGGGCAGTGCCCGCCCCCGCCCCAAGAGGGCGGGCGCTTCGCCGCTCTCAAGAAAGATCAGCCCGAGGGCAGCACCTGCACTTCGGCCAGTTCTGTCAGCGGCAGCTGCAGTGCACGCATGGCGCCGATCGACAGACGGCTGCCGCCTGACTCCGCGCCAGGTGCCGGTTTCAGCGTCAGCACCACCTGGGTATTGCGGCTGGTGCGCACCAACGCCTGCTGTTCAGCAGCCACCAGCGGTGTTTCCATCCACAGTCCAGGCAGTGACGGATCGCCCAGCGAGGCAACCGTGGTTGCAGAGCCGCGGAACGACGGCGCGGCAGGGTCCGCCTCAACCACATCGACGCCGGGGCCCGGCTGCAGCACCGGATCCTGCGGCTCTGCCGCCGCCGGTGCCCCCTGGCCGCCGAGGATGGAAGAATTCAGCTGGATCCCGTTACAAGCAGCCAGCAAGGAAATCGAAGCAAGGGAAATGACTGTCATACGCATGAGGCGACCCTAGCTTTGCGCGAAACTCTTTGCCAGCGGTAAAAGCCGTCCCCCTCTTGCCGCGGGCGGTGCCCCGCTTTACCTAGGAGGCATGACAGCTCCGCTTATTGATCCCTTCGCCCGCGCAATCACTTATCTGCGTGTCTCGGTCACCGACCGCTGCGACTTCCGCTGCGTCTATTGCATGTCCGAGAATATGACATTTTTGCCCAAGAAGGATCTGCTGACGCTGGAGGAGCTGGACCGGCTGTGTTCCACCTTCATCCGGCTCGGCGTTGAGAAGCTCAGGATCACCGGCGGTGAGCCGCTGGTCCGGCGCGGCATCATGACTTTCTTCCAGTCGATGAGCCGCCATCTGGACACCGGCGCCCTGAAGGAGCTGACGCTGACCACCAACGGCTCGCAGCTAGCGAAATACGCCGATGACCTTTATGCCGCCGGGGTGCGCCGGGTGAATATCTCGCTCGACACGCTGGACGAACAGAAATTCGCCAATGTCACCCGCTGGGGCCGCCTGCCGCAGGTGCTGAAAGGGATTGATGCCGCCCAGAAGGCCGGCCTCAAGGTCAAGCTCAACGCCGTGGCGCTGAAAGGCTTCAACGAAGAAGAACTGCCCGCGATCACCGCATGGTGCGCCGAACGCGGCCTCGACCTAACATGGATCGAAGTCATGCCGATGGGCGAAGATATCGGCGCCATGGAGCGCATCGGCCAGTACTGGTCGCTGAAAGACGTGCGTGCGGAATACGAAAACCACTATACCGTCACCGATCTGGCTGAGCGCACCGGCGGTCCGGCGCGATATGTGCGGCTGGAGGAAACCGGCCAGAAGATCGGCTTCATCACCCCGCTTTCCCATAACTTCTGCGAAAGCTGCAACCGGGTGCGGGTGACCTGCACCGGTGAAATTTACACCTGCCTGGGTCAGGAGGGCAAGGCTGACCTGCGCGCGCCCCTGCGCGCAAACGAGGAAGGCACCGGCGTCTTGGAGGCCGCGATCCGCGCCGCCATCGGCGACAAGCCCCGCGGCCATGACTTTGACTATTCCCGGCAGGAGGCCGGCGGCCAGATGTCCCGCCACATGAGCCACACCGGCGGCTGATCATGTCCAGTGACTCGCCCGCGCGGCCGACGCTGCTTTACTCCCTTTATTGCGGCGCCAGCGCGCTGATTGCTCCCTTTGCCTGGCGCAAGGTGGCGGGCAAGCTGCGTGGTTACGGCCTGCCGGAGGCGCGCGTGCGCGAACGCCTTGGCCACGCCTCCCTGCCCCGTCCCGCCGGGCAGCTGATCTGGTTCCACGCCGCCTCGGTCGGCGAGAGCCTGTCGGTGCTCACGCTCATCAAGCGGATGGGAGAACAGGCGCCGGACGCGGAATTTCTGATCACTTCCGGCACGCCAACGTCTGCCGAGCTGATTGCCAAACGGATGCCGCCGCGCTGCCGTCATCAGTTCCCGCCGCTGGACACAACCTCGGCGGTGGACCGGTTTCTGGCGCACTGGCGCCCCGATCTGGGGGTGTTTGTCGAAAGCGAACTGTGGCCGCAAATGCTGGTGCGGGCGCGCAAGGGCGGCTGCCCGCTGGTGCTGCTGAATGCGCGGCTGTCGGACCGGTCTGTGGAAGGCTGGAAGAAACGCCCGGAAACGGCGCGCTACATCCTGGGGCAATTCGACCTGCTGGTGACACAAAATGCAAAAACCGCATCAAACCTGCAGGCGATGGGCGCCAACCCCAAGCGCGTCCGCCCGGGCAGCAACCTCAAGGCCGTCTCAGCGCCGCTGCCGGTCGACCAGGACAGCCTTGAAAAGCTGCGTAGAAACATCGGTGAACGCCCGGTCTGGATCGCGTCCTCGACCCACGAGGGCGAGGAAGAGACCGTGCTGGAGGCACATAAGGCGCTGCTGAGGAAGCACCCGGACCTCTGCCTGCTGCTTGCTCCCCGCCACCCCGAGCGCGGCGATGAGGCAGAAGCTCTGGTGAAGGGCGCAGGCCTGTCCTGCGCACGGCGCAGCAAGGGCGTCATGCCCGGGACTGCCACCCAGGTCTATCTGGCGGACACTCTGGGCGAGGTTGGCACCTGGTATGCCCTCAGCCCGCTGGTTTTCCTGGGCGGCTCCCTGCGTGAAATCGGCGGCCACAACCCGTTTGAACCGATGCAGGCGGGCGCCACTGTGATCACCGGCACCGGACATTACAATTTCGCCGAAACCTATGCCGAACTGACCGCGCTTGGCGCCGCGGCTGAGGTGCGGTCCGCGGCAGAGTTGACCGATCAGGTTGCCACCTGGCTGGAACATCCGCAGGCCTTCCAGGCTGCCTGTGATGCTGCCCGGCAATTCATCTCCCGCCAGTCGGATCAATTGGACAAGACGGTGGACGCCCTGCTGGCGGTTCTGCCCCGCGATGGAGGCCATGATGGCAAAAACTGACGCCAATACGGTCGAAGTCATCGCGCCGAATTTCAAGCGCCGCCTGTCCGGCGTCACCTCTACCATCGTGCGGCTGGTGCCGCTGCAGCGCCAGCAAATCGCCATTGCCACCGCAGGCAGCGGCCTGCCGGGGGAGATGCCGCATCTGTCGGTTTCGCAGCTCGTGTTCATGAACAGCAACGGCCCGGCCGGCGCCCGCGTCTGGCACGCCCGGCGGAATGTGGAAATGCTGGGCGGGCTGGCTCTGAAGTACCTGCTGGGCAAACGGCTGAAACTGCTGTTCACCTCCGCCTCGCAACGGCACCACTCCGGCTATACCAAATGGCTGATCTCGCAGATGGACCGGGTGATCGCTACCTCGGCCAAGGGGGCTGCCTATTTGGAAAACCCGGTTCAGGTGGTTCATCACGGGATTAATACCGAAGAGTTCTCCCCGCCCGCGGACAAACGCGCACTGCGCCGCGAGCTGGGCCTGCCGGAGGATGCCATCCTGATCGGCTGCTATGGTCGGATCCGGGCACAGAAGGGCACGGATGTTTTTGTCGACGCCATGCTGGAGGTGCTGAAAGCCCACCCCCAGACGGTGGGCCTGGTGATGGGCCGCGCCACCGAAAAACACGTGGCTTTCGAAAAGGAGCTGCGCGCCAAGGTGAAGGCCGCAGGCCTGTCAGAACGCCTGCTGTTCCCGCCCGAAGTTCCGGTCTGGGAGGTCTCCCGCTGGTACCAGGCGCTGGATCTCTATGTGGCGCCGCAGCGCTGGGAAGGCTTTGGCCTCACCCCGCTGGAGGCGATGTCCTGCGGAGTGCCGGCGGTGGCCACCCGGGTCGGTGCCTTTGAAGAGCTGATTGCGCCGAGCGAAACCGGCCTGCTGATTGACCCGGGTGACGTGGGCCAGATGGTCGAGGCCATCAACAAGGTGCTCTCGACGGAAGGGCAGCTGTCAGATTGGTCAGAGGCGGCACGCAAGCACACGATGACCAATTTCGCGCTGGAAAAGGAGGCCAATACGCTGGTCGCCATCTACCGCGAAATGCTGGAGCATTAACCTCTTAGTCTTGCTCGGATCATCTTCCGTGGGAACTGCGCCGATCTCCATACCCGGGGCCGACCTTTCTCCGGCAAGGATGGACTACGTGAACAACCTGCCGTCTCAGTGGGTAATCCCCCCGATCTTAGGGGGATGCGGAAGTGGAATTTTCTCTGCAGGATGACTGAGGAGTTTCCGATGAAGAAGACACGTTTCACTGAGGCCCAGATCATGGGCATCCTGCGGCAGATGGAGCATGGGGTGCCGGTGTCCGGGCTGTGCCGGGAGCACGGCATGAGCAGCGCCACCGTCTATAAATGGCGCGCCAAGTATGGTGGCATGGATGCCATGCCTTATCAGCGAGATGAAGGCAATGGCCGAGGAGAACCGCCGGCTGAAGCGCATGTCCGCCGACGTCAGCATGCAGAACGACTTGCTGAAGGAGGCTCTTGGAAAAGTGATACGGCCAGCTCAGCGCCGAGAGTTAGCTGTGAAAGCGGTGGCGATGATGCGCGCATCCAATTCTTCGACTTCATTCGTCATGGTTCGGACATACCGTTTCAATGAACGTTGAACTTCCTTCGTTTGTGCATGTTTCAGTCACTTTTGTTCGGTACGGATCATCTGGGCCAGATTATCACGCCGGCGCCGCAATGCCCGCAACTCAACCAATTCCGCTCCTGGCAATTGCCAGGGCCGTAATCCCGCAGGCTTTGCGGCATATTGTTCCAGCGTCCGTTCGTCTAAAGCATCGACCTTGGCAGCGAGGCTGAGATGCCGTGCGAAGTTCCGGGTCCGCGTATCATGCGCGATGAACAGACAGGCCGAGCGCAACGCAGCCGTTCAGAGTAAGGCGCTCATCACCGCCGGAAGCTTCGCAGACGACAAGCCGCGAACAGAGCTTGGCTCTTGCCTTGAGCAGCTTCGTTACCGCTACGTCAGTGTTAGGGATGATGACCTGTTGACCATCAGGCAAGCTGTGAACTGTCAGGCCGGAATTGGAAACTTCGAATGCAACGATGCAGGTGCACATCTGCATCATCATAAATACGTCCAATTTCTTTGTCGTGATCCTTGACTATGTTCAGCTACGAAGGCCCCTTTTACCAAGCCGATAGCCTGATAGATGTAGCGGGGCGCTAAATACGTCGCGACCGGGTCCTGAGACATACCTCGGGGAGGCCTGTCCGCCACCAACTCCCTGAATGGCCATCCGAGGAGCCGACCCCCCTCATCCTCTCAGAGATGAGAAAAGAAGCAATACTTCAACTAACCCTCAGGGGTGAATTGAGCTGCAAGCTCAAGAGGGGACAGACAGCCCCCTCCCGCTCTCGTCTAAATCAAGCCGCAGGCATCCGCTGCTCGGCAATTTCCGCCCACCAGCTGCAGCCTGCCGGAATGGCGTCGTCGTTGAAGTTGTATTCTGGATGGTGCACCATCGCGGTATCTCCGTTGCCCATCAGAATATAAGCGCCCGGACGCTCTTCCAGCATGAAGGCAAAATCCTCGCCGCCCATCACCAGCGGCGCATCTTCGCAGGAGCCGGACACGCTGGCCGCCACCTTTGCTGCAAATTCGGTCTGCTCATCATGGTTTGCCATCACCGGATAACCGCGGTGATAGGTGACATCGGCAGTGCCGCCAAAGGTCGCGGCGATGCCGTTGCAGACCTCGTTGATGCGGGTCTCGGCGAGGTCGCGCATCTCCTTGGACATAGTGCGCACGGTACCCTTGATCTGCACCTTCTGCGGGATCACGTTGAACGCCTTGGACGACGTCTCAAACGAGGTCACCGAGACCACGATCTGATGCACCGGATCGGCATTGCGCGAGGCAATGGTCTGCAGCGCCAGCACGGCCTGCGCCGCCAGAACGGTGGTGTCCACGGTCTCATGCGGCTTGGCAGCATGGCCGCCGCGGCCCTCGAATGTGATGTCAAACTGGTCGGTGGCCGCAAAGAAAGCCCCGGGACGGATGGCAAAGGTGCCCAGCGGCTGGCCCGGCCAGTTGTGCAAGCCATAGACCTCCTGCACGCCCCAGCGGTCCATCAGCCCGTCATCACACATGACTTTGGCACCGCCGCCGCCTTCTTCGGCGGGCTGGAAGATCACCACCACGGTGCCATCGAAATTGCGGGTTTCCGACAGGTACTTGGCGGCGCCCAGCAGCATTGCGGTGTGGCCATCGTGGCCGCAGGCATGCATCGCGCCGGGGGTCTTGGAGGCGTAGTCCAGCCCGGTCTGCTCATGGATCGGCAGCGCGTCCATGTCGGCGCGCAACCCGATCACCTTGCCCGATGTGTCTGCCTTGCCCTTGATCACGCCCACCACGCCGGTGCGGCCGATGCCGGTCGCCACCTCGTCGCAGCCGAATTCCTGAAGTTTCTCTGCCACCAGGGCGCTGGTGCGGTGGGTTTCGAACAGGATTTCGGGGTTTTCGTGGATGTCACGGCGCCAGGCGGTGATTTCATCCTGCAGTTCGGCAAAGCGGTTCTTGACCGGCATTTCTCACTCCTTTGGTTGTCTTTTCCCGCAGCCTCAGGCCGCGGGCATTCTTCGTTCCACCAGCTCGGCAAACCAGCTGCATCCCAGGGGAATCGCTTCGTCGTCAAAGACATAGGCCGGGTGGTGGCACATCTGGGTGTCGCCGTTGCCGAGGAAGATATAGGCGCCGGGGCGCTGCTCCAGCATGTAGGAGAAATCCTCGGACGGCATGATCGGCGGGGTCTCGGCAGTGACCTTGGCGGAGACCGCCTGCGCCGCCTCCACTGCATGGGCGGTGCCGTTTTCGTCATTGATTGTAACGGGGTAGCCGGGAACCCATTCGACCTCGGCCGTGGCGCCAAAGGCCGCCGCCGTGCTTTCGGCGACCCGGCGCACCCAAGTTTCGGCCTGGGTGCGGTATTCGGGGTCCAGCGAGCGGACGGTGCCCTGCAGCTTGGCAGTATGGGCGATTACGTTCGAAGCCGTGCTGTCGGTTTCAAAAGTGCCGACGGTGAGCACCACCCGTTTCACCGGGTCCACGTTGCGCGACACGATGGAATGCAGCGAGACCACGATCTGAGAGGCCACCAGCGTGGTGTCGATGGCATCATGCGGCGCGGCGGCATGGCCTCCCTTGCCCGTTACGGTGATGTTGAATTCGTCCGATGACGCCATCAGCGCGCCAGGGCGGATGGCGAATTCGCCCACTGGAAGGCCCGGCATGTTGTGCAGGCCATAGACCTCCTGAATGCCCCAGCGATCCATCATACCGTCGTCGCACATCGCCTTGCCGCCTGCGCCGCCTTCTTCTGCGGGCTGGAAGATCAGCACCGCCTTGCCATCGAAATTCCGCGTTTCTGCAAGATACTTAGCCGCCCCCAGCAGGATCGAGGTGTGGCCGTCATGGCCACATGCATGCATCACGCCAGGTGTCTTCGAGGCGTAGCCCACTCCCGAGGACTCAGGGATTGGCAGCGCGTCCATGTCGGCGCGCAAGCCGATGGCGCGGCCAGAGGAGTTGGTCTTGCCCTCGATCACCGCAACCACGCCGGTCTGGCCGACGCCTGTGGTGATATCGGTGATGCCAAATTCCTTGAGCCGCTGCACCACAAAGGCGGCGGTTTCGTGCACCTCGTACATCAGTTCGGGGTTCTCGTGCAGGTGATGGCGCCAGGCGGTGATCTCCTGGTGCATCTCGGCAAAGCGGTTCTTGGCCGGCATTTTCCCCTCCCCTTTTTTGTTTCAGGTTCTGTTACGGCAGACTGTCCGCGATAGAACTTAGCTTCGCAAGTATGCGGTCCCGCAGGGACGTGGCGGAACACGCCAGTGCCGAGGTGGCATGTGTGCACGCCCTGTACACCTTCCGCACGAATCTGAGCACGAAGCGCCCGGTTTCAAGGCAGAGGAAAGTATCCGCTCAGCTTCTCCACCAGCTTGCGCATGAAGTCATGGCCCGCGTTGAACTGGGCCACCGTGATATACTCGTTGGGCTGATGCGCCTGCGCAATGTCGCCGGGACCGCAGATCACCGCGGAATAACCCGCCTGCTGAAACTGGCCCGCTTCAGTGCCGTAGCTGACCACATGGGAGCCGTTGTCGCCGGTCACCCGTCGCACCAGCGCCTCGGCCTCGCCATTCTTTTCCGGCACCAGCCCGGGCACGTCGAAGTGCTTGGACACGTCAATGCGGGCCTCCGTGTGGATGGCCTGCATCTCCGCCTCGACCTCGCTCACCTTGGCGAGGTAGGCGGCCTCCCAATCACCGGGGTTCTCCCCCGGCACCACCCGGAAGTCCATCATGAAGCGGCAGTCTTTGGCGGTGATGTTATGGGCGGTGCCGCCCTCGATCATGCCGACGTGGCAGGTGGTCCAGGGCGGGGTGAACATGGCCTGTACCTCGCCGGGCTCCTTCGCCATATTCTCCGCATTCCGCTGGTTCGCCCAGTCGATCAGCCGGGCGCTCTGCATAATGGCGCTGACACCGGTGTGCATGAGAGAGGAATGCACCTCGAACCCCACCAGATGAGTGGCATAGCCGGTGCCGCCCTTGTGGCCGGTCACCGCCTTCATCTTCGAAGGCTCCCCCACGATCACCGCCGATCCTTTGGGCAGCAGGGGTTGCATCGCTCTAATCATCGGCGGCGCACCTGTGCAGCCGATTTCCTCGTCGAAACTCAGCGCCAGTTGCAGCGGGCGTTTGACGCCCTGGCTGTGCGCCTCGACCAGCGCCCAGATCGCCAGCGCGTCATAGCCCTTCATATCGCAGGTGCCGCGGCCGAAGTATCTGCCGTCCTTCTCCACCACGGTGAAGGGATCCGTATCCCAGGGCTGGCCGTCCACCGGCACCACATCGGTATGGCCCGAGAGCACCACGGCGCCCTCTTCCATCGGTCCAACATGGGCAAAGACGGCGGCCTTGTGGGTCTGCTCAGGATCCACCCAGCGGTGGCTTTCGATGCCGTGGGAGCCAAGATACTCCTGCACCCAATCTACCAGCGGCAGGTTGGTGTCCCGGCTTACTGTCGGGAAGGAGACCAGCGTTTGCATGATCTCCAGCGGGGTCAGTTTGGCGGCCATGGTCAGTATCCGCTATCTGTGGTCAGGACGAAGTGGCCGGGCTCAAGCTCCAGATACTCCGACGGCTCCGGCTGGTAGCCGACCTCGTGAATCGGCGAGGGGATCGGTTTGAAGTTCAGCTCTTTCTCTGACTTGCGCTGGCGCGGGTCGGCGATCGGCACCGCCTTCATCAGGGCCTGAGTATAGGCGTGCAGCGGGTTCTCAAACACCCGTTCGCGCGGGCCGATTTCAACAATGCGGCCCAGATACATGACGCCCACCTGATGCGAGACGCGCTCTACCACTGCCATGTCGTGGCTGATGAACAAGAAGGACAGGCCCAGTTCCGCCTGCAGCTCCATCATCAGGTTCAGGACCTGCGCCTGCACTGACACGTCGAGCGCCGATACCGCTTCGTCCGCGACGATCAGCTTGGGGTTCAGGGCCAGCGCGCGGGCGATGGCAATCCGCTGGCGCTGGCCGCCGGACATCTCATGCGGGTAGCGGCGCATGAAGCTGCGCGGCAGGTGGACCCGGTCAAACAGGCCAGCCACCCGGTCATGCAGTTCGGAGCCTGAGGCCAGACCGTAGTTGCGCAAAGGCTCGGCCACCTGATCCACCAGCTGCATTTGCGGGTTCAGCGAGGCAAAGGGATCCTGAAAGATCATCTGCATGTCCTGGCGGGCTTTGTGCATTTGCGATGCATTGAAGCCCAGCACATCGCGGCCCTCGAACTCCACCTTGCCCGAATCCGGCTCCACCAGCCGCAGGATCGAGCGGCCAGCCGAAGATTTGCCGCAACCGGATTCGCCCACCAGCGACAGGGTCTGGCCCTTGAACACCTTGAACGACACATCCTCCACCGCGTGGACATTTGAAATGGTGCGGCGCAAGAGACCGCCCTTGACCGGGAAACGGGTGGTCAGGTTCTTCACCTCCAGCAGCACTTCGTCGGTGCCCTTGATCGGTTCGATCTTCTGGCCTTCGACGCCCAGCAGTTTCATCGGCTCGGGGAACTGCTTGCCGCGCATCTCGCCCAGTTTCGGAACCGCCGCCAGCAATGCCTTGGTGTAATCGTGCTTGGGGGTCTCGAAGATCTCCTCGACGGAGCCTTCCTCAACCTTGTTGCCGCGGAACATGACAACGACGCGGTCAGCCATCTGCGCCACAACGGCCATGTCGTGGGTGATGAACATCACCGCCGTTCCCGTCTCGCGCTTCAGCCGGTCCATCAGCGCCAGGATTTCCGCCTGGATGGTCACGTCCAGCGCGGTTGTGGGTTCGTCCGCGATCAGCAGGCGCGGCTCGCAGGCCATTGCCATGGCGATCACCACCCGCTGGCGCATACCGCCAGACAATTCATGCGGGTATTGTTGCAATCGCCGTTCCGGCTCGGGGATGCGGACCTGGCTCAGCAGTTCCAGTGCGCGTTCTTCGGCCTGGGCCTTGGACATGTTCTTGTGGATGCGCAGGCCTTCGGTCAACTGGCGGCCGACGGTGAACACCGGGTTCAGCGCGGTCATCGGCTCCTGGAAGATCATGCCGATCTCGTTGCCGCGGATCTGCTTCATCATCTCCTGTTCGGAGGTGGCCAGATTGGTTTCGCCGCCTTCACGCCGGTTGAACAACAATTCTCCGCCGGCAATCTCGCCGCCCCCGAACTCCACCAGCCGCATCAGCGACAGCGAGGACACAGACTTGCCGGAGCCGGATTCGCCCACGATGCAAACGGTTTCGCCCGGGCACACATCAAAGGAGACGTCCTCGACACCGGTGACAGGGCCGTCCTTGGTCTGAAACTCCACCCGCAGATTTCTTATGGACGCAATGGTGTTGTCCAGCATGACGGCTCCCCTGCCTTATTGTTGCCAAGCCTGCCGGGAACGGAGGCCTCAGCTTTCAGAGTAAACTCTACTTTGCACAAAAATGCTCATGCAAATAATGCATAGGGTGATCGAAATTGGAATTTGCAATTTCCAGTGAACTGGTCTTCGATACCATCAGTGGCTGCCTGCAATGTGCCCGGCGCCGGTCTGCCCGGCAAAGTGTTAAGACTGCTTAGTTTCTTCGTTTTTTTGGCTGCTTGCAGGCGCGAATGCTACATTTCCGCAGTGATGCGGCAATCCTCCGGGCCAAAGAGTCCGGCCAACAAATAAGACACGAAACGTGTCCGACAAGGAGAGTGTGATGAAACTCAAATCCCTATTGATGGGGGCTGTAGCCACGGCCTCCCTCGCACCCGCCGCCTTTGCCGAGCGTGGGTCAGACGGCCAGGTCAACATCATTTATTGGCAGGCGCCGTCGATCTTGAACCCGTATCTGTCAAGCGGCACCAAGGACATCCAGTCTTCGTCGCTGGTGATTGAACCGCTGGCGCGCTACGACCCGCAGGGCAACATGATCCCCTATCTGGCCGCGGAAATTCCAACTGTGGACAATGGCGGTGTCAGCGAGGATCTGACCTCTGTCACCTGGAAAATCGCGCCCGGTATGAAGTGGTCCGATGGCAGCGGTGTCACCGCGCATGACGTCAAGTTCACCGCAGACTACTGTATGCATCCTGAGGGCGGCTGCGCCCAGCTGACCAAATACGAAGGTGTCACCAATGTCGAAGCGCTGGATGATCTGACCGTCAAGGTCACCTTCGACAAGCCGACCCCCTTCCCCTACGGCCCGTTTGTGGGCGGCGAAGGCCCGATCCTGCAAAAGGCGCAGTTTGAAAACTGCACCGGTGCCAGGGCGCCGGAATGCACCGATGCCAACTTTGGCCCGATCGGCACCGGCCCGTTTGTGGTGGATGAGTTCAAGCCGAACGACGTGATCACCATGTCGGCTAACCAAAACTACCGCGACCCGGCCAAGCCGGCGTTCGCCAAGGTACTGTTCAAAGGCGGCGGCGATGCAACTGCTGCGGGGCGTGCCGTAATGGAAACCGGCGAATTCGACTATGCCTGGAACCTGCAGCTGGCGCCGGAAGTGATCGCCCAGATGGAAGCGGGCGGTAAAGGCACACCGGTTGCGGGCTTCGGTTCGCTGGTGGAACGCGTCATGCTGAACCAGACCGACCCGTCATCGAGCCTGCCCGAGGGCGAGCGCGCGACCGCCAAGCATCCGCATCCGTTCCTGAAGGACCCGGCTGTCTATAAGGCGATGTCAATGGCCATCGACCGTCCGCTGCTGGTGGAAATCGGCTATGGCAAGGCAGGCGCAGTCAGCTGCAACTGGGTGCCCGCACCTGCGGCCTTTGCCTCCGACACCTTTGACTGCTCCACCCAGGACATCGAAGGCGCCAAGGCGATGCTGGAGGAAGCCGGCTACAAGGACACCAATGGCGACGGCGTGCGGGAAACCCCTGACGGCAAGCCGATGAAAATCCTGTATCAGACCTCGACCAACGCGGTGCGTCAGGACTTCCAGGCGCTGATCAAGGAGTGGTGGAGCCAGATCGGCATTGAATCCGAGCTGCGCAACATCAACGCTTCGGTGTTCTTCGGCGGCGACCCGGGTTCGCCCGACACTTTCCAGAAGTTCTATGCCGACGTCGAAATGTATGCCAACAACTTTGACGGCACCGACCCGCAGGCCTACCTGGGCAACGGCCTGTGCGATCAGGCTCCGCGTCCGGACACGCAGTGGCAGGGGCAGAACATCTCGCGCTTCTGCAACGAGGAGTTCGACCAGCTGCACGCCGAGCTGAGCAAGACAGCCGGTCTGGAAGCGCGCGCCGAGATCGGCCGCCGCCTGAACGACATCATGGTTGAAAACGGCGGCATGATCCCGCTGGTGCACCGCGGCCGCCTGTCGGCGCATTCCAATACCCTGGGCGGTGTGAACCTGAACGTCTGGGACAGCGAGCTGTGGAACGCAGCTGACTGGTACCGCATCAAGTAAGCCCGGCTTGCTTTTCCGGGGCCCCGGCACATGCCGGGGCCTCTTGCCATCCGGAAGGGCAGCGCCGCGGCCCCCCGGCATGGCCTGGACGCGGGGCCTCTCCCCGCCTGTTCCGAATTCAATATAAGTTGCAAAGGCGCTTAGCAGATGCTGACCTTTACAATCCGGCGGCTGATCCTGGCAGTTCCGACACTGCTGTTCATCAGCCTCGTGATCTTCCTGCTCCTAGAACTCGCCCCCGGCGATCCGATGGCGCAGGTTCCCCTGACCGTCCCCGCCGAAGTCAAAGAAAAGATGCGCCTGGCCCTGGGCCTGGGCGAGCCGATGCATATCCGGTTCTGGAAATGGCTGGTGCAGTTCTTTTGGATCGAACCGCAGGTGCTGATCGACAACATCTTCGGCACTGGCCTGGCTGACGGCAAGCTCAGGGTAATTTCCTGGCAGACCCGTTCGCCGGTGATGGACATCGTGGTGCAGAGAATGCCGCAGACCCTGTGGGTGGTCGGCACCGCCTATGCCGTCGCCATCCTGATCGCGCTGCCGATCGGCATCTATTCCGCCTACCGTCAGTACAGCTGGTTCGACCAGCTGGGTACTTTTGTGTCGATGGTGGGTTTCTCGGTGCCGCCGTTCTTCTCAGGTGTGCTGGTAATCGTGATCTTTTCAGTGCAGCTGGGCTGGTTCCCGTCGATCTATGACACCACCCATGTGGTCGACAGCTGGGACAGCTTTGTCTACCAGCTGAAGCAGATGATCATGCCGGTGATGGTGCTGGCGCTGCAGATCACAGCACAGCTGAGCCGCTTTATGCGCGCGTCGATGCTGGACAACCTGAACCAGGATTATGTGCGCACCGCGCGGGCCAAGGGCCTGAGCGAATATGTCGTGGTCATGGTGCACGTCCTGCGCAATTCGATGATCCCGGTGGTCACCGTGATCGCGCTGGGGATCCCGGCGATCTTTGGCGGCGCCATCATTACCGAGCAGGTGTTCAAGGTGAACGGCATTGGCCAGCTGCTGATCGGCGCCATTCAGGCCAACGACCTGCCGATGGTGCAGACGCTGACCTTTATCTTTGCGGTGCTGATCGTGCTGTTCAATCTGATCGCCGACGTGCTGTACGGCATTCTTGACCCGAGGATCCGCTATGACTGAGCTGAGCAATCCTGTTCCTTCGAAACCGCCGCGCAGCCAGTGGCTGGACGTGTGGGACCAGTTCAAATCCCACCGCGGCGCCTTGATGGGCGGGGCCTTGTTCCTGTTCATCGTCCTGGCGGTCTACCTCGGCCCCTACCTGTGGGACCTTGAGGCCACCAAGATCGACATCCGCGCCCGCAACCAGGGCCCGACCTGGGCGCATCCCTTTGGCACCGATCAGCTGGGCCGCGACATGCTGGCCCGAATGATGGCGGGTGGTGCGACGTCGGTCTCGGTGGGTCTGACGGCAATGCTCCTGGCGCTGTTCCTCGGGTCGTTCATCGGGGTGCTGGCCGGGTTCTTCAAGCGTCTCGACGGCCCGTTGATGCGTCTCACCGACCTGTTCCTGGCGCTGCCGCTGTTGCCGCTGCTGCTGGTGATGATGCTGCTGTTCCGCGAGCCGCTGAACGCCACGTTCGGGCCAGAACAGGGGATTTTCATCCTGATCGTGGCCTCCATCGGCGTCACCAGCTGGATGCCCACGGCGCGGATTGTGCGCGGCGACGTGCTGGCGCTGAAGGAGCGCGAGTTCGTGATGGCGGCTCGCTCCATCGGCACCACCAACAGCGGCCTGATCACCCGGCATATCCTGCCCAACGTGCTGTCGCCGATCATGGTGTCGGCCACCCTGGGGATTGCCACGGCGATCATCACTGAATCGTCCCTCTCCTTCCTCGGCCTCGGCTTCCCGCCGGACTTCCCGACCTGGGGGCGGCTGCTGTTTGATGCGACCGATTACCTGCAGCAATACCCCGAACGGGTGTTCTGGCCCGGCATGGCGATCTCCTTGACGGTGCTGAGTGTCAACTACCTGGGTGACGGGTTGCGCGACGCGCTGGACCCGCGGATCCGCGGACGCTGAAGCGCAACACACGCACACATTCAAATAAAAACATACCTTCTGGCCGCTTTCCTGAAAGCGGCCAATTTGTTTTGCCGGCGCAGGTTTCCTGAAAGCCGGGTTTTACCGGGACCGTCGAAACCGGGAAATCATCCTGCCGCGCCCCCTCCCACCAAGCCATTCGCGGCTTGCCCGCGCGTGGAAATTCCTCCATTTCGGGAAACCGTTCCGATTTCGCACATGGAGGGCGCAATGTTCGAGACATTCGGCTTTGAAGAGATAACTGCACGGGAAGTGTCCGTCCTGTTCGCCCTGGGCATCGGCGTCCTGTTCGGCGCGTTGGCGCAGCTGACCCGCTTCTGCTTCCGCCGTGCCTTGGTTGGCAACGACCGGCGGCAGGCCGCGGGGGTCTGGGCAATGGCCCTGGCGGTTGCTGTCCTTGGCACGCAAGCCGCGGTGGCGCAGGGCTGGATCAGCTTTGACGGTCACCGGCTGATGACCAGCGATCTGCCACTGCTGGCAATTGCGGCCGGCGGGCTGATGTTCGGGGCGGGCATGATCCTGACCCGCGGCTGCGCGTCGCGCCTTCTGGTGCTGGCAGGCAGCGGCAATCTGAGGGCGCTGCTGGTGGTCGCAGTTTTTGCGGTTGCGGCCCATGCCACGCTCAAGGGGGTTCTGGCGCCGTTCAGAACAGCGCTTGGGTCCTTCACACTGCCGATGGGTGAGCAAATCTCTCTGGCAGCCCTGCCCGGCGGTGCACTGCCGTGGAGCGCCGCGATTACTGCGGCTGCGTTGCTCCTTGCGCTGCGGTCGGGCAACCGCGCGCCCGCATTGGCTGGCGCCGCCTTGATTGGCCTGCTGGTTCCCCTGGCCTGGGCCGGCACAGGTTTTGTGCTGTTTGATGAATTCGACCCCATCGCGATGGAGAGCCTGTCGTTCACCTCTCCGGCTGCCGATACGCTGTTTTTCGTGATCGCCTCCAGCTCCATTCCTGCCGGTTTTGGTCCAGGGCTGATCGGCGGCGTGCTGCTGGGCGCCCTGATGGCGTCGCTGTTCAGCGGCAGCTTCCGATGGCAGAGCTTTGAGACCCCGCGCCAGACCGGCCGTTATCTGGCGGGCGCCGTGCTGATGGGGGCCGGCGGCGTGCTGGCAGGCGGTTGCACAGTCGGTGCGGGCCTGGCCGGCATTCCCACGCTGAGCCTGGCCGCCCTGCTGGCGCTGGCCTTCATTGCGCTTGGCGGCATCGGCATGAATGCCCTGCTTAATGCAGCTTCTTCCGGATCCGCTGAATCCCCAGCCACACCAAGCCAACAACCGGCAGAGTGACCGCCATGATCAGCACCTTCTTGTTCAGCCCGTAGCGTTCGGCCAGCGGCAGGAAGAAGTCGGACACCAGCGATACCGCGTAGTAACTGACGGCCACCACAGACAGTCCTTCAACCGTGTGCTGCAGGCGCAGCGCGAGATCGGCGCGGCGGTCCATGCTGGCGAGCAGCGCCTGGTTCTGCGCTGAGCGTTCCACATCAACCCGGGTCCGCAGCAGCTCCCCCGCCCGGCGCGCCCGGTTGGCCAGCGCCTCCAGCCGTTTTTCTGTCGATTTCACCGTGCGCATGGCCGGTTCAAACCGCCGCAACATGAATTCCGCCAGTGTCTGAAAGCCTTCGTGGCGGCCTTCGCGCAGCAGGCTGACACGCTGATTGACCAAGGCCTCATAAGCGCCCGTTGCACCAAAGCGGAAGGCCGACCGGGCGGCCATGGCCTCCAGCTCCGCCGACACTGTCAGCAGCTGTGAGAGCGTCTGTTCGGCAGGCACGGTGCCGCTGGTCATTTCCACCATCATCTCGCTCAGATGGGTGTCCAGCGCGCTGATGGTCGGGGTCAGGCCGCGGGCGCGGGAAAACCCCAACATGGCCATCGCCCGGTAGGTCTCAATCTCGCACAGCCGCTGCACAATCCGGCCGATGCGCTGGCTGCCTGTTCCCGCACCGGGCAGCACGGCAAACCGCATGTGCCCGGCCGGATCGATACGGAAGTCCCCGGCCACCACGGCGCTGTCATCCAGCACCGGCGACACTGCCAGGCTTTCCGGCACAAACCAGTCGTGCAGAGTTGCCTTCAGCTTGGCCGGAGCGGTGCGCGGCACCACCCGGATCAGTGCTGAAGTAATCCGCTGCCCCGGCGCCTGTGCCAGCCAGTCCTCGGGGAAGACGTCGAAATCCGCCGGGTCAAAGGCGCGCGGGCTGACGCCATCCCGGTAGACGGTGTAGCTGACAAATTCCGTGTGCTGCTCCCATTTGACCATGTGCCGCCCGATCTGCGCCGTGTGATGCGTCGCCCCCGGCTGAGGATGCGCTGCACCGTGGCGGTCCAGAAGGTCCGTCAGATGCTGGACGTCCTGCTGCCGGTCGCGGTGTTCGGCCTCCTGCGGTTGCTTGACGGCCAGATAAACCACCGTGCAGGGGCTGGACATGGCTGGGAAGGGCCGCGCGTGCAGCTCGTTCGTGAGCTGGTAGCGCAAGGGGTGATCCTGGATCAGGGGCATTGGGGTCTCCGGAGCAATGCTGGGGACCATAATGCTTGTGCAAAAACATGTAAAGAACACTGTTATTTCAATGCGTTATGTGAATGCCGCGGTATACAGAAGTCATCCAGGAGGACTCTGCCCCCGGCCTGCGGCCTCCCCCGGAGTATTTTTGACCAGATAGAAGCACCAAAGAAAAAAGGCGCCCCGGTGGGAGCGCCTTTTGCAGGTTATCTGTTCTCTTAGCTGATCATGGTCAGCAGGTTGTCGAGGCTTGCCTTTGCGTCGCCATAGAACATGCGGGTGTTGTCCTTGAAGAACAGCGGGTTCTCGATGCCGGAGTAGCCGGTGCCCTGGCCGCGTTTGGAGACGAAGACCTGTTTCGCTTTCCAGCACTCCAGCACCGGCATGCCGGCGATCGGCGAGTTGGGGTCTTCCTGCGCCGCTGGGTTGACGATGTCGTTGGAGCCGATGACGATGGCCACATCGGTCTCCGGGAAGTCCTCGTTGATCTCGTCCATTTCCAGCACGATGTCGTAAGGCACCTTGGCTTCCGCCAAGAGCACGTTCATGTGGCCCGGCAGGCGGCCTGCGACCGGGTGGATGGCAAAGCGGACGTTCTTGCCCTTGGCCCGCAGGCGGCGGGTCAGTTCGGCGACGTTCTGCTGCGCCTGCGCCACCGCCATGCCGTAGCCGGGGATGATCACCACAGAGTCAGCCTCGTCGAGCGCCGCCGCCACGCCGTCGGCATCGATGGCGATCTGCTCGCCGTCGATTTCCATCGCAGGACCGGTGGTGCCGCCGAAGCCGCCCAGGATCACGCTGACAAAGGAGCGGTTCATCGCCTTGCACATGATGTAGCTGAGGATCGCACCGGAGGAGCCCACAAGCGCTCCGACCACGATCAGGAGGTCATTGCCCAGCGAGAAGCCGATCGCCGCCGCGGCCCAGCCCGAGTAGCTGTTCAGCATCGAGACCACCACCGGCATGTCGGCTCCCCCAATGCCCATGATCAGGTGATATCCGATGAACAGCGCCGCCAGGGTCATCAGGAACAGCGGGAAGAAGCCGCCCGAGTTGAAGTACCAGATCAGGCTGAGGAAGGAGAGGCCCGCGGCGCCAGCGTTCAGCATATGACCGCCCGGCAGTTTGGTGGCCGCCGAGGTGACTTTGCCCGCCAGCTTGCCAAAGGCGACAACCGAGCCGGTGAAGGTGATGGCGCCGATGAAGATGCCCAGGAACAGCTCAACCCGCAGGAAGGCGATCTCGGCCGGGGTCTTTTTGGCAATCAGCTTGGCAAAGGTGCCCAAGTCATCGGTGCTGGCGGCCGCCGCCACATTGCCGATCTCGAAATGGGCGATGAAGCCGACAAACACTGCCGCGAGGCCGACCAGCGAATGCATCGCCGCCACCAGCTGCGGCATCTCGGTCATCTGCACCCGCTTGGCGACATAGGTGCCGATCAGGCCGCCGCCCGCGATCAGCAGGACCGACAGCAGCCACAGGCCGGAGCCGGGGCCAATGAGGGTGGCAAAGACCGCCAGCCCCATGCCGGCGATGCCATACCAGACCGCGCGCTTGGCGCTTTCCTGGTTCGACAGGCCGCCCAGCGACAGGATGAAAAGAACAGCCGCAACGACATAGGCGGCGGTGGTGAAACCGTAATCCATGTGCCCGGCCTCCTTAAGATTTCTGGAACATGGCAAGCATGCGCCGGGTGACGAGGAAGCCGCCGAAGATGTTGATCCCGGCCATGAAAACGCTGAGCGCCGCCAAGAGGATCACCAGGTAGCTGCCCGAGCCGATCTGCATCAGCGCGCCCAGGATGATGATCGAGGAGATCGCGTTGGTCACCGCCATCAGCGGCGTGTGCAACGAGTGCGCAACGCCCCAGATCACCTGGAAGCCGACAAAGCAGGCCAGCGCAAAGACGATGAAATGCTGCATGAAGCTCGCGGGCGCAAACAGCCCGACCAGCAGCAGCAAGGCGCCGCCGCCCGCCAGCAGGGTGACCTGGCTCTTGGTCTGCGCCTTGAAGGCTTCAACCTCCTGGGCGCGTTTTTCCTCCGGGGTCGGCTCCGGCACGGTTTCCTTCGGCTTGGCCGCAATCGCCTGCACCTTGGGCGGCGGCGGCGGGAAGGTGATCTCGCCCGCAAAGGCCACCGTGGCGCCGCGGATCACGTCGTCCTCCATGTCATGCACCACCTGGCCGTCCTTCTCCGGCGTCAGGTCGGTCATCATGTGGCGGATGTTGGTGGCATACAGCGTCGAGGACTGCGCCGCCATCCGGCTGGGGAAATCGGTGTAGCCGATGATGGTGACGCCGTTCTCTGTCACGATCTTCTCGTCCGCGACGGTGAGCTTGCAGTTGCCGCCCTTCTCCGCCGCGAGATCAACGATCACCGAGCCCGGCTTCATCGCCGCGACCATGTCCTCGGTCCACAGCTCCGGCGCTTCGCGGTTGGGGATCAGCGCGGTGGTGATGACGATGTCCATCTCCGGCGCCAGCTCGCGGAACTTGGCCAGCTGCGCCTCGCGGAATTCCGGGGACGAGACCGCCGCATAGCCGCCGGTGGCGGCACCGTCCTGCTGCTCCTCCTCAAAATCGAGATAGACAAACTCGGCGCCCATGCTCTCGACCTGCTCGGCCACTTCCGGGCGCACGTCAAAGGCCAGCGTGATCGCGCCAAGCGAAGTCGAGGTGCCGATGGCCGCCAGCCCGGCCACACCAGCGCCAACCACCAGAACCTTGGCCGGGGGCACCTTGCCCGCCGCGGTGATCTGGCCGGTAAAGAAACGGCCGAAGTTGTTGCCCGCCTCAATGACCGCGCGGTAGCCCGCGATATTGGCCATTGAGCTTAGCGCGTCCATCTTCTGCGCCCGGCTGATCCGCGGCACCATTTCCATCGCGATCACATTGGCGCCCTTGGACTTGGCCAGCTCCATGCCGTCTTCGTTGCCCGCAGGGTTGAAGAAGGAGATCAGCGTCTTGCCCTTGGTCAGCCGCTTCAGCTCGGTTGCATCCGGCTGGCGCACTTTAGCGACGATATCGGATGCTTTCCACAGGGCGGCCGGCGTCTTGATGATCTCAACGCCCGCTGCCTCATAGACCGCATCGGAAAAGCCAGCCGCCGCACCGGCGCCGGTCTCGATCGCGCAATCGTAGCCCAGTTTCTGCAGCTGCTTCGCCGAGTCCGGCGTCATACCGACCCGGTTCTCGCCCGCAAATGTTTCTTTTGGTGTCCCTATTTTCACCTTATGGGTCCCCCTCGTCTTGCCCGTGCCAGCAATGCCTAGGTACGGATCACAATGATTTTCTCTACTACGCGCAAGATTATTGCGCAAGGATTTTGCTGCATTGCCGCAAAGTCATGCCGCAATGCCGCGTTCCGGTCAGATCCAGCGGCGCACCTTCTGTTCGTAGCGGGCCCAGTCCGCACGGAAGGTCCGGCGCAGCCTGTCTTCTTCGGGAATGACAAACCGCTTTTCGAGCAACCACAGGAAGATGGGGATCAGCGGAAGCGACAGCACCGCGTCAAACCACAGCACCAGACCCGCGAGGATCAGAACATCGCCCAGATAGATTGGGTTGCGGCTGCGGCTGAAGATCCCTGATTGCACAAGCCGGCTGGGCGTCTGATGCGGGATGACCGTGGTCTTTTGCCGCCGCATCTCAGCAATGGCGAGCAACGCCAAAAGGAGGCCGCCGCCCAGCAGGATGCCACCAAGGAACTCAGCCCATGCCCCGCCGAAAGAGAGCCTGAATGCGGCATAAGCCGACTGCAGCCAGGCCGCCAGAACAAACCCCGCCAGCCAGATGGGCGGCACATCCAGCCACCGCATCACGCGCTGCCCGTTTGCAGAATATGTCCTGAAATCATGTACATTCCGGGCAATCTTCCCTTATCCGGCTTGGTCGTCCAGACCAGTTCGGCCGGGACTTTCAGAAAAGGACAAAATGCCCCTGATGCCGCAGAAACGACGAATCTGTTCCGGCTTGCGGCATGATCCTGCATAGATTCTCTCGGAAGCCTACGTATATTTATGTGTACTGAGGCGGAGGGGCTTACTCCCACTCCATTTCTTCGAACACCCGGCCTGCGTTTTTGGTGGCCAGTTCCTCGAATGTGTCCAGTCTCTTCCAGCGCACTTGATCCACGTAATAGGCGCTGGCGAGGTCTCCGCCGTCCTCGATATGGGCGCCGACCTTGGCCCGCAGGTCCACCAGATAATCGAGGGTGTACCGGCGCAACTGCGGCAAATTGGTCGGGTGGCCATGGCCTGGGATGACATAGGCGGGCGCAAGCGGTTCCAGCTTGTCCTGCCAGGTTTCAATCCAGCATTTGGTGCAGGTGTGCGGGAACACCGGCAGCATCCGTTCGTGAAAGGCAATGTCGCCGGCGATCATCAGGTTCCAGTCCGGAATCCAGACCTGGATATCGCCGGGATCATGCGCCGGTCCCAGATGCAGAACCTGGACCCCGACCCCGCCAAGGGTCAGGTCATAGCGGTCGTCAAAGGACAGGTTGGCGTGTTCCACCCGGGTCTCGCCCGCGCGGTCCTTGTTGTAGCCGCGCATCCGCTGCAGGATCAGGTCGCTGTTTTCCTTTGTCTCTGCAATGGCTTCGGCATGGGCCAGCACGTCCACGCCCTGGTCGCGCCAATAGCCATTGCCCAGCATCGCGTGGCCCTGGCCGTTTTCATTGATCACCAGCACCACCGGCTGATCGGTCACCTGCCGGATTTCCTCATGCAGCGCCTTGGCCAGCGCGTCCGAGGCCCCGGCATTCACCACCACCACGCCTTCGCCGGTCACGATGAAGGACAGGTTGTTGTTGTGGCCTGCATTCTCATAGCTGGGCGGTGCCGTGGCGCCGATGGCGGAGAACACATGCGGGATGACCTCCACCGGTTTGGAGTAGAGTTCGGACTGGGGGTATTGGTCGGCGATGTCCTCGCTCGAATGCACGGCAAAGGGCATCAGCAGGGCTGCGCAAGCAGCGGCAGTCATGGCTTTCATCGGATCTCTCCCTGATCAGTTACAGCGACATTCACACATGCGAATATAACTGTAAACGCCTGACCCATGCGGCGTGACGGCACGGCGGGGTTGCCAGAGCGCTCTGCCCGGATAGGCTGAGCCGCAAAACAGGGAGTCCGGACGTTCATGACATTGACAGGCAAACACGCGCTGGTGACTGGCGGCGGCACAGGGATAGGGCTGGCCATCGCCCACGGGCTGGCAGTGGAAGGAGCACAAGTCACCATCACCGGACGGCGGCAAGAAGTTCTGGAGGAAGTCGCAACGGAGGGTCTGCACCCGCTGGCTATGGATGTGCGCAGCGAGGAGGACGTGGCGGCCAGGGTTGCCGCCGCGGTCGGGGCGCGCGGCCCCATTCAGATCTGCGTGGCCAATGCCGGAGTTGCAGAAGGAGCAGCGCTGCACAAGACCACGACGGAGTTCTGGCGCAACATGATGGCGACCAACCTGGACGGCGCCTTTTTAACCATCCGGGAGTGTTTCACCTCGATGCGGCAGACGGATTGGGGCCGGGTGATCACCGTTTCCTCCATCGCCGGACTGCGGGGGCTGAAGGGCGGCGCCTGTTACACCGCCAGCAAACACGGGCTGGTCGGTCTGACCCGCGCGCTGAGCGAGGATTACCTGGGCACGCCCTTCACCTTCAACGCGCTGTGTCCGGGATACGTCGACACGCCGATTATTGAGCGCAACATTACCTCGATTGCCCAACGCGCCGGGATGAGCGCCGTGGAGGCGCTGGATGTGATGGTGAACTCCAACCGCCACAAGCGGCTGATCGAACCGGAGGAAGTGGCCGCGGCGGCGCTGTGGCTGTGCGGGCCGGGGTCCGGGTCGGTGAATGGGCAATGCATCGAAATCTCGGGCGGGCAGATGTGATGGCCTGGTTCTCAGATGCAGCTGGCTGATTAAGCTTAGACCGTCACTGGCTTAATCAATGTGGCAAGGTACTCCCGGGTTTCCTTATCCCATTGTGCGGGATCCTCCTGGTGAGCAATTTGCGCATGCAACTCCATCAATCTCCAAACCTCATCTTCGGTTTCGGCGACGACAGAGGCAGGGCAGGCTTCCATTCCCTCGCAATCACGGCAAGCATAGGAAAATGCGTTCGGCATTTCTGACCCTCCAATCCAGTTAAGGCCTTTAATCTAAAGCTCCGTTGCAGGCTGACAAGCCGACCCTTTTCCCCGCGGGCACTGGACATGGTGGATAAGATCCGATACCACCGTTAAAGCTTTAAGCTTAAAATACCCACCAGACGCGAGGCCCTCCATGACCGATTTTGCCGCAACCAAGGCGATGTTCGACCTGCCCGAAGGGGTGATCTATCTGGATGGCAACTCGCTGGGCCCCCTGCCCTGCGCAGCCAAAGATCGCGTCGGAGCGATGATGCAGGACGAATGGGGCCGGATGCTGATCACCGGCTGGAACAAGGCCGGCTGGATGGACAAGCCCAAGGCGCTGGGGGACCGCATCGGGCGGCTGATCGGGGCGGAGCCGGGCCATGTGGTGATGGGCGACACGCTGTCGATCAAGGTCTATCAGGCCGTCGCCTCGGCGCTGGAGCTGAATCCGGGGCGCAAGGTGGTGCTGTCGGACAATGGCAACTTTCCCACCGATTTGTACATGGCCAGCGGTCTGCTGAAGTCGCTGGGGCCGGAGTATAAGCTGCGGGTGGTTGATCCGGAAGCGGTGGAGGAAAGCATCACCGATGAAATCGCGGTGCTGATGATCACCGAGGTGGATTACCGCACCGGCCGCAAGCACGACATGAAGGCACTGACCGAAAAGGCGCACGCAAATGGCGTGCTGACGGTTTGGGATCTGGCCCATTCCGCCGGTGCAGTTCCAGTGGACCTGGCCGGGTGCAGGGCCGATTTCGCAGTTGGCTGCACCTACAAGTATTTGAACGGCGGCCCCGGCGCGCCGGCCTTCATCTATGTCTCCCCGCGCCACGCCGAAACCGTCCGCCCCGCCCTGTCCGGCTGGCTGGGGCATGAGGCGCCGTTTGCCTTTGACCTCGACTACCGGCCCGGCAGCGGCATCGACCGGATGCGCGTCGGTACCCCGCCGATCCTGCAGCTGACCGCGCTGGAGGCGGCGATGGACATCTGGGACATGGCCGGCATGGACGCCGTGCGTGCCAAATCCATCGAACTTTGCGACCTATTCATCGCTCTGGTTGAGGAAACCTGCCCGCAGCTGGAGCTGGCCTCCCCCCGTGACCCCGCCTTTCGCGGCAGCCAGGTGTCGTTCAAGTTCGACGAAGGTTATGCGGCGATGCAGGCGCTGATTGCCTGCGGCGTGATCGGCGATTTCCGGGCGCCCGATATCATGCGCTTCGGCTTCACCCCGCTCTATATCGACGAGGGCGACGTGCGCACCGCGGCAGAGATCATCGCCGACGTGATGACCAACGCCTTGTGGGACCGGCCGGAATACATGGTCCGCCACGCGGTCACCTGATGCCCCTCATCCGCTCATACCATCTGCCGCTTTGCCGCCCGGCGGGCTGGGTTGCGCTGTGGCGCCGCCTCGCCCAATGCGGCACCCTGAACCGGAGGACGCCTTCCTTTCCCTGACATATACTGAACTTAGGAAAAGGAACGCTACGATGACCCAACCCTATGATCCCGCCGACGACGGCGCCCAGATGTCCTTTGACGGGCGCATGTCCTATGGCGATTACCTGTCGCTCGACATGCTGCTGAACGCGCAGAAGACATGGACCAATACCCATGATGAAATGCTGTTCATCATCCAGCACCAGACCTCCGAACTGTGGATGCGGCTGGCCATTCATGAGCTGAGCGCCGCCCGCGAACGGCTGCTGGGCGGCCAGGCGCGGCAGGCCTTCAAGATGCTGGCGCGGGTGGCGCGCATCTTTGAGCAGCTCAATTCCGCCTGGGACGTGCTGCGCACCATGACGCCCTCGGACTACACCGCCTTCCGGGATGAGCTGGGCCAAAGCTCAGGCTTTCAGTCGCACCAGTACCGGCAGATCGAATTCATGTTGGGCAACCGCAACAAGGCGATGCTGCGCCCGCATTCCCACCGGCCGGACATCCTGGCGCTACTGGAGGCGGAACTGGCCCAGCCCTCGCTGTATGACGTGGCGCTGAAAGCGCTGTCGCGCAGCTTCCCGCTGCCAAACGAGGTGCTGAACCGGGATGTGTCCAAAGCCTATGTGCCGCATGAGGCCGTGCAGGCTGCCTGGACCGAAGTTTACCGCGACACCGAAACCCATTGGGAGCTCTATGAGCTGGCCGAGAAACTGGTGGATTTCGAGGACTATTTCCGCCGCTGGCGCTTCAACCATGTGACCACGGTGGAGCGTGTCATCGGTTTCAAGCGCGGCACCGGCGGCACTGGCGGCGTCAGCTATCTGAAGCGGATGCTGGACGTGGAGCTGTTCCCTGAACTTTGGCATCTGCGCACAGAGCTTTGACGCGCGCGGGCCGGCCTATCCGGCCCGTATCACCGGGGCGTCAGCCCAGCGCCGGCTAGGGCTGCCAGCTGACGCACCCCGGCCTGATAGGTCTCATAGTCTGCGGCGGTCTGCTTGATCCCTTTCAAAGAGGCGCAGAGAGTGCGGGCAATCACTGCCGCGTCGCCGTTCAGCACAGCCCGGCCGGCACCGGCCTCTTGCTGCAGCCAGTCCGCATAGATCCGGCTCAGGGCGGCTTCGCCCTCCGCGATCACCTCACCCGCCACATTTTTGGTAACTTCGAACAGCTCCATCCCGTGCGGCGAAGCCATCATCATTTGCACGCCCTCTCCGGCCTGTCCCTCAAAGGCCGCCAGCAGCCGGTCAGGCAGCGGCCCCGTCTCTGCCAGGGCGGCACGCACCCCGGCAGCCGCAGTGCCGTAGTAGGCGGCCACCAGCGCCCGGAAGATCGCGTCCTTGTTCTTGAAATGCAGATACAGCGCAGGCCGCGACATGCCCGCGCCCTTGGCGATGTCATCCATCGAGGTCTTGCGGAACCCATAGGTGGAGAACGCCATCCAGGCGGCCTCCAGGATTGCCTGCTGTTTCGGATCAATGCCTGCCATGTTCATGTTTCCGCTTCTGACATTGTTTGTAAAAAATGTCAATTGACAAAATGACAAAAATAGTCAATTTTGTCATAAGCACAGCAAGGGAGTCCGCAATGCCAACAGACCTGCGCATCAATGGAAAATCCCATCAGGTAGACCTGCCTGATGATGTTCCCCTCCTCTGGGTTCTACGGGATGAGGTTGGTCTCACCGGCACCAAGTTCGGCTGCGGAGTGGCCGCCTGCGGCGCCTGCACCGTTCATATCGACGGCGAGGCTGTGCGCTCCTGTCAGGTGGCACTGTCGGATGTCTGGGGGGAGGTGACAACGATCGAGGGCCTCGGCACACCGGACGCCATGGCGGCGATTCAGCAGGCCTGGGTCGAGCATCAGGTGGCGCAATGCGGCTATTGCCAGTCCGGCCAGATCATGCAGGCGGCAAGCCTGCTGGCGGAAAACCCGGCACCTTCGGACGTGGAGATTGACGAGGCGATGCAGGGCAACCTGTGCCGCTGCGGCACCTACCCGCGCATCCGCGCCGCCATCCATGCCGCCGCCCAGAAGATGCAGGAGGCGTAACCAATGGCCAGCATTGCAAAAATCGCCCGCCGCACCTTCCTGATCGGCTCTGCCGCCATTGTGGGCGGCGTAGCATTCGGCGCCTATTACGTCAGCCGCCCTGCCCCCAACCCGCTGAAACCGGCGGAGGGCGAAGCGGCGCTCAACCCCTTCGTGCTGATCGACCGGAACGGCGTCACCCTGTTTGCGCCGCGGGCTGAGATGGGCCAGGGCGTGAAGACCAGCTGGGCCGCGCTGATCGCGGAAGAACTGGACGTGGAGCTGGACCAGGTCCGTGTTCTTCACGGCCCCGCCGCGCAGGCCTATTACAACTCTGCCTTCATCGCCGATGCGCTGCCGGGCAAGGGCTATGACAACGGCAACTTCAAACATGCCGTGGGCGAGGCACTGGGGCATTTCGGCAAGGTGCTGAACCTGCATGGCACCGGCGGCTCGACCTCAATGAAGGACGGTTTCAAGCGGATGCGCCAGGCCGGCGCTACCGCACGCGAGACGCTGAAACAGACCGCCGCAGAGCGGCTGGGCATCAGCCGCGGCCAACTGAGCACCGTCAAGGGCGCGGTGGTTACGCCGGACGGCACACAGATCCCCTACTCCGAGCTCGCAATGGACGCTGCCAAGCTGGACCCGGTGGACGCGGACCTGCGGCCCAGCAGCGAATGGCGGCTGATTGGCAAATCGCAGCCGCGGATAGATATGGCTGAAAAAGCCACCGGTTCCGCCGAATTCGGCATCGACGTGCGGTTGCCGGGGATGAAATTCGCCTCGGTCCGCATGAACCCGCGCCAGGGCGGTGGCATGAAGGGTTTTGACGCAACTGCCGCCGAAGGGATGCCCGGCGTAGAGAAGGTCGTGGACATGGGCGCGGGCGTGGCCGTGGTGGCGCGCAACACCTGGCTGGCGATGCAGGCGCTGGACGCCATCGAGGTGCACTGGGAGGACGCCCCCTACCCGCCTGAAACCGATCAGGTCTTCGCCAGGATTGCGGAAGCTTTTGACGATGCCCCGAACTCTGTCCTGCGCGATGACGGCGATGCGGACATGCTCCCCGATGGCGCAACCGAGCTGACGGCGGACTATCAGGTGCCCTACCTGGCCCATGCCACCATGGAGCCGATGAATGCCACCGCGCTGTTGCAGGACGGCAAGCTGACCCTCTGGTGCGGCAACCAGATGCCAACCTTCGTGCAGATGAAATGCGCCGAGGAAGCCGGGCTGGAAAGCGATCAGGTCGAGGTCAATACAACTTACCTCGGCGGCGGCTTCGGGCGGCGGGCAGAGTTCGACTATGCGGTGCTGGCCACCCGGCTGGCAAGACAGATGCCCGGCGCTCCGGTGCAGCTGGCCTGGAGCCGCGAGGAGGACATGCGCCACGACATGTACCGTCCCGGCGCGCTGGCTCGGATGCGCGGCGCGGTGAAGGACGGCCAAGCCGTGCTGGTGGACGGCAAAGTCGCCGCCGCCTCCCCGGTGGCGCAGGCCATGAAGCGGCTGGCGGACCTGCCACAAGCCGGCCCCGACAAGGTGCATGTGGAGGGATTCTTCAACGCGCCCTATGCGATCCCGAACTTCCGCATGGCAGGGCATCTTGCGGACATCCAGATCCCGGTCGGTTTCTGGCGTTCGGTCGGCAACAGCTTCAACGCCTTCTTTGTCGAAAGCTTCATTGACGAGATGGCTCATGCCGCTGGCGCCGATCCGCTGGAATTTCGGCTGGAGCTTGCCCGCCGCGAATGGGCGCCCGCCGCCGCGGTGCTGGACGCGGTCAAGGAGATGTCCGGCTGGACCGGCCAGACGCCCGCAGGAACAGGCCGAGGCGTTGCCCTTTGCTACAGCTTCGGCACGCCAGTGGCCGAAGTGATCGAAGTGGTTGAGGACGACGGCAGCATCCATATCACCAATGCCTGGATAGCCTGCGACGTGGGTCAGGCCATCGATCCGGAGATCGTCAAGGCGCAGATGTTCGGCGGCATGGCCTATGGGCTGTCAGCGGCCTGCTTTGGCGAGATCACCTTTGCGGACGGGGCAGCGGAACAGGGCAACTTCCCGGACTATGACGCGATCCGTATGCATACGATGCCGCGGACGGAAGTGCAGGTGCTGGAAACCCAGACCCAGCTCGGCGGCGTAGGCGAGCCCGGCACCCCGCCCGCGGCCCCGGCACTGGCCAATGCGCTGTTTGACCTCACCGGCAAACGCGCGCGCCAACTGCCTTTGATGCATGAATTTGATCTGAGGGTCTGAACCGGTTTGCGGCCTGCCTCGCCCGGCCGGCCGCTGGCCCGTTGTTCAGCCCAGGATCTTGACCATCCGGTAGTTGTGAATTTTCACACCGCCACGCTCAAATTCGCACCGTTTGTCCAAGGCAAATCCCATCCGCTCGAAAAAACTGCGCGCTGCTTCGCTCGCCTCGACATACAGCAGCCTGATCCCCTGGCGCAGCGCGGCTTCTTCCAGTTTGCCATAAAGCATCCCCGCAACGCCTTGCCCTGCCGCACGCGGATGGCAGAACAGCATGTCGATATGGCCATCCGCCTCCAAATCGATGAAGGCAACCGGCACATCCGCATCATCCGCCGCCACCCAGACTGCCCGGCCATCGGACAACTTCCGGAGGAAAGATTCACTTGACGGCGTCTCCGGGCACCATGCGCTGATTTGTGCAGGAGAATAAAACCGACAGGCAATACCGTGAACAGCGGATGCAAAAACATCCGCCAACGCCGCTGCATCACTCGCCCTGAATTGTCTAATCCTGCAGCATGACGGCCTTCTTCCCACCTCCTGCCGCACTCCAATTTTCATATTCGAACCTTTTATGCTGACCGCTGCAAACCAGCCTGCGCCCCGCCAGCCGCCCAGGCCCTGACCGCATCACCGAACGCCTCGAACAACGGGCGCGACACCGGATCGCTGGCCGCATCCCATTCCGGGTGCCACTGCACTGACAAGGTAAACCCGGCGGCGTCCTTGATATAGACTGCTTCGGGTGTGCCATCGGGCGCCTGCCCGTCTATCACCACGCGGCAGCCCGGGCGTTTGATCCCCTGCCCGTGCAGCGTGTTGGTCATCACTTCCTTTGCCCCGAACAAGCGATGGAACGCTCCGCCGGAGCTGAATTCCACTGTGTGGCGCAAGGCAAACTTTTCTTCCAGCGTGCCATCCGGCGGCATCCGGTGGTTCATCCGTCCCGGCAGGTCCCGGATCTCAGGGTGCAACGTGCCGCCCATCGCCACGTTGACCTCCTGAAAGCCGCGGCAGATGCCGAGGAACGGCTGGCCGCGCTCCACACAGGCGCGGATCAGCGGCAGGGTGATCGCATCGCGCGCCCGGTCAAAGGCTCCATGCGCTTCGGTCTCCGCTTCGCCGTACTCATGCGGGTGCACGTTCGGGCGCCCGCCAGTGAGCAAGAAGCCGTCAAAACTCTCCAGCAGCTCCTCTACCGTCACAAAACGCGGATCCGAAGGGATCATCAGCGGCATGCAACCCGCCACTTCAGCGATCGCCTCGGAGTTCATGGTTCCGCCTGCGTGGACAGGGTACTGATCGTTGATCAGGTAGGAATTTCCGATGATGCCAACTTTGGGTCGCGCCATATTCCGCTCTTCTTGTGCTGTCTAAATAAGAGCCTAGCCCCCTGCGGGCGCCACATCAACGGGGAGCACGGCGCAACAGACTGTTCAGCCGCGCACAACGTTGCGGAATGTCCCTGCGAACTCAGATCTCGCCCTGCAAACCAGCGGCCTCGATGCCAGCCAATGCGGCAATCGCGTCGTTGTCCGAGGTATCGCCTGTGACCCCCACGGCGCCGATCACGGCACCCTCGCTGTCCTTCACCAGCACCCCGCCCGGCACCGGCACCACCTGGCCGCCATAGACACCGTTCACCGCGGCCATGAAATAGGCCTGAGCTTCTGCCCGGGCCATCTGGGCGCTGCCCGCCATGCCCAGCATGACCGAGCCATAGGCCTTGCCGTGGGCAATGGGGAACCGGCCCGGTGCGGCGCCATCCTCGCGTTCAAAGGCCTGCACATGGCCGCCTGCATCCAGCACCACAACCGATAGCGGCTTCAGCCCTATCTCATGCCCTTTGTCCAAGGCCACGCGGATGATTGTGCGGGCCTGATCCAGTGAAATCTTTGCCATGGGCGTCGTTCCTTCCGTTTGCGTGGCGTTGCGGAACAGAAAAGGAGGCCAAAAGGCCCCCTTTGACTACCCCTTTTTGCGGGGAAACTGTTTCATCCGGTCGGTTTGCCGCGGTCAGCCAGCAGCTTCCTGCGCCTTCAGTTCCAGCCGGCGGGCGTGCAGCACCGGCTCGGTATAGCCTGAGGGCTGCACCCGCCCCTTGAACACCAGATCGCAGGCCGCCTGAAAGGCAATGGTGTCAAACCCCGGCGCCATCGCGCGATAGGTGTTGTCGCCACGGTTCTGCTCATCCACCACTTTGGCCATCTTGCGCAGGGAACCCATCACCTCGTCTTCAGTGACAACCCCATGATGCAGCCAATTGGTGATGTGCTGGGCCGAAATCCGGCAGGTGGCGCGGTCCTCCATCAGGCCGACATCGTTGATGTCCGGCACCTTTGAGCAGCCGACGCCCTGATCCACCCAGCGCACCACATATCCGAGGATGCCCTGCGCATTGTTGTCCACCTCACGCGAAATCTGGCGCGGAGTCCACTTGCGGTAGGTGGCCAGCGGGATTTCCAAGATGCCGTCCACATGGGCGCGGCGGCCGCCTGCCTTGAGCCGTTCCTGCACCGCAAACACATCCACCTTGTGGTAATGCAGCGCATGCAGGGTTGCGGCCGTCGGGCTGGGCACCCAGGCACAGTTGGCGCCGGATTTCGGATGCTCGATCTTCTGTTCGATCATCGCCGCCATCATGTCCGGCATCGCCCACATGCCCTTGCCGATCTGCGCCTTCCCTGACAGCCCGCACTCCAGGCCGATATCGACATTCAGGTTCTCATAGGCGCCGATCCAGCCCTTGCGCTTGATGAAATCCTTGCGGCTGAACGGCCCCGCCTCCATCGAGGTGTGGATCTCATCCCCGGTACGGTCCAGGAAACCGGTGTTGATAAAGGCCACCCGGTGTTCGGCGGCGCGGATGCATTCCTTGAGGTTGACCGAAGTGCGGCGCTCCTCGTCCATGATGCCAATCTTCACCGTGTGGCGCGGCAGGCCCAGAATATCTTCGACCTTGCCGAAAATGCGATCGGCAAAGGCGACTTCTTCCGGCCCGTGCATCTTGGGTTTCACCACATAGACCGAGCCATGGGCCGAATTGCCGCCGTCGCGCTTCAGGTCGTGCTTGGCGATCACCACGGTGATCAGCGCATCCAGCAGGCCCTCATAGGCCTCCTTGCCGTCCTGATCCAGCACCGCCGGGTTGGTCATCAGATGGCCGACATTGCGGACCCACAGCAGGGCGCGGCCCTTGAGGGTCAGCGCCGAGCCATCCGGCGCAGTGTAGCCGAAGTCCGGGTTCAGGCGGCGGGTGATGGTCTTGCCGCCCTTCTCCAGCTCCGCCTCCAGGTCGCCCCGCATCAGGCCCAGCCAGTTGGAATAGGCCAGCACCTTGTCCGCGGCATCGACGCACGCGACGGAATCCTCGCAATCCATGATCGCCGACATCGCGCTTTCCAGCCGCACATCGGCCAGCCCGGCCTGATCGCGGGCGCCGATTGCGTGGGCACGGTCAAACACCAGTTCCACATGCAGACCATTGTTGCGCAGCAGAACTGCCTCCGGCGCCTTGGGGTTGCCGCGGTAGCCTGCAAATTTCTCCGGCTGCGCCAGCGGCAGATCGTCAATCAGCAGTTGCCCGTCCTGCACATAGTAACGGCGCACATCGGCGTGGCTGGCGCCGTCAATCGGAAACGCCTCATCCAGAAACACCCGCGCCCGCGCCACAACCCGCGCGCCGCGGCCCCTGTCGTAGCCGCCCTTGGGCGCAGGGGTGCCCATTGCATCAGTGCCATAGAACCCGTCATAGAGGCTGCCCCAGCGCGCATTGGCCGCGTTCAGCGCGTAGCGTGCGTTGGTGATCGGCACCACCAGCTGCGGCCCCGGCACAGATGCGATCTCGGGGTCGACGTTCTGGGTCTCGATCTCGAAATCGCCGCCCTCAGGCAGCAGATAACCGATCTCCGTCAGGAACGTCTTGTAGCCTTCATGGTCATGCGGTTTGTCGCGATTGGCGATGTGCCAGGCGTCGATCTTGGCCTGGATCTCTTCCCGCTTGGCCAGCAGCGCGCGGTTTTCCGGCCCGAATGTGTTCACCAGCTCCGCCAGGCCGGTCCAGAACGCCTCGGCTTCGATACCGGTCCCCGGCAGCGCTTGTTTCTCGATGAACTCCGCCAGCTCCGGCGCAACCTGAATTCCCTGCTTTTCGACCCGGCTCATGACTTGCTCCCTTGGACGGTACACCACTGTATGCTGCCCCTTAACTAGGGGAGAAGTTTCCGATCGGCAACAAAACAGCCTACCTCTGAAACCGAACTCAATTTCTTGTTTTTCAAGAAAGTGCTGCGGATTCTTCTGAACCCGTTATTCTGCGGCCAATCCGCTTGCAGTCCCGCCCCTATCCTCTACACCTGAAAAGAAGCAGTGCAGAGGAGAGCGAGAATGGCCAAAGACACGCCCCAGACCTTCTACCTGAAAGACTACACGCCCTTTGGCTATGACGTCGAAAGCGTTCACCTGACCTTCCGTCTGACGCCGGAAACCACCCGCGTCCTCAGCAGGATCCGCTTTGCCCCGAAACCGGACGCAGCGGACAAGACCTTCTTCCTGCACGGTGAAGACCTGCAGCTGATCTCGGCCAGGATCGACGGGCAGGACATCTCACCCGAAGTGACAGACAAAGGCCTCAGCTGCGACGTGCCCGGCGCCCCCTTCACCTGGGAGGCCGAGGTGGAGATCAACCCGGCCGGCAACACCGCGCTGGAGGGGCTTTACATGTCCAACCGGATGTATTGCACCCAATGCGAGGCCGAGGGTTTCCGCAAGATCACCTATTACCCCGACCGCCCCGACGTGATGTCCACCTTCACCGTGCGGATCGAGGGCGACGAACCGGTGATGCTCTCGAACGGCAATCCCATGGGCCAGGGCGAAGGCTGGGCCGAATGGCACGATCCCTGGCCGAAACCGGCCTATCTGTTTGCCCTGGTGGCGGGCGATCTGGTGAATCACCCCGGCAGCTTCACGACCAGGTCCGGCAAAGAGGTCGAACTGAACATCTGGGTCCGCCCCGGTGACGAGGACAAATGCGCCTTTGGCATGGAGGCGCTGAAAAAGTCCATGAAATGGGACGAGGACGTCTACGGCCTCGAATACGACCTGGAGCTGTTCAACATCGTCGCTGTGGACGACTTCAACATGGGCGCAATGGAGAACAAAGGATTGAACATTTTCAACTCTTCCTGCGTTCTGGCGTCGCCTGAGACCTCCACAGATGCCAATTTCGAACGTATTGAAGCCATCATCGCGCATGAGTATTTTCACAACTGGACCGGCAACCGCATCACTTGCCGTGACTGGTTTCAGCTCTGTCTGAAGGAAGGGTTGACGGTTTTCCGCGATGCGCAGTTCACCGCCGACATGCGCTCGGAGCCGGTGAAGCGGATCGACGACGTGATCACGCTGCGCGCCCGGCAGTTCCCTGAGGACAACGGCCCCCTCGCCCATCCGCCGCGCCCGGAGGAGTTCCAGGAGATCAACAACTTCTACACCGCCACCGTCTATGAAAAAGGCGCAGAGGTGATCGGGATGCTCAAGCGGCTGGTGGGGGATGACAACTACTACAGGGCGCTGAAGCTCTATTTTGAGCGCCACGACGGCCAGGCCTGCACCATCGAGGACTGGCTGAAGGTGTTCGAAGACGCCACCGGCCGCGACCTCAGCCAGTTCAAGCTGTGGTACAGCCAAGCCGGCACCCCGCGGGTGAAGGTCTCCGAGGATTACGCCGACGGCACATATTCGCTGACGTTTGAGCAGTCGACACCGCCAACGCCAGGCCAACCGGACAAGGCCCCTCGGGTGATTCCGATGGCCGTTGGCCTGTTGTCGCCCAACGGTGATGAGGCGCGCGCGACCGAGGTTCTGGAACTGACCGAAGCCAAGCAGAGCTTCACTTTCGGCGGCCTCGCTTCCAAACCCGTGCCCTCGATCCTGCGCGAGTTCTCCGCGCCGGTGATCCTGGAGCGTGAGACCAACAACGCAGAGCGCGCTTTCCTACTGGCCCATGACACCGACCCGTTCAACCGCTGGGAAGCGGGCAATGCGCTGGCCAAGGAAACCCGCGTTGCCATGGTGCTGGACGGGGCGGCACCCGATGCAGCCTATCTGGACGCGCTGGAAAAACTGGTGCGCGACGATGCGCAGGACCCGGCCTTCCGCGCCCTGGTGCTGTCGCCGCCCAGCCAGGCCGACATCGCCCAGACCCTGCATGAGCGCGGCTTCACCCCCGACCCGCAGAAAATCTACGACGCGGCTGAGACCTTTACCCAGACGCTGGCGCAGCAACTGGAAACCAGCCTGCCCCGGCTTTATGCCGCCACCACGGTCGAAGGCGCTTACAGCCCCGATGCCGAAAGTGCCGGCAAACGCGCTTTGAACAGCCGCATCCTGTCGCTGCTGACTCGGCTCGACGGCGGCGAGCAAGCAGCGCGCCAGTATGCCGCCGCCGACAACATGACTCAGCAATACGCCGCCCTCGCCGCGCTGATGAAGGCCGAGAAAGGCGAAGCCCAAAGCCAGGCCTTCTTCGACCAATGGCAGGACAACCGGCTGGTGATGGACAAGTGGTTTGCCCTGCAGATTGCCTGCGCCGCGCCGGAGAATACCTCCGCTGTGGCGGCAGCCCTCACCAAGCACGCGCTGTTCGATATGAAGAACCCCAACCGCTTCCGTGCGGTTATGGGCGCACTGGCGGGCAATCACGCGGGTTTCCACCATGCCGGCGGTGAAGGCTATCAGCTGCTGGCCGAGAACCTCATTGCGCTGGACAAGCTGAACCCGCAGACTACCGCCCGCATGTGCGCCGCCTTCCAGACCTGGAAGCGTTATGATGCGGGCCGCCAATCGCTGATCCGCGCCCAGCTGACACGGATTGCCGGAACTGAGGGCCTCAGCCGCGACACCAATGAAATGGTCACCCGGATCCTGGATGCCTGAAACGCCTGATGCACCAGCCCCGGCGGAGGACTACAGCTTCTCCCGCCGGGGCCGCTCCGCCGCCGCCATACTGGCAACGGGGGGCTGGCTGGTGACGCTTGTGGTGCTGTGGCTGGTGCTGGATGCCGCCCTGTGGCTAGTGGCCCTGCTTACCCTGCCGGTCCTACCGGCCATTGCAGATCTGATCCGCAACCCTTTGTCGGGGCTAAATATTTCCCAGAACCGGATCAAGTGGTTCACCGGAAAACTAACAGGCAAGGCAGAGCTGGCTGAAATCGAGCGGGTACGGTTCGACACCCGCTGGGATTTCTCAGTCCGCGCCACGCTGATCCTGCGCAGCGGCAAACGCATCCGCCTGCCGCAAGAGGCCACCCCGCCGCACGCCGAAGCGGACGCCGAATTCCAGGCCCGCGGCATCACGACAGAACGTCATCATTTCACTGCGTTTTGACGGCCCTGGCCTTGAACTTGCGCATCAGCTGCCAAGACCGCCGCTCTCCCCCTCGAATGTTCCCATTGAGGCGTTAACTTCCCCAGTGCCGCCATCTTTGCGCCCCAATGCCTGACGACATTGTGAGCAACAATAAGCTGCCACTCATCAGGAAGCGCAAATGCTCACAACCTCTCGACAGGCGCGGGATCTCCTGTCCCGCATTTCAGGTCTGGTTTCCCACCGCTCCAAGCCTGCCGCCACTCTTGTTCCTGTTCCTGTTCCTGTTTCGCCCCCAGCCCCGGTAGAGGAACTGCTGAACCGCCGCCTGGAAGACAGCCTGTCGATCCCGGTCTGCAGCGAACAGGGCGATCCGGATTGCATCCAGGCCCAGGACCGCGGCCAGTTTCTGGCCCGCCAGGAGCGCTGGGACGAACTGTCCCGGCAAATCTGTGAAGCAGATCAAACCCGCGCCGCTGCTCGCTGCGGGCTGCCGCTGGCGGACCTCATCGCTTATGGTGCCAGGGCGGATGTTGTAAACGCAACCGAACATGCGCTGACAGAAGACCAGGATGCCTGCAGCCGCACATTGATCCGCGGCCTGATGGCTTTTGAGGCGTTGCGGGCTGAGAACCGCCATGACCCCTATCTGACAGCGCTGGTCGCCCTTGCCCATATCGACATCGGCTGGGCTTGGCGCGGGGCTGAGGGACACGATGCAGCGCCGCAGGCGAACCAACGCCGCTGCGCCGCCCATTTCGACCGCGCTGCAGCCTTGCTGGATCCATTAGTAAACGTGTGCCGGGACAGCCCATTCCTGAAAGCCGCACATTGCGCGCTGTTTGCTGGCCGCGCTGCCGGGGCGCAGCGGGTGGCGGACGAGTTTGGCGTCCTGATTGATCTTGCTCCTGGCAACCACCGGCACATGCGCACGCTCGGCACCCATATGCTGCCACGCTGGTCCGGATCCTACGCAGCCCTTGAACTGGAGGCCCGCCGAACCGCGTCGCGCACGGCAGAAACCTGGGGGGCCGGCGGCTATACCTGGGTTTACTTCGACGCCATTGCCATCGACGATCAGGCCTGTGCCCGCGTTGACACCCGGTTCTTTCTCGACGGGCTGAAGGACATCGTCAAAGCCAACCCTTCGCAGGAGATGATCAACCTGCTGGCCGCCTATTGCACGGTCTCGCTGCGCAAGAGCCTGGGGCAGACTCTGCAAGCCGACCTGCCGCGGTTGAAGATTGCCGAGGCTGCGAACTGGCTGATCCGCGACCACCTGACAGAACTGCATCCGCTGGTCTGGGCGCATGCCGCCGAAGGCTTTGACAACAGCGCCCGCATCCGCTCTGTCAACCGCTTTGCAGCCCGTGGCCATGCCGGTGCGCTTGCCGCCATCGCCGGTCAATTCCGCGAAGAAATCGAAGGCGGGCAAAAAATCGCCTTCACCGACCGGGGCCTGCAATTCAGCCTAGCATAACCGGCCTTTTCGAAAGAGAAAAACGGGGCCAAGGCCCCGCTGCTCTACTTCTTCTTAAAGGCATCCATCAGTGCCGCACCCAACGCGCCCGCGCCTTGGCGGCTGCCTTGCCCGCCGCCCTTCGGCCCCGCAGACATCTTACCCTTACCGCCCTGAGGGCCGCCCGGCTTGCTGCCGCGGCGCGGGCCTGGGCCCTTGGCCGGGCCGCGCGCGTTGCGGTCTTCTTTGGCCGAGGCGCCGCCGTCCTTCTTCATCGTAAGACCAATCCGCTTGCGCGGGACATCAACCTCGGTGACCGTCACCTTGACCACCTGGCCAGTCTTCACCACCTCATGCGGGTCCTTCACAAACCGGTCGGCCAGCTGACTGACATGCACCAGCCCGTCCTGATGCACGCCGATGTCCACAAAAGCGCCAAAGGCCGCCACGTTCGTGACGGTGCCTTCCAGCACCATGCCGGGTTTCAGGTCGGTGATTTGCTCCACCCCGTCCTTGAACGATGCCGTCACAAAAGTAGGACGCGGGTCGCGGCCCGGCTTTTCCAGCTCTTGCAAAATGTCCCGCACGGTGGGCAAACCGAAACTGTCACTGACAAAATCTTCAGCCCGCAGCCCTTTGAGGGCGTTCTCATCACCCATGATCTGGCGGATATCGCGCCCGCAGGCCGCCACGATCTTGCGCGCCACGTCATAGGCCTCGGGGTGGACCGAGGACGCATCCAGCGGTTCCTTGCCATCACGGATGCGCAGAAAACCGGCGCATTGCTCAAACGCCTTGGGGCCCAGCCGCGCGACCTTCAGCAGTTCCTTGCGGGACATGAACGCGCCATTCAGATCGCGGTGCGCCACAATTGCCTCCGCCAGACCGGGGCCAAGACCCGAGACATGCGCCAGCAGCGGCGCAGACGCCATGTTGAGGTCCACCCCCACGCCGTTCACCGCATCCTCGATCACCGCCTCCAGCGATTTCGACAGTTTATGCTGGTCCACATCGTGCTGGTACTGGCCCACTCCGATGCTTTTGGGTTCGATCTTCACCAATTCCGCCAGCGGATCCTGCAGGCGCCGGGCAATCGACACCGCACCTCGCAAACTCACATCCAGATCCGGAAACTCCCGCGCTGCCAGTTCCGAGGCCGAATAAACCGAGGCCCCCGCCTCACTGACCACCACCTTGGTCGGCGCTTTCACCTTGGCGGGCAGATGGTTCAGCACCTCTGCCACCATCCGTTCGGTTTCGCGGCTGGCAGTGCCGTTGCCGATGGCGATCAGCTCAACCCCGTGCTCGGCGATCAGCTTGACGATGGACACTTGCGCGCCGCGCAGATCGTTCTTCGGCTGGAACGGGTACAGCGTTTCGGTGGCCACCAGTTTCCCGGTTGCATCCACCACCGCCGCCTTGACGCCGGTGCGGATGCCCGGGTCCAGCCCGAGTGTCGGCCGCGCACCGGCTGGCGCTGCAAACAGCAGGTCCTTGAGATTGCGCGCAAAAACCTGGATGGCATCTTCCTGCGCCCGTCCGCGCAGGTCGCCCATCAGCTCCAGCATCATCGACAGCGACAGCTTCACCCGCCAGGTCCAGCCCGCCACCTTGCGCAGCCATTTGTCGCCCGGGCTGGTGCCGCCCGCCTCCAGCACCGCCGCCACCATCGCCTCGGCGCGCACCACGCCCGCCTCCGGCTCCGGCCCCGCGTCCAGCGTCAGCACACCTTCGTTTGCGCCGCGCAGCATCGCCAGTGCCCGGTGCGAGGGCACATCCGCCCAGCGTTCAGTATGCGCAAAATAGTCCGAAAACTTGGCACCTTCCTGTTCCTTGCCCACAATCACCTTGGCGGTCAGCAACGCCTCTTTCTGCAGGAACTCCCGCAACCGCCCCAGCAAATGCGCATTCTCGCACAACCGCTCGGTCAGAATGTCCCGCGCCCCGTTCAGCGCGTCCTTCACCGTTGCGACCGCCTCGGTCACATACTCACTGGCCAGTTTCTCGGGATCAGCGCTGCGGTCGGACAGAATGGCATCTGCCAGCTGCTCCAGCCCGTTTTCGCGGGCAATCATCGCCTTGGTGCGCCGCTTGGGCTTGTACGGCAGATAGATGTCCTCCAGCTGCGCTTTGGTCTCCGCCTTGGCGATTGAGGCCATCAGATCATCGGTCAGCTTGTCCTGTCCCTGGATCGAGTCAAGGATCGCAGCCCGGCGCTTCTCCAGCTCGCGCAGGTACTCCAGCCGTTCCGCCAGGGTGCGCAGCTGGGTATCATCCAGCCCGCCCGTCACTTCCTTGCGGTAGCGCGCGACAAAGGGAACGGTTGCGCCCTCATCCAAAAGTCCGACAGCGGCGGTCACCTGTTTGGGTGCGGCACCGATTTCTGCGGCGATTGTCTGGGCGATACGGGCGGAAGTGTCCAAGGCGGCCTCCTGTTGGTCTGCTCGGACTGCCAGTTCTAGCCGCCTGTCCGCGCCGCGCCAAGAGGACAATGCGCAACTGGCAGCCGGTTGCCGCCACCGTTAGGATCCGTCTGGCAGATCCGGAGTATGCGCTTCCCCCCAGGCCCGGATCGCACTCATGACCGGCGCAAGCGCCTCACCGCGCTCAGTCAGGTGGTATTCCCACCTCGGTGGGTTTTGCGAATAAGCCCGCCGTTCCAGAACACCGCTGTCTTCCAGCTTGCGCAACCGCCCGGACAACGTGTTAGGTGACACTTTCAGAATGTCCTGCAAGTCCTGGAACCTGCGCCCCCCCTCCAGAAAGAACTCGCGCAGGATCAGCAGAGTCCACTGATCCCCCATCACATTCGAGGCCCTCAGCACCGGGCAATTCTGGCGTGTTATCTGGCTCATACATGAAAATGTAAGGGGCAAGCTTTCAAATGTGAAGTCACTACCTATTTTATAGTTACTTCAAAATTGAAACCAACAAAACCCGGGCTATCAGGAGCAAGGACATGTTCGAAACTTTCGCAACTGCCTACGTGCAGGCCTTCGCCGTCATCCTTCCGGCCTTCGCCGTAGGAATCCTCAGCATAGGAGCTTACAAATCCGGCCTCCCGCTCCGGCAATCGGCTACTGCTGTGGCTGTGGCGACTGTCGCCCTGGGGCTCTGGCACCCGTTGGTCGTCCTGCTAGCCAAAGCCGGGATCCTGATGCCGCCCTTGGCGGTAACCGATCCGCCATATGCCCTCATGCCCCTGATCGGCGGAGCAGCCTTCCTGTGGGGGCTGGGCCGGCTGACAGTCACCGGCCGGGCGATTCTCGGCAGTTTGGGGCACGCCGAATTGATCAGCATTCAAAGCCTCCGGCTGATGGGCAGCGTGTTTCTTCTGGGCTGGCTGATGGGCCCCCTGCCCTGGCAGTTTGCTCTGCCTGCGGGCATTGGTGACATTCTGGCCGGCATTGCCGCGATCCAGGCCATGCGCGCCCTGAACCGCGGCGATGCAAATGCCGAGGATCTGGTGCGCCGCGCCAGCTATATCGGCCTGCTCGATTTTGCCATTGCCGTCAGCCTTGGCATCGCGACATCCGCAGGCGCTTTACAGTTCATGGCCTTCGACAACCCCAACGTCATCAATGCCTACCCGCTTGCCTTGTTCCCGGAATACTTTGTGCCGGTGTTCATCGCTTTCCAGCTGTTTTCTCTCGGCGCCCTGCGCCGCAACAGCCAGCGGCTGGCCGCAGTCTAAGTGCTCCACGCGGCAGCTCGTCGGGGCTGCCGCTCACTTCCGCAATTTGCTCCGGCCGTCAGGCAGCCAACCCCATTTCAGGCCGCCTGTTGCTTTTCCCCGCCTTGCGGCTCTTGCCCCCCCTGCCGCACTGGCCTAGAACGCTTGCCAACATCGGACATTCGGATACGGCGGAAAACCATGCTCGACCTGACATATGAACTCCCCAAGCCCAAGGTGATCGCGGGCGCCAAGCATGACTGGGAACTGGTCATCGGTATGGAGGTGCATGCCCAGGTCAGTTCCAAGTCCAAGCTGTTCTCCGGCGCGTCCACCAAATTTGGCGCCGAACCGAACTCCAACGTGGCTTTCGTGGACGCAGCAATGCCCGGCATGCTGCCGGTGATCAACGAGTTCTGCGTTGAGCAGGCGGTGCGCACCGGGCTTGGCCTGAAGGCGGATATCAACCTGTGGTCGGCCTTTGACCGCAAGAACTATTTCTATCCCGACCTGCCGCAGGGCTATCAGATTTCGCAGCTGTACCACCCTATCGTGGGCGAGGGCGAAGTGCTGGTGGAACTCGGCGACGGCACCGCGCGCAACGTGCGGGTCGAGCGCATCCACATGGAGCAGGACGCGGGCAAATCGATCCACGACATGGACCCCAACATGTCCTTTGTCGACCTCAACCGCACCGGCGTCTGCCTGATGGAGATCGTCTCCCGCCCCGACATCCGCGGGCCGGAGGAAGCCGCCGCCTATATCGCCAAGCTGCGCCAGATCATGCAGTACTTGGGCACCTGCGACGGCAACATGCAGAACGGCAACCTGCGCGCCGACGTGAACGTTTCGGTCTGCCTGCCCGGCCAGTACGAGAAGTACCAGGAAACCCAGGATTTCGGCCACCTCGGCACCCGCTGCGAGATCAAGAACATGAATTCCATGCGCTTCATCCAGCAGGCCATCGAAGTCGAGGCGCGCCGCCAGATTGCGATCATCGAAGCAGGCGGCAAGATCGACCAGGAAACCCGGCTGTACGATCCGGACAAGGGCGAGACCCGCTCCATGCGCTCCAAGGAAGAGGCGCATGACTACCGCTATTTCCCCGACCCCGACCTGCTGCCGCTGGAAATCGAACAGGCCTGGGTGGATGAGATCAAAGCCAATCTGCCGGAGCTGCCGGACGAGAAGAAGGCGCGTTTCATCAAGGACTTCGGGCTCAGCGACTATGACGCCTCGGTGCTGACAGCCGATGTGGAATCGGCGGCCTTCTTTGAAGAGACCGCCCAGGGCCGCAGCGGCAAGCTGGCCGCCAACTGGGTCATCAACGAGCTGTTCGGCCGCCTGAAGAAAGAAGACCACAGCATCACCGACTCGCCGGTCTCCCCGGCGCAGCTGGGCGGCATCATCGACCTGATCGCCTCGGACGCGATTTCGGGCAAGATCGCCAAGGACCTGTTCGAGATCGTCTACACCGAAGGCGGCGACCCGGCGCAGATCGTCGAAGAGCGCGGCATGAAGCAGGTGACCGATACCGGCGCCATCGAGACCGCCCTGGACGAGATCATCGCCGCCAACCCGGCCCAGGTGGAGAAGGCCAAGGTGAACCCGAAGCTGGCAGGCTGGTTTGTCGGCCAGGTGATGAAAGCCACCGGCGGCAAGGCCAACCCCGCCGCCGTGAACAAGCTGGTGGCACAAAAACTGGGCGGCTGAACCCTCCCGGAAACCGGACACGGAAAGGGCGCCGCACGGGTGAAACCGGAGCGCCCTTTTTGTACCCAGCCAAGAGGGTGACATGCGTGCCCCCCCCCCCTGTGCCCTCCCTCCTGTGTACTCGGGATGACAAATCACGGAGGGCCGCGGCCTGTCTCAGGCGGGTGCGAAAATCGCTTCTTTGAGTCCTCTCCCCTGCCACTACCCCTGCCACCGGGCGCAGCACAGCCTGCAGCGGGTCCGGCACAGGGTCCGTATCAGGCTTGCCCCCTGCTCATCAAACTGGCCAATTCACCACCCGGATAAGCCTTTGCAGCATAGGCAAAGCTCCCCTCTTGCAGGATTTCCTCGCCTGCACGGCGCAGCGCCCCCAAGGCCGCCCGCGCCAAGGAGCCCCCGGTGCTGATCCGCGTCACTCCGGCCTCAGACAGTTCTGCAACGTTCAGCACCTCCCCCTGAAGTCCCGCCACAACATTTACTGGCTTGTCCACTTCCGAGCACAGGGTTCGGACTGCGGCCAGGTCCGGCAGCCCCGGCGCATAGAGCACATCTGCCCCAGCCTCTGAAAATGCCTGCAGACGGCGAATGGTATCCTTCAGGTCAGGCCGCCCCCAGAGAAAATTCTCAGCCCGCGCCGTCAGCAGAAAAGGACGCCCCCGGGCGGCTTCAACGGCCGCAGAGATCCTGTCCACCGCCTCGCTGATCTCATAGATCGGGCGCTCCGCCTCCCCTGTTGCATCTTCTATGGCCCCGCCAACGGCTCCGGTTTCCACCGCCTCGATAACGGTCTCGGCACAATCCTGAGGCAAATGCCCAAATCCATTCTCCAGATCGGCGGACACCGGCAGCTCCGCCGCATTGGCGATCTGCCCTGCATTCCGCAGGACTTCAGCGCGCGACAGCTCTGCAAATGAGTCTCGCTTGGCCACGGAAAATGCATACCCTGCACTGGTTGTCGCCAGCGCCCGAAACCCCATCGCGGCCAGTATCACCGCCGAACCCGCATCCCACGCATTGGGCATGACAAAGGTTTCACCCTGCTGGTGCAGCGCCCTGAACGTCTCAAATTTCTCGACCTGCGTCTGCATGGTGTTTCCTCCTGCGGTATCGTCAATCCAGCCCCCTAGAATTCCCGCGATTGGTGCGGCTCTCAAGCGGCAATTGTTCGCTCCGGAACGAAGCCTATGGCGGATGCGGGACCGCAAGCACAACCCGCGCCTTGACCCCCGGCCCTCTTCCGCTAAACCTGCTCTTCAAGACAGGAGAGCCGCATGCCAGCCTTTGAATACAAAGTTGTCCCCGCGCCCGCCAAGGGCACCAAGGCGAAGGGGGTTAAGACCCCTGAGGCCCGCTTTGCCAATTCGGTGGAGATCCAGCTCAATGAAATGGCGGCGGACGGCTGGGAGTTCCAACGGGCGGAGCTGCTGCCGAGCGAGGAACGCTCCGGCCTGACAGGCTCCACCACCAACTGGCGCAACGTGATGGTGTTCCGCCGGGCTATTGCCGCGGATCAGGCAGCAGACCCGCCCGCGCCGGGCCGCAAGGAACCTGCAGCCCCCTCAGTCGAGTTCCGGCATTCCGAGCCGCAAACCCCACCGCTCACGGCGACAGCCGGCGACCCGGAGGCGCCGCTGGAAGCCATACCGGTGCCGGGACCAGGCGCCGCCAAGATGCAGTCCGATGACGGTGTCGAAGAACTCAGCCCGGTTGCAGGCATGACCGCAGCGCTGAAGAAACGCGCCGAACAGAAAGGCGACGGGGAGGACTGATCCTCCCGCGCCCTGGTGCCTAGACCCCGATATCCAACGCCAGCGCGTGAATGCGCGGCACGATACCCCCCAGCGCCTTATGCACAGCGCGGTGCTGCGCCACCCGGTTCATCCCCTCAAAGGCTCCGGCGCGGATCATCACTGCAAAATGGCTCTCGCCCGAGCCATCGTCGCCGGCATGGCCTGCGTGTTTGTGGCTTTCGTTCACCACTTCCAATGCGCTGGGGGCAAAGGCCGCCTGCAGCGCTGCTTCCATCTCTTCCTTCACGTTCATTTTCCGCTCATCCCCATATTTTTTCGGCGCGCCCCCTTCTATCTGGCGCACCTTAGACTAAACTGCTGCCTCCGAGTCGAACAGATGCGTCTAGAAGGTGCGCCCCCATGAGCAAGTCCGATCCCTTTGGCTTTGATATGTCCATCCGCTCAGCCAAAAAGAAGAACCCGCGCGGACGCCGGGCCGCCACCGGCGCGTCCGAAACTTCCGTCCGGCAGTGCGACAAAGACGGCTGCGAGGAAGCCGGCAAGTTCCGCGCGCCCAAGGCGCCGGATGTGCTGGATGATTTCTACTGGTTCTGCCAGGAGCACGTGCGCGAATACAATAACGGCTGGAACTTCTTTGAAGGCACCACCGAAGCCGAACTGAACGCGCAGCAGTCCAAGGACAAAGTCTGGGAACGCGAAACCAAGCCGATGGGCGACCCGGAGGCGCGCGCCTGGGCCCGTCTCGGCATTGAGGACCCGCATCAGGTGCTGGGCGTCAACGCGACGCAAAACCCCGGGCGTGCCGCCAAGGCGGGCCGCCGCCTGCCGCCCACCGAGCGCCGCGCGATCGAGATCCTGGAAGCCAAGGACGACTGGACCAAGGCTGATATCCGCAAGGCGTATAAAAAGCTGATCAAGGTGCTGCACCCCGACATCAACGGTGGTGACCGCAGCCAGGAAGAGCAGCTGCAAGAGGTCATGTGGGCCTGGGACCAGATCAAGGACAGCAAAAGCTTCAAATAAGCGGCCGGAACACGGATGCGCAAAGAGCGGCCAGGGGCCGCTCTTTTTTTACCGAAGGCGCCCTCAGGCCACGGCAAGGCAAGCGCCAGGGGCCAGGCAGCTATCCTTTGGGTCAGGCGGCCGCGATTTTGCGACCGCTGCAGCGGGGTATCTATCCTTCTGCAGGCAGGCGGAACGAGCAACTCGCGCTTAAATTGAAGTTATCAACAGCGCCTAAGCCAGCAGCCTCCGCTGCACCGGCCCCAACAGGAGACAGCCCATGCACCGCCTCACCCTCACCGCCCAGCTGACCGCCGGTACCAGCCATCAGCAGATCGCCCAATTCATCAGCCGGAACCGCCCGGCGTTCCGCGATGGCGGCGCCACCGGCATGATGATCCGCAGCGGAGAAGAGGTGCACTTCATCCTGGAAGGGCCGGAAGCCGCCTTGCAGAACACCGTCAGCCAAGCCAAGTCCAGCCCTCTGTTCGTGTCTGCTGACGTCACCGGAGCGATGCCCATCCGCTCCCGCGCCTTCGACAAAATCTACCTATCCTATGCCAAGGCTGAGCACCTCGCCAGCGCAATGCGCCGCGAAGTCGCCATGCTGACCGGGCTGGCGTTCAGCAGGCAGGCGCTTGCCGCCTGACGCCCTGCACCAGCCGGCCCGCGCGCCGTGTCACGGGAAACCGCCTCAGGACAGGCTGCTATGGGCGGTCTTTCGCCGAAATCTTAAAATAGACTTTTTATTTCTTTGACGTGTGCTGCCACGACCGGCTACCCAAAGATGTGCCGGCCGCAGCCTACCCCCCAAAGCTCAGCAAGAGCCGGCAAAACGCGCCCCCCGCTGCCCGGCTGGGGGCGCTGTGCGTAAGATAGGGCGCTGCCCGCCTTTCCCTTCCCGCCCGTCCAGATCCGGAACAATCGCAACCTCAGCTGGTTTGCTGCATTACTTTCCCTTGCCCTTGCCCGCCAGATCAGGCACCAATCCCGCGAATTGACCCCTGACAGCAGGGAAGAGGGATAAGGATCGACTGCGATGACCGACGGCTTTGTGGATATGGATGCGAAACCGACCGAAACGATTTCGGTCCGCGATGTGTTCGGGATCGACACCGACATGACGGTCAGAGGCTTTGCCGAAGGCTCGGAGCGGGTGCCGGCAATCGACCACACCTACAAGTTCGACCCGGAGACCACGTTGGCTATCCTGGCAGGCTTCAGCCACAACCGCCGTGTGATGATCCAAGGCTACCACGGCACCGGCAAATCGACCCACATCGAGCAGGTCGCCGCCCGTCTGAACTGGCCCTCCGTGCGTGTAAACCTCGACAGCCACATCTCGCGGATCGACCTGATCGGCAAGGACGCGATCAAACTGCGCGACGGCAAGCAGGTCACTGAGTTCCACGAAGGAATCCTGCCCTGGGCGCTGCGCAATCCGGTTGCCATCGTGTTTGACGAATACGATGCGGGCCGCGCCGACGTGATGTTTGTGATCCAGCGGGTTCTCGAACATGACGGCAAGCTGACCCTCTTGGACCAGAACGAGATCATCACCCCAAACCCGTTCTTCCGCCTGTTTGCAACTGCCAACACCGTCGGCCTGGGCGACACCACCGGGCTGTACCACGGCACCCAGCAGATCAACCAGGCCCAGATGGACCGCTGGTCGCTGGTCTCGACCCTGAACTACCTCAGCCATGATGCCGAGGCCGCGATCATCCTGTCCAAGGCACCGCATTACAACACCGCAGATGGCCGCAAGACCATCAGCCAGATGGTGACCGTTGCCGACCTCACCCGCACCGCCTTCATGAACGGCGATCTGTCGACCGTGATGTCGCCGCGGACCGTGATCAACTGGGCGCAGAACGTCGAGATCTTCCGCAACGTGGGCTATGCCTTCCGGCTGTCATTCCTGAACAAATGCGACGAGCTGGAGCGCCAGACCGTGGCCGAGTTCTACCAGCGCTGTTTTGACGAAGAGCTGCCGGAAAGCGCCGCGAGCGTTTCGCTGGGCTAATCTGTGACGTGCCGCCCGGCCATTAGGCCGGGCAGCGCCCGTCCCGCCCTCCGTCATTCCGGAGGCGTGCTTTCAGCACGACGGGGCGGGCACACCGCTTCCCACCCCGCCGGGCCGGGCGCTGCCCTCACCGCAGCTGACCCACTGGACTTTCCCAAAAAGAGGGGGGATGCTCACAAGGGACTAGGTGCGACCATGAAAAAGCCGAACGACAACCCAGCCGATCCGTTCAAGAAGGCGCTGGCTGAAGCCACCAAGGTGATGGCCAACGACCCGGAACTGTCGGTCAGCTATACCGTTGACCCCTCGGGGCTGTCGGGTGACTCAATGCGGCTGCCGCAGGTCTCGCGCCGGATGAGCCGCGAAGAGGTGCTGCTGGCCCGCGGCACCGCCGACGCACTGGCGCTGCGCCACAAATTCCACGACGATGCCACCCACGCCAGATACGTCCCGCAGGGCGAAATGGCCCGCGATCTTTATGAGGCGATGGAAACCGCCCGCTGCGAGGCGATGGGCGCGCGCCATATGCCGGGCACCGCGTCGAACATCGACGTGAAGATCCGCAACGAGTCGATCCGCCGCGGTTATGACCAGATGAAATCCTCCTCCGAGGCGCCGCTGGCGGCCTCGGCCGGCTATCTGATCCGCCATCTGGCCACCGGGCGCCCGCTGCCCGAAGGGGCCTCCAACATCATGGAATTGTGGCGCGGCTTCATCGAAGCCCAGGCCGGCGGCACGCTGGAAAATCTGGACGAAACCATTGCCGATCAGGCTGAATTTGCCAAACTGGCCCGGCAGGTGATCTCCGACCTCGGCTATGGCGACCAGCTCGGCGATGACCCGGATGAGCTGGACGACGACGCCAACGATGAGGCCGAGGACAACGCCGAAGAGCAGGATGATCCGGATAGCAGCGGCCAGGACGACTCCGAGGACGAACAGGCCGACGCCAGCCCCGAGCAATCCCAGGAACAGCAGCAGGACGAGAGCCAGGCCCAGGTCTCGATGGACGAGATGGCGGATGATGAATTCGCCGAGGACACCGAAATGCCCGACGGCGAAGCGCCGCTGGAGCCGCCCGCCCCGCCGCCGGCCTCCGAAGCTGATCCGGACTACAAGGTGTTTCAAGACAGCCACGACGAGGAAATCGCCGCCGAGGACCTTGCAGAGCCTGCCGAACTGGAGCGGCTGCGCGCCTATCTCGACCAGCAGCTGGAGCCGCTGAAGGGCGCGGTATCCCGCCTGGCCAACAAGCTGCAGCGGCGCCTGCAGGCCCAGCAGAACCGCAGTTGGGAGTTTGACCTGGAAGAAGGCACGCTGGACGCCGGCCGTCTGGCCCGGGTTGTCGCCAACCCGACCACGCCGCTCAGCTTCAAGCGCGAGAAGGACACCGAATTCCGCGATACCGTGGTGACGCTGCTGCTGGACAACTCCGGTTCGATGCGCGGACGCCCGATTTCAATCGCGGCGATCTGCGCCGATGTGCTGGCGCGCACGCTCGAGCGCTGCAACGTGAAGGTCGAGGTTCTGGGCTTCACCACCCGTGCCTGGAAAGGCGGGCTGGCCCGCGAGGCTTGGCTGAACGACGGCCGCCCGCAGCAGCCCGGACGCCTCAACGATCTGCGCCATATCATCTACAAAGGCGCGGACGCCCCGATGCGCCGGACCCGGACCAACCTGGGCCTGATGATGAAAGAGGGCCTGCTGAAGGAAAACATCGACGGCGAGGCGCTGGAATGGGCGCACCGGCGGATGACGGCCCGGCAGGAGGCGCGCAAGATCCTGATGGTGATCTCGGACGGCGCGCCAGTGGATGATTCGACGCTCTCGGTTAACCCGGCAAACTACCTGGAAAAACACCTGCGCGATGTGATCGCAATGGTGGAGCGGCGCAAGCAGGTGGAACTGCTCGCCATCGGCATCGGCCACGACGTGACCCGCTATTACGAGCGCGCGGTGACGATCACGGACGTGGAGCAGCTGGCCGGCGCAATGACTGAGCAGCTGGCAGCGCTCTTCGACAGCGACCCGCGCGCCCGCGCCCGCGTCATGGGCATCAAACGCGCCGGCTGACGTCAGCCCTCTCTTTTCAGCCAAGAGCGCCCTCCCGCGCCTTTGGCCAGCATCCAGGATGCTGGCCAATGGCCTTGGGCGTGGCCGTGCGCTGACGCGCGCGGCGGCACCGGATGCGGAGCATCCGGTGCCCGGCCCAACGGGCCGAAGGGCATTCCAAAATGCCCTGAGACCGGGCGGGAGCCCCCCGCTTGCCCTGTGCCGCAAGGTCTGCAGCAAAGCCATGCCGTCAGGCTTGCCAGCAGCAGGGCGATTTGGGACAAGAAGGGGCGCGTGCGTTGGCCCGCGCCTTTCCTTTGCAGCGCCGCCGGAACAGTCCCGCTCCGTGCCGCCCCGCCCTCAATCAGGAGTGTTGCCCATGTATCAGAGCTTCGATGTGACTGCCCGCCCGGAACAAGGCCCGCCACGGCTGGCGGCGCTGCGCAAGGAGCTGGTGGCAGAAGGATTGGACGGTTTCCTGGTGCCGCGTTCCGACGCGCATCAGGGCGAATATGTGGCACCGCACGATGAGCGCCTCTCCTGGCTCACCGGCTTCACCGGCTCAGCAGGCTTTTGCGCAGTGCTGCAAGAGAAGGCCGGCGTCTTCATCGACGGCCGCTACCGCACCCAGGTGAAGCGTCAGGTCGCCGCAGACTATACCCCCGTTCCCTGGCCCGAAGTGCAGCTAGCTGGCTGGTTGAAGCAACAGCTCCCCCAAGGCGGTAAAGTTGGGTTCGATCCCTGGCTCCATGCTGCGGGTCAGATCACTTCGCTCACCAAAGAGCTGAAAGGCAGCGGCATCACCCTAGCGCAATGCGAGAACCTGGTGGACCGGATCTGGCAGGATCAGCCCGCACCGCCGATGCAGCCGGTTGCGGCACACCTGCTGGATTACGCGGGCGAAAACACTGCAGACAAATGCGCGCGGCTGGCCAAAGACTTGCGCGATGCGGGCCAGGCGGCGGCGGTCATCACGCTGCCCGACAGCATCATGTGGCTGCTGAACATCCGCGGCGCGGATGTGGCCCGCAATCCGGTGGCGCATGGCTTTGCCATTCTGCACGACGACGCCCGGGTGGACCTGTTCATCGCTGCGGAAAAGCTGGCCGGCCTGCAGGACCATTTTGATACCTCCGTCACGGTTCATGCTCCCCAGGACTTCCTGAAGGCCACTGCGGCGCTCAACGGCTCCGTCGCCGCAGACTCCGGCACCGTGCCGCAGATCGTGGCAGAGGCGCTTGGCGACCGCATGATACCCGCGGGCGATCCCTGCGCGCTGCCTAAGGCGCGCAAAAACGCAGCCGAGATTGCAGGCAGCGCTGCCGCCCACCTGCGCGACGGGGCCGCGATTGTGGAGATGCTGGCCTGGCTCGACGCGCAGCCTCCCGGCACCATCACAGAGATTGAGGTGGTGAAGAAACTTGAAGCGCTGCGCAGCGAAGACCAAGCCCTGCGCGACATCAGTTTCGAGACCATTGCAGGCACCGGAGAGAACGGCGCGGTGATGCACTACCGGGTGACCGAGGAAACCGACACGCGGCTGGAAGACGGGCACCTCTTGGTGCTGGACAGCGGCGGTCAGTATCTCGACGGCACCACCGACATCACCCGCACCATCGCCATCGGCTCGCCCGGAGCCGAGGAACGCGACGCCTTTACCCGCGTGCTGCAGGGCATGATCGCCATGTCCCGCCTGCGCTGGCCCAAGGGGCTGGCAGGCCGCGATATCGAATGCATCGGCCGGATGCCGCTGTGGCTGGCAGGCCAGGATTTCAACCACGGCCTTGGCCATGGCGTCGGCGCCTACCTCAGTGTGCATGAAGGCCCGCAGCGGCTGGCACGCACCAGCCACGTGCCGCTGGAACCCGGCATGATCCTGTCGAACGAGCCGGGGTATTACCGCGAAGGCGCCTTTGGCATCCGGATCGAGAACCTTCTGGTGGTTGAACAGGCCCCGGCCCTTGACACCAGCGACGCAGAGCGCGAGATGCTGTGCTGGCGCACACTCACCTTTGCCCCCATTGACCGGCGGCTGGTGAACACAGCAATGCTGTCAGCCGCCGAGAAAGACTGGCTCGACAACTATCATCAAGAGGTTTCGGCAAAGACCGGACCGCTGCTCAGCCCCGCCGCAAAGGCGTGGCTTGATGCCGCAACCGCCCCCTTGTGACACTGAGGTGTTACATAGGCTGCTACATAGACTGAACCAACGACGACACGCACGAAGAGAATGGGAAAACACGCATGACCACTATCCGTATCCGCAAGGCCGAAGGCACCTGGACCGTCCGCTCCGGCGGCGCCGTACTGGGGGAAAGCTCCAATGCTTTGGAGCTGACGGAGGGCGATATGGATCCGGTCATCTATTTCCCGCGCGAAGACATCGCCATGGCCTTCCTGGACCGCACCAGCAAGACCGCCCAGTGCCAGCACAAGGGCGAGGCCAGCTATTTTTCGATCGCCAACAAGTCGTCTGTCACCGAAAACGCGGCGTGGAGCTATGAAGCTCCGGCTGAAGCGGCGGCTGAAATCAAGGGCTGCCTGGCGTTCGTGCTGAGCGACTCTGTAAAAGTCGAACAAGTCTAAGCCGGTTATCCGGTTTGCGGGGCCGTTTCACAGAACGCGCCGCATCCGGGCAGCAGGAACAGAGCGTCCCGTAAAAATCCCCCACCGGTGCCCTGGCGCCGGTGTTTTACGTTTGCGGGGAACCTGTTCCCGCGGCCTGATGCCCGCTGCAGCAACAGCCAGCCCGGTTCCGCAACAGGAGCCGGAACCGCTGTGGCAGCTATTGTGCCGCAAAGGCCGAGTTTCAGGCTAAAACGGCGCGGCTGAGGTTCAGCCTGGCTTCCTCCAGCGCATCACCTGCGCCAAGAATGTCCGTTTCGCGGGCGCATTGGATCGCATAGTTGATCACTGCTTCCAGCGCTGCCCGTTCGTTTGCCCGTTCGTCTGCCTTGTTGTTCGCACCAGCCTCTTGCGGGCCGATTTCGAAATTGCGCATGTTTCCCTACCGTTTGAGTAAGCTAAGCAATAATCCGCTTGCAATGTTGGTTCAGGCTCCGCTGCGGAGCAATGGATTTTTTAACTTAACCTTTACGTGTCACCGAATTCGCACAGATTCGGGGGCGGAATCAGAGTTTTTCCCCGTAGCAGAGGAGGATGCACCGGTCGGGATGCGGTGATCAGATACACACCATCACGGTCCCGCCTATCTGTGTTCCTCCGCTGCGGTTGCAGCCAAGGCACGGTTGTAGGCCTTTAACGCATCTACATGATACAGTGCGCCGATGATTTCCTCTGTGCCGCCCTCTTCCATCATCACAGGCAGAAAAGCCGCCTCTGCCCGCTCGAACACCGGCATCGCGGCCTCCAGTGACGCGGAAGCGCGGATGCACAGCCCCTCCTCAACCAGTGCTTGGCAGTCCTCCAGCGGCGCACAGCGGCTGTCGCCCATCGGACGCATCACCGCACCGGCCCGGATCAGCGCCAGCAGATAGGCCTGCGGCCCGGCTGCACAGTGAATGTTGCGCTTTTCCAGCTGGGTGAGAAAGAAGGACCGGTCCACCAGCCGTGAAGCCAGTGCGGTGGACATCGACACCGACACCATCACCGCCAGGCCGATCTGCCAGTCTCCGGTCAGCTCAAACACGATTAGCGTGGTGGAAATCGGCGCCCCCAGCACAGCGGCGGCAACAGCGCCCATGCCGGCAAAGGCATATAGCGTGTGGGTGCCGGATACATCCGGCAGCACGGCCGTCGCGATCAGGCCAAAGGCCAGCCCGGTCAGCGCGCCGATCATCAGCGACGGGGAAAACACGCCACCGCCCATGCGCCCGCCCATTGTGATGGCGACAGCCGCCGTTTTGACCGCGGCAAAGATCACCGCCTGCCCCAGGAGCAGCCCGCCGGTCAGTGCCAGCACCGTGGTTTCATAGCCGACGCCGATGATATGCGGATACCACACGGCAATGACGCCCAGCATCGCGCCAGAGACCGCAGGCCGCAGCCAGCGCGGCAGGTGCAAACGCTGCTGCACCGTATTGCCCACCTTTTCGGCAAAAAAGATCGACCGCATCAGCGCCACCGCCACCAGCCCGCAGATCAAGCCCAGGATCAAAAAGGCCGGCAGTTCCACGTAGAACTGCAGCGCGCCGGGGGTGTTCAGGGTGAATTCGGTGACATCGCCGTATTCGAGCCGGTTGATCACCGTACCGGCAACCGAAGCGACCACAATCGGCGCAAAGGCGTTGACCGAAAAATGCCGCAGCACCACCTCCATCGCAAACAACGCGCCTGCTATCGGCGCGTTGAAGCTGGCCGAGACACCCGCCGCCACCGCGCAGCCCAGAAGATCCCGACCGGTGATGCCATCGGCGTTGATCCGGTTGCTGACCCAGGTGGAGATCACGCCTGCCATATGCACCACCGGCCCTTCGCGCCCGGTGGAGCCGCCGGTGGACAGCGTGATGAAGGAGGCCAGCGCCGAGGCCAGCCCCTCCTTGTGTTCGACCCGCCCGTCATGCAGTGCGGCGCCTTCGATCACATCCGCGACCGAGCGCACCCGCCCGTCCGGTGTGAAACGATCAAGGATCAGTCCAACCACCAGCCCGCCGCCAGCGGCAATGGCAACCAGCACATACCAGGGCAGCGCCTGCGCATAGGAATGCAGATAATCAAGGTCCGGCGCGCCATAGATCCAGGCCTGCAGCGCCGTGATCCCCTTGCGGAAAAACAGCGCGGCAAAGCCTGCGGCGACGCCGATCAGAAGTGCGATCAGCCAGAACTGAAACTGGCTGGGGCCGCGGTGGCGCAGCACCCTCCAGAAGTCTTTCAGGCCTGCCAGCCATTGCACAAAAACTGCGGAAAGCGATGAACGGATTTCTTCTACCATAACCTGTCAGCGGGTCTTTTCATTTCAATGGCCTACAACTGGCATAAGCCGGTTAAAGAGCCCTCACCCGCCGCCCTGTTCCGGCAGCTATCCGGCCAGCAATGCGCGGGCCGCAGCACGGGCCTCTTCGGTGATGGTATCACCCGACACCATGCGGGCAAGCTCATCCACCCGTTCAGTGTCGGCCAGCGGCACCACCTGCGACAGCGTCATGCCATCCACCACCTGTTTGCGCACCTGCCAGTGATGGCCGCCAAGCGCTGCCACTTGCGGCGAGTGGGTCACCACCAGCACCTGGCCGCTGCTGGCCAGGCTGCGCAGGCGCCGGCCCACGGCATCTGCCGTCGCGCCGCCGACACCGCGGTCAATCTCGTCGAAAATCAAGGTCTTGCTGGCATCTTCGCCGCGCAAACAGACCTTCAGCGCCAGCAGGAACCGGCTAAGCTCGCCGCCCGAGGCGATCTTGTTCAAAGCCCCCGCAGGCGCGCCCGGATTGGTGGCAACGGTAAAGGCCACCGTGTCGGTGCCCTCCGGCCCTGGCGCACAATTGGAAAAGCGGGTTTCAAACACAGCGCGTTCCATCTTGAGCGGCGCCAGTTCGGCCATCACCGCCTGATCCAGCGCCGCAGCACTTTCGCGGCGGGCTGCGCTCAGCTGTTCTGCGGCTTGCGCATAGGACGCCTCGGCGGCTTTCAAAGCGGTCTCCTGATCGGCCAGATCCTGATCACCAGCATCCAGTGCCGCCAGCTTACTGCGCAGGGTTTCAGCATAGCCGGCCAGCTCCTCCGCCTGCACATCATGCTTGCGCGCCAGCCCGCGGATGGCAAAAAGCCGTTCTTCACAGTCCTCCAGCTCGCCCGGATTGAACTCCAGATGCCCCAGCACCTGCTCAACTCCGTCTTGGGCATCGCCCAGCTCGATCATTGCGCGGCTCAGGGCAGCCAAAGGCTCCTCCAGCCCGGTGCCGCTCTCCTGACCTGTCACCCCTTCCAGCCAGCGCTGCGCTTCGCCCATGGCGCCTTCGGCGCCTTCGCTCAGCAGCGATTGGGCGCGGGATATGTCGCCGCGGATGCGCTCAGCCGCCTGCATCTGGCGGCGGCGGGTGTCCAGCGCCTCGTCCTCGCCCGGCTGCGGGTCCAGCTTATCCAGCTCCCCCACAGCATGGCGCAGGAATTCCTCCTCGGCCCGCACAGCGTCCAATGCCGCCCGCGTGGCCTCTACAGTCTTGCGCGCTTTGACTGCACCGGTCCAAGCCGCCCGCACTGCGGCCAACAGCCCCTGCACGCAGGCATATTGATCCAGCAACGCCATATGCCCGCGCGGGTTCAAAAGCCCACGGTCGTCGTGCTGGCCGTGCAGCTCCACCAGGGTTTCCGACAGCGCCCGCAGCACTTCGCCCGAGCAGCGCCGGTCGTTGACCCAGGCCGTCTTGCGCCCCTCTGCGGTATTCACCCGGCGCAGGATCAGCGTCTCGCCGCCCGGCAGTCCGGCTTCTTCCAGGATCGCATGCGCCGGATGGCCCTCGGCCAAATCAAACTCGGCCAGAACTTCGCCCTGCGCGGCCCCCTGGCGCACCAGCTCGGCCCGCCCGCGCCAGCCCAGAACAAAGCCCAAGGAGTCGAGCAGAATGGATTTGCCCGCACCGGTCTCGCCGGTCAGCACATTGAGCCCGGGCTGAAAGTTCAGCTCCAGATGATCAATGATCAGGATATCGCGGATATCAAGCGCGCGCAGCATAGCCCCGCCTCCGTGCAGCAGCGGCCGTTACAGCCACTGCCCTTTGACCGTCTGACGGTAGATCTGGCTCAACCAGTTGTTGCCGCGGTCGCGCAGTTTAAGCCCGTTCGCAGTCAGCAGCTTATAGCTGCTGTCATACCATTCGGTGGACTGGAAGTTATGGCCCAGAATGGCGCCCGCGGTCTGCGCCTCGCTGGTCAGGCCCAGCGACAGATACCCCTCAACCAGCCGGTGCAGCGCTTCGGCTGTGTGGCTGGTGGTCTGGAAATCCTCAACCACCACCCGGAACCGGTTGATCGCAGATGTATAATGGCCCCGGCGCAGGTAATAGCGGCCGATCTCCATTTCCTTGCCCGCCAGATGGTCAAAGGCCAGGTCGAATTTCAGGATCGCAGAAGTGGCATATTCGCTGTCGGGATAGACCTCGATCACCGTGCGCAGCGCCTGCAGCGCCTGGAAGGTCAGCCCCTGGTCGCGACCAACCTCGTCGATCTGGTCATAATAGCTCAGCGCCAGAAGATACTGGGCATAGGCCGCATCTTCATCCGCCGGGTAGAAGTCGATGAACCGCTGCGCAGCGGCGCGGCTGTTCTCGTAATCCTTGGTGCTGTGATAGGCAAAGGCCTGCATGATCACCGCCTGCTTGGCCCATTCTGAATAAGGATACAGGCGCTCGATCTCGGAGAAGTAATAAGCCGCGTCCTTGGGCTGCTTCTCAGCCAGCTCGAATTCGCCGCGCTCATAGATCTGCTCTGGTGAGAAGGCCTCCAGAGACTCGCCCCGCTTGACCGCGCCGCCGTCTCCGCCGCAGCCCGCAAGGGCCGCCATCAGAAGGACCGCGCCGAGGGTTTTGGCTCCCGCCCTGATGCCGTTCATAGTGCCTAACCTCACCGTCTTTGACTTACGGGTGTGCGCCCCGGTTATGCCGTCTCTAGCATATTCAATTGGCGCGCAAAACGCCTTTCGCCACTTCCGCGTTCACTTGGCAGAGAAAGCGGGCAATGGTCAAGTCCGGCCTGCTGTTCCTGCTCCCGTCTGCAGCCCCTCTTCACGGGAAAAGACCCGGGACATTTGCGCCCCGGGCCAGTTTGCCGCTCGTTTCTGGTTTTTTGCCTTATGCCACGCACCGCTGTTCTGCCGGAATTTCCGACCAGATCAGCCCTTGTCCCGGCAGCCGCGCGGTCATCGCTGCATCGCAGGCGACGGCCCGGACCGCACCCGGCTCCGCAAACAGGGCACGCAGCAATGTGTTGGTCAGCGCATGCCCCGCGCGCTCGCCAACATACCGCCCCAAGATCGGCCCCCCAGCCAGTGCCAGATCCCCCAAAGCATCCAGCATCTTGTGGCGCACAGGCTCATCCGAATGGCGCAGACCCGCGCCGCTCTCAACCCGTTCCCCGTCAAACACAACAGCGTTTTCACCGGGCACACCGCCCAAGGCAAGGCCATTGGCCTGCATCGCTTCCACGTCTGCTTGGCGGCAGAAGGTGCGGCTGTCGCACAGCTCACGTGCAAAACTTCCGTTGCGCATATCCAGGACCTTGCTCTGACGGCCGATTGCGGCCTCGGCAAAGTCGATATGGAATTCAATGGTCAGCCGGTCGCTGGGCAGCAGGGTGGCGCGGGCGCCGTCCTTCTCGACTGTTACCGGCTTCAGAACCTCATATGCGGTGGCAGGCACGCCCTGCCGGCGCACGCCGTATTGCATGATGCCGCGCACAAACGGCGCCGAGGATCCATCAACGATCGGCACTTCCGGCCCGTCGATTTCGATCAGCGCGTTGTGCACGCCGCAACCGGCCAGGGCCGCCATGATGTGTTCTACGGTGGAAACGCTGACGCCCGAGGTGTTGATCAGCCGGGTACACAGCGGGCTGCGCTCAACCAGGTCCCAGCGCGCCGGAACCAGGGTGTTGCCCAATGCAATGTCGGTGCGCTTGAAAACGATGCCGTGCCCCGCCGGAGCCGGGATCAGGACCATGCGTGCAGGCTGGCCGGAATGCAGGCCGGGCCCTTCAAATGCTACCGATGCTTTGAGCGTATTCTGCACGTTGCGCCTCGTTCCACTGTTTCCGGCCTCATGGGGCCGTGTTGCGAACGAGAGTTAAGGTTTTGCAAAAAAACCTACAACTCAATCTTTGTAACGGTTTGAAACATGACTGTAACAGATAAGCAAATCACCGCTCAAAATTGCGCAAATAACTGAAATACACAAATAAAAAGCCGCCCGAAGGCGGCTTTTGCAGTTAGTTTTGTGAACCGTCAGTTTGCCTGGCGGCGCAGGAATGCGGGAATTTCGATGCGTTCCTGGTCCGGGTCAGCCTGCTGCGCCTGCACCGGCTGCTGCTGGGCCGCGGCGGCCGGGGCCTGCATGGCCGGCTGCTGGCGTGCAGCCTGCGGCGGCTGTTTGCCTGCCGGAGCGTCGGTCGTGCCGGTCATCCGGTGGATCAAGGAATTCAGACCAAAGCGACGCTGCCCGTCGGGCTGCTGCTGCGCATTCTGCTGCTGTTGCGGCTGCGGTGCCGGTGCGGCAGGGGCGGCAGCCGCGCGCGGCTGCTGAACCCGCTGCGCCGCCGCCTGCAGGCGCTCCAGCGCTTGCGGCGACGGGGTGCCCGGAGCGGGTGCCCTCGGCGCCACAAAAGCGTCGGGCTGCGGCTCGGGTGTTGTTGCCTGCGGGCGGAATTCCGGAACCTGCGGCTGATAGGCCGGCGGCGGCAGACCGTCGTTGTCCACCAGTTCCGGCTCTTCAAAGATGTCTTCAGCCTGCTCCTGCGCGGCGGCCTGTTGCGCGTTCATCTCTTCAAACAGCGACGGCTCTTCTAGCTGCGCGGCGGCTTCGGGTTGAACAGCCTCCGGGGCCGGGGCGGCCGCGGCTGCTGCAGGCTGCTCAACCGGGGTTTCCAGTTCCAGCGGTGCCGGACGGGTATCTTCAACACTGACAGTCTGGCGCAGAGGCGCCGACATCGGACGGCGCGGCACCGGCATTTCGGTGTTCACATCCACCGCGTCGATACCGGTGGCAACAACGGAAACCCGCATCTTGCCTTCCATGCCGGTGTCCAGTGTCGAGCCGACGATGATGTTGGCGTCCGGATCCACTTCCTCGCGGATGCGGTTGGCGGCTTCGTCCAGTTCAAACAGGGTCAGGTCATGCGAGCCGGTGATATTGATCAGCACGCCGCGCGCGCCGCGCAGGCTGATTTCGTCCAGCAGCGGGTTGGCAATCGCCTTCTCAGCGGCCTGAACCGCACGGTCCTCGCCCTCGCCCTCGCCGGTTCCCATCATCGCCTTGCCCATCTCATCCATCACCGCGCGCACGTCGGCAAAGTCGAGGTTGATCAGGCCCGGGCGCACCATCAGGTCAGTGACGCCTTTGACGCCCTGATACAGCACGTCATCCGCCATCGAGAACGCCTCGGTGAAGGTGGTCTTTTCATTGGCCAGGCGGAACAGGTTCTGGTTCGGGATGATGATCAGTGTATCGACGACCTTTTGCAGGCTTTCGACACCCGCTTCGGCTTGGCGCATCCGCTTGAGGCCCTCAAACTGGAACGGCTTGGTCACAACACCGACGGTCAGCACGCCCAATTCGCGCGCGGCCTGCGCGATGATCGGCGCCGCGCCGGTGCCGGTGCCGCCGCCCATGCCGGCAGTGATAAAGCACATATGCGCGCCCGCCAGATGGTCGACGATCTGCTCAATGCTTTCCTCTGCCGCGGCCGAACCCACCTGCGGGCGGGCGCCTGCGCCCAGGCCTTCGGTGACTTTCACACCCAGCTGAATGCGGCTTTTGGCCGATGCCTGCTGCAGCGCCTGCGCGTCGGTATTGGCCACGACGAATTCAACGCCGTCCAACTCCTTGGCAATCATGTTGTTGACGGCGTTGCCGCCGGCCCCGCCGACACCAAATACCGTGATCTTCGGCTTTAACTCTTCCTGCCCGGGCATCGAAAGATTCAACGTCATGCTCATACCGCCTGTGTTACCCGCCCTTCCCGCAAAGGGCTTTTTCCTGTGCTATTACCATAATCTTACCGCGCAGAGGCTGTTTCGTCATCCCAAAAAGCACAACGAGCCACAAAATACGGCCTCATTCTAAGGCCTAAACCGCGGTATTTCGCCGTCCCTAGCAGATATTGGGGATTCAGCACAAGCCGCACACAACACAGATGTCGCATCCGCAAAATCACTTCTGCGGAAGACATATTTCCTGATACGTGGCTGGCCACTGCCCGGCCTGCTGAATCGCCGCGTTTGCCGCGGACGTTAAGAACAACCTAACGGGTCCTTCCGGCGCTGTCACGCCCTCTTTGACCCGTCAGGCAGAATTGAAAAACGGCTTACCAGTTGTCCCGGAACCAGCGCACGGCCCGTCCCAAAGTGCCCGCCGGATGACGGCTGGCGGGCATCTCGAAATCCCACCATTCGTCCTGCGGATGGGCGGCAAACAGGCACAGCCCCACCGCCGAGGCAAAGCCCGGACCGGTCGCCGATTGCGGCAGGCCATGCACCCGCAGCGGGCGGCCCAGCCGCACCTGCTGGCCCAGGATCCGGCTCGCCAGCCCGTCCAGCCCCATGATCTGGCTGGAACCGCCGGTCAGCACGATCTGCTGGCTGGGAAGGTACTCGAACCCGGCTGCATCCAGCCGTGTGCGCACCTCTTCCAGGATTTCCTCCACACGGGGCCGCATGATGCCGATCAGCTCGGCGCGGCTGACAGTGCGGCGGTCATGCTCCCAATCGCCGGTATCCCCGCCGATATCGATCATGTCACGGTCGTCGGCACCGGTGGCATGCACCCCGCCGCAAAAGGTCTTGATCCGCTCGGCATTGGTCAGCGGCACCCCCAGCCCCATCGAAATGTCACTGGTGATGTGATCACCGCCCAGACGCACCGCGTCGGCATAGATCATATGTTTCTTCATGAAGACCGAGATCGAAGTGGAGCCGCCGCCCATGTCGATACAGGCCGCCCCCAGCTCCTGCTCGTCCTCGACCAGCGCCGAAAATCCCGAAGCATAGGCCGAGGAGGCAATCCCCGCCAATTCCAGATCGCAGCGCTGGATGCAGCGCACCAGGTTTTGCACCGCGATGGCATCCACCGTCAGCATATGCATGTCGACCGCCAGGGTCTGCCCCATCTGGCCCCGCGGATCGCCCAGGCCCGAGCGGTTATCCAGTGCAAAATTCACCGGCTGCGCATGTATCACCTCGCGGCCCGCGCCGTATTCCGGCACTTCGCAGGACGCCAGCACCTGCGCCACCTCATGCTCCGAGACCACCTGGCCTTCAAGATCCAGCTTGGAATCCAGACCGTATGAGCGCGGATTGGCGCCGGAGAAACAGGCGATCACGTGATCAACCCGCACTTCTGCCATCTTCTGCGCCGCCTGCACCGCGGTACGGATGGCGCGTTCGGTTTCCTGCATGGCGTTGATTTCGCCGAACTGAACACCGCGCGACCGCGTGGTCGCCGCGCCGATCACCCGGAACCCCGACTGCCCGGCCAAGGCCCCGATCGAGCCGTCTTCGCTCAGCCGCCCGGAACCGTCGAACCGCAGCACCAGGCAAGCGATCTTGGAACTGCCCACATCCAGAATGGCCACTACGCCGCGCTGCATCGCCTGGCGCCGCATCTGCCGCATGGCCCGCTGCGATTGATAGAGATCTGTCATGCTACTGCCCGCCCCCATTCAGCTGCCGGATCCGCCACCAGTTTTCCACTGAGTTTTCGGTCATACGCACGGTCGGGCGCCCAGCCAGGCGCATATCCACCGCTGCCACATCGCGTTCCAGCAAATCCTGTACCTCACTCACCGCCAGCACCCGCTCCAGCGCGCGCTGCGGCTGCTCCGCCGGCAGCATGATCCGCTGCTTGCGGTCCAGCACCACGTCCCAGCGCCGCTCGCCCACTCGGACCAGTCCGCGCAGCCGCGGCCCCAGCGGCTTGGCCGCCGCAAACAGCCGCAGCGCCTGCGCCGCGTGCTGATCGGCCCCCTTGCCGGCGATAAGCGGCAGGTTCGGGTGCAGGTTGCGGCGGCCCAGCTCGGCCACGTGAATGCCGTTTTCATCCAGCAGCGCCAACCCTTCGCGGCTGCGCCAGATCAGCACCGGCACGCGTTCCTCGACGTCCACTTGCAGGATGCCGCCGGGGCGGATCCGCACGCGTGCGGTCTTGACCGGGTCCAGCCCGGTGATCACATCGCGGATCCGCTCCAGATCCAGATCAAAGGAACTGACGGGAAAATCTGCCGGTACCACCTCGCGGATGTCCTGCGCCACGCTGGCGCCCGCCCCGTCCACCGCCATCACATTAACCATGAACTCGGGGCGTTCCTCGATTGCGGCGCGGGCATCGCTGACCAGCCCCTGCAACGCGGCACGGCGGGTTTCATCCGCCAGGTAGGCACTGCCCGCCGCAAAAATCAGGCAAAACGGCACCCCGATGCGCAGGCCGAACCGGATACCCGGCGTCAGCATCCAGCGCTGCAACCGGTACTTCAGACGCGACGGCGCCGGATCCGCCCGCCCCTCGCCGCCGCCGCTGCGGCGGCGGAAACGCCCCTTCAGCGGTTGCATGAAGCATCCTCCACCATCCAGGCGCAGAGTTCGCCGAAGGTCATGCCTAGATACGCTGCCTGCTCCGGCACCAAAGAGGTCGGCGTCATGCCGGGCTGGGTGTTGGTTTCCAGCAGAATCAGCCCGCTGGCGCCGCGCGCCTCATCCCAGCGGAAATCGGTGCGGCTGACACCGCGGCAGCCCAGCACCTCATGCGCCTTCAGCGCATAGTCCAGGCACAGGTCATGGATTTCCCGCGGCAAATCCGCAGGCAGCACATGGCGCGATCCGCCAGGCTTGTATTTGGCGTCGTAATCGTACCAGCCATCGGTCAGAATATCTGTTACGGTCAACGCCCTGTCCCCAATCACTGTGGTGGTCAGCTCGCGCCCCGGCGCATAGGTCTCAACCATCACTTCGGCAGGCATTTCCTCGGACAGCTGCGGCGGGCCATTGGCGGCCTCATGCACGATATAGATGCCGACACTAGAGCCTTCGTTGTTGGGCTTCACCACATAGGGCGGCGCCATCACATGGCCCGCCATCACGTCACCCTTGGCAAACAAGCCGCTTTCGACAACCGGCAACCCGGCGGCACGGTAGACTTCCTTGGAGCGCTGCTTGTCCATTGCCAGCGACGAGGCAAGCACCCCGGAATGGGTATAGGGCAGTCCCAGCCATTCCAGCACGCCTTGCACGCAGCCGTCTTCGCCCCAGCGCCCGTGCAGCGCATTGAACACCACATCCGGCTTGATATCCGCCAGACGCGCGTGCAGGTCCCGGCCTGCATCCACCTCGACAACCTCGAACCCCTCACCGCGCAAAGCGGCCGCGCATTCACGGCCGCTGGACAGCGATACTTCGCGTTCGGCTGACGGGCCACCCATCAGCACCGCGACTTTCGGGAGTGCCCTGCTCGACTTACTCACCACGAAGCGCCTCAATACATGCGGGGCTTTGCGCCCCTGTTTCTTGGAGCCTGGAACAGGCCCGCATTATGTGTTTGCGCCGGTTAGGTCCGGCTGATTTTTTTGCGGGGCTGCACGCCCCTTGTATTATCAGCGGATCTGCGCCGCCTCTTCGGCACCCTACCGCCCAAAATCTTACCGGAGCGTTAATGATGCCTTTACCACGTTTAACAATTGCCGCTGCCCGCGCCCCTCCGGAGCCATATGGCCACCCCAAGCTGCGGCCAGAGAAGCCTTTGTAAGCACTCAGGTTTTCCAGTTATTCGGGAAGCGGGTCACCAATCCGCATGATTTCCCATTCTAGCGTGATGCCGGATTCATCGTAAACCTTTTTCCGCACATCTTCGCCCAGACCTTCCAAATCTGCGGCAGTTGCGCCACCGGTGTTGATCAGGAAGTTGGAATGCTTCTCGCTCATCAGCGCACCGCCGCGCTGCGCACCGCGCATACCGGCGTTGTCAATCACCTTCCAGGCTTTCAGATCATGCACGTCATCCGCACGGCCTGTGGATGAGAATCCCGCCGGATTGCGGAAGGTGGAACCGGCCGAGCGGTCGCGGGTCGGCTGGGTCTCATCGCGCTTCTGCAGCTGCGCCTCCATTCGGGCGTGCAGCTCTGCCGGATTGCCCTTGGGTCCGCGCAGTTTGGCCGAAACCAGCACCGCACCCTCAGGGAAGGCGGTCTGGCGGTACTCAAAGCTCAATTCTTCTGCGGTGATCTCGCGGATCTCACCCTCGCGGGTGACGATGGTGGCTGACACGAACACATCTGCGGTGTAGCTGCCGTAACAGCCCGCATTCATCCGCACTGCGCCGCCGATTGAGCCGGGAATGGTACGAAGAAAGGTCAGGTCGATACCCGCATCTGCCGCACGCTTCGCCACATGGGCATCCAGCGCCGCGGCACCCGCGGTGACGGTTTCGCCATCTGTGTCAATACCGTTGAAGCCCCGGCCCAGCCGCACCACCACCGCCCGCAAGCCGCCGTCGCGCACAATCAGGTTCGACCCCACCCCCATCGGGAAAACAGGCACAGCAGAATCGAGACCGCGCAGGAATGCTGCCAAATCGTCAATGTCCGCAGGCTGGAACAAACAGTCCGCAGGCCCGCCCACGCGCAGCCAAGTCAAGTCCGCCAGCGGCTTGCCTTCCAAGAGCCGCCCGCGAGCCGCTGGTAGTACCCCTTCAATTTGCGCCGCCATCGTCTTTTCCGTCCCAAGTTCCAGCCAGTGAACGCGCATAGTCCGTAAACAAGATGCCCGCCAAAATAAAGAGCCAACGCGATCTCGCGGCTATTGTGCTGGTGATCCTCCAAGCACAGGCCCAGCCCCAGCCATATCAGCACCAGCGCCCAAACTAGCACCAGGCCCGCAGCCGGCCATTGCCACCGCTGGCGGGCAAGAAAATAGAAGCCGATCAGCCAAACCGCTCCAATAGCCAGCCAAATTGCAGTAACTGCCACCATTGCCAAACCCCGCGGCCGGCAGTCCGCGGGCCGGCTTCAACACGACAAAAAACGGTACTACCGTATAAGCAGTGGCAAAGCCGGAAACATTTTGTAAACACGCGGCAGCAATCCGCCGCCGTCAGCGAGCCAGCGCACGCCTTATCCACCGGCCCAGATAGATCACCGGCCAGCGCAGCACCGACATGCCGGCCAGCAGCACCGCCAGCCCCCACCAGGGGCCGTTTTCATAGGTGACATAGCCCAGGAGCGGAATACCCAGTGCAATCAGCACATAGGCGCGCCGCCAGAGGTTGTCCCGGCTCGGGATCATCGCCAGCACATTGGCGGTCAGCGCCCAGATGGCGGCCAGGGTCAGCGACAGCGTCATTCCTCTATCTCTCCTCCCTTTGCCCAGCGCCCCAGAAAGAACCCGGCTAACAGAACTGGTACGGCAAAGGGCAGCCAAAAAATCAAGAAGAACTTGAAGGTCACCCAATCAATGGAACCTGCTCCCCTGTATTCGTAAACCAAACCGCCCGCAAACAGCACAAACAAGGAGCCAGACACCAAGCTGGGCAAAACGCCGATGCATGCGCCCACAAGAAGAATGGCAAACAAGCCCAGGATTAGCATCTAGGTGCGCAATCTATCCGGCAGCCCGTTGGCCCATGTGCTGATCGTACCCGCCCCAAGGCAGACAACCATATCACCGGGACGCGCCTGTTCGCGCACCAGGCGCTCCAGATCTTCTTCGCTAAGAATGGCGCGGGCGTGGCGGTGGCCGTGGCGGATAAGACCGGCCACCAGATCATCGCGGCCGGCGCCTTCGATCGGGTCTTCGCCGGCGGCAAAAACCTCGGCAATGGCGACCACATCGGCCTCGTTGAAACAGGCGCAGAAATCGTCGAACAGGTTCGACAGGCGCGAATAGCGGTGCGGCTGATGCACTGCGATCACCCGGCCTTCGCTGGCCTGGCGCGCCGCCTTCAGCACCGCGGCGATCTCCACCGGGTGATGGCCATAGTCGTCGATAATGGTGACGCCATCCACTTCACCCACCTTGGTGAAGCGGCGGTTCACCCCGCCGAACGCCGCCAGCGCCTCGCGGATTTCAGTGCTGTTCATGCCCAGATGCCGCGCCACGGCAACCGCGGACAAGGCGTTGGAGACGTTGTGGTCCCCCGGCATCGGCAGGGTGCAGCCCTCGATCACCCGGTCCTCGGCCTGCAGGTGCACGTCGAAATGGGCCACGCCGCCCTTGTAGGTCAGGTTCACAGCCCGCACATCGGCCTGCGCATTGAAGCCATAAGTCACCACCCGGCGGTCGGAAATCCGCCCGATCAGCGCCTGCACTTCGGGATGGTCGGTGCAGCAGACCGCGACACCGTAGAATGGGATGTTGGAGACAAACTCCAGGAACCCGTCGCGCAAGGTGTCGAAATCGCCCCAATGCTCCATATGCTCGGGGTCGATATTGGTCACCACCGCAATGGTCGCAGGCAGCCGGTTGAAGGAGCCGTCGCTTTCATCCGCCTCGACCACCATCCATTCGCCCTGCCCCATCCGCGCGTTGGAACCATAGGCGTGAATGATGCCGCCGTTGATGATGGTGGGGTCAAAGCCGCCGGCCACCATCAGCTCGGCCATCATGGTGGTGGTGGTGGTCTTGCCGTGGGTGCCGGCAATGGCGACGTTGGATTTCAGCCGCATGAGTTCCGCCAGCATGTCGGCCCGGCGCACCACCGGCAGCCCGCGCAGGCGGGCCTCGTCCAGTTCCGGGTTGCCCGGTTTGATCGCCGAGGAGATCACCACAACCGCGGCCTCCTCCAGGTTTTCAGCCTTCTGGCCGACAAAAATCCGCGCGCCCAGCTCTTCCAGCCGTGCGGTGATTTTCGAGGATTTCAGATCCGAGCCCTGCACCATATAGCCAAGGTTCAAGAGCACCTCGGCGATGCCCGACATGCCGATGCCGCCGATGCCCACAAAATGGATCGGGCCGACGTCTCCGGGCAGTTTGGTTGCAGGGTTCATGACAGTTATCCTTCCTCGGCCAGTTGCTCGACCAGTGCCGCCAATCGCTCGGTGGCATCGGGAATCCCGGCGCTCAGTGCGGCTGCCGACATTTTCACCGCAGCCTGCGGGTTACTCAGAATTGCGCCCATATGCTCTGCCAGCACCGGGATATCAAGGGCGCTTTCCGGGATCATCACGGCGGCATTGGCGTCAACCAGCCCACGGGCGTTGGCGCTTTGATGGTCACCGGCGGCTGCGGCAAAGGGGATCAGGATCGAGGGCCGTCCGATGACCGAGATGTCCGCCACCGACGACGCCCCCGAACGCGAGATCACCAGCTGCGCCTCCGACATCCGCGCGGGCACGTCGGCAAAGAACGTCTGCACATCGGCATTAACGCCGTGGTCGGCGTAAAACGCATTGACCCGGCCCAAGTCTTCTTCGCGTGCCTGATGCGACACCCGCAGATACCGGCGGATGCCATCGGGCAGCGCGGCAACCGCCGCCGGCACCACGTCAGAGAGGATCCGCGCGCCCTGGCTGCCGCCCATCACCAGCAGGGACATCGGGTAATCGCCCGGCGGAATATACGCCGCACCCGCCCGCTCCATCACCGCGCTGCGCACCGGGTTGCCCACGTGCTCATGCGCGACACCTTCGGGCAACGCGGTCGGCCAGGTGCCGCAGGCCACCCCGGCTACCCGTTTGGCAAAGATCTGGTTCACCCGGCCCAGCACGCCGTTCTGTTCATGGATCATCCGCGGCAGCTTCAAAAGCGTCGCCGCCCCAAGCGCCGGGATTGACGGGTAGCCGCCAAAGCCAATGACGGCATCGGGCCGCTCGCGCCGCATCTGCATTGCCATCGACAGCACGCCGCCTGCGATCTTCGGCGCCACCAGTGCCTTGGCGAGCAGCCCGCCACGGGCAAAGGTGGCCGAGGACACCTGCGAGATTTCCACCGCGCTTGGAAAGGACGCGGTATAGCGCGCGCCCCGTGCGTCGGTCGACAGCTTCACCCGCCAGCCGCTCGCCAGCATGGCTTCGGCCAGCGCCTGCGCCGGAAACATATGGCCGCCGGTTCCGCCAGCGGCCATCAAAAGCAGTTTCTGTGCCATCCCAAGGGGTCTCTTTCACATCTCGTCAGCGGCCGCGGCCGTTCAGGTAATCGGCAATTCCGCCCTGCGGGCGCGTCCGGGTAAAGGCCAGGAGCATACCCACCGCAATCCCGGTGGCAATCAGCGAGGATCCGCCATAGCTGACAAACGGCAAGGTCATGCCTTTGGCGGGCAGCAGCCGCACCGCAACCCCCATGTTGATCATCGCCTGCACGCCGAACATGCAGACCAGACCGGTGCCCGCCAGGCGGATGAAGGTATCGCGCTCGCGCATCAGCCTGAACAGCGATCGCACCACGATCGAGGCATAAAGCGCGATCAGAACCGCCACCAGCACCAGCCCGTATTCTTCAGCTGCGACCGCAACGATGAAATCGGTATGGGCATCCGGCAGCGACCATTTCACCTGGCCCTCGCCGACACCGACACCGAACAGCCCGCCCTCGCGGATCGCATTGGTGGCATAGCCCAGCTGAGTGGTGGGATCGACATCCGGGTTCAGGAAGCCGTCGATGCGGCGGGCAAAGTGTTCTGAGCTGTTATAGGCAAAGACACCCCCCAGCACGACCACAGCAGCCATGCACACAAGCAGCAGCATCGGCGCGCCAGCGACGAAATACATCACCCCCCAGCCGAACAGGATCAGGCTGGCCTGGCCGAAATCCGGCTGCAGAACCAGCATCATCACCACCATCATGCACAGGGCGAAGGACATCAGCGTGCCCGGCGGCCCGTTGATCTGCTGGCTGGCTGCAATCATCCAGGCCGCCACCACGATGAAACCGGGCTTCAGGAACTCCGACGGCTGCAGCGAGGCAAACCCCAGCGAATACCAGCGCACCGCGCCTTTGCCGAAATCGGTGCCGAAGATGGGCAGGAAGGCAAGCGCCACAAAGGCCAGCGCAAAGCCCAGCACCGCCAGCCGCCGCACCAGCGTGGGCGACATCACGGATGTCACCAGCATCGCTATCAGCGCCGTCAGGCCGAAAACCGCCTGCCGCTGCACATAGTGGAAATTGCCGAACCCGTTCCGCTCCGCCAGCGGCACCGAGGCGGCGAGCCCCAAGAGCAGCCCGATCACGAACAGCATCAGGATGCAGGACATTGTCCATTTATCCAGCGTCCGCCACCACTTGGGAAGAATAGGCTCACCTGCCTGCACGGGAACCGCGCCATAGACCATCTCAGTCATGGGAATACCGCCACTATATGCCTCGTTCCGCCCCATTTTTCGGGGTCTCACAGAAACTGTAACGAAACGTGAGCCGCGGCGCCAGAAAAAGAACACAGTTCGGCGGAAAACCACCGTCCGCGCGGCCGGCCATCTTGACAGGCAGGAAGCTGCCAGATCGCCGGCGCCAATCCGCCAGACAGCTCCTGCCGGCCTCCCCCTTGCGCCAGCGCCAGTTCCGTGGTCGATGCGCGCCATGCGGACAAACACTCTGATTCTCGGCGCCGGCGCAGCCGGCATGATGTGCGCGCGCCATTCCGGCGGCAGCACACTGGTGATCGACCACGCCAAGGCGCCGGGCGACAAGATCCGCATCTCCGGCGGCGGCCGCTGCAATTTCACCAACATGTATGCGGAAGCGAAGAACTACCTCTCTGCCAACCCGCACTTCTGCAAATCGGCACTGGCCCGCTACACCCAGTGGGATTTCATCGGCCTGGTGGACCGCCACGGCATCGCCTGGCACGAGAAGACCCTGGGCCAGCTGTTCTGCGACGGCTCCGCCAAACAGATCATTGCCATGCTGACGCAGGAGATGGCACAGGCCGGTGCGGACCTCTGGCTGCAAACCTCCGTCGAAGCAGTGGAACAGACTGCAGACGGCTTCCGCGTCCAGCTGCTGCGCGAGGGTAAGCCGCAGACCGTCACCTGCCGCAATCTTGTGCTGGCCACCGGCGGCAAGTCGATCCCCAAAATGGGCGCCACCGGGCTTGCCTATGATCTGGCTCGCCAGTTCGGGCTGGAAATCACAGAGACCCGCCCGGCGCTGGTGCCCTTCACCTTCCCTGACGGGCGCTTCCAGCCGCTCGCCGGCACCGCCTTGACCACGCGTCTCAGCAACGTGCGCACCAGTTTCGACGAGGCGCTGCTGTTCACTCACCGCGGCCTCTCCGGCCCCTCGGTGCTGCAGCTCTCCTCCTATTGGCGCGAAGGGGAGGAAATCACGGTGAACCTGATCCCGGAAACGCCGCTCTACGACCTGTTGCGCGACCAGCGCCAGGTTGAGGGCCGCCGCGACCTGACAACTGAACTGGCGCGTCACCTGCCCGGCAAGCTGGTGGATTTCCTAGCCCCGCAACTGGGCCTCAAGGGCCGCCTGGCAGACCAATCCGACGCCGCGCTCACAGCCCTCTGCGAGGCGCTGCAATACTGGCAATTGCTGCCCGCAGGCACTGAGGGCTACCGCACCGCCGAAGTCACCCTGGGCGGCATCTGCACCGATGGCCTCTCCTCCAAAACCATGGAGGCCAAAGCGGCGCCCGGCCTCTACGCCATTGGCGAGGCGGTGGATGTCACCGGCTGGCTCGGCGGCTACAACTTCCAATGGGCCTGGTCATCGGGCCATGCAGCCGGCACCGCCATCGCCGACAGCCGCTAAGGCCGGCTTGACACCGCGCGCGGCGGCATTCATGATAGTTATCATGATAACATAAATGGAGAAACACCATGACCGCCCCCTTCCAACTGGTCGCCAAGATCACTCCGAAACCGGAACACATCCAAGATGTGCGCCAAAGCCTGCTGGACATTCTGGAGCCGACCCGGGCCGAACCCGGCTGCCTGAAGTTCCTGCTGGCCGAAGGCCGCGATGGCGATTGCTTCTACCTGGATGAAGAATGGGCCGGCGAGGACGCCCTGGCAGCGCATTACGCGGCGGATTACATCACGCCGGTTTTCGCCAAATACGAGGCCTGGCTTGCCGCACCGGTGGAAATCCACAAAATGACCCCGCTGGCCTGACGCCGATGTTCTTCCTCAAGGACCTGCCATCGCAGCAGATGGTCGGCACCTATGCCCAGGCATACGGCGCCGACCCGGACCATATCACCAGCGCGCTCCTGATGATGCGCCGCGCCAGCCTGCTGATCCGCAGCCTCGACGCCTTTTTTGCCGTCCACGGTCTGTCGCAGCTGCGGTTCCTGGTGCTGATCGTGATCGACCGCGAACCGGAGCGCGCCTCGCTGACCCCGAATGAGATTGCCCAGCGTATCGACGTGTCGAAACCGGTGATGACCCGCACCCTGCAATCGCTGCAGAAAGACGGGCTGATAACCCTCTCGGCCAGCCCCTCCGACGGGCGTTCCAAAGAAGCCGCGCTGACAGCTGATGGCCTCCAGCGGCTGCAGGACACGCTTCCCGGCTATTTCAAACTCCTATCAGGGGAGATGACCCAGCCGTCCGCCACCGCGGGCTGACCCTTGAAGATTTTCCGCTTAGGTGAGCCTGAAGCCCCTCCCCCTAGTCTTCAACGAACACGCTGTTGCTCGGCGTCACCCCGCGGGTATAGGTGCAGAACGTGTCATGCGCCTCCGGCGTGGTGGTGTGGATCTTAATATTGGTGATCACCTCCACCGCGCCGAACTCCAGGCAGGCCTTCTCCGCCTGTTTCACAATCTCCAGCAGCTGATCCAGCTCGCCCCTCATGGTGGTTTCCATCGCCCCCACCTGGAACGGCACGCCCGACGCTTTCACCACCGAAATGGCCTGATCGACCGCCTCGAAGTTGTTACCTTCGCGCAGCCGTGGAATGACCTGAAAGGCCAGCATCACGGTATTCTTCGCCTCTGCGGCCTTAGCCATGGGTCCTGTTCCTTCCTGCCGGCGGCTTCAACCCAGCCGCGTCTTCACTTCGGCGATGAAATCCTCGCCGCGCTGCTCAAAATTGTCATACTGGTCAAAGCTCGCCGCGGCCGGCGCCAGCAGCACGGTGTCGCCCTCTTGCGAGTCCGCAATGGCCAGCTCCACCGCAGCGGCCATGGTGGTGCAGACTTCTGCCTGCACATCCAGCTGCAGGGAAAATCCCGCCGCCTCACGCCCGATCACATAGGCCTTCACCACATTGCCAGTCCGCCCCTGCAGCGCCTCCAGCCCGCCGTCCTTCTGCAGCCCGCCGCAGATCCAACGAATGTTTTTGAACGCGCTCAGCGCCTTCACCGCGCTGTCGGTGTTGGTGGCCTTGCTGTCATTCACATAGCGCACGCCGCCAGCCTCAGCGATGGTCTGGCTGCGGTGCGGCAGTCCCGGGAAGGTGGCCATCGCATCGCCGATCAGCCGCGGTGCCAGCCCCAAGGTGCGCGCCGCCGCATAGGCCGCGCAGGCGTTCTGGTGGTTATGCGCGCCGGGCAGGCCCGTCATCTCCCGCAAATCGATCGAAGCCGCCTGCCGTCCCTTGCGGTACTCGCTCAGGAACCCCTTGCGGGCAAAGACCTGCCAGCCCGGCCCGGTCAGCTTGCGCGCAGCGGATACCCTGATCACCCGGTCATCGCTTTGCCCTTCGGACAATTGCCCGGCCAGAAACAACCCCTCATCCTCGTCAATGCCAATCACCGCACGGTCCGGCCCGCCCTCGGCAAACAGGCGGCGCTTGGCGGCAAAATAGCCGCCCATGCCGCCATGCCGGTCCAGATGGTCCGGGCTGAGGTTGGTAAACACCGCGACATCCGGCGTCAGCGCACGAGCCAGCTCGGTCTGATAGCTCGACAGCTCCAGCACCACCACGCCGCCATTGCCCGGCGGATCAATGTCCAGCACCCCACGGCCGATATTGCCCGCCAACTGGCTTTCGCGCCCCGCTGCCTGCAGGATGTGATGCAGCAGCGCCACCGTGGTTGATTTGCCGTTCGATCCCGTCACCGCCACCACCCGCGGCGGCTGGTCATGCATCTGCCATTCGGCATCGGCAAAGGAGCGGAAGAACAGGCCGATATCATTGTCCACCGGAACGCCTGCATCCATAGCGGTGCGGATCACCGGATTGGGCTTGGGGTAAAGATGCGGAATGCCGGGCGAAGTGATCAGCGCCGCCACATCGTCAAAGGCGCCGGCCTTGTGCAGATCACGGCAGGCAAAGCCTTCCGCCTCCGCCGCCTCCCGCGCAGCCGGGTTGTCGTCCCAGCAGACCGCCTCCGCCCCGCCTGTCCGCAAGGCACGCGCCGTCGCCAGACCCGAGCGCCCCAGCCCCAGCACGGCAACCTTAGCGCCTTCATATCCTTTGACCGGGATCATCGCCTGCCCTCATCTTGATGTAATTACTTCTGCGGCACATTGCACAGGTGCAAGCCGGGCTTCAAGCGCTCCCCGGCACGGGCCTCAGGCCCGTGCCGGGCCCAACAATAAGCAGGCAGGCAAAGCCTGCCGAAATTGGCGGGAGCGCCAGCAGTTGCCCCCCCGGCGTACGCTGCCCTCATGGGATGTTCACCGGCGCAGATTACGCTCCTCCCGTTGCAACACAAAGACCAGGAGACCGGCCCCCCTCAGATCACTTCTTCATCGGGTGCAGGGCGGGTCCGAACAGGCCGCTAGACGGACATGGCCCCTGACAAGGGCCATCCGATGCTCCGCCCCTCCGGCGGCGCCGCCTTCTTCATAAGGAAAAACCGCGCCAAGCCTGAAGCCCCGCGCGGTTCACAAAGAGAAAGACAGCTTCACCACCCGCCGGAAGTCCTGGCGCGGCGGCTGTTCGGCGTGCCTCAGCGCACTTTCAGCGTCGCCAGACCGATCATCGCCAGGATCAGCGAGATGATCCAGAAGCGGATCACGATCTGCGGCTCGGCCCAGCCCTTCTTTTCATAATGGTGGTGGATCGGCGCCATCAGGAAGACCCGGCGCCCGGTGCGCTTGAAGTAGAGGACCTGAATGATCACCGACAGCGCCTCAACCACAAACAGCCCGCCAACGATGGCCAGCACCAGTTCATGCTTGGTGGCCACCGCAATGGCCCCCAGCGCCCCGCCCAGGGCCAGCGAGCCGGTGTCTCCCATGAACACCGCAGCAGGCGGCGCGTTGTACCACAGGAACCCAAGCCCTGCACCGAACAGCGCGGCGCTGAAGATCAGGATCTCACCGGTGCCGGGCACATAGTGCACGTCCAGATACTCGGTGAAATCGACACGCCCCACCGCATAGGCGATAACCCCCAGCGTTCCCGCCGCAATCATCACCGGCATGATCGCGAGACCATCCAGACCATCGGTCAGATTCACCGCATTGGCAGCGCCCACAATGACGCAGATCGAGAACGGCACATAGAACAGGCCAAGATTGATCAGCGTATCCTTGAACACCGGCAGCGCCAGCTGGTTCTGCAGCGCCTCCGGGTGAAACCGCGCTGCAATCACTGCACACAGGGCCGCAATCGCAATCCCCAAAGCCAGCCGCAGCTTGCCCGAAACGCCTGCCGTAGTCTGCTTAGACACCTTGGCATAATCATCCGCAAAGCCGATCAGCGCAAAGGCCAGCGTCACCAGCAGCACCATCCAGACAAAGGGATTATCCAGCCGCGCCCACAGCAGGGTCGACGACAGCAGCGCGCCGACGATCAGCAGCCCGCCCATGGTCGGGGTGCCGGCCTTGGAAAAATGCCCCTCCGGCCCGTCATCGCGGATCGGCTGGCCCTTGCCTTGTTTGCGGCGCAGCACGTTGATCAGCGGTTTGCCGAACAAAAAGCCAAAGATCAGTGCGGTCATAAAGGCGCCGCCTGCGCGAAAAGTGATATAGCGGAAGAGGTTGAAAAAATCCCCCCCGTCCGACAAAGCGGTCAGCCAATAGAGCATCTGGGCCCTTCCCTCGTTCTTTTACGCGTTTTCTGATTTGGGGCCGGATTGACCCATTTCGCGGATGCCGTCAACGATCTTGGCCAGCCCCATGCTGTTGGACCCTTTTGCCAGCACGATATCGCCGCCCTTGATACCAGCCTTCAAACCCGGCAGGGCATCGGCGCTGGTTTCATACCAGCCGCCGCGTTTCGCCTCCGGCAGCGCCGCATGCAGCGCTTTCATCAAAGGGCCGACGCAGTGGATTTTCTCAATGCCCGCAACAGCCTGCAGCAAGGCAAGGCCGGCGTGAAGCTCAATTTCCTGCGGACCCAGCTCGCCCATGTCGCCAAGATAGGCAATCCGCCGGCCCGCGCCAGGTGTCGCCGCCAGCACCGCCAGCGCTGCCGCCATTGACGTCGGGTTGGCGTTATAGCTGTCATCCAGCAAAGTGACCTCGCCGCCGTCAAGCCGGATCACCTCGCGCACACCGCGGCCCTTGACCGGCGACCACAGGGCAAGGCTCTCCACCGCCTTCGCGGGATCCGCCCCCAAGGCCTCGACACAAGCAATTGCGCCCAGGGCGTTCATCGCGAAATGCGCGCCAAGCGATTGAATGTGCAGCTCGATATCCCGGCCATTCACTGTGGCGCGGGCAACTGTTCCCTCGCCTCTATTGTCAGCTGACAATAGTTTGCAATCTTCGGCGCTTTCGCCGAACCAGCAGGCCGGGACGCCCAGATCAGCCGCAACGCCGCGCAGCACATGGGCCTCGGCGATATCGGCATTCAGCACGGCTACGCCGCCCGGCTCCAGCCCCTGCATGATCGCGGCCTTCTCAAAGGCAATGCCTTCGACACTCTCGAACGCTTCCAGATGCACCGCGGCGACTGTCGTCACCATCGCCACATGCGGGCGGGCCTGTTTCGCCAGCGGCGCGATCTCGCCGGGATGATTCATGCCGATCTCGATGACGGCAAACTCGGTATCGCGCGGCATCCGCGCCAGTGTCAGCGGCACCCCCCAATGGTTGTTGTAGCTGGCCACAGCGGCATGGGTGCGGCCCTGATCGGACAGCATCCGCGCCAGCATTTCCTTGGTCGAGGTCTTGCCGACCGAGCCGGTTACGGCAACAACCTTCGCACCGGTCCGCGCGCGCGACGCCCGGCCCAAAGCCTCCAGCCCCATCTGCACGTCGTCGACAATCAGCAGCGGCGCGTCAGAAGAAACACCTTCGGGGACACGAGAAACCAGCGCCGCGCCAGCACCTTTTTCCAGCGCCTGGGCCACGAAGTCATGGCCGTCACGCGCAGCCTTCAACGCCACGAACATATCGCCCGCCTCAATGGTGCGGGTGTCGATCGACAGGCCGGAGACAGCCCAGTCCCCCTGCGCCTGCCCGCCGGTGGCTGCGGCGGCCTCAGCTGCAGTCCAAAGCATCATGCGAGCCTCCCGTCGAGTGCGGCCGCAGCAATGCTGGCCTGCTCCGCGTCGTCAAACGGCAGCACGGTGTCGCCCACGGTCTGGCCGGTTTCATGCCCCTTGCCGCAGATGATAAGCGCATCGCCCGGCCCCAGCATGTCGGCACCGCGCAGAATCGCCTCGGCGCGGTCGCCGATCTCGATGCAATCGGGCGCGCCGCCCTTGACCGCGGCGCGGATCACAGCCGGATCTTCGCTGCGCGGATTGTCGTCCGTCACGATCACCACATCAGCATTCTGATGCGCCGCCTGCCCCATCAGCGGCCGCTTGCTGGTGTCACGGTCGCCGCCGGCACCCACGATGGCAATCAGCCGCCCCAGCACATGCGGGCGCAGCGCCTTGATGGCGCTGGCCACAGCATCCGGCGTATGAGCGTAGTCAACAAACACGGCAGAACCATTGTCGCGCGACGCCGCCAGCTGCATCCGCCCCCGAACGGTGGTCAGATGCGGCAGGGTTTCAAACACCCGCTCCGGGTCCTCGCCGCCGGCAATCACCAGCCCGCAGGCCAAGAGCACGTTTTCCGCCTGAAAGCCGCCAATGAGGTTGAGGCGCAGCTGATGGGGTTTGTCGTGCCAGGAAAACCGCACATCCTGCCCGGTGCCGTCATAGCGCAGCCCCATCAGGTTCAAATCGCCGAGCCCGCGGCCCACGCTGATCACCTCCTGCCCGCGGGCAGCGGCCACCGCGCGCATCTCGGCCCCGCGCGGGTCGTTCATGTTGATGACGGCGACGCCCTCCTCCGGCAGCACCCGGCGGAACAGGCCCGCCTTGGCGTTGAAATAGGCCTCGAATGTCTCGTGGTAATCTAGGTGGTCCTGAGTGAAATTGGTAAAACCCGCTGCCGCCAGTTGCACCCCGTCCAGACGCCGCTGGTCCAGCCCGTGGGAAGACGCCTCCATCGCGGCGTGTGTGACACCTGCTGCGGCGGCCTCAGCCAGCGCGCGGTGCAGGGTGATCGGCTCCGGCGTGGTATGCGCCAGCGGATAGCTCCAGGCGCCCTCGATGCCGGTGGTGCCCATGTTGACGGCCTCGTGGCCCAGCTCCATCCAGATCTGGCGCACGAAACTTGCCACAGAGGTTTTGCCATTGGTGCCGGTGACCGCCACCACGGTCTGCGGCTGGCCGCCGAACCACAGGGCAGCGGCATAGGCCAGCGTCTGGCGCGGGTCCTCGACCACCACAAGTGCTGCGTGGCTTTCGTCCAGCAGCTTGGCCGCGATGCCGGCCCCTGCGGCATCGGTCAGAATTGCGGTCGCGCCCAGTTCCAGCGCCGCGGGGATGAATTTGGCGCCATGCACCTGGCGGCCCGGAAGGGCCGCAAAAAGATACCCCTGCCGCACCTCGCGGCTGTCCACCGCCAGGCCGCGGATCTGCGGGTCAGCGCCGCCGCGGGCGGTCAGCCCCAATTGGCTCAGGGGCTGGTCTGGTCTGCTGCTGCTCATGGCGGCCCTTACCTGGTTCAGTTCGAGGTGAGGGTTATACCAGTCACCTCTGCGGGTTCAACTTGCGGACGCAGCCCCAGAAGCGGCGCCACCCGTCCGATCATTTCAGCGGCCACCGGGGTGGCGGTCCAGCCTGCGGTGCGGCGTTCCTCACCGTGCGCAATGATAGAGGGTTCGTCCAGCGTCACGATCAGCACGTATTTCGGGTCATGTGCCGGGAAAATAGAGGCAAAAGTGGCAATAACCTTGTCATCATAATAGCCGCCGCGGGGCTTGGGCTTGTCGGCGGTGCCGGTCTTGCCGCCCACCTGATAGCCCTCAACCTCGGCAAAGGAGGCGGTGCCTTCGCTGACCACTTTGCGCAACATCTTGCGCGCCGAGGCGGCGGTGCTCTCGCTCAGCACCCGTTCGCCCAGCTGCGGCGCGGTCTGCTTTAGAATCGTCGGCGCCACATAACGCCCGCCATTGGCAATCGCCGCATAGCCCGCCGCCAGATGCATCGGCGTGGTGGAAATACCGTGACCGTAGGAAATCGTCATCGCCGACAGTTCGGACCAGTTGGCGGGCAGCAGCGGCTTACCGCCCGCGGCTTCGGAAATTTCAAACGGAGTCGGATCCAGCATGCCCAGCGTATCAAGGAAGCTTTTCTGCCGCTCCACCCCGATCTGCTGTGCCAGCCGCGCGGTGCCGATGTTACTGGATTTGACGATGATCTTGGTCACCGACATCTCGTTGCCGTAGTTGCGGAAATCGCGGATGGCAAAGCGGCCCCAGCGCAACGGCCCGCGGGTGTCGATCACGGTGTCGGCGCCAACCAGACCCAGCTCCATCGCCTGCGCTGCGGTGAAGATTTTGAAGGTGGAGCCAAGCTCATACACCCCCTGCACCGCGCGGTTGAACAGCGGGCTGACCGAGGGGTCAAAGCCCGAGGCCGGCGGGCGCGGGCGGTCATTGGGATCGAAGTCCGGGAAGGACACAACCGAGATCACCTCGCCGGTGCGGGCATCCATCAGGATTGATGTGGCGCCCTTGGCATTCATCAGCTTCATGCCGCCATAAAGCACCTGCTCAGCCGCAGCTTGCACGGTGAGGTCCAGCGACAGTTGCAACGGCTTGCCCGCATTGGCCGGGTCGCGCAGGTAGGTGTCGAACTGGCGTTCCACACCTGCCACGCCAATCACCTCGGCGGCGTTGACGCCCTCCTTGCCGAAACCGGCGCCGCCCAGCACATGGGCGGCCAGGCTGCCGTTCGGGTACAGCCGCATCTCGCGCGGGCCGAACATCAGGCCGGGATCACCGATGTCATGCACCGCCTGTAATTGCTCAGGGCTGATTTTCTTCTTCACCCACAGGAACTTGCGCTTGCCGGTGAAATCCTTGACCAGCCGTTCCAGCTCCAGATCCGGGAAGATCTGCACCAGTTTTTCTGCAGCACCGACGGGATCGATCATCTGCGGCGGCTGGGCATACAGCGAGTGGGTTTCAAAGTTGGTGGCCAGCAGGCTGCCGTTGCGGTCGACGATATCGGCGCGCTGCGCGGCAATCACGCTGCCCGGCACGCTGGCCACGGGTTCGGCCGGCTCTGACACCGCGGTCATGCCCATGCGGGCAATGATCGCACCAAAGGCACAGACAAAGAACAGACCCAGCACCAAGAGCCGCCCCTCGGCGCGCTGGCGGGACTGCACCTGCATCTCCTGATGGCGCAGGCTGATGTTTTCCTCTTCGATCACATCCGGGTTTTCGCCGGTAGCGCGGGCATGCAGGATCCGGGCCAGCGGGCGCAGCGGAGTGCGGATCATGGCTGGCCTCCCGCATTCAGGCCCGACACTTCGACGCCATCGGTGATCACCAGCTCTTCGGGTTCGGGGTATGACACCTCATCCACCCGGCCGAACTGGTCGGGGCGCAGCGGCAACAGGCCAAGGCTGTCGAAATTGATATCCGCCAGCTCGCGCAGCCGCTGCGGGCGGTTGAGATAGGCCCATTCGGCGCGCAAAACGCTAAGCCGCACCTGCGCCGCACCGATCTGGCTTTGCAGCGCGCGGGTTTCCTTCAGCACCTGCTGGGTGGCGTAGTTTTCGCGGTAAGCCCAGAAGGCCAGGCCAAAGACGGCCAGGCAGGTTGCGGCATACAGCAGGGTCTTCATTTGCGCGCCTCTTTCAGCTGCGGCATTCCAAGGTCTTTGGCCGAGATCGGCCCAGGTTCGGCATCAGTCCGGCGTCCGACCCGCAGACGGGCAGAGCGGGAGCGCGGGTTTTCCGCCAGTTCCTGATCGTCCGGGCCGACCGCCTTGCGGGTGACCAGTTCGAACTGGGAAGGGGTTTCCTGCTGTTCCGGCGCATAGCGGTTGGCGCGGCCGGTTTTGCCTGCACGGTGCTGGAAGAAGCGTTTGACCATACGGTCCTCGACCGAATGAAAGGTGACAACGGCCAGCAATCCGCCCGGTTTCAGCGCCCGTTCAGCGGCCAGCAGCCCCTCGAACAGTTCGTCATATTCGGCGTTCACTGCGATGCGCAGCCCCTGGAAGCTGCGGGTCGCCGGGTGCGACTGGTTGGGCTTGGGGCGCGGCAGGCAGGATTCAATGATCTTCGCAAGGCGCAGGGTGGAGGTGATCGGTTCAATCGTGCGTTCCCGCACAATCGCCTTGGCAATGCGGCGGCTGGCGCGTTCTTCGCCGTAGTGGAACAGAATATCGGCGATCTGGGCCTCTTCCAGCTCTGCGACCAGATCGGCGGCAGAAGGCCCCGACTGCGACATCCGCATGTCCAGCGGGCCGTCCCGCATGAAGGAGAAGCCGCGTTCGGCCAGATCCAGCTGCATCGAGGAGACGCCAAGGTCCAGCACCACGCCATCGAGGCCTTGGGCATATTCATCCATGCGGGAGAACACACCCTGCTGCAAGATCAGGCGATTGCCGTACTCCCCTGCCCAGGGCTTGGCCATCTCAAACGCCAGCGGGTCGCGGTCAACGCCGGTAACTTCGTCAGCGCCGGCCTCAAGCAGCCCTCGGGTGTAACCGCCTGCACCGAATGTGCCGTCCAGCCAGCGGCCCGTGACCGGGGCCACCGCCTGCAAGAGCGGGCGCAGAAGGACGGGAATGTGGGGACCATTGGCAGCTTTTTGGTCCTGGGTCATGGGTCAAACGCCTCCGGCGCCATCTAGGAATTCCAGGGGATCGAAATCCTCCGGCAGGTCTTCCATCAGTTTCTCGGCTTCGGCCATCTCAACCTCCTCATAAGTCTCGGGCTTCCAGATCTGGAAGGTGTCGCCGGAGGCTATAAAGAAGGCTTCGCCCTCCAGGCCGATCTTCTGCCGCAGCTTGGCCGGCAGCACAAGGCGGCCGGTGTCATCCACATTGGTCGGCAAGGATTGGCCGTTGAACATGCGCTCCAGGATCTTGCGCGGTTTGGAGCCGCGCGGCAGGGCCGCGATCTTGGCGTCCACCTCGTCGATGGCTTCCATAGTATAGCATTCCAGGAACGGGCGGCGGTGGTCGCCGTAGACAATCACCAGTTCGGGGCTGTCGCCGGATTTCCAGTTCGGATCGGCGGCCTCCAGCACACGGCGGAAAGAGGCCGGGATTGACACCCGCCCCTTGCTGTCCACCTTGTGGTGGCTTTCGCCTCTGAACCTGCGGCCCAACTTACCGATCCTTTTCGCGCGTCCCTCGCGTTAATCCGTTCCCCAGAATGAAAAGGGGCGGGTTGATCTGCTGCCACTGATCAACCCGCCGCCTTGGCCCGCTTTGCGGGATGTCCGACTGCGCGCGCCACCTGGGGGGATGTCTGCTCGCTCGCGCGCCGGATCTCTTTGTTCGATGAAAGCGAAGGCCTGTATGAAACCTGCTCTTTTAGTTTGGCTTGGGGTCGTTTGGTGCCCCGTCCCTCGTCTCATTCGATACATTAGGGATACTATGGGAATTGATGGCCCTGCAACTGTTTTCTGTAGCAAAGCGCTGAAGGCTTGACAGAACAACTGAGTTTCAAAAGAGATTCGCGGCAAGATTTAGGCCTAAAATCGAAGTTCTTGTGCGCAACTCCACCATCAACACCAAATATAGAGACGAGTTGCGCCTGCAATTTTTTTCCCATAGTTTCCCGCGATTCCACAAGAAAGCGCGCAGCAGCTTTGGATATTCCCCTTACGTTCGCATTCCCCCGCAACAGAACCGCCGGGAAACCCCGGTATCAGCGGTTCAACACCGAGTGATTCGGGCCTTCAAGCGGAAAGCGGGGCAAACCGGGCCATAATTTCCCATGGTGCCCGTGAATTCCCGCCAGTGCCGTGAATTCCCAGCTATCCCATTCAATCGCGCCGGTCCCATGCCGCCCCATGCGGGGGCCGCGGTCTCGCAGGTTCCCAAACCGGGCGGGAAATCCCATCTGTGCCCAATCAAAGGGAGCAAACAGCAAATGGCCCGCCAATGAGGCGGGCCACCCGGGACACTAAATATAGAGAGAGCTGAGCCCTGCGGAGTTAGGCCATGCCGCCGCCGATCAGACCTTCGGCAATCCGGGCATAGGCCTGCGCCATTGGCCCCTCGCCCACCGCGATGGGCGTGCCGCTGTCGCCGGCCAACCGGGTTTCCAGATCAATCGGCAGCGCGCCCAACAGCGGCAGGCCCAGCGTCTCGGCCTCTGCCGCGACACCGCCACGGCCAAAGATGTGATGCTCACCGCCGCAATCTGGGCAGGTGAAGAAGGACATGTTTTCGATCAACCCCAGCACCGGGGTTTTCAGCGTCTTGAACATGTCCATCGCCTTGCGCGCATCCAGCAGCGCCACGTCCTGCGGGGTGGAGACCACGATGGCGCCGGTCAGTTCCGCCTTGGTGCAAAGCGTCAGCTGCACATCGCCGGTGCCGGGCGGCAGGTCGACAATCAGCACGTCCAGCTCGCCCCAGTTCACCTGCCCCAGCATCTGCTGCAGCGCCCCCATCAACATTGGGCCGCGCCAGACCACAGCCTTACCCTCTTCCAGCATAAAGCCGATCGACATAAGAGTGACGCCATGGGCGTGCAGCGGTTCGATGATCTTGCCGTCAGGACTGGCGGGGCGGCCGGTGGCCCCCATCATGCGGGGCTGGGAGGGGCCGTAGATATCCGCGTCCAGCAACCCGACCTTGCGCCCCTGCCTGGCCAGCGCCACGGCGAGGTTCGAGGAGACGGTGGATTTCCCCACCCCGCCCTTGCCGGAGGCAATCGCCAGGATGCGTTTGACGCCTGCGGGTTTCAACGGCCCGGCCTGCGGCTTCGGATGGCCGCCGACCTTGAGGCTGGGCGCGGGCTTCTGAGCGGCATGGGCGGTGAGCGCGGCAGAGACAGTTTCGACGCCGTCCAGAGACAGCACCGCGGCCTCGGCGGCTTTGCGCAAAGGCTCCATCAGTTTGGCGATCTCGGGGCTGGGCGCCTCGATCACAAAGCTCACCTTGCTGCCATCGATACGCAGGGCGCGCAGCATGTCACGCGACACCAGCGTGCCGCCGTCCGGCAAGGCCAGCCGCTCCAGTATTTCGCGAACCTGATCCTGAGTGACCGCCATGACTGCTCTCCTGCGTGTTGTCCGGCCCTATATATGTGTCCGCCATACGCCTTGGAACCCGTGTTGCGTGATTACCGCGGCTCCGTCCGCAAGGCCAAGGATCGGATCCGTCAACAGCCTGTGCCGCCAGCCATGCGCGGATTGCAGCCCCGCGCCCGGAATTTATACAGCTGCGCAACGTGCGTGCTGAAATTAGCGCCCCTTTACAATGGCATACCCTGGGTCACCCATGCAAATGCTGCATAGCAGCATTGACGACGCACGGGATTGCGACTTTTCGGAAGATCCCTAAATTACCCCTCAAGCGGCGCCGGGATGGTGCCAGACGGATACGACGATACGGTCAGACGAAGGAACAGAACAATGGCAGCAGCACAACAGATCTCCGCGGTGAGCATTGCATCCCCGGTTGGCTTCCTGGATGCGCTGATGGTGAAATTCGTTCGCTATCGCCTGTACCGCAAGACCGTCAGCGAACTGTCGGCATTGTCGGCCCGCGATCTGGCAGATCTGGGTCTGAACCGCTCCGAAATTCAGCGCGTCGCCTATCAGGCCGCTTACGAGAACAACTAATAGAGATCAGGCCTTTTCTCCTCCTCCCTTGAAGGGCCTGTCCTACGCGGTGGCATCCTCCTCCTCCCTGATGCCGCCGCACCTTACACCGGTTTACAGCCGGGCTTGAATCACCGGGATCTCCTCCTCCCTGAATTCCGGTGTTTGACAGAACGGCGGCACCCCTCCTCCTCCCTGGGTGCCGCCGTTTCTTGTTTTCCGCACAGCAAAACCGCCCCCCCTGAAGACAGACGGCTGCAGCCAAGCACTTGCATGGCCGTGTCGCGTAAACCTCGAAGGAAGGGGCGGCGCAGGCGCGGCGGGCAGCAAAGCTGCCCGCCGCGCCTGCGCCCGGATCGGATCGCTGCGCGATCCGATCCGCCGGTCAAACCGGCGTAAAGGGGGTCATCAGAATGGCACGTCGTCGGTGGCAGAGACGAAACGGGCGACCACTTTCTTGGTGCCGGCCTTCTCGAAATCCACTTCCAGCTTGTCGCCCTCGATGCCTGTAATGGCGCCGTAACCGAACTTTTGATGGAACACGCGTTCGCCCAGGGTGAAGCTGGACGTCGCAGTTAGGTCGATCACCTGATGCTTGCTTTCCTTGGGCTGCGACATCCCGCGCTCGCCTGCCCGCGCTTGCATCCGCTTCCAGCCGGGGGAGTTGTAGCCATCAGCCTGAGCCATTTTCTCTTCGATGGCGGAGCGGACCTGACCGCCGCCCATAGTGCCGCCCGGTGCTGCCGCGCCGTAGCCGCCGCCGTAAAGGCCCGGAGGGGTCAGCACCTCGACATGCTCCTCCGGCAGCTCATCAATGAAGCGGGACGGCAATTGCGACTGCCATTGGCCGAACACCCGGCGGTTGCCGGCAAAGGAAATGGTGCAGATCTGCTCGGCGCGGGTGATGCCGACATAAGCCAGGCGGCGTTCTTCCTCGAGGCCTTTCTGGCCGCTTTCATCCATCGAGCGCTGCGAGGGGAACAACCCGTCCTCCCAGCCCGGCAGGAAGACCGCGGGGAACTCCAGGCCCTTGGCCGCGTGCAGGGTCATGATCGAAACCTTCTCGTCCGCGTCCTGCTTGTCGTTGTCCATCACCAAGCTGACGTGCTCCAGGAAACCCTGCAGGTTCTCGAAAGACTCCAGCGCCTTCACCAGTTCCTTGAGATTTTCCAGGCGGCCGGGCGAATCCGGGTTCTTGTCGTTCTGCCACATGGCGGTGTAGCCGCTTTCATCCAGGATGATCTCGGCCAGCTCCATATGGGTGATGTCCGCGTCGCCGGCCATATGACCCCAGCGGGCAATGCCCTCGACAAGCTGGCGCAGGGCGCCGCCGCCCTTACCCTTGATCTGGCCAGCCTCAACGGCCAACCGGGCGCCTTCGACCAGCGAGACGCCGTTTTCGCGGGCAATGCCCTGAATGGTCTGCTGCGCCTTGTCGCCAAGGCCGCGTTTCGGCGTGTTGACAATGCGTTCAAACGCCAGATCGTCATCCGGGGAGACCACAACGCGAAAATAGGCCATGGCATCACGGATTTCGAGCCGCTCATAGAACCGCGGGCCGCCGATCACCCGGTACGGCAGGCCGATGGTCAGAAACCGGTCCTCAAACGCACGCATCTGGTGCGAGGCCCGCACGAGGATGGCCATGCTGTTGAGGCCGATGGGTGCCTGGCCGCGGGTGCCGCGCTGCATCGCCTCGATCTCTTCGCCGATCCAGCGGGCCTCTTCCTCGCCGTCCCAATGGCCGATCAGGCGGAGCTTTTCACCGTCGCCGGCCGCAGTCCACAGCTCCTTGCCCAGACGGCCCTGGTTGCCGCGGATGACGTTCGAGGCGGCGGCCAGAATATGCCCGGTAGAGCGGTAGTTCTGTTCCAGCCGCACCACCATGGCGCCGGGGAAATCCTTTTCAAACCGCAGGATATTGCCGACCTCGGCACCGCGCCAGCCATAGATCGACTGGTCGTCGTCGCCGACGCAGCAGACGTTCTTATGCGCGCCGGCCAGAAGCCGCAGCCACAGGTACTGGGCGACGTTGGTATCCTGATATTCGTCCACCATGATGTAGCGGAACCAGCGCTGATACTGCTCCAGCACGTCCAGGTGATTCTGGAAGATCGTTACCATGTGCAGCAGGAGGTCGCCGAAATCGACGGCGTTCAGTTCGCGCAGGCGGGTCTGGTATTGGGCATAAAACTCGGTGCCGCGGTTGTTATAGGCGCTGGCGTCGCCGGCCGGCACCTTGTCCGGCGTCAGCGCCCGGTTTTTCCAGTCGTCAATGATGTTTGCCAGCATCCGCGCGGGCCAGCGCTTGTCATCGATGCCCTCGGCCTTGATCAGCTGCTTCAAGAGCCGGATCTGGTCGTCGGTGTCAAGAATGGTGAAATTTGACTTCAGCCCGGCCAGCTCGGCGTGGCGGCGCAACAGTTTCACGCAAACCGAATGAAAAGTGCCGAGCCATGGCATGCCTTCAATCGCCTGCCCGAGCATGCCGCCCACCCGCTCCTTCATCTCGCGGGCGGCCTTGTTGGTGAAGGTCACCGACAGAATCTCGTTCGGGCGCACCCGGCCGGTGCTGAGGAGATGCACGATCCGGGTGGTCAGCGCCTTGGTCTTGCCGGTGCCGGCGCCGGCCAGCATCAGCACGGGACCATCCAGGCACTCCACCGCCTCGCGCTGCGCCGGGTTAAGGCTGTCCAGATAGGGCATCGGCCGCGCCTGCATGGCACGGGCCGATAATGATGCGCCCTCAAAGGCGTCCATTTCGTCAAAACTGCTCATGCGGGTGATCCTAACCTGATTCAGCCGCGGCGGAAAGAGGACGTTCACACTCTGTTCACGGGCCCATTGCTGTCCAATCCAGACCCGTTTTCAAACCCTCCCAAAGATGCTGCCGCAGAAAAATTCTTTAACTCTTATGGCAGATTAACGGTACCGAAATTAATCCGGCCTACGCTTGCAGGGGCGCACAGCCGCATTAACATAAACTACCTTTGGCGCCGGAATATGAAAAATAAATTGAGATCCAGCCTTGCTGAAAAGATCCGCAGCATGTCGCTGATCCTTGTCCTGATCGCGGCGGCAGCGGCTTCGGCCTGGGCCGTGTTTGCAGTGCCGGAACCGACCGTGGACAGGATGATTGAAAACGATCTCCGAAAACAGTCGGAGCATTGGCAGCGCAGAGTTGTACTGCATATGGCCAATGTCGAGGAAGCCTTTGAAGACGGGCTGATTCAACCCGAAGATGCCCGGGATCTTCTGCTGCTGCCCGATGAGACTGATGTGTTCCGGTTTCGGCTGCTGACCAGCGAGGGGGAGATTTTCTGGTCCACCCGCAGTGATGAGATTGGCGAATATGAGACCAACGCCTTTTTCAGCACTCAAGTGGCCCGCGGAGAGGTCTATTACATGCACGAGCCGCTGCCAGCGTTTGAGGTCGACGGGTTTCCGCTGCAGACCAACGGGTTTGACAGCAGCATCAGCCGGGAGGTTGCACAACTTTATGTGCCGCTGGTTCACAACGGGCATTTTGACGGTGCCATTGATTTCTACACAGACATCACCGACCTGCGGGATACGTTCATCCGACGCGTCCGGCTGTCGCTGATTGTGCTGACCTCCATCGCGCTGATAACGATGGCAGTGGCGGTGTATGTGGTGTTCCGAACCAACCGGTTCAGCATGAACCAGCTGCGCCAGCGCAATGAAACCGAGCGCGGCATTCTGGATGAGCAGCTGCGGCTGGCGCGCGAGGTGCAATTGCTGGGGGAGCTGAACGAATGGCTGCAGTCCAGCCGCTCATTGGATGAGCTGTTTGATATGGTCGCCCGCTTCATGACTCATATCCTGCCGACGGCTGAGGGCAGCGTCTACGTCTATTCCAATTCGCGCGATGTGCTGGACGGCTGTGCCAGCTGGAACGGCGGCAGCCACAAGGACCACATCCACCCGGAGGAATGCTGGGGCCTGCGCCGGGGCCGGACCTATGAATTCGGGTCGTCGGAGATTGAATTTGTCTGCGAGCACGCCGAGCCGCATGATGGCAGGCGCTATTACTGCTTTCCGATCCTTGCCCATGGCGAGACCGTCGGCCTGATGCATTTGCAGGCGATCAAGGACGACTGCCCGGAGTTTATCAGCAGCAAGAAGCTGGCCCAGATGTGCGCCGAGCAGATCTCGATGGCAATCGCCAATGTGCGGATGCGCGACCAGCTGCATGACCAGTCGGTACGCGACCCGCTTACCGGACTGTTCAACCGCCGCCATATGACTGAGACTTTGCGTAAAAGCATCAATGCCAGCCAGAGCAGCGGCCAGCGGCTGAGCATCGTGTCGATCGACGTGGATCACTTCAAGAAGTTCAACGACAACCATGGCCATGACGCCGGCGACATGGTGCTGCGCGCGGTGGGGTCGGTGCTGGAGCAGGCCTGCGACGGCGACGAGGTGGCCTGCCGTCCCGGCGGCGAGGAATTCACCCTGATCCTGCCCGGTCTCAGCCAGGAGGATGTGATGACCAAGGCCGAGCTGCTGCGCCAAGGCGTGGAGGACGTGGTGGTGCGCTATGGGGAAAAGGCGCTGCCGCGGATAACCATTTCGCTGGGTGTTGCACATTATCCGGCCCATGGCACCATGCCGCAGGATCTGCTGCGGGCTTCGGACGAAGCCCTGTATGACGCCAAGGCGAAGGGCCGCAACCAGGTCTGCGTTGCCGAGAGCGCGGCCTCTGCCCCGCGCAATCCGTCTGCCCGTATTGATAGCGGCGGCGCGCGGGACGACGGCAAAGATGCAGCCGCATAGGGCCTGCCCCGGTGGCGCCGGGGGCTGCGGCGCTTTTTCTTGCGGAATCCGCAGGGGAACGTACCAATGCCCGCATGGACTTGCATCAGCGATACCCCGGCCTTGATGACCTGAAGCGCCGCGCCGAGCGGCGGCTGCCCCGGTTTGTCTGGGACTATCTGGACAGCGGCACCGGATCCGAGGCCGCGCGGGCGCGGAACCGGACGGGCCTGGACCGGGCGGGGTTTCTTCCGTCGGTGCTGCATGGACCGATGGACCCGGACCTGTCTGTCCTGTTTCTTGGCAGTCGCCGCGCCCTGCCCTTTGGCATTGCGCCCGTGGGCATGTCCGGCCTGATCTGGCCGGATGCCGAGGGTGTCCTTGCCCGCAGCGCCGCCGCGGCCGGCATCCCCTTTTGCCTCTCAACAGTTGCCAGCCAATCGCCCGAGGACTTGGCGCCGCATCTGGGCGGGGATGCCTGGTTTCAACTCTACCCGCCCAAGGACGAGGCCATCCGCAGCGACCTGCTGGCGCGGGCGCGGGATGCCGGGTTCGAGACCTTGGTGCTGACGGTAGATGTGCCGGCGGCGTCGCGCCGCGAGCGGCAGACCCGCTCCGGCCTGACCCAGCCGCCGCGGCTGACCCCGCGGCTGCTGGCGCAGATTGCGCAGCGCCCGGCCTGGGCGCTGGGGATGGCGCGCAGGCGTCTTGAAGGGCGGGGCATGCCGCGGATGCGCACGCTGGACAAATACATCTCGGCGCCGCAGGCGAATTTGCCGCCAACGGCGCATATCGGCTACTTGCTGCGCACCTCTCCGGATTGGGAGTATGTGCATTGGCTGCGCCGCAACTGGGACGGGCCCCTTGTCATCAAGGGCGTCCTGCGCGCCGAAAATGCTGCGCGGCTGCAGCAGGCCGGCGCCGACGCACTCTGGGTATCCAACCACGGCGGCCGCCAGTTCGACGGCTGCCCTGCGGCAATTGACCTATTGCCGGAAATCCGCGCCGCGGTGGATGTCCCGCTGATCTTTGACAGCGGTATCGAAGGCGGGCTGGACATTCTCCGGGCGCTGGCGCTGGGGGCGGATTTTGTCATGCTGGGCCGCGCCTTCCACTATGCGCTGGCCGCGCTTGGCCCTGCAGGCCCAGCCCACCTGATCGATATGCTGGCCAAGGACATGCAAGCCAACATGAGCCAGCTTGGCCTGCCCGGCCTTGATGACGTCCGCAACCTGCAGCAGCGTGAACTGGACTGATTACACGCAGATTTGGCGCAATTCGGACAAAATCCGGGGAATTGCGCCAAAATGACGCAGCAGCCGCATCATTTGCCCGCTGCGTTGCAGAAAAATAGTTACAAAATCATGCTGCAAGTGCAGAATTTCGGCAGAATCTGCACCTGTTAGCGCCATGCCCCCAAGTCCCCGATTGGACCGGCCGGCGGGCAAACAGCAGATGACGAAAGAGAAAACAGGCCGCTTGAGAGCGCAATCATGCCGGAAATACCCAGAACTACTGTTGTGCGGTTCGATAGTATCCGCCTAACACTGCACCAACTTGCACGGACCCCGAGGGTGAAATGACCGACTTCAAAAAGATCCTGATTGCCAACCGTGGTGAGATCGCCATCCGCGTGATGCGCGCCGCCAACGAAATGGGCAAACGCACCGTCGCTGTCTATGCCGAGGAAGACAAGCTCGGCCTGCACCGGTTCAAGGCGGACGAAGCCTACCGGATCGGCGAAGGCATGGGGCCGGTTGCGGCCTATCTGTCGATCGACGAGATCATCCGCGTTGCCAAGGAATGCGGCGCCGATGCGATCCACCCTGGATACGGCCTGCTGTCGGAAAACCCGGATTTCGTCGATGCCTGTGCGCGCAACGGCATCACCTTTATCGGCCCCAAGGCCGAAACCATGCGCGCGCTGGGTGACAAGGCCAGCGCCCGCCGGGTCGCGATTGAGGCCGGTGTGCCGGTAATCCCGGCAACCGAGGTGCTGGGCGACGACATGGACGCGATCCGCAAGGAAGCGGCCGAGGTCGGCTACCCGCTGATGCTGAAAGCCTCCTGGGGCGGCGGCGGCCGCGGCATGCGTCCGATCCTGGGCGAAGCGGAGCTGGAAGAGAAAGTCCTGGAAGGCCGCCGCGAAGCGGAAGCCGCCTTTGGCAACGGCGAGGGTTATCTGGAAAAGATGATCACCCGCGCCCGCCACGTCGAGGTGCAGATCCTGGGCGACAAACACGGCGAGATCTATCACCTGTTCGAACGCGACTGCTCGGTTCAGCGCCGCAACCAGAAAGTGGTCGAGCGCGCCCCTGCCCCGTATCTGTCCGACGAACAGCGCGCCGAGATCTGCGATCTAGGCCGCAAGATCTGCCAGCATGTGAACTATGAATGCGCCGGCACCGTCGAATTCCTGATGGATATGAACGACGGCAAGTTCTACTTCATCGAAGTGAACCCGCGGGTGCAGGTGGAACACACCGTGACCGAAGAGGTCACCGGCATCGACATTGTGCAGGCGCAGATCCTGATCGCCGAAGGCAAAACCCTGGCTGAAGCCACCGGCAAAGGCAGCCAGGATGACATCCGCCTGAACGGCCACGCGCTGCAGACCCGTGTGACCACCGAGGATCCGCTGAACAACTTCATCCCGGATTACGGCCGCATCACCGCTTACCGGTCCGCGACCGGCATGGGCATCCGCCTCGATGGCGGCACCGCATATGCGGGCGGCGTGATCACCCGTTATTATGACTCGCTGCTTACCAAGGTCACCGCCTCGGCCCAGACCCCGGAAAAGGCGATTGCCCGCATGGACCGCGCGCTGCGCGAATTCCGGGTCCGCGGTGTCAGCACCAACATTGCCTTTGTCGAGAACCTGCTGAAGCACCCGACTTTCCTGTCGAATGAATACACCACCAAATTCATCGACGAAACGCCCGACCTGTTCCAGTTCAAGCGCCGCCGCGACCGCGGCACCAAGGTGCTGACCTATATCGCCGACATTTCGGTGAACGGCCATCCCGAGACCGAAGGCCGCGCAGCCCCCGCTGCCGACCTAAAACAGCCGCGCGCGCCGCATGCGGAACCGGGCAACCTGCCCTATGGCACCCGCAACCTCTTGGAGCAGAAGGGCGCGCAGGCGGTGGCCGACTGGATGAAGGCGCAGCGCCAGCTGCTGCTGACCGACACCACCATGCGCGACGGGCACCAATCCTTGCTGGCGACGCGGATGCGCTCGATCGACATGATCAAGGTGGCGCCGGCCTATGCGCAGAACCTCAGCCAGCTGTTCTCGGTTGAATGCTGGGGCGGTGCGACGTTCGACGTGGCCTACCGGTTCCTGCAGGAATGCCCCTGGCAGCGACTGCGCGATCTGCGCGAGCGGATGCCGAATGTGATGACCCAGATGCTGCTGCGGGCCTCCAATGGCGTCGGCTACACCAACTATCCGGACAATGTGGTGCAGGAGTTTGTGCGCCAGGCGGCAACCACCGGCGTCGATGTGTTCCGCGTTTTTGACTCGCTTAACTGGGTCGAGAACATGCGCGTCGCCATGGACGCTGTGGTGGAAAGCGGCAAGGTCTGCGAAGGCACCATCTGCTATACCGGCGATATCTTGGACCCGAACCGCGCCAAATACGACCTGAAGTATTATGTCGGCATGGCCAAGGAACTGGAGGCCGCAGGCGCCCATGTTTTGGGTCTCAAGGACATGGCGGGCCTGCTGAAACCCGCCGCCGCCCGCCAGTTGGTCAAGGCGCTGAAGGAGGAGGTCGGCCTGCCGGTTCACTTCCACACCCATGACACCTCGGGCATTGCCGGCGCCACCATTCTGGCCGCCGCAGATGCGGGCGTCGACGCTGTGGATGCGGCAATGGATGCGTTCAGTGGCGGCACCTCGCAGCCCTGCCTGGGATCGATTGTCGAAGGCCTGCGCAACACCGACCGCGACACCGGGCTGGATATCGCCAAGATCCGCGAAATCTCGGGCTACTGGGAGCAGGTTCGGGCACAGTACGCGGCCTTTGAATCGGGTCTCGCCGCGCCGGCCTCTGAGGTCTACCTGCACGAAATGCCGGGGGGCCAGTTCACCAACCTGAAGGCGCAGGCGCGCTCGCTGGGCCTCGAAGAGAAGTGGTCGGATGTGGCGCAGACCTATGCCGACGTGAACCAGATGTTCGGCGATATCGTCAAGGTGACACCGTCGTCCAAGGTGGTTGGCGACATGGCGCTGATGATGGTGAGCCAGGGCCTGACCCGCGACGAGGTCGAGAACCCGGAAACAGACGTGGCCTTCCCCGACTCGGTGGTCGACATGATGCGCGGCAACCTGGGCCAGCCTCCGGGCGGCTTCCCGGAAGGCATCGTTTCCAAGGTGTTGAAAGGCGAAGCGCCGAATGTCGAACGCCCCGGCGCACATCTTGAGCCGGTCGATCTGGAAGCGGTCCGCGCCGAGCTCAGCAAGGAGCTGGAAGGCTTCAAGGTCGATGACGAGGATCTGAACGGCTACCTGATGTACCCCAAGGTGTTCCTGGATTACATGGGCCGCCACCGCCAGTACGGCCCGGTCCGCAGCCTGCCGACCCGCACCTTCTTCTACGGCATGGAGCCGGGCGAGGAAATCACCGCCGAGATCGATCCGGGCAAGACCCTGGAGATCCGCTTGCAGGCGATTTCCGAGACCGACGTCAAGGGCGAAGTGAAGGTCTTCTTTGAACTGAACGGCCAGCCGCGGGTGATCCGGGTGCCGAACCGTCTGGTCAAGGCCTCGACCGAACAGCGCGCCAAAGCGGAAGCCGGCAATGCAAACCACGTCGGCGCGCCGATGCCGGGTGTGGTGGCAAGCGTTGCGGTGCAGCCGGGCCAGCAGCTCCACGAAGGCGACATGCTGCTGACCATCGAGGCGATGAAGATGGAAACCGGCATCCACGCAGAGCGCGACGCGGTGGTCAAGGCCGTCCACGTCCAGGCCGGCACCCAGATCGATGCCAAGGACCTTTTGATCGAGCTGGAATAAGCCGCAGATTCCGTCAAATTCAGAAGGGGCGCCCCGTCAGCCGGCGAGGCGCCCTTTTCAGTGTCTTTCATTGGCTGGCGGAACCGGAATTCTGCAAGAATTCCGGCGCGGAAAATACGTGTTTTCCGGGCCGTTTTCCGCGCCGGAAAACGCCATGCCTCCTGATCAGGTGCGGAACTTTGCGGTTGGCGGCAGCGTCACAGTGTCAACCGGCGCCGGCTTGATCTCTTCGATCTGACCGGCCCAGCCTTCCGCCTCAGGCGCTCTGGAATGCTGTGCCCCCTGCAGAACCACTCCCAGGACAATTGCTGCGCTCAAGCTGCCGATCCGCAGATAGTCTTTCCAAAGCATGGCCTGTATCTCCCTTCGAAAATCCGCTTGTTTGCAAATGAAACGCACGCCCCGGCCTCTTCCGTCGCTGTGGGCGCAGATTTTTTCTTCTGCCGCCGATTTTCCTCTTGCAGCGCGTACAGCCACACCCTATCTCACGGCTCACCGGATGGCAGCGCGGGCGTAGCTCAGGGGTAGAGCATAACCTTGCCAAGGTTAGGGTCGGGCGTTCGAATCGCCTCGCCCGCTCCATCGGGAAACGAACAGGCCGTCCCTCGGGGCGGCCTTTCGCTTTTGGGGATTTGCGCATACTCTACCCCGGTGCGGAAAACCTTGTGCGGAATCACCATTGCGCATAGGAACAGAGCAAGAACACAAACACACGGGCAGAGCAGAATGCTGACATCGGTAGAACTATGCGCAGGCGCGGGCGGCCAGGCCTTGGGGCTGGAGGCGGCGGGCTTTGACCACACGGCGCTGGTTGAGATCGACAAGCATTGCTGCGCCACTCTGCGCCACAACCGCCCCGCTTGGAACGTGCTGGAAGAGGACGTGCGCAAATTCAAGGACGTGGCGGGCGATTACAAAGGTATCGACCTGTTGGCGGGCGGATTGCCCTGCCCGCCGTTTTCCGTGGCCGGCAAGCAACTGGGTGAAAAAGACGAGCGCAACCTGTTTGATGACGCGATCGAGATCGTGGACGCCACCCGCCCGCGCGCGGTGATGATCGAAAACGTGCGCGGCTTTCTGGACGCGGTGTTTCATGACTACCGCGAAAAGCTGAAGAAACAGCTGTCCAAGCTGGGGTATGTGACCGACTGGCGGCTGCTGAATGCGTCGGATTATGGCGTGCCGCAGTTGCGTCCGCGGGTGGCGATTGTCGCCCTGCGCAAGGAATTCGCAGGCCAATTCAACTGGCCCGAGCCGCTGCCGCACAATCCGCGCACAGTTGGCGAAACCCTGATCGACCTGATGAAGGAACGCGGCTGGCGCGGGGCGGACGACTGGGCCGCCAAGGCGGATGAAATTGCCCCCACCATCGTCGGCGGTTCCAAGAAACACGGGGGGCCGGATCTGGGGCCGACCCGCGCCCGTCGGGCCTGGGCAGCCTTGGGGGTTGAGGGACGCACCATCGCCTATGAGGCGCCAGATCCGTTCCACAACGACATGCCGCGCCTCACGGTGCGGATGGTGGCGCGCATCCAGGGCTTCCCCGACGCGTGGCATTTCACCGGCGCCAAGACCAACGCCTACCGCCAGGTCGGCAATGCCTTTCCGCCGCCGGTGGCCGAGGCCGTGGCGCGGGAGCTGAGAGCAGCAATTGCCAAGCCGAAACTGCATGCAGTGCGAGCGTAGCGACAGCACGTTAGGGGCCATGTCCGGTCGTGCGCGGAACGCTGTATGAAACAGAAACTTCCCAACAGTCTTATTCTGCCCGGCCACCCGGATTTCACAGTCCTTTGCGAACTGGCGGAGGAGATCACGACGCGTGCAGGCGGCGCCTTGGCGTTGGAACACGACGTGCCGCAGATGCTGCGGCAATGCATCGACGACGTGATCATGACGCCCAAGACCGGGCGGCGCGCCTATGAAGAGCTGGAGAAGACCGAAAAGACCTATATCGGAACGCGGGTCGAGATTGAGCTGCGGGCGCTGCTGCGCTTGCGCAAGGGGCGGCTGGATACCGAGATCCTGGGCCGGGACGTGGACATCAAGCACACCATGGGCACGAACTGGATGATCCCCACCGAGGCGCTGGACTGCGCCTGCCTGCTGGTGGCGGCGGATGAGGTGCGGGCGCGCTGCTATCTGGGGCTGGTCATTGCCCGGCGTGACTACCTGACAGCCGGCCAGAACAAGGACGCCAAGCGCAGTATTTCTGCCGAGGGGTTCCGCCATATCCTGTGGCTGCTGAAGGACCAGCCCTACCCGGCCAACTTCTGGCGCACTGCAGAGGAGACCGCGGTGGACAGGATCTTTGCCGGCAGAACGGGAAATGAGCGGATGGCGCAGCTGTTCCGGCAGATCCGGGGCCGCCCCATCCCCCGCGACGTGGTTGAGGCGGTGGCGCAGCAGAAGGACTTCATGCGGCGGATCCGGGCGGATGGCGGAACCGGGACCCGCGATATTCTAGCCCGCGAGCAGATCGTGCTGCTGGAAGGCCAGAAGGATGCCCAGCTGATCAAGGCGCTGGAGCTGCCGCCCTGCCCGGCCAGTGCTTTTGTTTCCTGCCGGATTGAAAGCAGCTACCATGCCCGCATGGTGGAACAATCCAGGCATCACGTGGAATGGCCGACAGCCTGACACCGGAAAAACGCAGCGCCAATATGGCGAAGATCCGCGCCAAGCATACCAAGCCGGAGATGCTGGTGCGCCGGATGGTGCACGGGCTTGGCTTTCGCTACCGCCTGCACCGCAAGGACCTGCCCGGCAAACCCGATCTGGTGTTCGGCCCGCGCCGCAAGGTGATCTTTGTGCATGGCTGTTTCTGGCATTTGCACAGTTGCCGGGATGGGCGCATCCCCGGAACGCGCCGCGACTATTGGGAACCCAAACTGATGCGCAACAAGCAGCGCGATGCCGAACATCTGGCCGCGCTGCAAACGGCCGGCTGGCAGGTGCTGACCGTCTGGGAATGCGAGATCCAGGACGGCGAAGCCTTGCAGATCCGCCTGCGAAGCTTCCTGGAAAGCGAAGATTAGCGCTTATCCACAGAGACTTGCGCGGTTTTCAAAATTTCCTCTTGCGGCCCTTTTGGGAAAGCCCTAAACACCGCCTCACCGAATGGCAGCGCGGGCGTAGCTCAGGGGTAGAGCATAACCTTGCCAAGGTTAGGGTCGGGCGTTCGAATCGCCTCGCCCGCTCCATTCGAAAGCCGAAAAGGCCGTCCCTCGGGGCGGCCTTTCGCGTTTCTGCCCCAACCGAATGCGGCGTACTTTCTTCCCTCCCCGGTCATTTTCCTCTTGCGGGTCAATTCGGAAAACCCTAAATACCGCTTCACCGAATGGCAGCGCGGGCGTAGCTCAGGGGTAGAGCATAACCTTGCCAAGGTTAGGGTCGGGCGTTCGAATCGCCTCGCCCGCTCCATTCGAAAACCGAAAAGGCCGTCCCTCGGGGCGGCCTTTCGCTTTTCTGCCAATTGCGGCTTTAATTTGATCAAATTCCTTTGACGCGACTCGTGAAACGCGCCAATTCTATCGGCAATAGGCCCCATGGGACGTTCATGGGTGTTTCGCGCAAGGAGTTTGGCCATGGCCCCTGTCATCTATCCCACCACCAATTTCACCGCGACCGAGCAGCTGTGCCTGGACCGCGGCGAAGGTATTTATGTCTACGACTCGGACGGCAACAAATATATCGAAGGGCTGGCGGGCCTGTGGTGCACCTCGCTGGGTTACAGCAACACCGAAGTGATGGATGCGATCACCGAGCAGCTGCACAAGCTGCCGTTCTCGCACACCTTCGGCGGCAAGACCCACGCGCCGATTATGGAATTGGCGGAAAAGCTGAAGGCGATGGTCCCGGTGGAGGATGCCTATATCTTCTTTGGCAACTCCGGTTCGGACGCCAATGACACCCACGTGAAGATGCTGCGGTATTACTTCAACGCTATCGGCAAGCCGGAAAAGCGCAAGATCATCACCCGCGAACGCGGCTACCACGGCGTGACTGTGGCGGCGGGGTCGCTGACCTCCCTGCCCGCGAATCTGGCGCATTTCGACGCGCCGCTGGAGGCGCTGTCGATCCTGCGCTCGGACGCGCCGCATTACTACACCGGCCGTCAGGGCAACGAGACCGAGGCGCAGTTCGTCGACCGCATCATCGGCAACCTGGAGCAGCAGATCCTGGCGGAAGACCCCGACACCATCGCGGCGATGATCGTGGAGCCAATCACCGGCGCGTCGGGCGTGATCGTGCCCCCGGAAGGATACTACGAGAAGCTGCAGGCGCTGCTACGCAAACATGGCATTCTGGTCTGGGCGGATGAGGTCATCACGGGCTTCGGGCGCACTGGTGCGGATTTCGGCTGCACTACGATGGGTATCAAACCGGACCTGATGACCTTTGCCAAGCAGCTGAGCTCGGCCTATTTCCCGATTTCAGCCTCGGTGATTCCCGGCTGGATGTATGAGGCAATGATCGACCAGACTAACGAGGTCGGCGTGTTCGGCCACGGCTACACCTACTCTGGCCACCCGGCGGCCTGTGCGGCAGCACTGAAAACGCTGGAGATCTATGAGCGCGACAACCTGTTTGAGCACGCTGCGGATGTCGGGGCCTATATGCAGGCGCAGCTGCGCGGGATCTTCACCGATCATCCGCTGGTTGGCGAAGTGCGCGGCAAGGGGCTGATTGCGGCGCTGGAGCTGGTGTCGAACAAGACCACCGGCGCTAGCTTTGACAAGGGCGCCGCAGGGGCGGCGGCGCAGAGGGCCTGCGAGGCAAACGGGCTGATCTTGCGGGCGGTGGCAGGCAATGCGGTGGCGCTGTGCCCGCCGATCATCATTACCAAGGATGAGGTTGATGACATGCTGGCGCGGATGAAAGTTGCCATCGACAGCGCCTTTGAGGAGCTGAAGGACAAAGGGCTGCTTGCGGCCTGATCCGCCCTGAACCAATCAAAGAACGCCCCGGTTTGCGGGGCGTTTTCTGTTTCAGAACACCTTGTAGGTCATTGTCGTCAGCGACCGCTCGATCCCTTCGATCTGCAGCAGCTGGTCATTGATGTATTTGCCCACATCCTCTCCGGTGGGGATGTAGAGCTTCATCATGAGGTCGAAATTGCCGCTGGTGGAGTAGAGTTCGGAGTGGATTTCGCGCAGCGCGATTTCCTCGGCCACCTTGTAGGTGGTGCCGGGCTTGCAGCGGATTTGGACAAAAACGCAGGTGGACATGGGTGCCCCTTTTGGAAGGTCAGGAATTTGCGCCCAAGCTCGCACGGCGGCGGTGCTGGCGCAAGAGACCGGGATTGCTGCAACAGATTGGCCCCCATGCACAATGCCGCACTTGAGCCACGCCCCCTGCCCGCCCTATAAGCGCCCCTGCAGCTTGACGAAGGACAGCCCGCAGATGCGTACCGCCACAGTGACCCGCCAGACCGCGGAAACCGATATCTCGGTCGAGATCAACCTCGACGGCACCGGGGTTTATGACAACCGGACCGGGGTTGGCTTTTTCGACCACATGCTGGATCAGTTGGCGCGCCATTCGCTGATCGACATGACCATCCGCGCCAAGGGCGATTATCACATCGACGACCACCACACAGTGGAGGACACCGGCATTGCGCTGGGTCAGGCGCTGGTGCAGGCGCTGGGGGACAAAAAAGGTATCCGCCGCTATGGCGAGTGCCACCTGCCGATGGATGACGCGCAGGTGCGCTGCGCGCTGGACCTCTCGGCGCGCCCCTTCCTGATCTGGAACGTGGAACTTCCGACCCAGAAGATCGGCGCGTTTGACACCGAGCTGGTGCGCGAGTTTTTCCAAGCGCTCAGCACCCATGGCGGCATCACCCTGCACATCGACCAGCTGCACGGGTTCAACAGCCACCACATTGCGGAGGCGGCCTTCAAAGCCGTGGCCCGCGCGCTGCGGCTGGCGGTGGAAACCGACCCGCGCAAAGCCGATGCGATTCCCTCCACCAAGGGTGCGCTGTAACAGCCGATCCGTGATATGCTCCCTGCAGTTGTTTTGCAGGGGGGCTATTCAATGACCATTCACGACGGCGGCTGCCTGTGCGGCGCCTTGCGTTACCAGGTAACCAGCGACCCCTTGTGGGTCACTGCCTGCTTTTGCCGGTTCTGCCAGCGGGCCACGGGTGCGCTGGGAATGGTGGAACCGATTTTCGACATCACCCGTTTTCAGATCACCGAAGGGTCTCCAGCCCGCTACGCTCACCTCTCCGGCGGCAGCGGCAAGGAGGTGAACGTGCATTTCTGCGCAAACTGCGGCACAAAGACCCATCTGACATTCGAACGCTGGCCGGACCGGCTGGGGGTCTATGCGGGCACTTTCGATGACCCCGGCTGGTTCGAATTCACACCGGACAACAGCAAGTTCATCTTTCTGGACGACGCAGTGCGCGGCGCCACGGTTCCGCCGGGCTTCAAGGTGTTCCAGCAGCACGCCGCCACCGCGGATGGCACACCGCTGGCCCCTGAAGTTCTGGAGGAGGTGCTGCACATCCGCTGAAGGCTTGGCAGCGCCCGGCTGTTGCGCTAGGCAGCATGCGAGTTTCTTACCGCCTGGAGAGCCCGTTATGCTGACCGCGATTATCGATTACGAATCCGGCAACCTGCACTCCGCCGAGAAGGCCTTTCAGCGCATGGCGCGGGAAGTGGATGCGGGCGAGGTCGTTGTGACCTCCGACGCCGATGTGGTTGCCCGGGCCGACCGGCTGGTTCTGCCCGGCGACGGCGCCTTTCCCGCCTGCGCGGCAGAGCTGCGCGGCCACAAGGGCATCTATGACGCCATGGTCGAGGCGGTGGAGCAGAAGGGCCGCCCGTTCCTGGGCATCTGCGTCGGCATGCAGCTGATGGCGACCACCGGGCATGAATACGAGGAGACCCCGGGCCTAGGCTGGGTTGGCGGCGATGTGGTGAAGATCACGCCGGCAGATGCATCCCTGAAGGTGCCGCATATGGGCTGGAACGATCTGGTGATCGAGACAGCACACCCGGTATTTGACGGTATTGCTTCCGGCGATCACGTGTATTTCGTGCACTCCTACCATTTCCGCGTGTCCACCCCGGCAGAACGGCTGGCACATGTGGATTATGCCGGCGACGTGACCGCGGTGGTCGGGCGGGACACCATGCTGGGCATGCAATTCCATCCTGAGAAAAGCCAGGCCACGGGCCTGCGGATGATCGGGAATTTCCTGACCTGGAAACCATAATGGAACGGCGCTGGCGCGCCGTTGCCTCCCCTCTCGGCGGCAAAGCCGCCTGCCGGGCAGGGGAAAGGGAGTATTTGAGAAAAGATGAAATGCGCTGCCTGCTCTTTCACCTTTTTATAAATACTCATTTACGCCGCACTGCCAGCCTGAAACAACTTTCCTAGACAGCGAGCATCCTAAGCCGCACGACGCAACGAAACCGGCGCGACACCGTAAACTTTGCGGAAGGCGCGAGTGAATCCTTCGGGCGAACCATAGGCATAGCGGCGTGCCACCGCCTCAACCCTGTCGCCGCGGGCAAGATCCTGATGCGCGAGGATCAGGCGCCAGCGGCGCAAATACCCTATTGGGGTTTCCCCGACCTCCGACGCAAAAAGTTCAGAAAAGCGCGACAGCGACAGCCCCGCTTCCTGCGCCAGATCTGCATTGGTCCAAAGCCTGCCGGGATGGTCGTGCATTGCCACAATGGCCCGGCTGAGGCGCGGGTCTGCAAGGCCTGCCAGCAGCCCCGGTTCAGTGGCCCCCTTTTGGATCTGATTGCGCAACAGGCGCACCATAAGCACCTCGCCCAGCCTGTTGATCACAGATTGCGCGCCGCAATGCTGCCCCTCGGCCTCGTCCCGCATCAAGCGAACCAGCCCCTGCGCCTCGGCATTGCTGCCGATGCCGTAGTCCACAACCGGCGGCAGGGCCGCCAGGAACGGATTGCTGTTGCCCGACCATTCCACCCGCGCGGCCCACATGACCGTGCCGGGGTCGGGATCCGCCAGCGTGCCCTTAGCGCGATAGAGGATCCGCACCGGCTGCCCCGCCTCATCTGCCAGCGCAATCAGATTGGCCTCTCCAGGCCCGGCGGCCTGCACGGCGAGCTGAAAGCGGTCCATCAAAGTAGTGAGGCGGTCCATGATTTCGAGGTTCCCGTCATGTTTTTCGGATTTATAAGACATTAAGCTGCGCAATACAGTGGTTCAACCACCACTCACGCCACCACTCACACCACGACTTACAAGGAGCATCCCCATGCTGATCCCCCGCCAGAAAACCCCAGAGCTGACCCTGCCGACGCTGGACCACGGTCCGTTCGACCTGTCCGCGGAAACTGCTGAGCGCGGCACTGTGATCTGTTTCTACCGCGGCCTGCATTGTCCGATCTGCGCCACTTATCTGAAGGAGTTCGAGAAGAAGGTCGCGGCCTTCGCTGAGCGCGGTGTTGATTGCATCGCTATCAGCTCGGACGGCCAGGAGCGCACCCGCGCGATGGCCGACAAGATCGAAGCCAAGGAACTGCGATTTGGCTATGACCTGCCGCTCTCGGCGGCCAAGGACTGGGGCCTCTATATCTCTACCTCGCGCGGCAAGACCTCGATCGGGATCGAAGAACCCGCGCTGTTCTCGGAACCCGGCCTGTTTCTGGTGACACCGGAGCAGACGCTGTATTACGGCGCGGTGCAGACCATGCCGTTTGTGCGCCCGCATTTCGCGGAACTGGTGGCGGCGCTGGATTTTGCGATCCCCAACAACTACCCGGCGCGCGGCGAATACACCGGCGATGTGTAGCTCCGGCGCCAGCCTCTAAAATCGGCTGTGTACGGTAATGGACAAAAGGTCCGCTTCGATGCATACGGTGCGGACCTTTTTACGCGCCCCGGGTCCCCCATTGCACATCCGCTTCGAGAAATACGACCATAGTGAAGGCAAGCACCGCTATTGCCAGCTGAGCCTGACGCCGACGCTGTTCGGCGACTGGTGTGTTGAGCGTGTGTCGGGACCGCTGAATGCGCCAGGCGGGGTTCAGAAGCGGACGTATTTTGCCGCCCAAGCAGAGGCGATGGCGATTTTTGAACGCTTCCGGGACCGGCAGATGAAACGCGGCTATGCGCCGATCCCGGTGCAGCTGGGGCTGCTGTAGGCCCCCGCCGAGTTTACTTGATCCGCATCCAGGTCTGCTTTGAGCAGATCAGCCCGCCCGCCACACAGCCTCGCAGGGCAAGGCTATTTCCGGCCATGTCCATCTTGCCGATGTAGACTTTATCGTTGGACGGCCTCCAGACCTTGCCCTCGTAAGAGCCGTCGCCGTTGGGCACCATATCGATCACCAGCGTTTTGCCGATGTTGGGGGACTGATACTCGCCATCGCTATTGAAGGTACGGGCGATCTTGCCGCAGACCGCGGCACCGCATTCGGCCATCTGGATATGGGCATAAGAGCCGTCATCGGGTTGCGTTTTCCAGATGCCGAGCACCGGATCCGCCGCCGCGGCGCCCGCCAGCCCAAGGGCCACGGCCATACCTGCCAGTAGATGCTTCATTCCATTTCCTCCCTGTTTTTCAGGCAGCCTGTCCCTGATGGGCCGCTTCTGGCAAGGTTGACTTCGGGTCGCGTTGCAATTCAGGCCGCGCTTGTGCAAAACACCGCCAGCTTGATTTCACGAAGGACCGCCCGGATGATCCTCTACCCCGCGATTGACCTCAAAGACGGCCAGGCCGTGCGCCTGCTGCATGGCGAGATGGACAAGACCACCGTGTTCAACGACAACCCCGCCGCCCAGGCGCTGGAATTTGTCGCGGCGGGCTGCGAATGGCTGCATCTGGTGGACCTCAACGGCGCCTTTGCCGGTGAGCCGGTGAATGCCGCGCCGGTCGAGGAGATCCTGAAGCAGACCAAAGTGCCCGCGCAGCTGGGCGGCGGCATCCGCGATATGGCCACCATCGAACGCTGGATCGGCAAAGGCCTGGCGCGCGTGATCCTGGGCACCGTGGCGGTGGAAAACCCGGATCTGGTGCGCGAAGCGGCACGCGAATTCCCCGGCAAGGTCGCCGTCGGCATCGACGCCCGCAACGGCAAGGTCGCCACCAAGGGCTGGGCTGAGGAGACCGACGTGATGGTCACAGATTTGGCCAAATCTTTCGAGGACGCCGGTGTTGCCGCCATCATCTACACCGACATTCTGCGCGACGGCGCCATGAAAGGCCCAAATGTCGAGGCCACCGCCGATCTGGCCAATGCCGTCAGCATTCCGGTGATTGCCTCCGGTGGCGTGTCCTCGCTGGACGATCTGCGGGCGCTGAAATCCTGCGCCGCACCGCTGAACGGTGCCATTTCAGGCCGGGCGTTGTATGACGGGGCGATAGATCTGAAAGAGGCGCTGGCTGTTCTGAAGGCCTGACGCTTTACCGGAACCGGGAGGCCGCATGCGCTGGATCCGCCGCATCCTTGCCATTCTGGCCTTAGGGCCCATCGTCCTGTGGCTGCTGTGCATTGCCTTTGTGATGCTGCTGGGGTTCGGCTTTGGCTGTGAAATCCACGAGGGCTTTGCCAATCCATGTGTGGTGCTGGGCCGCGATCTGGCGGAGACCGCCTATACCATGGGTGTCTTTGCCGCCTGGGGGCCGCTGATCTTTGGTCCCGTCTCTCTTGGGGGGGGGGGTTATGGGCGATTGCTGTGGCGATCGACCGCCACCGTTCCCGCCCGCACCGCTAAGGCACAGCAAGGCCGGCAACAGCTCCCGCGGCTTATTGCGCCGCTGCCTCCGTCAGCTTGCCCAGTGCGCCCTGCATCTTGGCGATGAAACCGGCATCGGCAGGAATATCGAGACCGGAGAGCATCTCCGCCGGATCTTCATAGGTCAGCCAGACCTGGCCCTCAGCATCCTCATACGCCAGTACCTTGAGCGGCAGATAAAGCCCCGCCCGCATGTCGGCCTGCATCGCCGGGGTGCCCAGCTTGGGGTTGCCGAAGATCAGCAGCTGCGAGGCCGCCAGTTCCAGCTCTGCCTGCTGCCCGCCCGCAGCATGGTCCACCCGGGCAAAGACGGTGGCCCCGGCGCCTTCAACGGCGGCCTGCAGCGCGTCCATGGTTTCGGCCACGGGTTTCTGGCTTGGCACTTTCATCAGCTCGGCGGCGGCGGGCAATGCGGACATGAGGGCGATGGCTCCGGCAAGGATAAGGGGTTTTGTCATAACAACTGCTCCGAAATGTGCGGTGATAGGATGAAAACAAGGCAAGCGGTCCCGGCTGGCAATTCACGTTTCCGGCATGGGCAGAACCTTGCTGCCCTCCAGAAGCTCTGCGCGGCAGAATACCACAGCAGCCCGCCCGGACCAAAACGCGCACGGGCGGCCATACCTGTTGCGCTTTCAGCGGTGTTTGCGTACCCACGGCGCAAGCAGCTTGAAAGGCAGATCATCATGCTGAAGACCCGTATCATCCCCTGTCTCGACGTCGCCGACGGGCGCGTGGTCAAGGGCGTCAACTTTGTCGGCCTGCGCGACGCGGGCGACCCGGTGGAATCGGCCAAGGCTTATGATGCGGCCGGCGCGGATGAGATCTGCTTTCTCGATATTCACGCCACCCATGAAAACCGCGGCACCATGTTCGACGTGGTGCGCCGCACCGCCGAGCAGTGCTTTGTGCCGCTGACCGTGGGCGGCGGGGTGCGGACCAAGGACGACGTGCGCGCACTGCTGCTGGCGGGGGCTGACAAGGTCTCGTTCAATTCCGCCGCCGTGGCCAACCCGGATGTGATCGCCGACGCGGCGGATCAGTTCGGCAGCCAGTGCATCGTCTGCGCCATCGACGCCAAGACGGTGCAGCCGGGCCGCTGGGAGATTTTCACCCACGGCGGCCGCAAGCCCACCGGCATCGACGCAGTGGAATTTGCCCGTACCGTGGTGGCCAAGGGGGCCGGGGAAATCCTGCTGACCTCGATGGACCGCGACGGCACCAAAGCGGGCTTCAACCTGCCGCTGACGCGGGCGATTTCCGATGCGGTGGACGTGCCGGTGATCGCCTCAGGCGGCGTCGGCAACCTGGATCACCTGGTGGAGGGTGTGACCAAGGGCGGCGCAAGTGCTGTACTGGCGGCCTCAATCTTCCATTTCGGCGAATACACCATTCAGGAAGCCAAGAACCACATGGCCGCCGCCGGCATTCCGATGCGGTTGAACTGAAGGGGCATGTAATGAGCCTGCTGCACGATCTCGAAACCACCATCCTCTCGCGCAAGGGCGCTGATCCGGACACCAGCTGGACCGCCAGGCTGCTGGCCAAGGGACCGGAGAAATGCGCCGAGAAATTCGGTGAGGAAGCCATCGAGGCCATCATCGAAGCGGTGAAGGATGACAAGGCGGGGCTCGCCTCAGAAGGGGCCGATGTGCTTTATCATTTCCTGGTGATGCTGGCCGCCCGCAATGTGGCGCTGGACGATGTGCTGCAGGTGCTGGCGGAACGCCAGGGCCTGAGCGGCGTCACCGAGAAGGCCAGCCGCCGCAAGAGCTGACCCCCCTCCTGCGGCCGCGGATCAAGGCAGGCGCAACCTCCGCGCGCCAGCGCGGCTTGCCCTTGACGCGCATTCGGAAAACACAATCAGAAAGGCCCTTGAGGGCAGGGCTCCGCCCGTTCGGGCCTGATTTGATCTCCCGAATCAATTCCTAGACGGCCCTCACCCTCTCAAGGGTCTCACAGCAAAACCTTCTTCTTGCGCCGCGCAGCGGAGCCCGGCCCAACCGTGGAGGCCGCCCCGAAGGGTGCAGGAATGGGCGGGAGCACCTCCGCCCCGCGCCCCCTCAAAGTTTCGAGGATATGATTCCGGTGGCGAAACCGCCGAACCGCAACTCTCCGAACAAACGCTGATATTCGATCTTGGGACAGCGGTTCTGGATCACCGTCACACCGCGCGCCTCGGCCTTGGCAGCAGCCTCAGCATGTTGCACCCCGATCTGCATCCAGATGGTCTGCAAGTCAGGAAACATTTCCAGCGCCTCGTCCACAATCGGCGGCACCGCTTCGGAGCGGCGGAAGATGTCGACCATATCCACCGTGGCATCGATATCAGAAAGACTGGCCCGCACCGTCTCTCCAAACAACATCTTGCCAGCATGGCCGGGGTTCACCGGAATCACCCGGTACCCCTTAAGGCCCAGATAGCGCGCCACGTAATAGCTGGGGCGCACCGGGTTCATCGACACGCCGACAACCGCCACCGTCTTGGCCTGCTCCAGGACCGCTTTCAGATGCTTATCACTGTATTCTGTCATGCCGCGCACCCTAGCTTTGCCGCCCGCCTGCGCAAAGCCGGATTCGCCGCCCGCAAACAAAAAAGCGCCCGGACGAACCGGGCGCTAGGTATGGAACGAGGGACAGTGAAAAAGATCTGCGGTGGTTCCACTCCGCAGTCCCTATTGAATATGGGTCACAGTCTGAAAAATAAAAGAGCACCTCTCGCAATCGTGAGGTGACAGGCTATTTCCTCAAAACCGCAGGCCAATGCGCGCGGCCATCCGCAATCATCTGCACGGTGTCCTCCTGCCACAGATGTTGGACAGTGCGGTTGTTCAGAAGAAACAGTTCACCGTCAACGATGGCCCAAATCTGCGGGTTTCCATCATGAAGCCGCCCCTGCGACATCGCATAGGCGCAGTAGCCGCCAAAGGCCGGCGCATAGGCCCGCGGGTTGGCCTCGAACTGCGCCTGATTGCGGGCCGATGCAAACCGCCAGACAACGCCCTTCCACATCACCGCATGGCCGCGCCGTCCGGGTTTGGCCGTGCCAGTTTCGAAAAACGCGACGGCGTCATAACCTCCGATGGCGACCCCCGCGCGCGCTGAAAACACAGAAGCATTCGCCCGCGCCACACCCGGCAGGGACAGAAAGATCACCGCAACAGCCATCAGGGCCAGACGCAAGGCCACATTGCACCCCATTCAATTCTTGCAACAGACTTCCGACTCTGCCGCACCGCACTGCCCCTGCAAAGACAGCATACGCAGATGTGATCAGCCCGTGATGGCCAGTGCCGCGGCCCTACCGGGCGATAGAGGCATATAGCGCGATAGCCGCCGCATTGGAGACATTGAGCGAGCCAAAACCGCCCGCGGCGTCAATTTTGACCAGCCCGTCGACGGTTTCTTTGGTCTTCTGGCGCAACCCCGGGCCTTCAGCGCCCAGTACCAGCGCCACCGGCAGGTGCTTTTTGCTGTCCAGCGCGGTCTCGATGGTGTCCTCCGCTTCGCCGTCCAGACCCAGCACGATGAAACCCATGTTCTGCAGCTCGGTGATAGTGTCGGCCAGGTTGCGCATCCGCAAATAGGGCTGCCGTTCCAGCGCGCCGCTGGCGGTCTTGGCCAGCGCCCCGGTTTCCGGCGCCGAATGGTGGCGGGTGCCAATGACGGCGCTGGCGCCCAGCACCTCTGCCGAGCGCAGGATGGCGCCGACGTTATGGGGATCGGTGACGCGATCCAGCAGCAGCACCCGCGGCGCCTCCCGCCCAATGCAGTTGTCGGCCAGCCCGCCCCAGTTCAAGGGCTTCACTTCCAGTGCGGCGCCCTGATGCACCGACTGCGCGTCAATCGGAGGGTTGAACTTGCGCGGGTCGATCACCTCGGCTTCGACGCCCGAGGCTGCGATGGCATCGGACAGTTTCACTTCGGCGTTCATGGTCACCATCAGGCGCAGTTTTTCGCGTTGGGGATTCATCAGCGCATCGCGCACCGCATGCAGCCCGAACAGCCACACGGTTTCTGCCGAGGCGGCTTTTTTGGACTGTTCTTTTGCGACGACCCATTTGGGCTTCTTGGTCATTTTGCTCTCCGGCAGAAAGAATTTTCAAGGCGTGCTGAAAACTTGCGTTTTTCCGGTTGACGCCCCTTTGGCCTGCTTGTAATCACGCCTCCACATCAGGTGCAACATGCAACTGACAGTGGGCGACAGGCCGCAAGGTGTGGCAGGGGACTGTAACTCCCTCGCGGAGACGCACGCCTGGTTCGATTCCAGGGTCGCCCACCATCTTCTCTCTTTTTCAGACCGGACGATGGTGGTTCAGCTGCAGGCGCGCGCGCCCGCGCGCTGCCCGGCGCAGCAAAAAGCCCGCGTGAAGTTCGCGGGCTTTCCGTTTGATTTGAAATGGGAATGCGCGAGTCAGGCGGTTTCGGCCACGGCCTGTTCTGCCCAGGCGACCAGGACCTCAAGATCCGGTCCTGCCTCCACGGCCATGCCGTCGGCAAAGGCCTGGAACGGCTCCACATTCATCTTATTGACGCCGGAAATCACCGGAATGCCAAGGGCCAGCGCCTCGCCGATGACCGGCCGCATACCGCGCCCGTCGGCCTCGTGCTTGCCGAATTTGTTGACGATCATCAGTTGCGGTGCCGGGTCCGATTGCAGCGTGGCAGAGACCTGGCCGACAGCCTGTTCCAGCGCTTCCGGGTTGAGGCGGCAACCGCGCGCGCCTGCGCCCAGGGATTGCGAAATCCGGATGGTTTCGCCGTCAGGCAGCACCCGGACATCCATGTCGCACAGCTCCTTGTCGTAGCATTCGACATTGGTCTGCGCGATGCCTGCCAGGCGGATGCCCTTGGCCTGCAATTTCTCAGCCAGCTCACTCAGCAGGCGGTCGGTGGCACCGCGTTCTTGGGTCATCACATAGGCCAGGTGCATCGGTCGTTCTCTCCAGTCTCGTCTCAGTTCATAGGTGGTCATGCGGCGGGCGGGGTCAACCCCTACCACGGCAACGGGCTGTAGCCGATGACCGGGGCGTGCAGGATCAGCAGGACCAGGAACACCGCCGCCGCCAGCGCCACCTCAGCCGCAGACGGGCGCAGGCGGGCCAGATTCAGCCGTGCTGTATTGCGGCTGAGACGGGTCCATTCGCCCTGCCCCATCCGCCGCTGAGTGCGCCGGTCGATCAATGCCATTCCGGTCCAAGCAAACCCCGCAAACAATCCGAACAGGATCACATGCGCCAGATCGCCATTGGCCAGCAGATGCGCCCCGCCCCACAGCGCCATGGCCGCAAGCAGCGGATGGCGGCTGACCGCCAGAATGCCGGGTTTTGCCGGGTCAAAGGCCCGCAGCCCCAGGCCGCCAAAGCTGAACGGGTTCTGCCGCATCATTCCCGCCACCGCCAGCAGGCAGGCCAGCGGCATCAGCAAAAGCGGCGCCCATCGGAAGATGTCCCAATAGGGCAGCACGCCGACATAAGGCGCCCGTGCCGCCGCCATGACCAGCCAGGCCAGAATCGCCAGCGACAGAAGGCTGTAGGCGATGATATAGCCGCGCAGGCCGAGGCGGCTCACCAGCCAGGGCCGCACCGGCGGGCGCACTGGTATCGCATGGCTCAGCAGAAACAACGCCAGCGCCGCGATGAATTCAAGCCAGCCCATCGGGGTCTCTCCTGCCTTAGATCAGTCTGTTGTGCAGCTATAAGCGGGCGAACAGTATAAGACGTTGCCCCAGATCAAAAAAGGGCGCCGCTGGGGCGCCCTTCTCACTTCGCTGCAGCGGGGCTTAAAGCCCCAGTGCTTTGCGCCGTTCCTCGGCAAAGCCCTGCACCATGCGGTCGGCGATCAAGGCAAGAATCGCCATTGCCGCACCGGCAGAGATACCCAGCCCCACATCCGCCTGCCCCAGCGCCAGATAGATCGACTGGCCAAGGCCGGTGGTGCCGATCAGCGCTGCAATGACCAGCATCGCAAAGGCATAGAGGATGGTCTGATTGAGCCCCAGCAGGATCGAGGGCGCCGCATAAGGTGCGCGGATATCCTTGAGCATCTGCCATTTGGTGGCACCGGAGGCTGTTGCGGCTTCGATCATCTCCTCCGGCGTCGAGACCAGCCCGTGCCGGGTGTAGCGGATCATCGGCACGATGGCATAGGCGATGATCGCCAGAAAAGCCGAGAACTCACCGATCTGAAACACCATCAGCACCGGGATCAGGAAGACAAACAGCGGGATTGTCTGCAGCATGTCGCAGATCGGATGCACCACGCGCCACACAGCCGGCGACACGGCAGAGACAAGGCCGATCGCCCCACCCATCACCGTGCAGGCAAACACAGCAGCGCCCGACAGATACAGCGACAGCAGCGCCCGCTCCCACAGGCCGGAGACCAAAATAGTGGCCAGCAGTGCAACCGTCATAATCGCCAGACCACGCCCGCCGGCAACCCAGGCCAGCGCGCCCGCGCCGATCAGCACAAAGGGCCAGGGCAGTTGCGAGATACCTGTCTCCAGCATGCCGGCGGCAATCAGCAGCATCACGCCCAGCGCCAGCTGGCCGCGTAACGCAAAGACCGCGCCGGCAGCGGCACCCGTTGCAAACAGTCCCAGGCTCATCATCGGAGTCCAGGAAAACCCCCAGGTGAAGGGCAGCACTGCCTGATCCAGCCCGATCCGCAGCGGCAGCAGCACATAGAACAGCACGTTGTTCTTGAATGCAGTCAGCACGTCTGCATTGGCAGTGGTAAAGGCCGACAGCCCCCTGTCCACGCTATCCGCCACTGGGTTGAACAGGGCATAAGCGCCGGGCTGCTGAATGTGGCCCCAAAACACGGCGCTGGCTGCGGCGCCCACGGCCAGGATGCCCCAGGCGATGCGCGGATCGTGTTTTTCGCGCCGGTCCTGGGTCAAGGTGCCGCTCATCCGGTCGATCAGGATGGCAAAGATCACGATCACCAGACCGGCCAGCAGGCTTTGCCCGAACTGCGCCTTGCGCATGGTCAGCAGAACTTCCCAGCCGATGTCATCGAAACCGCCGATAACGGCTGCGATAATCACCATCGACAGCGCCGCCATCAGGCATTGATTGACGCCCACCATGATCTGCTGCCCGGCCGAGGGGATCTCGCACTGGAACAGCTGCTGCAGCCGGGTGCCGCCGGCCATGATGGCGGCTTCCTTGATCTCCGGCTCCACCCGCTCCAGCCCCAGCAGCACATTGCGGGCCATTGGCGGCGCGGCATAGATGGCGGAGGCAATGAGGCCAACAACCGGGCCAAAGCCGAACAGTACCAGCAGAGGGGTAAGATAGGCAAAAGTCGGCACCGTTTGCATGATGTCCAGCAATGCCTGCACCGGTTTTCGGACGCGCGGGTATTCATTGGCCAGGATACCGATGCCGCCGCCGATGATCAGCGCCAGCGGCACCGAGACAGCGACCAGCGCCAGCGTGTTCATGCTTTCGGGCCAGTAACCCGATGCCAGCACAAACCCGAGGCCGACAAGGGCCATCAGCGCCATCCGCACGCCGCCCAGGATCCAGGCCAGCGCCGCAGTGGCGCAGATGACCAGCGGCCAGGGCGTGTTGCTCAGCACATAATTGGCGGCCTCCATCGGGTAAAACATCAGCGCCGAAAAGCCGCGCGCAGTGGGTTTGATCAGCGCCAGCAGCCACTCCATCGCCGCGCCTGCCCAATCGGTTGCGGGCAGCACCCAGGCGGCAGGGAATTTGACCAGCCACGGCAGGCTGCTTTCCAGCAGCAGGCACAGCGCCCCGGCCGCCGCCGCGATCAGCGCCGCCACGGATCCTTTTGTCAGAAACGCCATTACCCCTGCTCCACCTGCAGCGCCGCTGCCAGGTCTGCCGGGTTCACGACTCCCACCACGTTGCCCTCGGGCGAGCGTACCGGCACCGGCTCGTACAGCTCCATGCAGCGTGCCAGGGCGGCATCCAGCGTCATGTCCTGGCGCAGGCCGGGGTCATCGGCGCCATACGCCAGCCCCGCGCCGGTCTCCATCACCGAGGCCACCCGGGCGTGCCGGCCCTTGGCCACATCCTTGGAAAACTCGCGCACGTAGTCATCCACCGGGCGCAGCACGATGTCGGCAGGGGTGCCGATCTGCACGATCCTGCCATCGCGCATGATGGCGATGCGGTCGGCCAGCTTCAGCGCCTCGTTGATGTCATGGGTGATGAAGACGATGGTGGTTTTCAGCTTGGCCTGGATCTCCAGGAACTCATCCTGCAGCTGGCGCCGGATCAGCGGGTCGAGCGCCGAGAACGGCTCATCCAGGAACCAGACCGAACAATCCGCCACCAGTGAGCGGGCGATACCGACGCGCTGGCGCTGGCCACCGGACAGCTCCCGCGGATAGTGGTTTTCGCGGCCGCGCAGGCCGACCAGATTGATCACCTCTTCCGCCTTGGCCTGCCGTTGCTTTTTCTTCACTCCCTGCACCCGCAGGGGATAGGCGACGTTTTCGGCCACCGTCATATGCGGGAACAGGCCGAAGTGCTGGAACACCATGCCCAGCTTCTTGCGGCGCAGCTCGATCAGCCGTTTGGCGCTGGCCTCGACGATGTTTTCGCCGTCGATGCGGATTTCGCCGCCGGTGGCGTGCAGCAGGTGCGAGATGCAGCGGATCAGGGTGGACTTGCCCGACCCTGACAGCCCCATGATCACAAACAGCTCCCCCTCCTGCACTTGGAAGGACGCGTTCTGCACCGCCGGGATCAGCCCCTTGCTGCGCAGCTCTCCGGCGGCGTCATCCGGCGAGGGATGGTTCGCCAGCACCTCTTTCAAGGCGCTGTCTGCGTCATTGCCAAACACCTGCCAGACATTCTGGCAGGTGATGGCAGGCGTTTCAGAGCCACTCACTGGGCGCGGCTCACTTAATGGCGGCGTCGACAACCGGGCGCCATTTGCCCTCATTATCGGCCATCCAGGCGGCAACCACCTCTTCGACCTTGCCGCCATCCACGTCGATCGCGCCCATCATCGGCTGCTGGTCTTCCACGGCCAGGGTGTAGTTCGACAGGATTTCATAGGCTGCAGGCCAGGTTTCCTCAGCCCCGGACCAGGCCGCCTTGAAGATGCGTGAGGGCGAGAAATCGCAATCGTTCACCGCATTCGGGTTCGGGCCCCAGGCCGGATCAGAGAAACAGGCCTCCTCGCCCGGCGGCAGATCGACGAATTTCACGTCATAGGCCGACATTGCCCAATGCGGCTGCCAGAAGGTGACCAGCAGCGGCGTCTTGCGCTCGGTTGCGGCGCGCAGTTCGACGATCAAGGCGGCTTCGGAGCCTGCAGGCACCGCCTTGAACGGCAGGTCCAGCCCGGTCATGCGGTCGGCGCCCGGCGTGCCCCAGTCGGCGGGGTAATCGACCAGGCGGCCGTTGGGCAGGGTTTCCGCGGTGGCGAATTGCATCGCGCAGTCCTTCAGCGCCTCCCACGCCGGCAGGCCAGGGCAAAGCTCAGCCACATGGGCCGGATAGGCGATGCCTTCGCGCGCGTTCAACTCCAGATCGCCAAGCTCAACGACGGTGCCTTCTTCGATCTTCTTGGCGTATTCATCCGAGACGTTCGACGACCAGATTTCCAGCGTCGCGTGAATGTCGCCATCGGCAATCGCCTGGAATTGGTTCATCATGCCGGCCGAGACAAATTCCACCTCATAGCCCGCGGCCTTCAGCATCTCTGCGGCGATATGGGTGGTCACATGCTGGCCGGTCCATTCGTTCACAGCCAGCTTGATCGGCTTGCTGGTATCACCAAGTTCCGCTGCCGAAGCCAAGCCCGCAGCAACCGTCATCGATGCGGCGCCCAGCGCCAGCGCATATCCTTTGAAGTTCATTGTTCTACTCCCTGTCATTGGTCTTGCGCCGCCGATTGTCCGGCTTGGCGCGTCTTTTGGAACCCGGCGGTTCATGGCGTCTGCCTGGCCTTGCGGCTGGTCTTAATTCTTGTCAGCAGGCACCCATTGTCCAAGTGTGGCCGGGGATAATGCAAGTATTGGAACATATTACGACAGTTTGTCGAGTGATTGCGGCATAAACTGCGAAATATTTTGATTGACGGTTCAAGTTTCTGTGCAAGCGGACAAGTTCCGGAATCACCTTGCGCCCGCGTGGCAAACGCCCGCAACCAGCATGCCGCGGCCGGGGATCCGGCCTCAAGGCCCGCCCCGCACACAAAGACAGCGCCCCTGCCTCGGGCAGGAGCGCTGAAATCTAAACCCGGATCTTGCGGGTCAGGACCGGCCCTTGCCGGTGGCTTCCTCGACAACGGGCATCCATTTGGCCCGGTTCACCGCCAGCCAGCCGCGGGCGGCGCCCTGCGGGGTCTCGCCCCGGACATCCACAAGCCCGATCAGCGGCTGCTGGTCCCAAATGCTCAGCTGATAGTTCTTCAGGATCTCATAGGCAGCCGGCCAGCGGTCCTTAAGGCCAGGCCAGCTCGCCTTCATCACCCCGCCGCGGGCAAAATCGCAATCGCCGGTGGCCTTGGGGTTCGGCCCCCAGGAGGGATCGGTGTAACAGGCCGGTTCCGGCTTCGGCAGGCGCACAAATTGCAGTGCATATGACGACATTGCCCAATGCGGCGCCCAGAAGGTTGAGATCACCGGGCGTTTTTCCCGGTAGGCCTGCTGGAAGGCCTCAATCATCGCGGCCTCAGACTCCGCAGCGACCACATCAAACGGCAAATCCAGCGCCCGGATCCGGTCCGCCCCGGGCGAGCCCCAGGAGTCCGGATAGGCCAAATAAATGCCGCGCTTGCCCTTGCCGTTTTCCGAAAAGATGCCAGCACAATCGCGCAGTGCATCCCAGTTGGGCAGGCCCGGGCACATCTGCGCCACATAGGGCGGGAACACCACACCGTTGCGGGCATCCAGGCCCAAGTCGCCCAGCTCTTCCACACGACCTTCATCGCGGGCCGCAAAGTAATCCGCCGGGGTGCTGCTGGTCCAGATTTCCACCATTGCATGCACTTCGCCGCTGGCGATGTCGTCATACATGGCGCCCTGATCGGCTTCGACGTATTCGACGGTATAGCCTGCTTCCTCCAGCATGCCGCCGGCGATATAGGTCGACAGGTGCTGACCGGTCCAATTGTTCAGGGACAGCCGGATCGATGCTCCGGTCTCCCCCATGTCGGCGGCTTCGGCGGCCCCCGAAACCGCCAGCGCCGTCAAAGCGGCGGTAAACGCTTTGAATTTCATTGGCGTCACTCCCGTACTGCCAGTATTTCCACGTTCCGCACCCCCGGGCACGGCTCTGGTTCCGGCATAGCAGGCGGGAATTGACAAAGATTAACGCACTGCTGGAAGCCGCGGCCTTAGAGCGGGGAAAAAACCTAAAACTTGCCTCAAGCGCGGAATGCGCGCACCAAGAGCCATGGCCGGCTAGGCGGCCCTGCGCGCCACCAGAAGTACCGGATCATAGGTCAGCGGCAGCTTGCCGCCACAGCCGAAACGCTGCCGGTAGGCGGCTTCAAATTCCTGCAGCCGCCTGCGGCTCCAGCTTTGCTGGGCGTGGCCGTTGACGCCGGTCCGGCGCAGATGTTTCAGCAGACCTAGCGCGGTATCGAATTCCAGCACGGCAGGGCGCTGCTCGATGGCCAGAATCTCCAGGCCTTGCGGCAGCACGGACGGCCATTCCCCGGCATCCAAATAGCTGGGCGCCGCCGCGGCCGAGCCGAGCGCCGCCAGCTCGCGGAACTGGCTCCGGCCAAAGCCGGACAGCGCCAGCCAGCCGCCCGGCCTCAGCCGCACCGACAGCCGCGCTGCCAGCGCAGACAGATCAGGGATCCACTGCACGGTCGAGGCTGAGGCGATCAGGTCAAGCTCATCCGGCAGCGGCAGGGTCTCGACAGGGCCTGCCTCAAAGCGCGCCTGCTCCGGAGCAGCATCGCCAAGCGCCTGCAGCACCCCTGCGGCCTCGGGCACCAGATCATTCAGCAGCAGGCTGCCGATACCGAACCGCTGCAGCAGCTGCCGGGTCAGATGGCCGGTGCCGCAGCCGAACTCCATCGCGGTCCGGAACCGCCGCGGTGCACCCTGCGCCTGCAGCAGCTCCGCCAGCCGCCGGGCGATATCTTCCTGAACAGCTGCCGCGCGGTGATAGCTGTCCAGCCCGCGGCGGAAGCTTTGGCGCACACGGGTCTGATCCAGTTGCGGGGGCTGCATGTCCTTCATCAGAACAGCTCCTCCCACTGTGCAAATCGGTCAAACGGCGCATGCGGCGCGTCCAGGTCCGCAACATTGCGCCCGGCCCAGGCCCGCAGCAGATTGGCGGGCGGAAAGATCTTGTCGCCGGAGCTGATCCAGACCTTGTCAAAGCGCGTCTGCGGCGCGTCTCCGCGCTGCTCCACGGCCAGCAGCTCAGCCCGGCGGGTCGGCACATCCAGCGCTTCTGCCGCTTGCGCAACGCCGAACACGCGGGTCAGAAAGCTTTGGTAACTTTCCAGGCTCAGCATCTCCATTGTCCTGCGGAAGACCGCAGGCGGAATGCCCGCACCGCGGTTCACTGGCTGCAGGCTGCCGTTCACCGCCGTCTTGCGCTGGAACGGGTCAGGCCGCCCCTGCTGCCAGTGGGCATAAGCGGCCACACCAAAAGACCAGGCCAAGAGGCTGACCCGGTCATAGCCGGACAGATCCGGCAGCTCAGTGTTCAGATCGGTGTAATCGCTGGCAAACAGGATGTCCTGCGCACCGTCCAAGTGCCAGAACACTTCCGGCCCCACAGCCCAGCCGCCGAAGACCACGATGGCCTCGGCTGCATTGTTCTGTTTTAGCCAGCGGAACTCCATGGCTCAGAGCTCCCGCGCCAGCCGCAGCATGCCTGCGGTGATTTCGCTGAGCTGATCCGGCGTGGTGATGAACGGCGGCATGGTATAGATATTCTTGCCGAAGGGACGCAGAAACACGCCCATGCCGTGCGCCCGGGCATGGGCCTCATCCGCAGACACCGCGTGTTTCATCTCGATGACGCCAATCGCGCCCAGCACCCGCACGTCCGCCACATTGGGCAGATCGCGCGCCGGGGCCAGCTCGGCCTGCATCTGCTCTGCAATTGCCGAAACTGTGCCGCGCCAGTCCTGGCCGGTCAGCAAATCCAGCGAGGCCTTGGCCGCGGCACAGGCCAGCGGGTTGGCCATATAGGTCGGCCCGTGCATGAAGATGCCGGGATTGCCGCCGCCGACACCCTCGGCCACCCGGTCATTGGTCACAGTGCAGGCAAAGGAAATATGGCCGCCGGTCAGCCCTTTGCCGAGGCAAATGATATCCGGCTCGACTGTACAGAAATCGGTGGCAAACAGCTCGCCGGTGCGGCCGAAACCGGTGGCGATCTCGTCAAAGATCAACAGGATGCCCAGTTCATCGCACAAGGCGCGTGCCTGGTTCAGGTATTCGGGGTGATAGAAATACATGCCGCCAGTGCCCTGCACCACGGGTTCCAGAATGAAGGCGGCGATCTTTTGTGCATTCGTTTCAAACACCGCGCGCAGTTCGCCCAGCCCGTTCCGCGCCGGATCGTCCACCCAATCCTCATGGATACGGATGGGCGGGCGAGAGACGAAATGCTGCACGCTCAGCGCGCCCTGGAACAGGTGGTGCATGCCGGTGTCAGGGTCGCAAACGCTCATCGCCTTCCAGGTATCGCCGTGATAGCCGGAGCGGATGGTGGCAAATTCCTTCCGGTCCGGCTGGCCGATGGCGTGCTGGTACTGCACCGCCATCTTCATCGCCACCTCGACCGAGACCGAGCCGGAATCGCAGTAGAAAATGCGCGTCAGGCTGTCGGGCGTGATCTCCAGCAGCTTGCGGCCCAGGTCGATGGCCGGATCATGGGTCAGCCCGCCGAACATCACATGCGGCAGGGTGTCGAGCTGGTTGTGGATCGCTTTGGTGATCGCCGGGTTCCTGTGGCCGTGCATCATACACCACCACGAGGACATAGCGTCGATCAGCCGGGTGCCATCGTCGAGCGTGATGTGGACGCCTTCGCTTTCCTTGACCACAAAGGTCGGGCCGGGCTTGGCCACATTGGTATAGGGGTGCCAAAGATGCTGCTGGTCGAATTCGAGCTGGGTGAGATCTACGGCGCTCATGTCAAGCTCTCCTTGATCAGGTCCACCCGGATGCTGGCCTGAAAGGCCACGGCCAAGGCGTCAGAGGTCAGCTCGCCCAGAACCGGCAGGCGGCCCAAGTGCGCCACCTGGCCGAACTGGCAAATGGTTTCCTCGACCGCAGGTTCCGGATCGCCGATAAAGGCGACGCCTACCACAGGGCAGCCTGCATCACGCAGGGCTTTCAGCGACAGAAGCGTATGATTGATGGTCCCCAGCTGTGTCCGGGCGCAGAGGATCACCGGCGCGCGCCAGCGGACAAAGAGGTCCAGATACAGAACCTTGCGGTTCAACGGAACCATCAGCCCGCCTGCCCCTTCGGCGACCAGCACACCATCAACCTCAGGCAAGGGCAGCGCGTCGGGGTCGATCTCCACTCCTTCGGCCTCGGCAGACAGATGCGGCGAGGCAGGGAGCTGCAGCAGGTAGCCTTCGGGCAGCACGGGCCGGCCGGAGAGCCGCGCCACAACCTGGCTGTCGGTTTCCTCCTCCAGCCCGGATTGCACCGGCTTCCAATAGGTGGCGCCCAGCGCCTGTACCAGGCCTGCCGAGAAGATGGTCTTGCCAATGCCGGTATCGGTGCCGGTCACGATCAGCGCGCTCATGCGGCGGCCTCCATTTCCCGGGCCAGATCGGTGAACATCGCCGTGATCACCTCCGGGCCAGTATTCAATGTAATCGACAGCCGCAGCCGCGCGGTGCCGCGGGGCACCGTGGGCGGGCGGATGCCGCGGATGTCATAACCGCAGGCCTGCATGTGCGCGGCCAGCGCCATGGTGTGCTTGTCATCGCCGATCACCACCGGCAGGATCTGGCTGTGATAGCCGCCCAGCCCGCACAGGCGCTTGGCTTCGTCTTGGGCATGGGAGATCCCCTCCCAAGCCTCTTCGCGGCGTGCCGGGTTCTCCCGCAGCTCTTGCAGGGCTGCGCGCACCAGCGCGGCATTCAGCGGTGACGGCGCGGTGGCATAGATGAAACTGCGGGCCTTGTTGATCAGCGTCTCGACCAGCACCTTCTGGCCGCAGATCAGGGCACCCGAGGTCCCAAGCGCCTTGCCGCAGGTGTGCAGGGAGAGAACATTCGGGCGGTGTGAGATATTATGCGCCAGCCCGCGGCCCTGATCGCCGAACACGCCGGTTGAGTGCGCCTCATCGACCACCAGCACGGCACCCGCGGCATCGGCCAGCGCCATTAGTTCGTCCAAAGGCGCCAGGTCGCCGTCCATCGAATAGACTGCCTCAACCGCGATCCAGACCTGGCCTTCGCCGTCTTCAGCGCGCCAATCTTTCAGAACGCGCGCCGCGTCTTCCGCATCGCTGTGGGCAAAGCTGCGGGATTCGGCCCGGCCCAGCCGCATGCCGTCATGGGTGCTGGCGTGGATCAGCGCGTCAAAGAGCACCAAATCGCCCTGCTGCGGCAGGGCCGAAAAAATCGCCTGGTTGGCATTGAAGCCGCCGCCCATGAACAAAGTCGCTTCGGTGCCGAAAAACTCCGCAGCTTCGGCCTCCAGCAACTGATGTTCCGCATCGTTGCCGCGCAGCAGGCGCGCGCCGCCTGCCCCGACCGGCACGCCGCGCGCCAGCGCATCGGCTGCGGCGGCGCGCAGCACATCGCTGCCCGCGAGCCCAAGGTAGTCGTTGGAGGCAAAGTCATGCCCGTCCCGCGGCATCAGCTGCCGGTAGCGCCCGCGGTTGCGCAGCGCTTCCAGCGATTTCTCATGTCTTGGAAAGGCGCCCGCCATCAGCGGCTGCCGTCACATCCCACCGCCATTGCGGTGATGCCCAGACGGTCGAACAGCTGCTGATCCTTGTCTTCTTCAGGATTGTCCGCGGTCAGCAGCGTGTCACCCACAAAGATCGAGTTGGCGCCGGCAAAGAAGCACATCGCCTGCATCTCGTCCGACATATCGGTGCGGCCTGCGGACAGGCGCACGTGCGATTTTGGCATCAGGATCCGGGCCAGCGCCACCGAGCGGACAAATTCGATCGGGTCCAGCTTTTCCACATCGGCCAGCGGCGTGTCGGCAATCGGGATCAGCATGTTGACCGGCACCGAGTCGGGATGCACCTCCAGCGTCGCCAGCGCCAGCATCATGTCGATGCGGTCCAGCTGTTTTTCTCCCATACCGACGATGCCGCCGGAGCAGACCTTGATACCCGCCTCGCGCACCCGGTTCAGGGTATCGATCCGGTCAGCGAATGTGCGGGTGGTGATGATCTCGGAGTAATACCGCTCGGACGTGTCGATGTTGTGGTTGTAGTAATCAAGGCCGGCATCACGCAGGCGGAACACCTGTTCCTCGTCCAGCATGCCCAGGGTCATGCAGGTTTCCATGCCCAGGTCCTTGACGCCCTGCACCATGGCTTCGAGTGCGGCCATGTCGCGGTCCTTGGGCGAGCGCCAGGCCGCGCCCATGCAATAGCGCGTCGCGCCGCCTTCCTTGGCCTTCTTCGCTTCGGCAATCACCCGCTGCACCTCGATCAGCTTGGAGGCCGACAGCTGCGCACCGTTGCGCGCCGACTGCGAGCAATAGGCGCAATCCTCGGCGCAGCCGCCGGTCTTGATGCTCAGCAGTTTGGATTTCTGCACCTGGTTGGGGTCGAAATACTGCCGGTGCACTGTGTGCGCCTGAAACAGCAAGTCCATGAAAGGCTTGTTGTAAATCGCTTCCGCTTCTTCGCGGGTCCAGTCGGTGCGGATGGGTGCAGCGTCCAGCATGCTGTCTCCTGTTCTCGTATACCAGTTGGCCATGCGCGGATGGCGGTTCGGGATTTTATAGATAATTTCTCCACCTGCGATCAAGCACCAAAGCTGCGCTGCAGCGATTTGCCCCGCACGCGCTTTGAATACTCAGATAATCAATTGATAATAATAATCAAAAATAATCTACAAAGTTTTCGGTTGACGCGAACCCTGCGTCTCCCCTACCCCTAAAGCCACGCAGGGGAGTCCCGCCCAAGGGACTGAGAGGCGTTCAGGTGCGGGGCAACCCGGACCGGCGGCGCGACCCTTTGAACCTGACCCAGTTGATACTGGCGTAGGAAGCTAGGACGCGCCTTTTGTCCCCGTGTCCCCGCGGGGACAGCCGTTTGAAACGGGCGCATTCCGGTCAAGCAGGCCCCCTCGCCTGCCGGTTTCCCAGCCAAAACTCATCTGGTGTCTTTTCTGAGTTTTCGGCTTTGAGGAGCACCAAAATGAACGTCCCCAACCCCAAGATCACCACGGGTGCCTTGCCCGCGTCGCGCAAGATCTATGTCGCAGGCGAAGTCCACCAGGACATCCGCGTGCCGATGCGCGAAATCGCCACCCACCCCACCGCGGGCGAAGCGCCGCTGCCGGTCTATGACAGCTCCGGCCCCTACACCGACCCGGATGTGCTGACCGACATCCGCCAGGGCCTGCCGCAGCTGCGCCGCCAGTGGATCGAGGCGCGCGGTGACGTTGAGGAATACACCGGCCGTGATGTGACACCCGCGGATAACGGCTTTGTCGCGGGCGACCGGCTGACCCCGGAATTTCCGGTGAAACCCGCGCCGCTGCGCGGCAAGGACGGCGCTGCACCAACCCAGCTGGCCTATGCACGGGCCGGCATCATCACGCCGGAGATGGAGTTTGTGGCAATCCGCGAAAACCAGCTGCGCGAGCTGTCGCCCTGCCACGGCCAGCGCGACGGTAATGACTTCGGCGCCAACATCCCCGATTACGTGACCCCGGAATTCGTGCGCTCCGAAATTGCTGCCGGCCGTGCGATCATTCCCGCAAACATCAACCATCCGGAAATCGAGCCGATGATCATTGGCCGCAATTTCCTTGTGAAGATCAACGCCAATATGGGCACCTCGGCCGTGACCTCGTCGATGGAAGAGGAAGTCGACAAGCTGGTCTGGTCGATCCGCTGGGGCGCCGACACGGTGATGGACCTGTCCACCGGGCGCAACATCCACAACACCCGCGAATGGATCATCCGCAACAGCCCTGTGCCGATTGGCACCGTGCCGATGTATCAGGCGCTGGAGAAGGTGAACGGCATCGCCGAGGATCTGACCTGGGAAGTCTTCCGCGACACGCTGATCGAACAGGCCGAACAGGGCGTCGACTACTTCACCATTCATGCCGGCGTGCGTCTGCATATGGTGCCGATGACGGTCGAGCGCGTGACCGGCATCGTGTCGCGCGGCGGTTCGATCATGGCCAAGTGGTGCCTGCATCACCACAAGGAATCGTTCCTGTATGAGCATTTCGAGGAAATCTGCGACATCTGCCGCCAGTATGATGTGAGCTTCTCGCTGGGTGACGGTCTGCGCCCCGGCTCCATCGCCGACGCCAATGACGAAGCGCAGTTTGCCGAGCTGGAGACCCTTGGGGAACTCACCAAGATTGCCTGGGCCAAGGACTGCCAGGTGATGATCGAAGGGCCGGGCCATGTGGCCATGCACAAGATCAAGGAGAACATGGACAAGCAGCTGGAGTGCTGCCACGAGGCGCCGTTTTATACGCTTGGGCCGCTGACCACCGATATTGCGCCGGGTTATGACCATATCACCAGCGGCATCGGGGCGGCGATGATCGGCTGGTTCGGCTGTGCGATGCTGTGCTACGTGACCCCCAAGGAACACTTGGGCCTGCCCGACCGCGACGACGTCAAGGTCGGCGTGATCACCTACAAGATCGCCGCCCATGCCGCCGATCTGGCCAAGGGCCTGCCGGGCGCCCAGCGCCGCGATGACGCGCTGTCCCGCGCGCGGTTTGAATTCCGCTGGGAAGATCAGTTCAACCTGTCGCTGGACCCGGATACCGCACGCGAGTTCCACGACCAGACTCTGCCCAAGCAGGCCCATAAGGTGGCCCATTTCTGCTCCATGTGCGGGCCGAAGTTCTGCTCCATGCGGATCAGCCACGACATCCGCGCCGAGGCCCAGAAAGAGGGCATGGAGGCAATGGCGGCAAAGTTCCGCGAAGGCGGCGAACTGTATGTGCCCGCGCCTGAGACTGCGGAACCGGCGGAATGATCACCATCGCAGGCGCAGGCCTTGCCGGCCTCGCCTGCGCCTATGAGCTGGCGCAGCGCGGGGCCAAGGTCACGGTCTATGAACGGGGCAATACCCCCGGAGACAGCAGCGTCGCGCGCTTTGCAGGCGGCATGCTGGCGCCCTGGTGCGAAAGGGAAAGCGCCGAGGAGGAGGTCATCACCCTCGGCAGCCGCACCTTCGGCTGGTGGGCCAAGATTACACCAGTCCACAGGCGCGGCACGCTGGTGGTAGCGCCTGCCCGCGACCGGGCGGAACTCACTCGCTTTGGCCGCCGCACTTCGGGGCACCGGGAGGTGAACAGCGCAGAGATCACCGGGCTAGAGCCAGCGCTGGGAGGGCGGTTTTCGCAAGGGCTGTTCTTTGAGCAGGAGGCACATCTGGACCCGCGGCGCGCGCTGCGGGATCTGAGCGCCAAAGTGCAAGAGATGGGCGTGGAAATCCGTTATAGCACTCCTGCCCCTGCCCGCGTCACGCTGGATTGCACCGGCATGGCGGCATCCCTGCCGGGCTTGCGCCCGGTGCGCGGCGAGATGGCGGTCCTGCATTGCCCGGAGGTGAAGATCAGCCGCACCCTGCGTCTGCTGCATCCACGGATGCCGCTGTACCTTGTTCCCCGCGGGGACGGATATTTCATGATCGGCGGCACCATGATCGAAAGCAGCTCGGACCGGGCAATCACCCTGCGGTCGCTCAGCGAACTGCTGAACGCCGCCTTCACCCTGCACCCGGCATTTGCCGAGGCCAGCGTGGTGGAGACCGGCGCCGGCCTGCGCCCCGCCTTTCCCGACAACCTGCCGCGGCTGACCGAACAGGGCGGCACGCTATTTCTCAACGGGCTTTACCGCCACGGCTTTCTGCTGGCGCCCGCGATGGCGCAACAGGCTGCAGACCGCCTGATACCGGAGACGACAGATGAAAATCATCGTGAACGCCAAACCGCATGACCTATCGGCAACCGACCTGAAAACTGCCCTGAATGAGCTGGGCTTTGCCTGCTCCTCTGTCGCGACCGCGCTGAACGGCACATTTGTGGCCCGCAGCAACCGGGAACAGGTGCAACTCTCTGAGGGCGACCACCTGGAAGTGCTTGCCCCGATGCAGGGAGGTTGAGATGCAGTTTTACGGAACAGAGATCCCCTCGCGGCTGCTGCTGGGCACTGCGCAATACCCCTCGCCCGCGGTTCTGGCGGAGGCGGTGAAATCCAGCGGCACCGGGACCATCACCGTCAGCTTGCGCCGCGAAACCGCTGACGGCTCCGGGGCCGGCTTTTGGGAGACTTTGCGCGAAACCGGTTGCCGGATCCTGCCCAATACTGCCGGCTGCCACTCGGTGCAGGAAGCGGTGACCACCGCCCATATGGCACGGGAGCTGTTTGATACGCCCTGGATCAAGCTGGAGGTGATCGGCCATTCCGACACCCTGCAGCCGGATGTGTTCGGGCTGGTTGAGGCGGCCCGGATCCTAAGCGATGAGGGTTTTCAGGTCTTTCCCTACACCACCGACGATCTGGTGGTCGGCGAGCGGTTGCTGGAGGCGGGCTGCGAAGTGCTGATGCCCTGGGGCGCGCCGATCGGCTCCGGCCAGGGATTGCGCAACCCGGATGCCCTGCGGGCGATGCGGGCGCATTTTCCCGGTGTGCCGCTGATTGTGGACGCGGGCATCGGGCGGCCCTCGGATGCGGCGATGGCGATGGAGCTGGGTATGGATGCGGTTCTGCTGAACACGGCTGTCGCCAAGGCCGGCGACCCTGCCCGAATGGCCGCAGCCATGGCGCAGGCAATAGACGCCGGACGCGCGGGCTTTGCCGCCGACCCGATGGAGCGGCGCGACATGGCAGTACCTTCAACCCCCGTTCTGGGACTGGCGGAGTTTGCATAATGGAACGTTTCTATCTGATCACGGGCCACGTCGGCCGGCTGGAGCTGCTGGTGCCCCAGGGGGCCAAACTGGTGCAGCTGCGCATCAAGGACGAGCCTGAGACTGAGGTGCGGCGCCAGATCGCCCGGGCGCGGGATTTCTGCGCAGTTCACGACGCGCAGCTGGTGGTAAATGACTATTGGCAGGCCGCGCTGGATCTGAACTGCAACTTTGTCCATCTCGGCCAAGAGGACATGGACAGGGCCGATTTTGCCGCGCTGGGCCGCAAAGGCGTGCGCTTTGGCCTGTCCACCCATGACGAGAGCGAACTGGAGCGCGCCCTGTCGTTCGGGCCTGCCTATGTGGCCTTGGGGCCCGTATATCCGACATTGTTGAAAAAGATGAAATGGGACCCGCAGGGGCTGGAGCGGGTGACGCGCTGGAAGCAGATGGCCGGTGAGACTCCTCTGGTTGCGATCGGCGGGCTGACGCCGGAACGGTTGCCCGGGGTGTTTGCTGCGGGTGCGGACAGCGCCGCAGTGGTGACCGACATCCAGCTGGCAGAAGACCCCGAGGCGCGCACCCGCGAATGGGCGGAGGCCTGCCGGGTCAAGGAGGCCGCATGAGCCGCTATGCCCGCCAGATGATCCTGCCGGAGGTTGGTGCCGAGGGCCAGGAACGGCTCGCCCGGGCGCATGTTCTGGTGGTGGGCGCCGGGGGTCTCGGCTGTCCGGTGCTGCAGTATCTCGGCGGCGCAGGCGTGGGGTGCATCACCCTGATGGATGGCGACGCAGTGGAGGAGAGCAACCTGCACCGGCAGGTGCTTTATACTATGGGGGACCTTGGCCAGCCTAAGGCAGACGCCGCCCGGCGGCACCTGCTGGCGTCCAACCCGGCGCTGCAGGTGACAGCGCGGGTTGCGCCTCTGGATGCGGCCAATGCTGTGGGGATGGTGGCAGCAGCTGATCTGGTTGTGGATGCGGCGGACAGTTTTGCGGTGTCTTACATCCTCTCGGATGAATGCCAGCGGCAGGGCAAGATGCTCATCTCGGCCTCGGCGCTGGGGCAATCGGGCTATGCCGGGGGCTTTTGCGGCGGCGGGCCGTCCTTAAGGGCCGTGTTCCCGGATTTGCCCGCACAGGCGGCGACCTGCGCAACCGCCGGTGTTATGGGGCCTGCCGTGGGCATGGTCGGCGCCTTGCAGGCACAGCTCGCGCTGAAGTCCCTGCTGAATCACCAGCCGTCCCCGCGGGGACAGTTGTTTGTTCTTCGGCTAGCGGACCTGCAGATCAGCAGCTTCCGCTTTGATGAGGCAGCGGAACCGGAGGACGCTCTGCCCTTTGTCGCCACCGCGCATATCACCGCAGAAGATACGGTGATCGAACTGCGCGATGCCGCTGAGGCGCCCGGATTGCCCGCGTCCCAGGCCCGCCGGATTGCCCGCGCCGATCTGCTGGCGGCGGAACTGCCGCGCAAGGGGCGGATTGTGCTGTGCTGCCGGACCGGCCTGCGCGCCTGGGGCGCGGCTTCGGATCTGAAGGCTGCGGGCTATGGCAACCTCGCCCTGCTGGCCGCCGGAGACAGCGCGTGACCGCGATCCTGGCAATAGGCGGCACCGACAGCAGCGGCGGTGCCGGCCTCACCCGCGATACGGCCATGGCAGCCGGGCTTGGCGCGGTAGTGCGCCCGGTGGTGACAGCTGTGACTGTACAGACCGATGCCGCAGTCCTGGCCATTCACCCCAGCACGCCGCAGGCCGTTGCAGACCAGACGCAGGCTGCTTTGACCGCGGTGCCTGCACCCGCCGCAGCCAAGATCGGAATGCTGGGGTCTGCCGCAGTGGCCAGCGCAGTTGACGCGGCCCTTCCTAGAGAGATGCCTATCGTGTTGGATCCGGTTCTTAAAGCAACCTCCGGCGGCAGGCTGATGGCGGCAGACGGCTTTGGCGCATTGCTGAAGCGGGCGGTCTTAGTCACACCGAACCTGGCGGAGCTGGAAGTGCTTTCCGGCTCAACCGGCAGTATTGAGGCGCAGGCGGCAGTCCTTTTGGCGCAGGGATGTCAAGCAGTGCTGGTCAAAGGCGGCCATGGCACAGGCCCGCAGAGCATTGATGTGCTCTGCACTGGCGGCGGCGCCGTCCTCCGCTTTGCTGCACAACGGCTGCCGGGCTCCAAACGCGGAACAGGGTGCAGCCTGGCCACCGCGATCACCTGCCACCTGGCCAATGGAGAAAGCCTGGCGGAGGCCTGCCGCCTGGGCAAGGATGCAGTCCACGGCTGGCTTGCCCGCTGAGGCCTGCCCGCAGAAGCCCGCCAAGTCGCTGGCAGACGCTTTTGAGGCCGGTTTCAGAAGGGTCCCGCCCGGCACCGGTTCTTAGTCTGACGGCAGCACCCCTTTCAACCAGCACCGGAAGACCTGCCGCATGACAGACATCACCGCCCTCTCCGCCGAGGATATGGCCGCCAAGCTGCGGGCGCGTGAACTGAGTGCCCGCGACGTTCTGGCGGCGCATAAGACGCAGACCGAAGCGCGGGAAAGCACCGTAAATGCCTTTGTCACCCTGGACTGGGATGCAGCAGAGGCGCGGGCCGCGGAGCTGGATACGACGGCGGCCTCGGGCGCATTTGCCGGACCGCTGCACGGCCTGCCTATTGCCATAAAAGATTGCTTTGAAACCAAGGGCTTGCGCACCACCTGGGGATCCAGGAGCTTTGCATCCCATGTCCCGGATTTTGACGCCCTGCATGTGGCCCGTCTGCGCGCCGCAGGTGCAATGATCACCGGCAAAAGCAACACGCCTGAGTTCACCTTCTCCGGCCAGACCAGCAATCTTGTGTCCGGCACCACCCGCAACCCGCTGAACCCGGAAAAAACAGTGGCCGGCAGCTCGGGCGGCGCGGCGGCCGCGCTGGCGGCGCACATGGTGGCGCTTGCGGATGGCTCGGATCTGGGCGGCAGCACCCGCACGCCCGCAGCCTGGTGCGGTGTCGTGGGCTTCCGGCCGACCCCGGGCCTTATCCCCTATGACCCGAACCCGGCGCCGTTTGACGGGCTGTCAGTGCCCGGTCCGATGGCCCGGACCGTGCGCGATCTGGTGCTGATGCTGGAAGCCATGCAGGGCAACACCCCCCGCCAGCCGCTGGGCTTCTGGCAGGACATGCCGCGGCTTGCCAGCCTGGAAGAGGCGCCGCCCCGCAGCGCAGGCAGGGTTGCCTTGTCGCTGTCCCCTTTCGGAGCCTGCGTTGACGCTTCGGTGCAGGCAGCGATTGCCCCGGCAGAGGCGCTGTGCCGGAGCCTCGGCTGGCAGGTGGCGGCGGACGCCCCCGACCTGGCTCCGCTTTTGGCGCATGGCGGCATCATCCGCGGCCAATGCGCACTGCAGATCCAAACGCAGCTGCAGCCGCAAATAGCGCTGGCAGGCGAAAGCTTCCGCACTGCCTGCGCCCAGGCCGAAGGACGCAGCCTGGCGGAGCTGGCCGCCTATCAGAAAACCCGCGCTGCGGTTTGGGCGGATGTCAGCAGCTTCTTCGAGCGCTATGACTTTGCCCTCTGGCCCACGGCCACAGGGATGCCCTTCTCTGCCGGTCTGCGCGACAGCGAGCTGACCGAGGACTGGCGCACCGTGACGCTTACCCCGCCGCTGGAGCTGCCTTCGGTCTCGATCCCTTTTGGCACCTCTTCGGACGGAATGCCTACCGGACTGCATATCACCGGCCCGAAAGGCTCGGATGCGCGGCTGCTGCAATTCGCCCGCAGCATCGAACGTGCCGCCGGGGCCTGAGCCGAATGCCCTAGAACTGGCTGCGATGCGCTGGAAACGTTGATTGTTCCGCGTGCCCGCGACCTCGGCGGTTTCGAGGTCAGCCGCGCCTTGCCTTCGCCCAAGCGTCAAATGGTCGGACCTTTCATCTTCTTCGACCAAATGAGCGGCCCCGCTTGAGTGGTCCAAGTTGAAAGTTAGTGCATGGTTGGCCTTTGGTCTACCGGAACAATGGCCTCTGGAGCCGGTGGGCGGTAGCCCAGAGCACTGTGTGGTCGTCTGGTGTTGTAGTGTTTTCTCCAACTTTCGATGATGATCTGGGCTTCCCGCAGCGAGTAAAAGACCTCACCGTTCAGCAGCTCGTCGCGCATGCGCCCGTTGAAGCTTTCGCAATATCCGTTCTCCCACGGTGACCCGGGTTCGATGAATGCGGTCTTAGCCCCAACTGCTTTGATCCAGCCTCTGACGGCCTCAGCTATGAATTCGGGGCCGTTGTCAGACCTGATGTAAGCAGGCACGCCCCGAAGAATGAACAGGTCGGTCAGAACATCAATGACCTCGGTCGAGTTCAGCTGCCGCCTCACCCGGGTCGCCAAACATTCCCGACTGTGTTCGTCCAGAATATTCAATGTCCTGAACGCTCGNCCATCGTCTGTTCGATGATGCACGAAGTCGTACGACCAGACGTGATTGCGATACTCTGGCCGCAGCCGAACACACGAACCATTGTTGAGCCAGAGCCGCCCTTTCTTGGGCTGTTTCATGGGAACCTTTAGCCCCTCTCGCCGCCATAGACGTTCGACGCGCTTGTCGTTCACCTGCCAGCCTGCGTCTCACAGCAGAGCGGCAATCCGACGGTAGCCATATCGACCATACTGACGTGTCAGCTCGATCATGTCCTCGACCAGGCGGTCTTCGTCAGCACGCCCAAGTGGCAACCGGCGCTGCGTGGATCGGTGCTGGCCCAGGACGCGGCATACACGGCGTTCGGAAATCTTGATTTGGCTACGCACATGATCGATGCAGGCACGGCGGCGCGAGGGGCTCAGAAGTTTCCCTTTGCGGCCTCTGACAGGATCAGTTTGTCGAGTGTAAGATCTGAAACGGCACGGCGAAGGCGCTCGTTCTCCTTCTGGAGCCGCTTCAGTTCCTTGAGTTGTTCTGTGCCCATTCCGCCGTACTTCTTCTTCCAACGGCAATAGGTTTGTTCCGTCACACTGATCTGCCGAATGGCGTCTATTCGGGGCATGCCTTGCCCCATCAGCACTTCAACCTGCCGTAACTTCACGACAATCTCTTCAGGCTTGGGTCTCTTAATCGCCATCTATGGCCCTCCGCTTTCCTAATCATAGGGGCGGACCACTTCATTGGGGGAGGCTCAGCTCTGGCAGGAAACCGCTGCCGCAATTCGCGCCTGGATCGCGATCAGACCCGAAGTCGGCGACACCGCGCTCTTCCTGAACAATGCCGGTCGAATGATGACGCGTGCCG
>NZ_KI421504.1:1454099-2277061 GCF_000473165.1 Leisingera aquimarina DSM 24565 | reverse complement strand
TCCGCCACTGCCTGGGCCTTGGCTTCATCCGGCCACCGCCGGTGACCCGACGCGTAGATCTCGACGCCCAACGATTTGAGAAACGAATTTGTAGCGCACATTGCGAAACGCACTCCCCACTATGAGTTGTGCAAGATCTCGCAGCACCGGATAGGCGCTACAACGTGGGGCGCTGACGCCGGTTACGGATGTTCTTGTGCCAGAACGCAATAATAATTGACGCTGCAGAACTTTCAGGCAACCGTCCGGGCGACTTCGTCAACGAACCAGCGCATCGCCGGATTGAATTGCCCGCGCTCGTGCCAAAGCAGGTAATATGGAAACTGCGCTCCCGATCTGAACGGTACAGAGACGACGCTGGAGAAAGCCGAGAGTTGCTCACCCAATCGCGATGGAACGGCTGCGACGGCATCGCTGTTTGCCACATGAAACGGCATGGCGGTGAAGAATGGCACGGAAAGCATCGCTGGCGCCTCATCGCGCTCGATGCGCATGACAGTGTCCGCGCGCAGACGGTCTACAGTCGGGTAACTGAACTCGATCTGCCGGTAAGGTGCGATATCCGGTGGATCAAGGAAGCCTTTCCGGTTTGCAAGCTCAAGCAGTGGATGGCCTTTGCGCATGAGCAGGACATAGCTGTCGGTGAACAGCTTCTTGACGATCAGATCGCCCTTCACTCTCAGCCCAGCATAGAAGACGAAATCGATTTCACCCTCCAATATCATTGAAAAACTGTTCGGCACCAAGGGCGTTACATTGGCCTGGATATGCGGCGCAGTTTTTGCCAGCCGGTCCATAAGCGGCCCAATCACACAGGCTGCTGCATAGTCGGTGGCTGCAATCCGAAAACAGTGGCGGGAGTTTTCCGGGCTGAAATGCGGCGGCTGAAAAACAGCCTCGATTGAATTGATGGCATCAAGCACCGGCGCCTGTAGGGACAATGCATGATCCGTCAGCTGATACCCTGCCTGGGTTCGGATCAGCAGCGGATCGCCAGTCAGATCGCGAATGCGTGCAAGAATGCGGCTGGCGGCCGGCTGGCTGATTTCAAGCAGTTCCGCCGAGCGGGTCACGCTGCCGGTTTGCAACAGAAGCCGTAGAAACCGCAGAACGCGAAAATCCATCGAGGCCAAATCTGCATTCATTTTCTGCATGATGGCCATGCTAATACCGTCATTCCGATTATGTCAATCCAAGCGCATTTAACCTTCATCGAAGTTAGCCCTGATGAGGAAGATCCCATGAAACAAGCCCTTTTGATCGTTGCTGTCGGCACTTTGGCTTTTGGTGCCAGTTCTGCACATGCCGATGTCTCGACCGCAACCCAGGACTTGAATGGCGACGGTGTTGTCACCTTCGAGGAATTCGTGGACAGCCACGCCACGGGTATCGAGCGCACGCAGGCCTTCCTCGACCGCCACAGAGGTATTTTCGATGCCGCCGACACCAATGGTGACGGCGTTGTTGACCAGAGCGAAAGCCAGGGCGGAGCCACAGGCAAGGTCAAAGCTAAAAACACCAAAAAGTCCTGAGCCAGAATACTGGCGAAACTCCCGCCCCAATCAATCTCTAAGGATCGACCATGTTCAAACCCGCACTCGTTTCCGCCGCGCTGCTTGCTGCCACGGTGGCAGCCTCAGATCCTGCTAATGCCGCAGACCAGGACACAAGCTGGACCGCAGAACTCAGCGCAATCAACGACGTAACCGGAAAAAGCTATGAATACGCGGTGTCCGGGTATCGCATCCGCATGGACTTTATCGCCCCGGACCGCATTCGATGGACGCGCGTTGAGGCCCCGGATGGCACTGCCGGCACCTCGGGTGAGGAAGAGATCGTCCATACCGATCTGCGCCCAGGCGTCTTTGTGATTGCCTTCACCGAGGTTGATGGAAACGTGGTGGATGTCTTCGACATTCAGCGCAACCGGCTGTTTGTCAATTACATCACAAATGATGGAACGCGCTTTCACAGTGAGACTGTGATCGAAGACGTGTCTCAATGACCCGAAGGAAGACTGAAGATGGATGTAACCCGCAGAATGTTTGCCGGGCTGATTACGGGCTCGGCAGTTGCCGCGAGCCTTCCTGCTGCGGCGCAAACGACCGCTTCACCGATGTATGAAGTCCGCGATGTGACCTTTCCCAGCGGTGCCGAGACACTGGCCGGGAAACTTTTCATGCCTCCCGGCGAGGGACCTTTTCCAGCTGTGGCAGTGGTTGGCCCGGTGGCCTTTGTGAAAGAGCAGTCACCGGTGCAATACGCCACGCGCTTGGCCCGCCAGGGGCTGGCCGTGCTGATTTTTGATCCACGCTATCACGGGGCCAGCTCGGGTGAGCCGCGCCGCTTTGAATCCGGCGAGGCAAAGATAGAAGATATCGGCGCCGCCCTGACATTTTTGTCCGCGCAGGACGGTGTGGCACAGGACAAGCTTGGTGTTTTGGGCATTTGCCAGGGTGTGAACTGGGCGATAGAAGCCGCGGTTCGTGACCGCCGCGTGTCAGCGCTTGGCATCGTGGCCGGCCACTATCTGACCCCCGCCACGGCAACACTCTATTTGGGGGATGACCAAGCGATTGCTGCACGTATGGAGCGTGCAGCCGAAGCGCGGGCTGTCTACGAAAAAAGCGGCGAGGTCCACTATATTCCGATTATTGGATCGGACGAGGCCTTGCTGACAGCTGAACTCATAGCGCAGTGGTACGCGCCTTGGGACAACCGCGCCCCTTGGTTTGCCTATCGGGGCGGGTGGGAAAACCGCATCACCGCGATGAGCGAAGAAGTTATCTGGGGCTGGAAAATCAATGAAACGGTCACCAGGCTTCAAACGCCTGTACTGATGGTGCATGGCGACAAGGCTGCATCAGGTCCAATGATCCCCCGTCAGCTGTTCGATACGATTCCTGCAGCAGACAAGGCACTTTATTGGATCAAAGGTGCCAACCAGCTGCAATTCTATGAAGACCCGCTGGTCATAGATGCCGCCCTGGCCCCGCTTGCTGCGCACTTCAAGAAAGGGCAATGAACCGGCACTATTGAGAAAGGCGAACAAAACCGGGCTTTGATGCGCTTCACACGAAGAATCGCGTTCCGCCCGGCACAATCTAACCGCCGCGAATTGGCGCTTTGTGCGGCACTGTGTGAGTTCACCGGCTCCAGAACCTCGCAGTCGCAGCGAACGGCTGAAACGGCGGGCTGCGCCGCAGCACAAAACCTCGGCTGGTTGCGCCAAACGGCCGAATTTGCAAAGGGCGCTTCCTGCGCAGTGCGACCGCCCCAGGTCGTTCATGCTGCATCTGCAGCGAACGGCAGCAAGGTCCCGCAGTGTGTGAATTCACGCAGCATCAGATTTCGGCGTCGCGGCGAAAGTCCGCAATGACGAGCCGCAGTGCAGCGGAGGAACGCAGTGGCCAACGGCAGCAAAGGGCCCTCCTCAACGCCTAGCCGGAACCTAATCGGCTGGATGCTGCGCTACCTCCGATGACCGTGAAGGAGCCAATATCGGCCGCTAGCGCCTGGCAGCCCCTCGCATCGGCGCGGATGATCGAGGCAAGTCCGCATTGTGAATGAATCTTTCCTGTTGAGGCGGATGTGCTTTGCCCTATCACCGGCAGCAATCGTTGATCAAATTCTCCATAAACCGCCATCCCTCTTGGAACTGGTCCATTAGAATATATTCGTCCGGCTGGTGCGCCTGGGCAATATCGCCGGGGCCGCAGATGACCGTGGAATAGCCGCTCCGCTGGAACAGGCCGCCTTCGGTGGCATAGCTTACAACACGGGCGGAATTGTCGCCGGTCAGGCGACGGGCCAACTCCTCGGCAGCACCATTTGGTTCAGGGGCCAATCCCGGCGCGTTAAAGTCTTGCAAAAAGGTGATCCCGGCCTCCGGATGAACTGCTTTCATTTGCGCGTCCAGCCGGGCGGCCTCAGCCTCGAAACGGGATTCCCACTGGCCCTGGTCCTCGCCCGGGACTACGCGGAAGTCGATCTCGAAGCGGCAATGGCGGGCGGTTATGTTATGGGCGGTGCCGCCCTTGATGGTGCCCACGTGGACGGTGGTGTAGGGAGGCACGAAACCCGCATCCAGCGGCCCGGGAGTGCGGACGGCGTTTGCCGCGTTCACGCGGTTGGCCCAGCTGACCAGCTCTGCCGCCATCATCACCGCGCTGACGCCTTCGTGCATGATCGAGGAATGCACGTCATGTCCGCGCACATCAACGATGTAGCCGAAGCCGCCCTTATGGCCCGAAACCACCTGCATCATCGAAGGTTCGCCCACGATCACTGCATCCGCCTTAGGAAACCTGCGTTGAAGCATGCGGTCGATCATCGGCGGCGCGCCGGTCATACCGACCTCTTCATCATAGCTCAGCGCAATCTGGATCGGGCGCTTCAGCGGGCTTTTCCGCGCCAACGGCACTGCGGCCAGCGCCAGTGCATCGAAACCCTTCATGTCGCAGGTGCCGCGGCCATAGAGCTTGCCGTTCCGCTCCGTCACCGTGAATGGATCGCTGCTCCAGTCCTGGCCTTCGACCGGCACCACGTCGGTATGGCCCGATAGCACCACGCCGCCCTCAACCTCAGGTCCGATATGGGCAAAGATGGACGCCTTGGTGCCGCAGGGGGACGGCACGCGGACAGGCGCCACCCCATGCCACCGCAGGTAACCCTCGACGAAATCCACCAGCGCGAGGTTGCTTTCACAACTGACGGTAGGGAAGGACACAAGACGGTCGAGAATCTGGCGTGAATTGAGGTCCATAGAGGTCAGCCTTTCGCTCGGGTCAGCATGCCGAACAGATCGCGGGGATCATCCGGGTCGGCCAGAAGGTCCAGATCAGCGTAGAACCCGGTGCCTTGAATTGCGCGGTGGATGTAGCGCAGCGCGCTGAAATCCTCGATTGCGAAGCCCACGCTGTCGAACAGGGTGATCTGGCGGGCGTCCTTGCGGCCCTCCCGCCGGCCGGTGATCACCTGCCACAACTCGGTGGTGGGGTGGCCCTTCTCCAGTTGCTGGATCTCGCCTTCGATCAAGGTCTGCGGCGGGTATTCGACGAAGATGTCCGAACGCAGCAGGATGTCGCGGTGCAGCTCGGTCTTGCCGGGGCAGTCGCCGCCGATGGCGTTGATGTGGACGCCGGGGCCGACCATGTTGTCGGTAAGGATCGTCGCATACTGCTTGTCAGCGGTGCAGGTGGTGATGATCTCCGCGCCTTCCATCGCCTCTTCACTGCTCTTGCAGGTAACCACGGTGAGGCCTCGGTCCGCGAGGTTGCGGGCCGCCTTTTCTGTGGCGACCGGGTCGATGTCGTAAAGCCGCACGGTGCCGATGCCGCAGACGGCCTTGAAGGCGAGGCATTGGAACTCCGCCTGCGCGCCATTGCCGATCATCGCCATGCAGTTCGCGCCCTTGGGGGCCAGGTGTTTCGCCGCCATGGCCGAGGTCGCCGCGGTGCGCAGCGCGGTCAGCAGCGTCATCTCGGTCAGCAGTTTCAGATAGCCGGTGTCGACCTCTGCCAGAAGGCCGAAGGCGGTGACGGTCTGCAGCCCCTCCTTGGCATTCTTGGGGTGGCCGTTCACGTATTTGAAGCCGTACATCTCGCCATCCGAGGTGGGCATCAACTCGATCACACCGACAGGCGAGTGGGAGGCCACCCGCGGGGTCTTGTCGAAGCTCTCCCAGCGTTTGAAATCGCTCTCGATCTCGGCGGCCAGATCCTGCAGCAGACGTTCGATGCCAATGTAGTGGACAAGGCCCATCATGTGTTCGACAGAGACAAAAGGCACCATGGCAAGGTCGGAGGGAGGCGTGGGCATCAGGCATCTTTTTTTGCAGGAGGGACATGGCCAGGCCGGAGGCGATGATCACTGCGATCCCGGCCCAAGCGAGGTTGGTAGCCGCCGAGCCCCAGAGCAGAAAGCCCCAGAGGCAGGCGAAGATGAGGAAGGAGTATTCGAAGACCGATACGAAAGCCGGCGTGCCGATCCGGTATGCCTGGGCGATGAGCGAGACGGCCACCACGGCCCCGGCGGCCTGGAACAGGGTCAGCCATAGAAAGCGCGGGCTGGGCGAGACCCAGGCGCGGGTCAGGAAGGGCCCGGCAGTGTCGGCACCGGGCATCAGGCTGACAACGGCCAGCATGACAATGCCTGCCGTGCCGATGAAAAGGAAGATCCCCATTGCCAGTGCCGGGGCGCTTTCGGTTGCGCAGATGTGGCGCGTCAGCAGCATGCCGAGCCCGTAAAAAAGACCCGCGGCCAGCGGCATCAGCGAGGCAGGCGTCAGCCCCGCAAAGTCGGGCTGAAGCAGCATCAGCGCGCCGCCGAAACCTGTCAGAATCGCCAGCAGCTGCAGGCCGCTCAGCCGCGTGCCGAACAGGAGCGCTGACAGCAGCAGCACCCAGATCGGCGCGCTGAACAGTCCAGCACCGGCCTGCGCAACGGGCAGCGTGCCAAGAGCGGCAAAGTAGATCAGCAGTCCGATGGATACTGCCGCGCTGCGCAAGGATAGCCGCGGCAGGTTCACCGCCCGCAGGGGCTGGCGCAGCAGATGCGCGCCGAGAAGCAGCATGGGCACCGCAAAGAGCGTGCGGAACAGCTGGAACTGCCAGAGCCCGGCCTCCTGAGAGACAGCAAATACGAAGTTGTCGATGAAGCTGAGGATGGCGGAGGCCGCCATCGCCAGCCCTGCGGCTGCAAGGTTGCTGTTGGTCTGCATTGTCGTCGTCCTTGGCCGGGGGTCAGCCGCCCGTTTGATCCATGGCGCCCAGAACCTCATCAATCGACCGGATCGCACCGTGCTGGAGGTATTCCATCGCCTTCAGAGAAGCATTGTGAGCTTCGATGCTGGTGAGCCTCCCCCAATGAAGTGGTCCGCCCCTATGATTAGGAAAGCGGAGGACCATAGATGGCGATTAAGAGACCCAAGCCTGAAGAGATTGTCGTGAAGTTACGGCAGGTTGAAGTGCTGATGGGGCAAGGCATGCCCCGAATAGACGCCATTCGGCAGATCAGTGTGACGGAACAAACCTATTACCGTTGGAAGAAGAAGTACGGCGGAATGGGCACAGAACAACTCAAGGAACTGAAGCGGCTCCAGAAGGAGAACGAGCGCCTTCGCCGTGCCGTTTCAGATCTTACACTCGACAAACTGATCCTGTCAGAGGCCGCAAAGGGAAACTTCTGAGCCCCTCGCGCCGCCGTGCCTGCATCGATCATGTGCGTAGCCAAATCAAGATTTCCGAACGCCGTGTATGCCGCGTCTTGGGCCAGCACCGATCCACGCAGCGCCGGTTGCCACTTGGGCGTGCTGACGAAGACCGCCTGGTCGAGGACATGATCGAGCTGACACGTCAGTATGGTCGATATGGCTACCGTCGGATTGCCGCTCTGCTGTGAGACGCAGGCTGGCAGGTGAACGACAAGCGCGTCGAACGTCTATGGCGGCGAGAGGGGCTAAAGGTTCCCATGAAACAGCCCAAGAAAGGGCGGCTCTGGCTCAACAATGGTTCGTGTGTTCGGCTGCGGCCAGAGTATCGCAATCACGTCTGGTCGTACGACTTCGTGCATCATCGAACAGACGATGGTCGAGCGTTCAGGACATTGAATATTCTGGACGAACACAGTCGGGAATGTTTGGCGACCCGGGTGAGGCGGCAGCTGAACTCGACCGAGGTCATTGATGTTCTGACCGACCTGTTCATTCTTCGGGGCGTGCCTGCTTACATCAGGTCTGACAACGGCCCCGAATTCATAGCTGAGGCCGTCAGAGGCTGGATCAAAGCAGTTGGGGCTAAGACCGCATTCATCGAACCCGGGTCACCGTGGGAGAACGGATATTGCGAAAGCTTCAACGGGCGCATGCGCGACGAGCTGCTGAACGGTGAGGTCTTTTACTCGCTGCGGGAAGCCCAGATCATCATCGAAAGTTGGAGAAAACACTACAACACCAGACGACCACACAGTGCTCTGGGCTACCGCCCACCGGCTCCAGAGGCCATTGTTCCGGTAGACCAAAGGCCAACCATGCACTAACTTTCAACTTGGACCACTCAAGCGGGGCCGCTCAGAGGTCAAAGGCTGCCTCTCGCTTGCCGTGATCAAGACCGTGCATCTTCAGAATCTTGTTAATTTCGTAAATCCGCGCCCTATCATCATCCATTACTCATTTCTCCCTTCAACCAACGCAGTGAGAGCCAGTCACGAACGCTCCAAAACCACTCGCCAGCAGTGTTTCAGGTTGCCGAGACCGCACTTTCGGTCAGATTGTCGATTGCCCACGCCGAAGCGGGATCTCTCCGGGAGTGTCCGCCACCACCCCTCCTCGCATCAACACCTTCGTTGATCGAAGAATTGAATTTTCTGACGTCTTTCAGGATTGAGAGCTTACCCGGATCCACAGAGAGTATTTCCAGGAGCCCAATGGCCGCTTCGCTGGGAGCCATAACGCCTCTTTCATATTTCTGAAAAGCGCGGGGTCCACCGCCTATTATTCTACCAGCCTCAACTTGGGTTAGTTTGAGGTCTTTTCGAATCTTGCGAACTCGTTTTCCGTAGGCTTGCCGAAGCTCCTGAAAGACTTCTTCTTTCTTATCAAAGTCTTGCCCCGAGTGGATCGAGTCACTGTCATCCTCTGGATACCATCCTGGAACATCAACTTCCGCACTCAAGGATCCGAAGGTGACAGTTTGCAGCCGGGCCTGTCGAGTCAGAACTTGTCTGGTTACGGGGTGAATCCGAGTGTTTGTCATCTTCTCTTCTCCTCGAATTATGCAAGGACAATATCTACGATCGTCTGCCCCGCAAATTTGACGTAGAGATGATGAGCATCCCAACGAATTTTATTTTGCCTCGCGCCAAGCTCCATCCACAGACTGATTGTGCGCAGGCCCGGATCTGCGACGGATCATGGTGTGGCGCCAACTCAAGGATCAAAATACACCTTCAAGGTCACTTATCAAGTTCTCCTGACATGTTACACCCTCTGAGGAGGCACTGCTTCACGCTGAACTATAGAAGTACTCCCTTGAAAGGCCTTCGCTTTTCGAAGATCACCTCCTCGGTCGCCGCACGGCACCAAAAAATGAACGCCACACTTCATTGGCTCCGGCTCTGTATGCGCTGACGCAAGTGATCCAGAAACTTGCGAACTCGATGTGGCTGGAATGACTTGCCTGGATATACTGCATAGACGCCGACCTCCGGAAAGCGCCCCTTCAGAGCAATCGGGACAAGCTGCTCGCCTTCAACCAGGTCGGTGGCCATAATTTCCGGCAACAACCCGATGCCCATCCCCCGGACTAACGCTTCGCGGTAGGTGTGGGTCTGGTTCATCACCAGACGCCAAGAGAACCGTACTTTCTTAACCCCCGTTTCAGTGACCATGGGCCAGCTGTTTCCGAAACGCGAGCCGCCAAAGGCGATGCAGCTGTGCGCCTCAAGCTCTGCGACCGTCGCCGGCGCCTCATGCGTTTGCAGATAGGCCGGGGCGGCGAACAGCGCCAACCTGGTTTCGGCCAGCTTGCTGACAATCAGCGAGCTGTCTTCAAGCGAAGTGGCAAATCGGATCGCAAGGTCCACCCCGGTGCTGACAAAGTCGGTTTGTTCGTTTTGAAACACAAGGTCGAACAGAACCTCAGGATGACTGGCCTGAAAGCTCTCAACAGCGTCCAGCAACAGCGGGGTGCCGATCCCCTCGGGCGCGGCGATCCGGATCACGCCTGACAGCTGCGCGCCCTGGGGGTCAGAAACCTCCTGCTCCAGCACAGCGATCTGTTCCAGCATGGACTTGCTGCCCTGGTAGTAACGCAACCCAGCCTCTGTCACATCCATCGACCGGGTGGTGCGGTTGATCAGGCGCAAATCCAGCAGTGACTCAAGATCCGCAACATGCCGACCGACAATGGCCGGGGTCACATTCAGGTCTGCAGCGGCGGCAGCGAAACTGCCAAGCTCCACCACTCGGGCAAAGACCGCCATCTTCTTCAGCTTGTCCATTCGATACCTTTGGTAACTTCAGTGGAGATTTCTGCTTCGATTATCTCATCTCATATCAGCAATACGTTGTCTTCCAAAGCAAAGGAGGCACATGCCATGAAACGATTCCTGACAGCCCTGGCCCTCTCGGTCGGCTTCGCAGGGGCATCTCTCGCCGCTGAGGACGACATGAAACCGGTCATGACCGAGCTGAAAGACGGGGGCTATCAGTTCCACATGGCGCATTATTCCAGCCTGGTTGTGATTACGGATGAGGGCGTTCTGGTCGTCGACCCGAACCATGAATTCCGCGCCGAAGCGATGCGGGCCGAAATCGCCAGGCTGACCGATCAGCCAGTGGTCAAGGTGCTCTATTCGCATCCGCATTTTGACCACTCCCGCGGCGGGCAGATCTTCAAAGACGAAGGGGCCAAATTCATCACCCACGCGGGCTGCACGGAGTTGCTGGCTCGTGACCTGGAGAAACGGGTGGTGCAGCCGGATGTTACCTACGAGGGCGACGAATATCGGATCGAACTGGGCGGAAAGGTCGTCGAGATGCGTTATTACGGTGCCAACGATGGCCAGTGCAACAGCGCCATCTACATGCCCGAGGACAAGGTGCTGATGGCAGTGGACTGGCATCTGCAGGGCTTTGTGAACATGCCAGGTCGTCTGAACACCCATGACTACGTCGGCTCGCTCAACACCCTTCGCCGGGTCACGGCCGAACTGGACTTTGACACGGTCATCTCGGGCCACATGCCATCCTCTTCACCGGAACAGCTGGCCGAGGACCTCGCTTTCAACAAAGCGCTGTTCAAGGCGGTCTGGGACGGGATGCAGGCCGGCAAATCGGTCGAAGAGCTGAAGGAGACAGTCAAGCTGCCCGCGTTTAGCCACTGGTTCATGTACGAACAGAACCTGCCCGCGCATGTGGAACGCATGGCTTATTCGATCTGGCACGGTCAGTAACACCCGGCGCGCGGGCTGCGCCTGCCGCCCGCCCCATAATGCAAACCCCGGATTTCAGGAGGCATACTATGTCTGAGAAAACGGAAACCACGACAAAAAAGACGGTTGTGAGCGGCTGGCACGAAGGCCGGAAGTACTTCATGGCCCCGGATGAATACACGTCGGTTGCAGCCGGCAAGGATGATACCGGGTCCGCCTATGTGTTCGGCGCCGGCGAGATTGCCCCCGGCAGCTGCATTCCGGACCATTACCACAAATGGGAAGACCAAACCTTTCACATCTTGGAAGGAGAGCTTGAGGTCAGAATTGGCGATGACGTGTTCCGGGCTGGCCCGGGCGCCAGCATCCAATGCCCGCGCGGCGTCTCCCATTACATGAAGAACGTGGGCGATAAGACAGCCAAGCTTATCAGCTACATCTTCCCTGGCGACTGGGCCGAGGAGTTCATGGCTGAAACCTCCCGCCAGAACGAGACCGGCGAGCGCGATCTCAAGCTGATTGAAGAGCGCTTTGGCGTGGTTTACCTCTGACAGAACTGGAGCCATCCGGATGAACCATAAGATATTTGCCGCCCTCAGCGGCGTGATTGCCGCCGCAGGGCTGACCAACGCAGCCTTGGCGGCCAGCCCCAGGGTCACCACCCAGAAGCTTGCGGACAATGTCTACTCAATGGACGTGCTGCACTACAACAGCCTCGTCGTCATCGGAGAGAACGGCGTTCTGATCACCGACCCTGCCAATCCCTTCCGCGCCGGGCTGTTGCAGGCGGAAATAACCAAACTGACCAACCTGCCGGTCAGCAAGATCGTGATGACCCACGAACACTACGACCATGTGGGCGGCACTGGGGTGTTTCCTGAGGCCGAGATCGTGGTGCAGGAAAACTTTGAGATGTTCATGGATCAGGACCCGCTTGGCATGCTGCCCACGCGACTGGACGTGACCTTTTCCGAGTCGATGAGCATCGACATGGGCACCACCACAGTGGACCTGCACCACTTTGGCCCGGCGGATGGCATTGCCATCGCGGTGGTGCATCTGCCTGGGGAAGGCATCGTCGTGACCTCTGACATGTATGCGCCCAGATCGCTGACCCGCGGGCTTTTCCTGACCGACAGCAATTTGTTGGGCAATCGTCAGTTTCTGAACGAGCTGGCCACCTGGGATCTGAACTATGCGATCTCAACCCATTCCGGGGATATGTCGGTCAGCCATCTGATCGAGGGGGCCGCATTCCACAACGATCTCTACGATGCCGTCTATCCGGCCATCAAAAAGGTCTATGAGGAAAACCCCGCTGGCCTTGTGGATGTGGTCATTGAACTGGGTGAAACCGTGGCATTGCCGCAATACGAAAGTTGGCGGAACTATCAGGATCTGGGCGAACACGTCCGGAAAATGGGGTTTGCCATTACACATGGCGGCTGACTCAAACCTGCGCACCCTATTCTACTACAGGGTGATTCTGCCTCTTTCCCCCTCCGGATCACCGTGATGAAGCTCTATATCTTTGAAACCTGCCCTTATTGTATCCGCATCCGCGTCATAGCCGGTCTGAAAGGGCTCATGCCCGACCTCATCCATGTGTGCCCCCGGACAGATCCCGCCTGAACTGAACGGCCGGATCGACAGGCTGGCCGTCCCGATCCTTGTGGACGGTCAGACGCTAATCCAGGACAGCGCTGACATCATTCGTCATCTCGATACGCATGGCGCCCCGATGCTCCAATCCTATGGTACCAGCCATGCGCTGGAAGAATGGCGCACTTCCATCGCAGCACCGCTCAGCGCGCTTTGTTACCCCCGGATGCCGCAGCTGAATGTGCCCGAGTTGGCCTCGCCCGATGCCCTCGCCTTTTTTGAAAGCACAATGCCAAAACGGATTGGTATGTCGTTTGATGAGGCACTTGCCCAGACTTCTCGGTTTGCCCGGATCGTGGAAGCCGCGCTGCCCGGCGTCCTTCCGTTTCTGGAACTCCGCAACATCAGCTTTGACACATTGGCAGCGCTTGCAGACCTGCGGAGCCTCACCATGGTCGCAGAGATAAGCTTTCCGGAACAGGTTTTAATCCACTTCAATGACCTGATTGCCCGTGCAGGTGTCAAACCATTCACGCCAGTTACGGCGAAGGAAATTACGTGAGAGCCGGAAATGAACCGATAGTACATCCTCCAGAAAGGCGTGCACTCCAGCCCAGAGTTCCAGGGGTTTCTCGAGTCCTTCCGATGCACATACCTCAGATGTTTCCTGGCATTTCATAACTGAGCGAACGAGGATATTCGGGTTGCCTTGGCAGGCCAGTGCGCATCGCGTCCAGAAAGTCATTCCGGAAGCCCTGAGAAGGACTTCAATCGCTCCTGAATCTGCCAAGATTACTACGCCGAAACGTCGTCATGTTCACTGGTTGCCCCTGAATCTTACGTTGACAGCACCCAGCCCCTGTCCTGATCAAGCGTGTAAAGCTTTTCCGGCGCCAAGCGCTCCTGCAAACGGCACGCAACGAACTCCTCGTATTCCTGTGCTTCCTGAAATAGCTCGGCATAGTTGGTCTCTACGCCCTCGAACTCGACTTGGTTTATCATCGACATCAGCCCTGGTCTTCCTTGGGCATCAAGCCAATCGCGCCGGGCAATCATTGGGCCCCTTACTGAGCAAGCTTCCCCAGAAAGTTCAAAACGGACGCGCCCCTTTTCCTCTTCAAGCGTCAAAGTTCCATTGACGACAGCATCAATGACAAGTTTGATCAGGTTTACATGTGTGTTCATCTTTTTCCCTACGTTTGGTGTTGGCTTGAGGGACGTGTGTTCACTTCACAAAAAGACAAACAGGTTTGTTTGAGTGATCGGGGTCTCGCAATATTTGCAGACGAAATGCTGAAGTTCATTGGGTCGCAGGCACTTCAGAGCGGCAACATCGGAATCTATAAGGTGCCTCCTGTTGATGCTCCGATTTCTGCTTCGGCTTCTTTGCACCTGACTGCTGGGAGTACTACCCGTTCTTTAGCTCAGTTTCTTCAGCAACCTAAGCGATAGCTATTGCAAACCATGTGACGCGGTTTAGGGTCAGAAAAAAGGCCTTTTCCATGTCGACGATTATCAAGCTCCTTCGTGTGTTTTTCTTTCTTGCCCTGTATTTCGTTCTCTGCATGGTTGCAGTGGTCACTGTCTTCACAGACTGGTCGCCGGGCGCGCAGATGCTTTTCGCCTTTCTCACGCCCATTGCCTTGGTGTGGTGGGGCGAGAAAAGGCGAGCAAGAAGACACTCGCACCAGCCGACGTTTGATACCGAGACAGCCCCTGAACAGCCTGCAAACTCGTCAAAACGACCAAGTTCACCGCCTAAGAAGAGTCGATTTGAAAAACGCATTGACCAGGAGCGCGAACAGATACGCCAAAGTGCGGTCAGCGAGCGCGTAAAGCCGACAGCGGCAAACGTTTCAGTACGCACGATACCTGACGAGAGTGCTAATGCTCGCAGTCAAACAGGGCAGTACCGCCCTCCCAAGCAGGACTATGCTGCGATCATCAAAGCAGGAAGGTCCTCAGCATCCGAGCTTGCGGAGATTGCAGCAAGGAAAGAAGCAACAAAAGCCAAGTCTGCCAAGAAGAAAGCTACGCGTCGTACGGGCTGGGTGCCTTCATCTGAAACAGTTCAAATTGCGGGGCGAGACATTGGCGGGATGATCTATATTGGAACCCCTCCACGCCTCAACGATTTTGGATATCGGGACAAGTGCCGCGCATACATTGACCCCTCTCTTTCGGTTGCACGCAGTGGAACAGACTTGGCAGGTGACGAACTGCCATATTGGCCAAGTTATTCTGACATCTCCGCGAATAGTCGTGCCACATATCTTGATTGGCTGGCAGGCGGAGCCAAGGATGGACGGTATGATGCCGGATATATGTTCCTCTATTTCTACGGGCTGGAACGTCGTTTTTTCCTGGATAAACCAACTGAGGCAGAGAAACGGGAGATCTTGCAAGAGGTCCGTCGCCTCCAAAACCTATACCCCGACAATGGCTCGGTTCAGCGATACCTCGGTGAATTTATTCAACTCGCTCAAGTCTCTCTGAATGACGAAGCCTTAGATGAACCCCTCTTTGAGTTTCGTGGCTGGGACATACCACTGTCACTGAAAGTTGCCATTGGCGCGCGGCTGAACCGTGGTGAATTACTGTCAGCAGACTGGGTCTTAAGTTGGCTGCTATGCCATCCCGAACGTCGTATGCGCACACCTTCGACCCGATGCGCCGAAGAGTTTCGAACGCTATTCAGATTGCGCTTTGAAGACCGTTTCCCCGATGGCCTGAAAGTCAACAAACCACGCAAGCTGCTCAAGATCACCTATCAGGCGGCGTCGAGCGAGTTTCAGGGACAGCTTGAGCCGTTGATAGACGGAAACAGAGTTCCCGACATTTCTGGATTACGCAAACCGGTGGAAATCGCACAAGAAATCGCCGATGAAGTAATGGACGATCTGGACAAGCTTAGCCGGTATCTGGGTCGGAATCCTGATGGCCGTGGAAGTCTTGAAGCGCAGGCGCTGTTGCCGCAGGAGCTGTGGGACCTTTTCCCAAGCGACGAGTTAGAACAATTGAGATCATGGGTCGGCGCAATTGTTCACAACGGCGGCCTGGTGCCAGTTCTGGATGTAGTTGAGCAGCTTGAAGGCGAACGTCCCGAAAAACTGAGCAAGCGAACACTCACCGGGGTGGCGGATGCTCTGGCTCGGCTCGGCTATGGGTTTGCTCCTGACCCACGTTTCGCGCTGCGGTCACCCAAGCCCGGTGAGCCGGTAGTGCTTTTCGATCTGGGCGATGCAGTGGCGCAACTCGAAGACGTTTCGGATGGCTACCGCGCAGCATTGATTGAGATTGCACTGGGCTCCTTTGTGGCCCACTCTGATGGTCAGATCAGTGAGAGCGAAAGGAAATCGCTTCGCGCGAAGATCGCTGGTGTTGCAGGCCTCAGCGAGCAGGAACACCGCCGCCTTGCAGCCAATCTGGATTGGATGCTGGCCGTGCCTCCAGACTTGGCGCTGCTTAAGCGCAAGCTCAAGGATACCGGAGCCGAGGCACAGGCCTCCATCCGTTCGGCCCTGGTCGCGGCAGCACACGCTGATGGGATTATTCAGCCCGAAGAAGTGGCCGGAATCGAAAAGATCTATAAGTCTTTGGGTCTGGATCCGTCGCTTGTCTATTCGGATATTCATGCGGGCAATGTGAGCGATGGGCCTGTGCGGGTGCGGGCAGCAGAGCCCGGAGCGGCCGGAGAAGTCATTCCTGATGAGAAACCAGCTGGTGCACCGAAGCTGGACGCAGCGCGGATCGCCGCGATCCAATCTGACACTGCGCGGGTCTCATCGGTCTTGGGAGATATTTTCGACGAGGCATCAGAAGAACCTGAGGAAATCGGGAACGCCTCTGCGGTGCTTGCAGGACTGGATACCAAACAGACAAATCTTGTAAGGGCGCTTGTCGCTCAGGAGCATTGGACCGAAGAGGCATTTGAAGACCTGTGTCGTCAATCAGGGCTGCTCGCTTCAGGTGCCATTGAAGACATAAACGAGTGGGCGTTTGGAACCTACGACGAGGCACTTCTTGACGAGTACGACGGTTATGAAGTGGCGCCCGATCTGGCCCAAGAATTGAAGAAAAAGTTTGAAGAGGAGATCGACCATGTCGAGGCTTAAACCCCGTGAACGTGATGCCATTGTTCAAGCTCTGCGAGCAGGCGTCGTGCCCAAGTTGGGATTGCGACATATCCAGGTCGGACGGGTGCGCGAGATCGAAGAATTGGTCAAGGACATGGATCGTATCGCCGACGGAGGGTCCGCCATCCGGTTCATCATCGGCGAGTACGGTTCGGGAAAAACGTTCTTCATGAACTTGATCCGACTTGTGGCACTCGAGAAAGGACTGGTGGTTATGTTCGCCGATCTCGCTCCGGATCGTCGCATCCATGCAACCGGGGGACAGGCACGTGGTCTCTACGCGGAAATGGCCCGCAACCTCTCGACCCGTACAAAGCCCGACGGGGGAGCGCTGGCCAGCATTGTGGAGCGATTTGTCTCTACTGCACATCGAGATGCTGAAGCGCGTGACCTGCCGACAGGGAACGTCATCCGCGAGAAGCTTGCACACTTCGAGGAGTTGACTGGTGGGTTCGATTTCGCCGAAGTGGTCAGGCGCTACTGGGAAGGTCACGAAACTGGTGACGACGAGCTGAAATCTGCGGCGCTACGGTGGCTTCGCGGGGAGTATGCTACGCGCACGGATGCTCACAAGGCTCTTGGTGTCCGTACAATCGTCAATGACGCAAGTGTTTATGACCACCTCAAGCTGATGTCTGCATTTACGATAGAAGCCGGTTACAAAGGCCTGCTTGTTGGCATGGATGAGATGGTGAACCTCTATAAACTCACCTCTTCACAAGCCCGTAACGCCAATTATGAGCAAATCTTGCGCATCTTGAATGATGTGCTCCAGGGCAGCGCGCAGAACCTGGGGTTCCTGATGGGCGGCACACCGGAGTTTCTGATGAATACCCGACGGGGGCTTTACAGCTATGAGGCGCTTCAATCGCGCCTCGCTGAAAACACCTTTGCACGGGATGGTCTCGTGGATTTGTCCGGCCCAGTCATACGCTTGGCAAGTCTGACCCCGGAAGATCTGTTTGTTCTGCTGGCGAACGTTCGCCGCGTCATGCAGGGAGAAGAGGCTGCATTGCCTGACAGTGCGCTGGAAGCGTTTATGACACATTGTTCCGAGCGCATTGGAGAAGCCTATTTCCGTACCCCCCGTAACACTGTCACCGCCTTTGTAAACCTGCTTGCGGTTCTGGAACAAAACCCAGGAGTGATGTGGTCTGACCTGATTGATCAGATTGAGGTCGCTGACGATCAAGGAGATGACCTCAGTGACATCGACGAAGCTACCGGATCGCTGCCAACCGAGGACAATGACGACCTCGTCAGCTTCCGGCTGTAAATTAGCACGATGACGACTGCTTTCGATAAGCTCGCACACCCCGTTCAGAAATGGGTGCGTTCGAAAGGCTGGCGTGAGTTACGCCAGATACAAGCGGATGCGGTTCATACGGTTACTGGCAGTGACCGCGATGTCATCATCTCGGCTTCAACTGCGGGAGGAAAGACAGAGGCTGCATTTCTGCCGTTGATTTCACAGGTTTTGGACGATCCAGCCACCGTCAGTGGTTTTGATCTACTATACATCGGCCCTCTCAAGGCCCTGATTACTGATCAGGCCATGCGCCTTGAAGACCTCTGCCGTGACGCAGAGTTGCCGGTTTATCCTTGGCATGGTGATGTTTCCAGCAGCGTGAAATCCCGCGCAATGAAATCGCCAAAAGGCATTTTGTTGATCACACCTGAATCCCTTGAGGCATTGTTCGTCCGGCGCGGCCTCGAAATTCCACGCCTCTTTGGCGCAACGCGGGCAGTTGTGATCGATGAACTACATAGCGTTTTGGACAGTGAGCGCGGCGTGCAAATGCGCTCACTACTGACTCGGCTGGAAATAGCTGTGAAGCGGCCAATCCGCCGTATCGGCTTGTCAGCAACTCTTGGTGATATGAACATGGCCAGGGCTTACCTGCGGCCGGACAACGCCGATGCTGTCAAGTTAATCAAAGCTGAGGGAGGAGAGGCCGAACTTCTCTTGCAATTGCGGGGATACGTGTCTGGTGGTGAAGGTGAAAACACACCTTCGGCAACGGATGCCGTCTCTGAGCACTTGTTTCAGCACTTGCGTGGCAGCGACAACCTCGTTTTTGCAGGCAGGCGTGACCATGTCGAAGTATACGCAGACCGGCTGCGAGAGCTCTGTGAGAAATCACACCTGCCACAGGAGTTCTATCCACATCACGCCAGCCTTTCCCGGGAACACCGGGACTTCGTTGAAAAGCGGCTGAAAGACGCAAACCAGCCGACCACCGCTGTTTGCACTTCGACGTTGGAATTGGGGATCGACATCGGCGATGTGACCTGTGTCGCCCAAGTCGGAGCGCCTTTCAGCGTAGCGGCTTTGCGACAAAGGCTGGGGCGGTCAGGGCGCCGTGAAGGACAACCCGCGATCCTGCGCCAATATGCAATTGAAGCAAGGCTCGATAGCAAAAGCAGCTTTGTGGATCAGCTAAGGCTCGGTTTGGTCCGGTCCATTGCGATGATCGAACTGTTGCTCGAGGGGTGGTGCGAACCCCCGAGACCGGATGCTCTCCACCTATCCACGCTGGTTCACCAGGTTCTTTCCGTCATTGCAGAACGCGGAGGAGCCCAAGCAAGCAGGCTCTATCGCCTTTTATGTCAGGAAGGACCGTTCCGACAGGTCGACACGGACTTGTTTTTGGATGTTCTCAGGGCAATGGGACGAGCTGAAGCCGGTCTGATCGAACAGTCTTCTGACGGTCTTCTCTTGCTGGGGGCTGCGGGGGAGCGTCTGGTCGAGCACTACAGTTTCTACGCTGTGTTCAAGACGCCCGAAGAGTTCCGCCTTGTAGCAGACGGGAAAGAGCTTGGGACTCTACCTATTGAGAACATCCTGTCTCCGGGCATGCTTCTCATTTTCTCTGGGCGCAGATGGGTAGTCCAGGAAATCCATGATCTGGAAAAAGTCATCTTTGTGAAACATGCAAAGACTGGCGTTCCTCCATTGTTTGGTGGCGACCCGGGAATGATCCATGACCGAGTTATTGAAAAAATGTTTGAAATCTTCGAGCGCGATTTTGAACCGGCGTATATGGACCAAGTCGCTTTAGGGCTACTCAAAGAGGCTCGCAGCAGTTTTCGGCGCTGGGGTTTCTCAGGTGCAAATGTCGTGGAACTCGGACAAACCTCGCACGCTCTCGCAACCCGTTGCGGAACTGTCAAATCGACCACATTGGCCTTGGCACTGGGCGCTGTCGGATTTGAGGTCGAGCAGTATGACGGCTTCCTCATAGTAGATGCAGGAGAAGCTGGAACGTCGCTGCATCAAGCTCTTGCCCGACTATCATCAAATGAGGCTGTGGATTTGTTTGCGCATTCGCCAAATCTGGTATTCGAGAAGTTCCATGGCTATCTGACCGAGGGTTTGCTTGCCCAGGACACACTTTCATCGCGCTTGGATATTGCATTTCTTCAAAAGAGTTTGTGCGGCACTGAAGGTTACCGAGAAACCTCGGCAATGAGGTGATCATTCTGAGCACGAAGGAAAATAGGGGAGAAGAAATTGACCAGCCAAGATGTTGACAATTCGAAAGCCGAAGAAGTCTCTGACGAGGGTATCAAACTGTTCAAAGTTATGATGCGCTTGGAGTTCGCACTGAAAGATATCGGCTACGGGAAACCTGGACGGAGGCAAGTTGCTGAGGTGAACTGGGAGGAATACACCAACGAAAAGCTCGGCGCTCCGTTTTGGGCGAAATTCAAGGACACTCAGGAACTACAGGTCTTGATAGAAACCCCGCCGAAAAAACAGGTCATTGATGAGACTGGAAGATTGATCTGGGAGCAACATGCGAAAGTCACGTCAATTCAAGATCTAATCAGCGCGATGCGGCGCGTGCGGAACAATCTCTTTCATGGCGGGAAAAGTGGCGACCCTGATGCTGATCGCAACCAGCGTCTCTTTGCAGCGACACTTTTCCTTGTCGATCAGATACTGCGCGAAGACGACGTCCTGCAAACAAGTTTTAGTGGACAATACTGATGCGCTCGCATGCGAGGTAGGAAGAGTCCGTGACTACAATCGGCTTCTTGCGGCCCAGACCAGGCGATGGAGCACCTCCAGAACCTTTTTGGATCCGATATGCGTCCCAACAACGCCAGCACCTGATGCATGTGAGCAGCCAAGGCGAAAAGGTGGAGAGGTCCGAACGATCAGAAAGCTCAATGCAATGATCGGAGACTTGGGATCAATTGATGGTTGCAGGTATGAGCCAAGAGTATATCCTGGCGATCAAAGGTTTAGCCCCGAATTCGAGCAAATGCATTGAAGCAAATTTTTCCTACCAACTGTACCACCCCCCCAAAGCATCCAAAGTTAGATATTGTGTTTATCCACGGGCTTGGCGGTGATATCGAGAAGACTTGGTGCCTGCGCAAAGGCGCGTTTTGGCCCCTTTGGATCTCGGAAGACTTCGCAGATTGTCAGGTCTTCGTAGCGGGCTACGACTCCTCAAAATTCGCAAGTATTCTCAAGGGAAGTGGCGTTTCCATCCAAGACATTGCGACCATGATTGCAGACGACCTAATTTCCAGGCATGTTCGCTCACCAAACCTCCTATCATCTGTCACAGCTTAGGGGGCCTGATCGCCAAACGAATTCTGCGCAAGTATGAGGACTCGCTTGATTCAGACTTCACGGAGCTTGGTCGATCAATCAAAGGTATGGTGTTTTTGGGAACCCCCCATCAGGGTGCAAAAGTTGCTACTGCGATTGACGCTGTCCTAAGAGACTTTACGAGCCAACAGGCTAAGCAACTCCTGTACGCTGAAGATGCACTACTCGACTTAAACAGCCACTTCCGGAACACAGCAAACCGTAAGGGATTAGTCGTTAAGTCTTTCTATGAAACAAAGGACACTTGGGGAATTCGGGTAGTAGATCAGGTTACGGCGGACCCCGGAGTTCTGGGAAGTGAACCCATAGCTGTAGAGGCTAACCACACGAACATTTGCAAACCTGAAAACAAAGAATCCAGAGTTTACAGGTCAGTATCCACCACTATCAGAAAGGTCTTAAGCCAAACCGGCCAAGCAACCGGAGGCGGCGGATCTTCGACAGGAGACGTCGTCTCTTCGAAGGAGAAGGTTCATGAAAATAGCGACCCACTGGCTGACTGCTCGCAGGTAATTTTGTCTGACTATGAATACTTCACCACAGTTGCCGCAGAAGACAGGCGAGACCTAAAAACAAAATTGGAAGACGCACACAGAGAGTACTTGGTTCGGGATGCTCGGCGTAAATAGGAGCGGTTCGCCTCAGAGCTACGAAGCCGCCTCGCTCAACCTGCCGCCATCACACGCTACACCAAGCTGATGTCTGATGTGGAGTCTCGTTTCAATAGGCATGTAACGAGAGTTATCGCTGAATCGGGAGACCACAAAGCAATTGATGATGAAATACAAGACAACGTTATCGCTCCTTGCGTGAAAGCCCATTCCACACAGGACCATGAAATTACAGCCAACCATGTAGATGAAGTACTTTATTATTTAGCAGGGAATTGCCATTTGGCCTGGGACAATGACTGATTACAGAATTTGGCACTCGTCGCGCGATCCCTACCATTGCGCATTTCGAATAATCTCTCTTCTCAAGGAAGACGGCGGAGCCATACGGGTTGAAAAACTGCGGATCCTGGACATGTTTTTCCTTTACCCCCCACTCCTTTACCGTCTCTCACTACCTAACGAACAAAAGTCTAACTTTAGAAAACTAAAGATTACTCATCCCAACAAGTACTTCATCCGATTGCCCGGGACCGCCGCAATTTGGCAAGACTTGCAAGTGTTTCAATCCACGGCACTTAAACAACTTACAGGTCGCGGTCTCTTAAGGCGAGACTCCCTTCGAGACCATCGCGCTCACTTAATGCTTGAGAATGTCCCCCAATCGATACTTCAAGCAGTAGAAAGGCAACGGATGGCAGAAAAGTATCTGCTTTCCTTTCTGATCAAAGACGTTGGAAACTTGCCAGTCACCGGCCCCAAGGGCCTGGTGAGGAGAGCCGGCATTCCGGCGCGAGGGCCTATTCTATGACTTCCAGACTTCGCCTCAATCGGCTTCTTGTCACCCGCGGCAGCTCAGCACTCTACGACGAGACCTTCCACGATGGTGTCAATATCATCCATGGCTCTAACGGAGGTGGTAAATCAACGATTGCTGACTTTATTTTCTTCGGCCTTGGTGGGGACCTAACGGAGTGGAAACCATCAGCATCCAGGGCTGAAAACACACTTATTGAAATCACAACACCGTCAGGAAAAATGACTTTGCGGCGTGCGGTATCAACCAAGAAAACACGTCCAATGGAAATCTACTTCGGAGAAATGCAGCAAGCACTTGAGAGCGGATCAGGAAACTGGCAAGAACTACCTTACATGCGCCCAGAACACGGCTACAGTTTTAGCCAAGTTCTTTTCAAGGCCATGGGCCTGCCGGAAGCAATAAGTGATGGCTCCAGCAACATCACCATGCACCAAATACTGAGACTGCTTTATGTTGATCAGCTCACGCCAGTTCAGAGAATTTTCCGAGTAGAAAGCTTTGACAAGTGGCAAACCCGCCAAGCAGTTGGCGACCTCCTTGCTGGTGTCGGTGGTTACGACCTCTTCGAAAAGCAAATGAAGCTCAGAGAAGTCAGAAAGAAATATGATTCCGCTGTCACGCTGTACAGAAACCTTGTGTCTGTAGCTTCCGGGTACGGCGAAAAAATCCTCACTGAACACATCGAAACTGCGATGAAAGCATCTCAGGAGGAGCGCTCAAATCTCCTTGCCGTGATCGAAAACTTGCTGACAAACAGTGAGATCGAAGAGGAGCCGCCTGAAATTGCCAAGAACAGAAAGGAAGCGACCAGGGCATATAACTCAGCAAGACGACAAGTGCGCGATCTCGAAGATGACGTTGAAACATTGGGATATGAAATTGATGACGCCGATGGCTTCATAGAGCATTTAGAACAATCTCTTAGAGACTTCGAGGTGGCATCTGAAACGTTTTCCGCATTAGGTCACTTGGATTTTGAATACTGCCCGTCCTGTTTTGCTCCCGTCCAGACTAAAGAAGTAGGTCATTGTCAACTTTGTGACACGCCGCGATCTAAGGAGGAGGACTCTTCCAGGACTCTTGCTGTTAAGTTAGATCTCCAAATGCAGTTAAAAGAATCCCTTTCCCTGCAAGCTGAACGTGTTTCCGAACTGAAGGAAAAAAAATCCACCCTAAAAGTAGCGAAACGCGCACTGCGAAAGACCGCAGCAACTTTGGAGTTTTCTCGATCGAGCTCATCTTTTGGGAGAGAAGCAGAGGTCGCAGAGTTAAGTCGGAAAATAGGTTTTATTGATAGCGAGCTCGAGAGCTTGCAAAAGAGACTCGAAATTGCAGAAAAGATAAAATCTGCATCCGACGCCAAGGAAGACCTCAACAACCAACTAACAAGATTGAACAACGAGATAACGTCTATAGAGCGAAAGCAGGGAGCGCGAAAAGCAAAGGCATATTCTACAATTTCAACTGAAGCCAAAAAGCTTTTGGATGAAGATCTGCAGGAGTACAGCGACTTTGGAAAAGTTGAACACGTTGAATTTGATTTTTCAGAAGATTGGATGGCAATAAATGGTGAGAAAAATCGCGCCGGCAGCGCGAGCGGTATGATTGTTCTAAAAAACAGCTTTGCTGCTGCTATGTTTCGATCATCACTTGTTGACAAGAAGTTCAAACTTCCGCGCTGGATGTTGTTTGACAATATCGAAGACAAAGGGATGGTCGAAGAAAGGTCCTGGAACTTTCAGAGACTGCTAATAAAGCTCTCGCAGGAGAGCAAAGAACCTCATCAACTTATCTACACAACGTCGAAAATTGCGCCTGAGCTCGAGAACTCAAAGCTGGTAGTCGGCCGCAAATACACGCGGGATAGCCGATCACTCAGAAATTGAGCGTAAAACTTCGGATGTCACTTAATGAATGCCAAAGTATGCTGCGCCGAGAACGGACTGCCAACGTTCCGATAGTCTGCGCCTCGGTAAAACGGCTCTTCCGCATTCCTCTGCTCCTTCAGGGTTGGGCGAACTCTACATCATGTTGAGGGATTTCGCGGGGAGCAGGACAGGCGCCATACCCTGATTTAGACTGCCAATCACCAAGTTCGGCCTCAATTCCTCGACCATCCTTGAAGACTGCAGCGTTAAACAACGTTTTGGAGTCGCTCTTGGAAACCTGCTGGAAACGATTGCAGGAAGTACGCAAACAGAAAAGCCACCGCCCTCAGGGAGCAGTGGCAAACTTTTAGTGGTCAGAATTGCAGTTTAAGCTGGTCAAATTGCAAACTGATGCGAGCTTTCACACCATCCGAACAACAGTTGTAAGTGTAAGTGATTAGTGGCCACTGCCCCTTCGCCACGTCTCCTTAACCCATTGGTTTCTCGTTACCACACTGCTGAAGAACTCCACTAATTTGGCCACTATGATAGCATATGCTGGCCACTTTTTGAGTTCCCGAAGCGGAAGCCGCCGCAGATCGAGATCCGTCAGCAGAAACAGAAAAGGCCGCCCCGAAGGGCGGCCCTATTCTTTGATCGGATGTATCTTGGTATCGCGCTCGCAGATCAGCTCGGCAGGCACTTTGCGATATCCGAAACTTTGTAGATATCTGCGCCGACCTCTCGCCAGGGAAGGACCGGCTTCACTCCAACTTTCTTCAGCGAAACCTTCAGCTCCTTGACTCCAGGCCCATGTTTTTCAGCGGCACGAGCAAGCGTTGTGAACCGCGCGTCAAAAGCTGAGACGGTCTCAGGTAGAAACCGCGTGATCGTGAATGCAGAACTGACACCCGCAATTTTTTGAGGTGTCAGCGAAACCTCTTCGGGATAGCGATCCACAAGTTCCCATCCCGCATCCCTGGTAAGCTTGAGGGCGGCGAACGTCTCTGTTGCGGTCATACCGAGCAGGGTTGCAGCCGCGACCGCCTTTACTTCGGAAGGACAGACACGCAGTCCTCCTATGCCAGGGACGCCTCCGATACGGGCAACGCTCTGAAGACAACCCGCGAGGATCAGTTGCACTACACACACGCCAGGGATCTTTGCCTTCTCCGCCGCCTTCGCGATCGTCACCAATCCCGAGACATCCCCGCTCAAAGTAGCTTTCGCGGAAAGTGCATCCGTCAAATCAACGACCTCATCACCATCCACCCCCTTCTGAAGCTTGCCGTTGATACCAGGCGTTCCGTAGTAGATTGGCCTCAAAAGACGTTCGGCGCACAGTTGGTCGACCATCGGCCGGGTGCAGTTCAGAGCGTCGGGTAGCTTGGTAATCTTGACGATGCGCTTTACGCGTGCGGCGACCGCCCGTCCGATTTCCACCGGAATAGCGAAGTGCGAGGCAGCATCTTCTGGAATGATATTTTGCCCTACCAGCATGCTATGCAGCCGCCGGGGGTCGTGGTCGGTCTCCAATGCCAGCGAAGCCACGGTGTGCAGACGGCGCTCAAGCAGCTTTTTTCCCAGCACTTTGGTGTCAGCGGGCATCGCAATCCGGTCCCAGATGAACTCCCGCAGGATGCGTGCGATATCACCCGGCTCCTTCAAGGACTTGGAATATGCCAGTGCCTTGTAGAAGCATCCGAAAATCTTGCGCGCGCCCGGTGTGCCCTTCGACGTCGAGAACCGGTCGAACTGCTGCTGTAGCGCCTCACGAATACCAGCCTCGCCTCTGGCGGTGAAGGCATAGCCAGTGCGCCCTGCTCGGTCCCAGTCGTCGGAGGCCAGAGCAGGCAAGTTTTGCTCTGCACCGAACTCAAGGAGCACGCCGAGCAATTCGGTCGCGCGGACAGCCTGCTCCAGGGATTGAGCGTCAAGCCACTCGGGTCCCTCACGACCTTCAAGGCGATGCAGCACGTAATCCTGAAGGGGCGACGGAACACGCCGCGGCGCCGATGCCACAATGATCTGCAATGCCTCACCACGTTCGGGGACGAGGTGGTCAAGAGACTGAAGACGATCATTCCAAGCACGCGTCACATTACGCTGAAGGGCGATCTCATGCACCGGGCATGTCCGCATAACAGCCAGCGCCCACGACCAATGTGCACAGCGCTCTCCACGTTGATCATCCTCGTGAAGGCACGCCGGGCAGTATACAATTTTTGGGCTCGACAGAAACTCGGCACTCACCGTCTCGCCGCGCAGGTCATACTCTCGCTCACCCAGTGCTATTGGTGCATTCTGCCGCAAGATTTCTGCCGAAACACCAGAAACCTCCGCCAAGCGCTCAAGTGCCTCCGGCTTATTCCAAACCATATCGAGCGGATCTATGCCGAAGTCTTTCGCCACAGAGATCAGCGGGCTCCTGGCATGAAAGGCACTCAAGCGGTTTCCGAAGGAAATGGGTGTTTCATGTGCTTCGAAAGGAAGGAACGGCAAGAGCATGTCAGCGGCCCCCTCTCGCCGGCGAGCCTGGGAACTGCCCGAGGTCGATTTGCGCCCAGTTCTTCGCGAGGAAGACATTTTGCCCTTGCTCGCAGCCCTCACGCTGAGCCCATGCCTGTGCGAAATGATGCACGTCCAGAAAAGCATCGCCGGCATAGGCAGCTGTTTCGAGCGCCGCCAAGGTATATTCGATGAAGCGCCCGAAGCGGCCCCTACTGGCGTGCACGAGACGCTCCAGCAGGTCGCTGGACACTGGAGCCTCCACTCCCACTTCCTTGCACAGTGTTCGGACAATCGAGTTGAGCATCTTCTCATCCGAAACAGCGGTCACTGATTTCAGCGGCATCTTGCTGAAGCGGCGGTTGAGTTGTTCGTCGCTCGAAATCAGCGTCCACAGCGTGTCGATGCCGCTCAGGATGAGTCCGACCGCACCCACGCCCTGCATCAGGTTCTTCGTGGACTTCACGGTTGTCTGAACCTTGTGAGGCGTCCCCCCACCGATCAAGTCGTGCGCCTCATCGATCCAAACAATCAGCACGCCACACAATTGCAAGCGGTGCCGGAGGAGCTTCGTGATCTCTTGTTCCGACTTCGACCACGATACGTCCGCGTAGCCAGTGGCCATGAGCAGCTCGATCAGCAGGCTCTTCGGGGTAGCAGGGCTCGGAGCATTGATTTTAATGTATGGCAGGTGCCCTTCAAACTCGGGCTCGAGGAAGGGGTGCCGAGAAAGCCCCTTCTCGATCAAAGTAGATTTTCCTCCCCCTGGGGCTTCGATGACCGCGAGACCTTTGGCGTCCCCGGTCCCGGGATCTTTCCGCAGCGCAGCCGTCAACGCGCCGGTATCGTCGCGGGCGAAAAGACGGTCCAGCTGATGCCGGAAGTCTTTGTCCCGTCCAGTGGGAATATACTTGCTTGCGGCCCGGTCCACGGCTGCGAGAGCCGGGGCCGGGATCGAGGTCATCATGGTCATCGGTTACTTGTCCCAAAGTGTCAGAAATTCCCCATCATCATCATCATCGTCACCGTCCGAGGAGGCGGGATGATGCTCGACGGGAAATTGGAACGGCTCCGCCGGGACGGAAGAAATTTCTGCCGGGTCGTGTACTTTTTCTTCCGCCGCCTGCGCGGTCGAGGCCGCTGTAGGCAGCGCCTCGCCCCAGCGGTGTTCGGCGATGGAGCCGGTAAGCTCGTCCTCATCTTCGGCGATCCCGAAACCTGTGAACATGGCTTGCTCTTCACGCTCGATCCGATCAGCTGACCAGTCCTGCTGCACGACCCCTACGCGTTTCATTGCCAGACCGTTCTGTTCCGCTACGAAGTCGAGAGCTTTCTGAACGACGGATGCCTTCGCCTTTGCAGCGCATTCGTGCTGAAAACGCAGCTGGCGTCGTGCGATCAACCATTGCTGCGCAGAAACGCCGTGGAAGCGTTTGTGAACCGCGGTTACGGGGCACCAGGCGTCCCCGATCTTGACCCAAATCGCCCCGATGTCTTCGGGATACCAACGAACCACCATTTGTGTATCATTGCTGTGCATCATGTGCTGCGCGAGCGTCTTCGAATGATAGCGCACACCAAGGACCGTAATCCCGTCCTTGTGCAGGACACGGCTGATTTCCTGGCCGAAGATCAGACGACGGCGAGGCAGTGAGGGTGGCGGTGTGACGCCATATTTGGCCGTCAGGCGATGCCAGCAATTGCGCGGTGTTTCACCATCCAGCCCCTCGTGAGGCGTATTATGGTAGATATCGACGATCCATCGCACCAGAACTGCACAAAGCTGATCGGCAGTTAGCGCGGCTTTCTCTTCTGGATTGCTTGAACCGCGACGTAGAATGTCTCCAAACGTGCACCCCGAGAGACGTGGCATCAGTCTTGTCGAGAAGGTTCGGAAGACACGCTCGATGTAGGGCTTCAACCACGGGGCTGCCGCCGGAGTGTGCAGCACATTGACCCCGACGTCGTGCATCCGCGCCCGGAAGTCATGGCCGACGAATTGCTTGGCACAATCGGTGACAAGCGTGCCGATCATCCCGAATTGCTCCCAAGGTTCGAGCGCGCCAACTGCATCTGACCAAACGCCCTTGTCACGCATCGCCATTTCAGCGGTACGCAATGCGCTCTGAGCTGTCGGGGTGCGCGAAAGGTTCATCCCAATGATGCAGCGGGTGCGAATGCACAAGGCGACAGTCATCCACCAACGCCCCTGCGTGCCATCTAAACCAAAGGCCGCCTTCTCATCGTCACTAAAAAAGTTCAGCAGCCCCGAGTCCGCCATGAGAGAGATTAGGTCGATTTGCTGCTCATCCATTTCAACCCGCTGCAAGGGGCGTTCGACGTCGATCCCTTGGCCCACTGGTGAATACGCTCGGCGCGCAGCGTCCTTGCCATCACGCGACAGCTTCACCCGGAAAGGGTCGAGAGATGCGATAGCATTGCGGATGGTGATCCGCGACGGACACACCAGTTCAGGCAGGCCTTCCGCTTTGCGTTGCTCGTTTTCTGCGACGAATGCCGCGCGAACATCGGCAACAATGTTGGCAGGTGATTTTTTCAGATCGCTGAGATAGCCAAGGACGGTGCGATACATGAGCTCACGCTCACCACCAGTGATCCGCCGGTCGTAATTCCCCCGATCAGACACGCTGTCATAAAGCGCTGCAATACCATGATACTCGTAGCCTTTGAGCCAGCGCCGTAAAGAGCGCGCGCTGACCTCCTCGGGAGTTGCCTGCGTCGGCAACATTCCTGGAAGTGTCGTCTCTTTCATGATCTTTCCGGCGCGGAAACAGATTTTCTCCATCATGCTTTTGATGGATTTGTCGGTTCGCTTTACCTCCTTGGCGTCATAGAGTTCGAGGAAGGCCAAGACGAGAGCTTCCCGAGTTGCGGCGCGCTCCTTCTCTTTCGCGCTGAACAGACTCAGCAACTGCGTCGGAATCGTGGTTGCTTGCTCGCATGTAGGTCCAGGCTTGTGTTCGAACTTCCCCTTGTCCAGCCAACGTGAAATCTGGCTGTTGTTGAAAGACTGAAGAATGCCATTCCCGTCAGCGGGCCTGAATAGGTGCTCGTTGCCACGAGTTTCGAAGTATTGATATTCACGGCCGTCGATGAGAATTTCGTCGGCAGGGGTGAATGCGTAGCGAGTGGAAAGCGGACTGGGGCTGATATCAAGCATCTTGCTTATTCCGTGTCACTGAGGCGTCGTAGGAGATCTTGATGCCGTCGGGGATTGCGAGGTGACGGTCGCGGATAAGCCGAACAACAGCGCGGAAACCTTGGCCGCCGTGGCCAATCGCTTCGACCAGATCGGAGATCCGGACCGCGCCGATGATCGGCTGCACGACACGAAGCGCTGCGCCGTCCACCGCAGGATCGGGCCAGCGCATCTCGTGCATCATCTCCGCGTTGTAGAATTCGGCCGTGGTGAAATGCTTCTCGGTCATAACCATCACCCGCTCAGCGAAATCCGCGTTGACTTGGCTGGCGATCAGACGCAGTTCTTCCGATACACTTGGAGAACGGAAACGGTAATCTGACTTCACCATGATCGCGTGACGTGAGCCGTCGGTATGCGTGGCGAGGAAATCAAAAAAGTGTGTTGCAGGCCGCCCATCGGCGTTCAGGAACGCGAAGGGCACTTGGTTCTCGACATGCGTCACTTCGGGCCGCGCCAGAAGCGTCAGGGCGACCTGAAACTCCGTGTAGCTCTCGATATCCATGCAGGTGCCTTCGTCCGGCCCGACATTGAGCTGACCGGTGAAATGCTCCCGGCGACCCTTTGCGACCTTCCGTGAGGCCATCGACGGCCGTGGAAGGCAGATGCTACCGTCCGGCAATTCCAACATATGGTGTTCCTCCTCGATGGAGCGCGACCGCGCTCGTTTGTGGCGAGCCGGGCACACCTTTGCGCACCCGAACTGACGAGAAGATTGGCCTTTTTCAGAAATGCAGAAGGAATTTCTAACGGCGAATTAGTGCGTTGATTTCAATTGAAAAAACATCCATCATCGCACAATGCGCCGCGTATGCATGCCGAAGAATGTCGGCTCAGCAATCGCCAGGATCGAGACGAGAGGGGAGCGCCGAGGCTCGTCTGACACCCGACAGCAGCACTTTCGACTCACCCAACACGCATGCCTCGACCGATGCACGCAGCGCGCATGATGCGTGTCAGTCCGTGCCACCAATGGCTCTGGGCCCCGCGCACGAAGAATATTCAGCGAAACACATTTCATAGGAGAAAACAGATGACTGATGAGCAAATAAAAGCAGTTCTCGACGACCTGGCACAGCTCAGCCTGCGGCATGGAGTGAGGATACGTGCTTGCGACATCGGCTTGCTCATTGAACAACACGATGGAGTTGAGGGTTACTACGCGTGGAGGAATTCCGCTCCTGATGGATGGGTAGCTCACGCAAGTCTCGGGGGAGGTATGCCGGATGACGTCAACAGCATCGACATCAACAAGCACAGCAATCACGCAAAAGTTGAGATTGTTGGGTCAAGCATCGACCGCCCCTCAGTAAATCCAGAACTGATCGAGGTCAGGCCGTACAGCGTTCGAAATGGGCATGTCAGCGTAGAAGTGTCATATGGTGGCGTGATTGTTCGAGATATGTATGTACCTGAAAAATCTACGATCTCAACCTACCTGGACACGGCAAAAGCGGTGATCAAAAATTTCCGTAAGAAGCTATCGTCACATCAGCAAATGCGCATCCTTGAAGCAGAGCAGAAACACTGGTGACGGCTTGGCATCCTGACCGGTACCAATCATAGTGATGCGACCATTCAACGAGTACTTGTCCGGATAACGTCGGATGGGGCTTGTCGCCCAACCAGTTAAGAAAACTATGAATTCCTCAAAAGAAATTTCCTTCTTCAACAAGCAAGCACCAAGCCGGGCGGGAGACCGCTACCACTATGTGAGGACCGCGCGATTGTGCCTGGAAATGCTAAGGCCAGGATCAAGACTTCAGAAAGTGGTCGTCGAAGGAACGTCACCGGACGATGTAAGTACCGGCGGGGAGGACGTTATTGATCTGGCTCTCTACCACGGCGATGCGGGTCAAGAAGCCGAAAAGATTGTCTACAGGCAGTTCAAACATTCTTTAACGGCGCCTGACAAGGAAATGACAGCGAGTGATTTAGTAAAAACACTCATCGGTTACGCAAAACGGTTTCCAAGTGCAGAGCGTGAAGAAACGTTATCAAAGTGCGGATTGAAGCACGAATTTCAATTTGAAACCAATAGGCCTATTTCAGAGTTGGTCGTCACTGCTCTTACGGAACTCCAATCCGGAGAAACCTCTAAAAACGCAGACTACTTTCGAGAAAAACTTCCCCTGAATGCGAAGCAAATAAAGCGCTTTGCAGAACGGGTTAAGCTCCTCCCATCGACCCCGTCACTGGCCACCCAATCCAAATTACTTCAGGAAGATTCTCGGTCATACCTACCTGACGTCGATAGAGATGTTCCAATTCGGCTGGTGGAAATGGTAGCAAACAAGGCCGCCAAACCTGACCAGCCAGATCTTGTGATCGATCGAAATGATGTTCTTCGCATAATGGATTGCTTGGAACACGATCTCCTCCCCGCACCGACGGAATTGGACACACCTGAAGACTTCATTGCAAGAACGGTTTTCGAGGAAATTACCCAAAAAATCGTCGAGAGCGATGTCCCGATCCTACTGGAAGCTGAAGGCGGGAGTGGAAAATCCGTTGCAGCTGCGGCTTTGCACCGTTTCTTACCGGAAGGGAGCGTCTCAGTTCTGTTCGATTGCTTTGCGAGTGGTAGCTATCGGCAAATTTCTCGCCTTCGCCATGAACCTCGGCACGGGTTCGTACAAATGGCGAATGAACTCGCGTTTCAAGGATTGTGTGACCCCATTATTCCATCACCAAAAGCAACCGGTGAGGCCTACGCGAGAGTGTTTGAGGCACGCTTGAAACAGGCAGCGGCCAGCGTAGTGCAGGCCTCGCAAGGGGCGGTGATATTGCTTGTCATTGACGCTGCCGACAACGCAGAAATTGCTGCACGTGAAAATGGCCATGCTGCAAGCTTCCCGAGAAGTATGCTCCGCATGGAATGGCCCAAAGGTGTCAAGGTCGTCCTCACCACAAGACCAGAACGAAAGCACCTCCTCGATCCACCTCCGTCGCCTCGAACAAGAGAATTACCCCTTGACTCGTTTTCCGAAATTGAGACTGGCGCCTACTTGCGAAATAGGTTTCCCGACGCAAACGATGCGGCTGTTAGTTCATTTCACCGTCTGACGTCAGCAAACCCGCGTTTGCAGTACAAAGCTTTGGAAGGAACTGGTTCGCTGAATCAGGTTCTCGACCGGCTTGGCCCGTTGCCGCGCACTGTTCAAGAAGCAATCGAGGCTATCCTTGAACAGGCAATTTCGGTTGCCAGAGACGCGGCGGGTGCAGAGGAGAAACAGACTATCGATAGAATGTGTGAGGCTTTGGCGGTCCTTAGACCATTCATACCGGTCGAAGTTCTGGCTGCCGTCTCTGGTGCCTCAGTTCATTTTGTTCGGACGTTTTCAAGTGAACTCGGGAAAGCACTCGTTATCAACGACGAGGCTGTGCAGTTCATCGACGAGCCAACTGAGCATTGGTTTCAAACGCGGTTTCTCCCAACGACGGACAACTCTCGGCAGCTTGCAAATGTCGTGCGTTCTCTTTCGAAAACGAGCATCTATGCCTCCATCACTTTGCCGCGGCTTCTTCTCGCTTCCGGGCAACTTGACGAATTAATCGAAATGAACCTTTCCGATGGGGGGCTTCCCGAAGGAGGCGACGTCTCTCGTCGTGAGATTCAGCTTCAAAGATTGCGTACGTCAGTGCAAGCTGCGCTCCGCGCGAAACGTTATTCTGATGCTGCAAAACTTGCTTTCAAAGCTGCCGGTCTCGCCGCCGCGGAAGACCGGCAGCTTAGCGTAATTTCGTCGAACCCCGACATTGCGTCGGTATTCTTGGAACCCGCTCAAACCGCTGACTTGGTCGCTAACAGAAAAATCGGAGGCGGGGAATGGTTTGGTTCTGACAACGCATACCAGGCCGCTCTTTTTGCAGGATATGAACAGTTTCGAGGTGACGCGTTCAGCCGGTTGTATGCTGCCAACAATTGGCTGGATGATCACTTAGAGAAGCGAAGAGAAAACGAGAATACATCCTTTGATCGTGTAAACTTTGACAATGAGATCACTGAGATGGCATGGGCAATCTTCCAATTAGACGGTGCCGACCGGTGCGCGAGGTTTCTGCGGAGTTGGACCCCGCGCAGTATTTCGTTCAACTTCGGGCGCGTAGTCGCGTCACGTCTCGCCGATGCAGGTCGGATCGACGATTTGGATGCGCTTCTAAGTGCTGCTGGAAACGACGTTTTCCTTGCCTCCGCAGTCAATCTCGAGATGCTTCGGGTCAATAGGTTTCCCGACAAAGGACAGATTGCTCGCCTCGCTCGAATACTTTCGAGCGAGCGTGTCGATTTGGGAACTTTAGGGGACGACAATCTCAGCGATTTTCGAGAGAGCCCGTATCTCTCAGCAATTGTCTCTATTTGCGTTGCCGCGATACGCGCGCGAGCCTTGCCTCGGAAAGAAGTTTCGAGACTCCTTAGCCGATACTTACCCAAGCATTTGGATCACGAAATCTCGGGGCACTGGCACGAAGCCTACGGAACCAGATGTACTCTACTACGAGGGTTTGCGCTACGAGCAGCACTAAACGGGCGCCCATTGACGGTTGGTCGTCTGTTGAAAAAGGAAACGAGGAAGACAAGTGTAGATCGAACTGATGATCGTCGGCGAACTGCTGGCTCGTTAATTCCGTGGTACCGGCTTTGGGCAAATTCCATTCTTGGCCGGATATCTCCAAGTGAGTTGTCGGATAAAGTCGAAGAGACCACAAAAGAGGCCGCAAAAGCAAAAGGCGGCTACTTCGAGCGTCGTGACGATACCTTTGATGAAGTCAGCGTCCTGAAGGCCGAGATACTTACTCTCCTCAATGCTTCAACGGAGGTCTGGGGACACGCTGAAAGTTGGCACCGGCATAAAGAAAAGCAGGTCCTCAAGCCTAACACCGCGCTGCGGTTGGTGCGCCTTCTTTCCCAACGAACGGAACTACACGGATTCGCACTGGATCTGTGCCGCCTCTCGACAGACTGCTATGCCAAATGGAGAGAAGGAGCGGAAAGTAGGGTCGAGGTGTATGTTTCGATGGCCCGGGCAGTGCTGGGTATTAGTCTCGAAGAGGCCAAGGCCCTCTTTAATCTCGCCGCGAAAGAGGCGGAGATGCTCGGGGAAGAAAACCACGACCGTTGGAACACAATCCTTTCCATAGGCCAGCACGCAGGAAGCGAACCCTCGGAGGCCCCTAAACTCGCCTATAAGCTTGCTCGATTTGCAGAGCCAACTTACGAGCACATGGCAAAATACTCCTACCTCGACTGGGAAAGAACGATGCGGGTATTGAGCCGGTTGTCCCCCAGGTCAGTCCTCGCAATTGCATCCAGATGGGCTGACCGTGAGTTCGGCGCGGTCGACCGGGAAATCCACTATGCCTTGGACGAACTCTGGAGATCGGGGCACATCAAAGGTGATTTGTTACTGGCAATGTTCCCCGCTCATGGGCACGGAGCCAAAGGCGCTATTGAAGCAGGCCTAACTGCGGGTTGTGTCGACGCCTTCAAGGAGTTGGTGATCCGTTACCTTTCCACTTCGGCTCCGAGCCACACTCAGCTCAAGTTTGTGAACAAGAAGGCTGGTGAACTCGGCATTAAATTCGACTGGATTGAAGCAGCAATTCAATCAGCTAAAGCGCGAAATGCGGACCGGTACTTCTCTCCACAAAATGAAGATCGAGACAAACCTGAGCATAATTGGCAGGAAACTTTAGCTGACCTTAACTTGACCGATCCAGAAGATCTTCAGACGGCAAGGGCGAGGATCAACGAGGAAAAATCGATCGGTCGGAAGAACACTTGGGATATCTTGGTTCCACTTGTACCTGCTGGCAAAGAAGCCAGGTTTCTTGCCTCCGTTTCGACTCTTATTGATTTCGGATATTGGGAACTCCGCGAGCTACTGGCACGAGTTCCGGAGAGTTGGTGCGGCAGAGCCTCCTTTTTGCCAGCAATGAAAGCACTTGTTCTTCGCTCTTTCGAGATCGATCCATTTCGTCCAGGACTTTGGGGTTGGTATGAAGGCAACCCATTTAGCGACCTGGCCAAAACAGCCGGGATCTCCGCAGGAGAGCTCGCCCGCCACGTATTGAAGGTGATTAGTGAGTTTGACGACCCTTTGTATTCTGGCGATTTTTTCCACCTGTCAGCCTTGGCCGCCCGCTCGATTGAACCTGTTGATGCAGCCGAAGTTCTCGAGTTTGCTTTGGAGCAAATGGATTTTGCGATGGAGGCGGAGGATGGTGATGGCCCATGGAGCACTTCTCTTGAGCCGCCAAGCACCGCTACGGATAGCGCAATTGGGTTTCTGTGGTCCGCGCTCGGCTCGCCAGACCCCAGTCGCAGATGGAGGGCTACGCATGCAACCAGACGGGTCCTGGAATGGTGCGATGATAGCTATCTGGAAAAACTGGTTGCGTATGCAAAGCGGGGCGAAGCGTCGGCATTTCAAGATGCCCGACTGCCGTTCTACCGTCTGCATGCAAACGAGTGGCTATTAATCGCACTCGAACGGGTTGCGCTTGATTCCCCAGAACGTCTTTTCGCGGCGAAGAAGTGGCTTTTTGAAATGGCGGCACCGGGGGAGCACCATGTGGCTAATAGGGGGCGTGCGGCAAAGATTCTTCTGGCTATGCACGAGGCTGGGTGCATCGCTCTCGATATCTCCGAAACCGAAAGGCTCACAACTATCAACGAGGATCGTACCGGGAAAGGCGCGATCGACGTAGACGATACCAGAACACCACCGCACGAACAGGTGAAGCGATTGTACTTCGACTATGAAAGTCGCGACACGCTTCTCCGTCCGTTGGGAACAGCGTTCTCGATATCTGAAGACGAAGCTGAGCGACGCGTTCTACCGATCATGCATGAGCTTGCAACGAGTGCGAGTGGAAAAGTCCTATTCAATGACCCGCGTAGGGAACTGGGCATCATCCGCCCGGATGACTACCAAAACCCGCGCTCCAAACGTAGTGACACCTGGTCGGCATATCTGAGCCGTCACGGTGTTATGAAGCTCACTGGCAAATTGTTGGATCGTGCCAGCTCAGGATCAAGCGAGCACGACTACTTCACACCCTCATATCTCGTGCGCTGCAAGACCAGCTTCGCCGGGGAGAATGGCAAATGGCGTGCAGATCGACGCCGTGCGACACCCCCGGATGCAGTTGTGAACAGCGAACTCTCAAAGAAAGCATGGCTCGAAGAAATCGGCACCATAGATCCATGGCAGTTTATGGAGAATGCTGGCGGAGTGGTGCTGTGGGGAAGGTGGACTTCTGTTTCCGGCCAGCTTCGTAGAAACGTTGAGGTTCGGACGGCTCTGGTGAACCAAGAGAGTGCTCCAGCTCTCGTGAGAGCGTTGAGAACTGTAGGAAGCGTCCACGATTACTGCATTCCTGCCGCGGACGGCATTTCCGAAATCAACCATATTGGATTTGTTCTGCGAGGGTGGATCAACGAAGCCGATCCCGACGGAGACATCGACTCTACTGATCCGTGGGCAGGGGACCTTCGGACCTCGCTTATCATGCCCGCTGAATTCATCACAGACCGCCTCGACCTTCAGAGGGACAAGTCCGGATTGAAATGGTTCGGACACCGCGCAGAGGTCTCTATGGAGCGCCAGTGCTGGGCTGAAGGCGAGCGATATGGGGAACGCGAAGAAAACAATGGCGACCGTCTTATTGCGACATCGAGCTTTGTCGAAGATGTTATTCAGAAGACCAACATGGCTGTCTTAAGTGAGATCAGGGTTCAACACTTCTATGGGCATGGCATTAATTCAGTTGAAAAAGAAAATCGCCAGGAACGCACCTGGGTAAAGTTGATTGGAAGCACAAAATGCGCGTAGCTGAGAAATCTATTCTCACCTTGGGAACAGCATTGATCAAAGAACTGGAACTCGATGACGCTGACACGCTTGATCGATGGATGGCACATCACATTGCCGACCTAATGTACCGTGCCGAAAATACAACAGGGCCCGGCAAACCCGAAGCAGAACGCGAATGCAGAAATGCCATTATTGAGCTTTGGAAGCATAGAGCCGGGCACAGTCGGCGGCTCGCTCGCTTTGGCCGTTCAGAAAGTTTATTGCAACTGCTGCGCCGAAACCGATGGGAGAGACTGAGCCCGCCAAAAAGTGACTCTCACTCGGACGAAAAAGAATCGGATAATTGGTTTCGGGCGGCCCAAGAGCTCAGGGAGTCATTTGAGGAACTCCAGAGGGTTGCCTTCGACCTGGCGGCTCGAGCGATCCCTGAAAGCGAAAGAAATTCACTCCTCGCAGCGAAAAGTAGTTCACTGCTGGATGAAGACGCAGAGCTCCTATTGACCCTCGTTCGCTGGTCCAACTCGGAGGCGAAAAATAAGACCGATTGGGTTGCTAAAGCTCAGTTCGCGAAAAATGCCACGGACGCAATCTGCGAAGAGCTCATTTACGAACTTCAACACGAGACTGACAAACGCAGAGATTAGAGCGTTCCATATTCAGCCTGAGCCACCTGAAAACGGGAGCACCCCGACTGATTAATCCGTTATGTAAAGATTGAAGAAATATAAATCAGAAGTTGAGTTCTTCTGGCCGACGCCGTTGTGCTGGGTTGCAACCACACAGGAACTCGATTTTGCTTCCACTTGCCTCGATTACAGTTCTTCCTTCCGCCCAATCAGAATCCATCGCATCATTGAACTTGGCCACAATTTTTTTGGCAACGGCGGCGAACTTCCAACCACTGGGATCAAAACTCGAGGCGATTATCGCCTGAGCGAACGTGCATCCGAATAAACCGGGTAAGTCCGGACCTCCAAAGTCTACCTCCGGTCGGCATACCGTGGGAACCATAGGTTGCCAGGTGCGGACGTTCGTCCAGGGCGCGTACTGCGCTGGGTCCTTGGCGTGACGGGCGGGCAGCTGTGGTTCGCTGCAAGCGAAAATGATCAAGGCGTGAAGAGGAAAAGCAGACATCTGGAGGCTAACACTCAGCCAATGAAACACGCAGAAAACACCTTTGTGAACAAGACCAGATGCAGTCCTTTGGTGACCTCATTGATCGTATCAGTGAAGCGCAAGATAAGATGTTGTGGCGTTCTTCCAAGTCAAGAAGCCTTTTGCTCTTGTTTGGCAGCACACGCTGGAATGAAGTAACGATCAAGATATTCTGCTTCAGTGGGGTTCGGAGTGGTGCGGTCCAATTGCTACGAGAGTTTTTGATATGGCATTTGAAGAGCTGTTGAATTGGTCGACACAGGAGGGGCGTCCGCTTTGGCAGCGGGACGCACTGCGCCGCATCGCGCTCTCGGGGAAACTGACCGATGACGATCTTGCCGATTTGAAGCGGTTAGTCGAGAAGCATACGCGTGAGAGGCAAAAGGCGCTTGCGAATGGACCCCGATACGAACATGGGCCGGAGCCCAAATTCTTGGTATGAGAGTATTTCCGAAGGAATTTTACCGGGTCGCGGACAAATGGCTCTGAAAGACGTACAGGCGCCCGCCAGTAAGGCCATCAGTAATGCCGAGACATTTCTGGGGCGCAAGCATAATGAACTGACCGCTTTCGATACGCTGGAACATTTTGTGTTCCGTGGGGAAGACGTTCTCGATGAAAGAACTTTTAGAGGTCTTTCACATAACTTAATGATCATTCGAGCCGCATTGGCGCGTGAGCTCTGGAAAGCTGAAGTTTATGTGGGCGTGTCGATTGTCGACGAACTCGTTTTTCAAGCGGCAAAGAACCGGCCTGGCGGGATTGTTCAAGATGTTCTTTCTTTCCTGACGACATCAAACGCAGGCAAACCCGGCTTTGTCCTCTATCCGCTTCATGGGTTCGGGATCGGCACCGCGACCCCTTTTCAGTGGGTGGGCGATGCAGATGCATTTCTGCACCTTCGGAGCATGGATGTGTGCCTCGCGCCGCAAACAAACGACTTCGGTTCAACGCATAAGCTCCTCTCGAAGATGGCTTCGAGGCTTGGGGTCTCGGGCAAGATCGACGCTTCCGATCTCGCCCATCATACCCGGGCTGGGACAATGGATTGGATGACCAGTAATCCGCTCATGATGGTAAAGCTGGCCTCCCATACCGGTGCCTATTTTGAAAACCAGTTCATCTACACCCTCAAGATCAGAATCTCTTCGGCGCTCACTGCTATGTTATATGCGCTCGCTGCTGATCGCGGCGAAAAAGTCAGTGACTTTAACACAACGGCGCGCGTCAATAACTGGGAAACTCTTGATATCCACCATTACTTAATAGGCGAGGCTCGAAAGAAGAAATCCGAAGCAGTGGACTTGCGACGTGTACCTATGAATCTGGCTGCGCTCGATCTGGCGCGCCTATCCGACCTAACGCTTTCCCTCGGTGCGGATACGCTGCGGCTATCCTTCATGCGCGATGCTCAGCGGCGTTTGACGCAAGCCCTCAAGCTCGTCGAAATCGGTCATCTTGAGCACGTCAACACCACCAGCAAGGATCGCGTCAGAAGCAAGGTATATGCTCGTGTCGTCACAGCGTTGGATTGGTATCGGCAGTCTTTCAGTGCCCGTGTAACGGATGATGAAGCGGTCGTGGCACTCGCTGTCGCCTTTGAAACGCTCCTGACAGATGCGTATGCTCCAGGCGTCTCTGCTCGGGTCCGTAAACGGATTCGTATCTGCCTTAAGGGAAAGCATGGCATCGATGACTACGTCGACGCGGTCAGGTCGATTATGGAAGCTCGGGGAGAGATCGTTCACAATGGCTCGACAATTAAAGAAGTCGCAGTGATCAAGGCCCAGGCCGCGTTTGCATTATGCTTGGAAGATGTCGCGAGCCGCCTGCCAAACCTCGGCAGAAGCCTTGATCAGCCGGTCGGCAAGATGCTGGGAGAAGTCTAAAGGCCGTCTCCCATGGATCAGCGCTTTGCGTCCTGCGTTGTTTGGTTTGCTGCCTAAGCTGCTCGCAGTGTAAGGGCGGCAGCTTCAGTCTTGCGCCGCAAACTCATTCTCGCGACGAACCGAAAGCAGACGTCGCGCAGAGGCTGCCATCTTTCGATCATGCTGTTCAATCTCTCGGACAGCTTGAGCCTTGGCTTTCCGGAACTGCTGATAGCGTTCCTTCAAGCTCAGACCGTCTGCCCGCGGCTTGACAGAATATTTCTTCACTTTCCTTGTAGGCATCGCAGTTCCCCTCGCGAGGCACAACCTCGCATCTTGAGTGCTAATATGGGGTAAAAACCCCGTTCTTGTCCACAATGTTCCGCAGTTCCTCAAGATGATCGCTCAAGTTGCCCGGCAGGGGGACATCTCCATCTAACGTCGCCGCAACAGAAATGTGCTCGGGAGAGTCGCTATCCGAGCCTGTCGGCCAACGGTTGAATGGGACAACAACCACCCATTTACGATCATCCGGCAACAGCCGTGAACCAGCCGGTCGCCGGTCCAGCCGGTGATAAAGCCTGTGTTCAGAAGGATCTGTAAGGTCCATACTACACGCACAGCGATCTTGCACGCTGCGTCCTACCAGCGACTCTCCAATGGGTAACAGCAGGCGACTATCCCGGTACCCCTCAAACCCTTCATTGCACCAGAGCGTATAGGCGGCGGGAGGGCGATCCACGAGCTTGACCTCACGCACCAACGCAGCTCGCAGCCTGCAACAGGTAATGCCATACTTGTGAAGATAGTCGCGAACAGCGCCATAGATTTCGGCCAAGCTTTCCTGTTCAAAGCGGTAGCTATCGATCCTGAGCGAAGCGACCTTCTCTGCGTCATCCACCGCCTTCAGATGCTTCTCGGTCTTGTCGAACTCCAAGATCCCTACATCCGGCTCCATAGGTATCCGGATGTGGTGCTGGAGCCCGCGTGTGTTCAAAGCGGCGCCGCCAAAAGCAGCGGTACGAGCCATTTGAAGCAGCATCTGAGCTCCTTCCAGCGCTCGGATTTCGTTACCCTCGATATTACCGGCGTTCCCGTCCAAAAGCTCGCAGGTAACGACCAAACACTCGTCATCAAGCAGTCGCTCATCATCGAACGTCCAGGCCGGAAGGTTTGAAACGATCCCGCCATCACAAAATTGCTCCCCTTCGATTTCAACAGGGGAAAACGCCACCGGGATGCAGGCAGATGCGGCCACTGCATCGGCTATCGCGACGTCTGGGGTTCCAGCGGCATCGAATAGAGTCATAGCGCCCGAGTGAATATTCGCAGCAACTATCTTCAGATCGTGGCCGCTTTGCTCCCGCACATCCCGGAAGGTGACCCTATCGTCCTTCGGGGTGATTTTTGCCTTGAAAAGCTTGTCGAGAACCTGAATGACCGGTGCCATGTCCGCTACGCCCCGGAAACGGGTCCATAGCCTGCGAAGAGTGCACAAGACCCACGCCCAGAGACTGAAGTAGCCGAGCCACGCAGTCAAGGCGAGCAGCTCTACTGCGAACCTGGCCCATCCCGTCATCTCCCCGGCAGTCCAACGTCCAACGTGGTAGAACAGCGGCCACACAGCCAGGAAGAGCAGAATTATTAGCCACTTATTCCGCGTTTTCCTAAGCCAACCTGCTCCGAGAGCCTCAGAGCTATCTTTACCGCCGAGCCGCTGGAGCTTCTTCCACTCATCTCCAAAAAGCGCGGCCAGTGACGTTACGCCTTCATTGCCGATCGCCTGAAGCGCTTGGCTCTCGATTCTCCCGTCATCATGCTGCGTTACCAGCTCGTAGGAGGACCAGCCGACAGCGGCGAGCGCTGCGACAATTGCACCCGCCGAAGTTCCAGCGAATCCCTTAACTTCGTACTCATCGACGTTCTCGATGGCTCGAAGCGCCCCAACGTGCGCAACACCTTTCGCCCCTCCGCCTTCAAACACGCAGAATACTTTGGTGTGCATCCAAGTTCATCCTCTACCAGCAGTGGAGCGATACAACTTGTTCGTACACGTGTCAAAGATGCGTAGATCAGCGAAGTCTCTGCATCCAGCACTTTAAGCTATGTCTGCTCTGAGTGTGGAGCGAGGTCGTGTTTCGCCCGAGCGGCGAAATTCGGCTTTCGGCCCCTCCTTACAAAAACATTATTCGATTAGCCTTCTTCTGCTCGGCAGGGTTCGAAGCAAGCACTCACGGAAAAATTCCGGAAAATTTCCTTCGGCTTCTCCATAAACAGCCAATCTCCTTGTTGAAGCGCCAACTGCGGCGTGGGGATCTTGACGCTGGCCACTTTTGGGTCAGCACACACAAGGAGATGGCTCATGCCTCGTGACTTCCTTTCCGCAACGCCCCACACCGCATTTATCGTGGCCAATGCCGCTGCCCTTTGCTCCGCAACGGCGCTTCTGGGTGGGCCCGCCGCCGAAGCGCGCGTTCAGCGTCTTGTTGATGACCTGTGTTTAACGCCATCCATGACCCCGCGAATTTGCCGCGAACTGGATGCACTCGAGGACCTCCTTAGCCTCGAGCATGTTCATGATCCCGACCGGGTCGAAGCGGAACATTTCGCCTTGATTGATCCCACGGACCCAGTCGTCGACGAAATCTGCCTCTTGCTCGACGGCCTCCGTGAGGCGCGGTCGTGAGCGTAGGCAAACGACGCCCAAGATTACCTGGCGCCGCAGCGCGCCAGCTTGACGTGCCGGACCTGGCCGGCACCGCGAAGAGGAGAACCACTGTGCTTTTGAAGCCCAACCATATCGATGTCGAAAAGTCCGCTGCCAAAGCAATCGCTTGCCAGCGCCGACTGCGAGCTGCGCTTTCCCCCGTGCGCGAGGCTCTGCCACTATCACTTCGTTTTACTATCGATGGCATCGGCAAGTTCTCCGTGGATGACCTGTTTATGCCCCACAAACTTGATAACGTGGATGATCTGGTGCAGCGGCTCGAGGTTTTGCTCAGAGATGTTGGCGGTGCGCCGGTGGTGCATCATACTGAAGAAGGTGAAGCATACAGCGTTGGTGGGACGGAAATCGGGCGCAAAGTTGAAGTTCTGATCGACTGCCTGAACGCAATGCGGGGTCACGCCCGGCCAGTGAGCGATCGAATTGCGGCTCGAGCTGCCCTCGGACGTCTTCCGTAAGGGTGTTTCCGATGGGGAACCTCGTTTCTTTGCCCATGCTTAGCACCCTGCGCGCAGACCAGTTTCCGCTCAAACTGTGCCCCCCGTAAGACTCCGGCGGGCAACTTCAGATAGGCCACAAACAGGGCTACGGCAATGCCGTGGCCCTGTTCCGTTGTTTCTCAGGCATCGCCCCCACCTCGCGCCCCGCAGGCTTCCAGGATGCGGTTCGTCGTCCAAGCTACCATTTCACGTCGCCCAGCACTTTACTGACACGCACCGAGGGTGTCCCCTTGCAAGGCAGCGCGTGTTAAGTCGTTTTTTTTTAGATTCTGTTTTGAAAATCCGCCTGCCGGAACCACCTTCACTACAGAAAGAAAAGGCCACCGGGATAATTTCCGGTGGCCTGTAATTGCTTTCAAAATGGCCAAAAACCTATGGGAAATGGCCAAGAATAGCTTTCAGCTACAACAGTCCTACCTCTATTCAGCCACACTTCGAATGACCGCAGCTGCGGCAGGTCATGCAGCCTTCGATCATCTGCATGTCGAACTGGCCGCAGCTCGGGCAGGCCTTGCCGCGCGGAGCGTTCAGGTTCACCACCTGCGCCTGCGGGTCGGATTTCAGGCCCATTCCCTCGCCTTCCAGGAAACCGGTCTTGATCATGTGGGTCTCGATCACGCCGCCGATCGCCGCCAGGATCGACGGGATGTACTTTCCCTGCACCCAGGCGCCACCACGCGGGTCGAACACCGCTTTCAGCTCCTCAACGACAAAGGACACATCGCCGCCGCGGCGGAACACGGCCGAGATCATCCGGGTCAGCGCCAGCGTCCAGGCGTAATGCTCCATGTTCTTGGAGTTGATGAAGACCTCGAACGGGCGGCGGTGGCCGTTGATGATGATATCGTTGATGGTCAGATAGATCGCGTGCTCGCTGTCCGGCCACTTCAGCTTGTAGGTATGGCCTTCCAGCGACTGCGGGCGGTCCAGCGGCTCGGACATATAGACCACTTCCGCGCTGTCGCTTTCATGCGGCGCCTGCGCGGTCTCGCCGGGCGCAGTGTCAGCACTTTCGCTCACCGACAGGACCGAGCCAGTCACATCGTTGGGGCGGTAGGTGGTGCAACCTTTGCAGCCCTGATCCCAGGCCTGCATATAGACGTCCTTGAAGTCATCAAAGGAGATGTCTTCCGGACAGTTGATGGTCTTAGAGATCGACGAGTCGATCCACTTCTGTGCCGCCGCCTGCATTTTCACATGTGCCGCGGGCGGCAGCGTCTGCGCATTCACGAAATACTCCGGCAGTTTGGCGTCGGCACCGAATTTCTCGCGGTACATCTGCACCGCGTAGTCGACCACTTCCTCCTCGGTGCGGCTGCCATCCTTTTGCAGCACCTTGCGGGTGTATGCATAAGCAAACACTGGCTCGATCCCCGAAGACACATTGCCCGCGTACAGAGAGATGGTGCCGGTCGGCGCGATCGAGGTCAGCAGCGCGTTGCGAATACCGTGCTCGCGGATCGCGTCGCGCACGTCCTCATCCATGTTCAGCATATTGCCGGAGTTCAGGTAGGCCTCGGCGTCGAACAGCGGGAAGGCGCCCTTTTCCTTGGCCAGGTCCACCGACGCCAGATAGGCGGCGCGGGCGATCGCGTGCAGCCATTTGTCGGTCTGACGCGCCGCCTCGTCAGAACCGTATTCCAGACCCAGCATCAAGAGCGCATCCGCCAGGCCGGTGACGCCCAGACCGATCCGGCGCTTGTTCTTGGCTTCCTGCGCCTGCGCCTCCAGCGGAAACTTGGAGACGTCGACCACGTTGTCCATCATCCGAACGGCCGTGGCGACCAGCTCCTGCATCGCCTCCTGGTCCAGATGCGCGTCTTTCTCGAACGGATTGGCCACCAACCGCGCCATGTTGACCGAGCCCAAGAGGCAGGCGCCATAGGGCGGCAGCGGCTGCTCGCCGCAAGGGTTGGTGGCGCAGATGTTCTCGATATAGGAGAGGTTGTTTGCCTTGTTGATACGGTCAATGAAGATCACGCCCGGCTCGGCGTAATCATAGGTCGCCTGCATGATCTTGTTCCACAGATCCCGCGCCTGCACGGTGTGATAGACCTTGCCGTCAAATACCAGTTCCCAGGAGCCGTCCGCCTTAACCGCATCCATGAAATCATCGGTGACCAGCACCGACATGTTGAACATGCGCAGGCGGGCGGAGTCAGATTTCGCAGTGATGAAGTGCTCGATATCCGGGTGGTCGCAGCGCATGGTCGCCATCATCGCGCCGCGGCGCGAGCCCGCCGACATGATAGTACGGCACATCGCGTCCCATACATCCATGAACGACAACGGCCCAGAGGCATCCGCCGCCACGCCCTTCACATCGGCGCCGCGCGGCCGGATAGTCGAGAAGTCATAGCCGATGCCGCCGCCCTGCTGCATGGTCAGCGCTGCCTCCTTCAGCATGTCGAAAATCCCCGACATGCTGTCCGGCACGGTGCCCATCACAAAGCAGTTGAACAGGGTCACCTGGCGCGCAGTGCCAGCGCCTGCAGTGATGCGGCCTGCGGGCAGGTATTTGAAGTCTTCCAACGCGGCAAAGAACTTCTCTTCCCAGGCATCCGGCGCCTGTTCCGCCCGCGCCAGATCGCGCGCGATTCGCCGCCAGCTGTCCTCGACGGTGACGTCGATCGGCGTGCCATCGGCCTGCTTGAAACGGTATTTCATATCCCAGATCTGCTCGGCGATGGGGGCGGCAAAGCGGCTCATATGGCGAATCCCTATGGTCGGTCGTGGTTGTTGAGTGGCGGTCTGGATAGCCGCTGCGGCGCGCTGCCTCAACGGCGTTTAGGACAATCTTAGCATTTTTTATCAGCAGGCGCACCCTCCAAGACACAAGACCTTGCCCTCGGAAGCCGTCGAGCTACAATATAAAGTTGAAGCTCTGGACGACTCTGTGGGGAACCTGTGGATAAACGCGTGAACCTTGTGAAGCTTTCGGTTGGCACCGAAAGTGTCGAAAGCCTGATGGCCTGGCAGGAGATGCGCCGCCGGGACCTGCCGGAGGGCCTGCCACGCCACGTCACCCGTATGTGGCCCAAGCGCGAAGCTGAGATTCTCAACGGCGGCTCAATCTACTGGGTGATCAAGGGGCTGATCCAATGCCGCCAGCGCGTGCTGCGCATGGATGAGGTCACTGGCGAAGACGGCATCCGCCGCTGCGCCATCATATTGGACACTGAACTGCACCGTACCCTCACCGCGCCGAAACGCCCATTCCAGGGCTGGCGCTATCTGAAGACCGAAGACTCTCCCGCCGACCTGCCCGCGGGCAAGCAAAAGGAAGAACCGCTGCCGCTGGAACTCTCGCAAGCGCTGGCGGACATCGGGGTTATCTGAGGCCAACCGCACCCCCCCGCGGCGTGCCTCGCCAGCGCCGGGCGTCAGCCCGGTGCCCGGCCCGCCCGAAGCGGAGGCATCTTGGATGCAGCCCGCTTCGGGCGGGAGCACACCGGCTCGCAACACATTTCAGATTCAGAAAGAGGGGCTCCCGCCCCCTTAACGGGCATCACAGATGCCCTTCAGGCGTTGGGCGCCGCCCGAGCTTGCGCGCGGACTGTATCGCTTAGTTCCGGTGTTCCAGCAGATCCAGCAGCGTGTTCAGCGCGGCCTTCTCATAGGCACCGTATTTCGCCACCCGGCTGCGCCACAGCGTCGCCTGCGACTTCAGCACCAGCCCGTCCGCCAGCAGTTTCAGATGGTTGGCGCGCAGCGTCTCGCCGGTCGAAGTGATGTCGGCCACCATCTCGGCGGTTTCGTTCTTCACCGTGCCCTCAGTCGCACCCTGGCTGTCCACCAGCTTGTAATCCGCCACCCCGGCATCGGTCAGGAATTCCCGCACCAGCCGGTGGTACTTGGTCGCAATCCGCAACCGGTGACCGTGCTCCGTCCGGAACGCCGAGGCCACTGCATCCAGATCATCCAGCGTATCCACATCGATCCAAAACTGCGGCACCGCCAGGATCAGGTCGGCATGGCCAAAACCCAGTTCGGCCAGGCTTTCCACCTGCTGTTCGAACCGCGGCAGCTTCTCCTGCACAAGATCTGTGCCGGTGACGCCCAGATGGATCCGCCCCGCCGCCAGCTCGCGCGGGATCTCCCCCGCCGACAGCAGCACCAGCTCCATATTCGACACGCCCTCGACCGCGCCGGCATATTCCCGGTCGGAGCCGGTGCGCGACAGGGTCACGCCGCGCTTGGCGAACCAGTCAATGGTCTTTTCCATCAGCCGCCCCTTGGACGGCACCCCCAGCTTCAAGCTCATGCGCGCACCTCCTCAAGCTCCAGCATCAGGTCCGGGCGCAGCACACCGCCCACCGCCGGGATTTCTTCACCGTCCCCCAGCCGCCGGGTCAGCGCATCATAGCGCCCGCCGCTGGCAATGGGCGGCAGATCGGGCCGCGCCTCGGCATAGAATCCGAACACAAATCCGTCGTAGTACTCCATCGAGGTGCGCCCGTAAGAGGCCTCGAAATCGAGAGTTTCCACATCCACTCCGCGTGCCTTCATCGCCGCTGTGCGTTCGTCCAAGCGGTCCAGGGCCAGGTTTATTTGCGGCAAGTCCACCGCAATATCGCGCATCTGCTCCGCCGCATAAGGCACCGTTTCGCGCACCGCCATCAACGCTTCCAGCGCCAGCAGCTCTTTTTCGGCAATCGGCGGCGCCTTGGCATCTTCGCGCAGCGCGTCAACCCGCGCCTGCACTTCTGCCGCGCGGCGTTTGCCAAGCTCCACCGCCGACCCGGTCAGATCGCCCTCGGTCTCCAGCAGCTTCTTGCGGTTCTCCGGCACCGATGCCCGGCCTGCGAACCGGTCCAGCAACGCCCGGAACCGCCGCGGCCGCCAGATATGGCGCATCAGCGCCGCCTTGCGTTTTTCCGTGGTGTTCAGCCCCAGCACCGCGGCCATAAGAATGCCGATATCGCCGGTCGCCGCGCGCAGGGGCAGACCGCGCACCTGCAGCGCGAACAGCGCAAACACTTCGGCATCCGCCGCCGCCGCGTCTTTGCGCTCAAACACCTCATAGCCGACCTGCAGATATTCATTGGGCCGGTCCGGATCCAGCTCCTGGCGCCGGAACACCTCGCCCGAATAGGTATAGCGTGCAGGCTCGGCGCCATGGCGCATATGCGCCTCCACCACCGGAACCGTGAAATCCGGACGCAGCATCTGCTCACCACGCAGCGCGTCTGTGGTCACATAGGCGCGGGCACGGATGTCCTCGCCGTAAAGATCCAGCAACGTACCGGCCGGCTGCAAGAGCGGTGTATCCACGACCTGCGCGCCTGCGGCCTCGAACTGGACCCGCAGCATAGCTGCGCGGGCCTGAATTTTTGATCGAACAGCCATGATCAGTCTTGCCCGTCCAGGATTTCACGCACTTTGGCCACCAATTCCATGCGCGGCACCTCAAACTGGCTTGGACGTTCCTTCCACTCTTCCAGCGTGGCGCTTTCGGCGATCTTGGCGCCTAGGATCAGGTCCTTGATCTGCACTACGCCATTGGCCTTTTCGTCGCCGCCTTCGATCACCGCCACAGGCGAGTTTCGCTTGTCCGCGTATTTCAGCTGGTTGCCGAAGTTCTTGGGATTGCCCAGGTAAACTTCGGCCCGGATGCCCGCGGTGCGCAGCTCCGCCACCATCGCCTGGTAATCTGCCATCCGGTCGCGGTCCATTACGGTGACAACCACAGGGCCAGTTGCTTCCGCCGAGAGCCGTCCCTTGGCATGCAGTGCAGCCAGCAGCCGGTCGACACCAATAGACACACCCACCGCAGGCACTTCCTGGCCGGTAAAGCGCTTCACCAGCCCGTCATAGCGCCCGCCGCCCGCAACCGAGCCGAACTGCCGCTTGCGGCCTTTCTCGTCGAAAATCTCAAAGGTCAGCTCTGCCTCGAACACCGGACCTGTATAATAGCCAAGCCCGCGCACAACCGAGGGATCGATTTCGATCCGGTCCTTGCCATAACCGCCGGCCGCCAGCAGCTCGCTGATCTGTTCCAGCTCGGAAATACCCTCCTGGCCGGCCTTGCTGTCACCCACAGCTGCACGCAAGTTAGCAAGGGTGCCAGCCGTGTCTGCTGCCTTGGAGGTCAGGAAGGCCAGCACCGGCGCCGCCTGATCGCCTGACAAGCCAACCCCGTCAATGAAGGCTCCCGAAGCATCCAGCCGACCCTTGGTCAGCAGCTCACGCACGCCGGCCTCGCCCACCTTGTCGAACTTGTCGATAGTGCGCAGCACGTCGTCGCGCTTGGCATCGCCCTCGCCCAGGCCCATCGCCTCCAGCACGCCGTTCAGAACCTTGCGGTTGTTCACACGCACCAGATAGTCGCCGCGCGGAATGCCGACGGTCTCCAACGTGTCGGACAGCATCGCGCAGATCTCGGCATCGGCAGCCATCGAGGCGGTACCGACGGTATCCGCATCGCACTGATAGAACTGGCGGAACCGGCCCGGCCCCGGCTTTTCATTGCGCCAGACCGGCCCCATCGCATAGCGGCGGTAAGGCGTCGGCAGATCATTGCGGTGCTGGGCATAGACCCGCGCCAAAGGGGCTGTCAGGTCATAGCGCAGCGCCATCCAATCCCCGTTTCCGTCGTCCTCGGTTTCCTGCCAGGCAAACACTCCCTCGTTCGGGCGGTCCACATCGGGCAGAAACTTGCCCAGCGCCTCAACGGTTTCCACCGCCGCGCTTTCAAGCGCCTCAAACCCGTAATGATGATACACACCCGCGATGGCCCGCAGCATCTCGCTGCGCTGGGTCACCTCCGCACCGAAATAATCACGGAACCCCTTCGGCGTCTGCGCCTTGGGGCGGGGCTGTTTCTTCACTTTGGCCATCTGAGGCCTCCTCACGGATAGCGGTTTCACTCGCCCGGCGGTCTAGCGGAAGCGGGCCGCAACAGCAAGAAGGAGCCGCGGGAGGCAATGCCGCAGGACGCAATTTCCGATGGTTCGCCCGGCCCTCGTTTCTATGCAGGAACCATGGACCTTGGACGTCAACAGGACTATCTATGCGCATCCGAAATAAAAGGCCTGAACCATGCAGCACCTGGAAGAGCAAATCGCCCATCTGACCCGCAGCGTGGAGGAGATGAGCGACGTGATCGCCCGCCAGCAGCGAGAGATCGACACGCTCACCCGCCGCGTCGCCATGCTGATGCAGCGCGAGGCCGAGCGCCAGCAGGACAGCGGCGGCGGCGTGGTCTTCGCCAACGAGCGGCCGCCGCATTACTGACCCGGCACCACTGGCCGCAGCCCAAACCGCCGGTTTCCCTTGATCCCCGCGCCGTCCCCGCGCAGGCTGTCACTTGTGTATTTTGTGACAAGTGATTGGGGGACACGGCCATGGCACCGTCCAACGACCCGGTGGAGTTCGTCGAAAAAGGCGTCAGCAAGCTGCATGCCCGCATGCTCTACTACCTGAAAACCGTCTGGAAGCGCATCCGCGCCCTGCTCACCCCGCTCAGCAAATTCCTGAAAAACCTGATCTCCGGCGCCAAGTCGCTGGCAAAAACCGTTGGCAAGACCGCGGTGAAACAGGTGACCTCCGCCGCCCAGTTCATCCTGAAGCTGATAGACCGGGTGGAACAGGTGCTGAAAAGCCTGGTGAAACTGGGCAAGCGCATCCTCGACACCATCCGCAAGAACGCCGACCGCACCCGCGTCATCCGCATCCTGAAAACCGTGATCCGCAAATACGTCGAGATGATCCGCCAGGTTTGGAGCTGGATCCGCGAGATTTGGGACGAGCTCGGTGTTCTCGACACCGCGCTGTCGGTGATCAGCCGCTTTGCCTCCGTCCTGCAGCTGGTCTTTCGCTGGATCCGCGACCTGACCGGCATCCTGGGCGCGGTGAAAAAGGTGAAATCACTGCTGAAAAAAGTCCTGAAGACCCTGCGGCTGGAGGTGAAGGAGGCCATCCGCCTGCTCAAGGACGTCGCCAAGCTCCCGGTGCCCAAGGAGGCCTAACTGCACTCCCGCCATGAACGGGCCTGCGGCAGCCCGTGGGATGGCGCCACAACGGATGTCCGGGGCAATTTATCCCGGCCAAGTCCGTACAAATTTTCCGGCGGAGCACTTTGCCTCACCATTGCGCCAGCCCGCCGGAACGGGCTGCCGCAGGCCCGGGGCGCTCCGCACCGTTATTCCGGGCCTGGATAGCCGTGAACTCGAATTTATCCTTAAAAGTATGCAGGTTGCCACAATCTCCCGTCTTCCATAGGAATGTCAGACTTATGCACTTCCTGCGGCCAAAGGATAGGCGATGAAACCTCTACTTACTACTTTTCAAGCAATAAGCCTTCTTGTGCGGACCTCCTGGCGGTTCCTGCTGGTGATCAGCGTTCTCGCAAACATTGTTCTTGGGGTAACGAACTTTGTTCTGCAACCTATATGGCGAATTACGGCAGTGGCATCAGCAGTAGCCGCAACCAAGGCCAGAGAGACAATGCAAACCAAGCAAGCAGTGGCTGAAGAACGTGCGCGTGCTGAAGCACTTGAACGCGCTGCTCTTGCCAAAGCACGGGCGCAGGCTGAGGCTCGGCAAAAGAAGGCGGTTGCGCAGGCAATCTCAAAAGAAAGAATAAAGGGGCGTGTGCGCCGAGTAGCCGTCGCCGTCCCCGCTATTGGAACCATTACGGCGGTGGCATTCGAATACTGGGCATACAACCAGTGGAGCAAAGAAAACCCCGACGGTAGCATTCAGGATTACACACAGGAAACTGTTGTGCTCAGCAAGCAGGTAATGGGCGAGGTCTTTTCCGAGTTGCCTGATGTGCTGAAACCAGATCCAGAAAAACTGCTGCAAAATTACCAGTGGATTATCAGCAATATCCCGGACGCGAATGCGAACGAATGGAAGCTGCTAAATTTGGAAGGAATAGGGATTCCGGAATTTAGCACTGGTTGGCTAGGGTGGAATTAACCCCAAATGACGTCCGTTGCGTAGCGCATACGCCGGCGCCACTCACTGCAACGTCAGAATGCTGTTATCCTCTATCCCTGAAGAGGATAACAGCAAGGTCACAAGCGGTTGAAAACTCGCCCTCAAATCTCCTCCACGTCCAGCACACCTTCCAGCGACTTCAAGGCACCCTTGATCTGCGGGTTGATCGGAAACGCCTGACCCAGGTCCATCTCTACGTCCCCAGGCAGCGCGGGGTCCTGCAGGTACATATAGACCTCGCCGCGCGCGGCGTTGCGGGCGGCGGATTTGGCGTCCTCCAGCACCTGCGCCACGGTGCCCACGGCAGCCGCATCGCTTAAGTAAACCCGCAGGGAGCTGCGGCCGGCATCGGCAATGGCGGAATCCACCGGACCAACCGAGCGGACCAGCAGTTTCAGCTGGTCGCTTTCCATTGTGGCTTCGGCGGTGATCACCACTTTGGCGCCGGTCTCAAGGAACTCGCGGGATTTTTCCAGCACTTCGGAAAACAGCGTGACCTCAAAGGCGCCCGACGGGTCCGACAACTGGGCAAAGGCAAAACGGTTGCCGCGGGCTGACTTGCGCTCCTGCCGCCCTGCGACCACGCCACCCATCTTGGCCATGAACGGGCCGCGCTCGGCCTTGGCGGTGACCTCGTCCAGCGTCATCACATCCTTGCGCTTCAGCGCCGGCATGTAATCGTCCAGCGGGTGGCCCGACAGGTAAAAGCCGATCGCCTTGAATTCCTCGCTCAGCCGTTCGGCAGGCAGCCAGTCCGGCACCGATGGCAGCCGCGGCTCGGGCAGATCCTCACCTGCCTCGCCGAACAGCGACACCTGGCTGGAGTTGCGCTGGTCATGCACGGCGGCGGAGTAATCCACCAACGGGCCGAGGCTTTCAAACACCCGGCGGCGGTTGGGGTCCAGCTGATCAAACGCGCCGGCCCGCGCCATCATCTCCAAGGGCCGCTTGCCAACCCTTTTGAGGTTCACCCGGCGGGCGAAGTCGAACAGGTTCACAAATACCCGCCCTTGACCATTCTCCGGCCCGCCCTCATCGCGCGCCTCAGTGACCAGCCGCATCACGTCAACACCGACGTTCTTCAGCGCGCCCAGCGCATAGACCAGCTCACCCTTCACCACGTTGAACGTCGCCATCGAGCGGTTGACGCAAGGCGGCACATATTTCAGCCCCAGCCCTTTCTTCACCTCTTCAAAATAGATCGCCAGCTTGTCGGTCAGATGGATATCGCAGTTCATGACGCCGCCCATGAACTCCACCGGATGGTTCGCCTTCAGCCAGCCGGTCTGGTAGCTGACCACCGCATAAGCTGCCGCGTGGGATTTGTTGAAACCGTAGTTGGCGAATTTCTCCAGAAGGTCGAAGACCTCAGAGGCCTTCTTGGCAGGCACACCGTTTTCCGCCGCGCCCTTTTCAAACTTCGGACGTTCGGCGTCCATCGCCTCCTTGATCTTCTTGCCCATCGCCCTGCGCAGCAGATCGGCGCCGCCCAGCGAGTAACCGGCCATCACCTGGGCAATCTGCATCACCTGTTCCTGATAGACGATGATGCCCTGGGTTTCCTCCAGGATATGATCGATCAGCGGATGCACCGACTGAATCTTCTTCAGCCCGTTCTTCACCTCGCAATAGGTCGGGATGTTCTCCATCGGACCGGGCCGGTACAGCGCCACCAGCGCCACGATGTCCTCGATGCAGTTGGGCTTCATGCGCTTCAGGGCATCCATCATGCCAGTGGATTCCACCTGGAACACTGCCACCGTCTTGGCCCGCGAATAAAGGTCGTATGTCACCTTGTCGTCCAGCGGAATGGCGTTGATCTGGTTCTCCGCCCCCTCCGGCGGGTCATAAAGCTGGGTGCCGTCCTCACCGATATGCAGATCGCGCCCGGACTGAAAGATCAGATCCATCGCGTTCTGGATCACCGTCAGTGTCTTGAGGCCCAGGAAGTCGAACTTCACCAGCCCCGCCTGCTCCACCCATTTCATGTTGAACTGGGTTGCCGGCATGTCGGATCGCGGATCGCGGTAGAGCGGCACCAGCGCGTCCAGCGGCCGGTCACCAATCACCACACCTGCTGCGTGGGTGCCGGCCGAGCGCAACAGCCCCTCGACCTGCTGGCCATAGGTCAGGAGGCGGTCCACCACCGGCTCATTGCGGGCCTCCTCGCTGAGGCGCGGCTCTTCCTTCAGCGCATCCACGATCGACATCGGCTTCACGCCCTCGACCGGGATCAGCTTGGACAAGCGGTCCACCTGGCCATAGGGCATCTGCAAGACCCGCCCCATGTCGCGCACCGCCGCCTTGGACAGCAGCGCACCGAAGGTGATGATCTGCCCCACCTTGTCGCGGCCATACTTCTCCTGCACGTATTTGATCACTTCCTCGCGGCGATCCATGCAGAAGTCGATGTCGAAGTCGGGCATCGACACCCGTTCCGGGTTCAGGAAGCGTTCAAACAGCAGACTGTAGCGCAGCGGGTCAAGGTCGGTAATCGTAAGCGCATAGGCCACCAGAGAGCCCGCACCGGAGCCCCGCCCCGGCCCCACCGGGATGTCGTGATCCTTGGCCCATTGGATGAAGTCGGCAACGATCAGGAAATAGCCGGGAAACCCCATGCCCTCGATGATGCCCAGCTCGAAATCGAGCCGTTCCTGATAGTCCTCCATGCTCACCGCATGCGGGATCACCGCCAGGCGCTGTTGCAGGCCCTCGTTGGCGATGCGGCGCAGCTCGGCCACCTCGTCGTCAGCGAACTTCGGCAGGATCGGATCGCGCCGGTACGCCATGAAGGCGCAGCGCTTGGCAATCTCCACCGTATTCTCAAGCGCCTCTGGCAGGTCGGCAAACAGCGCGACCATTTCCTCCTGGCTCTTGAAGTAATGCTGCGCGGTCAGCCGGCGGCGCGGTTCGGCCTGATCGACATAGGCGCCCTCGGCGATGCAGATCATCGCGTCGTGGGCCTCATACATTTGCGTGTTAGGAAAATAGACGTCATTGGTGGCAACCAGCGGCAGGTCCATGGCATAGGCCATCTCCACATGGCCGCGTTCGGTCTGCTTCTCCGCTTCCGGCTGGCCGTGCTCGCCCGGGTGGCGCTGCAATTCCACATACAGCCGGTTCGGGAAAATCATCTTCAGCCGCTGCATCAGCTCTTGCGCCGCCGGGCGCTGGCCCAATTGCAGCAGCCGCCCCACCGGTCCGTCCGGCCCGCCGCTGAGGCAGATAACCCCCTCAGAATGCTCCGCCAGCTCCTCCAGCGTAACATGCGGCAGCTCCCCGCCTTCACGCATGTACAGACAGGAATTGAGCTTCATCAGATGCTCATAGCCCGCCTCGCTCTGCGCCAGCAGCACCAGCGGCGCCGGCGGTTTGGGCCGCTCACCCGGTGCCGGTTCGGTGAACCGCAAATCCACCTGGCAGCCGATGATCGGCTGCACCCCGGCACCGCTCGCCGACACTGAAAACTCCAGCGCCGAAAACAGGTTGTTGGTGTCCGTCACCGCAATCGCGGGCATCTCGTGCTTCTTGCACAGGTCCGGCAGCTTTTTCAGCCGCAGGGCGCCTTCCAGCAGGGAATACTCGGTATGGGTGCGCAGGTGAATGAATCGGGGAGAGCTTGTCATGCCGCCACGCTATCTTATTGCTGCAGCACGGTGAAAGGGTGAAGTGCCGGTCCGCCTCCCGGAATAGCGGAAGGGTAACCTGCCATTTTCAGGATTAATTTGAAGCTGTTTCGCCCCGCGAAGAGAGGCCCAGCGCAAACATACAGCTAAAAGGCATAAAAAATAACAGCATAGCCGCCGCATTCGCAATTTTCTTGCGCCAAGAAATACTGCAACGCAGCAGCGGTTTTCCTTGCTTTGCCAAGGGCCTGCTCCCTAGGCTGGTATCAGCAAGCAACACACAGCCCGCCTCTCCTTCTACGCCGCATCGAAGGGAGGCACATCGGGTCAACAGGGTAACGCGGCGGGTCTCGGGAAGATGGCACTCGCCTTTCGTCTGAATGGTGAAGACGTTCTGATCGAACACGCAGACCCTTCGTCCACGCTGCTGGACTGGCTGCGCGACGCTAAGGGTTTCACCGGCACCAAAGAAGGCTGCAACGAGGGCGATTGCGGGGCCTGCACCGTGATGGTCACCGATTCACGTGGATCGAAGGCACTGAATGCCTGTATTCTGTTCCTGCCCCAGCTCAACGGCAAATCCGTCCGTACTGTCGAGGGCGCCGCAGGCCCGGACGGCAGCCTGCATCCCGCGCAGCAGGCCATGGTCGATCACCACGGCAGCCAATGCGGCTTCTGCACCCCCGGTTTCATCATGTCGATGGTCACCGCACACACCAACGGTGCGACGGATTACGATGACCAACTGGCCGGCAACCTTTGCCGCTGTACCGGCTACGCCCCGATCATCCGCGCCGCGGAGGCAGCCAGGGACGCCCCCGTACCGGATTGGATTATCCGCGACCGGCCCGTTGACCCCGGCCCCCAGCCGCTGATGCCGCAATCGGCGGATGAACTGGCCGCTCTTTACGCAAAACATCCTGATGCCACACTTATCGCAGGCGCCACCGATGTTGGCCTCTGGGTTACCAAGCAGCTGCGCCACCTGCCGCAGATGATCTTCCTCGACGGCTGCGTCGATCTGAAGGACATCGAGGTGATAGACAGCACCGTCCGCATAGATGCAATGGCCGACATGAACGCCCTGCGCACCGCGATGGCGCCGCTGCACCCGTCCTTTGCCGAAATGCTGCGCCGCTTCGCCTCCCAGCAGGTGCGCGCCGCCGCCACTGTCGGCGGCAATATCGCCAACGGCTCCCCCATTGGCGACACCCCGCCCGCCCTGATCGCACTGGATGCCACTCTGCATCTGCGCAAAGGGGACAACCGCCGCGAGCTGCCGCTGAAGGATTTCTTCCTCGACTACGGCAAGCAGGACCGGGGCTCTGGCGAATTTGTCGAGGCGGTCAGCTTCCCACGCCAGCCCGACACGCTGAAGGTCTACAAGCTGTCGAAGCGTTTTGATCAGGACATCTCCGCCGTGCTCGGCGCCTTCAACGTGACGGTCGAGAACGGCCGGATCACCACGGCCCGCATCGCCTTTGGCGGCATGGCAGCTATCCCCAAGCGCGCTGCAAACGTCGAGGCCGCCCTCACAGGCCAGCCCTGGAGTGAAGCCACGATCCAGGCCGCCGCCGCTGCCTTTGATCAGGATTTCACCCCGATGAGCGACATGCGTGCCTCAGCCGAATACCGGCTGGAAACCGCGCGCAACATGCTCTCCCGCTATTTCGCTGAGATGAACGGCGCGGCAGTTTCGGTGCTGGAGGTGAAACCATGAGCGTTTCAAAACCCCTCCCCCATGACGCCGCCGAACTGCATGTGACTGGCGCCGCCCGCTATGTGGATGACATCCCCTCGCCCTCCGGCACGCTGCATCTGGCATTCGGCCTCTCCCCCATCGCCCGCGGCCACATCACCGGCATGCATTTGCACGACGCGCAGCACAGCCCCGGCGTCGTGGCGGTGCTGACCGCCAGGGGCTTGCCGTTCTCCAACGATGTCTCCCCTTCGATCCATGACGAGCCGCTGCTTGCGGCGGGCACCGTCAACTACGTCGGCCAGCCGGTGTTCCTGGTGGTAGCCGACAGCCATCGCAACGCCCGCATCGCCGCCCGCAAGGGCAAGGTCGACTATGCCGAAGAACCCGCGCTGCTGACCCTGGACGCCGCCTTGGCTGCAGACAGCCGGTTCGAGGAAGGTCCGCGCATTTACCAGAAGGGCGACGCCGCCGCCGCCATCGATGCCGCCGCCCGCACCGTCGAGGGCAGCTTCGAACTCGGCGGGCAGGAGCATTTCTACCTCGAAGGCCAGGCGGCCATGGCCTGGCCGCAGGAGGATGGCGGCATGCATGTCTTCTCCTCCACCCAGCACCCGACCGAAATCCAGCACAAGGTCGCCGATGCCATCGGCCTGCCAATGCATGCCGTGCGCGTCGAGACCCGCCGCATGGGCGGCGGCTTTGGCGGCAAGGAAAGCCAGGGCAACGCGCTGGCCGTCGCCTGCGCCGTGGCGGCGCGGCTGACCGGCAAGCCCTGCAAGATGCGCTATGACCGCGACGATGACATGGTGATCACCGGCAAGCGCCACGCCTTCCGCATTTCCTACCGCGCCGGGTTCGATGAGGACGGCCAGCTGCAAGGGGTCGAGTTCCTGCATTTGGCGGATTGCGGCTGGGCGCAGGACCTGTCGCTGCCGGTCGCCGACCGCGCCATGCTGCACGCCGACAATGCCTATCTGATCCCCAATATCCGTATCGAAAGCCACCGCCTGCGCACCAACCTGCAAAGCGCCACCGCCTACCGCGGCTTTGGCGGCCCGCAGGGCATGGTGGGGATCGAGCGGGTGATGGACCATATCGCTCATGACCTGGGGATGGACCCGGCGGAGCTGCGGCAGCGGAACTACTATGCCGCACCGGCGGAGGGGGGCTCTGCCCCCCCTGCCCCCCGGAGTACTTCCGAAAAGATGAAGGACAACACCACGCCTTATGGCATGGAGGTCACGGATTTTGAGCTGCATGGGATGACGGCGGACTTGCTGCGTTCCTCAGACTATGCGGGACGGAAGGCCTCGATTGCGGAATGGAACAAGGGCCAGCCCCACCTGAAGCGCGGCATTGCCTTCTCGCCGGTGAAATTCGGGATTTCCTTTACCCTCACCCACCTAAATCAGGCAGGCGCCTTGGTGCATGTCTACCAGGACGGCTCGGTGCATCTGAACCACGGGGGCACCGAGATGGGCCAGGGCCTGTTCCAGAAGGTGGCGCAGGTTGCTGCTAGCCGCTTTGGCATCCCGCTGGAGAAAGTGAAGATCACCGCAACCGACACCGCCAAAGTGCCCAATACCTCGGCCACTGCGGCCTCTTCCGGGTCCGACCTGAATGGCATGGCGGTGAAGGCGGCATGCGACACTCTCCGCGACCGCATGGCCGAGCATCTGGCGCAGCAGCATCAGGCCCGCACCGGCGATGTGGTGTTTGAGAACGGCATGGTGCGGATCGGCCAGGATGAGATGACGTTCGATCAGGCCGCCGCCCTCTGCTATCAGGGCCGGGTCAGCTTGTCGGCCACCGGGTTTTACAAGACACCCAAGGTTGAATGGGACCGGATCAAGGGCCAGGGCCGTCCGTTCTACTACTTTGCCTATGGCACCGCAGTGACCGAAGTTGCCGTCGATGCACTAACCGGCGAAAACCGCATCCTGCGCTGCGATATCCTGCATGACGCTGGCGCCTCGCTGAACCCGGCGCTGGACCTGGGCCAGATCGAGGGCGGCTATGTGCAGGGCGCCGGTTGGCTGACGACCGAGGAGCTGGTCTGGGATGACGCCGGCCGGCTGCGCACCCACGCGCCCTCCACCTACAAGATCCCCGCCTGCTCCGACCGGCCCGATGTGTTTAACGTGAATCTTTGGGACGGGCAGAACCGCGAGGACAGCATCTACCGCTCCAAGGCTGTGGGGGAGCCGCCATTCATGCTGGGCATTTCCGCCTGGCTGGCGCTCAGCGATGCGGTCTCGGCCTTTGGCAAGGCCTATCCGGCGCTGAATGCCCCGGCGACGGCTGAAGAAGTCTGGCGCGCAATCCGGAGGGTGCGTGATGGGGTTTGACATTGCAGCCCTGCGCGCAGCGGTTGCCGAACATGGCCGCGTTGTGCGGGTGGTGATTGCTTCCATTCGCGGCTCCTCCCCGCGCGAGGCCGGCACCGCGATGCTTATCTGGCGGGATGGGCAAAGCGGCACCATCGGCGGCGGGACGCTGGAGTTTGAGGCCGCAGAGGCCGCCCGCATGCAAACGGTTTCCAAGACGTTCAGCACCCATGCGCTGGGGCCGGATCTGGGCCAATGCTGCGGCGGCGCTGTCACGTTGCTGAGTGAAGTTTACGAGGCCGCTGATCTGGCCGCGCTGGACAGCGAAGTCATCGCCCGCCCCGCCAGCCCGGCGCCGGTGCCCCCGTCAATACCCATGACGGTGAAACGCATCCTCGTCTCCGCCCGCAGCCAGGGTCTGGCCCCGGGGCCGCAATTGGTGGACGGCTGGATGATTGAGCCGGTCTATAACCCTAGCAAGCCGGTCTGGATCTGGGGCGCGGGCCATGTCGGCCGGGCGCTGGTGAACGTCCTAGCGCCGCTGCCGGATCTGCTGATCACCTGGGTGGACACCACCGCAGAGCGGTTCCCGGCTGAGATTCCCGCCGGAATCACTGCTGTTCCCGCCGCCGATCCTGCGCTTCTGGTGCCGCATGCGCCTGAAAACGCTGCGCATTTGGTGCTGACCTATTCCCATGCGCTGGATCTGGCGCTATGCCACGCGCTGTTGGGCCGCAGCTTTGCCTTTGCCGGGCTGATCGGCTCCCGCACCAAATGGGCGCGCTTCAGCTCGCGACTGGCGGCTCTGGGCCACAGCCCGGAACGGATCTCCCGGATCACCTGCCCGATCGGCGATCCGCAACTTGGAAAACACCCGCAGATGATTGCGGTCGGCGTCGCGGCCCAGCTGCTGCGGCTGAGTGCAAAAGAAGAACTGAGAAAGGACCGGCGCGCGTGACCGTACCACTGTTGAGCCTTCAAGGCCTGACCAAGGCCTACCCCGGGGTTGTGGCCAATGACTCCGTCTCCTTTGACATCGGCGAGGGCGAAGTGCATGCCCTGCTCGGCGAAAACGGCGCCGGGAAATCGACGCTGGTCAAGATGATCTACGGGCTGGTGAAGCCCGACAGCGGCAAGATGCTGTTGCGCGGCCAGCCATTTGAGCCGGCCGAACCGCGCGCAGCCCGTGCTGACGGCATCGCCATGGTGTTCCAGCATTTTTCGCTGTTTGACGCGCTGAACGTGGCCGAGAACATCGCGCTGGGGATGGAGAACCCGCCGGAGTTGCGCGACCTCGCCGCCCGGATCCGCGAAGTGTCGGAAACCTATGGATTGCCGCTGGACCCATTCCGCACCGTCGGCGATCTGTCCGCAGGCGAGCGTCAGCGCGTCGAGATCATCCGCTGCCTGCTGCAGGATCCGAAGCTCCTGATCATGGACGAGCCGACCTCGGTCCTCACCCCGCAGGAAGTTGATATCCTGTTCAAGACACTTCAGAAACTGCAGTCCGAGGGGACCTCGATCCTCTATATCTCGCATAAGCTGGAAGAAATCCGCACGCTTTGCGACCATGCCACAATTCTGCGGCTGGGTAAGAATGTGGGCGAATGCACCCCGGCTGAGACCTCGGCCCGCGACATGGCGGAAATGATGGTCGGCAGCACCTTGCAGACCCCGGAACGCGGCAGCCGCGAGTTTGGCGGTGTCGCGATGGATATTTCCGGCCTGTCGGTGCCGGCGCCGTCGGCCTTTGGCACCGCGCTGAAAAACGTGCATATGACGGTGAGGAAGGGCGAGATCCTTGGCATTGGCGGCGTGGCCGGAAACGGCCAGGACGAACTGCTGGGCGTGTTGTCGGGCGAGGTTCTGACCGACGCGGATGCGGTGAAACTGCACGGGCAGCCCGTCGGCCGCCTTGGCCCCACCGCCCGGCGCAGGCTCGGCGTGCTGGCCGCCCCCGAAGAACGCCTGGGCCACGCCGCCGCCCCGGATATGAGCCTGACGGAGAATGCCATGCTCACCGGATCGGTGCGCGAGGGGCTGGAGAAGAACGGGTTTCTGGATTGGGCTGCGACCAAGGATTTTGCCGAACGCATCATCAAGGCCTTTGACGTGCGCACGCCGGGTCCGGGCAATGCCGCGCGCTCGCTGTCGGGCGGCAATCTGCAGAAGTTTGTGATCGGCCGCGAGGTGCTGCAGGATCCGGACGTTCTGGTGGTGAACCAGCCGACCTGGGGCGTCGACGCCGCCGCCGCCGCATCCATCCGCCAGTCGCTGCTGGATCTCGCCGCCAAGGGGGCTGCGGTGATCTGCATCAGTCAGGATCTGGATGAGTTGATGGAAATCTCCGACAGCTTTGCCGCCCTGAACGAAGGCCGTCTGAGCGCCCCGCGCGAGGCCGCGGGCCTGACGGTGGATGAGATCGGCCTGATGATGGGCGGTGCCCACGGCATGGAGGTGGCGCATGTCTGATCCCGCCCGCAGAAATTTCACCTCCCCGATCGGTGGCAAAGCCGCCTGCCGGGCACTGGGCGAGAGTATTTTTGAAAAGATGAAACAGGGAGCCGCTTTATGATCCGGCTAGAGAAACGGCCGCAGCCGTCGCGCGCCTGGTCGATGGCGACGCCGCTGGTGGCGGTGCTGGCGACGATGCTGTTTGGCGGGTTGCTGTTTGCAGCCCTTGGCAAACCGCCGGTGGAGGCGATCCGCACCATTTTCTGGGAGCCGCTATTTGGCGAGTTCTCTTTCTACTACCGCCCGCAGCTGCTGGTGAAAGGTGCGCCGCTGGTGCTGATTGCCATCGGGTTGTCGCTGGGCTTCAGGGCCGGCATCTGGAACATCGGCGCCGAGGGGCAGTACATCATGGGTGCCATCTTTGGCGCCGGGGCCGGCTTGGCGTTTTATCCGCTGGAGGCTTTCTACATCTTCCCGATCATGGTGATTGCAGGCGCCTTTGGCGGCTGGCTCTGGGCGATGATCCCGGCGGTGCTGAAAACCCGCTTTGGCACCAATGAGATTCTGGTCTCGCTGATGCTGGTCTATGTGGCCGAGCAATTCCTCGCCTCGGTCTCGCTGGGGCTGCTGAAGAACCCGGAGGGCTTCGGTTTTCCCGGCTCGCGCAACCTGCAATCCTGGGACGCTGCCCATAATGCCGAACTGATTGCCGGCACCGGCATGCACTGGGGCGTGGTGGCGGCGCTGATTGCGGTGATCTTTGCCTATGTTCTGCTGAACCGGCACATGACCGGCTACCACATCCGCCTGACCGGCGAGGCGCCGCGCGCGGCCAAGTTCGCAGGCGTGAACCCGACCCGGCTGGTGCTGTTCTGCCTTGGAACCTCCGGCGCACTGGCAGGGCTTGCCGGCATGTTCGAGGTCTCCGGGCCTTCGGGCCAAATCAGCATCGACTTCAACGTGGGCTATGGCTTTACCGCGATCATCGTCGCCTTTCTGGGCCGGTTGCACCCGGTGGGTATCCTGCTCGCAGGCGGGCTGATGGCGCTGACCTATATCGGCGGCGACATTGCCCAGTCGAACCTGCAACTGCCCGCCGCAGCGATCCAAGTCTTTCAGGGGATGCTGTTGTTTTTCCTGCTAGCCTTCGACCTGCTCACCAATTTCCGCATCGCAATCGGCAAGCCGGAGGTGGCATAATGGATCTTTCTGCAATCAACCCGGTCCTGCTCATCGCCTCGCTGATGGTGGCGGCAACGCCGTTGCTGCTGGCCGCCATCGGCGAACTGGTGGTGGAGAAATCCGGCGTTCTGAACCTTGGGGTCGAGGGGATGATGATCACCGGCGCCATCGCGGGATTTGCCGTGGCAGTGGAGAGCGGCTCGCCGCTCCTGGGCTTCGTGGCCGCCGCCATTGCCGGTGCCGCCCTGTCGGTTCTGTTTGCCATCCTCACCCAGTTTGCCCAGGCCAATCAGGTCGCCTCCGGCCTGTCGCTGACCCTGTTTGGGCTGGGGCTGTCGGCGCTGCTGGGGCAGTCCTATGTCGGTGTGAAACCGCCGCAGATGGGCGACATCCATATCCCGGTGCTCAGCGACCTGCCCGTCGTCGGGCCGATCCTGTTCGGCCATGACATTATCCTGTATTTCGGCATCGTGCTGACCGCAGCCGTCTGGTGGGTGCTGAAGTATTCACGCCTCGGCCTGGTGCTGCGCGCGGTGGGGGAAAACCACGACGCTGCCCATGCACTGGGATACAAGGTGCTGAAGATCCGCCTGATGGCGATCATGTTCGGCGGCGCCTGCGCCGGCCTTGGCGGCGCCTATATCAGTCTGATCCGGGTGCCCCAGTGGACCGAAGGCATGACCGCCGGCATCGGCTGGATTGCCCTTGCGCTGGTGGTTTTTGCCAGCTGGAAACCCTGGCGCGCGCTGCTGGGCGCCTATCTCTTTGGCGGCGTCACCGTGGTGCAGCTCAATCTGCAGGCGGCAGGCGTTGCCATTCCGGTCGAGTATCTGGCAATGTCGCCCTATCTGATTACAATCATTGTGCTTGTTATCCTTTCGGCGGACAAAAGCAGCGCACCCGCCTCGCTTGGCCGCAACTTCCATGCCTCCCGTTAAGGGGGGCTTTTCACTGCCCCGGACCCGGGGCCAAAAGATCCAAACTGGGGAGAAATTGATGAAACTGACCAATCTTCTGACCAGCGCCGCCATGGCGCTTGGCCTGGCCGCAGGCGCGGCGATGGCGGACACCACCAAAGTGGGCTTTGTCTATGTCGGCCCCGTCGGCGACGGCGGCTGGACCTATGAGCACGATCAGGGCCGCAAAGCAGTTGAGGCCGAGTTTGGCGATCAGGTCGAAACTGTGTACGTCGAGAACGTCGCCGAAGGCCCTGACGCCGAGCGGGTGATGACCCAGATGGCGCTGGAGGGCGCTGATCTGATCTTCACTACCTCCTTCGGCTACATGGACCCGACCATCAACGTCGCCAAGAAGTTCCCGAACGTGAAATTCGAGCACGCCACCGGCTACAAGCGCGCCGACAACGTCTCGACCTATTCCGCCCGCTTCTATGAGGGGCGCGCGGTACAGGGCACCATCGCGGGCCACATGACCGAGTCGAACATCGTCGGCTACATCGGGTCCTACCCGATCCCGGAAGTGGTGCGCGGCATCAACTCCGCCTATATCCACGCCAAGAAAGTGAACCCCGACGTCGAGTTCAAGATCGTCTGGGCCTTCACCTGGTTCGACCCTGCGAAAGAGGCGGACGCCGCCAAGGTGCTGATCGAACAGGGCGCCGACGTGATCCTGCAGCACACCGACTCCACCGCGCCGCAGGCCGCCGCACAGGCCGCAGGCAACGTGATCACCTTCGGTCAGGCATCGGACATGTCGGAATACGGGCCGAAACCCCGCGTGTCTTCGATCATCGACGACTGGGCGCCTTACTACATTGCCCGCACCAAGGCAGTGATCGACGGCAACTGGGAGTCGGTTGACACTTGGGACGGCATCGGCGCCGGCATGGTCGGCATCGGCGAGATTTCCGACGCGGTTCCGGCTGACGTGAAAGAAGCGGCGCTGGCGATCAAGGCCTCCATCGCGGACGGCTCGTACCACCCGTTCACGGGCCCGATCAAAAAGCAGGACGGCTCGGACTGGCTGGCAGAGGGTGAGACCGCAGACGACGGCACCCTGGCGGGCATGAACTTTTATGTCGAAGGCCTGGACGGCGACATCCCGCAGTAAGCTTCGCGTCACTCAAAAATGGAAAGGCCCGCCAATTGGCGGGCCTTTTTCATTCGGTGTCCCCGGCCCCGGTCAGGAACAGCGCACCGGAGCCGCCAGCCGCCGTACAAGTCCGCCGTCGCGTTCCGCCAACGGCGCACCGGTCACTGCGCAGCCTGAAATCTGCGCGACATAGGCTGTCAGCTCCTGCAGCGCGGCACTGCCGCCGACCTGCAGCCCGGCCTTAGGCATGCTGATGGCAAAAAGCACCGCAAAGCTGCTGCCATCCACGGTAACGATCCTGAACCGGGTCTGTGCATCCCCCAGATGGGTCTTTGCCGCATAGGGCGACTTGCGTTCAGACGCCTTGTAGGCAATCGCGGCCCCGGCGGCTTCGCGAGCCGCCAGCCGTGCGCCGCCTGCCTGGAAACGCGCTGAATGGGCCACCAGCCATGGGGCGCCGGTGCGGGTCTTGTGCAGGCCCGGGCGCATCGCTGCATGGGGGGCCAGCTCAGCCTCAGCTGCTGCCCGGTAATCTGTGCCGCTTGCCCCGGCCTGCACCCCGGTCTGCCCTCCCGCATGTGCGCTGGAACCTGCCCGCGTTGCCGACCAGTAATCGGGCTTCTCCGGCCCCCCACAGGCTGCCAGAAGCGCCGCCGCCCCGATCATCAGAAACTGTTTCACGTTTGCTCTCCGTAGCTTTGCCGCGCCTATCATGACAAGAGAACCGGGCCGCAATATGGCATCCAGGCCTGGCCTGCACGATGGTTGCAATCCGTCTTTCCCTGCCGCGCCCCCTGTGCCAAGCTCAGCGCCATGACCCAAATCGCATGTAAGACTCTGACCTCGCCCGATGGCACCCCTGCCAGCCGCTTTGCCTTTGGCTGCATGCAGTTCGGCGGCCGCGCCGATGAGGCGCAATCAGCCCGGATGTATGCCGCCTGCCGGGCGGCCGGCATCACCCATTTTGACACCGCCTGGATCTATACCGGAGGCCGCTCGGAAGAGATCTTGGGCCGCCTGATCCGCACCGAGCGCGACCAGCTGCTGATTGCCACCAAGGCGGGTTATACCGGCGGTGCCGGCGCAGCGAACATCCGCGCGCAGTTCGACGAGAGCCGCCGCCGGCTGGGGCTCGATATGGTGGACGTGCTCTACCTGCACCGCTTCGACCCGGAGACTGACCTGAGCGAAACCATGGACTGTTTTGCCAAGCTCAAGGAACAGGGCCTGATCCGCTATGCGGCGCTGTCGAACTTTGCCGCATGGCAGGTGATGAAAGCGCAGATGGCGGGCCTGGCCTCTGGCGTTTCCGTGGACATCCTGCAGCCGATGTATTCGCTGGTGAAACGCCAAGCCGAGGTGGAAATCCTGCCGATGTGCGCTGATCAGGGTATCACCGCCGTCCCCTATTCGCCCCTGGGCGGCGGGCTGCTGACCGGCAAATACGCCGCCGGCGGCAGCGGCCGCATCACCGAGGACGAAGGCTATCGCACCCGCTACGGGCGGGCCTTCATGCATGAGACAGCCCAAGCCCTGGCCGCACTGGCGGCGGAACGCGGCACCGACCCGGCCACCCTCTCCGTCGCCTGGGCCGCCGCGCATCCCAGCCGCCCTGTGCCGATCATCTCCGCCCGCACTGTCCAGCAACTGCAGCCCTCGCTGGCAGCGCTGGATTTCAAACTGGACGCGGACCTTTACCAAGCAATTGCAGCGCTCAGCCCGCGGCCCGCTCCCGCGACCGACCGGCTAGAAGAACAGGATTAAACCCATGCAGGATTTCATCGTCATCGGCGGCGGCATGGCCGGCACCAGCGCCGCTGCCCGGCTTGCACACCTCGGCAGCGTTACCCTGCTGGAGATGGAGGACGCGCTTGGCTACCATTCCTCCGGCCGCTCCGCCGCGCTGTTTGAGGAAAACTACGGCCACGGCCCGACCGTCACTCTGAACCGCGCCAGCGCCGCCTACCTGCGCGAAAACGGCTATTTGTCGCCGCGCGGGCTGATGCTGGTGGGCGCCAAGGATGATGCCGACGGCTTTGCCCGCGATGTGGACGAGCTGGGCATGGCCACGCTGGAGTTGGACGAGGCCCGCGCCATGGTCCCGATCCTGAACCCGGAGACCGTCGGCTTTGCCGCCATCAGCGGCGCCGCCGAGGATATCGACACCGACCGGATGCTGCAGGATTTCGCCAAGGCACTGCGCACTGCCGGCGGTCAGACTGTGACCAAGGCGCCAGTGACCGCCATCACCCGCATCAGCGGCGGCTGGCAGGTCGCCGCGGGCAGTGAAATCTATGAAGCCCGCCAGCTGGTCAATGCAGCCGGCGCCTGGGCCGATCAGGTTGCAGCACTGGCCGGGATCGCTGCCATCGGTCTCCAGCCCAAACGCCGCTCGATGGCGCGTCTGCCTGCTCCCGGCGGGTACGATGTCAGCGGCTGGCCGATGCTCCTCGGCGTCGGTGAAACCTGGTACGCCAAGCCCGATGCAGGCAAGCTCTTGGTCTCCCCCGCCGATACCGACCCTATGGACCCGCATGATGCCTACGCCGACGATATGGTGCTGGCCGAGGGCCTGGCGCGCTACGAGGAAATGGTGACTGAGCCGGTGACGCGGGTCGAAAGCAACTTTGCCGGTCTGCGCAGCTTTGTCGCCGACGGCACCCTGGTGCTGGGGCCGGACCCGGAGCAGCCGGATTTCATCTGGTGCGCCGCCCAGGGCGGCTATGGCATCATGACCGCGCCCGCCGCCTCGCAGCTGATTGCCGATCTGGCGGCCGGGCGCGCGCCTGCACTCGACGCCGCCGCAGTGGCGGCTCTCTCGCCTGCAAGGCTGCGCTGATGCCAATGCGCTCTGTCCCCGGATCAGCCTCGGTCGCAGCGCCTGAGGGTGGCAAACTGTTCGCCCCCGCCGCCGCCCGCAACAGCGATGTTCTGTGCGATCTCTTGGCAGAGGTTGCCCCTCCGCAAGGCCGTGCACTGGAACTTGCCAGCGGCACCGGCCAGCATGTTGCGGCCTACGCCGTCCGCTTGCCCGGCCTGATGTGGCAGCCCAGCGAAGCGGAGGCGGCCCGGCTTGCCAGCATTCAAGCCTATGCCGATGAAGCGGGCCTGGCGAACATCGCCCCGCCCGTGCTGCTGGATGCAACCGCCCCTGGCTGGGGTGCAGAACACCCGGGGCAGGATTTGATCGTGCTGGTAAATTTGCTGCATCTGATCAGCGAAGAGGAGACGAAGACCCTCATCGCCGAGGCCGCCGCCGCCCTCGCCCCCGGCGGCCGCTTCGTGATCTACGGCCCTTTCACACGCGGCGGCAAGCTGACCAGCGAAGGCGACCGGAACTTCCATGCAGCACTCCGCGCCCATGACCCGCAGATCGGCTACAAGGACGATTTCGACACCATCGACTGGCTGCACGGCACCGGGCTGGAGCTGCTGCAGGCGGTCGAGATGCCCGCCAACAATCTGGCGCTGATAGCGGAAAAACCACCCCTCTGATCTGGATCAAGGCTGCCCGCCCCTGCCCTCCATACACCTTCGGTAATTGGAATGTGTAACTGAGGGACCGGCAAATGGACTGGCACGAAAAACTTGGCGAAACCCGCAAGAACCTGCGCAATCTGAACGGGGCAATCCCGGACACCGCCCAGGCTTTTGGCGCATTTGGCAAGGCTGTGAAACAGGGCGGTGTGCTGGAGTTCAAGCAGAAGGAATTCGTGGTACTTGGCATCGCGGTGGCTCTGCGTTGCGAGGATTGCATTGGCCTGCATGTGGAGGCGCTGGTCAAATCCGGCGCCAGCCGCGCGGAAGTGGGCGATGTGCTGGCGATGTCGATCCAGATGGGCGGCGGACCGGCAATGATGTATGCGGCCAAGGCGATGAGCTGTTTCGATCAGCTGACACGCTGAATTCCGGCCCGGAATTCAGCCCGGAAAACACGTGTTTTCCGGCGAAAATTCCGCGCCGGAATTTTGATCACGCATCTCCCGCAGCCCCTGCAGAACTTGGCGGATCTGCTCCAGCGCCGGGTTGTCTGGCAGGTACAGCACCTTGCAGCTAAGTTGGATGTCCCGCGCGCCCTCGACCCTGTGGATTTGCCCGGCCGCCAGCGCCCCCGCCGCCATATAGGCAGGAAAATACCCCATGCCGCCCCGCTTCATCAGATAGCGCAAGCCCATCGGTGCGTTACCCAGCACAATATGCTGGCGGCTGCGCTGCGGCAGCACTTGCTGCACCTGCGCCGCATATTCGCTGCCGAACTCCAGATTGATGAACAACGGCAATGCGTCGCGGCCCAGCCGCAACCGCTGGTCCGACACCAGAACCAGCTCCTCCGGCGGCAGTTCCTCCACCCCCAGCCTTGTGCCTGCGGGAACCTCGTTCACAATTGCCAGATCCAAGAGCCTGCGCGCCACCGCCTCAGCCATGTTCAGCCCGTGATCATAGTTCAGCGTGAACGGCACGGTTCCTTGCGCCTGTTCCAGCCAGACGGCCACATCCACCAGCAGCGGATCCCAGACCGACAGCTGCGCCCCCAGCCGCAGCGAAACCCGTCCTGCCAGGCTTTCCCGCAAATCGCCCGAAACAAACTCCCAAGTCCGCATCATCTGCTCGGCATAGGGCAGAAACTGCCGCCCCGCCGCAGACAGCCTGGTGCCGCCCGGACCGCGCTCGAACAGGCTGGCGCCCAGCCCCTCCTCCAGAGCCTTGATCCGGGCACTGACCGCGGTCTGGGTGATGTGCAGCCGCCGCGCCGCGCCGTGAAAACTGCCGGCGGCCTCGATGGCAAGAAAAGTCTCAAAGGCGTTGATCTGCATGGCGATCACTATTTCTGCTCGGATTGAGCAAATCAATTCGTTTTTCTGCTTATCCAGATGCCGCTATCTTTTCCTGAGATCAACTAAAGGACCCGCGCCATGCTGGACAAAAGCCACAAACCAACCTGGAACAGTTTCCAAGACGCCACCGCCGAAGACTGGGCCGCTGTCGAAGCCTATGAGGAAGCTTATAATGCCGCCCTTCCCGAGCGGATCCTGGACGCGATCCGCTCGCTGGACGAAGACTGGACCCCTTACCCGGTGAATCGCTACCAGCACTCGCTGCAGGCCGCGACCCGCGCCTATGAAGACGGCGCCGATGACGAGATCATCGTGGCCGCCCTGGTGCATGACACCGGCGATATCCTGTCGCCCTACAACCATGGTGAGCTGTCAGCGGCGATGATGAAACCCTATGTCAGCGAGAAAACCTATTGGATTCTGAAACATCACTGCGTGTTCCAGGGTTTCTATTACAACCATCATTTCGGCGGCGACCGCAACGCGCGCGACAAATACCGCGACAGTCCCCATTGGGAGGACTGCCGGCACTTCTGTGAAAAGTATGACCAATGCGCCTTTGATCCGGAGTATCCGACCAAGCCGCTGGAGTTCTTCGAGCCGATCCTGCGCCGGGTTCTGTCGCGCGGCTGGGGCCATATGGAACTGGCAGAGACGGCGGAGGATTGATTTGAGCGGATACCGGAGCGGGGCATTTTCCGCCGCCTTCGTCGCCGTTATGCGGATAATGCCCGGGGTAGATGCATCAGCAAATGATCCACAAACGCGCGCGTTTTCGGCTCCAGGCGGCGCCTGTCGGCATAGACTGCACTGACAGGCGTGTCTAAAGGAATAGATGGAAATTCCGTTAGCAACGGGACAAGTTCACCACGGTCCAGATGCGCCTGCACTGCCCAGTCCGGGATCATGATAACTCCGCACCCGTTCAGCGCCATGTTCTTAAGAAAAGCCAGACCATTGGCCTGAACCGGGCCGGATACCGTCACATCACTGGGCCCCTCTGGCGTTTCAAACCGCCAGAGGGGCTTGCCGGAAGACGTGCGGAAAGACAGGCACTGATGCGCTGAAAGTTCGGCGGGGCGGGATGGCGTGCCAAACTGTTTCAGGTACTCCGGGCTGGCGCAAAGCAGGGAACGGCTGTCGAAAATCTTGCGGGCAACCAGGCTCGAGTCCTTCAGCTGGCCCATGCGGATCGCCAGGTCGATCCGGCCTTCCACCAGGTCTGCGAAGGTCGAAGAGAACAGCAGCCTGATCTTTACGTCAGGGTGCTGGCTTAGGAACTCTGGCAGCACCGGCGAAATCAGTTCTGTGGCCAGATCCGGCTCGGCTGTCACCGTCAGCACACCTGACGGGGCGCCGGTCAGGCGCGCGATGCCCGTCCGGGCGGCTTCCAGCTCCTCAGCTGCGCGTTTGGCATGCCGGTAGTACAGCTCACCCGCTTCGGACAGGCTTTGCTTCCGGGTCGTGCGCTGAAACAGCCGTGCCCCAAGCTCGTTTTCCAATTGCTGTATCTGGCGGGCCACGGATGACGGCGCCAGCCCCAGAATACGGGCCGCCGCCGAGAAGCTGCCCTCTTCGACCACATGAACAAATAGATTGACACTTGCGCTTGCATTCATTTGTGCAATATCCGCACAAATGCTTTGCAATTCAAGCTATTTTTGCGCGGACAAAACATACTCATATTGGCCCTGTTAACGACACTCATACTATTAGACAGGAGCCCCCGAACGTGACCAAACTGTTGTTTATTCAAGCTTCTCCACGTGGAGCTGACTCGAAATCAAAGGCGCTCGCTGACGCCTATCTTTCCAAACTGCAAGCCGTGAAACCTGGGATCGACGTGGACGTCCTTAACCTCTCGGCGGAGGTTTTGCCGGACTATGACGGCGACAAGGTGGCCGCCAAGATGAACGTGATCACGGGGCAGGACCATGACAGCCGCCAATTGACTGCTTGGGACGAGATTACCAGCATGGCTCAGCGTTTCATCAGCGCTGACATTTACCTGATTGCCGTGCCGATGTGGAACGGCAGCATCCCGTACAAATTCAAGCAGTACATTGACCTGATTCATCAACCCGGCCTGTTGTGGGGGCTTGAACCGGAAACAGGCTATTTCGGCTTGTTAGAAAACAAAAAGGCGGTGCTGGCCCTGACCAGCGGTGCCTATGGTCCGGGGATGCCCTCGCCAGCGTTCGGAGTGGATCATCAGTCGGCCTATCTGAAGTTTTGGCTGAACCAAGCCGGGGTGAACGACATCCAGGAAATCTGTTTTCAGCCGACGCTGCTGACCAATGACCCCGAAGGTGATTTCCAGGCCGCCGTTGCCGCGGCACAAAATCTCGCTCCCTGAACGCAACACCTTTCTGCAGCAAAAAAGCCCCGGCACATTAACCGGGGCTTTTTCATTTTTCCTGTCTAACTCAGAAATCACCCGTTCTGGCGGATGGTCTCGTTCTTCGGATCGTAGGGGCTGTCGCAGGTCACGACCGCATCCCACAGCTTGTCCTGGATCTTGACCTTCAGCTTGGTGCCTTCCACTGCAACCTCAGGCTTCACATAGCCCATGCCGATCGACTTCTCGAAGGCCACCGAATAGCCGCCAGAGGTCAGACGGCCAACGCGGGTTGTGCCATCTTCAGCATAAAGTGCCTCGTGGCCCCAGGGATCAGCGTCCGACGGACCGTCGATCAGCAGGGTGCAGCACTTCACGCGGACGCCGGTCTCAACCAATTTGTCCTTGCCGTGGAAGTCCTTTTCCAGGTCCACGAAGCGCGGCAGGTCGGCTTCCAGCGGGGTTGCGTCGCGGCCCAGTTCGTTGCCGAACGCACGATAGGATTTCTCCTGGCGCAGCCAGTTCTGGGCGCGCGCACCCACCAGCTTCATGCCGTGCTTCTCGCCAGCCTTTTCCAGCAGGTCAAAGAGGTAGTTCTGCATTTCCATCGGGTGGTGCAGTTCCCAGCCCAGTTCACCGGTGTAAGCCACACGGATCGCATTGACCGGGCACATGCCCAGTTCGATCTGACGGGCAGACAGCCAGGGGAAGCGCTTGTTGGACAATGCGGTTTCCGGATCGGCGTCGTTGATGATCTCTTTCAGAACATCGCGCGATTTCGGACCTGCGATGGCGAACACGCCCCACTGGGTGGTCACGTCCTGCATTTCGATGCGGCCGAACTCGGCTTCCTTGTCCTCGATCGCCTTCTTCAGGAAGTCGGCGTCGTATTCGGTCCAGGCACCCGCGGACACCAGGTAGTACTCGTCGTCCTTGAGGCGGACGATGGTGTACTCGGTGCGGGTGGTACCGGCAACGGTCAGCGCATAGGTCAGGTTGATACGGCCGACCTTGGGCAGTTTGTTGCAGGTGAACCAGTCGAGGAACTGAGTGGCGCCGGGGCCTTTGACGATGTGCTTGGTGAAGGCGGTTGCGTCAACCAGACCAACACCTTCGCGGATCGCCTTGGCTTCATCCACGGCATGCTGCCACCAGCCGCCACGGCGGAAGGAGCGGGCGTCGTGGTCGAAGTTCTCAGGTGCATCGACGGGGCCGAAGTAGTTCGGGCGTTCCCAGCCGTTGACCCAGCCGAACTGTGCACCGCGGGCCTTCTGGCGATCGAAAGCAGGCGCGGTACGCAGCGGGCGGGCCGCCGGGCGCTCTTCGTCCGGGTGGTGCAGGATGTAGACGTGCTCATAGCATTCTTCGTTCTTGCGGGCCGCGAACTCGGTGGTCATCCAGTTGGAGGAGTAGCGTTTCGGGTCGAGCGACGCCATGTCGATCTCGGCCTCGCCGTCCACCATCATCTGCGCCAGGTAGTAGCCGGTGCCGCCCGCGGCGGTGATGCCGAAGGAGAAGCCTTCCGCCAGCCACATGTTGCGCAGGCCCGGTGCCGGGCCGACCAGCGGGTTGCCGTCGGGGGTGTAGCAGATCGGGCCGTTGAAGTCGTCCTTGAGGCCGGATTCCGCACAGGAGGGAACGCGTTCTGCCATCGCCATGTACTGCTCGGCAATCCGGTCCAGATCCAGCGGGAACAGGTCGGCGCGGAAGCTGTCCGGCACGCCGTGCTCGAACTGAGCCGGTGCGCCGCGCTCGTAGATGCCCAGGATCCAGCCGCCGCGCTCTTCGCGGGCATAGGATTCATTGTCGGCGTCGCGCACAACGGGGTGCTCGGGGTTGCCGGCTTCACGCCATTTGACCAACTCGGGGTCTTTGTCCATGACGATGAAGGTGTGCTCGACCGGGATCGCCGGCATCTTGATGCCCAGCATTTTCGCGGTGCGCTGCGCGTGGTTGCCCGATGCGGTCACAACGTGCTCTGCGGTGATCACCACCTGCTCGTCCGAGGCAACCAGATTGCCGCCTTTTTCCACCATCTTGGTGCAGGTGACTTCCCAATGGGTGCCGGTCCAGTGGAAGGCATCGGCCTGCAGCTTGCGGACGATATCCACGCCGCGCTGACGGGCGCCCTTGGCCATCGCCTGGGTCACGTCGGCCGGGTTAATGTAGCCGTCTTCGGTGTGGTAGATCGCACCCTTCAGGTCGCCGGTTTCGATCAGCGGCCAGCGCTCCTTGATCTGATCCGGGGTCAGCCACTCATAGTCCACGTCGCAGGTTTCCGCGGTGGAAGCGTACAGCATGTACTCGTCCATGCGCTCCTGGGTCTGCGCCATACGCAGGTTGCCCACCACGGCGAAGCCGGCGTTCAGGCCGGTTTCCTCTTCCAGGGTCTTGTAGAAATCGACCGAGTATTTGTGGATGTGGGTGGTCGCATAGGACATATTGAACAGCGGCAGCAGGCCGGCTGCGTGCCAGGTCGAGCCGGAGGTCAGCTCGTCACGCTCGATCAGCATGACGTCGTCCCAGCCGGCCTTGGCCAGGTGATAGGCAATCGAGGTGCCAACGGCGCCGCCGCCAACAACAAGTGCTTTGACTTGGGTTTTCATTCTCCGGCTCTCCAGCTTTGTGAGATTCTTGGCAGTGGTTATGCCTGCGCAGGCAAATCCGCGCAAAATCAGGCCGACGCAAAAACATCCAAAACCGACCTTGCGCGCCACAGCATACAGGAATTTCGCGGCAGCCCTGCCGGAAACGGCGTTTTTCTGCACAGAAATAAGGGGCGGCTGCCCCCTGCGGTTCCTTGATCAGGCTGGTTCGGCACTGTCAGCAGTCCGCAACATTGCCGCGGCGGATGCAGACGGGCTGCGGCGCGTCTTCGCTGTTCTGCGCATCTGCAATCTGTTCACCGCCCGAGAGCAGGCTCTTGCCATAGCTGGCCGCCTCACCCCAAATCGACTGGCCGTCCCCGGCAGCAAGCCCGGCAAGGCTGGTTGCCTCCTTGGCGGCACGGGCCCGGGTAAAGCGGTCCTGCAGGATGGTGCTGTAGTCGGTTGCGCTTAGATCGCCCCAATTCAACCCCGCGTCACGGGTCTGGATGTAGTAGTCATACCCGATCACCGCCTGGGTGCTGAACACCAGGATGCCCATTGCCTTCTTCAGTCCCATGCCATTCTCCGGTTTTGCGAAACGCTCCGGCTTTATCCCAAATCAGGACCCGGCGCAGAATTGCGGCACTATTCCGGCAATTCAGGGAAGAGTACTTTGCAATTGCCACTGCCCTGCCGGTTGCTGCTGCATTCTGCCGGTGCTGATCCGTGGGTGCTGTCTGATGCTTTGATCGTCAGCAGTAAGGAGTGGCGGCGCCGCCAACAGGCGGAGGCGGGACGGGAGGTTCCTCCCGCAAGCTGAACGTTGTCTCTGCGTGCCCTCGCCAAAGGGCCCTGTTCCAAATGCCGGGGGTGTCAGGCCCGGCGGTGACCGCGATCAAGCAGGATCATGGCAGAGCGGGTTTAAAATGCGGTGAGGCACGCGCGCGCCGGATGCGCAACACCTTGGCCCTGCGTCCCGGTGCCGCCGCCGGGCAGTGAGTACTTGAGAAAAGATGAAGAGGCAGGGTTGCGCTTCATCTTCTTCAAAATACTCAAATTCCGCCGCTGATCCAGCATGGACTGCAGGCGGCTCCTGCGGCTCACATCTCCAGGATCTTGCCCGGGTTCATGATATTCTCCGGATCAAGTGCGGCCTTTATGGCTGCCATGTAGCGGATGGTTTCGCCTAGTTCCTTCTGCAGGTAGGGCCGTTTGCCCTGACCGATGCCGTGTTCTCCGGTGCAGGTTCCGTCCATCGAGATCGCCAGGTCGTTCAGCCAGCCGACATAATCATCCGCCTTCTGCCGCTCGATCCCGCTGTCCATATCGATCAGCAGCAGCGCATGAAAATTGCCGTCGCCCACATGGCCGACAATCGGCGCCATCAGTCCCATGCTCTCGGCTTTGTCTCGCGCAGCGCCGACGCATTCCGCTAGGCGGGAGATCGGCACGCAGACGTCGGTGGAGATCCCCTTGGCGCCCGGGCGCAGCTGCAGGCTGGCCCAATACATGTCATGGCGCGCCTGCCACAGCTTGTTGCGCTCCTCGGCTGTTGAGGTTGCCGCTGCATCAAAGCCGCCGAATTCCTCGGCGATGGAGGTAAACATCTCCGACTGTTCCACGACGCCCGCGTCCGAGCCGTGGAATTCCAGCAAGAGCAGCGGGGTTTCCGGCAGGTCGAGGCCGGAATAGGCATTGGCGGCGCGCACGCTCAGCGCATCCAGCAATTCGATCCGGGCAACAGGGATGCCGTATTGAATGGTCATCATCACCGCCCGGCAGGCGTCGTCCACCGAGCGGAAGGAGCAGCGGGCGGAGCGGATCGCCTCAGGGATGCCCTGCAGCTTCAGGGTCAGTTCAGTGATCAGACCCAGGGTGCCTTCACTGCCGACAAGAAGACGGGTGAGGTCATAGCCGGCCGAAGATTTCTTGGCCCGCTGGGCAGTGCGGATCACGCTGCCGTCGGCCATCACCGCCTCAAGCGCCAGCACGTTGTCCTTCATGGTGCCATAGCGCACCGCGTTGGTGCCCGAGGCCCGCGTCGCCGCCATGCCGCCAAGCGAGGCATTGGCGCCGGGATCAATCGGGAAAAACAGCCCCTTATCGCGCAAGTAGGTATTGAGCTGTTCGCGGGTAACGCCCGGCTGCACCACCACGTCGAGGTCTTCGGCGTGGACGGCAATGATACTGTCCATCCGCATCATGTCGATGCAGATGCCGCCCGCGGGGGCATTCACATGGCCCTCCAGTGAGGTGCCCGTGCCGAAGGGGATGACTGGCACTCCGTATTCGGCGCAAGTCTGGAGGATCTCCGACACTTCGTCTGCGGACGTGGGAAAGACCACTGCATCGGGCGCCTGGTTGGTGATCCAAGTGGTGGTGTGGCCGTGCTGCTCACAGATGGCCTGGCCGGTCTGCAGCTGGTCGCCAAAGCGCTGTTGCAGCGTCTCGACGGCGGCGGCGATCCCGGCCTCGTTGCGCGGCAGTGAGGTGGCTTGCACCATGTTAGGTCTCCTCGGGGTCAGGGCACAGAGCCCGGAACTTCACCTGTTAACCTACGCCCCGCACTTACAGTTCTGCAATACCCAGAACCCCGTAGGGCTGCTGCTGCCCGGCCTGGCGGACGTACGATACAGGCTAACCGCCCAGCGCGATCCCTTCACGCCTAGGATCCGCAGCCCCCTTCAGCCCCTCGCCAATCTCTATCGCGTGCAGGCCGGAGGTCAGATCGCGGATATTGACCTCATACCCCATATCCGTCAGCGCCTCTTCCAGCCCCTCGGCGCTGGTGCGTGCCTCCAGATCATAGGTGCCGAACCGGTTGACCAGATGCGGCAGCGCCAGGGCCTGCTGGATATCCATCTCCCAGTCGGCCCAAGCCACGATGGATTTCGCTACATAGCCGATGATGCGGCTGCCGCCGGGGGAGCCGATGGCCAGCACCGGCTTGCCGTCCCGCAGCACGATCGTCGGTGCCATCGAGGAACGCGGCCGTTTGCCCGGCTCCAGACGGTTGGCTATGGGCACGCCATTGACATGGGTGCGGAAGGAGAAATCCGTCAGCTCATTGTTCAACAGGAATCCCGCCGCCATCAGCCGGGAGCCAAAGGCGTTTTCAATTGTCGTCGTCATCGACAGCACGTTGCCGTACTGGTCGACAATAGAAATATGCGAGGTCGAGGGCAGCTCAATCGACTCGTCATCCGCCAGCATCAGGGCGTGATCGAATTCCGGCGCCCCCGGCGCCACCTCGGGCAAGGCATCATGGCCTTGCAGCAGCTCTGCCCGGCTGGCGAGGTAATCCGCTGCCACCAGCCCGTGCGCCGGCACTGGCACAAAATCGCTGTCCGCCATGTAGCGGCCCCGGTCGGCAAAGGCGAGCCGCGAAGCATCGCCGATCAACCGCCAGGCCTCGGCGCTTTCGGCCCCCAATGCGGCCAGATCATAAGAGTTCAACATCCCCAGGATCTGCCCCACCGTCAGCGCGCCGGAGGACGGCGGCCCCATGCCGCAGGTCTCAAAGTCGCGGTAGGCGGCGCAGACGGCCGGGCGTTCCTTGACCTGGTACAGCGCCAGATCGGTGGCGGACAGCACGCCCGGGTTGCCTTTGGCTGTGGTCACGGTCCGGATGATTTCTGCTGCGATGGAACCGGTGTAAAACGCCCCTGCCCCGCCCTGGGCCAGCGCCCGCAAGGTGGCGGCATAGTCCGGGTTCAGCAGCGTCGCGCCTTCGGCAATGGGGGCGCCGTCCGGCAGGAAGTAATCCGCGGTGGCTGGGAAGCGCGCCAGCCGCTCTGCATCGTCTGCCACCAGCCCTGCCAGCCGCGGGGAGACAGAAAAACCTTCCTCAGCCAGCTGGATCGCCGGTTCAAACAGCGACGGCCAGTTGGCGCGGCCCCAGCGCCGGTGCGCGGTTTCCAGCAGCGCGGGCGTGCCCGGCGTGCCGACGGACCGGCCACCGACAACCGCATCAAAGAATTTCAACGGCTCGCCGTTTTCTTCCTGAAACAAGGTTGGCGTGGCATCCAGCGGCGCGGTCTCGCGCCCGTCCAGCGTGGTCAGCTCTCCCGTGGCAGCGTCATACCAAACAAGAAACGCACCGCCGCCAAGGCCTGAGGACTGCGGCTCCACCAGGCCCAGAACAGTCTGCACCGCCACCATCGCATCCGCCGCGCTGCCGCCTGCGCGCAGCATAGCTGCGCCAGCTTCAACAGCGTGCGGATTAGCAGCAGCGACCATCCAGTTTTCGGCTTCTACAGGCTGGCCTGCGGACTTGACCTCCAGCGCCGCGGCGGCTTCCGCTGAGAGTGCCTCAAACGTGCCGGCAGTTGCCCCTTCTGGGGCCACAGCGTCGGCGGCCTCCTGCGCAGCGGCACTGCCGGCGCCGACGATACAGGCCAGAATCAAGTGTCTCATGGAAAAGTCCTTTCTCAAATTCCGGCCCGGAGAGCGGGCAGTTACAGCATCGACGGCACCACCTGATCCGGCGGGCGATGGCCATCCTCGAAGGTCTTGATATTCAACAGCACCTTCTCGCCCATCTCGATTCGGCCCTCGATGGTGGCGGAGCCCATATGCGGCAGCAGCACCACATTGGGCAGCTCGCGCAGGCGCGGGTTGATGTCGGTGCCGTGTTCATAGACGTCGAGGCCCGCACCGGCGATCTCATCCGCGCGAAGCATCCGGGTCAGAGCGTGTTCGTCGATCACCTCGCCGCGCGAGGTGTTCACGATCACCGCCGAAGGCTTCATCAGCTTCAGCCGCCGCGCATTCATCAAATGAAAGGTGGAGGGTGTCGAGGGGCAGTTGATGGAGATCACATCCATCCGCGCCACCATCTGATCGAGGCTCTCCCAATAGGTGGCTTCCAGTGCGTCTTCCGTCTCGGGGCGCAGACGGCGGCGGTTGTGGTAATGGACTTGCATGCCGAAGGCGGCAGCGCGTTTGGCCACGGCTTGGCCGATCCGGCCCATGCCAAGGATGCCAAGACGCCGCCCGGCAATCCGCCCGCCCAACAGTGCTGTGGGCGCCCAGCCCTGCCAGTCGCCTTTTTGCATCACCGCCAGCCCTTCGGGCATGCGGCGCACCACCGCCATGATCAGCGCCATCGCCATGTCGGCGGTATCATCGGTCAGCACGCCGGGCGTGTTGGAGACCAGAATGCCGCGCTGGCGGGCGGTGGATACATCAATATGATCGACGCCCGCGCCGTAGTTGGCAATCAGCCGCAGCCGCTCACCCGCCTGACCCAGGATCCCTGCATCAATGGTATCGGTGACCGTGGGCACCAGCACATCGGCATCCTTCACCGCCGCGGCCAGCTCGGCCCGCGTCATCGGCGCGTCATCCTCGCGCAGGCGCACATCAAACAGCTCGCTCAGCCGCGTCTCCACAGGTTCCGGCAACCGTCGCGTAACAACAACACTCAGTCGGTCTCTTGGCACTTGCGCTCTCCCTTGGGCTTTTCATTCCGCACGCCTCCATGGCATCGTGGCGCAGGACGCGGACGGGCACAAGAACCCAAGCGCAACTCCCTTGCCGCAGGCCGGAAATTTCCCGGCCAGGGCAAAAGGGCGGGCAGAAGACCGGAACAAGAGGCTGGGCCTGACCCGGCTGGGCAAAAGAGGCGTGCAGGCAGTGAAAAAAGCGGCAATGGCAATGCGCCATCTGGCAGCGGCAGCGGTATCTCTTGCGCTGACGGGCGCTGTTTGCGCCGCCGAATCCCGCGGCCCTGTCACCAACCTGCCGCTGCCCCGCTATGTCTCAATGAAGGCTGCCAAGGGCAATGTGCGCCGCGGCCCGTCGCTGACCCATAAGATCGACTGGGTGTTCAAACGCCGCGGCATGCCGCTGGAAATCACCGCGGAATACGGCCACTGGCGCCGGGTGCAAGACCGCGACGGCGCCGGCGGCTGGGTGCATTACGCGCTCCTGTCGGGTGCGCGCACCGTGCTGATCGAAGAAGACATGCTGACCGTGCACTCCCGCCCCGACACCCGCGCGCCCGTGACCGCCGCGTTTGAGTTGGGTGTGGTGGCCCGGCTTGGCGAGTGCAAAACCAGCTGGTGCGAGATTTCGGCCGGCGGCTACAGCGGCTGGGCGCCGAAGAAAAAACTCTGGGGCGTCGCCCCCGATGAGCTGCGCGAATAGCCTCCAGCTCCCTATATCCTTGATATCCTTGCTGCTCCTTCCCGCTTCTCCTTTTCAGAAATACTCCGGGGTGAATTGGGCCAAAGGCCCAAGAGGGGCAGCGCCCCTCCTGGCCGGTCCCTTCCCTGCCCGAAACCCAAAGCCGCGGCAATCCGCGCGGGGTGCAGGTGCGCCAAACCATTGCACCCGCAGCAATCGTGTTCTACATGGGGGCCATACCATTGGCTGCCAGGCCGGGTTCCGCCTATTTTCAAGGCGCCGCCGCGGCAGCACCGGAATACCCGAAACCGGCGCGGCTTGTCCGTGCTGATGCCCAATAAGCCTCCGAGATCGCTGAAAGGTTGTGGAACATGGCAGAAAATCAAACCCCGGACATATTGTATACCATTGTAGACGAAGCGCCCGAACTGGCCTCGGCATCCTTCCTGCCGATCATTCGCAAGTTCGCCGCCGCCGCCGGCGTCTCTGTCGGCACCAAAGATATTTCGCTTGCAGGCCGCATCATCGCCGCCTTCCCGGAAGGTCTGACCGCAGAACAGCGCCAAAGCGATGATCTGGCCGAGCTGGGCCAGCTAGTGAAGACCCCGGACGCCAATGTCATCAAGCTGCCCAATGTCTCTGCCTCGGTGCCGCAGCTGGTCGCCGCCATCACGGAGCTGCAGGGTCAGGGCTATGCCATTCCGGACTACCCCTATGAACCCTCTACCGAAGCCGAAAAGGACGTCCGCGCGCGTTTTGACGCCATCAAAGGCTCGGCGGTGAACCCGGTTCTGCGCGAAGGCAATTCCGACCGCCGCGCCGCCAAGGCGGTGAAGAATTTTGCCCAAAACAACCCGCATTCTATGGGCGCATGGTCGGCAGACAGCAAAACCAAAGTGTCGTCTATGCCGGGCAACGATTTCTATGCAAACGAGAAATCCGCCACCATCACTGCAGATCAAGCCGGCGCCGCGAAAATTGAATTCGTCGCCAAAGACGGCGCTGTCACCATGCTGAAAGACGGCTGGCCGCTGGAAGACGGCACCGTGGCCGACGCCACCTTCATGTCCGTGAAGGCGCTGGCCTCCTTCCTGGGCGAAGCGATTGCCGACACCAAATCCGACAGCACCATGTTCTCGCTGCACATGAAGGCCACCATGATGAAGGTCTCCGACCCGATCATCTTCGGCCACGCGGTGAAGGCTTGGCTGGCACCGGTGTTCGAGAAATTCGGCGCCGAGCTTGATGCCCTGGGTGTGAACCCGAACTCCGGCATGGGCGACCTCTTGGAACGCGTCAAAGGCAACGCCGAAATCACCGCCGCCATCGAAGCGGTGCGCGCTGAGCGTCCCGGCATGTACATGGTGGACAGCGACAAGGGCATCACCAACCTGCATGTGCCGTCGGACGTGATCATCGACGCCTCCATGCCCGCGGTGATCCGGGCCGGCGGCAAAGGCTGGGATCAGAACGGCAACAAGGGCGACACCAACTGCGTGATCCCCGACCGCTGCTATGCCACCGTCTATGACGAGACCATCAGCTTCTTCAAAGCCAACGGTGCGCTGGACGTGACCACAGCAGGCGCCGTGGCCAACGTAGGCCTGATGGCGCAGAAGGCTGAGGAATACGGCTCCCACCCCACCACCTTCGAGGCTCCCGCAGACGGCACCATCCGCATCGTGCTGGCAAACGGCGAGACGCTGCATTCACACGACGTGGAAACCGGCGACATCTGGCGCGCCTGCACCGTCAAGAAAGCGCCGATCGAGAACTGGATCCAGCTGGCAATGGACCGCCAGCGCCTGACCGGCTCCGAGGCAATCTTCTGGCTGGACGTAAACCGCGCCCATGACGCCGAGCTGATCAAATACGTTCAGCCCGCGCTTGAGGCGGCCGGCGTTGCCGGCAATTTCCAGACCCTGGCGCCGCGCGAAGCCACCCGTCAGTCGCTGGAAACCATCACCGCAGGCAAGGACAGCATCGCCATCACCGGCAACGTGCTGCGCGACTATCTGACCGACCTGTTCCCGATCCTGGAGCTGGGCACCTCGGCCAAGATGCTTTCGATCGTCAAGCTGATGCAGGGCGGCGGCCTGTTTGAAACCGGTGCCGGCGGCTCTGCTCCGAAACACGTTCAGCAGCTGGTCGAAGAAAACCACCTGCGCTGGGATTCGATGGGTGAATTCTGCGCTCTGGGGGAATCGCTGAACTTTCTGGCCGACGTCAAAGGCAACGCCAAGGCCGGCGTGCTGGGCCGCGCGGCTGAGGACGCCACCCAAGGCATCCTCGACCACAACCGTTCGCCCTCACGCAAGGTGGGCCAGCCCGACAACCGCGACAGCCACTACTGGTTTGCCCGCTATTGGGCCGAGGCCCTGGCAGCCCAGAGCGAAGACGAAGGTCTGGCGACGCATTTCAAACCCATCGCCGAAGAGCTGGGTGCAAAAGAAGAGCAAATCCTGTCCGAACTGGCCGCAGCCCAGGGCCCGGCAGCCAACATTGGCGGCTACTACCGCCCAAGTGTCGAGCTGAAAGCCAAGGTTATGCGCCCTTCGGCAACGCTCAATGCGATCATCGGCTGACCTGTCCTGACAGACCGAAACAAAAAAACGCCCGGGGAATTCCCCGGGCGTTTTTTATTTCAGCAAACGGTGGCAGATGGATTAGAAATCCTGCCACATATTCTTGGCCGCATTGCCGTCGGTCGCGGCAACAGGCTGCGGGGCGGGCTGCGGCGCGGCCTTCATGTCCCAATCATCGCTGCCATGGGCAGACGGCACAGATGCCGGTGCGTTGACCGCCTGGGCAGGCGCCGCCGCCATACGGCCGCCGGGGATCTTGAAGTGCGCCACCAGATCGCTCAGCTTGGAGGCGTCTGTCTTCAGCAAATGGCCCGCCGCAGTGGCCTGTTCTACCATGGCTGCGTTCTGCTGGGTGACCTGATCCAGCTGGGTGACACCGGTGTTGATCTCATTCAGACCGGTGGACTGCTCGGCAGCGCCTTCGGCGATGCCGGAGACCAGCTGCGAGATGTGGCTGACCTGCGAAACGATGCTTTGCAGCGCTTCGCCCGCCTTGCCCACCAGATCCACGCCGCGGGCGACCTGCCCGGAGCTGTTGCCGATCAGGGTCTTGATCTCCATCGCCGCATCCGAGGACCGCTGCGCCAGCGCCCGCACCTCGGAGGCGACTACAGCAAAGCCCCGGCCCGCCTCGCCTGCGCGGGCGGCCTCGACCCCGGCGTTCAGCGCCAAGAGGTTGGTTTGAAAGGCGATATCGTCGATCACCGAGATGATCTGCGAGATGTGCGCCGAGGATTCCTCAATCTCGGTCATCGCGGCCACGGCGCTTTGCACCACTTCGCCGCTGGTGCTGGCTTCGCCCTTGGCGTCTTCCATGGTAGCCTCGACGCTGCGGGCGCCTTCGGCTGCCGATTTGACCGAAGCGGTCAGCTCATCCAGGGCGGCAGCGGTTTCTTCCAGCGTCGCGGCCTGGCTTTCGGTGCGGTGCGACAGGTCATCCGAAGCCTGGCTGATTTCTGCAGCACCGCTGCGGATGCTGGCGGCCGCGGCAATCACCTGCTCGACCGTGGCGCTGAGGTTCTGTGCGGAGGAGTTGAAATCCTGGCGCAGCTGCTCGTAATTCTCAGGAAAAACCTCGGTGATCTGCGCGGTCAGGTCCCCCTGCGACAGGGCTGACAGTTTGCTGCTGAGCACGCCCACGACATTGCTGCGCTTTTCATTGCGCAGCTGCTCGGCCTTCTCCAGATCTTTCTGACGGATCAGTGCCTGGCGGAACACATCGAGGCTTTGAGCAATCTCCCCCATTTCGCTGCGCGCATTGGCAGAGGGGATTTCACTGTCGGTGTCGCCATCGGCCAAGGTCTGCATACGGGACTTGAGACCGTTCAACGGTCCGGTGACACTGCGGGTGATGAAATAGGCGGCGATCGACAGCGTCACCAGGCTGATGCCCAGAATGATCAGCGCCTCCTTGCGCATCAGCGCCACGTCAGCCTCGATATCCGAGACATAGGCGCCGGTGCCGACAATCCAGCCCCAGGGTTCATAGGCCTGCACATATCCGATCTTGGCTTCGATCACTTCGGAATCCGGCTTCTTGAAGTAATATGTAAGCTCCCCTGCCCCTTTGGCGGCAGCAATTTTTTCCAGCTCCTGAAACACCTTCATACCAGTCACATCTTCGTAAGCGCCCTGGTTGGTGCCATTCCAGGCGGGCACGACCGGATGCGCCTGAACCACCAGATCATGGTCGAAGACAAAAACATAACCTGCATCGCCGAAACGCAGAGCGGTGAGTCGCTCTCGGCCGATGTCCCGGGCCTCCTCCTCGGTGAAACGGCCGGATTTCACACCTTCTTCCAGATCGCGCAGCAGGCTGACTGCGGTGTCTGTAACGTTGTGCAGCTCTGTATAACGCATTTCATAGGCGTTTTTGACGGATTGCGACAGCAGCAGGAACGTCAGCACTGCAGTCAGGCTGAGTGCAAGCGCTGCCAGCGCATAGATACGGACAGGCAGACGGTACAGAAAATTGGGAAGTCGGAGCATTCGTGCGGAACCTTCATTGCGGGCATGTTGCTGGCAGGTTTAGGCTGCACTCTCTAACAATTCCCTAGCCGGATGCAGCTTTCCGCCGCATTCTGCAAAGTTCATGCCGTAATTCGGATGAGCCCCCCCCCCTGGAGCTCACTCCATTTTCGATCCGGGCTTCCTGAAGCCTTTCGGAGTGCGGGAGGGCACCAACCGGTCCCTTTAACCGGCCCGGTTCCCGGGCAGAAATTGTGAAGTTCAGGTGCCTCGCAGCTGCGTCAAAGGCGGAAAGATAGCCCCTGGTTGACTGCATATTTTCTGGGGAACCTTTTGAAAATTTTTGAAACTCCGGAAACAAAAATTACTGCGGCCTTCTCTCAAACCTGAAAAACAAGGCACAGCGGTGAATGCACGAATACGGCCGCTGGTCCGGCTTTCCCGCGTCACGAATATTTCACTCAATCCGGCAATTTGCGGCGGCACGCAATCTCGCCGCCACTCTTTCCAGCCGGCCACGCCCCAAGATAGACCCATGAGAAAGCCGCTTTGCTTTCTGCTGCCATCGCTCAGGCCAGCACCGCAACCGCAGCTGAATCCCTGCGCATCCCGCACGAGCTGGGATTTGGCAGATCTGCGCCGATGGACCCGATCTCCCCGCAGCGCTTTTACGAAGCCATCCAGAACGTCTATTCCCGCCTGGTCCGCCAGGGCGAAGACGGCCGCCCTTCTGCCGATCTGGCGCTGGAATGGCCGGCCACTTCGGACGCCAAGAAATGGATCTTCAGGCAGCGCCCGGGCGTGACATTCCACTACGGCAATGCCTTCACCGCCGGGGACGTCGCTTTCACTGATGCGCACCCAGCCGGAGACCATCAACAGCCCGACCAAAAGCGTGATGGGTATCATCGACCATGCCGAAGCTGTTGCCCCCGACAGTCAAATTCGTTCTGAAGGACAGCCACCCAGACTTTTCGCTGATGACTATGGGCTACTGCATCAAGATGCAGGAAGCCGGGGCCTGCAGCGGCGATCTGGGTGCGCCATGCGAAAGCGGCGCCGGCACCGGCCCGTTCGAGCTGATCAACCTGGACGCTCTGGACACCACCGCCATGAAGCGCTTTGAAAACGGCTATGGCAGCAAAGCAGGTGTGGAATACCTGTAGCTGCTCGCAATCGCTGGCCAAGACGCCCGTGTCGCCGCGCTGCAAGCCGGTCATATCGACCTGTTTTTTTGGGGTATCGGCCGAGCAGGTTCCGCTGTTTGCCAGCAGCCTGAACTTTACCGTGCCGTCGGGCCGTTGGGCCGGCCTGGTGATGAACACTGAGGACGCCCCGTTTGACAATCCGCACGTCCGCAAGGCGATCCGCATGCCCGCTGACCGCGACATTCTGGGCAAGCTGTTCTATGGCAAGGACAGCTATGCTGTTTCCTGCGACCATCCGGTCTGCCAGCAGCCGCTTAAGCTTGGCATTCTCATCTTCCAGGCCTTCAGCCGCGCGGCCTCCGACACCTCCAAGCCGCCAGGCTTGGACTTCAGCTTGTAAAAGGTCGCCAGGCTCAGGCCGTACCGGCGGCACAGCTCTGCTGCCGGCATCCCGTTCGGCACTACAATTGATCCACTGGATCAATTGCCTAACGCTTGAACTCCTGTTCTTAAATCATCCACCCTCCCGGCAGATTGTTTCGCAATCGCCTGCCGGGCAGCGGATGATTTGCGCCTCGGTGAAACGGCTCTCACGCATTCGTCTGCTCCTACATAAGTTGGGCAGACTCTACTTCATGGCGAAGGATTTTGCGGAGGGGCAGGTCACCACCTGCCGCCCCCACTTCGGATCATTTTCCAAAATCATGTATTGATCCAGTTCCTCTTCGGTGACGATAGGCCAAAAGCTATCAATCGTGTCGTTCAGTTCTTGGATTGGTGCGGGTCTGGGCTACTCCCCGAAATTCGGACATTGGGCGCCCCCCCCGGCACTGCTGCTGGTGACCTCCACAGCCCGAACTGCCAGCGTTTTCCCGTCGGCCCCGATGTGTATTTTGCCCCCTTCCCGGAGCATTGCTCCGCAATGCCCTGCCGGGCAGTGGATGTGGTGTTTGGGGCCTCCATGCTTGCGCGCATTCCATTCGCTTTCGCCTTCGGATTTGATGCCAGTGCTGTCCACTGCCCGGCAGGCGATGCAAGCACCACCGGGAGGGGATCAGGAGGGTGAGCGGTCCGGTGCCGCCCCGATACGGCAGGCTGGCGTTCACCGTCTTTCGCCTGCAGCACAGCGTGCTGAAATCCGGCCGCTGCCACTCCAGCCCGACCAACTGCAGAAGGCTCTGCACAAACCGTTCGCCAGCGGGATCGAACCAGTGCTACCGTCATTGGCTCACTCTGCCGCTGGGGCATCCCGAACAGAGCTTTCAAAGTCAGGCAGGTCTGAACCGCGGCATTGCTGAAGCGCTGCTGCCGGCCCCGTTTGCCATGCGGCGGCGGTGTTCAAATCATCCCGGGCTCAAACCGGGCCGGCAAGGACCTGCGCGGCTTCAGCGCATCATTGCAATCCTGCCGGTTCGTCGTCTTGCAGGCCGTGGGGTTCCAACTGCTCATGCCGCCAAGCTACCATGCTGGAGACACGGTATGAATCCCATCAGGAAATTTGTGCAACAAAGCCCCGACCAGGCATAACTTTGCCCTTCGAAATCAGGTCTTGTCCAAACGAACAGGTCTGATCGGTGACACCAAAAAGGGCTTTGCCTGACCATGACAGACCTTAATCGCAGACCTTTGAAAGTTGCGCCGCATCCGTCAGTTTGAGCTCAATCCAGCCACTTGAAGGCGGGCCGGGTGTGTGCAGCATTGAAGGCCGTATGACGGTGGTCCAAAAGAAAACCCCGCTCTGTTGGAGCGGGGTTTTCTGATCTCAACTCCGGTGCGGCTCAGGCGCGTTCGGAATATTCCATGGTCTCGGTATTGACAACGATCATCTCGTCCTGGCCGACAAACGGCGGCACCATGACCTTGACGCCGTTGTCCAGGATCGCGGGCTTGAAAGAATTGGCCGCGGTCTGGCCCTTGACGACCGGCTCGGTCTCAACGATCTGGCAGGTCACTTTCTGCGGCACGGTGGCGTTCAGCGCCTCGGATTCGTGGAATTCCACAACGATGGTCATGCCGTCCTGCAGGAATGGGCGGCGGTCGCCCAAAAGCTCGGCTGGCAATTCGATCTGCTCGTAGGTTTCGGTGTCCATGAAAACCAGCATGCCGTCGCTTTCATAAAGGAACTGCTGGTCCTTCTGTTCCAGCCGGACCTTTTCGACCTTGTCCGCCGAGCGGAAGCGTTCGTTCAGCTTGGAGCCGTTGCGCAGGTTGCGCAGTTCGACCTGGGCAAAGGCGCCGCCCTTGCCGGGCTTGACGTGATCGACCTTCACCGCTGCCCACAGACCGCCATTATGTTCCAGGACGTTTCCGGGACGGATTTCGTTACCGTTGATCTTGGGCATGGGAAAATGCCTTTCGGATGGTTGTTGAAAACTTGCAAGACCCTATATCTGGCAGGCTGATCGCTGGCAAGACAAGGATATGGTATGGAGACTGTGTGAATAAGGTATGCGCAATTTGCATGAAAGCTATGCATCTGCGCTCTATCCGAATCGTCACAATTCCGCCATAAGCAGCGCTACGCCGAAAATTGCAATAGCAAGAACAACAAGGGATACGAGATGCGAGATTTCGTAGACGGCACCGCTTATAATAACGAGCAAGGCAACCGCGCCCGCAAACTGTTTGCAGCCGTTGTCCTGGCCGCACTGGATGATGCCATCGCCGACGACAAGAAATACGGCAATGGCCCGGAACAGATCGCCCGCTGGGCACGCTCGCGCGATGGCCGCGAAGTGCTGTCCTGCGCCGGTATCGACCCGAACGAACGGGTTGTGGAAGGCCTGATGGACTTCGTGGGCCGCGGTGTGCGGACCTCGGTTGCACTGTCGCGTGAAGAAAGCGAACGCCGCAACGCTGCGCAGGCAGAAGCCGCCTAAAAGGCCTCTGCCCCGCATTGCCGAAAAGCGCGCCCTTTGGGGGCGCGTTTTTCTTTTGCGCACCAAGGTTTCCGCAGGGGCAGACTGTCGCGTGGCAGCTGCCGCGGGACGCTTGCGGCACAGCGCCCATGGACGGCGCTGCCTAAGCTGCTATGCAGACCTCTGACACAGGGGCGCAGGCAGGGAGATGGCAGCAGGATGACACGGGCGCGTTCGATCATGATCCAGGGCACCGGCAGCAATGTCGGCAAATCGCTCATCGTGGCTGGGCTTGCGCGGGCCTATGTGCGGCGCGGGCTGAAGGTGGCACCATTCAAGCCGCAAAACATGTCGAACAACGCAGCCGTCACGCCCGAGGGCGGCGAGATTGGCCGGGCGCAGGCGCTGCAGGCGCGTGCAGCCAAACGGGCGCCCCATACTGACATGAACCCGGTGCTGCTGAAGCCCGAGACCGATACCGGCGCCCAGGTGATCGTGCAGGGCAAGCGCCGCGGCACCCAAGGTGCCGGGTCGTTCATGCGCGATAAATCCGGACTGCTGGAGGCGGCGCTGGAGAGCTACCGGCGGCTGGCCGCAGACGCCGATCTAGTGTTGATCGAGGGCGCGGGATCGCCTGCTGAGACCAACCTGCGCAAGAATGACATTGCCAACATGGGCTTTGCCTGTGCGGCGCAGGTGCCGGTGGTGATTGCCGGAGACATCCACCGCGGCGGGGTGATTGCCCAGATTGTGGGCACCCATGCGGTGCTGGAGCCGCAGGACCTGGAACGGGTTGCGGGCTTCATGGTGAACCGGTTCCGCGGCGAGCTGAGCCTGTTTGACGGCGGCCGCGATGATATCGCCGCGCGCACCGGCTGGCCCAGCTTGGGGGTGGTGCCGTGGTTCTGGGATGCCTGGAAACTGCCGGCCGAGGACATGATGGACATCGCCTCGCGCCAGGGCGGCGCCTGCAAGGTGGTGGTGCCGCAGCTGGAGCGGATGGCGAATTTCGACGATCTGGACCCGTTGGCGGCCGAGCCTGAGGTGACGGTGGAGATCGTGCCGCCGGGCCGCGCCCTGCCCGCCGATGCGGATCTGGTGATCCTGCCCGGCAGCAAGTCGACCATTGGCGATCTGGCCTATCTGCGCCGCCAAGGCTGGGACATCGACATTCTGGCGCATCACCGCCGCGGCGGCCATGTGCTGGGCCTATGCGGCGGCTTTCAGATGCTGGGCAAGACCATCGACGACCCGGAAGGCGTTGACGGCCGGCCCGGAAAGGTCGAGGGACTGGGCCTCTTGGATGTGCATACGGTGATGGCGGGCGAAAAGCGTGTCACGCTGACCGAGGCGGTGACCCGCGACGGCAATCTGCCGGTGAGCGGATACGAGATCCACATGGGCCGCACCACAGGGGCCGACTGCGCCCGTGCCTGGCTGAGCATCGATGGCCGGGCCGAGGGCGCGGCCTCTGCTGACGGGCGGGTGAAGGGATCCTATTTGCACGGGCTGTTTTCTTCTGACGCCTTCCGCGCCAAGGTGCTGGCCGGCCTGGGGCATGAAAGTCAGACCGGATATGAGGACGGCGTCGAGGAGACGCTGGATGCACTGGCAGACCATCTGGAACGCTATATGGATCTGGACCAGCTGCTGGAGCTGTCCCGGCCGGTGACGTTCTAAGGCACCATCGGGCAAGGTAAGCCCTCCCGCGTCCGCAGCTTGCTCTGGCCACGGCCCGACCCGTCTGCGGTCTTGGGCCCGGCGCCGCGCAGAGCGCGGCGCCGGGCCCAACGGGCGGAAGCAGCCCCTTTTTCACATGCAGTGCGACATTCCGGAGCGGCCTGCCCTTCGGTTGCACAACAGCTCCAAAGAAAAAGGCGCACCAAAGTGCGCCTTTGGGAACGTCATCCCATCCGCGGGCAAGCTCAGCAGGCCGCCGCAGGGTCTAGAGCAGATCCTGCGCGGCCAGCGCGCGGTGGATTTCGCGGCGGACCAGCTTGCGCACGTTGCGGGTGATACGCTCGCCCAGCGGACCCTGCAATTCCTCGCGCACGATACTGGCCACCAGATCGCGCAGGCTGTCCTCGTCAAGATATCCGTCACCAGCCTCGGCCAGAGAATCCAGCGCAGCCCCGGCCACAGCAGCTTCGGCTACCGTTTCCGCCCTCGCAACCGCGCTGCCGTCGTTGACGCCGGGTCCTGCCAATACGTCTGCCCCTGCGTCCCGGTATGCATCAGCAACGGCGGATGCGCCGTCCTCGTCCTGCGGAGCGGCACGGCGGGCTGAGAGCGGTTCGTCCCGCCATTCGATGGTGTCGGTGACAGTACTGGCAAACGGAGCCTCCGTCTGGCTGTCCGGCTCCCATTGCTGCGGATCCTGCTCCTGCCCGCGGGCGCTGCGGGCCTCAAGCTCGGCAATTTTGCGCACGACTGACGCGGCGCGGGCGCCGGCAGTTTCAATGGCTTGACTGTTTTCCGGGACCTGACTGTCCGCTGGAGTTTCCACAGCAAGATTGTCTGTGCCGCCCTCTGGCTGCTCCGCATCCGCGGCAGCGGCAAAAAGCGTGGCCTTGGGGTCGCCCCAAGGCGCGTCTGTCCCGGCACCAGGCGTGCCTTGCGGTTGGTGGTGTTTCGATCCTGCATCCGGGTCTGAACTCAGGTGATCCGCATCCAAGCGGTCTGTGCCCAAGTATCCTGTGTCCAATTGGCCCGGATCAGTCTGGACGGCCTGCAAACCAGTGTCCCGCTCCACCTCCGGCTGCCCGTCACCCAAGGGCGATGTGGTTTCAGCCACGTTGCTGCGGTGCCGGAAGGCTATCGGGGCTTCCGCTTCCAGAAGGGACGCGCCGTCCCCGGCCCCCGCCGTCTCTGAAGGGCCGGCTGACGCCGCCGCATCAGAGCCATCCCCGGCCTGCCCGGAGCTGCCGGACGCGGCCCCGGGTTCTGCCGCTGCCGGATCATCAGTTGCAGGATCATCAGGTGCCCGGGGGCTGTCAGGACCGTCCGCCTGCACCCGCAGCGCGGGCGTCAGAACCAGCCGGGCTGCAGGCTCCGGCGCAGCAGGACCGCTGCGGCTGTCATCACTCACCAAGCGGCGGATTGAGGACAATACATCTTCGATCTCAGCATGGGTAACTGGGTCGGACATTTTATAAACCACTCTTGCCTCTTGAGTCAGAGTGTAGCGGCCTTCCCGTCACCGCACAACCGATAGGATGAATTGTCAGTTACGTCCCAAGGCCTTGAGCACCCGGTCCAAATCCTTGCCGCGCTTGCTGTATTGCGCAGGCGCGTCCTTCACCAAGTTGTAATAAAGCGTCGGGTCGTAAATCTCGACCGCCAGCCCCAGATGCTCGGCTGTGAGCAGCCCCTGCGCCTGCAACAACTGATAGGCCGCAATGGCCTGGTCGGCGCGTGCGTTCACCTCCCCGGTCTGCGCATCGAGATACTCTTGCTCTGCCTGCAGCACATCCAGCGTCGTCCGTGCCCCCAGCGTGGCTTCTTCCCGGATGCCGTCAAAAGCAACCTTGGACGCGCGCACCCGTTCATTGGAGGACACCAGGGTTGCCCGCGCAGTTTCCACATTGAAAAACGCCGAGCTGACATTCTGGCGCACAGCGCGCTGGGTATTGATCAGAGCACCGCGTTCCGAGTCGGCACTTGCAATGGCCCGCCGCCGGGTCGCCGCGTTGCGGCCGCCAGCATACAGGTCTTGAGTCAGCGTAACCGAAGCAGAGGCATCCGAGTCGGTGCCGGTGTTGTCATTGATATCCTCGCTCAGCCCCGCGGTGGCCCGGAAGCTGACGCTTGGCCCCAAGGCTTTGGCCGCCGCCCGGACCAGAATGTCGGCGGATTTGACCGAATGCTGCTGCGCTAGCAGATCCGGCTGGTTACGCGCCGCAATGGACTGCGCCCGGTCGATGGACACAGCCCGCGACGGCAGCCGGGGCTGGCCGGCAATCGCGCCCGGCGCGTGGCCGACGATTTGCAGATAGGTAGCGCGGGCCGTCAGCAGGTCTCCCTCGGCATCCGTCAGGTTGGCGCGGGCCGCCGCCACCTGGCTTTGAGCCAAAGCGACGTCGGTGCGGGTCACTTCACCCACTTCAAACCGGTCCTCGGCCGCCTTCAGTTCCTCTAGCAGCAGGCGCAGGTTGTTGCGGCGCAGGGCGACATTTTCCTGCCCCTGCAGGACCCCGACATAGGCCTGAACGGCGGATATCAGCACCGATTGCTCGACGCTGAGCAGCTGCTGGCGCGCCGCAAGCACCAGTTCCTGGGCCGCCTGTTTGCGCAGCCGTGTTTCGCCGCCGTCATACAGCAGCTGAGTCAGCTGAATCTGGGTGCCGAGATCGTTGTTGGTGAACTCGTTGAAATTACCGAACTGGTTGACGCTGCGGGAATAGGTATGGCTGGCGGTGAGTGTCCATTGGATCAGCGGTCGCAATCGGGACACGGCAATGGCCACGTCCTCATCAGCAGCCCGCAGCAGCGCCCGGTTCTGGTCCAGCAGTCCGCTGGTCTTATAGGCGCCGATCATCGCGTCGGACAGGTTGTCCGCCGCGGCCTTCAGCGGCAGCAGCGCCGTGGCCGTCACGCCGCCGGCAAATACAAAAGCCTTAAACACACTCGCCGGAAATTTCATTCGCATCGGTTGCCTTACCTTTTTCCGCGCCGCCAGCCGCGGTGGTTTTTATCTGCACTCCGGGCGCTCCTTTGAACGGCGCCCGGCCTCTTGTTCAGTCTAACGGCAGCATCCCTAGGGACGCAATGCCGCGCCCTGCGGGTCAGAGCGCGAATTCACGCGCGGCCGCAAACCCCGGAAGTACCGGGGCGCTGGCATTGAAGGCAAACCGCCAGGAAATCCGGGCGCCGCTTTTGTAGCCGATTTTTACCTCACCGAGCGCGCCGGTCATCATCAGAGCCGCGATCCGGCCGCCGTCCTTGAGCTGGTCCAGCAAACCCGCAGGCAGCTCCTCGGCGCCGCCCTCAACCAGGATCACGTCGTAGGGCCCGTGTTCGGCAGCACCTTCCGCCAGCGGACCGGTATGCACGATCGCATTGTCCGCGCCGGTTTCCGACAAAAGTTCCTGCGCGTCAGCGGCCATGTCCTCGTCTTCTTCGACGCCGATCACCATCTGCGCCACTTGGGCGGCCACAGCGGTGGAGTAGCCCAGCCCGCAGGCCACATCGAGCACCAGTTCGTCGTTCTGCAGATCCACCGCGTCCAGCATTTTGGCCAGGGTGCGCGGCTCCATCAGCACCCGGGTGCCGCCCAGTTTCACGTTCTGATCCGCATAAGCCGCCTCGCGCTGCGAGTCCGGGACAAACTGTTCCCGCGGGACTGCCAGCATCGCCTCGATAATCGGGTATTTGGTGACATCCGACGGACGGATCTGGGTGTCCACCATCATGCGGCGGCGCTCAGTGAAATCTGGCATCTGCTAAACTCATTTGTTCAGTCGGTCAGGCAGGTTGTGACATATCCCGGCCGGCACGGCAACGGGGCCTTTTGCGCGAAGCCCTAAAGTAGTGCAGCGCTGCAGCAGGACAACGGCCGCGATTCAGCACCGGCTTCAGCCAGCGGAGCGGCTGCCCCCTGGCTGATGCAGACCCTGGATCTGTCTGTGGCTTCTGCAGGGCGCCGCCGGAACCGGCCTGGCGCAGGCTGTCAGAGCGCGCAGCTTCTGCAAAAGGGCGAGGCCGGGCGCTGGTCCAGCCAGTCATCGCTGATGTTGTCGCCGCAAATCCGGCAATAGCCGTAAGACCCTTCGCGCAGGCGGGCCAAAGCGGCATCAATGCGGCGCAGCTCGTCCAGGCCAGACTTGGCGGGGACCGCAATGGATCCGGCGCCGGCATGGGCAGTACAGGCCTGCCGGGCAGAGCCCATCTGCGCTGCGTCCGGCGCCAGGCCGACATTTGCCAGGATGCCTGCCAGCTTCAACCGGCGCACCTCAAGCGTATGTTTTCTGGTGGAAAAGTCCATAGTACATGCCCTCCAGCTCAAATTTCGCACAACTTGCCGCGGAGTCAAAGCTACAGCCTTGATCCAGGTCAAGATACTCGCGATTTCCGGGGATTACACTACCTTATAAGTTGCAATTTTTGGTAAACCGCGCGGCAGGCACCGCCCTGCCCCCGGCAATACCGCTGGCCTGCGCCCGGCCGGCTTGCTAGATAGCCCGGCAAAGAACCGGGCAGATATAAGGAGCCTTAGACGATGATCAGGATTTTTGCGTGTGCGCTGATGCTGCTGGGGCTGGCCGCCTGCGAGACCACCAAGGGTGCGGGGCGCGACATTTCCAAAGCCGGCCAGGCGATCAGCGGCGCGGCGCAGGACGTGCAGGACGCGCTGTAAGCCCATTGAGTGTGAGACAGCAACGCCCGGCCCCGCGCCGGGCGTTCTTGGTGTGCGGTCACTCGATCCCGAGCATCATCTTGGCTTCAGCCAGAATGGCGACCGAGGCCGCATGATCGCCGCCGTCATGCAGGCTTTGCCCCTCGTCGCGCATGCCCTGAACATCGGCCAGGTCATCCTCGCTGAGGCTGGTTCCCGCCGTAATCGCGGCATCGATCTTGGCGATATCCGCCGGGCACTGGCCGGAAAACGCCGGCGCCGCCAGCAGGCACAGCGCCGCGGCCAGGGTGGTGAGTTTCACTGTTTTGGTGGTCATGGGGCCATCCTCCGAAAGTTTGGCTGTTGGGAGGATAGCATTTTTGCGGCGGGTTTTCAGCCGCGGGGGTGGCCGGAGTGCGGAACCGGCGGAGGTTGGCGCATGGTTTTGGCGGTATTTGGCTGGGGCGGTCAAGCCGGTGCGGTCAGTACTGGCCGGCCGAATACCCGAATTCGGCAAGGTTTGATCTAAACGCGGAGGGCAGCGCCTGACCCTGGGTGGGTGCGAAGCGCCCTCCCGTGGGGAGGGGCGGGCGCTGCCCGGTCTGGTGACCGGGTAGAAACTTTTGACAGACCAAAACACTTATCAGCCATCGCTACTACAGCTTACTAAACTTTCGAAATTTCCTCAGTGTCTGACCACCTCATATAGAACATCAAAAAAGGGTTCGTCAGATACAAGAAATCATCAGACCATTCCAAAACAGGCTCTCCTTTAAGCTTCTTGCGTGCAATACTCTCCATTTGACCAAGAGCATTAGAAACTTCATGCTTCTGCGGAACGTCGTAGTCACGTAAAAGCTTTTGCAAAGCCTCACGAATTTTATCGTAGTGCAACTTTGGTTTAGGTCCGGTATTCCCAACCGCAACCAAGATAGCTTGGTAAATGTCTAGTGAACCCGAGCCATCACGCAATCGGCGCGGATTTCTCTTTGACCTAGATTGGGGGCCTTTGGCCAACTTTTCGAATGTTGGGAAGCCAAATTGCTCGGCAACCTTACGGTATATTCCCTTTCTGACCTCGATAGTTGAAACGAAATCTCTGTCAGGTTTCACCGTTTTTTCAACACTATAGTTGAGACAAAGTCGCCCGCAAAATCTCTGCATTAGCAGGGGGCTTCCCAGGGACTCCGCGCAAAAATCGGCGATTGTCTCTGCATCCACACTCATTCCCAACTTTGGAAACCCCACCCGCGATATCTCGCCAAGATCGCTAACATTCCACTCAGGTATGTTAATGTGAGAGTAGCGCCCTTCCATCTCAGGCTCGGCGCTAATAGCATCAAGCGCCCGATGAGGGACTGCGATAAACACGACTTGCAATCCGTCAAAAACTTCAGACTTCAAGGACCGCACAACCTCAGTTTGCAGTTTACTTGAAAGGTAGTGAAAGTCATCTACTATAAGGGTCATATCACGCTCCCTCATAGTCCGTAGAATCTCTTTCTTAGTCGCGCCGTTGAACTTAACAGACGCTCCATCTGTGACTTGCGCTTTTAGCCCAATCAGAACTTTAAAGCTGGCTGTCAGACTGGTTTTCTCAGAAACCGTTTCCTCATCCGGCAAATCAAGCTCCCGAAGCAAACTGCCCCAAAAATCGTCACTTTTTTTCGACTTGCCCACCGTCAACCCAAACAGAACCCTGCTCCGAAATAACTTTTCTGCAAAGAACCGTTTTTCCCGATTTTGTTGGCCCAGTGATTGCAACAATCTTGTAACCTTCTGCAAGCTCTTCTCTCAAAGACTTTTCAAGCCCGAGATGCTCTCGATCAATGTAGGTGACAGTAGGCATTCCACCAGCAACGAACACATCTTTCAATTTCATTTTCGACCTTTTTTTCGGCAAGTTACTCCAACATAACAAAGCGGGACCTATGGCCCCGCTCTATAATCACTATCCGGCAGGAAAGCCAATTAACTGTCCATCTTCAACGCCGAGATGAAGGCCTCTTGCGGAATGTCGACCTTGCCGAACTGCCGCATCTTCTTCTTGCCCGCTTTCTGCTTGTCCAAGAGCTTGCGTTTCCGCGTCGCGTCGCCGCCGTAGCATTTGGCGGTCACGTCCTTGCGCAACGCCGACAGGGTCTCGCGCGCAATCACCTTGCCGCCGATGGCCGCCTGGATCGGGATCTTGAACATGTGGCGCGGGATCAGCTCTTTCAGCTTTTCGCACATCGCACGGCCGCGCATCTCGGCGCGGTCGCGGTGCACCATCATCGACAGCGCGTCCACCGGCTCGTCGTTGACCAGCACCGACATCTTGACCAGCGCGTCCTCGCGGTAGCCGGTCATCTGGTAGTCAAAGGAGGCATAGCCCTTGGTCACCGATTTCAGGCGGTCGTAGAAGTCGAACACCACCTCGTTCAGCGGCAGGTCATAGACCACCATGGCGCGGGAGCCGGCATAAGTCAGGTCCTCCTGAATGCCGCGGCGCTCCTGGCAGAGCTTGAGGACGTCGCCCAGGTAGTCGTCGGGCACCAGGATCGTCGCCTTGATGCGCGGCTCCTGGATGTGATCGACCTTGGACATGTCGGGCATGTCGGCAGGGTTGTGCAGGTCGGTCTTCTCGCCGTCTTTCATGTAGACGTGGTAGATCACCGATGGAGCCGTGGTGATCAGCTCGATGTTGTATTCGCGCTCAATCCGGTCGCGGATCACTTCGAGGTGCAACAGGCCAAGGAAGCCGCAACGGAAGCCGAAGCCAAGTGCTGCGGAAGTTTCCATTTCGAAACTGAAGGAGGCGTCGTTCAGGGCCAGCTTGTCGATGGCGTCGCGCAGGTCTTCGAATTCGGCGCTGTCGACCGGGAACAGGCCGCAGAACACCACCGGCTGGGCGGGTTTGAAGCCCGGCAGCGCGGTCTCGGTGCCGTTGCGGTCATTGGTGATGGTGTCGCCGACGCGGGTGTCGCGCACCTGTTTGATCGAGGCGGTGAGGAAGCCGATCTCGCCCGGGCCCAGAGAGTCGATCATCTGCATTTCCGGGCGGAACACGCCGATGCGGTCCACATGGTGCAGGGTGTCGTTGGACATGAATTTGACCCGCATGCCCTTTTTCAGGGTGCCGTCCATCACCCGCACCAGCACGATCACGCCAAGATAGGCGTCGTACCACGAGTCCACCAGCATCGCCTTCAGCGGCGCGTCGCGGGTGCCTTTGGGGGCGGGCAGATGCTGCACGATGGCTTCCAGAGTTTCGCGGATGCCCTGGCCGGTCTTGGCCGACACCTGAATGGCGCCCGAGGCGTCGATGCCGATCACATCCTCGATCTGTTCCGCCACCCGGTCGCAGTCGGAGGCCGGCAGGTCGATCTTGTTCAGCACCGGCACGATCTCGTGGTCGGCCTCCATCGCGTGATAGACATTGGCCAGGGTCTGCGCCTCGACCCCTTGTGAGCTGTCCACGACCAGCAGCGAGCCTTCAACCGCGCGCATCGAGCGGGAGACCTCATAGGCAAAGTCGACGTGGCCAGGGGTGTCGATCAGGTTCAGCACGTATGTCTCGCCATCATCGGCGGTGTAGTCGATGCGGACGGTGTTGGCCTTGATGGTGATCCCGCGCTCGCGCTCGATATCCATCGAGTCGAGCAGCTGTTCCTTCATATCGCGGTCCTTCACCGTGCCGGTCTCCTGGATGAGCCGGTCAGCGAGGGTGGATTTGCCATGGTCGATGTGGGCGACGATGGAGAAATTGCGGATCTTTGAGAGCTCTGTCATGCAAGGGGATATGATTTGGATTCGGGATTTGGTCAAGCGGGCGTTGCCTCTCAATCAACTATAATTCGCGGACTAGAAATTCGGAGACATTGTTCTGCAGTACATAAAGACGCAAGACCAGCTAACAGCATGGCTGGAAACACAGGAACGGACAATTTGCGTCGCCTTCGCATCTAGAGCAGCGCTTCGCAATTTGCCGTTGGTCATGCCGAAAGCCCCTGCGGCCGCTATGAATGCAGGACTACTACTCCCTTCAATGCGGTCGGTTTTAACTGCAGCGACGATTTCGGCTTGCGAATCCAGAAGTTACAACAGCTTGCTTCGCGCAGCTCGCGCGGCTGAAAAGGCCAATCATTTGGCCGCTGATGAGGCTCCTCGCTCAGGTGCACGATACACGAATCGATCTGCCAATACCGCGGCTCGCTCAGCTTGCCATGCAGCTAGGGCTGCATCACACCTATTAGCAGCTCCCAAAAATGCTGCTGCATTATCGGCTGCGTATAGTGTTTCCGCACTTCGCTCAGTAGAGCGACAGGAAGCTGCCATTCTCGACGCATCGTCTCTAACCCAACTCAGTCAAACAAAGCACCCGCCAAAAAATCTATTTTCGCAGCCACTTTGGCATGGTTCGCAACGTCCCCAACCGCATCTAGACAGGTGGACTGCGTTTTCAGCTCCGCTATCGCAAAACGAACCATGGGATTTCTGGCGCGAATGGTACCAAGGTTTCCTTGATGGAAAGCCACTCGACTGGGACCTCCAGCACCGTGTTGCCCTGATCGACGATGCAATCTGGGACGCAGGCCCCGAAACCGTCGCTGCCGAAATTGAGCGCATCAAGGCTGAGTTCAATACGCCGTCAAGCGGCAAGGAACGGTTCGCCAAGCACGAACCCAAGTCCGCAAGCCATCTGATAGAAAACCGGATAATCGCCTCCGCAAGCCTGCAAGGGCTGGCCGCGCAGGTCACTCACAGCATTGAACGTTTTCACGCAGAAACCGGCGCCAATGCGCTTCCTGATGCCTTGGAGCCACTCACGGCTTTGCCTGCCTTGCTGCTGGCAGTAAACGCCGCCATCCAGAATGCACCGAGCGGGGGGATTGCTACCAGCGACGTGGAAGACCAGCTTCGCACGGAAATTGGCCGCCTGAATGCGAAAGTCGCTGAGCTGGAAAATGAGCTGCAGAAAGCCAGTGCCTCGCAATCTTCCGTGTTTTCCGATGCGTTCAAAAAGCAACTGGGCACGAGCCTGGGTGATTGGAAGCTGTACGCAGCTCTTTGCACGGGCTTGTGGTTCGTGAGCGGGGATACCAAAGGCATGCAGCGTCGGCTTGAGAATATCTCTCATTACCAGAACATGTTGTTCGGCGAAGTTTCTTCACCTGCCCAAGACGCCCCAGCAAGCTCAAGCGTATTTGAAAGCCCTGCCATAGAAATTTGATCTCCCGCCCGGCGGCACGCCGGGCAGCGCCCGGTCCGCCCCCACGGGCGGGCGCTTTGCCCCCACCCTCGGACCGGGCGCCGCCCTTCGCGTCCTGTCACTTCCGGTCGCGCTCAATTGATATCAAGCACAGTCTCGTCAGCCTTCCAAAACACCTCAAATTTTCCGCTCTCCCTGCGCACGGGACCAAAATGCGCTATACTCGCCTCATTCCGCGAAACGCGCGCCCCTCTGGCGGGAAACACAGCAAAGGAGGACGACCCGCATGGATGCAATCAAAGCGACCGAATATGCCCGCGCGCTCTACAGCGCGCATGGCGACAAGGCCGAGCTTGAAGCCGCACAGAAGATGCGCGCCTGCGAAGAAGCCGGCAAAGACGACGAGGCGGCGGACTGGAAAGCCGTGCGCCAGGCAATCCGCGCCCTGCGCGGGCCGAACCAGGCCTGAGGCAGGACACAAGACCGGGGCGCCGCAGACAACGGCGCTCCGAACCTTTCAGCATCCCGTTTACCATGATTGAATCGCGCTTTGGCTTTTGGCATACTGCGGGTAATTCCGCGGGCAGCAGACCCGCTTGCCAAAAAACGAGGCACGAGCCAGATGAAATCCTTCCTAACCGCCGCGCTTTGCGCCGGGTTCCTCACCGCGCTGGCGCCCGTCGGCGCCGACGCCGGCGCGATTGAGCGCGCCTGCCGCCAATCGGACCGCACCGCCGCCTCGCCCGGGTTGTGCAGCTGCATCCAGAAAGTGGCCAACCGCAGCCTGACACGGGCCGAGCGCAAGACCGTCTCAAAATGGTTTTCCGATCCGCATCAGGCCCAGGTCGTGCGCCAGTCCTCTAGTCGCACCGACGAACGGCTGTGGCTGCGCTATAAGGCCTTTGGCGATCATGCGGCGCGCAGCTGCGGCTGAGCCTGCCCCCTCCATTCCTAAGCCGCATGGCAATGCAAAGGCGCCCCACGGGCGCCTTTGCCTGTTTTGACGCATCTGCGCTGCGGCATTTTCGCAAGGGGGAAAGGCTGCCGCTTTGCCCCCCTTGACCAGGCAGCTGCAACGCGGAACAAACGGCCTAAGGTATTGGAGCGATTGCATGTTGATCAAAGGTGTTACCCTGCGCGGGCTGGAAGTGTTCGAGGCGCTGGCCAAGACCGGTTCGGTGGCGCAGGCGGCGGAAATGACCGGTCTCAGCCAGCCCGCGGTCAGCCAGCAGATGCGCAATCTGGAAAAGGCGCTGGACAGCGAATTGATCGACCACGGCCGCCGCCCGATGGTGCTGACCGCCGCGGGTCGCAGCTTCCTGGCCCGGACCGAGGCGGTGCTGTCGGAACTGCGGCTGGCGCAGAGCGAGCTGACGGTGATGGATCTCAGCCACTTGCAGGCGTTGTCGATCGGTCTGATTGATGATTTCGACAATGACCTGACCCCGCGGCTGGCGACCATCCTTGCGGATAGCCTGACCCAATGCCGGTTCAAAATGATCACAGCCTCCAGCCATGACATCGTGCAAGCAATGGAGGCCCGCGAGCTGCACATTGCCGTTGCCGCCACCGCCGGCGGGCTGCACGAAGGGCTAGTGGAATACCCGCTGGTGCGCGATCCCTTCATCCTGGTGGCGCCGCGCGGCGCCTTGTCCGATGCGGCACAGGCTGCAGAGCAGCTGCAGGATTTGCCGTTCCTGCGCTACGCGCGCGAGCAGCTGATCTCGCAGCAGATCGAGGGGCTTCTGAGCCGTCAGAAGCTGGAGTTCGAGGACCGTTTCGAGGTCGGCTCGCATCTGGCGTTGATGGCGATGGTGGCACGGCGGATCGGCTGGGCGGTCACCACCCCGCTGGGCTATATGCGGGCGGCGCGCTTCCACGATCAGATCGACGCCTTTCCGCTGCCCTTTGGCGAGATGTCGCGGACGATCTCGCTGTTCACCGCTGCCGATTGGGCCGACCGGGTGCCGCGCGACGTCGCGGAAACCCTGCGCCGCCTAGTGCAGACCCAGATGATCGATCCGGCGGTGCAGCAGCTGCCGTTCCTGGCAGGCGGGTTCCGGGTGATCGCCGTTTAAGTCAGAGTGACGTTTTGAGACCCTTGGCGGCAATCCCGATCAGATCCAGGCAGCCGTCGAAATCGCGGGTATAGTAAGGGTCCGGCACATAGTCGGCACCTGATGTCGGAGCGTAGTCCGTGAACAGACGCACCGGGATTTCATTGCCTGCCGGGCGCAGGGCCTCGATATTCTCCAGATTACTGGCATCCATTGCGATAATCAGATCGAAGGCTGCGAAATCATCCCGCCGGAACTGCCGCGCGCGCAGGTCCGAGATGTCCAGCCCTCGCGCCTTTGCCGCCGCCTGCATCGGGCCATACGGCGGCTCGCCTGCGTGATAGGAGGCTGTGCCGGCACTGTCAGTCTCAGCTTCGGGGCAAAGCACGCGGAACACGCCCTCAGCCGCCGGGGAGCGGCAGATGTTTCCTAGGCAGACAAACAGAATACGGGTAGGCATGGGTTTATGGCTCCATTGAACAGGGTCAGTGATAAGAGGTTCCGCGGCGATGGGAAAGAGTGCGAAGATTGTCATCCTGACCGGCGCCGGGATTTCTGCCGAAAGCGGGCTGGGTACTTTCCGCGACGAAGGGGGCCTGTGGGCGCAGCACCGGATCGAGGATGTGGCAACGCCCGAAGGTTTTGCCTGCAACCCGGATCTGGTGCATCGCTTTTACAACGCCCGCCGCGCCCAGGCGGCTGAGGCCCGGCCCAATGCGGCGCATCAGGCGCTGGCGCGGCTGCAGGCAGAGCACGCGGGCGAAGTGGTGATTGTCACACAGAATGTAGACGGCCTGCATGAGGCAGGCGGTGCGCAGCATGTGCTGCACATGCATGGCACGCTGGCGGGGGCGCTGTGTGCCGCTTGCGGCCATGGCTGGACTGCACCGCTGGAAATTCAGACAGACCAGCCCTGCCCTGCTTGCGCTGCCCCTGCAGCTCGTCCGGATGTGGTCTGGTTCGGCGAGATCCCCTATTTCATGGAAGAGATCTTTGCGCATTTGGCGGCGGCGGATGTGTTTGCCGCCATCGGCACCTCCGGCGAGGTCTACCCGGCCGCTGCCTTTGTCGATGAGGCGCATCTGGCGGGCGCCCATACGGTAGAGCTGAACCTGGAACCCTCGGCCACCGCCTCCCGCTTTGCCGAGCGCCGCTTTGGTCGCGCCAGCGAAACCGTACCGGCCTGGGTGGCAGAGCTGCTGGGCTGATCCTGGACACCAGAAAGCCCGCCAGACGGCGGGCTTTGGGCGCGAAGGAGGGCTGCAGCGCAGCCTGACGCCGCGCCCGCCCTGCCAGTGCTTGGTCAGTTCGAGTGGCTACCGTGGCCTTCGGCCTTGCGCTCCAGATCGACGGGCACTTCGATTTCGATCTCTCCGGCGTTTTCGAACACCAGCGTGACTTTGACCACATCGCCGTGGTTCAGCGCCTGGTTCAGCCCCATGAACATGATGTGGTCGCCGCCGCGCTTCAGCATATGGGTATCGCCCTCGGCAATGGCAAAGCCTTCTTCCACATGCATCATCTTCATGACACCGTCATCACCTTCCTTGTGGGTGTGCAGCTGCACCCTGGCGGCCACATCCGAGCGGACATCGATCAGCCGGTCATCCGCGTGGGTCTGGTTCGTGATCGCCATGAAGGCCGCACCGGCCTTGGCGATGGGCGAGGACACCCGCGCGTATTGGTCATGGACCATGAACTTGTGGGCACCATCTGCAAAAGCGGACCCGACCAAAGCGGCTGCCGCAGCGGCAACAAGGAATACGGATTTCAGGGACATTATATGTCTCCTCATAAGAAGCGATTGGAATTTTGAGGTAATGGGATTGTCTGGGGCTAGGCCGCAGGCGGCGAACGTGCGGTGGTACTTGGTTTGCAATAGCGGCCGATGGCGGCCTTATGCGAAACCGCGTGCACGCGGCCCGCTGACTGCCCGGGAACCGGCAGCGCGGCAGGCGGCGCCACGGCGTCCAGCAGATGCATCACGCAATCGGGGCAGCTGTGCGGCGGCTGGACCGGCTGGCCTTCGCTGTCCACATAGATAACTTCCGGCCCCATGCCGGTGCAGATCACCATCTGCCCGGCCGCATCCCGCGCGCCTTGCCGCGCGGCGGCGCTATGCGCAGTCAGAGCAACCGCAAAGGCCAGGAACAGGCCAAAGTAAATGCGTGAAAAGTGTTTCATCACAAGAAGATATGCCTGTGCGGGACCGCCGCTGCAAGGGGCTTTGCCGCGGCAGATTGTGCCAACGCAAACACCGCGCATGATTGCTCATGCGCGGTGTCTGTAACTGTAATCCGGTGAAAGGATCAGGCCAGTTCGATCAAGCCAAGTCTATCAGGCCTGGGCGGCTTGTGCCTTGGCGATCTCTTTTTTCACTTTCAGTGCGTTGTCGGACAGCTCTTCGTTCTTGGCTTTTGCCAGGAAGGCGTCCAGGCCGCCGCGGTGATCAACCGAGCGCAGCGCAGCTGCGGAGATCTTCAGCTTGACGCCGCGGCCCAGGGTCTCGGACTGCAGGGTCACATCATTCAGGTTCGGCAGAAACCGGCGGCGGGTTCTGTTTTTCGCGTGGCTGACATTGTTGCCAGTCATCGGGCCTTTTCCGGTCAGTTCGCAACGGCGCGACATATCATCATCCTTCGTTTTTCGGAGGTCCGGAGCAGATCCGGACCAAATCACAAGGGGCGCTGCCATTGGCTGCGCCCGAAAACTGGTCCGCTGCTCATACGATCAACCAGCAACAGCGTCAAGTGATTCAACTCAGCTTTCTTGAGGGGCTTACTGCCCGTTTTCCTGGTCCGCCGCAAGCCTTTCAAGCCGTGCGTCTGCGGCAGCCCCCAGCTGCGGCCTGCCGCACTGGCGCGCAACCCGCGCCAAGCGCTGCCAATAGGTCTGCGAACGCCTGCGGCGCTCCCGGTGCAGGCCCAGAACCCGCGCCGCGGCCAGAGGCCCCGTGTGCAGCATCGACTGCAAATCCCAGAAACTGCCGCCCTCGCGGATCACCTGGCTGGCGGGGTGGCCGCCGCAGGACAGGCGGCACAGCTGCAGATCCGGAAACACTGCCTGGATATACAGCGCGTGGTTCAGGTCCATCTTGCGGAACGGGTCGAACAGAACCACGCCCCGAACGCCGTGGCGGCCAAAACTGACCAGATCGCCCAGCGCTTCATCAAATGCCGCAGCCTCTTTGCGGCGGCGGTCATGGGGCACCACGCCCTGCGCTATGGTATATTGCGGCGAGACCGCGATCAGCCGGTTCAGGCGCAGGGCCGAGGAAAACCGCAAGGCGCCGTAGCCGCCCATGGAGAACCCCATTGCGGACACATCCTTATAGCCCTTGGTCAGGTCTTTCAGGCTGCGGGACAGCGCCTGGGTCTCGCTGTTCACATACCAGTCGTTTTTGCGGGGCTGGATATGCAGGTGGGCATAGCCGTGCCGTGTCATGTTCTTCACAGGGCCGCGGGCTTCGAATTCGCCCGCCACAGCAACCCGCTGGCGAAAGGTCACAAACAGGCGCTCGGCCCCCGCGTTGAACAACGAGGCGCGCAGCTTTTCTCCGTCAAAGACCCGGATCTCCTGCATGGCGGTCAGCCTTTCAGATGGTCCTGCAGCATCTGCTGTGCCGCCGCCGCCGGGGTCAGCGCCCCCTTGGCCACCTGGCCGGACAGCTCTGCCATTGCGGATTGGGCACTGGCGGTGTGCAGCCGCGCCAGCAGCGCCTGGCGCACTTCCTGATCGAACCAATAGCAGGACTGGTCCGCACGGCGGTGTTCCCAATGGCCGTTGTCCCGGCGCCAGGCGGTCAGCGCCTGCATTTCTTCCCAGGCCTGCTCCAGCCCGTGCTGCTCTACCGCCGAGACCATCAGCGCCTTGGGGTAGCCCTCGGGATCCTGCGGGCGCTTGCGCAAAAGGCGCAGGGCACCGGCGTAATCGGCACAGGTGCGGGTCGCGACGGGTTTCAGGGGGCCGTCGGCCTTGTTCACCAGAATGAGGTCGGCCATTTCCATGATGCCGCGCTTCACCCCCTGCAGCTCATCCCCGCCTGCGGGTGCCAGCAGCAACAGGAACAGGTCCGACATCTCCGCCACCACGGTTTCCGACTGACCGACACCGACGGTTTCGATCAGCACAACGTCAAACCCTGACGCCTCGCACAAGGCGACCGCCTCGCGCGAGCGGCGGGCGACACCGCCCAGATGGCTTTGGCTTGGGGAAGGGCGGATGAAAGCGTTACGCTCGCGGCTGAGGCGCTCCATCCGGGTCTTGTCACCCAGGATCGAGCCGCCGGAGCGGGCAGAGCTGGGATCAACCGCCAGCACCGCAACCCGCAGGCCCAGCCCGGTCAGCATCATGCCGAAGCTTTCGATGAAGGTGGATTTACCCACCCCCGGCGTGCCCGACAAGCCGATGCGCAGCGACTGACGCTTGTGTTTGGCCAGTTCCGACAGCAGTTCCTGCGCCTTGGCGCGGTGATCCTCACGGCCGCTTTCCACCAGGGTTATGGCGCGGGCCAGCGCCCGCCGGTCGCCATCGAGGATCTTTTGCGTCAGCTGTTCGGTATCCATGCGTGTCTTCCTGTCGTGATGGGCGGACCATGGCGCAAGGCCGCCCGCAAAGTCCAGTCCCTGCTGTTTGCCGCGCAACCTACATCAGCAGACGCGGCAGGAAAGGCGGCAAATCCGCCGCGCTTGCCCCGGTTTGCGCAAGTTCTCTTCGTGCGGACTGGCCGCTGGACCTGACCGCTGCCTTTGGCGATAAGGCGACATGACCAGATTGCCGATCGAAGACGCCCTCCCCGAACTGCTGGACGCCCTGCGCGCCCGCGGCCGTGCCGTGCTGCAGGCGCCGCCCGGTGCGGGCAAAACCACACGGGTGCCGCTGGCGATGCTGGAGGCGGGCCTGACCCAGGGCCGCATTGTGATGCTGGAACCCCGCCGCCTGGCCGCCCGCGCCGCCGCCGAGCGGATGGCGGAGACGCTGGGGGAGACGGCCGGCCAGACCGTCGGCTATAGGGTGCGCGGCGATGCCAAGGTTTCCAAGGCGACACGGATCGAAGTGGTGACCGAGGGCATCCTGACCCGGATGCTGCAGTCGGACCCGGACCTGCCGGGCATCGGCGCGGTGATCTTTGATGAATTCCACGAACGGTCGCTGAACGCCGATCTGGGGCTTGCCCTGTGCCTGGAGGTGGCCGGCGCGCTGCGCGACGACCTGATCCTGGTCGCGATGTCGGCAACACTGGATGCGGACCCCGTAGCGGCGCTGCTGGGCGCGCCAATGATCACCTCAGAGGGGCGCAGCTATCCGGTGGAAACCCGCTGGCTGGACCGCCCCCTGCCTGCCCAGGCCCGCCGCGTGGACGCGCTGACGGATCTGGTGGTGCAGGCGGAAAAGGAAACACGCAGCACAGACAGGGATCAGGGCGGCGGCATTCTGGTGTTTCTGCCCGGGGAGGGTGAAATCCGCCGCGCCGCAGGTGCCTTGGCCAAACGCCTGCCGGGCAACTGCCATATCCGCCCGCTGTACGGCGCCCTGCCCTTTGCCGAACAGCGCGCGGCCATTCAGCCCGAGCAGACCGGGCGCAAGGTAGTGCTGGCGACCTCGATCGCCGAGACCTCGCTGACCATTCAGGACATCCGAGTGGTTGTGGATATGGGCCAGGCACGGCGCGCGCGGTTCGATCCCGGCTCCGGCATGTCGCGGCTGATCACCGAAAAGGTCACCCGCGCCGAGGCCACCCAGCGCCAGGGCCGTGCGGGCCGTGTGGCTGCGGGTATCTGCTACCGGTTCTGGACCAAGGGCGAGGAAGGCGCACTGATGGCGTTCCCGCCGGCCGAGATTGAAAGCGCTGACCTCACGGATCTGGCGCTGGAGCTGGCCTTGTGGGGCGCGGCGCCGGAGGACCTCTCGTTCCTGAACCAGCCGCCAGCCGGCGCGTTGGCCGAAGCGCAAGCGCTGCTGCAGATGCTGGGCGCTTTGAATGCGCAGGGCCGGATCACCGAACATGGCAAGGCGCTCTCATCCCTGCCGTTGCATCCGCGTCTTGGCCATATGCTGCTCACCGCCGGTCCTGCCGCCGCACCGCTGGCGGCACTGCTCGGCGAGCGCGACCCGCTGCGCGGCGCACCTGCTGATCTGTCCCTGAGGCTGAAGGCGCTGAAGGATCCCAAAGGGTTCGGGCGCAGCCACCCGTACCAGCTGAACCGCCCGGTGGTGGAGCGCATCAAGAGCGAGGCGCGGCGGCTGGAGAGACAGGCAGGCCGCCGGGACGCAGGCCTGTCAGCCGCAATGATGGCTGCGCTCGCCTATCCCGACCGTGTGGGCCAGCGCCGCAAGGGCGACGCGCCGCGGTTTGTGCTGTCGGGCGGCAAGGGCGCCATTCTGGACGGCGGCGACACGCTGGCGGGGGCGCCCTTCATCGTGGCGCTCGATACCGACGGCAACCCGCGCGAGGCAAAGATCCGGATGGCGGCGCACATTTCGCTGACTGAGATCCGCGAACTGTTTGCCGGTCAGGTCATCTGGACTGACGTCTGCGACTGGTCCAAGCGCGACCGGCGGGTGATGGCACGCCAGCAGGAGCGGTTCGGCGCCGTGGTGCTGGACGACCGGATCTGGAAGGATGTGCCGCCGGACGCGGTGGCGCAGGCGATGCTGGACGGGGTGCGCGATCTGGGCCTGCGCCTCACCGGCGCTGCGGCACGGCTGGCAGCGCGGGTGGAGCTGGTGCGGGCCGAAGGCCATGCGCTGCCGGATTTCACCCTCTCCGGCCTGACCGAGACGCTGGAGGACTGGCTGCTGCCGATGCTGGAGGGGGTGAAATCGGCAGACGACTGGAAACGCTTCGACCTGCTGCCTGCGCTGCGCGCTGCCCTCAACTGGGAGCAGACGCAGATCCTGGACCACGAGGCGCCAGGCAGTTTCATCACCCCGCTGGGCCGCAAGATCCCGATCAGCTATGACGGTGAGGTGCCGGAAATCTCGGTCCGCCTGCAGGAAATGTTCGGGGTCACCCGCCACCCGTCCGTCGGGGGCGTGCCGCTGAAAGTGTCTCTTCTGTCGCCGGCCCAGCGCCCGATCCAGATCACCCGCGACCTGCCCGGCTTCTGGGCAGGCTCCTATGCGGACGTGCGTAAGGATATGCGCGCGCAGTATCCCAGGCACCCCTGGCCTGAGGACCCCACCCGGGAAGATCCGACATTGCGCGCTAAACGCCGTAAATAAGCGCCAGGCGCGCTGCCCGGCCCAACGGCTGGCAACGCATCTTTAATGCGCAGGCCAGCGGGCGGGAGCACCCGCAATCACCGCGCGCCGCCAGCAATGTTCGCGGTGCAGCAGGTGCAGGCAGAGCACGAACAGGCGCAATCCGCCTCCCGCCAGGTCGGCATATACTGCAGACCCGGCCTTGAAACTCGGCATTTTCAAGCTTACTTTTCCACAATTCCACACAAAACACGGGGCCAACCCAACAATAAAGGCTGAGCAGACATGACAAGCACTCTGATCCGCGCCTGGGAAGAAATTCTCAAGCCCATGCTGAAACGACCAAACCGCCTGCAAGTCGCCGCGCTGTGCTACCGCGCCGGCGCGGACGGCAAAGAAGTGCTGATGATCACCAGCCGCGGCACCGGCCGCTGGATCCTGCCTAAGGGCTGGCCAATCGAGGGCAAGGACGGGCCGGATTCCGCGCTGCAGGAAGCCTGGGAAGAAGCCGGTGTGCGCGAGGCCCGCATCTCGCAAAAGCCGATCGGCGAGTACAACTATACTAAATACCACGACAATGGCACCGAGGAACCGGTGACGACTCTGATCTTCTCCGCCGAGGTGGAGCAACTGACCGACGACTACCCGGAATCCGCCGAACGCAACCGCCAATGGATGCGCCCGGAACAGGCCGCAACCCTGGTGCAGGAGCCGCAGTTGCAGGACCTTTTGCGTCAATTGTAAAAGTTATGTGACATTTTTATGTCAAACGCTTGATCCGTGACCGGAGCAGCGTTAGGCGCGTGCGCAGACCTCGGAATCAGGAATGCGACGATGAGCGATGCAGAGCAGCGCACGCAATGGAACACGCTGGACAAGGATCTGAACCGGATCTCCCAGCTCGAACTGGCCACAAGCTATGTCTCCCGCCCGCTGGTGGCGCCTGGCATTGCACTGGCCTTCATCGTGCTGGCCGGTCTGGCGGCAGGTGTCTTCTTCGGCAGCTCGGCGATGAACATGGTGGTGATCGCCGCCGCTGCCTTTGGCGCCTATATGGCGATCAATATCGGCGCCAATGACGTGGCCAACAACATGGGGCCGGCGGTGGGCGCAAATGCGCTGACCATGGGCGGCGCCATCGTGATTGCCGCCATCGCCGAAAGTGCGGGCGCGCTGCTGGCGGGCGGCGATGTGGTCTCGACCATTTCCAAAGGCATCATTGATCCGGCAGCCGTTTCCAGCAGCAGCGTGTTCATCTGGGCGATGATGGCGGCGCTGATCTCCTCTGCTCTGTGGGTGAACCTGGCGACCTGGGTCGGCGCGCCTGTTTCCACCACCCACTCGGTGGTCGGCGGCGTGCTGGGCGCCGGTGTGGCTGCTGCAGGCATCGCCGCGGTGAACTGGCCCACTATGGGCAAGATCGCCGCCAGCTGGGTGATTTCGCCGGTGCTGGGCGGCGTGGTTGCAGCGCTGTTCCTGGCCTTCATCAAAGCCAAGATCATCTATCAGGACGACAAGATCGCCGCCGCACGGCGCTGGGTGCCGGTGCTGGTGGGGATCATGGCAGGTGCCTTTGCATCCTATCTAGCGCTGAAGGGGCTGAAGCGGATCGTCAAGATCGACCTGCAGACCGCGCTGCTGATCGGTGCGGGCGCCGGGGCGCTGTCCTATGTGATCACTGCGCCGCTGATCAAACGCCAGTCCGAGGGCATGGAGAACCGCAACAAGTCGCTGAAGGCGCTGTTCGGCCTGCCGCTGGTGATTTCCGCCGCCCTTCTGTCCTTTGCCCATGGCGCCAATGACGTGGCCAACGCAGTCGGCCCGCTGGCTGCCATCGTGCACGCCACCGAGTTCGGCGATTTCGCCTCAAAAGTCACCATTCCCACATGGGTGATGGTCATCGGCGCCTTCGGCATCTCGTTCGGCCTGTTCCTGTTCGGCCCCAAGCTGATCCGCATGGTCGGCAGTCAGATCACCAAGCTGAACCCGATGCGCGCCTTTTGCGTGTCGCTGTCTGCCGCCATCACCGTGATTGTGGCCAGCTGGCTGGGCCTGCCGGTGTCTTCCACCCATATTGCTGTGGGGGCTGTGTTCGGCGTCGGCTTCTTCCGCGAATGGCATATGGAGCGCCGTCTGAAGAAGACCGTCGAAGGGCGCCCGGCAGCCAAGCGTATTGCTCCCGAAGAACGCCGCCGCCGCAAGCTGGTGCGCCGCAGCCACTTTATGACCATCGTGGCCGCCTGGGTGATTACCGTGCCGGCTGCCGCACTGCTGTCAGCGGTGATCTTCCTGCTGCTGAACGCCATCGTCGGCTGATCCCTACCAGCGATGAAACAGCAAGCCCCCGCGCCTATCTGGCTGCGGGGGCTTTACCGTTCCCGGCTCAGAACTTTTCGACCCAAGGGCGCAGCACCAGCTCGTCGCTCCAGGCTGACCGGTCCTGATTGATCAAATGCATGTATTCCGCGGCGATGGCGTCCGGATTCAGCATGCTGTCCGGGCTGCCTGTGGCCTCGGTCCGCTCCGGACGCGATGCATTGCGGATGCCGCCGTCGATGTTGACCCAGGCAACATGAATGCCCTTGGGATGCAGCTCCCGCGCCATCGACTGCGCCAGGCCGCGCTGCGCGAACTTGCCCATGGCAAAAGGTGCGGACTGGGAGAATCCTTTGACACCAGCCGAAGCCCCGGTGAACAGAATGGTGCCGAGCCGCCCATTTTCGGGCTGCTGCGCCAGCATCCGTTTGGCTGCCGCCTGGCCCAGCACAAAGGCGCCAAAGGCCGTGATCTCCACCGCCTTGCGCACCGCGTCCGGGTCCAGTTCCGAAACCGGACCGCGCAGCCGGGCCGAGGGGTTGTAGCAGGCCACCCGCAGATCGCCCGGCAGACCATCGATGAGGGCGGCGGTTCCTGCGGCATCGGTGCCGTCCAGCGGGTGCAGCTCTCCCCCGGTTTCTGCCGCCAGCGCCTCCAGCTTGGCCACATTGCGCGCCGCCAGATGCACCGCATAACCAGCGCCCGCCAGCTGCCGGGCAAAACCCGCCGACAGGCCGGTCCCTGCCCCGACGATAAGTGCCTGCGGTTTGAATGATGCGTCCGCCATGGTCTTCCTCCCCCTGATTGGCGCGAGGATGCTGGCGGGAATCTGCAGCCTGCACAAGGTTTATCAGGCAGAGGCTTCGGCCGGTGATGGCTTTCAGGCTTCAGCCCCGGCGGGCAGCTGCGCAAGCACATCTGCCACGCTCACCACTTTGCCGAAACCTGCGTGAAGGGCCGACAGCGTGACCTCCAGAACGGTTTGCGCATCCAGCATGCCTCCCTTGCGCGCGGGCATGTCGAAGGCGATCAGCGCATCCTCCACCACCTTGACTTCAAATCCCAGGCCTGCGGCGGAACGGGCGGTGGAGTTGACGCAGAACGCCGCCACCCCGCCAGCGATCACCAGACGGGTGATGCCCGCGCCCCGCAGATGCTGTTCCAGCCCGGTGCCGCAGAACCCGGAGGAAGTGGTCTTCCAGAATACCGCCTCCCCTTCCTGCGGCACAGCACAGGGCAAGGGCTGGCCGCTGGGCAGATCGCGGCGGAACTTACTCTCAGCGCGCGGGTCATCGTGCATCACATGAACCACCGGCAACCCCGCCATGCGGCAGGCTGCGGCGAGCTCAGCAACCCTTTCTTCTGCCTCGGGGTTGGCCTGCTGGCGGCCCGTGGCGGCCACATTGGCCATCTCCTGCTGCATGTCGACGATCAACAGGGCTGTTGAATGGTCCATGAAAATTTCCTCCCACTAGAATACAGGCCAAGACTGGCAGAGCTGCTTGGCTCAAGCCAGTGCAATCCCCGCTTTCGCTGGGCCCAAACCCGAAACGGCTGCGCCAGACGCACTGCGCCGGGCCAAAGGACCGGCGCCACGCCCAACTGGCCAGGGTCATTCCATGGAATGATCCGCGGCAGGCGGGAGCGCCCCGCCCTGGCCGCAAGCAGCAATGCTCAGCCGCCCAGGCACCAGCGCATGACAGCCTTCTGCGCGTGCAGACGGTTTTCCGCCTCGTCAAAGATCACCGACTGCGGGCCGTCCATCACGGCGGAGGTCACCTCTTCCTCGCGGTGGGCGGGCAGGCAGTGCATGAACAGCGCGTCCGGCTTGGCGGCGGCCATCAGGTCGTCGTTGACCTGATAGGGGCGCAGCATGTTGTGGCGGCGCTCCTTTGAGGACTGGCTGTCATGCATCGACACCCAGGTATCCGCCACAATCAGATCGGCGCCTTCAACTGCTTTGAAGGCGTCGCGTTCGATGGTCACCTTGGAGCCTGCCTTGCGCGCGAGGCCGATAAACTCCTCCTCCGGATCCAGCTGCGCCGGACCGGTGAAGGTGAGGTCAAAGCCGAACTGGCCGGCCGCATGCAGGAAAGAGGCGCAGACGTTGTTGCCGTCGCCGGCCCAGACCACTTTCTTGCCCTTGATCGGCCCGCGGTGCTCCTCATAGGTCAGCACGTCGGCCATGATCTGGCAGGGGTGGGTGCGGTCGGTGAGGCCGTTGATCACCGGCACGTCCGAGTATTCCGCCATCTCGGTCAGCACGGTCTCGTCAAAGGTACGGATCATGATCATGTCGACATAGCGGCTGAGCACCCGGGCCGTGTCGGCAATGGTCTCGCCATGGCCCAGCTGCATGTCCTTGCCCGACAGCACCATGGTCTGGCCGCCCATCTGGCGCACGCCGACGTCAAAGGACACCCGGGTCCGGGTCGAGGGCTTTTCAAAAATCAGCGCCACCATCCGGTCCTTCAGCGGCAGCTCATCATCCAGGGCTGCCTTGGGGTGGCCGAGGCGCGCCTGCTTGGTGGTTTTTGCCTGATCGATGATTGCGCGCAGATCTGAGGGATCGGTTTTGTGGATGTCAAGGAAATGGTTCATCACTGTACTGTATCGCTTCTGGCTGGCGAAGGCCGGGGGCGCCTGCCCCCGGACTCTCGGGAGTATTTATCCAAAGGTGAAGATCAGGCGGCTTCGACCTGAACGGCGGTTTTTTCCAAACGGCTGACGGCCTCGGCGATGTCCTCATCGGTCAGCGTCAGCGGCGGCAGCAGGCGGATCACATTGTCCGCTGCCGGGACCGTGATCAGTGCGTTGTCATAGCCTGCATTGACCACGTCGATATTGACCGCTTTGCACTTGAGGCCAAGCATCAGGCCGGAACCGCGCACCTCCTCGAAGACCTCCGGGTGGTTGGCAATCAGCCCCTCCAGCTTCTGCCGCAACAGGCCCGCCTTGCGGTTCACCTCGGCGAGGAACGCCTCGTCGGCGACGTGGTCCATAACCGCGCAGCCAACGGCACAGCCCAAAGGGTTGCCGCCATAGGTGGAACCATGGGTGCCTGCGGTCATGCCGCTGGCGGCATCCTCAGAAGCCAGCACCGCGCCCAGCGGGAAGCCGCCGCCAATGCCCTTGGCCACCATCATGATGTCCGGGTTGATGCCCGCCCACTCATGGGCAAACAGCCTGCCGGTCCGCCCGACACCGCATTGCACCTCGTCCAGGATCAGCAGCAGGCCATGTTCGTCGCAAATCGCCCGCAGCGCCTTCAGCTCTGCATCCGGCACCGGGCGGATGCCGCCTTCGCCCTGCACCGGTTCGATCAGGATCGCAGCGGTCTGGTCGGAGATGGCATCGGTCACGCCATCAAGATCGCCGAAGGTCAGATGCACAAAACCCGGCAGCATGGGCCCAAAGCCCTTGGTCATCTTTTCCGAACCGGCAGCGGCAATGCCGGCGGAGGAGCGGCCATGGAAGGAGCCGTCAAAGGTGATGATCTCCACCCGCTCCGGTTGGCTCTTGTCGTAGAAGTACTTGCGCGCCATCTTCACCGCCAACTCGCAGGCCTCGGTGCCGGAGTTGGTGAAGAACACGGTATCGGCAAAGGTATGCTCCACCAGCTTGTCGGCCAGCGCCTGCTGCTGCGGGATCTGGTAGAGGTTGGAGACATGCCACAGGTTCTGCGCCTGGGTCGTCAGCGCCTCCACCAGCGCCGGATGGGCATGGCCCAGCGCGTTCACTGCAATGCCCGCCCCCAGATCCAGAAAGCGTCGCCCGTCTGCCGTGGTCAGCCAGGCGCCTTCGCCTTTAACGAACTCAAGCGGTGCACGGTTGTAGGTCGGCAGAACGGACGGGATCATCAGGATCATCCTTTTCAAAGGTAGAAGCCAAAGCTGTGCAACAGCCGGGGCCTTGGGTCAACGGTGGAACAAGGGATTTCGAAGGGGGCGTGCCGGAAGACAGGCACAAATGATCAGAGGGCCGGTTACGCCAGGCGGCGTCGGCGTCGCAAAACGGTGATATCTGCACGTTTGATCATGGATGGGTTCCATAGTGGAGGTTTTGGTAAAAGAAAACCCCTTTCGTACAGCCCGCCCCATCAATCTGCCGCAGCGCGCCGCCCGCTCCTTCACCTTTGCCGAAATACTCCGGGGTGAATCGGCCGTCAGGCCAAGAGGGGCAGCGCCCCTCCTTCTTCAAACCTGTGGTGCAGCACCCCTGCCCGCGCTCAGGAATGCGACGGCGGGCGAAGCCTTTCCCCTTGCATCCCGCGGCGGCTTGCCGCACCGCTTTCTCCATGAGCATCGCCACTCCGCAGAACCCAGCCCTAGCCGCCGCCCTGATCCTGGCAGCGACAACCTTCATTGCCGGCACCACGCTGCTGGCCAAGGCGCTGGGGACCGAAAGCCTGGGCGCACCGCTGCATCCGCTGCAAATCAGCCATGGGCGGTTCCTGTTTGCCTTCATGGGCATTTCAACTGCGGTGCTGATCCTGCGGCCCAGGTTCATCCGGCCGCACTGGGGCTATCACATCGGGCGCACCTCCTTCGGCTGGGCCGGGGTGACGCTGATGTTTGCCTCTGTTGCTTACATCCCGCTGGCCGATGCTACCGCGATCACCTTCCTGAACCCGGTGTTCGGCATGCTGCTGGCCATTCCGCTGCTGGGAGAGCGGGTCGGCCCCTGGCGCTGGGGGGCGGCGTTGGTTGCCATGATCGGAGCGATGATCCTCTTGCGCCCTACCCCGGCCAGCTTCCAGCCCGCAGCCTTGCTGGCGCTGGGGGCCGCGGCGGTGATGGGGCTGGAGCTGATTTTCATCAAGAAGCTCGCGGGCCGCGAAGGGCCGCTGCAGGTGCTTTGGTTCAACAACCTGCTGGGCATGATAATCGCAAGCTGCGCCGTGTTGCCGGTCTGGCAAATGCCGAGCCTCGCGCAATGGGGTGCGCTGGCTGGACTGGGGCTGCTGATGGCCTGTGCGCAGGCCTGTTTCATCAATGGAATGGCGCGGGCCGATGCCTCCTTTGTGGCGCCGTTCAGCTATGCCACGCTGGTCTTTGCGGCATTTTATGACTTCCTTGGCTTTGGCGTGGTGCCGGATGCCATTTCTTTCCTTGGCGCCGTTATCATTCTGGCGGGCGCCGCCATCCTCGCCTGGCGGGAGGGGCGGCCCGTTCCCCCGGCGGGCCGCGCGGCTGCTGCCGCACACAAGCCTTAGCCGCCCGGCATCACGAGAAGTTATTTCCGGCGCCAAGCCTGCCTGCGACCCTCGCGTCGAAAAACGGCATTTTCCCTGCATCTTCCGCGCCACGCTGTCCTTTAACAGAACAGGAGGACGCAGATGCACGAGAGGCGAATTCCCGAATGGCTGCGCCACGCGCCGGTGCCTTCGGTGCGGGACTTTGGCGTCCTGGCCGGGCTGGAGGCCGTGGTGCGCGGCATCCTGATCTCGGTCTTTCCGCTGATCATGTACCGGGCCCTGGGGGACGCGGGGATGGTTTCGGCTTCATATTTTGCGGTCGGCATCCTGTCGCTGCTGGCTGGGCTGATGATCCCGGCGCTGATCCGGCTGGTGCCGCGCCGCTGGGCCTATTCGCTGGGAGGGCTGATGTTCATCGCCTCTGCCAGCTTTGCCATCGAAGGCAGCCCGGTGTCGGTGCTTGCCGCCCTTGCACTGAACACAGTAGCAGCGGTGACCACTTTCATCTGCTTCAACGCTTACGTGCTGGATTACATTTCCCGGATGGAACTTGGGCAATGCGAAACCTCGCGGATGTTCTATTCGGCCCTTGGCTGGACCGCTGGCCCGGTGGCCGGCGTGCTGCTGCTGGAGATCTGGCCCCCGGCCCCGTTTCTGATCTCTGGCGCTGCTGCAGTGGTGATGCTGGCGGCCTTCTGGTGGATGCGCATGGGTGACGGCAAGCAGATCGCCCGCGCCCGCGGCCCGGCCTCCAATCCCTTGACCTACCTGCCGCGGTTTCTGGCGCAGCCGCGTCTGGTCGCCGGCTGGCTGTTTGCGGTGATCCGCTCGGCCGGGTGGTGGATTTACGTGGTCTACCTGCCGATCTTTGCCATCGAAAAAGGCCTGGGCGAGGAACTGGGCGGCCTTCTGCTGTCCGTGACCAATGCCGCCCTGTTCAGCGCGCCGCTGCTACAGCGCTGGGTGCAGCAGCATTCGATCAGGTTTGCAGTGCAGACCGGCTTTTTGGGGGTGACGGCCTGCTTTGGTGCCGCCTGTTTTGCCCAGGGCTGGCCTGCAGTGTCGATCACCTTGCTGGTGGCCGGGTCGGCCGCACTGATTCTCTTGGATATCTGTGCGGGCCTGCCGTTTCTGATGGCGGTGAAACCGTCCGAGCGCACCGAGATGTCGGCAGTCTATTCCAGCTACCGCGACATTTCCGGCATTCTGACCCCTGGCGTCGCCTGGCTGGTTCTGCTCGTGGCGCCGGTTGCGGGGATCTTTGCCGCAGGTGCGGCAGCCACCGCAGGGGCGGTGCTGCTGGCGAGCAACCTGCACCCGCGGCTTGGACGCAGGAAACCGGTGCCTCCGTCAAGCGAAGATCCGGTTCCGGCAGAATAGCAGCGTCAGGGTTTAAGCCGGTACCCGGAACGCAGCATGGCCCAGGCCAGCAGGCACACTGCAAAGGTGGCGCCACTGCAGACCGCCAAACCCAGCAGCGGCGGGCTGTCAGAGGTGCCGATCACTCCGAATCGCACCCCATCGATCAGGTAGAAGACCGGGTTCAGATGCGAAATCACTTTCAGCACCGGCGGCAAAGCCTCGACCGAATAGAACGTGCCCGACAGAAAGGCGAGCGGTGTGACGATGAAATTGGTGATCGCTGCCATCTGATCGAACTTGTCAGCAAAAACACCGGCGACGATGCCCAAGCCGCCCAGAAACGCCGCGCCCAGCACGATGAACACCAGTGCTGTCAGCGGATGCGCAGGCACGATCTGCAAGACCGCCATCAATCCCAGCCCGATGCCCAGTGCCACCAGCGTGCCGCGGGCGATGGCGCCTGCCAGATAGCCCAGCAGGATCTCCAGCCCGGACAGAGGCGGCATCAGCGTGTCGACGATGTTGCCCTGCACCTTGGCAATCACAATCGAGGACGACGTATTGGCAAAAGCATTCTGGATCACTGTCATCATCATGATGCCCGGCGCCAGGAAGGTCAGGAACGGCACCCCCATCACATCACCGCGCTGAGGGCCGATAGCGATGTTGAAGATCATCAGAAACAGCGCCGCGGTCATCAGCGGCGCCAGCAGGGTCTGGGTCCAGACCGCCAGGAACCGCTTTACCTCGCGCCAGGCCAGCGCCTTGAGGCCCAGCCAGTTCACCCTTCCGAACCGGCGCGCGCCCAATTCAACCTGATACCCCTGATCCGCCATGCTGCCCCCGTTTTTCTCTGCTTTGCCTGCATAGCGGCTGCGGCAAGCGGCGCAAGATGCCTTGTAACTCCGCCCGCAGTGATTAGAATAGGGCGATCACACGGAATATGATGGCGGCCGCAGAATCCCTGGGGCCGCTATTAGCTTGGAAAGGCAACAGATGTCCTGGACAGACGAGCGCGTCGAACTGCTTAAGAAAATGTGGGGCGAGGGCCAGTCGGCCAGCCAGATCGCCAAGGAACTGGGCGGCGTTACCCGCAACGCGGTGATCGGCAAGGTGCACCGCCTCGGCCTGTCCAACCGCAACAGCGGCACAACCAAGGCCGCCGAGCCAAAGGAAAAGCCCGCCGCAGCCCCCGCTGCCGCGGCGCCGAAACCTGCGGCCGCAGCGAAACCGAAGCCGCAGCCCAAGACCGAGCCGGCCCGCCCCGCAGCGGTCCAGTCGGCCTCAGCCGAAGCCAAACCGGCGACGCCTGCACGCCGCCAGATCATCCCGGCCGGCCAGCCGTTGCCGCCGCAGCCTTCGGCCAATGAAATCAGCCCCGAAGCCCTGGCCAAGGTCAACGAGATCGAAAAGAAGGCCAAGAAGCTGAGCCTGATGGATCTGACCGAACGCACCTGCAAATGGCCCGTGGGCGACCCCGCAACCGAGGACTTCTGGTTCTGCGGCCTGCCCTCCCAGCAAGGCAAACCCTATTGCGAGGCGCATGTGGGTGTGGCCTTCCAGCCGATGTCCTCGCGCCGCGACCGCCGCCGCTAAGGATCAGGCGGGCGCTGACAGCCTGTGTGCAGACCTCTGAAATAAACAAACCCGCGCCTTGCAGCGCGGGTTTTTCATATCCACCACCCGCCCGGCCTTGCAGCCGGACGGGTGGGAATTCAGCGGCAAATCAGTTTGCCACCGGACCGGCGGAGGTGAATTTCGGTATCACGCTGTCCGAGGCCGCGTTCGGCTCGATCCCCGGCCAGTTGCCTTCGGCCAGGTTGATGTTGCCGGGGATGTCCTCTTCCCAGAAGCCGACCACAACATCGGTGATGTTCAGGTACAGCTTGTCGTCGACGATGCGCCACAGGTTCGGGTTGGCCGGCACCTTGCCGCCCTTCGAGACGCCGTAGGCGCAGTGGCCGTCATATTGCGGCGCGTAATAGGCCGGGCTTTCCGCGAACTTGTCGCGGTTTTCCGCGCTCGAGAAGGCCCAGGTTGCGCCGTTGTATTCTGCAGTGAAGGCAGTGCTGCCGCGCACCGGGGCGGTCTGCGGCGTGCCCAACGCGTTCATCTCGAGGCTGCGGTAGGCCACCACGTCATAGCCGGACACGGCATAACCGGTGCCGTCGACATATTGCTCGCCTGCAAAACCCGGGGCGGCAAAGGACAGCGCTGCCACGGCAGCAAGTGCAAAACGTTTCATGAAATCATCCCTTTCATCGGTGATTGCTTCAACTTGGGCACCGGCATCCTGTCCGGCTTCGGGTCTGACATTATAGGGCCTGCAGCAAATGCGAAGGGGGGCTCACGGCTCTGTGTCCGCAGGCGCGGCTTCTGTGAACTTTTGAAAAATTTGCGTCGCCCATACCTTCCAGTCATTGGAATTTGCAGAAATCCGCTTATCTCTGCCTGAGCCGATCGCCGCAGCAGGTGCGATTGACCGCAAACAGGAAACAATCAGAACAAGGTCCGACAGATGAGCGATACTCCCTATACCCCGCCGAAAGTATGGAAATGGGAACAAGCCAACGGCGGCGAGTTCGCCTCGATCAACCGCCCCATTGCCGGCGCAACCCATGACAAGGACCTGCCGGCGGGCAAACACCCGTTCCAGCTCTATTCGCTGGCGACACCGAACGGGGTGAAGGTCACCGTGATGTTCGAGGAGCTGCTGGCGGCGGGCCACAAAGACGCCGAGTACGATGCCTGGCTGATCAGCATCGGCGACGGCGATCAGTTCGGTTCCGGCTTTGTCGGGGTGAATCCGAACTCCAAGATCCCGGCACTGCTGGACCGCAGCGGCGCGGAGCCGGTGCGGGTGTTCGAAAGCGGCTCGATCCTGCTGCATCTGGCCGAGAAATTCGGTGCTTTCCTGCCCAAAGAAGGCGCCGCCCGCACCGAAACCCTGAACTGGCTGTTCTGGCAGATGGGCAGCGCGCCCTACCTGGGCGGCGGCTTCGGGCATTTCTATGCCTATGCGCCGGAGAAATGGCAGTACCCGATCGACCGCTTCACGATGGAAACCAAGCGCCAGCTGGATGTGCTGGACCGGCAACTGGCGGAACATGCGTTCATCGCGGGCAGCGAATACTCCATCGCCGACATCGCCATCTGGCCCTGGTACGGCCAGCTGGTTCTGGGCCGGAACTACGGCGATGCCGCCGAATTCCTGGACGCCGAGAGCTACAAACACGTGGTCCGCTGGGCCAAGGCCATCGACGCCCGCCCGGCAGTGCAGCGTGGCCGTATGGTGAACCGCTCTTTTGGCGATTTGCACATGCAGCTGCATGAACGCCACGACGCAGGCGATTTCGAGACCCGCACCCAGGACAAGCTGGAACCGGCAGCGGAGTAGCAGCCAGCCGAACCCTCCCGCGCCCGCAGATCTCCGGCAAGCCCGGATACTTTTGTGCGGTCCTGGGCCCGGCGCCGCGCTGACGCGCGGCGCTCTCTCGTCCGCCTTCATCGTCCCGGCTTTTGCCGGGTCACGGGCTGCGCTAGCAGCCGCGCGGCACGCACGGTTTACCCTTGACGCGGTAAACCTCAAACTGGCGCTGACGGGCAAACCTGCCCTTCAGCGCTTCTCAGCAAGGACCCGCGCTGTGCGTAGCACAGCGCCACGCCCAACTGTGAGGCACATTTGAAAATGTGCTGGAGCAGGCGGGAGAGCCCCGCCCTCCCTGCGCCGGCAGCGCTACACCAGCCGCGGCGGCTTGTCCGGATCGCTGCCTGGAATCTCCGGCTGATAGGCTTCCGGTTCTGGCGGTTGCGGCAGGTCGAAACGCAATCCAGCCCGCGCCAGGCTTGCCGCAACCGGGTCTTCCGCCTCAAAGAAAGCCACATCCATCGCCCCCGCTTCGATCCCGGAAAAGGTCAGCGCTTCGCTGGCAGCCTTAGCCAGTGACGCCTGAGCGGCCTCCTTGGCACCAACAAAGCCCAAAAGATGCCCCTGTCCGCCGCCTTCATAGCGGACCCCGATCAGATAGGCCGCCGCTGCCAGCCCGCCTGCGGTTGCCAGCTTGGCATCCAGCGCCCTCAGCAGCGCCTCGGGCAGCCCTGAGGGCGGCGTGAACTCCGTGATACCGGCCTCCACTTCTTGCGGCGCGTGACCAAGCGTCTGATGCAGCCAGCCGATTGCCGCGGCCGGGATCAGGATGGCAGAGGGCGCCACCTCCAGATTCAGCCCAAGCCCGATCCCCTGCCCGGCCAGCATCTGCGCGATGACCCGGCCTGACAAAGCCGCATATGGCACTGCACGGCCTGCAAACTGCGCCAACCGCTCCTCGCGGTCGAACACCAGGACAAAGGCACCCTCAGGTGTCTCAAACAGCTCAGGCGAGATCTGCTCTCCTGCGGCCTCTTCCGTCAGCATCAAAAACAGCTCAGCATCCGCCAGCCGTTCGTAGAACCGCAGCCGGGCAGCATCGTCCTGCAGCGCGGCCTCCATCGCGGCATGAGCCAAGTCCAACGGAGTTTGTTCGGTCATTGCATCAGCTCCTTCACCCGGGCCTGCAAAACCGGCAGCAGCTCGGCTTCGAACCAGGGGTTTTTCTTCAGCCATCCGGTATTACGCCAGGACGGGTGCGGCAAGGGGAAGACCTGCGGCGCATGATCCCGCCAGCTCTGCACCAGCGGCGTCACCGGCCCCTTCACCCCCAGGTGATAGTGTTGAGCATGAGCACCGATCAGCACCTTGAGGCGGACATCCGGCAGCTGCGCCATCACTTGATGATGCCAGGTCCTGCTGCACACGGCAGGCGGCGGCAGATCCGCCTTTTTCTCATTATAGCCAGGGAAACAGAATCCCATCGGCACCACGGCCACCCGGTCCTTGTCATAGAATTCCGCCTCAGTGAGGCCCAGCCAGACGCGCAGCCGGTCACCGGACGGGTCAGTAAAGGGTCGGCCGCTTTCATGCACCCGTGCGCCGGGGGCCTGACCGGCAATAAGGATCCGGGCTGAAGGGCGGAACCACACCACAGGGCGCGGCTCATGCGCTGTGGCGGTGGCGGCAAAGCGGCCGACACAGATCCGGCAGCCCCGAATCTCTGCCTTCAATTGCTGCCCCGCCCTCATTGTCCCGCGCTTGGAAACAGTCATCGCTTACCCAGCCTTTCCATCTTGCCGGCAGAAAACCCGCCCCTCACCCCGGGTCGGGGACGAATTGGTTAAAACTTCATTGATCAACTATGGTACAATTCGACATAATAAGGCCAAATTCGCGGCGTAGGCCATTAACACTCTTTTGATACCAAAGAGCCACGGGCGCGTCAGAGCGCGATGTGGATATGAGGCAGACAGAGCCCGCAAGAGGGCCGCACGAGCAGCACCGGAACCAGCAATGCTTGAGTTTGAAAACGTCAGCAAGTCCTTCTGGACAGGGACCCAGCGCAAGGTAATCCTTGACCGTGTGTCGTTCCGCGTCGAGCCGGGCAAATCGCTGGGTGTGCTGGCTCCGAACGGCACTGGCAAGACCACGCTGATCAACATGATGGCCGGCCTGGAAAAACCGGATGAGGGCGAGATCCGGCGCAATTGCAAGATTTCCTTTCCGCTGGGGTTCATGGGCGGGGTGATCAGCCGCCTGTCCGCAATGGAAAACTGCCGCTATATCGCCAAGCTGTACGGGCTGGACCCCGACTATGTGGAGGCCTACTGCCGCTGGCTTTGCGGCCTGGGGGAGTATTTCGATCAGCCGCTTGGCACCTATTCTTCGGGGATGCGGGCACGGTTCAGCTTCTCGCTGATGCTGGCGCTGGACTTCGACATCTACTTGATCGATGAAGGCATGCCCAGCACCACGGATGTGGAGTTCAACCGCAAGGCCGGCGAGATCCTGCAGGAGCGGCTGGCGACAACCACTATCATCATCGTCTCCCACCAAGCCAAGACGCTGGAGAAATTTGCCCGTTCAGCTGCGGTCCTGCTGCAGGGCCAGTTGCACATTTTTGACACTTTGGAAGAAGCGAAACAGCTCTATGACTACGAAACCGAGAGCTAAAAAGTTCCGCATCCGCCGCAGCCCTGCAGCAGCCGGAGCCAGCGGCGCCGGGGATCAGCCTCAGACGTCAGGCGCGGCTGCAAGCCCGGCCCGACAGCCCCAGGCCCGGACAGCGGCTGCTGCCGCCCGGCCCGCGGCGCCTGCAGAAGCATCGGCAGCTCAGGCAGCCTCGGCAAATCCCGGCGCAGCCCATCCGGCTGAAGCGCAACCTGGCGGCGCGGCGCTGTCCGGCATGGTCAGCTCGGCCCGTGAGACCCGGCAGGAAACCGATATCGATGCGATCCGTCACGAAGGCCTGACCGGCCGCCAATTGCGCCTGGCCCGCCGGATGGCGCAGAAACACAACCTTGCCGCCACCTCGGATTTTGAAGCCGTGCGGATGCTGCGCGAGCGCGGCATCGACCCGTTCAAGCGCGTCAATATGCTGGAACTGGTGGTGCCGCAGAACAAGGCGCAGCCCGCAGGCACCCCGCCTGCGCCCGGATCGGTCCAGCTGCCGCAGACAGTGCCCGCGGGAAAGACCACCCTGCCCTCAACCGAGCTGAGCCCGGCAGAGCGGCGCACCCGTGAAATCCAGGAAATTCAGCGCGATATCGCCCGCCGCCGCCGCCGCAAACTGACCTTGCTGGCCGCCCGGCTGGCCTTTTTCGTACTGCTGCCGACGCTGGCCGCGGGGTTTTACTTCTACTCGGTGGCCACGCCGATGTATTCCTCCAAATCCGAGTTCCTGGTGCTTAAGGCCGACAGCGCGGGCGGCGGTGTTGGCGGCTTGCTGTCCGGCACTCAGTTCGCCACCAGTCAGGATTCAATTGCGGTGCAAAGCTACCTGATGTCCAAGGAAGCAATGCTGCGGCTGGACCGTGAGGCCGGATTCAAAGCGCATTTTACCCAGGACTGGCTGGACCCGATCCAGCGGCTGGAGAGCGGCCCGACAAACGAGGAGGCCTATGCCACCTACAGCCGGAACGTGAAGATCGGCTATGACCCGACCGAGGGCGTGGTGCGGATGGAAGTCTCTGCTGCCGATCCCGAAGCCGCGGCGGAATTTTCGCGCAAGCTGATTTCCTACGCGCAGGAGAAAGTGAACAACCTCTCGCAGCAAAAGCGCGCCGACCAGATGTCGGAAGCCGCATCCGCCCTGTCTGACGCCGAGGGGCAGCGCCGGGCCGCCCAGGAGCAGCTTGTGCTGCTGCAGCAAAAAGGTTCGGTTCTGGACCCCGAAGGGGTGGTGGCCTCTCTGCGCCAGCAAATCAGCACCTTTGAAATCCAACTGGAAGAAAAGCGGCTGGAACTGGCCGCCCTGCAGGACAATGCACGGCCCAACCGGGCAAAAGTGTCCGGCGCCGAGGCGGACATCCGGCGGCTGAAAGCAGTGATCGCCAGCCTCAACAACCGGATGATCGACGCCTCAGCCGGCGAAAATTCGCTGGCCAATCTGCGGATCCAGATTCAGATGGCTCAGGCCGATCTCGCGACCCGCGACCTGATGCTGCAATCGGCCTTGCAGCAAGTGGAAACCACCCGTCTGGAGGCCAACCGCCAGGTCCGCTATCTGACCACCGCGGTGGAGCCTGTTCCCAGCCAGGAACCGTCTTATCCGCGCAAGTTCGAGAATACCATTTTGGCTTTCCTGATCTTTTCCGGTATTTACTTGATGTGCTCGCTCACCGCATCGATCCTGCGAGAACAGGTCTCATCGTAAAGCTATCGGAAGCTCATGAAAAACATCGATATCGCCGGCCTCACCATCGGTAATGATTGTCCGCTGACATTCATTGCCGGCCCCTGCCAGCTGGAAACCGCAGATCACGCCCGGATGATTGCCGGGCAGCTGAAAGAGGCCTGTGACAAGGCCGGCGCCCAGTTTGTGTTCAAAGCCTCCTATGACAAGGCCAACCGGACCTCGCTGTCCGGTAAGCGCGGCCTGGGGCTGGATGAAGGGCTGAAAGTCCTGGACATGATCCGCAGCGAATTCGGCGTGCCGGTGCTGACCGATGTGCATACCGAGGCGCAATGCGCGGTGGCGGCTGAGGCCGTGGACATCCTGCAGATCCCTGCCTTCCTCTGCCGCCAAACCGATATGCTGCTGGCAGCAGGCAACACCGGCAAGGCGGTGAACATCAAGAAGGGCCAGTTCCTGGCGCCCTGGGACATGGCCAATGTGGTCGACAAGGTGGAAAGCACCGGTAACACCAACATTCTGCTGACAGAGCGCGGCACCTCCTTTGGCTACAACACCCTCGTGGCTGACATGCGGTCGCTGCCGCAGATGGCGCAGGGCGGCTACCCAGTAGTGATGGATGCCACCCATTCGGTGCAGCAGCCCGGCGGCAAAGGCGGCTCCACCGGCGGCCAGCGCGAATTTGCACCGCTGATGGCGCGGGCGGCAGTGTCGCTCGGCATTTCGGCAGTGTTCATCGAAACCCATCAGGACCCGGACTCCGCGCCGTCCGACGGGCCGAACATGATCTACCTGGATCAGATGCCGCAACTCATCGGCAGCCTGATGCGCTTTGATGCGCTGGCCAAGGCCGATCCCATCCGTATTTGAACCAGCAAAGAGATTTCAGAGATGACAAAACCCCAGCCAGAGGTGACCCCGAACACCTGGAGCTTTCTGCGCGACGCGATGATCAAACCCACGGGTTTCCGCGAATACGACGCACGCTGGAAATACCCCGAGGAGATCAACCTCCCCGGCATGACCGCCCTGGGCCTGGGCCTGGGCACCCAGATGCGCAAGCGCGGCATCGAACCGGTGATCGCGGTCGGCAACGATTACCGCGACTATTCGCTGGCGATCAAAAACGCCCTGATCCTCGGCCTGATGCAGGCGGGGATCCAGGTCAAGGACATTGGTCCCGCCGTCTCACCCATGGCCTATTTCGCCCAGTTCCATCTGGACGTGCCTGCGGTCGCCATGGTCACCGCCTCGCACAACCCGAACGGCTGGACCGGCGTCAAAATGGGCTTTGAGCGCCCGCTGACCCACGGCCCGGACGAGATGGGCGAGCTGCGAGATATCGTGCTGAACGGCGAAGGCCAGGCCGCTGCCGGCGGCTCTTATGAATTCGTAGACGGCGTCAAGGACGCCTATCTCGACGATCTGATCGGGGATTTCAAAATGTCCCGCCCGCTGAAGGTGGTTTGCGCTACCGGCAACGGCACCGCCTCGGCCTTTGCGCCCGAGCTGTTTGCCCGCATGGGCGTCGAGGTGGTCGAAAGCCACAACCGGCTCGACTATACCTTCCCGCATTACAACCCCAACCCCGAAGCGATGGAAATGCTGCATGACATGTCGGCCAGCGTAAAGGCCTCGGGCGCCGATCTGGCGCTGGGGTTTGACGGCGACGGCGACCGCTGCGGCGTGGTGGATGACGAAGGCGAGGAGATCTTTGCCGACAAGGTCGGCGTGATCATGGCGCGCGATCTGTCCAAACTTTATCCGAACGCGACCTTTGTGGCGGATGTGAAATCCACCGGCCTGTTTGCCTCTGACCCCGAACTGCAAAAGAACGGCGTCACTGCCGATTACTGGAAGACCGGCCACAGCCACATGAAGCGGCGGGTCAAGGAAATCGGCGCGCTGGCAGGATTTGAGAAGTCCGGCCACTACTTCCTGGCGGAACCCATCGGCCGCGGTTACGACTGCGGTATGCGGGTGGCGGTCGAGGTCTGCAAGATGCTGAACCGCAACCCGGATCAGTCGATGTCCGACCTGCGCAAGGCCCTGCCCAAGACCTGGGCAACCCCGACCATGTCGCCCTATTGCGCCGACACCGAGAAATACGGCGTTTTGGAGCGGCTGGTGCAGAAACTGGTGGCCAAGCATGAAGCAGGCAACAGCCTTGCCGGCCGCGCCATCAAGGAAGTTGTCACCGTGAACGGTGCCCGGGTGATCCTGGACAATGGCTCCTGGGGGCTGGTGCGCGCGTCTTCGAACACCCCGAACTTGGTTGTGGTCTGCGAAAGTTCGGACAGCGAAGTGGAGATGCGGGCGATCTTTGCCGATATCGACGCGGTGATCCGCACCGAGCCGCTGGTCGGCGATTACGACCAGACAATCTGATCCCAACCCAAGAGGTATTTCGCCTGCTGACGCAGGCGATCCGCGCCCGCCTTCGGCGGGCGCTTTTTCTTTCTGCTGAGAAGATGGGGTGGATGCCGCTCTCCCCCGGCGGCACCGCGATATGCCAAGCTTGTGGTGTTGTTAGCCAAAGGCAAGAGAGGAGAAGGCATCCATGGAAAACGTTTCTATAATGGGCATAGATCTCGGAAAAAACGTGTTTCAGTTGCACGGGGCTGTGGCTGACGGGGCGGTCGTGTTTCGTAAAAAGTTCACGCGCTCGCAGTTCCTGCGGTTTATGGAGGGGTAATCCCCCCGTTTTGCGGGGGCTTGGTCGTAGAATTTTACGCGGCCATCTTCAGTTTCTGTGCAGGTGTCATCCCGCCGTTGCCCATGTTGGGGTGTTCGTTGTTGCAGGACCACAGCCACGCGGTGGCAATCTGCTGCACCTCCTCGATGCTTTCGAAGATGTAGAGGTCAAGCCATTCGTGCCGGACCGTCCGGTTGCAGCGCTCGACATAGGCGTTCTGCTGGGGCTTTCCGGGCTGGATGCAGGCCAAGGCAATGCCCCGGTTCTCGGCCCATTCCATGAGGGTGCCACTGACGTATTCCGGGCCGTAGCACGTCGGGAAGATTAGCCGCTGAGAGGTTATGGCCACGCGCGCAGCCCTCAAATCGCGCAGCGGGTGGCCATGAAGTCCATCGACCGGACCTCATTCGGGGCCTCAGGCACAGCCAGTTCGTCCGGCCTTTCCCGCTTCAGACGCTTGCGCGGCTTGATCCGCAGGTTCAGCTCCAGCTCGCGGTAGATCCGGTAGACGCGCTTGTGGTTCCAAGCGTGGCCCTGCACGTTGCGCAGATACAGGAAACACAGGCCAAAGCCCCAAGTCTTCCTTGCAGCCGCCAGGCCGCGGAGCAAGTCGGCGATTTGCTCGTTCTCCTCGTCCAGCTCCGGGCTGTACCGATAGCACGTCTCACTGACATCGAACGCCCGGCATGCCAGCGCAATGCTGACGCCCTTCATCGCCACCGCTTTCACGGCCAACTCTCGGCGTTGACCCTCTCGGGACATTGCTTCGCAATGCCCTGCCGGGCAATGGATGGCCGGATCGTTCGATCCTTCTCTCGAACCAGTGGCGTTCAGGATCTTACTTATCCGAGCGCCTCCTTCAGCAGGTCGTTCTGCATGCTGACGTCAGCGTACATGCGCTTCAGCCGCCGGTTCTCCTCGGCCATCGCCGCTCGCCATTGCCCTCGGATCAATGGCGGACAAAGGCTCGCTCTCACTGATGAGACTGGCGTCCATGCCGCCGTACTTCGCTCGCCACTTGTACAGCGTGGCGCTGGTTCGGCGGGGAATTGATCCACTGGATCAATTCCTATTCCACCTCACTCCCGTGCTCGCGGCACAGCTCGGCGGCAGGCACACCGCCCTCCATCTGGCGCAGCACACCCATGATCTGGGCTTCTGTGAATCGGGTCTTCTTCATCGGAATCTCCTCGTTCATCCTGCCGAGAAAATTCTACTTCCGCATCCCCTTAAGATCGGGGGGATGACCGAGGCACACCGTGGCTGCACGGTGGTTATGGAGGCCTGTCCTGGAGCGCATTACTGGGCGCGGGAGTTAGAAAAGGCTGGCCATGTCGTGAAGCTGATCTCACCGCAATATGTCACGCCGTATGTCAAGCGGCAGAAGAACGATGCTGCCGACGCAGACGCGATTGCCGAGGCTGCGACCCGGCTGCAAATGCGCTTTGTCGAACCGAAGACCGCGCAACAACAAGCGCGTGCCGTGGTGTTCCGCATCCGCCAGAAGGCAGTCGCGCAGAGAATAGAGTTGGTCAATTCGCTGCGTTCGCATCTTTACGAATTCGGTTACATCGCTCCGGTTGGATTGCAGCATCTTCCGAAATTGATCCAAGTCCTTGAGGACGAGAGCAATGGCTTGCCTGTCGCCGCAAGGATCGCTTGTTGCAGCCGAATGCAGCAGATCAAGAGCCTTGGCGCTCAGATCAGCGCGCTCGACGAACAGATCTCTGAAGTGTCGAAGAAAGGCCATCGCGCCAAACGCCTGCAAACCATGCCGGGAGTCGGCCCAATCACCGCCATGGCAATTGAGGCTTTCGCACCCCCGGTGGAAACGTTCCGGCGTGGGCGCGACGTTGCCGCATGGCTCGGACTTGTTCCCCAACAGAATTCTTCGGNCGGCCGGGCGCGCTTAGGCAGGGTGTCCAAGGCCGGACAGCACGATATCCGGCGATTGCTGGTGATTGGAGCAATGACCGCCATAGTCGGGGCTTCCCGCGGGGGCATTTCTGAGGAAACGTGGCTCGGGAAATTGATGTCACACAAACCGCGTATACTGGTCGCCACAGCGCTTGCGAACAAGATGGCTCGACAGATCTGGGCGATGCTGACGAAAGATGAAAACTACCGGGCTCCGGCTCTGGCTGAAGCATAAAGGCTGACGCCAGACTCTGGACGTCGGGGATGTGAGGAAGGCATGAGCTGAATGGACAACCGATCGACCGGATCGGGGCAGGGAAAACCATCGTAATTCACAGGGCTTTCAGCCCGCTGAGAAGTGTTGGACCCGGCCCGCGAACCACCATCCCGGCCCGCGGCGCATGTGAAGAGCCGCAATCGGAGGCCTGACACAAGCGCGCACTCGATCACAGGTTCAGAAAGCCTCACGCGGGCCTTGCATTCTGAGCGGCATCCACACCAACGATCTAAGGGCAGGTCTGCCTTTAGGTGCGCCATAGCAAGTGTAAGGCGCCTGAACCCGCGTCAAGGCTACGCCGGGGGGGGCCTGTGGCCCTTCTTGACCCGGCCTCCGGCGGGGCAGATCAATCGCCGCCGAGGAGCTTCAGAAGCTGGTCCCGGGCTTCCTGTTCGATACGCTCTTTCAGCACGTCGTTCAGATTCTGTTCCGGCGCGATTTCGGTGTTCAGCTCCTCACTCAGCTTTTGGCGCACCCGGTCCTTGGCTTCCTGTTCGATCTCGTCGATCTTCGGCTGCAGCGCCTGGCTCAGGTCCGGGCGGATGTCCGGGTTTTCCCAAGGGCCGGTGATCCGCACTGGGATGGTCAGCACCTGCTCACTGCCTGCCCGCACCAGTTGGGGAATAAACAGGTAATCCAGATCCCGCGCGCCCAGCCCGATCCGGCCCTTGCCTTCGGCGCGGAACCCCTTGAGCAGAACCAGAAGATCCTGATTGCGCAGGTTACCTCCTTCAATCGTGTAACTGGCTGTCATCTGATCAAACACGGTGCTGCCGCCATTTCCGCCCGAGCGCATCAGCTGCTCCAGATCGAAACCGGTAAAGAACCCTTTCCCCGCTTCCAGCCAGCCCTTACCGCTGAGCGAGCGCATGATTGTGTCTACCGAGTTTCCGGCCCCTAGGAACTCCAATTCCCCCAGCGCCTCGCCGTTCAGCCGGCTGTAGCCCGCGGTTTCTCCCAGCGCGCTCTCCAGACGGATGCCGTTGAACGAGAGCTTGCCGCCCACCGACAGGCCATTGCGGTTGTTGGCAACCACCTGCCCCTGCATCTGGCCGCCGAACATGGACGCCGGCAGGAATTTCAGCACCGCGCGGCTGCGCTCAACCGTCAGGTTCAGCGTGCTGGCGCCAAGGATCACGCTACCGGTTTTCAGGCTATCAAAGGACAGGTCCACGACAGCATCCGCCAGCCCCAGCGCCGAGGCATCGATTGCGCCCTTCGGCCAGCCAGCTGCGGCTGCCCCGCCGCTCCCGGACCCGCCCGGCCCGCCGGTAAACGCAGAGAAATCCAGCGCGCCGCCGCGCAGTTGCGCAGTGAACTCAGGCCGCTTCTTGAATTCTGCATCCGCGGCTCCGGTCAGCTTGTTGCCGCCCAGCTCAACCGCCAGATCGCGCATCGACAACCGCCCGTCGGCGGTATAGGTCACATCGGCGCCGAACACGGTCTTTTGCGCCAAGGCATCCGGCAGGGCCAGCCCCAGTGCGACACCCGTCTGCAACGCGTTCCCGGCGCCAAAGGTCAGCCGCCCGCTGGCTTCGCCATTGATATCGGCATGACCGTCAAACCGCGCCTTGCCGCCCGGTGCTACCACCGTTGCCCCGATTGAGGATACCTCACCCGCCAGGAACGCCGCAAAGGTGCCGATCTCGGCATCCACCTCCACCGGCTCCCCGGCCGGGCGCAGGGTTGCCTTGGCAATCACGGTTCCCGCCGGGTCCGGCCACAACAGGTTGAGGTCGATGTTCTTCATCTCCACCGGCGCTTCGCCATGTGCAGCATAGCGCAGCGAGGCCCCGGTCAGCTCCACCGCCTCGATCCTGAGCGGCAGGGCGCTGCTGCTTCCAGAACCCGTGCCGCCGGAGGCTGGCGCACCACCGCCAAAGACCCAATTACCGGTTCCGTCCTCGTTGGTGGCCAGGTTCAGATGCGGCAGGATCGCCGAGACTTCCGTGACCCGCACATCGCCCTGCAGCAGCTCTGCCGCCGCGACACCGATGGTCAGCCGCTCGGCCCGCAGCATCGGCTCGGGTCCCGCCCAGTCCGCATTGGACAGCGTCACCGCGTCCGCCTTCACCCCCAGCGTGGGCCAGAAGGTGAACCGCACCTTGCCGCCGAACGACAGCTTGCGGCCCGTCTGCGTCTCCAGCTGATCGGCAGCCAGCCGCGCGATTTTCTCCCCTGGCAACAGCAGCACCAGCCCCGCCAGCACAACCACCGTCAGCACCAACGCCGTTACAACCCGGATAATCAGCTTCATCGGCTCACTCCTCATGTCTTGTCCCCCTGTAGCCCAAGGGTCTTTTTGCCAGCTTACCGCGTGGGGGAGCGTGTGCAATGCAGGAAGCCTCTTGCCGCATCAATGCTTCGCGCGTTTGGGCCGCAGAATTAGCGCAGCCGGAACCGCTGGCGCAGGCCCAGGCCGAGGAAGAACAGCAGCGGCAGGCTGGCGACGGTCTGAAAGCCTGCGAGGGTTTTCAGCACAGCAGGCAGTTCCCTCATGAAGTCCCCGCCGAAATAGACCCGCCCGAACCCGAACAGCGGAAACAGGTTGGAAAAGCTGAGTGCCATGGCCGCCCCCATCGGGCGCTCAATCACGCTGTCGGGCGCTGGCACGCAGCAGCCGGAGAGATACCCCCAGAAGGCGGCAAATCCCAAGGCCCAGACCCCCAAGAGCCACAGCGTCGGCCGCAGGATGGAGTAACCGTACTCGGAGAACAGGCCGAACAGCAGATAGGGCAGCCGCTGCCAGATGGAAACACCTGTACTTATTGAAAACGATCCAGCACCGATTTTCCCTGTGAAATGCATCTCATTTCGGAAGAAAAAGTGCTCATCTTCGGGAAGGCCCTGTTTGGCGAGAATGTGCCTAATTGTGGCGCAAGTATCCCGCGCACGCTCGAATGTGTGATGAATCTCCTGTGGCCAATATCTAGCTTGAGCCGAAAAAACTGTTTTCTCATGCAACTCAGCACCAGACAAATTTGGATAGCAGGAAAAAAAACACACAATTGCTAAAACTGGTAGGGCGCTGAAACAGGCAATCTCTAAAAGTTACACTTTCGCCTGCCCGGCGAGCACCGAACTTCGCAGCGGTAAAATATGCAATTCCCTTAAACACTACGGATGAAAAATCTACATCCCCGTAAAAGTATGATCGAGAGAACGTTGCGGTTTTTTCAAAAACGCAACTGCGAAAGCTAACCCTTCCAGAAAACGCTGCGTCCAAGAAACTTGTCTCTGATCAATGGATCGAGTTCTCTAAATTCACACCATCTTCAAACTCGACACCCAAGAAATAGGATTGAGCACCAAACAGGGTACGTTCAAAAATTGTTCGCTTGCCAAAAATGGCATCTGTGAAGTCCACTCCTCTAGGGAAAACCATTTGCTTTGCGCAAACAGTTTCCTCGAATATTACATCAGAGAAGTTGACTTTATCAAGTGCACTTGGCAACTCCGGAACCTGCACGTCACTCCCATTTCTTTCACGGTACACCCTTTTAAAAGCATCTTGCACTCGCTCACTTTGTTTCAAGTGAGCGTTAATCAGATCGTTCCACTTGCTTTGATTGCACTCCGCACTAGGCACTTCTAAAAGATTGGCAACTTCTCGGGAGAATTCCTTATGATCCCACCTTTGGGGAGCCCCCCTAACCGCCCAAGCATTCCAAACCTGCCTGTTTTTCTCATGCAGATCCCAATCAATCTCATCCCCCTTCTGCTCCCCGTAAAGCGTCATCAGCACATACCAAGGGTTCTCATTGGCGGGCTTCAGCTCGCGCTGCGGGGCGGCCGGGGCCGGCGCTTCTGTCTCGTCACGCATCAATCGCTCTCGTCATGCAAATAGGCTTGCCGCAGGCTACGGGCTTTGATGCTCCGGCTTCAACACCTAACGGAGGGTAGCGCCTGACCCTGGGTGGGTGCGAAGCGCCCTCCCGTGGGGAGGGTCGGGCGCTGTCCGGCCTTTCGGCCGGGCTAGAGCAAAAATGCAGCCTCCCGGTGCACAGGGCGTGTACAGGAGGGCACGCCTAGCACCCCCCGTTTTCCTTGCCTCCTGCCGCATTCCTGATATACGCGCGCGGATGACCAGTACCCCGTCCAGCAACCCGCCCAGCCTCCGCCCCGATCTTGCCCCGGAACCGCAGTTCCGCGACGCCCCCCGTGACGGCCAGCCGACCCTCGGCATGGTCTCGCTCGGCTGCCCCAAGGCGCTGGTGGACAGCGAACGCATCCTGACCCGGCTGCGCGCCGAAGGCTACGGCATCTCGCCCGACTACGCAGGCGCCGATGCGGTGATCGTCAACACCTGCGGATTCCTGGACAGCGCCAAGGCGGAAAGCCTGGAAGCGATCGGCGAGGCGCTGAAGGAAAACGGCAAGGTGATCGTCACCGGCTGCCTTGGCGCCGAGCCGGAGTACATCCGCGAGCATCACCCGCGCATTCACGCCGTCACCGGCCCGCATCAGTACGAACAGGTGCTGGACGCGGTGCATTCCGCAGTGCCGCCTTCCCCGAACCCTTACGTGGACCTGCTGCCTGCGGCCGGCGTCAAGCTCACCCCGCGGCACTTCAGCTATCTGAAGATTTCCGAGGGCTGCAACCACAAGTGCAAGTTCTGCATCATCCCGGATATGCGCGGCAAACTGGCGTCGCGCCCCGTCCACGCGGTGCTGCGCGAGGCGGAAAAGCTGGTCGGGGCCGGGGTGCGTGAACTGCTGGTGATCAGCCAGGACACCTCTGCCTACGGGCTGGACCGCAAGTATTCCAGCCACCCCTGGAAAGGGGAGGAAGTGCGCAGCCATATCCTCGACCTGTCCCGCGAACTGGGCAGGCTGGCCCCGGCAGATGATCTGTGGGTGCGGCTGCACTATGTCTACCCCTACCCCTATGTGCGCGATCTGATCCCACTGATGGCGGACCCGGACAATGCGCTGCTGCCCTATCTGGACATCCCCTTCCAGCACGCCCACCCGGATGTGCTGCGCCGCATGGCCCGCCCGGCGGCGGCGGCCAAGACGCTGGACGAGATCCGCGCCTGGCGCGCGACCTGCCCGGATATCACCCTGCGCTCCACCTTCATCGTTGGCTTCCCCGGCGAGACGGAGGCGGAGTTCCAGCACCTGCTCGATTGGATGGACGAGGCGCAACTGGATCGCGTCGGCTGCTTCAAATACGAAAACGTCGATGGCGCGCGGTCAAACGATCTGGCCGACCATGTGCCGGAAGAAGTGAAGCAGGAGCGCTGGGAGCGCTTCATGGAGAAGGCCCAGGCGATCTCCGAGGCCAAGCTGGCGGCCAAGGTCGGCCAGACGATGCAGGTCATTGTCGATGACATTGACGAGGACGGCATCGCCACCTGCCGCACCAAATCGGATGCGCCGGAGATCGACGGCAACCTGTTCATTGATGAGGGGGTTGAAGAGTTGAACCTCGGCGATATTGTCACCGTTGAGGTTGATGAGGCCGGGGAGTATGACCTTTGGGGCAGATTAAAGAACTAATACGAGTTCGGAATTTTCTTGATGATAAGTATATCGAGATAGACGCTTTCGAGTTACAAGAGATCAAGACAGCCGAGCAACAACTAGCAGGTCGCTGAATTAGTCAGGCGAGCGGAACGCTGTTCTCCCTGATGGGATGAGTTCCCTCTTCGATCTTCCGGAATGGGTAGCTGGAAGCAGGCCTGTGGCCGCCTCACCCAGCCTCATACCGCCAGCAACCGGGGCAGCCGGGCGAGATTTCCTGCGGCGAGTGTCAGTATGAAACGGGACCGCACCCGCTCAACACCGCGATAGACGGTCTGGGACATGCCGCCAACGGTTTTGGCCCAGCCAAACGCCTCCTCGATCCGCTTGCGGTGCTTCTGTGACAGGGCGTAGCCTTTGTGCCGGGTTGTGCGCCCGTCGATTGCTGAATGCCGCGCCTTCCTGGCGACGTGCGGGGTGACGCAGGCCTGGCGGAGATCCGCGACGAATTCGGCCGCATCGTACCCCTTGTCGGCACCCAAGGTCAGTTGCCGGGTCGATCCGGGGGAATGGCAGTGCAGCATGTCCAGCGCGGCCTTGCGCTCGGCGCGGCCGTCAGCGCGGGTCAGGTCGCCTTGAACAACCAGCCCGTGCCGGTTCTCCATCAGCGCATGCCCCATGAAGCACCGCACCGCACCTGTGCCCGCGGATTTCTTATAGAGCCGTGCATCCGGGTCGGTGACCGAAGCATGGGTCGCATTCGAACGCTTCTCGCCTTTGAAGTTGATCTCGGCATTGCGGCTGCGGCGAGTGGCGTGGGGCATTGGAGCGGTCTCAGGTTCGGTCTGGGCGGGCTGTATGGCGGGGTTAACAGACGTCGGGGGCGGGTCGTCCGGGCCATCATCGCCGGGCGGCGTGTCCGCTGCCTTCGGCTGGAAGCTCTTCATCGACGCCCAGGCCTTGACCAGCGTGCCATCGACCGAGAAATGCTCGTCCGACAGGAGCGGCGCGACCTCGCGATGCGCCAGAATTGCCGCCATCACCTTGCGCGACATATCGGCTGTCAGCAGCCGCTCGCGGTTCTTGGTGAACACCGTGGGAACCCAAACAGGGTCATCGATCCCGAGGCCGACAAACCAGCGGAACAGCAGGTTATACTGCATCTGTTCTATCAGTTGCCGCTCGGACCGGATCGAGAACAGGATCTGAAGCAGGCTCGCCCGGATCAGCCGCTCCGGCGGGATCGAGGGGCGGCCGAAATCAGTGTAAAGCGCCTGGAAATCGGCATCCAGACTGGCCAGCGCGTCGTTGACCACCTGCCTGATCTTGCGGAGCGGGTGCCGCGCGGGGATGCGGGCCTCAAGATCGACATAGCTGAAAAGCGATCCGCTCACCTCGTCCGTCCCGCGCATCATTACCCCCGCCACTGTCGTGCAGTGGGTGAATCATGTTCCGCAAGCCGCGTCGAGACCCGACTTCTTCAGCGCCCTGCTAGATACAATTCAGAAAATTGATGAACTCTTCATTGTTGCACATGAGACATACATAGAGTTCGAAGAGGAATTAAGCAGGATAACAATTTTTGGCTCCTCTAAGCTTGATAGAGATTTTCGGACCCGCGACTCAGAAAACAAAATACGAATAAATATCAGACTTTTAGCACTCCTGACCGCAGTCAAGTGCTACACTGATCAGACGAAACGACTAATCTCACAGTTACTCCCCAAAAATAATGAAGGCGCAAGCTTCTGGGGGAGCACAATAGCAGAGCTGAGAGATGGAGACCTTGATTTTCGGATAATGGAACTGGTTCGAAACAGCGCGCAACACCACGCGCTTCCCGTCTCATACTCAAAGTCCAATGTTAAGAACGACCGAAGTGGCAACTTTCCTTCGCAAGAAGTCGCGCTGGGTTTCTTCCTTAGCAAATCAGCAGTTGCCGCTATGCAGCCTAAAAAAGCTAGGGACAAGGCGACAAAAAAGGAGCTTTTGGCAGAAAGCTACCAAAGGTTCGACTTAGTGCTGTTAACCCGAAGCTACATGCAGTCGATTTGCCAACTAAACAACAATCTGTCGAAATTCACCCGCAAAGTTTTCAAACAATCCTACCAAGTGTTGGACGACATCCACCAGGACATGCGAGAGAGGCTTGGTATCGATGAAGTAGACCCCGTAGTAGGTGATAGCGAGTATTTGTACTCGTCGTCCGGCATTAAGTTCCTTAGAAGCCGTCACGATCAAGCTAGCAAAAGATATGCGAACAAGCAGCTGGCACGCCTATCGTATTACCCCTCGGACAAAGAAACTTATCCGTCAATTTATACAAAGGTCGGAACTGCGCTCCAGCGCTCGACCATGGGTGGGTGCGAAGCGCCCTCCCATGGGGAGGGTCGGGCGCTGCCCGCGCGTTGCGCGGGCTTGGAGTAATTTCCCCTCCCCTCGCGCCATTTCCCTGCTACGTTTCCCCCAACCGCAACCAGCCAGAGAGCGCCCCCAGCCATGACAGATACTCCGGAAATCGCGCAGAAAGCCCCCTTCCCCGTCGAGGTGAGTGAAGGAAAGACCTATTTCTGGTGCGCCTGCGGCAAGTCGCAAAAGCAGCCGTTTTGCGATGGCTCGCACAAGGGCACCGCATTCGAGCCGGTGAAATACAAAGCCGAAAAGGATGGCAAAGTGTTCTTTTGCGGCTGCAAGCACTCAGGCAAAAAGCCGTTGTGCGACGGCAGCCACTCCAAGCTGTAGCAGACCATCCCGCAGGCCAGACCTGCCAAGCCCGCCGGGCAGGCCGGGCAGGCCGCGCTGCGGCCTAAGGCATCAACCGTTGGAAGACAGCCGCGGTTGGACAGAACTCCGGAACGGCGGGGGCGTCATCATCGCGGCGGGCGGAAATCCACAGCGCGCAGGACTTGCTGCAACCCGCTCCGCGGCAGGAGGTCACCATCCGGGCATAGTCCAAACAGCTGAGCTGCCCGGCTTTCACCGCCTGATCCAGATCGACGCCCGCAGCCCTGGCCACGGCGCGCAGCAGCCACAAGTGGCGGAAGATATTGCCGAGGCTCCGGGCCTCCGCCGCCATATCCTTCATGTGCTGCGGTCCTTCAATTGCATCAGAGTATCTGCATTGCGGCAACCCGGCATCGGTGCTCCGGCGTGGTCATGGGCGGACAGGAAGGCCTCGCATTGATCCGCCGCGCCGCAGCCGCGGCAGCGGGTGATCATCGCGGCCCAATCCGTGTGACTGATATCCCCCGCGGCAAAGGCAGATGTAAGATCCGCCCCCACGGCCTTGCCCATCCGGGCCATCAGCCGCAAATGGTACAGAGGATCCCCCAGTGGCTGCATGTTCGAACTCCTTAAAGAGGCCGGGAAAAATCCGAGGCCGTCAGGCCTGCTGCTCGTTCAAGTAGCCAAGCAGATCGCGGTTGCGGCAGAAATCCGGCGCCTCGGCACCGGGGCGCGGGCCTTCGGCCAGCCACTTGCGGCACGCGCCGACACCGCCGCAACGGCTGCAGCGCAGCACCGCCTCGGCGATCTCGTCAAAGCGCAGGGTGCCGGCGACGGCCTCTTCCTCAAGATCCAACCCGACGGTACCGGCCATCCGGTCAAACAGTTCGGCGTGTTTTTTCAGATCGGCATGAGTGGTCATCGCGCGGCTCCCCGGAATCATTCATTTCGGGTACAGCTTAGCGGCAGGGCAGAGGCACCGATTTGATGCAGGTCAAACGGGACCGGGTTCAGGCGAATTTCCCGCCCAGGTGGCCAAGATACGCGCGCACCGCATCCTGCACTCGGCGGAACCGGTCACCGCCCAGTTTCTTACCGCCATACCAGCGGGTGACGATGATCACGTGATCCTTAAGCCCCTCGCGCTCCATCATCCGCAGGATCACCATGCCCGCACCGCTCTCGCCGTCATCAGCCTTTAGTCCGCCCGCGCGCAGCATCGCAGCCCAGGTGTTGTGGGTGGCCTTGGCATAGGCGCGGTCGGTCTTCAGCTCAGCCAGCACCGCATCGACTTCCTCACGAGAGGTAACCCGCGCGCCAGTCACAGCATAGCGCGAGCCGCGGTCAGTCAGCACCACACCCAGCATCTCCAACGCGGGAGCGGCCTGATCCTTGGCGACCATGCTCAATTCAGCCCGTGGCGGTCGATGGTGGCCTGCACCACCCGCACCCGGTCCGGGTTGGCAGGATGGGTGCCCAGGAAACGGTCACCCGGATCCGGCAGCCGGTTGAAAAAGCGCACGCCGATACTGGGCCGGTAGCCGGACTGGTGGGTGATGATCGTGCCCAGCTCATCCGCCTCCAGCTCAAAATCCTTGGAATAGGTGCGCGCGCCGACATAGCCGCCCACATCCTGCGCAGTCGAGACGGTGGCCGCGCTGCCGCCGGCAAGAGCTGTGATCAGCCCGGCGCCGGCGCTGACCAGAGCCGAGTTCTGCGCCTGCCGCGCCAGATGGCCGCGGATGTGGTGGGCGGCCTCGTGCGACATCACAAAGGCCAGTTCGTCCTGATTGGCAATCTGCCCCAGCATCCGCTGGGTGAAGGTGATCACCGGCCGGCCGGAACGGTCGAGGCTTTGATAGGCATTGGGCGCCGCGTTGGGATTCGGATCGATGCGGATCAGGAAATCGCAATTCAGCCCCTGGGTACGGCTACGGCACGCGCGTTCTGCCACCGGCTCCACCCGCCGGGTCACGGAGGCAAAAGCGTTGCGCGCCTCCCCCGGTGCCATCCCCTGCACCCGCGGTGTCCGGACAACCGGAACAGATTGCGGCGCTGGTTCGATTGCCACGTCACAGGCGCTGACGGCAAGGGCAAGCAGACACAGAAAACGGCGCATGACGGATCCTATTGCAGTTCTCCGCCACTTTATCGCGCAAGGCCGGCGGAAGGCAATCGCCTGGCAGCGGAACTTTGCCGCCGGATCCATGCGATAGTCTGTGATTGCAAGGCCTTGCCAGCAGCCAGGCGGCAGTGCAGGCTGGGTTTATGTTTACAATAGAGCATGAATTCGACTCGACGGTCATTACCCTGGTGGATGAGGACGGAACCCCGCTCACCGAGGATGTGACCATCAATTCCTTTGCCGAATGCGTGACGGTCGAACAATTCGACCCGCGCACCGACAAAGTGCAGACAATCACCCTGTCCCATTTGCAGGTTCGGGATCTGGCCGCGGCGCTGGACCTGCCGGAGGGCGTCTACCGGCTGGTGCCAGATGATGACTAGGCGTCAGGCCGGGCCGTTGTAGACAAAGACCTTGTCGCGCGATGCTGCACCGCCGCGCAGGTCCAGATTGGACGCCGCGGTGTTCATTGCCGCGGCAAGCAGGCTGCGGACGGCATCATTAGCTTTGCCGATCTCCGGCGCCACGGCAACCGAGATCTTAAGCACGCTCTCTGCCGCCGCAATCGCATTGCGCACCGCCTTGGGCGTGGCCCGCACCGCGATTTCCATTCCCGGAACACACAGTTGGCTCAGGTCCGGCAGGTCTTTCTTCTTTGACTTTCCCATAGCCTCTCACATGCCTTGCCGAGGCGGCAAAGGCCATAGACTTTGCCGCAGCGCCGCAGCTATCACCCGGTCAACGAAACCCTGCCCCGCCGGTGCTGCCTTTGCAGCACAGGTTCGGCACGCAAGGCCCGCCGACCCTTGAAAAAACGCCACGGCCTGCCGAGATAGGCAGCAAGAGATGTAAAGAGGTTTAACATATGCCCGCACGCAATGACGCCGCTCTCGAGTTCCTGCTGTCGCGCCGCTCTCGCCCGGCCAAAACGCTGGTAGCGCCAGCGCCCATGCGTGATGAGCTGCTGCCAATTCTGACCGCTGCCGCCCGCACGCCCGACCATGGCAAGCTGGAGCCCTGGCGCTTTATCGTGGTGGAGCAGCCCGCAATGGCCCGCATCGCCGCGCTGACCGAGGAGGCCGGCACGCGCCTCGGAAAATCCTCGGAGGACATTGCCAAGGGCCGCAGCCAGTTCGACCAGGGCCAGCTTGCCGTGGTGGTGGTTGAGGTGCAAAAACACAGTCCCAAAATCCCGGCCGTGGAACAGACCTACTCCGCCGGTGCCGTCTGCCTGGCGCTGCTGAATGCCGCTCTGGCTTCGGGCTGGGGCGCCAACTGGCTCAGCGGCTGGGCCAGCCATGACCGCGGGTTCTGCAGTGCGGCCTTTGGCCTGGCCGGCAACGAACGTATCGCCGGCATTGTCCACATCGCCACTGAAAGCTCTGCCCCGCCGGAACGCCCGCGCCCGGACCTGGACGCCATAACCACCTGGGTGAGCGCATGATCTTTACCGCTTTTTTCAAAACCCTTGGCCAGACTGGCGATCCGCGTTTCCGCAAGGTTCTGTTCCTGGGGCTGGGCCTAACGATTGCCCTGCTGATCGCGGCATACGCGGGCTTTCTGATGCTGATCCAGTGGCTGGTGGGGCCGGAAGCAACCGTGCCGCTGCTGGGTGAAGTCACCTGGATCGATGACCTCTTGTCCATCGGCTCGCTGTTCTTCATGCTGGTGCTGTCAGTGTTCCTGATGGTGCCGGTGGCCTCGGCCATCACCTCGATGTTCCTCGAGGAAGTCGCCCAGGCGGTGGAGGACAAGCACTACCCCGCCCTGCCCCCGGCATCCAAGGTGCCGTTCTGGGATGCGATCAGGGACACGGTGAACTTCCTCGGCTTGCTGATCGCGGCCAATATTCTGGCGCTGTTTCTCTATGTGTTGTTTCCGCCGGCGGCGCTGTTCATTTTCTGGGGCCTCAACGGCTTCCTCTTGGGCCGGGAATATTTCACCCTGGCTGCTGCCCGCCGTATCGGCACCACCGAGGCCAAGAAGCTGCGCCGAAAACATGCCACCACGATCTGGGCCGCCGGCACGCTGATGGCGATGCCGCTTTCGGTGCCGCTTGTGAACCTGGTGTTCCCGATCCTGGGCGCCGCCACTTTCACCCACCTCTATCACGCGCTGTCCCGCAGATAGGCAGCCTTCCCGGCTGCAGCCGGTCCAAGTTGGAATTAGCGTTTTGGGAGGCAGTTCTGCCCCTCAAGCGCTTCTCAGCAAAAACTCTTCTTATTATCACTTTGCGATGCATTCAGCTCCAGCCCGGACCGGGCTAGCCGCCACCGCACCGCGCGCCCGCGCGGCGCCACGCCCAACCGGAGCAGATGCATTTTCAATGCATTCAAACCGGGTGGGAGCCATTGTTCCCGAAAACCGGAATGCCTGCGGTTCAGTCCCGGTCAGGCAGCATCCCCATCCAGTCGAAATCACGCACGCTGATCACTTCGGACAGGATAATCCAGGCAGTAATGCCCCAGATCAGTGCGGCAACCCCGGTGGTGATCCAGGCCTTTTGCTTCAGAAAATGCTTCTCCGGCGCCCCCGCATGGGTGCCGGGCATCACATCGCCCTTGTCACCCTGGGTCTCCAGCCGGATCGGGATAATCACCAGAAAGGTCAAAAACCAGATCACCGCATAAAGCACGATCGCTGATGTAACACCCATGGTTCCGGCCTCCTGAATACGCCCCGCCCCGCAACCGGGGCAGGACGCTCATAGCGTCAAACTTCTTCGAGTTCCACCAGGCAGCCGTTGAAATCCTTAGGATGCAGGAACAGCACCGGCTTGCCATGGGCGCCGATCTTCGGCTCACCCGAACCCAGCACCCGCGCGCCCTCTGCCTGCAAATGATCGCGGGCCGCCAGAATGTCCTCTACCTCATAGCAGACATGGTGAATGCCGCCCGCCGGGTTCTTTTCCAGAAACCCGTTGATCGGCGAGTTTTCCCCCAAGGGATACAACAGCTCGATCTTGGTATTGGGCAATTCGATAAACACCACAGTGACGCCGTGATCCGGCTCATCCTGCGGGTCGCCGACCTTGGCGCCCAGCGCGTTGCGGTACTGGGCGGATGCGGCCTCCAGATCGGGGACGGCAATGGCAACATGGTTCAAGCGGCCAATCATCTCTGTTGTGCTCCTCTCACAAACTTTTCCTCCGCTCAGGTTATGGGGTGGATGCTGCGCCGCGGCAAGTGCGCCAATCCGCACGGCAGCCTTCCACAGCGGCAGAGCACGCGCTGTTAACGAGTAATTAGCCTCGAATCCCTAGCGTCGGAACATATCCCGCAAGGAGGATACGTTATGGACGATTCGGAACTGTTTGCTGCCGCTCAACGCCTGCCCACCACCCGTCGCCCCCTCTTGGGGCTGACCATTCTGGTGGTCGAGGACAGCCGCTTTGCCTGCGAGGCACTGCGCCTGCTCTGTCTGCGCAGCGGTGCCCGCATCCGCCGGGCCGATTGCCTGAAATCCGCCCGCCGCCATCTGCAGGTCTACCGCCCGTCGGTGCTGATTGCCGATGTCGGCCTGCCGGACGGCTCAGGCCTCGATCTGATCCGTGAACTAGCAGAGGCCAGCCCGCGCCCCGGCGTGATCCTGGCCACCTCGGGCGATCCAACGCTTGAAGAGGCCGCGCTTGAAGCGGGGGCTGGCGGTTTTCTGGAAAAACCGATCACCTCGCTTGCCGCTTTCCAGCAGGAAATCCTGTCAAATCTGCCACCCGACCGCCAACTGTCCGGCCCGCGCGCGCTGGATGACGAAACAGTGGAACCCGATTTCCTTGCCTACCGCGATGACATGGCCCATGCCGCCGATGTGCTGAACATGGGTCAGGAAGAAAAGACCCTGGCCTATCTGGCGCAGTTTCTGGGCGGCGTTGCCCGCAGCGCCGGCGACAACCCGCTTGCCGAGGCTGCCGACCGCCTAGCCCGTTCCCGGCGCAAAGGCAAACCGCTGACCCAGGATGCTGCAACCCTGGCCGGCCTTGTACAGGAGCGGCTGGAGCGCCGCGCGGCGATCTGACATGATAGAGGCCTGTCTCATCGCCCTCGCCACCCTCGTCATTGTGCTTTACGGTCAAACCCGTCTGGAGGCCCGCGCCATCCGCCGCAACCGCGGGGGCACTGAAAGCCGAGCATTGATCCTTTCATCACGCAATCAGTAACCCCAGCGCGCGCCGCCATAGCCGCCTGCCGGTTTTGGCCGCATCCGCGGGGACACGATGGCCTGCCACTGGTGTCATGACCGCCTGCACTCCCTCTGCGGAAAGCTGACGGCACTCTGCTTGTCCGGCTGGACCCAGCCGGAGGATGTGTCCCCCCCGGCGGGCAACAACGCTCTGTTTGCAGTTTGGGAAACGCCAGCCTGCTAAGCGTCTGCGAACCAGCCAGGCGGCAATCGGCGTCTTTCTAAGCCGGATCATCGAAGCTTTCCCTATCCGCACATTCTTCGGGCGTTCTCCCGCGCCCGCAGCTCAGCGGCTTGCGCCGCACCGCTTGGCGGCCTTGGGCCCGGCACCGCCTTTCAGGCGGTGCCGGGCCCAACGGCTCAGACCGTTCCCTGAACGGGTTGAGCGGGCGGGAGAACCACGGCTCTTACAATAGCAAACCGGGATCCTCTGCCATCGCCAGCCCCGGAAACACATTTCTTTCCAGATCGCTTTTCCGGGCACCTGCCAATCCATGCAACAGCCAGGCAAGATGCTGGCGCACATCCGCTGTCGGCAATAGATCCCGCCGGTCATAAAGATCAGCCTCCTCCAGCCCCGGCCAGCGCCCCAGCACCCTGCCGCCGCGGATCGCTCCACCTGCGAGCAGCATCGCACCACCGGTGCCATGATCTGTGCCGCCAGTGCCATTCTCGCGCACGGTGCGCCCGAACTCGGTCACAGCCGCCACCGCCGTCTTGCCCCAGATCCCGGTGCCCAGGCCGCTGCGCAGCTTCAGAACAGTCTCCGACAGGCGCCCCAGCGCGGCCTTCAGGCCGCTTGCCTGACGGTAGTGCGTATCCCACCCATTGATCGAAAACGCCGCAATCCTGGTATCGCCGCGCAATTGCTCAGCCGCATAGGCAGCAATCTCGGTATGCGCTCTCCCCTTCGGCGCTGCTTGCATCATGCCGCTGGCGCTGCCGTCCGCCGCGTCTTCGGATCCCAAAGACAGATCCTGCCGGGTCAGTTCCAGCGCCTCGTTCAATGCCGTGTGGAACAGCGGATCCTCTTCCATCAGCAGGCCCGCAAGCCGCTCAGCCTGCGGGCTCATCGCCAGCCCCGCCCCCGGCGCCCATTGCGAGACCGGCGCCGCACCGTCCAGCAACAGCATCCGCTCCTGACCGATGGCAAAGGCAGTGCGCGCCTCCACGCCAGGCATCTGCTGCAGAAAACGGTTCAGCCAGCCGCCTCTTGCACCGCCTAGTGCCGCGGTCCCCGCTTCCAGCAGGTCTTGGCCGTCAAAATGGCTGCGCCGGTCGCGGTAGGGTGTGGACACCGCCTGCACAAACCCCAATTCCCCTGCACGCCACAGCGGCAGCAACGGTGCCAGCGCCGGATGCAGGGCATAGAACCCGTCAAGATCGGCAGCCCCGGCCTGCGGTCCGCCTGAAAGTGTCTGCCGCAGCCCGGCCAATGCGGGATCGCCGTAAGGCTGCACCGCATCCAGCGCATCCATGCCGCCGCGCAGGATGATTACCACTAGCCGGGTGTCCCAGGGGGCGGCGGCAAAGCTGACCGGCGTGACCAGCGGGCTCGCAGCCAGTGAACAGCCCAGCAGGGCAGAGCGGTTCAGCAAGGATCGGCGTGTCAGCCGCATGATGCAAACCTCCTGTTAGCGGCGCTGAAAGGCGGGAGAGGTCAGGATCAGCCCGACCGCCTCTGACTGGGTTTCAGCGGCGCGCGCCGCAAACCGGACCCGTTCATTAGCAAAACGGCCCAGGGCCGCAGTGGCAAAGACACGCGGGTCAGGCAGCGGCTGCGCCAGCCGCCGCGGCGCTGCCATTGCCCAGCGCAGCCGCGCTGCCAGAGCGTGCGGCGTGACCCAGGACATATCCTCTTCCGGCCAGCCATCCGGTCCGCCGGAAAACTCCCAACGCTGCCCCATAGGCGTCAGCGGCGCCAGCAGCAGCCGGTTCAGCTGCCTGGGGCGCAATTCGGAAAACCGCACCTCTGGCACCGCCAGCGCCCGGCAGGCAGAGGCCACATAGCCGAACGGCGGCTTTACGTTGCGCAAATCCGGCTGCCAGGCGGCCGGGTGTTCGAGCAAGGCAGCATAGACCTGCAGCAGATCGCCGCCGCTGTCCTGATAGCGCGCCGCCAGATGCGACACCAACCCCGGCTCCGGCTGATCAGAGGTGAAATGCACTGCAAGCTTCCACGCCAGATGCTGCGCTGTGGCAGGATGGCGCGCCAAATCTCGCAACGCCGCCAGCACCTGGTCCAACTCCGGCTTGCCGCCGCCATAGGTTTGCCCAAGCACGGTTTCCGCCCCTGGCTCAGCCATTCCAGGACGGAACACAAAACCCTTGTCCTGCGAGGCGGTCAGCCCGGTGAACAGCTCGGCCAATTGCCGCACATCCGCCTGTCCATACGGCCCGTCCACACCCAGCGTGTGCAGCTCCAGCACTTCGCGGGCGAGGTTTTCATTCAGCCCGCTCAGCCGCTTGCGCCGCTTCGCCGCCCGGCTCTCCGGCCCGGCCGAGCGGTTCTGATCCAGGTAATGCAGCATCAAGGGGCTGGTGGCTGCGGCGATCAGCATATCCTCGAAACGGCCCGCCACATGCGGCCGGATGACAGTCTCGGCATAGGGCGCGGCCAGAATGCGCAGCGCACCGTTTTTGCCTTGCGCGGTAAAATGGTCCGCCCAGAACAGAACCAACCGTTCACGAAACGCATCGCGGGTATAGACATGCCGCAGCAGCCTTTGACCGTGCCATTTAATACGCGCCGCATTGTGGGCACGACGGTAGGCACTGAAGGCTTTGTCAGCGGCTTCGTATCCTTGCTGGCCCTCCAGCCGCTTCCGCTCCCGCCTCAGCCGCCGGAATTCCTTGGCGCGCGCAAAGGCGTCATCAAAACGGCTGACCGGAAATCTGACGGCCATCTCATCGGCGCCCTGCAGACGGCCAAGAATGACCTCCGCTGATGCCGGAGGCCGCACCAGCGGCGACAGCCCTGCCCCAAAGCGGATCTCCGCCAAATCTCCGTCAAATTGCATCGCCCTGTTCTCCCTGGACGGCCTGGCTTGCCTGCAGAGTAGAGCATCAACGCCCGGGTCCACAGCTGATTTTCAAGTGATACGCAATTCTTCGCGTGTTCCGTCGCTTGCTCCGCAGATTTGCGGCCCACCGTTTCTCTGCAAGGGAAACGGCCAGGAAAACACCTGTTTTCCTGGCCGGAATTTTTGCAAAATTCCGGCCTCGCCTTGCTGCAACTGAAAAGGCCCGGACAATCGCCCGGGCCTTCTTTCAACATAAAAATGCGGTTTACTGGTCCTGGGGGATCACGCGCAGGCCCAGTTCCATCAGCTGATCGCTCATCGGCTCGGATGGGGCTGACATCATCAGGTCCTCGGCGCGCTGGTTCATCGGGAACATGATGACCTCGCGGATGTTGGCCTCATCCGCCAGCAGCATCACCATACGATCGATGCCGGCCGCGCAGCCGCCGTGCGGCGGGGCGCCGTACTGGAAGGCATTGACCATGCCGCCAAAGCGCTTTTCGACCTCTTCCTTGCCATAGCCGGCAATTTCAAATGCCTTGAACATGATTTCCGGCTTGTGGTTCCGGATCGCGCCGGAGACCAGCTCGTAGCCGTTGCAGGCGAGATCGTACTGGTAGCCCTTCACCGACAATGGATCGCTCAGCAGCGCGTCCATGCCACCCTGCGGCATCGAGAACGGGTTGTGCTCGAAATCGATGCGGCCGGTTTCCTCGTCCTTCTCGTAGATCGGGAAATCCACGATCCAGGCAAAGGCAAAGCGGTCCTTGTCGGTGAGGCCCAGCTCTTCGCCGATCACGGTGCGGGCGCGGCCTGCAACGCTTTCAAACGCCTTCGGCTTGCCGCCAAGGAAGAAGGCCGCATCGCCGACACCCAGCCCCAGTTGCTGGCGGATCGCCTCTGTACGCTCGGGGCCGATGTTCTTGGCCAACGGGCCAGCCGCTTCCATGCCCTGGCCCTGGTCGCGCCAGAAGATATACCCCATGCCCGGCAGGCCTTCACCCTGGGCGAATTTATTCATCCGGTCGCAGAACTTGCGGCTGCCGCCCGAAGGCGCGGGAATGGCGCGGATTTCGGTGCCTTCGTTTTCCAGCAGGCTGGCAAAGATGGCAAATCCGGAGCCACGGAAATGCTCGGAGCAATCCTGCATCTTGATCGGGTTGCGCAGGTCCGGCTTGTCGGTGCCGTACCATTTGGCGGCATCCTTGTAGGAGATCTGCGGCCATTCGCTGTCGACCTTGCGGCCCTGTCCGAATTCCTCGAACACGCCCTGCATCACCGGCTGGATGGTGTCGAACACATCCTGCTGGGTGACAAAGGACATTTCCAGGTCGAGCTGGTAGAAATCGGTGGGTGAACGGTCGGCGCGCGGGTCTTCGTCGCGGAAGCAGGGCGCGATCTGGAAATACTTGTCAAAGCCCGAGACCATCATCAGCTGCTTAAACTGCTGCGGCGCCTGCGGCAGCGCATAGAACTTGCCCGGGTGCAACCGCGACGGCACCAGGAAGTCGCGCGCGCCTTCGGGGCTGGACGCGGTGATGATCGGGGTCTGGTATTCGTTGAACCCCTTGTCCCACATGCGCTTACGGATCGACTGGATCATGTTGGAGCGCAGAACCATGTTCTTCTGCATCTTCTCACGGCGCAGGTCCAGATAGCGGTAGCGCAGACGGGTTTCCTCCGGGTATTCCTGCTCGCCGAAAACCATCAGCGGCAGTTCTTCGGATTTGCCCAGCACTTCGATGTCGCGGATGAAGACCTCAATCTCGCCAGTGGGGATCTTGGCGTTCACCAGGCTTTCGTCGCGCGCCTTGACGTTGCCGTCGATGCGGATGCACCACTCGCTGCGGACCTTCTCGATCTCGGCAAAGACCGGGCTGTCCGGGTCGGCCATCACCTGGGTCACGCCGTAGTGGTCGCGCAGGTCGATAAACAGCAACCCGCCGTGGTCGCGCACGCGATGGACCCAGCCCGACAGACGGACGGTGTCACCGACATTTGATTTGTTCAGTTCGGCGCAGGTGTGGCTGCGATAGGCGTGCATGGCGGGACCTTTCGTGTCTCGGGTCGTCTGTCCGGGTGGACCGTCATTCGGGAGGTGCGCCGGGCTGGCGCTTAAAATCGTCCGGGGTGGTACACAAGTTTGCAACGTGGTTGTCAAGCAAACTGGGCAATTTCACCGCCCTGCGGCCGCCATTTCCGCAGGTGGCCCCTGTGCGGAGAGGCTCGCGCCCCTTCCGGGTCCCATCGCTGATGCGACAGGACGGCAAGCGTTGGGCCTGGCGCCCCGCCTGCTGCAGGGCGCGGGCGGTGTCTGCACGCCCCCGCAGCGCGCCAACGGCGCGCTGCGGGGCCCAAGGGCAAGTGCCGTCTGGCGTCAGCCAGGGGGCGTTTGAGCGCGGGAGTGCTGCCTGTCAGACCAGCCGTGCCGGGATCAGCCCGCGCAGGGAATTGCCCATGTGAATGGCTTGCGCGTCTTTCAGATCCCGCAGGCCAAGAACTGCTTCATAGCATTCCCCCCGCTCCAGCAACACCTGCCGCAGGACCCCCGGCAGCAACCCGCAGGACAGCGGCGGCGTGACCATATGCCCGTCCGCGCCGGTCACAAACAGATTGGTAATGGCGCCCTCGCACAGCTCCCCGCGTTCATTCAGAAACAGCAGTTCATCCACACCGCCGGGCAAATTGGCGCGTGCAGTGTCATACACCGCACGGCGGGTGGTCTTGTGCTGCAGCCAGAAATCGCCGACCTCAAGCCTCTTGTCCGCGATCCCCAGCCGCCATTCAGCAGGGCTGCTTCCCAGAGGCGGCGCAGTCAGCCCCAGCTGCCCGGCCGCATCCAACGTGAGGCGGCAACGCAGCGGTATGTTCCCCGCGGCCCCGGCCAGAATGTGCCGCACCTGCTCCGGGTCAAAGGGGATGCCAAACGCCGCAGCGCTGCGCGCCATCCGGGCCAAATGCTGCTCCAAATGCCGGAATCCTTTGCCTGGATGCCAGCCCAGCGTTTCGATCAGGCGGAAAGCGGGATCGTTCTGGATGGCGTCACGCGGGCGAACCGGGCTTTCCATAGCGCTTCCTCATACTCAGATTCCGCGGTGCTGTCCCAGACCACGCCGCCGCCCACGTTGAGCGTCGCACGGCCCTCTTCCAGCATCAGCGTGCGGATCGCGACGTTGAACTCGGACGCGCCATCCGGTGCCGCCCAGCCGACGGTGCCGCAATAGATGTCGCGCGCCCAGGGCTCCAAATCCGCCAGGATCTCCATCGCCCGGATCTTGGGCGCGCCAGTTATGGACCCGCAGGGAAACAGCGCCGCAAAAATCTCGGCCAGCCCGGCATCAGGCCGCAGCTTTGCGCGCACCGTGGAAACCATCTGGTGCACCGTGGCATAGCTTTCCACCGCAAACAGCTCCGGCACATGCACCGATCCGGTCTGTGCCACGCGGGAGATGTCGTTGCGCAGCAAGTCGACGATCATCAGGTTCTCGGCGCGGTTCTTCTCGTCCTGACGCAGGAAGTCGCGCCGCCGCGCGTCCTCAACCGGATCGTCGCTGCGCGGCTGAGTGCCCTTCATCGGGCGGGTCTCGATCACGCCGTCCGCATCGGTGCGGAAAAACAGCTCCGGCGAGCGCGACAAGAGGTCCGGCAGCCCCTCCTGTTCGACCAGCACGCCGTGGCCCACCGTCTGCTTGGCCTGCAGCGCGGCATACAGCTCCTCTGCGGTGCCATAGGCCTGTGCATCAATCGGGAAGGTCAGGTTGGCCTGATAAATGTCGCCTTTGCCGATATTGCGGTTCACCTCCGTGAAGGCTTCGGCGTAGCGCTCAAAAGACCACCGGGGGGCAATACCTTCCAAACCAGCTTCGCCTGGCCGATAGGCCGGGCACCGCCCGTCCGCCACCGTCACGCCGGAGGCGGGCGTCCTGTACGACGGCGGGCGATACTCGCCCCCCCGCGGCCGGGCAATGCCCTTAGTGGCAAACTGTGACGGCTCATCATAAATCCCAAAGCACATCAACGGCAGCCGCCGGTTTCCGGGCAGCCGCTCCGCCAGTTTCGGCTCCAGCGCATATCCCAGCTCATAAGACGCATAACCTGCCAGCCAATGCCCGGCCCCTCGCGCCGCGTCCAGTGCTGCCAGCGCCGCCGGCACGTCTTCCGGCCGGTCCGCGCGGATCATGCGCAGCGGCTGGTCGAAACATGTGCCGGCCCCCTTGGGCCCCTGATCAAAGCGTATCCGCACTGGAATTGACTCCCTGAGGTCTTGGGCCCCACATATAAACGTTCGCTATGCGAACAAAAGGGGTGGATGCGGCATTTCCAATTCCGTTTCCGATCCCCCTTGAACCTTTCGGCGCGGTCCCTATAACGCAGGACAATTTGGGCACTCGCCAGTGCCCCTGATTCAAAGCTGCCCGCGCGTCAACCAAAGGAATATGGCCATGCCCAAAAGAACCGACATCCAGTCGATCATGATCATCGGAGCCGGTCCGATCGTCATCGGGCAGGCCTGCGAGTTTGACTACTCCGGCGCCCAGGCGTGTAAAGCGCTGCGCGAAGAGGGCTACCGGGTGATCCTGGTCAACTCCAACCCCGCTACCATCATGACCGATCCGGGCCTGGCCGATGCCACCTATATCGAGCCGATCACCCCGGAAGTGGTCGCCAAGATCATCGAGAAAGAACGCCCCGACGCGCTGCTGCCGACCATGGGCGGGCAGACCGGCCTCAACACCTCGCTGGCGCTGGAAGAAATGGGCGTGCTGGAGAAATTTGGCGTCGAGATGATCGGCGCCACCCGCGATGCCATTGAAATGGCTGAAGACCGCAAGCTGTTCCGCGAAGCGATGGACCGCCTTGGCATTGAGAACCCGCGCGCCACGATCGTGACTGCGCCCAAGCTGGATGACGGCAAGGCGGACCTGGACGAAGGTATCCGCATCGCGCTGGAAGCGCTGGATGACATCGGCCTGCCCGCAATCATCCGCCCGGCCTTTACCATGGGCGGCACCGGCGGCGGCGTTGCGTACAACCGCGAAGACTACATCCACTTCTGCCGCACCGGCATGGACGCGTCCCCGGTGAACCAGATCCTGGTGGATGAGTCCCTGCTGGGCTGGAAAGAATATGAGATGGAAGTGGTCCGCGACAAGGCGGACAACGCGATCATCGTCTGCTCGATCGAAAACATCGACCCGATGGGTGTGCACACCGGCGATTCGATCACCGTGGCCCCGGCGCTGACGCTGACCGATAAAGAATACCAGATCATGCGCACCCACTCGATCAACGTGCTGCGTGAAATCGGTGTGGAAACCGGCGGTTCCAACGTGCAATGGGCAGTGAACCCCGCCGACGGCCGTATGGTGGTGATCGAGATGAACCCGCGGGTGTCGCGGTCGTCCGCACTGGCGTCCAAGGCGACCGGCTTCCCGATTGCCAAGATCGCGGCCAAGCTGGCCATCGGCTACACGCTGGACGAGCTGGACAACGACATCACCAAGGTGACCCCGGCTTCGTTTGAGCCGAGCATCGACTATGTCGTGACAAAAATCCCGAAATTCGCGTTTGAGAAATTCCCCGGCTCTGAACCATACCTGACCACTGCGATGAAATCGGTGGGCGAAGCTATGGCCATCGGCCGCACCATCCACGAAAGCCTGCAAAAAGCGCTGGCGTCGATGGAATCCGGCCTCACCGGCTTTGACGAGGTGGAGATCCCCGGCGCGCCGGACAAGGCCGCGGTGTTCAAGGCGATCAGCCTGCAGACCCCCGACCGGATGCGCACCATTGCCCAGGCGATGCGCCACGGGCTGACGGATGATGAAATCTTTGGCGTCACCAAATTCGACCCTTGGTTCCTGGCCCGCATCCGCGAAATCGTACAGGCCGAGGATGAAGTCCGCGACGGCGGCCTGCCCACGGATGAGAAAGGCCTGCGCGCGCTCAAGATGCTGGGTTTCACCGATGCCCGCCTGGCCAAGCTGACCGGCCAGACCGAAGCGGAGATCCGCAAGGCCCGCCGTGCGGCTGGCGTCAACGCCGTGTTCAAGCGGATCGACACCTGCGCTGCCGAATTCGAAGCGCAGACGCCCTACATGTACTCGACCTATGAAGCGCCTGCCTTTGGTGACGTCGAATGCGAAGCGCGCCCCTCTGACCGCAAGAAAGTGGTCATCCTCGGCGGCGGCCCGAACCGGATCGGCCAGGGCATCGAGTTTGACTACTGCTGCTGCCACGCCTGCTTTGCGCTGACAGACGCGGGCTATGAAACCATCATGATCAACTGCAACCCGGAAACCGTGTCGACCGACTATGACACCTCGGACCGGCTGTATTTCGAACCGCTGACGTTTGAGCACGTGATGGAGATCCTGCGGGTCGAGCAGGACAACGGCACCCTGCATGGCGTCATCGTGCAGTTCGGCGGCCAGACCCCGCTGAAGCTGGCAAACGCACTGGAGGAAGAAGGCATTCCGATCCTCGGCACCTCCCCCGACGCCATCGACCTGGCCGAAGACCGCGAACGGTTCCAGGCGCTGGTCAACACTCTGGGCCTCAAGCAGCCGAAGAACGGCATCGCCTCCACCGACGCGCAAGCGCTGGAAATCGCCGGTGAAATCGGCTTCCCTCTGGTGATCCGCCCGTCTTATGTGCTTGGTGGCCGGGCGATGGAAATTGTCCGCGACATGGACCAGCTGAAGCGCTACATCGCCGAGGCGGTGGTGGTCTCCGGCGACAGCCCGGTGCTGCTCGACAGCTACCTGTCCGGCGCGGTGGAGCTGGACGTGGACGCGATCTGCGACGGCAAGGATGTGCATGTGGCAGGCATCATGCAGCACATCGAAGAGGCCGGCGTGCATTCGGGCGACAGTGCCTGCAGCTTGCCGCCCTACTCGCTCGAAAAACCGGTGATCGAACAGATCAAGGAACAGACTTTCGCATTGGCTAAAGCGCTGAATGTGGTCGGCTTGATGAACATCCAGTTCGCGATCAAACCCAATGATGCCGGCGAAGAGGAAATCTTCCTGATCGAGGTGAACCCGCGCGCCTCGCGCACCGTGCCCTTTGTGGCCAAGGCAACCGACAGCGCCATTGCCTCGATCTCGGCCCGTGTGATGGCCGGGGAGCCGCTGTCGAACTTCCCGCAGCGCGCGCCGTACCAGCCGGACGCAGGCTATGATGTGAACACGCCGATGGCGGACCCGATGACCCTGGCCGACCCGGACATGCCTTGGTTCTCGGTCAAGGAAGCGGTGCTGCCCTTTGCCCGTTTCCCCGGCGTTGATACTATCCTTGGCCCGGAAATGCGCTCCACCGGCGAAGTCATGGGCTGGGACCGCTCCTTTGCCCGCGCCTTCCTCAAAGCGCAGATGGGAGCCGGCATGGTGCTGCCGTCGCAGGGCCGCGCCTTTATCTCGATCAAGGATGCCGACAAGGGCCGCCTGATGCTGGAAGCGGCGCAGATCCTGGTGGAGCAAGGCTTTACCCTGGTCGCCACCCGCGGCACCCAGACCTGGCTGGAGGCCCAGGGCGTGGCCTGCGCGCTGGTGAACAAAGTCTATGAGGGTCGTCCACACGTGGTCGACATGCTGAAGGACGGCGACGTTCAACTGCTGATGAACACCACCGAAGGCGCGCAAGCTGTTGAAGACAGCAAAGAAATGCGTTCCGTCGCGCTCTATGACAAAATCCCCTATTTCACCACCGCGGCAGGCGCCAACGCCGCCGCACGGGCGATCAAAGCCCAGGCTGAAGGGGATGTTGAGGTGAAATCGCTGCAAGGCTAAGCGCCCTGTCCTGAGGCGCTTCAACCCTATGTTTTCAAAAGCCCCGGCAACGCCCCGGGGCTTTTTCTTTGCGCACTGTGCTTTCACACAGCCGTGTAGAGTTGTGACCCGGCAATTCCCGGAAATATGCGACCGTGAACACCTCAACACGACCCGCTGCTATTCAATTCAGGGAGAAAGGCCATGAATGTACCAACGAAGATTGCCGCAGGAATTCTGGCCCTCGCACCCGTGGGCGCCCTTGCACAGGAGTGCCTTGTAGACGGCGACCCTTCCGAACTTGAAGCAGAGGCCGTTTCCAGTATTTATGAATGCATCGAGGCCAAAATGGCCGAAGGATATGCCGGGAACGGCGATCCGGTCGGCGCTGAATTCCGCTCGTGGCACGTGACATCAACCCGCCCGGCCCTTGCCGGCCCGCATGGCGAGCGTTTCCTGCAGACCTTTGCAAACGGCATCGCCGCTGAACAGTATCTGAAGTTTGCAGATGACGGCTTTACCATGCCGGCAGGGTCGGTTCTGGCCAAGGAAAGCTTCAAAGTCAAGAAAGGCAACGCCGTTCCCGGCCCGTTGTTCATCATGACAAAACTGGCCGTCGGCGGGGCGCCCGAGGCCGGCGACTGGCTCTATGCAGCGCTTCTGCCCAATGGCAAGGAAATGAAGATCAAGCAAAGCTTCTGCGCAGGCTGCCACATGAATTGGGAAGATCAGGACAGCCTGGCCTACCCGCTGGAAGACGTCCGCCTCAGCAGTCAGTAGCCGCAGGACGGCATGCCGGAAACGGAGACAGCCCCGGACACCAGGCGGGGCTGTTTCTGCTGTGCCGCTTCCACTTGGGGGGAAACAGTGTTTCGCTGCGGCTGCGCTCAACCGGCCTGCCGCATCAGCGATTGCAGCGCGCGGCCCAGCGGAGCGGCCAGCGACACGCCCTTGCCGCCCATCCGCGCCTTGGAAGAAATCACCGAGACCAGCCGCGGCGCCCGGCCCGGGCGCATTTGCAGCACTGGCGAACCGGAAGCCCCGAGATCAACCCGGCAGGTGGTGATCAAAGAGGTCTGCCGCGCCACCAGCACCTGGCAGGCGGTCTGCAGCCTGGGTGATCTTTCATGGCGGCGGGAATAGGACATCACATCCACCCGCTCCCCCCGCACCGGGGCTGCAGCCAAGACCAGAGGCCGGATCACATCCGGGCTGATCGGGCGCTCAAGACGCAGCACGGCAATGTCGGTGCCGGTTTGGAACTGGCTGGTCCGGCCGTGGCGGTATCCCGGGTGGATCACCGCCTTGACCACCTTTCGCGACGCTTTGGAACGGCGGCCGTTGAGGCCCGCTTCGAATTTGATGCTCCGCGGATTGACCGCCCGGCCATTGCGGATGTCATACATGCAATGGGCCGCCGTCAGCACCATGTCAGGCGCAATCAGGCTGGCTGTGCACATGGCTCTGCCACCAATGTTCAGGCGCCCCACAGCTTCCCATCCCGGCACGGACGGCACAGGCGCAGGCTGCCCGGCCGCGGCGGCTCCGGCGCTGAAACCGATGAATACGGAAGCTGCAATTGCCAGTAATCGTCTCATGACCCACTCCATGTTCCCACGCTGCTATGGTCGGTGAGTCCTGAGGCTGGAATGCGGCTTGCTGCGGTGCCGCGCTGGCAGAAACATGGGCAGAATGAGACAAGATTAACAAAACCTTAACGCCGGGCGGTTCTGCCGGGGACGGAACTCTCAAACCCCTTATTTACTTAACAGGCCGCCGCGATTTTCGAAAAAACCTCTTAAAAACAAGGGAAAATCCGCCGGGTTTCGTTAGGAAGGAAATTCAGGAATCCCCCTGTTTCCATGCAAATTCCAACGCAGGCAGTAACTTCACGGCTCAATTGCGGCGAAAATGAGCCTTAACAAACGCCTAAACGCCGGGCTGTACGCTGCCCAATTTCTTAACTGCGCGACACACCCCTTGCGGGAAAAGAAATTCCGGGCCACCCCAATACCTGTACCGCCCGGGCCTTGCGGCAGCGGCATTGCCGCTGCAAGCTGGCCAGACCCGATTGCTGACACCGGAGCCCTTGAATGCGCCTGACACTGTTTCTGACCGCCCTCCTGGCCCTGGCTGCCTGCGACGTGCCGGTGATACCGCTGATCTGAATCAAAAAGCCCCGGCAGCGGCGCCGGGGCTTGGGTCTGTCTGCGCCAGGGGCACCGCCCCAAGGCTGTTATTTCTGCGATACCCGCTGATGCACCTCTTGGGCGCTCTCCAGCCGCTCCGAATAGCGGTCTGTCAGATAGTCCTTGCGGCCGCGCACCAGCCAGGTGAATTTCACCAGCTCTTCCATCACATCCACCAGACGGCGGTAGAACGGACCCTCGGGCAGGCGCTCGCCCTCCCCGAATTCCAGCCAAGCCTTGGGGATCGAGCTTTGGTTCGGAATGGTCAGCATCCGCATCCAGCGGCCCAGAATGCGCATCTGGTTGACCGCATTGAAGCTTTGCGAGCCGCCCGAGACCTGCATCACCGCCAGCGTCTTGCCCTGGGTGGTGCGGATACCGCCCTGCAAGGACAAGGGCAACCAGTCGATCTGCAGCTTCATGATGCCGGTCATTGCACCATGGCGCTCCGGGCTGGACCAGACCATGCCTTCGGACCAGACTGCCAGATCGCGCAGCTCTGCCACTTTGGGATGTTCCGCCGCGCCCGCATCATCCGGCAGCGGCAGGCCTGAAGGGTCGAAAATCCGCGTCTCGCAACCCAAGGCGCGCAGCACCCGTGCCGCTTCCTCTGCCGCCTTGCGGGAATAGCTCACCGCGCGCAGGGAGCCGTACAGCAGCAGAATGCGCGGCGCATGGCGCGGATCACCCGGCGCCGCCAGCGCGTCCACGTCAATCGGGTGCAGCTCACTTTCCGCGATGGCAGGCAGGCTGACCCCGTCACCGGCCTCAGGCACTGTCTTCCTCCAGATGCAGCTTCATATCCAGCAGAACCTGCTGCAACAGCACCGTTTCCCGCAACAGCCGCTTGGCCTCGTTCACGGTGATGATGCCGTCCTCCATCGCTTCCTGGTATTCGCTCATCAGCTGGGCGAACCGCTGGCTTAGCGCAATCACATCCGCATTCACGCCGCCGCTGCGTCCGGTCTCCGAGGCCGAGCCGTTACCGTTATAAGACAGGGTGATGTTCTTCAGCTCGGCCAGCGCCGAGGTCACATGCGGATAGGACGCAGCGCTTTCCAGCTTGGCCACCGCATCCACCGGCATGAACCGGTCCGTATGCTCGGCATTGTCTGAGTAATAGCGCCCCAGCGTCGCCTTAGATTTCCCCGTGATCTGGCAGGCGGCTTCGATGCCCACATCCTTCACCAGCGCCTCGGTGTGTTTTTTCAGATACGTCCCGATTTCAGCCATATACTTCCTACCTGGCTTGACCGCCGCCCCCATGGGGGAACGAACCGGTTAATTTCCCATTTCTGACTTGTAGAGGAATTGCGATACCTTATCCATCCCTCAGGTTTTCAGGGATTTAGCGAGTGGGATGATGCAATTGGCATCTGTTGTCCAGTGCAAAGCAGAACGGGTGAGTGACGTTCTGCGGTTTGGGTAATTGGTCTGCCCGGTACTTGGGCTCTCCGGGGCATTCAGCGTGGTTTTTATCGGGGTTTGTTCCCCCCGGCAATGCCCGCCCCGGTGAGCCTTCCCGCCACGCCCTTGCTGCTGCACGGCATAACCCGCACGAATCCGGTTTTCCCTGCACGCCGGGACAGGTAAACCCCGGCCCCATGGCCAAGCTCTATTTCAACTACTCCACCATGAACGCGGGCAAATCGACCGTGCTTTTGCAGGCGTCGCACAACTACCGCGAAAACCATATGGACACATATCTGCTGACCGCCCGGCTGGATGACCGCGCAGGCGCCGGCAGAATTGCCTCGCGGATCGGCATCAGCGAAGCGGCAGACATGTTCGCCGCCGGTGACGATCTCTATGCCCGCATCACACAGCGCCTGGCCCGCGGCCCGGTGGCTGCAATCTTTGTGGACGAGGCCCAGTTTCTGGAACCCGGTCAAGTGTGGCAGCTGGCCCGCGTGGTCGATGACCTGCGGGTGCCGGTGCTGGCCTACGGCCTGCGGGTGGATTTTCAGGGCAACCTGTTTCCCGGCTCTGCCACCCTGCTGGCGCTGGCAGACGAGATGCGCGAAGTGCGCACCATCTGCCATTGCGGCAAGAAGGCCACAATGGTGGTGCGCCAGGACGGCCAGGGCCAGGTGCTGACCGAGGGCGACCAAGTGCAGATCGGCGGCAATGAGACCTATGTCTCGCTCTGCCGCCGCCACTGGCGCGAAGCGGCAGGCGATCTGCGCAGCACCAAAGCGGCGGAATAAGCCGCCCGGGAAGATCCGGCGCAATCTGTGCTATACTCCTTCGGACCACTTCCAAAGGAAGCTGTCATGACGTTGCGCGACCCGCTGGCCGGCAAGCTGCGCTTTCACCTGTCCATCATGATTGGCGCCTGCATTGCCGGTGCAGCCGTCATCACCGCATTTGTAATGGGGTTCTATTCCGTTAGGGCCATTCTGGTCTGCGCCGCCATCGGTGCAATTCTGGCCTGGCCTGCGGGCACCTGGGCCACCCGCAAGATCAAGCGCGAAGATCCCGCCTGGGACCACCGCCATGACAAGCCCAAAGACGCCTGAGCCGGGGCGGCTCAGGCTGGGATCGTTTTATACCCGGTTGGGCAGCGCTGCGCCGGCCAGGAAGGCCGCGGCATTGTCCAGCGCCATATGGCCCATATCACTGCGCACTTCCTCGGTGGCGGTGCCCAGATGCGGCAGCAGGGTGGCGTTATCCAGATCGATCAGCGTCTGCGGGACCTTGGGCTCGAACTCATAGACATCCAGACCCGCACCGCCGATGCGGCGGTTCTGCAGTGCGTCGATCAGCGCCGCCTCCTCCACCACTTCGCCGCGGGCGATGTTGATCAGATGCGCGTGGCTTTGCATTGCATTCAGCACCTCAGCATTGATCAGATGCGTGGTCTCAGCCCCGCCCGGCACTGCCACCACCAGGAAATCCACCTGCCCGGCCAGATCAATCAGTCTCTCGGCGCGGTCGGCAGGGAAGTCGAGATCCTTTGGCGAGCGCGCCACATAAGACACATCCATGCCAAAGCCGTAATGGCAGCGCCGCGCAATCGCCTGGCCGATGCGGCCCATGCCGGCGATGCCGACGCGTTTGCCGGTGGCGTGCAGCCCCAGCATCTGGGTCGGGTGCCAGCCCTGCCAATCGCCCTTGCGCAGCATCCGCTCACCTTCGGAGGCGCGGCGCGCCGACATTAGGATCAGCGTCATCGCGATATCCGCGGTGGCATCGGTCACGGCACCCGGCGTGTTGGTCACCTCGACACCCGCGGCACGCGCGGCCTCGACATCAATGTGGTTGTAGCCAACGCCGAAGTTGGCCAAGAGTTTGCAGCGCGGTGTGCCCGCCTTGGCAAAGATCTCCGCCGAGAACCTGTCGCCCAGCGTTGGCACGACAATGTCGAACTCGGACAATGCGCGCAGCATCTCCGCCTCATTCATCACCGCGTTGGTCTCGCGGATTTCCAGATCAGCAAACGCCTCCCGCGCCCGTGCTGTGACCGCTGCCGTCATCGGCCGCGCAATCCAGATTTTCATTTCAGTGCATCCTCCCGCCCAGCGGGACCTTTCCATCAGGTCCGGCCAGAAATATCTCTCCGTTTTCATCCGGCAGGCCCAGAACCAGGATCTCTGACATGAACGTGCCGATCTGCCGCGGCGGGAAGTTTACGACGGCCAGAACCTGCTTGCCCACCAGCGTATCCGGCATGTAATGCGCCGTAATCTGCGCTGAGCTCTTTTTTACGCCGATTTCAGCCCCGAAATCGACCCAGAGCTTGATTGCAGGCTTGCGCGCCTCGGGATAGGGCTCCGCACGGACGATTTCACCAACGCGGATGTCGACCTTCATGAAGTCATCGAATTTGATCTCAGCCACGCGACAGCTCCTTTGAACGTTCCGTGGCAGCAGCCACTGCGCGGTTCAGCAGCGCAGGGAAACCATCGTCATCATCCATCAGCACTTCCAAAGCTGCCTGAGTGGTGCCGTTCGGGCTGGTCACATTGATGCGCAGTTGGCTGGCGCTTTCCTCCGCCGCCTCCGCCAGCGCGCCGGCGCCCGCAACGGTCGCCTTGGCCAGCTGCATCGCCAGCTCCGCCGGGAGGCCCTGCGCCTCGCCCGCCGTGGCCAAGGTCTCGATCAGGTGGAACACATAGGCAGGGCCGGAACCGCTGACCCCGGTGACGGCATCCATCTGACCCTCATTGTCCAGCCGCACCGTCTGGCCGACGGCCTGCAACAGCCCCTCGGCGCGCTCGATATCCGCATCACTGGTATGGGTGTTGCCGATCAGCGCGGTAATTCCGCGCCCGACGGCAGCGGGGGTGTTCGGCATCGCCCGCACAATCCGCGACTGCGCGCCCAGAACGCCCTCAAAGGTCGCGATCGAGGTGCCCGCCGCAACCGAAATGAATAGGGTGGAACCGTTGCCGTAGCTCTGCAGTGTGGGCAGCGCCGCGCCCATCATCTGCGGCTTCACGGCAATCAGCACGATGCCAGGCGCCGCTGGCAGTTCTGCGTTGATGTGAACACCAGTGCCCTGCAGCCAGTCCGATGGGTGCGGGTCAATCACCCAGACTGAGGAGGCAGGCAATCCTCCCTCCAGCCATCCGGCCAGCATCGCCGATCCCATCTTGCCGCAGCCCAGCAGCACCAGCCCGCGCGCGGAAATCTCTTGCATATCCATCTTAAGCCCCTCCCCTAAATCTCAGGTTCAGGGCAAGGTTTACGCCCGCCCGTAGGCCTCTGCAATGGCGACCTGCATTGCGTCTTTTGTGCTGCGCTGACCCCAGACCGCCAGCTGGATCGCCGGGTAATAGCGTTCCGCATTGGCGACGGCTGCGTTGATCATCGCATCAATCTGCTGCGGGCTGGCCATCTGACCGCCGGACAGCATCAGCCCATAGCGGAACAGCATCAGCTTGTGGTCCGCCCAATAGGTAAATGAGCCTTCCCAGCACTGGTCGTTCATGCTGTTGATCAGCTCATAAAGCCGCGGCAGCTCAGCCTCAGGCGGCTCCATCTCAAAGCTGCACACCAGCCGCAGGCATTCCTCGTAGCCCGACCAGGCCAGCGTCAGCGAATAGGTGCGCCACTGCCCTTCGACCGACATGGCAATCTGGTCATCGCCAACCCGGTCAAAGTCCCAATCATGGTGCGACGCCAAATGCTCGACGATGTCGATGGGGTGGATGTCTTCTTCCAAGTGAAGCTCGGATAGTGCCATTTTGCCACCTCTCTCTTTGCCTAGCTTACCGGGCACAGAGAATCCCTATAGCTAGTTTATTTTGCTACGGGCCGGGGACGCATCCCCGCTCCCATACAAGATATGGTGGGGCTGAATTGATGATCTGGCAACCATTATTTTGGGGATATCTGCAATAACTTGTGGATGAACTATCCACACCCCCCTAGATGCCGGCCCAGTCGTAGCATTTGTAACTCAGCATTGAAACCGCTTCTTGCACAGTCTCCGGCTGGATCAGTCACCAGCCGGAACCACCCCGCAGATCCCTAAAACCGCAAGGCCCGGGCCGGTTGTCATCCTGACCCAAATACATGGGTCATACCGGTGTTTCCGGCCCGCGGCATTATATTAGGTATTTACAATACGCATTTTACCCCTTACTGATTTCCATGCATCGCGCTTACCCATCAAGGAGCCGCCCCATGACACTGTCAGAAGCTTTTCTATGGCCTGGGACCAAAGTCTGTGAACGCCTGGGCGTCGACCCAGAGGGCGAAGCCGGCCTGATACGCTGGATGGTCAATACGCTTGTTTACCTGACCGTCAGCCTGATTGCCGTCTGGATCATTGCAGTCTGATCGCGCCGCGCGCGGTCAATCGTCAACACGCTCCCGAATTCCTGTATCCAAAATGACCGGGCCGCGGGTGAAGCATCAAAGACAGCTTCACCTGCGGCCCGGCCGGCTGCCTATCGGAACGCAGGCCCATGCGCCCAGACGGTCAGCGACTGGCGCTCGCCGCGGGTGACCGGAGTCACCTGATGCAACAGAAAGCTGGGGAACACTGCCACGCTGCCCTGCGCCCGGCTGGCAGCCACCATATGGGCGCCCGGCATGATCTCCAGGTCACCGCCATCATAGGCGCCCGGCTTGCTCAGCTGCACCACCAGGGTCAGTTTGCGCTTGCCAGCCACCGGACCGTCGCCGATGTCTGAATGCCAGGCGAAATGACCGCCGTCGTGCGCCTTGTAACTGGCAGTCTGCGGGCTTTCGGCAAATTCACGGATATCAAACCCGAACCTGTCCCGGTTGGACCGGCGAACCAGCGAAATCAGCCGGTCCATCACCCAGCCAGTGCCCGGCACGTCATCCAGCCACACCACGCTGGCCCGGCGCAGATTGTGATCGCGGGCCTGCCCCACCAGCCGCGCCTCGCTTTCCGGCTCTTCTGCGGCCTTCCGCATAATTTCCGCGCATTCCTGCGCATTGAACGCCCCCGGTACTGAATAGACAGATACCATGCCACCATCCTTTTTGTTGCAGCAGAGGAAGCATGAACAGAACGGCGGGATCCGCGCTGCGCGGTTTTCGACCACGCGCGCGGAAAGCGACGCAATTCTGCCCGTTGCACTGCAGGGCAGCCATGCACCTGCACCATAGCACAAAAAAGCCCGCCGCAGCGCAACGCTGCAGCAGGCTCATCCGGCAGGCAGGTCTGCCCGCTTACTTCTGCGCTGCCTCCAGCGCATCCAGACGGGCCTTCAGCGCCTCGTTCTCCTCGCGCGCCTTCTGTGCCATCGCGCGCACCGCGTCGAATTCCTCGCGGGTGACAAAATCGCGGTCCGCCAGCCAGCGGTCGATCATGCTTTTCAACGCGGTGTCCGCCTCGTCCTTGGCGCCCTGGGCCACGCCCATCGCATTGGTCATCAGCTGGGAAATATCGTCCAGGATCTTGTTGCGGGTCTGCATGCTCTTCTCCGTCTCGGGGCTGGCTCCTATATGGGGAAGCAGGCGCGCGGCTGCAAGCCGTTGACTTCCCCCAAAGACCAGAGGCATTCAGACGCACATGCACGCCATGATCCAATTCCCCGACCTTTCGCCCGAGATTTTCTCGATCTCCCTCGGTTCGTTCGAGTTCGCGCTGCGCTGGTATGCGCTCGCCTATATCACAGGGATCGTCATTGCCTGGCGGCTGGCCGTCGCGGCCCTGCGCCGCCCCGCACTCTGGCCCGCGCACCAGCCGCCGATGAAACCTGAACAGGTCGAGGATCTGCTGACCTGGATCATCCTCGGCGTGATCCTGGGCGGGCGCTTGGGCTTTGTACTGTTCTACCAGCCCGCCTATTATCTGGCGCACCCGGTTGAGATCCTGAAGATCTGGCAGGGCGGCATGGCCTTTCACGGCGGATTGATCGGGGTTGTTCTGGCCACGCTGATCTATGCCGCGCGCCACAACATCCCCAAACTGCAGATCGCCGACCTGGTCGCCCACACCGTGGCGCCGGGCCTGCTGCTGGGGCGGCTGGCGAATTTCATCAATGCCGAGCTTTGGGGCCGCCCGACCGATCGGCCCTGGGGCGTCGCCTTCCCCGGCCAGGCGGCGCAGGACTGCGGCCAGGCCCTGGGAGCACTCTGCGCCCGCCACCCCTCGCAGCTGTACGAGGCACTGATGGAAGGTCTGATCCTTGGCGCTCTGCTTCTGTACCTCGCCTGGTGCCGCAATGCCTTCCACACCCCGGGCCGCCTTCTGGGTGTGTTCCTCGCGGGCTATGGCCTTGCCCGCTTCATTGTTGAATTCTTCCGGCAGCCGGATGCGCAGTTTGTCTCTCCCGGCAATCCGCTGGGGCTGGCCTGGCACATGGACGGCTTCGGCCTCACCCAGGGCCAGGCGCTGTCGCTGCCGATGATCGCCATCGGCCTCTATTTCCTGCTGCGCGCCCGCCATACCACCCGGAGCGCGGCATGAGCCTGGCAGATCACCTCGCTGCCCGCATCCAGGCGGATGGCCCGATGTCTGTTGCCGCCTACATGGGGGAGTGCCTGCTGCACCCGCAGTATGGCTATTACACCACCCGCGATCCGCTTGGTGCGCAGGGCGATTTCACCACCGCGCCGGAAATCAGCCAGATGTACGGCGAGCTGATCGGCCTCGCCCTGGCCCAATGCTGGCTGGACCAAGGCGCCCCGGCCCCTTTCACGCTTGCCGAACTGGGACCGGGCCGCGGCACTCTGATGGCTGACCTCTTGCGCGCCACCCGCGGCGTGCCGGGGTTCCACACGGCGATGCAGATCAAACTGGTCGAGGCCTCACCGAAACTGCGCAGCACCCAAGCCAGGACGCTGGACGCATATGCCCCCGAATGGCTGGACCATGCGGACGCCCTGCCGGGCCAGCCGCTGTTCCTGGTGGCAAATGAGTTTTTCGACGCCCTGCCCATCCGCCAATTCATCCGCAGCGGCGATCTCTGGAGCGAAAAGCGCATCGGTCTGCAAGACGGCGCGCTCGCCTTCGGCCTCAGCCCCGCCGCGCCGCAGCCAGCCCTGGATCACCGGCTGCAGGACACGCAGGAGGGCGATCTGGTCGAACTCTGCGACGCCGCGGCCCCGGTATCCCAGGCCATCGCAGCCCGAATCGCCATCCATGGCGGCGCGGCTCTGATCGCGGACTACGGTGACTGGCGCGCCCTAGGCGATACCCTGCAAGCCTTGCGCGCGCATGAACCCGCCGATCCGCTGCAGGCCCCCGGCGAGGCCGACCTGACCGCCCATGTGGATTTCGAGGCGCTGGCAATGGCCGCAAAATCCACAGGTTGCGCCTTTACCCGCCTCACCCCGCAGGGGGTGTTTCTGGAGCGTCTTGGCATAACCGGCCGCGCCCGCGCCCTGGCCGGCCCTTTGGAAAACGAAAGGCTGAAAAACCTGATCGCCGCACATCGGCGGTTGACGCACCCCGATGAAATGGGAAACCTGTTCAAAGTGCTCGGCCTCTATCCTTCGCAGGCCGCCCCTCCGCCAGGATTGAACCCATGACGCTTGAAATTCTCACGTCCGATCTGCTTGGCCCGGTGCGGCACGGCTTCTTCACCCGCAGGGGCGGTGCTTCGTCGGGCATCTACCACGGGCTGAACTGCGGTCTGGGCTCCACCGATCAGCGCGAAGCGGTGCAGATCAACCGCGCCCGCGTGGCCGCCGCAATGGATGTCCCCGCCGGGAACCTGAGCGCGGTGCATCAGGTCCACAGCGCCGATGTGCAGGTGGTAACTGAACCCTCGCAGGAGCGCCCCCGCGCCGATGCGATGGTCACCAATGTGCCCGGGCTGGCGCTGTCCATCCTGACCGCCGACTGTCAGCCGGTGCTGTTTTGCGACCCTGAGGCCGGTGTCATCGGCGCCGCCCACGCGGGCTGGCGTGGCACCCTGGACGGGGTGCTGGAGGCAACGCTGGAAGCAATGGAACGCCTTGGCGCCCGCCGCGAGGACACGGCGGCGGTGATCGGCCCGACGATCTCGCAGCGCGCCTATGAGGTTGGCCCTGAGTTTTTTGAAGACTTCGTGATGCAGGACGACGGCTATGCCCGGTTCTTTGCCAATGGCGAAGGCGGCCGCTACCTGTTCGACCTGCCGGGCCTGGGCCTGCACAAGCTGCGCCAGGCCGGTGCAGGCGTGGCGGAATGGACCCGCCACTGCACCTACTCCGAGCCTGAGAAATTCTTCTCCTACCGCCGTGCGACCCACGCGAAAGAGGCCGACTACGGCCGCCTGATCTCCTGCATCCGGCTTTAACCGCCCGTTAACCCGGGGAATTGTGGCGAATTTTATTAAATTACGCCGCATTCCCTACTTTCCGCCGCGTCAAGCTCATCCTCTTTTCATAAACTCTTCTATAACACCAATAACTTAACAGGATATCTTCCGGGCGCCTCCATGCCGTTCACCGCGGCGGCGCCAGAGTGAAATTGCCCTCAACCCGTCATAATCACGGCGCAAATGTTACCCATAAACAGGTCAGAACAACACAAACAGCAGCGGCCCCGCATCAAGGCCGTCTGCCGGGCAAAGGACAGACCACAATGAAGATGAACAAGCGTTTCATTGCCTCCATCATCCGCTCCGCCAAGAGCGAGACCGTGACCCTGCCTTGGGCAGCCGCGCGCCGCCGCACCGGACAGGCACGCAGCCAGACCGCGAAGCAGAAACTGGGTTAACGCCGGGGACGGGTGTCCTGCCGGCAGCGTCCCTTGGCGCACGCGCGCCAGCCCGGCCAGCCGCCGTCAGGGCACCCAACCGGTCTAAGCAAACTCCAGCGGCCGCTTGACACTTCCTTAGCCGAATCGTCTTACGCCCGTCCCGGCCTGCCGCCGGGATCCGTCCGCAGCGGAATGAGGGCCGGCCGGATGTTAACCAGTTTGCTCCAGATTTTTTGACAATTCGAATTAAATCCCGCCATTTAGAGCGCATACATAACGTTCAAGCACGTCTGTGTTGCCGGTGGGGGCCGATGCAACGGGCAGTTTGAAAGGAAAGGTGGCTGTTATGACCATCGCCCACTCGCTGCAGAAGGCTGCAGCCAACGCCATTGAAGCCAATGCGTTCCTGCAGGATCCGGCGGCGCTGCGCAGTGCAACAAAGCCGCAATTGCGGCGCTATGAGGTCAGCAGCCTCTTGCCCAGCGGTGCGATTGCCGAAACCCGCCACATTGCGCCTGCCCTGCCGCTGTTCGAAGATGCATTTTGCGCATTTTCCCGCGGCTCATTGGTGGAAACCGCCAACGGCCCGGTTGCCGTCGAAGACCTGTTGCCCGGCGATGACATCCAGACCAGCGGCGGCGGCAGCCAGCCGCTGGTCTGGATCGGCCACACCAGCATTCTGCCCGCACGCCCCGGCAGCCGCGGCCGCAGCCACCGCCTCACCAGTTTCATGGCCGACAGTCTGGGTCTGCAAAAACCGGCCTCCAGCCTTGTTGCCGGGCCCGCAGCACGGCTGCTGCGCACCCCGCCGCATCTGCAGAGCGCGGACAGCGGACAGTTGCTGACCCCGGTTGCAGAATTTCAGGATGGTATGAGCATCTTTGAAACCGCCCCGCCGACGCCGGTGGACATGTACCACCTCTGCCTGCCGCGTCACGCAGCAATCACCGTTGGCGGGCTGGATTTTGAAACCTACCATCCGGGTCCCGACGCGCTGAAACTGGCCAGCTATGCGATCAAGACATTGTTCTTGAACATGTTTGCCCATGCCAACAGCATTCAGGACTTTGGCCCGTTGGCTTACTCCAGGGCCGGCAGCAGCAGGTCCAGCCAGGCCATTCTGTAAGCTGAAGGGGCACCCAGCCCCGCACATGCAACAAAGCCGGGCACGCCTTTGCCCGGCCTTTACGTGTCAGGCTGTTGCGTGTTTGCGCCCTATGCCTCGCGCGCGAGCCGCTCTTCCAGCACCTCAAACGGCACGCCCGGTTCATCCTTGGCGCCGCGGATCACCAGCGAGGTCTTGACGCTGGCCACATTCGGCGTTGTCAGCAGATCGCCGGTCAGGAAGCTTTGAAAAGTACTCAGATCGGGGGAGACGCATTTCAGGATGAAATCCACCTCGCCGTTCAGCATGTGGCACTCGCGCACCAAAGGCCAGCTGCGGCATTTCTCCTCAAAGGCGCTTAGCTCCACCTCGGCCTGGCTTTCCAGCCCCACCATGGCAAAGACCTGCACCTCAAACCCCAGCTCGCGGGAGTTCACATCCGCATGATAGCCATGGATCAGCCCGGCCTCCTCCAATGCGCGCACCCGACGCAGACAGGGCGGCGCCGAAATGCCGACCCGCTTGGCCAGCTCCACATTGGTCATCCGCCCATCGGCCTGAAGCTCCGACAAAATCTTGCGATCAATCGGATCAAGGCGGGTTGTGACCATGTTCAAAGCTCCTGTGGAATTTGCGTTTCTTATAGCACCGCCGCCGGGCCGCGCAATAATGTTTCATCGTCGCGCAATATTCTTTGCGCTCCAAAGGCGCAAGCCGCAATGCGCGCCTCCCTGGCGGATTTGTATCCTGCCGCATGCAAAGCCTTGGGGGTTTAAGCCCGCGACCCCCGCCGCTATATGCATGTTCTGACGGCGGCACGCCCGCCATGCTGCTTTATGTAAGGGACGAACATGAGCGAGACGCGCCACACCAAGGTTCTGATCATCGGCTCCGGGCCTGCGGGCTACACCGCGGGGGTCTATGCGGCCCGCGCCATGCTGGAACCGATCCTGGTCCAGGGGATTGAGCCCGGCGGCCAGCTGACCACCACCACTGAGGTCGAAAACTACCCTGGCTTCACCGAGGTGCAGGGCCCCGATCTGATGATCAAGATGCAGGAGCACGCCCAGGCGATGGGCTGCGAGGTCATCGGCGACTATATCACCTCGCTCGACACGTCCAAGCGCCCGTTTGTGGCCAAGGCCGACAGCGGCACCACCTTCACCGCCGATGCGGTGATCCTCGCGACCGGCGCCCGCGCCAAGTGGCTGGGCCTGGAGTCGGAAGAGAAGTTCAAGGGCTTCGGCGTCTCCGCCTGCGCCACCTGCGATGGCTTCTTCTACCGCGGCCAGGAGATTGTGGTGATCGGCGGCGGCAATACGGCCGTAGAAGAGGCGCTGTTCCTCACCAACTTCGCTTCCAAAGTGACCCTGATCCACCGCCGCGACGAGCTGCGCGCCGAGAAGATCCTGATCGACCGCCTGATGAAGAACGACAAGATCGAACCCCTGTGGTTCCACACCCTGGAAGAGGTCGTCGGCACCGAAAACCCGCCGGGGGTCGAAGGCGTCGTGGTCAAGAACGTGCAAACCGGCGAGTTGAAGGAAATTCCCTGCAAGGGCGTCTTTGTCGCCATCGGTCACGCCCCCGCTAATGAACTGGTCAAGGACGTGCTGGAGCTGCACAACGGCGGCTACGTCCAGGTCAAACCCGGCTCGACCGAAACCTCGATCCCCGGCATCTATGCGGCCGGCGACCTGACCGACCACAAGTACCGCCAAGCGGTCACTTCGGCCGGCATGGGCTGCATGGCAGCACTCGACGCCGAACGTTTCCTGGCCGAGCAGGACTGATCCGGATGCCGCATGATTTCGAAACCCAGCGGGCCGGAACCGTTGCGGCATTCAACGACCTGCAGGCCGAACACGGCCTGCCCGAGGCGGCGGACGTTGATTACTTCTTCGTCCCCGCCCGCGACGGCGCGGACTGGCAGCCCTTGGCCAAAGAACTGAGCCGCGAGGGCTACAGCTGCAGCTGGGTCAGCGCGGCAGACAGTGAAGACGGCGCCCCCTATCTGATCGCCACCCTGCCGGAGCAGATCATTTCCGCCACCGGTATCTGGATCGGCGAAGAAGTGGCCACCCGCGCCGCCCTCTCCCACGGGTTCGCACCGGGCGGCTGGGGGCTGGAGGGCTGAGCCCGCCCGCACGACGCCTCTCCTTTGCCGGACCCGTCTGGCGGATCCTGTTTCAGACCCGGGCAGATCAGCCCCTGGCCCCGACCCACGCGCCCGAGGGGCACGCCTGCCTAAGCCCCTGCGCTGGTTCGCCGCAAGCCCCGAAAACCCAGGCAAGATGCTGAAATATTTCACTTAACCGACCTTTCACACTTACCGGAATGCACCCAAACGGGTGTACAAAAAATTCATCCGCCTTTCTGCGGCGCCTTAACCCGGTATTAGAAAAAAGCACCGCAAAACCTTCGCGTAAGCGACTGCATATCAGATCGTTCTGCCGGGGGGCCGAAATGGCGATACGAACTTTAAGCGCGTTCAATGCGGACGCTTTTACCGTCGATGACAGCTCACCCCATATGACTGCGGGCAGTTCGATCATCAACAATTCGGACACCCCGGTCGGCACGGTCTTCACCTATGATTCCAGCTACGCCATCGAGCGGATCACCCTGGACGACACCGCAGGCGGTGCTGACACGATGGAAGATGACCAGTCAGGCGGCCATACCATCGTCGATGGCGGTTCCATGGTGGCCGGCGGCACCCCGGTCGAGGCCGAATCGCACCACTACTTGCAAGAGCTTGATGCCGGTGGCAATCCCTTCGGCCCGGTCATCACCATCACCGTGTTTTCCCGGAACGGCGTCACGCAGGATGTCTGGGGCTTTTCCACCGATACCCCGCTGAAGGATGGCGCACCGTACCAGAAAACCTCCGGCAGCAATACCGGCACCTCCCAATATGACAGCTTTGTGCCCTGTTTCGTGACCGGCACCGCTATCTGCACCGACCAGGGCCTGCGCCCGGTGGAACGGTTGCGCCCCGGCGACCGGGTGCTAACCCGCGACAACGGCTTTCAGCCGGTTCTTTGGGTTGGTATCCGCCAGATCGGCGCGGACTGGATGCAGGCCTGCCCGCATCTGCAGCCGGTGCAGGTTGCCGCCGATGCCTTTGCCCCCGGCCAGCCGGCCCAGGACCTTTGGATCTCGCCGCAGCACCGGCTGCTGCTGAAAGGCGCCGCCTGCCAGATGCTGTTCGAAGAGCCGGAGGTGCTTGCCGCCGCCGCGCACCTGCAGGCGCATCCGGGCGTTGCCAGGCAGCCGGTTGCCCGGACCACTTATGTGCACCTTCTGTTCGAGCGCCATCAGGCGGTGTTCTCAAACGGTCTTTGGACTGAAAGCTTCCAGCCCGGCAGCCAGCTTCTGGACGGCGGCGGCGCCGCTGCGAGGCAGGAGATCCTGGAGCTGTTCCCCGATCTCGCGCTGGCCGGCGGCAGCGGCTACCCCGCCGCCCGCAGGGTTTTGAAACAAAAGGAAAGCCGCCTGCTGGCAGACCGGCCCCTGGTGTAAACGCCGTGCTGCCTTGACCGGCGCGCCTGCCCGCCGCAGTCTGCCCCCGGAAACCGCGAAACAGGAGGACCGGGGTGGCAAGCGCACTCTGGCAAGGCAATTGGATCAGCCGCACCCGGATCATCACCGGGCTGGTGCTGTTCACCTATGCCTTCTTCCATTTCATAAACATCGGCCTTGGGCTTTTGTCGCCCGAATGGATGGATGACTTCCAGGACGCCCGCCAGGTGATCACCCGCAGCCTAGCTGGCAGCCTGGTCCTTTATGCCTCTCTGATCCTGCACGCGGGCCTTGCCCTGTGGAACCTGGCCCGCCGCCGCAGCCTCAGGATGCACTTTGGCGAGGGGCTGCAAACCCTGCTTGGCCTGCTGATCCCGCTGCAGCTGCTCAGCCATCTGGTGTTCACCCGCTATTCGCACGAAATCTACGGCGTCAACGATGAATTCCCCTATCAAATCGTGCTGATGTGGGCCTCGCCCGAGGTCTGGCAGCAAAGCGCACTGCTGCTGGCGGTGTGGATCCACGGCTGCATGGGTTTGCACTACTGGCTGCGCCTGACCCGCTGGTGGCGGCCTCTGATCCCCTGGATGGCCGGGCTGGCAGTCTTTGTCCCCGGCTTTGCCCTGGCCGGCCTCCTGACCGAAGGCCGCCGCATCTATGATCTGTTTGTCGAAGGCAGCCGGCGTGCCGGATTGATGGCCGATTTCAACTGGCCCAGCCGCGAGGATTTTGCCGCGCTGCTGGAAACAGACAGCCGCTGGTTCACCGGTTTCCTCATCCTATTGGGACTGACAGCGGCGGCCCATCTGCTGGCCCGGCTGCTGCGCCGCCGCCGGGCGGTGCAGATCCGTTATGCCTTTGGTCCCGAAATCCGCGCCGAGCGCGGCATGACCCTGCTGCAGATGTCCCAGGCCAACGGGGTCCAGCACACGTCGCTCTGCGGAGGCAAGGGGCGCTGCACCACCTGCCGGGTGGTGGTGGACAAAGGCGGCGATCACCTGCCGCCGCCCACACCGCCTGAGGCCCGCAGCCTGGAACGGGTCAAGGCCCCCGCCAACATGCGGCTGGCCTGCCAGATCCGGCCAGAGGCGCCGCTGACCGTTACCCGCATGTTCCGCCCCGACGGGCAAAAGGGCCGCGCCCATGCCAGCCAGGGCAGCGAACAGCAGCTCGCCATCCTGTTTCTCGACATGCGCGGCTTTACCGCCCGCACCGCCGGCCAGCTGCCCTATGACGTGGTGTTCCTTCTGAACCGCTTCTTTGACGCCATCGTGCCCGCTGTCACCGGCGCGGGCGGCACCGTGGACAAATACCTTGGCGACGGCCTGCTCGCCTTGTTCGAGGCTCGTTCTCCCGCCCGCTCAGCCCAGGCGGCTCTGGACGCAGCAACCGCCATCGGCAGCGCACTGCAGGACTTCAACGCCCGGCTTGCCGCCGACGGCGAACCGGAAATCCGCATCGGTATCGGCATCCACTTGGGCGAACTGGTTCTGGGCGAAATCGGCAGCGCCGGCCATGCTCCGCGCACCATCATCGGCGGCAGCGTCAATACTGCCAGCCGGCTGGAGGCCAAGACCAAGGATCTGGGCGTCGAGCTGCTGATTTCGGCCCGCCTGCTGGACGCTGCCGGATACGATTCCAGCCATCTGGCGCTGGAAACTTTCCATCTGCGCGGCGTTGCAGAACCCATCAAGGCGCTGCCCGTTGCCTTTGCTGCCGCCCTGCCGCGGACCCTTGCCGCAGAACAGCGTTAAGCCGGCCCGCTGCTGCGCAGAACGCTTGTTTCCCACCCTCTGCCCAGCCGGTGCCAGCCACCCGGTTCAGCCCGCCAAAGGCGGATAACCTACCGCCTCGCCTGCCCCGTTGCAGCAAAACAACGTGGCAGAAAATCGCAAATCCTCCCTGATTTGCACTTTGCTTTACAGTCAAATCATGCAATGCGTTCACGCGTGAACACACTTTGAGCTGTTGGGCCGTGACCGAAACCCTGACCACATCCACCCCGGACGAGGAAGATCTGCTCTTCCGGCTCCTGCGCCAGCTAGATGCGGCGCCGGATGCATCGCAGCGGGCAACGGCTGCGGCGCTGGGGATTTCGCTGGGGCGGCTGAACACACAGCTGCGCCTGGCTGCGGAGACCGGCCTGATCACCATCAGCAACCGGCCCGGCCCCGACAAGCGGCAGCGGTTTACCTATTCGTTGACCACCCGGGGCGCCGTGGAAAAAATGCGGCTCACCGATCAATTCCTCGCCCGCAAGCTCGCAGAATACAACGCGCTGCACGCGGAACTCACAGGCGCGGCAAGCGGCCTGCCCCCTCTTAAACACAGGACTCATCCTATGCAAAGCAACCTGGCTCCCATTCCAGAGCTCTATGTTTCCTACGAAAGCGCACAGAAACTGAAGGTCGAAGCTGCCGGCCTCACCAGCTGGGACCTGTCCCCGCGCCAGATCTGCGACCTGGAACTGCTGATGAACGGCGGCTTCAACCCGCTCAAAGGGTTCCTGTCGGAAGACGACTATAACGGTGTTGTCGAAAACATGCGCCTGGCCGACGGCTCCCTGTGGCCGATGCCGGTCACTCTGGATGTGTCCGAAGATTTTGCCGGCAGCATCGAAATCGGCCAGGACATCGCCCTGCGCGACCAGGAAGGCGTGATCCTGGGCACCATGACCGTCACTGACCGCTGGGAGCCGAACAAATCGCGCGAAGCGGAGAAGGTATTCGGCGCCGATGACGACGCGCACCCGGCGGTGAACTACCTGCACAACCAGGCCGGCAAGATCTACCTCGGCGGTCCGGTCACCGGCATTCAGCAGCCCGTCCACTATGACTTCCGCGGCCGCCGCGACACCCCGAACGAGTTGCGCGCCTATTTCCGCAAAGTCGGCTGGCGCAAAGTGGTTGCGTTCCAGACCCGCAATCCGCTGCACCGCGCCCACCAGGAACTGACCTTCCGCGCCGCCAAGGAGGCCCAGGCCAACCTGCTGATCCATCCGGTGGTCGGCATGACCAAACCGGGCGACGTCGACCACTTCACCCGCGTGCGCTGCTACGAGGCGGTGCTGGACAAATACCCGGCCGCCACCACCTCGATGTCGCTGTTGAACCTGGCGATGCGCATGGCCGGCCCGCGCGAAGCTGTCTGGCACGGCCTGATCCGCGCCAACCACGGCTGCACCCATTTCATCGTTGGCCGCGACCACGCGGGCCCCGGCAAAAACTCGGCTGGCGAAGACTTCTACGGCCCCTACGATGCCCAGGAGCTTTACCGCGCCAACCAGTCCGAAATCGGCTGCGAAATGGTTGATTTCAAGCACATGGTCTATGTGCAGGAACGCGCCCAGTACGAGCCGAACGACGAAATCGCCGACCGCGACAACGTCACCATCCTCAACATCTCCGGCACCGAACTGCGCCGCCGCCTGGCCGAAGGCCTGGAAATCCCCGAGTGGTTCTCCTTCCCCGAGGTGGTCAAGGAACTGCGCCGCACCAAGCCGCCGCGCTCCAAGCAGGGCTTCACCGTGTTCTTCACCGGCTTCTCCGGCTCCGGCAAATCCACCATCGCCAACGCGCTGATGGTTAAGCTGATGGAAATGGGCGGCCGTCCCGTAACCCTGTTGGATGGCGACATCGTGCGGAAAAACCTCAGCTCTGAGCTGGGCTTCTCGAAAGAGCACCGCGACCTCAACATCCGCCGCATCGGCTATGTGGCGTCTGAGATCACCAAGAACGGCGGCATCGCCATCTGTGCCCCGATCGCGCCTTATGCCACGACCCGCCGTGCCGTGCGCGAAGACGTCGAAGCCTTCGGCGCTTTTGTCGAAGTGCACGTTGCCACCACGATCGAGGAATGCGAACGCCGCGACCGCAAGGGCCTCTACAAGCTGGCCCGCGAAGGCAAGATCAAGGAGTTCACCGGCATCTCTGACCCCTACGACGTGCCCGCAAACCCGGAACTGTCGGTCGAGACTGAAAATGTCGACGTCGACAACTGCGCCCACCAGGTGCTGCTCAAGCTGGAAAGCATGGGTCTGATCTCCGGCTGATCCCGACGGCAATGTGAAACAAGAAAGCGGCCCGCCAATTGGCGGGCCGCTTCCGTTTCCCGGCGCGGGAAACGTCACGGAAAACACCTGTTTTCCGGGCCGGAATTATCGCATAATTCCGGCACCCGCTTTCCGGCGCTAGTGGAAGGACTGCCCCAGAGGCACGGCCTTGGCATCGGACGGAGCCCACACCACTGGCGCCGGAACATCTGCACCGCTGCCGGCCCGCAGAGTGTACCCGCCTTTCCAAGCCCCGGTCATCCAAAGGGTAGCAGGCTCCGCAACTTCAGGACGGTGTGCCAATTCATGCACCGAAAGGCTCAGCTGCGACGCATCATGCTGCGCGGTCACACGCAATTGCGCGCCGGCCTCCGCAAACACCGGCTGATCCAGCAGAAACGCCGTCCGCCCCCAATGGCCGCCGGACCGCAGATCATTTGCCACCAGAATGCCGGGGGCCAGTTCCATCTCAAAACTGACAAAGACCGCATGAATGGTGCCGGCGCCGGTACAGACAAGATCCTTGGTTGCACGCGCCGGGTTTATGTTTGGCCGGGTGAAATCAAATTGAAACAGGTCGGTCACCGTCCCCAAAGGCTGCAGCGCACAGGTTTCCAGATCATTCGGCGTCAGCTGGGCCAAGCGTGCAAAGGGGTGAAAGGCGCTCAGGTCGAACCCTTCCGCCTCCTGCGGCCGCCAAAGGTCCAGCAGATCACCGCTTTCCACCGGTTGCGCCTTCAGCGTTCCCCGTTCAGGCACCGCCCGCGCCTCCGGCTTGGCCAGCGCGCCCATCGCATGGGTCAGTGTCGCCAGCGCCCCCTCGCCGAGCAAGACAGTATCGACGATCTCTGAAATCACCACATCCGCCCGCTCCGGAATGTCCTCGCCAACAACAATATCGTGGGACCATTTCGGTATGACCGTAATACGGTCGGTCAGACCGTTCTGGGCGATGACGCGGGTTGCGGCCTGGGCAATCAGCGGCTGCTGCTCGCAAGTGTAGACATGTTTGGCGCCGGCCCGCGCTGCCAGCATCGCCGTCAAACCCGCACCGCAGCCAATATCCAGCACCACGTCGCCCGGCCGCACCTTGGCCGCGATGGCCTTGGCGTAGGCGCGGTTGCGGGCCTTGTCGGCGAGCATCGGGAAATGCCAGCGGGGCACAAACGCCTGATGCAGCCGCTCCTGCAGAACCTGCGCTTCATGGTGGCATGGGTCTGCCGCCAGCGCGTCCGAAAGGATCTGCGAGGTCCGGATGCCGCCATCGCCCAGCGATTCGGATTTTGCCAGCTGGACCAGTCTTTCTGCGTCTTGCGTGTCTGAATGCCGACGCAATTGAGGTGGTTGAGGCGTTTGATTTTGAAGCAATTCTTACTTTCCCTATTTTGAGGCAAATGCGGACTTTTGAGACTATCCGCCATGCCTCTCTAAAATTCGGTAAAGGAAAAGCGCGTCCCGCCGCCCCCTTGGACAGAAGCAGCCCCGCGTCCTCGGCGTTCAAAATACCTCAAGGCGCGCAACAGGATCTGCCAGGACGCTACAGCAGATCCCCTGAATGTTATGCGCTGTCCGGCAGGTCCACCGTGCCGCGCATCAGCACAAAGCCTTCGCCTGCCACCTGCACGCCCTCAATCGCATCTGCCGGGCCAACCCGCGCCACCCGTGCCTGGCCGGGACGGCCAAGGCCATGGCCCTGCTCAGCCGCAAACTCTGCCTTCTCCATCAGCCCGTGACGCCACAGATAAGACGCCATGGCGCCGGTCGCGGACCCGGTGAACGGGTCCTCCGGCGGGCTGGGCGGCGCCATCAGCAAGCGCGAAAACGTATCGCCCGCCTCGGTTGCGCCCTCCAGCGTAACCAGAAACGGCTCCATCATGTCGATGCCGTCCGCGCCCAGCGACTGGCCCAGCGCCGCCAGCGCCTCCAGGTTCAGCTCTGCCGCCTCCAGCGCCGCGCGGTCGCGCAGCACCGTCACGCAGAACGGCAACCCGGTCGAAACCTTCTGCGGGTGGCCCACGATCGCCTCCACCGGCAGCGACACGGCCGCCGCCACCAGTGCGGGATCGGCAAAGGGACCAAATTCCGGCGCCACCTGGGTCATCGAAATCAGATCGCCCTCCAGCGTCACCGGCACGATCCCCGCCCCGGTTTCCAGCGTGATGCTGTCCCCGGCGATCAGCCCCCGGTCCCGCATTGCCGCCACCGTGGCAATGGTCGGATGGCCGGCAAAGGGGATCTCGCGGCTGGCCAGGAAATAGCGCACCTTCACATCCGCCACGTCAGACGGGCCGGTAAAGGTGCATTCCACCAGCGATGTCTCCCGCACATAAGCGGAGCAAACCGCCTCCGGCAGATGCGCGCCGCCATGCACCACCGCACAGCCATTGCCGCCAAAAGCGCGGCCCGAGAATGCGTCCACCCAGTCAAAGTTGAAGTCTGTCATCACGCGTTCCTCCGCCGCATTTGTGCAATATAGGCCCTTGCGGCCCCGGGTGTCTTGCGCAACTCCATAACCTGCGCTTCGAATGCGTCCAAGCCGGTACCGAATGCCTCCTGAAACGCGTGATCCCAGCTCTTGCCGGTGCTGAGCAGCCGCCAGAACCCGAACAGGGCATCCTCGCCATGTATACGGGTCAGAATATGCACTGCAAAATGCGAATAGTCATAATCACCTTCGGTGCGGACCGTCCTGGGCGCGCGCATCGCCCTCAGGCTTTGCTTCGATTGCAGGGACGCATCCCGCAGCTCGGACAGGCCCGGCGCACGCAGACGCAAGGCCTTCTTTCCAAACCGCGCCGCAACCAGTTCGGCGCCGCCCTCCACCATCCAGGACGGCCCCATCCGGCGCCGCACAGCCGCCCCGTTGAACCCTTCTGAGCGGGCACCGCCCAGTTCCGCCTGAACCAGATGCATATATTCATGCGCCATCATTGCCCCCAGCCATTTGCGCGAGCGCTTAAGCCAGGCTTTGTCCGCCTGATGCGGATTGTCCCAGCAGATATACATGAACTTCAGATAGGCAGCCCCCGCGACGCCAAAGGGTTTGTTGCAATGGCTGGCAATGGCGGCGTCCGGGTTGAACCGGGCCTTGGACATCCGGCTGAGCAGGCGGCGCACATAGGTTTGAACCGTCTTGGTGTTGCCCGCAGCCGCGATGCCGATATTGCCGGCCAGAACGATCCCGTATTCCTTTTCCATGAACCGCAGGGTTCGCGCATACGCCTGCCGGACGCCTTTTTCCGCGTTGGGCGTATCCGCCAGAATCTGGGCCGGGGCTGCCGACGGCAAGTGTTTTTCCAGACCGGATTTCAACGCCGGCAGCTCCCGGCACCAATGGATCGCGGTTTTCTGCGTCAGCGCAGGCAGGTTCGCAAGGTGTCCGGCCTTTGCCGCCGCCTGACTCTGCCGCATCGACGTCCAGGCGTGCAGTGTTGCCTGCGACAGCGCGCCGTTTGCAGGACCGGGGTCAAATCCCAGCCCCGCCAGCTGCCCCTGCACGCATTTGACAAACGGATCGGCAGCAGCCGGAGCAGCCAGCAGGGCAAGCCCCAAAGCCGCGGCGACCGAGCGGATTGTACGGAACATCAAATGCGCCTTCCTTGAACCTGGTTCTCTAAACAATTCAGGCCCCCAAATGGGAGCCTGCTGTTGGGAAAATCAAGCGCTTTCCAGCGGATACGTCCCGGTTACCCGGGGGTCAATGCACCGAAACCGGTGTCATGTCGTTCTGGCGTGCCAGCACATAGGCCAGACGCCGGTCGGCCACCAGCGCCAGCTGGCTGCCCTCGGCGTCATGCACCGCATAAAGCTGCGCGTGGCCGCCGGCGCTTTCCTGCACGTCCTTGGGAAGATCTGCCACCGCAACCGCCTTTACATAGACGGTCCGGTCGGCGCCCTGGCTGAAATCAAACGGTGTATGCATTGCTCTTACCCCTTTTTGATACTGATTGTCTGAACCACGGTTTCGGGCCGGGCACGGGTCAGATCCACATGCAACAGCCCGTTTTCCATCACTGCCTCGCCCACTTCAACGCCATCGGCCAGCACAAACATGCGCTGGAACTGGCGCGCCGCGATGCCGCGGTGCAGGAACACCCGCCCCTCGCTATCGTCGCGCTGGCGGCCGCGGATCACCAGCTGGCGGTCCTCGACGGTGATCGCCAGGTCCTCTTCGGCAAAGCCGGCCACGGCCAGGGTGATGCGGTAGGAATGATCGGAAGTCTGTTCGATATTATAGGGAGGATAGCCTTCGTTGCCCGATTTGGCCGAGCGTTCCAGCAGGCGTTCCAGCTGCTCAAACCCCAGCATATGCGGGTAAGAGCCCAAAGTTAGTTTCGACACGGTGTTCGTCCTTTATGCCAAAGCGACGGATGCGCGCGGCCCCGTATCCGGCGGCCGCTTCCAGAAGAATATGGGAAGTTCCTGCTGGTTTCACAAGTGCATGTGCCCATAGGTCTAGCGGAAAAGCGGTTAAGGAAGTATCTTCAGCCTCACTTCATTCATAAGCTTTACTGAGTCGCCAATGAACGCACCCACAGATGTGTCGATGAAGACCGATGAGGTCCTTAAGGTTGAGCTGGAGGTTTTCCGCAGGCAGCACCGTGATCTGGACGAAGCAATCGGCGCGCTGGAAGAGCGCCCGACCAGCGACCAGCTGACAATCCGCCGCCTGAAGAAACAAAAGCTCGTCCTCAAGGACAAGATCGCCTTGATCGAAGACCGGCTGACCCCGGATATTATCGCCTGACAATTGCCACCGGACACGGCGCTGGCCTGCCCGGCGCTGTCCGCCCCCTGCCAAAGCTGCCGGGGCTCAGCCGCAGAACGCGGCGTTTCATCACCGCCCTGGTTCTCCCGCCCCCTTGCCTGCGCAGCAAGGCGTTGGGCCCGGCATCGCGCCTGGCGGCGCGCTGAGCGGCGGCGTTTGCGCCACCGTCTAGAGGTCTTTGCAGAGTCTCAGCGCATCATAGATGGCGGCATGCATATTGCGCCCGGAAACCGCATCACCGGCCCGCGCCAGCCAGAAGCTGCCCTGCGGATTGATGGCGGCAAAAGGACTGTCTCCGGCAATCATCGCCTGGTGGTCCAGCTGACCCAAATTGCGCGATTGCGGCTTCAGCGCATGGTAAAGATCGTCCGCAGGGGTGATCCCATGCTCACTGACCACATGATCCGCAACCCGCTCCGTCACTTCGCCGGTCAGGACATGGCGCAGGGTGATACGTTTGCGGCGCCCGTCCGAAACCACGGAAACCGGTTCCAGAAGGCACTCAAACGTGACGCCCTGCCGCACCAGATCGCGCAGCACCACTGCAGAATTGGTCGGCCCCAGATCATGCGCTGCCGTTCGGTCAGGCGTCGCCAGCGTTACTTTGCAACCGGCCTGCGCCATCGCATCCGCGCAGACCAGGGCCGCGTGATCGCCGCATTCATCCAGCAGCAACACCTCGCCTGCGGCCCGCGCCTCGCCGCTCAGCACCTCCCAGCCGGAGGTGATCAGATGCCCGCCGGGGATCTCCAACCCTTCCGGCCAGCCGCCCGTGGCCACAATCACTGCGTCCGGGTCCTCGGCCAGCACGTCGTCTGCCTCGGCGTAGGTATTCAGCCGCACCTCAACACCCAGCCGCTCCGCTTCCGAGATCAGCCAGTCCGCCACGCCCCAAATCTGGCGCCGGGTCATGCCCTTGGCCGCCAAGGCAATTTGCCCGCCGAGCCGCCCGCCCGCCTCAAACAGCACCACCTGATGGCCGCGTTCCGCCGCCACCCGCGCCGCCTCCAGCCCGGCCGGACCGCCGCCGGCCACCACCACCTTGCGCCGCTCCGGCGCTGGCGCGATCACATGCGGCATCACCGCCTCGCGCCCTGTGGCTGCATTGTGGCCGCAGACCGCGGGCTTGCCCTGATTGACCCGGTCGACGCAATAGCCCAGCGCCACGCAGGGGCGGATGCGCTCTTCTTCGCCGCGCCGCAGTTTGGCTACCAGATAGGGATCGGCCATATGCGCCCGTGTCATGCCGATCATGTCGGCCTGGCCTTCGCGGAGGGCATGGCGGGCGGTGGCGATGTCGGCCACGCCGCCGGCATGAAACACCGGCAGATCCACTGCCTGGCGGATGCGGCCCGCAACGTTCAAATCCGGCGCGGCGGGCAAGCCCATCGGTGCCACCCAACCCGCAAGACCCAGATCATCATACGGCGCGCCCGCCAGCACATTCAGGAAATCCACTGCACCGGTAGCGGCAATCTTCCGCGCAACCTCAATGCACTCCGCGGCACTCAACCCGCCTTCCATCAGCTCATCGCCGGTGACCCGCATCCCCAGGATCAGATCCGGCCCCACCGCCTCGCGTGCCGCCTCCAGCACCTGCAGCGTCAGCCGCAACCGGTTGTCCAGCGAGCCACCGTAATCGTCTTCACGGTCATTGACCAAGGGCGACAGGAACTGCCCCAAAAGATGTGAATGCGACAGCAGCTCAATTCCATCAAACCCGCCCGCCCGACAGCGCTCAGCTGCGGCAGCGAAGTCTTTGATGACGCGGGAGATATCCTCCATCTCCATCACCTTGGGAAAGGCCCTATGCGCCCGCTCCCGCCTCCCCGACGGCCCCAGCACCGGCAGCCAGTTCCCATCATCCCAGGCCGTCCGCCGCCCCATATGGGTGATCTGGCACATCACCGCCGCGCCATGCTTGCGCACCCCGTCTGTGAGGCGCTGGAACCACGGGATGATACTGTCATCACCTGCATAGAGCTGCCCGAAGACCGAAGGGCTGTCCAGCGCGATATTGGTCGAGCCACCAATCATCGTCAGCGCAATACCGCCGCGTGCCTTCTCCTCGTGGTACAGCCGGTAACGGTCCCGCGGATGCCCGCCCTCCTGGAACGAGGGCGCATGGGCTGTGCTCATGATCCGGTTTCGCAAGCTCAGATGCCGGATCTGCAGGGGTTGGAGGAGAGGGTCATTGTCCAAGGTCATGGTTCGCGGTCCGTTAGATGCTGCCACCTGCAGCAGGCCCGGTCCGACCACCATCCGGCTTGCAGAAAACCGGCAATTTCCCGGCCCTGTTGCGACACCTTGCCTGCGGCTGGCGGAATCTCCTTCTGACCGGATGGTCAAAGCCGGATTTTCCGTTTACCAGCAGCCGGATTTTGTGCCCGGCCTCCATTCAGGAGCCTCCCGCACAAGCGGCTGAACCAAAGAACGAGCATGACAATGACCGCCACCAGCGACCGCACTCCTGTGCCTGAAGCCCAGGACGCCGACTATAAATTCTCCCCGAAACAGGCGCTGATCGGCGCCCAGATGCTGTTCGTCGCCTTCGGCGCGCTGGTGCTGGTGCCGCTACTGACCGGGCTGGACCCCAGTGTCGCCCTGTTCACCGCAGGGCTTGGAACTTTGATCTTCCAGATCGTGACCCGCGGCCAGGTGCCCGTGTTCCTGGCGTCCTCTTTCGCCTTCATCGCACCGATCATCTACGGCGTGCAGACATGGGGCATGGCCGCCACCACCGGCGGGCTCGCCGCGGCGGGCCTTCTCTATGTCGCCCTCAGCTTTGCCATCCGCGCCTTTGGCGCGGGCTTCATGCACCGGCTGCTGCCGCCCGTGGTGGTCGGCCCGGTGATTATGGTGATCGGTCTGTCGCTTGCCCCCGTCGCCGTCAACATGGCAACCGGCCTGGCCGGCGACACTCAGGTGATGCCGAAAGACACCGCCCTGCTGCTGGCTGCCGCAGCCCTTGGCGCCACCATGCTCACAGCCATTCTCGGCCGCGGCATCATGCGCGTGGTGCCGATTCTGGCCGGCGTCGCCGCAGGCTATGCCGCCGCGCTGATCCTCGGCGCAGTCACCGGGCAAAACCTGGTGGATACCGCTCCGCTGGCCAGCGCCCCCTGGTTCGCGGTCCCGGAGTTCGTCACGCCTGAGTTCAACCTGGCCGCAATCCTGTTCATCCTGCCGGTCGCCATTGCGCCTGCGATCGAACACTTCGGCGACATCATGGCGATCTCTAGCGTGACCAAGCGTGACTACATGGACAAGCCCGGCATCCAGAACACCATGCTGGGCGACGGCCTGGCCACCGCCGCCGCGGGCATCTTAGGCGGCCCGCCCAACACCACCTATTCCGAGGTCACCGGCGCCGTAACGCTCACCCGCGCCTTCAACCCGGCGATCATGACCTGGGCGGCGCTCTTCGCCATCGCGCTATCCTTCGCGGGCAAGCTGTCGGGTGCGCTTGCCACCATCCCGATGCCGGTGATGGGCGGCATCATGATCCTGCTCTTCGGCATGGTCACCGTGGTCGGTCTGTCGGTTCTGGCAAAACTGGGCGAGGCGCTGTCCGAGGCGCGTAACATGGTGATCATCTCCACCGTACTGATCATCGGCCTGGGCGGGCTGACGCTTCAATTCGGCGAAGGCTTCACCCTCGCGGGCATTGGCCTCTCCGGCGTTGCGGGCTTGGTGCTGAACCTGATTCTGCCGAAACAGCGGGACTGATCCCGGAAACAACCGGAGCCGCCTGCCGGGCGGTTCCGATCACCGCTCTTCCGGCTTCAGATGCCGGATCCGCACCACATGCGCTTCGATATCCGCGCGGGTGAACGTCGAATGCACCCGTTCCGTCGAGGCCGGATGGGCCGCGGCGCAAAGGCGCCACCGCAGGTGGGGCAGACATCATGCAACACCTGCTCCACGCACTCCGCGCAATAGGTGCACTCATAGCTGCAGATCCGCGCATCCGCTGCATCCGGCGGCAGATCTTTATCGCACAGCTCGCAATTGGGGCGCAGTTCCAGCATCGCTGTCTCCCTGCTCCAGCAGCCACCCTGCCCGCGGATCAGGATCGGCGCAAGCCTCCCGCGCCGCCGCGCGGCGCCAAGCCCAACCGCAAGGCGGTGCAGCTTGCCTGCATCCCGCGCGGGCGGGAGCCACCCCCTGTGGCAAAGCGCCAAAGCCCGTAAAACAGGGCCAATCCGCCAGTTTTCCGCCCCAAGCCGCATTGCGCCAAGTCCCAGTTTCCCTATAGTGCGCGCTCCACAAGCCGCGACAGGAGCCAACAAGCCATGGCCGACATCAAAGTAGGCATTATCATGGGCAGCCAATCCGACTGGCCCACCATGAAAGAAGCCGCCAATATCCTGGATGATCTGGGCATCGAGTACGAGGCCAAGATCGTCTCGGCCCACCGCACCCCGGACCGGCTGTGGAGCTACGGCAAATCCGCCGCGGACCGCGGCTTGCAAGTGATCATCGCAGGTGCGGGCGGTGCTGCCCACCTGCCCGGCATGGTCGCCTCCAAAACCCGGGTGCCCGTTGTCGGCGTGCCGGTCCAGACCCGGGCGCTGTCCGGCGTCGACTCGCTTTATTCCATCGTGCAGATGCCCAAGGGCTTCCCGGTCGCGACCATGGCGATCGGTTCCGCAGGGGCCGCCAACGCAGGCCTGATGGCCGCGGGCATCTTGGCCCTGCAGGACGCGGACCTCGCCCAGCGCCTGGATGACTGGCGCGAGACGCTCTCCGCCTCGATCCCGGAGGAGCCCTCCGATGACTGACGTGCCCGCACAGGTATTACAGCCCGGTTCCACCATCGGCATCCTCGGCGGCGGCCAGCTCGGCCGGATGCTCTCGGTTGCGGCCTCCCGCCTCGGCTTCAAGACTCATATCTTTGAACCCGGTGCCAACCCGCCCGCAGGCCATGTGGCCAACCGCGTGACCACCGCAGGCTACGAGGACGCCGAAGCGCTCGCCGCCTTTGCGGCTGCCGTCGATGTGATCACCTATGAGTTCGAAAACATCCCGACCTCGGCCCTCGACCTGCTGGAAGCGCAAAAACCGATCCGCCCGGGCCGTGAAGCCTTGCGGATCAGCCAGGACCGTCTGACGGAAAAGACGTTCCTGCAGGACCTTGGCCTCAAGACCGCGCCGTTTGCCGACATCACCGATCAGGCCAGCCTCGACGCCGCCCTGTCCGCAATCGGCGCGCCATCGATCCTGAAAACCCGCCGCTTCGGTTATGACGGCAAGGGCCAGGCCCGCATCAAGGCGGCTGAGGACGCGGGCGATGCGCTCGCCGCCATGGCAGGCGCGCCCTCGATCGTCGAAGGTTTTGTGAATTTCAGCCATGAGGTCTCGGTCATTGCCGCACGCGGCGTGACCGGCGAGATCGCCTGTTTCGACCCCGGCGAAAACGTCCACCGCGACGGCATCCTGCACACCACCACCGTGCCCGCGCGGCTCAGCACCAGCCAGTGCATGGACGCGGTGCTGATGGCGGGCAAGATCCTGAATGCGCTGGAATACGTTGGTGTCCTTGGCGTCGAGCTGTTTGTCACCCCCGAAGACCTGATCGTCAACGAGATCGCCCCGCGCGTGCACAACTCCGGCCACTGGACCCAGAACGGCTGCACGGTGGATCAGTTCGAACAGCACATCCGCGCGGTTGCGGGCTGGCCGCTTGGCGATGGCCAGCGCCATTCCGATGTGGTGATGGAGAACCTGATCGGCGCCGACGTGGACCGCATGCCCGACCTGGCGAAAGAAGCGGATTGCGCCATCCATCTCTATGGCAAGGCCGACGCCAAGCCGGGCCGCAAGATGGGCCATGTGAACCGGGTGGTGAAACCGCAGAGCTAAAAACGGGGGCGCTGCCCCCGCCGCGGCGCTGCCACGGCTCCCCCGAGGTATTTAAGATCAGAAAGAAGCAGCAAGCGGCCTTAGGCGAGGGCGTTTTTGATGATCTGTGCGTTCATCCAGTGCACATCCGTCTGCACGTGGCCGGCACGGACGTATTTCGCCAGCAGGCGGCTCATGTCCGCTTCGGCAAAGCCGCAGGCTGCGCGGATCACAAGCCCCTCCTGAGTTTCAAGGTCCAGCCTGGCAATGGTCTGATCAATCAGCTGAGGCGAAACCTTGCCGCGGTACAGCACCGGCACGCTGGAAATGCCAAGCTCCGCAAACCTTTCAAGGGTTTGGTCCCAGGACTGGACCATCCCGTCCAGGATCCACGCAAACCCCAGGAAATACGAGGGCAACGCCGCATAGGCGATGGCATGGCGGGCATAGAGATATTCGCCCACAATCCGCTATCCCTCCGCCAGCGCCGGGGAAATCCCCGCGGCAAACGCCTTCATCCAGTCCCGCGACCGGTGATAGCGCGCATCCGGGCTGCGCGGATGGCAGCCGCCTGCATGAATGGTGGTGTTTTCCCATCCATCTTTTCGGTGATCACCACCTCAGGCTCAGCCATCAAGGCCGAAATATCCTGCATGATCTTATCGTCGCTGGTGGCCCCGGGCGATCACTGCAAGTGAAACGTGCGGCCGTATTTCCGAAGCATATCTTCCGCTTTGCAAACATCTGAAATCAATTGCCCGCCAGTCTAACCAGCCCTGCCCCAAGCAGCAAGGCGCCAGGTGAAACCGGCGCCGCCGGTTTCACGCGCCGCAAAGAGGGCCTTCCGGCCTGATGCGCGGCGCTCCCCTTCAAGCCAGGAAGCGGGCCGCGACATCCCCTGACAAATAGCTGACACACCCGCCCGACAGGGTTGCCGCCACCCGCTGCGTTTGCTTCTCCAGCACCACAATGTCAGCCCTCTTGCCCGCCTCCAGCTGCCCGCGGTCCTGGAGCCCCAGCACCTGCGCAGGCCCCTCAGAGACTAGCCGCCAGGCGCCCGCCAGATCCAGCAGGCCGGAGCGTTCCAGCATCAGCGCCGCCCGGCGCGGGCTGGGGTAATGGTAATCCGAGGCCAGCGCATCGCAGAGCCCCATGGCAATCAGCTCCACCGCCGAGGCATTGCCCTTGTGCGAGCCGCCGCGCACCACATTGGGCGAGCCGAGGATCACCGGATCCCCTGCGCCCCGCGCAGCCTCGGCTGCCTCCAGCGTTTCCGGAAACTCGGAAATCCGCGCGCCGCGGCCGCGCCAGACGGCGCGGTCTTCTGCGGTTTGGTCGTCATGGCTGCCCAGTTGCACATTCTGCGCCGCTAATTCCGCACACAGCGCGTCCAGCCTGCCCGGCACCTCATCCCGGCGCGCATGCATGTCCTTCAGCATCTGCCAGTGGACCTCGGGGTTACGCCCCGCCTTCAGCGCCTGGCCGGTGAGACGCGGCGGTTTTTTGCCCTGCGCCAGCCGCTCATGCGGCAGGTGATCGTTGAGCACCACATACGGCACCTGCCACTCTGCTACTTTGGCGGCGAGCCCGGTGTAATCCTCCAGCATGTGGATCTCGAACCGCAGCTGCGGCAGCAAATCGGTCACCACAGAACTGCGCACCGCTTTGATGCCCTCGAACACCTGCGCCGCAAACTCCGGCCCGCGCAAACCGCCCTCCCAGGAGTAGAACTGCGCCAGCACCGCAGTTGTGATCCCGTTCGCAGCCAGTTCGGCCTCGGCGGCCACCACCCCTTCGGCCATCTGCTTCATCGCGCCCCGGCGCGGCGCCAAATGGCGCTCAAACCCGTCGCCGTGCAGATCCACGATCCCCGGCAGCACCAGATAGCCTGTCAGGTCCACGGCGCGCCCCGCCGCTGTCTCCGATACCAGGCCGCCTGCGATGGCAATTTCGCCGCCGCGCTCCAACCCGCCGGGGCGCAGCACATCGCCGCCTTGCAGCGTCAGTTCCAATGTCATTTCTCTGCCTCTGCGCAACCGCCATTCAGCTGGCAAGCCTCCGCGATGATCTCTTCCACTGCCGCCAGCCAGGTCAGCGACGGCTCAAACCGCCCCTCCTCGAGGAAGTGCAGCGTCTGCGCCATCACCTGCGGATTGTTCATCATATAGGTATGGGTGACCGGCAGTGTCAGATGCGCCGCCATGCCGTCCGCCTTGGTGCTGGCGACCGAGACCTTACCGTCATCCGCCCCCGGTATAAGGGCGGAGAACAGCGGGTTCAGCGTCTCGCTGCCCGCGATCACCCCCAGCTGAAAATCAACCGGCGGCAGTTGTTTCGACAGGCTCTCCGCCCCGGTGCCGAGCTGCTGGCCCGCAGGGCCGTTCAGCAGGCCGAAAACCTCCCAATCGCCTAGCTCATCCACCAGTTCGCTGCCCTGGTTCGGCGGGCCCATCATCACCACCCGGCCCAGGTTTTGCGGATGGTTGCCCTGCAGCCAATGGCGCAACAGGATGCCGCCCATCGAGTGGGTCACCACATGGGTTGTCTCTTCACCGCAGGCAGCAAAGGCCTCCGGCAGGGTCTCCTCTGCCAGTACCTGGATGGTGTCCTCGGTGGAGGCATAGCCTGGCCGTACAACGCTGTAGCCGCGCGATTGCAAGACCTCCCCGAGCACCACAAAAGACGCCTCGCTGCGGGCCAAACCGTGCAGCAGGATCACACAATCTGCTGCAGCGGGCAGCGGCAGCAGCACCGCCGCAGCGGCCATCAGGGATTTCATCGCAATACGCATGGGCACCAGATAAGCGCAAACGGCGGGCGGTGAAAGCCCCTCAGCCGACCTTGCCCGGCTCCTGCCGTGCTGCCCGCCCCGGCCCGCCCAGCACCACCAGCGCAATGCCGCCCAGCACCGCAACCGACCCGAACACCAGCCGCAGCCCTACGCTCTCGCCCAACAGCACAGCCCCCGCAAGGATTGCAATCACCGGCACGCTCAGCTGCACAGTTGCTGCCACCGCGGGCAGCAGTTGCGGCAGCACCCGGTACCACAGCGCATACCCAAGCCCCGAGGTCACCGCGCCGGACAAAACTGCCAGCAACACGCCGTACGGGCTCACCACCGTGCCGCCGCCCGCCAGCAGCAGCACCGGCAGCATCATCACGCTGGACCAGGCAAAATTCACCGCCGTGGACACCAGCGACTGCCGCGCTCCGCGCCCCAGCAGGCTGTAGATGCCCCAGCCTAGCCCGCTCGCCGCCATCAGCAATGACGCGGTCAACGGCACCCCGGCGCCCTCTGCAGGCCAGACCACATAGGCCAGCCCCAGAAAGGCCGCCACAGCCCCGGCGGCCTGGGCCAAACCCGGCCGGCTGCCGCGCACAGCTCCCCACAGGAACATCGATATCTGCACCACCCCGAACAGAACCAGTGCCCCCAATCCGGCATCAAGATCCTGATACGCCAGGGTAAATCCCGCCATATACAGCGTCAGCGCCGCCCCGCCCCACAGACTGGAAGGAAGCAGGATGCGCTCCCGGCTCCAGGTGTCCAGCCCCCGGATCCGGCACAAAGCCGCCAGGATCAGCGCCCCGGACACCAGCCGCCACAGGCCAAATCCGGTGGCATCCATATAGCCGCCGCCAACCGCGGCCCTGCCCAGGATCGAATTTGCGGCAAAGGCCAGCATGGTGAGAGAGACAAGCAGAAATAATCGCATGCGGTGCCAGCTACAATGGACCCGTCTTCCAGGCCAGTGAATTTTCCGTGTCAGCAGCAGCCCGGCGGCTGGCGCGCTTCTTTCCGGCCGGAAATACTCCCGCCGAAGGCAGGCCCACACCGCGGGCCTTCAGCGGCGGTCCTGCACAAAGTCCAGGTCCAGATCCGGCAACCGTTCCAGCGGGTAGTCCGGGTGCAGGGTCCAGATATTGTCGCGGTCCAGCTCCAGCGGCCGCAGCGTGCCTCCCGGAAAGGCCCGCGTGCGCAGCGCCAGCGCGATATCCGACATCGCGCCAGGATTGTCGCGGAAATAGGAATGGCCCGCGCCCCCTGCCCCCTCAACCCGGATGAAATGCACCAGCCCCACCTTCTTCAGCGTTGCTAGTTCGCCGGGGGCGAAATCCGACGCATCCAGCCGCCCGAACCGCGCCTCTTGGGTCAGGATCGAGGCAATCGCCAGCGCCTGATCATCCGGGTTGATATACACATTGACCTGCTCAAAAGCCGCAAAGACCCGTTCGCTCATCAGCCGCTGCCGCACAATGCCCACATCCAGATCCGGCGCCGCCAGGACCAGCGTGCCGGTCTTCAGTGTAACCTTGGGGCGCTTGCCCCGCCCGCGCTCACGGATCACCAGTTCCCGCAGGGCCGTCGCCGCCACATCGGAGCCCCGGGAATGGGCAACGATGTCAATATCCTCCACCTCCGGGACCGAGGCCAGCAAATCCAGCGTTTCCTTCAGATGAAAAACCGAAAAATCCCCCGCCTCCCGGTCGCGGAAGTATTTGAACAGGCCGGAATTGCCCGCCGGCCAGGAAAACGCCATCGGCACCGAGCGGCGCCCGGAGTAATGCCAGATATTGGCCAGGGTGGTCAGCGCCTCGTCAAAATCATTGTTGAAACCATGCACAAACAAAAGGATACGGCCGGTTCCCGCACGCCGAACCTCTGCCGCCACCGCCTTGCGGAAAGCGGCTGCATGGGCGGCGTAATCTCTTTCAGCCTGCGCCTCGGTCACCACCCGGCCGCCGCGCCGCTCGGCCGCGAGCGGTGTTTTAGAAAACCGAATCCCGTCGCGGAACCCCGCCACCTTCAATCGCGGCAGCCGCCCGCCGCGCCCTGCATGGGTGAGCGCCACCAATTCCGGCCAGTCTGCTACCCTGGTGAATTGCACTTCTGCGGTGCCAAACCCCATCGAATCCGAGCGTTCCGCCAAATAGGTGACCGACCCGTCGCCATTCAGCCGTTGCGAGCGGTTGGTGACATAAAGCAGCCTGGGCGCGACCGTGCGCTGCGCCTCTGGAACCCGCTCCGCCTGGTAATTGCGCCCTGTTGAGTAAAGGTTCGGCGGCTTGGCCAGCCGGTCCACCGGCGACACCCCGCAGCCTGCAATCAGCAGCGCCAGCAACAGCCGGACCAGCATCCGCCCTGCCGGTTTCTGCATCCGCCGGTCCCTCCCTGTTGCGCGCTCCTCAAGAAACTAGCCCGCAAGATCCTGTCCGGCCAATGAAAACTTCGTGTCAGCAACCGCCGTCATGAAACGCCCGCGGGTAGATCAGCTCTGCCTCCGGCACATCCACGCCCCGCCGCAGGATCAGCGTGCAGTCCAGCGGATAGGGGCTGATGAGCTTTTGCGCCCGCTCCAGGCTGAAGCCGTACCGACCGTAAAAGGAGGGCTTGCCAAGAACAACGATGGTTTCCGGCATACGCTCCCGCACGCCGGCTGGAAACACCTCATAGTAACTTTGCAAGTGCTGCAGCATCCGCGAACCGAAACGCCACGGTCCCCGGTACAGTTGATCCTTGGGTCCGCCTGCTTCCATGTTCGGCTTACGCTCCGCCAGCCTGCCGCCCTGCCACTCGGGCAGCACCGCCATCGGCGCCAGGCAAGCCCAGCCCTCCGGCGCCTGCATACGGCTCAGCGCGAAATAGCCGCCGATCCTGCCCTCCCAGGGTTTTCGGGCTTCAAACAGCATATCGCCGTCCGCCCGCAGCTTCTTCACCAGCCGCGCTTCCGCATCAGTAGGAAAAGCCGCCTTCAGCAGTGTATCGACTTCGTCAAAGTGCTCTTCATCGACCCCAGTCATGAAGTCCGGCCCAACAACCATCACGCCCCTCCCGCATTCACCTTTGCACAAATACTCGCGCCGCAGGCAGGCCCGCCAGGCGGGCCTTCTGCCTCTGTCAAAAACGAAAAGGGGCCGCCCGCAGGCAGCCCCAAATCTTGCAATCATCAGTGGCGGGCTTCCGGCAGATTGACCTGAACGGCCAATCGCCTGTCGCCCCATCACAAATCCCAGCGGGATCTGTGATTACATCATGCCGCCCATGCCGCCCATGCCGCCCATGTCGGGCATGCCGCCGCCGGCAGCCGCGCCTTCTTTGGCGGGCTTGTCGGCAACCATGGCTTCGGTGGTGATCAGCAGACCGGCAACCGATGCTGCGTCTTCCAGAGCGGTACGCGCCACTTTGGCCGGATCGATCACACCAAAGGCGAACATGTCGCCGTATTCTTCGGTCTGAGCGTTAAAGCCAAAGTTCTTGTCGGAGCTTTCGCGGACCTTGCCGGCGACAACAGCACCGTCAACACCGGCGTTTTCAGCGATCTGGCGCAGCGGCGCTTCGATGGCCTTGCGCACGATCACGATACCGGCGTTCTGGTCGGCGTTGGCGCCTTCCAGGCCTTCCAGTGCCTTGCCGGCCTGAACCAGAGCAACACCGCCGCCGACGATCACGCCTTCCTGCACAGCTGCGCGGGTTGCGTTCAGCGCATCGTCCACACGGTCCTTGCGCTCTTTCACTTCCACTTCGGTCATGCCGCCGACGCGGATCACGGCAACACCGCCAGCCAGTTTGGCAACGCGTTCCTGCAGCTTCTCACGGTCGTAGTCGGAAGTGGTTTCTTCGATCTGAGCGCGGATCTGGCCAACACGGGCTTCGATCTCGGCTTTCTCGCCTGCACCGTCAACGATGGTGGTTTCGTCTTTGGTGATTTCGATCTTCTTGGCGGTGCCCAGCATGTCCATGGTCACGGACTCAAGCTTCATGCCCAGATCTTCGGAGATCACCTGGCCGCCGGTCAGGATCGCGATGTCCTGCAGCATGGCCTTGCGGCGGTCGCCGAAGCCCGGTGCCTTGACAGCAGCAATTTTCAGGCCGCCGCGCAGCTTGTTGACAACCAGGGTCGCCAGCGCTTCGCCTTCAACGTCTTCCGCGATGATCAGCAGCGGCTTCTGCGACTGGATCACCTGCTCCAGCAGCGGCACCATGGCCTGCAGCGAGGACAGTTTCTTCTCGTGCAGCAGGATCATGCAGTCTTCGAGCTCTGCAATCATCTTGTCGGCGTTGGTCACGAAATAGGGCGACAGGTAGCCGCGGTCGAACTGCATGCCTTCGACAACAGTGGTCTCGGTTTCCAGACCCTTGTTTTCTTCGACGGTGATCACGCCTTCGTTGCCGACTTTCTGCATCGCGTCAGCAATCTGCTGGCCGATTTCAGCTTCGCCGTTGGCAGAGATGGTGCCGACCTGTGCGACTTCAGCGGAGTCTTTGACTTCGCGGGCCATCTCTTTGATGCCTTCAACAACCTTGGAGGTTGCCAGGTCGATGCCGCGCTTCAGGTCCATCGGGTTCAGACCGGCAGCAACCTGCTTCAGGCCTTCTTTGACGATCGCCTGGGCCAGCACGGTCGCGGTGGTGGTGCCGTCGCCGGCTTCGTCGTTGGTGCGGGAAGCAACTTCCTTCACCATCTGGGCGCCCATGTTCTCGAACTTGTCTTCCAGTTCGATCTCTTTGGCAACCGACACACCGTCTTTGGTGATGCGCGGCGCGCCAAAGGATTTGTCCAGCACAACGTTGCGGCCTTTGGGGCCCAGGGTCACTTTCACGGCGTCCGCCAGAATGTTGACGCCTTTCAGCATACGGTTGCGGGCATCGGTGTCGAATTTGACGTCCTTAGCAGCCATTATTCACTCTCCTAGAGAAATTCTTGTGTTTCGCGATGGATGGGACCAGAGCAGCCGGAGGGCTTACTCGATGATGCCCATGATGTCGCTTTCTTTCATCATCAGCAGCTCTTCGCCGTCGACGGTGACCTCGGTGCCGGACCATTTGCCGAACAGGATCTTGTCGCCGGCCGAAACAGCCATTGCGATCAGCTCGCCGCTGTCCTTGCGTGCGCCTTCACCGGTCGAGACCACTTGGCCTTCGCTCGGCTTTTCTTTTGCGCTTTCGGGGATGATCAGACCGCCCGCGGTTTTTTCTTCGCTTTCGGTGCGACGGACCAATACGCGGTCATGAAGCGGTTTCAATGCCATCTTTGCAGCTCCTTAAAGGCTCAAAGGTTGTTATCCTTTGCCCCGCTCCCTGGCAGGACAGTTATCACTCACATCTGCTGAGTGCTAACGAGGGGAAGCTAGGAATGCCCCCCTTCCTTGTCAACACGGAATCAGCAAAAAAAATGAGGGCGCCGGAGCGCCCTCTGTTTGCCACGGGTTTGCCCCTCAGGCAGCCTTGTCTTTCAAGTGCGGGAAACTGTCCTTGAAGCGGCCGAATTTATGGGCGCCGCAGGTGACCGGTTCATACCGCGCCGGGTTCTCTGCACTCACACAGCTGCCCAGCGGCTGGACCACCGCATCCGCGTCCGCATCAATATAGAACGGGATCGAATAGCGCTCTCGTCCCGAGGCATTCACCACCCGGTGCAGGTTGGCCAGATACAGATCATTGGTCAGCCGCTGGATCAGGTCGCCGATGTTGATCACAAACGTCCCCGCAATCGGCGGCCCCTCAATCCAATCCCCGTCGCGGTTCATCACCTGCAAACCGCCCACATCATCCTGCGCCAGGATGGTCAGGCTGCCGTAATCCGTATGGGCGCCGATGCCCATCACGCTTTCATCAATCTGCCCCTCCTGCGGCGGATAGTGCAGCAGCCGCTGGATGGTGATCGGCTCCTGCATCCGCGGCGCAAAGAAGTCTGCCTCCAGATCCAGGCTGACCGCAATTGCCCGCATCAGCCGCTCTGCCAGGCCCTTCATCTCCTGATGATAGCCATAGACCGCGCGCTCGAATTCAGGCCGTGCGGCCGGCCATAGGTTGGGGCCAAAGAACGGCTCTGCCCCGGCGGGCCCCTCCGGCCCGATGTCGAAACATTCCTTCAGGTCCTTGGTTTTCTTCGGGTCGGTGTTTTCACCGAAGATCTCAATATAGCCGCGCAGGGCCAGCCCCGATTTGGAGATATGCAGGTCCGTCTTGTCCTGCAGCGGCAGGTCGAAGAACGCCCGTGTCTGGTCAAAGGCGCCGTTCACCACTGCCTCGGGCACGCCGTGGTTTTTCACATAAAAGAACCCCGCGTTGGTCAGCGCCCAGCGGATTTCCTTGGCGACCTCAAACAAGCTGCCGCCCGTGTTCAGCGCGCTGATGTCGACCACTGGGATCTTGTCAAAGGAAACCCGCTGCGCCCGCAGCCGGTCCTGAAGCCTGTCGATATCCTGATCTGCCATTGCTGTCTCCCCTTGTGCAAAGCTGCGCCCGTCATCGGCGCAGACTGGGTCGTGCTCAACAGGGAAAAAATGCAACTTACATGAGGAGGAGTAAGGCGAAACGTGAACTAAAACCGACAATCAAGAGGGTTTGCGGCAGGTACACATTAGCTCAATAAATTCGACAGGCTGTAAACTCACTCCGTCTCCCAGCTTTCCGCCCAATGCACCAGCCCTTCGCGGCCCGCATCGGTCAGCTGGTAGATGCCGGTCTCCACCCGCTCGAACCAGCCATAGTGATTCTTAGCCATCAGCTGGGTGGCGCGCGTGACTCCAGTCGCCTTGGCGACCTCCGCCCCCTTGCAGGCGCCCGCTTCTGCCAGATGCGACGCACAGGCCAGCGCATCCTGACGATAGGCGGTGACAATGCCATGCCGGGTCGCGCCACCCGCATTGGGATCGCCGCGCAGGGTCTGAAACTCGCGCAGCAACCGCGCCTGCTTCTTCTTCGACTTGCGCGGGGCATAGGGGCCGGGATCGCAATGCACCTCCGCCCGGCCGTCCGCAAGAACCGTGATCAGCCCCAGCCCCAGACGGCGGCACATCGCCAGATTGTCCTTTATCATCCGCCGCGCCTGCCGCCCTGCGGGCCGCGGCACCGCGATATAGACGTGATCAGAGACCGAGAGCCGGGCAATCGCCTGATGAAACAGCGACAGCGAAAACTTCAACTTCAGCTCGACAATCACCGGAGGCTCCGTACCGCGGACACCCACCACATCGGCGGCGCCCACTTCGCCCTTCACTTCATAGCCCTGCCCTTCCAGCAGCGCCTTCACCGGCGGGTACAGCTGATCCTCGCGTTCCATCGCCCATGACTGGCAGGTCGCGCCGCCGATGGCAATCCGCGGCACGGATTTGCGGTGCAGACGCAGGATTTTGCATTGCCGCCCCCCGTGCCCCGCCCTAGGGTCATACATCCAGACCATCGCTCCGGAGCCGGGGAAAGGGCTTATGATGAAACGGATTGCACTTGCACTTGCACTGGCTCTGCAGGCCCCTGCCGCCTTTGCCGCCTGCCGCGGCATCGACTACCGCGACCATCTGCCCGCCGCCACCGAGGCACGGCTGGAGCGCGAAATGGCCGCCACCCCGTATTCGCGCGGCAACCATTGGGTCGCCACCAAGGGGAACCGCACCATTCACGTGATCGGCACCATGCATGGCGGCGATGCCCGCATGGCCAAGGTGATGCGCACTCTGCGCCCGGTGCTGGAGCAGGCAGGCGCCATCTATCTGGAAACCTCCGACTCCGCTCTGGAGCGCCTGGACCGGATGCCTGATGAGCTGGTCCGCAGTTTCCTGCTGCCCAAAGGCCAGGAATTGCGGCACCTGCTGCCCCGCGACGCCTGGGAGCGGTTCCAGCTGACGGCCCAGGTGACCGGCGTCAATCCGGAAACCATGAACCGGATGCAGCCCTGGGCAATTTCGATGTTTGTTGTGCAAAGCGGCTGCCGCCCCTACGGCTTTGGCCTGCGGCGCGGACTGGATGACCGGATTTCCGATTTCGCGCGGCGCAAGCGGATCCCGCTGGGTGCGCTGGAAACCCCGGAACAGGCGCTGGCGGCCATTGCCAGCCTGCCGCTCCGCGATCAGGCCCGGATGCTGGCGCTGGAACTGGAGCTTGTGCAATCCGGCAAACCCGAGGATGCCACCCCGGTTGAGGCCTATTTCGACCAAAGCGTCTGGACCTCCTTTGTCCTCGCCCCCTGGATCAGCGCCCAGTACAGCAGTTTCTCCGGCGCCGAAACCGCGCGGCTGTGGCGGCAGTACAACCGCCGCCTGCTGGATCAGCGCAACCAGCGCTGGATGAAACCGATCCTGGCCGCCCGGCACGACCGGATTGCCGTCGCCGTCGGGGCCGCCCATCTGCCCGGCCAAAACGGCGTGCTGAATCTGCTGCATGCCAAGGGCTTCAGCCTCACTCCGGCGCCGTGGTAAGGCAGCCCTCGCCCGTACTCAGATCTCAGGACCTTCCCCCGTTATGCGGCTCATCCTTTCCCTGTTCTTCCTCTTGCTGCCCGCCTCGCTGTGGGCGGCCTGCACCGGCACCGACCTGCGCACCGCCCTCACCGCACCGGACCGCGCCAGCATCGAGGCCCGCACCGCCGCGGTGCCCTTTGCCGAAGGCAACCACTGGATCGCCCGGCGCGGCGCCCGCACGCTGCATGTGATCGGCACCCTGCACATCAACGATCCGCGGATGGAGGCCATCACCGCCCGGCTCGCTCCGCTGGTGCGCCAGCTGCGCGCCTTTACCGCCATGATGGGCGGTAGCCAGGACAGTTTCATCACCACGGTTGAGGCCTATTTCGACCAGCAAGCGCTAAGCGCGCTTTACCTGAGCGAGCGGGACTTCCTGCAAAGCGGCGCCCTGACCAGAGCGGAGCGCGAAACCCTGTGGGCAGAGGCGATGGACGGGTTGCTTGACCAGCGCAACCGCAACTGGATCCCGGTGATCGAAGCGGCCAAGGGCGACCGCATCGTGGTGGCCGCCGGCGCTTTGCACCTGCCAGGCGAAGCCGGCCTGCTGAACCTGCTGCAGCAAGAGGGTTACAGGCTGGAACGTGCCCCGTTCTAGGCACAACGCCGCATTGCAGCCGCTGCGGGGTGACAAGCCTGCGCGCCAGCCCTATAAGGCGCGCAAATCCCCCCTTTTCTGACCGCATGAGTGAACAGGACAGCCCCAATGACCATCCAAGTTTTCGGCCATAAATCCCCCGACACCGATTCCACCGGCTCCCCGATTATCTGGGCCTGGTACCTGAACGAGGTGAAAGGCACCGCTGCCGAGCCCAAGCTGCTGGGCGAACCGAACACCGAGGCGGCCTTTATGCTGCAGCGCTGGGGTTTTGAGAAACCCGCGATCATCGCCGACGTGGCTGACGATGCTGCCGTGGTGATCGTGGATACCAACAACCCGGCCGAACTGCCCGCCAACATCAACGGCGCCGACGTGCAGGCAATCATCGACCACCACAAGCTGGTCGGCGGTCTGGAAACCAAAGGCCCGATCGACATCACCATCCGTCCGCTGGCCTGCACCGCCACCATCATGCACGACCTGATGGGCGATGACGCCGCCAAGATGCCGGACGCGATCAAGGGCGCAGCGCTGACCTGCATCCTGTCCGACACGCTGGAATTCCGCTCGCCGACCACCACCGCGCATGACAAGGCCGTGGCCGAAAAACTGGCCGCCGATCTGGGCATCAGTATCGCTGGCTACGCCGCCGAAATGTTCGCCGCCAAATCCGACGTCTCTTCCTTCTCGGACGCGGAACTGCTGCGCATGGACTCCAAGGAATACGCGGTCGAGGGCACCAAATTCCGCGTCTCCGTGCTGGAAACCACCGCGCCGGCCGTGGTGCTGGACCGCAAGGCGTCGCTGATGGAGACCATGACCTCCGTCGCGGCCGAAGACGGCGTTGACCAGGTGTTGCTGTTCGTGGTCGACATCCTGAACGAGGAAGCCACCCTCTTGGTGCCGAACGACTTGGTGAAAACCGTCGCCGCCAAAAGCTTTGGCGCCGATGCTGCCGGTGACGCCGTGGTGCTGCCGGGCATCATGTCGCGCAAAAAGCAGATCATTCCAAACCTGAAAGTTTAAGCGCCGCTGCCGGCCCGGACTGCAGAAGGCGCCCCGCGGGGCGCCTTTTTTCTTTGCGGAACGGGTTTATTTCCGAGATTGGCCCGCTGTTGCCCTGCCGGCATCACAGCCCCGGGCGTTGCTGATCTTGCGGAACAAGCGCGCCCAGCTGTTTCCCCCTGATCTGTTTCTCCGCGTTGCGGCGGGCGGGCGGGCGCCACCCTCCGTTACCCAACATTCGCGGAAGGACCTCAGGCGGACTGGGCCTGAGGCGCATCCTCTGCCGGGGGCCAGACTTCGCTGCCATCATTGAAATCCTCCCAGCGGGTGCCGTCAAAGCCGACGTCATCAGCATCCGCCACCGGCTGCGGCGGATCCGCTGGCGCCGGCACTGCGGCAGCAGGCTGATCCGCCCAGGAGTCCGCCGGGCGAGCCGGTTGCGCCGCCGGCGGGCCGTCGCGCAGGACAAACTGGCCGACCACCTGGTTCAGCCCCACGGTCTCATTGGTCATGGCGCGGATCGCGGATCCGGATTCCTCGACCATTGAGGCATTCTGCTGGGTTACCGAATCCAGCTGGGAAACGCCGATGTTGATCTCGTTCAGCCCCTGTGCCTGTTCGGCGGACTCACTGGAGATACCCGAAACCAGATCAGCAATATTGGTCACCTGGCTGACGACGGTCGTCAGCGCCTTGCCCGCGCCGTCCACCTTCTGCACCCCGTCCTGCACATGCGCCGTGCTGGCACTGATCAGCGTCTTGATTTCATTGGCCGCATCCGAGGACCGCTGTGCCAGCGCCCGCACTTCGGAGGCCACCACCGCAAAGCCGCGTCCGACCTCGCCTGCCCGCGCGGCCTCAACCCCGGCATTCAGCGCCAGCAGATTGGTCTGGAAGGCAATGTCGTCAATCACACCGATGATCTGCGATATCTGGTTCGAAGAATTTTCAATCTCATTCATTGCAGCAATTGCGCCTTCGACCACGCGGCCGCTGTTTTCGACATCCGAGCGCGCGGTTTCCACCGCGGATTGCACCTCCTGCGCATTGCGCGCCGAAGAATTGACACTCGCGGTCATTTCTTCCAGCGCTGCTGCGGTTTCTTCCAGCGTGGCGGCCTGGCTTTCGGTGCGGCCCGAAAGCTCCTCAGAGGCGGTCTGAATTTCATCGGACTGCCGCTGAATGCGGGCGCCTGCCTGAACCACGTCGGCCATCAGCTCATTCAGCTTGTCGACGGTCTCATTAAAGTTCACCCGCAGCGGATCGTAATCGGCGCTGAATTGTTCAGTGATCCGGTCGCTGAGATCGCCGTCGGACAACCGCTTGAGACCACTGCGCAACCGGTCGATGACCTGTTCGCTTTCTTCGCGCCGGGCGTTCTGTTCGTCCAGCGCAGCAATAACCCGGCCCGACACAGCGTCGATGTCCTTGGCAATTTCACCGAAATCATCCGCGCGCATCCGGTCGGCAACCTTAAGCCCCAGATCACCTTCTGCCACTTCCCGCAGAACCCCGCGCAGCCGGCCAATCGGGCGCTCAATCGTCAGGGTCACCTGCCGCGCGTTCCAGGCAATCACCAGCAGCCCCGCTGCGGAAAACCCGATCAGCAGGTAAAGCAGCTGCATGTCATGGGCCCGCGCCTGCTGCGCCGTTTTCTCAGCAAATGTCTTTATGTCCTTGCCCAGCGGCGCCAACAGCTGATTGAGAACCTCATATTGTTCTTGCAGCTTGGGCAGCGCTGCCTCAGCTGCGGCAGGATCAGTATAGGCCAGGCCTTCAACGGCCTGAGCCGCTTGAATGAAGATTTCCGCCGACGGAGCAAGCTCTGCCACTTTCTGACGGATTGAATCGGACATTTCGACCTTTTGCAAGGCCGCCACCGCATCCCGGAGGCTTTGAATGTCGCGGACAAGCTTGTCCTGCAAGCGTTCCTTTTTGGCGGCCGGCCCGTCCGGTCCAACAAGCAGCGCGTGCATCGTGCCAGCCTCGATCGCATCGTGCATCTTGTCGGCCATCAGCTCATGGCGGACGACCGCCGTGGCACTGATTTGCCGTTCAAGTTCAAGTTCGCTTTGCCACAGGCTGTAGACGGACATCGCCGCAAGCACCAGGACAGAAACAGTCGAAACCACACCGGAAATGACCAGCCGTGTTTTTATCGGAAGATTACGGAACATCACTAACACACCATTGAGTTGCCTGAGACTCACCTTATGAGGGAGTTCTTAAGAAAACATTGGACCTTCAGAATTGCAAAAGCGCAGGGTGTGCCAGGCAGAGTGCACAAGCGTCGCGGCGGGGGGCGGCGCAGCGGGTTTCCCGGCCGCTGGCGGATACTACCGCACTGCCGCACTGGCCTTCCGGCGCCGCCTCTGCCATAGCTGGGCCAGCAGAATATTCACGCGCGAGAAGGCCCGGCCATGACCCAAATCATCAACTCCCTGTCCGAAGTCTCCGGCCGTTACAAGGCGCTGTTTGTCGATCTCTGGGGCTGCGTGCATAACGGGATCACCGCCTTTCCTGACGCCGTAGCAGCGTTGCAGGCCTACCGGAAGCAGGGCGGCATCGTGGTGCTGGTGACCAATTCACCGAAACCGCGCGCAGGCGTGGCGGCGCAGCTGGGACAGTTCAACGTGCCGGATGATGCCTATGACACCATCTCGACCAGCGGCGACAGCGCCCGGGCGGCGATGTTCACCGGCGCGGTTGGCACATCGGTCTATTTCATGGGGGAATGGGAGCGGGATGCAGGGTTCTTTGAGCCGCTGCATGTGATCCATGAACCGGTGGAAATCACCCGGGTGCCGCTCAAAGAGGCCGAGGGCATTGTCTGCTGCGGTCCGTTTGACACCATGGCAGACCCGGAGGTGAACCAGGCGGATTTCCTTTACGCCAAGCAGATGGGCATGAAGCTGTTGTGCGCCAACCCGGATATCGTGGTGGACCGCGGCGAAAAGCGGGAATGGTGTGCCGGTGCCTTGGCGCGGCTCTATACAGAGATGGGCGGCGAGAGCCTGTATTTCGGCAAGCCGCATCCGCCGATCTATGATCTGGCGCGGCGGCGTCTGACCGAGTTGGGCCATGACTTTGCTGATTCCGAGATCCTAGCGATCGGCGACGGGCCGCATACGGATATTGCCGGCGCCATGGGCGAAAGCATCGATTCCCTGTTCATCACCGGCGGGCTTGCGGCCAGAGAAACAAAGACATCAGTCCAGCCGGACGCGGACGCGCTGCAGACCTATCTGGCGCATGAACAGTCCGCACCCACATATGCCATTGGCTTCCTTCGGTAAAACTGCCTGCGTCAACCACCTGCCCAGTACGGAACACGCTCTGCTCTGAGCAAACCTCGCTCAAACCGGCAGGGTTTTCTTGTGTCAGAAACTTCTTGATTTTCTGCATCTGCAAAGTAATAAAGTTGCGCAAGCGGCCAATCCGGCGCGCAAAAGTTACAACGCCAAGCGGTCACACCACACGATCGGGCCAGGTGATCAGGCCCGAAGATCAGGACCAGGCGAATGGAGGATGAGATGTTGGACAACATGCCGCGCGGAACCATCTGCATTGAAGACATCGAAATGGGCATGGTGCGTTACCTGCGCAAGGTCATCACCGATGAGGACATCGAGAAGTTCGCCGAGGTCTCGACCGACCGCAATCCGGTGCATCTGGATGATGAATACGCCCAAGACACCATTTTCGAGGGCCGGATTGCCCATGGGATGCTGACTGCGGGACTGATTTCGGCGGTGATCGGCGAACAGCTGCCCGGCCATGGCACCATCTATATGAGCCAGTCGCTGAAGTTCCTGGCCCCGGTGCGCCCCGGTGATCTGGTGCTGGCGGAGGTCGAGGTGACCGACATCGTGATCGACAAACGCCGGGTGAAACTGGAGTGCCGCTGCATCGTCGGCGGCAAGAAGGTGCTGGTGGGCGAGGCCATGGTGATGGCACCGTCGCGCAAATTCGACTGAGTCCACCTCTCTTTGTCAACAGGTTCAGCCGCCGGGGGCCGTTGCCCTTGGCGGTTTTGCTTATCTGGACTTGTTCATTTCGTTCGTTCCGTTCGGTACTGCGCTGAACCCCGTTTAGGGTGGCGCCGCCGCCGGGTGGGGGTGGACAGACCCTCTCTCGAGGCCTGCTCGAACAGGATATCCTGAACGACTCCATTTTTATCAGGGCCGGTCTCCAGGTGTTACGCGGGCAGCCACACTGAAGTGGCCCCAGGAAACCGGACAGTTGGCTAAAGTGTATCCCAAACCTTTGAAGGGATACGAAAATGGCGCAGCGGCGGAACTTTACAGATCAGTTTAAAGCCAAGGTTGCGCTTGAGGCGCTGCGCGGTGACAAGACCGTTCAGGAGATCGCAGCGAAGCATCAGCTGCACCCGAACCAGGTCAGCACCTGGAAGCGGCAGGCCATTGATGGGATGGCGGACGTGTTCTCCGGTGGTAAGCAAAGCGGCCCAACGGAAGCGGAGGTCAAAGAACTGCATGCCAAGATCGGGAGGTTGGCAGTCGAGAATGATTTTTTGTCAGAAGGGCTCAAAAGGTGAGCCCCGGCAAGAAGCGCGCCATGATCCGTCGCGATCACCCGAAGCTCAGCATCAGCCAGCAGTGCAAGCTGGTTCAGCTCAGCCGCTCCGGGTTCTATTACACGCCGACCGGGATCAACCCTGACACGCTTGCGATGATGAATGAGATCGATCGCGTGTTCACGAAGTATCCGTTCTTCGGGTCGCGCCAGATCGCGGCATATCTGCGCCGGGAAGGCAAAACTGTTGGGCGCCATCGCGTGCGCCGCCTGATGGCCAGGATGGGTCTTGAGGCGATTTACAAGCGGCCGCGAACCAGCCAGCCGCATCCGCAACACCCGATCTTTCCGTATTTGCTGAGAAAGAAAAAGATCGACCGGCCCAACCAGGTCTGGTGCGCCGACATCACCTTCATCCCGGTGAAGCGCGGCTTCCTCTATCTGGTCGCAATCATGGATTGGGCCACGCGCAAGGTGCTAAGCTGGCGGCTGTCGAACACGATGCACGCGGACTTCTGCGTTGACGCTTTGAAGGAGGCCATCGCCAAATTCGGTCCGCCCGAGATCATGAATACCGATCATGGCTCCCAGCTCACCGGATTGGCTTGGATCACTTCACTGACCGAGGCCGGGGTGCGTATCTCGATGGATGGCCGCGGACGGTACATGGACAACATCTTCATCGAACGCCTGTGGCGGTCCCTGAAACAGGAAGCGGCCTATCTCGAGGAAATCCAGGACGGCTTTCAGGCCCGGCGGGTCATCAGCAACTGGATGGCATTTTACAACACCGAACGGCCCCATTCTTCCCTTGAGCGCAGAACGCCGAAGGAGGCATATTGGCGCGGTCGAGATCAGAAATTGGCGGCATGAAAACTAACCGGGATACACCTTAGATCAGCCGCTGACCTGTCCAGAAAACCGGGACCACTTCAGACAGATGCCTGCGCATCGTATCATGGCCCCGCGCGCGGGAACGTGGCGGGTGATCTCGACCGTCTGGCAGTCTGGCAAAGCGGGGTGAAGATTGTATGAAGGGGGCGAACGGTGGGGGCGCAACGGGGGAAATAGTATAGGCGCAACGGTATTATTTTGCTTACCTCTCCTGCCCGTACGCTACCTCTCGCGTGCCATTTTCATCCCTTCCGAAGTCAGCACGAAGTTGAACCGTTTTCGTGCATACACGCCATGTTTAAAGTAGAACGATTGCGGCAGTTCGAACTCTGGATTGGCGCCCCTCCTGCGGTAATCCCCCCGTTTTTGCGGGGGCTTGGTCGTAGAATTTACGCGGCCATCTTCAGTTTCTGTGCAGGTGTCATCCCGCCGTTGCCCATGTTCGGGCGTTCATGGCTGTAGGACCAGAGCCACCCGGTGGCAATCTGCTGGACCTCTTCGATGCTTTCGAAAATGTATAAGTCCGGATGGAGTGGATGGCTCCTGCTCCCCCGGCGTCGCAATGCGCCATAATGCAGTTGTCATGGCCTGCCAGGAGAGGAGCCACCCTATGACAGTTAAAACAGTCGGCCTGGATTTGGCCAAGGATGTGTTTCAGGTTCACGGAATTTCCGAGAATGGACGCGTGATTTTCAAGAAGACAATTAGGCGGGCGAAGCTGCTGACATTTTTCGAAACCCTGCCGCGCTGCACCGTTGGCATGGAAGCGTGCGGATCGGCACATTACTGGGGCCGTGAGCTGCGCAAGCTCGGGCACGATGTCCGCCTGATGCCAGCGTTCTATGTCAAACCTTATGTGAAGCGCGGCAAGACCGATGCGGTTGATGCTGAGACGATCTGCGAAGCAGTCCGGCGGCCATCAATGCGGTTTGTTGAGATAAAGTCGAAGGACCAACAGGCATTCCTTACCGTGCATCGCACCCGCGACCTCGTGGTCCGGCAGAGAACTCAGGTTGTAAACACGATCCTTAGCATCCTGCGAGAATTTGGGCATGTTCTGCCGGCAGGCGTAGAAGCCGTGAACCGCTTTTCGCAAAGCCATATGGATGGGGATCAATTGGACATGCCCGAGTTAGCCAACGGTATTCTGGGAACGCTGTGCTATCAGCTGCTGGGGCTCAATGCGCGGATCGACGGATACACCCAGCTCATCAAACGACATGCGTTGCTTGACGCAAACTGCCGCCGCCTGACGCGCATACCGGGTGTCGGGCCAATTACAGCGTCAGCCATGGTCGCGACAATTGGCGACGGGCACCAGTTCAGAACTGGTCGGGATCTTGCTGCATGGCTGGGCTTGACCCCGCGCAACAAGTCCAGCGGTGGCAAAGAGAAGCTCGGCAAGATCACGAAAATGGGCGACAGGTACCTCCGCAAGTTGCTGGTCGTTGGTATGACGTCGCGCGCCTTGCAAGCCAAAACCCATCCCGAGCGCGCCGACCGGTGGACCGCTAATATCCTCGTACAAAAACCATTCCGGCTGGCGACCATTGCGATGGCCAACAAGTCAGCGCGGGTTATCTGGGCAATTCTGACAAAAAAACAGAACTACCGGCAGCCCGTCGCATAACGCGGCAGCGCCGCCACGAGATGCAAGACGAAAGAAGTGATGACGCGGAACAAGTCAACCAAGAGCCAGGACACTCCGGCGAATGGCGTGAACCTCAGAGTTCGTTAACCCGATTGGAACCTCGCTTGCGGAACACATCAGGGCCAGCAGTATTTTGAAAATGCTGCGCAAACAGGCCGGACAGACGACTGTACTGACAGACCACCGTTGAAGTCACAATAAACTCTTGCAATGCAGGAGCCATCCGCAGAAGCCATTCGTGCCGGACCGTCCGGTTGCAGCGCTCGACATAGGCGTTCTGCTGGGGCTTTCCGGGCTGGATGCAGGCCAGGGTGATGCCCCGGTTCTCGGCCCATTCCATGAGGGTGCCACTGACGTATTCCGGGCTGTTGCCGGCTCGAATTGTCCCAGGGGCACCACGCCATTCGATGATCTGGTTCAGGGCTCGAACAACCCGTTCCGCAGGCAGTGAAAAGCCGATCTCAATGCCCAACCCTTCGCGGTTGAAGTCGTCCAGAACGTTCAGCAGCCGGAATTGCCCTCCACCCCCCAGCCTGTCGGCCATGAAGCCCATCGACCGGACCTCATTCGGGGCCTCAGGCACAGCCAGTTCGTCCGGCTTTTCCCGCTTCAGACGCTTGCGCGGCTTGATCCGCAGGTTCAGCTCCAGCTCGCGGTAGATCCGGTAAACCCGCTTGTGGTTCCACCTATGACCCTGCACGTTGCGCAGATACAGGAAACACAGGCCAAAGCCCCAAGTCTTCCTTGCAGCCGTCAGTCCAAGAAGCAGGTCGGCGATTTGCTCGTTCTCCTCGTCCAGTTCCGGGCTGTACCGATAGCACGTCTCACTGACATCGAACGCCCGGCATGCCAGCGCAATGCTGACGCCCTTCATCGCCACCGCTTTCACGGCCAACTCTCGGCGTTGACCCTCTCGGGACATTGCTTCGCAATGCCCTGCCGGGCAATGGATGGCCGGATCGTTCGATCCTTCTCTCGAACCAGTGGCGTTCAGGATCTTACTTATCCGAGCGCCTCCTTCCAGGTCGTTCTGCATGCTGACGTCAGCGTACATGCGCTTCAGCCGCCGGTTCTCCTCGGCCATCGCCGCTCGCCATTGCCCTCGGATCAATGGCGGACAAAGGCTCGCTCTCACTGATGAGACTGGCGTCCATGCCGCCGTACTTCGCTCGCCACTTGTACAGCGTGGCGCTGGTTCGGCGGGGAATTGATCCACTGGATCAATTCCTATTCCACCTCACTCCCGTGCTCGCGGCACAGCTCGGCGGCAGGCACACCGCCCTCCATCTGGCGCAGCACACCCATGATCTGGGCTTCTGTGAATCGGGTCTTCTTCATCGGAATCTCCTCGTTCATCCTGCCGAGAAAATTCTACTTCCGCATCCCCTTAAAATCGGGGGATGACCCTGCCATCAATCGTCTTTGCCGACTTCGGCCGGTATTTGGGATTATACACACCTGACACAGCAAGTTTTCCATCGACACTGATCCAGCCCCCGTTTAACCGGACACCTAAGCGGTTTCGGTTTTGGCTCTAATGAACTCGCGGGGCGAGCGCCATTTCAAGCCGGAATGCGGATGGTTTTTGAACCGCCCCGGGTTTGCCAGAGGCTGATTTCAGTTAGTTACGCGGCAATGTCCTCAGTTTCCAGGGCGGCGTAGAAATTGGCCTCTGCTTCTGCCGGCGGAATGTTCCCGATAGGCTCGAGCAGGCGGCGGCTGTTGAACCAGTCCACCCATTCGAGTGTTGCGTATTCCGCTGCCTCGAAGTTGCTCCAAGGGCCGCGGCGGTGAACGGCCTCGGCCTTGAACAAGCCGTTGATCGTCTCGGCCAAGGCATTGTCGCAACTGTCTCCGGCGCTGCCGGCAGAGGGCTCGATACCAGCTTCTCCCAACCGCTCTGTGTATTTGATCGACAGGTATTGGCTGACCCACTGCGTGACAGGCGATGCGAGCATCGCCGAGAACGGCGGCCGGAGTGGTGAACAAGCCCCATCGCCTTTGCGGGCCGCCGCTCGTGAACAGCCTGCTCCAGAGCATCGAGAACGAACCCGGCATGCGCCGGGGTGCTGACACGACCCATTGACCGGCAGGCGATTTGGCCATGCCAGATCTGCCGGGAGGGGGCCGGCGATCTTGCGGGCATAGGCATCAATGAGCGAGCCTTTGTCCGCCATTGGTCCGAGCGGCAATGGCGAATGCAGATCGGCTCGCCCCCATGCTCCGCGCGATGCATGCCGGTAAATGACACCATCACTTCGACCGGCGGCCGAGCGCCGCCATCGCAAAATACGCGGAGGCTTTGCGGAGGATCTCGTTCGCCCGGCGCTGCTCGCGGTTCTCCCGCTCCAGCGCCTTCATCTTGCCGGCTGCATCTGTTGGCACGCCCGCCCGCTTGCCGCTGTCGGCTTCTGCCTTCTTAACCCACTCATTCAGCTTATGCGCCGAACAGCCGGTCTTTGCGGAGCTCGACATGATCGCCTGCCAACGGGAACTGTGCTGGCCGTTCGCCATTGGGCGCGAACCAATGGCGCCTCAATGGCTCACTTGTCCAGCACCAGCCGCACCGCACGCTCGCGGACCTCAGGAGAATACTTGTTTGTTGTCTTGCTCATTGTGGCTTCATCCTAATCAGGAGGTGAAGCCTCCGGCAAACCCGGGGCGGTTCACTTCGTTATAGTCTTCGATCCATTTTCCTATCAATGACAGAACAGTTTCAGCGTTAGGCAGTGGATTGACCCGGACGTAGTCTCGCTTCAACGTAGCGATCATACCAACGGTAGAAAGCCGTGCGCGGAATGCCCTGCATGTCGAGGGTCATTCTGGTGGGCAGATGTGATCCCTCAACCGTGCGGATGATCTCCAGTTTTTCGGACGCTGGGTATCTCATTCCTCGAACTCCCCAGCCCCGGTCATGCTATTTTCAGCAAACGGTTTTCCAGGGTGAGGTCAGCCACGCATTCTTTCAAAGCCAACGCCTCGGAGCGCAACTCCTTCACTTCAGCTGAAGTCGCCTGACGCGCCGTATCGCCAGAAAGCCGCCGTTTCCCGGCTTCCAGGAAGTCTTTCGGCCAACTGTAATACAGGCTTGCAGAGATGCCCTCGCGGCGGCACAGCGCCGAAATGCTTTCCTCGCCACGCAGACCTGCCAAAACCACGCGGATCTTTTCTTCCGCAGAATAGGTCTGGCGGGTTTTTGCGGCGGATGTTTGTGACAAGCTTGTCAGCGCTGTCCTTCGATGTTCCGGGCTTCTTATTCATCTTCGCTCCTTGAAAGCTACGATGAACCAGAACCCCTCCGGTGTTCAAATCCTCAAATCCGTCCCAAAGGTGCTGACGTCAGACAGCCGCTACTGCAAACACGCTTCTCATCGGCCCGCTCCTATGCACACGATAACACTACCAGATGAAGTGCTGCTACGTCCCAGATCAATCTCAGAGCATGCTGCTTAGGTGGCAGTCCGGCGTTTTCACGGACCGGGCTTTTCGTTGATAAAAATTTCGAAATGGCGCCTGTCCGTGCGGTTGAGCGGACAGGCGCTTGCCCGGCGCCCGCGGTTAGCGTCCAGGCGGGGTCACCCTCGCTCCTTCCCGGCCCTGCCACTGGCCGCTTGAACCGCCCGGCGCATGGCGCTACGGATGCGCCATGCGTATCGTCAGAGATTATGAATTCGTCGAAGACCAGGACCGGGGCGCCACCGTCGCCATCGGCAATTTCGACGGCGTGCACCAAGGCCATCAGTCGGTGATCGAACTGGCCCGCAGCGCAGCCCCCGGAGCGCCGCTGGGGGTGATGACGTTTGAGCCGCATCCGCGCGAGTATTTTGCGCCCGATGCGCCGCCGTTCCGGCTGATGCGGGCCGAGACCCGCGCCCACCGGCTGGAGAAGCTGGGGGTGACGCATCTCTACGAGCTGAATTTCAACACCGCATTGTCGAGCCTGACGCCGGAGGAATTTGCCCGCGACGTGATTGCCGGGGGGCTGGGGCTGGCGCATGTGGTGGTGGGCGCTGATTTCTGCTTTGGCAAAAGGCGCGCGGGCAATGCCGAAGACCTGCAGCGGTTTGGCGCGCAGTATGGTTTTGGCGTCACCATTGCGCCCTTGATGGAATATTCCGAACATGCTGTGTCCTCGACCGCGATCCGCAATGCACTGAGCGAAGGCCGCCCTGCGGATGCCAAGGAAATGCTGGGGCACTGGCACCGCATTGAGGGCGTAGTGATCGGCGGCGAGCAACGCGGGCGCGAGTTGGGTTTTCCCACCGCGAATATGTCAATCGAGGGGCTGCACCAGCCGCGGTTCGGGGTCTATGCGGTGCTGGTGGACGTGCTGGACGGGCCGCATGCGGGCAGTTATCTGGGGGCCGCCTCGATCGGGGTCAGGCCGATGTTTGACGGTGTAGTGCCGAATATCGAAACCTTCCTGTTTGATTTTTCCGGCGATCTCTATGGCGCAACGCTGTCGGTTGCGCTGGTGGCCTTCCTGCGGCCGGAGCTGAAGTTTGACGGGCTGGAGGCGCTGATCGAACAGATGGATGCGGATTGCAGCCGGTCCCGCGAACTGCTGGTGGCGCTATGAGACCTGGCAAGGACGTGATCGACCGGTCGGGTCTGGCCAAGCGGTTCTGGGAGAAGAAGCCGCTTGCGAAGCTGAACCAAAAGGAATGGGAAGCGCTGTGCGACGGCTGCGGCAAATGCTGCCTGAACAAGCTGGAGGACGAGGAGACCGGCGCGGTTGCCCTGACCCGTGTCGCCTGCCGCCTGCTGGATGATGACAGCTGCAGCTGCGCGCAGTATCCGATCCGCCATCAGTTTGTGCCCGAATGCATCGTGCTGAAGCCGGAGAACCTGGATACCCACGCCTATTGGATGCCGGAAACCTGCGCCTACCGGCTGTTGTGGCAGGGCAAACCCTTGCCGGAATGGCACCCGCTGGAGACCGGCACACCGGACAGCGTGCATGAGGCCGGGGTGTCGGTGCGCGGCTGGACCGTATCCGAATTCGAAATCTCTGAAGACGAGTGGGAAGATCACATCATCGAAGAGCCTTTGGGCTGACAGCGGCTTGGGATGGGGCGCATCCCGGGCAGGAGTTGCAGCGCATCCCGCTCAGAAACAAGGATCAAGCCTAATGCACTTTGCCTCTGATAATTCCGGCCCGGTGCCGCGGCAAATCCTGGATGCGCTGGCCAGGGCCAACCAGGGCTATGCCATGGGCTATGGCGCGGATGCGGAAATGGTCGAAGCGGCGGCGAAAATCCGCGATATTTTTGAAGCGCCTGAGGCCGAGGTCTATCTGGTGGCCACCGGCACGGCGGCCAATGTGCTGGCATTGTCGACCCTGGCGCAGCCCTGGCAGACGGTGTTTTGCACCCGTCCCGCGCATATCCTGCAGGATGAATGCAACGGGCCGGAGTTCTTCACAGGTGGCGCCAAGCTGACACCGGTGACGGATGCGGACAAGATGACGCCGGACACTTTGCGCGCAGCGATTGAGGGTGAGGAAGTCCGCGGTGTCCACGGGCCGCAGCGGGGGCCGGTGTCGCTGTCGCAGGTCACCGAACTCGGCACGGTTTATTCGGTACCGGAAATTGAAGCGCTGGGGGCCGTGGCCAGCGACTACGCGCTGCCGGTCCACATGGACGGCGCCCGGTTCACCAATGCGCTGATCTCTCTGGGCTGCACGCCGGCCGAGATGACCTGGAAGGCCGGCGTGTCGGCGCTCTCTTTTGGCGGCACCAAGAACGGCTGCCTGGGGGTTGAGGCAGTGATTTTCTTCGATCCCGGCCACGCGCAGGAATTCGAGTACCGCCGCAAGCGCGGCGCGCATCTGTTTTCCAAGCACCGTTACCTGTCGGCGCAGATGCTGGCCTATCTGACCAATGACCTGTGGCTGGAAAACGCCAGTGCGGCCAATAGCAACTGCGCGATGCTGGCCGAAGGGCTGCAAGCGGCGGGCGCCCGGTTCACCCATCCAGCCCAGGCCAACATGATTTTTGCCGCCCTGCCCCGCAGCACCCATCAGCGGCTGTTTGCCGCGGGCGCGGTCTATCATCTGTGGGATGGGCCGTTGCATGGGCCGGAAGATGAGCTGGTCACCGCCCGGTTTGTCTGCGACTGGTCGGTTCCGCAAGAGAATATCCGGGCCTTTCTGTCGCTGCTTTGAGGTCATAAGGCGGCTTTACCCCAGCCCTGACAGATCGGGCGCCGCCCGTTCGGGCCTGAAAGGTCCCTCGGGCCCGTTCCCGGACGGCCCTCACCCCCGAGTATTTGAACCCAGAAAGAAGCAGCAGGTGCGGTTTCAGCCGCCGCCTTGCGCCCAGAGCAACGCGTCCTCCAGCCGGTCATCGCCCCAGAAAATCTCGCCGCTAACGGCAAAGCTGGGGGCGCCGAAGATGCCTAGCGCCATAGCCTCCTCTGTCGCCTCTGCCAGCGCCCGGATGACCGGCTCCGATTGCGCCGCCGCGATCGCGCGGGCCGGATCCTGACCGGACGCCTCCAGACTGGCGGTCAGGTTCGGGTCTTCGCCGGCGGGCTGCCCGGCCTCAAACCAGCAGCGGTAAGCGGCCTGGGTATAGGCTTGGCCCCAGCCTTCGGCCGCGCCCAGGGCGGCCACTTGATTGGCCAGCACCAAGTCCGGCAGCGGGTAAGGCGCCGGCAGCCTGGGATGAAATCCGTAGTGCTGCGCGCGGCGTTCGATGTCGCGCCACATGTAGGCGGTCTTTTCCGGCTTGTCCTTGAAGGGGACGTTGTTCTGCACCGTCATGACGTGGCGGACGTTGAAGGGGCGCCAGCGCACGAGCACGCCGGCCCGGGCGGCCGCATCCGTGATCCGCATCACTGTGAGGTAGCTGTAAGTGCTGCCGATCGAATACCAGAATTCCAGTTCAGGCATGTAACCCTCCCGCCAATTAACCAACTGGCACTCAGTATAGGACCGGACCTCGCAGAACGAAAAGGGCGGCGCAGGCGGACGCGTCAGAACTTGCCGTTATCATTTTTCCATTCACTGCGCGGCGGGATGGTCTCAACCGTGTCCCAGTGTTCAGCGATCCTGCCGGACTCAATACGGTAAAGGTCATAGAAGCTGGTATGGGCGCCGTTCAACCGGCCCTCGCTGGCACAAAGCACAAAATTGCCCTCGGCCAGAACCCGGTGGAGGTGCTGGTACCGGATACAGGGTTTGCCGTTTTCCACAGCTTGCAGCGCGTCTCGCAAGGCCGGCAAGCCGTCCGGCAGGTCCGGGCTATGCTGGATAAGATCTGCAGCGGCATACTGCGGCAGCAAATCCAGCTGCCGCTTGATCAGCACCTGTTCAGTGAAATTCCGGGCCAAGGCGCGGGTGCTTTCTGTCTGGTTCAGACCGGTGATTTCGGTGGTGCCGTCCTGCATGCCCCGCCCCGACGGGTTCGGCCCGCGCAGAGGCTGGATATTGTCCCAATGCTCCACCGCCCGGCCGTCCTCAAAACGGAAGACTTCAAACGCCGCCCGCAGCGAGGAGAAGTCGTATTCGACATGCGCAAAGACGAAATCGCCATCTTCGAACACTCGTTTGAAAGCCACCTTGGGAGAGGTTCTGGCAAGGCGCGCGAACAATTCCGCCAGACCTTCGCTGCCCTCGTGGGTCTGCGGGTTGTGCTGGATATATTTCGCCTCGTTAACGACGGCGGCAGCGGCGGGGTCGCCGGTTTCAAGCCCTTTGAGGAGCGTTTTCAGCAGGTTCTTTTTCGATGCCATCCGTGTCTTCCCTTCGGTTGCTTTCCCGGTTGCTGCCTTCTGCCTAGTTTTGCAACAGCGGTATAAGCGGATCAGCCCGGCTGCCAGAACTGCCGCAGCAGCTGCGCCGTTTTCTGCGGATGCGTCACCGGCAGCATATGGCCCGCGCCGGGCACCGATACGGCACGGGCATTGGCCATCCGACGGCTGAACCCCCGGACAATTTCCCCGATCACGTCCGGGCTTTCACTGCCGTGAAGCAGCAGCACAGGCATCGCAACAGGATCCAGCGCGCCGGGGGCCAGGGTGCCGTTTTCGTCGTCAAAAAGCACCGGGTGGCAGGCCGGAACCACAGGGATTGCACGTATCATCGCAGCGCGGGCCGGTTCGGGCAAGTCGGGCCAATTCGGCTCTCCCGGCCCCCACATCCGGTTGAACAGCCGCGCCATCAGCGCGAGATCCCCGGCTGCCCAGGCCGCATCAATGGGCCGGTTGGCGGCTTCCAGGCCGGCGAATGCCGCCGGGGCATCGGATTTTGCCACGGCAAACAGCACCGGTTCGATCAGCGTCAGGCTGCGCACCAGATGCGGCCTGGCCATCGCCATGCGCAGGGCCACGGTGGCGCCGAAGGAATGCCCGATCAGATCCGCCGGTTCGCGCAGCAAGGCAAGGCCTGCGTCAGCGTTCAGCAGCTGATAGTTGCCCGTGCCGTCCCAGTCCGGGCTGCGCCCATGGCTGAGCATGTCGAAAGCGGTGAGGGTGATGTCCTCCGCCATATCCCCCGCCAAGCGGCGCCAGGCGCCGGAATGGGCCAGCGAGCAATGCACCGCCAGCACGTCGCGCGGCCCTTGGCCGAAGTTGCGCGAGAAGATCCCCTCGGGCCGTCCGGTCTGCCTGCCTGTCACGCGGCCTGCCCCGCCAGATGCGCGTCCAGGTCTTCCAGCCGGTCCTGTCCCCAGAACTTTGCCCCGTCCGCGGTCAGCCAGAACGGCGCCCCGAATACACCGGCATTGACTGCGTCCTCGAGGTTTTGCGCATAGGTCTCTGCGCCGGCCAAAAGGCCGCTGTCCGCCAGCGCGGGGTCGAAGCCGGCGCCGTCGAGACAGGTCCGGATCACCGCGTCCTCGGCAATGTTCTTCTCCTCGGCCCAGCAGGCGCGCAGGATGGAATGCACCAGCTGCCCCATGTCGCCGCCGCCAGCGGCTTGCGCCGCAATGATGGCGTATGAGGAGGGTGCAGCGTTGGCGGGCCAATGCGCCGGTTTCAGATTGACGGGCATGCCCAGCTTGACCGCCTGCCGCTCCAGCTCAACCAGACGGTATTCCTGGCGCGCGGGATGGCGCGCGCCCGGAGGTGTGCCGCCGGTGCGGGCAAACAGCGCCAGGATGTCCAGTGGCTTGCAGGTTACCTCCGCCCCGTGGCGGGCGGCAATTTCCCAAGGCCTTGTGCCGGCCAGATAGGCAAAGGGCGACAAGGTTGAGAAGTAGAAATCGAACGCTGCCATAGGCTGTATCTCCCGCTTAGAACTTTGCGCGAGGGTAAGTGCATGATAAGCGGGGTTCAATATCACGAATCTGACACATTGCCATTGCTGCCTGGGGATATCAGCCAATGCCGACTTTGAACGAACCCAAGCTTATCGCTGGGAACGCCAACCTCCCTCTTGCCCAGACCATCGCCCGCCGAATGAGCATGCACCGCGGTGTTGACCAGGGGCTGGTGGATGCCCGCGTCGAGCGGTTCAATGACGGCGAGATCTTCGTCGAAGTCTATGAGAACGTCCGCGGCGAGGACATGTTCATCATCCAGCCGACCTCCAACCCGGCCAATGACAACCTGATGGAGCTGCTGATCATCGCTGATGCACTGCGCCGGTCCTCGGCCCAGCGTATCACCGCGGTGATCCCCTACTTCGGCTATGCCCGCCAGGACCGCCGCACCAAGGCGCGCACGCCGATCTCGGCCAAGCTGGTGGCAAACATGCTGACCGGTGCCGGCATCGAGCGGGTGCTGACCATGGATCTGCACGCCGCGCAGATCCAGGGCTTCTTTGATATCCCGGTGGACAACCTTTACGCTTCGCCGATCTTTGCACTCGATGTGAAGAACCAGTTCAAGAACAGCATGGACGAGCTGATGGTGGTGTCTCCGGATGTGGGTGGTGTGGCCCGCGCCCGCGAGCTGGCCAAGCGCATCAACGCGCCGCTGTCGATCGTCGACAAGCGCCGCGAAAAGGCCGGCGAAGTGGCCGAGATGACCGTAATCGGCGATGTGAAAGACAAGATCTGCCTGATCATCGACGACATGTGCGACACTGCCGGCACCCTGTGCAAGGCGGCGCAAGTGCTGCTGGACAACGGCGCCAAGGAAGTTCACGCCTATATCACCCACGGCGTGATGAGCGGCCCGGCGGTTGAGCGCGTCACCAATTCGGTGATGAAATCGCTGGTGCTGACCGATTCCATCCAGCCGACCGAGGCCGTGGCCGCCGCGCCCAATATCCGCATCCTGCCGACCGCGCCGCTGTTCACCCAGGCGATCCTAAACATCTGGCACGGCACATCCGTGTCGTCGCTGTTCGAGGACAAGACCCTGGTGCCGATTTACGAGAGCCTGACGTCCAACGGCGGCTGAGGCTGCTGTTTTTCCGGATGTTCAAAAGCCCCGCCCTTGTGCGGGGCTTTTTCTGTTTCACAGGGCAGCGCGGCGGCGGGCCGTGTTCAGGCTGATCAGAAGCGCCACGCCAGCCATCAGCGCCAGACCTGCCGCTGCGGCGCCGAACGTGGCGCCATAGCCCCATTGGCTGATGGCCGGTGTACTGACGAAGGGCGACAGAAATTGACCGCAGAACACCAATGCTGTCAGGATTGCGCCCGCCGTTCCGCGCCGCCCGGACGGGGCCAGCGCCAGCGTAATGGCGACAAAACCGGGCGAGACCGTGGCATAGCCAACGCCAACCGCCATGGCACCCGCCAAAGACAGCGCCGCGCTGCCCTCCTGCGCCAGAACCGCAAAGCCAAGCGCCAGCGCGCCATAGCCCATGGCAAAGATGGCCGCATGCGGCAGCGCGCCCTTGAAGCGGGCATAAAGCAGCGCGGTTATGCCGCCGCAAAGCGACAGCAGACCCAGCCCGGCCCCGGTCATCAGCGCACTGTTGAGCCCCTGGGACGCAAAGAAGAACGGCAGCTGGGTCGGCATCATAAAGAACAGCCCATTGGTCAGCATCTGCAGGGCGGAGACCGCGATCACCAGCCCCAGCCAGGACAGTTGCCCAGCCCCGTCCGGCTGTGCCTGCCCGGCGCGGCCGCGGGCCGGTTCGGGCGCGTAGCGCCAGGTGGCGTAAAGGCAAAAGACAGCCAGCCCGTAAATCAGAAACGGCAGCCGCGGTGACAGGGTGGCGGCCAGCCCGGCCAGCCCGATGAAGATCAGCCCTCCGAAATTGCGCGCCGAGATCTGCAGCCCGGTCAGTGCCTGACGCCGCGCGCCGGTGAAATAGTCGCCAATCAACGCGGTTTGCGCCGTCATGATCAGCGCCACCGCTACCCCGAGGCCAAAGCGGCTGGCCAGCATGATGTGCAGGCCCGGCAGGTAAAACCCGGCGGTGCCGCACAGCATGAACAGCCAGATCCCTGCCAGCAGCACACCGCGCCGCCCGGCGCGGTCCGTCAGCCAGCCCGCCAGCGGGGCCGTCAGCATCACCCCCAAGGATGGTGCAGTCACCAGCAGCCGCACCAGAAGGCCCGCATCGGACACGCCTGCGAATTCCTGTTCCAACCCGGCCAGCGCCGGGCTGATGGTGGCATTGGCCATCACCGTAAGGCTGGCGGCCATCAATAGCGCAATGGCTTTTAGGTCCTGCCAGAGAGATGTTTTTTCCGTGTTCATCCGGGAATGTCCTTGTTCAATCTGTTCCGGAGTGGCAGCCTGCCAATTAAAGCCAGCTTGAGGTCAAGGATGAAACTTCTGGATATTGGCGAGGTCGCGGAACGCTCGGGCGTGGCGGCCTCGGCGCTGCGGTATTATGAGGAAGTCGGGCTGATCACTTCGATCGGACGCAGGGGGCTGCGGCGGCAGTTCGGCCGGGAGACCCTGCTGCAGCTGTCGCTGATCACGATGGGCAAGGCCGCAGGATTTTCGCTGCGGGAGATTGCGGGGATGTTTGGCAAGGACGGCCAGCCGGATCTGCCGCGCGGCCAGTTGCACGCCCGCGCCGATGCGCTGGAGGCGCAGATCCGCGAGCTGACAACGCTGCGCGATGCGCTGCGGCATGTGGCGGACTGCCCGGCGCCCAGCCATCTGGAATGCCCCAAGTTTCAAAAGCTGCTGCGGGCCGGAACCCTGACCGCCAAAGTCTAGCGCCGCGCCTTATTCGACGTCCCAGTCGTCGACATGGGGCAGCTCGCCGATTGCCAGCCAGCCGGCGCGCAGGCGGGCGGCGCGGCTGTCGGCCCAAGTGCGGAAGACGATCTCAAACCCTTCAACAGTGACGTTTTCCGCCACCAGTTCCGCCCGGATCGCGGCGGAGGTGTCCATATCCCAGAGCGACACCGACACATGCACCGATGGCGGGCTGGCAAATACTGCGCTGAAGTCCACCGACCGGCGCCGCTCGCGCGGGCCGGAGCCGGTCCACATTTCACCGTTGTCTTCGAAATCCGAAAAGACTTCGATATCCCCCTGATCGACCCCTGTACGGGGGTTGCGCAGTCTTTTCATTCCGGTTCCCAAACGGTTAGTCAAAATTGAGATTAAGCCATCCATCAGGATTATCCAGAAACCTGAAACAAAGACCCTGCGGATGTTGCCTTTAGGCAAGGCAGTGCCGGCTTGGCAAGTTGCAGTTGCCGGATACCTTGCAGGCGATCCCTGCCTTCCCAACAGGGAGAAATCCCCTTCATAGCCCAACATTTCCCTGATCGGGGATATTTCCCCGATTGTCGCAAACGCTGTGCATTCCGGCGCGGCAGCGGCGAGTCCCCGCGGCCGATTTCTGGTGTGTATCCGCATCCGCCTTTGACAGGCGATTTGATCCAAGGGAGGAGATACCCGTGTCACCAAATGATCCGAATATCGTGAAGCCAGGCCTGGCGATGGCGCTTTTACCCATCGTGCTGACACTGGGTGTTCTGGGCGTCCAGCTGTTCTATTTTGGGGATTTCACCCCGCATATCCCACTGGCCATCGGCATCGCCATCACCGCGCTGGTGGGGCTGAAGCTGGGCCACAAGTGGGACAACATCGAGGAAGGCGTGTTCCACGTCATCAACATCTCGCTGCCGTCGGTGTCGATCCTGATCACCGTCGGCATGATTGTCGGCATCTGGATTGCCAGCGGCACGGTGCCGACGCTGATCTACTACGGCCTCAAGATCCTGTCGCCCGAGTTGTTCCTGGCGGCCGGCATGGTGCTGTGCTCGATCGTGTCGGTGTCGCTGGGCACCTCCTGGGGCACCGTGGGCACCGTCGGCCTGGCACTTATGGGGATCGGTGCGGGCTTTGGCATTCCGATGTACTGGACCGCGGGCGCCGTGGTTTCGGGCGCGTTCTTCGGCGACAAGATCTCGCCGCTGTCGGACACCACCAATCTGGCCCCTGCCGTCACCGGCACCAACCTGTTCGACCACATCCGCAACATGCTTCCGACCACCGTGCCGTCGATGCTGATTGCGCTGGTGATCTATCTGGTTGTGGGCTTCACCCTGATCGATACCTCGCAGGTGTCGTTCGAGCGGATCAACGCAATTACCGAGGCGCTGGACGGCGCATTCTGGATCTCCCCGCTGATGCTGCTGCCAGCGCTGCTGGTGATTGCGCTAGCGGTAATGAAACAGCCGCCGATCCCGTCGCTGTTTGCCGGTGCTGTCGTGGGCGGCATCATGGCGATGCTGTGCCAGGGCGCGGGCCTGCATGAGACCTTCACCTTTGCCAACAGCGGCTATGCGATTGAGACCGGTGTGCCCGAAATCGACCCGCTGCTGAACCGCGGCGGCATCCAGTCGATGATGTGGACCATTTCGCTGGTGCTGCTGGCGCTGGGGTTCGGCGGCGCGCTGGAGCGGACCGGCTGTCTGCAGGCCATCATCGAAGTGATCATTGCGCGGGTGAAGTCCTTTGCCGGCATCCAGACCTCGGCAATCCTGACCTCAATTGCGACCAATACCGTGGCGGGTGATCCCTACCTGTCGATTGCCCTGCCCGGCCGGATGTATGCGCCTGTGTATCGCGGCATGAAGTATTCGCCGCTGAACCTGTCGCGCGCGATTGAGGAAGGCGGCACGCTGGTCTCGCCGCTGATCCCCTGGAACGCGGGCGGCGCCTTTGTGATCTCGGCGCTGGCGCTGGGGATTGCTGACGGCAACTTCGAGAACCTGCTGTACATCCCGCTGGCCTTTGCCTGCTGGCTGTCGCCGCTCATCGGCATTTTCTATGCGATGACCGGGCTGTTTTCACCCAAGGCCAGCGATGAGGAAGTCACTGCCTGGGAAGACAGCGGCGAACCGGTGGCCAAGCTGACCGCCTGATAGAACAGCGCGCCGCGGACAAAAACCTGCGGCGCGCATTTTGCAGTAAACATCCCATCTGGTAGGGTAACGATATGAATCTCCGCAGCTTTGTCCCGAAGGGTGCGGCCAGTTTCCGGGTTGATTACGATGGGCCGCCCAAAGACATCTATTTTGTGCTTCTGCCGAAGCTGACCATGCTGGCCTTCAGCGCGGCGGTGGAGCCCTTGCGGGTTGCCAATCAGGTGACCGGCAAGGAGCTGTACCGCTGGTTCCTGATGAGCGAGGACAGCGCTCCGGTGGCCTGTTCCAACGGCATCGGCATCAATTCCGACCTGCCGCTGGAGGACCTGCCGCGCGGCAGTTTTGCCTTTGTCTGTTCCGGCATCGAACCCTCGGACAGTGCCAATCCCCGCACCCTCGCCTGGATCCGGCGCCAGAACGCCCATGGCGGCCGGTTCGGCGGCATCTGCACCGGTGCCTTTGCGCTGGCACAGGCCGGCGTCCTGCAGGATCAGCGCTTTACCTTGCATTGGGAAAACCAGCCGTCGTTCACGGAGTATTTTCCGGGGCTGGAGCCCTCTGCCAACCTTTATGAGATCGACAACGGGCTGATGACCTGCGGCGGCGGCAATGCGGCCACTGATATGATGCTGGAGATGATCGAGACCGAGCATGGCAAGGACCTGGCGGTCATTGTTTCGGACATGTGCATCCACTTCCGCTCCAACAACCGTGAGGCGCTGCAGAAATCGGCCTATTCCGTTGCCCTCAGCAGCCGCAATCAGCACCTCATCAACGCGATGCAATTCATGCATGACACCATCGAGGAGCCGGTGGAAATCGGCGTGGTGGCAGACCGGGCACAGATCTCGCGGCGCCAGCTGGAACGGCTGTTCCAGCGCTATGTCGGCACTTCGCCGGTGCAGTTCTATATCGAGCTGCGGGTGGGCCGGGCGCTGGCGCTGCTGAATGAAACCAACATGACAGTCGCCGAGATTTCCGCCGCCACCGGGTTCAGCAGCGCCACGCAGCTGTCGATCCGCTTCAAGAAACGCTACGGCCAGTCGCCTGCATCCTTCCGCAAAAGCTGGACTGAGGCGGCGGCAGAGGAGTAACCCCGAGCGCCGGTTACTTCTCCTCGGATGCGAGCGCTTTGCTGAGTTCGGTGATCTTTTCCAAACGGGCGGATATCCGGTCCTGGAACTGCCCCAGTTCATCAATGATCGAGTTCAGCGACTCTCCGACGTTGCCCAGCCGGGCGCATTCGATCTTGCACAGCACCCGGGTGGTCGTCAGCGCCATGAAATGGCGGTGCAGGGTCAGGCAGGCCTTCAGAATGCGGTCGGCCTCGAACCGGACGTCGTGCAGGCTGGCCTTGGCCTTGGTGAACTGGTCTTCGGTAAGCTGTGCCAGAATGGCCTGTTCATGATTGATATCAATGGCTGCGGCGCCGTCTTCCTGGTTGAGCTGATGGCCGCATTCGGTGAGGATGCGCGCCAGCCCTTCGACAAAAATGGCTGCTGTCACGGTACCCTTGATGGCCCGGAAATTGCTGTTTTTGCCCCAGACGTGGGCCTCGAACCAGTTGGACATATCACGCGACATGGAATTGTAATTTTCGGACAGAACAGTAACCGGCCCGCCGGCCGGTTCGATCCTTGAGGCGATGACGCGCAGGTTATGAGGGATGGTGCGCATGGATTCGAATTCCTGCACCAGCGCCTCGGTCTCCTGCACCAGATCCCCGGCTGCGGCATGCATCGCCCGGCGTTCCGCCAGACGGCTGTCCGCGGAGCGCTTCAGGCCAGCATCGCGGGCCATGAGCTCTTCTGCCAGGGCATGGCCGGCAAAATCGTTGTAGGTGGCAAAGCCAAGCCCTTGCAGTCGTGCCAACAGCAGCGCGGTGCTATCGTTGGGATCAAGCCCTTCGTCGCGTTCGGCCTGGAGCAGAAGGGCATATTCCTGCTCGACCGTCTTGAGCAGCGGGCTGGTCGGTTTAATCCTCGCTGACAGATAACCGCCCTCACAGGGGGTGACGACCGCAAAGACCCAGTAATAACTGCCATCGCAGGCCCGGTTCTTGACATAGGCGCCGACGGTGCCGCCGTCTTTGATCGTCTCCCACAGCAGCTGGAACACGGCGCGCGGCATGTCCGGGTGGCGGATCACCTTGTGCGGTGCTCCCAGCAAATCCTCCATCGCGTATTTGGCGACACGGCTGAACACAGCATTGCCGGCCTGGATCACACCGCGGGAGTCGGTGCGGGAAAAAAACACTTCGTCGAGGGCAAAAGGCGATTCCCTGCCCGTTGATCGGGCAGCCAGCGTGCGGTCTTCAAAGGACACGTGTGAATTCCTGTCAGTGAGTGTAAAGGGCCGCCTTCTGTTTAAGCGGCACAGCTTTTCAAATTGCTAATGCGGCGGCCCAAGAGAGCGGATTTCCAAACTGCCGGCGGAGTCGGCCGGCAGCCCCCCGAATGCTTCGGGATCACGCCGCAGTGCCCTGCGCCAAGGGCTCTGTCTGGTCCTGCGACTGGATCTGCCCGGTGCCCTCCAGCGTCAGGCCCAGGCTTTCGAACAGCGGCAGGCGGCGGGCCGCGAAGTTGCCGGCTCTGGCCCCTAGCAGGGCAAGGTTTTCTTCCTCTGTCTCCAGCACCCGGCCTTCGTGCTGCAGCCGCTGGCCCTGCGGCGCCAGAATGCGCCAGGCCAGTGCGGCCCAGTCCGCGGGTGTCTCCTGGCCTTCGCTGCGGGCCAGCAGGAACAGCTGTTCGAACCGGTCGGCCTCAACCCCGCCGCCGGTGACAGGCGAGGCCAGGAAGCGCAGGGTATCGCTGTCCTCGGCCCGCTTGCAGACCGCCAGGTTAAAGGCGCGGCAAACAGCCGCCCGTTGCGCCAGCCCGTCCTGCGGCAGGCAGGGGGTGATGCAGCCGGTACCGGCAAGCGTCGTCAGCATCCGGGCGATGCTGCCCCAGTCCATGGCGCCGAACACCCCCTGATCGAGCAAGCTGCGCACTGTTGAGGGTCCTTCGGCCAGAGATTTCAGGACAGGCGCGTACTGTTCCTGCTCCAGAGGCACCTCCCTGCCGCGGTGCTGGAATTTCAAGGTTCCGCCGCTGTAGGGACGGGTCAGAGCAAAAGAGGTCGCAAACCAGGCGCCGATTTCACCGCGGGAGGTATGCGCCAGCTTGCCCTTCACAAAAATATCGGTGCGGAAATGCTCGTTCAGCAGCACATCGCGCAGGCCTTCGCGGCGGTCGGGATCACCCTCGCTGTCCAGCAGGGCCTGCTGTTCCGGTGTGAAGCGGACGCAGTCCAGGTTATCCAGCGGATGCACGGAGCCTGCAAAATTCAACTTGGCGCCGCCCAGTTCACCCGCCAGGTCCTCGAAATAGAACGGAGTCCAGTCCTTGTTGAAATACTCATGCGCCAGATAGTTGGCCGGCATTGATTTCATATGATCCAGACGCTTGGCCGCCGCCGGGTTCTTACCGAAATACGCCGCACCCGTTGCGCCCAGCTGGTGCGCAAACGCCATAGCGTCGCCAATCCGGTCTGTCAACGGCCCGCTGCCCTGTTCTGCCCGGCTGGCAAGAAGACGGCGCAGGGGCATGGCAGCAGCCCAGCCGGGCTGGGTGTTATAGCTGACATAGACCAGGCCGCCCGGCCGCAGCCGCTGCGAAATGAACCGGGTGATATACTGTCGGTTTTCCTCGGACACCCAGCTGAAAACACCATGCAGGGCGATAATGTCAAAGGTTTCAGGCAGACCTGGCGCGGTGCCGAAATCCCCAAAGGAGCGCTCGTGGAAATGCATGTTTTCCAGCGTCGCTTCCTGCGCCAGCTCCCGGGCTCCGGCGATATGCGACGGGCTGAAGTCCATCGCATGGAAATCGATATGCGGGTTTGCTGCCGCCAGAAGATTGGCCGAAAACCCCTGGCCGCAACCCAGTTCGCAATAGGTGATGCCGTTGCCCTCCAGCCCGTGCCGGTGGCCCTGGCTCATCGCGCCGAAGCCCAGCAAGGCGGGCGTCAGCTGGCTGTGGAAATCATGGGTGTAGTCGATGCCGGCAACATAGCCGGAGGTCCAATCGGTCACGGGGAATCCTGCTGGTTAGGAACATGTCATGCAGGGCAATTTTTCTAAAATTTGTGAGAATAGCGTTAATGCCAGAGAAATTGGCACGGTCAGCGAAGGAAGGCAGTACCGTGCGTGAAGAGATACCAGTTGGTCCGCAGTTCAGCCGCGCACTTCAACCCGAGCCAAGGTCAGGTTTGAGGCCAACCTGTGAATTGGCTTTTTTTGCTGCGTTCGCGCAGCGGAAGATTTGTTGCAGAAGCACAATATTCGGCGCGGCTAAGTGACAATGAAGCAAGCCTTTCATTTGAGATGCAGCAAGGTTTCGTGCGTAATCTCACGAATCGCGGACGCAAGCAGATGTACGGGTAGTGTTTCAACGTCAGAAAAGTGCTGATGTTTGGGTATGGAGGGCGGCATGGAGGGCAAAGTGGTCCCAAAGTGGTCCCTATGTGTAGTGGTTCGGATGTGATCTGACAGTTGGCCGTTTTTCCGGCGGCGTCTGTCAGGTCCAGTTCAGTTCACGAACTTTTCCTTCCAGATCTGCTTGCCCTCAATCATGGTCTGGAACGGCGTTTTGCCGCAACACATTTTGCCCTGATGAGTGCGTTGGTGGTTGTAGTGATGCAGCCATTCGCCGAGGTCCGTTTGCAGCGCACCGATGCTGTCGTAGAGCTTTTTGCGGAACGCGACCTGATAGAACTCCTGCAAAATGGTCTTGTGGAACCGCTCGCAGATGCCGTTCGCCCTACAATCGATCCACTGGATCGATTGCTTTACGGTCTCACTCTGGGGCGATTTCACCTTGGTCTTGGAGTGGTCGATGTCATTGATGGCCAGGAGGAGCTGGCAGTCGTGCTTGTCGGCCCGGCCGCAGTATTCCGTGCCCCGGTCCGTCATGATCCGCAGCACCGGCAGGTCGTGTTCATCGTGGAATGGCAGGGCGCGATCATTGAGCAGATCAGCGGCAGTGATCGGGGTTTTGGTCGTATAGAGCTTGGCATGGGCGACCTTGCAATAGGTGTCGACATAGGTCTGCTGGTAGACCCGCCCGCCGCCCTTCAGCGTGCCGACATAGAACGTATCCTGTGACCCCAGATAACCGGGGTGAGCGGTCTCGATCTCGCCGCAGTCGTCCGGTTTCTTCTTTTCCAAGGCCTGCACCTGAGCCTTGGTCAGGATGCCCCCTTCTTCGGCAACCTTGGCTTCCAGAGCTTTCAGGCGAGCCTTGAAGTTCGTCAGATCATGTCGCAGCCAGATCGACCGGACGCCGGATGGCGAGACAAAGATGCCCAGTTTGCGCAGCTCGTTGGAGCTGCGGGCTTGGCCACAGGCCGGGAAATCGGTGGCGGATTTGATGACCGCCTGTTCGGTCGCCTTGTCAACCCGATTGGCCAAGTTGGGCTTGCGCCGGGTGCGCTCAAACAGGGCTTCGACGCCCCCGTCCTAGACCGCTGATTTATAGCGATAGAACGTGTCACGGCTGCAGCCCATCACCTGGCAGGCTTTGCTGACATTGCCCAGTTCCTCGGCCAAGTTCAGCAGACCGGTTTTGTGTTTGATGATCTTATCGGTAGAGTTCAGCATTGTGGTTGCCTCGTTTTGCGGTTGGGTTTGCACCACCATAAAAACGGCCAGCCATCATCTCCTTCAAGAGATGCGCCACCCCCAGTTCAGCGTGCTGAGAAGGGGGCGGTGTCAGATCACATCGAGACTAATTCGCCTTATGCAGCTCGTTTTTGACCAGCGCTGCCAGACCGTCATGCCCCTTGCGGAGCGAGCCTTACCTGCCCATTGCCCCGGGCGGTGCAAATCTGTTCTTCTAACTGGTGAATGCCCGTTACGAAAAGGGGGCAATGATCCTGGCATCCAACCGAGGCTTTGCCGGATGAGTTGATGCCTTCGGCGACCCCGTCGTGGCCACAGCGCTATTGGATCGGCTGTTGCATCACGCCTCCGTCATCCAGATCGAAGGCGCCAGCTACCGCCTGCGCGGCCACATCGATCTGATACCCGAACACACCCGCAAAAATGCCCCCATCACACCGCCGCCACGGTAATCCCCCATTTTTGCGGGGGCTTGGTCATAGAATTTTACGCGGCCAATCTTAGTTTCTGTGCAGGTGTCATCCCGCCGTTGCCCATGTTGGGGCGTTCGTTGTTGCAGGACCACAGCCACCCGGTGGCAATCTGCTGCACCTCCTCGATGCTTTCGAAGATGTAGAGGCCAAGCCATTCGTGCCGGACCGTCCGGTTGCAGCGCTCGACATAGGCGTTCTGCTGGGGCTTGCCAGGCTGGATATAGGCCAGGGTGATGCCCCTGTTCTCAGCCCACTCCATGAGCGTTCCGCTGACATGCTCCGGGCCGTTATCGACTCGAATTGCCCTGGGTGCGCCGCGCCATTCGATGATCTGGTTCAGCGCGCGTACAACCCGCTCAGCCGGTAGCGAGAAGTCCACCTCTATGCCCAGCACGTCTCGCTGATGCCGAACGCCCGGCACGCCAGCGCGATGCTGACCCCCTTCATCGCCACCGCTTTCACGGCCAACTCTCGGCGCTGAGCTGGCCGTATCATTTTTTTCCAAGAGCCTCCTTCAGCAAGTCGTTCTGCATGCTGACGTCGGCGGACATGCGCTTCAGCCGGCGGTTCTCCTCGGCCATTGCCTTCATCTCGCTGATAAGGCTGGCAGCCATGCCACCATACTTGGCGCGCCATTTATAGACGGTGGCGCTGCTCATGCCGTACTCCCGGCACAGCCCGGACACCGGCCCCCCATGCTCCATCTGCCGCAGGATGCCCATGATCTGGGCCTCAGTGAAACGTGTCTTCTTCATCGGAAACTCCTCAGTCATCCTGCCGAGAAAATTCCACTTCCGCATCCCCCTAAGATCGGGGGATTACCCCCACCGCCAAACGGCGCGGTCGTCCACCAAAAAACGGAGCTGCAAGTCACTGAACCGGCTGACAACCAAAACCGCAAAACTGGGGAACTATAGCCTGCCTGTTTTTGGGAAATGTGAGATGCCATTGATAAGTGATACGCATCCCGAAGCTTCGTATCCGGTTCTTGACTCCACCTTCATGATAGCTGCTTGATCTGCGAGTCCGTTTCCACGTGTAGATCCCGTTGTGCGGACAGCCGCAAGACCGCGCATTAAAGGATGTCCAGGTTAAAATGTCATTCCACCGCGCAGCTCTCCGTTGCAGGCACACCTCTCCGAACAGCCTTCCCCACAAAAAAACCGACCCCCAATGGGAGCCGGTTTCAAAATCGTCCAATCCGCAGATGGATCAGAGGGACATATGGGTGCCTAGGGCTTCCATGTCGGCGAGCAGCTTGGCCGCGTCCTCGACCAGGCCGTGCGGCTGGTCTTCCTCTTTTGCGGTCTTGTACATCTCGCGGGCGTCCTCGATCAGCGTGTTCATCTGATCACGGGTCATTTCAGCCATCGGGATCGCACGCTCGGCCAGAACCGACAGGCTGTCGCCGCCGATTTCAGCAAAGCCACCGGTAACCACATACTCCGCGTTGCCTTCCGGGCTTTCGACCTTCAGCACGCCAGGGCGCAGGGTGGTGATGGTGGGCGCGTGGGCCGGCATTGCCGTCATGTCGCCTTCCGCACCGGGGATCTGGACCGCGCTGGCCTGCAGCGAAGCAAGGCTCCGCTCCGGGCTCACGAGGTCGAATTGCATCGTTTGTGCCATTGGGGCCTCCGTTCAGGGTCTCCCCTGCACCGGCAAGGCGCAGAGGAATATCCAGTCTTAGGCGGCTTCCGCAGCCATCTTCTCGGCTTTGGCGATCACTTCGTCGATGCCGCCAACCATGTAGAAGGCGCCTTCGGGCAGGTGGTCGTATTCGCCGGCCACAACAGCCTTGAACGACGAGATGGTGTCTTCCAACGGAACCTGCACACCGTCCGAGCCGGTGAAGACTTTTGCCACGTCGAACGGCTGGGACAGGAAACGCTGGATTTTACGCGCACGCGCAACGGTCAGCTTGTCCTCTTCCGACAGTTCGTCCATGCCGAGGATCGCGATGATGTCCTGCAGCGACTTGTAGCGCTGAAGGATCTGCTGAACGTCGGAAGCCACTGCATAGTGCTCTTCGCCAACGATCTGCGGGTCCATCAGGCGCGACGAGGAGTCGAGCGGGTCCACAGCGGGGTAGATGCCGAGTTCCGAGATCGCACGGTTGAGAACGGTGGTCGCGTCCAGGTGGGCAAAGGTGGTTGCCGGAGCCGGGTCGGTAAGGTCGTCCGCAGGCACGTAGACGGCCTGGATCGAGGTGATCGAACCGTTCTTGGTGGAGGTGATGCGTTCCTGCATGGCGCCCATGTCGGTTGCCAGGGTCGGCTGGTAGCCCACAGCCGAAGGAATACGGCCGAGCAGAGCGGACACTTCGGAACCGGCCTGAGTAAAGCGGAAGATGTTGTCCACGAAGAACAGAACGTCGGTGCCGGACTGGTCGCGGAACTGTTCGGCCAGGGTCAGGCCGGTCAGCGCAACACGAGCACGCGCACCCGGAGGCTCGTTCATCTGACCGTAAACCAGGGCAACCTGCGATTCTTCCAGGTTATCCGGCTTGATCACGTTGGATTCGATCATTTCCCAGTACAGGTCGTTGCCTTCACGGGTCCGTTCGCCAACACCCGCAAACACCGAATAGCCCGAGTGCACTTTGGCGATGTTGTTGATCAGTTCCATGATCAGAACGGTTTTACCCACGCCGGCGCCGCCGAACAGGCCGATCTTGCCGCCTTTGGAGTAAGGCGCCAGCAGGTCGATAACCTTGATGCCGGTCACCAGGACTTCCGACTCGGTCGACTGTTCGTTGAATTCCGGTGCGGGCTGGTGGATCGCCCGGGTCTCGGTTGCGTTCACCGGGCCCTTTTCGTCGACGGGCTCGCCCACGACGTTCAGGATGCGGCCCAGGGTGGCGTTGCCGACCGGGATCGAGATCGGCGCGCCGGTGTCTTCCACGGCCTGACCGCGGACCAGGCCCTCGGTCGCATCCATCGCGATGCAGCGGACGGTGTTTTCGCCCAGGTGCTGGGACACTTCCAGAACCAGGTTCTTACCGTCGTTTTCGGTGTTCAGTGCGTTCAGAATTGCGGGCAGGTGGTCGTCAAACTGGACGTCCACAACGGCGCCGATGATCTGGGTCACCTTGCCTTTTGCTTGTGCCATTTGTTGGTCTCCGGTTGTCTCTTAGAGCGCCTCAGCGCCCGAAATGATTTCAATCAGCTCGTTGGTGATCACGGCCTGGCGGGAGCGGTTGTACTGGATCGTCAGCTTGTCGATCATGTCGCCCGCGTTGCGGGTGGCGTTGTCCATCGCGCTCATCCGGGCACCCTGTTCGGATGCACCGTTTTCCAGCAGCGCCGAGAAGATCTGCGTAGCCACGCCGCGCGGCAGCAGGTCCGCAAGGATCTGCTCTTCGCCGGGCTCGTAGTCATACACCGCAGATGCGCTATCGGCGTCACCTTCGCCGCCCTCGTAAGAGGCCGGGATGATCTGCTGAGCGGTCGGGATCTGGGTCACAACGTTGACGAACTCCGCAAAGAAGATCGTGGCAACGTCGAATTCGCCAGCATCGAACCGTGTCAGGATGTCCTTGGCAACGCCCTGCGCATTGGCATAGCCGATGCGCTTGACGTCGCTGAGGTCCACATGGCCGACGAAATCGCCGCCCAGGTCGCGTTTCAGGGCGTCACGGCCCTTTTTGCCGACGGTCAGAACCTTGACCGTCTTGCCCGCGGCCTTCAGCTCGGCCGCTTTTTGGCGGGCAAGCTTGGCGATATTCGAGTTGAAGCCGCCGCACAGACCGCGCTCGGCGGTCATAACGACAAGCAGGTGGGTCTGGTCGCTGCCGGTGCCGCGAAGCAGCTTGGGGGCTGACTCGCTGCCGCCGACCGAGGCCGCCAGCCCTGCCATCACGGCGTTGAACCGTTTGGTATAGGGACGGGAGTCCTCGGCAGCTTCCTGGGCGCGGCGAAGTTTCGCCGCGGCCACCATCTGCATGGCTTTTGTGATCTTGCGGGTCGATTTGACCGACGCGATCCTGGTTTTAAGGTCCTTAAGGTTCGGCATTGCCTGGGATCCCCCTTAAGCGAAGCTAGCGGCGAACTCGTCCAGCGCAGCTTTCACTTTGTCCGCCAGCTCGTCCTTCACCTTACGGTCGTTGTTGGTGATGTCCGCCAGCAGGTCGGCATGTTTGCCGCGCAGGTGGTTCAGCAGGCCTTCCTCATAGCGGCCGACTTCCTTGACGTCGACTTTGTCGAGGTAGCCGTTGGTGCCGGCGAAGATCACGCAGACGATTTCAGCGTTGGTCAGCGGCGAGTACTGCGCCTGCTTCATCAGCTCGGTCAGACGGGCGCCACGGGCCAGCAGCTGCTGGGTGGCGGCGTCCAGGTCGGAGCCGAACTGCGCGAACGCAGCCATTTCGCGGTACTGGGCCAGCGACAGTTTCACTGGGCCTGCCACGCTCGACATCGCCTTGGTCTGGGCCGAGGAACCCACACGCGAAACCGACAGACCGGTGTTCACAGCGGGGCGGATGCCCTGGTAGAATAGTTCGGTTTCCAGGAAGATCTGGCCATCGGTGATCGAGATCACGTTGGTCGGAATAAACGCCGACACGTCGCCGCCCTGGGTTTCAATGATCGGCAGCGCGGTCAGCGAGCCGGCACCGAAGTCTTCGTTCAGCTTGGCCGAACGCTCCAGCAGGCGGGAGTGCAGGTAGAAAACGTCGCCCGGATAGGCTTCACGGCCCGGCGGACGGCGCAGCAGCAGCGACATCTGACGGTACGCCACAGCCTGCTTGGACAGGTCATCATAGATGATCAGCGCGTGACGGCCGTTGTCGCGGAAGAATTCCGCCATTGCGGTTGCGGCATAGGGGGCCAGGAACTGCAGCGGTGCCGGGTCGGATGCGGTTGCAGCCACAACGATGGAGTATTCCATCGCGCCGGTTTCTTCCAGCTTCTTCACCAGCTGGGCCACGGTGGAGCGCTTCTGGCCAACCGCGACGTAAACGCAGTAAAGCTTCTTGCTCTCATCGTCGCCGGCGGCGTCGTTGTAGGATTTCTGGTTCAGGATCGCGTCCAGAGCCACGGCGGTCTTGCCGGTCTGACGGTCGCCGATGATCAGCTCACGCTGGCCGCGGCCGATCGGGATCATCGCGTCAACCGATTTGAGGCCGGTCGCCATCGGCTCGTGCACCGATTTACGCGGGATGATGCCCGGTGCCTTGACGTCGGCAACGCCGCGGGTGACGTCTTCGATCGGGCCCTTGCCGTCCAGCGGGTTGCCAAGGCCGTCCACAACGCGGCCCAGCAGGCCGTTGCCGACCGGCACGTCCACGATGGAGTTGGTGCGCTTGACGGTGTCGCCTTCTTTAATGTCCCGGTCCGAGCCGAAAATCACGATACCGACGTTGTCGCTTTCCAGGTTCAGCGCCATGCCCATGATGCCGCCCGGGAATTCGACCATTTCACCGGCCTGAACATTGTCGAGGCCGTAAACGCGGGCAATACCGTCACCGACGGACAGCACGCGGCCGATTTCAGCCACTTCTGCTTCTTGACCAAAATTCTTGATCTGGTCTTTCAGGATCGCAGAAATCTCTGCTGCTTGGATACCCATTTATCCGACCTCTTTCATTGCATTCTGTAGGGAGTTGAGCTTGGAGCGGATCGAGCTGTCGATCATCTTCGAGCCCACTTTAACGACAAGTCCGCCGATGATGGAGGCATCGACGGAAGCATTGATAGTAACTTTCTTGCCCACGCGCTCGGCCAGGGTCTTGGCCAGCTTTTCGCTTTGGGTCTTGGTCAGCGCCTTGGCGGATACCACGTCGGCGGTGACTTCGCCGCGGGCTTCGGCCAAGCGGGCGCGCAGCGCGTCGAGCAGCGCGGGCACCACAAACAGACGGCGCTTGTCGGCCATCAGAGCCAGGGTATTGCGCAGGACGGGATCCAGTCCCATCTTGTCAGCCACCGCAGCGATTGCGGCGCCCTGTTCGTCGCGCGACACCAGCGGCGACTGGATCAGGCTGTTGAGGTCGTCGCTGTCAGCCAGCGCGGCTGCCAGGTCATTGATGCTGGTTTCAAGGCTGTCGAGCGCCTTGTTTTCTTCCGCGATGTCGAACACCGCCGTGGCATAGCGCGCGGCAATGCCTGCAGAAATCGAAGCTGGTTCGGACACGTCCACCCTTCCGATATGTTATTGGCCCCGGTTGGCGTACCCGGCCACAGGCGGCGTCCGGGGGCGTGAGTCATCCCCCATTGGCAGCGGGGCGTTGAAATCAGCGTGGGTCTAGCAGAGCGGATGCGACCTATCAACTGCCTATAACGGTAACAGGAAGAAGCATGTTTCCAATGTTTTCAAAGCATTAAGACAAGTGCGGCCCTTTGACCACAGTCGATAAATAAAAAAGTGCGGCTGAACTGCAGGATTTGGCGATTCCGGAAACCTGCATTTGCGGCCAAAATGGTCACATATCGGACCAGAACCCGGCTTTTCCGCCCCTCCGGGCGCCAAACCCGCAGTTTCAGGGAATCGAAATCCGCCGCGAATGGGCCGGATCGGCCCTGGATGGGTCAGGCCGGTTCCGGCATCGGGTTCGACAGCCCCTCCAGCACCCGGATGCGGCTGGGGGTTTTGGTGCGGGTCATGTGACCGCGCTGCGAATGGGTTTGCTTACTGACCTCGACCATGAAAACGCCGCCCGCCAGCATTGCAGGCAGTTTGCGGCCCATTTTTTCCAGCATCGCACCGGATTTCAGCCAGAACCGCTTGTGGCTGGGAAGCCTGTAGAGCGCGGCGGTGTGCTGCTCGATGGCGAACTGGTGCTCGCGCAGCTGGCCTTCGAGCTGGCGCAGCGTGTAGGGGCGGCCAAAGCCGAACGGTGTCAGATCCGATCGCGCCCAAAAACCGGCCCGGTTTGGCACCACGAAAATCGCCCGCCCCCCCGGCCCCAGCACCCGCCAGCATTCTTCCAGCAGTTTTGTGGGCCGCTCCGAGGTTTCCAGGCCATGCATTACCACCAGCCGATCGATCCTACCGGTGTCAACCGGCCAGCTGGTTTCCTCGCACAGAACTGAGACATTGGGCATCCCCGCAGGCCATTGCATGACCCCCTGCGGCCCCGGCATCAGCGCCATCACCCGGCGTGCCTCGGGCAGATAGGGGCGCAGCAGCGGCGCGGCGAACCCGAAACCTGCCACCGTCAGCCCTTCGGTGCCTGGCCAGATGTCCAGCAGCCGGCCACGGATCGACGCCTGCGCCGCCCGCCCCAGGGTGCTGCGATAGTAGAAGTTCCTAAGATCCTGAACATCAAGATGCATTGCGGGTGCCTGCTGCTTCGGCCAATCTGGGCGCAGTTTAGCAATGTAAAGGCGAATGACCATGCCTCTTGAGATCATCACACTGCCCTGCCTGTCGGATAACTATGCCTTTTTGATCCGCAATCCCGCGTCGGGCGAAACCGCGCTGGTGGATGCGCCCGAGGCCGGCGCTATCAAGGCAGCACTATCGGCGCGCGGCTGGGGGCTGGACTGGATCCTGCTGACCCATCACCACTGGGACCACGTGGACGGGGTGGCAGAGTTGCAGGAAACCTACGGCGCAAAGGTGGCCGGCGCCGCAGCCGACGCGCACCGGCTGCCGCCGCTGGATCTGGCGGTCGAGGATGGCGGACAGTTTGCACTGCTGGGCGAACAGGTGCAGGTGATGGATGTCTCCGGCCACACCGTTGGCCATATTGCTTTCTATCTGCCAGGTTCAAATGCGGTGTTCACCGCCGACAGCCTGATGGCGCTGGGATGCGGGCGTCTGTTCGAGGGCAGCCCGCAGCAGATGTGGGCCAGCCTGTCGCGGCTTGCCGCGCTGCCGCCGCACACTATGGTTTATTCAGGACATGAATACACCCAGTCCAACGGTGCCTTTGCAGTCACCGCAGACCCCGGCAACCCGGCGTTGCAGGCGCGTATCCGTGATATCGCAGCGGCCCGGACAGCCGGCGTTGCAACGGTTCCGTCTTTGCTCCAGCTGGAGCTTGACACTAACCCGTTCCTGCGCGCCGGTGACAGCGCCGTGAGAGCACATCTGGGCATGGAAGCTGCTGAAGACGCAGAGGTTTTTGCCGAAATTCGCAAACGCAAAGACAATTTCTGAGCAAATCAAGGGCATCCGGGCGCAACAGGGAGAAAATAATTGTGACCCCAAAATGAAGAAAAGCCCTTGAAGCTGGCGCGCTATCAACCAAACTCTAACCTTATAAGCACATGGTTGAACTGCGGGGTTGGTTAATACCGCCCCATCCGGCCAACCCAAGATCAGAGGAGCACGCCCGTGCCTTCATTCTCGAGCACCCTGGAACAGGCCATTCACGCAGCGCTGGCGCTGGCGAATGAACGCCGTCATGAATTCGCAACCCTGGAACATCTGCTTCTGGCCCTGATCGACGAGCCCGATGCGGCCCGTGTAATGCGCGCCTGCAGCGTCGACCTGACCGACTTGCGATCCTCGCTGGTGGAATTTGTGGATGAGGATCTTGCCAACCTCGTGACCGACATCGACGGATCCGAGGCGGTGCCGACCGCGGCCTTCCAGCGGGTCATTCAACGGGCCGCGATCCATGTTCAAAGCTCGGGCCGCACCGAAGTGACAGGCGCCAATGTGCTGGTCGCCATTTTTGCCGAACGCGAAAGCGACGCGGCCTATTTCCTGCAGGATCAGGAAATGACCCGCTATGACGCAGTGAACTTTATCGCCCATGGCGTGGCCAAGGATCCGGCTTTTGGGGAACCCCGCCCGGTCTCCGGCGCACCTGAGCAGGAAGAAGACAGCATCACAGCCGCCCCTGAGGGCGAAAAAAAGGAAAGCGCGCTGGCGAAATACTGCGTGGACCTCAATGCCAAATCCCGCGAAGGCGATATTGACCCGCTGATCGGTCGCGATCACGAGGTTGAGCGCTGTATCCAGGTCCTGTGCCGCCGCCGCAAGAACAACCCGCTGCTGGTCGGCGACCCCGGTGTCGGCAAAACCGCCATCGCCGAAGGCCTCGCCCGCAAAATCGTGTCCGGCGAAACCCCTGAGGTGCTGTCCGAGACAACCATTTACTCGCTCGACATGGGCGCGCTGCTGGCAGGCACGCGCTACCGCGGTGATTTCGAGGAACGGCTGAAGGCCGTGGTGAACGAGCTGGAAGACCACCCGGACGCAGTTCTATTCATCGATGAAATCCACACGGTCATCGGGGCCGGTGCCACCTCCGGCGGCGCCATGGATGCCTCCAACCTGCTGAAGCCTGCGCTGCAAGGCGGCAAGCTGCGCACCATGGGTTCCACCACCTACAAGGAGTTCCGCCAGCATTTCGAGAAGGACCGCGCGCTGTCCCGCCGGTTCCAGAAAATCGACGTGAATGAGCCTTCGGTGGAGGACTCCATTGAAATCCTGAAAGGCCTGAAACCCTATTTCGAGGACCATCACGGCATCAAGTTCACTGGCGATGCGATCAAGACCGCGGTGGAGCTGTCGGCCCGTTACATCAACGACCGCAAGCTGCCGGACAAAGCCATCGATGTCATTGACGAGGCCGGCGCCGCGCAGCACCTGGTGATTGAATCCAAGCGCCGCAAGACCATCGGCGTCAAAGAGATCGAGGCCGTGGTGGCCAAGATCGCCCGCATCCCGCCGAAGAGCGTGTCGAAAGACGATGCCGAAGTGCTGAAAGATCTGGAGAAGTCGCTGAAACGCGTGGTCTTCGGCCAGGACGACGCGATTACCGCCCTGTCCAGTGCGATCAAGCTGGCCCGTGCCGGCCTGCGCGAACCGGAAAAGCCGATCGGCAATTACCTGTTTGCAGGCCCCACCGGTGTCGGCAAGACCGAGGTGGCCAAACAGCTGGCGGATACGCTTGGCGTGGAACTGCTGCGGTTTGACATGTCGGAATACATGGAGAAACACGCGGTCTCCCGCCTGATCGGCGCGCCTCCGGGCTATGTCGGTTTTGACCAGGGCGGCCTGCTGACAGACGGCGTCGATCAGCACCCGCACTGCGTGCTGCTGCTTGATGAAATGGAAAAGGCGCATCCGGACGTCTACAACATCCTGTTGCAGGTGATGGACAACGGCCAGCTGACCGACCACAACGGCCGCACGGTGAATTTCCGCAACGTGGTGCTGATCATGACCTCGAACGCCGGCGCGTCGGAACAGGCGAAAGCCGCTATCGGCTTTGGCCGCGACCGCCGCGAGGGTGAAGACACCGCCGCGATCGAACGCACGTTCACGCCCGAATTCCGCAACCGCCTGGATGCGGTGATCTCCTTCGCGCCGCTCGGCAAAGAGGTGATCCTGCAGGTGGTCGAGAAATTCGTCCTCCAGTTGGAAGCCCAGCTGATGGACCGCAATGTCTCGATCGAGCTGACCCGCAAGGCAGCTGAATGGCTCGCTGACAAGGGCTACGACGACCGCATGGGCGCGCGGCCTCTGGGCCGGGTGATCCAGGAGCACATCAAGAAGCCGCTGGCCGAGGAGCTTCTGTTCGGCAAGCTGACCAAAGGCGGTATCGTCAAGGTTGGCATCAAGGACGGCAAGCTGGAGTTGCGCCTGGAAGGGCCAAGCAAGCCGCGGATCTCCGGCGACAAGCCGCCGCTGCTGACTGCAGACTGATGCGCCTTGCAGCGCTGATCACCGCAGTATCGCTCGCCGCGCCCGCCGCGGCGGGCGATTTTCTTTTGCAGTTCCCGCTGGACTGCACTTTGGGCGACACCTGTCACATCCAGCAGTTCGTCGACCACGATCCCGGCCCCGGTGCCACGGATTTCACCTGCGGCCCGCTGAGTTATGATGGCCACAAAGGAACGGATATCGCCCTGCCCTACCTGTCGGACATGCAGGCAGGCGTCGCGGTGCGGGCGGCAGCTGGTGGTGTAGTCCTTGGCACCCGCAACAGCATGGCGGACCAGTATGCTACCGATGATAATGCCGCAGAAATCGACGGTAAGGAATGCGGCAACGGGGTGGTCCTGCGCCACGGCAACGGATGGGAAACCCAATACTGCCACATGAAGCGCGGTTCGGTCCGGGTGCAAAGCGGCATGAAGGTCAAGCCCGGCGATATTCTGGGCGAGGCCGGTCTCTCTGGCAAGACCCAGTTCCCGCACCTGCATTTGTCTGTGCGCAAGGACGGCGCGGTGGTGGATCCTTTTGCGCCGGAAAGCCTTGATACCTGCGGCGCCCCTGCCGGTAAGACACTCTGGGCGGATCCGCCGGCCTATCAGCCGGGCGGCGTGCTGGGGACCGGTTTCAGCGCGGCAATCCCTGAATACAGTGCGATCAAGGCGGGCACCGCGGACACCGCACCGCTGGCAGCAGATGCGCCTGCGTTTGTATTCTGGGCCTACGCGTTTGGCGGTCTGGCAGGCGACCAGCTTGACCTGACGGTGAGAGGCCCTGGCGGCGAACTGGTCTCTCACAGCGAAGCACTGAACAAAAACCAGGCCCAGTTTTTCCGCGCCGCCGGCCGTCGGCTGCGCGGCGGGCAATGGCCGGAGGGCACGTATACCGGCACGGCCCGTCTGTTGCGGGACGGCCGGCAGGTTGACAGCTTTACCCGCAGCATGGTGATCGCGCTGCCGGAAGACCCCGCCTCCCAGTAACCGGCCTTACAGTTTTCCGCTTCATAGTGACCGGGTTCATAGTATCAGGCCTTATCCAGATACGCGGCCGGGGCGCACGCGCTGGCCGCTGCCGGGTCCAACGGGAACGGTTGCCCTAGGGGCAGTCAGAGCCGGAAGGGAGACCTCGCCTGCGGATCCAGCGACCGCATCTGTACTGCATATTTCAGTACCTGGATTTGATAACTCCCGAAATTGCAATAGATTTAAGGTTGCCCTGCTGCCCGGTGGGGCCGCAACCCGTGCGTAACTAGTAGCTTGTCTCCATTAGTGAAGCGGGTTGCACATTGCAGGCAACGGGTCTGCCGGTGACGAACGTACAGCTGATCAACCGCGCGCAGCGACGCACACGTTCCTCAACCGAATTTCCAGCTATTTTTCCGTGAACTTCAGCTCGATCCGCCGGTTCTGGGCGCGCGCTTCGGCTGTGTCCGACGGGTTCACCGGCTGGTATTCGCCAAACCCGTTGGCCGCCAGCCGCGACGGCGGCACCCCAAGCGCCTCAACCATGTAGCGCACCACCGACAGCGCCCGGCCTTGGCTGAGTTCCCAGTTGTCGGCGAATTTCGGATGCCCCAGCAGCGGTGACGAATCGGTGTGCCCATCCACCCGGATGATCCAGTTGATCTCCTGCGGGATCGCTGCCACGACGCTTTGCAGAATTGAAACCACCTTGGCAATTTCAACCCGCCCTGCGGGAGACAGGGTTGCACTGCCCGGCGCAAACAGCACCTCAGAGGCAAAGACAAAGCGGTCTCCCTGGATACGCACCCCCTCCTGGCTGCCCAGTAAATCCCGCAGGCGGCCAAAGAATTCCGAACGGTAACGTTCCAGATCCTGCGCCTTGCTGGCAAGGGCCGCAGCCTCCATTTCCAGCCGCTTGCGCTCTTGCTCTTCCAGCAAGCGCCGCTTGCGCTCTTCCGAGGCGGCACGGGCCAAGGCTGCGTTCAGGTCCTGGCCGAGGTTTTGCAACTGCACCTGCTGCGCCGCGTCCCGGCCTTGATAGTCATCCAGAATGGCCTGCAGGCCGCCCAGCTGTTCGCGCAAGGCCGCCACCTGCTGGTTCAGCAGCGCGGTTTCGCGGCGAGCCTCTTCGGAGATGGCCTGCTCCTCAGACAAGGCCGAACGCGCCTGCGCCAGTAGGGCTGCGCGTTCTTCGGCCAGGCTCAACTGCTCCGTGGCGCTGCCCTCTGCGCTCTGCTGCGCGGCGACTGCCGCAAGCAGTCGCTTGCGCAGAACATCCAGCTCCCCGGCTTGGATCTCTGCTGCAGCCAAAGCGGCCTTGGCTTCGGCCAGCTCTGCCGCCAGCTTTCCGGCCTCTGCATCAGATCCTGCATGGGCGGCCTCCAGTTCAGACAGTTGCGCGTCCAGCTGTGTCCTGGCCGCTTCGGCGGCGGCCAGCAGGGTCAGCGTATCCTCCGCCTCCTGGCGCTGCGCCTCCAAGGCCAGTGTCATTGCGGTGAGTTCGGCGTCGGCATTCTGCAGTTTTTCCCGCAGGGCTTCGGCGGCAGCGGCCTCAATCAGGCGGGCGGCTTCTTCATCGCCCAGTTGGGCCTGCAATTCGGAAATCCGGGTTGTTTGCTCGCTGCCTTCTGCCTCAAGACTGGCGATCAATGCCTTCATCGCCTCGCGCTGTGCTGCCGCCAGCCGGGCTGCCTCTACCTGCACATCAATCTCGCCGCGGGCTTGCGACAGGGCCAGGTTCAGGGCCTCTTGTTCTCTCAACAATTCCGCGCGCGCCGCCTCCAGGTCTTCGCGTTCGGCGCTTAGATCCGCGACCCGCGTCCGGGCGGCATCGCGGCTTGCGATCAGGGCCGCCACCTTTGCCTCAAAACTGGTAATGCGGCTGGCGGCCTCGGCCAGTTCACCTGCCTGCCGGTCACGGTCCGCAGTCAGGGAGGTGATCAGGCTGCGCGCCTGGTCCAAATCCTGTTCAGCAGTATTGAGGGTTGACGTCAGCGCCCCAAGCCGAGCGTTCAGCTGATTGTTCTCGCGCTCCTCCAGCCCCAGGGCCGAGGCCAGCGCGCTTACCTCGGCGGACAGTTCATCCAGCTGGCTTTCCTGGCCGGTAATCGTCTCGCGCAGGACAAATTGCACCACCATGAAGATGGTCAGTACAAACATCAGCACCAAGAGAAGCCCGGTCATCGCATCGACGAACCCCGGCCAGATCGAGGCCTGGAACCGCTGTCCTGTGCGCCGGGAAAGGGCCATCGCCTATTCCCCCATATCCCGGGCAGAGGTACCGCCCCGGGCCAGTCCGCGCGGGCGCGCGAAGGCCTTGATCAAAAGTTCAATGTCCTTGCGCAGCTCGGTCAGGCTTTCCTGCCGGCCGGCTGAGATTTCCTCAAGGATGCGCAGCATCTGCACATCGATCGAACGCAACCGCATCCGGCTTTCGGCGTCGATACCGCCCTGTTCGCTATGAGCGCGCAGTATCTCGGTCAGTGCTTCCTGCCCGACGGCCACCCGGTCCAATGCTGCGGTGACGGTGCCGGTCTGCTGCTGGCGGCGGTTCATCTCCTGAATAGTTTCCACCAGATCGCCCAGCTTTTGATCCACCGCGGCACGGCCTTCAGAGGTTTCGGCAAACATCGCCTGCAGCGCGTCCATCTGCTCGGCCATGTTGTCGAGCACCTGGGAAACGACACCGCTGTCGCCGGCGCCATCCTCGCCCGAAGAAAAGCTGACGCGGGTGATGGAGGACAGCCATTCCTCCAGTTCGCGGTAGAACCGGTTCTGGCCGTGGCCGGCAAACAGCTCCAGCAATCCGACAATCAGTGATCCGGCCAGGCCCAGCAGCGAAGAGGCAAAAGCAACGCCCATGCCGCCCAGCTGTGCCTCCAGCCCGGTCATCAGGCGATTGAAGACAGAAAGCCCCTCCTCGCCCTCCTGCGGGGCCAGGCTGCGGATGGTGTCAACGACGGCGGGAACGGTGGTGGCGAGACCATAGAAGGTGCCCAGAAGGCCAAGGAAAATCAGCAGGTTGACAATGTACCGGGTGATTTCACGGTCTTCATCGATCCGGTTGGCGACCGAGTCCAGAATGGACTGTGTCGAGGCCGACCCCAGCTGCATCCGCGCTCCGCGCGAGCGCAGCAGCGAGGCCAAGGGCGCCAGCATCGAGGGCGGCCGGCGCTCATCCGAAGTGTCGCCGAATGCAAACCGTTCGATCCAGCGCACCGAACCGATGAGCTGCACCACCTGCCAGAAACAAGCCAGCACCCCGATCACAAAGACAAAGACGATGAAACCGTTCAGCCACGGATTGGCCTCAAACACCGGCAGCACCCGCGGCAAGGCGACAAAGGCGCCAAAGGCCGACAGCCCCAATGCGATCAGCATCATGATGATCTGCCGCACCGGCTGCGAAAACTGCGGCCGGGTTTTGCGGTCTGGCTGCGCCATCTTGCTGGCTCCTGACACGTTGACTGCTCTTATTGGGTCGCAGCCTATAAGCAAAGTGTCAAAAGCGCCAAGGCTTTATGCGGTGATTTCCCGCACCCGGCCTGCAAGCCAATCCAGATCGTGATCGTGCAGGCCGATCTCCGCCAAGTGTTCGGCAGTGTTATAAAGGTATTCAGTATTGGGACCGCGCCCGCCCACCGCATGGGCGATCATCTGCGCCTGTTTTTCCAGGCTGAGACCGCCGCAATACTGCACATGGTGGGGGTCGATCACATAGGTGACGGCGACTACAATGCTGCCATCCGCCAGCTCCACTTCCAGATCCCGCTCAAGATAGGCAGAGGAGATCAGCTCTCGCTCGCGCAGCTCAGCCAGGGTCTGTTCTTCGTGGCCTGCTTCCACCGACAGCGCCAGCCCCTTGCAATGGGCGCCTTCGGTTGCGTCCAGCGCCAGCACCAGACCGGGATGATCCTCAGTGCCGCGGTGATGGATCGAGGTCATGCAAAAGGATCTCGCATAGCCGTGCAGCACCGCTACCTCGCGCCGTGACACCGGAAAGCCAGGGTTCCAAAGAAGCGATCCGTATCCGAATACCCACATGGTCATGTTGTCTGGCCCTTTCTGCTCCCCCTCTATAAACAGCAATCCTGATCCGGACAAAAGAGGCTATCCGATGCGCCTGGCAAAACTGCTGATTGCCGCCCTGATGGTGTGGAGCCTGTATTGGGCCGCAGCGTCCTGGGGGCTGCGCAGCGGCATCGCGGCTTGGTTTGCCGAGCAAGAGCGGCGGGGCTGGCAGGCTGAGTTCTCTGCTCTTGAAACCAGCGGCTACCCTATCCGCCATATGACCCGGATCAGCCGCCCGGCGCTGGCTGATCCCGGCACCGGCACCGCCTGGCGGGCCGACTGGCTGGATCTGGCAAGCCCTGCTGCCTGGCCGGGCAAACTGGACCTGCACTTCCCTGCCTCGGCCCAGCGGCTGTCCTATTTCGACCAGACCGCGGTGATCACGGCTCAAGGCCTGCAAGCCAGCCTGCATCTGGCGCCGGGTGCGGCGCTGGAATTGGAGGAACTGGCGCTGATCTCGGCCCCGTGGCAGATCGCACGAAGCGGCGAGACGGTGCTGAGCGGCGCGTCGCTGGACCTGCGCATGGTGCAGTCGGACAGGCCTGAGGTCTACCGGGTTACGGCAGAAACCGCTGAGCTTGCCCCGCGCGCCGCCTGGCGGCGGCTGCTGGCGGCCAATTCCGCACTTCCGGAACAGTTTGACACGCTGGCATTGGAGCTGACGGTTGCCTTTGACGCGCCCTGGGACCGGGCCGCACTGGAACAGCGGCGGCCGCAGCCGCGCCGGATCGATCTGGAACTGGCAGAGGCCGGCTGGGGCGACCTACGGCTGAAGGCCGCCGGAACGCTGACAGTGGACACCCAGGGCCTGCCAGAGGGCGGAATTACACTGCAGGCGGAAAACTGGCGCGGGCTGGTGCTGATGGCGGTACGCAGCGGCGCGCTGCCTCCCAGCCTGCGCAGCTCTGTCGAGCGCGTACTGAGCCTCCTGGCTGAAACGAGCGGCAACCCGCGGAACCTGGACATCACGCTGGGGTTCTCCGGCGGCTACGTGACACTTGGCCCCCTGCCCCTGGGCCGCGCCCCGCGGCTGATCATCCGCTAAAGAAGCCTGCAAGCGCAGCCTGCCAAAGGCCGCCGCTGCCCTTTGCAGACCATGAATAACAAAATTGAACAGGCGCTTCGGGGCCAGCCCAACCTGACGCACGTCTCAGCAATTCCACTTCGCGCGCGCAGTATGCCCGGCCCAAGACTGTAATGTGCCCGTGGGCACTTTCAGGCGCAGGAGCACGCCGCTAGCGGCAATACGAACCGCCGCGGTGGCGCGCTACATCCAGGTGGAAATGGTCGCGGTGATAGCGGTCGGCCTCCGGCCCCAGCACAGTGCCGAAGGGTCCGCAAGCTGCGCGCCAGACCTTTTTCAACGTCTTGCGGGTCTTGCGGTTCTGCCAGCCCTTCAGCACCGTCACCGTCTCACCGCTGGCAAGGGTGAAGCCGGAGATGTCGATTGCCTGCCCTTTGCCATGTTCCGAAATCTTGGCACCGGGGCGGTTGTTGCGGGTGCGGCACGCATAATGCGCGGCGACGCGCAGGGAGACCACCTTGTTGCGGCGGCCAAAGGCGGTTTCGACCTCGCGGTTGATCCAAGTCTTCAGCGCACGGGCTGTGTTGCAAGTCATCAGCGAGGCCTGGCTGAGGCGCACCCCGGCAATCTCGCGCACCCGCACCGCATCTTTGGCGCCGCAGCCGGGCAGCATGCCTGAAACGTGGCCAACGCTATCGCCCTGAATGTCGATATCGCCGCAGACCGACCCCTTGCGCCGCTTGCGGCGCTTGAACAGCACCTGCTCTGCCAGGCTGTCCGGCCGTGCAAAGGGCAGCAGCGACGATCCCGGCCCCAGCAGCGGCCGATCTGCGGGGCGGGCTGCTGCCGCCAGGATCTGTTCCGATTGCGGCCACGAAACCGGGCGGAATTCTGGTGCAGGGACTATGCCAGCGGCCTCTAAGCCCGCGTCAGCCTGCGGGCGCGCAGGCGGCTCAAGCGAGGTTTCCGGCGCAGCGGCCAGCGCGGCACCGCCAAGCAGTGCTGCCAGCAGAAGGGCGCCCGCGCGGATCACTTCTTCTGCCCCCGGCCAAAGTCCGGCGCATCGGTGTCCTGGCCGGCCTCGATAATACCGCGGCGGATGGCGCGGGTGCGCGTGAAGTAATCGTGCAGGTGTTCGCCATCGCCGGTGCGGATGGCACGCTGAAGGGCAAACAGCTCCTCGGTGAAGCGGCCCAGGATTTCCAGCGTGGCGTCCTTGTTGGTCAGGAACACATCGCGCCACATGGTCGGGTCCGAGGCGGCGATGCGGGTGAAGTCGCGGAAGCCGGCGGCGGAGTATTTGATCACCTCGCTGTCGGTCACCCGGCGCAGGTCATCGGCGACGCCCACCATGGTGTAGGCAATGAGGTGCGGCGTGTGCGAGGTGACGGCCAGAACCAGGTCGTGGTGATCGGCGTCCATCTCATCGACATTGGCGCCCATCCCTTCCCACAGGGCACGCAGGCGGGCGGTGGCTTCCGGATCGGTGCCCTCGACCGGCACCAGCAGCGACCATCGGTTGTCGAACAGCTCGGCAAAACCCGATTCCGGCCCCGAATGCTCGGTCCCGGCCAGCGGGTGGGCGGGCACGAAATGCACACCTTCGGGAATATGCGGCAGCACGGCGTCGATCACATGGCGTTTGACCGACCCCACGTCCGAGACTGTGGCGCCGGGCTTCAGCAGCGCGGCGATGTCTTCCATCACTGGGCCCATGGCGCCGACGGGAACGCAGAGCACCACTAGGTCAGCATCCTGCACAGCCTCCCGCGCGCTGTCGCAGACGCGGTCGCAGAGGCCGATGCGGCGCGCCGTGCGGCGGGTTTCTTCGCTGCGGGCATAACCGGTGACCTCACCCGCCAGCCCTGCGCGTTTCATCGCCCAGAACATCGAGGAGGCAATCAGGCCAAGGCCGATCAGCGCAACACGGCCGTAGACTTGCTCGCTCATACTTGCCCCTCTTTGAAAGCCTTGACCCCTTGCGCAATGCGGCGGCAGGCGTCTTCGTCGCCAATGGTGATGCGCAGCGCGGTGGGCAGGTTGTAGCCCGCTACCCGGCGCACGATCAGGCCCTGCGCTTGCAGGTAAAGGTCGCAGGCCTCTGCCTCTGCCTGGCTGGAGAAGCGGGCCAGGATGAAGTTGGTGCTGGAGACATCCGAGGGAACGCCCAATTCCGCCAGTGCATTTGCCAGCCAAGCGCGCCATTTGGCATTCTCGGCTCTGCACTGGCCCACATATCCCACATCGCGCACCGAGGCTTCAGCCCCCGCAAGCGCGGTGCTGGAGACGTTGAAGGGGCCGCGGACCCGGTTCAGCACATTGATGATCTCCCGAGGGCCATAGCCCCAGCCGATCCGCGCGCCGCCCAGCCCGTAGATCTTGGAAAAGGTGCGGGTCATGAAAACATTTCTGCGCGCGCCCATCACCGCGGCGCCCGCATCAAAACCTTCGACATATTCGGCATAGGCGCCGTCGAGCACCAGAAGCGCGCCATCAGGCAAGCCATCGGCCAGCCGCGCCACCTCAGCCTCGCTGATCATGGTGCCGGTGGGGTTGTTCGGGTTGGCGATGAACACGAGCCTGGTACGGTCGGTGCAGCCCGCCAGCAGTGCGTCCACGTCGGTAACGCGCTCGCGCTCTTTCACCTCCACAGGTGTCGCGCCAGCGGCCAGTGCGCTGATGCGGTACATGGCAAAGCCGTGTTCGGTATAAAGCACCTCGTCGCCCGGGCCGGCATAGGCCTGACACAGAAAGGCAATGATCTCGTCGCTGCCCGCGCCGCAGATGATTTGCTCCGGCTCCAGCCCGTGAACTTCGCCGATCGCCTGCCGCAATGCGCCATGATCCGAGCTGGGATAGCGGTGCATGGTGGCCGCCGCGTCCTGCATCGCCTGGATCGCGCGCGGACTGGGGCCAAAGGGGTTCTCGTTCGAGGAGAGCTTCACAACATTGCTCACCCCATTCACATGGGCAGCCCCGCCCTGGTACAGAGCGATGTCCATGATACCGGGCTGCGGTGTGAGTTGGGTCATAATACGGGCTCCTTAATTCCTGCCCGTTCTAGCGGCCCAAAGGCTGGTGGGGAAGCACCAAGATGACGCTTCCCCCATGCTGCCGCCCCCCAGCGGCAGCCCCCAATGACGGTGCAGCCGGCGTTAATGCGCCGCTGCCGACTTGGGCATCTTGCGTTTGGCTTCGGCCATGATGATTTTCTGGATCTGCTTACGCAGCTCCATGTCCTTGCGCATCGCCTCGTTGGCCTGCTTCTGCATGGTCGAGGCTGATTGCGAGCCGTCCGAGCTGGTCAGAACCTCGCCTGCATATTTGCTGAAGGTCTTGCCACTGATTTGCTTGGCAATCTCGCCATAGATCGCGTCGCCGTGCAGCTTGATGAAATCCTCGGTGGCCTTGGTGCCGTATTTGGCGATCAGATCCTTCTTGACCGCGCCTTCCATGGCCGCGGGCGCCAGCTTGGTCTTGAGGAACTTCTCCGCAGCACCAGTGAAACCGGAGGAGAATTTGTCCAGCGCCTTGCCTGCGCCCGCCGACATGATGCCCGCGGTCAGGATCTTGGCGATGCTTTCCTTGATCTCCTTGGTGTTCGGCGGGCGGCCCTTTTCGATCAGGGGCTTGGCCAGGCCGATGGTTTCCTTCAGGGCCTCGGTCACCATGGCCTCGCCGGCCTTGGATTTCAGGAACTTCTCAAAGAAAACCTTCACCGCCTTTTTGGGGAACTCCCGCGAAAGTTTCGAGGCTGCGGCCTTGGCCAGATCATCCGCGAGGCCGGCTGACAGCTTGGACGTCAGCTTGCCGCCGGCAGCGCCTGCAAGGCCTGCGATGAAACTGTCGATGAAGACCTTCTTGGCGGCACCGTCCCAAGTGACCTTGTTGCCCGCCAGATGCTCGCCCAGCTGGCCGGCGCTGGATTTCAGCGCTTCGGTGCTGGCGGCGGCAATGGCGTGGGCCTTGGCCGGTGACATGCCCTTGGTCGCCACCAGACGGGCGGTCATGTAGGTTTCGACCACGGCAAAGGAAACCTCGCGCACCACTTCCAGCTTCCAGACAATCCCGCCGGCAGTGGCGATCCGCTGGTCAATGAACTTCTTGAAGGCCTTGCCGCCGGTGTTATAAGCTTTTGAGGCCTTAACATCCTGTTTGTAGACCTTTTTCCAGTCGGGCTTCTTCTTGGTCGTCAGCGTTTTCAGCAGGCTGGATTCGGAACGGGCATTAAGGATTGGCGTCCAGGGCGGGTCGGTCTTGTCATTGACAACGCTGACGGCGAATTCCGTCAGGGCGTTCAGGAAAGTGTCGTTGCCCTGGCGGGTGCTTTCGACCTCATTGCAGAAATCAACCCAGGATTCCGCCTGGCCGTACATCATGTTGGCCTTGGCCAGAAGTTTGCGCCGCAGCTCCTCCTGCCCGGCTTCAAACTCCGCCACGGTGATCAGCTTGGTCTTGCCGTTTTCGACGACCTCAACCCGTTCGATCTTGGTATCAGTGGCATATTGCGCCGCCAGTTTGGGCAGACCTGCGTTCCAGGTGCGCATGCCGGGGTCGACAATGCCGTCGGGCTTGCGGAAGCCCAGTTTCTTCTTCTGAAAGTCCTTGATGGTCTTAATCAGCCCGGCGTCGCATTTGGTGCTGACCTCGATGGAATAGCCGTTTGCTTTGAGCATCAGGCGGACCAGCTCTACATCTGCGGGGGCATTTTTGACCGGCTTGAATTTGCTCTCGCCAGTCTTGGGGTCCGGTTTGGTGATCCGTTTCTTGTCACCAACAGGGGCGGAAAGCTTTAGGGCCATAACAGTGCTCCAATCAATAAAATACTGTTAAAGCGTGCCACGCACCCGTTCGCGCTGTCGCGGGGGATTTGACCGGCATATTCCCCCTTTAAATACAGGGATTCGATACCTACATGTCACGTGTATGTGAGGTGTTTCCTAGCCCCGGGAAAGCACCCCGCCCGTTTGTTCCTATGCAACCAGCGCCTTGAACCGCGCGGTTTCCGGATCGACATTGTAACGGGCCGCAAGCTCCCCTGCCCTTTGGGTCAGATCGTTGACGCAATCAATGATGTATCGCGCGCGTTCCTCTTCCATCAGGTATGAGAAGTTGAGCCGGACCCAGCCGGGTTTCTTCATTTCCTCGCCTGCCTGCAGGTCGGCAAACAGCCTTTCCGACTCAGGCTGACCAATGCCCAGCAGCCGGTGCGCATAGGGTCCCGCACAGGCGCAGCCGCCGCGGGCCTGGATGCCGTAGACATCGCTCAGCATCCGGGTGAACAGCTGCTGATGGACCGGATTGCCCGCCCCGTCCGAGACCAGGAAGGAGAAGATCGGTAGCCGGTGCGCGTCGCGATGGCCAAGGATCTGCAGCCGCGGATTGGACGACCAGCCCGCCCAGGCCATGCCTGCAAACTTGGCTTCACGGGCTTCGATCTGATCTTGGCCGACCGCCTCCTTCACTAGAAATGCCAGCGCTGCGCGGATGTCGCCGATCACATTCGGCGTGCCGGCTTCTTCGCGGGTCGCCAGGTCCAGGCTGTATTCATGCTGCCAGGGGGACACAAAGCTGACTGTCCCCCCGCCCGGCCAGGACGGGCAACTGCGGCGTACCGCGCCTGTGTTGACCACCAGCACACCCGAGGCACCGGGACCGCCCGGAAACTTGTGCGGCGAGACCACGACGGCATCCTTGCGCTCTGCCCCGTTGCTACCCATGTCTATCGGCAGGTACGGGCCGCCGCCGGCATAGTCCCAGACCGCCAGCGCACCGTGTTCATGCAGCAGGCAACTGATGGGATCAGGATCGGTCAGGATGCCGGTGACGTTAGAGGCCGCCGAAAAACTGCCGATCTTCAGGTCACTGTCGGCGTGCTGCTTCAGGGCAAGCTCCAGAACCGCCAGATCCGCCCCGCCCTCGGCGGCCTCGGGGATTTCCACCACCACCGCCTTGCTTTCGCGCCAGGGAAGGATGTTGGAGTGATGTTCATAAGGGCCAATGAAAACAACCGGCCGGACAGCCTCGTTCACGCCAAAAAGGCTGACCAGCCGGTTGAGACCCGCGGTGGCGCCCGATCCGGTGAAAATCACCGCATCATCGCCAGTGGCGCCGGTCATGCGGGCGATCTCAGCTCGTGCCTCGCGGCGCAGGCGGGTCATCTGCGTGCCGCAATAGGAGGCCTCGGTATGGGAGTTGGCATAGAAAGGCAGCACCTGGACTGCCACGAAATCCTCGACCTGTCGCAGCGCCCGGCCGGAGGCAACGTAATCGGCATAGACCAGCGGCACCTCGCCATCGAGGCCCGGAATCATCACCCCGTCGCCGATCACGCTGCGGCCCAAGGCGCCGCTTTGAGCCGCCTGCCGGATTGTGTTTTTGAATGCTGCCAGGGTCATATCGCGCCTCCGTGATCTGCTAAAGTCAGCATGAACGGAATTTGTCGCGTTTTCTTTATCATTTCTTGAGTGGATTACGCTTTCTTTGTGTCATATGATCCATAGATGAGCAAAATCGCCGATCAAATTGACAGAAACATTTTGCGTGCGCTGCAGCAGGATGCCAGCTTGTCGCAACGGGAGCTGGCCGATCAGGTGGGGCTGTCGCAGAACGCCTGCTGGCGGCGGCTGAAGGCGTTGAACGACAGCGGGCTGCTCAAGGGCTCGACCGCGCGGCTGGACCGCAAGCAGCTGGGCCTGGATCTGGTGGTTTTTGTGCTGCTACGCACAAGGCATCATTCAGCAGACTGGCTGCAAAAATTCCGCCGCCATGTGCTGACCATTCCCGAGGTGGTGGATTTCCACCGCATCGGCGGCGATTACGATTATCAGCTGAAAGTGGTAACCGAGGATATGGCCAGCTATGACAAGGTGTATCAGCGGTTGATTTCAGGTGTCGAGCTGGACAGCGTAACCTCCTATTTCGCGATGGAGGCCATCGCCGAGGGACGTCCGCTGCCGTTGTAGGAGAACGGGTTAAAAGGGGGCGCCGCCCCCAGCCCTGCGGGCTTCCCCGGAGTATTTTCAACCAGAAAGAAGCTGCGGTCGTTTAATGCCCGAAGGCGCTGTCTTTCATCCATTTTGGGCGCTTGCCGTCCGGACCCATGCGCATGTGCAGGCAGGCGGTGCCGAGGCGCTGAAAGTAAAGGATGTCGACCGGATACCAGCCCGCAGACGGCACCTCTACTTCTGTCAGGATGGTGCTGTCGCAGGACTGCCGGCCGTCGTATTCACCCACCACCTGGCCGCCGACCCTGGCGCGCAGCCCGTCATTGGTGAGGAAGTCGATATTGTGGATGCCGGGCTGGTCAATCTTCACATAGCCGGTGATCCGAGCCACAACGTTCAGCGCCCGTTTGGAAGTGAGCGTGTTCTGCCCCTCCTCCGTGTCGCGGTTATCCAGGCCCTCGATGGGTTGGCCCGGCTCGCTGGAGATCTTCAGCGCCGAGGAGGCCTCAACCAGAGACTTCACATCATGCGGATAGGCATAAACCACAGACAGCCCCGGCTTGACGCCGGAGGGCTGCGGATCTGCCGGAGCCAGTTTAAGCGGCGCGGCGCCTGCGGAGGCGGCGGTCAATACTGCAATGGCGGCGGCGGCCTTCAGATAGGTTTTCATCACTTACTCCCTGTCGTTTTACAGGCAGGATAGTGGCAGGCGGCGCGCAGGGCTACTGGGTTTTACCAATGTGGGCACAGCATTGCAGGAAACGAAAAAAGGCTGCCCCGCAGGACAGCCCTTTCGCCATGCGCCGTGACGGCAGCAGGCTTAGTTCTTGGCGTAGAATTCCACAACCAGATTCGGTTCCATCAGAACCGGGTACGGCACGTCGCCCAGGCCAGGGGTGCGCACGAAGGTTGCCTTCAGCTTGGAGTGGTCGGCTTCGATGTAATCAGGAACGTCGCGCTCGGCCAGCTGGGTGGCTTCCAGAACAGCAACCATCTGCTTGGACTTGTCGCGGACTTCGATCACGTCGCCCTCTTTCACGCGGTAGGAGGGGATGTTGACGCGCTTGCCGTTCACGGTCACGTGGCCGTGGTTCACGAACTGGCGGGCCGCAAAAACGGTCGCAACAAACTTGGCACGGTAGACAACGGCGTCGAGGCGGCGCTCGAGCAGGCCGATCAGATTTTCACCGGTGTCGCCGTTCACACGCACAGCTTCGCCGTAGATGCGGCGGAACTGCTTTTCGGTCAGGTCGCCGTAGTAGCCCTTCAGCTTCTGCTTGGCGCGCAGCTGGATGCCGAAGTCGGACAGTTTACCCTTGCGGCGCTGGCCGTGCTGGCCCGGGCCGTAATCGCGGCGGTTGACCGGAGACTTCGGACGGCCCCAGATGTTTTCGCCCATGCGGCGGTCGATTTTGTACTTGGCAGACGTGCGTTTGGTCACGGCTGATCTCCTTCGTTTATGGTTTCGAAGGGCGTTGTCCTCTTGCCTCGCGGCATGACAGGGAACCCCTTGCGGGGGCCACCAACACCAATGAAGCCGCGCTTATACAGGGGGGGGGGGCAGAGTCAACACGGCTTCGGCGCGTTCGGCTTGAAACCTTGCACGCGCAGCCCAGACCGGACCTGAAAAAGCGTTCTGCCTAGTATGCGTAAAGGCTCAGGCCGCCTCGTGGCCCAGAATCGCAGCCTCGGACGCGCTCAGATTGCGGCGGGCATAAGCGCCATAGGCCAGCGGGTTGCGCTCCAACTCAGGCTGCAGATGGAACAACCGTACCCGGTCACAGTCGCTGAGCGCCGTCAACGACGCATTAGAGGGGTGAAAGCTTTCGGTCTCGACCCCATTGGCCCAAAGCACCTGGTGGTTTGCCAGCATGATATGGATATAGGTCGCCTGCCGCACCGAGGCGTCGGGCAGAATGGTGCGGCCGTTGACCAGATCGCCGGCGGCGACCAGCACTTCGGGCGTATTGAACAGCGCCCGCACCCGGTCGCCGCGCAACAGCATCCGGTGATCGGGGGAGACCAGCAGCTCCTGCTCCGGCCGGTCGATACCCAAGGCCCCGGCGTGGATGCGGATCGGCCGCAGCCGCGGCATCACAAACAGCCGCGCGCCGCTGATCCGGCGGGACCCGATCCAGAGGATTTCCTGAGCACCGTTGTCGCGGGTCTGCACCTTTTCGCCCTCGCGCAGCTGCTCGACCCGTTTCGGGCCTCCGGGCGTTGCGATCAAAGTGCCCGGCGTAAAGCAGATCACCCCGGTCTCGCCTTGCGGACGATCCGCACCGGCCGTGCTCAGCGAATGATGCACGACCCAAAGATCAGCACCGCGCGGCGGGAGTTCATCGACGAACATCAAGAGCGGGCGCTGGCCCGGCCCGACTTCGATCAGGGTAACAGTGAAACTTTGCACGCCGTTGGTCACGACAAAGCTGCTGTCCATCAGCGGTTCGTCCACCTCGACCGCATCGACATCGGTCCGGTTCTGAACCGCTGCACCGACCAGCCGGCGCACCGACCGTGCTGCCCGGCGGCGCAAATCTGCCTCGCCATTTGCCATATCCAGCCGCAACAGCTCTGCCGGCCCGTCCACCCGCACAGCATCGCCATGCCAAGCCCAAGCCGCCCCTACATCAAGAGCGTCAACCGGTGCGGCCGGAAGGCCGTCAATCTCGGTTTGCGACCAGGAAACAACAAACGTGCCACGAAAGCCCGTTTTCATCTGCCTGTATGCCTGCCTAAATTCGTTTTTATTAACGAAAGCTTAACAACGCACTTTCAGGCCTGAAACCGCAGGGCCGTAAAATGGTTGTGAGCGTGCCCTTTACGCATCATTCCTCATGCGGTTGCAGCGGCTTTGGCAGCACTCAATCGCTGGGAAACAGCGCAGATTATTGTCCGCAAACGCACAACAAAGCCGTTTCAATTCAGCGGACTATAACTTGAGCGCAAAGCCTGTGCAGCCTGCCGCACCACCTCTGCCACCTGCAGAAGCTGCCGCGCGAGCGGGTTGCTGCGGCGCCAGATCATGCCAATTGTGCGGGCCGGCTGAGGATCCCGGAACCGCGAAACCGAGACAACAGCCGAGCGGGTCTCGACCGGGACGGCCATTTCGGGAATCAGCGTGACGCCGATTCCGGCGCTGACCATCTGCACCAGGGTCGACAGCGAGCTGCCATCCAGCAGCTCGCGCGGAGCCGCCGACTGCATGTTGCAGAACGATAGCGCCTGATCGCGGAAGCAATGCCCCTCCTCCAGCAGCAACAGACGCATTTCGCGCAGGCCATCGGGACCAGGAACCGGCTTTCCGGTGTCCTCGCCGGGACGCACCAACACAAAGTCCTCCTCGAACAGCGCAACTTCCTCAAAGGCGGGCTCGGAGACCGGCAGCGCCACAATCGCGGTGTCCAGCCGCCCCTCTCCCAGTTCTTCCAGCAGCCTTGGGGTCACGGTTTCGCGCACACGGATGTCCGCCTCGGGGTACTGCCGGGTCAGATTCCCCACGATGGACGGCAGCAGGTATGGCGCGATGGTGGGAATCACTCCGATCCGCAGCCGCCCCGCCAGGCCCTCACGGGAAGCGCGCGCCAGTTCACCCAGCTCATCCACCGAGCGCAGGATGCCGCGCACGCGCAGTGCCAGGTCCTCGCCAAGACTGGTGAGCCGCACTTGGCGGGCGCTGCGCTCGACCAGCTGCACCCCCAGCGCTTCCTCCAATTCCTTGATCTGAACCGACAAAGCGGGCTGCGACACTGCACAGGCACCTGCCGCGCGGCCGAAATGGCGGTGCTGGGCCAGCGCCTCAAAATAGCGCATCTGGCGGAGTGTCACGTTTGTCATAGTTTTTCATTATCACTGCGATGAATAAATGCAACTTAATCCAATGGAGTTTCCCTGCTAGCCTCCTCTGCAGGACGACAGGGAATCCCGGCAACAGCAGTCTTTGCCCCAAATGCATTTTCAGGCGGCGCCTGCGCTGCTGGACTGATCCGGGAACGTTTCTGCCACGACGCAGTTCAACTATTTGAAGCCACGATCGGAGAAGAATATGGACGGAAATACCCCCGCAGGAAAATGCCCGGTGATGCACGGCGCTGCGCTGAACACCGACAGCGGCGGCACCTCGAACCAGGATTGGTGGCCGAACCAGCTGAACCTGAAGATCCTGCATCAGCATACGCCCAAGTCGAACCCGATGGGGGCTGAATTCAGCTACCGCGAGGCCTTCAAGACGCTCGACCTGGAGGCCGTGAAGAAGGATCTGTTTGCGCTGATGACTGACAGCCAGGACTGGTGGCCTGCGGACTACGGCCATTACGGCGGGCTATTCATCCGCATGGCCTGGCACAGTGCCGGCACTTACCGCACCGCCGATGGCCGCGGCGGCGGCGGCACCGGCAACCAGCGCTTTGCGCCGGTGAACTCCTGGCCGGACAATGGCAACCTGGACAAGGCCCGGCGCCTGTTGTGGCCGGTCAAACAGAAGTACGGCAACAAGATCTCCTGGGGCGATCTGATGATCCTGGCAGGCAATTGCGCCATTGAATCGATGGGCGGCCCTGTCTTTGGCTTTGGCGGCGGCCGCGAAGACATCTGGGCGCCCGAGGAGGACATCTATTGGGGCACCGAGACCGATTGGCTGGGCGACGCGCGCTATTCCGGCGACCGCGATCTGGAAAACCCGCTAGCAGCGGTGCAAATGGGCCTGATCTATGTGAACCCCGAAGGGCCGAACGGAAACCCGGACCCGGCGGCCTCGGGGCTGGATGTGCGCGACACCTTTGCCCGCATGGGCATGAATGACGAGGAAACCGTGGCGCTGGTTGCGGGCGGCCACACCTTTGGCAAGGCGCATGGTGCAGGCGATCCTGAACTGGTCGGTGCCGAGCCGGAAGCCGGATCGATGGAGCAGATGGGCCTTGGCTGGATCAATGCGCATGGCTCCGGCAAGGGCGGCGACACCACGACTTCAGGTATCGAGGGGGCCTGGAAGCCGAACCCGACGACCTGGGACATGGGGTACTTCGACGTGCTGTTCGGTTACGAGTGGAAGCTGGAGAAAAGCCCCGCAGGGGCGCAGCAATGGCACGCGCAGGATGTGGCGCCCGAACATATGGTAGTGGATGCCCATGACCCAAGCAAGCGCCATGCACCGATGATGACCACCGCCGATATGTCGCTGCGGATGGACCCGGAGTACGAGAAGATCTCGCGCGAATTCCATGCCAGCCCGGAGAAATTCGCTGACGCCTTTGCCCGCGCCTGGTTCAAGCTGTGCCACCGCGACATGGGGCCGAAATCGCGCTATCTGGGCAGCGACGTACCGTCGGAAGATCTGATCTGGCAGGATCCGGTACCCGAGGTGGATCATGCGCTGGTGGACGAGCAGGATACCTCGCAGCTGAAGGCCAATATCCTGGCAACTGGGCTGTCGGTCTCTGAGCTGGTCGCCACCGCCTGGGCCTCGGCCTCGACCTTCCGCGGTTCGGACAAGCGCGGCGGTGCCAATGGCGGCCGTATCCGGCTTGCGCCGCAAAAGGACTGGGAGGTGAACCAGCCGGACCAGCTCGCCAAGGTGCTGAACGCGCTGGAGCAGATCCAGAGCGAATTCAATGCCAGCGCCTCTGGCAGCAAGAAGGTCTCGTTGGCTGATCTGATTGTTCTGGCAGGAGGCGCCGGCGTCGAAGAGGCTGCAAAGGCTGCAGGCCACCCGGTGGACGTGCCTTTCACCCCTGGCCGCACCGATGCCAGCCAGGAGCAGACCGATGTCGAAGGCTTTGCCGTGCTGGAGCCGGAGGCCGATGGCTTCCGCAACTACCAGAAGGCCGCCTACAGTGTGCCGGCAGAGAAGATGCTGGTGGACCGGGCGCAGCTTTTGACCCTTGGCGCGCCGGAAATGACCGCCCTGATCGGCGGTCTGCGGGTGCTGGGCGCCAATCAGGGCGGCTCCAAGCACGGGGTGTTCACCGACCGGGCTGGGGTGCTGAGCACCGACTTCTTCACCACTATCACCGATATGGGTGTGGAGTGGACCCCGGCAGAGGACGGAACGTATGAAGGCCGGGACCGGGCCAGCGGTGCAGTCAAGTGGACCGGCACGCGGGCGGATCTGGTGTTCGGCTCCAACTCGCAGCTGCGGGCATTGTCCGAGGTTTATGCGCAGGCAGGCGGCGAGGCGGCGTTTGTGCGGGACTTCGTGGCGGCCTGGGTCAAAGTGATGAACGCAGACCGGTTTGACCTGGCGGCGTAAGCAAATTTAAAAGGCTAACAAGGCGCTCCGGAAAACCGGGGCGCCTTTTCTGTTGTTGGTTTCGAGATAGAAAGCGGAGGGCAGCGCCTGGCCTGTCGGCCAGGCGGGGCATCTATTCGACCGCTGCCGCCCCCTGGCCGAATTCGATCACCCTGGTCTCTGCGGTGTAGTCCGATTCAATGATCAGAATGGCCAGCAGCCCGATCATCGCCAAGGGCGGCAGCAAAACCGCATAGATCAGCGCCAGCCGTTCCCAGGCCATATGCATGAACACCGCGATGATCAGCCCCGCCTTCAGCGTCATGAAGATCAGGATCAGGCTCCAGCGCAGCAGCCCCTGCAACTGGGCGTAATCGACCCAGTAGGAGGCCGCGCTGAGCACGAACAACAGTATCCAGACCGCGAAATAGAGTTTGATCGGATGCTGCTGCCCCTCTTCATGGACACCTTGCTCTGTGTCCATTGCGTGTGGTGAATGTGCCATATCTGTCCCCTACCACAGATAGAAGAATGCAAAGATGAAGACCCAGACCAGGTCGACAAAGTGCCAGTAAAGCCCCATGATTTCGACCGCCTCGTAGTCGCCGTTGCCCGCCGACATCCAGCTGCGCTGATCGCGGTCGAAGTCACCGCGCCAGACCTTGAGAGCCACGAGGACAAGGAAAATCACCCCGATGGTGACATGAGTGCCGTGAAAGCCGGTGATCATAAAGAAACTGGCGCCGAACTGCTCTGCGCCCCAGGGGTTGCCCCAGGGGCGCACGCCCTCGGAGATCAGCTTGGACCATTCAAACGCCTGCATGCCGACAAACATCGCGCCCAGCGCGGCGGTTGCCAGCATCAGCACGGCGGTGGCCTTGCGCGCCTTGCGGTAGGCGCAATTCACCGCCATCGCCATGGTGCCGGAAGATGAGATCAGCACAAAGGTCATGATGGCGATCAGGATCAGCGGCAGATTTGCACCGCCGATATGCAGGGCAAAAACCTCGCTGGCGTTGGGCCAGTCCACGGTGGTGGAGTTGCGGGCGTTCAGATAGGCGACCAGAAAGCAGGCAAAGACGAAGGTATCGCTCAGCAGCAGGATCCACATCATCGCCTTGCCCCAGGAGACCTTCTTGAAGGCCCGCTGATCCGAGCCCCAATCGGCGGCAAACCCGCTATGGCCCTGCTGCTGCAGCGTCTGGTCCTGGCCTTGCAATGGGTGTTCCATCGGTTTCCCTCCTCAACTCACAGCCGCGCGGCAAAGCGCCAGAAACGCATTGCCCCAGCCCTGCAGCAACGCAAACAGCATCAGCCAGAACGCCAGCAGCGCGTGCCAGTAGAGCGCGCAGAGGCGCACCCCCGGCAGCAGCGCCTTCACGTCTCCGGCCCGTTCTCCGGTCCCGGTATGGCGGACGCAGATGACCGCCAGCGCAATTATACCGCCCAGCACATGCAGCCCGTGCAGGCCGGTGATCAGATAGAAAAAGCTCGCAGCAGGGGTGCCATCCAACTGGTAACCATCCCCGGTCAGCGCGATCCACACCTGCACCTGGCCCGCCAGAAAAGCGAGTGTGGCGATGCTGGCAGCAATCAGGCTGGCACGCAGCCAGCGCGTGGTACCGGCCCGTGCCGAGATCACCACAAACTGCAAAAAGAAACTTGCCAGCAGCAACAGTGCCGTGTTCATCCAGACCCGGCCGGGCAGCGGCACCAGCTCCCAAGGGGTTTCTTCGATCTGCATGACAAAGGCGCTGCCGAGCATCGCAAACAGCCCGCCGATCACAGTTACAAAAACCGCAATGAAGATGATACCCGGCGCGCGGCCCGGACCATGGCCGGCCAAGGGCGCTATCCCGGTTTCCAGCCAGGGCTTGGAGGCCAAGTGCTGCTGCGACAGCCACAGGCCGGCAGCCAAGGCGACCAGCGCCAGGAAGGCCAGGATGACGGTCACAGCCGCCGCCCCTCGCCGTCCGGCACCCAAGGGTCAGTCTGGGCGACGTAATCCTCAGCCGCGCCGGGCACGCTGTAGTCATAGGCCCAGCGGTAGACATTGGGCAGCTCGTCCCAATTGCCATGCCTGGGCGGGATTTCAGGTGTTTGCCACTCTAGCGACGTCGCCCGCCAGGGATTGCCGCCCGACGCGCGCCCGTGACGCAAGCTCCAGAAGATGTTGAACAGAAACAGCACCTGCACCGCGCCGACAATCAGCGCAGCCGATGAAATAAAGGCATTCAGCCCATCCACCGGCGCGGTGAGGAACTCCGGCTCGCCGATCTCAAAATAGCGCCGCGGCACCCCGACGAGGCCGACATAATGCATCGGGAAGAAGATCGCATAGGCACCGATGAAGGTGACCCAGAAATGGATCTGCCCCATTGCCTGGTTCAGCAGCCGGCCGGTCATCAGCGGATACCAGTGATAGATCGCGCCAAAGATCACCATAATCGGCGCCACCCCCATCACCATGTGGAAATGGGCCACCACAAACATGGTGTCCGACAGCGGCACGTCTACCACCACGTTGCCCAGGAACAGCCCGGTCAGCCCGCCGTTCACGAAGGTCACGATAAAGCCCAGCGCAAACAGCATCGGGATGGTCAGGTGAATGTCGCCCTTCCACAAGGTCAGCACCCAGTTGTAGACCTTGATCGCGGTTGGAATGGCGATGATCAGCGTGGTCGTTGCAAAGAAGAAGCCGAACCACGGGTGCATGCCGGAGACATACATATGGTGCGCCCAGACGATAAAGCTGAGCGCGCCGATGATAACGATGGCCCAGACCATCATCCGGTAGCCAAACACGGTCTTGCGCGCATGCACTGCAATCAGATCGGAGACGATGCCGAACGCGGGCAGCGCCACGATATAGACCTCCGGGTGGCCGAAGAACCAGAACAGGTGCTGAAAAGCAATCGGGCTGCCGCCGCCGTAACTGAGCTTTTCGCCCAGCTCCACCAGCGTCGGCATGAAGAACGAAGTGCCCAGGAGCCGGTCGAACAGCATCATCACACAGGCCACAAACAGCGCCGGAAACGCCAGCAGTGCCATCACCGTGGCGGTGAAGATCCCCCAGACCGTCAGCGGCAGCCGCATCATTGTCATGCCGCGGGTGCGGGCCTGCAGCACGGTCACGGCATAGTTCAACCCGCCCATGGTGAAGCCGATGATGAACAGGATCAGCGAGAGCAGCATCAGGATGATACCGCCCTGCGCACCGCCCGGCGTGCCAGACAGAATGGCTTGCGGCGGATACAGCGTCCAGCCGGCGCCGGTGGGACCGCCGGGGACAAAGAAGCTGGCCACCAGCACCAGCACCGCCAGCAGATAGATCCAGAAGCTGAGCATATTGACGAAGGGAAACACCATATCGCGCGCACCGACCATCAAGGGGATCAGGTAATTGCCGAATCCGCCTAGAAAGATCGCGGTCAGCAGATAGACCACCATGATCATCCCGTGCATGGTGACAAACTGGTAGTAGGCCTCGGGGGTGATGAAGTCGAAGGTGCCGGGAAAGCCCAGCTGCAGCCGCATCAGCCAGGACAGCACCAGCGCCACCATGCCGATTGCAATGGCGGTGCCGGAATACTGGATTGCGATGTATTTGGCATCTTGAGAAAAGACATATTTGCCGATCCAGCTGTGCGCATGCGGCGGCATCACATCGGCAACTTCGCGCGGCGGCAGATTGCTGTCTGGTTCAGGCAAGTAGTCGGTCATTACAGAACTCCGTTACAGTTACCATACTCCGTCACAATTACCTTCCGCCCGGCTGCCCCCCATGGACGGACACCTTGTTTCCCCCGCAGCCAGGGCACCGGCATTATCGCGTTACGGAACCGCGGATGAGCGCGCGGCGAGCCGGGTTTGAGAACCGTCGGCGTTTGCGTATTCTTCAAAAGTCAGCTGCTCCTGCAGCCACTCCTGGTACTCTTCGGCCTCCACCACCGTCACATAGCCGCGCATAAACGGATGCGCCGTGCCGCAGTATTCGGCGCAAAGCACTTCAAACGCTCCGGTGCGGGTGGGTGTGAGCCAGATGTAGGTGACCATGCCCGGAACCATGTCCATCTTGGCGCGGAACTCGGGCACGTAGAAATTGTGCAGGACATCAATCGAGCGCAGCAACAGCTTCACCGGCTTGTCGACCGGCAGATAGATCTCGCCGCCTTCGATGATCAGGTCATCCTTGCCAAAGCGGTCATGCGGATTGACCCCCAAAGGGTTTTCCCCGTTCACCCATTCCGCATCAGCAGTGCCCAGCACCCCGTCAGCGCCGGGCAGCCGGTAGGCCCAACTCCATTGCTGGCCGAAGACTTCAAGTTCAGTGGCGTCCTCAGGCACGGTGACGAACTGCTTCCACACAAACAGCCCCGGCACCAGCATCGCCGCCACTCCCACAGCGGTCACCCCGGTCAGCCACAACTCCAGCCGTTTGTTTTCCGGGTCGAATTCTGCCTTGTGCCCGGGCCGGTGGCGGAATTTCCAGACGCAATAGGCCATGAATAGGACCACCGCGGCAAATACCGCGCCGGTGATCCAGAAGGTTACAACCAGCGTATCGTCGATATAGTCCCAATTCGACGCGATCGGCGTCCACCACCAAGGACTTAGCAGATGGAACGCAACAGATCCCGCCACGATCAGCACAAGCACGACCGCAATCAGCATCCCGCCCCCTTTCCCCGCTGCCCGGACTTTTCCGACCGTCCGGCACACAGGTTCATTTGGCATGAGATGCCACTATATTACGGTTTCACAAATTAATCCAGAAACCGGAAGTTTTACGCCTTTTGCGGCAGGAGATTTCCATTTTCCCGCATTTCCTAGCAAAACCAATGGGGAGCCTGGCCCGGGCACCCCATACTCTTCAAGACCGCAGATCCGGGCCTACTCCGGCAAGTATTTCTCCGACCAGGCCTCACCCGCAGCACCGCTGGCAATCATTGCCTCAGCCTGTTCCGGCGCATAACCCAACCGCTCCAGAATGGCTCTGGTGTGCGCGCCGTATTTCGGCGCAGGCCCCGGGATAGTGATCCGGCCTGCTTGCGGGCGCACCGCATTCGGCGCCACCAGATCGCACCAGCGGCCCATCGGGTGCTGGTCGTGGCGGATCACCCGGAAAGTTGCTTGTGCAAGGTCTATGCTGCCGGCGCTTTCCAGCTGCAGCGCCGCATCGCGGGTTTCGTGCAGCGACGACAAAGGCACGGCGGTGGCAGAGGTGCCGGCAAACGTCGCGCGCCAATGCGCTAAGGGCTGAGTGCGGAACCGCTCCGCCAATGCGCCGAACAGCTGATCCTCCGGCATCTCAGCCAGATCCGTCAGCTCAGCCACCCGTACCAGCGCAGCGCCGCGTTCAGTGGGGGCGGCAAAGAAGAACCAGCAGTCCGAGGCCCGGTAGCAGTGGTAGAACGGCCCCCAGCCCAGTGCCTCGCGGCCCGAGGGTTCGTCAAAGGGTACCCTGCCCGCGTGGCCGTACATGAACTGCGCCTGGATCAGGTTGCCCGCTGCCGCCAGCGAGGCCCGCGCCACCCCGCCCTTGCCGGTCTCCTTGAGCCGCAGCAGGGCGCCGCCCAGGGCAACACAGGCGCAGAAGCCGGTCAGCACGTCGATGGTGCCGAAATGGGCGTGCTCTTCGGGTGTCTCCATGCCGCCGCCAAAGCGCAGCATCACGCCGGTGGCTGCCTGCGCCAGATCATCATAGCCCAGGTGATCGGACTTAGGCCCGCGCATGGGGCCGCCAAAGGCATCAAGCTGCACAAGGATCAGACGCGGGTTAATCTCTGCCAGCCGTTCTGGGGACAGACCCAGATAATCGCGCTGCTGGTCGGTGCCGTTCATCGTGATCACGTCAGCGTCGGCAATCAGACGGGCCAGCGCGTCCTGCCCCTCGTCCGTACGCAGATTCAGCAGGATGCTCTCCTTGCCGCGCTGCGCATGGATGCCAAAGACCACCGTGTTCCATGGATCGACAGACGGCTCCACCGGCTGCACCAGTGTCACCTCCGCGCCGTAGCGCGCCAGGTTCGAGCCGATGGTCGGCCCGGCGATCACATTGGTGAGGTCAACGATCTTCAATCCGTCGAGCCACCCTTTGCCCTCGTGACCGCCGCCAGTGCTGCGCTCCGGCTCTGCCAGCAGCACCGCCAGATCAGCTTTGACGGCGCTGACCTTGTGTGCTGCACCTGCGTCGCCTGCCAGCCAGGCGACATTGCCCATCTGCCGCATCGCGCCATGCTTGCCATCCTCCACCTGCAGCACCAGGCCTGAGGCCAGCGCATGCGGATCGTCCAGCCATTCCTTGGTGAAACGCTGCGCTGTGGCGGGCGCCTTGGCGGCGCCGAACAGCCCTTCCCATTCATGTGACGGCTTGGTCAGAAAGGCAGCCTTCATCGCCGAGGACACCCGTTCACGGTCCGACGCCCCCACCGGGTAATTGCGCATCGACCATTCGGCGGGCCAGTCCTTGGTGTCCAGATAGGCGGAGAAATCCGGCAGCTCATCAGCCAGGTCCTTCAGCCCCAAAGTCTCCAGCACCCGCCGCGGGTGGGTGGCGACCGAGCCGGCCACCACATAGAAGCCGCGCCCGTCGGCGCAGGTGTAGGTGCGGTAGAATGGGTCGAGGAATTCCGACAGTTCCCCGAACTTCAGGTTCATCGGCAGGCCTTCGGCTTCGCGCCGGTCCAGCTCCACTTCGCGGGGGGATTTGTAGCGTTCGGGATAATCCTCGATCTGTTCGCAGTTGTAGACCAGCCCTTCCAGCAGCGCCGCCGCCAGCGGCACCTCGATATGGTCGCCGCCATTGGCTTCGCGGGCGTTCAGGGCAAACAGCACCGACATGGCGCCAAAGCTGGCACCATAGGCCGAGGCCAGGGTCAGCGGCGAGAAAGACGGGTTGATGCCCATCAGGCGGCGGTTCAGGCCCATGTCGGTGAACTGGCCGGTGTAGGCCGCAATCACCGCCTCCCAAGCGGGCAGCTCGGCCAGTTCGGCGTCGGTGGAGGCAAAGCCCGGCATCGACAGATACACCAGCTGATCATTGGCGGCGCGTAGGGTATCCGGACCCAGCCCAAGGCGCTGCATCACCCCTGGGCGAAAGTTTTCGATCACCGCATCGGCGCGCTTGGCCAGCTCAATTGCGGTGGCGCGGCCTTCCTCCGACTTCAGGTCCAGCTCCAGTGTCTGCTTGCCCCGCGACAGCATGTCGAAGGCCGGGCCGTCAAAGCCGGTGCCGCCGGGCGGGGTGATGCGGATCACCTTGGCGCCCATGTCGGCCAGCATCATGCCGGTCAGGGGCCCGGCCAGGTAATGGCCGAAGTCGAGAACGCGAATGTGGGAAAGGGGGCGCTGCGGCATGGGGAGGTCTCGCCTGTTGTCGGTGCAAAGTTCAATCCGCAACAGATTATCTTCAGGCCCCGCAATATCCACTGGCCAAAAAAGCATGCGCTCCCTAACAATTTCCTATGGAACGCTCAATACGCCCCACTGCCGGATCGCTGAATTCCCTATTGGTGCTGGAAGTGGCGGTGCGCCATGCCAGCCTGTCCCGCGCCGCCGCGGAGCTGGGCCTCAGCCAGCCTGCGGTCTCGCGCCATATCTCCACTTTGGAGGAGCGCCTGCGGCAGCCGCTGTTCGAGCGCAACAACAACCGGATCGCCCCGACTGCCAATGCCACCCGGCTGGCCGATGCGGTGGCGCTGGGGCTGGGCCATGTGGATCAGGCTTGGAGCGAGATTCTGGCCGCACCGGACACGGATGAGGTGACGCTCGCCTGCACCTTCGGCTTTGCCGATCAATGGCTGATGCCGCGCTATTCGGACTTGCGCGCCTATCTGGGCGGCGGCCGGGTGCGGGTGGTGACCACCGATCAGCTGGGCGACATCGACCTCAGCCGCCTGGATGCAGCGGTGGTCTGGGATCCGTCACGGATGCCCGACCGCCCCTATTTTCCGTTGATCCCGGCAGAAACCTTCCCGATTTGCAGTCCTGGTTTTCTGGAGGCCCATCCCGAAGCGGGCGCGGATATTGCGCGGGTTCCGCCGGAACTGTTTTTGCATTTCGACACTGGCGTCTCCGGTTTTCTGACCTGGGAGGGCTGGTTTGCCCAAGCCGGCCTGACAGCGCCGCAATTCGGCACTGCAGCAGAATTCGACGCCTACCCGTTCCTGCTACAGTCGGTACGGCGCGGCGAAGGCATCGGGCTGGGCTGGACCGGGATCGCCGATCAGGCCCTGGCTGCCGGCGAGGTGCTGCGGCTGCGGCCTGCGGTTTCGGACCGGCCCCACAGTTACTTTCTGCAGCACCGCGAAACCGGCGGCAGCGCGCTGGAGCGGATGCTGAAGTGGTTCAAGCGGGAGGCCTCAGCCAGCCGGGATCCGGCCAGCCCCAACTGAAAAGAGCCGGAGGGATCTCTCCCGCCGGCCCTGCTGCCGCCTGAACGGGCGGCTGATCTGTTTACCGGGCAGCCCTGATAAGGTCCGCCCGGCATTGTTGTTTATTCAGCAGGTGCGCTTGCCCCTGCCTTTTCACGCTGACCGTCACGGAACAGCGCTTTGGCCAGCGCCACACACATCAGGCCCATGACCATGGTAAAGGGCAGCGCGCCGATGATCATTGCGCTTTTCAGCGCTTCCATCGGGTCCGCTCCGCCGTTTTGCTTGCCTGCGAACAGCAGGGTGCCGATCACAGCAGTCAGGATCAGGCCCCAAACGATCTTGTGCTTGTTGCCGATGTTCTGGTCGCCGCCAGACATGATGGTGTTCATCACCAGGATGCCGGAGTCTGCCGAAGTGACCAGGAAGGTCATGATCAGCACCACACACATGATGGTGATGCCGGACAGCAGGCCGCCGTCGATCATGCTCTGCAGGGTCACGAACAGCTTGGCCGTGTTCGACGCACCGATGATGGCGCCTTCTGCCGCACCGTTCAGTTCCAGGTCGATTGCGGTGCCGCCAAGGATAGCCATCCAGGCAAAGCAGACCATCGCCGGTGCAAACACGCAGCCGATGATGAATTCACGCACCGAACGGCCGCGAGAAATGCGCGCCAGGAACAGGCCGACGAAGGGCGAGAACGCGATCCACCAGGCCCAGTAGAAGGTGGTCCAGCCTGCCTGCCAGCCGAATTGGCGCTGCGGTTCACCCGCGGCATAGGCAGCCGACAGAACGTCGTCGGACAGGGCGGCTGCTTCGCCTTCCAGACCCGACTTGAAGCCGTCGAACGAACCCCATGCGTTGGTGGCACCACCGCGCAGCGCATCCGCATAAGGCGCCGCGTCTGCAGGCAGTGCTGCCGTGAAGTCAGCTGCCGCCTGCGGGCCATAGGCGCCGAAGCTCAGCGAAACGAAGTGCAGGATGTAATCCACGAAGGCCGAGGCATAGGTGGTCATGGCGAACATGAAGGAACCAAAGACCACAAAGGTCAGCAGCAAGATGAGCGACAGTACCAGGTTCAGGTTCGACAGGTACTTCACGCCGCGGCCCACGCCGGACACAGCCGAGATGATCGACAGACCCATGATGGCAAACAGGCCGGACAGCAGGCCAACAGTGCCCGGTGCCGGAGCGTCGCCGCTCATGTCCATCATCCATTCCATGCCGGTGATGGCATAGACACCGTCAACGAACTGCGACACGCCGAAACCGATGGTCACCGACACACCCAGGATGGTGGCAACCACGCCCAGCACGTCAACCACATGGCCCGCGAAGCCGTTCATCAGCTTGCCGAACAGCGGTGTCAGCGCGGTACGGATGGTCAGCGGCATATCGCGGGTATAGGCGTAGTAGGCCAGCGACAGGCCGGTCACCACATAGATCGCCCAGGCATGGAAGCCGTAATGCAGGAACGTGTAGCGGAAGCCGGACTGAATCGCTTCTTCGGTGTTCGGAACCACATTCTGCGCCAGCACTTCCGGGTTGGAGCCCCAAAGGCCAAGCGGTTCAGCGGTTGCGAAAACCATCAGACCGACGCCCAGACCGGCGCCGAACATCATCGAGAACCAGGAGAAGTCCGAAAACTCTTTGGCCTGACCCGGCGTCCCCATGATCCGCTTACCGGTTTGCGGCAATGCGGCGACCACAAACAGGAAAAAGGCGAAGAAGCCGACGATGACGATGTAGAAGGCGTTGAAGTCTTCCAGAATGCGCCAGTTCAGGCTGCCCAGAACGCCAGTGGCGTTTGCCGGCCAGACCAGTGCCCAGAGAACCAAGGCGACCATGATCCCCTTGCTGAGCAAGGCGATCTCAAGGCTGTGCCCCTTATAGAAGCCACCGTCGGAGGTTTTAATCTCCAAATCGGTGAAAGGTTGTTTAATTGACATGCGTTTCCTCCCGTTTCGCACGTGCCGCACCGAAGTGCGGATTTTCCGGCGGGTTGCGGTCCCGCCGGGATCAGGCGTCAGCCCATCAGGGCTTTGATCCTGTTCAGCGTTGCCACGCTGACCGCGACGCCATCTGTCCGGGCTTTGATCCGCTTGGTGCGGCGCCCGTCGCCCGGCAGATGTGCGCCGGCTTGCCCGCGCACCGCTTCTACGATCCCGGCCATTCCAGCACCAAAAGCGTCATTTGAGGTGGCAACCGGGTCGATTGCGATGAACATTTGGCCGGTTTTCGGCGGCCCGCCTGCAGTACCGGAAAACGGCGAGGCGTTGATGCCAAGGGTTGCACCGGTCAGAGCTGCGGCCATGATCTCGGTCAGCAGCGCAACACCGACGCCTTTGTAACCGCCCGACGGCGCCATTGACCCCTTAAGGCCGGCGTCCGGGTCGGTGGTCGGATTACCGTCGGCGTCCAGCGCCCAGCCCAGCGGGATCTCCTTGCCCTCGCGGGCGTGTTTCATCACTTCGCTTTTGGCGATGGTGCTGGCGCTTTGATCGATGAGCAGCTCCGGCTCGCCGTCTTCGCCCGGCACCGCCACCGAAAACGGGTTGGTGCCGACAACCGGCTTGGCGCCGCCAGACGGCGCAATCGAGGCCGGTGCGTTGGTAAAGCCCAGACCCACCAGGCCTGCGCGGGCCAGACGGGCGGTGTGATAGCCCAGCACGCCGCAGTTATAGCTGTTGCGGATCGCCAGAACCGCGACACCCTGCTCGCGGGCTGCCGGGATCAGCGCCTCGAACCCCATGTCGATCGCCGAATGGGCAAAGCCGGTGGCGGCATCCACCGCCACCACGCCGGGACGCGGACGCGCCAGAGCTGGAACCGCCTGCCCGTCCACCTTGCCGCATTGCACATGCTCGGCATAGATCGGGATATAGGCCAAGCCGTGGCTGGCGACGCCATCCGCTTCGGTTGCTGCGGTGGCAACAGCCAGCGGGCGGGCGTTGGCCTCGGATGTGCCCGCCGCCACCAGGGCACGGAAGGACAGATCCTCGATCTCGGCAAGGGTCAGGATTTTGGTTTCGGTCATAGCGACGCCTCTTCAGTCGTTGTCGGACAGCCCGGCACCTGCGCCGCGCAATCGCGAAGCTTCGGTGGCGGGCGCATATGTGCGGTGGGCAAGGACGCCAAGGCGGTCCCAGGCCTCGGCCGGAGCGCTGCCGCGCAAAACCGGCTCCCGGCGGTCGGTCATTTCAGCCGGAGTGCTGAAAGCGACCTTGTCAGCAAGCATCGCTGTGTAGGCATCGGGAGCGCCCCGCGCGCACAGCTGGCGGCCATCTGTTGCAAGGTAGACACCTGCCCATTCAACAGCGACCGGGGTCTCCAGCCGCAACGCGGCCCCTGCAGCGAAAGGAACCAGCAGCAGCGGCACGCAAACACGCTCCATTTCGATCCGGCCCGCATCCATCAGCTGCACCGCGCAGTCGCTCAAGGCGGCGCCGGCGATCAGCGGGCTCATCCGGCCCGAGGGCGCGCTCCACACGCCGGTCAGCGCCGACGGCGCGAAATCGGCAGGCGGCAGACGGTCGTTCAGCTCCAGAAGCGCAGCCAGCAGTTCCGCCCCCGGAAAGCCAAACGAAGAGAGCCAGCGCGTGCCCTTTGCGGCTTCCTCCGCCAGGCCCCAGGAAAGGCCGGCGCCACGGGCAGCGCGTTTGCACATTGCTTCGATCTCATTCAGGGAATGGTTCATGCCAATGCCCCCTCTTCCAGCCTGGGATAGACCCAGAATTCGGCGTTCTCCTGCGAAAGCTCCTGCGGATAGGGTGCATTGCCGTACATGCAGATCCGCACCCAGCGGTCAGAGCGGGGATCAAACTGCGTGGCGCCGAAGAAAGCGAGTTTGCAACGCAGCATGTCAATCGGCAGAACGTCGTGCGAAATCGTATTGTCACGGATCTCTGCATAAGGTGCGCGGCCTGCGATCTGCGCGCGGCGCACCGTATGGCGGTACTCCGGATGGCGCAGAAGGAACTCGGCAACGCGGATCTCCCCCTGCCAATGCGCCAGCGCATTGAACAGCGCCGCAGCATCCCGGCCAGGCGCCAGCGGCTGCTCGTATTCTTCCACCGGCTCCTCGAACCGTTCGCCCAGACGCGGTTCCAGCTTTTCCTCCGAAACATACCAGGCGCGGGCGCGGTTTTCCCGTTTCTGCCAGTCTGTACCGATCGCCCATTCATAAATCCGCGTCAGAAGCCCGCGCAGTTCTTCAATGGTCATCGCTCCGGCGATCCGGAACGTCGGCGTGTTGTCTGCCGCCATACCGTCGCTCAAGTCGTCAATCAGGCTGCCGTAGGGTTCCAGCATCATTGAGGCAAGCCATTCCTGGCCTTCCAGAGACAAGGCTTCTTCTGCCCAGCGGTGCATCTGATCCCATGGCTGAGGACCGGCCAGCACCTGCGGAGTGCTCAAATAGGCATCGATCTGTTCCAGATCGTTCCGCAGCCCGGCCAGTTTGCGCACCTGAATCTCATGCTCGGATTGCCACAATGCAACATTTCTCTTGCTGCGCTGCAAAAGCCGCAGGAACAGAGCGATTTCGTCCTCCGAAGCGCTGTCCAGGCTGCGGACAATACGGATCGCATCCTCGCGGGCTGAGATCCAGTTGTTGAACAGAACCGGATGGTTCAGCAGAAACGGAGCCATGCCCAGTCCGGTTGAATTGCCGATCCCCAGCGAACGGGCCAGTTCCGGGTCCAGCTGCGCTGCGGCGCGGCCTGCCGCCTTGGCGCGCAGATCTGCCATATGCTGCACCAGATCGCGCACGAACCAGCGGGTCAGGAAAACCGACAGCATCTCGGCCTGGAACGGAACCTGGAATTCCGGGCGCTCTGCGATCATTTCGCGATCCGCGGCGCCCAATTTGCCCGATCCGTAAACGGCCGTGGTCCGCATCAGATAGCCGACGGCATCAAGCTGGGTGGCATCCGGCTGGCGGCCTTCGGACAAAGCGGAAACCACATGTTCCCACAGGCGCACAGAGCGGTTCGCACGCGATACCGAAATCTCGCGTTCGCTGACCCGGCCGGCTTCCTGATAGGGGACATTTTTCGACAGGCGTTCGATGTCCTCGTCCGTCGGGACACCATCAAACAAGGCAAAGGTGGCGTCCCACGCAGTTGCAATCACACGATCCGACCGCATTTCAGGCGGCAGATCGTGAGCAAAGGCGATCAGAGAATAGGTCCGCGCAGGGCCGGTTGCGGAAAAGACTGCAACACCGACCCCGTTTTCATCAATATCAAACTTCGGGCGCGAAAAACTCCAGTTTTCGCGGGCCATGCGCCGCGTCAGAATCCGCATGAAGCTGAGGCGGCATTGGTGCAATGAGCCAAGGCGGCTAAGGCGCATGACCTGCGCCGGGTCCCGTAGTGATATTGATGTCTGCGCGGTTGTTTCCATTTAGGTTATCCTTTGGGGCCAAAGTTTTCGGCAAAGAACCGGTGCCAGTTCCCGCCCATGATGCCGCTGACCTCGTCATCGTTCATGCCCGTCGCGCGAAGGCCGTCTTCGATGTTTCCAAAGTCGCGGTTGTCCTTGAACCAGCTTGGCATTTCCGGGAAGCCCGGGGCAGCGGCTGATCCTTCGCCGTAATCGATTTCCTTGCTCCAGCGGCCGACCCGCATCCATTCGACGACGCTGTCGGGCTGGTCCTGGCACAGGTCGGTGCCGATGCCGAGGTGCTCCACCCCGTATGTCTCTGCGGTGCGTGCAATCATCTCGCAGAAGCTTTGCAGGGTGCAGGCGCCCTTGTCCTTCAGGTGATGCGGATAGACCGAAAAGCCCAGCATCCCGCCGTGGCCGGTAACAGCCCGGATCACATCATCCTTCTTGTTGCGCAGCGCTGGTGACCATTCAAACGGGTTAGCGTGGGTGATGGCGATGGGACGGGTCGACAGCTCAGCCGCTTCGATGGTGGAGCGGTCGGCGGAATGGCTCATGTCCACAACCAGTCCGACGCGGTTCATCTCCTTGATGACCTGCTTGCCCATGCGGGTGATGCCGGGGTCCTCGGCCTCGTAACAGCCGGTCGCCAGCAGCGACTGGTTGTTATAGGTGAGCTGCATGAAACGTGCGCCCAGGGTGTGCAGGATCTCGACCAGCCCGATATCATCTTCGATCGGCGACGGATTCTGGAAGCCGAAGAACACCGCAGTGCGGCCGGTCTCGCGGGCCTTGTCGATGTCGGAGGCCCACTGCCCCTTCATGATCAGGTCCGGATACTGTTCGAACCAGCGGTTCCACTGCTCGAAGTTCAGAACCGTCTCGCGGAAGTTCTCGTGATAGGCAATGGTGACTTGGATCGCGTCCACATTGCCTGTCCGCAGCTGCCGGAAGATCTTTTCCGACCAGTTGGCATATTGCAGGCAGTCGATACGGTATCCGGTCATTCAAGCACCTCGATTTTCAAAGTCCAGCACCCGGCCTTCTGTCGGCGGGCAGGAAGCGCCCGCCACAGGGGAAACAAGGAGGACGGGCACTTCCGCAAACTGGCAGGCCGGTATCCGGCGCTGCCAAGGTTTCAATCTCAGGCCGGCTTGCCGGCGCTGATGTAGGCAGTCTTGACGGTGGTATAGAACTCCGCCGCCGCCTTGCCCTGCTCGCGCGGGCCATAGGAGCTGTCGCCGCGGCCGCCGAACGGCACGTGGTAATCGGTGCCTGCGGTCGGCAGGTTTACGGTGACAACACCGGTGCGCGCGTTGCGGCGGAAATGGGTGGCGCGGGCCAGCGACTGGGTCACGATGCCCGAGGTCAGGCCGAAGTTCGTGTCGTTCACCACGCTCAGCGCCTCGTCGTAGCTGCCGACCTTGATCACGCTGGTCAGCGGCGCGAACATTTCTTCGCGGTTGATGCGCATCTGGTTGTTGGTGCTCAGGAAAACGCCGGGGGACATGTAGTAACCCTCGTGCGGCATCTCCAGACGCTGGCCGCCGCAGGCCAGTTCGGCGCCTTCGGATTTGCCCAGATCGACATAGGCCAGGTTCTCGTTCAGCTGCTGCTGGCTGACAACAGGGCCGATTTGCGTACCCTCTTCCAGGGCGTGGCCAACTTTGTAGGCGCTGGCGCCCGCGACCAGTTTTTCGACAAATTCATCGTGAACCGAAGCATGCACAACCAGACGCGACGACGCCGTGCACTTCTGACCGGTGCTGCCAAAGGCACCGCCAAGCGCGAGGGTCACAGCCAGATCAATATCTGCATCGTCCATAACCGCCAGCGCGTTTTTGGACCCCATTTCCATCTGCACCTTGGTCAGATTCTGGATCGCGGCCGAGGCGATGCCTTTACCAACGGGAACCGAACCGGTGAAGGAAATGGCGTTGACCTTGGGGCTTTCCACCAGGCGCTGACCGATCGAGCGGCCCGAGCCCATGACCAGCGAGAACAGGCCCTTAGGGATATCCTGACGCTCGATGATTTCAGTCAGTGCAACAGCCGATGCCGGGGTGACGTTGGCAGGTTTCCAAACCACGGCGTTGCCATAGCACAGCGCCGGCGCAATCTTCCACGACGCGGTTGCGGTCGGGAAGTTCCAGGGGCTGATGATGGCAACGGTGCCAACCGCCTCGCGACGCACGTCGATTTCAACGCCGGGGCGTACAGAATCGGCGTTTTCGCCCAGCTGACGCAGGCATTCGGCGGCGTAATAGGTGAAGAACTGACCGGCGCGGAAGACTTCGCCCTTGCCTTCAGCAAACGGTTTACCTTCTTCTCGGGCCAGCAGGGTGCCCAGCTCTTCGGCGCGGCTCATCAGCTCGTTGCCGATGTTCATCAGCACGGCCTGTTTGCGCTCCATGCCATAGGCTTCCCACTCACGCTGCGCAACTTGCGCCTGGTCCAGCGTCGCCTCCAGCTGGTCGGCGCTGGCCTGGGCAAACATGCCGACCAGATCGCTCAGATCCGAAGGGTTGCGGTTTTCGATTTCGCTTTCGCCAGCCAGCCATTCGCCGGCAATCAGGTTCAGTTTGGTCACGGTGAAGCCCCAGATGCTGAATTTCAGGTTTACAGCAGGATGGACTTCGGCACCCGCATCAGTCAAACTCAATTAACTGAACGTAACTACAGAAATTCTGAAGTCATGGCGCTTAAAATCGAAATGCTGCGCGCCTTTTGCACCGTGGCGCAGACCGGAAACCTGTCAGAGGCGGCCAACCGGCTGGGCCGGACCCAGTCGGCCATCTCAATGACCCTCAAGCAGATGGAAGACCATCTGGGCAAAAAGCTGTTCGAAGGCGAACGCAAGAACCAGCTGTCGCCACTGGGAGAGCAGGTTTTTGAACTGGCCCAGAAACAGGTGCGCCAGTTTGATCACACCGTGCAAAGCATCGAGATGGCGGCAGAGGCCATTCACGGGCTGATCCGCATCGTCTCGGTTCCCTCAGTTGCGGCGCTGGTGTTCCCGCCGGTGCTGGAGCATATGACCGCCCGCTACCCCGGCCTCAAGGTTGAGCTGCGGGATACCGACACCCAGCAGGTGCTGGATGCGCTGGCCGAGGGCAAGGCGGATATCGGCATCGCCTCCGGTTACCACCCGCTGAACGGGGTCACGGCGGTGCCTCTGTTCGAGGACCGCTTCGGTCTGGTCTGCTCCGCAGGGCATCCGCTGTTTCAGCAGGACGCCCCGCCCTCCATTGCGGATGTCACCGGCGCGGGATTTGTCCGCAATGCCCTGTGCGATCTGATCCGCAATGAACGCTTTGTAGCGGCCAGCAGCGGCGCAGATGTGACAATTCACAACACCCATTCGCTGATCACCATGGTGCGCACCGGCAAATGGGTCACGGTGCTGCCGCAGACAGTGGCCCGGTTCATGCCAGAAACCACGGCCTTCCGCCCGATTGCTGATCTGCCGGACAGGCGCGAGGTCTATCTGTACCAGCGCGACCGCTCGCGTTTTGCGGCGCTGTCCGAGGAATGCTGCGCCTTCATCCGGTCCTGCGACCTGTCCAGCGGCCTGCCCGGCTGAACGGTGCTGCTCAGGCCGGCCCGGTTGTCCCCCGGATGATCTGCTCCAGGTCGCAGCACAGGCTGAAAGGTTCCGGCGTATCCGAAGTGATGAAGCGGGTGAACTCTGCGCCCGCAAGCGTTCCGATGGTCTCAGCCGGGATCCGGACCGTTGACAGGCCGGGTTCAATGTCAGCCGAGCCTTTGAAATCACCGATCCCCATCACCGACAGCTCTTCCGGCACCTTCAGCCCGCGTTTCTGCGCCCCGTACAGTGCGCCCTGGGCAATCACGTCATTGCCGCACAACAGCGCCGTCGGACGGGACGGCCCCGCTAGCAGGTCCAAGGCTGCCTGCTTGGCCTGCGCCACGCTGTAAGGCGCCTCGGATTTTCTGTCCTGCGGCACGGTGATGCCCGCAGCTTCAAGGGTTTCCAGCACCGCCGACAGCCGGTGCCGCGCCCGGTCATTGCCCTGTGTGTCAGGGAAGATCAGGCCGATATCGCGGTGCCCAAGCTCCAGCAGATGCGCCGCCGCCATCCGGCCTGCCTGCCTGTTGTCAGCCCCGACGCAGGGCAATGCCGCATCCTGCGCATAGTTCCAGATCGCCATCGCCGGGGTTTCCTGCTGCGCGATCAGCCGGGCGGTGGCCTGCGAATGCTCCAGCCCGATCAGCGCCACCCCGTCGACCCGGTGCTCCAGAAACTTGCGCACCATCGCGTATTCCCGGTCCAGATCATACCCGTGCGAGGCCAGCAGCAGGCTGAACCCCTCCTTGTCGATGGCATCCGAGAACGCCTGGATCACCTCGGCAAAAATCGCATGGTTGATTGTCGGCACAACCAGACCGATAGTGGCTGAACGCTTTCCGTGCATCGTCTGCGCCGCGCGGTTGCGGATATAGCCAAGCTTCTGCACTGCGCGGTTGATCTTCTTGCGAGTCGCCGGACTGACCAGATCGGGGTGGTTGAAGGTGCGCGACACCGTGGAGGGAGACACTTTTGCAGCCTTTGCCACCGCGACGATATCGACGTTACCTTTTTGTTTTGCAGACAAAATTTCCCCTCCCTCAGTGCAGTTTATGAAAACGTTTGCAATACTATTTTCATGGCCTAACCTGAATTGTCAAGAAACGTAAAAACGCGATCAGCCGGGTTGGGAGGCCCAGAATGGACTTCATATTTTACTTCGGAGACGTCTTCTCGCCGCTGTCCTTCCTGCTGCTTCTGGGCGGCACGATTGGCGGGCTTATCCTGGGCGCAACCCCGGGGCTTTCGCCCACAATGGCAGTGGCGCTGCTGATCCCCTTCACCTTCCACCTGGAGGCCGTGCAGGGCCTGATCCTGCTGGGGGCTGCCTATACTTCCACAGTTGCAGGCGGCGCCGTCAGTGCGATCCTGCTGAAGATCCCCGGCGCGCCGGCCAATATCGCCACCACTCTCGACGGCCACCAGATGGCCAAACAGGGCAAAGGCGCCAAGGCGCTGCAGCTGTCGTTCCTGGCCTCCGCCGTCGGCGGCATCTTCGGTGTGCTGCTGCTGATCTTCCTGACCCCGCTGCTTGCGGAATGGGCGCTTGCATTCGGCCCCTCGCATCTGTTCTGGCTGGCCATTCTGGGAGTGACGGTGATCGGCTCGCTCGATTCAGCTTCCGTTGTCAAAGGCCTGCTGTCCGGTTGCATCGGGCTGTGGCTGGCCACCATCGGCTTTGACGACATTATGGGCGCCCAGCGCTTCATCTTCCACCCGTCCCTTGGCGGCGGCATCAACATCATCGCCGCCCTCATCGGCCTGTTTGCCATCCCGCAGGTGCTGACCATGTTCGCCAAGGGCCGCCGCACAACCGGCGCCGAGGTGATCGAAGTGCAGAAACACTCGGTCCTGGACGCCACCAAGGAGCTGATCCGCCGCCCCCTCGCTCTGGGCATCGGCACGATCACCGGATCCATCATCGGGCTGATCCCCGGTGTCGGCGGCCAGATTGCCGGGCTGGTGGCCTATGACCAGACCAAGAAGTTTTCCTCTGAGAAAGAGAAGTTCGGCAAAGGCCACAGCGAGGGCGTGATCGCCGCAGAAGCCGCCAACAACGCCATGGTCGGCCCGTCGCTGGTGCCGCTGCTGACCCTGTCGATCCCTGGCAGCCCCACCGCCGCCGTGCTGCTGGGCGGGCTGCTGATCCACGGCATCTTTCCAGGGTCCGACCTGTTCGACAACCACCCGGATGTGGCCTGGACCTTCATCAACTCGATGCTGGTGGGCCAGGTTCTGATGTGCCTCTTCGGCCTCTATGTGGCTGGCCTTGCCGCCCGTGTCGCCCAGGTGCCGCAATCGGTGATGGCCGCCATCGTGTTGGCGCTGTCGGTGTTCGGCGCCTACTCGGTGCAAAGCTCGATGGGCGACGTCTATGTCATGGCCTGCCTGGGCATCGGCATGTACTTTCTGGAACGCTTCGGCTTCTCCGCCGCACCGCTGGTGCTGGGTCTGATCCTGGGTCCGATCGCGGAATCCAATTTCATCCAAGGCGGCATGATCGCCGACGCCACCGTGGGCCGGGCCAGTTACTTCCTGTCCGGCGGGCTGAACATCTTCCTGATCGCCGTGGTTGTTGCTTCCGTCGCCTATTCGGCCTGGATGGAGCTGCGCAGCCGCCGCTACACCACCAAAGAGGAGGCGCAGGCATGAACCGGTCTCAGCACATCTTCGGCTCCGGCCTGGTCTTTGCCGTCGGCATCTGGGTTGCCTGGATCAGCTACACTCAACAACCCGCCGAAGCTTTCCTGTTCCCACGCCTGATAGCCTCCGTCTTTGTGGTGCTGGCCGGCTGGACCTTTGGCAAGGCGGTTCTGGGCCTCAGCAAGGTCGGCTCGGGCGTCTCACGCACCATGTTCCTGAACATGGTACCGGGGGTGGCGGTGATGCTGATCTATGTCTTCTTGGCCGCCAAGGCGCTGGGGTTCTACACCGCCACCGCCATCGCCTTTTTCATTCTGCTGTCGATCTACGACCCCGCGCCGCATTCCGAAGCCAAAACCTGGATCAAGCGCGCCCTGACTACCGCCGTTTTCGTGGCCGTGATGTACGGACTCTTCGCGCTGCTGTTGAGTGTCTACACGCCGCGGGAAATTCTGTTCTGACCGTTTGATGCGATCCGAAACCATAAGGGAGGAGAAGAAAATGAGAAAACTGATCACAGGCGCTGCCATGACGCTGATGGGCCTGGCAGGCGCTGCCTTGGCCGAGGAGTACCCGGAACGCCCGATCATGATGATGGTCTCTTACGGCGCGGGCGGTGCCACTGACTTTCAGGCCCGTATCGTCACTATGACCGCGGGCAACGAGGATGCGCTGGGGATGCCCATCGCCATCATCAACAAGCCCGGCGCCGGTGGCCGTGTCGGCTGGAACTGGTTTGCCACCCAGGCGGATCCGGATGGCTACACGCTGGCCGCCTACAACGTGCCGCACTTCATCGCCCAGTCGATCAAGGGCGGCGTGCAGTATTCTTCTGACAGTTTTGAACCCATTGCCAACTGGGGTGCAGACCCGGCGGTGTTTGTCGTCGCTGCTGACAGCCCCTTCAATTCAATGGCGGATGTGGTTGCCCATGCCAAGGAGAACCCGGGCAAGCTGACCTTCTCAGGCGCCGGGCTGTTTGTTGGCCACCACATTGCCGCGCTGCAGATTGAAAAGGCCGCGGGCGTCAAGATGGCCTATATCCCGACCAAAGGCGGCGGTGCTGCTGCGATGAAGGCAGTGATCGCCGGTGAGGTCATGGGCGGGGTCAACAACCTGTCCGATGCGTTCCGCGCACAAGCGGCGGGCAATGTCAGGATCCTCGGCGTCGCGGACCTCGCACGCTCCGAGTTCCTGCCCGATGTGCCCACCATGCAGGAACAAGGGCTGGAAGTGGACAACTCCTCGGTCAATTTCCGCGGTGTGATGGTCCCCAAGGGCACCCCGCAGGAGGTGATCGACCAGCTTGCCGCCACCGTGCCGGAAATGTTCGCCAACCCGCGTGTGGCCAAGAAGATGCAGGCCGGCGGATCGCCCATGCACATCATGACCCGCGATGAGGTCAAAGCGATGTGGGCCGCCCGCGAACAGACGCTCAAGGAACTTCTGGCCGGGCTCTGATCCCGCACCCCCTGGCCGAAACCCTCCGGGGCAGCCCCCTTGCCCCGGACAATCAATCGAGGAAAGACATGACCGCTCAGGACGCAATCGCCGTCGGCACTGCCGAGGTGAAACAGATCGTGGCGCGCGCGCGCACCGCTCAGCAGGCCTTCGAGGCCCGCGGCAGCCAGGCGCTATATGACAAGGCAGCTTTGGCGGCAGGCTGGGCCATCATGGAGCCCGCCCGCAACCGGTCCCTTGCCGCGCTTGCCGTTGAATCCACCGGCCTGGGCAACGTGCCGGACAAGATCACCAAGAACCACCGCAAAACGCTGGGACTGCTGCGCGACCTTGCAGACGTCCAGACCCACGGCATCATCAGCGACGATCCCGCGACCGGCATCACCGAAATCATGCGCCCCATCGGTGTGATCGGTGCGGTGGTCCCCTCGACCAACCCGGCGGCAACGCCGGCCAACAACATCATCAACGCGCTGAAAGGCGGCAATGCAATCGTCGTGGCCCCGTCGCCCAAGGGCGTCGCCTCCTGTGAATTGCTGCTGTCCTATATCCACGCCGAATTCGCCAAGCTGGAGCTGGATCCGGATCTGGTGCAGATGATCCCTGCACCCGGTTCCAAGGCCAAGACCCAGGCGCTGATGGAGGCCGCCGACCGGGTGATTTGCACCGGCAGCCAGAACAACGTCCACCGCGCCCAGTCCTGCGGCACCCCTGCTGTGGCCGTCGGGGCCGGCAATGTGTCGGTGATCGTGGACGAGACCGCCGATCTGCCCGATGCAGCAGCCAAGATCACCGCCTCCAAGACTTTCGACAATGCCACCTCCTGCTCCTCGGAGAACTCGGTTGTGGTGGTGGACGCCATTTATGACCGGTTTATCGCCGCATTCGCCCAGGAAGGCGGCGCGCTGGTCCCTGAGGCTGACGCAGACGGCATCATCGCCAGGCTCTGGCCGGACGGCCACCTGAACCGCGAAGTCATTGCACAGGACGCGGACAAGATGCTGGCCGCGCTGGACATGGGCGGAAATGTCCCCGCAGATACCAAATTCCTGGCGGTGGAAACCAAGGGGATCGGCCCGGATCACCCCCTGTCCGGCGAAAAGCTGAGCCGCATTCTGGCGGTCTACCGCGCCGCCGATTTCGCGGATGCCAAAGCCATCGCCGCCCGCATTCTGGACCATCAGGGCGGCGGCCATTCCATCGGCATTCACACTGCCAAGGACGAACGCGCGATTGAGCTGGGCCGCGAAATGCCAACCTGCCGCGTGATCGTCAATCAGGCCCATACATTTGCCACCGGCGGCGCCTTTACCAATGGGATGCCGTTTTCCCTGTCGATGGGCTGCGGCAGCTGGGGCGGCAATGCGATCGACACCAACCTCGACTGGCGCCATTTCGTGCAAACCACCAAAGTCGTGCGCGAAATCCCTGCGCGCGAGCCGGCATTGGAGGATATCTTTGCCAGCTACTGGGCGGAGGCGGGTCAATGATGGAACCGCCCAAGGGAACCATTCGCGACTGGCTGAACAAACGCGCCGGCGAAGGCGGCACCGGCTTTGTCTTCCCGGATGGCGGTCCGGACCTCAGCTGGCAGGAACTTCGCTGCACAGCCGAAGACATCGCCAGTTCGCTGACCGCGATGGGCATCGCGAAGGGCGAAAGCATCGCGATCCTGCAGCCAAACGGGCGCGAAGCCCTCGAATGCCTGTTCGGGGTGCTGTACGGCGGCTTCCGCGCCACGATGATCAACCTGGTCGCTGGCAACACCGCCGTCGCCTACGCCCTGCAGCACAGCGGCGCCCGCTTTGCCTTTGTTCATGACAGCCAGACCGGGCTGTTCGAGCAGACTGCCGACCTGTCCATCCTCTCCCCATTGGACAGGCAGGCAGTAACTGGCGGCTCACCGGCAGAGCTGCACCCGCTCTCTGCCGGTGACCACGCTTTGCTTATGTACACCTCCGGCACCACCGGACAGCCCAAGGGGGTTGTCCACAGCCACGCCAGCCTGCTGGCCGGCGGCTGGACCACGGCGGTCGCGCATGAGCTGACACCGCAGGACCGCGGTCTGTGCGTGCTGCCGGTCTACCATATCAACGGGCTGTGTGTGACGGTGATGGGCACGCTGATCTCCGGCGGCTCGCTGGCCATGTGCGAGCGCTTCTCGGCCAGCCGCTTCTGGGCCCATGCGGGCTGGTCCAAGGCCACCTGGTTTTCGGTGGTGCCGACCATCATTTCACATCTGCTGCACTCGGAGCTTGATCCCGTCGACAGCACAAGGGCACGTCTGCGCTTTGGCCGCTCCGCCTCCTCGGCGCTGGCCCCGGATGTGCAGCGCGCGTTTGAGGACCGGTTTGGAATACCGATCATCGAAACCATGGGCCTCACCGAAACCGCCGCGCAGATCCTGTCGAACCCCCTGCCCCCGGGCATCCGCAAGATCGGCTCCCCCGGCGTCGGCTATGGCAACGACATCGCCATCCTCGGTGCGAACCAGCAACCTGTGACCGATGGCACCGAGGGCGAGCTGGCCGTGCGCGGCCCCAACGTGATGTGCGAATACCTCAACAACCCCGAGGCCACGGCGGACACCTTCACCAAGGACGGCTGGCTGCGCACCGGCGATCTGGGCCGCATCGACGGAGACGGCTATGTCTTTGTAACCGGACGCCTGAAAGAGCTGATCATCAAGGGCGGCGAAAACATCGCCCCGCGCGAGATTGACGAAGCGCTCTATTCGCATCCCGATGTGGTCGAGGCCGCTGCCTTTGGCCGTCCTTGCAAGAGCTACGGCGAAACGGTCGAGGCCGCAGTCAAGATCCGCGACGGCTCCAGCCTGACACCGCTGGAGCTGATTGAGATCTGCCACTCCGTACTGGGCCGGTTCAAATCGCCGGACGAGATCCACATCCTGCCGGACCTGCCGAAGGGGCCATCAGGGAAGATCCAGCGCAACAAGATCCTTGGCGGGATCACCAACAGCTAAGACAGCCCCAGGCCATCTCCCGCAAGATGACAAGAAGGTCAGCCTTTCTGCCTTAATGTTTCGCGCGCGAAACATCCGGTCAGCAGTGCTGACCGGTCCGCCGCGCCGCAGCGCGGCGCCGGGCCCAACGGGCGCCGGCTGCCCGACAGGACATCCGGCAACGGGCGGGAGACTTGTGCTGCGGCACTCTCAGGCCAGGTGAAAGGACAGAAACGGCTCACTGCCCTCCGCATCCTCGACCCAGCGGGCCTTGATCCCGAAGATCCCTGAAACCATTTCAGGCGCCAACGCCTGCTGCGGTGTGCCCAGCGCCACCAGGCGTCCGCCCGACAGCACCGCCACCCGGTCGCACATCAACGCCTGGTTCAGATCGTGCAGCGCCACGACGGTGGTCACCTTCAGGTTCCGGATGCAATTGAGGATCGACAACTGATGGTGAATATCCAAGTGGTTTGTCGGCTCGTCCAGCAGCAGCAGCCCGGGCCTCTGAGCAAGCGCGCGGGCGATGTGCAGCCGCTGCCGTTCGCCGCCGGACAGGGTGGCCCACTCGCGGCTGGCAAACCCCTCCATTTCCACTGTCTTCAGCGCATTTTCCACATGCTGGCTGTCTTCGCCGCTCCAGGGCCTCAACGCTGACAGCCAAGGGGTCCGCCCCAGTTCCACCACCGACCGTGCGGTAATTCGCTCGGCGGTGTCGGCCTGCTGTTCAACGATCGCGGTCCGCTGGGCGACCTCTCTGCGCGTCAGCCGCGCCAAGGATTTTTCCGCCAGCAGAACCTCGCCTTGCGAGGGGCGCGCCAGACCCGCCAGCAGCCGCATCAGCGTGGATTTCCCAGATCCGTTCGGACCGACCAGCGCCAGGGTCTCTCCCGGCTGCACCGTCAATGAGACATCAGACAACAGCAGCTTGCCGCGGATGGAGTAAGACAGGCTGCGGGCTTCGATCTTCATCGCGCAGCCCTTCTTCCACGCACCAGGATCACCGCAAAGGACGGCGCGCCGATCAGGGCTGTGACAACGCCGATGGGCAGCACCTGTCCCGGAATGATGATGCGCGACACGATGTCGGCACCAATCAGGAACACTGCCCCGGTCAGCGCCGCGGCCGGCATCAGCCTGCGGTGGCCGGGGCCAACCAGGAAGCGTGCCGCATGGGGAATGACCAGGCCGACAAAGCCGATAGAGCCGACAATTGACACCATCACCGCAGTCGTCAGCGCGGTAGCGAAGATCAGAACAACTTGCACCTGCCGCACCGGAATGCCCAGCGAAGCTGCGGAATCGGTGCCAAAAGTAAAGGCGTCCAGAGCCCGTGCATGGAACCGGCAGACCCCCCAGCCCGCCAGCGCCAGCGGCACCGCCAGCCACACATCCGGCCAGCGCACCCCGCTCATATTGCCCATCAGCCAGAACATAATTCCGCGGGCCTGATCGGCATTGGCCGATTTAGCGATGATGAAGGCAGTCAGCGCGTTGAACAGCTGCGAACCCGCAATGCCGGCCAGCACGATCTGCGCTGCCGCTGCGCGGCTGCCGCCTGCTCCGGCGGCCCGGGCAAGAATGGCAACAAAGCCAAAGGCCAGCAGCGCGCCATTGAAGGCGCCAAAGGACAGCGACAGCGCACCGCCTCCCAGCCCAGCAATGGTCACTGCCACCGCCCCGGTCGAGGCGCCGGCAGAGATGCCGAGGATGTATGGATCGGCCAGCGCATTGCGCAGCAGCGCCTGCAACACCACGCCCGCCACTGCCAGCGCCGCCCCGCAGGCCCCCGCCACCAGCGCCCGCGGCAGCCGGTAGCTCCAGATGATACCCTGGTCGATCGGGTCCACCGGCAGGCCCGCCCCGGCCAGCTTGTTGGCCAGAACAGACAGCACAAGGTCAGGCGCAAGCGCGGTTTCCCCGATCATTGCGCCTGCCAGGACCGCCGCAATCAGAACCGGCAAGGCCAGACAAGCGCCCTTGACGCCCTGCCAGGTGATTGCGGCGGCTGCGCTCACTGGCTGTTGCCGATCGCGCTGAGTTCAGCAGCCAGTTCCTCCAGCGCCGGAATGGCACGGATGGTGGCGTCCATCGCCTGAGCGTCCATCACGACGATGCGGTTGTTCTTGACCGCATCCATCTGACTGGCCACCGGATCATTGCGCAGAAACTCCAGCTTTTTCTCATAGTCATCCGCAGCAAAGCGGCGGCGGTCCATGCGGGCAATCACAATCACCGTGGGGTTGGCTTTGGCAATGGTTTCCCAGCCGACCGTCGGCCATTCCTCGTCGGTTTCGATGACGTTGCGCAGACCCAGCTGCTGCATCATGTAGCCCGGCGCGCCCTTCTCGCCTGCCACAAACGGATCGCTCTCCATTTCAGGCGAAGAGAACCAGAACACGGCGGATGCATCGTCCAGTGCGACTTCCTGCGCCTTGGCAACAGCTGCTGCCTCGCGGGCCTTGTAGTCGGCGACCAATTCGGCGCCTTTATCGGCTTCGCCAAAGATTGCCGCCAGCTCCTCAATGCCCTGGTACAGGCTGCCGGTGGTGAACATCCGGGTGCGGGTGCCGTCGCCGCCGGTGGTGTTGTCCTTACCGACGCAATCGGCGGGCATCACATAGGTCGGAATACCCAGATCATGGAATTGCTCACGCTTGGCCACGACGCCTTCGGGGCCAACGTGCCATTCGTACTGCGCTGCAACCAGACCGGGCCGCTTGGCAACCACGCTTTCAAAGCTCGGATCGTTGTCGGCCAGGCGGTCGATCTTGGCATTCAGGTCCGCGTACTCGGGCAGCACGTCGTTGAACCAGACCGAGGTGCCTAACACTTTGTCCCCCAGCCCCAGCGCGTAAAGCACTTCGGTCGCCGCTTGGCCAACCGTTACGGAAGACGCTGCCGGCGCCTCGAAAGTGACCGACTGGCCGCAGTTTTCTATGGTCAGCGGAAAAGTTCCACCGGCCGCCGCAGCCTGTGCGGCAGCGATTAAGGAAAGGCCGATCAGGCCGGAACGCAAAAACATGATATTCGATCTCCATGTGTCAATGACCGGAGAACGGGTGAAAGGGCATTGACCGGTAAGCCAGAGGTCCTTGCCCCCGCTTGCGGCACCGGAAAACGGCGGCGCATCTTATCGGCAACCTCCCCGGACAACCCCGCCCGGTGTTTTTCGGTTTTCACCGGCAGGTCTCCTGACTGGCGGGTCAATGACTGTGCCGTCTTCCCGGACTGTTTTGGTCCAGTGACGTCAAGGCACAGCTCTCGCCGCCTACAGTTGCGGGGGCAGTTCCGTTTGGCGCCGGCAGGCACCGCGGATTCCCTCTTAGCCCTTTCGGGACCGGTAAAGCGCGGGTAGCGCATCCCTTTCGTTGCGGCAAGAAAAAGTTATTCCGCAGCAGAAATTCCGCGCACCGGGCACATCTGCGGCAGGCATCCTATGGACGAGTGTTTCCCAAGGCACGGCTAGATGGAAAATTCCAGAAGAAGCTGTTTCAGGGATGGGACACCCATCAGCCGCAGCCGCAAAAGTGTGACTGCAAACTGTCCGGCAGCAGCCCGCAGTCCCGTTACTCGACCACGATCAGATCGGTATCCATCGCCTTGAGCATGTCCTTGATTGCCTGCGGCGGTTGCGCGTCCGTATAGAAGACTTCGAAATTGGTATCCTTGCCGATCGACACCGGCGCTCGCTTGTTGAACTTGTCATGATCGGCAACGACTATCCGGACCTGCGCATTGGCCGCCGCGACACGGGCCAGATTTGCCTCTTCCAGGTCATGCAGCATGAAACCCAGTTCGGCATTGATCGCCCCTGCCGAAAAAATGGCAAACTGCACGTTCAGCCGCCGCACCAGATCCAGCGCTTCGGCTCCGAAGGCGCCGCCATCATGCGGGCGCAGCTCACCGCCAGCCAGAAACACCCGGTTGTTGTTGCGCGAGGCCAGCGCATGGGCCACCAGCACTGAGTTGGTCACCACAAAGAGGTTTGACCGCTGCCGCAGTTCCTGCGCCACATAGGCCGTGGTGGAGCCGACATCCAGAAAGACCGAATCCCCGTCGCTGATGGTCTTGGCCACTTCGATGGCCAGACGCTGCTTTTCAGAGGCGTGGGTGTCCATCCGGCTTTGCAGCGGCAGCTCGTTCACATCTTCAACCAGATGCACCCCGCCGTGAACCTTGCGGACCACCTGGGCATCCTCCAGCGTACGGATGTTTCGCCGGATGGTTTCATTGGACACACCCAGCCTGCCAGCCAGATAGCTAACCCTGCAGGACCCGCCTGCCTGCTGCAGCGCCCGCAGGATTTCCTCTTCACGCTGGTTGGTGGTCTTGCGGGTTTTGGTCATCTGGCCTCCTGTCGTGTTGCTACGCCAGAAAGCCACAAAAAACAACACACGCACCTCTGACGCCGCATTTTTCGCCCGGAAACGGCCAGTATTAGCGATATATGTGGCTTATTGTGGTTTTTTATTGACTGACAGGCGTAACCGCCGCACGATCTCAGTACGCGACGCCAAGAATCGCACAAAATGCCACATATCAGGGAATTCCTTATGCTGAGAAACTTCAACGCTTTGGGAGCCGTGGCGCTGACAGCCGCCGTTTCCGCTCCATCCGCCTGGGCCGCCGAGTCCTCCGATCCGATCAAGCTGACACTGCACGACTGGTCCGGCCAGCTGATCAACACCAAAATCATGGGCAGCATCCTGCAGGAGGCAGGGTACAACGTCGAGTATGTCCAGGCAGACTATATCGCCCAGTTTGCCGGGCTGAAGACCGGGGACCTGCATTTGGCCATGGAGATCTGGGAGACCACCGGACGCGAAGCGCTGGACGAAGCCACTGCCTCGGGCAAGGTGGTCAACGCGGGCGAAACCGGACTGATGGCGATCGAGGAATGGTGGTACCCCGCCTATATGAAAGACCGCTGCCCCGGCCTGCCCGACTGGCAGGCGCTGAAGGACTGCGCCGAGGAATTCGCCACCGCGGAGACCTCTCCCTACGGGCGCTATGTCGGCGGTCCGGTCACCTGGGGCGGCTTTGACGAGGAACGCGTCGAGGCGCTGGAGCTGGAATTCGAAGTGGTTCACGCGGGCACCGATGCGGCGCTGTTCGCCGAACTTGAATCCGCCTATCAGCGCCAGGATCCGATTGTCCTGTGGGTCTACGTGCCCCATTGGGCGCCGGCCAAATACGACGGCGAATTCGTGGAGTTCCCGCCCTATTCCTCGGAATGCTATTCCGATCCGTCGGCCGGGGTGAACCCGGATCTGGCTTATGACTGCGGCAAGCCGCGCGGCCCAATCTGGAAGGCGGCCTGGGCAGGACTGCCGGAAAAATGGCCAGGCGCCTATGAGATCGTGCAGTCCTATCAGATTACCAACGAAGAGATGAGCGCCATGGTCGGCAAGGCGGATCTGGACGGCGTCGATATCGATACAGTGGTGTCCGGCTGGATGACCGCGAACAAGGACCGCTGGTCCGGCTGGATCGGCAACTGATCTCACTCCCCGGGGCTGCTGCACGCTCTCAGGCAGCCCCGGTCTTTTCTCCTGTCCCGTCAATCAACCCGGCCGCATTCTGCGGACCGGTCCAGGAACCGCATTGATGACCCCCAAGACCAAACTCTCCTGCCGCAACATCTGGAAGCTTTATGGCGCCAATGCCGAGGCATTTTTGAACGGCAACCCGTCCCCCAGCGGCGCGGAGATCCGCAAGGCGGGTATTATCGGCGCGGTGCGCAATGCCCGCATCGACATTGCCGAGGGCGAGATCTTCATCATCATGGGGCTGTCCGGCTCCGGTAAATCCACCCTGGTGCGCTGCCTGTCGCGGCTGATCGAGCCGACTGGCGGCCAGGTGCTGTTTGACGGCGTCGACCTGCTGACCGCCAGCGAGCAGGAACTAATCGAAATCCGCCGCCACAAGATGGGCATGGTGTTCCAGCACTTCGCCCTGCTGCCGCATCTGACCGTGCTGCAGAACGTGATGTTCCCGCTGACCGTCCAGGCCACACCCAAGCGAGAAGCCGACGCCAAGGCACGCGAGGTGGTGGAACTGGTCGGCCTCAAAGGCCGCGAGGATTATTACCCGCGCGAGCTGTCAGGCGGCCAGCAGCAGCGCGTCGGCATCGCCCGGTCACTGGTGACGGAACCCGACCTGTGGTTCCTGGACGAGCCGTTTTCAGCGCTTGATCCGCTGATCCGCCGCGAGATGCAGGACGAATTCCTGCGCCTGCAGGCCCGCCTGCACAAGACCATCGTCTTCATCACCCACGACTTCGAGGAGGCCGTGCGCCTTGCCGACCGTATCGCCATCATGAAGGACGGCGAGATCATCCAGATTGCCACGCCTGAGGAACTGGTGCTGAACCCGGCCACGGAATATGTCGCCGAATTCACCCGCCACATCCCGCGCTCCAAGGTGCTGACGGTGGGCGGCATCATGACCCCGGGCACGGACGGTGCCGGCCCCCCGGTTCCGGCCGCCTCCCGCGTATCGGAGGTGGCAGAGCAGATCATCGCCGCAGATGCCCCGCGCCCGGTGTGTGATGAAAACGGGCGCATCATCGGCAGCATCGGCCGCACAGCGGTGGCCCGCGTGCTGTTCGGCGCGGGGCAAGCGGCATGAAAGTGCGTCTGACTTGGCAAAGCTCCGCAGCCTGGGGGCTGGTGCTGGTCACAATCCTGCTAGGCTGGTTCGGCCGCGATCTGGCCAAGGCCCTGGATGCGCGCTGGCTGATCAAGATCCCCTCCTCTTGGGTGATCCCCTTCAAAACCCGTATATCTTCCGCCATGTCTTGGCTGGTCGAAGACGCGGCCATCGGCCCGGTGTCCTTCACCGATGCCACCCGCGCCATCGCCTGGCTGATCGAACAGCCCTATGAGCTGATGCTGAGCCTGCTGGCGCATGGTTTTCTGTACGGCCCCGGCCCGGCCCCGCAGGTGCTGCTGCCGGCCGCCAGCTGGATCGCGGTCACCATCGCGGTGATTGCCCTGGGGCACTTCTGCCGCAACTGGGGGCTGGCGGCGGTCGCCGGGGCCTGTTTTGCCTATCTTGCGGTCTTCGGACAGTGGGACAGCGCCATGGTCACGCTTGCCTCGGTGGTCATCGCGGTGCCGATCGGCGCAGGCGGCGGGCTGCTGACCGGCATCTGGGCCTATCGCCACCCGCGGGGTGAACGCATCCTATCCCCTGTTCTGGACCTGATGCAGACCATCCCGATCTTCGCCTATCTTGTGCCGATTCTGTTCATGTTCGGCTTCGGCCCGGTCTCGGCGCTGGTCGCCACCATCATCTATGCCACCCCGCCTATGATCCGCATCACCATCATGGCGCTCAAGGCGGTGGACCCGGAGATCCTCGACTTCGGGCGGATGGCAGGCACCACCAAGCGGCAGCTGATGTGGCGGGTGCTGGTGCCCTCGGCCAGCCAAAGCCTGATGGTCGGCGTCAATCAGGTGATCATGCTGACGCTCAACATGGTGATCATCGCCTCGATGATTGGTGCCGGAGGGCTTGGCTTCGACGTGCTGGCAGCCCTGCGCCGCCTGGATATCGGCGCGGGCTTTGAGGCAGGCATCGCTATCGTGGTGCTGGCCATCGCCGTGGACCGGCTGAGCCAGGCCTTCGCCGAACGCATGGGCCAGATCCACCACACCTCACCCGGCTCCTGGGCCGCCCGGCATAAACGTACGGTGCTGGTACTGTCGCTGCTAATGATCACCTGGGTGCTGGGCCGATTCTCGCCGTTGCTGCTGGACTATCCGGCCAGCCAGACCATCACCACCGGCGCCTTCTGGAATGACGCAGTCAAATACCTGAACGTGAACTACTTCGATGTGTTCGAGGCGGTGAAGGTCTTCTTCCTGCAATGGTTCCTACTGCCGATCAAGAAAACCCTGCTGGGCATTCCCTGGCCCTGGGCGATTGCCATGCTGACGCTGCTGGGCTGGCGCGTCGGCGGCTGGAAACTGGCAGCGCTATGCGGTGTGATGTCTGCCCTGATTGCAGTCAGCGGCCTTTGGGCCAAGGCCATGGTCACTGTCTATCTTTGCGGCGCCTCGGTGATCCTCGCCACCCTGATCGGTGTGCCTCTGGGTGTGCTGGCCGCACTGAACCGGCGCGCAGGCATCGCCATCAACCTGCTGATCGACACGCTGCAGACCCTGCCCAGTTTTGTCTACCTGATCCCGGTGGTGATGCTGTTCCGGATCGGTGATTTCACCGCGATGATCGCCATTGTCCTGTATGCGCTGGCTCCGGCCGTCCGCTATGCCGCCCATGGCGTGCGCAGTGTCAGCGGCGAGCTGATCGAGGCAGGTCTGGTCTCGGGCTGCACCCGCTGGCAGTTGCTGCGCCTGGTGCGCCTGCCGATGGCGCTGCCGGAGATCCTGCTGGGCATCAACCAGACCATCATGCTGGCGCTGTCGATGCTGGTGATCACTGCGCTGGTCGGCACCCGCGATCTGGGCCAGGAAGTCTATATTGCACTGACCAAGGCTGACACTGGCCGCGGTCTGGTGGCAGGCCTTGCCATCGCCTTCATCGCTATCATCGCCGACCGGCTGGTCAATGCCGGTGCCCGCGGCGCCCGCATCCGCTTTGGACTGGAGAGCTGACCATGACCCAATCCGACCTGCAAAAACGCGTCAGCCTGCTTGAGCGCATCCATGCCCTGCCGATCTGGCACGGCGCCATCTCCACGCAGCCTTTAACCGGGGGCATCACCAACGTGAACTACCTGGTCGAGGACCAGAGCGGCAAATACGTGGTGCGCGCAGGCGACGACATTCCGCTGCACCAGGTGATGCGCTTCAACGAACTGGCTGCTAGCCGCGCCGCCCATGCCGCCGGTCTGTCGCCTGCGGTGATGCATGCCGAAAATGACCTGACAGTGCTGCAGTTCATAGAAAGCCGCACTCTGACCGAAGAAGATGTGCGCGATCCCGCCATGCTGCCGCGGGTGCTGGAACTGGTGAAATCCTGCCACCGCGATGTTCCCAGACATCTACGCGGCCCGGCGCTGGTGTTCTGGGTCTTCCATGTGATCCGCGACTATGCGGCGACACTGCAGGACAAGAACAGTCCGCATGCGGCGCTGGCTGCCGAACTGACCGGCATCGGCAACAGCCTGGAACAGGCGGCAGGCCCCTTCGATATCGTCTTTGGCCACAACGACCTCCTGTGCGGCAACTTTCTCGACGATGGCAACCGGCTCTGGCTGATCGACTACGACTATGCCGGCTTCAACTCGCCGCTGTTCGACCTGGGCGGGCTTGCCTCCAACAACGGGCTTACGCAGCAGCAGGAACTTTGGCTGCTGGAGACCTACTTTGAGGCGCCGGTAAACGATGATCTGTTGCACCGCTACGGCGCCATGAAATGCGCCTCGCTGCTGCGCGAAACCATGTGGAGCATGGTCTCCGAGCTCACCTCCGATATCGACTTTGACTACGCGGCCTACACCGCTAGCAACCTCACGCGCTTCCGCGCCGCACTTGACGACTTTCAAAACACCTGAGGACTGACATGACTGAACTTCCCTCAACTGCCAAGGCAGTCATCATCGGTGGCGGCATCATCGGCTGCTCCACCGCCTACCACCTGGCTAAACTGGGCTGGACGGACACTGTTCTGCTGGAGCGGAAAAAGCTGACCTCGGGCACCACCTTCCACGCCGCCGGCCTGGTCGGGCAGCTGCGCTCCAACGCCAATATCACCCAGCTGCTGGGGTATTCGGTCGATCTATACAACAAGATCGAAGAGGAAACCGGCCTGGGCACCGGCTGGAAGATGAACGGCGGGCTGCGCCTGGCCTGTAACGAGGAGCGCTGGACCGAGGTTAAACGCCAGGCCACCACCGCGCATTCCTTCGGGCTGGAGATGGAGCTGCTGACCCCCAAGGAAGCCCAGGACCTGTGGCCGCTGATGGATATCTCCGACGTGATCGGTGCGGCCTTCATGCCGACTGACGGCCAAGCCAACCCCTCCGATATCACCCAGGCGCTGGCCAAGGGCGCGCGCATGGCCGGGGCCAAGATCTTCGAGGACACCAAGGTCACCGATATCGAGATCGAGGACGGCAAGATCCGTGCCGTGATCACCGAACACGGCCGGATCGAATGCGAAAAAGTGATCTGCTGCGCGGGCCAATGGACCCGCACTTTTGCCGAGCAGTTCGGCGTCAACGTGCCGCTGGTGCCGATGGAGCACCAGTACATGGTCACCGAGCCGTTCGAGGGCGTGCCGTCAAACCTGCCGACTCTGCGCGACCCGGACCGGCTGACCTACTACAAGGAGGAAGTCGGCGGGTTGGTGATGGGCGGCTATGAGCCGAACCCGATCCCTTGGGCCACGGACGGTATTCCGCAAGGCTTCCACTACACGCTGCTCGACAGCAACTTCGATCATTTCGAACAGCTGATGGAACAGGCGCTTGGCCGGGTGCCGGCACTGGAACATGCTGGTATCAAGACGCTGACCAACGGGCCGGAAAGCTTCACGCCCGACGGCAACTTTATCATCGGCGAGGCGCCGGAACTCAGCAACTTCTATGTCGGCGCTGGCTTCAACGCTTTTGGTATTGCGGCAGGTGGCGGCGCTGGCATGGCGCTGGCGGAATGGGTGAAGAACGGCGAGCCGCCGTTCGACTTGTGGTCCGCCGATATCCGCCGCTTCGGGCGGCCGCATTTCGACACCGACTGGGTGCGCACCCGCACAGTGGAGGCCTATGGCAAACACTACACCATGGCCTGGCCGCATGAGGAACACGACAGCGGGCGCCCCTGCCGCAAGTCGCCGCTTTATGATACGCTGAAAGCACAAGGCGCTTGTTTCGGCGAGAAACTCGGCTGGGAACGCCCGAACTGGTTTGCCGATGCCGACAGGGGCGAGACGCCCAAGGACCTCTACAGCTTCGGCCGTCAGAACTGGTTCGAGGCAGTGGGGCGCGAGCATAAGGCCGCGCGCGAGGCAGCGGTGCTGTATGACCAGACGTCCTTTGCCAAATTCGCGCTGAAAGGCCCGGATGCGCTGGCCGCGATGAACTGGATCTGCGCCAATGACGTGAACAAGCCGGTGGGATCGCTGATCTACACCCAGATGCTGAACAGCAAGGGCGGCATCGAATGTGATCTCACGGTGGGCCGCGTCGCGCAGGACGAGTTCTACATCGTCACCGGCACCGGCTATGCCACCCATGACTTTGACTGGATCCGCCGCAACATTCCCGACGGCATGAACTGCCAGCTGTTCGACATCACTTCCTCCAACGCGGTGCTGTCGCTGATGGGGCCGAAAGCGCGCGACATCCTCTCCGCTGTCACCCGCGACGATGTCTCCAACGACGGCTTCAAGTTCGGCTCCATCCGCACCATTGGCATTGCCGGCTGCCCGGTGCAGGCGCTGCGCGTGACCTATGTGGGGGAACTGGGCTGGGAACTGCACCTGCCGGTGGAATACGCCCAGACCGTTTATGCAGCGCTGATGGAGGCGGGTAAACCGCACGGGCTGGTCAATGCCGGCTACCGCTCGATCGAATCCCTGCGCCTGGAAAAGGGCTACCGTGCCTGGGGCTCGGACATCGGCCCCGACCACACCCCGTTCGAGGCCGGGCTTGGCTGGGCGGTGAAGCTCAGGAAGGACATCCCCTTCAAGGGCCGCGCCGCCGCCGAAGCGCAGAAGGCAGAGGGCGTCAAGAAGATGCTCGCCTGTTTCACCACCGATCCCGGCGTGGTGCTCCTGGGCCGGGAAACCATCTACCGCAACGGCAAACGCGTCGGCTGGCTGACCTCGGGCGGCTATGGCCATACCGTCGGACAGTCCATCGGCTACGGCTACATCCGCAATCCCGAAGGCGTGGCCGCCGACTACGTGCTGCGCGGGAATTACGAGCTGGAGGTCGCCACCAAGCGGGTCCCCTGCAAGGTCCAGATCAGTCCGCTCTACGACCCGTCGATGAGCCGGGTAAAGGCCTGAACCGGCACGCCTGGGCGGGGCAAAGCCACCGGCTTACCGCCCCTCCCGTTTGCATCCGGAGGGGTGAAGCGGGCGCTGCCTTAGGCGGCGCCCACCTGTTAGGACCCGGGTGTGCGCGGACCCTGGGATTGGATCAGACCGCGTGCCAGAGCTGGAACAGCAGCCCCACGGAAAAGGCACCGCTGAGCGATAGACCGAGGTACAGCGCAAAGACCTGCGGGCGGGCCAGCGCCCAAACGGCCATAGCTGCAGGGATTGAAGTCACGCCGCCAGCCACCAGAAAGGAAAGGCCTGCCCCCGGCGCCATGCCCTGCTCAATCAGTCCGCCAACCAACGGCAGCGCCGCATAACCGTTCAGATAGGCGGGGACACCCACCAGCGTTGCGGTAATGATCGGCAGCAGGCCTTCGCCGCCCAAGGCGGAAGTCACTGTTTCGGCCGGTATCCAGGCCAGCATCAGGCTTTCCAAAATGAAGGCCAGCAGCAGCCATTTGGCTAGGAACAGCGTCGTGGTCCAGGCGGTTCCGGCAAATTTTGCCCGGCGCTCCGCCTCAATCCAAAACTTCCAAACCACCGGCTTGGGCGTACGCATCTTGGCTCCGCCGCAGCCGCCGTTTCCGACACCCTCGCGCAACGCGTCCTTTAAGGCGCCACCCTGGTTCAGCAAGTGGACAACCAAACCGCCAAAGAGGCCAAGGCCGACTGCGGCAGCAGTTTTGGCCACAGCGAATTCAACGCCCAGAACTCCGGCGGTCAGAAAGAACATCGACGGGTCCATGATCGGCGATGCCAGCCAGAACGCCATGACGGCGGACAACGGCACCCCCATCGACAGAAGTGCCGCGATGAGCGGGATCACTCCGCAGGAGCAGAACGGTGACAGCCCCCCTGCCAGCGCACCAAGCGCAATCATCAGAAGCGGTTTACCGGTAAAAGCCTTGGCAACCAGATTGTCGGCACCAGTGGCGCCAGCCCATGCCGCGATGGCAATGGAGAACAGCAGATAGGGAGCCGTATGCGCCAGCGCAGCCCCGGCAAAGACAGCGCTATCTGCGGATTGGGCAGGATCAAAGATGGCCAGCAGCAGCAGGAGTGCGGCAGAGGCCAGCCAGACCCGTTGCTCTTGGAAGAACCGCCAGACAGATGTGCCTGATCTTGGGGGAACGTTTGTTGCGTTTGTCATTTCCATATCACCAGATTTATAGTTATTTTAGGTCGAAGAAGAGGCATTCACCTCATGCGTTCTCCTCCTTGGCAGCAAGGGTGACACCTGTGCAGCATTCGGATGTCAGAAAATTCACCACGCCCAACATCACGGGATAATCGACCCGGCTGAATACTTCGCGCCCGTGCTTTTCCTGCACAACCAGCCTGGCATCCACCAGTGCCGACAGATGATGCGCCAGCGTGGAGGGAGCCAAGCCCAGATGTTCGGCAATCTCGCCAACCCGAAGCCCGCCCTCCCCTGCTTTGACCAGCAGGCGGAAGATGGCCAGACGGGCATCGTGACCAAGGGCGGCAAGGGCGCGGGCGTTGTTGCTTGATATCGTCATGGCACAAAAATAACTATAAACCCGGTTTTGTCAATACGTAGGTCGGCACGAAGCACTTAGCAAAGCTGCCCGCAGCACGGTGCCCTGATCCTAACGCTCCAGCATCGCGCACGAAATCCATCGAATGACGCAAATAGGCGGCAGTAAACCGCATCACATCCAGGTTCCGCTCCGCTTCGCACCCAGCGCTTCGCAGCTGCACCAAGAGCAAACGGATCCCCCCTGCCCTGCACTGTCCGGTACCATCAGGCCATGCGCAAAACCACGGCCTGACGGCTGGTTCGCGCGGCCTAGCTGTTGGGCCGCACGCGGGCTGCGGTTTTGTTGGCAAAGGCTTCTAGCCGTTCGCGCGCCGCAGGCTGCGTGTTCACAACGCCGGCCACGACAGCCTCGGCATAAGCCGCATCCATGCCCGACATATTGTTCAAATGGCTGATCGCAGAACAGATGGCATAGTTGGTCAGTGGCAGGTTTTGCGCAACCTTGTCGGCAAGCTCAACCGCCTTGTCGAAGCTGGACTCTTCGGTGATGTATTGCGCCAGTCCCAGGTCGACCGCTTCCTGCCCTTGATACACCCGGCCCGTCAGGATCATGTCAATCATCCGGTATTTGCCGATCATTTCGGAAACCCGAATAGTGGCGCCGCCGCCGGTAAAGATGCCGCGCTGGCCTTCAGGAAGCGCAAAATATGTGGTCTGATCCATTACCCGGACATGGGCCGCGCTGGCCAGTTCCAGCCCGCCGCCGACAACCGCCCCCTGCAGGGCCGCAATGATCGGCACCCCGCCGTATTCCATCTTGTTGAAGGCCTCGTGCCAGCGCAGGCAGACATGCATGAAGTCATCCGGGCTGCGGTCTTCTTTCCAGTGCTCCACCAGATCAAGGCCGGCACAGAAATGGTCGCCCGCACCTGCTAGCACCACTGCCTTTACGCCGTTCCGATGCGCACTGCTGAAAAAGCAGATGAGCTCCTCAATCGTGGCGGCATCCAGCGCATTGCGCTTGGACGGCCGGTTGAGCGAGACAATAAAGACGCCATTGTCCCGCTGTTCTATGGCGAGCTTTTCGTAGGTTTTCGAACTGGCTGCTTGCGACATTGTTCTGACCTTTCCCTGACTGTCCGGTCCCAGTCCGGGCCGGTAATTTCCGTTGTTCAGATTTCGAAACCGGCATCGAACAGGCTTTCACTGCCGTCGATGATCCGGGCGCTTTCCGTTCCGCATTCCACAAGAATATGCTGTGCGTAAAACACAGCGGTGGCGATCTTTTGTGTCATGAAAGCTGTATCTTCGCCCTGTTCAAGCTTGGCTTCAGCGGCCAGAACCGACCTGCCCAGCTGCCAGCCCGCGGCAAGATTGCCTGCCAGCATCAGGAAGGGAACACTGCCGGCGTATGCCGCGTTGATGTCCTTGGGCGCGGTCTCCAGGAGCCAGGCAAGGCTGGCCTCAAACGCGCGGCGTGCCTGCCCCAGCCGGTCCGCCACCAGCTGCGCCTTGGCACCGCCTTTTTGCAAGTCCGCCTCAGCCGCCGAGACCATTCCGGCAAAGCGGCGAGCGGTCTTGCCGCCGTCCCGCAGCACCTGCCGGCCCAGAAGGTCATTGGCCTGGATCGCCGTCGTGCCCTCATAGATCGGCAAGATTCTGGCATCCCGGTAGAACTGCGCAACCCCGGTTTCTTCGATAAACCCCATGCCGCCGTGAACTTGCAGCCCCATTGAGGTGACCTCCAAAGACCGTTCCGTGCAGCATCCCTTGACCAGCGGCACCAGGAATTCGGCCATCTCCGACGCCTCGCGGCGATTTTCGGCCTCAGCGTGATGTGCCAGATCCAGCCATCCTGCAGTGGCCATCGCCAAAGCCCGTCCTCCTTCAACCAAGGCCCGCATCCGCAGCAGCGACCGCCGCACATCCGGATGCTGAAGGATCGGCACTGCTTCCTTGGCGCTGCCGTCAACCGGGCGGCCCTGCACCCGCTCCTGTGCGTATCGCAAGGCGTGCTGATAGGCGCGTTCAGATACGGCAACCCCCTGCACGCCCACTGAAAACCGGGCGGCCCGCATCATCACGAACATGTACTCAAGGCCGCGGTTCTCCTCTCCCACCAGAAAACCGGTGGCGCCTTCGAATTCCAGAACCGCCGTCGGACTCGCCCTGACGCCCAGTTTATGTTCAAGGCTGACACATTGGACAGTATTGCGCCGGCCAAGCGATCCATCCTCTTGAACCAGGAATTTGGGCACAATGAACAGGCTCAACCCCTTTGGACCTGCCGGGGCACCAGGGGTTCTCGCCAGAACAAGGTGAACGATGTTTTCGGTCAGGCTGTGCTCGCCATAGGTGATAAAGATCTTTGTTCCGCTGATCGAATACGCACCATCCGCAGCTGGTTCCGCCTTGCTCCGCACACGCCCCAGATCGCTGCCGGCCTGAGGTTCTGTCAGGTTCATGGTGCCGGACCATTGGCCGGAAATCATCGGCTCAAGGTATTGCTTTTTCTGCGCGCCAGAGCCGGAAAGCAACAGCGCCTCCACCGCCCCGTCAGTCAATAGCGGACAAAGGCCAAAACTCATATCCGCTGCGTTCAAAATCTCTGTCGCGGCGGCCCCGGCGGCCCGCGGCAACCCCATTCCGCCAAGGTCTTCCGGGTGCGGCAGGCTTTGCCAGCCCATCCCAGTGTATTGCGCATAAGCCTGCAAGTATGGCTCAGGCATCACGACCTTTGCACCGTCGAGCCGCGCGCCGGTTTCGTCCCCTATTGCCGAAAGCGGTGCGATTACGTCCGAACAAAAACGCCCGAGCCCCTCCAGCGCAGCCTGGACATCCCCGGTTTCGATCCCGGAATAAGCCGCCAGCGATGCGACCTCGGGCCAGTCAGACAAATGCTCGATATTGAACATGATATCGCGAACCGGCGCCTGATAGGTCATCTTTCACTCCGAATAGTAGTTCCTTCACGCCACCTACGTGTTGTTTGACATCGGCTCCACGTTCATATGAGACAAAGTCCTTTCCAATAGTGACAACTGACACTGGCGATCAATGAAATGACAGGCTCGGATCCCCTTAGGTGTTTGATCCGATGGTTTGATGATGAGATCTTGATGTGATCCCCGAAAACATCCTCGAAGCTTGTTAGAGTCTTCCGCGAAGAACCCCAGGCTGGGGAGGAGCGGAATCGCATGAAGGCATCGAAGTTCACGGGCGCGCAGAAGGCGCTCATCATCAAACAGGCAGAGGCCCGCACGGCTGTCGCGGAATCCTGCCGGAAGGCCGGCGTCAGCACGGCGGCCTTCTTCAACTGGTAGAAAAATAAGCCGGTCTGATGCCGTCCGAAATGAAGCGGCTGAGGGAGCTCGAGCAGGAGAATGCGCGACTGAAAAAGATCGTTGCAGACCTCGCTCTGGACAAGGAGATGCTGCAGGACGTCATTAAACGAAAGCTTTGAGGCCTGCCCGGAAAAGGACGCTGGTCGACGGGATGCGGGCGGATTGGCAGGTGTCGATCCGCCGGGCCTGCGAGGTGATCCGGTTCGATCCCAGAACCTGTCGCTACAAATCCCTCCGGCCCGGGCAGGCCGCTTTGGAACAGCGGATCCGAGAAATTTGCCAGACCCGTGTGCGCTTCGGTTATCGGCGCGTGCATGTGCTTCTGCGCCGTGAGGGGTGGGAAATAAATGCGAAGAAGATTTATCGCATTTACAAGGAGATGGGCATGCAATTGCAGAACAAGACGCCCATCTCCCCAACCGGAGTGGGCAAGTCGCTGGTCTGATCTTCCAGCGCGTTCTCCAAGACCTTCAGGCTCGCCGGGCCCTTCGGCGCTACCAGCCCGAATTCGGCAAGATACCCCCGTACTCGCGCAGCAGGTTCGGCAATCCCGGCGGCAGCATGACCTTGCGGCCCTTGCCCCGTTCGGCATGGATCAGCATCCGGTCGCTGCCGAAACCGCTGACTTTGAGATTGCAGACCTCCGGCGCCCTGTGCCGGGCGCCACAGGAGATGCTCAGCGCCGCCCGATACTTCAGCTCCGGTCCTGGCGCGGCCCGCAGCAGTGCCTCCACTTCCTCGGCGCTGACTGCCACGGGGAGCTTGCGCGGCCGGGTGCGGAACTGCATGTGCCGCTTCATCCCACCCCGCCCGCAGGTCGTCTCGAAAAAGAACCTCAGCGCAATGAGGCGGGCATTGCAGGCCGGCGGCGTGACACCGCGGCCGGTCATGTGAAGCTCGTAGGCGCGCAGATCGTCTGGCGTCGCGGTGTCCGGCGACCGCCCCAGAAACGCTGCGAAGTCCTTGATCGCCCGGATGTGCGACTTCTGAGATTTGTCACCCAGCCCCTTGATCCGCATGTCCTCAATCATCCGCTCGCGCAGCGGCGTTGTTGCGCTATAGCGGTCCTGCTGCAGCCAATCGTGTAGCGTCCGCTTAACGCCGGTAGCGAGGAACTGCTAGGCGAGCAATGACTGCAATGGGCTCGTCTCAAAGTAAACGCGCCATTGATACCGCAGCTTATGCAGCTTGAGCATCCGTCTCGGAGGTCATTGGCGCCCAATTCCACGGCAGCAATTCATCCAGCCGTTTGATCTTGTGGTCGTGGATGCGGTCGAGGATGTCAGCGATATATGCCTGCGGGCCGAGACCGTTGAGCTTGGCGGTCTCGATGATGGTCATGGCGCGGGCCAAAGTTTCCGCCCCAGTGTCTGCTCCTGCGAAGAGCCAATTTTTCCGTCCGATTCCGATGGGGCGCAGGGCACGCCCGGCTGGATTATTGTCGATGGCCACACGCCCGTCGGTCAGGAACTGGCTAAAGGCGTCCCGACGGCTCAGACCATAGCGGAAATCGCTTTTGCCGGGAATGCGCAGGAGTTGCTGTTCTGACTAGGCAAAGAAGCCCTCAACCTTTGGCCGGCTCAGCTTTTGACGCGCAGCACGGCGGGCCTCTGCGGGCTGGCCGTTGATGCCGCGCTCGATGTCATAGAACTTGCCGACCCGGTCGAACGCCTCGCGGGCGATCTCGGATTTGGTCGAGGTCCAGAAGTCGTGGAAGTCTCGGCGCAAGTGAGCCCAACAGGCCGCTGCGCGCAAACGCCGAGTGCCATCGGGACCAGGCTCGTAGAGCTTGGCATACCCCTTGTAGCCGTCCGCTTGCAGAATGCCGCGGGAGTCTGCCAGGTGGCTTAGGACGTGCTCTTCCTTCCAATCGGGCGCGAACCGATAGACAGCACCGGGTGGCGCCCCCCCGCCCACGGCCGTTGATCGCGCACATAGGCCCAGATCCGGCCCTGCTTCACGCCTTTGCCCAGCTCTTTATCTTTTTTGGAGCGGTCCAGCACCCGGATCGGCGTGTCATCCGCGTGCAGCAGGTCGCTGCTCATAATATCGGCCTCAATTCGTCCGGCCAGCGGAGCCAAGGTCTTCATGGCCCGTCCGCACCAGCCAACAAGCGTGCTTTCGGCAATGTCTGCCCCCATGCGGGCGAAGATCCCGTGCTGGCGATACAAGGGAAGGTGATCGTCGAACTTCGAGACCAAGACATGGGCCAGCAGGTTCGGCCCGGCCATGCTGCCGGGATCGGACGGCTGGGTGCTGGCTCCTGCACCATCCGCTCACAGCGGCGGCAGGATTTCTTGATGCGGGCGATCTGGACCACCTTCATCTGGGCGGCGATCATGCCGAGCAATTCACTGACGTCCTCGCCCGCCACCCGCAGATCGCCGCCACAGTCGGGGCAGCAGGTGCCAGGATCAAGCTCGAGGCGCTCGCGCAGGGTCGCATCCGAGACACGTGGCCGGCCGCGCAGCGCGGGTGCATCGGCAGGCTCTGGCGGCGGTTCGTCCTGGCCTTCGTCGATAGGCGCGTCATCACCCTCGGCCACCGCAACCAGCAGGTCTTCGAGCGCCAGCTCCAGCTGCTCGATCTCACGCTCGATCTTTTCCGAGGATTTGCCGAAAGCCAGTTTCTGCATCTTCGCGATCCGCAAACGCAGGGCCTGAACCAGCTGATCGTGGACCCGCAGCGTGGCCGGCATCTTGGCGTTCTCTGCCTCGATCCGGGCATTTTCCGCCTGTAATGCGGCGATCATCGCCCTCAATTCGGCGGGATCATCGGGCAGATTTCCGGCGGATTTCGACATGCGCCTGACTACCAGAAAACAGGCTCAGGCACCATATAAATAACGAAAATCCAGAGGTAAAATCACCCGGCGCGGGCGGGCGGGGCGCCCCAATCAGGACGCCGCCAGTCGATCCCCTCCCACAGCATCGCGAGCTGCGCAGAGGTCAGCCGCACCGCCCCATCCCTGGCGCGCGGCCAAGGGAAACGCTCCCGCTCAAGTACCTTGTAATAGAGGCAAAACCCCTGGCCATCCCAATAGAGCAACTTAATCCTATCGCCCCGCCGGCCCCGAAACGCAAACACCGCTCCACTGGTGGGTTTCTGATGCAAAACATCCTGCGCCAATGCCGCCAGCCCTGCGATCCCTTTGCGGTTATGCAGTCCTCTGCATAACCGCAACTATGTGGCGACGATTATTATGCGGAGCCGAAGAAGCAGACCGGCACTTTTTCGGACGGTTCCGCCTACATTGACTCCGCATAACTATTCTACCGCGCGGAAAGCATCGCGAGCAGTTTGTCCGGTGGCCGGAACTTGCCCGGCTTGATGCCGAGCGGCTCCAGAGCGTCAAGCATCTCGAGTTTTTCGGTTGGGCCGGCGCGCAAGTAGATCTCGCGAGCGGTGGGCGCAGCACCGTGCGACCGCTTCCAATGTGGCCTGAAGCATGTGCATTGCGCAGCTGTGCCGCAGAACATGGGGCTATCGATTTGCCGCCGGTGGGCGCGATGGGGGCAGCCGTATTTGCCTGTTCTCGAGTGTATTGCAAGCGCCCGCTCATCATTCGACCGGCATTGTTCAGGAAGAGCGCGGTGTCGCCGACTTCGGGTCTGATCGCGATCCAGGCGCGAATTGCGGCAGCGGTTTCCTAGAGGCAGCAGCGCGCGCTTCTGTTCGCCAATGATATGGATGCTGGCAGGGGACCGCCCGTCAAACTGGTTGAGCCCGGCGCTGATGAGTTCGGAAACGCGCAGCCCTCGGCAAAAGCCAGATCAAGGCAGGACCGCGCGCTCGAGATAGCGAAAGAAGGACTGTACCAGCGACATCCCGCGTACGGCCCTTGTTGCCTCGCTCTGTTCGATGTGCTCGAGAAAGGCAAGGATCGTGGGCACGTCGATGTCTTCGATCTGCAGCAGGCACGGCCGCTTTCTCAATCGCCCGGCGGCGAATGTCACACAGCAGTTGGAAGCTGCAGGGATAGCCGCGCAAGGACGAATGCGCGTCTTTCATTGGGAAGATGGTTGCGCAGGAAGGCGGCGAGGTGCTGGGCAAGCTGGGCCATGCCGTCACCCCGCAATGCAGCCTCTCGCCGTCAGCTGCCATGTGTGTCATCAGCTCGGGTGTTACCTCGAGATACCAGTATGTATCGGTGACATGGGCATGCCCCAAATAGGTACTGAGGGCCGTGATATGCCGCGCCACGGCTTTGGAATCGTGCGCACAGGCCTCAAGGGAGCGAACAGCAAATGTGTGGCGCAGATCATGAATCCTGGGGCCCGGTGTTCCTGCCGCACCGCGCAAGCCGATTGACCGCGTGATCTGGAGGAATACCGTTGCGACTGTCGAATAGGCGAGCGGCGTGCCCTGATGCGAAAGGAAAAGTGTGCCGCTCGGGCTGGCCGCCTTCAGACGCATCGTAAGATACCCGTCAAGAGCGCGTCGAGTCGTTGGATGCAGTGGCAACAGCCGGCTCTTCTTAAACTTGGTCTGGGCAATGATCAGGCCGTCATCGGTCACGTCCGGCAATCGAATGGCGATGGCCTCTGAAACGCGCATGCCTGTTGCCGCAATCAACCCGAACATCGTGGCGTAGGTGAGCGGCCGGATCGAGCCAGCGGGGCCAAGCCTCTGGGCGGCGTCGATCAGCCGTTGGATATCACTGGGACTGTAGATGTAAGGCGTGCGCCGCTTGCGGCTGGCACGGCCGAAGAGATCGGCGGAGGGAACTTCATGGCTCGGATCTTCGGCATTAAGCGCGCGCGCGAAGCGACGTACTGTCAAAAGCCGGTTGCGACGTTGTTCTGGAGAAGATGCCTGTAGTGCCCATTCTTGCACGGTGGCTGTTGTTACGACATGCTCACTGCGGCTCTCGGCAAAGGCAACGAAGTTGCGTAGAAGACTGCCTTGGGTACGGAATTTCAACCCCAGCGCCTGGTGCAGCGCGGACATGATCGGCGAGGAGTTGACTCAGCATGTCAATTCTCCCGGCCAGGGTTGAGCGATCTGTTCCAGCATCGCGATACCGACCTTGGCGTAATGCGCAGTCATATCAAGCGAGCGGTGGCGCAGAACCGTGCCGACAGCTTCCAATGTGGCCCCCGACCGCAGCATCGAAGTTGCCGCGGAGTGGCGCAGCAAGCTCGCTCCGCTCGATGGCGGATCGGAAATGCCGGCGCGCTTTAATGCCAGCGCCACAATGGCCGAGACGTGGCATGATTGCTCAAATGAGCGGTAGGGGCGACCATCATGAGAAAGACCGCGTCCTGAGGCATGCGCGGGCGTTCCTGTTCGATATACGCGAGAAGCGCATCGCCTACATCTTGCGGCAACGGCAGCCGAACCTGGCGACGCGCCTTGCCACTCAACTTCAGGATACCGGCGTTCCAGTCGATATCGCCCAGTCTGAGACCAGCGACATCCCGGCCCGCACCCCAGGCGCGCCAGAAGGAGCAGGATCGCCCGGTCCCGCAGGCGCCCCGGGCAAGCTGATCGCAGGATGCAATGACACGTTTCCACATCTGCGGCTGCCAGATACCGCGGCAACGACGAAAGACGCCATTGTATGACCGGCGGAATGGCGTGATCGAGGTTGGGAACGGCACAAGCCCGCGCCGGCGAGAAAGCGAAGATAGCTTCGCAAGGCGCTTGTTATGGTTCTCAGGCCGGCCGGACGGTTGCCCCCGCCATTTGCGGACAACAAAACGTATCCGGGCAGCATCATAATCGTGGGTCGCTGTACCGAGTTCCCGGCAACAGCTTATTGAGGATGCGGAGATGACGGGAAACTGTCCGTTCCGCCAAACCCCGATGCAAACGCAGCCAGTGCTGATAGTCGTCAAGCAAGGGAAATTCTGGCGCGGCCTTCAACGGCGGAGGTGCGACGCCCGCACCTTGTAGGAAAACAACAAACCTTCTGGCACGTCGCGCATACTTTGGTGAGACATGCTGCCATCGCCGCCCGCCGGGACATTGGCACTGGTGTTCGGCGAAGCGACGAACAACTCCATCATCGACGCTGACCATCGGTATGCCGGTGCTTTCCAGCCAAACCGCGAAATGGCGTGCCGATGCCCTGTAGCCTTCAATGGTCAGCGGCGAATACCTCTGAGCGCCAAGCTCGTCCGCGAACTGATCGATCCACAACGAAACCGGCCCCGGATCCAGGAACCAGCGATTACGGTATTGGTCAGTCATCTTCTCTCTCCTCAAGGTGTGAAACCATCGCGGGAGAGCATAGTTATGCGGGGCGCATGTGCCTGTTTGTTCTGCCTAACCGGCTGTAAAAAAGCCACAATCCAAGAGGCGATGTACACGGCTCCGCATAATAATCGTCGCCACATAGTTGCGGAAATCCACCGGCTCCGAGGCAAGGTAAATCCGGAAGTTGCTGGCAGGAGAAATCATTGTGCTGCCCTCACGGCCCGCAAAACTTCCACCAGGTGATCGGCAGGATAGCCAAGGAGTATCTCGACAGCTGCCGCTCCGATACTGATCCGGCAGGAGGTGCTGCTTGCAGCCTCGGGTCCATTGACGTGAGGAGATGCAGAGGGCGGCTGGGCCACAGGAGCAACGACCTCGACAAAAGCTGGGTTCTTCCCGGAAGTGCCGGCCTTCTTAACCCAGAGAGCGACCAGCGATTTGTTGGCTCCGATCTCCTCAGCCGTCTCGCGGATTCCGGCTCCAGCAAGGATCGTTTGAACAGCCTTGGCGCGGAGCGCGTCAGGCCATTTACGCCGCCCGGAAGAGGAAACAGGGACCGTGAATCCCCACAGATGAGACAATCTTGAGCTTGTCTTCGTCGCGCCAGAAGCGACGCCGCTCCAACCCAAGAATTTCGCCCCGCATCACTGACCCCGCATAAGGTACGTCGCAAGCGACGTCGTTAATGACGTGTCCTAGATCAGAGCCACAACCTCAGACAGGCAGTGCCAATGGCGCGATTACCACGGGCAGCTCAATGGCGAGCCTTCATTATGTTAACCCGGTACGGATCACTCGTCATGCGCGGCGTTCACATTTGCAGCAAACATCTTCCGGCCAGAAGACCGTTCTGATGTTGCAAAGCCACATGTGGAAGAGGCCAGGCCTGTGATGGCCTGCAGCTGATCCTGCCGGCGCATCTCAGGGAGGGAACGCGCAAATGACAACTTCCAATTCGCTTTGGGAGACGCACTCAGACTGCTGTCAAATATAATCAACCGGCCCTGATGTGCACAGCAGCAGCACTGCCGGCTGCAGCAAAACTGCCCGCCACCGCCCTTTACTCCATGTGCTGAAGGATCCGCGCGTTTCATATCCAAATTGATTGCAGTTTCATGATCACCGCTGCCACGCCCGTCAATGCCAGCGTGAATAAACCGAAGAAAGCCACCGCAAGCAGGATCGGCCCGAGCCTGCCCGGCAGCTTGCAAACCAGGCCGCGCAGCCATTCCGGCCGCCCGGAGCCCCTTTCAAAATTGCTGTCGATCACTGTCGCGTATAGGGGCAAGGCACTGACCAGTGTCGCGTAAAGGTAAACACCGGAAATGTTCTCAAAAAAGGCGGACCGGACAAGTGTGGGCCCGACCACCTGCAACGCCTGCCAGTGATCCCCTCCGAACGAGCCGAACCAGTCAGCTGAGACGAAATAGATTACCCCATGCAACAGGACGAAAATGACGACCCTTGCAGGCAGGTCGATCAGGAGGATACGGGCCGGCACGGCTCCTTCACGCTGTTTGGCGGCACTTGCGGCATATAGAAAGAAGCTCACGTAGTTGACGGCGAATACAACGGGTAATCCATTTGTCACGACCTGCCGCAGAAAGCGGCTGAGCGCGGGCCCGCCTTTCAGCAGCAATGCTCCAAAGCCCGGCGTGAGGGCGATATAGAGCAGCAGTAGCGGCAACATGCCTGCACAACTGACAACCAAAGTGTTGCGGACAAACTGCCAGGCAGGCATGTCGATGCTGAAGTATGTTTTCATAGCACAGCGCATTGCCAGCCGTTCCGGCACCAAGCCGATGGGTGGCACTCAAAGTCCTCAAAACGTTATGTTCTACCGCTTAGTTTATCCACCTATATATTCAGGAAAGGCGGGCAGAGAACGGCGCCAGCGAAAAGCACTCATCCGCTGTGGCCGTGAAAACCAGTCCTCTCACCATCATCTTTAACAAGCATTTCTTGTCAGGAAGTGCCTCCTGAGTTCTCAGCACTCTCGATTGCCTCGAGGATCGCGCAGTCCGCAAGACTTCCCTTTCCAGGGCAGGCGCCAAGGAGGCGGTCAAGCGAATCCCGGATGCGGGTCAAACCTTCGATCTTGGCCTGCACTTCGCCGCGCTTGGCTTTTGCCTGTGCCTGCACGTCCCTGCAGCTCGCGCCTGGCGCCTCCAGCAGCGCGAGCAGGCCGGCGGTCTCTGCCAGCGAAAACCCGAGCCGCTTGGCCCCGGCAATGAACCTGAGCCGCTGCAGCGTTCCGCCGCCATAATCCCGCGGGCCGCCGGCGGTTGGCCGCGGCGGCTGGCGGATCAGCCCCTTGCGCTCATAGAAACGGATAGTTTCCACTCCGATCCCCGCCGAACGGGCGGCTTTTCCAATCGTCAAAGCTGCCATTGCAGCCTCCTCTCGGGATCAACCATTGACTCCGTACCATGATACAGCGGGTAGCATATCCGGCAAGCGGGGTTGCAAGCGGGATTTGCATGGGACTTTTCATCAAACGCTGGCTTCTTCCTGTCTTGGGTGCGGCACTGGCGCTCTGGCTGATCTTCCGGCTGTACGGGAGCCTTGACTTCGCACGCTTCCTTGACGGGCTGCGCTACGCCAATCCGGTTTGGCTAACTGTGCTGGCCGCAATGATCCTGCTAGAACAGCTGCTGAGCGGCTGGAAGTGGCGGCAAATACTTTTTGATGTGAAACCGGTTGGCTCGCTGCCACTGACAGGTGCTCTGCTCGCGGGCTATGGCGTGAACGTGCTTGTACCGCTGGGTGTCAGCCCGCTGGTGCGGGCCTGGCTGGTCGCGCGCCTGCACGGTCTGAAAATGGCCACGGTGCTTTCGACAGCAGTCATCGCCCGGTTCCTCGACGGGGTCGTGTTTGCGCTCTTTGCCGGCGCGGTGGCTGCTGCGGGGCGCATTCCGCAGATCGAAGGAGATCTGCGCCTTGGCCTCAGCATTGCGGGGGCCTTGAATCTGCTGCTCTTCGGCGGGCTGCTCTGGGTGCTCTTTCGCTTCCGTGGCCTCCTTGCCCGCGAGGAACCGCTGATCTGCCGTCTCTTCGACTGGATCACCGGGCGCATGGGCGCGAGCGGTCCGGGGCTGCGGGCATCGCTTGGCGCGGGCATCGTGTGGCCAAGGGCGCGCGCGCGGCGCATCGCAGCGATCGCCGCGGCCGTCGCGGGCAAGCTGGTGGCGGCGACGCATTTCCTGTGGGCGGGACTTGCGGTGGGTGTGGTGCTGAGGCCCTGGGACTACCTCTTTCTCATGGTTTTTGCAGGCTTTGCCATGGTCCTTGGGCGGTTCGTGCGGATCCCGGCGGGCTTTGTGTTCGGAGCGGGCTTTGCACTCAAGGCACTTGGGGTTGCTGACGAGTCGGCGCTCCTGATGATCCTCTTGAGCTATATCCTCACAATTATCCTTGTGGTCGGCATTGGGCTTGTTGTGCTTTGGCAATCGGGCCTCGACATCCGCCATGTGCGTGTTGAGGCGGAGACAGACAATGCCGGGCCATGAAGCGCAAGAAGCCGCAGGCCGGCGGCGGTTCTGGCGGATTGCCGGAGCGGGCGGGGCCTTTCAGGGCGGTTCCGCGGCAGTGGACAGTGCAACGGTTGTTGCCAGCCTGACCCACATGCTGACGGGCAGCGCGCTGGCCGTCGGCTATGCCAGCGCCGTTCTGCGGCTGGGATGGCTGCTACCGCAGCTGCCGGTGGGATATCTCGCCGAACGTGCTGAACGCAGAATGCCGTTCTATGTTTTTGGCGCCTTTGGCCGGGCTGCGGCAGCGGGAGCCATCGCGCTTCTGCTGTGGCGGGGAGCGGACTGGCCGCAGGTGGACTGGCCGCCGGTGCCGCTCGCCGCTGGCTTTCTTGCGCTCTGGACGGTCTATGCTTTTGTCAGCGGTGTGGTTGCGGTGCCGTATAACGATATCGTCGGACGCGCGATCCCCTCCAGCCGCCGCAGCCGGATGCTGGCCTGGCGGTTCTTCGGCGGCGGGCTGATCGCCATTGCCGCCGCGGGCGCGTTGCGCCTGGCCCTCGAAGTAATGCCCCCCTTGAAGGCCTATGCGTCCATGTTTGCTCTGGGTTCGGGGCTGATGTTCCTCTCCTCGGCGCTGTTTGTCTCGGCGGGAGAGCCGCCTTCATCGCCCCGCAAGCCCCCGCAAGCCCGGAATGCGGGAGCGGCTGCCTTCCTGCGCGAGGGGCTGGCCACCCTCCGGCAGGATCGCGCCTTCCGCCTGTTTCTGGTCTTTCACTGGCTCGGCTCCGCGACGCTGATGGCGCTGCCCTTCTACATCGTTGCCGCACGCGAGAGCGGGATCGGGCTGTCCGGGGTTGGCACACTCCTGGCCGCACAGACTGCAGGAGCACTGGTCTCGAACCCGCTTTGGGGCCGCATCGGCGACGGCATGGGCAAGCTGCCATTATTGTGGTGCGTAACGTTCCTCCGCCTCCTGGCGCCCGCCCTCATGCTTGCCCTGCTCGCCGCCGGAGCGGGGATTTTCGGCTTTGCGGCGCTTTATCTTGTCATCGGCGCAATGATGAATGGCGTGACCATCAGCTACCTGAGCTTTCTCATGGAAATCTCGCCGGATGACCGCCGTCCCGCCTATTCAGCGTGGTTCAACACCTTCGCTGCACCTGCCGCCCTGTCCCCCCTGCTGGGCGCCATCCTCGCCAGCCTGATCGCCACTCCTGCGGTTTTTACCGCGGCCATCACCGCCGCTCTTGCCCAGTTCGCGGTGCTGAAACAACTGGACCGGCTGGCCGGGGAGGCCGCACCTTGATTCCAAAGCCATATTGCCTCTGGCCGGCCACCCGGCGGGTTAATTTATGCCGTTGGCACGCTGCAGCTCCCGCACGTACTGGGTGATGCCTTTGACGTCACCATCGGTCAGCCCCTGCTGGGCGGGCATGCTTCCAAAATCCCAGTGGTGCGCGCGCACGCCGTTGCGGGCGGCGAGCAAGAAGGCGGCGTCGCCATGGTGCGACGGTTCGTAGATCTTGTGAACCAGCGGCGGCGCCATGCCGTGGCGGCCTGCAGCATTGTCTCCATGGCAGTCGGCGCAGACCGCGTCAAAAGCGCGTTTGCCGATCTTTGCGGCTTCACTCAGGTCCGGCGGCAGCTGAACCTCGGCGAGCGGGGCGCCGGGTTCCAGAATGGTGCGCTGGGCGGTTGCATCGTTTCTCCCGGCGCTGCTGTAGACGAAATAAACCGCCGCCGCCACGGCTGCGGCAGCCAGGATGGCAAGGTTCTTATTCATGAGGGTCTCTTTCTTTCATAGGTGAATGAATTGCCGTGAAGGGCTGGGTTCGGGTCATGGTAATGCTGACCTGCCGCCGCCGGCCCGAGCGCCCCGCCGGAGCCGGACGCGAAGGCGCGGATCTCTTGGTAGCGGATCCTCACGTCTTCGCTTTGCTGGTAGAAACGGAACAAGTCCTTCAGCGGCGAGGAAAACTCCTTGTGGGCCGACAGCATCGCCACAAGCGCACCCAGAGAGACCCGTTCCTGCAGCACGAAATAGCCACCCAGAGAGTAGAATAGAAACGGGGTCAAAGCGGTCAGGAAGTTGTTGATCGCCTTGGCCAGGAATTTCAGCCGGTGGATTTGCAGGCGCAGGTCCTGCAGCTGCCGGAAACTGCGCCCAGCCGGCAGCGCGCCCTGCCCCGAAGCCCGCATGTCCCGGTCCAGATGCTCGCCGAGCAGGCGCATCTCGCGGATCCGTTCGCGGGACACCGCATTCACCCGCCGTTGCAGCCGCGGCACAATGATCAGCTGGAGGGGCAGCACCGTCAGGGCAGCCGCGGCGAGGATCGGATCCTGCACGAACATGAACAGAAGGATCGTGGCCAGGGTCCCGCCCTGCAGCAGCGGGACGGCCAGCAGTTCGGAGGCAAAGCCGCCGACAGGCTCAACCTCGGGGCCAAGAACCGGAATGATGGCAGGCTGGCGCTGCGCGGGCTGATCCCTTCTCCACTGGCGGTAGACGGCAAGGCGAAGCCTGCGCACGAAGCTTTCGGCAACCCGCCCTTTGCGGATGTTCAGCCAGTATTTATTTAGGCCGTTGAGCGTGATGGCCGCCAGATAGGCGCCGCAGAGCAGAAACAGCAGCGAGACCTGCGAAAGCTCGGCACCAAACACCACAACCGGGCTACTGCCGTTTTCAAACACGCGGTTCACGATCTGCTTGGGCAGCTCAAGAGTCAGGTAGAGGATCGGCATCGCTGTCAGGCTGAACAGGATCAGGATCTTCTGCTGCGGCCCGGTCGTGCGCAGGATATAGCGGGGCAAGCCCGGCTCCAGACCACCCGCCGGGAACTGAGCTGGAGCGAGCGGTGCCGCCCGCCGCAGAATCCGCCGGCGCAGCAGCCAGGCGGCCTGGCTTGCCAAGGTGAGCAACAGCAGCGAGGGCGCCAGCACCAGGACGAGATGCATCACCGGGTGCAGCCATCCGGGTGCGGTATCATCATACCAGAACCCGAATGCGCCCGCGGCATCGTGCGTGAGAGTGTGCAGATCCAGCATCGTTGCCTTGATTGCCTGTTGCCTGATGTTCACCAGCGTTGCGCCTTGGCGCTTGCGCTCTTCTGCTCTTGGGCTCTTCTACTCTTGGGCGCCGGTTGAGATCGCTGGGAGTCTTAAAGGGCGGAGGCCGGTATTCGGGCCTCCGCCTCAGTGTTATTTCAGCGCGATCAGTGTCAGCTTGCCCTTGACCCGCTCAGCCACGAACTCGATGTTCTCGCCCGCCTTCAGCTGATCCAGCATCGCGTCGTCCGCCACCCGGAACACCATGGTCATTGCGGGCATTTCCAGATCCACCAGCTCTTCGTGCTTGATGGTTACCTTGCCGGACTTGGGATCGACCTTCTTGACCGTGCCTGCGGTGAAGGTGCCGCCGGCTTCGAGCACCGCAACCGGCCCGGACATGCCGGATTCGTAGTGGCCGGGGATCAGGCAGGCGAACTCGAAGGTGCCGGGGTTGGAAAAGGTCCAGACGATTTCACCAGCTGCACCCGGATCCAGGCGCACTGAATTGGGGTCGTCGTGCTCCATGTCCATCTTGGCCATCAGCTCCTTGTGGTGGACGTTGCGCTCCGGCGTGTCCAGCACGAACTCATGCTCCAGCTCACCGGCGTTGGTAATCACGAATTTGACCGTTTCACCTTTGGTGAAGGAAAAGCTGGACGGCTCGAAGATCATCTCACCGTCATCGGTTTCCTTCATGGTGACGGCGATTTCGCGGTCCGCATGTGCGGCCTCGCCGGGTTTGCCGACCTCCATCTCGTCATGGTGGCCGCCACCGTGGGTGCCGCCGGCAAAGGCCGGTGCAGCTGTCAGGGTTGCAAGCAGGGCTGCCGATAGGAACTTGTTCATATCTGTCTCCTCATCAGGGTTGGTAGGGTGCCAGGGGCCGGTCAGCCCTTGGCGGTTGGTTTCGGGGTAATACGGGTCTGGGCATTCTCGGCGCGGTCGAAGTCCGGCAGTTCGCCGGTCCATTCGTACGCTTCGGTGCCGGGCGGGTTTTCGTACCAGCCGGGATCGCTGTAATCGCCTGCATCGATGCCTTCGCGCACCTTCACGACCGAGAACATGCCGCCCATTTCCAGCGGCCCGTGCGGGCCCCAGCCGGCCATCATCGGCACGGTGTTGTCGGGCAGCGGCATCGACATTTCACCCATGTCGGCCATGCCGGCGGTGCCCATCGGCATGTATTCGGGCTGCAGCTTGCGGATCTGGCCGGTCAGCTTGCGCTTGTCGGTACCGATGAAAGTCGGCACGTCGTGACCCATCGCATTCATGGTGTGATGCGACTTGTGGCAATGGATCGCCCAGTCGCCCGGATGCACCGCGTCGAACTCATAGGCGCGCATGGCACCGACGGGGATGTCGATCGACACCTCCGGCCAGCGCGCGCTTTCGGGCACCCAGCCGCCATCGGTGCAGGTGACCTCGAAGTCGTAGCCGTGCATGTGGATCGGGTGGTTGGTCATCGTCAGGTTGCCGGTCCTGACCCGCACCCGGTCGCCCTGGTTCACCACCAGGGGGTCGATGTCCGGGAAGATCCGGCTGTTCCAGGTCCAGAGGTTGAAGTCGGTCATCTCCATCACCCGCGGCACATAGGAGCCCGGGTCGATGTCGAAGGCGTTCAGCATGATCAGGAAGTCCCGGTCGACTGGCATGAAGGCCGGATCCTTGGGATGCACGATGAACATGCCCATCATGCCCATCGCCATCTGCACCATCTCATCCGCATGCGGGTGGTACATGAAGGTGCCGGACTTGGTCAGGTCGAACTCGTAGACAAAGGTCTTGCCCGGCGGGATGCCGGGATGGCTGAGACCGCCGACCCCGTCCATGCCGGACGGCAGGATCAACCCGTGCCAATGCACCGAGGTATGCTCCGGCAGTTTGTTGGTCACGAAGATGCGGACCCGGTCGCCCTCCACTGCTTCGATGGTGGGACCGGTGGACTGGCCGTTGTAGCCCCACAGATGCGCGGTCATGCCTTCGGCCAGCTCGCGCTCGACGGGTTCCGCCACCAGGTGAAACTCCTTCACCCCGTTGTTCATCCGGAACGGCAGGGTCCAGCCGTTCAGCGTGACCACCGGGTTGTAGTCCGGACCGGTAGACGGGGCCAGCGGCGGCTGCGTCGCGGCGGTGTTCATGCTGGCGGCTTCGGGCAGGCCCATGTTGGAGGTCTTGCCCCAGGCTTGACCAGAGACCAGCGCGGCACCCGCAGCACCGGCTCCAAGCAATTGACGTCGATTCATCATGTCATTTGTTCCTTTCAATGGCCTGCGCCGTCGCCACCGGCAATCTCTCCGCCGCCGCCTTGCGGGGCCGAGCCAGCGCCGCCGCCGTAGATCGCTGCGCCTACATTCGCCTGCGCCAGCCAGAAGTCGCGTTTGGCATTGGCAGCCTCCAGCGAGCTCGCCAGCTTTTCGCGCACGTCGGTCAGCAGTTCGAAGGTATTGGTGATCATGCCGTTGTAGCTGAGCAGCCCTTCCTCCTCGATCGACTTGCGTAGCGGCACCAGCACGTCACGGTAGTGACGGGCGATTTCGTAAGAGGAGTGGTAGGCCAGTTCCGCGCTGCGGGCCTCGGAACGGACATTCACCGCCCGTTCAGCCAAGGCATTGGCCGCTTGCATATAGGACAGCTCCGCCTTGCGCATCCGCGCCTTGCCGGTGTCAAATACCGGGATGGCAAACTCCAGCTCCAATTGTGGAAGGGTCTCAGTGTTCGTCACTCCGTCCTCGCGCTCGCGCTCCGCTTCAAAGCCTGCAATCAGTTCCAGATCCGTCACCAGCCGAGTCCGGTCCGTCAGGCCGAAGGCCCGGGCCTGCGCCTCAAGCCCAAGCTTGGCGACCTGCAGATCCACCCGGTTCTTCAGCGCCGCCTTCTCGATTGAGGACACTTTCGGCAAAGACTTCGGCAAGGATGGCAACGCATCCGGCACATAGTAGTTGGCATCGCTGCCCCACAGGCCCATCAGCCGGGTCAGCTCTTCCTTGGCGAGCTTTGCCTCCAGGCGGGCACGGGCGACCTGGCCCGCAAGCTCCGCGTTGAAGGCAAATTCCCGCGCCTGGCCGGCCTTGTTCAGCGCGCCGGTCCTGCCCAACTGGCTGGCCAGTTCCGCCCCCGCGGCGGCTGTTTCGCTTGCCTTGCGCAGATAGCTCAGCCGTTCAAAGGCAGCCACGGCATTGATCCACGCCTGCCGGGTCTGCCCGGCCAGCGCCAGGGTGTCATTCACCGCAGTCAGCTGGGCCTGCTGGAACTGCGCCTCAGCCACGGCGATGCGCTGCTTGCGGGTTTTCACATCCAGAAGATTGACCGCGATGGTGGATTCCAGCGCCCGGTACAGGCCCAGTTCCGGAGCGCCGATCCCCAACAAGCCGATCGACACCACGGGGTTCTCCGGCGTCATCTGCTGCCAGGCCTCCGCTGCCGACAGCCCGACTGCGGCATAAGACGCCTGCAATCCCTTGTTGTTCAAAAGCGCCGCCTGCACCGCGGTATCAGCGGAGATTGTCCTGCCCTGCACAAGGCTGCGGACTTCCTTGGACAAGGCCTCGTTTTCCGCCTGGGTCTGTGCAAAGGCCGTTCGCTTGCCGATAGCTGCCGAGGTCTGGTTGACAACCTCCTGGAACCCGGCCTTGGGGCCGGTGTATTTCTCCGGCACCGCAGCCGAGCAGGCGGCAAGCACCACGGGCGACGCCAGCACGGCGCGCCAAATTCTAGCTGTCATCAGTGGTTCTCCTGCTGCTCATCGTTGACGCCGCGCCAAGAGCCGGGGTCGCTGGGCTCTTGGGCTTCAAAGCCACTAAAGGGAGGTTGATAATTCAGTTTTCGGTAGGGGCCGGATTGCGCGGCGGTACGCTCCAGCGCTGCGATTTCGGGCAGCGCCGCAGGCGTGCTGGCGCATGCTCCCAGCAGCAGGGCTGCTGCCCCGGCCAGAAAAAGTGGTTTCATCTGTTTTTTCCTGAGAATAATCTGCTCGGATCCCGCACAGGGGTGCGGGACGGTGCCTGGGACCGTTACAACGGTTTCAGAAACTCAGGTTCTCGGGGGACGCAGCAGCGCAAGCCTGGGATGGGAGGGCAGCTGAGCATGCGCCAGCTTCCAACGGACAGGGCGCTTCAGGACAAACTCACCCGGCTGCAAAGACAGCACGGCAAGCGCCATGCAGGCACCTGCGCAGCAATTCCCTGCATCGGCGGCGCTCCCGGGGTCGCCCGGGGAATCGTGTGCGCTGGTCTGGGAAGCGCCATGCGCTGCGTCTGAGATGGCAGCATCGGCATGGCCGTGCCCATTCTGCGAAACCGCAGCATTGCCGTGATGGTCAGCGAGGGAATGCGCAGCGGATGGCAATGAAAATCCCAGCGCAAGGATCACTGCAAATACAGCAGCCACCCTGATCAGCCGGAAGATATGTGCCAAACACGCCATGCGGATATTTCTCATCGCGGGAACGGCGCGCGTCAAGACGGAAATGATGCATCCACTGCATAAATTTACTTGGTTCTGAGGAAATTCTGAATTTTGCGCAGCATTCCGCCGAAGCATGCATTGCTTCCAGCAAACCTTCCCGCACGGGAGGGATGACCAAAACCGGAAGCATTTGAGAATCAACAGTTAAGTGAAAGGCACGTGAAATGGCCCGTAGATACCCGCCAATTCCTGGAAACAGTGCGCTCCAAAAAACATCGGCTCTAATGTCGCTCGTAATTTGGCCAAACCCGGCTTGTTTCAAGTTGGCTCCCGGGTGGTAAGCCTTGTCTGCCAGCGACTGGAAGCAAGGCCGGTTATAATTGCTAGGCTACAGAAAATCAGCCGGAGTGTGCTGCGCAGCAAAATCGACAAGCATTTCGAGGCCTAGATGTTTGATCCCATGGTTTGATGGTGCGATCTGTTCTTTGGAATGGAAGGAAGCACTATGGGACAAGTTCGTCACGGGAGCGCCACGACCACGCACGCTGTCAGAGCAGCAATACAGCGATCGCAAGCTTCGATCGCGGCGCTGAGCAAGGAACTCGGGATCAACCCGAAGACTGTTGCCAAGTGGCGAAAGCGCGAGACCGTTGAGGATCGCAAAACAGGGCCGAAAGAGCCTCGCTCAACCATTCTCAGTCAAGCCGAGGAGGCCATGATCGTCGCATTTCGGCGGCATACGCTACTGCCGTTGGATGATTGCCTCTATGCGCTCCAGCCCTCGATCCCGCATCTGACGCGGTCAGCGCTGCATCGGTGCCTTCAGCGACATGGCATCTCGCGCTTGCCGGATGTCGAGGGCGACAAGCCTAAGCGGCAGAAGTTCAAGCGCTACCCCATCGGCTTTTTTCATATCGATATTGCCGAGGTGCAGACTGCGGAGGGCAAGCTGTATCTTTTCGTCGGCATTGACCGGACCAGCAAGTTTGCAGTCACCCGCCTCGTCGACAAGGCAGATCGCAAGACCGCCTGGGAGTTCCTCGAACATTTGCTCAAGGCGGTCCCTTATCGCATCCATACGATCCTGACCGATAACGGTATCCAGTTCGCCGAACAGCCCCGAAACCGGAACAGAGTATACTCCCGGCAGATGCGCTTCGACATGATCTGTGAGGCCAACGGGATCGAGCATCGCCTGACCAAACCGAACCATCCGTGGACCAATGGCCAAGTCGAGCGGATGAACCGCACGATCAAAGAGGCGACAGTGAAGCGGTACCACTACGACAGCCACGATCAGTTGCGAACACATCTCGGCGACTTCATGGCTGCCTACAACTTTGCCCGCAGACTCAAAAATCTCAGCGGCCTCACGCCCTACGAATACATCTGCAAAATCTGGACTTCAGAGCCAGATCGATTCATCATCAATCCGATCCACCAGATGCCGGGACTGAACACCTAATGCCGGATGTACCCGAGGCTAGCTTGATTGCGACGGCAGGACCGAAGTAATTTCTACACTGAACACAGGCCTAAGACCGTTAGGCGGTAGCCTGGCGGATGACAGGCTTTTATACCATTGCGGCCCTGTGGCCCCTTCCCTCATGCCCGCGGTTTAGCGCGGGGCGCCCTTTGATTTTGTTCATGAGTTGTGAGCGGGGCCGTTGCTGAGCGTTTCCGGGATCGGGCGATCGCCGATGGTCGCCAGAGTATTCCTCAACAAGGTACCTGAGCGTGTCACGCATGGCTTTCAGACCTGATATTCTTGCGTCGTTCTCTTGCAGATTTTGTTCCGCAACGCACTTTACTTCGACGTTGGCGCGGGACTTGTCATCATAAAGCGCCAATAGGTCCGGCAGTCCTCAATCGTGAACCCAAGTGACCGGGCCCGACCGGCAAAGGCCAGACGGTGCAGCTCGCTCTCTTCGATTTTGCGACATCCGTTGCGACCGCGCTTGGGTTTGATGAATCCGATATCCTCGTAACATCGGATGGTTTTGGCCGGCACGCCCGACCGTTCTGCAACATCCCCGATATTCATGCTATTTCTCCCTTCGGTCAGCCTCATTCAGCTGGCGCGGACTGCAATGCGGCCTTCGGTCTTCTGATGGCAGCCTCGTGCGTTCCTGCCGCTGGTTTGATCCAGCGCAGGCGCAACGCATTGGTCAGAACAAATACGCTGGACAGTGCCATAGCGCCTGCTGCTAGCACCGGTGACAACAACGGCCCACCGAATGGGTATAGCACCCCCGCTGCGACAGGGATCAGCAGAGTATTGTAGCCGAACGCCCAGAACAGGTTTTCCCGGATGTTGCGCATGGTGCGCTGGCTTACTGCAAAGGCGTTGACAACTCCGTTGAGGTCACCAGACATCAGCACCACATCCGCAGTCTCAATGGCCACATCGGTTCCTGTGCCGATAGCGATACCTACATCCGCAGCGGCAAGGGCCGGTGCATCATTGATACCGTCCCCGACAAAGGCCAGCTTGCCGCCATCCGCACGCAGGTTGTCAAGCGCCGCAACCTTCCCTTCGGGCAGCACTTCGGCAACCACATGGTCAATCCCCAGATCGCTTGCGATTGCTTGAGCCGTCACGGCGTTATCGCCGGTGATCATGGCAACCTTGAGGCCCAGCCTGTGCAGCGCGTCAATGGCACCAGGCGTTGTCGGCTTGACCGGGTCGGCCACGGCAATCACGGCGGCAATCCGTCCGTCAATAGCAGCGTAAAGCGGTGTCTTGCCCTTGCTGGCCAGCGCATCGCTTTGTCCGGCCAGCGCATCAAGATCCACGCCTTCGCGTTCCATAAACCGGTCCGCGCCGATCAGCACCTGACGGCCTCCGACCGATGCCTGGACGCCAAAGCCGGTGATCGAGTCAAAGCTGTCGGCGTCCGGCAGCTTGATCCCTCGCGCTTCCGCTGCCGCAACGATAGCCTTGGCAATTGGATGCTCCGAACTTTTTTCTACGGCGGCGACCAGCCGCAGCACCTCATCTTCGACCTGGCCGCCGGCCAGGATCAGGTCGGTCAGCTCCGGCCGGCCAGCGGTAAGTGTGCCGGTCTTGTCGAGCGCAACCACAGTGCTTTCCTGCAGCAGCTGCAGCGCGTCCCCCTTGCGGAACAGAACCCCCATTTCGGCGGCACGGCCGGTCCCGACCATGATCGAGGTCGGTGTTGCAAGACCCATGGCACAGGGGCAGGCAATGATCAGTACAGCTACCCCTGCGACCAGAGCGAGGCTGAGCGCGGGATCCGGGCCGAACAGAAACCAGACAGCAACCGTCAGCACTGCAACCGCCATCACGGCGGGCACGAACCAGGCGGTAATCCGGTCCACCAGCCCCTGGATCGGGAGCTTTGCGCCTTGCGCCTGCTCGACCATCCGGATGATCTGCGCCAGCATGGTGTCGCTGCCCACTTTCGCCGCCTGGAAGGTCAAGGCGCCGGTGCCGTTCACAGTGGCACCCACGACCTCGGAGCCTGCGGATTTCTGCACTGGGACGGGCTCACCTGTGATCATGCTTTCATCGACATAAGAGGAGCCGCTCAGAACCACCCCATCGACCGCGATTTTTTCGCCCGGCCGCACGTGGATGATATCACCCACCACGATGTCCTCGACCGCGCGCTCCGCAATTTCGCCGCCACGCTCAACCCGCGCGGTTTTCGCCTGCAGCCCGACAAGTTTGCGGATCGCCTCGCCCGTGCGGCCCTTGGCCCGGGCTTCCAGCAGCCGGCCCAGCAGAATCAGAACGACGATCACCGCGGCGGCCTCGTAATAGACATTGGCCGTCCCCGCAGGCAGCAAAGAGGGCGCGAAGGTCGACACCAGCGAGAACCCGTAGGCCGCCGATGTGCCCAGTGCCACCAGCGAATTCATGTCAGGCGCGCCTTTGAGGAGAGCCGGAAAGCCCTTGGTGTAGAATTGCAGGCCCGGCCCGAACAGGACGAACGTGGTCAGCAGGAATTGCAGGAAATAGCTGGTCTGCATCCCGACCGCGCCCGCTACGAATTCATGCATGCCTGGAATCACATGGCTGCCCATCTCGATCAGGAACACCGGCAGGGCAAGAACGGCTGCAAAGAGCGTCCGCCGAGCCAGCTGCCGGGCTTCCTCCACTTTGCGCTCTTCTGCGTTGTTCTGCACACTGGATTTCGGCTGCGCGGGATACCCAGCTGCCGTAGCCAGCGCTGCAAGTTCGGCAGGTGTTGTGGCGCCCGCTGCAAACCGCACCGTCGCGGTTTCTGTAGCCAGGTTGACGGCGGCGTCCAAAACCCCCGCTCCCGCCTTGAGCGCCCGTTCCACACGGCCGACGCAAGAGGCGCAGGTCATGTTTTGGACTTCCAGTGTGGCTTCATCGGTCACAGCGGGATACCCGGCCTCCTTCAGCACTGCAGCCAGGCCAGCGGCAGAGAGCGACCCGTCGTGGCTGACCTGCGCAGTCTCGTTCGCGAGATTGACCGTGGCACCGGTGACTTCGGGCAAGGCCTGCAGCGCGCGTTCCACGCGTCCCACGCAGGATGCGCAGCTCATGCCTTCAACTTGGAACCGGACTGTTTCGTTCTGTGTCATTTCATCACCAAAGTTGGTTGTTTGCAGCTATATGGGGCTTCCAGTGACTGGAAGGTCAATGATAATTCCCCTGCCTGCTTGCAAAAATTTCATCCGGTGATTGACAGTGCATTGCCCGCTTGACCTTCCCGTGCGGTAATCCGGTAGCGGCTGGCATGGAACCAAGGAGAACCAAGCATGATCACATTCAAGATCAACGACATGAGCTGCGGCCATTGCAAAGCGGCAATTGAGAAAGCAGTCACCAACCTGGACAGCAGCGCGACACTGGAGTTTGATATGGGTGCGCGGAAAGTCCGGATCGAAAGCAAAGCTGCTCGTGAGAGCATCCAGGCAGCGCTCAAGGAGGAAGGCTACGCTTCCGAAGTTTGCTGACACTGTTCAAGGGTGCCGCTAACTGCGGCACCCTTGTTTTTGGCTAGGGATACATTTCTTCCGCGTTCTCTCTGCCGGACAAGCTGCCGGACAAGCCATGGGTTCGCCAGTGGCTTCCGGATCGCCATCAGACCTTCGGCGGTTCCGTTACCATTCGTGCAACCGGCAAAAGCACCCCACCAGAATTACGTGGCGTGCATTGCCGCACTGCCTTGAGGATACGTCCACAAGACTGCCCCCATCAAAGCCGCCTGCACACCGGCCGTGGCTTCCTCGGCATCAGCCGATCTTCACCAGCGTGTCGGTAACAAATTCGTAAGGCGGCACATCCAGGTTGCGCGGAGCCGGGCCCTTACGGATACGGCCGGAAGTATCATAGTGCGAGCCGTGACAGGGGCAAAACCATCCCCCGTATCCGCCAGTCGGATCGCCACTTCCCTGGCCTAACGGGATACAGCCCAAGTGAGTACACACGCCGACCACTATCAGCCACTCGGGCTTCTGTACCCGCTTGGCGTCCAATTCCGGATCTATCAGCGTCTCTGCGTCATCCGCGCGCGCCTGAGCAATCCGGACTTCGGTCCGGTGGTCGATGAAGACGGGTTTGCCTTTCCATTTCAACGTGATCCGGCTGCCTGGCTCGACACCCTCAAGGTCGACCTGCACAACCGAAAGTGCCGAAACATCTGCGCTCGGGTTCATGCTGTCGATCAGTGGCCAAATGGCGGCTCCAGCGGCCACGGCTGCGGCACCTCCCGTAGCATAGTAGAGGATGTCTCGCCGGGTCTCAGGTCCAGCATTTTCTTGATAGGCATTGGTCTGTATCATGGTCAATCTCCCTTCCCGGGAATTGCAGCAGGGTAACTTTAGGCGGCCTCGCCCAACAGCCCTAGTGATCGTCATCAGCTTCATCAGCGTGGTGATCGGCTTCGCCCTGGTGATGCATCATGCTCATCACATGATTGGGTATGGCATCCTGCGAAAAATGCTTCTGTTCCTCGGCATGATGTACAAAGGCGATAATATCGGCCAATTCCTGGCCTGAGAGCTCAATCTGGCCGCCTAGCTCCTCCTCCTGCAGCGTGATCATCGCTGGCGCCCCGCGCCACATACGGGCGGCGAATTCAAAGGGGTTCATTTTTTCCTTCATGGTATCAGCATCCAGCGCTCGAGCATCAGTTCCACCGACCCCATTGACTGAGTGGCACACGACACAACCCTTCTCGGCAAAGAGTTCCCGCCCTCGCGCCGCATTCATCTCGGGCATCATCAGACCATTCGCCAACATGGACTGCGGCTCCAAGGCGGGCTTGTTATTGTTCCCTGCCAGTGCGGAAGACGCCGCCGCCACCGCGGCATAAAGCAGAACTGCAAAACTGCGAGTTTTCATGATCCTCTCCTTTCTTGATAGGGTCTTGATACTGTTACGAACTTACTCCGTTTCTGTTGGCGTCCTGTTGCCTGCCTTCCAGCGATACAGCCACCAGCCTAAAAGCCAGCCGCCAAGGAAGGGCGGCAACAAGCCGGAAGCGAGGAAAAGAACCCGGTTGCCGGATCCGCCGAAATAGTTGAACCGGGCATCGAGGACGCTGCACATGACAGCGCAATAGCTGCCAACAATCACGACAATGGCTGCTGCACGCCACAACGCGGAGCGGCTGTTGCGCAGGGGTTCGGCCCACAACAGAATCCCTGCGCCAATCGCCGCGCCCATCGCAACAGCACATGTGAGCGTCCAAACAACCTTCCCCATCCAGCTGCCATCCGGGAACAGCCAGAAGCCCCAGACGACCAGATAAACTAGTTCAGCCAGTGTGGTTAGCAGAAGCGAGCTGCCAAAAATCCGGCTGATGCGATGCTCTGAAACGGCAGTCACGATGGGCCGCCTGACCCATCCGCACTCTCTCCATCATTTTCCTGCCTCCCGGCAGCCCGGTGGCCACGGTGCATCAAGAAATGCATTGCCAGGCAGGCAACCAAAAGTGAGGCCGGCGACCAGATAAGCGGCAATACGAACTCACGGTATTCCCATCCCAGTACAAGTGCGCCAAGGGCAAGTGACCCAGCCAATGGCCCCCATTTGCGCCAGGTGGATGGCTTCGGAGTGTTTCGAACGATGCTTTCCTGTGCGGTTTCGCTACTCATTGCAGGTTCCTTTCTTTCTTATGTTCAGATGGCTGGGGGTGCTGGCTGTGTGTGCCGGCTGCATTGTCGCGCTGCCCGTTGCGGGCAAGAAACAACCGCTCAGCCAGCAGCACCAAGGCGATGGCCGCCAGGGCAATCACCACAATCAATGGATCCGATTGCCACTTGATCGCCGAAAATGCCGCCAGAACCGCCGCGTCGAGAGCCAATGCAGTCAGCAGGATCCAGCCGCGCACTTCGATCTTGTCCCGCAGGTTCCGCCAGACGCCCCAATGCACCGCCATATCCATGACCAGATAGAAGAACGCCCCAAGCGAGGCGATGCGCCCCAGGTCAAACAGAACGGTCAATGCACCGGCAACAAACACGGTATAAATCAGCATATGGGAACGGATGGAGCCGGACATGCCGAAATGGCTGTGCGGGATCATCTTCATGTCGGTCAGCATAGTGAGCATGCGGGAAACGGCGAATATGCTGGCGATCAGCCCCGACGCGGTTGCCACCAGCGCCAGCGCCACGGTCAGATAGAATCCAACCTGCCCGAGCACCGGGCCCGCCGCTTCCGCAAGGGCATAATCCTGCGCTGCGCGGATCTGTTCCGTGCTGAGGCTGGTGGCGACGGCCAAGGCCACCAGCAGATATACAGCGGTACAGATCGCGATTGAGATCAGGATGGTCTTGCCGACATTGCGGTGCGGATCGGTGATTTCCGCGCCGCTGTTGGTTATCGTGGTGAAACCTTTGAACGCCAGGATCGACAGGGCCACAGAGCCGGCAAAGCCCAGCGCGCCGGTCTCTGCACCGCCGTTCCCGGATTGCCATTCCCCGCCGCTGGCCCAGAGTGCCGCAATACCGAACAACGCGATGCCCGCGATCTTTACGGCGGACATCACGATCGACCAGCGCCCGACCGAGCGGTTTCCGGAAACATTGACCATGTAGGCGAAGATGATCAGCGCCACGCCGATCAGCGGCACCAACGGTCCGCCATCGATACCGAAAGGCCGAAGCGCATAAGTCGCAAAGGTACGCGCCACCAGGCTCTCATTGATCACCATCGACAGCGCCATGAGAACCGAGGCCGCAGCCGCCACCGTGCCCGGACCATATGCCTTGGTCAGGATCATCGCGATCCCGCCGGCAGAAGGCCAGGCATTGGACATCGCGATATAACTGTAGGCGCTGAACAACGTGACCAGGGCACCTGCGGCAAACGACAGAGGGAACCAGGGTCCTGCCAGTCCAGCAATCTGCCCCGTCAGCGCAAAGATACCGGCCCCGATCATCACGCCGGTGCCCATGGCGACAGCCCCGGTCAGGGAGATCGAGCCGGACTTGTACTCCGCAGCCTGGGTGCGTCCTTCACTTTCCTCGCTCATCGCGGGCTCCTATGAACTAATTGCCTGGTTTCTGTGCTGTTTGCTGTGGCGTCTGCGATCCGGCGCGGGCCTGCTCGACGTCCTGCACCGACACGCTCTCCGCTCGCGGCCCGGCCCCGGTTTTTCACTTGCCGAGTGCTACAACAACTGCCGGCGGCCGTCTGGCCCTGAACACAGCGGCCACGTCCGGCAGCGCCTTTAACGCCGGGGAGAGAGGCGCGGGAAATGAGAATATGTCCGGTCATATCTTCACCCCACGCAGGCGCAGGGAATTGAGCACCACGGAAACTGATGACGCGCTCATTGCAAAAGCGGCGAACATCGGACTGATCAGAATGCCGAAGACCGGAAACAGTATCCCCGCCGCGACCGGCACCCCGGAAGCGTTGTAGATCAAGGCGAAGAACAGGTTCTGCCGGATGTTGCGCATGGTGGCCCGCGCCAGCCGGCGGGCCCGCACGATGCCGTCCAGGTTGCCCTGAACCAGCGTGAAACCCGCACTTTCGATGGCCACATCGGCGCCGGTGCCCATGGCAATACCGACATCCGCCTGCGCCAGCGCGGGCGCATCATTTACGCCGTCTCCGGCCATGGCGACGCTGCGCCCCTGTTCCTGCAACTCGCGGATGATGCGGGCTTTGTCCTGCGGCAGCACATCGGCGCGAATCTCGTCGATGCCCAGCTTCCCGGCCACGGCGCGGGCCGTGCGTTCATTGTCGCCGGTGGCCATGATGATGCGGAAGCCCAGGTCATGCAGCGCCTTCAGCGCGGCGGGGGTGGTTTCCTTCACCGGATCGGCAACGGCCACCAGGCCGGCCACGGCGCCATCCAGCACCACGAACATTACGGTTTCACCCTGATCCCGGCGGGCATCAGCCGTGGCCGTCAGACCGGCAGCCTCCAGCCCCAGGTCCGCCACCAGGCGCAGGTTGCCGAGCGCCACAGCATGACCGTCCACACGCCCTTGCACCCCCTTCCCGGTGACTGCATCAAATTCCGTGGTATCACCAAGTCCGATACCCCGCTCCAGCGCGCCGGTCACGATGGCCTCGGCCAAAGGATGTTCCGAGCCTTTCTCCAGCGTCGCCGCCAGCCGCAGCACTTCCGCTTCGTCATGGCCCGGCTCCGGCAGAACCGCGATCAGCCGCGGCTTGCCCTCGGTCAGGGTGCCGGTCTTGTCGACGATCAGCGTGTCCACCTTTTCGAACCGCTCAAGCGCCTCGGCGTTCTTGATCAGCACCCCGGCCTGTGCCCCCCGGCCGGTCGCAGTCATGATCGACATCGGCGTTGCCAAGCCAAGCGCACAGGGACAGGCGATGATCAGCACGGCAACCGCGGCGATCAGCCCATAGCTCAGCGCAGGAGCCGGGCCCCAGATCGCCCATCCAGCAAAAGCCAGAACCGCAACAGCAATCACGGCCGGCACAAACCAGCCTGCCACCTTGTCGGCATATTTCTGGATGGGTGCGCGGCTTTTCTGGGCCTTGGCGACCATATCGACGATCTGGGACAGCATCGTGTCGGCCCCTACCCTCGTCGCTTCAATTACCAATGACCCGGTGCCATTGATCGTCGCACCGGTAACACTGGAGCTCTCGACCTTCTCGACCGGGACAGGCTCTCCGGAAATCATGCTTTCGTCGACCGAGGAGCGTCCCTCCAACACCGTGCCGTCCACTGGCACCTTGTCTCCCGGCCTCACCCTCAGCCGGTCTCCCACCTGCACCTCATCCAGGGGGATCTCTTCTTCCTGTCCGCCGATGCGGATCACCCGTGCGGTCTTGGGCGCCATATCCAGCAGCGCGCGGATCGCCCGCCCGGTACCTTCCCGGGCCCGCAATTCCATTACCTGCCCCAACAGAACAAGCGTGACAATCACTGCCGCAGCCTCGAAATAGACGCCCACATGCCCTTCGGCGTCACGGAAGCCGTCAGGGAACATGCCCGGTGCAAGCACTGCTGCAACGCTGAACAGCCAAGCCGCCGCCACCCCCATGCTGATCAAGCTGAACATATTGAGGTTCATGGTGCGGAAAGAGTTCCAGCCGCGAACAAGAAACGGCCAGCCGCTCCACCAGACAACCGGCGTGCCAAGCAGAAGCTCGATCCACAGCGTGGTGCGTTCCCCGAATATTTCCCGGACACCTGCCAGGCCGGTATAAGGCCCCATGGTTAGAACCAGCAGCGGAGCGGTCAACATTGCACCGACCCAGAACCGCCGGGTGAAATCGGCCAGCTCGGGGTTGACGCCCTCTTCCGCCACCGATCCGGCCTCAAGCTCCAGCCCCATCCCGCAAAGAGGGCATGCCCCAGGTTCGGTTTGCCGCACCTCCGGATGCATCGGGCAGGTATACACAGGGTCGGCCCAGCCCGCTGGCACCTTGTCAAAAACCCCGCCCGGAGCGGCTTCACCGTGCCCTGAGGCTGCGTGCCCATGATGGTCAGATTGCCCGGTGACTTCCTTGCCAGCCTCTGGAACAAGGTGCATCCCGCAAACCGGGCAGTCCCCGGCTTCGGCATTCCGGATGTGCGGATGCATCGGGCAAACGAACATCGCTTCCTGTGCTGAATCAGAGGCCATCTTGGTAGAGAGTTCACTCATCTCATTGCTCTTCCATTTGGGAAATGCCGTCTGTGTTATCCTTCTGGCGACCAGAGGGCCCCGTATCGGCGGGCGCAGGGTCGTGCCGATGGCGTTGACCCCGAGCGGATCGCCTCGGTAGTACGATCTGGCGCACCCCGGCGGCTAGGCTTCCAGCGTGGGCTTGCACGGCAAAAGCCGCGTGGCTCACAGCCAGCAAGAAGCCCATAGCCCAGTCCGTGAGGCGTGACGCTCAATTGGACTGGACGTGCAGTTCAGAAAAATTTCGGAGGGTGCGGAGGTGGCGAAAAGGCAATACCGCTCAGGATCAGCCAGCGTCCGGGGGCGGCAACAGATGCTGCCGGCTCCCACTCCGGCATCCGGAAGAATGGGAACGTTGCTAAGGCGTGACAGATGCTATGCGGCCCGCAGTCGCCGATTGGTGCAGGCACTCCTACTGTGTTCCGCTGGTCCTGAACGCTCGCGCTCTGCCAGTGATCCCAACCGGTCGCCAGAACGTGTTCCTCAGCAGGAATGGTCAGTTCCGGTTCAACCGTTCGGTCAACCAGCACAGTGATCACCAGAATTACAGTCAGCAGCAAGACAAGAGACAGGCGCAGCGCCGAGCGCAGCTGCCGCAGCCCAATTCTCTTATATGTTGCCCCAGCAACGACCACGATCAGGTTCTCCAAATGACTACTCAAGTCTACACTTTTTTCGATTGGCGGTCTTGATCTGCCTCAACCGGTTTCTTCTCGCTTCCAAGCAGCCCAAAGAACGGGAACTCCGGTCAGCAGCCCTAACCCCAGTACTGCCCAAATGGCTCCAGGCCCCTCGGAGTTGGCCAGCTCACTGCCAAGATGCGCGAGGATGAAACTCGCTGGCAGAATGCCAGCCGCGGTTGCGAGTGCGAAGCGCCAGAACCGCAATGCTGTCAGCCCTGCCGCATAGCTGATCAGGTCGAATGAAACGAAGGGCAAAAGGCGGCTGCCAAACACGGTCAGCATCAGTGCATTCTGCGATCCCAAGAGGCCTATCTCAAGCTTGGCGCCCAGATGGCGCTGGATAGCCGAGCGCCCCAACCGCCGGGCAATCAGAAAAGCAATGACCGCTCCCAACTCGGCCCCCAGTGCAACAAGACCGGTGCCCAGCACATGCCCGTAGGCCGCCCCGGCTGCCACCGCTACGGGAGCAGAGGGCAAAGGGCTGGCAACAATCGCCAAAGTCATGAGCGCTACGATCACCAGCGGCCCCCAGAAGCCCGCCGCATTGACCCAGGCGGCTATGTTTTCACGCGTCATTGCAGGCGGTAAAGCACCAGCCGTCCAAAGAACAAGCAACAGCAACAGAGCAACGGCCAGAACGGCTAGTACCGCCCTGTGGCGGCGACGGATTTCCGGCGATGTTCCTGTGCGCAGCATGTGCCTTCCTTGCCGAAATAGTTGGCTGCTCTTATTGATGTATCGCCACTTTCCACACATTAGGACATTCAGCCTTGACTGATCCACCTTGCCCGGATGGGCAAGTGTATCGCTCGGTCGTAACGGTACGCATTGCGACAGTTGGATACAAATTGTGTGAGCTTTCCTAGCAGAATTGCACCGAGCCTGATTGCTGTTAACGGCAAAAGAGCAATGGCATCACTCCGCAGCTTTGCGTGCCTGGTTTACTAATTCGTGCAGTTGCGGTTGCTCGACAAAACCGGGAACTAAATTGCCGCCAATCACGAAAGATGGCGTGCCGTTGAAGCCCAATTGGCGCGACAACTCCATCGACGTTGCGATATGCTCCTCCACCTCTGGTGCGTCCATGTCCCGGCGCAGCCGCTCCACGTCCAGCCCGGTTTCACGCGCGATACGGATGACCGACGCCTCCGTGGCCTTGCCCTGCATTCCCATCAGTGCCCAATGAAATTCTTCGTACTTGCCTTGTTTGCGCGAAGCCAGAGCGGCACGTGCTGCAAAGACGGACCCGTCGCCCAGGATCGGCCATTCGCGGTAGACCAGCCGCACATTGTCATCATCCTTCAGCAGCCCCTGCACCGGAGCCATCGCACGGCGGCAATAGGGGCAGTTGTAGTCGAAGAATTCGACAACCGTCACATCCCCTTCGGGATTGCCCAGAACCGGGGCGTTGAGATCGCGTTCCAGCGTGGCGCGGTTGTTGTCAAGAACCGCCTGAGCAGCTTCAGCTTTGGCGGCGTCCTGGTCACGCTGCAGCATTTCGACCGCCTGCATAATGATTTCGGGCCGCTCCAGGATAGCCTCATAAACCAGCTTCTTGATCTCCGCCTCTGTCAATTCTTCGGCCAGACCGGGCAAAGGCAAAACAGCAAGGCAAAGGGCCAGCATTATACGTTTCGGAGGGATCATTGGCTTTTTCCTTCTTGCTGGGCTTCTACTTCTGTTCTTTCTGCTTGGTACCGCTGCTCGCGCTCGGGCCAAGCTGATTTTATGAAATGCAGGATACCGCGAATTTGCGCATCACTAAGCTGGCTGCCAAAGCCTGGCATACCGCTGTCCAAGGCGACTCCGCTGTTTGCTAGCGCAGCCTGCCCCCCCAATTTGGTATATTCGAACAGCATTCGGTCAGAATGGTGCCAAGTGTGGCCCGTCTCATCATGCGGAGGCGCCGGCAGGCGGCCATCCTCCCCTGGGCTGCGCCAATTTGGTTGGCCCTCCAGATTTGCCCCGTGGCAGGACGCGCAATACTCCGCATAAAGCGCCTTTCCCTGTGCAATGGGCACAGCTTCCGTTTCCGCGGGCGGAGCCGTCGGGCTACCCGCCCGCATAACCCACGCCGCCCCCATCCCGGCGACAGCCAGCACCGCAGCTGCACTGATGGCCGCCCGTGTCATGCTTGCACCCGGATCCAGGTCATCATGCCAGAGGCTGCATGCGAAAGCATGTGACAGTGGAAAGCCCAGTCGCCGGGGTTATCGGCAACAAAAGCAATCTCGTGGCTTTCGCCCGCAAAGCTGAGAAGCGTGTCGCGCAGATGGCCCATCGAGCCATCGGCATGGACGGTGCGGAAATGCATCCCATGCAGATGCATAGCGTGCGGGAACGCTGTGTCGTTGGACACTGTGACCCGGACAGTCTCGCCCCGTGCCACCGTGGCCAGCGGAGTCTGCGTCATGCCAACAGTACCGTTGAAGGCCCAGAATTGATTGGCCTCCGCCATCTGCCGGAAGCCTGCCTTCCGCCCTTGGAGCACAGCACTGCGCAGCGACCCCATCGCCCCGCCAGCCATGTCCAGCCGCAGCTGATTCGCGGTCTCCAGACCCGTCACCTCCATCGCCGGGTTCGGCGGGAGCGGCTCCGGGGTGCCACGCCGGGAAGTGCTGGACACGCCCCGCACCGGGAAGACAGCCTGGGCATAGCCCCGGTTGCCGTCGATCCGCGCGAGAAACGCCTCTTCGCCTTCTCCGGCAGTAACATCAACAATGAGATCAGCACGCTGACCAGGGCCAAGCAGCAATTCTTCCGTAACAGCCTTGGGGGCTGGCAGCGGCATCCCGTCCAGTGCCATCACCCAGCCCTCGAAGTTGACCAGCGCCAGTATGAAAATCCTGGCGTTGGAGGCATTGATCAGCCGGAGCCGAAGCCGCTCGTGCCGCTTCACCGTCTGGGTCCAAGCTGACTGTCCGTTGGTCGAAATGAAATTGCCCAACCGGCCAGCATGTGACCGGTCGTGGCGCGTCTCGAAGTCTGGAAATAGCTGCCCACCATCCGGCTCCAGCAGCCAGTCATCGAGTACCAATGTGACATCCCGGTCAATATCCGGAGGTGCCTTTTCGTCAACAATGAGCGAGCCGTGCAGCCCGCGCGCCACCTGCTCGGCCGACCGGTTGTGCGCGTGATACCAATAGGTGCCTGCATCCCGAACGGTGAAATCATAATCGAAGCTGCCACCCGGCGGTACCGGCGCCTGGGTCAGCCCTGCCACCCCATCCATCGAATTCGCCGCACGGATGCCGTGCCAATGGACTGTGCTTGCTTGCGGCAGGCCGTTGACAAATCGTCGCTGCACCCGGCCGCCTTGGGGCACCCGGACTTCCGGCCCCGGCGTGCCGCCTGCATAGCCCCAAATCTGTGTTTTCGGGTAGTCCGGTGGCAGTAGCTGCACCGCCTTGACGGTGGCGTGCAATTCCATCAGATCCGGTTCCAGAGCATCCCCCCGGACCGGCAGTTCCGCCAGGATACCAGCAGCGCCCGCTGCTGTGAGAAACCTTCGTCGTGAGAACATTTCTATTTCCTCTTAGGCAGGCGAACTACAAGGGGCGGTTCACTGATGTACGGATTACCGCAATAGTCAAACCATTCGGTCAGTTGGCAGAAGGCTGATTATGGCGTTTATAAGTTTGGCGAAATGGCGCAGCAGCACTCACCTGCGCGCCTCCAACCAGGACTTGCTTGCCATGCCTGCCTCCAAACCGTTTTTTATTTGGCTTTGAACTGCCACCTTCCAGCATGGGAAGGTCAATACCCGCTCACAGTCGATATTGTATCCGAATGTATCCTTGGCGTGATCGCGCAGCTTCACAGAGCGGCCACAAGTGCCTGTATTTTCAATTTTGATTTACCGAATGCCCGCACCGCATCCGGGCCGAAGGTTTGGTGCGCTCAGAAAGAGGAATTGAGACGCGTTATTCTGCAATACCATCTTGAACTTACCGTCTTGAATTTCGACGCCCGCAAAAGCTGCTGTTGCAGCAAACAGAAGATCCTGAGCGCCACCTCAGGCAGGCAGGTCCACCACTGGGTGAAGCACAACCCGGGTGTCCAACGGCACCCTATCGTAGAGGTCGATCATCTGATCGTTCACAAGCCTTGCACAACCATTCGACACGCGCCGTCCAATTGTATCCGGTTCGTTGGTGCCGTGAACACGCAGAAATGTATCCCCGCGCCCCGGCTGAAACAGGTAGAGCGCACGTGCGCCAAGAGGATTGCCGAGACCGCCAGGCATGCCATCGGCAAACCTGGCATAGCGGTGCGGTTCGCGCCGTATCATATCCGGGGTCGGCGTCCAGCTGGGCCACACCTTTTTCGCGCCGACATAGAATTCACCCGCCTCATATAGGCCAGGCCGGCCAATTCCGACTGCATAACGGATCGCGCGCCCCTCAGGCAGCGTCCAGTACAGCGCGAACTGTCCTGGATCCACATGCAACACGTATGGCGCGAGATCGTTCTGGATGCGCACCTCGCGCGGTAAGAACTCTTCGGGCATGTTGTACACCGGAAGCGTTGGCGTATGCGCGCTGCCCTGTGAGCCCAGCACAGTCAACGCTCCTGCTCCAGCAATAAAATCCCGTCGGTGCATATCTCCTCCGATTGTTTTCTCCGGTGCCGTATCGCCCGCTTCGCCTCTGCCAGAGTCTAATACTAGCTTTGCTCCATGGATAATCACTGCTTGGGCTACTTTTCATTTTGCCAAGGGCTGCGGTCCCTGGTCAGCCCTTGGCCGGTAGATTAGACTTCTGAGCAAAAAGATCATTCGTCGAGGGCAGCCTTGCGGCGCTTGAATTCCTCCTCGTCGATTTCGCCGCTGGCAAATCTGCTGCGCAGAACCTGCAGCGCGTCGCTGGAGGCGTCGGGGCTTGCCTGGCCTTTGTCGGTCAGCCATCGCACCCCCACCACGACCAGCGCGATAAGGCCTCCCCAAAACAACAGCATCATCAGAGCTCCGAGCATGCCGAAGCCACCTGACCACATCATGTGGCCATATCCCCCGTCCCAGTCGCCATTGGTGTCAGCCCAAGCCAATGCGGCGGACATGGGCAAAATCGCAATCGCCAATGGTGCAATCAGTCGTTTCATATCGGTCTCCGTCTCAAGTTTCTACTGTGTGCCCCCGCCGGAAAGCGGGATTACTAGGGTGGCCAGCAGCCCTCCGTCTGCCCGATTTGCAAGGGTGATGTCACCGCCATGAGCCCGCAGGATCGTGCGGGCGATGGACAGCCCCAACCCGTAGCCGCCGGTCTCCAGCGAGCGGGATGTCTCCAGCCGCAGGAACGGATCGAAGACCCGCTCCAAGTCTTCTTCCGGGATACCGGGTCCCGTATCCGCCACGGTGATCAATGCGTGTTGATTGTCATGGCCGTATCCGACCCGGGCCCAGCCACCATAGCGCAGCGCGTTCTCAATGATGTTGCGCAAAGCCCGCCGCATTGCGTTTGGCCGCAAGCGAACATCTGTAGGAGCGCCGGGATGCAGATCAAACCGTTCCAACATGTCGGCGCGCAACTGTTCGAGGAAACTGCCCAGTTCACACATTTCAAGCGGCTCGGATACTGCCAGCCCGCCGGCAAAAGCCAATGCCGAGTCAACCATACTCTGCATTTCCTCGATCGAGGAAATGAGACTGTCCCGGGTTTCATCCTCGTCGACGAACTCCGCCCTGACCCGCATGGCTGTCAAAGGCGAGCGAAGGTCGTGGCTCAAGGCCGCCAGCAGCCGTGTGCGGTCTGCAACGAAACGTGTCAGCCGCTCTTGCATCCGGTTGAACGCGCCGGTCAGATCCTGCATTTCACATGGCCCTACTGCAGGCAGTGTGGCCACATTTTCTCCCCTGCCCAACCGGTCAGCAGCAACCGAAAGCCTGCGCAGCGGTCCAGTTACCCGGCTCATCAGGAACCAGAATACAACAATCAGAATGAAGCCGGCGCTGAGTGCAAAAGTCAGTGTCGAATAAAGCGGCCATTGCAGGGGGGGCCGTTCGAACCGGGTCCCGACATTCAGCCATTGGCTGCCAGACAAAGCGATGGACAGCTTCAATTCAATCGCCGACATGTGACCGCGCATCATTTCCCGGTGCATGGCGGCCATTTCCTGATCGAGATGCGGCAGCGGCAGCTCTGCGCCATCAACCTCATGCAGCTCAACCCGGATCTCCCGGCCGTAATTGCCGTCCAGCAGTGCGCGCACGCGCTCTTCGACAATCCCGTTTCCGTTATGCGACGTATGTTTGACTTCGGGCTCCGGTGCGATTCCGAATCGTACCAGCGGCGAATTCGCAGCCCGCAGGATCGAGGCGTGCAAACTCGCAGGCGCTTCTTCGATCAGCCTGGCCACATTAGCCGCACGCCCGGCAGTTTCCGCTCCGAGAGCCGCGCGTACCGCCAAACCGCGCTCGTCGACAAAAAGCCACAGACTGACCGCCTGGGCGGCGGCCAGCGCCAGGATCACCAGCAGCACCAGCTGGCCGCGCAGACTGTTGAGGACATGCCTCATCCGTCCGTCACCTCCACATCTGCCGCCAGGCTGTAGCCGCCGTTGCGAACAGTGACGATCAGGCGCGGCTGCATGGGGTCCTGCTCAATCTTGCGGCGCAAGCGGCTGATCTGGTTATCTATCGTCCGGTCCAGCGGCGGCGCCCGCCGGCCCGCGGTTAGATCCATAAGCTGATCCCGGCTCAGAACCAGGCGCGCACGCTCCAGCAAAACCGTCAGCAGCTTGAAGTCGGCACCGGTCAGGGCAGTTTCCTGCCCGGTGCCGTCAATGAGAACACGACGATCACTGTCCAGTACCCACTGGGCAAACCGGACCTTTTTGCCGGCCAAGCGGCCTGCCAGCGGTTCGGAGCGGCCGGCTCGTCGCAAGATCGCTTTGATGCGTGCCAAAAGCTCGCGCGGATTGAAAGGCTTTGGCAAATAGTCGTCGGCACCGATCTCAAGGCCGACTATCCGGTCGGTATCCTGCCCAAGGGCCGTCAGCATCAGGATTGGAGTACCGCCTTCGCCAGACAATCTCCTGCAGACCGACAATCCGTCCTCGCCCGGCATCATCACGTCCAGAACGATCAGATCGAAATGGCCGGTTGCCAGTTTCGCATCCATCTCTGCTGCGTCTTGCGCTGCAGTTGCGCGCATGCCGTTCTTTTCCAGGTAGCGTGTTACCGCGGCCCGGATTTCACGGTGATCGTCAACGACGAGAATATGCGGCATTTCATTCATTTGCACCAATTATAGGTTATTGCTGCAAGTGGTCCTGCAGAGTTTTGTCGCGGAATGTATCAACTGCTTCGGCTGTGACAGAGCGATACACTTCCCGGGGCCCGGAACACTGGCAAGACCACCCCTGACATCCCAGATTGGCTGCATCCAAACATCCCTTGGAAAGGTCTGGACATGACGAACTTGAAACTTCTTGCGCTCACTCTCACGGTATCCGGCACAATGGCGGGTGCGGCACTGGCAGAGGCCAGCCACGGCCACGGCGGCAAATCCGGCGCCAATACATCAGGCATGATGCAACAAAATGCAGATTCGCAGATGTTGGGCCGCGGTATGATGCCTGACATGAAGCGAATGCATGACATGATGATGCAGATGCACGGGCGGCACGCCATGGGCAGCGCCATGATGGACCGCCAGATGTTAGGCATGGGCAAACCCGGCATGTTGGCGGAAAAACTTCAATCCGCTCTGAAGGAGTACGACACGGACAGCAATGGCACGCTTTCGATCGATGAGTTCGAAACCTTCCACAGCGCTATGATCCGCGAACAAATGGTGGACCGATTTCAACATCTCGATGCGGACGGTAACGGCGCGGTGACTGAGGAAGAAATCTCAACCCAGACGGCACGCATGAAGCAGAAGATGGAAGGGTCCGGCATGGGCAATGGCGGCCAGCCAACCAAAAGCAATCAGCCTGGTGATGGCATGATGGACCAGCCACAAGATAATTGATCCTCAAGGTACCTGTCTGGATGCCACCTGGCACCGCCTGATGGCATCCTTTCCAGGGGCCAGTATCTCGAGCTACTCCCCAATCGCTGGACAGTTTCCGGCGTAGATTGAGCTACTCTCTGCCCCTGCTGACCGGGTTGGGTTTCGTCTTTTCTCAGCCAATGGACCACGGCTGGCGGTCTGCTGCCAAGGGCGGAATGCGGGCGCTTCCGATTGTAGAATTCCACCCACTTTCCGACGCCCGCCCTTGCCTCAGATCCGGTTTCCCAAGCCTGCAGGTAGACGCATTCTGTGAACTCACGGTGAAGTGCAGTTTCTGATATTCTGTTTTATTCCAATTGGTTCTGAATTTCTATCAGGTGGTATTCAAACACCTCCGCGGGGGTCCGGCATCCGATGCATTTGCGCGGCGTGGAATTGAGGCGGTGGCAAATCGACCTTAAATATCGATTTGTCAGCGCCGTCGGTTCGGTTGATCGGGGCAGGTATCTTCGCAGCCTGTTGTTGGTGTTCTCGACGGTGCCTTTCTGCCAAGGCGCCTGTGGGTCGCAGAACGGTGTTTCCAGGAACTGCTCATCGACTTGCCGCATCAGCATCAGGTTCAGAGCCGTTTCGCCCTTGGGCGTGCAATAGAACGACGGCCGCGGGATCGACAGCAGCCTGCATTGCTTGCCGGTAGACAGCTCAGGATTGGCAGGTTCGACCATTTTGCGTCTCACTTGCCGATCCGCGGCTTGCGCTTTCGTGGCAAAAAATCGTTAGCAACTGCCAGCTCCCCGATCTTGGCGTGCAGTTCTTTACCCTGCTCTTCGTCGATCTCCGGGCCTTTCTTGCGGCCACGCTCGAACACACCGGATGCCCCTCCAGTAGCGCCCGCTTCCAGCTGTGGATCATCGTTGGGTGAACGCCAAACTGGCTTGCCAGCTCAGCGACAGTCCGTTCGCCTTTCAAAGCCTCAAGCGCGACCTTGGCCTTAAACTCAGGCGAATGGTGCTTCCGTTTCGACATCTCTGATCTCCTCTTCGTCGAAGTTCAGCAGACAGCAAATCGTAGCTCACGTCAGTGTCCGAAATTCGGGGGTAGCTCAGATCCCTTTTCTCGCCCCATAGCTGTACCTATGTCGGTTAAGCAAATAATGCAGTCGCGCCGATTCCGCCCACAGGCAAACACGCAGCTGCTGTGCGTGCTCCCGGTGGACCTCGGAGCAGATTACCAGCCGCCACGTCTTTTCGGATGGCTCAGCCGCACTGCCGGCGCAACAGCTCCGAAAGTACTCCGTTTGTTGAGCAATCTGGCACCTACCTGCGGCATCTGGCTCCAGCGCGGGCGCACGTGAAATAGGAATAGCTCCTTAAGTTTCGAATTTATGAATCGTGCGCAGCGGCAGTTTGTGCTATTGTTGCCATGAGGCGAGCGCTGCGGGAGTTTGGATATGTATATCCTTCCAATAGTGGTTGGCCTTCTTCTTGTTGCTGCGCCTAGTGCGGCCCAACAGATAATCTTCCACACTGCCAGTTTCCCGGACGCCACCATGGTTCGATTGAGCGCGACCCAGTATCAGGTCGCCAGAGAGGAAGATTTCGACTTTGAAGTGGTCATCAAACTGGTTGAAACAGATGCGAACGGAACAGTTCTCTACAACGACACCGGGAAACACCCGGTTCGGGTCAAATGTCGAGAACCAGCTTATGTCGACACAGGTCTGAAAAGATACATGATCAACACAGCTACACCCAACGGCGATTGGCAGCACGACCTTTGGTATATGTTCTGCACATCAGCAACATCCTGAATGCCAGTAAAGCATCAGCTCAGCCCTGAAATTGGCTCGAAAACTCTGTCTCTAGCCATACTAAAGCACCTAGGCTTCGGCACAGAGCGACGAAATCAACCCGCGCTTTTTCTTGACGACCACCTTTGGCATGGTAATCCCCCCATTTTTGCGGGGGCTTGGTCATAGAATTTTACGCGGCCAATCTTAGTTTCTGTGCAGGTGTCATCCCTCCGTTGCCCATGTTGGGGCGTTCGTTGTTGCAGGACCACAGCCACTCGGTGGCAATCTGCCGCACCTCCTCGATGCTTTCGAAGATGTAGAGACCAAGCCATTCGTGCCGGACCGTCCGGTTGCAGCGCTCGACATAGGCGTTGTGCTGGGGCTTGCCAGGCTGGATATAGGCCAGGGTGATGCCCCTGTTCTCAGCCCACTCCATGAGCGTTCCGCTGACATGCTCCGGGCCGTTATCGACTCGAATTGTCCTGGGTGCGCCGCGCCATTCGATGAACTGGTTCAGCGCGCGTATCCAATTCACAGGTTGGGCTCTCGTCGGCATTCTCCGTGCAAGAGACGAACGACAGCTCTACAGAAATCACCTGGACAAAGAGCGTTCCGATATCTGAGGTCTTCACGCTCCTTGCCCAGGCTCAAGGTGTGCAAGGTATTGACCGAAGCAACACGGTAGATATTTGCAGCCAGAAGAAGCAGGCTTCTTTCTGGTTTCAAATACTCTGGGGGTGAGCGCCCAAGGCGCGAGGGGGCGAAGCCCCATTCCTTCCTGCTCTAGATCTGCCCCGACCACCTCATCCAGCTCTCCTGGCTGCCGCGGAAGGTATTGAGGTCCACGTCGCCCGCAACCCCCGGCACCTCTCCGGTGCCGGAGTATTGCCAGAAACTCCAGTTTTCGCCCGGGTAGACCTTGCGCGGATGGCTCGCCACGGAGCGCAGCCAGAATTCGGTGCCGCTGAGACGGCCGATGCCGGTGTCGCGGTAGAAATCCACCGTCGTATAGACCACCGGGCGCTTGCCATAATAGCGCTCCAGGATGTTCAGGAACTTGCGTGCCTCGGCCCGCACCTTAGCGCCGTCAGGGCGCAGCTTGCAGGTGCGGGAGCGGTGATTCCACTCCATGTCCAGCACCGGCGGCAGCGCGTTCGGATCCCTTGGCACATTGCGGATGAACCAGCGGGCCTGCTCCGCTGCCGGGCGGCAGAAGTAATAGTAATGATAGGCGCCGCGTTTGAGCCCCGCTGCAAGTGCCCCGCGCCAGTTATCTCGGAACCTGGCGTCCGTATGATCGCCGCCTTCGGTTGCCTTGATATAGACAAAGGACACCCCTGACCGGCGCACCTTGCGCCAGTCGATCTCTCCCTGATAGCGCGAGACATCGATGCCGTGAACAGGATAAGACCAAGGCTTGCGCCCCTCCCAATCATGCGGATCACGGTCGCCGAACCGGGGGTAGGTCCGCACCCCGGACAACCGCGCATTGGCAGGCTCAGTGCGGGTGACTTCGGGCGTGCTGACGGCCCTGTCCGGCGGGCGCCCGCACCCTGTTGCCAGTGCCAGTGCCAATACCCCCAGAACCAGTCTGCGCATGTGATGTGCTCCCTGCCGCGATGTGTTGTCAACTGCTCTTGTTTCTTGCCTGTTGCCTTTCACTCTAGCGCAGGCGGGTGCAAAGTCGCGTCCAGCGGCAGCGGATCAGCATAAATCCGCCGACAAAAAATGCGCCACTGTTGGGGGGGCTGCGCGTTCAGAGTGTCACGTTTGCGGGCTGTTCAGACCCATTTGGCCAAGGGCGGCAAGCTCATCAGCACCGCGTTGGCGTCGTGGCCGGTCTCCAGGCCGAATTTGGTGCCGCGGTCATAGACCAGATTGTATTCCGCATAGAGGCCCCGGTGGATCAGCTGGGCGTCCTTGTCGGCCTCATCGAAGTTTTGCACCCGGCGTTTTTCGACCAGCGGCACAAAGGCCGGCAGGAAGGCACGGCCGATATCCTGAGTCAGAGCAAAATCCGCAGCCCAGTCGCCGGAGTTGCGGTCATCCATGAAGATGCCACCCACCCCGCGGGCGCGCTTGCGGTGCGGGATGTAGAAATACTCATCCGCCCATTCTTTCAGCCGCGGGTACTGGTCTTCCCCATGCGGATCCAGATGCTGCTTCTGAGTTCGGTGAAAATGCGCAGTGTCCTCATCGTACTCAATACAAGGGTTCAGGTCGGAACCGCCGCCGAACCACCAGGCGTGCGGGGTCCAAAACATGCGGGTGTTCATATGCACCGCAGGCACATGCGGATTGCGCATATGCGCCACCAGCGAAATGCCCGAGGCCCAGAACCGCGGATCATCTTTCATCCCCGGAATGCCCTTGCGCGCCGCCATCGCGTTTTGCGCACGTTCGCCCAGGGTGCCGTAAACCACGGAGATATTGACCCCGACCTTTTCGAACACCCGGCCGCCGCGCATCACGCTCATCAGCCCGCCGCCTGCATCCGAGCCGTCATCCGAGCTGCGCGCGGTCTCTGTCACCTCGAACCGGCCCGGCGCCATGTCCGAAAACGGGCCGTCGCTGTGGCCGTCCTCCAGGCCCTCGAACGCCGCAACGATCTGGTTGCGCAGGTCCCGGAACCAGGCGGCAGCCTGGGCCTTCTCAGTCTTCATCTCAGCAGTCATGCGGGGTCTTTCTGATCAGTGGACCGGTGCCGCCACCGGGTCCAGCAGCGTGCGGCCACCGTCCAGCGTCAGAACCTGGCCGGTCATGAAACCGGAGGCGTCGGAAGCCAGATACTGTGCCGTCTCGGTCAGTTCAGTGGGCGAGGCAATACGGCCCAGCGGCGTGTGCGCCTCGATGTCATGGCGATAGCTGCGGTTGTCCTTGAGGGTGGTCCGCATGGACGCGCTCATCACCGAGCCGAAGGCAATCGAGTTCACCCGGATCTTGTGCGGCGCCAGCGCCACAGACAAGGACCGGGTGGCCTGATCCAGCGCGGCGGATGCAACCGAATAGGCCATCAGCTCGGGGTGGGTGCGGCGCGCGGCAATGGAGGACAGATTGATGATGCTGCCCAGCGGGCCGCTGCTGTCCTCGTCTTCCTCACCCTGCCGGATCATCCGTTTGGCCACCTGCTGCGACAGGCGCACGGCGGGCAGCAGGCTTTGCATCAGCAGCTGGTCCAGGGTGTCATCGGCGGGATCCAGCGGATCGGTTGCCACCATTTGGCGCGCACCGTTTACCAGGATGTCCACCCCGTCAAAGGCGTCAATGGTAGCAGACAGCAGATTGGCAATGGTCAGCCGCTCGCGCAGATCGCCTGCGAAATAGCGGATATTGCTTTCCTCGGCCTGTTCGCCCAGCTCGGCAACCAGCTGCGCCTCCTGGGTGTCGGCAAACATCACATTGGCACCGGCATCGGCAAACTGCTTGCCGATCGCCAGGCCGATGCCGCTGGAGGCACCGGTCACGATGGCGGTTTTACCGGAGATCGAAAAGGACATGTAAGGGCACTCCCTTGTGGCAGTCTGGCCTGTGGCAATCTGGACCGCACGTTAGACCGCGCCCGCCGGTTTGGAAACCGGCATTGCACCTGTCCGCGGTTACTTGCGCCGGCGCTTTGGCCGGGACGCATGCAGGATCTTAAAGCGGTTGTCGCCGCCCTCCTCACGCACCTGGGCAAAGCGTTCGCCCAGCGCCACCTCATAAGGAAGATGCCGGTTGGCCACCATCCACAGGCTGCCCGACGGCGCCAGCATTGCCGCCGCCGCACCGATGAACGCCTGCCCCAGCGACGGTTCCGCCGTGCGGCCGGTGTGGAACGGCGGGTTCATCACCACGGTGTTCACGGTGCCCGGCGCCTTCCATGTCCGGGCGTCTGCCCAATGAAACTGCGCCCGGCTGTCCGCAACATTCTGCCGCGCGCAGGCCAGCGCGTTGTAATCGGCCTCGGCCAGATGCAGCTCCTCGACGCTTTCGCGTTTCAGAACCTCCGCCGACAGATACCCCCAGCCCGCACCCAGATCGGCGACGCTACGGCCCAGCTTCTGCGGCAGCGCCGCTGCCAGCATCCGGGAAGCCGGGTCGATACCATCCGCCGAAAACACGCCCGGCGCTGTGGTGAAGCCTTCAACCTGCTGCGGCTGCGCGGGCAGCCACTCGGACAGATCGGTGCCGCCGTCGATCCAGAACACCTTGCCATGCGCCTTGGAGACCGGCGCCGAGGGCTCACAGCGCTTGCGCAGGTCCTTCAGAACCGAATCAATGCCCTCGACCTTGGCGCCATCAATCAGCACCTGCCCCTGCGTTGCCGCCGCTGCCTGTGCGATCAGCATCCGTGCCAGCGCCTTGGCCCGCGGGATGAACACGACGGCAGCGGCCAGCGCCTCATCTGCCTGCAGTACCGGGGTGCAGGCATAACCCTGTGCGGAAAAGTGATCGTGGTCAGGGCGCAGCGGCTGGACGATCAGCAGCTGATCCTTGGGCAGCGCCGAAAGATCGTGATCGGCGCGCGGATGGAACACGGCAATGCGGCCCTCTGACGGAACAGCAAAGCCGCCCGATTGGGCGGCCAATGACAGGCGAACGGACATCTAAGGGCCTCTTTATTCTTCTTTTTCCATGGTGCATTGCAGCGGGTGCTGCTGGCGGCGGGCGAAGTCCATCACTTGTCCCACCTTGGTCTCAGCCACCTCATGGCTGAACACGCCAACCACGGCAACGCCTTTCTTATGCACTGTCAGCATGATCTCAAACGCCTGCGCGTGGGTCATGCCAAAGAACCGTTCCAGCACCATCACCACGAATTCCATCGGCGTGTAGTCGTCATTCAGCAGCAGCACCTTATAGCGCGGCGGACGTTTGGTTTTCGGCCGCGTCTTGGTCAGGACGCCAGATTCGATATCGTCGTCTGAATGGTCGGTCATCATGATGTGCTGCAGCGGCATAAGCAATTTGATCCGTTGATACGTGGAATTTCCTGTGAGGCTTATATAGCCTCTATACAGTTTAGGAAAAGAGACTGAGACCCGCAGATTGATACGTAATTTGACAACAATCGGCTTTGATGCCGACGATACCCTTTGGCACAACGAACGGTTCTTCCGCGTCACCCAGGAAAGATTCGCCGAATTGCTGATGGATCACACCCCTGCCGACATCGGTCCGGAGCAGCTGGAACGGCTGCTGCTGGACGCCGAAAAGCGCAATCTGGGGCGCTATGGCTACGGGGTGAAGGGGTTCACGCTCTCGATGATTGAAACCGCGATCGAGGTGACACAAGAACAGGTTCCTGCCTCTGTGATCAAGGAACTGATCACTGCAGGCCAGATGATGCTGTCGTATCCCATCGAACTGCTGCCCCATGCGCGCGAAGCGGTAGAGGCGGTGGCGGGCCGATACAAGGTCGTGCTGATCACCAAGGGGGATCTTCTGGACCAGGAACGCAAGCTGGCGCAATCGGGCCTGGGCGATTTGTTCGACGGCGTCGAGGTTGTCTCCGAGAAAACACCAGAAGTCTATCTGGACATCTTCACCCGCCACGGCGACGGTGCTGTGCGCGCGATGATGGTCGGCAACTCGATGCGCTCGGACGTGGTTCCGGTGATCGAGGCCGGCGGCTGGGGCACCTATGTGCCGCACGGGCTGGTCTGGGAGGTCGAACACGCCGAAGCCCCTGAGCACAGCCCCCGCTATACCGAGATTCCCGATCTGAGCGGACTGGCAGATTTGGTGAACAGTCTTTGCTGACAGTCGAGGGCATTGGATGCTGGACGGGCCTGCCCCGGCCAGCTATCGCTTTGCCGACCCAAAGCGGAGACGCCGGAAGATGCCGCATGCCGAACTGAAATACTCCAGCGATCTGGACATCGACGCCAAATCCATCCTGGCCGAGATCGAAGCCGTGATCCTGGACCACGACAGCGGTGCCGGCGCCTGCAAGGGCCGGGCCTATCCGGTGGCACAGTTCCATCACAGCCACATTGCCATCACTGTCGCCCTGCTGACCAAGCCGCACCGGGACGAGGCATTTTCCCGCGCCTTGCTTGCGGACCTCGAATCCCGCATCAAGGCGCGGCTCGGCCAACCTTGCGAATTCTCGCTCGGCCTCAGCTATTCCACACCCTTCTACGTGACCAATTTTCACGCGGGTTAACGGTCCGAACCCGCTCTATGCGGCCTGCAGGGCTGGAAATCAGCTGCACAGCGATCTGGAAAACACAACTTTTTCCGGTAACCTTCTGTTAGCATTTACCGCATCTAGAGGGGCCGCCGGACATCCCCACAAGATGCCGGCAGAATGGCGCACATAGCGCCTAACACCCCTTTTCGCCGCGGTTTATTCCTTATCAACCCTGTGTTAGGCTTTTGCTCACAGGCAAAAACGTCAGCCGGAAAACCGGCGGCATGAGGCAAACATGGCAGTGATCACGCAGGTCAATCCGGCGTCAGGCCGGGATTCTTGTACCCGGTTCCTGAGGGCAGCCGCGGTATTTCTTATCGCAGCAATTGTGCTGGCGCTCCAGCCGCACCGGGCCGCTGCGGCGCCCTATGCTGCGATGGTCATCGATTCCCGCACCGGCGAGGTACTGCATTCGCGCAATGCCGACACCCGGCTGCACCCGGCCTCCCTGACCAAGATGATGACCCTCTACATCGCATTTGAGGCGGTGCGGAACGGAGAAATCTCGCTTGAGACCAAGGTCAAGATCAGCCGCAATGCTGCTGCCGAGCCGCCCTCGAAACTGGGGCTGCGCTCCGGCCAGCGGATTGCTTTTCGCTACCTGATCCGAGCCGCAGCTGTAAAATCCGCCAATGACGCGGCCACCGCCATCGGCGAGACGCTGTCTGGCTCCGAGGCTGCCTTTGCCCGGCGGATGAACCGCACCGCCAAAGCACTGGGGATGAGCCGCACAACCTTCAAGAATGCCCATGGCCTGACGGCCAGCGGGCATCTGTCGACGGCGCGCGATATGACCACCCTGGGCCGCCATCTGCTCTATGACTACCCGGAATACTACAACCTGTTCTCTCGCCGCACGACCCATGCCGGCGTGCGCGAAGTGCCCAACACCAACCGCCGCCTGCTGGCCAGTTACCGCGGCGCCGACGGCATCAAGACCGGCTATACCCGTGCTGCAGGCTCCAACCTGGTGGCCTCGGCCAAGCGCGGCAATGAACGCATCATCGCCACGGTGTTCGGCGGAAAATCCTCTACCGCACGCAATGCCAAGGTGGCGGAACTGCTGGATCTCGGCTTCCGCCGCGCCCCTTCGCGTGCCGCCCTGCGCAAACCGCGCCGGCCCGCGTACCAAGGCGCCGGCGTCGTGATAGCGGACGCCGGGGACAGCGGCGGCAGCGCAGGTGCTGCCGGCAAGACCATCCGGGTCAGCGGCCAGGTGAACACCAGCCTGCGGCCCAAAACGCGCCCCGGCCGCAGCGAGTCGCCGGTGCTGGTGGCCGCACTTGAGGAAGCACTGCAGACACCGCCCGCCGAAGCTGTTGAGGACACTGCACAAACCGCACCGCCAGCGGAGCAGATCGAAAATGTCCAGTCCGTCAGTGCCGAAGGTGCGCTGCGGGGGGATGCCATCCGCAACAGCATAGCCGTCGCCCTCGCCGAAGCCGAGGCGGAACCCGCGCCGGCAGCACAGACCGCAACAGCCACGGTCATCGCTGCAGTGCAAAAGGTGCCCTTCACCGGCCTGCGGCCCGTTGCCCGCCCGGCCAGCCTGGCCCTTGCAAACGCTTCACCCGAACCGGAACCAGTGGTTGTGACCCGGCTTTCCACTTCCGGCGGGCGTTATTGGGGAGTCAATGTCGGCCTCTACACCAGCCGTTACCAGGCCGAAAAGGTTCTGTTGCGCACGGCCTTGTCTGAGCTGGAAACGCTGGACGGCTCCTTGCGCAAGGTGGCCAAGACCCGGCGCGGGTTCGAAGCCAATTTCCTCGGTATGAGCCAAGATCAGGCGGAACTGGCCTGCCGCCGCCTGAACGCCCGCAACGTGACCTGCAAGCCGATCGGCCCATCCTGAGCCAAGTGTTTTCCGAACCAGAACAAGAGGCGCCCCAGCGGCGCCTTTTTCATGACCGCCTCCAGGACCCGGCCAGGACCCGGCCAGGACCCGATCAAACGCTCCCGCCCGTCGTCAGCCTTTTCTGCGAAAAGACTTCCTTCCGTTGGGCGTGGCACCGCGCTTTGCGCGGTGCCACGCCCAACGCTGCCAAGGGGCTCTGGCGCCAGCCAGGGCAACTGCAGGGGCGGGAGGGATAGGCATTTTCACACAGGCGCAGGCCGCCCGCATCACGGCTTGGGCTTGTCGTCCCACTCATCGCTCAGGATCCGGCGGGAATCGCCTTCCGGGTCGTCGTACTGGTTGCTGCGCAGCGTATAGAAAAACGCCGCCAGTCCGACCGAGCCGAGGATCAGTGAAATCGGGATCAGATAGGCAAGGACACTCATGGCTTCAGGTCCGGTGTGGCTGGCGCCGGCTTATCGCAGCCGCAGCGCGTTGAGGGAGACTGTGATGGAAGAGGTAGACATCGCCAGCGCCGCAATCAAGGGCGTCGCCAGCCCGGCTATCGCCAGGGGCACCGCGATCACGTTGTACAGCGTGGCAATGCGGAAGTTTTCGCGGATCCGGCGGGTTGCCTTCTGCGCCACGGCACAGGCCTCTGCAATCGGGGAAAGATCTTGCCCCAGCAGCACGATATCCGAGGCCACCCGCGCGGCATCCAGCGCCGAGGCTGGTGAGATTGACACATGCGCCGCTGCCAGCGCCGCTGTGTCATTGAGGCCATCACCGACCATCAGAACCTTTTTGCCTTGCTCCGTCAGCATCTGCACCCGGGCGGATTTGTCCGCTGGCAGCGCCTCGGCCACCCACTTGGCGATGCCCAGCCGTCCGGCCAGATCCTCCACCGCGCCAGTGCTGTCGCCGGAGATCAACAGCACATCCTTGCCTGCGTCCTTCAGCGCCTGCACCGCTTCCGCAGCACCGGGACGCAAGGCATCGGTGAACAGGAACGCCTGCGCCTCCCCCGACCCGCTGTCCAGCCAAGCGGCTGTCTGGCTGTCCTGCTCGGCGCCGACCCAGGCTGCACGTCCCAGCCGCACCCGCTGGCCGCGGAACAGTCCTTCTGCGCCATAACCCGGCACCTCGGTGATGTCCTGCACGCCGGCCGGTTTGACCCCGGCTGTGCGCGCGGCGCGTGTCAGCGCCACTGACAACGGATGCGAAGACCCTTCGGCCAGCGCCAGTGCAATCTCCAAATCGCCCCGGGCATGATCCCCCAGGTTGGTCACCTGCGGCGCGCCGGCAGTCAGCGTGCCGGTTTTGTCGAACACCACGGTATCGACCTCCGCCAGACGCTCCAGCGCAGTGGCATGTTTGATCAGCATACCGCGTTTGAACAGCCTGCCTGAGGCCGCGGTGGTCACCGCAGGCACCGCAAGGCCCAGCGCGCAGGGACAGGTGATGATCAACACCGCCGCGGCGATGTTCAGCGCCATGCGGAGGTCGAAAGTGTAAAGATACCAGCCCGCGAATGCGAGAGCCGACAAGATATGAACGCCGGGCGCATAAAGCTTGGCAGCGCTGTCTGCCAGCGAGGTGTAGCGGGAGCGGCCGGATTCGGCGATGGCGACCAGATCGGTCATCCGGTGCAGCGAGGTATCCTCCCCCACCGCAGTCGCCCGGATGGTGAGCGGGCCGGTCAGGTTCACTTCGCCGGCTGACACCGCCAGGCCGGGTTCCGCAAACACCGGCAGCGTCTCGCCGGTCAGCAGCGACCGGTCCAGTTCCGACCGCCCCTCAATAATCTCGCCGTCCACCGGCATCCGTCCGCCGGGGCGCACAAGGATCAGGTCGCCAATCGCCAGATCCGCCACCGGCACTTCGTACTCATCCCCGTCCAGCAACCGGATCGCGCGAGGCACCTCCAGTGCGGCCAGCTCCTCGGCGGCGGAACGCGCCACAGCGCGGGTGCGGTAGTCCAGATAACGGCCTGCCAGCAGGAAAAAGGTCAGCGTCAGCGCGGCATCAAAATAGGCGTGCTCACCCGACAGCGAGGTCTCCCATAGCGAGGTGGCCAGCGCCAACACAAGCGCCAGCACAATCGGCACATCCATGTTCAGGCGCCCGACCCGCAACGCCGTCCAGGCATTGGCAAAAAACGGCTGTGCCGCAAAGATGATCGCGGGGAAGGTGATCGCGGCAGAAATCCAGTGGAACATGTCCCGTGTCGCATCCGATGCCCCGGACCAGACGGAAACCGACAGCAGCATCACATTCATGGAGGCAAAGAAAGCCACCGCCAGCCGCATCAAGAGATCGCGTCCCGCCTTGTCGTTCTGGGTGGCAGCCAGCGCTGCCAGATCCAGTTCGTGCGCCTCGTAGCCAATGCTTTCCAGCACCGGGATCAGATCGGCAGCGCGCAAATCCGGCTCCGCCTCGATCAACGCCCGCTTAAGTGTCAGATTGACCCGTGCGGAATGAATGCCGGGATGTGCGCTCAGCTCGCGCTCCACCGCTGAAATACAGGCCTGGCAGTGAATGCCCGGCAAGGACAGCGCCAGCCGTGCCTCTGTCGGGGCCTGTTCAGCGCTGTCATGCGGGGCTGCGACACAGGCCGGGCAAGCCGCAAGCGAAGGGCGGAGCTGGGCAGTCATGGCAATCAGCCTTTCACATGCAGGATCACGCGCTGGGTGAATTCGGTGCCGTCCTTGGCCCGCGCAACCATGCGGATGTTCCAATTGCCCGGCCCCAGCTCGGCCGGCGCCACATAGGCCTGGCCGTCAAAGGTGAACTCCGGCTGCTGGTCATCCTGCACATGGGTGGCCCGGCCCAGCGTTGCGCTCAACTTGGCGACCTCCACCGGGGCGCCGCCGGCATCGGTGATCTCCAGCTTGACCTGATCACCCTGCGAAGACGCATAGACCGACCAGCCCAAGGCCTCCTGCGCAGAACGGCGCAGATCGAACTCCTGGCTGGCAACATAGGAGTTCTTCACCTCCAGCCCTGGAAAGGTCTTCACCGCATTGACCGCCAGGGCGATGTTCACCCCGATGATCACCGCAAAGGCGCCGCAGAACAGCATCAAGGCATGCTTACCGGTGAATTCGCGTTCGCGCTTGGCCATGGCTCAGTTCCCCTTGCCGTTAAAGCTGGTGTCCTTATGGGCCCGTTCCCCGTTTATCAGATCCTCGGCCCAGATGCGAACCGGGCTGGAGGCGGCCTGCGACGGTGCCGACCCCTTGGCAGAGACGATATAAACCCGCTGCAGCAGCGCGGTATCGGCAGGCACATTGACTGAGTGATACACCGTGCCTTCCAGTTGCAGCCGCATCGCCGGGTCGCCCTTGATTGACAGTTTGAACACCCGGTCCTCGCCGTGCTTGTTACGCAGCCGCACGTCATAAGTGTTGCGGATGGCGCCATCGGACAGTGTCACAAAGGTCGGGTTGCGTTCGGGCGCGACGGTCAATTCGATGTCCGAGCGGATGAACAGGGCAAACAGCAGCCCCACACCGACCAGCGACCACAGGCTGGTGTACATGATGGTGCGCGGCCGCAGGATATGCTTCCAGATGTTCTTGGGCGGTTTGCCTGCACGCTCCTCTGCCTCATCCGACAGCGCCATATAGTCGATCAGCCCGCGCGGCTTGCCGATCTTGGCCATCACGTCGTCGCAGGCGTCGATGCACAGCGCACAGGTGATGCATTCCATCTGCTGTCCGTCACGGATATCAATCCCCATCGGGCAGACGTTGACACAGGCCATGCAGTCGATGCAGTCGCCATGCACGGTCCCCGGTTCGTCGGTCTTGCGCGGTTTGCCGCGCGGCTCGCCCCGCCACTCGCGGTAACCGACGGTCAGCGTGTCCTCGTCCATCATTGCCGCCTGAATGCGCGGCCAGGGGCAGGCGTAGATGCAGATCTGCTCGCGTGCGAAACCGCCGAACAGAAAGGTCGTGCCGGTCAGCACCAGCATGGTGGTATAGGCAACGGGATGCGCGTTCAATGTCACCAGATCATAGGCCAGCGTCGGCGCATCGGCGAAATAGAACACCCAGGCGCCGCCGGTCGCCAGGCCGATCAGGAACCAGGACACCCATTTGGTCAGCCGCAGCCGCGCCTTGCGGAAATCCATCTTTTTCTGCCGGTGCAGGCGCAGACGCGCGTTGCGGTCGCCCTCGATCCAGCGCTCCACCAGGATGAACAGGTCGGTCCAGACCGTCTGCGGACAGGTATAGCCGCACCAGACCCGGCCCAAGGCAGAGGTGAACAGGAACAGCCCCAGCCCGGCCATGATCAGCAATCCGGCCACGAAGTAAAACTCATGCGGCCAGATTTCGATCCAGAAGAAATAGAACCGCCGTCCTGCCAGATCCAAAAGCACCGCCTGATCCGGCAATGACGGCCCGCGGTCCCAGCGGATCCACGGCGTCAGATAGTAGATCCCCAGCGTCACCACCATGATGTACCATTTCAGGTTCCGGAACGGGCCGGACACGCGCCGCGGATAAATCGGCTCCCGGGCGGCGTACAGGCTGGGGGCTGGGTTGGAATCGCTCACGGACTCTCTCCGTCTTGTGGCTGTCTCGCGCCGTTGTCACAGATGCATAGTGCAAGAACATTGACGTGGATCAAAAAGCGCATCGCACAATCATGTTTTTAGGCACCGTCTCCGCGCATTGTGAAGGCAAAACGCCAACTATGCCTGCCCGCCCAACGCCGCCAGAGGCAAGTTGCCGCAGCGCAGCGATTGCGGCGCTGCAAAGATGAACTCTGTCAGAAAGCCAGCGGCTTCACCGCTCCTTCTGCTGCTGCCGCAGCAGCCAGCCAATCAGCTTGCGTGCCTCCGGACGCAGCACGCCGGGGCGGGTCACGATGTGATATCCCCGGTCTGCGCCTTCGGTGAACAATTCCAGCAACCGCCCGCTGTGCAGATCCTCGACAACAAATTCCCGCACGCTGACGGCCACCCCCTGGCCTGCCCGCACCGCTTGCATCAGCAAATTTCCAGGCAGCCGGGTGCGCGGCCCGCGCAAAGCCTCGGTGACACCGCGCGATTCCAGCCAGCGCGAGGCCTCCGAGGTGCCCAGTTCCTCCAGCCAGGGCAGATCCAGCAGGTCCTCCGGGACCGTCACCTGCCGCCCGTCCAGAAGACTGCCGGCCGCGATGACCACCATCGGCGACTGAAGCAGCATCCCGGTCTCCAGGCCCGGCCAGTTGCCGTCTCCGTACCGGATGGCGATATCCACACCGCCCGGCTTCAGCTCGACAATCTCGCCCCGCGGGTCCAGAACCAGATCAATCTCCGGATGCTCCGCCTGAAACCCGGCCAGCCGCGGCATCAGCCAGTGCGCGGCAAACATCGGCGTACAGGTCACATGCAGCGGCCGGGTGGCACCTGCAGCAGATATCTCCTGCACCGCCGCCTCGATCGCCCCGAACCCCAGCTGCAGTGCTCGGGCCAGATGTTCGCCGTCCGCAGTCAGGGCCAGCGCCCTGCCGCTGCGGTCCAGCAATGCCGCGCCCAGATGCGCTTCCAGTGCGCGCAGCTGCTGGCTGATGGCAGCGTGGCTGACATTCAAAGCCGCCCCCGCCTGCACTACATTTCCTGCCTCAGCAAAGGCACTAAACGCCCTCAGCGCGGCAAGCGGCGGCATGTGCAACCAATCCATATGTAACCCTGCCTTACATAGTGTCATTCGTATTAACTCGCAGGAATCACCGTTTCAGGCAAGCATCGGTATCAGACGCCAGGATAGGAGGCACTGAAATGCTGATTGATATCTATGCCCGATCGATGATGACCGCCACGCGGCAGGACTGTTTAAGGCTGCGGGATCTGCCCACACCCAAGCCCTTGCCACGCCCTGCAGGCAGGTTCACCCGGCTGCTGCGCTGGCTGGCTTCTAAGCCGCCGAAAACGCGCTGCATTCATCCGCAGAACATCTGACCTGAGACCCTGACATTGGGGAAGAAAGAAAAAGCGCCGGTTTTCCAGGAAACGCGCGAACAGATCGGAAAACCGGCGCATGACCCGTTCAGCCTGCACGTCGGCCTTGCGGGATATCATGCTGCCCAGGAGGGCTGTTAAGCCAAGCAGCAATCTCTTTCACCTGCGGTTTTACCCGGTTTGCGGCCCTCAGAGTTTGACACGGATCAAAAAGGCGCAAATTAATTGCCCGGTCCCGGGAAAAAATCTACGCTCGTTTTTATGGCAAAAAACGAGACCGAGCAGACAGCCGCCAAAGACCGCGCACCGTTGACGGCAGCCGAAATCGGCGCACTGGCGCATTTGTACAGGGGCGAGATCTACCGCAGCACCGTCTGGCGCACCCGGCTGGACACCACCACCAACTGGTCGGTAGTCACGCTGGGCGTGGCACTGTCGATTTCCTTTTCCTCGCCCGGCGCCTCGCCCCTGCCGCTGATCCTGGTGGGGGTGCTGATCATTTTCTTCCTGATGCTTGAGGCACGCCGCTACCGGTATTTCAACGTGTTTCGCGCCCGCGCCCGTTGGATGGAGACGCATTTTTACACCCCCATGCTGAAAGAGGGCGACCTGCATCTGGAGGAACACTGGCAGGATGTGCTGGCCGCCGACTATTTGCGGCCGGAGTACCATGTCGGCGTGATGACCGCGATCGGGCGGCGGATCCGGCGAAACTACTTTTGGATCCTGCTGATCCAATCCCTCGCCTATGCGGGCAAGATCGCGGTGCACCCCACTGGCGTCACCTCATTGCAGCAAGCGGTCGCCCGCGCCGACATCGGCCCGTTCCCGGGCGAGCTGGTGCTTGGAACCGGTCTTTTCTATGTGCTGCTTTGGGGCGGCATCGCCTGGTGGAGCACCAGAACCGACGCCGCCCGCGCCCGCAAACGCAGTTCGATGACTTCGATGGGTTAGGGTCAGGTGGAAAATGACCACAACAGCCGATTTTGCGCAGGAAGCTGAGCCTCACGAGGCGGCAGGGTTTCAGAACCCCGGGCCAGCAGCCGCACCCTTCGCTTTCTTGCGTTCCTGTTCTTCTTTGTTCCGCAGGCGGCTGGCACTCTTCGCCAGATCCACAGCTGTTTGAAGAAAGATCTCAACCAGCTGTAGCCGCTCACCCTTGTTTTCCCAGAGATCAATGGTGGCCCAAAGCACCCCGAGCGTCGTCTTGGAGAGCTCGCGGAGATTGTACGTCATGTCGTCGGGACCAGTCAGGTAGCCTTCACCGGTTGCATACATCAGTATGTTTCGTCCGTTAGCCATATCTTGAAGATATCTGAGTGCCGCGCCCTCATTTGCATAGTTCGCATAAATGTCTTCGACGAACGACTTGGTCCGTTCACCGTCTGCATTTTTCATATTCAGAAGTTTCAAGGACGCAGGTGCGTAATTAGTTTTGCCTTCGTCAACAAATCGGGCAATGATCTGATCATGGTCCTTGGAGTACGTCAGTGCGAGTGCGAATTCGTCACTTACTAGATTGGTAATCTCCGTTATTACCCAGCTCAGTGCGGACTTGTATCTGTGGTTGCCGATGCTGAATTTGTCGGTGAGGCTTTTGTATTCACCAACGGACGCGCAGCCAACAAATGCCACCACCGCCTCTTCGAGCGCATGTGACAGGCAGAACGTGGCCGGAACGCTGAACCTGTATTTTCTATCCAATGAAGAGTGGAGCGTCGAAATGCCGCCCGCCCAATACAACGCACTCAAAGCGTTGTTTGCACGAAACTTAGCTTCATCTGGCAGGTCGCCGATCCTGGCCCGTATCCACAATGCCATCTCGCCCTCCAAGATGCGAAGCAGTTCATGGTGAATATTCTCGGACATTGTGCCGGCCTTCTGAATTTGGAACTCCGGCGCCATCGTCCAAGAACACAGCGGCATCAATGCTGTGAAACGGACAAATTCAACTCTGTCCCCGAAAGCCAGACTAGTACCAGCCAAGCACTTTCTACAATAATGCACTCTTCGCCTGCAGGCACGGCCAGCCAAGTCGGGAGTGTTCAACCGCCGAACAACACAACCAGCCGTTCTTGCAGTTTCATCGCCTAGGAACCGCTGTAAATCTGCTTCTTCTCCAGTCTTGTCTAGGACCCCGAGTACGGCACCTTTGCAACCGACAGAAACTGGCTAGGTTTTAGCGAACGATGCTCCTAGCTTGAGGAGCGGCTTCGGGCTAGCTCCCCCCTCATCCGCAAAAAAGGGCCGCCCGAGGGCAGCCCTTTCGCTATTCTTGCAAAACCGGATCCGGCTTATTCGCCGCCGCCAAGCTGGTGAACATAGGACGAAACCGCCCGGATCTGCGCCTCGGTGAGGCGGGTGTTCCAGGCCGGCATCACACCATAGCGCGAGTTGGTCACGGTCTCGCTCAGGGTGGCGTAGTCGCCGCCGTAAAGCCAGATTGCATCCGCCAGGTTCGGCGCGCCTTGTTCACGGTCGCCGGTGCCGTCCTCGGCGTGGCAGGAAGCGCAGTTGTCAGCAAAGACAACCGATCCGGCCTCAACCTTCGACGCATCCTGCGCCTCGCCCGACAGCGACATCACGTAGTTGACCACCTGGGAAATCTCTTCTTTCTCAAGCAGCTCGTCGCGGCCGAATGCAGGCATCTCGGAATAGCGCGCATCATCGCTGTCCTCATTGCGGATGCCGTGGGCGACGGTGGCGTGGATATCCTCCACCGAGCCGCCCCACAGCCAATCGTCATCCAACAGGTTCGGATAGCCCTTGGCGCCCGCAGCACCAGAGCCGTGGCACTGGGCGCACCAGGTCTTGAACACCGCGGACCCGGCGGACACCGCGTAGGAGTTCAGCTCAGGATCTGCCGCAATGGCGGTCAGCTCGGTTGCCTCCAGCTTGGCGTTGACCGGCGCGTTGGCTTCTTCCACCGCGGTGATCTCAGCCGCCACATCGGCGCGGGTCGACCAGCCCAGCACCCCGGCAGTGGCGCCGTTGATCAACGGCCAGGCCGGATAGGCGATGGTATAGAGCACGCCCCAGATGATGGTGGCGTAGAAGGTCCACAGCCACCAGCGCGGCATAGGGTTGTCGAATTCCTCGATCCCGTCCCACTCATGGCCGGTGGTGTTCGGATCGCCTTCGAACTTTTGCGATTTTTTGCTCATGCCCTCGCCTCCTTGGTCTCGGCGGGTTCGTCAGCACCTGCGGCAGGCGCCGGTGCATCATCATGCCGGAACGGGATGTCTGCGGTATCCTTGTAAACCTTGGTGCTGCCCGGGCGGAACGCCCAGACCACAACACCGATGAAGAAGGTGAACAGGAACAGCAGCATCCAGCTGTCCGCGAATTGCCTGAGGAGCGTGTAGAATTCCATCTTTCCCTCCTTAACGGCTTGCGTCCGGGGTGAAGGTCGAGAAGTCGACCAGCGTGCCCATCATCTGCAAGTAGGCGATCAGCGCATCGGCCTCGGACACACCCGGCTGGCCGTCGAAGTTGCGCACATTGACCTTCTCGCCGTAACGCTCCAGCAGCCCGTCAAAGTCGCTGTCGGGATCTGCCTGGGCGCGGAAGTCGGCCTGCGCGGCCTCGATCATCCCGTCCGTATAGGGGGTGCCCAGCATCGCATTGGTGGCCATCACGTCGCCGATGTATTTGCCATCGACCCGCTTCTCCTCGAGGAAGCCGTATTTCGGCATCACCGATTCCGGCACCACGGCCTGCGGGTTGCGCAAGTGATCGACGTGCCACTCGTCCGAGTAGCGGCCGCCAACACGGGCCAGATCCGGCCCGGTCCGCTTGGAGCCCCACTGGAACGGACGGTCGTACATCGACTCTGCCGCCAGCGAGTAGTGGCCGTAGCGTTCGACCTCATCGCGCATCGGGCGGATCATCTGGCTGTGGCAGACATAGCAACCCTCACGGATGTAGATATCCCGGCCCGCCAGTTCGAGAGGGGTGTAAGGGCGCATGCCCTCCACCTTCTCAATGGTGTTTTCCAGGTAGAACAGCGGTGCGATCTGCACCAGGCCGCCGATGGTCACGACCAGGAAGCTGCACACCAGCAAAAGGGTCGCGTTGGTCTCGAGGATCTTATGTTTGTCGAGAATGGACATAGCTGCCTGGCTCCTTATTCAGCCGGGACCGGAACCGTCAGGCTGGCTTCTTTTGCCGGGGCCTTACGGACAGTCATCCACAGGTTGTAGCACATGACAAGCGCACCAGCGAGGAACATGACCCCACCCAGACCGCGCACCACATACATCGGGAACTTCGCTGCCACGGTGTCGGCAAAGGAGTTCACCAGGAAGCCGTTGGCGTCCACTTCGCGCCACATCAGGCCTTCCATGATACCGGTCACCCACATCGACGCGGCATAGAGAACGATGCCGATGGTGGCGAGCCAGAAATGCCAGGAGACCAGCGACAGCGAATACAGACGCTCACGCTTCCACAGCACCGGTACCAGATAATAGAGGGCGCCAAAGGTGATCATGCCGTTCCAGCCGAGTGCGCCGGAGTGCACGTGGCCAATGGTCCAGTCGGTGTAATGCGACAGCGAGTTCACCGCGCGGATCGACATCATCGGACCCTCGAATGTGGACATGCCGTAAAAGCCGACCGAGATCACCATCATCCGGATCACCGGATCGGTGCGCAGCTTGTCCCAGGCGCCCGAGAGCGTCATCAGACCGTTGATCATGCCGCCCCAGCTGGGCATCCACAGGATGATCGACATCACCATGCCCAGGGTCGATGCCCAATCCGGCAGCGCGGTGTAATGCAGGTGGTGCGGACCGGCCCAGATATAGAGGAAGATCAGCGCCCAGAAGTGGATGATCGACAGCTTGTAGGAGAACACTGGACGCTCAGCCTGCTTTGGAATGAAGTAGTACATCATCCCAAGGAAGCCCGCAGTCAGGAAGAAGCCCACGGCGTTATGGCCGTACCACCACTGGATCATCGCATCCTGCACACCCGGCCAGACGATCACCGACTTGGAGCCCCAGATGGAGACCGGAATGGTCATGTTGTTGACCAGGTGCAGCATCGCCACGGTGACGATGAACGCCAGGTAGAACCAGTTGGCCACATAGATATGCGGCTCCTTGCGCTTGATCACAGTGCCCAGGAACACGGCCAGATAAGCCACCCAGACCACCGTCAGCCACAGATCGACGTGCCATTCGGGTTCCGCATATTCCTTGGACTGGGTCGAGCCGAACAGATAGCCGGTCGCCGCCAGCACGATGAACAGCTGATAGCCCCAGAACACGAACCACGCCAGGTTGCCGCCCCACAACCGCGCCGCGGAAGTCCGCTGCACCACATAAAAGGAGGTTGCGATCAGCGCGTTGCCGCCAAAGGCAAAGATCACTGCCGAGGTGTGCAGCGGGCGCAGGCGGCCGAAATTGGCAAACCCTTGCGCCCACTCGAAATTCAACGCCGGAAAGGCCAGCTGGAACGCAATGAAAGTCCCCGCCAGAAATCCGACCACGCCCCAAAAGGCGGTTGCAATTGTGCCAGCGCGCACGACGCTGTCGAAATACTCATTTTCCAGACCAACAACTGCCGGTTTCGGCTCGTTGGTGTGGCGCAAAGTATAAAGGAACAGGCCGCCAGCCACGATCATCACGATGATCGCATGCACCTGGTAAGCCAGATCCCGCGCGTAATTGGAACCGATCATCGCAAACAGCGTGACCAGACCAAGCGCTATCAGCTTGATATAGTTAGACATCTTGCGTCCCTTTGCCATGCCCCCGCGAATCCTGCGAATACGGGGACGTTATTAGACCGCGCCCTTCATGCAAAAGGCGCATCTTTGCTGCCTTGATCTGCATCAAGACATTTCCAAGCAACATGTGACACTTCTGCCCGTGTCACGAAATTCTTCGCACCGCAGCTATCCGGGCTGCGCCGCATCATCCGCCGAGAGGTGCCAATGTCCTACAAGTCCTTGCTTACGATTCTCACAGCTGCAGAAACCGCAGCGGCGCCTTTGGCGCAGATTACGGCCCTGGCCGAAGACTTTGGCGCCCACGCCAATGCGCTCTGCCTGGGTGTCGACCGCACCCAGACTGGATACTACTATGCCGGCGCCAATGCGATGGTGCTGCAGGAAACCCTGGCCCGCGCCCAGGAAGAAGCAGAACAGGTCGAAGCCCTGGCCGAAACCGCGCTGCAGCAGGCCGGCGTGCCGTTTGCCACCGACAGCGGTGTTGCCCAGATCGCGGACCTCGGCCGCCATGTGGCGCGTCAGGCACGGTTTTCGGACTTGGTGGTGCTGGGCAAACCTTATGGCCCGGGCACTCGCGCCGAAGCCGAACCGATTGTCGAAGCCGCGCTGTTCGAGGGCCGTGCGCCGGTGCTGGTCGTGCCCGGCAAGGCCGCGCCGATGCGCCAGCCCAAAACCGTTCTGGTGGCCTGGAACGAAAGCATCGAGGCAATGACCGCGATTCGCAGGGCACTGCCGTTTATGAAGGGCGCCGACCTGGTGCGCATCGCGGTGATCGACCCGCCGCAGCACGGGCCGGAGCGTTCGGATCCCGGCGGATTGCTGGCACAGATGCTGTCCCGGCACGGCGTGACCTGCGAAATCGATGTGCTCAGCAAGACGCTGACCCGGGTGTCGGATGTGCTGAACCGCCATGCCGCCGATACCGCCGCCGATCTGATCGTGATGGGCGCCTACGGGCATTCCCGCTTCCGCGAAGCAATCCTTGGCGGTGCCACCCGCAACATGCTGGAGCAAGCCAAAGTGCCGGTGCTGATGGCGCATTGACAACCCGGTCAGGCAGCAACTCTGCCGGATAGTAAAAAGGGCGCCCAGCAAGGCGCCTTTTTCGTGTCTTGCTCTGTGCCCTATCCCGCCTTGCGGATCAGGCCGATCAGGAACAGCAGGATCACCGCACCGATAGTGGCGTGGATCAGCGACCAGAAGAAGCCTCCGCCCGCAGCAAAGCCCAGCGCCGGAAAGATTGTTCCGGCCAGAAAGGCGCCAACCACGCCGACGATGATATTGCCGAGGATGCCGAAGCCGCGCCCCTGCATGATCTTGCCTGACAGCCAACCCGCCAGCGCCCCGACGATCAGCATCCCGATCAAGCTTCCAAACTGCATTCCAGCCTCCGAGTGTTATTGTTGCGCCAGTAGACCACAACCGCCGCACGGGGTCACCCGCAAGCCCCGCGGGGTCACCCGCAAGCCCCGCGGGACCTGACGGCGAGCATTGCAAACCGGCGCCGCTCCCGCCCGTCGTCCACCCTTCTTGCAGAAGGGCATCCTCCCGTTGGGCGTGGCACCGCTTTGCGGTGCCACGCCCAAGTCTGCCAGCGGGTCCGGCCCAGCCGGGCACGCGCTGGCGCGGGAGAGCGCCGCCCCTGCTTTCCACTCTTAAATCTGGCGGACGTAGTGCATCCCTTGGAAAGCTGCGCGGAATTCTGCGGTTTCCGCCGCCAGCTCCGCCGGGTCCTCTGCCCGCAGGCCACGAGCAATCAGCTCTGCAAGCCGCGGTGCGTGCTTAGGCTCCACCCCGCGGCGCACCAGCTCCGGGGTTCCGATGCGCAGCCCGTTCATGTCGCCAGGCACCTGCGCGAGCGGCAGGCCGATGCCGCAAGCCAGAAACCCGGCCTTGCGCAGATGTTTTGAGGCCGCCTGACCGCCGCCGAACGCTGCCGCCTCCAGCGCGAACTGATGCGATTGTGTCATGCCGTGCTCAGCTGCAAAGACAGGCAGGCCCAGCCTTGCCAGTTCCTGCGCCAGCACCAGCGAAAGCTCCGCCATCGCGCGGGCATACTGCGCGCCGTGCTCCACCCAGTCCAGCAGGCTCGATGCCAGCGCTGCCGATTTGGCGGCGTCGAAATTCGCCGTCATGCCGGGAAAGGCAATGGCATCCAGCCGCTCGGCAATCTCCGCGTCATTGGTGACGATCAGCCCGCCTGCGGGGCCGCCCAGGCTTTTGTAGGTGCTCATCGTCATCAGATGCGCGCCCTGCTGCAGCGGGTTGGCCCAATGCCCGCCCGCGATCATGCCGCATTGGTGGGCGGCATCGAACAGCACCTTGGCACCAACCCCATCGGCAATTTCCCGGATTTCCGGCACCGGATGCGGGAACAGGTTGAGGCTGCCGCCAATGGTGATCAGTTTGGGACGCACCTCCTGCGCCAATGCACGAAGCGCGCCTAGATCCACCGTATAGCCATCCGCATCAACTGGCGCCGCGTGGGTCTGCAGCCCATAAAGCCCGGCACAGCCATCCGCGTGATGGGTGACATGGCCGCCCACCGCGGCGGGCGGCGCGATGATCGCATCGCCCGGCCTAGTCAGCGCCATGAAACCATAAAGGTTGGCCAGCGCGCCGGACCCGACCCGGATCTCGGCATAACGTGCTTTGAACACCTGCGCGGCCAGCTCGGCGGCGATGACCTCGATCTCTTCGATTGCTTCCAGCCCCATCTCGTATTTATCACCAGGATAGCCCAGCGACGGACGGCTGCCGAGGCCGCTTGCCATCAGCGCTTCCGCCGCCGGGTTCATAACATTGGTGGCGGGGTTCAGGTTGAAGCAGTCGCGGTCGTGGATCTCTGTATTGCGTGCAGCCAGCGCGCTCAGCCGTGCGGCGGTCTCTGCGCTGCTGGCAGCGGCGGTTTCGGCGGCCACCGTTTGCACGTAATCCTCGCAAGCGGCGGGCACCCAATTGCGGCGGGCAAGCTCTGTCATCTCTGTCTCCTTCACGCTGAGGCGGGTTTCTCTGCCCTATCAAAGCGTCCCTGCCCCCTTGCCCGCAAATCAGTTTTACAGAAAACTAGGGCTAGAAAAATTGAGGCTAAGCCATGGCAGTTTCCCCGCCCCCCGCCAAATCCCTGCCGCCGACCGCCTTGCGCGCCTTTGAGGCCGCCGCGCGTCTGGGCGGATTTGCCGCCGCCGCGCAGGAGCTGGGCGTGACGCCCGGCGCGGTCTCGGCCCATGTCAAGGCGCTGGAAGACGCGCTGCAGGCGCCACTGTTCGACCGCCGCCCCAAGCAGGTAGCACTCACGGCCCTGGGCGCGCGGGTGCTGCCGGAGTTCACGGATGCCTTTGACCAGCTCAACGCCGCTGTCCGCCACCTGCGGGCAGAGGCACAGCCCGGCACCGTGCATATCGCCACCCTGCCCGCAATTGCGCAGTTCTGGCTGTCCCCGCGGCTGCCCGCCCTGCGCGCCGCGATACCGGATATGGCAGTATCGGTCACCGCCCTTGAGGCCCCCCCGAACCTTAAACGCACGCCTTATGACCTCTGTCTGTTCTATGGCGGTGATCAGGGGACGGTGATCGAACAGGATACAATCTTCCCGGTTTGTGCGCCCGCAGTAGCCGAGAAGCTGCACTCCCCCGCGGATTTGCTGAACGTGCCCTGCCTGTCAGATGCAGTCTGGTCGCAGGACTGGGGTACGTGGCTGCAGGCAGCCTGCCCGGGCAAACCCCCGCACATTAGGGGTCCGGAATATTCGCTCTACTCCTTGGCGGTAGAAGAGGCCGTCAATGGCGCCGGAGTGCTGATCGGCCATCAGGCTTTGGTGGCTCCGCTACTGGCCAGCCGCAAGCTGGTGGCGCCGTTTGACATCCGGGCCAACCTGCCGCGGGACCTGCGGCTGTGGAGTCTGCGCGCCTCCGGCCCCCGCAGCCCTGCGGCGCGGGTCGCACGCTGGTTGGTTGAAAACGGTTAGACGATTTCGGGAAAGCGGCCTCAGCCCAGGAAGCCGCCGTCACTGTCGTCGCCTGCCTCTTCCATCAGCAGGCGCATGTCGGGCACGGTCACATGCCGCTTGCCTTCCAGTTCAATGATGCCGTCCTTCCGCAGCGCGGAAATCTGACGGCTCACAGTTTCCAGTGTCAGGCCAAGATAGTCCGCCATCGCCTCGCGGGTCAGCGGCAGGTCAAACACCATCCGGTTGGTGGCGCCGCCCGGTGTCAGCGTGGCGTCACGGCGTGCAATTATGGCCAGCAGGCTGGCAATTTTTTCGCGCGCGGTCTTGCGGCCCAGCACCAGCATCCATTCGCGGGCCGCGTCCAGCTCGTCCAGGGTCATTTCCAGCAGGCGGTGCGCGATATGCGGGGTGCGCTCCATCAGCTCTTCAAACGGTTTCTTGCGAAAACAGCACATCACCACATCCGTGGTCGCTGCCACATCATAGGCTGCCCCTTCACGCCCCGGACGGCCGACAAAGTCGCTGGGCAGCAAAAGCCCCACCATCTGGGTGCGCCCGTCCTCCATCGTCTGGGTCAGCGAGGCGATGCCCGATACAACCGAACCGACAAAGGTCATCACATCGCCGGACCAGATGATCGGCTGGCCCGCCTCATAGGTGCGGTAGTATTTGATACCGTCCAGCTCATCCAACTCATCCGCGTTGCACCGCGCGCAGACGGCGCGGTGGCGGATCGGGCAGTCGCCGCATCTGGACTGTGACGTTACTGGAGCATTCATCAGGGGATCCCGGTTGATCTGGGTCAAGGCTTGCCTAAGCTGGCGTACTTAAAACTAAAGGAATGGATCAGAAACCTCAATTGGCCGAACTCGGATTATTCGACGCCAAAGTGCCGCGCTATACAAGTTACCCGACCGCTCCGCATTTCGGAGACGCGGTGGATCCCGCCCGGTTTTCCAGCTGGGTGTCAAAAGTTGCCCCCGGCAGCAGTATCTCATTGTACGTGCATGTGCCGTTCTGCCGCAGATTGTGCTGGTTCTGCGCCTGCCGCACCCAGGGCACCCATTCGGACGCGCCGGTCGTAGCCTATGTTCAGGTTCTGAAGGCCGAAATTGCGCTGCTGCGGCAGCAGCTGCCTGAGGGCGTGACCCTGTCGCGCCTGCATTGGGGCGGCGGCACCCCGACGATCCTGAGCGCTGCGTTGATCCGCGGTTTGGCCAGCACCATCACAGCGGCCTTTCCGCTGGCGCCCCAGGCAGAGTTTTCGGTTGAAATCGATCCGAACGAGATCGGAGACCGGCGGCTGGAAGCTCTGGCGGAGGCCGGCATGACCCGGGCTTCGATCGGGGTGCAGGATTTCGACACGGCCATTCAGCAGGCGATTGGCCGTATCCAAAGTTTTGAGTCGACCCGGACTGCCATCGAACAGCTGCGCGCCCATGGGATTGCCAGCCTCAGTGCAGATATCCTGTTCGGACTGCCGCATCAGACACCGGCGCAGATGACTGAAAGCGTGCAAAAGCTCGTCTCCCTGACCCCCGACCGGGTGGCGGTCTATGGCTATGCCCATGTGCCTTGGATGGCGGGGCGGCAATGCATGATCCGCTCCGACGCGCTGCCAACGCCCGAGGCACGGCTGGAGCTGTTTGAAACCGCCCGCCGGCTGTTCCTGTGGGACGGCTACCGGGAAATCGGCATCGATCACTTTGCACGGCCTGATGACGGGCTGGCAGCGGCACAGCGGACGGGCCGGCTGCGGCGCACTTTCCAGGGCTGCACCGACGATCCCGCAGAGGTGCTGATCGGCATCGGTGCTTCGGCGGTCTCGCGTTTTCCGCAGGGCTATGCGCAGAATGCGCCGGGCACTTCGGACTATATCCGCAGCATTCGCGAGGGCCGCTTTGCCACCGCCCGCGGCCATGCTTTTGGCGGTGAGGACCTGTTGCGGGCCCGGCTCATTGAGGCGCTGATGTGCGATTTCAGCATCAGCCGGGAGGAGATCCTGTCCCGCTTTGCCGTGACCGATGCAGGGCTGGACAGGATGTTTGCAGAGGCAGAGGCCGCCTTTCCCGGCATGCTGTCGGTCACCGCCAACGGCCTTGCTATCCGCGACGAGGCCCGCCCCCTGGCCCGGATGATTGCCCGCAGTTTCGACACCTATGACCTCAACAAGGCCACCCACAGCACTGCGTTCTGAGCCTTTCTCCTGCCACCGGAAATTCTCCCGCCCGTCGCTGCAGCGCCAAGGCGCGGCGCTCCCGTTGGGCCAGGCTCAGCGCCGTTGGCGCTGAGCCTGGCCCAAGGCCGCCAAGGCCCGTCCGGCATCAGCCGGGCGGGCCTGCGGGCGCGGGAGATTTCCGCCTGTTCCGGGGTGCGTCAGATAGGTCAGCATTTCTGCCGCAATGTTTCGCGCGCGAAACATTTGGTCAAACCTGCTGCCGCAACTTATGGGCGTTGCGCAGGCTGCGCGCGCATAGATGCAGCAAAGTCTGCCAGAGTATTAACCCGCCGCCGCCAGCAGCCTGCGGGTGTAGTCCGCCCGAGGGTTGGTGAATAAGTCCTCGGCCGATCCGGTCTCCACCACATCGCCTTGGTTCATCACAACCACATTGTGCGACATAGCCCGCACCACATTCAGGTCGTGGCTGATGAACAGAAAGGCCAGCCCATAGCGGGTCTGCAGATCGCGCAGCAGCTCGACGATCTGAACCTGCACCGTCATGTCCAGCGCCGAGGTCGGCTCATCCAGCACCACCAGCTTGGGACGCAACACCATGGCGCGGGCAATGGCGATACGCTGACGTTGACCGCCGGAGAACTCATGAGGGTAGCGGTCCATCGCTGCCGGATCCAACCCCACCTCCTGCATCACCTCCGCCACCAGCTCACGCGGCTTGCGGTGCTGGTCGACCTTGTGGATCGCCAGGCCTTCGGAGATGATCTGGGCGCAGGTCATCCGCGGACTGAGCGAGCCGAAGGGATCCTGGAACACGATCTGCATGTCCTTGCGCAGTTTGCGCAGATCACGGGTGGACCATTTGCGCAAATCCTGGCCCTGGAAGGTCACCGCACCCTCGGATGCAATCAGCCGCATGATCGCCAGAGCCAGAGTGGTCTTGCCTGAGCCGCTCTCTCCGACGATGCCAAGCGTCTCGCCTGCGCGCACCGCGACCGACATCGGGTTCACTGCCTTCACATGGCCCACGGTGCGTTTCAAAAGGCCGCGCTGGATCGGGAACCAGACCTTGAGGTCCTTGACCGCCACCAATTCCTGCGCATCCGGGGCAACCGGCTGCGGCTGGCCCGAAGGCTCTGCAGCCAGCAGTTTCTGCGTGTAAGCGTGCTGCGGATTGGCGAAGATCTCTGCCGCCGGGCCTTCCTCGACGATCTCGCCGTCCTTCATCACGCAGACCCGGTCGGCTATGCGGCGCACGATGCCGAGGTCATGTGTGATGAACAGCAGCCCCATGCCCTCGCTTTTCTTCAGGTCCGCCAAAAGGTCGAGGATCTGCGCCTGGATGGTCACATCCAGCGCCGTTGTGGGTTCGTCCGCGATCAGGATGTCGGGCTTGTTGGCCAGCGCCATGGCGATCATCACCCGCTGGCGCTGCCCGCCCGAGAGCTGATGCGGATAGGACGTCAGCCGGTTTTCGGCGTCACGGATGCCAACTTTGTTCAAGAGTTCCAGAATGCGCGCGCGGGCCGCCTTGCCGGCCAGTCCCTGATGTAACGCCAGCGATTCCTCCAGCTGCCGCTCAATGGTGTGCAGCGGATTGAGCGATGTCATCGGCTCCTGAAAGATGAAGCTGATGTCATTGCCGCGCACATCCATCAGGTGCTTCTCATCGGCGCCGACCATTTCGGTGCCGTCATAGGTGACCGAGCCCTCGACCATGGCACTGTCGCCCAGGAGAGACACGGTGGAGAGCGCCGAGACGGATTTGCCGGATCCGCTCTCCCCCACCAGCGCCACGGTTTCGCCGCGGCCGACCGAGAAGGAGACGTCGCGCACGGCTTCGGTGATCTTGCCGTCTTGGCGGAACGAGACGCGGAGGTTCTGGACGTTCAGGAGGGGGGAGGAAATTGTTTTGTTCATTACTCTTTGCCTTCGGTGCCGCAATCAATACCCGGGTCGCTTGCGGCCCGGGTCGCGCCTGCCTGCCCCCCGGCAGGCACGCCCCTCGTTTTCCGCGCGATCATGAAAACGTCTTCCGCGGGTCGAAGGCATCGCGCACGCCTTCGAAGATGAAGACCAGCAGCGACAGCATGATCGCGAAGGTGAAGAAGGCGGTGAAGGCCAGCCAGGGCGCTTCCAGATTCTGCTTGGCCTGCAGGGTCAGCTCTCCCAGTGACGGCGCCGAGGACGGCAGGCCGAAACCGAGGAAATCAAGCCCCGCCAGCGCCGAGATGGTGCCGGTCACGATGAAAGGCAGCATGGTCAGCGTCGCCACCATCGCGTTGGGCAGCATGTGGCGGAACATGATGGTCATATTGCCCACCCCGAGCGCTTTGGCGGCGCGGACGTATTCCAGATTGCGGGCGCGCAGGAATTCGGCCCTGACCACACCCACCAGCGCAGTCCAGCCGAACAGTACCATCAGGAAGACCAAGAGCCAGAAACTGCGGCCCAGGATCGCAAACATGATGATGATCACATAGAGCGTCGGGGTCGAGCTCCAGATCTCGATCACCCGCTGGAACACCAGATCCAGCCAGCCGCCGAAAAAGCCCTGCACGGCGCCGGCCAGGATGCCCAGCACCGTAGCAGCGCCGGTCACGATCAGGGTGAACAGGATCGACAAGCGGAAGCCATGGATCACCCGCGCCAGCACGTCGCGTTTGGTATCGTCGGTGCCCAAGAGGTTCTGCCCGTTGGGCGGCAACGGTGCCGCGCCGGGGCGGTCCACGGTGGTGTTGAAGCTGTAGGGGATCGGCGGCCAGAGGGTCCAGCCCGCCTCGAACCCCTCCGCGGCATAGGTGCCCGCGGCGATCTCCTCCAGGATGGTTTCGGGTTCGTCAAAGCAATCCTCGATGCCGCCGGAGCGGATCAGGCATTCGACCTCCGGATCGCTGTAAATCGCCTCGGTCTGGAAATCGCCGCCGAAACGGGTTTCCGGGTAAAACTTGAACACCGGTGTGTGAAGTTCACCACGGTAGCTCACCAGAATCGGTTTGTCGTTGGCGATGAACTCGGCAAACAGTGACAGTGTGAACAGCACGGTGAAAAGGATCAGCGACCAGAAGGCGCGCTTGTTCTTGCGGAAATTGTTCCAGCGGCGCTGGTTCAGGGGGGAAAGCGCCATCGGTCAGCCCTCCCGCTTTTCAAAGTCGATGCGCGGGTCGACCAGCACATACATCAGGTCCGAGACGATGCCGACAACCAGGCTCATCAGACCAAAAATGAACAGGGTGCCGAAGATCACCGGGTAATCGCGCGCCACCGCGGCCTCAAACCCCAGGCGGCCAAGGCCGTCGAGCGAGAAGATCGTCTCGATGATCAGCGAGCCGGAAAAGAACACGCCAATGAAGACGGAAGGAAAGCCGGCAATCACAATCAGCATCGCGTTGCGGAACACATGGCCGTACAGCACCCGGTTCTCGCTGAGGCCCTTGGCGCGGGCAGTCATCACATATTGCTTCTTGATCTCATCCAGGAAGGAGTTCTTGGTCAAGAGCGTCAGCGTGGCAAAGGCGCCGATCGTCGAGGCCAGCACTGGCAGCGTGATGTGCCAGAAGTAATCGCCAATCTTGCCCAAGAGGCTCAGCTGCTCCCAGTTGTCCGAGGTGAGGCCGCGCAAGGGGAAGATCTGCCAGTAGGAGCCGCCGGCTAACAGCACCAAGAGCATGATGGCAAACAGGAAAGACGGGATCGCATAGGCGGCGATGATGAAACCGCTGGTCCAGGTGTCAAAACGTGAGCCGTCCCGCAGCGCCTTGCGGATGCCCATCGGGATTGAAATCAGATAGGCGATGAGTGTGGACCACAGGCCCAGCGAGATCGAGACAGGCATTTTTTCCAGCACCAGGTCAGTCACGTCGATCTTGCGGAAATAGCTTTCGCCGAAATCAAAGCGCGCGTAGTTGCCGAGCATCGTCAGGAAGCGCTCCAGCGGCGGCTTGTCAAGGCCGAACTGCTGCTGCAATTCCTCGATCAGCTCCGGCGGCAGGCCCTGACGGCCAGCGTAGTTTTCATTGGCGCTGATCGCCTCGGTGCCGGTATCGCCGCCGCCGCCCGCAAAGCCCTCGAACACGTCGCCGCCGCCTTCGAGCTGGGCGATGATCTGCTCCACCGGGCCGCCGGGCACAAACTGCACCAGGGCAAAGTTCACCAGCAGGATGCCGAACAGCGTCGGGATCACCAAAAGCAGGCGTCTGAAGATATAGGCTGCCATGTCTCTGTCTTACCGAAGCGCGCCGGCCGCTTTGAGCTCAGCCTCGCGGGAAGCATCGATCCACCACAGATCCAGCATGCCGGTGTCATAGGGCGGCAGGGTTTCCGGCTGACGGTACATGTCCCAATAGGCGATCCAGCTGACATCCAGATACCAGGCCGGCACCATGAACCGCTTGGCCCGCAGCACCCGGTCCAGTGCGCGGGCATTGGCGCGCAGTTCATCTTGCGTCTTGGCGTTGACGATGTTGCCGATCAGCGCATCCACCGCCGGGTCTGCCAGCCCTGCCGGGTTGAACACCGAATATTCATGCGCCTCGGAGCCAAAATACTGATAGAGGCCGGTCGAAGGCTCCAGCGACATCCGGTAGGCCGAGGAGATCATGTCGAACTCCTTCTCCCGGCGGCGGCTGGTGTATTGGGCGTAATCGACCCGGTTCACCACCGCATCGATGCCCATGGTGCGCAGGTTGGTGACATAGGGCTGCACGATGCGTTCAATGGTCGGGCTGTCGGCCAGAAACTCCAGCTTCAGCACTTCGCCTTGCGCATTGCGGCGCAACCCGTCATCGCCGACAGCCCAGTCGGCCTCATCCAGCAGTTTCATCGCCCGGCGCAGATTTTTGCGGTCGCCGGGACGCGACGCCTTGGATCTATGTGCCATTACCGGTTCCGAGGTCAGCAGCGCGGGGTCGATCAGATCGCCCAGCGCCTCCAGCACCTCTTTCTCGCGGCCCTCGGGCAGGCCCTGCGCGGCCAGCGGCGAATCCTGCCAGAAGGAGGAGCGATGGCGGAACAGCCCGTATTGCAGGCTCTCGTTGGTCCATTCAAAGTTGAAGGCCAGCTGCAGCGCCTCGCGGACACGGATGTCCTGAAATTCGGGCTTCAGCAGGTTCATCACAAAGCCATTGGCAGCGGGCACGTTGCCGTCGGGGATTTCGCCCTTGATCACCTGGCCCTTATCCACCGCGGCAAAGTCATAAGACGTGGCCCAGCTTTTCGAGTTGTTCTCGGGGCGCAGAGTATAGACACCGGCCTTAAACCCCTCCATCGCGGCGATGGCATCGCCGAAATATTCAACCCGGATGCGGTCATAGTTGTGACGGCCGATGTTCACATTCAGGCCCGCGCCCCAGTAATCCGGGTTGCGGCGGTAGGTGATGCGCTGGTTCACCTCGGCACTTTCCAGAACATAAGGGCCGGAGCCGATGCCCGGGTCCAGCCGCGGCTCGTCAAGGCGGCGGTTTTCCGGGTCGGCCTCGAACCAGGCCTTTGAGAACACCGGCGTGCCCCCCACCTGAGTGATCATCGCGCGGCGCGGAAAGTCCGGCGAGAAGTGGAATTTGACCTGGTGCGGGTCCAGTGCCTCGGCCTTGGGGATGCGCTTGCGCACCGCCTCGGCGTAGGACTTCAGTCCCTGATCCAGCAGGATGTTGTGGGAAAATACCACGTCATCAGCGGTGACCGCGCTGCCATCTGAAAACGTCGCTTCCGGCCGCAGGTTGAAGATCACCCAATCCTGGTTTTCGGGATATTCCAGGCTTTCGGCGATCAGCCCGTAATAGGAGCCGGGTTCATCGTAGGATTCCACCAGCAGGCTTTCGAACTGATCCGAGGACAACGCCCCGGCGCGGCCGTTGCGGGTATAGGGGTTCATGCTGTCAAAGGTGCCGACGGCAGAGATCGACAACTCACCGCCCTTGGGCGCGTCCGGATTGACGTAATCGAAATGGGCAAAGCCTTCGGCGTACTTCAACGCCCCGAATTCGGCAAAGCCATGCGCCTTGATGATGGTCTCTTCCGCCCGTGCCAATGTTGCTGCCGCCAGTGCCAGGACCAGCCCCACGGCAAGCGCCGCCGCGGCTTGCAGCGGGTTCACTCTGTCCTTTGCGCGCACGCGCGCCGCAGCTCGAGCGGTGTTCATCTGCCATGACCTCCTTTGTCCGGAATTCGGGCCCGGATTTCTGCTGCCAAGCTAATGGCCGGGGGCGGTAACATTCAAGTTGAGATTAAGTGATTTCAGCGTGTCTCTGGGCACAAAGCAGCCGAAAAGCGCGCATTTTCAAGGCGGCGCTTGCGCGCAATAAAATTGCCTGCCAGCCTCACCTCACAATTGCGTTACCAAGTCAGGAGTCAGCAGATGCCGAAAACCAGAATTCTCGCCGCCCTCGCAATGGCCGGAGCTGCCGCGCTCAGCGCCTGTGCCCAGCAGGAAGAGGAAGTGGTCTACAGCAGCCCGGAAGAGGCCTATTGCGTGCAGACCGGCGGCAGCTACGTGCTGCGCAGCGGCAAGGCCGGCACCATCGGCGTCTGCATCCTGCCCGACGGCACAGAGCGCGATGCGCTGGCCTATTACCGGGAAAACAATCCGGCCTGAGCCGGCATCACGCATGCGAACATCAAAAAGCCGCTGCAATTCGCAGCGGCTTTTCTTTGAATTGCCGGGACAGCGGTCCGGATCAGCCGTCCAGGCTGTCCAGATAGGCGATGAGGTTCACCCGGTCTTTTTGCTTTTTCAGGCCGGAGAACGACATGGTGGTGCCCGACGCATAGGCGGACGGCTTGGCCAGGAAGGCGTCCAGCGCCTCGGCGGTCCAGTCGCCGTCCAGGCCGGTCAGGGCGCCGGAATAGCCAAATCCCGGTGCGGCGGCGATTTCGCGGCCGACAACACCGTAGAGATACGGGCCGGTGGCATTTGCGCCATCTTCCAGCTTGTGGCAGGCGGAGCATTTCTTGAACACCTTGGCACCTTTGGCGGCGTCAGCGGAGGCCATCAGCTCTTCAAAGCTGACTTCCGGCTCGTCGCTGGCGGCATCTTCGGCGGTGGCAACTTCGATCACATAGGACGCCTCACCCTGGCTGTCCATGTGATACAGTGCTTCTGCGCCCCATTTGCCCAGAAGAAGAACCAGGAACGCGCCGCAAACGCCTGCGGTCGCTTTGGTGAGGGTCATCGTGTCAAACATGATCGCGTGTCCATTTAGCTGTCTGCGTGGGTGTCTAAGGCTTCCCCTTCAAAGTGGCAAGGTATAGACAGCGCGACGAAACGCCCAATTATTGAAGTTTTGCACGGGGAACACACCCATGAGCCGCAAAATCGCCATTCAGGGGGAGCTTGGCTCCTACAGCCACGAAGCCTGCCGCAGTGCCCGGCGTGATCTGGAGGTGCTGCCCTGCCGCACCTTCGAGGACGCCATTGCAGCGGTCAAAAGCGGCGAAGCCGAACAGGCGATGCTGCCGGTTGAGAACTCCACCTATGGCCGGGTGGCGGATATTCATAGACTGCTGCCGCACAGCGGGCTGCACATTATCGATGAGGCCTTTGTACGGGTGCATATCAATGTGCTGGGGGTGCCGGGAGCCATGCTGGAGGACATCCGCGAGGCCCGCTCGCATCTGGTGCTGCTGCCGCAGTGCGGAACATTCCTGCAGGAGCATGGCATCACCGGCCGGGTCAGCCCCGACAACGCCCGCGCGGCGCGGGATGTGGCAGAGGCCGGCAACAAGCACGTGGCGGCGCTGGCCAGCGAGCTGGCAGGTGAAATCTACGGGCTGGAGGTGCTGGCCCGCCACATCGAGGACAACGGCGACAACACCACCCGTTTTGTGATCATGTCACCGGAGCCGGACTACCGCCGCCGCGGTGCCCACTGCATGATCACCAGCTTTGTGTTCCAGGTCCGCAACATTCCGGCGGCGCTCTATAAGGCGATGGGTGGCTTTGCCACCAACGGCATCAACATGACCAAGCTGGAAAGCTATATGGTGGACGGCTCCTTCACCGCTACCCAGTTCTATGCGGATATCGAAGGCCACCCGGAAGATCCGAATGTGCAGCTGGCGATGGATGAGCTGAGCTATTTCACCACCAATGTGGAAATCCTCGGCGTTTACCCGGCCAACAACGGGCGGTTCTGAGCGGTTCTGAAAGGCGCCGGAATTCGGCGCGAATTCCGGCCAGGAAAAATCGATTTTTCCTGGCCGTTTTCCTCGTAGGAAAACGGCTGATCACATCGGCATTTGAAGATAAAAGTGAGAGGCTGGACATCGACCCAAGCGGGGCTCGTTGTGGCTGCTTCCTTCCGGACCTGACCAGGTTGGCGAGGCGCCTGCCCGCGCCAACCTCTCGAATCCCGATATAAGCGCCCCCGCCGGGATTGGCAAGTGCCCCGCTAACCCTGCCTTCGATGCTCTAAAGCTCCAGCTCCAACTCCAGAAAGCCGCCGCTGCTGCGGCCTCGCGGCTGAGCCAGCCCGGCAGGCAGTTCCTTCAGGTATCCGACGGCTCCCGGCCCGGTAACGGCAACCGCGCTGGTGCCGGGCATCGGCGCCAGCTGCCAGGGATAAGGTGCCTCTGCCAGCGGATCAGCGGGCAGCCGTCCGGCGATGTAATCGCGGATTGCCTGGCGGATCCGCATCGGAGGCAATGGCAGTTCTTTGGCCTCGCGCAGCATGCTGAAGCTGCCGCCGCCGCTGACCCGGTAGCTGTTGGCCGCAACCGCAAAACGCTGGGCAGGATCCACCGGCCGGCCGTTCCAGCACAGGTTGCGGATCCGCCGGGCGCTGGGATTGATCTGCACGCCCGCGGCCGAGAACCGCGGCGGCTGGGCAGGATCTATCTGATAACTCAGCCCGAAGATCACATCGAAATTATGCCCTGCCCGCTGCGGGTCGGCCAGCAGCTGCCCGGAGCTGCCCGGGGCGATCCGGCTGAACAACCCTGCCGACATTTCCAGCCAGTCCAAAAGCTGTGCACCGGTGACCTCGACCACCCGCAATTCGTTGGGGAAGACCTGCAGATCAGAAATATTGCGGGCACAAAGATCCCCGGCCGCAATGTCGGTATAAAAATGCGGTCCGGAGCGGCCGCCGAATTTGCACGGTGCAACAGCCGACAACAGCGGCAGGCCTTGTCTTCCGGCCCCCTCAAGCAAAGGCCGCACCGCAGCGGCCTGGGCACTGCCCACCAGTGCCAGGCCGCGATCAGGCGCGAAGAAAGTAAAGTACGAATGCATCGCCACCGAACTGTAGCCCGCGGGCTGGCGCATACGTTGCAAAGTGCGGGCGTGGTCTTCTGCCAGTGCCCCCGTAAAGCCAGGTTCCTCCGGCACCAGCAACTGGGCAGCGCCGGCCTCCCGGCACGGGGCCACCGGCTGCAGGCTAGCAGAGCCGCCGGCAGGATGCCAAGCTCCGCTGCGATGCTCCAGATCCAGCCTAAGAACACCCAGATGCGAGCCATGCGCACCGGGCATCACGACGGGCTTGTCAAAGGGGTGCGCGGGATCCGGCAGCGTCAGATGCGTGTGGCCGCCCACAACCGCATCGATCTCCGGGAGCCTCGCAAGCTGCACCAGTTCATTTTCGCCGCGGCCCGCCCCGCCCTTGCCGTCAATTCCGGTATGGGCCAGCGCCAGCACCAGATCACAGCCCTGCGCCTTCAGCCGCCTGGCTTGGGCCGCGGCGGTTTCAACGATGGCGCCTGCGGCCAGTTGCGCCTGCAGCGCCTTGCCGCACCAAATCAGGGTTTGCGGCGGCAGCACCGAAAACAGCCCGATCCGGACCGGCGGCAAACCGGGGCAGCCAGGCACCGCCCGCTCCAGCACCGCCGAGGGCACGAAGGGCAGCCGAAGATCAGGCTGCCGCGCCGTCAGGCTTGAGCACAGCACTGGACATGCCACGTCTTTCAGAACGCCTGCCAGCGCCTCCAGGCCGAAATCGAAGTCATGATTGCCAAGACCAACGGCATCATATTTCAAAAACCGGAATGCGCGCGCCAGAGGATGGGGGCCTTTGGCACCCGGTACGATGTCCCCCAGCGGCGCCCCCTGGAAGCCATCGCCATTGTCGACCAGCAGACAGGCCGCGCCCAATCGGTCAGCCTCTGCGCGCGCACGGGTGATCAAAGTGGCAGCCCGGGACAGGCCGATGGCCCCGCCGGGGCGATCGGCATAGTAGTCGTGGCTCAGCAGATTGCAGTGCAGGTCCGTAGTGGCCAGCACGTGCAATTGCCCGATTGTGGTCCGGGATTGCGAGACCCGCGCCCCGCTTGTCATGTCCGAAATTCCGCTGACACCGACTGCCGCTGCTCCTTTCGCACCATTCGGTGCCGTTCTTGTTTTGCGGCTATTTGAATCAGCGTTTTAACGATTTGCAAAGAACCCTTTTTGCTGCATTTGATTTTTTCCTGCTGCCGAGGCTGCAAAGGGGCAGGCGCACCCTATCCAGCAGTGAAAAGCCGCAATTCCCGCCCGGCAGGTGTGGCGGTGCAGTGACAGGCAAGCGCAGATCGATGCCGATTGCTGGCAACGCCTGCGGCACACTGCCATGGATGGCGCTATTCCATCCATGACACCCAATGAAACCGCAGCCAGCCAGAGGAGAGCCGCAATGAAACACGCAGAACAAGTGACATTCGGCGGCGGCGGGCTGGAGCGAGCGGCCCATCTGCGCACGGATACCGCAGCGTTGGAAGCGGCCTGGAACAGTGCGGAGGCCCAGGTGCTGCTGATGTGGCGCGGCAAGCCGCTGACCCGGCGCGGCGCGGCGGCGGATCTGCCTTGCGGGCTGGGCTGGACCGGTCCGGTGCATCCGCTGGCCGCTGATTGCAAGGATGCCGCACTGTTTCTTGGCCTGGCACCCGGCGGCGCGCCGTGCTTTGCCTGTGATATCAGCGGCTGGCAGCCCGAAGGCCTGGATCAGGAGGCGCTCAACAGTTTTGCCGATGCCAGCGAGCAGCAGCATCCGGACCTGCCCGCTTCCCATGCCTTTGCCGAGCTGCGCCGGGTGATGACCCGCCTCACGCCGCTGGAAGCGGAACTGGCCGCCACCGCCAAGGCGCTGCTGGCCTGGCACCGCAGCCATCAGTATTGCGCAGCTTGCGGCGCCCCCAGCGATTTGGCGCAGGCCGGCTGGCAGCGGATCTGCCCCGCCTGCAAGACACCGCATTTCCCGCGCACCGACCCGGTGGTGATCATGCTGATCACCCATGACGATGCTGTGCTGATGGGGCGCTCGCCCGGCTGGCCCGAGGGGATGTATTCGCTGCTCGCAGGTTTTGTCGAACCGGGTGAGACGCTGGAAGCAGCCGTGCGCCGCGAAACATTTGAAGAAACCGGTGTGCAGGTCGGGCCCGTCAGCTACCTGTCCAGCCAGCCCTGGGCCTTTCCGATGTCGCTGATGTTCGGCTGCGCAGGCGAGGCGCTGAGCACGGAGATCACCATCGACCCGGCTGAGATCGAAGACGCGCTGTGGGTCAGCCGCCAGGACATGATGACGGTCTTTGCCGGTGAACACCCGATCCTAAAGCCGTCACGTCAGGGGGCAATTGCGCATTTTCTACTCAAGAACTGGCTTGCGGACACCCTGGACTAAATCGCATATTGCCGAAAACGGCGCGCCGGCACGGCAGCGCAACCAAGGCAGGCGCGCATGGAATTTCAAAGCAAAGAAGATATCGAAGCCCCGATTGCCGACGTCTTTGGCGCGATCTCTGATTTCGGCCTGCTGGAGCGCTCGGCCCTGCGGCGCGGCATCGACGTGCAGCGGACCGGCGATACCGCCCACCCGGAAAACGGCCTGGCCTGGGATATCGGCTTTCGGTTTCGCGGCAAACAGCGCGACATCCGGCTGACGCTGGCGTCCTACACCCCGGTCACCGGGCTGGCGCTGACGGGCGGCGGCAGCGGCCTGGACGGCCAGCTGGAGGTTGAGCTGCTGGCGCTGTCGCCGCGGCGGACCCGGATGTCGGTGCAACTGAAACTGGCCCCCACCACCCTGACCGGCCGGCTGCTAGTGCAGTCGCTGAAACTGGCCCGCAGCAACCTCACCCGCCGGTTCAAGCTGCGGCTGGCCGACTATGCCCGGATCACCGAGGAACGGCTGAACCGCACCGCCTGACCCCAAGATTTGGCGGGGCGCGCTATTGCTGCGGCAGAAGCCGCGGCCACAGGGCTGCATTGGCGCGGGCAAAGGCGCCCAGGTGGCCGATTTTCTGCACACCAGCCTCCTGCGGTACCAGCACCGTCCGACGCTGCCTGCTGCCGCCAAAGACGTCTCCCAAACGCCAAACGGCCGCTGGCGGCACAACATCGTCATCCGCCATCGCAAACAGATCCACCGGCGCACCGGTATCTTCCCATTTGGGCAACGGCAAGGCCGAGCCGGTTTCCGGCAGGTAGCTGCCGGGCGTGGTGCACCAGCGCCGCCATTGCCAGTAAACCCCGGCGGGCAAATCGGCCCCGAACCCCACCGCGCGCCCGGGCAGATAGCCCAAGGCACGGACCAATGGCGGCACATGGCCGAACCAGAAAGCCAGCGCCAGCGCGCGGTAGGGCCAGGGATGATCGTGGTGATGCACCAAGCCGCCCGCAACCACGATCATGCGGGCGACGTCCTTCAGGCCATCCTGCAGGGGCATCAGCATTGCCCCCAGCGAGTGGCCGATAACCCACAACGGCACGCCCGCATAGTGCCGCTGCATTTCAACCCGGGCAGCTGGCTGATCTTCCAGCGCCCATTGGGCCATTGTCGCATCGGAATGGCGCGGATGCCTCTGCGCCGAGTCTCCGAAATCCCGGCAGTCATAGGTCAGGCAGGCCACCTGTTGCTCTGCTGCCAGCCAGCGCGCGAAATACCGGTAATAGCGCTGCGGCACGCCGGTTGCGCCATTCAGCACCACCGCCGCCCGCGCCTGCCCCGCCGGATGATACAGCCGCCCCGCAAGCATGTGGCCGCCCGAGGCGAACCGCAGGGCTTCCTCGCGGAAAACCGCGGTATGTTCTGCACTTTTGTCCAGCATGGCAGCCTCCTAGACCGATTGGTCCAGCCCACATCTGGACCAATCGGTCTAATGCTGTCAAGCTGCCGCCATGACTGACGTGACGACAGCTGAGACAGGCGGGACCAGCCCGCCGCCCACCCGCGAGCGGCTGATCCGCGCCGCTGCCCGCCTGTTCCGCAACAAGGGCTACAGCGGCACCGGGCTGGCGGAACTGCTGGCAGAGGCAGGGGCCCCCAAGGGCTCGCTTTATCACCATTTCCCAAACGGCAAATCCGACCTTGCGCTGGCCGCGGCGGATTGGGCGTCAGCGCAGATGCTGCTGCTGATAGAGGCGTCTTTCGCCCCGGCGCCAACCTTCCGGGATGGTGCCAAGACGGTCTGCTACAAACTGGCCAAGCTGTTTGACAAACAGGGTAAATGGAGCGGCTGCCCGGTTTCGGCTACCTTGTTCGAAGGGCCGGAGAACGAGGCGTTCCACCAGCACGCCGCGCATCTGTTCGAGGGCTGGATTACTGAAACCACCCGCCATGGCCAGCGCTTGGGCCTGGTAGAAAACGAAGCCCGCGCGGCGGCGGAGAATTTCTATATCCTGCTGCAGGGCGGCTGGCAGCTGGCGCGGGTGCGGCGGAATTCGGATGTGATCCGGGGGCTGTATTTGCAGATGCAGAAAAACAATTGACGACTCGGGCACCCAGCCGCTACGGCTTGTGTCGATGGTTCCCGAGCCACAGAATCTTGTGTCCGGGATGAAAAGGGAACACGGTGCGGCCTGCGCATAAACAGGCCAATTCCGCGGCTGCCCCCGCAACTGTAAGCGGCGAGCGACCCCGATAGAGCCACTGGCCCAACAAGAGGCCGGGAAGGATCGGGAGAGCGACGACCCGCAAGTCAGGAGACCTGCCATCAGACGTGTAACTCGAACCCGGGCGGGGTGTCCGGACAGGGTCTGATGGCTGCGGCGGCTGTGATCCGTCTTTCATCCGAACTCTTGTCCCCTAAACCCCCGCGCCACGCGCGGAGGGCGCAAATATGATGTGGACGGACCAGACGCATTTCTATGCGGCAACAGATTGCAAACATTTGGGGCGCCCCTGCCCCGCGGCGGAACGGATGATCACCAAACTGGCCGAGGCGATGACCAAGGCCAAACCGCTGACCCAGGAGGATTTCGAGATCACCGGCACCACCGCTCTGGACGGCTGCCCGCGCAGCTGCCCGGCGCAGTTTGCCGCCGGTCATGACCGGATCCGGCTGTATTGCGGCGTGGGTGAAGAGGCGCCGCGCGACGGGCTGGACCGCTTTGCCGATGCCATCCTCAGCCGTGACGGCACCGGTTTTGCCGCCTCCAAGCTGGACACCCGCCCCTGCGCGCTGATGGAAGCGCTGCCGAAAACCGCCGAGGCGCAGCAGACGGAGCATATGCTGGCGCTTTGAACTGAATACCTAAAGAATGCTGCCCGGCTTATCGCCGGGCAGTGCAGTATCTCGTTGTGTTGCGCCCCTGGTGGCCGCTCTACAGTGAACAGGCCCAGTCCATCTGCGCCTCGGTCTCCACGGCACAAGGCCGTACTGCCCGCAGCCGCGCCAGCGCCTGCGCCGGTGCTTCGCCGCATTCGATCATCAGCCGCAGCACCGCCATGCCGGAACGCCCGCAGCCGCCCTTGCAATGCACCAGCACCCGGCCGCCGCCTGCCAGCGCCTGCCGTGCGGACCGGCTGGCCGCCGCCCATTTCGCCGCCACAGTGGGCGGCGGCACCTGGAAATCCGGCACCGGCAGGTGCAGCCAGCGGCAAGCCATGCTTTGAAGATCAATCCCCAGCCGCGGCACGCCTGCGGCTGCGTGCTCTGCCTCCGTGGTCATCGAGATGACCAGCCCCGGCTTCCATTGATAGATCTGGATCAGGTCACCGCGGTAATCGCCGCCCGCCCCGGGCAGCGGGCATAGCGCCAGAATGCCGCCGCCTGCTGACAGCGCGTGGATAATAAGACCTGCCGGCGCTGCACCGTCCTGCGCCGCAGGTTCCGGGATGTCTTCAGATCGCATACCGCCTCCTTAGCCGCTGCGTTCCTGCCTTTCCCCCGCAGTCCCCTGCCTCCGCAGCCTAGCGGCTAAGCAGGCAATCCCAAAGCCCTTTTGCGGCCCTCGGCCGGCCCATCACCGGTGGACGAATGCAGCGCGCTTCAATACCCTGCGCGGAACGCGGACGCCCCGCATCCCGAATCCGGCACGAGACATCATGAACGATACCCCCAGCGGCACCCCCGGCGCATCCGGCCAATCCCAATACCAGGTTCTGGCCCGCAAATACCGGCCCGAAACCTTTGCCGATCTGGTGGGGCAGGACGCCATGGTGCGGACGCTGAAAAACGCCTTTGCCGCCGACCGCATCGCCCAGGCCTTTATCATGACCGGCATCCGCGGCACCGGTAAAACCACCACCGCGCGGATCATCGCAAAGGGCATGAACTGCATCGGCGCCGACGGCCAGGGCGGCCCCACCACCGACCCTTGCGGCACATGCGAGCATTGTACTGCGATCATGGAAGGCCGCCATGTCGACGTGATGGAAATGGACGCGGCCTCGCGCACTGGTGTGAACGACATCCGCGAGATTATCGATAGCGTGCAGTACCGCGCCGCTTCGGCCCGCTACAAGATCTACATCATCGACGAAGTCCACATGCTGTCGACCAGCGCCTTCAACGCGCTGTTGAAGACGCTGGAGGAGCCGCCCGCGCATGTGAAGTTCATCTTTGCCACCACCGAAATCCGCAAGGTGCCAGTGACGGTTCTGTCACGCTGCCAGCGGTTTGATCTGCGCCGGATTGAACCCGAAGTGATGATCGCTCTGCTGCAAAAGATTGCCGGCGCCGAAAATGCCCAGATCGCCGAGGACGCGCTGGCGCTGATCACCCGGGCCGCCGAAGGCTCGGCGCGGGATGCAACCTCGCTGCTGGATCAGGCGATTTCCCATGGCGCCGGCGAAACCTCTGCCGATCAGGTCCGCGCCATGCTGGGGCTGGCCGACCGGGGCCGGGTTCTGGATCTGATGGACATGATCCTGCGCGGAGATGCGGCGGCTGCACTGACTGAGCTGAGCGGCCAGTATGCTGAAGGCGCCGACCCGCTGGCGGTGCTGCGCGATCTGGCCGAGATCACCCATTGGGTTTCGGTGGTGAAGATCACGCCGGATGCGGCCGAGGACCCGACCGTCAGCCCGGATGAGCGCGCCCGCGGCCAGGCTATGGCCGGCAACCTGCCGATGCGGGTGCTCACCCGGATGTGGCAGATGCTGCTGAAAGCGCTGGAGGAAGTCGCCGCAGCACCAAACGCAATGATGGCCGCCGAGATGGCGGTGATCCGGCTCACCCATGTGGCCGATCTGCCCAGCCCGGAGGAGCTGATCCGCAAGCTGCAGGACACGCCCCCGCCGCCGTCCCCCGGCCCCGGCGGGCCAGGCGGCGGTGTGGCGATGCAGGGCATGGGCGGCCAGGCGCTCGGCGGCAGCGCGCCCGCTGGCGCCCAAGGCGGCCCCGCTGGCAGCGCGCCTGTAGCCCATGGCGGCGGCGGCACGGTGACAGCCCTGGCACCGCAGGTCAGCTCCGCGCTGGCCCGCTTTCCGACATTTGAGCATGTGATCGAACTGATCCGCACCAACCGCGACGTGAAACTGCTGGTCGAGGTCGAAGGCGGCGTGCGTTTGGTGTCCTACCAGCCAGGCCGCATCGAATTCACCCCGTCATCGCAGGCGCCGCGCGATCTGGCGGCCCGGCTCGGCTCGGCGCTGCAGAACTGGACCGGTGCGCGCTGGGTGGTCTCCATCGCACCCGACGGCGACGCAGCGACCATTGCCGAGGTCCGCGACGCGGCGGAAAACGCCCTGCGCGAAAAAGCCACCGCGCACCCCCTGGTGCAGGCAGTGCTGGAGAGCTTCCCCAAGGCGAAGATCACCCGCATCCGCACAGCTGAGGAACTGGCGGCGGAGGTCGCCGCCGAGGCTCTGCCCGAGGTGGAGGACGAATGGGATCCGTTTGAGGACGGGTAAGTACACGCAGAAGGCCGTGCTCGAGCCTGGGAGGGCAACCGCCAACTCTAATTTTGCCACCGCAGCCGCCCGGAAAGCTCCGGCGCTGCTGGTCGTAACCTTGCAATGCAATCTCCCGAGGAGGAGGGTCTGGCGCGGCCCGGCCTGCCGGCCGGGCAGAAGTGTGCTAAACTCTTGCGCCGAAGCAATCCTCCCCTTGTTTCACGCCCTCGCGACCCGTATCTGTGCCTCAAACCGGAATCTCAGGAGATGACAGATGCTCAAAGGCCTCGGCGGTCTTGGCGATATGGCCAAGATGATGAAATCGGCACAGGAACTGCAGGGCAAAATGGCCCAGATGCAGGAAGAGCTGCACAATGTGATGGTGACCGGCGAGGCCGGCGCCGGCCTGGTCAAGGCCACCGCGTCCGCCAAAGGCGACCTCAAAGGCCTGGACATCGATCCTTCAATCTTCAACGGCGACGACAAGGAAGTGGTCGAAGACCTGATCCTGGCCGCCATCAAGGACGCCCAGGCCAAGGCCGCGGAAAAGGCGCAGGAAGAGATGGCCAAGCTGACCGAAAGCATGGGCCTGCCGAAGGATATCAAGCTGCCGTTCTAAGCGCTGTCAGCTCTGCAAGTCAGAAGGCGGCCCGTCAGGAGCCGCCTTTTTCTTCGCGCCTCAGCTGCTTTTCCTGCCTCAGCACGTCTCCAGCCGGAACTTCAGAAAGCGCTGACCGCCGCACAGTGCCTCACCCGCCTGTACCGCGCCCAACCGCGCCAGCGGGCGCAGATGGCGCCGCTTCGGCGGCAGCAGGAAAGTCACATAAGGGATACGCGGATCGCTGCGGGCAAACTCCAGCGCCTGCCGCGCAAGGGCCGGACCAAGGCCAAAGCAACCGGGCCTCAGAACAAGCCCGAAATCCCACTCGCTCCCCTCTTTCTGAAACCCTCCCCAGCCGAGATAGCGGTCCTGCCGCACAAACGCCCAATGGCCCAGCCCGTCCTTGTGCCAGCATCTCTCCTTGGCGGCGACAAAGGCCCTTGCGGCCTCTTCGTCCCAGGCACCTGTCAGCAATGGCATGTGCTCTGCCATCCGCGGATCTGACATGTGGCGGGCAATCTCCAGCGGCGCGATCTCGGTCAGCCGGACGAAGCGTACTGAGTTTTGGGTTTTGCCCTGCCGTTCCATTGCCGCCCCTTTTCTTTCCCGCGCAAGATGTGCCCGCGCAGGATGTGCTGCTACAGATACGCCCTGCCGTCCGTCAGCTCAATTGCCCATACCCTGGCAGTTGCCGCTGCAAAACAAACCCCGAACATTTTGCTGCCCTGCCCTTGCGCTTTCCTGCTGCAATCAGCCTATATAGCACGGCACACAAAGGCCCGAGCCATGATCAGAAACTCCACCAGCGATATCGAAGACCTGATTGCCCTGATGGCCAAGCTGCCGGGGCTGGGGCCGCGGTCTGCCCGCCGCGCAGTGCTGCATCTGATCCGCAAGCGGGCGCTGCTGCTGACGCCCCTGGCCGATGTGATGACCGAGGTCGCCGCAACCGCGCGCGAGTGCCTCAACTGCGGCAATATCGGCACCAGCGAGATCTGCCCGCTTTGCACCGACCCCGAGCGCGCCAATGGCGAGCTGTGCGTGGTTGAGGATGTCGCCGACCTCTGGGCTATGGAACGGGCGGCGGTGTTCAAGGGCCGCTACCATGTGCTGGGCGGCACCCTGTCGGCGCTGGATGCGGTGGGTCCGGAAGATCTGCGCATTCCCCGGCTCGTGGACCGGGTGGCAACCGAAAGTGTCAGCGAGGTGATCCTGGCGCTGAACGCCACCATCGACGGCCAGACAACTGCCCATTACATCGCCGACCAGCTGCAGGGGCAGGTCAGGCTCACCTCGCTGGCACAGGGCGTGCCGATCGGCGGCGAGCTGGACTATCTGGATGACGGCACCATTTCTGCGGCGCTCAGGGCGCGGAAGGACATCTGACGGCGCATCCGGGCGCATAAAATTCTTCGAAGAATTTTGGCCGGAAAATTCGAATTTTCCGGGACCGCGCCCGCCACGGGCAGGCGCGGCCTGCCTCTGCATGTCAGCCGTAGAAGCTTTTCAGCCCCTGGACCGCGCGGTCCAAAGCATCGTCACCGACGTCCTTGTGCAGCACCATGCGGATCGCGCCGGAACTGCCGCCGCCAATCACCACACCCTCTGCTGCCAGATGCCTGCGCAATTCATCATTGCACCCGTCCTCCGGTGTGAAGAACACCATATTTGTGGCCTGGCTCACCTCGCCCGTCCCCAGGCTGTGCAGCACCCCGGCCAACTCCGCGGCCCGCGCGTGATCCTCCGCCAGCCGCGCCACGTTATGCTCCAGCGCATAAAGCCCAGCCGCGGCCAGCACCCCGGCCTGCCGCATGCCGCCGCCCAGCATCTTGCGCCAGCGCCGCGCCTTGGCAATCAGATCCCCCGGCCCTGCAAGAACGGACCCCGCTGACGCTCCCAGCCCTTTGGACAAGCAGATTGAGACGCTGTCCGCCAGACCGGCCAGATCCATTTCGGAGCACCCCAGCGCCGTGGTTGCATTGAAGAACCGCGCGCCATCCAGATGCACCGACAGCCCGGCATCCCGCCCGGCCTGCGCTGCTGCCGCCATATCGGTCAGCGGCACCGCCAGTCCGTTATGGGTGTTCTCCAGCGACAGCAACCGGCTGACCGCCAGATGGCTGTCATCCTCCTTAACGGCCCCGGCAATCGCCGCAGGATCCAGCGCGCCATCCCTCCGCACCGGCACCGGACACAGCGCAATGCCGCCCAGAACCGAGGCGCCGGCAGCCTCATAGGCATAGATGTGATAATCCGCGCCCACGATGATCTCCTCGCCGCGCTGGCAATAGGCCAGCAGACCGGCGAGGTTGCTCATCGTGCCGGTCGGCAGGAACAGCGCGGCCTCCTTGCCCAGCCGCTCTGCCAGAACCGCTTCCAACCTGTTTACCTGCGGGTCTTCGCCATAGACATCATCGCCCAGCTCCGCTGTCTGGATCGCCCGCATCATGCCCGCATCGGGCCGCGTCACCGTATCGCTGCGCAGGTCGCATTGGGCGGCATTGCTGCCTGCGCCTGCAAGCCCTGAGTATTGGCTCATTCCGTCACCTGATCATAGGCCAGCGCCGCCACGACATGAACGCGCCGGGTTTCTCCGCCGTTCAATGCGGTGTGGTAACCGCGGGTGTCGGTGAAATAGACCGAACCATCCGCGGGCAAATGCGTGACGTGATGATTCACGATAAACAATGAGCCGGGGTTGGAGACCACCGGAATATGCAGCCGCGGCTCCGGATCCCGGTGCCAGGAGTTGCAATTGTACAGCCCCTTGGACAGCACCCGGGTGCGCCCGATCGGGAAACGCTTGGACAGTTCTTTATGCACATGCTCGAAATAGGTGCCTGCGAACTTCGGATTGAATTCTGAAAAGTCCACCTCCGGCACAAGATCCTCGCGCGGTTCTTCGACATAGCGGCCGTCGGCGCGCAGCCAGTAGCGGCCCGACAGGTCATTGGCAGTCCATTCGGTCTGACCCGGCCGCTGGGTCAGCGGCAGCGCGGCAAAGCCCTGGTCCTGCAAGCCGCCCATGAAGGCCTCGCGCTTCAGGCACTCCTCCAGCGCCTCCTGCAGCGCTTCGATGTCGAATTTCAGCTCCAGCCGCTGGATGCCTGGCCCGGGCACAAACTCTGCAACCCTGGCTGAATCCGGCATGCTGCCCATGGCCTGGACAACAGCCTGCACATCGGCGTCGTTGATTTGCGGTTCAAAACTCATGTCGCGCGCTCCCATTCTTTGTGCTGATCGCGAGGGGTGATGCTTTGAATGCGATGCTGACAGGCAAGGAGGCCAGGAAAAAGCCGGGCTTTTGCAATCTTTATTGCAAAAATTGCAACATATGGCAGGGTGCAGGCCATGCGCCGCAAGATCCCGCCCACCTCTGCCCTCCTGTGTTTCGAGTCCGCCGCCCGGGCCGGCAGCTTTGCCGGAGGAGCGCGGGAGATGAACCTGTCGCAAAGCGCCTTCAGCCGGCAGATCCAAAGCCTGGAGGCGCTGACTGGCCAAACCCTGTTCAAGCGCGAGCGCCAGCGGGTGCAGCTCAGCGGCGCAGGACGGATGCTGCTGGAGGAGCTGGCGCCGCAACTGGAAGCGCTGGAGGCCACCTTTTACCGATTGCGCACCCGCGATAACCCTTATGGCGCGCTGAATATCGGCACCTACCCAACACTGGGCAGCCGCTGGCTGATGCCGCGGCTGGCAGACCTGGCCCAGGCGCAGCCGCGGCTGACGGTCAACACCATAACCTATCTGGACAATGCCCAGGTGGATGCCAGCCTGGTCGATCTGGCTATCGTGCAAGGCGATCCGCCCTGGCCGGGCTTTCGCGCGGATCTGCTGATGCCGGAAACCCTGATCGCCGTGGCTGCCCGCGGCCTGCTGGATGCCCCCATGCCGTCAGCAGCCGGTCTGTTGGACCTCCCGGCCCTGCAGCACTCCACCCGGCTGCTCAGCTGGCAGATCTGGTTCGAGGATCTGGGTGAAACCCTGCCTGCCCGTCCCACCGGGCCGCTGTTCAGCCAGTTCGAGATGCTGATCGACGCCGTGAAATACGGCCATGGCGTTGCCATTCTGCCGGAACTTCTGGTGCGCCGGGAGCTGGCCGAGGGAACGCTGATTCAGGCCCATCCACACCGCTGCACACCGGCCAGCGCCTATTACCTGCTGACACCGCAGGCCAAGGCGGGCACCAGCCGGATCGAACGGGTCCGCCGCTGGCTCCTGCGTGACGCCAGCGGCCAGAGTGGCGGCTGACCAGCTTTTGCCCGCAATAAAATGTTGGGTTTCATCCGGGTGCACCGCGCCGCGCGCCAGCACGGCGCCGGGCCCAAGGCGGCCAATGGGCCCCGTCGGGGGCACATGCGGGCACGGGAGCCTTCCGGCAGCGCCAATGCCCCGCCCTTAGGTGAAAACCGCCTTGTACAGTTTTTCCTTGGTGAACGGCTTATCCAGCACTTGAACCTCGGACAGGTCAGGAAATCCCGCCTCAACCGCGCTGATGGCAAACCCGCTCATCATCACCGCATTCAGCCCGGGCTGGATCTTGCGCAGACCCGCCAGAGTCTCCCATCCGCCGCGGCCCGGCATGCTCATGTCGATCACCGCACCATCAAACGGCCCCTCCGCCTGCAACTGCGCCAGCGCCGCGTCATAACCATCAGCCTGCAGCACTTCGCAGCCGCGCAGCTGCAACAGCCCCGCCACCGCCCGACGCACGGTTTCCTCGTCATCCACCACCAGGATCCGCCGGATCTCCGCACCGCGCCGCTGCGCCGGCGGCGCTGCCGCGCACGCTTCCGCCACCGGCGCAGCGGCGCAGACAGGAAAGTAGAAGCGGAAGGCACTGCCTTCGCCTTCGCGGCTTTCCACCGCCAGACCGCCCTGATGGCGGCTGATGATCCCCAGCGCCGCTGCCATACCGAGACCGCGGCCGCCAGGCTTGGTGGTAAAGAAGGGGTCAAAGATCCGGGTCACGGTTTCGCGGCCCATGCCGCTGCCGGTATCGCGCACCTCCAGCAGCAGGCAGGCGCCGGCCGGCATGTTCCGCCCTTTCAGCAGCTTGCGCCGCTCAGCATCGGTAAGGCTGGTCCTCCGGGTGGTCACCGTGACAGTGCCCGCACCCGGTCCGATCGCCTCTGCCGCATTGAAGACCAGGTTCAGCAAAAGCTGGCTCACCTGCGACGGATCCATCTGCGCCGTCAGCGCCGCCTCCTCCAGGTCAAGCACCACATGCTTGCCGGTTTTGCGCGCCACCGGGACCAGCGCCATGGTCTCTTGCACGATCCCGTTCAAATCGCACGGCACCTGCTCCCGGCTGCCGCCGCCCTTGGCATAATTCAGCAGCTGCCGCACCAGCAAGGCAGAGGCTTGCAGCCCCTGTTCCACCACTTGCAGATGCTCTTCTGCCGGATGCGCGGTTTCAAGATGCGCCAGCGCCAGTTCGGCGCGGCCCTGCATTGAGGCCAGGAGGTTGTTGAAATCATGCGCGATGGTGCCCGCCAGCAGCCCCAGGCTCTCGGTCTTGCGCTTGATCAGCAGCGCCTCTTCCGCCCGCGCACGGCGCCTCTCTGCCTTGCGGCGGCGCAGCTCCAGCCCGATCCGTGCGGCAAACAACGCGATCAGATCGGTCTCCAGCTTGCGCTGTTTGATTTCCCGGTCGTGCTGCAGTGCAAAATGGCCAATCACAGCGCCCTCCGCGTCGGTCAGAGGGATGCCCAAATAGGAGTGCAGGTTCCGGGTCCGGAAATGAGCCTGCTCCGGAAATGCCTCCTGCAACCCCTCCGGCACCAGGAATTTCTCCCGGCCTTTCAAAAACGCGCAAGGGGTGCCGTCATAAGGGACCTCCGCGTCTTCGGCCTCCTCCATCTGCCGCCCTTCAAAGCAACAGGCCAGCACCCGGAAACATTCCGGTTTGCCGTCCACGCATTCGGCAATAAAGGCCGAGCGCACCTTAAGCGCGACCTGCAGCTGCCCGGACAGCTGCCGGAAAGTCTCGCGCGGTGAAATACCGCCCGGGCCCTCGGCCAGCACCGCCAGGGTTGTCAGCGTCTGCAGTCCGGCGATCTCCGCCCCGAGCCGGGGCGCGAAATGTTGCATGACATTCGCGATATGCTGCGCCAGTGCGTCGTCGATGTCATAACGCCAAGAAGCCTGGACCAGGCCGATCGCCTCGCCATCGGCGTTTTTCAGGGCAATGCCAACGTAGCTTTGGATGCCCTCCTCGATGAACATCTCGTCATCCGGATACAGCTCCTGCACCCGGCAGGGAAAGACATGCGGATCGCCGCTCAACACCACATCATGGCACGGCGTCACGCAAGACTCGTATTCGAAATCCCCCAGTTGCAGCCCGTCAAACCAGCTTGCCAGCACTTTGATGCGCTCGGTCTCCATGACCTTCAGCTCACCCACTGTGACCAGATCGGCCCCATAGGCCTGCGCCAGCTGATCCACAAATTCCTGGCAGAACTCCAGACCGCTGAAACGGGCCAGTGCCTCCAGATCCAAACGGCTGCTTTCCCCAAGCGCCGCGGCCCCTGCTGCGTCCATTGCTTGTACTCCTGCCAACCCTGTGCGGACAGGCCTGCAAGGCCGGACCGCTGGCAAAACTCTGTAACTCCCCGTTCCTTACACTTTGGAAAACCACCCTGAAACAAAAGGCATTTCCCGCACCCCGGTCTTTGCGGGCAATCTGGAACACAACTGCCCCGCAACATCATGCTGCGCAAATCAGGGGCACATAGTCAATATATTGTAACGTAGAGAGTCAATTCTATCAGAAAAAGCCGCAAATCCGGAGTGTCGGATCTGCGGCTTTTTAATTAATTCCTTTAATCACACGCACCGGGCGGGACGGGATCAGAAGCGGGGATCTTCGTCTTCGTCCTCGTCATCCCCGCCTGTGGGCAGGTTGAAGAAGCTGTCCGCGTCGGGGATTTCCTCTTCCTTTTTCTCGTCTTCGCCGCTCAAGCCACCGCCCAGGGTAAAGGTTTCCAGCCCTTCGATCGCGCTTGGGATCTTCGGCTCGGCGTCCATCTCCAGCGATTGTTCGGTGGAAACCAGCTTGCGGCGCTCGTCATCGCTCATCACGCCGCCTTCGGCGGCTTTCTTGGCCGCGGCCTTCTGCACGACGGCATCCAGCTCGGACTGCCGGCACAGGCCCAGCGCCACCGGGTCGATCGGCTGCATGCTGGAGATGTTCCAATGGGTGCGCTCGCGGATCGACTGAATGGTTGGCTTGGTGGTGCCGACCAGCTTGGCGATCTGGCCATCGCTGAGTTCCGGGTGGAACTTGACCAGCCACAGGATCGAATTCGGACGGTCCTGGCGTTTGGACAGCGGCGTGTAGCGCGGGCCGCGGCGCTTTTCCTCGCCCGCCGCAGCCGGGTTGAACTTGAGCTTCAGCTTGTGCAGCGGATTGGCTTGCGCCTTGTCGATCTCATCCTGGGTCAGCTGGTTGTTAGCCATCGGGTCGAACCCTTTGACTCCCGCGGCCACTTCGCCATCGGCGATGCCCTGGATTTCCAGCTCGTGCATGCCGACGAAATCGGCGATCTGCTTGAAGCTGATCGTGGTATTGTCCACCAGCCACACGGCGGTTGCCTTGGCCATCAACGGTTTTGCCATGCGCTCATCTCCTTAAAACACATCTTCCCCGCCGCCTGGATCAAGGCTGCCCCGCATTCGGGGTCTGGTTTCCGTTGTCGGGGAACTTCAGGTCTATATAGTCGGCTTCATTGCATAAGGAAAGAGGCCAATGCGCAAGTTGTTGCTGGGGTTTGCGGCTGTATTGACCTGTTGGGCCGCCTTTGCCGCGGCAGAGGGCGAGCCGGCCGGGGAATTCGACTATTACATGCTGGCGCTTAGCTGGTCGCCGAACTGGTGCGAGCAGGAAGGCGACGCGCGCGGCGCAGAGCAATGTGCGGCGCGCCAGGATCACGGCTGGACTCTGCATGGGCTGTGGCCGCAGTTCCACCGCGGCTGGCCCAGTTATTGCCGCACCACCGCGGCATCGCCCAGCCGCCGCATGAGCCGGGACATGGCGGATATCATGGGCAGCCCTGGCCTGGCCTGGCATCAGTGGAAGAAACACGGCACCTGTTCCGGTCTCAGCGCGCGCGCCTATTACGGGCTGATGCGCGAAGCCTATTGGCGCGTGACCCGTCCCGCCGTTTTCCGCAAGCTGGACAAGCCCGTCACCCTGCCCGCTGCGCTGGTGGAAGAGGCCTTCCTGAAGGAAAACCCATCATTGTCGCGCAATTCGCTGACCATAACCTGCCGGGACGGCGCCATCCAGGAAGCCCGCATCTGCCTGTCGAAAACACTGCAACCGGTGCCCTGCGGACAGGATGCGATCCGGGACTGCACGTTGAAAAACGCCCGCCTCGCGCCGGTACGCTGAGGCGGAGACTGGCGCAGGAGCGCTGCACCGCGGGTTGAAGAAGAGAAGGGGCGCTGCCCCTCTTGGCCTCACGGCCAATTCACCCCGGGGTATTTCGGACCAGAAAGAAGCCATTGGCGCGCAATTGTCAGCCCCTGTGAGCCCGGGGCCGGCCTCTTCTTCCTCTTCCTCAAACAAACCTGCCTGCGGCCGCAGCCGCAGGGCGCATTGCTGCTCACGCGGCAATAAATGGCCTGTGACGCACACTTCGCCAGGATTTGTGCTAGTATTATGTTACGTGCCGCACCCGGCCCTGCCTGAACGGCACTTCCGGTATGGTCAGCGAGGAGGAGGAAGCGCATGGCAAAAACAATAGGCAACCCGCTGAGCTGGCTTCTGCAAAGCGCAGAGACAACCGGTCAGCATATCGGCCAGACGGTCGAAGAGATGGGCAGCGACGGCGTCAAGGAACTGCCGAAAGCACGCACGCTCACCATGGACGACATCATTCATTCATTGGCTGCCGGACTGGAGGATTTTGCCGCCTGCCGCAGCGATGCCATGTTTCTGGTGCTGTTTTATCCGCTGATCGGCATCACGCTGATAGTGATGAGTCTGTCAATGAATCTGTTGCCCCTGATCGTGCCCATGATCATGGGGTTTGCGATCCTTGGCCCGGTGGCCGCGGTCGGGCTCTATGAAATGTCTTCGCGCCGTGAAGCCGGGTTCGAGCCGCGCTGGATGGATGCATTCGGCGTCATCCGCTCGCCTGCCTTTGGCGGCATTCTGGTGCTGGGGCTGTACCTGGCGGTGCTGTTCATTATCTGGCTGGTGGCGGCTGACATGATCTACAGCCGCACACTGGGGCCGGAGCCGCCGGCTTCGATGCTGGGCTTTGCTGCGGAAGTAGTGACCACCCGCGAGGGCTGGATCATGGCCATCAGCGGCGGCATCGTGGGCGCGGTCTTTGCCTTTGCCGCGCTGGCAATGAGCCTGGTGTCCTTCCCACTCTTGCTGGACCGCCATGTAGGTCTGCCAGTAGCGGTGGCCACCTCGATCAAGGTGCTGCGCAAAAACCCGGTGATTTGCATGACCTGGGGAGTGATCGTCGGCACCGCGCTGGTGGTTGGTGCAATTCCCTTCCTGGCCGGGCTGATCATCGTGGTGCCGGTGCTGGGGCACGCCACCTGGCATCTGTACCGGCGCGCCGTCGATTAATTCGGACACTGAGCAACAAAAAGGGGCCGGCAATAGCGCCGGCCCTTCTGTGTGCCCCCCCAAAAAACGTCAGCCCACCTTCAGGACAATCTTGCCGATATGGCCAGAGCTTTCCATCCGGGCATGCGCTGCTGCCGCGTCCTCCAGTGCAAACTCGCTGTCCATCACCGGCGCCACCTTGCCCGCCTCGATCAAGGGCCAGACCGCTTCGCGCAGGTCCTGGGCGATCTGCGCTTTGGCCAGGTCGCTCTGCGGGCGCAGGGTCGAGCCGGTCAGCGTCAGCCGCTTGACCATCATCAGGGCAAAATTCAGCTCCACCTTCGGCCCTTGCAAAAAGGCGATCTGCACCAGGCGGCCGTCCTCGGCCATCGCCTTGACGTTGCGCGGGATGTAATCGCCACCGACCATGTCCAGCACCAGATCCGCGCCGCCCTCTTCGCGCAGCACCTTCACGAAATCCTCATCGCGGTAGTTGATAGCCCGCTCGGCGCCCAGATCCAGGCAGGCCTGGCATTTCGCGTCCGACCCGGCCGTGGCAAATACCCGCGCTCCAAACGCCTTGGCCAGCTGGATGGCCGTGGTGCCGATGCCCGACGAGCCGCCATGCACCAGGAACCGCTCCCCCGCTTTCAAGCCGCCGCGGGTAAAGACATTGGACCAAACGGTAAAGAATGTCTCCGGCAGGCAGGCCGCCTGTTTCAGGTCCAAGCCCGCGGGAACCGGCAGGCAGTGTGCTGCCGGGGTAGCCACATATTCCGCGTAACCGCCGCCGGGCAGCAGCGCGCAAACCTGATCGCCCGCGCTGATGCCGCTGACGCCTGCGCCCACTGCCACCACCTCGCCCGAGGCCTCCAGACCCGGCAGGTCGCTGGCGCCCTTGGGCGGATCATAGGCGCCCGCACGCTGCAGCGCATCGGGCCGGTTCACCCCGGCATAGGCCACCTTGATCACCACCTCACCGTGACCCGGTTGCGGCACCGGGCGCTGGCAAAGCTGCAGCACCTCCGGCCCGCCGGGTTTGCTGATCTCCACCGCGCGCATCATCTCTGTCATGGGAATATCTCCTCCTGATCCTTGCCCCTTGCCTAGCACCCGTCCGGATGAGCGCAAACAGCAAAGGCGCCGCAGTCTGGCGCCTTTGCGGAGCACCGCCGCCCCGAAGTTCAGTCCTGGCTTGTTTTAGCGGCGCGGGTTCGGCGTGCCTGGCAGGTCATCGCGGCCTTTCGGCGGCTTGATTTGCCCGGCCAGCCAGTTCGGCCCCACGAGGAACGGTTTCAGCAGGGGATTTTTCTGCAGACCCGCCTTCAGCTTCTCAAAATCCATCACATTGCCGATGCGCCGATCGAGAAACTCCCAGGTCGCCTGATGCTCAAGACTGTCGTCACCCAGCCAAAACAGCACCGTGGCGGAGTAGACCCCGGCCAGAGAGGCGCGTTTTGTATACCAGTTCAGATCATCCGAGCCGTCGCCCAGCGCCTCCCAGATCAGATCGCAAGTGCCCCAAATCGCCTTGACGCCGTCGCCTGCATATTGCGGCAGCGTCAGCAGCGTTGTGCCGCGGCGCACCGCTTCCTTGTCGTCCACGGCTTCCAGCCGGAACCGCACCGCTGCTGCCACTTTGTCGCGGAACCGCAAGCCGGACAGATCCTCGGCTTCCAGCCGCGCCAGCATCCGCGAATCGCCACGCGCATGATAGGCTAGAGCCAGATCCACCCCGCCGCGCGGGCAAACCGCATGGGCCAGCACTTCGGGCACATCCGCATCCTGGCAGGCGGCGCGGAATGTCACCTCGGACCAACCGTCAAAGGGCACGTGATTCAACGCCGCATCCAGCAGCTTTTCCTTGATATCGTCCTGCGCGTGATCCTGGTTTTCGGTCATGTCACCCTCCCGCTTTCAGCGTCCTGATACCCTACTAGACAAAATAGACGGCCTTTGCTATACGGCCACTTCCTGCAATTTCCTTGCAACTCAAACTTAGAAAGGTGGTGAAAACCACATGCAGGTTAGTGTTCGCGACAACAACGTCGATCAGGCGCTTCGTGCCCTGAAGAAAAAGCTGCAGCGTGAAGGCGTATTCCGCGAAATGAAGCTCAAGCAACATTTCGAGAAACCGTCCGAGAAAAAAGCGCGCGAGAAAGCTGAAGCGATCCGCCGTGCCCGTAAACTGGCACGTAAGAAGCTCCAGCGCGAAGGTTTGCTCTAAGCGGCAGGCCGTCCAGCTTTGGACAGCACTGGGCCGGTCTTGCGACCAGCCGGAACTTAAGTTCAGACGACCCCCGCGGCCCCGCCCCGGGGGTTTGTCATTTCTACCCCCAAGGGAAAACCCCGTTTCTTAAGGGGATGCACAGAAATACCGCAACTTTGCCTGAATTACATCTTTAGGATGTATTTATTGGATTTCTTCTGCTATACAGAGAGTGCGGCAGGGCAAATCCGATGCGTTTCCCTAAACACTGCCCCGCCGTCCGGGATTGGAACACCCGGTTCATTGAAATCCGGGGCAGGCCGCGTCTCCCCCCAAACGACTCCGGCGCCTGTCTTGGTCCCTGCAAACAAGGCATAGCCTCTCCGGGTTTTCAATATTGCCGGGCGCCGACAGCCCCCCCCGACGGCGCCCGGCCTGCTCTCCCCTTCCTCGGATGATTCTGCGGTGCAAACCTGTCTCCTGCCGGCAGCTGCCCCCGAATCCTGCGCCGCCCGGCCCGTTGCCCCGCAGCGGGATTGCGCCGGTGCCCTGCCGGGAGTTGCACAGCACTGTCCGCGGCCGCCGCGCGCGCAGGAATCCGCGTATCCGCTCCCATGCTACGGGCAGAGCTTTGCCGCATTTCCGCTGCTGCACCGTCTGGCCCTTTCGGCGCCTTAAATTTCCGTTAACCGAGGGGAGCACCGCCGCACAACCGGCACACTCACGGAGCAGTTACTGATGTCACAGGCAAGCCAACTCGAGCGCCAGATGCTCGACCTGATCAACGCCGAGCGTACGTCGCGCGGTCTCAACCCGGTCCAGCTGGAGCTGCGCCTGAACGATTCGGCAGAAGACCATAGCGAATGGATGCTGCAGCAGGATGTCTTCTCCCACACCGGCTCCGGCGGCTCCAGTGCCGGCGACCGGATGAAAGATGCCGGCTTTCAGTTCTCCGGCAGCTGGACCTGGGCCGAGAACATCGCCTGGCAAAGCGAACGCGGCGCCGCCGGGCTGGCCGACGACGTCGTCAACCTGCACGAATCGCTGATGAACAGCCCCGGCCACCGCGCCAACATCCTCAACGCCAATGTCGAAGTGATCGGCATCGGCATCGAGCAGGGCAACTTCAACGGCTGGGATGCGGTGATGGTCACCCAGAACTTTGCCAGGACCAGCGCAGACTTGCAGCTGGACTCCGGGTCCGGAGGCGGCAATGGCGGAGGCTCCGGCGGCAATACCGGTATCGGCGCCACCTCCGGGAATGACGCCCTGACCCTTGCCAGCGCGGGCAGCCTGGACGGTCTCGGCGGCAATGACACGCTGACCGGCAGCAGCGGCCAGGACCGCCTCGACGGCAGCGAAGGCCGGGATAAGCTGCACGGCAAGGCCGGCGGCGACGAGTTGAATGGCGGCTCCGGCAACGACACGCTGCGCGGCAACAACGGCGCGGATGAGCTGAATGGCGGCGGCGGCAACGACAAGCTGTTCGGCGGCCGCGGCAAAGACACCCTGGACGGCGGCAGCGGCAACGACAAGCTGGCCGGCAAGGGCGGCGGCGACCTCTTCATCTTCAGCGGCGGCGATGACACCGTGAGTGATTTCAACCCGGATGCCAGCGGCGAGCGCATTGATCTGAGCGCGGCGACAGGCATCACTGGCTTCAGCGACCTGATGAACAATCACACCAGCCAGACCAATGCCGGCCTGCTGATCAGCGACAGCGATGGCGACAGCCTGCTGCTCAGCGGTATCACAGAGCAAGAGCTTCAGGCCAGCGACTTCCTGTTCTGACCCTCACCGGACAACCGTGGAAAGGGCGCGCCTTGGCGCGCCCCTTCGCAATTTCAATACCGGGAGCCAGGCCCTGCGCAGACCTCAATAAACTTTGGGCACATACAATTCGTCCGGCAGCACCTGGCGCTCGTAGTCGGGGTTGTACTTGCGATCCGGCAGATCCACTTTCTCGTGCTGCACCTCGTCATACGGGATCTTGGTCAGCAAGTGCTCGATGCAATTCAGCCGTTCACGCTTTTTATCATTGCCTTCAACGATGTACCATGGCGCCTCTGGAATATTTGTGCGCTTGAACATCTGCTCCTTGGCTTTGGTGTACTGCTCCCAGCGGATCCGGCTTTCCAGATCCATCGGCGACAGTTTCCACTGCTTCATCGGATCGTGAATGCGCATCATGAACCGCAGCTGCTGTTCCTCGTCGGTGATCGAGAACCAGTATTTCAGCAGGATGATTCCCGACCGCACCAGCATCCGTTCAAATTCCGGAACGTCCTGGAAGAACTGATCGACCTGATCGTCGCTGGCAAAGCCCATCACCCGCTCGACGCCCGCGCGGTTGTACCAGGAGCGGTCAAACAGCACGATCTCGCCCCCCGCCGGCAGATGCGGTACATAGCGCTGGAAATACCATTGGCTTTGCTCGCGGCGGTTCGGTGCCGGCAGTGCCACCACCCGCGCCACCCGCGGGTCCAGCCGCTGGGTGATCCGCTTGATCACCCCACCCTTGCCCGCCGCATCGCGGCCCTCGAACAGGATGCAAACCTTGGCGCCGGAATTCTGCACCCAGTCCTGCACCTTGATCAGCTCCGCCTGCAGTCGCAGAAGATTGCGGAAATAGATCTGCCGGTCGAGCATTTCCGGATGCTGCTCGCGGTAAATCTTGCGGATCTCCTGGCTCAGCATCGGCTCCGAGAATTCAATCTCGATATCCTCGTCCAGCGTGTCCTGCAGCTCCGCTTCCAGCCAGTCCAGGGATGCGGTCTCAAATTCGCGGGTCACGGGCAGGGTTCCTTCCTTGTCAGGTCGTGCAAACGCCGCCTTATACGGGCGGCATGTGACTGTTTGATGTCACTGCGCCGAGGCAGCAGCTAGCAGCCGCTGCAGCATGGGGTCCATCCTGCGGCCCTGGCTGCATCTTCCCCCAAGGCAACCGGAATTTCCAGCGTGGTTCAAGAGTAAAAGCCCCCGGCCCGGCGATAAGCATCAGAGCCGCATCAAACCGGCAGCGCCGTGGTCTTGAACACGGTGCGCAGCGCAAAACTCGACTGCATCTGCGCCACCCCCGGCAGCCGCGCCAGATGCTGGCGGTGGATGCGGGCGAAATCCTCGGTGTTCTCCGCCACCACCTTAAGGATGTAATCCGCTGTGCCCGCCATCAGGTGGCACTCCAGCACATCCGGGATCCGCGACACCGCTTTTTCAAACGCGTCCAGCACTTCATCCGCCTGACCTGACAGAGTGATCTCGACAAACACCGTGGTCGGCACGTTCATCTTGCGCGCGTCCAGCAGCGCGACATAATCACGGATGTACCCGTCCGCCTCCAGCCGCTGCACCCGGCGGTGGCAGGCCGAGGCCGACAGGTTCACCCGCTCCGACAGGTCGGCGTTGGAGATGCGGCCCTGCTTTTGCAACACCGAGAGAATGCGACGATCTGTTTCGTCCAGCGACATTTTGCGAAGATCCTTGCTGTGCTTCACCTGTATACGCGAAGAATCTTCGAAAGGCATGTTTTTCTTCCGCCCAAAAAAGAAGCACATTTTGCAGCGGCTGCGGCAAAATGCCCGCAGAGAGTTTTGAGGAGATACTCACATGAAAATCGGCTGCCCCACCGAGATTAAACCCCAGGAATTCCGTGTTGGCATGACCCCGGATGCTGCCCGCGAAGCTGTGTTCCACGGCCACGGCGTTGTGATCCAGAAAGGCGCCGGCCTGGGCGCCGGCTTCACCGACGAGGACTATGTGTCCGCCGGTGCCGAGATTCTCGACACCGCCGAGGAAATCTTTGCCACCGCTGACATGATCGTCAAGGTTAAGGAGCCCCAGGCGGTTGAGCGCAAGATGCTGCGCGAAGGCCAGCTGCTGTTCACCTACCTGCACCTTGCCCCCGATCCGGAGCAGACCCATGACCTGCTGGCGTCCGGCTGTACCGCAATCGCTTACGAGACCGTGACCGACGACCGCGGCGGCTTGCCGCTGCTGGCACCGATGTCCGAAGTGGCCGGCCGTCTGGCGCCGCAAGTGGGCGCCTACACCCTGCAAAAGGCCAACGGCGGCCGCGGTGTGCTGATGGGCGGCGTGCCCGGCGTGGCCCCGGCCAAGGTAGTGGTGATCGGCGGCGGTGTCGTCGGCACTCACGCGGCCAAGATTGCGGCCGGCATGGGCGCGGATGTCACCATCCTCGACCGTTCGCTGACCCGCCTGAAGTATTTGGACGACGTGTTCGGCCGCACCTTCAAGAACCAGTACTCCACCGCCGGCGCCACCGCCGAACTGGTGCGCGACGCCGACATGGTGATCGGCGCTGTTCTGATCCCCGGTGCTGCAGCGCCGAAACTGATCTCCCGTGCCCAGCTGTCTGAGATGAAACCCGGCGCGGTGCTGGTGGACGTCGCCATCGACCAAGGCGGCTGCTTTGAAACCTCCAAAGCCACCACCCACGCCGACCCGATCTATGAAGTTGACGGCATCATGCACTACTGCGTGGCCAACATGCCCGGCGCCGTGGCCCGCACTTCAACCCAGGCCCTGGGCAACGCGACCCTGCCCTTCATGCTGAACCTGGCCAACAAGGGCTGGCGCAAGGCCTGCGAGGACGACCCGCACCTGCTGAACGGCCTGAACGTGCACGCAGGCCAGCTGACCTATTACGCGGTTGGCGAAGCTCTGGGTCTCGATGTGCTGTCACCGAAACTGGCGCTGAAGCAGTAAGCAAAGCACTCCCAGAAGAATGACTTGAGGAAGGCCCCGCCAGATTGGCGGGGCTTTTCCAATGCCACAAACGGCTTCCCTCATCATTGCTGGGCCAGTCAGGTGACCAAGCGTCAACTCCGAAACATGCGGCACGGGCGCGGCTTGAACGCACCGCAACCAGTGGTGTAGGCCCCCTTCTCAATACCCTCTTCGGCCACAGACAGGCGAAACTTCTCAAAGGTTAAATCCATGCCGACTATGACCGTGACAGGTTCCCTGACGACTCAGATGACCGGGCTTATTCAAACCTTCAATGGGGCCCAGCTGACCAATAAATACGACACCGAAACATTCTTGCTGATTTACAACTATCCAGAATCAGTGAGTCTCAACGGCCATGATCTGCGGGTTCCTGGCTCCGGCAGCTATTTTGTCACCGGCGACATCACAAAATTCCAGTATGCCGAGATTTCCTTGACCCCTTCTTTCCATACCATCGAAAAGCTGGTGCTGGACGGTGTCGATGTAAGCGCTGAGGGCATCTTTGACCTGACCAGCCGCTCGGCCACCTCTGCAACGGGAAAGCTCAATCTTGGAACGTTCAAGTCCTTCGTGAACGGAGAAGACTGGACCATCAAAGGCTCGCGCGAAGACGATGACATAAGGCCCGGCGCCTTTTTCACAATGTCCGGAAGCGAGACCATCAGAGCCGGGCAAGGCGCAGATACTGTCGCAGGCGGAACCGGTGCCGATTCCATCTCCGGCGGCAGCGGCAAGGATGTTCTAAAGGGACAGAATGGCAGAGATACGCTCGATGGCGGCGGCGGAAGTGACAAGCTGCTGGGTGGCCGCGGAAATGACAAATTGCTGGGTGGCGGAGGCAATGACATCCTTCTTGGCGGCGGCGGCAAGGATGTTTTGCGCGGCAACAAGGGCAGAGACACGCTGGATGGCGGCGACGGCGCTGACCTGTTTATCTTCAAAAGGGGCGACGACCACGATACGATCCGCAATTTTGACGCCGGCGAAGATCTGATCAAGATCCAACGCGGTGCAACCAAATTCTCCGATCTGGAAATCAGCGATGCCGGCACAGGCGCCGAAATTGCCTTTGCCAACGTTTCGATCACCCTTCGCAACTTTGACGTGGAAGATGTGACTGCTGATTTGTTTGTTTTTTGAATCCAGGGCGGGGCGTTAAACCTCAGCTCCTCCTCTGAGCCGCCTGGCAATTTCCGTGCACGTCCGCACGATCCTACGGCACGAAACCAGCTTTCCCCTTCAGGTTGAGCCTCGACCGCCGGAACTTTCCCCGCTGTGCGCTATTGCCACAGCGCACCGATTCCGGGACATTCGGGCGCATTTAAAGAAACCGGTTGGGACAACGGACATGGAACAAATGATTGAGCAGGCGGGGGCCTATTGGCCGCTGATTGTAAACGGCGCCAAAGCGCTGGTGGTGCTGATCCTGGGCTGGATTGCTGCCGGCTGGATCAGCAGCGCGGTGCGCCGCCGCATCAACAAGACGCCGCAGATCGACCCGACATTGGGCAATTTCGCCGCCAGCGTCGTGCGCTGGGTGCTGCTGCTTGTGGTGCTGGTCGCCGTGCTTGGCATCTTCGGCATCGAGGCCACCAGCCTGGTCGCAATGCTGGGTGCGGCGACCCTGGCGATCGGTCTGGCGCTGCAGGGCACGCTCAGCGATCTGGCTGCTGGATTTATGCTGATCCTGTTCCGCCCCTACAAAATCGGCCAGTTTGTTGATATCGGCGGCACCTCCGGTACGGTGAAGGATCTGAACCTGTTCATTACTGAACTGGCCACGCCGGACAACGTGCAAATCATCGTACCGAACGGCCAGGCCTGGGGCGCGATCATCACCAATTTTTCGCATCACGACACCCGCCGTGTCGACATGGTGTTCGGCATCGATTACGGCGACAGCGCTGATACTGCCAAGTCGATTATACTCGAACAGGCCAGCACCGACGCGCGGGTGCTGCAAGATCCGGAACCTTGGGTGCGGGTGACCAATCTGGGGGACAGTTCCGTCGATCTGACGGCCCGTGTCTGGTGTGAAGCGGCGGATTACTGGGAAGTGAAATTTGCCCTGACACAGGGTGTGAAAGAGGCTTTCGACGCCAAGGGCATTTCTATTCCCTATCCGCATTCTGTGGAAATCAAGAAGACGGGCTGAGGCCCTCCCGCCCGTCTTCGGCCCTGACAGGCCTCATCCCGTTGAGCCCGGCGCCCCGCCTCTGGCGGGGCGTTTGTGTGGTGCAGCCCCGTTTGCAGAAGGCCTAGCCGGTCCGCGCCGCCTGCGCAGCCCGTGCCGCGGCCAGTTGGGCCCGCGCGGCGCGGGCGCGGTCCTGCAATCTGTCTTCCGGCTCGGCGGGCGGCCAGCCGCACAGAACAGTATACCCATCGGCATCGGCAAAGGCCCATTGCGCGGCCAGCAGCTGATAGCTCTTGACCTCCCAGCCGGACGCATCGCGATCGAAACGCAGCCGCCAGGTGCCGCGCACCTGGACCGGCAGCCGCAGGCGCCGGATATTGTTCATCGCCTCGTGGCCGTTCATCGCTGTACGCACCCCCTGCACCCGCAGCTTCTTCAATTGCGCCACCAGCCCCGCAGCCTCGCGCATGCGGCGTCCGGCAAAGACCACCTCGATCTCCGCATCCGGCTGAACAATCCCCTTCACCACCAGATCACCGCGGTTGTTCCGGCTGATCACCGGCACCAGCTCCAACGGCACATCCCGCACCTCGCGCTTGAACAGGCCCGCGTCCTCGATCAGCGGGGTGATTTGCAAAACAGATCTGCGACGGTTCGTCATGCGGTCTTCCCAGGCACCGCGCGCGTCCGGCGCGCGGTGCTTTACGTAGAGTCGTCGTGCGTTAAGAGACCAGTTTGGCTGCCCGGCGTTAATGAACCGTTGAGACGCACCGCAATTCGCAAAACCGGCGCAAATAAAATCCAGCAAGGTTCAGCCGGATTCTGCAAAGGACGCTGACACCGGCAGCTCCCGGCCCGCGCCGCGCATCGCGCGGCGCTGTGCCCAACGCTGTAACGCGCTTCCTCTGGTAGCGCCTTCAGGGGCGGGAGCCTGCCGCTGCCCCGCTAAAGCTGCCCAACGGCACGCGCCATCACCAGCGACTTGCCGCCCCGGTACTGCACCTCCTGGCGCAGCTTGTAACCAGCCTTCGCCGCCAGCCTGCGTGACGCGGCATTCTCCGGGTTCAGCAGGCAGACAGTTTCCGTCCAAAGCCCGGCCGCATCCGCCCAGGCATGGGTCCGCAGCACCGCCTCCGCCGCGATCCCCCGGCCCTGTGCCTCCGGCGCCAGCACCCAGCTTGCCTCAACCGCATCGCCCAACAGCGGGTCGCACTGGCGCGGCGTGACGAAAAAACCCGTTTCGCCCAGATACCGCCCGCTGCTGCGCCCGGTGATCACCCAGACCCCGAACCCCATCGCCAGCCAGTGGCCGTGATGAAACATCAGCTTGGCCCAGGCACCCTCCGGCGTCTCGATTGCAGGCTGGATAAACCGCACTGTATCGGGATTGGCCCACAAGGCCGCCACATCGGCAAAATCCTGCACCCGGTGCGGGCGCAGGATCAGCCGTTCCGTCTCCAGAACCGGAGGCGTCATGCAGGCAGTTTTCCGGTCAGCACATAGGTCAGGATTTCAACGACCTGGCGCGGCTCTTCCGCCACCGCCAGCGCCGCTGCGTGGACTTCTTTCAGAGCGTGCTGATGCTCCGGCGGGCTAAGGACAATAACCGACTTGCCAAGCGCTGCGGCATAACCCGCATCAAAGGCCGCATTCCACTGTTTGTATTTATCGCCAAAGCGCACAACCACCACATCGGCATCGGCAATCCCCTTGCGGGTGCGGATCGCGTTGACCATCGCACCCTTGTGGTCATGCCAGTATTTGTTCTCCTCGGCGCCCAGAACCGCCACGCCGCAATCGTCGCTGGCGCCGTGATCTGTGACCGGCGCATTGAAGCTCACTTCCAGCCCTTGTGCGCCTTCGATGATCTGCTCCCGCCAATCGGTGTGAATCTCGCCCGAGAGATAAACCTTCAATGCCACGTTCTGTCCTTTCCTGCGCCAGCCGGCGGGGCCGCGGCCAGTGCGGCCATGACCTCTGCGTCGCTGGTTTGCCTAAAATCCCTGTAATGCACGCCGACGGCCTGGAATTCCTCCGGGCTCAGCAAGCAGATCACAGTATCCACCAGCGGGCGCAATTCGTCCACCGCTTCCGGCGGCGCCACGGGGACAGCCAGGATAACACCGGCAGGATGGCGCTCCTTAAGCCAGATATGCGCCGCCATGAAGGTCGCGCCGGTGGCAATGCCGTCATCCACCACGATCGCCGTGCGCCCCCCCAGCTCAACCGATGCCCGCCCCTTCAGATAGCGTGCGCGGCGGGCGGCGTTCTCCTCCCGCGCCTGCGCAACCTGGGATGCAAAATCCTCCGGCCTCAGGCCCGCAATCTGCAGCAGTGCATTGTTAAATATGGGGTTACTGCCCTCCGCCAGCGCGCCGGCCGCAAGCTCGGGGTTTGACGGCATGCCGATCTTGCGCACCAGAAGCAGGTCCATCGGCGCCTGCAAAGCCTGTGCTACCGGCAGCGCAACAGGTGCCCCGCCGCGCGGCAGCGCCAGCACCACGGGGTCTCTCACTGGCAGTTCAGCCAATTGCCCGGCCAGCTGAAGCCCGGCGGAAATCCGGTCCTCGAACATCAAAGCCTCCGCCCTGTAACTTAGGGCTGGCAGGCAAAAAGCAAAGGCTCAGCGCCGCCGCGCCACAACATAGCGGCCCGGTGTGTCCGCCGGGTAATTGCCGGTCTCAATGATGTCGAACCCGGCCCGCTGCACCGCCGCCTCCAGGGTGCGGATATCGATGAAATCCACATAGCTGGGCGCATATCCCGCCAGCCGCATCAGCGGGATGGCGACCTGAAACATCCGGTATTTCCAGCTGCCGCGCATCTCTCCCAGACAGGGGGTTTTGGAGATGAACAACCCACCGGGCGCCAGCCGCACCACCACACCGTCCAGAACTAACGCCAGATCCGGCAGCAAATGCAGCAGGTTATGCGCCAGAATCGCATCAAACGGGCCTTCCGGCGCTTGACCGGCGCTGCTGCATTGAAACTCCACATTGCCCGCGCCCGCATCCCAGGCCCGCTCGCGGCCCACGTCCAGCATTGCTTCCGACAAGTCCGTTGCAGTGATTTTGGACACACTGCGCGCCAGCTCAATCGCGGTAGATCCGGTGCCGCAGCCCAGTTCAAGCACGCTGTCCTCCGGTTTCAAATAAGACCGGGTCCGCTCCAGTGCATAGCGGTAGGCGTCTTCGTCGCGGATCTCTGATTTGGCGTATTTCGGGGCGATCTTATTCCAAAATCGGGCGTCGGCTGTCATCGCGGATCTCCTTGGTTGCCGGAACCCTACCCATGCAGGAACCACAGATAAATTGCCGAAATCCGCAAGGTTGTTATACGTATTTGCATGGAAAACCCCGACTGGAACCATATCCGCGCCTTTCTGGCCACCGCTGAAACCGGCTCGTTGTCGGCGGCAGCACGCCGGCTGGGCCTCACCCAGCCTACTTTGTCGCGCCAGGTGGCCGCCCTTGAAGGCGAGCTGGGTGTTTTGCTGTTCGAGCGTTTGGGCCGCACCCTGGCTCTGACCGCGGCGGGGCATGAGCTGCTCTCACACAGCCGCAAGATGGGAGCGGCGGCCGATGGGTTGTGTCTGGCCGCCACCAGCCAGGCGCAATCCATCGACGGCACGGTGCGGATCACCGCCTCGGATGTGATGTCCGCCCATGTGCTGCCGCCGGTGCTGCACCAGCTGCACCGGCGCGCGCCCCGGCTCACCATCGACGTGGTCGCCGCCAATGACATCCGCGACCTGATGCGGCGCGAGGCTGATATCGCCATCCGCCACGTCCGCCCCGAACAGCCCGAGCTGATCGCCCGTCTGGTGCAGGAAGCCACCGCCCACTTCTATGCCGCCGCCAGCTATCTGGAACGGCGCGGCCGCCCTGTGTCGCCAGCAGATCTGGCAAACCATGATTTCGTAGGCTTTGCCGATGTGGAACGCTCGATCGCATTCATGGCGCCTCTGGGCATTCCCCTGACGCCTGACAATTTCCGCATCAAGTCCACCAGCGGGCTGGCCTCGTGGGAGCTGGTGAAACAGGGGTTTGGCGTCTGCCCGATGATGGATAGTGTCGCAGCCGCCGCACCGGAGGTAGAGCGCCTGCTGCCTGGCATGGAGCCGATTGTGTTTCCAGTCTGGCTCACGACCCACCGCGAGCTGCACACCAGCCGCCGGATCCGGCTGGTGTTCGATCTGTTGGCCGAGTTTCTCACCCGCAAGTGACGAAGAAAGGCAGCGCCCCAACGGGTGCGCTGCCCAAAAGTTTTCGACAACTTTTGCCAAAACTTTTTCTCAAAAGTCTTGGTCCCGGCGTTAGCCCCGCAAGGTGCCACCAGTGGCCTTGGTCACCTTGGCGATGATTTTGCCGCTCACCGCTTCAATGTCCTTTTCCTTCAGCGTCTTGTCGCTGGGCTGCAGCCGCACAGTGATCGCCAGCGACTTCTTGCCCTCGCCCAGGGAACCGCCGATGAATTCGTCAAAGACGCGCACATCTGCAATCAGCGCTTTATCAGCTCCAGCCGCGGCATTGACCAGGGTCAGCGCCTCAACCTCAGCATCAACAACAAAGGCAAAGTCCCGCTCCACCGCTTGCAGGTCGCTGATGTCCAGCGCCGGGCGGCTGGCGCCGGATTTACGCGGCATAGGGATCTCATCCGGCCAGATGGTAAAACCCACAGCCGCACCTTTGATCCCCATCTCTTTCAGCACCTTGGGATGCAGTTCGCCAAACACGCCAAGCGTCTTCTTCGGCCCCAGGCAGATGCGTCCATGACGGCCCGGATGCCACCAGGACTGCGCCCCGCGCAGGATCTGCACCTTGGCCGGCGCGCCGATGGCAGCCAGAACCGCCTCGATATCAGCCTTGGCATCATAGAGATCAACGGCGCGCGACGCGCCATGCACGTCCTTCGGGCCGGTGCGGCCCACCAGCAGACCCGAAATCAGATTGTGCTGCTCGCCCGGCTCACCGCCGTGGAAGGCCGGACCCGCCTCAAACAGGGCCAGATCCATGTAACCACGCGCCTGATTGCGGGCCGCCGCCTGCAACAGACCCGGCAGCAGCGCCGGGCGCATATGCGACATTTCGGTTGAGATCGGGTTCGCCAGCATGGTCGCATCCCCACCGCCGCCGAACAGCGCAGCCGAGGGTTTGTCGATGAAGGTGTAGCTCACTACCTCATTATAGCCGAGACTGGCGCAAGTGCGGCGCGCCATCTGCTGGCGGCGCTGCTGCGGGGTCATCACCGGTTTCGGAATGCCGTCGGTCAGGCGCGGCAGCGGCTTCCCTTGCAGCTTAGTCAGCGAGGCAATCCGCGCCACCTCTTCCACCAGGTCGGCTTCGCCCTGCACATCCGGGCGCCAGCTCGGCACATGCGCCATGTTGCCCTCCAGGCGGAAGCCCAGGCGGGTCAGGGTCTGGCGCTGGTCGCTTTCCGGGATCTCCATCCCGACCAGCGACTGCACCCGGCCGGAATCCAGCTTGTAGGCCCGCGAATGATCCGGCACGTCACCGGCGATCACCACCTCGGAGGGCTCCCCGCCGCAGAGGTCCAAGATCATCTGGGTCGCCCGGTGCAGGCCTTCGATGGTGTATTCCGGATCCACGCCGCGCTCAAAGCGGTAGCGTGCATCCGAATTGATTTTCAGTGCCCGGCCCGCCATGGCAATCTGCACGTGATCCCAGAACGCGCTCTCCAGGAACACATCCACGGTTTCCTCGGTGCAGCCGGTTTCTTCGCCGCCCATGATGCCGCCGATGCTTTCGGGGCCGTTCGCGTCCGAGATCACCATCTGGCCTGTGCCGAATGTGTATTCCTTCTCGTCCAGCGCCTTCAGGGTCTCGCCGCCAGCCGCGCGGTGAACCCGCAGGTCGCCCGAGACCTTGGCGGCATCAAACACATGCAGCGGGCGGTTCTGATCAAAGGTGAAGAAGTTGGTGATATCCACCAGCGCAGAAATCGGCCGCAAGCCGATCGCCTTCAGCCGGTCCTGCAGCCACTGCGGGCTGGGGCCGTTTTTCACGCCCTTGATCACCCGGCCGGCAAACAGCGGGCAGCCGTCCAGCGTGTCCGCATCGATGGTCACCTTGATCGGGCTTGCAAAATCACCCGGCACCGCCTCAAACGCGCGGGTTTTCAGGGTGCCCAGGCCGCGCGCTGCCAGATCGCGGGCAATGCCGTAAACGCCCAGCGCATCGGGGCGGTTCGGGGTGATCGCAATCTCGATCACCGGGTCCACCTTGGCCGGATCATTCTCTGCCAGCCAATCGATGAACCGGTCGCCAACCGCGCCTGAGGGCAGCTCGATGATGCCGTCATGCTCTTCCGACAGCTGCAGCTCGCGCTCGGAGGCCATCATGCCAAAGCTCTCGACACCGCGGATCTTGCCGACACCGATGGTGATATCCAGCCCCGGGATATACATGCCCGGCTTGCACACCACGACAGTGATGCCTTCCCGCGCGTTGGGCGCGCCGCAGATGATCTGCAGTTCGCCCTCATCCGTGTCCACCTTGCAAACCCGCAGCTTGTCGGCGTCGGGGTGCTTCTCGGCGTGTTTCACATAGCCAAGCTTGAAATCCTTCAGCGCATCGCCCGGATTGACGACCCCTTCAACCTCAAGGCCCAAATCGGTCAGGGCATCAGTGATCTCTTCCACCGAGGCGTCGGTGTCGAGGTGGTCTTTCAGCCAGGAAAGCGTGAATTTCATCGGTCGGGGACCCCTTGGCAGACATGCAGTTTGCCAGAGGCAATGACAAAGAATGCGCCAAGGTTCAAGGGCGCGAGCGTCCTTGCAGTCACGGATAGCTGGGAGTGCGCCCCAAAAGCTCGTCCAATTGCCGCCCGATCCAGCCATGCGGGATGAAATGGCCGCCGGGATGGGTGTCCAGCACTACCTGCCCTCCGGCGCAATCGCGCCATTCGGTGCGGCTGAGTTTCAGGAACTCCACCACCTGCCAGTCGCCTGCAGGCTGCCCGACGCCGCAGTCGAGCCTGGCGCGCCACAGCCCCATCGGCGCGGCCCGCCCGCCCAGCCTGTCATTTGGAAAGGGCATCACCGTGTCGCTCACCCCATGCACGTGCCGCACCTCGCGCGGGGCCTCGGGGCAGGTCTCCCCCGGCGGGAACGCCCCGGCAATACCCAGCAGCGCCGCCACCTGGTTGCCGCTTTGGCAAGCATAGCGCCAGGCCATAGCCGAGCCATAGGAGTAGCCCGAAACATAGATCTTTTGCATATCAACAGGATAGCGTTTGGCGACGTCTTCCAGAACCTGGTTGGTGAAGGCGACGTCTTCCGTCTCCGCAGACCAGAAATCCCAGGTCTTGCGCCGCCCGTTCGGCGTCACCAGCAACACACCGCGGCGCTTGGTGGAGGCGCCAATCCGGCCGCTGCGCTGCGCATTGACCCCGGTCCGCGCCCAGCCATGGAAATGCAGGAGCACCGGCAAGGGCGAGACCCCATCCCAGCCCTGCGGCTCCATCACGTGATAAGAACGTTCGCCCAGCGGGCAGGCGGTTTCGCCATGGCAGTCAGAGGCTTGCGACGGTCCCATCGCCGCAACGGCGGAGGCCCACAGGAGGGCGGCGGAGAAGGAAAGAACTGCTCGGATCATTTGCCCGAGATTAGCCAAGGAAGGCCAAGTGTCACGTCACATGTTTGTGGGATCAACAGGAGCCTGCAAGCCGCGCCATCGCCTGACCGCGGGCTGGCGATCCAACGTTTGTGTTTGGCAGTTTATGCCGGCCAAACCCGTAGAATATCAAGCTTTGCGCTGGCGGCCCCAAATCGCCTGCCCGTGCGGGCGGTCAGGCGATGGCGCGGCGGCCTCTCGGCCTTGATTCCGCGCTGATTCTGAAAAACCTTCACAGCCCTCATATTTCGCACCACAGCGCGGATCAGTGAACTCGCACCTAGCAGAGAAACTGAAGCAAAATCGCAGCAGCAAAAACCAAGACGCTAATTACAAAGCTTCTCCCTGCCCACCTATGCAGAAACTCCATGTTTCCCAGTTTTGCTGCTAGGAAATGCTCCCATTCAGAAATGGTTTTTGCCGGTACCCAGTCTTTCTCCACAACGGTGACTTGAGCCATAGAGGCGGCGAAAAGCGCTATCGCCAAGAGCAAAAACAATGCCGTAATGACGAGGAAACCACCCGATACCTCACCGGTGAAAAACAATGAGTACCCGTCAAGCGCCTCTTCAGCCGGAACTGCCCTCTGAAGTAATTTGAGAACACTCAGCCCCCCAAAAACACTCGTGGCCAGAGTAAGGTTTCTTTTCGAGCGTTCTTGCAATCCGTTTATAACACGAAGAAGTCTCTGAACTGGATTGTAGACTTTGGATGCCTCGTCCCCCGGCGTGCAAATCGGGCATTTGTTCAGATAGCTATCACTAGCGTCACAATACCCGCCATGCTCCTGACAGAGGTAGCGGCCACTGCTAACTTCAGTAAACCCCCACCTCTTTTCGCTCACCGCGACAAACCGCCATGCAGCGCCGGCATGTCCAGGCTCTGGAAGCCGTAGTGGCGCAGCCAGCGCAGGTCGCTGTCAAAGAAGGCGCGCAGGTCGGGGATGCCGTATTTCAGCATCGCCAGGCGGTCGATGCCGATGCCGAAGGCAAAGCCCTGATAGATCTCCGGGTCGATGCCGCCGGCCGCAATCACCTTGGGGTGCACCATGCCGGAGCCGAGGATTTCCATCCAGTCATCGCCCTCGCCGATCTTCAGCGCACCGCCCTCCCAGGAGCAGCGGATGTCGACCTCGGCCGACGGCTCGGTGAAGGGGAAATGCGAGGCGCGAAAGCGCAGCTCGACGTCGTCCACCTCGAAGAAGGATTTGACGAATTCCTCCAGCACCCACTTGAGGTTCGCCATCGAGATGTCCTTGTCCAGCGCCAGGCCTTCGACCTGGTGGAACATCGGCGTGTGGGTCTGGTCGTAATCGGCCCGGTAAACGCCGCCGGGACAGATGATGCGCAGCGGCGCGCCCATCTTCTCCATCGAGCGGATCTGCACCGGCGAGGTATGGGTGCGCAGCACATGCGGCGGGCGGTCGTCGCCTTCCGCGCGGTGCATATAGAACGTGTCCATCTCGGCGCGCGCCGGGTGGTGGCCAGGGATGTTCAGCGCATCGAAGTTGTACCAGTCGGTGTCAATCCGCGGGCCTTCGGCCACGGAAAAGCCCAGCTCGGCAAAGATCGCGGTGATCTCTTCCTGCACCTGGCTGATCGGATGCAGGCTGCCCTGACGCGACGGGCGCGACGGCAGAGTGACGTCCAGCCATTCGGTGCGCAGGCGCTCATCCAGGGCGGCATCTTCCAGCCCGGATTTCTTGGCCGCCAGGGCCGAGTTGATCTCATCCTTCAACGCGTTCAGCGCCGGGCCTGCGACCTGACGTTCTTCCGGGGTCATCTTACCCAGCTCGCGCATCTTCAGCGCCACTTCGCCCTTCTTGCCGACAGCGGCAAGGCGGATCGCTTCCAGTACGGACTCGTCCGCGGCCTCTGCAATCTGACCCAGGTATTTGGCTTTAAGATCGTCCATAACGGCCCCTCGAATTCTGCTTGTGCTCTGCTACCACAAGGGCCGGCGAAAGCAAGAGGGCCAGGACGGATGGCGGGCGGGCGGGTGTGTTTATGATCTCATCTTGCAAAGTGCTAAAGGCCGGACTGCCACAGCGATACCTGCAGACCTCCACCAACACAGGTCTCGGGACCACCCGAACTTTGCCCCAAAGATGCCTGAGGTCGCTTGGATAGTGGCGCCAATTTCTTGGAGACCAAATTTATGACCGCAGTATTCAGCGAAGCCAAGCGCCTCTACTCCAAGGCCAAAGAGGCTTTGGAAACTTTGGAGTATCCTGAAAACTACGAAGAAGCGGAACTTCTTTTTCGTGAGGCCGTCCGGCTAGGCTCTACCCAGCCCACAAGTCCGGAACACGTGGCTCATACCGTCAGCTTTCTGTACCTGCTTTTGGACGTCGACAAGCTTGATGAGGCCCGCAGCATTGCAGCGAAAGTGCAAGCATCGGTGAACGATGCAAGTCCCGCTGTAAAAGCAGCCGCTTGGGAGCTATCAGCTGCTATGGCCCGGATCGAAATGAGGGACGGGCAACTGAACAAAGCCGATGCGCATCTGATCGCAGCAATTGAGACCCATCCCAAAACGGGAGCAGAAAACAATGTGCACAAGCAAAGCCTGATCAGCAGCCTCGAAAACCTTCAGGTTCAAATGGGTAAGGGAGACCCAAAACTTGCAAGGCTCCTGCAACGTCTTGAAGAGTTCCGACCCGCACCTCTCGACCAGCCTGCGCCCTATCATGGAGTATTGGAGCAAATCGCTGCAATCTACATTTCTCAACGAAAACATGAAGCTGCTATGAACATCATCGAAGAAGGGCGCAGGCATCTGGCCACGGATTGGGATACGTCCAGAATTCGCCCACAAAGGGATGCGATGGCGGCAACGGTTGCCCGTAGAAAGCAAAACAACTAACCGCTCTCAGCCCCACCAGGCTTCCTGCGGCAGCTTCAGCAGATGCTGCCGCAGCCATTGCCCGGCCTGCCCCAGCACCCGCTGGGAGGTCCAGACCACGTCCACACCCGCCAGCGCGTTGCTCTGCTGAAAGCCATAGCGCAGCCAACCTGACGGTCACCTCCGTCGTGTCGGTCCACACCTACGGTTTCACGCTTGCCTATGATCGCCAGTTTTCCAAGCACAGCAGCAGCGCCGGGCCGCCCCTGACCCGCTATCCGGCAAAGACGCCGGTTTTATGTTACACTTGCGACGCGCGGCACCGCGCATCCCAGTTGGCAGCAGAACCGGAGGAGACAGTCATGACGCATGTGGATTGGTACATCGAAGGCCGCAGCTTCGGGAACTGTAACTGCAACTACGGCTGCCCCTGCCAGTTCGAGGATCTGCCCACCCATGGCAATTGCACCGGGTTCGAGGTGATCCACATAGACAAGGGCCATTTCGGCGAGATCGACCTCACTGGCACCCGCGCCGCCGTTCTTTACGCTTGGCCAGGCCCGATCTTCGAGGGCAAGGGTGCATTGCAGCTGATTGTCGACGACCGTGCCAGCGACGCTCAGCACGAAGCGCTTTCCACTGTGATGCTCGGCGGCGAAACGGATGAAGAAGCCACCCACTGGTGGGTGTTCCGCGCCATGTGCGACACTGTGCACGAAACGTTGATCAAGCGGATCGACTATCAGGCCGACATCGAAAACCGCACCGCCAAAGTGGACATCGAGAACCTGTTGCACGCGACCGGCCGCCCGATCCAGGCCCCGCATGGCGGCGGCGAGCACCGGGTCCGCATCGACATCCCCGGCGGCATTGAGTTCACCCTGGCCGAGATTGGCAGCGGCTCCACCAAATCCACCGCGGCGATCAAGTTGGAATTGGATGACAGCTATGGCCAATGGGCCATTATCCGCCACGGCCCGCACGGAATTGCCGCCTGAGGCCGAGCGGCGTCAAAACCGCACAAACCGCTTGCACAGGACGCGGCTGCCCTGCCAAGCTTGCTCTGTTCCCCCAACAAACAGAGGCAAGCCATGAAAACCTACTCCGGCAGCTGCCATTGCGGCGCTGTCCGATTTTCCTTTCGTGGGCCGGAAATCACCTGCGCGATGCAATGCGACTGCTCAATTTGCATCCGTAAGACCGCCTATCTGACCCGGTTCAAGGTGGTGCAAGATGACATGGAAATCACCGCGGCTGGCGATGTGCTGAAGACTTACAGGTTCGGCACAATGGCGGCGCAGCACCATTTCTGCGGCATCTGCGGCATCCACACCTTTGTCGAGCCGCGCCTGTCGCCCGGCACTTACCGTATCAACCTGGGGTGCATCGGCGGATCGGATACTTTGCACCTGCCGGTGGAGATTTTTGATGGCAAGAGCCTCTGAAACTCAGCCCTGTCCGCCGCTGTCCTGCCGCTTTTTCCAGCGTTTCCGATTGAACGGATACAGGAACTGCCGCCAGTAGCCGTTTGGCACCGTATCCCCAGCCACCCCGTATTTTGATGGCCAGGCTTCCTCCGGCAGGTGATGGGTGCCGAACAGCCAGTCATAGAGCGGAAAATGAGAGGCATAGTTGATGTCGATCGCCGCCCGCTCGCTGCCGTGATGCCAGTGGTGATAGCGCGGGGTGACCAGGAACCGCTCCAGGGACCCAAGCTTCCAGCCGATATTGGCGTGGATGAAGCTGGAGTAGAAATAGACGATCAGCAGATAGCCCTGGATCGCTTCCGGTTTGAAGCCCAGCGTAAACATCGGCACCGCCGTCAGCCCGCGCAGCACCGCGATTTCGATGAAATGCATCCGTGCGCCGGCCAGCCAGTCCATTTTCTTGGCGGAATGGTGGATGGCATGGAAATGCCACAGCGCCGGAAACGTATGAAAAGCCCGGTGCACCCAGTACTGAACGAAATCCGTTGCCGCCATCACGATCAGCACCTGCACCGCAAACGGCAGATTGGTGATATGGGCGCGGATGCCCTCCAGATCCGCGTTCGCATTGACATAGTTTGCAGGCGCCAGTGTCAGGAAGGTCAGCACCTGCACCAGCATTGAGCTGACAAGATAATAGAACATGTCCTCGCGCCATTCGGTGCGGAAAACCGTCTGCTCGCGCCGCGCTGCAAAGAACCGTTCCAGCGGTACAAACAGAAAGCCGACCAGCAGAACGTTGACGATGAAGTAGTCAAGCCCGAAATAAAGGCTCTGCGGAGTGCCACCTGCGTGCTGCGGTTGCGCCGTCGCCATCAAAGAAGCCACAACTGACAAGCCCAAGGCCGCCCAGCCCAGCGCCTTCTGGCGGCTCAGGATCAGGCTCAGCAAGGACAGAGCGTAACCCGCCAGCAGCACAAAGCGCAGAAAGGCTGTAACATAGCCGCTGGAATGTATAAAACCGAGCTGCGGATACGAGAACGTCTCGGGGTACCAGCGCAGCAGCACCAGCAGCAGCCCTGTGACAGCAGCCAGCAGCGCCATGGTTCCCGACAGCCAGCCGCTGCCCAAGGGCCGCGCCTCGCGCGGGGTTTCCAACTGCGCAATCACATCGCGGATGAATTTCATGGCTGCCTCACTCACCTCAATTCCGGCGCAACCTGCCACATCGCCGCCCGCAGTGCGATTATGGAAATCAATACGGGAAACCGCCGCCCTTCCGGGCAGCGGTTCCATAAAATTCATGCGTGCGGCAGCATCCTGATGCCGCTGCCTTTGCATCAGTAGCTCAGCCTGACCGCAGTGCCGCTGGCAGCCCGGCAACCCCAGCTGAGCGGGCAGATGCCAACGTCGCCGATCTCAGCATTGATCACCGCGTCTGCTCCCAGCTTTGCTGCCTCAATACGCAGCTTCTGCTCCGCATCGGCAACAGTCGGCGCCGGATGGAAGGCGGTTGGCTTGCCCACCGACGTCTTCACCGGACCAAGCACCTGGAAGGTGCCGCCATTGATGCTTGCTCCGCGCTCAAGGAGGATCTGGTCAACCGGGGTGGCGGCGGCCTGCGCTGCCGCCTGCGACTGCTTTTCCAACTGCGACGGGTAGCTGAATTCGTCACCGCAGGCAGCCAGGGCCAGCAAGGGCAACAAAAGGAAAGTCTTTTTCATCATGTAACTCCGTGGATTTCATGCTCAACAGTCCGAATCCGGAGCCGAGCCAAAAATAAACGGCTAGCAGTTGAAACGCGCCAGTTCAGGCTCCGGAAAAGGCCATTCCGGCCCATATCCCGCAAGAGTTGTGAAAAGGCAACCGGCCGGTTCTGCCTACACCAGCCGCCGCATCATCGACTGCAGCGCGTAGCGGCTGGCATAGCCAAGATCGCGGGCGACCCGGTCCATCTCCTCGCCCCGCGCCTGCGCCCGTAAAGCGATCTGGCAACGCAGCCGCTCCCGCCACTGGCCGAAGCTGCGGCCGGTCTGCCGCTGAAATGCCCGGGTAAACGAGCGGCGGCTCATTCCTGCCAGCGCCGCCCAATGGTCAATTGTCTGGACATTGCCGGGATCCGCCATCAGCGCATCGCACACCCGGCGCAGCCGCACGTCAGGCGGGTACGGCAAGGCCAGCGGCGTGTCTGGCGCGGCCCCCAGTTCGATCAGGATCAGCTGGCTCAGGTGATGCGCCCGGGGCGGCAGCGGCCAGGGATTGCCCATCGAGCAAAGCGCCTTGATCAGCCCGGCCAGCAGCGGCGGGACCGTCACCGCGCGGCAAACCGCCATCGCCCCAGCGCCGGTTTCCGCCGGATCAATGTACAAGGATTGCAGCTGCACCTCTCCCACCATCCGAATCTCATGCAGCATGGCCGCAGGCACGATCAGCCCGGCCCCCGCAGGCACCGCCCAGCTGGTGCCATCGGCCTCAGCCATCATCAGCCCGGCCACTGCATAAACCAACTGGTGGCGCGGGTGATCATGCCAGCTGGAGACATAGCCGTCTTTGTAGCAGCGCGCATAAGACGCCACCCCATGCGGCAGCGTCTGCACCGCATCAGACGAAGACCACCCCCGCCGGCGGATATCCGCATTCTGGCCCATTTGAGCCAAAACTGACCCCATTGGCGCAGAAGGGCAAGATATCCTGCACCCAAAAGGAGGCCAGAGCATGCAGAAAATCACCGATACCGAAACACTTGAGCACATCTACGGCACCCCGGTGCCGCGGTCGCTGAGCAAAGTCGCTACCCGCCTGACGCCTCTGTACCAGCGCTGGATTGAGGCCTCCCGCTTCCTGGTGCTGTCCACCCTTGGCCCCGAAGGCACCGACGCCAGCCCGCGCGGAGATGACGGCCCGGTGGTGCATATCGCGGATGAGCAGACCCTGTGGCTGCCGGATTGGCGCGGCAACAACCGGCTTGATTCGCTGCGCAACATCGTGCGCGACCGCCGTGTCAGCCTGATGTTCATGGTGCCAGGCAGCAACAATGTGGTGCGGGTGAACGGCACCGCCTTCCTGACGGCGGATGACACCGCCCGCGCCGCCTTTGAGCGCAAGAGCCTGCGGCCTGCCACGGTGGCGGTGATCACCGTCGAAGAGCTGTACTTTCAATGCGCCAAGGCCATTTTGCGCGCGCGCCTGTGGGATGCGGATGCAGGCCGCCCTGACGTGCCAACCGCAGGCCAGTTCCTGAAAGAGCAGGAAGCAGGGTTCGAAGCCGAGGCCTATGACGCCGGCTATACGGAGTATGCGAAAAGCCGGATATGGTAAGGGGGGCCTGCGGTGCCCAATGCTGATCGTGCTACATGAAGCATGCGAATATCTTGTGTGGATGGTTCCTGCAAAGCAAGTCCTTGCTGAGGCGGCCTGTGCCTTGGTCTGAAGCAGCTGTGTGTCCGGCCTCACATGATGATGTCTCCGTCAATGGTATAATTTCTTCATCGGCGCTCGAAGTGAGCTCTGTTTCGGCGGCCCCCTGTCTGCAAACCCCGCATCCGGCGGGACCAGCCTCCCAACCACTGTCCCGTATTCGGGACCGGAGAACCCTAAAAGAACGGCACCACTCTGCGAAAACGGCATCTATTGTGCCACGCCGGACAACGGCGGCGTTCCCTCGGCCACCAAGCCGCCATGCCGTTGCAATGCAGCCTGATCTCATTAACTGTCAGCCGGCGGGTTCCATGGCCGCTCCCTGCGGGACCACTCCAACAGTGGCAAACCGCCAAAGGGCAATCAGCAGCTTTCGGGCAAGCGCAACGATCATCACCTTACGCACGCGCCGGCCGGTCTGGCCTGTTCGCTCCCGGAACCGGGTAACCTGCGCGGCGCCGGGCTGGCAGCGCAGGCAGAGCCACGCCAGTTCGGCCATCGCCGTTCTAAGCCGCCTGTTTCCGGCTTTCCCGATCCCTTGCTCACGTTCCACTCCGCCGCTGTTGCAGGGCGTCGCCGTAAGGCCTGCATACGATCCCAACGCCTTGCCATTGGCAAAGCGGCGCACGAAAGCTTCGCGCACCAGCACGGTGGCACTCTGCACCCCCATACCGCGCAACCGGCAAAGCTGCTGGATCATTTTTCCGGCCTCATCCGCAGCGGGTTCCTTAACCACGGCATCACGCTCCCGTTCCAGTTGAGCGACCTGGCTGAGTACGAGCTCGAGCCCGCTCAATAGCCGGTCAATCTTTGCAAATGCGTTCGGCGGCAGCGGCTCACCGAGCCCGGTGCGCGAATCCACCAATCGATGCCGGCGGCTCTGGAGGAGCGGATTGCAACCCTCGACGCCTAATGCCGCCAGACGGCGCCGATCCGGCTGGTCAGGCCGATCCGCTCGGAGATCAACTCCGTTCGCTCGCGGACGCATCGCGCCAGCCAGAATCCGCACCATCCAGCTTCATAAATCGCGATCACACGATCGACTCGAGAGCCAGCGGCGGCGGCACGGGTCCGATACCCATCGATTGCCGTTTCAAGGGCCGGCTTGTCAGGTGCGATCATATTTCTGGTCTTAGATTGCGGCAGACCAGGCACTTGTGCCGCCAGGACCCAAAACTTGCTGCTCAACTCGATCGCAAGGACAAGCCTGCGGTCGTATTGAACAGATTTCGGCGTATTGAGTGAGTACGACATGACCAGTTCTCCTATCATTGGCATGGCGCAGCCTACTCCGCTCTGCGCCCCTAGGGTCAGGATGCATTGATTTCCGATTTGCCGTGTGATTCAGAGCTCGAAAACGAGCGGTGTGCATGTCTGATCTTTTCTGGCTGGGCGACGCGCAGATGGCGCGTCTTGAACCCTTCTTTCCCAGGTCCCACGGCAAGCCTCGCGTTGATGACCGGCGCGTTTTGAGCGGGAGTGAGGAGGATCAGAAAACGATCCAGTGAATCATTTTCCCGACGAACCTTCATCAACCGCAATGGATTGCGCTGGCGGGACGCTCCTGCTGAATACGGTCAGCCCGGTGAACGCTTTACAGCCGGTGGAAGCGCTGGAGCGAGAAAGGCATCTTCGCTCGAATGACGGACGGGCCGGCCTCCGGTCACAGGGAAGAGAAGACTGTGATGATCCCCTCTCATCGAAACTGCGTTTCGACTGCCGGGCAGTGGACGCAACTTATCTGAAAGCCCATCGGACAGCGACCGGTACGGGCGTGAAAAAGGGGGGCGTGGACGCCTGATCCCTTGCCCGGCAGGGCATTGCGCAGCAATGTCCCGAGAGGGGCCGGACCAAAGGCGGCATGAACACGAAGCTGCATGCCATCTGCGACCGCCAGGGCCGGCCGCTCAGCCTGTTTATCACCGCCGGGCCCCTTCTCGGCGATGCAAACATCGCCTGTCAGGCGGCGGGTCAGCGACGACATCGGCGCGCGGGCGCTGCTAAGCAGCTTGCCAAAAGCCGGTTGGCTGCTTGGGGACCGCGGCTATGACGCCGGCGGGTTCAGAGAAGCGTTAAAAGACAAAGGAGCGCGGCTGTATCCCCGGTCGAAAGCAGCGCAAGAAGCCTGTGAAATACGGCAAACGCCGCTACAAGCGGCGCAACCGTATCGAGATCATGTCCGGCAGGCTCAAGGACTGGAGGCGCGCCGCAACACGCTGCGACAGGTGCCCCGAGGTATTCCTGTCAGCAATCGCCCGCGCGGCGTTAGTCATTTACTGGTTATGAATCCTGCCCCTAATCATGGGATCTGTTTGCGCGGTATTCGGCCGCTGGCCCTGATGGGTTCCGCAAACCAGGTCCCATTCGGCTTAGCGGGCAAGGACGCCCGAGACATTCGGCGAGGTGTCCTGATTGTTGCGGCTGACCGTTGCACCATCATCTCGCAGGTCTTGCTAACTCGTGTTTCTCAATTGGGTTCAGACAGCCCTTGGCGAATAAGGCTCTTTCCTTGTCAGAACAGCCCGGACGTGAACCGCCCCGGGTTTGCCGGAGGCTGATTTCAGTTAGTTGCGCGGCAATGTCCTCAGTTTCCAGGGCGGCGTAGAAATTGGCCTCTGCTTCTGCCGGCGGAATGTTCCCGATAGGCTCAAGCAGGCGGCGGCTGTTGAACCAGTCCACCCATTCGAGTGTTGCGTATTCCACTGCCTCGAAGTTGCGCCAAGGGCCGCGGCGGTGAACGGCCTCGGCCTTGAACAAGCCGTTGATCGTCTCGGCCAAGGCATTGTCGCAACTGTCTCCGGCGCTGCCGGCAGAGGGCTCGATACCAGCTTCTCCCAACCGCTCTGTGTATTTGATCGACAGGTATTGGCTGACCCACTGCGTGACAGGCGATGCGAGCATCGCCGAGAACGGCGGCCGGAGTGGTGAACAAGCCCCATCGCCTTTGCCGGCCGCCGCTCGTGAACAGCCTGCTCCAGAGCATCGAGAACGAACCCGGCATGCGCCGGGGTGCTGACACGACCCATTGACCGGCAGGCGATTTGGCCATGCCAGATCTGCCGGGAGGGGGCCGGCGATCTTGCGGGCATAGGCATCAATGAGCGAGCCTTTGTCCGCCATTGGTCCGAGGACAATGGCGAGCGCCTTGAATACCCATGCCCTTCATCAGCCGAGCAACCGTGCAGCGGGCGGCGTCAAAGCCTTTCCGCTGCAATTGCCGCCAGACCTTCCGCACGCCATAGACCCGCCAGTTCTCTTCGAAAACCCGCCGGATCTCGGGCCGCAATGCCGCGTCACGCCGGGCACGCTCCGACAACCGGGCCGGACCGGCCCGCTTCGCCAGGTGCTCATAATACCTGGAAGGGGCAATCGGCAGGAATGAGACATGCCGCGCCATTGGTCCGAGCGGCAATGGCGAATGCAGATCGGCTTGCCCCCATGCTCCGCGCGATGCATGCCGGTAAATGACACCATCACTTCGACCGGCGGCCGAGCGCCGCCATCGCAAAATACGCGGAGGCTTTGCGGAGGATCTCGTTCGCCTGGCGCTGCTCGCGGTTCTCCCGCTCCAGCGCCTTCATCTTGCCGGCTGCATCTGTTGGCACGCCCGCCCGCTTGCCGCTGTCGGCTTCTGCCTTCTTAACCCACTCATTCAGCGTATGCGCCGGACAGCCGGTCTTTGCGGAGCTCGACATGATCGCCTGCCAACGGGAACTGTGCTGGCCGTTCGCCATTGGGCGCGAACCAATGGCGCCTCAATGGCTCACTTGTCCAGCACCAGCCGCACCGCACGCTCGCGGACCTCAGGAGAATACTTGTTTGTTGTCTTGCTCATTGTGGCTTCATCCTAATCAGGAGGTGAAGCCTCCGGCAAACCCGGGGCGGTTCAAGGATCCGGGCCGTCTTGTTCGTCATCGCCACGGCCGCCACGCGGGCTGGTTTACGCTCGAGCAGCGCTGTCGGCCACTTGCTGGCACGGTTGGGATGGGACCGTGTCTGCCGGACCAGAGAGGTCATGCCGACAACCAGCAACTGCCGCAGATACTGGCCGCCCATTTTGGTGATCCTGCCCAATCGCTCCTTTCCGCCGCTCGACTTGTTGGCAGGCGTCAGGCCGAGCCACGCGGCGAATTCGCGGCCGTTTCTGAACTGAGGGCCACCACCAATGGCTGCAGCAATCGCCGAAGCCGTCACCGCGACGGCACCCGGGATGGTCTGCAACAACTGAACCCGCGCATCGCGTTTGGCTTCCAGCCGCAGCCCTGCCTCCTGCCTCCTGCCTCCTGCCTCCTGCCAGCGAACCTGGCTATGAAGGGTTCTCAATTGCTGGGACAGGTTACGGATCACGTCCTGCGCGACGGAAGGCAGCCCAAGGTCTGTACCTTCAACCACGCCTTCGGCAAAACTGATCACCCGTGCCAGTCCGCGGGCGATGCAGACGCCGAACTCGGCCAGTAGGCTGCGCAGCGCATTGATCAACTGAGTCCGTTGGCGAACAATCAAGTCTCGCGCACGGTGCAATGACAGGAGCGCCCGTTGATCAGTGGATTTGACTTCGACGAACCGCATGGAGGGCCTGGTCACCGCCTCGCAGATTGCCGCCGCATCGATGGCGTCTGATTTGCCTCGCTTGACGTACGGCTTGACATGCATGGGCGGCATCAGCCGCACATCGTGGCCCAGCCGCGTCAGTTCGCGCGCCCGGCAATGACTGGTGCCGAAAGCTTCGATTCCGATCAGGCATGGCTCCAAACGCTCAAAAAAGGACAGAACCTGCGGGCGCCGATGCGGCCGATTGAAGACTATGTTCCCTTCTGGGGCAATCCCGTGAACCTGAAAGATGTTCTTGGCCAGATCAAGGCCGGCTGTTGCAACCTGCATTGGGCGGCTCCTCTTGCAGCAGGCAACTGCATCATGGCGCATTGCGGCGCCGGTTCGAGCAGGAGCCATCCACCCCATCGGTTTGTTACTGCTTGCTGCCGGTCCTGAACATCAAGAGGAAAATATTGGCGCCGCCGCCAACAGGCGGAGCGGACGGGCGTATTCGCCCGCGTGCTAAACGTTGTCTCTGCACGGCCCAAGGTGTCAGGGCTCTGTTCCAAAGTGCCGGGGGTGTCAGCCCCGGGCGGCCAAAGCGGCCACTGTGAAACGTTCGATCAGCGCGGCGTCCTTCTGCCCTGGCGCGCTTTCAACACCGGAGGAGACATCGACCTGACGCGCACCGGTCATGCGGATCGCTTCGGCGACGTTGTCCGGGGTCAGACCGCCCGCCAGCATCCAGGGTTTCTGCCAGTATTTCCGCCCCGCCAGCAGCCGCCAGTCAAAGGCAAGGCCGTTGCCGCCGGGCAGCGCGGCCTCCTTGGGCGGTTTGGCGTCGATCAGCAGCTGATCGGCCACCTGTTCGTAGAGAGCAATCTGCGACAGATCGGCGGCATCGGCGATGCCCACCGCCTTCATCACCGGCAGGCCATACCGTGCGCGCACCTCGGCCACCCGCTGCGGGCTTTCCTTGCCATGGAGCTGCAACATATCTAGCGGCACCGCGTCTGTGATCGCATCAAGCTCTGCATCTGTGGCGTTTACTGTCAGCGCCACCTTGCACAGGCCGACGGGGGCCTCGACAGCCAAAGCTGCGGCCTGTTCGATGCTGACGTTGCGCGGCGACTTGGGAAAAAACACAAAACCGGCATAAGCCGCCCCTGCCCCGGCCACGGCTACAACATCCTGCGGCGCGCTGAGCCCGCAGATCTTGACCCGGATCTCTGTCATGGCGGTGTCAGCCTGCGTCTTCCAAAAGCGCCAGAACTTCGTCTTTGCCTTCGTTCTTCTGCTTTTTCAGCTTGCTCACTTCGCGGTTCAGCCTCCGCGCCTCGCGCGTCTTCTGTGCGGCTTCGCTGCGGTGCTTGTGCTCGCGCAGCCATTCCCACAGGAAACCGATCACCAGCCCGGCGCCAACCCCGCCCAGCACCACAGCAAACAGCGGCAGCGCAATGGTGAAGTTGAAACCAAACAGCTCAGCCAGTGCCGAGGGCATCAGTTTCAGTTCGACAACAGAGCGGTTTGCAAGGGCAACCGATACCAGCGCAATGGCCAGAGCCCCAAGAACCGCGTAGCGAATGTAACGCATCAGGCTTTCCCGTTCAGGCGGTCCCTCAAGAGCTTGCCAGTCTTGAAGAACGGCACATGTTTTTCCTCGACATGGACCGTTTCACCGGTGCGGGGATTGCGGCCGGTCCGCGAGTCCCGCTTTTTGACCGAAAAGGCGCCAAAGCCGCGCAGCTCTACCCGGTCGCCGCGGGACATCGCATCGGTCACTTCCTCGAACACCGTGTTCACGATCCTCTCCACATCCCGCTGATACAGGTGCGGGTTTTCGTCTGCAATCATCTGAATCAACTCAGAGCGGATCATGTTCTTTTTCCTCCCAGGCTGCCGGTATGTTCTGGCTATTATTTTGAGAGTATAGGAAAAATTCTTGCATGGGGGAACAAAATGCCGCGGGTCCAGCGGGTAAATCGGCGGGAGTTCACCGGAATTTCGACCCTCAGCCTGCCATTTCGGGGCAGTGAACTGCCGCCGCAGTGCGGCATTCCCTGCAGTCGCGTGCGATGCGCCGGTTTGATTCGGGGCGGCAGACAGCCCCCGGGACACACAGGCAGCCGGGCCGGCCCCGCGGCGCGAAAGCTGTGGCAGGACGGTTTTTCTGCGTCGCGGTATCTGGTGGGGCCGGTTGATTCCGGCACCCTGGACGGCTGGAAGCCAGGCCGTTCCCCTGTCCGGCAACGCGGGATGCGTCATGCATCCGCCGCACATGCCGCATATGAAAATTTATTTCCACAAGGTAAAAATTTTTATTGTAAAGTGCCCCGTATGCGCCATCCTTTCCTGGAACCAGACGCGTCAGAGAACCTGACCGGCCTGGTGCGTTTCGAACCGGCATGCTCGGCCCTTTGGCGGCAGCATTTGCCGGACTGTCAAAGCTGGTGGCAAACAACCGGCAGGACGACAAACCAACTTGGAGAAAACTGGAAATGCCATTGGACGTGAGCACGATACACGCTCAGCAAGTTACGCTGAATTCACTGGTGCAGAATATTCTGTACGCTTCTGGGATCGTCGGAGCCATTCTGGTCGTCGTCGGCCTGCTGCTGATCGACGCAGGCACTGCACGGCGCAGAAATCTGTTCAACTCGACGATTGAAAAGACACTGGGGTTCTTCCTGGGGTTCGCGACTTACTACATCATCGGCTTTGGCCTGTGGGCCGGGCAGTATTACATCATGGAAGGCGCGACCATGATGGATTCCATCAAAGATTGGTGGCTGGGCGGCGCCCTGACCAATGCAATGGCGCATCATACGGATCCGGGAACATTTCCGGGGCTGAACACCTTCCAGATCTTCATCTTCTTCCTGGCGGTATTTGCCGGGATCATTAACATCCTGCTGCATTTCGCGGTGTCGGAACGGATGAAGGCCTCGGCCTATTTCATCACCTGCATCGTCGCCGCGGTGGTGTCCTCGGGCCTGAGCTGGGCAACCTGGGGGTCGGTCGGCCCGCTGACCAATGCCGGCTTCCACGATTTCTTCGGCGTCGGTTTCGTTTACCTGTTCCCGGCCGGCATGGCGCTGGTGTTCACGCCCAAGCTGGGGGCGCGCCCCGGCATGATGGCACCGCATCCGCGGATCTCGGCCTATCTGGCGCCAAGCATCGGGTTGTGCGCGCCGGGCCTGTTGCTGATCTTTGCCGGCCTGCCGATGGTGATCCTGTCCTGCCTGTTCTTCTTTGACCCTGAAGCGCTGGCCGTCAGTATCACCATGGCCGACACCAGCGTCGGCATCGCCATCAACAACTATGCGCTGGTCTGGGCCGGCGGTGCGGTGACCGGCCTGCTGATCGCCTATGCCACGGGCAAATACGCCTATACGCTGCTAGGGCCGCTGGCGGGCTATGTCGCCGGCGCCTCTGGCTTTGACGTCTACCTGCCCTGGCAGGCGTTCATTGTCGGGCTTGTGGCACCCTTTGCGGCCTATGCGGTTTATGAGTTCACGCTGAAGCGCGGCATCGACGAGCACAAGCTGTTCCCGCTGTTCCTGGGCTGCGGCACCCTAGGCATGGTTATGCTGGGCCTGTTCAAGGCCGGCACCCCGCGCGGCGGTTACTTCGGGGTTGAGGAAGGCGCCTATGCCTTCCAGCACGGGGAAATCTCGCTGATGATGCAGCTGGCGGGCACGGCTGTCTGCATCGGCACCGGTGTTGTCACCGCGCTGGTTCTGTCCTTCATCCTGGAGCGGACCGTGGGGCTGCGGGTGCCGGAAGACGATCAGATCGATGGGCTGGACGGCAAGATCTGGGACCTGGAGCCGGATGTGGTCACCCACGCGGACAGCGCGCAGCGCGCCTGATCGCGCCTGAATCGAGAGAGAGGCCCTGGCGGGAGCCGGGGCCTTTTTCGTTCCGCGCAGGTCTGAGCAAGAAAGAATCGGTTATAGTCGAACTCACCAACAGAGAGGAGACCACCATGCTTTACCCGCTTGCCTCGCTTGAGGCCGATAAACTGGACGCGATCAAGAGCCTGGAAAAGGACATCGGCAGCCCGGTGGTGGCGCTGGCGGGTGTCGAGGCAAACACCGCAGCCCTGCCCGAAGACCAGCTGAAGAAACTTCAGGAGCTGGAAGATGAACTGGGCGTCTTGCTGGTGGCCATGCGGCCGAACTAGGCGCCAATGGGCGTTGTTGCGTAACTCCCTCCTGAAACGTGACTGCCCCTTTTCCCATTGATGCCAGACGACGCGTTCGATCTCGGCTTGGCCGCGCGCGTTGAAGCGGTTCATGGGTGCAATGCGGATGTGGATTTCGGCGGTTTGGCGGTCGGGGTCTCGCGATGCGGTCCTCTCGCTAAAGGATTTGAGACCGCGCATCTTCGCCTCGACCCGACTTCGGACGCAGCCGCCAGACCACCGCTTCCAAATTGTCCGCCCAAGCCGCCGGGCTGCCCGGAGGATGTCATTGCGGACCATTGCGGCGGCGCAGTCCTCCTTCCAGAGGCGCCTGTTTCTGGATGGGCTGATGGATTTGCACCGCGCAGGCCAGCTCATTTTCTTCAGCGATCTCGATCTCTTGGCACAGGCGAATGCCTTTGCGAAATGGCTCGCCCGGTTCCGCAGCTCCAAATGGGTTGTCTATGCCAAACCGCCCTTCGGCGGGCCGGAGGCGGTTCTGGCCTGCCTGAGCCGTTACACCCACCGGGCCGCCATCTCGAACGCCCGTCTGATCACCGCCGATGCCGGTACCGTGGCCTTCCGCTGGAAGGATTGCCGCATCAAATCCGGTGATCGCCCAAAGGCCATGCGGCTGGCCACGTTCGAGTTCATCCGCCGCTTCCTGATGCATGTTCTACCTGACGGCTTCCGCCGCATCCGGCACTATGGCCTTCTGGCCAGCCCTGCACGCAAAGCAAACATCACGAAAATCCGCGCTTTGCTCTGCGTCCAACGCGTTGAACAAGCCGCCACGCCAGAGCCCGAAGCCGAGATCGCTCCGCTCTCCTTGCGCGAACAATGCTCCTGCTGCGGCGGCCCCATGCGCATCGTCGGGATATTCCGCCGTGGCCGGAAACCGATGTCGCGCGCGCCACCAAAGGAGCAGGCCGCATACACGATGCTTGCCCATCCAATCCAACGAGCACTGGCCGCTCCTGGACGGACGGCCCAAGCCCGCTGCGCCCGTCATTCCGGATGATCGCTGCAAATATCCGGCGCTCCTTCACTCAATGAGATATCCGCTGCGAATGGCTGCTGCTGACGCACGCAAATAGATCAGAGGTGCGCTGGTGGCAGTGTTGCCATCAACCGCAATTCCTCTTCCCCATAGACAACGCCCAACCCCCGCGGCTTCCTCCTTCCGAGGTTTGTCAACGCCGGCCGCAGGCCGCGCCAGAAAGCAATGCGGCACCCCGGCCCGCATCGAAAAACCTTCAGGAAATCTGACCTTAACCGTTGTGCCGACGACTCGAGCCTTCACTATGTTTCTAGCCCTGCACCCCGCTCAGGACCACCAGCCGATGCGGGTCCGTAACCACGATGTGCTTGCGAGTGGAATGAACGATGCCGTCCTTTTCCCAGGCTGACAACAGCCGGCTGACGGTGTGCAGCGTGGTGCCGGTCATCTCGGAGATATTGCGGCGGGTCACCGGGAAGGCGATCTCGATCCCCTCCTCCACTTTGCGGCCCGACTGGGTCACCATCCGCAACAGCGCCGCCGCCACCCGCTGCTCCACCGCCTGCGTCGCCAGTTCGGTGATCCGGGTCTGCATCTCTCCCAGCCGCTGGCCCAGGGTGTTGTAGCTCTCGGTGGCAAAGCCCTGGTACTTGGCGGTGAACTCCGGCCACATCCGCACCGGCCAGGACAGCGCCAGCGATTCCGAGGCCGCCACCGCGGTCGCCGGATAAGTGTCACGGTTCAGCGCGGGCGCAATGCCGAACAGCTGGCCCGGTGAAATATGCAGTGCGATGATCTGCTCGCCGCCCTCGGTGGTCTTCACCACCCGGATGTAGCCGTCCAGCAGCAGGTGGAATCGCTCTGCGTCATGGCCTTCGTGAAAGATCTCATTGCCCTCGTCATAGCGTTTGGGCAGCGCTTGATCGAGGATTTCGCGGATCTGGCCGCGCTCCAGGCGGCTGAAGGGCGGCAGCCCGGTCAGGAGGCTTTCATCGAGCTTGGACAAGAATGCACCGCAAGTTTGCTAGAGGACAAAGAGTTGACCCCGCCGTTATCGCATAGTGAAGCCAGAGGAAACAACCGTGCGGTAAAAACGGGAAACCGGAATTGGGGGAGCCTCCCTCCTCCCTGCCCGCCGGAGCTGATCCACGGGGTTCGGCGAAAGATTGCGTCCCTTGCGCTGAACCGGCGGGCGGCACCTGACCAGTGCCGCCCGCCTGTCTTTGACCGGACGTATGGAGGCCGTGATGGCTGCGCGAACCGACTATACCGGACCTGTTCTGTTTTCCTTCGGCTTCAGGCCGTTTTTTCTAGGCGCCTGCCTGTTTGCGCTGGCCGTGATCCCGGCCTGGCTGCTGATCTGGCGAGGCGATCTGGATTACAGCGGCCCGTTTCTGCCAACCGACTGGCACATCCACGAGATGATCTTCGGCTATGGCGCCGCCGTTGTGGCGGGCTTTTTGTTCACCGCGGTTCCCAACTGGACCGGGCGGATGTCCGCCCGCGGCTGGCCGCTGGCGCTGCTCTCTGGCCTTTGGCTGCTGGGACGGTTCGCCGCTGCCGGCTGGCTGGGGCTGCCCGCGCTGGGAGTGATGGCAGTAGACTGCGCCTTTCTGGCCGCTGTGGTTGTGATGATCGCACGCGAGATCATCGCGGGCGAAAACTGGCGCAACCTTAAGGTCCTGGTGCCGGTTACCCTGCTCGGCCTGGCCAATGCCTGCTTCTATATTGAGGCAATGACCGAGGGAGCGGCTGATATCTCGCGCCGATTGGGAATTGCTGTGCTGATCTTTCTGATCATGCTGATCGGCGGGCGGATCATCCCCAGTTTCACCCGCAACTGGCTGGCCAAACACGGCGCCGAGAAGATGCCGGTTCCATTCGGCACATTCGATGCCGTGACCCTCGCGTCGGGTGCTGCCGCTTTACTCGCCTGGACCGCAGCACCCTGGGCTGCCGTCAGCGGCGTGCTGCTTTTGGCGGCCGGACTGCTGCACGCCCTGCGGCTGGCACGCTGGTGCGGGCTGGCCGGCCTGGGCGAGCCGCTGCTGTTCATGCTGCATGCGGCCTATGCGCTGGTGCCTGCAGGGCTGATTGCCGCTGCGGCAGTGCCATCTGGCTTGCTCGAACCCGCCGCGGCCGCGCATATTCTGGGTATCGGCGCCGTTGGAGGCATGACACTGGCCGTCATGATGCGCGCCACCATGGGCCACAGCGGCCGCCCGCTGGTTGCAGGCCCGGCTCTGACCGCTGCCTTTGCACTGGTCATAGCGTCTGCCGCTTTGCGGGTTGCAGGCAGCACCGAACTGGCCGCAGGTTGGACCGGCATCACCGTATCCGGAGGTTTATGGACCGCAGGGTTTGCGCTGATGGTGCTGAAAACCGGTCCCTGGCTGGCAACCCGGCGTGCGGGACCCAAGAAAGTGTCAGGGACGCAGGCCCAGCACCGGACCTAGTGCACACATGAGGCCGTAGAGACGGCAAAGCTTACGCAAATTTAACGGCCTTCTCAGAGAGTGCTATTCCGGGTAACTAGGCTTTGGATCCGGGTAACTAGGCTTTGGATAGTGTGGGGAGGTCCTAAATGCAGTGGAAAGCTGCTGCCGCTGCTGTAGTGCCGCTGCTGCTATGGGCCGTCCAGAGCCTGGCGCAACCCGCCGGGCTTGAAGCATTCAAGCGGCCTGCTGCCGTGCCGTTCCCGGAGGCTGCGCCCTACAGCCGCGAAATTGCCACCTTAGGCAAAATGCTGTTCTTCGATCCGCGCCTGTCCGGCGGCCGGAACATCAGCTGCTCAAGCTGCCACAACCCTTCTTTCGGCTGGGAAACCCCGGTTCCCAAAGCCATTGGTGCTGCAAATAAGCCGGTGCGCCGCCATGCGCCGACACTCCTGAACGCCGCCTGGATCACCCCGCTGTTCTGGGACGGGCGCGCGGACAGCCTGGAACAGCAGGCTATTGGACCAATTACTGCTCCGGATGAGATGAACGCGACCTTTGACGGCATCACCGCCCGCCTGACTGCGGTGCATGAATACAATTTCTGGTTCGAGCGCCTGTTCCCTGGGCGGGGGATCCGCAAGGAGACCGTCCTGACCGCACTCGCCACCTATCAGCGCACGATTGTCAGCGGCGTAGCCAGTTTCGACCGCTGGGTAAGCGGGGATGCAACTGCAGTGCCGGAGGCCGCCAAACGCGGCTTTGCACTGTTTAATGGGCGGGCGAATTGCGTGTCTTGTCATTCCGGCTGGATGTTCACGGACAACCAGCTGCATGACATCGGGATGCAAACAACCGATCTGGGCGGCGGCGGCCTGACACCGGCGGATCCAGACCAGAACTACCGTTTCAAGACCCCCGGGCTGCGCAACATCGCTCTGCGGGCGCCTTACATGCACGACGGCTCGTTCACCTCGTTGCGGGACGTGGTCCGCCATTATGCCGGCGGCGGCGCGGCCAGGGCAACCCGGACGCCGGATATCGAGGGTTTTGCCGCCACCGAAGCGGAAATCACCGACCTGATCGCCTTTCTGCAAACGCTGACGGATACTGAAACCAATGTGCCAACCCCTATTCTGCCGGCGAACTGAAGCGCATGGCTGAGGGTTCCCGCTTATGAATATCAAACGCTCCACCGTGCTGCCGGTTCTGGTGATTGCGGTTGCGGCACTGCTCGCGGCGCTGCTGATCGGCAGCATGGCGATGTATGCCTCCAGCCGGAAAGACGCGGTGCTGGAATCGTCGCTTGAGGTGACCCGGCGCGCCAGCGGCGTCAGCACGGGCATCACTGCCGCCCAAGTTTATGCCCAAGACGTTCTGGCGATGACGCGGCTGATCCCGCAGGAGGAAGTGGCCAGCCAGTTTCAATCTCAACTCAAGGAAATCAACAGCGATCTCAGCGCATTGCTGAAGCAGCCGCTGCCCGGGCCATTGCGGGCCGAGGCTGAAACCCTGAACCATGCGCTGTCGGAGTGGTGCGAGTTGGCGGTTGTGCTTTTGGGCATCAAACCTGCACAGGAAGTCCCCACACTAAGCACATTGATGATGAGCAGCGAGGCCGTTACCCGGCAAGCTGCCACCGTGACCGGCCTGGCGGCTGTGCATGCCGAACAGGCCGTTGCGGCGGCAAACCGGGCGTTGTCCCGTATTTTTGTTCTGGGACTGACCGGTACTGCACTGCTTATGCTTGCAGCACTGATTTTTGCCATGCGCAAGGCACATGCCATCTCTGGCTCGATGCAATTGGCGGCTTCCAAACTGCGGCGGCTGGCGAGCCGGGAGCAATCTGCGCCGTCCCACGAAGCATGTGAGATTTCTGCGGTATTTGCGGCGCTGGACACGCTGGAATTCAGCTTGGTGGAAAAGAAGCGGATCGCCGAGCGGCTGCAGCAGGAAAAAGCCCGGGCAGAAGCGGCCACCGAGACCAAATCCCGCTTCCTGGCAACGATGAGCCACGAAATCCGCACGCCGATCAACGGGGTTCTGGGGATGGCGGAAGTGCTGAATGAAACCAGCCTGACATCTGAACAGCAGTCCTGCACCGGCACCATCCTGGCATCGTCCGAGGCGCTGTTGCGCATCGTCAACGACATTCTCGATTTCTCCAAGCTGGAGGCCGGAAAAGAGCAGATGCTGGAGCAGCCCTTCAACCTGCGCGACGTGATTTATGACGTCGCCACGCTGATGTCGCCCAGCGCATCCGCCAAGGGGCTGGAAATCTGTATCGACATCCCGGAAAACACGCCTGCCGTCTTTACCGGCGACAGCGGCCGGGTGCGGCAGGTTCTGATGAACCTGGTGGGCAACGCGGTAAAGTTCACCCTGGAAGGTTTTATCAGCATTACCCTTAACTACGACGCCAGCCATGCTATTCCACTGTGCATCGATGTACGCGACACCGGGGTGGGTATCCCCGAAGACAGTATCGGCCAGATCTTTCATGCCTTCGAGCAGGTCGAAAGCACCACCGCCCGGCGTTTTGAGGGCACTGGCCTGGGTCTGGCCATCTCGTCGCGTCTGGCGCAGGCTATGGGCGGGCGGATCGATGTGGACTCGGAGGTCGGCACAGGGTCCTGCTTCACTGTTTGCCTGACCCTGCCGGTTGCCGCTCCGGTGCCGCCCCCTGCCCGGCCGCTTGCGGGCAAACTGGTGGCTGTGGCTGCGGATCTGGCCTTTGCCCGCGACGTGCGGCTGCGCCAGCTGGCTCTCTGGGGGGCAGACACAATCGCGCTTCACGGCATGGACGGCCTACCGGAGAAAGTGGCCGCAATGGCTGCAGACCAGCAGCAACCGGATCTGGTGCTGGTTGAAACCAGCCTGCCGCTGGAGCAAGCCAGAAGCCTGTGCAGGAACCTGCACAGCTTACCTGGGTGCCGGGACATGCCGATCGTTTTCTGCACCGGCGGCCAGTTGCTGGCCGAATATGAAGCGCTGAAGGAGTGCAAGACTTTGCGTGTGCTGATGAAACCGGCACGCAACAAACTGCTTCTGCAGACCCTGCAGGAGGTCCTGAACACCGGCGCACCCGTGGCTGCCGCCGCTGCGCTGCCCAGCACCGGGCAAACAGCCGGCCAATTCAGCCACTTGCGCCTGCTGGCAGCTGAGGACAATCGCACCAACCAGCTGGTTTTGCAGAAAATGCTGGCCCCTTCCGGCATTCAGCTGACCATTTGCAGCAATGGGCGGGAGGCGGTGGACACCTTCGCCGCACAACGCTTCGATCTGGTGCTGATGGACATGTCGATGCCGGTGATGGATGGCCTTGAAGCCACCCGCTGCCTGCGGGCCTGGGAGCAAGAGAACGGCCGGGCGCCCTGCCCGGTCATTGCGCTCACCGCCAATGTGCTGAGCACCGACGAAGCGGCCTGCCGCGCCGCAGGCATGGTTGAATTCCTTTCCAAGCCGATGCGGAAGCAGCAGCTGCTGGAGCAAATCGCCAAATGGGCTGATACTCCGGCCGCCGCTGGAGCAGCGCCGCGGGTCCGTCAAGCCTGACACGCAGGGTCCTGGCCTTTTGCTTCACCTGTGACGCAATGGCGCTGATCCGCCACGAAAATCACGACAATACACAAAATCACACTAATTCGTGATACACTGGATGCCTGTCTGTGTCCCGGTTTGAGTGCATTTCCGGAACCTGGGAAGGCGTTTGCCGACACCGCTCGCACGGGGATTGCGAGCCGCACACAATTGCAGTTTTGGTGAAAGTTAATGAGTGATTGGGGGATCACATGTCCAATTTGCAGATCGGGGCCGCACGCCCCGCCGATGGCTATGCCGCACATTCCGAAAATCCAACTTGGGGGGCAACCGGCACAGGTCTGCTGCATTTAGCGCCCAGCGGCCTGACCTCTGATGGCGGCATGGCCGGGTCAGACCGGCCCAACCCGCGTGAGATTTCAAACATCCTTTCTGCGCAAGACAGCAGCACTCTGAATACTGCCGGCGCATCGGATTTCCTGTGGATCTGGGGGCAGTTTCTGGACCATGACCTGTCCCTGACCGGGGCCGAAAGCCAGACCGGGGCAGATATCGAAGTCCCGGCGGGAGATCCGTTTTTCGATCCCTTCAGCACCGGTGAGGCGGTCATTCCCTTTACCCGCGTGGCACAGCAGGACGGTGAGTACCTCAATGAGATCACCGCATTTATCGATGCCTCCATGATCTATGGCTCGACGGTGGAAACTGTCGCAGCAATGCGGGACGAAGGCGGCGGGCTGCGGATGACCAAGGACGGGTATCTGGCCCGGGATGGCGACGGCTTCCTGACCGGGGACGTCCGCGCCGCAGAAAATGTGCCCCTGTCCTCGATGCACACGATTTTCACCCGCGAGCACAACCGGCTGGTTGAGGAACTGGCCGCAAGGGATCCCGACCTGACAGATGACCAGCTGTTTGAGGCGGCCCGCGCCAGGGTCGAAGCGCTGGTGCAGAGTGTCACCTTCAAGGAGTTTCTCCCCCTTTTGATCGGCCAGGACGCGCTTGGGGGCTATCAGGGCTATGACCCGGACGTGAACCCTGGCATAGCAATCGAGTTTTCTACAGCCGTGTTCCGGCTGGGGCATACGCTTTTGCCGGCCAATCTGCAGCTGGTGGCAGCTGACGGAACCGCCGGCCTGCTGGCGTTGCGGGACGCGTTCTTTCAGCCGCACCTGCTGAAGGAACCGGACATGATCGAAAACGTCATGCGCGGTGCTGCAACCCAAGCCTCCGAAGCAGTTGACACCCTGGTCGTCGAGGATGTGCGTTCGTTCCTGTTCGGGCCGCCCGGCGCGGGCGGACTTGACCTGGCAGCGCTGAACATTCAACGCGGGCGCGATCTGGGGGTTGCCAGCTATAACGGCCTGCGGGAAGCGCTTGGCCTTGACCGGGCAGAAAGCTTTACTGATATCACGCAAGATGCCGGTCTGGCTGCCAGGCTGGAAGAGGCCTACGGCGAGACCGATCTGGTCGACGCTTGGGTTGGCGGGCTGGCCGAAGACCCGTCCGGCGGCGGGCTGCTTGGGGAAACCTTTACCACGGTGATGGTGGACCAGTTCACCCGCCTGCGCGACGGCGATCCATTCTGGAGTGAAGGACGCCAAGGTATTCCCGCCAGCGAGCTGAAGGCACTATGGGACACAAAACTGTCCGATGTAATTCTGCGCAACACCGATCTCAGCGCGGTTCAAAAAGACATCTTTACAGCGATGGACAGAATTCCAGGCACCATGGGTGACGACACATTGGCAGGCGGAACCGGGCGCGATTTCCTGTTCGGCAGCGATGGTGCCGACAGCCTGGCTGGCCGGGCCGGCGGCGATGACCTTCAGGGGGGCCGTGGCAGGGACACGCTTGCAGGCAACCAGGGGGACGATTTCCTGAACGGAGGCGCTGGCCGGGACTATTTGAATGGCGGATCCGGGGAAGACTTCATCTTTGGCGGCACTGGCAAGGATCATCTCACGGGAGGGCAGGACAACGACGAACTGTCAGGCGGGCGCGGCATGGACAGACTGTCCGGTAACCAAGGTAACGACACGCTTGACGGCGGCCTGCATGCCGACACTCTGACCGGCGGCACTGGTAATGATCTGCTGACCGGCGGCGCTGGCGACGACCGTTTTCTGTTCAGGACCCGGCACCATGGGGATGATACCATAACAGATTTTGAACTTGGCCTTGATGAAATCAAAGTGACGGGTCCAATGCGCCGAGCATTGCATATTGAGGACACTGAAGGCGGTCTGAAGTTTTCGGATGGTGCAAACTGGTCCGTTGTGCTGGAGGGCATCAGCATGGGCGACTGGTTTCAATCCGGCGACAGCCTGTTCTGACTGCAACCGGGCTGATGCGCGGCCACCTGGATGAGACACGCTGCCCGCCGCATCGGCAACAGCCAGCCGCCGATCGGAAACTTCGCCCCAGCCCGCAGGGCGTCATGTCGTATGTCCCCCATCCGCTGACGCAATCAAAGGACAGGCGCCGCCCGGCCCGCGGCTAGAATGCCCGATCAGTTTCCGCAAGGCCGCAAAGCCCTGGCGGAAGGCGACAGGCATCGGGGAGGACGCGCCGCCATGAAAGACAAGACAACCACCACCGAACAGGCAATGGCGCTGATCCGGGACGGGGATGTCGTGACCACTACCGGATTTGTGCAAAGCTGCATCCCGGAAATGCTGCACGCGGCCTTGGAAAAGCGGTTCCTCGAGGAAGGCGCGCCCCGCGACCTGACCCTGATCATGTGCGCAGGCGCCGGTGACAGCAAGGGTCTGGGAACCGGACGGCTGCACCACGACGGGCTGCTGCGCAGGGTGATTGCTGGCAACTTCGGACGGATGCCCAAGGTTGCGCAGGCAGCGCAAGAGAACAAGATCTGCGGCTACAACCTGCCGCAGGGGGTGATCTCGCAGCTTTACCGCGCCTGTGCCGCGGGCCAGCCGGGGCTGTTCTCCAAGGTCGGCCTGCACACCTATGTCGACCCGCGCCACGGCGGCGGCAAGGTCAACAAGGTGACCGAGGAGGACATCGTCCGCTACCACGAAGTCGATGGCGAGGAATGGCTGTTCTACAAGGCCACCAAGATCGACGTCGCCTTCATCCGCGGCACCAGCGCCGACCGCTCTGGCAATATCAGCATGGAGCGTGAGGCGCTGACGCTGGACTGCCTGGCCCAGGCGATGGCCGCCCATAACAACGGCGGCATCGTCATCGCCCAGGTCGAGCGCATTGTCGAGGACGGCTCGATCAAACCCAAAGACGTCAAGATCCCCGGCCTGCTGGTGGACTGCGTCTGCTTGGCGGACGACCCGGAAATGCACCGGATGAATTACGGCGTGCAGCACAACCCTGCCCTGTCCGGTGAAATCCGGGTGCCGGTGGAGGGTATCGCCAAGATGCCGCTGGACCAGCGCAAGATCATCGCCCGCCGCGCCGCCTTTGAACTGCCGCCTAATGGCGCGGTGAACCTGGGTGTCGGCGCCCCCGATGGCGTCGGCGCCGTTGCAAACGAAGAAAAGGCCACCCCCTATATCACCCTGACCACCGAGGCCGGGGCAGTCGGCGGCGTACTGGCAGGCGGCTCCAGCTTCGGCTCCTCCGCCAACGCCGACGCCATCATCGACCAGAACCAGATGTTCGATTTCTACGACGGCGGCGGGTTGGACCTCACCTGCCTCGGCATGGCCGAATGCGATGCTGAGGGCAGCGTCAACGCCTCGCGCTTCGGGGGCCGCCTGAATGGCTGCGGCGGCTTCATCAACATCTCGCAAAACTCCCGCGCCGTGGTCTTTGCCGGCACGTTCACCGCTGGCGGACTGAAGGTAGCGGTTGAGGACGGCAAACTGCGCATCGTCCAGGAAGGACGCAACAAGAAATTCGTCCGCCTGATCGAACAGATCACCTTCTCAGGTCCTTATGCTTCGCAGCGCTCACAGCCGGTGCTTTACGTGACCGAACGCTGCGTGCTGCAGCTGACGCCCAAGGGGCTGGAGCTGATCGAGATCGCGCCCGGCATCGACCTGCAGCGCGATATTCTTGACCAGATGGAGTTCAAGCCGATCATCGAGAATGTCACCCAAATGGACCCCCGCATCTTCCGGGATGAGCCGATGGGACTGATGAACGACCTGTTGAACCTGAACCTGCCGGAGCGGATCACTTATGATGCCGCACGCCACACCATGTTCCTCAACCTCGAAGGCTGGAGCGTCAAGAAAAAGCGCGACATCGAGGACCTGACCCGGGTCCTTCAAGATGCCTTTGTCAAAAGCGGCCAGGATGTGAACATGGTGATGAATCAGAACGGCTTCCGCATTGCCGAGGATCTGCAGGATGCCTACGCGGCCGCAGTCGGGCAGACGCTGGAGCGCCACAGCGCCTCGATCGCCCACTATACCACCAGCGCCTTCATGCGCCTGAAAATGCAAGGCACCCTCGCCAGCCGCAGTGTGCAGCCGCATATTTTCGAGAGCGGTGAAGAGGCGCATCAGGCCATTTGGGGGTCCTGAAGCGGACACAAACCCGCGCCAGCCCGTTTCGGGCTGGCCACATCCTCCGCACCCGTCGGCGCGCGCCGGAAAAGCGGGCCGCCCCCTCTTTTATGAACTTGGCAGGCTCTCAAACCGCTTCATGCAAAAGATCCGTAAACCCTTAAGGTGAATACGGTTTCCAAGGGCACCGGCTTGCAGTCAGCTGATGAAAGCTCGGGCCCATGCAGATTTCCTAACGAGAGCGGGACAGGAACTGCATTTTTTTTAAATACCCTCTTGCACCCCCCTGCAACAAACTTTAGACAGCGCCTCACCGATGGGGTGTAGCCAAGTGGTAAGGCAGCAGTTTTTGGTACTGTGCATCGTAGGTTCGAATCCTACCACCCCAGCCATCGGCCTCTCACTGAACACCCCAGCCAACCCGCTGTTGCCGAGCCGCTACCAACTTCCCAGCCTGCCGCTATCGACCCGCTGACCAGTGGTGACGGTGGAGAACTGGTGGTGGCGTTGGCCGGTGTGGTGTGTGGTTAACTATTCACATTGCACTCGGGAAGCTGTGCCAGAACCCACTCTGGTGTTGGTCGAACCATTTCTGGGAGTTCTTGAAGGACATCGTCAACAACTTCAGCGCTTAGCTCGGCTACCTCGCAAGCGTAGTCTGATACCGAGCCTTCAGGGTTTTGCTCTTGACAGGAGCTATAGTCTTGCGCCTCAAAAGCAACTGCAGCACCCGCCCCAACTGCTGGGACCGCAGTGAGAACACGACGCAACCGAGCTTTTGCTTTTGCTCGTGCCACAGCCTTCGTAATCTCTTTCCTATGCTTAACAGCGGTCGTTGCCGCGCTCGCGGTCAAAGATGCTACTTGCAGTGAAAGCTGAAAGGCCCATGTCGCAAGTGTTGCTGAGCAAACGACAAGTCCAGCCGATAACCAAATCAGGAATGTCGCACGCCGAAGCAGCCGTAGAATCTTCAACACTCAATCTCCCACATGGCGAACAAGCCAAGCACAATTAGCAGCTTGTTCTCGCAGATTTAGTTTCTCATCGCGAGGGCGTCTTGAGTCTAGGCCAGGCCAGGAAAAACGATGCCAAACCACTTCATTCGGCACCTTCCTCCTCAACTTCAACGTCTTCCATAGAGGCCTTCTTCACCGGCTGAGGAGGGCCAGGCTGCCAGGCTCGCAGATGCGCAGCCGCCAACTCATAGAACTCCGGAACAACAGCTTCCAGATCCTCAATGAAGGTCTTCCGGCCAGAAAATCTAGCACCAGTTCGCTCCACAAGTTTCACTTCAAAACCATGAGGAACTAAGTCCGGGTTGTCAGCCTGCAATACAGTGGGATCTGCCCGTAATTCGCCTACACACTTGGTTGTCGGCGCTACTCGGCCAGGCCAGAGTCCTGAAACCAACAGTCGCTCATCGTCTTTGGGCAGCATTCTTAGAAGCCAATTCACCCTTGCTTTGGTCGATTTCCGATCTGTGGGTGCTTTGAGTGTCATAGACGCTGAAAAGGTACGCAGCCCCAAATTTGCTACAACGTTGATATCAAGGGCTAAATTGGGAACTTGGAAGGTGCTAGATAGGATTTGGGTATCTACAAGGGTTTGCGCAGCAATGCGCGCTCGAAGCTCTGGGTCATCGGAGTACTTGCGCTCAATGCGAGCTTTGACGGCAGTTCCAATGAATGTTGATAGATGAAGGCTCAGATCTCGCTCTTCAGCGTACCAGCAGGCTACAGCTTCTTCTACTTCTGGTGAGGTTCGTTTCAGAACTGTTTCGTTGGATACAGCCTGAACCAGACCTTTCCACTCCGAACCCATCTGGGTGAACCTCTCTACCCCAGTAGAGGGATGCCCGAGGAACTCCATCAGCTCGTCCATAAGAAAGCTCTGCTCAGCATCCTCAACGCTTCCTTGGAGTGAAAGAAGCTCACACTGGGTAGCGAGCCATGACCACGACCAATGAAAAAGCTCCGTTTTCCTGAGGAGTTTCTTCGGTACTGATACCGGCGAATGGTCCGCACGCGACACGAATTGATTGGAAATAGTAATCACGGCATCGACGCCATTCGCGCGCGCCAGCTCGACGTATCGTACAACCTGATCGTCGGATAGATCGTTTTTGGCAATCTTGGTCTCGACAAGAGCGGTCCAGCGTCGGCTCCCGCTTTCCAGAACAATAAGCCCATCTGGCCTGCAGTCTTGGTCGGTCTTCTCCTTAAGCACAACTTCCGTAAACGTGGAAATTCGGGTACGCGTTCCAACTCTCTGCCCGAGGCTGGCAAGTATTTCCGTTGCCAATGGGGGTACTTGCGTAAGAACAGCCAAGAAAATCGACGTTACGCGGCGCTCTCGATTGGTTTCTGCAAGAACCGGGAAAAGGCGAGCCGGTGATCCAAACTCCACAATATCGGGTAAATCCCTTCAACTAATCTCCTTTAGGGGGAGGTTAGCGAACGGCTACTCTTGGAGCAACAATGAGTATTTTGCTTTCCAATCCGGCATCCCTTAGCGTGTGAAGGCTAAATGTGGGCGTCCTTGAACTCATCAGTCGGAACGAAAAGCAGGAACACCATCAGTGCGAAGTTGGCTGGCGGGACGAGTACCAGCAGGAACCACCATTGATTTACTCCGGTGTCTCGGGTCCGGTGAGCGGCCCCGCTTGAGTGGTCCAAGTTGAAAGTTAGTGCATGGTTGGCCTTTGGTCTACCGGAACAATGGCCTCTGGAGCCGGTGGGCGGTAGCCCAGAGCACTGTGTGGTCGTCTGGTGTTGTAGTGTTTTCTCCAACTTTCGATGATGATCTGGGCTTCCCGCAGCGAGTAAAAGACCTCACCGTTCAGCAGCTCGTCGCGCATGCGCCCGTTGAAGCTTTCGCAATATCCGTTCTCCCACGGTGACCCGGGTTCGATGAATGCGGTCTTAGCCCCAACTGCTTTGATCCAGCCTCTGACGGCCTCAGCTATGAATTCGGGGCCGTTGTCAGACCTGATGTAAGCAGGCACGCCCCGAAGAATGAACAGGTCGGTCAGAACATCAATGACCTCGGTCGAGTTCAGCTGCCGCCTCACCCGGGTCGCCAAACATTCCCGACTGTGTTCGTCCAGAATATTCAATGTCCTGAACGCTCGACCATCGTCTGTTCGATGATGCACGAAGTCGTACGACCAGACGTGATTGCGATACTCTGGCCGCAGCCGAACACACGAACCATTGTTGAGCCAGAGCCGCCCTTTCTTGGGCTGTTTCATGGGAACCTTTAGCCCCTCTCGCCGCCATAGACGTTCGACGCGCTTGTCGTTCACCTGCCAGCCTGCGTCTCACAGCAGAGCGGCAATCCGACGGTAGCCATATCGACCATACTGACGTGTCAGCTCGATCATGTCCTCGACCAGGCGGTCTTCGTCAGCACGCCCAAGTGGCAACCGGCGCTGCGTGGATCGGTGCTGGCCCAGGACGCGGCATACACGGCGTTCGGAAATCTTGATTTGGCTACGCACATGATCGATGCAGGCACGGCGGCGCGAGGGGCTCAGAAGTTTCCCTTTGCGGCCTCTGACAGGATCAGTTTGTCGAGTGTAAGATCTGAAACGGCACGGCGAAGGCGCTCGTTCTCCTTCTGGAGCCGCTTCAGTTCCTTGAGTTGTTCTGTGCCCATTCCGCCGTACTTCTTCTTCCAACGGCAATAGGTTTGTTCCGTCACACTGATCTGCCGAATGGCGTCTATTCGGGGCATGCCTTGCCCCATCAGCACTTCAACCTGCCGTAACTTCACGACAATCTCTTCAGGCTTGGGTCTCTTAATCGCCATCTATGGTCCTCCGCTTTCCTAATCATAGGGGCGGACCACTTCATTGGGGGAGGCTCACGGGCTGAGGCTCTTGATCCTTTCCTTCCAGAGTACTGCCGCGAAGTGGGCGTGATCGCGCACTATGTTCGAGGGGACTGGGAGACCTGTTTTCAAGCAGCCACAGCATTTCCTCGTATGACAAGACGCGCCGCCGCATACCGTGCCGCCGCTGCTTTGCATCTGGACGACGCTGAACGCCTTGAGCGGGCCGTTCGAAGACTTGCAACAGTTGACCCTGAGTTCGATGCCGATGGTTTTTTGTCGGTCGAACGCTTTCGCGAAACGAGCCGAAACACTCAACTGCGTTACGAGATACATCAGGTGCGGTCTCTCATGCACGACAAACCCTTGCGTGCAGTTGTGTAACCTAGACGGTCCACCGATTAATTGTCCGAAGACAAATAGACGGTATTTGAACGATACGCGAATGAGCACCGTTTGGTTCGCCGTCATCTATGTCGACTCTGTCTCGCTCCCTCCCATTTCAGGCGGCACGCGGCCAAGGGTCGGTATGGATTCGATGATCCATGACGCAGTTCAGTGACCGCTTCGGCGCAGTATTCTGTATCGCGGCAAAAGACCTGCTGCAGATGCGAGTAGTTTCTGCATGAGCAATAGCCGTGACCGAAAAAGGCGGGTTCATCCCGCTCTTCAATGATCGGTCCTGGTTGCAGCGAAAAGACGGTTTGAGATTTGGGAATCGTCGTGGCTTCGAATGACCTGTCTGGCGAAATCGGCTGCAACGCAGCAATGAGCGTGCCGCGCCTGCGACCGGATGCTGCGTTAGCAAACACCTGGAAGGGCAACGGCGGCAAGGCGCCGGAGAACAGGGCTGATCGGTGGCATCGGATCGGAACAATCAGCGTGCCCGCGCTGATCGGCGTCGCAGACTTCGCAGCTCAGCCCATCGGCTTCCCAAGCCCTGAACCGCAATCCCCATAGAAACGAAATCCGCCCGCGCTTTCCTCCTTGTCAGATTTATCGCCGCTGCAGCTCACGCTGACAGCAGCCACAAACCTTAGACCAGGACGAAGCCGCTCGCGCGGCACTGGCGCCTGTGGCAGGCGTTTGCATTGATCTGACCGCTGTGCATTTGGGAATGGGCGCGGCTGTCTGACGATTGGTTTGGTTCCATAGAGGCTCACCTAGCTCGATACTGAATGCCAGTTCAGACATTTGTACGAAGCGCAGCATCATGCAAAGTGGGCTCATCGCTGCCCAATGCTTGCGCAACGAGGCCGACGGTCCAGGCCGAACGGAAGCTGCCGTCCATAATTTCGGCCAATCCTTTGAAATCGTGTCGCCAGAAGCAGCGCTCTGCCGTTCCCGCATCGGCAGCAGTTGTTCGTGTGGCAGGCGGCGAAACCTGACTCTGAGCCCAAAGTGCCGGATGCTGCGGAATGCGTGAAGGGCAGCGGTGCGTGCTAGGCGGACGTCGCCGTTTAAGGAGCAACCCAATCCAGCCATTCACTCTGGCCTGTCAGAGAGTCCAAGTTCTTTCAGAATCAAGTAGCGTTTTTCTGGCAATGAATTGTCGACATAAGCGAGATCAAATGCCTTATAGTCCGAAATTGATAGCTGAGGATTTATTTTCCGCGCTTCGTCCATAAGTTCGATAGCGCGGGCTTTTTCGCCGATTTGCCAGGCAGGAATCGCCGCCAACGCAAAAAAATGTGCTCTGTAGGCCTCCGGAGTTGCAGCGAGAAGTTCGTCGGTCAAAGCGAATGCAGCTTCGAATTCTCCTGCGTCCATCATCGCACCGTGTTGATCGGCGATTAACCACCAAAGAGTTACAGGGGTTATCCGAACCGCTCGCGCAAAAAATTCGAGAGACTCCTCGGAATCGCCAATATATTTCAGCACCCAGGCTGTGCCTCGGATCGCACTCGCATCTCCAGGACCGAGACGCACCGCACGTAAAGCCAGGTCTCTGGCTTCATCCGGTCTTTTTTGGATGACTCGAACTAGGGCAAAACTTTCCAGTGACCCTGGCCTGTCTGGATCCAATTCCAATGCGCGCTCCATGTGCGCTTCGGCTAGAGAAATGGAACGGGCTGGATCAGTTGAAAAACCCATACGCGCGTCCATCAGATGGGTGAATCCTATCCGCGATTGCGCTGCAGCATACGAAGGATCAAGATCTGCTGCTCGGGCAAAATGCTGCCGCGCCAAATAGTTGTCGCTTTGCGTGAATTTGACTCGAAGCGCTTCTCCTTTGGCCATCTCGGCAAATGCTTCAAGGTTATCAGTTTCATGCGCGTCAAGACGCTCGCCTGAGACCGTCTTGTCATAAACTTGTTGGACTACGGCAAGCGTTATCTCGTCTTGTACTTTGAAGAAGTCGTCGATCTTGCGATCGAATGTCTCGGACCACAGATGTCTTCCGGCCACCGCATCGATCAATTGCGCGGTCACTCTTATCCTGTCCTCGACCAATTGAACGCTGCCGTCGAGCACATAGCGAACCCCAAATTCCGCAGCCACGTCGCGTACGTCGAAGTCTTTTCCTTTGAACGCAAAGGTCGAACTTTTCGCAATGACCAGGGTCTCAGGCAAATTCGCCAAATTGGCGATAACATTTTCGCTCACTCCGTCAGCGAGATAAATGTTCTGGTCAGCGTCTTCTCCGATATAGTCGAAAGGCATCACGGCGAATGAAGGTCCATCAGGCAAAGCTTGCGACATTTCAGTGAGAAGCACCGGTTCGAAGTCTGTGCGTGATACCCAGAGCCAGGCAGCAATAGCGGTTGTTGCAGCGATCAAGAATGACGCAATCAACAGAAATGAATTGCGGCGGTTTGGTGGCGGCACCTTCAGCGCGGCTTCACCTTCTCGCAGAAGTTGGAATACCCGAACGGCGCGCGCGATGTTCTTGACGTTAATCTCGCCCAAATCTTGCAGGCGAAAAGATAACCGATCACGAACTTGGTCACGCACCGAACGACTAATGATGATACCGCCAGGTGGGGCCAGAGCTTCAAGCCTTGCAGCCACATTCACACCGTCGCCCAAAAGGTCATCACCGTCTTCGACAACGTCACCCGCGTTGATCCCAATCCGATGCAGCATCCTTTCTGCGGCGGGCAGCTCATTGTTGAATTCGCCAATTTTGGTTTGAAAGCCGGTCGCAAAACGGACCGCTTCTACGGCGCTTGTGAACTCAATAAGCATGCTGTCTCCGGCAGTGTTGACAAGCCGTCCGCCGAATTTGGTCAAAAGCGGGTTGATCACTTCCTCGCGCTGTCGATGCAGCATGCCAAGCGCTGCTTCCTCATTGCTGCCAACCAGGCGCGAAAAGTCGACAATGTCACTGGCAAGAACGGTGGTGAGTCGACGTTGCCATGAATGTGCCATTGAGGGTTGGTCTCCTGAGGCGCTGCAAAGTCACCCAGTCGCCGGTATCAGTCGCCGCTAGTCCAGAGAGTAGTACCGGGCAATTGCTGAGTCGAGACAAGTGGACGTGTCGCGGTTTAATGCCGCTCCTTTGATAGCATTTATTGCGGCAAAGGAGACGAACTATGGGAACGAAACGGACGGACGAATTCCGCCAGGATGCAGTGCGCATAGCACTGACCAGTGGGCTGACGCGCAAGCAGGTGGCTTCTGACTTAGCAGGCCGCTGAAGAAGTCGGCTCTCGACGCGGTCTGAGGAACATGATTCATCCTGAGCACAATTTCGGCGGGGGTGATGATGCGCGGGACGGACGAAGCGAGCGGATCGCTTTTCAGCTATGTCGATCTGGAAGAGCGCATCCCCGCGCGGCACCCGCTGCGGAAGATCCGGCAGGTGGTCAACGATGCGCTGGCCAGTCTGGATGCCGATTTCGAGGCGCTCTACACCGATTTCGGCCGCCCCTCGATCCCGCCGGAGCGGCTGATCCGGGCGAGCCTGATCCAAATCCTGTTCTCAATCCGCTCCGAGCGGCAGTTGATGGAACAGATGCGATATAACCTGCTGTTCCGCTGGTTCGTGGGCCTCGGGATCGACGATCCGGTGTGGGTACCGACCGTGTTCACCAAGAACCGCGACCGGCTGCTGACAGCCGATATGTCGCGCAAGGTGATGGCGGCAATTCTGGCGCATCGCGAGGTCGCGCCGCTCCTGTCGGACGAGCATTTCTCGGTCGATGGCACGCTGGTCAAGGCCTGGGCGTCGATGAAGAGCTTCCAGCCGAAGGCAGCGGACACGCGGCCCGGCGATGATGGCCCGGACGACCCGCCCCCGACGTCTGTTAACCCCGCCATACAGCCCGCCCAGACCGAACCTGAGACCGCTCCAATGCCCCACGCCACTCGCCGCAGCCGCAATGCCGAGATCAACTTCAAAGGCGAGAAGCGTTCGAATGCGACCCATGCTTCGGTCACCGACCCGGATGCACGGCTCTATAAGAAATCCGCGGGCACAGGTGCGGTGCGGTGCTTCATGGGGCATGCGCTGATGGAGAACCGGCACGGGCTGGTTGTTCAAGGCGACCTGACCCGCGCTGACGGCCGCGCCGAGCGCAAGGCCGCGCTGGACATGCTGCACTGCCATTCCCCCGGATCGACCCGGCAACTGACCTTGGGTGCCGACAAGGGGTACGATGCGGCCGAATTCGTCGCGGATCTCCGCCAGGCCTGCGTCACCCTACACGTCGCCAGGAAGGCGCGGCATTCAGCAATCGACGGGCGCACAACCAGGCACAAAGGCTATGCCCTGTCCCAGAAGCACCGCAAGAGGATCGAGGAGGCGTTTGGCTGGGCCAAGACCGTTGGCGGCATGTCCCAGACCCTCTATCGCGGCGTCGAACGAGTGCGATCCCGTTTCATTCTCACACTCGCCGCAGGAAATCTCGCTCGGCTACCCCGGTTGTTGGCGGTATGAGGCTGGATGAGGCGGCCACCGGCCCGCTTCCAGCCACCCGCTCCCGAAGATCGATGAGGGAACTCATCGGCGTTGTTGCAGAACTCCTTCTTGAGGCCTGACTACCCCTTTCCCCTCTGACCTTAGGCGACGCGGACGATCTCGGCGGCGCTGAGTGCATTGAAGCGGTTGATGAGGGCGATGCGGATGTGGATTTCGGCGGTTTGGCGGTCAGGGTCTTTAGCGGCGATGCGCTCGCCGAATGCTTTCAAGCAGCGCATCTTTGCCTCGACCCGGCTCCGGGCGTGGTATCCCGTCCAGCGTTTCCAGAAGGCCCGGCCGTAGTGCCGGGTGGCGCGCAAGGTTTCGTTTCTGACCTGTGCAGCCGGGCAGTTTTCTTTCCACGGCCGGCCATTCTTGCGGATAGGGATAATCTGGGCGGCACCACGCTCGATGATGGCGGAGTGGCAACGGCGCGTGTCATAGGCTCCGTCTGCGGTCACGCTGCTGATCTCTTCGCCCTTCGGAATCTGATCGAGCAGTTCCGGCAGGACCGGGCTGTCGCCGTCGCGGCTGGGGGTGAATTCGACAGCACGGATGTCAGACGTGGCAGCATCCATCGCAAGATGCACCTTGCGCCATTGGCGCCGCCCCTGAACGCCGTGCTTGCGGGCCTGCCACTCGCCATCGCCAAGGAATTTGATCCCGGTGCTGTCAACCAGCAGGTTCAGTGGCCCATCGGCGCGGCGATACGGGATCTGGACGGCCAGCGCTTTCAGTCGACGGCACAGCGTAGAGAAATCAGGAACGGGCCAGTCCAGCCCCGCCAGGTGCAAAAGGCTGGCGACCATCCCGGCGGTCTGCCGGAGGGGCAGCTTGAACAGAACCTTGATCGACAGGCAGAACTGGATCGCCGCGTTCGAGAAGACCGGCGGGCGCCCAGCCCGCCCTTCATGCGGCGCGAGCCAGGTCATCTCTTTGTCCAGCCAGATCAGGAGCGAACCGCGCTTCCTGAGCGCATCGTTGTAACTGGACCAATTCGTCGTGCAATAGCGGGCAGGTGCGGGCTTGCTCATCTGCCCCGTCTAACCTCATGGATTCGTGTTGTGAATCCTTAGCGATCAGAGTTCTGCAACAACGCCCTCCCAGGTGCAGCTTCAATTCCACACCGCGGCGGCGCATCTGAAACGGCGCCACCAGGATCAGTCCCGCCTGATTCATCTGCTCCAGGTTGCAGCCAAGGCATTTGGCAAGTAAGCGCGGTTCCAGCTGCACTGTCAGTTCGCCCGGCCGCAGGTCCACCCGCTCAACCAGTGCAAAACAATCTGCTGCATTCTGGATGCCCTTCAATCTCTCTGCTGCTGAAAGCATCTCCGGCGCAGTCCTGTTCTGCGCAATCGACGTTGCGGCGTCGGGTTGGCTCAGGTGCTGCCTGACCAGATCCGCTATCAGCCCCTCCAGCTGTTCTGCCGGCAAACGCCAGGCATCCGGATGCTTCTGACTGCGGTCTTTCACAAGGCGGTGAGAGATGTAGTACCGCAGGCGTTTGCCGTTCTTCCGGCTGTGACTGGGGGTCAGGCGATCACCGGTTTCATCAAAGAGTTTTCCAGCCAGAGGAGAGGTGGTTGCCTTTTGCCTGCTGCCGCGTGTCTTTGATGCTGTGCCCTGTAGCATCTGCTGGACCTGTTCCCACAGACCCGTTTCAATGATCGCCTGATGCTGGCCTTTATAGACCCGACCCTTGTGCTGGATCCGCCCGGCATAAATCGGGTTGCTCAGGATGTGATGGATGTGGCCACGGTCGAAAGCCTTGCCGCCTGTCACGCGCCCGCCTGCCCGCTCGCGGCTGCGGGATCTAAGGCCAAGGTCTTCGGCACGCTCCTTGACGTCCCGGATATTGCCAAGCGTCAGATCGAGCCCGTACAGTTCTCGGATCGTGTCCGCTTCATTCTCATCGACCTTCAGCGTTCGGCCATCTGCCTGGTAGCCGAGCGGGACACTCCCACCCATCCAAAGCCCCTTGCGTTTAGACGCTGCGATCTTGTCGCGGATGGGCTCGGCGGTGACCTCACGCTCAAACTGGGCAAAGCTCAATAGAACATTCAGTGTAAGCCGCCCCATGCTGGTCGCCGTGTTGAAAGACTGAGTAACGGAAACGAAAGAAGCATCCGCGGCATCCGCTGACCTTCAAGGCGGCTGTCGATGATCCTGACCGCTTCAAGCGATCTCGCACAGTGGCCGCACATTTTGGACTGACACTGCGCCATTTCCAGTCGGGTGAACATGATAACCCCGGCGGAATATCAAAGGCGGGTGACAGAGATGTTCGCGCAACTCTGTACGCGGCAGCAAACGCACTGCTCATGCGCACGATGGCCGGGTCACAGATCAAAACCTGGGGAATGCGATTGATGCGCACAAAGGGTCGGCGGCGCGCAGTTGTTGCGTCGCCCGCAAATTGGCCGTTTTGCTGCACCGCATGTGGACAGATGGCACAGAGTTCCGTTCGGAAAAGGTGGAGGGCACGGCATGATCTGAAACGCTCGAAACACAATCTGAACGGGGTCGTCCCTCACCGGACGAGGTTCGTGGATGAAGCCGAAAATGGCTGCTGCGCAACGAGACGCGCGTCTCTAAGCAAGGCTCTCCACTGCCAATCCGACACATGCGTGCAGCGATACCAATAAGGCATCACACGGACTGCGAAGAGAAGCGTGACCCGGATGAGCGACAATCGCCCCAACAAAACAAAGAAAACGAGCTTGACCCAAACATCCAATTAGAGAAGCTGTCGTTGGTCATTCCCCTCCACCGCTGCGGTGCAGACTGTCATTTCAGACTTTCGCTGCACCCGCGTGATTTCAGTAGCGGCGAATTCACACATCGCGGACCTTCCTGCCGTTCGCTGCAGTTGCTCAAACTACGCCGCGGTCGCGAGAAGTTCTAAAGGAAGAGCGGATTGCCGACTTTCGCCGCGGACTGCATAAAGGTTTGTTCCGGGGAGTAATACGCCCTTTTCGGAGGCGCGGAGAGTTGGTTTTCGGGCTCGCTCTCCTGGGAGTATCCCAAATCGGATCATCATCTTCCGCGTTGTTGTATGGCCCCTAAGACTTATAGAGCGGTTGCCACTGCGCTTTCGCCTGGCAACCGCCCATGCAAGCATCCCGTTTGGTTAGACGTCAATGACAACCTTGCCGATGGCCTTTCCGCTTGTCAGGCGGTCATAGGCTCCGCTGACATTATCGAGACCAAATACCTCGCTATCCAGCAAAGGCTTCAATGCGCCTGCGTCTACAATTTTCGCCAGCTCGGCCAAAATCGCGCCATGCTCTTCGCGGCCCTGATTGCTCAGCATGGGCAACAGCATGAATACGATGTGCAGCGACAGGCCTTTGAAATGTGCTGGCGACAGGTCAATTTCCAGCAGCCCAACGGTTGAGGCGATATTGGCGTTGAGCGCTGCGGCCTCGAAGGAATTGGTCATGTTGGCGCCGCCAACTGTATCAAAGACCAGATCAAAACCCGCGCCATCTGTGTATTTTGCCACATAATCGGTGATCTTTTCAGCAGCGAAATCAATTGGTGTCGCACCATATCCTTTTATCACATCCATCTGAGTGCCGCCCGTGCCAGTGGCATAGACATCCGCGCCAAAGTGTTTGGCCAGTTGCACAGCAAGATGACCAACACCACCTGCGCCACCCTGTACCAGAACCTTTTGGCTAGCCGCGATACCTGCGCGTTCAAGCCCTTCGTAGGCCGTGATGCCAACCAGAGGCATGGCTGCGGCTTCGCGCATCGAGATGGATTTAGGTTTGTGGGCGATCAGTCGGGCGTCAGCCAGCATGAATTCGGCCAATGCGCCCTGTAGATCGGCCAGTCCGCCGGCGCAGCCGTAGACCTCATCACCAACGGCAAATTCGTTCACGCCTTCGCCAACGACCTCAATGACTCCGGCAAAATCCATGCCCAATACCGCAGGCAGAGCGGGAGAGAGCGGCAGATCACTGCCCAATGCGCGGATCATTGTATCCACTGTGTTCACGCTGCTGGCCGCAATGCGCACCACAACATGGCCGGAGGTCGGCACTGGCGTGGGCAGATCGGCGGCTTCGAATTTTGCGTTTTCGCCGTAGGCGGTGATGGTCATGGCTTTCATTTTGCACATCCTGAAGACTAAGTGATGTGCAGGAAATATAGAATTATGAAAGGGGGTAAATTGGCCCAAATCTAAGTTCAGTTTTCCGATTTTACATATAATGTGATGCGGCGTCCCTGACAGTCTAAGAGGGCCACCCGCCTTGGGGGACCTCATAAACTGTCCTTAATGGCGCGTGGCTGGCCCTAAAACGGGGAAAAACCGTCCTTTGGTGTTGTCGACACGCTCCAGCGCTGTTTCGCATCAATCTCTGCCTGATGGCCACCAAAGCGGGGCACCTGCCCCTGATCTCCATAGAGCCAGAGCACAAGGTTGGATCGCTCCCCTTTGGTAATCGGCATGGATTCATGGGGCACGCTGCCATGATGGATCAGCGCTTTACCAGGGGCAAAGCTCAGCTCCGCGACCTGCCGGGTTTCTCGATCAAAGAACCTCACACCAGATCCAGAGAACTCCTCTCCGAGCAGATTCAGGTTGAGATTCAGCGTGACAGAGGAGGCATCGGTATGGGCCCGCAAGGAGGTGTCCGCATCCGCCTGCCATTGGATAGAAAACCCAAAGGTCTGGGTGTCATAGCCGACAATATCTGGGAACAGCAGCCGCGAAATTGGCCGCATGTAAGCCTCCATGAGGTTGCGGTAGAAGCTCTGAAAACCCGGCGCGGCGAGGTAGCCTGGTGAACGGCTGTCCAGCATCGCGCCCCCACGGTTCAGCGAAATCCCATAGGGCGGGCGCAGTGGGATCTCAGCGGCGGCGACACTTTCAAGGTAGTCGCGTAGGGCCGCGAGTCGTGCGGGATCAAAGAACTGCGCCTCATAAACGCCGGGGAAGACCTCTTCCCACAGTTCTTTTACCGCGATCTCTGTGCTTGGATCTTGCCAGGCCTGCTCGACGGCTGCGCGCAGTCTGGAGTCATACAGGCTGCTGTCCAGAATGGATTTCAGCGCATCGCCGCCCTCCCATTCCTTCCAGGCCCCCTCAAGCAGGTCTTTGTTTTGGTTCCAGAACTGTTGGACTGTAGGCGTCCTGTGCAGCATCTCTTCGCGCGTGGGTCGTTTGAGCGAGCGCGCGCGTTCAAGTGAAGTTTGTATCATCTCATGTCACTCCTCGTGACTGTCGCGCAGCCTGTTTGGTCTGCGTCTTTCGTTAAAAGAAACCTGACCCCTTGGGCTGGTTTAAGGTTTGTGGGGAAGTGACCCGATGGGCATCCCAAGCATGACTTGGGATGCCCTGCTAGGGGTGGCTGCTATTGGATATCCTGGACTTCCATGACCAAGCTGTTCCAGTTGCGCTGGTTTTCGATGTCATGCTCCAGCCCCTGCTCATCCGCGATGGCAAAGCGTTTTACGGCATTCGTTTTGCTGGTTGCTTGATACAGCCAATAGGCCTCGGCCTTCAGGGCGTCTTCAATTGGTTGGTCGATCGATTCATAAACCATCTGCTTGCAGGCATTGATCGAGTCAGCCGGGAACTTGGCAATGCGATTGGCAAGCGTGTTGACGTAATCGTCAATCTCATCCGCCTCAAAGGCCTTGTTGATCGTACCCATAGCTTCGGCCTCATCAGCGCTGAAATCCCGTGCGCTCAGGATGATCTCCAAGGCACGCCCGAGACCTGTCTGACGGGCCATACGGGATGCGCCGCCGCCGCAGGGCAGAATGCCCATACCGACTTCCATCTGCATGAATTTATATTTGCCACGCACAGCAAAGCGCATGTCGAGCGCCAGCGCCAACTCGTGCCCGCCACCGCGCGCAAAGCCTTCCAGCTTGGCAATCGTGGCCTGAGGCACCCTGCTGATGCGCTCACAGACCGACTGCAGATCAAGCAGTTGCGCCTCTTCGCGCGACACGGCCTCGGTGGACATGTCTTTCAGAAGTTCAGTGTCATAGTGACAGACCCAGATCTCTGGGTTAGCCGATTGAAAGATGACTACTTTGGTGTCGCGGTCACGTTCCAACCGCATGGCAAGACTGTTGAGATCGGCCAGCATTTCCTGGCCCTGCACATTCACTGTCCCAAAATCAAAGGTAACGGTGGCGATTGCGTTTTCGACTTTGACATCAAATGTGATGAAGTTCTCATATTTCATTGGGCTGCCTTTCTTGGGGCCGCGCAGAATGCTCTGGCGGATTGCATTGGTTTTGAAGGGGGGCTGGGGCAAAGGCCCGGTATCAGCCGGACCTTTTCTGTTTAGGGCTGCAGGGTCAGCACATCCTGGATGGCCTGCATCACATCGGCGCTGTGAGCCGCATCCAGCGCAGCCGCATGTGGCTGAGCGAACTGCCCGCTGTCGTTGTCAAAATACTTGCCGCTGGCATCTGCAAAGGAGGCCCCCAATGCGGCTTCGCGCAGGATCTTCACGCCGATGCTCAGATCATTCCCGGCAATGCCAAAGCCTTCTTGGACCATTTTCGAGGCGAGCAAGGATCCCGGGTTCACGGCGACAATCACGGGGCCCTCAGGCAGCTCCTTTGCCATCTCGCGGGACCAGATTGTGATGGCCAGTTTGCTTTGGGCATAGGCGCCCATATCGTCCAGCTTTTTGCGTCCCAGCAGAGCCTCCAGATCAACCGGCGCCTGCGCAGCCGAGGACAGGTTCACGACACGGCCCTCTTTTGCGAGGATCGGTAGCAGGTCACGCGTCAGCGCATAGGGAGCAAAGGTGTTCACCACAAACCTGATATCATAGCCATCTTTGGTCATGGTGTTCGGAGCCTTGAGGATACCGGCATTATTGATAATCACGTCAATCTGGCTGTGCTTTGCCCGGATGCTCTCCGCCAGCGCATGCACATCAGGCAGGTTCGATAGGTCAGCTATATATTGCTCTGTTGTGCCTGCGACAGTTTTCGCCGCCGCCTCAAGCTTGGCCGCGTTGCGACCATGCAGAAGGATTGTATGTCCTTCAGCGGCAAGGGTTTGAGCGGTCAGAAGGCCGATACCATCGGTGGAGCCAGTGATAAGAATTGTCTTGGTCATTGGATGATCTCTCTGTGTTGATCCCAGCTTTGGGAGTTAGGCCGCGTAACGAACCAAAGTTCGGCTTTCGATGCTGCGCCGGACGGTGTGAATGTTTGGGTCCTCAACCATGTCCAAGGCACTGTGGGCGATTGACGGCAGGCCGCGATTGTCGAAGATATTGAAGAATGCTATCTCATCAGGAGTCATTTTGGATAAATATAGCCAATCATGATCAGGGTTTGCCGCGACTCCCATGATCTGCCCCTTGCGATCCGGATATATCAAATCGAGCAGGATCCAATCATCATCGGCAACACTGGACGGGCAGATAAACCCCAGCGGAGCGGAGTTGATCGCCGCGCCAATGGGTCGCCAAAGGTTGATAAATGCGAAGTGCCCCTTGGACCATTCTGCGGCCTTATCTTCACCCAAAATGTCGACTAGACGTCTCTTGGCCCCATCAGCGCTGTAGTCGCTGTGCACATTGCGGGCCGGTGCACGGTCTGCATTTGGATCATCCACGCGCACGGTATGGTCAAAGACTATGACTTCCTGCGCGCCGATTTCAGAGGTCAGCAGTTTGGACAGCTCCTTGTCGTAGGTGTCCTGCCAATCCATTCCAGCGACGAAGAACTGCACATCGGTAGGAAATGTCGTGAAGCCGACAGAGTTCCCCTCGAACGACAGACCAGCCTCAGACCTGCGCACATCCCGCACCGCCATCTGCCTTGGCGCAAGCTCGGGCGAAATCAGGTTCGCCGACTATCCCGCCAGCATCCAACTCAAAAGACTGCCGTTCAGGTTTATGGACATGGTAATTTACGGTCGCGATCTGGGCCATTGGGTGCTCCTGTGGTCGTCTCGCAACCAGATTTATCACTTCTAAAAGTTATATAAAGAAGGTAGGTTTGATTTCAGTATTCCGAAAAAGTAAACGACATGGACATTCAGACCCTGCGCCTTTTTGTTCTAGCCTGCGAAACACTGAACATCAGCGCGGCGGGCCGCACGCTCGGCATGGCGCCTGCTGTTGCGAGCACACGTATTGCGAAGTTAGAGCGTCTTGTCGGCGCAGACCTGTTACACCGATCAACCCGCAAAGTAACTCTGTCTTTGGAAGGACAAGACTTTCTGCCCTACGCGCGCGAAATGATCGCCCAGGAGGAAGCCGCGCTTGCCGCCCTTGGCAAGGGCCGCACCAAGGTCAGCGGAACCCTTCGCTTCGCAGCGCCCAGCACCTTTGCCCAGCTTTACTTGGCGCCGCTTTTGCCGACATTTATGGACAAATACCCAGACCTTCGGCTCGATTTACACCTGTCGGACTCGCAGTTTGATCTCATCGAGGGCAGCTACGATCTGGCGCTGCGCAACTCGGTTCTTGCGGATAGCAGCCTCACCGCACGCAAGCTGGCGGACGATACGCGTATCCTGTGCGCCTCGCCAGCCTACCTTGAATGCTATGGCACCCCGACTGACCCGGAAGAACTGGCAATACATCGATTGATCGCATTCAAAGATACGGAACCAAAGACGCTGGTCTCCAGCGCAGGTACGCATGCCCTGTTCGATCCCAAGAACTCTGCCCATTACCTGATCCTGAACGATGGGCTGACCCAAAAACTAACGACGCTCGACGGTGCTGGCATTTCCATCAACTCACTCTGGGCAGTACAAAAGGAAATTGCAGACGGAACGTTGACGCGTGTGTTGCCCGACTATGAGTTAACAAACAAACCGGCACTTTGGCTGATCTACCCGAAAAGCAATGTCGTTTCCGCCAAAGTTCGCGTGTTTATGGATTTCCTCATAGATCACTTAGGTCGTGAAAATGTGGCTCGTAAAGCGCCCAGATCCAAAATCTAACGCGAGCAACGGATCTTGCAGTTTAAGGCTATAGCGGACGCTTGCCACGACATAGCTGAATGTCTGGTAAGGGCCGGTCTTTCTCGCGCGATTTCTCTGCGTCTGCGAAATGCTGCAACTGCCCGCTCGGCAAAATGGGCTCTTTGCTGCCTTGCGGCTTTGCAGAAATCAGCTGGCCCAAAAGAATGTGGGAATGTCAGCTTCCACAGGTGAACCCATAAGATCTCGCACTTGCACAGAAGGTTCGCATTCCGCCCTTCCTCCGAAAGCCTTCGCGACCGCAGCGGAAATTATGCACCCCCAGCGAATGGCAGCAAGGTCCCGCAGTGTGTGAATGCGAGGTTTCAGATTTGCTGCGGCCTGCCGGAAGGGCTGCATTCTTCTCTGCCATGCAGCGAGTGAAATTCGGCAGCGCAGCGTTTTGACGCGCTGCGTTCGCTCGCAGCACAAAAAACAAACTCACAGATTGGGCTCATTGCTGTCGAACGCTGCGCGTTGCATGAATGCCTGCTTACGGAACTTCCCGACAGATCGGCTGGTTGGCAGTGGCTTTAAAACTCGCCATTCACTTCTCTGTTTGCCTCCAACTTTTCCCTGATACCCTTGTGAAATTTCCCTGATAGCGTACTTAGGGAATTTCCCCACAAGGGATTGACTTTCGGAAACAATTTTCAAGGGGAGACTGAAAACCCTGCCGGTTTTGTTGATTTTCCCTGTTCTTTCCCTGTTAAACAGGGAATTTCGCGGCGAGACTGGCTAGCTCGAGACTGGGTGCACAGCCATCGGCCTCTCACTGAATAATCTAAGACGGTTGATTGCCCCCAGACAGGCAAAGTGCCCCTAGAAATGCCCCTGTGCCTAACTGGCGTGTTTCGGGCTCATAGGGGCTCTCTGAGGCGGTCTTCTGGTGGCTTCCTGAATGCAGGTAGAGCGGTGATCAGGGGGGTGACCTTTAGGTGCTCTATTCTGGGACCCTTAAGCTTCTTCCTCCTTACGGGCCTATATATGAGGTGGGGGAGATGATCCTCCCCTATAGATGATCACCTCTTCTTCTTGCGCGGAGCACCATTCCACCCGCAAACCCAGGGCAAGATTGAACGCTGGCATCAGACCATGAAAAACCGGGTCCTGCTGGAAAACTACTACCTCCCCGGCGATCTTGAACGCCAGATCGGGGCTTTCGTCGACTACTACAACAACCAGCGCTACCATGAGAGCCTGAGCAACGTCACACCCGCCGACGTCTGCTTCGGAAGGGACAAAGCCATTCTCAGAGAACGGGAGAAGATCAAGAAGTTGACGATCCGACAGCGCCGATTGCAACATCAAAAACAGGCAGCATAATCATTCACGCAACCGAACCAGAGCCTCCAATGCTCAAGCCGCTCTGAAGTCCCATTTTATTTGACCACGGACAATCGGCCCCGGTACGATTTTTGGCAAGCAAATAGCGCAGGCACTTGTGAACAAGGACTTTTCCGGACCGCCCGTCACTCCGGTCACTGACCACACCATGCCCTTTGCGGGGCTACGCCATGCTCACTACGAAACCGGAGCAGCTTTGACCCACCTGATCAAAGACTGGGCATGAAGGTATTTACGGATTGATCCACCGGCCGGAAACAAGCGCGCCGGTTTCGTCATAACAGAACTTGGCGCGCCGGTTGTCCTGCCTTTGCAATTGGAACCAGTCCAGGGATGTCGCTCGAAAGAGGCTACACCAAAGGCCTGGTTGCCACCAACATTCCCTGAATGGACTACGTTCTCAGGACGGGCCTCGAAAGCCCGTTCGTCCCCCGGTGGCCCACCGGAATAGGTGCCTCGCGTCCAGGGCGGCAGGGTTTGCCAGGCTTGTTCAGCGCGATCGGTGCCACTCGGGAAAAGGGTGATCCTTCCGAAGAGACGCAACTGCGTACGCGTTTCAGGGCAATAGCCAAGCACTGAGGCCTGAGGGTTGGACGTCAACTCTGCCCATTTGGGGCTGCGAATATCGGTATGAAACTCCAGCACCCGAAAGCTGCAATCAACACACCTCAACACGACAGTCCGGGCCTGGGGCGCAAGATCCGCATTTACGGAGCATAAAGTTAGATACCGATAGCCGGACCGGGGATCATCCGCTGCATCTTCGAGGTTTTGCCAAGCAGCAGCCTCTACGTCATGATGTTGCATGTGCTGATTTCCTGAAAGAGTTGGCAGAACGTCACGCGCCATCCAGAATGGAGACTTCCCGATCATAGGCTTTTGCTGCGAGTTGCAGGGATTCCTGATACTCGGGATCCTCATAACAGGCTTTGGCGACCTCAAAGCTTTCAAACTTCAGGATGAACTGGCGCGGAAAGCTGCGCCCTTCCACTTCTTCGACACGTCCTTTCCCGGCGATGATTTCTACGCCGTAGCGTTGCGCAATTGGTGCGAAGAGGTCGCTATAGGCCATGAGGGCAGCTTCGTCCTTCACGGCTCCACCTTTGACAATCCAGTATCCGGCCATGCCGTCGCCCCTGTCAAGAGTGAGGGCGCTGGCACAACCTGCCTGCGCCCACCGTTTCAGTCAGATCACAGCGCGCTCGATGACCCGCTCACCTTTGGCGAAGCGTTCATAGAGGAAGGGCGACAAATCTATGCTGCGGAACTCGCCATATATGATCTGTTCCGCAACACCGCGCCCTACAGCAGGACCCTGTTGCGAGCCGTGACCCGAAGACCCGTTCGTGAAGTGGAAGTTCGACACCTCGTCATGCGGCCCGATGACCACATTGTAGTCAAAGGTGTTGAAGTCGTAATGCCCCATCCAGAAGTCGATGACTTCAACATCTTTGAACTGCGGGATCCGGTTCGAGATGATCGGATGCACCTTGTCTTCCCAGATTGTTTCCTCGGCACTGAAATCCTCAACACCTACGGTCGAATCTGCGCCCAGCGGCGGGCACCCTACCAGGTAGTCGTCACCGAACTGGCGAAAATGCACACCGGTCGGATCAATGGTCAGCGGCAGATCGCGGTCAAGCGGCTCTTTCGCCTTGAAGATAAAGGTGTAGCGACGCTTGGGTTGAATATCGAGTTTCAGACCCGCCATCTCGGCAACTTGTCCGGCGCGGGTGCCCGAAGCGTTAACCACATGGCCGACCTTCACCGTTTCACCAGATGCAAGAGTGACGCTGGTCACCTTGTCGCCTTCACGGGCGATGGAAGTGATTTCGTTCTCGACATATTCGACGTCGTTCTCAATGGACTTGCGCAGCAACCATTCCACCATCAGCGGCGCGTTGTAGTAACCCTCATCGACGGTGTTGAGGCTGCCGGCTACGATGTCGGACAGATTGTAGAACGAATAATCAGCCGCGATTTCCTCAGGCGTGACCATTTTCGTTCCCGCGCCACATTCTTCCTGAACGGATTGGTCACGTTCCAGTACCTTGGTCAGTTCCGGTCCGTCGGACAAGTACAGATAGCCAAAGTTGCGGATGGTCAGCTCCGGCACTGACGGGTCGCCACCGAGGTTTTCGCGGAAGTTACGCACGAACTCCGCTGCGTATTGGCCAATCTTCACGTTGATCGGGTTGGCAAACTGCTGACGCATACAGTTGTTAGAGGCTGCAGTTTGCGCCTGTAGATAGCTCTTGTCGCGCTCAACGATCAGGACGCGCCCTTTGAAGTCAGGGTTCGAAGCCAGGAACCAGGCAGTACAGGCCCCCATGGTCGCGCCGCCGATGATGACAACGTCATAGTAATCATGTTTCGGGCTGGTATCGATCTGCGGCAGGTCGATCTTGAACAGCCCATCGTGAGAGGTGGGTTTCATCGTCATGTAATGGATCCTTTGAATTCCGCCTTAAACCGAGCGGGTGATGCCACCATCGACGCGGATGTTCTGGCCAGTGATATAGGCTCCGCCTTCGGAGGCGAGGAAGGCCACGGTGGCCGCAATTTCGTCATAGGATTTGCCGTAGCGTTCCATCGGGATCTTCGCCAGAAAGTCCGGGTTCTCGGGCAGGCTGTCGATAAAACCTGGCAGCACGTTGTTCATACGTACATTGTCGGTGGCGTATTTGTCCGAGAACAGCTTGGTGTAGGCGGCCAGACCAGCGCGCATAACACCCGAGGTCGGAAAGACTGGATCGGGCTCGAATGCCGCGAAGGTCGAAATATTGATGATGGTGCCCGATTTCTGTTCGATCATGACCGGCGCGACAATGCGGGTGGCGCGCACGGAATTCAGGAAATAGACTTCCATGCCTTCATGCCAATCTTCATCGCTAATTTCGAGAACGGGTGCACGCGGACCGTGACCAGCCGAATTGACCAGCACATCAATGCGCCCCCATTTCTCCATTACCACGTCGACCAATTTCTGCATGTCTTCGCTGGACTTGTTTGTTCCGGTTACACCGATTCCGCCCAGTTCCTTGGCCAGTGCTTCGCCTTTACCGGACGAGGACAGGATCGCAACGTTGAAACCGTCGGCCGCAAGGCGACGCGCACTGTCGGCCCCCATGCCGCTGCCGCCGCCCATGATGATTGCTACTTTTTTGTCGGCCATATTTTTTCTCCTCGGGAATTGATGAGTTCTTTCTTGTTTCCAAGGTGTGTCATCGACACCGTTTTGACCAATCAGTTATTCTGCGTTAACCCTATAGAAATACTACAACCTTTGGAGCCTTTCGATGCGCGACATGCCTCCCCTGAATTCCCTGAAGGCTTTTGAAGCCTCTGGTCGGCATCTCAATTTCAGGATTGCCGCCGAAGAACTTGGGGTGACACAAGGGGCAGTGGCGCAACAGGTGCGCTCCCTTGAAAATCTTCTGAATATCAAGCTTTTCAACCGCCTCGCACGTGGGTTGTCCTTAACCGATGAAGGGCGGCGTTACCTTCCGCCTGTTCGTCGCGCTTTTGACATGATTGCAGAAGCAACAGAAAACCTCGCCCCAACGGATGCTGTTGTCACCATTAGTACCACCCCCTCATTCGCAACAAGGTGGCTGGTGCCTCGGCTCGGTGTCTTCTCCGAAGAGCATCCGAACATCCGCATTCGGCTGGATGCCTCTCCAGCGCTGTCAAACTTCCAGACCGACGGTGTGGATATCGCTATCCGGCAAGGGAAGCCGCCTTTCGGTCCGGGGCTGGTGGCGGACCCGTTGTTCGGCTCAGAGGTGATCGCGGTCTGTCATCCAGAGTTGGCAGAGGGCCCCCAGCCGATCCGGGCTCCGGATGACCTTCACCACCATGTTCTGCTGGAGGACGCTCATGGCTGGTGGCCGCTGTTCCTCGAGGCCGCAATGCACGACAGTCCCGCACCGGACATGAGGACGATGAACTTCAACCAGACATCACTGGCAATCGATGCGGCCATTGCCAGCCAAGGTGTGGCCCTCACCAATCACGCGCTTGTCAGCCACGAGCTGGAAGCTGGGCGCCTGTGCCAACCCTTTGCTCATTCACTAACAACCGATGAAGGGTTCTACATTGTGGCCCCCAGAGCCCCCCGCAACCCCGCACTGGTCGCCGTTGTCCGCGATTGGCTGATTGCGCAGAGCTGAACTCCGTCAAGACAGGCTCGAGGGTGAGATCAGTTTTAGTGCATGCCCCGAATGCGCTTTGCAACACTGTCGCAGGACCTATTCAGCGCATTGCCACCTTCCTGTTCGAGAAATGTCCGGAACAGCTGTTCATTCAGCCCACCTGGTGTCGTATGCCGCAACCGCAACTCTTCGAAACTCTCTCCTGACGCCTGGGTTGCCGTATCCGCCAACCCCTGAAACATCCCCGCCAGATAGGCCCGGGCACCTTCGCAGCTGGTGCCCGGGCTACACAACCACTGGGCCGCAGCCTCGGACAAACCATAGTACAGCCCCATCATCGCGCTGGTGACTGCGTAGGCATCGAAAGCCTCAATTTTTCTGGCTGCAACTGCCGTGCCCAGAGCATCAAACAGCTCTTCCACCTTTGGCGCGGAAGGAAAAATCGCTGTCACCCCGGCCAAATCCGCAACCGATGGCAGCGGAATGGCCCGACAGATTTGAGCATCGGGATGGGTCCATTCCCTAATACGGTTTATCGGGATCGTGGCGATCAGGCTGACAATTTGCCGGTCAGGGCCGATCGTCAGCGATGTCAGCACATCTTCGGCATGCTGAGGACGGACAGCAAGAAACAACATCTCCGCCTCGTCCACGATGGTCTGGTTCTCTTCGCAAACGCGCACCAACGGGGACAGTTGAGCCAGCCCAGCGGAGATTTCAAGGGGCCGGCTGGAAACAAGGATCTCGGATGCCAGGTAATTTGCGCGCAAAAGTCCCCGCACAATTGCCTCGGTGATGACTCCGGTTCCAATGAATCCCAGCTTCACGAAGTCACCCTCCCCAGGTGTCGGAAAGGATAAAACCGCTTGGGAACGGGTCGCTCGGGTCAAGCCCGATCTGTGACATGCCATAAATCCAGCACTGACCTGTCACCCGCACGCGGCTACCTTGGTAGGGACCAATCTGTGCCTCACCAATCAACTCAGCGCTGAATTCCCCGTTGATGATCGATCGAGTTGTGATCTTTTCTCCCGTCGTGATCTCACCCTTGGCATGCAATAGGGCCATGGTGGAATTGGTGCCTGTCCCACAAGGCGAACGGTCGGCGCGGGCCGGCTTCAGCGTCGTGCAGGTGCGCACGGCCCCATCCTCGTCGCGGGACCGGAACATGACGTAGGCCAGTCCATGTACTTCTGGAATTTCGGGGTGCGCGATATCCGTCTGTGCGGCGATCATATCGCGCAACACAACCCCTCTTTCCGCCAGCTCACGCGCGTTCTTTGGAGCAATGTTCGACCCGATCTGATCCACATCTACTAGCGCGTAGAACACACCACCGTAGCACAGATCATATTTCACACGGCCCCATTCCGGTGTATCGACTTCTCCATCGGCAATCGCAACGAAGGATGGCGGCATGTCCAGGCTCACACCCGTAACCTTGCCGTCCTTGCATGTGGCCGTGGCTTTCACCAACCCGGCCGCCGTATCCAGCGTCACCACTGTTTCGGGCTCGGCCATTTCCATCATGCCGGTCTCCAGAATGGCCGTGACGGCGCACATCGAGTTCGACCCCGACATTGCGTGAGCCTGATCTTTTTGAAGCACCATCATTCCGAAGTCGGCATCCGGATGGCAGGCGGGCGGGATCAGCACAAAGGAGTGGTTTGCCGCTGCACGCGGCTCGGAGCAGAGCCAGCGGCGCAATCCGTCATCAACTTCGTTGATGTAGGCCAGCTTGGCCGCCATCGTGTCACCAGGGATGTCCAAGACACCGCCGGTGACGACCCGACCAATCTCACCGGCACAGTGAACGTCGACGGTTTGCAGTGTGCGTTTCCAGCGCATGATGTCCTCTCTTTCTGCTTCTACGCGACGGCCTGGGCCCCGGTGATCTCGACCACCGAGCCGCAGAGGTAGCCCGCCTCATCCGAAGCCAAGAAGGCGGTCAGCGCGGCAATTTCCTCGGGCTCGCCGATACGGCCATAGGTAACCAGTGCGGTGAGGTCGTCGAGGCCGCACCCGGTCCGTGCCAAGTTGCTTTCCAGCATCGGGGTGCGCACCTCGCCCGATGCCACCGCGTTCACTCGGATGCCGTCCGGCGCATAGTCGCGGGCGAGGTTCAGGGTAAAGGCCACCACTGCGGCCTTGCTGGTACTATAGGCGATATGCCCCGTGGCCCCTGTCAGCAGGACCGTTTTCCCATCGAGCATCGCCATGTGTCAGTCCTTGATGTACCAGCCCCAGGGTTTGGAGCGGTCATAGGTCGTGATTTGCTTTGTCTCGAGGTAATTGTTGAACCCCCATTCCCCTAGTTCACGCCCAATGCCAGATTGCTTGTATCCGCCCCAGGGCGCTTCGGTGAAGGTGGGTTGCGAGCAATTGATCCAGACGATCCCGGCCCGGAATGCACGGGCAACACGTTCAGCACGATCCAGATCATTGGACAAAACCGCCGCCCCAAGGCCGAAGCGCGTGTCGTTGGCCAGGTCTATGGCCTCTTCTTCGGCTGCAAACTTACGGATGCAAACGACAGGGCCGAAGATTTCTTCGTTCCAGATCCAGGTATCGGTAGGAACGTCGGCGAAAATTGTGGGTTCGACATAGCAACCGTGTTCCAACCCTTCGGGCACGCCGCCACCGGTGACCAACGTGGCTTCAGATTTGCCCATCTCAATGGCAGAAAGCACTTTTTCATACTGAGATTGGCTGACCAGAGGTCCGAGCAAAACACCCTCGTTCAACCCATGGCCGATCTTGATCTTACGCGCCTCTTCTACCAGTCGCTCCATTAGAGCTGGGTAGATATCCTCGTGAATGAGAACTCGGCTGGTGGCAGAGCAGACCTCGCCCTGATTCCAGAAAATCCCGAACAGGATCCACTCCACCGCCTCGGCGATATCGGCATCCTCGAAGACCACCATCGGGGATTTTCCACCCAGTTCCAGTGAAATGGTTTTAATGTCCTGCGCAGCAGTGGCCATGATGCGCGATCCAGTGGGGACAGACCCGGTGAAGGCCAGTTTGTTGACGCCCGGGTGTTCGGTCAGCGGTTGGCCAGCATCGGGGCCGAAACCGGTCACAATATTCAGAACACCATCGGGCAGCCCCGCCTTTTGCGCGATCACACCCAGTTCCAGCGCGGTCAGCGGTGTCAGTTCCGAAGGTTTCAGAACCATGGTGCACCCTGCGGCCAAGGCTGGCGCCACTTTCCAGGCAGCCATGAGCATCGGAAAGTTCCACGGGATGATTGCCCCGGCCACGCCTACCGGTTCCTTGACAGCCTTGGAGGTAAACTCATCCATCGACAGGGCGATTTCTTGTACCGAATTGTTGTCGAACCGCTCAGCCAAGTCCGCGTAGAAGTGGAAACACCCGGCGGTGTCCTCGATGTCCCAGATAGCCTCGGGCAAGGGCTTGCCGTTATCGCGTACTTCGATGCGGGCCAGTTCATCGGTGCGGGCCGTGATCTCGTCTCCCATTCTGCGCAGAATGGCGGCGCGTGCGGCGCCGCTCATCCGCGGCCAGGGCCCCTGGTCAAAAGCGGCGCGTGCGGCCCGCACGGCGGCGTCCACATCGGCGGCCCCGCCAGCGGCGACCTGGTGAAACACCTTCCGGTCCGACGGGTCGACCACGTCAAACATCTGGCCAGAGGCGGGCGCAACCCATACGCCATTGATGAACAGTTGGTTTTGCATGGTTTGACTTCCTTCAGAAACGGTCAATTCGATATGGGGACATGTCCAACGCAGGTACCCCCCCGGTGATCAGATCGCCCATCAGATGGGCGCAGGTCGCAGCGTAGGTCAGCCCCAGATGCCCATGCCCTGTCGCATAGAACACGCCCGGCGTTTTGGCCGAGGCCGACATGACCGGTATGGTGTCAGGAAAGCCCGGGCGGTGGCCCATCCATTCGGTGAAATCTTCTACTTTCAGGTTCGGCAAAGCCTCGCGCGCCCGCCGCACCGTGACCTTGGAGCGGCGATAGTCCGGAGCGGCATCCAACCCCGCCATTTCAACCGTGCCGCCCACCCGAATGCCATTTGCCGTTGGGCTGACCATGAAGGCTTTCGCAGGCCAGATAATGGAATGCGCCATCTTGATCCCCGGTGCCATGATCTGGGTGTGGTAGCCACGCTCGGTCTCAAGCGGCATAGGCTCACTCAACATTTTGGACAGCCATGCCGTGAAGGCTCCGGCGCAGAGGACCACTTCGTCGGCACGCAGAACCTCAGCCCCCAAGCGAACACCAACTATCCGCTCACCGCGCTCAAACCCGGTCACATCGGCGCGGCGTACAATGCCGCCCATGCCTTCGAAACGCGCGACCAGCCGCTCGACGATCTTATTGGGATCGGCCACGGTTCGATTGTCCGGCAACAGAACCGCCTTGGTGATCTGATCGGTGATCTCCGGCTCAAGAGTACGTATGGCCGCTGCGTCCAATACCTCATAGTCGAACCCGAACCGATCCAGCATGTCGATGCGCTCGCGGTCAGCCTGGAATTCTGCCTCATTGGCATAGAGAGACAGGCAGCCCGTTTGAGACAACTGCTTCTCGACGCCAATTTCAGCCATCAGGACCCGTGTATCTGCCAACGAGCGTTCGCACAGGGCGGCCCCTGCTGCCTCCAATCGCCGGACGGCTGACGGGCGGCTGGCCGCGAGAAAGCGGATGAACCACGGGATCAGGCGCGGCATGTAACGCGGGCTGACCCGGATCGGTCCTTCCGGGTCCATCATCCAGCCCGGGATTTGTTTCCACGTGGATGGCCGCGCCACCGGCATGAATTCGGTCACTGCAATCGACGCCATATTGCCAAACGACGCACCCGAACCCGGCGCATCCCGGTCGATCAAAGTCACGTTTCGATCCCGCTTCTGCAGGTCATAGGCGATGGCGGCGCCGACCACACCGGCCCCGACGACAATTGTGGTTGTTGCAGTTGATGTGCTCATGGCACGCACCTTGAATGATGGGTTTGGGATGACCGGAGCTACCCCAAACACGAGGGTCACATGGCTTGGATCGGCTCCAACGCCTCTTTCAGCGCGGCCTTCTCTTCGTCGGTCAACGGACCCAGAGGCGAACGGCATTCGCCCACCGGCAGGCCCTGCAGCTCGCAACCATACTTGATTTTCTGCACGAACTTGCCGCTCTCAAGGATGTTCATCGCACGATACAGCTTGGCCATGATGTCTTTCGCCTTGGCCAGTTCGCCGACCTTGTAAGCGCGGTCCAGATCACAGCAGGCCTTGGCGAGGAAATTGGACGGGCCGCAAATCCAGCTGTCCGCGCCCCAGAACATGAAGTCCAAAGCGATATCGTCCGAGCCGGAAATCAGCTGGATCTTGCCCTCGTAGCGAGTGGCGATTTCGATCGCTCGCTGCAGTACGCCCGAGCTTTCCTTGATGCCGATGACACGCGGTTTGTCGGCGAAGTGATCCATCAGTTCGAAGCTGATATCGCTGCCGTCCTTTGCCGGGTAGCTGTAGAGTACCAGATTCACATCGACTTCGGCCAGCACGGTTTCATAGTGCTTGATCAGCTCGTCCTGTGTCGGGCGGGTGTAGAAGGGCGGGGCCAGCAAAACGTTGTCATAGCCGATTTCCTTGGCCATGGCTGTCTGCTCGATCACCTCGCGCGTAGCTGGTGCGTTGGTACCGGCAATCAGGATCTCGTCGTCGTTGGCGAAGTCCTTCACGAATTGCAGAACCTGGCGGCGTTCCTCGGTCGACTGGCTGAAGTATTCACCTGTCGATCCGTTCGGCACCCAGCCAGTTACGCCTGCGTCCCGGAAATGAGTCAGCAGTTTTTCAAATGCCCCGAAATCAATCTTGCCCGCGGCATCGAACGGGGTGACCAGAGCGGGCATCACACCCGAGAGTTTCACATTGTAGTTCATGTTTACATTCCTTCTTTTGGGCGGGGCTCAGTGCCCGACGATTTGGCTGAGAAAGGTTTTCGTGCGCTCGTTCTGCGGATTGTCGAAGAACTGGTCCGGCGCACCCTCTTCGATGATTTCGCCATCGGCCATGAAGATCACCCGGTCGGCAACCTGACGGGCAAAGCCCATCTCATGTGTGACGCAGACCATGGTCATGCCCTCTTCGGCGAGGCCGACCATCACGTCCAAAACTTCCGAGATCATCTCAGGGTCCAGCGCCGAGGTGGGTTCGTCAAATAGCATGATGTCCGGCGTCATGCACAGCGCTCGCGCGATGGCCACCCGCTGCTGTTGTCCGCCAGACAATTGACCAGGGTACTTGTGCGCCTGATCAGGAATCTTGACCCGTTCAAGATACTGCATGGCGGTCTTTTCCGCCTCAGCCCGTCCGATCATGCGCGCCAGCATCGGGGCGAGCGTGCAATTGTCGAGCACGGTCATATGTGGGAAGAGGTTGAAGTTCTGGAACACCATCCCGGCTTCGCGCCGGATTTCGTCGATGTGATCGACATCATCATCCAAAACGGTGCCCATGACCTCGATCAGCCCAGATTGGTGCTCTTCCAACCGATTGATGCAGCGGATCATCGTGGACTTTCCGGACCCTGACGGACCGCACACGACGATTTTCTCGCCAGGCTTAACCTCGAGGTCAATATTCTTCAGCGCGTGGAAGCCGCCGTAGAACTTGTTCATACCCTCCATGCGAATGGCAGGTTCAGTCATTGTAAAAACTCCTTCAGCGGCGGCCGGTATCGAGGCGGCGTTCCAGATAGGCGCCGTAGCGTGACAGCGAGAAGACGAAGACAAAGAAGATCAGCCCCACGAAAACGTACATCTCGATGACGGCGAAATTCCAATCGGCGGTGCCTGACGCCGCCCGGCCAGAAGCCATGACGTCAAAGAACCCGATGATCGTGACAAGCGAGGTTTCTTTGAACGTGATCACGAACTGGTTGATCGTCGGCGGCAGGGCATTGCGGAAGGCCTGCGGCAGGACGATGTATCCAATCCTGTGCCGGCACTTCAGGCCAAGAGCCTTTGCGGCCTCTTCCTGACCGACAGGCAAGGCTTGCATGCCGCCGCGGATGATCTCGGCCTGGTAGCACGCAAAGAACAGCGCATAGCCCACGATGACACGATAGAGCTTGCCCCCAATCGCCCAGTCGGGAAGCACAAAGGGCATCACGATGGCGAAGGTGAACATGATGGACAGCAGCGGCAGCGAGCGGATCGTGTCGATGATCAATGCCATTGTCTTCGAGATCCACGGCAGGTCCGACCGACGCAGCAAGGCAAAGACAATGGCCAGCGGCATGCCCAGAATGCTGACAGCCGCAAATATGAAGACGGTCAACGACAACCCGCCCCAGTTCTGCTCGGTCACTTCTACCAGCCCAAACCAGCCGCCACGCATCAGGACATAGAAAATGGCAAAGCCGGTCAGCCAAAGGATGGGGAGACGGCGCGTCGACCAGAACCACGGGATGCAGGACAGCACGGCCACACCCAGCATGACCAGGCTGGCAAGCCCCGAGCGCCACTGTTCTTCGAAGGGGTAGAGGCCGAACAGGACAATCCGCCAGCGTGTTGAAACCACAGACCAGCAGGCGCCACCATGCAGGTCTTCGCGGCAGACATCCCCACGGTTGGCACCGAAGGTCGCATCAAACACGGCCCAGTTTAGCAAAGACCAGATGATCCACAGGGCCAGCGCACCGAATGCAACGGAGACAATTGCGTCGATACGCGTTGCGAAGTACTTGGCCTTGATGCGCTGCAACAGGTCGGGTTCTTGCATGTGAACAGTGGCTGGAGCGGTTTCAGCAGTCATAGTCATGCCTCAGATCCTTAGTTGGGTGCCCTTGAGCTTGATCGCGTCGTTGACGCGGTTCAGCACCCAGGCGATCGAGTAGTTGATAATCAGGAAGCCCCCCATCAGGATGCCGATCAATTCGAGCGTCTGACCGCTCTGATTGATGGCGGTCGACACCACCATGAAGAAGTCGGTGAAACTGATGGCGATACCGACGGTCGTCGCTTTGAACAACCAGACGAATTGGTTGATCAACGTCGGCATCACGATACGAATGGCCAAGGGCAGTCGAACGCGGCTGAAAATTTGCCAACCAGTCAGCCCCAAGGCGTGGCCTGCCTCGCTCTGCCCTTTGGGGACCGCGTTGAATCCAGCCCGGACAATCTCGGCAATATAAGCGGCGCCGTAGATCGAAATCGCAATAACACAAGCCATCAGTTCGGGCGAGATGCGGATACCCTCTTTGAAATTCAGCCCCTTCTGCACCGGGATGCTAACAAGCGAGGTCTCCGGAATTCGGCCCAGCCACATGGCAACAACGGCGGCGACAACGGCCACAGCTATCAACAGACGACGTTCACGAATGGGGTATGGTCCGTCGATCTGCGACCAGCGTTTTGATCGCAGAATAATTGCCGCCCCAAACGCTGAGAGAAGTATCAACGCCGATAGGAAAACAGAGCCGGCAGTTACATTCAGCCCGGGTACGTAGACGCCACGCCCCGTGAAGACGACGCCACCAAACAGTTGTGTTGCCTCGCGTGGCGACGGCAGCGCCAACAGCAAGGTGTACCAAAACAGCAGCTGCAGGATCAGCGGGATATTGCGGAAAATCTCGACGAATGAGGCGCCGATCAGCTCGGCCATACCATTACCCGACGTCCGCATCACCCCCACGGCGATGCCCAAGATAGTTGCAACAGGCAAGGTGATCGCCCCCAGGAACAGCGAATTCAACACCCCTACCAGGATTGCGTGCCAATAGGGTGACGATGTGCTGTATTCGAAGAGCGAAAAGCTGATACGCCAGCCGGTTGATTGTTGCAGGAAACCGAACCCTGAGGTCAGACCCTGCGCTGCGAGGTTTGTCTGGGCAGTGGTAACAAAAACCACGATCATCAACAGGATTGAGCCAACGAAAGCCAGCTGGAATCCGTTGCTGCGGATGCGTCTGTTCTTTAGGATCGCGGGCATGAGGCGGCTCTCCTGACGAAAACTACGTGGATGGAAAGCGTTGGTGGCAGACGCACTCTGTCTGCCACACACTTGGGAAAGATCATCAGTCGATGATCATCGGGAAGAAGACGCCACCATCCGAATAGAGGGCGTTCACGCCACGCGGCAGGCCGTAGGGAGAATCCTTGCCGATGTTGCGATCATAGATCTCAGCAAAGTTCCCTACTTCCTTGATCATGTTGTAGGCCCAGTCATCCGACACTCCCAGTCGCACGCCATAGCCCGGTGTCACGCCAAGGAATTTCTCGATCGTCGCAGTCGGCGGGTTGGCGCGGATTTCGTCCACGTTCTCCGAAGTGATCCCGTTTGCCTCGGCATACCACAGGGACGACAACATCCAGTTTTGGACGTCCAGCCAATCCGGGTCGCCCTCGGGTACGATGATACCTTCGCTTTCCAGGTCGATCACGTCAGGCAGGATGACATGGTTCTCGGCACCATCCGGCGCATCCACACGGCCGGCGGCCAGGCTGGGAGCCCATTCAACCTGCCCGTCGCAACGGCCTTCGTAGTAGGCATTGCGCAGCTCGTCTCCGTTTTCAAAGGTCAGTAGCTCGGCCTCGATACCCTTGGCCTCCAAATAGGCTGCTGCCGAACGCTCGGTCGAGGTGCCGGCCGCAACACACAGGGTGCCGCCATCCAGATCGGCCATGGTTTCGGCGCCCAGAGACGCGTGTGCCATGGCCTGGAAGGCGCCGATGAAATAGGGGCGGCTATAGGAGAGGTTCAGCTCGGTATCGCGGCTTTGTGTCCAGCCCGAAACCTTTATGACCACGTCAATGTCACCCGACTGCAATGCCGGCCAGCGTTGCGCCCAGCTGATCGGAACGATTTCGAGGTTGCCCTCGGACGTACCAAACAGGCCGGCAGCCAGGGCACGGCACAGGTCGATATCGACACCTTTCCAGGTGCCCTTGTCATCCACTTCCGCAAAACCAAGAAAGCTACCGTTGTGGCCGCTGCACAAAAGCGAGCCACGTTCCAGGACCGCGCCCAGACGGCTATCCGCCTGCGCGGCCTGTGCGGCCCCCACAAGTGCGGCACCTGCGATCAACGCCTTCATCGTTGCCTTCTCCATTATCTTCTCCACGTGTCGACACAATGTCGACACGGTGATGACATGTCAATACGTTTTGTAGAAAGCGGCGAAAGACGTTACGAAGACAGACACGTATAAAGCCGAGAGAACCGCGCCGAATGCCTGCAACCAAAGCGAATCCTGCGAAAGCAACTCCGAAACAGGCCAAGGGTGGCGGTGCGAAATTCGTTTATGAAACACTCAAGCGCGAAATTTTGACCCTCGAATTGGCCCCCGGTGCAGTGCTTGAAGAAACCGTGCTGGCGCAAAGATTCGCCATGTCCCGCTCCCCGATCCGCGAGGCGCTGGTCAGACTGACTGCCGATGGTCTTGCTGAGACCTTGTCGAACCGCTCGACCCTTGTGGCGCCCATCAACCTCGCCGAATTTCCGCGTTACGTCGAAGCGCTGGATGCCTTGCAACGGATCAATACACGCCTCGCCGCAAAGCACCGCAGCGGCGCAGATATCGAGTTGATGTTGGAAAAGGCCCGGGAATTCGACGCTGCCTGCGAAGCCAATGATCATCTGCGAATGTCAGAGGCCAACAAGGCCTTTCACATGGCTGTGGCTGCGGGCGGCAAGAACCCCTATTTCGCCAAGAGCTATGGACAACTACTGGACGAAGGACGGCGAATTCTGCACATGCATTTCGACTATCTACAGTCGTCCACGACTGACCACCTGCTCCAGTCTGAGCACTTCGACATGATCAAGGCAATCGAAGCCCAGGACGTAGATCTGGCAGACCGCCTGGCTCACGAACACACACGTCAGTTCCACGATCGGTTCACGAATTTCATGAAAGCACAGTATCTCGACGACTTCGATTTTTCGACATTCGAGGGGTAACCGAAGCCCGGGAGACAGATCATCTGGGCTGGAAAAGCTGCGACGCCGAACTGTTTTCTTGAGGCTGCTCAATTGCTGTTAAAGACCAACTCTCTAAAGGAGCGTTGGTTGGCAGCGGTTGAGGTGGTGAAGGGAATTAGTTGAGACTGGGGGCACATCATTCCGTGCGGGTAGTGCATTCCCTTTCTTAATCTATTTCGGAAGTTTCAGCATTTACAGCGGCTTGCGGAGACTTAGGGAAGTATTCAGATTTTGAGGTCAACAGGTGCCGATCGCCTGGTCTGAATGAGTTCCGCGAAGTTCCGAGCGCCCTTCACACCCTCGGAATGATCATAGTGCCGTTGCGTGGTTTTCTCATCCCGATGACCCAGAAGTGCCGGTGCCAGAGCTCCGCCATTCTCCAGATCCTCTGCAGCTTCGGTTGCCGCACTGTCACGAAAGCGGTGAATTGGGACCCTGAGCCGCTTGCTGACAAAGGGGTTCAGCGGAATGAAGAGATCCGCATCTGCCCTTGTTCGCATTTTTACCTTGGGTGCTGGCACCACAATTGTCGCCTGATCACTCGTCCATCGGATCCAGTCCAATTCGATGCCGATCAGGTTTTCACTGCGCGGCGCGCGTACCAGCAGAATGTCTTGGGCGAGTGCCATCATGACGTCACGCAGCATTTCGGCATCATAAATGTCCGACAGATCAGGTGTTTTACCGTGTTTCCCGCGATACCGTCGCTTCACACCTTCTGCCCGGGCGTTCACATACCGGATGATTTCATCTGATACATCAATGAAGCGCTGAATGCGTCCCGGTGTGACCGCCTGGAGCTTCGCCTTATTTCGCGGGGCAATGCCCCGGCGGCCCATCTCGAAATCTTTGATCAGTTCCGAGATATCCTCGATATCTTCGGCCTCCCGCTCGCAATACCCGACAGCAAGTTTACGAAGGGTCTTCAAAACGGATGGCACGTAGTCGCTTGCGAACTCCCTGTCCTCATTGGCTTCAGCCAGGACATCCGCAATATTCTCGATGACATCCGGATCGGTCAGCTCGTAGATCGAGCCGATGAGATACCCCCGACCCGACATGAGGGCTTTGGCCGCTGCTACGATATAGCCACGACGGTTGTGCAATGTGCTTTTCGCTCAGCGTTTTTTGGCCGGTAGAAAGCCCAACCGCAGCAGTCATCTGCTCGAACGCGCCGCTCAGACTTGCTCCCTGCCTTGCGTCCCGGCTTGCGCAGCAAGGCCTTCTTGCCCTCCAGAGGCTTGTTCTGCGCATCCAGAAGCTCGAGAAAGGCCTCCATGCCTTCCCCGGTTCGGGATGTTTTGCCGAGCGCCAAGGGAGCGACCTTCTCGTCGAATTCTTGCAACAGATCTGTGATCTGCGCATCCGCCACACCATACCGATCCCGGCCGTCAGCGAATGGATGGGACACGGGGACTGTTTGACGTCAGCACCTTTGGCAATCCAGTGTTACGTTTGCGCATGCAACAATGCTCTTCTCGATAATTTTAACTTGACCTGTGCGAGTTCGCCTAAGCCGTTTGTGCGCGCGCACAGCGCCCCCCCGCCTCCGTGACCAACCAATCTAAGAATAGCTCGAGAACTGGACTACCGCTGTCGGTGATCGCGTAATAGAAGCCCTTTTCTCGGCTTGGCCAGATTTCCACCAACTCGCCGCTTTCCAATTCAGGTGAGACCCAATCACACACGGAATAGGCCGCGGCCTCTCCACGTCGGACGGCCTCGATGATCAGGTTGCCGGGCATCTCGGAAATCTGATCAGGAACAGAAGTGCCCATGCCGTGACGCACGAACCAGTTTTTGACATCTGATACGCCAAGCTCCTGCAACCAGGGTAAGGCTTGCAGCTTTTCATGTGTCCAAGGCTTTGCCGGTACCAGATCTTTGTGGCACAAGACATTAAGGGCGACTTCAAAAAGCGGGGATACCCCTGGCGGCAAGTCCTGATCGCGGCAATACCTTATGGCAACATCAAACCCGGTGTCTTTGAGCGCGCGCGCCTCTGCGCTCAAGTCAAGCTGAACACTCACGCCGGGATGCGCTGCCTGGAAGGATGTCACGCGAGGAACAAGCCAATAGGCGGCAAAGCTGGGAGATGCCGTGATCCGTATCGCGTTCGGCGCCTTGCTCGCTGTGACGACGCGGACGCCCTCGCGTATCTCGCCAAAGCCCCTTCGCAGGTAATGAGCAAGAACTTGTCCTTCATCCGTCAAGAGCACTCCGCGCTTATGGCGTTTGACCAGCTTGACTCCCAGATACCGCTCCAGTGCGCGCACTTGCTGCGTGACCGCCGGCTGCGTGACGTTCATGGCCCTTGCTGCCCCGGATATGCTGCCATGCTCGGAAAAAAGGGCAAAGGCCCGAATGGATGTCATAGATGGAAGGTCAGATTCATTCATAATATGAAATTATACATGTTGAAAAATTCTTGTCTTGCTTGAACCGCAGATTTGCAATCGTTTGTGCTGAAAATCAAATGAGGCGGCTATGCCAGATCTTTTCTCTTCATTGATGATCAATAACGTTACCTTCAAGAACCGCATTGGGATGTCTCCGATGTGCCAGTACGCGTCCGTGGAGGGCGTCGCCACAGATTGGCATCTGGTGCATCTCGGTGCGCGCGCTGTGGGCGGGGCGGGTTTGGTGATGGCGGAGTGCACCGCTGTGTCACCCACGGGCCGCATTTCACACGGCTGCGCGGGCCTCTGGAATGACGCGCAAGCCGCAAAGGCCTCACAGATCGTGTCCTTCCTTAAGGCCCATGGCGCAGTGCCGGGCATCCAGATCTCTCACTCCGGCCGAAAAGGTAGCGCGGCAACTGCGCTTGATGGCGGCAATCATATCTCCGATGAGAACGGAGGGTGGTCTCCGGTAAGCCCGACAACGGAGCGGTTTGACCCAACGGAACAACGGCTTTGGCGCCAGCCCAAAGCACTGACCGTTTCTGAGATCCAAGAAATTCAAGGACAATTCGTGAATGCCGCCAAGCGGGCGCGCGATGCGGGGTATCAGCTGCTCGAAGTGCATTGCGCCCACGGCTATCTGCTCCACTCGTTCCTGACGCCGCTTGTGAATGCGCGCACCGACGAATACGGCGGCTCGCCGCGAAACCGCGCGCGATTCCTGCTCGAAACTGTTGAAAGAGTCCGAGAAGTCTGGCCGGAAGATCGCGTTCTCGCGGTCCGGCTATCCGTCGACGACTTTGCCCCCGGCGGGCTGACCGTTGAAGATATGGCCGAAATCGGCGGCTGGCTGAAAGAGCGCGGGGTCGATATCTTGGACTGCTCGGCGGGGGGGGCTGTGCCCGAGGCCCGAGGAGCGATCAACGGGCGAACACCAGAGCAGCCGGATATGGCCGGCGAGGTGCGCAAGCTTGCAATGATGCCCACCATGGCTGTCGGGGCTATCACGCGGGCGGATCAAGCGAACGAGATCATCACCGCAGGGAAAGCAGACATCGTTCTCCTGGGCCGGGAAATGATGCGCAATCCCCATTGGGCTTTCACCGCCGCAAGGGAACTCGGCGTCGATACACGGCACGTCCTTGCAGAGAATTACGGGTTCTTCGTGGGAGCCTGAGAATACGTCCGCCTATCCCGAAAACGGTTAGCCCAAAGACCGTTCTCGCGCCTATCCGCTTGAACGGGCTAAGGCAGGTGTCTCCTTGGCGATGCCACCACCGCCCACAAACCCGTGCCGCGAGTACTTTGGGCGGCAATCGATGAAGGATCTTTGACAATGGAGCTTGGTTTTCTTGGTATTGGCAGTATCGCCAGCGCCGTGGCACAGGGCTGCGTCGAGGGTGGGCATGAAATCCGGATCAGCGAACGCAGTGCCACACGTTCTTCGGCCATGGCGGCGGCGTATGGCAATGTGTCCGTGGCAGATATGCAGTCGATCGCGGATCACGCCGAAGTGGTATTTTTGGGTACGACAGCAGAAACCGCGCCCGTTGCATTGACCCCTCTATCGTTTCGCGCGGGGCAAAAGGTCGTCTCATTTATGGTAGGCATCGAGACCGATGAAATCGAAAAGCTGATCGCGCCCGTCAAGTTTGAGGCAGTCATGATCCCATTTCCGTCGATTGCCGAAGGCAATTCGCCTGTGCTCGCCTATCCTCACTCGGATGTCATTGACGCGATTTTTGGCACCTCCAACGCGGTGGTGTCCGTGACGAGCAAAGCCGCGCTTAATGACTTCCTCGCCGCACAAGCCGTTCTGTCACCCATAGTCAAGCTCTTGGCGACTGCCGTTGACTGGCTGGCGATGCGGACCGGTGATTATCACGGATCAGAGCAGTTTCTGCGCCTGCTGGTCGGCGGATCTCTGATGGCCAAACCGATGGATGCCCATAAGGCCCTGCCTGAGTTGATCGAGGCGCTGAACACTCCGGGCGGCCTCAACCGGCAGTTCCGGGAACAAATGGAAAGTGATGGCGCCTTCGCGGCTGCCAAACGTGGCCTGGACGATCTTGCAAACCGCCTTTCGGAAGAGAGCTGAAGGACGGAAGTACGCACAAATCTTCGAGTGCGTGGCGCTTGGAAAGCCGCGGGAGAGGCTTCAAAATGCTGCATTCAGAGCGTGTGGGTTCAACTGACTAATCGCAAAGCACTTTTTAATGTAGACCGGTACGTAGCCTTCCATGGCCAGACCGGCCTGCATGACAAAGGAATCCCCGGCGCGGAAATGGGCTGTCCGTTTCGTTCCCATAGCTCGTCTCCTTTGCTGCAATAAATGCTATCAAAGGAGCGGCATCAAACCGCGACACGTCCACTCCGTTGACGACACAGTAGACGAGCCTCGCCGCTGCCATCTGCCGCCCTCGGAACCGCACCACGGGCCGCTGTTGCGCGGCTTTTACCCAGCATTTCGCGAACAAGAGGTCAAAGCTTCACTTAGCCATTAAAAATAGGGAGTTTGGAGCTCAGCTTCACCCCAACACAGCTTGTACAGCCCGCAGCGTCGCTGCCACCACTTGATCAGCTTCCGCACGGCTAAGACAGAACGGAGGTGCAAAGCCCAGGATATCCCCCTGCGGCATGGCGCGGGCGATGACCTTGTCCTGTTCCAGCAATTTGGCCGAGATCTGCGGTCCGATCTTGTTTGCGGCATCAAAGAAAATGCGGCTGTCCTTGTCCTTCACAAATTCTACGGCACACAGCATACCCTCGCCGCGCACGTCGCCCACATTGGCGTGACGGGACAGTGCCTCTGCCATGGTGGCGGTCAGATAGGCGCCGACCTCGCCTGCGTTCTGCACCAGGTTCAGCTCATCGATCAGCTTGAGGTTGGCAACACCCGCTGCCGCACCGATCGGGTGCGCCGAATAGGTCCAGCCATGGCCGATCGGACCGTTTTCGTCGGTGCCTTGTTCCAGGACCTTCCAAACCTTGTCTGAAATGATGGAGCCGGACAGAGGCGCATATGCCGAGGTGAGGCCCTTGGCGATGGTGATGATGTCAGCCTCGATACCGTAGTGGTCCGAACCGAACATACTGCCGAGACGTCCAAAACCGGTGACAACCTCATCAGCAACCAGCAGGATGCCGTGCTTTTTGAGCACCGCCTGAATTGCTTCCCAGTAGCCTGCAGGCGGCGGTACGATGCCGCCGGTGCCCAGAACCGGCTCACCGATGAAGGCAGCGATAGTATCTGCGCCCTCACGCTCGATCAGTGCCTCCAGTTCGGCGGCGCAATGAGCGACGAACTGTTCCTCGGACTGGTCCAAGTTGTTGCGGCGGTAGTAGTACGGGGCCTCGGTGTGGATCACTTGTTCGATTGGAAGGTCGAACTTCTTGTGGAACAGCTCCAGCCCGGTCAAGGAGCCGGTGACCAGCCCGGATCCGTGATAGCCGCGCCAGCGGGAGATGATCTTTTTCTTCTCCGGGCGGCCCAGGATGTTGTTGTAGTACCAGATCAGCTTGACGTTGGTTTCATTCGCGTCCGAACCGCCGAGGCCGAAATAGACCTTGGACATGTTCGCAGGCGCGCGGTCCAGGATCATCTTGGACAATGTGATCGAGGCTTCGGTACCGTGGCCAACATAGGAATGATAATAGGCCAGCTCCTTGGCCTGGTCCCCGATCGCTTCGGCGATTTCCTGGCGGCCATAGCCCACGTTCACGCAGTAGAGACCGGCAAAGGCATCCAGCAGCTTGTTGCCGTCGCGGTCTTCGATGAAGACACCGGATGCGGTTTTGATCACCCGGCTCGGGCTTTCACCGCGGGCGTGCTGGGCCAGATGGGTCGAGGGGTGGAAAAAATTCTCGCGGTCCCATTGATCGAGTTGGTCGTTCTTCAGCATCGTGTTTCCTTTATCAGTTCTGCGGCAAGACGGAATTCTGCGAGAATTCCGGCGTGGAATTCGGGAGTGTCCCGCCTCTTTGATGATGCGGATTTGCCGTGCAAATCCGGGCCGAAATCCGCGCCGGATTTCGGTGTTTCAGGCCCAGTCCCGGCAAAGGTATTTGATCTCGGTGAATTCCTCCATGCCCAGGCGGGCGCCTTCGCGGCCAAGGCCGGACTGCTTGGTTCCGCCAAAGGGGATCGGTGCACCGGTGACTTTGGTGCGGTTCACTGCCACCATGCCGTATTGCAGCGCCCGGCTGAGGCGGTAGATGCGGCGCGGGTCGTGGCTGTGGAGATAGGCCACCAGCCCATACTCGCTGTCATTGGCGCGGGCGATCACCTCTTCCTCGGTATCGAAAGGGGTGATGGGGGCGACGGGGCCAAATGTCTCCTCAGACATGATCAGCGCCTCCGCCGGCACGCCGGTCAGTACCGTCGGCTCATAAAACAGCACCCCCAGCGGATGCCGCTTGCCGCCGCAGGCCAGCGTGGCGCCCTTGGCCAGCGCGTCGGCCACATGCTCCTCCTGCTTTTGCACCGCTTTTTCGTTCATCAGCGGCCCTAGGTCACAGTCATCCATGCCCTTGCCGATGGTCAGGGCCTTGGCAGCTGCGGTGAACTTCGCACAGAATTCCGCATAGACCGGCCGCTCCACAAAGATCCGGTTGGCGCCCAGGCAGTCCTGGCCGGAGGTGGCGAATTTAGCCTTGATCGCCTCATCCACCGCCTTGTCCAGATTACAGCCTTTGAAGACGATCACCGGCGCATGGCCGCCCAACTCCATCACCAGCCGTTTCACCGTGTCCGCCGACTGACGGTACAGCAGCTTGCCGATACTGGTGGAGCCGGTGAAGGACAGGGCGCGCACGCGGGTGTCTCGGGTCCAGGGCTCAACGATGGCGGAGGCACTGCCAGTCACCACGTTGAAAACACCAGCTGGGAAACCCGCGCGTTCGGCCAGCTCTGCCAGCGCAAGGGCGCTGAACGGGGTTTCCCCCGAAGGATGCGCCACAACAGTGCAACCTGCCGCCAGTGCTGCCGCCGCTTTGCGGGTCAGCATGGCAGAGGGAAAGTTCCAGGGTGTGATCAGCGCCGCTACGCCCACCGGCTCGCGCCACAGTTCCACTTCGGCGTCGGGCAAATGGCTGGTCACACCTTCGATGTTGGGGCGTTTGGCCTCTTCAGCGTAGAATTCCACAAAGGCGGCGCCATAGTCGATCTCGCCGCGCGCCTCAGAGAGGGGTTTGCCCTGTTCCAGCACCATGATGCGGGAGAGGTCTTCCTTGTGTTCCAACTGCAGCTCAAACCAGCGGCGCAGGATAGAGGCGCGCTGTTGTGGCAAAAGGCCTGCCCAGGCCGGGAAAGCTGCCTGTGCCGCATCCACGGCGGCAGAGGATTCTTCTGCAGACTGGCTGGCGACGTGGCCAAGCTCAACACCATCCGCGGGATCGCTGACCGGGAAGGTTTCGCCGCTTGCAGCGGCGCACCACTTTCCATTTATATAGGAAAATGAACGCACTAACGCCTTGTCGGCAATGTCCGCGCGGGCAGAGAGAGCAGTCTCTGTCATGGAAGTTCTCCTGTGCTTTACAGGAGAACTTGCCTGATGCTGGCAGAAGAAGTGTCTGAAGTTTCCTGAAACAGCAGAAGAAACAGCTGGCTTCTGCGCCAACCAGCTTGATTTGAAGGTATTACCCGCCGGACGGGTTCATCTGCCGCTTGATGACGCCGGCTCCCATGAAGCCGCCATCGATCGGCAGCACAACTCCGCTGACGTAAGCAGCCCCGGAACTCAGGAGGAACTCCGCCGCAGCACCAACTTCATCTGGGGCTCCGTAGCGGTTGGCAGGAATACCGCTGCAATAGGCGGTTCTGGTCTCCGCGTCATGCATGCGGCTGACCAGCTCGGTTTCAATGGCGCCAGGCGCCATGGCATTGACCGTGATTCCTAGTTCGGCCAGCTCAACCGCCATGACCCGGGTCAATGCATGAACGCCCCCCTTGCTGGCCCCGTACGCAGAGCGCCCGGTTCCACCGCGTTCACCGGCGGCGGACCCCATCAGCAGGATGCGGCCATAGCCTTGACCGGCCATCATCCGCACCGCGCCGCGCGCGCACAGGAATGTCCCGGTCAAATTGATGCCGATCAGCCGGTTCCAATCATCCAGAGAGGTGTCGAGGATGGTTTTTTCCACACCGATCCCGGCGCAATGTGCCATTCCGTGCAATGTCCCGCCAAATTGCTGAACGGCAGCGAACATCGCCTCGACGTCGGCTTCGCGGCTGATATCAGCCTCTATCGCCAAAGCTTCGGCGCCTGCATCGCGCGATTCGGAAGCCGTGGTTTCGGCTGTGTCCGCGTTGCGGTCCGCAATGGCCAGTTTGGCACCGGCATCTGCAAGCCGATGGGCAATTGCCTGCCCGATCCCGCTTCCGCCGCCTGTTACCAGGATATTTTGCCCCGAAAACGTGCCCATGCCGCAGCCTCCTCCACTACCCTGACACCAAGCCTAACCTGCTGCCCGCAAACTGTTTGGGTCTGCATACGACTGGATTCCACCTGAAACTGCCGTTTCAGTCCTGCCGCAGCAGAACATCCAGAGGCGGTGCGCCGGCCCCTTTTACAGGTTTGGTCACAACATAGGTGAAGTAACGGGAAAGTCCGATACGGGCGTCTAGCATCTCGTCGATCAGCCGTTGATAGGCATCGATGTCGCAAGTCACGATCTGCAGCAGGTAGTCAAACCCGCCCCCCAGCGCCCAGCAGGCGGTAACTTCGTCATAGCGCTGCATTGCGGCTTCAAATGCGCGGAAGCTGGCAGCGGTGTGGTCGGCAATCTCAGCTGCGACAAACACCGTCACATGCGGCGCCAGTTTCTTGAGGTTGATGCGGGCGCCGTAGCCTTCGATCAGACCCGCCTGCTCCAGCTTCTTCAACCGGTCCCAGCAGGGCGTCGGCGACAGGCCGATCCGGTCGGCCAGCGCGGCCTTGGTGATGCGGCCCTCGGTTGAGAGCACGCGCAGGATGTCGAGATCGCGCTGGTCCAGTTGCATGTCTTCCGCCTATCAGCCGCCGGTGACGCCGACAACCGCAACGCAGTCTCCGGATTTGATCAGCCCGGGGAAATGGCGGCTGATCACCAGCCCGGCACGGCGGGCACGGTACTCCACCGGCGGCTGCCCGGTGCGGTCCAGCGGCCAGACGCGGCCAACCAGATCCCCCTTGGCCACTGACGCGCCCAGATCGGCCATAATCTCAAACAGCCCGTCGCTCTCGCTGAACAGGAAGCAATCATCGTCCGGCATCGTCAGGTTTACGGTCTCTTCCAGCTGCATCTCACCCTTCAGGATGCCCGCATAGATCAGCACATTGCGCAGCCCCTTCTTGGCAATAGCATTGCTGCGTGCCGTGGAAGAGCCGCCGCCGCCCAGTTCGGTGGTGACCAGAACCTTGCCCATCCCCTCGACCGCGGTGTCGTACATGCCGCCGCTGTCGATCTCCAAAAGCTCCACCGAATAGGGTGCATTGAACGCCTTCATGGCTGCAAAGCAGGCCTCCTGCGTCGCCTTGTTCTCCAGGATATGGGCAGCGGCAAAGGGCACGAAATCCAGCGTCTTGCCGCCGGAGTGGAAATCAACCGCCAGATCCGCCATCGGCAAGAGGGTGCGCTGGAAGTAGTCCGCGATCTTCTCGGTCACGGTGCCGTCAGGACGGCCTGGAAAAGACCGGTTCATGTTGCCCTTGTCGATGGGCGAGGTGCGGGTGCCGGCCCGGAATGCCGGGTAGTTGAAGGCCGGCACGATGATCAGACGGCCGGTCACGTCTTCGGCGCGGGTAGTGGCGGCGAATTCGTGCAAGGCAATCGGGCCTTCATATTCGTCGCCATGGTTGGCGCCGGTCATCAGCGCCGTCGGGCCGTCGCCGTTCCTGATCACGGTCAGCGGGATCATCACTGAGCCCCAAGCTGAGTCATCCCGGCTGTATGGCAGCTTCAGGAAACCGTGGTGCACCCCATCCTGATCCAGCGGGATGGTGGGGGAAATCGGGTTTGCCTTCATGGATCAGTCCTTCACGAACATTTTGCGCGGCACATCGGACAAGCACTCCGACCCGTCCACCCCGATGCGAATGCTTTCGGTGATCTCAAAGCCCCAGTCCTCCATCCAGAGGCCGGTCATGAAGTGGAAGGTCATGTTTTCTTCCAGAACAGTGGTATCGCCCGGACGCAGCGACATGGTGCGCTCGCCCCAGTCCGGCGGGTAGCTGACGCCGATCGGATAGCCGGTGCGGTTGTCTTTTTCGATGCCGTATTTTTTCAGCACCTTGAAGAACGCCTTGGCAATGTCCTCGCAAGTGTTGCCGGCCCTGGCCATCTCAAGCCCGGCTTCCATGCCCTCCAGCACGGCCTTTTCCGCATCCAGGAAAGTTTGCGTCGGCTTGCCCAGGAACACCGTGCGCGACAGCGGGCAGTGATAGCGGTGCACAACACCTGCGATTTCAAAGAAAGTACCCTCGCCGGATTTCATCGGCAGGTCGTCCCAGGTCAGATGCGGCGCGGCTGCATCCGGTCCCGACGGCAACAGCGGCACAATAGCGGGGTAGTCGCCGCCAAACCCCAGGGCCTCGTCATAGCGCAAAGCGGAGTCATAGATATCCGCCACCAGATCGCACTTGCGCATCCCCGGTTCGACCTTGTCGAAAATCCGCTGATGCATGCGTTCAACGATCTTGCCGGCCTGGCGCATATAGGTGAGTTCAGGCTCGGACTTCACTGCGCGCTGCCAGTTCACCAGCGCGTTGCTGTTGGCAAAGCGCGCATTCGGCAGATGCGCTTGCAAGGATGCATAGGCGGCAGCCGTGAAATAGTAGTTGTCCATTTCAACGCCGATGGTGCCGTTGCCCAGACCCCGGTCCGCCAGCTGCGCCGACAGGTAATCCATCGGGTGGCGTTCAGGCGATTGCACGTAATGGTCCGGATAGCCAATGATACTGGCGGGTTCCATGAAGCAGGTGCGCAGGGCACCATTGGCATCCTGGCCGCGGCCGTACCAGAGCGGCTCGCCCTCCAGGCCCAGCACGACGCACTGATGCACATAGAACGACCAGCCGTCATAGCCAGTCAACCAATTCATATTCGAGGGGTCGGTGACGATCAAAAGATCAATGCCGCGGCGGGCCATCTCGGACCGGGTTTTTTTGATACGCGCCTGGTATTCAGAGCGGGAGAAATACAGCTTGGGGTCTGCCATATGCGTGGTTCCTGGTTGATCAGCTGGTAAAAGTGGTGCCGGCGCCCGCCGCATCTGCGCGGGAGCCTGCAAGAGTTGCGATGGCGGTGTCCTGAACGCCGGTGCCGGTCAGGTCGGCGATGATCAGATCACCGTCCGACTGGCGGCCGGGGGTCTTGCCTGAGGTGACATCCCCCAGTTCGGAAAAACTGCGATCCTTGGCGATCAGCCCCGCCTTGGTGGCGCTGCGCAGCTCGCCCTTGACTGCACACTGTGCCTGGCTGTCTGGCACATACAAGGCTGCCTTGGTCAGGCAGGCAGGCTCAAGCTCGCATTTGTGCTCCTGATCCGACCCCATGGCGATGACCAATTGCCCCGGCTTCAGCCACTCCGCCTTGATCACAGGTTCGGCTGCGGGGGTGGTGGTGACCACGATGTCAGCTGACAAAACGGCTTCTCTGATGCCCGTGCTGACCGAAATTTCCAGCCCAAGCTCTTCGCGCAGGCTTGCAGCAGCGGCCTCAGCCTTGGCAATATCCCGTGCCCAGATCACGGCGCTTTTGATTTCGCGCACCAGTGTCATTGCTTGAAGCTGCATTTTCGCCTGCACGCCGGCGCCGATGATGCAGACATGCGCCGCGTCCGCGCGCGCGAGGTGGCGTGCGGCGACAGCACCAGCAGCGGCGGTGCGCACGTCGGTGAGATAGCCATTGTCCAAGAGCAGCGCCTCAAGAATGCCGGTCTTGCTGGAAAACACCACCATCAGACCAGTGGTGCTCGGCAGACCGAGCTTAGGATTGTTGAAAAAACCGGGGCTCATCTTCATGGCAAAGCTGTCGATACCCGGCACATAGGCGGTTTTCACACAGACCTCGCCATTGTGGTCAGGCACAGGCAGCGTCAGGATCGGCGGCATCACCACCTTGCCCCCGGCAAGGGTCGTGAAGCTCCGCTCGACGCAATCCACCGCGTCCTTATCCAACGGCACCAGATCGCGCAGTTCCGCTTCGGTCAGAATCTTGATGTCAGGCATCTGCCCCTCCCTTGGTCTTGGCCGCCACGTCGACATCTTCACCATCGATGATCCGCTTGTGCAGGGCCATGTCGATGTTCTGGCCGCTGACGAGCGACACACAGCGCCCCGGGTTTTCGATTCTGCCGGCCAGCAGGGCAGCGATGCCGACGCTGCCGGAACCTTCGATCACCTGGCGTTCTTCGAAATACGCATGACGGATCGCCGCCGCGATTTCTGTTTCGGAAACCAGCACCACGTCATCGACAAAAGCTTTGGTCATTTCAAAAGTATAGGCATTGTCCAGCCCGATGCCACCACCCAGGGAGTCGGCAAGAGTCGGCAGCTCTTCGACCTGCACCGGTTTGCCCGCCTGCAGGCATTCAAACATTGCTGCGCCGCGTTCCATCGACACGCCAATCACGCGGATTTTCGGGTTCACTGCTTTCATCACCATCGCCACGCCGGAAATCAGCCCGCCACCGGACAGCGGCACCAGCACGGTGTCCAGATCCGGCGCCTGTTCCAGAATTTCCAGCGCCACGGTGCTTTGGCCCGCGATGATGCTGCGGTGATCAAAGGGCGGCAGCATGGTCATGCCGTCCGCCACCAGCCTGTCGACCTCCACCTGCGCATCGTCCTGCGAGCGGCCCGCAATGCGCACTTCGGCGCCGTGGGATTTGATGCCCTCGACCTTGTTCTGCGGCACCAGCTTCGACATGCAAATGATGCAGCGCACCCCGGCCTGCGCTGCCGCATAGGCCAGCCCGCGCCCGTGGTTGCCGGTGGACACGCCAACCACACCCGCCGTGCGCTGTTCATTGGTCAGCGACAAAACTGCATTGGTGGCACCGCGCAGTTTGAAACTGCCAGTGATCTGGGTGCTTTCCAGCTTCAACGAAACCTCTCCGCCGCAAAGCGCGCTGAGAGAGGGCGAAGATACCAGTGCCGTCTGCCGGATACGCCCGGCAATCCGCGCCCGGGCCTGATAGCTGTCCTGAAGGGTGATTTTGCCAGTCATTGGAATTGTTTAGCCTATCTAGAGTTCAAAAAGCCTGCCGAAACCTTTCACCGGATCCGTGATCCCGGCCAAGCGCAGGCACCGCCAGACCATCGCCTGGTTTGAGCTGACAACCGGCTTGCCCAGCCGGTCCTCAATCCGCTCAATGCAAACAGCAGCCCGCAGGGCGGTGCAGGACAGGAAAAGCACATCGGCTGATGACTCACAGGCGGCGATCCCGGCCTCGATGATGCTGTCCTCGGAAATCCGCGCCATTTGGCGATCATCTGTCAGACCGAAACAGGCGGCATTGACCACCTCTGGGCCGTGTACCGCGAAATATTGCGCCATCTCATCTGTGACTTCGGGGCTGTAAGGGGTCAGCAGCGACACCCGCCTGGCCTCCAGTGCTGCAAAGGCATCGAAGGCTGCAGAGCTGGGGGTGACGCAGGGAGTATCCGGCTTGGCGGTGCTCAAGCTGCGCGCGACGGCATCATTGCCCAGCACGATGGAGGCCGCAGTGCAGCCGTAGGCCACCACATCCACCGTTTCGCCGGGCAGGATCTGCGCCGCTGCTTCGGTCAGCCGCGGGCCGGTTTTCAGCAAAGTTTCCCTGGTGGTTGGATTTTCGAATTCGATGCGGTTTGTGTAGACGCCGACCCGGTCCGGATCGCAGATCCGGGCAAAGTCGCGTTCCGACGTGTGGTCGGTCGCCAGCGCCACCAGCGCGATCCGCTTTTTCACCGGGCGGTCATCCAGCCGGGCTGGAACACGCGACGGCGCGGATTGGATATCAAGAGCCATTTTTGCTTTCCTAAACAACAAGAACCGGGGTTTCGGCCAGGCTCGTTACCTTGTGAGAGACACTGCCCAGCAGCACCCCTTCCACCGAGCCAAGGCCGCGGCTGCCGATCGCGATCAGGTCATGCCTGTGCTCCCTGGCAAACCCCGTGATGGTGCGCGCCACCGGCCCCGCTTTAACAAAGGCGCGGGGTGTTCGAGAGCCGCTCGCCGCCGCCAGCGCCTTGCCGCGCTCGGCCACCTCCCTGGCGTGGCTGCGCATGATCTCGTCCAGGTCCTCCGGCTGATCCGGGCGCACCATATGCATCGAGGCCTCCAGCAGCGAATGGTGGCGGTAGACCGTCAGCAGTGTCAGCTGCGCACCGCACAGTTGCGCCAGCTCCGCCGCCTTGGCCAGCGCGGCTTCTGCCCCTTGCGAGCCGTCGAAGGGCACCAGAATGGATGTGAACATCGCCAGTGCTCCTTATTTTGCAAAGGCCAGATCACGCAGGAACAGCGCAATCTGCGGAAAGAAGATCAGTGCCACCGACACCGCCAGCAGCATTAGGATAAACGGCGGCGTGCCACGCACCACCTCGGCATAGGGGCGTTTGAACACGGCAATGGCGGTGAAGATATCGCAGCCGAAGGGCGGCGTGGCCGAGCCAATGGCAACCTGCAGGGTGATGATGGTGCCGACCAGCACCGGATCCAGCCCAACCGATTTCACCACCGGCGCAAAAACCGGCACCAGCACCAGGATCACCACGATGGGATCGACAAACATACAACCGATGAAAAACGCGATGGAGATCACGAACAGCACCCCTAGGGCGCCCATCTCGGCAATCCCGATGGCACCAAGGATCTGCTGCGGCACCTGAGCGAATGAGATAACCCAGGAAAACGCAGCCCCTGCCCCCACCAGAATGAACACGATGGCGGTGACCAGCCCGGTGGATTTTGCGGTTTCATAGACATCCGCCAGCGACATTGAGCGGAACACGGCGACCTCCAGGATCAGCGCATAGAGAACGCAGGCCGCCGCGGCCTCAGTCGGGCTGAAGACGCCGCCGTAGATGCCGCCGATGATGATCACCGGAAACCCCATCGGCCAAAGTGCGGCACGCATGGTCTGCAGCCGCTGGCGCCAGGTGGCCTTGGGCTCGGTCGGCACGTTGTTACGCACGGCGTAGATATAGGCGTAGATGGAAAACAGCAGCAGGATCAGCAGGCCGGGACCAATGCCCGCAATGAACAGCTCGGCAATCGAGGTGCTGGAGACCACCCCGTAGATGATCATGCCGATGGAGGGCGGGATCAGAAAGGCGATGTCGCTGGCATTCACGATCAGCGCCAGCACAAAGCTGTCCTTGTAGCCCGCCTGGAGCATCCGCGGGCGCAGCGGCGAACCGATCGCCACAACGGTCGCCTGAGTCGAGCCGGACACCGCCCCGAACATGGTGCAGGCGGCTGCGGTGGAAATCGCCAGCCCGCCGCGGATATGGCCGATATAGGCCATCACCACATTGATCAGCCGCCCGGCCGACTGGCCGCGGGTCATGATATCGGCGGCAAAGATGAACATCGGCACCGCAATCAGCGAGGCGGGCCGGATGCCGGCCATCATCTGCTGTACCATTGTCTCGGTCCGGGCCAGATCGCCGAACAGCATCAGAAATCCGATGAAGGCGCCGGCAATCAGCGGGATCATCATCGGAAAGCCCAGCAGCAGCAGGGCGATCATGGTCAAAAATATTGTTGCAGCCACGGGTTCGCCCTCAGATTTCGATTTCTTCTGCGTCCTCGTATCCCTCTTGCACATGCGTCGAGAGATAGATGCCGGGGGAGGTCAAGTTGCGCACCGCGGTCAGCAGGTACTGGGCGCCGGTCATGAAGAACCCGGCAGGCACCCAGACCAGGATGACCCAGACCGGGATTTGCAGCGCCGGCAGCACCCGCCCGCGCGCGGCCTGCGAACCGATGTATTTGACCGCGTAAAAGCACAGCAGGAACATGAACCCGGCGGTGACCACGGAGATCACCACCACCATCACCTTGCGCAGGTGCGGCGGCAGCAAGTCATAGATCGCCGACATCCGGATGTGGCGGGCGTTGCGCGCGGCATAGCTGATGCCGGCAAAGGTGATCAGGATGATCAGGATCCGGTTCAGCTCTTCGGTAAAGAAGATGGAGTTTCCCAGCACGAACCGCCCCACCACATTGGCCACGGTATTGGCGGCCATCAGCAGAACCCCTGCCGCTAGCAGGAATGATTCAATGCGGCTGATGGCGCTGTCGATCACACCCAGAAACCCGGGCAGCGCTAATTCGTGTGACTGTTGCATTGCTTCCTCCCCAGGCGCGAATGCTGCTGAGCAGGCAGGACCCGCTCAGCACTGTTTGCAGGACAGGCGTCAGTTGGCGGTGGCCGCCAGGTCTGCCTTCAACTGTTCCAGGATCGCGGCGCCGCTGTCGCCGGTCATCTCGATGAACTTGGCCTCGACCTCAGCCGCCGCTTCCTTGAAGCAGCTACGCTGATCATCGTTCAGCACCGTCACCTGCATTTCCGGTTTGGCTTCCATGATCTTGGCCAGCTCACTCTCGGCAGCCTGCTGCTGGTAAACTACGGTGTGGTCATAGGCGGCCTGCGCCGCGTTTTGCACAACCTGCTGCTCCTCGGCGCTGAGGCCGTCATAGAAGTCTTTGTTGGCCATCACCGCGGTGGTGAAGTTGTTGTGGCCGGCGTAGGTGATGTAATCTGTGACCTCATAGATCTTGGTTGAATAGAGGAAGAACGTCGGGTTCTCCTGCCCCTGGATCACATTGGTCTGCAGCCCGCCGTAAACCTCGCCCCAGGGCAGCGGCGTCGGGGTGGCGCCAAAGGCTTTGTAGCTTTCGACCAGCAGTGGGTTGGTCATCACCCGGAACTTCACCTCGTCCAGATCGGCGCAGGTGGTGACCGGTGTCTTGGTGGTCATCGCCACTTCGCCTTCGGGGAACATGTTCAGCAATTCCAGCCCCTGCTCGGCATAAAGCGGCTTGAACATGCCGTTGATCGCCTTGCTCTCCTTGTAAAAGCGCGCCAGGTGATCCTGATCGGTCGGCAGCAGATAGGGCACAAAGAACACCTGCGCTTCGGGAATCAGCGAGCCGGTAAAGCCCGGCGACTGGTCCACAAACTGCAGGATACCGTCCTGGGTCTGCTCCATGATGTCAGCCGATTCACCCAGTGTGCCATAGGGGAACAGCTGGATCTCGTGATCCGAGTTCGCCTCGATCTCTTCCTTGAATTTCTGCGCATAGACGCCCTGCACATCGGCCATTGCCTCTTCAAAGGCATAGCGCCAAGTGTCGGCCTGCACCGCGCTGTCCGCCAGAACAATCCCCGCCGCAGTCAGGGCACCGAAGGTGATTTTGACAGTTTGAGCCATGTTTTCCTCCCAAGTCTCTTGGGTGCCTGAGCACCGCTGCGCCAGACTTGAAAGGAATTGTACTGCATGTCAATTTTTTTATTGTCGCAGGACAATCAGTATGTAAAGGGCGCTACTCCCTCTGGCGGGCCGCCCAGCATGCCGGCGATCAGCTCTAACGCCTGCCTGAACCGCCCCAGATCCTGGACGCTGCCGAGCGACAGACGCACTGCATTCTGCGGCGGCGTCTTGGGGGGCAGGAACGGCGCATCCGGGGCCACTGCAACTTTCAATTCGCGCGCGTAAGACACGAAACTGCTGGTGCTCCAGCCTTTGGGAAGCGGCAGCCATAGATGCAATGCAGAGGGATGGCCCTGCCAGTGCCAGCCTTTCAGCACCTCAGCGGCGATTCCATGGCGCGCCGCCAGCGCACGCCGCTGCCACTGCGCCAGCTCCAGCGCGGTGCCGTCCTGCACCCAGCGGGTGGCCAGCTCGCACATCAGTGGTGTCGCCATCCAACCGAACACGACAATCCGCCCGGTCAATGCCGGCAGCAGGTGCTCCGGCGCCGCCATGTAACCTGCGCGCAACCCCGACACAGTGCATTTGGTAAAGGTGGTCAAATAGATTGAACGCTCCGGCGCGAGAGCAGTGACCGCCACCGGCCGGCCCTCGGCAACCGGACCAAAGGCATCGTTTTCGATGATGTGCAGATCGTGTTTACGGGCGACATCCACCAGCGCGCGGCGGCGTTCCTCAGGCATCATACCCGCCGTCGTGTTGGCCAAGGATGGAAGTAAAAACAAAACTTTAGGTTTGCTTCCCTGACAAAACCGCTCCAGCGCATCCGGAAGGATGCCATCCCCATCCACATCAACCCCTGCAAGGTTCAGGCCCAGATAAGAACAACCCGAAACCAGCAAATGATGCGTGACCTTGTCTGACACCACCGTGTCGCCAGGCCGGGTCAGCGCCGACAGCGCCGCTGACATGCCATGACTGACCCCATTGGTCATAATGATCCGCTCCGGCGGCACCTCCAAACCGCAATGCCGCAGCCATTGCGATCCGGCGGCACGGTGGGCGTCATGACCGATATTCGGGCGGCAGGACAGATAGTAGCTCGGGTCCAACCCCTCCGGCAGTTCCCTCAGCGCTTGTTCGAACCGCTCAGCATGCTGCTGCGAGAATGCCGGGCGTGAAATCGACAGGTCGAAACCGCCACCGCGTTCAGAGCTCAGCTGAAACGGCTGATCGTTGGACTTGTCAGGATCCAGAACGTAGCTGCCCCGGCCGACCTGGCCATCAATCAGCCTTTGCCGCCGCAAACTTTCATATGCCTTGCTGACGGTGTGGACACTGAGGCCAAGATCATCGGCCATTTTGCGGTGAGTCGGCAGCTGCGTCCCCTTCGGCAGTTTGCCGTCTGAGATTGCCTTTGCAATGGCCAGCGCAAGACTCGCATGCAGGGGGGAGGTCAAGGTGGAAGGATCAGGATGCCATATTGTCATGCGACATTTTACAATTGGCGGCCCCGGCTTCGCAATACAATTTCCACACAACAGGCTTCCAAAACGCCGGCATTGATCCAACTGCTGGATTGCACCGGTCAAATTCAGCCGCTTATTGATGCATTGACCAGCGACCTCGTCCCTAGACAAAGCACACTTGCAGGTTCAAAGGGCCGGGCGTCAAAAATACCGGGCGGGCCGGTCACGCCAGTTTCAACACCTGTTCGATTACATATTCGGTCTGCGCGTCAGTCTGAGCAGGCCCGATCGGCAGGCTGATCACTTCTGTGGCCAGCGTCTCGGAAACAGGGAACGCACCCTTGCCATAGCCAAGCCCTGCATAGGCGTTCTGCAAATGCGGCGGCTTGGGGTAGTGGATGACGGTCCCGACTCCTGCAGCCTCCAGCCGGGCGCGGAAAGCATCCCGGTCGGGATGGCGCACCACAAAGAGGTGCCAGACCGGGTCCGCCCATTTTGGCACCGCAGGCAACACCAGTCCGGCCGCAGACAGTGCCACCAGGTAACGGGCGGCAATTGCCTGGCGGCGGGCATTCCAGCCATCAAGCACTTGCAGCTTCACTTGCAGCGCCGCCGCCTGGATCGGGTCCAAGCGGCTGTTCTGTCCCGCCAGCTCATGTTCGTATTTAACTGCCGAGCCATAGTTCCGCAGCATCGAGACCCGCTCTGCCAGCTCCGGCGAGGTCGTGGTGAACCCACCGCCATCCCCCAGCGCGCCGAGGTTTTTGCCTGGGTAAAAGCTCCAGCAAGCGGCCTCTCCAAAACTGCCGATCCGCTTGCCCTTGTATCCGGCGCCATGCGCTTGGGCCGCGTCTTCCAGCAGGTGCACCCCGTGCTGCCTAGCCAGTTCTATCAGCGGATCCATGTCGGCGGGCTGGCCATAAAGGTGGACCGGGATGATTGCCTTGGTTCGGGACGTGATGGCGGCGACCACTGCATCCGGGTCGATATTGTGAGTAGCTTCCAGCGGTTCCACCGGGACAATGGCTGCACCGCAAAAGCTGACTGCCAGCCAAGTCGCGATATAGGTGTTCGCGGGCACGATCACTTCATCGCCCGGGCCGATCCCCATTGCCTTCAGCGTCAAAATCAGCGCGTCCAAGCCATTGCCAGTGCCCAGGCAATGCGGCGCACCGGTGTAGCGGGCGAAATCCGCCTCAAACGCCTCCACTTCGGGGCCTAGAATAAAGTAACCCGAACGCGCCACCCGCAGCACGGCTGCCTCCAGCTGATCCTGAATTTCAGCATGGGCGCCCGCGATATCGAGGAAGGGAACCTTCATGCCGCACCTACGGCGGCTTTGAATTCACCATAGTCGCGGATGTAGTCCGCTTCGTCATACACCTCGGAGGTCAGCACCATGCAGACCGCCCCGGAGGAAAAGTTGTCAAGGTAGCGCCACATCATCGGGCAGACATACAGCCCGTAGTATGAGCGGTTCAGGTGGAAACGCTTGGTCTCGGCCCCGTCGTCCAGCAGGATATCAAAACTGCCCGACATGCAGATAATGAACTGATGCAGCGCCTTATGCGCATGCTCGCCGCGATCGGCCCCGCCCGGCACATCGTAGAGGTAATACACCCGCTTGATATCAAAGGGGATATGATTGCCGCCCTCGACAAAAGTCAGGTTGCCCCGGACGTCTGTGATTTTGGGCAAGTCAATGATTTTGCAGTCAGTCAGAGGCACGGAAACCGCCTTCGCATTTGAATGTCCCTTGTGTATATGCATATCTGAACCGGACCAGCAAGCAGCGCCGGCCGCCAGGGCCGCCTCAATCAAGGACAGAGTCCCTCCCATGAGCAAAAAGCTACTGATCATCGGTGCGGGTGAATTCGCCGACATCGCCTATGAGTATTTCACCGTCGACAGCGACTATGAGGTTGCGGGTTTTGCGGTGGAGGCAGAGTTTCTGAACGAGGAAGATAAATTCGGCCTGCCGGTGGTGGCGCTGGAAACCGTGGAGACGGTTTTTCCCGCCTCCGAGGTCGAGGCGCATGTGGCGGTGACTTCAACCAAGTTGAACAGGATCCGTGCGCGGCTGATCGAGATCGCCCGCAGCAAAGGCTACAATCTGGCCAATTTCATCAGCCCTCATGCCATGGTCTGGCGCACAGCAGAGCTGGGCGACAATGTTTTCATCTTTGAAAACAACGTTGTGCAGCACGGGGTCAAAATTGAAAGCGGCTGCGTCCTGTGGTCGGGCAATCACATCGGCCACCAGACCCGGATCCGCGAACACTGTTTCCTGGCGTCGCATGTGGTGGTCTCGGGCTATTGCGATATCGGCGCGCGTAGCTTTGTCGGGGTCAATGCGACCTTTGCCGACAATGTGAAAATCGGCGAGGACAGCTTTGTCGGCATGGCCGCCGCCGTAAACAAGAGCTTTGAAACGCCGGGCCAGATCCTGAACGGCAACCCGGCGGAGCCTGCGAAAGTGTCCTCTTACCGTTACTTCCGGATCAAACAGTAACATGGGCTGGGTCAAGAAAGGGCTGGTGTTTGCCCCGGACGGAAGCCAGGACTGGGCCAGGCATTCCTTTATGACACCCTGCCCCTGGCAGCGGGACGAGGACACCATACGTCTGTTCGGCGGGATGCGGGATGATCAGGGGATCAGCCGGATTGGCTGGATCGACGTCGATGCCTCCGATCCTTTGCAGGTCAAGGCTGTGTCCGAACAGCCCGTGATCGGGCTGGGGGCGCCAGGCATGTTCGATGACAACGGCATGATCCTGGGCGACATTCTGGAAGTCGCAGAGGATGAGCTGCGGCTGTATTATGTCGGCTTTCAGCTGGTGGAGAAGGCCAAGTTCCTGGCCTTCACCGGGCTGGCCATCAGCCGTGACCGGGGCAACAGTTTTGAGCGGGTGCAGCAGACGCCGGTCATCGACCGCTGCCCTGAAGGTGCTTTTATCGGTGCGCTGCATTCCATTGCGGCGCTGCCCGATGGCACTTACCGGGCCTGGATTTCCCGCGGCTTTGGCTGGCAGGACATCGGCGGCCGGCTGTTCCCGCAATATGACTGCTGGACATTGACCAGCACAGACGGCGTGCGCTTTGACAATGCAACCGCGCAGCGGATTATCCCCCCCGCCCCGGAAGAATACCGCATCGGCCGCCCGCGGGCGAACCAGCTGCCGGACGGATCCTGGGAACTGCGCGCGACCTCGGACACGCTGTCAAAGCAGTATGCCAGCTTCCGGTTCATCTCTTCCGACGGGGTGAGCTTTACCCGGACCAGCGACGAGGAACTGCCGCGCGGGACCGCAGGTTCCTGGGACGGTGAGATGACCTGCTATCCGGCGCGGATCGACACTCGCCAGGGCCGCAGCTATCTGTTTTACAATGGCAATAACATGGGCGCGACCGGCGTGGGTGTTGCCTTGCTTGAGGATTGAACCGTGGCGATTGAGGTACAGCGCTACGCAGCTGAAAACGCCACCGATTGGGATGTTTTCCTGAAGGCATCGAAAAACGGCACCTTCCTGCTTCAACGCGGGTTCATGGACTATCACGCCGACCGCTTTCAGGATCATTCTCTGATGATCCATGAAGACGGCAAGCTGCTGGCGGTGCTGCCCGCCAATGCCGATGGCACGGCGCTGAATTCCCATGGCGGGCTGACCTACGGCGGGGTAATTTCCGGCACCAAGATGAGTGCGGAGCGCATGCTTATGGTTTTTGAGGCGCTTGCCGCCTATTTGCGCCCCGCCGGGTTCACCGAGGTGAACTACAAAGCCATCCCCTATATCTATCACCGCCAGCCGGCCGATGAAGACATCTATGCGCTGTTCCGGCAGGGTGCGCAGGTTGTACGCACGGATGTGTCAGCCACCATCGCAGTACCGCGCCGCCTGCCCTTTGGCAGCGGCAAAAAAGACGGGTTGCGCAAGGCGCGCAAGGCCGGGCTGGAAATCCGCGAAAGCACCGATTGGAGCGCCTGCTGGGCTCTGCTTAGCCAAGTTCTGGACGACCGGCATAATGCGCAACCTGTGCACAGCGAGGCGGAAATCCGGCTTCTTGCGGACCGTTTTCCTGATCGGGTCAGGATGTTCGGTGCATTTGACGGCGATCAGATGATCTCCGCCCTGGTGATCTTTGACTGCAGCCAGACCGTTCACGTGCAATACATCGCCTCGTCTGACCTAGGCCGCCAGAAAGGCGGTGTCGACATGATTGTTCACTACTTGCTGGACGCTGTTTTTACCGGCAGGGCGTGGTTCGACTTTGGCATTTCCACTACCGATCAGGGCCAGATTCTGAATACCGGGCTGGCCAAACAAAAAGAGATGTTCGGCGCCCGCAGCACAGTGTATCAGCAGTACCTCTGGCAGCTCATCTGACGAAGCTCCTGCCGTCCGGACATCTGACAGAGGATGCGGCCGGCAGAATTAAAGGACATGCAATGACACATAGACCCGCCGCCAGTTTCATCCTGCTGTCCTATTGCCAGGAAGACACTATTGCCGAGTCAGTGCAGTCCTTGCTGGACCAGGATTGCGAACCAATCGAGATTATCATCTCGGATGATGCCTCCACTGACGGGACGTTTGAAAAGATCAAACAGCTCGCCGAAAGCTATTCCGGCCCGCACCGGATTGTGGCACGTCGGAACGACACCAATATGGGCGTCAACCGCCATATCGAACATGCTATCGCCCTCGCTGCCTCCGACCTGATGATCTGGACCGCCGGCGATGACCGCAATGCCCCCAACCGCGCCCAGCGGGTTATCGACAGCCACCGGCTAACCGGCGCCAAACTGCTCTATTCGGATGCGGAAACCATCGGCCCGGACGGAGAACCCGGTGAGAACACCTACCGCCGCGCCCTGTTCTACAAGGGCTTCAGCACTGAGGACGCGGCCACGGCCTTTTCGCTCTACCTGGGGGCAACTGCTGCATGGCACAAAGACCTCTATCGCAAATACGGCGGTTTCCCCAAAGACCGCGCCTATGAGGATCTGATCCTCGGCTTCCGCGCCCTGCTGGAGGACGGCCTGCACTACATTCCCGAGAAGCTGGTGATCTACAAGGAGGACGTCGGCATCTCAGCCCAGTTGACCAAGAAGATCAGCACTCTGACCAATCAGGAGCGCCGGGCACGGATGCTGAAAGGGCAACTGGCCGTCTTGGAACAGCGCCTTGCGGATGCCACAACCTTTGGCCTGGCAGATAGCTCTCCGGTTGTCAGGAAGATGACGCAAGCTGCCGGCAAGATCCGTGCACGGCTGGATTTCTACGACGGTATCGGCGCCGTGCTGGCCAGCCGGCACTATGGTTGGGGGGCAAAGCTGCAGGGCATCGCCAGCGAAGGCATGCGCAGGCTGCGCAACAGGTAACAGGGCAGACCCAAAATGCCTGCCAGACGGCAGGCCGCAAGTTGTCAGGCTTGCAGCCTCCACGGACCTTCCTGTTCCAGACTACCTGAAACCGCCTCTGAATCTGCATTTGTCCTGAAGGCGCCGATAGCTCCGGCCATGGCCTGCGCTTCTTTGGACAGGCCCAGGCTTGAGGAGGTGACTTCCTCGAACAGGGCAGCATTGCGGGTGGTGGCATCGTCAAGATTGGACATTGCCGAATTGATCTCCTGCAGGCTGCCGGATTGCTCGGCAGAGGCCTGGGAAATAGTTTTCATTAGATCTGCTGCGCTGTCGACAGAGGCGGAGATTTCACCAATTGCCGTGCGGGTCTGTTCAACCAGATCCGCACCAAGTTCGACATTCTGGCCGGCCTCATCCACCAGAGCCGAAATTTCAGTCGCGGCTTCTTTCGACCGGTGCGCCAAGGTCCGCACTTCCGAGGCCACCACCGCAAAGCCCTTGCCAACAGTGCCAGCGCGTGCGGCCTCGACCCCGGCATTCAGCGCCAGAAGGTTGGTCTGCTGGGCAATCGCCTCGATCATGCCGATGATCCGTGAGATTTTTTCGGAGCTTTCCTTGATTGCTTCCATTGCGCCGTACGTTCGCTTCACCACTTCGATACTGGCGCTGGCATTCTCGCGTGCCGCTTCAACAGAGGCTGACGCCTCCCCCGAGGCCTGGGCGGTGCCGGTAATGGAAACCGAGAGCTGGTTCACGGCAGCAGCCGTGCCTGCCAGCGTCTGCGCAGTACGCTCCGAGCGTTCGGACAGATCGCGGGAGGCCGAGGAGATTTCGGTGCTGCCGCCAGCAATCGACTGGCCGCTTGTGCTGAGGCTGCTGACGGATGCCTCCAGCTTCTCCAGTGCCGCATTGAAATCATCACGCAGCTTCGTATAGCCCTCACCCATTTCCCCGCGAATCCGGGCTGTCAGATCGCCTTGCGACAGCTGCTCCAGCCCTTCGCCAATGGCCGTCACCGCCGCAGTCTGCTCTGCCAGGCGGGCGTCACGTTCCGCATCCGCTGCGGCCTCAACTTCTGCCTTCTCCACCAGCCCGTCGCGAAACACCGAAAGCGCGGTGGCAATCCGGAAGATTTCGTCGCTCGACCGGTCGTACCCCGTTACAGGGCGCAAGTTGCCTGCAGCCAGCCGCTCGGTTGTGCCGCTGATATCAGCCAGAGGGCGCAGGATAAGGATCCGTGTCAGAACCAGAGACGCCAGGAACACTGCTGCAGCCACAGCCGCCAGGATCTGCAGCTGTTGCTGCGCCGCCTTCACATCACCCGCAAGCCCGCCCGCTATGGACGCGATCTCCAGCCGGCTTTCGGCCCCCAGACTGGTTGCGTGATGTGCAAATTCCAATACCGCGTCCACAGTAGCCTGCGACGCCGCGGCAGCCGCAGCCGTGGCCTCCAGCGACGCCACCTTGAAGACCGGCAATCCTTCGGACGGATCGGCAAGGCCAACCAAGTCCTTAAGTTCCTGCGCAAAGACCCCATTGTTGAAACCGGCATACCCCTGCAGCGCCTTGGCAGCTTCCTGAAGCGGGGCAGCAGCGGCATCGGCGGCATCAATATCATGCGCGGCCGCCACATCCAGCGCCGCCACCTGAAAGGCGCTGATCCAGCCGTTGATCTCCAGCAGCTGCTGCAGCACGCCAACCTGGTTGTCCAGCAGCCCCTGGATCGCCGTCCGGTTATCGGAGCTGGCTTGGGTTGCCGCAACAGACAGGGTGAACACCATACGCTCCATTGCCTGGGTCAGCGGGCGCACGCTGGCGTTGCGGGCGCTCAGAACTTCCTTGCGGCTGTCCTTCAGCTCCTTGCGGCTTGCGGTGAGTGTATAGCGGAACAGTTTCACACCCGCGCGGACCTTCTTGGCCCTGAATGCATCCAGGCCCAGCTCCTCTAGCCCCCCCATGACCGGCTCCAGCCGGCTCAAAGCGTCATTGGCCATCTTTTTGAGCGCCCGCTTGGTGGGCACGTCGCGCACATGGCCCAACGCCAGAGCCGCACCAGACAAAATGCTGATATCAGCGCGGGTCTCCAACAGCGTTTGCAAGCTGCCGAACTGTTGCTCCACCAGGTTTTTGAGCACCTCATCGACCTGGCCAATTGTGTCTTCGCCGCCTGCCATCAAACTGTCGCTGGCCTCCGACGCGACCTGCACAAGCTTCTCCTGCACCGTTTGACTAAGAGTCTGCAGACTGGCGGTCTGGGAGTCGATCCAGGCCTGGTTGCGGAAAGCGCCTTTGCGGGCCGCGATCAGATTGTTGAGCATTTCCGAGGCAGCATCAGCCTCCGGCCTAAACATGGCCCGCTCTGCCGTAGGCAATTCTGCCAGGCTGTTTTCAAGATGCGCAATAGCTGCAGCCGCTTCACTTTCGGCCTGACCCAGGCCATCAACTGATCCAGCCTGCAAAACTGCGATCATAGCATCCTTTGTCCGGCTTCCCGCTTTGACAAGGCGGCCGCTCAGCTCCAGCCGGGGCACTTTCTGTTCGGTCAAAACCTCCATCTGGCGGCCGGTCTGAGAAAAGACCAGAGTAACCAGAACACCGCCAACTGCTAAAGCAGCCCCCATAGCCATCAGGATCAGTGTGATTTTTGCGCCAATGCTGGAAACCAAACGGAAACCGCGCTTGGCGGGAAGTTTTTTCTTTGCAGTCATAATATCACCCAAGGCATCCGCCCATATACCGTGCCAAGACCGGACAAGCTTCCGGCCCCGCCGCCGTTATCGGCAGGCCAGGCATTCAATGGTGCAGGACCGCTGCCGCACAGCTGCCCGCGTCTCCCAAACAAAAGGGCCGCAAGAACGTAAAAAAAACATGAGCGGCAATCGGGAAATCTGTTGGATTTTAGAGACTGGCAAAAACCGAAGGCCGTTTCACCTTTACCGGTCAGGTCTCTCCGGAGAGACGGCGCGCCGCATGCAGAGGCAAATTTGTGGCTTCGGTGACAGGCCGGTAACCGGAAAGCGGATCAAAGATATGCCGGATCTGCCCGCCCTCGCGGCAAGTGGTCAGCAGAACCGGACGGCCATTCACTTGCTCGCCGGACACCGTAACCGGCAAAGTGCCTGTCAGCCAGCCGCCGTAACTGACGGTCCCGCTGCCGCTGCGGATGACAATCTCGAAATAATCCAGCGCAGCCATTCTGAAGATCAGATCCGGCACTTCGCTCGGCCCGCCGCCCAGATGCTCGACCGTCAAGTCGGCACCGATAAGGTTTTGCACCGAATAGCCCCAGCGGTGCATGAAATCCTCAACAACATCCAGGATCTCTTGTGTCCGCTCTTCGGGCTGCACACCCGGGCCGTATTCCGAAAACCGGCGTTCAAAAGACAGGTTCTCTGGCACGCCGCCTCCTTGACCTTGGTTCAGGGCCAAACTGCCCGATTTGCTGCTGGTTCCGGTAAAGCCTAGCACGCACAGCCGCTTCCCGCACAAAAGATGTTTTCGGAATACAGGTTACACTGCGTCACCGTGGCTTTTGCACAGTCGCTTGACCGGCTATTCCGGCACGCCCGCTTGCCGCAAGGCGGAAGCCCATTCCCGTCCCGCCGGGCTCATCGCTGCAGGATTGTCACGCTGAAACTGCGACAGGCAGAATTCCGGCGCCGCCTCAAGCAGCCTTTGGACTGTGCTGCGGGCTTCAGCGCCCCGACCGGACATTTGCAGGGCGATCGCCTTGGAACGCAACGGCACCGGGAAGGCCCCCTTGGCTTCCAGCGACCGTTCAGAAAGTTCAATCGCACGGCCAAAGTTACGGGCAGACAAATACGCCAGCGCTGAGAGCGCATCAAAATAGTACCGCTGCGGCCCCAGAGGCGTCAGCCGCCGGGCCGCGTCGGTCATTTGCACCGCTTCATCCGGCATATCCTGATAGGCCAGTGTCGCCCCTTTCAGCAGCAGCGCCAACGCCTCGTTCGGATTGTCGCGCAGCGCCAGATCATAGGCGTCCTGCGCCAGATCGAAGCGGAACGTCAGATGGCTGGAAATAAGGCCCTTGAGCGTATGAGCCAACGAGAAGCCCGGCGCAGCTTCGATCGCGGCCTCTGCCATCCGGCTGGCCAGGCGGCTGTCCTCTCCACGGTTCGGAGACAACCCCTTTTCAACCCGCATCACATGCCAAAATCCCATCCAAGTCAGCGGCAGCACATGCTTTGGCTCCCGTTCAAGCAGATGCGACAGGATTTCATGTGCTTGCTGGAATTTGCGCGCGTCCATTTCCTGCATCAGAGAAATCGCCGCCATCAACAGGGTATGGCTTTCCAGGGTGGACAGCGGCTTGAAACCCGCCAGCCGGACAGCTTCGCCCGCGGCGGTCTGTCCGATTTGCTGAGTGGCATTGCGCAGCACGGCGCTGCGGCCCTCCATCAGGCTGCCTTTGCTGCCCTCGAAACTGCGCGACCAGATCACTTTTTCGCGGACTGCATCATGCAGATCGATCTCAACCCGGAACCGGTTGCCGTCGCAGCTGACCGTGCCCGACACCAAGTAGTCAACGCCCGCGACAGAAGACACTTCGGCTGGACGCACTGTTTCCGGATCAAACTGGCGCGATGCCAGATATGAGGTGACCGAAAACGCCCAGCTGCGCGACAAGTACCGTGACAATTCTTCAGACATCAGCCCTCCCAGCGGCACAACCGAGTCGCCCGGGGCACGATGCACAAAGGGCAGCACCGCAATGGAAGGCAGCAGCCCATCCAGGATAACACGGCCTGGCGATGCTCCCGCCTGCGGTCCAGGCCGGGCAGCGCCGCGGGCGAATTCCGCCCGGGCTTCGCTCAGCCAAGCGTTAAAAGCGGTCTCATGAGGCAGTTCAAACCCTTCCATGAAATTCGCATTGCCCGCGCAACTGTCCAACTCCACCCTGGTCAGGTCGAGGATAACCCGCTCTCGGTTTGCATATAGCAGCTTGGCCGCTTCGGGGCCCAGATGCCGGCGCAACGTCGACAAGGCTGTCCGCAGGCTTGCCTTTGCCTGTTCGGGCTGCGCCAGGCACCACAGTGTCTTCTCCAGAAACGCCCGCGTGCGGATCCCGCCGTCAGCAGAGGACAAAAGCGCCAGCAGCGCCTGATGTTTCGCCCCAAGTTGAACATTGGCTCCATCTGCGTGAAAGACGCCAAACGCGCCAAACCGGCATATCTTTAGAAAGACAATCATCCGTTAACCCCACAATAATCCGTGTCGCACTTGAAATTAAAGTAACGTTACATTGCATTACGACAATATATTTTGCAATTACTGATTGCATTTTTTCGCAATTCACTTCAAAAGCAACACCTGACAGAGCATTGTTGCAGAACTCACACGTGAGGTGTGACTTCCCCTTTCCCCACTGACTTCATGCCACGCGGACGGTCTCGTCGGTGCCGAGCGCGTGGCAGCGGTTCATAAGAGCGATGCGAATGTGGATCTCGGCGGTCTGGCGCTCGGGGTCTCTTGCGGCGATGGGCTCGCTGAAAGCCTTGAGGCAGCGCATCTTGGCTTCGATGCGGCTTCGGGCGTGGTATCCGGTCCAGCGCTTCCAGAACGCCCGGCCGTAGTGGCGGGTGGCACGCAGTGTCTCGTTGCGGACCCGCGCAGCCGGGCAATCCTCTTTCCGCGCGGGCCCGTTCTTGCGGATCGGGATGACCGGGGTGGCTTGCCGGCCGATGATGGCGGTGTGGCCGCGGCGCGTGTCATATGCCCGGTCAGCGGTCACGGTGCCGATCTGCTCGGCCTCGGGGATCTGACCGAGCAGGTCGGGCAGCACAGGCCGGCAGCACAGGGCTGTCGCCGTCGCGGCTTGGAGTGAATTCCACAGCGCGCATGCCGGAGGTCGCCGTGTCCATGGCCAGATGCACCTTGCGCCCCTCTCATTGATTGCTTTGCAATCAACTGCCGGGCAGGGATTGGCGGCGGCCCTGCACCCCGTGCTTGCGGGCCTGCCATTCGCCATCCCCAAGCAACTTGATCCCGGTGCTGTCCATTGCCCGGCAGGGCATCACAGAGTGATGCCCCGAGAGGGGACCAGCAGGTTGAGCGGGCCGTCCATGCGGCGATACGGGATCTGCACCGCCAGTGTCTTCTGCCTGCGGCAGAGGGTGGAGGAGCCGGGCACGGGCCAATCCGGACCTGCCAGCCGGAGCAGGTTCGACGCCATCCCGGCGGTCTGCCGCAAGAGTAGCTTGAACAGCGCTTTGATCGACAGGCAGAACTGGATCGCCGCGTCGGAAAAGACCGCAGGGGGGGCCGGGCGGCATTCCTGCGGCGCGCGCCAAGTCATGTCCTTGTCCACCCAGATCAGCAGCGAGCCCCGCTTGCGCAACGCGGCGTTGAGGCTGGACCAGTTCGTTGTGCGATCGCGGGAGGGGATGGTTTGCTCATGCGGACCGTGCAAGCGCATGGATTCCTGATGTGAATCCTCAGAAGTCAGAGTTCTGCAACAACGCCACCTGACAGCCATCGAGTGCGTCTGAGGGCTAACACTATCGCCCGAACGACACGGCACAGTAAGCTGACTGCTTGGAGCAACCTGATTTAGTGAAGCTATGCAGGTCCTTTGCAACAACCATGACCTGATCCGCTAAGAAGAGCGGACGCACACGCAAAAACTGTAATTCACTACCCAAGCAGAACAGCGGGGCTGTCTGCCAGCATCGAAAATCAAGCCTTCGGCCTGTGTTGTCTTGATATCCGCCCCTAAACCGCAGGTACAAAGCGGTAGCCGCTGCCAATGCGCTCCGCCCGCCCGATACCGCCGCCGGGCAGATGATAGCCGATCAACTGCATTTGTTCGGCGGCAAGCCGGTCCAGCAAACGCATACGTGCCACAGCAGCCGTTTGCGGCTCTTGGTCGGCACCAACCGGCCTGCCAGGGTCAGCAAAGCTTACATGATGATTACCCACTGCATCCCCTAGAACCAGGACACTGTTACTGCCATCCCTGACTTCAAATGACATATGCCCCGGCGTGTGGCCTGGCGTGGCATGAGCTGCGACTCCAGGCAGGATCTCCTCGCCGTCCCGGAAAAGCTGCACCTTGTCTTCCAGCCGCTCCATCCTGCGCAGGGCCCCAATGGCCATGGCCGTCCTGCTGCTGCCAATCCTGTCTGCAGTCTGCGGGTCGAACCAGTAATCCCATTCTTTCTGCCCCATCAGATAGTCTGCGCCAGGGAACAACAGATCGTCAAAATCATCCAGCACCCCCCACAGGTGATCCGGATGGCAATGTGTAAAGACCACATGCGTCACCTCGTCAGGCGTGACGCCAAGAACATCCAGCGCGCCGGGCAGATTTCCGGCACTATCCTGAAACCCCGGCCCGGCGCCGGCATCGAACAGAACGACTCGGCCCTCTGCGCGCAGCAAGGTTACATTCACCTCCGGCGTCAGCGGCCCGGCTGCAAGCCCGTACTGTTTCAACGCTTGTTGCAAAGCATCCGGCTCAAGCCCGTCAAACAGAAACTCCGGCGGCAAAGTGAGATACCCGTCTGAAACCGTCTCAATCCGCTTATTGCCCAAAGTGATCCGCGCCGAAGCCCAGCCGGGGACAGCAGCAGCCGCCAGCCCCACTGCAGCCGACAACCCAAATTCACGCCTGGTGAACTCCATACCGTTTCCTTCCCGTATCGCCGCGCAATCAAATGCACAAATAATGTTTGGTGAATATTACTTCATGACGGCAGTAAGGGAAACACACGGCAATGCCGCAACCCGGCGTGCCGGAATACAGGCGGTTCCTAAACCAGCTCCAGCGCGGTGCAAGCCCTGCGCAGGGCCGCACAAAACCGCTGGGCTGCAGCCGAAAGCTGGTGCTCCCGCCGGACACACAGACCCACGGGGCCAAGAGTGCTGTCGGTATTCAAGGGCAGCGCTGCCATGCTGCCAGCCTCCAGCTCCGGCCGCACCACACCGTGGCTGATGATCCAAATCGCCTGATGCGCCAAGACAAAGCGCCTCCCAAAGGTGGCGGAAACGGTTTCGATCGGGAACCGGGGCAGTGCCAATCCCTGCTCAAGAAACATCCGCTCGACCATCGGCCGGATTATCGATCCTTCAGACGGCATCAGCACCGGGTAATCCTCAAAAGCTGAAGGCGGCACATGCACGGCGCCGGCCAAAGGATGGTCCCGCGCGACAACGACGGCCACCCGCTCGCGGTACAGCGGGTCGAATTCCACGCCCGCCATGGCTTCCGGCGCAGGCATCCTGCCAACCACCACATCCAGCCCGCCCCGGCGCAGCTGGTCGATCAGGTACTGATTACCCCCGGACATCACCATGAACCGCCCCGGCGCGCCGCCGCCACGCAGTTGCGCCAGCGTGTCAGGGACCAGATCGGCGGCGACGGTGGGAAGTGCGCCAATGGCAACCAGTGGTCCGTCTGCCTCATCCAGGCCGCGCAACAGCGCCACTCCGTCACGAGCCAGCGCCAGGCTGCGCCCGGCATGATCCCGGAACAGCTCGCCATATCCGCTGAGCCGGATACCCCGGCCATGCTTTTCGACCAGCGGCTTGCCGCAAACTTCCTCCAGTTCGCGCAGCGCCCGTGTCACCGCGGGCTGGGTCATGCCCAAGGCCCCGGCCGCCTGGGTGACGCTCATCTTGCGGGCCACTTCGACGAACACCTCAAGATGACGCAGTTTCAATGAAGACGATAGCCGCATACCAGTCCGGTTATGATTTCATGTGTCAATCAAGATTATACAGATCATCCCCGGCATGCGATACTTTATCCAGCACGGGGAGACCAGGATGACGCAGCAAGACCGATACAGCCAAGGCATGCAGATCAGGCGCAAGGTGCTTGGCGACGCCCACGTAGAGCGCGCAGAGACCGCCAAAACAGCGCTGGACGCCCCCTTTCAGGAGCTGATCACCGAAGCTGCCTGGGGCACGGTCTGGGCCTCTGACCGAATTTCACTGCGGGAACGGTCGATGCTGACACTGGCGCTGCTGGCTGCCACTGGGAATTTCGACGAAATTCCGATGCACATCCGCGCCACCGTCCGCACCGGTGCCAGCCAGAAGGACGTGATTGAAGCCTTCCAGCATGCCGCCATCTATGCCGGGGTGCCGCGGGCAAACCGTGCGCTGAAGCTGGCCAAGGAAACCTATGCCGAAATGGCCGCTGAGGAAGGGAGAACCGCATGAGCACACCGCCGAAACAGGGGGAGTTCTACCAGCGCGACCGCCGCTGGCATCCGCCCGCGCTGTCGCAAGATTACAAGACCTCGGTCACCCGCTCGCCGCAGCTTCCGCTGATCAGCCTGGAGAACACCGCCAGCGAGATCACCGGCCCAGTGTTCGGCCACAACGACATCGCCACCGCCGACAATGACCTGCTGACCAACTTTGCCCAACCCGGAGAAAGCCCGATCGGCGAGCGGATTATCGTGCATGGCCGGGTGCTGGATGAAAACGCCCGGCCGGTGCCGAATACGCTGGTGGAAATCTGGCAGGCCAATGCCTCCGGCCGTTACCGGCACAAGAAGGACAGCTACCTAGGGTCGCTGGATGCGAATTTCGGCGGCTGCGGCCGGACGCTGACGGATGAAAACGGCTGCTATCATTTCCGTACCGTGAAACCCGGCGCCTACCCCTGGCGCAACCGGGTGAACGACTGGCGGCCCGCGCATATCCATGTCTCGGTCTTTGGCACCGGTTTTGCCCAGCGGATGATCACCCAGCTCTACTTCGAGGGCGACCCGCTGATTGCCCGCTGCCCGATTGTGAACACCATACCGGACCCGGAAGCGGTGGAGATGCTGATTGCCCGGCTCGACATGAATGCGACCATCCCGCTGGACACCATCGCCTACCGCTTTGACATCGTGCTGCGCGGGCGGCGGTCCACGCTGTTTGAGAACCGGCTGGAGGGGAACTGAAGCATTTCCAGGAAAAGTGGAATCCGGTTTTCCGGTTCGGAAATGCGGCAAGGAGAATGTTATGCGCCAGAAGCTTGGATATCTAAAGGAAACCCCCTCGCAAACCGCCGGCCCCTACGTCCACATCGGCCTCGCGCCCGGTGCCGCGGGGTTTGAGATCTACGATCAGGAGCTTGGACGCGACATTGCCGGTCCCAACGCCAAGGGTGAGCGCATCCGGGTTGAGGGTGTCGTGACCGACGGCACCGGCTCACCAGTCAAGGATGTGCTGCTGGAAGCGTGGCAGGCCAATGCGGACGGTATCTATGCCCACCCGGAACATGCCGGCACGGTGGAGGACGGTTTCCGCGGCTGGGGCCGGGTCACTACCGGTTTCGAGACTGGAGAATGGGGTTTTGACACCGTGAAACCTGGGCCGGTGATGGGCCGCAACAGCCAAAGGATGGCACCGCACATCAGCCTGTGGATTGTGGCACGCGGCATCAATGTGGGGCTGAACACCCGGATCTATTTCGAGGATGAGGGTGAGGCCAATGCGGCCGATCCTGTGCTGAACGTGATAGAATGGGAGAGCCGCCGCCAGACCCTGATCGCCAAGCACAGCGCACAGAACGGCAAGTCCGTCTACCGCTTGGACATCCGCCTGCAGGGCGAAGGTGAAACCGTTTTTTTTGACATCTGAAGGGGATCAATCATGAGCAAACCCTGCATCATCTGCGTTGCCATCACCGGCTCGGTCCCGACCAAGGAAAACAACCCGGCGGTGCCCGTCACCATTGCGGAACAGATCGAAAGCACCCAGGAAGCGTTTGAGGCCGGTGCTTCGATTGCCCATTGCCATGTGAGGAACGACGACCAGACACCGACCTCTGACCCGGAAAGGTTCGCGCGGCTGATGGAGGGACTGCAGAAACATTGCCCCGGCATGATCGTGCAGCTGTCGACCGGCGGCCGCTCCGGTGCAGGGCACGAGCGCGGCGGCATGCTGCCGCTGCGCCCTGACATGGCGTCGCTCTCAGTCGGCTCCAACAACTTCCCCACCCGGGTCTATGAGAATTCCCCCGATTTGGTGGACTGGCTGGCCTCGGAGATGCGCGCTCACGACGTGAAGCCCGAAATCGAGGCCTTTGACTTGTCGCATATCCACCAGGCGGTGAAGATGAACCGCGAGGGCCGCATTCCCGGCACCCTCTATGTGCAATTCGTGATGGGGGTGAAGAACGCGATGCCCGTGGATAAGGACGTGTTCGATTACTACGTCAGGACCATACAGCGGCTGGCACCGGAGGCCCAGTGGTGCGGCGCTGGTGTCGGGCCTGGGCAGATCCTGGTCAACGAATGGTCGATCGCGGCGGGCGGCCACACCCGGACCGGGCTGGAGGACAACATGCGGTTGGACCGCGAGACGCTGGCCCCTTCCAACGCCGCGCTGGTGAAACGCGCGGCAGAGCTTTGCGAAAAACACGAACGTCCTGTCGCCACTTGGCAGCAGGCCCGAAGAATCCTGGAGCTGCGCCCTGCCTGAGGGTGCCGGCTTCGGGCCGCAAGGCCCGAAGCCAGGCCCAAGCCTGCCAGGCCGCCCGTCAGGGCAGCCGCGGGCGCGGGAGCTTCCCTGCCCCATACGGTATGCTCATTCTTCTCCTGACAAATCCTTCAGGATCGGGCAATCCGGGCGGTTGTCGCCTGCGCAGCCTTTGACCAGTTCGCCCAGCGTGTCGCGCATCGCTTGCAAGTCGGCGATCTTCTCCTCGATCTTGCTGAGATGCTCCAGCGCCAGCTGTTTCACATCGGCGCTGGCGCGGCTTTCATCCTCGTAAAGCGCCATCAGGGTGCGGCAGTCCTCGATGGTAAAGCCTAGCGCCCGGGCGCGGCCTAGAAACGCCAGCTTGTGCAGGTCGGTCTTGGCAAAACAGCGATAGCCATTGGCGCTGCGGTGCGGCTTGATCAGACCGATGTCCTCGTAATAGCGGATGGTCTTGGCGGGCAGGCCCGAGCGGCTGGATACGTCCCCGATATTCATGCGCGTGCCTCCTGCTTGATGTCTGCCTTGGGTGCCGGTGCGGCCTGACCCTCATCTATGGCCGGTTTCAGGCGGCGCAAGCGCAGCGCGTTCGACAGCACAAAGACACTCGACAGCGCCATGGCACCCGCCGCCAATGCCGGCGACAGAAGCGGCCCGCCAAGGGGATAGAGCACACCTGCCGCCACCGGCACCAGCAGCACATTATAGCCAAAGGCCCAGCCCAGGTTCTGGCGGATGTTGCGTATGGTGGCGCAGCTGACGGTCAGCGCATTCACCACCCCGCGCAAATCGCCCGAAACCAGCACCACATCCGCCGCTTCAATCGCGACATCCGTACCGGTGCCGATGGCAATACCCGCATCCGCTGCTGCCAGCGCCGGGGCATCGTTGATGCCATCGCCTACAAAAGCCAGCGTGCCGTGCTCCGCCTGCAGCTCCTGCAGCGCCTTAACCTTGTCCGCAGGCAGGCATTCGGCCTTCACCGCATCAATGCCCAGCCGCGCGGCAATTGCCTGCGCCGTGGCCGCCGCATCACCGGTGATCATGGCCACCTTCAACCCCTGATCGTGAAACGCCCTGATTGCTGCATGGGTGCCCGGCTTGATCGGGTCCGCCACCGCAATCACCGCCGCAAGCTGGCCGTCAATAGCAGCATAAAGCGGCGTTTCTCCGCGTTCGGCCAATCGCGCGCCTTCTGCCTCCAGCGCGCCAAGCGCAATGCCTTCGCGCGCCATCAGCCTGGCGGCACCTGCCAGTACCAGGTGCCCCTCGACCTCTGCCCGCAGGCCATAGCCTGGAACCGCCTCAAAGGCGTCTGCCTTGGGCAATCTCTTGCCCGCCGCCGCCGTGATGGCGCGGGCAATGGGATGTTCGGACTGCGCCTCCGCCGCGCCGGTCAGGCGCAGCACCTCGTCGCGGGTGAAGCCCTCGGCGCAGATCAGCTCGGTCAGCGCCGGGCGGCCCTCGGTCAGGGTGCCGGTCTTGTCGAGCGCCACCACCTTAACCTTCTGCAGCTTCTGCAGCGCGTCGCCCTTGCGGAACAGCACCCCCATCTGCGCAGCGCGGCCGATACCCACCATGATCGAGGTCGGCGTGGCCAGCCCCATGGCGCAGGGGCAGGCGATGATCAGCACAGAGACACCGGCCACCAGCGCCAGAGGCAGTGACGGCGCCGGGCCGAAAACAGACCAGGCCAGCACGGTCAGCGCCGCAACCGCGATCACCGCGGGCACGAACCACAGGGTGATCCGGTCGACCAGCCCCTGCACTGGCAGCTTCACTCCTTGCGCCTGCTCCACCATGCGGATGATCTGCGCCAGCACGGTGTCGCGCCCGACGCGGGTAGCGCGGAATTCCAGCGCCGCGTTGCCATTGATGGTGCCTGCCGTCACCTCATCGCCGCGGGACTTGGAAACCGGCACCGGCTCGCCGGAAATCATGCTTTCATCGACGTAGGAATTGCCGGAGGTGATCTCGCCATCCACCGCGACCCGCTCGCCCGGGCGGACCCGGATCAGGTCGCCGGTGCCGATCTCCTCCACCGGGATCTCATTGGCATCACCGGCTGAGACCACCATTGCGGTCTTTGGCTGCAACCCGGCCAGCTTGCGGATCGCGGCACCGGTGCGGCCTTTAGCGCGGGCTTCCAGAAAGCGTCCCGTCAGGATCAGCACCACGATGACCGCCGCAGCCTCGTAATAGACATTGGCCGTGCCCGCAGGCAGCAGCCGCGGCGCGAAGGTGGAGATCACCGAAAATCCATAGGCCGCGGAGGTACCCAGGGCCACCAGCGCGCTCATGTCAGGGGCGCCCCGGAACAGCGCTGGGAACCCTTTGGTGTAGAACTGCCGCCCCGGACCCGCCAACACAAGGGTGGTCAAGGCAAACTGCAACAAGTAGCTGTTCTGCACACCGATGTTTGCCGCCACCCAATGGTGCAGCGCCGGGATCATGTGGCCGCCCATTTCGATTAGGAACACCGGCAGTGTCAGCAGTGCGGCGATCAGCACCTGGCGGCCCAATGCGGACATCTCATCCGCCTTGCGCCGGCTGGCCTGCTCCGCTTCATCCTCCGCCGCGCCGCTGAGACGGGCCGGATAGCCGGTATCCGTCACCGTGCGGGCGAGATCGGCAGCGCGGGCCATGCCGGTTAAATACCGGACCTGGGCCGTCTCATTCGCCATGTTCACGCTGGCCGACAGCACTCCCGGCACCGCCAGCAGCGCACGCTCCACCCGGCCCGCGCAGGACGCGCAGCTCATGCCGCTGAGCACCAGGGAAGCTTGCGCCTGTGCCGCTGGATAACCCGCAGAGGCCAAGGCGCCGGTCAGGTCCGTCAGCGCCACATCTGCAGCGGCCTCTACCTGGCCGGTGGCATTGGCAAGGTTCACGGAGGCCGATTGAACCCCCTCGACCGCGGCCAGCGCGCGCTCTGCCCGCCCGGCGCAGCCTGCACAGCTGAGGCCGGTGATATGTAAGGAAAATTGGATCGTGTCTGACATAGGAGTCCCGCCGGTTCTGGTCCTTTAACATGGGATATGAGGGTTCCGGTCAGGGGAAGGTCAAGGGGCGGCATTCAGTTTCCCTCCCATAGGCGGAACCTTTCTGGCAAGCTGCTGGAAATCAGCAGTTTTTCATCACAGAGGAATGGCGCGGACCGTTGGCCAGCTGTCGCATTCAGGGCAAAGCCCGGCATCCTGCTCCTGATAGGGTGCCGAGGCAATGCTTGCGTGCGCCAGCCTGTAAATGTAACGCTGGGTCATTCAGGCCCGCGGCCCTGCCGCTGGCTGCGCATTCAACCGGACCCGCTTCGCGGCGGCCCGGCCCCGGAGAATTTGGACGAAGGACAAGTCACATGATCAAGACCCGCGCCGCCGTTGCGGTTGCCCCCGGCAAACCGCTGGAAATCATGGAAGTGAACCTCGAAGGCCCGAAAGCGGGCGAGGTTCTGGTGGAAATCAAGGCTACCGGCCTATGCCACACCGACGAATTCACCCGTTCGGGCGATGATCCCGAAGGCATTTTCCCGGCGATCCTGGGTCATGAGGGCGCTGGCGTCGTGATTGAGGTTGGCGAAGGCGTCACCAGCCTGAAGCCCGGTGATCATGTCATTCCGCTTTATACGCCCGAGTGCCGCGAGTGCGACTATTGCCTCAACCCGAAAACCAACCTTTGCCAGGCGATCCGCTCAACCCAGGGCGCGGGCCTCTTGCCCGACGGCACCACCCGGTTCTCGATGCAAGACGGCACCCCGATCCACCACTACATGGGCTGCTCGACCTTTGCGAACCACACCGTGGTTCCGGAAATCGCACTGGCGAAAATCCGTGAGGACGCGCCCTTCGACAAGGTCTGCTACATCGGCTGCGGCGTCACCACCGGCATCGGCGCAGTGATCAACACCGCCAAGGTGGAAATCGGCTCGCGCGCCATCGTGTTTGGCCTCGGCGGCATTGGGCTCAACGTGATCCAGGGCCTGCGCCTGGCCGGTGCGGACCAGATCGTCGGTGTTGATTTGAACCCCGGCAAGGTCGAGATGGCCACCAAGTTCGGCATGACGGATTTCGTCAACCCGGCTGAGGTCGAGGGCGACTTGGTGGCGCATCTGGTCGAAGTGACCGGCGGCGGTGCCGATTACACCTTTGACGCAACCGGCAACGTCAACGTCATGCGCACCGCTTTGGAAGCGGCGCATAAGGGCTGGGGTGAATCGATCATCATCGGCGTTGCGCCCGCCGGTGCCGAGATTTCCACCCGCCCGTTCCAGCTGGTCACCGGCCGTTCCTGGCGCGGCACCGCGTTCGGCGGCGCTTCGGGCCGCACCGACGTGCCCAAGATCGTCGACTGGTACATGGACGGCAAGATCGAGATCGACCCGATGATCACCCACAAGCTGACCCTGGATCAGATCAACGAAGGCTTCGAACTGATGCACGAGGGCAAATCCATCCGCGCCGTGGTGGAATTCTAATCCCTTTCCAGATCGCAAACAGCAAAACGCAGGCCCCTGGGCCTGCGTTTTCATTTCTGCGGCCAGGCAGAAAGACTGCCGTTCAAATGCCGGATGCAGCCCTGTGAAGAGCGTCAGTTTTCGCAGGCGGTCTCCACCGCGTCCAAACTAACATCGTACCCCCAAAGGCGGCGCAGGTGCTTCAGCACCTCCTCCTGGTCCTCCTCATCCAAATGGATGCCGTCGCGAACAGTGTGGGTCAGCTTCAATTCCCGGTCACCGCGCAAATCCGCGTCTGTCACCTGAATATCCGGCTCCAGGTAAGCCAGGTCATATTGTTTTGCCAAGTCGCGCCGGATCGCTTTGTATCCTGCACGGTTGTGGATCTGGCTCACGACCAGATTGGGCAAGTCGGCGTCATTGGTCAGCGTGAACAGTTTGAATTTTCGGATCAGATGCGGCGACAGGAACTGCTGGATAAAGCTTTCATCGCGATAATTCGCCCATGCATCGCGCATCACTTTCCGCCAGTCGGGGTCACCGGCAAAATCGGGGAACCACTCGCGGTCCTCATCGGTCGGATCCTGACAGATGCGGCGGATGTCCTGCATCATCGCAAAACCCAGCGCATAAGGATTGAGGCCGGAGAAACGCGGATCGTCAAATTCCGGCTGCAGCACCACGTTGGTGTGGCTGTGCATCATCTCCATATAGGCGCCTTCGGTGATCTGACCCTGCCCATAGAGTTTATTAATGATGTAGTAGTGCACGAAGGTCGCGCAGCCCTCGTTCATCACCTTGGTCTGTTTCTGCGGATAGAGATACTGTGCCAGCATCCGCACGATGCGCAGGAGTTCACACTGCCAGGCCTCCAGCACCGGGCTGTGCTTTTCCAGAAAATAAAGCACATTCTCCTGCGGCAGGTTCATCTGCTTGCGGCGCGCACTGAAATCGGCATCCTCAACCAGTTCCAATTTGTCCCGGCCAAGGGTCGTATCCGTCCAGATATCCAGCACGCTCTGGCCGCTTTCATAGCCTTCGCGCACCTTCTGCATGGCCACCAGTTCCTCGGTGGTCGGCTTGGGCGGGCGCCCGTAGCGGAACACGCCTTGGGACTGCAGCGCGTGGGCCGCATCCAGCACCTCTTCGACTGCGCAAGGGCCATACCGTTCTTCGCAAGCGGCGATGTAATTCTTGGCAAAGGCCAAGTAATCATGAATACCCGCGGCATCAGTCCACTGCTGGAACAAATAGTTGTTCTTGAAGAAATGGTTATGCCCAAAGGCCGCATGGGCCATCACCAGCGTCTGCATCGCCATGGTGTTTTCTTCCATGTTATAACTGATGCAGGGGTTCGAATTGATAACGATTTCGTAGGCCAGACCCTGACGGCCGGTGCGGTACAGCGCCTCGTCGCGGGCGAAATGCTTGCCGAAGGACCAATGCTGATACATCAGCGGCAGGCCGACACAGGAATAGGCATCCAGCATCTGCTCGGCTGAAATAATTTCGATCTGATTGGGATAAACATCCAGCCCAAGGTCGCCCAGCGCGATCTCCTCAATCGCGTCGCGCGCTGTTTCCATCAGTTCAAAGGTCCACTCCGGCCCGTCGAACAGCGGCTTGCGCGCCTTTTCAGCTGCCTGCATTCTGCGCCCCTTTCACCTTGGGGAGGAAGAACTCCCGGAAAATCGGATAGATGTGGCCGGGCTGCGAGACCCGCTGCATTTCGAAATGCTGCGCCTGGCCTTTCACCTCGCGGTAGTTCTGCCACAGGTCTTCGCCCGCTTCAGGATTGTTCAGCAGCATTTCCGCCGCCTCATCAACGATTTCCACATAGGCATAAAACTGGCTGACCGGCAGCAGATCGTTCAGCAGCAGGTTTTTGCAGCGCACCGAGTCATTGCCGAAATTTTCACCGTCGGAGGCCTGGGCCCCATAGATGTTCCATTCATCCGGTGGGTAACGCTCCTCGATGATCTCCTTCATCTTCTCCAGCGCGGTGGACACAATGGTGCCGCCGGTTTCCCGGGCGTAGAAGAACGTCTCCTCATCGACTTCCTGGGCGTGGTGGGTGTGCCGCACGAAAACCAGTTCGGTGTGTTCATAGCAGCGTTCCAGGAACAGGTGCAGCAGCAGGAAGAACCGCTTGGCCAGATCCTTTTCCCGTTCCTGCATGGAGCCTGAGACATCCATCAGGCAGAATACCACCGCCCGGGAATTGCGGATCTTTTCCGGTACAAAGGTATCATACCGCAGATCCAGGGGGTCGATATACCCGACAACCTTACGCTTGCGGAGGATGCCTTCGAGTTTCTTTTGCAATTCGGCCAGAAATGCCTCTTGCGGCGGGCTGCGTTCCTCCAGCGCTTCCAGCTCAGCGATCTGCTCTTCCAAATCCCGCTGCGACTTGGTGGTCGGACGCTGCAATGCGATCCGGCGCCCCAGAGAGTTGCGCATAGTGCGCACCAGATTGAGGTTATTGGGCGTGCCCGCAGTGGTCAGGCCGGCCCGGCGGGTGCCGATGGTTTCGGTCTCCACCGTGGCCTTTTCCACTAAGTCCGGCAGCTCCAGCCCCTCAAACAGGATTTCCAGATACTCTTCCTGCGTGAGTGTGAAGGAAAACTCGTCCGCACCATCCCCGTCCTCGGAAGCCTTGCGGCCGCCCTCGCCCGCTCCGCCGTCCGGGCGCTTGATGGTGTCGCCGACAACAAAATCCTTATTGCCGGGCAGGACATGGCGGCGCAGGCCGCCCTTGGAGGAGTGAAAGAACCGCGGCTCCTTCAGCCCTCTGGTCGGGATTGTGACCTTTTCGCCTTCGTCCTGGACACCGCTTCCGCTTTGGATCGATTTCCCCCGAACCGACTGGTCGACGCGTTCCTTAATATTTTCCCGGGCCCGCCGCAGGAACCGCTGGCGGTTCCCGAGGCTCTTGCCCTTCGGATTGGCGCGCCTGTCGATGAAATGATGCATATGCCACAGCGCTCCTCTTTAGCCCGCCTTGTTAACACGCATGTACCATTCAACCAGACGCCGCACCTGGCGGTCGGTATAGCCATGGCCGCGCATACGCTCGACGAACTCCTGATGTTTGCCTTCGGTCTTGCTGTCTTTCTTGCTGCCGAAACTGATTACCGGAAGCAGCTCCTCGACCTGGCTGAACATGTGTTTTTCAATCACATCGCGCAGCTTTTCATAGGAGTTCCAGGCCGGGTTTCTGCCGGTGTTTGCGCGATGGCGCAGGGCAAATTTCACGACCTCGTTGCGAAAGTCCTTGGGATTGGCGATGCCAACCGGCTTTTCGATCTTTGAAAGCTCCGCATCCAGCACTTCGCGGTTGTAGAGCTGACCGGTGTCGGGATCCTTGTAATCCTGTTCTTCGATCCAGGCATCGGCGTAGGAGATATAGCGGTCAAAGACATTCTGGCCGTATTCGGTATAACTTTCGAGGTACGCCTTCTGGATCTCGTTGCCGATGAACTCTTCATAGCGCGGCGCCAGTTCCGTCTTGATGAACTCAAGATACTTCTGCTCGGTCTCCTGCGGAAACTGCTCGCGCTTGATCATTTGCTCCAGCACATACATCAGGTGCACCGGATCCGCCGCCACTTCATCCGTGTCGAAGTTGAAAGTGGTGGACAGCACCTTGAAGGCGAAGCGGGTTGAGATGCCATTCATCCCCTCGTCCACGCCGGCGCGGTCCTGATATTCCTGAACCGTCTTGGCTTTGGGGTCGGTGTCTTTCAGGCTTTCGCCGTCATAGACCCGCATCTTGGAATAGAGGTTTGAGTTCTCATGCGGCTTGAGGCGGGTCAGCACCGAGAAGCGGCTGAGGATCTTAAGCGTCTCCGGCGCACAGGGCGCATCGCGCAATTCGCTGAACTCGATCAGTTTTTCATAAATCGATGATTCATCCGAGACCCGCAGGCAATATGGCACCTTGACGATCGACACCCGGTCGATGAATGCCTCGTTATTCTTGTTGTTCTTGAAGGACTGCCATTCACTCTCGTTGGAGTGCGCCAGGATCAGGCCGTTGAATGGGATCGCACCAAAGCTTTCGGTGCCCATATAGTTGCCTTCTTGGGTCGCCGTCAGCAGCGGGTGCAGCATCTTGATCGGCGCCTTGAACATCTCGACAAATTCCAAAACACCCTGGCTCGCGCGGTTCAAGCCGCCGGAGAAGCTGTAGGCGTCCGGGTTGTCCTGGCTGAAATGCTCCAGCTGGCGGATATCGACCTTACCAACCAGGGTAGAGATGTCCTGATTGTTCTCATCCCCCGGCTCGACCTTGGCCACACAGATGCGGCGCAGGCGCGACGGATACATGCGCACCACAGAGAACTTGTTGATGTCGCCGTCGAACTCATCCAGCCGCTGCACTGCCCAGGGCGACATCAGCCCCGGCAGACGATGCTGAACAATGCCGTATTCCTCTTCTAGGATCTTGCCCATGCGGACCGGGTCAAACAAGCCCAGCGGGCTTTCGAAGATCGGCGAGATCTGATCACCGGCCTTCAGCACATAAATCGGCTGATCCTCAACCAGGCGCTTGAGCCGTTCCGCCAGCGAGGATTTGCCACCGCCGACCGGCCCCAGCAGGTAAAGGATCTGCTTACGCTCTTCCAGGCCTTGTGCGGCGTGGCGGAAATAGCCGACGATCCGTTCGATGGTGTCTTCCATACCGTAGAAGTCGTGGAAAGCACTGTAGCGCTTGATTGTCCGGTTCTGAAAGATTGGCCCGAGCCGCGCGTCCTTGGACGTGTCTACCAGCTCCTCTTCGCCAATTGCCTTCAGCATCCTCTCGGCGACGTTCGCGTACAGGCTTGGATCGTCGCGGCAGGCGTTCAAATACTCCTGCAGCGGCATCTCTTGCTCGCGGGTTTCGCCGTACTGCTCTGCAAAAAGTTCGGCAATGTCTTTCATCTTGAATCAAGCCTCCTGGTTATCTGGCGCCGTTCCTCCTGGCGTGTTAGTTCGCGCGCAGACAGACTACGCCCAGTACGTGGGCATGGGTGTCCGCGTCAGTGTTGAGTTCTGATTTCTGCTCGGCGCCGTTTCTGGCGTTATACGTCCGGCTGGCCGCTCTTTGCGGCGGCCTGCGCCCGGATACCAGGCTGGCGGCGTCGTGATACTTACTCTCGAGCTTACACCAATTACGAACTTCTTACTATCTGAAAGTGGTGTACTTTTAATTAATTGCCAGAAACTTTTGCAGGAAATTTTCATCACATCGCGGCGATCACTGGTGTTGCAACCGCCTTCTGCGCTGCGGCAAATCCGGGACGTCCCGCCGCGTATCCACTGCCGGCTGCAGGCACATAAGGAGCTTTGCGCTTCTGCTTCTGGCGTCTGGACAGCAGGGTTAGCACTGCGCAACACCAGGCAAGTCGGCCAATTCCTCCGGTGCCGGCTCCTCGCGCGACCATATCACGGCTGCGTGAAAAACCTTAAAAATTCTGCGGCACTCAAGACACGGTTGCCGCCCAAATTGCTTGAAGCCCGGCCCTGAAGCACTGGACAGCACAATAAAAATCATCACAGTATGGCCTCAAAATGGCCGCAAAAGACGGTCGAAGGGCAAACGTACAGGCAACGGAACGACGCAGCACCTGCCAATTTGCGGCGGCGCAGCGCACAGATGAGTGGTATTACAATGAGCACGGTCGCATTTATTACCCGCGATATGGCGGGCACTACACAGCATGGGAACTTTTCCGAAGGCACCCCGGCACGTATTGACGCCGCCCATGCCAAGGATATCTCGCTGAACCTCAGCCCTGCAGATGTCGAAAGCTATTCCCGCCAGGGCAGCAACCTGCACATCAGTCTGGCCAATGGCCAGGAACTGGTGATTGAGAACTATTACTCCTACGGCTCATCCGGCGGGAAGAACCTGTTCCTCAGCCAGGACGGCGAATTCACCGAAGTTGTCCTGGAAGGCAAATCCAGCGGCATGCTCTTTGCCACATATGAGCCGCTTGATCTGACCGGCAAGTGGAGCGCCTACGATGAGATGGTGTTCCTGGACGTTGACCGTATCGAGCCGGTGGTCGCACCACTGGCCGCGCCGTTGTTCGGCGGGCTGGGTGCGGCCGGAGCCGCGGCCGGCGTCGTCGGCGCGGCGGCAATTGTGGGTGGAGGCGGCGGTGACGGCGGAGGCGGCGGGACGAACGGCATTGTCCCGACAGTCGACGATCCTGATGCCACCTACCCTGTATCCGGTTCCACCACCGAACCGGTGATTATCACCGGCACCGGCGCACCGGGGTCGGAAGTGACCGTCACTGTCGGCACGTCCACAGCCACAACATCCGTCGATGATGACGGCAATTGGAGCGTCACCTTCCCCGTCGATGATCTGCCGGAAGACGGAAACTATGATACCTCTGTGCATGTGGTTGACCCGAACGGGACCGAGTTCGACCTGGATGGTCCTGCTGTCGTAATCGACACGGTTGCCACGGTCGGCCTCGACGAGGGCCAGGCAGGCGGCGACGACATGATCAATGCCGCCGAAGCAGCCGATGGGGTGACCCTGACCGGTACTGCCGAGGCGGGCGCCACAGTGGAAGTCACTTTCCAAGGTGTAACCCGGACGGTTACCGCGACCGAAAGCGGGACTTGGAGCGCTGACTTCGCAGCTTCGGAAATCGCCTCCGGGGAATATGACTCGGAGGTCAGCGTCACCGCGACCGATACATTCGGCAATACTGACAGCGTCACCGGCACGATCCGCGTAGATACGACCACGGCCGTAGGCATCGACAATGGCCAGGCGGGCGGTGATGACATTGTCAGCAATGCGGAAGCAACCGCTGGTCTGACATTGACCGGAACCGGCGAGGCCGGCGCAACCGTCAGCGTCACCGTTGAGGGCGTGACCCGCTCCGCAACCGTGGATGCAGACGGCAACTGGGCCGCAGAGTTCGAAGCCGGCTCTCTGCCCGCCGGTGAATATGACACAACTGTCAGCGTCACATCCACCGACGAAGCCGGCAACACGGCAACCGCCACGGCGGACCTCCATGTTGATACCGTGGTCGATCCCCTCACCCTGAACTCCGGCAGCATTGAGGGCGACAATATCGTCAACGAGACCGAACGCAGCGACGGGGTGACCCTGACCGGCACGGTTGAGCCGGGCTCGACGGTTGTTGTGCAACTGGGTGATGCAACGGAAACCGCCACAGTTGATGCGGACGGCAATTGGAGCGCATCCTTTGCAGCCGCTGACATTACCGAGGGCAGCTACGATGCAGCGGTTGTTGTGTCCGCCACAGACCCCGTGGGCAATACGTCGGAAATCACTGACACCCTGGCAATAGACACCGAGGTGGTGCCTTTCACCTCGGACAGCGTGACCGATGATGATGTGGTGAGCCTTGCGGAAAGTGCTGCGGGCCTCTCGATGTCCGGCACAGTCGAACCCGGATCAACGGTGCAAGTCACCATTCAAGGTGTAACCCGGAACGCGCTGGTGGATCCGGACGGCAACTGGACTGCCGAGTTCGAGGCCGGCGACCTGCGCGAAGGCACCTATGAGGCCACAGCCGAAATCACGGCTACGGACCCGGCAGGCAACACGCAGACCCTGACCGAGGGATTCAGCGTCGACACCGAATACGATGCCCCCAACATTGGCGACGTGATCAGCACCGGCACCAGTGTCAGCGGCGTTTTCAGCGACGATTTTGAAGCCGGCGACACAATCCATGAGTTAACCAGCACGGGCAGTGTTTCAGATGTCAGCGGCACCGAAACCGATCTTGGCAACGGCCAGACCCTGTACGATTTCGATGCCGATGTGCCGGATGGCTCGCACCTTGTTGTGAACCGGGTGGATGACGCGGGCAACAGCTCCGGTACTATGGTGGTGCTCGAAGATGGTGCAGGCGCTGCTGTCCTGGATCATTCGGGCCTCTCGCAGTTCAACATCGACGAGCTGAACCTGGTTCATGCCGATGCCGTCGACCTGACCCTGACCGAAGCCGATATCAATGCGCTGTCGGGCAATTCCGACAAGCTCACCGTGCATGGGGAAGCTGACGACACGCTCACCATTACCGGGGCCACCGCTGCGGGCACCGAGACTGTCGATGGCGAGACTTACAATGTCTACACAATCGGCGATGACGGCACCACGCTGTCCGTGGATGAAGACGTTAACGTCGTGATCTGATCTATCGGCCCGGCGGTCATTTCCGCCGGGCCCAATACATCAAAAGCCTAAAACAAAGGGCATATGGCAGGATGCAACCGGGACGCTTTTTTTGCGCCATCGCAGTGATGTGCAGCCTGTCGGCCTGCGCCCAGACGCTGCCGTCCGGCGGCGGAGAAAGCGCGGAAACCGCGCCGCGCAGCAATTTCACGCAATCCGGCGAGGCCTCCTCCGAGGTGATCCGGGAACTGATGGAGCGCCGTTCCTTGCTGGCGCAGGACAGCGCCTATGGGCAAGTGGCCGAGGCCGCAATTTCCGCCTCCTCCCGTGCCGCCGAGGCAGAGCTGATCAGCGCCAAGCTGCGCGCCGAAGCCGCCTCCAAGAATTGGCTGCCAACCCTTGGCCCATCCGTCAGCCTGACCGATCTGGGGGATTTGGTGGCTGGCCTTCTGATTGAGCAGGTGCTGTTTGACAATGGCCGCCGCAAGGCCGAGCGCGCCTTTGCCGCCGCCGATGTCGAGGTGGCCGCCGTCAGCCTGTCCCAGGACATGAACAGCCGCGTCGAAACCGCTGTCGGGCTGTATGCAGCTGCTTTACGCGGCGATGAAAAGGCCGCCTATGGCAACCGTGCCCTGCGCCGGATGCAGGAATTCCGCCGCATTGTGCAGGGCCGTGTCGACGGCGGCGTGTCGGACCGCGCCGACCTCAACGTGGTGGACAGCAAGATCAGCGGCATCCGCACTGCCACGGCCACCGCCCATGACGCCGCTGCAACCGCGCGCGCGGAACTGCAGGCGATGACCGGCCAGTCCTTTGCGCAAAAGCCTTCGCATCTGGGAATTGCCACACCGCCGGAGCAGGTGCAGTTCCTGGCCGTGCTGAAGGCAAGCGCCGAAGCGGACCGCACCATCGCCCAGGCCAAGTCCGGGCGCGCCGGGCTGCTGCCCCAGATTGCGGCCTCAGGCAATGTGACCTCCGACGGATCGGGCGCTGGGCTGACCCTGGGCGTTGGCCAGCCGCTGGGATTGGGCACACCCGCCGCCATTCAAGCGTTGGAAGCCTCCAAGGAGGCCGCCACCCGTCAGATTGGCGAGACCGAGGAGATTGCCCGCCGCACCTATAGCCGCCAGGTCCAGCAAATTGCGTCCTACCGGCGCCAGGAAGGTGAGACCGCCGCGCTGGTGCGCCGCAGCCGCGAGACTTACGGCCTGTTCCAAAAGCAATTCGAAGCGGGCCAGCGCCCGGTGATGGAGGTGATCCAGGTTTATGAAGAGCTGGTGCGCCGTGAACAGGCCTATATCGACGCAAAATACGAGGTGGTGCTGATCCAGCTGCAGCTGGCACGCGACCTGGGGCTGCTGGCCGATGGGGACAAGATTTGACCGACACAACGCAAAAGCCGCCCCGCCCCCTGCCCGCCTCCGGCAAAAAGCCGGTGCTGCGGGCAGTGCCTGCCTCCGGGACCGGAACACCGCAGGCAATGCAGCCAGCCAACACGCCCGCCGCCGCGCCGGATGCCAATCCGCTGCCAAAAGCCCCGCCGCAGGACACCCAGCCAGAAGTCGGCTCGCTGCTGGAGGGCGCAGCAACCCGCATTCAGCACCGCTCCAGCCTGATTGCCACCCTGGCCGCTCTGAAGGGCAGCGAAGTGCCGGTCAGCGACGTCGCCGCCTTCCTGTGGAGCGAAACACCCGGCGACCTGTCGCTGCATTCACTGGCCAAGGCGCTGCACACCACCGGGTTGCAGCCGAAGATCCTGGAAAAGCAAACCTTGAACCCGGCCCTCTGGCCCGCGCTTGCGGTCATGTCCGGCGGCCAATGCGTGCTGGTGCTGAGCCAGGCCGAAGAAACACTGACCATCTACGACACCTCTTGCGCAGACAACCGCACAGAAGTGCCGCTGGCAGACTTCAGTCCCTATTTCACTGGCACCGTTCTGTCGGCCCGCCCCTCGCTCAAGCAGATGGCGGCAAAACACACGCCGCAGATCGATCCCGGCCACTGGTTCTGGAGTGAGTTTCCGAAATACCGCCGCCAGGTCGGCGAGATCATGCTGGGCTCGCTGGTCGCCAATATACTGGCGGTTTCGGTCGCACTGTTCTCGCTTCAGGTCTACGACCGGGTGGTGCCGCACCAATCGCAAGCCACCCTATGGGTACTGGCGGTCGGTGCCTTTCTGGCAATTGCGCTGGAGGCAATGCTGAAACTGGCCCGTGCCCGGCTGACCGATGCCGCCGGCCGCCAGATCGAGCTGTCGGTGCAGCACAATCTGATGCGCCGCCTGATCGGCATGCGCTCGGACAAGAAACCGCTGCCGCCGTCCGGCCTGTTCGCAGCAATGCGCGATTTCGGATCGGTGCGGGAGTTTTTTACATCCTCCACCATCTCGACCCTGGCAGATATTCCCTTTATCGCCGTCTTCCTGCTGCTGGTGGCCTCGATTGCCGGGCCGGTGGTCTGGGTGATTGTCGCCGGCGGCATTCTGATGCTGCTGCCTGCCTATTTCATGCAGAAGAAGATGATCGCCCTGACCCGCCAGACCCAAGGCGCCAACGCCAAGGCCGGGCGGCTGCTGCATGAGGTTGTCACCGAACTCGACACCGTAAAAACCCAGCGCGGTGAGGAACGGGTGCTGCGCCTGTGGGATGAGCTGAACACCCTGTCCTCGCATTCCGCGACCGAGCAGCGCAAACTGTCCAGCGCCCTCACCTACTGGTCGCAAGGGGTCCAGCAGGCGACCTATATCACCGCTGTGGTTCTGGGCACGCTCTTGGTGTTTGCAGGCGAATTCACCGTCGGCACCATCATCGCCACCGGCATCCTGACCAGCCGCACCCTGGCGCCGCTCACGCAATTTGCCGGCACTTTGGCGCGCTGGAGCAACGTCAAGGCAGCCTTGGAAGGGTTGGACGCCATTGCCCAGGCGCCGCAGGAGAAAGAGAAAGAACGCACCTACCTGCGCCGTCAGAAAATCGAGGGCCGGTTCGACCTGCGCGAGATCCTGTTCCGCTATGAGGACGACGCCGCACCGACGCTGGATGTGCAGGCCGTGGCAGTCACCCCCGGTCAGCGGGTTGCAGTGCTGGGCGTCAATGGCTCGGGAAAATCCACGCTGCTTAAGCTGTTGTCGGGGCTTTATGCGCCCGATCACGGCCGGATTCTGCTGGATGGCACCGATATGGCGCAGATCGACCCGCGCGACCTGCGGGCGAACATCGGATATCTCAGCCAGGACGTGCGCCTGTTTGCCGGCACCCTGCGCGACAACCTGAACCTTAACCAGCTGGAGCGCGATGACGACCGGCTGATGGAAGCGCTGGAATTTGCCGGCCTCGGGGCGCATGTGCGCAGCCATCACAAGGGTCTGGATCTGGAAATCAGCGATGGCGGCCATGGCCTTTCCATCGGCCAGCGCCAGTCCATCGGCTGGGCACGGCTGTGGTTGCAGGATCCTTCGGTGGTGCTGCTGGACGAGCCCACCGCGGCACTGGACCAAACACTGGAGCGCACCCTGGTAAGCCGTCTGGAGAGCTGGCTGGAAGGCCGCACCGCAGTGGTCGCGACCCACCGGATGCCGATCCTGTCGCTGACCAACCGCACCCTGATCCTGCAATCGGGCCGGATGGTTGTGGACGGGCCGCGGGATCAGGTCCTGGCCCATCTGGCCGCCGGGGAAGGCAAATGACCATGTCCCTGCACGACCCCTACGGCAACGCAGAGACTCCGCGCAGCGCCAGCCGCATCATCTATTTGGTGCTTGCCGCCCTTCTGACCTTCCTGATCTGGGCCGCGTTTGCCTCGATTGACGAAATTGTCCGCGGCGAGGGCCAGGTGGTGTCCTCTTCCCGCTCGCAAATCGTTCAGAACCTCGAAGGTGGCATCCTGGCCGAGCTGCAGGTGCGCCAAGGCGACATCGTCACCGCAGGCCAGGTGCTGGCCAAGCTGCAGGATACCAAATTCCGCGCCGCTGCCGATGAGCTGCAAAACCAGATCGACGCGCTGGAAATCAAACGCTACCGGCTGGAGGCGCAAATGAAAGGCGCCTTTGAATTCACGGTGCCGGAGATGCTGGCGCAGCGCTCCCCCCGCATCCTGTCCTCTGAACGCGGGCTGCTGACTGCCCGCCAGACTGATTTCACCAGCCGCCGTGACAGCGCCAAACAGATCCTGGACCAGCAAAATGCTGAGCTGGCCAATATGGAGCGGCTCTACAAGCAGAAGATCGTGGCCTTGATCGAAGTGAACAAGGCCCGCAAACTGTCCACCGATGCCCGTGCCAAATACAACGAGATCGGCACCCAGGCAGAATTGGAACAGGCCGAGGAGTACTCCCGGACTTTGCGCGAGCTCACCACCCTGCGCCAGGAGCAGCGTTTGGCGGTGGATCAGCTGAACCGCACCATCATCACCTCGCCGATGGCCGGTATCGTCAACAGCCTGTCCGTCACCACGATCGGCGGCGTGATCCGTCCCGGCGAAGAGATACTTGAGATCATCCCGCTGGGCGAAGAGCTGTTTGTAGAAGCCCGCATCAAGCCTGAGAACATCGCCAGTGTCCAACCCGGTCAGGACGCCACGATCAAGCTTTCGGCCTACGATTACACCATCTACGGCTCCCTGCGCGGCAAGGTGGATTTCGTCTCAGCCGACACTTTCGAGGACGAGCGCAACCCGCGCGCCGAGCCTTATTACCGGGTGACGGTGCGGGTCGACAAATCCGGTTTTACCGAACGCCAGCAAACCATAGAAATCCGCCCGGGGATGCGGGCAACCGCAGAACTGCAGACCGGCGCCAAAACTGTGCTGCAATATCTCCTGAAACCGCTTTACAAGTCCCGCGAAGCCCTGCGCGAGCCTTGATGCCAAGGAAAACACCTGCACCCGGTTTCGGCGGCAGGCAGAAAGCTGTGCTTTATATGGCTGGGTCCGTCAGCCTGCCCGCCGCATCAGATCCCGGAGCGTCGAATCCAACGCCGTTCCAATCGACACCCGGCGGTTGCCCATCGCTGCCTTGGCCGAGATGACCGAAACCAGCCGCGGCGGCAATCCTGGGCGCATTTCCAGAACCGGCGAGCCTGAAGCACCGAAATCCACCAAGCAGGACATCACCAAGGTCCGGCTCTGCCGCGCCAGGACGCTGCAGGACCGCTCCAGACTAGGCCGGGTCGCATGCCTGCGGGTGTAGGACAGAACACCCAGGATATCCCCCCGCGCCGCGCCGCTGGACATTGTCAGCGGCTGAACCTGTCTGCGGCTGATCGGCCGGTCAAGTTTCAGCACCGCCAGATCGCTGCCGATCTGATGGGTGCCTGCAGGCCGGTAACGGTACTGCGGGTGCATCACCGCTTTCACCACTTGCCGCAGGGCCACGGCCTGCCGCCCGGACAGGCCCGCTTCGAACCTGATGGTGGACGGGTCAACCGGCGCGCCCGTCCTGGGATCGAACAGGCAATGCGCCGCCGTCAGCACCAAGTCTGGTGCGACAAGCGCCCCGGTGCACATGTTTTTGTTGGAGATGTTCAGCCGTCCTACGGCCTCCCACCCTTCCATTGATCTGACGTTGGACCGCGAACCATCCGCAGTCACGCCATCGGGCATGCCCAAAGACAGGCACGCCGCAATCGCAGCAATAAGAAGTCTCATTATCCACTCCAGCTTCCCACAGACGCATCGTTATTCAGGCGTGCGGCTGGAATGAGGCCCAATGTTGCCAGGCTGAGACGGATTCATGGACAGAATGTGGCAGCGTTAACAATTCCCTAACCCCCCGGTTATTGATGCTTAACCATGGCAAAAAAGCCCCCCGCAGCGCCAGAGAAAGTGAACAATTCGTTAATATTTTTTCCAAACCATCAACAAACAAGGAGAATTCCGTAGCCGTTCACCGGCCTGAGACCACTCGATCCGGGCTCCCCCCCCGAATCGAGGCTCTCAATTTTCGGATACGTTAACGATTTCCGCGCTTTCGAAGCAGAACCGTGCACCGGACACATCTGCCCGCTGGCTGCGATGCTGCCCAAATGGTTAACGCTCTTTATCCGGAACCGATGCTGCCTGCCCAACTCATTCCTGGAAATCTCAGGTGTCTTAACGGATTAAAAATCTATCTAGCGTTGTATTGAGCCAATTATCAATGCCTGCATCCACCGCCCGGCGGATGCGTTCCGGAGGTCGCAAGTTAGAAATGTTCCGTTCCTTGAAACTGGCTCACAAGCTGCCGATGCTTGTCATCGGTTCCGCACTCACTCTGACAATTGTCCTGATTGCTTTCAGCAGCAGTTACTTCCGGCGCAGTGTTGTTCACGATGCCGAAATATTCATGCAATCGATGATACAGGACCGCGAGGCGGCGTTGCAGTCCTATCTCGCGTCCATCGAAGCCGCGATCCTGACAATTTCTTCAGTCCCATCAACCGCCAAGGCCATGAAAGACCTTGCGGTGACCTGGGGCACACGTGAAGGCTCCGGGCAAGATGCAGTTCAGAATCTTTCGATGTTTGCCTCTGCTGCTTCGCCATATGACGTTCACTTCGAACGCAACCACCCGGCCTTCAAAAAGATGATGGAGCGGCTTGGGTTTTACGACATATTCCTGATCGACCCGTCGGGCGACGTTATCTTTTCTGTCGCCAAGGAAGCCGATTACACGACGAACATGTCTACCGGCCCCTTCAAGGAGTCTGGTCTTGCCCATGCTTTCCAGCTGGCTGCGGCTGGTGAGAAAGACACGGTCTATTTTTCCGACATCTCAACTTATGAACCCAGTGCCAGTGCTCCCGCGGCATTTGCCGCCACCCGTATCGTGGACAGCGGCGGGCGCTACATTGGTGTCTTTGCGCTGCAGGTCGCAATTGACGGCATCGCCGGAATCACCTCCAGCTACACCGGGGAGCTGAACACTCTGGACGTTTACCTTGCCGGGCAAGATCTCAAGGCCCGGACTCCTTCCCGGCTGGAAGGCGGGCATGCCCTACTGGAGGAATTGCCGCCTCTGCCCCATATGCAAGGTGCCTTTGCCGCAGCGCCCGTGCCGACCGGAGACGAAGAACCCAGAGCTGCTGGAAAGTTTTACCCTTCAATTGCCCGGGCCGATGGCCGGGAAGTTGCCGCCGTTTCAATGCCAGTGGCCTTCCGCAACCTCCAGTGGGCGCTGGTCGCGGAGCTTGACCGGGTGGAAATACTGGCGCCGGCCGTAACGCAACGGCGGATGATGATCCTTATCTCCCTCACCTGTGCAGCGTTGGTTTCATTGGCGGGCTGGCTGTTTGCGCGCTCGGTCACAAAGCCGATCGACCGTATTTGCACAGATATGGAAGCGGTTTCGTCAGGAAATCTGGAGATCGATGTCGAAGCAGCTCACCGGTCCGATGAGATCGGCAAAATCGGCAAGACGCTTGTCTCGATGCAATCAGACCTTAAACAGGCCCGCAGTGCCGAGGAACATCGCAACAAGCTGCAGCGGGATCAGCAAACGGTGGTCGAAAGCCTCAGCGCCGGGCTGGTCAGGCTGTCGACCGGTGATTTTTCCCAGCCGATCACCGAAACATTCCCCCAGGATCACGAGCAACTGCGCTTTGATTTCAATCTGACGCTCGAAACCCTGAACGAGACCGTGCAGAAGGTTGTCGAAGCTTCTGCCAGTATCCGCAACGGCGCTGCGGAGATCAGTCAAGCATCTGATGATCTGTCGCACCGCACCGAAAGCCAGGCAGCAACGCTTGAACAGACGGCCGCGGCGCTGGATGAGCTGACTGCGTCAGTGAAATCCGCCGCAGACGGCGCCCGCAGCGTCGAGGCCACCATGGACGAAGCGCGTTCAGAAGCTGAGGCCAGCGATTCCGTTGTCCGGAACGCCGTTTCCGCAATGACCGGGATCGAGCAGAGCTCGAACCACATTTCGCAGATCATTTCTGTCATTGACGACATCGCCTTCCAGACCAACTTGCTGGCCTTGAATGCAGGCGTCGAGGCCGCGCGGGCAGGCGAAGCCGGCAAGGGATTTGCCGTGGTCGCCTCTGAAGTGCGGGCGCTGGCACAGCGGTCTTCGGACGCGGCAATGGAGATCAAAACGCTGATCGGCGACAGTTCCAAACAGGTGGAGCGCGGGGTCGATCTGGTCGGCAAGGCCGGCGAGGCGCTGCAGAGCATTGTCTCGCGGGTTGCTCATATCACAGAGCTTGTCTCCCGCATTGCCGAAGGGGCTGCGGAGCAGTCGACAGGCCTGCATGAGATAAACACCGGTGTTACTCAGCTGGATCAAGTGACCCAGCAGAACGCCGCTATGGTGGAACAGGCAACCGCCGCTGGGCACATGCTGAACAGCGATGCGGGCAAACTGGCAGAACTTGTGGCGCATTTCACGATCAAAGGCCAATCGCAGACTGCGCAGAGCATTCGAAAGCCTGCCGGGAGCAGCATTCGCGCGGACAATTCAGCGGCGGATACATTCACAACAGATCAGTCCTTCGCGTCCGCAGCAACAGGAACGGACGGTATCGCCAAATGGGAGAACTTTTGACCCCAGCCGCAAGAACTGAGTCTCCTGATGGCCCGAAAATACCTGTTTCTGTGTTCCGCGTCGCTCTAAAAAAGCCTGCCACCGCTCTCCGTACCGCAATGGGCTGACGCCGCCGCTCTGTCCGCCGCAAACGATTCTGAGCGGCATGCTCGGCCCTAGATTCTACTGTTTGCTGCTGCGGATTGGGTCCGCAAGCGCAAAACACCTGCAAAACAACTTTGAATTGCAGCCTGGCAAAGTGGGTGCGGCTGTCTTTGCGGCAGCCGTTCTGCCCAAAATACAGAGCATCTTCCTCATTCCTGCGGGGCGGTAGCGTTGGTACCGGACCAATCCCCCGCATCGCAAAGACTTCACAAAATGGAGGAGTCACAGCGCAATTCAGTGCAAAATCCGATGCTCAATCCGTAGCATCGGCTTTCTTAAGTCAAATTCGTCAGGATAATTAACTCATGCGATAACTGGCATGTGGTAATTTATTCTTATACGAGTGTTTCCGGATGGCGTTGTTGCAGAACTCTGACTTCTGAGGATTCACATCAGGAATCCATGCGCTTGCACGGTCCGCATGAACAAACCATCCGCTCCCGCGATCGCACAACGAACTGGTCCAGCCACAACGCCGCGTTGCGCAAGCGGGGCTCGCTGCTGATCTGGGTGGACAAGGACATGACTTGGCGCGCGCCGCAGGAATGCCGCCCGGCCCCCCCTGCGGTCTTTTCCGACGCGGCGATCCAGTTCTGCCTGTCGATCAAAGCGCTGTTCAAGCTACTCTTGCGGCAGACCGCCGGGATGGCGTCGAACCTGCTCCGGCTGGCAGGTCCGGATTGGCCCGTGCCCGGCTCCTCCACCCTCTGCCGCAGGCAGAAGACACTGGCGGTGCAGATCCCGTATCGCCGCATGGACGGCCCGCTCAACCTGCTGGTCCCCTCTCGGGCATCACTCTGTGATGCCCCGCCGGGCAATGGACAGCACCGGGATCAAGTTGCTTGGGGATGGCGAATGGCAGGCCCGCAAGCACGGGATGCAGGGCCGCCGCCAATCCCTGCCCGGCAGTTGATTGCAAAGCAATCAATGAGAGGGGCGCAAGGTGCATCTGGCCATGGACACGGCGACCTCCGGCATGCGCGCTGTGGAATTCACTCCAAGCCGCGACGGCGACAGCCCTGTGCTGCCGGCCTGTGCTGCCCGACCTGCTCGGTCAGATCCCCGAGGCCGAGCAGATCGGCACCGTGACCGCTGACCGGGCATATGACACGCGCCGCGGCCACACCGCCATCATCGGCCGGCAAGCCACCCCGGTCATCCCGATCCGCAAGAACGGGCCCGCGTGGAAAGAGGATTGCCCGGCTGCGCGGGTCCGCAACGAGACACTGCGTGCCACCCGCCACTACGGCCGGGCGTTCTGGAAGCGCTGGACCGGATACCACGCCCGAAGCCGCATCGAAGCCAAGATGCGCTGCCTCAAGGCTTTCAGCGAGCCCATCGCCGCAAGAGACCCCGAGCGCCAGACCGCCGAGATCCACATTCGCATCGCTCTTATGAACCGCTGCCACGCGCTCGGCACCGACGAGACCGTCCGCGTGGCATGAAGTCAGTGGGGAAAGGGGAAGTCACACCTCACGTGTGAGTTCTGCAACAATGCCGATCCGCATTGCCTTGGGCCCCAGCTTTGCCACCCGCTGGCTGCTGCCGCGTTTTGCCGTGTTCTGCGAGGCCTTTCCGGAGGTGGAGCTGAAGCTGGTGCAAACGCAGAATGTGGACGCCGACATCTTTATCACCTGGGGCGACGGACGTTTTCCCGGCATGATTTCCGAGCCATTGGTCAGCGTGCTGTCGGCACCAGTCGCCAGCACGGCCCTGCTGGACCGGTTGGGGCATCCGCAGTCACCTGCCGACCTGATGCGCTTTCCGCTGATCCACCAGCGCGACACCCTGGGCTGGAACGCCTGGTTCATGCAGGCCGGGGTCCGGCTGGACGGCCCGCTGCCCGGTCCGGTCATTGAAGACACAAATGTGGTGCTGCAGGCCGCCGCGTCCGGGCAGGGTATCGTGATGGGGTGGATCCCGCTGATCGACACGGACCTGCAAAGCGGGGTGCTTGTGCAGCTGTTTGATACAACCGTCAGCGAGAACCGCGCCTATTACCTGGTCCGGCCGGAGTCCGGCCCGAATGAAGGTGTCACCAACGCTATCAGCGACTGGCTGCTTGCCCAGACATCACCAGCAACGGCAGCCTGAGAACAGGTGTCAGGACCGGGTCAGAACGGGAAAATACGCCAGCAACGAGGTTTTGGCCGCTTGAACATGCGCTTTGGTCAGTTCTGCAGCACGAGTGGCATCGCCCTCTTCGCAGGCCGCCAGGATCGCAATGTGCTCCCGCTCGGCACGCTCCATACCGTCGCTCATGACCAGCTGCGCACGGATGTAGCGGTCGATCCGGTCCATCGCGCTGCGGGCTGCTTCGCGAAAATAGGTCAGCGCACTGGCACTGTAGAGCGCGTCGTGGAACTCCCGGTTCAGAACACCCCACTCCATCGGGTTCTTGCAGCCGGCAAACGCCTCGCAATGCAACCGCGCGCTGGCCAGAAGTTCCGGTGACATCCGCGGGACCGCATCACGGATGATCTCTGGCTCCAGCAGCGCGCGGAAATCGAAGATCTCCGCTGCCTCATCCGCCGAAAGCCCGGCAACAACCGCCCCCTTGAAGCGCTGTGTCTTAACCAGCCCGTATTCCTCCAGCCGCGAAATTGCCTCCCGCACCGGGATCCGGCTGGTGTTGAAGCGGCGCGCGATTTCTTCCTGACGGAGCGGTTCACCCTCTTCCAGCCGGCCGTCGATGATTGCATTGCGCAACGCCTCAAACACTGCAGCCGAAGCCGAAGCTTCTGTTGAGATATCAACCGGGTCCAGATTCATCGCAATGCCTCTCCTTTCAGACAGGTGTATGTGAACCTGCCCGTCCGGAAAAGCGGCTTAACCGTCAGCCCGGGTTTACGGACCTCCAGGCGGCTTCCCCGTCACACCTCCAGCGACACCCACAGCACCCTGGCGTCTTCTTTGCTGACCGACACACAGCCGTGGCCCATACCGCTGTCATAATAGACAGAGTCCCCCGCCCGCATACGAAGCGGCCGGTAGTGTTCGGTGTAGAGGATCAGCTCGCCGCTCAGCACAAACATGAACTCTTCGCCCTGGTGGCGCACCCAGTTGTCGAATTCGGTCACGTCGCGCGCCTTGATGGTGCTGATATAAGGCACCATGCGTTTGCTGGTCAGCTCGCTGCACAGCAGTTCATGATCATAGGTCGATGTTTCCTTATGCTCACCCAGGCCGGTGCGGGTGAAATCCCGGCGCCCGGTGACACCGCTTTGCCCGGACTGCACAAACAACTGCGGCGTTTCCAGTTCCAGCGTCTGCATCAAGCGGCGGATGATCTCGAAACTGGGGCGGGTCTGGTTGTTCTCGATCTTCGACAAAGTCGACCGTCCAATGGCCGCAGCGCGCGCTGCTTCCTCCAGCGTCAACCCCTTTTCCTTGCGGGCGTCGCGAATCATTTTCCCCAGGACCTCCCCGTCCGGAGCCTCCACCGCTTCCGGGCCCAGCCCTGTTTCTTCTGAGGGAATTGGTTCCATTCGTGCAAATTCTCCTGTTCCGCAAACAGCTTAGCTTTGATGTATTCACGGGTCAAAATTTCCGAGACCGTACTTTGTGTTTGCAATAGGGAAAAAGTTTCCTATAGGAGACGAAACGTCGTATACGTAAGCATACGTGCCGGTCCTGAGCCGCATTTCGGAGGAGAAACCACATGAGCACATATGATCTGATCGTGATCGGGGCCGGTCCGGGCGGTTATGTCGCAGCAATCCGTGCTGCACAACTGGGTCTCAAAGTCGCCTGCGTCGAAGGCCGCGGATCGTTGGGCGGCACCTGCCTCAACGTTGGCTGCATCCCCTCCAAGGCACTGCTGACCTCCTCCGGCAAGTATGCCGAACTGTCCCACCTGGCCGCGCATGGCATTGCCGTTGAGGGCGCCAGCCTGGACCTGGGCGCGCTGATGGCGCGCAAGGACAAGATTGTCGGTGACTTGACCAAGGGCATCGCCTTCCTGTTCAAAAAGAACGGCGTCGAGCACATCGAAGGCTGGGCCAGCATTCCGGCGCCCGGCCAGGTGCAGGTCGGCGCAGACAGCCACACTGCAAAGAACATTCTTATTGCCACCGGATCGGAACCCGCCGCCCTCCCCGGCGTGGACATCGACGAGGTGGATGTGCTGAGCAGCACCGGTGCGCTGGCGTTAGAAGCCGCGCCAGAGCATCTGGTGGTGATCGGCGCCGGCGTGATCGGGCTTGAACTCGGTCAGGTCTGGTCACGCCTCGGATCCAAAGTGACGGTTGTGGAATACCTGGACCGTATCCTGCCCGGCATCGACGGCGAGATCGCCAAGCTGTCCCAGCGAGCGCTGTCCAAGCGCGGGCTGAAGTTCCAACTGGGCCGCGCGCTGAAGACCATTGCAAAGGGCGAAAACGGCCTGACCCTGACGCTGGACCGTGTGGGCAAGGACAAGGAAGAGCAGATTGAGGCGGACAAGGTGCTGATCGCCATCGGCCGCCGTCCTGTGACCCGCGGCCTGGGCCTGGAAGAACTCGGTGTCTCCATCAATGGCCGCGGCTTTGTCGAGGTGGACGAAACCTTCCAAACGTCGGTTCCCGGCATCTTTGCAATCGGCGACTGCGTGCCCGGCCCGATGCTGGCGCACAAGGCCGAAGAAGACGGCGTGGCCTGCGTCGAAATTATCGCGGGCGAGCATGGCCATGTGGATTACAACACCGTCCCCGGCGTTGTGTACACCGACCCCGAAGTTGCCTCGGTCGGTCTGACCGAAGAGGCGCTGAAAGAGGCCGGAACCGAATACATCTCCGGCAAGTTTGCCTTCATGGCCAACTCCCGCGCGCGTTCCACCGGCGAAACCGACGGCGCTGTCAAAGTGCTGGCATCGCCCGGGGGCAAGATCCTCGGCGCCCATATCTGCGGCGCGCATGGCGGTGATTTAATTGCAGAATTGGTGCTGGCGATGACAAAAGGTGCTACTATCGAGGAGGTTGCACGGACCTGCCACGCGCACCCTGCGATGGGTGAGGCGGTGAAAGAAGCCTGCCTTGATGCACTTGGCCGTGCCATCCACGCCTGATCTGGAGGGAGTTGCCAGATGATGATCCAGCTAAGACCCCGCCACCCGGAAAAGGCCCACAAGGCCGACAGCGCCATCCCGCGCAAACCGAAGTGGATCCGCAAGAAGAAGATCGAAGGGCCTGAGTATTACGAGACCCGCAAGCTGATGCGGGAGCATGATCTGGCGACCGTCTGCGAAGAAGCCGCCTGCCCCAACATCGGCGAATGCTGGTCCAAGCGCCATGCCACCATGATGATCATGGGCGAGGTCTGCACCCGCGGCTGCTCCTTCTGCAACGTGACCACCGGCAGGCCGGACACGCTGGACGCGTTTGAGCCGGGCCGGGTTGCCGCCGCGGTCAAGAAACTGGGCCTGCGCCATGTGGTGATCACCTCCGTTGACCGGGACGACCTGCAGGACGGAGGCGCCGAGCACATCGCCCAGACCATCCGCGCCACCCGCCATCAGAACCCCGGCACCACAATCGAGGTGCTGACTCCGGATTTTCTGGGCAAGGGCGAAGCGGCTGATGCGGTTTTTGAAGCCGCGCCTGATGTGTTCAATCACAACCTGGAAACCGTGCCGCGGCTGTACCCGCGTGTGCGCCCCGGTGCGCGCTATTACACCTCGCTGCGGCTGCTGGACGACGCCAAACGCGCCAACCCGCAACTGTTCACCAAGTCGGGCATCATGGTCGGCCTTGGCGAAACCCTGGACGATGTGCGCCAGGTGATGGATGACCTGCGCGCCGCTCAGGTCGATTTCCTGACCGTGGGCCAGTACCTGCAGCCCACCCCCAAGCACCACCCGATCGACCGCTTCTGGTCGCCGGAAGAATTCGCGCAGCTGGAACAGATTGCCCGGTCCAAGGGCTTTCTCCACGTGTCGGCCACGCCGCTGACCCGTTCATCGTTCCACGCGGATGAAGACTTTGCCGCCCTGAAAGAGGCCCGTCAGATGGCCTTGGCAAAGGGCATTTAACCAAAACGCAAGCGGGAGGAGACCCATGGAAGCGTTAAATTCAATCGTAGGAGCCATCAACGGCGTCGTATGGGGGCCACTGATGCTGGTCCTCATTCTTGGCGTTGGCTTCTTCCTTCAGGTTGGCCTGAAGTTCATGCCGATCCTCAAGATCGGCACCGGCTTCAGCCTGCTGTTCAAAGGCCGTGAAGGCCAGGGCGACGGCCAGATCAGCCCGTTCAACGCGCTGATGACCTCGCTGTCGGCCACCATCGGTACCGGCAATATCGCCGGTGTTGCAACTGCGGTGTTCCTGGGCGGCCCCGGCGCGCTGTTCTGGATGTGGATGACCGCTCTGGTCGGCATGGCCACCAAATACGCCGAAGCTGTCTGCGCGGTGAAATACCGCGAGAAGGACGAGCTGGGCAATTTCGTTGGCGGCCCGATGTACTACATCAAAAACGGCCTGGACGCGAAGTGGGCCTGGCTGGGCTTCGCCTTTGCGCTGTTCGGCGCGGTTGCAGCCTTTGGCATCGGCAACGGCGTGCAGGCCAACGGTGTGGCGCAGGTTCTGGAATCGAACTTTGGCGTGAACACCTCGGTCACCGGCGTGATCCTGATGGTTCTGACCGCCGCCGTGATCCTGGGCGGCATCACCCGCATCGGTGCGGTTGCAGGTAAGCTGGTTCCGTTCATGGCGATTGCCTACATCATCGCAGGCCTGCTGGTTCTGCTGCTGAACCTGGGCAATATCGGCAACGCGCTGTCGCTGGTCTTCACCTATGCCTTCACCCCGTCAGCAGCCGAAGGCGGCTTTGCCGGTGCGGCAGTCTGGGCGGCGATCCGTTTTGGCGTGGCACGCGGCGTGTTCTCGAACGAAGCGGGCCTGGGTTCCGCTCCGATCGCCCACGCAGCGGCTGAGACCAAAGGTCCGGTCAACCAGGGCCTGATCGCAATGCTGGGCACCTTCATCGACACCATCATCGTGTGCTCGATCACCGGTCTGGCGATCATCTCGTCCGGTGCATGGACCTCGGGTGAATCCGGTGCGGCGCTGACCTCGCTGGCGTTTGAGACCACCCTGCCCGGCATCGGCGGCTCGCTGATCGCGGTTGCCCTGTCGATCTTTGCCTTCACCACCATCCTGGGCTGGTCCTTCTACGGCGAGAAATGCGTCGAGTTCCTGCTGGGTGTGAAGTCGCTGATCCCTTACCGTGTTCTGTGGATCGTGATGATCTACTTCGGCGCAACCGCGGACCTGGGCTTCATCTGGCTGCTGGCGGACACGCTGAACGCCATGATGGCCATTCCGAACCTGATCGCCCTGGCGCTGCTGAGCCCGATCGTCTTCAAACTGACGAAAGAGTTCTTTGCCACCGGCGGCAAGTCGGAAGAAGCTGGCACTGCAGCTGAATAACCATCGACGGGGGGCCGTCACGGCCCCCCGCTCCTGACCCGCATTCCACATCTCGAGGAGACGGCTGATGGCCACCAAAATTCTGCTTCCGATCGACCACACAGATCAAAAATCGTGGAAGAAAGCTCTACCCGTCGCGCTGGAGCAGGCCAAGTTCTACGGCGCCGAACTGCATGCTGTTTCGGTCATTCCCGAGATTGTCCAGCTGCCCAACCTGCCCGCGGGCTACGGCTCTGGCGCCAAGGCGCATGTCAAAGGCGCAGTCGAGACTATCCTGGCCCGGAATAATGCCTCCGATGTACCGGTGCAGATCGAAGAAGGCAGCGTTTACCGTGAGATCCTGAAACTTGCCCACAAGGACGGTTATGACATGATCATCATGGCCTCTGCCGAAGGCGAGTTCCCGAACTACGAGATCGGCCCGAACCTGGCCCGCGTCGTGCGCAATGCGCATTGCACGGTCATGGTTGTCCGCGGCTGAGCCTGAACTTTACAAGAAGGGACATCCGTCATGACCGACGCACCCAAACGCACCCCGCTTTATGACCTGCACGTCGAGCTTGGCGGCAAGATCGTCGATTTCGCCGGCTGGGAAATGCCGGTTCAGTACCCCATGGGCATCATGGGTGAGCACAAGCAGTGCCGCGAGAAAGCCGCGCTGTTTGATGTCTCCCACATGGGCCAGGTGATCCTGCGCGGCGACAATGTGGGCGAAAAGCTGGAATCGCTCTGCCCGCAGGCTTTTGCAACCCTGAAGGAGGGCAAGGCGCGCTACGGCTTCTTCACCAATGACGACGGCGGCATCATGGACGACCTGATTGTCTCCAATGCCGGCGACCACTATTTTGTCGTGGTGAACGCCGCGCTGCGCCACCAGGATATCCCCCACATGCAGGCAAACCTGGACGGCGTCGAAGTGACCGAGATCTTCGACCGCGCGCTGGTTGCCGTCCAAGGCCCCAAGGCCGAGGACGTGGTGGGCGAGCTGTGCCCTGCAGCCCGTGAACTGAAGTTCATGGAAACCGCCCTTGCAGATATCGGCGGTGTCGAATGCCGCATCTCGCGTCTGGGCTACACCGGTGAAGACGGCTATGAGATCTCGATCCCGGAAGCGGACGCCATTCGCGTGTCCAAACTGTTCCTGGCCCATGACGACTGCGAGCCTGCAGGCCTCGGCGCCCGCGACAGCCTGCGCCTGGAAGCCGGCCTTTGCCTCTATGGCAACGATATCGACCAGTCGACCTCGCCGATTGAGGCCTCGCTGTCCTGGGCCATCCAGAAGCGCCGCAAGGAAGACGGCGGCTTCCCCGGTGCCGCCCGCGTCCAAAAAGAACTGGCTGAAGGTGCCGCCAAGAAACTGGTCGGCATCAAGCCCGAAGGCCGCGCACCCGCCCGTCAAGGCGTGGAAATCCAAAGCGAAAGCGGTGATACCCTTGGCGCCATCACTTCGGGCAGTTTCGGCCCCACGGTCGGCGGCCCTGTTGCCATGGGCTATGTTGCGGCAGATCATGGCGCAGCAGGCACCAAGGTGAACCTCATCATCCGCGGCAAGGCACAGCCCGCTGAGATCGTCGCCCTGCCCTTCGTCACACAGAACTACAAACGCTAAGACATCATCAGGAGAGTCAAAATGGCCACCTATTATTCCGAAGACCATGAATGGATCACCGTTGAAGGCGACGTCGCAACCCTCGGCATCACCAAGCACGCTGCCGACCAGCTGGGCGAAGTTGTCTTTGTCGAGCAGCGCGAAACCGGCGACGAATTCGAAAAGGGCGGCGAGATCGGCGTGATCGAGTCGGTGAAAGCGGCCTCCGAAATCTACGCGCCGCTGGACGGCGAAGTGGTTGAGGTGAACGAAACCCTGGCTGACAACCCCGGTGCCCTGAACGAAAGCCCGGAAGGCGATGCCTGGATCTACAAGATCAAGCTGTCGGACGCGTCCCAACTGGACGATCTGATGGATCTGGACGGCTACAAAGCCCTGATCGGCTAAGTCTGCCTGCGGATCCGCTGCCGCTTGCGCGGATCCGCCCCTTCTTCTGGCTGAAAATATCCCCACCGGAGTCTCCCCCAAAAGCCCGGCTGGACGTGACCTTTCCAAAGGAGCGCTTTAAATGGCCTTCAAACTTACCGATTACGAAGCCTATGACTTTGCCAACCGGCGCCACATCGGCCCGTCTCCGCAAGAGATGGCCGATATGCTGCAGGTGATCGGCTTCAAAACCCTGGACGAGCTGATCGACGCCACCGTGCCGCCCGCCATCCGCCAGAAAGAGGCGCTGGACTGGGGCCCGGCAATGACCGAGCGCGACGCCCTCTTCCACATGAAAGAAGTGGCCTCCAAGAACAAGGTTCTGACCACGCTGATCGGCCAGGGCTACTATGGCACTACCACCCCGGCGCCGATCCTGCGCAACATCCTGGAAAACCCGGCCTGGTACACCGCCTATACCCCCTACCAGCCGGAGATTTCCCAGGGCCGTCTTGAGGCGCTGTTGAACTTCCAGACCATGGTCAGCGACCTGACCGGCCTGGATATCGCCAACGCCTCGCTGCTGGACGAAGCAACTGCCGCCGCCGAAGCCATGTCGATGGCACATCGCGGCTCGCGCTCCAAAGCAAACAACGCCGCCTTCTTTGTCGACAAGAACTGCCACCCGCAGACCGTCGCCGTGATCCAGACCCGTGCCGAGCCTTTGGGCATCGACGTGGTCGTGGCCGATCCCGACGATCTGGATCCGGGCGCAGTCTTTGGCGCCATCTTCCAGTATCCCGGCACTTACGGCCATGTGCGCGATTTCACATCCGAAATCGAAGCCATCCACGAGCACAAAGGCATCGCCGTTGTTGCCGCCGACATCCTGTCGCTGGCGCTGCTGAAATCGCCGGGTGAAATGGGTGCTGACATTGCCATAGGCTCGACCCAGCGCTTTGGTGTTCCGATGGGTTACGGCGGCCCGCACGCGGCTTATATGGCAACCACCGACAAGCTGAAGCGCGCCATGCCCGGCCGCATCATCGGTGTGTCGGTCGATGCACGCGGCAACAAGGCCTACCGCCTGGCGCTGCAGACCCGCGAACAGCACATCCGCCGCGAAAAAGCCAACTCCAACGTCTGTACCGCACAGGCGCTGCTGGCTGTTATCGCCTCGATGTACGCGGTCTACCACGGCCCCGATGGCATCAAGGCGATTGCCCAGTCGGTGCACCGCAAGACCTCGCGTCTGGCCGCAGGCCTGGAAGAGCATGGCTTCAAGGTTGAGCCGGAGGTCTTCTTCGACACCATCACCGTCGAAGTCGGCCCGCTGCAGAAAACCGTGATGGAAGCGGCCGTTGCCCGCGGCGTGAACCTGCGCAAGATCGGCAGCAGCCACGTCGGCATCTCGCTGGACGAGCAGACCCGCCCGGAAACCATCGAAGCCGTCTGGGGTGCCTTCGGCATCACCAAGAAAGACGACAGCGTTGCCAACCGCGCCTACCGCCTGCCCGACTACGCGCTGCGTGAAAGCGAGTATCTGACCCACCCGATTTTCCACAAGAACCGGGCCGAAGCAGAGATCACCCGCTACATGCGCCGCCTGGCCGACCGCGACCTGGCACTGGACCGTGCGATGATCCCGCTTGGGTCCTGCACCATGAAGCTGAACGCGACCATCGAAATGATCCCGGTCACCTGGCCGGAATTCGGCAACCTGCACCCCTTCTGCCCGGAAGACCAGGCGCAGGGCTATCATCAGATGATCGCCGATCTGAACGACAAGCTCTGCCAGATCACCGGCTATGACGCGATCTCCCAGCAGCCGAACTCCGGTGCGCAGGGCGAATACGCAGGCCTGCTGACGATCCGCAACTACCACGCGTCTCGCGGCGAAGCGCACCGCAACATCTGCCTGATCCCGACCTCTGCGCATGGCACCAACCCGGCGTCGGCACAGATGGTGGGATACAAGGTGATCCCGGTCAAAGCGGACGACAGCGGCAACATCGACGTCGCCGACTTCCGGGCCAAGGCAGAGCAGCACAGCGACAACCTCGCGGCCTGCATGATCACCTACCCGTCGACCCACGGTGTGTTTGAAGAAACCGTGCAGGACGTCTGCCAGATCACCCATGATCATGGCGGTCAGGTCTATATCGACGGCGCCAACATGAATGCCATGGTGGGTCTCGCCCAGCCGGGCAAGATCGGCGGCGACGTTTCGCACCTGAACCTGCACAAGACCTTCTGCATTCCGCACGGCGGCGGCGGCCCCGGCATGGGTCCGATCGGCGTCAAGGCGCACCTGACCGAGCACCTGCCGGGCCACCCGGAATACGGCACTGCCGTGGGGCCGGTTTCAGCAGCTCCGTTCGGTTCGCCCTCGATCCTGCCAGTATCCTGGGCCTACTGCCTTCTGATGGGCGGCGAAGGCCTGACCCAAGCGACCAAAGTGGCGATCCTTAACGCCAACTACATCGCTGCGCGCCTCAAGGATGCCTACAAGATCCTCTACACCTCGGAAACGGGCCGTGTGGCGCATGAGTGCATCCTGGACACCCGTCCGCTGGCAGATGACGGCAACGTCACCGTGGACGATGTGGCCAAGCGTCTGGTCGACTCGGGCTTCCACGCTCCGACCATGTCCTGGCCGGTGGCGGGCACGCTGATGGTGGAACCGACTGAATCCGAGCCCAAGGACGAGCTGGACCGCTTCTGCGACGCCATGCTGTCGATCCGCTCGGAGGCGCAGGACATCATCGACGGCAAGATCGATCCCGAAAACAACCCGCTCAAGCACGCGCCGCACACGGTGCGCGACCTGGTGGGCGAATGGGATCGTCCCTACAGCCGCGAACAGGCCTGCTTCCCTCCCGGCAACCTGGGCGTCGACAAATACTGGCCGGCTGTGAACCGGGTCGACAACGCCTATGGCGACCGTCACCTGATCTGCACCTGCCCGCCGATGTCGGATTACGAAGAAAACGAAGCCTGATCCTTTAGGCCTCCCGCCCCGCCGGCCTGTCCGGCGGGGCACCCTGCCGCCGCGCTTCAGCGGCCGCAGTCCCCGCATGACCCGCTCAGAGGAGAGAATGATGTCCCGTCTCGAACCGCTGACCGTGCCAGCTTTCCAGCACTCCGCTGACAGCGCGGCACACGCCCGCTTCCACGACGTCGAAATCATCCTGCCGCAGTCGGAACCCCCTGCCGCGGCGCAGATGATTTGCGAAGTTTTCCGCGCCGCCAATGATCTGTTTCCCGACAGCGGCTACCGCACCGCCGTGCGCAACCTCAGCTCGCAAATGCGTGCCGTGCCCGCGGGCTGGAAACCGCAGACGGTCATTTTCCTCGGCGGTATCTCCAGCCGATGGCCGCTCAACTCAGGCGAAAAGGCCAGCCTGCAGCGGATCTGCCGCCAGGCCCAGCGCTGCCTGTTTGCCGGCAGTGCCATCTTTCTGCTGGCCGAATCCGGCTTGCAGGCGGCATTCGAGACTGCCGTGCATTCAAATTTTGCCGCCGCCGCAGAGGAAGAGCAGCTGACCTGCGCCCCGGCAGGCACGCTGACCACCGCCGCCGGCCGCATCAACACTGCCGTCAGCAGCTTTGCCGCCCTGCGCCTGCTGGCCGGATTCCTGCGCGCCGACCGCGGACCGTTCATTGCCGATGCGGTCTGCGACTATCTCGGCCTGGCCTTTGGCCCGGCATCGGAGCAATCCAGAATATCGCTGCAACTGCGCCAGACCGCCGGCGGCGACGCGCTGATCGTCAAAATCCTCGACCTGATGCAGCAGAACCTCGAAGAGCCGCTTTTGATCCGCGACATTGCCCAGCAGGCCGGCGTTTCTCCGCGCAAGCTGGAACGCCGTTTTCAGCAAAAAACCAGAACCAGCCCGCTGGCCGCCTATCGCAAGCTGCGGATTGAGAAGGCCCGCCAGCTGTTGCTGCACACCACCCTGCCGCTGGCCGAGATCGTCGCCGCCACCGGATTTGGCTCGCGCAGCAACCTCACCGAATGGTTCAAGCGCGAATACAAGACCAGTCCGCTGGCTTTCCGCAAAGAATACTACGCGGACAGCCACCCGGCAGGATCCGCCGCCTGAAAACAAGCTGGAACATTTATGAAAAAAGGCGGCCCTAAGGCCGCCTTTTGTCTGTTTGGGACCCGGTTCAGTTCCCTGATCCGCTGTCCTCGCCATCGTTGGAGAGGGCGCCGGGATCAAAGACATTGCCGAATCCGGAGCCGTTGCCCTGCGGTTCCTGCTCTGCCTCCTCGCCTTCCTCTTCGTCGCCCGACAGGGTGCCTGGGGCAAAGACGCCGCCGAAGCCGGAGTTGTTGCCGGTGCCGGTGGAGGGCGCGGATTGGGCCGGGGCAGCCTCGCCCTGCTGTTCCAGCTGCTGCTGGCGACGCAGCTCGCGCTGGCGGCGCAGCTCCTGGATGCGCTCTTCGGTCTCCAGGCGCTTTTGCTCCTGAACGTCGGCAATGCATTGCTGCGGGCTGTAGACCGTGGCAGTGCCGACCACCGCGACCGTGGCACAGGCCACAACCACCAGCGCCACCGCCGCAACATTGGAGCTGAGGAAACCGGGCAGCCGCAGCTTGCCGCTTTCCAGCTCCTCCACTGTCGCCTTCTTGCGGGCGGCGGCGACCAGTTCGCGGCGGCGCAAGCCGGCCTCATTGGCCAGCGCCGCAAACACCGTCAGCACCACGATGATGAAGGCCAGCGCCGAGATCGCGGGCGTGATGCCGTAGCGCACCTTCTGCGCCAGTTCGATGGTCAGCGTCGGGTATTCTCCGAAGGTGAAGGTGGTGGTGTTGTAGTTCTCGAACGATGCCAGGAATGCCAGCACCGCCGCCGAAGCGATGGCCGGCCGCATGAACGGCAGCAGCACCTTGCGGAAAGCCTGGGCATGGGTGGCCCCCAGATCCAGTGCCGCCTCGGTCAGCGCAATGTCATAACGCTGCAGGCGGGCCACCAGCACCAGCATGCAGTAGCTGGCAATAAAGGTGGACTGGCCGATGATGGTCAGGAACAGACCGTTCGACAGCCAGCTGTCCGCACCCAGCCCCAGCATCCGGTTGATCCGGTCCCAGAACACCAGGGTCGAGATACCAATGACCACGCCGGGGATCAGGATCGGCGCGATGATGATGGTGTAATAGGTCGCGCGCAGCTTGGGCCAGATCTGGGTGAGCATCAGCGCCCCCGCCAGCCCCATCGCCACCGACAAGACAACCGTGCCTGCCCCCACCAGGATCGAGTTCCAGATCCCGTTCAGGATCCGCTCGTCCTGGAACAAGGCCGAGAACCATTCAAACGTCAGGCATTCCCAGGGAGTCATCCGCGGGAAGGACGGTGAGTTGAAGGCAGTCGCCGACATGATCACCAGCGGTCCCAGAAGATAGGCAAAGAAGATCGCCAGATAGACCCAAAGGCTTATGCGCATAAAGGAGAAGGTCTTCATTTGCCGATATCCCCCATGTTCACCTTGAACAGGCGCATGATGGCCAGAACAAGCAGGATACAGGTGACCAGCAGAACCACTGCATACGCCGCGCCCTGCGGCCAGTCGGAGTTGTCATTGAACTGCTGATAGATCAGCTGCGTGAACCACAGGGACGATGGACCGCCCAGGATCTGCGGCGCCGCCAGCGCTCCGGCGGACAGCATGAACACCATGGTGCAGCCCGAGGAAATGCCCGGCTTGGCATAAGGGATCACAACCCGCTGGTGGATCTTTGTCCAGCTTGCCCCCATGTCCCGCGCTGCCTCGATCTGGTTGCGGTCGAGGCTTTCGATCACGTTGTAGATCGGGAAGATCATCAGGAGGATATAGGCGTACCCAAGACCCGCATACAGCGCGATGTCATTGCGGATAAAGTCAAACGGGGTGTCGAAAATCCCCAGCCCCACCAGCATGTTATTAAAAACGCCTGTTTCGCCGAAGATGATGCGCAGCGCAAAGGCCCGCAGAATTTCGTTGATCCAGTAGGGGATAATCAGCATCAGCGCAAAGATGCGGATGTGATTGCCCTTGGTCTGGGCTAGGTAATAGGCGATCGGGTAGCACAGGATCAGGTTGAAGATGGTGACGCAGACCGCCGCCACCAGGGTGCGGAAGAACACATTGAGGTCGACGGCGTTGTAGCTCTGGCTGCCGCCTTCCGGTCCGAACACCAGGTATTTGTAGTTCTCGACCGTATAGACGTCCTTGGGGCCGCCGATCTCTGGTGGCGGAAGGTTGGGACGGAAGGAAAAGTCGAGCATCGACAGCTGCGGCAGGATGATAAGGCCGATGGTCCAGAACAAGACCAGGCCCAGCATCAGACTGCCCATGCCGAAACCGTTGCGTTTGAAGAACTCCCTCAGGAAGCTTGGCATGACATGGGCCTCCTCATTCCGCGGCCAGCTCACCGGCAGGAACACAGACGGCGTTTTTCGTCTCGTATTCCAGGGTGATATTCTGGCCGGTGTGGTCATCAAAGGACTGGCCCAGGTTGGGGATCGAAACCTTCAGCTCCTTACCGCCGTCGCCTTCCATAAAGATGTTGAAGGCATTGCCCTCGAACTCCTCGTGGTTGACTTTTGCAGTCACGAAATGGTCGCCTGCGGCGCCCTGCGGCGCCAGTGCAAAGGCCTCGGGGCGGATGAACATCATCGCCTCGTCGCCTTCTTTCATACGGCCCTGGTTGGCAGTGGAAATCCGCGCCACCAGATCGCCTGACCGGTTGGTGGCGATCAGGGCCTCGTCGCCCATCACCCGCTTCACCTTGCCGCGAAAGACATTGTTTTCGCCCACAAAAGACGCCGCAAAGGCAGTAGCCGGGTCGTTGTAGATGGTCTTTCCATCACCGATCTGGTCGATCACCCCGGCCTTCATCACCGCGATGTTGTCGGACATGGTCAGCGCCTCGCCCTGATCGTGGGTGATGTAGATAAAAGTGATGCCGACCCGCTGCTGAATCTCGCGCAGCTCGGTGCGCATGTGCTGGCGCAGCTTGAGATCGAGCGCCGACAGCGGTTCATCAAGCAGCAGCACATCCGGTTCGGCACACAAGGCGCGCGCGATCGCCACCCGCTGACGCTGGCCGCCAGACAATTCGGAGGGCAGCTTGTCGCCCTGCCCCGGCAGCGCGATCATGTCCAACAGCTCATCCGCGCGCTTGCGCCGCTCCCTGGCCGAGGCGCCCTTGATCTCCATTGAGAAAGTGATGTTTTCCCAGACTTTCATCAGCGGAAACAGCGCCAGGTTCTGGAAGATCAGCGCGGTCGGGCGCTTGTTCGGCCCGATCCCCTTCATGTTGTTGCCGCCAATCAGCACCCGGCCGTCGCTTGGCTCAAGAAAGCCTGAGACCGCCCGCAGGATGGTGGTTTTACCGCAGCCCGAGGGCCCCAGGAAGGAGAAGAAATCCCCTCCATTGATGTTCACATTGGCATCGCGCACGGCAACAAAGTCACCGAAGCGGATCCAAAGATTTTCGAGATCAACGCCGACCCCAGCACTCATTTGGCTTCTCCCCAGGGTGCAGATCCCCATTCCGGTGGCGCTCCACCGGCCCCGCAAGACCTGCTTCCCTTGTATTGTTGTTGAAGGCGCCGCTCCGGCTGGCTGCCAGCGGCACGAAACCGGCCCCCGGGATAGATCTCCCGGAGGCCAGCATGATCAGGCGGTTCGCTTAGGCGCTCTTGAACTTGTTGACGAACTCGGTCCGCACGTCCGCATACCACGGCGCCTCGGCCGGCCACGGGTTCAGATTGGCCAGCGAGTTGCCCGGATAGGCTTCGGCAAAGTTCTTCTTGTAGACATCGCCCGAGAAGCCATCAGCGCCCAGAACCGGCGAGTTATAGCCATGGCTGTCGATTGCCTTGCCTGCCGGCTCCTGCTCATAGGCATAGGAGATGAAGGCATAAACCTCCTCTTCGTTCTTGGCGCCAACCGGCATCGAGATGCCGTCGACCCAAGCCATCGAGCCTTCGACCGGTGCCTGATAGTGCACAGGTTCGCCAGCAGACTTAAGCGCCAGCGGCGGACCGTCCCAAGTCTGGCCGACCACAACACCCTCGTTCAACAGGCCGTTTTTCTGGGTGTCCGCATCGTTCCAGATCAGCTTGATCCGGCTCTTGCGCGCCACGCACCAGTCTGTGACCTGGCCCCAGACCTTGCGCATGGTTTCCTCGTCGTCGTAAGCCGCCCAGATCGAGCCCGGCTCCATCTCGCCCGAGGCTTCCATGTAAAGGCCTGCACCCAGCATCATTGAATGCGCCCGGCCCATGGTTTTGCCGGCGTTTTCCTCGGACCAGACATCGCCATAAGACGGAGCGTCGCCCGCAGGCAGCCACTTGTCGGTGCGGTAGGCAATGCCTTCGGTGCCCCAGATATGCGGCAGCCAATGCACGCCCGAACCGCCAAAGTTCCAGGCGTCGGTGCCAATCTTGGCCATCGCCGGGTTCACCGCGTCGATGTTGACTTTGTTCATGTCGAACGGCTTCAACAGCTCCAGCGGCCCCCACTGCAGCGAGCGGTTGTTGGTCGGCGAAACGATGTCAAAGCCTTGGCCTTTGGTGGCCTTCATCTTGTTGATGATTTCTTCGTTGGAACCGATACCGGTGTAGTTCACCTTGATCCCGGTCTTGGCTTCAAACCCGGAAATGAATTCGGGCGGCAGATAGTCCGACCACATCAGGATGTTCACTTCGCCCGAAGACGCCAGTGCGCTTTTTGAGTAAAGCGGCGCCGCCAGTGCCGCAGCACCTGCGCTTTTCAGCACCGTACGGCGGCTGATTGAAGTCTTTGCTGTCATATCCAGTTATCTCCCTTTGGACTGTTGTTTGTTGTTCTTATTGTTTCAACCGTGAAACCTTGCGGAGTCAGACGCCCCGCCTACAGTGACAGTTTCCAAAACTGATAAGGCCAGAGCTTTCGCAATCCGGTTTTGCATAACGCCAGTTTCGGTGCAGTTAAATATCCTCCACGACAATGCATCGGCTAAAAAACCATCGCTGTGGCTGCAGTGTGCGCCCGTCGGCGCGAGGCGTCAATGTTCATAAACCCTTTACAAGGCAGCGGCATTTGCCGCGCGGGCGCACACAGCAGCTGCGCAGAGAGCAGATTGCATGTGCAGCAGCCCAAGCGCAATCGGCCAGGCCTTGGTCTTCAGCATTTTGCCACCAATTGGGGGAAATCTAATAAACGCCTCATGACGCAGCCGCAGATTTGTGGGAGAGGTATCCGATGCCTAGCCACTCCGCCCGCAAAGATCTGAGCCTGAAAGGGCTTGAACTGTTTCAGATCACTGCCCGCAAAGGGTCTTTGCAGGACGTGTCCGACGAGACCGGCCTGTCGGTCAGCACCATCTCGCACCATCTGCGCAATCTCGAGGATCATTTGGGGGTGGAGCTGTTCAACCACAGCCGCCGCCCCATGGTTCTGACACCCAAAGGCCAGGTTTTCCTGCGCAGCATCGGCGATGCGCTGCACACGATCCGCAAGGCCAAGGCCGAGGCTTCGGCCGGGAACATTTCCGAGGCCAGCTATCTTCGGCTTGGCACGATCGAGGATTTTGACAGCGACATCATCCCTGAACTGGCCGTTTTCCTGTCCGCCAGCATGCCGCGCTGCGATTTCATGTATCAGATCGATTCCAGCCATGCGGTACTGGCCATGCTGCGCGACCGGCAGCTGGACCTGGGCATCACCACCACCCCGTCAGAGCGTTTGCGCGATCTGCAGGACAGGCCGTTGCTGCGCGATCCCTTTGTTGCGGTGCTGCCCAAATCAGACGAACCCATGCTGCAGGAGGTTATCGAAGGCCGCAGCACGCTGCCCTTCCTGCGCTTTGCCAGCAACCAGATCATTTCCCGCCAGATCGAAACCCAGTTGCGGCGGATGGGGCTGTCGCTGCCGCACCGGTTCGAATGCGCCAGCAATCAAACACTGATGGCCATGGTCGCAGCGGGTGCGGGCTGGACGATCACCACGCCGCTGCTGTTTTCCCGCGCCAAACTGTTCCAGCCCAAGCTGAAAATGGTCGCCTTTCCGGGCAAAAGCTTCTCGCGCACCCTGGCCATCGTTTCGACGCCGGATTGTTCGCGCTCGATCCTTGATCTGGTCGACAGCCGGATGCGCACACTGATTGCTGATCACGCGATAAAACCGTTCCAGCAAAGCGCGCCCTGGCTTGCGAATAGCTTCACCCTGATCTCTTGACCGCCCGGCCTCTCAATAGATCTTGAAGCGCGCCCGGATATCCCGGTCCTGCTCTGCCGTAAGATACGCGGGCTGATGGGTCCGCAGGATTTCCTGTGCCCGCACCCGCGCCTGTGCCCAGGCGTCCAGTCCGCCCTTTTCTGCCCAGGTGCGCGGCTCGTCCCGGTCCGCTATAGCCGGGTAGAAGTAGTCCCGCTCCATCGCCGCGAGCGTATGCTGGCCGCCCAGAAAATGCCCCTCGCCCAGCACCGCCGCGCAGATCGCCTCGAACCCGAGGTTTTCCTCGCTCACTTCAATCCCGCGCAAGGCGCGGTAGGTGTGGGAATGCATCTCGTCATCCAGCACGAACCCTTCAAAACTCACACCCAAAAGGGACGCCGTCATGCCCGAGCTTTCATAGATCAGATTGCCCCCCGCCAGCGCTGCCGCCAGCGACGTCAGTCCTTTTTCAGCCCCGTATTGCGCGTCAATCGCCTTGGCGTCGGTCATTGAGCATGCCACCCCTGAGGGCAGCCCCAACCAGTTCGACAGCTGCGCCGAGGCTGCATTCAGAACCGCCGTCTCGCCGCTGCCGCCGGAAAACGCCCCGGTGCGCAAATCAATTACCAAGGGCCAGTTGGAGAACACCATCGGGAAACCCGGCTGGATCGCGTGCACCATCACCAGGCTGGCCAGGGTCTCGGCCAGTGATTGCGCGAGAAATCCCGCCAATGTGGCGGGCGCCGTTGCCCCCGCCTGGGCCGCAGTTATGCAGGACATTGGAATGTTGTGCCTGATGCATTCATAGACAACGTCCACTGCATCCTCACCATAACGCATTGGAGAGATGACCGGGCTGATATGCGCCTTGACGAAGGGGCGTTTGGAGAACTCCCCCGGACCGCCTGCAGCGATATCCAGCATCTCCACAATCGGTGCCACATGCTCTGCCAGCGTAAACGACGTCGCCACTGGTTTGGTGGTGTTCTTCAGCAGCGCATAGACCGTGTTCACGTCCAGATCGTAGTTGTCCGGCACATCTGTCGCCACGCAGCAGCGGGTGAACCAGCTGACATTGGCCAGAGTGTCCTGCAGCCGGGTAAAGTCATGCAGGTCAGTCAGCGTCGAAGGCCGGTACACCCCGCTTTCCATATCCAGCGTCTGCACAGCCGCGCCGCCGGTGCCGAAATGCACCGCATTGCCGCCCACCGTGATTGAGCGGCTGTCATCGCGTCCGTGCAGAACAAACGTCTTGGCAGCCTGGTCAATCGCCTGTTCCACCAGTTGCGGCGGAAACACTACCCGCCCGGCACCGTTGTCCTGCGCCCCTGCCGCCAGCAGATCGGCGTGCAGCTGGGGCGGAACTTCCCCCATGCCAAGCTTGGCCAGCAATTCCAGTGATGTGGAGTAAACCCGCTCCAGTTCCTCAGGGGTCAGCGGCTTATAGTCTCCGCCGATCTGGCCCGGCGGACAGGGATCCACGGCAGGCTTTGCCGCCCTCTGCGCCAAACGCTCCCGGCGCCCGCCCCGTTTGGCTCGCTGCTCTGCCATTATTGTGACCTCCTGAGGTAAATCTTGCCCCAATGTTCCCGCCGCAGCCGCCGGCTGGCAATCACAGGAGCAGAACTACCAGCTTATTCAACAAAGTTTTCGAATTTTTGATAATTACACTCCCCTGTATTGCAGCCTGCGCTGACCGGGCGCTTAGTCATGCAAAATCCATCGGGAGGTCCCTTTCATGAAATCGCGCACCAAGGTTGTGGTGATCGGAGGCGGCATCGCCGGCTGCTCCACCCTCTACCACCTCACTCAGGAAGGCTGGAGCGACGTCGTTCTTGTCGAACGCAACGAACTGACCAGCGGCACCACCTGGCATTCAGCGGCGCAGGTCACGAATTTCGGCATGAACCAGACCATGGTCGGCCTCAAGACCCACTCGATCAACTTGTACAAGGAACTGGCTGAAGACCCGGATTACCCGATCAACTACCACCACGGCGACGGCGGTATCCGCCTGGCCAATACCGAAGCACAAATGCAGGGCTACCGCCACTTTACCTCCATGGCGCGCGGCATGGAGGTGGAGTTCGAAGTGATCGACGCCGAGGAATGCGCCCGTCGCCACCCGCTGATCTCCACCGATAACCTGATCGGCGGCTTGTGGGATCCGCTGGACGGCGACATAGACCCGGCCCAGCTGTGCCAGGCGCTGGCGCGGCGTGCCCGCAAGGCCGGTGCCGAGGTCTACCGCAACACGCCGGTGACCGCCTTGACACAGCATAAGGACGACACCTGGACCGTGCATACCGAACACGGCGACATAGACTGCGATATCGTGGTGAACGCCTGCGGCTACCGGGTGAACGAGGTTGGCGCCATGATGGGTGTGCACCACCCCGTCGCCTCGATGGAGCACCAGTATTTCCTGACCGAAGAGATCCCCGCGATCAAAGACGCGGGACACCGGATGCCGCTGTTGCGGTGCCCGATCAGCGACTATTACTGCCGCCAGGAAAAGAACGGGCTGCTGGTGGGCTTCTACGAACAAGACTGCAAAACCTGGGGCATGGACGGGATCGACCCGAATTTCGTGAACGCCCTGTGCCCCGATGATCTGGACCGGGTAACAGATGTTCTGGAGGGCGCCTTTGCCCGGATGCCAACGCTGATGGACACCGGCATTCACACAGTGGTCAACGGTCCGATCACCTATACCATCGACGGGGCACCCTTGGTCGGCCCGATCCCAGGCAAGCGCAACGCGTTCTGCATTATCGGCCTGCGGGCGGGCCTGGGCGAAGGCGGCGGCCACGGCTGGCTATTGGCGCAGCAGATCGTGCATGGCGAGGCGCAGTACGACACCTGGTGCCTTGATCCGCGCCGTTTCACCGGCCACACCAATGTCGAGCTGACCGCGCTGAAGGCGATCGAGGACTATCAGAACGAATTCCGCTTCCACTTCCCGCATGAGCACCGCCCGGCGGGCCGCCCGGCCAAGACCACGCCGCTGACGCCGGTGCTGGCCGCCGAAGGCGCCGAGTTCACGGTGGTGAACGGTTGGGAGCGGGTCGACTACATCAAGCCCGCACCGGACTTCCATCCCTCGCTGTCCTTCAACTTTGACGAGGCCTTCGGCGTCATCGCGGCCGAGGTGAAGAATGTGCAGGAGAATGCCGGCCTGGCCGAGGTCAATGGCTTCAACCGGTTCGAGATCACTGGCGCGGACCGGCACAGCTTTCTCGACCGGATGTTCTGCGGCACCGTCACCAAACGCGCGGGCCGGGTCGGTCTCGGCTACCTGTTGAACCATCACGGCATGGTCAAAGGCGAGGCCACAGTGGCCAATCTCCCCGCCTCGGACCGCGGGCCGGAGCGGGTCTGGTACGGCTCCGCCGCCGCCAGCGAATTCCACGACATGGACTGGCTGCAAAGCCACATCCAAAAAGACGAGGACGTGCATGTCCGCTCTCTCGCTAACGACCAGACCATCCTGGTCCTGGCCGGTCCCCGGGCAAGGGACGTGCTCTCAGCCTGCGCCCGGGGCGACTGGTCAGCCGCGGCCTTCCCGTGGCTGTCGGTGCGTGAATGTTTCGTCGGTTTTGCGCCCGCCACAGTGATGGGCGTCAGCTTCTCCGGCGAACTAGCCTATGAAATCCACGTCCCCAACGCTGCGCTTTACGCAGCCTACCTGGCCCTGCGCAAGGCGGGCGAGGCACACGGCCTCAAACTCTTTGGCGCGCGGGCGGTGGAGTCTATGCGGATGGAAAAAGGTTTCCTGCATTGGAAGGCAGACCTGATCACCGAATTCGACCCGTTTGAGACCGGGCTGGACCGGTTCGTGAAGCTGGAAAAGAGTGATTTCATCGGCAAGGAGGCCCTGCAGAAACGCCAAACCGAAGGCGCACGCAAGAAGCTGGTCACGCTACAGATCGGCACCACCCACGCCCCGGCCCATGGCGGCGCCTCGCTGATGCAAGACGGCAAGGTCGTGGGCACCGTGACGTCCGGCGATTGGGGTCACCGGGTAAGTATGAACCTGGCCTATGCTTTTGTGGAACCGGCACTGGCAACCGAAGGCAGCACTATGCAGCTCGACCTCTGCGGCGATCTGGTGGCGGCCACGGTTATTGCCCCCTCCCCCTATGATCCGGGCTTCGACCGTATCCGGGGCTAGGCCTCTCTTCAAACAGCAAAACGCCCGGAGAATTCTCCGGGCGTTTTCCATTGCGATGCAGATACTTGCGTCAGCTGCGACCCTTCCATGGCACCAGCCAATTCTCCGCCTGACGCATCAGTATGTCGATGCCGTAACCGATGATGCCAATCAGCACGATCCCCATAATCACGATATCCGTCAGCTGAAATTTCGAGGCCGCAATGATCATCATGCCTGCCCCCTTTTGTGCCGCAACCAGTTCCGCGGCCACAACGGTGCCCCAGCAAACGCCCATTGCAACCCGCGCACCGGTAAAGATCTCCGGCAGCGAATTCGGCACGATCACGTGGCGCATGATCTGCCACTTGGAGGCCCCCAGCGAATAGGCCGCGTGGATTTTCGAGATGTTCACCCCGGAAACCCCGGCCCGCGCCGCAATCGTCATGATCCAGAGGGCTGCCAGGAACAGCAGCACGATCTTGCCGGTTTCCCAGATGCCGAACCAAATGATCACCAGCGGGATCAGCGCCAAGGGCGGCACCGGGCGCATGAACTCGACAATCGGGTCGAACCAGCCGCGGAACCAGCCCGACAGACCCATGGCATAACCCAGCGGAATGCCGACAATCGCCCCGGTCACAAAACCCACGATCACCCGTGTCAGCGACCAGCCCAAATGCTGCCACAACGAAAAGTTCTGATAACCTTCCGAGGCAATCTCAAAGAACCGCGCCACCACCGTTTCCGGTGCCGGCAGCCAGATCGGGTTCATCTGCAACCCGCCGTGCGGGGCAAAACTGATCGCCCCCTTCCCGGTCAGCGTCACCGTGCCGTCGCCGGCGTCCACTTGCGTACCGGGACCGATGGGTTCGCCGTTGATGGCGACGATCTTTGCGCCTTCCTTGCGCTTGACCTCGTCATTGCGGTCAAAAATCAGAGTGGTGGAGCGCCCGGCCTGTGCCGCCAGGGCATCGTTCTTGGCAAAGCCGTCGCCCGGCTCCACCTCAAACTTTGGGCTTTCCTCACCAAACCCGGCCACCCTGACTGTGATGTCTGCGTCATCGGTGGCCCCGTCGGCATTCTCCAAAGTATAGGTGAATGTGGTTTCGCCGGTGAAGGGTCCTGGCACGTGAATGGGAAGCAGCTTGGAGCCGGTAAAGGCCGCCCAGATCACAAAGATCACAAGGACTGAGATGATCGAGGCCGCCCGGTCCGGCGTCACGGCGCTTTCATCGCCAAACGTTACGGTTTTCAAGCTGGTAAAATCCTGCTGCGACTGCATCCCCTTGCGGATCAGCTGAACCAGAAAGAAAGCACCGGCAAACAGCGCGATATAGAACAGAAGAACCGTCATGCAACTTGCTCCGTCCGGCCCATGATCTCCTCTTCCATTTCCCAGATCATCGAGAGGATCTCATCGCGGGTCTCGGCAAATCCTTCGGATTTCTTCACATCCCGCAGATCTGCATTCACCCCGCGTTCCGCAAAGGGCAAGTTGTATTCGCGGTGAATGCGGCCGGGACGCGGCGCCATCACGATCAGCCGCTCGCCCAGCAGCAGTGCCTCCTCCACCGAGTGGGTGATCAGGATAATAGTCTTGCCGGTCTCTTTCCACAGCTTCAGCACCAGGCCTTGCATCTTCTCCCGCGTCAGCGCGTCCAGCGCCCCCAGCGGTTCGTCCATCAGGATCACATCAGGTTCATTCGCCAGGCAGCGGGCCAAGGCAACACGCTGCTGCATCCCGCCCGACAACTCATACACCGCCTTTTCCTTGAAATCCTGCAAGCCGACGATATCCAGCAGCCGGTCAGAGATCTTCTCTCGTTCCGCCCGCGCCATGCCTTTCATGCGCGGCCCGAATTCCACGTTGTCGCGCACGTTCATCCATTCAAACAGCGCGCCTTTCTGGAACACCATGCCGCGTTCGGCATCCGGCCCGGTGACAACATGGCCGTTCAATTCAATCGCCCCTTCCGTCGGGGCCAGAAACCCGGCCAGAATGTTCAAGAGCGTGGTCTTGCCGCAGCCCGAAGGCCCCAAAACCGACATCAACTCTCCCGCTTTTAAACTCAATGAGACGTCTTTCAGTGCCTGTACCGAACTGCCATTGGGCAAATCAAAACGCATAGAGACACCCTTGATGTCCAATCCTGACATCTCTCCCCCTTCCTGCTTCAGCCGCGGATGCAAACGGCCCGGTTACCGGGCCGTTCATCTCAGTTATTCAATAGCGGTTCAGTTCAGCGCGGCGTCCAGCGGTGCACTGTCAACAGCACCATCATAGGAGTCCAACGCCGCTTCGATGCTGCCCGCCTTCACAAACACATCCGCCACGCCCTTCATGAAGCCTTGAGCGCCGCCGCCCAGCCACTTCTCGGACAGCTGATCCTCGGCCGAGGGGAAGTTGAAGGTGGCTATTGTGGCCTCAGCATCGCCCAGGTCCATACCGGCATCCTTGGCAATCACCGGCAGCATCTCGTCCTTGTGATCGCCCGAGTTCCACATTGCGTTGGCATCTGCAGTCACTTTCAGGAATTTGCTCAGCAGCTCGCTATCCTCAGCGATAAACCCTGCCGGTGCGCTGGTTACATCGAACACCAGAATACCCAGTTCTTCCTTCTCGGCACCGGTCAGCAGCACGTTGCCATGCTCCAGCATCCGCCGCAGCGCGCCGCCCCAGCCGCAGACCATGTCCAGGTTGCCCTGTGCAAAAGCTGCCGCGCCGTCCGCGGGCGCCATATCCACGACCTCCATCGAACCGATATCAACACCGAAATGCGACATCTGCGACAGGAAGTTATAATGCGCAGCGGTGCCGATCGGCACACCCACTTTCTTGCCCGCCAGCTCGCCTGCGCTGGTTTTGTCAATCTCCAGCGCCTCGGCGACAACACAGTTGTCATTGTCGGAATAGCTGACAGCCACATCCACAATCTGGATGTCCTGTCCGGCGGACGTTGCCACCACAAACGGCGGCACGCCCTGGCTCACGGCAATCTGCACATCACCCGACGCCATCGCCGCCGACATTGCGGTGCCAGTGTCGAACGACACCCAGTTGATCTTGACGCCCAGTTCCTCCTCATAGGTGCCGTTGGCCTTGGCAAACTGGAACGGCATTGGCCATTCCAGGAAATAGGCCACAGTGATCTCATCCAAATGAGCGGCATTCACAGCAGAGATGGAAGCGGCGGCGGCGCAGATAGTTGAAAGCAGATACTTTTTGATCATATTGGAGGTCTCCCAGTTAATTCTCCGGGCCCGTTCGTTGCGAGCCTCATAGCTTTGATTTTTGCACGGCAAACCATATCCGGGAAGCCACTTCACTATAGCACAAAATTACTCTTGCGGCAAAAGTAAAACTTATATTTGATTTTTACGGATACATTGGCGCAAACCTGCGGATAGCATATGCAAAGCGCAAAGGAGGACTGCATATGCAAAAGACGCTGAGTCTGCGCTGGCTGGAAGTGTTCCAGCTGATCTCCAAGTCGGGATCGATACAGAAGGTCGCCGCAGAAACCGGCCTGTCGATCAGCACCGTGTCCAATCACCTGCGCAGCCTGGAAAGTGCGCTTGGTGTTGATCTGGTGGACCACACCCGGCGCCCGATGGGGCTGACACCGGCCGGCGTGGTCTATGCCCGCTATGTATTTGACGGGTTGATGACGCTTAAACGCGGCGAGGCCGAGATCCGTTCCGGCAGCTGGCAGCATGCCACCGATCTGCGGATGGCCTTGCTTGATGATTTCGACAACGAGGTCGGCCCGGAATTGTTTCAGTTCCTCTCTACCGCGCTGCCCCGCTGCAGCTTCCGCCACTACACCCGGCCCAGCCACGAGATCATTGAAAAGCTGCAGGAGCAGAAGCTGGACGCTGGCGTCGCCACCCGCCCGGCCGGGCTGCTGCCGGATCTGATCGAATACCCGCTGATGCGCGATCCCTTCATTCTGGTGGTGCCCACCGGGTATTCCGGCAGCGTCGAGGATCTGACTAAAGCTGATACGCCTCTGCCTCTCCTGCGCTATTCCCGCGACCACACCATCGGTAAGCAAATTGAGACCCAGCTGACCCGGCTCAAGATCTCTCTTCCCAACCGGTTTGAACTGGAATGCAACCAGTCGATCATCGGGCTGGTCTCCGAGGGCAGCGGCTGGACCGTCACGACCGCCGCCAGCTACCACCGCGCCCAGCGCTTTCACGACAAGGTCAAGGTTGTGCGCTTCCCCGGTAAGAGTTTTGCCAGAACGGTGTCGCTGTTCACCACCAGCGTCTATCCTGCGGCCACTTCGCAACTGATCCACCAGGCATTGCAGAAATCCCTGGGCCACCATTTCACTGATCCGATAAGCGCACGCTTTCCCTGGCTGGCCGAGGAGTTCCGCACCCTCCCCGCTAAGGGGAATTAGGCTCTCCGGCAATTCGAAACAAACATCCGTGTTTTTCGGAACCTGCAAGCCGCAGCTTGACCGTGCGGCCTGCAGGACGCTGTTTTAGGCGCAACCCGCGCCGTGCCCTTTCCCACGCACCCGGCGGCCCTCTAATGGAAATGAGCTGATCCCAATGGCAATCACCTACCTCAAACAGGCCCAGCCCCGCCCCGCTGCCGAAAACAGCGATATCCGCGATACAGTCGCCGTCATGCTCGCCAACATCGAACGTGATGGCGAAGACGCGGTGCGCCGCTACGCGGAAAAGCTGGACGGCTGGACAGGCCCCATTGTGGTAACCGACGCCCAGCGCCGCGCGGCCTGCAACCGGGTTTCGCAGCAAATGAAAGAGGACATCCAGTTCGCCCATGCCAACGTCCGCCGCTTTGCCGAGGCGCAGAAGGCTACAATGAGCGAATGCGAGGTAGAGGTAATCCCCGGTCTGATCGCAGGCCAGAAGCAAATCCCGGTTTCCAGTGCCGGCTGTTATGTGCCGGGCGGCCGCTACAGCCATATCGCCAGCGCGCTGATGACCATCACCACCGCCAAAGTGGCCGGCGTTCCCCACATCACCGCAGTCTCGCCAACCCGCCCCGGAACCGGCATTCCCGATGCGATCGTCTACGCCATGGACCTCTGCGGAGCGGACATTATCCTGAACCTGGGCGGGGTCCAGGGCATCGCCGCCATGGCCCAGGGCCTGTTCGGCGCCCAGCCTGCCGATATTCTGGTCGGCCCCGGCAATTCCTACGTGGCAGAGGCCAAGCGGATGCTGTTCGGCGAGGTCGGAATCGACATGTTTGCCGGCCCCACCGATTCATTGGTCATCGCCGATCACACCGCCGATGTTGAAACCGTTGCTTGGGATCTGGTCAGCCAGGCAGAACATGGCGCCGACAGCCCGGTCTGGCTGGTCACCACCGATGAGGCGCTGGCCAAGGGTGTCATGGCCCGCGCGCAGGCGCTGATCGGCAAACTGCCTGAACCCAATCTCTCTGCCGCCCACCGCGCCTGGCACGAACGCGCCGAAGTGGTTCTGTGCGGTAGCCGCGAGGAAGCCGCGCAGGTGGCCGACCGTTATGCGCCCGAGCACCTGCAGGTTCAGGCCGAGGATCTCGACTGGTGGCTTGACCGCCTCACGGCCTACGGCTCACTGTTTCTGGGTAAGGAAACCACGGTGTCCTTCGGCGACAAGACCTCCGGCCCCAACCATGTGCTGCCCACCAGCGGTGCTGCGCGCTATACCGGCGGGCTGTCTGTGCATAAGTTCACCAAGACCGTGACCTGGCAGCGCTGCAATTCCGCCGCCTCCCATGAGCTGGCCCAGCGCACCGCCCGCATCAGCCGGATGGAGGGTATGGAAGGCCACGCCATCGCTGCCGAGATGCGGCTGCAGCCGGAACCTGTTTAGGGCTATCCGGCGCTGCTGCGACACTACGCTCAGGATGGCGTTTCCAGTTGCTGGTCAAGATCGACCGGCCCCAGGACCGCGTCATCTGGGATATCTTCAAACCCCGACACTTCGCCGCCGTAACGGGCAGCAAAACGGGCGGCGTCCTCAGTCGAGGCAAAGGGCACAACTTCCGGCGCGCCCATGCCGCCTGCCACATTCGCCCCCACCACGAAATGCGTTCCCTTGGCATCAATCCAGTTGTTGGTGCCGGGATGCGCCCAGCTGGCGGCTGCGCCCATGTCGCTGACATAGATTGCGGTGATCTCCGCATCCCGCTCCGGGCTCTTCACATAGGCTGCCAGATCCCGCACCTGGGCAAAAAACAGCGGCACAGGGAAGCCCTCCAAATGGATCTGCCCCTTGGGTCCGCCGTGTTCGGACACATTCATCTGGCAGAAATAGCTCAGCGCCGCTTCCGTCAGTTCCACCGGCGCCGGCGGCGCTTTGGCCTCCTCCTCCAGACAAGCGGAAAGAAACAGAGCCGCGGCAAGGATCAGGCGCTTCATGGCTCCACCCTCCGGAACGCGGCACAGGCCAGCAGGAAGCCCAGCGCGGGCCACAACAGCAGCGACAGCGGTGCCGCCCAGCCGGGCAAGGCACTGGCCGCCCCCGCCATGCCGCTGGACAGGGCGACACTTTCCGAGGCCGCCACATTCCACAGCCGGAACGCATCCGCCGGGTTGGCGACCATCACCCAGGGGAAGACCTTCTGGGTGAACACCCCGCCGCTGTCCATCACTACGGCGCCCAGCAGTCCCAGGTCATAGAGCACCACAAACACCAGCCACACACCCGCCGACAGGCCGGCGGCAGCGGCGGCACCGCTGCTGAGCGCCGACAAGGCATAACCCAGCACCAGGAACACTGCGCCCAGCAGGATCGAGGTCGCCACCAGCCGCACCAGCGCAATCAGGCTCTCGGGGCCTGCACCGCCAAACCAGGCCGCAACCGCTCCGGCGGCACCAAAGCCGATGACCATCGCCACCGCCAGGGCCGCCAGCTGCGCCATCAGCTTGCCCAGCAGGATCTCAGCGCGTCCCGCGGGGTAGGCAAGCAGCAGCGCCAGGCTGCCGCGGTCACGGTCCCCAGCCACCGCATCAAACCCCATCATCAACGCCAAGAGCGGCGCAAGGTATACCGACAGAGTGGTCATAGAAGCGACCGAGACCGTCAGCATGTCCACCCCCAGCGTCCCCGTCGGGGCCGAGCCGGCAAAGGACAACGCCAGCGAGAACGAAAGCATGATCAGCGTTGCCATGAACAGCCAGAGGTTGCGGCGCAGGATCAGCATCTCGGCGCGGGCTATGGCAAAGGCACGTTTCATTTGCGGTCCTCCCCGGAGTAATGGCGATAAAGGTCTTCCAGCCGCGGCGGCACCATGTCGATATCAACCACTGCATCGCCCATGGCCGCAATCTTGCGCAGCTCGGCCATCTTGTCTTGCGGCCGGCAAAGAATCTCGACCGAGGCGCCATTGATCCGCCGCCCGCCGGTCTCCAGCGCGATCCGATCCGCCTCAGCACCCTGTGCCTGCACCCGCAGCTTGACCGGAAGCCCGGCCTGTGCCGACAGGCCCGCCAGCGTGTCGTCCGCCACCTTCACGCCTTTGCGCAGGATGGCGATACGGTCGGTGCGCGCCTCCACCTCGGTCAAGGCATGGCTGGCGATCAGCACCGCAGCGCCCTGCCCGGCCAACTCATTGATGATGGCATAAAGATCCTGGCGCGAGATCGGATCCAGACCGCTGGTGGGTTCGTCCAGCAGCGCCAGTTTGGGACGCCCCAGCAGCACCTGCGCCAAGCCCAGCCGCTGACGCATCCCCTTGGAATAAGCCCCGATACGGCGATGCATAGCCTCGCCCAGACCAACCCGTTCCAGCAATCTGATAATATCTGCGCGCTCCCCGGCAAGACGGGCAAACAGCCCCAGCTGCTCATGCCCGGTCAGCGCCGGGTGAAAACTGGCCGCCTCAGGCAAAAAAGCCGTCGCGGCGCGGGCGGCGCCCGTGCCCGGCTTAGCGCCGCAGATGCGGATGCTACCGCCCTCATGCCGGATCAGGCCCAGCACCGCCTTGATCAGCGTCGACTTGCCCGCACCGTTGTGGCCCAGCAGCGCCAGCCGCTCGCCCGGCGCGATATCCAGATCAATGCCATGCAGCACCTGTGTCCTTCCGCGGAACTTGTCCAGCGCGCGGATCTGCAGTGGGCTGTTTGCGTTATCCATCCTGTTCAACCTTTCTGGCGGCCGCCGGCCGCTCGGGCCGCATCAGCGGGTGGCTGTCGATCACCCCGCCCGGCAGCAGCGCCGGGAACGCCGATTGCGACCAACGCACCAGCTGTACCGCGGGTGAGCCCATCAGCAGCTTCGCCGCCGGCTGGGTCCACAACACATGGTCCATGCTGTCGTTGGGACGGTAGGGTGCATCGGCGATGCCATCTCCATCGACATCAAAACCCGCAAAATCGGACCAGTAGTTGCCGCGGCCTGCCTCAGACCATTCCACCCATTTGGTGGAGACAAATTTCACCTGATGCCGGTTGCCGACAAAGGCATTCCCAACCATCCGGTTGCCGGCACTGCCAGCGGTAAAGTGGATGCCGATGCCGCAGCCCTCAAACCAGTTGCCGGAGAAATCATTCTTGTGTGCGTTGTAGAGGAAGGTGCATTTGTCCCGTGCCCCCTTCACATAGTTGCCCCGTACCTCGCCCTGGTTGGCGTAGTTCAGCATCACCCCGTGGTCGCGGTCATTCAGCGAGACATTCCCGGTCACCTTGACCCGTTTGGAGAACATCACCGCATAGCCGAGGTGATTGCCGATCGAGACATTGCCCGAGACCTCGGAATTGTCGGCATACATGTAGTGCACGGCAAAGCGCAGGTCGCGGAAGGTATTGTTGGTAAACCTGTTCTTCTTGGAACTGTTCACAAAGATCCCGTCGCGGCCAAAGCGGATGTCGTTGCCGTCCACCACCGCACCTGGCGCGTTCCAGACATAGACCCCGTTGCCGCGGGCGTTCATGTGGCGGTCCAGGCGGCCTTCGATGCGGTTGCCCTGCACCAGGCTGTCCCTGGCGCCGTGAATGTCCACACCGTAGAGGTTGCCCAAGAGCACATTGTTCAGGATCCGCGGCGCATGGGCCGTCTTGGTCAGCTTGATGCCGCTGTCAATCTCCTGATGCGAGGAGCCGGAGCCAACCACCGTCAGCCCCTGCACGGTGACGCCTGGGCCATTGACGGTAATCACCGACCCCGCGCCCTGCCCATCGAGCGAGGCATGGCCCTGCCCGTCCAGGGTGACAGGCCGGTCCAGCACCAGCGTTTCGGCATATCTGCCCGGGGCGAGGCGGAGGGTGTCGCCATCCGCCGCCTGCGCCAGTGTCTTCGAAATGGCCCCTGCCTGGTTCGGCACATCCCAATCCGCCGCCCGGGCGGGCGCCAGGCAGGTCAGGGCCGCAACCAGCGATAGGGGCAGGAGCCATTTCATGTTTATGCGCTCCGTGGCTCAACCAGCATCCGGCCGCGCATCTCCATGTGCAGCGCGTGGCAGAACCACTGGCAATAGTACCAATGCACACCCGGGCGCTCGGCAATGAAGGTGACAGAAGCGGTGGCCATCGGCCCAACTTCCATCGCAAGGCCGAAGTTCGACAGGCAGAAGCCGTGGGTCAGATCGTCAATGTCATCCAGGTTGGTGACATAGACGGTGACTTCATCGCCCTGCTTGACGGTGAACTTCTCAAGGCTGAAGTTCGGCGCCTGGCTGGACATATAGACCCGCACCTTGTCGCCGTCGCGGATGATGGTGTCCTGATAGTCGTCCAGATCTACCCCGTCCGCTTCTGCCTGGGCGCGTGCCTCGGCCCACATCGGGTCGTTGCGGTCCCAGATGTTGGCCGGGTTCACCTTGGAGCGGTGCACGATGATCGAGTCATGCGGCTCGGCAAAGGTCGGGCCGTCGTGCACCACCTTCATCTTGTCGCCGGAGATGTCGATCAGCTGCTCGTTCTCGGGCTTCAGCGGGCCCACGTTCAGGAACCGGTCCTTGGAGAACTTGTTCATCGAGATCAGCCACTTGCCATCTGCATCGGCGGTCTCGCCCATCGAGGTGGAGTTGTGGCCCGGCTGGTACTGCACATCGACCTTGTCGAGGATCGGATCGACATCGGCGCCGGCATAGGCTTCGATCGCCTTGGCGATGTCCCATTTCACCACCTGGCTGTCCAGGAACAGGGTGGTGTAGGCATAGCCGCGGTTGTCGAAGGCGGTGTGGAGCGGGCCAAGACCCAGCTGCGGTTCCGCCACAATGGCCGAGCGCGGATCGGCATCGGCGTCGAACAGCGCGTCCAGTTTCTCGACGTCGATCACCGAAACGGTCGGCGACAGCTTGCCGTTGACGCAAACGTGCTTCTTGTCCGGCGCGGTGTTGATGCCGTGCGGCGAGTTCGGGATCGGGATATAGCGGGTCAGCTTGCCCGGTGCGCCCTTGCGCCCGTCAACCACCTTGGCGCCGTTCAGTTCCTGATAGTCGCCCGCTGCAATTGCCGCTTCAATCGCTGCGATATTGAAGACAACCACATGATCCAGCTCGTTCTCGGTCATCTCGGCCAGGGTCATGCCCATTTCCGAGTTGTAGGAGGTCGAATAGGCGTATTTGCCCTGATAGTCGCAGTCGGTGTTATCCAGGTTGCCCGAGACGATCACCTGCCAGGCGACTTCCATGGTATCGCCGTCAATGGCGGAGAAGATGTTCACATACTGCGACGGATCATCCAGGATCTGGCCGTCGTTGATCAGCGGCGCCTCGTGCTCGCCATTGGCAAAGACATAGCCGGTGCGCGGGAACTTCTGCGGGCGCAGGCCGTGGATGTCCTTGGCGTTGGGGATCTCGATGATCTTGTCGCATTTCATCACGTCGCAGCGCACCCGGGCAACGCGGGTGTTGGCCTTGTCGTTCATGAAGATGAAGCGGCCGTCATAGGTGCCGTCGGTAAACGACATATGCGGGTGGTGCAGGTCGCCGTTGTCATAGGTGACCTTGCCGTTGGCGGCCAGGAATTCCTTGGTTTCCGGCAGCAGGCCCTCGGTCAGGATCTTCAGCGACTCGTTGGTCTGGCCCCAGCCGGTGGCCGAGCAGCGGTTGAACACCGGGATCCGCATGAACTCGCGCATCGACGGCACGCCCAGGATGCGCAGCTCGCCGGTCTGGCCAGAGGACCAGAAGCCATAATATTCATCCAGCTCGCCCGGCGCCAGGTTGACACCCTCCGCCGCTTGCGCAGGTTTGGCGCCCAGCAGCGCGGAGCCGGCGCCAGTGGCCGCCAGCACGGCGCCAGAGGCTGTGGCCCCCAAGAGGCCGCGGCGGGTGACGGGCAGTGTGTTTTTCAGATCTTCAGACATGATGTCCTCCTTCAGGAAACTTTTGTCCTGTTCGCGTTGGGGTGATTGGCGGGCGGCCGGCCCAGAGTGACGTCTGGTGCCGGGCTGCCGGTCTTGGCCCGGCGTTTCAGCTGTTTGATCACAACCGGGCATTTGGTTTCGGATTGATACAGAACCTGGCAATGCAGGCAGTCGACGCATTCGTTCGGGTTGATCTCACCGGTCGGGTGGATCGCCTGAACGGGGCATTCATTGGCGCAGGTCTGGCAGGGGCTGCCGCATTCCTTGTAGCGGCGCAGCCAGTCGAACATCCGCACCCGTGCCGGGATCGCCAGTGCGGCCCCCAGCGGGCACAGGTAGCGGCAATAGAACCGCTCAACGAACAAACCCAGCCCCAGCAGCACCAGCGCAAAGACAACAAACGGCCAGTCGCGCACAAACTTCAGGATGATCGCGGTCTTGAACGGCTCCACTTCGGCATAGGTTTCCGCCAGCGGGATCGACACCATCGAAATGCCGAACAGTCCGAGGAAAATCATGTATTTCGCAGGCCACAACCGTTCATGCAGGCCCCACGGCAGTGTGATCTGCGGCACGCGGCACGAGCGGGCAATCTTGTTGGTCAGTTCCTGCAGCGCGCCGAACGGGCACAGCCAGCCGCAATAGGCGCCCCGCCCCCAGAACAGCAGCGCGGCGGCGACGGCAAACCACTGGATGAACACCAGCGGATCCAGCAGGAAGGCATCCCAGGAAAACCCGCCCCGCAAGCTGCCGGCAAGCGCCATCAGGTTCACCACGCTCAGCTGCGCGTTGGCGTACCAGCCCAGGAACACCAAGGTGACGGTCAGATACCCGATGCGGAACCAGTAGAAGACACGTGCATTCGCGGTTGCCTGGAACTGGAAGAAGAACACCCCCGTCAGCACCAGCAGCATCACGCCCAGAACGCTGATTTCCAGTGTGCGGTCCTTCCAGATCCGCTGCCACAGCGCCGCCTTGGCCGCGGCCTCGCCGGTATCATCATCCACCAGCTTGGGTGCAGGCGCGGCGGGCAGCAGATACTGCTCCGGCAGTTTGTAATCCAAATCAAAGGTCAGAAACGCCCGCTCCAGCGCGCCCACCGAGCGCTGCACCAAAAGCTGCAGGCGGAACGGCTCTGCCGGATCGAACTCCGCATCTGCCGGGATCCTGAACAGGTCCAGTTCACCAAAGCTGGGGCTGTCCGCCGTCGCCAGCTCCCCCAGCCGCTTGTGCTGCTTATCAAAGAACCGCACCGAGGCATCGCCCTGGATCAGCTGGATCCGGTCGAAGATGCCACCGCGCACATAGCCCGAACCCTTGAAGCTGTAGCTTCCGCGGCCCAGCACCAGAATGGCATGTTCGCCTTCCTTCAGCCAGGACCGCAGGTTCTGATACTCGGCCTCGCCCAGCAGCGATTTGCCGACCGACGGGACGGAGACCAGCGCCATCTGCATATCGATGAACGTATCGTCCGGAGCGCCGCGCTCACGCCGCCTGATTGCACGCTGGTCGCCCGTAGCCTCAAACGCCGCGTTTATCTGGCCCACATCCAGCGTCACCCGCCGCACCGAGCCGTCGCCTGCCAGCGTGGTCCAGTCCGCAACCGCCTCGCGGGCCATGTCGACCTCACGCTTCGGCCCGTCTGCCTGCACTGGCGACAGCCCGCCCAGCCCCAGCGCCCGCGCGACCTTGATGCCGGCCCGCACCAGACTGTCGTCGATCACCATGATGGTCACCGTCGCACCCGAGATAATGTCCAGATCATGGGCATCGCCGCCTGCCGCTGCCTCGGCCTTCAGGTCCAGCCCGGCATAGCTTTCGGTCAGCCTGACCATCTTGGCGTTCGGAATGCCGATCAGCACAATCGGTTCGGAATGCTTGACCAGCTTCACGCCGGTCAGCACTGCATCCGTATCAATCGCAGCCACCACATGGATCGGCTTGCCGCTATAGCCGGTGGTGCCGACAAAATCCGAGGTCAGAAAGGCATAGGCGATAACTTCGCCCGCTTTCAGCATCGGCGCCACCGGCACATCGCTGCGTACCGGACCGAACGCCTCGGCGCCGGGCACCAGGTCGGCAGGTGTCAGATCTGTCAGGAAAGAGTCGAGGCTGTCTGCCTCAGCACCCGCCGCGTTGAATACGGCGGCGAATGTTATCACAAGGGCTGTCATCCAGCCCCGAAAGGCGCGTGTCAGGACCATGGCGCCTCTCCTTTCATTAGAGTGGCTGCCACGGACGCGCGGGATGCGCGTTCGGATACTATCTTGGTTGTTAGCGGAGGCCCGCGGCCGTCGTGCCAGTATTGCGCCGGGTTCGGCTGCACGGCGGTTCCCGCAGGCAGCAGCACGGAGCAGTCTGCCGCCCGGCTGATATCAGAGCGAAAAGCACTAACCGGCCCGGCGCTGTTTTCAGCAGCGCACAGCGGACAGGTGCTGCATTTGGGGCAATCCTGCGCCTCGCCGCTGCCTTCCTCGGCGACTTGGATCTCCACCACGCCGAACTCACCGCAGATCTCGATCCATTCTCCGCCCGCCGCGGCCTGCGCCGCACCGGGGAAGGCAACCTGCACTACCAGCATGAAAATGGCGCACAGCCCCGCCAGCCGCCGGAACAACCCGGCGCGGCAAACGGAAGATATGAAAGAAGTGCGCGGCATCTGTTACAAGAATCTCTTGCTGCATTTGCCGCTGACACTAGAGGGAACTTCAGTGCCGTTATTTGATGTATGTCAGATAAATCAGAGATTCCGGACCGGTTGGCCACGGCCCGGAAGAGGGGCTAACCGCCCAGCAGATCAGCCATTCTCGAACCGCCGGAAAGCCAGGGTTATCACTCCCGCAATTGCCATATAGACCACCGCAAGCAGCAGCAGCGGCTCGTAAACGATAAAGGTATCAGACCGCACGCGCGAGGATACCGAGTAGATCTCCACCACCGTGATCGTCGCCACCAGTGGTGTCGCCTTCAGCTGCAGGATGGTTTCGCCGCCCAAGGTCGGCAGTACATTGCGGATCGCCTGCGGCAGCCAGATCCGGCGAAACATGGTGAAACGCGGCATGCCAAAGGATTTTGCGGCCTCCAGCTGCCCTTTGGCCACACCCGAGAATGCACCCCGCATCACTTCGCCCTCATAGCCTGCATAAGACAGCGACAGCGCAAGCACCGCATAGGGCCAGGCCTGACGCAGGTACGGCCACAGCTCGGACGAGCGGATCCAGGGAAACTGAGGGAACAGAGATCCCAACCCGTAATACAGCAACCATATCTGCAACAGCAAAGGTGTGCCGCGGATAATGGTGCAGAATGTGCGGGCCGGAATGGACAGATACCACGGCCCCACGGCCTGGGCTAACCCCAGCGGCACTGCCAGCAGGAACCCGATGACAAGGGATGCCGCCAGGATCCAGATCGTCGTCCACAGCCCTTCCAGCGCCAGCGGCGCGTACTTGGGCAGCCAGTCCCAGCGCAGCGAGACCGCGCACCAGATCACCAGCCCCGCAAAGATCAGCATCATGACAATACGGTGCGGCTGCATCAGCTCCTTGAGGCCGGTCATGACGTGCCCCCCTTCAGCGAAGGCTGGCCGCGCCGCGCCCATTTCTCAACCCGGGCGAAAACCGCGCCGGAGCACAGCGTCACCATCAGATAGAGGAACCCGGCGGCCAGGAAGAAGGTGAAATAGGCCCGCGTGCTGCTCGCCGCCTGGCGGGTCTCCAGCGTCAGCTCGTTAAAGCCGACAACCGCCAGCAGCGCCGTATCTTTGGTGGCAATCAGCCACAGGTTTGCCAGCCCCGGCACCGCAAAGCTCATCATTGCCGGGATCGTCACCCGGCGCATGATCATGAAGGCCGGCATGCCATAGGATTTCGCCGCCTCGATCTGCCCGACCGGCACCGCTTTGATCGCCCCGCGCAGCACTTCGGTGGCATAGGCGCCCTGCACCACCCCCAGCACCCAGATACCGGCTGCAACGCCGTTGATCTCAACCCGGCCGCCGCCCAAGCCTTCGGAGATTTTGTTGATGATATCGCTGCCCACGTAATAAAGGATCAGGATCAGCACCAGTTCCGGCACCGCCCGGATTACCGTGGTATAGATGGCGAGAAGATCGCGCGTGACCTTCCCGCCGTAGAGTTTGCCGTAGGCCCCGAACAGCCCGATCACCAGCCCCAGCCCATAAGCGCCAAAGGCGATCTGCAGGGAGTTGGCAAGCCCGCGCAGCAGGTTGCCCCCCCAGCCCGACAGCGACAGCAGCTCAGCGCTGGCGCCGAGGCCCAGTAGTTCAAACAGTCCGGTCATGGCAGCACCTTAGTAGATGCTGGTAGTGAAGTATTTGGCAGTGATCTTCTCATGGGTGCCGTCGGCCAGGACTGCGGCGATACCCTTGTTCAGTGCCTCACGCAGTGCATCGTCGCCCTTGCGCACGCCGGCACCGACACCGCGGCCCAGGATTGCGGGATCATCAGCAACCGCGCCTTTGATTTCGCAACAGCTGCCAGTATCGGAGCCCACAAAATCCGCCATTGCAATGCTGTCCGCCTGGGTCGCATCAATGCGGCCTGCAAACAGATCCTGGTTAGCCTCATCCTGGGTCTGATAAACCTTCAGCTCGGCATCCTTGAAGTATTCCTGCGCATAAGCCTGGTGGATGGTCGAGGCCTGAATGCCCACAATCTTGCCCGCCAGCGAGTCCGGCGTCGCCTCGATATCCATCGACTTGTCCGCCACGATCACCGCCGGGGTATTGTAATAGGGATCGCTGAAATCAATCGTCTTCAGCCGCTCCTCGGTGATCGACATCGAGGCCATGATGGCATCGACCTGCTGGCCGGTCAGCGACGGGATGATCCCATCCCAGGCCACAGGTGTAATCACGCAGTCCAGTTCTGCCGCCGCGCAAACCGCGCCGATCACCTCGACCTCCCAGCCGACCCAGTTGCCCGAGCTGTCGAGCGAGGCAAACGGCGGATAAGGCTCCGCGGCGATGCCGATCTTCACCTGTTCCGCAGCAGCGGCGCCAGCAGTCAGGGCGGCGGCTGCGGTGGCAGCGGCAAGCAATGCTTTCAGTTTCATAAGTCTCTCCCAGTTGATTATTATTGTGATGGTAGTGGATCAGGCGACCGAGCTCAGAAATTGCTTCAGCCGCTCTGATTGCGGATTGCCAAAGACCTCGGCAGGCGGTCCCTGCTCTTCGATGCGGCCCTGGTACAGATAGACGACATTGTTTGCGACTTCGCGCGCGAATTTCATTTCGTGGGTGACCAGCAGCATGGTGCGCCCCTCGGCAGCCAGATCGCGGATCACCGTCAGCACCTCCCCCACCAGTTCCGGATCCAGCGCCGACGTCGGCTCGTCAAACAGCATTGCAGACGGGTCCACAGCCAAGGCGCGTGCAATCGCCGCCCGCTGCTGCTGGCCGCCGGACAGATAGGCCGGAAAGGTGTCCTCCTTGCCGCCCAGCCCTACCCGCTCCAACAGTTCGCGGGCCCGTTCTATGGCTTCAGCCTTGGGCACCTTCAACACATGCACCGGCACCTCGATCACATTCTCTAGCAGCGTCCGGTGGGTCCACAGGTTGAACTGCTGGAACACCATCGCCAGCTTGGTGCGGATACGCTCGATCTGCTTTTGATTTGAAGGGCTGCCATCCTTGCGCATCGCAACATCTTCGCCACCGATCACAATCTTGCCCGAACTCGGTGTCTCCAGGAAATTGATGCAGCGCAACATGGTCGACTTGCCCGACCCGGAACCGCCGATAATCGCCACCACATCGCCCTGATGGGCGGTCAGGTTCACACCCTTCAGCACTTCCAGATTACCAAAGGACTTATGCAAATCCTCCACCCGGATCGCCTCGCGGTGCGTGGCGGGCTCCAATACTGATGCGGCCGCAGCGGCTGTGTCCATTTTTACATCACCCTGAATTTTCTGATTGCAGTAAGCCGCGATTCCAGTAATTATTCAAGTGTATAATTTCTCTGAATGGCAAAAAACAGGAGCTGAGGTGAGCGACGAGCGCCGTAAATTCAAACGCGAATCCGCCGAATCCCGGAAGGAAGCGCTGATTCTGGCCACGCTGGAGCTGGTGGCGGAAAACGGCGTACGCGGGGCTACTGTGCGGGGCATTGCCGAGCGCGCCGACGTCACTCAGGGGCTGATCCGGCATTACTTCAGCTCCAAGGAAGAGCTGATCACTGCCGCCTACGAACACCACATGACCTTCATGACCGACCAGACCTTTGCCCCGGCATCGGCTGTTCAGGGAACTGCACTGGAACGGCTCACTGCGTTTGTGACTGCCTCGCTGACCCCGCCGGTGGTGGATCCGCGCGCCATCGCGCTTTGGGCCAGTTTCCTGAACAAAGTGCAGCAGGACCCTCACATGAAGGCGACGCACGAACGCACATATGCCTATTTCCGCGACCAGCTGGAGGCGCTGATCACTGCCGCGCTGAACGAAGCGGGCCGCCCGGCCCCGCCTGCGCGGCTGCGCCAGCTGGCGATCGCCTGCAACGCGCTGATTGACGGGCTGTGGCTGGAAGGCGGCGCCCTGCCCGATGCCTTTGCACCGGGGGAGCTGGCAGAGATCGGGCGGCAATCGGTTGCCGCCATGACAGGACTGAACTTGAAACAAGGGGCTGAAACGTCATGAGGCTGACAGCAATCACCGAACGGCTGGCCGGTTTGGGCGGCGGCAAATGGGAAGTGCACCTGAAGGCACGGCAACTGGCCGAAGCCGGGGCTGATCTGGTTGAGATGACCATCGGCGAACCCGATGTGCCCACCCCCCCGGACCTGATCCAGACCGCCGCGCAGGCGATGCAGGCCGGCCGCACCGGCTATTCCGACGGCCGCGGCGAGGCGCGCCTGCGTGCCGCCCTGGCCGAGGCCTACAGTGCCAACCGCGGACGCGCGTTCGGGCTGGAGAACATCCTGTGTTTCCCCGGCACCCAGACTGCGCTGTATGCGGTGCTGCAGGGCGTCGCGGAACCGGGCTCCGAGGTGCTGGCAGGCGATCCGATGTATGCCACATACGAGGGCGTGATCCGCGCCTCCGGTGCCGATATGGTGCCGGTGCCGCTGCGGCCTGAGGCCGGGTTCAGGATGCAGGCCAGCGACATCGCGGCGCGCATCTCCCCGCGCAGCCGGGCCATCCTGCTCACCACCCCGCACAACCCGACCGGCGCCATCCTGACCGCCGATGGCCTGCGCGAAATCGGCGAGCTGGCGATCAAGCATGACCTCTGGATCATCTCTGACGAGGTCTACGAGCATCTGATTTTCGATGGTGCAGAATTCGTCTCCCCCCTCTCCGATCCTGCCCTGGCGGACCGGGTGATCGCGGTGTCTTCGATTTCCAAATCCCACGCCGCACCGGGCTTCCGCAGCGGCTGGTGTGCCGGACCTGCGGATTTCTGCACCGCGCTGCTGCCGGTGTCGGAAACCATGCTGTTTGGCAACCAGCCCTTCATCGCCGACATGACCGAAAAGGCCGTGCGCGATGGATCCCCCGTGGCGGCTGGCATGGCCGCCCGCTTTGCCGCCCGCGCGGACTTGCTGGTCCAGCGGCTGCACGGCGAGACTGAATTGCGCGTCCACCGCCCCGAAGCCGGCATGTTTGCCTTGATCGACGTCTCTGCCACCGGAATGGACGGCGATGCCTATGCCTGGGACCTATTGGAAAGCGGTGTCGCCGTGATGCCCGGCTCCGCCTTTGGCGACAGCCTCAAGACTTGGGTGCGCGTCGCTCTCACCATCGACGACACCAGTTTTGCCACCGCGCTGGACCGGATCACCGCTCATGCAAACCGTAAGGCAAGGAGCGTCGCATGACCGCAAAAACAGTTGGCGAGGCCCTGGTCTCGGGGCTGCAGAAACGCGGGGTTTCTTGCGTGTTCGGCATCCCCGGCGTCCATACGGTCGAGCTTTACCGCGGGCTGGCAGACTCAGGCATCCGCCATATCACTCCCCGCCACGAGCAAGGTGCAGGCTTCATGGCCGACGGTTATGCCCGCGTCTCCGGCCAACCGGGCGTGGCCTTTGTGATTACCGGCCCCGGCTTGACGAACACGCTGACACCGATGGCTCAGGCCCGTGCGGATTCGGTGCCGATGCTGGTGGTCTCGGGCGTCAACACCAGCGGCACGCTCGGCAAGGGCCACGGCCATCTCCACGAGCTGCCGGACCAGCACACGCTGGCCAAAACCGTGGCTCTGGTATCCGAACACGTGGCGCACCCTGCCGGATTGGAGGCAGCGTTGGATCACGCTTTTGCCCCCTTCTCCGCCAACCGCCCCGGCCCCACCCACATTCAGGTCCCGCTGGACATTGCAGGTGCAGCGTCAGTCGGCGGCACAACAGCTCCGCCTCCCGCGGCGCCTCCGCTTGACTTGACCCGGGTCACCGAAGCCGCAAACAGGCTTTTGGCAGCATCCAATGTGGTAATCCTGACCGGCGGCGGCGCAAAAACAGCGGGTGCAGACCTTCAGGCCCTGGCCGAACGCCTGGACGCCCCTGTCGTGCAAACCGTCAACGCCCGCGGCCTGATGCACGGCCACCCGCTGACTGTCCCCGCCAGTCCCAGCCTGCAAGCGGTCCGCGCTCTGATCGAACAGGCCGATTGCGTGCTGGCGCTGGGAACCGAATTGGGACCAACCGACTATGACATGTACGCCACCGGCAGCATGCCCCGGATGGCCGGGCTGATCCGGGTGGATATCTGCCTGGCCCAGCTTGCCCGGCACGAAACAGAGCTCGCCATCACCGGCCAGGCAGATCAGGCCGCTGCCGCGCTCTTGGCCGCCCTGCCCGGACCGGCGAAACAAAGCCAGGGCGCTGAACGTGCAGAGCACGCACGCGCTGCCGCATTTGAAGAAATCGGCCCGGGTTACCGCCGGCAGGTCGAGGTGCTGAACGCCATGCGTGCCGCAGTTCCAAGCGCCCTGATGATCGGCGATTCCACCCAGCCGATTTATGCCGGCAACCTCTACTACGACCACGACCGCCCCGGCGGCTGGTTCAACGCGGCCACCGGCTATGGCGCGCTTGGCTATGGCATTCCCGCTGCAATCGGCGCCGCCATCGCCGCGCCGGGCACACCTGTGATCTGCATCGCAGGCGACGGCGGCGCGCAATTCTCCCTGCCTGAGATCATGTCCGCGGTGGACGAAGACCTGCCCATTACTTTTGTCCTCTGGAACAACCGCGGCTATGGCGAAATCGCCGCCTCAATGGAGGCCGTGGACGTCCCCGTGGTGGGCTGCGACCCGACCCCGCCGGATTTTGAGGCCGCGGCCAAATCCTTTGGCATCCCCTTCACCCGCGTCCCGATGGAGCCGCAGACAATTGCCGCCGCACTCAGTGAGGCCAGCGGGCGCGGCACTCCCTCCATCCTCGAAATCAACATCACCGGATCCGGTCCGGGACAGGAGTAATCCCATGCGAAATCCGACTTTTGAGTTCACCCGCGCCATCACCCGCCGCCCTGCGGCCTCCATCGCAAACGGACTGCGCGCCGAGGACATCGGCAACCCGGACCTGGACAGCATGCTGGCTGCCCATGCCGCCTATGTCGCCGCCCTGCGCAGCACCGGCGCCGAGGTGATTGAGCTGGATCCGCTGGACGCCTACCCCGACGCGCAGTTTGTCGAGGACACTGCCCTGTGCCTGCCGCAGGGCGCCATCCTGATGCGCCCCGGAGCTCCATCCCGCTTGGGCGAAGTGGCTGAAATGGCCCCGGCCCTGCGCGGCTGCTACGACACCATCCGCGAAATCAAAGGCCCCGGCCATATTGAAGGCGGCGACATTCTGGTGACCGGCACCGAAATCCTGGTCGGCCGCTCCGACCGTACCGATGCCGCAGGTGTAGCCGAACTGGCTGAAATCACCGCCGATTGGGGCCACACACTGCGTGAGGTGTTCACTCCCGAGGGCGTCCTGCACTTCAAGACCGACTGCTCGCTGATGGATGCCGAGACCATCCTCTCCACCAAACGCCTGGATGCTTCAGGGTGTTTTGAAGGTTACCGAGTACTGCGTGTGGCTGAGGGCGAGGAAGCGGCGGCCAATGCCATCCGGTTCAACAATCTTGTGCTGATGGCAGCAGGTTTCCCGCGCACTGCAGATGTGCTCGACAAGGCAGGCTACCAGATCGTTGAAATCGACAACACCGACTGCGCCAAACTGGACGGCGGCATGTCTTGCCTGTCCCTGCGGTTCTGACCCCGGCAGCGAAAGCCCTGGAGCTATTCCGCGCAGCGGCGGCAACCAAAGCTGCGCGGAACTCCGGCGCGGATCGGTCCCCCCCAAAGCACTCGCCAGCCTCCATTGAGCGGCGATGCTCAATTGCCGTGACGGCGCTATGATGGATCCAACGAGGGCAATTTGATATAAAAATGCTCTTGGCTCATCACAACCACCGGAGAGTGGCAGATGAGAAATGAACTGAACGACTACCGGCTGGCGCCGGCAGGATCGGCGATATGGTTTTCCAGTTACTGAAGTACGATGTCTTCAGTGACCGCTCCGTTGGTGGTTGAAAAATACCCCCGCCCCCGGAACCGGCAGCCCCGGTTGCGTCTGCGGATCGCCGGAAATTCCCGCTGCGCCCGGTAAGACGAACGGCCCTTCATCTTGCGCACCAGATCCGAAATGGCGAGCTTGGGCGGCACGGAAACGAACATATGCGCGTGGTCGCTCGACAGCACCCCGCGCAAGAGGCCGGCACCGTTCTCAGTACAGACCTGGCGGCAAATGTCGCGCACCCGCAGGCGCAACGCCCCGCGCAGCACCTTATAGCGGTATTTGGTGGACCACACGATCTGATAGCGGTGGTAGAAAACGCAGTGTTTCCCGGTATCACATTGCATGGCCTTACCCTCGGAAAAATGAGCCTTCGACCCGGCTGCGGCTCATTTTTCCGAGGGTAAGGCCACAACCGGATTCTTTCACGCTAAAGCGGTTCCGGCTGGAAGCCGGAGGGTTTGCTCCAGAGAGTGGATACTCAAAAGTCATAGCGGGAAGATCGTCAAGGACATCAGGCAGGCGCCCGGCAAGCAGTATTCCTTTGATGAGAAGATCAGATCCGCCTTGAAGAGGGCAGTGTAACGGGGACAGAAATTCGCAACTGCGCCGCCGGGAGGGTATATCACAGGGTGATTACCGCAAATGGTCGAAGGAAGCTATCAAAGCCGGAAAGAAGCGGTTGGCCGGTGACGTCGGTACAGAGGCAATTTGCGACGCCCAGACCCGTCCGGCGATGCGGTATGCTGCGGTAGCGTCGGCAGAGCAGAAAGCCTTGTCGCCACTGCATCACACATGGAACTTCCTTGTCCGGCAGCAAAGGCAACGGATCAACGGGCTCCGTGGTATGACGGCGGAGTTGGCATCCACATCGCCCGGGGCCCGGCCCAGTTATCTGGTTTGCATAAGATGAATTAGTCTCGATGTTATCTGACACCGCCCCCTTCTCAGCACGTTGAACTGGGGGCAGCGCATCTCTTGAAGGAGATGATGGCTGGCCGTTTTTATGGTGGTGCAAACCCAACCGCAAAACGAGGCAACCACAATGCTGAACTCTACCGATAAGATCATCAAACACAAAACCGGTCTGCTGAACTTGGCCGAGGAACTGGGCAATGTCAGCAAAGCCTGCCAGGTGATGCGCTGCAGCCGTGACACGTTCTATCGCTATAAATCAACCGTCGAGGACGGGGGCGTCGAAGCCCTGTTTGAGCGCACCCGGCGCAAGCCCAACTTGGCCAATCGGGTTGACAAGGCGACCGAACAGGCGGTCATCAAATCCGCCACCTATTTCCCGGCCTATGGCCAAGCCCGCACCTCCAACGAGCTGCGCAAACTGGGCATCTTTGTCTCGCCATCCGGCCGAAAGTGCAATCTCGGGGTAACTTCCCAGCCCAAACTCCCGGCGCTTGTTGCCGACTGTGACACGTAGCACCCATGATTTTCCCGCATTTGGAGTGATTTGAAGCAACAATCCCGACACACCACCGACAGCAACAGTGTGATTTCGACCATGACCCGGATGCTTCAGGCGCTTTACTTCGAGCGCAGTCAGTTCTTTTGCTCGTCTAGGCATGCAACCTACCCAACATACTACCTGCCTAAAAAAACACTATTGTATCGGTTTGGAAAGGCTTCAACCGGACGACTGGAAATGCGTCACGTCGGCAAGAGCCTTGTTTTACTGGCACTTTTCGGTCGCCATCAGACTAAAAAGAAAGTGTGAATGGCGGAGACGAAGGGATTCGAACCCTCGAGACCCTTCCGGGCCTACTCCCTTAACTTTAAGGCTATCGAACGAAAAACGTGTGTGGTAACCGTGTGTGGTTTTCCTCAAGCTGAACTACAGATGCCAAGATTTATCCAGAAACGTAGACGCAAATGGTATGCGGTCCTTGAGGTGCCCAAAGACTTGCGGCCACGTCTAAAGAAAAGTCGTTTCGTTCAATCACTGAAGACTGAGAGCCAGTCAGAAGCTGAACGCCTCTGCTTACCGGTCATCCATGAGTGGAAAGAACTGATCGAGAGTGTCCGTAGCGGCCTTCCTCCAACTGATGCCATCCTAGCGATGCGACAACACAAGCTTCTGCTGAAACAGAAAGGCGTTCCAGAGCACGAAGTTGACTTGGTACATGCTGAGCTTGCGACCGAAACCGATGAACTCGCAGAGGCACATTTGGTCGTTTACGGAGATTGGCTAGTCCTATCTGAGCATATAAACGATTTTGCTGAACGTCTGTCAGATCAACCCAAGACGATTGACATGAAGCAGCGTGATCTTCTTCGGTTCTCAAAAATGTTTAAGTACGCCCACGATGCCACTACCACCAGTGTACAGGAGTGGGTTGAGAATGATCTGATCGGCAAGGATGGGCTGGCGCTCACTACTTGCAGGCGAGTAATTTCAAACTGCAGGGGCTACTGGAAATACCTTCAGCGACATCAAAAGCTTGAACTGGCACCGCCCTTCGATAACGTTGTGCCTCGCAAGAACAGCCGGGCAAACCGCTCTGCCAACTCCAAGCGCCAGCATTTCACCAAAGCAGATTTCCAGACCTTGATCCGAGCAGCAGACGATGACTCTCAGCTCAAAGACCTTATCTACCTTGGAGCCTACACCGGGGCCAGAATTGAGGAGTTATGCAGCCTCAAGCTCAGCAGTGTGGACAGCAATTCTTTCAGCATAGAAGACGCAAAAACGTCTGCTGGGATACGCACAGTGCCCATTCATTCCGTGATCAAGCCCCTAGTTGACCGACTGCGAGCAACAAGCGAGGATGGATTTTTGCTGTCCGGGCTGACCTTCAACAAGTACGGCGATCGTTCAAATGCGATAGGCAAGAAATTTGGTCGGCTAAAGGGTCGGTGCGGATACGGGCGTACGTTGGTCTTTCATTCTCTCAGGAAGGGGGTAGCTACACAGTTGGAAGAAGCTGGCATTCCAGAGAACATTTCCGCACGCCTAATTGGTCATGAACTGAAAACCATGACGTATGGTCTGTACTCTGGTGGCGTGACATTCGAAACGCTGCAAGAAGCCATCGAGAAGCTGGACTGGGGAGGCTGAAACCGCCACAGAAGAGCCACCACAGCCCACCACGTGCAAAAAGGCAGAAGAAGTAGCCCTTCAACCGTCCCGCACTTCAGGCGGGCTTCTGCAGCTCCCCCTGGCTGCTCCATCGCAAATGATGGTGGACTAAGTAGCTTTTCGGCGCCCAGCGCAAAAACGTGAAAAAAATGCGTGATCGCTCTCCACATCACCGCAAGGCAGGGTTACTTAAACAATGATCCCTCCCCCAGTATGTCCGAGATACGCTTTCCCTTGCTCGTCCCATCGATGTTGATCCTGTGATCCCAGGCCCTGGTTCCTGTCCCTTTGCCAATAAAAAAGGAAGAACAGGATTATTCCGGGGGTCCTTTAAAGCGTAGACATGGTATGATCCAGACAAATAATCCTCCACTTATTCAATAAATTCCACTACTTATCGGAATTGTCTACTATATGGGAACCGAAGGTTGCCACTTAAGATCAAGTCTTTGGCAACCTCCATATTTTTATAATTACTAAAGATAGTAACCTTTTATCCTAATCTTCCCACTAGGTTCTTCTAAAGAGCAAGCTACCATAACACTGATTTCTTCAGGTCTATCGTGGGTGCGACAGTGTTCCAGAATATAACTGTTCGCCACTTCCCGAAGGACATTAAGTCCAGCCACCTTATCTGACGATTTAACAATCAGACAGTCATGCATGGGGTATCCAGGAATGCCTCTATTGTGTAGCTGCTGGATAGTCCTCAGGACAATCTGACTCTCATGATATGTGATGAAACCAGCCCCATTGTAGTAATCCCGATCAAGATGCTTAAGAGCAGGCACCCACTCTAGGATCTTGTCTCGATAAATCTTGAACACTGATTCATCGACACCGTGCTTGAACTGCAATTCCTGTGAAGGCTTAGCCTTACATGGGTTTCCGCAACCGATGAGCTCAACTCCAACAGCCTTGATCACAGATCTTTCTTGAGCAGCCTGCTTGGTTCCTTCACCGTAGATTTCATCCGCCATGTGGCCGTAAAGGTCACTCCAGGCACCGTTTTCACGACCCGTATCCTTGATTTTGTAGCCCATCAACGAAGAGAACAACACAGCTTGAGCAGCATTCAGATCAATCTGAACAATGGGCTCTCCATCAATTTTACAGTGCAGCCTGTGGTCCCCCTCAAGGCCCGTATAAGCCCCGTAGAACCTTCCACCAGCATCCAACCTTTCACCATGAAAAACCCTTCCTACAGAGCCACAGAACGCCTGTGCGGAGCCCTGGTCTGGTAGCTGAAGCGGGTGCTTCTGGTAATACCTATTGAGCTCTTCCACCTCTTCATTCAGCAGATGGTAGGGTTTACAAAATTTCCTCTCCGCCTTTCGAACGCCTAACTTTGGCGAAGACTTCCCCCTTGCCTTTCGGCTTTCTCTCTGAGCTCGTGTTTCTTTCTCGCTGATCAGTAGCTGCGGCCTTCCAACATCAATGAATTGGGCACCATCGTATAGAGGCGAGTGCTGCAAAGACTGATCAACCTCATAAAGGGTAGTCACCTTGCTCGAGAAAGAATTTCCCTCATCGTCAATCCCATGGGACCATACTCCTGTCCCCTGAACGTAACGCAGGAACTTTCCCTGCAGTCTCGAGGCTAGCCTTTGGACAATCGCCCACCCCACCAAAGGAAATTTCGACCAAAAGTCTTTCACCTTTGGGCAGGCAAGAAGTCTGTTGGCCTGCAAGCACCAACGGCCAGTATAAAGGAATGATGCCATCGCATCCTGTTCCCTTTGTGACGGCGACACTACGCCTACCTGCGTCAGGGTGTCCGCCACCCATTCCTTTGCTTCACAATTGTAAGCCCTCCACACGGGCCGAAAAAAATTCACTGTTTCAAGTTCTGCAACCATATACTTTCCTTCTAATTTGGCAGCACAAACGCAAAAAAGACCCCAGAAGGGTCTAAGCCTGCTAAAAGGCAGGAAACGATGTGCTAGGTTTTGTGAAAATCCAGGGGCATTACTGCCACCTGACGTCAGAACGACAAAGGGCCAGCCTCATCGACTAGCCCAATCATTCTGTCCGGCCCTTATATCAATCTTTTGGCGTATTGCAAGGCAAAACTCCGCATCAGATTGTATGTCTGAAAATTTCAGGAGTACATCGGGTGGACCGCAGATCAAGCGAGCATGTCATTTTATACAATAAATTCAGTAACTTAATTCAATATCCACCTCTACCTAACATCACATCGGAGACATGAAGGACCTTAGACCAATTTCCGCTGTAGCTCACAGTTCGGACCCAGAAAGCTTGGCCACGTACACTCCCTTACGACAGGATTGTTTGCCCACCACAGCAGGCAAACGTATGAGTTCTCGAGTTGATCAACTGATCCGATAGTCAGAAGATCAGAGGATCGTTTTCTAGGAAGAAGCCCAGGTCTGTATCTTCGACAATGATTGTCGTGGAACCAAATTTCACCCGAACGTCATCCTCGAGCTGTTGTAGCTCCAAGTCTTCTATGCCAACTGAACCTTTCACCCAAATGGAATCTCTTTTCGAGTTAAACCCCCTCACTGTGTCATTCCCATGGCTGCCATTAAAAACGAATAAATCTCTACCGGCATTACCCAACAACAGGTCGTCGCCTGCACCACCAGTAATAGTATCTGCCCCCCCTCCGCCTCTAATCGTATCGGCTCCATTGCCTCCCTTCAGGTAATCGCTCTGCCTACCCCCGTTTATCCTATCATCCCCGGCCCCACCTAGAAGGCGATCATTTCCAGCGCCCCCAAAAAGGCTATCGTCACCGGAGTTTGCCACAATTTTGTCTGCCCCGCTGAATCCAATCAGCCTATCTGAGTAGTCAGTACCCAGAACTTTGTCATTACCGGACAAGATACTTTGAAAATCACCAAAGGCTAAATGATTGCCAAGCTGTTGGTCCACGATGCTTACATTGTAATTGAATACAATGCGGCCCTCCGACCGGACCGTAAAGCCTTCCAAATAATTACCAGATGAGGAGTCATCATAAACCAACTCTAGGGAGTCGACACAATCCGAATCCCAAACGATGAAACGTGCGACCACGTAAACATCTCCAAGAACCCTGGTGTGAACTAAAGTCCTTGTCACATCACTTCCAAACATCTCTCCTTCAAAGTTCATTTTGAATCCATTGCCTAATTCATTAAAAAACTTAATTTCGGACATTGATCTACCCTTGATTTTATTAAGTTATCTCTAGCTATACTTCCGAAGCGAAACAAGACCTCCGCATTTTTGGGCGGCAAGTCTACCAACTAGGTACAGCCTGATGTTGCTGGTCGCATGTTACTGCCAGATGGTAACATTAAGATTATTTTACTTCCATATGTGACTGGAATCACTTTAATCTAGAGTCATATGTTATCAAATGAGGTTACCATGGCGACGCTGGGCTACAGACGTGTGAGCACCATTGACCAGAATCTTGATCGGCAGGATCTAGGTCAGGTTGACAAGACTTTCGAAGAGAAACTGTCGGGCAAGTCAGCAGCAGGCCGCCCAGCGCTTCAGGAGATGATCAACTACGCCAGAGAGGGTGACTCTGTAGTTGTCCATTCTATCGACCGCCTAGCCCGTGACCTTAGAGACCTCCAATCCATAATCGAAACCCTGAACAACAAGGGGGTGGCTATCTCGTTCAAGTCGGAGGGGCTGACGTTCTCAGCAGACTCGGATGACGCCTTTGCCAAACTCCAGTTTCAGATGATGGGTGCGTTTGCAGAGTTTGAACGGAACATCATCCGTAAGAGACAGGCTGAAGGAATAGCTAAGGCCAAAGCCAAAGGCGTCTACAAGGGTGGCAAGAAACGGATAGATCGGCAGAAGGTGAAAGACCTGAAGCAGGAAGGCCTGTCCACTTACAAGATTGCAGATGCACTGGGTATAAGCCGCATGTCCGTACATCGGATTCTGAACGAAGAAGCCTGATAGTGCAGTCAACCGGAGGGCCTCTCACAGGCGTGGGACCCTCCAGAAAACTCAGGAACGAATTGGCCTAGCCTGTTTTCCGCCTCAGAAGCCAAGACAAGAAAAAAGTTAGGCAAAGCCAGCCCAACTCCTGTGGTCTAGCAAAGCAGCGGAATCAGGTTGATCACCCGTTGACCTTGGCAAGTTGATCCTGCGCCCCTTGAGCTCAGCGTATTGATGGGACGCCAGCAGCTCCGGGGACAAGAGCGCACAGTAATTCTCATCAAAGGAGAGAAGGCCAAGATCGAAGAGGGTATGCAGATCAGACCGTAGTAGGAGACCGTTAGAAAGCTTGTTTGAATGATCCCCCATGTAGGGTGCAATATGAGCTGCCTCCAGCGCTGCCGGCACATCACAACCTGACAAGCAGCACTTTGAGTCGTAGGTAGTCAGAAGGCCATTTCGGAAACCTGCTTGGCCCCTACGTGTTGCAACGGACCTAAACTGAAATTCTCTTCGGTCTTCGGTGGCATCTATGATCTCTTCAAGATCAGGGTCGCTAAGGAGGCTAGATCTGCACTTGGCCGCATCTTTTTCAGGTCTGTCGGCCTTATATTCTCCGTTTTTGGAGAGGCCCTCGATAGTAAAGTACCCTTCATCCCAAGATGTGACGAACCCAAGACCCAACACATCATATTCCACACCAGGCTTGCTTTTCCTTTTTATCAGAAACCCAACCGGAACTTCGTGCTCCATGCAAAGCATCAACCCCTTGTTGGTGTAGTAATTGTCCCTAAGAGACGGATCTGGGTTTTCTTGAAAGTACTGGCAAACCCAACTCCCATCAGGTCGATACTGCACTTCTCTGTCGGGATATGGACCGTCCTGAACCGTTCTTACGCTTAGGGCATAATCTGAATACGAAGGTTTATAGATACCCTTTGCCGCTGTGCTTAGTCGCATATCCTTCTCGTCAGCGAGCTCCTTCATCTCCGCCCAAGATACTCTCTCACCCCGCCTTTCTTCAAACCACCGCAAAGCCGCAACGTGAACGTTAGAAAGGCCTTCGATGGTGTCCAAGATCTCTGGCATGTACAATCCTTAATAGAAAAATTACCAAACCGCTCTCTCCTGCAACTATGCGTACATGGAAGGCAGAAGCAAGAAAACAGGAGGGTCATGGAGCCAGTAAATGGGGCTACCACTCAAGAGGAGGCTCTGGCTATATACAAAGCTTCCAGTGGCCTGCCGATCAACCATGTCTACCAAAAGCCTGAAAGCATGTGTTGCCCTACAGCCGTCATCATGGATGTACCGTGGGAAGAGCCATTCACCGTCAGTGAGCTTTTAGGAATCAGCACCGTTACTCTGCCCCTGCAACAGTGGGGCACCGGTTCATCGGGCCAGAAGTAAGTCTATTTGGCATCACTAAAGCACGTGTGGGTAACGTGTGTGGTAAGCGTGTGTGGTATGACTGAGTTAAGTCATTGAATTCAAACGATAAGCCGGTAATGGCGGAGACGAAGGGATTCGAACCCTCGAGACCCTTCCGGGCCTACTCCCTTAGCAGGGGAGCGCCTTCGACCACTCGGCCACGTCTCCGCTGACCCGTATATGTTCCGCAACCCAGAGAAACAAGGCGTTTTTTCAGTTTTCTTCCAGCCCCTACAAAATATGGATTTTCGGCCTGTTTCCCGGAACTTTTGCAGAACTGCACGTGATTCGCGTGCAAAATCCGTGCAACCAAGTTCCGCATTTGTTCACCGCCCTTCCCTCGAACATAACCTTCGCCCCCGTCGCGAAGTAATCCAAAATCAAAGTTGATTGAACTGATGCGGTGGATGCCCCCACTCAGCGGCGTCTCTTATGCCATGATGGTTCCATCGGAACCGAACGGAGGGCACATCGATGACGACAATGATCAGTATGCTGGCGATCGACTTGGCGAAGGGCAGTTTCCAAGTCTGCGCAATCGGACTGGATGGGGCCGTTCTATTCAATCGTGTGCTATCGAGGACCCGCTTTGCAGCGCTACTCGCCGAACAGCCGCCCTGCTTGGTGGCGATGGAGGCCTGCGCCACATCGCACCACTGGGGCCGGGTCGCGCAGTCGCACGGTCACGAGGTGCGTCTGGTGCCGGCGGCGTATGTGAAACCGTTCGTGAAGCGCCAAAAAAACGATAAGGCAGATGCTGAAGCCATCGCTGAGGCCGCCTCGCGCCCGACCATGCGGTTCGTAGCGGTGAAGAGTGCCGAGACGCAGGGCCGCGCAGTAGCCTTTCGGACACATCAACGCCTGGTCCGGCAGCGCACGCAACTCATCAACGCGCTACGGGGCATCTTGCCGAATTCGGACTGGTAGCGCCGAAGGGCCCGGCGAGCCTGAAGGTCTTGGAGAACGCGCTGGAAGATCAGACCAGTGACCTGCCCACTCCGGTTGGGGAGATGGGCACAATTTACATCGAGCAGATCGCGCGACTGACAGAGGCGATCGAACGGCCGGCAGACCAACTCGAGGCGGCATCGAAGACAGATGCGCAGCTGCGTCGGCTCTGCACCATTCCCGGGATCAGCCCTGTTTCCGCCGGTGTCGTTGCGGCGTTCGCACCTGATCTCGATACATTCGATAGCAGGCGCAACTTTGCCGCCTGGATTGGCTTGGTCCCCCGGCAGAGGTCCATTGGCGGCAAGATCAGGTTGGGCTCAGTCAGCAAGATGGGGCAAACAGACATCCGCAGACTGCTTGTTGTGGGTGCAATGAGCGTGATCCGCTGGGTTGTTCGTAAGGGTGGCAGCGCGAACCGCTGGCTGGCCGCTCTCGTGTTGCGAAAGCCGAAGATGGCCACGGCCGTTGCACTTGCGAACAAGATGGCCCGGATGATCTGGGTAATGACGACGAAACAAGAGAACTACAGGATGGCGTGATCTGAGCCTGGAAGGGCGAAGGCACGGCATGGCCGCAAGGCCGGGGTAAGCGATCGACGAGGAGTAGGCGACACGGACTTCGAAGTTCAATGCAGGAAGATTCAGACCCGGCGCTCGAGCGCTTACAGCTCTCTGAACCGATGTGAACCCAGCCTTCCGAACAGCATACCGGCCCGTGGCGTCATCAAAGGCCACGCTCAGAGGCCTGACACACGTCCGGTCGAAGACCCTGCCGACAAACTGAAGGCTACGCTTGCCAAACAGGGGGCATCCACACACGCGGTATGCAGTGCTATTTCAGTGTGGGCTTGCGCTACGGCGACCCAGAACCGGCCAGCCCAGTGGTCGGCGAAGCCGCCGCGGCCTCGGTGTCTCGAAACTAGCGGTCACCTCGGTCATTGAGGTGACTTGGTTAGGCCGCGGTGAAAGAATACAATGGCTTACAGGTGAAAACGGTTGGATATCAGGCCCATCCCCTCCGCCACCTACCAATTTCATTGATATGCAAGGGGCGGCGACTTACACTGTAAGTCGGTGAACAAGCGCAGTGATTTGCGTTCGTTGCCTTTATTCGTTTTTCTTCGATTTGATCGATTTCTGTTCATTTCGTGGTATGGAATGTGTACTTTTGATCGCGTATATCTCTGGAAAGCTCTCCAAGAACTTAGTCCGAACACTTGGCCTTGGGCGTCACGGTGATGGTAACGGGCTATATCTGGTTGTTGACCCATCAAGCGCGCGACGCTGGATTGTTCGTGTCACCGTCAAAGGGCACCGGTACAGCAATGGCGGCCCGGTGCGCACCGACTTCGGCCTCGGTGGCGTCGACGTGATTACGTTGAATGTAGCTCGCGAACGGGCTTTGGAATACCGGCGCCTTGCAAAGCACGGACTCAATCCCAGGTTTGGGCATAGGCTCCGCAGCACGTTCCGAGATTGGATACCGGAGGAACAACGGGAAAGCCCTGAAAGACGCCATTCTTGGCGGGCTAGGCATCGGGCGGCAGCCATCGTTTCTGGCAGGTCACGAAATCGCATCCGGAAAACTGGTTCGCCTGCGGCATACCAGCCCAGGCGCTGCTCGCAATCTATTTAGACAGGCGCCACCTGCCGACCAAGGTGCGCGCCCTCATCGGCTTTATTGCAGAGCACATGGGCGACAGCCTGCCGCCTTGGGACAAAGACGCGGGGTTGCCCTGATCCTGCCCGTCAAAGCTGCAGCGGCGGCTTGCATATGGAGTCAATGCCCGCCCCGCAGACCGCGGAGCAGCGCATCCTGTTGTCCGGTTGCCCGTGATCAAACCATCAAGCTGATATCGACAGTTTTCGCAAAGGGAAACGCCCCCTGGGGCAAGGACCGCAATGCCGCGCCTGGCGTTAAGGCAACAGCGCCAAGCGCCGCAAAAACAGCGATTTCACCGCGTCCGCCTCTACCGTCATGCAGACCTTGATCGGCGCCCGTGCGCTGTCCGGTGCAGCCAGGGTCGCTCCGGAGGTTTCGCCCCCGCAGGACACCTCAAGCGGCACGCCGCGCATTCCGAACAGGCCCGGATGGGTACAGGCAATCACCGCCGCCGGGTCGTGCAGCGAGCAACCGTTGAGGCCGGCAACCTCTCTGTAGAACTTGATATAGAAATGCGACATTTCCTGCAGCATGCCGCCCAGGTCCGGCGACTGTGCAGCGATGGCAGCAAAATCCTCCGGTCGGCACAGGATCCGGTGAGTGACATCCAGCCCGACAAACACCACCTTGCTGCCACTCTTGCAGACCACATCCGCGGCGTGCGGGTCGTGGTAGATATTGGCCTCGGCGTGCGGCGTGATATTGCCGCCCTCCTCCAGCGAGCCGCCCATCACCACGATGGATTTCACATTGCGGATGAACTCCGGATCACGCTGCATCGCCAGCGCAATGTTGGTCAGCGGCCCGATCGGGCAGACCACCAGCTCGCCCTTGTGCTCCCGTGCCATGCGGCACAGGAAATCTGCGGCCTCCTCGTTCAGCGGTTTGCCCTTGGGCTCAGCGGCGGGGATATCGCCAAACCCCTCCTCGCCATGCACATAAGCCGAAGGTTTGAACGGCGGCAGCACCAGCGGCGCGGTGGCGCCCGCCGCCACGGGCAGATCCAGCCCGGCAGCCTCCAGCAGCCGCAGCGCATTGCGGGTGGCGGTGGCGGTGGTCACATTGCCGAAAATCGTTGTCAGACCCAGCAGATCAATATCCGGCGCCGCCGCGGCATAGAAAATCGCCATGGCATCATCAATGCCCGGATCGGTGTCGATAATCAGTTTCACCATCTGCCTGTCTCCCGGCCTATTTGAATTTGTCCATCAGTTTTTCCATCGCTGAGCGGGTGTCGGGCGCCGGCTCTTCCTGGGCGGGCTTATTCGCGTCCGCCTTGGGCTTGGTGCCGGAACTGCGCGGCGGCGCCACCCGCAGGGCCACCGCATTCATGAACTTGCCGCCATCGCCGCGCGCCAGCTCCGCCGCGCCGTCGGAAATGCCGCGCATCAGATCGTCCAGCCAGTCTTCATCCGCTTTGGGGAAGTCACGCAGCACGTACCCCGCAACCGCATCCTTGTGACCCGGATGGCCGATCCCCAGCCGCACCCGGGCATAATCAGCGCCGATATGCGAATGGATAGAGCGCAAGCCATTGTGGCCGGCATGGCCGCCGCCTTGCTTGATGCGCGCCTTGCCCGGTGCCAGGTCCAGCTCATCATGCAGCACCACCACATCGTCCGGCGTCAGCTTGTAAAACCGCATCGCCTCGCCCACCGATTGGCCGGAGAGATTCATGAAGGTCTGCGGCTTCAGCAGCAGCACCTTTTCACCGCCCAGATTGCCCTCGCAGATCATCGCCTGGAACTTGGCCTTCCAGGGGCTGAATCCGTGATCGCGGGCAATGCGGTCCAGCGCCATAAAGCCGATGTTGTGGCGGTTGCGCTCGTATTTCGGGCCGGGATTGCCAAGGCCGACAAAGAGTTTCATGGGTTCTGCCCGATCTGCGTTTCAGTAGACCCGAGTGATGCCCTATCTGGCGCCCGGAATCCAGTGGCCTCCCGCGTCAGGCAAAGCGCCGGCCCGCAGCATATGGCGCCAGATCAATATTGGGCTGACGGCCTTCCGCCAGATCCGCGATCAGCCGCCCGGTGATGCCGCCCAGGGTCAGCCCGATGTGCTGGTGGCCAAAAGCGTAAAGCACCCGCTCCGACTGCGGGCCGCGCCCGATGACCGGCAGCGAGTCGGGCATCGTGGGGCGGTAGCCCAACCATTCGCTGCTGGGCGCGGGCAGCTCCCCCAGCATCTCTGTCCCCTTGCGGGCGATGTAGTCCAGCCTGCGCGTGTTCATAGGCGCAGCCAGCGCGGCGATCTCCACCGTGCCGGTCAGCCGCAGCCCCTGTGCATGCGGCACCGCATAAAACCCGGCCTCACCCCAGCCGACGGGTCGGGTCACCCGGTGCGCCTCACTTTGATACATCACATGATAGCCGCGCTCGGTGCCCAGCGGCAGCTTGTCCGCCCCTGCCCCCTTGATCCGTTTCGAGAATGCGCCGCTGGCAATCACCGCATGGCCCGCAGTGACTCTCTGGCCCTCCGCCTGTAATTCCACGCCCGAGCCTGAAGCCTTCACCGCTTCAACCGCCGAAGTCAGTGTTGTCCCGCCCAGCCTGGAAAAAGCCCGGTGCATCCGGGTGATCAGTTCCAGAGGGTCGCGCAGGCTGCGCGCCGCATGAAAATGCACAGCGCGTTTGACCGGCAACTGCAGGCCCGGCTCCATCTCCTGCGCCTCATCCGGGCCGACCTCGCGCCAGGGCACGCCCAGCACCCGTCGGCGCTCAAGCCCTGCCGTCGCCGCCTCGGCCGCCTTCACAGTTGACCAGACCGAAAGCTGGCCGCGCTCGACCACCAGATCCTGGGCGCCCGCGGCCTCGATCAGCGGGTTGATCCCCGCATCGGCATGGGACAGCAGATTCGCCAGATGGCCCGCAATCCGGCGTGAGGGCGCGGCGCGGCAATTTGCCAGAAAGGACAGCATCCAGCGCGGATTGCGCAGGGCATGGGCATAAGAAAGCGACAACGGGCTGTCCTTGGAGAACATCAGGCTGGGCAAAGAGGTCAGCACCGACGGATCATTCACCGGCAGGCAGGCATAGGTCGCCAGGGTGCAGGCATTTCCGTAACTGGTGCCGGATCCCGGCGGTTCCGGGTCCAACAGCAGCACCTTATGCCCGCGCATCTGCGCCCACAGCGCGCAGCTCATCCCCACCGCGCCAGCGCCCGCAACGGCAATGTCAAAATCCGCCATACCCGTCTCTCCCCTGTCCTCGGTCGGAAAAGGGGCAGCGGTGCAGGGAAAAGTCAATCACTTGCTGCCAAGCGCACCGTACAAAAGAAAACGGGCCCCCGATGGGAGCCCGCCAGCCGTTCCGCTTGGGAACAGATCTTATTCTTCTGCAGCTTCCAGCGCTTCGCCTTCTTCGCCTTCGCCGTCTTCGTCATCCGACGCGGTCAGGCCGCCCGGGGATGCGATGTTGGCGATCACAAAGTCGCGGTCGATGGTCGGCTTGGCGCCGGCCGGCAGGTCGATCGACGAGATGGTGACAACGTCGCCGATGTTCAGGCCTGCCAGATCGACAACCAGCTTCTCGGGGATATCACCGGCGGTCACAACCAGCTCAACCTCGGGGCGGGTCACGTTCAGCATACCGCCTTTTTTGACGCCGGGTGCTTCGTCCTCGTTGATGAACTCAACCGGGATGTACAGGTTGACTTTCGAGGTGCGGCGCAGACGCATCAGGTCGAGATGGGTCGGCAGGTCCTTCACCACATCACGCTGAACGTCGCGGCAGATCACGCGCACGTCGTCCTGGCCTTCAACCTTCAGGTTCCACAGAGTGGACTTGAACTGGCCGGCTTTCAGCTTTTTCAGCAGAACGTTGAACGGGATCTGGATCGCAACGGGATCCACATCACCACCGTAAACAACGCCCGGTACCATGCCTGCGCGGCGCGCAGCGCGAGCGGCGCCCTTGCCCGTCCCCGCACGTACTTCGGCGACGAGATCAGGAATCTCTTTTGCCATGTCTATTCTCCAATGTATCTAGGGCGGAGTGCCTCCAAGGCTGTCACCCCGCGTGAAGCCGTGCCTATAGACCGCTTGCGGCAATTTGGGAAGAGGCAAAGCCCCCTGCCCGGTTCCGGGGCCGCGTTATTCCTGCCAGCGCCCGCCAAAATCCTGCGGCACCAGCAGATTATGACGCCCCAAGCCCTCGACCGAACGTTCGCCGCACAACGCCATGGTGGTGTCCAGCTCCTTGCGAATCACCTCCAGCGCCTCGGTGACGCCCTTTTGGCCCCTTGCGCCCAGCCCATAGACAAAGGCACGGCCGATCATGGTGCCCTTGGCCCCCAGCGCCAGTGCCTTCAGCACGTCCTGGCCGGAGCGGATGCCGCTGTCCAGATGCACCTCGACGTCATTGCCTACGGCATCCATGATCTGCGGCAGCATCCGGATCGAACTCAGCGCACCGTCCAGCTGCCGCCCGCCGTGGTTCGACACCACAATGGCATCGGCGCCCAGCTTGGCGGCCATCTTCGCATCTTCAGCGTCCAGAACCCCTTTCAGGATCACCTTGCCGCCCCACAGTTCCATCAGCTTTTCGATCTTGCCCCAATCGAGCGACGGGTCGAACTGCTCCGCCGTCCAGGCACCCAGCTGCGAGGTATCGGAAACCCCCTGCACATGGCCGACGATATTGCCAAAGTTGCGCCGCTTGGCGCCCAGCATCTGCAGGCCCCAGGTCCATTTTGTCATCAGGTTGGCGATGGTGGCCGGGGTAAGCTTCGGTGGCGCGGACAGCCCGTTCTTGAGGTCCTTGTGGCGCTGTCCCAGGATCTGAAGGTCCAGCGTGATCACCAGGGCTGAGCATTTCGCATCTTTGGCCCGCTGTATCAAACGGCGGATATAGTCCTCGTCTTTCATGGTATAAAGCTGGAACCAGAACGGTTTGCTGGTCGCCTCGGCCACTTCCTCGATCGAGTTGATCGACATGGTCGACAGGGTGAAGGGCACGCCGAACTCTTCGGCTGCCCGTGCCGCCTTTATCTCGCCGTCCGCGTGCTGCATCCCCGTCAGCCCGACCGGCGCCAACGCCACCGGCATCACCACGTTCTGCCCGATCATCTGGCTCGCGGTGGTGCGCCTGGTCATGTCCACCGCCACCCGCTGGCGCAGGCGTATCTGCTCAAAATCCGAAGTGTTCTCGCGGAAGGTCTGCTCAGTCCAGCTGCCGCTTTCGGCATAGTCAAAGAACATCCGCGGCACACGGCGTTCGTAGATGCGCTTCAGGTCGTTGATATTGGTAATCACCGGCACCGGCCTCTCCCTCGCTTTCATTTGGTAAAATTTATTTACCAATTCATTCCAGCGAAGGCAACGCTCCGATTGCCGCACCCCGAAAACGCAAAAAGCCGCCCCCGAAGGCGCGGCTTTTCAGATCAGGCTATGTCAGAGCATCAGCCCTTGTGCGCGCCGTCTGCCAGGGACTTTACAAATGCCAGCACCTCGACCGGGGACTTGCCCGCGCCGATCTGGCTGACAATGGCACTGCCCACCACGGCACCGTCCGAAATCGAGGCGATGTTCTGCGCCTTCTCGGGCGTGTTGATGCCAAAGCCCACGATGATGGGCAAATCTGTGGCCGCCTTGATGCGGGCCACCTCGGGTCCAACGTCGGTGGCCTCGGCCTCAGCGGCGCCGGTGATGCCAGTGATAGACACGTAGTAGACAAAGCCGGAGGTGTTCTGCAGCACCTTGGGCAGGCGCGCATCGTCGGTGGTGGGGGTCGCCAGGCGGACGAAGTTCAGCCCCGCCTTCTGCGCCGGAATGCACAGCTCGTCATCTTCCTCCGGCGGCAGGTCCACCACGATCAGCCCGTCGATGCCGGCCGCCTTGGCGTCCGCCAGGAAGGTGCCCACGCCGCGGTTGTAGATCGGGTTGTAATAGCCCATCAGCACGATCGGTGTGGTGTCGTCGCCCTTGCGGAAATCGGCGGCCAGCTGCAGCGTCCGTTCCAGCGTCATGCCGCCGTCCAGCGCCCGCTGCCCGGCCAGCTGAATAGTCGGGCCGTCCGCCATCGGATCGGTGAAGGGCAGGCCCAGCTCGATGATGTCCACGCCGGCGCCAGGCAGTCCCTTCACTACTTCCAGAGAAGTCTCATAGTCGGGGTCGCCCGCCATCACATAGGTGACAAAGGCTTTCTTGCCGGCGGCGTTCAGTTCGGCGAATTTGGCGTCAATGCGGGTCATGGGCGGGCCTTTTGAAATCTGTCCGCCCCGGTTTGCCGAATGTTGCGCGGGAAATCAATCCCGGGCCGCGCCGCAGCCCGGTGAATGCGTCCCTCAGCGGCTCAGCGGAATATGCCAGCGCAGCGTCAGTGAGTTCACGCCCGGGTTCTCGTCCGCGGTGGAAGCGTTGGATTTGTGGCTGAACGCCAGCGACACCGCCTTGCCGTTCTGGAACCGCTTACCCACCGCCAGCAGGCTGCGGATCTCGAATGCAGACCCCAGATCATTGCCCGGCTCGCTGTCGTGGTAGGCACCGGGCATCACGCTGGTCTCAATGAACCAGTTGTTGTTCAGGTCGATCGTTCCGCTGATGCCGACACCGGCAAAGATATCACCGGTCTCCTGCACTTCCAGCCCGGCGCCGAACCGGGCCGACAGGCGCCCGCGCTCGTGAAACGGCGTGTGCAGGTAATCCAGCGCAAACACAGCGCCGTCTTCGGCGGTTTCCCGGTGGTAGTCGGAGTATCCCAGACCTAGCGTCACTTCCTGCGCCGCAGCAGGCATGGTCATAGCCGCACTAAGTGCCGCCGCCAGCAAAGCTGTCTTCTTCATTTCAAGCCCCTCACGGTATTAATTGTTTGGCACTAAGATATTTATCTGCCCTGCTTTTCCAAGCCGCATCACGAAAAAGCAATATGAGGGCTTACTGTGCGGCCCCGCACAGAGAGCGATTGTGGCACATATGCCAGCCATCCTTGCCTTGCGTGCAGGCCCAATGCTGCCTAGAAGCAGCTCCCAAGTGGTATCAGGAGGCCGGCATGGGCTTTAAAATGGGAATCGTCGGCCTGCCCAACGTGGGTAAATCGACGCTGTTCAACGCGCTGACCAAAACCGCCTCGGCGCAGGCGGCCAATTTTCCGTTCTGCACCATCGAACCCAATGTGGGGGAAGTGGGCGTACCGGACGCGCGGCTGGACAAACTGGCGGCGATTGCCGGCTCCAAGCAGATCATCCCGACCCGGATGACATTTGTCGACATCGCGGGCCTGGTCAAAGGCGCGTCGCAGGGCGAGGGCCTGGGCAACCAGTTCCTGGCCAACATCCGCGAAACCGACGCCATCGCCCACGTGCTGCGCTGCTTTGAAGATGGCGACGTGACCCATGTGGATGGCCGCGTTGATCCGGTGGCCGATGCCGAGGTGATCGAGACCGAGCTGATGCTGTCAGACCTTGAAAGCATCGAAAAGCGCCGCGCCAACCTGGTGCGCAAGCTGAAGGGCAACGACAAAGAAGCCCAGCAGCAGGACCGCCTGCTGGCAGCTGCCCAGGCGATGCTGGAAGACGGCAAGCCTGCCCGCCTGGTCGAGGTGGACGCCGAAGATGCCAAGGCCTGGAAGGTGCTGCAGCTTCTGACCACAAAGCCGGTGCTGTACGTCTGCAACGTCGGCGAATCGGAATCGGTTGAAGGCAATGCGCATTCCGCCAAGGTTGCGGAAATGGCCGCGGCCCAGGGCAATTCCCATGTGATCATCTCGGCCCAAATCGAGGAAGAGATCAGCCAGCTGGAAGCGGACGAAGCCCAGATGTTCCTCGAGGAAATGGGGCTGGAGGAAGCCGGTTTGGACCGGCTGATCCGTGCCGGCTATGAACTGCTGCACCTGGAGACATATTTCACCGTCGGCCCGAAAGAAGCCCGCGCCTGGACCATCCGCACCGGCACCGCAGCGCCGCAGGCGGCCGGCGTGATCCACGGTGACTTTGAGAAGGGTTTCATCCGCGCCGAGACCATCGCCTATGATGAATTCATCGCCTGCAATGGCGAGCAAGGCGCCAAAGAAGCCGGCAAGATGCGCGCCGAAGGCAAAAGCTATGTCGTGAAAGACGGCGACGTGCTGCACTTCCTGTTCAACACCTAAGCCGGGTTTTCAGTCTGATATTAACCGCCCGCCAGCCTGTCTGGCGGGCGGTTTGCCTTTTCTGGACTGCTGGGGCAACACAGTGCAGTAAGAGACACTTCACCCCCGAAAGTCCGGGACCGGCGGCGCAACCGTGCTACCATTGAACCAGAAGGCATTCAGGACAATCCCTCATGGAAAAAGACGACAGTATCAATGTACTGGGCGGCCCGCTTGCTCCCTGCTCCAACGCGCCGGTCACCGGCTTTTTCCGCGATGGGCATTGCAACACCTGTGCTGACGATCACGGCAGCCACACCGTCTGCGTGATAACCACAGCCGAGTTTCTGGCGTTCAGCAAATATGTCGGCAACGATCTGTCCACCCCGCGGCCCGAGTTCGGCTTCACCGGCCTGCAGCCCGGCGACCGCTGGTGCCTGTGTGCTGCCCGTTTTCTGCAGGCCGCAGACGAAGGCTGCGCCCCCAAGGTGCATCTGGAGGCCACGCATCAGCGTGCGCTGGAGATCGTGCCATTGAGTGTCCTGCAGAGCTATGCCGCCGACCCGGCCTGATCTGCCGCATTGACCTGCTGCGGGATGTATCGTTATTGCATCGTCAAGCCAGCCTGCCGGACCCTCGCCTGCGCCAGCCTCCCTGCATTTCACCACGCCGACAAGGAGGCTCCTGCATGAGCTATATCGCCATGAACCGCTTCAAGATCCGTCCGGGCCGCGAAGCCGATTTTGAGACCATCTGGAAACAGCGGGAAAGCCGCCTGAAAGAGCTAAAGGGGTTTCGTGAATTCCGCCTGCTGAAAGGCCCGGAGGGTGAAGATCACCGCCTCTATTCCAGCCACGTGATCTGGGACAGCCGCGCGGATTTCGAAGCCTGGACCAAATCCGAACAGTTCCGCGCTGCGCACCGCGATGCGGGCAAACGCGAAGGCGAAAGCCCGATCCTGGGGCATCCGCAGTTCGAAGGGTTCGAGACCATCCTGCTCGAGGCCTGAGCCAAAATGAAAAAGGCGCCCCGCGGGGCGCCTTTTGCGTTTCCGGGATGTGCCCGTTACTCCTCGAAGCTGCGGCCTTCTTCGGTGTCGGACATATCGAACCCCAGATGCTTGGCAACGGTGAACACGTCCTTGTCGCCGCGGCCGCACATGTTCATCACGATGATGTGGTCCGATGGCAGCTTGGGCGCGATCTTCATCACATGGGCCAGCGCGTGGCTGGGCTCCAGCGCCGGAATGATGCCTTCGGTGCGGCAGCTGACCTGGAAGGCTTCCAGCGCCTCCTTGTCGGTGATCGAGACATATTCGGCGCGCCCGGTTTCATGCAGCCAGGAATGTTCAGGGCCGATGCCCGGGTAATCGAGGCCCGCGGAAATCGAATAGCCTTCCTGAATCTGGCCGTCCTCATTCTGCAGCAGATAGGTGCGGTTGCCGTGCAGCACGCCCGGGCGGCCGCCGGTCAGTGACGCGCAGTGCTGGATCCGGTCGTCCACCCCCTTGCCGCCGGCCTCGACCCCGATGATTTTCACCGTGGGGTCATCCAGGAACGGGTGGAACAGACCGATGGCGTTGGAGCCGCCGCCGATCGCGGCAATCACCGTGTCCGGCAGGCGGCCTTCGCCTTCCTGCTCCGCCAGCTGCCAGCGGACTTCCTTGCCGATGATCGACTGGAAGTCGCGCACCATCGCCGGGTATGGATGCGGGCCGGCCGCGGTGCCGATGCAATAGAAGGTGTCGCGCACATTGGTCACCCAATCGCGCAGGGCGTCGTTCATCGCATCCTTGAGGGTGCCGCGGCCCGAGGTGACCGGGATGACTTCAGCACCCAACAGGCGCATGCGGAACACGTTCGGGGCCTGGCGCTTCACATCATGGGCGCCCATGTAGACGATGCATTTTAGGCCGAACTTGGCGCAGACGGTGGCGGTAGCCACGCCGTGCTGGCCCGCGCCGGTTTCAGCGATGATGCGGGTCTTGCCCATACGGCGTGCCAGCAGGATCTGGCCCAGCACATTGTTCACTTTATGCGCGCCGGTGTGGTTCAGCTCGTCGCGCTTCATATAGATCTTGGCGCCGCCCAGTTCGGTGCTGAGCCGCTCGGCGTGATAGAGCGGACTGGGGCGGCCCACGTAATGCGCCCACAGATCCTTCATCTCCGCCCAGAAAGCAGGATCATCCTTGGCCCGGTTGTATTCTTCCTCAAGGCTCAGGATCAGCGGCATCAGGGTTTCCGAGACAAACCGCCCGCCAAAGATGCCGAAACGCCCCTGTTCATCCGGACCGTTCATGAAGCTGTTGAATAGATCGTCGGCCATGGCTATTCCCTCTCTCGCAGCGCCCGCAATGACTATAGCGCGCAGCAGGCCGGGTAAAGAGGACTTCGTGCAAGCAGGTTCATCCGGCGCAGGCCGCTGCCTTGCCGGAATATCTTGTGTGGATGGTTCCTGCAAAGCAAGTCCTTGCTGAGGCGGCCTGTGCCTTGGTCTGAAGCAGCTGTGTGTCCGGCCTCACATGATGATGTCTCCGTCAATGGTATAATTTCTTCATCGGCGCTCGAAGTGAGCTCTGTTTCGGCGGCCCCCTGTCTGCAAACCCCGCATCCGGCGGGACCAGCCTCCCAACCACTGTCCCGTATTCGGGACCGGAGAACCCTAAAAGAACGGCACCACTCTGCGAAAACGGCATCTATTGTGCCACGCCGGACAACGGCGGCGTTCCCTCGGCCACCAAGCCGCCATGCCGTTGCAATGCAGCCTGATCTCATTAACTGTCAGCCGGCGGGTTCCATGGCCGCTCCCTGCGGGACCACTCCAACAGTGGCAAACCGCCAAAGGGCAATCAGCAGCTTTCGGGCAAGCGCAACGATCATCACCTTACGCACGCGCCGGCCGGTCTGGCCTGTTCGCTCCCGGAACCGGGTAACCTGCGCGGCGCCGGGCTGGCAGCGCAGGCAGAGCCACGCCAGTTCGGCCATCGCCGTTCTAAGCCGCCTGTTTCCGGCTTTCCCGATCCCTTGCTCACGTTCCACTCCGCCGCTGTTGCAGGGCGTCGCCGTAAGGCCTGCATACGATCCCAACGCCTTGCCATTGGCAAAGCGGCGCACGAAAGCTTCGCGCACCAGCACGGTGGCACTCTGCACCCCCATACCGCGCAACCGGCAAAGCTGCTGGATCATTTTTCCGGCCTCATCCGCAGCGGGTTCCTTAACCACGGCATCACGCTCCCGTTCCAGTTGAGCGACCTGGCTGAGTACGAGCTCGAGCCCGCTCAATAGCCGGTCAATCTTTGCAAATGCGTTCGGCGGCAGCGGCTCACCGAGCCCGGTGCGCGAATCCACCAATCGATGCCGGCGGCTCTGGAGGAGCGGATTGCAACCCTCGACGCCTAATGCCGCCAGACGGCGCCGATCCGGCTGGTCAGGCCGATCCGCTCGGAGATCAACTCCGTTCGCTCGCGGACGCATCGCGCCAGCCAGAATCCGCACCATCCAGCTTCATAAATCGCGATCACACGATCGACTCGAGAGCCAGCGGCGGCGGCACGGGTCCGATACCCATCGATTGCCGTTTCAAGGGCCGGCTTGTCAGGTGCGATCATATTTCTGGTCTTAGATTGCGGCAGACCAGGCACTTGTGCCGCCAGGACCCAAAACTTGCTGCTCAACTCGATCGCAAGGACAAGCCTGCGGTCGTATTGAACAGATTTCGGCGTATTGAGTGAGTACGACATGACCAGTTCTCCTATCATTGGCATGGCGCAGCCTACTCCGCTCTGCGCCCCTAGGGTCAGGATGCATTGATTTCCGATTTGCCGTGTGATTCAGAGCTCGAAAACGAGCGGTGTGCATGTCTGATCTTTTCTGGCTGGGCGACGCGCAGATGGCGCGTCTTGAACCCTTCTTTCCCAGGTCCCACGGCAAGCCTCGCGTTGATGACCGGCGCGTTTTGAGCGGGAGTGAGGAGGATCAGAAAACGATCCAGTGAATCATTTTCCCGACGAACCTTCATCAACCGCAATGGATTGCGCTGGCGGGACGCTCCTGCTGAATACGGTCAGCCCGGTGAACGCTTTACAGCCGGTGGAAGCGCTGGAGCGAGAAAGGCATCTTCGCTCGAATGACGGACGGGCCGGCCTCCGGTCACAGGGAAGAGAAGACTGTGATGATCCCCTCTCATCGAAACTGCGTTTCGACTGCCGGGCAGTGGACGCAACTTATCTGAAAGCCCATCGGACAGCGACCGGTACGGGCGTGAAAAAGGGGGGCGTGGACGCCTGATCCCTTGCCCGGCAGGGCATTGCGCAGCAATGTCCCGAGAGGGGCCGGACCAAAGGCGGCATGAACACGAAGCTGCATGCCATCTGCGACCGCCAGGGCCGGCCGCTCAGCCTGTTTATCACCGCCGGGCCCCTTCTCGGCGATGCAAACATCGCCTGTCAGGCGGCGGGTCAGCGACGACATCGGCCGCGGGCGCTGCTAAGCAGCTTGCCAAAAGCCGGTTGGCTGCTTGGGGACCGCGGCTATGACGCCGGCGGGTTCAGAGAAGCGTTAAAAGACAAAGGAGCGCGGCTGTATCCCCGGTCGAAAGCAGCGCAAGAAGCCTGTGAAATACGGCAAACGCCGCTACAAGCGGCGCAACCGTATCGAGATCATGTCCGGCAGGCTCAAGGACTGCAGGCGCGCCGCAACACGCTGCGACAGGTGCCCCGAGGTATTCCTGTCAGCAATCGCCCGCGCGGCGTTAGTCATTTACTGGTTATGAATCCTGCCCCTAATCATGGGATCTGTTTGCGCGGTATTCGGCCGCTGGCCCTGATGGGTTCCGCAAACCAGGTCCCATTCGGCTTAGCGGGCAAGGACGCCCGAGACATTCGGCGAGGTGTCCTGATTGTTGCGGCTGACCGTTGCACCATCATCTCGCAGGTCTTGCTAACTCGTGTTTCTCAATTGGGTTCAGACAGCCCTTGGCGAATAAGGCTCTTTCCTTGTCAGAACAGCCCGGACGTGAACCGCCCCGGGTTTGCCGGAGGCTGATTTCAGTTAGTTGCGCGGCAATGTCCTCAGTTTCCAGGGCGGCGTAGAAATCGGCCTCTGCTTCTGCCGGCGGAATGTTCCCGACAGGCTCAAGCAGACGGCGGTTGTTGAACCAGTCCACCCATTCGAGTGTTGCGTATTCCACTGCCTCGAAGTTGCGCCAAGGGCCGCGGCGGTGAACGGCCTCGGCCTTGAACAAGCCGTTGATCGTCTCGGCCAAGGCATTGTCGCAACTGTCTCCGGCGCTGCCGGCAGAGGGCTCGATACCAGCTTCTCCCAACCGCTCTGTGTATTTGATCGACAGGTATTGGCTGACCCACTGCGTGACAGGCGATGCGAGCATCGCCGAGAACGGCGGCCGGAGTGGTGAACAAGCCCCATCGCCTTTGCCGGCCGCCGCTCGTGAACAGCCTGCTCCAGAGCATCGAGAACGAACCCGGCATGCGCCGGGGTGCTGACACGACCCATTGACCGGCAGGCGATTTGGCCATGCCAGATCTGCCGGGAGGGGGCCGGCGATCTTGCGGGCATAGGCATCAATGAGCGAGCCTTTGTCCGCCATTGGTCCGAGGACAATGGCGAGCGCCTTGAATACCCATGCCCTTCATCAGCCGAGCAACCGTGCAGCGGGCGGCGTCAAAGCCTTTCCGCTGCAATTGCCGCCAGACCTTCCGCACGCCATAGACCCGCCAGTTCTCTTCGAAAACCCGCCGGATCTCGGGCCGCAATGCCGCGTCACGCCGGGCACGCTCCGACAACCGGGCCGGACCGGCCCGCTTCGCCAGGTGCTCATAATACCTGGAAGGGGCAATCGGCAGGAATGAGACATGCCGCGCCATTGGTCCGAGCGGCAATGGCGAATGCAGATCGGCTTGCCCCCATGCTCCGCGCGATGCATGCCGGTAAATGACACCATCACTTGGACCGGCGGCCGAGCGCCGCCATCGCAAAATACGCGGAGGCTTTGCGGAGGATCTCGTTCGCCTGGCGCTGCTCGCGGTTCTCCCGCTCCAGCGCCTTCATCTTGCCGGCTGCATCTGTTGGCACGCCCGCCCGCTTGCCGCTGTCGGCTTCTGCCTTCTTAACCCACTCATTCAGCGTATGCGCCGGACGCCGGTCTTTGCGGAGATCGACATGATCGCCTGCCAACGGGAACTGTGCTGGCCGTTCGCCATTGGGCGCGAACCAATGGCGCCTCAATGGCTCACTTGTCCAGCACCAGCCGCACCGCACGCTCGCGGACCTCAGGAGAATACTTGTTTGTTGTCTTGCTCATTGTGGCTTCATCCTAATCAGGAGGTGAAGCCTCCGGCAAACCCGGGGCGGTTCAAGGATCCGGGCCGTCTTGTTCGTCATCGCCACGGCCGCCACGCGGGCTGGTTTACGCTCGAGCAGCGCTGTCGGCCACTTGCTGGCACGGTTGGGATGGGACCGTGTCTGCCGGACCAGAGAGGTCATGCCGACAACCAGCAACTGCCGCAGATACTGGCCGCCCATTTTGGTGATCCTGCCCAATCGCTCCTTTCCGCCGCTCGACTTGTTGGCAGGCGTCAGGCCGAGCCACGCGGCGAATTCGCGGCCGTTTCTGAACTGAGGGCCACCACCAATGGCTGCAGCAATCGCCGAAGCCGTCACCGCGACGGCACCCGGGATGGTCTGCAACAACTGAACCCGCGCATCGCGTTTGGCTTCCAGCCGCAGCCCTGCCTCCTGCCTCCTGCCTCCTGCCTCCTGCCAGCGAACCTGGCTATGAAGGGTTCTCAATTGCTGGGACAGGTTACGGATCACGTCCTGCGCGACGGAAGGCAGCCCAAGGTCTGTACCTTCAACCACGCCTTCGGCAAAACTGATCACCCGTGCCAGTCCGCGGGCGATGCAGACGCCGAACTCGGCCAGTAGGCTGCGCAGCGCATTGATCAACTGAGTCCGTTGGCGAACAATCAAGTCTCGCGCACGGTGCAATGACAGGAGCGCCCGTTGATCAGTGGATTTGACTTCGACGAACCGCATGGAGGGCCTGGTCACCGCCTCGCAGATTGCCGCCGCATCGATGGCGTCTGATTTGCCTCGCTTGACGTACGGCTTGACATGCATGGGCGGCATCAGCCGCACATCGTGGCCCAGCCGCGTCAGTTCGCGCGCCCGGCAATGACTGGTGCCGAAAGCTTCGATTCCGATCAGGCATGGCTCCAAACGCTCAAAAAAGGACAGAACCTGCGGGCGCCGATGCGGCCGATTGAAGACTATGTTCCCTTCTGGGGCAATCCCGTGAACCTGAAAGATGTTCTTGGCCAGATCAAGGCCGGCTGTTGCAACCTGCATTGGGCGGCTCCTCTTGCAGCAGGCAACTGCATCATGGCGCATTGCGGCGCCGGTTCGAGCAGGAGCCATCCACCCCATCGGCTATAGTGAGCAGCACTTCGGCCAATCGGAGAGAGGAGCAGGCTTTGCGCCGCTACGAGTTGACGGATCGATGCCGCGCCCTTTACGTCCCGGGCAAACCGGCAGTGATACCAAACCCCTGGTATATTTGATCAGCAAAGACAATGGCGCAGCCAGGTGCGCAGGCGCAGGCGACAACACCTTCAGGGTATGGCGTCACGCTGGGCCTGACCGATGGCCGCCAGATCACGCGCGACATCGCCCTGCAGCACGCTGCCAGTATCTGCGCATCGGTCGACGTGCCGGTGAACCGCGATTTCGAAAACGGTTTCGGAGACGATCCCGAGACTGTGAAACTGGCAGCAGAGGCCGGGCTTTCTGGGGTTTCGGTGAAAGACACGGCTGTCCCGGGGACAAATTCCAATCCGTTTGATCCGGCATTGGCACGGATAGAGGCTGCGGGGATCGTGCTGACTGCCCGCGCTGATGGCTGGCTCATGAATAGTTATGAACTAGCCGAGGCGCTGCGCCGCTGCCACGCGTTCGCCCAAGCAGGTGCAGATGTGATGTACGCCCCGCTGGTAGATGCCGGAACCACCCGCGCGCTTGCCGCCACAGGCACACCCGTCAATCTGCTGGCCGCGGGTGCGATGCGCGATCTCACAACAGATGAAATTGGTGCACTGGGTCCCGCCCGGATTTCCATCGGCGTGGGCTGGCCCGCGTCACCCAGCAGGTGTCCTGGATGGCACCAGTGCGATGCTGGAACGGGGCGATTTCACGATCCTGAAGGGGGCGGCAAGCACGGCCGAGATTGATGCGATGTTAGCAGGGTGAGCCGCAAACCTGCCTTCGCCGACCTTTGCGTGCAATTCCCTCCCTGCAAAACCCGACATGCGGCGACAGAGGGCAGTCCAGGCGCTTCAAGCCTTGATTCAGCGGGCTGCCCTTCCGCAAGCCGGCCATTTTCTGCGGCTAGACCAAGTGAGAAACAGTGGACCTCAATGACCACAAGAAAAGGCCGCCCCGGATGGAGCGGCCTTCTTTGAATTCGAAAGCTCCGGCGCCTTAGGCTGCCAGCGCGTCCTGTGCCTGGCGCACGATGGCACCAAAGGCTTCGGGCTCGTGCACGGCTAGGTCGGCCAGAACCTTACGGTCCACTTCAATGCCGGCCAGGGTCAGGCCGTTGATGAAGCGGGAATAGGTCAGCGCTTCGTCGTGCGAACGGACAGCAGCGTTGATCCGCTGGATCCACAGCGCGCGGAAGTTACGCTTGCGGTTCTTACGGTCGCGGGTTGCATACTGGTTCGCCTTGTCGACGGCCTGACGGGCAACTTTGAAGGTATTCTTGCGGCGGCCGTAATAACCTTTGGCTGCCTTGATGACCTTCTTGTGACGGGCGTGAGTGACGGTACCACCTTTAACGCGGGACATATCTCAATCTCCTCTTAGCGGTCGTAGGGCATGAAGCCCTTGACGATCTTTGCGTCGGGTGCCGACAGGGTTGTGGTGCCGCGGGCGTCGCGAATGAACTTGCGGGTCCGTTTGATCATGCCGTGGCGCTTGCCGGCCTGACCACCCATGACCTTGCCGGTCGCAGTCACCTTAAAGCGCTTCTTGGCGCTCGACTTTGTCTTCATCTTGGGCATTTCCGTCTCCTTCAATGCGGGTTCGCTAGACGCGCGACTCGGCATGCCTAAGAAAGGCCGGCCACGCGGAACAGAGCTGCCCAATACGCAATGCCTGCCCGGTGGGCAAGCTGATTCTCTAAAGAAGGCGTCCCAGAACCCGGAAAAACGCATCCGGGATCTCGTCCAGGCGGTAGCCGCCGGGTTTCATCACCACCGCATAGATGATCAGACCGATGGCAATCAGAATGGTCGCCACAGAGGCCCGCGGCGGGCGCCGCTCGCTGAAGGCCGACAGAATCGACGGCACCGTAAACCCGGCGATCACCAGCCCCGCAATCAGCGGCAGATCCGTTTCCATCCGACTCTTACCTCACACACCTGTGAAGTCAGGCTATTCCGGGTCGGTGCTGTAAATCAATCGCTCATCACAGGGGGCAATGCGCAGGATGTTTGTGGTGCCCGGCACGTTGAAAGGCACGCCGGCAGTGACCACGATCTGGTCGGTGTCCCCGGCATAGCCGCCGGAGCGCGCCGCCCGCGCCGCACTCACCACCGCACCTTTGAAGCGGTCCAGTTCCGGCGTCATCACGCATTTGCAACCCCAGCTGAGACACAGCCGCCGGGCGGTGGCGCTGACCGGGGTCATGGCAATGATCGGCACACCGGGGCGTTCGCGGGCAGTCAGCAGCGCAGTGGTGCCCGACTGGGTGAAACAGCAGATCGCCTTGATCTCGGTCTTTTCCGCAATCTCGCGCGCTGCCGCCACAATGCCATCGGCCACAGTGGTGCCCTTGGCCGAGCGCGAGGCGGCGATGATCTGGGTATAGGTCGGGTCTGCCTCGACCTCGACTGCGACCTTATCCATGGTCTGCACCGCCTCGATCGGATACTGGCCTGCGGCGCTTTCGGCGCTCAGCATAATCGCGTCGGTGCCCTCGTAGATGGCCGTCGCCACGTCCGAGACTTCGGCGCGGGTCGGCATCGGGCTTTCGATCATGCTTTCCAGCATCTGGGTCGCCACGATCACTGGCTTGGCCGCGGCGCGGCACTTGCGCACCAGCCGTTTCTGGATCGGCGGCACCGCGGCAACCGGCAGCTCAACCCCCAGATCGCCGCGCGCCACCATGATCCCGTCCGAGGCGTCCAGAATAGCCTCGAAATCCTCCACCGCCTGCGGCTTTTCAATCTTTGACAGTACCGCGGCGCGGCCGTCCGCAAGCCCGCGGGCCTCAAACACGTCCTTGGCCCGCTGCACGAAGGACAGCGCCAGCCAGTCCACACCCAAGGCGCAGACAAATTCCAGATCCGCCCGGTCCTTCTCCGACAGCGCCGCCAGCGGAAGCACCACGTCGGGCACGTTCACCCCCTTGCGGTTGGAAATGGTGCCGCCGGTCTCCACCACGCAATCGGCAAAATCCGGACCGCACGCCTCGACCGCCAATCGAATCTTGCCGTCATTGACCAGGAGATGCGCCCCCGGCTCCAGCGCCTGGAAAATCTCCGGATGCGGCAGGCACACGCGGTTCACGTCGCCCTCCGCCTCATCCAGATCGAGGCGGAACTTGGCGCTTTCCATCAGATCCTCGGCCCCGTTGGCAAAGACCCCGACCCGCAGCTTCGGTCCCTGCAGGTCCGCCAGAATGGCAATCGGGCTGTCCAAATCCTGTTCCACCTGGCGGATGATCTTGTGCTTCTCGGCAATCTCCGGATGGCTGCCGTGCGACATGTTCAGCCGGAATACATCGGCGCCGGCCTCATGCAGGGCGCGGATCGTTTCATAGGTCTCCGAAGCCGGCCCCAGGGTGGCGACAATCTTCACATTGCGCGAACGTTTCATAGGGGTCTTCTCCTCCGGACCTGAAATATGTTACCGCAAACAGCGTTCAGGGTGCTTATCCCCCAATTCCCATTCTGCCGCAACTCCCGTAAACAGCTTGCGGCAAAACATATCAGGCTCATGACATACACACCCTATTTTGTTCACGGCGCAGACCGCCCCGCCCGCTGGCTGATCACCTGCGACCACGCCACCAACCACGTGCCGGAATTTGCCGGCGGCGGCGACCTCGGCCTCCCGCGCGAGGATATGGAGCGCCACATCGCCTATGACGTCGGCGCCTATGAGGTGTCGAAGCTGCTGGGCGAAATGCTGGACGCGCCGGTGGTGGCCTCCAACTTCTCGCGGCTGGTGATCGACCCCAACCGCGGCGAGGACGACCCGACCCTGTTGATGAAGCTTTACGACGGCACCATCATCCCGGCCAACCGCCACGCGGGCGCGGCAGAGCTGACCGAGCGGCTGGAGAATTGCTACCGCCCCTACCACCGCGCCCTGGCGCGGCTGGCGGAACGTCCCCGCACGGTGATCGTCTCGGTCCACAGTTTCACCCGCCAGCTGCGCGGGCGCCCCCCGCGGCCCTGGGAGATCGGCATCCTGTTTCCCGAAGGTGAACGGTTCTCTCCCTTCGTGATCGACGAACTGAAAGCCGAGGGCGGCCTGTGCGTGGGCGTCAATGAGCCCTACACCGGCTATCTGCCCGGCGACGCGATTGAGACCCACGCCACCAAACCGGGCCGCCCCAACACGCTGATCGAGCTGAGGAACGACCTGATTGCCGAGCACAAGAGCCAGCACATCTGGGCCGAACGCTTGGCCGGTGTCCTGCCCAAAGCGCTGGAGGCCTCCGGCCTCTGAACCGGAATTCGACGCGAATTCCGGCCAGGAAAAATCGATTTTTCCTGGCCGTTTCCCTCAAAGGGAAACCGCCCCGCATTGCGGAACTGGCAGAAAATCCCCATATTCGTAACGGAAGCGCGGGCGAAACGGGAAAGGAGTCATCATGACCCTGGACATTCTCTCTGCTTTCTTCGGCTGGCTGACCGTGCTGCATCTTAGCTTGTTCACCCTGTCTGCCCTTTTGCTGCTGGCCCTGCGGGATTGGGTCGCCGGCCTGCACGCACGGATGTTCGGCCTGGCGCCTGCCGATGTCAGCCTCACCGTCTACCGCTGGCTCGGCACCTATAAAATTGTGATCTTTGCCACCGCGCTGGGACCGTGGGTTGCGCTGCAGCTGATCTGACGCCCCATGTGGCCCCATTGCCCGCACTAGCGTCGGCTGCTAGGCCTGTGCCAGACGCCAATATTCACTCCGGAGCCACCGCCATGGACAAGCAAACCGAGATCGAAATCCAGGCCGCCGCCTTCCGCCGCCTTCAAAAGCACCTGATGGAAGAACGCACTGACGTTCAGAACATCGACCTGATGAACATGGCCGGCTTTTGCCGCAACTGCCTGGCGCGCTGGTACCAGGAAGCCGCCAATGAACGCGGCATTGAGATGGACAAGAACGAAGCCCGCGAGATCTATTACGGCATGACCATGGCCGAGTGGAAAGCCAACTATCAGACCGAGGCCAACGCCCAAAAACAGGCCGCATTCGAGGTCGCGTTCAAGGAGAACGTGACGGACAAGCAATAGGCTGGTCAGCAGGCTTTTCAGGCCGCCGCGAGCGAACGGGCGGTTTCTGCGTCCACAGAACGGCAGTGAGTATCACCGCCCCGCCCAGAACCGTCGTCAGGCCCGGACGTTCCGCCAAGATCAAAAAGGCTAGCAAAGGCGCCAGCGGCGTCTCCAGCGCTGACAACAGCGCGGTTTCTGCCGCAGGCAACCGCCGCGCGCCCTCGCACAGCGTGACCGAGGCCACCGCAAAGACCAGCCCGAACAGCACCAGCACCGGCAGCTCCCCGGCTGGAATCTCTGCCACCGGCGCCATCAGGGCAGCCACAGGTAACAGCAGCAGCGCAGACACCGCGTTGGGCAGTGCAGCTGTGACATCCGGCCATTTGCGGTAGGCCGTCATGATCCCCGCCATCATCAGCGTCATGAACAACGCCAGGGCATCGCCCGCCAGACTGCCCCGCCCCAGCGAGCCTGAGACGATGATCCCCACACCGGCCAGCGCTGCAACACTTGCCAGCAGCACCCGGCGCGCCGGTGCTTCGCGCAGCGCCAGCCAAGCCAGCCCCGCAGCGGCCAAAGGCGCTGCCGCATAGATCAGCGCCACATTGGCCACGCTGCTCAGCTTGAAGGCTGGAATAAACGCGGCACTTCCCAAAGCCCCCATCACCGCAATCAGCCAGGCGCGGCGATCAAAAACCCGGGCTTCTCCTGCAAGTTGTCCGCGCAAGCCCAGATACGCCAGCATAAACCCCGCTGCGGTCAGCCCGCGCCAGAAGATAATGACCCATGCTGCCGCCGTGACGGAGCGGGTGAATATCCCCGCCGAGCTGAAGACCGCGGCAGAGACCGCAATCAGGATTATTCCCGCCATACGCTGAGAGATATTAAGTGACATCAAGGCCCGCCCCTCCAGTTTTCCGGGCCTGCCTATCACTGCGCTGCTGACATCTGCACGTCAGCAGCGGACAGCCTGTCCGCATTGGATCGCGGTGCAGCCGCTCCCATACTGTTTCATCCCGGCAATCAGCCTCTCCCGCGCCCGCACGAAACCCTGGCCCAACTGAGGGGGCTGCATTTTCAATGCAGATCCGGCAGGCGGGAGATCCCCGCTCAACCAACACGGACCGCCGTTTTCAGGCCACTGTTCCCCGCGCTTTCAATGCCTCGAACGCCTCGGGGGCAATGCCGATGCCTTCCAGCACCGCGGCACTGTCAGCGCCATGCCCATGCGGACCATGGTCCAGCGCCGGGCTGCCGTGATCATAGGCAAAGCCCGCCACCGCCAGGTTTTGCCCCTCCACCTCCTGCACAGCGCGGCGGGCCTGAAAATGCGGCTCAGCCAGGCTTTCCTCCAGATGGCGCACCCGGGCGGCAGGCACATGATGCGCATTCAGCAGTTGCTCCCACTCTGCCGCAGTCCGGGTCAGCATCACCTCTGTCAGAATTTCCGCATCCCAAGCCCGGCGCCCGGCGATCTCCGCTCTTGGCGTCCTAGCGATCGCGTCTGCCTCAGCCGGACGGCCCGCGGTACGCATCAGCGCCGCCATCTGCTTGCTGGTATAGGCACCTATCATCAGCGTGCCGTCCGCGGTCTTATAGCTGGCATAGCCTGCAAGCGCCGGGTCCTGATTGCCGTGCGAACGCGGCCCCTTGCCGGTGGCCAAGGCCTGGCAGGCACCCGAGTTCTGCAGCATCAGCGCAGCATCCGCCATCGCAACGTCGATACAGCGGCCCTGCCCGGTCATCGCCCGGCCATAGAGTGCCGCCGAGATGGCCAGCGCCGCCTGCGCGCCAGTGCCGTAGTCCACCATCGCAGGCCCGACCCGCACCGGGTCCTGCCCGGCCTCTCCATTGGCCGCCATGATGCCGCTGAAGGCCTGGATTACGGTGTCATAAGCGGGGTGCTCAGCCTTCGGCCCCAGCTGTCCGAAGCCGCTGATTGCGCAATAGATCAGATCCGGCTTCAGCGCCGACAACCGCTCATAAGTCAGCTCCAGCCGCCGTACCGCAGGCAGCGTGTAGTTCAGCACCACCACGTCCGCGGTCTCAACCAGGCGGGCAAAGATCTCCTGGCCTTCGGTCCTGCCCAGATCCAGCGCCAGGCATTTCTTGCCCGCCCCCTGGGCCTGAAACGCCAGCCCCATGCCCCGCGCGTTCAGCTCCGCATCCGCGCCCTCGCTCCGGGTCATGTCGGGCTGGTTCACCGGCTCGATCTTGATCACCTCTGCCCCCAGGGCTGCCAGCTGATAGGCCGCGAACGGCCCCGCGTAAACATGGGTGAGATCGAGAACCCGCACTCCCTCAAACGGCCGCATGGAAAACCCTCCCTGTTTCCTGAAGGCTAAGCGCCGCAGCCTGCACTTTTCCGGCCCGTTCCCGCCATGCCGGCTGTCGTTTTCCTGCACAAGCCGGGTGGCTGTGCGGGGTGCTGCCCCTCTTGGCCTGCCGACCAATTCACCCCGGAGTATTGCAGACGGGAAGAAACGCGGATTGAAAACGTGCCACACCCGCAAGGCGTGAAAAGACTTGTGCAGTTTACACCATGAGTGAATACACCCGGCACAGAGCATGATTGGAAGACTGTGAATGAAGGTTTTGATACCAGCTTTCGCCCTTGCAGGCGCACTATTGCCCCTGCCGTCCTGTTCGCCAGCACACCGCCGCCGGCAAGAAACTGTAATGCATGGCGGAGGCTGCCGGAAAAGCTCTCCTCCGGGCCAGTGCTGCCATATGGAAAAGGCAACTGGCACGGTCCATTGCCATTAAAAAGCAAAAAGGCCGCCGGTCAGGGGCGGCCTTGTCATTTCTGTTGCGGGGCCGTGCCGGGCGTAGTCCCTTGGGTGATCCAGCAACACAGGGGGCTGCACACAGGACAAGGCGGTGAAGCTCAGCCGCAGAACCGGCCAAGCAACCGCGCCGCAAGCGAACTTGTGACTGAAGGCTCAGAAGCCCGCGCTTTGCCCGCGAACCAACCGCGCTTGGCAGCCGACTGCGCTATCTCCGGTTCAATGACCTCTTCTGCCGTCAGCACTCTGCGCACCGCCGCCAGGATTTCTGCTTCGCTGCCCTCGGCTGACGGGCCTTCCACAACTGCGGCGAACTCCGGCTGAAAGGTCTGGTCCATGGGGCAACTCCCTAACGTGAAACTCTGGCAAACACCCGGTTATACGGGCACTGCTTTCTATGCCTCCACCCTATCCTATTTCGTCCTGAACTGGCCCATTTTGTGTAAAATTAGTTAAAATCCTGCCGCGAAGGGCCAAATCTGGAGACATTCACCCGGCGCGCAAGCGACTGTGCCCAGGCGGGCATCAATGGCGGCCAGTCCTCACCGCATCAAACCGTGTGAAGGCCTCGCCATCTGCCAAGGAATGCAGAAAGGCCGCCCCAGCGGGACGGCCTTCATCATCTGTCCCAGCATCATCGATCCGGCTACCGTTAATCCGGGCTGTGCGCCTCAGACCGCTTTCTTGCGGCTTTCTTCCAGGTAAATCTCGCGCAAGCGCTTGGCGATCGGGCCGGGGGTCCCGTCGCCCAAGGCCACACCGTCGATCTCTACCACCGGCATCACAAAGGCCGAAGCCGAGGTGGTGAAAGCCTCATCCGCTTCCTTAGCTTCGTCGATGGTGAACAGGCGCTCTTCGATTTCCATCTGCGCTTCTTCCGCCAGACGCAGCACTGCGGCGCGGGTGATGCCGTGCAGGATGTCATTGGACAGCGGCCGGGTCACGATCTTGCCGTGCTTTACGTAATAGGCGTTGTTCGAAGTCCCTTCGGTGACATGGCCATCCTCGATCAGCCAGGCATCGTCGCAACCGGCCTTCTTGGCCATCATCTTGCCCATTGACGGGTACAGCAGCTGCACGGTCTTGATGTCGCGGCGGCCCCAGCGGATGTCCTCGATCGAGATAATCTTGGCGCCCTTCTGCGCAGCTGGGCTGTCGGCCAAGCCCGGCTTGTTCTGGGTGAACAGCACCAGCGACGGCGGGGTATCGGCGGAGGGGAACACAAAATCACGGTCGCCATCGGAGCCGCGCGAGACCTGCAGGTACACCAGGCCTTCCTCGATGCCATTCAGTTCCACCAGCTTGCGGTGGATTTCCAGCAGTTCGTCCTTGGTGCAGGGCGAGGCCATGTCCAGCTCTTTCAGCGAGCGGTCCAGACGCACAGCGTGGCCGTCAAAATCGATCAGCTTGCCGTCCAGAACCGAGGTCACTTCATAAACCGCATCGGCAAACAGAAAGCCGCGGTCAAAGATTGAAACCGTGGCTTCCCCCTCGGGCAGGTATTCGCCATTCACATAAACGGTACGGGTCATGGTATTCTCCTCAGCCCCAGAGTGCAGCCACTGGCGGGTGCACGCCCTCGGCATCAAATGTCAAAGGTTCCTCGCGGTCTTCGGCCAGCAAGAGCGGCCCGTCAAGATCCGTAACCGCCGCACCCTGCGCCACAAGCGTCGCGGGCGCCATCGCCAGCGAGGATCCAACCATGCAGCCGACCATCACCTGATAGCCCTCAGCCAGCGCCTGCGCGCGCAGCTTCAGCGCCTCGGTCAGGCCGCCGGTCTTGTCCAGCTTGATGTTGACCACATCGTATTTGCCTTTGAGCTTGGGCAGGCTGGTCCGGTCATGGCAGCTCTCGTCGGCGCAGACCGGCACCGGACGCTCCATGCCAATCAGCGCGTCGTCCTCGCCCGCGGGCAGCGGCTGCTCCACCAGTTCCACGCCCAGCCGCACCAGATGCGGTGCCAGTTCGGCATAAACTTCGGCCGACCAGCCCTCGTTGGCGTCGATGATGATCTTGGCGTCCGGCGCGCCGGCGCGCACGGCTTCCAGCCGCGGCATGTCATCGGGCGTGCCCAGCTTGATCTTCAACAGAGGGCGGAAGGCGTTCTCTGCAGCTTGCGCCTGCATCTTCTCGGCTGTGTCCAGCGACAGGGTGTAGGCGGTGATCTCCGGCCCAGGCGCTTCCAGCCCGGCCAATTCCCAGACACGTTTCCCCGCCTGCTTGGCCTCCAGATCCCACAGCGCGCAGTCAACCGCGTTGCGCGCGGCACCGGCGGGCAGCAGCGATTGCAGCTCTGCGCGGGTGAAATCAGCAGGCAGCCCTTCGATCTCGGCGGTCACGCTGTCCAGCGTCTCGTTGTAACGAGCATAAGGCACGCATTCGCCCCAGCCTGTAACGCCCTCCTTCTCCATCTTGACGGTCAGCACCTTCGCTTCGGTGCGCGAGCCGCGCGAGATGGTAAAGACCTGCGCCAGTTTAAAGACGTCAGAAGTGACGGTAATGTTCATGAAGCAGCCCTTTCCACCGGTTCTCCGCAACTGGCGGCTAACCTCAGCCGGACGCCCGGAAAATCCGGCTCCGGCGCTTTCATCTTTTCAAAAATACTCCCGCCGGAGGCTCCTGCCCGCAAAGCAAGCACCTCCGGCGGGGCTGTTAGATCAGACTACAGCCAGCGCGTCCACCAGGCGGCCGGCACCGTGACGGTACGGGTCGACGGCGGGCAGGCCCATCCGCTCTTCAACTTCCGCCAGATACTTGACCGCCTCATCCTCGGACAGGTGCTGCGTGTTCACCGAGACACCGACAACTTTGCAAGCCGGGTTGGCGCGCTGCGCCAACGGCAGGGCCACGGCTTTCAGCTCTTCCAGGCTCGGCACGTCATAATCCGGCAAGCCGCGCATATGGGTGCGGGTCGGCTCATGGCACAGGATCAGCGCATCCGGCTGGCCGCCGTGCACCAGCGCCATGGTGACACCCGAGTAGGACACGTGGAACAACGAGCCCTGGCCTTCGATCAGGTCCCAGTGGTCATCGTCGTTGTCCGGGGTCAGGTATTCGATCGAACCTGCCATGAAGTCGGCAATGACCGCGTCCAACGGCACGCCGTGGCCGGTGATCAGGATGCCGGTCTGGCCAGTGGCGCGGAAGGTCGATTTCATGCCACGCTGCTGCATCTCGGCATCCATCGCCAAGGCGGTGTACATCTTGCCGACCGAACAGTCGGTGCCGACAGCCAGGCAACGCTTGCCTTTGCGCTTCACACCATTGGCAATCGGGTAGCCGACAGTGGGAACGCGCACATCATGCAGGGTTCCGCCGTGGGTCTGGGCTGCCGCCACCAGGTCGCCCTCGTCACGCAGCAGATTGTGCAGGCCCGAAGCGATGTCATAGCCCATTTCCAGCGCCGCGATCAGCACCTCTTTCCATGCGGGCGAAATCACACCGCCGCGATTGGCCACGCCGATCACCAGCGTCTTGGCGCCGGCTTCCTTGGCTTCCGCCAGGGTCATTTCGGTCAGGCCCAGGTCGGCGCCGCAGCCCGGCAGGCGGATCTGGCCAACGGCGTGGTCCGGTCGCCAGTCGCGGATGCCGATGGCAACCTTGGCGGCCAGCATGTCAGGCGCGTCGCCCAGGAACAGCAGATAAGGGGTCTCGATCATCGCGCTCATCCTTCGAGTTAAATTAGTCGTGCTAAAATCGGGCTAATTTCGCGCAAAGTCCTCTCGAAATCGCGCAGGAACACCCTCCATGCGCGATTTTCTTCGCGATATTTACCGAATTTCCGAAGATTCTTCGTGACCGCCACTACTTACAGACGTTTCCTCCTCTTCCGCCCATGATTCCGCCTGAAGCACACCCGGCTGCGCCACGCCGATCACACCCATGGCCTGGAATTCGCCGGTGTCCTCGGGCGCCTCTGAGGTCGCGCGCCGCGCAATGGCGATCAGCGCCACGGTCACACCGACCCCGATCAACAGGTATTGCAGCCCCCGCCCGTCTGCGACGCTGATCATGTTTGGCCCGATCAGGATGCCGAAAAACTGCCCCAGCTGCAGCAGGAACGCCATGGTGCCGCTGGCCGGCACCACCTGCCCCGGCTGCAGCTGGTCGTTGGCGTGGGCCGCCAGGATCGAATAGATCGGCAGCGTGGTTGCAGCGATAACCGAAAAACCGACCACAATGCGCGACGGCGCCGTGTCCACCGCCATCCACAGCGCAACCACCGCCGAGATCCCCGACAGCGCGATCACCACATAACGCCGGTCAGTGCGGTCCGACAGCCAGCCGACCGGGTATTGCACCAGCGCCGAGGCGACAAGCGCAATCACCAGCGCGCCCGAGGCCTGTGCCTCGCTGAACCCGTTCTGCAGCGCATAGAGCGGCAGGCTGATGTACCAGGCCACCACCCCCGCCCCCATGATAACGATGCCCAGGACCGTCATCGGCGACACTTTGTACAGCCGCGTCACCGGCATCCGGTCCGGCGCCGAGTAGTCCGGTGCCCGGATGTTGGACAGCAAAAGCGGCACAATGGCCACCGACAACAGGATCGAGGTGACACCGAACAGCAGGTTGCCGCTGGGATCCGGCAGGCCGACCATCGCGGTGCCCAGCGCCGGCCCCGCCGTCTGGATGATGAAATAGACCGACAGCACCTGCGCCCGGATCCGGTTTTCCGACTTGGCATTGAGCCAGCTTTCGGTGATCACGTAGAGGCCCGGAAAACAAAAGCCCGCCAGCAGGCGCATCGCTGCCCAGCTGACCGGGTCTGAGGTCAGCAGATGGGCAATCGCCGCCACCGAGACCATCGACGCCAGCGCCGAAAACACCCGGATATGGCCGACCTTCTCGATCAGCCCCGGGGTCAGCATGGTTCCGGCCAGCGCCCCCAGCGGATAGCAGGCCTGCATGACGGAAATTTCGAGATCCGTGAACCCCAGTGTTGAGCCGCGGATCGTCAGCAGCGTGACCAGCAGCCCGTTGCCGACCATCAGCAGCAGCATGCCTAGAAACAGAGCCCAATTGTCGATCAAAGCGCGTTTCATGAAACTCCTTTTCCGCACGGATCTGCGCCCGTGTCTTTTCTTGCGCAATGCAGCATGCCGACGGTTGTTTCGCGCGGGTTTGCGACGGAAAAGGCGCAAACGGGATTGCCGCAACGCGGCGTTTCGTGCCGCAAGTGCAAAATCCACTTGCAAGCAAGCGCGCAATTTAATAACCCGAAGGGCGAAAATTCTGCAATTTCCTTACCCAGGAGGTTTCCGCATGTCCTTCCGCATCCAGCCCGCCGCTCCGGCGCGCCCCAACCGCTGCCAGCTGTTCGGCCCCGGCTCCAAAGTCAAACTGTTCGAGAAGATGGCGGCTTCGGCGGCTGACGTGATCAACCTGGATCTTGAGGATTCGGTGGCGCCCTCTGACAAGGAACAGGCCCGCGCCAATGTGATCGAGGCGATCAACGGCGTCGACTGGGGCAGCAAGTATCTGTCGGTGCGGATCAACGGGCTCGACACCCCCTACTGGTACCGCGACGTGGTGGACATTCTGGAACAGGCGGGCGACCGGCTCGACCAGATCATGATCCCCAAGGTGGGCTGCGCCGAGGACGTCTATGCTGTCGACGCCCTGGTCACCGCGATTGAGCGTGCCAAAGACCGGACCAAGCCGATTTCTTTCGAGGTGATCATCGAGTCGGCAGCAGGCATTGCCCATGCCGAGGACATCGCCAAATCCTCCCCCCGGCTGCAGGCGATGTCGCTGGGCGCTGCGGATTTCGCCGCCTCGATGGGGATGCAGACCACCGGCATCGGCGGGACGCAGGAGAATTACTACATGATCCGCGAGGGCCAGAAGCATTGGTCCGATCCCTGGCATTGGGCGCAAGCCGCTATTGTCGCCGCCTGCCGCACCCATGGCATCCTGCCGGTGGACGGGCCATTCGGCGATTTCTCGGATGAAGACGGCTATGTCGCGCAGGCGAAACGGTCCGCGACTTTGGGCATGGTCGGCAAATGGGCGATTCACCCAAGCCAGATCGCGCTGGCCAATCAGGTCTTCACCCCCTCGGATGAGGCTGTGTCGGAAGCCCGCGAGATCCTGGCGGCGATGGAAGAGGCCAAGGCGTCGGGTGCCGGCGCGACCGTCTACAAGGGCCGTCTTGTCGATATCGCCTCGATCAAACAGGCTGAGGTGATTGTGGCGCAGGCCGAACTGATTGCGGGCAGCTGACGCCAGTTCGCATAGACAGATTGCAAAGGCGTCCCGATGGGGCGCCTTTCTCGTTTGGAGGGTTTGATGACAGATTTGACTTTGCTGCATACGGCAGAAGTGCACGCGAGGACCTTCCGGGCCCTGGCACCCGAAGCGGATCTTAACCAGCAAGTGCGCAGTGATTGGCTGGCACGGGCGCGGGATGGCATTGGCGCGGACCTGAGGGCAGAGATTGCTGCGGCCGTCACCGAGGCTTACGGCCCGGTGCTGTGCACCTGTACCACCCTTGGTCCGGTGGCAGAGGAAGCAGGCGCCATCCGCATCGACTGGCCGATGATGCAGGAGGCGGCGCGGATCGGCGGGCCGGTTCTGTTGACCTATTGCCTGGACAGCACGGCAGAACCCTCGGAGGCATTGCTGCGGCGCGCCTTTGGCAGGCGTGATCCGCAACTGGCCCCGTTGTTTCTAGGACAGCACTGGCCGCTGTTTGAAACGGGCGCCGACACGGATTTTTCTGCGGCCATAGCAGAAAGCATCGCACTGGCGCTGAAGAATGGCACGTTTGGCTGCGTTGTGCTGGCGCAAGCCTCGATGGCCGGGGCGGCAGCTCTGCTGCGGGCGCAGACACAGGTGCCAGTGCTGGCCTCGCCGGAGATGGCGTTGCGGGCTTTGCTGGAGCCGCGATAGAGCGCTGGCAAGCCATGGTGTTTTACCAGCCAAGGCGCTTGCCCTGCCGGTTCCAAGCCTGCCGGGAAGCCAAGCCCCGGCACGTGATCGCGATCAACGGCAAGACTGCCATGAAACGCCCAAACCGCGTAAATGGCGCGTGCGCAGGTTACGCAACGCCTTGGGCCGCTGTCTTCGCGGCAGCGCTGTGCAGTGAGTATTTAAGAAAAAGATGAAGAGACCACTTGCTTCACCTTTTTACAAATACTCAAAATCCAAAGCCAGCCAGGGATCACGCCCGCAAGTCTTTGGGCGAGCCCATCACCACATAGGTGGTAATCGCCGTGACATAAGGAGACGTACCCAGGATATCAGTATGGAATTTCTTGTAGCTGGGAAGGTCGGCGCATTCCACGCGCAGCAGGTATTCGATGGTACCGGTGATATTGTGGCACTCAACCACCTCCGGTGCGGCCTGCATGGCGCGCTCGAAAGCCTCCTGCGCCTCTTTGGTGTGCTCTCCCAGACCCACGCCGATATAGGTAGCAAAGCCCACACCCAGCTTCTGCCGATCCAAGACCGCGCGGTAACCGGTGATGACGCCGGCACGCTCCAGTTCCTGCACCCGGCGCAGGCAGGCGGAGGGCGAAAGACCCACACGCTCCGCCAGGTCCAGATTGCTGATCCTTCCATCGCCGGTGAGTTCCTGCAATATTTGCTGGTTTATCTTATCATTCTTCGCCATTGATTGCGAAATTAGACGAGAGGCGCTGCAAAACGCAATTTCATTTGGTGCTTTTGGCGTAATCCTTTGCAAATGACCTACGAACTCCTTCTTGCGCTGGCCGGTTTTGTCTTTGGCACGGTCTTCACGCCCGGCCCCAACAACCTGATGCTGATGGCATCGGGGGCCAATTTCGGCTTTCACAAGACAATTCCGCACTTGCTGGGTGTAGCGTTCGGCTTTCCGCTGATGATCCTTCCAGTCGGGCTGGGGGTGATGCATCTGTTTGACGCTTTCCCGGTGCTGACCCCGGTGATGACAGTGCTGTCGGTAGCCTATATGCTGTGGCTGGCCTGGAAGATCGCCAATGCCGCGCCGCCCCGGGAGGGCGGGGCCGAAGGTAGGCCCCTGAGCTTTGTGCAGGCCTGCGCCTTTCAATGGGTCAATCCCAAAGCCTGGGCGATGGCGCTGGGGGCAATCACGCTGTATGCGGCCAGCCGCGACCTGAGCGCCATTCTGTGGGTCTCCGGCACCTATTTGCTGATCGGCTGTTTTTCTGCCTCGACCTGGACCATGCTGGGCCAGCAGCTGCGGCGGCTGCTGACCCGGCCCGCACAGCTGCGGGCGTTCAATTGGACCATGGCCGCGGTGCTGCTGGCCTCGCTGGCGGCAATCCTGCTGCAGCAGTAGCGGTCACTTAAGCGGCAGGCAGATTTCGGTCAGCAGCTCCTCGGGCGCGGTGCCGCGCGGGTTGTTGAGGTGGATCTCGTAACAGGGCTGATCCGCGGGTTCCTCGCCTGACTGCGGCAGCCAATTGCCGAACAGGCTGTGATAAGCGGTTTGGATGCCGGAATACGGCCCCTTGCAGGTGAGCACCGCAGCCTTGCCGCCCGGCAGGGTGACTTCCTCCATACCTTCGGGAATCGCATCACCGGCAAACTCAGCGCCCGCAAAACTGAGCAGGTCCGCCTCTGCCACCTCTTCCGGGCTGTCGAAATAGACCCCCAGCACCGCGCCCACCTGCGGCCAGAGCCCGCGGCTTTCACAGATCGCGCCAAAGGCTTCAAAGCTTTTGCCGATTTCCATTTAGGCGCCCTTGTGCGGCAGGCCGGCCAGGCGGCGGGCGGGGTCTGTTCGGATGATCACGTCATGCATCGGGTAGCTTCCTGTTCTGAGGGTTGGGTTCGGCAGCCGGATCTGCCCCTGCCGCCGGAAGGCCGCCGGGCTGCTGCCGTAAGCATTAGAGAACGCACGGGAGAATCTGTTCAGGTTGGGATAGCCTGCACGGGCCGCAGCCTGTGCGATGGGCATGTCCCCTTGCACCAGCCAGCCAGCGGCACGGTGCAGCCGGATGCGGAGCACGGCCTGGGCGCAGGTCTCGCCGGTCAGGGCGCGGAACACCCGGTGCCAGTGAAACCGCGACATCGCCGCCACATCCGCGAGCCGGTCCAGCGACAGATCGCCGTCGGTGTTGCCGTGGATATAGGCCAGAACCCGCAGGATCCGGTCTTCCTAACTGGCGGCCATTAGCGGTGCCTCCCCTGCGCTCTCTGCTCTTCCCTCTTGCCATGGCAGCAGATCACAAATCTTGCTGAGTTGCATCTTGGCGCTGCTAAGGCCATATAACGGCAAACCCGCTGAGCAGAGGCGATATGACCCAGTATCTGGAATTCGAAAAACCGCTGGCCGAAATCGAAGGCAAGGCGGAGGAGCTGCGGGCGCTGGCGCGCGCGAATGAGGAAATGGATGTGGCGGATGAGGCCGCGGCGCTGGACGCCAAGGCGGCGCAGCTGCTGCAGGATCTCTACAAGGATCTGACCCCCTGGCGCAAATGCCAGGTGGCGCGCCATCCCGAGCGCCCTCATTGCCAGGACTATATCGACGCGCTGTTCACCGAATACACGCCACTGGCCGGCGATAGGAACTTTGCCGACGACTTGGCGGTGATGGGCGGCCTGGCGCGCTTCAACGACCAGCCGATTGTGGTGATCGGCCATGAAAAAGGCTCCGACACCAAGTCGCGGATCGAGCGCAATTTCGGCATGGCCCGGCCTGAGGGTTACCGCAAGGCAATCCGGCTGATGGAAATGGCCAGCCGCTTCAAGCTGCCGGTGATCACCCTGGTGGACACCGCCGGCGCCTACCCCGGCAAAGGTGCCGAGGAGCGCGGCCAGTCTGAGGCGATAGCGCGCTCAACCGAGATGTGCCTGAAGATCGGCGTGCCGCTGATCTCGGTGATTATCGGCGAGGGCGGCTCGGGCGGTGCGGTGGCCTTTGCCTCGGCCAACCGGGTGGCGATGCTGGAGCATTCGGTCTATTCGGTGATCAGCCCCGAAGGCTGCGCGTCGATCTTGTGGAAGGATGCCGAGAAGATGCGGGAAGCGGCGGAAGCGCTGCGTTTGACTGCGCAGGACCTGCAAAAACTGGGTGTCAACGACCGGGTCATCCCGGAACCGCTGGGCGGCGCGCACCGCGATGCCAAAGCGGCGATGGCGTCGGTCAGCGGCGCGATCCAGGATATGCTGGACGAGCTGAAGGGCAAGACCGCAGACGAGCTGATCAAGGACCGGCGCCAGAAGTTCCTGGACATCGGCTCCAAGGGTCTGGCGGCCTAAGGCAGCTTACCTGCGCGGATCCGGGTGATAACGCCGTCCCGGTCCGCCCGCACTTTGTCACTGAAGCCGGTCATTGCATGGCCGGCTTTGTTGTATTTGGCGCTCCACAGGGCGATATCTGCCAGTACTGGCGCCAGATCCCGGCCTTTTTGCGTGAGCGCGTAGATATAGCTGCGGCCGTTTTCCGGATCCTTGCTTTTGCTCAGGATGCCGGCTTCCTCCAGCTGCTTCAGCCGCTGCGCCAGGATGTTGGTCGATATCCCTTCCCATCCGTTTTGAAGCTCGCCGTAGGTGCGCGCACCTTTGACCGCCATGTCGCGGATCACCAGAAGGCCCCAGCGGTCGCCGAAGATATCAAGGGCATAGGCCACCGGGCAGCCGGATTCATATTTGCTGTGTTTGCGTGTCATGAACTCTTGGTAGTTTTTATACTTGCAATATGCAAGTCATCATGCAAACCCCTATCAACTTGCAAAATGCAAGTTATCAAACCGGAGCCAACATGTCCCACGACCAAAACAACGCGGCCTTCCGCGACCGATCCCGGATGTCCCGCCGCCAGCTGCTTGCGGCCTCAGCCGGGGCGATGCTGCTGCCTTCACTTGCCAAAACACAGGAAATTGCCATGACCCCAAAAGCCTTTGTCTATACCGAAGTTGCCATCTCGGTGCCGTTCGACCAGGTGCCGCTGCAGGAAATCAACGCCGCGATCCGGCAACAACTCCATTGGCGGCTTTTACGCCTTTGACAACATTGAAAACGCCCGCAAATTCGTGACTGGCTATTTCCCAGACGAGCCGCGCAGCTTTGGCGTGGCGCACAACACGCGGGTGTTTGACGCCGAGGCCACCGCCGCGGCCAGCCGCGATATGGGTGCGGCGCATTACAACAGCGGGGCTGCGGCACCAGGGGCGTTTGTGTACACCGAACTGCAACTGTCCGTGCCGTTTGAGGAAGCCCCCTGGAAAGCGCGCAACGCGGCGCTGAAAATGCTGCCGGGTCTACAGAACAAGGTTTGGCTGAGCGGGCTGCAGACCCGGACTCTGGGCGGGTTCGACGCCTTTGACACGCTGGACACTGCACTGGATTTTGCGCTGAACCTGTTCCCGGAAACTGCGGCGGAACTGGGCTGCGCCTTTTACACAAGGGTCTTTGATGCCTCGGTCACCAAGGCGGCGAGCCAGGCAATGAACTCACCCTATTACACCGGCAGCGGCGCGTGATCAGGCGAGCCTAACCATTAGGGTACAGGCAGCGGGTCCCCCTGACATCGCCGGCCGCCGCCGCCGCTGGCGGCCTTGGGCCCGGCCCGGCGCCCCGGCACCGGGCCGGGCCCAACTGCAAAGGTCTGCCTGTCAGGCAGGCCTGCGCAGGCGGGAGCCGCCTGTCGGGAGCTATCTGCGCAGGCCAGCGCTGTTCAAGTCCGCAGATCGCTTACCAGCAAATGACTGGACGATTTCAGCTCCCTCAAGGACAGGCTGGACTTAATCCCCGACACCCCCGGCAACCGACGCAGCACGGTTTCAACGAAACGGCTGTATTCATCCAGGTCGCGCGCCACCACCAGCAGCAGAAAATCCGCATCCCCGGTTGTATTGTGGCAGGCCAGCACATTCGGGCTGGCCTCGATGGCGTGCTGGAAGTTAGCTGTCGCGGCCGCGTCATGCTCAGTGCAGCTGAGCTGAACAAAGGCCATCACTCCGAACCCCAGCGCGCGGCGGTTCACTGAGCAACAGCCGTTCCGCCAGCTTGGCATTGGACAGTCTGCCATCGCGCTGAAGGCAATCCAGGATACGGGCATCTATCTTGTCAATCTGTTCCACAGCGGAAGACTCCTGCTAAACAGTGGCATTTCTGGAAAGACTACGCCGGATTTTTCCAGAATCGTAGAGGCAGCAGAATGGCTCCCCCGGCAGTCGCCTGCTAAAAAGCCTTGTCTCCTGCAAAGGCCAAAGGAACCTGACGCGATGAAAGCTGTGCTCTATGAACGCTTTGGTGAAACACGGAAGTGGTTTCGCTGCCGGATCCGTCTCCGGCGCCCCACGGCGTGGTGGTCAAGGTTGAGGCAACCGGCGTTTGCCGCAGCGACTGGCATGGCTGGATGGGGCATGATGCGGATATCACCCTGCCGCATGTGCCGGGCCACGAATTGGCGGGCACGGTTGCGGCGGCTGGAAGGGATGTCAGCAAGTGGAATCCCGGCGACCGGGTGACCGTGCCTTTCGCCGGCGGCTGCGGCGCCTGCCTGGAGTGCCACGCCGGCCATCAACAGGTCTGCCACAGCCAATTCCAGCCCGGCTTTACCCATTGGGGGTCTTTTGCCGAATATGTGTCCATCCATCATGCGGATTTGAACCTGGTGGCGGTGCACGGCTGCGGCGGCGTTGGGCTGTCGGCGGTGATGATCGCCACCGCACTTGGCGCCAATGTGATCGCTGTCGACATATCCGAGGAGAAGCTAGCACTGGCCCGCAGCCTGGGCGCGGTTGCCGGGGTCGATGCCAGCACCGTCGCGGATGCGGCAGAAGCGGTGCGGGAGATCTCCCGCGGCGGGGCGCATGTGTCGCTGGACGCGCTAGGGGCATCCGGAAACCTGCTTCAATTCGGTCAATTGCCTGCGCAAGCGCGGCAAGCATGTGCAAGTGGGGCTGATACGGGCGGATCACAGCACGCCGCAGATTCCGATGGCGCGGGTGATCGCGGATGAACTGGAGATCCTTGGCAGCCATGGCATGCAGGCTCATCGCTACGGTGCAATGCTGGACATGGTGCAATCCGGCAAGCTGGCGCCCGGCCGGCTGGTCGGCCAGGAAATCAGCTTGGAGCAATCGCTAGCTTCACTGATGGAAATGGACCGGTTCCAATCCGTAGGCGCCACCACAATCACCCGGTTCTGAGCGGGCTGGCCAAGGCTTGCACAGCCTCGACGCAGAGCGGACCTTTAGAACTTGGCGACTTCGGCTCATGCAGGCCCTCCCGCGCCCGCGCGGCACCGGCTTTGCCAGTGCCGCTGGCAGCCTTGGGCGTGGCCCGGCGCCACGGCGCCGGGCCACGCCCAACTGTGAGGGCAGTTTTCAAATTGCCCCGAACAGGCGGGAGTGCTTCCGCCCTCGTACATGCCAGCATGATTGGGACACAGACCTACCCGGTCAGGAGCCGCAGACCCTGGGTCACGTCCGAGCGCACTGCCAAACGCAAGCCCGGTTCATCCCCAGCTTTCAGCGCCGCGATGATCAGGCGGTGGTTTTGCGGCGGATCGGTGCGGCGCAACCGGCCGTAAAGCGCCCGCATGGTGGGGCCCAGCTGCAGCCAGACGGTCTCGGCCATTGCCAGCATGGCCGGCGCCTGGGCGCGCAGGTACAGGGTGCGGTGGAACTCCAGATTGGTGCGGATATACCCGACCGCGTCGCGCTTGGTGACCATCTCGGCCACCGTTCCATTGATCATTTGCAGCCGGTCGATCAGGGCCATATGCGCGCGCGGCAGGGCGCGGCTAGACAGCTCCACCTCCAGGAGCGCGCGCAGGGCGGCCAGCTCCTCGATCCGTTCGTTGGTGAGTTCCGGCGTCGACACCCGCCCCGACGACGACAGAAACAGCGCGCCCTCGGCGGCGAGCCGCCGGACAGCCTCGCGCGCAGGCGTCATGGAGACGTCGAATTCGCGGCCGATGCCGCGCAGCGTCAGCGCTGCGCCAGGAGTGATTTCGCCATGCATGATACGGGTGCGCAAAGCGCGGTAGACGCGGTCGTGGGCCGGGGCGGCAGCGTCCTGGGGAGAGCGGGCAGTCAGGTTCATCCCCTCAAGTGATCACAAATTGAGCCGCGGTCAAGCGGACAGATCCGCGCGTGTGATCACAATTTGCGGGCACGGGCCGCAGGTCCGGAGCAGCGCGTCACGGCCGGCCGGGTAGCCCCGCCAGGCTGAACCCGGTGCGCAGCCGTTGCAAAGGGCTGCCGGGTCCGGCCCTGGAACCATAGGGAAAGGCGCCCGCTGCTTGATCCAGCGTAAGCCCCTCCGCCTGCAGCTGGGCGCAGGCGCTGCCAGCCTCGTCAAAGCGGCCCAGCGTAGCCAGCCCGGCGCAAAGCACCGCCTGGGCCAGCTGCGCCCGCGGCTCCAGCGCCAGTGCTTCGCTGGCTGAGGCAACGGCGGCCTCCTCCTGCCCGGCATCAAACAGCATTGACGCACGCAAGCTGCGGTATAGCGCTGGCGGCACCGGATTGAGCCGCAGAGCGGTGGCATAGGCGGCCTCTGCGGCTGTGCCCTGCCCCTCCATCTGCAGCAGCCAGGCCCGCAACAGATGGCCATCTGCGTCGTTTGGGAAAGAGCGTTCGAGCGTCCGCGCATGGGTCAAGGCCATGTCCGGCGCGCCACTGAACTGCGCCGCAAGAGCGCGAATGCGCAAAGTGCCGGGTGTCTCCGGCAGCCCCTCCAGCTGCTGTGCCGCTTTGGCAGAGCGCTGCGGCAGGCTGGCCAGCGGGCCGGTCAGCAACTCCAGGTCAAGCTCCGCCTGCAGCACAAGTGCCTCTGTCAGCCCCAGGACCAGAAGCAAAGCCTGATGCACGGCCAGTCTGGCCTCTTGCTGCCGTCCGGCCGCCAGCATGCTGCGCGCAGCCAGCAGCTGCATCAGCGCCTGGTCCGGCACCGGCGACGCCGCAACCTTACGCATGGGCTGACTGAAGGAACTGAGGATATCAGCCGCCACCGCGGACGCCACCGCGGACAGGCTGGTTTGCGGGCGGGGCGGCAGGGTTGCCTGCCCGGACGGGCTGCGGATATCCAGCCGGATCCCCTGCAATGGAGCGGCAGGCATGTGGCCGCTGACCAGAAACTCTGTTCCCAGCAGTTTCGCCGCCTGGTTCTGCGGCAGTCCGGCCGCCGCCCGGCTGCTGGCCGGGGCCACCACTGCCAGGCCGGGAACCGCGGCAAGAGCGCGGATCACCTCGCCGGTGAGCGCCTGGGCCAGTTCAGGAGATGCCGAGGCCGCCGTGAAAGGCAGCACGGCAACCAGAGGCCGCGCCTGCTCCGCCCCGCTGGCGGCCTGGCCCGCCCCATGCAGACCCGGCATACCCGCCGCCCACCAGCCGCCGCCCGCCGCAGCCAGGACCGTAAACGCAGCCAGCGCCAGCCACACAGGCCGCCCTGCCCGCCGGCGCGGCGGCGAAGCTGCCTGGACCGCTTTCTCTGGTGCAGCGACCGGGTGCAGACCGGGCAGCGAGGTCAGCTCGTCGCCGAGCACATACACCTGCACAGGCTCGGGAATGTTCTTGACCTCATGAAGGCCCAGGTCCTCGAACGCATAAGGAATGCGGCCCCGCACCTGGCCATATGCTTCAGCCGATAGGGCCACCCCGCCAAGCGGTGCCAAAGCCTCCAGCCGGGCGGCGATATTGACATCGTCGCCATAGATATCGCCCTGGGCAATCAGCACTTCACCCAGAGTGATACCGATCCGAAGCTGCAGATGCCGGTTGCGGGCGGCGGCGGCCTGGATCCCGGCTGCCGCCTCCACTGCCGAGATCACGCTGGGAAAAATCGCCAGCACCCCGTCGCCCATCAGCTTGATGATCCGGCCCCCGTGGCTGCGGATCGCCGGAGCAATCAGGCTTTGCTGCTGCGCCAGAACCTGGTTCAACGTGCCGGCCTCATCTTCGGCCATCAACCGGCTGAAGCCAGAGACATCCAGCACGAAAATGGCAGCAAGGCGTCGTTGCGGTTTGTCTGACACGGGCAAGCCTCAAGAACCGGGGAAACTGGAAACAGGTACCTGCCAAGAGGCTAGCCCGCGCATCGGCAGGGTCAAAGCCTTGCCGCTATTCGCCGAACCGGTAACGGTGCAGGCCGGCGCCGTTTTCGCGCAGCCAGCTGCGCGGCGGCTCGTATTGGCCATAGAGGCGTTCCACTACCGCCCAGAATGCTGCCGAGTGGTTCATTTCCTGCAGATGCGCCACCTCGTGGGCGGCGACATAACGCAGCACTGCGGGCGGCGCCAGGATCAGCCGCCAGGAATACATCAGCCCGCCATCGGCGGTGCAGGACCCCCAGCGCGACCGGGTGTCGCGCAGGGTCAGGCGGCTGTAACCCTTGCCCAGCCGGGCAGCATAGAAATCCGACGCCTCGGCCAGCCGGTTGCGTGCCAGCTCCTTCAGGTAACGCTGCAAAACCCGCCCCGGACTGTCCCCCGGAACCGCAATACGGCCCGCATCCAGCTGGATACGGCGCCCCGGCGCGCGCTCAACCACCCGGTTCTGGCCATCAACCGGCAACACCGTGCCAAACTCCGCTTCCACCGCCTCGGGATGCTTTTCCAGATGCGACCGGATCCAGTCCGCCTTCTCCTCGGCAAAGGCAAGGGCGGCGCGTTCCGGCAGGCTTTTGGGCAGGGTCAGTGTCACCCGCCCGTCCAGCGAGGAGATCCGCAGGCTGATCCGCCGCGCCCGCGCCGACCGCCGCAGCGTCAGCGGCACCGGCGGATTTCCGGGCAGGTGATGTTCGGCCATAGGCGCCCCTTTCCGGCAAAGGCTTTGACAGTGCCACCCTCATATGGCAAGGCACCGGAATCGTCGATACGACTCACCAGTAAATCAAGGGGATCCACATGCCCAAGGAAGAATGGGGTGTAAAGCGCGTCTGCCCCACCACTGGCAAGCGCTTTTATGACCTGAACAAGAACCCGGTTGTCAGCCCCTACACGGGCGAGGCTGTCGAGCTGGACACCGGCAAGACCCGCATGATCGAGGCTGATGCCGAAGATGCGGCCACCCTGAAGGCCAAAGAGAACCTCGAAGGGAATGACGCGGTTCTGGAAGATGACGACGACGTCGATGTTGATCTGGGCGATGATGTTCTGGACGACGACGATGACGAGGACAACGTTCCGCTGGACGAGATTGCCGACATGTCGACCCCCGAGGACGATTCCTAAGGCATTTCCAGCCACCCGGGGAAGCGCCTCGCCTTCCCCGGGCGGCCAGCCGGCGGTGCCGGAAAAAAAGTTTGAAACCCGGCGCATTTTCCGCTTGCAGCCCGCGCCGCCGTCCCTTAAACGACGCTCACACCGCAAGACGGACCGCACCGGAGACGGGGTGGACACGGGAAAGCGGATAGGTTTGGGGCCTTAGCTCAGCTGGGAGAGCGCCTGCATGGCATGCAGGAGGTCAGGAGTTCGATCCTCCTAGGCTCCACCAAATCTTCATTGAAAAGCGTCAGATTGATTTGCCTTTTTGGTCAGAGATATTGCTTCTGGCGGTGATTTGTGGCTGATCGGAGACCAACTCCACTTGGCACGGCCACTTGATTTCCACGAACATGATGGGCGCAAAACTGAAGTTCACTGGACAGGCGTCTCGCTTGATCGGGAACTTCCGAAGTGGACCTTGCAAAGCGGTCAACTCAATTGAATGAAGTCATTGAATAGGCACTGTTACAGCGATACGCAACTATTGGGAGAATAGAGGCGGGTCAACTAGTGCAGGTCATTGAAGGTGGCCCCGAAATCCCGGATGAACTCTTGCTTGCGCTTGATGAGGGACGCGTGGTCTTCTTCTGTGGCGCAGGTGTTTCTCGTGCCAGGGCCCAGTTGCCCGACTTCTTCGGCCTGGCAAACCAAGTTCTGAACACGCTTGGCGTTCCTGACGACTCTCCTTCAGTCAAGATTCTTGCTGAAGCTCGCGAAATTGAAGCTCGAACCGGCGTGCCCGGACTAATTTCAGCCGACCGTGTGTTTGATCTTCTAGAGCGCGATATAGAACGTGCAGTTGCGCAAGCACTTGCCCCTCAAGAAGGCGTTGACCTATGGGCACATGATCTGCTTCTGGACCTTGCTACGACCAAGGACGGCGTTGCGAAGCTGGTAACGACTAACTTCGACCGATTGTTTGATGATTGCGAGCGCGGGCTGGAAGCATGGCAACCACCTAGACTGCCTGACCCGGCAAGACCCGGAGACTTGCACGGGATTGTTTACCTGCATGGCCGCGCGCGAGAAGAATACGATGGGTCTGAAGGTGATGGGTTCGTATTGTCGAGCGCCGAGTTCGGTCGGGCCTATCTTGCAGAAGGTTGGGCAACCCGTTTCTTTAAAGATGAAATTCACTTGTTGCGGGCAGGCCACCAGAACGGATCAGCAACTTAGGTGTGTCGATCGGGAAGGTTTCAAACCAGAACGCGGCAGTATGGTGGGGCGCAAGGCAATAGGGCCTACAGTGCTCTGGGCTACCGCCCGACTGCGCCAGAGGCCATCGTCCCGATGGACCAACGGCCAACCATGCACTAACTTTCAATTTGGACCACTCAAGTGGGGCTACTCAGGGGCGGATTTCAAATCGTCCGTTCACGGCATGGAAGCTGAAGAAGCGAAATGCGGGACTTTGCAGCCGTTCGCTGCACCTGCAACCTGGGCATCACCCCGCGTCCGTTTCGCTGCAGTTAGTGACCTTTGCAAACCCGTGGCTCATTGAGCGACTTGTCGGGTTCGGCTGCCCCAATGAAGTCACTCCCGCGCTAAAAGGGAATTAACGGGTTCGAAGGTTTTTCGATGCGGGCCGCGGCGCATCGGTGGCGTTCGTGTGCAACCCGGCCCGCGTTGAATAACCTGACAAGGAGGAAGCTGCGGGAGGCTGGGCGGCGTCTATGGGGAAAGTATGCTGCGGGTGATTGCGAGAGCTGGTTCTGAGCGCCAGCCAGGCAGGAAGCGCCGGTTTAGAAAGGTTGTCCAGCGGGGTGTGATCATGCGTTCCGTGTGCCGGCGGAGCCGTTGACCGGGTGATTGCGGGCCAGCCACAGGACCGGGCGTACCGGGGGCGTTCCGGAGCACGAATTGGAACCGGGGCAGTCTTCGCGGCGTGGACGGGCGTTTCGTCATGCGGCCTGCTCCCTGGGTGGCGCGCGGCTCATCGGTTTTTGCCCGCGCCGGAAGATTTCGACGATGCGCATCGGGCCGCCGCAGCAAGGGCACGGCTCGCGCAGGGTGAGCGGTACGGTCTCAGCAGTCTCCTGCGTTTCCTGTTCGGCCGGGGTCTTCACAAGCAAGCCGCGGATGCGGGCGATGGTGGCCTTGCGGGTGGCGCCGGCCAGCAGGCCGTAGTGGCGAATGCGGTGAAAGCCGCCCATTGCCCGGCAGGCGATTTGGCCGCGCCAAATCTGCCGAAAGGGGGCAGGACGTGCAGCAGGAACCGGCGGATGAATTCGCCGGTCTTGAGCCGCATCACCTTCATCCTCCCTCTCGTGACATTGCTGCGCAATGCACTGCCGGGCAGTGGTGCGCCGCGCTTGATCCGGTAACCCTTCCATCGGAACGCCACAGTATCGGCATCGGCGCTGACAAGGCGATGGTTCGAGATCGCCACGCGGTGGGTGTACCGGCTGAGATAGGCGAGGACAGCCTCAGGCCCGCCGAAGGGCGGTTTGGCGTAGACGACCCATTCGGTCTTGCGGAGCGGGGCGAGGCAGGCGGCGAAGGCTGCGGGGTCGGCCAGTCCTTCCAGATCACCGAAGAACTGAAGCTGCCCGGCCTTGTGCAGCGCCGACAGCCCTTCCAGGAAAAGGCGCCGGAACAGCCGGGCCAGGACGCGCACGGGCAGAAGGAAGCCAGGGCGGCAGGCGATCCAGCGTGTAGCGTCAGGTGACAGGCCGCCGTCCCGTTGCCCGGCAGGCGATTGCGCAGCAATCTGCCGGGAGGGGGCACGATCATGTGGACATGCGGGTGGTGGGTCAGCGCCGAACCCCAGGTATGAAGTACAGAGGTCATGCCCACACGGGCGCCAAGATGCCGGGGATCGGCGGCGATAGTCGCCACGGTCTCGGCTGACGCTCGGAACAACAGGCCGTAGACCGCCTTCTTGTTCCAGTAGGCGATCCGTGCGATCTCCGTCGGCAGGGTGAAGACCACGTGGAAATACTCCACCGGCAGCAGGTCATCGGCCCGCGCCGCCATCCAGTCCCGCGCCGCGGGCCCCTGGCACTTCGGGCAGTGCCGGTTCTTGCAGGAATTGTACGCGACGTGCCGGTGGCCGCACTTGGCGCAGGCGGCCACATGCCCGCCGAGCGCCTCGGTCCGGCAGGCTTCGATCGCCGACATCACCCTGAGCTGGGTGAGGCTGACATGCCCGGCATTGGCCCGCCGCCATGCGGGACCATGGGCGCGAAAGATGTCAGCGATTTCAAGCCTCGGGCGGGGCACCGCCCCGGTCCGCTAATCCCGGCTTCGATCCTGCAGCTTGGCCAGCGTCTCGTAGGGGCTCGCCGTGTCACGGATCAGCTTCGTGGCGACATGTGTATAGCGTTCCGTTGTCTCGAGTTTGGCATGCCCGAGCAGTACCTGGATCACCCGCACATCCGTCCCGGCCTCCAGAAGGTGCGTCGCGAAGCTATGCCGCAGCGTGTGCAGCGTGCTGCCCGGCTTCTTGATCCCCGCGATGAGCTTTGCCGGGCTGAAGGCGCGGTGGAGCTGGCGCGACGAGAGGGGGGTGATCTTGGGCTTGCCCGGAAACAACCAGCCCTCGGGCCGCGCCTCGCGCCAGTACTCGCGCAGCAGGTTCAGCAATCCCGGCGACAGCATGACCTTCCGGTCCTTCCGCCCCTTGCCCTGTTCGACATGGATCAGCATCCGGTCGCTGTCGATATCGCTGACCTTGAGATTGCAGACTTCAGATGCCCTGAGCCCGGTCCCATAGGAAATGCTGAGCGCCGCCCGGTACTTCAGCCCCGGTCCAGGCGCGCCCCGCAGCAGCGCCGCTACTGCCTCGGCGCTGAACACCACGGGGAGCTTGCGCGGCTGGGTGCGGAACTGCATATGCCGCTTCATCTCGCCCCGCCCGCAGGTCGTCTCGAAGAAGAACCTCAGTGCGATGATGCGGGCGTTGTAGGTCGGCGGCGTGACACCGCGGTCGGTCATGTGAAGCTGGTAGGCGCGCAGATCATCCGGCGTCGCGGTGTCCGGCGACCGTCCCAAAAACGCTGCGAAGTCCTTGATTGCCCGGATGTGCGACTTCTGAGATCTGTCACCCGGCCCCTTGATCCGCATGTCCTCGATCATCCGCGCGCGAAGCGGCGTTGTTCTCCCCTCCGCCATGGGAACCTCCTGTCTTTCGATTGAGAGGTCCCAATCGTCAGACAGCCGCGCCCATTCCCAAATGCACAGCGGTCAGATCAATGCAAAACGCCTGCCACAGGCGCCAGTGCCGCGCGAGCGGCTTCGTCCTCTCCACCCCAATGCCGACATTACAGATTTGAGGTTAAAATTCAGCAGGATACGAGCAATGAGCCTATCGGCCCATGGCCCAAACGTTGGACGGGCTTTCGGTTCAATCCCCATCCGCGACCCCTTGCGCCCGCAACCGGGCTCGCCGGTTACGGTAGCTGGGCAGAATAACCAGCAAGGCGGCAATCACCAACAAACCAAGGGTCATGGGACGTTCCCAGATGAATGCGATACCGTCATAGAGCTGCATTGAGCGGGAGAAATTGTCTTCCAGCATGCCGCCGAGGATGAATCCGATCAACAGCGGAGCCAAAGGGTAATCTGCAAAGCGCAAGGCCGTGGCGCAGATCCCGAAAGCCACCAGAAGCAACAGCTCAGTTGCGTTGTTCTGACCGATGTAGGCCCCCATCAAGGTGAAGAAAAGGATGAAGGGGATTAAATAGTTGCGCGGGATTGCTAGTACTTTGGCGATATAGGGGATCAACGGCAGGTTGAGGACCAGCAAGACCAGGTTGCCGATGAACATCGACATGATCACCGCCCAGAAAATCTGCGGCTCGTCGATCATCAGCCTCGGTCCAGGGGTGACGTTGAGCGCAATGAGTGCGCCAAGCAGGATTGCGGTTGTGCCAGAACCCGGAATGCCTAACGTCAGCAGCGGCACAAAGGACCCGGTGCAGGCGGCGTTATTAGCGGTTTCCGGTGCCGCCAGCCCTTTGATTGATCCCTTACCAAACTCTGACTGTTCCTCCTTGGAGGCAATATTGCGCTCCACCGCGTAGCCCAGAAAACTTGCAATTGTCGCACCCGCACCGGGCAGAACCCCGATGAAGAACCCTTGCAGGGACTGGCGGCCAATGACCGGGGCGATGGATTTCGCTTCTTGGCGGGTGACGCGCAGCTCTTTAATTTCTTCGCCTTTGCCAGCCTGGGCTTTGGGGTTCAGCACCAAAAACAGGGCTTCAGGCAGCGCAAACATGGCCATCGCCAAGGTGATGAAGCCAAAGCCGGACTGCAGGTCCATGATCCCCATGGTGAAACGCGGCAGGTTGAATAGCGCACCTTCACCGACTGTGGCCATGATCAGCCCTAGTGTGGTCATCATCAGTGCTTTGGCGACTTGTCCGGTGCCCGCAAAGGCCGCAATGGCCGAAAGGCCAACAACCATCAGCGCAAAATATTCAGCAGAATGGAACAAGAGCGCCACCGTGGACAGGGCGGGCGCAAAGATCATCAGCAACAATGCTCCGATGCTGCCACCCGCAAAGCTGGCGATCGCGGCAATCGTCAGCGCCTTGCCTGCCTTGCCCTGCTTGGCCATCGGGTAGCCGTCGAAACTGGAGGCCACTGTGCCCGCCACACCCGGAGCATTGAGCAGGATTGAGGACGTCGAACCGCCAAAGATTGCGCCATAATAAACGCCTGCCAGCAGGATCAGCGCCGCCGAGGGATCACCCATTGAAATGGCCACAGGGATCATGATGGCGATGATCGACATCGGCCCCAGCCCCGGCAGCATTCCGATAAACGTGCCAATCAGGCAGCCGCCGATCACCATTAAAAGATTTTGGAACGAAAGGGCCGTTTGCAGGCCAATCAGGAGTCCTTCGAGCATGCCATTATCCTCCGATGAAGCCAGGTAGGGGGCGCAGGTAGATGCCAAGAACCTGTTGCACCAGGTACCAGACAATCCCGGTCGCAAGTAGGGAAACGGGCAGCATCACCAGCCATTTCCGCTCTCCCAGAATGAATGAGCCAAGGATCAGGAACGCAGAAGTGGAGAAGAGGAACCCAAGGGGACGCAGGCACAGCGCGTAAGCAACCATAAGCCCCAGCAGCAGCAGGGCCTGACCCAGATGGTAATCAGTAAGACGGCGATAATCGATCTCGGCCTTTTGTACCTTGGCCTTCTCGAGCCCCAGCAAGATCACCAAAGAGGCAGCCAATCCGATCACAGACAGGACCTTAGGAAAGGTGCTGGGCCAGATCGGGTTGCGTTGCATGAAGGGCGCCAATTCGCCATCCATCGTAAACCAGGCCGTGTAGCCATAGGTCAGGCAGACCCCGGCCAGAATGAGTGCGATCCAACGATCAAGTGCCATCTTTCCCCCCAACGAAATAGCAGAACAGAGCGGTTTCCCGCTCTGCAATTTGCGGCTTCAGAGGAAGCCCAGTTTTTTCATTAGGTCACCGATGACCTGCTCTTGGCCTTCGAGGAAGGTTTTGAAGTCATCACCCGAATTGTGGATGTTGACCCAGCCGTTACGGGCACGTACGTCTTCCCATTCCGGTGTGGCATACATCTCGCTCAGCGCCTTCTGATACTGAGTCAGCTGATCAGAAGGCAGGTCCGGGGCTGCAAAGAATCCGCGCCAGTTCACAAAGGAGGTGTCGATCCCCTGTTCTTTCATGGTCATGGCATCAGGCGCGGCGGAAACACGATTATCCGAGGTCACACCGATAATCTTAACCTCACCGGCCTCAGCCAGATCCACCGCTTCAGAGAACCCGGTCGACAGAGCAGCAATCTCACCCGACAACAGGGCTGCCATTGCCTTGCCGCCTGCGTCATAGGGGATGTATTTAACCGACAGGGCGTCCTTTCCCGCCGCTTCAAACACCATTGCGGCGACCAGATGGTCCATGCCGCCTGGAACCGAGCCGCCGCCGATAGCAGTGCTGCTTGGATCAGCGTCAAAGGCGGCCAGCAGGTCGTCCATCGAATTGACCGGGCTATCCTTGCCCACGACAACCGCAGCGTAGTCGCCGATGGTTCCGGCAACCAGCGTCAGGTCGCGGAAGTTATGCGGAAACACTCCGGTGAGCGAGCGGATCACGATCGGGGTCGAATTGACCATCAGGGTGCCATGGTTGCTGGCGGCGTTTTCGATGAGGTAACCGATGGCTTTGCCGCCACCGCCGCCCGACATGTTTTCATAGGAAGCGGAGCCGACAATGCCCGCCTTGGTCAGCGCTTCACCGGTGCCGCGAGCGGTTCCGTCCCATCCACCGCCTGCACCGCCTGGGATCAGGAAATGAATGCTGTCCAGCGTCTTGTTGCCATCGGCCAGGGCTGGCGCGGCAAATGTCATTGCGGCAAGCGTGGTGGCGATAAGGGCACGGCGGCCCATTGAGAATGTCGTCATGGTTTCCTCCCAAAAATTGACAACTGTGCGAAAGGCAGCTCAGTTGAGGAAGAGAAACACTTCAACCTGACACAGACCTGTCACGCCCGTTCAAAGGTGTAAAAAGCCATGAAATTCCTGCTGGTAGAGGATAATGCCGATCTGGCGAATGCCATCTGCTCCCGTATGACGCAGGACGGTCATGTCGTTGATCATGCAGATAAAATTCTGGATGCCTTTGCCTATTCAGAAACCGGGGACTACGATCTTATCCTGCTTGATATCATGTTGCCGGATGGGGACGGCCGCAGCTTCCTAAAGCGCCATCGGGCCGGAAAAAAGGACACCCCGGTCATTGTTCTAACGGCGCGGTCGCAGGTGTCAGACAGAATCAGCATGCTTGATCTGGGAGCGGATGACTATGTCACCAAACCGTTCGATCACGAGGAACTTCAGGCGCGATGCCGGGCGGTTCTGCGTCGCAAATCGGGCACCGGCCAAACGACGATCCGGATGGGAAATGTTGTCTTTGATCCAGTCGCAGGAAGCCTAACGATTGACGATGCAGCGATCAGTCTGCGCAATCGGGAGTTGCGATTGCTGGAGCTGCTGATCAATGCGCCCGGTCAGGTATTCCCCAAACACAAACTCTTCGACAGGCTGTTTTCCTATGACGAAGACGTGTCGGAAAACGCTATCGAGGTCTACATCGGTCGGCTGCGCAAACATCTGGAACCATCCTCGTTGCGCATAACCACCCTGCGCGGGCTTGGCTACAGGCTGGATTATGACTGAAGCGGTCAATGTCTCGGGTTCTCTGCGCAGGCGCATGACGCTGACGCTGATCGGCGGCGCTGCGGTTCTAGCAGTCGTGCTCTATGCTGTTGTCCGCCTCTATGCGGCACAGATTGCACAGCAAGGGCAAGACAGCATTCTGGCGGCCTCCGTGACCTCAATTCTGGATGCGGCGATTCTGCGGGATGGCACAGTGGAGGTGGATTTCCCTTACGCCGCGCTATCGATGCTCAGCACCGCCTCGGATGACCGGGTCTTCTATGCGATCCATAAGAATGAAACACTTCTGTCGGGATATGAACATCTGTCACCGCCCGATGGCACGTCCCATACCAGCGGCACCTACCTTGCCGAGACTCCCGACGGCGCGCTGATCAGAGTGGCAACGGATTCGCGCACCTTGGTCGGGGCGGATACCCGCTCGGTAATCACGGTATCCGTGGCCCAAACCCAAGAGGCATTGCAGGTAACGCTGAACGGGATTTCAAGAAATGTCGCACTTTTCGGTGCAGGGTTCTTTTGCCTGTCGGCACTGCTGTCCTTTTGGGCAAGCGCATCAACTATCACGCCGATCCGCCGTCTGACGTCCTCCATTGCCCGGCGCGGCCCACAGGATCTCAGCCCGGTTGCCAGCCCAGTGCCATCGGAAATGGTGTCGCTGGTGGCCTCGCTGAACCGGTTGATGGGACGGCTCGACAAGGCGCTAGCCCAGTCCGAGGATTTCATTGCCGAAGCCGCACATCGCGTGCGCACGCCTCTGGCCACGGTGCGGTCCCATGCGGAGGCCATGCTGCACCGGGTGGATCAGGATGAGAATCGCAAGGCCCTGCGGTCGATGGTGCGGGCCATCGACGAAAGTTCGCGCGCGGCAGGTCAGCTGCTGGATCACGCGATGATTACATTCCGCACCGATCACTTGGAGCGCAAAGAATTGGATCTGACAGAGCTTCTTCAAGAGCTGGTGCTGCGTCTCACCCCAGTTGCCGACATGAAAGACATCACCCTTCATGTCGAAAGCAAAGAACCGGTTTTGGTGTCTGCTGACGCTATCCTATTGCAAAACGCCATCCGCAACCTGATCGACAATGCGCTGAAATACTCGCCCGTCGAAAGCGACGTCATGATCCACGTCAGCGCGCGCCCTTTGCCGACACTGGAGATCCGCGATCAAGGGGCGGGTTTTCCACAGGACCAGATCGCACATTTGTCTTCGCGGTTTTCACGCGGCGACAATGCCAAGGGGATTATCGGCTCGGGCTTGGGATTGACCATTGCACAGGAAGTTGCCGAGGCCCATGGCGGCGCACTCAAGCTATCTAACCTGCCAGGAGGAGGCGCATGCGTTACATTCTCTTTGTAATTAGCCTGCTGTGGCCGGCGTTCATCAGCGCCCAGACCTGGGAGGATCAGCAGCTGTTCAACGAGGCAGCCCCAAGCCAGACTCTGCGCATTCTGTCGAGCACGGACACTGCGTTCTTTTCCCCGATCATCGAAGATTTCCTGGAAGAAACACCGGGTTGGAGTGTTGAATATCTGGTGACCGGCACTGCTGATATCAGCCGCGTTCTTCAACAGGATCCTGAAGGCTATGACGTTGTTATTTCAAGCGCAATGGACCTTCAAGTGAAGCTTGTGAACGACGGGTTTGCTTTGAAGCTTGCAGACATCAGCCACCGGGATTGGGCGCAATGGCGCCAAAGCCTGTTTGCCTTCACGTCAGAGCCTGCAACCATTGTCGTCAATCGCGAGGCCTTTGAAGGAAAGCCCATTCCCGGTACCCGACAAGAGCTGATCCAAGCTCTGAGAGCTGAGCCAGATCTCTTTCGGGGCAAATTGGGCACCTATGATGTGCGAAGCTCTGGCGTTGGCTATCTCTTTGCCACGCAGGACGCCCGCGCCTCGGAAACTTTTTGGCGGCTGATGGAGGTGATGGGGGGCCTGGAGATACGGCTTTATTGCTGTTCAGGAGATATGATTGACGATGTAGCCTCTGGCGATCTCTTGGTTGCTTACAACGTGCTCGGCAGTTACGCCGCCGCACGCCAGGCGCAGGACAATCGGTTCGAGATCATTCTGCCTTCAGACTTTCCGACCACGATGATGCGCACGGGATTTGTGTCAAAGGAAACCAAGCACCCAGCTGCAGCAGAAGGTTTTGTCCGCCATATGATCGAGGCGCAGGATTTGGCGACAGGTGCAAAATCCTCTCCGCTTCCGCCACTGGGCTTGCATCCTGACGGGCGGAACCCAACCGTAATCGCGCTGGAACCGGCGTTGATGACCTATCTCGACAAGTTGAAGCGAAGAACTTTCATTCAGGAATGGTCAAATGCGGTAATTCAATAGCCCGATTTCATCGATTTTTATCATGATTGTACATGGCATCCTTTCTCCGGGAGCGGCCCTTTGCATCCGCGACATCCCAGTTGATGGGCAAGAACGGCTATGGGCGTATTCCGTTCTCTAATTTGTCAATGATGTCCTTCTTTTGTCGATGTCTGAGGTTGCCTTCGTTCTCTTCGAGCTCCGGGGCTCATGATGGGGTTGGCTGGAGGTAGGCCAGCAAGGTTGAAACCGCAATTTGGCTTGCGCCGCTGCTACAGAATACGCGCCGTGTCCTACGCCCTCCCTCGGGCATCGTTCCCGCTGGGAACTGGCTGTTGGAATCCTCGCTTTGGTCCTTTTGGTTCAGGCTGCTTTGAACTTGGTATGGTCGCGCATGATGGCGTGAAGAATTATCGCGAGCCGCCGAGCCAAGGCGACTCTGGCTTTGCGCATTGTTGAGCGGGCCGCAATGCCGAGCGCCCACGATTTCAGTTTGATCGGAGCCGTGCATCTGGTGAGCATGACGTTTGCCGCCTCATAGAGGAGCGTCCGCACTTTGACATCTCCACGTTTTGTGATGCTGCCCGTGTAATCAATTTCGCCGGACTGATGCCGCTGCGGCACGAGCCCGAGATACGCTCCCACGTCACGCGATTTCTTGAAGCGCGATGGATCGTCAATAGCGGCCGCGAAGGCCAGCGCAGTTATTGGGCCGACGCCCGGCACTGTCATTAAACGTCGGCAAACGTCAGATTTTCGAGTCATCTTCTTGATGTCGGCGTCGATGGCGGACACGGCTGTCAGAATAGCTTCGCGCTGCAAAGAGCCCACGTAGCGCAGCATGCAAGCCGGGGACACCATCGCTGACTTTCAGTGCCGCATCCTTGAACGCAGGCGACAAGGCTCGAGGCAGCCGCACACCAAACACGACCACTAGGCCGCGGATATGATTATCAATCGTCACGCGCTGCCCGACTAACTTTTTGCGAGCTGCGATAAGGGACCGGACTGCATGAGCAGGCAGGGATTTGACGTGGGTCGGTTTGTAGAAGCCGGTCCGAGCCAAGTGGGCCAAACCGCGCGCATCGTTCCTATCCGTCTTATGCCCTGCCAGCGATTTGAGCGCCTGGTAGGCCTGTCTGCTTTCAATGCATTGCACAGGAACGCCGCGCTCTGTGAGGCCGTGATACAGCATGGGAGCCATTCTGCCGGTCTCAAACACCGCGTCCTTACAGTCAGGTCCAGCGGCCAAGAATTCTGCTATCGCAACTGGCGACGTTTGGGTTTTCCCTTCCCGGATCAAAGTACCTTCGCGATCCAAGATGCAAATATGGGTCTCTTCCATTGAGACATCCAACCCGGCAAAGTAATCCATCTGGTAGCTCCTCAAAATTACGTACGGTCCAGACTCTACAGTGTCTTGGTAGGCCCAGATGATGATTACGCCATGTTGAAAAACTCCTTCTTGATTGAGGTGCCCGCGGCTGATTCAATTCCCTCATTGGGTGGGAGGATCGGCGATGATGGGACCGCGGCAAGAGGCGCAACCGGCGCTGTTTTACGAGTTCTCGCTCGAGGATCATGTCCCGCAAAACCATTTCCTGCGCTCCATCGACCGGTTTGTGGATCTGTCCGGGATCCGCAGCTACCTTGCCGATTTCTATAGCCACACAGGTCGGCCTTCGATTGATCCCGAGCTGCTGATCCGCATGTTGCTGGTCGGCTATTGCTTCGGCATCCGGTCGGAACGGCGGCTGTGTGAAGAGGTCCACCTGAACCTCGCCTATCGCTGGTTCTGCCGCCTTGATCTGAGCGACCGCACCCCGGATCACTCGACATGATGTGATTGCGGCGGCCGCTCTCCGGTGGCGAGCGAGGTCCAGTAGCCTGGCCTCATGGATATAAGCCGTGAGGAGAACGACCATGAAGTATTTTGCAGGTTTGGATGTTTCTTTGAAAGAGATTTCCATGTGTGTTGTCGATGACGATGGCAGCGTTGTCTTTCGGAAGAGCTTGCCCTTTTGTCCGCTAGCCGTACGGGATGCTTTGGAAGAGCAGAAGTTGATGCCTGAGAGGATCGTGCATGAAAGCGGCCAGATATCGATCTGGCTTCAGCGGCAACTTGAAGACTTGGGGCTACCCGCCATCTGTATCGATGCGCGGTCGGCCCACAAGGTGCTATCAGCAAAGCTTAACAAGTCTGATCGTTCCGACGCGGAAGGATTGGCGCAATTGGCCCGGATCGGCTGGTTTACTGCCGTTCACGTCCGCAGCGAAGACGCTGACCGCCTCCGGACAATCATTGGTGCCCGCGATCGTTTTGTGCGTCTCAGAATGGAGCTTGAGGCGCATGCGCGGGGGATCCTTGAGACATTCGGCATTCGCCTGACAGCAATCGGAAATGGGCGGCAAAGACAGCGCTTCAGAGATCAGCTATCAATTGCGCGGCAGTCCGACCCGGCGCTAGCCGTAATCATTGATCATGTTCTTCCCTCGCATGAAGCCATATGCGCAGCGGCGGCTGCGCTCGAGGTTGAGATTACTGCTATCGCCAAACGCCATGATCTGTCTCGTCGTTTGATGACGATCCCTGGGATCGGACCGGTTGTTGCGTTGAGCTTTCTGGCACTCATCGAGAACACCGAGCGGTTTCCAAAGACTGCAAATGTCGGAGCGTTCGTGGGCCTAACGCCGAGACGATATCAGTCCGGTGAGGTCGACTACTCTGGCCGAATATCCAAAAGAGGCGATGCCGCCATGCGTCGCCTGCTGTACGAAGTGGCCAGTACATTGATCAATCGTGTGAAGCGATATTCACCGTTGAAGTCTTGGGCTGTCCGCCTAGCGGCGAGGCGAGGCTTCAAAAAGGCCGCTGTCGCGACAGCCCGCAAACTGGCTGTACTCATGCTGACACTTTGGAAGACTGGCGAAGAATTCCATTGGACAAAGGAGGCCACTACTTGAGCTAAAATCCCGCCGGAGCCGGTAGGAAGCAAAGTCCCTGTGGGACGGAAGGCAGATCGACCTCGGAGAGAACTATGCCCCACAGTGACAATGCGAACTTCCGTTGACATAGCCGCAATCAGAGAACCTTCTCCAAGAACCGCCCTCTCGGCAGATTGCTTCGCAATCGCCTGCCGGGTAATACATGGCCGGTTCCGTGACAGCGAACTGTTGCGGCATCTCTTCGAGACAACCGTCGCGCGGTGTATCGAAGAGGGTCTGGTCAGCGGGCAGCGCATGGCCATCGATGCCAGCCTGATCGAAGCCGATGCCAACAAGCAAAATTCTACGCCTAAGGAAGAATGGGACGTCAGGCAGATCGATCCCGCCGATGCGCCTCGGGCGGTCCGTGAGTATCTCGACACCCTGGACGAGGCTGCCTTCGGCGCGGCCAGCGAGGTTCAGCCAAAGTTTACGTCCCATTCCGACCCTGCCAGCCAATGGACCGCAGCCCGCAAGGGTCCGGCCTTCTTCAGCTATTCCGACAATTACCTGATCGACACGGACCACGGCGTCATCGTGGACGCGGAGGCGACGAGATCAATCCGCCAAGCCGAAGTTGGGTCGACCAAGACCATGCTCGCGCGCGTGAAGGCCAGGTTCGACCTCCACCCTGAGCGCCTGATCGCAGACACCGCCTATGGCACCGCGCCGATGCTTGGCTGGTTGGTCGACCGCAAGATCGTCCCGCACATCCCCGTCTTCGACAAGTCGGGGCGCAGCGACGGAACCTGGACCCGCGCGGACTTCGAGTGGGATGCCGGGAACAATCAATACATCTGCCCGGAACGCCACGAACTGAAGCAATTCCGCCGGAACTATTCCGATCCGAACCGAGGGCCGACCAGAAAGGGCGTCGCGAAATACCGGTGCCTAAAGCACACGTGCCAGGCCTGCCCTTCGAAGTCTCGTTGCTGCCCTAACATGGACTTCCGGTCGATCACCCGAGAGGAGCATGAAGACGCGCGGCAAGTCGCTCGCGACATCCACTGCCCGGCAGTGCATGTTTACATGCACGAGAGGGGCGAAGACCGACCAATACATCATCTCAATGAAGCTGCGCAAGAAGGTCGAGATGCTCTTCGCCCACCTCAAGCGTATCCTTGGACTCAGTCGGCTCCGATTACGCGGCCCATGCGGCGCAAACGACGAATTCCTCCTCGCCGCCACCGCCCAAAACCTCCGCAAACTGGCCAAGGTCATTCCCGCACCGCGGCAACCGAAGAAAGCCTGATAAGAAAGGCGCTCACGCTCTTTTCCGGCGCCCATATTCTGCGCCCGCGAACGGGTGTTTTTCCACGGAATGGGCTCATCTGAGGCATTCGCCGCATTGCCCTTGAACGGCTGCTACGCAGCAAACGATCCCTGCTGGACGGATTAACCGGGCCGTCCTGGCAAGGCTGCCCAGTCAGATTTTTGAGAAGGTGATGACCGAGCGCGTGAAATGTTACAGTAGGTCTTTGCAAACCTCGGTGCAGCTGAGCTGGCCATCGATGCCAGCACAAGCGATTTCGTTCAGATACGAGTCAATTTTCGTCTAGCCACTCACTCAGACCGTGCTTCGCATCTCTCCGCGCGTAATACACGCGATAGATTGCTTGGTCGATCAAGTCTGGGTCTTTCGTGGCATAAGCTTCTTGAAGCAACTTAAGCTGCGCCTCTGGATCTGAGGCAATTTCCTCGTCTGTCATCTTCAGCGGTCATCCCCCCGATCTTAAGGGGATGCGGAAGTAGAATTTTCTCGGCAGGATGAACGAGGAGATTCCGATGAAGAAGACCCGATTCACAGAAGCCCAGATCATGGGTGTGCTGCGCCAGATGGAGGGCGGTGTGCCTGCCGCCGAGCTGTGCCGCGAGCACGGGAGTGAGGTGGAATAGGAATTGATCCAGTGGATCAATTCCCCGCCGAACCAGCGCCACGCTGTACAAGTGGCGAGCGAAGTACGGCGGCATGGACGCCAGTCTCATCAGTGAGAGCGAGCCTTTGTCCGCCATTGATCCGAGGGCAATGGCGAGCGGCGATGGCCGAGGAGAACCGGCGGCTGAAGCGCATGTACGCTGACGTCAGCATGCAGAACGACCTGCTGAAGGAGGCGCTCGGATAAGCAAGATCCTGAACGCCACTGGTTCGAGAGAAGGATCGAACGATCCGGCCATCCATTGCCCGGCAGGGCATTGCGAAGCAATGTCCCGAGAGGGTCAACGCCGAGAGTTGGCCGTGAAAGCGGTGGCGATGAAGGGCGTCAGCATAGCGCTGGCATGCCGGGCATTCGATGTCAGTGAGACGTGCTATCGGTACAGCCCGGAACTGGACGAGGAGAACGAGCAAATCGCCGACTTGCTCCGCGGCCTGACGGCTGCAAGAAAGACTTGGGGCTTTGGCCTGTGTTTCCTGTATCTGCGCAACGTGCAGGGTCATAGGTGGAACCACAAGCGGGTTTACCGGATCTACCGCGAGCTGGAGCTGAACCTGCGGATCAAGCCGCGCAAGCGTCTGAAGCGGGAAAAGCCGGACGAACTGGCTGTGCCTGAGGCCCCGAATGAGGTCCGGTCGATGGGCTTCATGGCCGACAGGCTGGGGGGTGGAGGGCAATTCCGGCTGCTGAACGTTCTGGACGACTTCAACCGCGAAGGGTTGGGCATTGAGATCGGCTTTTCACTGCCTGCGGAACGGGTTGTTCGAGCCCTGAACCAGATCATCGAATGGCGTGGTGCCCCTGGGACAATTCGAGCCGGCAACAGCCCGGAATACGTCAGTGGCACCCTCATGGAATGGGCCGAGAACCGGGGCATCACCCTGGCCTGCATCCAGCCCGGAAAGCCCCAGCAGAACGCCTATGTCGAGCGCTGCAACCGGACGGTCCGGCACGAATGGCTTCTGCGGATGGCTCCTGCATTGCAAGAGTTTATTGTGACTTCAACGGTGGTCTGTCAGTACAGTCGTCTGTCCGGCCTGTTTGCGCAGCATTTTCAAAATACTGCTGGCCCTGATGTGTTCCGCAAGCGAGGTTCCAATCGGGTTAACGAACTCTGAGGTTCACGCCATTCGCCGGAGTGTCCTGGCTCTTGGTTGACTTGTTCCGCGTCATCACTTCTTTCGTCTTGCATCTCGTGGCGGCGCTGCCGCGTTATGCGACGGGCTGCCGGTAGTTCTGTTTTTTTGTCAGAATTGCCCAGATAACCCGCGCTGACTTGTTGGCCATCGCAATGGTCGCCAGCCGGAATGGTTTTTGTACGAGGATATTAGCGGTCCACCGGTCGGCGCGCTCGGGATGGGTTTTGGCTTGCAAGGCGCGCGACGTCATACCAACGACCAGCAACTTGCGGAGGTACCTGTCGCCCATTTTCGTGATCTTGCCGAGCTTCTCTTTGCCACCGCTGGACTTGTTGCGCGGGGTCAAGCCCAGCCATGCAGCAAGATCCCGACCAGTTCTGAACTGGTGCCCGTCGCCAATTGTCGCGACCATGGCTGACGCTGTAATTGGCCCGACACCCGGTATGCGCGTCAGGCGGCGGCAGTTTGCGTCAAGCAACGCATGTCGTTTGATGAGCTGGGTGTATCCGTCGATCCGCGCATTGAGCCCCAGCAGCTGATAGCACAGCGTTCCCAGAATACCGTTGGCTAACTCGGGCATGTCCAATTGATCCCCATCCATATGGCTTTGCGAAAAGCGGTTCACGGCTTCTACGCCTGCCGGCAGAACATGCCCAAATTCTCGCAGGATGCTACGGATCGTGTTTACAACCTGAGTTCTCTGCCGGACCACGAGGTCGCGGGTGCGATGCACGGTAAGGAATGCCTGTTGGTCCTTCGACTTTATCTCAACAAACCGCATTGATGGCCGCCGGACTGCTTCGCAGATCGCCTCAGCATCAACCGCATCGGTCTTGCCGCGCTTCACATAAGGTTTGACATAGAACGCTGGCATCAGGCGGACATCGTGCCCGAGCTTGCGCAGCTCACGGCCCCAGTAATGTGCCGATCCGCACGCTTCCATGCCAACGGTGCAGCGCGGCAGGGTTTCGAAAAATGTCAGCAGCTTCGCCCGCCTAATTGTCTTCTTGAAAATCACGCGTCCATTCTCGGAAATTCCGTGAACCTGAAACACATCCTTGGCCAAATCCAGGCCGACTGTTTTAACTGTCATAGGGTGGCTCCTCTCCTGGCAGGCCATGACAACTGCATTATGGCGCATTGCGACGCCGGGGGAGCAGGAGCCATCCACTCCATCCGGACTTATACATTTTCGAAAGCATCGAGGAGGTGCAGCAGATTGCCACCGGGTGGCTGTGGCCCTACAACCATGAACGCCCGAACATGGGCAACGGCGGGATGACACCTGCACAGAAACTGAAGATGGCCGCGTGAATTCTACGACCAAGCCCCCGCAAAAACGGGGGGATTACCCAATGACGGCAATACAACACAAATCAACTTAGCTCCTAAGTTGTGCGGGCGAATGGCTGAACCCTTCTGCAATAGCTCTATTTTTGTCCAGAGAATTGGAAAGCGGCCATTCGAAGATAGTTACGCGCTGCAGATCGTAACGGATGCCGCGTTGTGGATGGCTAGGCGCAGGTATGTTACCTGCGCAAAGTTTGCTGCATTTCCGGTTACGGCGGCAGTTATTTGAAGTTCTGCTTGGAAATTTCTGTCTTGAATGCGGGTCGCACGCCGGAGCGCAGAATGCGCCCCGGCTAGCATCGTTACTCTCCCGGAATGGCTTGCAGCTCGGGTTCGTCATGGTGGTGGTGATCTTTCACCGGACGCATCAAGAGATTGGCAAAGAAGGCCACCGCCAGCAGCGCTGCCATGCAATACATCGTCGTATTGTACAGGCTGGGCGTCGGGTCCACGGTGCCGACCGGTGCGATTTCCATCAGTTTGGCGATGGTCACGGTCTTGGCTGCCACCAGCTGGTCCAGCTGCGCTACGGGCGCGCCGAATTTTACGGCGAAGGCGGCCGGGTCCACCTTGGCGGCCAGGTCCTGCACCGCACTGGTCACCGACATCTGCCGCAGCGAGGTGATGGCCAGCGGTCCGAGCACGCCTGCGGTTGACCAGGCGGTCAGCAGGCGGCCGTGGATGCCGCCGACATGCATGGTGCCGAACATGTCGGCCAGATAGGCCGGGATCGTGGCAAAGCCGCCGCCGTACATCGAGAAGATGAGCATCGTGGCCAGGTAGAAGCCCATCAGGTAGACCAAAGACGGATTGGCCGCGGTGGCAGAGGCGAAATAGGGGATCGACAGGTAAAGCGCGGTGCCCAGAACGAAGAAGCACATGTAGGTTGCCTTGCGCCCGATGTAATCCGAAGCAGAGGCCCAGAAGAACCGGCCGACCATGTTGAAGACCGAAATCATCAGCACATAGGTCGAGGCGAAAGCGGCGGTTGCCACCAGCGGCATCACCGAGCCGAAGATCTCGGACATCATTGTCTTGGCGACACCGATCACACCTATGCCCGCGGTGACGTTGAAGCACAGCATCACCCACAGCTGCCAGAACTGCGGGGTTTTCAGAGCCTGGTCGATATGCACGTCGTTCTGCGTCACCAGCCCGGATGCGGCAGGTTTCGGCTCCCAGCTTTCAGGCTTCCAGTCCTTGGCGGGGACCCGGTACTGAAAGGCGGCCAGGATCATCACTGCGAAGTATACGACGCCCAGGGTCATGAATGTCTGTGCTGCGCCGGTGTTGCCGGTGCCCACGACGTAAGCGCCCGCCTGGCCGCCGAACTCTGCAGCCTGCGCCGCGCTGGCGATCACCACCTCGATCTTGCCCTGTGCGGTCTCGGCAAAAACGCGGCCGTTCTCGACAACTGTCTGAACCGCGTCCCCGGCGCCAAGATAGGTGGGGGCCGTTTCATAGAAGTCCAGCAGCCAGCCCTTGACCGGAGCGGCGATCATTGCACCGCCGCCAAAGCCCATGATGGCCATGCCCGTTGCCATGCCGCGCCGGTCGGGGAACCAGCGGATCAGCGTCGAAACTGGAGAAACATAGCCCAGTCCAAGCCCGCAGCCGCCGAGCACGCCGTAGCCCAGATAGACCAGCCATAGCTGATGGCTGGAAATGCCGAACGAGCCGACAATGAAGCCTCCGCCCCACAGCAGGGCTGCCACAACGCCGACCATGCGCGGGCCCACTTCCTCCAGCCATTTGCCGGCAAAGGCGGCAGCCAGCCCGAGGAAGACGATGGCGACCGAAAAGATCCAGACAACAGAGCTGAGGCTCCAGTCGTCGGCGCTGGAAGCCACCACCCCCAGCTCGCGGGTGAGCGGCGGGTTGAACACCGACCAGGCATAAACCGAGCCGATGCAGAGATGGATGGCGATGGATGCCGGCGGCACCCGCCAGCGGTTGAAACCGGGTTCGGCGGTGATGTGCTCCTTATGCAGAAAGCCCAGCCCGCCGGATGATGGCGTACTCATGTGATGTCCTCCCTAGTGCTGTTCAGGCGGCTGCAACCTCCTATTGCGGCCGTCCCGAATGGCCCGCGGCAATGTGCCGTAGCTTGACAAAGGCGGAGGGATGGCCCAGCTGTCAAATAAATAATTTAGCAATAACAATATCTTATAAGGTCACTTTGTCTATCTTGCCAGAGGTCCGCAGCCGGTTGCGGGACTTTCTGTCCGCACCAGGGGCCCAGGACCTGCAGATCTGCGCCAATTTGTCCGGATCAGGCGCTGGCAGGCGCGGGAAGAAAAATTTCGAACCGGGTGCCCTGCCCCGCCTCTGACTGCACGGTGATGCGGCCGCCGGCGCGACTCACCAGCTGATGGCTGATCGACAACCCCAGACCGGTTCCCTGCGCTTGCTTGGTGGTGAAGAACGGGTCGAAGATGCGGTTCAGCAGGTCCGCGGGGATGCCCGTGCCAGTATCTTCGGCGGTCAGCAGCACACCGTCCGGGGCATCCTCAGCGCTCAGCGTGAGGCGGCCGCCTCCGGGCATCGCCTGAACCGCATTCAGGATGAGATTGACGATCACCTGCTGCAATTCCGTGCGCGATATCCTGACCTGGCCGGTACTGGCCAGATGCGCCTCTGCCTTGATCCCGGTGGCCTCGATCTGATGGCGGGTCAGCACCAGGCAGTCAGCCACCACTTCAGCCGGGGAAATCAGCCCGGCGGCGCCGGAGTATTCCTCGGGCCGGGCGAATTGCAGCAGTTTGGAGACGATCACCCCGATGCGGTAGACCTGATCGTCGATCAGCCGGAATTCCTCCTCGACCGGTTCCGCGTGGCTGCCCAGCACCGTGCGGGCCAGATCCAGGTTGCCCTGAATTACCGCTACCGGGTTGTTGATCTCATGCGCGACGGACGCCGTGATTTCGCCGACCGCGGCCAGTTTCTCCGAGACGATCAGCCGTTCGGTGGTCCGCTCCAGCCGTTGGTTTGCCTCGCGCAGATCCGCGGTGCGCTCCTCGACCTTGGCCTCCAGGCTTTCACCCCAGCCGCGCAATTGCTGGTCGCGCTCCTGGACCTGATCCAGCAGGCTGTCCAAATGCGCCGCCACGCGGGCGATTTCGCCGCCGCCTTCCTGCGGGCGGTTGCGGGCGGCCATGTCGCCCTGCTCGACCCGGGCGATGGTCTGGGTCATGCCCTCAAGCGGGCGGAAGATGCGCCCGGCCCACCGCAGGAAAATCGGCACCGACAGCGCCGCGATCAGCAGGAAGGCCCCGCCGAGCGTCAGCACCGTGCTGCGCTTGGCCTGGCGGAACGGGGTTTCCAGAAAACCGACATAGAGCATTCCGGCCCGGTTGCCGCGGCTGTCCAGGATCGGTTCATAGGCGGAGATGTACCAGTCATTCACAACGAAAGCCCGGTCGAGCCAGACGTCGCCGCGCCCCAGCACCTGGCCGCGCACCTCGGCCGAGACCCGGGTGCCAAGCGCGCGCACGTTTTCGAACAGCCGCACATTGGTGGAGATCCGCACGTCCTCCAGAAACAGCGTGGCGGTGCCCTGGCTGCCCTCCGGCAGGCTTTGCGCGCGGTAGACCAGCGCATTGATGGTGTCGATGAAATCCAGGTTGCGGTTCAACAGCCGCCCGCCCACCAGCACCGCCGGCTGGCCGTCCGGCAGGGCTACCGGAGCCGCGGAGTGGATGATCATGCCGCGGGTCTCGGCGGTGCGGTCCGTGGGGACTGCCGCTTCGGTCGCCACCAGCGGGATGGCGGCGCGGACTGCGAGGCCGGGGGCCAGTGCCTCAAGCTGGGCGGCGTCCAGAATGTCGACCGCGCTTTGCCGTTGCCCCTGCAGCGCGCTGCGGATGACGGGCCAGTCTGCGGGAGGGAAACCGGCACGGCCGCCGGGGCCCGCCAGATAGAGGAAATCGAGACCGAGCCGGGCCTGTTCCTGCGCCAGGAAATCTGCGGTGCTGCCCGCCATGAACGCACTGCTGAAACGCACCGATTGCGCCACTGCATCCAGCAGCTCGCCCGAGGTGGCGGTCAGCCTGGCCAGATACTGGTCGGCAATAGTCAGATCACCGTTCACCTTGGTGATCAGAAGGCCGTCGGTCTTTTCCGACCAGCGCCACGTGGCAATGCCCAGCAGCAGCGGCATCAGCACCAGCATCGGCAGCAGCGCAATCAGCAGCAGCCGGACCCGGACCGACCGCATCAGCGAATGCAGCCTGCGCACGGCTCAGAGCCCCCAGGCCGCGCATTTGCGGTCAATGGTCTTGCGCGAGACACCCAGCCGCCGCGCCGCTTCGCTGCGGTTGCCGTCTGCGGCCTCCAGCGCGTGCAGGATCTCGCGGCGTTCGACCTCCTCCAGCGGCAGGATGTCAGCAGCGGGACGGGCCGGGGCCAGCGTGTCCAGGGAAAAGCTGCCGAAGATCAGCGAGCGCTCAACGAAATTCCGCAGCTCGCGGATGTTGCCTGGCCAGTCATGGCGCAGCAGGGCGGATTTGACGCTGGCGGACAGCTCCAGCGGCGGCAGCTGCAGCTGGGCAGCGATTTCTGCGAGGAACAGTTCGGCAAGCTCGACAATGTCAGTGGCGCGTTCGCGCAGCGGCGGCATCGGCACTTCGATCACGTTGATGCGGAACAGCAAATCCTCGCGGAAATTTCCCGCGGCCACCGCCTCGGCCAGCGGGCGGCTCGAGCTCATCACAAAGCGGACATCGAGCTGCACCGTTCGCTCCGTGCCGATCGGGCGGATCCGGCCATCCTCCAGCACCCTCAGCAGCGCGTTTTGCGCCGAAGTGCTGAGTTCACCGATTTCATCGAGGAAAACGGTGCCGCCCTGCGCCGAAGCCAGCAGGCCCTCGCGGCCCGCAGGCGCACCGGGAAAGGCGCCAGGAGCGTGGCCGAACAGTTCGTATTCGATCACATCCGCCGGAATGGCGCCGCATTGAACCGGCACGAAAGGCGCTCCGGCGCGGCTGGACAGCGCATGCAGGTGGCGTGCGGCAACCTCCTTGCCGGTGCCGGAGGCGCCGGTGATCAGCACCGGGGTAGCGACCTGTGCCATCCGGTCCAGCAGGGCCCGCACCTGGCTGACGGCGGGCGAGGTTCCGACCAGCTCGCGGCGGCGCCGGCGCCCTACTCCAGTAACTTCCAGCTCCCGCCGCAGCAGCATGTTTTCGCGCTTCAGCCGGGCGGTTTCGATGCAGCGGCGCAGGGCATTGAGGATCTGGTTCGAGCGGAAAGGCTTCAGCACGAAATCCGACGACCCGGCCCGCAGCGCGTCGATCGCCGTCTGCAGATCGGCATAGGCGGTAATTAGGATGGTATCCGTGAAGCCGCCCTCCCGCCGCTGCTGCTCCAGCCAGTCCAGTCCTTTCTGGCCGGGCATGATGTTGTCGAGGATCATCACATCATACTGCCGGGTATTGAGCAGGGCAGCCGCGGCTTCGGTGTTGTCGGCCTCATCCACCAGCTGGCACAGGGGGCGCAGGGTTTTCACCAGGAAATTGCGCATGCCCGGCTCATCGTCCACGATGAGGATGCTTGCTTGACTGAGCGGGTCGGCCAGCCTTGCCATATCTGTATTTGTCATACCTGCCGCTCTTCTATGGGCGCGGTATTGGACTATTGTCGCTTTCCGGTGCTTTGTCGAGAGAACAGGGCCTTGCTCACTGCAGGGCGCTGCGTTCTGAAAGCTGCAGATTGAGTGAACCGGCAAGATCCCCTGTATCTTTCCGCAGCGGGCGGCGGCCATCACGGTTTTCTGCACCATCTCGACCAAAACTCGGCTGGTCAGCACAAAGGCGCCGGACGCCGGTTCCGTTCTGGCGCGGGCCAGCGCCCCGACCAGCTTGTCCAGCGCATTGTGGCGTCCAACGTCCTTCCCGTGCCATGACAATGCCTTGACCCGGCAGCAGGAACCCCGCCGCGTGGGTAGAATGGGTCTGATCGTGCAGGGGCTGGTGGCTGCGCAATTCATCCGCCGCCCGGGCAACTTCATCTGCACTGAATTCCGGGCCACCCGAAGCCAACACCGGCAGAGGGCGCAGGGCCTGGTCCAGGCTGTCGATGCCGCAGAGCCCGCAGCCCACCGGCCCCATCATCGCCCGGCGCCGTGCCTTCAGTGCCGCGGCGCGTTCCGGCGGCAGCCAGATCCGGGCCTCGATGCCGCCGGAATGCTCGGCGGATTCAAATTCACGGATTTCGCCCAGATGCCGCACATTGCCCTCGCTGAGAGCGAAGCCCATGGCGAAGTCCTCAATATCCTGAGGCGTTGCCATCATGACCCCCTGGGTGCTGCCTTCGAACACCATGGCAACCGGCAGCTCTTCGGGCAGACTGCGCAGCACCGGGCACTGCCCGTCGCACTGGACAGACAGGCCGGGCTGGCTTTGGCTTGAGCAGAGCGCCATCATATTACTCCGCTGCAGGCAGGATGCGCCGCGACCGCTGGGGCCGGGATGCATAATCCTCTTGCCAGTCGGTAGGGCCATTCGACAGGCTCACCTGCACAGCTGTTACCTTGTATTCAGGGCAATTGGTGGCCCAGTCCGAGAAATCGGTGGTGATGACGTTGGCCTGCGTATCCGGGTGGTGAAAGGTTGTGTAGACCACGCCAGGGCTCACCCTGTCGGTCAATTCTGCCCGTAGGGTGGCTTCGCCCGAGCGCGAGGCCAGCTTGATCCAGTCGCCCTGTTTAACCTCGCGTGGCTTTGTTGCACAAATCGGGTGGCGGGCGGACTTCCCCTTTGCCCTGAAGGACTTACCCGATAGCCTCTGTTGCGGGTATGCCAAGAGCGGTGTAGCGGTTGAGCACGGCGATACGGGTTTGGATTTCCGCGGCCTGCCTGTCGAAGTCTCGCGCCGAGAGGCGCTGCCCCAGCAGTTTCACGCAATGCATCCTTTCGTCGGGAAAATGATCCCTCCGATCATTTTCTGACCCTCCTCAAATCTCGGCGCGGCTTCGGCGGTGATATCCGCTCCACCGCCTCCAAAGGACGCGACGCAGATATCGCGAAGCGTTTACGGCCTCGTTTCGGGCAATGGCTCCTGGGCTTGTTGGCTTCCATGGCTTGGCGTTCTTGCGGGGCGGGATGACGGCGTGAGCGCCACGCGACGCAATCGCATCATGGCATTTACNGGTGTCATACGCCCCGNCCACTGCACGGCAGCACATGCACCGCATTGCGATAGGGGGCTTACGGGCGTTCCACTCGCCTTCGCCCTCTGACTTGATGCNAGTGCTATCGATGAGGAGATTCAGCGGGCCTTTGCTGCCACGAAATGGGAGGCTCACGTTTGGGGTCTTTTGCCTCCGGCATAAGGTGCTGAAATCCGGCACGGCCCAGTCCAGTCCAACCAGCCGCAGCAGGCTTTCAACGAACCCGGTTCGTCTGCCGAAGCGGCATCCCGAACAACACCTTCAAGGTCAGACAGGCCTGGATCGCCGCATCGCTGAATTGCGGGTGCCGGCCGCGTTTGCCAGCCGGTCGAGGTGTCCAGATCATCTCAGGATCAAACCAGATCGACAGCGATCCACGCTGCCTCAAGCTGTCATTGCAAGACGGCCAGTTCGTGGTCTTATACTTCGTAGGGGCCCAACTGCTCATGCGCTCCAGCTATCACGCTGGATTCACAACATGAATCCCCTCAGTTCATTTGTGCAACAAAGCCATTCGGCGGCTGAAAGCCCTTTCCGACCGATGCTGGATTTCCGCGAACGTCCGATAAGTCTGCTGAGGAAACGCTGATTTCGCCTTAGTTTTCAATCGTATTTACCTTGTAAACAATAGACATACTCTCCAGTCTCGGGGAGAACTCAAATCCCAAGTACCATTTTATAAAGCTCCGTTGGATCAAGCAGTCCTTTGTGTGCCGACCAGTCCGCTTGCAACCAGTAGGCTTGCGACGGATTTTGCTTCGCGCGCAGCCGATTCCGAATGTGACATAGCCGCAATGACAATCGCCCCTTCCTTCAACAGCAGGAATTGCCGGGCTAGGGCATGCGGGTTCTCTGCCCCGGCATGCGTTGCCAGATTCTCGAAATGGTCCACAAGCATGCGTTTGTGCGCATAGGCCTGCGCGTTGATAGCATCGTCCGGATTTTGAAATTCGGCACTTGCCTTGATGAACATACAGCCCTTGAAACCGTCTTCTAAAAACCACTCCTCAAGCGCATCGAACATTGCCAGCAACTGCCCTTGCGGCGTGTCTGCCAGTTCTTCCATCCTTCGGAATAACCAATTCCGGAATTCCTCGTCCCGCAAGCGGAGTACCGCGAGTATCAACTCGTCCTTGGTGCGAAAGTGTTTGTATATAGAGGTTTTCGACACCCCTGTCTCTTTGGCGACAAGATCCATGCCCGTCGCATGAAACCCGTTTCGGTAAAACAGCAAGAGCGCTTTTCGAATCAGTTCTGCCCGTTTGCTTTGGCTCATATCGGCCCTTCACATTGACTGATCGGTCAATATAATCGAGCGGCGCACCAGTCAAGAAAACATCTGATATTATGATGTTATTTGGAGTAAATTCGGCGTGACCAGGGGCCGTGACGGTGTGGATCGTGAATTTTTACTTGATCACGTTGACCGATCGGTTCACCCTGATTGCGCATTTGCCGATCTGTTTAGCCGTGGATTTCCGAGGCGAGGGCATCCATCGCGCCCCGCTCGAAATTCTTGGAACAACTCGGACAATCTGACCATTGGATAACCAACATGGCCTATGCCCGGCTCAGCCCGGGCGGGGGCTGTCCAAAAGAGGAACCGCACGATGACCACGGCGGATATGACAGACCTACGCCAGGCCGCCGCTTTTTCCGAAGGTGGCGCCGGTGGAAACCCCGCAGGCGCCCTTATTGGGGACAGCCTGCCCAGCGACGCAAAGTTGCAGGCCATCGCAGGCGCTGCCGGATATTCCGATACCGCTCTTGCAGCCCCCGAGGGAGTTCACTGGCGCGTTCGTTACTTGACCCCTGATTGCGAAGTAGATTTTTGCGGTCACGCTACCATCACTGTTGGTGCGGTAATGACGGAGCTGAACGGCCCGGGCACCTATCCCCTTCAGATCAACGCAGGCGGTATCTGCGTTGCCGGGCGGTTGGATGACGCCAGGCAGTCACAGATCGAACTGTCATCGCCACCGGCGCACATCGGTCCTGTCGATGCCGCACCGCTTGAAAAGGCCCTTGCGCTCTTTGGTCTTCGCGGGGATGATCTCGACCCTCAGATACCCCCGGAAACTACAAATGCAGGCAATGATCACCTTGTACCGGCCTTGCGTCATCGCGTGCGGCTGGCGGCCATAGTGTATGATCTGGAAGCCGGTCGGCTTCTTATGGAGCAACATGGGTTGACCATCATCAATCTGATCTGGGCTGAGGACCGGCGCCAAATCCATTCCCGAAACTCCTTTTCCATTAGCGGCGTGCCCGAAGACCCCGCCATCGAAGCCGCCGCAGCGTTCGTCGGATATTTGCGCGATCTTGGCTGGTCCTACACCGCCGGCATCGAGGTTACGCAAGGCGCCGACATGGGCATGTCCTCCAAACCAAGAGACACCATTCCGGACGAAGCCGGCGCGCCGGTGCTGGTGTCGGGGACAACCCGTACAATCGAATAAGGACGCAGGGAAAAACACACGTGCAAAATGGCTTGGGGAAATCGAAATGGCATCAGTGGCATCTATCTTTGCAACCACGTTAACCCGTGCGGCCGGGCTTGATCTTAATGAGGGCGGGGAGGTTTTGGGAAATGGAGAGACCCTGTACTGCCTGAACAGCCCTACGGCAGACAAAATCCCCGAAAGCGCCTATTTCGGGTTGATCGACTGGCTTCGGATACGAACGAAGGACGATCCCGAACTTGTATTCAGCTATGCACGCGAAATCCGAGGCAACGATCTTGGCGCTTTGGGTCTGGCTATAAAATCCGCACCAACTCTGAGGGAAAGTCTGCTGCGCCTTGAGCGCTATTTCCGGTTACTCACAGACACCGCCGTTTACAGCCTGAAAGAAGACACTGATCCAGTGCTGTTTGCCCTAGAGGCCCGCACACCGGATCGCCCGGCACTCCAACTTCGAGATGAATGTGCGCTTGCCGCCATTGCAGATAACATCAAAGCCTTTGGCAGCAACGATATCGAATTCGACCACGTTTCATTCAGACATGACTGCCGCGGAGATCCTGCGCTCTTCGAAGCCTTTTTCGGATGCAAGGTCCACTTTGGTGCAAGCGACAACGCGATTGCTATTACTCCGGACCTCCTCAATCAACCAAACAAATTGGGGGATCAGGGCATCTCTGACTTCCTCACCCAACACCTTGATACAGAGATCCGGCAGCTGCCCGATCCGTCCTCCCTGAAAGATGAGGTCCTGGATCATCTCGCTTCGCGCCTTAGCGAAGGGGTGCCGCAAGCTTCTGACGTGGCGATGCGTATGGGCATGAGTGAGCGCACCTTTTATCGTCGACTAGCGGATGAAAACCTGTCCTACAGGGATGTCTTACGGGATGCGCAACTGTCACTGGCGCAGGAACTGTTGGCAGACAGCAACTGCTCTATAGCAGAGGTCGCTTTTCTGACCGGGTTTTCCGAACAAAGCACATTCAGCAGGGCGTTCAAACGCTGGGTGGGCGAGGCTCCCGCGCAATTCCGTCAGCTTTCACTGTGACGTGCCAAGCACCAACCGTGATTGGCAGACAATGCCAATACCTTGGCAGAACCGGCCAATACCCAGAGCCCCCTGGCACCTAAATTGGTTTCATCAGCCACCTGAGGGATGCCAGCACTCAAGCGTCAGAACAGTCCCTGACGACGCCACGGCAGACCTCCAACCGGAGAAGCAGGAATGAGACGTCCCGTAACAACTGTCCGCCTCAACTGGCATTCATTGCCATACGTGGTTTGTTTCCCTTGCCATCGCGAACTCAGCCGATCCCGGGCCATTCCTGCTTCGCCCCATTCACCAACCCGCAATGCCTGGAAGCCGTACAAGGGTCTGCCAAACGAAAGGGCGCTCGCAGTGGTGCTGATCTGTGGCGTCTGGTCGGCTCTCGCGACCATTGCTGAAATCATCAGGCTTGCTGAGGCAACTGCGACGGCATTCTGCCCCTTGTCGTACGCAGCACCATCTGCTCCCGCCCCATCAATACTCACCAAAAGGACAACGAAATGACCCGCCCGCCATTGCCGCCATTCACCCATGACACCGCCATCGAAAAAGTCCGCATGGCCGAAGATGGCTGGAATTCCAAAGACCCCGAAAAGGTTGCACTTGCCTATACGGCCGACAGTGTCTGGCGAAACCGCGCCACATTCATCACCGGGCGTTCCGCCATCATAAAATTCCTGACCGACAAATGGACCCGCGAACTGGATTACCGCCTGATCAAGGAACTCTGGGCCTTTACCGGCAATCGCATCGCGGTGCGGTTTGCCTATGAATGGCGCAACGACAGCGGCCAGTGGTTTCGATCCTACGGAAACGAAAACTGGGGATTCGCCGAGGACGGGCTGATGAAGTGGAGGATCGCTTCGATCAATGACCTGCCTATCGATGAAGCGCAGCGTCTGTTCCACTGGACAGATGCGACGCGCCCCCTGGGACACCAGGGTCTGACTGAATTGGGTCTCTAGACAACCTGAAGATCTGTCGCGGCTGCCGCTCTTTCCTGCGCCGGTCCTGCAAGCAAGAGAACATTCAACACCAGCGACGCAGCCTCATCGGCTGCGAATAGGGAAGCTTTGTCCGAATGCCTGCGTCCTCAATGCAGAGCCACGATGCCCTGCTCCAACTTTAACCAAGGAGACTACTCATGAATTCCGTTCACGAACATGACCACAATTGCGGGTGCGGACACACGCGCGAAAGCGTCGATCTTGCACGCCGCCGCGTGCTGGCGGGTGTTGCCGCAGCCAGCGCAGCGGGCGCTGCATCCATCATAGGCAACGCAGCGGGTGCTGCAACCGATGCGGCAAAGGCAGCATATGCGGATCCTGAAAACCCCGGTTTGCCACAGATTGACATGACCATCGAACCCGGGCGCACTGCCCTTGTAGTCACCGACCCGCAGATCGATTTTCTGTCGGAGGACGGTGTGACATGGGGTGTTGTGGGCGAAAGCGTCACGGAACAGGGGACCGTCGACAACATCGAACGCCTCTTCATTGCGGCCAAGGCGGCGGGCATGCCGGTCTTTATCTCTCCCCACTACTACTACCCCCATGACCACAAGTGGAACTTCGAGGGCACGCTGGAAGCGACGATGCACAAAATTGGCATGTTTGACCGCCTCGGACCGCTGAACATCGACAACTTCGAAGGGTCGGGCGCCGATTGGATGCCGCAATACAAGAAATACATCGAAGACGGCGAGACCATCGTGTGCTCCCCCCACAAGGTCTACAGCCCGGCGCAAAACGACCTGAATCTGCAGTTGCGCAAACGCAGGATCGACAAGGTGATCCTTGCGGGCATGTCCGCCAACCTTTGCACTCAGGCGCATCTCTATGACCTGCTTGAATTGGGCTACGAGGTTGCCGTTGTGCGCGACGCAACTGCGGGTGCCAAAGTGCCCGAAGGAGACGGATACCTTGCCGCACTCATCAACTTCCGCATGGTGGCTAACGGCGTCTGGTGGACCGACGACGCTGTCACTCGGATTGGAAACGGCGCCTGACCCCCGAACCCTTCATCCCGTATTCTGGAGAAGAAAATGACCAATAGCATGTCTGACATCAGCACCTGTGGGCCTGATTGAGGGGTTTGCATAACGGAAGGTTTCTGGCTCATCTGAATCGTCAAGGAGTGAAGATGAGACGGAAAGCTGGAACCGACGGCAAACCGGCGGCTGATCGGGTCGTCAAAGACATTCGCCGCAAGACGCGCAAGCATCATTCGGCTGAGGAGAAGATCCGCATTGTGCTGGAGGGTTTGCGTGGCGAGGAGAGCATCGCCGCGCTCTGCCGTCGCGAAGGGATTGCCACTAGCCTGTACTATTCCTGGTCGAAGGAGTTCCTGGAGGCCGGCAAGAAGCGGCTGGCAGGTGACACAGCCAGGCAAGCGACAAGCTCCGAAGTGAAGGAGCTGCGGGCTGAGGCGTCGGCCCTGAAGGAGGCCGTTGCCGACCTCACCCTGGAAAACCGCTTGCTCAAAAAAAGCATGCTCGGGGATGGGGACGACGACATATGAGATACCCCGCAACGGAGAAGCTCGAGATCATCCGACTTGTCGAGCAGTCCCACTTGCCAGCGAAGAGGACGCTGTCGAGGCTGGGCATCCCGAAAACCACGTTCTACCGCTGGTGTGCCCGCTATGAGGCGTTTGGTGAAGCGGGGCTCGAGGACCGCCGTCCACACCCCGGCCGGGTCTGGAACCGCATCCCCGACGAGATCCGGCAGGCTTTCGTTGACCTCGCCCTGGATGAGCCGGAACTATCGCCGCGTGAGCTGGCATTCCGCGTCACAGACACGAAAAAGTACTTTGTATCAGAGCCTTAGGTCTATCGCATCCTCAAGGAACAGGACCTGATTACTGGCCCGGCGTTCAATGTGATCAAGGCTGCGGACGAGTTCCACGACAAGACCACAAGAACGAACCAGCTTTGGCAGACGGACTTCACCTACCTGAAGGCGACTGGCTCGGGTTGGTTCTATCTCTCGACGATCCTGGACGACTTCAGCCGTTACATCGTGGCGTGGAAACTCTGCACAACGATGAAGGCCGGCGATGTCACCGGCACTCTGGAACTGGCGTTGGAGGCATCAGGCTGTTCGTCCGCGGCCGTCAGGCACAAACCGAGGCTGCTCAGCGACAACGGCTCATCATACATCTCTGGTGACCTGGCGGATTGGCTCCAAGATCAGGGTATGGACCACGTTCGAGGGGCGCCAAATCACCCGCAGACCCAGGGAAAGATCGCGCGGTGGCACCAGACGCTCAAGAACCGCAACCTGTTGGAGAACTATTACCTACCGGGCGCACTCGAGGAAGCGATCAGAGCCTTCCTCGGCCACTACAATCACCGCCGCTATCACGAGAGCCTCGGCAATCTGACACCGGCCGATGTCTACTTCGGTCGCAGCGACGGCATTCTGAAGGAAAGGAGAACCATCAAGGAAAGAACACTGAAACAGCGACGCTTGCTCAATCTCGGGCGCGCCGCGTAAGATCAAAATCGATGAGCCAGGCCGTCCTAAACGCCGTCAGCTCAATCGGACCATTTCATTTGATGACGGACACCCGACGAAAGGATGCATTGCGTGAAACTGCTGGGGCAGCGCCTCTCGGCGCGAGACTTCGACAGGCAGGTCGCGGAAATCCAAACCCGTTTCGCCGTGCTCAACCGCTACACCGCTCTTGGCATACCCGCAACAGAGGCTATCGGGTAAGTCTTTCAGGGCAAAAGGGAAGTCCGCCCGCCACCCGATTTGTGCAACAAAGCCCTTTGAAGCGAAAGCCATTCCTGCCCTGTCATCAGTACCAAAAAACCCGACCCCATTTTGGAACCCGGCCTTGCGAAGCCGCCTGGCAGTGATGTTTGCCTGAACTGCCGGTACGAGACAGGAAACCAGCGGTGAGACCGAAGGCAAACGGGTGGCAGTCAAAGGGGCCTGACAGCCCCTACAAAGAGGGCGTCTTAGCTTGGCTCATACTCCGGCAAAGCTTCCAGCTGTTCACGGGTTATGCTGGTGGTCAATCATTGAGAAGGCTAAGCCGAATGGCATCATATGCGGCAACGCTGCGCGGACCGGTCGCGCCTACTCTTTCACAGGCGGCCCAGGAGCGGCGTGCCGCGCCGCGTAGTCGCGCAGCAAAGACACACGCCGGGGTCTGAAGCTGCGTCCGTTGAGGCATGCGCGTTCCATCCCCGAGGCGTGGAAGACGCGCCAGTCCTGCCGCAGGCAGCACCAGGCCAGCACCTTCAGTGTCCCGTCCGAGTAGCTGATGCCCAAGGGCCAGACCTCGCGCTGAGTGACCCGGCCCTTAAGGTCACGATACCGCACGTCGAGCGCCAGCTCCTCCCAGCAGGCGCGTCGCAGAAGCGCCATGTCCACGGTGAAATCCACGCGGGCAGGCGGCGGGCGGAAGCTGCGCAAGACGGTGTGCATGGCGTGCCGTGATTGTTCGTCGGCAAGCGTGGCGATGATCCGGGCAAGCGCCGAACGGCCTGCCGTCTCCAGTACCGCGTCACCCGTCTGGCGCAATTCTCCCACGGCGAGAACCAGCGCCTCAATCTCCAGCCGGGAGAAGCTTTGCGGCGGCAACGCCGGATCCTCGGTCAGCCGGTAGCCCACCCCGGCCTCGCCGTCGATCAGGGCGCCGCCCGCCCGCAGCGTGGCGATGTCCCGGTAGAGCTGCCGCCGCGACACACCCGTCTCCGCCGCCAGCCTCGCGGCTGTGACCGGCGCCGGCAAGCGGCGCAGCGCGTCCATCAAGCGCATGAGACGGTCGGTCCGGGCCATGCTGACGGGATCTGTCAGCAGCCTGAGGCTAAGTCAAGGCATGACGCAATTTCAGGAGGCACCCATGCCGACACTCTACCACGCCCCGAACTCCCGCTCGACCTCGATCCTCGTCCTGATTGAGGAAATGGGCATCGCCGACCGTATCGACGTCATCGACGTCACGGTCGCCCGGCAGGATGGCAGTGGCGGTCCGGACCCGCGCAATCCGCATCCCGAGAAGAAGGTACCCTACCTGACCGGCGGCGCGGACGCCGTTCGCGAGCGCGGTGCAATGGTCGCATTCCTGACGGACCAGTTCCCCGAGGCGGGGCTCGGCCGTCCTGTCGGGCATCCGCAGCGCGGGGCATTCCTGAGCTGGCTGTTCTATTATCAGGGTGTGATGGAGCCCGTGCTGGTCCTTGACTGGGCGAAGATCGATCATCCCGTCTTCCACGCGACGTTCCGCGATCTGGATGCCGTTTTCGCCCGCCTGTCCGAAGCGCTGGACGGCCAGCGGTATCTTCTCGGCGAGGACTATTCGGCGGTCGACCTGCTGCTGTCGAGCCCGTTCCATTGGCTTCCGGACGCCGTGCCGGAACAGTCCTCCGTCCAAGCCTGGATAAGGCGCTGCGCCGATCGTCCGGCGTTGAAAGCCGTCATGGAACGGGAGAGATCGGGACTGCGGACATAGGTCGAGGTCGCGAACCCAAGCCTTTTGATCAGGCAGATGTTTTTCGGACGGATAGTCCTCCGGCTATCTCGGGCGTTCGACAGCTCCGTCCCGCACTGGGTGAGTTCGTTTGATCCGGGATTTTGCGATCGCAGCGAACGGCGGTTTCGACGGGCCGCGTTGGAAATCCTCCCAAGGTGAAAGCCGCGGGGAGCTGGGATCAGCCTATAGGTAAAGCCCGCTGACCGTTGGGGCGGGTCGCAACTGGCGCGCCGCCGGAAGGGTTGCAGGCCTGTGGTGCAATCCTGGGGATGCGCATGACCCGCGGATTTTCCGGTGATCGAGGTTGCTCTGCTCCTTTCATGTTGCAGTCTGAGGCCTCGGATACAAAACGTGCTGACCGGGTCTGCGGGGGCAGCCAGGGGATTATCAATATGGTGAAAGGGCTTTGGGTCATGCGGCCTGCTCCCTTGGCGGCACGCGGGACATCAGTTTCCGACCACGCCGGAAGATCTCGATGATGCGCATGGGTCCGTCACAGCAGGGACAGGGTTCACGCAGGGCGGGCGGGATGACCACGGTGTCCGTCGCAGCGTCTTGCTTTGGCTGTTCCACCTCAAGCATCGCGCGGATCTTCGTAATGCTTGGGGGCATGGAAGTGTCCGAGGCCAAGAGGCTGAAGGCCCTGGAGGCAGAGAACGCCAAGCTCAAGAAGATGTTGGCCGAGCACATGCTTGATGTGGCAACGCTGAAAGAGATGCTGGGAAAAAACTTCTGAAGCCCGGTGCGAGGCGGCGAGCTGTGGACTGGGCTATGACAGAGAAGAACTACAACCAGCGGCGGGCCTGTGCCCTGGCCGGGATCGATCCGCGCGTCTATCGGCGTGGATCAACCAGGCCTGCGGACGCCGAGTTGCGAGAGAGGCTGAAGGAGCTGTCCAGCGAACGGCGGCGCTTCGGCTATCGTCGGCTGCACCTGCTGTTCGGCCGCGAGGGCTGGAAGGTGAACTGGAAGAAGCTCTACCGGATCTACCGCGAAGAGGGGCTGAGCGTGCGCAAGCGCGGCGGGCGAAAACGCGCCATTGGGACGCGTGCGCCCATGGCGATCCCGCAAGGGCCGAACCAGAGATGGTCGCTGGACTTCGTCTCGGACAGCCTGTCCGATGGCCGCCGATTCCGGGTGCTATGCGTCATAGACGACTTCAGCCGGGAATGCCTGGCCACTGTCGTGGATACATCGCTGTCGGGTCAGAGAGTGGCACTACATCGCACCCGGTAAACCTAGGCAGAACGGCTTCGTGGAAAGCTTCAATGGCCGCCTGCGGGACGAGTGCCTGAATGAGCACCTGTTCGCCAACCTGCGCCACGCACGGGAGCTGATCGCGGCCTGGCGCCACGACTACAATCACCACCGCCCCCACACGAGCCTCGACGGGCTCACCCCGTGGGAGTATCACCAACGGTCAAAAGAGGACCAAACCCTGAACAGAGCGAACTAATAACCGCGGTCTCTACGGGGAGCACGTCAAACGCTGCGTAGCATAAAATTTCCGACGGTCTCTGGCGCAAACGCTGGGCATGCGAAAAGACTGCTCTCGAACTTATACTGCCCAAGGGAATGCACGGATTGCCGCCGGGATAAACGGCCACTGTTCTCCAATGGTTTGATGGTGTGAACCGATGAACATAACGCGATTCTGCTGCCGCGAATGGAAGGCTGTCTTGTGCGGTATATTAAGTGAGCAAATGCAAGAATGAGTATGAGGGGAAAACGTCCGCTCTGTGTTGAAACCTGCCCCTGCCCCAATCGAAAAGCCCCGCAGAAACCTGCGGGGCTTTCGTTTTCAGCAGCCGTGAGGCCGGGGCGATTATTCGTCGCCCGACTTCAGTGCGGCGCCCAGGATGTCGCCCAGCGATGCGCCGGAATCCGAGGAGCCATACTGTTCCACTGCTTCTTTTTCTTCCGCGATCTCGCGCGCCTTGATGGATAGGCCCAAGCGGCGTGTCTTGGAGTCGACGTTGGTGACGCGCACGTCGACCTTGTCGCCAACCGAGAAACGCTCAGGGCGCTGGTCAGCACGGTCGCGGGACAGGTCGGAGCGGCGGATGAAGGACTTCATGCCTTCATATTCCACTTCGATGCCGCCGTCTTCGATTGCGGTCACATTCACGGTCACGATCGAGCCGCGCTTCACGCCGCCAACCGCTTCAGCGAACTTGTCGCCGCCCAGAGCTTTGATCGACAGCGAGATACGCTCTTTGTCGACGTCCACTTCGGAAACAACGGCCGAAACCATGTCGCCTTTGCGGTAGTTCTGGATCGCGTCTTCGCCGCGCTCGTCCCAGGACAGGTCGGACAGGTGAACCATGCCGTCGATGTCGCCGTCGAGGCCGATGAACAGACCGAATTCGGTGATGTTCTTGACTTCGCCTTCGACCTCGGTGCCTTCCGGGTTGGCTTCGGAGAAGACTTCCCACGGGTTGCGCATGGTCTGTTTGAGGCCCAGGGACACGCGGCGCTTGGCACCGTCGATTTCCAGAACCATGACGTCGACTTCCTGGGAAGTGGAGACGATCTTGCCGGGGTGGACGTTTTTCTTCGTCCAGGACATCTCGGAGACGTGAACCAGACCTTCGACGCCGGGCTCCAGCTCAACAAATGCACCATAATCGGTGATGTTGGTGACGCGGCCCTTGTGCACCGAGGACAGCGGGTACTTGGCACCAACCAGATCCCACGGGTCTTCCTGCAGCTGCTTCATGCCGAGGGAGATACGGTGGGTCTCTTTGTTGATCTTGATGACCTGAACCTTGACGGTTTCGCCGATCGACAGGATCTCGGAGGGGTGGTTCACACGGCGCCATGCCATGTCGGTGACGTGCAGCAGGCCGTCAACGCCGCCCAGGTCAACAAACGCACCGTATTCGGTGATGTTCTTGACCACACCGTCGACCGCTTGGCCTTCGGTCAGGTTGCCGATGACTTCGGCACGCTGCTCGGCACGCGATTCTTCGAGGATTGCACGGCGCGAAACAACGATGTTGCCGCGGCGGCGGTCCATTTTCAGGATCTGGAACGGCTGTTTCAGACCCATCAGCGGGCCGGCGTCGCGCACAGGGCGCACGTCAACCTGCGAACCGGGCAGGAACGCAACTGCGCCGCCCAGGTCGACAGTGAAGCCGCCCTTGACGCGGCCGAAGATCGCGCCTTCGACGCGCTGATCGTCTGCGTAGGCTTTTTCCAGGCGGTCCCAGGCTTCTTCACGGCGGGCCATCTCACGCGAGATGACGGCTTCGCCGCGGGCGTTTTCAGCCGAGCGCAGGAAGACTTCCACTTCGTCGCCGACAGCAATATCAGCAGCTTCGCCGGGATTTGCGAATTCTTTCAGATCAACGCGGCCTTCCATTTTGTAGCCGACGTCGATGATGGCCTGACCGGCTTCGATTGCCAGTACTTTGCCTTTGACAACCGAACCCTCGTCCGGAGTGTCCATTTCGAAGCTTTCGTTCAGGAGGGCTTCGAAATCCTCCATTGATACGTTTTGAGCCATGAGGTCTCAGATTTCCTTTTCATACGGTTTTTCTGGCCATGCGGTTGTCTCCGCCGGTCTTGGTTAGCCGTAAAGGACGTAGCCCGGATCACATCTGATCAAACAAACACAAAGGGCCGAGGTGTGCCTCAGCCCTGCTCAGATGTGTCATCCGGACATTGACCGCCCTTGTACCGACAGCGCGCGTATAGGCGGATTCCCGGTTGCGTGCAAGGGGGAACAGCGGCGGGGCAAGCAGGCTGGAGCCTGTCTAAACATCATCGGATAGCGCGTGCACGAACGCGTTTGTGATCTCAGCCCATCCCCGGGCTTTGTCAGCAAAATCCCCTAGCCTTGCGCCGGTACCGTCAGGCCCCAACAGAAACGGGGCTTTTGAACTTTCATATTGCCTCAGTTCCCCGCCAATCAAATCGCGCAGCGACTCCATGTACCTTTGTCCTGCTGCAACCTGCCCTGCCTTCTTCGCATACCACCAGCCATCGCCCGCGATAACCTTTCCGTTGCTTTCAATGTACCCTGCAGAAACAGTTCCTTCGGACGCTGTAGAAAATCGAAGCACAAGGGTCTTTCTGAATTCGGCTTCAATGCCCGCCTTCACTGTCAGATGCAGGAACTCCTTAAGGCATACGTCACCTCCGGGAACGGATTGATCAAGTTGCTCAAAAAACTCCACCTCAGATATTGTATAGGGTTGAGCTGGTGCGCCTTGCGAAGACGTATCGGGCAATTTTGAAGGAGCTTCGATCCTGATGCTGGCGTCTTCCGCGATCCGTACAACACCCCGCTCCACAAGCACTGTTTTCATCGGCACCCTGGGCACCACCAGAATCCGGTTCGGACCGTCTTTCCAAATGGTCAGGTCCAACAAGGCAAGCCCGGTGTGAAGACCGGCATGCATTTGCAAAAACTCGGTCAGTTCCTCAACACCTTCGCGAATGCCGTCAGTAATGATCATAACCATGAACCTTCCAGAGCGAAGCCTGCGTTCAACGGCATCAATGAATTGAGCTTCGTCCAGGAAGGCCTGTTCTGCGACTGCCTCCCAAAGGGTTTCACCCGCCATGGACTGGCCACGCAATACTGCGGCTTCGAACTCACTGTAATGCAGGCCATGAAGTGCCGCCGCATAATCCAATGCCTGAGCCACCACCTCGCGGCGGGCTTGCGGGTTACGGGCCAGCTTGCACTCTCCGATGATTATTCCTCCGGCAGGCGTCATCCAAAGATTATCCAGAATACCGGCGGTTGTCGGGAGCTCCATGCAAATGGGGATCAAAGGCGTGAAAGCTGGTTCGATTTCTGCCATTGGCATGATTTCAGGATGATCATGCACCAATTGCTGAAGGAAACTCTCCCGCAAATCACCGCTGTCAGGAGACCCAAGCAGCACGCGCTTCCAAGCAACGCCGTTCCCGTTCCCGTTCCCGTCAATCAGGATTGGTGCGGATTGAGGGGTGCGCAAGCTCACGGTGCTTGTGTTTCTGTGATGCCCATAGTCATTTATATGGAGGCCGACAGCCAGCTGTCCATACAACAGAACAGCTGGCTGACAGTGTCAGGATTAGAGTAAAGACGGCATGCCGGGAGTTTCAGGCTACCACCGTGTTATCACCGTTCAGGCCTCAGGCGATCTCGGTCACGATAGTGTCGCGGGATTTGCGGACCTTTTTCATCGGCAAGAGCCAGTCGCCCTGTTCTTCCCTGGTGCCGAGCGGCAAGAGCAGGACCGAGCGCAGGCCGCGCTCCTTGAGGTTCAGGATTTCGTCGACCTTTTCCGGTGTGAAACCTTCCATCGGGGTGCTGTCGACCTCCAGCTCCGCCGCAGCGGCCAGGGCAAAGCCCAGCGCGATATAGGCCTGACGGGCGGCGTGGTCGTGATTGGTGCGCTCCTCGCGCGGCAGGTAGGTCGCCTTGAGGTTATCATAGTACTGGTTCAGCATCGGGATCTCGCCGCGTTCTTCGGTCATCTGGCGGGTGACGGCATCAATGCGGTCTTCCGAGTAGTTGTCCCAGGCGGCAAAGACCAAAAGATGCGAGCCGTCGGTGATCTGGGCCTGATCCCAGGCGTGCGGGCGGATCTGCGCGCGGATCTCCGGGTTGGTGATGACAAACACCTCGAACGGCTGGGTGCCGGAGGAGGTCGGCGCCATCCGGATCGCCTCGATAATCTGCTCGACTTTCTCCTGCGGCACCGGTTTTGCCGGGTCCATCTTCTTGGTTGCGTAGCGCCAGTTCAGTTTCTCGATCAGGGTGCTCTTGCTCATGTCGCGGGTCCTTTCTCGGCAGGTTGCCAGGGGTGGTATAGATTTGTGACTGGCTATATAAGAGGCACTGGATGGGGCACAAGAAGGCACAGGTTTGAGCCCAGGTAACACGGAAGGAACCGCCATGGCAGACGCCGCCAAATGCCCGGACTGCAGCCGCATAAACGAAGTGTTGTCACGGGTCGGGGACCGTTGGAGTGTGCTGGTGGTGATTTCACTGGCGCAATACGGGGTGCTGCGGTTCAACGAGCTGAAGCGGAATTTGGGGATTTCCCAACGGATGCTGAGCCTGACCCTGCGCAGCCTGGAACGCGACGGGCTGGTCAGCCGCACCTATTACCCGACGATCCCGCCCAAGGTGGAATACGCGCTGACGCCGCTGGGAGAGTCGTTCCGCGAGCCATTGCGTGCGCTGGGGCTCTGGGCGCTGGAGCATTTGCCGGTGATTGATGCCGCACGGGCCGATTTCGATGCGGCGGCGCTGGCAGAAAAGAAATCCGCCTGACACTCAGTCCCCGTCAATGCCCCAGTCAAGGCTCAAGTCCAGGCCCCGTTCAAGGTGCAGCGGGCTGCTGCAAGCGGGGCCTGAAGCTATGTCCGGAACTCCCAGACTCTGGCATCCCGCTGCAGCATAGCGGTTTCGGCGGCATCAAGCCGTGCTGCTGCGGCTACGGGGTTTTGGCTGCCGCCAGCCTTTATCCAGACCCTGAGGGCCGATGCCGGGCTCCAAGGCAGGCAGGCGGAGGCCAGCCAGTGCCGCAGCCCGGGCGGCAGCGCGTCATAGGCCTGCATCGGGTTCCCTGCCCTGCGCCGGCGTTTCAGGCGGGAATTCAGATTCCGACGAGCCCTGCGGTCAGCCATTGCGGCGCCAGCCCGGGAAGGGATCGTCCAGCGCGTCCCAGGCAGGGTCAAAGCCGCCAGGCGCTTCCTGCATCAGACAGGCGTCGAGGCGGGCGGAGATCGCGTCCTTATCCAGTCCCGCGCCGATAAACACCAGTTCCTGGCGGCGGTCGCCCCAGGTTTCATCCCAGTTTTGCAGGAACTCGCGCCGGGCCTCAGGGTGGGCGGGCCAGCGTTCTGTTGGCACTGCAGCCCACCACAGGCCCAGCGGGCGGATCGAGGAAATTGCCCCGGCCAGCGAGAACTCGGCGGCCCATTCAGGGCGGGTCGCCAGCCAGAAATGCCCCTTGGCCCGGATCACGCCAGGAAGATCACCGTTCAGCACTGCGTGAATCCGGGCGGGATCAAAGGGCCGCCGGGCCCGGTACACAAAGGAGGAAATGCCGTATTCCTCGGTCTCCGGCACGTGGTGTTCAAAACCGTAGAGTTCCTTGGCCCAGAGGGGGTGCTCATGCGCACGGTCGAAATCGAACCGGCCGGTGTCAAAGATCCTGCCGCCGTCCACCTTGGAATGATCCGCGTGGATCACTGCGGCATCCGGGTTCAGCGCCTTGATGACGGCCATGGCTGCGGCGGTCTGATCCGGCCCTGCATCCGACACTTTGTTCAGGATAATGACATTGGCGAACTCGATCTGGTCGGTCAGCAGGTTGACCAATGTGCGGTCATCTTCCTCACCCAGGCTTTCGCCGCGGTCGCTGAGGAAATCGTGGCTGCTGAAGTCCTGCAGCAGGTTCACCGCATCGACCACCGTCACCATCGTGTCCAGCCGGGCTACGTCCGACAGGCTGGCGCCATCGGCATCCCGGAAATCGAAAGTTGCGGCCACCGGCAAGGGTTCGGCAATTCCGGTGCTTTCGATCAACAGATAGTCAAAGCGCCCCTCCCCCGCGAGGCGGCGCACTTCCTGCAGCAGGTCATCGCGCAGGGTGCAGCAGATGCAGCCGTTGGTCATCTCCACCAGTTTTTCGTCCTGCCGCGACAATTCGGACCCGCCGCGCACCAGGTCTGCGTCGATGTTCACTTCGCTCATGTCATTGACGATCACCGCCACCTTGCGGCCCGCGCGATTATTCAGGACGTGGTTCAGGAGCGTGGTCTTGCCCGCCCCAAGAAAGCCGGACAGGACCGTAACCGGCAGCCTGTTGTCGGTCATGCAGAATCTCCATATGTTATATCATAACAAATATTCCAGATGACTAGCAGCCTGTTTCACAACACGCAACCCTGGAACCAATAGAAGAGCCATGGCTAATAAGTGTATTCCGCCTTCAGGATGACGCAAAACGGCATTCAGCGGCCGTGTTTCGCTTGCAGTCTGGACCTGCAGTCAAGAGCGGGGACAATATGAGCCAGCAACTGAATTTCCTTGTCATCATCTCCGACGAGCACCGCAAAGATGCGATGGGCTGCGCCGGTCATCTGATTGTGAAAACCCCGAACCTGGATGCGCTGGCCGCACGCGGCACGATGTTCACCTCGGCCTATACGCCCTCACCCATGTGCGTGCCGGCGCGGGCGGCGCTGGCCACCGGCGACTGGGTGCATAAGAGTGGGCATTGGGACAGCGCGACGCCCTATGCCGGAGAGCCGCAAAGCTGGATGCATCAGCTGCGGGAGGCAGGCCGCGAGGTGGTTTCAATCGGCAAGCTGCATTTTAGGTCGGGCGAGGATGACAACGGGTTTTCCGAGGAGATCCTGCCGATGCATGTGGTCGGCGGCGTCGGCTGGGCGGTCGGCCTGTTGCGGGAGAACCCGCCGGACTACGACGCGGCGGCAGAGCTGGCAGGCGATGTGGGCGCGGGATCCAGCACCTATACTGATTACGACCTGACGATCACGGGCGCAGCAGAGGCCTGGCTGGCGGATCCGAAACGGCAGGATCAGCCCTGGGCCGCCTTTGTGTCGCTGGTCAGCCCGCATTATCCGCTGACCTGTCCCGAAAAGTGGTACAGCATGTATGATCCGGCAGAGATGGATCTGCCAGTGGGCTATGGCGCGGGACTTCCGGACCATGAGGAGCTTCGCAATATTGCCGCGTTCTTCAATTACGGCGACTATTTCGATGAGCAGAAAATGCGCGAGGCCAAGGCGGCCTATTACGGGCTGACGTCGTTCATGGATCATTGTACGGGCCGGGTGATCCAAGCGCTGGAGGCAAGCGGCCAACTGGAGAATACCGTGATCCTTTATGTGTCGGATCACGGCGATATGATGGGCGATCAGGGGTTCTGGACCAAACAGGTGATGTATGAGGCCAGCGCCGGGGTGCCGATGATTGCCGCGGGTCCGGGCATTCCGGCAGGCGGGCGCCTGGCGACTTGCACCAGTTTGACCGACATCGCCGCCACCGCGCGGGAAGTCTGCGGCCTGGCAGAAGATGCTGTCAGCGAAGGGCTGCCGGGCGAATCGCTGCGCAGGATTGCCAGTGCGCCTTATGACGAGACCCGCAGCGGTTTCAGCGAGTATCATGACGGCGGATCGAAAACCGGTGCCTTTATGGTGCGCTGGGGCCGGTGGAAGTATGTCCATTACGCCGGAATGCAGCCGCAGCTTTTCGATCTGGAGGCCGACCCGCAGGAACAAACGGACCGGACAATGGACGGAAGGAACGATCCGGAGGTCACGGCAGCCCTGGCCGAAGGAGACCGGCGGCTCCGGGCGATCTGCGATCCGGAAGAAGTAAATGCCCGCGCCTTTGCCGACCAGCGCCGCCGGATTGCCGAATTGGGCGGCGAAGAAGCCTGTCGCACGGCTTATGTGTTCAACCACACGCCAACACCCGACGAGCAGGACCAGATGCGCGAAGGTTCGCCGCTGTAGCGCTTGCCGACGATCCGGCCTTTCCCTAGGCTCGCCAACGGGAGGGTCTGCAATGACACTGAACGAAGCGATCGCAAGCCAGCCCCTCTGGGTGCAGATCTGGGTCAACATCCTGTTCCTGGGTGCATTTGTCCTGCCGCTGGCGCTGCTGATCTGGAAGGCCAGCCGGGTGGCCGGGCTGGTCACGGTGGCGGCCAGTGTATTGGCGGGGGCCGGAGTTTACTGGCTATACGGGCAGCTTGGATATGTGCGCCTCTTGGGACTGCCGCATGTGGTCCTGTGGACACCTTTGCTGATTTGGCTGTGGCGGCAGCGGGCGCAGCCCGGTATGCCAGAATGGCCGCGGCGGATCATCCTGGCTGTCTGCACAGTGATCGCAGTTTCGCTGGCCTTTGATTACGTCGATGCGGCGCGGTATTTGCTGGGAGAGCGGCAACCGTACTAACCGCTGCCGCGCGCAAAAGTTTTTTTAAAAAAAATTAGCAATTTTCCTGCCTAAGAAAATTGCAGCGCCCGGCTAGAGGTCGATTTCCAGCACGCCGTCCGGTTCAACCGCGCGGGATTGGCAGAGGATGATGGCGCCCTCGCGCTGCTTATTCGAAAGCACGAAGTCGCGGTGATCCGCGTCGCCTGAGATCAGCCCGCACTTGCAGACGCCGCAAATGCCATCGGAGCATTTCACATCCACATGGATACCGCTTTCGGCCAGTGCCTCGATGGCGGTTTTTTCGGCTGGCACCAGAATTTCCCGGCCCGATTTCGCGAGCCTCAGGGTGAAGGGGTGGTTTTCATATTCGGGCTGCTCAGGGACCGAAAAATACTCCATGTGGCAGCTCTCCTCGGGGAAGCCGCTTGCCTCTGCCGCGTCCTGCACCGCCTGCATGTAGGCTTCCGGTCCGCAGGTGTAGACATGGCTGCCGGGCGCATAGCGCAGCACGTGTTTCAGATCTGCGCGGGAGCCTTGATCCGAGAAATGCAGATGCACTTTGTCAGCCCAAGGGACGCCCTTCAGGTCCTTAAGAAACCCTGCGCTTGCCTTGTTCGAACATGAGTAGCGGAATTCAAAGTCTTTGCCCAAGGCCTGCAGGCGATGCGCCATGGCGATCATCGGGGTCACCCCGATGCCGCCGCCCATCAAATAGGATTTGGCCGCACCCTCGACCAGCGGGAAATGGTTGATGGGTTTGGAGATGAACACCATCCGGCCTTCCTCGAAGATCCGGTGCATGAGCCTGGAACCACCGCGGCCCGTGTCCTCGCGCAACACTGCGATCTGGTATTTCGTGCGGTCCGCCGGGTCGCCTGACAGGGAGTACTGGCGGAAGAACTCCGGTGCCACAACCACGTCGATATGGGCGCCCGCAGTGGCCGCGGGCAGCAGGGCGCCGTCCGGCAGGGAGAACTCATACTTGGTGACGGCATCGGTCATCTGCTCCACCTTGGAGAGCCGCACCCGCATCACCGGTGCGGCGCCCTGGCCGGCGGTATAGACATGCTCGGGCGGCAGGCCTGCGGCGCGGCGGCGCTTGTGCTCGGACGCCGGGATCATGGCCTGATAGGCGGCAATCCCGGCCTCGCGGTCCATCGGCGCGGGCCAGGCATAGGGCGGCGGTGCCAGCGGCGCCGGGTAGACCGCCAGGGTCTGGTCCTCAAACTTCAAGTCCAGGTCCTTGGACAGTTTGCGGACGTTCACAGGATGCTGCGAGGGCGCATAAGGGCCCTCCTCCGCCATCTCCAAATCCCACCACCACGTCTTGGTGCGGTTGATCTCGCCATTGCCCAGCGCATCGTCGAGTTTCGCCAGCAGCGGCGCGCTGCCCGGCAGGTTCATTGCCGCCCAGCGGAAGGGCGCCTCGGCAAACAGGCCTTCGAGGTTCCAGGGGCAGGTTTTCATGCAGCGGCCGCACATGGCGCCGCCGGGGACGGTGACGCGGTAGGTGGTGCATTTCTGGCTGTCGGATTTCCAGATCTCGTAGCCGTTGAACATCAGCTTCGGCCCGGCGGTGATGGCGCCGGAGGGGCATTCGCGGGCGCATTTATTGCAGGCCTCGCAAAACCGCTGCAGGCCGAAATCGATCGGCCTGTCATGGGTCATCGGCAGGTTGGTGGTAACGGCGCCGGATTTCAGCCGCGGACCAAGGAAGGGATTCAGGATCACCTCGCCGATGCGGGACACTTCGCCAAGACCTGAAAGCAGCAGCAAGGGCGGCTGCAGCACTTCGCCGTCCATTACCGAATGCACCCGGGCGGTGTAGCCGAGGTTGCGGATCTGCTGCGCGATCACCCCGCCCAAGAGCGAGAACCGCAGATAGGCACGCATCGACTGGGCGCAGGCGATCCAGTCGTCGCCGGAGGCCCCCTCCATGGTTTCGTGACCCTGGTCGATGATGATGCTGATGGCGTTTTCGTGATAGCGGGCCAGTGGCTCTCCCGCCGCGTCGTGGGAGTAATAGGCCCAGTCCGGGCAGCGCGAGATGCCCACCGCGTCGCAGCCGAGGAAATAGGCGGCGGCCTTGATATTCGCGGCATTGCGGGCGGCGTCTGCAGCGCTGGGGTCCACCTGCGACGCGGCTTCGCCGTCCTGCAGCAGCACAAATGCTGCGAGCGAGGTGCGGAAGGCAAAGGCCGAGGAGGACTTTCGGACGTAGTTGCCGTTCTTCGCCGCCTCCTGCGGGCCTTTGCCGAGATCACCGAACAAGGAGCGCGCAAACATGTCGGCGCGTTTCGGCACCCGGGCGACGTTCACTTCGTCGATATAGGTTGTTGGGTCTTCCACCCGTTTCAGGGTCTCGAACGGGTGCGCACCATCCATGAAGCGGCGCTTGGCGTAAGGATCGCGGGTGTTGGCGCTTTTGGCGTGGGCGCCAAGGCCCATCCGGTAATTGAAGCCCGGCGCCTGGCCCGGCGACAGCGGTTGATCGGAGGCCAGCTCCAACGTAGTGGTTACGGCAGCAATGCCAAAGCGGCTGCCGAGGAATGGGTTGGTCAGAACTCCGTTTTCACAGGTGGCAAGACCTGCCTGCACCGCCAGCTTGCCCAGATGCACATCACTGGTGGCACCGGTGTGGGCGCGCGCCTCCCACCCCAACAGGCGGATGTAATTGGCCAGCGTCACCACGGTTTCTGCCGCCCGCAGGCAGGCGCGCTGTTCCTGCGCATCCGCCAGCCATTCGGTGCCCTCCTCACCCGTTTCGGGATCGCGGGAGAATTCATAGACATAGACCAGCGCGTACGTGTGGTGGCGGCAGTCTGCGGGCGAGGCCTGCATCGACTCGCGCAAACTGGCCATCACCACGTCGATGCCAGAGGCAAAGGTCTTGGTTTGTTTGGTGCGCAGATCCGCGGCCAGCGCCGCCACGTCCGGGTTCGTTAACGGTGTGTCCAGCCAGGCGCCGGATGGTACTGTGCAGGCGCCCGCGAGCGAGGCATCGCAGAAATAGCCGAATGCCTTCAGGTGATCCGTGCGCTCCTGCGGGTTTGCGGGGATGTTCGCGCGTTCCTTTTTCACCAGCCCTTCACGAGTAGCGTCCAGCATCGCCTGATAGTCGCGCATCGCATTGACGATCGACAAGGGAGCTTCAGGGCGGCGGAAAGACGTCCGGGACAACGGCGGCAGCCTGTCCAGGTCCGCAGGTGCCGCCTGGCGCGCCAGCGTCTCCATCGGATAGGCGCCCAGATGCACAGGCCGGTTGCGGTATGAAAACAGTTTGCCCATGGTTTGCCCCTGAGGAGTTACAGCTTGGCGACGATGCGCGGCTCGTCCTGCAGCAGTTTGGCCGCGGTCTGACGCAGCTCTGCCAGTTCCTGCGCGGTAAGCTTGGCCTCGAAATGGGCGGCGTTTTCCTGCGCAACCGGCAAGACCGCCTGCAGCGCCGCCTGCCCCGGCATAGTCAGCCCCACCCGGATCGAGCGGCCGTCGCCGGTGCCGCTGCTGCGAGTGATCAGGCCGCGCGCCTCCATCTGCCGCAGGGCGCGCGAGGTGGCGGTTCTGTCGATGCCGATGAAATCCGCAATCTCCGACGGAGTGCTGAGACCCTCTTCACCCGCGGCCAGCAGCACGCACCAGGTGACGCGGGTCAGCCCGTGTTCAGCAATGCGCTGTTCAAAACGGCGCTCGATCACCCGCGCCAGCATGGTGACCTGGTAGCCTAGGGAGTTGTGGAGATGGAAGCGCTGGTCAGTCATATTAATTGACATTGTCAACTATATTGCCGGAAAAGGCCAGCCGTATTTCTGCGCGCGTGCCTGCAGGCCTTGTGCTGCCAGGCAACTGATCCGGCCGCACCGGCTGTAAAGCTGGTTATCACGCTTTCCCGCCCGAACATTATGTGTATATATATTACCATTAAAATTTTTTAATCGAATTGGGATTCCGGATGCCAGCCCCCCGCGAGAACATGAGCTACAGGGATATCAAGCAGGTCGTTTTGGACCGGATCCAAAACAAGATCTGGGCGCCGGACAGCCTGCTGCCAAGCGAAACGGAACTGGCTGTTGAATTCTCGAGCACGCGCACCACTGTGAACCGAGCGCTGCGGGAACTGGCCGAAGAAGGCTATCTGGAACGCAAGCGGAAAGCCGGGACGCGGGTTTTGAATTCGCCGGTCCGCAAAGCCCAGTTCTCCATCCCCCTGGTGCGGGACGAAATCGCTGAAACCGGCGCCGCCTACCGGTATTCCCTGGTGGAACGCCGTACCATGCCCGCCCCGGCATGGCTGTCAGCCCGGCTTGACATCCCCCAAAAGCAGGAGGTTCTGCACCTTAGATGCATGCATTATGCCGGCAATGCGCCGTTCCAGTACGAAGTGCGCTGGGTGGTGACAGACAGCATCCCCGAGATTCTGGAGGCAGATTTCACCCAATCCGGTCCGAATGACTGGCTGGTGCAGAAGGTTCCCTTCACAAATCTTGAGCTGAGCTTCATGGCGACCAAGGCCGATCAGACAGTGTCCGACTTTCTGGACACTGCTTTGGGGGATCCGTTGTTCACGGCGGAAAGGATTACCTGGTTGCGCACCAAGCCCGTAACGCTGGCAAAGCTGTTCTTTGCTCCTGGATATAAAATGACAACACATCTGTGAGGTTTGCGCCTGCAACCTGCCGCTTAAGGCTGCCAGACTGCATCCTGGCCCTCACGGGTGATGCTGGCGGACAGGGTCTTGAACTCGCTCTGCATAGTGCGGTCACGGAGAGCCTGCTGGGCATCCGGCCCGGGCGCATTTTTGCCGCTGCCACGGCAACCGCGCCGCTTCTGTCGAACTATGGTATCGCGAATATGGCGGTCAACCGTTTCGGATGGCCCGCCAGCACACCCCACGCGCGTATCACCAAACTGCGCACGATGGAGGTGCTGCGCAATCCGGGCACGATATCGAGGCGAAGGCCTATATGCATGCGGCCCGATCTTTGACCCCCCTGGCATGAACGGCGGCACCGGTTTTGAGGAGTTCCGCCTCTGGCGCGGCTTCCCATTGAGAAACCATGCCGGAGGCGGAAAAGAAGCGTACCGCAGTCCGCGATGCAATCGTCATTAAGAAGTTCGGCGTCGGCACCCATGGGGTGGAAATGAATAAGCGTTGTAATTTCAACACGGTGGCCACTGACGGCCAGATGGAGCCGGTCTTCGAACTGGACGCGGAACTGCATTGTCAGCCCACCGCCTGGCCGGATGCGCGGCTGCCGCAGGTCCGCCAAGGCCTTTCGCGGCCTGGGCCGGATGCCGTCAGGCGGCATGCAGGTGTTGCAGGTTGCGCCGCTTAAGCGCCTGGCGGGCCAGGTCGCCGTAAGCCCTGCGGACCAGCCCGCGGCCGTGTTCGCCGACCAACCCATGAACGGCAGCCAGTTCGGGGAAGAGGCCGAACAGTTCCCGCCTGTCTGCAGCGCACAACCCGCGGACTGCTTCGGGACCGGGCCAGAATGTCTCTGTTGCGATGCCTTCTGCGAAAATCACCTCATGCCGCTCAGTCAGGAGATGCACATAGGTGACCGGAGCGGCTGTCCCGGTCTGTTGGGTGCAGTTTTTGTCAATTTCTGCCAGCAGTTTCGCAGACAGAAAGCTTTCGCCAAACTGCGTGTCTTGCCCAAAGGCCCTGGGGCCGGCTAACAGGCGATGCTGGGGGGACAGCAGCATTGGCCGCTCTGGAGTCAGCAAACCGCCCGGGCGGACGCAATACGGCCTCAGATGCGGGCGCTCCGCCAAGTCTGCCTGGCTCAGAGTGCGTTTGCCGACCCAGATAACTGGCTGGAACCCATTGTCGGCGGTTTGCAGCATGTCGCCCACCTGGATCCGGCCTGCGGGCACTGCGCCACGCTTGGTGGCGAGAAGAACATCCGATGTGAAACAAGGGATACCTGCAGAAATGAGCTGGGCTGTGGTTGTGATCTGCGACGGGGCCACCCCCTCCAGAACAATCTTTTCACCTCCTGGAAACGTTAGCAGGGCATTGCCGGATCCATCGTCGGTTACGGAGACATCGCTGGTGCGAACAGCCCCGTCGGGTCCGGTGCCGCCGGTCAGATCGGAAACATCAAGCTGGTCGTTGAAAAAACCGTCGCTGTCATCATCGGCAATGCTGAAGTCGCTGACAGTGTCGATGCCGCCCGCCCCTGTCAGGATCAGCTCGTCATATCCCGCCCCGGTGGTAATGGAGTCGTTACCCGAACCAAGTGTGATCGTGTCATCGCCCGCGCCTGCGTCGATCGACACCCCGGCGCTGTCAGCCGAAGCATCCACAACATCCCCCTGATCCGTCAGCTTAAGCGCCTCGATCTCGGAAAAGGTAATCGTGTCGGAGCCGTCGGTGATCGTGCCGGCCTCATCGCCGGTGTAGGTGACCGTAACCCCGGTGGTGACCGCCGAGACATCGACCGTATCGAGGTCATTTCCCGCCTCGCCGCCGGTCAGGGTGTCATTGCCGAACCCGTCGGACATCTGGAACGTGTCAGCATCAGCCTCGCCGTGCATTTGATCGTCGCCGCTGCCGCCGACCAGCAGATCGTCATCGTTGCCGCCGTACATGGTATCGGCGCCGTCGCCTCCTTCTAGGGTGTCGTTGCCCTCGGTTGCGACGATGCTGTCGTCACCGGCGCCGCCAACCAGGCTGTCGTCACCGGCGGAGTTCCTCAGCGTGTCATTGCCCGCGCCGCCGATCAGCGTGTCATTGCCAAGACCGGTGGTCAGGCTGTCGTCGCCGTCGCCGCCTTCGATGTAGTCGTCGCCATCGCCCCCGGCGATCGTGTCGGCGCCGGCACCCCCGATCAGGGTGTCGTTGCCGAGCCCGCCATCCATCACATCGTCGCCGTCGCCGCCTTCCAGGCTGTCATGGCCTGACTCGCCGTACATCAGATCGTTGCCGCTGCCGCCAACCAGCAGGTCGTCATCGTTGCCGCCGTACATGGTGTCGGCACCATCCCCCCCTTCAAGGGTGTCGTTGCCGTTGGTTGCCACGATGCTGTCGTTGCCCACTCCGCCGACCAAGCTATCATCACCGGCGGAGTTCCTCAGCGTGTCATCGCCTTCGCCGCCGATCAGCGTGTCATTGCCAAGACCGGTGGTCAGACTGTCGTTGCCTGCGCCCCCTTCGATGTAATCATCGCCTTCACCGCCAGAGAGCGTGTCGCCCCCGGCACCGCCGATCAGTGTGTCCGCACCGATGCCGCCATCCAGAACGTCGTCGCCATCGCCACCATCCAAACTGTCATTGCCAGCCTCGCCGAACAGGGAGTCATCCCCCCCCTGACCAAAGACAACGTCGCTGCCGTCACCGGCCATAACAGTATCGGCCCCCTGTTCTAAGGCGGTGGTGACCGGGTCATCAATCGTGCTGCCCGAAAGGGTAAATCCCGCCCAGCCTTCACGGGTTTGCAATGTGAACTCAATCGACGATTTATCTTCGAATCCGGCAGAAAACCAGGCATCCTGATCGGTGTAATCGTTGTAGTCGGACCCGGTGGCGGTGACCACGCTGCCGTCAACCGCAGTGCCGAGTGACGAGTCCGAAGACACCCCGAAAGAGGTGAAACTATTGCCGTCGATTATAACGGCCTCGGCATCGCCATGACCGCTGTTGTCATCCACGTCATTGAAGGTCGCCGTGGAATTCAAGTATACCGGCTCACCGGTATCCGGATCAAAGAACTCAAGCCGGAAGGTCGCCTGGTCACCCGGATCGTCACCACCCAACAGGATTTCTGCACCGGCTGTGTAGCCGAATTGCACTGTCATGTCCGGATTGGATTTCTCCACCAGAACCAGCCTTCCCCAGACTTTGGTTCCGTCCTCCAAGGTGGCCACGTCGCTGAAGACGGCGTTATTGCCTGCAGATCCAGCCCAGCTGTCGTAGGAAATGCTCTGGATGTTGTTGATATCCAGCACCAGCGGCGTGGCATCCAGCCCCTGGTCGAACCCCTCCCCCATATCGCCATAAACGGTATCATTGCCCTCGCCGGCGTCTATCAGGTCGCTGCCTTCTTCACCGGCAACGGTATCCTCGCCTGCACCGGCGTCGATCGTGTCGTCGCCAGTGGTCCCATCCATTTTGTCGTTGGCTTTCGTGCCGGTTTTTGAGGCTTCGAGATCAAGGGCCCAGTCTGGTATCGGCATAATTTTGTTCGGCCTTCAGTTTTACTGTGAATGAAGCGCAACCGAATTTCTCCGGAGGCCGGCTGCCTTGCCGGCGGTTGCCGCTTGCGTCGCAATGAGCGATACGCGCGTGCAGGAAAACAAACCGTAAACTCACCGAAAATTACAAGCTTGCTGCCTCCCAGGAGAATGGTCCAGCGTTGTGGGCAGAGCACCAGCCCTTTCACAAGCAACCTGAGCTGAGTGCCTGATCAAAGCACGAGGTTGCGGTATTTGCGCAAAATCGCGGAAACTTCTGTCTTGGCTTCCGGCGGCAGTTCGGCCTGTTCCAGCTCAGCCGGCATATCCTTCAGGTCATCGTCAACGCGCTCGAACAGGTCCTGATCCGCAAGCCAGGCGTTGCTAAGCGGAATATTTGGGCCAAAATAGCGGGAATTTCAGACCTGAAACAAGCAGTTGCCGACCATGTGCTGGTGAGCGAAGAAGTTGCCGGTGCCGGTCAGCGACGGAAACCCCAGCGCGCCGCGCACCTGGCACATTGCCATGTCCGCAACCGGCGTCTGAGAAAAGCTGCCGATAGCGCCGGTGGCCGGCTCCATGAAATTCACATCCGAACAGCCGACGCAAAAGCTGCCTTCGGCGGCCAGCTGGCCCGGTATAACGGTCGCAAAATCCGTCATCAGCGCTTGAGTGATGCAACCGGCCAGGGTAATCGGAGAGGAGGCGCCGCCGATTGGCAGGGTGCCAACACCAACCGGGATCCCCGCCCGGGCTGCGATGATGATTTGCTCCGAGTGGATCCGCGCGAGATTGACCGGCAGCGGCGTGACCAAATGCAGGAAATAGGGTTTTTCCCGAAGCGCTTCTTGCGAGCCGCGCAGCGCGGCTGCCATCTCGATCACGGCATCAAGCGATACCCTATCGGCTTCTTTCATATCGACATCGCCGAGGTTCAGACGGTGGAGGGCAAGCTTTATCTCTTCGCGGGCACTGACCGGACCGGCAAGTTCGCAGTCACCACGACTCGTGGACAAGGCAGATCGCAAGACAGCCTGGGAGTTCCTCGAACATCTGCTCAAAGCCGTTCCTTATCGGATACATACGATCCTGACCGAGCGAGCTATTGATGGCGCCATTGGTTCAAGCCCAATGGCGAGCGGCATCCAGTTCGCCGCGCAGCCCCGCAATCGCAAAACCCCTTGTTCTCGGCAGATGCGCTTCGGCATGATCTGCGAGGCCAATGAGATCGAGCATCGGTTGACCAAGCCAAACCACCCATGGAGCTGCGAGGAAAGGCAAACAGTCCGGGGGACTGTTTGCCCGAGCGGCGGCCAGGTCGAACGCATGAACCGAACGATCAAGGAGGCGACCCTCAAACGCTTCCACTACGGCAACCACGACCCGTTGCGAACACACATTGCCGACTGCATGGCAGCCTGCGACTTCGGCCGCAGCCTCAAGACGCTGAACGCGTCTCACGCCCTACGAATACATCTGCAAGATATGGACTTCTGAGCCAGATCGATTCACCCTTATACGCACCGGTGTAGCACATGCGGCGTGGTATCCGGAGCCTTGCAACCCTAGTGAACCACCACCTCCGTGATCGCAGATACAGGGCCGGTCGCGGCACAGACCGGACGCCCCCGCTAGAATTCCATCAGCCGCCCACCCCGCAGCAGCCATCTCCGGTATCCCAGGCCGACGCATGCCGTTTCTGGACGAGGCGACAGAGAGGGGCATCACCAGATCCAAGCTGCGGCGGAAGCGGCGTCACGTATAGATTTCAAACTCCATGCGGGTGAAACAATCGTAGACAGCTCCTGCTCCGGCGGCGGTTGCCAGGAGATTTCAGGCGCGCAAATCTTCGTTCCCGCACTTTGCGGGAATACCTTGAGCGGCCGGTTCGCCCCGTCCTTCCGGCAGCAATCACGATCGCCTCCTTGTGCGTCACACGAGACGTTACATTCGCAAGGTGGCACCTCACAGTCCAAGGCATCATACGGCCGCCAAGCATAGCTCAAACTCCTCACCGCTCCGGACATGATGGTTCTCCCCCTTCCCCAAAAGGGCGATGACCAAGTGACCCGCTGGCCGTCTTCGTCTCCAGATCTTGCCAAAGCCCCGGATCCGGGCGAAAGGATCCTGATCTGTGAAGCAACCCCGCCCCAAGGCACGCAGTTCCGCCAAGCCCGTTTTGTCCCCCCACGAATGCCAGTATGCTTCAGCGTTAGGATAGAGCCCAGTTTCTGAGGCCGAGTCGCTGAGGGTCCGTTCCGGCCACCTCCAGCCATAAGCGCGGCTGCGGAAGGCCTGCCCGGGCAGCAGCAGCGGAGGGTTAGTGCTCGGCAGAAATTGAGGAGGTCACCCGCTCGTGCTGGTCATAACGGACACCCCGGCATCAATACCCCACCACCACGCGTGCGATGTGATGCGGTAGAAACCCGGGATTACGGGACCCGCCCGGATCCGGCTGCCTGCAGCCGGGCGCTTGCGACTTCAAAGGCCACTATCGCAAGGGGGCAGGCTCTATCCGGGAATACTTAAACAGCCGAAGGAAACCGTACTGATGAAGCTGCTTTCATTTTGCGGGCATCAGCCGCTGGCAGCTTCCTCACAATCCTTCACATCCCGTTTTAGCAGGAACTGGTTCTTAAAGTTCTTCAAGCCAAACATGACGTCCGCCTTTGCGATATCATCGCTGGCGTGGATCTCGTGCTCAAGAAACCCTTTCAGCGCATCAGCGTCATCGCTGACCAGCTCAACGATCAGGTCATAGCGGCCCGCGACCCACAGGATGAAAACGACGCGCGGGTCCCTCTCCAGCCTTTCCGCCACCTGCCGCGGGGTTACCCCGGCTGCGACGTTCAGCCCGATCATCGCGTCGGTGGTGTATTCCGTGGCCACCGGGTCCGACATCGCCACGATCCGCAGCATGTTGTTCGCCCGCAGGCCGCTCACCCGGTTGCGGATTGTGCCTTCGGAAACCTCCAGTTTCTGGGCAATTTCTGAAAATGCCATCCGCCCGTCCTGCTGCAGCAGCCGGATGATCTGCTGATTCAGATCGTCCCCTGGAGAACGGATGCTTTGACTGGCGCGCTTGCTGCGCGCAGAGGATTGCTGCTTGCCTGCCATATGCCTGCTGCCCGGTTACTGTATCCGCAACCGACCATAAGCATCCATGGCGGAATTCGCAAACCACTCACGCGGCATTTCCCGTTTCCAGGAGCCTGCAATCCAGCGCCTTCGCCCGGACACGCCGCAAATGCCCTGCTGCAGGCACGGTGTCCGGCAGATCTCCTGCTATAAAAAGCGATTCCCGGCACTGACCCGACTGATACATGCGAATTTCGCACTCACTTGACGCTTTCTGAACAGCTTTCTCCTATTTCTTGTCTGAAAATTCCATAAAACGACGAATATCGTAAAAAAATGTTGCCAAATCGTGCGATTTTCGCAAACATGACATCCAAGTCCTGCGAATGGCGCAGAACCTGAAACGGGACAGTCAGTGCAAGAACAGTTTCCATGCGCATGGCCCATAAAGCCGCTGTGCATGTGGCAGTGTCGAAGGGAGGACAAATGACAATTGCCGAAGAAAAAGCACGGGTAGCCGGAGGGCCTCAGCATGGCCTGACCGCGGACGCCTACCGCAGCGAGGGCATCTGGCAACGGGAATGCCAGACGGTCCTGTCCAAGAACTGGGTGTTCATCGGTTTTGCCCATCAGATCGCCAATCCCGGCGATGCCAACCCGGTCAGCTGCGCCGGTCTGCCGTTGTTGACGGTACGCGATCAGGACGACAGCATCCAGGTGTTCCACAACGTCTGCCTGCACCGTTGCATGACGTTGGTGGACAAGCCCAAGAACGTCGGCAAGCTGATCCGCTGCCCCTATCACGCCTGGGCCTATGACCTGGAGGGCCGACTGCGCGCCGCACCGCATTTTGCCGGCACCGGCAAGCAGGAGTTTGACGGTTTCGATCTGAAGGAGCACCGCCTGAAGCCTGTGCGCACCCATGTCTGGCACGACTGGATCTTCGTCAACCTGGACGGCAACGCGCCGGAGTTCGAAGAGTATGCCGCACCGCTGATCAACCGTCTTGAAGGGATGGATTTTGCCAAGGTGGAACCGATCGGCCTCCTCGATTTCGGCGAGATCGACACCAACTGGAAACTGATCATGGAGAACTTCATCGAGCCCTACCATGTCCAGTTCGTGCATGCCTCGACCACCGACCAGCCGCTGGAGGATCACTATACCATCACCGACGGCAACTGCATCGGCAGCGCCGTGGATCTGAAGGAGGAGATCGGCACCTCCGGCAGCCTCGGAGTCAGCTCGCGCTATCTGACGCTTTATCCCAACTTCATCCTGGGGCGATACTTCCCCGACCAGCTGGGCGTCTACCTGAACGTACCCATCGGCCCCGGCAAGATGCGCCAGTACCGCGCGCTTTACACCACCGAAGGCGAGGAGCTGAGCGCCGAGGAAATCGAATGCCTGAAAACACTTTGGTGGGATGTCCACAAGGAAGACCACGAGATGGTCGAACGCATGTTCGAAGGCCGCAAATCTCCAGTTGCGGCCGATGGCGGCCTGCTGTCGCCCGCCTGGGAAGACAGCGTCCGCGCTTTCCAGGACCTGATTGAACGCGACTTGGCCAGTTCCGGGGCCAGCACTGTGGCAACCGATCCGGCAAACGCCTGAATCAAAAGGAACAAACCAAATGAGTGACCCCATTTCCAAGGGTTTCCGCCTAGCCCACACGATGATGCGGGTGATGGACATGGAGAAATCGCTGGAATTCTACTGCGGAATTCTGGGCATGGAGGTGCTGCGCCGCACCGACTACCCCGAGGGCAAATTCACCAACACCTTCATCGGCTACGGCCCGGAGGCGGAGTCGCCGGCGCTGGAGCTCACCGCAAACTGGGACCAGGAAGAGCCCTATGACAAGGGCAATGGCTGGGGCCATATCTGCATCGAAACGCCGGATGTCTATGCCGCCTGCGAGCAGCTGGCCGCCGCGGGCGTGAAGATCACCCGCCCGCCGGGGCCGATGAAGAACGGCACCCGCGTCATTGCCTTTTGCGAGGACCCGGACGGCTACAAGGTCGAACTGAACGAGAGCATCCTGAAACATCTTGCCAGCGAAGGGGCATAACCCATGGGCGATCAACCGCAGCTATTCAAATTCGACCTGGTCCAGGAGCGCTATGACGCCATGGGCGACAGCGACACCTACATCAAGCCGATGGTCACCAGCGAATTCAGCAAGTCCATGTGCGGCGGCATCAATGTTCTGAACAACATCAAGGTGCCGTGGGACCTGACCTGCGACGAAATCATCTATTGCCTGGAGGGCACCTTCCGGCTGGTCTGCGACGGCAAGGAATACATCTGCAACCGCGGCGACGTGCTGTTTGTGCCCAAGGATAACCACATCTCCTACGAGGCGGACGGCAAATGCGTGATCTTCTACGCCGCCTATCCGCATAACTGGAAACAGCTGGCCGGGATCACCGAGGTTCCGGGCATCGACCCCGCGGATTTCGTCCCCGGCTAAGCCACGCCGCTCCTGGCGACTGGGCACCCTCGTCCCTGCATCAGGTTATGCATGATGGACGGCGGGTTGCCCGCCTTTTCGCCAGGCAACTGCTCAACACCCGAAACCAACAGTCACGCTGACCGGCCTCCGGCAGCGAATGATAACTGATTGCCTTTTTAGGGAGGAAAACATGCTGAAAGCCAATCCCGAAGCAAAGATCTACTACGACAATTTCCAGGACGCGGTGGAGCGCAACCGCCCCCGCATCCCCGAAGTGCGCGAACGGCTGGAAGCGGCCGGCGTCAAATACGTGATGGCCGCCTGGATCGACCTGCACGGCATCCCCAAGACCAAACCGGTGCCGATGAGCGATTTCGAACCGCTTTGCCTGGGCAAGGGCCCGCAGTTCGCGGTGCATTCGATTTCCTTCGTGCCGGAACTCAGCCCCGCCGACAGCGACCAGGTGGTGGTGCCGGATCTCGATGCGGTCTATGTCTGCCCCTGGGACACCACCCTGGCGATCATCTTATCGGATCTCTACTGGGAAGACGCGCCCTACAATGTCTGCCCGCGCCAGGCCCTGCGGCGCGCCATGCACGAGGCCGCGCAGGAGGGCTACACCGGCTTTGCCGGCGTCGAGCCGGAATTCATCGTGATGAAATACGATGAGGCCGGCCAGCCGGTGAAAGCCTTTGACGACGATCCTGCAGACGGCCTGCGCCCGCGCCGCCAGGCGTTTGGCTATGACGTGGAATATTCCATCGATTCCATGTCCTTCCTGAAAGACATGATTGACATCATCGAAGGCCTGGGCTGGAACCTGCACGATGTGGTGGCCGAGGGCGCCTATTCCCAGTTCGAGCTGGATTTCCACTACACCAACATGCTGGAAATGTCCGACCGGCTGGCGTTTTTGCGCATCACCCTGAAGGAAGTCGCCAAGAAACACGGGCTGTTCGTGACCTTCATGCCGAAGCCGACGGTGGGGGACTGGCGCTCCGGCGCGCATATCAACATGTCGATGCAGCATGAAAGCCGCCCCGGCCAGAACATCTTTGAAACCCCGGACGGCGAATGGAGCGACGAAAGCCGCTGGGCCGTGGGCGGCCTGATGCAGCACGCCGAGGCAATCACCGCGATCACCTGCCCCACCGTGAACTCCTACAACGGGCTGGTGCCGCGAGTGGGCGGTTTCGAGGGCGGCACCGTCACCTGGGCGCCGACCAACATCACCTACGGGTTCAACAACCGCTCCGCCCAGTTCCGGCTGCCGCAAAGCCGCCACTGCATCGAAAACCGCGCCTGCGACATGACGATGAATGTCTATCTGGCAATGGCGATGCACCTGAGCTGCGCGGTGATGGGAATCAAGAATAAGATCGACCCGGGCAAGCCCACAGATTTCGACCTTTACTCCAAGACCGAGGCGGAACTGACCGAATTGGGCATCCGCCGCCTGCCCCGCACCCTGTTCAGCGCGACCGAGGCGCTGCGCCAGGACGAGATGGCCGAGCACGTGATGGGGCCGGTAATGCGCAAGTCGTTCCTGGAATACAAGAACGACGAATGGGAGCGCTATCACCAGTCGGTTACCGACTGGGAAGTGCAGGAATACATGCGCCTCTACTAAACGCTCCCAGCAAAGGACAGACCCATGACCCAGGCCCTTCGGACGATACCAGCAACCCGGGCCAAGGACACGCGCCCGAAACTGCGGATCTTCGAGTTCAAATCGGAGATCCCCGCATCCTGGCGCCTCACCCTCGGCGTGGCGGTCTGGGTCATCTTCTTTGCCATCTGGCAGCTCGCCGCCTGGTCCGGCGTGATGCCCGCAATCCTGCTGCCAGGGCCCGGCAAGGTCCTGACAGCGCTCTATACGCTCTTTGCCGAGAGCGGTTTTCTCGGTGATGTGCTGGTCAGTGTCTGGCGGGTGATGCTCAGCTTTGTCCTGGCCTGCGCCCTAGCGGTGCCGCTTGGCATCCTGATGGGCGCGTTCAAGACGGTCGAAGCGTTTTTCTCCCCCTTTGTATCCGCCTGGCGCTACCTGCCCGCCCCGTCCTTCATTCCCCTGTTGCTGATGTGGTTCGGGGCGGGCGACGCGCAAAAACTGGCTCTGCTGTTCATCGGTGTGATTTGGTTCCTGATCACCCTGATCGCCGACCACACCAAGGCAGTGCAAAAGGATCTGATCAACACATCGGTGACCCTTGGCGGCTCCCGCTTGCAGGTGCTGCGCACCGTTGTGGTCCCGGCAGCGCTCCCCAACATTGTGATCGCCATGCGCCAGATGCTGGCGGTCAGCTGGACCTATCTGGTGATCGCCGAGATCACCGCCGCAGACGCCGGTATCGGCGCCATGATGATGCGCGCCAAACGCTTCCTGCATGTGGACCAGATCATGGCCGGAATCCTGGTGATCGGCCTTCTGGGGCTGATCTGCGACTACCTGCTGCGGGCGCTGCATGCCCAGGCATTCCAATATCTCGACGAATATTCCTGAGGAGCCGGAGCAGAACCCGAAAACAACAGGCCAAACAACAAAGTGACGTCGCAAGAGAGGTATCGTGACGATGACCAAGAAACTGCTGAAATCCGCCAGCCGCTGCATTGCAGCCCTCGCGCTGACAGGCGCCGCCGGGCCAACATGGGCCGTAGAAAGCGTCAAGATCGCGGGCTTCACCTGGCCAGGCTACGGCTTCTGGCACATTGCGGCGGAAAAGGGCCTCGCCCCGGACCTGGACATCCAGTACCAGACCATCGAAGACCCCTATGAAAGCTTCAACCTGGTCGCCGCCGGCCAGCTCGACGTTGTCTCCTCCACTGCCGAATTCACCCCTGTCGGCGTCGAGCGCGGCTTGCCGGTCAAGCTGGTCGCCTTCGGCAACCTTTCCTATGGCACCGACAAGATCGTCGCCGGGCCGGGGATTGAAACCGCCGCCGACCTTGCGGGCAAGGAAGTCGCCGTGCTGGAGGGCGGCCTGGCGCAGATCTACGTCGCCATGTGGCTGGAACAGAACGGCGCCGCCTATGACTCCGTCACCTACCGCAACATCATCGCCGACGATGCCTTTGCCGCGATGATCGGCGGCGGCGTAGCGGCCTCGGAGTTCTGGGAGCCCTATGGCACCAACACCCTGAAAGCGCTGGAAGGCGCCAGCGTTCTGGCCCAGTCCAAGGACCCCTACTGGCTGCAAAGCGGCGTTATCGCTGACGGCCACTATATGAGCGACGCCCTGATCAACGACCGCCGCGACGTGGCGCTGCTGACCATGAAGGCGATGTATGATGCCATCGCCTGGTGGAAACAGAACCCGGATGAGGGCAACCGGATCATCGCCGGCGGCATGAGCATGAGCCTGGCGGACGTCGAGCTGGTGATCGGCAAGAACGGCACCGGGCTGGATGGCGGGCTTTATGTCTATGACTTCATGGAAGCGGCGCAATTCTGCGGCTCCGCGCCCGGCAACCCGCCCTTTGATCAGAAGAACGGCCAGATCAACGATCACTGGAATCTGGTCAGCGGCTGGTGGGTCAAGTTCAACCTGATCGAGGCCGCGGCACCGCCGGAAACCGGCATCGACTGCAGCCTGCACAAGGAGCTTTACGACAGCGGCTACCGCGGTTGATCCACCTGACCTGCAATGAGGGGCGCATCATGCAATCCAGCACAATTCTATCCGTCCGGAATGTCTGCAAGACATTCCCCACTCGCGGCGGCGGGGTCGAAGCCTTGCGCGATGTGTCCTTCTCGGTGGCCCGCAACGAGCTTTGCGTGCTGCTGGGGCCCTCGGGCTGCGGCAAATCCACGCTGCTGAACATCGTGGCGGGCCTGCATACACCCACCAGCGGCAGCCTCAGCCTGGAGGGCCGGCCCATCCACGGCCCGGCGCGCGAGCGCGGTATGGTGTTTCAAAGCTACACCTCCTTTCCCTGGCTGACAGTGCTGGAGAACGTCGAATACGGCATGAAGCTGAACGGCATCCCCAAGGCAGAACGCCGCGAGCGGGCGCTGCATTACATCGGCCTGGTGCATCTGACGAAGTTCCGCGATGCCTACCCCAAGACCCTCTCCGGCGGCATGAAACAGCGGGTCGCCATCGCCCGCACCCTGGCCAACGCGCCGGAAATCCTGCTGATGGACGAGCCCTACGGCGCGCTGGACGCCGAAACCCGCTGGCATATGCAGGAGATGCTGCTGGAGATCCTGCGCACCACGCAAACCACCATCCTGCTGGTCACCCATGACATTCAGGAGGCAATCTTTCTCGCCGACCGCATCGTGTTTTTGTCAGCCCACCCGGGGCGGCTGAAAACCATCCTCGAACTGGACTTCAAGAAGGGCAAGGAGATCCGCAGCAAGGAGGATCTGGTCGAACTTGCCGGTTATCCTGAATGCGAACGCGAGATCATGCAGCTGATGCGCGGCGAGGCCAAGCTTGAAGAAGACGCCTAGCGGACTGGTTCAACGGCCCAAGCGGCAAATTTTCAAAGGATTACAAGATGCCGGATTACAAGATCTTAGACCTGGGTGACTTGCCGCTTCTGTCAGGCGACGTGCTAAGGGGTGCCAAACTCGCTTATCAGACCTATGGCCCCCTGTCGCCCGCACGCGACAACGTCATTGTCCTGCCCACCTTCTACACTGGCACCAACTCCCGCAACGAAGGTTTCTTCGGCCCTGGCCGTGCCATTGACCCGGCGTGCCATTTCATCGTCAGCCCGAACCTGTTCGGCAATGGCCTTTCCTCCTCGCCGTCAAACACCCCGGCGCCGCAGGACGGCCCGCGCTTCCCGCTGGTGCAGATGTACGACAACATCGCCGCCCAGCACCGCCTGATCCACGATCACCTCGGCATCGAGCAAATCGCTCTGGTCGCTGGCTGGTCCATGGCCGGCTGCCAGTCCTACCAATGGGCAGCGCAATATCCGGACATGGTGCAGGCGATCCTGCCTTTCTGCGCCTCAGCCAAGACCTCTCCGCACAACTTCGTCTTCCTCGAAGGCGTCAAATCCGCCCTCTGCGCGGACCAGTCCTGGAATGGCGGTGACTATGCCTCGCCGCCGGTTGCCGGGCTCAAGGCTTTTGGCCGGGTTTACGCAGGCTGGGCCTTCTCGCAAACCTTCTACCGCGAGGGTCTCTACCGCCAGCTTGGGTTTCAGACCATCGAAGACCTGCTGCAGGACTGGGAGCAGGACCATGTGCAATGCTGGGACGCCAACGACCTGCTGGCCAAGCTTGCTACCTGGCAGGCCGGTGACATCTCGGCAGGGCCGCTCTACAACGGCGACTTCAAGGCCGCGCTGAAGGCCATCAAAGCCCGCGCCATCCTGATGCCCTGCACCCAGGACCTCTACTTCCCACCCGAGGACAACGGGATCGAGGCCCAGCACATGCCCAATGCCATCTTCCGCCCTTACAACTCACCCTGGGGTCATTGCGGCGCCAATCCAGGCAATGACGCGGGCTTTACCGCCCAGCTGGATGCCAATGTACGAGAGTTGCTAAGAGCATAGTGCCTCGTGCGATGTTACAGGGCAATTCTTGAGGTAATTTTTGGGTCACCGGATCACACGCAGGGCAGCTACTCGGAGGGCGCTCTGCGCTGTTCGCCTGCTTAGCGGCGGCCCGAATTGTAACGTCAACTTAGTGGTCAAAAGGGCTTTGATGATGGGTTGGGTAGCCCCTCCTGAAGGCACTTGTGCCAAAGTGGTCCTGATTGGATCAGGAGGATGAGCAATGAAGGAAGTATCGATCATCGGCGTCGACTTGGCCAAACAAGTCTTTCAACTTCATGGTGCGACGGCCGTTGGCGAGGTTGAGTTCCGCAAGAAGTTGTCGCGCAAGCAGTTCTTCGCGTTCACGCAAGAACAATCACACTGCATTGTCGCGATGGAAGCCTGCGGAACGGCTCACCATTGGGCGCGATCCCTGACCTGAGCTACTCCCCAATCGCTGGACAGTTTCCGGCGTAGATTAAGCTACTCTCTGCCCCTGCTGACCGGGTTGGGTTTCGTCTTTTCTCAGCCAATGGACCACGGCTGGCGGTCTGCCGCCTAGGGCGGAATGCGGGCGCTTCCGATTGTAGAATTCCACCCACTTTCCGACGCCTGCCCTTGCCTCCGATCCGGTTTCCCAAGCCTGCAGGTAGACGCATTCGTATTTCAGCGACCGCCATAGCCGTTCCACGAAGATGTTATCTAGGAACCGGCCTTTATTGCCCTCTCAACTGTGAGAGACCGCTGTCCGTGCGGTCCGCCTGGGGGCTCTCGGCTCATCGATACGAACACAAAGCCGAAACCGCTAACTTCTCACTGCTAGAGAAAGCGTCCGCCACCCCCTCGCCAAGCATGAAGTTACTCAGCCCGTCAATGTGCAGGCACGGCAAAACAATGGAGCCTGATCTCTGCTTTCCTAAATGCAGGCGGCCTCAGCCCTTATACTCCAAACCAGATATAGAAAGAACGCCCATTGGGCGCTCTATATCCAGATCCCGGTGAGAACTCGTGTAGAAACGGTGGAAACTCGTGGAAGATTTACACACCGGATTGCCAACGACCGCTTCAGGCGCGCTGCATTGCGGAAAGCAACTAACCGCAGATGGCGGCTTTGGGCCGGTCAGGTTCCGAAGGGCGAAGACGGTTCGCAACTGTGAAGCGGCAGCTTCCTGCGCTTTGCTGACCCTGCCCCAGCGGTATCAGAACAAGTGCTCGCGCCCGGCTGAAGGTTCGCTTTCGCTGGAAGGCTTGGAAAAGCTCGCACATGCAGCGATCGGCGCCAAGCATATCAACTTAAAGGCAAGTTTGGACTGACTGCCGTCTTGGCGCAGGCTGATGTGAAACTCTATCTTTTCACTGCTGCAGAAAGCGGCTGCTGCCCCCATCGCTGGGCATGAAGTTACCCAGCCCCCGAATATGCATGCACAGCAAAACGAAGGAGCCTGTTCTCTGTTTCCGCAATGCATTCGGCCTCTGCCACAATGCACCAACCCAGATATAGAAAAGGCGCCCGCCGGGCGCCCTATATGTAGATCTTGGTGCGAACTCATGCCGAAACGGTGGGAACTCGTGGAAGATTTACAATCTTTCAGTGTGTCCAGGGGCCGCGGCGATTAGTGGCGAAGTTGTCGCCATAGCCGCCCGGGCGGATGTTGGCCTTGCGCTCCTTCGGCTCGACAACCACGGCGTCGATGCCGTGGTCCTTGGCGTACTCCAGCGCCGTTTCCTTGCTCTCGAACCGCAATTTGACCTGGCTCTGGGTGTCGCCGGAGGAGGTCCAGCCCATCAGCGGATCCACTTCGCGGGCCGAGGCAGGCGCGTATTCCAGCACCCATTTCCGCGTCTTGGCCATGCCTGAGGTCATGGCATTGCGTGCCGGCCGGTAAATCCGTGCTTGCATGGGTTGTCTCCCGCTTCGAGTCTCAATCCAGCGCATTTATGCGCCGGATGCGGCTCTGCGGCAAGGTGCCATTTGCACAGGATTAAACGGGGTTTGCGGCAGTGCCACAGGCGGCCCGCGCCAGCCCGCCCAGATGGGATGGCCGCGCGCAGAGGAAATCCATCAGCCGGGCCGGATACCCCTCCGGCGGCGCCTCTTGCACCGATGGGCGTGTCATGACCGCCCCCCTCCACGCTGCCATATGCACGGCCTCCGGCATCAGCCCGAAGTCCCCGATGGTATCAAAGGTCTCGAAGTAGCGGAAAATGGTGCCCCAGACCCCATCCACCATGCGGAAGGTTTCTCCGGCAAAGAAAGGCCCCTCCACCTCAGGTGTGATCCGCTCAATCCGCTCGCGCAGAACCCCGGCAGCGGCGGTAAATGCCGCCTCATCCGGTGCGCTGTACAACTTGCCGATGGCGGCCAGCGTCTCGGAGCCGAACGCGATCCAGGCCCGGTGCCGTGCCCGCTCCAGCGGATCCGCCGGATGCAATGCGCCCGGTGTGGTCTCGTCCAGGTATTCCGCGATCACCTGGCTCTCAAACAGCACCCGCCCGCCAGTTCCCAGCACCGGAACCCGGCCCAGCGGCGACAGGGCGGCGAACCAATCAGGCTTGTCCGCCAGATCGATATAGGTGCGCCGGTGCGGGATGGATTTTTCGCTCAGCACAATCGCTGCGCGCTGCACATAGGGGCACAGGTGGTGGCTGATCAGGTGTAAATCACGCATGGGAATCCTCATATAGATGCAACTGCATTAACATGCAAATAGGGGCACCGCCTTGCATGTCAATGCATATGCATTTAAATTCTCTGCATGGAGACACCTGACTCATTCGAAATCTGGCTGCCGCTCGCCCGCTCCCACAAGTCCATCCTGACCTCGGTGGAGGCCGCGCTGAAACAGGCCGGCCTGCCGGGGCTGGATTGGTATGACCTGCTGTGGGAGCTGGAATGCGCAGGCAGTGACGGTCTGCGCCCCTTTGAGCTCCAGGAAAAGCTGCTCTTGCCGCAATACGGCGTCTCGCGGCTGGTGGACAGGCTAGCCAAGGCAGGCCTGCTGGAACGCCAGACGTGCAACGGCGACGGCCGCGGCCAGGTGCTGGTGATCACACCGGAAGGCGCCGCCATGCGCGTCCGCATCTGGACGGTCTACTCGGACACTATGCAGCAGGCCGTCACCCCGCATTTCAGCGCTGGCGAGGCGCGGCGGCTGGCGGAACTGCTGGGAAAGCTCCTGCGCCCTGCCCCTGCTGACAAAATCTGACACCACACCCCGGATTACCGGCCAGCCCCTCTTGCACCGGAACAAAAACAGACCAAAATCAGCGCCAGCCGCCAACGGAGTCGCCCGATGCCCTATGCCCATTCCGATAAGACCATGCCGATGATGACCCAGCGGGCACCGCAGCAGCGGCCCAAACTGGAAGGCGGCAAGCGGTTTGTGATGCATACCCCGTTTCAGCCCGCAGGCGACCAGCCCACCGCGATCCAGGACCTGTCCGAGGGCGTGCTGGACGGCGAGCGCAACCAGGTTCTCTTGGGCGCCACCGGCACCGGCAAGACCTTCACCATGGCCAAGGTGATCGAGGAAACCCAGCGCCCGGCGATCATCCTTGCCCCCAACAAGACGCTGGCGGCGCAATTGTACGGCGAATTCAAGGGGTTCTTCCCGGAAAACTCGGTCGAATACTTCGTCTCCTTCTACGACTACTACCAGCCCGAGGCCTATGTGCCGCGCTCGGATACCTACATTGAGAAGGAAAGCCAGATCAACGAGCAGATAGACCGGATGCGCCACTCGGCCACCCGTGCCCTGCTTGAGCGCGACGACGTGATCATTATCGCGTCTGTGTCCTGCATTTACGGCATCGGCTCGGTTGAGACCTATTCCGCCATGACCCAGGATCTGAAAGCGGGTGAAACGTACGACCAGCGCCAGATCATGGCCGATCTGGTCGCCCAGCAGTACAAGCGCAACGACCAGGCCTTTCAGCGCGGCTCCTTCCGGGTCCGCGGCGACACCCTGGAAATCTTCCCCGCCCACCTCGAGGACCGCGCTTGGAAACTGTCCTTCTTCGGCGAGGAGCTGGAGGCGATCACCGAATTCGACCCGCTCACCGGCGAAAAGACCGGCAGCTTCGACCAGATCCGCGTCTATGCGAACTCCCACTATGTGACGCCGAAACCGACGCTGAACCAGGCCGTCATCTCGATCAAGAACGAGCTGAAGATGCGGCTTGAACAGCTGCTCGGCGAAGGCCGCCTGCTGGAAGCCCAGCGGCTCGAGCAGCGCTGCAATTTCGACATCGAAATGCTGGAGGCCACAGGCCACTGCAACGGGATTGAAAACTACTCCCGCTACCTGACCGGCCGCGCCCCGGGCGAGCCGCCCCCCACCCTGTTCGAATTTATCCCCGACAACGCCATTGTTTTTGCCGATGAATCCCATGTCTCCGTCCCCCAGATCGGCGGCATGTACAAGGGCGACCACCGGCGCAAGTTCACCCTCGCCGAACACGGCTTCCGCTTGCCGTCGTGCATGGACAACCGCCCCCTGAAGTTCGAGGAATGGGACGCCATGCGCCCGCAGTCGGTCTTTGTCTCCGCCACCCCTTCAAAATGGGAGCTGGAGCAATCCAGCGGCGTCTTTGCCGAACAGGTGATCCGCCCCACCGGCCTGCTGGACCCGCTGGTCGAAATCCGCCCGGTCGACATGCAGGTCGACGACCTCCTGGACGAGGTGCGCCGCGTCACCGCCAACGGCTTCCGCACCCTGGTCACCACGCTGACCAAACGCATGGCCGAGGACCTCACCGAATACCTGCACGAACAGGGCATCAAGGTCCGCTACATGCATTCCGACATCGACACGCTGGAACGGATCGAGATCCTGCGCGACCTGCGGCTTGGCGCCTTTGACGTGCTGATCGGCATCAACCTCCTGCGCGAAGGCCTCGACATTCCGGAATGCGGGCTGGTCGCCATTCTCGACGCCGATAAGGAAGGCTTCCTGCGCTCGGAAACCTCGCTGATCCAGACCATCGGCCGCGCTGCCCGCAACGCCGAAGGCCGCGTCATCATGTATGCCGACCGCGTCACTGGCTCAATGGAGCGCGCCCTGGGCGAAACCGACCGCCGCCGCGAAAAGCAGATCGCCTACAACCTGGAGCACGGCATCACCCCGGAAACGGTCAAGAAAAACGTCGAGGACGTGCTTGCCGGCCTCTACGAGGGCGATGTCGACATGAACCGTGTCACCGCCCAGATCGGCAAGCCGATGCACGGCGCCAATCTGGAGGCGCATCTGGCGGGCCTGCGCGACGAGATGCGCAAGGCGGCGGAGAACCTGGAATTCGAAGAAGCCGCACGTCTCCGCGACGAGGTCAAACGGCTGGAGGCGGTGGATCTCGCCATCTCCGACGACCCGCTAGCGCGGCAATCGGCGGTGGAGGCGGCGTCTGATGCAGCGGTGAAATCCCGCGGACGGTCAACCGCGGGCAAGGCCGGGACGCGGGCGTACCGGGGCAAGTCGCAGAAGAAGTTTTCGTAGCCAAAAGAATACTCTCTTTCACGCATCACTAGCGGCTAATGACATTCAAAGCGGAAGGCTCCTTATTTGCACGCCCACAAGTAAGAGGTGAAAAGTTGCTGGACTTTAAGACTGAACTTCTACCCGATCTTCACTACCTCTATGATCGATCAATCGAAGAGGTGTCAGACTTTGAAACCAGCCTAAATGCGGGTGATCTGCGGGCTACAGATGTGCTTAAGGCTCACTTCTCTATTGTCGACTATTTTCTGAGGCAAGGTGAAGGTGAAGGCGTTGGAGGGTTTGGTCCGAAAAATACAGGTTTGCCTATCTCTGCGCTGAGCAGACAGCTTGTGGGATTCGGAGCGGACAAAAAATGGAATACGGTTCCAGAAAAAGCTGCGACGCTTATGTTTGGGCTTATTCAGAACCACCCGTTCCATGACGCAAATAAACGAACAGCTTACTTAAGTACAGTCCACTATCTGTACCAGAACGGTTTGATTTTTAAGCTGCCTGAAAAGGCACTTGAGGACATGACCGTTAGCATTGCTAACAAGGACTTATCTAAGTTCAGAAGGTACAAAGACCTAAAGAAAAAATATGCTGATCCTGAAGTGGCATTTCTTGCATATTGGTTAAAGAAGAACACCCGAAAAATCGACCACCAGCAATATTTCGTAACTTATCGAGAGCTTGATCTGATTCTAAAGCGGTTTGACGCCTAGCTGGAAACCCACACAATGGCCAAATCGATGTGATGCACTGGGAATGGATGACTAAGCAAAAAGGCACACTCTTCAGGAAAGAGAAGAAAACCAAGGAAATTCGCCACGCTTGCGCATTGGGCTTCCCTGGATGGAAAAATCAGGTCGGAAAAGGCAGAATTGGTCCTGTTCGAAAGGTACTAGGGTTAACCCCTGAAAATGGCGTGGATTCACAATCATTCTTCAAAGACGTAGACGATATGAAAGTACTGATCGAAATGTATGAGGGTGCCTTAAAACGTTTGGCATACCGTTAAAGGTGAAAAGTCCACCCAGCGCCCGATCCTGAGGGTGGGTGTTCGCACCCGCGTCACACCGAAGACGTGCCACCCCTGATCGGCGCACCTATGGTAGACGAGGGCGGATCTGACGTGATGCCTGCCTGCGCCGCGCATTTGGCTCTGCAAAACCGCCTAGATCAAACTAACCACCTGTTAAAAAATAAAGTTTCGCAACGCCTCTCCCTTTTCACTGACAACCCCGCTGCACCCACTCCCCCTGCCGGCCCGCCCTTCCTGACCCGGAAAGCACTACCATCTGCCCTTTGCAGCCTCCATTGGCCACCGCGCCCACCTGATTGATCTCCCCGGAAAATTATGCGCATCAAGGCGGTTATGATTTGCAAGCTGCCGCATATCCGCCCGGGCCAAAGCGTCGGGCTGCTGGGAGGATCCTTTGATCCGCCGCACCGCGGCCATGCAGCGATTTCCCATGCAGCGCTGAGGCGGTTCGGGCTTGATCACCTGTTCTGGCTGGTATCTCCGGGCAACCCGCTGAAAGCACGCCAGCCGGCCGCCCTGCAGCGGCGGATTGCAGCGTCGCAAGGCCTGATACAGCATCCGCGCATCCATATCAGCGGCATTGAGGCGGAGCTTGGCACCCGCTACACCGCCCAGACCCTGCGCCATCTGCGCCGCCGCCATCCGGGCGTGCGTTTTGTCTGGCTGATGGGGGCCGACAATCTGACCCATTTCCACCGCTGGAAAGATTGGCGGCAGATTCTGGACACCGTGCCCGTCGGCGTGCTGGCCCGGCCGAATGACCGGATCTCGGCGCGGTTTTCACCCTCTGCGCGCTTTGCCCGCCATGCGATGCTGAAAGGCAGTCAAAGCCATCTGCTGGCGCGGGCCGAAGCCCCCGCCTGGTGTTTTGTCAACGTGCCAATGGTGGATGTCAGTTCAACCGAAATCCGGGCCCGCGGTGAATGGTCAGCGGCGGAGCACGGCTGAGGCCAGCCCGGCGGACAGCACCACCGCCAGCCCGGCCCAGGTCCAGGCATCAGGCAACTGGCTGAACACCGCCCAGCCGAGGCTGACAGCGGCAACCAGCTGGAAATAGACCATTGGCGCCAGCTTCACCGCCTGCACCCGGCCATAGGCAAACAGCAGCAAGAGGTTGCCGGTCATCGAAAAAGCCGCGCTGCCAACCGTCAGCGCCGCAGTTGACGGCGTGAATTCAGGCAGGCTGCTGAGGCCCAGCGGCAGCATCAGGACGGCGCTGAGCAACAGCTGTGTCAGGCTCAGCTCCAGCGGCGTGCCCACATGCGCCAGCCAGCGCGAACTGGTCAGGAAACCGCCATAAAAACAGCCCGCCAGCACCGCCCACAGCAGGTTGATGGAGCCGCCTAATCCAGGCCGCACCACCATCAGCACGCCGATGAACCCCAATGCCATCAGCAGGCTGCGCAGCAGTGTCGCCTGCTCCCGCAGCAACAGAACCGACAGCACATAGCTGACCATCGGACCGACAAAAAAGGCGGCAAAGACATTGGCCAGCGGCTCGGTCGTCAGCGCCAGCTGGATCGAAAAGATGCCGCCGGTCAGCAGCCCGGCCCGCAGCCACAGCCGCCAATCGCCCAGCAGCGCATAGGCGCGGCGCGGCACAAAGGGCAGGATCAGCGCGGTGCCGATGGCAAATCGCGACCAGGCGACAAACGCCGGTGTGGCCAGCCCGCCGCCCGTCAGCAGTTTCCCGCACAGATCGCCCGCAGGGATCATTGACATGGCCACGAACATGAGGATGACTGCCTGCAACATGGCTGCCAGCGGTAGCAGGACTTCCCGCGGGGCAAAACCCCGGATCTTGCGGCGAATTGACAGGAAAACGGGATTGAAGAAGAGCAGGTCCTGACACTAAAAATGAATAAGATGACCTCACGCCGGACGTTCCTCCTTTCCGGGCTTGCCGCTTTGGCGGGTTCCTCTGCGCTGGCCAATGCGCCGGCGGTGTCACTGCGGCCCGTGGCACGCCGTGTCAGCTCTCTTGCGGCCGGAACGGACGGGCTCAAGGCGCTATTGGCGCGGGCCGATCTGCCGGGCCAGGCGGTCTGTGCGGTGGCCGATGTGAAATCCGGCAAGCTACTGGAGGCCTCGGGCCAGGCCGAAGCACTGCCGCCAGCCAGTGTCGCCAAAGCGCTGACCGCGCTCTATGCGCTGGATGTGCTTGGGGCGGATCACCGGTTCGAGACCCGCATTCTGGCGACCGGCGGCGTTGCGGGCGGCGTGGTCAAGGGTGATCTGATCCTGGCCGGCGGCAGCGACCCTATGCTGAACACCGATCATCTGGCGCTGCTGGCCAAGGCATTGAAGACCGCAGGCGTGCGCGAGGTGCGGGGCAGGTTCCTGGTCTGGGACGGCAGCCTTCCGGCGGTCAAAACCATCGACCCGGACCAGCCCGACCATGTCGGCTATTCCCCGGCGGTCGCGGGCATCGCGCTGAATTTCAACCGGGTGCATTTTGAATGGAAACGCGCGTCCGGCGGCAGCTGGGCGATCACCATGGATGCAAGGACCGAAAAGTACCGCCCCGAAGTGGTCAATGCGCGGATGAAAATCGCCTCGCGCTCGGGGCCGGTCTATACCTACGCCGAAAAAGGGGGTGTCGATCACTGGACCGTCGCCAGCAAGGCGCTGGGCAAGGGCGGATCGCGCTGGCTGCCTGTCCGCAACCCTGCGGCCTATTCCGGCGATGTGTTCCGCACCCTGGCACGGGCAAACGGGATCAAGCTCGACAAGGCAAAGGCCGCCAAATCCTTGCCGAAGTCGCAATTGCTGGCCCGGCATCACAGCCCGCCGCTGGATATGATGCTCAAGGCGATGCTGAAATACTCCAACAACCTGATGGCCGAGATGATCGGCATGTCGGCCACCGCCGCGCGCGGCAGCCGGCCTGGCTCGCTGAAGGCGTCCGCAGCCGAAATGAACCGCTGGGCCGCTGCCAAATACGGCATGTCCGGCACCAGGTTGGTGGATCATTCCGGCCTGGGCGAGGATTCGCGGATGACACCGGGGGATCTGACAGGTGCATTGGTTGCCGCCTACAAGGCGGGCCGGCTCAGACCGCTTCTAAAACCTTTCCGGATGCGTGATGCCAAGGGCGGTATCGTCAAAGGACACCCGATCAAGGTCGCGGCCAAAACCGGCACGTTGAACTTTGTCTCGGGCCTGGGCGGTTTTATGACGGCTGCGGACGGGACGGAACTGGCCTTTGCCATTTTCACCGCTGACCAGAAAACGCGTGCCCGCATCCCCCGCGCACAGCGCGAACGCCCCAAAGGCGCACGCGGATGGAACCGCCGCGCCAAGAAGCTGCAACAGCAATTGATCGAACGATGGGGCGCGGTCTACGGCAGCTGACCCGGGTCCGGAACAGGCGGGATTGGTCTGGTCATATTGCCAGAATCTGGACGTTTTTTCCGGTCCGGGAGCGTGGCAAACCTGCGCAGGACGGTGGTGCAAGCCGCCGCGATATTGCTGTGAAAAGGATGCCGCCATGACCAGATACTTCAACGAGCATGGCCAGCCCATCGGCGCACCGCTGCCGGACTGGCGCGGTGCCCGCCACCCCGGCCACACCGGCATGGCGGGGCAATACTGCCGGGTTGAGCCGCTGAATGCGGACCGCCACGCCGCGGATCTGTTCGCGGCCTTCCGGCAGGACCAGGCCGATGCGATCTGGACCTATGTGCCCTATGGCCCGTTTGAGACGCCGGAAGGCCTGCATGCCTGGGTGCAAGCGGCCAGCGGCGTGGATGCACAGCCCTATTTCGCGGTCATCAATGGCGTCAGCGGCAAGGCCGAAGGCATCGCAAGCTTCATGCGCATTCAGCCCGCCCACGGTGTGATCGAGGTCGGCGGCATCACCTTCGCACCGTCATTGCAGCGGACGCGGGCGGCGACCGAGGCGATGTATCTGATGATGGCGCGGGTGTTCAATGATTTGGGCTACCGCCGCTATGAGTGGAAATGCGACGCCTTGAATGCGCCCTCCTGCCGTGCGGCAGAGCGCTTCGGTTTTACCTATGATGGTCTGTTCCGCCAAGCCATTGTCTATAAAGGCCGCAACCGTGATACCGCCTGGTATTCAGTGCCGGATGGCGAATGGCCCATGCTTGAAGCCGCCTATCAGACGTGGCTTGATCCATCAAACTTCGGTGCGGAAGGGCAGCAGAAGCAAAGCCTCGGCACTTTGATCGCAGCGGCCAGACGGACGGGCTGATACCACATGACCCTGCGCAGCCAGTCCCGCCCGCGCTTGGCTGCATAAACTTCACCAGGCCGCAAGGCCGGGGGCAGCGCCCCCCTTCGCCCTTCAGACCATGTGCCGCGCCCGTGCGCCGCGTTCGATGGCCGCGGCATGCAGCCGGTCGATGTTCAATTCATAGCGGACCTCTGCCAGAAACTCGAGCTCGGTCTCGCCCAGGATCCCGTCCGCAGCCGCCACATCGCAGGACAGCGCATAGGCGGTTTCAAACAACCGCTCCGGCAGATCGCCGCGGATCAGGCCGAACAGCGCCGCCAGACCGTCTTCCTGCTCAAACAGGTCCAGAACGGTCTGCGAAACCCGTGTCACCCGGTCGATGTCATAGTCGGCAAACACCGGCAGCATGTTGACCGCAGACTGGATCTTTACCAGCTCGGCAGTGCGGATGTTCTCGTCCGAGGCCGAAACCGCCACCATCAGCGCCACCAGGCAGTCCTGCGGGGACATCGGGTGCGGGGTTTGCTCACTCATGGACGAAATCCTTTTTTGCCAATATTGATCCGATCAGGATAGGTATGCCAGCGGTGAGGTTCAACAACAGGCTGTGTCTGCGCGGCGTTTTTATCCTTTTTGCTGCAGCAAAAGACGGCCTCGGCGGGCCAGTGATTATTGACTCATGCTGCATCAGCACAATAGAGGAAAGGGCTGGATGCATGGGGCATCCGCACTGATCTTGCGGCCCCTGGAAAACCGGAAACGACGCCGCCGATGGAGAATACGAATGTCTGATGTGCGCGAAGAAGCTCTGAAGAGCAAAGCCTGGCCGTTTGAAGAGGCCCGCCGGGTTCTCAAACGTTATGCCAAGGGCGCGCCGGACAAGGGCTATGTTCTATTTGAGACCGGCTATGGCCCATCGGGCCTGCCGCATATCGGCACCTTCGGCGAGGTCGCCCGCACCACCATGATCAAAACCGCGTTCGAGGTGATCTCGGACATACCCACCAAGCTGATCTGCTTTTCGGACGATCTGGACGGGATGCGCAAGGTGCCGGGCAATGTGCCCAATGCCGACAGCCTGCAGGAGCATCTGCAAAAACCGCTGACCTCGGTGCCGGATCCGTTTGGCACCCATGAGAGCTTTGGCCACCACAACAACGCCATGCTGCGCCGCTTCCTGGATACCTTCGGCTTCGAGTATGAATTTTATTCGGCGCAGGAGTTCTACCAATCCGGCCAGTTCGACGAGGTGCTGAAACGCGCTGTCGACAAATACGACGACGTCATGGCGATCATGCTGAAGAGCTTGCGTGAGGAACGCCGCCAGACCTATTCGATCTTCCTGCCGATCCATCCGGAAACCGGCCGCGTCCTCTATGTTCCGATGAAGAAGGTCTGCGCTGAAACTTACACCGTCACCTTTGACGACGAAAACGGCAAGGAATGGACCCTGCCGGTCACTGGCGGCAATGTGAAGCTGCAGTGGAAGCCGGATTTCGGCGCCCGCTGGGCGGCGCTGGAAGTCGATTTTGAGATGTACGGCAAGGATCACTCCACCAATACACCGATCTATGACGGCATCTGCCGGGTTCTGGGCCACCGCGCGCCGGAGCATTTCACCTATGAACTGTTCCTGGATGCCAACGGCCAAAAGATCTCGAAAACCTCCGGCAACGGCATCTCGATCGACGAATGGCTGACCTATGCCTCGACAGAGTCGCTGGCGTATTTCATGTACCAGAAGCCCAAGACCGCCAAGCGGATGCATTTCGATGTGATCCCCAAGGCAGTGGACGAATACCACCAGCAGCTGCGCGCCTATCACACCCAGGACCTGAAGGGGCAGCTGAACAACCCGGTCTGGCACATCCACGGCGGTGACGTGCCGCAGTCCGATATGGTGGTGCCGTTCTCGATGCTGCTCAACCTCGCTTCGGCCTCCAGCGCCGAGGACAAGGAAACCATGTGGGGCTTCATCAACAAATATGCACCCGATGCCACGCCGGAGACCAATCCGGCGATGGATCAGGCGGCAGGTTTTGCTGTGGCCTATTTCAACGACTTCGTGAAACCCGCCAAAGTATTCCGCCTGCCTACCGATCAAGAGCGTGCAGCGCTGCAGGATCTGGCCGATGCGCTGAAATCGCCGGAGGCCGCACTGGCAGCAATCGCCAAGAAGAACGAGCTGGCCGGCAGCGACGACCCGCTGCCCGAGGCCGATTTCGCGGATGAGGAATTCCTGCAATCCGTGGTCTTTGCCATCGGCAAGATCCATGGCTTCGAGCCGCTGCGCGCCTGGTTCTCGGCGATCTACGAGGTGCTGCTGGGGGCCTCCCAAGGTCCCCGCTTCGGCGGCTTCATCGCGCTTTACGGCGTCGAGGACACCATCGCGTTGATCGAAAAGGCGCTGGCGGGCGAGCTGGCCTGAGCTTTCACCGAATAGCGATCAGCAAGGGCGCGGGTTTTCGCGCCCTTTTCTTTTTCAGCCATGCGCGGCGGCCTGCGGCCTTGTCCCGCGCTGTGCACCAGCTCCCCCAAAATTTTCTTTGACGCAACGTCACTTTGCCCTAACTGGAGTCAAACGGACCGGGAGGGACAGATGCGCAGTGTTCTGTTTGCGGGGGTAAGTGTTTTTCTTCTGGCCTTCCCGGCAATAGCTCAAAGGGAGCCGGTCACAGCCGTGATCGGCTCTCAGATTTCTGCCTTTCTGAACAATGATACCGAAACCGCCTTCTCCTATGCTTCGCCGGCGATCCGGCGCATTTTCGGCACCCCGGACCGCTTTGGCGAGATGGTGCGCCAGGGCTACCCGATGGTCTGGCGACCTGTTGAGGTGCGTTACCTGCAATTGCGCGAAGTGGCCGGCAGCCTGTGGCAGCGGGTGATGGTCACCGACGAGCAGGGCGCCGTGCACCTATTGGATTACCAAATGATTAACCTGGAAAGCGGATGGAAAATCAACGCCGTACACCTTCTGAAAGGGCAGGATGAAAGCGTCTGAGCCCTGGCCTGCGCACGCACCGCTGGGCGGAATTTAACGCGGCATCTGTAAATCCTTTTCCCTGAACGCGACATGCGCAGCAGGAAAAGGAAATCTCATGAACAAGGCAATCACCGAAGGTTTGCAGCTGATGCCCCCCGCCTTTGCGGACGGTCTGAACGTCTGGTCCAGCGGCGACGGCACGCCGGGGTCGGACACCTATGACGGCGCGGCCAATGCGGTTTTTGTGGCGGCGGACGCTGATTTCGGCGGCTGCCTGGAGATGCAGAAGACTGAGAACACCCAGAAGCTGCGCTTCATGGGCCAGACGCCGCTGCAACCGGGCTGCTACCTGCAGATCAAGATCCGTATCAAGGCTGTTAGCGGCGCGCTGCCTGCGGTCCGCGTTGCAGGCTGGGCTGGTGCCAGCGGCGGCAGCCACATCGGCGGCGTGTCCGAAGCCGGGCAGCAGCATGCGCTCAGCACCTATGGCAAAGTACTCGAAGTCACCGGCATCGTCGGCAGCGGCGAACGCGGCGGGGTGGACATGCCGTGGGGGCGCAGTGCGGCCTACGGCCACTTCGGCCTCGACCTGACCGGCGCCAACGGCGGCGTGGTGCGGATCGACGATATCGAAATCACCGATATCACCAGCGCTTTTGTGCGCGACATGCTGAGCGTGGTGGACGTCACGGACTATGGCGCGGTGGGCAATGGCAGCTTTGATTGCACGGCGGCTTTTGAAGCGGCCGATGCTGCTGCCGACGGGCGGCGCATCCTGGTGCCTGCAGGGGATTTCCGCCTGAACAGCACCGTTTCGCTGAACCACCAGGCCGTGTTCGAAGGCACCGTTTCCATGCCGGACAGCCAGATGCTGCTGCTGACAAAGAATTTCGATTTCCCCGCATATGCGGCGGCATTCGGCAATGAGGAACTGGGGTTCAAAAAGGCGTTTCAGGCGCTGATCAACAACGCAGATCATGAATCCCTCGATCTGAAGGGCCGCAAGATCACCGTCACCGGGCCGATCGACATGCAAGCGGCAGTCCCGAACAAAAGCTCCTATGCGACCCGCCGGGTCATCCGGAACGGCCAATTGGAGGCCGCCAGCAATGCGGCCTGGGACACCGATGCTGTGATCTCGCAGGCAACCTACAGTGCATCGGACTCCAAGAAGCTGACCAATGTTGCGAACATCACCAATGTTGCAGTTGGCTCTTTGGTCGAAGGCGCCGGGGTGGGCCGCGAGATCTATGTGAAATCCAAAAACACCGGCGCCGGAGAGCTGACCCTCAGCGGGGCATTGTATGATGCTGAAGGCACCCAGACGTTCACTTTCCACGACTTCAAGTATCTGGTGGATTTCAGCGGCTTCAGTTCGCTCAGCAAATTCGGTATGGAAGGCATCGAGTTTCAGTGCAATGGCCGCTGCAGCGCAGTGCGGCTGGCGCCGGCCGGGTCGGTGAACGCGTTTGACAGTTGTTTCTTTTCACGCCCCAAGGACCGGGGCATCACGTCGGCTGGTTCCGGCTGTCAGGGGATTCTGGTGGACAATTGCCAGTTCCTGTCGAATGAGGACGGAGAGGATGTGCCGGACCGGGTCAGTATCGGCCTCAACGTCAATGCCAACGATGCAAAGCTGCGCAGCAACCGGGCCACCAGGTTCCGCCATTTCGCGCTGCTGGCAGGCGGCAGCAACACGGTGACCGGCAATCACTTTTTTCAGGGCGACAATATCGCCAACGGCGTGCGCACGGCGGGGCTGGTTCTGGCCTCAAACAACTGCACCTCAACCGTTTCGGACAATTACATCGACAATTGCTTTATCGAATGGACCAACGAGCGGGACGCAACACCTGACTTCACCGGCGGATTCTCGTTCAGCGCCTTGTCAGTGAGCGCCAATGTGTTCCTGTCCGGCGATGTCGCGCCGTGGTTCAGCTATATCGTCGTTAAACCCTATGGCAGCGGCCATTTCCTGAACGGGCTTTCTGTTACCGGCAATAAATTCCGCTCGCTTCAGGGCAGTATCGACCGGGCGGAACGGGTGGATACCAGTTTTTCGGATCTGGATTTCAGCCGGTCTAAAAACGTCGATTTCAGCGGCAACATGTACCACAACGTCGCGGCGCAAACCGCCAACCCGCTGCGGGTGCGGCACGATCAATCTTCGGCCTCAACCTCCTGGTCGGTGCAGGCCGAGGGGCTGCTGCCGTTCCAAGGGTTTGCCCGCTATGTCGATAGCGTGGTGCCGCTGGGCGCGCTGAAGAGCGGCGGCAACAGCACCCGCTACATTGTGCCGTATACCGAAGCGCAGCAAGGCTCGAACAACGACGAGATCCGGCTGCGCTGGGGCGAAGCCGTCAAGGGCGAAGTTCAGGTCATCATGCGGATGGACAGCTAACCAGTGCCGCCAGAGTGCTGAAGATCGGCGGCGGCAAGGCGGAAGGCCTTGCCAAAGCCGCCGTTCAGGTGCGCACCCGTCACAGCAAACCGCACAAAGGTGAAATCAGCCAATTGCAGATACAGCTTGGCCTTGGGCTGGCGGCGCAGGTAATGCGCGGCCAGCGTCTCATGCTCCGGGCCTTGCCTGCTGATGAAACGTGCCCGGCACATCAGGCTCAGGCGCGGATGGGCTAGCGGATCGCCTTTGCCTTCCGGCTCGCCGACCAGCAGCGAGCAGGCCGGCCGCTGACCCAGCGCAGCTGTGTGCAACGACAGGCCGGAGATCAGGCTGACAGGACCCCCTTGCGGATCCAGTCCGAAAGCCACCCGTGTGACCAGTGGGCTGCCATCGTCCAGCAGCACTCCGAGGGCGGCAAAGCGGGCGCTTGCCATCAGGCTTTGGGCCAAGGCGCGGGCGTCGTCATCTGCGGGGCGGACCGGGTCGGGCATCTGCATCTCTGGTTTCAGTGAAAGGCTTCAGAACCTTTGCCATACCCCCAGCTCCAGTCCAAGGCTGCGCCGGCCTGTGTTGCGGTACTCCAGCCCCAGGATCAACTCCCGGCTGCCGTCCAGCGGATAGCGCACGGCCGGGGTCAGCGCATAGGAAAACCGGCCGCCGCCCGGCTTGTACGTTTCTATCTGCAGCATCGGCGCGATTTTTCCGGGCCGGTTCAGACCGATGGTGGCGTCCAGTTTCCAGGCCGCATCGAAACCGCTGTTGCGCAGCTCGTACGCGGCATCGACCGCCAGCCAGCCGGTGGTTTGGCCGGTATCAAAACTGCGCCCGTAAGACAGGGTTGCCTTTTGCATCATTTGCCAAAGACCCCGGAAATGATTGCCGCCGGCCCCTGCCTCAGCAGCCAGCCGGTAACGGGGGCCGGCGCGCAGCGGCAGGCGGGCAAAAAACAGGGCATGGCCGGAGCCCGCGGAATTTTGGTTCAGATCAATGCCGAGAGTGAGTTTGGAGGTAACGCCGAATGCCCCGTAATAGCTCAGCTCTTGCGCGCCTTCATCACCGGTTTGCCGGTAGGTCGCGCTGGCAGAAGCAAACCCCCTGCCTGGCTTCTCCTGCCATGCACCGCCAGCCGCCGGCTGGGCCAGCGTCAGGGCAAGACATACGGCACAGGCAGGTTTCATTCCAGAACCCTCAGAACATTGCGGCAAGAGTTTCGGCTTATAGTTAAGGTTGTATTAAATTTTCGCTTATCCCGAAATGGTTGCAACCTCAAAAAAGGTCGTGCGCTTTATGCGCGAACAGGCGTAGGCTGGGGGAAGTCAACGGAGGGGCCAATGCCGAAAATAGCAAAAACCGCTGATATCCAAACCGTTATCACCACATTTGAGATGACCCCCGGGACCTGCCAGGACCTGCTGGAGGCGCTGCAGGACGCCTATGCGGACTTCATCTCGAAACAGCCCGGCTTTGTTTCGGCCGGCCTGCATGTGAATGACGCGCAGACACGTATCGCCAACTACTCGCAATGGCGCCGCCGCGAGGATTTCATGGCAATGCTGCGCAGTCCCGAAATGCGCGAGCGCAACCGCAAGATCAACGAACTGTGCCGCAGTTTTGAGCCGGTGATGTATGACGTGGCGGAGGTCTTCGGCACCTAGCGTCTTTCAATTCCACCCGGAGCAGCACCTGCTTTGACCCCGGTCATGGCAGGCTGCCGCCGGCAGGACTATCATTGACAGGAACATCAACCGATGGAGGTTTGTTATGTACCACAATGTCCTGGTGCCGATTTCATTTGATCCCGAGCGGGATGTGACCGGGCCGCTGAAAGTGGCGCGGCTGCTGTCTGCGCCCGGAGCCAAGGTGACGCTGCTGCATGTGATCGAGCAGGTTCCGGCCTATGCGATCTCTTACATCCCCGCAGATTTCATGGATGGCACCCGCAGCGCGCTGCAGGCCGAGTTGGACGGGCTGGCAAAGACGCTGCCCAATGCCACAGGCGAGCTGGTCGAAGGGCATTCCGGCCGCACTATTCTGGACTGGGCCGATCAGAACCAGCCTGATCTGATCGTCCTCGCCTCGCACCGCCCGTCGATGCAGGACCTGCTTTGGGGGTCCACCTCCGGCCATGTGGTGCGCCACGCCGCCTGTGCGGTGCATGTGGTGCGCTGAGGCCGCACTGGTCAGGCCGCCCCAGTCAATCCGCCCGGGTCAGGCAGGAACCGCCGCCTTGAGCAGCGTCCAGACCAGCCGGATAGCCCCACCTGGCAGCAGGGCTGAGCGCAGCAGAACCTTATTGGAGTTCACCGCTTCGGCGATGCGGGCATAATGCACCTGCTTGTCCGCGGGGGAGCGCAGCAGGATGGTTTCGGCCTGTTTCATCGCCCGTTCGGTCTGCCGCTGAATCTGCGGCACTGCGGCGGGTTTTACCGCGCGGTAGAGGTTCAGCCCCTTACGCTTGGGTTTCTGCGCCGGGTCCAGGTTCTGTTTCACCGCCTGAGTCAGCGTGTCCTGCACCAGTTCCAGCGCCTTGGTTGCTTCGGCATAGGCATGGTTGCCGCCCAGTTGCTGAACCGCCAGCTTGTAGGTGTGGCGGTAGCAGTCGTATCTGTAGACTTTGGGCAATGTCCCGCAGCGGTCAAAACCGCGTGTCAGCGTCGTGACAACGGTTTTTGTCGCCCGGGAGCTTAGCCCGCTGCGCTGGCCGCCGCCGCCGCTGCTTGCACCGCTGTCCCGGCTGCCGCCGCCACCGCCTTCGCCGCCGAATGCGGGGGTGCTGGCAAGGATCAGGGTCAGAAACCCGGCCTGGATGGTTTTGCTGCTCATGTGTGCCTCCATGGTTTGCAGGCAGCTTACCATGGGTCAGGTCCTTGGGAATGGGCGGAATTCTGCAATTTTCCCGAATTTGCGGGGCTGTTGCCTTGCGCAAGCGAGCGGGGCTGCCCACGTGAGTCGCTGGAGTTGCACAAGGAGACACAGATGCAGTGCCCGATTGACGGAACCCAGCTGGTTATGAGCGACCGCGCCGGTGTGGAGATTGATTATTGCCCGAAATGCCGCGGCGTGTGGCTGGACAGGGGCGAGCTGGACAAGATCATCGAGCGCTCCTCCCAGCCAGTGCAGGCCGCACCGCAGCAGCCGCAGCGGCATGACGACCGGGGCGGCGATTATGATCCGCGCTACGGCAAGAAACCCTATAAGAAGAAAAAGAAGAACTTTCTGGAAGATCTGTTCGATTTCTGACCCGCATCAGGCGCCGCCCCGTTGACACGGGGGCGGCAGTCCTTTGCTGCACGGCTGTTAGTGCATGGTGCAGAAGGATCCGTGTTTCGCATCCTTCATCAGGGCATCGAAATCATTCCCCTTCATTTCCACCAATGTCTTGTGGTCGCCGGCTTCGAACCAGACTTTGTCCAGGCCGGTCAAGCTGTCGTCGATCACCGTCGGTACATGGTAAGCCTGCCCCACGCAGGGGGCAGCACCGGGGTCGCAATCATCAAAGACCTGGTTCAGCTCATATTCCGGCGCCAGGCCCAGGCGGCGGTCCATCATGGATTGCAGCGCGTGCAGATCAACGGTTTGGTTGGAGGGCACCACGGCCAGCACCGGGCCTTCCTCCATGTGGATGAGCACCGATTTTGCCAGATGGTCCCCCGGCACATGCGCGCTTTCGGCGCATTCGGCGGATGTGGCGGTATAGGGATGGCGGACCGTGCCGAATGGCAGGCCTTGTGCCTCCAGATGATGTTTCAGGCGTGAGGCGATCATCAAAGGGTCCTCCTGTGTTAGGAAAGGCCCCCCGGCCGCTGTGGCTCAGGTCTTGGATGCCGCGGGTGTGTCTACAGTCACTGATAGGGCGGCATCGTCAGGTCTGGGCGCAGCCAGCGGCAAGCCGGGGCGCCCCGAAGTTTCCGGTGCCCATCAGTGTGGGCCAGGACGGGTGAGTCGGGCAAGAGGCAGCCGGTCCCGCCCCGGTTCGGACGCCGGTTCCGGCCTCCCGCATCCCTCATTGCCCCGCCGCCGCCCATCCGTTATCACACCAGCCAGCTAGAATTTCCCCATCATGGAGCAGTCACATGGCCGCCTATCAGTACGTCTACCACATGCAGGGTGTCTCCAAGACCTACCCCGGTGGCAAGAAATGCTTTGAAAACATCCACCTCTCCTTCCTGCCCGGCGTGAAAATCGGTGTCGTCGGCGTCAACGGCGCCGGTAAATCCACCCTGATGAAAATCATGGCAGGCCTCGACACCGATTTCACCGGTGAAGCCTGGGCCGCCGAGGGCGCCAAAGTCGGCTACCTGCCGCAGGAGCCGAAACTGGACGAAAGCCTGACCGTGCGTGAAAATGTCATGCTGGGCGTCAAGGCTAAGAAGGACAAGGTCGACCGCTTCAATCAGATCGCGGTCGAGATGGCCGAGAACTACACCGACGAACTGATGGAAGAGATGACCGCACTGCAAGACAGCATTGATGCGGAAAACCTCTGGGATCTGGACAGCCAGATCGACATCTCGATGGAGGCGCTGCGCTGCCCGCCGGATGATGCCGAGATCGCCAACCTGTCGGGCGGTGAGCGCCGCCGCGTGGCGCTGTGCAAGCTCTTGCTGGAAGCGCCGGAAATGCTGCTGCTCGATGAGCCGACCAACCACCTGGACGCCGAGACCATCGCCTGGCTGCAGCAGCACTTGATCGACTACAAGGGCACCATCCTCTGCGTCACCCACGACCGGTATTTCCTGGACGACATCACCAGCTGGATCCTGGAACTGGACCGCGGCCGCGGCATTCCCTACGAGGGCAACTATTCCGCCTGGCTGGAGCAGAAGGCCAAGCGCCTGCAGCAGGAAGCGCGCGAAGACAAATCCAAGCAGAAAACGCTGGAGCGCGAGCTGGAATGGATGCGCCAGGGCGCCAAGGCGCGCCAGGCCAAATCCAAGGCCCGGATCAACGCCTACAACGATCTGGCCGGCCAGTCCGAACGCGAAAAGCTGACCCGCGCCCAGATCGTCATCCCCAACGGCCCGCGTCTGGGCTCCAAGGTGATCGACGTCGAAGGCATCTCCAAACACTACGGCGACAAACAGCTGGTTGAAGGCCTGTCCTTTGATCTGCCTCCCGGCGGCATTGTCGGCGTGATCGGCCCCAACGGCGCCGGTAAATCGACCCTGTTCCGGATGCTGACCGGCCAGGAGCAGCCCGACGCGGGCACCGTCACCTATGGTGACACGGTGAAGCTGTCCTATGTCGACCAGTCGCGCGATGACCTGAACGATGGCGACACCGTGTGGGAAGCAATCTCCGGCGGTGCCGAGATCATCGAGCTGGGCGACGCGCAGGTGAATTCCCGCGCCTATTGCTCCTCGTTCAACTTCAAGGGCGGTGATCAGCAGAAGAGGCTGAACCTGCTGTCCGGCGGTGAACGCAACCGGGTTCACATGGCGCGGCTGCTGAAAGAAGGCGGCAACGTGCTGCTGCTTGACGAGCCGACCAACGACCTGGATGTGGAAACCCTGCGGGCGCTGGAAGACGCGCTGGTCGATTTCGCCGGCTGCGCGGTGGTGATCTCGCACGACCGTTTCTTCCTCGACCGGATCTGCACCCATATTCTGGCCTTTGAGGGCGATGCCCATGTGGAGTGGTTCGAGGGCAACTTCGAGGACTACGAAGAGGACAAAAAGCGCCGCCTGGGACCGGACGCGCTGGAGCCCAAGCGCCTGAAGCACAAGAAGTTTGTGCGGTAATCATGCCGAAGCGGTGGCTCTTGGGTTTGGCCTTGGGGGCCGCATTTCCTCTTTCTGCTGAAGAGGTGCGCCTAAAGTCCGGCGTCAGCGCTGAACTTGCAAGTTCAGCGCTGGTAACTGCCCCTTCAAAATTTGGCGGGGCAGCAGCCGGCAACGCATTGGAGCTGACGTTTACGGTATCAGACACCGGCTACTTCCTGCAGCAGGATGCTCAATCCCTTTGCCGGGTAAATTGGTCCCGGCATTTCAACGCTCTCAAGGCGAAACTGGCGGCGGTTCAGATCAACTCCGGCGTCAGGCTGGTCAACACCAACGCTCCTCTTGTTGCCGTCAAAATCACTTTTAAGCCGGCGGCGTCAGAAACCGGAAACCAAGTGTCTATCGCCACGTTTCTGTGGCTGAATATGCGAGGTTTGAACAAATGCCAGCCTTAAACTTATGCAGCAACGCATGAGCAGAGCAGCTTCACCATCGGCGCAAACCTCTTTGTAGTTTCGCCTTCTTGCTCTTCCAGCGCAGCACAAGGCCCGCGCCTGACCTTGGGGAGGTGCGAATGCGCCTTCCCGGGGGGAAGGTCAGGCGCGGGCCGTGCCGCTGCGCGCCACGTCCCAGAGGGAACTCCTGCCGGCGATGCCCTTTGACTTGGACCGCTGGTTGCGCAGGGCTCCGCCCGTCCGAACCTCAAACGCTCCCCCGGAGCGTTTGCCGCTGCGCGGACCGGTTCGAACTCCGGGGGAGTTGAGACCGTCCAGGAAACTGTCCGGGGGACAGTTTCAGGTCGAAACGGGCGAAGCCCAAGGCGCGGGCCGTGCCGCTGCGCGCCACGTCCCAAGGGGCAGGACGTTACGCTCCCTTCTCCATTTCGCCTTTTCGCCGCTCTGCGCTACCATCGCGGCAGGCGCCCCGGCGCCATCTGTTGGGTAAAGCGTTGGAAAGGATCCCGCATGGCTTTGAAACCGGAAGAGGTGAAGGCACAGGTCGAGGCAACCAAGGGCAAGAAGGCCAAGCGCAAGAAGCTCAAGACTGAACCCGAAGGCACCTCGGAGAAGAAACTGCCCGGCGATCTGCGCAAAGGGCTGGAGGCGCATTTCGGCGGCAATCTGGGCAAGGTCAGGGTGCATGTCGGCGGCAATGCCAAGGACGTCTGCAAGGAACTGAAGGCCAAAGCCTTCACCGTCGGCAACAATATCTATGTGATGAAGCCTGCATTCGCCAAGGATTCCGAACTGCTGGCGCATGAACTGGCCCATGTTCTGGAGCAGGGCAAAGGCAAGATGCCAAAGGCCAAGGACGGCGTGGCGCTGACCTCAAAATAGCCCCGCACCTTCCTTTCGCGCTGTGCCGCTCTGCTTGTTGACACATTTTAAACCTTTTTTAAGCAAAATTGCCCGCAAGATAGCCTTGAGAGACACTGGGGCGGTCAGGCTAGATTGCTCCCGGAGAAGGAGTTGCCATGGTTTGGGCTGGATTGTTCGCAGGTATGATCACCGGGATGTGCGCAACGGCCTTTGGGTTTTTCGTGGCCGCGCTGCCGCTGTGGATGAGCCTGCTGCTGTATCCAGCAGCCGGCCTGGGCGCGACCGTGCTGGTTATTGCTGTTCTTTCCTTGCGCTGCTGGCTGCAATCGCAGCCGGTCCTCGGGCAGGCCTACGGCAACCGCGCCTAACCGCGCAGCCAGCTGACGATCCGGCCCTGCGGCATCGCGCCGGCCTGGCGCTTTTTCTCCTTGCCGCGCTCAAAGGCGACCAGGGTCGGGATGCCGCGGATCCGGTAGCGCGCACCGGTGGACGGGTGATCCTGGGTGTTCAGCTTGACCAACCGCGCTTTGCTGCCCAATGTCTTGGCAGCCTTGGCAAATTCCGGCGCCATCGTCCGGCAGGGCCCGCACCAGGGCGCCCAGAAATCGGCCACCAGCGGCAGATCGTCATTCTGCGCCGCCTTCTGCAAGATGGCCGGATCCACATCCACCGGCTTGCCCGGCATCAGCGCCGCGCCGCAACTGCCGCAATTGGGGCCTTTGCCCAGCTTGTCCTCCGGCACCCGGTTCAGCTGGGCACAGGCCAGGCAGGTCAGGGTCTTGGCGCCCATGATGGCTCCTCCGCATAAATCCTGCCCTGATATAGACGACCGCCGCGGGGCCGCAAGGGAAGCCGCCGGAGCTTCACAAACCTGTAATCAGCACTGGAAGCCGCAGGCCGCCGCTTCAATATCAAGGACATGCAACAGATACTCCGCCTCCTGCCGCCGCTTGCGGCCGTTCTGGCAGCCGCCGAGCTGGCGCATTTTATGAACCTGACCGCAGGACTGGGGGCACATCCCTGGTGGGCGGGCAAAGTGATCTGGCTGGGCGCCCTGCCCGGTCTTGCCCTGGCCCTTGCCGCCCGGCTGCTGCATCTGCCACGCTGGCTGACAGCCGCGGGTTTCGCGGTCTTCGGTGCTGCGGCCTTTGCCATCGCGGCAGCAGGCAAAGCGCAATTCGCCGCGTCTTACGCCGAGAACCTGTTGGCCGGGAAATTCTGGTACTTTGGCTGGATTGCCGTCTGCACCCTGGCTGCTGCTACGCTTGCAACACTTGCCGGCCCGTCTGCGGAAACCCGTTGACCCAGCGCATTCCGCGCCGGAAGATGATTAGAAGACACAACAGACATCCGGAGATTTAGCCATGATTTCACGCCGGAAAATTTTGAGCACTGGCACTGCGGCCGCCGCAGCAACCCTGCTTCCGCTGCCTGCGCTGGCCCGCAAGAAAGACCCCGCTCCCTTTGATCCCACCCCGCAGGAGGTCCGGATCCGCAAGGATTTTGCCCCGGGGCAAATCCTGGTGCTGCCGCGCTCTTACTACCTTTACTTTGTCACCGACAAGCGCAAGGCGATGCGCTATGGCGTTGGTGTCGGCAAGGCCGGTCTGGAGTTCACCGGCACCGCGGTGATCGAACGCAAGAAGGTCTGGCCCACCTGGCGCCCGACCGACGAGATGATCGAACGCGATCCGCGGGCCTATGCCAAATTCGTCGACAATGAGTACATTCAGCCCGGCGGGCCGGAAAATCCGTTGGGTGCGCGGGCCCTGTATCTGTTTCAGAACGGCATCGACACCTACTTCCGCATCCATGGCACCAACCAGCCGCAGACCATCGGGCACTCTGTATCCAACGGCTGCATCCGGATGATGAACGAGCATGTTATGGATCTGTATCAGCGGGTTCCGCTCGGCACGGTTGTGACAGTGCTTTAGGCACGGTTCTGCCGGAGACCCCGCGTCACTTTGGATTTTTTCTTGCGCCAGGGGTGATTCCTACTCAATTCTGTCACCGCAACGTTACGCGGGTATCATCACTGTTGCCTTACCGGCGCGGTCATGACCCTCTAGGTACCGCTGCCGTTCTGCCGCATGAAGCGGGCAGAGAATTGAGACGACTTAGGAGAATACGACGATGGCGACTGGCACCGTCAAATGGTTCAACACCACCAAAGGCTATGGCTTTATTGCACCCGACGATGGCGGCAAGGATATTTTTGTCCACATTTCCGCAGTTGAGCGATCGGGGCTGACCGGCCTGGCAGACAATCAGAAAGTGACCTTTGAGCTGCAGGCGGGCCGGGATGGCCGCGAGTCCGCGGTTGATATTGCACTGGCCTCCTGATCCGAACTTCTGATCACGCTTGAAAGCTTTCAAACAGCCCTGCCCGCCGGGGCTGTTTTCACTGGGTGATCATCTCGACCAGCTGCAGGGCAGCCGGCCCGATCGCAGCCACATTCAGCGCAACGCCCCGGGCATTGGGGTGGATACCGTCATCCTGCATATAAGCCTGCGCCGCAGCAGGGTCGCCACCCGCCTTTGCTGCAATGCCCGCAAAGGCATCCAGGTGCAGAACCGCGCCGAATTCGGCGGCCAGATCCGGGTAGATCGCATCAAAAGCGGCTTTATACTCCGGCCCGTAGTTGCCCGGCGCCTTCATGCCGACCAGAAGTGCTTTAATGCCCAGGGCCTTCGCTTCCTGCAGGATGAGGGCCAGGTTGGCCCGCGCCTCCTCTGGCGCCAGACCGCGCAACAGGTCATTGCCCCCTAAAAGCACGATCAACCCGTCGGGATTGTCCGACAGCGTCCACGCGGCCCGTTCCGCCCCGCCCGCTGTAGTGTCGCCGGACACACCGGCGTTCTGCAGAACCACTTCGGCGCCGTTTTCATTCATCCAGCGCTCCAGCTGCGGCACCAGGCCCTGGTCCTGCGGCAGCCCGTAGCCCTGCACCAGACTGTCGCCCAGGGCAGTGATCCGCAGCGGCTCAGCCCAGGCAGGACATGAAAAAAGCAGCAAACTCAACAGCGCCAGTATCTTGTGCATCGCCGCAAACACTCCATATCCGATAGGTGGATCCAACAGGCAGGCCCTATGACTGACAATAACAGCCCCGTTCTGCATCTGTTAGATGCATCCTTGACCCTGAATAGCAATACCGGCCCGGTAGAGATTTTGCACGGCATCTCGCTGGACATGCAGCAGGGGGAGACTTTGGGGCTGGTCGGGCCGTCCGGGTCCGGCAAGTCGTCGTTGCTGATGCTGATGGGCGGGCTGGAACAGGCAACCGGCGGCACGATCACCGCGCTTGGCCAGGATCTGACGGCGATGGGCGAGGACGCGCTGGCCCGGTTCCGCCGCAATAACATGGGCGTGGTATTCCAGAGCTTTCACCTGATCCCGACCATGACCGCGCTGGAAAACGTGGCAACGCCGCTGGAGCTGGCGGGCGTCAAGGATGCCTTCCCGCGCGCCCAGGCAGAGCTTGAAGCCGTCGGGCTGGGCCACCGGGCAGGCCATTTCCCAGCGCAGATGTCGGGTGGCGAGCAGCAGCGGGTGGCGCTGGCGCGGGCGTTGGCGCCGCGGCCTGCGATCCTCTTGGCGGACGAACCCACCGGCAACTTGGATGAAGCCAATGGCGAGGCGGTGATGGAGCTGCTGTTCGGTCTGCGCGACCGCTATGGCGCGACACTGGTGATGGTCACCCACGCGCCCGAACTGGCCGCGCGCTGCGACCGGGTGGTCCGGCTGCGCGACGGACGGGTCGATGACGAGGCCGCGCGCGAGGCCGCGGAATGAGCACTTCCGCCTTCCGTCTCGCCTGGCGCTTTGCCCTGCGCGAGCTGCGCGGCGGCCTCAAGGGCTTTCGCATTTTCCTGGCCTGCCTGGCGCTGGGAGTCGGGGTAATTGCTGCCATCGGCTCCATCCGGGCATCGATCGAGACCGGCCTGTCGCGCGAAGGCGCGACCATTCTGGGCGGCGATGCCGAGCTGAACTTCACCTACCGCTTTGCCAATGAAGACGAACGCGCCTGGCTGGACCGGAACGCGGTCCGCTATTCCGAGATTGCCGAGTTCCGCTCAATGGCCACGGTGGGCGAGGAACGCGGGCTGACCCAGGTGAAGGCGGTGGACGGGCTGTACCCGTTGAAGGGCGCGATGGACCTTGCGCCGAAGATGCCGCTGGAGACCGCCCTGGCCGGAGCGGAGGGCTTGCCCGGCGGGGTGATGGACCGGGTGCTGGCGGACCGGTTGGGGCTGCAGCCGGGCGATAGCTTCCGATTGGGGACTCAGGATTTCCGCCTGATGGCAGTGATTACCTTGGAGCCGGATGCCGCTGCCTCGGGCTTTGAACTGGGGCCGCGCACTATGGTGAGCACCGGGGATCTGGCGGAGTCAGGCCTGTTGGAGCCGGGCACGCTGTTTGACACCAAATACCGGATGGAACTGCCGGCGGGCAGCGATCTGAACACACTGCAGGCCGAGGCCGAGGGTCTGTTTGAAACCACCGGCATGCGCTGGCGGGATGCCCGCAACGGCGCGCCGGGGATTTCCTCCTTTGTCGAGCGTCTGGGCGGGTTTCTGGTGCTGGTGGGCCTGTCCGGACTGGCGGTGGGCGGGGTTGGCGTTTCCGCCGCCGTGCGGGCCTATCTGGCGACCAAAACCGCCACAATCGCCACCCTGCGCACGCTGGGGGCGGAGCGGCAGACGATTTTCCTGACCTATTTCCTGCAGATCGGCGCATTGACACTGATCGGGGTGGGTATTGGGTTGGTGCTGGGCGGCTTGGGGCCAGTGCTGCTGGGGCCGCTGATTGCGACGCAATTGCCGTTCCCGGCGGTGTTCTCGATCTATCCCTCGGCCCTGACTGAGGCCGCAATATATGGCGTGCTGACTGCTTTCATCTTTGCCTTGTGGCCGCTGGCGCGGGCCGAGCGCATCCGCGCCGCCTCCCTGTTCCGGGACGCTTTTGCCAGCCAAACGCGGCTGCCTGCGCCGCGCTATCTGCTGGCGACCGCGATGGCGCTGGCCGCACTGGTGGGACTGGCCGCCTGGTTCAGCGGCTCGGCGCAGCTGACGTTGTGGACAGCGGGCGGGCTGATGGGCGCGCTGATGGTGCTGCTGGCCGCGGCGCTTGGGATTGGCTTCCTGGCGCGCCGCGGCTCCGGTGCCTCCCGCGGGCGGCCCGCCCTTCGCTGGGCGCTGTCCTCCATTGGCAGTGCGCGGGACGGCGCAGTGCCTGCGGTGCTGGCGCTGGGGCTGGGGCTGACGGTACTGGCTGCCATCGGCCAGATCGACGGCAACATGCGCCGCGCTATTGCGGGCAACCTGCCGGATGTGGCGCCCAGTTATTTCTTTGTCGACATCCAGCGCAGCCAGATGCCCGGGTTTCTGGAACGGGTCGAGAATGACCCGGCTGTGAACCGGGTAGAGAACGCGCCGATGCTGCGCGGGGTGCTGACCCGGATCAACGGCCAGGCGGCCACGGAAGTTGCCGGTGATCACTGGGTGGTGCGCGGCGACCGCGGCATCACCTATGCCGCTACCCAGCCGGAGGCGACTGAGGTCACGGCAGGCAAGTGGTGGCCGGAGGATTATACCGGCGAACCGCAGATCAGCTTTGCCGCAGAAGAGGCGGAGGAACTGGGCTTGAAATTGGGCGATACGCTGACGCTGAACATCCTGGGCCGCGATATCAACGGCACCATCACCAGCTTTCGCAACGTGGATTTCTCCACCGCCGGGATGGGGTTTGTGATGGTGCTGAACGAGTCTGCCCTGGCCGGTGCACCGCACAGTTTCATCGCCACAGTTTACGCCGAGGAACGGGCCGAGGCCGCAATCCTGCGCGATCTGGCGCGCGAGATGCCGAACATCACTGCGATCCGGATGCGCGATGCGATTGACCGGGTGTCGGACATCCTGCGCCAGCTGGCCGCCGCCACCGCCTATGGCGCCGCAGCAACGCTGTTGACCGGGTTTCTGGTGCTGCTGGGCACCGCCGCGGCTGGAGAGCCTGCGCGCCGGTATGAGGCGGCACTGCTGAAAACACTGGGCGCGCCGCGCAAACAGATCCTGCTGAGTTTTGCCCTGCGCTCAGCCCTGCTGGGAGCGGCCGCCGGGCTGGTGGCGCTGGCGGCGGGCATTGCCGGGGCCTGGGCCATCAATGCCTATGTGTTCGAGACCAGCTATGCGGTGATCTGGCCCAATGCTCTGATGGTGATTTCAGGCGGGGTGCTGACAACCCTGCTGGCCGGACTGGCTTTTGCCCTGCGTCCGCTAGCGGCAAAACCCGCCCGCATCCTGCGCGCAAGGGAATAAATGGCGCTGCGGCGGCCTTAGCGGGCGCCGCAGGAAACCGGCTGCAGGATCCGCATCAGATCGTGGTTGTCACAGACCAGCGCTTCCAGTGTGATGTCATCCAGCGAGGTGTAAAACGCCTGCGCAGCATCAGCCAGTGCCACTTTCAGACGGCAGGCATCGGTCAACGGGCAGGTGTTATCTGCATCGGCAAAGCATTCCACCATCGGCAGGCCGCCTTCGACATCGCGGAACACGTCGCCGATGCGGATCTCTATTGCGGGTTTACCGAGGTTCATGCCACCGTTGCGGCCCCGCTGGGTCGCCAGATAGCCAAGCTGGCTCAGCTGGTTTATCACCTGCGCCAGGTGGTTTTCAGAGATGTTGCAGCATTCGGCAATCTCGGCCTTGGTCACCAGACGGTCTTCATGCGCGGCGCAATACATCAGCAGCCGCACGGCAATGTTGGTCCTTTTGGTAATGCGCATGGGTCGCTCCCGCAGCTATGGTGCATCGCTTATTGCACAGGCCGGGAAAAAGCGGTTTGACATACATCAATAACCGGAAACACCGCAGAAAGGCAGAGCGGATGACAGCCCCTTACTTCTTTGGCTACGGCAGCCTGGTGAACACGGTCACGCATGACTATGGCGGCGCCCGGCCTGCACGGTTGCAGGGTTGGCGGCGGGCCTGGGTTCATACCGCTCTGCGCGAGGTTGCATTTCTGTCGGCTGTTCCCTGCGCGGACAGCGTGATTGACGGGTTGATCGCCGAGGTGCCCGGGGCCGACTGGGCGGCGCTGGACGAACGCGAGTTCGCCTATGACCGGCTGCCTGCATCAGACAGGGTGCAGCACGGGTTGGAAGGAACGCCCGATATTTCTGTCTATGCCATTGCGGCGGGCAAGAAAAATGGCGCCACCGAGCAGCACCCAATCCTGCTCAGCTATCTGGATGTGGTGCTGCAGGGCTATTTGCAGATCTTTGGCGAGGCCGGGTTGCACGATTTTGTTGCAACCACTGATGGCTGGGACGCCCCGGTTCTGAATGACCGGGCCGCGCCGCGCTATCCGCGCCATCAGCCGGTTTCAACGGCCGAACGCAAATTGTTTGATGAACTGATCGGCAGTACAGGCGCGCGTCGGATAGACTCAGGGTCATGATAGAAAAGGCGCTGTTGCACCTCGGCCGGATTGCACGGCAGCTCTGGTTCAGGGTTGTTCTGATTTCCCTTTTTTCCCTGCTGGCCCTGCTGCTTGCGCCGCTGGCAAAACCGCTGCTGCCGGACGGTCTGAGCGAGGATTTCGGGCGCGAGGCGGTGCTGCCGGTGCTGACGATCCTTGCCTCTGGAATGCTGGCGGTCACCACATTTTCGCTCAACGTCATGGTCAGCGCCTACCGCACCGCGGCCTCGACGGCGACACCGCGGGTCTACCGGCTGCTGCTGGAGGACACCGTCACCCAGCGGGTGCTGGCGACATTTGTGGGCGGGTTTATCTATTCGCTGAGCGCGGTGATCCTGTTCCGGGCCCGCTATTACACACCGGAAGGCGCGCTGGCGGTCTTTGGCCTGACTATCATCGTGGTGATCTTGATCGTCGGCGCCATCCTGCGCTGGATTGATCACCTGTCCAGCCTTGGCAGCATGGACCACACCCTGCGGCTGATCGAGAACCGCACCCGCGCTAGCCTGCGCACCCGGGTGAAAAAGCCCTGCCTGGGCGGATTGTGCGCACGTGAAGATGCCAAACCCGAAGACGCAGTGGATATCCCCGCCGCCCAAAGCGGATTTGTCCGCTACGCGGGGCTGGCCCAGCTGAATGAGCTGGCCGCAGAGGCAGGCACGCAGATCACCCTGGCGCGCGCGCCGGGGCAATACATCCTGCGCGGCCAGCCGGTGGCCTGGGCCACGGGGGGCGGCAGCAAGTTCCGCAAGACGGCTTCTGCTGCGATCGACATCGGGGATGTGCGCAGTTTTGATCAGGATCCGTCTTTCGGCCTGACATTGCTGGCGGAGACCGCGCAAAAGGCGCTGTCGCCCGGTGTCAATGATCCCGGCACCGCGGTTGAAGTCATGGGCCGGCTGGAACGGTTGCTGTGGGAGAACACGCCGGCGGATGAGACCAGTGACGCCCGCGAGGCCGCCTACCCCAATGTCTGCATCCCCCCTGTTACCGCACAGCATCTGCTGGCATGCGCCTTTCCGCCGATTGCCCGCTGCGGCAGTGAGGCCCCATCAGTCATGCGCTGGATGGAAAAGTCGCTGGATGCGCTTGGCGAACATCCGAACCCGGAGATGGCAAAGGCTGCCAAGGAGATGTGCCAGGAGCTGAAAGACGGCAGCTGGGGCTGATCCGCCTGTGATTGGCGAAAGGGTATGCTCCCGCCTGTTCCGGCGCATGAAATATGCGCAGTGCACAGTTGGGCATGGCACCGCTCCCCATGGGGAGCGGTGCAGCGCCGCGCCTCAGCGCGGCGCCGGGCCCAACCGGTGGTACGGTATCTTTGATGCCGGTCCGACGGGCGGGAGCGCTCCGGAAAGAAAATGACGGCACCCTGAAGCGCCGCCATTTTTAATCTCTGACAAACTTCGATCAGCCGCGGGCGCGGACCTTTTCCATCAGCGACAGAAGTGCCGACATGTCCGGGCCGCGTTCCATGCCGGTTACCGCCTTGCGCAGCGGCATGAACAGCCCCTTGCCCTTGCGCCCCGTGGCCTCTTTCACCGCAGTGGTCCAGGTTTTCCAGCTGTCGGCGTCGTAGGGGCCTTCGGGCAGCATCGCCATAGCTTCGGCGATAAAGTCCTTGTCCTCATCCGCCACCAGCGGCTCGGCACCGTCGCGGCACAACTCCCACCAGCCTGCCAAATCTTTCAGCGTTGTGATGTTCTCTTTGGCCATGTCCCAGAAGGCGGCCTGCTTTTCGATTGGAACACCCAGCGCGTCCACGTGGCTCTGCACCGCCTCCAGCGGCAGCGACTGCAGATGGCGGGCGGTCAGCGGATAGAGATCCTCGGCATCGAACTTGGTCGGCGCCGCACCAAAGCGGTTGATGTCGAAACCTTCGATCAGCTCGGCCATTTCCGAACGCAGTTCGACCGGGTCGGAAGACCCCAGGCGCGCCATCAATGACAACAGCGCCATCGGCTGCACGCCCGCTTCGCGCAGGTCGCGCAATGCCAGCGTGCCCAAACGCTTGGACAGCGCCTCGCCCTGCGGGCCGGTCAGCAGCGAGTGGTGCGCGAACGACGGCACGGTGCCGCCCAGCGCCTCGATGATCTGGATCTGGGTCGCCGTATTGGTCACGTGGTCGGAACCGCGCACCACATTGGTCACACCCATTTCGGTGTCATCCACCACCGAGGCCAGGGTGTAAAGGAATTGGCCGTCGCCGCGGATCAGCACCGGATCGGAGACCGAAGCTGCATCGATGGAGATATCGCTGAGGATTCCATCGGTCCACTCGATGCGCTGATGGTCCAGCTTGAAGCGCCAGACACCGTCGCCGCGCTCCGCGCGCAGGGCGGCTTTCTCGTCGTCCGACAGGGCCAGCGCCGCGCGGTCATAAACCGGCGGCTTGCCCATGTTCAGCTGTTTCTTGCGCTTCAGGTCCAGCTCGACCGGGGTCTCGAACGCCTCGTAGAAACGGCCGATTTCGCGCAGTTTATCAGCGGCGGCGACATAGCGGTCCAGGCGTTCAGACTGGCGCTCAACCTTGTCCCAGGTCAGGCCCAGCCATTCCAGGTCCTGCTTGATGGCATCGACGTATTCTTCCTTTGACCGCTCCGGGTCGGTATCGTCGATGCGCAGGATGAAGGTGCCGCCGGCCTTGCGGGCGATCAGGTAGTTCATCAGCGCGGTGCGCAGGTTGCCGACGTGGATATAGCCGGTCGGCGACGGGGCAAATCGGGTGGTGGTCATCACGGTTCTCCTGTTGCCGTTGCCTTGTCACATGGGTCGCGGTTTGTCCAGTTTCAGGGGCGTTAACGCGCCTTTGGCGCGGTGCCTCCCCTCTCGGCGGCAAAGCCGCCTGCCGGCCTGCGGGCACGAGTATTTTCAAAAAGATGAAGAGGCTGCCGGGTCAATCCGGCTGCACCGGCCACATCGCATTAAGGTCTTTTAATCCGGTGCGAATGAGTTCGGACAGCACCTCCAGGTCGATATCGGCGAGCTTGTTCACGTAAAGGCAGCTTCTGCCCAGCTTGTGTTTGCCCAGGCACGCAAGGAAGGCGCCGTAGTCCTGATAGCCCGGCATGATGTAGATCGAATGGCGCGTCTTGCGTGGCGAGAAACCGGTGGCGAGAAAGTCTCCTTCGCGTCCCGTTGCATAGCGGTAGTGGTAGCGCCCGTAGCCGATGATGGAAGGGCCCCACATCTGCGGCTTGAAACCGGTGGTTTGGCAGAACAGGGCATCCAGCTCTTGTGCTTCTGCCGCCTTGCGCTCTGGTTCAACCGTGGCAAGGAAATCTGCAACGCTTTCTCCGGTCGGGACGGTCTTGTTTTGGCTCATGGCGGGAGCCCTCCTTCCTGCATCCTAACCCGCATCACGGGATTGTTTACAGCCCACTGCCGCCGCAGCGCTAGGATGCGGGCAGTCCAATGCAACTTGGAGGTTCCCTAATGACTGTTTCCCTGTCCCGCCGTGCTGCCTTGGCCGGCGCTGCCGCCCTGCCCCTTGCCGCAGCTGCAACACCTGTTCTGGCCGGCGCCCACGGCGGCCGTGCCGAAGCGCCCACCGCCCATTCGTTCAAACTGGGTGAGATGCCGGTCACCACACTGCTGGATGCCTCATCCTTGCGTGACGGACCGAAGCCGCTGTTTGGCGCAGCGGCCAGCGATGCGGAGTTTGCCGAAGTTTCTGCTGAGAACTTCGTCTCAGCAGAAACACTGCAGTTCTATTTCACTCCTACCCTGGTGGATACCGGCGCCGAGCTGGTGCTATTTGACACCGGGCTTGGCGCAGGCGGCATCGCCAAGGCGCTGGCGGCAGCCGGGGTCACGCCCGACCAGATCAATGTGGTTGTGATCACCCATATGCACCCGGACCACATTGGCGGGCTGATGACAGACGGTGCGCCCACCTTTGCCAATGCCCGCTACATCATGGGATCTGCCGAGTATAACTTCTGGTCCAAAATGGAGGCCGGCAACCGGGTCGGTGATCTGGTGGCCAGCAATGTGACGCCGCTGACAGAGAAGACCACGTTCATTGACAACGGCGCCAGCGTGGCGCCGGGGGTCACTGCGATGGCAAGCTTTGGCCACACGCCCGGGCATATGGGCTTCATGCTGGAAAGCGGCGGCCGGCAGCTGTTGCTGACTGCAGATCTGGCCAATCACTATGTCTACAGCTTTGCCCGGCCCGACTGGGCGTTCAGCTTTGATGCCGATGCCGAGGCGGCCAGCGCGTCACGCCGCCGGGTACTGGGGATGCTGGCCGCCGACAAGGTTCCGATGATCGGCTATCACATGCCCTTCCCCGCCGCCGGTTTTGTCGAAACGCGTGGCGAGGGTTTCCGCTATGTACCGGTCAGCTATCAGCTGATGGGCTAAGCGGCCCGGTTCAATAGCCGGTTTGCGGCCCGTATCCGCAGCCGTCCGTGAAACGGGACAGGCGGAAGTCGTGCGGGTCCACCACGGGTGCACCGCCGGTCACCAGATCGGCGGCCAGCTTGCCTGCCGCCGGGCCGATGCCAAAGCCGTGGCCAGAGAAGCCGGTAGCGACAAACAGCCCCGGCAGCCCATCGGCTTGCGAGATCACTGGAATCGCATCCGGTGTCACGTCGATCAACCCGCCCCAGCTCTGTACCACATCGGCACCTTGCAGCACCGGAAACGCCTTTTGCGCCGCCGCCCAGCCGCTTTTCAAGGCCTTTTGCGATGGGGCCGGGTCCAGCACCCGACACAGTTCAAACGGTGTGGTCTGGTTCGGCTGCCAGCGACGGGCCTCGGCCGCTTCCTCAGCCCAGCGGTTTGACAGGCGGAATTGCAACGCCCGCCACTCCTGGCGGTAGCTGGGCAGGAATTTCCAGCCCAGCCGGAAACTGTCGGGCACGATATCGACGATGTTTTCATGGGCATCGGCCACGGTGTAGCCGCCATCGGCGCGCTTGCGCAGGCCAAGGTTGGTAGCACGGATCGCGGTTTCCGGCCCGCCCTGTACTGGCGAAGTGCGCAGGACCGAATTCAGGACTTTCAATTGCGGCAGGTGCACACCGGCATTGCCCAGGAACAGCCGCGACCAGGCCCCGCCTGCCACAACAACAGCAGAGCAGGCAACCCGGCCGCGTTCGGTCATCACCCCGCTGATGCGGCCTGCGGCGGTCTCAACGCTGCGCACGGCGCATTCTGTCATCACCTTGGCGCCTGCGGCCTGCGCGGCGGAGGCAATCGCATGAGTGGCCAGTTGCGGTTCTGCCCGCCCGTCCATCGGCGTCAGCAGTCCGCTGCGGGTCTTGGTCTGGTGGCCCGGCATCAGCTGGCCGATCTGGTCGCCGCGGACCATGCGGGCGTTCTGTTCCCAGCCGTCAAGATTGCGCCGCCAGCGTTCCAGCTGGGCTTCGCGCTTACTGGTTTCCGCCGTGTAGAGGATGCCAGAGCGGGTAAAGCCCGTCTCGTGCCCCGTGCGGGCGTTCAGACCTTCCCAAAGCCGCAGCGCCTCGGCCATCAGCGGGATTTCCCGCGGATCACGGCAGGAAATCCGCACCCATCCCCAGTTGCGCGAGCTTTGCTCACCGGCGATCTGGCCTTTTTCGCACAACAGCACTGAACAGCCGCGCTCGGCCAGCTCAAGTGCGGTGGCGGCGCCAATGATGCCCCCGCCGATCACCACGGTGTCGACGGTTTTGGGCAAGGCCAGATCGGATTGAAAGTGAGGCAGCTTTGGTCCGGGCATGCAGGCATCTATGCCCGCTGCGGAATCGCCGGTCCAGCATGCAGGCGCGCGCCATGCGCTGGTTTCCGGCATTGTGATTTTTCCGCCGCATATCAGAGCGTTGCCGACGCCAGGCAAGGCTTTAGAGGCGGCCAAGATACCGTGAAAATATCCACGGCTTCAAAGGGTTAACGACCGAATCAGGATGGGTCGCGCCAGCGGTTCACGATCGGGTAGCGCCGGTCCAGCCAGAACGCGCTTGGAGTCAGGCGGGCGCCGGGCGCGGACTGGAAGCGTTTGTATTCGCTGATGTAAACTAGATGCTCAACCCGTTTGGCCACATCCCGGTCAAAGCCCGCCGCGACGCAATCTGCAATTGAACCGTCCTTGTCCACTAGAATTTCCAGCAGCGCGTCCAGCTCCGGGTAATCTGGCAGGCTGTCGCTGTCCTTCTGGTCCTCGCGCAGTTCGGCACTGGGCGGCTTGTCGATCACATTGGGGCGGATCACTTCGCCTTCAGGCCCCATCATCCAGGGACGATGATGGGCGTTGCGCCAGCGGCAGGTTTCAAACACCCGTGTCTTGTACATGTCCTTGATCGGGTTATAGCCACCGTTCATGTCACCATAAATGGTGGCATAGCCCACCGCGACTTCGGATTTGTTTCCGGTGGTCAGCAGCATTTCCCCGAACTTGTTGGACATCGCCATCAGCAGCAGACCGCGCAAGCGGGACTGGATGTTTTCCTCAGTCAGGCCCGGCTCCATTCCGGCGAACAGCGGTGCCAGCGTATTGGTGATTGCTTCGCGGCCCTCGGAAATCGGTACATAGTCGTAATGCACGCCCAGCGCCTTGCCGACGGCTTCGGCATCCTCCAGCGACTCGTCGGAGGTGTACTCAGAAGGCAGCATCACGCAGCGGACGTTTTCAGCGCCAAGCGCGTCCACCGCAATGGCCGCCACGATGGCCGAGTCCACGCCGCCGGACAGCCCCAACAGCACCCTCCTGAAACCGGTTTTTCCCATGTAGTCGCGCAAAGACTCGACCATCACACGGTAATCCTGCTCCCACGCGTCCGGCAGATGCGCTTTATCGCCCTCCACCGCGCACCAGCCCTCGTCTGTGCGTTCCAGGTCCAGATGGGCATAAGCCTCGTCAAACACCGGCATCTGCAGCGCCAGCGCGCCGCCCGGGTTCAAGACGAAGGAGCCGCCGTCAAACACCTGATCATCCTGGCCGCCCACCATGTTCAGATAGATCACCGGCAGATGGGTTTCGACAGCGCGCGCCACCATGTGGTTAAAGCGCACCTCCATCTTGTTGCGGAAATAGGGCGAGCCGTTTGGAATCAGCAGAAATTCGGCACCGGTTTCGGCAAGGGTTTCGGCGACATCCTCGTGCCAGCCATCCTCGCAGATGGGGGAGCCGATGCGGGTGTTGCCAACCGCGTAAGGGCCACCCAAAGGGCCGGCATCAAAGATCCGGACTTCGTCAAAGACGGTCTCGTTCGGCAAGTGGTGCTTGAGGCTGCGCGACGCGATCTTGCCGCCCTTAAGGATCAGATAGGCATTGTAGAGCTTACCGCCCTCGATCCACGGCCCGCCGATTGCCAGCGCCGGACCCTCGGCGCATTCCACCGCCAGTTTTTCGACCTCGGCAATCGCCGCCTGATGAAAGGCCGGTTTCATCACCAGGTCCTGCGTGTTGTAACCGGTGATGAACATTTCCGGCAGCGCCACCAGATCGGCGCCAGCCTTGCGGCCCTCCTCCCAGGCGGCTTTGGCCTTGGCGGCATTGCCGGCCAGGTCGCCCACTGTGGGGTTCAGCTGCGCCAGTGTCACGCGAAAACGGTCTGCCATGCTGCTTTGGCCCTTTGCAAAACTCACTCACAGCCATTTACCAGATTGAACGCCAAGTAAAAGAGCAAGGCGCGGAGGCCGGGTAAAAGACATTGCGGCTCCGCTTGCGGTAGCTTAGTTTCCGGGCGAGCAACCCAATATGGCAGCAGCACCGTAATTCCTGGGCAGGCAGAGGTTTCAATGACCCGTTTCGGCACCGCATTCGCGTTTTCCACACTTCTGGCACTGGCCGCACCGGCGCTGGCCCAAGAAGGTGACGTTATCACCACTCAGGACGAAATCGGCGGTGTCTATGAAGGCACTTTCAAGGGCGGACTGCAGCATGGCACCGGCACTTACAAGCTGCCAAGCGGCTATGAATACACCGGTGAATGGGTCGATGGTGAAGTGCGCGGCCAAGGCGTGGCACGCTTTCCGGACGGCTCGGTCTATGAAGGCGGGTTTGCGCAAGGCAAGCCGCACGGGCTGGGCAAATTGACCCGCGCCGACGGCAGCACCTATGAGGGCGGCTGGCAGTACGGGCAAATCCATGGCGACGGCACCTCGGTTTATGCCAGCGGCGTGCGGTATCACGGCAGCTTTGCCGATGGTAAGCGGCACGGCAAGGGCGTGATGTCTTCCCCCGATGGCTATTCCTATGATGGCGATTGGGTTGCGGGCCGCCAGCAAGGCCAAGCTAAGATCACCTACGGCGAGGGCACAGTTTACGCGGGTGCTGTGGCTGACGGCCAGTTGCAGGGCCAAGGCAAGCTGGAAACCTCGGACGGGCTGGTTTACGAGGGCGAATGGGCCGCAAGCCAGATGCATGGCACCGGCCGCCTGATGCAGCCCAACGGCGATGTGTACGAAGGCGAGCTGCAAAACGGCCGCCGTCATGGCACCGGCAAGCAGACCTATGCCAACGGCGACGTCTACGCCGGCGACTTCCTGGACGATAAGCGCCACGGCATGGGCACTTTCACCGAAAAAGACGGCTACACCTATACCGGCGAATGGGTGAAGGGACAGATCGAAGGCAAAGGCAAAGCTGTCTATCCGGACGGGTCGGTTTATGAGGGCGATTTCCGCGATGACCTGGCTGAGGGCCAGGGCAAGATCACCTATCCCGACGGCTCCACCTACCAAGGCGCTTGGATGGCCGGCGTGATCGAAGGCAAAGGCACCGCGACCTACCCCAACGGCATCACCTATACCGGGGATTTTCAGAACGCCAAGAACCATGGCCAAGGGGTGATGACCTATGCCGACGGTTACCGCTACGAGGGCGGCTGGCAGGACGGGCAGCGCCATGGCGACGCCAAGGTGACCTATGCCGATGGCTCGGTCTATACCGGCCAGTTCGCGGACAGCCAGCGGCACGGCCAGGGCAAGATCGAAATGCCCGACGGCTTCGTCTACGAAGGCAGCTGGCAAGAGGGCAAGATCTTTGGCGAGGGTGTAGCGACCTATGCCAATGGCGACGTTTACGAGGGCAGCTTTGTCAACGGCAAGCGGCAGGGGTCGGGCACGATGAAATACGCCAGCGGCCAGCAGGCGGACGGCACTTGGGAAAACGGCGCGTTGGTGAGTCGCGAAACCGAGTAAGCAAAAAACGTTAAGCCAAATCAACAGGTGCGCCTAAAAGCGCACCTGCTCTCTTTCAGCCAATGCGGATGCGGCTCAGGTGATCGGGCATTGCCACGCCTTCCAGATTGGCAGGGTCCGGCTGCGGCGGCTTAAGCTCCATTGCCATTGGCACAACCCCGGCCCAGATCGGCAGCGTGTAATCCTCCTCGTCATCCTTGGGCGGGCCGGAACGGATCTTGGCGGCGCCTTCCTCGATCGGCATTCGCAGCAGGGCTGTTGCTTTCAGCTCCTGGCCGGTCATCGGGCGCAGCGCGTCCCAGCGGCCCGGGAAGATATGATCCACCATGGTTTTGAGGCTGGCAGCCTTGGCGTCTTCATCTGTCACCTTCTCCGCCACGCCGAACAGCATGGCAGAGCGGAAGTTGACCGAGTGGTGGAAGGCCGAGCGCGCCAGCACATAGCCATCCATGCAGGTGACTGTCAGACAGACATCTGACCCTTGCATGGCGCGGATAGCGCGGCTGGCTGCGGAGCCGTGCCAATACACGTGATCGCCCTCGCGCCATTGCAGCGTCGGCAAAACCGACGTGCTGCCATTGATCTGGTAGCCGATATGGCCAAGCGGCATGGCATCGAGCACCTGATAGACGGCTTCGCGGTCATAAAGCCCGCGCTCATGCGCGCGGCGCAGGCGGCTGCGTTCGGATTTCAAAGCGGTTTCCGGTTCGGGCTGGCTCATCGGCTGATCTCTTGTTCTTGATTGTCTTTTCACGACAGCTATGCGCAAATTGGCCTATGATTAAGTTCCAGTTTCTTGCAAAATCGGCAGTCCACTGTGATTGATCTGTCCTCTGTGCTTTCCAGCACAAATGCTGAACCGCTGTATCAGCAGATTGTTTCGGCACTGCGCCGCCGGATCAGTGAGGGCAGCCTGGCGATCGGCACCCGGCTGCCGTCATCGCGGGCGCTGGCGCAGGATCTGGGGGTGGCACGGTCCACTGTGGTGACGGCCTATGACCAGCTGGTGGCCGAGGGGTTCGCCGAACCTCGGCGCGGAGCGGGTATCTTTGTCTGCGATGTGGCACCGATCCGCCCGCCCGAGGCCCCGTCCCGGCCTTTGCCGGCGGTGACACCGCCTGCCCCGGGCATGCTGCAGCCCGGCGCGCCGGACCCGGAGGTATTTCCGGCCCGGCCCTGGGCGCGCTGTGTTTCACGTGTGGCAAGAATGGATCCGTTGAGCCTCAGCCACCAGGAAGATGCCTTTGGCGATCCTGAACTGCGGCGCGAGATCGCCGCCTATGCAGCCCGTTGGCGGGGGATAGAGTGCAGTGCCGAACAGGTTCTGGTCACCAGCGGCGCCCGCGAAGCGCTGGAGCTGACAATGGATTTTCTGGTCGGCGGCGAGGATATTGCACTGGAAGCGCCTGGCTTCACACCCACTCAGCGGTTTGCGGTGTCGCGCGGCTGGGACGTACGCTGGCTGCGGGCCGGGGCACGCGGGGCGGCAGTGCCGCCGCAAATGGCTAAGGTCACGCTGCTGACCCCGTCGCATCAGTTCCCGCTCGGCGGCACCCTTCCCGTTCCCCAGCGGCAGGCCTTTCTGCAAGCGGCCAAGGACCGGGACGGCTGGATCATCGAAGACGATTTCGACAGCGAGTTCCGGTATGCCGGGCAGCCGGTTCCCGCCATGGCCGCGCTCGACCGCGAGGGGCGCTGCATCTATGCGGGCACATTTTCCAAAACATTCTCCCACGCACTGCGTCTGGGATATGCGATTCTGCCGCCCGCGCTGGTGCCAGAGTTCCGCGCCCAGTTTATCCACCCCAGTGCAGGCGCCGCGATCACCGCGCAGCGGCCCCTGGCCGAGTTCATGGCCTCGGGGCAGTACGACCGCCACATCCGCCGCGCCCGCAGGCTTTATGCCGAACGTTACTCTGCGGCGGCGGAGGCTCTGTCAGCATGGCCAGAGGATTTGGGCTCCTTCCAGCGCCACAATGCCGGGATGCAGATCGCCTTTCATCTGGCAAGCAAGCGATGCGACACACAGATCTGCCGCGATGCTGCCAAAGCTGGCTACGCCGTTCGGCCTTTGTCCCCGCATGATCCAGCCAAACGGTCACAGGGGCTGCTGATCGGATTTTGCCAAAGCCGCGCCGATGTGCTGCCCGGCCAAATCGGAACGCTGCGCCGGATCGTAGAGCAAAGCTGAAATTCTCTGCCTATGGGCTTTTCATTTACCATTGCCTCTGTATAAATCCCTGCATGACCATTTGCGCAGATATCCCCTTTGCCGACGCCGCGTCCCGCGGTGCCGCTCTGCGCGCCCTACTGATCCTAGCCCGCCTCTGAGCGTGCCCTTCCGGCGCGCCCGCTCAGAGGATTGCCGCACGCGCGCCATCAAAGGCTTATGATGCCCCAAAGGGCTTAGGACAGAGACAAGAGATACCGACATGACCAACAATTCCCCGACTGCCGGCCCGAATTCCGGCGACAAATCCCGTGTTGTCATTTTCGACACAACCCTGCGCGACGGCGAGCAAAGCCCCGGCGCCACCATGACCCATGACGAGAAGCTCGAGATTGCCGGGCTTCTGGATGATATGGGCGTCGACATCATCGAGGCCGGCTTTCCGATTGCTTCTGAGGGCGACTTCCGCGCGGTATCCGAGATTGCGGAACGCTCAAAAAAATCGGTGATCTGCGGCCTGGCGCGCGCCAGCTTCAAAGACATCGACCGCTGCGCCGAGGCCGTGCGCAAGGCTGCGCAGCCGCGCATCCATACCTTTATCGGCACCTCGGCGTTGCACCGCGCCATCCCGAACCTGACCATGGACGAGATGGCCGACAAGATCCATGAAACGGTGACCCATGCCCGCAATCTGGTGGACAACGTGCAGTGGTCGCCGATGGATGCGACCCGGACAGAATGGGACTACCTGTGCCGGGTGATCGAGATCGCGATCAAAGCCGGCGCCACGACCATCAATATCCCCGACACCGTGGGTTACACCGCGCCGATGGAAAGCGCTGACCTGATCAAGCGGCTGATCGAGACCGTGCCGGGCGCAGATGAGGTGGTCTTTGCCACCCACTGCCACAACGACCTTGGCATGGCGACCGCCAACGCGCTGGCCGCAGTTGCGGGCGGTGCACGCCAGATCGAATGCACCATCAACGGCCTTGGCGAACGCGCGGGCAACACCGCGCTGGAAGAGGTCGTGATGGCGCTGAAGACGCGCAACGACATCATGCCCTGGCACACCGGCATCGACACCACCAAGATCATGCATATCTCGCGCCGGGTTTCGACCGTCTCCGGCTTTGTGGTTCAACCGAACAAGGCGATCGTCGGCAAGAACGCCTTTGCCCATGAAAGCGGCATCCATCAGGACGGGATGCTGAAGAACCGCGAAAACTTCGAGATCATGCGGCCTGAGGATGTGGGCCTCTCCGGCACCTCGCTGCCGCTTGGCAAGCATTCCGGCCGTGCCGCGCTGCGCGACAAGCTGGAACACCTTGGCTATGAGGTTGGCGACAACCAGCTGAAGGACGTTTTTGTCCGCTTCAAAGAGCTGGCCGACCGCAAGAAAGAGGTGTTTGACGACGACCTCATCGCGCTGATGCGCACCGGAGTGGACGCTGAGAACGACTATCTGAAAGTGGTCTCGATGAAGGTGGTCTGCGGCACCGGCGGCCCGGCGGAAGCCACCCTTGAGATGGAGATCGATGGCAAGGACGTCACTGAGACGGCTGAGGGCGACGGCCCGGTCGATGCGACCTTCAAGGCGATCCGCATGATCCATCCGAACTCTGCCCGTCTGCAGCTGTATCAGGTGCATGCGGTGACCGAAGGCACCGACGCGCAGGCAACTGTGTCGGTACGGCTGGAGGAAGACGGTATCATCGCCACCGGCGAAAGCGCCAATACCGATACGGTTGTTGCTTCGGCCAAGGCTTATGTGAACGCGTTGAACCGCCTGATCGTGCGCCGCGGCCGGGTTGGTGAAGGTGCCGATACGCGTGAGATATCCTATAAAGATCTGGCTTGATCCAAGGCCGGACAGACAGAACAAACAAAGGGCGCCCGCTGCGGCGCCCTTTGTTGCTCAATGCGAAACCTCCGGCCGGACAGAGCGGATGGTGCGCGGTTACTTGCGGGAAATCCCCTCGAACAGCGCCGACAGCCGGGCAGCTTCTTCTGCGATGCCGTAGGGGGCATTGACCACGAACATGCCGCTGCCGATCATCCGGTGCCCATCACGGACCGGCGGAAAGGAGACCTCGTGGCGCAATGCCCCGGGCAGGCCTTGCGCCTCCAGTGCCTTGAGCATCTGCTTGTGGGAGCCGTCCTTGAGGATTGGATACCACAAGGCGATGATCCCGACATTCCACTTCTTGTGCAGCTGGCCGATGATGCCGGGGATGCGGGCATAGTCGGTTTTAATCTCGTAACTGGGGTCAATCAGCATGAGGCCGCGGCGGGGTGTTGGCGGCGCCAGCGACATGGCCAGCTCGAACCCGTCCTGCTGATGCACTTTGGCCCGCCAGGGCCTCAGCGCGGCGCGCAGGGCGGTGCTTTCCTGCGGATGCAGCTCGGCAAAATGCATTGCGTCGCCCGGGCGCAGCAAAGACGCCGCAACCAGCGGCGAACCCGGATAGGCAGTCCCGCCATGCTTTTTGCGGGTTTCCGTCAGGGCGAGGTGCAGCGGGTGATCCGCTGCCAGGCCTTGGTCCGCCAAAACACGGGTGATGCCTTGTTCCGCCTCGCCGGTCTTGACCGCCTCAGCCGCGTCCAACTGGTAGAGGCCCCGCCCCGCATGGGTTTCGATATAGCTGAGCGGTTTGCCCTTGCGGGTAAGATAGGCCAGCATCCAGGCAAGCAGTGCGTGCTTCTGGACATCGGCCAGGTTCCCGGCGTGGTATATGTGCTGATAGGAGAGCATAAGCCCCCTCTAGCGGCAATTGCCGGAGGGCGGAAGGGGCAGCGCACGCCGGGTAAACGGAATCTCAACCTCAACACAGCAGACTGCAGCCAGTCGAGATACCGCAGAATGCAGGTCCCTTATGCCCCTCAGAACGAGCGCCGTTGCCCTCTTCCTTACACTTCTGGCTATGCTGCTGTGCGCCGCGGCAGCGGTCAGCGCGCAAGGCTATTCGCTGGTCGGCAGCCAGTTCTTCCTGCACAAAGCCTCTGCCCCGCAACCCGGTTCTGCGCCAGGCACGGCACCGCAGGCAATTGCCAGCCTGCTGCCCGATACCCTGCCCGGAGCCGGCACCGGGCGCGGTGCGGTGTCGCTGGACCCCGGTGCCGCCAGCCTGTTCCGCGGCCGCAGCGGCGGCAGCCTGTTTGCCCCGCTCCTCAGCGCGCCGCCAAGCGTAAGCCGCCTGCTGTCGCTGATCGCCAGCGCCGAGGCAGGCAAGGCAAACTATGATGCCGTGCAGCACGGCGCCAAACGCAAGCCGCCGAAGAAACCCACGCAGATGACCGTTGCCGAGATAAACGCCTGGATCAATGCAACGCCAGGACAGCCCCACGCCATCGGGCGCTATCAGCTGATCCCCGCAACCTTCCGGCGGCTGGTCAAGCATCAGGGTGTGAAACCGCAGGCCCGCTTCTCGCCCGAGCTGCAGGATCAGCTGGCGCATCAGCTGATCGAAGAGGCCGGCTACAGCGCCTTCCTGCAGGCTGAGATGCCGCGCAAGACCTTCATGCTGAACCTGGCCAAGATCTGGGCCGGGCTGCCGACCTCCAGCGGCAAATCCTATTACGAGGGCTATGCCGGCAACAGCGCCAGCCTGACCTGGTCGCATTTTGATGCTGAAATGAAGCGGATTTTCTCCAGTTGACCTGGGCCCGCTGCTGCCGGCCCAGGCGGGGTTCTGCGCCAGTCCCGGTCTTCCCGCTGGGACAGAGCCGGTAATGACGCCGTGGACTTGGCGGAAAGGCGCTGTTTCACCATAATACGCCCTTTCGCGGCACTGCACTGCCGCTTATAAGGTTGGTGCTGGCGGCCCCTCCGGGAGTCGCCTAAGGTACAATGGCAGCACTCACAGGATCCCTTCTATATGGCGCTTTTCGGAAACTTGGGCGGCCTGTTCTCTTCGGACATGGCCATCGACCTCGGCACTGCGAACACGCTGGTTTACGTCAAGGGCCGCGGTGTCATCCTTTCCGAACCGTCCGTGGTGGCCTATCACGTCAAGGACGGCGTCAAGAAAGTGCTGGCTGTGGGTGAAGACGCCAAACTGATGCTGGGCCGCACCCCCGGCTCAATCGAAGCGATCCGGCCGATGCGCGAAGGCGTGATTGCCGATTTCGACACCGCCGAAGAAATGATCAAGCACTTTATCCGCAAGGTGCATAAGCGGTCGACTTTTTCCAAGCCCAAGATCATCGTCTGCGTGCCGCATGGCGCCACCCCGGTTGAAAAACGCGCGATCCGCCAGTCGGTTCTGTCCGCAGGCGCGCGCCGTGCCGGGCTGATTGCCGAGCCTATTGCCGCGGCCATCGGCGCCGGGATGCCGATCACCGACCCGACCGGCAACATGGTTGTCGATATCGGCGGCGGCACCACAGAGGTGGCGGTTCTGTCGCTGGGCGATATCGTTTACGCGCGCTCGGTCCGGGTTGGCGGCGACCGGATGGACGAGGCGATCATCAGCTACCTGCGCCGCCAGCAGAACCTGCTGGTAGGTGAAGCCACCGCTGAACGCATCAAAACCTCCATCGGCACCGCCCGGATGCCCGATGACGGCCGCGGCCAGTCGATGCAGATCCGCGGCCGCGACCTGCTGAATGGCGTGCCAAAGGAAATCGAGATTTCCCAGGCCCAAGTGGCCGAGGCGCTGGCCGAACCGGTGCAGCAGATCTGCGAGGCGGTAATGACCGCGCTGGAAACCACACCGCCGGATCTGGCAGCCGACATCGTTGACCGCGGCGTGATGCTGACCGGCGGCGGCGCGCTGTTGGGGGATTTGGACCTGGCCCTGCGCGAACAGACCGGCCTCGCTGTGTCGATTGCCGACGAAAGCCTCAACTGCGTGGCGCTGGGCACCGGCAAGGCGCTGGAATATGAAAAGCAGCTGGCCCACGCCATCGACTACGACAGCTAAACGCCCCTGACCGCCGGAACGGCGCCAGCTGACAGGGTGCTGGAGGGGCGGCTGGAAGGAGAGACGTGGCAAAGGACAAGTCACAGCGCGACGAGTATGCAACCCCGCTGCGGCGTCTGCTGACAGCAGTGCTGTGCCTGTGCTTGGCTGCAGTGTTCATCGTCTGGCGGATCGACAGCCCAAGAGTGGAACGGTTCCGCGCCCAGGTGGCGGACAAGGTGGTGCCCAGCATGGACTGGGCCATGGTGCCAGTCACTGCCGCAGTCAACCTGGTGCGCGATTTCCAAAGCTATCAGCGGCTGGCAGAACAGAACCGCGAACTGCGCAGCGAGCTGCGGCAGATGCGGGCCTGGAAGGAGGCGGCGCTGCAGCTGGAACAGGAAAACGCCCGGCTGCTGGATTTCAACAACGTGCGGCTGGACCCGCAGCTCACCTATATCACCGGGGTGGTGATGGCCGACAGCGGCTCCCCCTTCCGGCAGTCTGTGCTGCTGAATGTGGGCAGCCGCGACGGGGTGCATGACGGCTGGGCAGCGATGGACGGGATCGGGCTGGTGGGCCGGATTTCCGGCACCGGGCGCGACACTGCACGCGTGATTCTGCTGACCGATGCCGCCAGCGCCGTTCCGGCAACCATTCAACCTTCCGGACAGACCTCGCTGGTCACCGGTGACAACAGCGCCGCACCAGTACTGAGTTTTCTGGAAAACCCTGATCTCGTGCGGCCCGGCGACCGGGTGATCTCCTCCGGCGATGGATCAGTGTTTCCGGCGGGCCTGCTGATCGGCCAGGTGGCCAAGGACCGCTCGGGCCGGATGCGGGTGCGGCTGTCCGCGGATTACAGCCGGTTGGAGTTTCTGCGGGTGCTGCGCCACCACGGCACAGAGGTGATCCAGGATCCCGGCGGGCTGGTGGGCGCCGCCCCGGGGGATCCGGTTCCGCAGCCGCGGCCCGAAGGGCTGGGAGACGGCAGCGTTGAGGGCACTGCTGAGGCCGGCAATGGCTAATACCTCGCCCGCCCGGATCTGGACTATGCGCGCAGCCTTTCCCGCGCTGGCGCTGCTGATCATGTTTTTTCATCTGCTGCCGTTGGACACTGAACCGCGGTTCTGGGCGCCGCCGGATTTCCTGCTGCTGATGGCGATGGTCTGGTCGATGCGCCGCCCCGATTTTGTGCCTGCGCTGTCGATTGCGCTGGTCATGCTGCTGGCCGATCTGCTGTTTCAGCGCCCGCCTGGATTGCTGGCCTTGCTGACGGTGCTGGCCCGCGAGTTCCTGAAGGCGCGTGCGGCCCCGCACCGGGAAAGCACATTCGCCAGCGAGTGGCTGGCAGCCGGCGTGACCCTGATCGGGATTGCCGCATTGAACCGGCTGGTTCTTGTAATGTTTGGCGTGGAGCAAGCGCCGCTTAGCCTGACCGTGATCCAGATTGTGATGACCATCGCCGCCTATCCGCTGGCAGTTTGGGTCAGCCAGGCTATTCTGGGTGTGCGCAAATTGTCCCCTTCCGAGGCCGAAACTCTGATGAGCCGCCGATGAAACGCAATTCCAAGGAACTGGACGCCTCTCATGGCAAGATGACCCGGCGGGCACTGCTGCTGGGCGGTCTGCAGCTGGCCTTTGCCGGCGGGCTGGCAGCAAGGATGCGCTTTCTGCAAGTGGATCAAGCGGATGAGTTCCGCCTGCTGGCAGAGGAAAACCGGATCAACATCCGCCTGCTGCCGCCCGCCCGCGGGCAGATATTTGACCGCAACGGGCTGATCATTGCGCAGAACTCGCCGTCCTACCGGATTACTGTGGTGCCCGAGGACGCCGGCGACGTCGAGGCGGTGATCGACAAGCTGTCGAGCCTGCTGCCGCTGGACCCGGAAGACCTGGAACGCGCCCGCACCGAAATGCGCCGCTCGCCGCCGTTCCTGCCGATCACGCTGGCCGACCGGATCGGCTGGGAGGATATTTCCAAGGTGGCGGTGAACGCGCCAGCCCTGCCTGGCGTCACACCAGAGGTGGGCCTGACCCGGGTCTATCCGCAGTTGGGCGATTTTGCCCATGTGGTGGGCTATGTCGGCCCGGTTTCTGATTATGACCTGAGCAAGATGGAAGATCCTGAACCCGTGCTGCTGATCCCGCGCTTCCAGATCGGCAAGGTCGGGTTCGAGGCCAAACGCGAGGACGTGCTGCGCGGCAAGGCAGGCGCCAAGCGGGTTGAGGTCAATGCCACCGGCCGAGTGATGCGCGAGCTGGACCGGCGCGAGGGTATTTCCGGCGCTGATATGCAGCTGACCACCGACGCGGAGCTGCAGAATTACGTCCAGGCGCGGCTGGGCCGCGAAAGCGCCGCCGCCGTGGTGATTGACTGCGAAGACGGCGATATCCGCGCGATCTGCTCCTCGCCCAGTTTTGACCCCAATCTGTTCGTGCGCGGTATCTCAGTCGCTGACTACCGGATGCTGACCGAAGACAACTACCGCCCGCTTTCCAACAAAACCGTGCAGGGCACCTACCCGCCCGGCTCTACATTCAAGATGATCACCGCACTGGCAGCGCTGGAACAGGGCGTGATCGGGCCAGAGGAAACCGTGTGGTGCCCGGGCTATCTGAAGGTTGCCGGCCGCCGGTTCCACTGCTGGAAGCGGGCGGGCCACGGGCATGTGGACCTCAACACCTCGCTGAAACGGTCCTGCGATGTCTATTACTACGACGTGGCGATCAAGACCGGGATCGACAATATCTCAGCCATGGCCAACAAATTCGGCCTCGGTATCAAGCATGACCTGCCAATGTCGGCGGTCGCCCAGGGGATCACCCCGACCAAGGAATGGAAAGCCCGCTCTTATGGCAAGGACTGGCTGATCGGCGACACCGCGAACTCCTCGATCGGCCAGGGCTTCACGCTCGCCTCGCCGTTGCAGCTGGCGGTGATGACCGCACGGATCGCCACCGGGCGCAGTGTCACGCCGCGGCTGCTGAAGTCGCTCGACGGGGTGGAACTGCCCAGCGGCGCGGGCGACCCTTTGGATGTCAGCGAAAACAGCCTGCGCATGGTGCGGCGCGGCATGTATTCGGTCAGCAACGACCGCCGGGGCACCGGCTACCGCTCCCGCATCATCGCTGATAACATACGGATGGCCGGCAAAAGCGGCACCAGCCAGGTGCGTAACATCACCGCCGCCGAACGGGCCGCGGGGGTGATCCGCAACGAGGATCTGCCCTGGGACCGGCGCGACCACGCGCTGTACGTCTGTTTCGCCCCCTATGACAAACCGAAATACGCGGTGGCTGTGGTGGTTGAACATGGCGGCGGCGGCTCCAGGGCGGCGGCGCCGATTGCCCGCGACGTGCTGCTGCAGGCGCTTTACGATGGCACCCCGCCGCTGGAGGCCTACCCCAAAGGGGACCGCAGCCGCATCAAGGCGCAGCAGGAACGGCTGGAGCGCGAACGCGTCAAGCGCCCCCTGGGCAGCAGGAGCAGCAAGGCATGAGCTATCTTGAGTATCATGCCAAGTCGACCCCCTCCGGCCTGCGCAAAATACTGTATTTGAACTGGGGGCTGACCCTGCTGCTGATCACGGTCTCCAGCGTCGGCTTCCTGATGCTCTATTCCGTGGCCGGCGGCTCATTCAGCCCCTGGGTCGAACCGCAGGTCAAACGCTTTGCCCTGGGCCTGGGTGTCATGTTTGTGGTGGCGATGATCCCGATCTGGTTCTGGCGCAATGTCTCGGTGCTGGCCTACCTCGGCTCTCTGGCACTGCTGGTCGCGGTGGAACTGTTCGGCACCGTGGGCATGGGTGCGCAGCGCTGGATCGACATAGGCTTCATGCGCTTGCAGCCTTCCGAAGTGACCAAGATCGCCTTGGTGATGCTGCTGGCGGCCTATTATGACTGGCTGCCTGCCGAGAAGACCTCGCGGCCCTTGTGGGTGCTGCTGCCGGTGTTCCTGATCCTGCTGCCAACGGCGCTGGTGCTGAAACAGCCGGATCTTGGCACCTCGATCCTGCTGATGGCCGCAGGCGGCGGGGTGATGTTCCTTGCGGGCGTGCATTGGGCTTATTTCGTGGCGGTAATTGCTGCTGGCGTGGGGCTGGTCAGCGCGGTGTTCCAAAGCCGCGGCACCGACTGGCAGTTGTTGAAGGACTACCAGTTCCGCCGCATCGACACATTTATGGACCCCTCGCAGGATCCCTTAGGCGCGGGTTATCACATCACCCAGTCGCAGATTGCGCTGGGATCCGGCGGCTGGTCCGGACGGGGCTTCATGCAGGGCACGCAATCGCGGCTGAACTTCCTGCCGGAAAAACACACCGACTTTATATTTACCACCCTGGCGGAGGAGTTCGGCTTCATCGGCGGCGTTACCCTGCTGTTCATTTACATGCTGATCATCCTGTTCTGCATTGCCTCGGCGATTGCCGCCAAAGACCGGTTTTCTTCGCTGGTAATCCTGGGCATTGCCATCACCTTTTTCCTGTTCTTTGCCGTCAACATGTCGATGGTGATGGGGCTGGCACCAGTGGTCGGCGTGCCGCTGCCGATGGTCTCATACGGCGGCTCGGCAATGCTTGTGCTGCTCGGGGCCTTCGGCATTGTGCAAAGCGCCCATATCCACCGCCCGCGCCATTCCTCGCGCTGAAGATCAGGGAGTTTCCATGACCGCCAATGTCCTGTTTGCCGGCCGCACCGATGCCTGGCCCGCTTACGAGCCGCTGCTGAACGCGGAATTCGCCCGTTTGAATCTGGATGCCGAACTGCGCAATGATTTCGCTCCGGAAGAGGTGGATTACATCATCTTTGCGCCCAACGGACCCATCAGCGGCTTCACCCGTTTTGATCGCGTAAAGGCCGTGCTGAGCCTTTGGGCAGGTGTGGAAAAGGTCGTGCCCGTCGTGCCTGCCGCCGTGCCCCTCACGCGGATGGTGGATAGCGGGCTGGAACAAGGCATGACCGAATGGGTGGTTGGCCACACTCTGCGCTATCACTTGGGAATGGATGCGCATATCCACGGGCAGAACGGCCACTGGGAGCCGCTGGCGCCGCCATTGGCCAGGGACCGCTGCGTGACGGTGCTGGGCCTGGGGGCGCTGGGAACGGCTTCGGCCAAGGCGCTGGCTGCGCTCGGGTTCCAGGTTTCAGGCTGGAGCCGGAGCCAAAAGGAAATCAACGGCGTCACCTGCCATGCCGGAGCGGACGGGCTGAAGGCGGCGCTGGCGCAGGCGGAAATCGTGATCCTGCTGTTGCCGGACACCCCCGCCACCGAAAACACGCTGAATGCAGAGACCCTGGCCATGCTGCCCAAGGGGGCAAAGATCATCAACCCGGGCCGCGGACCGCTGATAGATGATGACGCCTTGCTGGCAGCACTCGGCAGCGGCCAGATCGGGCATGCGACATTGGATGTGTTCCGTGTCGAGCCGCTGCCGCCGGAGCATCCCTATTGGGCTCATCCGAATGTGACAGTGACGCCGCATATCGCATCGGAAACCCGGGAAAGCACCGCTGCCGAGGTGATCGCTGAAAACATCCGCCGCAATGAGGCGGGCGAGCCGCTGCTGCATCTGGTGGACCGCAGTCTCGGGTACTAGGGGCGTTGCCCCTCGCGCCTGCGGCGCTCACCCCAAGGTATTGACGACCAGAAAGAAGCCAAAGGCCCTTCTGCTTCTTTCTGGTCTTATATACCCAATTCCAATGCCGCGCCCAACGGAACGCCTGTTATTCCGCAGCCAGCCCGCGGCCTTTCAGCAGCGCCTCCACCCCTGGCAAGCGGCCGCGGAAGGCGGTGTAGAGGTCTGCCGGATCGACAGATCCGCCAGTTGAGAGGATGTGCTCTTCCAGTGCTTTGGCGCGTTCCGCATCAAAGGCGCCGCCCGCTTCTTCAAAGGCTGCAAAAGCATCAGCGTCCATCACTTCAGACCACATGTAGCTGTAATAGCCGGAGGAATAGCCGTCGCCGGCAAAGACATGAGCGAAATGCGGGGTGGCGTGGCGCATGGTGATGGCACGGGGCATGCCGATGGTTTCGAGCATTTCGGCCTGTTTCGCCATCGGATCGGTCGGCGCCGCGCCATCGTGGAACGCAAGATCCACCAGTGCCGAGGCCACATATTCCACCGTCTGGAAGCCCATGTCGAAATTGGATGCGCCCAGCACCTTCTCCAGCATCTCCTGCGGCATTGGTTCGCCGGTTTCCGCGTGGGTAGCATACTCCTGCAGCACCTCCGGCACTTCCAGCCAGTGTTCATAAAGCTGGCTGGGCAGTTCCACAAAATCGCGCGCGACCGAGGTGCCAGAGATGCTCTCATAGGTCACATCCGACAGCATCTGATGCAACGCGTGGCCGAACTCGTGGAACAGGGTGCGGGCATCATCCCAGGACAGCAGCGCCGGGTCGCCTTTGGCGAAGTTGCAGACGTTGATCACCACCGGCGCCTGCACCTCGGGGAACCTGGCCTGCTGCCGCATTGCCGAGCACCAGGCGCCGGAGCGTTTCGAGCCGCGGGCAAAATAGTCGCCAATGAAGACCGCGATATGTTCGCCGTTGCGGGTCACTTCCCAGGCGCGGCAATCCGGGTGGTAGAGCGGTACATCCAGCGGTGCAAACTCCAACCCGAACAGGCGGTTTGCGCAGACGAAGCTGGCTTCGATCATCCGGTCAAGCTGCAGGTAAGGTTTCAACGCCGCCTCATCCAGGTCATGCTCGGCCTTGCGGCGCTTTGCGGCGTAGTAGCGCCAGTCCCAGGGCTCCAGATCGCCATTGATGCCGTCCGCCTGCATCATCGCGGTCAGCACCTTTGCGTCGGCCTCTGCGCGGGACTTGGCCGGACCCCAAACATCCATCAGCAGCCCGCGCACCGCGTCCGGCGTCTTGGCCATTTCTGTTTCCAGCTTGTAGGCCGCAAAATTTTCATAACCCAATAGCTGCGCGCGCTCCTCGCGCAGCTGCAGAGTTTCCGCTGCGATGGCCCGGTTGTCTGTCCTTCCGCCACCCGCACCGCGGGCGGCCCAGGCGTTAAAGGCTTTCTCGCGCAGATCCCGTCGCGGGGAGAATTGCAGGAACGGCGTTATCAAAGAACGCGACAGGGTCACCACCGGACCGTCTTTGCCCATTTCTTTGCCGGCGGCACGGGCGGCACTGATCACGAATTCCGGCAAGCCTTCCAGATCGTCTTCGGACAGCTCCATGAACCAGTCCCGCTCATCCGCCAGCAGGTTCTGGGTGAACTCTGTGCCAAGAGTGGCCAGCCGTCCTTTGATCTCTTGCATCCGATTATCGGCTCCGCCTTCCAGTGCTGCGCCGCCACGGACAAAACCGCGGTGGGTCAGCATCAGGACGCGCTGCTGCTCCTGCGTCAGATCCAGCGCCTCGCGTTGATCCCAGACCGCCTTGACCCGTGCATACAGGGCCTTGTTGGCGGTGATCGCCGAGAAATGCGCGGCCAGTTTGGGCGAGAACGCCCGCTGCAGCTCTTCGCGCTTGGGGTTGCTGTCGGCGCCTGCCACAGCAAAGAACACGCCCAGCACCTGCTCCAACTCACGGCAAGGGGTTTCCAGCGCCTCGACCACATTCGCAAAACCAGGCGCCTCGCTGTTGTTTGCGATGGTGTCGATCTGTGCGGAGTGCGCCGCAAGAGCCTGCTCCAGCGCAGGGGCAAAATCGTCGTCAGAGATGTTGTTGAACGGGGCAATTTCAAACGGCGTGTCCCAGCGGGACAGAAGCGGATTGGGCATATACGGATCTCCTTTGCTGGGAACGCTAACGGGAAAGCCGTGGAGCTGCAATTAGGCTTGCAACGCCTCGACTCGCACCCGCAGCGGGACCTAGTGCAGGCGCAGATGTCGAATACATCCGGCATGATTGTATTCCAGGCGGTGGCCTGCCGCAGGGCAGGCCGTGGCGCAGTAGATGATCGGCCAGCTGCAGGTCATGCAACATGCGGAGTCGCCGGGGGCCACCGTTCTCTGGCGTTCTGGATGGAGGCGGCAGAGCTGATGGAGACTTCATTCCGCCTGTCCGCCGGTCTGGAAGACGCCGAAGATCTGATTACCGATCTGGACCGGGTGCTCTGACCTTGTGGCGCAGGCGGGTCAGCCGCCCGCGCCATCGCCTTTGGTCAGCGCCGCTGGTACGATGCGGATCGGCACATCCGCGATATTGGCCGCCCGGGCGATGCGCCACTCGAAACGGACCATTCGGCTATCGGTATCGATAAGAACCACCACCGGCTCCTTGCCGGTGATCTCTGCCGCGAACAACGCCTGCTGGATGCTGTCCAGGCTGCTACGCTTGTCGAGACCGAATTCGATGACCCGGTTACTATTCTCGCAATCTGTGCGGATCGACGCCGCACCGCCGGGATAGGTGAACTGATGCACTCTCTCCGGCTGGCCCCCGAACAAGGCGCCGCAGAGCAGCGAAATGAAATAGGCTTCGTTCACAGGGAGGTCCCGTCAGGAGTGTCCGGCGCTGCCGCAGACCGGGCAATCCGGCTGCCTGGCCATGCGGATCTTGCGGGTTTCGCCATAAAGCCCGTCATAGATTAGCATCTCACCTTGCAGAACCGCACCGGCACCAGTGATCTTCTTGACCGCCTCCACCGCCATCATTGACCCGACAACACCGGGCAGCGGACCGATCACCCCGGCCTCTGAGCAACTTGGGGCAAGCCCGGGCGCAGGCGCCTCGGGGAAAATACACTGATAGCAGGGTCCGCCTTGGGCCGGGTGAAAGACGCTCAGCTGTCCTTCCCATTGCGACAGCGCGCCAGAGATCAGCGGCTTGCGCAGCGCCACTGCGGTACGGTTGGCCAGATAACGGGTTTCGAAATTGTCGGTGCCGTCCAGGATCAGATCATACTCCGCGAACAGTTCCTCCGCGACCTCCTCCGTCAGGCGGCGGTTGTAAGGACGCACCTCGATGTAAGGGTTCTGTGCCTGCATCGCGGCCTGAGCCGAAAACACCTTGGGCTTGCCGATGTCTGCATCCCGATGGATCACCTGGCGCTGCAGGTTGGCATTGTCGACCAAATCGTCGTCGATCACCCCGATGGTGCCCACCCCCGCGGCCGCCAGATATTGCAGCGCAGGCGCACCAAGGCCGCCAGCACCAATCATCAGCACCTTGGCCTGCTTCAGCTTCTTCTGTCCCGGCCCGCCCAGTTCCCGCAGGACAATATGACGGGCATAGCGGTTAAGCTCGCTTTCGGTGAAGGTGCTGGCAGGCTGGCTCATCTTCGTTTCCTGAGGCTGGGCACGGGTCTTCAGGCCAGCCACGATACGCGCATAGAAGCCAGCCACAATGGCAAAACCGCCCAAGAGAAGCCAAGGCGCTGCCGAACCCCCGGTGCCTTCCCGCAATGCGTGCCCGTCCGGCAGGGTCAACTGCACTGCCAGCACAGCCGCAAACAGTACTGCCAGCAAACCAAAACGCAGATTGCGCGGCAGGCCAAAGAACCGCCCGCCCCACCAGATCAGCGCCGCCAGGATCAGAATGCGCAGCATCAGCCGCGCCCAGTGGAACCAAAGCCGCCGTCGCCGCGGGTGGTGCCGGAGAGCGTCTCCGCAATCTCAAACCGGGCTTGCAGCACTGGCGCTGCAACCATCTGCGCGATGCGTTCGCCATGGCGGATTTCAAAGGGCGCCTGCCCCGCATTCAAGAGAATTACCCCCAGCGGCCCGCGGTAGTCACAGTCGATTGTACCGGGCGTGTTGGGCAGAGTGATCCCGTGCTTCAGAGCCAGACCCGAGCGCGGACGGATCTGCACTTCGTAGCCTGCAGGAATTTCGATGCGCAGCCCGGTCGGCACCAGTGCCCGCGCCCCCGGTTCAAGCGTCAGCTTACCCCGATCCGGCAGATTGGCACGAAGGTCCGCCCCCGCAGCGCCAGCCGTCTCATATGCGGGCAGCGGCACATCCCGGTCCGCGCCTTCGTCGTGGATCACACGGATTGTTACCATCCCCGCCCCCTGCTTCATCTTTGTTCAAGTACTCAAATTCACCCGGCCAGCGCCACAGCGATCCGCGCAGCCAGCTTGCGGGCGACGTCATCCTTGCCCATCCGCGGCCACTCCTCGGCGCCGTCATCAGAGATCAGAACCACGGCGTTTTCGCTGCCGCCCATGATGCCGGTTGCGGGAGAGACATCATTTGCAACGATCCAATCGCAGCCCTTGCGCTTGCGCTTCGCGGTGGCGTTTTCCACCACATCGTTGGTCTCAGCAGCAAATCCAACCACCAGTTTGGGACGGTCCTTTGTCATCCGTGCAACTGCTTTCAGAATGTCAGGGTTTTCTGCAAATTCCAGCACCGGCAGCCCGTCCTTGGACTTCTTGAGTTTGCGGTCCGAGGCGCTGGCGACCCGCCAGTCCGCCACCGCGGCGGCAAAGATCCCGGCATCGGCGGGCAGCGCCGCCTGCACCGCGGCTTCCATCTCGCGGGCGCTTTCAACCGCCACAACCTGCACGCCCTCAGGCGGGCGCACCGCTGCCGGGCCCGTGATAAACACCACTTCCGCGCCAGAATCGCGCAGAGCACGGGCCACCGCTGCCCCTTGCGCCCCGGAGGAGCGGTTGGCGATATAGCGCACCGGATCAATCGGCTCATGCGTCGGGCCGGAGGTCACTAGGATGCGTTTGCCTTTCAATGGCCCATCCGAAAGCTTGGCGGTGATCGCAGTCAGGATCTCATCCGGTTCCGCCATCCGGCCCGGGCCGAATTCACCGCAGGCCATGCTGCCGTCATTCGGACCCACGAAAGACACCCCATCCTCCTTCAGGATCGCGATGTTGCGCTGTGTTGCCGGATGCTCCCACATCCGCACATTCATGGCAGGCGCCAGCATCACCGGCGTATCGGTGGCCAGCAGCAGGGTCGAGGCAAGATCGTTTGCCAGACCCTGCGCCATCTTGGCCATCAGATCCGCAGTGACCGGTGCCACCACCAAGAGGTCGGCGCTGCGCGATAGCTGGATGTGGCCCATCTCGGCCTCGGACGTCAGGTCGAACAGCTCCTGATGCACAGGGGTTCCGGCAAGGGCCGAGACCGACAGGGGCGTTACAAATTCCGCGCCGGACTTGGTCAGAACCGGGGTCACGCGCGCGCCCTTGTCCTGCAAACGGCGGATCAACTCCAGCGACTTATAGGCCGCGATGCCGCCGCTGATTATCAGAAGAATATGTCTGCCAGCCAGCATTTGTCCGCCCTTGTCCCGTTTCCCGCGACCTTACTGCGCTGCGGCGAAAGTGTGAAACGGTTTTCCGAGCGTGAGACGGCCAAAGCCAAAACAAAGGCTCCCGCCCCCGCGCGGCACGGACCCGCGGCCCCGGCAGCGTTGGGCAGGGCGCCGTGCTGCGCACGGCGCGGTACCGTTTCCAAACAGACCGGTGCTTAGCCCCCGATGATTTTTAGCCGCCGCTTTGGAAGGCCAGGCAGGGATCCGGACGGACGGCCGCGCCCGCGTCAAGCAGCAGATCAAATGTCCCGCTGATCTGCCCGCCCTCGGACTGGCCCAAGCTGCGGATCTGCACCGCTGGACGGGCCTTGGCCAAGTAGACCGCCAGCCCGCGGTCGGTGCGAGCATGGCCATTGCCGGTGATCACAGCCACCGGACCACCGGTTTCCGCAAGCGCGGTATCCGCGGCTTTTGCCAGGGCGGCGTCCCGCAGGCGTTGGAAGTCCACCAGGACAGGCAGCATCTCAACCGGCATCGCATTACAGTGATTCGTCTGCTGGTCCGCCTCGCGCTCGGCCTGTTCTACCTCCGGTAGCGGCTGATCAAGGCCAAAGCGGGCCGCATCTTCAGCCCGGAAAAAGGCAGCCACGCCGCGTTCCCAAGCTTCCGCAGCCTCTGCCCGCGGCACCTGTGCACCATACTGGCGGGCATCGGCAGCAGCTGCAAACACCGGCGCATAAAGGCTGAAGTCCGGCCAGCCGGAATTCTGCCAATCCAGTTGCCGGGCCGTCAGCCTAGCGTTCGCCAGCGTTTCAGGATCCAGTGCGGCTGCTTGCTCCGCAGTGATCATCTCCCAGACCACCGCCCTAGGCTGCAGCTTTGCCAGCAGAATTGCCTGCCGCTGATGATGCACTGGATTGTCATGCACCTCGCCGAGAATCACAACATCAGCGCCGCTCAGCAGCCGGGCAGCCGCGGACACTTCATCCGCTCGGACGCCAGACAGGCTAAGCGCCGCCAGACAGGCGGCGCTTAGCATTACTTTCAGAAAATTGATCTGCTTTCTCATGAAAGCAATCTGTGCACCTCGCGCGACTGGCCTTCAAGGCATTTGCGCATTTTCTGGAACGCCCCGGCCTCCAGCTGGCGGACCCGTTCCTTGGAAAGACCCAGTTCGGTGCCCAGGCTTTCCAAAGTGCGCGGGCGTTCGCGCAGCTTGCGTTCAGTGATGATGAAGCGCTCACGGTCATTCAGCGCCTGCAGCGCCCCCACCAGCCATTTGCGCAGCTGGCGGCGGTCGTGCCGCTCTTGAACCAGTTCATCGGCCTGAGACGTGTCATCTTCCAGAGCGTCGATCCATTCGCGGCCCTCTTCATCGGTGGACTGCACCGCGTTGAGCGAAAAGTCGGCACCGGACAGGCGCCCCTCCATCATCTCAACATCGCGCAACGGCACCCCGATTTCAGTCGCAATCTTCTGATGCAGCTGATGCCGGTCCAGCCGCGCGCCCGAGGCACGCGCCTCGCGCTCCAGCTGCGCCTGCACCCGGCGCATGTTGAAAAACAGCGATTTCTGCGACGAGGTAGAGCCTGTGCGCACCATCGACCAGTTGCGCATGACGTAGTCCTGGATCGATGCCTTGATCCACCAGACCGCATAGGTCGAGAAGCGCACCCCCCGATCCGGATCGAATTTGTCGGCCGCCTTCATCAGGCCCAGGCCCGCCTCCTGGATCAGATCGTTCATCGGCGCCCCGTACCGCTTGAACTTGGCCGCCATGGAAATCGCCAGGCGCATATACGCATTGATGAGCCGGTGCAGCGACTTCACATCGCGGTCATCGCGCCACGCGTAGGCCAGACGCCGTTCAGTTTCGGCATCCAAAAGCTCTGCCTTCATTGCCTGCCGCGGCAATGGGTTTTCGAATGTGGAATCTAGTGCCATTTTATTTCCCCCCGGAAACTAATTAACAAACTGCCGCCTTGGAGACGCGCATAGAACAAAGTTGAGCCCGGGTCTTCTAAAGGTCGGCAATATCACTGCACTGGATACGACTCTTGGCACATCCACGGGCCAAACAATGGAAAAGCAAAATGGTTTTTTGGCCCCTGTGCAGACTTTCCCGGCCTTAATAAGTGGAACCCGGGATACTGCGGTCTCTTGTCTTAACCGGGCCCTGCGTTTACCCACAGGAACGGCTTCGTTCTTACAGGTTAGCAAAAAATGCCTGCAAATGTAACTTTTATTCTAGGGGGGGCGGCCTCTGGGAAGTCGGCCTTTGCCGAGCAGCTCTGCATAAACGCTGAAAAAGACAGAGTTTACTGGGCTACTGCACAAATTTTTGACAGCGAAATGCGCGAAAAAGTGTCCCTCCACCTCAAACAAAGAGGGCAAGGCTGGACAACTGTTGAGGAGCCGGAAACGGCCGGCAGGGTTCTGGACGCGCTGACTGCGGGGCAAATCTGCCTGATGGACTGTGCCACCATGTGGCTGACCAACCATCTGCTGGCGGAACATGATCTGGACCTTGCGCAAGGGGACCTGCTGGCCGCCGTCGACCGCTGCCGCGCGGATCTGGTGATCGTTTCCAACGAAACCGGCCTTGGCATCGTGCCTGAGAACAAGCTGGCCCGCCGCTTCCGCGAAGCGCAGGGACGGCTCAATATCGCACTGGCAGCGCGTGCAGAGACTGTTGTGCAAGTGACCGCCGGGCTGCCGCTGGTGCTGAAGGGGGCGTTATGACAACCCGGCTCTTCCTGGTGCGGCACGGGCCAACGCACGCCAAATGCATGGTTGGCTGGTCAGACCTGCCCGCGGACCTGTCTGACACCGCCGCGCTGAAACGCCTGTCGGATTACTTGCCGGCGGACGCGCTGATCGTCTCGTCCGATCTTTCCCGCGCAGTGGAAACCGCCAGCGCCATCCAAGGCAGCCGTCAGCGGCTTCCCCATGTTGAAGCGCTGCGCGAGATCCATTTCGGCGACTGGGAGCTAAGAACCTGGGCCGAGGTGGACGCCGAGGATCCGGACCGGATCCGGGCCTATTGGGAGACGCCCGGCGATGTAACACCGCCGGGCGGCGAGAGCTGGAATCAGGTCTGCAACCGGGTGAACGCGGCAATTGATGGGCTGATCATTGCGAATCAGGGCCGCGATTTGGTTGTTGCAGGGCATTTCGGTCAAATCCTGACCCAGATTCAGCGGGCGGAGATGCTGACCGCAGAAGAAGCCTTTGCCCATCGCATCGACAATCTGTCGGTCAGTGAAATCGCGTTCGGCTCCGAAGGCTGGCGGGCGGGGGTTATCAATCATCTGCCGTGACGGATGCCATCACAAACATTCCATTTCACGATAAAACACACCGCGCTAGCCTTTGCGCATGGCTTATGAAATTTATATCGGCGACCGCATGTTCTCCAGCTGGTCATTGCGCGGCTGGCTCATGCTCGAAAAATTCTCTTTGCCCCATACTGTGCATATGGTGGGGCTGTTTTCAGGAACCATGGCCGCGGAAATGGCGCATCTGGCCCCGGCACGGCTGGTGCCCGCCCTGCGCACGCCTGAGGGCACGGTCGTTGGCGAAAGCTTGGCGATAGCCGAGACGCTGGCCGAACAAAACCCGGACGCCGGGCTTTGGCCCGCGGACCCGGCACAGCGTGCCGCTGCACGCTGGCTGGCGGCAGAAATGGTTGCGGGCTTTAGCGCGCTGCGCAGCGAATGCCCGATGCAGCTGGCACATATCTACGAAGGGTTTGAGACGTCCAGCGCAGTTCAGGCGGATCTGGACCGGGTCGAAACGCTGTTTGCCCATGCGCGCCAGGTGTCCGGCCAGTCAGCGGGCTGTCTGTTCGGAGAGTATTCGCTGGCGGATGCGTTCTATACCCCGGTTGCCGCACGCATCATCGGTTACGGGCTGCTGGTTTCTGCCGCCACGCGCGCCTATTGCAAGCTGCTGCTGTCCGACCCGGCTGTACTGTGCTGGCAAGAGCAGGCGCATGAGGTCAGCTATGACCCGGAACCTTATGCGCGGGATCTGCCGCGGCGGCCCTGGTCACTGGACTGAACCGGCGGCAAGCGCGAATTCTGCGTGAATTCACCGGGCGGCACCGCTGGCGTTAATACTTCGGAAACCACGATCACCAAGCATTTCCCCTGAACCAGAAGGGGCGGGGAGAAATGACGGCACGGTCGTACACAGTTGCCTTTCAAGGGGTTGAGGCCCGGCTGGTCGAGGTGCAATGCGCCGTCGCCCCCGGCCTGCCGGCGTTCTCGGTGGTCGGATTGCCGGACAAAGCCGTCTCCGAAGCCCGCGAACGGGTGCGGGCGGCCTTTGCGGCGATGTCGATCGCCCTGCCCTCGCGCCGGATCACCATCAACCTGTCACCCGCGGATCTGCCCAAGGAAGGCAGCCATTTCGACCTGCCGATTGCGCTGGCCTTGCTGGCAGCGATCGGCATTATCCCAGCGGAAAAGGCCGAAGAAACCATAGCCCTGGGTGAACTGTCGCTGGACGGCCAGCTGATGCCTGTCGCGGGCGCCCTGCCCGCAGCCGTTACCGCGGCAGAGGAAGGGCGCATGCTGCTCTGCCCGGAACCCTCCGGATCTGAGGCCGCTTGGGTCGATGCAGCACAGGTTATCGGTGCGGCCACGCTGACCGGTGTGGTCCAGCATTTCACCGGCCAGCGGCGCATTGAACCGTCCGCGCCGGGTGAAGCCCTCAGCGGGCTTGGCGGCAAGGACCTGCGCGACGTCAAAGGCCAGGAGCAAGCCAAGAGAGCGCTGGAGATCGCCGCCGCCGGGCGCCACCACATGCTGATGATCGGCCCGCCCGGATCCGGCAAATCGATGCTGGCGGCGCGGCTGCCATCGATCCTGCCGCCGCTGTCGCCTGCCGAGGCATTGGAAACGTCAATGATCCACTCCTTATGCGGGCTGATCGATGCGGGCGGGATCAGCCGGGCCCGCCCTTTCCGCGAACCGCATCACACTGCCTCCATGGCGGCGATTGCCGGCGGCGGGCGGCGGGCGCAGCCGGGGGAGATCAGCCTGGCCCACAATGGCGTGCTGTTTCTTGATGAGCTGCCGGAATTCGGCCGCCCGGTTCTGGAAACCCTGCGCCAGCCGCTTGAATCCGGAGAGGTGATGGTGGCACGTGCGAATGCCCATGTGAAATACCCCAGCCGTTTTATGCTGATCGCCGCTGCCAATCCCTGCAAATGCGGATATCTGGCTGATGCCAACCAGGCCTGTTCGCGGGCACCAATGTGCGGTGCGGATTATCTGGGGCGTATTTCCGGCCCGCTGCTGGACCGGTTCGATTTGCATCTGGACGTACCGCCGGTGAATGTGTCCGACCTGGAATTGCCACCCTGTGCCGAAGGCTCGGCACAGGTGGCGCAACGAATCGCAGTTGCCCGGGAAACACAGACAGAACGGTTCCGGAACCATCCCGGCCTGCGCCAAAACGCAGATGCCGAAGGCGCTGTGCTGGAAGACATGGCAATGCCGGATGCCGAAAGCCGTGATCTTTTGCTGCGTGCCGCCGAACGGTTTGGCCTCAGCGCCCGCGGCTACCACCGGGTTCTGCGCGTTGCACGCACCATTGCCGATCTGGCCTGCGAAGACCGGGTGCAACGCCAGCATTTCGCCGAGGCGCTGAGCTTCAGGCTGCCCTCAACCCGCTGAGCCGCCGTCGAAGGCGGAAACCGCAAAGGCAGCAGCTTCGTCCAATGCAGCCTGCCCTTCGGGCAGATGGCCTGCCATAAATTGCCAGACGTGCGGCACATCGCGCCAAAGGCTGAGCCGCACTGCGCCACCTGCCTGCTCCAGGCGCTGCACCATACGCTGCGCATCTGACAGCAATACCTCGGTGTCTCCGGCCTGTACCAGCACCGGCGGCGGGTTAGGGAAGTCAGCGAACAACGGAGAGGCGCGAGCATCCGAAGGATCCGCACCTGCCAAATACTGATCAACGGCTTCTTTCATCCGCCCTGCCGGGATGATCACATCCTTGGAGCGGTTGGCCTGAATGCTCACCCCGCTCAGCGTCAGATCGCACCAGGGGGAAAAGGCCACAAGGCCGGCCGGGCGTTCCCCTTCCCCCAGAAGAGCGGCGAGCAAGGCCAGCGCCAGCCCGCCGCCGGCACTGTCGCCGGCAAGCAGGATATCGGCAGCGGCAAACCCCGACCGGCGCAGATGCTGCCAGGCTGCCAGGGTATCTTCGAACGCAGCCGGGAAAGGCGCATCCTGCAGCAGCCGGTAATCTGGCACCGCAATTTCCATCCCGGCAGCCAGAGACAGACGGGACAGCATCCCCTGATAGGCACGGGCGCTGCCTGCCAGATAGGCGCCGCCATGCAGGAACAGAATGATCTGCCTGCGGTGCGTCCGGCCCACTGAAATCAGGTTCAGCGGCACCGGTGCGGGCCGCGGCAGCAGCCGGGTGAAGGGCACTGCAGGGTAAAGCCGCGGCGCCATCAGCTCAAACACCCGCCGCGCCAAATCGGGGCTGCTGGTGCGCTGCAGCGCCGGTTTCATACCATAGCGCATCCATGCGTTAATGGCCCGGCGCTGCCAGCTCATCAACTGACCTTGGCTTCGATCGCCTGCCAGACTTTTTCGGCTACATTCACCCCGTCAAACCGCTCCAGCTCCTGAATGCCGGTCGGCGAGGTCACGTTGATCTCGGTCAGGTAGTCGCCGATCACGTCGATGCCTACAAAGATCTGGCCCTTTTCGCGCAAAAGCGGGCCGATGGCGGCACAGATTTCCAGGTCGCGCTCGCTCAACCCGATTTTCTCAGGGCGGCCGCCCACATGCATGTTGGAACGGGTTTCACCCGCAGCAGGCACCCGGTTGATGGCGCCGACCGGCTCGCCGTCGACCAGGATCACCCGTTTGTCACCGTTGCTGACGTCCGGCAGAAACTTCTGCACAATCAGCGGCTCGCGGCTGAAGCCGGTGAACAGCTCATGCAGCGAGGTGAGGTTGCGGTCGTTGGCATCCAGCCGGAACACGCCGGCGCCGCCGTTGCCATAGAGCGGCTTCAGAATCACATCGCCATGCTTTGCCTTGAACGCCTTGATGGTCTGCAGGTCGCGGGCGATGGTTGTGGGCGGGGTCAGATCCGGGAAGGTCAGAACCAGCAGCTTTTCCGGGTAATTGCGCACCCAGAACGGATCATTCACCACCAGCGCCTGGCCCTTAAGCATGTCCAGCAGATGGGTCGAGGTGATGTAGTGCATGTCAAACGGCGGGTCCTGGCGCAGCCAGACCACGTCGAAATCAGCCAGATCCGCCTCGCGTTCCGGTCCGAGAACCGCCGGAGCATCCGCCACCCGCTGCACGGTCATGTCGTGACCGCGGGCAGTGATGCGGCCCTCCTGATAGGCCAGCTGGTCGGGGGCGTAGTAGAACAGCTCATGCCCCCGCGCCTGGGCTTCCTCGGCCAGGCGGAAGCTGCTGTCCGCGTTGATGTCCACGCCCATGACCGGATCCATCTGAAAGGCGATTTTCATGGCAGTATCCCTTGTAAACTGGCCAAATACATGGCCCAGCGCTGCCTGGGGTTCAATGGGTCAGGCGCAGTTCAATCCAAACCAAAGGCGTTTTCGATGACCTCCACCGCGCCAGTACCGTCCACCAAAGCCGCATCAAAGCGCACCGGCGTCAGCTGGCCCTGCGGTTCGGTCTCCAGGAATTGCCCGGCGCTGGCATAGATGCGCTCCACCTGCCGGGGTGTAATCCGCAAGGCAGCGGCATTGCTGCTGGAACTCTGCTTCACTTCGACAAACACCAGCTCTTCCGGACCGCGCAGAATCAGGTCGATCTCGCCGCCCAGCCCGCGCCAGCGGCGCGCGGCCACAGTGTAGCCGTGGTTTTCATAATGGCGTGCAACAATCTCCTCTGCCGCCTCCCCGGCAAGATGGGCGCGGGAACCGCGATGCTGGCGGGCGCGGGTCAAGGCTCAGCTGCCCTTGGCCATCTGCAGCGCCAGCTGATAGATCTTGCGGCGCGGCAGCCCGTGCATCTCAGCCACGATCCCGGCGGCATCCTTGACCGAATTATCCTTTAGCGCTGCCTGCAGGTCGCTTTCCAGATCCCCTTCACTGACTTCAGTCTCCTGCGCCCGGTCCACCAGCAGCACAATCTCTCCCTTGACCGGGTGTTCCTCCAGCGCCGCAGCCAGATCAGCCAGCGGCGCGCGGCGGACTTCTTCGAATTTTTTGGTCAGCTCCCGGCACATTGCAGCGGGACGGTTGCCCAGCACCGCGGCCATATCGGCAACGGAGGCTGCAACGCGTTTCGGCGATTCATAGAAAATCAGCGTGCCGGGGATTTCGCGCAACTCCTCCAGCCGCTTGCGCCGGGCGCCGGAGGCATTGGGCAAAAAACCGGCAAAGAAGAACGCATCCGTGGGCAGTCCAGCCAGCGTCAGCGCCGTGGCCGCCGCCGAGGCGCCAGGCGCGCAAGTGACCGTATGACCTGCCTCTGCCGCCGCCCGGCTGAGGTCGAAACCGGGGTCAGCAATCAGCGGCATCCCGGCCTCGGAGGCATAGGCAACCGATTTCCCCTCTGCCACCGCCTCAAGCAGTTTGGCACGCGCACCGGCTCCGCTGTGATCATGATAAGCGATGATCCGCCGCCCGCCCAAAGGCACGCCGTGAATCTCCATCAGCTTGCGCAGCGAGCGTGTATCCTCAGCGGCAAGCACATCCGCCGAGGCCAGCACATCCAGCGCACGCAGGGTAATGTCGCGGGCCGTCCCAATGGGCGTGGCAACAAAGTAAAGCCCTGGGGCCAATATGACATTCTGGTGATTCAACGCTGGACCCGCCTTTTTGGTCGTTTATGATCCGCCCTTAAACCCACACGGCGCAGCGGCGCCGGGAGAACGGAGTTTCAAGTCCATTATGTTTGCTGTTTTCAAACGCGCCCGCAAGGCGGCACTGACAGCCGCCGCGGCACTTTCCGCCATTGCCCTGACCGCCTGTGACCCGGTTTCTCTTGGCACCGGCCCGACAATCAACACGTCCAAACCTGTGCCGGTGGCGCTGCTGGTGCCGCGCGGCTCGGCGCAGCAGGGCGACAGCGTGCTGGCGCAAAGCCTGGAGAACGCCGCCCGCATGGCGATTGCCGACCTGCAAGGCGTGCAAATCGATCTGCGGGTCTACGACACAGCAGGCAGCCCCGATGTGGCTTCCGGTGCGGCGCAGCAAGCTCTGAAAGACGGCGCCCGCGTCATCCTGGGCCCGGTCTATGCCGAAGCCGCCAATGCCGCAGGCATCGCAGCGCGCCAACGCGGCGTGAACGTGCTGGCCTTCTCCAACAACACAGCGATTGCCGGCGGCAACGTCTTTATCCTGGGTCCGACCTTTGACAATACTGCGCGCAGGCTGACCAGTTTTGCAGCCCGCAATGGCAAACGGAACATTCTGATTGTCGGCGGCAACGATGCTGCCGGAGTTGCCGGGCGCACTGCCATTCAGCGCGCGGCCAGCCAGACCGGTGCCAATATCGCAGGCAGCGTCGGCTATGAGCTGTCGCAGCAGGGCGTGATCAACGCCATTCCCGCAATCCGCAATGAATCGCGCCAGGCGGATGCGGTGTTCCTGACCTCGACCACCGCCGGCGCCTTGCCGCTGCTGGCTCAGCTGCTGCCCGAAGCCGGTGTGGATCCGGCAGAAAAGCAGTACATCGGCCTGACCCGCTGGGATATTCCGGCCCAGACCCTGGCCCTGCCCGGCGTACAGGGCGGCTGGTTTGCGATGCCCGACCAGGGCAAGGTGCAGCAGTTCAGCGCCCGCTACCAGGCGAGCTATGGCGGATCGCCGCATTCGATCGGCAGCTTGGCCTATGACGGGATTGCCGCAATCGGTGCGCTCGTGGCTGCTGGCAAATCGGACGCCCTGACTGGCGCGGCGCTGACCCAAGGCGCTGGTTTTCAGGGTGCGGGCGGCATCTTCCGCCTGCTGTCTGATGGCACCAACGAGCGCGGCCTGGCGGTTGCCACCATCCAAGAACAGAAGGTCGTGATCATTGACCCTGCCCCAAGCAGCTTCACCGGCGCCGGATTCTGAACCCGCTGCCAGCGCCGCGCAACACGCGGCCAACGGCTTTCCCGAACCGCTGGGACCGCTGATCTGTGATCCTGCGGACATCTTTGATGCCGCCGCGGTCCGGGCCCAGATCAAGGCCCTGGCGGAAGACAACGCCCCCGCGGCCCTGCGCGGGGAAACCGTCAAGATCCTGAAGGCGGCAAACAAGGCTGGGCGCGCGGCGATTGCCGCGGCCTTTGCCGCGGCCCCCTTTGCCGCGCGGAATTTGACACGCTCCTACACATTTCTAACCGACGGCCTGGTGACCACGGCGCTTTATGTGGCGGGCGAATTGCTGCATCCTTTGGCCAACCCGACCCGGGGCGAGCGTATCGCGGTGATCGCGGTCGGAGGCTATGGCCGGGGTGAAATGGCCCCCGCGTCAGACGTCGACCTGCTGTTTCTGACACCCTACAAGATCACTGCCTGGGCGGAGAGCGTGATTGAATCCATGCTCTATATCCTGTGGGATCTGCGGTTGAAGGTCGGCCATTCCAGCCGCACCATCAAAGATTGCATCCGGCTGGGCGGCGAAGATTACACCATCCGCACCGCAATGCTGGAGCACCGGTTCCTGGCGGGCCACGCGCCGCTGGCAAAGGAACTGGAAAAGCGGCTGAAGGCAGAGCTGTTCTCGCAGGACGCGCCTGACTTCATCGAGGCAAAACTGGCCGAGCGCGACGCCCGCCACCTGAAGCAGGGCCAGCGCTATATGGTCGAGCCCAACGTGAAAGAGGGCAAAGGGGGCTTGCGCGACCTGCAATCTCTTTTCTGGATCGCCAAGTATCTTTACCAGGTGCAGGACGTTGAAGATCTGGTGCCGCTGGGCCTGTTCCGCCCCGCGGAGATGGAGCGGTTCGCCAAAGCCGCAACTTTCCTCTGGGCAGTGCGCTCGCATCTGCATCTGGCCACCGGCCGTGCCACCGAGCAGCTGACTTTCGACCTGCAGGTCGAAGTGGCCAGCCGCATGGGATACCAGGACAAGGCCGGCCGCCGCGGGGTGGAAATCTTCATGCAGGAGTATTTCCGCCATGCAACGCGGGTCGGCGACCTGACCCGGATCTTCTTGACCAAACTGGAGGCCAGCCAGCAAAAAGGCGCGCCGCTGCTGGAGCGCATCTTCCGTCGGCGCCCGCGGATTAAACCCGGCTACAAGGTGGTGCATAACCGGCTGGACATGCTGGATCCCGAAGCCTTTCTGGCCGACCGGGTGAACCTGCTGCGGATTTTCGAGGAAGCCCTGCGCACCGGCATGCTGATCCATCCGGATGCCATGCGGCTGGTCACCGCCAATCTGCGTCTGATAGATGACGGCATGCGCAACGACAAGGAAGCCCGGCGCATCTTTCTGGACCTCTTGCTGAAACACGGCAATTCCGAACGGGCGCTGCGGCGGATGAACGAACTTGGCGTGCTGTCCGCCTTCCTGCCCGAATTCGAACCCATCGTGGCGATGATGCAGTTCAACATGTATCACTCCTACACGGTGGACGAACACACCATCCAAGTGATCGCCAACTTTGCTGCGATTGAACGCGGCGAGCTGGAGGACGAGTTGCCGTTGTCCTCGTCGATCCTGCGCAAGGGGCTGAACCGCAAGGTGCTAATGGTGGCGATGCTGCTGCATGACATCGGCAAGGGCCGGGTGCAGGACCATTCGATCCTGGGTGCGCAGATCGCCCGCAAGGTGGCGCCGCGGCTGGGATTGAAACCCTCCGAATGCGAGACCGTGGAATGGCTGGTGCGCTATCACCTGCTGATGTCGGACATGGCGCAGAAACGCGACATTGCCGACCCGCGCACGGTGCGCGATTTCGCCAAGGCGGTGCAAACGGTCAAACGGCTGGATCTGCTGCTGCTGCTGACCGTCTGTGACATCCGCGGCGTCGGCCCGAACACCTGGAACAATTGGAAAGCCGCCCTGCTGCGCGCGCTCTACGGCCAGACCCGCGCCGCATTGGAAGGCGGCATGGAGGCGCTGAACCGCGAGCACCGCGGCGCCTCGGCCAAAAAGGCCCTGCGCGAAGCGCTGCCGGATTGGTCCAAAGCCGAACTCAAAACCGAAACCGCCCGGCATTATCCGCCGTACTGGCACGGGTTGCACGTCACCGCGCATGTGGATTTCGCCGAGATGCTGCGCGACTACACCGCCAAAGGCGACGCGGGCGAGGTGATGATCCGGCTTTATCCGGACGTGGACCGCGACGCGACCCGCGCCTGTTTCGTGATGGAAGACCACCCCGGCATCTTTGCCCGCATCGCCGGCGCTCTGGCGCTGGTCGGCGCCAATGTGGTGGACGCGCGCTCCTACACCACCAAGGACGGTTACGTGACCGACGCCTTCTGGATCCAGGACAGCGAAGGCCATCCTTTCGATCCGATCCGCCTGCACCGGCTCAAGCAGATGATCGAAAAGACCCTCAAAGGCGAAGTGATCACCCGCGACGCGCTGAAATCCCGCGACAAGATCAAGAAACGCGAGCGCGCCTTCAAGGTGCCGACCCATATCACCTTCGATAACGACGGCTCGGAAATCTACACCATCATCGAGGTCGACACCCGCGACCGTCCCGGCCTGCTCTATGATCTGGCCCGGGCACTGGCAGCCGCCAATGTCTATATCGCCAACGCGGTGATCGCGACCTATGGCGAACAGGTGGTCGATGCCTTTTATGTCAAAGACATGTTCGGCCTGAAATACTATGCAGAGTCCAAACAGCGGACGCTGGAAAAGAAACTGCGCGAGGCAATTGCTGCTGGCGCAAAACGGGCGGATACATGAAACCGATCAAACTGCTTTCGGGCTTCCTGACCGTCGGGTTCTGGACGCTGGCAAGCCGTGTACTGGGCTTTGCACGCGAGATCCTGATCGCCGCCTTCATCGGCCCCGGCCCGGTGCTGGATGCCTTTATCGTGGCCTTCCGCCTGCCTAACATGTTCCGCCGCTTCTTCGCCGAAGGTGCCTTTAACGCCGCCTTTGTGCCGGCTTTCTCCAAACGCTACGAGGCCGGCGAGGACGCGCAGTCTTACGCCCAGCAGGCCTTCAACCTGCTTGCCGCAGCAGTACTGGCACTGGTTGGGCTCGGCATGGTGGTCATGCCCGGGCTGGTCTGGCTGACGGCGGGCGGGTTTGTCGGCGATGCCCGGTTTGATATGGCAGTGGGATACGGCTACATCGTCTTTCCCTACATCCTGTTCATGTCTCTGGCGGCATTGTTTTCCGGGGTTCTGAACGCCACAGGGCGCTTTGCCGCCGCTGCCGCCGCACCGGTTCTCCTCAACATATTTGCCTGTGCAGCCATGGCTGCCGGTGCCCTGCTGGGCGGAGAGGTTGTGATTTGGCTGGTCTGGACCATTCCGGTTGCAGGTGTGGCCCAGCTGGCGCTGGTCTGGGTTGCCGCCGCCCGTGCAGGCATTGTCCTGCGCCCCGGCCTGCCCCGCTGGAACACCGAGATGCGCAGCCTGATGAGCGTTGCCGTGCCGGCGGCGCTGGCCATGGGGGTCACCCAGATCAATCTGGTGGTCGGGCAATATGTGGCGTCGGACATCGAAAAAGCGGCCAGCTGGCTGTTCATTGCCGACCGGCTGTACCAGCTGCCGCTGGGTGTTGTCGGCATCGCGGTCGGCATCGTACTGCTCCCTGCCCTGTCCCGCCGCCTGCGCTCCGGAGACAGCGCTGGTTCGCAAGACGCCCTGTCGCGCGCGGGAGAATTCTCGCTGCTGCTGGCCGTGCCCTCCGCCATCGCCTTCATCACCGTGCCCGTGCCTCTGGTCTCGGTCCTCTACGAGCGCGGCGCCACCGGACCTGAGGATGTGGCCGCCATCGCCATCGCCGTCGCCATCTATGGCGCAGGCCTGCCGGCCTTCATGCTGCAAAAAGTACTGCAGCCGCTCTACTTCGCGCGGGAGGACACCAAAACGCCGTTCCGCTACGCGCTGGTTGCCATGGCCGTGAACGCCGCGCTGGCATTCGGCTTGAAGCCTATACTGGGCTGGATCGCCCCCGCCATTGCCGCCTCGGCCGCTGGCTGGGCAATGGTGGGGCTGCTGGCGATCGGCACCCGCAGAATGGGCGAGGAGGCCCGGTTCGACACCCGCTTCCGCACCCGCGCCTGGCGCATCCTGGCAGCCTCTGCTGTGATGGGGGCGGTGCTCTATGCTGTAGCCGTATCCGCGGGCTGGCTGTTTATGCTGGACTACTGGCGCTACCTGTCCCTGTTAGGGCTGGTGGTGCTGGGCGGCGTGGTCTACTTCGCCGCAGGCCAAGCGCTTGGCGCCTTCCGTCTGTCAGAGTTCCGCACTGCCCTCAGCCGCCGGAAACAGGCCTGACCCCGCGCCCCTTCAGGCTGGTCTCGGGTCAAGGGCGACATAGCCTCCGCGCATCAGCGCGGCCCGGCCCAACGGCTGGAAATGCCTCATTGGGGCATAGGCCGCGGGCGGGAGCGCCCCGCTCTCAATCGTGGCGGATGCGGTTGCGGATCCGCGCCCAGCCGCCCGGCGCCAGGAAGAACGACAGCCCAAACCCGGTGGCAAAGCCTGCCAGATCCGCGACCCAGTCCTTCTGGCCGCCAAACAACAGCCCGAACAGCAGCTGCGCACCCATCAAGAAGGCGATCAGCGAAAACGCCCGGCTCTGCTGCGCCCCGACCGAGGCCAGCGAGCGCCACAACAGGAAGGTAAACGCCCCGATCAGCCCGTAAACCGCCGGAAAGCCGCCGATCAAAGGCTGGCCGCCGCTGACCAGCAGCGCATAGCCCAGCGCGCCGCCGGCACCGGACAACACAAAGATGATCACCATCGCCAGGTCGCCCATCACCTCGCCCACCATCTTGCCCATCGCCAGCACAAAGACGCAGACAAACAGCGCGTGGGTAAAGGCGCCATGCACAAAGGGATACGACACAAAGCGCAGCAGATGCTCCGGCAGCCAGCGGCCGCTGTCCTGCATCCACCAGAAGATCTCGCTGGAAAACGCATAGGACTGGATTGCCTCCAGCCGCCAGCCGATCGCCCCCGGCCCGCCCAGGATTCCGCGGGCGCCAAGCGAGAACACCGCCTCAATCCCGATGATGATCAGCACTATCGCAACCACGGCTGCAGGCAGCGGGTTTACGGGTGCGGTGTTATGCGGGCTGCTCATTGTGTCTCCTTGCAGTGCAGAACCCTCCGCACCTGTTGACCTATCCAAGCCCCATGGGTAAGCCACCGGGGTTGCTATTTCCAGACGGGAGTTACGCCTAGATGAGCGAAACCACATTCACCCCGCGCGTCTTTTCGGGGATTCAGCCCTCCGGCAACCTGCACCTGGGCAATTACCTTGGTGCCCTGAAGCGGTTCGTCGACTGGCAGGCCAAGGATGTGGAGTCCATCTATTGCATGGTGGACCTGCATGCGATCACCGTCTGGCAGGATCCCAAGGACCTGATGAAATCCACCCGCGAGCTGTGCGCAGGCTTCATCGCCGCCGGCCTGGACCCGGAGAAATCCATCCTGATCAACCAGTCCCAGGTGCCCGAACACGCGCAGCTGGCCTGGATTTTTAACTGCGTCGCCCGCATGGGCTGGATGCAGCGGATGACCCAGTTCAAGGACAAGGCCGGCAAGAACGCACAGAACGCGTCCCTTGGCCTGTTTGCCTATCCGGCGCTGATGGCAGCGGACATTCTGACCTACCACGCCACCCATGTGCCGGTGGGCGAGGATCAGAAACAGCATCTGGAACTGACCCGCGACATCGCTGCCAAGTTCAACCACGACTATGGTGTCGATTTCTTCCCAATGACCGAACCGGTGATTGAGGGCGCAGCCACCCGCGTGATGAGCTTTCGCGACGGCTCCAAGAAAATGTCGAAGTCGGACCCCTCCGATGCCAGCCGCATCAACATGACGGATGACGCCGACACCATCGCCAAGAAGATCCGCAAGGCCAAAACCGATCCCGAAGGGCTGCCCTCCGAGGCGAAAGGCCTGGAAGAGCGCCCCGAGGCGCGCAATCTGGTGAACATCTATGCGGCGCTGAACGAACAAAGCGTCGATCAGGTGCTGGCCGATGTCGGCGGCAAGCAGTTCTCCGAGTTCAAGCCGATGCTGGCGGATCTGGCGGTGTCGAAGCTGGCGCCGATCTCAACCGAGATGGCGCGGCTGATGGGCGAGCAGGACGAGATCGACCGTATCCTGACACGCGGGTCCGAGCGCGCGCGTGAAATCACCGCACCAATCCTGCGCAAAACCTATGAGATTGTCGGCATGGTGCCGCCGGTCCAGCTGTAAACACCCCACGCTGCGTCAGCGGGCCAATCAGGCTTGCTGACGCAAACCACAGCCGTGTTCTCTATTCTGCGTCTGGTGCGGGTTGCCGACGGGAAATCAGCCCGTATTTCAGCGCAAAAGACCGCAGTGAAAATCTGCCGCCAAAGGATTTGAGCTGCGGCCGGCCCGATTGACGGTCGAATTCGTGGTTGTCGATCACCCGCTCCGCGCAGCCGCAGCCTTCGCCCAGCCCGACCTTCTTGTAATAGAACTTTTCGAAACTCTCAGAGTTTGCCATGCCGCCCTCCTATGGAGCCGCAAGCCTAGCGCAGGCAGGCGCAAACACCAAAGAAACTCTGCTGCGTTGTCAGTTCAAGTTTTCGTGCCGGACTTGAGGCTCCTCAAAGCCCTTTGATTCCATTCAGAACCAGATCCGCCGCCAGCCGCGCATAGTCGTCGCGTGCCTTCGGGCCTGCGCCGGAATTCCACATGTAATACCAGTTCAGCATACCAAAGACCGACATGGTCGCGCCGCGCAGCTTGGCCGTTGCGCCCTCAAACACTTCGGGCGCCACCGCCGCCAGCGCATCACTCACAAACTGCACCATTTCACGCTGATAGGCGCGCAGCAGCTTTTGCTGGTCTTCAGGCAGCGCGCCCATGGCGCTGATCTGCACCTGATGCTCATGGTCGGCCCCCTGATAGGCCAGCATGATTTCCGACACGATGCGGCGCAGCCGGTCCTCGGGGCCGCAGCCCTCCAGCTCCACCCCGCAGACCCGGTCGCGCAACTCGCAAAGATAGGTATCAAGAAGGCCGAACAGCACGGCGTCCTTGCTGTCATAGTAGTGGTAGATATTCGCCTTGGAGATCCCGCATTCGCGCGCCAGCTGGGTCATCGACGCCCGGTCATAGCCTGCCTCCGCAAACACTTTGGCTGCGGATTTCAGGATCAGCGTGCGTTTCTGATCATGGTCTTTTGCGATGGTGCGGGCCAAAACTCACTCCCCCGTTCAGGACTTGCCACGGTTGTCAACGACGCGCTTGGCCTTGCCTTGGCTGCGCTCAACGGACCCCGGGTCGCCTACAATGATCTCGGTGGAAACGCCAACCATATCCTTGATCCGCTTGGTCAGCATCCGCGCCGCGGCGGTCTTGCTCAGCTCATCCGTGGCATCCGGATTGGCCTCAACATAGACCCGCATCGCATCCATCCGGCCGGATTTATACAGCTCGATCTGGTAATGCGGCGCCAGCCCGCCAGTGGCCATCAGCTGTTCCTCCACCTGGCTGGGAAAGACATTGACGCCGCGCAGGATGATCATATCGTCGCTGCGCCCGGTGATCTTCTCCATCCGCCGCATCGTGCGCGCGGTGCCCGGCAGCAACCGTGTCAGGTCGCGGGTGCGGTAGCGGACCATTGGCAAGCCTTCCTTGGTCAGCGTGGTGAACACCAGCTCCCCCATTTCGCCGTCCGGCATCACCTCACCCGTCACCGGGTCAATGATTTCCGGCAGGAAGTGATCCTCCCAGATGACCGGACCGTCCTTGGTCTCGACGCATTCATTGGCGACACCCGGCCCCATGATCTCGGACAGGCCGTAAATATCGACCGCGTGCATGTCAAAGGCCTCTTCGACCTCGCGGCGCATCGCATCGGTCCAGGGTTCGGCGCCAAAGACACCAACCTTCAGCGAGCTTTCCCGCGGATCCATGCCAACCTTATGATACTGCTCCAGAATGTTGAGCATATAGGACGGCGTCACCATGATACCATCGGGCTGGAAATCAGTGATCAGCCCCACCTGTTTCTCGGTCTGCCCGCCCGACATCGGAACGACTGTGGCGCCCAGCCGTTCAATCCCGTAATGGGCACCCAAGCCCCCGGTGAACAGCCCGTAGCCATAGGCGTTATGCACCATGTCGCCCTTGCGCAAACCAGCCGCGCGCAAAGACCGCGCCACCAGATCGGCCCAATTGCTGATGTCATTTGCGGTGTAGCCCACCACGGTCGGCTTGCCGGTGGTGCCGGAGGACGCATGCAGGCGCATGATCTGCTCACGCGGCACCGCGAACAGACCAAAGGGGTAATTGTCGCGCAGGTCATTCTTGTAGGTGAAGGGGAATTTCGCCAGATCCGACAGCTGCTGCAGGTCGTCCGGGTGCACGCCCGCCTCATCGAACCGCTGCTTGTACATCGGCACGTTGTCATAAGCATGCCGCAGCGACCACTTCAGCCGCTCCAGCTGCAGGGCGCGGATTTCGTCGATCGAGGCGATCTCAATCGGATCCAGATCAGCCTTGTTGGGGGTCAGGTCTTTCATGGCATCCTCCACGCCTTATTCGTCAAACAACTGGCCTTTGACCGCCCGGGAAAAGCCCCGGAATTCGGCAATCTGGCGGCCGTCCTGATTGGTCACCGCCACATCATAAATGCCGCTGCGCCCGGTCAGGGAAATCTCGCGGGCCTTGGCAATCAGCCTGTCGCCCAGACGGCCCGGCGCGGTGAAACTGATCACATTGTGCTGCGCCACGGTCGCCTGGTTGCGGCTGTTGCAGGCAAAGGCAAAGGCGCTGTCGGCCAGCATAAACGTGACGCCGCCGTGGCAGATACCGTGGCCGTTGCAATGGTGCTGGGCGATGGTCAGCTCCAGCGCGGCCTCGCCCTCGTCCATATGGGTGATCTCCATCCCCGCCCACTTGGACGCATGATCTTCCGCCCACATGGCGGCAGCGGATTTTTCTGCACGTTCCTTGGGTGTCATGATCATTTGCCTTTGAACGCAGGCGCGCGCTTGTCCAGGAAGCTGGCAACGCCCTCGGCATAATCCGCGCTCTCGCCGCAAGTCTTCATCGCGTCCGCCTCAATCTCCAGCTGCTCCGACAGCGTGTTGACCGCCGCCGCCTGGATGCACTGCTTGGTCAGACCCAGGCCCAAGGTTGGTCCGTTTGCAAATTTCTCTGCCATCGTGCGCGCCTCTGCCATCAGCGCGTCATCCGGCAGCGCCTTCCAGATCAGGCCCCACTCCTCGGCCTTCTTTGCAGGCAGCGGCTCGGCGGTCAGCGCCAGCCCCTTGGCCCGTGCTTCGCCCATGAGCCGCGGCAGATGCCAGCTGCCGCCGGTGTCCGGGATCAGGCCGACCTTCGAGAACGACTGGATGAACTTGGCGCTCTCACCCGCCAGCACCACATCGCAGGCCAGTGCCAGATTGGCCCCGGCCCCGGCCGCCACACCGTTCACAGCGCAGATCACCGGGAAGTTCAGGTCACGGATCAGCCGCACCAACGGTGCATAGAAAGTGCGCACGGTCTGGCTCAGATCCGGCGGGCCGTCCATCTTGCGCGGATCGCGGTCGCCCAGATCCTGGCCGGCGCAAAAGCCTCGGCCTGCCCCGGTCAGCAGCACCGCACGGGCACCGCCATCACGCGCCGCCTCCAATGCGGAACGCAAGGCGTTGTGCATGTCTTCGTTGAAACTGTTCAGCCGGTCCGGGCGGTTCAGAGTGATCTCCACCCAGGTCCCGTGATCCTCCACCAGAATTGTATCGCTCATCGCTCCCTCATCCTGTCAGCGGCGCATTTGACAAACTCCTTGCATAAACCGACCGGACGGTCAATATATCTCAGCATCGGATTCCAGCCAGCCGGCCCCCGCCGGCCTGACGAAAAGGACAGCATGATGAGCCTTCTTGAGATTTCCAGCTTTGCAGCGGGTCAATGGGTCGCACCGGGTGCAGGTGCGCGCAACATCGCCAGCGCCATCACCGGCGAGGTCATGGCCACAGCGGGCAATGACGCGCTCGACGTGCAGGCAATGCTGGACCATGCCCGCACTGCGGGCGGCGCAAACCTGCGCCGGCTGACCTTCCACGACCGCGCCCGGATGCTGAAGGCGCTGGCGGGCCACCTGAACCAGCACAAGCAGGCGCTCTACGATCTCAGCTTTGACACCGGCGCCACCCAAAGCGATCACATGATCGACATCGACGGCGGCATCGGCACCATGTTTGTCTTTGCCTCCAAGGGCCGCCGCGAAATGCCGGACGGGCATGTCTACTTGGACGGCGAGGTTGAGCAGCTCAGCCGCAACGGCACCTTTCTGGGCCAGCACATCTGCACCCCGCTGCGCGGCGTTGCGGTGCATATCAACGCCTTCAACTTCCCGGTCTGGGGCATGCTCGAAAAACTGGCCCCGACCCTGCTGGCCGGTGTACCGGCCATCGTGAAGCCCGCCACCAACAGCTGCTACGTGACCGAACTGGCGGTCAAGTTGATGCTCGGTTCAGGCATCCTGCCCGAAGGCGCGCTGCAGCTGGTTTCCGGCGGCTTGGGCGACATGCTGGACCACCTGACGATGCAGGACGTGGTCAGCTTCACCGGCTCTGCCAATACCGCGCTAAAGCTGCGCGCAAACCCGGTGGTCCTTGAAAACTCGATCCGTTTCGTCGCCGAACAGGACAGCCTCAACGCCTCGATCCTTGGTCCCGACGCGGCCCCCGGCACGCCGGAATTCGACCTGTTCGTCAAGGAGGTCAGCCGCGAGATGACCACCAAGGCAGGCCAGAAATGCACCGCCATCCGCCGCATCATCGCACCGCAAGCGCAAGTGGACGCGGTGATCGAAGCGCTGTCGGGCCGGCTGGCGAAAACCAAAATCGGCGACCCGCGCCTGGAAACCACCCGCATGGGTGCGCTGGTCTCCAACAGCCAGAAACGCGACGTGCTGGAAAAGGCCAAGGTCATCGGCCAGGAAGCCGAACGTGTCTTTGGCAACCCCGACAGCTTCAACGTGGAGGGCGCCGACGCCGAAAAAGGCGCCTTCGTGCCGCCGATGCTGTTCCATTGCGCCGACCCGGACAAGGCGAGCCGCGTGCACGACACCGAGGCCTTTGGCCCTGTCTCCACCATCATGGGCTACCGCGACCTGGGCCATGCGATTGACCTCGCCAACCGCGGCCAGGGTTCACTGGTGGCCTCGGTCATCACCCATGACCCTGCCGTCGCCCGCGAGGTCGCCATCGGCGCCGGCGCCTATCACGGGCGGCTCTATTTCAATAACCGCGACTCTATGAAGGAATCGACCGGCCACGGCTCCCCCCTGCCCCACATGGTGCATGGCGGCCCCGGCCGCGCCGGCGGCGGCGAGGAAATGGGCGGCGTGCGCGGCGTCAAACACTACATGCAGCGCACCGCAATCCAGGGCTCGCCCGACATCCTGTCGGCCATCGGCGAGAAATGGGTCCCCGGCGGTAGTGAGATCAAGGGCCCGGCCCATCCCTTCACCCGCAAGTTCGGCGAATTGTCCATCGGCGAGACGCTCCATACGGCGCCGCGCACCGTCACGCTGGAAGATATCGAGACCTTCGCCCATTTCACCGGCGACACCTTCTATGCCCACATGGACGACGAGGCTGCCAAGCGGAACCCGTTCTTCCCAGGCCGCGTGGCGCATGGCTACCTGCTGCTGTCCTTTGCTGCGGGCATGTTCGTGCAACCGGACGAAGGCCCGGTTCTGGCTAACACCGGCCTCGACTCCTTACGCTTCATGAAGCCCATTTCCGCAGGCGAAAGCATCAAGGTCCGCCTGACCGTTAAGAAGAAAACACCGCGCAACGAGGAATACGGCGAGGTCCGCTGGCACGTCAACCTCACCAATCAGGACGACGAGATTGCAGCAGAGTATGAGCTGCTGACGATGAACGCCTTCTGAACCTGTGCAAAAGTGGTAGGCAGCGGTAACGCTGCCGTGCGCCCGGACTGGTCTAACCGGTCCGGGCGCACTATGTTTATCCCCATGAACGAACAGCAAAACCCCTGGTTTGACACCACCGTCCAGCAGCTGAACGACCCGCAGAACCAGCGGGTCTGGTCGGTAATCGTGTCGCTGTTCGGCGATCTGGCCCAGGACAAAGGCGCCCAAATCAGCGGCAGCGCCCTGACCCGCATCATCACTCCGATGGGGATCAAGCCCGAAGCAATCCGGGTGGCGCTGCACCGGCTGCGTAAGGATGGCTGGATCGAAAGCGCCCGCGCAGGCCGTGCATCTATCCACTATCTGACCGAATACGGCCGCAACCAATCCGCCGCAGTGACACCCCGGATATATGGCCGCAGCGCCGCAGCGCCTGGCGACTGGCATGTGCTCATCGCCGAGGATGGCACCGGCCAAGCCACCCTGGACGAGGCTCTACTGCTACCCAACTACGTGGCCGTGAACCGCACTACTACCCTGGGACATGGGCCGATACCGCACAATCTGGATGACATATTGGCCGCAAAGGTCAGCAGCATCGCCGTTCCAAGCTGGCTGAAGAAACGTCTGTTTCCCCTGCAACTATGTGAAGCCTGTCAGGAATTGCAGCAGGATCTGGAACAAATTGCTCCGCCGCCAACCCGGCTGACTCCGGCTCAAACCGGCACTCTGCGCACCTTAATCGTACACCGCTGGCGCCGCGTCGTTCTGCGCCACCCGGATTTGCCCTCCGGCTTCCATCCTGAAAACTGGACCGGCGAGACCTGCCGCACGCTGGTGTTTGCCCTGCTGGACAAACTGCCCCGCCCGGATCTGGCAGAGTTCGACAGCCTGTCCGAATAAACCGTGCTGCCGGCAGCCCTCGCTCCCGCGACAGTGGTTGTGAAGGGTTCCCCGGACAAAAAAGAACGCGCAAATGTTTGAAGTTACGGCGCTTTTTCACGTGGTTTGAAAAATGTCCGAAGAATCCGTTATTCTCCCCCTTTTCTGCTTGACCCGGCGAGCCGCATTCCGTAAATCGCGTCCACACAGAGCGGCGGAGTAGCTCAGTTGGTTAGAGCAGCGGAATCATAATCCGCGTGTCGGGGGTTCAAGTCCCTCCTCCGCTACCACCCTTCCCCTTATAAATCAGGCTACTGAGTTCAGTGGTCAAAATCCTCCCCGCGGTTTATCCACCGGGACTGCAGTGGGACTGCACCCTGCCGGCAGAGGCATTGTAATTGCCCTCCGAATTGATCTCCATAGACACGCAACAGTTTCTCAACTCCTTTGAAAGATGGACATGACCTCCATCTGCGTGGCGACAGGAGCAAAAGTCATATTGTATTAATCACTTACACCAATCAAAGATCGACAAGGCATGGTTTTCCATACTCACGCAGGCGTCAAACCGCACGCTAAACGTGTGCAGGCGGCACTTAGCCCAAATGCATGATTACTAAACGGAATTTATTGATGCGCGACATCTCAACCCTCCCCGATGAGACCCTCCAGACAGAACTTCAAAACGGGACTTTCAACTTTGTCAAAGAAAACCTGGTGAGCAAACTTGGAGGCGCTGTCCCACCCGGCTCCGATGACCCAGTGATGACCGTTGACGGGACAGCTTATTGGGAGGGCGTCGTTTTCAACTACTACGACGCTTACTCTGCTGGGGACGGACTGGTCAGCAACAGCGGCTGGAATCGCAAGCTTGTGCTGCTGGGAAGCAATATGGAGTTTGACTCTGAAGGTCTGCCGACGTCTGGAAGCATCGAGGTGATTGTCTTCATGAACGTGTTTGAAGAGGTACTGGTTGGCGCTGTCGACATAGAAGGTGTATCGGCCGCAGATTTCTATGCCGCCTGGACCAGTGCCTCGACTGCGGACGACACAGCGTTTCTAAACTCGTTGTTTGAAAATGACGAGCTGGTGATCGACGAACCAGAGGACGAAGTTATCACCGGGACAGACGGCCACGATGTCATCATGGGCACTGCTGACGCTGACATTATCAACGCAGGCGCTGGGAGAGATAGGGCCGAAGGTGGTTCCGGGAATGATACCATTTCCGGTGAAGGCGGTGGCGACAAATTGACCGGCGGGGCCGGCAGGGACGTCCTGAAAGGAGGAGGCGGACGCGACAAACTCTTCGGCGGCAGCGGCAAAGACCTGCTGAAAGGCGGCGGCGGCAACGACAAACTGAATGGCGGCACAGGCAACGACAAGCTGATTGGAAACAGCGGTGCCGATGACTTTATCTTCTCATCAGGGTTTGACCTAGTGGTGGATTTCGGCGGCAGAGATCAAGTGGACTTACGCAAAGCCAGCGGCATCAGCGATTTCGACGATCTCATCTCCAACCACGTCCGCCAAGGCTCGAAAGGCGTTGTGATCACAGACGATGATGGCGATGCAATGCGTTTGAACGGAATCGAAATTTCCGATTTGGACCAAGGCGATTTCATTTTCTAACTCCTGATGCCCTCCGCTTCTCGGCATTAGAAAACACTGAACTCGCGGCGCCAAGCCGCGAGTTCAATTTGTTTGGGCGCACCATGAACGACACTCAACAGATCCAGACTGCTTTGTTGCACAAATGAACTGAGGGGATTCATGTTGTGAATCCAGCGTGATAGCTGGAGCGCATGAGCAGCTGGGCCCCTACGAAGTATAAGACCACGAACTGGCCGTCTTGCAATGACAGCTTGAGGCAGCGTGGATCGCTGTCGATCTGGTTTGATCCTGAGATGATCTGGACACCTCGACCGGCTGGCAAACGCGGCCGGCACCCGCAATTCAGCGATGCGGCGATCCAGGCCTGTCTGACCTTGAAGGTGTTGTTCGGGATGCCGCTTCGGCAGACGAACCGGGTTCGTTGAAAGCCTGCTGCGGCTGGTTGGACTGGACTGGGCCGTGCCGGATTTCAGCACCTTATGCCGGAGGCAAAAGACCCCAAACGTGAGCCTCCCATTTCGTGGCAGCAAAGGCCCGCTGAATCTCCTCATCGATAGCACTGGCATCAAGTCAGAGGGCGAAGGCGAGTGGAACGCCCGTAAGCCCCCTATCGCAATGCGGTGCATGTGCTGCCGGGCAACGGGCGGGGCGTATGACACCTGTAAATGCCATGATGCGATTGCGTCGCGTGGCGCTCACGCCGTCATCCCGCCCCGCAAGAACGCCAAGCCATGGAAGCCAACAAGCCCAGGAGCCATTGCCCGAAACGAGGCCGTAAACGCTTCGCGATATCTGCGTCGCGTCCTTTGGAGGCGGTGGAGCGGAAATCACCGCCGAAGCCGCGCCGAGATTTGAGGAGGGTCAGAAAATGATCGGGGGGATCATTTTCCCGACGAAAGGATGCATTGCGTGAAACTGCTGGGGCAGCGCCTCTCGGCGCGAGACTTCGACAGGCAGGCCGCGGAAATCCAAACCCGTATCGCCGTGCTCAACCGCTACACCGCTCTTGGCATACCCGCAACAGAGGCTATCGGGTAAGTCCTTCAGGGCAAAGGGGAAGTCCGCCCGCCACCCGATTTGTGCAACAAAGCCGGTCTGGGGCATCAGGAGCGTTCAGAATGGCCGTTCCTGATGCGGCGACTTGCCGAAATAGCGGCGGTAGACCTTGGCGAAATGGGTCTGGCTGTTGAACCCCGCGGCCAATGCCACATCGATGATCCGCATGTTGGTCTGCAACAGCAGGCTGCGGGCATAATCCAGCCGCAGTTTGGTGTAATAGACCTTAGGTGTGGTTTGCAGGTATTTCGAGAAGAGCCGCTCCAGCTGGCGCACTGACAGGCCAACCAGGTCTGAGATGCCGCCAGGCGTCAGCGGCTCCTCCAGGTTGCTCCGCATCAGGCTGAGCGCAGCGGCGAGTTTTTCATGCCGAACGCCAGTCCGGCCATATTCGGAAACCGTCTGATCCTGATTCCCCTTGCGCGCCGAGGAACAGACCATCAGATCCGCCGCTCCTGTTGCGACGGCAGCCCCGTGATGATCCGAGATCAGGTTCAGCATCATGTCGATGGTGGCAGTGCCGCCGGCGCAGGTGATCAGTTTACCGTCCATGGTGAACAGCGAATTCTTCACCTCCACATCCGGATGCGCCTCGGCAAGAACGGCCCGCAGCGCCCAATGGGCCGAGACCTGGCGCCCCGTTAGCAGCCCGGAGCGCGCCAGCGCCAGCACACCGCCACCCAACGCTCCAAGGGCCGCCCCCATGCGCTGCGCTTTTCGCAGCCAGCCCAGAACCTTGAGCGATACCCCCGGCTCCTGCCCCTGGCCACCGCAAACAAAAATCATATCGCCGCGCAGCAGGCCCGGCAGGCCGCCGTCTACCGCCACGCCAAGCCCGTTCGGCGCGGTGACGGACAAGCCGTCTTCGCTGACCACGCGCCAGTGATAGCGCGCGGTCCCGTCGTGTTTGTTGGCCGCCTCCAGCGCCGCCACCGCGCTGGACAGATCCAGCGGCGAGAAGGTGGGCAGCAGCAGGAAGATACAGCGGCAGGCCGACTCGGCCTCAGCCGCTTCGGGGAACGTCCGAATGGGGCTGGTCATGATATCCGTTCCCCTGATCCGGTCAGGCGCGCATGTTGGCGCCGTTGGCGTCATAGACCGGCGCGCCCAGCACCTCGGCGTCATACATCTCGCCCAGGATCTCGACCTGCAGCCTGGTGCCCGCCGCGGCGTGTTCCGCCGAGACATAGCCCATCGCCATCGAGGCCTTTGCGTGATGCGCATAGCCGCCGGAAGAGATGTAGCCCACCGCTTCACCGTCTTTGAGGATCGCTTCGTCATTGGACACATCAATGCCGTCCACGCCGATGGTCATGGTGACCAGCTTGCGGCTCGGCCCGGCTTCCTTGGCCGCCAGTGCGGCCTCCTTGCCAACAAAGTCCTTCTTCCAGTTGATGAAGACATCCATGCCGCTCTCCGCCGCATCGAAATCGGGGCGGAAATCCAGCGTCCAGACACCCCAGCCCTTCTCCAGCCGCATCGACATCAGCGCTCGCGCCCCGTACCAGCGGTAGCCGAGATCAGCACCGGCCTCCTCGACCGCTTCCGCCAGGCGCAGCAGGTACTGCGGTTTGCAGTAAAGCTCATAGCCCAGCTCGCCCGAGAAACTGATCCGGTTCAGGATCACCGGCACGCCGCCCACAAATGTCTGGCGCAGATCGCGGAACTTGAACGCCTCGCCCGAGACATCCTCGCGGGTGATCCGCTGCAGCAGCTCGCGCGATTTCGGACCCGACAGCGCGATGCCATGCCAGTCGTCCGAGACATTCTGATAGGTCACATCGGCAGGCAGATCCTTTTCAAACCAGCGGCGATGCGCCTCCTGCATGGCACCGGAGCCGAACAGCATGAAATGCTCCTCCCCGAGACAGGCCACGGTCAGATCGCCATAGAGCTTACCCTTGGGCGTCAGCATCGGCGTCAGGGTCAGGCGGCCCGGTTGCGGCACATAGCCTGCCAGCACGTGATCCAGATATTCCCGCGCGCCCGCGCCCTTGAACTCATGCTTGGCAAAGTTGGCAACCTCGATGCCGCCCACCGCCTCGCGCACCGCCTTCACCTCGCGTGCCACATACTCATGGCTGCGGTTGCGCTCAAACGTCGGCTCCTCATGCGCGTCCTCAGGTCCATCCGCAAACCACAGCGCGCTTTCCAGGCCAAAGCCCTGCCCCATCCGCGCACCCTTGGCGACCAGCCGGTCATAGAGCGCCGTGGTCTTCTGCATCCGCCCCTTCGGCAAGGTCTCATTCGGGAAGGTCATCACAAACCGGCGCTCGTAATTCTCGGTCGACTTCACGGTGCCCCAATCGGGGGTCGCAAAATCGCCGAACCGCGCCACGTCCATCGCCCAGACGTCGATGGACGGCTCGCCGTCGATCATCCACTCGGCCATGGTCAGGCCCACGCCGCCGCCCTGGCAGAAACCAGCCATCACCCCCACGGCGCACCAGTAGTTCTTCATGCCCGGCACCGGGCCGATCATCGGGTTGCCGTCGGGGCCGAAGGTGAAGGGACCGTTGATCATGTCCTTGATGCCCGCCTCGCCAATCGCGGGGATGCGCTCAAACGACATCTCCAGACGGTCGGCAATCCGGTCCAGATCGGGCTGCAACAGCTCATGCCCGAAATCCCACGGCGTGCCATCCACCTTCCACGGCGTGCCTTTGGGTTCATAGGTGCCCAGCAGCATCCCCTGGCGCTCCTGCCGGAAATAGATGTTGGCCTCGTAATCGATCCCGGCCGGCAGGCGGGTCGGGTGGTTCGCCACCGCGTCGATCTTGTCGGTGATCAGATAGTGGTGCTCCATCGGCTGCACCGGCAGGTTGACGCCCTGCATGTGGCCGACTTCCCGCGCCCACAGGCCGCCGCAGTTCACGATATGCTCGGCATTGATCACGCCATTTGGCGTTGTCACGTCCCAGCTGCCATCAGCGCGCTGGGTGGTGCCGGTCACCGGCGTATGGGTGAAATACTTTGCGCCATGCACCTTCGCCGCCTTGGCAAAAGCATAGGTCGCACCCGAGGGATCCAGATCGCCATCCTGATCATCCCACAGGGCGGCATGGTAATGTTTCGGATCAATCAGCGGGTGGCGTTCAGCCACTTCCCTGGGGCTGATGAATTCCTGGTTCAGGCCCATATACCGCGCCTTGGACCGTTCGCGTTTCAGGTAGTCGTACCAAGTCTTGTTCGACGCCAGGTAAAACCCGCCGGTGATGTGCAGGCCGACGGAATGGCCCGACAGTTCCTCAATCTCCTTGTACAGGTCGATAGTGTAGGACTGCAGCCGCGAGATGTTCGGATCAGAGCTGATGGTATGGATCTGCCCCGCCGCGTGCCAGGAGGAGCCGGAGGTCAGCTCGTCACGTTCCAGCAGCACCACGTCCTTCCAGCCGAACTTGGCCAGGTGGAACAAGATCGAGCAGCCAACCACACCGCCGCCGATGATCACCGCCTTGGCGTGGCTCGGCAGTTTCTTGTCGCCGGTGCTCTCCTCCTTGTGGATGTTGAGCGTCGATTGGGCAAAATTGTCTGACATGGGTTTTGTCCTCAGGTCTGCGGCAAAGCGCGGGAATTGCGGCAAATGGCACCTAGGGGGTGCACAGGGGGTATACGGGGGGTGCACAGGGGGTGCCGGAGCAATCCGGCACATCCTGCATCAGCTGAGATTATGCGTGAAGAAAGTGTTAACTCAGTACCACGCATCCGGAATCTCCTCCTTGCGGCGGGCGACATAGGCGGCCAGTTCCTCTTTCACCGCCTCATCCATCGGCGGCGCTTCATACTGGTTCAGCATCTGGTTCCAGCGCTCATAGGCGCGCTGGCGCATGTCCTTGCAGCCGCCCTCCTCCCAGCTTTCAACATTCTCGCTGTCGCTCAGCTTGGGTTCATAAAACGCAGTCTGGTAGTTGCGCATGGTGTGGCCGGAGCCGAGGAAATGGCCGCCCGGCTCCACCTCGGTGTAAGCATCACGGGCAAAGGCTTCGTCGCTGGTGTCCAGACCTTGGCTCAGCACCTTCTGATAAGATCCCAGCCGGTCCGCATCCATGATCAGTTTCTCAAACCCGGTGCACAGACCACCTTCCATCCAACCGGCTGAATGCAGGACAAAATTCGCGCCCGCCAGCATGGTGGAATGCATCGAATCGGCACTCTCATAGGCCGCTTGCGCGTCCTCGATCTTGGATGCGGTCAGCGAGCCGCCGCAGCGCAGCGGCAGGCCCGCACGGCGCGCCAGCTGGCCGATCGCATAGTTCGACACCACCGGCTCCGGCATCCCGAATGTCGGCGCGCCGGATTTCAGCGACATGGAACTCAGGAAGTTGCCTAGGACAAACGGCGCGCCTGGACGCACCAGCTGGGTGAAGGCGCAGACCATCATCGCCTCGGCCATCGCCTGCGCCACAGACGCCGCGGTGGACACCGGCCCCATCGCGCCGGTCAGGATAAACGGCACCACGATCATACCTTGCCCGCGGGCAGAATAGGTGCGCACGGCCTCGGTCACCACCTTGTCCACCAGCAGCGGCGAGTTGGTGTTCACGTTCCCCATGATCACGCAGTTGTTGTCCATGACGTCTTTGCCAAAGACGATCTCGGCCATGTCGACGCTGTCCTGCGCGCGGGACATCTCGGTGATTGCGCCCAGATGCGGTTTGTCGCTCAGCGTCATATGCGCGTACAGCATGTCGAAATGGCGTTTGCTCACCGGCACATCGCAGGGCTCGCAGATCACCAGCCCGCCATGATGCAGATTCGGATGCATGTAGGTGAGCTTCACCAGTTTCTCAAAGCTCTCCATGTCGCCATACCGGCGGCCGCCCTCCAGATCGCGCACAAACGGCGCGCCATAGATCGGGGCAAACACCTGGTTGTTGCCGCCGATAGTGACCGACCGCGCCCGGTTGCGGGCCAGCTGGGTAAACTCCCGCGGGGCCTTGGCACACAGGGACCGGATCCACTGCGCATCCGCACGGACGGTGTCGCCGTCAATCCGCGCGCCGGCCTCTTTCCAGATCCGAAGCGCTTCGGGATCATCGCGGAACGCAATGCCGACGTCTTCAAAAATCCAATCGACCTGGGCCTCCAGTTTGACCAGTTTTTCCTCGTCCAGCACATCGAAGAACGGCAATGTGCGTTGGATAAAGGGCGATGCCGGGGCACCCGCCGGGGCGGTGTTTCTATCGCGGGATGCGCGGGCGCGTCGGGCCATGGGGATCTCCATCTTCAGGCGTTGCGACACAATAAGACCCGGCACAGGCCTTGTGACGGTTGAAAATTCTGATGGTTTGGATAATTCACAGTTATGCAAGAACTTTGGAAGCTCCTCACCAGCCCCCGCCACCTGATCGTCTTCGAGGCCGCCGCCAGGCATGCTTCCTTTACCCGCGCGTCGGAGGAACTAAATGTTCAGCAGCCTGCTGTCAGTGCGGCGATCAAGCAGATGGAATCGTCTTTGGGCGTTGTTTTATTCCGCCGCGGCCATCGAAAAGTGGAGCTGACTGGGGCGGGAATGCGGCTTTACACCGATGTTTCCAAGGCGCTGGAGGACATTCTTTCGTCAGCCAAGGCGGTGCGGCAGTTCGGGCGGAATGACCATGTCACGCTCAATTGCTCCTCTGCTTTTGCATACTACTGGGTGATGCCAAAACTGCCCCGGCTGCACGAGGCTCACCCCGATATCGACCTGCGGCTGCAAAGCTCTGACCGGGAGCCGGACATCAATACCGAGGGCATCTCGCTGGCGGTGCGGCGCGGTGATGGGAACTGGCCGGACTGTCACTCGGCCTTGATCGCGCCCGAGGTAATTTATCCGGTGGCCAGCCCGCTCGTGATGGCCTCGGCCGTCAATCTGGCAACAGTGCCGAATCTGCTGCACGAACGTTTGATCCACTTGGAGGAGCCGATCCGCGAACGCCCCAGCTGGCAGCAGTGGTTTTCCCATTTCGGGGTGACGGGCCGGCTGCCCGCGGCAGGTCTGCGGCTCAACGACTATGCGCTGGTGCTGCAGGCGGCGATTGCCGGCGAAGGCTTCGCCTTCGGCTGGCAGCATGTGACGCAGCCGCTGATCAAACAGGGGCTGCTGGCCGCACGCACGGAATGGTCCTGGACCACCGGGGCGGGGTTTTATCTGGTGTGGTCCAAGAGCCAAGACCTGGTTCCTAACGCCGAACTGGTGCGGCAATGGCTCTTGGAGATGGTGAAGCCCGGCGCCGCGTGACTTATGCGATCCCGGAAGAATCCTTGGCACGCTGCATCGAGGCCTGGCGGGTCAGGTGGAGCCGCCGCACGAAGGCGAGAATAAACAGCGCGGTCAGGATCAGCACAATGGTCGGCGCGGGCGCGCTGTCGAGGAAGAAACTGGCATAGGTGCCCGCCAGCATTGAGAACATACAAACCACGACAGCAACCCACAGCATGGTGCTGAACTTGCGCACCACCAGAAATGCGATTGCCCCCGGCGCAATCAGCAACCCGATGGCCAGGATCAGCCCCGCCGCCGACAGAGTTGCGACGATGGTCAGCGACAGCGCCGCCAGCAGCCCGTAATGCAGCACCGTCACCGGCAGGCCGGAGGCTTGCGCCTGCGCCGGGTCAAAGCTGTGCAGCAGCAGGTCTTTCCATTTCAGCACCAGCGCCGCACCAACGCCCAGCGAAATGATCCCGGCGGTCAACAGCTCATGCCCCTCCACCCCCAGCATGTTGCCGAACAGGATGTGATCCAGATGGGCGTTGGTCTCCACCGAGACATACAGCACGATGCCAAGGCCGAACATGCCAGAGAACACCACTCCCATCACGGTGTCCTGCTTGACCCGGCTGTTGCCGGCCAGAAAGCCGGTGGCAACCGCGCAGAGCATCCCAGCGGCAAAGGCACCAAGGATCAGCGGCAAGCCCACGATATAGGCCAGCACGATGCCGGGCAGCACTGCATGACTGACCGCATCGCCCATCAGTGCCCAGCCCTTCATCACCAGAAAGCAGGAAAGCAAGGCAGTGGGCACAGAAACGATGAGCGAGATCAGAAAGGCGTTCTGCATGAACGCAAACTGAAACGGCATCAGCAAAATATCGAGATCCATCATGCAGCCCCTTCTTGTGCGGCAGGGCCGCGCTTCAGTGCCTCTCGCGCCTTGCGTTTGGCGGCCAGCAGCCCGTGTTTCGGAGCGAAGACAAAGACCGCCAGGAAAATCAGCGTCTGCAGTGTCACGATGATGCCGCCGGTGGCACCGTCCAGGAAGTAGCTGGCATAGGCGCCAAAGAAGCTGGTGAGGGCGCCGATCAGCACCGACACCATGATCAGCCGCGGGAAGCGGTCGCACAGCAGGTACGCCGTCGCGCCGGGCGTCACCACCATGGCGATCACCAGAAAGGCACCGACGGTTTGCATTGCCGCGACCACCGATGCTGACAGCAAAACAAAGAACACTGCCTTCAGCAGCCCCGGACGCAAGCCAATGGTGCGGGCGTGGTTTTCGTCAAAGAAGGTGACCATCAAGTCCTTCCACTTGGCCAGCAGTACGGCCAGCGAGACAAAACCGATGATCGCCAGCTGCAGCGTGTCCTCCGGCGTGATCGCCAGGATATTGCCCATGGTGATGGTCTGGACTGAGACCGACATCGGGCTGATCGAGACGATGAACAGGCCAAGCCCGAAAAAGGAGGTGAAGATCAGGCCGATAATCACATCAACCTTGAGGCCGGAGCGTTCCGACAGGAACAGCATCGCCCCCGCCGCCAAACCGCCGGCAATAAACGCGCCCAGCGCAAACGGCAGGCCCAGAATGTAGGCCCCCGCCACACCCGGCACCACCGAGTGCGAGAGCGCATCGCCGATCAGCGACCAGCCCTTGAGCATCAGGTAAGCCGACAGGAAGGCGCAGACGCCGCCGACCAGGGCTGATACCCACATAGCATTGGTCATATAACCGTAGGAGAACGGCTCCAGCAGGTATTCCATCATTCCTGTTCCCGGCTCTCGCGGGTCTGCGTTCTTTCGCCGTATTGGACAAAGGGCCGCTCGTCGTCGGTCAGGATAGTGACCTCACGGGTGTCGCCGTCGTCATGCAGCGCATCACCGCCCAGGGTGAAATGCCGCAGCACCCCGCCAAAGGCGTGTTCCAGATTGGCGCGGGTAAAGGTGGTCTCGGTCGGGCCGAACCCCAGCACGGTGCCCTTGACCAGCACGGTGCGGTCGCAGAACTCGGGCACGCTGCCCAGATTGTGGGTGGAAACCAGCATCACCCGGCCCTCCTCGCGCAACTCGCGCAGCAGGGCGATGATCTGCTCTTCGGTTTTTACATCGACGCCGGTAAAGGGCTCGTCCAGCAGGATCACCTGCCCGTCCTGCGCCAGCGCACGGGCCAGGAACACCCGCTTGCGCTGGCCGCCGGACAGCTCGCCGATCTGGCGGTGGCGGAAGTCCTGCATGTTGACCCGGCGCAGGGCCTGATCGACGGCTTCGTGATCCGCAGCCTTGGGGCGGCGCAGGAACCCCATATGGCCATAGCGGCCCATCATTACCACATCCTCGACCAGCACCGGAAAGGCCCAATCGACCTCCTCGGACTGCGGCACATAGGCGACCAGGTTTTTGCGCAAAGCTTCCTTTACAGTAATGCCGAGGATACGGATTTCGCCCTGCGCGGCCGGCACAAACCCCATGATCGCCTTGAACAGGGTCGATTTGCCGGCGCCATTCACCCCAACCAGCGCCGCGACGGTGCCGCGGGGAATGGAAAAGCTGGCATTCCACAGCGCCGTATGGCCGTTGCGGTAGGTAACGGTGACATCTTTTGCGGCGATCCCGTCATCGGCGGGCGTGGCGCTGGTATTCATTATGTGGGTCTCGCTGGCATCAAGCATGGGGCTGTCCTGCAGAGTTACACACAGAAAATGTGCTTTGTGAAATGAAACGCCCCGCTACATGTGCTGCGGGGCGGAGATATTTGCCGTGAGAAGCTCAGTTGGTGACCTCGGTCAGACCACGTGCCACAGTTTGCGACGTGACCCTGAGCAGATCCAGATAGGTCGGCACCGGGCCATCCGCTTCGCTGAGCGAGTCGACATACAGCTCGCCGCCATAGGCCACACCGGTTTCACGGGCCACCTGCTCAGCCGGGGCTGTGTTGACGGTGCTTTCGCAGAACACTACCGGGATATCGTTGGCCCGCACCCCGTCAATAACGCCGCGCACCTGCTGCGGGGTGCCGACCTGGTCGGCGTTCATCGGCCACAGATACAGCTCCTTCATGCCGAAATCGCGGGCCAGGTAGCTGAAGGCGCCTTCGCAGGTCACCAGCCAGCGCTGATCTTCGGGGATTGCTGCGATCGCTTGACGCAACGGATCGATCGTGGCGCGCAGCCGGTCTTTGTATTCGCCCGCGTTCTTGACATAAACAGCAGCGTTTTCCGGATCATGCTCAGCAAAGGCTTCGACAATGTTGTCGATATAAATCAGCGCGTTATCCAGACCCATCCAGGCGTGCGGATTGGGCTTGCCCACATAAGATCCGGCGGCGATCGGGATCGGATCGATCCCGTCGGTCAGTGTCACCGAAGGCACGTCCTCCATATTGGACAGGAACTGTTCGAACCACAGCTCCAGGTTCATCCCGTTCCACAGGATCAGGTCGGCATCGGACGCCCGCACGATATCACGCGGGGTCGGCTCATAGCCGTGAATCTCTGCCCCCGGCTTGGTGACCGAGACAACTTCGGCGGCGTCCCCTGCCACATTTGCTGCCATATCGGCCAGCACAGTAAAGGTTGTGACAACCTTCATCTTGTCTTCAGCCATGGCAGCGCTGGCAGCAACGGCTGCAACAGCGGCGGCGGAAACTGTCTTGAGCAGGTTTGGGAACATCCGATTCTCCGTTTTGAACGATGTCTTTGACGCATCGTTATTGCAAATCATTCGCAACTGTCAATGAAAATGAGAATGATTTGCAAAAGCAGGGCAGCCCGCAGAACAGGCTGCCCTGTAACCGCTCCCTGCCAAAGGGTTAACGGCAGTTAATGACGTCTTAATGTTGCCCGGATCGCAACCGGCATTTTGCCCCAATCACCGCCTAAACCTGAAGCTGCAGCCAGAACGGTGCGGGACTGAACCTGATCCCTCGACCTACTGAGCGAGCACATTTCCCATGACTTTACCTGGACATCTCTCCAGCTGTTCCGATGCTATCCGGCTGCTGATCACTGGCACTGCTGAGTCCGGCAGCCCGGAGCAGATTGTTCAGCTGCAATGCAGCAGATCCCTGCAGCAACCGCTTTGCGAAGCGCTGGCCAACGGCTTGCGCCAGAAATTCCCTGGCGCTGCGGTTGCCGCTGCAGACGAGCAGCGGGCCAGTCCAGACCTGACCTTGCGTTTCGTCGAACAAACTCAGTCGGTTGATTGGATCTCAGGCAGTTTGGCCTGGCAGCATAGCGACGGCCGCAGCGGCCAAGGCCCGGTCATCGAACAGTCGGTCATGGATGGGCAGCTGACCGCAGACAGTCTTGCGGATTATGCCCGCCAATTGGTCCAGCACACTGAATTCCCTTTGTAATTTAACGATCTTGGATGGAACACGGACATGTGTGAATATTGCGGTCAAGCCAATCACAGAATTCCCGAAAGCACCGATGGCAGCGGCTCCGGCTCGGGCGGCCAGTCTGCCGGCAGCAAGCCCACCTACACCGTCGATCAGGTGGCAGAATATCTTTACAAGGGATATTGGCAGTCGACTGGCCGCACGGAGCGGTCCTTTAATGTCGAAACCGGAGGTCAGCTCACCGTCAACCTCAGCGGGCTTAACGGCACCGGCAAGGAAACCGCACGCAAGGCGCTTGAGAGCTGGACCGCGCTGAGCGGGATCGAATTTGTCGAAACCAATGGCAGCGCCAAGATCACTTTCGACGACAACCAGTCCGGCGCCTATGCCAGCTCCTCGGTCAGCAACGGCACAATTCTAAGCTCCAGCATCAATGTTGATGATGCCTGGGCCCAATACGGCAATTACTATCTGCAAACCTACATCCACGAAATCGGCCATGCCCTGGGCCTGGGCCATACCGGCAGCTACAACGGCAGCGCCAGCTACGGCTCGGACGCGCATTTTGCCAATGACAGCTGGCAAATGTCGATCATGTCCTATTTCAGCCAGTCCGAGAACACCGCGGTGGATGCGTCCTTTGCCTATCTGGCGACTGCACAGCTTGCTGACATCGCGGCTGTTCACCATCTCTATGGCACGCCGGCAAACATCGAAACCGGCAACACCACTTACGGCGACGGGCAAACCACCGGCCGCTTCGGCATGGACCTGAACGGCGGCTTCGGCGTGGCGATTGTCGATAACGGCGGCATTGACCTGGTGGACCTTGGTTCGCGCAGTTACAATCAGGTATTGAACCTCAATGAAGAAACCTTTTCCAGCCTGAACGGAAAGAACGGCAATTTCGCCATTGCCCGCGGCACTGTGATCGAAAACGCCATTACCGGCTCAGGTGTTGACCATATCACAGGCAACGCAGCGGATAACCAGCTGGAGAGCGGTGCCGGCAATGACCAGATCGAGGGCGGTGACGGAAGCGACACCTTGATCGGCGGCGATGGTGCTGACTTGCTCACCGGCGGCAATGGCGCGGACCGTTTCGTATACACAAGCCTCAGCGAAGCCGGCGATTCCATTGCTGATTTTGACCTGGCATCAGGCGACAGGATCAATATCGCGCAGCTGCTGCAAGCGATTGGCTATGAAGGGGATGATCCGGCAGGCGACGGCGTTGCAACGCTGCAGGCCGGCAGCGGCGGATCCTGGCTCAAGGTTTCGCACGGTGGCAACAATGCCCTTTTGGTCTTTCTTGTCGGCGTGAATGAGGACGCCAGCCTGGCAGAGATCATCAACATCTCCGGCACCCCGGGGCCGGCACCGGACCCAACACCCGATCCCGAACCCACACCAGATCCTGATCCAACGCCCGATCCTGACCCGACACCCGACCCGGACCCGACACCTGATCCGGATCCGACACCCGACCCAGATCCGACACCCGACCCAGATCCGACACCCGACCCGGATCCGACCCCGGGAACCATTGATAACGATTATGTATTCGATGACACTTTCGTGACGCAATGGACCGTTCAGCTTGGCACCGTCACGGACACAAATGGCGGGATTGATACCCTGGATCTAAGCGCGGTCACGCGGGCTTCTACGATCGACCTGGCAAGCGGAGGTTCCGGAAGGATCGGTTCCAAGCGCCTGACAATCAGTGAAGGCACCGAGATCGAAAATGCCATCCTGGGCAGCGGCAATGACAAGGCCTATGGCAACGACCTTGCCAATCTGATCGAAGGCCGTGCCGGCAACGATCTTCTGGAAGGGCGCGGCGGCAATGACACGCTGGACGGCGGTACCGGAAACAACAAGATCTATGGCGGCGACGGGGATGACGCGCTCCATGGCGGCGGCGGGAGAAACTTCCTGACCGGCGAAGAGGGTGACGACACCGTGACAGCCGGCTCCGGCGCGGACCGGATATACGGTGGCCTGGGCAATGACAATTTGGACGGCGGCGATGGCAAGAACCGGATTGCAGGCGGCGAAGGTGACGACACCCTTACCGGCGGTATTGACAAAGACCAGCTGTCAGGCGGCGATGGCAACGATACGATGTCTGCCGGCGATGGTGACAACAAGCTGGATGGCGGCGAAGGCGATGACAGCATGTCCGGCGGCAGCGGCAATGACAAAATGTCAGGCGGCGATGGCGACGACACCATGTCTGCCGGTGATGGCAACAACAAGCTGGATGGCGGCAGCGGTGATGATGTCCTCACCTCAGGCAGCGGCAAAGACAAGCTGTCAGGCGGCGAAGGCAACGATACGATGTCTGCCGGCGATGGAGACAATAGGCTGGACGGCGGTGCCGGCGATGACAGCTTGTCCGGCGGCAGCGAACAGGACAACATTAAAGGCGGCGGGGGCGACGACACGATTTACGCCGGCGATGGAAACAATAAGCTGGATGGCGGTGACGGGAACGACCAGATCACCAGCGGCGCAGGCACCGATAAACTGAAGGGCGGCCTCGGGGATGACACGCTTTCGGCTGGCAACGGCAATAACAAGGCTGATGGCGGCGATGGCAATGACATGCTCAGCAGCGGCAGCGGCAGCGACCAGCTGAAAGGCGGCAATGGCGATGACACGCTGTCGGCCGGCGCAGGAAATGACAAGCTGGATGGCGGCAAAGGGGATGACAGCCTCAGCGGCGGCAACGGCTCCGATAAGATCAGGGGCGGTTCGGAAGACGATGCGCTTTTGGGCGGTGCTGGAATTGACACGCTCGATGGCGGATCCGGCCTGGACCGGCTGCAAGGCGGCGCCGGGGCGGACCTCCTCAAAGGCGGCAAGGATGCCGATGTGTTTGTCTTTACCGCGGCCGAGGACGCAGGGGACACCATCAGCGATTTCAAGCTGAGCGATGGGGACTTGCTGGACATCGACGGGCTGCTTCAGGATCTGGGCACCAATCTTGACGACGCCTTGTCCACCGGCAGCCTGAGCCTCAGCGACAGCCGTGCGGTTTGGCTGGAGTATGATGCTGACGGTGCGGGCGGCGAGGACGCGTTTCAGATCACCTATCTGAAAGGGGTGAGGTCAAGTGCCGAGCTGACCGAAGACTGGTTCATCTAAGGCCCGCGTGGCAACAGACGCCCGGTCTCCGGCAAGGGGGCGGGCGTCTGTTTTTTCTCGTTGCAACCTGCAGAAGGCTGCGATCAGGATTTCCGCTGCGGAAACCGGGCCACGCCGCGCGCGCCATCCGGGGTGATCGACATCAGCGACAGCGTGTGATCCATGTTTTTCATCCGGTGCCGCAGCATCCTCCGGGTCAGCCGGTTGAGATCCGCGGCATACTCCGGCTGCCCGGCCACATTCTCCAGCTCCCCCTGCCCTTCATTGTCAAACAGCATCGGCGGCAGATCAGCGGCGAACTCGACCAGGGTGAACCGCTCGTCCCGCAGGATACCCAGGCAGCTCTCGCTTGGCGATGTGCCCAGCGCCTGCTGCCATAGCGTCGGCTTCAGCGGCTCCGAAAAATCCAGCTCCGAAAAGGAATATTGCCGCCAATCCTGCGGAGTCTCTCCTTGCAACAGCGGCAGCAAAGACCGCCCGTCCATTGAATTCGGGATCTCTTGTCCGGCCCAGTCCAGAATGGTCGGCGTCACATCAATGGATTCAGTAATGTGGGTGAGACAGGCCCCTGCGTTGCCTTCATTGCCTGGCATCCGGATGATCAGCGGCGTGTGATAGGCGGCGTCATAGACCGTCATCTTTCCCCAGGAGTGCCGGTCGCCCAGCATTTCGCCATGGTCAGCAGTGATCACCACCATGGTGTTGTCATACTGGCCCGTGTCTTTCAGGAATTGGATCACCCGCCCGACATGATGGTCCACTTCGCTCGCGAGCCCCAGATAGACCGCGCGCAGGGTGCGGATGTTGTCATCCGTCGGCTCAAGATCCGGGAAACCTTCGACGAACCCCGCAATCGCGCTCTTGCGCAGTACCGGATCAAAGAACGGATGCTGTTCGCATTCCGCATCCGGTGTCGCCAGCCGCTCCGGCAGCGGCAGCGAGGCGGAGTCATACATGGTGTTGTAGGGGGCCGGCGCCACCAGCGGCGGATGCGGGCGGATATAGGTCAGATGCGCGAACCAGCTTTGCTTGTGGTAGGCGGTCATCTTGCCCAGAAACGAGTTGGTCAGGAACGCTGTATCGCTGTCTTCAGCGGCGTATAGCGCCGGATCGTTCAGCCTGGGCGCACTGCCATCGGGGGACACCGGTTTGTAAACATCCCAATAGTTTTCGAATTCATAGCCCCGATTCATCAGATGCGACTGCCAAGGATAGGACATTTCCATCCGCATTTCGGTCATCTCATGAAACCCGTTCATCGGGAATTCATAGGTCCTGAGCGCCGGGTCATTGGCGTTGAATGCCCGCGGGTCCTGCGAGGTATCGGTATAGCCGAACAGCATCGGCATATAGCCTGCCTTGCGCATTTCAGTGGCGACATTCGGCGTGTCATGACGCAACGGCGTGCCATTGCGGACCGACCGGTGATTCATCGCGTACTGCCCGGTCAGGATTGACGCCCGCGACGGCCCGCAGGGATTGGTGACCGAGAAATGCCGTTTGAACGACACCGCATCCTTCATGAAAGCGCGGATGTTCGGCAGCTCCACATGTTCCGCCATAGCGCCGAACACGCAGTCCGCGCGCAGCTGGTCAATGATGATGAACAGGACATTGCGGGTCGCGGGGCGGGTCTGGGGACGGGTGGCAGGCATCCGGGCATCCTTGCAGGCACAAAACAGATCACGACTGGCAATCTGTCGCGATCTGCGCGCGGATTACAAGCGCCGATCGCGCCGCGCTGCAGGATGCAAACAGCAAAATTGTCAGCTGACAAATCCCACACAATTGCATCTATCGGGCGGTCAGACCCCGGGTGAACAACCTGCCGAATTGCGGCTGAGAATCCGTAACGCCAGCGAGGCGCAGCATGTGCCAGGCCAGCGCCTGATTGCTGGAGATCACCGGCACCCCGGCCTGCGCTTCGATTTCCGGAATGATCTGCAGGCAGCGCAGATTGGTGCAGGAAATCACGATGGCATCGCAATCTTCTGCCTTGGCAACCTGTTTGGCGGCGTCCGCAATGGCCGCCTCGGTGATCCGCGCCACCACCCGGTCGTCCATTTCCTCAAACGAGCCAAAGCCTGCAATTGCAAACCCCGCCTCTTCCAGCTTCGCCCGCATCTGTGCGGAAACCTCAGGCAGGTACGGCGTGACAAACCCCAGCCGGGACACGCCCAATGCCTTGCCAGCCACGATGATCGCCGCCAGCGGGTCTGTCACCTTGGCCTTGGGTAAGACCGTTTGCACCGCTTCCGCAACCTTGGCCGAGCCGATCACGGTCGAGGCCGAGGTGCAGCCATAGCCGACCACATCAAAGTCCAGCGAAGACGGAAACAGCCGCGCCGAGACCGGCAGATCAGCCTGCATCTGCGCCAGCGTCTCGGGACGGATTTCCGGCACCATCGGGATCCGGCTGTGATAAAGCGCGATGTCCTCTTGCGCCATCATCCGGGAGAATTCCGGTTCCAGCGTCTCGTCGGTTTCCAGCACGATCACACCAAGGGTCGCGCGGGTGCCAATGCCGGCGTCCGTATCATAGGGAAGTTTCATCGCGGGTCCTCCTTCAGATCACCGGCAGTTCAGGCGCGGCGCGGGTTGTAAGCAGTTCGGCACCACCAGCGCGCACTACGATGTTTTCCTCATGCACCATGATCTTGCCGTCACCGTACCCCAGCGAAGGCTCCAGCGTCAGCACCATGTTCTCTTCAATCACCGTCCCGTCAAAACCCGCGTGCGAGGGCCATTCGGTCAGCTGCATTCCCAGCCCATGGCCCAGCCGCCCTACATCGCCACCCTGATCGTCCATCTCGGCAATCACCGTCTGCATCGCCTGGAACAGGCCGCGGCAGGTGGCGCCGGGTTTGGCAGCTGCAATCCCGGCCTCGGTCGCCCGCCACAGCACGTCATAGGCGCGGCGCGACAGATCGTCGGCGCGGCCGATGGCAAAGTTGCGGTCAAAATCGCAGAAGTACCCATCCCAGGTAGAGCCGGTATCCAGCATCACGATGTCGCCGGCCTGCAACGGCCGCCCGGTCGGCGGAGAAATCACGTCGCTATAGCCGCCCTGATCAGCGCCGCCGACCAGATAGGGCACATCGTCCGCGCCCTGCGCCAGCGCTTCGCGGCGGAATGCGCGGAACAGATCCTCGAGCGGCTGGCCCGCATTGGCGATCTGCGGCACCTGCGCGAAGCTGCGCGAGCCGATGCCGCAGATATGCGCCAGTTTTTCGATCTCTGCCGCGGATTTCACCATCCGCAGGTTGCGCACCAGCGGCGTCGCGTCTGCGACCTTCAACCCCGGCAGGCCATCCATCAGGCGTTCATAATCACCCAGCGGCATCCGCAGCGCGGTTTCATGCCCCTTCATGATGCCAATGCTGCCGCCGCGCCCGGCAATCGGCGACAGCAGCTCTGTCAGCAGGCTGATGCCGTCATCCTCGGGAGCAGGTGCGCTCCAGGTGCGGATATCCTCGATCCAGGTGCGGCGCATCAGATCGGCGCCGATCTCCGGGATGATGGCAATGGGTTTGCCTGCAGGCGGCACAAACAGGAACCAGGGCCGGGTCGGGCTTTGCCAGAACAGCGTGTGAAAACCGCTGAAATAGCGCACCTCGGGTTCTGTCAGCAGCAGGAGCCCGTCAAGCCCCTGCTGTGCCATCAGCGCCTGCGCCTTTTGGGTCCGGGCCGCGAACTCTGCCTCCGGAAAGCCGCGCACGGGCGCCTTAGACATTGTCTTGCCCTGCCATGATCGCCGCATAAATCGCCGGGTCGGTGACACCTTCGGAGCCGATCAGCAGGACGCGGGCCTTTGGCCCCAGCCCCAGTTGTTCGGCAAGGTCCGGCGCCTGGCAAGCCGCAATCAAGGCGGCAAGGCCTGCAACTGCGCTTTCGCCGGCTTCAACCGCCGGATCGCCGGTTTCCGCATTGGCCAGCAGCCGCACGGCCGGCGCCACGATGCTGTCCGGGATGGTCAGAAAATCCGAGGCTTCCTCGGCCAGGATTTCCCAGGCCATTTCCGACGGCTCGCCACAGGACAGGCCGGCCATGATGGTCTCTTGCTGGATTGCGAAATTGGTCGCCTTGCCGTTGCGCGCGCTGTCAAACAGGCAGGCGGCCAGCTCCGGCTCGACGATGACAACCCGCGGTGCCTCGGCGCCGTAATACTGCCGCAGCGCCGCCGCGACCGAGGCCGCCAGCCCGCCGACACCGCCCTGCAGGAACACATGGGTCGGCGCCTGTTCCAGCGTCTCACAAGCCTCGCGCGTCATCACGCAATAGCCGGCCATCACATCGCGCGGCGGCTCGGTGTAGCCCTCCCAGGAGGTATCCGAGACCACAAACCAGCCGTTCTCCGCGGCCTCTTTCTTGGCCAGCAGCACCGAGTCGTCATAGTCGCCCGTGATGCGGATCACCTCGGCGCCCAGCTCGCGCATGGCCACGGCACGGCCTTCGCTGACCTCGGCATGGATATAGATCCGGCACGGCGCGCCAAAGCGCTGACAGCCCCAGGCCAGCGAGCGGCCATGGTTGCCGTCGGTGGCAGAGACCAGAGTGATGCCGGCGCAGGCTTCCTTGTGCGCACCTTTGCGGATATCTTCCAGGCTGACGTCCTGACCCAATTGGCGGCTCATCTCGCGCTGCAGCACCCGCAGCGCCGCATAGGATCCGCCCAGCGCCTTGAAGCTGCCCAAGCCGAACCGCGGCCCTTCGTGTTTGTAGTCGATCCTGTCAACGCCCATTTTATCCGCCAGTCCTGCCAGCGAGACCAGCGGCGTCTCTTCATAGCCGTCCCACGCAGTGATTTCTGCGCAGGCATTGCCAAAGTCCTGCTCAGACAGAACGGTATAAGCGGCATCGCCGGATTTCGGGCTGCCTGCCGTGTGGCGCATGGCAACAGTGAATTTTTCAAACATGATCAGTCCTTTCCCGCTGGCAGCCGGTCACGCACCAGTTGCACCCAGAACTCCGCACCGATGGGCAGCAGAGCGTCGTTGAAGTCATAGTCTGCCGAATGCAGCGGCTGGCCGTTAGGCCCGTCCTCGCCATTGCCCAACAGCAGAAAGCACCCCGGCACAGCGGCGGCGAAATGGGCGAAATCTTCGGAAAAGCTCATTGGCGGGCGGTTGCGGATCACCTCGCACCCAGCAGCTTCGCCCGCACGGCAAGCGGCTTCGGCCGGGCCTTCCGCATTGATGGTTTCGACAAATTCGGTGTTGAAGCTCATCTCAACCTCCACCGCATGGGCGGCGGCGACACCGGCAGCAATCTGGCGCATGAAACGTTCAACCGCCTCGCGGTCCGCAGGCACCCGTGCGCGCACGTCGCCCTTCAGCACCGCATGTCCCGGCAGCACATTGCGCTGGCCGTCAGTCAGAAACTCGGTCACCGAGACCACCGCGCCAGCCCCCGGCGCCAGCTTGCGCGAGACGATGGTTTGCAGTGCCAGAACCATTTCCGCCCCGACCGTGATGGCATCGACACCCGCCTGCGGCATCGAAGCATGACCGCCCTGCCCCTTGATCGCGATTTCAAACAGGCTTTCGCTTCCGCAAATCTGCCCCGCGCGGGTCGAGACCTGCCCGACAGGCGCGCCTGGCAGGTTGTGAATGGCATAGACTTCTTCGATCGGGAACCGCTCCAGCAGCCCTTCGGAAATCATCGCCTGGGCGCCCAGCCCGTGCTCCTCGTTGGGCTGGAAGATGAACACAACAGTGCCGTCAAACCCCTGTTCCTGCACCAGCCGTTCCGCAGCACCCAGCAACATGGCCATATGGCCGTCATGACCGCAGGCATGCATCTTGCCGGGTGTTTCAGAAACATAACCGTGGGTGGAGATTTCAGTGATCGGCAGCGCGTCCATATCGGCCCGCAGCCCAATGGCCCGGTTGCCGGTGCCCGCCCGCAGAAGGCCGACAACGCCCGCGCCTTCATGCACCTCCAGCCCGAGGCTGCGCAGATGCTCCGCCACTTTGGCCCTGGTCCGGTCTTCCTGAAAGCCAAGCTCCGGACGCCGATGGAAATCCCGGCGCAGCGCGGTCAGGCGGTCCTGAAAGCAGTTCATATGCGTTCCCCAAGCTGTTTGCAGCGACCATATTCTGCAAAACGGGACGTGGCGCGTATTTATCCAGAGGCGCTGTGACGAAATTTATTGCTGCAGCCGGGTTACAGGCTGAAATTCGTATCTGTCAAAATACAGGCCGCGCGGGCTGCGGTCCGGGATCAAGGGCCTAGATTTCCTCACCCTTTTCCAGCAGTTCTTCGATCAGCTGCCGCTGGATGCCCGGGCTGTCGCCGCCGCCGAATTGCAGCGCTCCACCGGTGTAAAGCGTGCCATAGGTGCGGGCGATATTGACGGTCTGGCCAAGCGAGGAAATCAGCTGGTCTTTTTCCAATGACGACAGCGGATGAATGAACACCGCCCAAAGCCGCCCCTTGGCCACGGCATAGCGCGCATCCAGGGCGGTGTCGAAATTGGCCTGCATCATCCGCATCATGTCTTCCGCTGTCAGCCCCTCGGCCCGGCGCAGCGGCACCATCGCCCGCATCCGGTCCGCTGCCTGGTCCGTCACGATCAGCATCGGCACGCCTGAAATAGTCAGCTGAAACCCGGCGCCCGCGGGCTGCGCGTTTTCGTCCAATGCAAAAAGTATCCGCCCCAGCCGCTCATAGGTCATCGGCGGCTCCGGGGATTCAGGGGCCTTCGGCGCGTCCTGCGCCAAGGCAGGCACAGCAAGAACACACGCTGTCACTATCGTCCGCAGCCAGGCCATAACGGCACCTCCTCATTGACACCTGCCCACAGGCTACTGCGCCGCGGCGCGAGGCTCCATGCACAGATGAGTGAGGCGCCGTGACTAAGCCCAAACGAAGATCTGGACGATCTGCAATGCCAGGCGGACGAACGGGAATTAAACGTCCATGGTTTCGGACATAAGTTCAACTCATCGGGCTGCACAGCCTGAACTGAACAGAAAAACCCGCAACTGAACCTGATGAGGACAACCATGAAATTTCTTCTAACAACTGCCCTGATTTCGCTGTCTGCGGCACTCGCCGCCCCGGCCTTTGCCGCCGATGAACTCAATGTCTCCACCGGTATCTCTGCCGGCGGTGCGCCGCTGGCCGCGCATGGTGTTGACCTTGTGTCGCTGCTGGACAGCCGCAACCCGGTGGAAGGTGTGGCAAACTACTCCGCAACCGTGGATGGCGCCTCTTATTACTTCACTTCTGAGGAGAACAAGACCGCGTTCGAGGCCGATCCGGCCAAGTACCTGCCGCAGCACGGCGGCTTCTGCTCCTATGGAGTGTCGGTCGGCAAGAAGTTCGATGGCGACCCGGACCAGTATCTGGTACACGACGGCAAGCTGTTCCTGTTCCTGAACGCCGCAACCCGCGCGGCCTTCCAGGAGGACGTGCCCGGCACTGCCAAGACCGCCGACACCCAGTGGGGCCAGATCAAGCACACCGCCGTCAGCGAGCTCTGATCGCGCACTCCCGTGTCCCGGAGGGCCAAGCGGTTCCGCTCCGTCCCGCTTGCCCTTGCACCCGCGGTTGATGCGTCAGCTGCGGGTGTATTTGGTTGATTGATGTTTATGCCAGTGTTTCGCCGGCCTCGCGGCGGGCTTCAATCACCGTGATCGCCTTAGCCAGGGCTTCTTCGATACTCAGATCGCTGGTGTCGATCAGAATCGCATCGGCCGCCGGGCGCAGCGGTGCTTCGGCGCGGTTCATGTCACGCTCGTCCCGGGCCTTCACATCGCCCAGCACCTCGTCCAGCGTGATCACCTTGCCGGCCGCGGCGAGTTCCAGAAACCGGCGCCGGGCGCGGACTTCGGCGCTGGCGGTCACAAAGAACTTCACCTGCGCATAAGGACAGATCACGGTGCCGATGTCGCGCCCGTCCAGCACCGCGCCCCCGGCCCGGCGGGCAAAGGCACGCTGGAAATCCACCAGTGCAGCACGCACTTCGGCGATCACCGCCACCTTGGAGGCCGCCTGCGCCACTTCCGGCCCGCGCAGGTCGTCGCGCGCCAAATCTTCCGGCGTCAGGTTTTGCGCAGCTTCAACCGGGGTCACACCATCCAGCATCTTGGCCCCTACCGCACGGTACAAGAGGCCGGTATCCAGATGGCTGAAGCCGTAATGGGCCGCCAGCGCCTTGGACAGCGTGCCCTTGCCAGCCGCCGCGGGGCCGTCGACAGCTATCGTGTAACTTTCGCTCATGTGCGCTCCAGCTTGGCGCCCAGATTGCCCATCAGGCTCTCGAAAATCGGGAAGGAAGTGGCAATCGGGCCGCCATCATCGACCGAAACAGAATTCTGCGCCCCCATGCCCATCACCATGAAAGACATGGCGATGCGGTGATCCAGGACGCTTTCGCAGGTTCCGCCGCCGGGCACGCCATTGATGCCCAGGCCGGTGACTTCCCACCAGTCCTCGCCCTCTTCGACCGTCACGCCATTTGCGCGCAGACCCTTGGCCATCGCGTCGATCCGGTCGCTTTCCTTCACGCGCAGTTCCTTGACCCCGGCCATCATGGTCTTGCCTTCCGCAAAGGAGGCCACCACCGACAGCACCGGGTATTCATCGATCATCGACGCGGCGCGTGCCGGCGGCACCTCAATGCCCTTCATACCGGGCGAGAACTTCGCACGCAGGTCGGCAACGGGTTCGCCGCCCTCTTCGCGCATGTTCTCAAACGTCAGATCGGCGCCCATGTCCTGCAGGGTGTAGTAGAGGCCCGCACGGGTGGGATTCAGGCCGATGTTCGGCACCAGCACGTCGGATCCGGGGGTGATCAGCGCCGCGCAGACCGGAAAAGCGGCAGAGGACGGATCACGCGGCACCGCGATCACCTGCGGTTTCAGCTCGGGACGGCCGGTCAGGGTTATGACGCGGCCCTCTTCGGTTTCCTCGGTGGTGATTTCGGCACCGAAACCGGCCAGCATCCGCTCGGTGTGGTCGCGGGTGGCTTCCTTCTCGATCACAACGGTCTTGCCCGGCGCGTTGAGGCCGGCAAACAGCACCGCGGATTTCACCTGCGCAGACGGCACCGGCACTTCATAACGGACTGGCACCGGGTCAGCGGCACCGACGATGGTCATCGGCAGACGCCCGCCGCTGCGGCCAACAGATTGCGTCCCGAACAATGCCAGCGGGTCAGTGACCCGCGCCATCGGACGTTTGTTCAGTGAGGCATCGCCGGTGAAAGTCGCGATGATCGGAGATGTTGCCATCACCCCCATTATCAGCCGCACCCCGGTGCCGGAGTTGCCGCAGTCGATCACGTTTCCCGGTTCGGCAAAGCCGCCGACGCCAACCCCGAACACCGACCAGCTGCCGCCGCCGTGGTTCACCACCTCGGCACCAAAGGCCTTCATCGCCTTGGCGGTGTCCAGAACGTCTTCGCCCTCCAAGAGGCCGGAGATCTTGGTCTCCCCTACTGACAGCGCACCCAGGATCAGCGAGCGGTGCGAGATCGACTTGTCGCCGGGCACCTCTGCCACGCCTTTGAGCGGGTCCGCACGGTGGGAGGTCATCGGGATGGGCGTGCCGTGTCCGGACATGGGGCTTCCTTCGTCTGTCGGTACTTACTTTCGTTGGCGCTATCGGTAGCGGATTGGCGCTGGACGGTCCAGAGCCTTTGCCCGCCGCCCGCCTGCACCCTCAGCCAAGGCGGCGGAAGGTCAGGTAGTGCGGCGTGCGGCCTTCGCGCAGGGCTTTCTGCTCATATCGTGTGGAAATCCAGTCATCCCAGGACTGGCGCCAATCGGATGGGCCTTCGGCCAGCCATTCAAAACCGGCCTTTGGCACCTCCTCCAGGGTCTGGCGCACATAGTCGGGAATGTCGGTTGCCACGCGAAAAATCGCGCCCGGCTTCAGACAGCGGGCCAGCGGCGCCAGATGTTCTTGCGTCACGAAACGGCGGCGGTGGTGGCGGGCCTTGGGCCAGGGATCGGGATACAGCAGAAACGCGCGTGAGATGGACGCCGCCGGCAGCACATCCATCAGATCGCGCGCATCACCGGGATGCACCGCAATATTGTCCGCACCGGCCCTGCGGATCTTGCCCAGCAGCATGGCCACGCCGTTGATAAAGGGTTCGGCACCGATTATGCCCGCATCCGGATTGCTGGCGGCCTGATGCACCAGATGCTCGCCGCCGCCAAAGCCGACCTCAAGCCAGACATCCTTGCCGCCGAACAGCGCCTCCAGATCCAGCGGAGTGCGGTCGGGGTTCACATCCCAATCCACGGCGCCGGGGCTGAGGCTGGCCAGATCCTCGTCCAGATACCGCTTTTGGCTGTCCTTCAGGGTCTTGCCCTTGAAGCGGCCATAGAAGTTGCGCCAGGGCGCGCCGCTGGCGTGTTTATCGGCCGCATTGGCAACAGCGGTCCGGGCAGTCTTGGTCTGGTCGTCGCGGGGCTTTTGATCGCCGGACATGCGTCTGGGCTCCTGTTCAGGGCATATTTTGAAAGGCTGGACGCTCCTCTGCCGCAAGCGGGCCTCCTGGTCAAGCCTGTGTCAAGCCGGCTAGCGGGTTTGCCCCTCCCGGACCTCCCGCAGAACGCCCGCTGCAATCAGCCGCAAGCGGCTGGGATACCATTCGCCGTCCGGGTCCGTGCGCAGCGTCTCAATCGCAAAGCCGGGATCGACGCCGCGCGCCACCATATAGCTGAGATGGTCATAAACCTCGCGCTGAGTGTCCTCGTATATCCAGGAACCGAAATCATACGGTGTTGCCCAGCGGTGGCGTTTGCGTTCGCTGCGATAGTATTTATGCACCGCATCCGCAGGCCAGTTGCGCTGATGGAAGCCGATGCTGGACCCGATTGTCATCCGCCGCCGGCCGCCGGCCAGAAAGACATCGACACAGGCGCTGATACAGGTGCCATCAACCAAAGTGTCGAGCCCGTATTCCAGCACCAATCCGGCGATTTCTTCCCCGGCATAGACGCTGCCACCAATGCTGTTGAGTTGCAGCTCCGAGATTTCCGGGCTTTTATTCAGGATATCCCGCAGCGCTAAGACATCGTCATCGGTGATTTCTGACGGTTCCCCTTCCACCTCTGTTTCGGTGTCATAGATCAGCGTTTTGCCTTGCAGGCTGAACTTTTGCGGCAGCACCTCTTTGGCGGCCACGGCAGACGCCAATGCCAGGCAGGAAAGTACAGTCATCACTCGCAGCATCGCGGTCCCGGCAGCTGAAGTTACCCTTCACGGCACTATGGCGCAGCCCGGCGGCGCACTCCAGCCTCAAAAGGTCAGAATTTCTGTCCCAATGTTTCGCGTGCGAAACATCCGGTCAGCAATGCTGACCGGTCCGCCGCGCTGCAGCGCGGCGCCCGGCCCAACGGCAGAGGCGCATTCCCTGAATGCACCGATACGGGCGGGAGCAGCGGCTCGAACAAAAAAAGCGGGCCCTTCGGCCCGCTCTCCTGTCTCAACCAATCCGGCTTCAGACGGCGTTCTTCAGCGCCTCGGCCAGATCTGTGCGCTCCCAGCTAAAACCGCCATCGGCTTCCGGGTCGCGTCCAAAATGGCCATAGGCAGCGGTGCGCTGATAAATCGGCCTGTTCAGGCCCAGATGTGAACGGATGCCGCGCGGGGTCAGGTCCATCACCTGATCAATCGCCTTTTCAATCGCTGCAGCGTCCACTTCGCCGGTGCCATGTGTGTCTGCATAGATCGACAGCGGCTTGGACACGCCGATGGCATAAGACAGCTGAATGGTGCATTTATCCGCCATACCGGCGGCCACCACGTTTTTGGCCAGATAGCGCGCGGCATAGGCTGCCGAGCGGTCCACCTTGGTCGGGTCCTTGCCGGAAAACGCACCACCGCCATGCGGGGCCGCACCGCCATAGGTGTCCACGATGATTTTACGGCCGGTAAGGCCTGCATCGCCATCCGGGCCGCCGATCACAAACTTGCCGGTCGGATTCACGTGCCATTCGGTGGCATCAGTCAGCCAGCCTTCGGGCAGGGTTTCACGGATGTAGGGCTCAACCAGGGCGCGGATGTCGGCCGAGGTCAGGCTTTCGTCCAGGTGCTGGGTCGACAGCACCAGCGAGCTGACGCCCACCGGCTTGCCGCCTTCATAGACCACCGACAGCTGCGATTTCGCATCCGGACCCAGCGCAGGCTCAGTGCCGTTTTTGCGCACTTCCGCCAAGCGGCGCAAGATCGCGTGGGAATACTGGATCGGCGCAGGCATCAGCGCATCGGTTTCATTGGTGGCAAAACCGAACATGATGCCCTGATCGCCGGCGCCTTCGTCCTTGTCGTCGGACGCATCCACGCCCTGTGCGATATGGGCGGACTGTTCGTGCAGCAGGTTGGTCACTTCCACGGTTTCATGGTGGAACTTGTCCTGCTCGTAGCCGATGTCCTTGATGCAGGCACGGGTGATCTCATCGATCTTGCCCATGTAGTCGTGCAGCTTGTCCTGATCGGACAGGCCGACTTCGCCCCCGATGACAACACGGTTGGTGGTGGCGAAAGTCTCAGCTGCCACGCGTGCTTCGGGTTCTTCCGCCAGAAAAGCATCCAGCACCGCATCTGAAATGCGGTCGCAGACCTTGTCCGGGTGGCCTTCGGAGACAGATTCCGAAGTGAAAGTGTAGTTCATACGGGTCATGAAAAGTGCTCCATTGGTTCCATCCTTGCCACGCCAGGAAGCCGTTGTGGCAGGTATTAAGCCGCAGTACGCGGCTCGTCCGCGCGGGTCAATCTATATTCCAATAGAGTTAAGCAGCTATGACCGCGGCACAAGGGCGCGGGAGCGCAGGAATACCGCGGCAGCAGCGACTAGGCACAGCAGGAACACCGGCCAATCCCCGGTGCGGCTGTAGAGGGTCGGCGGCAACGGCGCAGGCAGGGCCGCATCGATAAAACCCGTTTCGCCCAGCGGCAGGCTGTCCAGCAGGGTTCCGTCCGCACCGATCATTGCAGAAACCCCGGTATTAGCAGCCCGGATCATTGGCAGGCCTTGTTCGATGGCCCGCATCCTGGCCTGCACCAGATGCTGATAGGGGCCGGAGCGAGTGCCGAACCAGGCGTCGTTGGTGACCTGCACCAACATGTCCGGCCGGGTCTCTGCTGCACTCACATCCTGTGGAAAAACAGCCTCGTAGCAGATCAGCGGCAAGGCGCGGCCAATAGGAAGGTCCATGACCTGGGGCCCAGGCCCGGCGGCATATCCCGCACCTGCCCGCGACGCAAAACCATAGATCCCGAAACGGGCCATGACATCGCCAAACGGCACAAATTCCCCGAACGGCACCAGATGCGCTTTGTCATAGACGGCAGCGGGCTGGCCATCCATGTCCAGCAGCACCGCAGAATTGTAATAGGCGCCCGCTTCTTCCCGCTGGATGCCCACAAGCACCGGAACCCCGCCCGCGCTTTCGGAAATGACCCGCAGGGTGTCATCCGCATAATTCAGCAGCTGCGGCACCGCGGTTTCCGGCCAGACAATCAGATCCGGACGCGGCGCTTCGGCAGAAAAAGCAACAGCGCGGCGGACAAATTCCCAGCGGTGATCCGGATGCCACTTCAAATCCTGCGGTGCGTTGGGTTGGACGATTCGCACGATCTTGCCAGTTGGATTTGCCTGCGGCGGGGCGGGAGCTGCAAAGGCAGCGGCTGCCGCCAGTCCCAATGGCACCAAGGCTGCCGCCGGGGTCCGCCGCAGCAAGGCCAGCGGCAGGAAGGCCGCAAGCGTCAGCAGCGCCAGCCCTTGCGGCCCGATCCAGGGCAGCAGGTTTGCGGCAGGCGTATCAATCCAGAATTGTCCGAAAGCCGCCCAGGGAAAGCCGGTCAGCAGATAAGCGCGGCCAAATTCCGCCAGGGACCAGGCAGCAACCAGCATCGGGATCCTCCAGGCGCCGGCGCTGAACCGGACGGCCAGCCCAAACGCAGCGCCCCAAAACAAGGCAAGCCCGCCTGCCAGAAACACCAGCGCAAACGGGGCCATCCAGGCATGGCGTTCCGGATCGATCTGAAAGGGTTCAAGAATCCAGGACAGGCCAAAGGCAAAATACCCCAGCCCGAACAGCCAGCCGGCCAGCATTGCCGTTCGCGCCGTGGCGGCCTGCAGAACCAGCCAGCCTGCGGCCCCCAAGGCAGCAGGCAGACCGAACCAAAAGCTCCAGGGGGCAAGTGCCAGGGACGCCAGCGCGCCGCCGCCAAAGGCCAGGCCAGCCCCGGCCGGCCGGAGCTGCCGCACCGCCTGCCGCAGCCCGATTGTTATCATGCGGCGGCGTCCGGCAGCCGCACCCGCAGCCGCTTGATCCGGCGGGGGTCGGCATCCATCACTTCAAACTCGGCGCCTTCGGGGTGTTCAATCACCTCGCCGCGGGCTGGCACCCGTCCCGACAGCATGAAAACAAGTCCGCCCAAGGTCTCGATCTCCTCCTCGTCCACGTCGTCGTGGCTGGTCAGGGATTGGCCGATCTCGGTCTCGAATTCCGGCAGCGGGGTCCGGGCAAGCGCAATGTAGCATCCGGGTTTTTCCTCAAACCAGGTCTGCAGCTCGTCGGCATCATGCTCGTCCTCGATCTCGCCGACAACCTGCTCGATCAGATCCTCGATGGTGACAAGCCCGTCCACACCGCCGTATTCGTCGATCACCAGCGCCATGTGGCGGCGCTCGGCCTGCATTTTGGTCAGCAGCACGCCGATCGGCATCGACGGCGGCACAAACAGCAGCGGGCGCAGCATTTGGGACAGCTCGAAATCCGAGGTGCCGCCGTTGAAGCCGTGGGTCAGCGAGAAATCCTTGAGGTGGACAAAACCCAGCGGCGTGTCCAGCGTCCCCTCATACACCGGGATCCGGGTAAAGCCGCTTTCGCGGAAAATGCCGACAAGATCGTCCTTGGCGATGGAAACCGGCACAGCAGCGATTTCTGCAGACGGGATCGCAACATCCTCAACCCGCAGCCGGCGCAGGTTCATCATGCCGCGCGGTTCCGTCCCGGCAGCGGGCTGTGCGCTGCCACTGTCTTCTTCAGACTGCGGCGCCGCGCTGAAAGCCCCGAAGAGCCGTGCCCAGAAACCGGTTTTCCCGGAGGCCGGCGCATCCGCTGCCGTGCCATTGATGTTCTGCAGCGCGCCCTGCGCCGCGTTAGAACTGCCTTCTATGTCGCCCATCGATCCTATCCAAATGCCCCGCTTAAGGGGCGTCCTCACTCATATATGGGTTCGCGATACCCATTTTGCCAAGTAGCAGCACCTCAATCCCTTCCATCAATGCGGCATCACGGTCACGAATGTGATCATAACCGAAAAGATGCAACATTCCGTGAACGATCAAATGGCGGGTGTGATCGCCCAGCGGCTTGCCTGCATCCGCCGCTTCACGGGCGCAAGTGTCATAAGAAATCGCAATGTCACCCAGCGGGTATTCGCCGGTGAAATCGGCCTCGGGCCGCGCCGGGGTGCCGCCGTCTTCCTCCGCTGCCAGTTCTTCGGCAGGCCAGCTCAAAACGTTTGTCGGCTTGGCCTTTTCGCGGAATTCGGCGTTGAGATCCGCAATGCGCGGATCATCACAGGCCAGAAGCGAGATTTCGCAGTCCTCCGGGTCCAATGCAAAATGCGCCAGAACCGCTGAGACAGCCTGTTCGGCCAGTGCCTCAAGCCCGGCTTTTTGCCAGCGGCTGTCTTCGATAGTGATGTCGAGCGTCATGGAGCCGTTGCACATGCGGGGGCCAGCCCCCGCACCCCCGGAGTATTTTCACAAAGATGAAACCGGGCAGAGCTTTCGCATCAGGCCGGTTCAGCATCCGCGTCATAGGCTTCGATGATCGCCGCCACAAGGGGGTGGCGCACCACATCGCGGGCAGTGAAGTAATTGAAGCTGATCTTGGGGATGGTTTTCAGCAGGCGTTCGGCGTCTGCCAGGCCGGATTGCACCCCGCGCGGCAGATCGACCTGAGAGCGGTCGCCAGTGATCACCATGCGCGAGCCTTCGCCCAGGCGGGTCAGGAACATTTTCATCTGCATGGTGGTCGCGTTCTGCGCCTCATCCAGCACCACAAAGGCGTTGGACAGCGTGCGGCCGCGCATGAAAGCAAGCGGCGCGATCTCGATGCGCTTTTCCTCAATCAGCTTGGCCGCCTGTTTCTCCGGCAGGAAGTCGTTCAGCGCGTCGTACAAGGGCTGCATGTAGGGATCGACCTTGTCCTTCATGTCGCCAGGCAGGTAGCCGAGCTTTTCGCCCGCCTCCACCGCCGGGCGGGACAGGATGATACGGTCCACATGACCGGTGATAAACATGGAAACGCCCACCGCAACGGCGAGATAAGTCTTGCCCGTGCCTGCCGGGCCGATCCCGAATGCCAGTTCATTTTCGAACAGCGAATGCACATAGGCCTTCTGCGCTTCGGTGCGCGGTTCCACCAGCTTTTTGCGGGTCTTGATTTCCACTCGGCCGCCGCGGAACATTTGCAATTGGCCGTCCGGTTCGGCCTCCTGACTGTCGGAACCCATGCGCAGCTCGCGGTCGATATCGCCGGTTTCGACGCTGCGGCCGGTTTCCAGCCGGTCATAGAGCGCCGTCAGCACGCCTGCCGCCTGGTCGCGCGCCGTCGCCTCGCCCATCACCGACAACTGGTTGCCGCGGCGGACGATCTGCACGCCCAGTTTCTGTTCGATGTCAGCCAGGTTGCGGTCATATTCGCCGCACAGGTCGATCAGCAATCGGTTGTCGGGAAATTCCAGAAGCACTTCATGGGTTGCGGACTGGTCTTGCGCGTCATTCAGGGCACTGATGGCCAAGCTGATCTCCTCAATCTGGCGTTGCCCTTTCAGTTTGCCGCCCTTGTTCCGTTTGCGCAAGCATGAGCAGCGGAAAATCACTCAATTGAAACAAAAGAACCGCCCCGGAGGGCGGCTGTCTTGTGTGTCATTCTGCGCGTACTACAGCGGGTCGCCAAAATCCGAGCCCGCCTTGAACGGACCGGTCGCGACATTGCGCGGCAGGTTGCTGTTGCAAACGGGTTTGCCGTCCGGGGTGCGGCGCAGGTCGGCATAGCCTTCCAGGCCATCATCGATGATCCAGTGCTCGCAGCCCTGCGGATCGACCCAGATACCTGCTGTCAGGTTCGACAGGTCCAGTGATTTGCCGTCAGCAACGTGCTGGTCGGTTGTTTTGTCAAAGGTTTCCGAGCAGGCCGAAACCGTTGCAGCGGCTGCAAGGAGCAAAACAGTCTTGCGGATGAACATGGTTTTTCTCCTCAGCGCAGGCAGTAGATTTCGACGCGGCGGTTCTGCGACATATTTGCAGCGCTGGTGTTGGGCACCCGCGGGTCGCGTTCACCATAAGCGCGCACGTCGTTGATCCGCGCACCCACCGAGCGGCCCACCTGGGCCACCGCGCCGGCGCGGCGCTCGGACAGGCGGATATTGTATTCATCCGAGGCCCGGCTGTCGGTGTGGCCGGCGATTATAAAGGCGCGGGCGCCATTGGATTTTGCCTGCTGGAAAAACTCCCCCAGGCGTTGGCGGCCTGCAGCATTGATGTAATGTTTGTCGGTGGCAAAAAACTGGTCTGTCGGCATCACGCCGCAAATGTTGCCGCGGCGGCAGACCGGCTTGCCGTCCGGTGTGACATGCGGTGTCATGAAGCCCTCGGCTCCGTCATCCATCACCCAATGCTCGCAGCCGTCCGGGTCAACCCAGATGGTGGGAACATAGCGTTCGCCTTTGATGGTCCGCTGAGTTTGCGCGCTGGCAGGCGCGGCAGCGATGCTGAGCGCGGCCGCAGCAGCGGTGGCCAGCGCAACCGCCTTGTTAGTATTGAGTGTCAACACAACCAGATTTCCTTCACCTAAGTTCCCCCAGCGTGCTTGCCGCTTACGTGCCCACCGCTCAGGCCTTAAGAGTCAAACTACCTGAAATTGATGCAGTATACCTGCTAGATTGATTGTTATTCCGCGCAGATTAATCGCATTTCCCGGGACACTCAAAGCTCCCAAAAGAAATTGTCGCCGGAACCGATGCAATCGGGACTCACCTGCGCAATCCGGAAAAACGGAAATAGAACCGCCCGGAGAGAAGCGGTTGGGAAGATTCGCACTGTCGCGAGGGCTTTAGCCGATCAATTCCCCTGCCAGGGAATTGGCACCAGAGGAAATAATGCGCACCCGGGCCAGGTCACCCGCCACGCGGTCGCATTCAGCGACATGAACAGCGTGGAGGTAGTCGGATTTGCCGACCATCTGACCCGGCCGGCGGCCAGGCTTTTCAAACAGAACGCCAACTTCGCGTCCAACCATGCTGTCCTGGACCTCGCGTTGCTGCCGGGTCAGAAGGGCCTGAAGGCGCTGCAGCCGGCCGTCGGCTGCGGCCGGGTCGACCTGGGCGCGTTCGGCTGCCGGGGTGCCGGGGCGGGTCGAGTATTTGAAGGAATAGGCGGTGCCGTATTTCACCTCTTCCACCAGATCCATGGTGGCTTGGAAATCTTCCTCGGTCTCTTCCGGGAAACCAACGATGAAGTCGCCGGAAATCAGGATATCGGGTCGCGCGGCGCGGATGCGCTCGATCAGGCGCAGATAGCTTTCGGCGGTGTGGGCGCGGTTCATCCGCTTCAGGATCTTGTCCGATCCCGCCTGCACCGGCAGATGCAGATAGGGCATCAGCTTGGCACAAGTGCCATGCGCCTCGATCAGGTCATCCTTCATGTCGTTGGGATGCGAAGTGGTGAAGCGGATACGCTCCAGCCCGTCGACCTTGTCCAGCTCCCAGATCAGCTGCGCCAGGGTCAAGTCGCCATTAGGACCGGCGCCGTGATAGGCATTCACATTCTGGCCCAGAAGGGTGATTTCGCGCACGCCGCGCTCCACCAGATCGCGGGCTTCGGTCAGGATGCGGTCAGCGGGGCGCGAAACCTCGGCGCCGCGGGTGTAGGGCACCACGCAGAAGGCGCAGAATTTGTCGCAGCCTTCCTGCACGGTCAGGAACGCCGTCGGGCCGCGCTTGGCCTTGGGGCGGTTTTTGAGCTTCTCGAACTTATCTTCCTCGGGGAAATCGGTGTCCAGCACCTTCTCCCCGTCCCGCGTCTTGGCTTCCATTTCGGGCAGACGGTGATAGCTTTGCGGGCCGACCACCAGATCCACCAGCGGCTGGCGGCGCATGATCTCTTCACCCTCGGCCTGGGCGACGCAACCGGCCACGCCGATCTTGAGGTCCGGCTTCTCTGCCTTCAGCCCTTTGAAACGGCCCAGCTCGGAATAAACCTTTTCCGCCGCCTTTTCCCGGATGTGGCAGGTATTCAGCAGGATCATGTCGGCGTCATCTGCTGATTTGGTCTCGACATACCCCTCGCCGCCCAGCGCTTCGGCCATGCGTTCGCTGTCATAAACATTCATCTGACAGCCATAGGTCTTGATAAACAGCTTCTTCGGGGCACTCATGCGGGTCAGCCTTCCAGCCAGGGTGGGTAAACAGCGGCCTGCCTTACAGACAAATGCCGCCGCTTGCAATGAGGCGGGATTTACCCGATTTTGGCCGCAAAGGCCAGAAAGGCAAAAGGCAGACGGGCATGATGTATTCTTCGCTGCAGGATTTCCTGAAAGAGGGCAAGCCGCTGCTGGCCAAAGGACCGGTTGCGCTGGTCTTCGTCGAGGATGAGGTAGAGATCGCCACCACCCTGCGTCATCACCTGCAAAGCGGATTCAAGGCCGTTGTGGCCCTGATGCCGGATGCCTTTGACCTGCCGCAGGATGTGCGCACCAAGGTGCACCGGGTGCCATTTGACTGCAGCCCCGATGGCGCGCTGACAGGCGCCGTCAATGCGGTAATCGCCGCGGCACAACCCGGTTGCTGGCTTTATTACTGCTACAATGCGGAATATCTGTTCTACCCGTTCTGTGAGACCCGCAGCATTGGTGAAATGCTGACCTTCCATACCGAAGAGCGGCGTGAGGCGGTGCTCAGCTATGTGATCGATCTTTATGCCGGCGATCTGGGGGACTGCCCCGGCGCTGTCTCTTTGGAGGCGGCCTATCTCGACAAATCCGGTTACTATGCCCAGTCGCGCAAGGACCCCGAAACCGGCCACCCGCGCGAAAGGCAACTGGATTTCTTTGGCGGGGTGCGGTGGCGGTTCGAAGAGCATATCCCTGACAAGAGCCGTAAAATCGACCGGATTTCACTGTTCAAGGCCAAACCGGGACTGGTGCTGCAGCGGGATCACACTTTCAATGTCCAGGAATACAACACCTATGCCTGCCCCTGGCATCACAACCTGACCGCTGCGGTCTGTTCTTTCCGCACCGCCAAGGCGCTGAAACGCAATCCCGGCTCCACTTTCGACATTGAAACCTTCCGGTGGCATAACTCTGCGCCGTTTGAATGGCATTCGCGTCAACTATTGGATCTGGGGCTGATGGAGCCGGGGCAGTGGTTCTAGGCACAGCCGGCGGTATCTGCGGAGACTCCAGGGCTGCAAGCTGCGCAATGGCAGGCCTGCCCTATCCTGAGCTCTCAGCGTGAACCGCTTCGCGCACCGTCGTCAGCGTGCCGCGCAGCTCTGCCACCGGCAAACCGCCAAACGCCAACCTCAGGGCCTGCGGAGCTGCGGCGGCAGTTGCAAACGGTTCTGCGCCGGACACTGAAATGCGCTGATCCTTCAGTCGCGTCACGATGGGTTCCGCACGCGCGCCTTTTCCAAGCGGCAACCAGGCAAACCCCGCGTTGCGATGCGAAACTACCGAAGCCGCGCCAAAGACCTCCCGGCACACCGATTGGCGCACGGCGCCATCCTGCCTGCGGGTTTCTTCGGAATTTTCCAGCGTCCCGTCTTCGATCCATCCCGTGACCAACGCGGAGATCAACGCGGGTGTGTTCCAGGTCGTCGCGCGGATCGCTTCCAGCAAAGCCGCGGTGCGGTCTGCGGGCGGGATCACATATCCCAGCCGCAAACCGGTTGCGAGGCTTTTGGAGAAGCTGCTGATATGCACCGTCCGGTCCGGCGCCAGCGACAGGAAAGCGGGCGGCGGGTCCGGTTCCAAAAACGCATAAGCCGCGTCCTCGATGATAAGGAGGTTATGCCGCTGGGCCACATCAAGCAAACGCAGACGTATGGTTTCATCCATGACGGTTCCCAGCGGGCTTTGGACCGTTGGCATCAGATAAACAGCACGGATGTTCCGCAAGCGGCATAGCCGGTCCAGATCATCCGGGGCCATGACACCCTGCTGCGTCCCGACCGGGGCAAGTTCCAGACCGTTCAATGCGGCAGCGGATTTGAACCCTGGATATGTGAGGGCATCAGCAGCGATCACATCGCCGGGCTGAAACAGACCCAAACAGGTGATCGCCAGCCCGTGCTGGCTGCCCGAGGTGACCAGCAAACATTCCGGATCAATCCGCCCCAAAGCCGGTCCAAGGCTTTCGGCGATGATCCGGCGTTCGTGCATGCGGCCGCCGTGAGGCTGATAGCGCAGCATCGCATCCAGATCGCCAGCCGCCGCAAGCCGCCGCAAGCCGGCCCGCAAAATGTCTGCGTCCGCACGCCCGCCAGGCATATTGAAGACCAGATCCGTGACCCCCTCAGCCGCTGTTTGATGCACCCCCAATGTCATGGGCAAACCAGGATCGCGCACAAAGGTCCCGCGCCCGGCCTCGCCGCGGACAAGACCCCTGCGCTCCAGTTCCTTGTAAACACGGGTTGCAGTCGCCAGCGCGACGCCGGATTTCTCCGCAAAGGTCCGGTGCGTCGGCAGTCTGGCCCCCGGCGCCAGTTTGCCCTCGCGAATTGCATTAGAGAGCATATCGGCAAGGCGGATGTATCTGGCTTTCTTCATCTGCTCACTGTCATTAGGACAATAGAAAAATTGTCATACGTCGAAACTTCATGGCATTGCGGAGGCAAGTCAACCTGCGAGGCCCGCCCAATGCTCCGATTCCTGTCTGCTGCTTTGCTTGCCGTGATTCTGTTCACTGTGACCTTTGCCGTTAACCTGCAGGCGCCGCTGTATGACGCCTACGCCGCGCAGAACAATGCCGGCGCCACCGCTGTTACAATTGCCTTCGCCGCCTATGCGGGCGGTCTGATGCCAACGCTGCTGCTGCTTGGCGGGCTGTCAGACCGGATCGGGCGGCGTATTCCCATTGCACTGGCGCTGATCCTTGGCGCGGTTGCAACAGCGGTGCTGGTACAGTTCCCGAACTGGACAAGCCTGGTCGCGGCGCGGGTTTTGCTGGGTATCGGGACCGGGCTGGCGACCACTGCGGGCACGGCGTATATGGCCGAAATCCTGGGCGCCGGCCGGGCACGCACTGCGGCCTTGATTGTGACATCGGCAACGTCGCTTGGTTTCGGCGGCGGCGCTCTGGCAACCGGGCTTAGCCTTGGCCTGCAAGGGCCGACATTCCTGCCATTCAGCTATCTGGCGCTTCTTGCAGCAGCGCCGGTTCTGGCTGCAGCTGCATTGGCCCTGCCCAAGGCGGACAGTCCGAAACCCGTCACACCGCTGCGGCTGCCGGTCTTTCCGTCCGGCACCTGGGTGTTCGGTGCGGCAATGGCGCTGGCCTGGTCGACAACCGGCATGACCATTGCCGTCGTGCCGTTGCAATTGGCCGCCAATGGGCTTGGCGGCTGGACCGGGCTTGTCATCTTTCTGGCGATCTTCGCGGGGTTCATCTGCCAGCCTGTCGCCCGGCGCATGTCCAACGGCCAGGCACTTGCCCTGGGATTTGTGCTGATCCCGCTGGGCTTCCTTGTTCTTTTGGCAGGCGTCTGGCTGAAATCACTGGTGCTGGTCCTTGCAGGAACCTGCATCACCAGCGCGGCAAGCTATGGCTTTACCTATCTTGCCTCCCTGGCAGAGGTGTCGCTGCGCGCACCTGACGACAGGGCGCGGGCAACGGCGGGGCTGTTTGTCTATGCCTATTGCGGGTTTTCTCTGCCGGTCATTGCCAGCGGCGCATTGGCCGACACCTATGGCCTGCTGGTTGCAATGGCTCTTTTTGCCGCCGCGCAGATATCCGTTACGGGGGGCATCGTCATGTTTTGGAAACGCAGCCTGCGCCCGACCCGAACAGGCCCAGAGCAGGATTTGAGAGTTGTTTGATTCGGCCTGATCGCCGCGAGCACTGATCAAGAACCGGAAAACAACTCCGCCCAAATACCCAGTGCCGCTTCTGCCGCGTCAGCACGCAGGGTCAAAAGCAACTGTTCGCCGCAGACTGAGGCCACAACGATGTGCCTCTGAGGCGAGACCGGCAGCAGCATGCATTCCGGCTTGGGCGCAGGCATTCTGGCCGTGGAGGGGCAAGCACCCTTGGCCGCGAGGACGGTACGCACTGCCTCCAACTGGCAAAGCAGATCCTCCGGCCCGCCGCTGCCGGACAGATTTCCACCCCGCCCGCATGAAATCCAAGCCTCTGCCTGAGGGGTAGCGCGAGCATGGAACCGGTCCAACGGGCTGCTGCTTTCGGCTGCACCCATGGCGTCGCTCAGCATCTTGGCGGTACAGCTGCCCGCTCCATCGGTTGCCTTGCAAGGGCGGCGTTTGATTGTGAAGCCTGCGCCATTGGCAGCGGCGTCCAGAGTGTGCAGCCGCGCGGCAAAGATCCGGGCGGCTGCATCTGGATCCTCAGTCTCATCAGTAGGGCCTGCGGATCGGCCCAGGGTCAGCCCCGTAAGCCTGCGCTGCGCAATCGTGAGCACAGCGGCAGACTGCTGGCGGACACAGATGGTCAGTTCCCGCGGCAATACGGTTTCGCTGATTTCGCGCAGCACTGCAGCGGCAAGCGGTTCCTTCCCGGCCGCAGCCTGCTGCACGCGGGCACGGATTGCAGTTGGCGTATCTGCAAGCCGGATCAGCGCCTCATGCAGAGCCTCGGCTGTTCCGGGCCGTTGCGGCAGGAAATGAGCAGCCGCGTCTGCCATCATGCCTCCCCGGCCATTGCTGCCAGCAGGCCCCGCGCCGGGGCAGCAAGCCGCCCAGCGCTCGCCGCATCGGAACAGACACACAGCACCGCATCACCCGAACCATCCGCGGCGCGAACGAAAATACGTGCTTCGCCTGGGGTCAGAACCAGAACATCATCGGCTGGAACAGCAGCTTGCGTATCACCGGCCGCCACAGCTGCATCAAGCAGCAGAAACCCCAGCCGGGCCTGCTGGCAGAGGCCGTCAAGATATTCCTGCGGATGGCTGGCTGCGCTGCTGCTGCGCAAGACTATGCTGGTGCCGAGATCACCAAAAGCCGCCAAACGACAGCCCTTGGCGGTCTGCCGCAGCGCATCAAGCTGCAGGGAAAGCGTCACTGGTTGCCCCCGTTCCCGGCAAGGGCCGGTGTGCCTTCTGGTGCGGGACGTTTGGGTATCATCCGTTACTCACCAATAGGATGGATTTCGGGCCGGGTCCGGGCCGGCCGTTTGCTGCGCTTGGCCGGGATGACCCGGCGTGGCGTCACACGGTCGCCGGTATCCGCGCAGGCAGGGTTTTCTTGCAATTGCGGCTGTCCGCCGCTGTCGCGCTTGCCGCCAAAGTCGAGCACGTCAGCCCTTAGCGGCTGCACCGTTTGCGGATTTGGTGCAGAAGCCGCAGGATTGGGTTGTGCAGGCGCAAGGTGGTTTGGCTGTGCCCAAGTCACAAGCATGTCCACCAGATATTCAATGAAACTGTCAGCGCCACTGGTCTTCCAAACTTCCATATCCTCGCCCGCAGCCAGCGCCTGGCTGAGCGACAGCGGAAAGATTGCGCCGAAGGCTTCGCCGGTTTCCTTGCGGACACGCCGGACCACGCGGTCCTGATCCCGGCAGCTTCGCAGCTTGTCAAAATGTGTGATCAGCAATGTGTTCGGACCTTCAAGGCGCTCTGAAATCTCCTCCCACACAGCGGCTTCGGACTGGCGCCAAGCCTGGGTGGCATGGGTGCACCAGATCACGCCGTCAACCTCGGGCAGCAGGTTTTGCCAGACACTGGACGGCATGTTGGGGTCCGAAATGCCCGGCATGTCAATAAGATCGCACAGCTCCAGCGCCTCTGCCGGGAGTGTCAGGCGGATCAGCGCAGTGGTGTCCATCGGCACGTTAGCAAGGTCTTCAAGCGGCAGCGGTGTTTCGCTGCCATCGGTGCCGGTGATGCTGGCCCCTTCCGGCCCGTGTGATATCCAGACGGGCGGCAACCGGGTGGCTGTCACGCGGGTGGGCAGCGGCTGACGCCCCACAAGCAGGTTGGTGAGGGTGCTTTTACCGGCGCTGAATTCACCCATCAGTGCCAAGCGCGGCTTGCGCTGCGGTGCGGCAGCCGGGGAGACGGGAGTTTGCATGGCGATTTCCTGTGTCATTCGGTAAAGCTCCTGAGCGTTTGCAAGGCGTCGTCGGCCTGTGTCCGGCGGCTGTCATCGGCAATCAGTCCCCGAACATCGCCGCCGCGGCGGCTGTGGTCCGCGATTTCCATCAGGATGTCGCGCTGGTCGTCGAAGAAACTCTGCAGCGGGGCAAGGACGGCAGCCCCGGCATCTGCTGTTTGCACGAATTTAAGCTGGGTCATGAAGTCTTCGGTTTCCCCGGCAATCAGGCTGCGGAAACGTTTGGCAAAGGCCTGATAGCCGCGGGTGCGGCGCCACCAGGCCGCCCACCAGCTGTCATTGAAATCCAGTGCAATGGCCTGCCCCAGCGCAATCGGAGAGCTGGCCGGGGGCACCTCGGGGACTGACAGCTGAATACCCTCGACCGCCGCGCCGAAACCGTCATAGAGCAGCTCCGCGACGTCCTGCACCGCGGTCTTATACCGGGCTTGGGCGGCAGCCTGCAGGCGGCTGGTCATCACCGAATAGGCAGAGCGCAACAGCATCCGCAGCCCGGCGGGATCATACTCCCAGTGGCAGTCCTCGCCCCATTTCTCCAAGTGCTCGATCAGCGCGTGGGTGGCGCGGTCGGTGAATGTGGCATGGGCCCGGTCGGCGCGGTCGCGGAAGGAGACGAGGATCTGCGCGGTCTCGGCTTCCAGTGCGTTCAGATGGGATTTGCAGATGTTCTCAAATGCGGTGCAGGTGTCATGGAGACCGGCCTGCGCGCCGCCTTCGCCCTGCACCCTGACTGCATGTGCCGCCTGCTGGCCGGTGGCAGCGGTAACAGCAGAGCCGGCAACGCGGGCCAGCAGCGGTGTGCCAAGGTCGGTCACGATCCGCTCAGCCACCACCCGGTTCAGTGCAGGCAGTCCGGACAGCTCCCAAACCATGTTCTGGGCCGACAATTCGGCATGGGAACTGTTGACCGAGGCTTCGGCCCAATTGAGCAGCGCGGCAGAACTTGCCTTGTCCATGTTCTCCAGCCCGCCGGTCAGCACCTTGTTGGCCCAATAAGCGCTGCCGAATAGGACGGTTGCGTCCTGGGGGCCGTGATGCGTGTCCAGTGTCTGGCGAATGCTGGCCTTGATCTCGGGGATCTGGGCGGCGGGGTCGGCGAGTTCGTCGATGCGGTTGACGAAGATCACAACCTCACGGGACTTGAGATTGGAGATCATCCGGATCAGCCCCATGTCGACCGAGGTCAGCGCCTGGCCTGCAGACAGCACCACCACGCAAAGGCGGCTGTCGCGGATTGCCTGGATGGTGATCTGCTCGCGCATCATGAAGGTGTCGTTGACGCCGGGCGTGTCGCGCAGGCACAGGCGGTGGGGCACGCTCTGGCAGTTCAGGTACAGATCGGCCGCGCGGGTGATATCGGCAAAACGGCCTTGTTCGCCGGCACCGCCCTCATCCTCGCCAAAGTCGTCGCCCAGGCAGATGTAGCGTTCGATCAGGTTTTTATCGAAATAGCCGTACTCGTGTTTCTGCCCCATCAGCAGTTCGAATTTACGGCCCAGCCGCAGGCGCGAGCGTTCCCGCATCTCTTCAATCTGGGAGCGGATTTTTTGCAGCTCGCTGCTGGCGCCGGCACGGCCCGCCATTTCACCGATGCGCCCGCCCTTGGTCAGCAGCCGGTCCCATTCATCTTCGGTCATGAACTGGAAACAGGCCTTGTTCTCAATCCGGGCATCCCCCGGCGTCAGGTGCAAGGAGGTGACGACCGAGGTCCAGGGGTTCACGTCCGAAGGCAGAAGGTCGGCCCAGCCCGCCATCGCATTGACCAAGGATGTCTTGCCGGATTTCACCTGCCCCAACAAGGTGACACTGGGTTCAAAGGTGCCTAGTTCCGCCTGCAGCCGCGCAAAGCTGCGCTGGACACGCATCCCCGAAACACCGGACAGGACGGACAGGGCGGCATCAAGCCGCTGCGCTTTGCGGGCGAATTTCGAGAGCGGTTCCAGCCCCGCATTCAAATTGGTCGGGCGCGCGGATGCGTGGATGTCGGTGGCACTCTCGATCTGAGCTTCCATGTTCATGGCTGAACCTTGCTGTGTCTTGCTTTGGCGTGTGTTTCTGCCCTGCCGGGCCGCGGTGAGGCAGCGGGAAAGGAAGTGCGGCGGGTCATCACCCCGAGGGGTCTTCGGACAGTTCCTTCTTCAGCTGGATGAGCAGCGTCACCGCGTCGATGGCCGCGTCTTCGTCCTGTTCCAGTTGGCAGAGCATCAGCATTTCCTCTCCGTCCTGCGCCGCTTCGCGGGCAGCCTCCACTGCTGTGCTGCCTGGCATTGCCTCCAATGTCTGCGACAAGCCGCGGATCATCTCCATGCATTGCGCCAGCACCGGACCGGCTTGGGGGCCGCCTGCGGCTTCGGCTTCTGCCAGCATCTCCTCTGCCCGGGCTTGCATCTGGTCCAATGCGCTGCTGAGGTCGGCAGCAGCGGTCAGCGGCGGGTCAGCGGCAGGAAATGCCGGCTGTCGGCCGGTCGGACCAGTTGTTTCGCCGCCAAACTGGCGGATCAGCAATTCAGCCTGATCCACGTCCGAGGCACGGCCCGTTTCAACCTGCCGCATCACGCCATCCGCCAATTGCTTGCCGCCGCTGGAACGCCAGAGATCATGCGCCGGTGCGGCCGCTGTCCGGGCTGTCAGCCCCTGGATCGCGGCGACCGGATAAACGCCCAGGAACTCTTCTGCGGCAACCGGTTCCAGCGTCTTGATCAACCCGGCCAAAGTTCCCCGCATGATCTGCCGGTCGGCCATGGTCAGCACCAGGAAACTGTGATCCTTGGTACCGTCAGGAATTTCGGCCCACAGGGCCTGCTCCGTGTCCGGAAACGCCTGGCTGCACCACAGGATAATATCCGCCGCGCCCGAGGCCTGCTGCAGCAGATTTTGCTGGCGGGCCTGCGGGCCTGCCAGCGGAAGTTCAGTATAAATGTGGGTGCGCAGCCGCGGGTCAGGCAGAAACTGGCGGATCCGCAGGGTGCCTGCCGGCACCTCAAGATCTGCCAGAACACCCGCCTGTTGCAGGCGCGCGCCCTTGGCGGTTTCAAAAACCGCACATTCCTGATCGCCATGGCAAATGTCGACGACAACGCTGCCGGCATTGCGGCCAATGACTACCCGCCCCAGCAGCATATCAATCAGCGCCGACTTGCCAGAACCAATGCCGCCGGTGACAATGATCTGCACCGGCTGGCGCAACCTCTGCAGCAGATGGCTGCCCCAGCCTGAAAACTCAGCCGGCAGCTGCCCTGTGCTGAGCGTGTGTTCCAGCCGGCCCGCCAGCGGGCTGATATCTGTCTGAGGAAGGCTCAAGCCGATGCATCCGTTTTGTTGCGGCCGGCGGCGGGCGCAGAACGCCACGTCGCTGACGCCAAGAAGGTGATCACCCGGCGGCCAGTGCGCTGACGCGACGGCGCAGGCGGCTGTTCCGGCGGTGGCGGGGCCAGAACCGGCGAGTCCATCGGCGGCGGGGCTGGCTGGTTCAGGGCAGGAATGGCGGCCTGCGGGTCAATGGGTTTGATCACACAGAACGCGGCATTGTCCTGTTCCGGAGCGTTCAACACCTCCAGCTGCTGCATCAGCGCCGCACCGATGCGGGCACTGGAACTGCCGCATTCTGCAGTGAGGACGGCGGCGATCTCTTCCTCCTCCAGAAATTGAAGCCCGTCGCTGGCGGCCAGCACGATATCGCCATGCTGCAGCCGGACAGGTGTGCTGCGGCAGTCGATGCGGGGGATTTCCGCCCCGGTCAGCACTGACGTAACGCAATGCCGGTCCGGATGGCTGGCGGCCTCGGCCGGGTCCATGCGGCCTTGGGCGACCAGCCTGTCGATCTCTGCTGCCATCGAGTGGTCGGCGTTGAGCCGGATCAGAGCGCCGTCGCGGAACAGGAACAGCGGCGAGTCACCGACCGAGATCCAGTAGAGCCGGTCACTGAACAGCACCGGAGCCAGCAGCGTCGCGCCCATGCCGCGCGCCTGGGGCTGATGGCTGGCGTATTCGCCAAGACAGGCATTGGCGCCGCTGGCAGCCTGCTGCAGCACCGCACCGATCGCCTGCTCCAGCGCGCCCGGGTCGTCCGCGCGCAGTTTCAGATCGCTGAACACCTCGGTGACCACAATCTTGCTGGCGACATCACCGGCGGCATGGCCGCCCATGCCATCGGCCAGCACCGCAAAACCGGTGCCGGTGCCGACCAGGAAATCGGCGGCAACCGCGTCCTCTTGGCGCTCGCGGCGGCCCTTGCTGATGGCCGTCGCAGCATCATATTCGAACTCAGCGGTGCACAGCATGGGCAGCATCGTCGGGTTGCGGCTGGTCCCAGCCGAAATCGGCGCCGCACAGCGGCACAAAGCGCAGGGTGGTCTCGCCAATGCGGATCAGGTCGCCCGCCGTCAGGGTTTCGGTGCTGAGCACAGGGCGGTCGTTGCGGCGCACCAGGTTCGCCTTGCCGCCGTGGCCGACATAGAAGGCTTTCTGTTCGGGGTCATAGGCGATGGCAGCGTGATTGTCGCGCGAGATGCTGTTGTCACCGAAGTCCAGCCTTACGGTCTGGTCGGCGCCGCGGCCGATCACAGTGACGCCGCTGAACAAAGTAAAGGCAGCACCCCGGCCCGGTCCCTGCACAATAGCAAGCCAGCCGACAGGAAACCGGGTGTAACCGGGTGCGGTTTCTTTCTGGCTGCGGGCAAAGGGGTCGCTGTCTTCGGCTTGAGCCGGGCTGAAACCCAGCAGGCGGGTCTTGACCCGTCCCGCCCGGCTGGCGCCGCGGCCTATCGATGGTGCGGGCACATCAATTGGCGCGGCTGCCGGGCTGTCCATGGAGACCGCGGGTTGAGGAGTTTCGGGCGCCGGTTGCGGGGCGGAAACAGAAGCCGCCTGCGGTGCAGGAGCAGCCGGCTGGGAAACACCGCTCAGGATACTGGCAGGCCGTGCTTCGCCGGCGGGCGGGCTGGTTTCAGGCTGTTGTCCAGGCTGAAGTACCGGAGCAAGGGCCGCGGCAAGGACATCCTCAGCACCTGGCTCGCAGCCTTGATCATGTATGCCGGCTTGAGTTCGCTTAAAGGCCCGGTAAGGTTCGCCGCTGTCTGCTGCTGGTTCAGCCGGTTCCGGGTTGCGGAACCCGTCCTCTGCGCCAGCACGCGCGGGCGCTTCGGCACCAGGCGCGAAGGAATCGTCTGATGCGGCGCCTGCGGGGCTGCCAAAGTTACCGGCATCGCCAGGGTTCGCGCCGGCCGCAGGCATTGCCGCGGTTTCTTGCTCGCGGGCGAAAAAGGCCGCGATGGCCGGGTCCTGCGGCTCCTCTGCAGCAAAGCCAGGCAAGCCGTTTCCTTCTGCCAAAGCGTCTTCAGGCCCAGCGTCATCAGTCCAGAAGCCATCCGCCAGGTCGCCAGCCAGCGGAGCAGCGGTCTCCGCCGGGGATGCCGCCTGAGCGGGTTCCGGCACCGCATCCAGCAGGAAACCCCGGTCGAGGCTGAGAGGCGGACGGGCTGCCCCGGGTTCGACGACGTCAGGAGCAACCGCATCCTGCACAGGCGCCGGGGCCGGGTCTGCTTCTTGTGCGGCATGACCGTCCAAGCGGACCCTCTCCCGCTTTTCGCCGATGATATCCTTAATGAATTTCATACCCATTCCCTTCAGCTCTTAACCGTTTCCGGATTGCTTTGCCGGCGCCCGAAGATATTGCGCAGCCGGCCAGCGAAACTTGGCTTTTCCCAGCGCAGTTCCAAAACCGGCTCTGCCGGGAGGGCCGCAGCGGATACGGCGACGGGCGGCTGTTCCGCAGCGGGCGCGTTTTTCTTCCGCCGCGGGATTGCATCCTGTTCTTCCAGCCAGGCTTCCACGTCGCTGACCGGCTCGCCGAAGATATTCACCAGTTGGCCGAGCGGCTTGGAGGGTTTGCTGGCAGGCGGGGCCTGCTTTTGCCTGACCGAACGCGGTTGCCCAGGTGTCAGACTGCCGTTGGTTGTCGCGACCAGATCGGAAATGACGGCATCCAGGTTGGCACTGTTTGCCGGCGCTGGCGCATCGGTGCCGGGCAGCTGAATGGCTACTTCCGCAGCGTTCTGCATTTCGTAATCGTCTTCGGCCAGCGTACCTGCCCAGTCGCGCGCCGACTGGAACCGCTCCGCTGGAAGCACGGACATTGCCATATCCACAGTGGCCAGCACCGCAGGATCCGCGTTCCACGGTCTGCCCAGCAGCGGTTGGCAAGGATCCGGGTCTCCCGCCATCACTGCGGTCAGCCGCTGCTGGCTGCCTGCCGGCACTTCTCCGGTAATCAGGTAATAAAGCGTCGCGCCCAGCGCATAGAGGTCACAGGCCGGACGCTGAGGCAACTCGGGCCTGTACAACTCATGCGCGGAATAGCCATCCTTGACCGCCAGCAGCAACGGCAGCGCGGTATCGTCATTGGGAAGACTGCCGCAAGCGGCCCCGAAGTCGATCAGCGTGAGGCTTCCATCTTTACCGAGGATGAAGTTGTCCGGTGAGATGTCACGGTGCAAAATACCTTGCCCGTGCAGGCAGTCGAGCGCTTCCAGCGCCTGTCCCAGAACGTGCCTCAGAAGCGACCCGGTCAGCCGTTCAGGCTGGTCCTCACGCACGGTCAGCAAGTCCAGACCGTCAACGAACTCCATTGCGATGTAAGCAGTTTGGTTTTCTTTGAACACCTGATGCACGCCAACGATGCCGCGATGCCGGGCGCGGGCCAGAAGATGCGCCTCGCGCAGGAAGTTGCGCAAAACATTGCGGCAGGATTTGGCGTGTTCTGCCGTGCTGGGTTCAACATCCGTGCCACTGCGGCGGCAAATGCCAGCCGGAAAGCACTCCTTGATGACGACGCGGCGTTCCAGGCTGTCCCGGGCCAGATAGGTGATCCCAAAGCCACCGCTCAGCAGCGGCCGCTCGATCTGGTACTGGCCTTGCAGCAGTTTGAAGCCGCAGGGCAGTTCACAGGAGAGAGCCGGGTCAGCAGAGGATGTGTCGTCAGGCACAGCGTCAGTTTCCTTGTGGCAGCCGGAGCTTTGGCCGGAGCGGGGCAGTTGAACCCCAACGCTGGAAGCAGAATGCGGAAGGATCGCGGCGCCATTCGGGCAATCAAGGCAGATGCGCCCAATTCCCGCCGCAATTGGCGCAAGACACCAGGAATGACTGCGTTAACGGGCTCCTAACTACTTGTGTTGAAGTTAGTTAAACTGAGTGTGCAACTGATCATTGTGCGCCGCCCAGGTGAGAAAAGCGTTGGATCTGGCTGGAAACGTGTTGGTTGCGCGATTTGAGAGAGGGTTTCCGAAGCCTTGTTTCAGCCAATGACACGGCTGCGTTTTCAGTTACTGCAGCGCCGCACGCCAGCGGCTCAGGCTGCGCCTCTCAGAGAGCCAGAGGTAACTTTGGGGTTTGATGTTTTCCAGGACTGAAAAAACTCCACGGAAAACAAACCTGCGCTCAAGAACAGGGCCGGGCCTTGAAACAGGTCTGCAGGGGAGTTTTTTGAAGCTGCTGAACATATTCCGGATGCGGCAGCAGTTGAGCATGTTCCCGGGATTTGAAAGAAAAGGCCAGCAGACGGCATCCTTGTCTCCTAGGGCAATACCGCAACTTGACCCAGCGCCAGTTCAGCCACGCTGTGCTAAGCATCAGCTGTGGCGCCATCGCGGGCTTGCGCGGCAAGTCCCTGAATCAGAACTGCAAAGTATTTCGCCAAAAGATCCGGATCACTTGCTGGCGGCATGTCTCCGTCTTCGATACCGCGCTGGATGCAGGCGGCGATCAATGCCTCGCTGGCCTGCCTGTATCCAGCGAGCAGTTTCTGCGCACCGGTGCTGGCGGCACCGCAATTGGTTGCGGCACTGACCAGCAAGCAGCCTCTGGATCTCTCTTTACAAGAAAACGCCTCGATGGCCTCAAACACATAGCGGTGCAGGGCTTTCGCAGCCGTTGCTTCTTCTTCCAAAGCGCGCTTCGCCATGGCCACCGGCGTCCGCCCCTTGGGCGACTATGATGTCTGCGCCGCAGCCCAGCGCCTGCCGGGCATCGCGCAGTGTCTGGACCTGGCAGATCAGCGGCACACCGGCGTCCCGTATCGCTGGCGCAAAGGGCGCCGGATTGCCAAAGGACAGGAACAGAGCCGCCGGATCGCACGCTAGCACCCGGTCGCTGTTCCGCAAGCTTCCAGGTGATCAGCCCGCAACCCACGCGCGCGCACCCGCAGCGATGGCCATCGGCGCCTGGATCACCGGGCAGGTGATCCCCAGCGCCTCTGTCAGCCGCGTCTTCATTGCGCCTGCTTCCGGTACTCCTGCACCGGCAGGCCGCCAACACCCCAATCCTCCAGCGGGACTTCGTTGATCACCACGAATGTGGTCGCCGGGGACTTGCCCAGAACGTCCTGCAACAGGCCGGTAACCCCGGTGATCAACTGCGCCTTTTGGTCTGCACTCGGTCCAGTGCCGTCAGGGCCGCCTTCGCGGGTCACCTTGATATTCACATAAGGCATCGCTCAGTCCTTTCGCGGAACATAGGAGAACACTTTTGCGACGATGCGCCATTCGGCACCGTGGCGGACAAGGGTCAAGAGATCATGAAAGTCCCGGCCCATCATGGTCATGCGGGCGCTGACACGGGCCAGCCTGTCGCTGGCAAAGGCGATCTCCTGGATCTCCTCCTCGCGCGGGTCGCCGCGCTTGGCCGGCGGCTCCCGTCCGTCCACCCGGCGCATGTAGGTTTCAAGATCCAAGTACAGTTCATCATCTTCGGTGGCGCAGACATAGGCCAATTGCGGGTGAAACACCTTGCGCAGCATTGTACTGTCGGCGTGATGGAGGCCATCGAAATAGGTCTCCATCACTGCGCCGACCTGTTTGTGGCCGGCGGGCGTCATTGGATCAACCCCTCGGCGCGCATTGCAGCCTGAGCGGACGGGCGGGCGGCAATGCGGCTCACGAACGCGGCCAGCCGGGGCCAACGGGCCAGGTCGATGCCGGTGAAATTCGCCCAGTTCGAAACCACGAACAGATAGGCATCAGCCACCGAGAACCGGTCTGCGACCAGCCACTCCCGGCCATCCTCCAGCTGCGCCTCGATCAGATCGAACTTGCCTGCAACAGCTGTGCGCGCCGCGTCTTTGCCGGCCTCGGAGGTGCCGTCGCGGAACAGCGGGCCAAAGGCCTTGTGCAGCTCCGTCCCGATCCAGTTGAGCTGTTCCTGCATCCGGGCGCGGGCCAGGGTGCCGGCTTCCGGCGCCAGGCCTGCCTTCGGATTGCTGTCCGCGATATACTGCAAAACAGCGGCCCCTTCGGTGAGAACGCTTCCGTCGTCCAGGCCCAGGGCCGGAACATAGCCTTTGGGGTTGATCGCGCGGTAGTCCGCGCCGCTTGCGGTCCGGCCCGCCGCGGTATCGACGGCTTCGATTTCAAACGATTGGCCTGTTTCATACAGGGCGATATGGCTGGCCAGCGGGCAAGCGCCGGGTTTGTAGTAGAGTTTCATCACTATCTCCTGTGCTTGGTGATGCTCTTGACTACCCCTTGACATGATTTATTGATAATATTGTGTTCTCACAATCATGATTATCAAAACAGATCATATAGCAAAAAAATGAAACACGACCAGCTTGTTGCCCTGGAGGCGATCGTCTCAACCGGCACTTTCCGCGGTGCGGCTGAACGGCTGAACAAATCGCAATCAGCCATCAGCCACACAATCCGCCAGCTGGAAGAGGAACTGGAACTGGAGCTGTTCAGCCGCGCGGCCTACCGGCCGGCACTCACACCGGCGGGTGAGATTTTCTACCGCGAAGCCTCCCGTGTGCTGCGGCAGATGCAAGGTCTGAGAACCACTGCGGCCCGGCTGCGCGCCCGGGAAGAGCCGGAATTGAACATTGCCGTCAGCGCCACAATGGATCTGGACCCTCTGCTGCCGGCGCTTGCCGAAACCGGACGGCGTCACCCGGCCACCCATCTCCGGCTGCGGATGGAGATGATGGGCGGCCCGATTGCCCGGCTGATGGAGGGCAAGGCGGATATCGCCCTTGCTTCGTTGGATGGGGCACCGCTGGATGAAGTGGAAGCTGAGCTAGTCGCAGAGGTGACAATACGGCCAGTGGCCGGCCCCGGGCTAAACCTGCCGGCCGGTTCCGGCGCATTGTCGGCATCCCAAATGCAAAGCTATGTGCAGGTGGTCGCCGCCGGCACTGGCGGCTCCGCGCATGAACAAAGCCGCGACCTGCTGCCGGGCGGGCTGAAGTGGACCGTTTCCGATCTCACAGCCAAGAAAAAGGTGATCCTCGCCGGTCTCGGCTGGGGTGGCCTGCCGGACCATATGACCGAAGAGGAGCGGCAGTCCGGTGCATTGCTTCCTCTCAACTTGGAACGATTTCCTGTACGCCGAACGATGATTTTCAAGATGAGACGCAGAGACCGCCCCCCCGGCGTCGTTGCAAGTGAGCTTTGGAGCAGGATTAGGGCAGCCGAACCGGCCTAGGGTCAGGATGCATTGATTTCCGATTTGCCGTGTGATTCAGAGCTCGAAAACGAGCGGTGTACATGTCTGATCTTTTCCGGCTGGGCGACGCGCAGATGGCGCGTCT
>NZ_KI421504.1:1427500-1453999 GCF_000473165.1 Leisingera aquimarina DSM 24565 | reverse complement strand
CCAGCCGCACCGCACGCTCGCGGACCTCAGGAGAATACTTGTTTGTTGTCTTGCTCATTGTGGCTTCATCCTAATCAGGAGGTGAAGCCTCCGGAAAACCCGGGGCGGTTCAAGGCGGCGATCCAGACCCGCCCCGATTGCCAATCCTTTGACCCAAAGCAAAAGGTCGCTGCCGGCAATCAATATCCACCAGCGTTTGTTGCTGTGTTTGATCGCCACCGGATCGTTGTGCATCCCGCCGTTGCCGTCGGTGATCGGAACATTATGGCACTGATCCGGCTGCATGCCGGACAGGTTGCGCGAGGTCATCACGGTATTGCCGCACACTGCAATCTCGCCCTGTATTCCGCCGTCACGCGCAACCGCTTGACCACATTCGGTGTCGATCACAGAATCCGCCTCGACCATCGGCATGGCAATCCTCTGCTCAGCCTGCAGTTCCGCTTGTCCACCAGAAGACAGGTCTTTCCAGCCCCCCTGCCGTGGCATTTGGATATATGGCCATAGGTCTCTGTCAGCCCATAGGCCTGTGTTACTTCAAGCCCATTGCCTTAGCCTTTTCCAGAGCGGACGGCGGCGGCGGAGCGTCGGTACAACGGACAGGTAGTCCGGGTAGTGCGGCACCTGCCATGCCGCCGCGGCCCCCAGCGCTACCAGATAGGCGCCACGATAGTGATAGACCACGCCCTTGGACCGTCTGCAGATTCCCGGCGCGAAATTCAACGCAATCGTGGCCCTTTCATCGTCAGGCATGACATCCGGCCAGGCCGGCAATACTTAGATACAGAAGATGCCTACCGCGGATCGGGGGCCGATGCGTCCTTTCCAGGGTTCCAGCCTACTGTTCATTCACGTCAAATGCGTGTTGCAGCTGACCAATTTCACGTTCAAAAAAGACGATGTGTTTCCCAATAATGACAAACAACGCTAGAGCCCTAGGAAATGACAGTTTCGGATCCTTCAAGCCTTGCCACGGTCTCGTCGCGGTTCGCCGGGGATTGGATTGTGGCCTTGAGGCACTGTTGCACGGATGCCCAGCTGGCATCCTTTCTGCGGCGTGCGGGGATGCATACGACAAGGGGCCGCCTTGCCCACCGCATCACTTTGGACCAGATTGTCCGGCTTTACCAAATTGCCGCCATCGAAACCAAAGATGAAATGATGGGCCTTTGGAGCCGGCCGATCCGGGCCAGAGCACTGCAGCACCTGCTGACGACAGTCCGCGAAGCCAGTTCACTTCCCTCGGCCTTGCATCGGTTTTCTACATTCTGGAACCTGCTGCTGGACGACTACCAATTCGAACTCGCGTCCCAAAACGGCAACATCAGTTTGCGGCTTGTGCCGCTGGATTCGCAGCCCTGTCAGCAATTTGGCCATATGCTGATCCTGAAACTGGCACATGGGCTGCTCTCTTGGCTAGCAGGATACGAGGTGCCGGTCCAGGCAGTTCAATTTGCCTTTGAGCGCCCAGGATTTTCAGACGATTACTCAGTAATTTTTCCGGCGCAGATCAGCTTCAAGGCACCGTGTTCTGCAATTACCTTTGACGTAGCGAAACTTGGTCCGACAAAAAAACGCAGCACTGCGGAACTGAAGGAGTTTTTGAACCGGGCCCCCCGGGACTGGATATTCACGGGGTACCGGGAACATAAGCAGTCTCTGAGAGTCCGGGAGTTCCTTTATCAGACACGCTGGGAGGACGGCCACTTGGCAGGTGCTGCCCGCGCCTTGAATGTCACGCCAAGAACCCTGATGAGGCGGCTGGATGCGGAAAACACCTCCTTTCAGGCGATTAAGGACGGCCTGCGCCGGGACATAGCCATCCGTGACCTGCAGGCCGGAAGCAAGAGCATCGAGGAAATCTCTGAGGATGTCGGTTTTTCCTCTCCCGCAAATTTCCACCGCGCTTTCCGGCGGTGGACGGGCGTAACACCCAGCTCGTACAGGGCGTCGAAAAGCTGAACGCAGACACTCTTTGCCGGGTTGCAGCGGCTCGCGTTAGCAAAAAACTGTTGCATCAGCCTTATTTTACTCTCATTTGACTGTCCCCTCTCAATCGAAATTTCCGGCCGAACCCGTTTCTGGTGCGGCTTTCCGCGCTGGTTTCGATGCTGCGCGCCAGTAGCCATAGCCCATGTGATGCCTGCACCGGCAAAGGCCCCCGCCTTGAGCGCGAGGATCAAAAAGGCCAGCGGATCGGAACGCAGATTTCTGCTTTTGATTTGCGCAAGCTGCGCAAAGCCCGGAACGGTATCGGCATAGGCCACTTCAGATCAAGCTCCGCATTTGGTGCATCCCGCCGTGCCAACCGGCATACTTCTCAGCTGTCCGAACAGCAGCGGGAAGGCCCAAAGGCAGGCCAGCGCCGCGGCGAGATAGAGGAAGGAAAAACCCAGGTCCTGCTGAGCGGACACCAGGTAGGAATTGCAGATCCGGACCGGCGCATGGGTGTAAAGGAACCCCAGAACGCCCAGCATCGACAGCGCATTGGCCTTGAGGAAGCCGCGCAGAATGGGATCAAGCCAGGGCCAGGACAGCCGCAGGGGCAATCCCAGCAGCAACGGCAGGCCCAGGTATTTGGCGGCCTCGCCCGCAGGCGTCAGCGCCCAGTCCACGTTGCGTGGCAGCATCCAGAACAGAAAAACCGTCAACGCCGTCAGCAAAAGCGGAACCGCCCATTCGCGCCGCTCACGCAGATCCCAGACCAGCTGCACACCCGCCAGAACCAGCAGCGGCATTTGCACCAGCATATGCTGGATCGGGCTGCCCGCCCCCGCACCTCGGAGGGCAACGGCCTCAGCCATGGCCAGCAGGGCCAAAGCGATCATCTTCATGGCTGTGCCCCCCGGAGATGGGCAAGCACCGCCTCCACAGCATCCGTATCGAAGACCGCTGAAAACCGGCCGTCGCTGCTGATCACGTGGATTGCTGCATTGTCGAAGGTTTTTCGATGCGGGCCGCGGCGCATCGGTGGCGTTCGTGTGCAACCCGGCCCGCGTTGAATAACCTGACAAGGAGGAAGCTGCGGGAGGCCAGCTGGCTCTATGAAGGTTTGAAGCGGTTGATTGCCTTGGTTCTTGTTCTGCAGGTTGGGCCAACTGCGCTCGTTGCAGGCAGCTTCGGCACGGATTTTGTGAGCTTTGAGGGGCATGCGCCGCACCTCGCGAGGCTCGGCAACTTTCTCACCTCTCCTATCCGGGCTGCAGGCATGCCGGATTGGCCGCAAGCGGTATCGTGAACAGCGGCAATTGGACTTCCGGTCTTTGGCGCGCATGTCATGCGGCAGCCCTCGCTGTTCCTGGCGGCGCCCTGGGGCGTCGTTCTGGCGTGATGGTTTCGGCGATGATCAACCGCCCGCCGCAGCAGGGGCATGGCAGCGCGAGGACCTGGGCAAGTGCATCGGCGTCACCGGCCGTGCCATCGTGCGCGAGACCCGGATCTGACTGCCCGGCCCCGAGCCGTTCCCGGATCCTGGCGGTATTGGCGGCACGGTTGCCATTCCCGAAGAAGCCGTAGTGGCGGATGCGATGCCGCCCCTTGGGCAGGACATGGATCAGGAACCGGCGGATGAACTCGCCGGCCTTCAGGGTCATGCTGGTTTGCCGCCCGGGGCCGTGGACGCGGTAATCCTTGACGCGGAAAGTGAGGCCCCGGCCGTCCATGCGGATCAGGCGGCTGTTGGAGATCGCGGCACGGTGGGTGTAGCGCGACAGGTATGCCAGCACGGCCCTGGGTCCGGCGAAGGGTTCCTTGGCATACACAACCCAATCGATCCTGCGCAGCGGTTGCAGGAAAGCGTCGAAGGCCGCGCGATCCGCAAGCCCGCCGAGGATGAAGCGGCGGTAGAGGCGTGACAGCACCCGGACGGAGAGGAAGAAGTTCCCGCGGCAGGCGATCCAACCGGTGCCATCCGCAGACAGGCCGCCGTCCCACTGCCTGGCAGGCGATTGCGCAGCAATCTGCCGAGAGGGGGGGCACGATCATGTGGACATGCGGGTGGTGCGTCATCGCCGAGCCCGTCGTGTCGAAGACGCGCTTCCGGCACGATGTGTGCAGGACGGATGTGAGGCCGGCCCGGGCGCCAAGGTGCTTGGGGCCGGCGGCGATCCGGATCACCGTGTCCGCGCTTGATCGCATCAGCAGATTGCAGATCTCCCGCGTTCGCCAATGTCTCTCGGACCATTGGCGTTCCATTGGCTCACTCTGCCGGGCGATGCCGGCGATTGGCTTCGGCAGCGCGAAGACCAGGTGGAAATACCGCACGGGCAGCAGCTCGGCCTCGCGCGCCGCCAGCCAGGCCTTGGCCGCACCCGCCTGGCATTTGGGACAGTGCCTGTTCCGGCACGAATTGTAGGCGATGTGTTTATGCCCGCAGTCTTCACATCGCGCGGCATGACCGCCNAGCGCCACCGTGCGGCAGCGCTCGATGGCGNTCATCACCTTCAACTGATCGAGGCTGATATGGCCCGCATTGGCCGCCCGCCAGGCAGCACCATGCATGCGGAAGATATCCGCGACGTCCAAATGTGATGGGGGCAAGGCGCGCTATGACGCGCATTTCTTGCCCTTCTTGTGCTTGGCCGGCCTCAAATCGTCCAGCAGATGCGTCGCAAAGGAATGGCGCAACGTGTGCAGCGTCACCGGCTTGGTAATCCCTGCGGCCCGGGCCGCCTGCTTGAACAGCCGCGAAATCTGGCGGGCCGAGAGGTGTTTGCCGCGATAGCCGGGGAAGAGAACCCGCTCGGGTCCGGGCACGCCCGTGTTCTGGCTCGCGGGGCGTTCGGTCCACCACTCGCGCAACAAACCCAGAATGTCCCCGGGCAGCATCATGTTGCGGTCCTTGCGGCCCTTGGCCTGCACAATGCGGATGATCTTCTGTTCCCCGCCGTGTCGAAGACGCGCCTCCGGCACGTTGTCGCCGACCTTCAGCCGGACGGCCTCGCCCGCGCGCATGCCGCAGCCATAGGCGAGCGACAGCATTACGCGCGCCTTCAGGCCGGGGGCCATGGCGAGGATGCGCCTGACCTCGTTGCGGCTCAGCACAAGCGGCACTTTCACCGGTTCCTTCAGGCGGAAAACCTCGGCTGCCAGATCATGCCGCCGCAGGGTGACCCGGAACAGAAACTTCACCCCGGTCATGGTTTGGCTGCGGTGCAGATACTCGTCCCGCTCTCGATCAGATGCTGCTGGAAGTGCTTCACGTCATCCGGTGAGACTGTCTCCAGAGATCGCCCGAGCCAGGAGGCAAACCGCTTGCAGGCCCGCAGGCGGCTGGTCGGCGATGCCGGTCCGAGATTGCGTGCCGGCATATCCGCGATCATGCGCGCCCGAAGGGATGCCGCCGGTGCAGGAGGCTGCTTGGTCATGGCAAAACCCTCTGTCAACCGAGGCAAAATCACCTCGGCCAACAGCACACACCCGACATCGAAAACCGCGAAACACATCCCGCTTCAGTCCAACACCGGCCACGCAGAGCCCCTATCGCGGAGCGATTTAGTGCAAGCTGCAGGGCGTGTGCTTTCCCAAACCTATGCATTTTCTCGAAAGCGGACATTGGTAGCGCTTGCAGAAAGAGGCAAGCCTGAGTCTGCTTGGCCAAATTTTGCGCAATGCGTGAACAGGTGCAAAACCATAAAAGCCGATGTTCCCCACGGGTAAATCTGCACCCTTCTTGGAATTGCCGACTACCACTATCCTTCCGTGCAGGTGGTGAGGTTTCGGTTCGTATCAAATACCGCACCTCTGTTGACAACCGGCAATGACGGCTTCAACTCCCACAGCTTTCGGACGCTCTAACTCCGGAAGAAATATGCCGTGCGAGAGATCCAGAGCCGGCATGGCTGACTGATTTGACCACGGGGATGATCATGATCTTTCGCAGGCAACCGGATATGCCAATACCCACTGCGGGGGACTGTGACCGCAAGGTGGCCTGAGAGAAGCTGAGGCGGACCAATGGAGTCGCCGCCACTTTCAGGAGAACCCCGATGACCGCCCCCGGCACGCAGACAGCATGGGCACAGGACCGCGCCCACCTTTTGCACCCCTACACGGATTTCGCCACCTTTGCCGAAGAAGGCAGCCATGTGATCGAGCGTGCAGAGGGCATGCATGTCATCGATACAGACGGCAAACAGCTGCTGGACGGTATTGCCGGCCTTTGGTGCGTGAACATCGGCCATGGCCGCCAGGAGATGGCCGAAACCATCGCCAAGCAGGTGATGGACATGCAGTATTACAACCCGTTCGGCCACAGCACCAATGTGCCGGCCGCCCAGCTGGGCGCCAAGCTGGCCGAGCTTGCGCCGGGGGGCCTGAACCACGTCTATTACTCCTGCGGCGGCTCGACCGCCAATGACGCGGCAGTGCGGCTGGTCCATTATTATTTCGATATGAAGGGCCAGCACCGGAAGAAAAAGATTATCTCGCGGCAGAACGGCTACCATGGCGCGACCTATGTGGCGGCCTCGCTCACTGGCATCCATGGCACCAAATACGGCTTCGACCGGATCGGCGAAGATTTCATCAGCCACGTGTCGGAAGCCAACCTTTATGCCAAGCCGGAGGGCTGGAGCGACGGCGACTACTGCGACTATCTGGTGCGGGAATTCGAAGCACGGATTCAACAGCTTGGCCCCGATAGCGTGGCCGCCTTCATCGCCGAGCCGATCATGGGCGCCGGCGGCGTGCTGGTGGCGCCAGAGGGCTATCACAAGCGCATGTATGAGGTCTGCAAGGCGCACGGCATGCTCTATATCGCTGATGAGGTGGTGACCGGCTTTGGCCGCCTGGGCGAATGGTTCGCCTCGGAAACGCTGTACGGCTATGCCCCGGACATCTTGGTTTGCGCCAAGGGGCTGACCTCCGGCTATATCCCACTGGGGGCGACGCTGATCTCGGATGAAATCTACGGCACTATCGCCAGGCCGCAGTGCGACGGCGGCGTTTTCTCGATGGGGCTCACCTATTTCGGGCATCCCGTGGCCTGCGCCGCGGCGCTGAAGAACATCGAGATCATCGAGCGCGAAGGTATGCTCGATCATGTGCGCACGGTTGGCCCCTATTTTCAGGAAAGCGCCCAATCCCTGCTCAACCTGCCAATCGTAGGTGATGTGCGCGGCAGCCATCTGATGCTGGGCATTGATCTGGTTGCTGACAAGGCCAGCAAGGCGCCGATAGAGCTGACCAAGCAGGCCGCCGCCAAGGTGTTCAAGGGCTGTGTGGAGCGCGGCGTCATCGTGCGCCCGGTGGGCGACCGGATTGTCCTGTCGCCGCCGCTGATCATCAGCAAGGACCAATGCGACGAGTTGATCGGGGCGGTTGCCGGTTCGATCCGTGACTTCATCGCCAGTCAGGAGTGAACTTATGCAGCAGATAACGCTTGCGGCAACCCAGATGGCCTGCAGCTGGGACATCGACGAGAACATCGCCAAGGCCGAATCATTGGTGACCGGCGCCGCCGGGGCCGGCGCCCAGGTCATTTTGCTGCAGGAGCTGTTCGAAACCCCGTATTTCTGCCTGGAGCAATCGATAGACCACCTGCGGCTCGCCCGGCCGCTGGAGCAAAGCAAAGTGGTGTCGCATTTTGCATCGCTGGCCCGGAAGCTCGGCGTGGTGCTGCCTATCTCCTACTACGAGGAGGCGGGGCTGGCGCGCTACAATTCGCTGGCCATCGCCGATGCCGACGGCACCATCCTGGCCAATTACCGCAAAACCCATATCCCGCAGGCGCCGGGGTACGAGGAGAAGTTCTATTTCTCGCCGGGCGACAGCGGGTTTCAGGTGGTGGAGACCCGGTTTGGCCGGATCGGCTGCGGCATCTGCTGGGACCAGTGGTTCCCGGAAACCGCCCGCTGCCTGGCGCTGCAGGGGGCTGAGGTTCTGCTGTTCCCGACCGCCATCGGCACCGAACCGAAGAACCCGGAGCTGGACAGCAGCGGCCACTGGCGGCGCACCATGCAGGGACATGCGGCTGCAAATTTGGTTCCAGTGGTTGCCTCCAACCGCGTGGGAACGGAACAGGACGGCAATACGGCCGGCGTCTTCTACGGCACTTCATTCATTGCAGGCTATACCGGGGAGATCCTGGCAGACGCTAGCCGCACGGAAGAAACCTTCATTACGGCAGATGTCGATCTGGACGCCGCCGCGCGCTACCGCAGCGCCTGGAGCGTGTTCCGGGACCGCAGGCCGCATATGTACGGGGCACTGCGCACCTTGGACGGCAAAACAGGGACATAGAGATGACAAATTTTCTGACGATCCGGGCAATTGAACAAAGCGACCGCGAAAGCTGGGACCGGCTGTGGACCGGCTATCTCACCTTTTACAAGGCCGCGCTGCCGGCGCGCTTCTATGACAGCAGCTTTGTCAGGCTGCTGTCGGCGGATGCGCGGGAGTACCGCGGCCTGATTGCGGAGCTGAACGGCGAAGCCATCGGGATCGCACATTATCTGCTGCACCGCGACATGTGGTCGGTCGAAGATACCTGCTACCTGCAGGACTTGTTTGTCGATCCGCAGGCGCGTGGAGCCGGCGCCGGGCGGGCTTTGATCGAGGAAGTGGCGCGGCGTGCGGAGGCCGAAGGTGCCTCTCTTCTCTACTGGCACACACAGGAGTTCAACTGCACGGCACGCAAGCTCTACGACCAGGTTGCCACGCTCACGCCGTTTGTGAAGTACGACAAACCCCTCTCCCTCAACTGAAAAGGGGCCAAGCAATTGGCCCCTTCCTTTTGTACTCAGACCGCGGGCACCTGCTGGGTGATGCAATGCACCCCGCCGCCGCCGCCGCCGATCATGCGGCCGGACACGCCCACGACCTGCCGCCCCGGAAATGCCTCGCGCAGGATGGCGAGCGGTTGATCATCCTCTGCCTTCCGGCCGGAAACGGGAACGATGACAGCGCCGTTGCAGACGTAGAAGTTCATGTGAACCACGTCATAGCTGGTCAGCGGGATCTCAATAATCTCAAAGCGCCGCCCGCGGGCGTCCGTTTCCTGTTGCAGGATGCGTTTGGCGTCCTGGGTGATCCGGTAATTCGGGTCAGCGCGGTCATCGGTCGTGTGCAGCAGCACCACCCCCGGCGCGGCAAAGGCTGCCATGCCGTCCACATGCCCGTCGGTGATTGGATCCGGGGTGAGGCCGCGGGGCAGCCAGATCACCTTCTGCACACCCAGACCGGCCTTCAGTTCTGCCTCCACCTGGGCCTTGCTCCAGCCCGGATTGCGGTTCTTGTGCAGCAGGCATTCCTCGGTGGTCAGCAGTGTGCCCTGCCCGTCCACCGCCACGGCGCCGCCCTCCAGCACCAGATCCGAAGTGTACATCGGCAGGCCCAGATGCGCTGCGAATCGGCCCTTGGCGAGCGTGTCGTGCTTGTAGGGCGGGAACTTGCGCCCCCAGCCGTTGAAGGTGAAACCGGCAATCCGGCGCGCGCCTTGCGCGTTCTGCACGATCATCGGCCCGCTGTCGCGCGACCAGGCATCGTTCAGCGGCATTTCGATCAGCGTGATCTCCGAGGACAGCAGTTTCCTTGCCGCCGCCATGTCGCGCCGCCGCACTGCCATGGTGACGGGCTCATACTCCGCCACAGTATTGGCCACATCCGCCCATTCTTTGCGCGCGGCATTCAGCTGGTTGGGGTACCAGTTCTGCGGCGGCGGGAATTGCATCAGCGTGCGCTCATGCCGGGCCCATTCTGCTGGAAAGGCAAAGCCGTCCGCGGCTGCGCTGCCCGGAATGAGTTCGGCCCCGATCTGAGCGTAGTTCACAGACCGGTCAGCCGCTGCAGGGCCTGCTTTCAGCACGCCAGAGAGCGCCGCCGCCCCGGAGGCGAGAAAGTTTCGTCGGTTCATATCAGGAGTTCCTTGTTCAAATGCCGGCCTCAGAAGCGCCGAGCGAGGGGTCAAGGTGGTCGCGCAGGCTGTCGCCCAGCAGGTTGAAGCCGATTGCGACCAGGGCAATTGCGCCGCCGGGGAACACCGCCAGCCACCAGGAGGCCGGCTGATGGGTGAGACTGTCAAAGATCATCGCGCCCCATTCCGGTGTTGGCGGCTGTGCCCCCAGCCCGAGGAAGGACAGCCCCGACGCAGCCAGGATCACAAAGCCGACGTCGGTGGTGGCCTGGACAATCACCAGCGGCCAGACCATCGGCAGCAGGTCCGAGAAAATCAGCCGCAGGTGCGAGGCGCCCATGCAGCGGGCAGCCGCGATGAACTCCTGCTCCTTTAATGACAGGATGCGGCTGCGGATCAGACGGGCGTACCAGGGCCAGAACACGGCGGCCAAGGCGATGGTTGTCGAAAGCATCCCACCGCCAAAGCTGGCGGCAATCGCAGCGGCCAGAATCAGCGCAGGGAAAGCCAGGAACAGGTCGGTGATGCGCATCAGGATCTCATCTGCCAGCCCGCCTGCATACCCCGCGATCAGCCCGAAGCTGGTGCCGATGACCGCGGCGACGGCCAGCACGGCAAATGACACCGACAAAGAAATCCAGGAACCGGCCACCACACGCGCCAGCATGTCCCGGCCGATCTTGTCGGTGCCCATCCAGTGTTCTGCCGAGGGCGGCTCAAGCCGCGCCCGGATGTTCATCTTGAGCGGGTCAAAGGCGGTGAAATGCGTGTCCATCACATAGGCCCCGAAGGCCAGGAGGGAGACCATCACCACCAAGGTGACAATTGCCACCGCCAGAACAGCCTGGCCTGAAGAGCCGGCAAAGCTGGCAACCGGGTGGATGATGCGGCCAAGGGTTTTTGGCAGGCGGGCACGGGACGGGGGCAAGGAGGTTTCGGCGCTCATGTCAGATCCACCCGCGGGTCGAGGAAGGAATAGCTCAGATCAACCAGGAAATTGATCAGCGTGTAGGCCAGCGACACCACAAGGGTGATGGCCATGATGGCGTTGTAGTCCGAGGCCGCGATGGCATTGGCCGTGTAGCGGCCCAGCCCCGGCCAGTCGAAGATCAGCTCGATGAAGACGGCGCCGGAAATCAGCAGGCCGGTGTTCAGTCCGAAGATGGTGACGATCGGCAGCAGGGCATTGCCAAGCGCATGTTTGAAGTAGACCCGGGCCGGCGAGATCCCCTTGGCGCGCGCGGTCCGGACGAAGTCCTGCGACAGCACCTCCAGCAGCGAGGTCCGCACCACCCGGATGGTGATCGCCATCGACGGGATTGCCAGCACCGCAACCGGCAGGATCATATGGTGCAGCGCGTCCGCGAACAGGTCGAACCGCCCTGCAATCAGGCTGTCGATAGTCATGAAGCCGGTCACGAAATCGGGTGCTGTGATCCCGGTGCCAAGCCGCCCGCCGAATGGCACCAGCCCCAGGGTGGCAAAGAAGATCAGCTGGAAGACAAGCGCAATCCAGAAATCGGGCACAGACAGGCCCAGTACTGCAACGCTGCGCACGCCTGCATCTGCAGGGCGGCCGCTTTTGACCGCCGCCAGGGTGCCCAGCAGCACCCCCAGCAGCAGCGAGATCAGCCCCGCTGCAAGGACCAGTTCCAGCGTTGCCGGGAAGAAGGTCAGAATATCCTCGGAAATAGGCCGCCGGGTCACGACCGAGCGCCCGAAATCACCCTGCAGGACATTGGCCGCATAGGCCGTGAATTGCGTGAAAACCGGATCATCCAGACCAAGCCGCTCGCGCACCGCAGCCACCGCCTCAGCATTGGCACGGGCTCCGGCGATCAGGCGCGCGGGGTCTCCCGGCAGCAGCCGGGCGAGCGCGAAGGTCATCAGCACGACACCGGCCAGCAGCACCAGGGTGGCGGTGGCACGTCTGAGAATGAAGCGCAGCATTCAGACAGCCCTCAAGACTTGCGCGACAAGTTGTACATATCAAGCGTTGCCACATAGATCGGGTTGTTCTCCAACCCCGCTATATCGTTTCGCGACACGAACTGAGCGCGCTCCTGCAGGATCGGCAGCCAGGCTGGGTCTTCATTTGTCAGAATACCGGCAAGGCGCTGGAACTTGGCCGCCATTTCCTCATTCATCACCTGATTGCGCAGCTCGTCGATCAGCGCTGTCGCCTCGGCGTTGGCATAACGTCCGGTATTGCCGTCAAATGTGGCCGCATCTCCGCTGAACAGCCCCCAGGCAAAGCTGTAGGGATGATCCACATTGGGCCACCAGGAGAAATAGAACAGATCGGGGCGCTCCTCGGCGGTGCCTTCGCCAAAGAATACGTCGAGGTAGGCGGAGAAGGACATTTCCTGAAGTTTGAGGCTGATCCCGATCTCCGACAGCCAGGCCTGCAGCAGCTGGCCTTCGATGTCGCCAAAGCCGGAGTAATAGGCCATCGTCAGCTCGGTGCCTTCGGCGATCCCGGCCTCGGCCAGCAGAGCACGGGCCCTGTCCAGGTCAAAGGGCAGCAGCCGGTCTTTGCCGTCCATGCCCTGCATCAGCGAGGGGAAGACCGAGGTGGGCTTGTCCGCGGTGCCAAGCGCCACTTCCTCGATATAGATGTCATGGTCAAATGCGTGGCAGAGCGCCTGGCGGGCGCGCGGGTCGGCCAGTTTCCCGTCTGTGGCAAAGGCCACGTATTGCACGGTGAAGGTCGGCGTATCGGCCAGGGAGAAGCGCGGATCATCGCGCAAAACCACCATATCCTCCGGCTCCATCGCCAAGGTCATATCAGCCTCGCCGGTTTCCAGCAGCTGGCGGCGGGTGGCGGAGACCGGAATGGTCTTGGTGATCACCCGGTTGAAATGCGGATGCTCCCAGCCGCCGCGGAAACCGGCGTTGGCGGCAAAGGTAGCATCCTGGCCCGGATTGAGGCTTTCCAGCCGGTAAGGCCCAGTGCCCACCGGATTGGCCTGCAGGTATTCCGACCCCATGTCGTCATCGCCCTTGGAATGCGCCTCGGCTGCTGCCGGGCTGGCGATCCAGAACCCGTATTGCGAGGACACCTGGCGGTCAAAGAACGGGCGCGGCTCGCCCAGGTCAAAGCGGATGGTCTTTGCGTCCAAGACCGCGATCTGGCTGTCCGGATCGTCCAGCTGCCAGGTTCCGGCCAATCCCGCAGGGTGAAGGATCAGGCGGGTGATTGCCTTCTTCACCGCCGCGGCATCGCAGGGGGTGCCGTCATGGAACATGACCCCTTCCGCCAGAGTGAACGTCCAGCTGCTGGCGTCTTCGCTGGCTTCCCAGGATGTGGCCAGCGCGGGGGCCGCCTTCAGCGTGTTGGTGCCGTCCAGCACGGTCAGCGTCTCATAGACCGGGCGCAGACCGTAGGCCCACTCGATATTGGTGGCCGGGTCGAGGTTTTCGACCGTCGCATCCACCAGCACCACCAGGGTTTTGGGGTCGCGGGCGCCCAGGCCGGGAGGCGTGGCAGCACCCGCCGCCCAAGCCGCCGGACCCGGCGCCGCCGCCATCGCGGCAAAGGCGCAGCTGCCCGCCAGGAAGGACCGGCGCGGCAGATGAAATTGCGGAGTATTCGGGCGTTTTCGCGAGTGGGTCATGTTCAGCTCCCTATGTTTCCAGGAAATCTGCGCCTCGGCCTATCAACGAACCGCGTCTCGTTTCCTTGCCCTTAAACTCCCAAATTAGCGCGGTTTCTGTCGATACCACCTAAGGGGCACAGCCAGCGGAGGCGGATGGGCTATAGTTACCAGCAACAGATCGGGCTCCCCTCGCCGCAGAGGAGGGCCGTTGCGGGAAAGGACCTAGCGCCAGCCATGCCCCTATTGGACGTGACAGACTTAACAGTAAGCCTCACAGCAGGCGGCCGCACCGCAGCCATCGTCGAGCAGCTGTCGCTGCGCCTGGAACGCGGCAAATGCCTCGGCATTGTCGGCGAAAGCGGCTCCGGGAAAAGCACCGCGGCGATGGCCATCATGGGGCTGCTGACGGACGGGCCGTTGCAGGTCTCCGGCCAGATTCTGTTCGATGGCGCCAATCTGGCGCAGATGCGGCCTGCGGAGTTCCGCAAACTGCGAGGCACCGGCATCGCGATGATCTTCCAGGACCCGATGAGCAGCCTGAACCCGGTGATGCGGATCGGCGATCAGATTGTGGAATGCCTGCAGGCGCACCGGCGGCTGACCAAATCCAGCGCCCGGGGCAAGGCCGCCCAGGCGCTGGCACGCGTGGGCATGCCGGACCCCGAAGGCATGATGCACCGCTATCCGCATCAGCTGAGCGGCGGCCAGCGCCAGCGCGTCATGATCGCGATGGCCATCGTGTTCGAGCCAAAGCTGCTGATTGCCGATGAACCGACCACCGCGCTTGACCTGACAATCCAGGCGCAAATTCTGCAACTGCTGAAAAAGCTCTCTCGCGAATTGAACATGGCGCTGGTGCTGATCACTCATGATCTGGGGGTGGTCGCCGGGATGAGCGACGAGGTCATCGTGCTGTATTCCGGGCGCGATGTGGAACGCGGTCCGACCCAAGAGGTGCTGGAGAACCCGCAGCATCCGTATACCCGGGGTCTGCTGGGAGCCCATCCGTCGATGGACGGGGAATGCGGCCGGCTGGCGCCTATTGCGGGCTCCCCGCCCGCGATCTGGCAGCGCCCGTCGGGCTGTGCCTTCCGCGACCGCTGCCCGGCAGCAATTGATGACTGTGCCACGGTCAAGCCGCAGCACGTTGCAATGCCGCAGCAGGCCCACCACGTCGCTTGCCTGCTGCATGCCACTCCCCCGCAGGCAAAGGAAACCGCATGAGCCAGAGTTCACATCCCGCCCTTGAAATCAGGGATCTGTCTGTCGAATTCCGCGCATCCGCAAACCGGGGGCTGTTCGAAAAGCCCGCGACCTTCAAGGCGCTCAGCGGGATCTCCCTGGATATCCGGCAGGGCGAGGTGATGGGGCTGATCGGTGAATCCGGCAGCGGCAAAACCACTCTGGGCAAGGCCATTGTCGGGCTGACTGAGACGTCCACGGGCAGTATTTGCATCAAGGGGCAGCACGTGGATCCTGCACGCGCGGCTGGGCGGCGCGCTCTGGCGCGGCTGGTGCAGATGGTGTTTCAGGACCCTTATGCATCGCTGCACCCAAGGAAAATCATCGGGCAGACCCTGTCCGAACCCTTCACGATCCAAGGTACCGCTTCCCGCGCCGATCTTCGGTCCCGGGTCCGGTCCCTGCTGCAGCGCGTGGGGCTGAGCCCGGAGCACGCTGCGCGCTACCCGCAGCATTTCAGCGGCGGCCAGCGGCAGCGCATTGCCATTGCCCGCGCCATTGCCAACGAACCGCCGGTGATCATTGCCGACGAACCTGTCAGCGCGCTGGATGTTTCGGTGCAGGCGCAGATCCTGAACTTGCTGGAGGATCTGCGCAAAGAGCAGAACATGGCCATGCTCTTTATCAGCCACGACCTGTCGGTGGTGCGGCACCTGTGCCAGCGTATCGCGGTCATGTACCTGGGCCGGATTGTCGAGATCGGCGCAGCAAAAGAGATGACCGCCGCCCCTGCGCATCCCTATACGACGGCGCTGCTGTCGGCGGCACCTCGGGTCAAGGCCAGGAACCGCGTGCAAGCCGCCCCGATCGTGCTGTCCGGTGATGTTCCCTCACACGCCGCCATTCCCAGCGGCTGCCCGTTTCACACCCGTTGCTGGCTCTATGAGCAGAAGGGCTGCCCGGCCCGCTGCCGGACCGAAATGCCCCGGCTTGAAACGCTGCCGGGCGGGCGGCAAGCGGCTTGTTTCTTCCCGGAGGAAGCTGCCACACCGGCACGATCCCCCGCGGCGGCCTGCGTTTAGCTATCGCTGGTTTCCGCCAGCATCCAGTCCCACAGCGAACGAACCGAGGCCCGTTGAAGGTTACGCTCCAGCGTCACCAGATGATACTGGCTGCCGCTGTGCAAGGAAACCGGGCTCAGCACTTGCAGTCTGCCCTCGCTGACCAGCGGCTGCGCCAGCGTCCGGTCGCAGAGGCACAGCCCCAGCCCGCGTGCGGCCGCGTCAACCGCAAGCGCGGTGTCGGAGAAATTCAACCCTATTGAGCAGTCCGACCGCTCCACCCCGACCGCCAGGAACCAGCTCTGCCAGTCGTCGGGGTGTTCGTCATGGATCAGGGGGGCCTCGCTCAGGCCGTTCTGAAACTCTGCGGCCAGGCCGGAGCTTGCAAGCGGTACGCGCTCCTCCATCAGAAATGGGGCGGTGATCAAATCTTCGCCCGTAGGCGGAGTAGCCGTCACCGTAATGTCAAATTCGGACTCGGTGAGATCGACATCGTGGCCGCCGGTGTAAAGCCAAGGGTCGACCTCCGGATGGCTTTCACGGAACCGCACGAGCCTGGGTGCGAACCAGAGCGCACCGAAGGCCGGCGGCATGTGAATGACAACAGACCCAGGTTTCGAATAGGCATCAAGCCGCCGCACGCCAAGCCGCACCGTCTCCAACGCGTCCTGCGCTGAGACCAGAAGGTCACGGCCGGCGTCTGTCAGTTCCACCCGGCGGCTGATGCGCAGGAAGAGCGGCTGCTGCAGATGCGTTTCCAGGGTCCGGATCTGATGCGACACCGCCGATTGCGTCATGTTCAATTCTTCAGCCGCGAGCGAGAAGCTGCCCAGCCGGGCCGCCGCTTCGAACCCGATCAGGGCGCCTAACGGCGGCAAGGGGCGATAAGGATTATTCATTAAAATTTCTCATCATTATGGCGAATATTACCCGTTTGTCCATTACATATTCTCACATTTAAACTGCAAGAACAATAATTCCTGCACGATGGAGCCCTTCATGCCCGAACAGAAATCCCCGAAATCCGCAGGTTTCCGGATGCCCGCCGAATGGGCGCCGCATCTGCGCACCTGGATGATGTGGCCGACGCGCGAAGGCTTCTGGCCGGACATGGAAGAGACCCGCCGGAACTATGCCGCCGTGGCTCATGCCATCCGCGAATTCGAGCCGTTGACCATGCTGGTCCGCCCTGAGGACGCGGTGGCCGCCAAATCACTGCTGGGGTCTGACATAGAAATCCTCACCAGCCCGATTGATGACAGCTGGGCGCGGGATGCCGGGCCCTGCTTTCTGACCAATGGAAAGGGCGGACGGGCCGGCGTGTCTTTTGGTTTCAATGCCTGGGGTGGCAAATACCAGCCGTTTGACGGGGATGATGCTGCGGCTGGCGCGATTTTGAATGCCGCCGATGTACCAATCTTCCACACCGGCCTCATTGCCGAAGGCGGCGGGGTCTCTGTCGATGGCGAGGGCACCATCCTGACCACGGACAGTTGCTTTCCCAATGCCAACCGCAACCCCGGCTGGAGCCGCGACCGTATTGAGCAGGAGCTGAAAGCCATGCTTGGCGGCGACAAGGTGATCTGGCTACCCGGCAATGTGGAGGAAACCGAAACCGACGGCCATGTCGACGGCATCGCAACCTTTGTCGCGCCGGGTGTGGCGCTGATCGAAGCGGAAGGCCCCGCGGATCACGACTGGCACAGCATCAATGTGGCCAACATCACGGCGATGGAGGGCCAGACCGATGCAAAGGGCCGCACCATCACGCTGGTACAGATCCCGGACGCCGCCAGCGCGGTCTCGGACGATCCGCGCTTCTGCCGCTCCTACGTCAATTCCTACATCTGCAACGGCGGCGTGGTGATGCCGGAGTACGGGATCCGGGAAGACGGGCTGGTGCGCGAAACCTTTGAAGAGCTCTTCCCCGGCCGCCGCGTATCGCAAGTTCCGATCCCCGCCATCGCCATCGGCGGCGGGGGTATCCATTGTATCACCCAGCAGGAGCCTGCAGCATGACCACGCACTTCTCAACAGACCTGACCGCAGCCCTTGCCAACGGCAAAAGCCCCGGTGAGCTGGGGTTTGTCATGCCCATTGAGACGGCCCCCCACGCGGCCTGCTGGATGGCCTGGCCCTGGGACGGACACGAAGACAACTGGGGCGCGGGCCTTGCTGCCGCGCAGGAGAACTTTATACGTGTCGCGACCGCCATTTCCTGTTTCGAGCCGGTCCGGATCGTTACGCATCCAGACCATGCAGCCCATGCCCGCAGCCTGTTGCCGCTCCAGGTCGATGTGGTGCCGCTGGCCCAGAACGATCACTGGTTCCGCGATACCGGCCCGCTGTTCGTAAAAGACGGCAAGGGGCAGACCATCGGCTCCAGCCTGATCTTCAACTGCTGGGGAGAGAAATTCCCGGACTATGAATTTGACGCAAGCATCGGCGCGGCCTTGGTACGGCGCCTTGGCCTGCCTCTGTTCCAGTCTCCGCTCACTGGCGAAGGCGGCGGCTTGCATACCGACGGCCGCGGCACGGTCATCACGACGGAGACTTGCTTCCTGAACTCCAACCGCAACCCTGGCATGACCAAGGCGGATGTGGAGCGCGAGCTGTTCCATGCCATCGGCGCCCGCAAAGTCATCTGGCTGCCGGGCGATCAGGAGGAATGTATCACCGATGGCCACATCGACGGCATACTGACCTTCACCGAACCGGGCAAGCTGCTGTTCGAGCGCAATCCAGACCCGGCAAACCCGCGTCACAAGGTCTGCAAAGAGAACCTGAAGGCCCTGCGCGGGCAGACCGATGCCGATGGCCGCGAGATCGAGATCGGACTGATCGACGAGGCCTATTTGGTCGAACCGGAAACCGACACCACGGCGCTGTCTTATGTAAATGCCTATATCGCCAACGGCGGCGTGGTGATTCCGTCGTTCGATACGCCCACCGACGCGGCAGCGCGGGACATCTTTGCCAAGGCCTTCCCCGGCCGTGAAATCCTGCAGGTGGACCTGCGGGGGATCTGCCATGCCGGCGGCGGCATTCACTGCATGACACAGCAGCAGCCGGCCTGAACACGGACCGGGGCCAGGGATTTTTTACTATGATAACCGGAGATCACAATGTTTGACGCAGCGAACATGCATAACACCAGCGGAACCGGAACCTCAGAAATCTTGGGCGGCCTTGCCCGGGACATTGAGCTCGTCGGGCAAGAAGGTTTCCTGGCCGCACTCGCAGACCTGTGCCAATCGGCATCAGGCTATGACAGCACCTTTATCGCGGCCTTCTTCCCGGATCACCCGCCGGTGGAGCTGTTCGACAATCTGTCTGATGAATACAGCGCCGCGACGATCAAGCCTTACCTGGATTTTGCCTACTTCCTCGACCCTTTTTACAATCTTTTTCAACAGGGGATCGGGGACCGGGTGATCACATTGGCTGAATGCGCGCCGGATGATTTCATGGCGTCCGAGTATTTTCAGACTTTTTACGCAGGCACTGGCTTGTTTGACGAAACCAGCGTGTTCGTCGCCTTCGAGAACGGCGCCGCCGTGGTGATCTCGCTGGGCAGCCGGGAAGAAGGCTTCCAGCTTGGCGCGGATCAAAGGGCTGCTCTTTTTGCGCTGCTGCCCTGCATCGGGGCGCTGTGCCGCCGCCATTGGCCTGCGCTGGACCCCAATTCGCTGGCCGGCAGCGGCCGCATGGGGCTGCATCTGAAAAAATCCTTCGACCGTTTTGCCAGCTCGGTTCTGAGCGGGCGCGAAGCCGAGATTGTGCAGCTGATCCTAAAGGGGCATTCCTCAAAGTCCATTGCCCGCGAACTGGGCAACAGCCCGGAAACGGTCAAGGTCCACCGCAAGCGCATTCACAACAAGCTGGGCATCACCTCGCAGGGAGAGCTTTTCTCGCTGTTCCTCGAGGCTTTGACCCGCGCCCCAGCCAATGCGACCGGCGACCCGCTCACCTACCTCGACAGGCCGGTGAGCGGGCAGCTTTAGGTTCATTCTGCGAACAGTCCTGCATCATCAAAAACCGCCTCGCCTTGCAGCAGGGTCGCGTCTATGGAAACGCCGCTGATGCTCTCCAGCGGGATTTCCAGGATATTCTCGCTCAATATCACGAGATCCGCGAATTTCCCCGCCTCAATGGACCCGGTCCGGTCCGCGTGGCGCAGGGCAATTGCCGGGTTGATGGTCATCGCCTCGATGGCCGTGGCGACATCGGGAAACCCGTTGCGCTCCCGGCTGACTGCAGTTTCGATTTTGATCAGCGGATTCAGCTCATCCGCATCCCAATCGCTGGAGAGTGTCACAGTCGTCCCTGCCTCCAGCAGCGCCCCGGCGGGCAGCAGCAGATCCGTGCGGTCGCCAATGTACTCCGCCATGAGGGCCTCGTATTCTTTGCTGACGGCGCTTGGCGCCAGCTGCAAGTCGGCAATGGCGCCAAGCTCGGCAAACCGCGGGTAGTCCGCGGGATCGGCAAGATAGAGATGGGTCAATCGGTGCGGCCCGGCCTCCGGCGCGGCCAGGGCAATTGCGTCCAGCGCCAGACGGGCACCATGGTCGCCAGTCACATGGAAGTGCAGCTGGAAGCCCGCCGCCGACAATTCCTGTGCGGCCCGCATCAATGCTTCCTTCTCAAAATACAGATAGCCGTATTCCTCGCCCTCTGGCAGATCCAGACCTCTCTCATAGGGCGTCAGCAAGGCGCCAGTTGCCTGGCTCAGAATGCCATCGACATAAATCTTGGCGACGTTGAAGCGGACCAGCCGGTCAGTGTCGTTGTGGTAGAGGGCTTTGAGTTCGGAAAGCTGCTCCTCCAACGGGCGGTCAGGGTAGATGTAGAAGGCGTTCGAAGCCCGAAGGGTCAGTTCGCCGGCTTCCTCCGCCCGGTCCCAGACCTCGTGATGACCCTGGGGCCAATAGCCTCCCGCATCGCTGACCGAGGTGATCCCGTTGGCATTCAGCTCCACTGCCGCGTTCAGCAGGCTGTCATAGGCGAATTCCAGGTTGTCCTGGGTTGGCGGAAAGGCGAGTGTTCTCAGGTTATGCGGAGCATTTTCCAGCACCACTCCGTTGGGTCGGCCTCCGGGCCCGCGCAGGATGATATTGCCATTGGCAGCATCCTCGGCCTTGTCATATCCCGCCGCCTGCAGCGCCGAAGAATTGGCCCAGGCCCCATGGCCGATGTCATCCAGGATCATCACCGGGCGGCCCGGTGAGAGTTCGTCAAGCACTTCCACCGGATTGGGATGCAGCTCCAGCAGATTGACCATGTTCACCCCTGCGCCCAGCACCCAAGCGCCGGTCTCATCGTTCCCGGCGCAATCCCGCACCGTGGCCTTGTAGCCCGCAAGGGTATCGAAGGGTTCAAACGGGCAAAGAACCGCGTTCATCCCGGCCTCCACCGCGTGCAGGTGGGTGTCCTGAAACCCCGGCAGCACCATCCGCCCGCCCAGGTCCACGATTTCGGCCCCTTCGCCCGCGGCGGCCAGCACCTCGGTCTCGCGGCCGACGGCGGCAATTTTGCCGTCTTCGTCTATGGAAAGTGCCTCAGCCCAGCTGCGCGCTTCGTCAACTGTGTAGATTGCTCCATTGGTCAGCACCAGCTTTTCCGCCCATGCCGCACTGGCTGCCAATCCGGCCAAACCCGCCGCAACAGCGCAGAGAGTTTTCATAACACACCTACCTTTTCTTTCATCTTGTCAAGTATATACCGGGGATAGGCGGCTTTGGCTTCCCGCGCTGCACTGACGCTGATAGAGACCGTCGCATATGGCCGCTCCTTGCTGGTGACCGCCAGAAGCCCGCCATCCGGGTCTGCCGCCACCGACAGGCCTTCAAAGTCAAAACCCGCAGCACCCGAGTAGGCGAAATTAGACGACAGGACATAGCATCCGGTTCGCACAGCCAATGCACGAGCTCCCGCTACCCAAACATCGCTGCCAAGATCCGGCGTCGCGCGCGGGACAAGAAGCACATCGGCTCCCGCGCGCGATAGGCGGCCGGCATGTGTCCAGTCCCACAGCTCGGTGCAGATGGCAAAACCGATCCGCACCCCGTTCCAGTCAAACGGCACCGCTTGCTGCTCGCCCGCATCATACCAGCGGCTCTCCCAATAGCCTTCCTCCTCTGGCAGTGCCGCTTTCTCATGCGACCCCGCGGCTATCCGGCCATCTTGCCACAGGAAGGCACGGTTTACTGGCCGGTCGTCCGGATTCAGAACAGGCCGTGACCCTGCCAATGCCGTTCCCACCCGCGATCCAAGTTCATCCAGGCCGCTTTCGTGGTCGCGGACGGACTGCTCCCACAGCGCGGCGTCGCGTTCCGGGCAAGCTGCCAGCCAGGGGCTCAGCGGCATTTCCGGCAACAGCACCAGATCGCTCTGCTCCGCCGCCGCATGGGCCGCCAGTGCCGCAACCTGCCCTGCCCTGGCTTCTGGCCTCGGGTCCCAATCCGCAATGGTGACCCTCACGCCGTCGCTCCCGCCACCACCTCGGCGCCCGCCATCTGCAGTGCGACATCCAGCAGCACATTCGCACCGGCCTGAACATGCTCCGGCGCCGTGTATTCCCGCTCATTGTGGCTGATGCCATCGCGGCAGGGCACGAAAACCATCGTTGCAGGCACCACCTTGGCAAGATGGAACGCATCGTGCCCGGCACCGGACGCCATGTCCCGGGCGGCATAGCCCCGCGCGGTGGCGCTGGCCCGCACCGCACCTGTCAGTTGTGCGTCGAAGGCCACCACTGGCGAGTGCCAAGTCTGCTCCAGGCTGATGTCCAAGCCTTCGGCTGTCTTGTTCAATCCTGCAATCTCCTCGGTGAGCGTGTCATGCATCCGCTCCAGGGCAGCTTCATCGGGGTGACGCAGATCGACCGACAATCGGACTTGCCCCGGCATCACGTTGATGGAGCCGGGCCGCATTTCGATCACCCCGATGGTCGCGCGTGCGTCCAGATCCGCCAGGCCAATGCGGTAAACCAGCTGTGTTACCGCCGCCAGATGCCGGACCGGATCGCGCCGCATTGCCATCGGCATCGGCCCTGCGTGGGTCTCTTCGCCGCTCAAGGTCAGGGTGTACCAGCGGATCGCCTGCCCGCCGGTTACAACCCCGATGGCCTTATCCTCCTGCTCAAGAATTGGACCCTGCTCAATGTGCAGTTCCAGATAGCTGCCGATTGCGCGGCTGCCCGGCTCAATACCCTTATCATAGCCATATCTTCCGAGTTCCTGCGCAACCGGGATGCCGGATGCGTCGGTCACCGCCAGTGTCTCAGCAAGTGAATGAACGCCGCAATGAACGCCCGAACCCATCATTGCGGGCTGAAACCGGGCGCCCTCCTCGTTGGTCCACACGGCGATCTCCACCGGCGCTTCTGTTGCAATTGCAAAGTCTTCAAGCGTTTCCAGCACCTCCAGTCCGGCCAGCACCCCCAGCACGCCGTCGAACCGGCCGCCGTTGGGCTGCGTATCGAGATGGCTGCCGATGACCACTGGAGGCACCGCCGGGTTCCGGCCGGCCCGGCGCACGAACAGATTGCCGATCTTGTCGAAAACCGCTGCGAAGCCACGGTTCCCGCACCATGCCACAAACAGCTCGCGGCCGTCCTCGTCATCCTGGCTGAGCGCCAGCCGGTGCGAGCCGCCGTTCGCTGATGCTCCGATTTCGGCCATATCCTTCAAACGGGACCAAAGCCGCGGTCCATTCACCGAATAACCTGTCATCGAACGCTCCTGCAAAATTCCGGAAATACCCGCATGATCCCTGCGCCGGCTGCATCCCGGTAGTCCCCCTTCGGTGGGACTGGCAGGCCGTCAGGCAGGGCTCCTAGGGTTTTCCAGCAATTGACTTCCGTTCAGGAGGCAGCAGCAGCGCCCGGTTTTTGCATCGCATCCGGCATCGCCGTGCTGCTGGCCTTACTATTCGCAGGCCGCTTCGGTCTGACAGCAAAAGGCAAGTTTCATGACAGAGATCGTAGTCGTTGGCGGTGGCGCAGGCGGGCTGGAACTGGCCATCAGGCTTGCCCGGAAACTGCGCCGGAGCAAAGAGGTCCGGGTGACTCTGGTTGACCGCGAGATGACCCACGTCTGGAAACCGCTTTACCACGAAGTGGCCGCTGGTACGCGGAGGCACTCCGGTGACGAAATCAGTTATCTGTCGCTCGCTGATATGCATGGTTTCCGGTTCAGGACGGGCGAATTGCTGCGGCTCGATCGCCAAGCAAGGACCATCTCGATTTCCGGCCGCAACGGCGTGACCGGCAGAACCATCCTTGAGCGCACGCAGCATTACGATCACCTTGTTCTGGCAGAGCGAGCGATGAGCTTCACGAACTGATGGATCGTGTTGTCGTGTCATATGATCAAGACGCCAAGAACCACATCCTGTACATGCAGGGCAATTTGATCGCCATGCTTAAAAAAGCAAAACCCGCCGAAGAGGCGGGCATTGACGATGCGGAAAGTTCGCGGAAGTTGGTTGCGGGAGCAGGATTTGAACCTGCGACCTTCAGGTTATGAGCCTGACGAGCTACCTGGCTGCTCCATCCCGCGTCAGGGTTTATTTGAGATCGTATTGAGAGATATTGGATTTTACTAGGTTTGGCGGTGACCTACTCTCCCAGGGCTTGAGCCCAAGTACCATCGGCGCTGCAGTGCTTAACTTCCGGGTTCGGGAAGGGACCGGGTGTTTCACTTGCGCTTTTGCCACCAAACCGAGAAAAATCCAACTCCGGCGCTGTTGCGAAGCAATGGCGCCGGTCACAATCAACGTGTCCAAGTGTTAGTATTAAGGGATGTTTGCTTGTTTGGTGTTTTCCGTAACACTGTCTGTTACTGGATCAAATCAAGCCTATCGGGCGATTAGTACCGGTCAACTGAATGCATTGCTGCACTTACATCTCCGGCCTATCGGCGTGGTGGTCTTCCACGGCCCTCAGGGATACCTTGTTTTGAGGGGGGCTTCCCGCTTAGATGCCTTCAGCGGTTATCCTGTCCGAACATAGCTACCCTGCACTGCTGCTGGCGCAACAACAGGTCCACCAGTGGTTCGTTCACCCCGGTCCTCTCGTACTAGGGGCAACTCCTCTCAAGTATCCTACACCCACGGCAGATAGGGACCGAACTGTCTCACGACGTTCTAAACCCAGCTCACGTACCTCTTTAAACGGCGAACAGCCGTACCCTTGGGACCTGCTCCAGCCCCAGGATGAGATGAGCCGACATCGAGGTGCCAAACACTGCCGTCGATATGGACTCTTGGGCAGTATCAGCCTGTTATCCCCGGCGTACCTTTTATCCGTTGAGCGATGGCCCTTCCACTCGGGACCACCGGATCACTATGGCCGACTTTCGTCTCTGCTCGACTTGTCAGTCTCGCAGTCAGGCTGGCTTCTGCCATTGCACTCAACGAGCGATTTCCGACCGCTCTGAGCCAACCTTCGCGCGCCTCCGTTACTCTTTAGGAGGCGACCGCCCCAGTCAAACTACCCGCCACGCAGGGTCCCGGATCCGGATAACGGACCGCGGTTAGACATCAAGAGTGCGAAGGGTGGTATCTCAAGGGAGGCTCCACCGCGACTTGCGTCACGGTTTCGATGCCTACCACCTATCCTGCACATCACAATCCTGATGCCAGTGCGAAGCTGTAGTAAAGGTGCACGGGGTCTTTCCGTCTAACCGCGGGAAGCCTGCATCTTGACAGGCAATTCAATTTCGCTGAGTCGATGTTGGAGACAGCGGGGAAGTCGTTACGCCATTCGTGCAGGTCGGAACTTACCCGACAAGGAATTTCGCTACCTTAGGACCGTTATAGTTACGGCCGCCGTTTACCTGGGCTTCAATTCGGAGCTCTCACCCCTCCTTTTAACCTTCAGGCACCGGGCAGGCGTCAGACCCTATACGTCGCCTTACGGCTTCGCAGAGCCCTGTGTTTTTAATAAACAGTCGCCACCCCCTGGTTTGTGCCCCCGGATTCCACTTGCGTAGGACCCGGGCCTCCTTCTCGCGAACTTACGGAGGTATTTTGCCGAGTTCCTTCAACATCGTTCTCTCAAGCGCCTTGGTATTCTCTACCAGTCCACCTGTGTCGGTTTAGGGTACGGTCTGATGGAGGGCTATTTCCAGGGACTGATCAGCAGCCCATTCAATCCGATAAGGATGAACTACCTTCACAATCCGTCACATCCTCCTGGCCCACGAATATTAACGTGGTTCCCATCGCCTACGCCTTTCGGCCTCGGCTTAGGGGCCGGCTTACCCTGCTCAGATTAGCTTTAAGCAGGAACCCTTGGACTTTCGGCGAGAGTGTCTCTCACACTCTTTGTCGCTACTCATGTCATCATTCTCACTAGTGATCTCTCCACCGGATGGCTCACGCCCCGGCTTCATCGAAAGCTCCTTGCGTCCAATTCTTCCCGGAGGAAGATAAGGACGCATGGAACTATGTCACACTACGCTCTGCTACCATGCACTATGTGCATCCTCGGCTTCGGCTCATGGCTTGAGCCCCGTTACATCTTCGCCGCAAGACATCTTGATTAGACCAGTGAGCTGTTACGCTATCTTTAAAGGATGGCTGCTTCTAAGCCAACCTCCTGGTTGTTTTGGACGTCTCACCTGCTTTCCCACTTAGCCATGAATTGGGGGCCTTAGCCGGAGGTCAGGGTTGTTTCCCTCTCCACGACGGACGTTAGCATCCGCCGTGTGTCTGCCATCCAGTACTCCCGGGTATTCGGAGTTTGGTTAGGATCAGTAAGCCTGTGGGGCCCCATTACCCATCCAGTGCTCTACCCCCC
>NZ_KI421504.1:1022500-1422500 GCF_000473165.1 Leisingera aquimarina DSM 24565 | reverse complement strand
CAGGGCAGAACGGTGCCGATCCGCGGATAGCCGCCCGTTGTCTGGCATTCACGCAGCAGCACGAAGGGTTTGCCGTCGCCCGTCATCTGCACATCACCCGGCAGGATCACCTCGGACAGGATATTGAGCTGGCCGTCTGCGGCAAAGCCTTCGCCGTCCGAGACCATTTCCACCCCCATCCGGTTGGCACGGCCGCCGCGCCTGAAAGCAGTGGCCGCGAACCGGGTGCGGACCGGTTCTGGAAACAGGCCACTCTGGAAGCTTTCTACAATGCGCAGCTCTCCACCCTGAAAACGGTTTTCGGCGGCCAGTACCAGACCTGTTTCATTATTCCGGTCTGAATCGGCAGGCAGCAGGTCTCCGGCTGCGGCCGCCCGGCCCAGCCCGGCCATCAGATGCACGGCGCGGGAGCCCAGCAGCGGCTCGGATGCGATGCCGCCGCCAAGATGCAGATAGCCATAGACGCCGCGGCGGGCGGCACCGATAGACAGACGCTGACCCGCCTCCATCCTGTGCGACGCATTCCAGGCCAGCGGCTCACCCTCCAGCGTTGCCGCCATCGGCGCGCCAGTCAAGGCAATGCGCAACGGGCCGGTTGCTTCGAACTCGCCGCCCATGCCACCCATTTCCAAGGCCGCCAACCCGGGATCCTGCCGCAGTAGCGCCGCCCCTTCGGCCAAGGCCAGCGGGTCTGCAGCGCCGCCCTGGGACACCCCCTGCCCCAGCAAACCGGGCCGCCCCGTATCCTGGACCGAAGCCGCCGGACCGATCCGCAGTATCTTGAGGCCGCTCATGCTGCGATCTCCGCGACGATGGCGCCGCCAAGCAGCGGTTCATCCTCACAGTGTTTCAGAAAGTCCGGTTTGGAGACCGGCTCAAACTGCATCTCATCGCCCGGGCGCAATGCAAAGGGCTGCGCTGCTCCAGGCTGGAACAGGGTCAGCCCGGTCTGACCCACATGGCGCCAGCCGGTCGGCGCCGGATTGGAGAACAAAACAAACTGGCTGATCGCCTGCACCAGCGCGCCGCGCGGCACCATCGGTGTCAGTTCCGTCTGACGCGGCAGGTTCCATTCCGGCCCCAACGACCCAAGGTAAGGCTGGCCGGGCGCAAAGCCGATGGTCAGCACCCGCACCCGGGCAGCGCCCAGGCTTTCAATGGCCTGCGCCTCGCTCAGACCCGCGGCATCGGCTGCTTCTCCCAGCTGGGGTGCCAGATCGGTACCATATACTGTGGGCACCCGCCAGAACCGGCGCCCGGCCGGCAACGGCGCCTGCAACCAGTTTCGGGCCGTCAGAAGGGTTTCCAACGCAGCCTCCAGCGCCTCATGCCGCAGATCAGCAGGATCAAAACGGACAAAGACCGAGGCCAAAGAGGCCATGGTCTCTACAACCCCTTCAAGCGGCAGCGCTTCCACCGCACTGCCAAACGCCAGCGCGGCACGGTTCGAGGCCTCGCTAAGACTGCTGTCAAAGCTGACCAGCATGCCGTTCAACCCGGCCCGCCGGACCAGCGGATAGGCTAGCGCCTCCTGGCTGTTCATGTTTTCACCCCGTCATTTTTGCGCGCAAGCGTTGCGGTGCAGACGGGGAGTGTCAACACGTCAATTCATAGAAAGTCTTGCCGCTGCCCAAGGCAAGAACCGCAACCCGATTTCAGAAATCATCCCACCCTTGCGCCGCAGGCAGCGTCTCTGCATCAAAACCGCCGGCCCCTTGTGCCGCCGGGGCTGCCGCCGCCGCAGGCGCTGTTGCCGCCGGGCGCTGGAAGGCCACCACATCCGCAACCGGGGCCGGGGCCGGGATGCCTGCGGAGCTGAACTTCGACACTTCGCGGGTCAGCTGGCTGGCGTCCGCGGACAGCAACTGGCTGGCGGCCGAGGTTTCCTCAACCATCGCGGCATTCTGCTGGGTCACCTGATCCAGCTGTGAAACACCAAGGTTGATCTCGCTCAGCGACGTCGCCTGTTCCTTGGCGCCAGTGGCAATCCCGCTGATGTGGGTGGAAATATTCCCCACACTGTCAATGATCTGCTTCAGTTCCGCTCCGGTTCTGCCAACCAGGTCCACACCGCTGGCCACCTGCTGTTTGCTTTGACCGATAAGCTGCTTGATCTCGCCAGCCGCCCCCGCGGACCGTTGCGCCAGCGCCCGCACTTCTGAGGCAACAACCGCAAAACCACGGCCTGCCTCCCCCGCCCGGGCGGCTTCAACCCCGGCATTCAGCGCCAGCAAGTTGGTCTGAAAGGCGATATCGTCGATCATCCCGATGATCTTGGCGATTTCCTCGGATGAATTCTCGATCTGCGACATCGCCGCCACTGCGTCCGAAACGACCCTGCCGCTGCGTTCCGCGGCAGTCTGGGCCTCGCTGACGATGCCCTCCACCTTCTCTGCGCCCTCCGCCGAGGAATGCACCGTGCCGGTCAGCTCTTCAATGGCTGCTGCGGTTTCCTCCAGCGTCGCAGCCTGGCTCTCGGTCCGTTGAGACAGGTCGCTGGCGGACTTGGAAATCTCTTCCGCAGTGCGCCCGACAGCTTCGGAGACTTGCGTCACGGCGCCCATCGCTGTTCCAAGCTGCTCCGCCGAGCGGTTGAACGCCTCACCCAGCGCGGCGATGTCCGCCTGATCGGACAGTTTGACCCGGAAGCCCAGATCCCCCTGGCTCATCGCGTCCAGCCCCTTGGCGATTTCCTGCAGCCCAAGACGGCGCACCGTTACATCTGTGGCCACTTTGACCACCCTTTCAACTGTGCCATCCGCATTTTCAACCGGAGCATAGGTCGCCTGGATCCAAATGGTGGCGCCATCCTTGGTCACCCGCGGGAACTGGTCCGTGAACACACGGCCGGCGGCCAAGTCTTTCCAGAATGACTTGTATTCCGCACCCGCGGCAAGTTCAGGCGCCACAAACATCGAATGATGCCGGCCCGCGATTTCTTCCAGCTGGTATCCCAATGCAGCAAGAAAATTGCCGTTTGCAGTCAGAATCGTGCCGTCGGGCCTAAATTGAATTGTCGCCTGGGTACGATCGACCACACCGGCAATAATCCTGGCATCGCCGTCCTGCTCTGCGGGCTTGGCCGCTTTAAGGTTGAAAAACAATGAATTCCCCCGCGCGTTCCTGATTCTCGATGGCTCGCGCCAAGAGTATCGTAAAGCCAACAGAAAATTCTTAACGCCCCCGGGAAGTTGCGTTTTAACTGCGCCAAGCAAAGCGCTGCCCGCGATTCGCAATTTTGAATTGTTATTCGATTGCCGTAATCCCGAAAAAATGTAACTTGATCAAAAAAATCGGCCCGTATGTAGCGCGCAGAGGGGAATATCCGGTGATTTGCAAGCAGGCTTTGGACCGCTTGCGCAGCAGCAGAAAGCTCCAAGGATGACATTTTCCAGACAAGTGGACGCCTCCCAGCCTCTCCAGGACAATCGCATCCGATACCGAACCCATGGTACGGCCGCCCTTCTCGTTGGCGCCGGTTTTATTTTGACCTGCTGACGCCGCTTGGGATCGCGGGCGGCCTCATTTACGTGATCGTTGTCCTTTGCGCGCTTTGGGATGACAATGGCGTTGTTGCAGAACTCTGACTTCTGAGGATTCACATCAGGAATCCATGCGCTTGCACGGTCCGCATGAGCAAACCATCCCCTCCCGCGATCGCACAACGAACTGGTCCAGCCACAACGCCGCGTTGCGCAAGCGGGGCTCGCTGCTGATCTGGGTGGACAAGGACATGACTTGGCGCGCGCCGCAGGAATGCCGCCCGGGCCCCCCTGCGGTCTTTTCCGACGCGGCGATCCAGTTCTGCCTGTCGATCAAAGCGCTGTTCAAGCTGCTCTTGCGGCAGACCGCCGGGATGGCGTCGAACCTGCTCCGGCTGGCAGGTCCGGATTGGCCCGTGCCCGGCTCCTCCACCCTCTGCCGCAGGCAGAAGACACTGGCGGTGCAGATCCCGTATCGCCGCATGGACGGCCCGCTCAACCTGCTGGTCCCCTCTCGGGGCATCACTCTGTGATGCCCTGCCGGGCAATGGACAGCACCGGGATCAAGTTGCTTGGGGATGGCGAATGGCAGGCCCGCAAGCACGGGGTGCAGGGCCGCCGCCAATCCCTGCCCGGCAGTTGATTGCAAAGCAATCAATGAGAGGGGCGCAAGGTGCATCTGGCCATGGACACGGCGACCTCCGGCATGCGCGCTGTGGAATTCACTCCAAGCCGCGACGGCGACAGCCCTGTGCTGCCGGCCTGTGCTGCCGGACCTGCTCGGTCAGATCCCCGAGGCCGAGCAGATCGGCACCGTGACCGCTGACCGGGCATATGACACGCGCCGCGGCCACACCGCCATCATCGGCCGGCAAGCCACCCCGGTCATCCCGATCCGCAAGAACGGGCCCGCGTGGAAAGAGGATTGCCCGGCTGCGCGGGTCCGCAACGAGACACTGCGTGCCACCCGCCACTACGGCCGGGCGTTCTGGAAGCGCTGGACCGGATACCACGCCCGAAGCCGCATCGAAGCCAAGATGCGCTGCCTCAAGGCTTTCAGCGAGCCCATCGCCGCAAGAGACCCCGAGCGCCAGGCCGCCGAGATCCACATTCGCATCGCTCTTATGAACCGCTGCAACGCGCTCGGCACCGACGGGACCGTCCGCGTGGCATGAAGTCAGTGGGGAAAGGGGAAGTCACACCTCACGTGTGAGTTCTGCAACAATGCCTGGCCCAAGACAACCAGCACGAATTAGGGTCAGGATGCATTGATTTCCGATTTGCCGTGTGATTCAGAGCTCGAAAACGAGCGGTGTACATGTCTGATCTTTTCCGGCTGGGCGACGCGCAGATGGCGCGTCTTGAACCCTTCTTTCCCAGGTCCCCCGGCAAGCCTCGCGTCGATGGCCGGCGCGTTTTGAGCGGGAGTGAGGAGGACCAGAAAACGATCCAGTGAATCATTTTCCCGACGAACCTTCATCAACCGCAATGGATTGCGCTGGCGGGACGCTCCTGCTGAATACGGTCCGCACAGTGAGGCGGGACCGTCGCCCCGGCGGGGCGGCGTCAGCCCGGTGAACGCTTTACAGCCGGTGGAAGGGCTGGAGCGAGAAAGGCATCTTCGCTCGAATGACGGCCGGGCCGGCCTCCGGTCACAGGGAAGAGAAGACTGTGATGACCCCCTCTCATCGAAACTGCGTTTCGACTGCGGGGCAGTGGACGCAACTTATCTGAAAGCCCATCGGACAGCGACCGGTACGGGCGTGAAAAAGGGGGGCGTGGACGCCTGATCCCTTGCCCGGCAGGGCATTGCGCAGCAATGTCCCGAGAGGGGCCGGACCAAAGGCGGCATGAACACGAAGCTGCATGCCATCTGCGACCGCCAGGGCCGGCCGCTCAGCCTGTTTATCACCGCCGGGCCCCTTCTCGGCGATGCAAACATCGCCTGTCAGGCGGCGGGTCAGCGACGACATCGGCGCGCGGGCGCAGCTAAGCAGCTTGCCAAAAGCCGGTTGGCTGCTTGGGGACCGCGGCTATGACGCCGGCGGGTTCAGGGAAGCGTTAAAAGACAAAGGAGCGCGGCTGTATCCCCGGTCGAAAGCAGCGCAAGAAGCCTGTGAAATACGGCAAACGCCGCTACAAACGGCGCAACCGTATCGAGATCATGTCCGGCAGGCTCAAGGACTGGAGGCGCGCCGCAACACGCTGCGACAGGTGCCCCGAGGTATTCCTGTCAGCAATCGCCCTCGCGGCGTTAGTCATTTACTGGTTATGAATCCTGACCCTAGGACCTGAATGCAGCGGGCTATATCGTGAAAGAAACAGCAGGGCGTGATTTTCTGGAACTCGTCGATATGGTTGACCGCTATTGGCGGATTGTTGAATTCCCCCTCCCTGGCAGCTGACCGACACCTGGTCCGCAACGCTTTTGCGACGCCGCATCCGAAAATCACCAGCACCCGGCAACACCCCGGCCTGCGCGGCTGCATCGTTTTGGCAGCCATGCCAAGCGCATCGCATTTCCGGGTTGGTTTCGACGCAAGGACAAAGCACCGCCATGCCTTGACTCTGATGGGCGTAGGATGGCTGTCTTGTGTTAGAACCGAATTCGAAAATTGGATTCGCGCCCTCGAGAGCAGGAGTTGCGCCACATCATGCCCCGCTTTAAGATCAGCCCGGAGAACCCGGCCGGACCGGAAGCTTCAGCCCTGATCCGGCGGCATCTTTCGCAAATGGCGGCACAATCGCCAGAAGAAAGCTGCCACGCGCTGGATACAAGCGGCCTTGAAAGCCCTGAGGTACAGTTCTTTCTGCTGCGCCAGGGCGGCAAAGCGGTTGCCATGGGGGCGCTGAAACTGCTGGACGGCGGCGCGCGCGAACTGAAATCCATGCACACTGTGTCCGAGGCCCGCGGCTGTGGAGCAGGACGCGCAATGCTGGAATTCCTGCTGCAGCTTTCCCGCAAGGATGAGGCCACAGGCCTCTTTTTAGAGACCGGTTCCACGAAAGATTTTCTGCCCTCGCGTAGACTGTATGAATCCTTTGGTTTCCGGCAATGCGGGCCCTTTGGAGACTACGCAGAGGATCCTTGGTCGGTATTCATGCATCTGGACTTGCGCACAGCGGCTTGACCCCTGGCACCTGCCTGTCATAACCGGCGCCGAGCGGCCCCTTGGCTCAACCGTATAGGGCAGAAATAGCACCCAATCACCTACCAAGTCGGGAACTCATTTGAAAACAACCAAATTTTCAAGGTAGGCACCCCACTTCTCTACCAAGTTGACATGGCGAGGGATTTGGCTGGTACAGCCGGGACAAGAGTGGGCCCTTAGCTCAGCTGGATTTAGAGTACAATTAACCCCCTATCCCCTACTGAGTGGGGGTAAGGTGTTGCCTAGTAACGATAAAATTGTGGTAGGCAAACACTCTTCCTACTAAGTTGACATGGCCGTAGGCTTCGTCCAAAATGGCAAACGTGCGCCCACGTAATTCAACTGGATAGAATATCCGACTTCTAATCGGGCTGTTGGGGGTTCTTATCTAAACCTATTTGAGATAAGTTTTAACGCTCGCTGAAACTCCTTGATACCTTGTTGAAAATATGGAGTTTTACGCCGGTAATCGTTGCTTTCCCGCGTAACCCAAAAGAAAGTTATAATGCATCCAGGCGGATGTGCTGCTCGAACACGTGACTGTCAGGCGGCTTCGTAGAGCAAGGTGCCTTGGTATGCGCGCTCTCCAAAAAGCTGGCGTATACCAAGGCACCATGGCCCGCAGGGCCATCCGACGTTGGTTCAAAAACGTTTGCACACTTGATCAACTTTCTCTTCGCAAGGGAAAAACTACGGGCGTGCTTCATCAGCCACTGTCAGTTGTTTGGGACTATGGTTTGAACCTTGGACCAAGCCCATTTTCATCCTGAGGATGTTCCAGCGTTGACGTCGTCACAACGGCATGCTTTTCAGCTTTATAGGTTGTTTGGGGGGGGGCGGATCGCTCCCCATATAGATGATTTCGAGGTTTGGGAACAAACATGTTGGACAAAGCATCTGTTGATTGGGCGATTGATTTCATTGTTGAGCACTCTGATGGTGACCTCTTTCCTCAAGTGGTTGAAATGAATGCCATCAAGTCAGAGAAGGACCACCTTTCTTCCGCCATCGCTGTGAGCGGCCCCGCTTGAGTGGTCCAAGTTGAAAGTTAGTGCATGGTTGGCCTTTGGTCTACCGGAACAATGGCCTCTGGAGCCGGTGGGCGGTAGCCCAGAGCACTGTGTGGTCGTCTGGTGTTGTAGTGTTTTCTCCAACTTTCGATGATGATCTGGGCTTCCCGCAGCGAGTAAAAGACCTCACCGTTCAGCAGCTCGTCGCGCATGCGCCCGTTGAAGCTTTCGCAATATCCGTTCTCCCACGGTGACCCGGGTTCGATGAATGCGGTCTTAGCCCCAACTGCTTTGATCCAGCCTCTGACGGCCTCAGCTATGAATTCGGGGCCGTTGTCAGACCTGATGTAAGCAGGCACGCCCCGAAGAATGAACAGGTCGGTCAGAACATCAATGACCTCGGTCGAGTTCAGCTGCCGCCTCACCCGGGTCGCCAAACATTCCCGACTGTGTTCGTCCAGAATATTCAATGTCCTGAACGCTCGACCATCGTCTGTTCGATGATGCACGAAGTCGTACGACCAGACGTGATTGCGATACTCTGGCCGCAGCCGAACACACGAACCATTGTTGAGCCAGAGCCGCCCTTTCTTGGGCTGTTTCATGGGAACCTTTAGCCCCTCTCGCCGCCATAGACGTTCGACGCGCTTGTCGTTCACCTGCCAGCCTGCGTCTCGCAGCAGAGCGGCAATCCGACGGTAGCCATATCGACCATACTGACGTGTCAGCTCGATCATGTCCTCGACCAGGCGGTCTTCGTCAGCACGCCCAAGTGGCAACCGGCGCTGCGTGGATCGGTGCTGGCCCAAGACGCGGCATACACGGCGTTCGGAAATCTTGATTTGGCTACGCACATGATCGATGCAGGCACGGCGGCGCGAGGGGCTCAGAAGTTTCCCTTTGCGGCCTCTGACAGGATCAGTTTGTCGAGTGTAAGATCTGAAACGGCACGGCGAAGGCGCTCGTTCTCCTTCTGGAGCCGCTTCAGTTCCTTGAGTTGTTCTGTGCCCATTCCGCCGTACTTCTTCTTCCAACGGCAATAGGTTTGTTCCGTCACACTGATCTGCCGAATGGCGTCTATTCGGGGCATGCCTTGCCCCATCAGCACTTCAACCTGCCGTAACTTCGCGACAATCTCTTCAGGCTTGGGTCTCTTAATCGCCATCTATGGCCCTCCGCTTTCCTAATCATAGGGGCGGACCACTTCATTGGGGGAGGCTCATTTTTCTAACATCTGCTCAAAGGCAAGAAGATCTCTCTCGGCGATCTCCCATTCGTCGCCGCGGCTAACAGCCTCCAGTTTTTCTCGCAAACCTTTGAGCTCAGAGTCTTCGCGGTTTGTGATTAGATACTGAAGCTTGTCGATGTAGCCGTTGTAGAACTTCTGCTCACGCATCTCGTCTTCGATGCGTTGAACGAGCGCGGTCATTTGTGTGTTCGACCTCGGTGTATCTTGCCCTACCCGACTTCCTACCGTTTTTTCAAATTGGTTTGAAGGTTACTACTTTGCCTGTGCTTAAGTGGGCCCTTTTATGTTCCACCACATAACTTGATGAACACAGCAAATTCAACCTTTTGGTGATCTAAGTTTATGAAGTTTCCCGCGGATTCGACAATGCAAGGGCCGCAGTCATTGGGTTCTCTTCCGCCCATACGCCCTGCGCACCTTTCGGTAGCCGAAGCCCGAAAGAGGAGTGACGATTCCAGACAAAAAAGCCGTATCATCCGGTAGGGAGGAATGCCCACCGCTTCAATCAATGAAGCTAAGGTAGAGGTGTGGCGACCCCGGAAGAACTCGAATCCTCAACCTGCTGATTAGAAGTCAGCTGCTCTATCCAGTTGAGCTACGGGGCCGTATCCACAAGGCGTATGTAGCAGATCAGAATTTCAGTGGAAAGCACCTTTCCTTGCTCGGTCGAGACATGGATTATTTCCTACTGAAGTAAGTATTAACTCATCGCGCAGATGGACAAGAAGAGATGGCATGCATCTCTTGTCGTAGCGCTCCAGAAGACAAAGAACACCATATTTATAGAAGGTTATGACGGCGGCAGTCCAAAAACACTAAGAAGAAGAAAGCGCAGAGAGTGTCTCGGCAGCGCCGCCTTGGGGACGACTGGTTAAGATAAGAGTTCGAGTCCTCCAGGGCTCGCCATATCACCTTTGCATCGCAACCATCACGGCGCTAGATGTGTTGTGACATGAAAGGATGGCTCAATCTGAGCCAAGAGAGTTCTGTTGGGAAACCCCCGGATCCAGTTGCTGAGGTTGTAGGACCGTTGTCCAACGCCTGCACAGATTCACGAAGCAGTCAGGCTTTCGCCGGTATCCAGTACCGGCGCTGCATCAATGTCTTCCGCGTCCAGCATGGCCGCCACGCGCTCCAGCGCCGCGATCAGCGCCGCCTGCTCCCAGTCTTCCATCGCTTCAAACTTGCGGACGAACCGTTGCTGCAGGGGATCAGGGGCTTCCACAATTGCCTGTCGGCCTTTTGCAGTGACAGATATATTGGTTTGACGCCGGTCGGTCTGCGACTTTTCACGCACGGCCATCTCTTTCCGCACCAGCTTGTCGACAAGCGAAGTCACGGTTGCCTGGGAAATCCGCATCTGCTGCGAGATTGCCTTGGCCGTGCAATGCTCACTGCCCGCAATTATTTGCAGCACACGGAACTGCGGCGCTGTCAGTTCAACCGACCGGGCCAACTCGCGTCCGAACAGGTCGGTGGCGCGCAGAATCCGGCGCAGGGCTATCAGGCTGGCATCAACACGGTCCATCTTCAGTTTCTGGCAGAGCCTGGAGGGATAATCAAGAAGTGTGATTTTGCAACCAATTACTTCGATATGCAAAGTATATATAGTTCCATCCATAGGCGTGTATACGCAAAAAATTGCAGAAAAACGACACATTGACGCAATGCGCGACGTTATCTTGAAAAGATTCGCTTCGGGATGTTACTTAGTCAATCAAATTAAATGGAGGCGCCGAGACAGATGCGACATGCACTAGAGTTTTTCCGGAAAGCAACACCTGCGCTGCGCGAACCCGCAGCGGAAGATGGAGCCGGAATCTGGGAGCTGGTGCGCTCATGCAAGCCGCTCGACGAAAACTCCATGTACTGCAATCTGATCCAGTGCGACCACTTCAGCGAGACCTGTGTGGTTGCCGAGATCGAGGAAGAAATAGCTGGCTGGGTTTCTGCCTACGTTCTGCCTGACGATCCGGAAACGCTGTTTGTCTGGCAGGTGGCGGTGTCGGAACACGCCCGCGGGACCGGGCTTGGCTCGCGGATGCTGAACGGCCTGCTGCTCCGCAAGGCCTGCGAAAACATCAAACGGTTGCAAACGACAATCACGCAAGAAAACAGAGCGTCCTGGGCATTGTTCCACACATTCGCAGCCAACCGGAGCGCGCCGCTAAAGAGCCGGCCCCACTTCACGCAGACCGGGCATTTCCGTGACCGCCAAAGTACCGAGCACATGGTCACGATCGATTTCTCCGAGGCGCCCGGCAGCACAGCTTGAGGACGCATTAATCCATGTGGCGCCTACCCGTTTTGACCTGTCTAGTTCCAAGAGGACGCAATATGCCGACTGATACGTCAGCCGAGATTTCCATTTTCAAACGCCGTGAATCCGAAGCGCGCAGCTATTGCCGCGGCTTCGATGCGGTTTTCACCCTTGCCAGCGGCTCTGAGTTGACTGACAGCACGGGACGCCGGTACATCGACTTTCTGGCCGGCTGCTCATCGCTCAACTACGGGCATAACGATCCGGACATGAAGGCAGCCCTGATTGAGCATATCTCGTCCGACGGCCTTACCCACGGCCTGGATCTGCATACCGATGCAAAGGCGGCGTTTCTGGACGCCTTCGACCAGCACATCCTGCGGCCGCACAACATGGACCACAAGGTGATGTTCACCGGCCCGACCGGCGCCAATGCCGTTGAGGCAGCCCTGAAACTGGCCCGCAAGGCGACCGGCCGCACCAATGTCATCGCCTTCACCAACGGCTTTCACGGCGTCACCCTGGGCGCCTTGGCGGCCACCGGCAACAGCTATCACCGTGGCGGCGCCGGCACCCCGTTGAACGGCGTTACCCGAATGCCCTATGACGGCTATTTCGGGGCGGACACCGATACCGCCGCCTATCTGGAGACGATGCTGGAAGACGCCTCCAGCGGCATTGATGCCCCGGCGGCGATCCTGCTGGAGACCGTGCAGGGCGAAGGCGGCCTGAACGCCGCGCGCCCCGAATGGGTGCTGCGTATCGCCGCGCTGGCCAAAAAGCACGGCGCCCTGCTGATCATCGACGACATCCAGGCCGGCTGCGGCCGTACCGGCGGCTTCTTCTCGTTTGAGGACATGGGGATCACACCGGACATCGTGACCCTGGCGAAATCGATCTCGGGCTTTGGCCTGCCGATGGCGCTGATGCTGGTGCGCCCCGCGCATGACATATTCGGTCCGGCCGAACACAACGGCACTTTCCGCGGCAACACGCATGCCTTTGTCACCGCCCGGGTTGCGATCAGCAAATTCTGGGCTGACGGGCGGTTCCAGCAGGATGTAGCTGCCAAGGCCCGGCTGTTGACCGCTGCCCTGGAAGAAATGGCCGAATTGCTGCCTGGCGCCCGCCTCAAGGGGCGCGGCATGATGCAGGGTCTGGATGTCGGCTCAGGCGAACTGGCCGCCAGCATCTGCGCCCATGCCTTCGAGAACGGGCTGATCATCGAAACCTCCGGCAACAAAGATCAGGTGGTCAAGGTTCTGGCCCCCCTGACCACCTCTGAGGACACCCTGATGAAGGGCCTGAACATCCTGCGCAGCGCAATCCGCGGCGTAACGGACTCAAGCAAATTTGCAGCGGAGTAAGACATGATTGTTCGCGACTACAACGACATTATCAAAAGCGACCGCAACCGCGTTGTATCGGATGCGAAATGGTCGTCGGTCCGGATGCTGCTGGAGCAGGACGGGATGGGGTTTTCCTTCCACATCACCTTTCTTGAGGCCGGGTCCGAACACACGTTCGAATACAAGAACCACTTCGAGAGCGTTTACTGCATGCAAGGCACAGGCTCGATCACCGATCTGGCCACCGGTGAAACCCACCTGATCCGGCCCGGCGTCATGTACGCGCTGGACAAAAACGACCGCCACACCCTGCGGGCTGAGGAAGAACTGGTCATGGCCTGCGTCTTCAACCCGCCGGTGACCGGCAGCGAAGTGCACCGTGAAGACGGCTCCTACGCGCTGGAATCCACCTGAAGAGGCCCCGGCACAGGCCGGGGGATACCCTGTGAAATTTCCCGAACACACCGTCGAGAAGATCGGCGGCACCTCGATGAGCCGTATCTGCGAACTGCGCGACACGCTCATCCTCGGCGCCCGCACCGGTTCTTCGCTCTACCACCGCATTTTTGTGGTCTCGGCCTTCGGCGGGATCACCAACCTGCTGCTGGAGCACAAGAAATCGGGTGAACCCGGCGTCTATGCCCTGTTTGCCAATGATGACAATGATCATGGCTGGCTTGATGCGCTGAGCCGCGCGGGTGAAGCGATGGCCAGGGTCCACAATGGCGTCCTGGACAATCCGGCCGACCGGGCGCTGGCGGAGGATTTCGTGCGCGACCGCATCGAGGGGGCCCGCAGCTGCCTGTTCGACCTGCAGCGCCTGTGCTCCTACGGCCATTTCCGCCTGTCGAGCCAGATGATGCTGGTGCGCGAGCTGCTGTCCGGGCTGGGCGAGGCGCATTCCGCCTTTGTGACAACCCTGATGCTGCAACGCGCCGGTGTGAATGCGCGGTTTATTGACCTCAGCGGCTGGCGCGATGACAGCGAATGCTCGCTTGAGGAGCGGATCACTGGCGGCCTCGGCACTCTCGACCTTGGATCGGAACTGCCTATTGTCACCGGCTACGCCCAGTGCCGCGAGGGCCTGATGCGCGAATATGACCGCGGGTATTCAGAAGTCACATTTTCCACCATCGCAGCATACTCCAAGGCGAAAGAGGCGATCATCCACAAGGAGTTCCACCTGTCATCCGCAGATCCGGCGCTGGTGGGCACGAAAGCTGTGCGCAAACTGGGGCACACGAATTACGATGTGGCCGACCAGTTGTCGAATATGGGGATGGAAGCCATTCACCCGAATGCCGCCAAGATCCTGCGCCAGTCAAAAGTGGCTCTGCGCATCACCAATGCCTTTGAGCCTTCCGATCCCGGCACCCTCATCGACGGCCGGCCTGCGAAAATCCCCGCCGTTGAAATCGTGACCGGCCTTGATGTTGTTGCACTGGAACTGTTCGAACAGGATATGGTCGGCGTCAAAGGCTATGATGCCACTGTGCTTGAGGCCCTGCGCCGGCACAGCGTCCGGATCGTTTCCAAAAGTTCGAACGCCAATACCATCACCCACTATGTCGAGGCCTCGCTGAAGACAGTACGCCGTGTGGTGAATGATCTGGAACGCGCCTATCCGTCCGCCCAAGTCAGCGCGCGGGCGTTGTCCATTGTTTCGGCCATTGGACGCGACCTGTCAGGCGTGCAGGTGCTTCGCCGCGGGCTTGCAGCTTTTGACCAAGCCGGTGTCGAGGTGATCGCCGCGCATCAGACACCGCGCAATGTCGATGTTCAATTTGCGGTGCCACGGACATCAGCGAAAACAGCGGTCACGGTTTTGCACAGGGCGCTTTTTCCGGAACCCGGCCGGGCTGCAAAAGCAAAAGCGGCGTGAGCAGGCGGCTGGGCCTGTGGCGCCCCGTCGTCTTGGCCCTGCGGCAGGATTGAGGAACGGCAATGTGGTATCCTGATCCCGAAACGCTTCAATCGCCCCTGCATGCCAGCCTGGCAGGGGCCATTGAGCAGGCCATTCTGACGGAGAAACTCCCCGCGGGATCCCGGCTTCCACCGCATCGCAAAATGGCAGACCGGCTTGGGCTGAGCGTTCACACCGTAAGCAAAGCCTACCAGAGCTTGCGCAAGCAGAACCTGATTGACGGACAGGTTGGCCGGGGCAGCTATGTCAGCGATCCCGAGCCGCACGCGGCTCCGCAAAAAACCGAACTCGAAGAAAGGTATGATTTCTCCACCTCCCGCCCCATTCGCAATCAAGAACACAATAAGCGGTTTCAGCTGTCATTGCAGGAACTCACGGCAGACCTGAATCCTTCAGCCCTGCAGGATTGCGGCCCCCACTCTGGACACGAAGCCCACCGCGCGGCAGGGGCAGAGTGGCTGGCAGCCTGCGGTCTTGCTGCCGTCCCGGAACGGATTCTCGTGACAAACGGCGGCAGCCACGGAATGTCTGTTGCGCTGTCCGCTTTGACCCGCCCTGGCGACACCGTCTTGTCAGACAGTATCACTCACAATCTGCTCGTTTCCGGCTGTTCCTATTTGGGATTGAAACTTTCGGGACTGGAAACGGACTCGTTTGGCATTCTGCCAGATGCGTTGGAGGATGCCTGCCGGGCGTCCGGCTCTAAAGTCCTGTGTTTATTGCCAACATTGACAAATCCGGTGCCGGTTATGATGCCGGAAGACCGGCGCAGGGAGCTGGCCCGAATTGCGGAAAACCATGGTCTTTACATCATTGAAGATGATCCGCTTGGCCCTGTAGCAAAGGATCGCCCGCCGCCGGTGTCAGCGCTGGTTCCAGAGCGTTCCGTCTATTTGTCCGCCCTCAGCACATGCCTGATGCCCGGACTGCAGGCCGGATACATGGCAGCGCCAAGCCATTTGCTCCCTTCCCTGACGGGCCGCCTGCTGAGTTTCGGGGGGGCGGGCACGCCCATAATGCAGGAACTGGCCAGCCGCTGGGTAATGGACGGCACAGCGCTGGAGATTGCAGACTGGCAGGGGAAAGCTTTGAAAAGCCGCTACCGCATCGCCTGCAGGGTATTGCATGGGATGCCCTGGACCGGGCACCCTTCTGCGCAGCATCTTTGGCTGCCGCTGCCCGAGGGATGGAGCTCCTCCGGCTTGTCGCACTATGCGCGCCAGATGCAAATAGACGTTATGTCTGACGTGCCATTTCTTCCCTCTGGAACATGCTCACCAGGCGCAATACGCATTTCCTTGGGCACGATTCAAGCGGAAAGCCAGTTCCGCAAGGGCTTGGAGCTGATCGCAGCTCTTGTAAAACTGCAACCACAAAGCTTGCCTCATCTTGCGTTCTAGCGGCCGCGCCTCCGCTGCGCTCTGGCGCGCCTGGTATTCTTATGACCTCAAAAAAGGTCGTCGGCGACCGGTACCGCGCGGCTACGCAAGGGCCCGGCAGGATCTGGCAGACAAGCTCATTGTCATTGACCCGGAAGATTACTCCCATTTTATGATGCGGTCTGGGGGTTGTTGAGCGGCGGCAGGCAGCCTTATCTGGCACAGAGCTTCGTCGACCATCTGGCCACTGCAGCCTGGTCGCAGCCGCCGGGTGTTGTATGCCCGTTCCGGCCCCCGTCTGCGGAATTCATCGGCGTGGCAAGCTCGAAACGGCCAATCCAGCTGGGACCTGGTTTGTTGGTGTATCAGGACGCCGAAAAGCGCAGGCGTTTCATGGCAGAATGGTTCAGCGCAATCCGGAAGCAGTAAGCCAATACCGGCAGCGGAGTTGACCGATGGCCCCCGGAATCGCCTGCAAAGACCGGCACCCGTTCTCGGTTCCCGAGCCATCCGGACTCCGGTCCGCATATAGGTAAAGACAGCCGACGGACCCTGACTGCTGGCGCGCGAAATATTCTTGACAAAACAACTAAGACTTCTTACGGCTTCCCGCGCGCCATACGGGCGCGATTTCAGCAAGACATTGGCGGATCAATTTATTCCGCCGCCAGTCCAGCCACCCCCAAAGAACATGGCCTGCAGGAAATCCTGTAGCAGCCGGCTGGAGAGATGTTGTGATGCTGAGGCTGTGGCTGAAACCGCCGGGTGCCAATCCCGCGCAGCCGGTCTGCTCTGGCCTGCTGCGCCGGGCAGCCGGAACGGCTGCACAGGCGGCGGTCATGCTGCTGGCCATCGCTCTGCCCGCAGCAGCAGATACGTTTCCGGTTGAAATACAGCACCAGTTCGGCTTGGTCACCGTGCCAGCCAAACCCGGGCGCATCGTTTCTGTCAGCTTTATCGGACATGATTTTCTGCTCGCCTTGGGCCAGACGCCAATTGCCCTGCGCAAATGGTATGGCAACGACCCTTCCGGCGTGTGGCCTTGGGGCCATGATGCGCTGGGAGACGCCCGCCCGGCGGTGTTTCAAGGCGAAATCGATTTCGAGAAGATCGCGGTGCTGGAGCCGGACCTGATCGTTGTCCAGTGGTCCGGCATGACCTGGCGCGACTACGCGCATTTGTCGGGCATTGCCCCGACCATCGCACCACGGGCTGAGTATGGCCCCTATGGCACGCCCTGGCAGGAGATGCTGCGCATCCTTGGCGCTGCTACGGGAACCTCCGGACCCGCCGAGACCATCATCACCCGGATCGGGAGCCGGGTATCCGCCATCCGCAAGGAACATCCCGAGTGGGAAGGCGCCAGCGCCGCCCTGGCCTGGGCCGGCCGGACCGCAGCCTATACCAGCCGCGACATCCGCAGCCGCCTGCTGGAAGCGTTGGGGCTTCAAGTGCCCAAGGCTGTCAATGGCCGCGGCCCGCTGAACAGAACCTACGTGATGATCCCGGCAGAGGACCCCTCCCCCATCGACGCTGATGTTCTGATCTGGCTCGACTCGGGCGGTTCTGCCCAGCAACTGGCCCGGATGCCGCTGCGCCCCACCATGCGGGCCTCCCGGGACGGGCGCGAGATCCACGCCGGCTATCTGCTGGCAGCGGCGCTGTCGCATTCCAGCCCGCTTAGCCTGGATTATGCGCTGGACCATCTGGTGCCGCTGCTGGAGGCCGCGATGGATGGCGATCCCGCCGCGCAGGTGCCTGGCATGGCTGAGGCGGGCCTGCTGCCGGACGGGTTTTAGGATGACGCACACCAGCCTTGCCCTCCATTCGCCTCAGTCCCGGATCAGCCTGCGCGGGGTCAGACTGCTGGCCTTGGCGGTGCTTGCGCTGCTGACTGGGGCTGCGTTGTGGCTGTCCGGCGCGCTGATCCAAGGCCTGACACGCAACCCTCTGGCGGATCCCGGCCTGCTGGGCATCAATGGCGGTACGTCGCTGGGCGTGACGCTGTGTGTCCTGGTGCTGGGCATCACCGATCCCGCCGGTTTTGTCTGGGTGGCCCTTGGCGGTTCTCTGGCAGCGGCGGTTCCGGTGTTCCTGCTAGGCGGTGGCAGCCGAACCAGCCCTCTGCGGCTGGTGCTGGCCGGGGCGGCCATCAGCGCCCTGTTCCTGGCACTGACCCGCGGTCTGCTGCTGGTCAGCCGCCAAACGCTGGAGGTCTACCGGTTCCGGGTATTGGGCGGGTTTGACAGCATTGCGCCGGCCACCCTTGCGGCACTGTTGCCGTTCTTGGCGATTGGCACCGGGTTTGCTGTGCTGGCCACTCCCGGCCTCAATGCGCTGCAATTGGGTGAGGGCAGCGCCACCGGGCTGGGCGTGTGCACCGGCCTGGCCCGACTTGCAGGTGGAATTGCCATTGTGCTGCTGTGCGGCGCCAGTGTTGCGATGGCGGGTCCAATTGCCTTTGCCGGGCTGATCGTGCCGCATTTGGCCCGCTGGGCCGCTGGGGCTAATATGCGCTGGGTGATGCTGTTCTCGGCCGTACTCGGCGCCCAGCTGCTGATCGCCGCCGATTTCTTGGGCCGCATGTCGCTGTTTGGCGGCATTATGCAGGCCGGCGTGATGACAGCGCTGATCGGCGGTCCAGTGCTGATCTGGCTGGTGCGCCGCAACGGAGTGCGCAGCCTATGATCTGGACCCTGCGCATTTCCAGCCTGTCGCTGCAAATCTCCCGCCAAGGCGTTCTGACAGGCCTTGGCCTAGGCTCAGTGCTGTTAGCGGCAGCAAGTCTTGCGCTGACTACCGGCAGCTACCCGCTCAGTCTTGCGCAGATCCTGGGCGTGCTTTTGGGAGACGGCAGCCCCCCGCAGCAAATGATTGTGCTGGACTACCAGCTGCCGCGCATTCTGACCGCGCTGGGGGCCGGAGCGGCCTTTGACCCGTCTGGAGCGATGTTTCAGTTGATGATGCGCAACCCGCTGGCAGCCCCGGATGTGATCGGTTTCAACGCAGGCGCCAGTTGCGGCGCGCTGTGCGCGATGATCCTGACCGGCGGCATGGTCCTGCCCGGCGCCATTGCCGGCGCGCTGCTGACAGCCGGTGCCGTCACCCTGCTGGCCTGGAAAGACGGGCTGCTGCCGGAACGGCTGATCAGCCGTATGGATGTGCTGAGCGCCGCCGACATGGCACAATGGCTGACCGGCTCTTTGAATGCCCGCACCTGGCACGATGCGGAGCTGGTTTGGAGCGGGCTGGCAGTGCTGGTGCCGCTGTCGCTGTGGCTGCATTTTCCGCTGACCCGGCTGGCGATGGACGATGGCATCGCAACCAGCCTGGGGCTGCCCCTGACACGGTTGCGCCTGGCGGTGACAGCAACCGGCATCCTGCTGGGGGCGGCAGCCAGCGGTGCGCTGATAGCCCTGCTGACAGACAGTGCCGCCCGCGCATTGCCCATGGTCCAGCTGCCCGCGGGTGTGTTTACCGCATTGATAGGCGCACCGCTTTTGCTGTGGCTGCTGGCCGCGCATGTCCGCAATGGAGCCATCTGATGCCTGCAACTGCCCGCCTGTATGCCGAAGCGCTTTCGGTCGCTTATGCCCGCGCCCCCGTGCTGGATCATCTCAGTGCAGAGATCCCGGACGGCGCCCTGACGGTGATTGCCGGCCTCAACGGCTGCGGCAAGTCCACCTTGCTGAGGTCGCTGGACGGCAAGGCCATCCACCGCCAGCGCAGCCGTGCAGTTGCCCGAAAGCTGGCAATTCTGCCGCAATCCCCCGCTGCACCAGAGGGGCTGACTGTACGGGACCTCGCAGCACGGGGGCGCACCCCTTATCAATCGGCACTGCGGCAATGGTCCAATCAGGATGCAGCCGCGGTGGAGCAGGCGCTGGAGCTGACCGGCATGGTATCCTGGGCCGGGCGTCCGCTGGAAAGCCTGTCCGGCGGCCAGCGCCAGCGCGCCTGGATTGCCATGGCGCTGGCGCAGGACACCGAAATCCTGCTGCTGGATGAACCGACCACCTATTTGGACCTGCCGCATCAGATCGAGCTGCTGAAGCTGGTGCAGAAACTGAACCGGGAGACCGGCCGCACAGTGGCCATGGTTCTGCATGACATCAACCTGGCGGCGCGCTTTGCCAACCATGTGCTCGCCCTCAAGGACGGCCGCGTCTTCTGCCAGGGCCGCCCCGGTGAAATTGTCACCGAAACAGTGATGCAATCGGTATTCGGACTGGCTTGCCGGGTCATTGCCGACCCGGTGCATGGCGCGCCGTATGTCATTCCTTTGTGAACGAGGCCCCAAATGACGATAAATCCGGCATTTCCGCTGGAATCCTGCGCCGCGCTGCCCGGGAATACCCCCGCTGCGTTGCGCCGAATGATACTGCTGCAGGCCCAGGAATATGGAATGCCTAGGCTGGAAGACAGCCCGGAGCGGGTCACCGTTGATGTGCCCGGATACGGCCACTACCATTTTGAGCTGTGCGATGGCAGGGCTGAAATCACCGTGTCTGCGGCCATGCACGACCGTCTGTTCATGCTGAAAGAAGGGTTCGCCGAACAGCTGAAACTGCTGCAGCCGGAGGCCGCTAACAACTTGCGCTGGAGCGGGACCGGCGCCGCCGGGACGCTGCCGCCGAATGTGCATTTCACCACCGTCCTGTCTGTTGTTCCGGTTGGCCGCTGTTTTCTGCGGGTGCGGGTGCAGGGCGGGGATCTCTCGGGATTTCAGGAAGATGCCCTCCATTTCCGCCTGCTGCTGCCAACCGCCGCCTGCCAGACCCCCGAATGGCCGCGCCTTGGCGAAAACGGCGCAACACCTTGGCCCAAAGAGGACAAGGCGCTGCACCGGCCGGTCTATACCACCCGCTGGATCTGCCAGAAGACAGGCGAGATGGAATTTGATGTCTTCGTGCACGATGGCGGCCGCGGCACCGGGTGGGTCCGGCAGGCCGCCGTAGGCGATCTGCTGGCCATTGCCGGCACCGGCGGCGGCATTCCCGAAACCTCGCGCATCCTGACCTATGCCAACGAAACCGCTCTGCCCGCCGCGGCGCGCATTCTGGAAAGCCTGCCCGCAGACAGCCTGGGCAAGGCCACCCTCCTGGCCGACGGCGGCGAGAGCTGCGGCTATCCGGTTCCGGCGCCTGACGGCATCGAGGTAACGTGGCTCAGCCGGGACGGCAGCGGGAACCTTGCCGAGCGCGCGCTGGCGGAGCGCGGGCAGTACCCTGGGTACTTCCTCTGGTTTGCCTGTGAAAAGGGAGAGGCCCAACATGTGCGCGCGGCGCTCAAGGCAGAGCGGGCAGATCCGAAAACCAGTTACATCGCAGCATATTGGAGCCAGTAATGACCATTCGTTTCTTTGCAGCGCTGGCGGCATTTTTGATGCTGACCGCGGCCTGGGCGGCAGCCCAGGAAACCCCTGCCGCGACGGTGCCGGAAATTGCATTGGACGCGCCCGGGGCCTCTGTGCCTCAACTTCCAGCCAGCGCACCGGGGCTTGAAGTGCCGGAGGAAACCAAAAAACCGGTGACGGCATCCGAGGCTGGCCCGGTGCCGCCTGCAGACCTTCCCGCGAGTCAGGATGAACTGGCACAGGTGGCACGTGACGCTTCATCCAAAGCATTGAAGTTCTTGCGCGATGGCGGCCCTTCAATCTGGGCGATCGCCGTCTTGTCGGTGATTACAATGGCTCTGATTCTGTGGAAGATCTGGCGCCTGGCGCTGATCGGCGCCTGGTCGCGCGGCAAGGCAGGACAGGCCGTGCAAGCCTTTGAACGCGGGGACCTCACCGCGGCCCAATCCATCCTCAACAACCGGATCGGGGTGCGCTCCAAAGTCGTCAGCGCAGCGCTGACCGCTGCCGCTGCCCTGCCCGAGGACCGCGCCCGCGAGGAAACCGCCAGGGTGGCCAAGCTGCATCTCGCCAGCGCTGCCACCGGTCTTGGCGCGCTTGAGCTGATTGCCACCATCGCCCCGCTTCTGGGCCTGCTGGGCACCGTTCTGGGCATGATTGCCGCCTTCCAGGCGTTGCAAGCGGCCGGCTCCAAGGCGGACCCCGCGCTGCTGGCGGGCGGCATCTGGGAGGCGTTGCTGACCACTGCCGCAGGCATGGCAGTGGCGATCCCCGCCTCTGCCGCGCTCACCTGGTTCGAAGCGGTGATCACCCGTATCCGCCGCGATATTGAAGACAGTGCTGCCCGTATCTTTATCGCCCATAATCCGCAGCCGCTGAAACTCGCGGCCGAGTAGAGCCATGGAATTCACTGAAACCCTGAAGCCGCGGCGCAAGCCAAGCCTGACGCCCATGATCGACGTGGTGTTTCTGCTCTTGGTGTTCTTCATGCTTGCGTCGCGCTTTGGCACAGATGCGGTGCTGCAATTGCCGTTGGCTGCGCAGGGCGGCAGCTATTCCGGGCCGCCGCGGCTGGTTGGGATCGGTGCGGGAAATCTGGATGTGAATGGCGTTCCGGTGGCAGACAGCAACCTGACCCAGGCACTGGCACCGCTGATGGAGAAACCCTCCGATATGCTGGTGCTGCGCGGCCGTGACGGCGCCGACCTGCAGCGCATCACTGATGTGACCGGGCGGCTGCGGCAGGCGGGCTACAGCAATTTTGTGCTGGTGGAGTAAGGAGACGCGCATGGACCTGACAGAAGCGCCCCGCCGTCCGCGGACTGAATCCATCGTGCCGATGATCAATGTGGTGTTCCTGCTGCTGATCTTTTTTCTAATGACCTCACGCTTGGCGCTGCCTGCCCCGTTTGAGGTGACGCCGCCGGACGCAGCAATTGAGGCGGAACCAGAAGCAGCTCCTGTGCTTTACATCAACGCCGAAGGCCGGATGCATTTCGATGGGGCCGAAGACGGCGAAGCCCTGACGCGGCTGGCGGCGGTCAGCGGCGGCAACCCGGTTCTGCAATTGCGCGCCGACGCCCGGCTGGAGGCAAAAGCCCTGGCCCGCATTCTGCGCCAGCTGGCGGCAGCAGGCCTCAGCCAGGCTGAATTGGTGGTCCGACAGCCATGAAACGTGCTGTCGAACTCACCGTTTTTGCCGGCATCGCCGTGTTGATCCATGTGGCGCTGTTTGCCCGCGTGCCAAGTTCCGGCGCGCAATCGAGCGGCGCCGGCGGCACTGCGATGGTGTCGATACAGGCAGCGCCCGATGCTGTAGCAGAAATGGCCGAAGCCTGGGAGCAGCCGCCGCAGACCTCCCCCCGGATCGCAGCCCAAAGCGTTGAACCGTTGCCGTCGGCCAACCTCCCTTCCCTGCCGCATCTAGCCCTTGACCAGGCACCGCGGGCCGCAGCACAGATTGCAATACTCGCGCCGGCAAGGGCGGATAATCTGCAAATCGAAACCGCGCCGCCGCCACCGCCACCGCCAAAGCCCCGGAAACCAGAGCCGAAGCCGGAACCACAACACAAACCGGCGCCCGAACCACAGCCGCAGCAGGCCCGTAAATCCGAACAGACCTCGGCCGGGCGGGCTGAACAAAGGGCCGCAGGATCGGGCGGCGGCGCTCAGGCCGGGCAATCCGGCGGAGCACAGGCGGCAACGGCAGAGTCCGGCCGCCGGGCCAAGCTGCGCAGTATCTGGGGCGCCAAGATCCGCGCCCGTGTGGAACGGCGTAAACGCTACCCCGCCGGCGCCAGCGGCAAAGGCCAGGTTGTGGTGCGCCTTACCGTCTCCCGATCAGGCCAGCTGCTGAGCCACCGGGTTGCCAGGTCCTCGGGCATCGCAGCCTTTGATCAGGCGGCCCTGCAAGCCGTCACCCGGGCCGGCAAATTCCCATCGGCGCCGAAAAAGCTGCAGATAAATCAAATCAGCTTCAACCTGCCTATGAGTTTCTCGAAATAACCCCCGGAAAGCTGCCGCTCCGGCGAGCCCCGCCGGAGGCACATATCCCGAAGCTCAAGATCAATCCGCAAGTTTTGGCGCAGGCTCGGAGGCCTTTCCGGCGCACACACGAACGCGCGTGCCGTCGCGCTGTGCAGCGGCCTGCTCCGGACCCAGATCCTGCATCAGCGCATCCAGCCGCAGGCGGGCAGTGCGCGGCACCGTCTTGCCTTCGGCGCGCAGGCCCTCGTGGCGGGCGCCAGCTGCGAATTTCTTGTTGCGCTGATGCGGCTGAACGCTGTCCATATAGCGCGGATCCACCTCTGCGCCCACCGTCAGATAGCCAGCCTCAACCGCGCGGCGAACCAGATCCGCACCGCGCGCACTGCGCACAACGATGGCATTGGTGCCCGGGTCATCATCCTCAGTCTCCGGGTCGGGTGAGCCGCCGGGCCAGGTGTCGGCGGCGGCGATGTCAGCAGCCTCTCCGATACCGTCCGGGCAAACCTTGCAGCGGAAGGGCAGCACCCAGGCGCTCTCATCCGTGCCCCAGAAATCGGTGTAGCGCTTCTCAACCACAGTGCCGTCCGCCATCTCGACGCGCGTCGGCCCAGGGCAGCCGTGGCCGCGGTAGCGCAAGCCGGTGACTTGCGACGGATCAATGCCAAGGTCCTGCTGCAGAAAACGGGACATGCCCTGAGGCGGCATGAAGCCGCCGCAGACCGGCGTAAGCATGTATTTCACCAAGGCATTCACCCGCGCATCCGCCCGCGCCAGATTGCGCAGCGCCGCCACATCGCAAGGCTTGCCGGCAAAGGCAAAGGGGCGGCCCTTGTCCAACTGCTCCAGCACATCGATCAGCGGTGCAGTAGGGCCATAGCGGGACCCGGCGGCAGCCAGCACATCTGCCGCAGTTTCTGACACTGCCCGGTCGCCGAAGGCCGGCACCCGGTCCGACGCCTTAGCGTGCAGGATGAAATCAACTTCGCCGGTCTCCACAAGGAACATCCCCAGCGCGGTGAGCACACCGCCTGTCGCGCCTTTGTGCCGCACCTCCGGATCCGCAGCATAGGCCAGCGCCATGTGCTGATAGGACCCCCAGACCAGATCGTGGCGGGTGGTTCCGGTCAGCTCCGTCTCCGGCAGCCCTTCCACACGGGTGCCGGGGCACAGGTCCAGGATCCGGTCAACTGCTTCGTGAGTCAGCGCCCCCCGCACCACCGGGCGTTCATAGCCGGTCTCCAACAGCTCCATCCGCACCGTGTCCGGCCCCGCCACAGACTGGCACAGGCCGCAACCGATGCACATGGCGTCTTCGGTTACTCTATTCAGACGCTCCACCGGTGTCATTGGCTGGCGCAGGGATCCGCTCCCGGACGTGCGATTGGATTGGGTCACCGATTTCTCTCCCTTTCTGACATGTCCGCATTGCCGGGCCTGCGGCCCCCAGTCCGTGCTTGGCTATCAGCGTATTGAAGCCGTTTATGGCGCCCAGCTGACTCTTTTCGAAAGCTGCAATCTTGTCCAAAAGCGGCGGTCGTATCAGGGGATTTCCGTTTTCAAACGCAATGCGACTGCCAGTGCCTGTTCGCAGGCTGTTTCCCAGGCAAGCCGGGTGCAGCTTTTCTGCTTGGCGGCTCACATAATACTCACGCAATGTGACCCCGCAAAGGCTTGCCTCGCCTCTCCCGGCCCTTAAGGTGGGTCCTGTACGCAGCATATTGAGGCCAACGCATGAAAGATCTAGCCCCCGTTCCGGACCTGAAGCCGGAAACAGCGCAGCCCGACCTGCCCGCCAAACCGCCGGGGCTGCATGAACGGGCGCTGCATCTGCTGGCCCGGTTGCTGCCGCTGGCGTATTTCCGGCGGCCGCCAAAGATCATCATCATCGACGCCACCAACAGCTGCAACCTGCGCTGCCCGGTGTGCCCTGTCACCTTTGCCATGCAGCGCAAACGCGGCATGATGAAACCGAACGTGTTCCGCAAAATCATCGACGATTTCAAGGACCAGCCGGAAAAACCCGCAATCTATTTCAGCTTTTCGGGCGAGCCGACCCTGCACAGGGATCTGCCCGATTTCATCGCCTACGCGCATGAAAACGGCCATGACACGTATCTGTCGACCAATGCCACCCGGCTGACCCCGCAGATGAGCGAGCGCCTGATCCGCTCGGGCCTTGCCCGCGTAAACCTCTGCATGGACGGATTCTCAAAGGAGGCTCAGGAAACCTACCGGGTCAATTCCGACTTCGATAAGGTAAAAGCCAGCATCGAAGAGTTCCTGAACATCAAAAGGGAGCTGGGCTTCAAGACACCGGTCACAGTGCTGCAAACATTGCTGACCAGTTATTCCGAGCCTCAGATGGACGAGATGGAAGGCTGGGCAAAGGAGGCGGGTTTTGACCGGGTGCGGTTCAAAACATTCTCGATCGGCTCTTACACATCTGCCGACCAGAAACGAGAGTTTGCGCATTTCCTGCCCCGCCAAAAGGAATTGCGGCGCCACCCGCGCCACACCAGCCATGCGATGTGCACGGTGCCGCTGTTTCAGTCGGTGGTGTTCTGGAACGGCGACCTGGGCCTGTGCTGTATCGACTATGACCAGGTGATCCAGCTGCCCAATGTTGAGCAGGACGGCTTTCTCGCCGCCTACCGTTCGGACGAGGCCGCCCGCGCTCGCAAGCGCGGCTTCCTCAAACAGTTCAGCATCTGCAAAACCTGTTCGTTTTCCAACGCCGAAAACATGGGCATCCGCCGTGATCTGAAAAAATAAGCGCGCAACCAAGGCTGCCCGCTTCTGCTTCTTTCTGGTCAGAAATACCCTGGGATGAAGGCCGTCAGGCCTGAGAGGGCAAAGCCCCCTCCCCTGTTACCGCTGCAGCAGGACCGGAAACCAATCCTCACGCAGCCGCTGGCCGGGCTGCATTTCGTGACCCGGGAATGGCGGCGATGTGGGGCCGGGACGTTCAACATAGCGTGCATCATCGCCCACCAGCCGAAGCGAAAACGCACGGCGGCGCGCAGTTGAGGTGTTGCCGCGGGATCCGTGCAGTGTCTTGTAGTTAAAGGCGATCGCATCACCCGGTTGCATCGGATATTCGACTACGGTCATGCCTTCGGCGTCAGGATCAGGAACAGGCATATACTGCCCTTCGTCCGCAAAGAAGTCCTCCTCGGAGACCCAACGGGTTGGCAGCACTTCCTTCTCCCATTTGTGTGAACCTGCGACGCAGCGCAATGCGGCTTCCTTCACCTCATCAAGCGGCGACCAGAAGCTGATGGTCTGCTGCCCCTCAACAAAGTAATAAGGCCCGTCCTGATGCCACGGGGTCGGCATTGAGGTGCCCGGTTCCTTGACCAGAACATGGTCGTGGAACATTTGCACCGACGTGGATTTCATCAGGTCAGCGGCGACTTCGTCCGCTGGCGATTGTTCGATCGCCTGCTGGAACTCGGGGATGCGGGTCCAGTTGCAGTAATCGTCAAAGAACCGCCCGGTCTGGCCTGCCTTTTCGTTGTTGGACGCATAGGGTCCCGGATTATCCATATTGGCAGCAACCCCGGCGCGCAGCAGCTCGACCTGTTCGGCAAAAAGGCCGCGGATCAGGACAACACCGTCGCGCTGAAACTGTTCGACATGTTCCTGGGTGATAAGGGGGTGAACCATTGCTGCCTCCGCTGGTGAATGATGCAATTCTGATGCGTTATTCCTGCCGGTCAAAGGGCATAGTTTCAAATCATATCTCCCTAATATACCCTTCACTTCATGTTATATATCACATTGCGTCACTATGAGTACGTCTGCGCTGTGGCGCAGCATGGCAGCCTGTCAGCAGCGGCTGAGGCTGTGCATGTAAGCCAGCCTGCCCTGTCTGCAGCCCTCAGCCGGATCGAAGATCGCTTGGGCCATGCACTGTTCCTGCGCCGCCGCGGCGCGGCGCTGGCATTGACACCGCAGGGCCGGTATTTCGCAGCACAGGCGCAGAAACTGCTGGATCGAGCCAAGCGCCTGGAAGGCCCTGAAGGGGCCGGTTCCGGGCAGCAACGGCTTATGCTGGTCTGTTTCTCGGACCTTGCGCCGTTCCTGCTGGCCCCCGCACTGAAGGCCTTGCGCAAGGCCTTGCCTGGAGTGGAGATCAGACACCGCGCCTGCGGGTTCGAGCCGCTGATCACCGCGCTGACCGAGGGTGAGGCGGATCTGGCCATTACCTATGACCTGGGTTTGGATGCCGGGTTCAGCCGGGTGGAGCTGGACCGGTTTTCGCCTCATGCACTGGTGCCGCCTGAACATCCGCTGGCGGAGCGCAGCCATCTTTCCCTGGCAGAGGTGACGTTGCATCCGCTGGTGTTGTCGCAGGAGGGGCTGTCGGTGCAGCACATGCTGGGGCTGTTCAAGGCGCAGGGACTGGTGCCGCAGATTGCACACCGGGCAGATTCGCTAGAGCTTCTGCGCAGCTTGACGGCCAATGGCGAAGGGGTCGGCATCAGCTACAGCCTGCCGCCTGGCGGGAGGAGTTATGATGGCAAACCACTGTGCGCTGTACGGATCATAGACCAAGCCGCAGAGGAGCCGGTTATTCTTGCGACGCATACGCAATTGCCGGACGCTTCGCCGGCCTTTAAGGCACGTGAAATTCTGCGCACAGTGCTCAATGCCGGCAGATCAGACCTTGCGCAGGCGGATCACCACATCGACTGAGGCGATCTCCATCCCTTCCGGCGCCTCCGGCAGTTTGTGAATCACCAGTTCCTGTGCGGGCGCGTCGCTGACGCGGCCCTCATCCTCCCAAAAGAAATGCGGATGATCATGGGTGTTGGTGTCGAAATAGCTTTTGGAGCCGTCCAGCGGGATCTCTTGCAGCACGCCGGCGTCGCAAAAGGCGCGCAGAGTATTATAGACAGTGGCCAGCGATACAGCGGCGCCTTTTTTCTTGGCCGACTCGAACAGGCTTTCGGCAGTGATATGGCGGTGTTTGCCGTCGCCGACCAGCAATTCGGCAAGCGCCACCCGCTGCCGGGTGGGCCTTAGCCCGGCCTCTGTCAGCCAGCGTGTGGCTGTGTCTTCGCTGTTTGGCGTCATGAGCAGATCCTGCATCGCGTTGCTGACCGTATATATAGGAGCAACACCCAGGGTTTTTCAAATGAAATTCATTCGCAGCTAGGCAGGTGTTTCTTGCGTGCATGTGGCACATTCAGCGCAGGAAGTGACGCGGGGTCCCCTTGCGGGACCCTTTGGCCGGGTGTTACAGGAGGCCAGATATACTTATAGACCAGACCCTAGGCAGGAGATACGCCCGAATGGCCGATTACCCGAGCAGCTTTGACAAGGACGATTTGCTGAAATGCGCGCGGGGCGAGCTGTTTGGGCCGGGCAACGCCCAGCTGCCGGCCCCGCCGATGCTGATGATGGACCGTATTACAGACATCAGTGCGGACGGCGGCGAATTCGGCAAAGGCCATGTTATTGCAGAATTCGACATTACTCCGGACCTGTGGTTCTTTGACTGCCATTTCCCCGGCAACCCGATTATGCCCGGTTGCTTGGGTTTGGACGGGTTGTGGCAGCTGACCGGCTTCAATCTGGGCTGGCGCGGCATGACCGGCAAGGGCATGGCCATGGGTGTTGGCGAGGTCAAGCTGAAGGGCATGGTCAAACCCGACCGTAAAATGCTCACCTATTTCGTGGATTTCACCCGTGTCATTGACCGCAAGCTCAAGCTTGGCGTTGCCAATGGCCGCGTGCTGGCGGATGGTGAAGAAATCTATCAGGTCAAGGACATGAAGGTCGGGCTGGCAGACGAAAGCTGACCCTTTTTCCCTTTGATCTAATCCAAGGAGTACGCCTATGCGTCGCGTCGTCGTCACCGGTTTGGGGATTGTGTCCTCCATCGGGAACAATGCTGAAGAGGTCACCGCCTCGTTGAAAGCCGGCAAATCCGGCATTGAAGCCAGCCCCGAAATGGCTGAGCACGGCTTTCGCAGCCAGGTGGCCGGCACGCTGAAGATCGACACCGCGGAACATGTGGACAAGCGCACCTTGCGTTTCATGGGACCAGGTGCGGCTTATGCCCATATCGCGATGAGCCAGGCGATTGCCGATGCAGGTCTCTCGGAAGATCAGGTCGTAAACGAGCGCACCGGCCTGGTGGCAGGCTCGGGCGGCCCGTCAACCTCGGCCATGCTGGCAGCGCATCAGGTCGTCGCAAAGACCGGCGCTACCAAGCGGATCGGCCCGTTTGCTGTGCCAAAATGCATGTCTTCGACCATTTCCGCCAATCTGGCGACAGCGTTCAAGATCAAGGGCATCAATTATTCAATCACCTCGGCCTGCTCGACCTCGCTGCATTGCATCGGCAATGCGTCTGAGCAGATCATGATGGGTAAGCAGGACGTGATGTTTGCCGGCGGCGGCGAGGAACTGGACTGGACCCTGTCCTGTCTGTTCGACGCCATGGGCGCGATGTCCTCTAAGAAAAACGACGCCCCCACCGCAGCCAGCCGCGCCTTCGATCAGGACCGCGACGGGTTTGTGATCTCCGGCGGCGGCGGCATAGTGGTGCTGGAAGATCTGGACCACGCGCTGGCCCGCGGTGCGAAGATCTACGCGGAAGTGACCGGCTTTGCCGCCACGTCCGACGGCCACGACATGGTGGCGCCCTCTGGTGAAGGTGGCGAGCGGGCGATGCGCCTGGCGCTGTCGACCCTGCCTGAAGGCCGCAAGGTGGATTACATCAATGCGCATGGCACCTCGACCCCTGTCGGCGACGTCGGTGAGGTCGAGGCGGCCCGCCGCGTATTCGGCGAAGGCCAGGTGCCGCCGATTTCCTCGACCAAGTCGATGACCGGCCACGCCCAGGGCGCTGCCGGCGCTCTGGAGGCGATCTTTTGCCTGTTGATGCTGGACAATGATTTCATCACGCCGTCGATCAATGTCGACACCCTCGCCGAAGGCATTCAGCCTGGCGAGATTGCCACTGCACTGGTGGAAAACGCAGGCCTCGACTCGGTGATGACCAACAGCTTCGGCTTTGGCGGCACCAATGGCTCGATGGTTCTGAGCAGATACAAGGGATAAGTGACGATGGCGGGACTGCTGACCGGCAAACGCGGCCTGATTATGGGCGTTGCCAATGACCGCTCCATCGCCTGGGGCATTGCCAAAGCCATGGCGGAAGCCGGGGCTGAGCTGGCCTTTACCTATCAGGGCGAAGCCTTTGGCAAGCGGTTGGAACCGCTGGCGCAAAGCGTCGGCTCGGATTTCATGGTCGATGTGGATGTGACAGACGACGCCTCGCTGGATGCAGCATTTGAACAGCTTGGCGGCCGCTGGCCCGCGATCGATTTTGTGGTGCATGCAATTGCTTATTCGGACAAGTCCGAGCTTACGGGCCGATTCCTGGACACCAGCCGGGCGAACTTCAAGAACTCGCTGGATATCTCTGCCTATTCCTTCATCGAAGTGGCGCGCCGGGCGTATCCGCTGATGAAGGAAAACGGCGGCACCCTGCTGACGCTGACCTATCAAGGATCGAACCAGGTGGTGCCGAACTACAATGTGATGGGCGTGGCCAAGGCAGCGCTGGAATCGGCGACCCGCTACCTGGCCAATGACCTGGGCCCCGAAAGTATCCGGGTGAACGCAATTTCGCCTGGACCGATGAAGACGCTGGCCGGAGCCGCCATCGGCGGTGCGCGCAAGACCTTCAAGCACACGGCCCAGAACGCGCCAATGCGCGACAACGCCACGCTGGAGGCGGTGGGCGGCACCGCGGTTTACCTTGCGTCCGATGCAGGCGCTTGCACGACCGGTGAAATTATCCGGGTCGATGGCGGTTTCCACGTGCTAGGAATGCCGCAACAAGATTACTTGTAAGCCGCCCGGCAACGCTGGCATGTAGAAAAAGGCGCCTGAGAGGCGCCTTTTTTGTGTGTTCACCGCTCTGTAGCGTCAACCTGCCGAAAGCTCACGTGCGGAACCGATTAGCCTTTGATCCGGCACACTCCCGCCCGTCGCCGGGCTTCTGGCAAAGCCGGCTTCCGTTGGACGTTTTCCGGCGCAGCCGGGGAACCTGCGGGCGCGGGAGTGCCGCCTGCCCGCAGACAAAACGTCAGGATACCGAGACCAGCTCGATGTCGAAAATCAGATCTTTGCCCGCCAGGAAATGATTGGCATCCAAAGTGACAGTCTCGTCGCCGACCTCGACCACGGTCACCGGCAGCACTTGACCGTCCGGGCTTTGCATCTGCAGCTGAGTACCCAGTTCCAGCGGGATATCCTCGGGGATGCCCTCGCGGGGGATCTCCTGGCGCGCAGCGGGGCTGATCGGGCCATATGCCTCGGCGCACGGGATATCCAGCGTCTTATTCTCCCCCACGGCCATGCCTTCAAGCCCCGCATCCATGCCCGCAATCACATGACCCGCACCGACGGTGAACTCCAGCGGATCACGGCCTTCGGAACTGTCGAAAACGGTGCCATCCGTCAGCTTGCCTGTGTAATGGATGCGCACGGTGTCGCCGTTCTTTACCCCGGTCATATGACCTCCAATTGGTTGCGGGTTCATAAAGGGGCGCAGCCTAGCGCCCGCGGACGTGATGTAAACCCGTATGGGTACAATTTCCCGCTTTGCCCGCCCAGGACTTCGTGCAACGCTTCGGCAAATGGAGAGCCCCATGCCAATTACCACCTGTATCTTTGACGCCTACGGAACCTTGTTCGATGTGGCCGCTGCGGCGCGGCAGGCCGCCAGCGAACCGGAGTTTCCGCATCTGCAGGACAGCTGGGCGGAGCTGGCCAATCACTGGCGGCTGAAGCAGCTTCAATACACCTGGCTGCGGGCGATCACCAATGCCCATGCCGATTTCTGGGATGTGACGCAGGATGGGCTTGATTGGGCGATGGAGGCGGCCGGGCTGGCAGCGGATGCCGCTTTGCGCCAGCGGTTGCTCGATCTTTACTGGCAGCTGCAGGCCTATCCGGAAGTGCCCGCAATGCTGAACACGCTGAAGTCCGCCGGCATGAACACCGCAATCCTGTCCAATGGATCCCCTGCCATGCTGCACGGTGCAGTACAATCAGCCGGGCTGGGCGATGTGCTGGACGGCGTGCTGTCGGTGGAGAGCGTCGGCATCTTCAAGCCCGACGCCCGCGTCTACGATCTGGTTGGTGCCCGGTTCAATTGCGCCCGCGAAGAGGTGTTGTTTGTCTCCTCCAACGGCTGGGACGCGGCCGGGGCATCCGGCTACGGGTTTGTCACCGCCTGGGTCAACCGGGCGGGCGAGCCTGTTGACAGGCTGCCCTGGAAGCCGGCGCATATCCTGCCGGACCTCACCACAATTCCCGATCTGGCCAAGGGATAAACGTTCACACATGCCGTTTTTTGAAACCTCAGACGGGTTGCAGCTGCATTACTCCGATGCCGGGGAGGGTGTGCCGCTGCTGTGCTTGGCGGGCCTGACCCGGGACAGCCGCGATTTTCGCTACTTTGCGCCTCATGCCACAGGCTGCCGGATGATCGCTCTGGACGCCCGCGGACGGGGACAGTCGGATCATGATCCGGATTTCATGACCTACAATGTTCTGCGCGAAGCGCAGGATGTGCTGGAGCTGCTGGATCATTTGGGATTGGACCGCACTGCCATTCTTGGCACTTCGCGCGGCGGATTGGTGGCGATGACACTGGCTGCCATCGCCAAAGACCGGCTTGCAGCGGTGGTCTTGAACGATGTGGGCCCGGAGATCCCCGCAGGCGGCAGTGCCCGGATCATGGACTACGTTGGCCGACGCCCGGCTGCAAAGACACATGCACAGGCCGCAGAAGCGCTTGCTGCCCTGATGGCGCCAGCCTTTCCCGGCGTCCCCGCTGCACGCTGGCGCGAGGAAGCCGAGGCATTCTACGATGAAGACGCCGACGGGCTCAGCCTGCGCTATGATCCGCGCCTGCGGGACGCGCCGCTGGCACAAGCAGAGGCGGGCCCGGCACCGGACCTCTGGCCCTTGTTTCTGGCGCTGGAAGGCCTGCCCAGCGGGGTGATCCGCGGTGCAAACTCGGACATTTTGAGCGCCGGAACCTATACGGAAATGCAGCACCGCCTGCCCGCGCTGCAAGCCGTGGAAGTTCCAAACCGAGGCCATGTGCCCTTTCTGGATGAGCCGGAGGCGCTCGGCCTTATCCATTCAGTTCTGGGGCAGATCAAATGACCTCAATTGCTATGATTGAAGCTGCGGCAGCGCGGCTGAAGGGCCATGCCCGTCTTACTCCGATGCTTTCTTCGCCGTTTCTGGACGAAATCGCCGGGCGCCGTGTGTTTGTGAAGGCCGAATGCCTGCAGCACACCGGATCCTTCAAGTTCCGCGGCGGCTGGTCCGCGGTATCGGCGCTGCCAAGCGAGGCCCGCGCGCGGGGTGTGCTTGCCTATTCCAGCGGCAACCATGCGCAAGGCGTGGCCGCGGCAGCCAAAGCGCACAAAGCGCCTGCTGTGATCGTGATGCCCGCTGATGCGCCGCAGCTGAAAATCCAGAACACCCGTGATCTGGGCGCTGAGGTTGTGCTGTACGACCGCGTCGGCGGGGAAAGCCGCGAAGCCGTTGGCGCCCGGCAAGCTGGGGAACGCGGGCTGGCTCTGATCAAACCCTACGACGAACCGCTGGTCATTGCCGGTCAGGGCACCTGCGGGTTGGAGATTGCGGAACAGGCCGCTGCCGAAGGCATCACAAGGGCGGATATTCTGGTCAACTGCGGCGGCGGCGGATTGTCGTCGGGGATCGCTCTGGCCCTTGAGGCGCGCGCACCGGACCTGCGGGTGCGCCCGGTGGAACCGGAAGGATTTGATGACGTCACCCGTTCGCTGGCCGCTGGTGAAATCCGGCAGAATCCCAGCCAATCCGGCTCGATCTGCGACGCGATCCTGACCCCGCAGCCGGGTGAGATCACCTTCCCCATCCTCAGCCGCCTGTGCGGGCCGGGCCTGGTCATCACCGAAGAAGAAGCGATGCGGGCGATGGCGTTGGCCTTTTTGCGGCTTAAGATCGTCCTAGAACCCGGTGGGGCTGCATCGTTGGCCGCCGCCTTGTTCCGCCCTGACAAGATCGGCGGCGAAGCCGTGATTGCAGTCGCCACAGGCGGCAATGTGGATGCAGCGCTGTTCCAGGAAGCGCTGTCACGCTATGCTTGAACTCTGACCGCACGGAAGTCCGTGCGGCAGCCAGGGGGGCCGTTCATGACACGTTTCACCATCGCCTCGTTCAACGTCAAAAATCTGATAGGACCCGAGCGGGAATACTACCGTTTTCAAAGCTACACGCCCGAGGAATATGCGTGGAAGGCTGATTGGATGGCGGATCAGCTGCTGACGCTGAATGCCGATATCCTTGGATTTCAAGAGATCTTTGAAGAAGCTCCGCTGCGCCAGGTTATTGCCGAGGCTGACCGGCGCGGGGCGGAAGCAAATGCAGCCAGTATCCCCGACCCCTCTAAGCGCTACCACCGCAAGGCGATTTTTCAGAAACTGGCCTATGGGTCTTATGCCGGAGCCGCGCTGGCCTTTGCCCCGAACGTCAATGACACAGGTGAGCCTGGAAAGCGGCGCCCGGGGCTCGCCGTGCTGTCGCGGTTCGGCTTCCAAGGCGAGGCAGAGGTGATCCAGGAGCTGGCTCAGCCGCTGGACATTCCGATGGCTTGCCTGGGCGAAGATGACGACGCTGGATTCTATACCCTGCGCCGCCTGTCGCGTCCGATTCTGAAAGTGCGCGTGCCGGTTGGCAATTTGGTCATCACGGTCTTCAACTGCCATTTAAAGTCGAAGCTGGGTGAATTCATCACCCCGCAAGGGGCGTCTTACGCTCCGGAATCCGTGCTGACGGCATATGACGCCGCGGGCCGTGCCCTGGGGTCCTTGCGCGCAGCGTTGCGGCGGATGGGGGAAGCCTGGGTGCTGCGCCGTGCGGTGCTGGACGAGTTGGAACAGGGCCACCCGGTGATGGTGCTGGGGGATTTCAATGACGGCGAAAACGCGGTCAGCAGCGAAATCATCTCGGGTGAGGCGCCATTCAAGAACTACGCCTGGATGCTGCGCCATGATGCCCGGCACAGCGGTGACCGCTACAGCGAAGAAGAAGACAGGCAGATTCACGAAGCCATCGACCGGGTGCGGCTGCGCCCGGCTGAGAAAATGTTCCTGAAGAAGAGCTTGCGTGATGTGGTCTACACCACCGCTTTTGGCGGAGTGCATGAAAGCATCGACCAGATCTACATGTCGCGCCATTTCGACCCCGCCTGGCACGGCGCGCTGGGGGAGATGCAGTACTACAGTGTATTCAACGATCATCTGACCGACGGCAGTCACCCGGAGGCGCCCTATAACAAGCTAGCATCAGACCATGGGCAGATCCTGGCCCATATGGAGCTGCGCAGCTGAGGAGCACCGGAAAAATCCGATTTTTCCGGCCAATTTTCTTACTCAAGAAAATTCACCGCCTGCGGCCAGAGGTTGGTTTACCTCGCCGCCCCGGCGCAGGTAGACTGCCGCGGAACAGCAATGAGGCACTCCATGCAGATCGCAGACCTGGGCGATGTCCAGCTTCACTACCGCATTGACGGCGACGCGGATGGCCCGCCCATCGTCTTTGCCAATTCGCTGGGCACAGACCTCAGGGTTTGGGATGCGGTAGTGGACCTGCTGCCAGCGGGCCTGCGCGCTATCCGCTATGACAAGCGCGGCCATGGGCTGTCGTCTTGCCCGCCAGCCCCCTATTCGATGGGCTCGCTGGTGCGCGATGCAGAACGGTTGCTGGATTTTCTGGAAGTGCGCGATTGTGTTTTCGTAGGGCTGTCGATTGGCGGCATGATTGCGCAAGGGCTGGCAGTGAAGCGGCTGGACCAGATCCGGGCGCTGGTGCTGTCGAACACCGCGGCCAAGATCGGCACAGCAGAGATGTGGGAAAATCGCGTGCAGATTGTGCAAGCGCAGGGTATCGGCGCACTGGCCGATGCCGTGATGGAGCGCTGGTTCTCCCGCGGCTTTCGCGCGTCGCCTCAACTGCAGCTTTGGCACAACATGCTGGTTCAACAGTCCCGCGATGGCTATGCCGGCTGCTGCGCGGCAATTGCGGGCACAGATTTCTATACGCCTACCAGCGGTCTACGGCTTCCCTGCCTTGGCATCTCGGGATCGGAGGATGGCGCCACCCCGCCCGATTTGGTGCGCGAGACGGTCGATCTGATCCCCGGCAGCCGGTTCCACCTGATCCGCCGTGCAGGCCATATCCCTTGCGTCGAGCAGCCTGAGGAATACGCTGAGCACCTGACCGCTTTCCTGCAAGAGACCGGGCACATTGGCTGAGGTTCTTCTGATCCATGGATCCTGCCATGGCGCCTGGTGCTGGCGCGACGTGATCCCGGCGCTGAAAGCCCGCGGCCACAGCGCCCGGGCTATGACCCTGCCCGGCCATAGCGACGGCCGGGATCCGGCAAGCGTCACTTTGGCAGAAACGGCTGAAGCCATCACAGCAGCCTCCACTCCGAACACCCTTGTGCTGGGGCATTCCTGGGGCGGTTTTCCCATTTCCGCCGCGGCTGAGGCCGCCCCGGAAAACCTGCGCGGATTGATCTATCTCTGCGCCTACATCCCTGTCAGCGGCAGCTCCCTGATCGATATGCGCAAGGCCGGACCGCGGCAAACGCTGTTCGGGGCAACCGCCAAGAACCCGGCCGGCACAGGCTACAGGTTCCTGTCCGATACCGCGCCGCACCTGTTCTATCACGATTGCCCGGCGGAGGCGGTGCGCTTTGCTCTGCAAAACCTCTGCCTGCAACCGATCCAGCCTCAGGACACGCCAGTCCAGCTGACTGAACGGTTCAAGAGCGTGCCCAAGACCTATATCCGCTGCTCTGGCGACCGGGTGATCCCTCCAGAATACCAGGCGCAAATGGCTGCGCAACTGCCGCCGCAGCGAGTCTATGACATGCAAACATCCCATTCGCCCTTCTTTGCGGACCCCGAGGGGCTCGCCGATCTGATCGGGCAGACTGCAAAGGATTTCTGATGGCAGGTTCCGTCTTTGACAGCCAGATTTACAGTGATCTCTTCAGCAGCGGCGAGGCCAGCCGCCTGTTCTCTGACAGCGCAGAGGTGCGCGCCATGCTGCTGGTGGAAGGTGCTCTGGCCAAGGCCCAGGGCGTGGCCGGGGTGATCCCGCAGGAGAGCGCTGCAGCAATCGGCCGGGCAGTGGTGGAAATCGCTGTCGACCCCGGCGTTCTGAAGCGGCCGACTGGGCAGAACGGCGTGCCGGTGCCGGGGCTGGTGGCCGCCTTCCGGGAAGAGATGAAGGCGCCGGAACATGCGCAGTACGTGCATTGGGGCGCCACCTCGCAAGACATCATGGACAGCGCGCTGATGCTGCGGCTGCGCCAAGTGCTGGCGTTGGTGGAAAAGGATTTGACCGCAAGTGTGAAAGCCCTTGGCGTATTGTCCAAAACACATGCGGAGCTGCCCATGGCCGCCCGCACATATGGCCAGCACGCTACCCCTACCAGTTTCGGCGCGGTTGCGGCGGGCTGGGGCGCCCCGCTTCTGGGGCTGCTGGAGGAACTGCCCGGCCTGCGCCGGAGCTGCCTGCTGGTGTCTCTGTCGGGAGCTGCGGGAACCTCATCTGCCTTGGGGCCGCAAGGGGCGGAAGTGCGCGCAGCCGTGGCCAAGGGGCTAGCGCTAAGCGATCCCGGGTGCAGCTGGCATACTGACCGCACACCGGTCTTGCAGATTGCGAACTGGCTGGTGCGGGTGAACCTCTCCCTTGGCAAGCTCGGCGATGACTGCATCGCACTGGTGCAAAGCGGTATCGGGGAGGTTTATCTGGGCGGTGCAGGCGCCTCCTCGACCATGCCGCAGAAGCAGAACCCGGTGGCACCTTCGGTGCTGGTGGCGTTGGCACGGCAGGGCAGCGGTTTGCTTTCCGTCCTGCAGGGCGCCTCGATGCAGCGGCATCAGCGCGACGGAGCCGCCTGGTTCACCGAATGGATGTGTCTGCCTCAGATTGTATTGGGTGCAGCCAGTGCGGCAATGGCCGGCAAGGCGCTTTGCGCCGGTCTCGCACCCAATGCGGCGGCCATGGCATCCTCACTGTCGGACGGGCTGGGTATGATCCACGCCGAGGCGCTGAGTTTCGCCCTGGCTGCTGAAATGCCGCGGCCCGATGCGCAGGATGCAGTCAAGATGTTGTGCCAAGAAGCCCAATCGACACAAAATTCGCTGCAGGAGTTGGTTGCGCGGGACCATCCCGGTCTGGACGCGGCGGCCCTGTTTGATCCGGCGCGGCAAATGGGCCAGGCGCCGTGGGACGCCTTGCAATTTGCCAGGAAGGCGGAAGAACTGGGCGGCGAATAGAAACCGCTAAGGAAAGCAGGATTGCCCGCTCTGTCAGCAGAAAACGACGATGATGGCGGGACAAAGAGCCGTAACCGCCAGGCTCTTGTCTTTGTCCTGGCGACTGTGATGATTGATGCCATGGGCATTGGGCTGATTATGCCGGTGATGCCCGGCCTGATCACCGAGGTACAGGGCGGCTCGCTGGCGCAGGCGGCGGTTTGGGGGGGCGTGCTCAGCACCGTTTTTGCGGTGATGCAATTCCTGTTCAGCCCGATCCTCGGGAGCCTGTCCGACGCGGTCGGACGCAGGCCCGTGCTGCTGGTCTCGTTGTTTGTGATGGCGCTGGATTACCTGATCATGGCTCTTGCCGGCACCATGTGGCTGCTGCTTTTGGGCCGCGTCCTGGGCGGTATCACCGCCGCAACCCATTCAACGGCAGGGGCGTACATCGCTGACATCTCACCAGCGGAAAAGAAGGCCGCCAATTTCGGCCTGCTGGGTGCTGCCTTTGGTGCCGGATTTGTACTTGGTCCGCTGACAGGCGGGCTGCTGGGCGAACTGGGCACCCGGGCGCCATTCTATGCCGCTGCGGTTCTGGTGCTGGCGAATTTCGCGCTCGGCTGGTTTGTGATGGGCGAAACGGTTCAGGACAAGAACCGCCGCCCCTTTGAATGGCGCCGCGCCAACCCGTTCGGCGCCTTTCGTGCGGTCGCGCGCATTCCAGGCATCAAACCGCTGTTGTGGGTCTATTTCCTCTATTCTGTTGCGATCTATGTCTACCCTGCAATCTGGGCCTATTTCACGCTGGAACGCTTCAGCTGGCAACCGCAAGTGATCGGCTTGTCGCTGGCGGTTTACGGGATCTCGATGGCGTTGGTGCAGGGGTGGCTGCTGCGCTATACGGTGATCTGGTTCGGCGCGCGGCGGACAGTGGTCTGGGGGCAGCTGTTTGATTTCATCGCCTTTGGCATCCTTGCCTTCATCTCCAATGGCACATTGGCGATGCTGCTGATCCCGGTCTCGGCGCTAGGGGCAGTTGTCCAACCGGCGCTGCAAGGGATGATGTCCAAAGCGGTTGACGACAGCCAGCAGGGTGAACTGCAAGGTGTCATAACTGCCGTGAATGCGCTGGCAATGATCCTGTCGCCGCTTATGATGACAGCAGTATTCGCCCGCTTCACCGGCGAAGGCTCTGGTTATTACATGCCTGGCGCGCCGTTCCTGCTGGCGCTGCTTCTGATGGCCGTCGGCTGCGTAGTGTTCCTGCGCAGCAAATCTTCCGTCGCGTAAAAGCACCGCTCTGTCGCGCCGCTGCCGCATTCCGGCTTGCTTGCGGGGCACCCTCCGCGCCACCCTGTTTGAAAACGGGGAGAGAGAACATGCAAACCATCAAAGCTGCCGTCTGCCATGAATTCGGCGCCCCGCTGGTAATCGAGGAGGTCCAGCTGGCGCCTCCTGGGATGGGCGAGATCGAGGTCACGCTGGACGCAGTCGCCATTTGCCACAGTGACATTTCCTATGCCGAAGGCGCCTGGGGCGGGCATCTGCCTGCCGTCTACGGGCATGAGGCTGCCGGTGTGATCACCGCCCTGGGCAGCGGCATCACCGGATTCAAGACCGGCGACCCGGTCGTCGTGACCCTGATCCGCAGCTGCGGCACCTGCCCCTCCTGCGCAAGCGGCAGGCCGGTAATTTGTGAAACGCCGCATGACACCGTGCGCGGCCCGCTGACAACCGCCGACGGCAAGCCGCTGGATCAGGCCATGGCCTGCGGCGCCTTTGCCGAGAAGGTCGTGGTGGACCAGCGCCAGATCGTGAAGATCCCGGAAGACATGGGCAAGGATGTCGCGGCGCTGGTCTCCTGCGGGGTAATCACCGGCGTGGGTGCGGTGGTCAATGCTGCTCAGCTCCGCGCGGGTCAGGATGTGGTGGTGATCGGCGCGGGCGGCGTCGGCCTCAATGCCATTCAGGGCGCCCGCATCGCCGGCGCCCGCCGCATCGTTGCAGTGGATATGAGCCCCGAGAAGCTGGAAATCGCCAAGGAATTCGGCGCCACCCATGGTGTTCTCGCCACCGAAGAAAAACCCTGGAAGTCTGCATACAAGGCGCTTGGCGGCCGCAGCGCTGATGCGGTGCTGATCACCGTTGGCGCCATACCGGCCTATGACCAGGCCCCCCGCTACCTGGCGCGCGGCGGCAAGGCGGTGCTGATCGGGATGCCGCACTCCGGTGCCAAGGCTGCCTACGAACCGGTGGTTCTGGCGGCTGTGGGCCAGGGGCTGATCGGGTCCAAAATGGGGGACGTGGTGATCCAGCGCGATATCCCGTGGATGGTGGATCTCTACCAGCAGGGCCGCCTGAAACTGGACGAGCTGATCTCGGGGCGCTGGTCTTTGGAGCAGATCAACGAGGCCATCGCCGACACCAAGACTGGTTCAGCCAAACGCAATGTGATTGTCTTCGGCTGACACTTTCAAAGCGGAGCGCAAGGCGTGCTGAAATTTCTGACCGATCTCTTCAAACCCGAGGCCCCGAAGGCTCCGCCGATCACGTCTGAGACATCGATGAACTTTGATGCAGGCAGCGTCGGCCCTTTCCTGACCCGGCTGGCCAACAATCCCCGTTTCGGCCTGCCTGCGGGTTTCACCGCTTCCGTTACCGGCGCGATCCAGGACATGGCGTTGGACGAAACCCGCCGCTGGCGGGTTGACGGCGCATTTGACGGGTCGCGAGTGCAGATCGAGATCGAGGTTTTCATGGATGATACAGAGGCCCCTGACCTGGCCTTTTCCAGCACAAAGGCCGCAATTGTTGAGATCGACAAAGAGCTAACAGCCTTTGCCGAGGATTCGGAGACCTAGACTATGAAACTGCAAGATCTGGATATCATCGTAACCGCCCCACCTGCCCCTGGCTGGGGCGGGCGTTATTGGATTCTGGTAAAGGTCACCACGGACACCGGTGTTACCGGCTGGGGCGAATGCTACGCGTCATCCGTCGGCCCAGATGCGATGACCCATGTGATCCGCGACGTATTCGAGCGCCACGTGGAGGGTGAGAATCCGGAAAACATCGAACTGATGTTCCGCCGCGCCTATTCCTCGGGTTTTACCCAGCGCCCGGACCTGACGGTGATGGGGGCGTTCTCGGGCTTGGAAATCGCCTGTTGGGACATATTGGGCAAGGACCGCGGCCGCCCGGTGTATGCCTTGCTTGGCGGGCGGATGAATGACCGCATCCGCGCCTATACTTATCTCTACCCGCTGCCGCATCAGGACATCACGGAGTTCTGGACCTCGCCTGAAATGGCTGCCGAGGCCGCAGCACAAAAGGTGAGCGAAGGCTACACCGCGCTGAAATTCGACCCCGCAGGCCCGTATACGATGCGCGGCGGGCATATGCCTGCGATGTCGGACATCTCGATGTCGGTGGCCTTCTGCAGAGCGATCCGCGATGCGGTGGGCGACAAGGCGGATCTGCTGTTTGGCACCCATGGCCAGTTCAGCACGGCAGGTGCCATCCGCCTGGGCCAGGCAATAGAGCCCTATTCCCCGCTCTGGTTTGAAGAGCCTACCCCGCCCGACAATATCGAAGACATGGCCCGCGTTGCCCGAAACGTGCGCATTCCTGTGGCCACAGGTGAACGACTGACCACAAAGGCGGAATTTGCCGCTGTGCTGCGGGCTGGTGCAGCCGAGATTCTGCAGCCTGCCTTGGGCCGCGCAGGCGGGATCTGGGAAATGAAGAAGGTCGCGGCCATCGCAGAAGTGTTCAACGCACAGATGGCGCCGCATCTTTATGCCGGACCGGTGGAATGGGCGGCCAACATCCACTTGGCAGCCTCAATCCCGAACATTTTGCTGCTGGAAACCATCGAAACCCCCTTCCACGATCAGCTGATCAAGGGATCCATCCGGATAGAGAACGGATTTGTCATCCCGCCAGAGGCACCGGGACTGGGCATCGAGGTGGACGAAGACCTTGCCCGTGCCCACCCGTTCACCGGAACTGACTTGCACCTCAATATGCAAGAAGCGCCCTGTGATTACGCCAATGGCAACGCCTTTGCCGGTGGCTCTCCGCCGATCGTGGACTGAGACTGTAATTCCCGGGTGACTCTACCCGGAGAATAAAGGCAATATGCGGCATACGACCAGCCAGGATGCCGCATATTGCCTGCCCAGAACAACGACCTCTTCAAACCGGAAACGCCAATCGACATGCAGGAACGCGCCGCCGCAGCGGCGGCTTTCCTCAAAACACTTGCCCATGAAGGGCGGCTGATGATCCTATGCCATCTTGGCACCGGCGAGAAGTCTGTGGGCGAGCTGGAAGCCCTTTTAAACATGCGCCAGGCCGCGGTGAGCCAAATGCTCGCCCGGTTGCGTGAAGATGATCTGGTTACCACGCGGCGGGAAGGTAAGACGGTTTTCTATTCCCTGACTGACGGCAACACACAAGAATTGATAGCGTTGCTGTACAAGCAATTCTGCAGCGGCGCTTGAACGCTTGTTTCCGCGGCCGCGGGCGGCCAGGCAGATTCGGTATGTTCCGCTTTAGCGCCGCTGAATTCAGGCCCGCGCTGCGCATGGCGCAGCGCCACGCCCAACCGGGGAGGCGCATTCTGCGAATGCTCCGGAAGAACCCGCCTGCGGTCCGTCACGCGTCAGCCCGCACCGTTTGGGTCTGCACACCTAGCCCTTCGATCTCCAGCCGCATCACATCGCCGGGCTGCAGATAGGCCGGCTGCGGCTTGCGCCCCATTCCGACGCCCGGCGGTGTGCCGGTAGCGATCACATCGCCCGGCTGCAAGGTCATCAGCTGGCTGAGATGCGAGATGATCTGTGCCACGGTGAACACCATCGTGGCCGTCGTTCCAGCTTGCTGGCGCGCGCCGTTCACATTACAGGTCAGCCACAGGTTCTGCGGATCCGGCACCTCGTCCCGCGTCACCAGCCAGGGACCGATTGGCCCAAAGGTGTCGCAGCTCTTGCCCTTGGTCCATTGGCCGGTCAGCTTGGTCTGATAGTCGCGCTCGGACACATCATTGACCACGCAATACCCCGCCACATGGTTCAATGCATCTTCTTCGGTGACATATTTGGCTGCAGTGCCGATCACAACGCCCAGCTCGACCTCCCAATCCGCCGCCATTGAGCCGCGCGGCAGGATCACGTCATCATCCGGTCCGCAAATGGAAGAGGTCGCCTTGAGAAACAGGATCGGATGCTCCGGCAGCGCCATACCCATCTCTTCTGCGTGATCGGTGTAGTTGAGGCCGATGCCAAGGAACTTCCCTGTCTGTCCGGTACAAGGCGCCAGCTCCAGGTTTCCTTCCACCAGCGGCAACTCTGTCGGGTCCAGCGCTGCCAGCCGGGCCAAGGCTTCGTCCCCCAGCACCGCACCGGTGATGTCTGGCACATGCGCCGATAAATCCCGGACTGCGCCTGTGCTGTCCAGAAGGCCAGGCCGTACTTCCCCGCCCGCGCGGTACCGCAGCAGTTTCATGTTACTTTTCCCTGTCTCAATTCCTGAATCAATTGGAGACGTAGCCCGCCACAACCTGCAAAAGCTTGAATGCCGTGGAGGCGTCATTTTCCACCACTGCCAGAAATTCTTCTTCGCCAATTCGCAAGCAGCTAAGGTCCGTCGCCGCGATCATGCTCAGCGCCCGGGCTTCATGGCGGATCAGACCCAATTCCCCCACCAGCCGCCCGGGGCCAACCGTGGTGATCAGCCGGTCCTCACCGCCAGGCTGCGGCAAGTAAAGTTCTGCCTCGCCTTCAAGGATCATATAGGCCCCGTCCGACGCTTCATCATCCTTCAGGAATACCACTTCGCCCGCTGCGGCATCATACCAGCGGGCGCCAAACGCCAGCAGGCGCAACTGACGCCGGTTCAGGCCCGAGAACAGTTCAGTTTGCTCCAGAGCCCTCAGTTTGCGGGCGAGATCCTGGCTCGCCGCACCGTCGCCAGCCGCCGCAACCTGCGCCTCGTCGCTGACCAGACGGCCCTGGCGCAGCTCAAAGAAGACATCAAAAACATCTGGACTCTGGAAGCTGGGGGCAAGATAGATCAGCGTGGTTCCGGGCAGCAGCTTGCGCAGGTTCTTATGCACTGCGACCCGGGTTTCCAAGTCATAGCTTGCCATCGCGGAATCAAGGATCAGGATATCCGGTTTCTTGATTGTGGCCCGGCAAAAGGCCAGCGGTTCGGCAAAGCTGGCAGCCAACCCCTGCCCGCCCACCGCAATCGGCATGTCAAAGATCAGCTCCACCACCTGGTCACGCAGACCTTCGCGCACCATCAGTTCCGAGACCAGTTTTCGCACCTCATCGCCCTTGGCCCCTGCTGCATCCGATATTTTGCCGAACAGAGCGTTTTCCAGAACCGTCAGCGTGGGGGCGATTGCCTCTTCTGCAAACGGCACAAAGCCGGCTCCCAAAGCTTTTAGCAAGTTTTGCCCGTGGCTGCGGCGGAAACCAAGAATCCGCTCCTTCATTGCCTCTTCAAAGGCCGGACCGATCTGTTCCGCCGAAATGGTGAAAGGCACGATCAGCAGCTGCGCCAGCTCCTCGCGGCTGAGCGCCGCCGCATTGACGGTGCCGGGCCGGTCGACCAGCGACAGTGCTGTTTCATAGGCGCCCACATCCAATCCCAACTTACGAAACAGCGGGTGGCCAGTGCCATCCATGCCGAAGATTTGGCGCAGCATCTCCACCACATCACGGGTCAGTGCCACCAGTCCTTCGTCCAGTTCCAGCTGCTTGAGCTGATCAAGAAATTCTGCATGCCCATGCAGAATCTCTCCGGTCATTGCTTGTTGCGAAGCCGCAAACAGCAGGTTTTCCGCAACCGGCAGGGCCGGATTGTATGTTTCCGGCTCCAGAAAATGCACATGCACGTCCAGACCGGCGTCCAAAATGGCCTGGCGCACCGATGGGCGCAGCCCGACCAGCCGTTCCGCCAAATCCGGGTGGGCGGGCGCCTCGAAGCATTGTTCGATACCGCGGCGGAACAGGGCGGTATCAGACCCAATCCCTTCAACCAGCTGCAACCACCAGCTCCGCAGCTCCGCTTCGCTGGAGAAACCAGCCAGTTTGGGATCAAGCCAGGGCGCATCAAAGGGGTCCGGGCTATTGCCCGCGCGTTTGGCAATCTTCAGCTGCTGCAGGTTCTGAGCCGCGCCCAGCGGCCGCAGCCGCATTGGCATCATCACGTTGTCGCCAAAAGACCCTTGGAACAGAACCGGCCGCGAGGTGGCATAGCCGATCCGCGCCGCCACCGTTGCCTGGTGCAGCCCGCTGAGGTTCTGATCTGCCACTGACACGGTTCCGGTTGACGGAAGGATTTCCCGCGTCAGCAGTTCCGCCAGGGCCCGGCGGTCTTCCTCGGAGGGGGCTGCAATACCGATAACCTGCCCTGCGGGGAAAGTTGCGCTCAGCTCCTCCAGCACCAGATTGCCATCGGTATCACGCACATTGACCGCATCCAGAACCACATCGCCGCGCAGGCGTTCCAGCTCCGCCGGCTCGCCGCTCAGCAGCTTCTCATCCACCATGCCCTGCGGCGCAAAGCGCTCCAGGATCACCTCCCAGCGCAAACCCATGTCCTGAGTCTGGTTGTAGTAGGTCAGCAATTCTTTCCAGGGCGATGCCAGATCCTTGTAGGCCGCAAGCGCCGCCACCAGCGCGCCCAGCGAGACTTTGCCCTGCAGCACAAGAAAGCCGCCGACAGCATAGAAGAAGAACGGCGTGAGCTGCGTGATGAAGTTATTGAGAAACTTCATGAAGAATTTTTTCTGGTAGATCTCGAAGCGGATGTCATACAGCCGCCCCAGCCTAGCCGTGATGATCGCCATCCGGTAACGCCAGCCGCCATTGATCCGCAGCGTCGCGGCGCCTGCAGCGCTTTCGCCGATCTCAGTGGCCAGCGCCCGCACCTGTTTGATGCGTTTTTTGTTCAACAGGTTGATCTGGCGCTGCAGCATCGGAATCAGCCAGCCCTGCAACGGGATGAGAGCAATAGCTGCCATGCCGAACCAGAAATTCTGCAGGAACAGGAAGAACAGGATGGTCAGCATCTGCCCCGCTTGCAGCACCGGCTGGCTGACCGCATCGCCCATCAGCCCGCCCATAGGTTCGGATTCGGAAGTGACCATCGACACCAGTTCGCCCTGGCTCACCCGCTCGAAATAAGGCTGCGGAAAGCGGAGCACCCGGGCAATCAATTGATAGCGGAAGCGGCGCAGCATCCGCTCGGCCAGTACGCCCTTCATCGTGTTGATGCGCATTTTCAGCAGGCCGTGGCACAGCACCGACAACAGAAAACCGCCGCAAAGGATCCACAGGAACGTCAGCTGATCAAAGCTCTGCCCGAGCAGTGTGATAGTGGAGGTCTCGGCACCGATCGCATCGTTGATGATCCGTTTCGGCAGCTCCAGCGTCAGGTACAGCAGCGGGAACAGGCAGGCCGTGACCAGCAGCAGCACCAGCTGGTCGCGTTTCGAGTACTTCCAGATGAAACGGAACAAAGAGCGTTCGATGGGGAAAGCTCCATAAATGGCGGCTTCGGATGTGGTCTGCCTTATGGGTAGCGCGGTTTGGCAGGCACAGGCAATGGGCAGAAGACCGCCTTGTCCCGTTGCGGCACCCTGCCGGCGCGGCATTTGCCAGACGGCGAAAAATCCGTAAGGTTCCAGCGAGGTATCCATGCTGGAGGTCAATCGGTTTGCCGGAATATGTCGGATCCGTTCTGCTGCTGCTCTGCGCTTTGCAGGTCAAGCACCTGTTTGCCGACTTCTTTCTGCAAACGCCCAAGATGCTGTCCGGCCGCTGCGCCTATGCCCATATGGGGCGAGCCCAGCATGCCGGTGTCCACGTGATCGGCTCGGCCATTGTCTATGCGTTGTTCAGCGCACCTGTGCCGTTCATCCTGGTGCTGGCGGCGCTGGAATGGGTCGTGCATTTTCACATCGACTTCGGCAAAGCCCGGTTTTCGGAGCGCAAAAAACTGAACCCGCAGCAAGCGATGTTCTGGCAGGCCATGGGATCGGATCAGGCGTTGCACCAGCTGACCTATATCGCCATGGCCTGGGCCTGGGTGAAATACGCAGCGATGTGACAAAACCCGCAAGCTGGGGGCCGCCCCCCAGACCCCCGGAGTATTGTTGCAAAGATGAAATTGATAGATGGTCCTCGTTTCTTCCTTCCAACAGCACTTCCGCCGCAGGCGGACCTTCTAAGGCACAACGGGCCTGTCCCGTTTGATCGTGCGCAGCACCACATTGGTCTGGGCACTGGCAACTGCTGGCAGGCGGAACAGGAAATCCTCCAGAAACCGGTTATAGGCATCCAGATCCGGAGCCAGGACCCGCAGGTGATAATCAGACTGCCCAGTCGTTGCGTAACATTCCTGAACCAGCGGGCTGCTCTCCACCGCGCGAATGAATTCCACCAGCTTGTCCGGATCGTGGCGGGTTAAGTGCACATGCACGATAGCCTGGAACCCCAGCCCCATTGCCGGTGCATTCACCACCGCACCGTAACGTTCAATAATGCCCGCCTCCTCCAACGCCCGCACCCGGCGCCACAGAGCCGACGGCGACATGCCCACTGCCTCAGCCAGATCGGCGTTGGAGATGCGGGAGTCTTCCTGCAGCAGGGTGAGAATACGGGAATCGCGGTCGTCAAGTTTCATATTCCGGTCACTTTCTTCACTGGACCACTGAGATCCGAACATTATGACCATAATTTTCCACAAAAGCAGCAACTCAGGCAAATCTTTTCAAGCATTGCGGATTACTTTTCCGGAAAGCACATTTACCGCGCAAGGACTCTCTCGAGATGACCAAGCTGAGCCATGATTTTCGCAGCTACAAGCTGGACGACCGGTACGAAATGACCCAGGGCCGGGTTTTCCTGACCGGCACCCAGGCCTTGGCCCGGATCATGTTCGATCAGGCGCGTCGCGATCAGGAAGCCGGCTTGAACACCGCGGGTTTTGTCTCTGGTTACCGCGGCTCGCCCTTGGGTGCAGTCGATCTGGAATTCTGGCGCGCCAAGGACCGGATGCAGGCAAACCGGATCAAGTTCATGCCTGCGGTGAACGAGGACCTTGGCGCCACGGCTGTCCTGGGTGCGCAGCAGGCAGTGCTGGACCCGCATTGCGAGGTCGAAGGCGTGTTTTCCATGTGGTACGGAAAGGGCCCGGGCGTGGACCGGTCCGGCGATGCGCTGAAACATGGCAACGCCTACGGCTCCTCTGCAAAGGGCGGTGTGCTGGTGGTGGCTGGTGACGACCACGGCTGTGTCAGCTCCTCGATGCCGCATCAGTCGGATGTGGCGTTCATGTCCTGGTTCATGCCGGTGCTGAACCCCGCAGATGTGTCAGAGTATCTGGCTTTTGGCGAATACGGCTTTGCACTATCGCGCTACTCCGGCACTTGGGTTGGGTTCAAGGCGGTGTCGGAAACCGTGGAAAGCGCGCGTTCGGTTGACCTGCGCCCGGACCGGGAATTTGCCTGCCCCGATTTGCCAGATTATCCTGGCGGGCTGCATATCCGCCGCTCCGACCTGCCCTCGCCCGAGATTGAGACCCGCATCCACGCCAAGCTCGACGCCGTGCGCGCCTTTGCCGAGGCCAACCCGATCGACAAGCGGATTTACGATATCAAGGACGCGCGCTTTGGCTTTGTTTCCACCGGCAAGGGTCATCTTGATCTGATGGAAGCGCTGCGCCTTCTTGGGCTGGATGAGGCCGCCTGCCGCCGCCTGAAGATCGACATTTACAAAGTCGGCATGGTCTGGCCGCTGGACCGCACCGATGCGCTGAAATTCGTGAAGGGCAAGCAGGAGGTGCTGGTCGTCGAGGAAAAGCGCGGCATCATTGAAAGCCAGTTCAAGGAAAACTTCTATGACTGGCCCGGCAGCAAACCCGAAAAGATGGTCGGCAAATACGACAGCAAGGGCGAACCGCTGATCCCCTGGACCGGCGAGCTGAGCCCGCTGCTGCTTGCCCCCATCGTTGCCGCGCGGCTGGACAGCTTCTTCCCGGAGGAGAACCTGCCAGCCAAGGCCGCAGCACTCACGGCGGAACCGCCGAAGCTTCTGAACGTGCCCGGCGCCGCCCGTACGCCCTATTTCTGCTCCGGCTGCCCGCACAACAGCTCGACCAAGCTGCCGGATGGCTCCAAAGCGTTTTCCGGCATCGGCTGCCATGTGATGGCCAGCTGGATGGACCGCGATACAGCCGGCTATGCGCAGATGGGCGGCGAAGGCGTGCCCTGGACCGTGGCCTCGCAGTTCAATGGAAACAAACATGTGTTCCAGAACCTGGGCGAAGGCACCTGGTATCATTCTGGCTCGCTTGCGATCCGCCAGGCAGTCGCGGCAGGCACCAATATCACATACAAAATCCTATATAATGATGCGGTGGCGATGACGGGCGGCCAGCCGGTGGACGGGCCGGTTTCGGTGCATGGTATCGCGCAGACCTGCCGCGCCGAGGGGGTGGAACGGATTGCATTGATCTCGGACGACATCGGCAAGTTTATCCGCGGCGACTTCCCCGCCGGCACCACCTTCCATGACCGCAGCGCGCTGGACACAGTGCAGCGTGAGTTGCGCGACATCTCCGGCGTCACCGTTCTGATCTACGAACAAACCTGCGCCACTGAAAAACGCCGCCGCCGAAAGCGGGGCAAGATGGAGGACCCGCAACGCTTCGCTTTCATCAACGATCTTGTCTGTGAGGGTTGCGGCGATTGCTCGCTTGAATCCAACTGCCTGAGCGTCGAGCCGAAGGAAACGCCCTTTGGCCGCAAGCGCAAGATCAACCTGTCCACTTGTAACAAGGATTTCTCCTGCCTGAACGGCTTCTGCCCCTCCTTCGTCACCGTCGAGGGGGGCACCAGGAAGAAGAAAAAGCCCGCTGGTCTGGACGCTGCCGCATTGAACGCCAAGCTGCCAGCGCCGGAACTGCCCTCTCTCAAGGTGCCGTTCGACCTGCTGGTCACCGGAGTGGGCGGCACCGGTGTTGTCACCGTCGGCGCGTTGATCACCATGGCGGCACACCTGGAAGGCAAAGGATCAAGCGTGCTGGATTTTACCGGCTTTGCGCAGAAGTTCGGAACTGTCCTCAGCTACATCCGGCTGTCCAAAGAACCCGGCACCTTGAACCAGGTGCGCATCGAACAGGGCGGCGCGGATGCGGTTATCGGCTGCGACGTGGTGGTCAGTTCGGCGCCCAAGGCCTCGGCCCATTACCGCGCAGGCACCAAGGTGGTGCTGAACCGGGCTGAAATGCCCACTGGCGATCTGGTGCTGCGCCGCGATGCAGATCTGATGGCAGGCCTGCGGGAAAGAACCATTGCCGAGGCCGTTGGAGAGCAAAACCTGTCCGGTTTCAACGCCAATGAGGCCGCGGAAACAATGCTGGGCGACGCTGTGCTGGCAAATGTCATGATGCTGGGTTTTGCCTGGCAGCAAGGGCTGGTGCCGGTCAGTGCAGGGGCGCTGGACCAGGCGATTGAGCTGAACGGCGTTGCCATTGAAAGAAACCGCCTCGCCTTTGCCATAGGCCGTGCCATGGCGGAGGACCCGAAACTGGTCGCCAGCCACTTTGAGGAGACGCACGCAAAGACGGAAACATTGGACGCACTGATCGAACGCCGCGCCACTTTCCTCACCGGCTATCAGAACATGGCTTATGCGGGACGCTACACCGCTGCTTTGAACCTGTTTCGCGACGCACTGCCTGCGGAGGCGCAGGAAGAACTGACCACCGCCGCGGCGCGGGCGCTATTCAAACTGATGGCTTACAAGGACGAATATGAAGTTGCCCGGCTGCTGACCAGCGACGCCTTCCAGCACCAGCTTGAGGATGAGTTCGAGGGGGATTTCAGCGTCAAATACCACCTCGCACCGCCTTTGCTGAGCTGGAAAAAGGATGCCCGCGGACGCCCGGCGAAACGGGCCTTTGGGCCCTGGCTGCGACCGGCGATGCACTTGCTGGCCAAGGCCAAGACGTTGCGCGGTTCGGCCTTCAACATCTTCGGCTATCACGAGGAAGCCCGCCTGCACCGCGATCTGCTGGCCTGGTTTGAAGCCGCGCTGCAGACCATCGCCAGCCGTTATCGCCCCGATGCGCATGAGGCCTGCCTGAAGGTACTGAAAGCGCCGATGGATATCCGCGGATATGGCCCGGTAAGGCTGAAAGCGGCTGTGGACGCGCGCGCGCAGGCTGAAGATTTGCTCCATAACCTATAAAACCACACGCCCGCGGCCGCGGCTGGCGCCTCAGACGTCCCAGTGCTGTTTGGTGAATTCGGTGAAGTCCGCCATCTCTTCGGACAACGGCTCGCGCCCGGTAAAGACCTTGAGGTACTCGGGCGTCACCTCCAGCCGATGCGCGTGGCTCTCATTCGGATCCGCCATCTCATAGCCGAGCTGCATGTAGTACAGCACCTTGGCCCGGGTCACTGCTTCCCGGTCTGCATAGCCGTAGCGGGCAAACATTCCCGTCAGCGCCTCGACCCGGCGCCGGTCCGAGCGGTCCAGCAGGCTGCGCACCTTGCCGGAACGGCGCGACCAGTCTCGCACGGCAAAGTCCAGCGCAGTGTTGAACAGATCAGGGTTGGTGATGCAGTGGAACACATTCAGGACCGCGCCAGTAATGGTCTTGGCCGGCGCTTCGGCCTGGCGCACCATGCCGACGGTATTTGTCTGCTCCCATTTCTTTAGCAGCGCATCCAGCAAGTCCTGACGTGATTTGAAATACCAGTAGAACGACGAGCGCGAAACCTGCATCCGCTCGGCAAGCGCCAGCACTTTCACTTGCTCCACCCCGTCCGAGATCAGAACATCCATCGCGACATTCAGCCAGTCGTTGCGGGTGACCTTAATGTTGCCGACCAGCGGCTCGGCTTCCGGATCGTCCCGGTGCAGAACAGGTTTTTGCGCCATGTGCGGCCTTTCGGAATGCGTGCGTTCCCTGGCATCCTATGCCGGGCTGACTGCTGGCGCCAACACGACAATCCTTTCAGCAGCCATTTGCGGCAATGACCGAGTGGCGCGGGGGCCACAGCAGGTCCGCTGCTTCTGGAGGGCGGGATTTGCATTGCTCCTTAAAACACCTGCCGGCACGCGAATGTGAGAAATTGTTACTCCCCCTGCGACACCGGACCGAAAACACCGGAAATGCAGGGCGATTGCGGGCTGACAGCACTGGGAGGCGCCCATCAGAACAACCGGAAAGCCGATCAATTTTCCCTTGCACAACGGGCATCTGGGCAAATGGGGTTTGACTAAGCAGCCTTCAGCGCGCGAAGGTGAGGCAAAAAAACAGGGGAAAACACGATCTCATGAGTGCCTTGAACCGGCCGGGCGGACAATTCTGAATGCGCCCGCTGCTGTCCGTTGAAAATCTCAGCATTGGATTTGGCAAGGGCGACTCCGTCGTGAAGGACGTGAGCTTTGCTGTGCAGCCAGGCGAAACACTCGCCCTGGTCGGGGAAAGCGGCTCAGGGAAAACGGTTTCTTGCCGGGCCGTGCTGCGCATCCTGCCAAAGGTGGCGCAGTTGCGCACCGGGCGTATTTTGCTGAACACCCGCGGCAGCGAACTTGACCTTGCGACGCTTGATGAACGGCGGATGCGCGACGTGCGCGGCAATACCGTCGCGATGATTTTTCAGGAGCCGATGCGCTCGCTTTCCCCGCTGCACCGGATCGGAAATCAGGTGTCAGAAGTGCTGTGGCTGCATGGCCGCAAGTCCGAACGCGAGGCACGCAAGGAGGTCCTTGAATGCTTTGAGCGGGTCGGGTTTCCCGAGCCGGAACGCACCTACAGATCCTACCCCTTCGAACTGTCCGGCGGAATGCGCCAGCGGGCAATGATCGCCATGGCCATGGTGGCAAAGCCGGACCTGCTGATTGCGGATGAGCCGACCACGGCGCTGGACGTGACCACACAGGCCCAGGTGCTGGGGCTGATGAAAGAGCTGCAACGCGAAAGCGGCATGGCGATGATCCTGGTGACCCACGACTTGGGCGTGGTCGCCAATATGGCAGAGCAGGTGGTGGTGATGCACAAGGGCCGGGTGATGGAATCCGGCCGTGCGGAGCCGATGCTGCGCACCCCTGCCCATCCGTATACCAAGGCCCTGTTTAATGCAGCACCGGAAATCCCGGATGAAGCCGTCGTCGCAATCCCGCCGTCACGCGATGACCTGATCATGGAGATGAAGTCGGTTTCCAAGACCTACACTCTAAGAGCCAGCAAGGGCTGGCAAGCTCCGACCCTGATCCACGCCTGCCGCGAGGTTGATCTGCGGTTAACCCGCGGAAAAACCCTGGCTGTTGTCGGTGAAAGCGGCTCGGGCAAGACCACAGCCGCACGAATTGCATTGGGGGCAGAACTTCCTGATCCCGGCGGCGAAGTGCTGTTCCGCCCTAATCCTGATCAGCCGGCGGTTACAGTGCACAGCATGGACCGTGCCGCGCGCACCGCCTTTCAGCGGCAAGCCCAGATGGTGTTCCAGGACCCTTACTCCTCACTTTCGCCCAGGATGCGCATTCAGGACACTTTGGTGGAACCCCTGGAAATCCACCGCATCGGTTCTCGTGCCGAACGCCGGGACAAGGCGGCGGACATGCTGCGGCTGGTTGGCCTGTCCCCGGACATGCTGAAACGCTACCCGCACGCGTTTTCCGGCGGTCAGCGCCAGCGTCTGTCGATAGCGCGCGCGCTGATGCTGGAGCCGGCGCTGATCGTCTGCGACGAACCGACCTCGGCGCTGGATGTTTCGGTGCAGGAGCAGATCCTTCTGTTGCTGGAGGAAATTCGCGACCGGCAGAACCTGTCTTATCTTTTCATCAGCCATGATTTGGCCGTGGTCGCCCGCATAGCAGATGAGGTCGCCGTGATGCGGCGCGGATTGATTGTCGAGCAGGCGCCGCCGGAAACCTTATTCTACAATCCACAGCACCCCTACACCAAGGCGCTGATCGCGGCCCAGCCGGAACCTGATATCGACCGGCCCATCGACTTAAAAATGGTAGCCCAAGGCGCAGGCGCGCCGGACTGCTGGCCCGAGGAATTCCGCTTTAACGGATCCGATGCCCCGCGCCTGGTTAACCTGAAACACCTGGAACCCGGCCATAAGGTGCGCTGCCATGCTTGATGCCCTGAAACCCTTTTTGGCGGTTGTTCTATGCCTTGCCCCGATTTCTGCCCTTTGCGGCCCCGAGGTCCAGGAAAGCAAATTCTGGAGCTCCGAAGTCAAGGCGGGCTACTTGCCCCCAGTGGCCAAACGCCTGCCAGAGGTGCCGCTGGTGGTCGATTTGGCTGCCAAAGGCCGGGCCTTCGGCACTGAGGGTGGCACACTGAACACCATGGTTACCCGTTCCAAGGACATCCGCCAGATGGTGGTCTATGGCTATGCGCGGCTGGCGGGCTATGACGAAAGCTACCGGCTGCAGCCTGACATTCTGCTAGGCTATGAGAACGAAGAGAACCGGCGCTACACACTGAAGCTGCGGCCCGGCCACCGCTGGTCCAGCGGTGATCCCTTCACTTCTGCCGATTTCCGCTACTGGTGGGAAGATGTAGCCAACCACGAGCTGCTCAGCCCGGCCGGTCCGCCGGATTTCCTGCGCGTGAACGGCAAGCTGCCGCGCGTAAGCTTCCCGGACGAAGCCACAATCATCTACGAATGGGACGACCCCAACCCCAGCTTCCTGCACATGCTGGCCCAGGCGCGCCCGCCTTTCATCTACCGGCCGGCGGAATACTTGAAGCAATTCCATGCCGATTACGCTGACCCGGGCGTGCTGGAGGAAGAAGTCGATTATGCCCGCGTAAAAAGCTGGGCCGCGCTGCACAACAAATACGACAACATGTACAAGTTCGATAACCACGAGCTTCCAACACTGCAGCCCTGGATAAACGCCTCGCCCGGCAAGAAGATCCGCCACCAGTTCGTGCGCAATCCCTATTACCACCGGATCGACAGCCGCGGCGTGCAACTGCCCTACATCGACACCGTGGAAATGGAGATCGTGACTGCCGGCCTGGTTGCGGCCAAATCCAACGCCGGAGAGGCCGACCTGCAGGCCCGCGGCCTCGGTTTTCGTGATATTCCGATCCTGCGCAAGGGTGAAAAGGACGGCGCAAACTACAAGACATATCTCTGGGGGTCCGGTGCAGCCTCGCAGATCGCGATCTATCCGAACCTGAATGCCAAGGATCCGGTCTGGCGCGAGGTGCTGCGCGATGTCCGGGTACGCCGGGCGCTGTCGCTGGCTATCAACCGCCGTGCCATCAACAGGGCGCTATATTTCAACCTGGCCAAGCCCGGCGCCATGACTGTGCTGGAACAGAGCGAGTTCTTTGACCCTGCCCTGCGTGCCGCCTGGGCGGATTTTGACCCGGAGCAGGCCAACTGGCTTCTGGACGAGGCCGGCCTTACAGAGAAAGACGCCTATGGGATCCGCTATCTGGCCGACGGGCGGCTGATGGAGTTGGTCGTGGAAACAGCAGGCGAACGTCAGGAAGTCGAGAATGCACTTCAGATAATTTCGGACGACTGGCGTGATGTCGGGGTCAAACTGGTTATGCGCCCGCTGGACCGCGACATCCTGCGCAACCGCGTGTTTTCTGGCAGCACCATGGCTTCTGCCTGGTTCGGCTGGGATAATGGCTTGCCGCAGGTCTACACCTCGCCTGCCTATCTGGCTCCAACGGATCAGGTGTTCCTTTCCTGGCCGAAGTGGGGCCAGTTCTATCAAACCGGCGGCGATGCGGGGGAGCCGCCTGACATGGCCCCGGCCCGGCAACTGATGGATCTGATGCAGGACTGGAACATGGCCACGACAGATGCCGAGCGTGCTACAGCCTGGCGCGCCATGCTGCAGATCCACGCTGATCAGGTTTTTGCCATCGGCGTCGTGGCCGCCGCGCCGCAGCCCGTCGTGGTCAGCAACCGCCTGCGTAATGTGCCCAATCAAGCAATATGGGCCTGGGATCCCGGCGCCCATTTCGGTCTTTACCGTCCGGATGAGTTCTTTTTTGAGGATGGCCAGGGCTGATGGAAATTCTGCGTTACGCCATTTACCGGTTTGGCACCATGCTGCTTACGCTTCTGGTGGTGTCGGTGCTGGTCTTTGCCATCATCAACCTGCCGCCGGGCGACTATCTGTCGAACCAGATTGCCGAGCTGCAGGCCACCGGCCAGTCCGCAGGCGTCGCCAAGGCGGAATTCCTAAGACAGGAATATGCGCTCGATAAACCCCTGTGGCAGCAATACATGATCTGGATGGGTTTCATGCCCGGCCCGCACGGGTTTTCCGGCATGATCCAAGGCAATTTCGGCTGGTCTTTCGAGTTCGACAGCCCGGTTGCCGATATTGTCGGCGACAGCCTGTGGCTTACAGTTCTGGTAAACTTGTCCGCCGTAATCTTTGTCTATGCGGTGGCGCTGCCGCTGGGTGTTTTAGCCGCTGCGCGGGCCCGGACCTGGATTGATTACACCTCGGCCTTTATCGGTTATCTGGGACTCGCCACGCCTAACTTTCTGCTCGCACTGATCTTGTTCTACTATGGCCACCGCTGGTTTGATCTGCCGATCGGCGGGCTGATGGCCCCCGAATACGAAGGTGTGCCGATGAACTGGGACAAAGTGAAGTCCATCCTCGTCCACCTGATCGTGCCGACCTTCGTGATCGGCACCGCCGGCGCTTCGGCGATGATGCAGCGGTTACGCGCCAACATGCTGGATGAACTTGGCAAGCCATATGTGGAAACTGCCATCGCTAAGGGCATGAAACCCTCGCGGATGCTGGCCAAGTATCCGCTGCGCGTCGCCTTCAACCCCTTTGTCGCCGACATCGGCAACCTGCTGCCGGCAATGATCTCAGGCTCCGTTCTGGTGTCGGTCGTGCTAGGATTGCAAACCATCGGTCCGACCCTGCTGACCGCATTGAAGACCCAAGACATGTTCCTGTCGGGCTTCGTGCTGATGTTCGTCGCTTTGCTTACTTTGATCGGCACCATGGTTTCAGATGTTCTGCTGGTGCTGCTTGACCCGAGGATCCGGTATGAGGGGCGCGGCACATGACCCGGCTGGCTGATGGACGTTTTGTCGATGACGAACCTTTCGACCCGCGGGCCTCGATTCTGGAGCTGGAGCGCAAAGACCTTGACGCGCCCAATTGGCTGCTGGTCTGGCGCAAGTTCAAAACCCACAAACTGGGGCTGATCTCGGGCATATTCCTGTTGGTCGCCTACCTCATGATCCCGTTCGCTGGCTTCATCGCTCCCTACGGGCCAAACCAGCGCTTTTCAGAGCATCTGTATTCCCCGCCGCAATCGATCAAGCTGTTCCACGAGGGCGAATTCGTGGGACCCTTCGTTTACCCGATGACGTCCGAGGCCAATCTGGAAACCTTCCAGTGGGAGTTCAGTCCCGACACCTCGCGTCCGCTGAAGCTTGAATTCTTCTGTGAAGGCAAAACCTATAATCTGGCCGGTATCATCGAAAGCAACCGCCACCTGTTCTGCGCAACCGAAGAGGCGACGATCTTTATCCTAGGGTCCGACCGGCTGGGCCGCGACATCTTCAGCCGCGTTTCCTATGGCGCCCAGCTGTCGCTTACAGTGGGGCTGATCGGCATTTCCGTGTCTTTTGTTCTCGGCATCTTCTTTGGCTCATTGGCCGGGTATTTCGGCGGCAAGACCGATTGGCTGATCAACCGGGTGATCGAAGTCCTGCGGTCCCTGCCTGAGCTGCCCCTATGGCTGGCGCTGTCAGCGGCGGTGCCCTCGAACTGGTCGCCGGTTGCGGTGTTCTTCGTCATCTCGATCATCCTCGGCATTCTTGACTGGCCAGGGCTTGCAAGATCGGTGCGGGCGAAATTCCTGTCCTTGCGCGAAGAGGAATACGTGCGCGCCGCTGAGATGATGGGGGCCTCTTCCGGCCGCGTCATCCGCAAGCATCTGCTGCCAAACTTCATGTCGCATCTGATCGCCTCGGCCACCCTCTCGATCCCGGCGATGATTCTGGGTGAGACCGCTCTGTCGTTCCTCGGCCTTGGCCTGCGCGCGCCGGCGGTCAGCTGGGGGGTGATGCTGAATGACGCGCAAAACCTGGCCTCGATCGAGATCTATCCCTGGACCGCGATCCCGATGCTGCCGATTGTGATTGTCGTCTTGGCTTTCAACTTTCTTGGCGACGGGTTGCGCGACAGCTTGGATCCCTACCAGCAATGACCTTGCTCGCTGCCCTGTCCGCGCCTGGCAGCTACCGCCTGACCGGCACAGGGCGCTGGCGCAGTGCCTTTGCGGTTACGGAACTTGCCACTGCTTCAATCGCCGCAGTGGGGCTGGAACTGGCGCGGCTGGTGAATGCGCTGAACCTGGCGCCCGTTTCGCCGGAGGTCACGGTCGACCAGCGCCTGGCGTCACTTTGGTTCAGCTATAGTTTCCGCCCCGAGGGCTGGGAGCTTCCCAGCCTGTGGGATCCGGTTGCCGGCAATTATGAAACTGCAGACGGCTGGATCCGCCTGCACACCAACCTGCCGCACCACCGGCAATCTGCCCTGAAAGTATTAGACTGCGCAGGAAGCCGCGCGGCCGTGGCAGTTGCAGTAAAGCAATGGCAGGCCGGTCTTCTCGAAAATCAGATCGTGACCGCAGGCGGTGCAGCCGCCGCCATGCGCAGCCGCGCAGACTGGCTGGCGCACCCGCAAGGCCGCGCTGTTGCCTCCGAACCGCTGATCCACTGGACCTCGCCGCGCAAGATCCAGCTGCGGGACAGGCTTCAGGCAACGGCAGACCGCCCGCTTGCCGGGCTCAGAGTGCTCGATCTCACCCGGGTTCTGGCCGGACCGGTCTCGACCCGCACGCTGGCCGGCTTCGGAGCTGACGTACTGCGCATAGACCCGCCCGGCTGGGACGAACCGGGGGTTATATCCGATGTTTCGCTCGGCAAGCGCATGGCGTCCCTGGACCTGTGCAACTTCCAAGACCGCCAGCGGTTTGAGGTGTTGCTGTCCAATGCCGATGTGCTGGTGCATGGCTATCGTCCCTGTGCGCTGGATGGTCTGGGCTACGGCGCGGACGCCCGCCGCCGGATCTCTCCCAATGCAGTTGAAGTGTCTCTGGATGCCTATGGCTGGACCGGTCCCTGGGCCCTGCGGCGCGGTTTTGACAGCCTCGTGCAGATGAGTGCAGGCATCGCCGATACAGGCCGCGTTCAGGCCAAGGCGGGCGATCCGCACCCTTTACCGGTGCAAGCGCTGGACCATGCCACGGGCTATTTGATGGCTGCAGCGGTGCTCTCGGCCTTGGCAACTGCTGCCCAAGGGGTAGCAGTGCCCGCAGCCTGCCTGTCGCTTGCCCGCACCGCAGAGCTACTGGCCGGAATGCAGAAATGTGCCGAAGGACCGGATGTCACCAAACCGGCAAACAGCGACTTCGCCCAAGAGATCGAAAACAGCGGCTGGGGGCCGGGCCGCCGCCTTGCTGCGCCGCTCGCCCTGGACACCAGCCAAATGCGCTGGGACCGGCCCGCCTCCCGTTGCGGCAGCGCACCGGCATACTGGCCGGAATAGCCCATGAAGAAGGGGCGCTCCCGTCTTGGCTTACAGCCAATTCATCCCGGAGTATTTTCAACCAGAACGAAAGGGTTTCCGCGGCGACGGCTTCTTTCTGGGAAAAATACCTCCGCCGGAGGCAGCGGCGCGCGCCAGCGCGGCGCCATGCCCAACCCCACGCGGAGCGCGCAGGCGATCCGGCGCGGGGGCGGGAGAGCTCCGTATGGGGTTAGCCGGCCTGATCAGCGGTCATCGCCGCCCGGGCCGCCCATCTCGTCCAGAAGATCTTCGTCAATCGCAGCCTGCACTGCCCCCGCGGCGGCCTCTTTCTGCTTTGGCGTCATCTCATCGGCCTGGTCCGGCGCCAGCCGCACGGTGACCTCGCGATGAGCAAATCTGATGCCTTCGCTGGCAAACAATTCACGGATTTCCTGATACACCCGCTTGCGGACAATCCACTGATCCCCCGGTTTGGTCATGAATTTCACGCGGATGATCATCGCCGAATCCTGCATCTCGATCACACCTTGGGATTTCAGCGGCTGGATAAATGTATGTCCGATTACCGGGTCATCCATCAGCTTCTGGCCAAGCTTCTTGATCAGCTTACGAACCTTCTCCACGTCCGTGTCATACGTCACGCGCATCGGCAGTTTCATCATCACCCAGTCCCGCGAATAATTGGTCAGAACCTTGATCTCGCCAAAGGGGATCGTGTGCAGCGCGCCCAGATGATGGCGCAGCTGGAAGGATCGCACCGAGATCTTCTCGACCGTGCCCTTCACATCACCGATGTCGATGTATTCGCCCTTGCGGAACGCGTCATCGATCAGGAAGAACGCGCCCGAGAAAATGTCCCGTACCAGCGTCTGCGAGCCGAAGCCAACCGCCAGACCGACAACACCGGCACCGGCGAACAGCGGGCTGACATTGATACCCAGTTCCAGCAGCACGATTAGCACGATCGAGACCAGCACAACCGCCAGGATCGCGCCCCGGAACAAGGGCAGCAGAGTGGCCAGACGGCTGGCGCCCCCGGCACCGCCTTCATCGCCCAGCTCGGCCTCCGAAACATCGCCGGCTTCCTCGTCGATCTTACTGTCGATCCAGATCCGGAACAGGTGATAGACGATGTATCCGATGAACAGGATCACTGTCACATCGATCACCCGTTCGGCGGCCGTGGTTTCAGTCCATCTGGCGTCCGGGTTCCAGACGATCACCAGTGAATAGGCCCCGACCACAAAGGCCAGAATGCCAGCCACTCTGCGGGCGAGATCCTGGTAGGTGGCAATAGGATGTCTTGCGGCCAGAGCCTCGGTGCCTTCCGCATCGGTTTCCGCCTCATCCGGAACAGCCTCTTCGCCCGGTTGCTCAGAAATGGCCTTTGCTTCCGCCGCGGGTCCTTCCAGCCCGGTTGCCGCCATGGCAGGTTGCATTCGCCGGGTGCGGTTGAAATAACGTTCGATGAAGTAGTTGATCGCCCCGTAGACAATCAGGATCGTGGTCAGCACAAAATAGCTGCCCGCCATCAGCGGGATCGAAATATCCTTTTCCAGCACCAGGTCAAAAGCCAGTTTAAGCCAGCCAAAAGCCATGTATGCCATCAGAACCGGCGCCCAGGCCACTGCCAGAACACGCACCAGCCAGGAACATTTTTCCGGCACGCGGCCTGCGCGGATGGCGTTGGAAATGGCGCGCCCGTTGACCAGTACCATCAGCAGGTTGCCCAGCATCCCCGCCAGCGCCAGAACTCCGTACACCAGCGCATAGACATTGTAGTTCAGCCCGAAATCGCCGACCCAGGTGGCAAACAGCGTCGAGGAGATGTCATAGGTCGCCAGCAGGGACGCCCAGATATAGAGCCGCTTTGCGTCACGGTCTGAAAACACCGGTATCCGGTACTGAGCGAGGAACGGCGACAGCACCATCCGCCACAGATCGGACACCGTGCGGGCCAGGAAAAAGGCCGTGTAGACAGCCGTCGCCGTGAATTCGATTGATGGGTCGCCCGAAGCGCCGAAGATCAGATAGGAAATGAGAGCTGCAAAAACCATCGCAAAAACGGTTGCCCCGATCCCCATCAGAAAGCGGTAGACAAGGAATGGCATCTTTTCCTGATAGCCTTCCGGGTTGGCCTGGATCCGTGCAACCACAAAGCGCTTGGCGATGCGCTTGCCGTAAATCTCTGTCGACAGCCAGCGCCCGATCAGCAGGAACAAAACACTCCAGCCCAGCACTTCGGCATAGGTCGTGATGCGGCCGTCCGGGCTGGTTTGGCGCAGAATGTACTGCATCTCAAAAATCGAATAGGGCAGCGCCTCAAGCCGGCTGTTCAACTCTGCCCGAAAGGCGGCAACCCTGGACTGCGCTTTCATCAGCGCCGAAGGCTGCTCCATCGTGTCGGATGCAGGATGGTCCGTTTCCTGTTCCTCGTCCGGAGGCGCGTTCAGCAACTGGCCGCTGCTGTCCACCACGACCACACTGACACCGCTTTCAGCCGCCTGCTCGATCGCCCTGGACAGCCTATCCGCTCCGCCTGCGTCACTTTCCTGCGCGTCAGCGTGAGCCGCGAGCCCGATACTCAGCAGGCCGCAAAAGAGAACCCGGAACAAATACTGCAGCATGAACGCTTATCCTTTTGGAAACTTGCGTCAAATTAACCACGCGACGGAGCGTTGCGCAAATGGCGCGGGCGCAAATTCCTGTGCGCCAGGCAGCAAAGGCGCATGATTGCATGCGCACAGGCTCCGGGCTATACAAATTCATATTCCCGCCCCCTGGGGCGGACAGCTGCAAATCCTGGCCAGGCAGATCAACTTCCCGACCAGAACAGCAGCAAAGGCAAATACTGACCGTGCCCCCGCCGCAGCTGGCTTCAGGGGCGCGCAAACTGAGGCGGAAGATGGCGGAGCAGAAAAGCATGCGCCCGGGGACGAGCGCCAGTACCGGCTGGCCTGGTTTCTGCGCCGCCGGTCCAGGATTCAGGACATCCGATGCCCGGCAACCCGATCAGGCAATCCAATGACGACCGCAAGCACCACACAGACAGCAGCGGGCACAGGCACGCGCGGACCGCGGATCATGTTCTACAGCCACGACACTTTTGGGCTGGGGCATCTGCGCCGTTCACGCGCGCTGGCAGGTGCCCTCACCGCTGCCAACCCCGACGCCTCGGCGCTGATCCTGACTGGTTCACCGGTTGCCGGCCGGTTCTCGTTTCCGACGCGGGTCGACCATGTCCGCCTGCCGGGTGTGATCAAGCGCTCCGACGGCTCTTATGCTTCGCGCACCATGGGCATGAGCATTGAGGAAACCGCCGACTTGCGCGCCGCGCTGATCCGCTCGACAGTGGAGCAGTACGACCCCGATGTGCTGGTGGCCGACAAGGAACCCACTGGTTTTCGCGGCGAGCTGATGCCGGCGCTGGACCTGCTGAAATCGCGGGGCCGCTGCAAGATGGTGCTGGGCCTGCGTGATGTACTGGATGAGCCCGAAGTGCTGGCTGCCGAATGGGAGCGCAAGCACGCGGTTGAGGCCACACGCGATTTCTATGATGAAATCTGGGTTTACGGGCCGCGGTCTGTGTACGATCCGACGGCGGGGCTGCCGTTCACCCCGCAGATGCAGGCCCGGATGCACTGGACCGGCTACTTGCGCCGCGATCTTGGCCAGGTGGGGGAGCCGCCCGAACAGCCCTATCTGCTGGTCACCCCCGGCGGCGGCGGCGATGGCGAAATGATGGTGGACCTGGTGCTGTCGGCCTATGAAGCCGACACGGAACTCTCCCCGCGCGCTGTACTGGTCTATGGCCCCTTCCTGTCCGGAGAAACCCGCGAGGATTTCGAGGAGCGGGTCGCCCGGCTGAATGGCCGGGTCACCGCCGTCGGTTTTGAATCACAGATCGAAACCCTGTTTGCCGGCGCCCAGGGCGTTGTCTGCATGGGCGGCTACAATACGTTCTGCGAAGTCTTGTCCTTTGACAAACCCGCAGTGATCGTGCCCCGCACCACGCCGCGGCTGGAACAATGGATCCGCGCCAGCCGGGCCGAGGAAATCGGCCTCACCACTATGCTGGACGAAACCCGCGACGGGTGGAACGCCCCGGCGCTGGCCAAGGCGATCCGCGCGCTGGCCAACCAGCCGCCGCCCTCCGCGGCCGGCTCAGAGGGTCTGCTGGACGGGCTGGACTATGTCACCCGCCGGGTGGACGCATTGCTGCAGAACACACATCAAGAGGCCGCCGAATGAGCACGCCCCGCCCGCCGCTTGCAGTGGTGGTCAAGGGCTGGCCGCGGCTGTCCGAAACCTTCATTGCACAGGAACTGGTGGCCCTGGAGGCCGTCGGCCACGCGCTTGAGATCTGGTCTCTGCGCCACCCCACAGACGTCAAGCGCCACCCGCTGCATGCGCGGCTGCAGGCACCGGTGAACTACCTTCCCGAATACCTTTACGAGGAGCCAGAGCGGGTCTGGAGCGCGCGCGCGATGGCTCAACGGCTGCCCGGCTATGCTGAAGCCTATAGAGTTTGGCGTGCCGATCTGCGCCGTGATCTGACACCCAACCGCATCCGCCGCTTTGGCCAGGCCTGTGTGCTGGCCGCAGAAATGCCCGCGGAAGTGTTGGGGCTTTATGCGCACTTCCTGCACACGCCTTCCTCCGTTGCGCGTTATGCCGCTATCATGCGCGGGCTGCCGTGGAGCTTTTCGGCCCACGCCAAGGACATTTGGACATCGCCGGATTGGGAGCTTAAGGAAAAGCTCTCCGCCGCCCATCACGGCGCGGCCTTTGGCGCCACGTGCACCGGTTTTGGCGCCAAACATCTGCAACAGATGGCCGATACGCCGGACCGGGTTGATCTGGTCTATCACGGGCTCGACCTGTCGCGCTTCCCCGCGCCGCCGGAGCGCCTTCCGCGCCAGCCGCAGGACCCGGTCCGCTTCATGTCAGTAGGGCGTTTGGTTGAGAAAAAAGGCTTTGACCGGCTGATCGCCGCTCTGGCTCTGCTTCCCGCGGGGCTGGAATGGCACTGGACCCATATCGGCGGCGGCGGTTTGGGCGACCTGCTGCAGGGCATGGCTGAGGATGCGGGAATTGCCAACCGCATCACCTGGCGCGGCGCCTGCGACCAGCCCGAGGTGATCGAGGCAATGCGCCGCTCGGACCTGTTTGTGCTGCCCAGCCGGGTCGCCGCGGACGGCGACCGCGACGGGCTGCCCAACGTGCTGATGGAAGCCGCCTCGCAATCCCTGCCGATCCTGTCGACGCCGGTTTCTGCCATCCCCGAGTTCATCACACATGGCACCCATGGCCTGCTGAGCGAGGACGGCCCTGAGGCGCTGGCCGAAACCCTGCTCTATGCTGCCCGGCACCCGCAGCGGCTGGCAGATATGGCCGATGCCGCGCTGGCCCGCCTGCGCAGTGATTTCGGAATGGATCCCGGCATCGCCCAGCTGTCCAGCCGGCTGCATGCCATGCTGCAGGGAAGCTGACCGGCCATGCAGCCGGGAGCCGGAACGCGGGTTGCCTTCTACGCACCGATGAAACCGCCGCATCACCCGGTGCCCTCCGGCGACCGCGAGATTGCCCGCAACCTGATGGACCTGCTCAGCGGCAGCAGCGCGGATGTGCAGCTGGCTTCCGACTTGCGGATCTATGACAAGCATGGCGACGCGGCGCTGCAGGCAAGTCTGCGCAATCAGGCAGACGCCGAGGTTAAACGGCTAATCCGCGGTCTTCCGGAAACAGACCTCTGGGTCAGCTATCACAATTATTACAAGGCGCCCGATCTGATCGGCCCTGCCGTCGCCCGCGCCCGCGGCATTCCCTATGTGCAGATCGAGTCCACCCGCGCCAAGAAGCGCCTGACCGGACCATGGGGCGGCTTTGCCGAGACAGCCCATGCCGCTGCCGATGCTGCCGCGGCGATCTTCTATTTCACGGAACAGGACCATTTTGCATTGGAGCGCGACCGCTGCGGTACTCAGGCAGTGGCCCACCTGCGCCCTTTCCTGCCGCGGGATCAGCTGCCCGAAGCCTCCTCGCTTGACGGCCCGATGCTGACGGCCGGCATGATGCGCAAAGGCGACAAGCTGGCCTCCTACCAAATCATCTCCGAAACGCTCTCTCATCTGCCTGGCGATTGGCAGCTGGACATTGCAGGCGACGGCCCCGCCCGAGGCGGCGTCGAGGCGCTGATGGCGCCTTACGGCGGCAAAGTGCGCTTCCTCGGCCAGCTTTCCCGCATGGAGCTGGCTGCCGCCTATGCCAACGCCAGCCTGTTCCTTTGGCCCGGCGTCAATGAAGCCTTTGGCATGGTCTACCTTGAAGCCCAGGCTCACGGTCTGCCCATCGCGGCCCAGGACCGCCCCGGCGTGCGGGACGTGCTGCTGCCCGCTGGCTGCCCGGCGCCGGAAAACGGCCCGGAGGCTCTCGCAGCCTTTACCGGACACCTGCTTGCAAACCGCGCGCTCCGCACCGAAGCTGGCCAGGATGCACGTGACTTCATATCTTCCCGCCATCTCGCACCCGCCGCTGCCCGGCAATTCTGGGCAACTGTTTTACCGCTGATGGAGACACGCGCATGATCCGCGTTGCCCTTTTGCGCCATGGCCACACCGCCTGGAACCGCGCCGGCCGCATCCAGGGTCGCAGCGACATCCCGCTGGATGACCAAGCCCGCGAAGAGCTGCCCGGCTATGCCTTGCCCGCTGACTGGCAGCAGGCCGGTCTTTGGTCCAGCCCGCTGATGCGCGCGGCGGAAACCGCAGAACTGATCACAGGCCGCGCACCTAGCACCGCAGAGGAACTGACCGAAATGAACTGGGGCGACTGGGAGGGGCTGCACGGGCTGGACCTGAAGACCGACCCAGCCAGCGGTTTCCGCGATATCGAGGATTGGGGCTGGCACTACCGCCCGCCCGGCGGAGAATCCCCGGCAGAGGTCTGGACCCGCATTGAACCCTGGTTGCGCAGCCTGACACGGGACACAGTCGCGGTCTGCCACATCGGCATCATGCGAATGATCCTGGCCCGCGCCCATGGCTGGGATTTCGACGGCCCCGCGCCCTTCCGCATCAAACGCAACCGGCTGTTTGTGGTGGAAATCAGCGGCTCCGCCCTTATGCCTTGGCCCGAACCGGTCCGGCTGATCCGCAAGGGCGCACCATGAAAGTCCTGATTGCCGTCACTCATCTGCTTGGCACCGGCCACCTGGCCCGTGCGCTGACGCTCGCGCGCGCCTTCTCCGCTGCCGGCCACAAGGTTCAGGTGGTTTCAGGCGGCTTCCCCACCCCGCAGCTTGACACAGGCGGGACCGAGTTGATCCAGCTGCCGCCGTTGCGCTCTGACGGGGTTAATTTCACCCGGCTGCTGGCGGAGGACGGAACACTGGCGGATGCGGCCTATTTGATCCGGCGCCAAGATATTCTCCGTGCAACTCTGAACGAAATGCAGCCCGATGTGCTGATTACCGAGCTGTACCCCTTTGGCCGCCGTTCCCTGCGCAAGGAGTTTCTGGCGCTGCTTGACGCCGCCCATTCGTTGTCCCGGCGGCCCGTGATCCTTTCCTCTATCCGTGACATTCTCGCCCCGCCCTCCAAACCCGGGAAAGCGGACAAAGCCGATACTATGGTCGCCCGGTTCTATGACGCAGTGCTGGTCCACTCCGACCCTGCAGCAACAAAGCTGGAGGCCAGCTGGCCGGTCTCCCGCATGCTGGCCGGCAAGCTGCGCTATACGGGTTACGTTGCCCCGCCGGCTGCTGGCCAGCACCCGGAGCAGGCAGGCAGCGGCGAGGTGCTGGTCAGTGCCGGCGGCGGCAGCGTCGGTGCACCGCTTTACCAGGCGGCACTTGACGCGGCAAAGCTGATGCCGGACACGTCCTGGCGGCTGCTGGTTGGCGGATCAGACGCCCGCCAGCGCATTGCAGATTTTGCCAAGGCCGGCTCCCCCGTCCTGCTGGAACCGGCGCGCAAGGACTTCCGCCAGATGCTTTCCCACGCCGCAGCCTCAGTCAGCATGTGCGGCTACAACACTGCGCTGGACTTGCTGCAAGCCGGCACGCCCGCTGTGCTGATCCCGTTCGATGCCGGAAATGAAACCGAACAAGGCCTGCGCGCCGCCAGCCTGGCCCCGTTGAACGGCATCCAGGTTGTGAAGACCGCGGACCTCTCGGCTGAGAGGCTATGCGCTGCGGTCAAGGCGGTATTGCACGCACCGCCGCGGGTTACAGGCGGTTTCAGGTTTGACGGCGCCGCCCGGAGTGTGGAGATTGCCGCAGAACTTGCGGGAGGGCGCGAATGACACCGGATTGGAGCGGTCTCGACCGGGAACTGGAGCACTGGCAGACGGGGGGATTGACGCTGCCTTTGTGGTGGCGGGACGACGACGCGATGTCCCACTCAACCGAGCTGGAGCGTTTGACAGAACTATCTGCAGACCTGGACCTTCCGGTGCATCTTGCGGTGATCCCGCACGGTGTCACCCCGGACCTTGGCCGTTTTGTTGCAGATCATCAGCAACTGATCCCGGTGGTGCATGGATGGGCACACCAGAACCATGCCCCCGCCGGCGAGAAGAAAGCCGAGTTTGGAGCGCACCGCCCGCTGGAGGAATTGCTGGACGACGCCGAACGTGGGCTGACCGCTCTGCAAGAGATGTTCGGCACTGGCTTGCGCCCGATGTTTGTGCCGCCCTGGAACCGGATTTCTCCGGAGATGCTGACCTGGCTGGCCGGTGCCGGTTTCACTGCGGTCTCCACTTTTACGCCGCGTAAAAGCGCCAAACCCGCCTCAGGGCTGCTGCGGGTGAACACCCATCTCGACCCGATCAACTGGAAAGGCGCCCGCAGCCTGGTGCCGCCGGAACAGCTGATCAATCAGGTTGCATGCCAGCTGCGCGACCGCCGGCTTGGCGATGCCGACAATGCAGAACCTTACGGCCTTCTGACCCACCATCTGGTGCATGACGAAGCAGTCTGGGACTTTACCGCCGCCCTTGCAAGGCGCCTGCTGGACGGCCCGGCAGAGGCCTGGATCTATGATGAAAGGATGTCCTGAATGAGCCGTCTTGATTCCATGCTGCGCCGCCTCACTGCCCAGCGCGACGGGTTGAACTGGGCCGCAGATCAGGTCACCCCGCTGGACGGCGATGTCCTGGACATGGGGCTTGGCAACGGCCGCACCTATGACCACCTGCGTGAAACCCTGTCCAACCGCCGGGTCTGGGTCATTGACCGGCTGCTGCAATGCCACCCCTCCTGCCTGCCGCCGGAACAGGATTTCCTGCAAGGCGAGGCAAAACCAATGCTGGAACGGCTGGCAGCCGAGGGGCGCAAAATCGTTCTGGCGCATTACGACTTCGGATATGGCGTCAAAGAACAGGACGTCGCCGAGGCTGCTGCGCTTTCCCCGGTTATTAGCCGGGTCATGGCGCCGGGCGGCATCATCGTTTCCGGCCAGCCGCTGGCGGGTTTTGAAGAGCTCGATGGCCCGGACGGTATCCCGCCGGGACGTTACATGTTCTACCGGGCCGGCTGATGTCGGTACCCGCCCCGCCCTTTGGCCAGGCAGCGCACGCCCCAAGAGGGCGGGCGCTTCTCCCCCTTCCGGATTGCGGGCTGCTCAGGCCACACGCTCACCACGCGACCAGACTCCGCGCAGGGCGGGCGCGCCGGCTTTCAGCCGGAACCGGATCAGATCAGCGCGCTTGCCCGTTTCCAGCCGCCCGCGATCGCTCAACGCAACTGCATTGGCCGGCGCATGGGTTACCGTGCCCAGGCCGCGCGCCATGTCACCCCAGAGATCGCCCAGCTTAACGGCTGCCATCAGCAATGCCGCAGGGACATAGTCTGACGAAAGAATGTCCAACAACTCCAACTCCGCTAGCTCATGCGCCGCCACATTGCCGGAATGCGAGCCGCCGCGGATTAAGTTCGGCGCCCCCATCATGACTTTGATCCCGTGCCCATGGCAGGTCCGCGCAGCCTCGACCGTTGTCGGAAATTCCGCCAGGCTGATGCCATGCCGGGCTGAAACAGCCACTTGATCCGCTGTGGTGTCGTCATGACTGGCCAGCACGGCACCGAACCGCCTGGCCGCCGTCACCGCCTCAGCTTCATGCACGTCGCCATAGGTTTCGCGCAGCTCTTTCAGATGCGCAACATGTGCCTGAAAAGCCGCGTCATCAAACCCATGCTTTCCCTTCACGTATTGCTCGAGCTTTGCGATATCGCGGAACTGCCGCTGGCCCGGCGTGTGATCCATCAGCGAAACCAGCCCTACACGGTCCGCATCTCCAAACGCATTCAGCTCATCAAGCAGCGTATCGCTGCAAACTTCGGCTCGCAGATGCAGAAAATGCGAGATCTTCAGCGCGTCCGCAGCCCGCAGCTCCAGCAGTTCGGAGGCCAGCTGCCGGGCATAGGCGCCGTAGCGGCTTTCCCTGCGGCTGATCGACCCCACACGCATGGCATCAAACACCGTGGTGATCCCCGTGCCCGCCAGTTCCGCATCATGGGCAATGATGGCGTTGGCATGCGGCCAGTCCACCTTGGGCCGGGGCTGTATGTGACGTTCCAGATTGTCCGTGTGCAGCTCCACCAGTCCCGGGCTGAGGTAGTCTCCTTCGCAATCCACGGCTCCTGCCGGGATCGAAGCCCCTTCGGCAATATCAGTGATTTCACCGCCGGTGATTTTCACACGTCCGGTCCGGGTCTCGCCCGGCAGCACCAGTGTGGCATTGGCAAGGATCAATTCATCTGTCATCTGAACTTCACATCTTTCGAGCTATGGAAGGCCACTTTTAGGAGGCCAATGTGACATTCACGCGATATGCGATCTATTACGCCCCGCCTGCCGAGGCAGCGTGGAGCCGGTTTGCTGCCAGCTGGCTGGGCTGGGACATGGAAGCGGGTCTGGACCTGTCCCACCCGCAAGTTCACGGGCTGGATGTGGCGGCAATCACCGATGTGCCGCGCAAATACGGGCTGCACGCCACCCTGAAGCCGCCAATGCGCCTCGCCGAGGGGCAGACCCGATCGGCGCTTGAAGACGCCTGCGCAGCGCTGGCCGCCACGCAAAAACCGGTCACGCTGGACGGTCTGCAGCTGGCGCGGCTGGGCCGTTTCCTGGCCCTGCGCCCTGCCGGGGACGAGACCGCGCTGATGGCGCTGGCCGCCGCCTGCGTGACAGAGCTTGACCCGTTTCGCGCGCCCGCGTCTGAGGCTGCGCTGGAACGCCGCCGCGGCGCAGGACTGAACCCGGAGCAGGAAGCAAACCTCAGCCGCTGGGGCTACCCCTATGTCCTGGGCCAGTTCCGCTTTCACATCACATTGACCGGCAAACTGCCCAAGCTGCAGCTGCCTGCAGTGCAAGACGCGCTCAACACGCATCTCCTCCCGCTGCTGCCTGCCCCTTTTGCAATCCGGGATCTGGCGCTGATGGGAGAGGCGCCGGACGGCCGGTTCCACCTGATCCATCGCTACGCCCTTTCCGGCTGAATGGCCGCCAGCGCGGCCTGCACCGCCGCGCTGAGCGCGCCGCTGTTGTCAATCTCATGAACACGGGACAGCCCGTTGGGAAGCGGGTTGGCGGCGCGCGTCAGACGGCGCCGTACCTCTTGCGCATCTTCCCGCCCGCGCGCCAGCAGACGGCCTGCCAGAACCTCCGGCGCGGCTGTCACCGACAGCACGATGAAATCCCCGAACACCTCCTGCGCTTCCAGCAGCACAGCACGGGACAGATTGACCAGCACCCCGCCCGCACCCTCCCGCACCGTTTCTATGTCGCGCGGGATGCCGTAATGCAGCCCATGCGCCTGCCAGTGCAAAGCAAAGACAGCATTCTCCGCGAGGGCGGAAAATTCGGCCTCAGTGACGGCCTGGTAGTCCTCCCCGCCGGCCTCGGGCGCGCGGGTGATCACCCGCCGCATCAGCCGCAACTGGGGGCCGGAGACCGCCAGGGCAGACATCAAACTGTCCTTGCCCACCCCCGATGGCCCGACCACCGCGATGACGGGCCCCTTTTCAGCAGGCGCACTCATGCCGCGGCCTGGGGCGCAAAGCCCGACACATCCACGAACCGGTCGCAAACCTGCTGGCGCGCCGTCTCATCATGAAAAATGCCGATGATCGCCGCCCCGCGCGCCTTGGCACCTTCTATCAAGCCCAGCACTGTAGCGCGGTTCTGCGCATCCAGGCTGGCCGTGGGCTCATCCAGCAGCAGCGCCGGATAGCCATAGGCAAAGCCGCGGGCGATATTCACCCGCTGCTGCTCCCCGCCCGAAAATGTGGTCGGGCTGAGATTCCACAAGCGTTCCGGAATGTTCAGCTGCGCCAGCAGCGAGGCCGCCGTATCGCGCGCCTGTTCCAGCGGCGTTCCCACTGCCAGCAGCGGCTCGGCCACCACATCCAGCGCCGGCACCCGCGGCACCACCCGCAGGAACTGGCTGACATACCCCAGTGTCTCGCCGCGCAGCGTCAGGATCTCACGCGGCTCGGCTTTGGCGACATCCACCCCGTCCACCATCACACTGCCGGACGCTGCCAGATAGTTGCCATAGATCACCCGCATCAAGGTGGACTTACCGGCCCCCGAGGCCCCGGTCAGGCCAACGCATTCACCGGGCTTCACACTCAGCGTGGCGTTTTCCATCACCGGGATCACCGCGCTGCCCTGATTGTGGAGGGTGAAGCTCTTGCTTACATTGTTCAGTTCAATCATCATCCTGCCCTCACACTTGCAGCACGCTGGAGACCAGCAGCTGGGTATAGCCATGCTGGGGATCATCCAGCACCTGATCGGTCAGCCCGGTTTCAACCACACGGCCATCCTTCATCACCATCAGCCGGTCCGCCAAGAGACGCACCACCGCCAGGTCGTGGGTGACGATGATGGCGCTCAGCCCCATCTCGCGCACCAGCCCCCGCAACAGATCCAGCAGCCGTGCCTGTACCGAGACATCAAGGCCGCCGGTCGGCTCATCCATGAACACCAGGCGCGGGCCGGTCACCAGATTGCGGGCGATCTGCAGCCGCTGCTGCATGCCGCCGGAAAAAGCCGACGGACGGTCATCAATGCGGCTTTCGGAAATCTCCACCCGGCCCAGCCAATCCGCAGCCTGGGCTCGGATCCCGCCATAATGGCGGTCTCCCACCGCCATCAGCCGTTCACCAATGTTGCCGCCAGCGCTCACGGACATCCGCAGTCCATCGCGGGCGTGCTGGTGGACAAACGCCCAGTCGGTGCGGCTTAGCATCCGGCGTTCCGGCTCGGACATGGTGACGGTATCCACCGGACCATTGGCACGGGTGTCAAAGATCACCTCCCCCTGGTCAGGGGGCAGATGGCCCGCCAGGCTGTTCAGCAGCGTCGACTTACCCGAACCGCTCTCGCCCACGATCCCCATCACCTCGCCAGGATAGAGATCAAAGCTCACATCCGTGCAGCCGATCCGCGCGCCATAGAATTTGGCGACGTTTTGCACTTGCAGCAAAGGTGTCATCACGCTGCCTCCTCGCCCAGGCGGCCGGTATGGCCTGCGTCGCGCCGCGAGCGGCAGTAATCGGTGTCCGAGCAGACAAACATCCGGTTGCCCGCATCATCCAGGATCACCTCGTCCAGATAGCTGTCTTTCGCCGCACATAGATCGCAAGCATGATCGGCCTTGCTTGCTTCAAACGGATAGTCCTCAAAATCCAGCGAGACGACCTTGGTGTACGGCGGTACCGCGTAGATGCGCTGTTCCCGCCCTGCGCCGAACAGCTGGATCGCCGCCATTTCCATCTTGGGGTTGTCAAACTTCGGGATCGGCGAAGGATCCATCACATAACGCCCTTCCACCTTCACCGGATAGGCATAGGCGGTGGCAATCGCACCGTGCTGGCTGATGTCCTCATAAAGTTTCACGTGCATCAGCCCGTATTCCTGCAAGGCATGCATCTTGCGGGTCTCGGTTTCCCTCGGCTCCAGAAACCGCAGCGGTTCGGGGATCGGCACCTGGTAGACCAAGATTTGATCTTCGGTCAGCTCCGCTTCGGGGATCCGATGGCGGGTCTGGATGATGCTGGCCTTTTCGGTTTCCTCGGTGGTTTCAACACCCGCAGTCTTTTCAAAGAACTTGCGGATCGACACAGCATTTGTAGTGTCGTCAGCCCCCTGGTCGATCACTTTCAGCGTATCGTCCGGCGTCAGAGACGCGGCTGAGACCTGCACCCCGCCGGTGCCCCAGCCATAAGGCATCGGCATTTCGCGGCTGGCAAATGGCACCTGATAGCCCGGCACCGCCAGACCTTTGAGGATCGCCCGGCGGATCATCCGCTTGGTCTGTTCGTCGAGATATGCAAAGTTGTAGTCAGACATCCTGACCTCGCATTAAAGTTTTTTGGCCGAAACCGGTTTGGAGCGCGGATTTTCGATGGAAGACATTATCGGTTTTGTCTTGGTGATTGGCCTTGGTGCCTTGATTTGGGCAATAGTCCGAGTTTTTCGCACACTGCGCGCTGGCGGGTACGATCAGACATCCCGTCGCCAATCTGAAAACAGTCACACAAGTATAGACCCGGTTGATGCCAGCCTTGCGTCTCGTGGCCCCGGCTCTGGACGACCTTGGGGACAGAACCAGGACAGTGGAGGCTTCGACGGAGGAGACGCTGGCGGAGGCGGCGGCTGAACTCATTCCGCAGCCTCCCGTGCCGCAAGAGTTTCCGCCAGCTCTGCTGCCTCGTGGCGCAGTTTGCGAACCAGCTCCAGCTCGGACTGAAAATCCACGTAATGCGGCAGTTTGATATGCTCCAGAAAGCCGGTGGCCTGGATGTTGTCGGCGTGGCTCAGGACAAATTCCTCGTCCTGCGCAGGTGCGCCCAGATTGTCCTCGCCCAGTTCTTCCCAGCGCAGCGCCCGGTCGACCAGCGCCATGGCGATGGACTTACGCTCTGACTGGCCGAAGACCAGCCCATAGCCGCGGGTGAACTGCGGCGGCACCGTTTTCGAACCTTTGAACTGGTTCACTGTCTCGCATTCGGTCAGCTCCACCTCACCGATCTCGACGGCAAATCCCAGCTCAGGAATCTCTATCTCCACCGGCACGGTGCCGATCCGCAACTCGCCGACAAAAGCGTGATTGCGGGCATAGCCGCGCTGGGTGGAGTAAGCCATGCCAAGGATGAAGCCCTCATCCCCGCGGGCCAGCGATTGCAGGCGTACCGCACGCCCAGCAGGGAAAGACATCGGCTCGCGGGTCAGATCCCCCGGCACTGCGTCCGAGGACGGCTCGCGCTCGATAATGTCCTCGCCTTGCAGGAACTCTGCGATATGCGGCGTTGCTTCCATGCGCGGATCCGCAACCGGAGCCTCGGGCACTTCGCCGTCCGCGGCCAGTTTGAAGTCCAGCAGCCGGTGGGTGTAGTCGAAGGTCGGCCCCAGCACCTGACCGCCCGGCGCATCCTTGAAGGTCGCGGAAATCCGGCGGTCGCAGGCCATTTCACCGGTTTCCACCGGCAGCGTATAGCCAAACCGCGGCAAGGTGGTGCGGTAGGCGCGGATCAGGAAAATGGCCTCGATCAGATCGCCGCGTGATTGCTTGATCGCCAGCGCCGCCAGATCCGGATCGTACAGCGATCCTTCCGCCATCACCCGGTTCACCGCCAGGCTGAGCTGTTCGCGGATCTGGGCGTAGGAAAGTTCAGCAACATCTGTGTCGCCGCGGCGCTCTTCCGCCAGCCAAGCATGGGCGTTGTCAATCGCCCGCTCACCGCCTTTTACTGCCACATACATCGTTCAGGCCTCCGCGCTGATTTGGGTGGACCGGGGCAGCGCAGCCACCTGTGTCCCGCAGGTAAAGAAAAAATCCACCCCCAGCGGGTAAAGCAGCGTGTTATTCTGAAAGGCCGCCAAATCGGGCAGCGCCATCTTTGCAGCGTCCTTGATGCCGGGCCCCGACAGGACGGCATTGGGGGCGCCGAAGCCCGGCACTTCCACAATCAGGGTGGCGGAGCGATCCGGATACTCCGGCGTCCCAATCCGGAAGCGGTCAAGCGGCGTCAGCGCTGCCCAGCTGCCGAGGGCGAAATCCGCCTGCTCCGCCGCCACAATAGGTGCGCCGGTGTGAAATGCCAGCCAGCCACGCAAGACTTCGCTGTCCACATCCGGGGCCAGATAGACACCGGTTTCCGGATCGCACAGGGTCAGAAGCAGGCTGCCAGCGGCAACCGAGATCCCGTCGGGCGGGATGGCGCCGTTGATCTCTTCGGTCCGGCCGGGCCGTGCCATCGCATTCATCGCTGCACGAAACGCTTGGGCCGAGACCACCGGCGGATTGCTGAGCCCGCCGACATAGGCCGTGTTCTGAAGCTGCTGCGGCATCAGTCCTCTCCCCGCACCATTGTGAAAAACTCAACCTTGGTTGCCGCCGCCTTGGCGGCCCGGGCCGTCTTGCGGGCCTTGCGTTCGGCGGCCAGCGGTTCCAGCACTGCGGTAGACAGGCCGGCCGCCGCACCAGTCTGCATCAGCGCATCAATCTTGGCGGCCATTCCGGCCTTTGCTTTGCTGCGGCCCTGCACATAGCCGTGGCCAACCGTTCCGTCCTCCAGCGATAGCGCACAACGGGTGACGGTCATCTCACCCAGATTGAATGAGGCACCGGACCCGCCCATGCGCCCCCGGACCATAACGCCACCTGCTTCCGGCGCGCGCAGCCATTCACAGGCGGGATCGGCCCCGTATTCTTGCCACAGCTCAGCAAGCCGGACCTCGTCAGCAGAGGCCAGCAAGCTCATCCAGCCCTTGCGCTCCTCTGCGGAAAATTTCGTGTTCATTTGTCTAAGCCTCTTGGCCAGGTTGTCTACATATTCTATATAACTAGACAAATGATACTTGAGTCGCCTCCACCGGCGCAATCCAAGACTTGTGAAAGTTCCATGACATGGCCCGCACCCCCGTTTGGAAGTCCATCGCCATTGCACTGACAGACGACATTGCGCAGGGCCGCTACGAGACCGGAGGCAAGCTGCCCGCCGAAGCGCAGCTGTCGGCACGTTTCGGGGTGAACCGCCACACTGTGCGCCGGGCGTTGGCCGATATGGCGGAACAGGGCCTGGTGCACCCGCGCCGCGGCGCCGGGGTGTTCGTGGCGGCCAAACCCACGGATTATCCAATCGGCAAGCGGGTGCGCTTTCACCAGAACCTGACGCGCGAGGGGCGCAGTCCTGCCAAACAGATCCTCTCCCTGGAAACCCGCGCCGCGGCCCCCCGTGAAGCCAAAGCGCTCCAGCTGATTCCAGGCGCCCAGGTGCATGTCTATGACGGGCTCTCCTTGGCTGACGGCCAGCCCATCGCCCTGTTTCAAAGCATTTTTCCCGCGGACCGGTTTCCCGGAATTCTGGACGCGCTGGAAGACCTGCGCTCCGTCACTGCGGCGCTACTGCGGTTTGGCGTCGAAGATTACACCCGGTCCGAGACCCGGATCACTGCCAAACTTGCCACTGCCACTCAGGCGCTGCACCTCAAGATCGCCGAAGGCAGTCCGATTCTGCGCACCACGGGCATCAATACGGACCCAAAAGGCCGCCCGGTGGAGTTTGGCCGCACATGGTTCGCCGGCGATCGTGTCACTTTGAATGTTGACGGCGGGACTTGAAGCAAAAGCCCCCGCAGACAGCAGGAGCCCAGTGCGCAAGTCAAAAAAGCCTTACTGTTTGGCGTTGAACACAAACAGTGTCTCGCCATTAATCCGATAGCCATTGATCAAGCTCTTAGCCTTGTCAGACACCAGCCACGCCTCCAGCTGCATCGCCAGGCCGTTCTTAGCGTGACCATGTTTTTCAGGGTTCACCGGGATGTAAGCGTATTGGTTGAACAGCACCGGGTCGCCCTCAAACAGCAGTGCCAGCCCGCCCTTATTGCCAAAGTTCAGCCAGCTGGCGCGGTCCGACATGATGTAGCCATCCATGCCCGACGCAGTGTTCAGGGCCGCCCCCATTCCGGCGCCGACCGCGCGGTGCCAATCGCCGAAATCCTCTGGGTCAAGACCTGCCGAAGCCCACAGGCTCAGTTCCTTTTTGTGGGTGCCGCTGTCATCGCCGCGGCTGACAAATGGGGCCGCGGCTGCAGCAATTTTCTGCAGCGCGCCGACGGCATCTGACGCAGCAGAGATATCCGCCTTATCCGCCTTGGGGCCGACGAAGACAAAATCATTGTACATGATCTCGCGGCGGTGAGTGCCATTGCCGCCCGCCAGAAACTTTTCCTCGGCCTTACGGGAATGCACCAGGATGGCATCCACATCACCCGCCTCGCCCAGCCGGATCGCCTGGCCGGTGCCGACGACCAGCAGCTGCAGATCAAGCCCCAGATCTTTCTTGATTTCCGGCAGCAGGATTTCCGCCAGCCCGGAATTGTGGAAAGAGGTTGTGACCGCCATCTTCATCTCTGACGCCAACCCGGCAGCGGCCAAGGTCAAATAAGCAATTGCACCAATAATCAGACGTTTCATTCGACTATATCTCCGTTCAAAAAGGCACGCCCTTGCGGCGTCTGCGGCCCGGCAAAAAAATCCGCCGCCGGGCTGAATTCATGAATGCGGCCCTGCAGGACAAAGATCACCTCATCCGCCAGCCGCCGCGCCTGTCCCATGTTGTGGGTGGACATAACCAGCCGTGTGCCGCTCTCGGATGCATGGGCCAGGATTTCCTCGATTTCGCGGGTGGCACGGCCATCCAGCGCCGCACAGGGTTCATCCAGAAACAAGACTTGCGGCTCACGCACCAGGGCGCGCGCAAGAGCCAGTTTTTGCCGTTCGCCACCGGACAGCATGGTCGCCTGGCGTTCCAAAATTCCCCCCAGCCCCACACGTTTTGCCCAATCGGCCGCCCGCGCGCGCGCCTCCTTGCGAGCAATGCCGGTCAACCGCAGCGGATAGGCGATGTTGTCAATCACCGAGCGCCGCATCATCACCGGGGTCTGGAACACAAAGGCCTGATGTTTCTGCGCTTCGTCCAGCGGACAGGCCCAGTCCAGGCTGCCGCCGTTCATCCGCACAATGCCATGCAGCATCTTCAACAGTGTCGTCTTGCCCGCCCCGTTGGGACCAATCACAATCGAGGTGCCCTGCCCGCCCAGTGTCAGATCCACCGGCCCGACCAAAACCTTGCTGCGACGGCGCACCACAGCGCCCTTGGCCACCAGCGGGAACATCTGCATCACCAGCGCCCCTCGCTCTCAGTCCGGCCCAGCCAGTGAATCGCCAGATTCACCGCAATTGCCAGCGCGATCAGGACAAACCCCAGCCCCAGCGCCATAGCGAACTCGCCTTTGCCGGTTTCCAGTGCAATCGCCGTGGTCAGCACCCGTGTTGCGTGGTCGATATTGCCGCCCACCACCATGATCGCACCGACCTCGCCAATCGCCCGGCCAAACCCCGCCAGTGCCGCTGTCAGCAGCGCCCGGCGACCGTCCCATAGCAGCGCCTTGATGCGCTGCAGCTGGGTCGCGTTCATCGAGATCAAGAGATCGTGGTAATCGCTCCACAGCTCGCGCAGCGACTGATGCGCAACCGAAGCCACCAAGGGAACAACAATAATCACCTGCGCGATGATCATCGCCGTGGGCGTGAACAGCAGGCCAAACACGCCAAACGGCCCGGCCCGCGACAGGAACACATAAACCACAAGCCCCACCACCACCGGCGGCAGCCCCATCAGCGCATTCAGCACCGCTATCGTGGCCCGGCGCAGCCGGAACCTGCGCACCGCCAGAAACGCCGCCAGCGGCAGTGCAATAGCACAGGCAATCGCCAGCGCGGTCAGCGTCACCCGCAATGAGCGCAGGGTGATTTCGACCAGATCCGCGTCCAGCGTCGCCAGCAGCCAAAAGGCCTGGCTCAGTCCTGCCCACAGATCATTCATTGCGTCCAGTCACTCTCCCAAAGGCCAACTGCCGACCCGGTCTAACATGGCTTTGCGCGGCTCCAAATCACAGGAGCAGACGCTGGGACAGCCAAAAACGGCAATCCGGCTGGAAAATTCTGCCCCCGATACCCATCTGAGAAGTAACGGCTTCCCGAAGATGCCGCCTGTTAGCGCCAAATCACCGCTTTTGGCTGCAAAACCCCTCTCGCGCGCTTGCGTGCGCCAAATGAACATGAAACAACCCCCGTCCAAAGTGTCCCCTTGGACGCAACTTTGAGGACTTGCCATGTTCGACCTGCAATCCATGCGGGATCAACTCGCCAGCCAGTATGATCTGGCGCCCAATCCTGCCCTTGCCGAAAAGATGACGGATGTTTACGCGCGGATGAACCGCGTTGTGAATCCCATCGAATGGGTCGCCCATGCGCCGTATGTTGCGGCCATTCTGGAGCTGAAAAAGCAGCGCAATGCCGTGATCCTGGCGCATAACTACATGACGCCCGAGATCTATCACGGCGTGTCGGATGTGGTTGGCGACAGTCTGCAGCTGGCGATCGAAGCGGCGAATGTCGAGGCTGACGTGATCGTCCAGTGCGGCGTGCATTTCATGGCCGAAACCTCCAAGATTCTCAGCCCGGACAAGACGGTGCTGATTCCCGATATGGAGGCCGGTTGCTCGCTGGCGGAATCGATCACCGCCGAGGGCATCGAACAGATGCGCGCCAAATATCCCGGCGCGCCGGTGGTCTCCTACGTGAACACCACGGCTGAGGTAAAAGCCGCATCGGACATCTGCTGCACCTCGTCGAACGCGGCACAGATCGTCGCCGCGCAAGACAGCCACACAGTCATCATGACACCGGACCAGTACCTGGCGCAGAATGTCGCCAAACAGGTGCCGCAGAAAAACGTGGTCTGGTGGGAAGGCTCCTGTATCGTGCACGAGCAATACACCGCCCAGGATCTTCGCGATTTCCGCGAATGGAACCCCGGCACGCGGCTGATCGCCCATCCGGAATGCCCGCCCGATGTGGTCGCCGAGGCCGATTTTTCCGGCTCCACCAGCGGCATTCTGAAGTACGTGACCGACGAGAAGCCGGAAAAGGCGATGCTGATCACCGAATGTTCGATGGCCTCGAACATCGCCGACCAGCTGCCCGAGGTCGATTTTGTCGGTCCCTGCAACATGTGCCCTTACATGAAGAAGATCACCCTGGAGAAGATCCTGTGGTCTCTGCACACCATGTCCGAGCCGGTCGTGGTCGATGAAGCTGTGGCCGAAAAGGCCCGTGTCGCGGTGCAGCGGATGATTGACCTCAGCCAGAAACTTGGCGTCTGATCTGTGATCGAAACCGGCCGCATTGTTATTGCCGGCGCAGGACTCGGCGCGCTCTACGCTGCGCTTGAGCTGGCACCGCGGCCGGTTCTGGTGATCTCACCCGAGCCTCTGGGCGAGGGCGCAAGCTCGGCTTGGGCGCAGGGCGGTGTTGCTGCCGCCATGGCAACCCACGACACGCCGGAGGCCCACGCTGTTGACACCGTGCAGGCGGGTGCCGGCACGGTCGACCCTGATGTCGCTGCGATGGTCACACAGGTGGCCCGCGCGCATATCATCGACCTTACCGAGCTTGGCGCGCCTTTCGACCGCGACGCCGACGGCAACTATGTGATGAGCCGCGAGGCCGCACATTCCGCTGCCCGCGTGGTGCGGGTGAAGGGCGATCAGGCCGGCGGTCAGATCATGCAGACCCTGATCGCCGCCGTGCGCGCAGCACCTTCGGTGCAGGTCTTGGAAAACACTCAAGCGGTGCGGTTGGAAACCGAAGGCTGCACCGTCACCGGCATCTGGATCACCCGCGCCGATGTCCCCTCAGCACCGGTGTTGATCAAGGCGCCGGGTGTGCTGCTGGCCGGCGGCGGCTCTGGCGGGCTTTATGCCCATACCACCAACCCGCCGCGCATCCGCGGCCAGGTGATCGGCTTTGCTGCCCGCGCCGGTGCCCGCATTGCCGACCCCGAGTTCGTGCAATTCCACCCCACCGCATTCGACATCGGCGAAGATCCGGCGCCACTGGCCACCGAGGCCCTCCGTGGCGAGGGCGCGGTGCTGATCAACGCCGCTGGCGACCGCTTCATGGTGGAGGAACACCCGGACGCCGAACTGGCCCCCCGCGACATTGTCGCCCGTGCAATCTTTGCCGAAACACAAGGCGACCGCCGTCCAATGCTCGACACACGTGAAGCACTGGGCTCCGAGGTACTGACCCGCTACCCCACCGTTGCCGAAACCTGCGCCCGTGCCGGCATCGACCCGGTGCAGGACCCCATCCCGGTTGCCGTCGCCGCCCATTACCACATGGGCGGGGTCGAGGCCGACATGCAGGGCCGCACCAGCCTGAAAAACCTCTGGGTCTGTGGAGAAGCCTCCTCCACCGGGTTGCACGGCGCCAACCGCCTCGCCTCAAACGGCCTCTTGGAAGCGTTGGTCTACGCCCGCAACGCCGCCCAGGACATTGCGTCTCTGGATGCTCTTGCAGACGCAAGGGCAATCCACCCCAGCTTCCCCGCAGGCGGGCAGAACCTGGATGCGGCCGCTGTCAAAAACCTGCGGGAGACAATGACCGCTTACGCCGGCGTCCGCCGCACTGCCGCCGGCCTGAAACAGGCGCTCACCGCCATTGCCCAGCTGGAAGCTGAACAAGCGGCGGACGAAAACTTTGTCAACATGTGCGCCACCGCCACCCTGATTGCCGCCGCCGCTCTGCAGCGCGAGGAAAGCCGCGGCGGCCATCTCCGTGACGACTTCCCCGAGACCGACCCTGCCCAGGCGCATCGCACGCGCATCTCCCTGAACGAGGCCCTGGCCATCCGCGCCAAGGTTCAAAAGGAACTGACATGAGCACCCAATTCGCCACCCTGCCCGACCTGATCCTGGAACCGATGGTGCGTGCCGCCCTAATGGAGGATCTCGGCCAGAACGGCGACATCACTACCCGCGCGGTGATCCCGGCCTCCGCAACCTACTCCGCCCGGCTGAACGCGCGGGAGGACGGCGTGGTCTCCGGCATGCAGATCGCCCGCATTGCCTTTCACCTGGTGGATGCCGGGCTGAAGGTCGAAACCCTCCTGTCCGATGGCTCGGATTGCAAAAAGGGTGACACCCTGATGACCATCGAAGGCTCCGCCGCCTCGATCCTGTCGGGTGAGCGCGTGGCGCTGAACTTTGCCGGCCGCCTGACCGGCATTGCCACCCTCACCGCCGCCTTTGCAGCGGAGACCAAGGACACCGCCACCCGCATCACCTGCACCCGCAAGACCACACCGGGCCTGCGCATTGCCGAAAAACAGGCGGTGCTGCATGGCGGCGGCTACAACCACCGGTTTGGCCTGTCGGACGCCATCCTGATCAAAGACAACCACATCGCCGCCGCTGGCGGGGTTCGCGCAGTTCTGGAGGCCGCCAAATCCAGTGTCAGCCACATGATGAAAGTGGAAATCGAGGTCGACACCCTGGACCAGCTGAACGAGGTGATCGCCACCGGCGGTGCCGATGTTGTGCTTTTGGACAACATGGACACCCCCACTCTGGTCAAGGCCGTGGAGATGGCCAAGAGCAATGTGGTGACCGAAGCCTCCGGCAACATGCGTCTGGACCGCATTGCCGAGGTGGCCGCAACCGGCGTGGATTACATCTCTTCCGGCGCGCTCACCCATTCGGCGCGCACCCTGGATCTGGGCCTCGATTTCTAAGTCAGCTGCGTATTTCCGGGCTGCTGCCCGGCGTTATTCGTCAGACTGGCGTTTTTTCCGGGCGGCTTCCAGCTTGCCTTCCCTAAGTGCCTTGGGCGACAGCATCAGCACCGACCCGCCGGGTATGTGGCGCACTTCAAAGCCCCGGCCCTCCAGCAAGCCGCCACGCAGCTCCTCCGGCAGACCGGCACAGGCTTCAGGACGGCTTTCGCACATCACGACGTCCCGCCCCGTCAGGTAATTCAGCCGGAACTCGACCGACTGATCCTTTTGCAGGTCTGATGTGTTGGCCGCTTCCAGGGACAGATAGGTGCCGGTGACATAAACCGTTCCTTCCCCGCCAGTCAGCTCTGCCGCCATGTCCTGGCTCAGGCGGTTCCATTCCGTAGAGAAGAAGTGGGTCATCCCGGCAAAGATCACATACAGGGCCGTGATGCCAAACAGCAGGTTGCGGCTCAGCCGGGCCCGCCCGCCGTCACGCAGCTGAAGGGCGAACAATCCGACAAAGATTGCACCAAATGCCCACAGGAAGCCGCCGGACCGCACCGGCATGTCGATGCCGCTGCGAATGACCTGCAGGCAGATCAGCGCCAGCCCCAGCCCGGCCCCGGACAGCATGTACAGCGCCCGCCATTTGTCCCGGCTCCACACGGCCCACACGGCGCAGCCAAGCAGCGCAGTCTGCAGCAGCGCCAGCCCAGTGATGCTGTAACCGCCCTTCAGCACCAGGTTCACCAGGAAATCCCCTGCCAGCTTGGAATTTTTCAATGCCGAGGCCAGATCCGTTGCAGGGCTGGGATTGCGCCAATCTGCCATCGGCACGCCGAACACCCCGTGTTCGGCATAGTTCAGCGAATAGATTGCCAGCATTCCCAAAGCAAAGCTGGCAATGAACAGCACCAGCAAGCCCGCCAGATCCTTTGCAGAACGTGCGGCATCTGCGCGGGTCAGGCTCATCGCGAGGACCAGAAACGGATAGGTCGTATATGACATCAGCGCCGCCGGAACAAAGACCAGCATCAGCCAGCGGCACATCCGCTCGCTCAGCCGGGTGGCAAGCCAGCCATACAGCGCCAAAATGGCTAGCCCAGGGATCAGTGTGTTGAACCACAGCGAGATCAGCACCGATGGCAGACACAGCCCGGCAATCAACGCTACCATCACCCGCTGCCAGATCTCAGCTTCGCGGCCAAGAGCGTTGTGAACCAGACAGCCCAGATAGATCGCCCACAGCAGCTGGTAGGTCAGGAAATTAGCCCAGGCCGGCGTCACCACGCCGCGCAAATGCCACAGATAATTGACCCAGCGCCCTTCGGTCAGGGATTTAGAGTAGAACAGCTCAGGATCCGCCAGCAGCGCCGGATAGTCGTCATGCCGGATCATCGGATCATGCAGTTGGGACAGCGCGGCCAACAGCATCAGGGCAAAAACCGCAGCAACTGTTACCAGCAACTGCGGCACTGCAGACCGCTGCGGAGCGGAGCTGCCGGCGGAGACCAGTGTCATCCAGCAGCCTCCTGGAGGCGTCGGGCACGGCGGGCCAGCACGGCGGCGCGGCCCTGGGCAATCTTGGTCACCATCGGCTGCGGCATCAGCGAGACAACCCCGCGCCGCATCCGCCAGCCCAGGCTGCCGGCCAGCGGAACTTTCTGGCCAGCCGGGATTTCCGCTGCCAGCACCGCCTGCGGCAAGCCTTCGCGACCGGCTTCGTTGGCGTAAAGCACGGTGTTGTAGCGGTACCAGGGCTCGACGCCCTCCATCTCCTTCAGGTGAGGCCGGGCAAAGTCAAAGGCGGTAAAGCCGCGCGCCGCAAACATCTCTTGCCAGAAGGACAGCGGCTTCTCGTTGATGTGGAACTCGCCCCCCTGCCCCGGCACCGCGGCTGAGAAAAGCACCCGGTCTGCGTGGCAGGTCAAGCTATCCACCAGCCGCTCCGAAGCTGCCTCGGGCAGATGTTCACCCACTTCCAGACTTTGGGCCAGATCGAACTTGCGTTTCAGGTCAAAAGGTTTGGTCAGGTCAGCAGCGTGGAACTGCTCACGCGGGATTGCCAGCCGGTCGCGATCTACATAATCGCCATCGACGCCGGCCACATCCATCACACCAGCCTTGATCCATTCGCTCAGCCAAACACCGCGGCCGCTGCCCAGATCCAGCACACTACCTGCTTTCAGATGCGGCTGCACCGCCGAAATCACCGCCTGCGCCGAAGTTCGCGCGCCTTGGTCGATGTAATCGTAAAACTCGTTGGAATAGATATGAGACATTTTTGCTCCGTCCGATAATCAGCCAGCCGCGGCATAAACCCAGAGGCGAAAGATGATGAAGTTCTGAACCGGCAGGATCACTGTGACAGCGGTGGCAGACATCCAATCTGCCCAGCCAGCCGCCGGACCGATGGCGCCGGTGATCAACGCCGAGACGGCAAAACCCGCGGCAATGGCGCAGGCGAAGCGCGCCATCTGGTCCGGCAACCCCAATGGGCGGCGGAAGGTCCACCAGGATTGCAGAACATATTGCACGGCAACCGCGGCTGCAAAGGCCAAGGCATTAGCCGCCGCTTGCGCTAGGCCTGCCGTCAACAGCGCGGTAAAGCCTAGCACATACAGCCCAGCGACCACTGCGCCCACAGCAGAGAAACGCAGAATTTGCCCCCAATCGCGCATTGTCACGACGCTTCCTTATGACGAGGGGCAGTTTCAATGTTCACCGGATCAGCCGTCGCACCGCTGGTTTCCTCCGACAGGAAATACATCGGCCGTTGCTTGCTCTCCATATAGAGCCTGCCGATGTATTCCCCCATGATCCCCAGCGTTAGCAGCTGGATGCCCGAGAAAAAGGAAATCGCCAGCAGCATCGACGCCCAGCCGGGCGCGGTGCTGTGAAGGATCAGCGACAGGAACACATAGACCGCCATCAGGAAGGTCACATAGAGGCTCAGGAACGCCAGCCGTGTCGCCATTTTCAGCGGCTTGGTGGAAAACCCGGTCAGCGCGTCAGTGGCAAAGCGCAGCATGGCGCGGAACGGGTATTTGGTGACACCTGCAACCCGTGCATCGCGCACGTATTCCAGACCGATCTGTTTGTACCCTGCCCAAGCAAACATGCCGCGGATGAACCGCGCGCGCTCAGGCATCGCCAGCACCGCCGCCAGCGCACGGCGGCTGACCAGGCGGAAATCGCCGGTGTCCTTGGGGATATCAACATCCGACAGCGTGTTCAGGAAACGGTAGAACAGATAGGCGGTGGCCTTCTTGAACAGGGTTTCCCCCTGCCGTTCGGCCCGGCGCCCGTATACCACGTCATAGCCGCGGTCCATCATCATCATCATGTCGGGCAGGATTTCCGGCGGGTCCTGAAGGTCGGCATCCAGCATGAAGATACGCGCGCCACGCGCAGCCTCCAGCCCGGCCGTCAATGCCACCTGGTGGCCGCGGTTCGCCGACAGGCGGATGCCGCGCACCACAGGGTACCTGGCGTGAGCCGCCTCGATCGCCGCCCAGGTTTCGTCGCTGGATCCGTCATCCGCCAGGATGATTTCGGCGTCCTGCGCCCATGGTTCAATGGCCTGCACTAGCCGCTCCACCAGCATGGGGACCGACTCTTCTTCATTGTAGCAGGGCACAACAACGGAAAGCTGCACTTTCTCGCCCCCAATACTGTTTGTTAACCGCTCGTTAACCAAGATACTGACCGATCCGGCACAGCCAAGGCAACGGCAGCCCGCTGAGGGTTTAAATTGCAATCAAATGGTTAAGGCCCTGTGTGCTTTTGGTAACGCACTATGTCAAAACCAAGGCAAATGCGGACGAATTGCCAAAAATCCGCCCGTATCCCGCCCGGGTTTACAGCACCCCTCGGGGAATCGTCTCTTTCCACTCCTTGACCAGGACAACTTCCTTATTCACGCCTTCAAGGGCGGTCACCCGGCGCCAGAGATAGAAATTATCCCGGTCGCAGGTCACCTTGTTTTCAGTATCAATCGACACCTGCCAGCCGCCACGCTCGAATTCGAAATTCCAGTCGCTTGCAAAGGCAGCCGTGGCCGGATCATCCGGATGCACCTCGTAGTGCATGGAGACATGGCTGCCTACGCACATGCTGTGGTAGGGATCCACCGCCTTGCCGTAATCGTCAAAGGTATCCAGCACCAGCGCGCCGTCCTCCCGGGTCCAGGTCTTGGAGGTGCCGCCCGCATCGCGCAGCTGCTCCGCCTGCAGCAGCGGGTAGGCGCGCGGTGCGCCGGGGTTCTGCGGCGCGATCTCTTGCGAAACCCGCCGCTCCGGCAGCGCCAGCGTACAACTTTCCAGATGCAGCGTGACTTCCGCCGCTTCCGGCGCGGGCCAGACAATCGGCCAGTAGGACGTCGATAGCGCCAGCCGCAGCATGTGCCCCGCCTTCAGACGGTGCGCGCATTCATTCAGCTCGATCTCCGCCTCGTACCGCTCACCCGGCACCAGCTTCCGGGGCGCCTCAAACCCGTTACGGCAGGTCAGATTCAAAGGACGGAAAGTGATCCGTTGCGACACGCCCTCAGGCGAGACATCACACAGCCGCGCCACCAGCTGCGCCACCGGCCTGTCGACGCTGAACGCCACCTTGACCCGCGGCCGGCCCAGCAGCTCCAGCGGGCTTTCCAGCGGTGCGCTGTCAAAACAGGCTGAAAGCGCATCGTCGCCAGCCTGATCGCCCGCCAGCTCATTGTCGAACCTCATCCCTGGACAGAAGTAGCCCGACGCCTGCCCCACCGTCGCGGGGCTGCTGACCGCCTGCGTGCCGCTTGCAGCCTCCCCTGCCAGCACGCCCGCACCCAGATGCATCACCCGCTCCTGCACATTGGGCGAGGGCCACTGCGCCTCTGCCACCCAGCGCCCCTGGCGCGGCTTGTTCTGCATCGCGGGGTTGAAATGCTCTTGCATGTAGACGCGGTAGCCGGGCAGATCCTCGGCCCCGGTCTCTTCTCCCTTCAGCCATTTGCCGAACCAGGCCAGCACCTCGCCATGGAAATCCACCGGGTCCAGCTTGGCAATATGGGCATAGCGGTGCTCCCACGGGCCGATCATCGCCTTGGCGGGCACCTGCAAGTTCGCTGCCAGCGCGGGCGGCGCGTTCACATAGGCATCCGCCCAGCCGGTGATCGCCAGCACCGGCGCTTGGATTGCGGACCAATCCTCGCAGACCGAGCCATGCTTCCACTGCCCGTCCCGCTCCTGATGCCGCAGCCATTCAGCGGGCATAAAAGGCATCTCTTCGATCCGCTTGATCCAGTCCGCGCGCCAGTCCGGGCGCAGCTCCGGATCCGCGGGGCGCGACTGGTAGGCAAACATCTGGCTGCCCCAGTTGGCATTGTCGCTCAAGAGGCAGCCGCCCATGTAGTGGATATCATCGGCATAACGGTCCACGGTCGAGGCCACCGACACCACCGCCTTCAAAGCCGCCGGGCGGCGAAACGCCAGCTGCAGCCCGTTGAAACCGCCCCAAGAGATGCCGATCATACCGATACTGCCGGTGCACCAGGACTGCGCAGCAATCCAAGCCAGCACCGCCTCGCCGTCGCTCAGCTCCTGCTCGGAGTATTCGTCGTCAAACACCCCCTCGCTGTCGCCGGTGCCGGCAATATCCACCCGGATGCAGGCATAGCCTTCGGCGGCGAAAACCGGATGTGTGGTCTCATCGCGGGGCGCGGTGCCGTCGCGCTTGCGGTAGGGCAAATACTCCAAAATTGCCGGAAACGGCCCCTCGCCCTCCGGCATCCACATCCGCGCCGACAGCTTGCGCCCGTCCGGCAGGGTGATCCAAGTGTTTTCAATGATGCTGAATGCGCCGGCCATTTAGTCTTCCTTGTCTCAGTTCCGGGCGGTGCCCTTTGGCGGCACTCTTGCCAAACTGGCACCGTATGAAAAGCGAGCACTTGTATGCAAATGTAAGCGAAGGTACGCACTCAATCAGTCACTCCGTGAAAGCCCGCACCGATGCCAAACGATTTTTCCCGCAATTTGCGAAGGTTGTGCGCCGATACCGGCAGCATCGCCCAGGTCTGCCGCGAGATCGGTATGAACCGGCAGCAGTTTAACCGGTATCTCAACGGGCACGGCCTGCCTTCGGCTCACAATCTGCACCGCATCGCGCGTTACTTCGGCCTGGAGGAGGAGGCGCTGTTTGTCCCGCATCAGGACTTTCGCCAGCAAAGGGGCGCAGCCACCGCAGTGTCGGCCCCGGCTTTGCAATTCGGCAGCCTGTTCCGCGACCAGGCCCGGCGCCTGCGCCGTTTCATGGGGGTCTACCACGGTTACTTCCGCACCCCAACCTGGCCCGGCCAGATCGTGCGCACGCTGATCTGGCTGCGCCCGCAGGACGGTTGCGCCGTTACCCACACGTTTGAGCGTGCCATTGCCCGCGACGGCAGCATTCGCCAGCGCAGCCGCTATGCCGGCATGGCCACCCTCCGCAACAACCGCATCTGCATGTATGAAACGCCCCGCCGCGGCGGCGGCTACCTGTCAGAAACGGTTCTAATGCCCGCCCATCCGCAGCAGGTCTCCTTCTTGCAGGGGCTGACTTTGGGGATCTCCGCTGGCCCCGGCCAGGCACCGTTCGCCACCAGCACCGTCTGGGTACGGATCGGCGAAAGGACCTCGGCCCGCGAAGCGCTGGCCGCAACCGGTGCTTACCCCGAGGCCAGCACCCGCATTGACCCGAAGGTACGGCGCCTGCTGGGAGAACAGCCGCCACTCAGCCTGAGCGCAGGCCTTCAGGAATAACCGCATCCGGTCCGCTGCACGCCGGGCTGCGGGTTACTCCGGCAGCTTCGGCGCCGATTTATCCAACGCAAGTTCCGCTTCGGAAAACTTCCACGGACCCCGCACTCCTGGCACGCCTTCCGGTGCGATCTGCATCTGCCGGTGCTGTATCTGCGGATCCTCAAAGGCCTGCCCGATAGTGTTGATCGGCCCGGCAGGCACCGTCGCCGCTTCCAGCGCCGCCAGAAGCTCCGTTTGCGCCCAGTCCGCCAGCACTTCCTCCAGAACCGCCGTCAGCACCTTGCGGTTGGCAACCCGCAGCTGGTTGGTCTGGAACCGTGCGTCCGCCTTGGCTTCTGCCAGCCCCAACACATCGCACAGCCGCTGGAACTGCCCGTCATTGCCCACCGCCAGGATCACATGGCCGTCTTTCACCGCCATCACCTGATAGGGCGCGATATTCGGATGATCATTGCCCAGCCGCACCGGACTGTCGCCGGTTGCCAGATAGTTCATTGCCTGGTTTGCCAGCAGGGCCGTCGCGCAATCCATCAGCGACATATCCAGATGCTGGCCGCGGCCCGTTGTGTGGCGCTGCTCCACTGCCGCCAGGATGCCGATGGTGCCATAAAGCCCGGTGACAATATCGGTGATCGCCACGCCGACCTTTTGCGGCTGGCCGTCCTGCGCGCCGGTGATCGACATCAGACCTGACATCCCCTGCAGCAGAAAGTCATAGCCTGCCCGTTTGGCATAAGGCCCGTCCTGGCCAAAACCGGTGACGGAGCAGTAGATCAGCCGTGGGTTGATCTGCGCCAGGCTGTCGTAATCCAATCCGTATTTCTTCAGGCCGCCAACCTTGAAGTTCTCGATCAGGATGTCAGCATCCCGGATCAGATCGATCACCGCCTGCTTGCCGCCTTCAGTCCGGAAGTCAGCTATTACACAGTCCTTGCCCCGGTTGGCGGCATAATAATAGGCGGCGGTCTTGTCACCGTCCCGCTCAATGAACGGCGGCCCCCATTTGCGGGTATCGTCGCCGTCCGGGCTTTCCACCTTCACCACTTCGGCGCCCAGATCCGCCAGCGACTGGCCGATCCAGGGCCCGGCCAGGATACGGGCAAGTTCAACCACCTTAAGGCCGGCTAGCGGGGTCATGGGCATTCCTCCCTGTTGGTGCCTGTGTCCTTCGGATCATGCTTAGCGGCTGCAGCACGTTCCCGCAAGATTTGATCAAATACATAAAGGCCCGCCGTCAGCGGCACCGGAATTTCACCAAAACTCCGGCGCGGAAAACCGGGGTTTCCGGTTCGTTTCCCATGCCGGGAGACGGCCCGCCTCAATCCACTGATCCCATCCGTCCTGATAGTAGCCCGCCAGCGCATGGAATCTCAGCGTATTGGCAGCGCTCAGCATTGCGTCATCAGCTAGCGTCTTGACCGCGGTGGTCTTTTCACCTTTTCCTGGGAGACCAGGTGAGCTCCCGTTCGGCGAAGGCAACCCGACTGGTGGAGGTGTCGCAATAGCGGAAGAAGCGGGATTCCGCAGGCACTTTTGACCGGTGTTCCAAGCGTTCCAACCAATGCACCGACACCGGGCGGCGGTAGCGGCGGGTGAAAACCAGATGGCCGCCGTCAGCCCAGCTTTGCGTGTCATGCCAGCACCTCGACCTCAAACGGATCGAACCAGTGGCCGCGGTACCATTCGCGGCTGCTCCCCTGGAACTCACCGGACAACAGCGTGCCGTCGTCGCCCAGCAAGTTCACAAAACGGTAGCGCGCTTCAACAGCAGGGACTGATCGAGACTGCCCGCACTGCGACGCATTCGGCGTTGTCTTCTTAGGTGACGGCGAACTCAACGCTGTCATAGTCAATGCGCTGCCTGAGAGGATGATAGCCATCATACCGCAGCCAGCCAGAGCGCGTCAGCGCCCTTGCAGCACGATATCGCCCTCGTCCAAAGACGCCTAGAAAGGGGTACCGCTAGTGTCCAAAGCCCAGAATTCATCCCAAAATCCGCGCCCGTAAGCAAACCGCGCATGGCCCAGGATCTGCAAACTCCGGCCGCCTAGCCGGGTCGTTCCACCCAGGCCGAACAGCATCGGCGTCGCGTGCATGATGCCTGCTTCGCCCGCCAGCCGCGCCTGCGCATCCTCGATGAATAGGGTGGTGCCGCAGGACTCGCAGGCTGTCAGCTTGACCGCGGCCGCCGCCGGGGTCACCGGGCTGGCGCAATTGGGGCAGTGAAACGTGCTCATGACTACCCAATTCCTTAAGCCCGCAATCAATTCAAGCGGGAAGTCCGGGACAGGGCAACAATTGATCAGCACTGTTGACCTATTTGCAAGCGGGCCGGCAGCCGCATTTTTTCGGATGGCCCTCACCGACCCCGCATGTTAGCGTTAACTCAACTTTAGCCAGCCGTATTGCAACAGACGCAATTGAATTGCCCCGCCCCAAACGGCACAATAGCCCGGCCCCTGTAGAACAGCGATGTAAAATCAATGGTTTCCCGCGTCATCCCCGTTGAACCCTTTGACCTCGTGCTGTTTGGCGCGACCGGTGATCTGGCCCGCCGCAAAATCTTGCCGGCCTTGTTTCACCGTTTCCAGATCGGCCAGTTCAGCGCGGACTGCCGCATCATCGGCAGCTCCCGCAGCGATCTGACGGCCGAGGAGTTCCGCGCCCAGACTGCCGACGCGGTCCGCGATTTCGGCCAGGACGTGGAGACGACACCCGAGGAAATCGCCGGTTTCACGGCGCTTCTGGATTATGTCGCGGTGGATGCGCGCGGCGACAGCGGCTGGGATGTGATTCACGGGAAACTGCGCGACGATGCGGTGCGCGCCTTCTACTTGTCGGTCGGCCCGTCGCTGTTCACCGACATTGCCCGCCGCCTCAGCGAGACCGGCATCGCCACCCCCGACAGCCGCATAGTGCTGGAAAAACCCTTTGGCCACGACCTAGCCTCGGCCCAATCCCTGAACACCGCGCTGCGGGCGCATTTTGAAGAACAGCAGATCTACCGGATCGACCATTATCTGGGCAAAGAAACGGTGCAGAACCTGATGGCTCTGCGCTTTGCCAATTCGCTGTTTGAACCTTTGTGGAACTCCTCTCACATCGACCATGTGCAGATCACCGTGGCCGAAAGCATCGGGGTCGAAGGACGTGGCGAGTACTACGACAAATCCGGCGCCATGCGGGATATGGTGCAGAACCACCTGATGCAGCTTCTGTGCCTCACTGCAATGGAGCCGCCCGCGCAATTCACCCCCAATGCGGTGCGCGACGAGAAGGTCAAGGTGATCGAGGCCCTGCGCCCGGTTCCCCAGTCCAGCATCGCCCGCGGCCAGTACCGGGGCCGGAACGGGGACAAATCCGGCGACAGCTACCGCGATCATGCCGGCAATCCCTCCAGCCGCACCGAAAGCTATATCGCGCTGAAGGCGGAGGTGGCAAACTGGCGCTGGGCCGGGATCCCGTTCTACTTGCGCACCGGCAAATGCCTGCGCGAGCGGATGAGCGAGATCGCGGTCTATTTCCGCGATCCGCCGCACAACATCTTTGAAGGCTCCGGCACCGTGCATGGAAATGTGCTGGTGATCCGCCTGCAACCGGATGAGGGCATCACGCTGAAAACCACCATCAAGGACCCCGGCCCCGGCGGCATGCGCCTGACCGGCGCCAACCTGGACATGACATTCGCTGATGAGCTGCCTGAATCGGGCCGCCCGCAGGATGCCTATGAACGGCTGATCATGGATGTGATCCGTGGCAACCAGACCCTTTTCATGCGCGGCGATGAGGTCGAGGCCGCCTGGGCCTGGGCTGATCCGATCATCGCCGGGTGGCAGGACGCCGGCGAGGCCCCGCAGCCCTACGACAGCGGCAGCGCCGGCCCCGATGACTCGTTGCTGCTGATCCACCGCGACGGCCGCCGCTGGCGCAGTATCGGAACCTAAAATGACCGCCCTCCCCTTTGCCCCCGCAGTTTGCTACAAAGGCACCCCATGACCCTGAACCCCACCCTGGCCGCCGTCACCGATCGCATCATCGCCCGCAGCGAGGCCACCCGTGCGGCCTATTTGGAGCGGATGCGGGCGGCACGCGGGAAAGGGCCTGCGCGGGCGCATCTGTCCTGCTCTGGCCAGGCTCACGCCTATGCCGCAACCGGTCCCGACCAACAGAAGCTGGCCCAAGGTTCCAAGGGCCACCTCGGCATTGTCACCGCCTACAACGACATGCTTTCGGCGCACCAGCCATTTGAGACCTACCCGGCCCTGATCCGCGACGCGGTGCGCAAAGGCGGCGGCACCGCCCAAGTGGCCGGCGGGGTGCCTGCCATGTGCGACGGCGTCACCCAAGGAGAGGCCGGCATGGAGCTGAGCCTGTTTTCCCGCGACACCATTGCCATGGCCGCAGGAATCGCGCTTAGCCATAATGTATTCGACGCTGCGGTCTTTCTTGGCGTCTGCGACAAGATCGTGCCGGGGCTGGTGATCGGCGCGCAGGCGTTCGGCCACATCCCGGCGGTTTTCCTGCCGGCAGGCCCGATGATCAGCGGCCTCGCCAACGATGACAAAGCCAAGATCCGCCAGAGATTTGCGGCCGGAGAAATCAGCCGCGAGGAATTGCTGAAGGCAGAAATGGCGGCCTATCATGGGCCCGGCACCTGCACCTTCTACGGCACTGCTAACACCAACCAGATGCTGATGGAGTTCATGGGTCTGCACTTGCCCGGCTCCTCTTTTGTCACACCCGGCACACCGCTGCGCGAGGCGCTGACTGTTGAGGGCGCCAAACGCGCGCTGTCGCTCAGTGCATTGGGAAATAATTACACCCCGGTCTGCGACGTTCTGGACGAGAAAGCCTATGCCAATGGCATCGTCGGGCTGATGGCCACCGGCGGCTCCACCAACTTGCTGATCCACCTGATCGCAATGGCCCGTGCGGGCGGCATCCTGCTGGACTGGCAGGACTTTGCAGATCTGTCCGAAGCGGTACCGCTTTTGGCAAAGGTCTATCCCAACGGCCTTGCTGACGTGAACCATTTCCACGCAGCCGGCGGCCTCGGCTACATGATCGGCGAACTGCTGAAGGCCGGCGGCCTCCACCCTGACACCAAAACCGTGGCGGGCGAAGGGTTGGAGAACTACGTGATGGAGCCGTTCCTGTCCGAGGACGGCCTGACCTTCCGCGCCGGTCCGGGGCAAAGCCTGAATGACGCGGTGCTGCGCCCGGTGGACGCACCGTTCCAGGCGACCGGCGGATTGAAGCGGCTGACCGGCAACCTGGGCACGTCGGTGATCAAGGTCTCGGCAGTGGCCAGGGAACACCAGGTGATCCAGGCCACCGCCCGCGTCTTTCATGACCAAGAGGAAGCCAAGGCCGCCTTCAAGGCAGGGGAACTCACCGGCGACGTGATCGTTGTGGTGCGCTTTCAGGGCCCCAAGGCCAACGGCATGCCGGAACTGCACAGTCTGACCCCGATGCTGGGTATCATGCAGGGCAAGGGCCAGAAGGTGGCGCTGGTCACCGACGGGCGGATGTCTGGAGCCTCCGGCAAGATCCCCGCCGCAATCCATGTGGTGCCCGAAGCGCTGGACGGCGGCCCGATTGCCAAACTCCAGGACGGCGACCTGCTGCGGCTGGACGCGGTGCGCGGCACGCTGGAAATCCTCACCGGCGGCGTGCTGGAGCGCGACGCCGCCACTGCCGACCTCAGCGCCTATCAGCACGGCACCGGGCGTGAGCTGTTTTCCCTGTTCCGCCGCTCGGTCGCTTCGGCCGACGAAGGCGCCAGCGTTTTTGGAGTTTAGTATGACGCGGATAACCCCTCAGGACTCCAGCCTGCGCACATGCGGGATCTGCACCCTGGCGCCGGTGATGCCGGTGCTGGTGGTGGAGGATGCAGCCCATGCCCGGCCACTAGCCGAAGCACTGATCGCCGGCGGATTGCCGGCACTGGAAGTCACCCTGCGCACAAGTGCTGCGCTGGATGTGATCCGCGAAATGGCACAGGTGAAGGGCGGTGTGGTCGGAGCCGGCACGCTGATCACCCCCAAAGACGCCGAAGCCGCCAAGGAGGCCGGCGCGCAGTTCGGCGTCTCCCCCGGCGCGACGGATGACTTGCTGGACGCCTGCGAATCCATCGGCCTGCCGCTGTTACCCGGTGCTGCAACAGCAACCGAGGCGATGCGCCTGCTGGCGCGCGGTTATGGCATGCTGAAGTTTTTCCCGGCTGAAGCCTCAGGCGGTGCGCCCGCGCTGAAAGCGATCGGCGCGCCCTTGCCGCAAATCTCCTTCTGCCCCACTGGCGGCATCAGCCCCGCCAATGCGGAAACCTATCTAAGCCTGCCCAACGTGGTCTGCGCCGGCGGCAGCTGGGTGGCGCCACCCGATCTGGTCGAGGCTGGCAATTGGGCCGCAATCGAAGCGATTGCGCGGGACGCAAGCCGGCTCGGCAAAAGTTAAGCCACCGCAAAACCCACCGGTCGGCTCTGCTCCTGCCATGACCGGCGGCCTTTTCACGGCCCGTAGTTATTCCGCCGTGTCCCCGCGGGGGCGGCGCTGCAAAAGATCCTCTGGGGCCTGCGCAATCCACTGGCAGCGGATCATAGCGCGCCGGCTCCACCGAAACCAAGATCGTTTTGATAGGCAAACAGCGCCGGCAGCCCGCCGGTATGCAGCAGCAGAATTTTCTGGCCCTTGGTGATTGCCCCCTCCTTCAACAAGCCCAGCAGCCCTGCAAAGGTCTTGGCAGAATAGACCGGGTCCAGCAGGATCCCTTCGGTTCTGGCCATCCGCTGGAGCGCAGTGCGGGTGGCAGGGCCTGCGCGGCCATAGCCAGGAGCCAGCGCACCGTCCCAGGTGAAAATGTCATCGCAGCCAAATGGACGCGGGATACCCATCAGGGTGGCCAGCGCATCCGCCACTTGCTCCAGCCGCGCCTTCTGCAACGCAGCATCACGGCGCACACAGATGCCAAAGACCGGCGCGGTGATGCCTGCGAGGCGCACCCCGGTCAAGAACCCGCCGTGGGTCGCTCCGCTCCCCGACGGCACCACGGCTGCATCAAAACCGCCAATCTGCGCTGCCAGCTCCGCCCCGCCCTGCACATACCCAAGCGCGCCAAGCGGCGGATGACCAAGGCCAAGCGGAATAATGTAAGAGCTGCGGCCCTTGGCGCGCAGGTCTTCGGCGCAGGCTTCCAGGGCAGCATCCGCGCCGACCTCATCCTCGCCATCAGGATAGCGCATCACATCGGCACCAAGGATGTCCGACAGAAAGATATTGCCCGAACTGTAGTAGAGCGGATCCATGCCAGCCACCCGCTCCTCTCGCTGCAGCACCGCGTGCATCCCGTATTTCGCCGCCGCCGCGGCGGCGGTACGGGCGAAATTAGACTGCACCGCGCCGGTGATCAGGATGGTATCGGCCGCAGCCGCCCGCGCGGCACCGATGTAATACTCCAACTGGCGCGTCTTGTTGCCGCCAAAGCTGAGACCGGTCAGATCGTCCCGCTTGATCCAGAGGTCAATATCCAGTTCCTCCGACAGTCGGCCGAGACGTTCCAACGGCGTGGGCTGTCCAAGCAGGCTGGCACGGGGAAAGGCAGAGAGGAGCGTATCGATCCGGGGCATGGCGGTCTCCTTTGGCGGGATCAGGCTGTCCGCAGACTGACACTGAAGCCGAAGCATTGCAGGTCAACAAAAATCTGCGCGAGGGCCGCCACGCGCCGAGCCGGTCCAGCATATTGCGGGTGATGTGCTCCACCTGCCTGTCCCGGCAGATAAGGCGCGCCTTGGCACAGATGTGCGGAGTGCGGGCCGGAACGGCGTTTTCGCACAGGGGATGCTTAAGACTGCCACAGGCCTTGCTTGCGCCGGGCGGCACCGGGAATGAAACGCTCTGCAGGTAAGCACTGCTGCAACTGTTGTTTTCCCGTCGCTTTGCCCCCATTTCCACTGAGAGACTCTGAAAACCAAAGGACCAGCCCCATGGCAGAGACCCCTAACCGGCCCGTCCTCAGGGTCGATATAATTTCAGATGTTGTTTGCCCCTGGTGCGCGGTCGGCTACAACCAGCTGGCTTTTGCCGCCCGCCGCGCCGGAGTTCAGCTCGGCATCCACTGGCAACCGTTTGAATTGAACCCGGGCATGGTGCCGGAAGGCGAGGACCTGCGAGAGCATCTGGCGGCGAAATACGGCAGCACGGCGGAACAATCGGCACAGGTGCGGGCACAGCTGACCAAACTCGGAGAGGCCTTGGGCTTCACCTTCCGCTTCTTTGAAGGGATGCGGATCTACAACACGTTCCAGGCACATCAGCTGATCGAATGGGCAGAGGAACGCGGCAAGGGTCATGAGATGAAGCAGGCGCTGCTGGCGGCCTATTTCACCGATGGCAAAAATGTCTCGGACCCGGAGGTTCTGACACAGGCTGCCGAAAATCTCCGCCTTGACGGCTCAGAAGCCCGTGCCGCGCTGGACAGCGGCAAACACGCGGACAGCGTGCGCCAGCGCGCGGCGTTCTGGGTGAACCAGGGCATCCGCGGCGTACCCGCGATGGTGTTTGATGGCCGCCATCTGGTGACCGGCGCGCAGGGCGTCGAAAATTACGCCAGCGTTTTGGAGCAGCTAGGCTACACCGGAAACACATTCACCTGACAACAGCACCCGGCCAACCGCCGGGCGGCTACCTCCTCTTACTGGGCTGTTCACCCCTGCGGCAAACACTGGGAGATCGCCGTTTCCAGCTTGTCCACCACCTCGGTGATTTGTTCATCGGTGATGATGAAGGGTGGGGCCAACAGGATGTGGTCGCCGTTCTGGCCGTCGCGGGTGCCGGACATCGGATAGCAGATCAGACCCGCCTGAAACGCAGCCTTCTTGATGTTCTTGGCCAAGCCCAGCGCCGGATCGAAGGGTTCCTTGGTGTCGCGGTCAGCCACCAGCTCGACCCCGCGGAACAGCCCGCGGCCGCGGATGTCTCCGACGTGTGCGTGCTGGCCGAACCGGTCCTCCAGCGCCGCCTGCAGCTTTTCACCCATTTCAGCACAGCGCTGCACCAACCCGCGTTCCAGCATCGCCTTGACCACGGCGAGGCCAGAAGCGGTGGCCACCGGGTGGCCGATATAGGTGTGGCCGTGCTGGAAAAACCCGGATCCATGCTCGATCGCCTCATAGATCTGGCGGGTACAAAGCATTGCACCAATCGGCTGATAACCGGCGCCAAGACCCTTGGCGATGCACAGAATATCCGGCACCACGCCATCCGCCTCGCAGGCAAACAGATGCCCGGTACGGCCCATGCCGCACATCACCTCGTCCAGAATCAGCAGCACGCCGTATTGGTCGCAAATCTCGCGGATGCGCTTGAAGTAGCCAGCAACCGCCGGCACCGCACCTGAGGTGGCACCGACCACAGGTTCGGCCATGAAGGCCATCACGGTTTCGGGGCCAAGGCGCAGGATTTCCGTTTCCAGCTCATTCGCCACCCGCTGACCATAGTCAAAGCTGCTCTCACCCTCGGCCCGGCCCACGTATTCGTAACAGGCCGAGATGTGTGAAATGTCGATCAGCAGCGGCGCAAATTGCGTGCGGCGCCATTCGTTGCCGCCTGCGGCCAGCGCGCCAAGGGTGTTGCCGTGGTAGCTTTGCTTGCGGGCGATGATGTGGCGGCGCTGCGGCTCGCCGCGCTCCAGGTGGTATTGGCGTGCCAGCTTGATTGCCGCCTCGGTCGCCTCGGAGCCGCCGGAGACAAAATAGACGCGGTCGATATCGCCCGGCGCATTGGCCACCAGCAGGTCGGCCAGTTCCTCGGCGGGGTCCGAGGTGAGAAAGCCGGTATGGGCAAAGGCCAGCTTGCCCACCTGGTCCTGCACCGCCTTGATCACATCGGCGTCGGAGTGGCCGAGGCAGGAGACCGCGGCGCCGCCGGAGCCGTCGAAATAGCGCTTGCCGTCCGCGTCGATCAGATAACAGCCGTCGCCGGAAACCGCGGTGGGCAGCGTGGCCTTGGTGTGGCGGGGAAAGACGTGGCTTTTGATTTGGGCGCTCATGATCAGCACTCCTTGAGGCTATGGCCCGCATCCCGCGCGGCCTGGACGAAGGCGGCAACCGAGGCTGCATTGTCTGCCAGCAGCCCGCCTTCCGGTGTTTCGATGTTATTCTCAAATCCGATTCGCGCATTCCCGCCCGCAGCGACGGCGGCCAGCAGGCAGGCGCGCTCGTGGCGGCCAAAGGCGCAGACGGTCCAGCCGAGGCGCAAGTCTGCCGTAGCGTCACGGAAGGCTGCCAGGCCTTCGGGCTGCGCCAGAACCGGCGGATTGTACTTGCCCAGAACAAAGATCGCATCGCGCAGGGTGCTGGGTACGGTGCCGTCCTGATACCAGGCCCGCAGCCGGGCGATGCAGTCGGGTCCGTAAAGAATGTGCTGCACCTGGGTGCCCGCCTCCAAGCTCAGCGCGTAGGCACGCGCGGCCAGTTGCGGGTCCCGTGCCATTTCCCGCACCGAAACCGAAGCTGCGGCAGGGCGCAGCGCCTCCAGGCAGGCGAGCTGGTCAGCCACATCATAGAGACCGGCGCTTTCGGTGGTGATCTGCACCGCCATCCCCGTCACGCTTTCCCGCACCGCATCAAGGGCTTCGCGGTAGCGGCCCGCGTCCAGCGAATGGCGGCCCTCATCGTCGCGCACATGCAGATGCAGCGCCTGGGCGCCGGCCGCAAAACAGGCTGCCGCTGTCCGGGCCGTCTGCTGTGGCGTCACCGGCAGCTGCGGGTGATCCCCGCGCCCGCGCCGGGCTCCGTTCGGGGCCGCCATCAATCTGTATTCTGCCACCGGTTGTCCCCCTCTGCAGCCTGCCCTGCCGCGACTCGCGTTCAGGATGACTGCAGCCTGCGGCCCGGGACAACCGCTCTCAAGGCCGTCATTTCAGAACGTTTGTTTTACGACGATTCTGCACCCCGTGATCCGCCGCTGAACTGCTTGAGCCGGGTAGCTCTGGACCTAAGCAAGCACATGCTCTGGCCCTAACCAATTCCCGAAATCTGACGTTTCTGGTACATAATACGCCTCTGAAGCCCTGTAGGGTTCCGGGCAGCCTGATTCACTTCTAACGCCGAAAGGACATGTCATGGACGGCACGTTCAACGAAAACGATCTCTCCCGTGTGGTCGAGGCCGACAAGGCCCACATGTGGCATCACCTGTTCCAGCACAAGGCGCTGGAAACCACTGACCCGCGCATCATTGTCGAAGGCAAGGGCATGCGCGTCTGGGATCAGAACGGCAAGGAGTTCCTGGATGCGGTGTCCGGCGGTGTCTGGACTGTCAACGTCGGCTATGGCCGCGAAAGCGTCTGCAAAGCTGTCTATGAGCAGATGATGAAGCTCTGCTATTTCGCCAACTCCGCCGGTTCCATCCCCGGTGCGCTGTTTGCCGAAAAGCTGATCGAGAAGATGCCGGGTATGACCCGCGTCTACTACACCAACTCCGGATCCGAGGCCAACGAGAAGGCCTTCAAGATGATCCGTCAGATCGCCCACAAGAAATACGGCGGCAAGAAAACCAAGATCCTGTACCGCGACCGCGACTATCACGGCTCCACCCTGGCGACCATGTCGGCCGGCGGTCAGGACGAGCGCAATGCGCAGTACGGCCCCTTTGCGCCGGACTTTGTCCGCGTGCCGCACTGCATGGAGTACCGCAAGCATGAGCTGGGGCTGGAACACCTGTCCGGCCGCGAATTCGGCATCGCTGCAGCAGACGCCATCGAAGAAGTCATCCTGCGCGAAGGCCCGGAAACCGTTGGCGCCCTGTGCCTGGAGCCGGTGACCGCTGGCGGCGGCGTCATTGAGGCACCCGAAGGCTACTGGGAGCGCGTGCAGGAGATCTGCAAGAAGCACGACGTGCTGCTGCACATCGACGAAGTGGTCTGCGGCGTTGGCCGCACCGGCAAATGGTTCGGCTACCAGCAGTACGGCATCAAACCCGACTTTGTGACCATGGCCAAAGGTGTGGCTTCAGGTTATGCGGCGATTGCCTGCATGGTGACCACCGAGGAAGTCTTCAACATGTTCAAGGAAGACGCCTCGGACCCAATGGGCTATTTCCGCGACATCTCGACCTTTGGCGGCTGCACGGCCGGCCCCGCTGCGGCGTTGGAAAACATGCGCATCATCGAGGAAGAGAACCTGCTGGACAACTGCACCGCCATGGGCGAGCGCATGCTCAGCAACCTGGCCGCGCTGAAAGAAAAGCACGCCGTGATCGGCGATGTGCGCGGCAAGGGCCTGTTCCTGGGCGCCGAGTTGGTCGCAGACCGTGACACCAAGGAACCCGTGGACGAGAAGCTGGCCCAGCAGGTTGTCGCAGAATGCGGCGCGCAGGGCGTGATCATCGGTGTAACCAACCGCTCGCTGCCGGGCCGCAACAACACCCTTTGCTTCAGCCCCGCGCTGATCGCCACCGCAGACGACATCGACCAGATCTGCGATGCGGTCGACAATGCCCTGACCAAAGTATTCGGCTGACATCTCTCCCTGTTGGACGATCAAACTGCGCCCCGGATTTTCCGGGGCGCTTTTTCGTTTTAGGTGCATTCGTTTTAGGTGCTGGGGCCTAGACCAGCCGCACGGCAACCCCGCCGTCCACCGCCATTGGGGTTCCGGTTACGAAGCTGGACCGGTCCGACAACAGGAACATTGCGGCCTGGGCTATTTCAGACGGGGCGGCCATCCGCTTCATCGGGTGCAGCCCGGCGATAAAGCTGTGCGTCTCCGGATCGTCTCCCGCCATGGCGGTCTTGGTCCCGCCGGGCAGCAAGGCATTCACCCGGATGCCTTCTGCCGCGTGATCAGAGGCCAGCGACTGGACCAGCCCGGCCAGCCCGGCCTTTGACGCGGCATAGGCGCCCATCCCCGGCATGCCGCCGTTGCTGAAGCCAACAAAGGATCCGGTAAAGACAAGCGACCCGCTGCCCCGCGCCCTTAGCGCCGGTATCTGCGCCTTGGCCGAGAAAAACGCCCCAGTGAGGTTGGCAGCAATCACCGCGTTCCAATTGGCAGCATCCATTTGATCCACGGGTCCCATATCGCCCATCATGCCCGCATTATTGAAGGCCCCGTCGAGCCCGCCGAATTCTTCCACCGCAAGCGCCACCAGGTTTGCCGAATAGGCTTCGCTGGTGACATCGCCGGCAAGACAGGCCGCTTTGCCGCCGCTTTGGTTGATCTGCCCGGCAAGGGTCTGCAGTTCAGTCTGCCGCCGGGCCCCCAGCACGACATTGGCCCCTTCTGCCGCAAACAGCAGCGCTGCAGCGGCGCCAATGCCGCTGCTGGCGCCGGTAATGATGAGTGTCTTGTTTTTCAGTTCCATAATCATCTCCTGAATGGCTGTGCTGGAACGACTAGAGAACTGCCGTGACCAACGGCGACCCGGTTCCTGCGCTTGCCGCTGTCCCTTGCTGGAAACCGCAAGAAACAGGTCGGATGCGGCTGGAACTGGTTGCCAGACCACAGCAAGCCGCAGTTTTCTCCAAACTGGCCCTAAGTCCAGATTGCACCCTATTTAAGTCCACCCTAAGGTGGCGCGCATGGCCATTTCCGTCGATACCTTCTTCCTCAACCCGGACGCTCAGGGCACGCTGCAGGCGCAGATCCAGGAAATGATTGCCGAGGGCATTTTGTCCGGCCGGTTCCGGGTCGGGGAAAAGCTGCCGTCCTCGCGCAAGCTGGCGGCGCATCTGGGGATCAGCCGGATCACCGTGACGCTGGCCTATACCGAGCTCTTGGCCAATGACTATCTCACCTCGCGCGGGCGCTCGGGATACTTCGTTTCAGACAATGCGCCGGTGCCGCCCTCCTATACGCCGCAGCAGAAGTCCGGCGATGCAATGGATTGGGGCAAGGTGCTGGCGCGCAGCTTTACCGGCGGCGACACCCCGCGCAAACCACAGGACTGGCGCGAGTACCGCTATCCCTTCATCTACGGTCAGGCCGATGCTTCGCTGTTTGACCATGCCAACTGGCGGCTGTGCGCGCTGCGGGCATTGGGGCAGAAGGATTTTGCCGCCCTGGCAAATGATTACTTCGATCAGGACGATCCGCTGCTGATCGAATACATCGCCCGCCACACGCTGCCGCGGCGCGGGATCACCGCCCGGCCTGAAGAAGTTTTGATCACCCTGGGCGCCCAGAATGCGCTGTGGATCACCTCGCAACTGCTGTTGAACCGAGGGCGGCGGGCTGCGGTGGAGGATCCGGCCTATTACACTCTGCGCGACCAGGTGGTGCAGACCCGCTGCCAGGTGGACTGCATTCCGGTCGATGACGGCGGGCTGCCGCCAGAGCAGATTTCGCAAGACACCGATGTGATCTTTTGCACACCCAGCCACCAAAGCCCGACCACCTTCACCATGCCGATGGAACGGCGCAAGGAGCTGCTGCAGCGGGCGAGCGAAATCGACGCGGTGATTGTCGAGGATGATTACGAATTCGAAATGTCCTTTCTTGGCGCGCCTTCCCCTTCGCTGAAGTCTCTCGATACCGAAGGACGGGTGATCTATGCCGGCAGTTTCTCCAAATCGCTGTTTCCCGGGCTGCGGCTTGGGTATCTGGTCGGCTCGGAACCGTTTATCCGCCAGGCCAGGGCATTGCGCGCCAGCGTGCTGCGGCATCCGCCGGGCCATGTCCAGCGCACGGTCGCCTATTTCCTGTCGCTGGGACACTACGACGCCCAGATCCGCCGGACTGCAAAGGTTCTGCATGACCGCCGCGCAGTGATCGAGGATGCCATCCGCAAGCACGGCCTCACCATTGCTGGTGTCGGCAGCTTTGGCGGCTCGGCCCTGTGGATGCGCGCGCCGGACGGGGTGGATACCACCGCTGTTGCAGACCGGCTGAAGGAAAAGAGCGTCATCATCGAACCCGGCGCACCGTTCTTTGGTGCCGAGCACCGCCAGCAGAACTATTACCGGCTTGGCTATTCTTCGATTCCCGCCACAAGAATCGAACCTGGCCTGGCACTGATTGCCAAGGCACTGAAGCAGAGCTGAATCCCAGAGCCAACGGCGATTGGCGCGGCAAATGATACCAAACGTATCATTTGCCGCGCCAATCGCATTCATGTGCCCGCATCACGTGACCAACTGAAGCTTATGTGAAAATCCTGTCCTGCTATTTTCATAGGTCCAGTTTTGGACCTATCCGGGTTTGATAACTGGCCCTAACCCGGCCTCCCCCCGCCCCCTAAACCAGAGTCAATTCCCGGCACTGCGCCCGGGGGAATTCCGCGTCTCACTCAGGAGAACCCGCCATGAAAATGACCACCGAAGAAGCCTTCGTCAAAACCCTGCAAATGCACGGCATCGAACACGCCTTTGGCATCATCGGCTCGGCCATGATGCCGATTTCCGATATCTTTGAGCCGGCAGGCATCACCTTCTGGGACTGCGCCCACGAAGGGTCCGGCGGCATGATGGCGGACGGCTACACCCGCGCCACCGGCAAGATGTCGATGATGATCGCCCAGAACGGTCCCGGCATCACCAACTTCGTCACCGCCGTGAAAACCGCCTACTGGAACCACACCCCGCTGCTGCTGGTCACCCCGCAGGCCGCGAACAAGACCATGGGTCAGGGCGGTTTCCAGGAAATGGAACAGATGCGCATGTTTGCCGACTGCGTCTGCTACCAGGAAGAAGTGCGCGACCCCTCCCGCATGGCGGAAGTCCTGAACCGCGTGATCATGCAGGCCAAGCGCAACTCGGCGCCGGCCCAGATCAACGTGCCGCGCGACTACTTCACTCAGGTCATCGACATCGACCTGCCCGCAATCGTCGACTTTGAACTGCCCTCCGGCGGTGCGGATGCGGTGAGCCAGGCAGCCGAGCTGCTGTCGAACGCCAAATTCCCGGTCATCCTGAACGGTGCCGGCGTTGTCATCGGCGGCGCGATCCCTGCTTCGATGGCTCTGGCCGAGCGTCTGGATGCCCCGGTTTGCGTTGGCTACCAGCACAACGACGCCTTCCCCGGCTCGCACCCACTGTTTGCAGGCCCGCTGGGCTACAATGGTTCCAAGGCCGGCATGGAGCTGATCTCCAAGGCTGACGTCGTGCTGGCACTGGGCACCCGCCTGAACCCGTTCTCGACCCTGCCCGGCTATGGCATTGACTACTGGCCGACCGACGCGAAAATCATCCAGGTTGACATCAATCCGGACCGCATCGGCCTGACCAAGAAAGTCACCGTCGGCATCGTTGGCGACGCAAAAACCGTTGCAGACACCATCCTTGGCCAACTGGCGGACACCGCAGGCGACGCAGGCCGCGATGAGCGCAAGGCGCTGATCTCGCACACCAAGTCTGCCTGGGCACAGGAACTGTCTTCGATGGACAGCGAGCAGGACGATCCCGGCACCACCTGGAACCAGCGTGCCCGCGATGCCAAGCCCGACTGGCTGTCGCCGCGCCGTGCATGGCGTGCGATCCAGGCTGGCCTGCCCAAGGACGCGATCATCTCCTCGGACATCGGCAACAACTGCGCCATCGGCAACGCCTACCCGTCGTTTGAGGACGGCCGCAAATACCTGGCCCCCGGCCTGTTCGGCCCCTGCGGCTACGGCCTGCCGGCGGTTGTCGGCGCGAAAATCGGCTGTCCGGACGTTCCGGTTGTCGGCTTCTCGGGCGACGGCGCCTTCGGCATCGCAGTGACCGAGCTGACCGCGATTGGCCGCGAAGAATGGCCCGCCGTGACCCAGGTTGTCTTCCGCAACTACCAGTGGGGCGCGGAAAAGCGTAACTCCACCCTGTGGTTCGACGACAACTTTGTCGGCACCGAGCTGGACACCCAGGTGTCTTATGCCGGTATCGCCAATGCCTGCGGCCTGAAAGGTGTGATTGCCCGTACTCAGGACGAGCTGACCGACGCCCTGCGCCAGGCTTGCGAAGACCAGAAGAAAGGCATCACCACGCTGATCGAAGCGATGATCAACCAGGAACTGGGTGAACCCTTCCGCCGCGACGCAATGAAGAAACCGGTCGCCGTTGCTGGCATCAGCAAAGACGACATGCGTCCGCAGCAGGTCTGAACCTGATGCCCCTGCCCTTTGACCTTTCAATGGGCCAGGGGGCCTATCTGGCCGCCGCGTTATTCGCGGCGGCCTTGATCCGCGGCTTTTCCGGCTTTGGATTTTCCGCGATCTTTATCATTCTGGCAGCGCTGACCACCAATCCGCTGCCGCTGATCCCGGTGGTGTTTTCCTGCGAAATCGCCATGACCGTCTTTCAGGCGCGCGGCATCCGCCCGCATATCGACTGGCGCCGCGCCTTTGCCCTGCTGGCCGGTGCCGCCGTCGCCACTGTTCCCGCCATCGCCATCATGGCCCGGCTGGGAGAATACGAGGCGCGGATGGCGATCTCCTGCCTGATTCTGGTGCTGAGCCTGGTTTTGCTAAGCGGCTGGCAGCTGGAACGCCCGGTCGGGCGCAATGGCACCGCGGGTGTCGGCGCCATCGCAGGCATCGCCAACAGTGCCGGTGTCGGCGGGCTTCCAGTGGCGGCTTTTCTGACCGCGCAGCCGGTGCCGCCTGCGGTGTTCCGCGCGACGATGATCGTGTTTCTGACGGGCATCGACCTGATGGCGCTGCCGGTGATGGCCGCAAACGGGCTGGTGGGTCCGGAAACGCTGACCGGCATCCTGCTGGCCTTTCCCATTCTGGGGCTCGGCATCTGGGCCGGCTCCCGCAGTTTTCATGCGGTCTCGCAAAGACTGTTCCGGCGCGCGGTGGTGCTGATGCTGACCGCCTTTTCGCTGATCAATATCGCGCGGCTAGCGTTCTGAACGCCCCGACGCCCCGAACCGCAGCTACAGGACCAATGCCCGTGACCAAAACACTCTCGCCCCTCGAACTGCTGCAGGCCGAAGCCCCGGCCATCCGTCCTGTTGTTGCCCTTAGCGAAGGCACTGACCCCCGCGTCGTGGCGGGTGCCCTGGCCGCGCATCAGGCCGGTATCGCCGATGTGATCCTGATCGGCCCGCAGGCAGAAGTCGAAGCAGCCCTGCAAGCCGAAGGCGCCAGCGCAAGCAAGGGCGTCGCGGTTCATGACCCGGCCACATCCGGGCTGACTGGAACCTTCGCCGCTGAATACCTTGAGCTTCGCAAGCACAAGGGCGTGGATGAGGCCGCCGCCCGCGCAGCCGCTGAAACTCCGCTGGCCTATGCCGCCATGCTGGTGCGTCTGGGCCATGCCACCGGCACCGTCGGCGGCGCGGTTCACACCACCGGCGACGTGGTGCGCAGCGCCATTCAGGTAATCGGCATGGCGCCGGATGCCGGCATGGTGTCCTCCTTTTTCCTGATGTACCCGCCTGATGGCGCCCCGGATGGCGCCCGCGCGATGCTCTATTCCGATTGCGGCCTGGTGATTGATCCGAAACCGGCCGAGATGGTCTCGATCGCTGCAGCTTCGGCCCGATCCGCGCAAGCGCTGCTGCGGGCGGATCCGAAACTGGCATTCCTCAGCTTCTCCACTAAGGGCAGCGCCAAGCATCCGGCCGTGGACAAGGTAACCGAGGCCCTCCGCCTGTTCCAGGACGCGCACCCTGATCTGCAGGCCGATGGCGAACTGCAGTTCGACGCCGCCTTTGTGCCCGCGATCGGAGAACGGAAATCGCCCGGCTCCAGGGTTGCGGGCCAGGCCAATGTGATGATCTTCCCCAATCTGGATGCAGGCAATATCGGCTATAAGATCACCCAGCGGCTGGGTGGTTATTCCGCCATCGGACCGGTGCTGCAGGGGCTGGCCAAACCCGCCAACGACCTGTCGCGCGGCTGCAGCGCCGAAGATGTCACCCAGATCATCGCCGTCACCATCCTGCAGGCCGCAGGCGCATCAGGTCCGGATATTTGAACCATCCTCCCAAAAATCCGAACCCTTGCAGAACACTATTCCCAAATTGAGGCTTTCCGTCATACGGTCGCCCGAAACACCCAACAGGACCCGCCCATGACCCATCAGCAGCCAATCCTGAACACGTCGCCCAAGGTCTCGGACGAGATCCGGCAAACCACCTGTTACATGTGCGCCTGCCGCTGCGGCATCAATGTGCATATGAAAGACGGCAAGGTTGCGTACATTGAAGGCAACCGCGACCACCCGGTGAACAAAGGCGTGCTCTGCGCCAAAGGGTCGGCCGGCATCATGCAGGTCAACGCGCCGTCACGCTTGAAGGCGCCGATGATACGCACCGGCCCGCGCGGCTCCGGCCAGTACAAGGAAATCTCCTGGGACGAAGCACTGGCGATTGCAGTGGGCTGGCTGGAGCCGGTCCGCCACGAGGCGCCCGAGCAGCTGGCGTTTTTCACCGGACGTGACCAGTCGCAAAGCTTCACCAGCTTCTGGGCGCAAAGCTTCGGCACCCCGAACTATGCGGCGCATGGCGGTTTCTGCTCGGTCAACATGGCCACGGCCGGTATCTACACCATGGGCGGCGCGTTCTGGGAGTTCGGCCAGCCCGACTGGGACCACACCAAGCTGTTCATGCTGTTTGGCGTGGCCGAGGATCACGATTCCAACCCGATCAAGATGGGGCTGGGCAAGATCAAAAAGCGCGGCGCGCGGGTGATCGGCGTCAATCCGATCCGCTCCGGCTATAACGCGATTGCAGATGAATGGGTCGGTATCACGCCGGGCACCGACGGGCTGTTCATCCTGTCGATGATCCATGTGCTGATGAAGGCCGGCAAGATCGACCTGGATTACCTCAGCCGCTATACTAATGCGCCGGTGCTGGTGAACGCTGCCGAAGGACCGGACAAGGGTCTGTTCCTGCGCGATGATGACGACAAAATGCTGGTCATTGACCGCAACACCGGCAAACTGACTCCGTTTGACCAGCCCGGCGTGCGCCCCGACCTGTCGGCAGTCTATGAAAAAGACGGTGTCACACACCGCCCGGTGTTTCACCAGATGGCCGAACGCTATCTGGCCGATGAATACGCCCCCGAAGCCATCGCCGAGAAATGCGGCATCCCGGCCAAGCGTATCCGCGCCATTGCCGGCGAGCTGGCCCGCGTCGCCTTTGACGAGGCGTTTGAGCTGGACGTCGAATGGACAGATTTCCGCGGAGAGAAACACACCAAGATGACCGGCCGCCCGGTCTCGATGCACTCGATGCGGGGCGTCTCTGCGCACGCCAACGGCTTTCAGACCTGCCGCGCGCTGCATGTGCTGCAGATCATCCTTGGCACGGTTGAGGTCCCCGGCGGCTTCCGCTTCAAACCGCCCTACCCCAAACCGGTCGAGGCGCACCCGACCCCGCACTGCAAGGCGACCCCCGACACCCCGCTGGACGGCCCGCATCTGGGCTTTGTGCGCGGCCCCGAGCATCTGGCGCTGAAGGAAGACGGCAGCCCGGCGCGGATCGACAAGGCGTTCACCTGGGAAAACCCGATGTCGGCGCATGGGCTGATGCACATGGTGATCTCCAACGCGCATGCGGGTGATCCCTATAAGATCGACACGCTGTTCATGTATATGGCCAACATGTCGTGGAACTCCTCCATGAACACTAAGGGTGTAATGGAGATGCTGACCGACAAGGATGAGAACGGCGACTACAAGATCCCGCATATCATCTACTCAGACGCCTATTCGTCCGAGATGGTGGCTTTTGCCGACCTGATCCTGCCTGACACCACCTATCTGGAACGCCACGACTGTATCTCGCTGCTGGACCGCCCGATCTGCGAGGCGGATGCGGCGGCGGATGCGATCCGCTGGCCGGTGATCGAGCCCGACCGCGACGTGCGCGGCTTCCAGACCGTGCTGGTCCAGCTCGCCAACCGGATGAAGCTGCCCGGCTTCACCAACGAGGACCGCACCGCCAAGTGGAAAGACTACGCCGACTACATCGTCAACCACGAGCGCAAGCCGGGAATTGGCCCGTTGTCCGGTTTTCGCGGTGAAGACGGCAGCAAAACCGGCCGCGGCGAGGTGAACCCGGAGCAGCTGAAACAATACATAGAAAACGGCGGCTTCCATGTGGCCCACATTCCAGAAGAGGCAGGTTACTACAAACCCTGGAACACCACCTATCAGGACTGGGCGGTGGACATGGGCATCTATGACAGCCCGCAGCCCTATCTGTTCCAGCTTTATGTGGAGCCGATGCGCAAGTTCCAGCTCGCCGCCGAAGGCCACGGCGACCGCCAGCCGCCGGACCACCTGCGCCAGCGGGTCAAGGACGTGATGGACCCGCTGCCGATCTGGTACGAGACCGACCAGCAGGGTAACGAGGGCTTCACCGTCAATGCGCTGACACAGCGCCCGATGGCAATGTACCACTCCTGGGGCACCCAGAACGCCTGGCTGCGCCAGCTGCATGGCCGCAACCCGCTGTATGTGCCGACCAAGCTGATGCAGGAGAACGGGCTGCAGGACGGCGACTGGGCCAAGGTCACCTCGCCGCATGGCGAGATCACCGTGCCGGTAATGGAGATGGCCGCGCTGAACGAAAACACCGTCTGGACCTGGAACGCCATCGGCAAGCGCAAGGGCGCCTGGGCGCTGGAAGAGGACGCACCGGAGGCCACCAAGGGCTTCCTGCTCAATCACCTGATCCACGAGCTGCTGCCACCCAAAGGCGACGGCATGCGGTGGGCCAACTCGGACCCGATCACCGGCCAGGCTGCCTGGTTCGATCTGAAAGTGAAAATTGAAAAGGCCGCTGCACCCGCAGATCTGCAGGAAAGCCAGCCAGCCTTCCCGGCACAGGAGTCGCCGGTCGGCACCGGCCCCAAAGAATTGAAATGGAAAGTAGGCAAATGATCCGGCTTCTTCTTCTGGCCCCCAATATCCCGGGGTCTGGGGCAGCGCCCCAACCTGCCTTCACCAATATTGCGGAGGTACGCTGACGTGACCCAGCTCCCCAACTCCACAGAGCGCAAAATGGGTCTGGTCATCGACCTGGACACCTGCGTCGGCTGCCATGCCTGTGTGATTTCCTGCAAAGGCTGGAACACCGAAAACTACGGCGCGCCCTTGTCGGATCAGGACCCCTACGGCGGCGATCCCTCGGGCACCTTCCTGAACCGGGTGCATTCCTATGAGGTGAAGCCGACCCCCTGCAGCAGCCAGCCGGATCCGGCGGCGCAGCTGATCCATTTCCCCAAGTCCTGCCTTCATTGCGAGGACGCACCTTGCGTCACCGTCTGCCCCACCGGCGCCAGTTATAAACGTGTCGAGGACGGCATCGTCCTGGTGAACGAAGACCACTGTATAGGCTGCGGCCTGTGTGCGTGGTCCTGCCCTTACGGCGCGCGGGAACTGGATCTGGCCGAGGGTGTGATGAAGAAATGCACGCTCTGTGTGGACCGGATCTATAACGAGAACCTGCCGGAAGTGGACCGCGTTCCTTCGTGCGTGCGGACCTGCCCGGCCGGCGCGCGCCATTTCGGCGATTTGGGCGATCCGGACAGCGATGTCTCCAAACTCGTAGAGGAGCGCGGCGGTATGGATCTGATGCCGGAGATGGGCACCAAGCCAGTAAACAAATACCTGCCGCCCCGGCCCAAGGACCAGATCGAGGATCAGATCGACATCCTCGCGCCGCTGCTGGCCCCGGTCGCGGAAGAGCCGCAAGGGTTCCTCGGCTGGCTCGACAAGGCACTCGACAAACTTCCAGGCACTTCTTCAGGGGGGGCGCACTGATGCATCCCGCACCATCCGTCATTATCTTCACCACCCTGTCGGGTCTTGGCTTTGGCCTGCTGGCCTTCCTCGGCCTCGGCCAGCCTGCGGTGACCGGCGCTGTGGCCTTTGTGTTCTACGCCATCGCCTTTGGCCTGGCCTGCGGCGGCCTGCTGGCCTCCACCTTCCACCTGGGCCGCCCGGAACGGGCCTGGCGCGCTTTCACCCAGTGGAAGACCAGCTGGCTGTCGCGCGAGGGCGTCTGCGCCGTTGGAGCCCTGCTTTTCATGGGACTTTATGCGCTTGGCGCGGTGTTCTTCGACAGCCAGTGGACATTGCTGGGCTGGATTGGTGCTGCCCTCAGCCTTGCCACCGTCTTCACCACCTCGATGATCTACACCCAGCTCAAGACCATCCCGCGCTGGAATATGGAGCTGACCCCGGCGGTCTTCCTGTCGTTCAGCCTGGCAGGCGGCGCACTGCTGGCCGGTGCCGAAGCCGTGGCGCCCTGGCTGCTGGCGATCGCAGGTTCGGTGCAGCTGGCCTATTGGGCCAAAGGCGACAAGGCGCTGGAGGCGTCCGGCACCGACATCGGCACCGCCACCGGCCTCGGCGACCGCGGCGCGGTGCGCGCGTTTGAGCCGCCGCACACCGGGTCGAACTACCTGTTGCGCGAGTTCGTGCATGTGGTCGGCCGTAAACACGCCCAGAAGCTCCGGATGATTGCATTTGTGCTGGGTTTCGCCCTGCCGCTTTTGCTGCTCCTGACCCCGGTTCAGGGCGTTGTGATCAAACATGTGTTTGCCGCCCTCGCGGCGCTGTCGCACATTGCAGGTATCGCAACCTCGCGCTGGCTGTTCTTTGCTCAGGCGGAACATGTCGTCGGCCTTTACTACGGCAAACGCTGACACGGATCCGGGGCGCCCAATCCAGGCGCCCCGGCTTTTTTTGAGTGTTTTTCCGGCAGCAGGTCACAAACGCCCTTGCTGCCTCGTCCTGTTCCTGAAGCCATCTGAAAAGGAACAGAATGATGACCCAGCGCCTTGATTACTTCGCTATCGCACCGGACTTGTTTCAACCGATGCTGGCGCTTGAAGCCACGCTGAAAGACAGCGGCCTGGAACACAGCCTGATTGAATTGGTGAAACTGCGCGCCTCGCAAATCAATGGCTGTGCGTATTGCATCCACATGCACACGCATGACATGCGCTCGAAAGGTGAGAGCGAAGACCGGATGCACCTCCTGAATGCCTGGCGGGAGTCTTCGCTATACTCCGCGCGGGAACAGGCGGCCCTGGCCTGGACCGAAGCCTTGACAAGAATTGAGGCCACTGCGGCGCCGGACGCGGACTATGATCTGGTCGCACAGCAGTTTTCCCCGCGTGAACAGGCGGCACTGACATTGGTGGTCTCCACCATCAACGCCTGGAACCGGATTGCAATCGGCTTCCGCACCCCCCATCCTGCCGGACAGGAGGCAAGTGCCGCGTGAGTGCAAACCCCAAAACAGATGAAACCGATGCGTTTCAGAAGGCGCGGCCGCGATTGTTTGCGGCCGCTTACCGGATGCTGGGCAGTGTGAGCGACGCCGAGGACATTCTGCAGGACGCCTTTCTGCGCTGGCAGACAGCCCCGCAAACGCAGGTGCAGGATCCGACCGGCTATCTGATGCGGATCACCACGCGGCTGTGTCTGGACCAGCTGAAATCGGCGCGCGCCCGGCGCGAAACCTACCCCGGTGAATGGTTGCCCGAACCCATTCTGACAGACGACGCGACCGAGCTTCTGGATCACGATGTCACGGTCGCGCTGCTGCTGGCGCTGGAAACCCTGTCGCCGCTGGAACGCGCCGCCTTTCTGCTGCACGACATCTTCGACAGCGCCTATGAGGACATTTCCGCAGCGCTGAACCGAACCCCGGACGCCTGCCGCCAACTCGCGGCAAGAGCCCGGCGCAAAGTGCAGAAACTTCAACCGCATGCCCCTGCAGACCCGGACCAGGGACGCGATCTGACTGAAGCCTTTTTCCGCGCATCCAAGACCGGCGACACCGCGGTACTGACCCGGCTGCTGACACAGGAAGTTCAGCTCATCTCCGACGGCGGCGGCAAGGCAATGGCGGCTCTCAATCCGATCTACGGGCGGGACAAGGTGCTGCGGCTGCTTGAGGGGATTGCCCGCAAATCCGGCTGCAGGACGCCGGATCGCTGGCGGTTCTGCCAGTTGAACGGCCTGCCGGCCATATTGAACTGGGCAGAGGACGGCATTCTGCAAGCGACAGCGCTGGAAATCCGGGAAGGCCGGATTTCCCGGATCTACGTGACCCGGAATCCGGAAAAGACGCGGCATCTGGTCAAAGCACTGGATTAAACGGACGGGAGGCCCAGCCCCTCTTGCCCCTGAAGGGGCAATTCACCCCGGGGTATTTCCGGCCAGATGAAGACGGGACCCAGGGCGCAAACGGGCGGCACTCCGCTGGGAGGCCGCCCGCTGCTGTCTGATTGTGTCTGGCTTCAGACCAGGCCGGCGTAGGCCATGGCAGCATCAATTGCGGCCTTGGTGCTGTCTTCCAGCGTGGTCAGCGGCGAGCGGACCTCTTCGCTGCACATGCCGAGTTTCGACAGACCGTATTTGGCACCAGCCAGGCCCGGCTCGATGAAGATCGCCTCATGCAGCGGCATCAGTTTGTCCTGATAGGCCAGTGCCGATGCGTAGTCACCTGCCAGTGTTGCAGCCTGGAACTCGGCGCAAAGCTTCGGCGCTACATTGGCAGTGACCGAAATGCAGCCCACCCCGCCATGGGCGTTGAAGCCCAGCGCGGTGGCGTCTTCGCCGGACAGTTGCACGAAATCCGCACCGCAGGAGGCGCGCTGCTGGCTGACGCGGGCAATATCGCCGGTTGCATCCTTCACACCCACAATGCGCGGCAGTTTGGCCAGCTCGCCCATAGTGGCAGGGGTCATGTCCACGATCGAACGGCCCGGGATGTTGTAGATGATGATCGGCAGATCCGCGCAGTCATGGGCTGCGGTAAAATGCTGCAGCATACCGCGCTGGGTCGGCTTGTTGTAATACGGGGTCACAACAAGTGCCGCATCGGCACCCACCTTCTTGGCAAACTCGACGAATCGAATCATCTCGACGGTGTTATTGGAGCCCGCACCGGCAATCACCGGCACCCGGCCTGCCGCCGCCTTGACCACTTCCTCGATGACCAGCTCATGCTCGTCATGGGTCAGCGTCGGGCTTTCGCCAGTGGTGCCGACGGGCACCAGACCGGTTGAGCCTTCGGCAATATTCCATTCCACCAAGCGTTTGAGCGCATCCAGATCCAGCTCGCCGTTCGAAAACGGGGTGACGAGTGCTGGCATAGAGCCTTTGAACATGGGCACGCTCCCTTTGCTGCAGGTGCAGGCGGCAATCCGCCGCCGTCAAGATATAGAATGCCGGGGATTTGAGTTGATACCGGCACGCCAATGAGTAACGTTCAAGCCTCTATCCCCGGACCGCTGGAAAATGCAAGAGATGACACGCATCCTGGCCCTTATTCTGCTTATCTCGGCGGCCCTGCCCGGGGCGCCGGCCCTGGCGCGCGACGTCGGGACCGCGCTGGATCTGATGCGGGCAGAGAAATGGGATCAGGCCGCCCGCGAAGCCGGGCAGCGGCACAGCACCGCCCGCGATATCATCGAGTGGCACCGGCTGCGGGCCGGGCTGGGGTCTGCCCGCGACGTGATCTCATTTCTGGAGCGGCGGGGGGATTGGCCCGGCCTTGCCTATCTGCGGCGCCAGAATGAAGATGCGATTGCGGGCGCCGGCCGCGACGCCATCCTGGCTTTTTACGCCAGCGAACGCCCGCAGACCGCCGAAGGCGCGCTGAGCCTGGGCAAGGCGCTGATTGCCGCCGGGCGGCGCGGTGACGGCGAAGCGGAGATCGTGCTGGCCTGGCGCACCAAGGCAATGGGCAGCGCCATACAAAAGGCGTTCCTGCGCGATTTCGCCAAGCTGCTGAAACCGCATCACACGGCGCGGCTGGACCGGCTTTTGTGGGAGGATCATCTGGTCAGCTCCAAGCGGATGCTGCCGCTGGTGCCCGAAGGCGAACGCAAGCTGGCGGAGGCGCGCATCGCCCTGCAGGAACGCGCACCCGGAGTGGACGCCAAGATCGAAGCGGTTCCCGACCGGCTGAAAGGATCTGCCGGGCTTGCCTATGACCGGTTTGCCTGGCGCGACCGCAAGCGGTTGCAGGATGGCGCCATTCAGATGCTGATGGAACGCAGCACCAGCGCCGAAAAACTGGGCGAACCGGCGAAATGGCTGCGGCGCCGCCGCGATTTGGCACGGCAAGTGATGCGGGACAAAGATTACGAGCGCGCCTATCAACTGGCCGCCTATCATTTCTCCTCTGCAGAAGACGGTTATGGCTACTCGGACTGCGAATGGCTGGCCGGTTACATCGCCCTGCAAAAGCTGCACGATCCGGAGCTGGCCGCAGTGCATTTCCAGCGTTTTCTGGCCTCGGTCGAGACCCCGATCTCGATTGGACGCGGCGGCTATTGGCTGGGTCGCGCCTATGCCGAGATGGGCCAGGCAGACGACGCGCACGATGCCTATGCCAAAGGCGCGGAATACCAAACGTCTTTCTATGGGCTGCTGGCCGCCGAACAGCTGGGCCGTCCGTTTGATCCGGCGCTGGTGAAACCGGCAGCGCTGCCAGACTGGCGCCAGGCCGCCTTTGCCAAATCCTCGGTCACCGAGGCCGGCTTGCTGCTGCTCAAGGCTGGCGATCTGGAGCAGGCTGAACGGTTCCTGACCCATCTGGTCGAAACCCTGCCGCCGGTGCAGGCGCGCCAGTTGGGGCAGATGGCGGTGGAGTTGAACCAGCCGCATCTGGCAGTGATGATCTCGAAACGCGCGGCCCGCGGCGGGGTGGAGCTGGAAGGCGCCTATTACCCGCTGCATCCGGTCGCCAAGCGGCAACTGCCGATGGCCGAGGAAATGACCCTGGCCATTGCCCGCCGCGAAAGCGAGTTTGATCCAGGCGTCGTCAGCCATGCAGGCGCGCGCGGACTGATGCAGGTAATGCCTGCCACCGCCAAGCTGGTCGCGACCGAACTGGGCATTCTTGCAGGCCACAAGACCTCACGCTTGACCGCCGAGTGGGATTACAATGCCAAGCTGGGGGCCAATTACCTCGCTGGGCTGGCCGGCAAATTCCGCGGTAATGTGGTGATGATGGCAGCGGGCTACAACGCCGGTCCGCACCGGCCCGCGGCCTGGGTGCAGCGCTATGGCGACCCGCGCGACGGCAGCCCGGATATCGTCGACTGGATCGAGCACATCCCTTTCAACGAGACCCGCAACTACGTGATGCGGGTCACCGAAAGCCTGCCTGTCTATCGGGCGCGGCTGGGCAAGGCGCCGCTGCCTGTCCCGTTCTCACAGGAGCTGCGCGGCTCAACCCTTCACGCGTTCGCGCCATAGGGTGAACAGACCCGCCGCGATGATGATGCCGGCGCCAATGGCGACATTGGTGCGGATCACCTCGCCAAACACTGCCATGCCCAGCATCGCCGCCCAGATCAGGTGGAAATAAGCAAAGGGCTGCACTGCGCTGGCCTCGGCCATCTCGTAGCATTTGATCAGCAGCCAGTGGCCGGTCACGCCGGACACGCACAACAGCGCCATCCAGAACCAGTCGCTCTGGCTCATCGGCTCCCAGTACCAAATACCGATGGTGGTCATGAAGACCATGCCGGCAACCCCGGTCCAGAAGAAACTGGTGGCGGTGCTGTCCTTACGCGCCGCATAGCGGGTAACCAGCCCGTAGACGGCAAACATCAGCGCCGAGACAAACGGGATGATTGCCGCGGGGTTGAACACCCCCATGCCCGGCTGCAGGATGATCAGCACCCCGATCAACCCGACGCCGATAGCCGCCCAGCGCCGCCAGCCGACACTTTCCCCCAGCACCGGCCCGCTGAGGGCCGCCACCAGCAGCGGATAGCAGATGAAGACCGCCTGGCTCTCGATCAAGCCCAGCACGGTGAAGCCGTAAACCGCCACGCAGATTTCACCAACCAGCAGCACGCCGCGGAATATCTGCAACCACAGCTGATCGGTCCGCGCCGCAGCCCGGATGCCGCCCGGTGCACGCGCCGCCAGGAACATCACAAAGGCGGCAAAAAACCAGTAGCGCACCATCACTACCATGTAAGTGTTGTAGGTGCCCGCCAGATGCCGCGAGATACCATCCTGCAAGGCAAAGACCACTGTGGCCCCGACCATCAGCAAAATGCCCAACGGCACGTTATTGGTCTGGGCCTTGGCCGGGATTGCCTGGGTCATGCCTTCACTGCCTTTGTCATATGCCGCTTGCGCCCGTAGCCGGGGATGCGGGTCACCTCAAATCCTGCTGCCTCCAACCCGCGGCGCACAAATCCCGCCGCAGTGTAGGTCGCCGCCGAGCCGCCCGGCGCGGTATGCGCCGCAACCTCGCCCATCAGCGCCTCTTCCCACAATTCGGGATTCTTGGCCGGAGAGAACCCGTCCAGAAACCAGGCATCCGCCTGCCCTGTCCACTCCGGCAGCGACACGCGCGCGTCGCCGGTAATCACCTCCAGCTGCAGGCTGCCCAGATCACAGCTGCCAGTGCCTTGCCATTTCTCCAGAAACCGCTCTGCCCAAGGGGCCACCGCGGGGAAGGCCTCCAGCGCCTTGGCCATGTCGGCGGGCGCCACGGGAAAGGCCTCGAAACTGGTGAATTGCAATGGCCCTGCCTGCCCTGCCGCCTCCCAGGCGCGCCAGGCGGCCAGCATGTTCAACCCGGTTCCAAACCCCAGTTCGGCAATCTGAAAACCCGGGGCAAAGCGTGCAGGCAGGCCGTTACCGGCCAGAAAGACATGCTCTGTCTCCGCCAGCCCGTCCTGGATTGAGAAATAGGGGTCATCAAACTGATCCGACACCGGCACGGTGCCATCGCGCCAGCTGAGGCGGGCCTGCTGGTCTGCCATGCTATAATCCCCTAAGTGGTTGTCCGGAACGGCGCGACACTGGCGAAAGGATCCCCGAATGGCAATGGCAGATGTAACGGTGCACGGGGCTGGCATATTCGGCCTGTCAATCGCCTGGATCTGTGCGCGGCGCGGCGCGCGTGTACAGATCGCGGACCTGTTCGGAGCCGGCGCCGGTTCCAGCGGCGGTCTTATCGGCGCGCTGGCCCCGCATGTGCCGGAAAACTGGAACCCCAAGAAACAATTTCAGCTCGAAAGCCTGCTGATGGCCGGAAGCTTCTGGGCCGAGGTCGAGGCCACTGGCGGCGTCTCCCCCGGCTATGGCCGCACCGGGCGGCTGCAGCCCATTAATGACGCGCGTACTCTGGAGCTTGCCCGCCAGCGCGAAGCGACCGCCCGCGATCTGTGGAAGGACGCAGCTGAATGGACCGTCTGCAAGGCGGACAGCCTCGGCCCCTGGGTGCCGCCCAGTGCGACTGGCTATGTCATCCGCGACACCCTCAGCGCCCGGATGCACCCCCGCCGCGCTTGTGCGGCGCTGGTCTCTGCCCTGGCTGTGATGGGGGTCGAGGTGCAGCCGGAGGCCGCCGATCAGGGCAAGGTGGTTCATGCCAAAGGCTACGCGGGCCTGTTGGAGCTGAACAAGGCATTCGGCAAAACTGTGGGCGGTGGCGTCAAGGGCCAAGCCGCGCTCCTGCGCTTTCACGAGGGCGCGGTACCGCAGCTTTTTGCCGACAGTCTGCATATCATTCCGCACGCCGACGGCACCCTGGCCATCGGCTCCACCAGCGAGCGCAAATTCGAGGATGGCAAGAGCACGGACGCGCAGCTTGACGATATCGTCGAGCGCGCCCGCACCGCAGTGCCGGTGCTGCACGGAGCCGAAGTGATCGAACGCTGGGCCGGCGTGCGTCCCCGTGCCAAATCCCGCGCCCCGATGCTGGGCGCCTGGCCTGGCCGCGACGGCCATTTCATCGCCAACGGCGGTTTCAAGATCGGTTTTGGCATGGCCCCCAAAGCGGCCCATGTGATGGCGGACCTGCTGCTGGAGGATGCGGACAGCATCCCCGAAGGGTTCCGGGTGGAAGACAACCTTTGATCCCCGCACCCTTGAGGCGGCTATGGGCGCCTTGCAATCGAATGCGCGCTTCGAAAAGCAGGGTTCCGCCCGTTTGCGCCTGAATTGATCTCCCGGATCAATTCCAGGACGGCCCGCACCTCTTCAACGCTTCTCAGCGGAAACCTTGCGCCGCGAAGCGGCGCCACGCCCAAGCCCCTAATCTGCCCGGAAGGGTAGCTTGGGGCGCGGGAGCCCCCCGTTTCAGCCTCTGGGCACTGCTACTGCGCTCATGCACTGCTGCCCGTCCGGGCCGCGCACCCACAGGTCCTGGCCATTGCAGCACAGGGATGCAGTCTCGAAATGCATCAGCGGCGAGGACGCGCGGAAGGAAAATTCCGCCAGCGGCCCCATCAGCTCTTCCGCCAGCAGCAGCAGATGCTGCGCCAGCAGCGGCCCGTGAACAACCAGCCCCGCGTAGCCCTCTGTTTTGCGGGCATATTCCAGGTCATAGTGGATCCTGTGCCCGTTGAAAGTCAGCGCAGAATACCGGAACAGAAGGGTCGAGCTGAACGAGACCTGCCGCATCTCTGTCTCATCGGTGCGGGCCGCAGGCGGCACCGGCTTGGGTGACGCCGGATCCGGGTCTTCGCGGAAAACCAGATCATGCCATTCCGTCAGGCACAGCGCCCCCTGCTGGCGGATCTCATGCTTCAGCGTAACCAGCCCCAACGGTCCGGTGCGACCCGTTTTTTTCTCTGACTTTTCCAGAACCGACGTCTTTTCTGCCGCAATCCCGGCCCTCAATGGCACCTCGAACCGCAGCCGCCCGCCGGCCCACATCCGCCGCGGCAGGCCCATGTCCGGGATCAGCCCGGCACCGCCCACCTTGGGGTGGCCGTCACGGCCCAGACCCTTGGGCGGCAGCGGCGCCCAAAAGTAAAGCTGATGAAAAAACGGCGGCAGCACACTGCCCGCCGAAATATCCGCCCGCCGGCCCAGCGCCGCCTGAAAGGCAGCCGCCCGCGCCGGGTCCATCATGTCCGTGGAATGCTGCGCCGGAGTGAGCGCCATGTCATTTTTCATGCCGTCACCATAGCCGCGCCCGGCCGCGAGGCAAGTTCAGCCGCCAATCTCCGCCCGCAGTTTCTGCATCAGCTTGGTGAGCGTCGCCTCATAATGATCGCTGGTCAGCCGCCCGCTCTCGTCGAATTCCTTGCTGGACCCCGCAAGATGCACGCCCGGGCCGATCAGCAAGCGCGGCTGAAACGGCACCAGAAAGCCGCGCAGAAGCGCCTGCGCCAGCTCGCCCCCGGCCCGGCCGGCCGCCGCCGACATCACCGCCACCGGCTTATCCGCCCAGGGGTTGCCCTCGGTGCGGCTCACCCAATCGAGCGCATTTTTCAGCACGCCGGACGGGCCTTTGTTGTATTCCGGGGTGGAGATCGCCACCGCATCCGCCGCCGCGATCTGATCCGCCAGCAGCTGCACAGCAGGCGGGATGCCGTCCGCCGCCTCGGCGTCGCCGTCATACAGCGGGAAATGCAGATCCGCCTCGACCACGGTCGCAGGCCCGAATACCCGCGCAGCTTCGGCCAGCAGTTTGCGGTTGGTGGCCTCGCGGCGCAGGGAGCCGGAAAGAGTCAGCAAGACAGGGTCAGCCATGGGAGTTCCTCTTTGTTCGCGTCTCTGTTGCGCCTATCATGTATGAGGCTGGCCTCGCGAAGAAACAGCAATCGCCGCGCAGGCCATGTGCAGCGTTACGCAAACCGGGATTCAACGAAAACGGCCCGCCCTCAGAGGGACGGGCCGCCAAACATGCCGCAACCTGACGGATCAGGCAGCCTGCGGAATCACCACCACCTCGACGCGGCGGTTACGGGCTTTGCCGTCTGCCGTCAGGTTCGAGGCCACCGGCTGCTCCTCGCCGCGGCCGATGATGCGCATCCGGTGATAGGGCACACCGCCGGCCTGGATCTGGCTGGCCACCGCATTGGCGCGGCGCTCGGACAGTCCCTGATTATACCCGGCATCGCCATCGCTGTCGGTATGGCCGATCACCTGGATGGTGCTGTTGGGATAGCGCACCAGACTGTCGGCCACCCGGCGCAGGTCGCCCTGCACAGCCGGCGCCACCGCGGCGCTGTCTGTGGCAAATGTCAGATCGTTCGGGAAGGACAGGATCAGCCGGTCGCCGGTGTTGACGATGGTAATGTCGTCATTGGCCAGGGTCTGGCGCAGCTCACGCTCCTGCGCGTCCAGCTGGTTGCCGATCACCCCGCCGGCGGTCGCCCCGACCAGCGCGCCGGTCACAGCCCCCAGACCGCGGTCCGAATCATTGGCAATGGCGCCGACGCCGGCACCGATGATGCCGCCCAGGATCGCGCCCTGCTGGGTGTTGCTGCCCGGCGTGCCGATGGTAGCCGGATCGGTGCAGGCGCCCAGGCCCAGTGCTGCGGCAACAATACCTGCCGTGGTGAGTTTCATCTGCATCATCAAATTGCCTTCTGTTTTCTCAAACCCGGACAACGTCCGGCATTCCGCACGAATATCGGGGTGCCGCGCCGCCATCTCAAGGCGGGATCACCCTGCATGGGCGAAATACCGCGCAAAATCCGCCTAAGCCCCCCTTAAGGCGCAAAGGCAAAGTCCCAGCCTTCCTGCTCCATCCACAATTTGCGCAGGGCGCCGGCTTCGGGGACAAACCCGCCCTCCAGCATCTCAGCCGCGAACATCCGGTCGGTGCGGAAATGGCGGAATCCGCCGCGCAGCTCACACCAGGCAGCCAGCATTGTGCATTCAATATGATAGATCAGCGCCAAGGGGCGCAGGGTGCGGCAGGTCTCGCCGCGTTCGGGGCTGACATAGGTGATCTTCAGCTTGCGGCTGTCCCGCACCGCTTGGCGCAGCAGCGCCTTAGACACACAACCTTGTTCCGGGTCATCCAACGGCGCGCCCCAGGGGGCCACCTGCAGCCAGTCCGCGGTGGCATGCACATCCTTAATCTTGTGGCTGACCCGTTCTGCGGCTTTTTGCAAGGCGCCATCACCCGTGCGCATCAGCATTGCCAGGCCGACATGCAGCGCTTCCAGCTCCTCCTCGTCGAAATTCAGCGGCGGCAGGTCATAGCCCTTGCGCAGCATATAGCCGATCCCTGCCTCACCTTCGACCGGAGTGCGCATCGCCTGCAAGGCGGAGATATCGCGGTAGATCGTGCGTTTGGAAACCTCCAGCTTCTCTGCAAGGTCCTCTGCCCGCACCGGCGAAGTGGCAGTGCGCAGGATCTGGATGATTTCGAACAGGCGTCCGGTACGGGGCATGGGCAGGCTCCAGTGACAGTCTGCTGACACCCTAGCACATACCACTGACAACAGCCTGTCAGCAGTGGTCTGGTTATCTGACCCTCAGAAAAGGAGAAACACCATGCTGACCTACGAATGGATTTCCATGATCACGCTGGGCAAGGAGCGCTGGGGTACGCAGCATCACTGCCCAAAACCTTATGAGATCGAACGCGAATCCGCCCGCCTGCGGCACAAAGCCCGAATAGCGCCCAAACCATCAGGCCCCGGCCTGCTGCAGCGCCTGTTCAGCCGGCAGCGCGCATATCATCTGCCGCAGCCTCCTCGTCCCGTGCCGCCTCATAAGCAAGCATCGCGCGCTTGACCGGCAGGCCCCAGTGATAGCCGCCCAGCGCTCCTGATTTGCGCAAGGCCCGGTGACAGGGGATCAGCCAGCTGACCGGGTTGCGCCCGACGGCTGTTCCCACCGCGCGCACGGCCTTGGGCGCGCCGATTGCCTGGGCCAGCTCGGAATAGGTGGTGACATGGCCTGATGGGATGCGCAGCAGCGCTTCCCAGACCTTGATCTGCAAGGGGGCGCCGATCATGTGCAGGGCAGTCTCGCCTTTTTGGGCTAAGGCCGCCTCCGCCAGCGGGCGCAGGGCTGCGGGATCCTCGACGAATTCCGCCTGCGGCCACCGCGCACGCATGTCCGCCATGGCCGGCTCAGCCCCGGTTTCGGCGGCAAAACCCAGCCCGCAGATGCCCTTTTCCGTGCCCATCACCAGCGCCAGGCCAAACGGGCTGTCAAACCAACCCCAGAAGATCCGCAGGCCAACGCCCTTGCGGGCATATTCGCCGGGGCTCATCGCCTCCCAGCGCAGGAACAGGTCATGCAGCCGGCCCGAGCCGGACAGCCCCACCGCATGCGAGGCCTCCAGCGTGGTGAACCGCTCACGCAGCAGCGCCTTGGCATGGCCCAGCCGCAGATATTGCTGGTAGCGTTTGGGCGAAACCCCGACCCAGGACGAGAACAGCCGCTGGAAATGCGCCGGGCTCATGTCCATACGGGCGGCCAGCTGCTCCAGCGTCAAATCCTCGCCACCATCGTCAATCAACTCAATCGCCCGGCGCATGACGCCGTAATGATAGGTGTTTTCCCGTGTTTCGATATTCATCGGCCCAACCTGTTCTGACTTGCGGATCAAAGTAATACGCATGCGCTTGCCAATCGACCCGGAACTTGCGAATTCCCCTGACCCGCGCGATAGATTGGGAAAGGGAGACCGTGTGATGTCATAGCAGTGCTGGACGGCGCCGGAAATCTCCTGCGCAATGATGCACCAGACGCTGTCTTTCCCTGGTGGAGCTTTACCAAGCCGGTGATTGCCGCACTTGTGCTGCGCGCGGCTGAGGACGGTCCGCTGGACCTTGATGCCGCTTTGGCCGGCTGGCCCTTTACCTCACGCCAGCTGCTGCAGCACCGCGCAGGGCTGCGCGACTATGGCCCGCTGCCCGCTTACAAAGCCGCAGTTGCCGCCCGCGAGACACCTTGGCCCGCCAGCCGGCTGCTCGCAGAGGCGCATGCCAGCGACCTCGTCTATCCGCCCGGCCAGGGCTGGCTCTACTCCAACATCGGATACCTGCTGCTGCCTCTGGAGCTGGAGCGGCTGCACGGCTGCGATCTGGCACACATCATGCAGCACGACATCCTGCAGCCGCTAGGGCTTGGCGCCCGGCCGGCCGGAACGCGTGAGGACTTTGAAGGCCTTCATTGGGATACAAGGGGCTATCACCCGGGCTGGGTGTATCATGGCTGTCTGATGGGAACCGCCGCGGATGCCGTGCGGTTGCTGCACGCGCTGCTGGAAGGGGCCCTGCTTTGCCCTTCCTCCCGCGGCAAGATGCTGGATCAGCAGATGCGGAACGGCCCGCGGCTGCTTTCTGTGAAGGCAGAACTGAAGCCCCTGCCGAATTCGCAGCCGCAAACGCAGCATTAAAAGCTGCCGGCCTGCTCTCTTAAATGCCGCCGCAAACTGCCATGGCATCGCAATTTCAATTGCTCTTTAAGGTCTGACCTGTACAAAAGCGCTGCCATGGCAAAGCAACTCGATTATCATACGCTCCGCGAGATCTTCACGCGGTTCCAGGCAGCTGAGCCCGAACCCAAGGGCGAGCTGGAGCATGTCAATGTCTACACGCTGGTGGTGGCGGTGGCACTGTCGGCGCAGGCGACCGATGCCGGCGTGAACAAGGCAACCCGCGCGCTGTTCAAGATCGCCGACACCCCGCAAAAAATGCTGGAACTGGGCCTTGAAGGGCTGACCGAACATATCAAAACCATCGGCCTGTTCCGCCAAAAGGCCAAGAACGTGATCAAGCTCAGCCAAATCCTGGTTGATGACTACGGCGGCGAGGTGCCCAATTCCCGCGCCGCATTGCAATCGCTGCCGGGGGTAGGCCGCAAAACCGCCAATGTGGTGCTGAACATGTGGTGGAAGCAGCCCGCACAAGCAGTGGACACCCATATCTTCCGCGTCGGCAACCGCTCCGGCATTGCCCCGGGCAAGGATGTGGACGCCGTGGAACGCGCGGTGGAGGATAACATCCCGGCGGATTTCCAGCAGCACGCCCACCACTGGCTGATCCTGCACGGCCGCTATCATTGCAAGGCGCGCAAGCCGATGTGCGGCAGCTGCCTGATCCGCGATCTGTGCATGTTCGAGGACAAAAACCTGTGATCGGCGGCGGCAACCGTTCTGGCAGTTTCGCGCCGGTGCCGGCCGGTGTTTTCCATCCGGCCTCAACCTTAGGCATGGCAGGCCAGGCTATTCATTCAGACAAGCACGCCGGACACGGACCCGGCGCAACTTCCCCCGAGGAGGGCAGTAAATGACCAAAACCTATCAGCTCGTCGGTATCGGCAACGCCGTCGTCGATGTGATTGCACAATGCGAAGACAGCTTTCTGGCAGAACAGGGCATCGAAAAAGGCATCATGCAGCTGATCGAACGCGACCGCTGCGAGGATCTTTATGCCGCAATGGGCAACCGGGTGCTGACCCCGGGCGGCTCGGTCGCCAATACCATCGCCGGCGCCGGCGCGCTGGGGCTGCAGGCTGCCTTTATCGGCCGGGTCCGCGGCGATGCGCTGGGGCAATTCTACGCCGATGCGATGAACAACGAAGGCGTCGCCTTCGTGAACCCGCCGGTGGCGGATGGCGAGCAGCCGACGTCACGGTCAATGATCTTTGTGTCGCCCGACGGTGAACGCTCAATGAACACTTATCTGGGGATTTCTTCCGAGCTGAGTTCGGAGGATGTTCCCCAAGACGCCGCCGGCAAGGCCCGGATCATGTTTCTGGAGGGTTATCTGTTCGACAAAGACAAGGGCAAGACCGCCTTCATGGAAGCGGCCCGCAAGTGCCGCGAGGGCGGCGGCCGGGTCGGCCTCTCGATTTCCGACCCGTTCTGCGTTGAACGGCACCGGGACAGCTTCCTGAGCCTGATCGGAAACGAACTGGACTTTGTGATCGGCAATCAGGACGAGATATGCGCGCTGTTTGAAACCGATGATCTGGAAGCGGCTATGGCCAAGACCGCCGCGATCTGCCCGCTGGTGGTCTGCACCCGATCCAGCGACGGGGTAACAGTGCTGAATGACGGCGTGCGCATCGATGTCCCGGTCGAAGCCATTGTGCCTGTGGATGCCACCGGCGCGGGCGACCAGTTTGCCGCCGGGTTCCTGTTCGGCATGGCCACCGGCCGCAGCATGGAAATCTGTGCCCGGATGGGCTGCGTCTGCGCCGGCGAAGTGATCCGCCACATCGGCCCGCGCCCCGAAACCAATGTGCTGCACCTGCTGGAAGAGGCCGGACTGGCCTGATTTCAGCGTCCTGCTCCCGCCCGTCGAACCAGCACCTGACGGTGCTGTCTCTCCCGTCGGGCGCAGGACGCAAGGGCGCCAGCCCGCGCAGCCTCCTTGCATCAGCACTATTGGTTTTTCGAGTTTCTTGACGTCAGCTGTTTGCGGCCGCCTGGGCTTTGCTCAAAAGCTCTTTGAAGGTCTCGACCTCCTGCGTTTCCAACCCCTCCAACAGCTGGGCTTGAGTCTGCACATGTGCAGTTACCGCCCGGTCAACCAGGGCCAGACCTTCCTCTGTCAGACCCACCAGAAAGCTGCGGCTGTCCTCCGGGTTCACCTCGCGCTTGACCAGACCGTCCGCTTCCAGCCGGTCGATCCGGTTGGTCATCGTGCCTGAGGCCACCATGGTTGCCTTCAGCAAATCCCCCGGCGACAGCGTGTAAGGCGCTCCTGACCGGCGCAGCGTGGCCAGAACATCGAATTTGGCCGCATTCAGCCCGAACTCCGCAAAGGTCGCATGCATTCCGCGCTGATACGCCAGGTACAGCCGTGCCACCCGGCCGATCACGCCCATGGCCGTGACATCAAGGTCCGGCCGCTCCCGTTCCCATTGCTGGGTGATAAAATCCACATGGTCCATGGCAAACGGTTTAGGCGATTGCATCTTGACGTCAAGATAAAATCCATTATCTCGATGTCAAGATAAGGAGAGAGACATGCCCATCCAGACCCTTCTACTGACCGCGCTTGCCCCTGCCGTCTGGGGCAGCAGCTACATTGTGACGACAACCCTTCTGCCCGGCCATTCGCCGCTGGTGGTGGCCTTGCTGCGGGCGCTGCCTGCCGGGCTCTTGCTGCTGCTGCTGGTGCGCCGGCTGCCGCCGCTGAACTGGCTGCCGCGCCTTGCGGTGCTGGGGGCGCTGAATTTCTCGCTGTTCTGGGTGCTGCTGTTTGTGTCCGCCTACCGCCTGCCGGGCGGAGTTGCCGCCACGCTGGGTGCGGTGCAGCCGTTGATCGTGGTGTTTCTGTCAGCCCTGCTGCTGAAAACACAGATCCGCGCCGCCGCCATTGCCGCCGCCCTGCTAAGCATCGCGGGCGTTGCCCTTTTGGTGCTGACCCCTGCGGCCGAACTCGACACATTGGGCGTTCTGGCCGGCCTTGGCGGGGCGCTGTCGATGGCCGGCGGTGTGGTTCTGAGCCGCAAATGGCAGCCGCCGGTGCCGCCGCTCACCTTCACTGCCTGGCAGTTGACCGCAGGCGGGCTGCTGCTGGTGCCGGCGACGCTGTGGATGGTGCCGGAGATCCCCGTTTTCACCGCGGCCAACATCGCCGGCCTAGCCTACATGAGCCTGATTGGCGGTGCGCTGACCTATATCCTGTGGTTCCGCGGCCTGGCCCGGATCGAACCCTCGCAGGTGTCGCTGCTCGGAGTGCTCAGCCCGCTGTCAGCAGTGATCCTGGGCTGGCTGCTGCTGGCCGAGAGCCTGACACCCAACCAGATGCTGGGCGCCGTACTGGCCCTGTTCAGCCTGTGGCTTGGCCAGTCCCGGCTGCGCCTGCGCGCCAAACCGCCCGCAACTCCGGCGGAGTAACCAAAGTCACCGCGGCATTGCAGGCTCGCACGCCTTGCCGCGGCGACAATCCAGAACCTGTCGCCGCACTTCGGGCGTATCGGCAAATACAAACCCGCCACAGGCATTGGCCCGGATAACCAACTCCTGCCCGCGCTGTTCGGCAAAGAACACCTGCCCCCCCCCCGTGGCCATGCCGCCGCACCAGGGGCCAAGGCATTCCACCTCCAGCACTGCCTGCACGTTGATCCGTTTGGAGAAATACCTGCCGTCCAGCATCTTGCCCGACAGCTGCGCCGGGATGCGGGTCAGCTGCGGTGTGTCATTGGGATTGTCCGTATGGGATTGTGGCAGCAGGCTTTCGTCGAAACGCAGCTCGCCCGCGATGATATTGTAGACGCTGTCCGACTTCGCGGCCTGCAGATAGGCATCTGCCGGTCCCCAAGGAAGGCAGCTGAGGGCGGCAGCAGAGTTGGCGAATATTGTCACAACCATGGCTGCGATCAGAACGCTTAGGGCGGCGCCTGACCTTGGGGAGGTGCAAAGCGCATTCCCGCGGGGAAAGTCAGGCGCCGCCCGGCCTTTCGGCCGGACTGAACAGCTTAAGAGAAGCCGGCGCGATCCCATCTCACAAATACTCCCTGAACTCAGCTACCACCCGTGCATAAACCTCGCGCTTGAAAGGCACGATCTTCTCCACCAGCTGCTCCACTGGCTGCCAGCACCAGGCCGAAAACTCCGGGTGATCCGTCTCGATATTGACCTGATCATCGCGGCCCTGAAACCGCATCAGATACCACTTCTGCTCCTGCCCCCGGTACTTGCCGCCCCAGAACTTGGGCACCACGTCCTGCGGCAGGTCATAGGGCAGCCAGCCATCGCTCTCGGCGATGATCTCGACCAGCTCCGGCGCCACGCCGGTTTCCTCTTCCAGTTCGCGTAAGGCCGCCGCGCGCGGGTCCTCGCCCGCATCAATCCCGCCTTGCGGCATCTGCCAGGCGTCCTTGTAACGGTCCTTGCGCTGGCCGACAAAAACCGCGCCATCTGCATTGATCAGCATCACCCCGACATTGGGGCGGTAGGGCAGCTTGGCAATTTCTTCCGGCGTCATCTGGCTCTCCTCGGCATGCGTTGCACAACCTTAGACCGCTTGCCGCGGGGGCACGCAAGGGGGTGACGCGGCGTTTGCCCGTGACAAGGCGGCCCGCGCCCACGATCCTAGGCGCAACTGCCAGGGAGAGTTTCAGATGACTGCGTACCCCAACATGCTTGCCCCGCTGGATCTGGGCTTTACCACGCTGAAGAACCGGGTGCTGATGGGTTCGATGCACACCGGGCTGGAGGAAACCGGCGACTGGAACCGGGTGGCGGAGTTTTATGCCGCCCGCGCCCGCGGCGGTGTGGCGCTGATGGTCACCGGCGGCATTGGCCCGAATCTGGAAGGCTCGGTGCTGCCGGGCGCCTCGATGATGGCCTCTGCCAAAGATGTCGAGAAGCACCGCATTGTGACGGACCGAGTGCATCAGGCAGGCGGAAAAATCGCCATGCAGATCCTGCACGCAGGCCGCTATGCCTATGGCCCGAAATGCGTCGGCCCCAGCCCGGTGAAATCGCCGATCTCTCCCTTTCCACCGAATGAGCTGGACGAAGACGGCATCGAAAAGCAGATCGCAGACATCGTCAACGCCGCCCGCCTGGCGCAGGAAGCGGGCTATGACGGGGTCGAGATCATGGGATCCGAGGGTTATTTCCTCAACCAGTTTCTGGTCACCCGCACCAACAAACGGACCGACCGCTGGGGCGGGTCTTATGAAAACCGGATGCGTTTGCCCATCGAAGTGGTGCGCCGCACGCGCGAGGCTGCGGGCCGTGAATTCATCATCATCTACCGGCTGTCGATGATCGACCTGGTGCCCGAAGGCTCTACCCACGACGAGGTTGTGCAGCTGGCACAGGAAATCGAGAAAGCCGGCGCCACCATCCTCAACACCGGCATCGGCTGGCACGAGGCACGCATTCCGACCATCGCCACCTCTGTTCCCCGCGCGGCCTTCGCCTGGGTCACCAAGAAGCTGATGGGCAAGGTCGGCATTCCAGTGATCACCTCCAACCGCATCAACACGCCGGACGTGGCCGAAGAGGTGCTGGCAACGGGTTGCGCCGACATGGTCTCGATGGCGCGCCCGATGCTGGCCGATGCGGATTTCATCGCCAAGGCCGAAGCGGGCCAGGCGCGCCATATTGCCCCCTGCATCGCTTGCAATCAGGCCTGCCTCGACCACACCTTCAGCGGTAAACTGACGTCCTGTCTGGTCAACCCCCGCGCCTGCCACGAAACCGAGCTGGTGATCGAACCCGCCGCCGCAATGAAATCAGTGGCGATCGTCGGCGCAGGCCCCGCGGGCCTTGCCACCGCGCTCACCGCCGCACAGCGCGGGCATAACGTCACCCTGTTCGACAAAGCCGAAGAGATCGGCGGCCAGCTCAACATGGCCAAACAGGTTCCGGGTAAAGAGGAATTCAGGGGCCTGGTCGACTGGTACCGCACTATGGTGGCGGAGGCCGGCGTCACGCTGGAGCTGGGCCGCGAAGCGGCGGCCGATGATCTGACCGGGTTTGACGAGGTGGTGATCGCCACCGGCGTCATCCCGCGTGACCCGCAGATCCCGGGCCAGGACGCGGACAATGTCCTCAGCTATATCGACGTGCTACGGCACAAGAAACCGGTTGGCGAGCGCGTTGCGGTGATCGGCGCCGGCGGCATCGGCTTTGATGTCTCCGAGTTTCTGCTGGAAGAGGGCCACAGCCCGGCCACCGATCTGCCCGCCTGGATGAAGGAATGGGGGGTCGCTGATCCGGACGCGCATCGCGCCGGCCTCGCTCCCGAAGGACCGCAGCCCGCCGCCGCCGCGCGCCAAGTGACCTTGCTGCAGCGCAAGGCGGAACGCCACGGCAAGCGGCTGGGCAAGACCACCGGCTGGATTCACCGCGCCACGCTCAAGATGAAGGACGTGGAATTCCTGGGCGGCGTGAATTACGAGCGCATTGACACGGACGGCCTGCATGTCTCCTTTGGCGACGCGCGGGAAAACCCCACTCTGGTGCCCGCGGACACTATTGTCCTTTGCGCCGGGCAAGTCTCCGAACGGTCGCTTGCAGATGATTTGGCAGAGCACGGCATCACCGCCCACGTGATCGGCGGAGCTGACGTGGCCGCGGAACTGGATGCCAAGCGCGCCATTAACCAGGGCACGCGGCTGGCAGCGGAACTTTAACGGCAGGCAAGGCTTTCCCGCCTGCGGTTCCAGGTCCTGACGGACCCGGCCAGCAGTTGGGCCCGGCCGCGCCGGCGGCGCGGCAGATGGCACCGCGCATCGCGCGGTGCCACGCCCAACGGGCGCGGTGCATGTTTCATGCTCTTAAGCCGGACGGGAGCCGCCCGCCAATGCGCCCCCGCCGTTGCAAACGGGCACGGCGGCGCATCTTCACCACCGGACAGCAGATTCTCCGGCGCGCTCAGGCTTTGGAATCGCTCCACCGAAACAAACCTGTCCACCTGGTCCAGCTGCTCCCTCAGCGCAGCCGCGGTCTCCAAATAGACCTCCTTTTGCCCCTCGGCGATCTCCACTTCGAATATCACGGCTATCATATCCACCCCTCAACCAATCCCATGCGGCGCTGAGGCCAGTTTCAGCCAGGTCCGGTCCTCGCGCAGCAGAAACCGCTCTTTCTGCGCAAACTCATAGTTTTCGCGCCCCAAAGAATCCGCCGCCAGCCGGGCACGGTACGCTTCATAGGCGGCAAGGCTCTCCACATTGTAGATGCCATAAGCCAGTGTCGACGACCCTTCATGCGGCGCAAAATACCCGACCAGATCCGCTCCGCAGCGCGGAATCGCCTGCCCCCAATTGCGGGCATAGTGTTCGAACTGTGCCTTTTTGGCGGGATCGATGCGGTAACGGATGATACAAGTCAGCATGAGAAGCCCTCAGTTTGTTCAGGATCTTCTGCCTAGCCCGCACCCCGGCCTGGATGCTTCGGTGCAGACCGAAGTGTTGCTCCACAGTTATGGTGATCAATTCTGAAACAATCGGCGTGGCATGCAGCATATGGCCTGCATCCCCCAGCATCAGCTGCAACGTATGACGCCGCGGCGGCAGCTCCAGCGTCACCTCGGCCTGGCCACCGCCGAAATGCAGATGATTTTCGTCCGATGGCAGGCCAAAGGCCAGCTCATCAGCGCCATCCTCCCCCTCGCCCAGCGGCGGGCAGTCGATCAGCAGGTGGTGATGGCCGATGAAATCCTTCTCACCCCCCGATGGGGCCACCCCCATCCCCGACAGGCCAAAATATCAGTGTCACCGGTGACGACACCGTCTCCCCGTTCTGGATGTTTGCAAAATGGACTTTGGCCTCCTGGTTCGACGGGGTCTCCCCTCCGGCTCGAGCTGGGGTCCATACCAGGACTGCCAGGCAGACAGACAGCGCAGCGGCAATCAGAAGTCTCATTTTCGGTCCTCCAGCAGAACACTCAGTCACCAATCTATAGCCAGCGGCAAGCCGCCCCCTGGCAATCCTGGCCCGCTGCCGTGAACAGATGCAAAAACGGCAGAGCCGCCCAAAGCAGCCGCATTTCTCCTATTCCACTTGTTTGCCGGCACCGGCAGGCCCAACGGTACGGCCGGCGGGCAGCAAGACATCCGGCCAGAGCGACGGCGCCAATGCTTTGCCTTTAAACACTTTTCTGAACCTGTCAGTGCCCCTACTGCACCCGCCATGCCGCCAGTCAGTCTTTGGCAATCCGCGCAGCTAGATAGCAGCGCCCTTGCAATCACAACCGACACCGAAAATGATTGCGGGTGATCAGAAAATACGGGCGCAGCAACAGGAGCGCTTTTTGGAAGTGCGGCGTTGAGCTACCATCGGAGTTTGACTTGAACTCTTCCAATGCGGGGAATTATGCCCAAGACCTGTCCCACACCGGAACTGGTGATCTTCGACTGCGACGGCGTGCTGGTGGACAGTGAACCGGCCTCGAACCAGGCGATCGCAGACAACCTCGCGCGCCACGGGCTGGTGCTGACGGTGGAACAGTCGATGGCGCATTTTACCGGCGGGACCATGGCGGGTGTGATGGCAAAGGCTCGCAGCCTGGGCGCGGACCTGCCAGAAAACTGGATCGCGGGAATTTATGCTGAGACCTATGCCCGGCTGGAACAGGGCGTGCCGCTCACACCGGGCATTCCTGATCTGCTGGCACGGCTCGACGCACATGGCATCCCGGCCTGCGTGGCCTCTAACGGCAGCGAGGAAAAGATGCGCATCACTTTAGGCCAGAACGGGCTGTGGGACCGGTTCCACCCGCAGGCAATGTTCTCAGCCCACTCGCTGGGCGTGGCCAAGCCGGAACCGGGATTGTTCCTGGCCGCCGCCAGCCATTTCGGCGTGCAGGCGCGCGATTGCCTGGTGATCGAGGACAGCGGCAGCGGTGTCATCGCCGCGGTGCGGGCCGGCATGCGCTGCTTGGGATTTGCCCCGCAGGGCAGCGGTAACAGGCTTGCCGCGCTGGGGGCTGAAGTGTTCAGCGATATGGCAGAAGTACCGGCCCTTTTGTCGATCTGAGGCCGTTGTGGTATTGTCGCCCGCATGGAGCAGACATTGCGCACCCCGTTTCTGTCCCCCCTTGCAGAGACTGAAACCAGGGCAAGACCCAAGCCGAAACCGCTGCGGGCACCGCTGTTCATTCAAGACGCGGTGACCCCATGGGCAGACAGCACCATGCTGCTGGCCTTGTGGCGGCAGCAGGAAGCAGAGGACCGGGACGGTTAAAGCCGAAGTCCACTGCTGCTTCTTTCTGGTTGAAAATACTCCGGGGGTGCGGGGGCCGGCCCCCGTCGCCATCCTGACAGTTTACCCGTAGGTCGGGTGGAATTTCCCGGCCGGCGACAGGGTGAAAATATCGGCCCCGTCTGCAGTGACCCCGATCGAATGCTCGAACTGCGCCGACAGCGACTTGTCGCGGGTGACGGCGGTCCACTCGTCGGCCAGGATCTTGGTCTCCGGACGGCCCAAGTTGATCATCGGCTCAATGGTGAAGAACATGCCTTCCTCCAGCACCGGACCGGTTCCGGGGCGGCCATAGTGCAGCACGTTCGGCGGCGCGTGGAACACCTGACCAAGGCCATGGCCGCAGAAATCGCGCACCACGCTCATCCGCTGGCTTTCGGCGTAAACCTGAATCGCATGGCCGATGTCGCCAAAGGTATTGCCAGGTTTCACCGCCTCAATGCCCACCATCAGCGAATCATGGGTGACCTGAATCAGCCGCTCGGCTTTGCGCGGCAGCTTACCGGCCACAAACATGCGCGACGTGTCGCCGAACCAGCCGTCGACAATCACAGTCACGTCAATGTTCAGGATGTCGCCATCCTTCAGCTTCTTGTCGCCGGGGATACCGTGGCAAACCACATGGTTCACCGAGATGCAGCTGGCGTGCTGATAGCCCTTGTAGCCGATAGTGGCCGAGGTGGCGCCGGCATCCTCGACCATCCGGGTGATACGGCGGTCGATCTCGCCAGTGGTCTGGCCCGGAAACACATGCGCGGCAATCTCATCCAGAATACGCGCCGCCAAGGCACCCGCCTTGTGCATGCCGGCAAAATCGCCGGCTTCATGAATGCGGATGCCGTCCTTGGTTGTGCGGCCGTCTTTCGATCTCATCAGGCGGAGCTCCATCGGGTGTTGTTGCGTAGCTATCTAAGGGGTCTTGCCCCAAAGGGCCAGAGGCAGCAGCGGCGGCTCCTTGGAACTTTTTCAACCTTTCTGCGTTGGGCCGAGAGAGAGGAAATAGCACAAACCAGGAGGAATGCAGCGGCATGGATGAAATCAATGACCTGATGAAGACCGAGATTTACGGTGGAAAGTCACTGGCCGATCTGGTGACGCTGGAATTTCTGGCGCAGGCCTTGGGCAACGTGCTGGCTGCAACTGTCATTCTTCTGGCGGGCTTCGTCGCCGCGCGCTGGGTCAAGCGGCGGATCGTGGCACTGGGCGATACCCACGCCAAGCTCGACGTGACCCTATTTCATTTCCTCGGCACTCTTGCGCGCCATGTCATCCTCGCCTTTGCGGTGCTGTTTGTTCTGAATACCTTTGGTGTCAAGACCACCTCGATTGTGGCGGCCATCGGTGCCGCCGGCCTGGCGATCGGCCTGGCCATGCAGGGGGCGCTGTCGAATGTGGCTGCGGGCGTGATGATCATCCTGTTCCGCCCCTTCATTCAGGTCAATGCGCTGAACAGCAGCTCGGTGGATTTTCTGGTGCGTGTCTGGGTCGATGCGGCCGAGTACTTTCAGTATCAGGCCGACATGAAGCGCAAGGCCAAAGAAGCGCTGGATGCGACCGGGGTCGATATCCCCTTTCCGACCCGAACGCTGGTTCACGCCGAACCTGCCAGCCAAGAAGACGAGGCCAGCAAGGCCGCCTGAACAGAAAGCCGGCGTTGCTAGTGTGCAGCGGCTATCGGTGCGCCGGCCTCGATCCCCTGCGGCGTGATCCTGGTGCCCAGTACCAGCCGTTCTACCCCTGCGGCCCGGGCACTGGCAAAGGCGGCCGCATAGGCCGGGTCGATATCTGCGGCCAGCTGAAACCGGCCGCAGTCGGTGCGCTGCACCAGATACAGCATCACCGCGCGGTGGCCCTGGGCCGCCATATTGGCCAGTTCGCACAGGTGTTTGGTGCCGCGCGCGGTGACGCTGTCGGGGAATTCCGCCAGACCCGGTTCCCGCGACAGCGTCACGCTTTTCACTTCGACATAGCAATCAGGCAACCCGTCCTGCTGCAGCAGAAAATCAATGCGGCTTTTCTCGCCGTATTTCACCTCGGGCCGCACGGATTTATAGGCCGAAAGCCCGGCAACCTCCCCTGCCTCAAGCGCCGCCCGCAGCGCGCGGTTCGGCACCGAGGTATCGACGCCGGTGAAATGCCCGTTTGCGTGTTCGACCAGGCGCCAGCCGTATTTCAGTTTTTTCTTGGGGTCGTCGTTCGGCTCCAGCCAGATCTTCATGCCCGACTCCGCCAGACCCATCATGCTGCCGGGATTGGCGCAATGGGCGGTGACCTCGCGCCCGTCCTCCAGCCGGCAATCGGCAAGAAAGCGTTTGTAGCGGCGGATCAGCACGGCGGGGATCAGAGGGGTTTCAAAGCGCATGGGCTTAGGCCTATATCTGCCGGGGTGAGGTATCAAGGGAGGAAGATCATGGCCAATCCGACAGCTGCCATGCTGGTCATCGGGGATGAAATCCTGTCGGGCCGCACCCGCGATGCCAATATGCATTACCTGGCAGGCGAACTGGCCAAACACGGCATCGACCTGCAGGAAGTACGCATCGTCAGCGATAATGAGGCTGCGGTCATTGCCGCGGTTCAGGCGCTCGCTGCAGGGTACGGCCATGTTTTCACCAGCGGCGGTATCGGGCCGACCCATGACGACATCACTGCCGATTGCATCGCCAAGGCGTTTGACGCGCATCTGGACGTGCGCGGCGACGCCCGCGCGATCCTGCAGGCGCATTACGACACTCAAGGGTTGGAATTGAACGAGGCCCGCCTGCGTATGGCACGCATTCCGGCGGGCGCCGCGCTGATCGACAATCCGGTCTCAGCCGCACCCGGGTTCACTCTTGGCAATGTGCATGTGATGGCCGGGGTGCCGCTGATATTTCAGGCGATGGTGGCCAGCGTGATGCCGACCCTGACCGGCGGCCAGCCGATGCTGTCCCAGACCCTGCGCGTGCTGCGCGGCGAGGGCGAGATTGCCGGACCGCTGCGCACGCTGGCCGAAGCCTATGAAGACCTGTCAGTCGGCTGCTACCCGTTTCAGAAAGACGGCGCATTTGGCGCCAATATCGTGATCCGCGGCACCGATGGCGCGCGAATTGATGCCGCGATGACAGAATTGGCAAAGGAGCTGGAGCAGTGACCACCGATCCCCGTTACTACGCCGTGACCGAAGCGACATGGCCGCCTGCCTCCACCCGCAGCCTGGGGCCTGTGACCTTGCGCGATGGCCAAGGCGGCGGCAGCCGGGTGTCTGCGGCGACGGTGCAAGGCACGGCCTCTGATGCGGAGATCGCCGCTGCGGAAGAGGCGAAGCGCGCGATGGGCCAGGACTGCCTGTTCATGATCCGCGACGGCGAGACCGATCTGGACGCGCAGTTGGCGGCACGCGGTTATGCGGTCAAAGACCCGGTAAACCTGTGGACTTGCCCGGCCGAGCAGTTGACGGACATTCCGGTGCCCCGCGTCACGGCCTTTTGCGTTTGGGAACCGCTGGCGATTCAGCGCGAGATCTGGGAGCAGGGCGGCATCGGGCCTGAACGCCTGGCGGTGATGCGGCGGGTCACAGGGCCAAAGACCGGGCTGCTGGCCCGTCACAAGGACAAACCGGCAGGCGCGGCGTTCGTGGCCATTCACAACGGGGTGGCAATGGTCCATGCGCTGGAAATCCTGCCGCATCAGCGCCGGGCCGGCATGGGCGCCTGGATGATGCGCCAGGCGGCATTCTGGGCGCTGGAGAACGGCGCCGGCGAGCTGGCGGTTCTTTGCACGAAACGTAACGAGGGCGCCAACGGGCTTTATGCTTCCCTCGGCATGAAATGCGCCGGACAGTACCACTACCGGATTTTACAGGAAGGCCATTGACCGATGCGTGACCAGACCCCGCCCACAGCCCTTGATCTGCCGATGGTGGACCCGTTGCCTCCGGAGACACAGAAGTATTTTGACATCTGCGTCGAGAAGCTGGGCTTTGTGCCCAACGTGCTCAAGGCCAATGCCTTTGACCTCGAAAAGCTGAATGCGTTTACTGCCATGTACAACGACCTGATGCTGGCGGACAGCGGCCTCAGCAAGCTGGAGCGGGAGATGATCGCGGTGGTGGTCTCGGCGATTAACCGCTGTTTCTATTGCCTGGTGGCGCATGGCGCCGCAGTGCGGCAGCTGTCGGGCGATCCGGCTCTGGGCGAGATGCTGGTGATGAACTACCGGGTGGCGCCCTTGGAAGCACGTCAGCGCGCAATGCTGGATTTTGCGGCCAAAATGACCATCGCCAGCGCGGAAATCGGGGAGACGGACCGGCAGGGTCTGCGCGATGCGGGCTTCAGCGACCGGGACATCTGGGACATTGCCAATGTTGCGGGCTTTTTCAACATGTCCAACCGGGTGGCCAGCGCCACTGCCATGGTTCCCAACCCGGAATACCACAGCCAGTGCCGCTAAGACGTTTCATTTCGGCAGCCGCGGTGATGCTGCTTCCGGCTTTGCCGGCGGCGGCCGAAATCACCCTGCCAGCTGGTGCAGATGCTGTTTCGGAACGGGTCACGGCGCTTGGTGTCTACCAGCTGCCGATCGGGCCGGAAGAGGCGGACAAAGTCCCCTCGCGCCGGTTCGAAGGGCGGATTCTGCGCCGGACCTGGCGGGTGGGAGGGAACAGCACCGTGCTGCAAATCCTGGCACCCTTGCGGGATCAGCTGCAGGCTGCCGGCTATGAGGTGCTGTTGGACTGTACGGCGCGCGATTGCGGCGGCTTCGGCTTCCGCTTCGGGATTGAGGTGGTGCCGTCGCCGGACATGATGGTGGATATCTCCAGTTATCACTTCCTGTCCGCAGCCAAAGGAACCGAGGCAGTCTCGCTCCTGGTGTCACGCGCAGGCGGCGCGGCTTTTATGCAAATGATCACAGTGCATCCACCTGGATCGGCTGCAACGGCAACAGCCGCGCCCGTGGTGGTGAAACCTGACGCTGAGAAGCCCGGCACGGTGCGACCGGTGGAACTGGCCAAAGTGCTGGAGGTGCGCGGCCACGCCGTTCTGACGGATCTGGTGTTTCAAAGCGGCTCCGCCCGGCTGCAGGACGGCTCCTATGCCAGCTTGCGCGAGCTGGCGGATTATCTCGCCGCCAACCCGCAGTACCGGCTGCTGCTGGTCGGCCATACTGACACGGTGGGCTCGCAGCAGCAGAACATCGGTATCTCCAAACGCCGCGCGCAATCAGTGAAGGACCGTTTGGTCGAGGGGCAAGGCGCAGATACGGCGCGGATCAAGGTCGCCGGCGCCGGTTTTTTGGCCCCGATAGCCAGCAATCTGACCCCGGAGGGGCGCGAAGCCAACCGGCGGGTGGAAGCGGTGCTGCTCGCCGAGTGAGGCCCTGCAATAGATGCGCGCCGGAAAACTCCCGCCCCCGCAGGTGCATTGGCTAAGCCAAGACCTCTTGACGGTGTTGGGCCAGGGTCAATCGTTGATTGATCCGGGGCGGGCGGGAGCCTTCCCGCTGTGTTTCGAGAGTGTTCGGCTCTAAAAAAGGCCCCCGCAAATGGTGCGGGGGCAGGTCTTCGAGGGATGTCTTGGTCCGGTTTTCCGTAGAACCGGTTCAGGTTTTCCATTCCGACGGGTCGCGGTCGGCAAAGGCCTGCACCAGAAAATCGATGAAAGCCCGCACTTTGGGCTGGGTGAATTTGCCTGGCGGGTAGACCGCATAGATACCCTGGGTTTCCACCGGCAGGCTGGGCATGACGTCTTCGACCAGCCCTTCTTCCAGCGCCTCCGAATACAGATAGCTGGGCAGGTAGGCGATGCCGAGACCGGAGATTGCAGCGTTCAGCAGCGATTGCCCGTCATTCACCGACAGCCAGCCCGATGTGCGCACCTGGCGTTTTTCTCCGGACGGCGCGGTGATCTTCCAGACGTTGCCGCTGGACTGGCTGGAATAATGCAGCAGCTTGTGGGTATTCAATTCGTCGATTTTCTGCGGACGGCCGTATTTCTCCAGATATGCAGGAGAGGCGATCATCCGTTTGGACGTCTCGGTCAGCTTGCGGGCGCGCAAGCTGCTGTCTTCCAGCTCGCCGATCCGAACCGCCATGTCGAACCCTTCGGAAATCAGCTCCACATAGCGGTTGTTCAGCACCATGTTGACGGTGATATCCGGAAAATCCTGCAGGAAATCCGACAGTACCGGAGACAGATGATTGACCCCGAAATCGGTGGCGACCGAAATCCTCAGCAGTCCCGAGGGGGCCGATTGCATCGATGTGACCAGCGCATCCGCTTCGCCGGCGTCATTCAGCACCCGGCGGGCGCGGTCATAATAGGCCAGCCCGATCTCGGTCGGCGACACCCGGCGGGTGGTGCGGTTCAACAGCCGCGCGCCAAGCCGGGTTTCCAGGCTCGAAACATGCTTGGAGACTGCGGATTTCGAGATCCCCATCTTGCGTGCCGCATCGGTGAAGCCGCCCTGGTCCACCACATTGGCAAAGGCCTCCATCTCGGTCAGTCGGTCCATATTCACCCATCCTCGTGTATCCGTGTTGCCCCCAGTGTTGCGGGTGAAATCAGGCAAGATCGGGGCAAGGGTGGGATAATTGCGAGGTTTCGCGGGGATCGTTTTCGCTGTGGAAACGGCAAGAACCTTGGCAACCCTGCAGATGGTCCGCAGCTGTCACATGCCAAAGGATGGCGGCCCGCACAGTGAAACTGCGCCGGATCGGCACGGAGAACTCATTGTTTTCGGCTTCCCTAAAAGGGCTTGCAGCAAGCTGCCTCAGGTGGCTTTCCACATCAGCGCAATATGGGTGTCGCCGTATTTGCGGCTGTCCTGCAGCTCGAACCCTTCCGGCACGGCGACAGGCGCGTTTTCTTCCCAGACCACCAGCGCGTCTTCTGCCACCCAGCCGCCAGCCACAGCCACGGTCAGAGCCTTTTCCCCCAGCCCTTTGCCATAAGGCGGATCAAGGAAGATCAGATCAAACGGAGCCTCCGGGTTCTGCCCCAGCTTCAGCGCATCGCGACGGGCCAAGGTGCAGCGGTCTTCGGCCCGGCAGATGCCGATGTTTTTGCGGATCAAACCGGTTGAGACACGCCCGTCGTCCACGAAAACCGCCTCCGCCGCACCGCGCGACAGCGCCTCCAACCCCAGCGCGCCGGTGCCTGCAAACAGGTCCAGAACCCGGGCGCCGGGGATGGCGCCGGTGTGCATCAGCACGTTGAACAGGCTTTCGCGCACCCGGTCGGTGGTCGGGCGCAGATGGGCGCCCGCGTCGCCCTTGCCCACCGCGGCCAAGGCACGGCCACGGAAGTCTCCTGCGATGATCCTCACGCTTTCAGCATCGGCTTCAGATCGGCAGCGGGGTCGGCAACCACCGCTTTGTCCGCTGTCTTACCCATATCGATCAGGCGTTTGCCCACCATATAGGCGCGCGGGTCATTCATCGCGTCCACTGCAACCAACTGATCGCCCTTGTAGTACCAGAACGACACCTGCTGGCCCTCGCCCTGGCGGGTAACCACATTGTCATAGCCGGTATTCAGGCCCGCAATCTGCAATTTGACGTCATACTGATCGGACCAGAACCAGGGCGTTGCGACGTAATCCTTGTCCGCGCCCAGCATGTTCTGCGCCACCACTTCGGCCTGATCAATGGCGTTCGGCACGCTTTCCAGGCGGATGCGCTTGCCCTGAAACGGGAAGGAGGCACAATCGCCCGCCGACCAGATCGCGGCATCCGAGGTGCGGCCCTTGGCGTCTGCCTTGATGCCGTTGTCCAGCTCAAGCCCCGCCATTTCAGCCAATTGCGATGACGGGGTGATGCCGACACCAACCACGACAAAATCCACATCAATGGCTTCGCCGCCGCTCAGCACCGCGCGGATCACCTTGCCGTCCTCCCCCTCCAGCCGTTCCAGACCGACGCCTTCGCGGATGTCCACTCCGCGGGAAGAATGCAGGCTGCGGAAGAAATCCGAGGTTTCCGGCGCTGCAACCCGCTGTAGGATACGGTCAGCCATCTCGACGAGCGTCACTTGCACGCCGCGCTTGGAACAGACCGCGGCTGCTTCCAGCCCGATGTAGCCGCCGCCGACGATCAGCGCACGCTGGCCCTCGGCCACATGCGGCGCCATCGCATCCACGTCGGTCAATCCGCGCACCACATAAACGCCATCCAGATCGCCGCCGATCGCAGCCGGCAAGCGGCGCGGGTCGGAACCGGTGGTCAGCGCCAACTGGTCGTACGGGATTACCTCCTCGCCCAGGCTCACAGTCTTGGCTGCCGGATCGATCCCGGTGACCCGCTGGCCCAGCTTCAAGGTGATATTGTTCTCGACATAAAAACTCTCAGGCCGCAGGAACAGGCGTTCCAGCTCCATCTCGCCCAGCAAATAGGCCTTGGACAAGGGCGGGCGCTGATAGGGCAGTGCGTCCTCCGCACCAATCAGGGTAATCTCCCCGTCGAACCCGTCCTTACGCAGTTTTGCCACCAGCGAGGACCCGGCCTGCCCTGCTCCAATAACGACGATGTGGGACATAATCCCTTGCCTCCCTCAGCAGTTCCCGTCACGCTTTCACCGGACCCTATATACCCGGGGCTCCAAAACGCAATCATGAGAAAGAGGAACCTGCGATGATTTCTGTTGGAGACCAACTGCCGGACGCGACACTGACGCTCATCGGAGACAACGGCCCCGAGCAGGTGCAGCTGTCAGACAAGCTGAAGGGGCGGAAAGTCGTGCTGTTCGCGGTTCCCGGCGCCTTTACCAGCACCTGCCATTCTGCGCATGTGCCCAGCTTCATTCGCACCAAGGATCAGTTTGCCGCCAAGGGTGTCGAGGAAATCATCTGCCTGGCGGGAAATGATCCGTTTGTCATGAATATCTGGGGCGAAAACACCGGTGCGACCGAGGCCGGGATCACCATGCTGTCGGACGCAGAATGCTCCCTTACCGAGGCAATCGGCATGCGTCTGGACGTGCCCTCAGCTGGTCTGATCGGCCGCTCGCTGCGCTATGCGATGCTGGTGGAGGACGGTGAAGTGAAAGTTCTCAACAAGGAAGAAAACCCCGGCCAGTGCGAACTTTCCGCCGGCGAAGGCTTGCTGGAGTCTATGGGCTGAAACCAGCCTTGGCGGCGGCTGTCTGCACAGGCAGCCGCCGTCCAACCCCTAATAAATGGTAAAAAATTAGGTCAGCCATGCTGTCAGAGCGTCAGTTCAGGTCTGCGGTTCGCCGAACAGCCCGTCCATCTTGCGCGCCAGCTTTGCGTCCAAAGCGCTGACACCGTCCACGTCATGGGTGGAGAGAACCACTGTCACCCGGTTATAGACATTGCTCCACTCGGGGTGGTGGTTCCATTTTTCGGCCCAGATCGCGGCGCGGGTCATCCAGCCGAAGGCATCGGCGAAATTGCCGAACTTGAAGGTCTTGGTGATGGCATCCCGGCCTTCCACCATTTCCCAGCCGGTGGCAAACAGCGGCTCCAGCAGCGGGCCGCGGGTGGCATCGGACAGTTTTTCCGTCATTCTTGCTCCTCCACATGTGTTTTGCGGAACGGGCCGTAATCGGTCAGGATTTCAATCTCCTCCTCGGTGGCGGCCCGTTCAGCCTCGAGGTAGCGTTCGACGGCCCCGGCAAAGCCGGGATCGCCGATCCAGTGCAAGCTGTGGGTCTCGCACGGCAGATAGCCGCGTGCCAGCTTATGTTCACCCTGCGCGCCGGCCTCAGCCCGGTCAAGCCCCAGGGCAATCGCCAGCTCAATCGCCTGATAGTAGCACAGTTCGAAATGCAAGCAGGGATGGTGCTCGGCACAGCCCCAATAACGCCCGTAAAGCGTTTCGCGGCCTATGAAATTCAAGGCGCCCGCTACATAGCGCCCGTTGCGCTCCGCCAGAATCAGCGCCATGTCCTGCGCCATCGTTTCATGCACGGTATCGAAGAATTGCCGGGTCAGGTAAGGCGCGCCCCATTTGCGCGCGCCGGTGTCCTGATAGAATTCCCAGAAGGCGTCCCAATGCTCGGGCTGCAGGCTGTCCCCCTGAAAGACCCGGATCTCGCCGCCAAAGCACTGTGCCTGCATCCGCTCCTTACGGATGTTTTTGCGCTTACGCGAGGACAGCGCCCGCATGAAGGCTTCGAAATCAGCATAGCCGTCGTTTTGCCAGTGAAACTGCTGGGTAGAACGGCGCATCAGCCCCATCTCTGCCCCCATCCGCGCCTCGTCAGCGGTGCAAAAAGTCACATGCAGCGAGGACAGGCGGTTGTCGGCTGCCAGTTGGACCGCCCCCTGCAGCAGCGCCGAATGACCGATGCCGTCGAAGCCAGGACGCACCAGGAACCGCCGCCCCGTGGCCGGGGTAAAGGGCACCGCGACCTGCAGCTTGGGGTAATAATGCCCGCCTGCCTGCTCATAAGCATGCGCCCAATTATGATCGAAGATGTATTCGCCCTGGCTATGTCCCTTGGCATAAAGCGGCGCGCAGGCGATCAGCAGCCCTCCCTGATAGGCGGTCAGATACTGGGGCTGCCACCCGGTGCCCGGCCCGACCGAGCCGCTGTCCTCCAGCGCGCTTAGAAACCGATGGGTGGTGAACGGATCCAGCGGGCGGCTGCCGTCCGCCCCTTCCGGGCAGGCGCAGGCATCCCAGTCCTCTGCCGCGATCTGCGACAGTGAAGCCAGCACCCGGATTTCGATTTGCGCCTGGGTCATGCAACTCCTCCGCACCGCTTCAAAGATGTGGGGTCTGCGCCTGCGGGATCAAGGTGTTAGCGGCGAGAGGTACTGTTCAAACGTCACATTATCGGCAAAGACGCGCGCCGCGCTTTCTTCCACCGCTGAGGTCACGGTCCAGCACAGCACCGGCACCCCGTCGTTGCGCAGCGCCTGCACCCGCGGACGGGGCAGATCGCCGGCCTCGTGGCTGATAAAGCTCGCCCCCGTGCGTGCGAAATCCGGGATGCCGCGCAGGCCGTCGCAGACCGCCTTGGGCAGCTCCGGCCATTCCGCGGGATCATAGGCGCTGGTGGTGATGCCGCGGGCAATTTCCGGCGCCAGCTGTGCCAGCTCAGCAACCGAATTGGGATTGAAGGACATCACAGCCACAGGGCCGGCGTAGCCCTTCAGCGCCTCAGCCGTGGCCCGCTCCAGCGCGCCATCGGTGAGGCCCATTTCCCCGTCTTGATCCTTCAGCTCTATCAGCAGCGGCACCTGGCCTGCCACCGCCTCCAGCACTTCAGACAGCTCCGGAATGCCTTCCCCGTCGCCGCCTTTCAGCGGAATTGCCTGCAACTCACTGCAGGTCTTGGCGCGGATCGGACCAGAGGCTTCCGCCAGCCGGTCCAGATCATTGTCATGAAAGACCATGGCGCAGCCGTCGCTGGACAGCTGCAAATCGATCTCAACCCCATAGCCCGCCGCAATCGCTGCCCGGATGGCAGCGCGGCTGTTCTCCGGGCGCCCGTCCGCGGCATCATGCAGCGCACGATGGGCCAGCGGGACAGTCAGGATAGCGGCAGGCAGAACAGGATTCATTTGATCTGGAAAACGCCATCGATTTCCACCGAAACACCCAGCGGCAGCGACACCGAGCCGACCGCCGAACGGGCATGGCGGCCGATATCGCCAAGGGCTTCGACCAGGAAGTCGGAGGCGCCATTCACCACCATCGGCTGGCCGGTGAAATCAGGGGCCGAATTTACAAATGCGCCCAGCTTGACGACGCGCACCAGCCGGTCCAGATCACCGCCGCAAGCTGCCTTGAGCTGGGCCAGAAGCGCGATTGCACAGCGCTTGGCTGCGGCCTGGCCGGCCTCGACGTCCAGATCAGCGCCCAGCTTACCGGTGATCAGCCCGTTGTCATCGGCTGAAATCTGGCCGGAGATATAGACCATGTCGCCTGCAACGACATAAGGCACATAATTTGCCGCCGGTGCCGGTGCGTCGGGCAAGGTCACACCCAACTCTTTCAGTTTTGCTTCAATGCTCATGGCCGATTTCCTTCCGAGTCTTTGCTGGCCGGGACGCTACCCGGACAGGCGGAATTCGGAAAGAGCAAATGCAAGCGCCTGCGCGGCTTTGCGCACTCTTGGTTTTGCTGAGAGCCGGGCGCCGTTTCCCGGCCAGGGAAACGGCCATGAAAAATCGATTTTTCATGGTCTGAAACCGCGCCGGTTTCAGAGCGCCGTCAGCTTTCGCGGAAGGCCTTGTTGAAATAATCCGCGAGCGGTTTGACCAGATAGGCCAGCGGCGAGCGGTCGGCGGTGCGGATGTAGCTTTCCACCGGCATCCCCGGAATCAGCACGGTGCCCGCAGGCAGGCGGCCGCGCTCGCCGGGGTTGAGCTCGATCTCGGCGCGGTAATAAGAGATGCCGCTGCCCTGATCCTCAAAGGAATCCGCCGAGACCTGGGTGACATGGCCAAAGAGTTCGGGCGTCGAGCGCTGATCCAGCGCCGAGAACCGCAAAGTGACCTCCTGGCCGGTGTACAGCTGGTCGATATCGGTCGGCGCCACCTGCGCCGCAATCACCAGGGGCCGGTCCTGCGGCACCAGGTACAAAACCGGATCCGCGGGGCGGATCACCGAGCGCGGCGTCTGCACCTGCAGCCCGTAGACAATGCCGGAAACCGGCGCGGTGATGTCCAGCCGCGCCAGGCGGCCCTGCAGCGAGCGGCGGTTTTCGGCCAGCTCCAGCTCCTGGTAGCGCAGGTCGCGCAACCGGCTGATCGCCTCCTCGCGCTGGCTGGTGGCCAGCTTCAGGATCTCGATGTCGATCTCGGTGATGCGGCCCTCGGACTGCGCTTCCGAGGCCACCAGCTCACCCAGCCGGCCCTGCAGGTCGGCCTGGGTGCGGCGCAGGTTCAGCACCGTCGCCGCCTGCGCCAGCCCGCGGTCCAGGAGCGATTGCTGGCTCTCCAGCTCCTCGCCGATCAGCTCAAGCTGCACATTCATCGAGGTCTGCTGCGCCTCGACGCCGCGGATCTGCTCCTGGATCTGGGTGCGGCGCTTCTCCAGCTGCTCGATCTCGCGGGCGGTGGTGTCCTTGCGGGCCTGGAACAGGCGGCGCTGACCCTGCACCAGATCGCTGACATCCGGCTGCACTTCAGCCGCCTGCAGCAGCTCCGGCTCAAAGGTGATCGCGGCGGCGGTGTCGCGCTCGGCTTCCAGCCGGCCGCGGCGCGCCATCAGCTCGAACAGCTGGCCCTCGGTGATCACCAGCTGCGAGGTCAGCTCATTGGCATCCAGCCGGATCAGCGTGGCGCCTTCGGCCACCGTGTCGCCCTCGTCAACCAGGATCTCGGCAACGATGCCGCCGTCCAGATGCTGCACGATCTGGCGGTTGCGGTCGACCTCGATGCGCCCCGTCGCCACCACCGCGCCGGAAATCGACGACAGCACCGACCAGGAGCCGAAGCCGCCCACCAGCACCAGCAGCGCCAGGAGGCCGATGATCAGCGGCCGCCGTGCGGGCCAGTTGCTTTGCCCGCTCATCGCACGCCTCCTGTGCCAGTGGCCTGGCGGATGTTCTGGTGGTTGGCGACCATTTCCTGCAGCACCTTGTCCTTGGGGCCAAAGGCGGTCTGGGTGCCCTTGTCGATCACCAGAAGCATGTCGCATTCCTGGATCGCCGCGGGCCTGTGCGCCATGATCAGCACCGAGCGCCCTTCGGCCTTGATCTGCTTGATCGCCTGATTGAGCGCGACCGAGCCTTCGTTGTCGAGGTTGGAGTTCGGCTCGTCCAGGATCACGATCACCGGATCGGCATAAAGCGCCCGGGCCAGGCCGACCCGCTGCATCTGGCCGCCCGACAGCCGCCCGCCGGTGGCGGTGACCTTGGTGTCATAGCCTTCGGGCAGTTTCAGGATCATCTCATGGGCGGCGGCCTTTTTGGCGGCATCCACCACCTTTTCGGCATCGGGCTGCTGCTGCAGCCGGGCGATGTTCTGGGCAATGGTGCCGTCAAACACCTGCACCCGCTGCGGCAGATAGCCGATATGGCCGCCCAGCACATCCGGCGCGTATTGATCCAGCGCCGCCCCGTCCAGCCGCACCGAGCCCGCGGCCGGCGCCCAGACCCCGGTCAGCGCCCGCGCCAGGGTCGATTTGCCGGAACCGGACGGCCCGATCACCCCGATCGCCTGGCCCGGCTGCACCCGGAAATTCACGTTGCGCAACAGCGGCGTCTTGCTGCCCGGCGGCACCACCGCCATGCCCTGCACATCCAAGAGCGCCTTGGGCTTCGGCAGCGCCGTGCGCTCGGCCTCCTCCGGCACTTTGGCCAGCAGCTCGGCCAGGCTGTGCCAGCCCTTCAGCGCCCGCTGCACCATCGCCCATTGGCCCAGGCCCAGCTCGATCGGCGCCAGGGCGCGGCCCATCAGGATGGAGCCCGCAATCATCGCCCCCGGCGTCACCTCGCCCTGCAGCACCAGATAGGCGCCCAGGCCCAGCATCGCCGACTGCAGGAACAGCCGCAGCGTCTTGGTCAGCGTGGTGAAGCCGCCGCCGGTGTCATTGGCCGTCACACTGTCGGTGAGCGCCGCATCGCGGCCTTGCTTCCAGCGCCCGAAAGCAGCGCCGCGCATGCCCATCGACTGGATCATCTCGGCCTCGTTGCGGATCTCCTCGGACATCAGATTGGCCTTGTGGCCGGTCATATTGGCCTTTTGCACCGGCAGCCTGGTGAACAGCTGGTTGAGCACGGCAATCATCACCAGCACCGCGCCGCCCGCCAGCGCCAGCAGGCCCAGCCAGGGGTGGAACAGGGCAATGCCGGCCAGAAAGATTGGCGTCCAGGGCAAGTCGAAGGCGGCGGTCAGCACCGGCGAGGAGATCAGCCGCTGCACCGATTCCAGATCCTGCAGCCCGGTCTGCGCCGCCGGATCCTGCGCCACCGCCGAGCGCCGGATCATCGCATCGAACACCCGGTGGTCCAGCGCCGCCTGCAGCCGCGCCCCGACCCGCGCCATGATCCGGCCGCGGGCGTAATCCAGAAACCCCATCATGCCGTAGAGGAACACCACCAGCAGCGACAGCGCCAGCAGCGTCGCCTCCGACCGGCTGCCCAGCACCCGGTCATAGACCTGCATCATATACAGAGGCCCGGTCAGCATCAGCAGGTTCACAAAAAAGCTGAAGATGCCGGTGAACCAGTACAGCCCCCGGCTCTGCCGCCGCACCGCCCGGAGCTCGTCATAACCGCTCTTATAAATGCTTTTATTCATGGTCAGTCTGCAATAGAAGTTCCCGGGCCATTGGTAGTGCCTGAAATTGTATCAGAACAGACACAAGCTGGTGAATAAATGTAATCGCTCTGGAAATAGGCTGAGGAACCCTTATTTGCCCTCCGACCCGTCTGTTCCAGCATTAAGTGGACACTTACCCGAATGCCTTTTCATTTGCGACCGCTGAAATTTGTATCTGCGCTGATTTTGGCCGGTTTTGCGGCCGGCTGCGCTACGCAGGATCCGGTTGCACGGGCCTCGGGTGAGGTCTTTGATCCTTATGAGCGCACCAACCGCACCATTCACAGCTTCAACCGCGGCGTTGACCGGCTGGCCTTCCGCCCTGCCTCCAAAGGGTATGTGGCAATCGTGCCGGCGCCGATGGTGACCAGTTTCTCGCATTTTGCCGAGAACCTGTCGATGCCCGGCCAGATGGTCAATGCGCTGCTGCAGGGCGATCTGAAACTGGCCGGCAATGCATTTTCGCGGTTTGTGATCAACTCCACCGTCGGTTTTGCCGGGCTTGCCGATCCGGCCAGCGAATTCAACGTGCCCGCAGTCGATACCGACTTTGGCGAGACGCTGCACACCTGGGGCGTTGGCGAAGGCGCCTATGTGGAACTGCCCTTGCTGGGTCCCTCCACCAGCCGCGACGCGGTCGGGGTTGCCGTCGATTTCTTCACCAACCCGCTGGGTTACGCCGAGCAGAATACTGCCGACAATATCACAATTTACGCTGAGATCGTGCGCCGCATGGGCGATCGTGGCAACTATTCCGACACAATCGACTCGATTCTCTACGAGAGCGCCGACAGCTATGCGCAGTCGCGCCTGATCTATCTGCAGAACCGCAGGTTCCAGCTGGGCGATGGAGAGGAGATCCAGGAGATTGATCCGTTCGAACTGAACACTGAGGGATTCTGATAATGGACCGCCGCAAATTCCTGACCGGCCTGGGAGCCGGAGCCGCCGCGCTGACTGCCGCACCGCAGGCCCTGTGGGCGCTGACCGAGAACAGCGCCAGCGCGCTGATCAACAGCCTGGTCGGCGACATCAACCGGGTGATCGATTCCGGCAAGGGCGAGAACGCCATGTTCCGCGAGTTCGAGCGGATCTTCCAGCGCTACAGCGACACTTCCTATATCGCGGCCTATGCGCTGGGTGTCGACGGGCGCCGGGCGTCTTCCTCCCAGAAGAAGGCCTTTTCCAAGGCGTTCCAGGGCTACATCTCGCGCAAATACGGCAAACGTTTCCGTGAATTCATCGGCGGCAAGCTGGAAGTCAAAGGCGTCAAGAAGGTGAAGAAATGGTATGAGGTGAGCACCATAGCCTACCTCAAAGGCCAGTCCCCGTTCGAAGTAACCTTTCTGGTGTCGGACCGGTCGGGCCGGGATCTGTTCTTCAACATGTTCATCGAAGGTGTGAACCTGCTGCTGACTGAGCGCACCGAGATCGGCGCCATCCTGGACAGCAACAAAGGCGACATTGACGCACTGATCACCGAGCTGAAGCGGTTGAGCTGATCTGAGCTTACACCCGGGTGAATTTCAGAACAGGCTCCCTGCGGGGGGCCTTTTTTGCGGCTGAAGTTGCAGCGTCTGCATTGAACCATAGAGGCTCCCGCCCGTCACTGCAGCGTTCTGAATGCTGCGTTCCTGTTGGGCTTGGCACCCTGCCCGGCGGGCAGGGCGTGCGCCGCACCGCCAGGTGCGGCGCCGGACCCGGCAAGCGACGCCGCCCGTCAGGGGACCTTCGCCGGGCGGGAGCACCCCGTTTGCCGCAAACGGTCAGTTGCCGAGGATGTCGCGCAGGATATTGTCCACCGCGCGGCCCAGTTCCTTGCCCAGTTGCGGTCCCTGGCGGCGGCGCTCGCGGCGGGTTCGCTGCGGCGGCGGGGCAATCGGCGCGGGTTCCAGCATCGGCAGCGGTTTGGGGGTGAGACCGTCATGCACCCGCACCATCGTCTCACGCCAGATCTCGGCCGGCAGGCCGCCGCCGGTCACACCAGACAGCGGCGTGTTGTCGTCATAGCCCATCCAGACCCCCGCCACGTAATCCGCGGTAAACCCGATGAACCAGGCATCCTTGGCCGCAGACGTCGTCCCCGACTTGCCTGCCGCCTGCCAGCCCGGGATCTGCGCCCGCTTGCCGGTGCCGCCGGCAATCACCTTTTCCATCATCCAGACCAGCTGCTGCGCCGCCTCGGGGCGGATCACCCGCTCACCGATGCCGCCGCTGGCACCCATCAGCGCGTCGCTGTCGTCCACCAGTTTCAGCTCGATCACCCCATAAGGCGTCACGGAGGAGCCCCCATTGAGGATGCCGGCATAAGCCCCCGTCATCTCAAGCAGGGTGCTTTCCGATGCACCCAGCGCCAGTGCCGGCCCAGCGGCCAGATCGCTGTCGATGCCAAAATCCTTGGCAACGATGCTGACCTTGTCGCGGCCCACCGCTTCGGAGACTTTCACCGCTGGCACATTCAGGGAATCCCGCAACGCGCGCGCCAAGGTGACTTCGCCATAGTACTTCCGGGTGTAATTCTCGGGGCACCACTGGCCGGAGCCGGGAATGTTCATGCAGTATTTTGCGTCCAGCACCCGGTCGTATGGCGAGTAGCCCAATTCAAGTGCGGTGGCATAGACAAAGGGTTTAAAGGCCGATCCGGTCTGCCGTTTGGCCTGGGTCGCGCGGTTGAACACGCCGGAGACCCGCGTCTTGCGACCGCCCACCATCGCGCGCACCGCGCCATCGGCGCTCATCACCACAATGGCCGCCTGCGCCTTGGAGCCTGGGCGGACCTTGTTCTCAAAGATATATTTCAGCGCCTCTTCCGCCGCGCCCTGCAAACGCTGGTCCAGGGTCGAACGGATCACCACATCCTCGGTAGTCTGATCGCCCAGGAAGTCCGGGATGGAATCCATCACCCAATCGGCAAAGTACCCCCCTGCCCGTGCCGCCGCGGCTTCGCTCAGCACTGCCGGGGCATTTCGGTTCTGCTGCATCTCGGCGGTGGTCAGATAGCCCTGCTCCTGCATCAGCCGGAGCACGGTGGCCGCCCGGTCCTGTGAACGTTGCAGGTTGTTGGTAGGCGCCAGTGTCGAGGGCGCAGTCAGCAACCCCGCCAGCATCGCGCCTTCAGCCGGGTTCAGCTGATTGGCGGATTTGCCGAAATAGCGTTGCGCCGCGGCCTCGGCACCGTATGCACCGCCGCCCATATAGGCGCGGTTCATATAGATAGAGAGGATCTCATCCTTGGTGTACTTGGCCTCCATCGCCAGGGCAAAGATCGCCTCCGTCCCCTTGCGCCACAGCGACCCTTTGCGGCAGTCGGCTTCATAAGCGCTTTCGCTTTTCCAGTCGTCCGGATCATAGACCCGGCCCAGGCACAGCAATTTGGCGGCTTGCTGGGTGATGGTGGAGCCGCCATGGCCTGACAGCGGCCCGCGGCCTTCACGCAGGTTGATGCGAATGGCGCTGGCAACGCCGCGAGGGGAGATGCCGAAATGCCGGTAGAACCGCCTATCCTCAGTCGCGACAACCGCGTTCTTCAGATGCCGCGAAACTGTATCGGCCCGGATGACCCCGCCAAACTGATCGCCGCGCCAAGCAAAGACGTCTCCCTTGCGGTCCAGCAGGGTGACCGACCCGCGCGCGCGCCCGTCCAGATAGGCCGAGACCTCGGGCAGCTTGGCATACTGCAACGCCACCGCCAGACCGACCAGCAGGCAGACCACCATGCCGACCCGCCAGCTGAAACCCCAAAGCAGCCGGAACGCCCAGACAAAAGGCGCCAGCAAAAGACCGATGAAGCCGCGCTTCTTCGGGGCCGGTTTCGCCCGTGTCTTCTTGCGGGAAAACAGGCCGAACAAACCGGTTTTCTTGGGTTTGGCCTTGCGTGCAGGTTTCTTGCGCGCAGGATTCTTCGCGGCGGAAGGCTTGCCCTTGCCGCCTGCGGAATAGCGTTTTTCTGCCACCAAAGGCTTGCGCCCGGATCCTTGTGCCATCGTCATGTCCTGCCCGGTTTGCCCGTTGTCCGGGGACAATACCCTGCCCGCCCCGGAATGTAGAGGGGGCAGAATCCGGAGCTTTCCCCCTTTGCCAGATGGCCGGTTTTTAAGCGAAGCAGGCCAAAGGCGCAAAATTATTGTGCGCGCGCAGAAAGACGCGCGGAAACTTGCTGGCCTTGGCTTTGCACGACTCGGGCGCCCGGTTTTGCTGCAAGTGCACAATGCGTCGGCACGGGGCCGGAGCAGCGCGGAAACCAAGGGATGCAGAGATGAAAATGATCATAGCCGCCATCAAGCCCTTCAAGCTGGACGAGGTTCGCGAGGCGCTGACCGGTCTTGGCGTGAGCGGGCTGATGGTCACCGAAATCAAGGGTTTCGGAGCCCAGGCGGGCCACACCGAAATCTACCGCGGCGCCGAATACGAGGTGAATTTTGTCCCGAAGCTGAAGCTGGAACTGGTGGTGCCCGCAGATCAGGCCGAACAGGCCGTCAGTGCAATCTCTGAGACCGCCCGCACCGGCAAAATCGGCGACGGCAAGATTTTTGTTCTGGATGTGGAACAGGCCCTGCGGGTGCGCACCGGCGAAACCAATCTCGAGGCGCTGTAAGGCGCCCGGCATGGAGGAAAGACCTATGAAGACCTTGAAACTCCCCCTTGCGGCCTTGGCGCTAAGCGCGCTGCCGGGCCTGGCGCTGGCCCAGGACGGCCCCGCACCGGGCGTAAACCCTGCGACCGACACTGTGTTCATCCTGAACTCGCTGCTGTTTCTGATCGGTGGCTGCCTGGTGTTCTGGATGGCGGCGGGTTTCGCCATGCTGGAGGCCGGTCTTGTGCGCTCCAAGAACGTGACCATGCAGCTGACCAAGAACATGGCGCTGTTCTCTCTAGCCGCCGTGTTTTACTGGCTTATCGGCTATAACCTGATGTATCCGCTGGGCAATTGGGCGGTGGATGGCGTTTTGTCCGGCGTCTTTGGCCCCGGTGTGCTGGAGGCGGTGGGGATCACCGCAGAGGGTGCGGATGATTACTCCTATGCGACCACCGGGTCGGATTTCTTCTTTCAGCTGATGTTCTGCGCCGCCACCGCCTCGATCGTGTCGGGCACTCTGGCCGAGCGTATCAAACTGTGGCCCTTCCTGATTTTCACCATCGTGCTGACCTCGGTGATCTACCCGTTCCAGGCCAGCTGGAAATGGGGCGGCGGCTTCCTGGAGGAGATGGGCTTCCTGGATTTCGCAGGCTCCACCGTGGTGCATTCCGTGGGCGGCTGGGCGGCGCTGACCGGGGCGCTGATCCTTGGGCCCCGCATCGGCAAGTACAAGGACGGCAAGACCATCCCGATGCCGGGCTCCAACCTGGCGCTGGCGACGCTTGGCACTTTCATCCTGTGGATGGGCTGGTTCGGCTTCAACGGCGGCTCGCAGCTGGCGATGGGTTCGATTGGTGATGTTGCGGATATCTCCCGCATCTTTGCCAACACCAATGCAGCCGCAGCCGGCGGCGCGGTGGCAGCGCTGGTGCTGACCCAGTTGCTGTTCCGCAAGCCTGACCTGACCATGATCCTGAACGGCGCGCTGGCAGGTCTGGTGGCGATCACCGCCGAACCGCTGACCCCGGGCCTGGGGCTGGCCACCCTGATCGGTGCTATCGGCGGCGTGATCGTGGTCTTTGCGGTGCCGTTCCTGGACAAGCTGCAAATCGACGACGTGGTCGGCGCCATCCCGGTGCATCTTCTCTGCGGCATTTGGGGCACTGTTGCGGTGGTGCTGTCGAACCCCGAAGCCAGCCTGCTGACCCAGCTGACCGGCATCGCTGCGGTGGGTGTCTTCACCGTCGCTGCCTCTGCCGTGGTCTGGATCATCCTGCGCGCCACCACCGGCATCCGGGTTGAGGAAGAGGATGAGGTCAACGGCCTCGACATGGCGGAGCTAGGCATGGAGGCCTACCCGGAATTCTCGCCAAGCTGATCCTGGCCCTGACAATAAATGCGCGGCGCCTGTTTCAGGCGCCGCGTTTCCGTTTCGGCGGGGCTCCCGCCAGCTGCAGGATCATCTCAGATGATCCCTCCCTGTTGGGCCGGGCGCCGCTGCCGCGGCGCGGGGCTGCGGCCTCAACCCTGAGGGACAACAATCACCTTAGGCGCTTTCTGATCGCGATAGTCGCGGCGGTCCTCGGCCCGGTCCAGATGGTCCTCCACCACATCCCAAACGCCAGTGTCCACGGCTTCATCGCGACGGTTTTCGCGGCGGTCGGCGCGGTTTTCCACCCGGTCGATGACCTCGCCATTGGCGGCAAAGGCCGGGGTGGCCAGGGGCAAGGCAACGGCGGCGGACAGGATCAGGGCAAGTGCAGATTTTGCGAGGGTCATTTCGGTCTCCTTGGCTGTGTTACTCGTGACTTCCGCAAGCACAAACGCGGGCCACCGGTGCTTCCGCCGCCTGTTTTCCGATGACCTGGCGTCAAGTAGCCCCCGCACCGCGCCAGCGGTGCCACGCCCAAGCCTGCAAGGGTTTTGGCGCAGCCAAGGCACACAGCCAGGCGCGGGAGCCCAGCCCTCGCTGAACAGAAACCACCGCTGGTGCCTGCAAAAGTTTTACGAAGATTTTTGCCTAAGACTCTTCAATAACGTCTTAGGCGTCACGCCAAGAGAAAACGCGCCCGCAACGGAGCGCGTTCCTAAAACTCAAAAGGCCTAGGGCTCAGACGCCAGCGCCGACAATCGCCTTGGCCAGAACCGGCACGGTTTGAGCATTCAAGCCGGCAATGTTCAGGCGGCTATCGCCAACCATGTAGATGCCATTGTCCACCCGCATTTTCTCGACCAGTTCCGGCGTGGTACCAAGCAGCGAGAACATGCCGCGGTGCTGGGCGATGAAGCTGAAACGGTCAGAGCCGGTCAGACGCTGCAGTTCATCCGCAAGGCTCTGGCGCAGGTCCAGCATGCCGAGGCGCACCTCTTCCAGCTCTGCCGCCCAGTCAGCGCGCAGGGTCTCGTCGTTCAGGATCATGGTGACCAGACGCGCACCATGGTCCGGCGGGAAGGAGTAGTTTTGCCGGTTCAGAAACGCCAGCGTGCCCTGGTTGAGCGCCTGAGCGCCCGCGTCATTGGACACGGCCATCAACAGGCCGGTCCGCTCGCGGTAGATGCCGAAGTTCTTGGAACAGCTCGCGGCAATCAGCACTTCGGGGCAGCTGGAGGCGACCAGGCGCACACCCAGCGCGTCTTCTTCCAGACCGTCGCCAAAGCCCTGATAGGCGATGTCGATCATCGGGATCAGGCCGCGCTCGTTCAACAGCGTAATGATCTCCTTCCACTGCACCTCATTGAGGTTGGCGCCGGTCGGGTTGTGGCAGCAGCCGTGCAGCAGAACAACGTCGCCCTTCTCAGCGCCCTTCAGGTCTTCCATCATGCCGTCGAAGTTCACGCCCCGGGTGTCACGGTCGAAATACCGGTAAACCACGGTTTCGATGCCAACGTAGTTCAGGATCGACACATGGTTCGGCCAGGTCGGATCCGACACAAAAACACGGGCCTTGGGGTTGGCCATCCTGATCAGCTCAAACGCCTGGCGCACCGCGCCGGTGCCACCGGGTGTGGCCGCCGCTGCAATGTTCTCGCGCGCGACGGCATCACCCAGGATCAGCTTGATCATCGCGTCGCCATAGGCCGGATCGCCGGCCAGGCCGACATAGGCCTTGCTGGTCTGCTCTTCCCACAACTTATGCTCAGCGGCCTTGATTGCGCGCATCACCGGGGTGACGCCTTCGGCGTTCTTGTAGACACCGACGCCAAGGTCGATCTTGTCCGCGCGCGGGTCGTCGCGGTACATCTGCATCAGCGCCAGAATCTTGTCAGCGGGCTGGGGTTTCAGGGTCTCGAACATCAGTTCTCTCCGGTAGCAACGGGAAGGGTCGGGAAGGCACCCCATTCCGACCACGAGCCGTCATAGACCGCATGATCGGTTTTGCCGATGCGCTCCAATGCAAGGCTGAGGACGGCGGCGGTGACGCCCGACCCGCAGGTGGTAATCACGGGTTTGTTCAGATCGGCACCGGCAGCGGCAAATTCGGCGCGCAGTCCCTCTGCATCCTTCATGGTGCCATCCGCATTCAGCAGGCGGCCAAAGGGAACGTTTTTCGACCCGGGGATGTGACCGGCACGCAGGCCTTCACGGGGTTCCGGCACATCGCCGCGGAACCGCTCGGCGGCGCGGGCATCGATGATTTCATGATCGCCCAGTTTGGCCGCGGAAGAGACCTGCGTCACATCACGGACCATGTGGTTTTGCACCCGCACGGTCATGTGGCGGTCGCGGATCACCGGCGGCAAATCCTCAACCGGGCGTCCCTCGGCCTGCCATTTCGGGAAACCGCCGTCCAGCACGGCAATGTTATGCTGCCCCATCAGCCGGAACAGCCACCAGACCCGGGCTGCGGATTTCAACCCGGCAGTGTCATAGACCACCACCTGGTGGCCGTCGCCTACACCCATCACCCGCAGGCGGGACATGAATTTCTCAACCGGCGGCACCATATGCGGCAAGTCGGAGCGGTGGTCCGAGATATCGTCGATATCAAAAAAGCGCGCGCCAGGAATATGGGCTGCGCCGTATTCCGCCTTGGGGTCGCGGTTTTCCTGCGGCAAATACCACGAGGCGTCCAGCACCCGCAGATCCGGATCCTTCAGATGGGCGGCCAGCCAGTCGGTGGAAACCAGCGTCTTCGGATCATCCTGCATCAAAGCGTCTCCCTTTCTGCGCATGCGCCATGGGTACATCCGGCGGCACAGCGGTGCAAGGCCGCGCCGCCCTCTACCTGCGGTTACAAAAATCTTGCGGGCCTTTAACGGAGCGGTAATAACATGGACCCCAGTTTCAGCATTTCCTTGCAAAGGCCCTTTGAATGTCCGGTTTCCGCAGTTTCCTTGCAGCATTTCTGATTGCGGCGGGCATGTTCAGCCCCGGCTCCTTGCGCGCAGAATGTGTGGAAATCGGTAAAACATGCATTGGCGGCAACGACTTGAAGGCAAAAGTCCGGATTGGAAACCACACACCGGACTTACAGGGGCTGATCCAGTTCACGGAGCTGACCGATCTTACACTGATGGCCGACCTGCGGTTCAAGGATCCTGTCGATCTGTCCCCCCTCGCCGCGATGCCAAAGCTGGAAAGACTGGCCTTGGTCAACATCACGGCACCGGACCTTGCACCGCTGACCCGGCTGCCGAGGCTTAAGCGGCTCAGCCTTGATTCTGTCCGCGCGCCCGACTTTACCCGCCTGGCCCGGATGACACAGCTTGAGCATCTCTCGGTCTGGGGCGCCGGGGACGTCACCGACCTGTCCTTTGCCAGCAGCCTGACCCGGCTGCAGAGCCTGAACATCGCGGATTCCGGTGTGTCCGACCTAAGCCCGCTGTCAGGCCTCACCGGGCTGGAAGTCTTTCTTGCCTTCAACACCCAGATCTCTGATCTTGGCCCGCTGGCGGGTGCCAACCTGCAGGTGGCCTGGATCTCCAATTGCCCGGTCCAAAGCGTGGCCGCGCTGGCCGCCTCCGACCGGCTGGAGATGCTGCGCGCCGATGGAACCCAGCTGAAAACCCTGGACGGACTGCAGGGGAAACCTGCACTGCACACCCTGATCCTGTCAGACACGCAGGTGGCGGACCTGACCCCGATTACGGGGGCATCCGGTCTGAAGGAGCTGGCCTTGGACGGAACCCGGATCAGCGACATCACACCGCTGAGCGGGCTGGACGCGCTGCACAAGCTGAACCTGACAGACACGGCCGTCTCCAGTCTTGCCCCGCTGGCGGGCAAAAACCTGCGTGTGCTATCGCTCACCAATACTGCCGTGTCCAGCCTTGCAGCGGTGGCGAACATGGAGACCCTTTGGGACTTCAGCATTTCCGGAACAGCCGTCACCGATCTCACCCCGCTTAAGAACCTTAAAAAGCTCTCGATTCTCCGGGCGATCGGCTTGCCCGCCGAGGCGCTGCAGCCGCTGCTGGAGGTTGAAAACCTGCGGATCGTCTTTGCCGGCCCAGACTTCGAGACGCACAGGCGCCTGCTTGGGAAAGAGAAAATAGCCCAGTACATCGCAGCCACCCCCTAGCAGGGACATTTCGGCGCTGTCTGCGCTGACGCTGATCTCCGGCTCCGCCAGTGCAACGTCCGGTAAGATCATGCGCGGGAACGGCGGCAGACCTTCAATCCCCGCGCAATCCCCGCGGCAAGGGGCAGCGCGCACCGGTCGCGACAGTCAGACAGCGGTACCCTATGCCACTACCCGCAACCGGGGTGATTGGGCGCAGTCCGCTGCCGGACCGGCAGAAAACCGGTGGGCAAAGGCCAGGCCCGCCTGGATCACTTGCGGTTCCATCTTTCCGCCGGCAACCTCCGCCACTGCCGCGCGCGCTTGGCCCGTTTGATCCCGGCGCATGTGGTGCAGCATCCGCAAAAGCGCGGCTTCGTCCGGTGTCACCTTGCCGCGGTGGTCCAGATCGAAGGGATCAATGAAACCGAACTGACCGCTCCGGCTGTTCAGCGCCGCGCGCACAACCTTCATCAGCGCCAGCGCCGCCGGCAGGCCGATTGCCTCGCCCCAGCTTGCCTCGCCCCAGCGCTCAGCCGCCACGATATAGGCCTGCTGCCAGGCCTGCCCCGCCGGCTCTTGGTAGCTCAGCATAAAATGCCGCAGCACCGGCAGCAGCCCGGCCTCAAACTCATCAAATTCATGCGCCGCCAGCGGCACACCGGGCCGGACCGCGGTCTCAGGCAAAGGAACATTCATGCGCTTTTCCCACAATTGAAGGCTGGGCAACAGCCGGGCCGCCCTCTCCGTCCGGGCGTGATCCAAAAGCGAATCTGCTGGGTAACGCGTTTCTGACTTAATTAGTCAGATACCACAAGCATTCCTGCAGACCGGGATCAGCCCCGGCAGCGGCCGCCGCCTGCAAGGGAGTGCCAGGCAGAATAACACTCAAGCCGTGGCACGTATCGATACCAGCGCGCAGGGCTGCAATCCCTGCTTCTTTCTGATTGGAAATACCCCGGGTGACTTGGCCGCCAGGCCAAGAGGGCAGCGCCCTCTCCCTGATCAGCGCGCGTCCTTTAGCAGCCGCTGCTTCTGGCGGGACCAGTCGCGCTTGGCCTCACTCGCCCGCTTGTCGCGGTTCTTCTTACCCTTGGCGATGCCCAGCTTGATCTTGGCGCGGCCCTTGTGGTTGAAGTACAAAACCAGCGGCACCAGGGTCATCCCTTTGCGCTGGGTGGCGTTCCACAGATCCGACAGTTCTTTGCGCGATACCAGCAGCTTGCGGCGGCGGCGCTCTTCATGCTTAAAGAGCTTGGCCTGCTCGTAAGGCGGAATATAGGCGTTCACCAGCCACAGCTCGCCGTTCTCCACCGCAGCATAGCTGTCTGCGATGTTGGAACCGCCCCCGCGCAGCGCCTTGACCTCGGACCCCTCCAGCATAATGCCGCATTCGATATCATCTTCGATCGCATAATCGAACCGCGCCCGCCGACTCTCGGCGATCACTTTGTAATTCGGGTCGGATGTCTGCTTCTTCTTGGCCATGGGAGGCAGATGTAAGGCGGAGCGGCGGCGGGCGCAAGGCGCGCTTCACGGCTTGCGGCTGCGCAGCAGCGTGAAAACACCACTGCCGACAATCACTGCGCTGCCGATCAGGGTCAGCGCATCGGGCTGCTCGCCAAATACCAGCACCCCCAGCACCATGGCAAAGATCAACCTGGTATAGCGGAACGGCGCAACCACCGAGATTTCCCCCGCCCGCATCGCCCCCGACAAGGCGTTATAGGCAATGACCCCGATCACCGTCGCTGCCGTGATCTCCAGCCAGTTGCGCGAGGCAGGCCAAACCGCCCCGCCGGTCCAGCCCAGCGCGACCGAACCGGCAACCACCAGCATGGCAAAGCCAAGGAACCCTAGTTGGTTGTTGCTCATGTCCTTGGGCGCCGCGCGGGTGGCCAGATCGCGGCCCGCAAACCCCAAGGTGCCGGCAACGGCAAACAGCGAGGCAGGCTCGAACCCGCTCAGCCCAGGGCGCAGAATCAGCAGCACACCGGCAAAGCCCAGCCCGATCGCCAGCCAGCGCCGCCAGCCGACGGTCTCGCCAAAGAACACCACTGCACCTGCTGCCACGACCAAAGGCGTGGCCTGCAGTATGGCCGAGGCCGAGGACAAAGGCGTCAGCGCAATCGCCAGGGTGAAACACAGCCGCCCGACGACCTCCGCCACAGACCGCAGCAGCATGGGGCGCGTGCCAAAACCCGGGTGCCAGGGAGCGTGACCCTGCGCACGCGCCATCGCAGCAAAGATCACCATGCCGCCAAACCCGAACAGGATCAGAATCTGTCCCACAGGAATGTCGCGGGCAGCGGATTTGATGAACATGTCCTCCAGCGCAAAGGTGGCCATGGCCAGCACCATCAACAGGCTTCCGCGCAGCGTGTCCACTCCGGTTCTCCTCAAATCCAAAAAACTCAATGACTTGGCAATTGGTAGGCCCGCGCCAGACAATGCACAAGTGAAGGGCTTCAGTCCCGCTGCGTCAGACCCGCCCGCCGGTAGTGGTGCATGTTGAGGAAGGAGACGCCGGTCTCCGCACTGCGATAGCCATGCGGCTGGTCGGCGGCAAAGCGCAGCCCCTGCCCCGCCTCCAGCGCCACCCATTCGCCGCCCCGCAACACTTCCATTGCGCCGTGCAGCACAAAGACCTCCTCGGTCACACCAGTATCATGCGGCTGCGACTGGTGGCTCTGGCCCGGCTGCAGCGTCACCTGAAAGGTCTCCGCTCCCAGCAGCGGGTCAAAGGGAAAGACGATCTTGACTCCGATGCTGCCCGGAAACTGCACGGTCTCATAAACGCCGGTGGCCGCGCTCACCGGTCGCGCCGCCTCCCCCAGCAGAGCGGTCAGCGGCAGGTGAAACCCTTTAGCGATCTTCCACAGGGTGGCAATCGTCGGGCTTGATTCGCCGCGCTCGATCTGCCCCAGCATTGCCTTGCTGACCCCTGTGATCTCCGCCGCTTTGGACAAGCTAAGCCCTGCCGCCGCGCGGATCTCCCGCAGGTTCAGGGTGATGGTTTCATCGCTCATAAAATCCGCCGCTTAAAAAACACTTGTGCGCTATAACGCACGACGTGTAGTGTGCGCTATAACGCACAACACCCCTAGCCGATCCGGCGCCCGAGGAAAAGCCGCATGCTCAAGGATCTGAAACTCTCGCATCTTGTCTCCGGCGCGGTGGCTGTTCTGGTCGGCTATACCGGCTCGGTTGCGATCATTTTCCAAGCCATCGAGGCCGTGGGCGCCACCCAGTCCCAGGCCAACAGCTGGATGCTGGTGCTGGGGCTGGGCATGGGCGTAACCTGCCTGATCCTGTCACTGATCTACCGGATGCCGATCCTCACCGCATGGTCCACCCCTGGCGCGGCGCTGCTGGCGGTCAGCCTCAACGGCGTGCCGCTGGCCGAAGCGGTCGGCGCTTTCCTGTTATGCGCCGTGCTCTTGACCCTCACCGGCGTCACTGGCTGGTTTGCCGCCCTCTCCCGCCTTATCCCGGACAGCCTGGCCAGCGCGATGCTGGCAGGCATCCTGTTCCAATTCGGCCTCTCCGCCTTTACTTCTCTTCAGACGGACACCGCATTGGTTGCCTTGATGGGCCTCACGTTCCTGGCCGGACGCAAGCTGTTCCCCCGCTACACGATCCCCGCGGTGCTGGCCGCAGGTGTGGCCTGGTGCGCAGCAACCGGAGCCTTTGGAAGCCTGGAGGCGCTGGACCTCACCCTGGCCCGCCCCGAGTTCGTGACGCCCGCTTTCTCGCTGCCGGTTCTGATCGGCATAGGCCTGCCGCTCTACATCGTCACGATGTCTTCGCAGAACATGCCCGGGGTGGTGGCGTTGAAAGCCTGCGGCTACGCGCCGCCGGTTTCCGCCAGCCTGACCGTGACCGGGCTGGCCTCGCTGGTCCTGGCCCCCTTCGGCGGCTTTGCCTTCAACCTCGCCGCCATTACCGCCGCAATCTGCGCAGGCCCCGAGGCGGATGAGAACCCGGACACCCGCTATCTGGCAGGCGTCATGACCGGCCTCGTCTACATCCTCGTGGGGCTGGGCGGCGCCACCGTGATCAGCCTGTTCCTGATCGCCCCCAAGGCGCTGGTGGCTACTGTTGCAGGTCTTGCGTTGCTCTCAACCATCAGCAACAGCCTGTCTGCCGCGCTGGCCGAGCCGCAAGGCCGCGAGGCGGCGCTGATCACCTTCATGACCACGGTCTCCGGCATCAGCTTCCTTGGAATCGGCGCGCCGTTCTGGGCTTTGGTGCTGGGACTGGCTGTGAATCACTGGCTCAAAAGCCCAGAACCCGCCCCGGTGCGCGCCTGAGAGCCCCCCCGGAGAGACATTTCGCCACTGAAATCCGGCGCAATCTGCGCCAATATTACCGAACAGCCCCCCGGCCGGTTGCCTTTATTGCGCAAATCGTGTCCCTGAGGGCAAAGACTAAGGGAACCAGCCTGATGCCAAAGTACCGATCCAGAACCTCCACCCATGGCCGCAACATGGCGGGCGCACGCGGATTGTGGCGCGCCACCGGTATGAAGGATGATGACTTCGGCAAGCCGATCATCGCCATCGTCAACTCCTTCACCCAGTTCGTGCCCGGCCACGTCCACCTCAAGGACCTGGGCCAGATGGTCGCCCGCGAGGTCGAGGCGGCCGGCGGCGTCGCCAAGGAGTTCAACACCATCGCGGTGGATGACGGCATCGCTATGGGCCATGACGGCATGCTTTATTCGCTGCCCTCGCGCGAGGTGATTGCCGACAGCGTCGAATACATGGTCAACGCCCATTGCGCCGACGCCATGGTCTGCATCTCCAATTGCGACAAGATCACGCCGGGCATGCTGATGGCCGCCATGCGCCTGAACATCCCGGCGATCTTTGTCTCCGGCGGGCCGATGGAAGCGGGCAAGATCGATATCGCCGATCTGGACATGAAAAAAATCGACCTGGTGGACGCCATGGTCGCGGCGGCGAATGATGCTTTCACCGACGAGCAGGTCCAGCACATCGAAGAGAACGCCTGCCCGACCTGCGGCTCCTGTTCGGGCATGTTCACCGCCAACTCGATGAACTGCCTGGCCGAGGCCCTGGGCCTGGCGCTGCCGGGCAACGGCTCGACGCTGGCCACCCATGCCGACCGCAAGCACCTGTTCCTGGAAGCCGGCCGCAAGATCGTCGATATCACCAAGCGTCACTATGTGGGTGAAGAAAAAGGCCTGCTGCCGCGCGAAATCGCTTCGTTCGAGGCCTTCGAGAACGCGATGAGCCTGGACATCGCCATGGGCGGCTCCACCAACACCGTGTTGCACCTCTTGGCAATTGCCAACGAAGGCGAAGTCGACTTCAACATGTCCCACATGGACCAGCTCAGCCGCAAGGTCCCGTGCCTCTGCAAGGTCGCGCCGAACACCGCCAACGTGCATATGGAAGACGTGCACCGGGCCGGCGGCATCTTCTCGATCCTGGGCGAGCTCAGCCGTGCAGGCCTGCTGCACAACCACTGCAGCACCGTGCATTCTTCGACCATAGGCGAAGCCATCGCAAAGTGGGACATCAAGGTTGCCAACAACCCCGAGGCCGAAGAGCTGTTCAAGGCAGCCCCCGGCGGCGTGCGCACGACGCAGGCGTTCTCCCAATCCAACCGTTACAAGGAGCTGGACAACGACCGCGAAAACGGTGTGATCCGCTCCAAAGAGCACGCCTTCAGCCAGGACGGCGGCCTTGCGGTTCTGTTCGGCAATATCGCGCTGGACGGCTGCATCGTGAAAACCGCCGGCGTCGATGCCAGCAACCTGACCTTCACCGGCTCCGCCTATGTCTGCGAAAGCCAGGACGCGGCGGTGAACGACATCCTGACCGGCAAGGTCAAGGAAGGCGATGTGGTGGTGATCCGCTACGAAGGCCCGCGCGGCGGCCCCGGCATGCAGGAAATGCTCTACCCGACCTCCTATCTGAAATCGAAAGGCCTGGGCAAGAAATGCGCCCTGCTGACCGACGGCCGTTTCTCCGGCGGCACCTCCGGCCTGTCGATCGGCCATGTCTCGCCCGAGGCGGCCGAAGGCGGCACCATCGGCCTGGTGCGCCAGGGCGACAGGATCGAGATCGACATCCCCAACCGCTCGATCCATCTGGCAGTCGCGGATGAGGAGCTGGCCGCGCGCCGCGAAGAGCAGGACGCCAAGGGCTGGAAACCGGCCGAGCCGCGCAAGCGCAAGGTCTCCAAGGCGCTGAAAGCCTATGCGCTGCTGGCCACCTCCGCCGCCAAAGGCGCGGTGCGCGCACTGCCGGACGAAGACTGAGGCCTGACTGCCTCGTGAACCTTGAAAACTCGCCGCGTATTCGCGGCGGGTTTTCTTTTAGGTCTCAGCCAATGCACGGACAAGACGGGTTCAGGCAGCAAAAACGCCTGCATTCCGAACCTGCGCTTAGGCTATACAGATAGCCGTCGATTACCATTTACAAAAATGCGTAGCCCCGATGTCATTGCACACGCAAAAGAATAACTTTCTACAGCCTATCTACCGGGAGATATTTATCTGGTTTGTGTTTTGTATCCAATTACTGCCCAACATATTTTGAGGACCATCATGCTCAGACTGTTCCCTACCGTTTTGACTCTCGCAGCTCCGGTTGCAGCAACCGCAGCTCCAGAGAAGTTCTTGTGCTCCTTCGCGGGGCACAGCTCAGCCAGGGAAAACAATGATGGCGGGTTTGTGCCCGGCAAGTCCATGTTGAACGTTGATGCACAAAACAGCACAGCTACGGTCTATGACGCATTCACTCACATGGTTTACAATGCGCCTGTGGCAACGAAGTTTACGAAGAAAAGCAATGGAATGTATCGGTTGCGCTGGAAGGTTAAGGGAGTGCCAGTAACCATCACAACAACTTATGACTACGGCATACCTGAGATAATCAAAACCAAATTCACTGTTCGCTACTCACTCTTGTTTAACCCTGAAACCTTGCAAGGAAAACTCTCGGTAAGCGGCGGAGGAGAAAGATTCACCTCGTCCGGAAAATTTGATTGTGACAAAACGAACAAAAACCTGGTGTTTTAGTAATCGCCCGAAGCGGCTCCGGCACATTCCCTTCATGAACACAGATCATGTCCCCGCGCCGGGCCCAAGATTTATGCCGCGGCATCTTTGATGCGGCGGTACAGGCGCGGGAGGTCTCCGCTTTCCGCGCCCTGCCCATCATTCCCCCAGCTTGGCGTGCACCTCGTCCAGGTCGATCTCGCCCACCGGCATCTTGTTGCCCGGGTTATCGAAATCGTACTTGAACAGCTCGAAATCGCGTTTGTAGATCTCATAGACCAGGTGCATTGACAGGTCGTCGAAATAGTCCTCGACGGCATGGGCGCGCTTGGGACCGTGGCCTTCGCTTTCGTTGAAGCGCGGGATCGCGGCCAGGTCCACGGCATGCGGCGTTTCGATCGCATCAAGCACGCCTTGCATGCCGGTGTTGAAATCCTCGGTCCAGAAAATCCGGTTGTAGCGGCCGCCGTTCAGGATGAAGGTCGACACATGCCCCGACATTGCCGACCAGTGGATGTCCGGATCCATCGGGCGGCGCCAGCGGATGGTGTCGCGCACAAACAGCAGAAACCGGCGGAAGCTGGCGATCTGGTCGAATTCCTGCTTACCGTCCTCGCCACCGACCTCGATACCGTATTCATAGGCCAGCTTGGGCACCAGGTTGCCGCGGTAGCGCCGCCCGTTGCGCTGGATGCCGCAGATCTTGTCAAAGAAAGAGCTGAGCACCCGGGTATAGGGGTTCCTCACACAGGTGAAGGCATAAGACCGGTGCCCCTGCACATTGCGGGTGATCGGCCCTTGGCTGTGCTCCAGCGCCCATTTGTGCAGGCCCTCCTTGGCGTCATGAATGTCGCCGTCAAAGAACCGCCCCTGATCAGAGTAGTACAGGATCTGACCGATCGTCGAGCAGGCGCATTTCGGCACCACCCGGTAGACCACACTTTCACTTTCCGTCATCCAGGTGCCGGGGAACCCCATCCGCTGCCCTCTTTATAATTCTTGCCTTGCTCCCAGCAGTATTCGCATATGTTTACCGAAACGGGAACTATCTGGTTTATTCGTGCCTTAAGCCCGCTTATCAAGGGAAACAATCAGGCAAAACAAGGCAATCTGTCCGCGCCATGGCAAAAATCGCATATATTCTGCTCTGCCATAAAGACCCCGAGGCGATCATTCAGCAGGCTGAGCGGCTGACCGCGGCCGGCGATTACATGGCGATTCACTTTGACGGGCGGGCGGCGCTGGAAGACTACCAGTTGATCCGGGCTGAGCTGGCGGAAAACCCCAATGTGGCCTTCGCGGGAAAACGGATCAAATGCGGCTGGGGGGAATGGTCGCTGGTCGAGGCGACGCTGCATGCGCTGCGCAGCGCGGTCGAGGAATTTCCCCGCGCCACCCATTTCTACATGCTGTCGGGCGATTGCATGGCGGTGAAAACGGCAGAATACGCCCACCGCTTCCTGGACCAGCATGACAAGGATTTCATTGAAAGCTTCGATTTCTTCGAAAGCGACTGGATCAAGACCGGCATGAAGGAAGACCGGCTGATCTACCGGCATGTCTTCAACGAGCGTAAGCACAAACAGCTGTTCTACTGGAGCCATGGGCTGCAGAAACGCCTGGGGCTGCAACGCGAGGTGCCGGCGGATATCCAAGTGCAGATCGGCAGCCAGTGGTGGTGCCTGCGCCGCCGCACGGTAGAGTGGATTCTGGATTTCACCCGCAAGCGCCGCGATGTGATGCGGTTCTTCCGCACCACCTGGATCCCGGATGAAACCTTCTTTCAGACCCTGGTGCGCCACCTGATCCCGGAAGGCGAGATTGAGACCCGCACTCTCACATTTCTGATGTTCACCGATTACGGGATGCCGGTGAATTTCCACAATGACCATTACGACCTTCTGCTGAGCCAGGACTTTTTGTTCGCCCGCAAGATCAGCCCGGAAGCGACCGAGTTGAAGTTGCGGCTTGGGCGGCTTTACGCGGCGCAAGGCGTCGACTTCCAGATCTCCAACGAGGGGCGCGGCCTGTATAAATTCCTGGCCCAGCGGGGCCGGATCGGGCGCCGGTTTGCACCGCGGTTCTGGGAGACCGAAAGTTCGCTGGGCCGTGAACGCGAGCTGCTGATCGTGATCTGCAAGAAATGGCACGTGGCCAAGCGGCTGCTGGAGCAGATCCGCCAGGTGACCAATATCCCGGCCATCGAATACCTGTTCAATGAAGAAGACACCCCGTTGCCCGACCTCGGCGGCATCCAGGCGGCGCTGATGAAGCGCACCCGGCACCGCCGCGCGCTGATGCGGATGCTGTTCGAATACTACGAGTCCGACCAGCTGATCATCTGCTTGGATCCCGGCGCCATCGACCTGATGAATGATTTCGATTCCGACCGCTCCTCGACCCGCTTCCTGCAGATCGAATGCGAGTTCAGCGACGACTACCTGACCGGCCATGCGCACCGGGTCGGCCTGGCGGGCGAACGCACGCCGCAGCTGACGCTGGAGCGGCTGCTGCCGACTATCCGCAATGACATCCTGCATGAGGCCGACCGCATCCGTGATGCCGGGTTCAGCCAGCTGTTCCAGATGCGCGAGATCAGCAGCCCGGAGGAAAACGCAGACCAGCTTCGCGGTTTCCTGGGTTTGACCGAGGAGAAAGCGATGCAGATTGCCGGAACCCACTACATGTTCGCCGACTGATCCGGCCATCGTGCGCAGCGGCACGCATTGACAGGATCGGTTTTGCGGCTTCGCCATTTGCCGATGACCGGATTTGCGGCACCTGGACCATGAAGACCGAAAGGATTGAAAGATGGCAGACCAGCCGGAACGCAAAGCCGTCTTCCTGACCGGCAGCCTGATGCGGCATGTCACCCGCCTGTCGCTGACCGCCAGCATCGGGCTGATGGCGATGTTTGCGGTTGATTTCGTCGATATGGCCTTTATCGCGATGCTGGGAAATGACGCGCTGGCAGCTGCGGTGGGATATGCCGGAACGCTGCTGTTTTTCACCAATTCGATCAATATCGGACTGTCCATCGCCGCGGGGTCGCTGGTGGCGCGCGAGCTGGGGGCGGGCAGGCCGGGTCAGGCGCAGCACTATGCCACCAGCGTGGCCGCCATCGGTGTGCTGACCGGGCTTTTGATGCCGGTGCTGGTGCTGGCCTTTCTGGAACAGATCCTGGCGCTGCTCGGCGCCGAAGGCGAAGTGCTGCGGCTGGCCATGCGCTATGTCTGGATCATCCTGCCGACGATGTGGGTAGTGGCCCTGGCAATGACCGGCATGGCGGTGCTGCGCGCCCATGGCGATGCGCGCAGGTCAATGATGGCGACGCTGTACGGCGGCGGGTTGAACGCAGTGCTTGATCCGCTGCTGATCTTTGGCCTGGGGCTGGGGCTGGACGGGGCGGCCATTGCCTCGGTGCTGGCGCGCGCCTGTATGCTGGGGGCCGCCTTTTGGCCCGCCATCCGGGTCCATCAGGGCTTCATGCGGCCCTCGCTGCGGCAGATCGGCGGCGACCTGCGGGCAATCCGGGCGATTGCGGTACCTGCGGTGCTGACCAATGTTGCAACCCCGCTCGGCAATGCCATTGTCCTGCGTGAGATTGCTCAGTTCGGAACTGAGGCGGTCGCCGGGATGGCGGTGATTGGGCGCCTGATGCCGGTGGCCTTCTCGGTGATCTTTGCGCTTTCCGGTGCCATCGGCCCGATCATCGGTCAGAACTTTGGCGCCGGGCAGTTTGCCCGCGTGCGCCAGGCGTTTCTGGCCGGCGTCACCTTTACCGCGGTCTACGTTCTGCTGATGGCAGCGGTGCTGTTTGCCCTGCGCGAGCCGATCGCGGATCTGTTCTCTGCCACCGGTGAGACCCGCGCACTGATCTATCTGTTCTGCGGGCCGCTGGCGCTGGCGTACTTTTTCAACGGGGTACTGTTTGTAGAAAACGCCAGCTTCAACAACCTCGGCCACCCGGTCTATTCCACTTGGATCAATTGGGGCCGCCATACCCTGGGGACCTGGCCGCTGGCGGTGCTGGGCGGCGCCCTGGGCGGTGCGCCGGGGGTTCTGCTGGGCCAGGCGGCCGGCGGGGTGATCTTTGCCTGCCTGGGCGGGCTGCTGGTGCACCGGGTGCTGCTGCGGCTGACCCGGCCTGCCGCGGTCGATGCCTTCGCCCCGCAGAACCGGCTGCACGCCCTGCTGGGGCGCCGCGGCTGGTAATCCGCCGTCAGCCCTACATCACCGCGGATCCCGCCAGATGTTCGGCGATCCAGTCAAACACCAGACTGGGGCCCTGCAGGCGGCTGGAATAGTCGCGCGACATCACATAGCCGGCATCGCTGACCACTGCATCCGGCACCACTTTCACCAGCGATCCGTTCTGCAGCAGCCTGTCGATCAGCCCTAGCCAGCCCAGGGCAATGCCATCGCCCGACACTGCGGATTGCACCACCATGTCGTAGTTATTGAAACTGATGTAGTTCTTCGACCGCTCCCCCGCGATACCCAAGCGGTCGAACCAGCCTTGCCAGGTCTGCCACTCCGCCGAGGCCGGTTTCGACAGGCTGAGCAACTGAAAATCCAGCAAGCTTGCAGCTGAAGGCACCGGGCCATGCCTTTCCAGATAGGCCGGGCTGCACACCGCTCCCACCCGCTCCTGCAGCAGCATAACATCACCGTCGCCCATACTGCTGCGCGGGCCGACGTGGATCTTGATATCGCAATCCTCGCCATAGTCGTCCGGCGGCACTTGGCTGGCGAGGATCTGGATTTCGATCTCATCCCCCAATTCGGCGCGCAAATGCGACAGCCGCGGCAAAAGCCAGAAACTGGCAAAGGCAAAATCCGCCGAAATCCGCACCCTGGGACGGGACTTGCGCTCCAGCAGCGACGCCACGGAATTGCCCATCTGCGCCATTGCAGGGCGGACCACATTCAACAGCCGCACACCCTCGTTGGTCAGCGACACGCCGCGATGCTCGCGCCGGAACAAAGCAATGCCCAATTCGGTCTCAAGCCCCTTGATTTTCTGCGAGACCGCCGACTGTGTCAGTCCCAGCGCCTCGGCTGCACCGGTGAAGTTACCATGCCGGGCCACCAGGTCGAACGTATGCAGAGCAACCAAGTTGTAGCTCAGCTTCCTATTAATGCTGCTAATGTCATTCATAAATTATTGCCTACTGCAAAAGGTAGAATTTTTGTACCAGAAAATGCCCTGTGTAAGGTCTGCTAAGCCGTAGCCCCGGGCGGCATCAACGGGCAGACCAACGGAAAACAGGGATCTTTCATGTCAATCAAACCTCCTTTAACGGATCTGCCGATCGGCACATCCGACAGCGGATTTTACCGGGGCTTCAGCCAGATCGTCACCATTTCGTCAAAACTGATGATCGGTGGGCTGGTGGTCTGGGCCATTGCCTTTCCCGAACAATCCGGTGCGGTGCTGAATTCGATCAACGGCTTCATCCTCTCCTCCTTCGGCGCCTGGTACATCTGGACCGTGGCGCTGTTTGTGCTGTGCTGCATTGCGCTGGCGATATGGCCAACGGCCGGCAAGCTAAAGCTGGGGCAGCCCGGCGACAGCCCGGAGTTTTCCAACTTTTCCTGGTTTTCGATGATGTTCGGGGCCGGCATCGGGGTCGGCATGCTGACCTGGGCAGTGGCCGAGCCGATCTATCACTGGAACAACAACCCTGAAGTGATCCAGGGCCTGACCAACGGCGGCGCGGCGGATAATATCCGCATGGCCTATAAATGGTCGTTCCTGCATTGGGGGCTGGGCGCCTGGGCCTGCTATGCAATCGCCGGGCTGGCGCTGGGGTTCTTCAGCTACCGCCGCGGGCTGCCGCTGACCATGCGCTCGTCGCTGACACCGCTGTTCGGCGCCCGGCTGTCCGGATCCATCGGCCATGTGGTGGATATCGTCGCCGTGGTCGCCACCATCCTGGGTGTCGCCCAAACCCTGGGTTTCGGGGTGGAGCAATTTGTCTCGGGCCTCACCCGTATTGGCATCGGCGGTCTGACCAACGAGGCCGGCACCGCCAATACCGCGGGTGTGATCGTGGCGATCCTGGTGATCATGCTGGCCTCCACCGCCTCGGCGCTGTCGGGCGTGGGTAAGGGGATCAAGTGGCTCTCCAACATCAATATGGTTCTGAGTATCGCGCTGTTGAGCTTCTTTCTGCTGTTCGGCTCCACCTTCTTTGGCTTGCAGGCGCTGGTTGTCGGGCTTTGGGATTACCTGATTGCGCTGCCTGATATGATGTTCCGGGTCTGGACCGGCGACGGCACGCCGGATAGCGTGGCCACAAAACTGGAAGGCTGGCAGGGCGGCTGGTCGGTGTTCTACTGGGCCTGGTGGATTGCATTCGCCCCGTTTGTCGGCCTCTTCCTGGCCCGCATCTCCAAAGGCCGCACCATCCGCGAGTTTGTGCTGGGCGCCATGATCGTGCCGTCGCTGATGTGCTTTGTCTGGTTCACCTGGGCCGGCGGCACCGCCATCGACCTCGAACTTTACGGCGGCGCAGGCGGCCAGATCGCCACGGCCCCTGATGGCGACAAGATCTTTGCCATGGTACAATACATGCTGTCGCCTTGGGTCGGCTGGGCGATGTCAGTGATGATCGTGGTCCTCTTGATGACCTATCTGGTCACCACGGCGGACAGCGCGGTGCTGATTGTCAACACCATCAACGCCGCCGGTGACGAAGGCCCCAAGGCCCGCCCGCATATCATCTTCTGGGGGGTGGCGCTTGGCGCGGTGGTGACGGCGCTGCTGCTGGTCGGCGGATTGAAGGCGATCCAGACCGCTATGGTGATCGGCGCCCTGCCCTTCTCGGTGGTGATGGTGCTGCAATGCGCGGCGCTGATCAAGGCGATCTACAACGACGGCCGCCGCGAACAGGCAGGTCTGGCTACCACCATCACTCAGGAGCCGGCCGAGTAAGGCATCTCCCCGTGAATGGCCGCTGGCGGGCAGGGCGGCCATTCACACTCTCCACACTTGCTGCCCGCACCTTTTCCGGCGCTGAGCACAGCAACAAAGGAAGCAAAATGACCAAATTCTACAACAGGGAAACTCTCCACCCCGCCGCCCGCATGCATGCGGAAGAAGCGGCCCTTGGCAAACTGGACCGGCGCGAGTTCCTGTCCCGCGCCACCGCGCTTGGCGTCACCGCCTCTGCCGCCTACGGCATGATCGGCCTCAGCCAGCCGGTGCAGGCCGCCGCCAATCCGCAAGCGGGCGGCACTATCCGCATCCAGCAAGTGGTGCGGGCGCTGCTCGATCCGCCGCTGTTCAACTGGCCGCAGCTGGGCAACCTGGTGCGCGGCTATCTGGAATATCTGGTGCAATACAACGCAGACGGAACCTTTGAACCCCGTCTCCTGGAAAGCTGGGAGGTCAACGAGGATGCCACCGAATACCTGCTGCACATTCGCCCCGGCGTGAACTGGAACGACGGCCGCGGCACCCTGACCGCCAAGGACGTCGCCTATAACTTTGCCCGCTGGTGCGATGGCAAGTGGGAAGGCAACTCGATGGCGGCCCGCATGGGCTCCTTGCAGAACGAGGCCGGCGACGGCCCCGCCGAGGGCGCGCTGGAGGTGGTCGACGACCTGACGCTGAAGGTAAAGCTCACCCGCCCGGATATCACCATCATCCCGGCAGTCACCGAATACCCCGCCGCCATCGTACCGGACGGCTGGTCGGGCGATCCGGGCGCCGATCCGGTCGGCACCGGCCCGTACAAGCTGGTGGAATACGAGGTCGGCGTCAAAGTGGCGCTGGAAAAGAACACCGACCACGATTGGTGGGGCGAAGGCGCGCATCTGGACCGGATTGAATTCATCGACTTCGGCACCGATGCCTCGACCCACTTGTCAGCTGCCGAAGCCGAAGAAATCGACATGACCTACGAGACCGTGGGTGAATATGTCGACATCTTCACCTCCATCGGCTGGAACGTCAGCGAGTCGGTCTCTGCCAATACCCTGGTGCTGCGCACCAACCGCGACGCCGAGGTGGACGGGGTCCAGCCCTATGCCGACGCCCGCGTCCGCCGCGCCTTGGCGCTGGCCTGCGACAACGCCGTGCTGCTGGAACTCGGCTATGACGGCCGCGGCACCCTGGCGGAAAACCACCACGTCTGCCCGATCCACCCGGAATACGCCGATATCGGCGCACCTGTGCGCGACGCCGAGGCCGCACGTCAGCTGATGGAAGAAGCCGGGATGCTCGATTTCGAGCATGAGCTGTTCTCGATCGACGACGACTGGCGGCGCAATACCACCGATGCGCTGGCAGCACAGATGCGCGATGCGGGCCTTAAGGTGAAACGCACGGTTCTGCCCGGCAACACCTTTTGGAACGACTGGGACAAGTATCCGTTCAGCTCCACCGACTGGGGTCACCGCCCGCTGGGGGTCCAGGTGCTGACACTGGCCTACAAGACCGGGGTCGCCTGGAATGAAACCGGCCTCGCCAGCGCCGAGTTCGACAGCATGCTGGAGGCCGCCTCAGCCATTGCCGACGCGGACACCCGCCGCACCCATATGGAAAAGATCGAACAGTTCATGCGTGACGACGGCACTGTGATCCAGCCTTATTGGCGCTCGCTCTACCGTCACGCACGCCCCGGCATTATCGGCGCCGAGAGCCATCCGATCAACGAAATCCATGTGCACAAACTGGCACTGGAAGCCTGATCAGGCCTCAAATAGAAGGGCGCGCGCCAGACCCGGCGCGCCCCCGTTTTCATCAGATATCGACCTCTACCCGGCCAATCGGGTTGGAGCAGCAGGCCAGAATATAGCCCGCCTCCACATCCTCTTCCGAGATGCCGCCATTGTGGACCATATGCACCTCGCCTGCGGTCTTCTTGACCTTGCAGGTGCCGCAGATGCCAAAGGTGCAGCCCGACGGGATGTTGAGACCCGAGGCCTTGGCCACCGCCAGCACGGTGTCGGTCTCGGTGCAGGCCGCCATCACACCGGAGGCCGCAAAGCTGATCTCGGCGGCAGCGGTCTCTTCCGGCACAACATCATCAATCTCAGGCACGTCAGCGGCAGTCTCAACCGGAGCGCCAAAGCTTTCCTGATTATAGTTCTCCATGTCAAAGCCAAGGCCGTTGAGCATGTCGCGCACCGCCTGCATGAAGGGTTCCGGCCCGCAGCAGTAGACCTCGCGCTCCAGATAATCCTGCGCAATCAGGCCCAGCATGATCTGATTGAGCTGGCCCCGGTAGCCGGTCCAGACCTGATAAGGGTCGTCTTCTTCCACCACCAGATTCAGCTTCAGCCCCGGCAGCCGCGACGCCATGCTTTCCAGTTGCTGGCGGGCGATAATCTCGCTGGGCCGTTTGGCGCAGTTGATAAAGCAGATGTCGGGCGACTGGCCGCGGTCAAACAGATACTGTGTCATCGACAGGCTGGGCGTGATGCCGGAGCCAGCCGAGATGAACAGGAACTTGCCATTCGGACGCTTGGGCAGGGTGAATACACCCGCCGGGCCCGACGCTCTGATATGCCTCCCCGGCCTCAGGTGGTCCAGCATCCAGCGGGTGCCGATGCTGTCTCCTTGTGCCTTCACTGTCACCGAGATCGACAAAGGCCGCGACGGCGAGGAACTGATGGTATAGGTCCGCCAAACGGTCCCTTCCGGCACTGGCAGCTCCAGCGTCAGGAACTGGCCCGGCTGGTATTTGAACCACGCGCCCGACGGCGCGCGGAAGCTGAAAGTGGCGGTGTTTGGCGCTTCCGGCACAACCGAGACGCATTCCAGCATCTCGTCGTCCTTCCACGCCAGGGTTTCGTCCAGCGTCTCGAAATTAGCCTGCAGTCCCATGTGCTTACTCCGCCGCGATCAGGTGACGGCCGGTCAGCGCGCGGGTCAGGTGCTCGGCATACCAGTTGGAGAACTGGATGACGCCGCTTTCCTGCACCTCGGAATAGGGGCCGGGTTCATAGGCGGGGGAGTTGATGCCCTGCTGGTTGTCCTCGACCACGATGCGATCCTCGTCATTGGTCGCCATCCAGACCTCGGTCAGGCGTTTGATGTCATAGTCCTGACCCTCGACCGCATCCTTGTGCACCAGCCATTTGGTGGTGACTTCAGTCTCGGTCGGGCTGATCGGAGTGACCCGAAACACCAGCGAATGATCCGGCAGGAAGTGGTTCCAAGTGGTCGGATAGTGGAACTTCAAGAGCGTGCCGGCATCGGCAAAGGGCACCCGGCCCAGCGGTTTGGCGACTGCCGCCTTGCCATCCATGGTATAGCTTTCCGCGCCCTCGTTCAGCGGCATCCGTGCCAGCCGGTGCTGGCCGCGCGCGCCCATGCGGAACTGCGACGGAACCCCTGCGGCCTCAATGCGGTCGAAATGCTTTTGCAGATGCGGCGGGGTCTCACCGCCCTCAACACCAGTGACCGACGGATCTTCCGGGAAAGTCCGGCACAGCGACGGGTGGTTGCCTCCGCAGTGATAGCACTCACGGTTATTTTCCCAGACCAGCTTCCAGTTGCCATTCTCGATGATCGAGCTTTCAAAGGCCACCTTGGCATTGCCCAGATCATGCGGCGCCAGATAGGGACGGGCGACGTCGGCGAAAGCATCGAAATCCGGTGCTTCATCGGCCAGGCAGATATAGATCAGACCGGCCAGATCACGGCAGTGCACCGGCTTCAGCCCGTGTTTGGAGGCATCGAAATCCGGCCCCATGTCCCGCGCCCACAGCAGTTTGCCGTCCAGCTCGTAGGTCCACTGGTGGTAGGGGCAGACCAGTTTGGGCGAGTTGCCCTTCTTGGCCTTGCACACAACCGAGCCGCGGTGGCGGCAGGCGTTGTGGAAGGCGCGCACTTCGCCGTCGGTGCCGCGCACGATGATGACGTTATAGGCGCCGATCTGATGGGTGACATAGTTGCCCGGCTTCGGCACTTCGCAGGCGGGAATGGCAAACAGCCACTCGCGGTAGAAGATCTGCCGCATGTCCAGATCCAGCACACCCGGGTCGGTGTAGAACGCCTGTTCCATGGAATAGTTCTTCTGCCGGGCCACCAGTTTGGCCAGAATTTCGCTGTCCTGAAGCATCTGCTTCTCTCCTTTGCCGCAACCCCGCGGCGTGTTGGCTGGGTGCAGGCATGAGGAGAGAGATTGCAGGCCGCACGCCCGCAACCGCCCTGCCGCCGCCCGCGGTTGACGTTATCTTGGCAAGGCTGGTTTCCGGACTGTCCCGGGGCCTTAAGATGGCGGGGCATGGCACCTTCCCGAAGGCATTCCTTCAGTGGTCTTTACCAAGCCTAACCCGGGGTCACCGTTGCGGGGGCAGTGCCGGAATTTCACCAGCTTCCCAATTCTCCGCCCCAAAGGACGGCACCTTGCTAACCGCCAAATTGCCCTAAAAACTGCCGTCCTTCGGAAACAAAACCGACCCGGCGAAACCGGAATAAGACATGCAGGTTTTCTTCTGCCGCCACAGCCTCATGCGGCAGATTCTCATACCGGCATTCGCCAGCCTGTTTGCGGCAACCGCTTATCTTTCACACAGTTACCTGCGATTCGCCCGGCAACCCGATTCGGCCTCGTCGCCGCGATATGAAAAAGGCCGCCAAACCGGCGGCCCCTTGTCACTTGGATTTCCAGCTGTCCAGCCAGCGCCGGACGCGGCCCTTACGCTCGGCAATCGCATCGCCCGCGGCATACAGGCTGTCCTCGACATTCTCGACCATCGGGTCGATCCGGGACCGGCGGAACCGGCGCCAGCGCACATAGATAGCCCACATCACCGCCGCCAGCAGCACCAGGAAAATGATCGAGAACCAGTTCGTGGGCTTGTCCTCCGGCCCCGCAACCGGATTGATCGTCACTGCATTGGGGAAGACCGACAGGAATTCATTGCGCCAGCCGTAGTGCATGATGGCCACCCATTCCGGGCTGGCCTTGGTCGAGATGCTGTCATTCGCATCGGTGTACAGATTGGCGGTGTCGAACTTGAAATAGGGCGGCCAATTCCAGCCGGTATCCTCGTTGCGGTAAACCATGTTGCGCCCATTGGGGCGCACCGCCTGGATGAACTGCACATCGCGGTTGATCAGCTCCGCCGACTGGTCGTCCGGCTGCGACCAGAAGATCCGGGTCCAGTCGTTCAGCTCCTGCCGTTCTTCATAGGTGTTGACGATGCGCACCACGTCGTACTGCGGCAGCGTGTAATGCAGGAAGGCGCCGAACAGCACCCAGATGGTGATCAGGATAGCCCATTTGATGAAACGCATGCGTTACACCTCACATGAAGTTAATGACGTAGACCAGAAGCGCGATTGCCCCCAGCGGAATGATATAGACCAGCAGGATCAGCTTGCGCCGGAACGACCGGTCATACTGCCGCAGCCCCCGTTGGATGAAGGTGCTGCGGTCGCCGGTCAACCCCTTCTGTTTCCAGCGCCGTTTCAGTTTGGCCCGGCGCACCTCGCGCGAATAAAGCGAGACCGCACCATAGGTCACAGTCAGCACCACCAGAAGGATCAGGATCAGGCGGATGAAGCCGAACATCTCTAGCGCCCCCGCACCTGGTTCACGGCGCCCCAGGGACCAACCCGCTCGACCATTCCCTTGCGCTGGACCCGCGGCAGCGCGGGCGAGCGCCCCTCCATATCCGGCTCATGCCCGAACAGCGCGGCGCGCGCGCCGGCCTTGTCCACCGCATACTCCCGCGCCAGGAACTCCGCCGCATAGGCTTTCTTTTCCTCCGGCCAGCTCCGGTACCGGCGATAAAACAACTCCTTGTGGCAGATGAACATCTGGCGGAAGTCATGCGGGCACAGCTCCGCCAAGAGCATATTGACCAGATCACGCTCCGGCGTGTCTGCCGCCCGCAGCGAATAGAAATAAGCCGGATGGTCCGAGCGGATCTTCGGCCACTTGCCGCCGCCCTCGGCCCAGCGCACAAGTGCTGCCAGCCCCTCGAACTCCTCCGGCAGCTCTTCGGCATGGCGCGCCGCCAGCCGCCGCAAATCGGACCGCGACAGCCCCGACAAGTCCCGCCCCTTCCCGGTCAGAACCGAGACCGCCAGGAACCCCATCTTCTGCCGCAGGATCGCGGCACCATCGACGCCGCGCGCGCGGATCACCGGCTCGGCCAGCCCGTTCAGATCCAGAAACTTGGCAATCGCATTGCGCTCGCTCAGATCAAACACATGGGTAAGCGGCACGTCCTCCGGCTTTGCCCCGCTGGCAATCACCGCCGGATGCTCTTGCCCCGGAAACACATAGAGGCCCCCGAAATGCGCGGTCCAGAAGTTCGACTGCGCGAACACCTCATGCTCCAGATGCACCGGGTTGCGGGTCACATCGCCGGTCTTCTCGGCGGTCGAGATCATCTCACCGATCAGCGCATCATCAAACCAGGCGTCCTCCCCGGTCTTGAACCGTTCCACCAGTTCAGCCAGACGGTCCGCATGGCGCAGGGTGCCGCGGGTGGTATCCGCCTCGATCCGCACCTGCTGAATGTCGAACAGCTTAGCTGGGGTGGAGACCTCAAACACCGAATTCACCAGCTCGCCCGCCACCGCATCGGTTGCCGTCAGCGCAAACAGCTGGCGCTCATTGACCTCGATAAACCGGCGCAGAATGTCCCGGCTGGTAGAGAATTTCACATGCAACAGCGGGCAGCGCTTCTGCTCGGTGCTGAGCAGAATGAACTGCCGGTTCACGCCCGCATGGTTCAGATAGTGATCATCCCCCAGCTCATCCCCGATCTCCGGCGAGAAGCCCGAGATATCGACGTGGAAATCGGTAAGCTGGGTGGTCTTGCAGGTCAGATGCTTCAGCGCGCGCCTATACCGCTCCACCAGCGCGGGCGAGGCCACATGGAAGAGATTGCCGAACATCAGACCATGCTGGATGAGGCGTTTCATTGGGCGGCCTCCTTTGTGTAGCAGCCTGAAATCCAAAGTACGTCACTTTGCGCTAGTAACCTTGCAGCCTCTAAAAGTGAATCAAACCTAGCTCTTTCTAATCGGTAAGAGTTCACTGCCGATAGTTCAGGCTGCAGAATTTTAGTTTTGCGCAGTACGTCGTACAACTGTGGAACTTCATGCACGCAGTTCCAGCCCGGGACGTAAATTCCTTTCTCACAACGCCATAGAATACTCCCCACAGCATCATAGCTTTCGGAAGCGAAGGTTAGCTTTTTTTCCCAACTCCATTCAGAGGGGCAGTTGAACTCAATGTTATGCCCTCCCCTCCGACTTAATGCTTTGTCCTGATACCAAGCGGCACCGGACAAGTCTCGCATAAGCAAAAAGGCGTCTAAAAGGTACTCATGCAGCAGATTTTCCGCTTCTACGGCCTTGCCTCGCTGTTCCTCGTAAGCAAACAACTGCGTTTGTGCAGTCAGTTGTGCAGCCATTTTTTCGGACTCTTTTCTCGCCAAACGTAGTTCCAAACGCTGTTGAGAGAGTTCCTTGCTCTGCATCATTACTGTCACAATGATCCAAAAGAACGCCAACGCACCGGCGGCACCGGCCAATGAGTCGCCAATTTCATTTGGCGGTGAATACCAGAAGGCAACAATTCTTCTTTGGCAATCAGTTCCCTGACACGTCGGCAAAAGCGAAAGAAATAAGACAACAGACAAGAATAACGAGGTGGCTACGATACCTCGCTGAACCAACACATCGTAGCGAGTAAACCTGTAACGAGGGTATACCTTCAGCCACTTGATGAAGTATTTCATCGGCGCATCCCATCACTCGCCAAAGTGTGAAAGCTTTTCGCTTCGTCCCCGCCCGAGGCGCTTGCGGCTCGGGCAGCGCCCGTCCGCCCCCCTGGGCGGGCGCTCCGCTTCCGCCCGCGGACAGGCTCTGCCCTTGTGTTTCGCACAACAGTCACTTCAGCGCTCTTCCTTCCTTTTCAGAACATAGCGCGCTCCCAAAGCAAGCAGTCCACAGAAGATACCAACTGGCAGAAACGCTCCCACGCTTTGTCCCCAAGCCGCATAGAACATTGCGTCTTCAGGCAGGCCTTGGCGAGTGACCAGAAAGAACAGCACCGTGCCGGCTGCAAACGGCAGCACGATCATCCAAATCCACCAGCGGGTTAGCAGCTCCATCACCCCTGCCCCTCCAGATACCGCCGCTTGGCCTCTTCCTGCCGCCCGAAATCGCGCACCATGTTTTCAATCGCCACCTCATCCGACTTGTCGGCATAGCGGAACTCAGAGTCGGCGTAGCGGTTGATCTCCTGGATCACCATGCCGACCGTGATCGGCACCCGCAGCTCCGCAATCATCGCGGATTTGGTCTCGTAATCCTTGAACAGGAACAGCTCCGGGTTCTCCATCCATTCATCCGGCAGCTCGAAATCCATCGCCCGCACCTTGACCGCATCGGTGATGTTCTTGATGGCACGGCCGGTGAACCGCTCATCCGCCGCCTGGATCGCCTTCAGATAGGTGCCCAGCTTGGCCAGATCATCCAGCGCGCCAATCTGGGTCTCCACCCGGCCAAAAACCTCCGCCAGCCCGGGCTCCTGCGGGCGGTTGTGCGCCTCAAACGACCGCGCGACTGCCTTTTTGATCTCCTGCGCGCCGTACAGGTCGTGATCGCCCTGCGGGATCGCATGGTTCTTGCCCATCAGCAGGGTCAGGATGTCGATATAATCCTCCGGCGTCTGCGGCCCGTCCACCAGGAACCGCGCCCCGGCCCGCTGGCGCAGCGCGTCGTCCACATTCTCCGGGTAGTTGGAGAACATGCCAAAGGTGCAGTTGCCGCGCACCACGGTGTTGGCGCCGGCAAAGGCCTCCATGAACACCGCCGTCACCTCCTGCTGGCCCGCGCTGGACTGCCGGTCGCCGCGTTTCCCTGCGATCTGGTCAATGTCGTCGATGGTGCCAAAGCCGATCACGCCCGGGTCGATCACGTTCTGGATGAAGCTCTTGGCGTTCTGGCCCGATTTGCCCTGATAGCTGTCGATATTGTCGATGCCAAAATTCTGGTAGCGGAAGGCATAGCCCGCATTCTGGCAATAGTCATGCACCAGCCCGGCCATCATCTGAATGAGGGTCGTCTTGCCGGTGCCCGGCTTGCCGTCCCCCATGAAGGTGAAGATAAAGCCGCCCATCTCGGCAAACGGGTTCAGGCGGCGATCAAAATCATAGGCCATCAGCATCTTCGACAGCCGCAGCGCCTGGTATTTGGCGATATGGTTGCCGACCACCTCATGCGGCTTCTTGAAAGCCATCGTCAGGGTGGTGGATTTCGCCTTGGCCGCAGCATCAAAGCCGCTGATGGTCAGATCATCCGCCTCCACCCGCCAGGCAGCGGACGTGAACGCTTCCAGCCGGCCTGCATTCTGCGCCCGCAAAGCAGCCTTCTCCAGCAGCTGCTCGGCATAAGCCGCAGTAGCGGCGATCAGATGCGCATCGTCAGGGGCATGCAGCGCCAGCTTCTGATCCAGCTCCCACAACACGCCATGCAGCGCCAGCGGCGCATTATCCGTCAGCAGCTCCTCCGCCTCGCCCACCTCAGCCTGCGCCTCAGACCCATGCGGCGCCAGCAAAAACGCCGCGGCATTGGCAAACACATGCGCCGACACCAGCGCCTCCGCCGCCAGCAATTCGGTGAACTCACCTTTGCGGGCCGCGTCCAAAGACCCCGCCAGATTGGCCCGCTTCAAATCACCCAGACCAGACACATCCGCATAAGCCTCCCCCATCGCCAATGAGAGCGCCAGCGCCCGGCGCAAGGCATGCTGCAAGGTCGCCTGCAGCGGAGAGGTCAGCGGATCATCCTCATCCGCGGCTTCGATGCGAGCAATCAGATGCACCCCTTCGGGCCGCGCAGTGGAACGGGTCACCAGCCCCGGCGTGGTCGAGCGGAAGCGCCGCCGCGTGCCAATCCCTGCCGACCGCTCCGGCGCTTTCCCCTCCACCGCGGGTTTGGCAATCCGCGGCGTGTGATCGAATCCTTCCAGCAACGCCGCAGCTGCCGCATAATGCTTGCGGATATCTTCTTCCCGCAGCTCCATCTGATTGCCTGAAATGCTCATATCACCCTCTCAATCCACGAACCGCAAACCGAAGTCCTGATCCGCTCTTCATCTTTTCAAAAATACTCCCGCCGGAGGCTCCCGCCGCTGCAACAGCCGCAGGCCTCAATACCGAAGCACCTGACCCGCCTCGCTCACCACGAACTTCTGAACATCGCCAAACCCCGGCGGGTCCAGTTCTGCCAGCACCTGGAACGGGCGCTGCGGCAGGATGATCGCGCGCTGGGTGCGGGTGGCGCCGGTGTCCGCACCGCGGCCGCCAAAGGGATCGAGCGCAAAGATTTCCCGCTCCACGGAGCCGAACCAGCCCGAACGCTCCTCGCGCACCTCTTCGCTTTCCAGCTCCTCCAGCGTCCAGGCCAAGGCCCAGTCCTGGCCCGCAGGCGCCTCCGCTTCCTCCAGTACCTGGTGCAGCGGACCGGACTGTTCGGTGTAGGCCGAGGAATACATCGGCCCCACATGATAGCGGCGCAGGAGCTTGGGGTGGAGGTCGTCGAAATCTTCGTCAAACCCCTTGGCGATGGTCACCAGCTTCAGCCCGGCCAGCGCCTGCGCCATCAGATGCGTCTGCACTTCGGGCCAGCGGCGCTCATCCTTGGGCAAGGCAATCTTGCCGCTGTCTTCCAGCTCCATCAGGTAGATCACCGGCAGGTTCACCTGGCTGTCATAGGCGGCCCAATGCAGCAGGAAGCGCCGGCGGCGCTCGCCGATATTTTCCAGCCATTCGCATTCCGGATCATTCTGGGTCCAGAACAGCTGCCCCTTCAGCAGTTCCTGGTAGTAAAGCCGCTGCGATAGGGCGAACTGCAGCTTGGAGGGTGCCGTGCGGTCCGAGATGATGGTGCGCACCATGTCGTTCTTGAGCGTCTCTTCGCTCGCCATATTGGCCAGATGCCGTTCCGCCTGCTGGGCGTCATTGGCCATGGTCATCAGCTCTGCCGCAACCGGAAAGCCGCTGTCGCGTTTGTCCATCGCCAGACTGCCGAAAAACCTGCCCGTATCGCGCCCCGCCATCAGGTATTTCATCGAAAGCGCGCGGAAGGTGAAGTTCAGCCGCATCAGATAGGCCGTCAGCACCTTCACATCGGATTTCGACAGCCGCCCCTCCGCCTGCATCGCCGCCGCCACCCGGGTCAGATGCCGGATGATGGTCTCGAACTTCTTGAAATACCGGCGCGACGCGAAGGTATCGCTAAGGCCCGCGTGGTCGTGAGAAGGATCGGTCATACCACTGCCCCTTCCGGGCGTACCACCTGTGGCACGGACAGCGCCCGGCCGCCCCCGTCAAAGCAAAGGTTTGCCTCCGGCAAAACGGCGGGCGCTACGCTCCCACCCGTGGTGGCGAACCGCCCTGTGTTATTCTTCAATTTCAATGGCGACATTTTGCTCCGGCTTTCCCAGGTTTTTTCCGCCGGGACGGAGAACTCACCCAGCCCCTGCAATGGGTTTCACGCTTTGAGCTTTCTTCAAGCGTGACCTCAGATGAAGTGCCGTGCCGACCATACTGCCTGCTCCCGCCGCAAACAGTATGGCTTTGGAAAGGGTGGTATATACCCCAAGCAACAACAAAAGCAGAGCGAGGCAGCAGAAGTCCAACCACCAGTCACGCCAGCTCTTCGGTTTTTGCAGCAATGGAAAGCGCAACTGCCTCACCCCCCATACAGATTCTTGTCGTGCTTCTCGACAATCGCGGCAAACCGGCGGGCAAAGCGTTCATCCGCCTTGGCCTTCTTCTCCAGCACGTCGCGGGCAAACACCATGTTGTCCTCATGCGCTTCCAGCATGTCGGCCATCTTCTGGTTAGTGGCGGTGCCGATCGCGGCCATCGCAGTCTGGGCTTCCTTGTCGGTCTGCACGCCGATCTCGTTGATCCTATGCGCCACATCCTGCTGCTGCGCGGTTTTCAGCGATTTTGTCAGCGCGTCATACAGCACCACCCGCTGCGCCGTGTCCGTTTGCAGCTTGTTGATCAGCACCATCTGCGTCGCTGCCTGGTTCTGCAAACTGTCGACCCAGGTCTTGCCCTTCTCGATATAGCGCTCCAGCGTCTGGGATTTCGCCAGCTTCACCTGCTCGTCCTGCACCATCGCGTTGTACTTGGCGTTGAGATCGGCCAGTTCCGTCTCCAGCTTGGTGCGCGCGGCGGCGTCCTGCTCGACCGAGATCTTGTTCTCCAGCTCGATGATCTGCGGATCCAGCGCCACGATCCCGGCGCGTACGGCTTCCAGCTCCTGCACTGTGAATTCGCGGTCGTCCAGCGTCGCGGTCAAGTTCGCCTGCACCTTCTCGCGCTGTTCTTCCAGGGTGGCCAATTGGCCGTCCAGAAGCGTCACGATGACGTCCGACTTGGCAATCAGATCCTGCAGCTTGTCATCAATATTGGCGGTGCGCATCCGCTCCTGGCGCATGGAGTCCGACTTGCCGCTGCTGAAGAAGCCGACAAAGCTCTCCCAGCCGGTCTTGCCCCGCATCTCGTCAAAATCCTTGGAGAAGGCCGCCGTCACATCGTCCAGCCCCATGATCAGCTCGGCAATGTTGGCATTCATCACGTCCGTGTGGGCGTGCACATCCTCCAGCGTGGCATTCTCGATGTCGATGCTGGCATCCTCGCCCGCTTCGATCTTGCTGCGCGCCGTTTCAATCCTCGAGGTCAGCGCCTCGATCTTGGACTGCGACTCCCGGACTTTCTCCTGGCTCTCCGCCACCATCTTCTCAAATTGGGAAACACTCATAGTATCCGTTCCTTCCCCTGAAATACTTGATCTGGATATAGGAATGTAAAAATGATTTACATCCCCTGGGGTGGTGCAATTCCACCCGGTTCAGACGCACTGTTGCAGAGAGGCCGCACAAAGAAAAGCCCCGGAGAACACTCCGGGGCCGCTTCGCTGAATTGCGCCGTTTCACATGGTTTGCTGCTTGCCCAGAACCAGAAAGGTCATCATCCCGAAGGGCGGAATGCTTTCTTGCTGCTCGATGCTCAGCCGGTCCTCCTGCAGCACCGTCTCCAGCGCGAAATCCGAATGCCAGCCGATCACATTGGCCAGCGGCGCCGAGAGTTTCTCCAGCGACGCCCGCACCCCTTTGCCGCTTTTGAAGTGGTTGGTGATCACAACCTGGCCGCCGGGCTTCAAGACGCGCGCAATCTCGCGCATTACCTGGTCCGGATCGGGCACCACCGACAGCACATGCATCGCCGCCACGGTGTCAAAGGAATTGTCCGGGAAATCCAGGCTCCGCGCATCCATCTGGCGCAGCTCCTTGACCTGTTTCAGACCCAGTTCCTGCACCTTTCCTTGCGCCTTCTTCAGCATGTCATGGCTGAAATCGATGCCGGTCACGTGCAGATGCGGCGCGTAATGCTGCAGCGACAGGCCTGTACCGACGCCGACCTCCAGCACGCTGCCCTGCCGGGTGTTGATGTAGCGGGTCGCGCGGCGGCGGCCCGAGCGCGTCACCGCGCCAAAGGTCTTGTCATAGACCGGTGCCCAGCGCGCGTAAGATTCTTCAACTGCCTTGATATCCAATTCGTCCCTCCCCGGACGTCATGGGCTAGTCCTTTGGACTTGAAACCAGCCCCCAAATCACCATCACAACGTAGCCAAGGCATAGCACAACCAGCACCGTCCATGCATAGGTCAGTAATGCCGCAGCCATGAAGGCAAAGCCAACAAGCAAATACTTAACATTCTCGCGGGAGATTTTAACCGCCTTTGGCGACCAGGTCTGAATATGGCTGATCATTGCCAATCCGATCACCACCATATGCAGGCAGATCAGCAGCTCCGGCAGCAGCACCCTGCCGTCAAAGGCAAAGGCGACAAACATCGGCAGCAATGCCAGCAGCGCGCCGGCGGGCGAAGGAATACCGTCGAAATAGCCGCTGCGCCCCTTTGGCGCCTCCTCCGATTTGGTGCTGACATTGAACCGCGCCAGCCGCACCACACAGCAGACCGAAAACACCAGCACCGAAATCCACCCGGCGCCGCGCACGTCCTGCAAAGCCCAGAAATAGATCACCAGCGGCGTCGCCACGCCGAAGTTCAGAAAGTCCGCCAGCGAGTCCAGCTCGGCACCCATCTTGCTTTCGCTGTGCAGCGCCCGTGCCAGCCGCCCGTCCAGCCCGTCCAGAATCGCGGCCAGAATAATCATCATCACCGCCAGGGAGTAATTCCCGAACACCGCAAAGCGGATCGCCGTCAGCCCTGCACAGATGGCGCCGATGGTCATCATGTTCGGCATCAGCTGGATCAGCGCAAATTCGGATTTTTTCTTTTCCGGGGTGTCATACATTGCGGTGGTTCTTTCTTCCTCGCGGGGCACTGAAGCACGACGCGGCCCATGGGCGGCCTTCGGAGCAATCCACTGGGGTAAATTTCGCGGCTGTCTTAGCCGTGGCGCACATATGCCCCAAGCAGCGCCCCGGCGCAATGTTTGCAAATCCGGTGGCCGTCCGCTGTGCGACAAGTGTACTGGCAACACCCCGGCAAAGGAAATGGCACCGTGCATCGCACGGTGCCACGCCCAACTGTGAAGATCTCCCTTCCGGGAGATCCCGAGCAGGCGGGAGCCCCCTGCCTGTCTCAATCCATCAAGCTCAGTTACCCGACGACGTTGAACTCCGGCCCATAGGGGTATTTGGTGATGTTCTCATTGCCGTCTTCGTGGATGATCAGGATGTCATGCTCACGGTAGCCGCCCGCACCGGGCTGGCCGTCCGCAATAGTCAGCATCGGCTCCATTGAGATCACCATGCCCGGTTCCAGCACCGTGTCGATGTCCTCGCGCAGCTCCAGCCCGGCCTCGCGGCCATAGTAGTGCGACAAGACGCCAAACGAGTGGCCATAACCGAATGTGCGGTACTGCAGCAGGTCCTGCTCTTCAAAGAAGGCATTGATCTGATGGGTGATTTCCGCGCAGCTCGCCCCCGGCTTCAGCAGCGAGATGCCCAGTTCATGGGCCGCCACATTGGCCTCCCAGATGCGCAAGGATTCTGCGTCCACTTCCTTCACGAACATGGTCCGTTCCAGCGCGGTATAATAGCCCGAGATCATCGGGAAGGTGTTCAGCGACAGGATATCGCCGCGCTGCAGGGTGCGGCCCGTCACCGGGTTATGGGCCCCGTCGGTGTTGATGCCGGACTGGAACCAGACCCAGCTGTCGCGGTATTCGGCGTCCGGGAAACGTTTGGCAATCTCCAGCTCCATCGCATCCCGGCCGGCCATTGCCACATCAATCTCGCGTGCGCCTTCCTTGACCGCATCGCGGATCGCAAAACCGCCGACGTCTGCCACTGCGGCACCGGCACGGATCATGTCCAGTTCCGCAGCCGATTTGCCCATCCGCTGAACCATGGTCGGGTGGTACAGATCCACCAGGCTGGACGGCTCAAGGAAGCTCTCCAGTTTCGCTTTCTGCATCAGGGTCAGGTGATCGCTTTCGAAACCGACAACCGCGCCTTCGCCGCTGACCGACTTAATTGCACGCCAGAAATTGTCGCGCTGCCAGTCGGTGTAGGTGATGTTATCGCAGAACGACCGGCGCCAGGGCTGGCCCGCGTCGATGCCGGCCGAGATGGTGACGGCCTCGCTCGCCGTCACCACCAGGCCGTAGGGACGGCCAAAGGCGCAGTAGGTGAAGCCGGAATAGTAGGAGATGTTGTGCATCGAAGTGAAGACCGCGGCAGTCACCCCTGTTTCGGCCATGATCTTGCGCAGGCCGGCAATGCGCGCCTCATACTCGGAGACAGCAAATTGCAGCGGTGCTTTTTCACCATTGTGAAAACGGTACATTTCAGGACGTGAAGTCATATCAGACCCTTCCTTCTTACAAGAAAGGTCCCGGCGTTCAGGACGGTTTTGGTATGCTGGGGGCGGCATGTCTTGCATGCGGCGACGCCATCGCCTGGCCCTTAGGGCGGAAGATGGTGCGGAAACGGGATTCTGGCAAGTAAAATTTTCACCCGCCTCTGGCAGGATCACTGTCCGGCCTGCCGGCCGGACAAGAGACTTAATTTACGATCAGCGCCACCAGATCGCTTTCAGGATCCGCTAGCGGGTCAATCACATTGAAATGATGCTTGCCAAAGGCAATCACATGATCCGCCTCCCAGGCCTCCACCAGCCAGATTGCCTGATCCAGGAAGGCCGGACGCTCCTCGCCGCCGACCCAGACCGTTACATCTGCGGGGTAGCGATCCTGCATGTCCACCGGGCTTTCGGCAATCGCTGCCGCGGAATCCATCTGGAACTTCTGGTTCATCGTGGTGCGCAGCAACGGCCGCAGGTCGGACAGCGGCGAGATCGGGATCACCGTCTTGATCCGCGCGCCCACATCCGCCGTCAGCAGCGTGCGGTCCAGCATCCGTGCCACCAGATGGCCGCCCGCCGAATGGCCGGCCAGCGCAATCGGACCCGCCACCTCGCCTGCAATTCGGGTCACTGCCGCAGCAATCTGGCCGGTGATACCGGCAATCCGCACCTCGGGGCACAGATCATACGACGGCATCGCCACCGCCCAGCCATGGGCAATTGCGCCACGGGCCAGATGCGACCAGGTGCTTTTGTCGAAGGCCAGCCAGTATCCGCCATGAACAAAAACAAAAACACCCTTGGGCGTGCCCTCCGGCAGGAACAGGTCGAACCGCTGCCGCGCGCCCTCGCCATAGGGGAGGTCCAGCCGGGCACGCTCATGCAGGCTGTTGCGGAAATCTTCAGCTGAGGCCGCCCAGCGCGGCGGATAGCTGTCCGCATTTTCGATATATGCCCCATTGGCATAGGCATCATCCAATTCCATGCCCAATCTCCCCTGTTCTTATTCTTTGCGGCTACCTGACAGTCTGACACAGGACATGTCAAATTACCCGTCTGAAAAACTCCAGCCGCCCCGTGTGGCGAGAAATTTGATCAAATTCTGGACTCATCAATGTTTCTGGACTTATTTAGGCACAGCTGATTTGCATTCCAGCGACAAAACACCCGGGAGGCCCGCTATGCTCGACGCAACCACTGACCTGAAATCCCTGCTCAAAGACCCCAGCCTGCTGGAAACCCGCGGCTATATCGGCGGCCAGTTTGTTGAGGGTGAGAGCACATTTGACGTCTCCAACCCGGCCCGCGGCGACGTGATTGCCCGGATGGCCGATATCAGCCGCGCCCAGGTCGCAGGCGCCATCGCCCAGGCCGAAGCCGCGCAAAAGGACTGGTCCAAGTGGACCGGCAAGGAACGCGCCAATGTCCTGCGCAAGTGGTACGACTTGATGATGGCGAACCAGGAAGACCTAGCTGTAATCCTGACCGCCGAGATGGGCAAGCCGCTGGCGGAATCGCGCGGTGAGATCGCCTATGGCGCGTCGTTCATCGAGTTCTTCGCAGAAGAGGCCAAGCGGATCTACGGTGAGACCATCCCCGGCCATCAGCGCGACAAGCGCATCACCGTGCTGAAGCAGCCGATCGGTGTGGCCGCCTCGATCACGCCGTGGAACTTCCCCAACGCGATGATAACCCGCAAGGCAGGTCCGGCGCTGGCCGCAGGCTGCGCCTTTGTAGCCCGCCCCGCCGCCGAGACACCGCTGTCGGCGACCGTGCTGGCGGTTCTGGCCGACCGTGCCGGCATCCCGGCAGGCGTGTTCAACGTGGTGCCGTCGTCGCGCGCCTCGGAGATCGGCAAGGAGTTCTGCGAGAACGATGCGGTGCGCAAGCTGACCTTCACCGGCTCCACCGAAGTGGGCCGCATCCTGATGCGCCAGGCCGCCGACACTGTGATGAAATGCTCGATGGAGCTGGGCGGCAACGCGCCTTTCATCGTGTTTGACGACGCTGATCTGGACGCCGCCGTCGAAGGCGCCATCATGTGCAAGTTCCGCAACAACGGCCAGACTTGCGTCTGCGCCAACCGGATCTATGTGCAGGCCGGCGTTTATGATGCCTTTGCGGAGAAGCTGAAAGCTGCGGTAGAGAAGATGGCGGTCGGCGACGGCCTCAACGACGGCATTCATTTCGGCCCGCTGATTAACATGGAAGCGGTCGAGAAAGTGCAGGAGCATATCGCTGACGCAACCTCCAAAGGCGGCGAAGTGATCCTGGGCGGCAACCCGTCTGAACTGGGCGGCAGCTTCTTCCAGCCGACCATCGTCAAGGGCGCAACCCGGGACATGGCCTTTGCCACCGACGAGACATTCGGCCCCCTCGCCCCGCTGTTCAAGTTCGACAACGAGGACGAGGTGATTGCGATGGCCAATGACACCATCTTTGGCCTGGCGTCCTATTTCTACGCCAAGGATCTCAGCCGCGTGTACAAGGTTGCTGAGGCGCTGGAATACGGGATCGTTGGTGTGAACACCGGCATCATCTCCACCGAGGTGGCTCCGTTCGGCGGCGTCAAACAGTCTGGCCTGGGCCGCGAAGGCAGCCACCACGGCATCGAGGATTACCTGGAGATGAAATACATCTGCATGGCAGTCTGACCGCTGGCTATCAGACCATCGCCCGCATCAGCCGGACGATGGTCCGTTCCCAGGCCTGCTGTAACTCGGTGTCGAAGGAATCTCCCAGCACTTCCTTCAACGCTTTCAACAGCGATTGCGAAGTTATCTCGATTTCAATTTCGCTCAAATTGTAGGAGGCGTGTGCGGCTCTCAGCCCCTCGCACATTTTTTGCAGTTCGCGTTCATTTGAAAGGCTGCGCACACAAGCCGCCAGCATGACTGTGAACATTTCCTTTTGCTTGCTGAAATTGCTTTTAAACAAAGGCTTCACCTGAGGAAGCGCCTCAAACAAATGGGTATAAAACTGCTCTGCAAGTTCTACTCTTTGAGAAAACAAGAGACCAGCACTGCCATTTACGACGTCATAATCCCGGCATTCCAATTATTACTTCCTTTTAAATAGTCTGCGTCAGAACAAATCTCCTATAAATTTAGTAGGGGCGTATAAATATGCCACTAAGATATGCGGCACTCGCTGCGCGTAAAACGTCCAAACATATGTGTTCATGTGGAAATTTTAGATAACAAGCGCGAAACAGCCCTCCACTTAAGGTGGAGGGCTGTCAAAAAACATTTACAAAACGCACTCCGAAAGAGGTGCTTAGTTCACCGCTTTGGCCTCAATCTCGGCACGGTTCGAGCGGGAGGAGGAGATTTCGATCCTGCGCGGTTTCAGCGCCTCCGGCACCTCACGGTGCAGATCGATATGCAGCATGCCGTTTTCATGGCTGGCGCCAGTCACGCGGACGTGGTCGGCCAGAGTGAAACGGCGTTCAAAGGCACGGGTGGCAATCCCGCGATGCAGGAAACTGCGGTCTTCGCCGTCCTCGGCCTTTTTGGCGGCCACAACCAACGCGTTTTCCTTCACTTCGACGTTCAGGTCGTCTTCGGAGAAGCCGGCAACGGCAATCGAGATGCGATAGCTGTCGGCGTCGGTTTTCTCGATGTTGTAGGGCGGGTAGCTGGACTGGGCGGCATCGGCGCTCAGGGCGCGGTCCATCAGGCTGGCGATCTGGTCGAAACCGATGGTGGCGCGGTGCAGCGGTGCAAAATCAAATGTACGCATAGTGTCATCCTCATACATGAGCGATTTCAGGGCGCCTTCCCCGCGGGGACAGGCTGGAATCTTCCGGGCCCCAATCAGCGGCTGCCCGGATAGACCTGAGATAAGAACGCAAAATGCGGCTTCAAGAGGTTGATCAGTCGCCCACGGTCACAAATTTTGCGCCGCCGGATGATGCGCCGCTTCCAACCCGGATGCGCTTGATCCGCCGGTCAGGTGCGGCCACCGGATTGCGGCGCAGCTGCGCCTTCAGCTCCGCCACCCGTTGCGGCAGCTTCATGCCAAAAGCCACCTGCTTGCCGCGGTAATTGCCGCCGCCCGAGACCAGCGCCAGGATGCGCCCGCGCCCGCCCACCTGCGAAAACACCGGCGCCCCGGAAGAGCCGAAAGTGACATTGCAGTCGATCATCAGCACATCGCCGCTTTCACCCATCAGATTGCACCGGCGCTGGCGCGACAGCGCCTCGGCACGGCCCTGGCCATAAGATGTGACGGAAATATCGCTGCCGTACTCGCGCCCCGAATGCAGCGCAAAGGCATCTGCCTGACTGCTAAGGACCGGTTCCGCCAGCCGGATCAGCGCCACGTCGTGGCGGATGTTATCCAAATCAAGCCGTCCCCGCGGGTTGAACCCCGGATGCGCGGCAATCTGCAGTGCCTGGCGTTCAGCAATGGCCACCCCGTCGCGCAGGCCCGCACGAAAGGTGATCTGTTCTGCCGCGCGCAAAGTCCTGTTGCGGCCATAAACACAATGGGCCGCAGTCAGCACCAGCTCCGGCGCGATCAGCGTTCCGGTGCAAAAGCCCTGGCCGTTCAGCTCAAGCCGTCCAACGGCCTCCCAGCCCAGCAGGTCATCGCGGTCAGTCAGCCGCCGCAGACCGGTGCCCTGGGCCGTTGCCTGCCCGGCGTACGCCAGGGACGCAACGGCCAGTATCAAGGCGCGCCAGATCATTGACTGATGAACTTCGCACCGGAGGAGCTGCGCCCCTCGCCCACCTTCACCCGGCCGACGCCGGGCGGCAGACGGCCACCCGTGTTCACACCTGTCAGCTGCGCCTGCAGCAGGGTCAGCTCCTCGGCCAGAGCGGACCCCAGGGAGACCCGCTCGCCGTTGACCTCGGCCTTGGCGGAGATCACCGAAACAATCCGCGGGGTGCCTCCCTCAAAGGAAAACACCGGCGCCCCGGAGGAGCCGAAATCGACGTCGCAGGACATCACCAGCACGCCCTGCTGGCGTGCCATCACCGCGCAGACCTCTTGCAAGGACGGCGCCTCGGACCGGTCATGCGCATAAGACACCACACCGATGCTGGCCCCCTTGCGCGGGCGTTCGTCGGTTTCAAAGGGTGTCACGGTGGTGTTGCGGATCGGGCGCTGCAATTGCAGCAGGGCAATGTCGTTGCGCACCCGGTCGGTCGACAGCTCTCCGTCATAGACGTAGGAGGGATGCTGCACCGCGCGCCGCACACTGCGGTAGGCCGAGGCGCGCCCGTTGCGCCAGCCGGCCAGGAATTCAATGGTGGCAGGGTCGATCTGCGCCTTGGTCTGGCTGTCATAGAGACAATGGGCGGCGGTCAGCACCAGATCAGGCGCAATCAGCGCGCCGGTGCAAAACCCCTCGCCGTTCACATCAAGACGTCCGACCGCTTCCCACTTGCGGCCCGCATCCATTGTGTCCATCCGCTGCAAAAGACTGTCCTGCGCCATCGCCGCCGCCGGCAGCACGGCTGCCAGAACCGCCAGTATCCACTGCCTCACATGTCTCTCCTCTTATCCACCAGTTGGGAGATTACGGGTCCGTTCAGGCAAAATTAGGGCAAATGCGCGGTTTATGCAGCCGATTCTTTGGCCATGGCATCAGCGCAGGACCGGCACCTCCGGCGCGCGTTTGCCCGGCGCCGTCAGCGCAGGCGGCTGCGGGCCGCCGGTGGCCCAGTCCAGCAGCTCCACCGTGTGCACGATGGGCAATTCCGTGCCGGAGCCGATCTGCATCATGCAGCCGATATTGCCCGCGGCGATCAGGTCCGGCTGCCTGGCCTCCAGCGTCTTGACCTTGCGGGCCTTCAGTTCGGTGGAAATCTCCGGCTGCATCAGGTTGTAGGTGCCTGCCGAGCCGCAGCATAGATGGCTGTCAGCGGGTTCCACCACCGTGAACCCTGCGCGCCTCAAGAGCGTCTTGGGGTGTGTCTTGATCTGCTGGCCATGCTGCAGCGAACAGGCGGCATGGTAGGCAACGGTCAGCCCCTTGTCCGCACCCTCGGGCAGCTCCAGCTGCATCAGCAGCTCAGAGATATCCATGGTTCGCTCCGACACCCGCGCTGCATCCGCGGCCAGCGGATCGTTGCGGAACATATGACCGTAGTCCTTGACCGTGGTGCCGCAGCCCGAGGTGTTGATGACAATGACGTCCAACCCCCGCCCGTCCATTTCCGCACCCCAGGCGCGGATGTTCTTTGCCGCCGTGGCGTGGCTTTCCTCCTCGCGCCCCATGTGGTGTGTCAGCGCCCCGCAGCACCCTGCCCCCTTGGCCACCACCACCTCGCATCCCAGCCGCGTCAGCAGCCGGATGGTGGCGTCGTTGATATCGGTGTTCAGCGCCTTTTGCGCGCAGCCGGTCATCAGCGCCACGCGTTTCTTGCGGGGCACAGCAGCGGCAAAGCTTTGCGGATCGTCGTTGCGGCTGACCGGCGGGATGTGCCGCGGCGCCATATCCAGCATCGCCCTGAGTCGCGCGTCCGGCATCAGCCCCTTCAAGGGTTTCGCCAGCTTCGCGCCAAACAGCGCCAGGCGGAACCGGCCCGGATAGGGCAGGATCCGGGCCAGCAGCCAGCGCAAGGCGCGGTCGCTCCAGGGCCGGTCATAGTGTTTCTCGATATAGGCCCGGGCGTGGTCGACCAAATGCATGTAATGCACGCCCGAGGGACAGGTGGTCATACAGGCCAGGCAGGACAGGCAACGGTCGATGTGCTTGACCGTCTTTTCGTCCGGCACCCGCGCATTCTCCAGCATGTCCTTGATCAGGTAGATGCGGCCGCGCGGGCTGTCGAGCTCATCACCCAGCACCTGATAGGTCGGGCAGGTTGCCGTGCAAAAGCCGCAATGCACACAGGCACGCAGGATCTCGTTGGCGCGCCGGGTGCCCGGGTCCTGCAGCTGCGCATCGGTGAAAGTGGTCTGCATGTGCTTATCCCATCAATCCGGGGTTGAGGATTCCCTTCGGGTCGAACTGGCGCCGCAGCCCGTCGGAGATTGCTGCCAGGGGGCCGGGCTGCGGCTGGAACACGCAAAGCCGCTTGCGGGTGTCCGCGCTGGCCCGAACCAGCGTAGCATGGCCTGGCACGGTGACGCGCGCACGCAGATCGGTGCCCGCAGGCACCAGTGCCCAGATCAGCCCGCCGCCCCAGTCGAACTGCAGCGCCTCGGCCTGCAGCCGCGGTGCCAGCGCAACGGCGTCAGATGGCTTCACCGAAATCCGCCAGACATCGCCGTCCCGCCCGTGAAAGGCCGCGGCATCGCGGATGCCTCGCCAAAGGCCGGCGTCCTCGCCTTCGATCCTGGGACTGCCAAAGCCGGCCAATTCCGAAACCAGCTTGCGGCACCGGTAGGCCGCTGAATCTGCAAACCCTTCGACCCGGACAAAAGCTGTTTGCTTCTCCGGATCATAGGCCGCACCGGTCACGTCATAGGGAGATCCCAGAGCCGCGGACATCGCCGCCACTGCATCCGCCGGTCCAGCGCCTTCAACTGCAACTGTTGCAGATGCCTCCGCCCGCGGCAGAACCTTCAGCGACACTTCGCTCAGTACCCCCAAGGTGCCATGGGCGCCGCACATCAGCTTGACCAGATCATAGCCGGTGACATTCTTCATCACCCTGCCGCCGTTCTTCACCGCTTGGCCGGAGCCATCCACAAAGCGCACCCCCAAGAGGTGATCGCGCGCCGCGCCCGCCTGGATCCGCCGGGGGCCGGAGACATTCCCAGCAATCACCCCGCCAATGGTCGGCTCGCCGTCCGTGCCCAGCAGCCCGCGATGATCCATCGGCTCAAACGCCAGCCGCTGGTTTTCCGAGGCCAGCAGCGCCTCCACCTCCGCCACCGGCGTGCCTGCCTTGACCACCAGCGTCAGTGCGCCGGGTTCATACAGCTCAACACCGGACAGGGCGCGTGTGCTCAGCCTCTCGCCATCCGCATCCAGCCCGCGGGTGCCGCCGCCCTGAATGCACAGCGGCCCGCTTGCGCCCGCAATCATTTCGGCCAGTTCGGCCTCGGTCTGAGGTGTCATGGTTTCATCTTTTCAAAAATACTCTGGGGGGTTGGGGGCAAAGCCCCCATTATTCAGCAGCCAGCGCCACGTCCCGGCGATCTTGGGTCGCTGACAGTGGAAACACTTTGGCCGGATTGAGCAGCCACTTCGGGTCGAACACATCCTTGACCTTCAACTGCGCCTCAAGGTCCTCGGCAGTGTATTGGTACAGCATCAGATCGCGTTTCTCGATCCCCACCCCGTGCTCGCCAGTCAAACAGCCGCCCGCTTCGACACAGAGCTTCAGGATCTCAGCACCAAAAGCCTCGCAGGTTTCCAGATCGCCAGGCTTGTTGGCGTCAAACAGGATCAACGGGTGCATATTGCCGTCGCCTGCATGGAACACATTGGCCACATCCAGCCCGAACTCCCGGCTCATCTCGCCGATCCGGCGCAGCACAAACGGCAGCGAGGACACTGGGATAGTGCCATCGAGACACATGTAGTCGTTGATCTGCCCCATGGCGCCAAAAGCCGACTTGCGGCCCAGCCAGATGCGGGTGGCCTCGTCCGCATCGCCGGCTTCGCGCAGCTCTACCGGATTGTGGGACCGGGCAATTTCAATGATCAGTCCCAGCTGGTGGTCTATCTCCGCCGGGCTGCCCTCAACCTCAATGATCAGCAGCGCCTCGCACTTTGGGTAACCTGCCTTGGCAAATGCCTCGCAGGCCTCAATGCAGGGCCGGTCCATGAATTCGATGGCGACCGGCAAGACGCCTGCCTTGATGATGTCCGAGACACAGGCCCCTGCCACCTCATTGCTGTCATAGCCGACCAGAATGGGCCGCGCGCCTTCGGGCTTGCGCAGGATGCGCAGGGTGGCCTCTGTCACCACGCCCAGCTGGCCTTCACTGCCGCAGATCACCCCGAGCAGGTCCAAGCCCCCGGCGTCCAGATGTGCACCGCCAATCTCCACCACAGTGCCGTCCATCATCACCAGGGTCACGCCCAGCAGATTGTTCGTCGTCACCCCGTACTTCAGGCAATGCGCCCCGCCCGAGTTCATGGCGATATTGCCCGCGATGGCACAAGCCAGCTGCGAGGACGGGTCGGGCGCATAGAAGAAGTCTTCCTCCTCCACTGCGCCGGAAACACTCAGATTGGTGCGCCCGGTCTGCACCCGGATGATGCGGTTCTGATAATCGGTTTCCAGCACCCCGTTCATCCGCGCCACACCCAGAATAACGCAATCCGCCGTCGGCAGCGCCCCGCCCGCCAGCGAAGTGCCCGCCCCGCGCGGCACCACCGGCACGCCTTCCTCGTGGCAGATTCGCAGGATGTCCGAGACCTCCTGCGTATTCCGCGGCAGCACCGCCAGCAGCGGCGGGCATTTATAGGCCGTCAGCGCGTCGCACTCATAGGCGCGTGTCTCCGCCGCGTCCTGGATCACCGCATCTCCAGGCAGCACAGCCAGCAGCCGCTCGGCAAGCCGCGCCTTGCGGGCCAGAATGGCGGGGTTCGGGGATGGCATCTCCATGGGCTTCTCCTATTTGGTAAAATAATATTACCAATCATCCCGTCTGGCAAGAGACGGATTGCCGCGCCAGGATCAGCCCCCTAGTGTCAGGCCATGATCTGGACCACCCGCCTTGCGCAATTTTCCCTGTACGACCCTGCCGCCCTCGCCCTGCTGATTGCAGGCTGGCTATGGATCGGCTGGCGGATCGAGAACCCGCCTGCGGGGCGGCCCTCGGTCTCCTGGCTGATGGCGGATTTCCGGCGCGACTGGATGAAACAGATGGCCGAGCGCGATCCGCGGATCTTTGATGCCCAGCTGGCAGGCAATCTGCGCCAGGCGACCGCTTTTTTCGCCTCTGCCGCGATGATCGCAATTGGCGGCGGGCTGGCTCTGATCGGCAATACCGAACAGCTGGCCGGCGTGGCCGAAGACCTAATCCAGGACAGTGCACCAGCCTTTGTCTGGGAGGTTAAGATCCTGGTTGTGCTGCTGTTTCTGTCAAATGCGTTTCTGAAATTCGTCTGGTCGCACCGGCTGTTCGGCTATTGCGCGGTGCTGATGGCTGCGGTGCCGAATGACCGCAGGGATCCGCTTGCCTACCCCCGCGCCGCACAGGCCGCCGAAATCAGCATCACTGCTGCGCGCAGCTTTAACCGCGGCATGCGGGCGACCTATTTTGCGCTGGCTGCCGTGGCCTGGCTGGCGGGTGCGCTGCCGCTGGCAGGCGCCGCGGTGATCACCTTTGCGGTGCTGTACCGGCGGGAATTTGCCTCGCATTCCCGCACGATCCTGCTGCGCATCCCGCCAGTCAGCAAAGGGGACACAGTGTCGTGACTGCACCTCTCTTGGGCGCGCGGCTAAGGTAGCGCCATGAAACAGACCTTTGCCGCTTTCGCACTCTGCTCCATTGCGCTTCCCGCCCTGGCGGACGAACCGGTGATCGAGAATGCCACCGCCCGTCAATCCGGCGGCAGCTGGACGTTCAGCGTCACGCTGTCCCACCCGGATACCGGCTGGGACCATTACGCCGACGGCTGGCGGGTGCTGGACATGGACGGCAACGAGCTGGACTTGCGGGTTCTGGCGCATCCGCACGAACACGAACAACCCTTTACCCGCTCGCTCAGCGGCGTGCAGATCCCTGACGGCATCACAAGCGTAGAAATCCAGGCCCGCTGTCTGGTGGACGGCTGGGGCCAGGAAGCCTACATCCTCACCCCGCGCTGAGCTTCATCTTTTCAAAAATACTCGCGCCGCAGGCATGCGCCGCAGGCGCATTCCGACCTGGCGGGACGCCTCATACCCGGTGATAGGGGCTGCCTGCCAAAATAGTTGCGGCGCGGTAGATCTGCTCGGCCAGCATCACCCGCACCAGCATATGCGGCCAGACCATCTTGCCAAACGAGATTGAAAAATCCGCCTCGGCCCGCAAGCTGGGATCAATCCCGTCTGCCCCGCCGATAATCAGCGCCAAGTCCTGACGGCCGCTGTCGCGCCAGCCTGCCAGCTTGTCCGCAAAATCCGGGGAAGAGATCACCTTGCCGCGCTCATCCAGGGTGCAGATCACCGCGCCCTTAGGCAAGGCCTTGCGCAGCAGTGCAGCCTCAGCCGCCATGCCGCCGTTCTTTTTGTCCTCAATCTCCACCACCCGCGCAGGCCCCAGGCCCAGCGCGCGGCCGGTCCGGTCGAACCGGGCAAGATAGTCGTCGATGAGGGATTTTTCAGGGCCAGCCCGCAACCGGCCGGCCGCACAGATATGCAGTCGCATGAAATTCCAAAAGCAATCCGGCCCGCACCCTGGCGCGGGCCTGCATCAAATCAGCCTTCGGTTCAGCCTTCGGCTGCCGGAGCTGCCGCGGCGCCTGCGGGCATCCACATCTTCTCGAGCTGATAGAACTCGCGCACTTCCGGGCGGAAGATATGGACAATCACATCACCGGTGTCGATCAGCACCCAGTCGCCTGTATCCTTGCCTTCGACCTTGCAGCCAAGCTGGTACTCCTGTTTGAGCCGGTCAGTCAGCTTTTCAGCCATGGCGGCAACCTGGCGGGTGGAACGGCCCGAGGCCAGCACCATGTAATCGCCAATCGCCGTCTTGCCGCGCAGATCGATCTGCACAACATCTTCGGCTTTGTCATCGCTGAGTGAAGAAAGAATCCGCTCCAGCAGCTGTTCGCTGGTGGGCTGGGACTGGGCGGCCATCACGGCTGCCCCATTAACAGCGGCATCCGCCGCTTGAGGTACGGGTGACAGGACAGAGTCCTCCTTGCAACGCGCCGCCAAGCCCCGGCGCCGGGCCTATTAATAATGTAGCAACCAGATGGTGAATTTTCAATGAAACCCCGCCCTGGCGATGCAAGCCCTGTGCTTTATCCCTCATTCCCGGCAGGTGCAACCCTGACCGGCAGCGGGTCGTTCAGCATCCGCACTTCGCGTTGCGGGAAGGGGATCGAGATCTCTTCAGCTTGGAACGCATCCCACAGCGCCAGATAGACATTGCCGCGGATATTGGTGAGGCCTCCGGTGGGGTCGTCGATCCAGATTCTAAGAACATAATCAACGCTGCTGTCGCCAAAACCGGTGATATGGCAGACCGGTTTCTTGCCGCCTGCGCTCAGCACCCGGTTCACCCCCAATGCGGCGTCTATCGCGATCTTGCGCACCTTGTGCGGGTCGTCGCTGTAACCGGTGCCGAACGTCAAATCCAGCCGCACGAACTTATCGGAATGCGACCAGTTCACCACCTGCGAGGTGATCAGGTCCTCGTTTGGAATCAGATACTCCCGCCCGTCGCGGGTCACGACAGAGACATAGCGCGCGCCCAGCGCGTTGATCCAGCCGAAGGTATCGCCCAAGGAGATCACGTCGCCCGGCTTGATCGATTTGTCCAACAGGATAATCAAGCCCGACACCAGGTTCGACACCACCTTTTGCAGGCCGAACCCCAAGCCGACGCCAATGGCACCCGACAGCACCGCCAGCCCGGTCAGATCGATGCCGATGGCCTTAAGGCCAATGAAGAAGGCGCCGCCGAACAGCAGGATCTGCGCCATCTTGGCGCCCAGCACCTGCATTGACGGAGAGATATCGGGGTTGCTGCGGATGCGGTTTGCCGCCACCGATGAAATCACCCGCGCCAGCGTCAGCATCACCCCAAGAATGACCGCCGCCTGAACCACCAGATAGAGCGAAATCCTGAGGTCGCCGAATTCTATGGCAATGCCGTCCAGCAGATGAATTGCCTCTTGGGTGATCCCCAGAATACGCAGGGTGATCCAGGTCCAGGCGCCGTATTTCACCAGGTTTCGCAGCAAGGGGTTGCCGACCAGCCTGGTCGCAAAAGAGACAATCAGCCAGGCCAGCGACAGGTTGGCGATCAGTTCCAGCAACCGCGAGCGGCTGGGCCAGGTCGCCTCCTGCATGATCAGCACCACCAGCCAGATCAGCAGCACAAACAGGATGCCGCGGATCCGTTTGTGCAGCACCAGCCCGACCCGCATCCGCCAGCGCGGCCAGCCTTCGCGCCCGCGCAGCCAGTCATGGAAAGCCCTGCCCAACGGCTTGGCGATCAGGGCAGCCAGCACGAACACCGCCAGTGCAATGCCAACCTGATAGGCGTTCCAGGGCCTTAGCAGAAGCTCGCCCCCCTGCATCAGCAAGCCCCAGATCTGCTGCCCGAACTCCAGCGCCTCGGCGGTGCTTTCCGCGATTGCATCCTTTGGCAGGGTCTGCTCTTCCGGCTCCATCACGCCCCCTTTTTCCTCCAGTCTGCCGTCCTGCCCGGTTTCAATCAAGAAGAGACGCGGGCAGCGCCGGGCGGTACGGCGGTTTAATGTCTCTGCCGCCTGCCATTCCCTGCCTTAGAACGAATCTTGATTGCCGGCCCTTGCGGATGTATCTGACAGCCATGACCCTCGTATTGGCGCAAAAGATCGAACTGCAAGACCGCGCACGGCTGCGCGAACGGTTCTATGGCGCCGCCCGCACGGTCCTGGCACGCCTATAAGGCCGTTGCCCAGCCCAAAGCCAGCATACCCAAATACATACGGGAGTGGACCCATGTCCCCCAAAACACTCTATGACAAAATCTGGGATGCGCATGTTGCGCATGAAGCCGAGGACGGCACCAGCCTGCTTTATATCGACCGCCACCTGGTCCACGAAGTGACCAGCCCGCAGGCCTTTGAGGGCCTGCGCATGGCCGGCCGCGGCGTGCACGCGCCCGACAAGACCATCGCGGTGCCGGACCACAACGTGCCGACCACGCTGGATCGTGCCAAAGGCATCGAGAACGAGGAAAGCCGCATCCAGGTGGAGGCGCTCGACAAGAACGCCCGCGAATTTGGCGTGCATTATTACCCGGTGGATGACGTCCGCCAGGGCATTGTGCACATCGTCGGCCCGGAACAGGGCTGGACCCTGCCCGGCATGACCGTGGTCTGCGGCGACAGCCACACTGCGACCCACGGCGCCTTTGGCGCGCTGGCGCATGGCATCGGCACCTCGGAAGTGGAGCACGTGCTGGCCACCCAGACGCTGATCCAGAAGAAGTCCAAGAACATGAAGGTGGAGATCACCGGCAAACTGAAGCCGGGTGTGACTGCCAAGGACATCACCCTGGCCGTGATCGGCGAGACCGGCACCGCCGGCGGCACCGGCTATGTCATCGAATATTGCGGCGAAGCGATCCGCGATCTTTCGATGGAAGGCCGCATGACCGTCTGCAACATGGCCATCGAAGGCGGCGCCCGCGCCGGTCTGATCGCCCCGGACGAGACCACGTTCGAGTATGTCAAAGGCCGCCCGCACGCCCCGAAAGGCGCCCAGTGGGAAGCCGCGCTGACCTGGTGGAAAACCTTGTTCACCGACGAAGGCGCCCATTTCGACAAGGTTGTCACCCTGAAGGGCGAAGACATCCAGCCGGTTGTGACCTGGGGCACTTCGCCCGAGGACGTGCTGCCGATCACCGGCGTGGTGCCCGCACCTGAAGACTTCACCGGCGGCAAGGTCGAAGCCGCCCGCCGTTCGATCGAATACATGGGCCTGACCCCCGGTCAGAAACTGACCGACATCGAGATCGACACCGTGTTCATCGGTTCCTGCACCAACGGCCGCATCGAAGACCTGCGCGCCGTGGCCGAGGTGGTGAAAGGCAAGAAGATCAAGGACGGCATGCGCGCCATGATCGTTCCCGGCTCCGGCCTGGTGCGGGCGCAGGCCGAGGAAGAAGGCCTGGCCGAGATCTTTGAAGCTGCCGGGTTCGAGTGGCGTCTTGCGGGCTGCTCCATGTGCCTGGCAATGAACCCTGACCAACTGTCCGAGGGTGAGCGCTGCGCCGCAACTTCGAACCGGAACTTCGAAGGCCGCCAGGGTTACAAGGGCCGCACCCATCTGGTGTCGCCAGCCATGGCAGCCGCCGCCGCGCTGACCGGCAAGCTGACGGATGTGCGTGAGCTGATCTGATGGTTGCCGCCGGAGCAAATACGGCACACCCGGATTTGCTTCCGGTGGGAACGGTCTGGGTTGGATCGCAGATGGATTGGATTGGCCGGATGTCTTTGCAGTCGTTTCTGCACAGAGGGCATCCGGTCACTCTGTTCCACACGGAAGAAATGGAAGACCCGCAAATCGAGGGGCTTGACCTGGTTCCAGCCCGCGAGATCTGGGACTACCCGGAAAAACTCTTGGACCGGGTCAGCCCGACGGTGTTCTCCGATTTCTTCCGGCTGCGCATGATCCGGGATGCAGGCATGATTTGGGCCGACACGGATGTATTCTGTTACCGCCCCTTCATACCTAAGGATGGGTACTTGGCCGGCTATGAACATAGCGGCATGATCAACAACGCTGTGCTGCATTTGCCTGAGAATTCCGCCTCGTTGCACGAATTGATCGACCTGTTTTCCGATCCTTCCTATGTCCCGGAATGGTTGCGTCCCGCCACCCGGCGCACTGCCAAAGAGTCCGGCAAGGGGCGCAGGCTTTACGAGGCCTGCAAACTGATACCGACTGCCGCCGGTCCGCGTGCGCTGTCGCATATGCTGCCCAAGCATGGTGAAGACATGCACGCCTTGCCGCAGGATGCACTGAACCCGCTGCCGTGGTCCTTTGCGGACGCCTACTTCAATCCGATGGGCGGCGTGGAAGGATGGCTGAGCAATGATACCCAAGCGGTCCACCTCTATTCATCGCGTATCCGCGCCTTTCACAAACGTGTCCGTCCGCTTCGCGGGAGCTTTGTTGCCGACTTCGCAGAACAGATAGGCTTTGACCTTGATGCCTGCGGCCTGAGCGCCAACAGCAACGAACCCCCGCTTGAATGAAATTTCGGGGCCGCGCGGCCCTGACATCAAAAAACCTGAACCCGGCAGACTTGCCTCACACGGGTTCGCACAAGGAGACTGGCAATGGAAAAATTCCAGAAACTGCAAGGTATCGCCGCCCCGATGCCGCTCGTGAACATCGACACCGACATGATCATCCCCAAGGTGTTCCTGAAGTCCATTCAGCGCACCGGCTTTGGCAAGAACCTGTTCGACGAGATGCGCTTTAACCGTGATGGCACCGAGATCGAGGACTTCGTGCTGAACAAGCCGCAGTACCGCGACGCCGAGATCCTGGTGGCGGGCGACAACTTCGGCTGCGGCTCCTCGCGCGAACACGCGCCCTGGGCAATTGCCGATTTCGGCATCAAGTGCATCGTGTCGACATCCTTCGCCGACATTTTCTTCAACAACAGCTTCAAGAACGGCATCCTGCCGATCGTGCTGCCGCAGGAACAGGTCGACATCCTGATGGCTGACGCGGAGAAGGGGGCAAATGCCCGCATGACCGTGGACCTGGAAGCACAGGAGATCACCACCTCGGACGGCGAGGTGATCCCGTTTGAAGTCGATGCGTTCAAGAAGCACTGCCTGCTGAACGGCCTCGATGATATCGGTCTGACCATGGAAAAAGCGGACTCCATCAAAACATTTGAGGACAAGGCCGCGCAGGCCCGCCCCTGGGTCTGACCCTCGCGCACTGCCAAGAACACTTCAGAGCCGCCCGGCATGGGCGGCTCTTCTTTTTTCGCCCGCCAGATTCGCGCCGCATTCCCGCCGCAATTCAGAACGGGCTGCCTCGTTGTGCCCCCAATACTCTCATCCACAGCATCTGGTAGGCACCCACCAACCCTCTCGTTCTGCACCAAAACCCTGATGCAATCGGGCACCAGTCCCGCGGCGAAAGTGCCCCCTGCCCTGCCGCCAGGCCTTGAGCGGAAAGCCGCCGCCCGGCAACAATAGGGCAAAAATGAGGCAGAGCACCCTGGGCCATTCCCGGGGGGCTTCAAATCTGGACCCAGAGGCGAAAACGCCCGTTCCAGTTTGAAGGGATTGAGAGACGTGTTTGCACGCATCACAGGCGCGGCGTTCCGCGGCATATTGGTGGCTATGCTGTTTGCCATGCCGACGCTAATCCTGCCGGCATCAGCCACCGAGTCTCCGGAAATCATCCTGTTCATTGCGCTCTTGGGCTCTGCCCTGGCCTTCACCGAATACAACTCGCACTTCCCCAGCATCGTAGAGTTCCGCAATGCGCCGCCGATCAACCGGTTGCGTTTTGCCGCCTGCGCTGCGTCTGTCGGCGCGCTGAGCCTGCTGGCCACCCATCCGCTGGAACCCACCGGGCTGACCGCGCTGATCCACCGTCTTGGCGGCTGGCTGGGCGGACAGCTGGACTTTGCCTATTCGCCTGTGCAGCTGACGGTGCTGATGCTGCCTCCGCAGGTTCCGGAAGCCACCGTGCTGATGGTGCGCGATGCCGCCGGTCTGGTTTGTGCGATTGCGGGCACCGCGATTGCCGTCTTTGCGCTGGTGATCCGTGTCGGCCATTGGCCTGTCGGCAGCGGCGCTTTCAATGTCTGGGTCAACTTGCCCCTGTTCGACCCCACCGCCGGCGGCGATGTGGTGCAGCGGCTGCAGCGCGACGGGCGGGTTAACATCATCGGCGGCGTACTGCTGCCGTTTGCCTTGCCCGCGGCGGTCAAAATGGCCTCGGGCCTGGTCGACCCCGGAATATTGGCGGCGCCCCATATGCTGATCTGGGTAATCAGCGCCTGGGCGCTGGTACCCGCGTCCATGATCATGCGCGGAATGGCGATGATCCGCATCGCCTGGCTTATCGAGCAGAAACGGCGAGCGGCCAGCCACGCCTCCGGCGAGGCACTGCAAACCGCATGAGGCGGCTGGCGGCGGGTCTTCTTCTGATCCTTGCCGCCGGAACAGGCCGGGCTGACACCCTGCGCATCGCAACCTTCAACACAGAGCTGTCACGGGACGGGCCTGGCCTGCTGCTGCGCGACATTGAGCGCGGCGGTGACCCGCAAATTGCCGCTGTGGTGGAGGTGATCACCGCCGCACAGCCGGATGTTCTGGCTTTGCAGGGGCTGGATTGGGATTACGAGGGCCGCAGCCTTGCCGCCCTGGCCGGGCTGCTGGAAGAGGCCGGCGCGGCCTATCCTTACCGCGTTTCCCTGCAGCCCAATGCCGGGCTGCCGCCCCCGGCCTCGCTGGACATGGACGGCGATGGCAGGACCGGCGGGCCGCGCGACAATCAGGGCTATGGCCGGTTCCGCGGCCAAGGCGGCATTGCGCTCTTGTCGCGGCTGCCGGTTGACCGTAACGGGATCCGTGATTTTTCGGCCCTGCTGTGGCGGGACCTGCCCGGCGCCCAGCTGCCAGAACACCCGGACGGGCGCCCGTTTCCGTCCGGCGAGGTGCAAGCCGTGCAGCGCCTGTCTGCCACCGCGCATTGGCTGGTGCCGCTGGATTTGCCCGGCGGCGGGCAGCTGAACGTGATGACATTTCACGCTACGCCGCCAGTGTTTGACGGGCCGGAAGACCGCAACGGGCGGCGCAACCGCGATGAAATCCGCCTGTGGCAGCTGCTGCTGGATGGCCGCCTGGGCGCCGTCCCCGAGGCGCCCTTTGTGATTGCCGGCGACGCCAATCTCGACCCGGATCGCGGTGACGGCCGCAAAGATGCCATCCGCCATCTGCTGGGCGATCCCCGGCTGCAGGACCCGCAGCCGCTCAGCCCTCACGCCGGAACCGCAACCGTGGAGTGGCAGGGCGCCGGACGGATGCGGGTGGATTATGTGCTGCCCTCTGCCGGGCTGGCCGTCACCGGAGCCGGCGTTATCTGGCCGGACGCCCCGAACGCGGCCGCAACCAGTGCCAGCCGCCACCGGCTGGTTTGGACGGATATCGCGCTGGACTAGGGCCAGTCTCCGGCCCGGCCTGCGCAAATCCCCATCAAACCACTATATTTTCAGGCCCTATTATTGACCCTGCCCTGCTGTCCCGCTACGCCCTTGCCAGCTGTTTTTTGGAGGATCCCCATGCCCAACCCATCGATTTTGATTCTGCCCGGCGACGGGATTGGCCCCGAAGTCATGACCGAGGTGCGCAAGATCATCTCCTGGTTCGGCGGCAAGCGCGGCCTGCAGTTCGATGTGAGCGAGGATCTGGTCGGCGGTGCAGCCTATGACAAGCACGGCAAGCCGCTGGCGGATGAAACCATGGCCAAGGCGCAAGAAGCTGACGCCGTGCTGCTGGGCGCCGTCGGCGGCCCTGCCTATGACGATCTGGATTTCTCGGTGAAGCCCGAGCGCGGCCTGCTGCGCCTGCGCAAGGAAATGGACCTCTATTCCAACCTGCGCCCCGCGCAGTGCTTTGACGCGCTGGCGGATTTCTCCTCGCTGAAAAAGGACATCGTGGCCGGCCTCGACATCATGATCGTGCGCGAGCTGACCTCGGGCGTCTACTTCGGCGAGCCGCGCGGTATTTTTGAGGAAGGCAACGAGCGCGTCGGCATCAACACCCAGCGCTACACCGAGAGCGAGATCGAGCGCGCCGCCCGCTCCGCGTTCGAGCTGGCAATGCGCCGCAACAAGAAGGTCTGCTCGATGGAGAAGGCCAATGTGATGGAGAGCGGCATTCTGTGGCGCGAGGTTGTGACCCGCGTTGCGGCCGATTACCCCGAGATCGAACTCAGCCACATGTACGCCGACAACGGTGCAATGCAGCTGGTGCGTGCGCCCAAGCAGTTCGACGTCATTCTGACCGACAACCTGTTCGGCGACATCCTGTCCGACTGCGCGGCGATGCTGACCGGCTCGCTGGGCATGCTGCCTTCCGCGTCGCTGGGTGCACCGATGGAAAACGGCCGCCCCAAGGCGCTGTACGAGCCCGTGCACGGCTCTGCTCCCGACATCGCGGGCCAGGGCAAGGCCAACCCGATCGCCTGCATCCTGAGCTTCGCCATGGCGCTGCGCTACAGCTTTGATCAGGGCGCCGAGGCCGACCGTCTGGAAGCCGCGGTTGAGAAGGTCCTGGCTGACGGTGTGCGCACTGCAGACCTGCTGGGCGAAGACGGTGTGGAGCCGGTTTCCACCAGCCAGATGGGCGACGCCGTGATTGCGGCACTGGACGCCAGCCTCTGATTTCCAGGCCGATCCACGCAAGTTCCAAAGCCCCGCCTGGCCGCCAGTGCGGGGCTTTTTAGTGGCTGCCCCAACCCCTTCGGCGCCCGCAAAAAGAATTCCTGAAAACCACAGCTTTCTACGGAATCGCCCTTGTCAAACCCCGCCCCCTGAGCTATTTCGCCCTCCACGGTCGGAGCGTAGCTCAGCCTGGTAGAGCACTGTCTTCGGGAGGCAGGGGCCGGAGGTTCGAATCCTCTCGCTCCGACCAATAAACAAGGCGCCTTAGGGCGTCTTTTTTATTTTGAAACGGTGCTCAATGTTTCCGGGACATGAGGATCAGACCGTTTCCAGCGCGGACATCCGCAGCTTTTTCCACAACACCTCCAACGTCGGCTTGGTGCTGCGCGGGTCGCGGTACAGGCGGATTTCCAGATCTGTTGCCAACCGCTCATCCACCACCGCAAAGCGTCCCTGTTTGATCTCTTCACGGCACAGGCTGAGGGGCAGCCAGCCCATGCCAAAACCCTCTTGGATCATCGCCTTGACGCTATTGGCCAGCGCGTTCTGATTGACCACAAAGACCTTCTGGCCGGGCAACAGCTGCGCCAGCGCGAATTCCTGTACCGAGCGCAACGCCGAGACAGCGCCATAAGACAGCAGCGGCACCGCATCCTTGCCGCCCTTGGGAAAGGAAAACTCCGGCACGCCGTCAGGGGTTGTCCGGGAAACCGGCACATAACGGTCGGTGGACAGGGTCAGATGATCGAAATTGGCAACCTCCAGCGGGCCCAGGAAATCCATCGACGGATGCCAGTAGGTCAGGATCACATCGCAATAGCCCTGCTGCAGCGCACTGACGAACTGGTCCGCAGCCCATGAGGTGGAGTTCAGATCGGTATCCACCCCGCCCTCGCTGGCCAGGGGCGCGATCAGCGTCTTGTAATGCGTCATGTAAAGCGACTGAGACGTGGCAAAGCGGATCACATTTTCGCCCGCAGCATCAATCGTCTGGCAGCGCTCAATGGTTTCCTCGTAGGTGCGCAGCATGATGCGGGACTGCGACAGAAACACCTCGCCGGCCGGGGTCAGCGTCAGCGGCAGGGTTTCGCGGTTGATCAGCCGCACGCCGATCTCATTCTCCAGCGCCCGGATGCGGCGGGAGAAAGCCGGCTGGCTGACATTGCGCTCCTCGGCCGCGCGCGAGAAATTCTTGCACGCGACCAAAGCCTCGAAGTCCTTAAGCCAGATGATGTCCAACTGGGCGTCCCGTCTTAACCGGCGGCCACCGCATCCAGCCTGTCTTCTTCGACAGCATGGCAGGCCACAAGGCTGCCATCGGGCTGGTGAATGGCTTTTGGCTGTTCACTCTTGCATCGAGCGTCCGCAAAGGCGCAGCGGCTTTGGAAAGGGCAGCCTTGCGGCAGATTGATCGGCGTCGGGATCTCGCCCTTGAGGCGAATATGGTTCGGCCGGTCATCCTTGAGCTGCGGCACTGCGGACAGCAAGGCCCGAGTATAAGGGTGTTTCGGGTTGGAGAACAATGTCGCGGTGTCCGCAACCTCGCAAACCGACCCAAGGTAAAGAACCGCAACACGGGTACCAAAATGTTCCACCACACTCAGGTCGTGGGTAATGAACAAATAGGTGAGGCCGCGGCTTTCCTTGGCTTCCAGCATCAGGTTCAGCACCTGCGCCTGGATCGACACGTCCAGCGCGCTGATCGGCTCATCCGCGATGATGAACTCCGGATCCACCGTCAGGGCGCGGGCAATGGCGATCCGCTGGCGCTGGCCTCCGGAAAACTCATGCGGATAGCGTTTGGCCCAGCTGGGATCGACACCCACCGACAACATCACCTCGGTGACCTTGTCGCGCACCTCCGCCGCCGAGGCGCCGGGGTTGTGGTGGCGCACGGGTTCTTCCAGCGCTTGCCGGATGGTCATGCGCGGGTTGAGCGAGGCATAGGGATTCTGGAAGATCATCTGGATCTTCTTGCGCAGGGGCTGCATGGCGCCACGCGACAGGTCATCAATGCGCTGGCCGTCATAATGGATTTCGCCCGCGGTGGGGGTCAGCAGGCCCGCGACCAGCCGCGCCACAGTGGACTTGCCGCAGCCCGACTCGCCAACCACACACAGCGCCTCGCCACGGCCCACGTCCAGCGAGACGTTGTTCACCGCGTGAACCGAGCGGCTTTCGCGGACGATCTTGCCCTGTTTGAACTTCAGCGTCTCGAGGAAGCCCTGATCCAGATCGAACCGCTTTTCCAGGTTCTTGATCTGCAGCAGCGGGCGGTCTGTTTTTGCGTCACTCATGCCCGTGCCTCCTGACGGTCTTCATCGCTGTTCAGGCGCTGCACCTCGTGGCAGGCCACTGCGACCTCGCCGTATTGCACGATGTCCGGCACCCGGCTGCGGCACAGGTCAGTAGCGTATTTGCAACGCGGGTTAAAGGCGCAGCCGGTGGGAATGCTGGTCAATCCCGGCATGTTGCCGGGGATCTGCTTCAGCCGCTGGCCGGGCACGGTCTGCTGCGGCAGCGCATTGATCAGCCCTTGGGTATAAGGGTGCTGCGGGTCGTTGATGATTTCCCGTGTGCGCCCGGCCTCGATGATCCGGCCCGCATACATCACCAGCGTGCGCTCGGTCATCTGGCTGACCACGCCCAGATCGTGGGTAATCAGGATCAGCCCCACCTGGTTCGACTGGCACAGTTCCAGCATCAGCTCCATGATGTCGGCCTGAATGGTCACGTCCAGCGCCGTCGTGGGTTCGTCCGCGATGATCAGCTGCGGGTCCAAGAGCAGCGCAATCGCAATGATGATCCGCTGGCGCATGCCGCCCGACAGCTCGTGCGGGTATTGCTCCAGGCGTTCCTCCGGCGAGGGGATATAGACCTCGCGCAGTTTGACGATGGCAATCTGGCGCGCTTCCTCACGGCTCAGCTTGCGGTGCGCCAGCAGGGTTTCAACCATCTGCTGGCCGATGGTCAGCACCGGGTTCAGCGTCACCATCGGATCCTGAAAGATCATCGCCATCCGGTTGCCGCGCAGGGTGCGCAGGCGCTTGTCGTTCATCTGCACGACGTCCTCGCCATCGAACAGGATCTGGCCGTTGTCGATATAACCAGGACGGCTGAGAAGGTTCATCAGCGAAAACCCGGTGATCGACTTGCCCGCACCGCTTTCGCCGACAATGCCAAGGCGCTCGCCCTTGGCCAGGTCAAAGGAAATGCCGTTGAGGGCAGTGACCGTCTCGTCGCGCATGGCGAATTTCACGGTCAGGTCGCGAACGGAAAGAAGGCTCATCGCGTCACCCCTTGTAGAGTTTCGGGTTCAGGACGTCGCGCATCCAGTCGCCCAGCAGATTGATGACCAGGACCAGCACCACCAGCACCACGCCGGGAATGGCGGTGATCCACCAGCTGCCCGAGAAGATGTAGTCAAACCCCGAGGAAATCAGCGAGCCCAGCGACGGCTGGCTGGGCGGCATGCCCAGACCCAGAAAACTGAGCGACGCCTCGGAAATGATCGCATTGGCGACCTGCACGGTTGAGATCACGAAAATCGGCGACAGCGAGTTCGGCAGGATGTGCCGCACCATGATCCGCATCGGGCCGAATCCCAGCACACGGGCGCTATCGACGTATTCCTTTTTCTTCTCGGCCAGAACAGTGGCGCGCACGGTGCGGGCGTATTGCGGCCATTCTGCCACCCCGATCACCGCGATCAGGAACACCACCGCATAGCGGTTAAACGTATCAGTTCCGAACATCGCCTGTGTCACGGCGAGGAAGATGATCGCCACCATCAGGGTCGAGAACGACAGCTGGATATCGGCCAAGCGCATCAGCAGACTGTCCAGACGGCCGCCGACATAGCCGGCCACCAGCCCGATGGAGATGCCCAGGAAGGCCTGCAGCGCCACCGCGCAGATGCCGATCAGCAACGACAGCCGGGTGCCGTAAAGGATGGTCGACCACAGGTCGCGGCCCTGATCATCGGTGCCCAGCATGAACTCCGGCAGCGCGCCATTCACCCAAACCGGCGGGTATTCCGAGTTCATGATGTCCATCTGCGCCGGGTCATACGGATCATAAGGCGCGATCACAGGCGCCAGAAAGGCGGCCACGGCAATCAGCAGAAAGATGATCATGCTGACCACCGCCACCGGATTGCGGCGGAAGCTGTAGCCCATGTTGGAATTCCAGGCCTTGGACCAGCGCGACGGTTCGGATTTCGGGGAAAGCGTTTCGGTGCTCATGCGCCCATCCTCGCAATATTCACAGTCGGGTTCACCAGGCCATAGACCAGATCGACAATGGTGTTGGTGACCACAAAGATGAAGCCGACGACAATCAGATAAGCCACGATCAGCGGGGTATCGACGCGGTTCACCGCCTCAAGGAACATGAACCCCATGCCCGGCCACTGGAACACCGTCTCGGTCAGGATGGTATAGGCCACCATGGTGCCGATCTGCACCCCGCCCACGGTGATCACCGGCAAGAGCGTGTTCTTCAAAGCATGGACAAAATAGATGCGCCACGGATTGATGCCCTTGGCCTTGGCGTATTTGACGTATTCGGATTGCAGCACTTCCATCATCTCTGCCCGGATCAGGCGGACAAACAACGGCAGCATGATTGAGGCCAGCGCAATTGAGGGCAGGATGATATGCAGCCAGCCATCGGCAGTGGCAAAGTTGGTCTGCCAATAGCCCCAGACCTGCACGGTATCGCCGCGCCCGTAAGAGGGCAGCCAGCCGTATTCCACCGAGAACACAAAGATCATCAGGATCGCGGTCAGGAACACCGGGATCGAAATACCAATGATCGACAGCCCCATGATTATACGGCTCAGGATCGAATTGGGCTTGATCGCGGTATAGACACCCAGCGGCACCGACAGGCCGACGATGATCAGCGTCGCGCCGAACACCAGCTCCAGCGTTGCCGGCAGCTTCTTCAGGATCACGTCCAGCGCCGGCTCCTTGAAGAAATAGGAGGTGCCCAGATCGCCCTGCAGCGCATTGCCCGCAAACCGCAGGTATTGCGTCACGAAGCTGTCGTTCAGCCCCAGCTCATCGCGCAGCTGCTGGCGCACTTCTTCCGAAACCGACTGTCCGACCAGCTCGCGCAGCGGGTCGCCCAGGTTGCCCTGGATGGCGAAGGCAATCAGCGAGATGACGAACATCACGGCAATCGCCTGGATCACTCGCTTGGCGAGATAGGCAAACATCTTCCTGACCTTTGTAGAGTTTGGTTACAGCGCAGGGCGCAATGTCCAAGCGGGACGCGGATCCTGCAAACACAGCCTTGGCGGCCGCTTGTTATGTGGGTGGCCCGGGCCGGCCGGGGGAGACCGGCCCGGATCCTATCAGTGATGCCTTTTCAATGGCTTAGCTGCCTGTCTCGACAATCAGATCACCGAAGTAGGGGAAGTTCAGCGCGTTCACGATGTCGGCTGCGTTCATGCCGGACTTGGCGCCCCATGCCAGGTTCTGCCAGTGCAGCGGGATAAAGGCTGCCTCGTCGTACAGGATGCCTTCCAGCTTCTGCAGCAGCTCGGTGCGCTTGGCCGGGTCGGTTTCCGCATTGGCAGCGTTCATCAGCGCATCGGCTTCTTCGTTGCAGTAGTTGCCGGAGTTGTACTGGCCATTGCCGGTTGCTTCATCCGGGCAGGCGGTCAGGAACTGGTGGAAGTTGGCGGAATCTTCGGTATCCGCGTGCCAGCCGATCATCATCATGTCCGCCGCGCGCTCGTCAAACGTCGGCCAGTACTGGGCCTTGGGCATGGTCTGCAGATCCACCTTGATGTTGATCTGAGCCAGCATCGAGGCCACCGCCTGGGCGATCTTGTCGTCGTTCACATAGCGGTTGTTCGGTGCCATCATGGTGATCGAGAACCCATCGGCATAGCCTGCTTCGGCCATCAGTGCCTTGGCTTTTTCCAGGTCAAAGCGCGGCGCGAAGCCTTCGCTGTAGCCCAGGTAGCCCGCCGGGCTGGCCTGGCCGCCCACGGTGCCGAAGCCGCGCATGATGCGGTCAACGATGCCGGAGTTGTTCACCGCATAGTCGATCGCCTTGCGCACACGGGCGTCCTTAAAGGCCTCAACACGGTCCTGGTTCATCTGGAAGGTGATGATGCGGGTGCCGGGCATGGTGATCAGATCAACGCCCTGGGCCTCCGCCACGCGCTTGAGGTCAGTCGGCGGAACCGGAGCAATGAAATCGACATCGCCGGACAGCAGCGCCGCCACCCGGGTCGGGTCTTCCTTGATCGGGGTCAGCACGATCTTGTCGACATTGCCGGCGTCTGCGTCCCAGTAATCGGCGAAACGGTCGAACACCACGCGCACGCCCTGCTCACGCTCGGAGACGATGAACGGGCCGGTGCCGGAGACGTTGCGGGAGGCAAAGCTGTCGCCATGCTTGACGATCTCGGCCTTGTCTTTGCCGTCAGCGGTGGTGCCGGAATAATAGGCGCTGTCCATCGGAAAGATGTAGGTCGCGGTGTGCAGGACCAGCGGATAAGGCTCCGAGGTCTTGAGGTCGAAAGTCATGTCATCGACGACTTCAACATCGCTGAACGGGGAGAAAATGCCTTTGAAATCGTCGCTTTCTTTGAGCCGGTCAAAGGTCCAGTCAACGTCCTTGGCGGTCAGCGGGTTGCCGCTGTGGAAGGTCACGCCGCTGCGCAGCTTGAAGCGCATGGTGGTGCCGTCGATCTGCTCCCAGCTTTCAGCCAGGCGCGGTTCGAACTGCAGGTCCTGGGTCCAGCGCACCAGCGGGTCAAAGACCATGTGCGACAGCTGCAGCGTGCCGCCGGACAACTGTTCATGCGGATCCAGCGAGACCGGGTCAGCGTCATAGGCAACGCGCACGGTGGTTTCGGCGTAGGCAACCGGTGCCATCGCCACCACCGCAGCAGCCGCCAGGCTTCTGACAAATTTCGTCATTAGGCATACTCCCCTGTGATTATGGCGTGAACGCTATCCGGTGGCGCGGCATCTGTGAAATGCCGATATCGCATAGGGTATGCAACCTGCACATTGAAGCTATGCGCTTCAGGAATACCTGTGCCTTTGCAAGCCCTTATGGGCAGCGCTCAGGCGGAAGCACAGTTAACAGACTGCTGAAAAACTCGGGGTTCTTCGAAAACGCCGAGTGATCCGGAACCCGGTCACTCAGATCAAGCCGACAGAACCACCGATACGCCAAGTTCAGATGCACCTCCTTGCAGAGCCGGCGTTCGGACCGGATGGCCGTCAAGCTGAGGGCGCTGCCCTTCCCCACGGGCAACCCCATTCGACAGAGCCGTGTCCTCGGCTAGCCCATCGATTGGTACATCCGATACAACCGGAGTCCCGAAGCGTTTGCGCAGGCTGAGCGCTTCCGCGAAGAGCACAAGTTGCAGAAGACCGGTCGGCGGCAGATCACAGGAAATGCGCTGGATGCCGTTGCGGCCGGAGTGCTTGTAATTGAGCGCGAGCCGGGCACCGCCGTTCTCCGCGCCTCCATCGAAAATATCTTTGCAGGCATGACGCGGATTATATGGAAGGTGCTGGACCTTCAAGCCGCGGCCGGCAGGTCCGGCGATGCTAGGCGGTGTCCGTCGTCAAATAAAATGGGACTTCAGAGCGGCTTGAGCATTGGAGGCTCTGGTTCGGTTGCGTGAATGATTATGCTGCCTGTTTTTGATGTTGCAATCGGCGCTGTCGGATCGTCAACTTCTTGATCTTCTCCCGTTCTCTCAGAATGGCTTTGTCCCTTCCGAAGCAGACGTCGGCGGGTGTGACGCTGCTCAGGCTCTCGTGGCAGCGCTGGTTGTTGTAGTCGTCGACAAAGGCCCCGATCTGGCGTTCGAGGTCGCCGGGGAGGTAGTAGTTTTCCAGCAGGACCCGGTTTTTCATGGTCTGATGCCAGCGTTCAATCTTGCCCTGGGTTTGCGGGCGGAATGGTGCTCCGCGCACATGGGTCATCTTTTGTTTTTCCAACCACTCAGCCAAGTCGCCAGAGATGCAGCACGAGCCATTGTCGCTGAGCAGGCGCGGCTTGTGGCGTACGACTGCCTGGTCGCAGCCCGATGCTGTCAAAGCCAGTTCAATCGTGTCTGTCACATCCTCGGCCCGCATGTTCGTGCAAAGTTTCCAGGCGATGATGCAGCGGCTGTAGTCGTCCAGGATCGTGCTGAGGTAATACCAACCCCAACCGATGATTTTGAAGCAGGTGAAATCCGTCTGCCGCATCTGGCTGATGGCTGTCGTCTTGTCTTTGAACTCGCCGGCAGCCTTGATCACCACATACTCGGGCGCGGTGATCGGATCGGCGGCCTTCAGAATGCGGTAAGCGGATGATTCAGAGACAAAATACCGCTTCTCATCGGTGTATTTGACCGCCAGTTCGCGTGTCGTCAGCGCTTCATGCTCCAACGCAAACCAGGTCAGGTCATCCCGCCTGGCCTGTGGAATACGGTTCCAGACCGACTTTGGGCGGGGCGAGTGATCTGCAAGGGCATCGAACCCGCCTTCAACGTAGCGATCATACCAACGCTAGAAAGTCGTGCGCGGAATGCCCTGCATGTCGAGGGTCATTTGGGTGGGCAGATGTGATCCCTCAACCGCGAGCTGCAGAAACGCGGCCTTCCGATCATCTGCATTGATGCACGCCTGGCGCACAAGGCGCTGTCGGGGCGGATCAACAAGTCCGATCCTGGTGATGCCGAAGGGCTGGCGCATCTGGCCCGCACCGGATGGTTCAGCCGGGTTCACATCAGAAGCGAGGCGTCAGAGCGGGTTCGCGTGCTCATTGGCGCTCGGGAGCGCCTGATCAGGATGCGCAAGGACCTGGAGGCGCATGTTCGCGGTGTGCTGAAGGTTTTCGGGATCTGTATGGGTTCAGTAGGCCGGGCAAACCTGCGGCAGGGCTTCCGCGACCAGTTCGCTGAGGCAGGCCAGACCAACCCGGCACTCGGCGTGATGGCCGACATGTTCATCCCGATCCACAGGGCCCTGTGCGCGGCTGCGGAAGCGATGGATGAAGATCTCAGGCTCATCGCGCGCCAAAGCGGCCTTGCCCGCCGCCTCATGACCGTCCCGGGCGTCGGGCCTGTCATGGCGCTGTCCTTTATCGCAACCCTCGACAACGCAGGCCGCTTCCGGAGATCGCGAGACGTCGGTGCCTTCCTCGGCCTCACGCCGCGGCGGCATCAATCCGGCGACATGGACTTGTCCGGCCGGATATCGAAATGCGGAGATCGCGATCTGCGCAGATTGCTCTACTCCGCTGCAACCAGCTTGATCACCCAGGTCAGAAAGCCGTCACAATTGCGCGCGTGGGCCAAGAAGCTGCAAGACCGGAAGGGCTTCAAGAAAGCTGCGGTAGCGGCATCCCGAAAACTCGCTGTCGTCATGATGTGCATCTGGCGCGACGGGACAGTTTTCGAACCGGAAAAGAAGCTCATCACCTGACAACCAACTGAGACCCCGCCCACCAGAGACAGGGCGGGTTCAGCGTCCTTCGGGACGGCGGCGGATCAAGCCAGTCTAAAGCGGTGGAAGGAGCGTAACGCTCACTTCGCGAATGACATTCTGGCCGGTCAGCTCCCGGACGCCATCAGGAAGCGGAAACACCGACTTCGCAGAGAACCAGGACCCCGAACGGCAATAGAACCCGCACTTGACGATCCCGCAAACAGAGAACCGCATTCCGCCCGACCTACCCAACAAAAGAGCTAGGGGACGTCGTCCCCACGCGCCTGCAATACAATTAGACATGGCGGTGTCCTCGGCTGACGCTTGCGGGCCGCACCAACCCCATCGAATTGTATTGCACTTGCTATCCCCAACCCTCGCCGGGAGCAGGTTTTAGAGACGAGCGCCCTGAAGGGCTTCGCTCAAAACCAGTTTTGAAAGAGGGAAATATGTTCAGCGTCATCACAGGGCCGAAGGCAAAGCTATGCGGCGCAAAGGCAATGTTCTGTCGCAAAAGTCAGAACTATGTGTCGTCTTACAACAGAAGAAGTGGCGGACCGAGGAGGATTCGAACCCCCGACCCCTTGATTCGTAGTCAAGTACTCTATCCAGCTGAGCTATCGGTCCACTGCGGCGGGGTTTACTCATAGCGCCGGGGAGTCGCAACCCCAAAACCCAAAATTAGTTTCCTCCGGCTGACATAGTTCACGCCAGCCCGCTTGCCGCGGTCAAATCGTGCCGTCGCCCTTGGGCAGGCAGATCTCGAAAACGGTGCCTGCCGGACTGGTTTCCTTCAGCACGACCGATCCGCCATGGCCGCGGGCCAGCTCGCCCGCTATGGCCAGCCCCAGCCCGGTGCCGCCCTTGCGGGCACCGCCCTGAAACGGGGTGAACAGATTGTCCTGCGCCTTCTTCGGCAAACCGGGGCCGGTGTCGGCAACGGTGATGTACCAGGCGTCTTCTTCCTCATGCGCCCCGACCGTGATCCGTCCCGGCTTTCCGGAGGCAGTGATCGCCTGACGGGCATTGCGCACCAGGTTCATGACAATGCGGAACAGCTGTTCGGAATCGGCGCGCAGCATCATCGGTTTGGGCACCGCATTGACGATCCCGACCAGCTGGCTGTCCGCGGCCAGCAGCTCGCTTTCAGCAATATCCGCAGTGATTTCATGCAGGCAAACCACTGCAAAGGTGGGCGAGGGCTCCTCCGCCCGGCCGAACGCCAGGGTTCCCTCACATAAGGAAACCGCACGGGTGATCGAATTCACCAGCTTCGGAGCCAGCCGGCGAACCAGGGGGTCCTCGCTCATCTCGATACGGTCGGTGAACAGCTGCGCCGAGGTCAGGATGTTGCGCAGATCATGGCTCACCTTGGCGACCGCGCCGCCCAGCTGGGCCAGCCGCTCGCGCTGCTTCAGCGCATGTGTCAGCTCGGTCTGCAACTGCATCAGCGCCTCTTCGGCCTCGCGCAGTTCCACCACGCTGGAACTTGGATGGATGATGCCGCGCGCATCTTCCGGTGCCGCCGCATAGCGCTGCATATAGCCAACGACGCTCTTGATCGGTTTCACCAGCACAATCCGCACCGCAACGAACAGCAGCAGCGCGGTGAAAATGGAGATCACCGCCGACAGGATCAGGATCCGCACCCCGTAGTCGATCATCGCCACCCGCAGCGGCGCGGTTTCCATGGTGACCTCGATCAGCAGGCCCGCATCGCGCACCGGTGCGCCGATCACCCGGATGATCTCATTCTCCCGACGGATCAGCCGCATCATCGCATCCTTGATCAGCATCATCGCGCCTGCCATGCGCAGATCATAAGTGCCGGTGATCTGCCGCGGGATCGGCGAGGCCAGCATCAGCTGGCGGATCTCGTCCCGGCGCAGAACAACGTTGTAGACACCGGCATTCTCCAGAAGTTCCGCTTCCAGCTCTGTCTCCAGCATGTCGTCGGCCAGAAGCGCCAGCGAGGCGATCTGCGCCCGCTGCAGCCGGTCGGCCAGGTAATCCTCGCGGAACCGCGCAATCGAGGGCACAAAGATCAGCACCTCGGCCAGCATCACAAAGACCGTGGTCAGGATCAGAAATCTGCCCGAAAGCGTGTTGAGCATCCCGCCGCCCTTACCTCAAGGTATCCAGCGCTGAACAAAGCGCACTGCGCGTTTCACAAAACCGCTCTCAAACAGCCGCGGGGAGAAATAGGCCCCTGCCACCCGTTTGTTAAGCTCGCTGAAGGAGGGGTAAGGCGCAACCATGGCTGCAATCTGGCTCATTTTCAGACGGTTGGCCAGCGTCATCGACCACAGGCTGATCAATTCGCCCGCCTGATGGCCTGCGATCGTGGCCCCCACGGGACGGCCCTTGAACACCATCACCTTTATAAAACCTTTGGTCTTTCGTTCAGCAATGGCGCGGTCGTTGTGATGGTAGTCGAACCGGGCCACCTCCAGTTTGACGCCGTAGATATCCCGCGCCTGCGCTTCGGTCAGGCCAACCTGGGCCAGTTCCGGGTCGGTATAGGTGGCCCAGGGGATATGGCTGATCTTGGCCTTGGACGGCAGGCCGAACAGCGCCGAGCGGATGATAATGCCTGCGTGATAGCCAGCTACATGGGTGAACTGCAGCCCGCCGGCCACATCGCCGATGGCATAGACCTGTCTGTTGGTGGTCAGCAGGCTGTCGTCTACTTTGATGCCGTTGCCCTTGGTCTCAATCCCGGCGGCGGCCAGGTTCAGCCGCTCCATATTGGCCTTGCGCCCCACCGCCATCAGCAGGTGGCTGCCCTTGAACCGGCTGCCGTCCTTCGTCTCCACCTCAATCGTACCCGCCTGACCGCCGATGCGGGACACCATGGCGCCTTCCACGATCTCCACGCCTTCTGCGCGCAAGCTGTCCAGTACCAGCGATGCGGCCTCCGGATCATCCTTGCCCAGCGCTTTGAAACCTTCGATCACAGTGACTTTGCTGCCCAAACGGATATGCACCTGCGCCATTTCCATGCCGATCGGACCGCCGCCGATGATCAACAGATGCTCCGGCTTTTCGCGCAGCTCAAACAGGGTTTCGTTGGTCTCATACGGCACCTTGTCCAGCCCCGGTATCGGCGGGACCAGCGGCGAAGACCCCGTGGCGATCACCACCCGCCGCGCGATGATCCTATGCGGGCCTGCTTCGACTTCTGTTGGCGAAACGAAACGGCCGAACTCGCGGATCACCTGCACGCCAAAGCCCTCGAACCGTTCCTGACTGTCGACCGGGGCGATGGTATCAATCACCGCCTGCACATGATCCTTGGCCGCGGCATAGTCCGGCTGCGGTTGCTGATCCGCCACGCCGAACGCTTGGGTATGCGCCTGGGCGTGCGCCGCCTTGCCGCTGGCCAGCAGCGCCTTGGAGGGCACACAGCCATAGTTCAGGCAGTCGCCGCCCATCTTATGGCCTTCGAGCAGCACCACAGAGGCACCCATCTGACTGGCCCCAGCGGCCACCGACAGCCCGCCCGACCCGGCGCCGATCACCAGGAGATCACATTCAATGCGGCTCATGTTCAGGTATCCTTGCTTTTTGGGCCGCGCAGGGAGCCGCGGACGGATTTGACCAGGATCGGCATCGCCGCCAGCACACACAGCCCCAGAATCGGCCCGATCACATGCGGCTCCCACAACAGGCTCAGGTCCGGGTCTTCACCGCGGTCGAACACCGACCCGACACCGACCCCGATCCAAGTAAACACAATGGCGCCCGGAATAATGCCCGCCGCCGTGGTCCACAGGAAGTTGCTGAATTTCACGCCCACAAGCGCGGGCAGCAGGTTGGCGACAAAGAACGGCACCGCCGGCACCAGCCGCAACAGCAGCAGCACCTCGACTTCATTCTCGCGCAACGCTTGCTTCAGCATCTGAACCCGGCCTTCTGCCGCTTCCATTCTGGCGGTCAGCGCCGCCCCCAGCCCCCAGCGCGCCGCCAGAAAGATGCCCGCAGCACCGATGGTGGCAGAGATTACATTGACCGCGGTGCCCGTCACCAGCCCGAACAGGAACCCGCCGGTGACCGAGGCCACTGCCGCACCGGGCAGCGAAAACACTACGATCACAATATAGATGCCCATGAACAGCGCCACGAGGCCGAGGAAATTCTGGTCCCGGAATGCCATCAGCGCCTCACGGTTGTCGCGCAGCGTGTCAAAGGTCAGGTAGTCCTTCAACGTCACCGCCCCGATCAGCGCCACCGCCACCACGGCGATCAGCGGCAGGTGGCGGATCAACCCGGGCTTGGCCGCTGGCTGATCCGCCGGCGGGGAATCGGTCTTGGGGGTCTCGCTCATGTCGTTCATACGTCCGTCTCTGTAACAGTGCCTTGTTGCTACGTGTTAAATGGCCCGCAGGCGAGGCCGGGCAGCCCTGCCTCACGGCTGCTTGATCGCCCGCCCCCGGATTCGTGAGGTTTGTGGCAGAATCACTGCCCCGATGTTACATCCGCCCTGCCCGGAGGCTGTTCCGGTGCGGTTTTTGGCAGAAATGTTGCACAACTCTCCGAAAACCCGTGCCGCAGGGTTTGACTTACCCGCCGTTCCCTCCTAAAGACCGGGCTTCGAGATAGACCCCCGGGAGGCGATTCCGCGCCCTGCCCGAAGATACAATGTGGAGACCGGAGCGATGAAACGCACCTATCAGCCTTCGAACCTGGTTCGTAAACGCCGCCACGGCTTCCGTGCGCGCATGGCCACCAAAGCTGGCCGCAAGATCCTGAACGCACGCCGCGCCCGCGGCCGGAAAGAACTGAGCGCATAAGCTCAGTTCCCGTTCTGACGGACATGACACCGCCGGAGGCCCCCAAGGACGGCACTGCTGCCCGAGGGGACACGCCTCCGGCGGTGTCCGTTTGCGCAGCTGTTGCGCCAAAGATCGAGGTCATGGCCAAGCGCCGTGATTTCCTTGCCTGTGCCCGCTCCCCTGCCCGCAAGCAGGGCACCAAGGGGATGATGGTTCAGGGCCGCAACCGTGCCGATGACGCCGGTATCCGGATGGGCTTCACCTGCTCCAAAAAGGTCGGCAATGCCGTTGCCCGCAACCGCGCCAAACGACGGCTGCGCGAGGCCGCGCGGATGATTCTTCCCGCGCATGGCCGCCCGGGCTGGGATTACGTGCTGATCGGCCGCGCGGTGGAGACCGCCCAGCGCCCGTTTGAGGAGCTGAAGCGCGATCTGATCTATGCGCTGAAAAAGATCCACGGCCAGTAAGCCAGCAAAAACCAGGCTCCGCGCATGCCCGCGGGAAGTCCGTGCCACTATGGATGCCGTTCGTCCGGCCGATAGGCCGGACAGCGCCCGCCCCTCCCCACGGGAGGGCGCTGCCCTCATTGCCATGCGGCGCAGCTCACCTTATCTAATCCGCATGACCCCTCTGGCCCATATCCTCGCCCTGCCTGTGCGCGCCTACCGGCTGCTGTTCAGCCCTTGGGTCGGTTTTAACTGCCGCTACCAGCCCACCTGCTCGGCCTACGCGTTGGAAGCACTGGAAAAACATGGCGCTGTGAAAGGCGCCTGGCTCACCGTCCGCCGCATAGGCCGCTGCCATCCGCTTGGCGGCGATGGCTATGACCCGGTCCCGGACACCAAGAACTGACGCCGGAACACCTTTTTTTCTTGGCAAAATGCACTTCCTCAGCTAGGGCGCGGCCATGCTTGATGATGATCTGGACGAAATCCACCCGCTGTTTGCCGGCGCCCCCTCGACCACCGAGTTCAAGAAGCTCAGGAAGCGCATCGTGCGCTATGCGCGCGAGGCGATCGACCAATACGGCATGGTGGAGCGCCGCGCAGACGGCAGCACCCCGAAATGGCTGGTCTGCCTGTCGGGCGGCAAGGACAGCTATACCCTGCTGGCGGTACTGTACGAGCTGAAATGGCGCGGGTTGCTGCCGGTGGATCTGCTGGCTTGCAATCTGGATCAGGGCCAGCCCGGTTTTCCGGCCACGGTGCTGCCGGAGTTCCTGGAAAAGATGGGCGTGCCGCACCGGATCGAATACCAGGACACCTATTCCATCGTGATGGACAAGGTGCCTCAGGGGCGCACCTATTGCGCCCTGTGTTCGCGCCTGCGCCGCGGCAATCTCTACCGCATCGCGCGCGAGGAAGGCTGCTCCGCCGTGGTGCTGGGTCATCACCGCGATGACATCCTGGAAACCTTCTTCATGAACCTGTTTCACGGCGGCCGCCTGGCGACCATGCCGCCGAAGCTGGTGAACGAAGAAGGCGACCTCTTTGTGTTCCGCCCGCTGGCCCATGTGGCCGAGGCCGACTGCGGGAAATTTGCCCGCGCAATGAACTATCCGATCATTCCCTGCGATCTCTGCGGCAGCCAGGACGGGCTGCAGCGCCAGCAGGTGAAACAGATCCTGGATCAGTGGGAATCAAACAGCCCGGGCCGCCGCCAGGTGATGTTCCGCGCACTGATGAATGCCCGGCCCTCGCATCTTCTGGACCCGAAACTGTTCGATTTTGCCGGTTTGGACCTGAAGAATGAGGATTCTGAAGCGGAAATACCGGAAATCCCCAAGCTGCGTTAACTCCAGGGTTAGATCAGCACCCTAGTCTTATGCCGGAACGACTGGCTGCAGACGAAAGGTCTGAGAATGACAAACACGGGATCAGGTCTCCTGGCACGGCTCCGGCAAACCCTTGCCCCGGCTCTTTTCGGGCCGCCGGTGCTCGCTTTCCTGCCTGCCCTGACCCTGGCCACCTATTGGCTCGGCGGCGAAACCGCATTGCTTTCGGTGGCGCTTGGCCTGCCTGTGCTGATTGCCGTCGCAGGCGGATTCAGCAAGCTGGGCGGCGGCGGCCTGCCGCGCGACAGTGTCACCGGCATGATGCTGCGTGACGGGTTTGAGCATGAGACCGCCCGGATCTATGAAGAATGCGCGGACACGGATCTGCGCTCCGCTGTCTTCATCCTGGAGCTGGACGATTACAAAGAACTGGCAGACCGGCACGGCCATGAGGCCGGCGACCGCATCGTTCAGCACTGCGGCACGCAGATCGCTTCGATCCTGCGCCAGCACGATACCATTGCCCGAATCGGCGACAGCCGCTTTGCCATCTGCCTGGCCCCGACCCTGCAACTGGATCTGGAGTTGTGCATTCAGCTGGCCGGCCGGATGCAAACCGCCGCCGAGGAACCTGTGCCGCTGGATGGCACCAACATCTACGTGACCTCCTCCATCGGGTTCTGCCAGCGCAACCGGGCCCCGGGCAAGGCCGGGACCGACTGGACCGGCGCAGCCGTGGCGGCCCTGGCCGAGGCGCAAAGCAACGGGCCCGGCGGCATCCGCGCGTTTTCGGTGGATATGTCCGGGCGCGGCGGGGCTCGCTCCAACCTGCGCGAAGAGGCCGCCTCGGCGCTGGAGTCCGGTCAGATTCAGGCCTGGTTCCAGCCGCAGATCTGCACTGACACCGGCCGGATTTCCGGGTTCGAGGCTCTGGCCCGCTGGTCGCACCCGGTGCAGGGGCTGATCCCGCCCTCGACCTTCCTGCCCGCGCTGGAGGAAGCCGGGCTGATGGACCGGCTGAGCCAGGTGATGCTTTACAATTCCCTGGTGGCGATCAAGGCTTGGGATGCCGCCGGCGTCCAGGTGCCCTGCGTCGGGGTGAACTTTGCCACCCAGGAGCTACGCAATCCCGGCCTTGCAGGGCGCATCAAATGGGAGCTTGAACGTTTTGAGCTGCCGCCCAGCCGCCTGTGTGTGGAGATCCTGGAAACCGTGATGACCGATCAGCCCGACGACGTGATCACCCGCAACATCCTCGCCCTCAGCGATCTGGGCTGCCACATCGACCTGGATGATTTCGGCACCGGCCATGCCTCCATCGCTGCGGTGCGCCGTTTCAGCATCTCGCGCATCAAGATCGACCGGTCTTTTGTGATGAAGGCGGATCAGGACCCGGAACAGCAGAAACTGATCTCCGCGATCCTCACCATGGCCGAACGGCTTGAGCTGGAAACCCTGGCCGAAGGGGTCGAAACCGCAGGCGAACACGCGCTCTTGGCGCAGCTGGGCTGCGGCCATGTGCAGGGCTTTGGCATCGGCCGCCCGATGCCCTTTGACCAGACGCTGGACTGGATCACCGCCCATGAAGCCAAACTGCAGGATACACCTGTGATCGGCCGCCAGACCCCTTGATTATTCAATTCCTTTGATTTTCTGCTGCGCCGGGGCCCTATGCCGCCCCGGCGCACCGCGATTCTGCTTGACCTTTGCGGCCCACCTCTGTTGAACCCCACGTGTCCTTCCCTACACGAGGTGGCAGTCCCCAATGGACGATCAGAACAAAAATCTTATTCTCGCAACCGTACTCAGCTTTCTGGTGATCCTGGGGTGGTACACCTTTTTCCCGCCGCCGGAGCCGGAACAGGCGCCGGAAACCGCGGTCAGCGAAACCGCGCCCGCAGGCGATACCGCCCTGGCCCCCAGCGCTGCAGCGGATGCTGTGGCGGATACCGCCGCAGAAGAGGCCGGAGCCCCGGATGCCCCCCGTGTGGCCATCGACACCGCGCGCCTGGCCGGCAGCATCTCGCTGCAGGGCGGCCGGATCGACGATCTGTCGCTGAAGGACTACCGCGAGACGCTGGACGAAGGGTCTCCGATCGTCAAACTGCTGAAGCCCGTGGGCGACGCCGGCGCTTATTACGCGCTCTACGGCTGGGCGCCAGGTGCCGGCCTGTCGCTGGACGATGTGCCGGGAGCCAACACCGTCTGGACCGCTCCGGCAAACGCCGCACTGTCCACAGACAGCCCCGTCACCCTGACCTGGGACAACGGCAAGGGCCTGACCTTCTCCCGCACCATCGCGGTGGATGAGGACTACATGTTCTCGGTCACCCAGTCGGTGGCCAACGCCTCTGGCGGCAGCGTCGCCCTGGCGCCCTACGGCACCCTGGCACGCCATGGCCAGCCTGCGGACCTGAAAAACTTCTTCATCCTGCACGAAGGCCTGGTCGGCATGTCGGACGGTGAGCTGGCCGAAACCGACTATGACGACATGACTGATTTCGAGCCCAATCCCCGCGACGGGTCCAAGGCCGAAGTCAAACAGGTCGCAGAGAACGGCTGGATCGGCTTTACCGACCACTACTGGATGTCGACCCTGATCCCCGAACCGGGTCAGGCCTTCCGCTCGATCGCGAAGTTCGACGAACGCCGCGAAATCTACCAAACCGATATCGTGCTGCCGACCGTGACTGTCGCTGACGGCCAGTCGTCGGAAGTCACCACCCAGCTGTTTGCCGGCGCCAAGGAATGGGAAGCCATCCGCGGCTACGAAAAGGCAGGCATCGCGGGCTTCCTGGACGTCATCGACTGGGGCTGGTTCTTCTTCCTGACCAAGCCGATGTTCTGGCTGCTGCACAATCTGAACGTGCTGATCGGCAACATGGGCTGGGCCATCATCGGCCTGACCGTGGTGATCAAGATCCTGGTATTCCCGCTGGCCTATAAATCTTATGCCTCCATGGCCAAGATGAAAGAGCTTCAGCCGGAGATGGAGAAGCTCAAGGAGCGCGCCGGCGACGACCGCCAGAAGATGCAAAAGGAGATGATGGAGCTCTACAAGAAGGAAAAGGTGAACCCCGCCGCGGGCTGTCTGCCGATCCTGATCCAGATCCCGATCTTCTTCTCGCTCTACAAGGTGATCTTTGTCACTCTGGAACTGCGCCACGCGCCCTTCTTCGGCCCTTTCCAGGACCTCAGCGCGCCGGATCCGACCTCGGTCATGAACCTGTTCGGCCTGCTGCCCTTTGCCTCCCCGGCACCGGAAAGCATCATGGCGCTGGTCTTCATCGGTATCCTGCCGATCCTGCTGGGTATCTCGATGTGGCTGCAGCAGAAACTGAACCCGGCGCCCACCGATCCGACTCAGCAAATGATCTTTGCCTGGATGCCCTGGGTATTCATGTTCATGCTCGGCGGCTTTGCCTCCGGCCTGGTGGTCTACTGGATTGCCAACAACACGATCACCTTCAGCCAGCAGTACCTGATCATGCGCAGCCACGGCTACAAGCCGGACGTGTTCGGCAACATCAAGTCTAGCTTCAAGAAGAAGCCCAAGGCTGACAGCTGATGGCGCACCAAGTTACAGATATCTGGCGCCACCCGCTCAAATCACACGGGCGTGAGGCACTGGACACCGTAACCCTGACCGCCGGGCAAACCATGCCCGGCGATCGCGTTTGGGCGGTCGCGCATGAGGCGTCCGCTGCGGACGGTTCCGAATGGGCACCCTGCGCCAATTTCACCCGCGGCTCCAAGGCGCCCGGGCTGATGGCGATCGGCGCCCGGCTGGACGATGCCGCCGGCCAGCTGACGCTGACCCACCCGCACCAGCCTGACCTGACATTCGACCCGGAAAACCCCGAGGATCTGCAACGCTTCCTGGAGTGGGAAAAACCGCTGACACCCGCGGGCCGCGCCGCCTCTGCCCGGATCATCCGGGTGCCGGGACGCGGCATGACCGATACAGATTTTCCCTCGGTCTCCTTGTGCAACCGGGCTTCCCACCGCGCGGTGGAGCAGGCCATCGGCCACGGCCTGTCGCCCCTGCGCTGGCGCGGCAACATCTGGTTCGACCTGGATGAACCCTGGGCCGAGAACGACTGGCTGGGCCGCGAAGTTCAGATCGGCGAGGCCGTCTTTGCGGTGCGCGAACGAGTGGTGCGCTGCCTGGCGACCACTGCCAACCCCGAAACCGGCGAACGCGACGCCGACACGCTGAAGACCCTGAAAGACAATTGGGGCCACCAGGATTTCTCGGTCTACGCCGAAGTGGTGCGCAGCGGAGACATCCGCCTTGGCGACGCGGTAAAGGTGCTGTGATGCAAATGCAATTCTCCCTGGCCGAAGCGCCGGATGACATCTCTGCCGAAAAGGGCCGCAAGCTGTTTGCCGGCGAGACCGAGTTCCTGAAGGGCGTGGTCGCGATGAACGGCCTGCCTGATGCCGACCGGCTGGAGGTCTGCTTTGCCGGCCGTTCCAACGTCGGCAAGTCGAGCCTGATCAACGCGCTGACCGGCACCAAGGGCATCGCGCGCGCCTCCAACACGCCGGGCCGCACACAAGAGATCAACTTCTTCACCCAAGGCCCGGAGCTGTATCTGGTCGACCTGCCCGGCTACGGCTATGCCAACGCCCCGCTGAAGGTGGTGGAGCAATGGCAGAAACTGCTGAAGCGCTACCTGTCAGGCCGCCAGAACCTGCGCCGCGCCTTTGTGCTGATCGACAGCCGCCATGGGGTAAAAGCCGTGGACGCTGAGATCATGAAGCTGCTGGACTCTTCCGCGGTCACCTTCCAATGCGTCATGACCAAGGCCGACAAGGTCAAGGAAAAGGACCGCGCCAAGGTGCTGGAACAGGTCAGGGGCGCCTTGGCGAAACACCCTGCCGCCTATCCGGAAATCGTTCTGACGTCCTCGGAAAAGGGCGATGGCATCTCGACCCTGCGGTCCATTATCGCTAATTTGTGACGGGTGTTTGACCGGCTCGCCTCCTTTCTGGTTGTGATTGCCCTGGCTGTTGCCGGTCTGATCCCGGCTGGCTGGATGCCCGCCTCGGCGCAGGACGGCAAGGTGCTGCTGGTGATCTGCACCTCAAATGGCATACAGGAAGCCTGGGTCGATCTGGGCGATGGCGGGTCGCATGGTCCCGCGGAACCGATGGATGACCGCAGCTGCCCCTTTGCGGCGCTTGGCACGGTGGCATTGCTGCCGGACAGCCTGATTGATCTGAACATTGAGACCCCGCTGACTGACCGCTGGTCGCGCGAGGCCTTCACCCACCATACCGCCGGCTTCCACTGGCGCTATGACGCCCGCGGCCCGCCCGCGCTCTCCTAGGGCTGCGGCCCTTTTCCCGAACAAACACTGACATTTCCGCCGGCGCCAATGTGCCCAGCCTGTTCCGGTATGGAGAGCCCCCATGGCAACCAGCCAACCGCAATCCGCGGGCCCATCGCGCCCGCTTTCCGAGAAATTCTACTTCGCCGCCTGGCGCTGGCACTTCTATGCCGGCCTGTTTGTGATCCCCTTCCTGATCATGCTGGCGGTGACCGGCCTGATGATGATGTTCATCACCCAGTTCGACGGCCGCGACGGTGAGAAAATCAGCGTGACGCAAGGCGCAGCCGAGCTGAGCATTCCTGAGCAGGAGGCCGCCGTTCTGGCCGCCCAGCCCGGCACCATTGCCGAATGGATCGGCCCCAAGGCCCCCGGTCTGGCCGCGGTGTTCCGCGTAAAAACAGATGACGGCCAGCGGCTGGTGGCCCTGAACCAGTACAGCGGCGAGGTGATCGAGGTCTGGGACCGCCGCTCGGGCTGGTATGATTTTACCGACAACATCCATTCCACCCTTCTGATCGGCGACACCGGCGACCGGCTGATCGAAATCGCCGCGGGCCTCGGCATCGTGCTGGTGCTGACCGGGCTTTACCTGTGGTGGCCGCGCGGCAATGCCGCCAGTGCCTTTGTCCCCAACTTCCGCGCCAGGGGCCGCGCCCTGTGGAAGAACCTGCACACGGTCACCGGCTTCTGGATGTCGGCGCTGCTGGTGATCTTCCTGATCTCAGGCCTGTCGTGGACCGGCATCTGGGGCGGCCAGATGGTGCAGGCCTGGAGCACCTTCCCGGCAGCCAAATGGGACAACGTGCCCCTGTCGGACGACATTCACGCCAGTATGAACCACGGCGCCACCAACGACGTGCCCTGGGCGCTGGAACAGACCCCGATGCCCGCCTCAGGATCCGAGGCCGGGATCACCGGCGTTCCTGAAGGCCAGGCGGTGGATGCAGGCAGCATTATCGCCCTAGGCCGCGCCTTGGGTATGGAGGGCCGCTTCCGCCTCGCGTATCCCGGTGGTGGAAATGGTGTCTGGACCATCAACCGCGACAGCATGAGCGGCGATGGCGGCGATCCCTTCATCGACCGCACCATCCATATAGATCAGTACAGCGGCAAGATCCTCGCTGACGTGAAATACGAGGACTACTCCTTGGCGGGCAAGGCGATGGCTGTCAGCATCCCCTTCCACATGGGGCTGATGGGCACCTGGAGCTTTCTGCTGAATGTGGTGTTCTGCCTCGCGGTGATCTTTGTCTGCGTCTCCGGCCTGGTGATGTGGATGAAGCGCCGCCCCGCAGGTGCCAGCCGCCTAGCAGCACCGCCGGAACCGGCAGAGATGCCGTTCTGGAAGGGGGCTGCGCTGATTGCCGTGCTGGTGTCGCTGGCCTTCCCGCTGACCGGTCTGGCGCTGCTGGCGGTGCTGGCCTTTGACGTGCTGCTGCTGGGCAACCTGCCGCCGCTGAAACGCGCGGTGTCCTGACATTGGAACACGCGCCCGCCAGTCCCTCACCGGCGGGCGCCTTATCAGGCATGTGCTGCGGATTTGCATCCCTGGCCCCGGTCAATGGCGTCTCTCTGTCCTGAGGACGCTGTTCGACCGGCAAAAGGACCGCGGTGCGTGCCCGATACCGGCTATGTCCCGTCTTTGGCAAAGCCGGGAGCTGCGCGGCGTCTTTTGCGTCCTTTGAGACGCCGCGCAGCCATTGCTCTGCCGCACATTCAGAACCGCTGCCCGGAACAAGGCCTCCCGGTTCAGTGCGCTCACACGTGCTGCGCGCCGTTCACCTCGATCTCGGCGCCGGAGATATAGGAACTCCCTTCCGAACACAGGAAGTAGATCGCCGAGGCCACCTCCTCGGGCTGGCCCAGCCGCTGCATCGGCAGCTTCTCGACGATCTTGTCGGTGCCGGGCGACAGGATAGCGGTTTCCACCTCGCCCGGCGCGATGGCATTGACCCGCACCCCCATGGGCCCGAAATCATGCGCCATCTCACGTGTCAGCGCCGCTAGCGCCGCCTTGGAGGTGGCATAGGCCGCGCCAGCAAAGGGATGCACCCGGCTGCCCGCGATCGAGGTCACATTGACCACCGATCCCTTGGCCGCAGCCAGCTCATCCTTCAAGCCCCGCGCCAGCACCACCGAGGCAAAGAAATTAACATGAAACACCTTGCCCCAGTCCATCAGATCGGTGTTGAGCGTATTCAGCCGTTCACCCTCCGGCCCCTTAGGTGAAATTCCGGCATTGTTGACCAGCGCGTCCAGCCGGCCGTCCAGCAGCTCCTGGATCTGGCCAACCGCGTTGATCGTGTCCGACGGGTCCGACAGATCCAGCTGAACATGGTTCTCCTGGCCGCCGCCCCAGGGGCATTCCGCCGGGAACGGCTGGCGCGAGCAGGTGATCACCCGCCAGCCCTCGGCATTGAAGCGGCGCACGGTGGCGTGGCCGATACCGCGGCTGGCTCCGGTCAGGAGCAGGGTTTTCTGACGCATCATGCGGTCCTCTTCAAGGGATTCACTGCAGGGATCTGCGGCCAGAGCCTAGCACCGGCACCGGCATCTGCAATGGCCGGGACGCAGGCGACCCTTGGCACCAGCCCAAGAAGCGCCTAAACCAATCGTTCATAGGGATGATGACAGCGATGAAGACACAGAACATGAACCGCGACTGGATTGCCACTGCCGAGACCCTCTCAAGCGCCCTGCCTTACCTGCAGCGCTATGACGGGGCCATTGTTGTCATCAAGCTGGGCGGCCACGCCATGGGCAGCGACGAGGCGATGGAGACCTTTGCCCGCGATATCGTGCTGATGCGTCAGGTCGGTGTGAACCCGGTGATCGTGCACGGCGGCGGGCCGATGATCAATGCGATGCTGGAAAAGCTGCAGATCCAGTCCGAGTTCGTCAACGGCAAGAGGGTCACCGATGCCGCCACCATGGAGGTGGTGGAAATGGTGCTGTCCGGCGTGGTGAACAAACGCATTGTGCAGGCGATCAACCGCCAGGGCGGCCGTGCCGTCGGCCTTTCGGGCAAGGATGCCAATCTGATCACCTGTGATCAGGCCGATCCGGACCTTGGCTTTGTCGGCGCCCCGGCCGATTTGGACCCCAAGGTGCTGTACGGGCTGTTCGAGAAAGACATGATCCCGGTGATCGCCCCGATCGGCGCCGGCCGGGACGGCGAGACCTTCAACATCAATGGCGACACTGCTGCCGGGGCCATCGCCAAGGCGCTGCAGGCCGACCGGCTGCTGCTGCTGACCGACGTTGCAGGCGTCAAGAACGGCGAAGGCGAAGTGGTGACCGAACTGAAGGCCGCGGACGTCGACGAAATGACCGCCAGCGGCGTGATTGCCGGCGGTATGATCCCCAAAACCGAAACCGCGCTGGATGCGGTGCGCAATGGTGTGCGCGCCTGCACCATCGTTGACGGGCGGGTGCAGAACTCCGTTTTGCTGGAGCTGTTCACCGATCACGGCGCAGGCTCGATGATCCGCGCCTGACGGCTGCCCGCGTTGATTTGAGGGGCGCTGCCCCCTTGGCCCGGCCAGGCCAATTCACCCCGAAGTGATTTTGACCAGAAAGAAACCGGATGACAGCGGGAGGCTGCCGTCCGGCCGCTGACTGCGTTAGCTTCCTGGCGCTTTGTAGGCTTTGGCGATGCCGCCGGCCTTCTTCTGAATGGCGGTGAATTCGTCCGAGGTGAACGCCCGCACGGTTTTCAGGTTGCTGACGGCCCCGCTGGCACCGGTTGCCATCAGCCCCGCAAGCAGGCCGGATGCGTCGTCAATTGTCACCTGGATCGCAAAATCGCTCTCGCCAGTGGTCAGATAGTAGCTTTCCAAAGTCCCGCCTGCCGCTTCGACAACTGCGCGGGCTGCCCCTTCGCGGTCACTGGGGTTTTCAATCATCGCTTTCATTGCTGAGGATGTATAGCAGCCGGTGACGATAAATCTTGGCATTCTGACTCTCCCTGGGGCGAAACCTGCAAGCCGACGATGGGCCCAATGCCGCACAGTCCGGCCCGCATCCCCCCGGGGCCGGACCATAGCACATTCCGGCGTTCTGGCATATGAGTGCAATGCCGACAGCGGGGCTTGCTTTTTACCTATATATGCGCATTGCTGCATATATGGATCATGAGAACCTCCTCCGCCTTGCTGTTTTCCTGGGCCTGTTTGCGCTGTTTGCCATAGCCGAGGCCTGGGCGCCGCGGCGCGGGCGGCGCCTGCCCCGGCGGCGGCGTTGGCTGACCAACCTGTCCATGTCCGTTATTAACACATTGACCTTGCGGGCACTGGCCCTTGGGCTGCCTTTGCTGGCAGCCGGGGCGGCTTGGGACGCCGCTGAACACGGCTGGGGGCTGCTCAACCACCTGAACTGGCCCGGCTGGCTGGAGGGTCTGCTGGCGGTTCTGGTGCTGGATTTCGCGATCTGGCTGCAGCATCTGATCACCCATAAGGTGCCGCTGTTGTGGCGGCTGCACCGGGTGCACCACGCCGACACGGACATGGATGTAACCACAGCGGTGCGCTTTCATCCCATTGAGATCGCCCTGTCGATGCTGCTGAAGATCGGGCTGGTCTACCTGCTGGGACCGTCAGCTCTGGCGGTGGTGCTGTTTGAGATGCTGCTGAACGGCACCGCATTGTTCAACCACGCCAATCTAGCGCTTCCAGCGGGGGTCGACCGGGTCTTGCGGCTGTTGCTGGTGACACCGGACATGCACCGGGTGCATCATTCCACCAGCCGCGCGGAGCACGACAGCAACTACGGCTTTGCCCTTTCCATCTGGGACCGCATGTTGGGAACCTATACGGCCCGGCCCGGTGCAGGGCATAAGGGCATGACTGTGGGACTGCGCTGGCAGGACGGACGCCCGGGCCGGCTGGGCTGGAGCCTGAGGCTGCCGTTCCGCCGCTTCTGACGCCGCCGGCGGGAAGACGCCGGCAGGACAGGACGGGACGTTTTTGCACTCTGGCAAGCAGGCTTGCGCTGTTAGGCTTGTGCCAAGCCCCCTGACCGGATGCCGCATATGCCCCTGACCGACCTGCCAGACCGCCGCGCCCAAGGCACGCTGTCTTATCCTGAGATCGAAGCTGCCGCCGCGCAGGCCGGGCTTGCGGTCTGCGGCGCCCTGCACCCGCAGCGCCAGCCCGTCAAGGCGCTGGAGGGCGGGACATTGATCCTGCTGGGCACAGCCGGGGCGTTCTGGCCCGTCTTCAAGACCAGCCCCGAGCACCGCGATGGCGCCCCGCACCCGGTGGACCGCTGGTCCGAGCGGGTGGTCGGCGCCCTGGCCCAGGACCTGCGCGGCAGCGCCTATTTTCCGTTTGGCGGGCCGCCCTACACGCCTTTCATCAACTGGGCGCTGGCGTCGGGCCGGTTTTTCACATCACCGTCACAGATGATGGTGCATGATCGCGCCGGCATGCTGATATCCTTGCGGGGGGCCCTTCATTTCAAACAGGAATTTGACATTCCCCCTCCGCCTTTGGCAGAGTCTCCCTGCCACAGCTGCTCCTCCCGCCCCTGTCTCAGCGCTTGTCCCGTCAGCGCATTGGCAGACGGCGGCCCCTACGATCTGGCAGCCTGCCATGACTATCTCGACACGCCCGCCGGCACTGGCTGCATGGCAGGCGGCTGTCTGGCCCGCCGCGCCTGCCCGCTGAGCCGCAACGCCAGCCGGGACCCGGAACAAACCGCACATCACATGAGGCATTTTCACCCCCAATGACCTGCACCCTGATCCTGACCCGCCATGCCAAATCCGCCTGGGACGCAAATGTCCCCAGCGACCACGCCCGTTCGCTGAACAAACGGGGGCGCCGGTCTGCCCCGGCCATTGCCGCCTGGCTGCGGGATAACGGCTACCTGCCTGATCAAGTGATCTCATCCTCTGCGCAACGCACCCGCGAAACCTGCGAGCTGATGGAGCTGGGCGTGCCTGCGCAGTTCACCGAACGGCTGTACCACGCCAATTCGGAAATGATGTTCAAGGTGCTGATTGAGGCCGAGCAGCCGCGGGTCATGCTGATCGGGCACAATCCCGGCATTGCCGCCTTTGCCCATTCCATCGTCTCCAGCCCGCCGGATCATTCGCGGTTCGACGATTACCCGACCGGAGCAACGCTGGTGGCGGAGTTTGATATCAGCAGCTGGCGCGACCTGGCCTGGAGCAGCGGCAAACCCGTCGACTTTGCCGTTCCGCGCGAACTGCTGGGGGAATAGCGCGGCTGCGGCAATACCGCGCATCCTGCGCATCCTGCGCGGGAGGGGCATGGCGCCGCTGCAAGCGCGGACCTAAGTGCCTGACAGCCCCGTATTTGCCAGGACTGGAAACCACCATGCACCGCCGCTACCTGCTGCTGGCCGCAGCCGCCGCCCTACCCCTTGCCGCAATTCCCGCCTTTGCCGCAGCACAGGACACCATCCGGATCATGAAATCGCCCAGTTGCGGCTGCTGCACCGCCTGGGCAGAGCATCTGGCCGCTGCGGGGCTGAAAACCGAGCTGCGCAATGTTCCTGATGATCAGCTGTGGGCAATGAAGGACCGGCTGGGGATCACCAGCGATCTGGCCTCCTGCCACACCGCGATGGCCGGGCCCTATGTGATCGAGGGCCATGTCCCAGCCAGCGACATCCAACGGCTGCTGGCGGAACAGCCTGCGGCGTTGGGTCTGGCTGTGCCGGGGATGCCGATCGGCTCACCCGGCATGGAGATGGGGGATGAACGCGAGCCGTTCGACACCCTGCTGATCCTGGCCGATGGCAGCACCGAAGTCTTTGCCAGCCACTCCTGATCAAGACGGCCTGACCAATAAAACCTGAACAAAAAAAGGCCGGGCGCTGTGCCCGACCTTTTTGTTGCGTGATGCCGCTGCTTTAGTGACCCAGGATCTGGCTAAGGAACAGTTTGGTCCGCTCGCTTTTGGGATTGTTGAAGAACTCCTCCGGCTCGTTCTGCTCCACGATCTGGCCCGCATCCATAAAGATCACCCGGTTCGCCACCTGACGGGCAAAGCCCATCTCGTGGGTCACGCAGAGCATGGTCATGCCTTCTTCGGCCAGCTCGATCATGGTGTCGAGCACCTCTTTGATCATCTCCGGGTCCAGCGCCGAGGTCGGCTCGTCGAACAGCATGATGCGCGGCATCATGCAAAGTGAGCGCGCAATCGCCACACGCTGCTGCTGGCCGCCCGACAGCTGACCGGGGTATTTGTCGGCCTGCTCGGGGATCTTGACCTTCTCCAGGAAATGCATCGCCCGCTCTTCGGCTTCTTTCTTGGGCGTCTTGCGGACCCAGATCGGCGCCAGGGTGCAGTTCTCCAGGATCGACAGATGCGGGAACAGGTTGAAGTGCTGGAACACCATGCCAACCTCGGACCGGATCTTGTCAATGTTCTTGAGGTCATTTGACAAGACGGTGCCATCCACCTCAATCCTGCCCTGCTGATGCTCTTCCAGGGCATTCAGACAGCGGATCAGGGTGGATTTACCCGAGCCGGACGGGCCGGCGATGACGATACGCTCGCCCTGGTTCACCGTCAGGTTGATATCGCGCAGCACGTGAAAGGACCCGTACCACTTGTTCATGTTGGAGATTTCAATGGCGACCTCGTCGCTCACCTGCATCTTGGAACGGTCGATTTGACGGTCGGTCATAAGTTCAGACATATGTTGAACTCCTTAACGGTGGCCAGTCTGAAGCTTGCGCTCCAGATACATGGAATAGCGGGACATGGAGAAGCAGAAGACGAAGAACAACAGGGCGATAAAGCCATACAGTTCCCAGACAATGCCGTTCCAGTTGGCGTCCGCGCGGATGGCGTTCGACAGGCCCAGAGGATCCAGAAGCCCGATGATCGAGACCAGCGTGGTGTCCTTGAAGACGCCGATGAAGGTCGAAACGATGCCGGGGATCGAGATCTTCAGCGCTTGCGGCATGATGATCAGCCGCTGCGCCTGCCAGTAGTTGAGGCCAAGGCTGTCGGCGCCCTCGTACTGGCCGCGGGGCAAGGCTGCCAGGCCGCCGCGGATCACTTCGGCCATATAGGCCGAGGCAAACAGCGTCACCATGATCAGCACCCGCAGGATGATGTCGAAGTTGGTTCCGGGCGGCATGAAAATGTTCAGCAGGGTCGAGGCCACGAACAGCAGCGTGATGAGCGGCACACCCCGGATGAACTCGATAAAGCCGACGCAGATGTATTTGACGATCAGCAGGTCCGACTGGCGGCCCAGCGCCAGCACAATGCCGATCGGCAAGGAACAGGCGATTGCCACAACACCGATGGTCACCGACAGCATGAAGCCGCCGAACTTGCGGCTTTCCACCGCTTCGATGCCGATGGGCAGGATCGAGTCTAGCGCGCCCGAGACCGGAGCAGCCAGCAGCATCCACCAGACAAGCGCCGCCGCAACGCCCAGGATCACGCCCAGAAGGGTGCTCAGCGCTTCTGCGGCGAACTTGTAGACCAGACCGCCGATGACGAAACCCGCCAGCGCGGCGATCGGCATCCAGATGGTGCCGCCCCACAAAAGCCAGGGGAAGATGAACGGGTAAAGCGCCGAAAAGATCAGCATCTTCGACGGCACCCGGTCCGAAAACAGCACTGGGGCCAATGCTGCGCCCAGCAGGACAAAGGCGGCGACGGGGCGCCAGTACAGGTGGCTCGGGTAAAACCCGAAGATCAGCTGAACCCAGCGTTCCTTGATCACACCCCAACAGGCGCCATGGGCATCGCCATGGCCCGCTGCTGCCAGCGTTTCACGGCAATTGGACAGCGAGGTGCCGTCCCAAGTGGGCGACAGGATCCAGGGAACAATGGCGGCCAGAACGAAATAGACCGCTGTGAACGACGCAATGGTCAGGATCGAGTTGAACCAGCTGGAAAACAGGTTATGCCGCGCCCAGCCGATGATCCCGACCTCAGAGGCCGGAGGATCCTGCTCGGGAAGCATTTCGGTGCGGACAAATCCGATATCAGACATCTCAGCGCTCCTTCAGCTTCACGGCTTCGTTGTACCAGTTCATGATCCCGGAAATGGTCAGCGAGATCGCCAGATACACCAGCATCAGCAGCAAAACGCATTCCAGCTCGCGGCCGGTCTGATTCATGGTGATACCGCCCAGGGTGCCGGTGATGTCCATGTAGCCCACGGCAATCGCCAGCGACGAGTTCTTGGTCAGGTTCAGATAGTTGGAGATCAGCGGCGGAATAATCACCCGCAGCGCCTGCGGCAGAACCACCAGCGACATGATCTTGTTGGAGCGCAGGCCCAGCGCCTCGGCGGCTTCGGTCTGGCCTTTGGAGATCGCCATGATCCCGGCGCGCACGATTTCCGCGATGAAGGCAGCGGTGTACAGCGACAGTGCCAGCCACAGCGCAATCAGCGAGTTGCGCAAATGTGTGCCGCCCTTGAAGTTAAAGCCCTTCAGCTCGGGGTAGCCCAGGTAAAAGCCCAGCACGGCCAGCAGGATCGCCATCGGCACCACCACCACGGCGGTGCGCACATGCCAGGTTGCCGGACGGTCGCCGGTGGCTTCCTGGATACGGTCCGCACGCTGGCGGATCTTGATCGAGGCAAACAGGCTGAGGCCCAGCACCACCAGAATGGCCATCAGGTCCAGGCTGACATCAAACCGCAGCGAGGATTCACCAAACAGATGCGCATCGCCCAGCGAACGTGAGAACAGCGGCTCGGGGATATAGACACCGCGGTTGGTCACGGCAACGCTGTCGGCCAGGCTCATCGTGGCTTCAGGGTTTTCGCCCCGGAATGCCCGTGGCGCCGGCAGGGTTTCGATCAGGATCGCCATCACAAAGACAATCCAAAGAAGCACCGGCACATTGCGGAACAGCTCGACATAGACCGCCATCAGACGGGCCACCAGCCAGTTCGACGACAGCCGCAGAACGCCGATGATTACGCCCAGGATTGTTGCGGTGATACAGCCGAGGAAAGCCACAACCAGCGTGTTCAAAAGCCCCATCAGCGCGGCCCGCAGGTGGCTGTCGCGCGAGGTGTATTCCAGCAGGCGCTGGTTGATATCGTAGCCGGCCGGTTCCGAGAAGAAGCCGAAATCGATCGGCTTGCCCAGTGCGGCCAGGTTGCTCAGCGTGTTGTTGATCAGCCAAGCTGCCAGAAGCATGAACCCGAACATGGCGATGACCTGAATGGTCCCCGACCGGTACCGGGTGTCATAAAGGAGCATAGACAGCCGGAACTGCTCCTTTGGAGGGTCAGTTAACGTTGACATATAGTGTGATCCCCTGGGCTCCGGTATTCTGTCCTGGCGGGGTTGTCCCCGCTCCGCAGCGGTCCGGAGCTTATTTTCTGATAGGAAAAGGGCGCAGGAAACTCCTGCGCCCTTCCCGGTGGTGTGTTTAGCGGAACGGCGGAGCGTACAGCAGGCCGCCTTCGGTCCACTGTGCGTTCAGGCCGCGGGCCAGGCCGACCGGAGTGTCTTCGCCGATGTTCTTGGCGAAGATTTCACCGTAGTTGCCCTGCGAAGCGATGGCCTTCTGGGCCCAGGTGGCGTCCAGGCCGAGCATCTCGCCCAGCGTGCCTTCGCTGCCCAGCAGACGGTTGATTTCCGGGTTCTCGGTGCCGGCGGACATTTCGCTCAGGTTGGCCGAGGTGATGCCCAGCTCTTCAGCCGAGACCAGCGCGTTCAGAGTCCAGCGGACCACATCGCCCCATTCGTTGTCGCCATGGCGGACCAGCGGGCCCAGCGGCTCCTTGGAGATGATTTCCGGCAGCAGCACATGTGCGCCCGGATCGTCAAAGGTGGCGCGGGTCGCAGCCAGGCCGGACGCGTCGGTGGTGTAAACGTCGCAGGCACCGGCCAGGTACTGCTGCTGCGCTTCGGCGTTGGTTTCGATCGGAACCGGCTCATACGAGATGTTGTTGGAGCGGAAGAAATCCGCCAGGTTCAGCTCGGTGGTGGTGCCGGTCTGGATGCAAACGGTGGCGCCGTCCAGTTCCTTGGCCGAGGACACGCCCAGATCTTTCGGGACCATAAAGCCCTGGCCGTCATAATAGTTGACGCCGGTGAATTCGAACTTCAGATCGACATCGCGGCTGAAGGTCCAGGTGGTGTTGCGGGCCAGCATGTCGATCTCGCCGGACGCCAGCGCGGTAAAGCGGGTCTTGCCGGTGGTCGGCACGAATTCAACAGCAGTCGAGTCGCCCAGCACAGCTGCAGCCACAGCCCGGCAAACGGCAACGTCGAACCCTTCCCATTCCCCGTTCGCATTCGGAGCCGCAAAGCCGACCAGGCCGACGGTGACGCCGCAGTTCAGCTTGCCGCGCGCCTTCACATCGTCCAGCGTTCCGGCGGATGCTGCGCCAGCCGCAAGACCGGCAAAAGCCATTGCGCCCAAAAGTACGGATTTTTTCATATTTACCTCTTCCTGATAGCCCGCCATTCAGCGGAATAGTCCGCCATTCGGCGGTTCTTATTAACCGGCGATCCCCCGCCGGAATTGAGACTGAAGAAGGGTTTACCCCTTTTTCGCGCCCAAGTGTGGGCGCATTCATCAACAAACGTCAAGGGTGGGATCAGGAAATTCGATGCGCGGCATACGCACAGATTGCCCGTGAGTAAATTTATTTACGTCTCACGGGGTCATTCGGTAATTTTCTGTTCTCTCAGGAGAAATCGTAAAACCGCTTGGCGTGCAGAAATTCCTGCCGCTTCACCTCCGCCGCAGCCTGGGCGTCCTCATCGACACCCCATTGCTCTTCCTGCCAGCGCTCGTCCAGACGCGACAGTTTCCAGATCTCATCGGCACTGCGCCAGCCCTGCGCAGCAGCAAAGCCAAGGATCAAAGAGCCGGAAATCCCTACCAAATCATGGAAAGCCGCCAGCTGAAACGCTGTCATCGCATGCACCTTATCCGCCAGCGCCGACAGCGCCGCGGTCTCCTGCGGCTGGTGCAGAATGCCGGTCCGGGGCTGCAGCCGCACGCCCAGCGCCCCTGCCGCCCAGTCCAGCGCCGGGTCCCATTCCTGCGCTTGACGCAACGTCAATTCAACCGGCGCGTCGGCGCGGTAGCACAGCAGGTCGGAATCGCCGTATTCGGCCAGCATGGCGGCCACTTCGCTGTGCTGATGTGTCACCTTGTCAATTGCAGCATTGGCGGACCGGGTGCAGGGCATGGTTCCGGGATCAACTGATTCGGTCTGTGCGTCCCATTCTGCAGCGATGGCGTCGCCCATAGCCCGGGTCGGCACCGCCAGCGGCGCTTTGGCCGGCGTCTTCACCCGGCGCCCGTCCAGCTCCACCGCAAACCCGTCTTCGGTCTGCGCAACCGTGACGTCTTTCCAGAACCGCTTCTGTGCCCAGCCGCTCATCTCTTACACCTTCCAAATCTCTGCCAGCAGCGGACGCAGCTCCGCGAAATCGCGGATCAGGTAATCGGCGCCCAATGTCTCTGCCGGATGATAGCCCCAAGGCACGGCGATGGTGGTGACCCCCGCTGCGCGCCCCATTTCAATGTCAAACCGCGTATCGCCGATCATCACGGTGCTGGTCCGGTCCACCCCGGTTTCCGCCATCGCCGTCAGCACCATCGACGGGTGCGGCTTGGACGGGTGGTGATCGGCCACTTGCCGGGTCACGAAACACTCCAGCCCATGCGCCGCAATCAACGCCTCCACCCCGCGCTGGGACTTGCCGGTGGCGACCCCCAGCAGGTATTCCGGAATTGCATTCAGTTCCGCCAGCGCTTCGCGTGCACCAGGATACAGCGGCGAATGCCCGGCCCCCGCCGCCTCACGCGCCAGCATGTAAGAGGACTTGTAGCCCTCAACCAGTGCCTCGACGGTGGCAGCATCCTGACCCGGCGCCAGCTCCCGCATCGCCAGGGGCAGCGACAACCCGACGATGGACAGGATCGCGTCCCGCGGCGGCACGGGCAGGCCCGCGCCTTCAAACGCCTCCGCCATCGCACCTGTGATGGCGCCCTGGCTGTCCGCCAGCGTGCCATCCACATCAAACAGGATCAGCCGCAGCGGTGAACTCACTTCAGATCCTCAAACGGGTCATCCGCCGCCAGGTCCTCGCTCCAGCCGAAGGTGTCCCAGCTGTCTTTCATGTGATCAGGCAAAGGCGCCACCACCGAGACATTCTTGTGGGTCACCGGATGTTCAAACACCATCCGGCGCGCATGCAGATGCAGTTTTTTGGAAATCACCCCGCCCAGCTGCGCGCCCCAGCCGTCGCCCAGGTTCTCCTGGCCCGAACCGCCGTATTTGCCATCGCCTGCAATGGGATGGCCCATGCCGGACATATGCGCCCGCAGCTGATGGGTGCGGCCGGTGACCGGCTCCATCGCCACCCAGGCCGCACGGCTGGCCACCCGGTAAAGCGTCGCATAGAGCGTATGCGCCCGCTTGGCGCCGTATGTATCGTCAATGTCCTGCGGATGGACGTTGATCATCTTCTCGCCTTCGCCGCTCTTACCATGCCCCGGCGCCTTCACCAGCCCGTTCTTGATTTCGCCCAGGTAGGGCGTCGGCACACCGGCCACCAAGGCCCAATAGATCTTGCGGGTATTCTTGTGGCGGAAGGCAGCGGTCAGCCCCTGCGCGGCCTTGCGGTTGCGCGCCAGCACCAGAATGCCGGATGTGTCCTTGTCGATCCGATGCACCAGCTTGGGCTTGTCCTCCAGCCCGAACTTCAGCGCCTCCGCCAGACCGTCCACATGTTTGGTGGTGCCGGAGCCGCCCTGCACCGCCAGGCCTGCGGGCTTGTTCAGCACAATCACGTCGTCGTCGCGGTAAATCACGCAAGACTGGATCATCTTGGCATCGGCGTCGGAAACCCTAATCTCCCGCGGCGCGGCAGGTTTCAGATCGCTGTCCGCCAGCGGCGGCACCCGCACCACCTGCCCGGTCTCGACCCGGGTATTGGCCTTCACCCGGCCACCGTCCAGCCGCAGCTCGCCCTTGCGGCACATCTTCTCAATGCGGCCCTGGTTCACATGCGGAAACAGCCGCCGCAGCCAGCGGTCAATGCGCTGGCCGCCATCGTCTTCGCTGACGGTAATCATCTGAACGCCGCTCATGCGAACACTCCTCTTGCGGCCATCAGGCCCAGAAACAATCCGCCAACCGACAGGCCCACGGACAAACATACGTACAGCGCCGCCTGCCCGAAGGCGCCGCGCTCGATCAGGTTGGCGGTCTCCAAAGAGAACGCCGAGAAGGTGGTGAACCCGCCCAGAAGCCCGGTCATCACCAAGGGGCTGAGGTGGGTCAGACCGCGCATCGCTGCGGCAACCACAAACACCCCCATCAGGAAAGAGCCGATCACATTGACCGTCATCACCGCCACCGGGAAATCGTGATGGCCGAACAGGCGGATAATCCCCAGCCCGGCCAGATAGCGGCACACCGCCCCGATTGCGCCGCCAAGGGCCACCATGGAAACCGAAGACATCATCCCCGTCCTGTCGCGCGGGCGCGCCGGGATGTCAAGTTTTCCCCGTATTGCACCGCTTGCAAGGCTCCGGCCGGGCCGATCCTGCGCGTTCACACCGGCTTCATCTTTTCCCAAATACTCCCGCCGGGGCAGCGGTTTTCCCATGGAAAGCCGCTTTACGTGTTCCGCTTCAGCCTGAGGTTCGCAAAATAATCCGTGCGCCGCTTCAGCTCGCGCTCGAAACCCCGCTCCACCGGCTGATACAGCACCGGGCGCTTCACGCCGTCGGGGAAGTAGTTCTGCCCGGAAAAACCGTCCTCGGCGTCATGGTCATAGGCATAGCCATCGCCATAGCCCTGCTCGGACATCAGCTTGGTCGGTGCGTTCAGGATATGCTTGGGCGGCGGAGCGCTGCCGGTGGTCTTGGCCAGCCGCCGGGCGGCTTTGATGCCCACGTAAACCGCGTTGGATTTCGGCGCCAGCGCCAGATAGACGGCAGCATTGGCCAGCGCCAGCTCGCCCTCCGGGCTGCCAAGGCGCTCATACGTCTGCCAGGCATTGAGGCAGACAGTATTGGCCTGCGGATCGGCCATGCCGATATCTTCGGTCGACATCATCGTCAGCCGCCGGGCCAGAAACCGCGGATCCTCGCCGCCCTCCAGCATCCGCGCCAGCCAGTACAATGCCGCATCCGGGTCGGAGCCGCGGATCGACTTGTGCAGGGCGGAAATCAGGTTGTAATGCTCGTCGCCGGACTTGTCGAACTTGGCCGCACGCCGCATCAGCCGCGCCGACAGCGCCTCGCGTCCCAGCGGCGCCTCTACCTTCCAGGCGGCAACCTGTTCGATCAGATTAAGCAGCGCCCGCCCGTCGCCGTCCGCCATCTCGTGCAGCGCATCGCGGGCAACGCCCGACAGCGGCAGCGCCCGGCCCAGCTCCTTCTCGGCACGCTGGGTCAGACGTTCAAGGTCCGCCAGCGACAGCCGCTCCAGCACCAAAACCTGAGAACGCGAAAGCACAGCGGCGTTCAGCTCAAACGAGGGGTTCTCGGTTGTCGCCCCCACCAGCAGGATAGTGCCATCCTCCATATGCGGCAGGAAACCGTCCTGCTGGGCCTTGTTGAACCGGTGGATCTCATCCACGAACAAGAGCGTCCCTTGGCCGTTCTGGCGGCGGATTTTGGCGGCCTCGAACACTTTGCGCAGCTCCGGCACGCCGGTGAAGATCGCCGAGATCTGCACAAAATGCAGATCAGTCTCCTGCGCCAAGAGCCGCGCGATGGTGGTCTTGCCCACGCCCGGCGGCCCCCAGAAGATCAGCGACGACAAGGAGCCGGACGCCAGCATCACGCCCAGCGGCGCCTCCGGTCCCAGCACCTGTTGCTGGCCGATCACATCCGCCAGCGACTGCGGCCGCAGCCGGTCGGCCAGCGGCCGGTTCGGCTGCGGCGCATCGCGGCCCGCAGGCGCAGGACTGCCGAACAGATCCGCCATCAGGTCCGGAACCGCAAAGTGACACGCTGGCCGCGCCGGTTCAGATCCAGCTGAATCCAGCGGCCGCTGTTTGCCAGAATTGTATAAACGTCATCGGTGCTGGCGACAGGCTGGCCATTCACCGCCAAGAGCGCATCGCCGGGCTGCACCCCGCCGCGCCCGGCGTAAGGGCCAGGATCCGTGATCACCACGCCCTGTGCCGACAGCGGCAGGCCCAGCCGCGCAATCACCTGCGGATTGATCCGCGCCACGGTCAGCCCCGGCAATGCCGTGCCTTCATCCAGCTGCACCGGGTTTGCGGGAGGCTGATCAGGTGCCACGATCATCGGCACCGCAATCTCCTGCCTTTCCTCACCGCGAAGACGAGTGATCGCGGACATGCCGTCCAGCCCTGCCACCGACATCCGGAACACCATCTCGGACGGCGAATTCACCACCTCGCCATCCACATGGGTGATCACATCGCCCACCTTGAAACCGGCCTTGGCAAAGGGGCTTTCAACATGCAGGTCGGAAATCACCATGCCCTCGGGCACATCCATCCCCAGCGAGGCCGCCAGGTCTGCATCCACCGGCTGCCCGGCCATGCCGGCCCAGGGACGCCGGAACTCCTCGGCGCCCTTGCGGGCCTGGCTGACAAATTCCTTCACCAGGTTGGCCGGGATGGCAAAGCCGATGCCGTTGGAGCCGCCGGAGCGGGACAGGATGCGGGTGTTGATGCCGATGAGGTCGCCATTCACGTCGATCAGCGCGCCGCCCGAGTTGCCAGGGTTGATCGGCGCGTCGGTCTGGATGTAGTAGCCAAACCCGTCGCCTGCCCCCATGCCGGTGCGAGCAAGGCCTGAGATGATGCCGCTGCTGACGGTCTGGCCGACCCCGAACGGGTTGCCGATGGCCAGCGCCAGTTCGCCCACCTCGACCTGATCGCTGTCGCGCAGGTCCAGATGCGGCAGGTCTTCGGCGGCTTCCAGCTGCAGGATCGCCAGGTCGCTGGCCTTGTCGCCCAGGATCACCCGCGCATTGTATTCGCGCCGGTCAGAGGTCACCACCCGGATTTCGGTGGCCATGCCCACAACATGAAAGTTGGAGACCACGATACCGTCGCCCGACAGGATCACGCCCGAGCCCAGCGAGTTCTCCACCCGCGGCTGCGGCTTGGCGAAGCCGCGGAAGAAATCATCAAAGAACGGATCGTTCATGAACGGCGAACGGCGGCGCTGCTGCACCTGGCGCACTACCTTGGCGTAGATGTTGACCACTGCCGGCGAGGCGTCTTTGACCAGCGGCGCAAAGCCCAGCGCGATGTCCGCCTGGTTCTGCGGCACCCGGGTTTCGGCTGCGGCCGGCAGGGCGAGAACAATGGCAAGGGCGGTCAGGACTGGGCGGATCATGGGGGCTCCGTTTGTTGCTGTGCGATGGATATGCGGAGCGCGCGCCCGGATTGCAAGACATGAGCAGTTGCGACGGCACAGGGACGCAGCCCCTCTTGGCCTTGCGGCCAATTCACCCCGAGGTATTTTGGACCAGAAAGAAGCCGGCGGCCGGCCAGGCGCATCAGGCTTTCTTACTTGCCGGCATATCCGCAGTCCCGCCGCTGCAAGGGAGGCACGCGCCGCCAGGCATGTGCCCCTTTGCAGCATCAGGCTTCTGCCAGGCTCGGTTCAGCCGCCCGTCCCGCATGGGCACGCCGTGCAGTGACGGCTTCTGCCAGCGCCTCCAGTTCTTGTACTGTATCCGCCCAGCCCAGGCAGCCATCGGTAACCGACTGCCCGTAAGTGAGGTCCCCTTTGCCCAGATCCTGACGGCCGGCCACCAGATGGCTTTCGATCATCACGCCCGTAATGCGCGCATCACCGCCAGCGATCTGCCCGGCGATGCCGCGCAGCACGGCGGGCTGCTTCATGGGGTCCTTGCCGCTGTTGGCATGGCTGGCGTCGATCATTACATGGCCGCGGATGCCGTCCTTTTCCGCCAGTTTGCAGGCCGCATCGACCGAGGCTGCGTCATAGTTGGTGCCGCCGCCGCCGCGCAGGATCAGGTGGCCGTCCGGATTGCCGCTGGTCGCCGCAATCGCCGCACGGCCTGATTTGGCCAATGCCATGAAATGGTGCGGATGCGCCGCCGAGCGCACCGCATCAACCGCGATCTGCAGATTGCCGCGGGTGCCGTTCTTGAACCCTACCGGGCAGGAAAGGCCGGAGGCCATCTCGCGGTGGATCTGGCTTTCGGTGGTGCGGGCGCCAATGGCGGCCCAGGCGACCATATCTGAGATGTACTGCGGCACCGCCGTGTCCAGGAATTCGGTGCCGACCGGCAGGCCCAGGGCGTTGATGTCCAGGCACAGGCGGCGGGCCAGCCCCAGCCCTTCGTTGATGCGGAACGAGCCGTCGAGGCCGGGATCGTTGATCAGCCCTTTCCAGCCCGAGATGGTGCGGGGTTTCTCGAAGTAGACCCGCATGACGATTTCCAGCTGCCCGGCCAGGCGTTCACGCAGCGGTGCCAGCCGTTCGGCATATTCCATCGCCGCCATGGGGTCGTGGATCGAGCAAGGGCCGACCACGGCAACCACCCGGTCATCGCGGCCATGCAGCACATCCTGGATCGCTGTGCGGCTGGCCAGCACGGTATCCGTGGCCGCCGCCGTACCGGGCAGCTGCGACGCGAGGTCTTCGGGCGAGATCAGTTCCTGCATGCCGGTGATGCGGAGGTTTTCGGTTTGCGGTGTCATGGGTCTGCTTCCTTGGCGGGGGCCCGGGCGCTGCGGCGGATACAAAAAGACCGCCTGCGGACTGCGGGCGGTTGGTATCCTGGTGCGTTCCGATCTATGTGCTCAGAATGCGCTGACCCCTCCGTCCGCCATGTGGCGCGGATAAAAGAAATACCAGAATGCGGCATAGGTGCGGGTCATGGGCCGGACGCTAGCGGAGATTCGGGCAGCTGTCACCCCGGAAAATCAGCAGCAGGCCCTCCGCCGGGGAGGGCCTGTGCCGCGTGCGTTTTGCGGATCAGAAATCCTGCCACAGGTCCCGGGCTGCGTTGCCGTCCTGCACCGGTGCCATCGCCGGCGCGGGGCTGGCCTCAAGCTCCCAGTCATCACCTCCATGCGCGGTGGGCACTGCGGCTTCCGGCGCGGGAGCCGCTGCCGGAACCGCAGCCGCGGAGCCATCGACCTGAAACTGCGCCACAATCTCTGACAGCTTGCCCGCATCGGTGTTCAGCAAATGGCCTGCCGCCGTGGCTTCCTCAACCATGGCCGCGTTCTGCTGAGTCACCTGGTCCAGCTGGGTGACGCCGGTGTTGATCTCAAGCAGGCCGGTGGATTGCTCCTCGGCGCCTTCGGCGATCTCCGACACCAGTTGCGAGATATGGCTGACCTGGCCGACAATCGACTGCAGTGCGTCACCGGCGCGGCCGACCAGATCCACCCCCTCCCCGACCTGACGCGAACTGTCGCCGATCAGGGTCTTGATCTCCATCGCCGCATCCGAAGACCGCTGCGCCAGCGCCCGCACCTCCGAGGCGACCACCGCAAAGCCGCGGCCCGCCTCGCCTGCTCGGGCGGCCTCGACCCCCGCATTCAGCGCCAGCAGGTTGGTCTGAAAGGCGATGTCGTCAATCACCGAAATGATCTGGGAAATCTTGTTCGAGCTTTCCGCGATCCCGCTCATCGCGGCCACGGCGCTTTGCACCACCTCGCCGCTGTTTTCCGCCTCCTGGCGCGCGTCGCGTACGGTCGCCTCGACGTTGCGGGCACCCTTGGCGGCAGATTTCACCGAGGCTGTCAGCTCATCAATCGCCGCCGCGGTTTCCTCGAGCGTGGCGGCCTGGCTTTCAGTGCGGTGCGACAGGTCGTCGGAGGCCTGGCTGATTTCCGCGGCTCCGCTGCGGATGCTGGAGGCAGCGCCGATCACCTGCTGCACGGTGTTGTTTAGGTTGTCTATCGAACCGTTGAAATCGGCGCGCAGTTGTTCGTATTCCTCCGGGAATTCCTCGGCAATGCGGATGGTCAGGTCGCCATGCGACAGGCGGGCCAGACGTTCGCTCAGCTGACGGACAACGCCGGACAGCTCGGCATCCTTGCTCTCCGCTTTCTGCTGTTCGGCCTCCTGCATCCGCACCAGTTCAGCGCGGAATTTATCCAGCGCGCGGGCCATATCGCCAACCTCGTCGCCGCGGTTCTGGCCATTGATCTCGACGGCATTGTTGCCCTCGGCCAATCCGCGCATCGACACCACGATGCGCCGCAGGCCTGAGGCAATCCCGGACCCGGTGATCAGCGCCATCACCGCGCCGATCAGGATCGCCGCAGCAATTGCCCCGGGAATCATGATGCGGGTCTGGGCGGCAAGCGCCTCATTGGCGGCGCGGCGGGCGGCCATTGCCTCAGCCCCTTTGGCCTCGATCGATTCCATGGTGGCCCGGAAGCTGTCGAAATACGCCTTGCCCCGCCCCTGGGCGACAAGATCGGCCATGTCATCCATGGTCGCCGCGCTGCCGATCACCCGGCGCAGCTGCAGCATCGGAACCACCACGCTGCTGCGCCATTCGTCAACGATCTTGGCCACGTTATCCAGGCGGTTTGCCTGCATCAGGTTGTCAGCCAGCGCCAGGTGGAGGTCGGCCAGCACCTCGTTGAAGCGCCCGTTGCCCTCCATATACGGATCGAGAAATTCCCGGTCGCCCGCCAGAAGGAAGCCGCGCATCCCGGTTTCCATGTCGACCGCCGCCGACAGCAGGTCCTTGGCGCTGCTGATTACCTTGTGGGTCTGCTCCACCGCCTGCAGCGAGGTGCTCAGGTAATCCGAATCGGCAATCCCGGCATTCACCAGGGAAGAAAAAGTGTTGCGCCGGTTGTTCAGCTCGACTTCCTCTTCTTCGATGACCTTGGCCATCTCCGCGCGGAAGTCCTCGAAGTAGACCCGGCCTTTGGACTGTTTCACCTCTGCCGCCATGTCGTTCATGGTCAGGGCGTCGCCGATATCTCGGCGCAACGCGATGGCGCCGGCCGCAACATCCTCCTGCCAGCCGGCCAATGTCTGCTCTGCCGTATCGAGGTCAGCCAGCAAGTCCGGATTGCCCTCTGCCAGGGTGCGCAAACTGTTCAGGGAGCCGGCAACTTTGGCGCTGCCGTCCTCAAACGGCACCAGATATTCATCCTGCCCGGCCAGCAAATACCCTCTCAGCCCGGCCTCCATGCCAGAGGCGGCTTGCGCCAGCGCCTGCGCTTCGGTCAAAATCTTCTGGGTGTGGTCAACGGCCTGCGCAGTCTTGTCCATACGGCCCAGGTTAACGACCGCCAGCACCCCAACCCCAAGAACCAGCAGCAGCGGCAACACCGCCACCGAAATGATCTTTGTCTTGGCGCTGAGGTTCGCCAGTGAGAACCGCCTGGCCGCGGTGGTGTTCTTTGCAGTCATTACTTCCGTCCCCGGGCTTGCTTGGATGCGGCAGTAAAATCAGAAGAAAATTACGATTCCCTTTCGCACAAAAAGTGCATTCTAAACATTGTCCGGATGCCGTCAGGTAAAGAAAAGCCCCCGCTCCGGGCGGAGCGGGGGCCAGATAACTGAACCGGAAAGTTCAGCGCGTCTTATTCGTCTGCTTCAGCAGCTGCTTCCGCTGCTTCCAGGCGGGCCTTGTCGGCTGCACCCTTGGCGGCAGTGTCGCGGTCGACAAACTCGATGATCGCCATCGGAGCCATGTCGCCGTAACGGAAACCGGCCTTCAGGATACGGACATAGCCGCCCTGACGGTCCTTGTAGCGCGGGCCCAGAACCTCGAACAGTTTCGCGACGTCCTTGTCCTGTTTCAGCTTGGAAGCGGCCTGACGGCGGGCGTGCAGGTCGCCGCGTTTTGCCAGGGTGATCATCTTTTCGATGATCGGGCGCAGTTCTTTTGCTTTGGGCAGGGTTGTCTTGATCTGCTCGTGCTCGATCAGCGAGCCGCACATGTTCGAAAACAGGGCTTTGCGGTGCTCATGAGTACGGTTCAGGCGGCGGTAACCACGTGCGTGACGCATTTTGATAGTCCTTTGATCTACGTTTTTGCTTTGTCAGGCAGCTGATGCGTGTCAGCCACTCACCTTGGGGCGGATGCCCATGTCGTCCCCGGCAGGTCCGGGCATTGAAGAGGAGGGCCGCAGCCCCCCTCTCTAAGTCTTAGAAGCTGTCTTCGAACTTCTTCGCCAGATCTTCGATGTTGTCCGGCGGCCAGTCCTCGACGTCCATGCCAAGGTGCAGGCCCATGCCCGACAGCACTTCTTTGATCTCGTTCAGCGACTTGCGGCCGAAGTTCGGGGTGCGCAGCATCTCGGCTTCGGTCTTCTGGATCAGGTCGCCGATATAGACGATGTTGTCGTTCTTCAGGCAGTTTGCAGACCGCACCGACAGTTCCAGCTCGTCCACTTTCTTCAACAGAAGCGGGTTGAACTCGAGGCCATCGTCCTCGTCCTGGCGGTTTGCCGATTCCGGCTCGTCGAAGTTGACGAAGATCGACAGCTGGTCCTGCAGAATGCGGGCGGCATAGGCCACCGCATCGTCAGGGGAGATGGAGCCGTCGGTTTCCACCTTCATGGTCAGCTTGTCATAGTCCAGCACCTGGCCCTCACGGGTAGGCTGAACGTCATAGGAGACCTTCTTGACCGGCGAATAGATGGCGTCGATCGGAATCAGGCCGATCGGTGCGTCTTCCGGCTTGTTCTTGTCTGCCGAGACATAGCCTTTGCCGGTGTTCACGGTCAGTTCCATGAACAGGTCGGCGCCGTCGTCCAGGTGGCAGATTACGTGATCGCGGTTCAGAACCTCGATACCGGCGGTTTCAGCGATGTCGCCAGCGGTGACAACTGCCGGGCCCTTGGCATTGACCGAAAGCCGCTTGGGGCCTTCGACTTCCATGCGCAGGGACACGCCCTTGAGGTTCAGGATGATGTCGGTGACGTCTTCGCGCACACCGGCAACACTGGAAAACTCGTGCAGCACGTTGTCGATCTGCACGCTGGTGATGGCCGCGCCTTGCAGCGAGCTCATCAGGACGCGGCGCAGCGCGTTGCCCAGGGTCAGGCCGAAACCGCGTTCCAGCGGCTCTGCGACGACAGTTGCCTGACGTGCAGGATCGTTGCCCGGCTTCACTTCCAGCTGTGCCGGCTTGATCAGCTCTGCCCAGTTCTTATGGATCATGCGTTCCCTCCATTCCTGTCCTTGCCCCATGTCCGGAAGGCCAAGGACGCCCGAGGTTTAAATGACGCACTGGGGCCCTGCGAATCAAGCGGGGCCCCAGCAAAAAATTCGAATTAGACGCGGCGGCGCTTCGGCGGGCGGCAGCCGTTGTGCGCGATCGGGGTCACATCACGGATCGAAGTGATGTTGAAACCGACGGCAGCCAGTGCGCGCAGAGCCGATTCACGGCCAGAGCCGGGGCCCTGAACTTCGACTTCCAGCGTCTTCACACCGTGGTCCTGTGCCTTTTTGCCTGCATCTTCTGCAGCCATCTGAGCGGCATAGGGGGTGGATTTCCGCGAACCCTTGAAACCCATGGTGCCGGCGGACGACCAGGAGATCGCGTTGCCCTGCACGTCGGAGATCAGGATTTTGGTGTTGTTGAACGACGAGTTCACATGCGCAACGCCGGTTGCGATGTTCTTGCGCTCTTTACGCTTAATGCGAGTCTTATCACGTGCCATTGATCAAACCCTCCCTTACTTCTTCTTACCGGCAATGGCCTTTGCGGGGCCTTTGCGGGTGCGAGCGTTGGTGTGGGTACGCTGACCGCGGACCGGCAGGTTGCGGCGGTGGCGCAGGCCACGGTAGCAGCCAAGGTCCATCAGGCGCTTGATGTTCATCTGAACTTCGCGGCGCAGGTCGCCTTCGACGGTGAAGTTGGCGTCGATGTGCTCGCGCACGGCCAGGACTTCTGCGTCGCTGAGTTCGTTCACACGGCGGGCTGCGTCGATGCCAACGGCTTCGCAGATAGCTTTCGCCGAGGTGTTACCGATACCGGTGATGTAGGTGAGGGCGATGGGAACCCGCTTTGCAGTCGGGATGTTAACGCCGGCAATACGTGCCACGTGTCACTTTCCTTTTCGTTGCGGTTCCGTAGCGCCGGAACCTTTTTTCACAACACTTGACCTTGGCAGTGTGGCCAGGGGGTCCAGCATTTCGAGGTAGTTCAGCGGGCAAACGAATCTGCCCGCGGGGAATCATTCCCAGAAGGGATGTGGGTAACTAGGGGCTGGGAAATGGGCCGTCAAGCCCTAAAGGAAAAGCCCCGCCGGACCGGCAGGGCTTGGGCATTCCGGCAAGCGGAGGCGCCGCCGCCCCGATGCCTGCGGCAGGCGTTATTCGCCCATGATCCACGCCATGTTCTTGCGGACTTCCTCAATCGAGGCAAGGCCGTCAAGACGCTGCAGATTGCCCTTGGCATAGTAGTAGCCGATCAGCGGCGAGGTCTTTTTGTAATACTCCATCAGACGGGTCTTGAGGCTGTCCTCATTGTCGTCCGCACGGCGTTTCACATCATCGCTGCCGCAGTTGGCGCATTTGCCGTCAGCCGGCCAGGGTTTGGTCTGGTCATGATAGACCTCGCCGCAGCCGCCGCAGGTGGAGCGGCCGGTGATGCGGGCGACCAGCGCGTCATCATCGACCTGCATCTCGATCACCGCGTCAAGTTTCAGGCCCATCTCGTCCAGCAGCTTGGCCAGCGCATCGGCCTGGGCCAGGGTGCGCGGGAAGCCGTCAAAGATGAAACCGCCTTCGGCGCCGCCCTGCAGCTTCTCGCGGATCAGGCCAATGACGATCTGGTCGGTGACCAGCTTGCCCTCGGCCATGATGGCAGCAACCTTCTTGCCCATTTCGGTTCCGGAGGTCTGGGCATCGCGCAGCATGTCACCGGTGCTGAGTTGCACCATGCCGCGGGATTCAACCAGGTAGCGCGCTTGCGTACCTTTGCCCGCCCCCGGCGGGCCAAGAAGAATAATGTTGCTCATCGGCGAGAGGGTCCCCGTTTTGTCCGTTTCTTGTTGCGCCCGCGCAGCTGGCTCTTTTCGATAAGCCCCTCATACTGATGCGCGAGGAGGTGGCTTTGCACCTGTTGAATGGTGTCCATGGTGACGGATACCACAATCAGAACGGACGTGCCGCCAAAATAGACGGGAATGGCGAATTGGCCGCGGAGGACCTCAGGCAGCAGGCAGACCAGCGCCAGATAGCCGGAGCCCATAACCAGGATGCGGTTGACCACATATTCGATGTATTCGGCAGTTTTCTTGCCGGGGCGGATGCCGGGGACAAAGCCGTTCTGGTTCTTCAGGTTGTTGGCCACGTCCTCCGGTTTGAAGGAGACGTTGAAGGTGTAGAAATAGGCAAAGAACACGATCATCACGACGAAGAACAACAGGTACAGCGGCTGGCCGGGGCCGAAGTTGGCCAAGAGCCAGGACATCACCGGACCGGTTGCCGCGCCTGAGGAGAACGCCGAGATGGTGGTCGGCAGCAGCAAAAGCGACGAGGCAAAGATCGCCGGGATCACGCCCGCCGGGTTCACCTTGACCGGCAGATGCGAGGAGCCGCCGTCATAGACCTTCATGCCGACTTGGCGGCGCGGGTACTGGATGTGGATCTTGCGCAGGGCGCGTTCCATGAACACCACGAACATGATCACGCCGATCACCATCAGGATCACACCGATGATCACGGCGGGGCTGATCGCACCGGAACGGCCGGAGGCAAAGAACTGGGCGATTGCGGCCGGAACCTCGGCGATGATGCCGACAAAGATGATCAGCGAAATACCGTTGCCGATGCCGCGCTGGGTGATCTGCTCGCCCAGCCACATCAGGAACATGGTCCCGCCCACCAGGGTGATCATGCAGGCCATGCGGAAATACATGCCCGGATCGGTCGCCAGATCACCCGATTCCAGCGACACCGCCAGGCCATAGGCCTGCGCGGTTGCCAGCGCCACGGTGCCATAGCGGGTGTACTGGTTGATTTTCTTGCGGCCCTGCTCGCCCTCTTTCTTGAGCTGCTCAAGCGAAGGCACCATCGAAGTCAGAAGCTGAACGATAATGGAAGCGGAGATATAGGGCATGATGCCGAGGGCAAAAATCCCCATCCGGCCAAGCGCGCCGCCGGTGAACATCGACACCATGCCGCCGATGCCCTGGCCTGCCTGCTCCATGAACTGGCGCAGGGCGCCTGAATCAATGCCCGGAACCGGAATGAACGTGCCCAGGCGGTAGACAATCAAAAGGCCGATGGTGAACAGGATCCGGTTGCGCAGATCCGTGGCCTTGCCCAGGGCAGCCCAGCTGGTGTTCGCCGCCATTTGTTCTGCTGCTGATACCATGAAAAGGTCTCTTCTTTAGCGAAACGCCGCCCGGAACCGTTTTCCGGCTCGGGCGGCGTTCTAGGAAAACTCGAAGACTATGTAAGCGGCATTGGCGCCGCTCACAAGCCGTTACTCTGCGGCGGCTGCAGTTGCCACAGTCAGAGCGCCGCCAGCTTTTGCAACGGCGTCAACGGCAGCAGCCGATGCGCCGGTCACAGCGATGGTGGCTTTGGCGGTGATTTCGCCTTTGGCCAGAACGCGGACACCGTCCAGCTTGCGGCGCACCAGACCCGATGCGACCATCGAATCTTCGGTGATGTTCGCGGCGTCCAGCTTGCCCAGGTCGATGAATTTCTGGATCAGGCCCAGGTTCACAACGGCGTATGCCTTGCGGTTCGGCTTGTTGAAGCCGCGCTTGGGCAGACGCTGGTACAAGGGCATCTGACCGCCTTCGTAGCCGTTGATCGACACACCCGAACGAGATTTTTGGCCTTTGATACCACGGCCGCCCATCTTGCCCTTGCCGGAGCCGGGGCCACGGGCAACGCGCATGCGTTTTTTGGTTGCGCCAGGATTGTCGCTGAGTTCGTGAAGTTTCATGTCGCTTCTCCTTGCCGGATGTGGCCCCCGAAGCGGAATGGGCCAACCGCGGCGTTTCTTGATTGGTGATTCCATGGCGCAGCACGCCACCGGGTGCCTATAGACCCGATGGGGGACGGGATCAAGCCCCGCAGCCTTGCCAACATTCCGTGCGCGCGGCTCCCGCCGCCAAGGCCCCTGCCCTGCCGGTTGCGTGTCCTGCCGTCTGTCTCTGTGTCCGTTCCGCTGCTGGCCGTCCGTTAAAGGGTGGCGGCGCCGCCGGGGTGGAGGTGGGATGGGGGTGCCCCCATGCGAGTACGCGTATCGCGCGCTCCGGGTGCCAGACCGGAGCCCTGTTCCAAGTGCCGGGGGTGTCAGGCCCGGCGGGTGATCATGACCGGGGACCAGCATGGTGCAGCCGCGTTAAATCCAAGTGGGCGGGGCGTACGGCGGCTGCGCAACACCTCTGCAAACAAAAGCGCCCCCGCCGGGATGGCAGGGGCGCTTTCGGGCCGGGCTTTCGGAGAGGGAGGAGGATCCGTCAGCCGGCCGGGGAGGTTACTTGCCGTAGACGTGCTCGCGCGCGACGCCGGGGATAGCGCAGCGGGTCAGGCCGATGTCGGCCAGGTCGCGGGCGGACATCGCGCGCAGGGCGCTGACGGTTGCCTTGTAATCGCGGCGCAGCTTCCAGTTCTGGATCAGCCCGGCGGCAAAGCCTGCAAAACGGGCGGAGATCCCGGCAGAGGGGACGGAGAGAGTTGAATATGCCATTGTTCTTGTTCCTTCACATCGGTGCCGGGACGTGCTCCCGGTGCGGTGCATGATCTGTTCGTCTGAAGTGAACGGGACATAAGCACGGCCCGGACGGGGAGCAATGGATGCTTTGGTCTGGCGGCTATGCAGCCCCCGCATAGCACGATTGTGTGAAGCATCTTGAAGGGCGCGCAAAAGAAAACGCTCCCGCCCGGACAGGGCAGGAGCGCTTTGGCCCGGACACGAAAGAGGAGGAGGAGAGAAGCGTCCGGGAAGGAGGGAATTCCTAGCCGTAGACGTGCTGGCGCGCCAGGTCGGCGATATCGTCGCGGCGCACGCCGATGTCGGACAGCTCATGATCGCTCAACGCGTCCAGCTCGTTGTAGGTACGCTGGAATTCGCGGGCCTTCACCCAGGAATCGGCCAGGCCTTTTACGGTAGAACGGATGCGGGCGGTGAGGCTGTGGGTGCCGTGTGCGGTGCTGATAACATGTGCCATCGTAACAATCCTTATCTCTGATACCGGGCCTATTCCCGGTGGTCTGTGTTTGGTCATTTGCTGTGACCCCGAGATAGGGGGGCGCTGCGATTCCAACAACTGACGCAACCGGCAAGCCGCTATGCGCGCGCTGCAAGGGGCCTTTCCCGCAGGTTAACGCCCTGCCCTTGCCGGAAGGCACGCAACAACGAAAAACGCCCCCGGTTTCCCGGAGGCGTTTAAATCAGTCAGGTATCGAAAAGGGCTTAGCCGCGCTCTTCGATGATCTGAACCATATGCGGGATCGAGTTGACCATGCCGCGGACCGAAGGAGTATCCTCCAGCTCACGGGTCTTGTGCATCTTGTTCAGGCCCAGGCCAATCAGGGTTGCGCGCTGTTTGGCAGGACGGCGGATCGGCGAGCCGATCTGCTTGATCACGATGGTTTTTGCCATGTTTCTCTACTCCTTACGCTTCAGCTTCGGCGGCTGCCGGTGCTTCGTCCCGCTTGGGCAGGATGTCGGCGACCTTTTTACCGCGGCGCTGAGCCACCGAACGCGGGCTCTGCTCTTTTTGCAGGCCGTTCAGGGTGGCGCGGATCATGTTGTAGGGGTTCTGCGAACCGATCGACTTCGAAACAACGTCTTTGACGCCGAGCATTTCGAAGACGGCACGCATCGGACCACCTGCGATGATACCGGTACCTTCAGGCGCGGTACGCATCACAACTTTGCCTGCGCCGTGACGGCCGGCCATGTCGTGGTGCAGGGTGCGGCCCTCTTTCAGCGGCACACGGACCATCTGACGCTTGGCCTGCTCGGTCGCCTTGCGGATCGCCTCGGGCACTTCTTTTGCTTTACCCTTGCCAAAGCCGACGCGGCCTTTTTGGTCGCCAACAACAACCAGGGCTGCAAAACCAAAGCGCTTACCGCCTTTTACGGTTTTGGACACGCGGTTGATCGCGACCAGGCGGTCGGCGAATTCCGGTGTTTCGTCACGGTCGCGGCGCGGGCCGCGGCGGTTATCACGTTCTGCCATCAGGCATTCCTTTTAAAAGAGGCGCACGGCACAAAGCACGGGGCGCCTGTTGTTCCAATCCTGGTGAGGTCCGGCGCAAAGCCGGCCTCCCGGATCATCGGGGCGGCCCCTGAAGGCCGCCCGCATGGGATTTAGATCTTCAGGCCGCCTTCACGCGCAGCGTCGGCCAGAGCCTTCACCTTGCCGTGGAACAGGAAGCCGCCGCGGTCGAAGTAGGCTTCGCTGACACCGGCCGCTTTTGCGCGTTCGGCGATCAGAGCACCAACTTTGGTCGCTGCTTCGACGTTGTTTTTGCCAACAACGCCGAGATCTTTTTCCAGGGTGGACGCGGAAGCCACGGTCACGCCGCGCAGGTCGTCGATCAACTGAACAGAGATGTTCTTGTTCGAACGGTGCACGGACAGACGCGGACGGCCTGCGTTCACTTTGCGAAGCTTGTTCCGGACGCGCAGCCGGCGCTTCAGAAACAGGGTACGTTTGCTGTTTGCCATTTTGCTGGTCCTTACTTCTTCTTGCCTTCCTTGCGGAAGATGAATTCGCCCTTGTAGCGGATGCCTTTGCCTTTGTAGGGCTCGGGACGGCGCCATTCGCGGATTTTCGCCGCGACTTCGCCCACCTGCTGCTGGTCGATACCTTCCACAACGATTTCGGTCTGCTTCGGTGCGGTGATGGTGATGCCATCAGGCGCGGTGAAGTCGACATCGTGGCTGTAGCCCAGGTTCAGCTTCAGGGTGTTGCCCTGCATCTGAGCCCGGTAACCCACACCCTGGATCTCCAGTTCTTTCTTGAAGCCCTGGGTCACGCCGGTCACGAGGTTGGCCACCTGAGTGCGGGACATGCCCCACTGCTGACGGGCACGCTTGGACTTGCCGCGCGGCTCGATGGTGACAACATTGTCGTTGACCGACAGGGTGACATCGTCGGTGGCAGTGAAGGTGCGGGCGCCTTTCGGGCCTTTCACTTCGATGGTCTGGCCGGACACGGCAGCGGACACGCCGCTGGGCAGTTCGACCGGTTTTTTACCAATACGGGACATCTGCGAGCCTCCTTAGAAGACGGTGCAGAGCACTTCGCCGCCAACGTTGGCTGCGCGTGCGCTTGCGTCCGACATCACACCCTGGGGGGTGGAGACAATCGACACGCCCAGGCCCTGACGGACCGACGGGATGTCATTGACGCCCATGTAAACGCGGCGGCCGGGCTTGGAGACCCGCTTAAGCTCGCGAATGACAGGTTCGCCGTCGAAGTACTTCAGGCTGATTTCGATGGCCGGGTGGCCATTGGCACCAGTCATCTTCTCATAACCGCGGATGTAGCCCTCGTCTGCCAGCACGTCCAGCACCCAGGCCCGCAGCTTGGAAGCCGGGGTCAGGACGGTGGATTTGCCGCGCATCTGAGAGTTACGGATACGGGTGAGCATATCGCCGATAGGATCGTTCATATCTGTCTCTCCCTTACCAGCTCGATTTCACCATGCCGGGGATCTGACCAGCAGAACCCAGCTCGCGCAGCGCAATACGGCTGACCTTCAGCTTACGGTAGTAAGCGTGCGGACGGCCGGTGAGCTGGCAGCGGTTGTGAAGACGGGTTGCCGACGAGTTGCGCGGCAGTTTCGCCAGTTTCAGACGCGCTTTGAAACGCTCTTCCATCGGGCGGCTTTCGTCTGTCGCGATCTCTTTCAGCTCGGCGCGTTTTGCGGCATATTTTGCCACCAGACGCTCGCGCTTCTTCTCGCGTTCGATCATGCTTTTCTTAGCCATGTCTCTGTCCTTCCCGCGCTCAGCTGTTGAAGGGCATGTTGAAAGCTTTCAACAGCGCCTTTGCTTCCGCGTCAGTTTTCGCGGTGGTGGCGATCACGATGTCCATGCCCCAGTTTTCATCGATCTTATCGAAATCGATTTCCGGGAACACGAGATGCTCTTTCAGACCCATGGCATAGTTGCCGCGGCCGTCGAAAGAGGTGCCCGAAACGCCGCGGAAGTCGCGGATACGGGGCATCGCAATGGTGATCAGACGGTCGAGGAATTCGTACATCCGGTCACCGCGCAGGGTCACCTTGGCGCCCATCGGCATGCCTTCGCGAACGCGGAAGCCGGCGATGGAGTTCTTTGCCACGGTGGTCAGAGCTTTCTGGCCCGCGATAAGGGTCAGGTCGGCCTGAGCGGACTTGGCTTTCTTGCTGTCTTTGACAGCAGCGCGGCCACAGCCGATGTTCAGAACGATTTTCTCCAGCTTGGGGAGCATCATGTCGTTCTTATATGCGAACTCTTCTTTCAGGGCGCCACGGATGGTGTCCTTGTAAAGAGTTTTCAGGCGCGGGGTGTAGGTTGCAGCGTCAAGCATCAGACAGTCTCCCCGGTGGTCTTGGCGAAGCGCACCTTCTTGCCGTCTTCCTCGCGGAAGCCGACGCGGGTTGCTTTGCCGTTGCTGTCCAGCAGCGCCAGGTTCGACAGGTCGATCGGCAGTGCTTTGGGCAGACGGCCGCCCTGTTCGTTCTGCGACTGGCGGGTATGGCGGATGGCCATGTTCACGCCGTCGACGATGGCTTTGCCGGCTTTCGGGTCAACGGAGGCGATGGCGCCTTCTTTGCCTTTGTCTTTGCCGGACAGCACGACGACCTTGTCGCCTTTGCGGAGTTTAGCAGCCATGATTACAGCACCTCCGGAGCAAGCGAGATGATCTTCATGAAGTTTTTCGCGCGCAGTTCACGAACAACCGGGCCAAAGATCCGGGTACCGACCGGCTCGTTGTTGGTGTTCAGGATAACGGCTGCGTTCCGGTCGAACCGGATTGCAGTGCCGTCTTCGCGGCGGACTTCTTTGGCGGTGCGCACGACAACGGCCTTACGGACGTCGCCTTTTTTCACGCGGCCGCGCGGGATGGCTTCCTTGACCGAAACGACAATGATGTCGCCTACGGATGCGTATTTACGCTTGGAGCCACCCAGAACCTTGATGCACTGAACTCGGCGGGCGCCGGAGTTGTCAGCAACATCCAGATTTGTTTGCATCTGGATCATGTGGTTTCTCCCGACCTATGGGGCGCCGATGCGTGGCGTGATCCCCCAGGGTTTCGACTTTGCTTTTCAGCCCAGTCGCCAGGAGTCTCGGATGAGACTCTTAGGCTTCCAGAACTTCCCAGCGTTTCGTTTTCGATTTCGGCGCGCATTCGATGATGCGTACAGAGTCGCCGACCTTGAAAGCGTTCTTTTCATCGTGAGCCCGGTATTTCTTGGACTTACGGATGGTTTTCTTCAGAACCGGATGCGTGAAGCGGCGTTCAACCGAGACAGTTACGGTCTGGGCGTTGGCATCGCTGGTCACGGTGCCAGTGAGAATACGTTTGGGCATCGTGTCGCTCCTTATTCAGCTGCTGCAGCAGCTTTTTCGTTCAGGATGGTCTTCACTTTGGCAGCGTTGCGGCGGGCCGCTTTGATGCCTGCAGTGTTTTCCAGCTGACCGGTCGCCTGCTGAAAACGCAGGTTGAAGCTCTCTTTTTTCAGGGATGCGAGGGCGTCGCGGAGTTCATCCACGGTTTTGTCGCGCAGATCATTGGCGTTCATCGCCTTTGTTCCTTGTCCAAAGCACCAGAAGGCCCCGATGGGTAACCTTTGACCTGGTGGGTTATGTCAACCGCGCCAAAGACGCGGCAAAAAAGAATCACCCGGCCCGGATCCGGAACGGATTGGGGACAGGCGATGGGTCCCTATAGAGGAGACAGGGTGCAGGGGCAAGGGAAAGATAGGCAATGAGCCGGAAGCCCGCACGCCCAGCGGCAGCACCGGTTCAGATAATCTCATCCTCGTCGAACATCGCCGCATCCTCAAGCTGCGCGTGCAGGCTTTCGATGCGGCTTTCGGCCTCTGGCGTGTTGACCTTGGCAATGTGGAACAGGGCATCGCCTTCATTCACGATGGGCATGTTGGCGCGGCCGATGATCAGGCCCGCCTGCCCTGCGTGCAACTCTTCTTCGTTTTCGCCGAAGGGATCGGAAACAACGCCCAGCAGGTCGCCTTCCTCCACCATTTCGCCGGTGGTCTTGTAGGTCCGCAGCAACCCGCCGGCCGGCGCGCGCTCCCAGCTGCTGCTGCCCGCACGGACCGGCACAACCTCGGCCAGCGGCACCCCGTCTTCGGGGATCATGTCCAGCGCGTGCATCACCCGCAGGATGCCGGCCACCCCCACCCGGGCGGACTGCTCATCGAACCTGAGGCCCTCGCCGGCCTCATACAGCAGGATGTCGACCCCGCGCGCCTGCGCCTCCTTGCGCAGGGAGCCGTCGCGCAGGCCCGAACGGATCACCACCGGCGCGCCAAAGGCATCGGCATAGGCCAACGTTTTTTCGTGTTTCGGTGACACCCGGATCTGCGGCATGTTGGTGCGGTGGATCGCGGCGGAGTGCAGGTCGATACCCAGGTCGCAGCGGTCCACCACTTCGGTCATGAACAGATGCGCCAGGCGGCTGGCCAGCGAGCCGCCCCAGCTGCCCGGAAAACAGCGGTTCAGATCGCGCCGGTCCGGCAGGTAGCGGGAATGGTTCAAAAAACCGAAGGTGTTCACAATCGGCACCACGATCAGGGTGCCCTGAAGGCGGGAAAACTTGCGGCTGCGCAGCAGGCGGCGGGCAATTTCCACTCCGATCACCTCATCGCCGTGAATGGCGGCAGAGACAAACAAGGTTGGCCCGTCCTCCGCCCCGTGGATCACATGGGCAGACATAGTGACCGGCGTGTGATCCGACAGCACGCTCACTGGCAGGTCCACCGTGCGGCGGGTGCCGGCGGGGATCTGGAAACCGCCAATTTCAAAGTCAGGACGGGTCGCCATGGCAAAGCCTTTCCAGGGAATGTTCCGAACAGGCTTAGCAAGTTCTACAGTTTAGGCAATCGCGCTGGCAGCAGCTTAGGCACAGGCAAAGTTGAAACTGCCAGAGAACCGCTCATCCTCAACCATGAGGACCGGCAGCCCCCTCGCCATTGGATAGGATCTTCTTGCAGTGCTCCCGCCGTTTTCTTCTGGAAATGTTCGCCACAGAGCAAAGCATGAAGATGAGATAGACGATGCCTGAAAGCCTGCGAGTGATCTCCTTGGGCCAATCGAACTGCGTCTCAAGCACCCCAAGCGCAACGAAGACAGGGAAGGACGCCACAGCCGCAGTCAGCATCACGACGAGCATCCATCTTAGAAACCAAAACATAGTCTTGATGTAGAGAACCAAGAGCACGGCCCACAGACCGATAAATCCAGCGAGATACACATAAAACCCGGCCAGTTCTAAGAACCCGGTCAAGGGTTTGCTTCCTTAGCCACCACAGTACGCCAATAACCTTGAGCTCCGCCCGTTCGCAGGTGAAACGCCCCCAGGAGCGTTTCCGGGAAGCCTTCTCATTCCCACTTGTAATTAAAACTGACCGAGATCCGCTCTTCCTCCGCCATGTTCAGCGGCACTTCGTGGCGGATAAAGCTTTCCCACAACAGCACATCGCCAACCGCCGGCGATTGGTAGACAAAGGTCCTCAGCTCCTGGCGGCAGTCTTTCATCCGCGGCGGATGCGCCATCATCATCGCGTGGCGCGGATCCTCCAGCTTCAGCGCCGAGGCCCCTTCGGGCATGGCAACATAGGTGGTGCCGGAAATCACTGAATGCGGGTGGATGTGGCTGGCATGGGTGCCGCCCTCCGGCAGAATGTTGATCCACAGATCCTCCAGCACCAGCGCGCGGCCGTCCAGGTCCAGCTCAAGATCCCTGGCAAAAGCCGCCACATGGGCATCCAGCGATTTCACCAGATCGGCAAAGATTGGGAACCGCCAGGGCAGATCGGTCAGCGAGGCATAGGAAGTATAGCCGGGATAGCCGTTCTCCTCGCACCAATCCTGGCCGGCATCGTCGTCGCCGGCGATCACAAGACAAGAGTTTTCCAGTTCCTGCGCGTCAATCTCAGGTCCGTGTTCGGACAATTGCGCGCGGTAAAGGCGGGTCACAAAGAGCGATTCAATCTGGGCCATGGCGCTCTGATACCTCAGCGCCCCAGCCTTGGCGAGATGCATCCTGCAAAGCGGCGCCGCTTCTTTCTGGTTGCAAATACTCCGGGGGAGCCGCCAAGGGCGGCGGGGGCAGCGCCCCCCCCCTGCTGACGGGCGCAACGAAAAACCCCCGCTGATTGCTCAGCGGGGGCTTCTAGTGATTTAAAGCTGGCAGATTTTACCAGTCTTCGCGAACCACGACGCGGGTCTTGACCGGCAGTTTCATCGCTGCCAGGCGCAGGGCCTCGCGGGCGACTTCGTCGGTCACGCCGTCGATCTCGAACATCACGCGGCCAGGCTTAACCTTGGCTGCCCAGTAATCCACGGAGCCTTTACCTTTACCCATACGGACTTCGGTCGGCTTCGAGGTCACCGGAGTGTCCGGGAAGATACGGATCCAGACACGGCCCTGGCGTTTCATGTGCCGGGTCATGGCACGGCGGGCAGCCTCAATCTGGCGTGCAGTTACACGCTCAGGAGTGGTTGCCTTCAGGCCATAGGTGCCGAAGTTCAGGTCGGAACCGCCTTTTGCCAGGCCGTGGATCCGGCCCTTATGCATTTTGCGGAATTTAGTGCGCTTTGGCTGAAGCATCTCAAATCCTCCTTAGCGACGGCCGCCACCGGCACCGCGAGGTGCTGGGCCGTCCTGGATTTCTTGTGCTTTACGGTCACGCGCCGAAGGATCGTGCTCCATGATCTCGCCTTTGAAGATCCAGACCTTGATCCCGATGATCCCATAGGGGGTCATCGCTTCGGTGGGTGCGTAATCGATGTCGGCACGCAGGGTGTGCAGCGGCACGCGGCCTTCGCGGTACCATTCGGTACGGGCGATCTCAGCACCGCCCAGACGGCCCGCGACGTTCACCCGGATACCCAGGGCGCCCATGCGCATGGCGTTCTGCACGGCACGTTTCATCGCGCGGCGGAAGGACACACGGCGTTCCAGCTGCTGAGCGATGGACTCGCCGACCAGCGCAGCGTCGAGTTCCGGCTTGCGGACTTCAACGATGTTCAGGTGCAGCTCGCTGTCGGTCATCGCGGCCAGTTTTTTACGCAGGACTTCAATGTCCGCGCCTTTCTTGCCGATGATGACACCCGGACGGGCCGTGTGGATGGTGACGCGGCATTTCTTGTGCGGGCGCTCGATGATGACCCGCGCAATACCTGCCTGCTTGCACTCAGTTTTGATGAACTCGCGGATTTTCAGGTCCTCGAGCAGCAGATCACCGTAGTCTTTGGTGTCGGCGTACCAGCGGCTGTCCCAGGTGCGGTTCACCTGCAGGCGCATGCCGATCGGATTGACTTTATGACCCATTAGGCTTGCTCCTCAACTTGACGCACCTTGATGGTGATCTCCGCGAACGGCTTCAGGATTTTGCCGAACCGGCCACGGGCACGCGGACGGCCGCGCTTCATGGTCAGGTTCTTGCCAACCCATGCCTCGGCGACGACCAGTTCATCGACGTCCAGGTTGTGGTTGTTTTCCGCGTTTGCGATGGCGGACTGAAGGCATTTCTTCACGTCTGCTGCAATCCGCTTGTTGGAGAACGTCAGGTCGGTCAGCGCCTTCTCGACTTTCTTGCCACGGATCATCTGAGCCACCAGGTTCAGTTTCTGCGGCGAGGTACGGAGCATGCGCAGTTTTGCCATTGCTTCGTTGTCTGCCACGCGGCGGGGATTCTTTTCCTTACCCATGACTTACTTCCGCTTCGCTTTTTTGTCTGCGGCGTGGCCATAATAGGTGCGGGTCGGCGAGTATTCACCGAACTTCTGACCGATCATGTCTTCCGAGACGTTGACTGGGATGTGCTTTTTGCCGTTGTAGACACCAAAGGTCAGACCGACAAACTGCGGCAGGATGGTGGAACGGCGCGACCAGATCTTGATCACTTCATTGCGGCCCGATTCACGCGCTGCTTCGGCCTTTTTCAGGACATAAGCATCAACGAAGGGGCCTTTCCATACGGAACGTGCCATGGATTAGCGGCCTTTCTTCTTGGCGTGGCGCGAGCGGACGATAAGCTTCTGCGACGCCTTGTTTTTGTTGCGGGTCCGTTTGCCCTTGGTCGGTTTGCCCCAGGGGGTCACCGGGTGGCGGCCACCGGAGGTCCGGCCTTCACCACCGCCGTGGGGGTGGTCGATCGGGTTCATAACCACACCACGCACAGAAGGACGCTTGCCCTTGTGGCGCATACGGCCGGCTTTACCGAAGTTCTGGTTCGAGTTGTCGGGGTTCGACACGGCACCGATGGTGGCCATGCATTCCTGACGCACCAGACGCAGCTCGCCCGAGGACAGGCGGATCTGGGCGTAACCGCCGTCACGGCCAACGAACTGAGCGTAAGTACCGGCTGCACGGGCGATCTGGCCGCCTTTGCCGGGCTTCATTTCGATGTTGTGAACGATGGTACCGATCGGCATGCCCGAGAACGGCATTGCGTTGCCCGGCTTGATGTCTGCCTTGGCAGAGGCGACGACCTTGTCACCGACAGCCAGACGCTGCGGCGCCAGGATGTAGGCTTGCTCGCCATCTTCGTATTTGATCAGCGCGATGAATGCGGTCCGGTTCGGGTCGTATTCGATCCGCTCAACGGTGGCCGCTACATCAAATTTGTTCCGTTTGAAGTCAACGATCCGGTAGAGGCGCTTTGCCCCGCCGCCGCGGCGGCGTGCAGTAATCCGTCCGGTGTTGTTCCGGCCGCCCGATTTGGTCAGACCCTCAGTGAGAGATTTGACCGGACGCCCTTTCCAAAGCTCCGAACGGTCGATCAGAACCAGCCCACGCTGGCCCGGCGTCGTCGGCTTATACGACTTGAGTGCCATGCTTTCTGTCTTCCGTTTAGCGTGCAGGCCCTTAGGTTTTTGTCTTTGGACCCGCTATGTGTAAGCCCCCCGCCCGGTTGTCCCACGATGAGACGCCCTACTAGGGTTGCCTGAGATATAGGGCCCCGAAGGTCCCAAAGTTCAAACATCCTGACAAACGTAACAACCCCGGAACGAATCCGGGGTCTGCAGGATTGGTGCGGCTTAGCAGAGGTGTTTGGGGGAGTCTATAGGTTCCTTGCAGGGATCGTGAGCTATGCCTCAAAGCCGTGGCAGCGCCTCCCGCGTGGCGGTGTGCGCCAGTTCGTCAACAGACCCACTTGACGTTGCCGTCCCAGCGGGCATCTTGGAACAAAATAGAAACGGACATACCCCATTAATTGTGCACGCACCATAAGTGTGCTACCCAAAGAATGAACCACCGTGTTCCCTGTGAAAGGCCATCGTGCCTGCAGGTCTTAGGCCGCGCCGTCGGCACTGAAAAAGGAGCCTTTATATGGCTATTAAACCTTATCGTTTTGAGGTTTCGGAAGCGCGTAGCTTCAGACACCCTCACTTTCCGAACATCCAAAAGCACATATTCCTAGTCCCTGCAGCAAACCTTCCGAAGAACTTGCCTCAGAAAGCAAACCTGCGTGAAGCAACCGGTATGAACCGCTCTGTCTATAAGGATGTTAGAGAGAGCCTTAGAGGTAACGAGGCTTTACCGGGTACATTCGACCTACTCAACCTCGGCATCACCATCATCGGGGAAGAGGTCAAGACTGTAGAGAAACGCACCTTTGACGTCATGATCGACGATGAGTACGGCATTGCAAATGGCGGACACACCGCCAACCTCATTTGGGAATGTCAAGATGACGACTCAATAGCGGAAGGCCAGCACGTTGAAATTCGCATCATTACCGGAGTAGAAGGCGCCAACGATCATACTCTACGAGTGGACATTGCTCGGGGGCAGAACACTGGAATTGCTGTGAAGCCCCAATCCATTTTCGATCTAGACGGGGCGTTTCAAGGGATAAAAGACGTTATTGCGCCCCAGGATTGGGCCAACGATGTTTCCTACAAGGAAAGCGATACCAATGCTGTCGATGTTAGGGAATTGATCTCGGCCCTAGAGATCATGAATGTAATCGACTACCCCAATCGCAGCGGAAAGTACCCAATCTCAGCCTACGAAAAATGGTCTTTGCCATTAAAGAGGTTCGGAGAGGACTTCAAGGAAAACCGCGCCCATCCGGAGCAACGGAAATACGCTAAACTTGAACCGCTGCTCCCCCAAATCCTCGAACTTTATGACATCATCCGCAGAGACTTCCTAAGAGTTCGTTCCGAGATCATCGGCCAAAAGGGAGCTACCCCTGCATACATTGAGGTGGCCTCAAAGAAGGCAGGTAGCTTTGAATTCCCCTTCGCAAAACTCGATCGCCACGATAAGAGGCTGACAAAAGGTGCCACCTATCCGCTTTTGGGAGCCTTCCGGAACTATGTTCGAATAGACCCGACAACAGGCTTCGCAGAGTGGGAAGGCGGATTCGATCATGTAAAGCATGTTTGGAAACAGGTTGCACATGACCTCTTCAATGAAACCCATGCAACGGTCAAGGAAATTGGGCCCGCACCCAACGTTCTAGGCAAAAACCGAAACCACTGGGCAGGTCTCTATAAGACCGTCGAAAACTTCTACCTCCGGGAACAAATCGAACGCCTTACCGCGGGGACTGAGTAATGCCTGGAGAGAAGGAAAAGCTGCTGATCAAAGTCGGACAGAACTTTGAAGCCAACGCCACAGGCCGCCTTGCTATTCTTATTGTTTTCGCTGTCTTCTGCGTTGTCGCATACGCTTCCGTAGCATAGCAAGTCAGAGCCGTGACAGCGCCGTCCCGCGGGGTGGCGCTGTCAACGTCGCGTAGGCCACTTTATCCCGGCCAAATCCCCAAGACCCCACAGACACGCTGAACACCAGCCAAAGCGCCGCCCAATGGGGGCGGGACGGCGCTGGCGCGGCGGCCTGCGGCCTTGATTCCGCGCCGGGGACAAGACGCCCGTTCAGCGCCTCATGGGGCCGGGTCCTACCTTAGCCAAGCTTTCAGCATGACGCTGGCGCGGCGGGATGCGCCCTATTGCTTTTCGAGGAACCGACTGGCTTCCAGAATGGTTTCGGTCAGCCCGGCAAAGAAGCCGGGGAAACTGATGTCTACCAGCCCAACTGATTGCTGTGCATCATCGGCGGCAGTGTCCCGGCTGGTGTTCACGGCAAATTTGGACCCCGGAGCATTCAGCAATTCCCGGTAGCTCGCACCCTTGCCGTGCTTCAAAACGTTGATCACCAGATAATACTGATGGACCCTTTCGGCGAGGCCGGTTTGCCCGGACTGCGACAGCAGGGATGTCAATTTCCGCGAGAACGGCCCGCGCCTGAAGTGGTGCTGCATCCGCGCCTCGAACAGGGTGAAGATATCGACCGCTTGCGCTTCCAGCGCAACCGTGGCCGCGCGAAGCTCCTCAACTTGGCCCGCAGATCCCGCCGGCCCGCCGTCAGGGGTTTGCGCCGCCGTGATGCGATCCTCAAGCGTCTTGGCATTGGCCCGCGCCGCCGCGACCAGTTCAGGTAAACTCTGTGAAGGTCCCATCGTTCATTCTCCTTAAGGCCCCCCTCCCATACGCTATAGCGCCAGGAATGATAGGGCCGGGGCGCCGTTTTTGAACGCCGCCCGTTGCGCAGGCAGCGCACGCAGGGCTTCGCGGATCTTAACCGCCAGCGGCTATTAATCAGCGGATGGACTTCACCAAGGGACCCGCCATGCAGACATGCCCGCCCTGCGCATATGAAAAAGGCCCCCGCTTTTAGCGAGGGCCTTCCAAAGTCTCAAAGAGGCAGATCTCAGAGTCCGGTGGACACGTCGATTGTGTTGCCTTCTTCCAGGGTCACATAGGCTTTTTTGACGTCTTTGCGACGGCCCATCTGGCCGCGGAACCGCTTGACCTTGCCTTTGGTGATGGTGGTGTTGACCGCCTTCACCTTGACGCCAAAGAGAGCCTCAACAGCTTCTTTGATCATCGGCTTGTTCGAGTCGATTGCCACTTCGAAAACTACCGCGCCGTTTTCGGACGCCATGGTGGTTTTCTCGGTGATGATCGGCTTGCGGACCACATCGTAGTGTTCAGCTTTAGCGCTCATTTCAGGCGAGCCTCCAGTGCTTCGATACCCGCTTTGGTGATCACCAGGGTGTCACGCTTCAGGATATCATAGACGTTTGCGCCCATTGTCGGCAGGATATCCAGGCCTTCAATGTTGCGCGACGCTTTCAGGAAGTCTTCGTTGACCGAAGAGCCGTCGATGACCAGCGCGCGTTTCCAGCCCAGGTTTTTCACCTGTTTGGCCAGAGCGGCGGTTTTGCCTTCGGAGGCTGCATCCTCGATGATGACCAGCTCGCCCGCTTTTGCCTTTGCGGACAGCGCGTGGCGCAGACCCAGCTTGCGGAACTTCTTGGTCAGATCGTGGCCGTGCGAACGGACAACCGGGCCTTTGTAGATACCGCCCTTGCGGAAGATCGGCGCGTTGCGGTCACCGTGGCGTGCGCCGCCGGTGCCCTTCTGGCGATAGATCTTCTTGGTCGAATAGGAGGTCTCCGAGCGGGTCTTCACCTTGTGGGTGCCGGCCTGCGCGTTGTTGCGCTGCCAGCGGACCACACGGTGCAGGATGTCCGCACGCGGCTCCAGGCCGAACAGGTCTTCGGACAGCTCGATGTCGCCGGACTTGCCGCCGTCGAGTTTGATCACGTCAAGTTTCATGCTTCACCACCTTCCGCGGGGGCTTCAACAGCCGGTGCATCGGTTGCAGCCGCTTTCAGACCGGCCGGGAACGGCAGACCTTCGGGCGCTTTCTTCTTCACGGCGTCCTTGACGGTGACCCAGCCGGATTTCGGGCCGGGAACGGCGCCTTTGATGAAGACCAGGCCGCGGTCGGCGTCGGTTTTCACCACTTCCAGGTTCTGGGTGGTCACGCGGGCTGCGCCCATGTGGCCGGCCATCTTCTTGCCTTTGAAGACTTTGCCCGGATCCTGACACTGACCGGTGGAGCCGTGCGAACGGTGCGAGATCGACACACCGTGCGTGGCGCGCAGGCCGCCGAAGTTGTGCCGCTTCATGGCACCGGCGAAACCTTTACCGATCGAGGTGCCGGTGACGTCCACTTTCTGGCCAGCCAGGAAGTGTTCGGCCGAAATCTCGGCGCCGACTTCGATCAGGGCGTCTGCGGGCACGCGGAATTCCACGAGCTTGCGCTTCGGCGCAACCTTGGCTGCTGCGAAATGGCCGCGCATGGCTTGCGACGTGCGCTTTGCCTTGGCGGAACCAGCACCGAGCTGAACGGCGGTGTAGCCGTCTTTGTCATCGGTGCGCTGCGCAACAACCTGCAGGCCGTCCAGCGACAGAACGGTCACAGGGATCTGCTTGCCGTCTTCCAGGAACAGCCGGGTCATGCCGACTTTCTTTGCGATAATACCAGAGCGCATATTCATTACCCTCCGATCTTACGACTGCAGCTTGATTTCGACGTCCACACCAGCGGCGAGGTCGAGCTTCATCAGCGCGTCCACGGTCTGGGGGGTCGGATCAACGATGTCGAGAAGACGCTTGTGCGTCCGGATTTCGAACTGGTCACGGGATTTCTTGTCAACGTGGGGGCCACGCAGAACAGTGAATTTCTCGATCTTGTTCGGCATCGGGATCGGGCCACGAACCTGAGCGCCGGTGCGCTTGGCTGTGTTGACGATTTCCTGCGTGCTGGCATCCAGAACGCGGTAATCGAATGCCTTCAGCCGAATGCGAATGTTTTGGCTTTGCATTACATCTGCCTTTATTGAGGCGTTGAGGTTGAGAGGAGGGCCTGCGACCACCGCGGAACCCTCGTCGAACCCAAAAGGCGGGAATCACCCCGCCTCTATCCGCACATGGCGAACCTGCGCGCTATACGCCTGATAGGGCAATGTGGCAAGGGGTTTCGCGGCGAAACGGTTGCGTTTGCGGCGGACGGTGGGTTTGGGGTTTGTTTGGGAGTGTTAAAGGGAGGTTTAGGAGGGCAGATTGACCACTCCAAACTAACTATCCAAAGTCTTGGAAATTAGCCCTTTGCTTTGAAAAAGCAGATCGTATCCATCACCCCTTCCAAAAGATTAAATAGGTCTACTGAAACCAACCAATTCTTAGTCCCCTTCCTGCCCTCAAGCTCGATTTCACCTGTCATATAGTAGACACCCTCATCACGTGGCTCAGAGCCGTTGTCATAGACCGGGCGAAAGTCTTCGCAATGGATGATCTTGTTGCAGGACTCTCTAAGCGTGGTTGGTATACCTTCACCTGAATAAGCAGTCAGGAAAGGAGATAGTTCACTTTCCAGCCTTGCTTTACATTCATTGTAATCATCATCAGTCGCCAGTTGATCATCCAAAGCTCGAAATAGAACGGCTAGTTTCGCCAAGGAGGTCGACAAGCGTTCTTCGGCAGTTCCCAAATGAGCTGCCATCAAGCTAGGGAAGGACCAATCGCTCTTCTCACCAAACTCCTCCAAATCGCCATTCCAAAATGCGCCAACTGAGCGAGAGGCTAGCACTATCTCAAAACAATCACGCGCTATTCTCTCAACCTCCTCAAGATCAACAGCCAACGGCTTAACATATGGATGATGGTAGGGGTTTTCATTTGGTGGTCGAACAGCCACCTCAAACCTTCAAGTTCATTTTTTCCAATTTCACCAATGAAGTTAGCAGCTTAACTAACCCAAGCAACCGATCAATCACGCTCTCACGCCCGGACGCCCCGCGTTCGGGCCGCGCCCGGCCAGCCCGGAGGGCGGGCGCGATTGCATCGCACCCGGAGCTGACGCTCCCTGCGGCCTCAAAAGCTCCACCGGAGCTTTTGCAAGACGGCCTTCGGCCCCTGGCCGGTCCCTGCCCTGTTCCAGCGTCAGCGCATAGAAAAAGGGCCGCTCGATTGAGCGGCCCTTTCGCAGAACAATCCTGTGTGGGTTCTCGGCGATTTTCTAACGAAAACCGCCTGCCACCCACTGTTTCCAAAATTACTCGGTAATTTTGGAAACGACGCCAGCGCCGACGGTGCGGCCGCCTTCGCGGATGGCGAAGCGCAGGCCGTTTTCCATCGCGATCGGGGCGATCAGTTCAACGTCGAACTTCAGGTTGTCGCCGGGCATAACCATCTCGGTGCCCTCGGGCAGGGTCACGGTGCCGGTCACGTCGGTGGTGCGGAAGTAGAACTGCGGACGGTAGTTCGCAAAGAACGGCGTGTGACGGCCGCCTTCTTCCTTGGTCAGGATATAGGCTTCGGCTTCGAACTTGGTGTGCGGGTTCACCGATTTCGGGGCGCACAGAACCTGGCCGCGCTCAACACCGTCACGGTCGATGCCGCGCAGCAGGGCGCCGATGTTGTCGCCGGCTTCACCGCGGTCCAGCAGCTTGCGGAACATTTCAACACCGGTGCAGGTGGTGGTTTTGGTGTCGCGGATGCCAACGATTTCGATCGCGTCGCCAACGTTGATCACGCCGCGCTCAACCCGGCCGGTCACAACGGTGCCGCGGCCCGAGATCGAGAACACGTCTTCGACCGGCATCAGGAACGGCTGGTCAACCGCACGCGCCGGGGTCGGGATGTACTCATCCACAGCCGCCATCAGCTCTTTGATCTTCTCTTCGCCGATTTCAGGCTTGTTGCCTTCCATTGCGGCCAGAGCCGAACCCGCGATGATCGGGATATCGTCGCCCGGGTAGTCGTAGGAGGACAGCAGCTCGCGGATTTCCATTTCGACCAGCTCCAGGAGCTCTTCGTCGTCGACCTGGTCAACCTTGTTCATGAAGACAACCATGTGCGGGATGCCAACCTGGCGGCCCAGCAGGATGTGCTCGCGGGTCTGCGGCATCGGGCCGTCAGCTGCGTTCACAACCAGGATCGCGCCGTCCATCTGCGCCGCGCCGGTGATCATGTTCTTCACATAGTCAGCGTGGCCGGGGCAGTCGACGTGGGCGTAGTGGCGGGTCTCGGTCTCATACTCGACGTGGGCGGTCGAGATGGTGATGCCGCGGGCTTTTTCTTCCGGTGCGCCGTCGATCTGGTCGTAGGCTTTGAAGTCACCGAAGTATTTGGTGATTGCTGCGGTCAGCGTGGTTTTGCCGTGGTCAACGTGGCCGATGGTGCCGATGTTGACGTGCGGTTTTGTGCGTTCAAACTTTTCCTTAGCCATGATGGCCTCCTATTGTTTCGAGAGGGGGCCGCAGCGGACGCGAACCCCTCAATTTTTATGACGCTTACGCGAATTTCGCCTGGATCTCTTCCGAGATGTTCTGCGGAACCGGTTCGTAGTGGTCGAACTGCATGGTGAACTGGGCGCGGCCCGAGCTCATCGAACGCAGGGTGTTGATGTAGCCGAACATGTTCGCCAGCGGCACAAACGCGTCGATCGCGATTGCGTTGCCGCGGTTCTCCTGGCCGGACACCTGGCCCCGGCGCGAGGTCAGATCGCCGATGATACCGCCGGTATAGTCTTCCGGGGTGATCACTTCGACTTTCATCACCGGTTCGAGCAGTTTCGCACCAGCCTTGCGCATACCTTCACGCATGCCCATGCGGGCCGCGATTTCAAAGGCCAGAACCGAGGAGTCCACATCGTGGAACTTACCGTCGATCAGGGCAACCTTGAAGTCGATCACGGGGAAGCCGGCCAGCGGGCCAGAATCCATGACGGACTTGATGCCTTTTTCGACGCCCGGGATGTATTCCTTCGGAACCGCACCGCCGACGATACGGGATTCGAAGGAGTAGCCTTCGCCCGGCTCTGTCGGCGAGATGATCAGTTTCACCTCGGCGAACTGGCCCGAACCACCCGACTGTTTCTTGTGGGTGTAGGAATGCTCGACCTCTTTGGAGATGGTCTCGCGGTAGGCCACCTGCGGCGCACCGATGTTGGCTTCGACCTTGAATTCACGCTTCAGACGGTCAACCAGGATGTCCAGGTGAAGTTCGCCCATGCCCTTCATGATGGTCTGACCGGACTCGATGTCGGTCTCAACACGGAAGGACGGATCTTCGGCAGCAAGACGCTGCAGACCCTGGGACATTTTCTCCTGGTCGGCCTTGGTCTTGGGCTCAACCGCGATTTCGATAACCGGATCGGGGAAGGTCATGGTTTCCAGCACGACCGGGTCGTTGACAGCGCAGATGGTGTCACCGGTGGTGGTGTCTTTCAGACCTGCCAACGCGATGATGTCGCCCGCGAACGCTTCCGTGATTTCCTCACGGTTGTTCGAGTGCATCATCATCATCCGGCCAACGCGCTCTTTCTTGCCTTTGGTCGAGTTCAAGAGCGTGTCGCCCTTGTTCAGGACACCGGAATAGATCCGGGTAAAGGTCAGCGAGCCGACGAAGGGGTCGTTCATGATTTTGAACGCCAGACCCGAGAACGCCATGTTGTCGTCCGCACGGCGGGCGATATCACGGACTTCTTCTTCGTCACCGGGTTTGAAGCCCATGTAATCGACAACGTCCAGCGGGCTGGGCAGGTAGTCGATCACAGCGTTCAGCAGCGGCTGCACGCCTTTGTTTTTGAACGCGGAGCCGCCCAGAACCGGCACAAAGGCCATTTCCAGCGTGCCCTTGCGCAGCAGTTTGCGCAGGGTCGGCACGTCAGGCTCTTCGCCTTCCAGGTAAGCTTCCATGGCGTCGTCGTCCATTTCGACGGCCGCCTCGATCATCTTACCGCGCCATTCATCAGCCATGTCTTTCAGGCTGTCACGGATCGGTGCTTTGATCCACGATGCGCCAAGGTCTTCGCCCTGCCACAGCCATTCTTCCATGTTGACCAGATCAACCAGGCCTTCCAGCTCGGTTTCGGCGCCGATCGGCACACCAACCGGAACCGCGCGGGCGCCGGTGCGGTCTTCGATCATTTCAACGCAGTTGAAGAAGTCAGCGCCGATCTTGTCCATCTTGTTGACGAACACCATGCGCGGAACCTTGTAGCGGTCAGCCTGGCGCCACACGGTTTCGGTCTGGGGTTCAACACCGGCGTTGGCGTCCAGAACACAGACAGCACCGTCGAGAACCGCCAGCGAGCGTTCAACTTCGATGGTGAAGTCAACGTGGCCAGGGGTGTCGATGATGTTCAGGCGGTGCTTGGGCGAGTCAGCGGTCTGGCCATCCTCGGTGCGTTCCCAGAAAGTGGTGGTCGCAGCCGAAGTGATGGTGATGCCGCGTTCCTGTTCCTGCTCCATCCAGTCCATGGTGGCTGCACCGTCGTGCACCTCACCGATGTTGTGGGATTTGCCGGTGTAATACAGGATGCGCTCGGAGCAGGTGGTTTTACCTGCATCGATGTGCGCCATGATACCGAAGTTACGGTACAGTTCGAGCGGATAGTCGCGTGCCATAGGTCTAGGTCCTCCGGCTTACCAGCGGTAATGGCTGAAGGCTTTGTTCGCCTCGGCCATCTTATGGGTGTCTTCGCGCTTTTTCACTGCGGTGCCACGGGACTGGACAGCGTCCATCAGCTCGCCTGCAAGGCGCTCTTCCATGGTGTTTTCGTTGCGCTTGCGCGCAGCAGTGATCAGCCAGCGGATTGCCAGCGCTTCACGGCGCTCGGGGCGGACTTCAACCGGCACCTGGTAGGTGGCACCGCCCACACGGCGCGAACGGACTTCGACCGAGGGTTTGATGTTGTCGAGAGCTTCGTGGAACACTTCAACCGGCGCGCGCTTGATCTTGCCTTCAACGCGGTCAAAGGCGTTGTAGACGATACGCTCTGCGACCGACTTCTTGCCGTCGATCATCAGGTTGTTCATGAATTTGGTCAGAACGCGGTCGCCGAACTTGGCGTCGGGCAGAACTTCGCGTTTTTCGGCGGCGTGACGACGTGACATATCAGCCTCTCCTTCTTACTTAGGACGCTTCGCGCCGTACTTCGAACGGCGTTGTTTACGGTCTTTAACGCCCTGGGTATCCAGAACACCGCGCAGGATGTGGTAACGGACACCCGGAAGGTCTTTTACCCGGCCGCCGCGGATCAGAACCACAGAGTGCTCCTGAAGGTTGTGGCTTTCACCGGGGATGTAGGAGATCACTTCGAAACCGTTGGTCAGGCGGACCTTGGCAACTTTCCGCATAGCGGAGTTCGGTTTCTTCGGTGTGGTGGTGTACACGCGGGTGCAGACGCCGCGCTTCTGCGGGCACTGCTCGAGGTGCTGGGACTTCGAAACTTTGCGTTTCGGCTGACGCGGCTTGCGGATCAGCTGCTGGATCGTTGGCATTCAGGTTTTCCCCGTTTCGCAACACTGTCATGCACGCCGGCGCGTGCGGGTGATTTCGCTGCACTTGTGCGTCCACAAGCGCAAAAACCGCAATCGCTCCCATTCCGAGGTGAGACGACGCGGTGAGGTTACAGAGGGCCCGGGTGGTAAAAGTGCCCAAGCCTTGAGCCACTGCAATTTTGAATTCGGCTTTCGAAGAATACACTCCGGGTGCCGGATAAGCGCGCGTATATGGGGAGTCGCCCAGGTTGTCAACAGCGGGCGGTGCGGGTTTGCTGCCAGCAGGACCGCACCGGTGCCCGCGCCCCTGCCCGCCCTTGCCCGCAGCACAGCTGAGCGGCATAGTCGCGGCGGCAGCGCTTTAGTATAAGACGGATTTCAGAATGCAAGTCATCGGATTGTGCCGGTTTTCCTATCCGGCCATCGGCGGGTTCCAAGTGGAGCAAGAAACGATTGAAGAGCGGATTGCCTATCTCTATGCCGAAGCCCGGATGGAAGAGCGGTTCCGGCTGCTGGAAACCGTCGCCCTGCCCTGCCTGCGGGAGCAAACCGACCAGGATTTTGACTTGATCATGGTGATCGGCGACAGCCTGCCCCAGGTTCACCGCGACCGGTTGCAGGATTTGATAGCGGACATACCGCAAATCCAGCTTCATGCGGAACCGCCGCGCAAGCATCGTGAGGTGATGAAATATCTTTTGAACGGCGCGCGGCGCCAACCCGGCCAGCCCTGCCTGCAGTTCAGGTTCGACGATGATGACGCGGTGGCAACGGAATTTGTCGAGCGTCTGCGGGACACCGCAAGAGACTGCGCCAAGCTGTTTGCCAAATCCGCCTCGGCGGCGATTGATTTCAACCGGGGCTATGTCGCGGAGTTCGGCCCGGACGGCATTTCAGCAGCGCCAACCGTCCGGCCCTATTTCACCGCAGCCCTTGGCATGCACGTGGCAGCGGGCAGCCGCAAAACGATCATGAACTTTGCCCACCACCGTATTCACCACCACATGCCGTCTGTCACCCTAACCGACGTCCCCATGTGGGTCCGAAGCCACAACCGGTTCAATGACTCCCGGCAAGACGGCGCCGCAGCTGTTGACGTCGCACCGCTGACCCGCAAACAAGAGCTTGAGTTTGCTACGGCCTTTGGTCTGCGGGCTGCCAAAGTGCGGGCGGCGTTCAAGCCGCGCTAAGCCGGCAGCGGCCAGGCAGGCTGCTACGGCAGCAAGGCCTTCAGGTGCGCCGCTGTATAGCCGAAATGCTCGTTCAGCGCGTCTTCGATTTGGTGTGCGGGCCATTTCCGGGTCAGGCCCAGTTGCGCAGGGTCCGATTTATTGTCGCCATGAATGGTCCGCAGGAATGCGGGCACCGAAATGTCGGAAAACGTATTATAGTGCTGCGCAATTTTGCGGTGGTTGAACGCATAGGGGTTGGCCGGGTGATCCGCCGGAGCAACCAGCGACAGGCCGGCGGACAACGGCGACCGCTCGCAGGTGTCATACAGCTCCGCTCCGGCGGCGGTTTTTTCCAGATACAAGCCACGGTTATGGGCGATCATAAAAGGGGTCTGCCCATCGCCCTGCAACGGAATCATGGCGCGGGCAAAGCCCTTGGTGCGTTTGACGAAATTCCGGTCCAAAGCATCGTCATCATCCAGCCGGAACAGAACGTGATGGGTGGCGCGCCGTAAATTCACCAGGCCGAAAGCGTCCTTCAGCTGCTGGTAGTGCGTATCCGGGGCCGCGCCGTGGCAAAAGATATTGCTATAGGGTTCTGTCAGCTCCAGCAGCCGCTCCAGATAGGGATCAGGCAGATCTTCGGAGGTCAGAACGATCAGCCGGAAACTTGGGTCGCTCTGCTGTGTCAGCGACCGCAGGCACAAATGTTCGAACAGCCGGAAGCGCAACTCCATCCGTTCCGGCGAGAACAGATGCGCAGCCTTTTCCTCCAAGCTGTTGAACCGCTCTGAATAGTAATTCGTGCTGAGTACGGAAAACCGCACCAATCCGATCATCCGCAGCCTGATATCCATCACCGCTCCCCGCCTGCAGCCGTGTTGTCCGGCCCGATCCCCTGCCTGACTACAGATAGCCGCGGTTGCAGAAATGAAAAAGCCCCCGCATGAGATCATGCGGGGGCTTTTCCTGAAGGTATGAGCCGTGGCTTAGTCGCGGCTTTCCGGGGTTTCGACCAGGATATCCAGATCGTCGCCGCCCATCGCATCTTCGTCCATCACCGGTGCGGCCAGGGCTGCAGCGGCTTCGGCTTCTTCGCGGCGGGCTTCCAGAACCACGTTGTCGCGGCCTTGGGCAATGGCGCGCACTGCCTGGGTCGCACCACCGGTGCCGGCCGGGATCAGGCGGCCCACGATGACGTTTTCCTTGAGGCCGACCAGCTTGTCCTTCTTGCCCTGCACCGAAGCCTCGGTGAGGACCCGCGTGGTCTCCTGGAAGGAGGCCGCCGAGATGAAGGAACGGGTCTGCAGCGACGCCTTGGTGATGCCGAGCAGGATCGGTTCGCCCTGTGCCGGGCGCTTGCCGCGGGCCAGCGATTTCTCGTTGGCTGCGTCAAACTCCTGCTTGTCCACGTGCTCGCCTTTCAGCAGCGTGGTGTCGCCGGAGTCCGAGATCTCCCACTTCTGCAGCATCTGGCGGACGATCACCTCGATGTGCTTGTCGTTGATCTTCACACCCTGCAGGCGGTAAACGTCCTGCACTTCGTCGATCATGTAGTTGGCCAGAGCCTCGACACCCATGATGGACAGGATGTCATGCGGCGCCGGGTTGCCGTCCATGATATAGTCGCCCTTCTGGACAAAATCACCTTCCTGAACCGGAATGTGCTTGCCCTTGGGCACCATGTATTCGACGGCGTCCCGCGACTCGTCCGACGGTTCGATCGCGATGCGGCGCTTGTTCTTGTAGTCGCGGCCAAAGCGCACGTAGCCATCGATTTCGGCGATGATCGCGTGGTCTTTCGGACGGCGGGCTTCGAACAGTTCCGCAACGCGCGGCAGACCACCGGTGATGTCCTTGGTCTTGGCGCCTTCACGCGGGATACGCGCAACAACGTCACCTGCCACAACCTGCTGGCCGTCTTCGACCGAGAGGATCGCATCCACCGACATCGGGTAGGTCAGCGGATTGCCCAGATCGTTGCGCATCGGCTCGCCGTTGCTGTCGACCAGGATGATCTCCGGCTTCAGATCCGAGCCTTTCGGAGCCGTGCGCCAGTCGATCACGATCTTCTGGGTCATGCCGGTGGCTTCGTCGGTCTCGTCGCGGACCGCCAGGCCCGAGACCAGGTCCACGTATTTCGCGGTACCGGGCTTCTCGGCGATGATCGGCAGGGTGTAGGGATCCCATTCGAACAGCTTGTCGCCGCGCGCAATGTCCTGACCTTCCTTGACGAACAGCTTGGAACCGTAGCCCAGCTTGTGGCTGGCACGTTCTTCGCCGTGTTCGTCCTGGATGATCAGCTTCATGTTGCGGCCGACAACCATGGTCTCGCCGTTGGCGTTTTCCAGGGTCTGCGGCATTTCGAAGACGATCTTGCCTTCCTGAGACGCTTCCTGGAACGACTGCTGGCCACCCTGCGCAACGCCGCCGATGTGGAAGGTCCGCATGGTCAGCTGGGTGCCAGGTTCGCCGATCGACTGCGCCGCGATGATACCCACCGCTTCGCCTTCGTTCACCTTGGTGCCGCGCGCCAGGTCACGGCCATAGCACATGGCGCAGACGCCCTCTTCCGACTCGCAGGTCAGCGGCGAGCGGATACGGGTCGACTGAACGCCGGCCTCTTCCACGGCATCCGCCATGCGTTCGTCGATCAGCTGGCCTGCAGCGATGATGACTTCTTCGGTGCCCGGACGCAGGATGTCGTCTGCGGCCACGCGGCCCAGAAGACGCTCGCCCAGGGTCGCGACGACTTCACCGTCGTTCACAGCCGCTTCGGCAGTAATCGCACGCTCGGTGCCGCAATCGTTCTCACGCACGATGCAGTCCTGAGCCACGTCCACCAGACGGCGGGTCAGGTAACCCGAGTTCGCCGTCTTAAGCGCGGTATCGGACAGACCCTTACGGGCACCGTGGGTCGAGTTGAAGTACTCGAGAACGGTCAGGCCTTCTTTAAAGTTCGAGATGATCGGAGTCTCGATGATGTCGCCGTTCGGCTTGGCCATCAGGCCGCGCATGCCGCCCAGCTGCTTCATCTGGGTTACCGAGCCACGCGCACCGGAGTGGGCCATCATGTAAACCGAGTTCGGTTCCATCACGGCGCCAGCTTCGTCGCGCTTATCTGCGGAGATGGTGCCCATCATCGCGTCGGTGACCTTGTCGTTACACTTGGACCAGGCATCGACAACTTTGTTGTACTTTTCGCCCTGAGTGATCAGGCCGTCCATGTACTGCTGTTCGAAATCCTTCACCTGATCGCGGGTCTCGTCGACCAGCGTCCATTTGGTGTCGGGGATCACCATGTCGTCCTTGCCGAACGAAATGCCCGCCTTGAACGCTTCGCGGAAGCCCATGGTCATGATCTGGTCGCAGAAGATAACCGACTCTTTCTGACCGCAGTAACGGTAGACGGTGTCGATGACCTGCTGCACTTCTTTCTTCCGCAGCAGGCGGTTGACCAGCTCAAACGGCGCTTTGACGTTCTTCGGCAGCAGTGCGCCCAGACGGACACGGCCAGGCGTGGTTTCGAACCGTGACTGAACCTCGTTGCCTTCTTCGTCGAACTGCGTGATCCGGGCCGTGATCTTGGTGTGCAGGTGAACAACACCTGCGTCCAGCGCGTGCTGAACTTCCTCGATCGAGCCGAACACCATGCCTTCACCGGGCATGCCTTCGCGTTCCAGGGTCACATAGTAGAGACCCAGAATCATATCCTGCGAGGGAACAATGATCGGTGCGCCGTTGGCCGGCGACAGCACGTTGTTGGTGGACATCATCAGGACGCGCGCTTCCAGCTGGGCCTCAAGGCTCAGCGGGACGTGCACAGCCATCTGGTCGCCGTCAAAGTCCGCGTTGAACGCCGAACAGACCAGCGGGTGCAGCTGGATGGCCTTACCTTCGATCAGCGTGGGTTCAAACGCCTGGATGCCAAGACGGTGCAGCGTCGGCGCACGGTTCAGCATCACCGGGTGTTCGCGGATCACCTCGTCGAGGATATCCCAAACTTCGGGACGCTCTTTTTCGACCAGCTTCTTGGCCTGTTTCACTGTGGAGGACAGACCTTTGGCCTCCAGACGCGAGTAGATGAAGGGCTTGAACAGTTCGAGCGCCATCTTCTTGGGCAGGCCGCACTGGTGCAGCTTCAGCTCGGGACCGGTCACAATCACCGAACGGCCGGAGAAGTCGACGCGCTTACCCAAAAGGTTCTGACGGAAGCGGCCCTGCTTACCCTTCAGCATGTCGGACAGCGACTTCAGCGGACGCTTGTTGGCGCCGGTGATGACACGGCCGCGGCGGCCGTTGTCGAACAGTGCGTCAACGGATTCCTGCAGCATCCGCTTTTCGTTGCGGACGATGATGTCAGGCGCGCGCAGTTCGATCAGCCGCTTCAGACGGTTGTTCCGGTTGATCACGCGGCGGTACAGGTCATTGAGGTCGGAGGTCGCGAAGCGGCCGCCGTCCAGCGGAACCAGCGGACGCAGTTCCGGCGGGATGACCGGGATCACGGTCATGATCATCCATTCCGGGCGGTTGCCCGATTCCAGGAAGCTCTCCACAACCTTCAGACGCTTGATGATCTTCTTGGGCTTCAGTTCGCCGGTCGCTTCGGCCAGTTCGGCGCGCAGGTGTTCGGCTTCTGATTCCAGGTCGATCTGGGCCAGCATGTCACGGATCGCTTCGGCGCCGATGTTGGCGGTGAAGGCGTCCATGCCATAGGCATCCTGAGCGTCCATGTACTCTTCTTCGGTCATCATCTGGCCGTAACTGAGGTCAGTCAGGCCCGGCTCGATGACAACGTAGTTTTCAAAGTACAGAACACGTTCCAGGTCGCGCAGGGTCATGTCCAGCATCAGGCCGATGCGGGACGGCAGCGACTTCAGGAACCAGATGTGCGCAACGGGTGCAGCCAGTTCGATGTGGCCCATGCGCTCGCGGCGCACTTTCTGCAGGGTAACCTCGACGCCGCATTTTTCGCAGACGACGCCGCGGTATTTCATCCGCTTATATTTGCCGCACAGGCATTCGTAGTCTTTGATCGGGCCAAAGATCCGGGCGCAGAACAGGCCGTCGCGCTCGGGCTTGAAGGTCCGGTAGTTGATGGTCTCAGGCTTTTTGATTTCGCCATAGGACCACGACAGGATCCGTTCCGGCGACGCCAGCGAGACTTTGATTTCATCAAAGACCTTGGGCGGCGTCAGCGGGTTGAACGGGTTGTTGGTGATTTCCTGGTTCATTTTGATACCTCAAATTCGTGCGGAAGGGAGGAGGGGGTAAGGGCCGGAGCCCTTACTCTTCTTCCGCATCCAGGAGTTCCATGTTCAGGCCGAGGCCACGGACTTCTTTAACCAGAACGTTGAACGATTCCGGTACGCCCGCTTCAAAGTTGTCCTCGCCCTTGACGATCGACTCATAGACCTTGGTCCGGCCGGCGACGTCATCCGATTTGACGGTGAGCATCTCCTGCAGGGTGTAGGCGGCGCCATAGGCTTCCAGAGCCCAGACTTCCATCTCACCAAAGCGCTGACCGCCGAACTGCGCCTTACCGCCCAGCGGCTGCTGGGTAACAAGCGAGTACGGGCCGGTGGAACGCGCGTGGATTTTGTCGTCCACCAGGTGGTGCAGCTTCAGCAGGTACTTGATGCCGACGGTGACCGGACGCGCGAACTGCTCGCCGGTGCGGCCGTCGAACAGGATCGACTGTCCGGACTGGTCAAAGCCCGCACGCACCAGCGCGTCGTTCACATCGTCTTCCTTAGCGCCGTCAAAGACCGGGGTCGCAATCGGCACACCGCGGGTCACGTTTCCTGCGGCGTCGATCAGCGCGTCCTCGGACATGCTGGCGATGCCTTCGTCATAGACGTCGTCGCCATAGGCGTGGTGCATCGCTTCACGGACCGGAGTCAGGTCGCCCGAGCGGCGGTATTCCTGAAGCGCGTCATCCACTTTGATGCCAAGGCCGCGTGCGGCCCAGCCCATGTGGGTCTCCAGGATTTGACCAACGTTCATACGCGACGGAACACCCAGCGGGTTAAGGCAGAAGTCGACCGGGGTACCGTCGGCGAGGAACGGCATGTCCTCCATCGGCACCACTTTCGAGATCACACCTTTGTTGCCGTGACGGCCGGCCATCTTGTCGCCCGGCTGCAGCTTGCGCTTCACCGCGATGAAGACTTTGACCATCTTCATCACACCCGGCGGCAGGTCGTCGCCGCGGCGGACTTTTTCGACCTTGTCCTCGAAACGGGCATCCAAGGCACGCTTCTGCGCCTCGTACTGCTCGTTCAGGGCCTCGACGACCTGAGCGTCCTGCTCTTCCTCGAGGGCAAGCATCCACCACTGGCCGCGCGACAGGCTGTCCAGCAGTTCCTCGTCGATCGGGGCACCGGAACGCACGCCTTTCGGGCCTTTGACAGCCACTTTGCCCAGGATCATGCCGCGCAGGCGGGCATAGATGTTGCGGTCCAGGATCGCCAGCTCGTCGTCCCGGTCACGGGCCAGACGTTCGACTTCCTCACGCTCGATCTGCAGCGCACGCTCGTCTTTTTCAACGCCGTGGCGGTTGAAGACGCGCACTTCGACCACAGTACCGTAATCGCCCGGCTTCACGCGCAGCGAAGTATCGCGCACGTCAGATGCTTTTTCGCCGAAGATGGCGCGCAGCAGCTTTTCTTCCGGGGTCATCGGGCTTTCGCCCTTGGGTGTAATCTTGCCGACCAGAATGTCGCCCGGTTCCACATCGGCACCGATGTAGACGATGCCCGCTTCGTCGAGGTTGCGCAGGGCTTCCTCGCCGACGTTGGGGATGTCGCGGGTGATTTCTTCCGGCCCAAGCTTGGTGTCACGGGCGGCGACTTCGAATTCCTCGATGTGAACCGAGGTGAAGACGTCGTCACGCGCGATGCGCTCGGAGATCAGGATGGAGTCTTCGTAGTTGTAGCCGTTCCACGGCATGAACGCGACGACCACGTTTTTACCCAGAGCCAGTTCGCCCATATCGGTCGACGGACCATCGGCGATGACTTCGCCCTTGGTCACGGTGTCGCCCACCTTCACCAGCGGACGCTGGTTGATGCAGGTGTTCTGGTTCGAACGCTGGAACTTGCGCATCCGGTAGATGTCAACGCCCGCGTCGCCCAGCTCCAGATCCGAAGTCGCCCGGATCACGATACGCTGCGCATCAACCTGGTCGATGATGCCCGCACGCTTGGCCTGAATGGCCGCGCCGGAGTCGATCGCAACCTTTTCCTCGATGCCGGTGCCGACCAGCGGCGCCTCGGCGCGCAGGAGCGGAACCGCCTGACGCTGCATGTTCGAGCCCATCAGAGCGCGGTTGGCGTCGTCGTTTTCCAGGAACGGAATCAGCGAGGCCGCAACCGAGACCAGCTGTTTCGGGCTGACGTCGATCAGGTCGACGCTTTCGCGCGGCGCCAGGGTGTAGTCGCCGGACTGACGGGTCGACACCAGGTCGTTGATGAACTTGCCACCCTCGTCCAGGGTCGCGTTGGCCTGCGCCACGGTGTGGCGCATTTCTTCGGTCGCCGACATGTAGTGCACTTCGTCGGTCACCTGGCCTTCATTGACAACGCGGTAAGGCGTTTCGATGAAGCCGTATTTGTTGACGCGCGCAAAAGTGGCCAGCGAGTTGATCAGACCGATGTTCGGGCCTTCCGGCGTTTCAATCGGGCACATCCGGCCATAGTGGGTCGGGTGAACGTCGCGGACCTCAAAGCCGGCACGCTCGCGGGTCAAACCGCCGGGGCCAAGCGCCGAGAGACGGCGCTTGTGGGTGACTTCCGACAGCGGGTTGGTCTGGTCCATGAACTGCGACAGCTGCGAGGAGCCGAAGAATTCGCGTACTGCGGCTGCCGCCGGTTTCGCGTTGATCAGATCCTGCGGCATCACGGTGTCGATCTCGACCGAGGACATACGTTCCTTGATCGCGCGCTCCATGCGCAGCAGGCCGACACGGTACTGGTTTTCCATCAGCTCGCCGACGGACCGCACGCGGCGGTTGCCGAGGTGGTCGATGTCGTCGATATCGCCGCGGCCGTCCCGCAGGTCGACCAGCGCCTTGATGCAGGCGACAATGTCTTCCTTGCGCAGGGTGCGCTGGGTGTCCTCAGCGTCCAGGGCCAGGCGCATGTTCATCTTCACGCGGCCAACGGCGGACAGGTCGTAACGCTCGCCATCAAAGAACAGGGTGTCGAACAGGGCCGACGCGGCCTCGACGGTGGGCGGCTCGCCCGGGCGCATCACGCGATAGATGTCCATCAGCGCGCTTTCGCGGGTCCGGTTCTTGTCCTGCGCCATGGTGTTGCGCATGTAGGGGCCGACGTTGACGTTGTCGATGTCCAGCACCGGAATATCGGTGATGCCGGCATCCAGCAGCTCTTTCAGGGAGCCGCCGATCAGTTCGCCGTCCTTGTCGTATTCCAGGGTCAGCTCATCACCGGCTTCGACATAAATCGCGCCGTTTTCTTCGTTGATGATGTCCTGGGAGACATATTTGCCGACGATATGCTCGAAGGGCACCAGAAGCTCGGTGATGGTGCCTTCTTCGATCATCTTCTTGACGGCGCGCGGGGTAACTTTCTTGCCGGCCTCGCAGATGATCTCGCCAGTGGCCGCATCGACCAGGTCATAGGTCGGGCGGGTGCCGCGCACACGGTCGGGGAAGAACGGGGTGACCCAGCCGCGGGACTTTTCAAGCTTGAACTGGACGGTGTTGTAATAGGCGCTCATGATGGCGTCCTGGTCCAGGCCCAGGGCGTACAGCAGAGTGGTCACCGGCAGTTTGCGGCGGCGGTCGATACGGGCAAAGACGATGTCCTTGGCGTCGAATTCGAAATCCAGCCAGGAGCCGCGGTACGGGATGATGCGGCAGGCAAACAGCAGCTTGCCCGAGGAGTGGGTCTTGCCCTTGTCGTGGTCGAAGAACACGCCCGGCGAACGGTGCATCTGGGACACGATCACACGCTCGGTGCCGTTGACGACAAAGGTGCCGTTCGGGGTCATCAGGGGCATGTCGCCCATGAAGACGTCCTGTTCCTTGATGTCCTTCACGGACTTGGCGCCGGTGTCTTCGTCCACATCAAAGACGATCAGGCGCAGGGTGACCTTCAGCGGCGCGCTGTAGGTCATGTCGCGCTGCATGCACTCTTCGACGTCGTATTTCGGTTTCTCAAACGCGTATTTGCCGAACTCCAGGACCGAGGTCTCGTTGAAGTCCTTGATCGGGAAAACCGACTGGAACACACCTTTGATGCCTTCGCCGTCCAGCGGCTCGGCTTCATCGCCAGAGCGCAGGAACAGGTCGTAGGAAGATTTCTGCACCTCAATGAGGTTCGGCATCTCCAGCACTTCGCGGATTTTGCCGTAGTATTTGCGTAGACGTTTCTGGCCAAGGAACGATTGAGCCATGTCAGATGTCACCTTTCGAGTTCTCACCGGTCAAGGATGCCGCCGGGCCCCGGCACCTTGCCCATACGAGACAGCGCGTTCGGATCAATTCATGGCCACCGTCCCGAAGGCAGCCTCCCGATCCTTTGAACTCCGCCTGAAAAAACGCCCCCTCAGAGGCCCTTTTTAAGACAGGTTCGGCTGGGCCCGGAGAACTCCGGACCCAGCCAAATTTCCGATGCATCAGAAATGCACCAGGAGCAGGGCTTAGGCCAGCTCGACTTCTGCGCCAGCTGCTTCCAGCTTGGCTTTGACGTCTTCGGCTTCGGCTTTGTCGACGCCTTCTTTGATCTTGCCGCCGGCTTCGACCAGTTCTTTGGCTTCTTTCAGGCCCAGACCGGTGATGCCGCGGACTTCTTTGATCACGTTGATTTTGGAAGCGCCGGCGTTCTTCAGAACGACGTCGAATTCGGTCTTTTCTTCCTCAGCTGCGCCACCGGCGTCGCCGCCGGCTGCCATGACAACTGCGCCGCCGGCTGCGGGCTCGATGCCATATTCGTCTTTGAGGATGGTTTTCAGTTCTTGTGCTTCCAGCAGGGTCAGACCCACGATGCTTTCTGCGAGTGCTTTCAGATCAGCCATTGTATCAGCTCTTTCCGTTTACAGTATGTGTGTTCCAACGTGCAGGCTTTGCCCCACGCCAGTCATTCAGTGCCAACCGCTTACGCAGCTTCCGCCTTCTCTTCGATGGTCGAAAGGATGCTTGCGATGTTGCTTGCAGGTGCGCCAATTGCGCCGGCGATGTTGGAAGCGGGTGCGCCAATGCAGCTTGCGATCTGAGCAATAAGCTCGTCGCGGGACGGCATTTTCGACACGGCTTCGACGCCTGCGCGGTCCAGAGCATTCTCACCCATTGCGCCGCCGAGGATTTCAAACTTTTTGTTATCCTTGGCGAAACCCTCGGCCACCTTGGCGGCGGACACGGGGTCTTCGGAATAGGTCAGAACAGTCATCCCTGTCAGCAGGCCGGCCATGCTGTCACACGGCTTTCCCTCGAGGGCGATTTTGGCGAGCCTGTTCTTGGCAACACGCACGGAACTGTTCGCGTCGCTTGCACGCGCGCGCAGATCCTGCATCTCGGCAACTGTCAGACCGGCGTAGTGGGCAACCACTACGACGCCAGAGCTTTCGAAGATCTGGCCGAGTTCCTCGACCACTTTCTCTTTCTGGGCTCTATCCACAGTTCTCTCCAAGTTAGGGATGCTTGTGCACCCCGGCTCATATTTGCCGGTCCAGATGTCCCGGCGTTCAGGTCCGTTTTACGGGATGAGCCAAATCCGCCCGAGGGAATGAAAACCCTCGATCTTCTTGGTCTTACCCGTCTCAGGAGGGAAATTAAGACCCGATCGAAAGGCCACCCACCATCTTGGACGAAATGAAATAAAGCGCACGACGAATCGCACGCTTTATCTCGTAGCCGTAGTTAGTCGTATTTTACCGGTTTTCCAAGGGGGAAACTGGCTGCCTCAGGCAAATTCAGCGCGCCGCAGAACAGGACTGTCCGCCACGGGTTTCCAGACAGCCCCTCAGCACACGCGCCTCGCCTGAGGTCAGCGTCATCGCCGCAGTCCCGCCGAACCGGCTGCCGTCCGGGCCAAGAGACGGAAAAAGCAACAGCAGCTCAACGCGCTGCGCCGCATCCAGGGCGGCCACCGACCCCGGCGCCAGAAAGAAGCTTTCTGTCAGCACACCATTGGATCGCACGATGTGATGGCGGTCGAACATGAAATGGAAATAGCGGATTGCAGCCTGCTCGCGGATCCTGACTCCCGGGAGCCCGCAGAGATGTTTTGCAGCCACCAGGACATCCGCCTGGCCGAACAGCATCTCCGCAACCGGCAATTCTACGTGAACCCTGTGCTGCTGCGACAGGACCAGCTCGCCGGCATTCCCAATAGCCCCGGGTGCAAAAACCACAGGGGCAAAGTTCCCGCCGCCGCGAACCGGCGTGGATGAGATCCAGCGCACCGGCTGCAGCCCGGCATCCTTGGTCCAGACCATCTGCCCCGTGGTGATATCCTCCACGGCCACCTGGCCGTCGGCGGTCTCAATCTGCGTCCCTTCCCCAAAGCAGGTGACATAATCCGAATAGCGCGACGTGCCAGCGTTCTGGCCGCCGGTCTTTACATAGGATTTCCCGGCCTCAAGCGGCAGGTCCGTCGCAAATCCCCAGACATTGGATGTCTGGCCGCCCTGCGAAAAGACGTAGATTGTAATCTCCGGCCCGGCAGGGTTGCCGTTTCCGTCGAGTTCGCGCACCAGGATATGCGACTCGGATTCAACTTGCACACCGTCTGCAACGATGCCGCCGCCATCGGTTATGACGTGATCCGCTTCCCGGTCATCATTGAATCTGTTCCGCCCGCCACCGGTATCATTCAGCGTGACTTCGGTTCCGGTGCCGCCGGAATAGGCGAAAACAGTTCCGTTGGGCGTGTCCGAATTGTTGATGACCGCATCACCGACAATGGAGCCATTGGAGCTCGACGTGACAACCAGGCTCGAACTGCCCTGAGCGAAGAAACTGCGAAGTGCCATAGACCGCAATTATGAGTGCAAGCAATCAGGCGCAAGGGTAAACACATGGTTGAAATGCAACGCACGGTCTTTTGAGCGGCGCACCGCCGCCGGACAAAAAAGGCCCCGGGTGCAACACCCGGAGCCCTTGTTCTGGCACTGCCGCCCGAATTACTCGGAAACAGCGTTGTCCACATCAACCGTGACGCCCGGACCCATGGTCGAGGTCAGGTTGATCTTCTTCATGTATGCGCCTTTTGCGCCCGACGGCTTGGCCTTGGCCACGGCCGAGATGAAGGCACGGACGTTTTCGACCAGCTTGGCTTCGTCAAAGGAGGCTTTGCCGACGCCTGCATGCACAACGCCGCCTTTTTCAGCTTTGAACTGAACTTCGCCGCCCTTGGCCGCTTCAACAGCTGCCTTGACGTCCATGGTCACGGTGCCGACCTTGGGGTTCGGCATCAGGTTGCGCGGGCCGAGGATCTTACCCAGACGGCCAACGACGGGCATCATGTCCGGGGTTGCGATGCAACGGTCGAAATCGATGTTGCCGCCCTGGATGGCTTCCATCAGGTCTTCGGCGCCGACGATGTCTGCACCAGCCGCCTGAGCTTCTTCCGCTTTGGGGCCGCGGGCGAACACTGCAACGCGCATGGCTTTGCCGGTGCCGTTCGGCAGGCCGACCACGCCGCGGACCATCTGGTCTGCGTGGCGGGTGTCAACACCCAGGCTCATGGCGATTTCGACGGTTTCGTCGAATTTCGCAGTGGCGTTCGCCTTGATCAGGGAAACAGCTTCTTCAACCGACAGGTTATCTTTGCCAGCCAGAGCTTCGCGCGCGGCGCGGGTACGTTTACCGAGCTTTGCCATCTTACTTCACCTCGATGCCCATGGAGCGGGCAGAGCCCAGGATGATCTGCATTGCCGCGTCGATGTCGTTGGCGTTCAGATCTTTCATCTTGGCTTCGGCGATTTCTTTCACCTGGGCCGCGGTCACGGTGCCGACGGTTTCGCGCGACGGGGTTTTTGCACCCGACTTCACCTTGGCAGCCTTCTTCAGGTAGTAAGACGCGGGCGGCGTCTTGATGTCCATGGTGAAGGACTTGTCCTGATAGTAGGTGATCACGGTCGGGCACGGCGCACCGGGCTCCAGATCTGCGGTCTTGGCGTTGAACGCCTTGCAGAATTCCATGATGTTGATGCCGCGCTGACCCAGCGCCGGACCGACCGGCGGGCTTGGGTTTGCCTGACCGGCTTTAACTTGCAGCTTCATCGTGCCGACGAGCTTCTTAGCCATTTGGTTTTCCTTTCAACAAGGGCGGGACGCGTCCCGTCCGATGTATGTTGCGTGGTCGGAATTCAGGATCGCGATCCGTCCATCTCCCACGAGAGAATCTCGCCCGAAGACGATAGGCGGCGTTTATAGGGGAATGGTGGGGTTGGCAAGTGGGCGGGCTGGTGGAATTAGAAACGGCCGCTTCGAGCCCATTCTGCACCAAGATTTGGATGTGTTCAGCCCGTGGCTCGTTTCCTCGAAGTTCTGATTTCCGAATACACGATGAACAGCCCGCCCCCGACGATCAGAACACTGCCAAGCATCGTCGATACGTTTGGCAGCGCGCCCCAAAACAACCATCCCCAAAGCACGGCAAAAGGTAGGGAGCTATATTCAAACGGAGCCATCTGGCTTGCGTGACCATAGCGATAGGCCTGACTGATGCAGTAAAACCCTATAGTGCCCGTAAGCCCGAGCGCCAGGAAGAGGCCAGCCTGGAACAGGTTGGGAACGCTCCAGGCACGAAACAGATAGGCCGCGCTCGGGTGATCGAACTGGTCCATCCAGCCCGAACCGAAAACCAGACCCGTCAACCCGCTGAACAGTACAAACATCAGCGTCAGATAAAACGTCATGCTCAAGGCGCTCTCTGAGGAGCCAAGCAGCCTGGTCAGAAGGATCTGAGCGCTATAGGCAATCGCGGAAATGATGGCCAGGACCATCGCGGGTTCGACGCCGTCAGCACTCGGTTGAGCAACGAGAACCACGCCGATGAAGCCCGCCACAACTGCAAACCAGACGCGCAATCCTACTGTTTCGCCCAAAAACGGTCCCGCGAAGATGACGACGAAAAGAGGAGCGGTGTAGTAGAGCGGCATTGCGTCGGCCAATGGCAGCACCGCGAGCGCCATTGAAAACGTGGAAAAACAGATGAATGAAAAGAACCCGCGCAGACAATTTAGGAACGGCCTTCGGGTGGTAAACCCGCGTGTTCCCTGCGTGAGGTATAGCGCCGTGCTGATCAAGGCGAGGGTCACGACGCCCCGCGCAAAGATGACCTCTTGGACAGCCATTTGATCGCTGAAGAACTTCATGATCGCGTCTTGAATGGAAAACACAAACAAACCGAGGATCAGAAGTCCGATCCCAGCTATTGTGTTGTCGGCACCTTGATGCATTGTGCTTGCTTGTGACACTATCATTGACCTTCAATCTGGTGCCTGTTCGGGCAGGGGATTTTTTACACTGTCAGAAAACGTCAACCCCATTGCTCGGATTGAATCGACCGCACTTCACTTGTTTCCGACACTTGAGGGACAGGGAAAGGAGCTGAGCAAAACCCACTGCGCCGTTGGTATTCGCGTGACTTAGCACGGACAAAAAAGCGGGCATTTGGTCAACGACAGCTCTTTCCGCACAGCCGCCAAACAAAAAACGCCGCGGTGCATTATGCAACGCGGCGCGATGAATTTCGCGGAGTAAGGTGGGCAACCGGCCCGCCGCCCTATCACCCCTGTTTGGTAACCTGGGTAAAGTCCAGCTCCACCGGGGTTTCCCGGCCGAAGATCGACACGGTGACCTTGAGCTTCTGGCTGTCCTCGTCGACCTCTTCGACCATGCCGTCGAAATCCTCGAACGGGCCGTCGTTGACCTTGACCTTCTCGCCGATCTCGAAGTGGATCAGGGTGCGCGGCGCCTCGACGCCTTCCTCGACGCGGCCCAGGATGCCCTGCACCTCGGCGTCGCGCATCGGCATCGGGCGGCCCTGCGGGCCGAGAAAGCCGGTGACGCGGTTGATCGAAGAAATCAGGTGATAACCGCGGTCGGACATTTCCATGTGGACCAGAACATAGCCGGGCATGAACCGGCGCTCGGTCGAGACCTTCTTGCCGCGGCGGATCTCGATCACCTCTTCGGTGGGGACCAGCACCTCGTCGATCTCGTCCTCAAGGCCCTGTTCTGCGACCGAGGTGCGGATCTGCTCTGCGATTTTCTTTTCGAAATTCGAAAGAACGCTGACCGAATACCACCGTTTCGCCATGAACAATCGTCCTTGTATTGCCGGGCGGGCCATTGCCGCGCCGCCGCTTTATCATCCCGATGCAGCCCTGAAGCTGCGCTCTCCAACAAAAAGCGGCGTGCAAACCGAATCGCCGCACGCCCGCCTCAATAGTTACGGCTCACCTACCGCCCATTGCCGCCAAGATCAAGGGCGGCACAGCAACACGGGCTTGGAAGCCATCTAACTGCCGCAGGCTTAGCCGAACATCCCCAGCAAGCCCTGCAGGCCATAGCGGATCAGCAGATCGACCAGTGCAAAGAACACCGCCGTAAGCGCCGCCATGATGAACACCATGACCGTGGTCAGCAGAACCTCGCGCCGGGTCGGCCAAACGACCTTGGACACTTCGGCGCGGACTTGCTGAATGAACTGTACTGGATTGATAGTCGCCATACTGGGGGTGTCTCTCTGCTAGCAGTGGTCGCGATTTAACGCCTGCTGCGGGTAAATTCAAGCCCTGCTCCAGCGGCAGAGCGGCCTGGGCCGCCCAGTCAATCCAATTTTAATCCACTTCCTGCAAAACTGTCCCAAGCAGCCCCGGCGCCCTGTGCGCGCCGTACAGGCATATCCCGCGTTTATTGATGAGATTGGATGCCATGACACCCGCATATTCCTTATCCCAGGCCGAACAGCTTGAACGTGACTCCAAACTTGAGGATGCTGTGCTTGCCTATTCCGGCATCCTGGCACGCAACCCGAAGAACACCCGCGCCCTGCAAGCGCTGAGTTCCCTGCGCGGCCGCCTGCGCGAACAGCGGGAGCCCTCGCCGGACACCAAAGCGGAACTGGAGACAGCGCTTGCCGCCGGCCGCCATTTCGATGCGGCTGACAGCTGCGGCGCCTTGCTCAAGACGTTCCGCGAGTCGCATTTCCTGTGGGATTTCCTGGGCCGCTGCCACCTAGCGGCAGGCCATCTGGACAACGCCGCGACCTGCTTGAACAAAGCCTGCGGGCTGAACTCCCAGGAAGCAGGCACCTATGCCGCGATGGGACGTGTCCATATAGCGCGCGGGCAGCATGACAACGCCATGGCCCTGTATCAGAAAGCCTTGAAGCTGGATGCAGAATGCCTGCCTGCCCTGCGCAGCATGGCCGAAGCCCTGCCGCTCGAAGGACGCAGCATCGAGGCCGCCGGCGTTCTGCGTCAGGCCGTTTCCCTTGACCCCGGAGATGCCTCGCTGCATTTCACACTGGCCGGCCTGCTCCAGAAGCTGGGCGCCTCCGCTGAAGCCAAAGAGCATTACACCCGTGCAGCCAGCCTGGATCCGCAGCTGACCGAAGCGCATTTCCAGCTTGGCCTGCAGCTTAAGGCCGAGGGCCGCTTTGCGGATGCCCTGCCTTGTTTTGACAAGATCCTGCAAATTTCACCATCCGATGACCGCAGCCGCACCCAGCGGCTGCATGTTCTGGCGGAGCTCAATGACTGGCGGTGGGTGCAGGAATACGCGGACTACCGACGCCTGCTGGGCTTGCGCGGCAGCGGCTGCGATCCAAGCGTGCTGATGCTGATGGAAGACAACCCGGATCTGCTTCGGGCACGTGCCCAAGCTTATACCAGCGACGCGTCTTCGGTGTTTGAGCTGCAAGCGTCCCCTCCCGTCCGGGAGCGTCCCGCCCGGCTGCGGATTGGATACTTCTTTGCCGACAGTGAAGGAGACGCAGTTGCAAACCGGCATGCCGCAATACTGGCAGCCCACGATAGCACCCGGTTTGAAATTCACGCCTATGCCACCGGCTCAGGACTTGCAGCAGAAACCGCTGCCGAATTGAGCCAAACCGTCTCCTGCTTCAAGCAACTGGGCGGACCAGCCGGACAAGACGCGGCCGCCGCAATCAAAGCAGACCGTCTGGACATTGCCGTGGATGTCTCAGGCTATACAAACGGCAGCCTGAGCCAACTGCTTTCCGAGCGGCTGGCACCGCTGCACATTGCATGGCCGGGATACCCCGGCACCATGGGCACCGCCGCCTTTGACTACCTGATCGGCGATCACATCGTGTGCCCGCCCGGCAGCGAACGTTATCACAACGAGTACGTGCTGCGCCTGCCGGACAGCCACCTGGCAGTGACGCCGGCACAGCCCACCCCTGTGGAAAGCCCGGACCGGACCAGTTGCGGCCTGCCGGAGACTGGATTTGTTTTCTGCAGCTTTGCTGCAGGCAGCCGGATCACCCCGTCAGAATTCGACATCTGGATGCGGTTGCTGAGCGGGGCCAAGAATAGCGTTCTGTGGCTGCAGGATAACGGCGCGCATGCAGTGTCCAACCTGCGCCGGGCTGCGGCGGTGCGCGGTGTAGATCCGGACCGGCTCGTCTTTGCACCGCCTGCCCCGCCGGCGGAACACCAGGCCCGCCTGCTGCTGGCAGATTTATTCCTGGACACCTTCACTGTGAATGCCCGCAGCGCCGCCCTGTCAGCATTGGCAGCCAGGCTGCCGGTGCTCACCTTGCCGGGACAGCAATTCGCCGCCCGCACTGTCGCAAGCCTGCTGCAGGCCGCCGGGCTGCCGGAACTGATCGCCGCCAGCGCAGTGGACTACGAGGCAAAGGCTGCAGGCCTGGCGCAGGATCCGGAGGCCGGCAAAACCTTGAAACGCCGCCTCCAGCACGCGGTTTTACCGGACCCAGCACGCCTGGCACAGCAAATCGAACAGGCCTATGACGCCGCCTATGATCGGTATTTGCAAGGATCCGCCCCACAGCACCTGCCGCTGGCCTAACCATAGCAAAGGCGCCCGCAGCCCAAGCGGGCGGGCTTTCCCGGAGGTATTCTGCTGTGCTGCTGCTGATCCGGTGAAATGGCAGGGGCATCAGGGTTCGAACCCGAGACCTACGGTTTTGGAGACCGTCGCTCTACCAACTGAGCTATACCCCTGTACGGTGCGGCATTTCCTAAGGCAGACGTGCTGCGCTGGCAAGAGGAAAAACGGGTTTTCCGGGTGTCGGCCTGCGGTTTGGCCGTTGCAGGCTTTGCCGCGGCTCAGCCATGCAGTAAGACAAGGCGGATGCTGGGGCCTTTTGCTCCGGGACACTCGAAAATACGAGCCGCCAATCGTGAGCCTAAGAAAGAAAATCGCTGACAGCCCTCGCGTCAACCGCGCTATCGAGGGGCTGTTTGCCGCTTATGTGCGATTCGCCTTCCGCACCTCACGCTGGACCCGCAGCGGGTTCGAGGACATGGACGCCTGCGTGCGCCGCGGCGAGCCGGTGATCTTTGTGCTGTGGCACCAGCGGCTGATCATGGCACCTTATCTGTTTGATACTTCGCTGGGCCGCATCTGCGCCCTGACGTCCTCGGCCCGCGCCGGGCGGCTGGCCGGCCAGATCCTGGTCCGGCTTGGGTTCGAGACCATCCCGATGTCCAGCCACAAGCGCCATGTGGCGCTGTCGCGCGAAGTGCTGCGCCGCACCAGGGACGGCTGTTCCATCGGCATCGCCGCCGACGGGCCGCGCGGTCCGGCGCGCATATCCTCAACCGTCCCAGTTGTCTGGGCCCGGATGACCGGCTGCAGGGTTTTCACGGTCGCGTTCGCCGAAAAAAAAGTAGTTGAGCTGCCAACCTGGGACCGGCAAATGCTGCCTCTGCCATTTTCCAGGGGTGTGCTGATGTGCCAGGAGTGGACAGATGAAGTTCCGAAAAAGCCAACCGATGCCGAGGCAGAAAACTTGCGATTAAGCTTGGAAGCCTCGCTGGAGGCCATCACTGCTGCGGCAGACAGCGCCGCTGGACGGATTGGCGAGCGGCCTCAGTCTCAAGCCACCTGAATACCGTTTCCCTGCTAGGGAAACGGCTCGGAAAAATCGATTTTTCCGGGCCGGAAACCGCGCCGGTTTCCGGTTGCCGCAATGCAAAAGGGCCGCTCTTTCGAGCGGCCCTTCTTATCATCTCACCGGTGCGGGCTCTCGGCGATTTTCCTTCGGAAAACCATCTGCCGCCCGCCAGACGGCGAAGCCGTCTTACTCAGTGATTTTCGACACAACACCAGCGCCGACGGTGCGGCCGCCTTCGCGGATGGCGAAACGCAGGCCGTTTTCCATCGCGATCGGGGCGATCAGTTCAACGTCGAACTTCAGGTTGTCGCCCGGCATCACCATCTCGGTGCCTTCCGGCAGGGTCACGGTGCCGGTCACGTCGGTGGTGCGGAAGTAGAACTGCGGACGGTAGTTCGCAAAGAACGGCGTGTGACGGCCGCCTTCTTCCTTGGTCAGGATATAGGCTTCGGCTTCGAACTTGGTGTGCGGGTTCACCGATTTCGGGGCGCACAGAACCTGGCCGCGCTCAACACCGTCACGGTCGATGCCGCGCAGCAGGGCGCCGATGTTGTCGCCGGCTTCACCGCGGTCCAGCAGCTTGCGGAACATTTCAACACCGGTGCAGGTGGTGGTTTTGGTGTCGCGGATGCCAACGATTTCGATCGCGTCGCCAACGTTGATCACGCCGCGCTCAACCCGGCCGGTCACAACGGTGCCGCGGCCCGAGATCGAGAACACGTCTTCGACCGGCATCAGGAACGGCTGGTCAACCGCACGCGCCGGGGTCGGGATGTACTCATCCACAGCCGCCATCAGCTCTTTGATCTTCTCTTCGCCGATTTCAGGCTTGTTGCCTTCCATTGCGGCCAGAGCCGAACCCGCGATGATCGGGATATCGTCGCCCGGGTAGTCGTAGGAGGACAGCAGCTCGCGGATTTCCATTTCGACCAGCTCCAGGAGCTCTTCGTCGTCGACCTGGTCAACCTTGTTCATGAAGACAACCATGTGCGGGATGCCAACCTGGCGGCCCAGCAGGATGTGCTCGCGGGTCTGCGGCATCGGGCCGTCAGCTGCGTTCACAACCAGGATCGCGCCGTCCATCTGCGCCGCGCCGGTGATCATGTTCTTCACATAGTCAGCGTGGCCGGGGCAGTCGACGTGGGCGTAGTGGCGGGTCTCGGTCTCATACTCGACGTGGGCGGTCGAGATGGTGATGCCGCGGGCTTTTTCTTCCGGTGCGCCGTCGATCTGGTCGTAGGCTTTGAAGTCACCGAAGTATTTGGTGATTGCTGCGGTCAGCGTGGTTTTGCCGTGGTCAACGTGGCCGATGGTGCCGATGTTGACGTGCGGTTTTGTACGCTCAAACTTTTCCTTAGCCATTCCTTAGGCGCCCTTTTGAAACAGGGGTCATGCATTGACCCGGTTACCTCTGCGCGGGCGGGTTATTTGGTTTGAGCGGAAAAATCAACCCGTTCTTGCTTGACGGAGGCGGAATTCGCGAGGCTCAGCCGGCTGGCGCGGGCACAGCGGCATCCGCAGCAGCTCCGCTGCTGAACCCCGCCGCCGGGCGCGGCGCAAACCAGCCCTCGGCCTCATGCTGTTTTGCCATCCATTCTTCGACCTTGTCGGCAATATTGACTGCCAAGCCCTGGATTTGCTGCTCTTTGGTGCGGGCATGGCCGGATCCCAGCAGCGCGCTTTCGCCAGTGGTGCTTTCAAAGATCTCCATCTGGTGCTTCTTGGCCAGGAATTTCTTTTCCGCGACGTCATAGACAAAGACATTCACCACCACCGCGCTTTTGGGTGAAAACAGAACCGGCACACCAGGCGGTGCCAGCATGAAACCTTCCAGCGTTACTGCCACATCATACTCCTGCGCCCCCTGATAGCGGCGCAGGCGGGTTTCCAGGGCGTTCTTCATCGCCGCATCCCATTCGCTGTGTTCGGCGTCGCGCGACAGCGGCCATTGCAGCGCCTTTTCGGTGTAGACATGCGTTACCCGAGCCTGAAAGGCGCCGAGGTCCTCGGGCGCTTCGTCCAACCGGGTTTCACCGCAGGCAGCGAGCAAGGCCATCGTGGCCAGAATGGAAAGAATGCGGATCATGGACGCCCCCCAAGGAAATTCGATCCCGCTCAGATAGCCGGGCGCAGTGCGGCGGGTAAAGGCCTGGAAACAGCAACCCCCGCGCAGGTGGCGCGGGGGGCACAGGCGGGCAGCAGGTTTCTGCCGCCTTACTTGAACTTGTAATCGCGCGGGAAACCGTGCGGCGGGCGTTTGCCAACCCCGGCCCGTTTTCCCAGCCACTGGGTGAGGTCGGCCTCATGCCGGGTCTTGCCGCCGCCCATTTCCCACTTGAGCCCATCATCCCAATTGAAGGTGGTGATGTCGCTAAGGCCGCCGTCCAGTTCCAGCGAACCCTGCTTGCCACGGGCCATGTTGTATTTCTGCAGGCGTACGCCCTTGCCGCGGGTGAGTTCCGGCATTTCCTCGACCGCGAAGACCAGGAACTTGCCGTTTTCCGAGACAATGGCGACGTGATCGCCGTCGACCGGGATACAGATCTTGGCGTGGTCGTCGTCCTTGACGTTCAGCACCTGCTTGCCGCTGCGGGTCTGTGCAACGATTTCCTTTTCAGCGCAGATGAAGCCGTTACCCGCATCGGATGCAACAAGCAGCCGTCCCTCGGGGTTATGGATCAGCAGGTCGACAATCTCTGCCTCGTTCGGCAGGTCGACCATCAGGCGCAGCGGTTCGCCCATTCCGCGGCCGCCAGGGAGATTCGCCGCCGACAGCGTGTAAAAACGGCCATTGGAACCGAACACCAAGAGCCGGTCGGTGGTTTCCGCATGGAAGACAAAGCGCGGCCCGTCGCCGTCTTTGAACTTCAATTCTCGGTTCAGGTCGATATGGCCGGTCATCGCCCGGATCCAACCCATCTGCGAGCAGACAACGGTGATCGGCTCCTTGTCGATCATCGCTTCCAGCGGCACGTCCTCGACCTCGCCCGCCTCGGCAAAGCGGGTGCGGCGGGCGCCGCCGGCGTAGTCCTTGCCGAACTGCTTTTTGGTCTCCTTCAGCTGTTCGGAGATGCGGGTCCACTGCAGTTCTTCAGAGCCCAGGAGTTCGACCAGCCCGGCACGTTCGGCGCGCAGGGCGTCGCGTTCGCGGACCAGCTCAATTTCCTCAAGCTTGCGCAACGACCGCAGGCGCATGTTGAGGATGGCCTCGGCCTGAACCTCTGTCAGCTCGCCTGTGCCAGGGGCCGGGGTGATGTATTCGGCCTCGGTAAAGGCGCGGGGGTGGTCTTTGCTCCAATCCTCGCGGATCAGCGCGGCCTTGGGGTCCTCGTCATAGCGAATGATGTCGATCACACGGTCGAGGTTCAGGAAAGCGATGATGAAGCCTTCGAGCACCTCCAGCCGGTGGTCGATCTTTTCCATCCGGTGCCGGGACCGGCGCTGCAGCACGTCGCGGCGGTGGTCGAGGAAGGCGCGCAGCACTTCCTTCATCGAGCAGACCTTGGGGGTCACACCATCGATCAGCACGTTCATGTTCAGGCTGAATCGGATTTCCAAGTCCGAGTTGCGGAACATCATGTTCATCAGAACCTCGGGGTCCACGTTCTTGGACTTGGGCTCCAGGATGATGCGGATGTCGTCCGCCGATTCGTCGCGCACATCGGCGAGGATCGGAACCTTTTTGGTCTGGATCAGCTCGGCGATCTTCTCGATCAGCTTGGACTTCTGAACCTGATAGGGAATTTCGGTGACGACGATCTGCCACTGGCCACGGCCCAGGTCCTCGACCTCATGGGTGCAGCGCAGACGGAAAGAGCCACGGCCGGTGCTGTAGGCCTTGGCGATGTTTTCCTTGGGTTCGACAATGACGCCGCCGGTGGGGAAGTCCGGACCGGGCACGTAGTTCAGCAGGGTATCGTCGCGGGCATCCGGGATTTTGATCAGATGCAGGCAGGCGTCGATCAGCTCGGCAATATTGTGCGGCGGAATATTGGTGGCCATGCCCACCGCAATGCCGGCCGCGCCATTGGCGAGGATGTTCGGGAAGGTCGCGGGCAGCACTGCCGGTTCGGTCAGACGGCCATCATAATTGTCGCGAAAATCGACCGAGTCTTCGTTCAGGCCTTCGAGCATCGCCTCAGCGACGAAGGTCATCCGCGCCTCGGTGTAGCGGGACGCCGCCGGGTTGTCGCCGTCGATGTTGCCGAAGTTGCCCTGGCCGTCGACCAGCGGATAGCGGACGTTGAAGTCCTGCGCCAGCCGCGCCATCGCGTCATAAATCGCGGCGTCGCCATGGGGGTGGAAGTCGCCCATGGTGTCGCCGGAAATCTTGGCCGATTTCAAAAAGCCGCCGGACGAACTGAGCCGCAGGCGGTTCATCGCATAAAGGATCCGCCGGTGCACCGGCTTGAGCCCGTCACGCGCATCGGGCAGCGCCCGGTGCATGATGGTGCTGAGCGCATAGGTCAAATAGCGCTCGCCAATGGCGCGGCGCAGCGGTTCCAGGATTTCGCCTTGTTCGGGGGCGGACGGCATGTCGGGGTCTTCTACCAGATCGGTCATGAATCGGTGATACTGCCGCTGCCGGAATTGGTAAAGCGGGCGCGCGCGAAATTCGCACGCCACTGCGCAGTTCGGGGGAGAAGACAGCTGACTCTCCCCTGTTTCCTGCGCCTTAACTTGCACTAGTTAAATTGGAACCAGGCAGCCGCGCCGCGCGTTTGTTTCCAAATTCATGCAATAAAGTGCAGCTGCCGTCTGTTGGTCTGGGGGGACCGGATTATGTCGCGATTTGCTATGGTATCATTCGCCTTTCTTGGATGGGGCTTTTACGAGTTGAGCGGAGGAGCGGATTTTGAGCCGCCGAAACGGCCCGCTGCAGCGGCAGAGGCCGAATCTATAGGCCAACAGGCTGAACGGGATAGAATCACAGCCGCGTCACTCGCCACCCGGCCCGTCCTGACACAGCGGGCGCAGGTTCAAACCCCGGCCCGTCCGGCCGCAGATCCGGAACTGCGCCAGCGTGTGGCAGCAGAGCATCTGGCCAGCGCATCCGGTGTGCTTACCTCAACCCAGGCTGCCTTCTCAGGCGAACCTGCACCGGGCGCATTGCAGCTGGCATCGCTTGATGGCGGCCTTGCAGCCATCACCGCTGCGCCCGCCGCGGCTGTTGCGGCCCCCGTCACACAGCCCGCATCAGCGACATTCCCGGACCGCCGCAGCATCCGTGCCTCACGCGTGAATATGCGCCAGGGGCCAGGCACATCCTATCCGGTCATCACCCGTCTTTTGGGCGGTGACGAGGTCATCGTGATTGAGGACGGCGGCACCGGCTGGCTGCATCTTCGCGCTCCGGACAAGGGCATTACCGGCTGGATTGCCGCTTCCCTGGTGAGCAAGAAACGCCCATAACTGCTGCGGAGGATTCCGGGGCAAGAGGCGTTCACATGAAGAAAACCATTCTGATTACCGGCTGTTCCTCAGGAATCGGCCTGGATGCGGCGCGCGGCATGCGGGAACGCGGCTGGCGGGTGTTTGCCTCCTGCCGCCAGCAGCGGGACTGCGACCGGATGCGCGCCGAGGGGTTCGAAAGCCCGCGGATTGACTACACGGATCCGGCCAGCATCACATCCGGTCTGGCCGAAGTGCTGGCGGCCACAGACGGCACGCTGGATGCGCTGTTCAACAACGGCGCCCACGGGCTGCCCGGTGCGGTGGAGGATCTGCCGACCGACGCCCTGCGGACAATTTTTGAGGCCAATTTCTTTGGCTGGCACGAGCTGACACGGCAGGTGATTCCGGTGATGCGCAAGCAGGGACATGGGCGGATCGTGCAGAATTCCTCGATCCTGGGATTTGTCACCTTCCCCTGGCGCGGCGCCTATGTGGCAACGAAATACGCGCTGGAAGGGCTGACCGACACGCTGCGGGTAGAGCTGCGAGGCACCGGGATCCATATGGTGCTGATCGAGCCGGGGCCGGTCACGTCGAAGATTCGCGAGAAGTCGATCCCGCATTTCGAACGCTTCATCGACTGGAAGGCGTCGCCGCTGCGGGAGCTTTATGAATCCCGGCTGCTGAAGCGGCTGTATGAAAGCAATGGACCTGACCGGTTCGAACTGCCGGCCTCTGCCGTGACTGCCAAGCTGGCACATGCCTGCGAATCCCGCCGTCCGCGCGAACGCTATTACGTCACCACCCCTACCCATATCGCCGGTTTTCTGCGCCGGATCCTCAGCACACGGGCAATAGACCGCATCCTGGTGAAGCTCGGATAGCGGATTCGCAGTCGCCAACAGAGCTGACGCAGGATAGAGGAAGGCAACAGAATTGATGCGCCTTTGGGGGACAAGATGAGCGATCCGCTGTATTATCTGGGACTGGCAGCCGTTGCCGCCGTGGTTGTGGCCCTGGTCGTCGGCATCGGCGGCTTTGGCAAGGGCGGCGAGTTCAACCGCAAGAATGCAAACAAGATGATGCGGCTGCGCATCCTGTTTCAATTCATTGCAGTGGTGCTGCTGCTGTCCTACGTCTACCTGCGCAACCAGGGAGGATAACTGGCAATGGTCGTTTTGAACAAAATCTACACCCGCACCGGCGACAAGGGTGAAACCGCCCTGGGCAACGGCGACCGCGTGGCCAAGCATTCGGCCCGGGTCAACGCTTATGGCACTTCGGATGAGCTGAATTCCTTTGTCGGCGTGGCCCGGCTGGAAGCAGACGGTGAAATGGACGCCGCACTGGCGCGCATTCAGAACGATCTGTTCGACCTGGGTGCCGATCTATGCCGCCCGGAGATGGCCAAGGACGCGGATGCCGAATATCCGCCGCTGCGGGTTGCCGTCGCTCAGGTCGAGCGGCTGGAAGCCGAGATTGACGTGATGAACAAGGATCTGGAAGCGCTGCGCAGTTTCATCCTGCCGGGCGGCTCGAAACTGGCAGCACATTTGCATGTCTGCCGCACCGTGGCGCGTCGCGCCGAACGGCTGGCCACCGACCTCAGCACCGGTGAGGACGTGAACCCGGCAGCAGTGAAATACCTGAACCGCCTGTCGGACTGGTTCTTTGTCGCCGCCCGCGTTGCCAACAACGGCGGCAAGGACGACGTTTTGTGGGTTCCGGGCGCCAACCGCTGATTCCCCCAGCTTCCGGCTTGATTCGCGATTTCATGCCGGTTTTCGGCCAATCCCGCGGGCAACGCGTCATTTGCATGCCCGCGGCAGCGCCAACCCGGCAGGCGGATTTCCCACCGGAAACATTCTTACAAAAATGATGTTCCAAATGAGCAAACGCGACGTCGGCGTGCGCTAACGTGACGATTTTGCCCTGTTGCAGGCGCACACCAGCCGGTATCAACGCTGCGAGAGCATAGAGGGGAGTCGCCTTGGGGCGGCTTGCCGTTTGTTAAGGAGAGAACGCAAAATGAAGGTACTCGTGCCTGTCAAACGCGTGATTGACTACAACGTGAAGGTCCGCGTCAAAGCGGACGGCAGCGGTGTCGATCTCGCCAACGTGAAAATGTCGATGAACCCCTTCGACGAAATCGCCGTCGAAGAAGCCATCCGCCTGAAAGAAGCCGGCAAGGCTGACGAGGTGGTTGCAGTTTCGATCGGCGTGAAGCAGGCCCAGGAAACCCTGCGCACCGCGCTGGCCATGGGTGCAGACCGCGCCATCCTGGTGGTTGCTGCCGATGACGTGCACACCGACATCGAGCCGCTGGCCGTTGCGAAAATCCTGGCCAAAGTGGTCGAGGAAGAGCAGCCGGGCGTCGTGCTCTGCGGCAAGCAGGCAATCGACAACGACATGAACGCAACCGGCCAGATGCTGTCGGCGCTTCTGGGCTGGTCCCAGGGCACGTTTGCCTCCGAACTGGACATCGAAGGCGACAATGCCAAGGTGACCCGTGAGGTCGACGGCGGCCTGCAGACCATCTCCGTGAAGATGCCCGCCATCATCACCGTGGACCTGCGCCTGAACGAGCCGCGCTATGCGTCGCTGCCGAACATCATGAAGGCGAAGAAAAAGCCGCTGGCCGAGAAAACCGCCGCCGATTACGGCGTCGACGTCACGCCGCGCCTGGAAATCGTCAAGACCGAAGAGCCGGCCGCCCGCGCTGCAGGCATCGTGGTTGGTTCCGTCGACGAGCTGGTTGAGAAACTCAAAGAAGCGGGGGCTGTGTAATGGCTGTTCTTCTCCTTGCTGAAGTGACCGACGGCGCCCTGGCGCTGGACGCAACCGCAAAAGCCGTGGCCGCAGCTGCATCGCTGGGCGACGTGACCGTTCTGGCCGCTGGCGCCTCCGCTGCTGCGGCTGGCGAAGAAGCTGCCAAGATCGCAGGCGTTGCCAAGGTTCTGGTTGCCGAAGACGCATCGCTGGGCCACCGCCTGGCGGAGCCGACCGCAGCACTGATCGCAGGTCTGGCGTCTGATTTCGAGCACATCGTTGCGCCCGCCACCACCGACGCCAAGAACGTTCTGCCGCGCGTTGCCGCGCTGCTGGACGTGATGGTGATCTCGGACGTTTCCGGCGTTGTCGACGGCAACACCTTCGAGCGCCCGATCTATGCTGGCAACGCAATCCAGACCGTTAAGTCGAACGACGCCAAGAAAGTCGTCTCGATCCGCACCGCGTCCTTTGACGCAGCTGGCGAAGGCGGTTCGGCTTCGGTTGAGACCATCTCGGCTGCCGCAAACCCGGGCCTGTCCGAGTGGGTTGAAGACAAGGTTGCCGCAAGCGACCGTCCCGAGCTGACCTCGGCCGGTATCGTTGTCTCCGGCGGCCGCGGCGTTGGTTCTGAGGAAGACTTCAAACTGATCGAAGGCCTGGCCGACAAGCTGGGTGCCGCTGTTGGCGCATCGCGCGCCGCGGTCGACTCGGGCTACGCCCCGAACGACTGGCAGGTCGGTCAGACCGGCAAGGTTGTTGCTCCGGACCTGTATGTCGCCATCGGCATCTCCGGCGCCATTCAGCACCTGGCCGGCATGAAGGACTCCAAGGTCATCGTGGCGATCAACAAGGACGAAGAAGCACCGATCTTCCAGGTTGCGGACTTTGGCTTGGTTGCCGACCTGTTCGAAGCCGTCCCGGCCTTGACCGAAAAGCTGGGCTAAGCCTGGCTCGACAGCTGACAAATCAGGAAAGGCCCGCCATCCGGCGGGCCTTTTGCTTCCTTCACCAAAGGCGTTCTTACTACTTGACCAGCGGCGACAGACGGTCAGCCAGCGCATCGGCAATCCGCAGATGTTCCTTCGGCCCAATCATGTGGCGGGCGGCGGGCAATTCCATCTGGCCAAAGATCATGCCGGCGATGTCCTGTGCCACTGCCGCCGAAGAAGTTCTGAACTCCAGCACCCCCTGAACCTTGGGGCGCAAGGCATCGGCCATGGAACGGTCTACCAGGACCGGCTCTTCTGGGAACCCGGCTTCGGCGTCCAATTCATAGCGGAGCCATAGCAGCAGAACACGGCCACTAAGCGCCTCGACCAGGTCGCTCATCCGCTCTATCCAACTGCGTTGCAGTTGCTCCTGCACTTGCTCAAACCGCTGGCCGGAGATTTCTCGCAGGGTGCAAAGCAGATGCTTGTTGAAATGAAACTCCGTAAAATCCACTTCGGGATAGAGCGTCTTAAGGGCCGCGTGGGCCTGCAGAAACCGGTCGTTGCGGCGCGGGTGCACCCGGTAATAGGGGTTTGAGATGTTTTGCGCACCCAGCATCTGCACCACGGATACATTCGCCTGTCTGGCGATATTGATCAGGGAATCATCCTGCACAAAACTGTCCAGCCCGGCGTTCACACTGCCTAGGTTGATGCAATCCAATCCAAGCTGGGTTTGCAGAGAGTCGACAAAGGGAAATTCAACGAATCGCCCGTAAACTTCGGTTCCACCAAGAAAGGCAACATAGGGTTTATCCAGGGACCGCTGTGGGCCCCGGACCAACAGCCTGGAATGCCCATATCTGCATGGTTCCCCCGAAAGCACCCCCGCGCTTTTGAGTTCATAGCTCATTTCACCACCAATTTTTCACCCGAGACTCACCTTGCCACGCAAGCATTGCAAATTCCCTAAAGTGAGAATTTGCCTCAAATCAGTCCCTGCTGCCCTTGTGCCCGCCCTTCGCCCGCCAGTAAGGTTGCCGCAGATATTTCAGGAGCCTGAGGCATGGAAATTCAGAAGGTTGGAGTGATCGGCGCCGGGCAGATGGGCAATGGCATTGCCCATGTTCTGGCGCTTGCCGGGTACGAGGTCGTGCTGAATGATGTCAGCCAGCCGGCGCTGGACAGTGCCCTGAGCCTCATTCACAAGAACATGGAGCGCCAGGCAAGCAAGGGAAAGATTTCGGATGCAGACGTAAAGGCTGCATTAGCCCGCGTTACCCCCTCACTGACGCTTGCAGATGTCGGCGCAACCGACCTTGTCATCGAAGCGGCCACCGAACGGGAAACCGTCAAACAGGCGATCTTTGATGATCTGCTGCCGCATCTTCTGCCGCACACGATCCTGACGTCCAACACCTCGTCAATCTCGATCACCCGGCTTGCTAGCCGCACCGACCGTCCGGAACGCTTTATGGGGTTCCATTTCATGAACCCGGTGCCGGTGATGCAGCTGGTTGAGCTGATCCGCGGCATTGCCACGGATGAACCGACATTCACTGCCTGCCAGGAAGTCGTGGCCCGCCTGGGCAAGACCTCTGCAAGTGCTGAAGATTTCCCGGCCTTCATCGTCAACCGCATTCTGATGCCGATGATCAACGAGGCGGTTTATACGCTGTATGAGGGCGTCGGTTCGGTCAAATCGATCGATGAGTCGATGAAACTTGGCGCCAATCACCCGATGGGGCCGCTGGAACTGGCGGATTTCATCGGTCTGGACACCTGCCTGGCAATCATGAACGTGCTGCATGACGGGCTGGCGGACACCAAATACCGCCCCTGCCCGCTGCTGACCAAATATGTCGAGGCCGGCTGGCTGGGCCGCAAGACACAGCGCGGCTTTTATGACTATCGCGGGGAAACGCCGGTGCCGACACGGTAGCGGGAACAAAAAAAGGCGCCCCGCGGGGCGCCTTTCTGATTCTGCCCCGGTGATGAGGCAGGCTTAGCCTTGTTTGCCGAGGCTCAGGGTATGTTCGCGCAGCCAGGCCATGAAACCCCGCGGATCGCTTTGCAGCTGTTCCATCTGCGCGTCCGTCAGCGGTTTGCCCACAACTGGCGCCTGCGGCTTGTTGCAGGAGCGGACAATCTCGCGCAGAAGCAGACCCTGACGCAGGATCGGTGAGATCCGGCAGGCGATCTGATACCATCGGGAATTGTGGCCGGGGAAGTATATCGGCACCACCCGGGCGCCAGAGCGGCGGATCAGCTGTGCGGTAAAGACGTTCCATTCACGCTCAACCGCAGGGCCGAACCAGCTGTCGGAAGACATCACCACGCCGGACGGGAACAACGCCACCGCGCCGCCGTCCTTGAGGAAGGCCATGGTCTTGGCCCGCATGTCGACCATTTTGCGCTGCGCTTCGGGATCATGCGGGAACGGCACCGGGATCATGAAGGAAGTTGCCGCTTCGTCCAGCCCTGTCAGCACCGAGCGGGTCAGGATGCGGTAATCCAGGCGGCGGCGGCCGATGAGGTCGGCAAAGATCATGCCATCAACCATCCCGTGGGGATGGTTGGCAACGATCACCACAGGTCCGTCCTTGGGGATGTTGTTGATCTGCTCTTCCGGCGTCTGCAGATCAATGCCCATAATATTGAGGGCGCCGCGCCAGAACTTCTGGCCGCGGTATTCCGCATTCTGTTTTTCGAACTTGCTGACCATACGCAGGATGGTCAGTTTTCCGGTGAGCCATTCGATGGTCTTGATCGCCAGAGAGGTCCAGCGGTCGTCAAAGGAATTGGCATAGGTCAGCGTGCGGCGGTCATAGACCTCGCCTGTCTGACCAGCGGTTTCCGGCGCAACGCCGGTATTCCTGTCGTGTGCGGTATCCGCCAAAGTGTTTTTCCCGTTCCGCTGCCGGTGCGGGCCTAGTAGCCCTCGCCGAACTTGCCGGCCACCAGGGCCTCCAGCGCATGCGCCAGCGCATCAGCATCGGGCCCCGAAGTCTCGACGTCAATAGTCGTTCCTTTCGAGGCTGCCAACATCAAAAGACCCATAATACTGTCGCCGGAAGCAGACAAGCCGTCCCTGATCACCTCTGCCGTGGCATCGAACCCTTCGACCACTTCTACCAGCTTGGCCGAGGCGCGGGCGTGCAACCCCTTTTCATTGATGATTTTCAGCGTCTTCACAGCCATTTAATGTGCCTGCTCCCCATCAGGGTTTACGTTTTGAGCGTTTATGTACTTGCGCCCGGCCTCCATGGCCTGCCGGACCGCATCGGCCACAGGCAGGTGGCGGGATTTCGCCAGTTTGATCAGCATCGGCAAATTGGCCCCGTAAAGAATACGGCGATCCGCCGGGGCGCATGCCTTCAGGCTGAGGTTGGAAGGCGAGCCGCCGAACAGGTCGGTGACCACAACGACCCCGTCGCCAGTGTCCACTTCATTCGCAGCCGAGCAGATCTCATCCTGCTTGCGATCCCTGTCGTCCTCGGGTCCGATGCCGATGGCCATCAGGCAGGGCTGCGGGCCCACAACGTGTTCCACAGCGGCAAGGTATTCCCTTGCCAGCTCGCCATGCGCTACGATCACAATCCCGATCAACCCGGCCTCTCACTTCTTTTGCTGGCCTTGCAGCTCGCGGTGTCTAATTGACACTTGCAGGCCGTCTTCCGCAAGGGCCTTGGCCAGGGTTTCCGCCATCGTTACTGATCTGTGCTGCCCGCCGGTGCAGCCGAAGGCGATGGAAAAATGCGATTTCCCCTCTTCCTGGTAAGCCGGCAACAGCAGACGGGTGAGATCCAGCACCCGGGTGAAGAAAGGGGTGAACCTGCCGTCGGCCCGCACATAGTCCTGCACAGCCTGGTCAATGCCGTTACATTGACGCAATTCGGGCTGCCAATAAGGATTGGCCAGGAAGCGGCAATCAAACACCATGTCAATGCCGTGCGGCATGCCGCGTTTGTAAGAGAAGCTTTGCACCGACAGTGCCAGCGTGCGGCCTTCAGGGGCAAACCAGCGTTCGATCTCTGCCTTCAACTGGTGCACATTCATATCCGAAGTTTCCAGCAGGATATCAGCCCGGTCGCGGATCGGTGCCATCAGATCCAGCTCGCGGCGCACTCCTTCGCCCGGAGATTCCGCGGGTGCCAGCGGATGGCGGCGGCGCGTCTCGGAATAGCGCCGCAGCAGCACGTCAGCTTGCGAATCAAGGTACAGCACCGTCAGCTCCACCTCGCGGCGGCCGGACAGCATATCGATCACATCCAGCAGCGCCCGCGGCGAGAAATCCCGGTTTCGGCTGTCCAGCCCCAAGGCCATCGGCCGCGGAGCCGCGGCGGCATCAATGAGCCCCGGCAGCAGCCGCAGCGGCAGGTTGTCGATCGCCTCAAAGCCAAGATCTTCAAGCACGTTGATCGCTGTGGTCCGGCCCGCCCCTGAGGGACCGGTGACCAGCACCGCCGGAACCGCCTTTTTCTCCGCCTCAGGCATCGGGGTCCAAAGCTCCGCATCTGAGATACTGCATCAGCGCCGGAGCGAAATGCGCACCGTTCACGCGCTTGACCCGAAGCACCTCCTGCCCCAGCAACTGCGTGCTGTGCCGCACCGGCAGGCGTTCGATTTCAGCCTCATCCAAGTCCACCAGTGCAGCAACCGGTACAGGGCTGCGGATCTGCGCATGCAGCAGGCCCATGAACCGCGCCTCGATCAGTCCGCGGATCGGCTCTGGCGCGCTGGCCACAACCTGCCCGTCCAAGAGTTGCAGCAACACCCGGTCGTCCGCCACCAGTTGCGCGCCAAAAGCCAGCAGTTGCAGTGCCAGCGCGGACTTGCCTTGCCCGGAAGTGCCAGTGATCAAAAGCCCCCGTCCCTCCAACGCGACACAGGAGGCATGCAGGATGAGGCTTTCGGTATCAGACATGGTTATTATACCGGCAGACCAACTACAAACCGCGCACCCAAAGGTTCAGAGGTGACGTCGGCTTCTGTCGGGCGGATGTTTTCAGCCCAAACCACGCCGCCGTGCGCCTCGACAATCTGCTTCGAAATTGCCAGACCGAGTCCTGAATTGTTACCGAAATGCTCCACCGGGCGCTGCGAATAGAAGCGTTTGAAAATCTTCGACAAGGCCTGATCCGGAATGCCTGGACCAGTATCTTCGACCACAATCAGCACCCGGTTTGCACGGCGCCGAGCCCATACGCGTATGGCGTCGCCCTCCTCGCAGAACGAGATCGCATTGGTGATCAGATTGACAAAAACCTGCGCCAATCGTGCCTCAAGGCCCTGCAACTGAATGGGCTGGGCCGGCAGGTCGGTGATGTAGTCGATCCCCTTGGCGCGGGCGTCTTCCCCCAAGTACTGGTTGAGGTTGCCCAGCATGGCCAGCAGATCGAAGTCTTCTTCTTCCTCCTTGACCAGCTCGGCATCCAGCCGCGACGCGTTGGAGATGTCGCTGACCAGCCGGTCCAGGCGGCGGACATCGTGTTCAATCACTTCCATCAGCTTCTCACGCTGGTCATCACGGTGAACCATACGCAAGGTGCCGACCGCCGACTGCAGGCTGGCCAAGGGGTTTTTGATTTCATGCGCCACGTCGGCTGCAAACTGTTCGTTGCTGTCGATCCGGGAATAAAGCGCCTTGACCATGCCGCGCAGTGCGCGGCTCAGCCGTCCGATTTCGTCCGGCCGGGCAGACAGATCCGGAATCCGGATCCGCCCCGGGTTTGACTTGCGGCTGCCGCGCTCGCGGCCAAGTTCGGCAGCCTCAGCGAGATCGGCAAGCGGGTTGGCGATGGTCGAGGCCAGCACCAGGCTCAACCCGACCGAGACCAGCAAGGCAACGACAAACATCTGCAGCACGCGTTCCTGCTCGCCGCGCACCAAAGCGTCCACTTCGCCCGTCGGGGATGTCAGCGCGATAACACCGACTGCCCTGTCATTATGCATGATAGGCGTTGCCGCAGAGATCACCCGGCTGCCAGTGGTGTCTACGACAGTTTCAATGCCGGTGCCGCCGTTCATCGTCCGATCGACCAAACCGCCCAGCCGTTTCTCTAAGGACGGTCCCAACGCGGCGGAACCAGCAGCAGCCGCCTCGCCGCCATCAGCTATGCCCCAAATGGCCGACAGTGCATCGCTGATCAGCGTGCGGCTTCGGCCACTGTCATTCAACACGTTCAGGGCATCACTGCGGTCCACGCCCTTGATGCTGGAAATCAGATTGCCGGTGGTATCGAACACAAAGGCTTCGACGCCGCCGCGCAGGCTGAGCCGCGCCAGCGTGTCCTCGACCTGGATACCGTCGCCTGCAGCGAAGCTGACTGCGCCTGCGGCCGGCATTTCTGCCTCAAAGACATCCGCCGCCAGCATGGTTTCGGATACCAGAGCGCCCGCGCGCTGCTGCACCAGGCTTTGACGCGAGGAATTCAGGTACAGGATCCCGGTGACCAGAATGATCAGTGCGATCAGGTTGAAAGTGATGATCTTCCGGGTCAGCGGCGAGCCCTTGAGCGACAGAAGCCCCCGGCGCGCGCGCTTGACCTGCATCTCCTGCGTAACGGATTGCTCAGGGGTGACCCAGTCTTCCCCTAGAACAACATCGCCGTCCTGCTGGCGTTGCGTAATGCTGGTATCGCGCATGCGCGCCCACTCCTTCGGCCCCGGGGGAAACAGCCCCGCTTAAACGTGCCGCTTATTCTTCATTATAACGGTAACCGATTCCATAAAGGGTTTCGATTGCCGCAAAATCCGAGTCCGCTGTGCGCATTTTCTTGCGCAAACGCTTTATATGGCTGTCGATGGTCCGGTCATCCACATAGACTTGGTCATCATAGGCCACATCCATCAGCTGGTCGCGGCTTTTTACAAAACCCGGCCGCTGGGCCAGCGCCTGTAGCAGCAGGAACTCCGTCACTGTCAGCGATACGTCCCTGCCCTTCCAGCTGACCGCGTGGCGCAGCGGGTCCATCCGCAGGTTGCCGCGCTCCATAACCTTGGCCTCGGGCGAGGCGGTTCCGGCAGCGTCGCTGCTGATCGCCTCCTGGCGGCGCAACAGCGCCCGGATCCGTTCGACCAGAAGGCGCTGCGAGAACGGCTTCTTAACATAGTCGTCAGCGCCCATGCGCAGGCCAAGCACCTCGTCGATCTCATCATCTTTGGAGGTGAGGAAGATCACCGGCATCTGGGATTTCTGGCGCAGCCGCTGCAACAGATCCATGCCGTCCATCCGCGGCATTTTGATATCCAGCACGGCCATGTCCGGCAGCTTCTTGTTGAATGCGTCCAGCGCCGCCTGGCCGTCGTTGTAGGTTTCCACCTCAAAGCCTTCGGCCTCAAGCGTCATGGAAACGGATGTCAGGATGTTCCTGTCATCATCTACCAATGCAATTTTTGACATCGGAATTGCCCCTAATCTGCTCTGTTCTGTGTTATTTTTTAGCACTTTCATCGCCGTTATGGTGCCCCGAATCAATCCCATTTGAAGAATCAGGGCGATCTTTGGTCTCAATTGGGGCAAAAATACCTTAGCGTCTGCTGAACAAGCAGGCACCGGCGCAGGCTTAAACTGATGGTTGCGCTAAACGTCGCCTTGGTGGCGCTAACTCGGGGGAACCGGCCTGTTCACCGCCCGAAACGCCGTGTTAAGACCCCGCCACCGGCAGCGATGCCGTGTTCTATTGCCCCATTGGCGCAGCCCGCAGCCTGCGTGCCGCCGCGCCGCCACAGGAGAAAAAACGTATGACATCTGGACGGGTTAACCCGCAATTCCGCCTCGAGGATCAGGGCATCGAGGGTCTGGGCAATGTCTTCTACAACTTCATGGAGCCAGCGCTGATCGAAGCTGCGCTGAAGCGCAGCGAAGGCACGCTGGGCAATGGCGGCGCCTTCCTTGTGACCACCGGCAAATTCACCGGCCGCTCGCCCAAAGATAAACATGTCGTCAAGTCGGACAGCGTGCGCGACACCATCTGGTGGGACAACAATGCAGCGATGAGCCCGGAAGGCTTTGACGCGCTTTACACCGACATGCTGGAGCACATGAAAGGCAAGGACTATTACGTCCAGGATCTGGTCGGCGGTGCTGACCCGGCCCATGCGATCAATGTCCGCATGGTGACCGAACTGGCGTGGCACAACCTGTTCATCCGCACCATGCTGCGCCGTCCGGACCGCGAAGACCTGGATGACTTCATCGCAGATTTCACGGTCATCAACTGCCCCAGTTTCCAGGCCGACCCCAAAAAGCATGATTGCCGTTCCGAGACCGTCATTGCGATGAATTTCGACCGCAAGATGATCCTGATCGGCGGCACCGAATATGCTGGCGAAAACAAGAAATCCGTCTTTACCCTGCTGAACTACCTGCTGCCGGAGAAAGGCATCATGCCGATGCACTGCTCGGCCAATCACGCCAAGGGCAACCCGGTCGACACCGCCGTGTTCTTCGGCCTGTCGGGCACCGGCAAGACCACCCTGTCCGCCGACCCGGACCGCGTCCTGATCGGCGATGACGAACATGGCTGGGCCGACAACGGCACCTTCAACTTTGAAGGCGGCTGCTATGCCAAGACCATCAACCTGAATGCCGAGGCAGAGCCGGAAATCTATGCCACCACCTCCAAGTTCGGCACCGTGATCGAGAACATGGTGTTTGATCCGGAGACCAAGGAGCTGGATTTCAACGACGACAGCCTCACCGCCAACATGCGCTGTGCTTACCCGCTGCATTACATCTCGAATGCATCGGACAGCGCCCGCGGCGGCCACCCGAAAAACATCATCATGCTGACCTGTGATGCGTTCGGCGTTCTGCCTCCGATCTCGCGGCTGACCCCGGCGCAGGCAATGTACCACTTCCTGTCAGGCTTCACCTCCAAGGTAGCGGGGACCGAGCGCGGCGTGACCGAACCGGAACCGACATTCTCGACCTGTTTCGGCGCCCCCTTCATGCCGCGCCGCCCTGAGGTTTACGGCAACCTGCTGCGCGAAAAGATCGCCCAGCACGGCGCGACCTGCTGGCTGGTGAACACCGGCTGGACCGGCGGCGCTTATGGCACCGGCAGCCGGATGCCGATCAAGGCAACCCGCGCCCTGCTGACCGCAGCCCTGGACGGCTCGCTGGCCAATGTCGAATTCCGCAAGGATGCCAACTTTGGCTTCGACGTGCCGGTCGACGTGCCGGGCGTTCCTGAAATGCTGCTGGACCCGCGCCGCACCTGGGACGACAAAGGGGCATATGACGCGCAGGCGGCCAAGCTGGTGCAGATGTTCTCCGACAACTTTGAGCAGTATCTGCCGTTCATCGACGAGGACGTGAAGGCTGCAGCCATCGGCTGATGGCTGTGCGGAAACTCCCTGCCTGGTGCGGTAATTTCCAGACGGGCGCGGGAGGCAATCATGGCAGGCTTTATCGAGGGCGTGAACCGGGATCAGACAACACTGTTTCCGGAACGACTTGAAGACTGGATCCGCAAGGATCATCCGGTCCGTGCGGCCGGTCTCTTTATCAAGGACCTCGATTTGGCCGCGCCGGGTTTCAGCCGCCCCCTCCAGCACGAACCCGGCGGCCGGGGTCTCATCCGGCTGCGCTGCTCAAGCTATTCATCTACGGCTGTCTGAACTGCATCCCCTCCAGCCGCCGCCTTGAGCGGGAGGCCGGGCGCAATGTCGAAGTGATGTGGCTGACCGGGTGCCTTCTGGATGACCGCAAGGCCATCGCCGGCTTCCGCCGCGAGTTCGAAGGACAAGGAAGCGATCCCGGGGATCGTTTCCCCTGAGGACGGTTCTGCAATCCGCCGGAGCTGCGCTCGTTTCGTGGAACTGTGCCGCCGTGCCGGCGCCCTGAAAGGTGCCTGCGCCGCCATCGGCGGGAGCAGGTTCAAGACGTCAGCAACCGGGGCCGGAACATTATCAAGCGCAAGATTGCAAGCCGATTGGCCCATCTCGAGGCTGATGCCGAACGCTGCATCGGCGAGATGGTTCGCATTGACCGGCAAGACGCCGGAGACGCCAGGGCGGAGAGGCTCGCCCATCCTGGCAAACGCCGTGGGCGGCTCCTCCAGGAGATCGAATGCCTGAAGGCAATGGGGGAGGCTCTGGCGGAGACACCCGATGGGCAAATTTCCCTGACCGGCCCGGACGCGCGCGCCATGGCGATCAGCGCGCGGCAGCGGCCATGCAGGCTGCAGCATCCAAAGCGCAGTGGAAACCGGCACCCGTCTGATTGTGGCGCACGAGGCAACCAGCCAGGGGTTCGGCCGCGATCAGCCGGCTCCCATGACCAAGGCGGCGAAGACAGCGCTTGGGCGAAAGGATCTGCACGCCGCCGCAGACAAGGGGTGCTTCAGCAGCGCCGGGATACTAGCCTGCCACACGGTTGGAAACACCACGGCCGTTCCGCGTCCTGAAGCTTCTGGCAACCGCTCGAAGGGCATGTTCGTAAAGGCGGGTTTCGCCTGCGGCGCGTCCAAAGATGTCTATCACTGCCCCGCCAGTCAGGTGCGGAGCTATCGTTATACGCGAGAGGAAAACGGGCGGCCCATCCGGCGCTACTGGACCGGGCGGTGCGGGCACTGCCCAATCAAGCGCCGCGGCACAACCGGCGAGGAACGCATGATCTCCCGTTGGGAACACGCGCCTCTGATTGATCAGATGCTGCCTCGCCTCGGCGGTGCGCATGATCCAATGAAGCCACGCCGCAGCACCGTCGAATATTCCTTTGGCACAATCAAGGCCTGGATGGGAATGGCGCACTTCCTGACGCGGCGGTTCAAATGCGTCCGAACAGAGATGGCATTGAACGTTCTTGCCTGCAACATGAAGAGAATGATCGCTCTGACCGGTGTTGCGGGCTGATGAAAGCGATCCCATCCTGAAGGGGCAGTTCAATCTCCCGGATCTTTCGCCAGATCATTGTCGTGGCAGCTCAGGAGCGAGGTCAACGGGGCTGCCGAGGAGGAGTTTCCAAAGAGCCTTGGCTGATCCCTTTCAGACTCTTCCGAATAACGAAAACCCCGGCCTTGCGCTGTTTTTTCATTCCAGGAAATTATTTTTCCAGTAAACTCTTCTTTAACTCTTCCAGCGCAATCCTTCCGCAAACGCAGCTTTGCGGCTGTTTCACCGATTTTTGCGCCACGCTCCGGGGAGAGATCAGAATGGACAAAGAGGCTTTAACGGTTTTCAACAGCATTTTCAGTTCCGGCAGCGCCTTTGTGTACCGCTGTGCCAATGACGAGAATTTCACGATGAAGTTCATGGCCGGGCAGATTGAAAAGCTCTGCGGCTGCCCCAAATCGGACATTCTAGGAAATGCAAAGGTGTCCTATGTCAGCTTGACTCACACAGAGGACATCGACCGTGTCTTTGCCGATGTGGATGCCGCAATAGAAGCGCGGCAGAACTGGGACGTCGCCTACCGGCTGAGCCGGCCGGACGGCTCAGCCGCCTGGGTACGCGAGCGCGGCAATGCGGTTTATGATGACAATGGCGAAATGGTTTACCTTGAGGGGTTGGTCGTGGATGCCTCGGCTGAGGTCAACCTGCGCAGGGAACTCGAAGAGACTTTGCAGAAGACCGAAGCAGACAATGCCGAAATCCTCAAGCTGGCAGAGAATATTCTACGGTCAGTTCAGAAACTTTCGATCCTGGCCATCAATGCGGGCATCGAGGCTGCCCGGGCCGGAAAGGCTGGCCAGGGCTTTGCGTTTCTGGCGCGTGAGATCAAGGCGCTTGCGGACGAGAACAACGCTTGGGCGAACCGGATTACGGATCAGATGGCGGGCCGAGACAGCTCAGCCCGCGACAAGCTCATGCGCGCACGGGCAACGGATCAGACCTGAAGCGAGCCTGTGACCATGCCCCGAACTTTGACCGCGTAACGGTCGGTCATACCGGAGACAAAGTCGGCAAGCGAATGCATCGCCGTGTACGGGTCTTCCACGCCGCGCAAATCCAGATCCACGGCGCGGATCAGCTGCTTCCAGTGCGGGTGCTTTTTGCCCAGCTGACTCTGATCCCATTCACAAGAAGCGAGATCGGCATAAAGCCCGTGAAAGTGGTCGAGAAGGCGGTGCAGCACCTGGCGACCTGCGACTTCCAGCTCGGTCTTGCGGCGCGCGGCAAAAATGCGCTCCACCGACAATCGCTGAAGTTCAGCGAACGCGTCAGCCTTGGCTGAAGCTCCGATCAGATCGCCGTCGAACTCACCGCTCATGATGGCGTCATAATTGTCCATGAACGCCTGAACCGCCGCGCTGGTAGCAGCACCGATTGACAAGGCACGCAGCAAGGCAACCCTGTCATTCAGCGGCATGGCCGCGTCTTCCTCACGGTTGCGCTTGCCGGTGATGTCCTCCAGCACTGCTGCCACGTCGGAGCGGTCCAGGTCACCGACCGCGCCTGCGTCCTCGATATCCATGATCCGGTAGCAGATGTCGTCCGCCGCCTCGACCAGGAACGCGAGCGGATGGCGGCGGTACCAGCCCGCGCCTTCTTGCAGCATGCCCGTGGCATCGCAGATCTCATCCAGCAATGCGGCGTCAGAGGCAAAGACGCCGAATTTCTTGAGGCCTGAATAAGGCGCCGGGCCGTCGCCGCAGACGGCATCGCGCACCAGCCGGGTGCAGGGGTACTTCAGGAAGGCGCCCAGCGTTGCATAGCTAAGCCGCATGCCACCCTCGCGCCGCGCCATTTCCAGCCGCCCTGCAATCCGCAGGCCCTGTGCGTTGCCTTCGAAATATGCGAACTCGGCCTGCTGGTCTGCCGGGATCCGGGCCGCCAGCCCGTTTCCGGATCTGAATTGCGCTGCAAACCAGCCGCCGATGCTGTCCTCGCCGGAGTGCCCGAATGGCGGATTGCCAATGTCATGCAGCAGGCAGGCGGCCTGCACATGGCCCGCAATGCGCAGAACTTGATCCGCAGAGATCCGCCTATCCTTCAGCAAGGCATGGCCGACACTGGTACCGAGTGACCGCCCGACGCTGCAGGTCTCCATGCTGTGAATCATCCGGTGATGCACATGGTCGTGGCTGTAAAGCGGATGCACCTGGGTCTTCTGGGCCAAACGGCGAAAGGGTTCGGAGAACAGGATGCGGTCATAGTCCTGCAAATAGGCCTCGCGTCCCGGTGCTTCGGGGTAGTCCGACCGGCACAGCCGCCCCGGGTTCAGCAGCCTGTTCCACTCCATCGCCATTTGCCTGCTCCTTTGCCTGTTTGAACGCGGTTAAACGGGAGGCCGGGCGGAAATGCAATCGCTTCAGCGCGGCTTGATCCCGGCGGGCTCCAGCTTGTGCTCCGGCTCCACGTGAATCACCGGCTGCGCGTCTGGAAACCCCTGGTGCAATGCGGCTTCCACGCGGTCGCAGATATCGTGCGCTTCCTGAACAGTCATGCCGCCTTCGACAACCATGTGGCATTCCACAAACAGCGCCCGGCCTGCGCGGCGGGTCTTGAGGCCATGCACCTGCAACGCTCCGGCGGCCGAACTGTGGATGATTTCCTCAATCTTCGCACGCTCCCCTTCAGGGGCGGCGGTGTCCATCAGCCCATTCACTGATCCGGAAATCACCTGCCAGCCTTCGCGCAAGATGTTGACCGCAACCAGCAGCGCCAGCAGCGGGTCGAGCACTGCCCAGCCGCTGGCCAGTGCCAGCACCAGGCCCAGCAACACCCCAGCCGACGTCCAGACGTCGCTCATCAAGTGGCGGCCCCCGGCAGACAGCGCCGGTGAATGCAGCCGCCTTCCGCCCCGCAACAACATCCGCGCCCAAGCCAGGTTCGCGCCCATAGCCAGCGCATTGACCACCAAACCCGCGGTGCTCCAGTCGGCTGCGGCCGGGCGGCCCAGAGCATTCACGGCTTCATGAATGATAACCAAAGCGGCGATAACAATCATAATGCCTTCAGCCACAGCAGAGAAATACTCAGCCTTATGATGACCATAAGGGTGGCCCGCATCAGGCGGCCGCTGGGCGTAGCGCACGGCAAACCACGCCATCACAGCACCCCCGATATTCACCAGCGACTCCAGCGCATCCGAAAGCAGCGCGACCGACCCGGTCATCATCCAGGCCGCCGCCTTCAGCCCCATGACTGCCAGCGCGACCAGGATCGAGCCTGTTGCCATCTGCTCGGCACTCAGCCGTTGATGCATGATCCTGTCCTCCGGCCCCTGTTCACATCAGCAGGCCGCGGCGCAGCAGGTTCAGCCCGGCGATCAGCAAAACCACAAGTGTTGCGCGGCGGAAGAGCGCTTGGTCGATCCGGTCATGCAGCTGACCGCCGATCCACATGCCAACCACCCCCGGCACGATCAGCGCCAGCGAGAAAGGCGCAGTTTCAGCACGGATCACACCCGATCCGATATGCGCCACCAGAAGCGCCACTGCGCCGAGGCCGTAGATCACGCCCTGCACCCGGATCTGTTCCGCCTTCTCGGTATTCAAGGCGGTGAGATAGGCCACCGTCGGCGGGCCCCAGACCCCGGAAACACCGCCGATCAGCCCTGCAATGCCGCCCACCACCGCCTCGCTGCGGCGTGTGGGGTTTGCCAGGGTGAAAACCTTGCCCATCAACTGGATGCAAGCAAAGACCGTGACCGGCAGGCCAATGACCAGCAGCAGCGCCTGCTGCGGCAGCAACCGCACAGACTGGGCGCTCAGCAGCAGGCAGACAAGGCCGATAAGCAGGAACACCCGGAATTTGCGAATCGAGGCTATGGCAGCCGCAGGCCCCTGGCGCAGCGCCTGCATACCGTTTGTCACCAGCGTCGGCAAAATAAGCCCGGCCAGCGCCAGATCCGGCGCCAGAAACATGCTGAGACCGGAAATGAAAATCATCGGCATGGCAAAACCAACCAGGCCTTTGACTGTGCCCGCCAGCAGCGCGATACCGCAGGCGGCCGCCAGCTCTGCTGGGGAAAGAAGGGAAATCAATGCCGTCATACCTCCGCTGTACCATATCCGCAGCGTGCTGCATTGGCAAAATCAACACGCAAGATTTGATCCAAACGCAACACCTTTGAGTATTTTTGTTGCGCTGCACCTGCAAAATGATTTACCACCGGGCGACCGAAGAAGGATCTGATTCATGGCTCATGACGGACAGGACTTGCAGATGAAACCGACACTCATTCCCGACCTGCTGGCGCTGACCGGCGCCGCACTGGAACCGCTGAACCAGCTGCTTGAGGCCGCCCGCGCCTCGGTCAAGGAGATGGTGAGCAGCGACGGCCGCGTCTCGGGCCGTCTGATCGAGGAAAACCAGGTTGCCGCACATGGCCTGTCGTGGCTGGCGACCTATGTCTACTCGTTGCGCCAGATGCAGAAATGGGCCGAGAAGCTGCAGAGTGAGGCCAAGTTCGGCGAGATGGAGCAGCTGATCCATCAGATCGGCTTTGGCGAATACCTGTGGCAGGTCTATGGCGGCATCCAGATGAACCAGGGCGAGATCATCCGCCTGCAGGATCTGGGCCTTTCTCAGGATGCCCAGCGTGCGCAAATGGTGCCGGCGGTGATGACGCTATGCGAGCAGGGCAACAGCCAGGCCGCACGCACCCGCCTGGTCAAGCTGATGGAAGAACAGGCTGGCTCCACCATGTTCGGTGCCTCCGGTCTGGAGGAAGAGCTGGAGATGATCCGCGACCAGTTCCGCCGCTATGCGGTGGAGAAGGTCGAGCCGCACGCCCATGACTGGCACCTGAAGGATGAGCTGATCCCGCTCAGCGTGATCGAAGAGCTGGCGGAAATGGGTGTGTTCGGCCTCACCATCCCCGAGGAATACGGCGGTTTCGGCCTCTCCAAGGCCTCGATGGTCGTGGTCTCCGAGGAGCTGTCGCGCGGCTATATCGGCGTTGGCTCGCTTGGCACCCGTTCGGAAATTGCAGCGGAGCTGATCCTTTGCGGCGGCACCGAGGAGCAGAAAACCAATTGGCTGCCCAAGCTGTCCAGTGCTGAAATCCTGCCCACCGCTGTGTTCACCGAACCGAACACCGGCTCCGACCTCGGCTCCCTGCGCACCCGCGCGGTGAAGGACGAGAACGGCGACTACAAGATCACCGGCAACAAGACCTGGATTACCCACGCCGCCCGCACTCATGTGATGACCCTGCTGGCGCGCACCGACCCGAGCACCACCGACCACCGCGGACTGTCGATGTTCCTGGCGGAAAAAACGCCCGGCACCGACGAGGCGCCATTCCCCACTGAAGGCATGACCGGCGGCGAGATCGAAGTGCTGGGCTACCGCGGCATGAAGGAATACGAGCTGGGTTTCGACAACTTCCATGTGAAGGGCGGGAACCTGCTGGGCGGCGAGGAAAACAAAGGCTTCAAACAATTGATGGAGACATTTGAATCTGCCCGCATCCAGACCGCGGCCCGCGCCATTGGCGTCGCCCAGTCGGCGCTGGATATTGCCATGCAGTACGCGCAGGACCGCAAACAGTTCGGCAAGTCCCTGATCAACTTCCCCCGCGTCTCCGGCAAGCTGGCGATGATGGCGGTGGAAATCATGATCGCCCGCCAGCTGACGTATTTCTCGGCCTGGGAAAAGGACCACGGCCACCGCTGCGACCTGGAGGCCGGCATGGCCAAACTGCTGGGCGCCCGTGTCGCTTGGGCCGCCGCCGACAACGGGCTGCAGATCCACGGCGGCAACGGCTTTGCGATGGAATACAAAATCTCCCGCGTTTTGTGTGATGCAAGGATCCTCAATATCTTTGAAGGCGCCGCAGAAATCCAAGCCCAGGTTATCGCCCGCCGCCTGTTGGGCTGACCGGCCGAAAGCTGTTTCGCTCGGGAGAAATCCTGCTCAGGCTCGGCGTTCGCGCCGGGCTTCTTGCAGCCGGGATCTGCCCAGGATGCGTTCACGCTGCAACCAATGCGAGGAATAAGACTGTTTCCAATCCGGGTTATTCGATCTTTCACCAGTTTTGGTTAACAAGAAACCATGACACTCTTCCGCTGCTTTCTGCTTCCCGTGCTGTTTCTGTTTTCCGCCTGCTCCGGTGCTGTGCCGGCGGATCAGTTCCCCCGCATTCTGGCGATGGGGGATTCCCTGCTGGCCTGGCACAGCCTGGCAGGCAAATCCATTTCCGACACCGTTGCCCGCGAGCTGCAGGAACCAGTCGTTGACCGCTCCGTCTCGGCCGCGCGGATCATTTACAAGCTGCCGATTTCCGGCGCGGCAGGAATGCAGATCCGCAAACAGTACAAGCCTGGCAAATGGGACTGGGTGATCGTGAATGGCGGCGGCAATGATCTGTGGCTCGGCTGCGGCTGTTTTGCCTGTGATCGCAAGCTTAACAAACTGGTTTCCCCTGACGGACGCAAAGGTGCGATCCCGGGCATGCTGTCAGAACTGCGCGCAACCGGTGCCAAGGTGATTTACGTCGGTTATCTGCGCAGCCCCGGCGTGGGATCGATGATCGAGCATTGCCGCGATGAGGGCAACGAGCTGGAAACCCGCATCGAACGCCTGGCTGCACTGGATGAGGGCATTTTCTTCCTGTCGAACAAAGACATGGTGCCCTTTGGCGACCGGTCTTATCACGCACTGGATATGATCCACCCGTCGGTAAAGGCCAGCAACGAGATCGGCCGCAAGTTGGCCGAAATCATTCAGTCAAATTAGGCGGCCCGTCCCGCCGCTTCAGACGCAATCGTAGAATCCATCTCCTGCGTTGGGCCGGGCGCCATGCTGCGCACGGCGCAACAGCGCATTCCCGCCCGGGCCCGTCCGCGCCGCGCATTGCGCGGTGCCATGCCCAACGGGCGCAAGGCATTCACAATGCCGCTGCGGCGGACGGGAGCCGTCACTTTTCCAATTCCGGGCCTTCCTTGCGTTCTCTGCGCTCATTTTCCAGAGTGCGAAATATCACTGCTATGCGGAAACCTGATGCTGCGTTCTATTTTGATCTGCTTACTGGTGCTTGCCAGTGCCTGCACCGGAGACGAGACTTTATCGGCCTATGGGGCGGCAGATAAAACCTGGCGTCTCTCCAGCATCGACAATGCGGCCTTTCCTGCAATTGCCAGGCTAGCCTTCCCTGAACCTGGTAAAATCACCGGGCATACGCCCTGTAACAGTTTCCAGGGTGCTCAGACCGCGCCTTACCCCTGGTTCAGCGCTGAGGCGTTTACCGTTACACGCGCGGCTTGCCCCGAACTGGCACTTGAAACCGAATTTCTGCAGTCCCTTCAGACAATGACTCTGGCCGAGGTTTCCGGAGATGTGCTGATCCTCAGCAACGGCCAGGGGCGCGAGATGCTGTTCACAGCCGGCGGATGAGCAGATCCGTCAGCCGCCTCCGCGCCTCTGGAATTGGCAGATTGCCCAAAGATGGCGCCAGATGCGCGTCCAGAAAATAGCCTGTGGTGCGCAGCGCCTGCACAATTTCCGCATCCTCCGCGCTGCCCTGTCCCAGCATCACCGGCGGCAAAGGCAGCAGCCGGTCCGCCCAATCACCGGCGCCTTCACGTGAAACAGCCCGGCCTGATTTCGGCGAGACATAACTCAGGGCTCTGTCACTGCCGGTCACGGCGCAAGCTGACAGATCGAGGCCAAAACCCATCTCCTCCAGCAGCGCCAACTCCCAGCGCAGATAGGCAAGCGGCCAGAGTTCTTCATTACCCAAGAGATCCAGCAGCCGTTCACTGCGGGTATAGAGATCAGGGTGCGGCTCACGCTCTGGCAGACAGAAGGACAGCAGCGCTGTCACCGCATTAAGGCCGGCTAGTGCCAGCCTTCCGGACATCGCAGCTGCGGCACGGCTGCGTAATGGCTCAGCGTGATAGCTGCCCAGATGGTCCTCCAGCCGCGCTCTCCAGCTCAGGTCCAGCTGCGCACCAGGCTGCAGGATCGGGGCCAGCTTGCGGCTGGCACCGCCGCGCACCATGCCCGTGTGACGGCCATGCTCTTCGGTAAAGACATCGATGATGGCCGAGTTTTCACCGTGGCGGCGCACTGAAAGCAATATGCCGTGATCACGCCACTCCACTGGCGGCCCTCTCTGTTGTTCCGGCAGCCTCAGCAGACCGCATTGCGGTGCGTTCCGCAAGCGTCAAGACTATTCCAACCCAGGCTCGTCCAGCAGATGGCGTCCAGCCCGGTCTTCGACCTCAATAACCCAGAGGTCGGGATCAAACGAACGCTGGCGCAGGATAGAGGTGTCGACCTCAGCCTCCGGCCCGGCTGAAAGTTCATCCCATTTGCGCGCGCCGCTCATCAGGTCATAGGTGCGGTGGAAGGCGCGTGCCTGGCCGTTCAGGGTGTTGAGTTTCACCAGCACCGCACCCGCCGTGTCGTCACCGTGCGACGTTACAAAGGCAGGGATCTCCATCAGCCGCAGCCGGGCCAGATAGGCCTGCACCCAGAATTCAGCAGTAAGGCGGGTCATGCTGCGCGTTTTCCGGCGGTGCCGCCGGTTGAACGAACGGACGCCTCCGGCGGGAGTATTTTCACAAAAGTGAAGCGCATGGGCAGCTTCAATTGCCGTCTTTGAAGTCGAGGCCCATTTCGGAATAGCGCTCGGATTCTTCCAGCCAATTCGGGCGCACCTTCACTTGCAGGAACAGATGCACCTTGCGGTCCAGGAATTCCTCCAGCTCAGCGCGGGCCGCTTGGCTGACCGCTTTGATCGTCTCGCCCCGCTTGCCCAGCACAATGCCCTTATGCCCGTCGCGCACCACGTAGATCAATTGGTCCACCCGGGCTGAGCCGTCCTTGCGTTCTTCCCAATTCTCGGTTTCCACCGTCAGCTGGTAGGGCAGTTCCTGATGCAGGCGCAGCGTCAGTTTTTCGCGGGTCATTTCTGCCGCAATCATCCGCATCGGCAGGTCGGCTATCTGATCCTCGGGGTAGAGCCAGGGGCTTTCCGGCAATTTGCCCGCCAGCCACTGACGCAAGTCGTCGACACCATGGCCGCGTTCAGCAGAGATCATAAAGGTTTCGGCAAAACCGTAGCGGCTGTTCAGATCCTCGGCGAGGCCCAGCAGTTTTTCGGCCGGCACCTTGTCGATTTTGTTGATGGCCAGCGCCACTTTGCGGCCGGTGCCGATTTCCTCAAGCCCTTCGAGGATGGTTTCGACGCCTTCGGTGATGCCGCGGTGGGCCTCGACCATCAGCACGACGACATCTGCATCCGCTGCGCCGCCCCAGGCGGCAGCAACCATGGCCCGGTCCAAGCGGCGGCGCGGTTTGAACAGGCCCGGGGTGTCGACGAACACCAATTGCGCGTCGCCCTCCATCGCCACGCCGCGGATCCGCGTTCGGGTGGTCTGCACCTTATGGGTCACGATCGAGACCTTCGCCCCGACCATGCGGTTCAACAAGGTAGATTTGCCCGCGTTGGGCTCTCCGATCAGGGCAACGAATCCGGCGCGTGTGGTCATCTGTACTGGTCCTGTTTGCAGAGCAGACCAACTACAGGATTTCACCCATAGGGGCCAGAGGCGTTTTCAACGGGCCACCGGCATCTTCCCACAACCTTGCCCTATGTCAAAGACCTGTGGCAGATCCAATGTGACAACCGCAGCGCCAAGCCATTCCGCGAGCCAGGCTTTTCATGACATTTTGCCTTAGGGAGGCTTCCAATGAAACGCCGTGACTTTCTGCTTGGAACTGCTGCGACGGCAGGAGTGATGGGCGCCGCTTCCTGGGGGGCAGCCCGCAGCACCGAACAGCAGCTGACCATCCAGACCGCCCGCTTTGCCTTTCGCGAAAAACCAACAGACGGGTTGGTGAGCCTGTCGCCGGATGCGCCGCCGCCGGTAATTTATGGCACCCAGGGCAACCCCATGCGCCTGCGAGTGGCCAACGGCACCGAAGATTACACCGCGATGCACTGGCACGGACTGCGGATCGCCAACGCAATGGACGGGGTGCCCTATCTGACCCAAATGCCGATCGCCGGCGGCGAGTCGTTTGAGTATGAATTCACTCCGCCGGATGCCGGCACCTACTGGTATCACCCGCACTGCATGACCATGGCGCAGATGGCGCATGGGCTGACCGGGGTGATGGTAATCAGGGAAGCAGAGGATCCCGGTTTCGACGGTGACCAGGTGATCAACCTGCGCGACTTCCGGCTGGATGGGAATGGCGCCTTCCTGTCCTACTACTCCGCCCGCGGCGCGGCCCGCGGCGGAACCCACGGCAATGTGCTGACCGCGAACTGGCTGCGGGCGCCGGTTTACGATCACCCCGCGGGCGGGCTGGTGCGGTTGCGCATAGTGAACACGGATACCACGCGGATCTACAAGCTGCATCTTAGTACAGCCCAGGCACGGATCATCGCTTGGGACGGGCATCCGGTGGAAATTGACGTTCCCCTGCCCTCTGCCACGGAGCCGCTGCTGGTCGGCCCTGGCCAGCGGGTGGATTTCGCGCTGCGCATGCCTGCAAGCGAGGGGCAGACGGCGGATCTGCTGGCAGAGCTGCCGGGCCAGCCCACCCGCACCATGGCGAAGTTGCGGTCGGTTGGCACAAACCTGGCACGGAACATGGCCGAGTTGAAACCGCTGCCTGCCAATCCCATTTCACGGCCAGATCCAACAAACGCCGAGGTGCTTGATTTCGTCTTTGGCTGGACGCCTGAGGGCGGGCCGCCGAATGATGGGTATTGCGGTTCTCTCGGCTACAGTTTCTGGTCGATCAACCGCACGCCCTGGGCCGGAGATGCGGCCAAGGGCACCGGGCCGCTGGCGACGCTAGAGCGCGGCAAAAGCTATGTGCTGCGGCTGAGGAATGAATCGCCGAACCTGCATCCGATCCATTTGCATGGGCTGGCCTTTATCCCGATCCGCTCAAACCTGCGCACGCTGCCGCCGCTGGTGACGGACACCATGCTATTGTTGAAGGATGAGGTGGCCGAGATCGCGCTGGTTGCGGACAATCCGGGCGACTGGGCCTTTCACTGCCATGTGATCGAGCATCAGAAAACCGGCCTCGCGGGTTACATCCGCGTGACCTGATGGCTCAACCGAGCTGTTCCAGCAGTGCCTTTGCGGCGGCCTGTTCGGCCTGCCGCTTGGAACCTGCGGTCGCCTGTGCCTCGGTTCCGTCCTGCAACCGTGCTGCAATAGTGAAAACCGGCGCGTGATCCGGGCCGCTGCGGGACACTTCAATGTAGGCCGGCGGTTTCTGGCCTCGCGCCTGCGCCCATTCCTGCAGCGAGGTCTTGGCGTCGCGTGCGTCGCTTTCGACCTGATGGATACGGCGCCCCCACAAGCGCAGAATCATTTCCGCCGCGGCCTCAAAGCCTGCGTCCTTGTAGACTGCGGCAATCACCGCTTCCATGGCGTCGCCCAGAAGGGCCTGCTTGCGGCGTCCGCCGGACATCATTTCCGACCGGCCCAGTTTCAGAACGGCGCCCAAGTCGATTTCTGCGGCGACATCAGCGCAGGCCTCCTTGCGCACCAGCGCATTGAAGCGCGGCGCCAGCTGGCCCTCGGTGGCGGTCTTGTCGTGCTCCAGCAGTGCAGTTGCCATCACCAGCCCCAACACCCGGTCACCCAGAAATTCCAGCCGCTGGTTGTCCTTGCGGTTGGGCGAGGACACAGACGCATGTGTCACAGCGCGCTGCAACAGGTCAGGGCGGGCAAAATGATGCCCGATCCGGTCTTCAAACGCGCGCAATTCCTTGGACAGCTTCACTGGATCCCCTTGAAGAAACGGTCGCTCCGCCATGTCCAGAAATACAGCATGGACCGCCCTGCAGAGGAGAACATGATCCGGTCGGCCCGGCCGATCAGATTTTCAAACGGCACAAAACCAACCCCGCCGGCAGACTGCGGCAAGCGGCTGTCCGAGGAGTTGTCCCGGTTATCGCCCATAAAGAAGTAGTGGCCTTCCGGCACCTGATAGACACCGGTGTGATCCATGCCCTGATTGGTAATGTTAAGCACGATATGTTCATTGCCGCCCGACAGGGTTTCCAGTTTGCGCGACTTGTTGCAGACAGCCCCCTGGCCTACCGGCGCGTTTTCACAGCGCGGGAAGGAACCCTGCGGTCCCTGGCGCTCCATCACTTCCTCGAATTGGCCGGCGTCTTGCAGTTTGACCGGTTCGCCGTTGATGAACAGCACACCGTTTTTCATCTGGATCTTGTCGCCCGGCAAACCAATCAGCCGTTTGATGAAGTCATTGCTGTTGACCGGATGGCGGAACACCACCACGTCGCCGCGCTCAGGCTGGCTGCCCATCAGGCGGGTGTTGTCGCCGTCCAGGAAGCCGCAGATGTTTTTGGCGTCGATGTTCAGACCAACCGCCGGAATGCGCACGCTGGGGCAGGAGGCGTAGGAGTAGCCGTAGGCCATCTTATTCACGAACAGGAAATCCCCGATCAGCAGGGTCTCCTTCATCGATCCGGAGGGGATCCAGAAGGGCTGGAAAAACAGGGTGCGGAAGACACCGGCGATCAGCAGCGCATAGACGATGGTCTTTATCGTCTCGATGATCGAACTGCTGGTCTTTGCTTTGGCCGTCATCAGGCTCTCCGGATTGAAAACAGGGTCCGGGGCTACATGCGGGCCTGAAAGGGCCAAGTCAAGTTCCGGCGGGCAATTCCGCCGGGTTCGCTGCGATGGGAAGCGCCTCGATCACCACAAAAGCCTGAGCCCAGGGGTGATCATCAGTCAGTGTCACGTGGATCACAGCCTCATGGGCAGGAGGCGTCATCTCGCGCAGGCGTTCGGCGGCCCAGCCGGTCACATGCATCACTGGCTGACCGGTACGCAAATTGGTCACCGCCATGTCCTTCCAGGCGATACCCATGCGCAGGCCTGTGCCCAGTGCCTTGGAACAGGCTTCCTTGGCGGCCCAGCGCTTGGCATAGGTGCCCGCGACATCGCGGCGGCGTTCGGCCTTGCGCTGTTCGGTTACGGTGAAAACCCGGTTGCGGAACCTATCGCCGAAACGGTCCAGCGTGCGCTGGATACGCTCGATATTGGCCAGATCGGTTCCAACGCCCAGGATCATTCTTCCAGCCGCTTCAGCCCCAGTTTGATGCCATGCGCAAGAAACAGGCGGTTGACCATCAGGATGACCGCCAGCAGCAACACGAAAAGGCCTGCGAGATACAGGACAGGAATGGTTGCCCGCGCCTCTGCGATCACCGGATTGTTCCAGTATAGCGGCAGCTGGGCAATGGTCAGCAGCGCGACAACCCCTGTCATCGCCGCAGCACAGACCCAGGCCGTTTTGCCGGCCAGCGGTGCCCGGGTTGCCTGCGCGATGCGCATTCCTTCTAGAACTGCGGCAAACATCGGCGGCAGGACCGTTGCCAGCCCGGCCGGCATGCCGGCCCCGAACTGTGCCAGCACCAGTCCCAATAGCATCATACCGACCGAGGCCGCCATCCACAGCAGCCCATAGCGGATCAAATTGACTTGCATGGCCTTATACCTCCCGCGCTTCGTCCATCATCCGGCGCATTTCCTGCACTGCCGGGGTCAAGCCGCGGAAGACCGCCTCGCCGATCAGGAAGTGGCCGATGTTCAGCTCCTTCACCTCTGGAAAGGCCGCTACCGGCTTGACTGTTTCATAGGTGAGGCCATGGCCTGCATGCACTTCCAGCCCCAGCGAATGGGCAAATGCGGACATTTCGCGCAGTGCTTCCAGTTCGCGGTCGCGGTCCTTGGCCTTGCCCTCGGCGTGGTAGTCGCAATAGGCGCCCGTGTGCAGTTCGATCACCTCGGCGCCAATTCGGTGCGCAGCTTCAATCTGCTTTTTATCAGCTGCAATGAATATCGACACTCTGCAGCCCGCATCGCGCAAGGGTGCGATGTAATGGGCCAGGCGGTTTTCTTCACGGGCGACTTCCAACCCGCCCTCAGTGGTGCGTTCCTCGCGTTTTTCCGGCACGATGCAAACAGCGTGCGGCTTGTGGCGCAGGGCGATCCTTTGCATCTCCTCTGTTGCCGCCATCTCGAAATTCAGCGGCACGTTCAGTGCTTCCATCAGCCTGTCGATATCGGCATCGGTGATATGGCGGCGGTCTTCGCGCAGATGTGCGGTAATCCCAGCGGCGCCTGCTTCCTCGGCCAGCTTTGCGGCGCGGACCGGGTCCGGATAGGCACCGCCGCGGGCGTTGCGCACGGTGGCAACATGGTCGATGTTCACGCCCAGGCGCAATTTGTTCTGTGTCATGAGATCTGTCTCATCCGTCTGAAGTCAATGCTTTAACCAAAGACTAGACACCAGCCTGGCAAGAGCAACCCTGCAGGTGATAATGGTACAATCCGGCAGCATAGTTCAGGGGTCGATCCCGACTTCTGCCCGCTGTTTGATTGCTTCGAACTTGGCTTTGATCTTGGCTCGGCGGCGCTGCTGGTAGACCCGGATCACCGGCAAGCTCAATATATAGCAGACCGTGGCCGTAACGAGGCCCGGAATAATGCCGCCGATCATATAGGGATAGAACACCTCGTTATAGAACAGGTGCAGGCCCTGCCAATCGGCAGGCTGATCCTTGAACAACGCAAACAGGTTGTCTTTCAGGTCGCCGCCGGCTGCCATGAATTTGCCAACCAGGGACTTATCGACTTCCTCGTCGAACTCGGTGCCCAGGATCCAATGCCCGGTCTGCAACGAGGCCACTCCGATCGGCACATAGGTCAGCGGGTTGCCAAAGAAGGTAGCGCTGAGCGAGGCTAGGATGTTGCCGTTCATCAGCCGGGAAATGACCGCCGCCACAAGGAAATGCAGCCCGTAAAAGGGGGTGAAGGTGGTGAACACACCGGCCCAGATGCCGCGGGCAATGCGTTCGGGCGAATCAGGCAGGCGCCGCACCCGGTGCTTCACATACAGGAACGCCCTTCCCCAGCCGCCGCGCGGCCAGAGAAAATCCGCCAGCGCCCGGAGGGGCGGACGTCTGTCCCGGCGCCTGAATACCAAAGCTGTGCGTCCTTCCCAGTTCCCGGCTCAAAATTTCAGCGGCTTATCCCGGAAAATGGCGCTCTTCCGGCTTGTTCCGGAACCGCGCCACCGCGGCAACATCGCTTTCTGCTTCAAGCGTCAGCATCAGCGAGTGCAGCTGCTCCACATCCCGCAGCTCCACATTGATCATAAGCCGGTAAAAGTCTGGTTTCCTGTCGACAAATTCCAGGTCCGAGATATTGGCCTTTTTCTCGCCAATCAATGTACAAATGCGTCCCAGCACACCGGCGTCATTGCCAATGGTCAGTTCAAGCGTGGTGCCATAGGCCGCCGGATGGGTGCCGCTGTGCCATTGCACATCCATCCAGCGCTCCGGCTGATCTTCAAACTCACCCAGCTTGTCGCAATCCGCGGAATGCACCACCACCCCGCGGCCGCGGTAGGTGATGCCGATAATGCGCTCTCCCGGCAGCGGCTGGCAACAGGGCGCGCGCTCAAAGCTTTGCCCCGGCTCCAGACCGACCACCGCCCGGCGCGGAGAGATTTCGTCGCCATCGCCAGTGGTGGTCAGTTCCGGATACACCGATTGCACCACGTCATGCGCAGTGATCTCCGCCGCACCCAATCGCGCCAGCAGCTCATTCACCCCGCCTGCCCGCAAGGCGCGCGCTGCGGTTTCCAGCGCTTTGTCGGTGGCCTTCTTGCCGACATGCTCAAACGCCGAGCGTGCCAGTTCATGGCCCAGCTTCACAAACCGCGCCCGGTCCGCTTCGCGCAGGGCGCGGCGGATCGCAGTGCGGGCCTTGCCGGTGGTGGCGATCTCCAGCCAGCTCACCTGCGGGGTCTGGCCCTCGGCGGTGATCACATCCACGGACTGGCCGTTCCTGAGCCTGGTCCACAGGGGCACCCGGATACCGTCCACCTTGGCGCCGACGCAGGCATGGCCGATGCGGGTGTGGATGGCATAGGCAAAATCGATCGGCGTCGCCCCTTTGGGCAGCTTGATCACATCACCCTTGGGGGTGAAGCAGAACACCTGGTCCGAATACATCTCGAGCTTCACCGCTTCGAGGAATTCGTCGTGATCATCCTCGGCGTCGAACTGCTCGGTCAACGATGCGATCCACTTGGCCGGATCCACCGCAAAGGGGTTCTCCGTCCGAACACCGTCGCGGTAGGACCAATGCGCCGCAACCCCGGTTTCGGCCACGTCATGCATCTGGCGGGTGCGGATCTGCACCTCCACCCGCTTACCGTCCCGGCCCGACACCGTGGTGTGGATTGAGCGGTAGCCATTGGATTTCGGCTGACTGATGTAATCCTTGAACCGGCCCGGCACCGCCCGCCAGCGCTGATGTATGGCGCCCAGCGCCCGGTAGGCATCTTCTTCGGACATGGTGATCACCCGGAATCCGTAGATATCCGACAGCCGGGAAAACCCCTGGTCCTTGGCCTGCATCTTACGCCAGATCGAATAGGGTTTCTTGGCGCGGCCAAAGACTTCGGCCTCGATCCCGGTTTTTTCAAGCTCCAGCCGCATGTCGCCCGTGATCCGGTGGATCACATCACCGGTTTCTCGCTGCAGGGTCACAAAACGGCGGATGATCGACTGGCGGCCTTCAGCGTTCAGCACGCGGAACGCCAGATCCTCCAGTTCCTCGCGCATCCACTGCATCCCCATGCGGCCCGCAAGCGGCGCATAGATATCCATCGTCTCGCGCGCTTTCTGGGCCTGCTTTTCCGGGCGCATCGCCTTGATTGTGCGCATGTTGTGCAGCCGGTCGGCAAGCTTGACCAGGATCACCCGCAGATCCTTGGACATCGCCATGAACAGCTTGCGGAAGTTTTCCGCCTGCTTGGTCTCCCGGCTGCTGAGTTGCAGGTTGGTCAGCTTAGTGACGCCATCGACCAGCATCGCCACCTCATCTCCGAATCGGCGGGTGACTTCCTCATAGGAGGCCTTAGTGTCTTCGATGGTGTCATGCAGCAGCGCAGTGATGATCGTCGCATCATCCAGGCGCTGTTCGGTCAGAATGGCTGCGACGGCAACCGGATGCGTGAAATAGGGCTCGCCCGAGTGGCGGTATTGCCCTTCATGCATCTGCTCGCCGAATGCATAAGCCTCAGCGATCCTGTCCGCATTTGTCTTCGGGTTGTAGTTGCGGACCAGAGCAAGCAGATCTCCAGCGGAAATATCGGGGGAGTTCATGTCCGGTCCGCAGCCTCAAATTCGTCAGCGCATGCCTTAGCCCTGGCCCTGGGCCTCCATCAGCGCGCGCAGCAGTTTCTCTTCAGACATGTCGTCATCGGCGGGTTTGTCGTTATCCGCGCCCATCAGCAGAGCCATCGAATCTTCTTCCGGCTCATCGACCTCGATCTGAGTTTGATTGCCTTCGATCAGGCGCTCACGCAGATCGTCTGCGCTTTGTGTTTCATCAGCAATTTCACGCAGGGAAACGACCGGGTTTTTGTCATTGTCGCGATCCACGGTGATTGGGGCACCGGCCGAGATTTCGCGGGCACGGTGCGCTGCCAGCATCACCAGCTCAAAGCGGTTGGGCACTTTATCGACGCAATCTTCAACCGTCACGCGGGCCATCAGCGACTCTCCATTTCATTCCGGGTCCAGAAGGCAGACATTTACGCCCAAACCTTTCCCTTGACAAGAGCGGAAAACGCCGCATTGCGCGTCTTACAAGGGCGTGACCTCTGCCACATCCTCCGGCGGCAATTCCGCCAGCAGCCCGGCGGCGGTTTTCTGCAGCACAGGGTGGTGCCAGCGCGGGGCAACATCGCAAAGCGGCACCAGCACAAAGGCGCGGTCCTGAATGCGCGGATGCGGCAGGATCAGCTGTCCGGGCGCCTCCTGCATCTGGGTCTCCAGCGGCAGTCCCTGCCAGCGGGCAAACCCTTCCGCATCCGGCAGCACCGCGCCGCCATGGTCAAGCAGGTCCAGATCAAGCGTACGCATCCCCCAGCGCTGCTCCCGCACCCGGGCGAACTGCGCTTCAATATCATGCAAGCGCGCCAGCAGCGCGCGTGCGGTCAAAGATGTCTCAACCGCAATCGCGGCGTTCACATAGTCCGGCCCCGCCCCCGCTGGGAAACAGGGCGTCTGAAAGAACCGCGAGACGCAGCGCAGCAGAACGTCATCCGATTGCAAAGCGGCAATAGCCTTTGACAAGGTGGCTTGCGGCGCATCAGCGTCAACAGGCAGGTTGCCGCCAAGCGCGATGAGCGACGTTTTCCGGTTTCCGGCCATTTTTGACCCTATTTCAGAATGGCAGTATACTTGCGGCAGATGACAAATAACTTACATTAAGTCCACCCGTCTCGCTGATTTCAAGCACTCACTCACGGAACACCCGGCCGGGACGGTTATACCGGAAGGAACATTTTATGTTTTATAAAGACGAACGGCTTGCGCTGTTCATAGACGGGTCGAACCTGTACGCCGCGGCTAAGGCGCTTGGGTTTGACATCGACTATAAGCTGTTGCGGCAAGAATTCATGCGCCGCGGCAAGCTTCTGCGGGCCTTTTATTACACCGCTCTGCTGGAAAATGACGAGTATTCCCCGATCAGACCTCTGGTGGACTGGCTGCATTACAACGGCTTCACCATGGTCACCAAACCGGCCAAGGAATACACCGACAGCATGGGACGCCGCAAAGTCAAAGGCAACATGGATATCGAGCTTACCGTCGATGCCATGGAGCTGGCGCCGCGGGTGGATCACATCGTGCTGTTCTCGGGCGATGGGGATTTCCGTCCGCTGATTGCCAGCCTGCAGCGCCAGGGCGTGCGTGTTTCGGTGGTATCTACCATCCGCAGTCAGCCGCCGATGATCTCTGACGATCTGCGCCGCCAGGCCGACAATTTCATCGAGCTGGAAGAATTGCGCGATGTCATCGGCCGGCCGCCGCGCGAGCAAAGCGAACCGCGTTCGGCTACCGCCGCGCACGGCTAAGGAAAGCGCGCCGGGCCAAGGCACCTGATGGGGCGGCGCCTTGGCCCGGACAGCGTCCCTCACCCGCCTGAACTATTGGCCTGTATGCGGCGTGCGGTGTTTTCGGCAGCCCGGCAGCGTTCTTGATGGACAGCACAGCCGACACCTCTCCTGAGCGCAACGTTCTGACATGGCTGCCCGCACGGCTGCGGCGGTGTTTGCCCGTCGGCGGCGCCAATTGTCCAAATCAGACATTTCCTGCGGCCCCGCGGGCACTGGACCTTGCCGCCCGAACCGCTTACCTCTGGCCGCAAGGAGACGCCCATGACCAAGCCAGCCCTGACCCTCTACCTTGCCGCCCCGCGTGGCTTTTGCGCCGGTGTCGACCGCGCGATCAAGATTGTCGAAATGGCGATTGGGAAATGGGGGGCGCCGGTCTATGTGCGTCACGAAATCGTGCACAACAAATTCGTGGTCGACTCGTTGCGCGACAAGGGCGCGGTGTTTGTCGAGGAACTGAACGAATGCCCCGATGACCGCCCGGTGATTTTTTCCGCCCACGGGGTGCCGAAATCGGTCCCGGCTGAGGCCGACCGCCGCGAAATGGTCTATGTCGATGCCACCTGCCCGCTGGTCTCCAAGGTACATATTGAGGCCCAGCGCCACGCCGAAGCCGGCCTGCAGATGATCATGATCGGCCACAAAGGCCACCCTGAAACCATCGGCACCATGGGACAGCTGCCCGACGGTGAGGTGCTGCTGGTGGAAACCGTCGAGGATGTGGCCAAGGTGGAGGTGCGCAATCCTGATCAACTCGCCTATGTCACCCAGACCACCCTGTCAGTTGATGACACCAAGGGCATCGTAGCGGCGCTGCACCAGCGGTTCCCGAACATCACCGGCCCGCACAAAGAAGATATCTGCTACGCCACCACCAACCGCCAGGAAGCAGTGAAGTCGGTGGCACCCAAAGCAGACGCCCTTTTGGTGGTGGGCGCGCCGAACTCCTCGAATTCCCGCCGTCTGGTCGAAGTCGGCGCCAAAAACGGTTGCGATTACGCCCAACTTGTGCAGCGTGCTGAAAACATAGACTGGCGCGCGCTGGAGGGCATCCGCTCGGTTGCCATCACTGCCGGCGCCTCAGCCCCCGAGCTGCTGGTCAACGAGGTAATCGACGCCTTCCGCACCCGGTATGACGTGACCGTCGAGGTGGTGGAAACCGCTGTCGAAACCGTGGAATTCAAGGTGCCCAAGGTACTGCGCGAAACTGCCTGACGAAACGCGGCTGGATTGCGAAGAAAGTCACAGAAAGCACACCTGCGGTGCGCTAATCATGGTACCCAATAGCATTCGGATTTTTTTGGAGCCGCATTGATGATTACCCTGCAATTTCTGATCACCGCCTTTGTTGTCGTCCTCGCGCCTGGCACCGGTGCCATCTACACGCTGGCTCTTGGTTTGGGCCAAGGCCGCCGCGCCGCCATTTGGGCCGCCTTGGGCTGCACCATCGGCATCCTGCCGCACCTGGCTGCGGCAACCCTCGGGCTTGCGGCAATCCTGCACAGTTCAGCGCTGCTGTTCCAGATCGTCAAGGCCGCAGGCGTTGCCTATCTGCTGTATCTGGCCTGGCAGGCGCTGCGCAGTGGCGGTGCCCTGGCTGTCAATTCACAGCGTACCAGCCAACCCGGCCGGAGTATCGCCTGGCGCGGAGCGCTGATCAACATTCTGAACCCCAAGCTGTCGGTGTTCTTCCTGGCGCTGCTGCCGCCGTTCCTAAGCGGCAATCCCGCCAGCGCCACGCTGGAAATGTCCGTCCTCGGGCTGGTGTTCATGGCGATGACCTTTGCCATCTTCGTGCTCTACGGACTGTTTGCCGCCCAGGCCCGCAGTTACCTTCTGAACAGCGAGCGGGTGCTGAAATGGATGAGCCGCGGCTTTGCTGCCGTGTTTGCAGGCCTTGCCGCCCGGCTCGCTTTTGAACGTGCCTGAGCCGGCCATTGCGGAAAAGGGGCAAGAAATGAGCGACCCGCAAACACTGGAAGTCTACGCCGAGGCGGCGCAGGCATATGCAGATGGTTTCGCCCGGTCCGATGACAGTTTTCACGATCCTGACTTCGAGGCCTTCACCTCGCTTCTGTCAGCAGGCGCCCGGGTCCTGGATCTGGGCTGCGGTCCGGGTCACTGGGCGGCACGATTCAAGGCGCAAGGCTTTGAGGTCTCGGCCATGGATGCCTCCCCAGAGATGGCCGCACTGGCAAAATCGGATTTCGGAATTGAGGTGAAGGTCGCAACTTTCGAAGCATTGGAGAGCAAAAGGGAGTATGATGGCATCTGGGCAAATTTCAGCCTGCTGCATGCCCCGCGGGCCGACCTCCCCGGTCTTCTGACGCGCATCCATCGCGCCTTGAACCCCGGCGGCATCTTCCATATTGGCATGAAGCTCGGAGACCGCGAAGGACGTGACAAATTGGGACGTTTCTATGCCTACTACGGCGAGGATGAATTGAAAAATCTGCTTCAAGATGCGGGCTTCACCCTAACCCGGTCCCGCCGCGGAAACGGCCAGGGACTGGCCGGCGGGGTTGAAACCTATGTGATTCTAACCGCCCATGGCTGAGCTGTTTGCCTATACCGATGGCGCCTGCTCCGGCAACCCCGGCCCCGGAGGATGGGGTGCGTTGCTGCGTGCGATGGATGGAGACACCGTCGTCAAGGAGAAAGAACTGAAGGGCGGCGAAGCCGAGACCACCAACAACCGGATGGAACTGCTGGCCGCGATCAACGCGCTGGAAAGCCTGGCGCGCCCGTCGACGCTCACCGTGGTCACCGACTCGGCCTATGTTAAGAACGGCGTCACCGGCTGGATCTTCGGCTGGAAAAGAAACGGCTGGAAAACCTCCAGCAAGAAGCCGGTCAAAAACGTCGAGCTGTGGCAGCGTCTGGACGCGGCGCAAGCCCGCCACAAGGTGACCTGGGAATGGGTCAAGGGCCACGCAGGCCATCCCGAGAACGAACGTGCGGATGAGCTGGCCCGCGCCGGCATGGCTCCCTTCAAGAAGAAGAAAAGCGCCTGATGCGCAGACCCGCCGTATGACCTTTCTGGCTTTGCTGGACTATGCCTCAGTGCTGGTCTTTGCGCTGACCGGCGCGCTGGTGGCCAGCCGGGCGCAGCTGGATATTGTCGGCTTTGCCTTTGTTGCCTGCCTGACCGCGCTTGGCGGTGGCACGCTGCGCGACCTGCTCTTGGACCGCAATCCGGTGTTCTGGATCGGTAACCCGAATTACATTCTGCTTGCGGCCTTCGCCGCGGTGACGGTATTCTTTTCCGCACATCTGCTGGAGAGCCGGTTGCGCTGGGTCGTATGGCTCGACAGTTTTGCACTGGCCGTAGCTGTTCCTGCAGGCACAGGCGCCGCACTGGCTCTGGAAAGCCCGCCGGTGATCACTGTGCTGATGGGCATGGCCACCGGAACCATGGGCGGCTTGATGCGCGACGTTGTCTGCAACGAGGTGCCCCTGGTGCTGAAACAGGGTGAGCTTTACATCTCCTGCGCCATGGCAGGTGCGATCACCGCCGTCCTGGCAATCTGGCTTGGACTGGAGGTGCAGTTTGCCCTGCTGGCCTGCGCCGGCGTGTGCTGGACCTTGCGGGCAGGGTCGATCCTATTCGCCTGGCACCTGCCTGTCTACAAAAGCCGCCCGCCGCGCAGTTAAGGCCGGTTTGCGGCCAGAACAATTGGCGCCTCCTCCAATCAACCGGAAATACCTGATTGTGAACCCTGTCTTCACAACCCGGATCCAGAAACTGTCACCAGCGCAATCAGATGCGCTGCTGTTACGGAGCAAGGCTGCGTAATCTGCCAGCACCAGAAACCAAGACGCGCTGATACTAATGGCACCGGCAAAAAATCAACCGCAATCAGGCGGTTTTGCGGGTGTCACCCAAGGATTTCAGAAATTCCTGACCGTCTTTGCTGATCCTGGCCTTACGGCCCTTGCGCCGGTGCCAGACCAGCGCCATTTCATGGTACTCCCTCAGACTGGCGTCTTGCAGAAGGTCTTCCTTGATCTGCAGCGCGGCTGAGAAATTGTCCGCCAGCCGCCGGTCTTCTTCTTCATTCTTGTCAAACTTGTGCCAGTAGCTTGGCTCAATGGAGGAGGTGAAGTGGTTCGCCCGGCCGCGGGCTTTCTTGTTCAGGAACCCGTCACGAGACCGCAGCGCATAGTGATTGAGCTGCGCTGCGGAATAGCCGTAGCCGCCGCGCACGTAAAGCGCACCTTCCAGCTCATCCTCTGGCAGGCGCGTGCCATCGGCAAGCTGCCAGTTCACCTCGCCCGCCGATTCCGCCAGAAAAGGGCGGTGAACCCCCATACGGGTGAATTTCCCATTTTTGCGGAATGCGGTCTTGAAGAACCGATGCTCATCCGGGAGCCCCACCGCGGGTTCAGCCAGCACAAAGGCCTGAGGCACAGGGGGATGGTCCACAGTTCCAACCCCTGCATTGCCGAAAATGCGCCAAACAAAGGAAACCGCATCTGCATCCGCCCGCTCCGCCAGCAGCCCCGGCAACGTGCCGTCACCGGAATTGATTTGCAGGTATTCGTCGACGTCGACCACCAGAACCCAGTCTGCATTGTTCACTTTGGGCTCGTACTCCGCCCACATCAGTGCGCTTTTGTGCGGGCCGCGGCGCACCACCCGGCTGAACCGGTGTTCGATTACACCCATACGGTGCAGGCAGCGCAGGATATGATCCGTGGGATCGGAGCACTCATTGGTGAAGATGACAAAGTCGCTGACACCAATGGATTTGTAGTGGCTGATCCAGTCAAGAATATAGGCGCCTTCATCCTTCATGGTGGTCACAACCACCACGTTCGGCGCACCGGGCTGGCCGCTGTCCTGTGTCATCTGCAAATGCCCTCTGCCTCGTTTTCCCACCGCATTGCGCAGCGGTTGAGATATTGTATTCATTCAGCGGCCCGGTGCAGCAGAAATCGCGCGCTCCCCCCTCGGCTGTGGCCTGCGTACCTCAGCCAGGATTACTTGTGCAGGTACCGCTGCCAGAGCCAAATCAGCACCAAAGCGCCCAATACCGCGCCGGCAAAACCGGCCATGAAACCCATGACCGCCAGCAGGGCGCGCAGCACCATCCCGCCGATCAATGCACCGGCCATGCCAATCACAACAGTGGTGATGATATCAGTTTCAAGCCGCATCAGCCGGGTCGCCAGGAAACCTGCCGCAGCGCCGATGATAATCAAAGCAAGAACGGGCATAGCGATCTCCCTATCTGCGCCAATGGGTCGGCACGATCACCAAGGCCCCGATGGAAGAAGCAATCGCATTCCAGCCCGGCGCGCTGAAGCCAATGCCGAACATCAGCCGCACGAAATAGAACAGGAATGCACCTCCGGTGCAAATGATGATCGATGGCACATAGCCATTGCTGGTAAAGCCGCTTCGTTCAGAAGCGTAGCCGACAATCCCGGCAATCACCACGGTGCCCATCAGGGTCAGGATCATCAAGCGTCTCCGGTTACAGGCGGCTGCCCGTGGAAACCGGGAAACCGCGCAAAAATACCTCAGGATCCTGCGCGCTTTTGCCGGCCCGTTGCAAGCGCAACAACTGTACCGCACCGGTGCCGCAGGCAATGGTCAGGGCGCCATCCAGCACCGCGCCCGGTGCCCCCTGACCCTCTGCCAGTCTTGAGGCCAGCAGCTTGACCCGCTCCCCGCCGATTTCGCACCAAGCGCCGGGGAAGGGGGACAACCCGCGGATCTTGCGGTCCACCTCTGCCGCCGGGCGGGTCCAGTCGATCTGCGCCTCGCTCTTGTCGATCTTTTCTGCATATGTGACGCCATCTTCGGGCTGCACCTCGGGTGTCAGCTCCGGCAGGCGGTTCAAGGCCTCGACGATCAGCGCAGCGCCCCTCTCTGACAGGCGGTCGTGCAGCCGGGCAGTGGTTTCTTCTGCTCCGATTTCAGTAGCCTCCCGCAGCAAAACCGGGCCCGTGTCCAACCCTGCCTCCATCTGCATAATGCAGATGCCGGTTTCCGCATCACCCGCCATGATCGCGCGGTGGATCGGCGCTGCCCCGCGCCAGCGCGGCAAAAGACTGGCGTGGATGTTCAGGCAGCCATGCGCAGGCGCATCCAGAATGGCCTGCGGCAGGATCAGACCATAGGCCACAACCACCGCCACATCCGCATTCACAGCCGCAAAGGCATCCTGTTCTTCTGCCCCTTTGAGGGAGACTGGATGACGCACTTCCAGTCCCAAGGCCGCGGCGCGGGCGTGGACGGGTGCGGGTCGGTCCTTCTTGCCGCGGCCTGCAGGCCGGGGAGGCTGGCAATAAACGGCCGCAATTTCGTGTCCTGCATCGACCAGCGCGTCCAGCACCGGCACCGAGAAATCAGGCGTTCCCATAAAGATGATGCGCATCAAAGCCTCCGTAGGATAGGCAATCTGCCCACCTTCCCCTTCCCCGGACGCCTAACAGCCTGCCGCCGGGCGCGAACCGGGCTCCAAGCGGCCCGGCAAATGAAATCCGGCCTCAGCCGTTCAGCTTCTTCGCCTTACGGATCAGCATGTCGCGCTTCACCTTGCTCAGGCGGTCGAAATACATCCTGCCGTTCAGATGATCGATCTGATGCTGCACCGAGGTCGCCTCAATCCCGATGAAATCCTTCCGGTCGACCATTCCTTGCTCGTTGATGAACCGGACGGTCACAGCACGCGGGCGTTTAATCTTGGCCGAAACGCCCGGCAGGTTCGGGCTGGCCTCATCGTGTTCACGCAGCTCGATCGAGGAATGCAGGATTTCCGGGTTGGCCAGCTTCACTGCGCGGCCGCGTTCGGTGGAGCCGTCCACCACTGCCAGCCGCAGCATCACACCGATCTGATTAGCGGCAAGACCAACGCCCGGCATCGCATCCATGGTATCGACCATATCGTTCCAGATTTCACGGATCTCGTCGGTGATCCCGGTGACATCTTCAGCCCTTGAGCGCAGGCGTTTGTCAGGCCAGGGCAGACAGGTTCGGACGGTCATATGTGGAATATCCCTCAGGCGCGGGCGCGTTCGCGCTTCAGCTTCTGCATCTTGCGGGTGATCATCTGGCGCTTCAGCGGCTTCAGGTGATCGATGAACAGCTTGCCGTTCAAGTGGTCGATCTCATGCTGCACGCAAGTGGCCCAAAGCCCGTCAAACGTTTCGCGCTGCGCATTGCCGTCGCGGTCCATCCATTCGACTTCCACGGCCCTGGGACGGGTAACTTCGGCATACTGGTCCGGGATCGACAGACAGCCTTCCTCATAAACGTTGGTGTCGTCGGAGGAAGACAGGATTTGCGGATTGAACATCACCAGCGGACGCGCATCACCGTCTTCTTCCTTGACGCAGTCCAGCACGATAAGCCGCTGCAGGATGCCGATCTGCGGTGCCGCCAGGCCGATGCCCGGCGCGGCATACATGGTTTCCAGCATGTCATCCGCCAGCACGCGCAAGTCATCGCTCAGGTCCGGCACAGGCACGCAGACCTTTTTCAGGCGGGGGTCGGGATGGATCAGGATCGGTCGTTTCATGCGCTTCATGTATGCGATTGCAGGCCCCATCGCAACGCCCCCTTGCGCGCGCCGCTGCAGCGATTAGCTTCGCAGTTAAAGTTAAGGGCAACGACACGGGAATCCACCACATGAATTTTGACAAACTCACCGACCGCCGCGGCACTCACAGCTCGAAGTGGGACAAGATGGAGAAGCTGTTCGGCGTCTCCCCCGAGGACGGTCTGGCGATGTGGACGGCGGACTCCGACTATGAGACCGCGCCTTGTGTCATCGAGGCAGTCAAACAGGCCGCAGAGCACGGCGTGTTCGGTTATTCCTGGCAGCACCCGGAATATCTGCAGGCAGTTCAATGGTGGATGAAGACCCGGCACAACTGGGACATCGAAACCGATTGGGTGCTGACGTCGCAGGGCTTGGGCAACGCAATTGCGCTTAGCATTGATGTCTGGAGCCAGCCGGGCGACGGCGTCGTCATCTTCTCGCCCGTTTATCATGAGTTTGCGCACAAGGTGAACAAGGCCGGGCGCAAGGTCACCGAGTGCCCGCTGGCGCGCGACGGCGACACTTACAATCTGGACCTCGACGATGCGCAATCGCGCCTGAATGGAACCGAGAAGCTGCTGCTTTGGTGCTCGCCGCAAAACCCTTCGGGCCGGGTCTGGACACCGGAAGAGCTGCGCGAAGTGGCGGACTTCGCCAAACGCAACGGCCTGATCCTGGTCTCCGACGAAATCCACCACGATCTGGTCTATCCCGGCAGCACCTTTGTTCCGATGGACGTGGCGGCCCCCGACGCACGCGCCTGCACTGTCACTCTGACCGCGCCATCCAAGACCTTCAACATTGCCGGTCAAAGGACCGGCAACATGATCATTCCGGACCCGGAGCTGCGCGCCGCAATGCGTCACCGGCAGGACACGCTGGATTATGATCCCAGTGCGCTTGGTGTTGCGATGATCACTGCCGCCTACTCGCCCGAGGGTGCGGAATGGGTCGACGCCCAGGTCGCCCACCTGGAGGGCAACAGGAAATTGTTTGATGAGACCGTGAACGCGTTGCCGGGGCTAAAATCTCTGCCGTTGCAATCGACCTATCTGGCCTGGGTGGATTTCTCCGACACCGGCATGAGCCGCGAGGAATTCATCAAACGGCTGCGCGAAGGCGCCAAAATCGCCACCTCGCCCGGTGATGGCTTTGGTGCCGGCGGCGAATTCATGGAACGGTTCAACCTGGCCACCCAGCGCTCCCGTGTCGAAGAAGCCTGCCGCCGCCTGTCCGCAGCCTTCTCGGATCTTCAGTAGGCATGAAGCGCCTGCTGCGCCTTCTGGCGCTGGTTGTTCTGACCGGCGCCGCCTGGGCCGCCTGGCAGGCCTTTGCCCCGCGGCCCGCGCCGCCGCCGCAGGCTGCGGCGGTGGAGCGGATCGACCGCATCCTGATCGAGAAATCCGCCCGCCGCCTGACCGCCAGCCACGGCGGCGAAACGATACTGGAGTTTCCCATCGCGCTAGGGTTCGAACCCGCAGGCGACAAGTTTCAGGAAGGTGACGGCAAAACGCCCGAAGGCACCTTTCTGATCGACCGGCGCAACCCCAACAGTGCCTATCATCTGTCGCTGGGAATCAATTATCCGCAGCCCGAAGACAGGGTGCAGGCCAACGCGGCCGGGGTCAGCCCCGGCGGCGACATCTTCATTCATGGACAGCCGAATTCGGTGGGCAATCTGATCACCCTGCCCGGCGACTGGACCGCCGGCTGCATCGCTGTCACCAATGAACAGATGGAAACGCTGTGGCGCCTGGCAGAAATCGGGACGGAGGTTGAAATCCGTCCCTGAGTCAGCGGCTCAAATCTTGCCCTGCGACTGGTCGAAGGGGATCAGCCCGGCCGGTGCGTCCGGGGATTTGTAGAAATCCAGCGGTGCCCTGTCCGCAGCGGGGGTGGAGCGCTTGAACTCATAGCGCATCTCGCCGCCTTCTTCTTCGCTGGCAACGATCAGGCATTGCGACAGGTGCCGCGCTCCCTCGTAAAGATCGACCAGCCCGCGCAGCATCGGCGCAGTCTCTGCCTCAACCGAAAAACCCGTCTTCCACATCCGCAGAACCGGGACCAGCTCATTGTCCGCCATTACCCGCAAACGGCTTTTCTTGCGCATCCCCTGAAGGCGGGCGGTGTCCAGCGCTTCCTGTACGGCTTTGGGCACATAGGTATTCATCGTTCCGGCCTTCCAAATGCTTGGGTTTCCTCGGGTCCTTCTTTCAACGGTGCGTCACAAATATATAAAATCAAGTGAACATTTTTGGAAATTTGACGGGCGCGCAATTTTGTTGCTCTTGTGCAGTGGCGCAGAGGCCTTGCGCGCTGCGCTGTATAGGCACCCGGCCTGAGCAAGCCTATGTTTCCTGCGCACAGCAGCAGGAGCAGACCCGATGGGCCTTTTGATCGACGGAGAATGGCACGACAAGTGGTATGATACCAAATCCACTGGCGGCGCGTTCAAACGCAGCGAATCACAGTTCCGCAACTGGATCACCGCTGATGGCAGCGCCGGTCCTTCGGGCGAGGGCGGTTTCCCTGCAGAAAGCGGTCGCTATCACCTTTATGTCTCGCTCGCCTGCCCTTGGGCCCACCGCACGCTGATCTTCCGCAAGCTGAAGGGACTGGAGGAGCACATATCCGTTTCCGTTGTGCATCCCGATATGCTGGGCGAAGGCTGGACTTTTGATACGGACGATCACGGCGCTACCGGCGACACCCTGTTCGGCAGCTCCCATATGCATCAGGTCTACACTCGCGCCGATGCAAGCTATACCGGCCGGGTAACAGTACCGGTGCTGTGGGACAAGGTGCAGAACACCATCGTCTCCAATGAAAGCGCCGAAATCATCCGCATGTTCAACTCGGCCTTCGACGATATCACCGGCAACTGCGATGACCACTGGCCGGAGGAACTGCGCGAGCCGATCGAGGCAGTAAACGCCCGCATCTACAGCACCATCAACAACGGCGTCTACAAATGCGGCTTTGCCACCTCGCAAGAGGCCTATGACACCGCAGTCGAGCCGCTGTTTGAAAGCCTGGACTGGCTGGAAGATCTGCTGTCCCAGCACCGCTACCTGCTGGGAGATCGCGTAACCGAGGCCGATTGGCGGCTGTTCACCACGCTGCTTCGGTTCGATCCAGTCTATCACGTGCATTTCAAATGCAACCGCAAGCGGCTGGCGGACTACTCGAACCTTTGGGCCTACACACGCGAGCTGTATCAATGGCCGGGCGTGGCTGAAACCGTAGGAATGCAGCATATCGTGCGCCACTATTACTACAGCCACGACACCATCAACCCGCACCGGATCATTCCGGTCAACCCGGATATCGACTGGCTGGAACCGCACCGGCGCGGCTGATCTGACGCCAGCCGGCCCCTGGCAGAACAATTCCTTCCGAGGCTCCTAAAATTAGGGAGTTCACGCCTCGCCCCAGTTGCTTTATGAACTGCTGTGTCTGATTTGGCATCCGAACCGTTCGGAGCAACATTCAACCGGTGGCTACCGCGATGCTTGAACTCCCGCTTGATAATGCAGCCCCATCCAGGGACCACGGCGGCAACCTTAGCGCTGCCATGGCAGAGTTCGGCGGTATCCGCAGCGATTGGATGGACCTCTCCACCGGTATCAACCCGCACCCCTATCCGCTGCCGGAACTCACCGCCGGAGACTGGAGCGCACTGCCGGACGCCGATGCGCTGGCCGATCTCGAACGCGCCGCGCGGTCTTTCTGGAACATCCCGGATGAGGCTGCGGTTCTCGCCGCCCCTGGTGCTTCAGCCCTGATCGCAGCCCTGCCAGCACTGGCCGCGCCGCGCTGGGTGCAGATCAGCAAACCGACCTACAACGAGCACGCCGCCGCCTTTGAAGCCCGCGGCTGGAAGATTCGTGTAGATGGCCCGGCTGAGGCCCGTGTCGCGGTGCATCCGAACAACCCCGATGGCCGCCTCTGGTGTGAAGAACAACTCACTGCACCGCTCACTATTATCGACGAAAGCTTTTGCGATGTCTGCCCAACCGAGAGCTTGGTTCGCATGGCCGCCCGGCCTGGCGTTATTGTCCTGAAAAGCTTTGGCAAATTCTGGGGCCTCGCCGGCCTGCGGCTGGGTTTTGCAATCGGCGATCCCAAACTGATCGCCACCCTGTCCTCGTGGCAAGGCCCATGGGCCGTCTCTGGCCCGGCCCTGCGCACGGGCGCTCTGGCTCTGCAGGACCACGGCTGGGCCGAAGCCACCCGCACCCGGCTGAAGGCGGATGCGGCGCAGCTGGATGAAATGGTGTTTGCCAAGGGCGCCAGCTTGGTGGGCGGCACCGACCTATTCCGTCTCTACAATGTGAACGATGCCGCGGCCTGGCAGAACAAGCTTGCCCGTTCCCGCATCTGGAGCCGGATCTTCCCCTACTCCAAAACCTATTTGCGCCTCGGCCTGCCGCCCGCTGACGGCTGGGACCGGCTGGAGGCGGCGCTATGACGACCGCGGCAATGCTGGCGGTTGCCCTCGTTCTGGATGCCGTTTTCGGCGAGCCCAAATGGCTGTGGTCCCGTTTCACCCACCCGGCGGTGCTGATGGGCAAGGCAGTCGGCTTCTTCGACCACACGCTCAACACCGGCCAAAACCGCCGCGGCAAAGGCGTGCTGGCCGCGTTGGCACTAGTACTTTGCGGCTTCATCGCAGGCAAACTGCTGTCGCTGCCCGGCACGCTGGTGGAAATCCTGGTGGCGGCCATGCTGATCGCCCAGCGTTCGCTGACCGAACATGTTGCAGCCGTCGCCAAGGGCCTGCGCAGCAGCCTGCAGGAAGGCCGCGAGGCGGTGGCGATGATCGTCAGCCGCGACACCGCGGCCATGACGGCGCCGCAAGTAGCCCGCTCCGCCATCGAAAGCGGATCTGAAAACCTGTCCGACGGGGTCATCGCCCCTGCTTTCTGGTTCCTGATTGCCGGGCTGCCGGGCCTGATTGTTTATAAGATGATCAACACCGCCGACAGCATGATCGGCTACCGTACCGACCGGTACGAGGATTTCGGCTGGGCCGCCGCCCGCCTGGACGACCTGTTGAACCTGATCCCGGCGCGGCTGACCGGGTTGCTGATCGCCCTGTCCAGCGGCCGGCTGCACCACTGGGGTGCAATTTCTGCAGACGCTCGCAAGCACAGATCGCCCAATGCCGGCTGGCCCGAAGCCGCCATGGCGCGGGCGCTGAACACCGCGCTGGCCGGCCCGCGATCCTATGAAGGCCAGATGCGCGACTTTCCCTGGGTTCATGCAATTGGTGCCAAAAGCGCCAATGCCGAAACCATCACCCGCTCCGTGACCCTGCTCTGGCAGACCTGGGCACTTGCTCTGGTTCTGACGGTTGCCATTGCCTCGGTTTTCTAGCACATAAGACCCTGCGGGAGCGGTCAGACTAAGGAGCGCCAGAACCATGCGCCTATTGCCCTTCGTCCTTGCAGCAAGCCTGTTGCCTGCGGTGGCAACTGCCCAGTGCGGCGGCGGCTTTCAGAATTTCGTTAAGCTGATGAAAGACGAGGCAGTGCAGGCCGGGTATGACACCGTCACTGTCAACGCCTTCTTCTCGGGCACCCGCAAGGATGCGGGCGTGCTCAAGGCGGACCGTGCCCAGGGCGTATTTCAGAAGCCTTTCATCGAGTTTACCCGCCACCTGATCTCGCAAAGCCGGATCAAGCGCGGCCGCCAGATGGCGAAAAAACATGATGCCATCTTCCAGCGGATTGAGAACACCTATGGCATCGACCGCGGTGTGTTGCTTGCCTTCTGGGCGTTCGAAACCGACTATGGCGGCTATCAGGGCGATTTCAACACCCGCGATGCGCTGGTCACCCTGGCGCATGACTGCCGCCGCCCGGAGCTTTTCCGGCCGCAGGTCTTCTCGGCACTGGAGCTGTTCAGCCAGGGCAATTTCGATCCCAAACGCACAACAGGCGCCTGGGCCGGAGAGATCGGCATGGTGCAGATGCTGCCCGGAGATATTCTGGAACATGGTGTCGATGCTGACGGCGACGGCCAGGTCAGCCTGAAAACTTCGGCCGCCGACGCGCTGATGTCGGGCGCGCGAATGCTGTCCCATTTGGGTTGGAAGCCGGGCCAGCCCTGGTTGCAAGAGGTCATCATCCCTCAGGATCTGGATCTGACACTGACGGGCACCGGACGCAAGAAATCCGTAGCCCAGTGGCGCGGTCTCGGCGTCTCTGCAAGGGACGGCAAACTACCCGATCCCTCTTTGCGCGCTTCGCTTCTGCTGCCGCAGGGCCACAAGGGGCCGGCTTTCCTGGCTTATCCCAACTTTGACGTCTACTTTGAGTGGAACCAGAGCTTTACCTATGTCCTTACTGCGGCTTACTTTGCCAACCGGTTGGAAGGCGCAGAGGTCTATAGCGCAGGCCAACCCGAAAACGGGCTGAATGGCACTCAGATGAAACAGCTGCAGCAGATACTACAGGCCCGCGGCCATAACGTTGGGGATATCGACGGCATTCTTGGAGCCCGCACCCGGATTGCAGTGCAAAAGGAGCAAGCCCGTCTTGGCCTGCCCGCCGATGCCTGGCCGACGCCGGCGCTGCTGCAGAAGCTCTAACGGACCGGGAACCGCTCGCCCCTTTCGGTGATCAGGATGACCCGGCTTCCATTACGCACATACAGATCACAGCGGCCGAATCCGTTGGCGAACTCCACGCAGATGCTGCCGTCTGCAGCAATCCGGTAAGTGCCCCAAGCGGTGCCCCCGCCGTTCTCTACCGAGTAGGTGTAAGCATAGGCGCCATCGCTGCCATACAGCGACTCTCCGCCATCATAGAAGCGAAAGGACCGGCCCGGCAGCGCCTCCAGTTCATCCTGCGCCAAGGCCGTGTCGCCGGGCCGCAGCGGCCAACCCTCAGCGAGTGCGCTGCTTGCCAACTGGCATAAAAACAGGGGCATGATCCATCTCATGCCCCTACCTTAGCTGTTCACTTGTTAAGCTGGTGTCACGATCCGGTGACAGTTGGATTTACCAGTCGATGAAAGCTTCAAAATCCTGCATGGCGCGGTTCCAGATCCCCACGGCCTGGGCAAAATCATCCGGGCTCATGCCTTTGTTGCCCAGGAACACATCCATTTCGATCCGGGCCGAGCCCTCTTCCGAGACATAGCCGCGGGCAAAGCGGTTTTCATTGTTCCACTCGTTGATCTTGGACAGGCGCACGCCGCCATCTGTCTGATAGCCCGAGAAGAACTGGATGGCTTCGCAGTCTTTGTTGCCGTCACAACCGTAATAGTAGACCGAGAAATCGTTGCCGTAGTATTCGACCTTCAGGTTCGGATCTCCAACGCTGTCGGTGGTCACTTCGACCTTTGCACCCTCATCCTTGAAGAAATTGGCCACGCTGTCGCCGGTTTTGGCCACCACGTTCTGGGCAGCCGCGGCTACCGGCATCATCAGCACCGCGGATGCGGCAATTGCTTTGAGCATATCCATTTATCACTCCACCAAAATTAATTCTGACCGGCAGGCGCCGCCAATCCCCGCAGCCTGCTGCCTCAGGCCACCATCGCCTCTGCCTTCTTGAGGTCAACTGAAACCAGCTGACTGACGCCTTTTTCCTGCATGGTGACGCCAAACAGCCGGTCCATTCGCGCCATCGTCACCGCGTGGTGGGTGATGATGAGGAAGCGGGTGTCAGTCTGGCGGCACATCTCATCCAGCAGATCGCAGAAGCGGGTGACGTTGGCGTCATCCAGCGGCGCGTCGACCTCGTCCAGCACACAGATCGGCGCCGGGTTCGACAGGAACACTGCAAAGATCAACGCCATCGCCGTCAGCGTCTGCTCGCCGCCAGAGAGCAGCGACAGCGTCGACAGCTTCTTGCCCGGCGGCTGGCACATGATCTCCAGCCCCGCATCCAGCGGATCGTCGCTTTCGACCATCACCAGATTGGCCTCGCCGCCGCCGAACAGATGGGTAAACAGCATGGCAAAGCTATTGTTCACCTGCTCAAACGCGGTCAGCAGCCGCTCGCGGCCCTCGCGGTTTAGGCTGGCAATGCCGTCGCGCAGGGTCTTCACCGCGCCTTCCAGGTCCAGCTTTTCCGCCACCAGCGTGTCATGCTCGTTCTGCACGCCGCGGGCGTCCTCCTCGGCGCGCAGGTTCACCGCACCCAAGGCATCGCGCTGACGTTTGTAGCGGTCCACGTCGTGTTCCAGATCGTCCGAAACAGGCATTTCATCCGGTGACACGCCCAGCTTCTCCAACAAGGCCTGCGGGGTGATCTGCTGCGCTTCGATGATGCGGCCTGCGGCCTGAGTCACCGCCTCCTTGGCCGCATCGCTGCGCGCCTCCGAGCGCGCCCGCGCCTCGCGCGCCTCAGAGGCCAGCCGCTCGCATTCGCGCTCCTTGTGAACCGCCTCGCGCAGTTCGGCTTCGGCTGCAATCAGCGCCTCGGTGGCAGCGGATTTGCGCGCTTCGGCTTCGGAGATTGCCTCGTTCAGCTCCTCCCGCTTCTCAGCGATTTCCGCCGGAACCGCGTTGGCTTCTTCCAACTCCTCTTGCGAGGCCTCGCGGCGCTCTGCCAGCTCCTCGATCCGCGCCTCGGCGCTTTCCAGGCGGTGGCGCCAGCCGGACAACTCCTTGGTCACCTCCTGCGCGCGCTTGGTGCGGGCCTCACCCTCGCGGCGCAGCTCGTCGTGGCCGGAGCGGTGCGTCAGCATGGTGATCCGTGCTGCTTCAACCGACTGCTTGATGTCCTCGACTGCTGTACGGGCCTGATCCAGATCACCCAGATCCCCCAGCGCTTTCTCCGCTTCTTTCAGCTGTAGACCCGCGCTCAGTGCATCTTCCTCATGACGCGACACCGCGATGCCCAGCGTTTCCAGCTTGGCCTCAGACAGATTGCGGTCTGCTTCGGCCCGGCTCAACGCGCGGGCCGCATCGGCCACCCGCTGATCCGCTACCCGCCGCGCCTGCCGGGCATTCTGGTCGGCCAGCGTCACCTCTTCCAGTTTGCGCAACAGCATCTCATGCGCGGCACGGGCGCCGTCGGCCTTGGCACTGACGCGCTCCATCTGCTGTTTCAGCGCTTCCAGCTTGTTCAACTGCTCCAACCGCAGGGCCGCAGCGCTCGGTGCATCCTCGGCCCAGGCACGGTAGCCGTCCCAACGCCACAGGTCGCCCTCAACCGTCACCAGCCTCTGGCCCGGTTGCAGCTGCGCCTGCAGGCCTGCTGCTGCGTCACCATCCACCAGCCCAATCTGCGCCACCCGGCGCGACAGGGCATCGGGGCCAGAAACAAACAACGCCAGTGGCTGCACGCCGTCGGGCAAGGGCGCGTCACGGTCATAGCCGGACAGAGCCACCCAGCCGGTCGGCCCGTCAGCCTTTGCCAAGGGCGCGCGCAAGTCGTCGGCCAGCGCCGCGCCCAGGGCCTTCTCATAGCCAGGCGAGACAGTCAGCTCATCCAGTACCTGACCGCCTTCGGCAGTGTCGCGCTCCACCAGCTTGGCCAGTGCGGTCACCTCGGCGCGCAACGCACCCAGCTCGCCCTCAGCCTCGGAGCGCTGCGAACGCGCCTCTGCCTCGCGGCTCTGGGTTTCGGTGCGCGCCTCGTCCGCTGCTTCCAGCGCCTCCTCCGCCATTTCAGAGGCTTCGCGGGCCTCTTCCTCAGCCGTTACCGCAGCTTCGAATTTCTCCGCAGCCAGTTCCAAAGCGTCCTGCGCTTCGGCCTGAGCACTGCGGGCTTTCTCCGCTTCGCCCTCGGAACGGCCAAGCGCACGCTGGCCATCCTCGACCGCGCGGCGCGCCGACTGATGCCGGGCGGCCAGACGGGCCACATCCTCGGTCACCTGCGCCAGATGATCCTCGCGCGCCTGCAAGACCGATCCCGCATCGCGCGCCAGCTCCGCGGCTTCGGCCATCTTGCCGTCATGCCCGTCACCGGCCTTGGACAGCTCGCGCTGCTCCCATTCCAGCCGCTCGATGGTTTCGCCGGCGTCCTTGTTCAACCCCGCCTCGCGCTCGATGTCGTTGCTCAGCTGCACAACACGGCTGCTGAGCCGCTCAATGGTCTGGCGCGCCTGCGCCTCCTGGTCGCCCAGCGAGTCGCGCTGCACCACCAGCCGCTGCAGGATGGCGGCTGCGATGGCCTCCTCCTCGCGCAGAGGAGGCAGCTTTTCCTCAAACGTGCCGCGCTGAGTGGCCGCGGCACGCACCAGCGCCTCGGCCTTGGCGGCCTGCTCGACCCGCACCCGCAGCTCATCCTCTGAGGCCAGCCGCGCCCCATCCGCCTCGCGCCATCGGCGGTACAGCAGCATGCCCTCTGACAGCCGCAGCTTCTCCCCGATCTCGCGGTAGCGCTGCGCCTGCCGCGCCTGCTTTGCCAGCTGCGCCAGTTGCGCGGCCAGCTGCTCGATCACGTCATCGACACGCAGCAGGTTGGCCTCGGTGTTCTTCAGCTTCAGCTCCGCCTCGTGGCGCCGCTGGTACAGGCCCGAGATCCCTGCCGCTTCTTCCAGAATCCGCCGCCGCGCCTTGGGCTTGGCGTTGATCAGCTCGGCGATCTGGCCCTGCCGCACCAGCGCCGGCGAATGCGCGCCGGTGGAAGCATCGGCAAACAGCATCTGCACATCGCGCGCCCGCACGTCCTTGCCGTTGGACTTGTAGGCGCTCCCCACATCGCGGGTGATGCGGCGCACGATCTCCAGACCGTCGGCCTCATTGAAGCCCGAGGGCGCCAGCCGTTCGGAGTTGTCGATGTTGAGGCTCACCTCGGCAAAGTTGCGCGCCGGCCGCGAGGACGTGCCGGCAAAGATCACATCCTCCATGCCGCCGCCGCGCATCGCCTTGGCGCGGGTCTCGCCCATCACCCAGCGCAAAGCCTCGAGAAGATTGGATTTGCCGCAACCGTTTGGACCCACAACCCCTGTCAGCCCATCGGCAATGACCAGTTCGGTAGGATCAACAAAGCTTTTGAAGCCGTTCAGCCTGAGCTTGGAAAACCGCAAAGCTGCCCCTTCGTGATTCCGTATCGAGAAAGTTCAGCGGTTCCTATCTCGTGAGTCAACGCTCCGCACCCCCAAATCGGGGTAAATTCAGCCCAATTCACACCATATCTTGTGGATAACCCGCAGGATCCGGCGGTCTTTTGCCAAGCAGGGTGTGATCTGGCGTCAGGCGGACCGCAAAAGCCGTCCCAGCCTGGCAATCCCTTCCTCAATGGCCGTGTGGTTGGAATTGGAGAAGCTCAACCGGATCGTGTTCTGACCGCTGCCATCTGCAAAAAACGCCTGGCCGGGGACAAAGGCCACCCGCTCCGTTTCCAGCGAGCGGGCCAGCAGCTGCGCTCCGTCCTTGTCCGCCGGCAGGGTGATCCAGACAAACATACCGCCCTCGGGCCGGGTCCAGTCCATGCCGTCCGGCATGTGCTCCGCCAGGGCCGCCAGCATGACATCACGGCGGCGCTGATAGACCGCATGCAGCTGCTCTACATGTTCGTCGAAACAGGTCTCCGCAACGCCATGCACGGCCATCTGGTTGATGGTCGAGGTGTGCAGATCTGCCGCCTGTTTCAGCAGCACCATCTGTGCGATCACCGGCTTGGCAGCCACCGCCCAGCCGATCCGCAGCCCAGGCGACAAAGTTTTGCTAAACGATCCGCAATAAACCGTCCGGCAGTCCTCGATCGAGCCCTTCTCTTCCTGTTCCAGCGCCAGTACCGGCGGCACGGGGTGCCCGTCGTAGCGCAGCGACTGATAGGCCGCGTCCTCGATAATGGCGCAGTCCAGCGTGTCCGCCAGTTCCAGCAGCCGCAGCCGCCCGGCGCGGTCCAGGGTCTCGCCGGTCGGGTTGGCAAAATCCGGTGAGAGATAGGCAAATTTCACCGCGCTGCCCGCCTCAGCCGCGGCTTCGGCATAGCTTTCGGGCAAGCGGTTTGTCTTCAGCGATAGCCGGTCATAGCGCGGCTCATAAGCGTTGAAGGCCGCCAGCGCGCCCAGATAGGTCGGCCACCCGACCAGGGCAGTGTCGCCCGGTGACAGGAACAGCTTCCCCAGATAGTCCAGCGCCTGCTGCGAGCCGGAAGTGATCAGCACGTTCTCTGGCTCACAGGCGATGCCAATCTTCGCCATCTCCGCCACGATCCACTGGCGCAGCGGCAGGTAGCCCTCGCTCACCGAATACTGCAGTGCCTGAGCCTGCCGCTCAGGCGTCAGCGCATTCTTGAAGGCTTCGGCAAATTCATCGGCCGGGAACAGCGCCGGATCCGGGATGCCGCCGGCAAAGGAGATGATATCCGGCTGATCCAGCAGCTTCAGAAGCTCACGGATTTCCGACGCCTTCATCCGGCTATTGCGGGTGGCAAAGATCTGATCCAGTTGCATGCTTCACTCCTCGTTGAACATCTAGGGTCACGGTAGGAGTCTCCAAATTAAAGTCAACAATGCTGACCTATTGTTGCAACCTTCGTGATGCGGTCCGCTCTTGCGGCCACCCGCCCCGCGTGGTCATATAAATTGACCAATCCGCCAGAGCGACAAGATGCCCTTCCAGAAAGTCCAGCCCGAGAAACTCTCCGCCTCCGTCGTAAAACAGATCGAACAGCTGATTCTACGCGGCATCCTTTCGCCCGGTGAAAGGCTGCCTGCCGAACGGGAGCTGGCGGAGCGGCTGGGCGTCTCCCGCCCCTCTTTGCGCGATGCCATCGGCGAACTGCAGGACCGCGGCCTGCTGGCGTCCAAGGCCGGCTCCGGCGTGTTTGTGGCGGATGTCCTGGGCTCCGCCTTCTCCCCTGCCCTGATCCAGCTGTTCGCCACCCATGACGAGGCGGTGTTCGACTACCTGTCTTTCCGCCGGGACATGGAGGGGCTGGCCGCGGAGCGCGCCGCCCGGTTCGGGTCGAACTATGACCTGCAGGTGATCCAAGCGATCTTCGACAAGATGGAGGCGGCCGGCAATCCCGCCGTGTCCGAGGAGGCGGCCCAGCTCGACGCCCAGTTCCACTCCGCCATCATGGACGCCAGCCACAACGTGATCATGCTGCACATGATGCGCTCGATGTTCGATCTGCTGCGCGAGGGCGTCTTCTACAACCGCCGGATCATGTTCCAGCAGCACACCACCTATGAGGCGCTTCTGGAACAGCACCGCGCCATCAACGCCGCCCTGCAGGCCCGCGACCCGCAGGCTGCCCGGTCGGCGGTCGAGGCGCATCTGGACTACGTGAAACAGGCCCTCACCGACCACCAGCGCGCAGAGCGCAACGCCGAAGTGGCAAGGCAGCGGCTGGAGCATGAGACGGGTAAAGCATGATTGCATACGTCACAGTAGGCGCAGATGACATCGCCCGTGCAGAGCGGTTTTATTCCTCATTTCTACCTGCCCTTGGTTATGAGCTAAAGGAGGGGCCTGAAGGCCTGAGTTACGCACTGCCCGTTGACCCGGACCAGTCTCCGGTGCTTCCAGACTTTTACGTCAAACCAACCTTCGACGGGCGTCCGGCCTCTGGTGGCAACGGGTCTATGGTTGCTTTTGAAGCGCAAAATCAAGAGCAGGTTCGCAACCTGCACGCTAGCGCCCTTAGCGCAGGCGGTTCGAACGAAGGCCAGCCCGGCTTTCGAGCCGCCTATGGGCCGCATTTCTTTGTTGGCTATCTTCGCGACCCGCAAGGCAACAAGATCGCGCTTTTCACCAGCAATCTAAATGAATCTGGACGCGATGGATAACAGAGACACAAAGGCCTGAACGGAGTACCGTGCCCGGTAGGTTCAATACCCCTAAGGCACAAAAAACCCGGCCACTTGGACCGGGTTCTTTTAACTCGTTAGTGTCAACCTGAGCTAGTGCAGCTTGGCGTCCACATCCGCAATGGCAGCATCGATCAGCTTGTTGGCCTCGGCGGCGGTCATCTGCTTGGAGATCACCTGATCCGCAGCGGCAACAGCGATGGTTATCGCCTGATCGCGCACTTCCTTCACAGCCGAAGCTTCCGCCGAAGCGATCTGCTCCTGGGCAGCCGCCAGACGGCGGGTGATGGAGGTTTGTAGATCCGCTTTTGCCTGTTCCGCTGCACGGGCAGCTTCGTCACGGGCGGCAGCGACGATCTGATCTGCCTGGGCCTGAACTTCCTGCTGCTTGCGCTCATAAGACGCCAGGATGGTCTGGGCCTCTTCACGCAGGGCACGGGCTTCGTCCAGTTCCTTCTGGATGCCATCTGCACGGTTGTCCAACTGCCCAGCCAGCAGCGACGGCACCTTGGCAAACAGCAGGATGCCGATGAACAGCACAAAGCCGAGGCCAACAACCAGGTTGGTGTTGGACAGGTCCATGCCGCCGCCGGCAGCAAGGGCAGGCGAAGCTGCGCCAAAGGTCAAGGCAAGGGCGAGAATATTGCGCATATCCTTATCCTTTCGTCCGCTCGGCAACTGCCGCGGCAATTGCGTCTGCGTCTGCCGAACCGCCAAGCGCGGTCACCAGCGCCTCTGCGGTATCGGTTGCAACGGCCTTTACGCTTTCCAGCGCACCGGCCTTGATTTCGGCGATAGCCTTTTCAGATTCGGCGGCCTTGGCAGAGATCTGTTCGTCTGCTTTGGCAATGGCCTCGTCCAGCCCAGCCTGAATTTCCGCGCGGGTCTCGGCAGCAATGCGCTGCGCTTCCGCACGGGCATCCGCCAGAGCTTTGTTATATGCGTTTTCGGCCTCGACAGCCTTGGCCTTCAGGTCTTCAGCCGCGGCGAGGTCGTTGGTGATGGTACCCTGACGCTCGGCCAGAACTGCCGCAATGCGGGGCAGCGCGACGCGCGACAGGATGAGGTAGATCACGACCAGGGCGACTGCGAGCCAGAAGATCTGGTTCCCGAAGGTCGAGAAGTCCAGCTGCGGCATGCCCGGAGCAGACCCGTGCGCTGCGTCTGCGGCGCCGTGTGCTGCGTCTTGCGTATTTGATGCCATGTCGTCCTCCTTGGGAACTTGCCGTACACCGGGCAGTGCAGGTTTAAAGCCGCACTGCCCGGCCGTAAGGAAATAGGTTCCTAAGGTCTTAGACGGCGAACATCAGCAGCAGAGCGACCAGGAACGAGAAGATGCCCAGTGCTTCTGCAAATGCGATGCCGATGAACAGGGTCGCGGTCTGACCAGCTGCTGCCGACGGGTTGCGCAGTGCGCCTGCCAGGAAGTTGCCGGCAACGTGGCCCACACCGATTGCGGCTGCGCCGGAACCGATTGCTGCCAGGCCTGCGCCCACGAACTGACCGAGTTGTGCGATATCGCCTTCCATGAGTATTCTCCTTACGATGGAATGTGGTGATTTAGGGTCTGGGTGAACCGCCAGGCTCACCCGGTAAACTTTCCGGATCCTGGCCTTAGTGGCTCGGGTGCAGTGCATCCTTCAGGTACACGCAGGTCAGGATGGTAAAGACATAGGCTTGGATGAAGGCCACCAGAACTTCGAGTGCGTAGACCGCGGTGATGGCAAAGATCGGCAGGAAGCTGAACATGCCCAGCGCTGCGGCAAAGCCTGCGAACACCTTCAGAACCGCGTGGCCGGCCATCACGTTGCCTGCCAGACGGATGCTGTGGCTGACGGGGCGCACGAAGTAGGAAATCAGCTCAATGACGGCCAGGATCGGGCGCAGTGCCAGCGGTGCGCTTGACACCCAGAACAGGCCCAGGAAGCCAGCGCCGTTCTTGACGAAACCGACGATGGTCACGGTGAAGAACACCAGCGCCGCCAGAACCGCGGTTACCGCGATGTGCGAGGTGGTGGTGAACGAGCCGGGGATCAGGCCCAGGAAGTTGGCCATCACGATGAACATGAACAAGGTCATGATGTAGGGGAAGAACTTGACGCCATCCTTGCCGGCCACGTCCTCAACCATCTTGTAAATGAAGCCATAAGCGAGCTCCGCAACCGATTGGGCGCGGCCAGGCACGATGGCGCGGCGCGAGGAGCCCATGACCAGCAGCGCAAACACCGCGGCAACAGCCAGCGCCATCCACAGGGTCACGTTGGTCGGAGTGTACCAGGAGATGTGATCGCCAAACAGTGCTGCCACGTTGAACTGATCCATCGGGTGGATTGCCAGCTTTGACTCCGCCGGGGCGAAAATCAGGCCGGATACCAGTACCAGCGCCAGCGCTGCGTAAAAGAAAATTTTGCCCATCGGTCCGCTTCTCCTGTCGCCGGCATTTGATCCCGTCGGATCAGTCCCGGTCTTGCGCGTTTTTCTTGGCCTCATCGGCCAGTTTCTGTTCCTGGATCTCTTGCGCGGTGCGAAGCATCGTCTTCACTCCGGCCGCAAGGCCCAGCATTATAAACAGCACCATGAAGATGGGCAGGGTTCCAAACAGAAGGTCCAGCCCGTATCCGATGCCAAAGCCGATCCCTAGACCGGCCACCAATTCAATCACCATCCGCCAGGCCTGATTGGCCATGGAATAGTGCTCATCCGCACGCGGCTTGGGCTGTTGTGCCTTACGCGCCGCCGCGAGCTTCTCCTCCAGCTGCGCCATGCGCTGCTTTTGGTCGTCGTCGGTCACGGGCGCCATCCTCACGCGAATTTCTATGCAGGGTGCTAAGGCCACGGGACTTAGGAGTCAATTACAAGGATTGAAGATTTAAAGTGCGTTCAAGACTTTGTTTTTAATGAATATTTTACAACGAACCGCGCATCGCGCTGCTCTGTCGCAGCCGCCGTTAGCGCCAAACTGCGCAGGAATCCATATTCAACCAAAAGGTTGATTTTAGCGAATGGGCGGTTTTGCCATTCGCCAGCGCACAATCCGTCCGTCGATCAGCAACAATCCCAGCAGGATCGCTGCCATACCCCACAGATGCTCTGCCAGCAGCTGCTCCTTCAAGACGAAGGTCCCCAGGAACAGCGCCGAAACCGGCGCGATCAGCGTCGGCAGGGTGATGTTGGTTGGCCCCACCTTGGGCAGCACCCAGTAAAAGACAATGAACGCGGCTGAGGTCAGCACAAAACCGATGATGAACAAGGAGGCCCAGGTCTCCATCCGCGTCACATGCGGCAGGCCTTCGCTCCAGATGGCCAGCGGTGCAATCGCAGCGGTGGCGCCGGTCAACGCAATCGCCACCAGCACCACCGGCTCCATGTTCCGGAAACTGCGCGCGAAATTGACCGAGAACGCATAGCACAAGGGCGCGCAAAGGGTGATCAGAACCGCCCAGATCTCTGACGACTGGCCGCTTTCCAGCAGGGGCAGTGACAGCAGCACGATACCAAGGAACCCGCAGACCACCCCTAACGACTTCAGCCCGGTTGCGCGCTCGCCGCCGGACCAGAAATGCGAGACAACCACCGCCAGCGCCGGGGTAGTGGCATTTACGATGCCTGCTACACCGCTGGCGATATGCTGTTGGCCCAGCGCATAGAATGCAAATGGACCGGCATAGCTAAGCACACCAAAGCCGAACAATGCCAGCCAGCGCCCGGGATCCGTCGGCACCCGTTTGCGCGCCGCCAGCACATAGATCCAGCAGCCCAGCGCACCAAACCCGACCCGGCCCATCGACACCGACAGCGGTCCCAGTTCGCGCAGCAGGATGGCGTTGAACATGAACGACATGCCCCAGCCGATGCCGAGAACGAAAATCACCAGCCAGTATTTCAGTGCCATGCCATCTTCCCCGTGCGCTTGAAAGGCGCCACCATGACGGTTCAGGACAGATTGTCAAACTGCCGGACGGTGGATAGGAGTATCAGGCATGAGCGACCCTCTCGACACTGTCTTTGCGGCCTTGGCCGACCCGACCCGCCGGGCAATTCTCACCATGCTGTTGGAGGACGACATGGCGGTGACCGACGTGGCGGAACCGTTCGAGATGTCACTGGCGGCGATTTCAAAACACCTGGCGATCCTGACCCGCGCAGGGTTAATCGCGCAGGAAAAGCACGGCCGGGTCAAATGGTGCAAGCTGCAACCGGATGCCCTGCGCGCGGCCTCGGTCTGGATGCAAGGCTTCGGTCAGTTCGAACCGGTCAACCTGGATGCCTTTGAACGCTTCCTGGAGGCCGAGCACCTGTCCGAGGACGCGCAGCCGGACGGCTAGCGCACCACAAACACCGACGCTTCGGAATGCAGCACCAGATGGCTGGCATGTGACGAAAACACATAGTCCAGGATCCCGGGCATATGGGTGCCCATCACAACCAGGTCTACTTCCAGCTCTTTTGCGGTCCGGGGCAGGAGGGAGTCGATCTCTGACCCGACATCCACGGAATAGACCGGCAGCCCTTCAACCCTGCCCCCGGTCTGCGTCGCCATCCTGCTTGCCAGATCCGCCAGCTCTTCACCAGACGGCCCTACCGTATGCCCGCGCTTGACCTGCTGATCCGTCACATGCACCAGCGTCACGCGCGAGCCGTGATTTTTGGCAAAATCCGCCGCCACATCCAGAGCTTTTTTGACCGTTGCGGGCATGTGCAGGTCAACGGGCACCATGATATGCTTGAACATTGTTTCCTCCTCTGTCCGAAGAGTCCCTCAGGACCAGTGTAGCGGAAAACAAGGGAATTGCGTTGACCTGCCGCAAGCGTCGGGCAAGGGCCGCCGGAGGGCACGCCCGCTGCAATCAGGCCGGAACCCGCTCCCGGGCCCCTTCCAGCAGCATAACCAGCGCCACCACCGACATCGCCACCCCGATCAGCACTAGACCCGGCGGTGCGCCGCGGCCCAGCGCGATCTCCCACAGGATCACCCAGCTGGGGGTGAGGTAGGTATAGGCCATCACCTTGGCCGAAGGCAGCCGCATCGCCGCATACTGCAGCAGCACAAAGGTGGCAGAGCTGGCACAGACCGCTAGGTAGAACAGGCCGATCCAGACGATGCCGGGCAGCGCGGCCCAATCGGTGGCCAGAATGTCCTGCCAGCCGAACACCGCCAGCAGCGCGCCGCCTGCCAGCAGCATGCCGAAAGTAAAGACCACCGCCGGTTCGCCCCGGTTCAGCTTGCGCACCATCGGCGTATAGATGGCATGCAAGACGCATCCCCAGAAATAAATGATCTCTCCCGGACCGATCTCAAACGCCGCCAGGGCACCCAGGTCGCCGCGCACGATCACCCAGACCGCGCCTGCCGCGCCAATCGCCAGCGCAAGGGCCATCCAGCCGGTGGTGATCTGCCGCAGCAGCAGCCAGCCGAACACGGCGCTCATCACCGGCACCAGCGTGAACACCGCCGCCGCACTGACCGGCGCCGCCGTCTGCAGCCCGTAGAACATCAGCACGAAGTAACCGCCAAACAGCCCGCCCAGCACCGCAAACCGCCAAGGCGCGCGGAAATGCACCCGCTGCAGCCCGGTGGTGGCCAGCGCCGCTACACCAATGACCACAGCGGCGATGCCGAACCGCGCCGCATTCAGTGCGGCCGGCGCAATCTCGTTGGCCACCATTACCCCCAGCGAGAACGACCCCGCCACCAGCGCCGAAAACAGCAGCATCGCCAGATGCCCGCGCAGTGCCTCGCTCACAACTGCCAGTCCTTTACCTGTTCCTTGAGGAACGTCAGGAACGCCTGCACTTTGGTGGTGCGGTGCAGATCCACATGGGTCACCAGCCACAGCGCGCCCTGCCAGTCTTCCCGGGGTGACATCATCTCCACCAGATCCGGCTGCCGCCGCGCCTCCCAGGCCGGCATGAAACCAATTCCCGCACCGCTGCGCACCGCGTCCTTCAAGGTAAAACCATCGGTACAGCGGAAAGCGATTGCCTCAGCCGGCGCATTGGCCCGCAGCCAGCGTGAAAACGGCGCCCGGCTGTTCTCGTCGTCCTGGCCGACAAACCGGTGGTTCGCCAGATCCTCGACCCCCTGCAGCAGCCCGTATTTTTCGGCATAGGCCTTGGAGGCATAAAGCCCGATCTGCTGCGTCATGAAGGGCTGCACCACATTATCGGGCTGATCCGGCGCATTGCCTGCCCGCACCGCCACATGCGCTTCGCCGTATTCCAGCCGGAACAGCCGGTCGCCCGTCAGATAGCGGATGATCAGCCCTGGATGCATGTCCTGGAACAGTTTCAGCGCCGGCACCATCATCGGCGTGAAAGACGCCAGCGAGGTCACCACCAGCTCGCCCGAGACATCATCGCCCTGCCCCTTCAGCCGTCCGACAAGCTGGTTGAACTGGTCGTCGGTCGCCTGTGCCACCTGCAACAGGTCCTGCCCGGATTCCGTCGGCGTATAGCCGCGGGCATGGCGCTGAAACAGCTTGACACCCAGCCGCGCCTCGATCGCATCAATATGCCGGATCACCGTGGCATGATGCACGCCCAGCACCTCGGCAGCACCACTGACCGTGCCCATGCGGGCCACTTGATAGGCGGTGCGGACTTCGTCCCAATTATCCATGGCAGCCTCCTTGCCGGCGGAATAGCATATTTGCAAAAACGCACAATCAATGTGGCCAAAGCGGCATTGCGTTCGAAAATGCAATAACCCAAATTCCTGTCAGCAACAAGCACAGGAATACCGTAATGACCCGTACCATCCTCCATATCGACTCCTCCGCCCGCACCGACGGCTCCGTTTCCCGCGATCTCTCCGCGCAGATCACCAGCCGCCTTGGCGCCTCCCATGTGATCCGCCGCGATCTGGCTGCACCGCTGCCGCTGCTGGACGGCGCCTGGGTCGGGGCCAACTTCACCCCGGCAGACCAGCGCAGCGACGAACAGAAGCAGCTGCTCGCTCTTTCCGACTCGCTGGTGGAGGAACTCAAGCAGGCCGATACCATCGTGATCGGCACGCCAATCTACAACTTTTCGGTCCCTTCCACGCTCAAGGCCTGGATCGATCTAGTGGCCCGCGTGGGTGTCACCTTCCGCTATGAGGAAACCGGCCCCGTCGGCCTCTTGGAAGGCAAGCGCGCCATCATCGCGGTGGCTTCCGGCGGCACCCAGGCGGGTTCTGACATCGATTTTGCCACCACCTACCTGCGCCACGTGCTGGGATTCATCGGTATCACCGAGGTTGAAATCGTGGCCGCTGACGCCCTGATGGTCGACGCTGACAGCGCCCTGGCCAAGGCAAAGAATCAGATCGACGCGCTGGCGGCCTGACCCCCTGCTCCGCCCAGCGCATCTGCCGTCAACCGCACCCCGGCTGGCGGCATTTTAACGTTTGGCAGCCTGCCCGGATCTGTGCAAGTTGGCCGCAGCACATTCGCAAGGCACAAGCATTTCCATGAAGAAGATCGGCATCCTCGGCGGCGTCGGCTGGGCCTCCACTCTCGATTACTACCGCGCCATCTGCGAAGGCGCCGGAGCGTTCTTTGCAGCCCGCGGCGCAGGTTCTCCGCTGCCGGTGCCGCCGATCACCATTGAATCCGTAGTGCAGGCGCAGACCAGATCCTTGCGCGGCCGCCCCGGCGATGAAGCCAGCTGGGCCGCTTTTGATGCTGTCTTCCGCGAGGCGATGCTGACGCTGGAACGCGCGGGCTGCGATTTCGCCCTGATCGCCTCCAACACGCCGCACGCCCGGCTGCATGCGATCCGCGACGGAGTGATGATGCCGATCCTCAGCATCTTCGACGCAACAGCAGAAGCCACAGCGCAAACAGGTGCCACCCGGGCGCTGGTGCTGGGTACCACCGTCACCATGCAGGACCGCAATTACGCCAATGTGCTCGCCGCACACGGAGTCAGCGCCAACGATCCCCTGCCGCAGGCCGAGATAGCCGAAATGCAGGCCATGATTGACGAGGATTTCTATGGCGGCGCTTCCGCCACCGCGCAGGCGCGCCTACTGCGCTTCAGCGCCAAACACGTCAAGCCCGGCGACGCCATTCTGCTGGCCTGCACCGAGCTGCCGCTGGCCTTTCCCGATCATCTGGATGATGTCAGCTTCAAGGCCGGTGGCTTCCTGTTCGTGAACCCCTCAGCCGCCCATGCCGCCGCCGCGCTGGACCTGGCGCTGGAAGACGAACGGCCCGGTTAGACCCAGCGCACCTCGACGCCGGTTTTCTCAAAAAACGCCATCACATCCGCCCCCGCCATCGCCACCGTGCGGTCATTGACCAGCGGATGCATATAGATCACGTCTGCGTCTTGCGCCTGCGCGTCCAAATAAAAGGTCACGCCCTTTTCCGCGCCGGTGATCATTGCCAGCGGGCTGACCGCGCCGGGGCGGATGCCGAGATTATCCAGCAGCCGGTCAGCCGAGCCGAACGACAGGTTGCCGGCCCCGATCTCCGTGCCCAAGCTTTTCAGGTCGATCTCGCGGTCCTGCTGCAGCGTCACCAGATAGTTCCGCTTCTTCTTGTCGCGCAGATACAGGTTCTTCAGCCGCAGCGCGTTCTCACCCGGCACCATGAACTGCTCCTCGACGCCCTTGGCATCCTCCACCGTGCGCAGCGGCACATGGGTATGCAGCTGATAGGCAATGTCCCAGTCGTCCAGCTGCCTCAGCAGCGCATCCGAGGAAATGGGCAGACTGTCCTGATAAGCCGATGACGCATCCATGATTTTTCTCCGCAAGCCATTCCGGGTTGCTGCGCAGATCACGCAAAACGGCACCGGGGCGCAAGAGCTGTTCCGCCGCCTGTGCCCCGTTTTGCGCCAGTTCGCTGCTATGCCTCGGCGAAATCCGCCCGCCGCGCCTCTTCATAGTGGTCGAAATCGGTGCTGAACCAACCGGTGCCGCGGGTAGCGCTGGCCAAGGTACTGCACAGATCATCCTGCGCCGACATTGGCAGCAGCGTCTCGAACACATCCCAGCCGGCCACGCCAACCTCAGCCTCGAACCCCAGGATCTGACCTTTCATGCCGCTCACCACCGGCACCAGTCCGCCGGTGAACACCGAGGGCACATGGATATTCACCCGCATGATTGGCTGCAGCAGCACCGCGCCGGCCTCAGACATAGCCTCCCTGACTGCGTTCTTGCCCGCAGTGCGGAAGGCATAGTCGGAACTGTCCACTGAATGGTGCTTGCCGTCCTTCAGCGTCACGCAGACATCCACCACCGGATGGCCGTTCAGCCCCTGCGCCAGCGCCTCGCGCGCACCGGCCTCGACCGAGGGGATATAGTTTTTGGGCACAGCACCGCCCTTCACCGTCTCCTCGAACACAAATCCGCTGCCCCGTGGCAGGGGCTTCACCTCGATCACCACATCGGCGAACTGCCCGGCGCCGCCGGACTGCTTGCGATGGCGGTGATGGACCTGCACCGCTTTCTTGATGGTCTCGCGCAGCGCCGGCGGCACCGGCCCTTCCTCCACCTCGACCCCGAATTCCTCTTTCAAGGCCTGCTTGATGCGGCGCATATGCAGCGGCCCCTGCAGATTCAGCAGCACATGGCCGCTGGCCTCATCCTGCCCCACCACCAGCGCCGGGTCGATTTCCGCCAGACGCTCCAGCGCGCCGGACAGGCGGGCATCGTCCCGTTCATTTACCGGGGTGATCAACCGGCGGAAGGTCGAGGGCCGCGGCTGCGCCCAATCCGGCAGCGGAGCTGCTCCATCGCGGCCATAAGCAAAACCCAGGTTGAGGTGATCGGATTTCACCGCCTGCCCCATATCGCCCGGTGTCAGGCTGGAATTTGCCGCGGACCCGACGCCCGTCAGCGACCCAAGCGCTGCGCCGCCGACAGATACACCGTTGCCGACACTGCCGTCCAACGCCCGCACCATCACGGTCTTGCCCAGGTGCTTGACCAGATCCGCCATGCAACCCACCGCCACCACACCGCCGTCCTGCGACAGCCGCTCCAGTGCCACACCAACATCCGGCGCTTCGTGGCGCAGCGACTTCATCAGCCGCATGATCCCATTCTTATGCTCGGCAGAGCCCATCAGCGCCGGGATCAGGTCATTGTGCTGCAGCACCTTGGTGGCCACCTCATAGGCCTCTTCAGCCATCACCTTCTGATCCTCGATCAATTCCTCCAGCAGCGTGTCGTCAAAATCTGCCAGCGCTTCCAGAAGCTCGGTGCGGGCCTCCTGCTCGCGCGCGTACATGGCCACCGGCAGCTCGATCAGCGCCGAAGTCTTGCCCTCCTGATACTGCCAGGCGCGCTCCGAGATCAGATCCACAGCACCCACAACCTGGCCATCCTCGCGGATCGGCACCTGCCGCAAGATGATGTTGTGGCTGCAATAGGCCTGAAGTTCGGCAACGATTTCCGCCACGCGATCCGCCGCCTGGTCCATACGGTTGACAAAAATAAAGGCGGGGATCCCCGCCTCCTCCAGCTTGCGCAAATACGGCGCGCTCAGCACCGCAGCCCCGGCATCTGCCGGAACGCAGAGGACGGCAGCATCGCTGGCCGCCAGCGCCGGCCCCGCCTGTGCCAGATTGTCGGCCCCGCCTGCAATGTCGATCGCGGCCCAGTCCTCACCCATAAATGAAAAAGGCTGCAAAGCGGCGACGCCTGCAACCTCTTGCCGCTTGCCCGCAGCGCTGTCCAGATTGGCCAGCGCCGTGGCCAGCGTTGATTTGCCGGACTGCGACGGTCCCAGAATAGTGAAAACGCGCATGTTCTCAGATCCTCCCATAGCTGATGCGAATGCCCGCCTAGGACCGCGGACGCCAAGGGCGTGCAGCCTGCCTGTGCTGAAGATCTGCCTCGGTGCTCCTCTGAGCGGCCCGCGCCGGTGAGTGAACAGCAAGGGACCGCTTCCGATGTTGGCCAAGCGCCCCGCCCCGAGTCAAGCACGCAGAGGGCGTAGCGGCGGCGGCCTGTGCACGGATTTGATGCAATCCTCGCCAATTTCCCCTGAATGGCTGCATTCCGCTAGGTAAGCTGGCCTCATGAAAATCACCCTCAACACGCCTGAACAGCTGATCCTGTCCGATACACCCTGGCTGATCGGCATCATGCTTGCCTTTTTCATTCTGGTCTTTGCCGGCGCCGGCGTCGGCATGCTCAGCCAGGGCGGCGACCTGGTCTGGCCCGGCCTGATCTTCACCTTGGCGGGCGGCGGCATGGGGATGCTGGCCTTCTGCCTGTTCGTGCGCCGGGTGCAGGTGATCCTCGACCGCCCCGGCGGCAGCGTCGTAATCCGCCGCCAGTCGGTGTTCGGCTACAGCCAGATGGAGCACCGCCTCGCCGACCTCTCCCACGCAGAAGTGGAAAGCACCACCAGCCGCAGCGAGGGCCGCACCCGCACGCTCAGCCGCCCGGTGCTGGTGCTGGATGGCGGCATGAGTGCCGGCCGCCATCCGTTGGTTACAGCCTACACCAACGGCATCGGCCCGCAGCGGCTGGCCGATGCGATCAACACATGGCTGCCTGCTGCCCCTGCAACTGTTGACTCTGACGGTCAATCGGCGTAACGCCTTCCCAAACATCCGGAAGCACTGAGTCTTCCGGTCCCTGCCCGTGCCAGGGATCGCCCTCCACCAGCGTGTTACGCCCGTGGGGGCAAACCCGTTTGGTTTGCCCTCGCGACAGACACTAAGGACCTTGGCGGCATTTGCGCATGGATCGCATGTCCCCTACATACGGGGGCACCACAACTGGAAACCGGCACAGGAGGCCGCAAGGCATGTTTGAAAATCTATCCGAACGCCTTTCCGGCGTCTTTGATCGGCTCACCAAACAGGGCGCCCTCAACGAAGAGGACGTCAAATCCGCCCTGCGCGAAGTCCGGGTGGCGCTGCTGGAGGCCGACGTCTCGCTGCCAGTTGCCCGCGACTTCGTCAAGAAAGTGCAGGAGCAGGCCACCGGCCAGTCCGTCACCAAATCGGTGACTCCGGGCCAGCAGGTGGTCAAGATCGTCCATGACGCGCTAGTCGACGTGCTGCGCGGCGAGGAAGACCCCGGTAAGCTGAAGGTCGACAACCCGCCTGCGCCGATGCTGATGGTCGGCCTGCAGGGCTCCGGCAAGACCACCACCACCGGCAAGCTGGCAAAACGGCTGAAGGAGAAAGAGGGCAAGAAGGTTCTGATGGCCTCGCTCGACGTCTACCGCCCGGCGGCGATGGACCAGCTGGCCGTCCTCGGCACCCAGATCGGCGTCGATACCCTGCCGATCGTGCCCGGCCAGAAACCCGTCGACATCGCCAAGCGCGCCAAGCAGCAGGCGACGCTGGGCGGCTATGACGTCTACATGCTGGATACCGCCGGCCGCCTGCACATCGACGAAACCCTGATGCAGGAGGTCGAAGACGTCCGCAACGTGGTCTCCCCGCGCGAGACCCTGCTGGTCGTTGATGGCCTGACCGGCCAGGTCGCCGTCGAGGTCGCGGAGGAATTCGACGCCAAGATCGGCATCTCCGGCGTGGTGCTCACCCGGATGGACGGCGACGGCCGCGGCGGTGCCGCGCTGTCGATGCGCGCCGTCACCGGCAAGCCGATCCGCTTTGTCGGCCTGGGCGAGAAAATGGACGCGCTGGAAACCTTCGAGGCCGACCGCATCGCCGGCCGCATCCTCGGCATGGGCGACATCGTGGCGCTGGTCGAAAAGGCCCAGGAAACCATCGAGGCCGAGCAGGCCGAACGCATGATGAAGCGCATGATGAAGGGTCAGTTCAACATGAACGACCTGAAGATGCAGCTTGAGCAAATGCTCCAGATGGGCGGCATGGAGGGCATGATGCAGATGATGCCCGGCATGGGCAAAATGGCCAAGCAGGTGCAGGACGCCGGCATGGACGACAAGGTGCTGAAACGCCAGATCGCCATGATCCAGTCGATGACCAAGAAAGAGCGCGCCAACCCCGCGCTGCTGCAGGCGTCGCGCAAGAAACGCATTGCGGCCGGCTCCGGCATGGAGGTCTCCGACCTCAACAAGCTTCTGAAGATGCACCGGCAGATGGCCGATGTGATGAAGAAGATGGGCAAGATGGGCAAAGGCAAGATGCTGAAACAGGCCATGAAGGGCATGTTCGGCAAGGGCGGCATGCCGGACATGGGCGGCATGGATCCCTCGCAAATGGACCCCAAGGCGCTGGAAGCCGCGGCCAAGGCAATGGGCGGCAAGGGCGGCATGCCCGGCGGCCTGCCCGGTCTTGGCGGCGGCATGGGCCTGCCTGCAGGCCTCAGCGGCTTCGGCAAGAAGAAGTAATCTATGCAGCTCCCCGTCATCCCTCAGCTAGAAACCGAACGCCTGGTCCTGCGCGGACCGGAGGCGGCGGATTTCGGTCCGGTGGCAGCGTTCTTCGCCGATGAAGCACGCTCCTGGGGGTTTGGCGGCCCGCTGGACCGCAACGAAGCCTGGCGCTGGTTCACCATGTCAGTGGGCCACTGGGCGATGCGCGGTTTCGGCTTCTGGACCATCACCTGCAAGGAAACCGGCGAGGCGCTTGGCATCACCGGCATCTGGCAGCCCGAAGGCTGGCCGGAACCGGAACTGGGCTGGGTGGCGTTCCCGGCCGGCGAAGGCCGCGGCATCATGGCAGAGGCCGCACTGGCCGCCCGCACCCACGCCTATGAGGTGATGGGCCTGCCGGCACTCAGTTCCAACATCTTCCCGGGCAACACCCGTTCGGTGGCGCTGGCCGAACGGCTGGGCGCGGTGTTCGAGGCGGAATTCGACAACCCCAAACACGGGCGCGAGCTGGTCTACCGCCACCCTGCCCCTGCCTCGCCCTGCGACGACGGGATGGAGGCCTACGCATGAGCTTCCCTCAAATTGGCCTGAAAACGGCGAGGCCGGCCGCCGCTGCCGCGCCCCGTTTAACTGAAAATTACGCAGTCTCCCCGATACTCCATCATTGGATGGGTGAATTTCATGCCGGGCGGTCCGCCGCCCGGACAAAGGGGTATAAAATGACTGACGTACAAACGCCGTACCCGCGGCTTGTTTCAAAACGGCTGATGCTGATTTCTCCGGCAGATCCGGAATTCAATGCCAACGCGGCCTTCCTGGATCCTGGCGCGCCGCGCTTTATCGATGCGGCGGCGGATACTGACTCGCTCTGGTGGTCGATTGCCACCATCATCGGCCATTGGCACCTGCACGGCTACGGCCTGTTTGCGGTGGTAGAGCGCAGCTCCGGGCTGACTGTGGGCCTCGTCGGCCCCTGGTTCCCCAAGGGCTGGCCGGAGCCGGAACTGTCCTGGCATCTGATGGAACCGGGCCGCGGCAAGGGCTACGCCAGCGAAGCGGCGCAATGCGTGCTCGACTGGCTGTTCGCCGAGGCCGGCTGGGACTCGATCGTCTCTTATGTGCCCGAGGAAAACGACGCCTCCATCGCGCTGGCCCGCCGTGTCGGTGCGCGGCCGGAAAAGCCGGTCTCCTTTCGCCTGCAGCCCGCGCCCAACATCCGCGCCTGGCGCCACATGCCGCCGCCGCGCGTGAGCGGCCCGCAGGCCGCACGGGGCCTGCTGCACTGATGCGCCGTCACTGGGTCATATCCCGGCCATGCCGCGCCCTTCCGCCGGAAGGAGCGCGCTGATGCCGTTCGATATCCCGGTGATTGAAACCCGCCGTCTGGTGCTGCGCGGCCCCGAACCGCAGGATTACCCCGATTTTAAGGCCACCTTCAGCTCCTACCGCGCGCGCTTCATGGGCGGGCCGCTGAACACCTACGAGGCCTGGATGCTCTATGCCGCCGAGATCGGCCACTGGCAGGTGCGCGGTTTCGGCATGTGGATGATTCACGACAAGGCCACCGATGAGACCTACGGCATGGCCGGCGGATGGCAGCCCGCAGGCTGGCCCGAGCGCGAGATCGCCTGGATCATCTGGCCCGGTGCCGCCGGCAAAGGCTATGCGCTGGAGGCAGCACAAGCCGCACGCGGACATTTTTATTCAAACCTGGGCTGGGAAACCGCAGTCAGCTATATCGACCCCAAGAATCTCGACTCGATCCGGCTTGCGGAACGGCTCGGCGCTGCCAAGGACCACAGCGCCGCCACCATCGACGGAAATGATGCGGTCTACCGCCACCCCGCGCCGGACGCCCTGAAGGATAGCCAGATTGCACATGGCATCGACATGGAAATCGCCCACTACGCCGATCCGCTCTTCAAACCGGAGGGCTGGGCCATTGACTGATCTGCACCCGGAAATCCTGACGCCGCGCCGCTGCGGCACACAAGGCGCACACCCCGGGTGCGCGCCTGCTGCCGTCCTGGCCGGCCCCGAGTTTGCTGCAATGCGGAGAACCCGATGACAACAGACACCCAAGATCCCGTGGCCCGCGCAGCCCAACTGCTGAAGGGCCACCGCGAAAGCATCGACCGTCTGGATGCGATCCTCGTCTATACTCTGGGCGAGCGGTTCAAGCACACCCAGGCGGTGGGCCGACTCAAGGCTGAACACGACCTTCCCCCGTCCGATCCAGCCCGCGAAGCGGCACAGATCGCACGGCTCGAAGACTTGGCGGAACAGGCCGACCTGGACCCTGAATTTGCCAAGGCTTTCCTGAACTTCATCATCGGGGAAGTCATCCGCCACCACAAGAAACACCAAAAATAACAACAGACAACAGGAACAACCGGGGCAAACCCCGGACAACGCCATCAAAGGAGATGTACCCATGGCTATGAAAATTCGTTTGGCCCGCGGCGGCTCAAAAAAACGCCCCTTCTACCGCATTGTTGCTGCTGACAGCCGCATGCCGCGCGACGGCCGTTTCATCGAGAAGCTGGGCACCTACAACCCGCTGCTGCCGAAAGACAGCGAAGAGCGCGTGAAAATGGACATGGAACGCGTGCAGCACTGGCTCGACCATGGCGCACAGCCGACCGACCGTATCGCCCGCATGCTGGAAGCGGCCGGCGTCCGCGCCAAGACCGAGCGCAGCAACCCCAAGAAAGGCACCCCGGGCAAGAAAGCCCAGGAGCGTGCAGAAGAGAAAGCTGCAAAGGCTGCCGAAGCCTCCGAAGCAGCTGCAGACGCGGAATAATTCCGTGGAGCTGAGGGGCGCTTTTCCCGAAGAGTTCCGCAGCCAGCTTGATCTGCTGATGCGGCTCCGGCGCGACGTGCGCCGGTTCCGCAGCGATCCGGTGGAAGAGGCAGTGCTGATGCGCTGCCTCTCTGCCATTCCGCTTGCCCCGTCTGTGGGCCTCAGCGAACCCTGGCGCATCCTGCGGGTGGACAGCAGCACCGCCCGCGCCGCTGCGCTGAAGAATTTTGAGGCTGCCAATGCGCAAGCGCTGGAGGGATATTCCGGCGAACGCGCCGAGCGTTATGCCGGGCTGAAACTGTCCGGAATGCGCGATGCCCCGGTGCAATTGGCGGTCTATTGCGATGACGAAACCGCGCAGGGCCACGGCCTGGGCGCCGCAACCATGCCGGAGATGCGCCGCTATTCGGTGGTCACCGCTATCACATTGTTCTGGCTTGCTCTTCGGGCCGAAGGACTGGGCTTGGGATGGGTATCGGTGCTCGACCCCGAACAGCTGAACCGCGATCTGAACGCCCCCGAGGGCTGGCAGCTGATCGGGTATTTCTGCATCGGCTACCCGGAACGGTTCTCGGACACGCCGGAGCTGGAAGAAACCGGCTGGGAAAACCGGATGGCCAGCCTGCCGCTTGAAACCCGCTGAGACCCATGATGGGGCGGTTGATCCGGCTTGTGTTTTTTGTTGCAGTGGCCTTTACCGCAGGCATCTTTTTTGAACGCAACCACCAAAGCGAACTCTGCGACCAATCTGGCGGCCAGTGGCTGCGCGCAGGGTTCTGTGCAAAGGAATGACACCATGAGCGACCTGATCTGCGTAGGAGCAGTGGCCGGCGCCTTCGGGGTGCGCGGCGAGGTGCGGCTCAAGAGCTTCTGCGCCATCCCCGAGGAAATCGAGGACTATTCGCCGCTTACCAGCGAAGACGGCAGCCAGAGCTATACGCTGACCCTGACCCGCCCGGTCAAGAACGGTTTTGCGGCGCTGCTGAGCGGGATTGAAACCAAGGAGCAGGCGGACGCGGTCCAAGGCCTGCGCCTGTTTGCCCGCCGCGACCAGCTGCCCAGCCTGCCGGATGACGAATACTATCATGCCGACCTGATGGGACTGGAGGTCTACGACACCGGCGGCACCCTGCTGGGCACGGTGAAATCCGTCCAGAACCATGGCGCGGCGGACTTGCTGGAAATTCACGGTCCGGGGCTGAAGTCCACAGTGCTGCTGCCCTTTACCCTGGCCGCGGTGCCGACTGTGGATCTTGAAAAAGGCCGCATTGTTGCCGACCCGCCGGACGGGCTATTCTGAGACCTGTTCTTCGTCTTCGAGCAGCCGGGTGAACACCCGGTTTGCCGCTTGTGACTGTTCCAGCATCTTGCGTTCATCTGACGGTGTCCAGGTAGCGATACGCTGCCAATAGTGAAGCAAGCGCATCGCATAGAAGAACTGGAAAATCGGATCGCTGGTCAAATCCGCGCCGTATCCCTCTTGAAAAGCTGCCCAGTCCGCTTGCGCGACTATACCAAAACCCGCGGAGCGGCCAGCCCCAGCCAAGTGGTCGGGACAGTTTGCCAGCCAGAGATTGGCTATATCACGCTGGGAGTAGAATTCATTGTGGTTGGAGAAATCGATGAAGGAGACAGTTTCATCCGACAAGAGAATATTGCGGAAATGCAAGTCGCCATGTTCAACAGCTCCAGCAAAAGCTAGGCCGCGCGCGCCGGCCCGCCCGGTGCAAATAAGCACAGAGACCAAGAAACCGGCTTGGTTTGGGAGGATGCTGCTCTCCCGCGCGCACTGCTTGCGCATGGCCTGAAACCTTATCCAAAAAAGGCTTTGGCCAGAACTTCCGCTCTCCAGCGCTGGAAAGTTCATGCAAAGCGGCCACCGCCTTCCCGATGCGCCGCAATGCGCTGGATCTGCTTACAATCCCATAATCCGCCGCTTTCAACTCCCGGAACGCCGTATCGCCCTGGGCAAATTCCATCAGAACGGCAGAATGTTGCTTATCCTACCACAGCACAGCCGGAACCGAGACACCCGCGATTGTATTCAAACCTTTGGACGCATCCTTATGACGTTCCAGGAATCTCCTGGACTGGTCCGGTCAATTTTCCCCAAAGTCCGCCCGCAGAACACATATTCGGCCATCCGCGGCTGTGATCTCCAGGACGCACCTTCGGTGCTCCATCCGGCTGTTAATGCGCATATTTCGGAACCTTGCACCCTCGGCAGGGAACCCCGCTTCGTTTGCGATCCGGGGCCACAGTGTGATCGCACGTTGCTGCACCTCATTGCCCATGCTGGACAAATCAAGCCTGACCGGGCTGTAAGGCAGTTTCTTATTCATGCTGGTCACAAAGCTTTCTATTGCGTGTAATTCTGGCTGTTCTAAACAGCATACTATGACTTCACCAAACAAATCCCACGGCCGCAAGGCTATCCGCCCGACACTGAAACCGCGTGAGCTGATGACGCCTACGCCGGATCTTGCAGGCGTGTGGAAGGCCAAGATCATCACCCTGTTTCCCGGGGCCTTCCCCGGAGTGCTGGGCGAAAGCCTGACCGGCAAGGCGCTACAGGAGGGGTTGTGGCAGCTGGAGACCGTAGATCTGCGCGAGTTCGGCGCCGGCAAGCATCGAAATGTCGATGACACCCCGGCGGGCGGCGGCGCCGGCATGGTGCTGCGCGCAGATGTGCTGGGCAACGCTATTGAGCACACGATGGCCGGTACCAAGGGCAACTGGCCGCTAATCTACCTGTCGCCGCGGGGGCGCCGGATGGACCAGCAGATGATGCAGAACTTTGCCCAATGCGATGGCATGACCCTTTTGTGCGGGCGCTTTGAAGGCGTTGATGAACGGGTGCTGGAACATTACGGCATCCAAGAAGTCTCTCTGGGCGATTTCGTGATGACCGGCGGCGAACTGGCCGCCCAGGCGCTGATCGATGCTACCGTGCGGCTGATCCCCGGCGTGCTCGGCAATCAGGCCTCGACCGAGGAGGAAAGTTTTTCCTCCGGCCTGCTGGAGCATCCGCAATACACCCGCCCCGCCGAATGGAACGGCCGGGAAATCCCGGAGGTGCTGATGTCAGGCCATCACGGCAAGATTGCCGGCTGGCGGCAACGGATGAGCGAAGACATCACCAAGGCCCGCCGCCCCGACCTGTGGGAAGCTTACAGCCGCAACAAGGACAGCGGGCGCTGATGGAAGCGCTTTCCGCACCTTTACGTCCGGACCTGCAGCGCGCCGGTCGCGCCAAAACATTGCCGGATGACCCAAGCCGTGCTTTAGTCGCCTCATATTCATCAGGAATTAGGAGTGAACAGGGTGGCTGGGAAATTTGAACTTTACACGGACAATGCAGGTGAATTCCGGTTCCGTCTGAAAGCAGGCAACGGCGAGAACATTCTGGCCAGCGAAGGCTACAAGCAAAAGTCCAGCGCTGAAAACGGCATCGCGTCGGTTCGTAAGAACGCAGTTGACGACGCACGCTACGAACGCAAGGAAACCGCGGCCGGCAAGCACATGTTCAACCTGAAAGCCACCAATGGCCAGGTAATCGGCACCTCTCAGAGCTACGCCAGCGCCTCGGGCCGTGACAATGGCATCGAGTCGGTGAAAAAAAACGCCCCGGACGCTGCCCTGGATAACCAGACCAGTTGAGCGCAAAAGACAGCTAAGGGTCTGAACCCAAATCTATTGCAAAAAGATTTGCCAGGGGTTTCCTGAAAACTCTTGGTGCCGGCGCAGCTGAGCACTTGTTTTGCTGGGCTTGCGGACGTATACAGCGCCGGTCTGGATTCGCGATTGCGGCTCCGGACTGCTGGCTGTTGGATCACTTACCTGAAATCCTTCTTCGGCTTTCGCCCGGGACCTGCCTGCCAGCAGCAAGAAACAGACTGCGTGATCTCTGGCGGGCTGCCTGTGGCGGGTCCCGGTGAAGACCAAGAGCTCTCATGCCGGCACAAACCTCTGCGGAAAGAACCGCAGGCCAATTTAGGAGAGTTGCGATGAACCTGATCGCACAGCTGGAGGCGGAACAGATCGCCGCCCTGGGGAAAGAGATCCCCGATTTCAAAGCCGGTGACACCATCCGCGTCGGCTACAAAGTGACCGAAGGCTCGCGTTCGCGGGTTCAGATGTACGAAGGCGTCTGCATCAGCCGTAAAAACGGCTCGGGCATTGCCGGTTCGTTCACGGTCCGCAAGATTTCGTTCGGTGAGGGCGTGGAGCGTGTGTTCCCGCTGTTTTCGACCAACATCGACAGCATCACCGTCGTGCGCCGCGGCCGTGTCCGCCGCGCCAAGCTGTACTATTTGCGCGCACGCCGCGGCAAGTCGGCCCGTATCGCAGAAGATGCACACTACAAGCCCAAGAAAGCCTGAGGAGCGGTATCATGAAAAAAGACACTCATCCCGAATACCACTTCATCGACGTCAAAATGACCGACGGTACCATCATCAAGATGCGCTCCACCTGGGGTTCTGAGGGTGATCAGCTGGCACTGGATATCGACCCGACCGTGCACCCGGCCTGGACCGGCGGCACCTCGCGCCTGATGGACGCCGGCGGCCGTGTTTCGAAGTTCAAGAAGAAATACGAAGGCCTGGGCTTCTAAGCCACCTGCCGTATTTTGCCAAACTCCCGAAGGCTGCCCCGGACGGGCAGCCTTCTTTCTTTTCTCCTGACGCTGAGGCGGTATGCGCCTTGCGGGAAAGACAGCCCCCCTCGTGAAACAAGCCCTGGCCAACGCACTGCAAGAGCGCGGATATGAAACCCTGACCCAAGTGCAGGAGGCTGTAACCCAGCCAGAGCTTGAAGAAAGCGATCTGCTGGTTTCGGCGCAGACCGGATCGGGAAAGACAGTCGGTTTCGGACTGGCCCTGGCGCCGACCCTGCTGGGTGAGGCTGAGGCATTTGACGAGGCTGCTGCACCGCTGGCACTGGTGATTGCACCGACCCGCGAGCTGGCGCTTCAGGTGAAGCACGAACTAAGCTGGCTCTACCGTGGCGCTGGTGCGGTGATCGCGTCCTGCGTCGGTGGCATGGACATGCGGGACGAGCGCCGGACGCTGGCGCGCGGCGCGCATATTGTGGCAGCCACTCCGGGGCGGCTGCGCGACCATATCATGCGCGGCTCCATCGACCTCAGCAACCTGCGCGGCGTGGTGCTGGACGAAGCCGACGAAATGCTGGACCTGGGCTTCCGCGAGGATCTGGAATTCATCCTGGGTGAAGCGCCCGAGGACCGCCGCACCCTGCTGTTCTCAGCCACTGTGCCAGCGGGCATTGCCAGCCTCGCCAAGACATTCCAGAAAGACGCGCTGCGGATCCAGACCGCAGGCGAAACCAAACAGCACAGCGATATCGAATACCGGCTGATGAGCGTGGCGCAGCAGGATGCGGAAAACGCCATCATCAACGTGCTGCGTTATTATGAGGCGCCCAGCTCCATCGTTTTCGCCAACACCCGTGCCGCAGTGAACCGGCTGGCGGCGCGGCTTACCAACCGCGGCCTGCCGGTGGTGACACTGTCTGGTGAACTCTCCCAGGCTGAACGCAGCCAAGCGCTGCAGGCAATGCGAGACGGCCGCGCCCGGGTCTGCGTGGCCACTGACGTGGCGGCACGCGGCATCGATCTGCCGGGGCTGGAGCTGGTGGTTCATGCCGAGCTGCCCTCGAACCACGAAACCCTGCTGCACCGTTCGGGCCGGACCGGCCGCGCGGGCCGCAAAGGCGTCAGCGCGCTGATCGCGCCGCCCAAGGCGCGCAGCAAGGCGCTGCGGCTGCTGAAGTGGGCCAAACTGACGGCAGAACACTGTGAAGCGCCCTCCGCCGACGACATTCTAGCACGTGATGAAGAGCGGATGCTAGCTGATCCTGTCTGGCAAGAAGCGGTTTCGGAGCAAGAGCAGGCAGGGGTTCAAACCCTGCTGGAGCATTTCTCAGCCGAGCAAATCGCTGCCACCTATCTGCGCCTTTTCCGCAGCCGTCACTCGGCGCCGGAAGAGTTGCGTCCGGCCGGCGCGGAGGAACCGCGTAAGGAACGCAAAGAACGCAAGGATTTCGGCCCGTCGGTGTGGTTCTCGCTGTCAGGCGGGCGCGCCACTGGCGCCGATCCGCGCAAAGTGCTGCCGATGCTGTGCAAGGCCGGCAATATTGACCGCGACGTCATTGGAGCGATCCGGATACAGGAAAATGAAACCTTTGCTGAAATCAGCCAAGATGCGGTTGATGGCTTTCTGAAAGCACTGGGCGGCAAGACCGAGCTGGAGCCGGGCGCCGTGCTGACCCAGCTGTCCGAAGCCCCGGACCTGGGCCCAGCGCCACGCCGCGGTCCTGGCGGACCGAAGGGTGGCTTCAAGGGCGACCGTGACCGGGAGTCCAAGCCGCACCGTGGCAAACCGGATGGCCCGAAACCCTATCGCGGCAAATCCGAAGACAGCCGGGACAGCCGCCCGCCGCGCAAGGACTGGCAGGAAAAACGCTCCGCTGACAAGGCGCCCTTCGAGCGCGAGCCGCGCCGCAGCCGCCCGCCGGAAAGCAGCCCTAAGCCTGATCCGGCTGTAGTCGCCAAGCCGCGCGGCGCCTCTGATCCGTCCAAGCGGATGACCAAGCCCGGTGCACCGGCAGCCAAACCGTACAAAGCCAAAGGCCCCAAACCGCCTGCCGGCAAGCCGAACAGCAAGAAAAACAAGGCCCGCGCCTCTTTTGCCAAACCTGGGAAAGGCGGCGACACCCGCCCCAACCGCAAGCCGGCGGGACCTTCAAAACACAGGTGATACACTAAGTTTACCAGCCCGCGCAGACCGCTTTTCTTGACCGAATCCAGAGCCTATACAGGGGCGCAAAGACAAAAACGTGCCAAAGGCACGAGCGAAGGGACCTGTACATGGCGCATATCATTGTCGTCGGCAACGAGAAGGGCGGCGCGGGCAAATCCACTGTGTCCATGCATGTTGCCACCACCCTGGCCCGGCTGGGCCATAAGGTGGCGGCGCTGGATCTGGACCTGCGGCAACGCTCGATGGGGCGGTACCTGGAAAACCGCAAGGATTTCTGCACCAAGGCAGGGCTGGATCTGCCGATGGTGGAGATGCACGAACTGCCGGAGATTGACCCCGATAGCCTGCAACCGGGCGAGAACATCTATGACCACCGGCTGTCGGCTGCGGTTTCGGCGCTGGAGCCGGGCCATGATTTCATCCTGATCGACTGCCCCGGCTCGCATACGCGTCTCAGCCAGGTGGCGCATTCGCTGGCTGACACGCTCATCACGCCCTTGAATGACAGCTTTGTCGATTTCGACCTGCTCGCGCATGTGGATCAGAAGGGTGAATCGATCACCGGGCCGTCCGTCTACTCGGAAATGGTCTGGAACGCCCGCCAGTTGCGCGCGCAGGCCGGGCTGAAGCCGATCGACTGGATCGTGATCCGCAACCGGGTCGGCACCCAGCGCATGGTCAACAAGGAAAAGATGGAGCGCGCCATCAATATGCTGTCCAAGCGGATCGGCTTCCGTGTGGCGCCGGGCTTTTCCGAGCGGGTGATCTTCCGCGAGCTGTTCCCGCGCGGGCTGACGCTGCTGGACCTCAAAGACATCGGCGTCAAGCAGCTGAATATTTCCAACATTGCCGCCCGGCAAGAACTGCGCGACATGATGAAGGAAGTGAACCTGCCGGGGGTCGAGATCAGTATCTGATCCGCCCCCGGCGGCTGCTTAGCCATCGCAGCCGCAATTGCCGCGGTAAATGGTGTAAAGCTCAATCGGCTCTGCCACGCCGCGCAGCATGTAGCGGCCCAGGGACACCAGGTCATGATTGGTGCCCCTGGCCGCGGTTTTCACATCCTCGGACATAATGATGCTCTGACCGACAGAGCGGTGCATTCCTGCAATCCGGGCTGTCTGGTTCACCGCTTGGCCGATCACAGTAAAATCCAGCCGGTTCTCTGCCCCGATATTGCCATACAGGATATCACCCGCGTGCAGCGCCAGGGTAAAACCCGCGGTGGGTAGACCCTGTTCTTCGCGTTCGGAGTTGAAGGCGCGCACTTTGCCGCACAGTTCGTTAGCAGCCGCCAGGGCTGCGTGCGCGTCCTCCTCGATACTGCCAAGGTTGAACATGGTCAGCATGCCGTCGCCCATGAACTTCAGGATGTTGCCGCCATGCGCCTGGATGGTTTCCACCGCCAGACCGAAATAGCCGTTCAGCATCTCGATCAGTTCCGTGCCCGGCAGCCGTTCCGCCAGCTGGGTAAACCCCTTGAGATCAAACAGGCAGAGCACAGCATCGATCTGCTGCGAGGAGCCGCGTTGAATTTCGCCTGACAAAACCCGACGGCCCGCATCTCGGCCCAGATAGACCTGCAAAAGATCACTGGCCATCTGCCGGTTGGAAGAGGATTTCAGCGCCAGCCCCAGATGCGGCAGCGTGGTACGGATCAGATCCAGCTCGCGGCTGCTGAATCCGCCGGGCCGGTCCGATGCCCAGGAAACCAGCATGCCCTCCTGTGGATGGCGCGGATCATTCGGACCTGCTTCCGGCGGCGCAAACCGCACGCCTTTGGCAAAGTAATCGGTCGCCCCGCGCTCCCGCAATTCAGGCAGCAGCGGAAATTCTGCCGGAGCGCTGTCTTCGATCCTTTCCCGGAATTCTTCCAGATTGTGCTCCAGAATGTGGAAGAACGGGCTGCGCAGCCATTCCTCGCGCGGGGACTCGCGGTATTCGTAATGCTCGTGGCTGATGCCATCGGTGCGGGTCCAATTGAAACCGAGACCGCCAAATTTCGGGTGGAAGGCACGTTGTGCCAGATGGAACCGCCACAGCGGCACTCCGGCATCGACCAGACGCTGACAATATCCCTGCAAAAGATCCTGCTGCTGCGCGCCTTGAAGCCCCTGCTCCATCAGCCAGGCGATCAACGGTCCGGAATTGACATCAATCTGTATCATGTGTTCACCTTCAATACCGTCGCTCTATTTGGGTATTCCAGCCGCCGTTGTCTATGGGTTTATCCCTGCTAAATTGCGCAGCATATACCGCAAAATTGCAACCTCGCCGGTGGTGAACCGGGCGCAGATGCCGGTGTCGAACTGCAACGCATGTTCGCGGAGATCCATATAGGCGGCCTCTCCGGCGGCAGTCAGCGCCAAATGTTCCGCCCGGCGGTCGCTTTCATCACGGGTGCGGGTCACGAACCGCTTCTCCGCCAGCTTGGCCACGGCGCGGCTGATTTTGGTCTTGTGGATCTTGGCCCGCGTGCCGATTTCTTTGGCGGTCATCTGGCCGTAATTGCCCAGATGGAACAGCACCCGCCATTCGGTGCGCAGCATTCCGTAACGGTTCTTGTAGTGTTTCTGGAACCCCAGCGAGCTTTCCTCTGCCGCGCGGTTCAGCAGATACGGCAGGAAATCCTGCAAAGCGAATTCATCTTTTTCGTCCATTTTGCGCCCCTTTCCCTTGTTAGTTACAAAAACAACTAATATTCCGCAAGCAGCAACAGGAGAAACGCGCGATGAATCGGCCCGCCGATCCCCATGAAATGATCCAGGCCCCCTCTCTTCAGGGGCCGCACGAGGGCTACATGCCCGGCTTTGCCAATGACTTTGAAAGTGAGGCGCTGCCCGGTGCGCTGCCGCAAGGCATGAACAGCCCGCAAAAGTGCAACTATGGCCTTTACGGCGAACAGCTGAGCGGCACCGCCTTTACCGCCGATCCGCCGGAGCGGACCTGGTGCTACCGCATCCGCCCGTCGGTCAAGCACTCGCACCGCTACGGGAAGATCGACCTGCCGCATTGGAGATCCGCCCCCTGCGTTGATCCCGACGTGATCTCGCTGGGCCAATACCGCTGGGACCCGGTGCCGCATTCGGACGAGAGCCTCACCTGGCTCACCGGCATGCGCACCATGACCACCGCAGGCGACGTGAACACCCAGGTCGGGATGGCCAGCCACATCTATCTGGTCACCGAGTCGATGGTGGACAGCTATTTCTTCTCTGCCGATTCCGAACTGCTGGTAGTGCCGCAGGAGGGCCGCCTGAGGTTTGCAACCGAGCTGGGCATCATCGACCTGGCACCGCAGGAGATTGCCATCATCCCGCGCGGTCTGGTGTACCGGGTCGAGGTGCTGGAAGGGCCCTGCCGCGGATTTGTCTGTGAAAACTACGGCCAGAAGTTCGAACTGCCGGGCCGCGGCCCGATCGGCGCCAACTGCATGGCCAACCCGCGCGACTTCAAGGCACCGGTGGCGGCGTTTGAGGATCTGGAAACCCCGTCGACCGTGACCATCAAGTGGTGCGGCCAGTTCCATGAGACCAAGATCGGCCACTCGCCGCTGGATGTGGTCGCCTGGCACGGCAACTACGCGCCCTACAAATACGACCTCACCACCTATTGCCCGGTGGGGGCGATCCTGTTCGACCACCCGGACCCGTCGATCTTTACCGTGCTAACCGCACCGTCGGGTGTGCCGGGCACCGCCAACATCGACTTTGTGCTGTTCCGCGAGCGCTGGATGGTGGCCGAAAACACCTTCCGTCCACCGTGGTACCACAAGAACATCATGTCGGAGCTGATGGGCAATATCTACGGCCAGTATGACGCCAAGCCGCAGGGTTTTGTGCCGGGCGGCATGAGTCTTCACAACATGATGCTGCCGCATGGGCCAGACAAGAACGCCTTTGAGGGCGCATCGAACTCCAACCTCGGCCCGGAGAAACTGGAGAACACCATGTCTTTCATGTTCGAGACCCGCTTCCCGCAGCATCTGACCGCATTTGCAGCCAAGGATGCGCCACTGCAGGATGACTACATTGACTGCTGGAGCGACATCGAGAAGAAATTCGACGGCACGCCCGGCCTGAAATGAAAATGGTCAGGGGGCGCTGCCCCCTCTGGGCCTGACCGGCAAAAAAGAAAAGGATCTTCGGATCCGGAAACTGGAGACACAATGCCTCTGCTGAATTCCTGGGTGGCCTCGGCCAATGATGCGACCCACCCGTTCCCGCTGAACAACCTGCCCTATGGCGTGTTTTCCGTTGATGGCGACGATCCGCGCTGCGGTGTGGCCATCGGCGATATGATCCTGGATATGCAGGCCGCTGAAGAGGCCGGGCTGGTCCAGCTGAGCGATGCACCGCTGTTCGACGTGCCTTACTGGAACGACCTGATGGAAGAAGGCCCGGCCGTTTGGGCCGCACTGCGCGAACGTCTGACTGCGCTGCTTTCCGACGGCGCAGCCGAACAGGAAAAGGTCGAAGCCCTGCTGGTTCCCGCCGCGGACGCCGAGCTGCACATGCCCTTTGCCGTCAGCGAATACACCGACTTTTACGCTGGCAAGAACCACGCCTTCAACGTCGGCACCATGTTCCGCGGCCCGGAAAACGCGCTGCCGCCGAACTGGCTGCATATCCCGATCGGCTATAACGGGCGGGCGTCTTCCGTGGTGGTCTCCGGCACGGATGTGCGCCGCCCCTGGGGCCAGCTGAAAGGCCCGAATGACGACAAGCCGCGGTGGGCGCCCTGCGCAAGGTTCGATATTGAGCTGGAAATGGGCGCGATTGTCGGCACCCCTTCCGATGGCCCGATCACCGTGCAGGAAGCGGACGACAATATCTTCGGCTATGTGCTGCTGAACGACTGGTCGGCGCGCGACATCCAGGCCTGGGAATACCAGCCGCTGGGGCCGTTTCAGGCCAAGGCGACTGCCAACTCGATCAGCCCCTGGATCGTGACCAAAGCGGCGCTGGAGCCGTTCCGCTGCGACACGCCGGAACGTGAGGTCGAGCTGCTGGACCACCTGAAAGACTGCGGGCCGATGCTGTATGACATCGACCTGGAGGTCACCATGGCGCCGGAAGGCAAAGAGGCGACCACCATCGTGCGGACCAACTACAAGGAAATGTACTACTCCGCCGCGCAGCAGCTGGCGCATCACACCACCTCGGGCTGCCCGATGAATGCAGGCGACCTCTTGGGGTCCGGCACCATTTCCGGCCCAACCAAGGAAAGCCGTGGATCGCTTCTTGAGCTCAGCTGGGGCGGCAAAGAGCCGCTGACGCTGGACACCGGTGAGGAGCGCTCCTTCATCGCGGACGGCGACACGCTGACCTTGAAGGGCGCGGCCAAAGGCAAGGGTTACTCCATCGGGTTCGGCGACTGCACCGGCACCGTCCTGCCCGCACTTGACGACCCGTTCAAAAGATAAGCTCCGCTTTTCTTCTGGCTAAAAATATCCCCGCCGGAGGCTCCCACAGCAGCCTCTGGCGCACCGCTGAAAGGACAGACATATGGCCAAGGCATTCGCGTCCCAAGGGGACCTGACCGAAAAGAAGATCACTTTTGATGAGATCGGCGAGGGGCTGTATGCCTTTACCGCCGAGGGCGATCCGAACTCAGGCGTCATCATCGGCGATGACTCCGTAATGATCGTCGAGGCACAGGCAACCCCGCGGCTGGCAAACAAGGTAATCGAATGTGTGCGCTCGGTGACCGACAAGCCGATCACCCATGTGGCGCTGACCCACTACCATGCCGTCCGCGTGCTGGGCGCCTCTGCCTTTGGCGCGCAGCAGATCATCATGGGCGATGCAGCCCGCGCCATGGTGGTGGAGCGCGGCCAAGAGGACTGGGACAGCGAGTTCCAGCGGTTCCCGCGCCTGTTCGAAGGCCACGAGAGCATTCCGGGCCTGACCTGGCCGACCACGACTTTTTCCGAAGATATGACGATCTATCTCGGCAACCGCCGGGTGGACCTCATGCACCTGGGCCGTGCCCATACCGCCGGCGACATCGTCATTCATGTGCCGGATCAGAACGTGATGTTTACCGGCGACATCGTGGAATACCACTCGGCCTGCTATTGCGGCGACGGGCATTTCAGCGACTGGGGCGATACGCTCGACAACATTGCAGCCTTTGATGTGGACGCCATTGCACCGGGCCGCGGCGATGCGCTGGTGGGCAAGGAAATGGTCAACGCGGCCATCGAAAACACCCGTGACTTCGTCGAGAGCACTTACCGCCCCGCCGCCAAGGTGGCGGCCCGCAACGGTACTCTGAAGGAGGCTTGGGACGCCGTGCGCGCAGCGTGCGATCCGAAGTTTGCAGACTACGCGATCTACGAGCACTGCCTGCCGTTCAATGTTGCCCGCGCCTATGACGAGGCCCGTGGCATCGACACCCCGCGCATCTGGACCGCTCAGCGCGATCTGGAGATGTGGGAGGCCCTGCAGGGCTGAACCCCGGCCAGAATTTGCAACCGGGGCGCTTTGATCCAGATCGTATCGCCCCGGCAGAACCTGTGAGACGCTAGACCATCCTCCCGGCGTGCCCATGCCGGGAAACGGTGAAGCTGTGCCTGACGGCACCAGAAATTTGGGAGGAGACCTGATGAACAAGATCTTTGAAGTCCCTTTGTACCCTTATGAGCGCCACGCGGACGAAGACGCCGCAACACCCGTGCGCCGCAAGGTGGTGGTGATCGGGGCCGGCCCCATCGGCCTGGCCGCCGCCATCGACCTGGCGCAGCAGGGCACCGAAGTGGTGGTGCTGGACGACAACGACAAGGTGAGCTTCGGCTCCCGCGCGATCTGCTTTGCTAAGCGGCCGCTGGAAATCCTCGACCGGCTCGGCTGCGGCCAGCCGATGGTGGACAAGGGCGTCCAATGGGACACCGGCAAGGTGTTCTTTGACGACCGTCAGGTTTACGACTTCAACCTGCTGCCGGAAGAAGGCCACAAGCGCCCTGCTTTCATCAATCTGCAGCAGTATTACTTCGAGGAATACCTGGTGAACCGGGTCCGCGAGCTGCAGCAGCAGGGCGCGCCGATCGAAATCCGCGGCCGCAACAAGGTGTCGGCCATCGGTACCCATCCCGGCCATGTGGTGCTGGATATCGACACGCCAGAAGGTTCGTACAACCTGGAAGCCGACTGGCTGATTGCTTGTGATGGCGCCGGCTCCCCCACCCGGCAGATGCTGGGGCTGGATTTCGTGGGCCGGGTGTTCGAGGACAATTTCCTGATTGCTGACGTGATCATGGAGGCGGATTTCCCGACCGAACGCTGGTTCTGGTTCGACCCGCCTTTCAACAAGGGCCAGTCGGCACTGCTGCACAAGCAGCCGGACGGTGTGTGGCGGATTGATCTGCAGCTCGGCTGGGACATCGACAAGGAACGCGAGAAACGCCCCGAAAACGTGATCCCGCGGCTGCAGGAAATGCTGGGCAAGGATGTGAAGTTCGAGCTGGAATGGGTCTCGATCTACACCTTCCAGTGCCGCCGCATGGAGCAGTTCCGCCATGGCCGGGTGCTGTTTGCCGGCGACGCCGCGCATCAGGTGTCCCCCTTCGGCGCCCGCGGCGCCAACTCCGGCCTGCAGGACACAGACAACCTGTGCTGGAAGCTGCAGCTGGTGATGGACGGCAAGGCACCGGAGAGCCTGCTCGACAGCTATGACATCGAGCGCATTCACGGCGCGGATGAGAACATCCTGAACTCTTCCCGCTCCACCGATTTCATAACGCCGAAGTCAGAGATGAGCCGGGTGCTGCGCGATGCGGTTCTGGACCTGTCCGAACAGTATGAATTCGCACGCCCCTTGGTGAACTCTGGCCGCCTGTCGGTGCCCTGCACCTATGACGGCTCGCCGCTGAACTCCGCAGATGCACTGAACGGGCCCGAACGCACCCGCCCAGGCTCCCCCTGCCCTGACGTCCCGCTGGGCGACGGGTTCCTGCTGGACCAGCTTGGAGACAAGTTCGTGCTGCTGACCATCGACGCCGATGCCCCCGACGTGATCGAGGAGGAAGGCATCGAAGTAGCCCGGCTGGCGCTGTCGGTCAAGGACGACAAGACACTGGCACTGAAGGACCGCTATCTTGGCAGTGCAGAAAGCGGTGTCTACCTGATCCGCCCGGACCAGCATGTTGCTGCCCGCCGCCCCAGCTTTGACGAAAACCAGTTCCGGCACGCCATCCGCCGGGCCATCGGCAAGGAGTGATCAAGATGACCGAAGACCAACTGATCCTGACCGCCAACCTCGAGCGCGCCGACGATTTCTATGCCGATCTGCTGGCCGCGCATGAGGACCTGAGCAAGGCCGAGAGCGATGCGCTGAATGCGCGTCTGGTGCTTGTGCTGGCAAATCACATTGGAAAACGCGCGATCCTGAAACAGGCGCTGGCTGCTGCCGCGCTGAAAACCGGGGAGGACTCCGATTGAAAATCGAAAAGATCCACCACGTCGCCTACCGCTGCAAGGACGCCAAGCAGACGGTGGAGTGGTATAACAAGATGCTGAACATGGACTTTGTCCTGGCAATTGCCGAGGACCATGTTCCGTCGACGCATGAACCCGATCCCTACATGCATATCTTCATGGATGCAGGCAACGGCAACGTCCTGGCCTTCTTCGAGCTGCCAACCAAGCCGGAGATGGACCGCGACCGCAACACGCCGGTCTGGGTGCAGCACATCGCCTTCAAGGTGAAGGACCGCGAGACCCTGATCCAGTTCAAGGAGCATCTTGAGGCCAACGGCGTCGAAGTTCTGGGCGTCACTGACCACTCGATCTTCCACTCGATCTACTTCTTCGATCCGAACGGCCACCGGGTGGAGCTGGCCTGTCCGGATCCTGAGGAAGAGGCGTTTCTGCAGAAGCTGGACTCGGTGAAATGGGAGATGCTGGAAGAATGGTCCAAGACCAAGAAGGCCCCCAAGCATGCCGAGTGGCTGCACGCCAAGGAATTGAACAAGGCCTGATTGGCACAGGCCGACGAGGCAGCCCGGCGGGCTGCCTTCTCAGCACCGGAGGACGCCGATGGGCAGCACGATTCTTTATGACTACTGGCGCTCATCGGCGAGCTACCGGCTGCGCATCGCGCTGAACCTGGCAGGGATCGAATACACCTCGATCCCGGTTGATCTGGTCAAGGGCGAGCACAGAAGCCCGGAGCACCTGGCCCGCAACCCCCAGGGCTTTGTGCCGGTGCTTGAGATCGACGGCCTGCGTCTGACCCAGTCGCTTGCAATCCTCGATTACCTGGATGAAACCCGGAGCCTCGGATTGCTGCCCAAAGACCCTGGCCTGCGCGCCAGGGCACGGGCGCTGGCTTATTCTGTTGCGGTTGATGTGCACCCAGTCTGCAATTTGCAGGTGGCCAAACATGCAACCCGGCTCAGCAGCCGCGAGGCGGACATGCCCAAAGCATGGATGCAGCATTTTATCCATCCCGGCCTGGAAGCCTTCGAGACGCTGCTGGCCGGCTTTGATCAAGCCCCGTTCTGCACCGGCGAAACACCAGGGCTTGCCGATATCTGCCTTGTGCCACAGCTCTACAATGCCCGCCGCTGGGAAGCAGAATTCAAAGATATGCCCCGGATCTGTGCGGTGGAGGCAGCCTGCGCGGCGCACCCGGCTTTTACCTCGGCGCACCCGGATCAGTGAGCTACTCCCCGAAATTCGGACACTGACGTAAGCTGCAATTTACTGTGTGCTGATCCAGGGGCTCATGATGTGATCCCCGAAAACATCCTCGAAGCTTGTTAGAGTCTTCCGCGAAGAACCCCAGGCTGGGAGAGGAGCGGAATCGCATGAAGGCATCGAAGTTCACGGACGCGCAGAAGGCGTTCATCATCAAACAGGCAGAGGGCGGCACGACTGTCGCGGAAGCCTGCCGGAAGGCCGGCGTCAGCACGGGGGCCTTCTTCAACTGGAAGAAAAATAAGCCGGTCTGATGCCGTCCGAAATGAAGCGGCTGAGGGAGCTCGAGCAGGAGAATGCGCGACTGAAAAAGATCGTTGCAGACCTCGCTCTGGACAAGGAGATGCTGCAGGACGTCATTAAACGAAAGCTTTGAGGCCTGCCCGGAAAAGGACGCTGGTCGACAGGATGCGGGCGGATTGGCAGGTGTCGATCCGCCGGGCCTGCGAGGTGATCCGGTTCGATCCCAGAACCTGTCGCTACAAATCCCTCCGGCCCGGGCAGGCCGCTTTGGAACAGCGGATCCGAGAAATTTGCCAGACCCGTGTGCGCTTCGGTTATCGGCGCGTGCATGTGCTTCTGCGCCGTGAGGGGTGGGAAATAAATGCGAAGAAGATTTATCGCATTTACAGGAAGATGGGCATGCAATTGCGGAACAAGACGCCCAAGCGGCGGGTGAAGGCCAAGCTGCGAGACGACCGGGCCGAGGCCGTACCCGCTGTCGTTCCGGGACGTGCGGGACATGCTGGCCGAGCGTGGCGTTACTGTCGATGCTTCGACGATCCATCGCTGGGTGCGAAAGTTCAGACCCGAGATTCAGAAGCGGGCCCAAGCCCGGCATCGCTCCTCGCGCGGGCCGCAGTGGCATGCTGATGAGACCTACATTCGCGTTGGCGGACGCTGGCGCTACCTGTGGAGGGCCGTGGACCAGTTCGACCAGCTGATCGACTTCCGCCCGACGGCGCGGCGGGATGCTAAGGCAGCAGGGGCGTTTCTGCACCAGGCGCGAGACACTGTGCGGCAGTATCAGCCGCTTACGATCATCACCGACAGGGCGCACAGCTATGCCAAGGTGATCGGCGGGATCAACGACCGCCTCGGGCCAGTAGATATGATCCGGCACATTGACCCAAGTATTTAAACAATCGGATCGAGAGCGATCATGCTGTGCTGAAGCAGCGATTGCGGCCCATGCGCGGTTTCCAGACGCTGGCCGGAGCGAAGGCCGCGCTCGCCGGCATCGCAACTTTCCGCGCCATTCGAAAAGGCCAATTCGAAAACTGTGAGACCGGCGTGATCAACGAGATCGTCTTTGTCGCAATCCGAACCGCATCAGCCCTTCTGGAAGTCACGTTTCGGTGTGAGCTTGATTATCGCGCTGGCAATCGCGGCCCTGCTCTTGGGCTTTGAACATCGCGTTCACATCTTTGCTGGAAACGGTTTTCTGGTGCTGTTGCTCTTGGGCTGCGGCGTCATGCACCTGTTCATGCATGGCGGTCACGGAGGCGATGACAAGTCATGACCGATGCATCCGCCTATGGGCTTTGGGTTTTTGCCCTTCTAAACGCGGCCATTTTCATCATGTTCGCCTTCAGCTTCTTTAAACCGCAGACGCCATGGGATTGGCGGAGCTTCGGAGCCTTCAGCCCGTTTCTCGTGGCGCGTTTCTCGGAAATGTATGGCTTTCCGCTCACCATCTATCTGCTGTCTGGCTGGCTGCAGACGACATATCCTGGCGTCGACTGGTTTTCGCATGATGCAGGTCACCTGCCGGAAATGCTGTTCGGCTGGCAGGCCAACCCGCATTTCGGCCCTTTCCATATGATCAGTTTCGTACTGATCGGGCTGGGCTTCTGGATGATCTCCGCCGCATGGAGGGTGCTCTATCAGGCTCAACGCAGCGGGACACTAGCGACCAGCGGTCCCTACGCGAAAGTTCGCCATCCGCAATATGTGGGCTTCGTTCTGGTCCTGACGGGCTTTCTCTTTCAATGGCCCACCCTGCTGACTCTCGCGATGTATCCGGTGTTGATCTGGATGTATGTGCGGCTGGCCCGCGCGGAAGAACGGGAAACCCGGGCCACGTTCGACACCTATGCAGCCCGCGTTCCCACCTTTTTCCGCACTTCGCGCAGTCGCGCGGCGCAACGCAATAACCAAATGGGAGAGAGACCATGAGTGACAAGACCCCTATCACAGAACCACAAAGCGACGGAATGGCCTCATGGTTTCCCACCGCCTATACGATCCTTTTTGCATTGATCGTCATCGTCGCCGCACTGACCTGGATCATTCCAGCAGGGTAGTACGACCGCGCCATGAATGACGAGGTCGGGCGCGAGATCGCTGTGACAGGGACTTACCAGACCGTCGATTCCAACCCGCAGGGATTTGTCGAAGTCATGCTGGCACCTGTCGCTGGATCCTAAGATGCCGCCGACTCGCGTCGGCGCACTTTGTACAAGGTTGCAGACGATGCGACGAACTGAAAGGTCAGTACAGCCCCGACCAAACCGACAAAAGGCCATTGGAACCAGTTCGGCTCGGGAATGGCTCGATGAAAATCGAGAAAGTGGAGGTACAGAAAATAGCCGGTATGTACGACCGACAACCACCACAGCACGTAAGTTCCCCGCTGGACGAATTTCCAAACCGAATTTCCCAGCCAACGAAGACTGCGGTCGTTCGATGTAGCAGCCAGGATCAGCCCGTAAAGCAACGCAAGGACACCGATCAGATTGGCAATCGCAAACCCGTGCTGCACCATCACGTATTTTTGCAGTCCCGGATGAAATTCAAAGCCGACAAGGCGCATGAGATCCAAGTTTACCCAACCGATCAAGATGATTGTGGCGTGTAAAAATGCCAGCAAGACCGCATATATACCCAATTCGCGCCGGAATGGTAGCAGCGTTGCAGTGCTGCGCCAGATACGTGACAAAGGACCAAGCGACATCGCCGCTGCCACCAGAATGATCGACATATCGCCAACAGCCCTGTTCCAGCGGTGCATTGGGGACCATTCGATCCGGCTGTACAAGAACAGCCATGTGCCGGCCACACCAATTGCTATCACAAGAAGGTGACGCGCCCACCAGGATGCAAGCAGGTGATATTTCGGGTTTGATCGGACGGCTTTCTTGCGAGACGATGACTTCATTCAGATACTTCTCCTACCCAGCGAGACAAGTAGATGCGCTAGAATACAAAAACTGCGGTGATCCCGACAAGGGCGTATAACATGAATTAGTCTCGATGTGATCTGACACCGCCCCCTTCTCAGCACGCTGAACTGGGGGCAGCGCATCTCTTGAAGGAGATGATGGCTGGCCGTTTTGATGGTGGTGCAAACCCAACCGCAAAACGAGGCAATCACAATGCTGAACTCTACCGATAAGATCATCAAACACAAAAGGGAGTTTGACGGCGAAGCCATCAAGTGCTGGCTTCGTGACGTGCCGCGCAAACATGGTTCAGAGCCGGTCCTGGACCATTAGGTGCGCCCGCCAATCAAGCGGCCCCGCCGCGAGGTTTGCACAAAGCTTATGTGCAAACTCCAGCGGCGCAGGCTCCGGCTGGTCCAAAATCCGGATAACTCCCTCCTGGAAATATTTTGCCCGCAGGGCGAACACCGCAGGTCAGGCCGCAAGAGCGTCTGCCTCAGCTCCCCGCCCCCGAGCAAACCGGCCCAAACGGCAAGTTGGAGGCGGTCATCGCGGACAATCCGGAGCCCCCTGCCCTGCGGCTGCACCCGAGCCTTTCGGTGCGGTACCGGGAGCTTATCGAAGATCTTGCTGGCGCCCTGAACGCTCCAGAAGTGCGTCGGGAGGCGACGGCGTCGCTGCGGGCTCTGATTTCAGAGGTGCGGATGGTTCCGGACGGTGCTGCGCCGGGCGGCCATCAGCTTGAACTTGTTGGGGAATTGGCTGGTCTGATGGCTTTGGGGATCCCTGAATCGAAGAAGCCCCCGCTTTTTGCGGAGGCTTGGTCGGAAACGGTGGTTGCGGGAGCAGGATTTGAACCTGCGACCTTCAGGTTATGAGCCTGACGAGCTACCTGGCTGCTCCATCCCGCGTCAGGGTTTATTTGAGATCGTATTGAGAGATATTGGATTTTACTAGGTTTGGCGGTGACCTACTCTCCCAGGGCTTGAGCCCAAGTACCATCGGCGCTGCAGTGCTTAACTTCCGGGTTCGGGAAGGGACCGGGTGTTTCACTTGCGCTTTTGCCACCAAACCGAGAAAAATCCAACTCCGGCGCTGTTGCGAAGCAATGGCGCCGGTCACAATCAACGTGTCCAAGTGTTAGTATTAAGGGATGTTTGCTTGTTTGGTGTTTTCCGTAACACTGTCTGTTACTGGATCAAATCAAGCCTATCGGGCGATTAGTACCGGTCAACTGAATGCATTGCTGCACTTACATCTCCGGCCTATCGGCGTGGTGGTCTTCCACGGCCCTCAGGGATACCTTGTTTTGAGGGGGGCTTCCCGCTTAGATGCCTTCAGCGGTTATCCTGTCCGAACATAGCTACCCTGCACTGCTGCTGGCGCAACAACAGGTCCACCAGTGGTTCGTTCACCCCGGTCCTCTCGTACTAGGGGCAACTCCTCTCAAGTATCCTACACCCACGGCAGATAGGGACCGAACTGTCTCACGACGTTCTAAACCCAGCTCACGTACCTCTTTAAACGGCGAACAGCCGTACCCTTGGGACCTGCTCCAGCCCCAGGATGAGATGAGCCGACATCGAGGTGCCAAACACTGCCGTCGATATGGACTCTTGGGCAGTATCAGCCTGTTATCCCCGGCGTACCTTTTATCCGTTGAGCGATGGCCCTTCCACTCGGGACCACCGGATCACTATGGCCGACTTTCGTCTCTGCTCGACTTGTCAGTCTCGCAGTCAGGCTGGCTTCTGCCATTGCACTCAACGAGCGATTTCCGACCGCTCTGAGCCAACCTTCGCGCGCCTCCGTTACTCTTTAGGAGGCGACCGCCCCAGTCAAACTACCCGCCACGCAGGGTCCCGGATCCGGATAACGGACCGCGGTTAGACATCAAGAGTGCGAAGGGTGGTATCTCAAGGGAGGCTCCACCGCGACTTGCGTCACGGTTTCGATGCCTACCACCTATCCTGCACATCACAATCCTGATGCCAGTGCGAAGCTGTAGTAAAGGTGCACGGGGTCTTTCCGTCTAACCGCGGGAAGCCTGCATCTTGACAGGCAATTCAATTTCGCTGAGTCGATGTTGGAGACAGCGGGGAAGTCGTTACGCCATTCGTGCAGGTCGGAACTTACCCGACAAGGAATTTCGCTACCTTAGGACCGTTATAGTTACGGCCGCCGTTTACCTGGGCTTCAATTCGGAGCTCTCACCCCTCCTTTTAACCTTCAGGCACCGGGCAGGCGTCAGACCCTATACGTCGCCTTACGGCTTCGCAGAGCCCTGTGTTTTTAATAAACAGTCGCCACCCCCTGGTTTGTGCCCCCGGATTCCACTTGCGTAGGACCCGGGCCTCCTTCTCGCGAACTTACGGAGGTATTTTGCCGAGTTCCTTCAACATCGTTCTCTCAAGCGCCTTGGTATTCTCTACCAGTCCACCTGTGTCGGTTTAGGGTACGGTCTGATGGAGGGCTATTTCCAGGGACTGATCAGCAGCCCATTCAATCCGATAAGGATGAACTACCTTCACAATCCGTCACATCCTCCTGGCCCACGAATATTAACGTGGTTCCCATCGCCTACGCCTTTCGGCCTCGGCTTAGGGGCCGGCTTACCCTGCTCAGATTAGCTTTAAGCAGGAACCCTTGGACTTTCGGCGAGAGTGTCTCTCACACTCTTTGTCGCTACTCATGTC
>NZ_KI421504.1:272500-1017500 GCF_000473165.1 Leisingera aquimarina DSM 24565 | reverse complement strand
TCATACTCCAGCGCCTTGATCGGCTCCACCCCCAGGCCGCCAGTGAGGCCGAGGTAAAAGAGCCAGAACGCAGGCAGTGTCCCGAGCAGATAAACTGCCCAGACTGGAAAGTGGCGGAGAAGCTGGTTTGCCGTGTCCATCAGGCGGCTCCGGTCAGAAGTGCTTGGCAAGGTCCATCCCATCATACAGGGCGGCCACCTCTTTCCCGTAGCCATTGAACATCAGCGTCGGCTGGCGTTTAGCGAACAGCCCGCCGCCAATGCGGCGTTCGCTGGCCTGGCTCCAGCGCGGATGCGAGACATCGGGATTCACATTACTATAGAAGCCGTATTCCCGGCCATTGGCCATATTCCAGCTGGTCGGGGGTTCCTGATCCGTCAGGGTGATGCGCACGACGGACTTGATCGACTTGAAACCGTACTTCCATGGAACCACCAGCCGCAGCGGTGCGCCGTTCTGGTTGGGCAGCGGTTTACCGAAGATACCTGTTGCCATCATCGTCAGCGGGTTCATCGCCTCATCCAGGCGCAGGCCTTCGCGGTAAGGCCAGTCCAGCACCTTATAGGCAGTGCCTGGCATTTCAGACGGCCGGTACAGCGTCTCGAAGGCGACGTATTTGGCGCCCTTCTGAACACCCGCCATATCCAACAGATCCGCCAGCTCGAACCCCTGCCAGGGCACCACCATGGACCAGGCCTCGACACAGCGGAACCGGTAGATACGCTCCTCCAGTGTCATTTCACCTAAGATCTGCTCAAAGGAATAATCTCCCGGCTTGTCGACCAAACCGTCAACCTTGACGCTCCAGGGCTTGGTGGTCATCAGGTCCGCGTATTTGGGCGGGTCGCCTTTGCCGGTGCCGAATTCATAGAAGTTGCAGTAGTTGGTCACCTCTTCCCAAGTATTGGGCTCCAACGCCTCTTCCGCATACGCCTGACCGCCCAGCGCCGCGGCCAGCCCGCTGCCTGCCAGCCCCGCCATGATCTGGCGGCGGTTCCAGAACGCAGCCTCCGGGGTTGCATCTGCAAGGGTCAAATCATTGGTCCAGCGGCGCGCCATCTGCGTCTCCTGAGTTTGCTGCTCCCTTTCAGGTAACGGTCCCGTGCGCAAAACCCAAAACATATCCAGTAACGACTGCGCGAGAGAACTGTAACGTTGCACAGTCTTCTTCATTCAGCGTTAACACAAAGGGGCTTTCAGCGGCGCGGCGCCTGAACCGGCTATGCGGAAACTTTCCGGTGGCGGTTGCCCCCATCTCATGCAAAAAATGCAATGTTTTAGCGCACGGCCCTGCAGGGCAGCGGGCGCGGGTCAGCAGTCACCAAGGAGATGCCCGATGAAGATGTATGTAATTGCAGCCGCCCTTGCCCTCAGCACTGGCACGGCTGCGGCGCAGGACATGGTGAGCTACACCACTCCCCTGCCCTTTGATGACGTAACCTTCGGGCTTGAGAGCGCCATCACCAACCGGGGCTTGCGGATCGACCACATCAGCCATGTGGGCGACATGCTGGAACGCACCCGCGCCGATGTCGGCTCGGATATAGTGCTGTTTGAACATGCGCAGGTCTTCTCTTTCTGCTCCGCCAAACTGTCTCGCCAAGTGATGGAGGCCAATCCCATGAACATCACCTTCTGCCCTTATGACATATTCGTCGCTCAGACCCCTGACGCAGAAGACGTCACCATCGGCTTCCGCGCCTTCCCCGAGGGCGAGATGCAGCTGATCCACGATCTGCTGGACGGTATCGTGCAGGAGGCGATCGAGAAGTAAGCTCCAGAGTATCCCCTGGCTGCAAAATTCCCCGCTGCACTGCCTGCGCGTTTTCACTATGCTGGCCGGAAACTGAAATTCCGGCACGGGCAGACCATGATGAAATCCCTTTTTGCTTACCTGATGATGCTGGCAGCCGCCACGCTGGCTGGCTGCGCTACCGGCCCCGCGGCGACCAAGAACGATGTCCAAGAACTCTCGCTGGCGCTGCAAACCCTGGATCCGAAAGTAGACCCGGTTGAGGCCCGCCGCGCGGCCGAGATCGCCTACAGCTACTCCGCCAGGCTGGCCGAGCAGTACAATGTCACCACCTCGCCGATCCTGCACAACACGATGGTGAACACCGGGATCAAAGACCGCGGCCTTTGCGTGCATTATGCCGAGGACATGCAGGCGCGGCTTAGCCAGGAGAACTTCCAGACGCTCACAATGCTGCGCGCCATAGCCGAGCCAAAGAACGATTTCCGCATCGACCACAGCACCGCGGTGATCGCCGCCAAGGGCGATGGGATCTATGAAGGCATCGTTCTCGACCCCTGGCGCTATGGCGGCAAGCTGTTCTGGTCCGCAACAACCGAGGACGGACGTTACAATTGGGAACCCCGCCTGAAAGTCCTGCGCCGCAAATATGAGCGGCGGGTGGCCAAGGACGCGGCAGCACAGTGAGGCTGTCTCTCTGGGACTACGGGCCTGCTGCGGCAATAGCCGCCCGGAACTGCCCCGGAGTCATTCCGAACTGCTTCTTAAATTCGCTGATAAAATGGGACGTGCTGTCATACCCGACGGCCAGCCCGATGCCGGTGACCGCCTCCCTGGTGTTTTCCAGCAACCCCTTGGCCTGACCCAGCCTGCGTTGCTTGCGCCATTGCGCTGGCGACGCACCGAAGATACGCCGGAACTCCCGGTTGAATGTCGGAACAGAGCGGCCGGACAATGCTGCAAGGTCGGCAGTGTGCAAGTCATGATCCTGAAACGCCTTGGCCACATAGGCGACTGAGCGATGATGCTGCGTGCTGAGACTGCCTGCAAGCGTGTTCGCCAGCTTGCTGCGGTCATGCAACACCGCAAGCAGCATAATCAGCTCAATCAGTTTCAAACGAACAAGATCCGCGTCCACCTGCAGGTCGCCGTAGACCGCGGCAACACCGCTCATAAACGCGGCCAGCCTCTGGCTCGCAGGCACGATTTCCAGGCCCGCAGGCTCCCCAACCTGCCCGCCTCCCAAACGTGCAAGTGCATCGCAGACCAGCGCGGGTGCCAGGAAAATCATCACCGCCTCAAGCGGCCCATCCTGACAGCGGAAGTCCGACTGAAGCCGGACATTCGGGGGAATGATAATCAGCTCACCCGCCTGCACTTCGGTGCAGGTGCCATCCGCATCGAAAAACCGTTCCCGGCCTTTCAGCAAATAGCAGATGCAAGTCTCGCTGGAGACAAACTCCAGCTCTCTCAAATCCGCGTGCAGTACCTTGTGCATCAGCCGCCCGTGCCGGCTCGACAGAATTTCGCGCGTAGAGGAAAAGGCTTTCAATGCGTCGGGAATAACGATCAGCTTGCTTCGGGCGTGTGTCACGCGGCGGCTCCATCAGGTTGCCGGAACGGGCTGGTAATGCTCACCCGTGTTTGCATTTGCAGAAACCTAACCAAGGTTTCTGATCGGATTGCAATACTATTGATCGGGTTACGTTAGCGAAGCGCACACATTCCAGCCATGAATTGCTCATCGAAAAAAAGGAGATCCCGATGAGCATCTGGGTAACGCTTGAAATGGAAGTACTGGAAGGGCAGTTCGCAGAATTGGAACCCTTCCTTGCGGAGCGCCTTCCGGCTGTGCGCGGCTTTGACGGCGCCCTGTCGGTCACACTCTATTATGATGACGAAACCCGCGGCCTGCTGATTGTTGAAGAATGGCTCTCAAAACAGCACCACGCCGCGTATATCCAGGCCATTTCCGAAAACGGTGTCCTCGCCCGCCTGGCCGCCTTCATGACCGCACCGCCCGAGGTGCGTTACTACAAGAGGCTGGTGATCTGATGGCGGACTGTTCCAATGGCATTTCGCGCCGCACCGCCCTTAGCTGCACAGCCGCTGCCGCCGCGGCGGCTTGGTTTTCGCCGGCAACTGCTGCGACGGCATCCACGGAGATGCGTTTCCATACCGTAAGGCTCCGCAAGTCCGGTACGCCTGACTACCTCTTGGGCATGCGCCGCAATCCGTCTTCAATCAGCCAACTGGTACTGGAAGGTGAGGACTTTTGCCTGATCCTGGCGGGTGAACGCGCCCGAACGGGCGCACGCCGACTGGAGCTGTAAGGCTCCCCATTCATGACAAAGGCCCACCATCGCTGGCGGGCCTTCTTTGTTACTTCTCCTTAATGCACCACCGCATCGTCGGGCTTTGGCCGGTCTGACGTCCCCAGCCGGTCGCCGATGATCAACCCCTCGCTGCCAGCCGAGACCGGAACGGTGTCGCCGTCCTTGATCTCGCCGGCCAGCAGGGCCTCGGCGAGCGGGTTTTGCAGGGCGCGCTGGATCACCCGCTTCAGGGGGCGGGCGCCGAACACCGGGTCATAACCCTCATCCGCCAGCCAGGTCTTGGCCGCCGCGTCCAGCTCCAGCCCGATCTTGCGCCCCGCCAGCCGTTTCAGCAGCCGCGCCAGCTGGATCTCAACAATACCGTCCATATCCGCCCGCGCCAGCCGGTCAAAGATAATGGTCTCATCCAGCCGGTTCAGGAACTCGGGTCGGAAATGCGCCTTGACCGCATCCATCACGTCGCGCCGCGCATCTGAGGCATCCGCGCCCTCGGGCAGTTGGCTAAGCGCCTGAGCGCCCAGGTTCGAGGTCAGGATGATCAGCGTCTGCTTGAAATCCACGGTACGGCCCTGCCCGTCGGTCAGCATGCCGTCGTCCAAGACCTGCAGAAGCACGTTGAACACATCCGGATGCGCCTTTTCGACCTCATCGAACAGTACCACCTGATAGGGGCGGCGGCGCACGGCCTCGGTCAGCACCCCCCCCTCATCATAGCCGACATAGCCCGGAGGCGCGCCGATCAGCCGGGCGACCGAGTGTTTCTCCATGAACTCCGACATGTCGACGCGGACCATCGCGTGCTCGTCGTCGAACAGGAAGCCGGCAACCGCCTTGGTCAGTTCGGTCTTACCCACGCCGGTCGGCCCAAGAAACAGGAACGACCCCAGCGGCCGGTTCTCATCGTTCAGGCCTGCACGTGCCCGGCGTACAGCATTGGCCACTGCGGTCACCGCAGCGTTCTGGCCGATCACCCGGCGGTGCAGATCATCTTCCATGCGCAGCAGCTTCTCACGCTCGCCCTCCAGCATTTTGGAGGTCGGAATGCCGGTCCAGCGCTCAACAACAGCCGCGATCTGCTCCGGCCGCACGGCCTCTTCGACCATCAGGCCCTTTTCTTCTCGGCTCTCGGCATCGGACAGCTGCTTTTCCAGCCCCGGAATGACGCCATAAGACAGCTCTCCCGCCTTGGCGAGATTGCCCTCCCGCTTGGCTATGTCCAGGTCGGCGCGGGCACGGTCCAGCTGCTCTTTCAGGTCGCGAGCCCCTGCCAGCTTGTCCCGTTCCGACTGCCACTGAGCGGTCATCTCGGCAGACTGCTCCTGCAGGTCCGACAGTTCCTTTTGCAGCGTCGTTAGCCGGTCCATGGAAGCTGCGTCGTCCTCAAGCTTCAGCGCCTCTTCCTCGATCTGCATCTGCAGGATCTGCCGGTCCAGCGCATCCAATTCCTCGGGCTTGGAATCCACCTGCATGCGCAGGCGGCTGGCCGCCTCATCCATCAGGTCGATGGCCTTATCCGGCAGGAAGCGGTCGGTGATATAGCGGTTCGACAGCGTCGCCGCCGAGACCAGCGCCGCATCGGCAATCCGCACCCCGTGGTGCAGCTCATATTTTTCCTTGATGCCGCGCAGAATAGAAACCGTGTCTTCCACCGTCGGCTCGGTCACCATCACCGGCTGGAACCGGCGGGCCAGGGCCGCGTCCTTCTCCACATACTTGCGGTATTCATCCAGCGTGGTCGCGCCAACGCAATGCAGTTCGCCGCGCGCCAGCGCCGGCTTGATCAGGTTGGCGGCATCCATAGCGCCATCGGATTTGCCGGCCCCCACCAGCGTGTGCATCTCATCGATGAACAGAATGATCTCACCGGCGGCTTCGGTCACTTCGGTCAGCACCGCCTTCAGGCGCTCCTCGAATTCGCCGCGGTACTTTGCACCGGCAATCAGCGCGCCCATGTCCAGCGACAGCAGCTTCTTGTCACGCAAGGACTCCGGCACATCGCCATTCACAATGCGCAGCGCCATGCCCTCGGCAATCGCGGTCTTGCCCACGCCCGGCTCACCGATCAGCACCGGATTGTTCTTGGTCCGGCGTGACAGAACCTGCATCGAGCGGCGGATCTCCTCGTCGCGGCCAATGATCGGGTCGATCTTGCCCTCGCGCGCCGCCTCGGTCAGATCGCGGGCGTATTTCTTCAGCGCATCATAGCCTTCCTCAGCCGTGGCCGAGTCAGCTGTGCGTCCCTTACGGATATCGTTGATCGCCTCATTCAGTTTCTGCGCGGACACGGCACCAGCCTCCAAGGCGTCCTTCGCCTTGGACTTCACCATGCACAGCGCCATCAGCAGACGCTCAACCGGCACAAAGCTGTCGCCTGCCTTCTCGGCAATCTTGGCAGCCTCGTCCAGCACTTTGGCAGTCTGGCCGTCCAAATAGATCTGCGCCGCATCGCCGCTCACCTTCGCCTGCTTGGCAACAGCAGCCTCGACAGCCTCAACCACGCGCGCCGGTGCGCCGCCCGCGCGGGAGATCAGGTTGCTCGCCAGCCCCTGATCATCATCCATCAGTGCTTTCAGAATATGCTCCGGCACCAGCCGCTGGTGCCCCTCGCGCATCGCAATGGTCTGCGCCGCCTGCACGAATCCCCGCGCACGCTCAGTGAACTTGTTCAAGTCCATCTTGCTCTCCTTTATCAAGCGCCCGATGTTTGGCAGCGCCCGCCCTGCGGCACGCCCCTGTCCGGGCCTCAAGGTTCAATGTGGGAAGCAAACCAGCCGCTTCAAGATCATTAGACACCGAAAAGATGAGCAAATCCCTGACCTGCGTCAACTTCCCCGGCGCCACAGCCTCGACCGCGCCGCGCCAAAATTGCAATCGGCCCCGCAAGGGGCAGCTTCAGTTGCGGGAGCCCCGTCTGCACCTTGCCCAACCGAAGCCCCTTGCGTATGAAACGCCAGTTTCACGTCAAATCCGTCAAAAGTAAGGACCGCCCCATGACCCAAGCCCCGCGCGCCGACGACCGCCTGATTGTTGCCATGGATGTTCCCGACGCGCTGGCTGGGCTGAAGCTGGCCGAACAGCTGGGCGATGCGGTCTCCTTCTATAAAATCGGCCTCGGCATGCTGACCAGCGGCGGGCTGGCACTCGCTAATGAACTGAAACAGGAACACGGCAAGCGTATTTTCCTCGACATGAAACTGTTCGACATCGGCGCCACCGTGGAAAATGCGGTGCGCGGTCTGGCCCAGTTCGACCTCGACTTCCTCACCGTTCATGGCGACCCTTACGTGGTGCAAGCCGCCAAGGAAGGCGCTTCCGACAAGGACCTCAAGATCCTCGCCGTCACCATCCTGACCTCGCTGGACCGCCAAGATTTGGACGGCGCGCTGATCAAAAAGGGGGCGGTGCAGGAACTGGTACTGGAACGCGCAGGCAATGCCTTTGCCGCCGGCGCCGACGGGGTCATCGCCAGCCCGCAGGAAGCGGCACTGATCCGTGCCCTGCCCGAAGCCGAAGGCAAGCTGATCGTCACCCCCGGCGTCCGCCCCGCCGGTGCCGACCTCGGCGACCAAAAACGGGTCGCGACACCTGCGAGCGCTATTGCTGACGGTGCTGACCATATCGTTGTCGGCCGCCCAATCTGGAAGGCAGACAGCCCCCGCGCCGCGGCTGTGTCCATCCTGGCTGAGCTGGCCGGCGTGCAGGATTAACACCGAACAGCCATAGGCTGCCTGCACTGCAAACAGTCCAGGCGCCTTATTGCCCAAAAATTAGGCAGAAATAAATCTTTTCGCAAAGCACAAGACAACAGCCGTGGCTACAGTTCAAAAGTATAGTGACGCCACGTCAAGCACTTCTTTTCACTGAGAAATCCGCCAATAGCGGCAGAATCTGTGCCAAATTGACCTGTGCCTTCAAAAGCACACCACGCAGCTCCGCAAACTCTGCCCGCTGCCGCGGACTTTGCGAACGACCGCCGACTGAGCGATTCTAGGATTTGAGACACTCCCCAGACGGGCTTTTCTTCCTGAGACCCGTCACCTCCCCCCGCTAATTAGCGGGGGATCTTTCTTTCAGCCCCCCGGTTCAGGCGGCCCGGACAACAAGATACTCCCGCAGCCGCTCGGCAAAATGCGGCACCGCCAACGGGTGCGCGCAATAGGTTTCCGGTGCCATCAATCTCCAGCGCTGCCCCTCGTCCCCCAGCTTGACCTGCCTGGCAACCGCCGCGGGCAGATGCCCCGCAAAGAACCAGACTCGCCCGCGCGGGCGCTGATAGGAGCGGGCCCAGACCAGCACATCAGGCTGCAGAACCAGCCCGGCTTCTTCCTCGGTCTCCCGCAGCGCGCAGGCTTCGGGACTTTCTCGGCCTTCGCGTCCACCGCCCGGCAGGTCCCAAAACCCGGGGTATGGGATATCCGGCTTGTCGTCCCGCTGGATCACCAGCAAATCCTGCCCCAGAAAAAGAGCCAGCTTTGCGCCTGAAAAATCTTCGTCTGCTCGTGCCATGATCTGTCACTTGGACACGGGCCGCGTTAAAGACAAGACCTCCGCCGCAAGCTATACTTGCCCATTCCTTGATCCAGCAGAATCCTTGCCCGCCATGCATGCCCTGTGCCGAGATTGCCTGAGCCAGATTGCCCCCGCCCGGCGCTGCCCGCATTGCGGCAGCCCGCGGATCAAGGCGCATGCAGAGCTGTTTTCCCTCACCATCGCCCATATGGACTGCGATGCCTTCTATGCCAGCGTCGAAAAGCGCGACAATCCAGAATTGGCCGCCAAGCCGGTGATTATCGGGGGCGGCAAACGCGGTGTGGTCTCTACCGCCTGCTACGTCGCCCGCATCCGCGGAGTGCGCTCGGCCATGCCGACGTTTCAAGCCTTGAAACTTTGCCCCGATGCGGTGTTCATCAAACCGCGGATGAGCGTCTACGTCGAGGTCAGCCGCGAAATCCGCAAGATGATGAACGAACTCACCCCGGAGGTGGAGCCGCTGTCGCTGGATGAAGCCTTCATGGACCTCAGCGGCACCGAAAAACTGCATGGTGCGCCGCCCGCCGCGATGCTGGCCCGCCTGGTCAAACGGATGAAGGACGAATTGGGCATCACCGGCTCCATCGGCCTGTCACATAATAAGTTCCTGGCCAAGGTTGCCTCCGACCTCGACAAACCGCGCGGGTTCTCGGTGATTGGCAAGGCAGAAACCGCTGATTTTCTGCGCGAAAAACCGGTACGGCTGATCTGGGGCATTGGCCCCGCCGCCCAGGTAAGCCTGGAAAAGGCGGGCATCCGCACATTCTCGGACCTTTTGCGTTGGGACCGCGAGGCCCTGCACAGCCGCTTCGGCTCCATGGGGGACCGGCTCTGGCACCTGGCCCGCGGCCAGGACCGGCGCCGGGTTTCGGCCAATGCCCCCGTCAAATCGATTTCCAAGGAAACCACGTTTTTTGAAGACACCGCCAGCATAGACATTCTGGATGGTCATCTGTGGCGGCTTGCAGAACAGGTTTCCGATCGCGCCAAGGCGCGGGAGCTTGCAGGCCGGGTTGTCACGCTCAAACTGAAACGCGCCAATCATTCCGCATTGACCCGGCGGGTGACACTGCACAATCCCACCCAAATCGCCGACCGCATTTACCGCACCGCACGCAACCTGCTGGACCAGGCGGGCAATCAAGGGCCCTACCGGCTGCTGGGCTGCGGTATATCTGATCTCGTGCCCGAATCGCAAGCCGACGAAACCGGCGACCTGCTGGATCCGCAGGCTGGCAAGCGGGCTGAGGCGGAACGCGCGACCGATGCCATCCGCAAACGATTTGGAGACAGCGCGATTCTGAAAGGCCGCGCGCTGCGCTGAGCCGCGCAGGCGTTTTCTTCTTACTCCGCCGCCAGCGGCAGTTCCTCGCGTCCAATCGCCGCGATCTCGGCAATTACCTGGCGCAGCAGCTGCTCCAGCAATTCAAAATTCCCGTTGGGGCGGATTTTAGCTTCATCCATATACAACGCCCGGTCTATTTCGATCTGAACCGCGTGCTGGCGCCGTGATGGGCGGCCATAGGTCTGGGCGATATAGGCCCCGGCAAACGGCGTGTTGCGGGCGACGTTCAGCCCCGCCGCAGCGAAGGCAGCCTCAATCCGGTCCACAACGCTGCTATCGGCTGCGGCGCCGAAGCGGTCACCCAGCACCACCTCGGGCTTGCCGCCCTTGCACGGAACCATGGTGTCGATCGCCTCATGCGGCATCGAATGACAATCGACTAGAATCGCTTGGCCGAAATGCTGATGCGCCTGATCCAAAAGCCCCCTCAGCGCCTGGTGGTAGGGGTGCCAGCAGCTCCTGATCCGCTGCTCGGCCTCCGTCGCCGGCAGTTTGCCGCGGTAAATTGCCCGGCTATTGGCCACCACCCGGGGAATCACCCCAAGGCCCGAAGCCACCCGCGGGTTCTGCCCGCGCCGCTGGACTCCTTCGATCACCGCCGGATCCAGCTCATCCGGAGACCGGTTCAGATCCAGGTAGGCACGCGGCTTGACTGCCATCAGCAGCGGCGATCCAAACTCTGGCGCGGCCCTAAACAGCCGGTCGACAAAGGCGTCCTCCGAGCTGCGGATCTCCTTTCGCCCCAGAATCGACTGGGCCAGAAAGGAATCGGAATAGTCCGTGCCGCTGTGCGGAGAGGCAAAAACCACGGCCGAAGCCAGTTTCTGCGGTGAAATCACGGAAAACGCTGTATCAGGCATCCTTGCTCCGGTGCTTCTTGTGCAAGAAACAGCATATCGCGGAAATTTCTGCGGTCAAAAGCTCTTGCACCCCTGAGCGACTCTATTTATAGACCCCCTCACCGGCGCGGCACCCCGCGCCCCTTTCACTTCCAAGGGGCAGGACGGCGCGCAGGCTAGAGTGGGCGATTAGCTCAGCGGTAGAGCACTTCGTTGACATCGAAGGGGTCACAAGTTCGATCCTTGTATCGCCCACCATTCATTCACGGCTTTGGCTCCGGCCAGGCCACCCGCTAACCCAGGCGCTGGTTCGCGCCGCAGACAAGGAGAGAGACCATGAAGGTCAAGAACTCGCTCCGTTCGCTGAAGAACCGGCACCGCGATTGCCGGGTTGTGCGCCGCAAAGGTCGCGTTTACGTGATCAACAAGACCCAGCGCAAGTTCAAAGCGCGCCAGGGCTAAGATCCGACACAGCGACACGCAGAAAACCGCATCGACCGATGCGGTTTTTTTGCGTTTGGCAGCTGCGGTTTCCGGAGAAGACACAGGTAAATGCTCCCGCGCCCGCAGATCCCGCAGGCAAAGCCGGGCGGGTCTTCGCGGCCTTGGGCGTGGCACCGCGCATGGCGCGGTGCCACGCCCAACCGGAACGGGCTTTGCCAAAAGTCCGGCGACGGGCGGGAGCCCACCGCGCCATCTGCCCCACTCCCCTGTTCCTGCCCGGCTGCTCTCAGTTGAACCCCGGCCAAGCAGAGAGCTTACCAAGTGTTTCAGTCGGAAATCCGTTGCATCTTCTGTCAATTGCTTTAATTGACTATTTCAGTCGGAATAAAAACCACAGAAGAACGGGACACCCAATGCTGAAAGCCACCACCGTACTGGCCGGCGCCCTGACCGCTGCCATTGCCACCTGCGCTGCTGCCGAAGGCGAGCTGAACATTTATTCGTCGCGCCATTACGACACCGACGAACAGCTCTATTCGGATTTCGAAGCGGCCACCGGCATCACCATCAACCGCATCGAAGGCAATGCGGACGAGCTGATCGCCCGAATGAACGCCGAAGGTGAGAATTCCCCTGCCGACATCCTGATCACCGTCGACACCTCGCGCCTTACGCGTGCCAAGGATGCTGGTGTGCTGCAAAGTATCGACAGCGATGTGCTGGAATCCCGCGTGCCTGCTTATCTGCAGGATGAGGACAATCAGTGGTTCGGCTTCAGCCAGCGCTCACGGATCGTCTTCTATGACAAGGATGAAGTGGCTAACCCGCCGCTCACCTATCTGGATCTGGCAGACCCCGCCTACAAAGGCCTGGTCTGCATCCGCTCTTCCAAGAACACTTACAACCAGACCCTTCTGGCCTCGATCGTGACTCACCACGGGGCCGAAAAGGCCCAGAAATGGGCTGAGGGCGTAGTCGCCAACATGGCCCGCGCCCCACAGGGCGGCGACACCGACCAGATGCGCGGCATCGTCTCAGGCGAATGCGATATCGCGGTGGCCAACACCTACTACTTCGCTCGTTCGATCCGCAAAAACGTCAAAGGCATCTCGGACAACCGCGATCAGATCGGCTGGCTGTTTCCCTCGCAGAACACAGAGGGTGCACATATGAATCTGTCTGGCGGCGGCGTCGCCGTGCATGCGCCGAACAAGGAAAACGCCATCAGGTTCCTGGAATATCTGGCCAGCGATTCCGCCCAAGCGTATTTCTCGGCCGGCAATGACGAATATCCGGCGGTTCCCGGTGTCGGTCTGGCGCCCTCAATCGCAGCGCTTGGCCACTTCAAACCGGATGACGTGAGCCTTTCGGACGTTGCCAAGAACCTTCCCGAAGCACAGAAGATATTCAACGACGTTGGTTGGAAGTAAGTCCAGCCGGCAGCCAACACGTAACAAGCGCGGCTTGAGCCGCGCTTGTTTTAACTATTGGTTCCCCAAAAACACACTGGCAGGCCCCCAGACGAAAGATTGAAGCTGACTGAGCTTTTGCTAGACCCGTTCCGACCACCGGCCTATAGATTCCCGCATCTTGAATTTCGGGGGAATCATGCAGTCGAGCGCTTTCCACGCTCTGGAGGAACAGAGCGTATGAACCGGTTGCCGGTAACGATTATCAGCGGCTATCTGGGCGCTGGCAAAACCACGTTAATCAACCGCCTTTTGGCCGAAGATCACGGATTAAAGCTGACCGTGATCGTGAATGATTTTGGTGCAATCAACATTGATGACGCTCTGATCCAGGACACCGCTGGCGGCACGATTGCTCTCACCAATGGCTGTGCCTGCTGCACGATGGGCGATGACCTGTCCCTCGCGTTGCGCGACATCCTGAACCGGCCAGGCCGTCCGGATCATCTGGTCATCGAGGCCAGCGGCATTTCCGATCCGGTCTCCATCGCCAATTCGGTGCTGAATGAAAGCGGACTGAGCTATGGCGGTATCGTTACTCTGGTGGATGCGGAAAATGCCGAAACCCTGCTGAGCGACCCGCTGGTTGCACCGCAGGCAGAGCAGCAGATCCGTGCGGCAGACCTTGTGATCGTCACCAAATGCGATGACATGTCCGAAGCGGTCTCTGCCCTGCTGACGAAGGCCGGCGCCCGCACTCCCACCGTGCTGAATGGGTCGCCCGTGGCCCAGCTGCTGTTCGACGTGATGCCGCTGCCCAAGGGCGGCGCCGTTACCGCACATCCCGCCTATGCCACCTGGCAGCACCGCAGCAGCGATGTGCTGGACCGCCGCGCATTGGGGGACAAGCTGGCGGCCCGGCCCGCGGGACTTTACCGGATGAAAGGCTTTGTGCTGACCACCGGAGGCGCCTATGAGCTGCATGTGGTAGGCCGCCATGTCGAGGCCAAACGCTGTGAGGCTGAGGAAACCGTGCTGGTGGGCTTGGGTCCGGCAAACCGGATTTCCCGCGATGAGATAGAGGCCTGGTGGGCGGCCTAAGAAAATTCAAATTTTCTTGGCAAGAATTTTCCAAAATTCTTGCGCCTAGCGCCGCCGTCCCACCTGACGGCAGATCAGAATTACCGGCAACAGCCCCACCACCATGATCACCAGCGAAGGCACCGCGGCGCCCTCCAGCCGCTCATCCGCCGCCAGCCGGTGCGCCTGCACCGCCAGAGTGTCGAAATTGAAAGGCCGCATGATCAGCGTCGCGGGCAGTTCCTTCATCACATCCACGAACACGATAAGCAGCGCGGTCAGCAGGCTGGGCGTCAGGATCGGCAGATGCACCCGGCGCAGCATCCCCATCGGTCCTTGCCCCAGCGACCGCGCCGCCGCATCCATGTTGGAATGCATCGTCGCCTGCCCGCCCTCATAAGCGCCAAGCGCGGCGGCCATGAAGCGCACGCCGTAAGCCGCGACCAGCAACCAGATCGACCCTGTCACCAGCAGCCCCGTACGAATGCCAAAGGCCTCGCGCATCCAGGCATCCAGCGCATTGTCAAAGGCCGCAAAAGGAACGATAAGCCCCACCGCAATCACCCCGCCCGGCACCGCATAGCCCAGCCGCGCGAAATAGGCGGCAAGGGAAGACAGCCTCCCGGGCCGCAGCCGCTGGTAGAACCCAAGGCACACCGCCGCCGCTACCGTCAGTACCGCTGCAGCCGCCGCCAGGGTGATCGAATTGGCGGTGAAATCAATGTAGCGGCGGCTGAACAGGTTCTGTTCGGAGGCAAAGCTCATCGAAAACAGCACCGCCACCGGCAGCAGGAAGCCCAGAACCACCGGCACCGCGCAGAAGAAGACCGCAACCGCCGCCTTGATACCGCCCAGCTTTGCCGGCGGCATCTGGTTGTGATGCTTGCCTGCGTGGTGATATTTCGCCCGCCCGCGCGTCGCCCGCTCCATCACTGCAAGCGTCAAGGCAAAGCCTAAAAGGCACAGCGCCAGCTGCGCCGCCCCGCCCCGGTCGCCCAGCGAGAACCAGCTGGTGTAAATCCCGGTGGCAAAGGTCTGCACTCCGAAATAGGAAACCGTGCCGAAGTCCGCGATGGTCTCCATCACCGCCAGAAGGACGCCAGAGGCAATTGCCGGCCGTGCCATCGGCAGGCTGACCAGCCAGAATGCCTGCCAGGCGTTCTTCCCAAGTGCCCGCGCCGCCAGAAATGCACCGGCGCTCTGCTGCATGAAGGCCGCCCGCGCCAGCAAATAGACATAGGGGTAAAGCACCAGCACCAGCATCGCCGCCGCCCCTCCGGTTGAGCGGATCTCTGGAAACCAGTAGTCACGCGGCCCCCAGCCTGTCACTTCGCGCAAAGTCGACTGCACGATGCCGGGATGATCCAGAACATGGGTATAGGCATAGGCCAGCACATAGGCCGGAAACGCCAGCGGCAGCACCAGCGCTATTTCCAGGAACCGCGCACCGGGAAACCGCGTCATCGTCACCAGCCAGGCCGACCCCGTGCCGATGGCAAAAGTGCCAAGCGCCACCATCGCCACCAGCGCCAGTGTGGTAAGCGAGTAACCGGGCAGAACGGTCTCAGCCAGGTGACTTATGGTCCCGGTGCCGCCAAACGCCGCCGCCAGCGCCACTGCCACCATTGGCAGCAGGCAGGACAACGCCACCACCCAGGCCAGCACAGAAAAGATACCGCCGCCGGTCTTGCCACCGCGCCGTCGTCCGTGCGGAGCGTACTCTATGAGATCATTGGCAACAGTCATTTGCGGGGGTTACGGGTCCTGCAGAAGTTTTACACTGCCCTATTTCGACCATTCCAGTCAGAAATTCCAGCCGGAAAGCGCGGCGCAGGCCACAGAGGCTCCTTGAATAACAAACGGGCGCCGGCATCCGGCGCCCGTTCCCTTCCAATTAACAGGAGGGTCAGTCGTAGGTCCGCTGATCTTCGATCACCAGCCCGTCCTTGGGCAAAGCGTCCGGTGCCACAACTTCAACCTTGCCCTTGAGCTTCAGCACCTCGATCACCGAGCGCGCATAAGCCGCCGCATCGCCGCCCTGAGACTCAATCTGCACGGTCATCGCGTCCATCTCGCCATCGCGGCTGGCAATCACCCGCGCTTTGACGATTTCGTCATGCTTCTCGACCAGCGCCGCCACTTGCTCGGGGCGCACGAACATGCCCTTGATCTTGGTAGTCTGGTCGGCCCGGCCCATCCAGCCCTTGATTCGCATGTTGGTGCGGCCGCAGGGCGAGACACCCGGCATCACCGCCGACAGATCGCCGGTGGCAAAGCGGATCAGCGGGTAATCGGGGTTCAGAGTGGTCACCACAACCTCGCCCACTTCCCCCGGCGCCACCGGATTGCCGGTGCCAGGGGTGACAATCTCGACGATCACATGCTCGTCGACGATCATCCCCTCCATCGCCGGGCTTTCATAAGCGATATTGCCCAGATCGGCGGTGGCATAGCATTGCAGGCAGGAAATCCCGCGATCAGCATACTCCTGGCGCAGGGAAGGAAACAACGCGCCGCCGCCCACCGCCGCCTTGGTGAAGGCCAGCGCCACGCCCATCGCATCGGCCTTGTCCAGAATCACCTTCAGGTAATCCGGCGTTCCGGCATAGGCGGTGGCGCCGACATCACGCGCCGCGGTCACCTGCAGTTCGGTCTGGCCGGTGCCGGCCGGCAGTACCGCTGCGCCAACAGCCCGGGCGCCGTTTTCAAAGATCATGCCCGCAGGCGTCAGGTGATAGCCAAAGCAGTTCTGGACAACATCTCCCTGGCCGACCCCAGCAGCGTTCAGGAATCGCCCCATCCGCCACCAGTCGCCATCCACCCCGCCCGGCTCATAAATCGGGCCCGGACTTTGAAAAACATGGGCAAAGCCGGTCGCAGGCTTCACCGTAAAGCCGCCAAACGGCGGGTTGGCCTCCTGGGCGCGGCTCAGCTCCGACTTGCGCAGCACCGGCAATGCCGCCAGCGCCTCGGCCGATGTCACCGCCGCCGGATCCACACCGTCCAGCAGTTCTGCATACCCGGAAGCGGACTGGGCGCGGGCGATCTGCTCTGGCAAAGCCTTGGCAAGATCTGCGGCGCGTTCATCTGCGCTGCGGGTCTCAAGCGTGTCAAAAAAGGTCATCACTTCATCTCCCCGCATCAGCTCAGCCACCTCTTGCGGCGGCGGTAGGACCGCACGTCGCGAAAACTCTTGCGCCCTTCATCCGACATGCCGAGGTAGAATTCCTTCACATCCGGGTTCTCCCGCAGCTCAGCCGCGGGGCCGTCCATCACCACACGGCCCGATTCCAAGATATAGCCGTAATGGGCATAGCGCAGGGCGACGTTGGTGTTCTGCTCAGCCAGCAGGAAGGTCACGCCCTCCTGCTCGTTGATCGACTTTACGATCTCGAAAATCTGCTCCACCAGCTGCGGTGCCAGCCCCATTGAAGGCTCATCCAGCAGGATGGTTTCTGGTTTGGACATCAGGGCGCGGCCCATTGCCACCATCTGCTGCTCGCCGCCCGAGGTATATCCGGCCTGGCTTTTGCGGCGCTCCTTCAGACGCGGGAAATAGTGATAGACTCGCTCCAGATCCTCCTGAATCTTTGCGCCGCTGTCCGAGCGGGTATAGGCGCCGGTCAGCAGGTTCTCTTCCACCGTCAAATGCTCGAAACAATGGCGGCCTTCCATCACCTGGATCACGCCTTTCTTCACCAGTTCCGCCGGATCCTGCTCATGCACATGCGTACCGCGGTATTTGATCGATCCTTTGGTAACTTCGCCGCGTTCCGAGTGCAGCAGGTTCGAAATTGCCTTCAGCGTGGTGGTCTTGCCGGCCCCGTTGCCGCCCAGCAGCGCGGTAATGCCGCCCTTAGGCACATTCAGGCTGACGCCTTTTAGAACGAGGATCACATGATTGTAGATCACCTCGATATTGTTGACCTCCAGCAGGGTCTCGGCCTGCACATCGGCGGTGTCGGCGGCGGTGTTCGCTGCATCCAGCATCAAAGCGTGTCCTCATGCCTGTCCCGGATCTGAACCGGGACCCGTTTGCGCGGCGCGGCGGCTCCCCGCCGCGCCGGTTGTTCCCGGCCCCGCCACGGCAGGGCCAGCCAAAGCCCCTATTTGCAGCGGGGCTCGATGTTGTTTTCAGCCGCGTAGGCAGCCGAATCTTCCTCGATCAGCTTGCCGATCACTTCGGTATCGGACGGTTTGAAGTCCGAGATCAGCGACCAGGTTTTGCTCTCCGCATCCCACTGGGTCACACCCACCAGGCCAGGGCCGCCGTGGTTGTCGCAGGAAACATTGAAGGTCGGGCCAAAGTTCGGCATCCCCAGCGCAGCCATCTTGGCTTCGTCGATTACCAGCGCTTCCATGCCGTCGCGCATCATCGCAGCGTCGATATCCCCGGTGCCGTGGATGTCTTGCGCGGTTTTAGCGGCCTCGGCAGCAAGCATCGCCGCGTACATGCCGCGGTTGTACAGAACGTTGCCCACCTGATCGCCGGCACCTGCAGCCTTGCCCGCGTCCACGACATACTTCTGGATGTCGTCGAACACCGGGAAGTCGCGGCCCACGTTGTGGAAGGTCACCGCCTTGTAGCCATCCGCTTTGTCACCCGCCGGCATCACGTCATGCTCGGCACCGGACCACCACACGCCGATGAAGTTTTCCATCGGAAAGCGGATGTTGGCAGCTTCCTGAATTGCCACCTGGTTCATCACGCCCCAGCCCCACATCACGACATTGTCGGGACGCTCGCGGCGGATCTGCAGCCATTGCGACTTCTGTTCCTGGCCCGGGTGGTCCACCGGCAGGGCGATCAGTTCGAAGCCATGCTTCTTGGACAGCTCCTCCAGGGTGCGGATCGGCTCCTTGCCATAGGCCGAGTTGTGATAGACCAGCGCAATCTTCTTGCCGCTGATATCGCCGCCGTTGGATTCCAGCAGGTAGTTCACCACGCCCGACGCACCGTTCCAGTAGTTGGCCGGATAGTTGAACACGTGGCTGAACACTTCGCCGTTCGCAGCCGAGGTGCGGCCATAGCCCATGGTGTGCAGCGGGATGTTGTCCGCGGTCACTTTGGGGATCAGCTGATAGGTAATACCGGTGGACAGCGGCTGATAGATCAGCGCGCCCTGGCCCTTGGTCGACTCATAGCATTCCACACCTTTTTCGGTGTTATAGCCGGTCTCGCATTCGATCACCTTGGCCGGCACGCCGCCGATACCGCCATCGCGTTCATTCAGCAGGGTGAAATAGTCGTTATAGCCGTCCGAGAACGGAATGCCGCCCGCCGCATAAGGCCCTGTCCGGTAGCTGAGGTCCGGGAACACCAGGTCCGCCATTGCCGGACCGGCTGCCATCGCGGCGCCCAGCGCCAGTGTGGTCAGTGTCTTTTTCATCGGCTTAAATCCTCCCTATGGTCTTATCCGATTGTTTCTCAAAAACGGGGGTGGTCTTGCTTTTCTCCCCGTCAGCTCTCAAGGCCGCCCGCCTCAGTGCGGGAAAGGCCACAGTCTTAGTTTTTCCTTGGCGACGCGCCACAGTTGCGCCATGCCGTGCGGCTCGGCGATCAGGAACACCACAATCAGCGCCCCCACGATCACTAGCTGGAAATGCGCCACAATGTCAGTCGGCCAGCCCAGAAGATCGACACCCACCACCTTCAGCACCACCGGCAAGAGCACCAGAAAGGCCGCGCCGGCAAAGGAGCCGAAGATCGAGCCCAGACCGCCCAGGATCACCATGAACAGCACCAGAAACGACTTGTTGATACCAAAGGCCTCGCCGACCTCGACCGCACCCAGGTAGACCGCAAAGAACAGCGCGCCGGAAATCCCGATGAAAAAGCCCGAAACAGCAAAGGCCGTCAGTTTCGCCTTCAGCGGGTTCACCCCGATGATTTCAGCCGCAATATCCATGTCACGGATCGCCATCCAGCTGCGGCCCACAGTGCCGCGGGTCAGGTTGCGGGCCACCAGCGCGCAGAACGTCAGGAAGATCAGGCAGAACAGATAGGTGGCCCAGGCGGGCGCATTGGGGCCGGTGATCAGGATGCCGAAGGTATCGCGCTCTGGCGCGTTGATCTGGCCCGACGCTGAATAGTTGTAGAACCAGGGCACGCGGTTGAACAGCCACACCAGGAAGAACTGCGCCGCAAGCGTCGCCACCGCCAGGTAGAAGCCTTTGATCCGCAGCGACGGCAGCCCGAAGGCCACACAGACCACCGCGGTGATGCCGCCTGCCAGCAGCACGTGGATGAACATGCTGACCTCGGGAAAGGCCGTCATCAGCTTGTAGCAAGCATAAGCCCCCACTGCCATGAACCCGCCGGTGCCAAGGCTCACCTGCCCGCAGTATCCAACAAGAATGTTCAGCCCGATCGCCGCAATTGAATAGATCAGGAACGGCAACAGGATCGCATTGGCCCAGTAGTCATTGACCAGGAAGGGGATGATGCCGAACGCCACCGCCAGCACTACGTAATAGCGGACGCGGTCGAATTTGATCGGGAAGGTCTGGCTGTCATCGGCGTAGGAGACTTTGAAATCTCCGGCTTCACGGTAGAACATGTCTCAGATGCTCCCTTTCTGTTGCAAACGGGGCCCGGTCCGGGTGTTTGTCTTTGATGTTTCAGCGGCGGCAGTCATTTGATCTTCCCCCACTGGGCCTGCGCTGCGTCGCGCTGCGCGCGGGTCATCCGGTTTGACGGTTTGGCATAGCCGCTGCGCTCGCTGCCGCGCACCAGACGCAGGTATGCAATGATGCCGGTGATCAGGCCTGAGGCTGCCAGCAGCGATGCGGTGACGATCTGGGTTTCCGTGAACCCTTCCGCGGTCAGCGCCAGATAACCGAACGCCCAAAAGCCCGCCCAGGCAATCACGTTGATGACGGCAATCGCCTTGGTCATGCCGCCGCCCCGCCATTAACCAGTTTGTCAGAAATCCGCGCCTGGCCACATTTTGCCCATTTCTTTCTGCCACCCTGTTCTTGGGTAAAGTGAGTGGGATCAATGACCGCGATTTTCGAGGAAATCCGGCGGCTGGAGGCCGCGCGGAAAAAGGGTGATATATCCGCTGCCGAATTTGCAGAGGCCAAGGGTCGGCTGCTGGCAACGGTAGAAGACGCAACAGTGCTGCCGCCGTTCGAGTTCGAGCCGCCGCGCCGGGAGGCACGCAGGGAAACCTCCGGGACCGCACCCGGCCCTTGGGGGCTGATGCTGATGGGGCTTCTCGGGGCCGGGCTGCTAACACTCCTGGCCGGGCAGCTGATCGGCGATCTGACCATCGCCTTCACGCTGATCGCCACGGTATTCGCCGCCATTGTCATTGCCGCATTCCGCAAGCTGGAAAGCTGAACAGGCCCGGAGCAGGTCATATGAGCGTCAGACCCGTTCAATGATCTTCTCCCCGAACAGCCCCTGCGGACGGAACACCAGGAACAGCAGCGCCAGCACATAGGCAAACCAGTTCTCGGTGGCGCCGCCGACCATCGGGCCAATGGCGAACTCGAACAGTTTCTCGCCCACACCGATGATCAGCCCGCCGACAATGGCGCCGGGGATCGAGGTGAAGCCGCCCAGCATCAGCACCGGCAGTGCCTTCAGCGCGATCAGCGACAGCGAGAACTGCACACCGGACTTGGTGCCCCAGACGATGCCTGCGACCAGCGCCACAAAACCGGCAACCGACCAGACCAGCACCCAGATGAAGTTCAGCGAGATGCCGACCGACAGCGCCGCCTGATGGTCATCCGCCACCGCGCGCATCGCCCGGCCCTGCTTGGTGTACTGGGCAAAACAAACCAGCCCCGCCACCAGCAGCGCCGCAATCACCGTCGCCACGATGTCCAGATTGTCGATAAAGAAGCCGTAGCCGAAGATGTTGAAAGTGGTCTCGTCAATCCACAGGTTGATGCCCTGCGGCAAGCCGACGTCCAGCGTCTTGATTTCAGATCCCCACATCAGGTCGGCCACGCCTTCCAGGAAATAGGCCAGGCCAATGGTGGCCATGAACAGGATGATCGGCTCCTGCCCGACCAGATGCTTCATCACCAGCACCTGCACCAGCCAGGCCAGCAGCACCATCACCCCAACTGTCAGGGCAATCGCCAGCACGCCTGGAACGTTCCAGCCGAAATGGGTGATATGGCCGCCAAAGACCGCGTTGATGATATGCGCAAAGGGAACCTGCCCCTGCATGATCCCCACCAGCGTCATCGCCGCAAACAGCGCCATCACGCCCTGGGCATAGTTGAAAATGCCGGAGGCCTTGTAGATCAGCACGAAGCCCAGCGCGACCAGCGCGTACAGAACGCCTGCCATCAGGCCGTTCAGCGTCACTTCCATCGCAAAGACGAGTTGTTCGGGCATTAGAGGCTCTCCTCGGAATTCTGCACTGCGGCGGTGCACAGGCGGTGCACAGGCGGTGTATGGATGTCACCCTGCCGGGGCCGGGTGTTGCTGCATTGCAACTCAGTCATGGCTGACCCCCAGATAGGCGTCGATCACATCCTGGTTATTGCGCACCTCATCCGGGGTGCCGTCACCGATTTTCTTGCCGTAATCCATCACTACGACGCGGTCCGAAAGATCCATCACAACGCCCATGTCGTGCTCGATCAGGGCGATGGTAGTGCCGAATTCGTCGTTCACATCCAGGATAAAGCGGGACATGTCCTCCTTCTCCTCGACGTTCATGCCGGCCATCGGTTCATCCAGCAGCAGCAGCTTTGGTTCCGCAGCCAGCGCGCGGGCCAGTTCGACCCGTTTCTTCAGGCCATAAGGCAGCCGAGACACCGGGGTCTTGCGGATGTGCTGGATCTCCAGAAAGTCGATGATCCGCTCCACGACCTCGCGGTTTTCGGTCTCTTCCTTTTCCGCCTTACCCTTCCACAGAGCCTGCGAAAACAAGCCTGTTTTCATATAGTTGAGCCGTCCGGTCATGACGTTGTCCAGCACGCTCATGCCTTCGAACAGCGCGATATTCTGGAATGTGCGTGCGATGCCCTGGCGGGCCACCTCATAGGGGCGCATCTGCGGGCGCTTCTTGCCGTGAAACAGCACTTCGCCTTCCTGCGGCACATAGAAGCCTGAGATCACGTTCAGCATCGAGGATTTGCCAGCCCCGTTCGGGCCGATGATCGCGCGGATCTCGCCCTCGCGGATGTCAAAGGAGATATCCTTGATCGCCACCACACCACCGAACCGCAGGGTGATGTTCTTCATCTCCATCACCACACCACCGATAGTGCGGCCGTCTTCGGTGACATAGCTTAAGGAATTGTCAAGCATAACAACGGCCTCCATTATTCTGCCACATAGAAATTTTAAGGTTTCCATGCGATACTTGTTCAAAACGAGCAGCAAGGAGACCAAAACAATGTTTGGCGAACTTGAACATTCCTGCCTTCTGAAGATGGCCGTCGAATGCAAGCAGATGGGCCTCAGTCAATCCGAAAGCCTGACCTCGATCATCGAGCAGACACACGGGTTCAGCTCTCCCTTCAAGATCCAGCAGGTGGTCAACACGGCTTTCAATCCCGGCCTCAATCCCGACTTGATCTGAGATCCGCCCGGCCTGCCCGGCACGGGGCAGATTTTTCTCCGGAGATACGTGCATCATTCCGCGGCCACCTTGTGAACCGCAGCCGGTTTCACGTCCGCATCGACAATGGTCAGCGTCGCGCTGATGGACCCTTTGCGGCCGTCCTCATAGGTCACTTCCGTGACAGTCGAGACCTGCTCCGAGCCGTCATAAAGTGCGGTGATGATGTCGTCGAATTTCTCCTCAACGATGCGGCGGCGCACTTTGCGGGTGCGGGTCATTTCGCCGTCATCCGCATCCAGTTCCTTGTGCAGAACCACAAAGCGGTGGATCTGGCAGCCTGACAGCATCGGGTCTTCCGCCACCGATTGGTTCACCGCCGTCACGTGCTCACGGAGTGACTCCAGAACCTGCGGATGCCCGGCCAGTTCCTGATAGGATGCATAGGCGATATTGTTGCGCTCTGCCCAGTTTCCAACTGCTGTAAGGTCAATATTGATGAAGGCCACGCAGCGGTCTTTGCCATTGCCAAACAACACAGCTTCCAGAATGTCCGGGTAGAATTTCAGCTTGTTTTCAACATACTTGGGCGCAAACATCGCACCATCTGCCATCTTGCCCACATCCTTGGCACGGTCGATGATCCGCAGATGGCCGGAGCCTTCTTCAAAGAAACCGGCATCGCCGGTGGCTACCCAGCCCTCAGGATCTTTGGTTGAGGCGGTGGAGTCCGGATTGTTGAAATACTCCACAAACGTGCCGGGCGAGCGGTAGTAAATCTCGCCATTGTCGCCGATCTTGATCTCCACCTCCGGGGCAGGAACACCCACGGTATCGGCGCGCACTTCGCCATCCGGCTGCACAGTGATGAAAACTGTGGCCTCGGTCTGGCCGTAAAGCTGTTTCAGGTTGATGCCCAACGAGCGGTAAAAATCAAAGATCTCCGGCCCGATCGCCTCCCCTGCGGTATAGCCGACGCGGATGCGTCCATAGCCCAGTGTGTCTTTGAGCGGACCATAGACCAGCACATTGCCCAGCGCGTATTTCAACCGGTCCATCAGGCCAACTGGTTTGCCGTCCAGAATGTCGCCGCCGACCTTTTTCGCATGCGCCAGGAAATGGTGGAACATCTTGCGCTTCAGCGCGCCGGCGTCCTCCATCCGGATCATCACATTGGTCAGCTGGCCTTCGAACACCCGCGGCGGAGCGAAAAAATAGGTCGGACCGATTTCGCGCAAGTCGGTCATCATGGTGTCAGCGCTTTCCGGGCAGTTCACGCAGAAGCCGCACCAGTAGGCCTGGCCAATTGAGAAGATAAAGTCACCCACCCAGGCCATAGGCAAGTAGGACAGGATGTTCTCGCCCAGGGTCAGATGGTCGAACTCAGCCGAGTTTTTCGCGCTTTGGATCACATTCCGGTTCGAAAGCACCACACCCTTGGGCTTGCCGGTAGTGCCGGAGGTGTAAAGCATTACGCAGGTGCTGTCATAGGTCAGCTTGGCTTGACGCGCCTGCAGCTCGCCGGTCAGCTCGTCACGCGCCGCGCGGCCCTGATCCTGGATATGGCTGAACTCATGCAGTTGGGTATGGTCGTATTTCCGCATACCGCGCGGGTCGAGATAGATCATATGCTCGAACTGATGCAGCTGATCCTGGATCTCGATCACCTTGTCGGCCTGCTCCTGATCGCCCACGATCACGAAGCGCGCGCCGCAATGGCCCAGCACATAGGCCATCTCCTCGGCCACCGCGTCCTGATAGAGCGGTACCGGCACGGCACCCACCGCCTGCGCGGCAACCATCGACCAGTAGAGATAAGGGCGGTTGCGGCCGATGATAGCGACAAAATCGCCCTCATTCACGCCAAGGTTGATGAGGCCCAGCGCCAGTGCCTCGATTTCCTTTGCCGCCTCGGCCCAAGTCCAGCATTGCCAAATGCCGAATTCCTTTTCCCGGTAGGCCGGCGCGTCTGCGAATTGCGCCGCATTGCGTTGAAGCAGCGCCGGCAGGGATTGCATCCCTTCGGCGCCCATCTGCATCTGAGCCAACTTTCTTTCCTCCCTTTCCGGCGTTCCTGCCGGACTGACCGCTGCCCGCGGTTCTGGCCCCGAGTAGGGACGTGCAAAGAATAGCCCGTCAACTTTTTCCTGATGTTTTCCCAAATCTTACGAATTGTAACAACGCTGTTCCCCTTGTTTTACCGGCTGTTACGCAAGCTGCCGTGCCACCGGAAACACAAAATCCTTCAGCGCTCGGAAACACGACGGGGCAAAGCGCGCGGGATGCGCACGAACGGGCCGGGATTCGAATCAAACACAGCGGGCAGGCGCTTCAAGTTCCACATCGGATGCCCCATTTTCCGCTCACTGCGTCCAGTAACCCTATAGGCGATTGCTGTTCTGACGCGACGGCATGGCCTTCTCCCGCGGCTGAATGGCAATTTGCCCCGCACCCACCACGGTGCTAGCCATGAAGCGGGGAGAACCATGAACCGAACAAGCAAGCCGCACGCCGCCATGACTACCGCCGGGCTGAACTTGATCGCCCAGGCGCTGTCGATCTATGACAACGATCTGCGCCTGGCGGTCTGCAACAGGCGTTTCCAAGAGATGTTCTCTCTGCCCGATCACCTGGTGCAGCCGGGGGCGCCCTTTGCCGACACCATCCGTTTTCTAGCAGAAGCCGGTGAATATGCGCCGGAAACAGATATCAAGGACATCGTGCAGAACCGGGTCGATCAGGCACTGGATTTTGTGCCGCATTACCTGGAGCGTGAACGGCCCAACGGGCAGATGATTTCGATTGAAGGCTCGCCATTGCCGCAGGGGGGCTGGGTCACTGTCTATACCGACATCACCCGTGCCAAACAGGCTGAACAGCTGCTGCGTTCCCGGTCCGAGGAACTTTCGGAAAAGCTGATCACTCATACCGAGGAACTATCCGCCGCCAACCGCCAGTTGGAGGCCACAAATACTGCCCTGGAAGAGGCCAAGCGCCAGCTGACCGAGATCGAAGGCCGCACCCGGCTGACAACAGAGATGATGCCCGCCCATATCGCCCACGTCGATGCGGACGGTTTTTACACCTATACCAACCGCCGCCTCAGCTCGGTGTTTCCCAGCCGCCCCTCTGAAATCCTGGGCATGCATATCGCAGACGCGCTGGGAAAGGCTGCTTTTGACCGGATTGAGCCGCATTTGCTGGCCGCCTACAAAGGCGGCAGCCCGGTATTCGAGTTCACTGAAAGCCACGGCAGCCGCCGCATCCGGGTGGCCTTTACCCCGGACCAGCACGGCGGCGTTTATATACTGTCGATGGATGTGACCGAAGAAACCCAGACCCGGGTTGCCCTGCAGCAGGCGCGCCGCCGCGAGATGGCGGCGCAGATGACCAGCGGCCTGGCACATGATTTTTCCAACCTTCTGACCATTATTCTCGGAATGCAAAGCAAGCTGGAGAAAATGGGGCTGAGCAGCGAGGCAACCGAACTGGTCCAAGGCACGCTTTCCGCTGCAAAGCGCGGCGGCCGGCTGCTGAGCCGGATTGCCGAAATGACGGGCCAGCGCACCTTGCGCCCGCAGGCGGCCGACATGCATGCGCTGCTGGGTGAATTGAAGATCCTCGCCTCTCCCTCTCTGCCGCAGGGGATTGGGCTAAGCATCCTTGATAACATGCCGGACGAGGTGCTGCTTTTGGACAGCGGCAAGCTGCAGGATGCACTTTTGAACCTGATCCTGAACGCCCGCGACGCTTGCGGAACTTCCGGCCAGATAACTGTCAGCGCCCACGCAGTCGGGCAGACCTGGGTGGAAATCACGGTGACTGACAGCGGCCCCGGTTTCTCCCCCGAAGCGCTGGACAAGGCGTTGAATCCTTTCTTCACCACCAAAGGCAGCGAAGGCTCCGGTCTTGGCCTGCCAATGGTTTACGACATGGCCAAACTGGCCGGCGGCGACATGCGGATCAGCAACACCCAAACCGGCGCTTCAGTCACCCTGCGCCTGCCCTACCGATTGGCGCCTGACGCCAAAGGCGGCATGGCCCTGCTGGTCGAGGACAGCCAGGAGCTGCGTGCCGCCTTTCGCGATATGCTGATTGATCTTGGCTACTCGGTTATCGAAGCGGCCAGCGTGGACGAGGCCAGCGCGCTCACCGCTGATTTGCCGGACATCGCGCTGGTGCTCTCCGACATCAAACTGGAGGGAACTGCCACCGGCATAGACCTCGCTACCCGGCTGGACGGCTCAAACCTGCCTTGCATCCTGATGACGTCCCTTCCCGTCAGCGATCCATTATTCCGCAAGGCCTTGAAATGCAGTCCGGTTTTGCGCAAACCATTCACCACGCACCAATTGTCCGCGCTGATCAAACCGGAGCCTGCCGCATGACATCGCCCTTGGTCACCATCCTGGATGACGAGCCGGAAATCCGCCGGATCCTGACTAACACGCTGGAGGACGCAGGCTTCCGCACCCAAAGTTTCGCCCGCGCGCGCGAGTTTGAGGCCGCTCTGAACCGGATGACACCCGATGTCTGCCTGGTAGATCTGTCACTGCCCGACACGGATGGGCTGGCATTGGTGCATCGGCTTGCACTGGAACAGGGCGCGGCGGTCATCATCATCTCCGGCCGCGCCCAGGTGCAGGACCGGGTGACAGGGCTGGAGCTGGGAGCTGATGACTACATCACCAAACCGTTTGATCCGGCCGAAGTGGTCGCCCGTGTCCGCGCCCGTCTGCGCAGCGCCCCCCGCACAACTGCTCCAGCCAGCGACACCGCCCGTTTCTCCGGCTGGATCGCGCATTTCGACCGCTATGTGCTGGAGGATGACTCAGGCAGCGAAACCCCGTTTTCCCATGCCGAGGGCGAAGTTCTGCGGTTGTTCCTCGACAGCCCCAAACGGCTGATCTCCCGCGCTCAGATGCAGGAAGCGCTTGGCGGTGCGGCAGGTGAAAGCTTTGACCGGGCAATGGATGTGCGCGTCTCCCGCCTGCGCACCAAGCTGCGCGAAGACCCCAAGAACCCTCGTCTGATCAAGACGATCTATGGCGCAGGCTACATCTTTCTGGGCGATGTGGATTGGGGCTGACCCTGTTCTGGTAGAAAACCAATTTGCCTGTGCTACGCTCTTTCATCCAGGTAAGAGGTTGAAAGAATACGCAGCTGCAGTATTTCACCACCCTTGTCCATTCCGGCTACGCTGGCGTTCGCCGTGACGGCGCTGTCTTCCGCGCTCATAAGCCTCACATTTGCCAACACGGCACAGAGTTTCTTGCCGCAGCGAATCACTTGGCATAGAATCAAACCATGGCCACCTGTCTGCTCTACCGCCAAGCCCCTTCCCACCCGTCCCGGTTCTACCGCATTGAGCTGGCGATGAACCTGTTTTCCGAGGTCTCCGTGCTGCGCGAATGGGGCATAGCCGGCGGCAACGGGCAAAGCGTCATCAACATCTATGGCAATCTGCGCGAGGCTTCCCTGGCCGCCGACAGGCACCGCAACCGGATGCTCAAACGCGGCTACGGACGGGGCTGACCGCGCCGCGCCAGCGGCGCCCGGCCCAACTGTGAGAGGACATCCCGCAGGATGTTCGGGAACAGGCGGGAGAACCCGCCGGCAAATCACACAGCCAACGCCCGGGCAGCGCGATCCAGCACCTGCAGGCCCAGAACCAGATCTGCCTCCGCCGTATCCTCGTCAAAGGCATGGCTTATGCCGCCGATTGAGGGCACAAACAGCATTGCCGCAGGCATCACCGTCGCAAGATTGGCCGCATCATGCAAAGCACCCGACGGCATCTTTTGCCACATGCCCGGTGCAAGCGTCTCGGCGGCGGCACCCAACTCCGCCTGAAACCGGGCATCCATCGCCGCCGGTTCTAAGCCCATCACCGGGCCAAACTCAGATGCCACACTGTGATCGGCCGCGATCTCCTGCGCTATCTCCTTGATGAGCGTTTCCATCCGCGCCAGCCGGACTGCATCAGCATCGCGCCATTGCACGGAAAATTCGACGCGCCCAGGCACAACAGAGGACGCATTGGGATGCAACGCCACATGACCGATAGTCCAAACTGTGGCAGGCGTCACCGCATTCGCGAAGCGGCTGTTCAGCGCCGTGTTGAAGGCCGACAGAGCCTGAAAGGTATCCCGGCGCAGGTGCATCGGCGTGGTACCGGCATGGTTCTGACGTCCAACAAACGTGATCCGCATGTCCCGGATGCCGACGATATCAGTCACCACCCCAAGCTTCACTCCGGTTTCCTCCAGATACGGCCCCTGTTCGATATGCATCTCCAGAAAGCCGCTGAACCGGTCGTGCGGCAGGAAATCCCCGGCCAGATCCGTCATCTGTGCCCGCATGTCCGCAAGCGTGTTGCCTTGAGTGTCTATAAACCCGTCCGCCTCCGCCAGCGCCAGCTTGCAGGTCCAGACATCCGAGCCGGTTAGCACTCCGAACCGCCCCTCCTCATCCTGAAAGCTGACGCATGAGATGGGCGGCCCGCCATCCTCCTTCGCGGCGCGGGCAATCTCCAGCCCGGCCACAACGCCCAGCGCGCCGTCCAGCCAGCCGCCTTCGGGCTGGCTGTCGCTGTGCGACCCCACCAGCAAGCTCTTCTCTCCGGCCAGTCCGAACAGGTTGCCGAGCGGGTCGAAATGCGGCTCTAAACCAGCATCTTTCATTCGTTGGGCCAGCCATTGGCGCGCGACAAAGTCCGCATCTGAGTAGGCCTGCCGCACCACTCCCCTACCTACGCCCGACGCGCCAAAACTGCGGAGCATGTGCAAGTCGCCGGTAAAGCGCTGAGGGTCGAGGGGCATGCCGAGTCTCCAAATTGACAGAGGCACATTGCGCCATGTTTCGACAGCTCTCAACGAATTTGATCAGTGCAGCGCCAAGCCTGCCCTTCCCTCTGCCCGGAACCTCCCCTAAGACTTCCTCGGTAACTACGGAGCCGCCTGCCCATGTCCCACATCACGTTGATCCGCCACGGCCAGGCCAACACCGGCGCCCGGGACGAGGCCAGCTATGACCGTCTCAGCGATCTGGGCCATCAGCAGGCAGCCTGGCTGGGTGACCACCTGCGCGCCAGCGGCAGCCATCATCCGCGCGTCTATTGCGGCACGCTGACCCGGCATATCGAAACCGCTGCCTCGATGGGCTTTGCAGCTCCGGCGCAGGACGAGCGGTTGAACGAGATGGAGTATTTCACCCTCGCCGAGGCGATGCGCGATCAGCACGGACTGCCGATCCCGGAAGAGCGCGAGGGCTTTGTCGAGCATCTGCCAAAGGTCTTTGCCGCCTGGGCAGCCAGCGATATTGCCGAGCCTTACGAAAGCTGGGAAGCCTTCGAGACCCGCACCCGCCAAGCGCTGGACGACATCGCAGCAGGCGACGGCCCGGCGCTGGTGGTCACCTCCGGCGGGCTGATCTCGATGGCGCTGCGTCAGGCCATGGGGCTGGATACCGCGGCCATGGCCCGTGCGGCGCTGGCCATCATGAACACATCCATGCACCGGCTGTTCCCCATCGGCGGCCACTGGAGCCCGGTTTTGTTCAACGCGGTGCCGCATCTGGAAGCGCCGGACCGGCATTTTGCCCAGACACACCTTTGACGTCCGAACGGGAGGATAAGATATGCAGCTCTATTACGCCCCCAACACCATTTCGGTGGCCGTGGCCATCGCCCTGGAAGAAGCCGGGATCGAGTATGAGACGGTCAAGGTCGACTTTGCCGCCAAGGAACAGAACGGCGCCGCCTATGCCCAGATCAACCCCAAGGGCCGGGTGCCGGCGCTGGCGGTCGAGGGAGGCATCCTGACCGAAACCGGTGCGCTGCTGGAATACATCGCCGACATGGCCCCGGAGGCGTCCTTGCGCCCGCAGGACCCGGTGCTGCTGGCCCGCATGCGCGAGGTGATGTTCTACCTCGCCTCCACCATGCATGTGAACCACGCCCACATGCGCCGGGGCCACCGCTGGGCCAAGGAACGCTCCAGCTGGAAAGACATGCAGAAACTGGTGCCCCAGACCATGGCCGCCTGCTGCGACTATCTCAGCCAGGCCGGCCTGCGCGGGCCCTTTGTGCTGGGAGACGCGGTCAGCATCGCCGATTGCTACCTCTATGTGATCTGCACCTGGCTGGAAGGCGACGGCGTGACCATTGCGGACTTCCCGAAAATCCAGAACTTCATGACGGCAATGGAACAGCGCGAGTCAATCCGCGCAGTCTATGCCAAGGGAATGCTTTGAAGGACATGACGATGACGCATCTATGGGTACGGGCAGAACAGCGCCCCAATGAAGAGCGGGCGGGCCTGACCCCCGAAGGCGCCAAGGCACTGCTGGACGCCGGCATCAAGGTCACGGTCGAGGAAAGCTCGGTGCGGGCGATCCCGCTGCAGGGCTACATTGATGCAGGCTGCGAAATCGCGCCGGAAAATTCCTGGCCCCAGGCGCCGGCGGATGCGATCATCTTCGGCCTCAAGGAACTGCCCGAGGACGGCACCCCGCTGCCCCACCACCACATCATGTTCGGCCACGCCTTCAAGGGCCAGCACTCTGGCAAGGCGCTGTTGGAGCGCTTCAAGGCCGGCGGCGGCACGCTCTATGACCTGGAATACCTGGTGGACGAGGCCGGCCGCCGGGTTGCGGCCTTCGGCTATTGGGCGGGCTATGCCGGTGCGGCAGTAACGCTGAAATCCTGGGCTGCCCAGCAGCGCGGCGAGCTTTGCGGCCCGGTCGGCGTCTACGGCGGCAAGGATGCGCTGCTGACGGATCTCGGCGCGGAACTCGACGACCTGAACGCTGACCGCCCCTCCGCCATCGTCATCGGCGCACTTGGCCGCGTCGGCACCGGCGCTGCCGACCTCTGCGAGGCGATGGGCGTTCAGGTCACCAAATGGGACATGGCGGAAACCGCAAGCGGCGGCCCGTTCCCGGAAATCCTGACCCATGACCTGTTCCTGAACTGCATCTTCGCCCGCCCCGGCACCCCGGTCTTTGTCCCCCGCGAGGCGCTGAGCGCAGACCGCAAGCTTACCGCCATCGGCGATGTGGCCTGTGACCCGGACAGCGATTACAACCCGGTGCCGGTCTATACCCAATCCACCACCTGGGAAGCCCCCGCCCTGCGCGTCGCCGAAAACCCGGCGCTGGACGTGATGGCGATCGACAACCTGCCGTCGATGCTGCCGGTGGAAAGCTCCGAGGACTACGCCGCCCAGCTACTGCCCTCGCTGCAGACACTGACCGATCTGACGTCCGGCGTCTGGGGCCGGGCAGAAGCCACATTCAACGAACATCTTCCGGGCTGAATGCCGCCGGAACCAAGCAAGGGAGAACTCTCATGACAATTCACTGGTGCGGCACCGGCCTCTCCGCCATTCCCGGCCTGCGCCGCCTGCTGGAAGCGGGCCACGACGTGGCGGTCTGGAACCGGACCGCCGATAAGGCCCGCGAGGCGGTGGGCGACCTGACCACCAACATCCACGCCTTCAGCATCGCCAACCTGGGCCAGATGCTGAGCCCGAAAGACGTCATCGTCTCGATGCTGCCGGGCGACTGGCATGTGCCGCTGGCCGAACTGGCGATCGAGCACGGCGCGCATTTCGTCTCCTCCTCCTACATCGCGCCGGAAATGCGCGCGCTGGACCAGAAAGCCAAGGATGCCGGCGTCTGCCTGATCAACGAAGTCGGCCTGGATCCGGGCATCGACCACCTGATGGCGCATGCGCTGGTCGCGGACTACAAGGCCTCCGAGGCCTATGACGCGGACAACGAGATCAGCTTCATCTCCTACTGCGGCGGCATCCCCAAGACCCCGAACCCGTTCCGCTACAAGTTCAGCTGGTCGCCGCTCGGGGTGCTGAAAGCGCTGCGCTCGCCCTCCAGGTCGATCCGCGATTTCAAGGAACTGGACGTTGCCCGCCCCTGGGACGCGATCTCCTCCTACGAGGCGCCGCTGCCCAGCCCGGAAAGCTTCGAGGTCTACCCGAACCGCGACTCGCTCCCCTTCATGGCGCAGTACGAGTTCGGCGAGGACTGGAAGGTCAAGGAATTCGTCCGCGGCACCCTGCGCCTCAACGGCTGGTCTGACGCCTGGGCAGATGTGTTCAAGGAGGTCGAGACCCTCACCGGCCCCGAAGGCGACGCCCGCCTCAAGGAAATGTCGGACCAGTTCTGGACCGAGAACGCCTATGACGAAGGCGAGCCGGACCGGGTGGTGCTCTGCGTTGGCTTGAAGGCGGAAAAAGACGGCGCCGCGGTCTGGCACAAAACCTATGTGATGGACGCCTGGGGCGACGACCGCGGCACCGCAATGGCGCGTCTGGTCTCCTATCCGGTGTCTTTCGCCATCGAGGCGGCCATGAACGGCAAGATCGCTGCCGGCGTGCACGCCGCGCCCAGCGACATGGGCCTGGTCGAAAAGTGGATGGGCGAGATCGGCAAACTGGCCCAGCACCTAGAGGCCGTCGATAGCAAGGCCTGATGGTTGCTGGAAACAACAAGGGGCGCCGGATTGCGGCGCCCTTATACCTTTTAATCCGGTGCGACCCCTAGCGGCCGATCACATCATCTTCAACATCGTTCACGTCAATCCCCAGCGCCTCCATACCAGCCTCAAGATTGTCAGCCAGATGCGGTGTGCCGAGCAGATAATCGACAGTTGGCGTGGTAGCTTCCTGGCGGGCGGTATAGATCGCCTCGCCCAGCTCCTCCGGCTCGAAACTGCCGCGGCCGACCCACATGATGCCAACCAGTTCGGACTGCTGGTCCTCACCCATCCGGTCGATAAAGGCACGCAGCTCGCCCTCGGCCCGGCCCAGCTCCCGGGCCATCATCGCCACCTGTGCCACCTTACGGGCTGAGATCTCCAGCATAGCTTCATTCCTTCTGTTCGCTGCCTCAGCATATCAAACAGCAGGCCAAACGCCTAAGTCTTTGATCTGTGGCAAATGGAGAGGTGCCTAGCCTTGCGTCTTTCCGAACAGCTCGAGTCCGCTGCGGCGTCCGCGCAAATGCTCCGCCGGCAGCTTTGTCCAGCCGCCGCGCGCGGGCTCCGTCCCGGATTCCTGTAGCAAGGCTGCAGACGCGATCAGCACCATGCCATTCGTCTTGGTCAGCTGTTCCAGCCGCGCCGCAGTGTTCACAGTGTCTCCGAACACGGAATACTCCAGCCGTGCCTGTGTGCCTGTGACACCTGAATACACCTCGCCCCAATGCACTCCGATCCCTGCAGCCAGGCCGGTTTCTCCAGCGGTTTCCCGTTCCTGGCGCCAATCCTCCATCTCCGCAAGCAACCCTTCGGCGCAATCCAGCGCCCGCGCTGCAGCCCGCTCTCCCTCGAACAGGATCATCGCTGCGTCGCCGATGTATTTGTCGATCAGCCCGCCGGTCTGACCCGCCGCCTTTTCGACACGGGTACGGAACTCGGTGATCAGGCTGCTGACATCTTGCGGCTCGCGGCCCTCGCACCAGCTGGTGAAGCCGCGGATATCAATGAATAGGATCGCCATTTTCTGCTGGCGGCCTTCCTGCAGCGCCTCCAACCCGCCGCCGGCAAGGCGGCCCGCCATCTGGGCCGGCAGATAGCGAGTCAGATTGGCCTTCTGCCGCGTTTCTTCTATGGAGCGGTGCAGCAGTCCCCTCATCCGAAGTGCTGCAACCATCAGCACCAAACCGGCCAGCGCCACCATCAGCACCCGCATCAGATTGGGGGGAGTGGCCATGGCCAGATGCACCCGCTGCATGGCAGCGTCAGAGACGATCGCCGGTTCCCACAGTACCAGCCACAAAAGTCCGGCCGCAACCAGCAGCACTTGGTATCCCAGCAGCAGCGGGTTGAAACGCAACACGCCAAAAGCCAGGATCAGCGGTGCCATCCAGGCCGAAGGCATGGCAAAGACAACTTCACCGGATAGCCCGGAATTCACCAAAGACAACCAAGAATTCAGGAAAAGAAAGACACCGTCCGCGGTCACGGCAGCCCAGATCATCCAGTGCCGGAACACGCCTTTGCGGATAGCCGCGAAACTCAGGCCTCCAACCGCCATGTAAGCCAGTATGGTTGCCGCGGCCAAACCAACCTGGTGCCAAAGGTAATCCTGGTCCACCGTCTGCACCGCATCAACCGCCAGCACCAGAGCTGCCAGCAGCCCGGCGGATACAACAATCCGCAACAATGCAACAATGCGCTCCGCCTCGACCTCGGCCGCACGCAGCAGCGCCGCCTCGCCCGGGTTGCCCCTGCGGAATGCGGACGGAAGCCGCACTTACTCCTCCGCCAGCAGCGCCACCTGGCGCGGCTCGGTTTCAACCTGGCCGGGATCCTCCAGCTCTGCGCCTTGCGCGACAACGCCCATCGCCTCGAATTTGCGCGCCGAGGGCAGCACACGGGCTTCCAGCGAGCCGACAGCCTTGTTGTAGTTGTTCACCGATGACGACAGTGACTTGCCCACCGAAGCGAGGTTCTTGGAAAACGTCGCCAGCCGGTCATAGAGTTCCTTGGCAGTCTTTTGGACTTCGACCGCATTTTCCGCCATCTTCTCCTGCTGCCAGCCATAGGCAATGGACTTGACCAGCGCCATAAGGGTGGTTGGCGTGGCGATCAGCACCTTGTTTTCAAAGGCATATTCAATCAAACTCGGATCTGCCTCTGCCGCCGCGGACACAAAAGTCTCACCGGGGATGAACATCACCACAAAATCCGGCGTTTCTTCCAGCGCGCTTTGATATGATTTCGACGCAAGCTGACGCACATGGGTTTTCACGTGGCTCGAATGGCGCAGCAGTGCCTCCTGCTGCTGATCGGGTGTCTCCGCTTCCAGCGAATCCAGATAACCCTCCAGCGGGGTCTTGGCGTCCACCACGATGCTTTTGCCGCCGGGGATGCGCACTATCGCATCGGGGCGGCGCAGCCCGTCATCGGTGCCGACGCTTTTCTCCAGCTCATAGTCAACATGCTCGGCCATGCCGGCCATCTCGAATACCTGGCGCAGCTGCATCTCACCCCAACGGCCGCGGGTCTTGGGCGCGCGCAGCGCTTGCACCAGCTTGCGGGTCTCGCCGCCTAGCGCGGCTTGGCCATCGGCCAAATGTTTCACCTGCGTCTGGATCGCGCCATAAGCCTCGTTGCGGGCCTTCTCGATTTCCTTAATCCGCTCACCAAACTGGCCGAGTTTCTGATCCAGCGGCTTCACCAGCCCCTCGATGGCGGCATGGCGCTTGGCCAGATCCGCATCCGCCGATTTGCTGTGCGCCTGAAAGCGTTCGCTGACCAGGCTCAGGAAGTTTTCCGAGTTCTGCTTCAGCACGCCAGAGGCCAGCGATGCAAACTTGTGTTCCATCTGCTGGTTCATGTGGCTGAGCTCTTCCAGCCGTGCCGCATGCTCGGCCTTCAAGGCCTGCACCTGCGCCTCGGCCTGATAGCGGGCGGCGCGTTCGTTTTCGCCGGTGCGGCGCAGCGTTGTCAGCTCATCGTTCAGTTCCGGCAGCCGCTTGAGCTCCGCCCGAAGCCCGGCCGCCTCCTGGTTCAGACCTGCATTGGCATGTTCCAGCTGCCGCGCTGCCCCGCGTAGACGCAATCCTGCCAGGGCAAAAACCGCGGCCAGCCCGGCCAGCGCGTAAATGACCCATTGGGTCTGTTCCAGTGTCACTGCTCGTCCTCCCTTTACCGGGGGTTCTTGTTCAGGTGCGCCCGAACAGGCGCTCGATATCTGTCAGTTTCAGTTCCACATAGGTGGGGCGGCCATGGTTGCACTGGCCGGAATGGGGCGTTGCCTCCATCTCCCGCAAGAGCGCGTTCATCTCCTCGCCCCGCATCCGCCTCCCTGAGCGGATCGAGCCATGGCAAGCTACCCGGCTCAGGATTGCTTCGATCTTGGCTTGCACCAGCTGGCTTTCGCCTTGGTCCGACAGCTCATCCAGAATGTCCTTGAGCATCGCCTCGGCATTGACCTCGCCCAGGATCGCCGGGGTTTCGCGCACGGCAACGGCATTGCCGCCAAAGGGCTCGATGCCAAGGCCGAACTTTGCCAGCTCCTCCGCCACGCCCAAGAGGCAAGCACAGTCATTGTCGCTGAGCTCGACAATCTCCGGGATCAGCAGCGCCTGTGCGGCGACGCCGTTCTCGGCCATCTGGTGTTTCAGCTTTTCATAAACCAGCCGCTCATGGGCGGCGTGCTGGTCAACGATGACCATGCCGTCGCGGGTCTGGGCGATGATGTAGTTTTCATGCACCTGACCGCGTGCCGCACCCAGCGGCAGGGCTTCGGCCCCGGGCGCATCCGAAGCCTGACCCGGGGCCATTGGAGCCACGGGCACCTCTGTGACCTGCCCGCTGAAGGCTCCCTGCAATTCGGCAAAACCCGGCGATGGCGGCGCATCCAAGGGAGACGCCTGCGGCAAACCGGGGGATTGCGCCGCGTAAGCACTGCTGCGCGCGCCCAGCGACGGCCGGTCCATCTGATAGATCCGCGGCGCGCCGGTGGCCGTGGGCTGCTCCGGCGTCATCGCCCCAAGCGTCGCACCGGCCACTGTGGTTGAGGCGCGGTGCCCGGCCTCTGCCAGCGCATGGCGCAGGGCAGACACGATCAGCCCGCGTGCCAATCCGGGATCTCGGAACCGCACCTCGGATTTGGCGGGATGCACATTCACGTCGACCAGCTGCGGGTCGCAATCGATGAACAGCGCCGCCGCCGGGTGCCGGTCGCGGCTCAGGAAATCGAAATAGGCCGCCCTGAGCGCGCCGGTCAGCATCTTATCCTTCACCGGGCGCGTGTTCACGAACAAGAACTGCGCCACCGCCGCCCCGCGCGAATAGGTTGGCAGCGCCGCATAGCCATAAAGCCGGATCCCTTCGCGGGTGGCGTCGATCTTCAGTGCGTTTTCGGAAAATTCACGCCCCAGCACCGAGGCCAGCCGCCCGTGCAGCGCGTCGAACAGATCGCCCGGCAAGGGGTCGGCACGGAAGGTCACCCGCCCCTCGCCGCCGCCCGTTTTTCCGCCAGAGACATCGCGCAAGGTGAAGCCAACCGAAGGCTCCGCCATTGCCAGCCGTTTCACCGTGTCAGAAATCGCCTGGCTCTCGGCCCGGTCCGTACGCATGAACTTGAGCCGCGCCGGGGTGGCAAAAAACAGATCGCGCAGTTCGACAATGGTGCCTGCCCGCAGCGCCGCCGGTTTCACTGGCTCCAGCCTGCCGCCCGACACCCGGATTTGCGCCGCTTCATGCCCTTCCGCCCGGCTGGTGATCGTCAGCCGCCCCACCGCGCCAAGCGAGGGCAGCGCCTCGCCGCGGAAGCCAAAGGTATGGATATTGAGCAGGTCGGAACCGTCAATCTTGGAGGTCGCATGACGGCTCAGCGCCAGCGGCAGGTCTTCCGGTGTCATGCCGCAGCCGTCATCCGTCACCCGGATCAGGGTCTTGCCGCCATCGGCGATCTCCACCGTGATGCGGGTAGCGCCAGCGTCAATGGCATTTTCCACCAGTTCCTTGACCGCCGAAGCGGGCCGTTCCACCACCTCGCCGGCCGCAATCCGGTTGATGGCGCTGTCATCCAACTGGCGGATAATCGGGCGCGTATTTTCGCTGATATGGGGTTCTGCACTGCTCATACCGCTAAATTTAGCATGTAAGGACGATTCTGCCACTGGAATGCGCGGAGCTTGCCCACAAGAAGCGTAAAAGACGAATTCTTACCAGATGCCCCCGTTCATTCCAGTTCACGGAGTGTGCATTCCGGCAATTTCACATATTTTTTGTCCATTCAGTCAAAAAACCTGCTCGTCCCCTTGGCGTTTGCTTGCCAATATGCCGCACCCGTGCGAATTTCGCACGGAACTCTGCTGAGGACTCCCCGAATGGAAAGCCAAATCGCTGAACGAAGCGCGCAGCTGCCGCAGCTGGCCGAACCGCGCAATCCGGGCATCGCGCTGGACCTGGACTGGGTCGCCGCCGTGCAGGCCAATACATCGGCCATCGAACGCCGCTGCGCCACCCTGCCGGGCCGCCGCAGCGTGAAGAAAGACCATCAGGCTGCCTGGCTGCTGAAGGCCATCAGCCTCATTGACCTCACCACGCTCTCCGGTGACGACACCGAGGGCCGTGTCCGCCGTCTGTGCGCCAAGGCCCGCCAGCCGGTCAGCCCTGGCGTTCTGCGCACTTTGGGGATGGAGAGCCTCACCACCGGGGCGGTCTGCGTCTATCACGACATGATCCCCACCGCCGTCAAAGCGCTGGAAGGCACCGGCATTCCGGTTGCCGCAGTTTCCACCGGCTTCCCGGCCGGCCTGTCGCCCTTCCACCTGCGGCTGGCGGAGATTGAGGAAAGCGTCAAGGCAGGCGCTGAGGAAATCGACATCGTGATATCGCGCCGCCACGTGCTGACCGGCAACTGGCAGGCGCTGTATGACGAGATGAAAGCCTTTCGCAAGGCCTGCGGGGATGCTCATGTGAAGGCGATCCTCGCAACCGGCGAGCTGGGCAGCTTGCGCAATGTGGCGCGCGCCTCGCTGATCTGCATGATGGCAGGGGCCGATTTCATCAAGACCTCCACCGGCAAAGAAAGCGTCAACGCCACCCTGCCTGTCAGCCTGGTGATGATCCGGGCGATCCGCGACTATTACGACCGCACCGGCTATCGGGTCGGCTACAAGCCCGCTGGCGGTATCTCCAAGGCCAAGGATGCACTCGTCTATCTGGCGCTGATGAAGGACGAACTGGGCGACCGCTGGCTGCAGCCCGATCTGTTCCGCTTTGGCGCCTCGTCACTGCTGGGCGATATCGAGCGTCAGCTGGAACACCATGTCACCGGGGCATACTCCGCCGGCTACCGCCATTCCATGGGCTGAGGGCTGAACACATGACCATCAAAGAGATTTTCGACACCATGGAATACGGCCCCGCCCCCGAAAGCGCAGCCGAGGCACTGGCCTGGCTGGTTGATCAGGGCAGCCGCTTTGGCCATTTCATCAATGGCGAATTCACCGTCCCAGGCGATGGATTCGACAGTAAAAACCCGGCCACCGGCGAAGTGCTGGCGACGCTGACTCAGGCCACGCAGGCGGATGTGGATGCTGCGGTTGAAGCCGCACGCAAGGCGCAGGGCAGCTGGGCCGGTCTCGGGGGCGCAGGCCGCGCCACGTACCTCTATGCCATTGCCCGGCTGTTGCAGAAACACGCGCGCCTGTTTGCAGTGCTTGAAACGCTGGACAACGGAAAGCCGATCCGCGAATCCCGCGACATCGACATCCCGCTGGCCCAGCGGCATTTCTACTACCACGCCGGCATGGCTCAGCTGATGGAAAGCGAACTGCCGGACGCCGAAGCCCTGGGCGTCTGCGGCCAGATCATACCGTGGAATTTCCCGCTCTTGATGCTGGCCTGGAAGATCGCGCCTGCCATTGCGATGGGCAACACGGTGGTGCTGAAGCCTGCGGAATACACCTCGCTCACAGCGCTTTTGTTTGCCGACATCTGCCATCAGGCGGGTCTGCCTAAGGGTGTTGTCAACATCGTCACTGGCGATGGCGCCGCGGGCGAAATGATCACTGCAGCGGATGTAGACAAGATTGCCTTCACCGGCTCCACCTCTGTTGGCCGCCGGATCCGCGAAGCCACCGCAGGCAGCGGCAAGACGCTGACGCTGGAGCTGGGCGGCAAGTCCCCTTACATCGTTTTTGACGATGCTGATATTGATTCAGCTATCGAGGGTCTGGTCGATGCGATCTGGTTCAACCAGGGCCAGGTTTGTTGCGCAGGCTCGCGCCTGCTGGTGCAGGAAGGCATTGCCGGGCGGTTCCACACCAAACTAAAGGTCAGAATGGACGGCTTGCGTATCGGCAACCCGTTGGACAAGTGCATCGACGTGGGCGCCGTAGTCGATCCGGTGCAGTTGGACACTATTTCCAGCATGGTCGCCTCCAACCTGGCAGGTACCATGCACCAGGCCCAGGTGCAGATGCCCGCAGGCGGCTGTTTCTACCCGCCGACGCTGATTGAAGGCCTGTCGCCTGCCGATCCGCTGATGCAGGAAGAGATCTTTGGTCCGGTGCTGGTCTCCTGCACCTTCCGCACTCCGGAAGAAGCGGTGGAGCTGGCCAACAATACCCGCTACGGCCTTGCTGCGACGCTTTGGACCGAGAACGTAAACCTGGCGCTCGGCGTTGCGCCGAAACTGGCGGCCGGCGTTGTCTGGATCAACGGTACCAACATGTTCGACGCCGCTGCGGGTTTTGGCGGCGTGCGCGAAAGCGGCTTTGGCCGCGAGGGCGGTTGGGAAGGCTTGGCGGCATACACCCGGTCAAAAGCCAAGGCGAAACCGCTGACCAAAGTGGAAGCATTTGAGGGCAATGGCGCCCCGGCGGACCCGCTGGACCGTACTGCCAAGATGTATGTCGGCGGCAAGCAGACCCGCCCCGACAGCGGTTACTCCCGAGCGGTCTATGGCAAGTCCGGCGCGCTGCTGGGCCACGTCGGCCTTGCCAACCGCAAGGACGTCCGCAACGCAGTTGAAGCCGCCGCCAGTGCCGGAAAATGGTCCAAGACCACCGGCCATCTGCGGGCACAGATCCTATACTATATTGGCGAGAACCTCTCAGCCCGAGCCGCGGAGTTTGCCGCCCGCATCGATGCAATGACCGGCAAGAAGAGCGGCGCGGCAGAGATCGAGGCCTCGATCCAGCGCCTGTTCACTGCAGCTGCATGGGCCGACAAATACGACGGCCAGGTCCACGGTGTACCGATCCGCGGCGTGGCGCTGGCAATGAAGGAACCCGCCAGTGTGATTGGCGCGCTTTGCGCCGATGAGGCACCGCTTCTGGGTCTGGTCTCGGCAATGGCGCCGGCCATTGCCATGGGCAACCGGGTGGTGCTCGCGGCCTCCGAACCCTTCCCGCTGGCGGCCACTGATTTTTATCAGGTTTTGGAGACATCAGACGTGCCCGCAGGCGTGGTCAACATCCTGACCGGCAGCCACGCCGAGCTGGCAAAACCGCTGGCCTCGCATTTGAACGTGGATGCGGTCTGGAGCTTTTCCTCCACCGATCTGTCGGCGGCGATCGAAGCCGCATCGGCGGGCAATCTAAAACGGACCTGGGTCAACAACCGTACCGCCACCGACTGGACGCAGGACCACAGCAAACGGTTCCTACAGGAAGCCACCGAGATTAAGAACATCTGGGTGCCCTACGGCGAATAAGGCACAGGGCCCCAGGGCTTTCCCGCTTCTGATCAAGATATACAGCGCCGCTCCATCGGGGCGGCGTTTTCTATTCGGCCCTGCCGGCGTCCCAGGCCCAAGACAGGGCTTGTGAGCAAAAGAAAACGCCCGCTCCTTTCGGAACGGGCGTAGAAATCCGGGATAAGCGCGGATTAGCGGCGGATACCCAGGCGCTTGATCAGGTCCTGGTAACGGGACACGTCCTTGCCTTTGGTGTAATCCAGCAGCTTGCGGCGCTGAGCAACCATCTTCAGAAGGCCACGGCGGCCGTGGTTGTCCTTCTTGTGGGTCTTGAAGTGCTCAGTCAGGGTGTTGATGCGCGAGGTCAGGATTGCAACCTGGACTTCCGGCGAACCGGTGTCGCCGTCCTTGGTTGCGAATTCTTTCATCAGGCGGTTTTTTTCTTCTGCAGTGATCGACATCGGGGTCTCCTTAAAGGTTAGAGTGGATGGCTCAGGCCGGGATGTCGTCCAGCACAGGCCCATGGAGAAATCCGCTGCAGAATCGCAGCAGATGCGGGCGTATATGATGTTTCCATGGTAAAGGCAAAGATTAACTGCCAGCCGGTGGAACCGCGCGGGCCTACTGCGGCAGCAACCCGGTTGCAGCGGCTGAGGCCGGATCGGTCAGCACCAGATCCGCCGCAGTCAGCCCGCTGGCTCCGGTAACCCGCAAGGCAGGCTCGCCGTCGACAAGGATAACCTGTTCGTCCTCTGCTTCAGGGTTTTGCTGCAGCTCCACGGCAGGCTCTTCACCGTCTTCGAAATCCCAAACAAGCACCAGCGTGTCTTCGTCCGAATCAAAATCCATCAGCTGCACCGCATCCTCGGTCCCGGTCCAGTTGCCTGCCATGAACTGATCTGCGCCGGCACCGCCGGTCAGCACATCCCCTGCACCGGCAATCAGTGTGTCATCACCGGCACCGCCATTGACATAGTCCCGATCCGTGCCGTCCCCGGCACCGGACACCACATCATTTCCATAACCGCCAAACAGCGCGTCGCCGCCGCCGCCGCCCGCAAGGCTGTCGTCGCTGTCATTGCCGTGCAGTGTGTCCCGGCCTTCACCGCCCTCCAGCCAGTCCTGCCCTTGGCCGCCATGCAGCAGATCCGCACCGCCGCCGCCCTGAAGCGTGTCATCCCCGAAATGCCCAAAAAGACTGTCCTCTCCGGCATCTCCTTCCAGCGAGTCAGAACCGTCTTCGCCGTGCAGCAGGTCCTGGCCTTTGCCGCCGGACAGGCTGTCATCGCCGCTATTGCCGCGCAGAACATCACTGCCCTGGCCCCCGTCTATCCAGTCATGACCGCTGTACCCGCCAAGCTGGTCATCGCCATCCCCGCCGCTAAGGCTGTCAGCCGCCCCGGTTCCCGTGATGACGTCATTTTCATCTGTACCGGTTACGGTTCTGCCTTCCGGCTCGATAAACCCTCCATCCAGCCCATCCCCGCCGGTGCCAGCCTCCTGATCGGGGCCGAAGGCCGTCCCCTCCCCATCCGGGGTTTCGGTATCAACCAGGACCGCGCTGCCCACCGCAACAAGGCCCAGAACACTTGCCAGCCACAACATTGCCCGCTCAACCTCAATAAATACTCATAACCCGCTTTCACGATTACACGCGATGATTGTAAATGCAAAACAAATGAGGAACATCAGTTAACAACCACCGAAGAGCCCGCTAAAGCTGCTGCCAAAGCTCTGGTGGCTGGGAGTAGGCGATGTAAAGCGGATGCTTCGGATGGCCAGCCTTGCTGAGACCGAGGTGGTGCAGCGGCTTTCCGGTTGCGCGCAGCGCCGTGGCAACCCGGGACCCTTGCCCGCGATGCTCACCGTGGGTGCCCCAGGCGCAGATTACCATGTCAGCCCAATCCATGCCGTTCAAAATGGCCGCCATGTTGCCTGGGCCTTCTGGTTCTTCCAGCTGCCGCATCCCGCGCGGATCGGTGACCCGGCAGGCAAAGATATTGGTGGCCCGGAAACCGCCGAACCCCAATGCCCGCGCGCGGCGCTCGCAGCGTTCAATGGTCGGATCGTTCTGCACTTCAGTTGCGGTTGACGGGTTCAGCATCACAAACATCACCCGCGGCCCGGCAGGATCCCAAACCCGGGACAGGCTGTAGCGGTAGGTTTCGCAATCGGAATAGACGGCGGTTGAGGGCGCATCGCCCTTGGTGTGGCTGCGGGTGATCATCAGCCGTCTGTAGCAGGGCTTTTTTGACTATCCAAGCTTACTGCCCAAGTTTCAAGATCAACCCTGAATACACCCCTAAGTGAATTTTCGGACGCCACAATACGTATTAGTTGTTGGTGACGCACTTCATTCGGACAGTTTATTCATGGAATTGTTGCTGCTGCTAGGATTTGGCTTTGCGGCAGCCGGTCTCGTCCTAGGTGCGGATAGGCACACGTACAAACTCAATCATAAGAGAAATAGGTCAGAAATCCTGGCCCAATGTTTCGCGCGCGAAACATTCAGTCAAAACTACTGACCTGTTAAATTGCCCTTGTGGCTGACAGCTCAGCAGCCTGGACCGGCTGCAGGCAGATCATTCCGGCTGCACAAACACCCGGCTTGGGTGCAATTCACCAGCCTTGTAGATCCCCACAGCCACCGCCTGTCCGTCCAGCGAGGCCCAGGCCTCATCGCCGTATTCCACATCTGCGGCCATCACCATGCCCGGGTTGCCGTTGCGCAAGCGCACCGCACCCTGCGGGGTGCATTTCAGCTCGGGCAGGTCGGCAAGCCCTTCTTCCAGAGGCCGCAGATACCGGTCCAGATCAGTGGATTTCGCTAGCTCATCCACCAGCTCCAGCGAAATGCCGTCTTCGGCATCAAAGGGACCGGACCAGATCCGCCGCAACTGCTTCACATGGCCGTGGCACCCCAGGGCCGCACCCAGATCGCGGGCGATTGAGCGCACATATCCGCCTTTGCCGCAGGTCATCTCCAGCACCACATGGTCTTCGTCAGGACGGTCCAGCAGGATCAGTTCTTCGACCCACAGCGGGCGGGCAGAAAGCTCCACCTCTTCGCCGTCACGAGCCAGTTTATAGGCACGCTGACCGTCGATCTTCACCGCTGAGAACTTGGGCGGCACCTGCATGATCTCGCCCAGGAAGGGTTGCAGAGCTTCCTTGATCTGCTCGTCGGTGGGGCGCTCGGCGCTTTCGGCAATCACCTCGCCCTCGGCATCGTCGGTATTGGTTGCAGCACCCAGCCGTACAGTGAATGTATAGGCCTTCAACGCGTCGGTAATATACGGCACGGTCTTGGTTGCCTCGCCCAGCGCCACGGCCAGAACACCGGTTGCCTCAGGGTCCAGGGTGCCCGCATGGCCTGCCTTCTTGGCATCCAGCGCCCAGCGCACCTTGTTCACAACCGCCGTACTGGTCAGCCCCGCAGGCTTGTCCACCACCAGCCAGCCGGAAATATCGCGCCCTTTGCGTTTGCGTGCCATGCCTAGTCCCCATGTGTACGTGAGGCGCGCCGGTTACCGGATCGCCGGGACAGTGTCAATTTAGCAAATGACAGGTCCCGAAGGAAAGCCTGGAGAGAAACCCGATGGGGGCCGGAACCGGCCAGCGCTTGCCCCTGCCTGCCAGTGGCGCTAGGCAGGCGGCCATGGCCGTTTCAAGCGAATACACACCGCCGCAGGACCCGCTGGAGATCCTGCACCACGACGCCGAGCTGCTGGCGGTAAGCAAGCCTGCCGGGCTGTTATCGGTGCCTGGGCGCGGCGCGCATCTGGCCGATTGCCTGATCTCCCGCATTCAGGCGGTGTTCCCCGAGGCGCTGCTGGTTCATCGGCTGGACCGGGATACGTCGGGCGTGATGGTGTTCGGCCTCTCCCCGCATGCGCAGCGGCATCTTTCGATGCAGTTTGAAAAGCGCACGGCGAAAAAGGCCTATGTGGCGCGCGTGGCTGGCAGGCTGGAGCCGCGCAGCGGCACAGTGGATCTGCCTCTGATCGTGGATTGGCCGAACCGGCCCAAGCAGATGGTCTGCAATGAGACCGGCAAACCCGCCGTCACCGAATGGCGGGTGATGAAGTACGAGGACGGCGTCACACGGGTGCGGCTGACACCGAAGACCGGGCGCACGCATCAGCTGCGGGTGCATATGCTGTCGCTGGGCCACCCGATCCTGGGCGATCCGCTTTATGCCAGCGGTGCAGCACTGGAGCATCCCAGGCTCATGCTGCATTCCCAGGAGCTGCGGATCAAACACCCGGACAGCGGCGAGTCGCTGAAATTCCGGGTGAAGCCGGAGTTTTGAGGCCCCGGTCAGGGCGCCTCCATCACCATCAGGAACAATGTGCCGCTCCGCGTCGCCTCATAGCTATGCGGGTGGTCGCCGGGAAAGCTGTAGTAATCACCCGGCCACAGCAGCTCCTCCCGTCCTTCCAGCCCTGCCCGCATCTGTCCGGAACAGACCAGCATATGTTCCACTGTGCCGCGCGGGTGCGGCGCGGCGCGGCGGGTTTCGCCCGGCTGCATCACCACGCGGTAGACATCCCGGCGCACATTCGGCGGGCTGCGGGACAATAGAACGGCAGCGAAGTCTGACTGCTCCGACTCCAGCACCTCCCCCTCACTTGCGCGGATGAGCCTAGTGGCAGGCGCCTCGGTCTCAAACAGCAAGCTCAGCGGAACGTCCAGCGCTGCGGCCAGTGCCCAAAGCGTCTCTACGCTGGGATTTCCGTTACCGGCTTCAAGCTGCGAAAGGGTTGATTTGGCAATTCCAGCCTGTGCGGCCAGCCCCGACAGCGACATTCCGGCGCGGCTGCGCTCGCGTTGGATGGCGGCAGCAATCATTTGATGAGGTGCTGACATGTTCGATATTTCACCTTCTCGTTCGACTTGACGAACGAACGTGCCGTTCGGTATACAAAACTTGCGTTCGGTTTAAGCGAAATCATACCCCGTTTCCAGAGGAACTGCCCTCAATGGCAATCCAGAACATCTCTGCCCGGCCCCCCGCCTTCAGCCAGCTGACCTCCGGACTGCGGGATATCCTGCCATTGGCTGCCGGCGTTGCTGTCTATGGGCTGGCTTTCGGCCTGCTCGCAGCACAGGCAAGCATGGATGGGCTGCAGACCGGAGTAATGGGCACCATCGTCTTTGCCGGATCTTCGCAGATCATCGCAGTGGAGCGGCTGGCTGCCGGCACCGGCGCGGGTGCAGCCATCCTGGCCGGGCTGGCACTGAACCTGCGGCTGCTTCTGATCACGGCCTCGCTCCGGGATGAGTATTCCGGACGGCCCTGGTGGCAAGTGCTGCTAGGTGTGCATCTGGCCACGGACGAAAATTGGGCCCTGATGCACGCGATGCGCGCCCGTGGCCATCAAGCCGGTTACTGGTATTTGATTGGCGGCGGAATCGGGCTGATTGCAGTCTGGGTGCTGTCCACAGTGGCAGGCGCGAGTTTTGCCAGCACTGTGCCTGAACCCAAGGCCCTGGGTATGGATTTTGCTTTCACCGCAGCTTTCATCGCCATTCTCCGGTCGCTGTGGAACGGTTCAACCATGCTTTTGCCCTGGGCCGGTTCTGTGGCCATCGTATTGCTGGCAGGTCTCTTAACGCCGATGGATCCCACCTGGACACTGATCCTGGGCGGTCTGGGCGGAGCGGTCCTTGCCGGAGTGCTGAATGATGACTGAAACATGGATCCTGATTCTCGGGCTGGCAGCGGCTACTTTTGCGGTGCGGCTGTCCGGTTATCTGCTGGGCCAACGGCTGCCGGATCACGGTCCTTGGGCGCGCGGCCTGCAGGCGCTGCCGGGCTGCCTGATCCTGTCGCTGGTCACCTACCTCCTGATGCGGGGCGGCCCGCAGGAATGGGCCGCCGGAACGGTGGCCCTGGCAGTGGCACTTGCCACGCGCAGCCTGCCCCTGACTATGGCTGCCGGAATAGCAGCGATCTACCTGCTTAGAGCCTATTTCTGACCAACCCCGCGCAGGCCCCCTGCCCGTGCACAGCACGGGCCACGCCCAAGGCTGAGGACTGCCCGGCGCAGCCGGGTGGAATGAAGACGCGGGAGCACTGCCGGTGTCCCAAATTCAACCCCGCAAACAGGAAAGCCGCCCGGACAGGCGGCTTTCCATGACTTCTAAGGCTGCGGATTTATTCGGCCACCCAGCCGCCGACGGCCTTCACTTCCAGGAAGTCCTCGATGCCCCATTTACCGCCTTCACGGCCTTTACCGGACTGTTTCATGCCGCCGAAGGGCGAACCGGCCGAGCGCGACTTGCCGTTCATCTCGACCATGCCGGAGCGCAGCGCGCGAGCCATGCGGTTGGCGCGGGCGCCATCCTGGGTCTGCACATAGTTGGTCAGCCCATAGGGCGTGTCGTTGGCGATCCCGATCGCGTCTTCCTCATTCTCGAAGGGAATGATCGACAGAACCGGGCCAAAGATTTCTTCGCGCGCGATGGTCATCTGGTTGTTCACATCGGCAAAGACCGTGGGCTTTACATAGTAACCCTTGTTCAAACCGTCCGGACGTCCAGTGCCGCCGGCAATCAGCTTGGCGCCTTCATCGATGCCTTGCTGGATCAGGTCCTGGATCTTGGTCCACTGCATCTCGTTCACCACCGGACCGATGTGACGGCCTTCCTGGCTGGCCGGGCCGACCTCGACCTTCGCAGCCACTTCCGCCGCCTCGGCAACCACGCGGTCATAGATGCTGTTCTGCACCAGCATCCGGCTGGGCGCGTTGCAGCTTTGACCGGTGTTTTGCATCATGTGCAGCACGCCGCGCTTCACCGCCTTCTCGTCGGCATCTTCAAAAATCACATTGGCGCCTTTGCCGCCCAGCTCCAGATCCACCTTTTTCAGGGTCGGAGCCGCAGCCTGGGTAATCGCGATCCCTGCGCGGGTGGAGCCGGTGAAGGAGATCATGTCCACATCCGGATGGGTGGTGAGCTGCGAGCCAACACCCGGGCCGTCGCCGTTCACTAAGTTGAAGACACCTGCCGGGAAGCCGGCCTCATCCATCAGCTCGGCAAAGATCATTGCGTTCAGCGGGCTTTGCTCTGAAGGCTTCAGAACCATGGTGCACCCGGCAACCGCCGCTGCGCCAACCTTGAGCGTCACCTGATTCATCGGCCAGTTCCACGGCGTGATCAAGGCGCAGACGCCCACCGCTTCGTGGATGATGCGGTCGTTCGGGCTGCGGTCGTTCAGCGGCCCGTCAAAGGGAAACTCCTTGGCCGCGGTGATGAAGTTGCGCAGGTGCCAGCTTCCCGCTCCGGCCTGCGACGTGCGCGCCATGTCGATCGGTGCGCCCATTTCCAGCGACATCGCCTGGGCCAGATCTTCGGCGCGGGCCTCATAGACATCCACCAGCTTCTCAACCAGCGCAATGCGCTCTTCCACCGGGGTATTCATCCAGCCAGGCAGTGCGGCCTTGGCCGCGGCAACGGCGGCGTTGGTATCAGCCTCGGACCCCAGCGAGATTACTGCACAGGGTTCTTCGGTCGAGGGGTTTACCACTTCGAAATCGTTTGAAGCAGCAGGAGCGGCCCACTGGCCGTTGATGTAAAATTCGCGTTTCTCGATCATGTCGGGATCTCCCAAGTCAGAGGTATTCCGGTTACCGCCTTGCCGGTTTCGCGGCCACTGTGTCACTGCTCCGGCATGGGGGCAAGGGCGGGGCAAAGGCATCGCCGCGTAATTTGATCAAATTATCGCGGACACTGTCAATGGCCCCTTGGAACGGTTGCAATTCTTCGCCGTGGGGGCTTGCGGCAATTTTTCGTGGTTTCCCGGTACGGGGGCTGTATCGTTGCGCTAGACTACTTAGGTTGCAGTCAAGACGACTCAAAATTCATATGACAAGGAGATACCGCCATGGGTTTGCGCATTAACGACACTGTCCCCGATTTTACTGCGGAAACGGATCAGGGCACCATCACCTTCCATGACTGGATCGGTGACAGCTGGGCGATCCTGTTCTCGCACCCCAAGGATTTCACCCCGGTCTGCACCACCGAGTTTTCCGCCGTGGCGCAGCTGAGCGAGGAATGGAGCAAGCGCAACACCAAGGTCCTTGGCGTTTCGGTTGACGGTGTTGAGGACCATAAGAAATGGAAAAAGGACATCGAGGAATACGGCAAGGCCGTGCCGGGCTTCCCGATCATCGCTGATGACGGGCTGGCGGTTTCCAAAGCCTTCGACATGCTGCCTGCCGAAGCGTATTTGCCCGATGGCCGCACCCCGGCGGACAGCGCCACCGTGCGGTCGGTGTTCATCATAGGCCCGGACAAGCAGCTGAAACTGTCGATGACTTATCCGATGACCGTGGGCCGCAACTTTGCCGAGATCCTGCGGGCGCTGGACGGCCTTCAAATGTCGCTGGGCAAGGGCGTTGCCACCCCGGCGAACTGGGTGCCCGGCGAGGATGTGATCATTCCGCCTACCGTATCAAACGAGGACGCCAAGGCGAAGTTCGGCGAGTTCGAGACCATCTTCCCCTATCTGCGCAAGACCAAGGCACCGGAGTAACCCGCGTTCGCCATCGCAATGTTCGCAAGCCGCCTTCGGGCGGCTTGTTCTTTTTTGTTTTATGGCTGAAACCCGTTCGGTGCCGGTGGAAAGTCCGGCGCCCGGCTTTGACGCAGTTGGCGCGCCTCTGCGGCAAAGGCTTGACCAGCCTCGCCTGTCAGCCCGGCTGCAAAACGCAGAGTGATATCCGACCCGTCCCGGGTCAGCCAGCAGGACGATTTCTTGAGGAATGCAAACCCCGCCTCGGCATGCAGGTAGGCGGGCAGCGTATAACTGACACCTTGTGTGGCAACAGCGGTCAGGATGAAAGACAGGTAATCTTCCGTTGGGGCGTCGTCGTTTGACAGCAGCCGGGCCTTCAGCGCCGCCAGGCTGGGGCGGCCGAAGATGACAGTTTCTTCGGCGATGCGCCGGATCCTGTCCCGTGGCAATTGCGCCAGCCGCTGATCCAAATCTGCAGTCTTCAGCACGGCACCATGCGAAAACCCATGTGCCAGAACCCATTGGGTGAGGCCGGTTTCACCGCGGCGGACGATGAATTTCTTGTTGTTGGTCAGCGGGAAACGCTTCCAGAACCTGATGAACCCCGGGTCCTCCATCAGCCGCCCTGACAGCATCAGCGCATAAGAACAGTACTGGAAATTGCGGCTGGCGGTAGAATACCCCCAATTGATGCTGCGGAAGTTCTCTGCCTCCACCCGCGGATGGCCGTAGTTGCAGGCGGCAGCCGCGAAGTCCGCATTCAGCGCCTGTGCTTCCGTCAGCCAGTCGCCTGCCCCTGGCAGCGGAAACCAGGAGGAATCATTCAGCAGCACCAGCCGGTCAATCTGTTCCAGCCGCGCGTGCGCCGTCAGCAACCCGTCGCGGTAGCCGCCAAAGTCATACCCGAAATTGGGCCGTTCCATGCACAGCCAGCAGACCTCGCTCAGCCGCTGCCGGTCGGCACCGCTAAGCGGGACGTTGGAGACCACAACCGGGGCATAGCCGCTGTCGATCAGATAGCGCAGAGCGATGAAATGCGAGGCTTGCAGGCCCTGACTGGGAAAGATCAGATAGACCGCAGGCTGCGGCCCGGGCGGTATAGCGCCCTCGGTGCAGCGAATCTTGCGCGCCAGGAACGCGTCGTAACACCAGCGCCCCAGCAGCAGCGAGCCGAGGCGGCTGGGCAGCTGGGTGATCTGCTGCAACGGGCGTTGCAGCTCGCGGGTGATTTTCCAAAGCGGGGGCCGTTTCATGCAGGACGCCTGTAAATTGCAACTATTGGTGTGCCAGCCGGGTCAGACTTGCTGCCAAGGCGGCGGGCGGTCTGCGGACTTCTGGCCGGCGCTGCTAAGGATGGCGCGGAAGTAGTACCAGTTCTTGGACCGTTTGCGCGCCGACAACAGGTTCAGCGGTGAGACCAATTGCAGCGACGCCTCCCCCAACGCCCGCAGGAAGCCAAAAGGCACGCCGTGCTTGCGGGCGCCATAGACGCGCGACTGGCCCATGTACCAGGCTTTCAAAGCCGCGGTTTTGGCTGAGCGTTCGGTGGAGTGCCCCAACAGATGCCGGACCTGCGCACCGTAAACATAACGCAGCGGCCCGCATTCCGCCTTCAGGCGCAGGCTGAGGTCGTCGTCCTCGTGGAACAGAAAAATCTTCGGGTCGAACCCGTCAACCTGTTCGAAGGCGGATTTGCGCACCAGCATGGCACCGCCGGACAGCACCGGAACCTCGCCGTCCTGGTTCGCGGCATCCCGCCCCAGCCACAGAGATTTCGCAATCAGCTTGCTGCGGCGCTTGAAGAACAGCGATCCGTCACCTTTGACAATGCGGGTATTGAAGGCGGATGCTTCGGGGTGTGCATCGGCGGCATCTAACAGATGCTCCAGCGTGTCCTCGAACAGTTCGGCATCGGGATTCACAAAAAACAGAAACTCCGTGCCGGCCTGTGCAGCCCCCTGATTGCAGGCCGGACCAAAGCCGGTGTTCTCCGGATTTTCAATGAACCGGGCGCCATGCGCTGCGGCCAGGGCACAGGTGTCTTCCGCATCCCGGGAGGCGTTGTCGACCAGAATGCAAGGCACCGAAGATGGAATGGAGCGCAACAGGCTCTCAACAACGGCAGAAGAATTATAGGTGACCGTAATGATGGTCACACGGGGCGGCAAAGACTGTTCCATGAGCGTCCCGGCGAAAATGGAAAACCCGGGGCACGGATCGCGCGCCCCGGGCTGTTTATGTGCAGTCAGACTGGGATCAGTCCTGCTCTGCTTTTTCTTTCTTTTCCGGCGCGATTTCTTCGCCGGTTTCCTGATCCACGATTTTCATCGACAGGCGGACCTTGCCGCGGTCATCAAAGCCCAGCAGCTTGACCTTCACTTCCTGGCCTTCCTTCAGAACGTCCGAAGGATGGTTCAGGCGGCGGTTTTCGATCTGGCTGACGTGCACCAGGCCGTCGCGCTTGCCGAAGAAGTTCACAAAGGCGCCGAAGTCGACGATCTTCACAACCTTGCCGGTGTAGACTTGGCCTTCTTCCGGCTCTGCCACGATCGAATAAATCATGTCATAGGCCTTCTTGATGGCCTCGCCGTTCGGGCTGGCGATCTTGATCACGCCATCGTCGTTGATGTCGACCTTGGCGCCGGACACTTCGACGATCTCGCGGATCACCTTGCCGCCGGAACCGATCACTTCACGGATCTTGTCGGTCGGGATCTGCATGGTCTCGATGCGCGGAGCGTGGACCGAGAATTCGGACGCTTCTGTCAGAGCTTTCGCCATCTCGCCGAGGATGTGGATCCGGCCGTCTTTGGCCTGGGCCAGGGCTTTCTCCATGATCTCGGGCGTGATGCCTGCAACCTTGATGTCCATCTGCAGCGAGGTGATGCCGTTTTCGGTGCCTGCCACTTTGAAGTCCATGTCGCCGAGGTGGTCTTCGTCACCCAGGATGTCGGACAGGATCGCGTAGGAGCCATCGTCTTCCAGGATCAGGCCCATCGCAACACCGGCAACCGGTGCTTTCAGCGGCACACCTGCGTCCATCATCGACAGCGAGCCGCCGCAGACCGAAGCCATCGAAGATGAACCGTTCGATTCGGTGATCTCGGAGACCAGGCGGATGGTGTAGGGGAAATCGGTTGCCGCGGGCAGTACCGCCTGCAGCGCACGCCAGGCCAGCTTGCCGTGGCCGATTTCGCGGCGGCCGGGGCCGCCAACACGGCCAACTTCACCCACCGAGTAGGGAGGGAAATTGTAATGCAGCAGGAAGTTGGATTTGAAGTTGCCGTGCAGCGCGTCGATGAACTGCTCGTCATCGCCGGTGCCCAGCGTGGTCACAACCAGACCCTGGGTTTCACCGCGGGTGAACAGTGCCGAACCATGGGTCCGCGGCAGCAGGCCGGTTTCCGAAACGATGTCACGGATTTCGTCAGTCGCACGGCCATCGATACGCTTGCCGGTTTTGACAACGTCGCCGCGCAGAATGCCGGCTTCCAGCTTTTTCAGCGCGGAACCCAGGTTTGCGTCACCCAGCTGCTCTTCGGACAGCGCCCCCTTGATGGTTTCGCGGGCGGCGGCAACCGCGGCTGTGCGCTCTTGCTTGTCGCTGATCGCAAAGGCAGCGCGCATCTCGGTTTCGCCGGCAGCTTTGACGGCTTCGTACAGCTCGGAGTAGTCCGGCGCCTGGAAGTCGAACGGCTCTTTCGCGGCTTCTTCGGCCAGCGAGATGATCAGGTCGATGACTGGCTGGATTTGCTCGTGGGCAAATTTCACCGCACCCAGCATTTCTGCTTCGGACAGCTCGTATGCTTCCGATTCCACCATCATCACGGCGTCTTTGGTGCCGGCAACAACCAGGTCCAGACGCTGTTCCGGGTTCAGGCGCAGGTCTTGCATGTCGTCAACGGTCGGGTTCAGGACGTACTCGCCATCCTCGAATCCAACGCGGCAGCCTGCGATCGGGCCCATAAACGGTGCGCCCGACAGAGTCAGCGCAGCGGAAGCGGCGATCATTGCAACCATGTCCGGGTCGTTGACCAGATCGTGGCTCAGCACGGTGCACATCACCAGCACTTCGTTCTTGAAGCCGGGAACAAACAGCGGGCGGATCGGACGGTCGATCAGGCGCGCGGTCAGGGTTTCTTTTTCGGTCGGGCGCGCTTCGCGCTTGAAGAAGCCGCCGGGCACTTTGCCCGCAGCATAGTATTTTTCCTGATAATGCACGGTCAGCGGGAAGAAGTCCTGGCCGGGCTTCTGCTGACGGGCAAAGGTCACGTTGGCCATGACCGAGGTTTCGCCCAGCGTGGCAATCACAGAGCCATCAGCCTGGCGGGCAACCTTGCCGGTTTCCAGTGTGAGCGTCTCTTCGCCCCACTGCATCGATTTTTTCGAAACGTTAAACATCTAGCGTATCCTAATTGGGAGCACTCCCGGCCCTCCGGGTCTCCCGTTTGCGTGGCGGCCCCATTGCCGCCGGCCCCATCTATCTTGCTTTCGCGTGCCGGGGCCTGGCACATCGTCTCAGACAAGCCCGCCCATACATGAGTTTGGGGTAAATTGAAAGGGAAAGCGGCAAGCGTCCGCTGCCGAGGGCGGCAGTGTGCTGTGCAGGATGCCAGGCGGGGTATCGCGGCCCCGCCTGAAAGCTGTCAGTTGGTGGATTCCAGCCCCTCAGGGCGTCCTGCAATGGCGAAATGCAAACCGTCTGGATCCATGAATTCCGCAGCAAAGCGGTTCACGTCTTCCAGCGTGACAGCGTTGATACGGTCGTTACGGGTTTCCACATAGCTGATCGGCAAATGGTCCATCTGCATGCCCGCGAGGATCGAGGCAATGCGGCCGTTACCGTCAAAGCGCAGCGGATAGGCGCCGGTCAGATAGGTCTGCGCATCCTTAAGCTCTTTCTCCGTCACGCCTTGTTCGGCCATGCGGCGCCATTCATTGCGGATCACCTCAACCGCTTCAGCCATCTTGCCATTGGCCGAGGCCACCGACCCCATATAGACCGCCGCCAGGTCACGCGGCACCAGGTAGGAATAGACCCCGTAGGTCAGCCCGCGCTTTTCCCGCACCTCGGTCATCAGCCGGGTCTCGAATGAGCCGCCGCCCAAGATCTGGTTCATCACATAAGCGGTGAAAAAATCCGGATCCTCGCGCTTGATCCCCTTTTGGCCGAACAGGGCCACAGATTGCGGCGTGTCGAAATCCACAACAGTGACACCGCCCGCGATTGAAACTTCAGCCGGGCCCGGAATCGGGCCGCCCTCTGCAGGCAAGGCGCTCAGCAACTCATCCAGGAGCACACCAAGTTCCTCAGCGGTGATATCGCCCACCGCGCTGACGTACAGCCTGTCTCGCGCAAAAACCGCTTCATAGGCATCAAAAATATCCTGCCGGCTAAGCGCGGAAACGGACACCAGCGTCCCCTTGCCGTCGCTGGCATAAGGGTGATCGCCAAAGGCCATCCGGGAAAAGGCCTCGCCCGCGATCGTGTTCGGGTTCTTGGCATCCGACCTCAATCCCGCCAGCACCTGTGCCCGGACCCGGTCCAGCGCATCCTGGTCAAACCGCGGCTCAAACAGGGTCTGGCGCAAAAGAGCGACTGCATCCTTGCGGTTTTCAGTCAGGAATCGGGCCGAAATGGATACAGAATCCTTGTCGGCATCATAGGAAAACTCCGCCGCCAGGGATTCCAGTGCACGGGCATAATCCTGCGCCCGCAGATCGCCGGAGCCTTCCTCCAGCAATCCGGCCATCAGGTGCACCGCTCCGCGTTTTCCGGGGGCATCCAAAGAAGTGCCGCCGCGAAAGCGCAGCTCAAGAGCGGAGAACGGAATCGCATGGTCCTCGACCAGCCAGGCGGTGATGCCGCCGGGAGAGGTGACTTCCTCGATCTTAACTCCGGCCCAGGCGGGCAGTGCCAAGACACAGGCCACCAAAGATGCCGCCATGAATTTCAGCAAGGTCATTGGGTCACCTCCTGGCCGCGCGTCATCCAGCCGGTGACTGATGTCTCCGGCCGCAGAACCTCATTTGCGGCAGCGATGATCTCATCCGCCGTGACCGATTGCAGGATCTTGGGCCAGTCCTGAACGTCCTGCACTGTCAGCCCGATGCTGAGCGCCTGGCCATAGCGATTGGCAATTCCGTTAACGTTGTCGCGGTCATAGATTTCGGCGGCCCGCAGCTGCAGCTTGATGCGCTCCAGCTGAGCTTCGTCCACTCCAGCTTCCAGAAAGCGGGCGATAGTGGCATCCAGCGCCTCCTCGGCCTGATCCATGCTGACGCCCTCAGCCGGAACCACAAGGAAAGTGAAGGACGTATCATCCAGCGAGCTGCCCGAATAGAAGGCGCCGGAGTAGACGGCGACCTGCTGGTCGAATTGCAACGCATTGGCCAGGTAGGAGGTGCTGCCGCCGCCCAAGAGTTCGGCCAGCAAGTAAAGCGCCGCAGCTTTCTGCTGCGCGCCGCTGTCGCGCTCAGGCGCCAGATAGGAGCGCTGCACATAAGGCTGAGCAACGCGCGGGTCCTCAAAAGTGAGGCGGCGGGCAGCGGTCTGCGGCGGCTCCTGGCTGCGGAAGCGCTCCGGCAGTTCAGGGTTTGCCGAGAGCACGCCATAATATGTCTCGGCAAGTGCTTTCACCTCTTCCGGTTCGACATCCCCGGAGACCACCAGGATGGCGTTGTTGGGCGCATAGTAGGTGCGGTAGAAGGACAGCGCATCCTCCATATCCAGGCTTTCCATCTCGTGGCGCCAGCCGATGACCGGCTGGCCGTAGCGGTGATTCAGGTACTGCACCGCCTGCAGCTGCTCGCGGAACAGCGCCACCGGGTCGTTATCAGTGCGCTGGTTGCGCTCTTCCAGGATCACCTCGCGCTCGGTGGCGATATCCTCCTCGCTCAGGCGGAGGTTGGTCATCCGGTCGCTTTCCATCCGCATCATCAGTTCGAGCCGGTCGGCGGCAACGCGCTGGAAATAGGCGGTGTAGTCATAGCTGGTGAAGGCGTTGTCCTGGCCGCCGTTGGCGCGCACGGTGGCCGACAGCTCTCCCGGGGCCAGCTTGTCGGTACCCTTGAACAGCAGATGCTCCAGGAAATGAGCCACGCCGGACTGCCCCGGCGGCTCGTCGGCCGAACCGGCCCGGTACCAGACCATCTGCTGCACAACGGGCGCGCGGTGATCCTCGACCACCACCACGTCCATGCCATTGTCCAGGGTGAACGCGGTCACCGCCTCATCCTCAGCCCGTACAGGCGCGGACAGGGCAGCACTCAGCGCTGCGGCGGCCAATGTGATCCTTTGGATCATCTGGCATCCTCCAATTTCTTGCACCTTTGCCCTTGCCTGGGACCGTGCGGTTACTGCTCTTTCGCCTATTGCAGCCACAAAACGCCGCCCATTGCCAGCAGAAAGACTGCTGTCAACCTACGCTGCCGCTGGCGTCATGCAAGACTGGCTGGCGGAATTGTGAGAGTTCAGGACTCTTCTTCGGGCGGCGACGACGGTGTGGCCGCGCCTGCCTTGCGGAATTGTTCGCTGACTGCAAATGGATCAATGCTCTGCTTCCGGTACAACTGCTCATAGCGGTCAACCGGAACAATCTTGATCCGCCCCAGGTGACGGTTGCGGTGGCGGAATTTCGCATCTTCCGAGGCCAGCGTCTCACGCACTCCCGGCTCCACGCCGTAGCGGCTGGAAGCGGTGACCAGTGCCGCATCGCCCGATGGCACGCCGCTGCCGGACACCAGGGCCGAGGGGTTGCCGCCCAATGCAGCCACTGCCTCGGATTTCGGGTCGGGATCCGTCAGATTGCTGCCGCCCGGGGTCGGCGCAGGCAGCGACGCATAGTTCTCCGGCGTGCTCAGCGGCTTGGACGGCAGGATCAGGAACTCATCCGGGCCGGGGCCAGGCTTTTGAAGGACACGCAGCCCCTTTTGACCGCAGCCGGCCACTGCCAGCGCGCCAGCCAGAACCATCACTCCGAACGGGATCCGCATGCCCCAAAACTCCTGCCTGTTTCCCGGCGCTTTTAACCCATTTGCCCAGCGAGGTCTACGCAGGCTTTTTGCGCCGCCCGTCAAAGAAGATCAGCCCTGCTGCGCCTGCAAAAATGAAGATATCGGCGACATTGAACACGAACGGGTTCTGAATACCGCAGCACGATGTGTTGAGGAAATCCAGCACGTATCCGTACAGCAGCCGGTCCGCGACATTGCCCAGCGCGCCGCCGATCACCAGCCCGGCCGAGAGCTGCATGCCCCAGGCCGCCTTTTGCGCGCGGGCGATCCAGATCACAAGGGCCAGGCAGATCGCCAGAGACATCCCGATCAGGATCCAGCGCGACGCCTCATCACCGCCGCCGAACAGGCCGAAGTTGATGCCGGTATTCTCGCCGTAGCGGAAGTTAAGAAACGGCGGCAGCACGTCGATCCGGTGGCGCTGATCCAGCCCCATCCAGTGGATCACCAGGTATTTGCTGGCCTGATCCGCCAGGAACGAGAGGCCGGCGCCCCAGATCATCCAACGTGCTGCCATGTCATAACTCTGCCTGCTTAGTGCCGGAAGTGGCGCATGCCGGTGAAGACCATGGCCAGGCCTGCCTCGTTGGCCGCCTTGATCACCTCGTCGTCACGCATGGAGCCGCCCGGTTGAATGACGCAGGCCCCGCCTGCAGCTGCAGCTTCCAGCAACCCGTCCGCAAAGGGGAAGAAGGCATCCGAAGCGACGGCGCAGCCTTTGGCGAGGCTTTCTTCCAGCCCCAGTTCGGCGGCCATGCGACCGGCCTTGGCCGCGGCCACATTGGCGCTGTCCAGACGGCTCATCTGACCTGCGCCAACACCGACAGTCGCGCTGTCCTTCACATAGACGATGGCGTTGGATTTGACGTGCTTGGCAACTTTCCAGGCAAACAGCATGTCCTGCATCTGCGCATCAGACGGAGCCTTTTCCGTCACCACCATCAAGTCCTCCATGCCGACGTAGCCCACGTCCTTGTCCTGTACCAGCATACCGCCGGCCACCTGTTTGTAGGCGGTGATGGCTTTGCGCGGCTCGGGCAGACCATCCGTCAGCAGCAGGCGCAGGTTCTTTTTGGCGGCAAAGACCGCCTTAGCTTCCTCTGAAGCACCGGGCGCAATCACCACTTCGGTGAAAATCTCAGTGATCTTGGCGGCAGTTTCGGCGTCCAGCGGCTGGTTCAGCGCGACGATGCCGCCGAATGCGGACGTGCGGTCGCAATCAAAAGCCTTCTGATAGGCCTCGGCCAGGGTCGCGCCTTTGGCCACGCCGCAAGGGTTGGCGTGCTTTATGATCGCCACTGCGGCGCTGTCCGCCGGATCGAACTCCGCCACCAGCTCATAGGCCGCGTCGGTGTCGTTGATGTTGTTGTAGCTGAGTTCCTTACCTTGCAGCTGTACAGCGGTGGCCACGCCGGGACGATTGCTGCCATCGGTATAGAAGGCCGCTTCTTGATGGCTGTTCTCGCCATAACGCAGGGTCTGCTTCAGCTCGCCCGCAAAGGCCCGGCGGCGCGGGGTCTTCTCTTCAATCGCCGTGGCCATCCAGTTCGACACAGCCGCGTCATAAGCAGCAGTGCGGGCATAGGCGGTCTGCGACAGCTGCTGGCGGAAGGCGTAGGAGGTCTGGCCGTCGTTTGCGTCCAGTTCCGCAAGCAGCGCGTCATAATCCTGCACGTCGGTCACCACGTTCACAAACAAGTGGTTCTTGGAGGCCGCGCGGATCATTGCCGGGCCGCCGATGTCGATGTTTTCGATCATCTCGTCATAACCGGCACTGCGCGCCAGGGCCGCTTCGAACGGGTAGAGGTTCACCACCAGCAGATCGATGGCACCGATGCCGTGCTCGTTCATTGCAGCAACATGGGTGTCGTTGTCACGCAGCGCCAGCAGGCCGCCATGCACCATCGGGTGCAGGGTCTTCACGCGCCCGTCCATCATTTCCGGAAAACCGGTCACTTCCGAGACGTCCTTGACTGTCAGACCTGCATCGCGCAGCGCCTTGGCGGACCCGCCTGTCGACAGCAGCTCAACACCGCGCCCAGACAGCGCCTTGCCCAGCTCGATCAGGCCGGTCTTGTCGGATACGGAAAGCAGCGCACGGCGTACGGGGTGAAGGTCGGTCATGGCAGGGCGGTCCTTTTCAAAGGCTCAGTCAAACGTCTCGGGTTCGTCCCGGTTCAGATCTCGCACGGCAACCGCAGTCTCCTGCGCCTTGCTGAGCGTCCACCGGATGCGCGTCGCATAACCCATCGCGCGCCCGGATAAAACGATTTGCTTTGCCGCACGCGGCTTCAAGCGGGTCTTTTCCAGAAAAACGCTCGGCTCCAGCCGCAGCTGGCAGGTGCCGTCATGGCGGAACACCCAGATTTCCCCGCTCTTGAGCGCCATGGATACCGCGGCGCCGCCCAAGTCAAGGGCTGCGTCCACCTCCGGGTGCAGATGCAGCCGGAGGTCAAAGCCGATGCCGCCCTCCGCGCTGATATCCCGAACCTTGGTGAACTGGCGTTTGGCGGCATCATCCAGTGCCACCAGCATGTCCTCGCCGCTGAGGGCCCGCCCGTCAAACGCCAAATCCAGGGTGCGGGCATGGGTCAGCCCGAAATGGGCAGCATAGCCATTGTGCCCGCCCTGAAAACGGCAGCCATCGGCCAGGTCGCTGACTTCCAGCGGCACCTCATCAGGCGCTTCGATCAATTCCTCATGGCCGGTGGTCTTGTGCGGCGCAGCCAGCCTGGCACTGGAGTGCCCCTCGATGCACAGCGTGGTATGGGAGGGCGTGGCGCGCCCCGCCCGGCGCCATTCGACGCCAAAGGTTTCGCCCGATCCGCAATTCACAATCAGGGGCCGCCGCCCTGAAGTCAGTTCAAACGCCAGGGTCGAGGCATGGCCATAGTTGGACGCCTTGCCCTTGGGGGGCGCCGAGGCGTCGACAATAACCGAGGTCCGCCGCGCTGACAGCCGGGCAAATCCCATCGCCAGCCCGTCCGCATGGCGTTCTGCCACATGGCTGGCCGCGAGGGCATGGTCCAGCCGCCCTTCCATTCCGCGGCCGCCGCCATGGAACCGCGCAAGCCCGCCATCACTGTGGCGCAGGGTGCGCAAAGTGGGGGCGATCCGCTCGATAGCGCTGATATGCGCAGGCGGCACTGCGCGCCCGGCTTCATGCAGGGCAGCCGCGGCCCAGGTCAGCAGAGTGAAAACCTCCAGCAGCTCTTCAGGGTTGCGGGTCGGCAACCCGCCCTGGCCATCAATCTGCGTATCGCATTCTGCTGCCAGCGCACGGACAGCCGGGTCGGCCAGCTCTTCGCGTCCTTGCAGGGCAAGGCCCGCATAGATCAACCCGCATAAAGCCTCGAACCGGGGCAGACCGGGCGCTGCCCCCTGCCAGCGCTGTGCCAGGAACCAGGTCTGTTGCGACAGCGAATGATAAAAGACTTCCGTCTCGTCCTTTTCCTTGCCGCTAAGCAGAAACAGAGCGTGGTTGATCCAGCGGATCACCCGCCGCCCGGTCAGGTCGGGCAGCCAGGCCAGCCCGCCGCTGCGTCCGTGCTGTTGGATCCAGCCCCACACCCATTTCTGCGCCTTGGCGCGGGCCTTGAAATCGCCGACCGCCGCCAAGTCGTCGAGCCAGGAAAATCCGTGCCGCTCTGCATCAAAGGCCGCATCCGGAGCTGCAACCTCCCACAGTCCGGTGTCAGGCGATTCGACCAAGTAACCGGCAAACAGCAGGTTGCCCGCCACGAGCTGGCGCCCGCGCGCAAAGCTGCCAATGGTGCGCGGCTCGGGCTGCGAGACAAAGCCGGTAGCAGCCGGCTGGCTGCGCGCGCGCCAAGCGTAATAGCTGTTCAGCAGCCGGGTGCCGCGGCCGGCCATTCTGTCAAAAGTGGACATGCTCTTTTTGCCTCACGCCGGATTTTTACCAGGGCGTTTTGGCGCGAGCATAGCGCGAGGGGCGGATCAAGTCACCGGCGAATACCGGGAACTCCCCGGGGTCACGCGGATTTGCGCAAAAGGGCCATATAGAACCCATCCATACCGCCGCGTTCCGGCCAGTAGTCGGGGCGCAAGCGCAGGCCGCCCTCTTCGCTGATCCAGTCCGGATCCACGCCGGGCAGCAGCAGCGCCTCGCGGTCTGCTGCCATCTCAGGGAACATATCCAGCGCGTCCTCAACCTGGCATTCACCCTCATCCGGCAGCAACGAGCAAGTGCAGAACATCAGCCGCCCGCCGGGTTTTACCAAGGACCAGGCGTGCGCCAGCATCTGCGCCTGCAGTTCGATCAGGACGCCGAAGTCACTGCCGTCTTTGGCCTGAGGAAGATCCGGGTGGCGGCGGATTGTGCCGGTGGCCGAACAAGGGGCATCCAGCAGCACGGCATCGAACTGGCCCTGCTGTTCCAGTGCGTCGCCCACGATCAGTTCTGCTTGCAGTCCAGTACGGGAAAGGTTTTCCTGGAGCCTGGCGATGCGGTTTTTGGAGACATCCACTGCGGTCACTTTGGCACCCACGGCCGCCATCTGCATGGTTTTGCCGCCCGGCGCTGCACAAAGTTCCAGTACATTCTCGCCTGGGCGAACATTCAGAATGCGGGCGGGCAACGCGGCGGCAGCATCTTGGATCCACCAGTCGCCGGTCTCATACCCCGAAAGCGCCGAAACCTGCCCGGCATTGGCGATCCGCACAGAACCGGTGGGCAAGGTTTCCCCGCTCAAAGCGCTCAGGTCCGAATTGGGTTTAACCGTTACATCCAGTGAGGCACCGGTGAAATGCGCCGCCTCCATGCCCAGCATCGCCTCCGCTCCCCAGGCCTGAACCAATGGTTTGCGCAACCAGTTCGGCAGGCGCGGCACACGCAGCTTGGCCCATTCCGCCGGACCGTCCTCGGCCACCTTGCGCAAGACCGCATTGACCAGCCCCTTGAGCTGCCCATGACGCCGGTGCTTGGAGACGATGGCCACCATCGCGTTCACTACGCCGTGCGCCGCGCCACCAGAACACAGTTCCACCGCTCCCAACCGCAACACATTCAGCACGGTCATTGGCGGTGTTTTTTTAAGATGTTTCTTCAGCACCCGGTCTGCGCGTTCGAGATTGCGCAGAGTTTCCGCTGCCAGCCGCTGCGCCCGCGCCCGGTCTTCAGGCGCCAGTTTCTCGAGCGCACCAGCGGCATAGCATTCCGACAGCAGCCGCCCCTCTCCCAGAACCTGATCCAGCAGGTGTACCGCGGTGCGGCGGGCGTGATTGGGGTCGGACATCTGGCAACTCCTCAGGGCGCGGCTTGTTTGCGCGGGACAGGGGCGTATATCATGAGCCGAGCATAAAGGAACCCGCGATGAGCGAAGAGACTGCACCTGATAAAAATGACCTGCCGCCCGCCGCCCGGCGCGCACTGGCCGAAGCCGAGGAGCGCCGCAAGGAAGCCGAGGCACAGGACCCGCGCCCCAAGGAGCTGGGCGGACGCGATGGACCCGATCCAGCCCGCTATGGTGATTGGGAGAAGAAAGGCATCGCTGTCGATTTTTGAACCGCGGCCGGGGGCTTTGCCCCTTCGCAGGCGCTGCCTGCTCACCCCTGAGTATTTTCCCAAAGGTGAATGACTTTCATCTTTTCAAAAATACTCACGTCCCGCGGCCGGCCAGGCGGCTTTGTCGCCGAAAGGCGAGGCAGCGGCCCCTCAGGGCCGCATTTCAGACCTTAGAGCCCCAACACATCCACCATGTCATACTGTCCCGGCCCCTTGTCCTGGCCCCAAAGCGCAGCCTTCAGCGCGCCACGGGCAAAGATGGCGCGGTCGGTGGCCATATGGCGCAGCACGATGCGTTCGCCAGCGGCGGCAAACAGAACGTCATGCTCGCCCACGATGTCGCCGCCGCGGATGGCGGTGAAGCCGATGTCGCCACGCTTGCGGGCGCCGGTGATGCCATCACGTCCGGAATCGCGCACATCTGGCAGATTGACCCCGCGGCCCTCGGCTGCGGCTTCGCCCAGCATCAATGCAGTACCAGACGGGGCATCGACCTTGTGGCGGTGATGAGCTTCGATCACTTCGATGTCGAAATCCTCGTCCAGCGCCGCGGCAACCTTCCTGGTCAGCTGTACCAGCAGGTTCACACCAAGGCTCATGTTGCCAGCGCGCACAATCACCGCATGGCGGGAAGCCGGTTCCAGCTGGGCGATCTGCGCATCCGTCATGCCGGTGGTGCCGATCACATGCACCGCGCGCGCTTGGGCTGCCAGCTTGGAAAAACCCAGCGTTGCCTCTGGCGATGTGAAATCAATCACCGCTTGCGCCTTGGAAAACGCCTCTAGCGCATCCGACGTAACAGTGACGCCAACGGGCGCTCCGCCCATTGCTTTGCCCACATCGCAGCCAACCCACGCATGCCCCTCACGCTCCACCGCGCCGGCCAGCGTGGCCTTATCGCTGTCCAGCACCGTTTTGATCAGCATCTGCCCCATGCGGCCTGATGCGCCGGTAATCACAATCCCTGGTTTGTGAGTCATTGGCCAATTCCCCTATTCAAGCTGGATTTGTCCTACATTGCCGGGCAGCGCTTGGCAAAGCCCGCAATCCGGCATAGATCGGAAATATGGCAAAGAACAAATTCCACGATGGTCCCGGCCCGTCCCAGCGCCAGCTTCGCGTCGGCGAACTGATCCGCCGCTCTCTCTCTGAAGTGCTGGCGCGCGGGGATGTGCATGACCCGGACCTGAACCGTATGTCGATCACCGTGGGCGAGGTGCGCACCTCGCCCGATCTGAAAATCGCCACTGCCTTTGTGCTGCCTTTGGGTGGCAAGGGGCAGGATGATGTTCTGAAGCTCCTCGCGCGAAACAAGGGCGAGCTGCGCCGCGCGGTCGGCAAGAAGCTGGGGTTGAAGTTCGCCCCGGATCTGCGCTTCCGGCTGGATGAAACCTTTGATCAGATGGACGATACCCGCCGGATGCTGTCCCAGGACGCGGTGCGCCGCGACACGGAAGAGTGATCCGCAAGGCCGCCTTGCTGCTGGCCGCGCTCTGGGCCGCCCCGGCGGCAGGCGCGGTGGAATGCAGCGATGCGGCCTATGAAGGCAACAGGTATTCGATCTGCGAAGTGGATGCATCACGGGAGCAGCTGCGGCTGTTCCTGCGCGATGGCGAGGGGCAGGTCTACGGGCATTTTTCCACACTGGGCACGGCGCTGGCTGAGGACGGCAAAGCGCTGGTTTTTGCCACCAATGCCGGGATGTATCACAGCGACCGCTCGCCCGTGGGTCTCTATGTCGAAGACGGCGCCGAGGAAATGCGGCTGGTAACCAATGCCGGCCCTGGCAACTTCGGCCTGCTGCCCAATGGCGTCTTCTGTATCCGTGAGGCCCGGGCCGATGTTTTCGAAACACTGGCTTTCGGCAAAGCCGCCCCCGCCTGCGCCTATGCCACCCAATCCGGGCCGATGCTGGTGATCGATGGAGAATTGCATCCGCGCTTCCTGCCCGATTCGGACAGTTATTATGTGAGGAACGGGGTAGGCACCTCAGCCGATGGCCGCCGGGTCGTCTTTGCCATCTCGCGCAATGCGGTGACGTTTCACCAGTTCGGCAGCCTGTTCCGGGATTACCTGAAGCTGCCAAACGCGCTGTATTTCGACGGCAATATCTCGCGCCTGCATGCACCGGCGTTGGGGCGCAGCGATGCCGGTTTCATGATGGGGCCGGTTGTCGGCGTGATCGAGGAGGCGGCCTCAGCCGACTGAACGCCTCAGTCCGGGCGCCTGCGCATCTGCTGCACCATCGGAACCGAGTAGATCACCAGCGCGGCCCAGATCATCGGGAAGGCGATCATCCTGGCTCGTCCGAATTCCTCGCCAAACAGCAGCACCGCAGCCAGCATGATCATCGTCGGTGCGATGTATTGCAGGATTCCCATGGTCGACAGCCGCACCAGCTTAGCCCCGTTGGCATAGACAATCAGTGGCACCGCAGTGACCACCCCGCAGCCCAACAGCAGCGAGGTGTCCGTGAGAGAGCCGCCAAAGCTGCCGCTGCCGGTCGCGGTGAGATAGGCAAAATAGCCCGGCGCCGGGAACAGCAGGATCAGTACCTCCAGCAAGAAGCCCTGATTCGGACCGATCGGCAGCGATTTTTTGAAAAACGCATAAAATCCCCAAGTCAACGTCAGCCCAACTGAGACCCAAGGCACGCTGCCGGCTTCGACCGTCAGAACCACCACTGCAGCAGCGGCCAAAGCAACAGCGGCCATTTGCGCCTTGGTGAGCGGCTCACGCAGCAGGAAGGCGCCCAGGGCAATGCTGAACAACGGATTGATATAGTAGCCCAATGCCGCGTCCAACGCCCGGCCAGAGGCAATCGACCAGACATAGATCCCCCAATTCACCGAAATCAGCGCCGCGGTGATACAGGCCATGCCTAGCATCCGGGGGTTTTTCAGCGCCGCCTGCAGCTCCCTTGTCCGCCGCAGGATGAGCAGAAGCGCCCCTGCGACGGGCACTGACCAGATCACCCGGTGGGTAACAACCTCAGCCGCGGGAATGTGCGACAGTGCTTTCATGTAAAGCGGCAAAAAACCCCACATCAGATAGGCCGCAATGGCAAAAGCCAACCCGCGGGGCGTGTCTGTGTTTTCGGAGGGCGGCTGTGTCATGCGGAGTTCCTGTCCAGAACGCTGTTATGGCTGGTTTTAACAATGTTGAAACATTGTTTTCTGCGAATGCGGATATTCACATGTTGAATGGCTGCGCCGGCATGCCGTTCTGGACACATTGCGCAAAAAAAACGGCCCCGGAAACCGGGGCCGCAGTGCAAATGGGGGGGTAAGCAGTTCGGGCTAAACCGCCCGTCAGGCTTCAAGCGACCGGCGCAGCATCTCCACATCTTCGGCGATCTGGCCGTCAGTGGTCTTCAGCTCTTCGATACGCTTCACACCATGCATGACAGTGGTATGGTCGCGCCCGCCAAAGCGACGGCCGATTTCCGGCAAGCTGCGGCTGGTCAGCTGCTTGCACAGGTACATCGCCACCTGGCGCGGGCGCGCATAAGAGCGCAAGCGCTTGGGGCCGATGATGTCGGACATGCGGATGTTGTAGTACTCGGAAACCTTGCGCTGGATCTCCTCGACAGTGATCTTTCGCTCGGAGGCGCGCAGCACGTCGGCCAGACAGTCCTGGGTCAGGTCCATGTCGATCTCACGCCCCACAAGCGAAGCAAACGCAAACAGCCGCGTCAGAGCGCCTTCGAGCACGCGAACGTTGGTCGAGATGCGGTGTGCCAAGAATTCCAGCACGCCATCGGCGATGCGCAGATCCGGGTAGGTTTGGCGCTGCTGCTCCACCTTGGTCTGCAGGATGCCCAGGCGCAATTCATAGTCGGTCGGGTGCAGGTCAACCACCAGGCCGCACTGCAGGCGGGACTTCACCCGGTCTTCCAGATCCTTGATCTCGCCCGGGGCGCGGTCGGCTGAGATGATGATCTGCTTGTTCTGGTCAACCAGGGCATTGAATGTGTGGAAAAACTCCTCCTGAGTGGAGTCTTTGCCGGCAATGAACTGGACGTCATCCACCATCAGCACGTCGACCGAGCGGAACAAGTGTTTAAAGTCCATCATCTTGCGCTCGCGCAATGCCTGCACAAAGCGGTACATAAACTGTTCCGCCGACAGATACAGCACGTTCAAAGCTGGGTTCTTTTCCTTCAGCTCCCAGGCGATGGCGTGCATCAGGTGGGTTTTACCCAGGCCTACACCGCCATACAGCACCAGCGGGTTGAAGGTGACCGGGCCGCCTTCGCCAACGCGGCGCGCGGCGGCATGGGCCAGCTCGTTCGGCTTGCCCACGACAAAGCTGTCGAAAGTAAATCGTGGATCCAACGGGGCCGCCTGCAGCGCTTCCAGCGCGTCCTTGCCGGCCGCCGATGCCGGAGCAGCTGCGGGGGCTGTCATGACTGCCACGTCGCCCTGTGGGCTGCCATGGCTGTCAGTCGCCCCGGCGGCTTCTGCCGGGCGTGCCGGGCTGTTGGCCGCCACCCGGAAGGCCAGCCGCTGGACCGGCTCGCCGGACATGGTCAGCTCATGCAGAATAAGATCCGCAAAATTCTGGCTGACGTAGTTTCCCATGAAATTGGTCGGCACCTTAAAGACGGCGACCCCGCCGTCCACGGTGTCAAACTCCAAAGGCTCGATCCAGGTTGTGAAATTGTTCTGGCCGACCGTCTTCAACAGCCGGTTTCTGAGCTGTCCCCATTTTTCTTTTGTCATGCTGCGCCTCACGCGTCCCCAAAAAAGCAGCGGCCCCTTGGCCGGGCCAATTCTATTCTATCTTCACCCCCAACCACCCGGGGGGCGTTCACGCACAGGACAAATGTGTGCGGACCAGCAGTGGCCGCATTGCCCGAAGGCTGAAGGTTCGCGCAAAACAGCAAAAACAGCCGCAAGAAGCGGCGGATTTGCCGTGACGAACAGTATCGCACACAATTGAGACAAGGCTGCTGTCCATAACCGATACAGCAGTGGATTCCGGCCAGAACCACGCACGGATGTGCCGTCTGTACCGGATAACCTGACAACCTTGATGCCCGTCAAGATTGCCGCAAGCAGCCTGTCCCCCCAGCGAGTGAATCGCTGTCCTATTGGTAGCAATTTGAGGGGGGCGGCAGCAACGAAACTATGATGTTGACTCTGCCTTTGGCGACAAAGAATCTCTCGCGCCTGCAGAACACCGCCGAGGGTTTTCCCAAAAAACAAGGCGCTGCAATCTGCAGCGCCCTGACAACTTTTCAACTCTGCTTGAGCTTGCTCAGCAGAGAAACTCTCAGGCCAGTGCCTTAACGCGTGCGGACAGGCGCGAGATTTTCCGGGAAGCGGTGTTTTTGTGGTACACACCTTTGGTAACGCCGCGCATCAGCTCGGGCTGAGCTGCGCGCAGAGCTGCGGTTGCAGCTTCTTTGTCGCCGGAAGCGATGGCTTCTTCAACTTTACGCAGATAGGTGCGGATGCGCGAACGACGGGCTTTGTTGACGGCAAAGCGCTTTTCGTTCTGACGTGCGCGCTTCTTGGCTTGGGGCGAATTTGCCATAGTGTTTGACCTTATCTCGGGTTCTGTTTCTATCGGACGCAATGCCAGCCGAACCCGGGTCACAAAACCGGTGTGATTCTAGCCAGAGCGGGCTGCACGCGCATGTATGGGGCGGCATCTATCCAATCCGGTGCAGAATTGCAAGCGCGCTGGTCCGGAAAGGAAAACGGCGGGCCCATCCGCCCGCCGTCCCGCGATGTCTATCAGTGGCAGGGCTCACTTGTCCCGGAATTGCGCCTCACGCTTTTCCAAGAAGGCGGCCATGCCCTCTTTCTGATCTTCAGTTGCAAACATCGAGTGGAACACCCGGCGCTCGAACAGCAGCCCCTCGTTCAGCGGCAGTTCGTAAGAGCGGTTTACCGTTTCCTTGACTGCCATCGCTGTCAGCAACGATTTTTCGGCGATCTTCTGTGCCGCTGCGGTAGCTTCCTCGATCAGCTTCTTGGCTGGCACCACGCGCGACACCAGGCCTGCGCGTTCGGCTTCCTCGGCGTTCATGAAGCGGCCAGTGAGGTTCATATCCATCGATTTGGACTTGCCCACGAACCGGGTCAGACGCTGCGTGCCGCCAATTCCTGCAACAACGCCCAGGTTGATCTCCGGCTGGCCGAATTTGGCCGTCTCGGCAGCGATAATGAAATCGCAGAGCATCGCCAGCTCGCAACCGCCGCCCAGCGCATAGCCGGCCACCGCCGCGATCACCGGTTTGCGAATGGCTGAGATCCGGTCATTGGCATCGGCAAACAGGTTCGTGGTGAACACTTCGGTAAAGCTCATCTCCGACATCTCCTTGATGTCGGCACCGGCGGCAAAAGCCTTCTCGGATCCGGTCAGCACAATGCAGCGCACCTTGTCGCTGGCATCGGCTTCCTCAAGAGCATCACAGAGCTCGCCAATGAGCTCCTTGTTGAGCGCGTTCATCGCCTCTGGGCGGTTCAGTTTTATGAGGCAAACGTGGTCCTGCACATCGACGTTGATCGTCTCGTAGGCCATGATTTCTCTTTCGGTTGTTCCGTTCAGATCCGAGTCCTTACCAAAAGGGTCCCTCTGATCAAGCTATCTTTGACACTTTACACAGTAGAAGGTGGAGCGCCCGGATTGGGTGATTCTGGCAATTGACCCCGTGCAACCCGCGCGGCGGCAGGGTTCACCCTCGCGTCCATACGCATCGAAAGAGTGTTGAAAATATCCAAGCTCACCAGAGGCTTGCCGGAAATCCTTGAGCGACGATCCGCCTGCTCGGATGGCATCCTGCAGCACTTCCCGGATGATCGGAACCAGCGCCGCAACCCGATGCGCGGCAATCTGCCCAGCCTTGCGGCGTGGCGAAATTCCCGCACGGAACAAAGCTTCACAAACATAGATGTTACCAAGGCCCGCAATGATTCCCTGATCCAGTAATGCGGATTTCACCGGCGTGTTGCGACCCTGGAAGGCGGCAACCAGATGGTCCTCGTGAAAATCATTTCCCAGCGGCTCCGGCCCCAGCACCGCCAGCAGTTTGTTGCTTTCGGCCGTTGCGGTCTCCAGCAGATCCATCGCCCCGAAGCGGCGCGGGTCGTTGAAGGTGATGCGGGCGCCATTATCCATGTCCAGCACAACATGGTCGTGCTTCTCCGCCTGCGGGTGCTCATGCGCAAACTGGCCCAGCGGGTCACCAGACACCGTCATCCGCCCCGACATGCCCAGATGAATGAGCAGTGTCTCCTCAGTGTCCAGGTCCGCCAGAATATACTTCGAACGCCGCCGCAGCCCATTGACCCGCGCACCGGTCAGCCGCTCGGCCATCCGCTCCGGAAACGGCCAGCGCAGATCAGGACGGTTCACAGCCGCATTTGTGATCACCGCCCCCTCCATCGCAGGCGCCAATCCGCGTTTCACCGTCTCGACCTCGGGCAATTCTGGCATTACACCCCTCCTGAACCAACGGGCCGCATTGTGCCTGCCCCACAGCGCCTTATAACAAGGGCGGAATTCAGCAAACGGCAAGCCTCATGAGCGATAGCAGCGACAATACCACCCATTTCGGGTTCGAAACCGTCCGCGAGGAGGAGAAGGCCGGCCGCGTGCAGGGGGTCTTTAACTCGGTCGCCTCGAAATACGACATCATGAACGATGTGATGAGCGTCGGCATCCACCGGGTCTGGAAAGACGCGATGATGGACTGGCTGGCGCCGCGACCCGGTCAGCGGCTGCTGGATGTGGCAGGCGGCACCGGCGACATTTCCTTCCGCTTCCTGAAACGCGCAGGGTCCGGCCATTCCACCGTGCTGGACCTCACCCGCCCGATGCTGGAGGAAGGCCGCAAGCGCGCCGAAGCAGAGCAGATGGCGGACAGCCTCGACTGGGTCACCGGCGACGCGATGAAGCTGCCGTTCAAGGACAATACATTCGACGTCTACACGATCTCTTTCGGCATCCGCAACGTGACCCGGCCGCAGGAAGCCCTGAACGAGGCCTTCCGGGTGCTGCGGCCCGGCGGCCGGCTGATGGTGCTGGAGTTCTCGCAGCTGCCAAACGACGGGCTGCAGAAGCTTTATGATCTCTACAGCTTCAACGTGATCCCACGGATGGGGCAGATGATAGCCGGCGACTACGACAGCTATCAGTATCTGGTGGAATCGATCCGCAATTTCCCCGATCAGGAAACTTTCCTGGGCATGGTGCGCAAAGCAGGTTTTGAGAACGCCAAATACCGCAACCTGTCACTGGGCATCGCCGCCCTGCATTCCGGCTGGAAAATCTGATCCATGCGCGGTCCCCACAACATTTTGCGCCTGATCCGCACAGGCGCCACTTTCGAGCGCACCGGCGCCATGCATTCGGTGCTGGAGGCGTTCGAGGCGCCAAAGCCGCTGCGCATCCTGGCCCGCACCCTGGGCTGGCCGTTCAAATGGCTGGGCTACAAAGGCGACCCGGCAATGCCGCCCGAAACCCGGGCGCTGAACGCACTGGGACCGGCTTATATCAAGTTTGGCCAGGTGCTCTCGACCCGGCCCGACGTGGTGGGCAAGGATCTCGCCAGGCAGCTGCGCGTTTTGCAGGACAAGCTGCCTCCATTCTCCCGCGCCGAGGCTCTAGCCGAAGTGGAAAAGGAACTGGGCCGCCCCGCCTCGGAAATCTTCTCCGACTTCAGCGACCCGGTTGCCGCCGCCTCCATCGCCCAGGTCCATCGGGCAACTCTGGCCGAAAGTGGCGAGGAAGTCGCGGTGAAGGTGCTGCGCCCCGGCATCGAACGGGCCTTCAACAGGGATGTCGACGCCTTCTATTTCGCTGCCCGCATCGTCGACCTCTTCGCCCCCGGCGCCCGCCGCCTGAAACCCATGGATGTGATCGAGCATTTCGACGGCGTGGTGCAAGGGGAATTGGACCTGCGTCTGGAAAGCGCCGCCGCCTCGGAATTTGCCGCCAATACCGTGAATGACGAAGGCTTCCAACTGCCCGAAATCCGTTGGGGTTATTCCGCCCGGCGAGTGATGACAATGGGCTGGGCGGACGGCGTTGCGCTGGGGGACAATGACGCGCTGGATGCCGCGGGCCATGACCGCCCGGTCCTGGCCAACAGGGTGCTGTCGCTGTTTCTGCGCCATGCGCTGCGGGATGGCTTTTTCCACGCCGACATGCACCAGGGCAACCTGAAGGTCGCGGCCAACGGTGACATTATCGCCTATGATTTCGGCATTATGGGCCATATTGATGAGTACACCCGCCGGGTCTATGCCGAGATCCTCTATGGCTTTATAAAACGCGACTACAAACGCGTGGCAGAAGTGCATTTTGAGGCCGGATACGTGCCTGCCAACCGTGATGTCGACGAATTTGCCCGCGCCCTTCGCGCAGTGGGGGAGCCGATCTTCGGCATGAATGCCTCAAACATCTCCATGGGCCGACTGCTGAACTATCTGTTTGAAGTCACCGAACGTTTCGGCATGGAAACCCGCACCGAGCTGATCCTGCTGCAGCGCACCATGGTGGTGGTTGAAGGCGTTGCCCGCTCGCTGGATCCGCACATCAACATCTGGGAAGCCGCCCAACCCGTGGTCGAGGACTACATCAAGAAATCAATCGGCCCGCGCGCCGTGGTTTCCGACCTTCTGGACACCGCCAAGGTGATGGCCCGGTTTGGTCCCCGGCTGCCCGCGCTGGTGGAACAGGCGCTGATCGCACAAGCGGCGCAGAACGGGACACATAAACGCAGCGCGAACAGCTGGGTAACTCCGGCCCTTCTGGGAGCCGCCGGCGGAGCAAGCCTCTTTGCCGTAGTTGCCTTGCTGCTGTGAGCATGCAAAGGCCCTAATGGCTCCAGTCTTCTTTCTGGTGTCAAATACTCCAGGGGTGAGCGCCGCAAGGCGCGAGGGGGCAGCGCCCCCTTCTCTTCCCCCTTAAATTACAACCGCTCGATTGCCAAAGCGATGCCTTGGCCACCGCCGATGCACATGGTGATCAGACCTTTCGACCCACCAGTCCGTTCCAATTCATAGAGCGTTTTCAATGTGATGATAGCGCCGGTCGCGCCCACCGGATGGCCCAGCGCGATCGCTCCGCCGTTCGGGTTCACCCGGGCAGGATCCAGCCCCAGTTCCTTGTTCACCGCCAGCGCCTGCGAGGCAAAGGCCTCGTTTGACTCGATCACGTCAAAATCACTGGGTGACAGGCCGGTTTTCTCCAGCAGGCTGCGCACTGCGGGCACCGGGCCGATGCCCATTACTTCCGGCCGCACCCCTGCATGGGCATAGCCCAGAATCCGTGCCTTGGGTCTCAGACCTGCCTTCTCTGCTGCGGAGGCAGTGGCCAGTACCACCGCCGCCGCGCCATCGTTGATTCCGCTGGCATTGCCGGCGGTAACCCGGCCGTCTTTCTGGAACACCGCCTTCAGCCCGCCCAGCACATCCAGGGTGGTCGCCTTGGGGTGCTCGTCCACCTCAAACGGTACTATGTCGCGCTTGACCTTCACTTCTACCGGCGCAATCTGCGATTTGAAATGCCCGGCCTCGATTGCAGCCGCCGCTCGGGTCTGGCTGGTGACGGCAAATTCATCCATCTGCGCGCGCGTAATACCATGCTCATCGGCGACGTTCTCGGCTGTAACCCCCATGTGACCTGTCCCGAACGGGCAGTTCAACGCCCCCAGCATCATATCGAGCGACTTCACATCGCCCATCTTCGCACCCCAGCGGCTTTGCTGGAGGATGTAGGGGCTGCGCGACATGTTTTCGGCGCCGCCGGCCAGTGCGAACTCGGCATCACCCATGGCAAGAGATTGAAACGCTGAGATGATTGCCTGCACTCCGGAACCGCAAAGCCGGTTCACGTTCATCGCGGGCACCGCATCAGGCACCCCCGCCTGCATCGCTGCAACCCGGCTCAGGTACATGTCGCGCGGCTCGGTGTTGATGATATGGCCGAACACCACATGACCGATCTGGCCGCCCTCAACTCCCGAGCGCTGCAGCGCAGCCTTGGACACAGTGGCCGCCAGATCGATGGGAGCAGTGCCCGCCAAAGCGCCGCCAAAAGTGCCAATGGCGGTGCGGGCGCCGTCCAGGATCACGATATCAGTCATTGTCTTTCTCCTCACTCCTGCGTTGCCGCCATTATGCGCCCGCAGCATGACCCTGTCTGCCGGGACGTGCCGTCATGGAAACGCGGCGTCACTCTCCGTGCACCGCCGCGGCGCAACATTCCGAAAGACCGGAGGATTTGACAAATCCCGCCTGACGGCGCAGAGATTCCGTCATGACGGAAAACACAGACGATATCCTGACCCTGCTGCCCGCCCGCCTGAAAGAGGCCCGCCGCACCCAAGGGCTGAGCCTGGAAGCGGTGGCGAATCTCTCCGGCGTCAGCCGCTCTATGGTAAGCCAGATCGAGCGCGGCGAAAGCTCCCCCACCATCGCAACACTGTGGAACCTCACCCGTGCGTTGCAGGTGGATTTTGCCGGGCTGCTGGAAACAGGGGACATGAAGGACCGGATTGAGGTTCTGCGCGCAACAGATGTGCCCAAGATCGAGAACATGGGCCAAGGATGCCGGATCCGCATTCTGTCGCCGCCGGAGGACGCCGGCGGGCACGAGGTCTATGATATCCGTTTCGACAAGGGTGGTGCACTGATCAGCCAACCCCACACCCGCGGCACAGTGGAACAGCTGACCGTTCTAGAGGGCGAAATTGCACTTTCCTCGGGCAATGCCAACAACTTGCTGCAAACAGGCGACACTGCCCGCTATGCCGCTGATGTTGCGCATTCGGTCACCGCTCCCGAGGGCCCGGCGCGGGTGTTTCTTATTGTGAAAACGGCTTGAGGTATGCCCTCAAGCCCGGCTGCACCCCTTGTTTCAATATCAACCCAGGCATTGGCAGACCTTTCAGACAGGCGGGAGATTTTGGATTTGAGCAAGATCTTTTTAGCTGAACCAGCGTAAACGCACCGGCAAGAAAGCCCCTCTCTCCACCTTTCCGGAACAAAGCCCTTGAAAGACTCACGGCATCGGACCATATGTGGATCGCTAACGTTATTCTTGTCGATCCACTGTCTCCCGCTTTGCGGCGTTTTCAGTCTCTCGATCCAGACCGACTACGCCAGGCTGCCGCACTTCCGCGGGCAGCAATTATAGGAGACTACGGATATGGCCACCGGCACCGTAAAATGGTTCAACACCACCAAAGGCTTCGGCTTCATCGCACCCGACGGCGGCAGCAAAGATGTGTTCGTGCACATCTCCGCTGTTGAGCGTTCCGGCCTGACCGGCCTGGCGGACAACCAGAAAGTCACTTTCGACATCGAGCCCGGCCGTGACGGCCGCGAGTCGGCTGTGAACCTGGCGCTGGCATAAGCTTTCAAGCTTAGCAGTTCTGAAACGCGGTCCCTGCAAAGGGGCCGCGTTTTTTTGTGCCTGCCATTAGGGCATAATGGGACTGTCAGCCCTTGTTGCTCTCATCCCAAAGCGCAGGTTCCCACAGCTCCACCTTGTTGCCTTCCGGGTCCATGATCCAGGCAAAACGGCCGTTTTCATGGGCGTCAGGCCCTTTCAGGATGGGAATGTCTGCGGCAGTCAGCTGGGCAACCATGCCGTCCATGTCATCAACCCGGTAGTTGATCATGAAGCCCGAGATACTGGGGTCGAACCAGGTCCCGTCCGGATCAGCAGTGGCCCATACGGTGAGGCCGCCGTCGCCGGCCTTGTCCTCCTCCCAATTGAGGACGGCGCCGCCGAAATCCGCCAGGTCTAGCCCCAGATGGTCGCGGTACCATTCTGCCAACTCCTTGGCGCCGCCGTGCGCCTTGATGAACACCCCGCCGATGCCTGTGACCCGTGCCATGACTGTTTCCTCCCTGTTTTGGGATGAGATAGTCCGGCCGGGTGATGTTTCCGCCTTCGGTTCCGGTTTCACGGATTTTTTTCCGCGATACTGAAATCCTGTATTTCGGAAACACGTCCGCTATGATAGACACGCGACTCGAGACACCCAGGGAGTTAGCTCATGTCCAATGCATTTCTGACCGACATCTCCAACACGCTTGCCCAGATCGAGGCTGAGGGGCTGTATAAACGTGAGCGAATGATCACCTCGCCTCAGGGCGGCGAGATCACGGTTGGAGACCGGCAGGTGATCAACCTCTGCGCCAACAACTACCTTGGACTGGCCGACCACCCCGCCCTGATCGAGGCCGCAAAATCGGCGATGGAGCCGAAAGGGTTCGGCATGGCGAGCGTGCGCTTCATCTGCGGGACGCAGGACATTCACCGGGAGCTGGAGAGCCGCCTGGCCAAGTTTCTAGGCAAGGATGACGCGATCCTGTTTGCCGCCTGCTTCGACGCCAACGGCGGGCTGTTCGAGCCGCTGCTGGGGCCGGAGGATGCGATCATCTCGGACTCGCTGAACCACGCGTCGATCATCGACGGGGTGCGCCTATGCAAGGCCAAGCGCTACCGGTATCTGAACAGTGATATGAACGATCTGGAGGCCTGGCTGAAACAGGCGCGCGAGGATGGGGCACGGCATATCATGATTGCGACCGATGGCGTTTTCTCGATGGATGGATACCTGGCCAAGCTGCCCGAAATCCGCGCGCTGGCGGATAAATACGATGCGGTAGTTATGGTGGATGACTGCCACGCCACCGGCTTCATGGGCGCAACGGGCGCGGGCACCCCGGAGCATTTCGGAGTGGACGTGGACATCCTGACGGGAACCTTGGGCAAAGCACTTGGGGGGGCCATCGGCGGTTATATCGCCGGGCCGCAGCCAGTGATCGACCTGCTGCGGCAGCGGGCGCGGCCCTATTTGTTCTCCAATTCGCTGCCGCCATCGATTGTTGCTGCCGGGCTAGAGGCGATCCGGCTGGTGGAGGAAGGGGACGGGCTGCGGGCGCAGCTGTTTGAGAATGCGCGTTACTGGCGTGCTGGCTTGGAAAATCTGGGCTTTGATCTCTTACCCGGTGAGCATCCGATCATCCCCGTGATGCTGGGCGAGGCGCAGCTGGCGCAGGATATGGCTGCAAAACTGTTTGACGAGGGCGTTTATGTCTCCGGCTTCTTCTTCCCGGTGGTGCCGCGCGGCCAGGCGCGCATCCGCACCCAGATGAACGCGGCGCTGACGCGGGATGAACTGGACAGGGCATTGGCCGCATTTGGCAAGGTCGGCAATGAACTGGGGATTGTGACATGAGCCGTCCAAACACGATGAAGGCGCTGGAGAAGAGCCATCCGCAGGAGGGCCTGTGGATGGTGCAGGCGCCGGTGCCGGAGATCGGCCCGGATGAGGTGCTGATCAAGGTGAAGAAGACCGGCATCTGCGGCACCGACATCCACATCTGGAACTGGGATGAATGGGCTGCGCATACCGTACCGGTGCCGATGATTACCGGCCATGAGTTTGCGGGCGAAATCGTCGAGATCGGGCGCAATGTCACCGATCTGGCGGTGGGTCAGCGCTGCTCCGGCGAGGGCCATCTGATCAAGACGGACTCGCGCCAGAGCCGGGCCGGCAAATTCCATCTGGATCCCGGCACACGCGGCATCGGGGTGAACGAGCAGGGCGCCTTTGCCCAGTATCTGAAGCTGCCGGCCTTCAACGTGGTGCCTCTGCCGGAGGATATCCCGGATGAGATCGGCGCCATTTTGGACCCCTTGGGCAATGCAGTGCACACGGCGCTGAGCTTTGATCTGTTGGGCGAAGACGTGCTGATCACCGGCGCAGGCCCCATTGGCATCATGGCGGCGGCGGTGGCGAAACACGCCGGCGCGCGCCATGTAGTGATCACCGATATCAACCCGGACCGTCTGACGCTGGCGGAACATGTGGCGCCGGCAGTGCGCGCGGTGAACGTGGCGCAGGAGGACCTGCAGGACGTGGTGCGCGATTTGGGCCTGAAACAGGGGTTTGACGTCGGGCTGGAGATGTCCGGAAGCCAGGCGGCTCTGGATCAGATGGTCGAGGCGCTGGTGATGGGCGGCAAGATTGCTCTGTTGGGCATTCCGCCGGGAAAATCGCCGGTCGACTGGTCGCGTATCGTGTTCAAGGCAATCACCCTCAAGGGCGTCTATGGCCGCGAAATGTTCGAGACTTGGTACAAGATGATCGCCATGCTGCAGAACGGGCTGGATGTGGGCCGGGTGATCACCCACCGGTTTGGCGTGGATGACTTTGCCGAAGGCTTTGCGGCGATGAAGTCCGGGTCCAGCGGCAAAGTGGTGCTGGACTGGACCTGATTTTGTTTTAGGGGCCGATAAAGGGGGCTTTGCCCCCTCGCGCCGCTGGCACTCACCCCCAGGATATTTTGGGCCAGAAGAATAAGGAGAACTACGGGGTCAGCGGTTGGCGGCCGTATTCCGTGAGCAGCCAACAGCTGCGGCCTTCGAATACAGCGGCACTGAGCGGGCGGCCGTAGCCGGCGCCGCCGTCGAGGTTGATGCGGTTGCCGTAATGGCCGGGGCGGTCCACTGGCGTATGGCCATGCACAATCAGCTTCGGGTGCCGGCCTGAATAATTGTGGAAGCTCTGGCGAATCCAGATCAGATCATTCTCGCTTTGCTTTGCCAGCGGCACACCAGGGCGGATGCCTGCATGGACAAAGGCAATCTCAGGGGTTTCGTGCATGGGTTTCAGGCTGCGCAGAAAATCGACATGGCGCCGGGGGACTGCGCCCTTGGCACGGGCGTGGAGATCCTCCAGCCGGGTGCGGTCATCAAACTGCAACCCGTAGCTATCCAGCGTTTCAGTGCCGCCAAGGCGGTCATGCAACCAATGGTACCCGACCAGCAAATGCGGGTCATGGCGGGGCGTGTCCTCCATGAACCAGGCAAACATCCGGTCATGGTTGCCTAACAGCGTTATCCAGTCGCGCCCCTCCTTCTGACCTGCGGTCAGCCGGTCCAGCACCCCGCGGCTGTCCGGGCCGCGGTCTGTGTAATCGCCCAGAAAGACAATCCGCGCGTCCGGGCCGCCGTCGGCCTCGATCCGGGTCAATGCCTCATCCAGCATGGCAAGCTGGCCGTGAATGTCGCCGATCGCATAGAGAGGCGCGGTCATTGCAAGGTCCTTTGTTTGAAGAGGCCGGATACGAAAACGCCGCCCTTATAACCGGGCGGCGTTCCTGATTGAACCAGTTACGCAGTCAACTTTCAGACGACGTCGAAGGCCAGCGGCTTGATCTGGTTGAACAACCCGGTTTCGGCCAGCTTGGCTCGGACCTCTGCCGGCACCTCGTCATCCACATAAAGCAGCGCGATGGCTTCGCCGCCCGCTTCAGAGCGGCCCAGGGTGAAATTGGCGATATTCACATCGCTTTCGCCCAGAGTGTGGCCCAGGGTGCCTATGATGCCGGGCACGTCCTCGTTGGTGGTGTACAGCATATGCGCACCGACCTCGGCCTCGATGTTGATACCCTTGATCTGGATGAACCGCGGCTTGCCGTCGGAAAACACGGTGCCCGCCACTGAACGCTCGCGCTTGGAAGTCACTGCGGTCACCTTGACATAACCGTCGAATGTACCGGATTTGTCCTGGTTTGTGGTCGAAATCTGGATGCCGCGCTCCTTGGCGACCACCGGGGCCGAGACCATGTTCACCTCGGGGTTGGCGCGTTTCATGATTCCGGCAATCACTGCACAGTTCAGTGCGTCCAGATTCATCTCCGAAGCGGCACCGTCATAGAGGATGTTGATCGCCTTGATCGGTTCATCCGTCATCTGGCCCACGAAGGAACCCAGATGATCAGCCAATTTGATCCAGGGGCCCATGATCTTAGCTTCTTCCGCCGTCACCGAAGGCATGTTGAGCGCATTTTCCACCGCGCCGGTCAGCAGGTAATTGGACATCTGCTCGGCCACTTGCAGAGCGACGTTTTCCTGCGCCTCGGTCGTAGCAGCACCCAAGTGCGGGGTGCAGACCACATTGGGCAGGCCGAAGAGCGCGTTTTCCTTGGCCGGCTCGACCGAGAACACGTCGAAAGCCGCGCCTGCCACATGGCCGGAGGTCAAGAGTTCCGCCAGCGCGCCTTCGTCCACCAGGCCGCCGCGGGCGCAGTTGATGATGCGCACGCCCTTCTTGGTCTTCTCCAGGTTTTCCTTGGACAGGATGTTACGGGTCTGGTCGGTCAACGGCACATGCAAGGTGATGAAGTCGGCACGGGCCAGCAGCTCGTCCAGCTCCACCTTTTCGACTCCCATCTGATCGGCCTTCTCAGTGCTCAGATAAGGATCATAAGCCACTACCTTCATCTTGAGGCCGCGGGCGCGGTCGCAGACGATGCCGCCGATGTTGCCGGCGCCGATCACTCCCAGGGTCTTGGCGGTCAGTTCGGTGCCCATGAACTTGGACTTTTCCCATTTACCGGCGTGAGTGGACGCCGAAGCCTCAGGCAGCTGGCGGGCGGTGGCAAACATCATTGCGATGGCGTGTTCGGCGGTGGTGATCATGTTGCCGAAGGGCGTGTTCATCACAATGACGCCGCGCTTGGAGGCGGCTTCCTTATCGATGTTGTCGGTGCCGATGCCGGCTCGGCCAATCACCTTGAGGTTATCGGCGTTCTCCAGGATCTTTTCGGTCACTTTAGTCGCCGAGCGGATGGCGAGGCCATCATACTGGCCAATGATTTCCGCCAGTTTGTCCTTGTCCTTGCCCACATCGGGCAGGAAATCGACGTCGATGCCGCGGTCGCGGAAGATCTGCACGGCGGCCTCAGAAAGTTTGTCGGAGATGAGGACTTTGGGAGCCATGTTTGCGGTCCTTTTCATACGGGGGCCTGTGCGGCCTGAAATTGAGAGGGGTCCCACGAGTGGGGGATCCGGGGCCGGCGCCCCGGAACAGGGCCTGAATCAGGCCGCTTCGGTCTGGAGGGCGATCTCGGCCTCGAAGGCCCATTTGATCCAGGGCATCAGCGCTGCCACATCAGTGGCTTCGACCGTGCCGCCGCACCAGATCCGCAGGCCCGCAGGCGCGTCGCGGTAGGCGCCGATGTCATAGGCCACGCCTTCGTTCTCCAGCCGCTTGGCCACGGCCTTGGCAAAGGCGGCGCCGTCCTGGATGCGCTCATCGGTGAACTTGAGGCAGACGCTGGTGTTGGAACGGTATTCCGGCTGTTCCGCCAGGAAGGCGATCCAGGGGTTGTCCTGCACAAAGCTTTGCACCGCGGCGAGATTGGCGTAGGCGCGTTCGCGCAGGCCTTCCAAGCCGCCCACCGAGCGGGCCCAGTCGAGCGCCAGCAGGTAGTCCTCCACCGCCAGCATCGAGGGCGTGTTGATGGTGGCGCCCTGGAAGATGCCTTCGATCAGCTTGCCGCCCTTGGTCAGGCGGAAGATCTTGGGCAGCGGCCAGGCAGGGGTGTAGCTTTCCAGCCGTTGCACTGCGCGGGGGCTGAGAATGATCATGCCATGCGCTGCTTCGCCGCCCAGCACCTTCTGCCAGGAGAAGGTGGTCACATCCAGCTTGTCCCAGGGCAAATGCTGCGCAAAGGCCGCGGAGGTCGCGTCGCAAATCGTCAGGCCTTCGCGGTCCGCCGGGATCCAGTCGCCGTTGGGCACCCGCACGCCAGAGGTGGTGCCGTTCCAGGTGAAGACAACGTCATTGGTGAAATCGACAGAGGCAAGGTCCACGATCTGGCCGTAATCGGCGGTCTTGACGGTGGCGTCCAGCTTCAGCTGCTTCACCGCGTCAGTCACCCAGCCGGAGCCGAAGCTTTCCCAGGCCAGCATTTCAACACCGCGGGCACCCAGCAGGTTCCACATCGCCATTTCCACCGCACCGGTATCCGACGCAGGGACAATGCCGATTTTGTAATCAGCAGGGATATTCAGAATTTCACGGGTGCCTTCGATTGCAGCCTTCAGGCGCTCCTTGCCCACCGCAGCGCGGTGCGACCGGCCCAGCGGGGCGTTGGCCAGTTTGGCGACGTCAAAGACTGGAGGTTTGGCGCAGGGGCCAGAAGAAAAACGCGGATTGGCCGGCCGCGTGACCGGGTGTGCAATAGCCATAAATGCTACCCTTCCAGATAAGCGCCCCTCGTTGGGGAGGGGTGTCCCGCCATCAGAGCTAGGCCGCTGCAGCGCGGCATGCAACAGAAAAGTCGGAGAAATACGGCCATACGCACTCTTTTTGCGACACACTTTTCCACCATCGGAAACAAGCGCCCTGAATTCACTTCTGGCGGCCTGCCTTATAACGCCCCCTGTTTTCCACAGCATCGAGCAGGCTGGCCGATCCAGCGGCGGGCCGTTATGACAAGACGAATCCCGACAAAACGGAGCCTGCCGATGTTTGCTGCCACCCTGCTTTGCAACCCTGCCAGCCCGGGTTTGGAGCCTGCGCTGATCGAATCGCTGCGCAATGCTTGGGGCGGCGGCGAGGCCGTCTGGCTAGCCCCGGGTGCCGCGGCTGAGTTTCCGCTGGCGCAGATGCCGGACAACCGCTGGGAGGTCTGGGAGGATCTGCAGAAGCTGGGCGTGGATCTGGTTATTCAGCCCAACGCCGGACGGAAAAAGAAGATGCTGCTGGCCGACATGGATTCCACCATGATCCAGCAAGAGTGCATTGACGAACTGGCAGAGGAAGCGGGCGTTGGCGCGCGGGTCAAGGACATCACCGCACGGGCAATGAACGGCGAGCTGGATTTTGAAGGCGCACTGACCGAGCGGGTGGGACTGTTGAAAGGGCTGCCAGAAACGGTGATCGCCAAGGTGCTGGCCGAGCGCATCACGCTGATGCCCGGCGGCAGGCATCTGCTGGCCACGATGAAGGCAGAGGGCGCCTATGCGGCGCTGGTGTCCGGCGGCTTCACGGCGTTCACCGCTCAGGTGGCGGCCGAGCTGGGGTTTGATGAAAACCGCGCCAACACGCTGTTGATAAATGACGGCAAGCTGACCGGAGAAGCAGGCAGGCCGATATTGGGCCGGGAAGCCAAGGTGGAGGCGCTGGAGCAGATCACCGCCCGGCAGGGGATTGGCGAGGCGGATGTCATTGCTGTTGGCGACGGCGCCAATGATCTGGGAATGCTGAAACGTGCGGGCGCCGGCGTAGCCTTGCATGCAAAACCTTCGGTCGCGGCGGAATGCGATATCCGCATCAACCACGGCGACCTGACTGCGTTGCTGTACATCCAAGGCTACGGCCAGGACGATTTCAAAGGCTGATCAATCACATGCTGGAAGTGGGGATCGAAACCCTGCTGCTTTTGCTGGCAGCCGGGTTTGTCGCGGGTTTCATTGACGCGGTTGCCGGCGGCGGCGGACTGGTCACTTTGCCTGTTCTGCTGCTGGCGGGGGCCAGCCCGGTCACGGCCCTGGCGACAAACAAGGTCCAGGCGCTGTTCGGGGCCGCCACCGCGGCAGCCACCTATGCCCGAGCCGGCCACGTTGATCTGAAATCGCAGCGTATACCTGCGCTGATAGCCTTTGCCGCGTCCGTCGCAGGAGCCTTTCTGGTGACCTTCCTGCCCACCGAGTGGATCCGGCTGTTCCTGCCGGTGCTGCTGATTGCCATTGCCATCTTCTTTGCAACCAAGAAAGGCTTGGATGATCTGGACCGGCAGCGCCGCCTGTCGCCTGCCCTGTTTGCCGCAACAATGGTTCCTTTGTGCGGTGCCTATGACGGGCTGCTGGGACCGGGGGCAGGCAGTTTCTACATGCTCGCCTTTGTCTCCATTGCTGGTTACGGCATCCTTAAGGCCACGGCCCATACCAAGCTGTTGAACTTTGCTTCCAATGCGGGCGGCCTTGTTGCCTTTTCCTTTTTCGCCTCCCCCTGGTGGATCACGGGCTTGCTGATGGGATTGGCCCAGATTGCCGGTGCGCGGGCAGGAGCCGGGCTTGCAAAAAGGCAGGGGGCGAAGCTGATCAAACCGCTGCTGGTGCTGACCTCAATAACCCTGGCGGCCAAGCTGCTTTGGGATATGCGGTGATTTCCTGACCCGGACCTGCCGCCGCCGGTACCGGCAGCGGCAGCGGCAACGGACCTTGGGCCGCGCGGTTTTGTCTTGCTGTATACGGGCCAATTGCACCCAGATGTCTACTACCATTTTTAACCTGACACTTAATTAACAAAAGTGATAATAATAGATATGATACCGATTCTGAAGTCTTTTGCCGCGCTGTCGGATGAAACCCGTATGTCGATTGTGGACCAGCTGATTCTCAAAGGCGAACTGCCTGCAGGCGATCTAGCACCGGGTGCGGGCATTTCGGCGCCTGCGATCTCGCGCCATCTGAAGGTGCTGCGCGAGGCCGGGCTGGTCACGCAGCGCGCCGATGGCACCAAGCGGCTGTATTCCGCCCGCCCCGAAGGCCTGCGGATGATTGCCGATTGGACCCAGTCCCGGCGCGCCTTTTGGGAGGGCGGTCTGGACCGGCTGAAGGCGGCTTTACTGGAAGATGACACCTGATGGAGGAAACCGCATGAGTGATCTGCAGCTGCAAAGGGTTTTTCCCGTCAGTCCGGAAAAACTGTTCGCCTGGGTGACCACCCCGAACAAGCTGCTGCAATGGTGGGGCCCGGAGGGGGTGCATATCCCGGAACATGATCTGGACCTGAGCCGCACCGGCCCTTGGTTTTCCGTCATGCAGAACAGTGACGGCCAGCAGTTCCATGTCTCTGGCCAAGTAACCCATGTGGATGTGCCGAAGTCCGTCGGCTTCACGTGGGCCTGGCACGACGAGAACGGAAACCGCGGCGCCGAAAGCCATGTGACCTTTACAATTGCTGCCACCGAAAACGGCGCCATGCTGCTGATTGACCACCGTGATCTGGACGGCAGCGAGATCGCGTCGCGCCACGAACAGGGCTGGACTTCGACCCTGCGCAAGCTGGAGGCGCAACTGGCCGAAAACGCCTGAACAGGAATTCATCGCAACCAAGGGAGAAAACCAATGCCACAGTTCATTTTTGCCTATCACGGCGGCAAGAAGCCCGAGAGCGAAGCAGAAGGCGCCAAGGAAATGGAGGCCTGGAAAAACTGGATGGGGTCGATGGGAGACGCGCTGAAGGTCCCGGGCGCGCCGGTTGGCCTCTCCAAGACAGTCAGCGCCGGAGGGGTCGTGGACAATGGCGGCGCCAATCCGCTTTCGGGCTACACGGTGGTCGAAGCGGCCGATCAGGATGCTGCCTGCGAAATGGCCAAGGGCTGCCCGATGGTGGTGGGCGGCAACGGTTCGGTCGAAGTGGCCGAGATCATCGACATGGAAATGTAGGCTGCATGCCCCGGGACAGGCCCGGGGCATCTATTTTCAGAACAGCAATTCGGCTGCCGGGCGGATGGATCCGCACTCCAGCCCGCGGCGGCTGTAGAGTGTCTTGTTCATGTATTTGCGGGTTTCCGGATGCTTCGCCTCCAGCACACCAAGGCTGACCATCAGCGCCGCTATCGCGCATTCGCTGGCGCGGGTGGCGCCGTCAGTGATTTTCAAGGCTACGCCCATCTTCTGTTCAGGCAGGATCGCGATGAACACCGCCTCGGCTCCGGTCTTGATCGCCGCTTTTCCGCCCATGGCCCGCATCAGGTTGGTGCAGCAGCGGGTTTCGCCTGCAACCAATTCGGGATGCGCCGTCATCGCCGCGACCAGTTGTTGCGCCGCTTGCGACGCGCGATCGGAACGGTCTGCGGCGCTGGCAAACCACGCCATCGAGCGCGCAAGGCCGGTAACCGTGGTGGCAAAGTTCGGCGCTGAGCAGCCGTCAATGCCATAGCCCGGGCTGTCCTGGCCAGTGGTTTCCTCAAACGCGGCCAGACAGGCCTGCTGCACCGGGTGATCAACCTCGATGTACTCCGCCCCGGCGCCCAAGTACTGGGTCAGGGTCAGAAAACCCGCGTGCTTGCCGGAACAGTTGTTGTGCACCTGGCAGGGGCTGTTGTCGGTCTTGATCAATTCATTGCGGGCCGGGATGTCGTCTGGCAATTGCGTGCCGCAGCGGAAGTCATCATCGCCAAGGCCCAGCTGATCGAGCCAGCTGTTCACCCGGTCTGTATGGATGTGCGCGCCATTGTGGGAGGCGCAGGCCAGGGCCAGCTGTTCAGACGTCAGACCATAGCGCGCAGCGGCGCCGGAGGTAATCAGCGGCAGCGCCTGGATCATCTTGGCCGAGCTGCGCGGGTAGATCACCGCATCCGGGTCCCCCCAGCTGCGCACCACCTTGCCCGTGTCATCACAAATGACGGCATGCCCCAAATGCAGGCTCTCCAGCAGCGGGCCCCGCCAGACTTCGGCCATGGGCACAGGTTTCGGCATGATGTCTCCCCTTATCTTTCCGTGCGGTTTTCTGGGCGAAATCCTGCCAAAACGCACTTTCGCCCGTGGTGCTAGTTACGTTAGTGTGCTTGTGTAGCGCAAGCGAGGGGATCGGGATCAGACAGCGGTTGAAACGCTGCGGGCCCTTTGTTTGGTATTTGAGGTTTAGAGAACAGTCTTGGAGTCGGGACAAATGGCATTGAAACTCGCCCGCGTGGCTGCGGGCCTGTGTCTGGCAGCATTGGCAACCACCGCATCTGCGCAAGCAACGTCGAATAATCGCGTTGCAGCCAAGGTGGACTGGAGCGTCTTTGAAGGCGACAATCCGAATGAATGCTGGGGGGTTTCCGCACCAAAGGAAACCGTGAACACCCGCGACGGCCGCGTCGTGGCGGTGCGCCGCAGCGAAATCCAGCTGTTTGTCACCTTCCGCAGCAGCGACACCCCCAAAGGCGAAGTCAGCTTTACCGGCGGCTATCCGTTTGCGCCGGGATCCACCGTGAACATGGCCATTGGCGAGTCCGAATTTGAACTGTTCACCGAGGGCGAATGGGCCTGGCCGGCCACACCTGCGGACGACGCCAAGATTGTCACCGCCATGAAGCGCGGCGCAAATGCGGTGCTGACCGCGCGATCTGCCCGGGGCACCCAAACCAAAGACAGCTTCTCGCTGCTGGGATTCACGGCCGCCTTGGAAGACGCGGAAAAACGCTGCAGCAAGTAATATCTGCTGCCTAGCGGAAACACACCAAACCTCGGCTCGCGCCGGGGTTTTCTTGTTTGAAGCCCGCAAGCGGCCTAGCATGGGAAGCAGGAGGTGCCTGCCATGCCGAACTCAGCCAGTCTCCCGTGCGCTTGCCTTGCAGTTGCGCTGCTTTTCCCGCCTGCTTTTGCCAATCCGGCGCTGGAATGCGGCGCGGGAAGCCGTGAGGAAGTCGGTTCCTGCGTGGCGGATGATGAAGAGGGAGTGGAAGCCGCACTGCTCAACGCGTTGGAAGCCGCAATGGTCGCCGCTGCAGAGCGTGACAACACCAATGGCGGGACTGCCGTTGAAGCTGCACTGATTGAGAGCCAAACCGCATGGGAAGCGTTCCGGGGCGCGCATTGCGCCTTTGCCGGCGAAGCCCATGCAGTGCGTGAAGACGCCGGAATTGCAACGCGGGCGTGCTGGACGACCTTGGGACGCGCCCGGGTCGAGGAGCTGGTGCGGTTTTCCAGATAGGCACTGGTCAGTGCGGCGGTCTGAAATATGCGTTCAAGGATTCCTTTTGATCTTTCGCGGGAATCCTATATAGAGCCGCATCCGCCCACCAGCACCGAGGCTAAAGCCCATGACCGCCAGCGCGCCGATTACCCAGGACGTATTGACCCTGCCCCGCAAGGATCCCGAAGGCGGCAAGATCAACCTTGTCGGCCTCACCCGCGAGCGCATGCGCGAGGTGTTAATCGAACACGGCACACCGGAAAAACAGGCCAAGATGCGTGTCGGACAGATCTGGCAGTGGATCTACCAGTGGGGCAAGCGCGACTTCGCGGATATGACCAACCTGGCCAAAGCCTACCGCGCAGACCTGGCAGACACCTTCGAAGTCCGCATCCCGGAAGTGGTGAGTAAGCAGGTCTCCACCGACGGCACCCGCAAATACCTGGTGCGGATCGCCGGCGGGCATGAAGTCGAGGTGGTCTATATCCCCGAAGACGGCCGCGGCACGCTGTGCATCTCGTCCCAAGTGGGCTGCACCCTGACCTGCTCGTTCTGCCACACCGGCACCCAGAAGCTGGTGCGCAACCTGACCCCGGCCGAGATTGTCGGCCAGGTGATGATGGCGCGCGACGATCTGGAGGAATGGCCGGTGCCTGGCGCGCCCAAGGATGAAACCCGCCTGTTGTCGAACATCGTTCTGATGGGCATGGGGGAGCCGCTGTACAACTTCGACAACGTCCGCGACGCGATGAAGATTGCGATGGATCCTGAGGGCATCTCGCTCAGCCGCCGCCGGATTACCCTGTCGACCTCAGGCGTGGTGCCGGAGATTGCCCGCACTGCCGAAGAAATCGGCTGTCTGCTGGCGATTTCCTTCCACGCCACCACCAACGAGATCCGCGACAAGCTGGTGCCGATCAACAAGCGCTGGAATATTGACGAGCTGCTGCAGGCACTTGCGGATTACCCCAAAGTGTCGAACTCCGAGCGGATCACATTTGAATATGTGATGCTGGACGGGGTCAATGACACTGACGCGGACGCGCACCGGCTGATCGAGCACATCAAGCGCTACAACATCCCGGCCAAGATCAACCTGATCCCGTTCAACGAATGGCCCGGCAGCCCCTACAGGCGGTCCTCGAACAACCGCATCCATGCCTTTGCCAATATCGTCTATCAGGCCGGTTATGCCTCGCCGATCCGCAAGACGCGGGGCGATGATATTATGGCGGCCTGCGGCCAGCTGAAATCGGCAACCGAGCGCGCCCGCAAGAGCCGCAAGCAGATTGAGGCCGAAGCCGGGTTGAAGTAACCCGGATCCGGCCCCGGTGCGGCAGGTTCCCCGGCTGCCATATCAAGTAAACAGGAAGTGGTCCTCGGTGAGCGTGCCGGTATAGCCCGTCAACTCGATCTGGTGACTGCCGAAAAATCCGATCAGGGTGCTGCCATTTTCCTGTGTGATGGTCAGATCGCTGAAGTCTTCCACTGAGGTGTCAAAGAATTCGATCCGGTCATCGCCTTTGCCAAAATCCGTGATGACTTCGTCTTCCCAATAATCGGCAGACACGAACACAAAAACATCCGCGTGTTTCCCCCCTGTCAAAACGTCAGATCCTTCACCGCCGACAAGACGGTCTTTGCCGTTGCCGCCGATCAGCCTGTCATCCCCCTGGCCGCCGAAAAGCGTGTCCCTGCCGCCATTTCCTTTCAGAAAATCGTCTTCATCGTAGGCGCCTGAATAATCGGTCTCATCCAATCCGCCGATCAAAACGTCCGATCCCTTACCGCCCACTAGCCTGTCTTCGCCATAGCCCCCAGTAAGACTGTCAGCGCCGCCGCCGCCGAACAAGTGGTCATCCGCTTCGTGGCCGATGACCGTATCTTCGCCGCCCTTTGCATAAATCTTGGTATCCTGTCCGGTCGCCAATACAGTTTCTGCACGGCTGCTGGCCTTGATCACCACGTCGCCCGCCGTATTGACGTAAGCTCTCCATCCTGCGGTTCCGCCGGTATCGCCATATATATGGGTCAGAGCTTGCACATCAAATGTGCCCAGCTCAGTGACATTGTACCCGGCATGATTATAGGTCATCACGGTGTGTGCCTGGTCGTCCAGATGGTCCGCCAGCGTATTGTCGCCGTCATGCGGATGTTCAAGACCCAGCGCATGGCCGATCTCGTGCAGCACCGTTTCATAGCCATAGGATCCCGGTGCCATATCAGTGCTTTCAATCGCCAGCTCCCCCTCATTGGTGGAGTAGGAGTTGGACCAGGCAAGATCCGCCCAGCCTGCAGCAGAGCCGCCGTTGTAGCCAAAGGCGTTGATCATTGCCGGACCGTCCGTTTCGACAAACAGCAAGCCGGACGCCTCTTCAAACTCCGCAAGAGCCAGGCGGAAATAGTCGCGCTGCGTGCTGTTGAAGGGCCAATAGCTGCTGGCACCATAGGGGTCGTCAGCCACATCCCCCAAGTCACCGCTATCGACAAAGCTGTAGGTCACCACAGTTTGAGTGCCGAGATCAGCTAGGCTGTTCCAGCGGAGGCTGCTGTTCGATGTATAGGCTAAAAGCGCCGTGTAATCTGAAACTTCGGGCATCAACGGTCTCCACTATCCTGTCAACGGTAAGTTTTTGTTTGTAAATGTGGCCAAGTTTGGCCCGCTTCCGGCCTCAGGCCGATCGAAGAAATGACAATTTGCTGCAATTGGCAATTTACCGCGCGAAAACCGTCTGATGAAGTCCGATTTCCCGCCGGCTCTCCCGCCCGCGTCGCCGCGGCATCACCACGCCTGAGAACTGTTGCACAAGAGCCGCACTCCGGAACGCAGGCCAGCCCGCCGTATTCTTTTCACAATACAGCTTAAATTCAGCCGTTTGCCGGGAACAGTTTCCAAAACGCAGACAATTCATTTTCAGAAGGACGCACAGATGGCTCCAATGGAACGCAAGACTGCCCCGATTGACCCCAGCGTGCTGGACCTGATCCGCAGCGAACGGGAAAAGGCACTTAGTCCGCGGGAATGGCAGTTCCGCCTGCGCGGGTATGGCTATTCTATAAAAACCGTAGAAGGTGCCCAGATCCTCACCCGTCTGACAACCGGTGACGAGGTTGGCAGGCTGCCGCCGGAATTTGCTTGATCCCGGCAACAGCTGCTTTGCTTACGGCGCTTAGCGCTCGCGTCCGGGCAGGCTGTCGCGCGGCGGCGCAGGCTCCCAATTTTCGATGATCTCCACCGCCTCTTGGGCGGTGTCGACCACGCGGAACAGGTCCAGATCCTGATCTGAAATGGTGCCGGCATCGGCCAGCGCCTCCCAATTGATGATCTTGTCCCAGAACGCCTTGCCGAACAGCAGGAACGGCACCCGCTCCATCCGGCCAGTCTGGATCAGGGTCAGGCTCTCGAACAGCTCATCCAGAGTTCCAAACCCGCCCGGGAACACGGTAATTGCCCGCGCCCGCATCAGGAAATGCATTTTGCGGATCGCGAAGTAGTGGAAGTTAAAGCTAAGGTCTGGCGTCACATAACCATTAGGCGCTTGCTCGTGCGGCAGAACGATTGACAGACCAATGGACTGGCCGCCTGCATCCAATGCGCCACGGTTGCCCGCCTCCATCACTCCGGGGCCGCCGCCGGTCACAATCACATTCTGACGGCCACCGCTCTCCTTCGACTTTTCGGTCATCAGCCTGGCGAACGCGCGCGCCTCATCATAGAAATGCGACAGATCCGCCAGCGTCTGAGTCCGCGCCTGATCCTTGTGCTTGGGATCCGGGATCCGGGCGCCACCGAACATCACAATGGTGCTTTCGATGCCATGCTCGTTCAGCATCAGCTCCGGTTTCAGCAGCTCCAGCTGCAACCGCACCGGGCGCAGTTCCTCGCGGCACAGAAACTCTTCATCGGCAAAGGCAAGCCGGTAGGCAGGCGCCTGGGTCTGCGGGGTGGCGGGCACATGTTCGGCCCGGTCCCGGTCGGAATGGGCATCGCGGAAACGGCTGTGGCGGTCTTCGGTCATAGAAAATCCCAGATTAATCAACAGGACTCCCTTTGTAGCCGCCCTTGGCCGTTAGCGCCAATCAAGAATGCAACAACGCACCGTAGCGCTTGCACACAGCGGCGGCGCCGATAAGGTTCCCGCGCAGAAGGCAGGGAGATCGGCGCATGAACTGGCAGGATGAAATCAGGAACGCAGCAGAACGCGTTGGCCCCCATGTGCAGCGGACCCCGGTGATGAAAACGCAGGGCTTCGGCCTGGATTTCCCAGTGGAGCTGAAGTTGGAGCACATGCAGCACACCGGCAGCTTTAAGGCCCGCGGTGCCTTCAACACATTGCTGAGCCAGCCAGTGCCGCCGGCGGGACTGGTGGCGGCCTCGGGCGGCAACCACGGCGCCGCCGCGGCCTATGCCGCGCACCAGCTGGGCCACAAGGCCCGGATTTACGTGCCCGAGATGGCAGGCCCGGCCAAAATATCACTGATCGAACGAACCGGGGCTGATCTGCAGGTGGTGCCCGGCGCCTATGCCAACGCACTGGAACAGGCCCAGGCCTATGAGGCGGAGACCGGCGCCATGCAGGTCCACGCCTACGACGCCCCCGCCACGGTTGCCGGCCAGGGCACCTGCTTTGCCGAATGGCAGGCCCAAGGCCTTGAGGCGGATACCCTTCTGATCGCGGTGGGCGGCGGCGGGCTGATTGCCGGCGCGCTGGCCTGGCTCCAGGGAGCAAAGAAGATCGTGGCGGTGGAGCCCGAAACCGCTTGCGCGCTGAATGCGGCCTTGCAGGCCCGCCAGCCAGTGGATGTGGAAGTTTCCGGCGTGGCGGCCAACGCCCTTGGTGCCAAACGCATTGGCGCTATCTGTTTCGAGTTTGCCTCGGCACAAGACCTGGCATCGGTGACCGTGCCGGACAGCGCCATCACCAAGGCCCAGACCGCGCTGTGGCGCGAACGGCGGATCCTGGTCGAACCGGCAGGCGCCACCGCCCTGGCTGCGCTGATATGCGGCGCCTACTGCCCCGCCCCTGGCGAACGCGTGGCGGTGCTGATCTGCGGCGGCAACATTGCCCCGGACCCGCTGGGATAATCCTTGCGGGCTGACCGCGGCGCGGGTATCGCCGTGGCATGTCCGCAACCATTGCCGATACGATTTATCACGCCTTAAGTGAGCGCATCATCACCGGCAGCCTGCCTGCCGGCGAAAAACTGCGCCAGGACCATATCGCGCGCGAGTTTGACGCCAGCCACGTTCCGGTGCGCGAAGCGCTCCTGCGGCTGGAGGCGCATGGCCTCGCCCAATCCGAACCCCGCCGCGGCACACGGGTCAGCGCCCTGAATCCTGCTGAGATCCGCGAAGTGATCGAAATGCGGGTGGCGCTGGAGGTACTGGCCCTGACCCACGCCTTTGCCCGCCTGACGCCCGAGGATACCGCTGCCGCCGATGCCGCCCGCCTCGCCTGTGATGCAGCAGAAGACATGGCCGGCTGGGAACGCCTGAACCGGGCCTTTCACCGGGTGATCCTGGCCCCTTGCGCGATGCCGCGGCTCTTGGCCTCGATCGACGATTTGCATATCGCCGCTGCCCGCCATTTATTTGCCAACTGGCAGCACCAATGGACGCGCCGGGTAGACAGTGATCATGCTGCCATCGTGCAGGCGATGGAGCGCCGCGATCCCGCTGCGGCTTGCGAAATCCTACGCCGCCACCTGCGCCGGGTGCGCTGACTGCAGGCAAAACGCCGTGCAGGGCGGCAATTTGGACGCAATCCGGACATGACCTGCGGTCAGATTGCCGTTATGTAACCCCGAATCTAACGGATGCCGGAGGAACCCCCATGTCCAACGCCCAGCTGGAAGCAGCAATCGAAGCCGCCTGGGAGGCGCGCGACACCATCACTCCCGCCACCACCGGCGAGCAGCGTGAAGCCATCGAAGACACCCTGAACGCGCTGGACTCCGGTTCCTTGCGGGTGGCCGAAAAGCAGGACAGCGGCGACTGGCATGTGAACCAGTGGGCCAAAAAGGCGGTGCTCTTGGGCTTCCGCATCAAGGACATGGAAATCCACGAAGGCGGCCCGCAGGCTGGTGGCTGGTGGGACAAGGTCGACAGCAAATTCAACGGCTGGGGCGAGGAGCAGTGGAAATCCGCAGGCTTCCGCGCGGTGCCGAACTGCGTCGTCCGCAAATCCGCCTATATTGCGCCGGGCGCGGTGCTGATGCCCTCTTTCGTGAACCTCGGCGCCTATGTCGGCGAAGGCACCATGGTTGATACCTGGGCCACCGTCGGCTCCTGCGCCCAGATCGGCAAGAACGTGCACCTGTCGGGCGGCGTCGGCATCGGCGGCGTGCTGGAACCGATGCAGGCGGGCCCCACCATCATCGAGGACAACTGCTTCATCGGCGCCCGTTCGGAAGTGGTCGAAGGCTGCATCGTGCGCGAAGGCTCGGTTCTGGGCATGGGCGTGTTCATCGGCAAATCGACCAAGATCGTCGACCGCGAGACCGGTGAAGTCACCTATGGCGAAGTGCCGCCCTATTCAGTTGTGGTCGCAGGTTCGATGCCGTCGAAGAACAACATCAGCCTCTACTGCGCGGTCATCGTGAAGCGGGTTGATGAGAAGACCCGCTCCAAGACCGGCATCAATGAGCTGCTGCGCGACTGATCCGCACCGCAGTGCTAAATCTTGAAACGCGTCCCTAGCCGGGCGCGTTTTTCTTTTGCCTCCGGCAGCTGGGGCTTTGCCCCAGGCCCCAGGATATTTGAAGGCTGGACTCCCCGTTCTTCCGGCCCGGAAGCATCCCGGGGTGAGGCTACCCGGCCGGGGGGGCAGCGCCCCTTCTGCGCAAAACCCTTGCCGTGTAATAAGCACGCCGCTAAAGGTAATACATCTACACATAAGAGAGACGGATGCAGACAATATTCGCCCAGCGCGCCCGCCTGCCCCAAGGGTGGGCAGAGAACCTCCGGCTGACAGTTGAGGCCGGGCGGATCACGTCTCTGGAAACAGGTGCTCAGCCGCAAACCGAAGATGCGCGGGCAGATGTGCTGCTGCCGTCGCTCGGCAACCTGCACTCCCACAGCTTCCAGCGCGCGATGGCCGGGATGACCGAGTACCGAGCGGCCGGCAAGGACAGCTTCTGGACCTGGCGCGAGTTGATGTACCGGTTCGTGGACCGCATCACCCCGGAACAATATGAGGCTATCGCTGCGCTGGTTTTCATGGAGATGCTGGAAGCCGGTTATGCCTCGGTTGGCGAATTTCACTATGTCCATCACCAACTGGGCGGAGCCCGTTTTGCATCACTGACAGAACTCAGCGAGCGGGTCTTTGCAGCCGCCGGCCAGACCGGCATCGGTCTCACCCATCTGCCGGTGCTTTACAGCTACGGCGGCGCTGATAAGCAGGACCTGAATGGCGGCCAGCAGCGGTTTGGCAATTCGGTGGCGGAATTCTCTGAACTGGTCGCTCAGGCGCGCGAAAAAGTTGCGCGGGATCTGCCGCAGGACGCCTGCGTCGGCATTGCGCCGCATTCGCTGCGGGCCACCTGCCCCGAGGATCTGGCAGAGGTTCTGCAGATCTCAAACGGGCTGCCGGTGCATATCCACATCTCGGAACAGCCCAAGGAAGTGGCCGATATCAGCGATTGGCTTGGCGCGCGGCCTGTGGAATGGCTGCTGGCAAACGCGCCGGTCGACAGCAAATGGTGCCTGATCCACGCCACCCATATGACCAGCGCCGAGACCGTGGGCATGGCCCGTTCCGGCGCTGTTGCAGGCCTCTGCCCGATCACCGAGGCGAACCTGGGCGACGGGCCGTTCAATGGGGTGGAATACCTGGCGCATGAGGGTGTTTTCGGCGTCGGATCAGACTCTAACGTGCGGATTTCACTGACTGAAGAGCTGCGCACGCTGGAGTATTCCCAACGCCTGCGCGATCTGGCCCGCAATGTGCTGGTGCCTGGCGAAGGGTCGGTTGGCGAAACCCTTTACATGGGCGCGGCGAAAGGCGGGGCGCAGGCCTTGGGCCGCGATGCCGGGCGGATCGAAGAGGGCGCTCTGGCGGATCTGGTGGCGATTGACAGCAGCGTGCCGGCCTTGTGCGCGCTGAAGCCGGAGCAGATGCTGGACGGGCTGTGCTTTGCGGCAGGCGACGACACCGTGACCGACGTCTGGAGCGCCGGCCGTCATGTGGTGCAACAGGGCCGCCATATTGCCCGAGACCGAGTGATCGCAGGCTACAGAACGGCAATCAAGGACCTGCTGAACAGTCTCTAAACCGGCTGAAACCGCACTTGGATCACTGCGCCGCCTTCGGAGATCTCTCCGCTGGCGGCGTTTTCCATGATGATCCCTTCACCAGGAATAAGCCTGTCTCCACCGCTCAATTCCAAGCTGCCCGACACAACAAGGACCACCTGGCCGCCCGCAGCATTAGACACCCTTCCATCACTCAGAACCTTGGCCTCTGCCGACACAAGCTGGGGATTATAGATCACGTTGAAGGCCTTGCAAGCGCCGCTTCGCAGGCAACAGTCCAGCTCCAGGCAGCCGTCAAACGCCAGCGGTTCCATCAGGCGGGCCTCCAGGCGGGTTCCTGCGTTGGACAGAACATGCCCGGCGCCCGCCACGATGCAGTGGATACGGGCAAGGCCGGGAAAAGCAGAAAACGGGCCGTCCCGCGAGATCTCTGCCAAACTGAGGCGCCAGACCATCCGGCCGCCTTCTGCGTGCGACGCCAACTCACGGGTCACACCGCCGCCGTTCTTCCAGGGAACCGGTTGGGCAGTTTGGGCGGAGAAGCGCATTGGCATGTCCCTTTGGCGTTCCAATAGGCCTAGACATAAAGCCCGGATACAAATGACCGCAAGCCCTCCGCTTACTGCCCATCCAGTCTGCGCGTTATCTCTATTTGATTGACCACCCCCTGCACCGGGGCTATGGCGGCGGCATGGAAAAGAAGAAACCCTCCCGGCAGCAAGTCTATACCCTGCTTGTCCAGATCGGACGCAAGGCCGGGGACGGCCTGCCTGATGGCGCCACCGGCGCGGCGCTGATGATCTATGCCTCCGGGGTGGATGAGGCCGAGGCGGTGCGCGAAACCGTGGCGATCCTGAAACAAGCCGATACCGCGCCGCTGGATGTCACCGGTTACGGCACGCTGGAAGAGCGCGAGGCCGAAGGCCATGAGATCGGCGATGAGGAACGTGCGTTGATGCAGAGGGCGCTGGAGGAAAACGCCGTGATCGTCGCGCAGATGACCCCGTTCTTTGACGGTGAAGAGCCGGTTTTCCACTAAGGCCAGGCGTCAGTTCTGACTGCCAAACCATTTGCGGTAGAGGGCGTCATAGCTGCCGTCCTCCTGCATCGCCAGCAGCGCCTGGTTGACCTCTTCCACCAGCGGCGAGCCGGCCGGGAACACCAGCCCGTAATTCTCGCGCAGGAACGGCTGACCGATGGTGTGGCCGTATTGATAACCGCCTTGCTGTACATAGAAATTCAGCACCGGCGCATCAAAAACCAGCGCCGTCACCTCACCAGCTTCAAAGGCGCCCAGCATCTCATCCAGACCGTTAAAGGCGGAATAGTCGATTTCGCGTCGGTCAAGGAACCCCGCAGCGGTCGACCCGCCAATGGTTCCCACGGATCTGCCATACAGATCGTTCACCGAGTTCACCGAGCCGCTGATAGCCTCAACCGTCATCACCGCGGTGATCTTCGCGACAAAGACCGAGACGATGAACAGCGACGACACAACCAGCACCACACCGAACATCCGGCCCACCGGTGTGCGCGGCACCCGTTCTTCGAACCCGCCGTTCACAACCAAATTCAGCGCCCACCAGAAGGAGGGGAACCAGGCCTCGTTCAACGGACGGTCGAAATAGGGCTGGGCGCGGCGCTCGAAGGCCCACATCATCATGCCGCCGCCGAACAGCATCAGGAAGGCGATGCCGATAGCCGCAGCCAGGTCCCAGGATAGCAGCGCCCGCAGCAGCGACGGCTGGCGGATTTCATCGGCGTGCACCATGATCTGCAGGCCGCTTTCGAAGATCGGCTGGCTGAAGTCCATCACCACTTCGCGCGAGGCGGTGATCGAGATATTGGCGGCGGCCAGATCGGCCTCGCCGCTGCGGACGCCGTCCAGCATATCCGCAAAGCTGTTCGTACGATTGACGCGGTACTCCCAATCCAACCGCCCCGCCAGGATTTTCAGAAGTTCCAACGAGAAGCCCGTGTCGCGCCCCTCCTCCACCATCGAAAACGGCGGCCGGGTGACAGTATTGACTGTCAGCACCTGCGCAGACAGCAATTGCCCCCAGATCAGGAACAGGGCGGCGGTGGTCAGGCGAAGATACAGCACGGAAACGCTCGGGTCAGGCCTCTGGGATGGTTTCAACGTCCTTAGGCGGTTCCCCTTTTTCACGCAAGCGCCTTGGCAGCAGAGGCCGGCTTCGAAGCTGCGGATGTGTCAGGCGATCCTCCGCTCGGCCAGCACTGCGGCGTCAAAGGCCCGCAGCACCGGGAATTTCGGCTGCCGGTGCTCGGGCAAGGCTGCGGCGCCCAGCGGTGCCAAAAGGCTGGCAGCCAGACGCTGGGGGTCGCGCCGCAGGCGGCCCAGGAACAGGCTTTCTGTCATGGCGCCGGCGGCCAGCAGCGGCTCATGATCCGGCAGCACCGCCTGGCGGTAGGTGATCAGCGGTGTGCCTGACACCCCCGGCAGGGCGGTACCGGTCCCCAGCAGATTGCCGGCCGGAACTAGAACCGCAGGCTGGCCAAACAGATATTCCACCTCCGAGCCGGACAGCACCAGCCGCTGGAACGGTGCCGCGTGAATGTCCCGCTGCAGCCCGAAATAAGGCGCCCTGAGCCGCACCGGAGCAAAAGAGCCCAGCGCAGGCACCTTGCGTTCGACCACATGCAAGACCGGCACCGCCTCACCGCTGCTGCTCAGAACCAGATCGCCCCGCTGCAAACTGTTCAGCGCACGGTAGCCTTCAGGTGTGGCAATCGGGGTGGAAGGCAGCAGCGCCGGGGCCGGGCCCGCCGGCTCCATGCAGCTGGAAAGCGCCAGGTATTCTACTGCCGGCGCCACATAGCCCAGCGGTCCGATCAGCGCCTGCAGGTCCCGCAGCCGCCAGGGTTTGGGTCCAGCCAGGGCAGCAATCTGCATCTGGCTGCCGTCCGGCCGCTCCAGCGTCAGCCGCCCTGTGCGGGCAGGCGCGTCCCAGGCATAGATCAGCCGCAACCGGCCGGTACGCCCCAGGCTGGTTGGATTCAGCGTCTGGTGCAGCACGGCACCGTTTTGCTCCAACACAAAGCTTAAGCCGCCGCCCGGCACCGCCTGCAGCGCCAGCCGCAACGGCCAATCGCCGCCTTGGGAGTAAAGCAGCAGCGGCTCTGGCCTAGCGCTTTCCGGCAGGTGAAATTCCAGCATCATTGTGCCGCGCACCAGCAGGCAATCGCCGTCGGTTAGACCCGCCGTTAACAGCGTCTGCGGATCGCTCCAATTGTGGCCGCCACCAAAGACCGCAAACCAGCCCACCTGCGTCAGGCCGCCTGGATCGCGGCCAGCAGCCTCCCTTCATATGCTTTCAGCGCAGGCCGCGCTGCCGCGCTGTAACCCGCGCCGGTTTCAGGATCGAGCTCTGGGAACAAGGCGCAGATCTCCTCTGCCACCGGCCGTTCGAACAGGTTGACGATCTGCGGGCCGGGTAAAAAGCTTTCAGTGGCCAGACCTTCAGAATAGATCACCTGATGGCGGTCGAACATCAGATGCACATAGGTGACCTCCCCGCCTGGACAGCGCGCCACACTGCGCCCGTTGACCAGATCCTTGGCTGCCACCAGCACCTCTTCCTCGCCAAAGAACAGCTCAGCATGGGCCCCGCGCACCAGCACCCTGTGCTGCGGCGAGACCATCAGTTCGCCGTGCCGGTCGAAGGTATCAGCGGCAATGCGGATCGGCGCAAAATCACCTGCCGCCGCCACCGATCGTCCGCCAGTCCAGCACAGCACCTGCGCACCGTCGTCCCGAGTTTCCACCAGATCGCCAGGCATCAGATCCTCTACTGGCACCTCGCCATAAGGCGTCCGGATCCGGGTCCCTGCCACGAAACAAGGGATCGAACTGGCATTGACAAAGCCGGTATCGGTATTGACGCCATTGGTCACGCCATAGGTAAAATTGAAGTCCTCAACATCGCCATCACCGATCAACGTCAGCGTGCCATCCGCGTTCAGCTGCACCTCTTGCCCGGTGTTGAGCGTCACCACTGCCCCCGCCGTCACTGCGGTGCCGTTGATATGGGTGATCGTCAGAGTGCCGCCGGAATTGTTCACGTCATTAGCCAGCACGTCGATGGTCTTGCTGCTGTCAGGTGCCACAAAGACATTGTCGGTCATTGCCACCAGATCAGTCTGCACCGAGTCCGCGGCGATCAGAAGGTTACTGTCGTAGCGGCTGTCGCTCACATCCGCGATGCCGATGCGGATGTCGTTCACCTCACCGGGATTGACGCGCATCGTCAACGTCATGGTCAGGGTAAGCCCGTCCATCTCGGTGTTGAAATCGTCCCCTGCGTTATCGAGATAAAGGTTCTCGTTGATTGACGAACTGATGTTGCTGGGGTTGGCCTGGCCGTTTCCGACCTCCATCAGGACCTGCTCGCCGTTGATCCAGACTGCGACCACGTCCTGATAGACCGAATTCTGAAATTCCGGGAATTCCTCGGAAGAAAAGACGAATTGCATCGTCATCACATCCGAATCGGGGATGAAACTCACATCCAGGTAGGAGGCATCATAAGTATTGGTGCCAGCTGCGGCATTGAAATCCGCATTGTTGCTTTCGCCAGGCGTGTTGGTCGATGTCTGGGTGGATCGGTTGGGATCCCCGCCGGAGCGGGTGAAATGGCTGGCCCGCCCGGTCGACAGAATGACACCGGAATCGCCGGGTGTTGCGCCCGGCGCCAGGGAATCGCCGCCGGAATAGATCGCCGAAGACTGGCTCCACCCCGAATAGGACGCCCCAACAACCGTGGCGCCATCGCCAAAAATCGTCTGCGCCATCTGCGTTGCAGAGGCGTTCGTCTGATAGTTGAGTTCAGCGCCTGTTGCCATGATCTGCCCACCTCTTGCCTGTCAGAGGCCGGACAAACGAGAGCGACAGGCTTGCGCCTGCTGTCAATCACAGTGGCGCCGCGGCTGCGCGCAGCTTGCTCCTGCTTGGCCTTTGCGGCCCTTGTTGCTCGTTTGGTTGCCCTGCCTCGGGTCATTATTAACAAAGCCTTAACATAAAATTTTATGTGAGTCAGACTGGCACGGTCGCATCTGCAAAACCGCAGCTTTTGCGCCACATTCCCTGCCTCAGCGGCGAATTGCACCGCGCCCCGATCCGCGCTAGGCCTGGGCGCACCCGAAACTCTGGAGCCCGCCCATGCCGCAAACCGATCCCGCCCGCCTGACTGCCGACCTGATCCGCTGCCCGTCGGTGACACCCGAGGAAGGCGGCGCGCTGGTGCTGCTGGAGAAACTGCTGAGCGGCGCAGGTTTTGAGTGCACCCGAACAGACCGCGGCGAGGTCAGCAACCTGTTTGCCCGCTGGGGCGTCAAGGGTCATGCCAAGGCCTTTGGTTTCAACGGCCACACCGATGTCGTGCCGCTGGGGGATGAGGCCGCCTGGACCATGCCGCCCTTTGGCGCCGAAGAAAAAGACGGATTCATGTACGGCCGCGGCGCCACCGACATGAAATCGGGCGTGGCCGCCTTTGCCGCCGCTGCGATTGACTTTGTGAAGGACACGCCGCCGGACGGCGCCATCATCCTGACCATCACCGGCGACGAGGAAGGCGATGCGGTGGACGGCACCACTGCGCTGCTGGATTACATGGACCGCGAAGGCGAGCAGATGTCCGTCTGCCTGGTGGGCGAGCCCACCTGCCCCAATGAGATGGGCGAAATGATCAAGATCGGCCGCCGCGGCTCCCTTACCGCCTGGTTCACGGTGACCGGCGTGCAGGGCCATTCCGCCTATCCGCACCGCGCCAACAACCCGCTGAACGCGATGGCCCGGCTGATGGACCGGCTGGCGAGCCACGAGCTGGACCAGGGCACCGATCATTTTGACGCCTCCACCCTGGCGGTGGTCACCATCGACACCGGTAACCCGGCCACCAATGTGATCCCGGCGCAGGCAACCTCGGCCGTCAACATCCGCTTCAACGACTCGCACAGCGGCGCCAGCCTGACCGAATGGCTGCAGGGCGAGGCGGATAAGGTCGCAGCTGAGTTCGGCGTTGAAATCGCCATGAAGGTGAAAATCTCGGGCGAGAGCTTCATCACCCCGCCGGGTGCCTTGTCGGAACTGGTCTCGGCAGCGGTAGCGGCGGAAACCGGCAAGACACCCGAACTGTCGACCACCGGCGGCACCTCGGACGCGCGGTTTGTGAAGAACCACTGCCCTGTGGTGGAGTTCGGCCTGGTCGGCAAATCCATGCATCAGGTGGATGAACGGGTCGAGGTCGCGCAGATCCACCAGCTAAAGGCGATCTACACCCGCATCCTGCAGGAATATTTTGGATGAACCTGACCATCTCTGTCACAAATGATCTGCAAACCTGCTTTGCCCTGCGCCACCAGGTGTTTGTCGAGGAACAGGGCGTGCCGGTGGAAGAGGAACAGGACACGCTGGACGCCGATGCCACCCATCTGCTGGCCCTTCAGGACAGTATCCCCGTGGGAACCGCGCGGATTGTCTTCAAGGGGGATACTGCCAAGATCGGCCGGGTCTGTGTGCTGCCCTCCGCCCGCGGCACGGGCCTGGGCGCCAAGCTGATCGAGGCGGCGGTGCATAACGCGCGGGCTGAACCGGGCATTGCCAAAGCCAAACTCGGCGCGCAGCTCCATGCCATCGGGTTCTATGAAAGGCTCGGCTTCAACGCCTTTGGTCCGGTCTATGACGACGCCGGCATAGATCACCGGGACATGGTGCGTGATTTCACGTGAAACGCACCTTGATCATCATGGTCAAGGAACCGCGGCCGGGCCGGGTCAAGACCCGGCTGGGCCGGGACATCGGCGTCATCCCGGCCACTTGGTGGTTCCGGCATCAATCCGTCCGGCTGATCCGCCGCTTGCGCGATCTGCGCTGGCAGATCGTGCTGGCGGTGGCACCGGACAGGGCAGTGGTTTCCAAAGTTTGGCCCGCAGACCTGCCCCGGCTGCCGCAAGGTGGTGGAGATTTGGGGCAGCGGATGAAGAAGATCCTTCAATCCACCCCCGGTCCTGTGTGCCTGATCGGCGCCGATATTCCCGGCATCACCCGCGCCCATATCGCCCGCGCTTTCGCTGCGCTTGGTGATCACGACGCTGTCTTTGGCCCTGCCGATGACGGCGGCTATTGGCTGGCGGGCGCCAAACATCCCTCCCGCCTGCCCCATGACCTGTTCGGAAATGTCCGCTGGTCCAGCGAACATGCCCTTGCCGACACCCTGAAAACCCTGCCCGGACACCGTATCGCGCTGACCGATACCCTGTGCGACGTTGACACCGCCGCCGATCTGCCGCGGCGCTGATCCCACCGCGCGCTTTTCACCATGACGCCGCTGGCCCGCCGTGGTAGGGCGGAAGACATGAGCCGTATTCCCTCCAAGGCCGAAATCCTCGACTGGATCTCCGCCAACCCGACCCATACTTCCAAGCGCGACATTGCCAAGGCCTTTGGCATCAAGGGCGCCGACCGTATCGACCTCAAGCGGATCCTCAAGGAGCTGGAGGGTGAGGGCCACTTGCAAAAGCGCAAGAAGACCTACCGCGACCCGGACCAGATGCCGCCGGTGACGGTGCTGCAGGTAAAGGCGCCGGACGCGGATGGCGACCTGTATGGCCACCCGCTGGAGTGGCATGGCGAGGGGATCGAACCGGTCATTCTGATCCTGCCCAAAGCCTCAGATCCGGCCCTGGGTGAAGGCGACAAGATTCTGGTCAAGCTGCAGCTGGTTCCGGATCAGGACCACAATTACGAGGCTCGGCTGATCCGCCGCATCGGCACCAACCCGAAACGGGTCCTCGGCATCTTCCGTGCAGGCTCCGAAGGCGGGCGGATTATACCCATCGACAAGGCCGCGTCCAGCGAATGGATGGTAGCACCGGACGCCATCAACGGCGCCAAGGACGGCGAGCTGGTCGAGGCGGAGCAGGCCGGCCCCAAGGGCCGCATGGGCCTGCCGCGCGCGCGGATCGTGGAACGGCTGGGCGACCCGACGGCACCAAAGGCAGTGTCGCTGATCGCTATTCACCAGCACGGCATCCCTGACCATTTTCCCGATCCGGTCATGGCCGAGGCGGATGCCGCCAAACCGATGGGCCTCAAGGGCCGCGAAGACCTGCGCGAGCTGCCGCTGGTCACCATCGACCCGGCGGATGCGCGCGACCATGACGACGCCTGCTATGCCCATGCCGACGACGACCCGAAGAACCCCGGCGGCCATGTGATCTGGGTGGCAATTGCCGATGTGGCAGCCTATGTGCGCCCCGGTTCTGCGCTGGACCGCGAGGCAAAGAAGCGCGGCAACTCCAGCTATTTCCCCGACCGTGTGGTACCGATGCTGCCGGACCGGCTGTCGGGCGATCTGTGTTCATTGCATGAAGGGGTACCGCGTGCCTGTATCGCTGCGCGGATGCAAGTGGATGCCGAGGGCAACAAGATCGGCCACCGGTTTGTGCGCGGACTGATGCGCTCCGCCGCCTCGCTGCATTACGCCGAGGTGCAGGAGGCCATGAACGGCATTCCGAACGAAAAGACCACTCCTTTTGTGGAAGATGTGATCAAACCGCTTTTTGCCGCATATCAGGCTCTAAAAAGAGCGCGTGCGGTGCGGGAGCCCCTGGACTTGGACCTGCCGGAGCGCAAAATCATCCTGGATGACGCTGGTCAGGTCAGCTCGGTTGCATTCCGCGACCGTCTGGATGCCCACAAGCTGATTGAGGAGTTCATGATCCTCGCCAATGTCGCCGCGGCGGAAACGCTGATCAATAAGCGCTCGCCGCTGCTGTTCCGGGTGCATGAGGAACCGGCGCAGGAAAAGCTGGAAGCATTGCGTGAAACTGCCCGTGCGGCGGGGTTGAATCTGGCCAAGGGCCAAGTGTTGCAGACCCGGCACTTGAACGCGCTGCTGAACCACGCGGCTGGGACCGATGAGGCGGAACTGATCAACATCTCCACCCTGCGGTCGATGCAGCAGGCCTATTACAACCCGGAGAACTTTGGTCATTTCGGCCTGGCACTCAAGAACTACGCACATTTCACCTCGCCCATCCGGCGCTATGCGGACCTGATCGTGCACCGCTCGCTGGTCTCCTCGCATGGCTGGGGAGATGACGGGCTGGACGAGGCCCAGATCGAACGGATGGAAGAAACCGCCACCCATATCTCTGACACTGAACGGCGCTCGATGATTGCCGAGCGGGATACGACGGACCGTTATTTGGCATCCTATCTCAGCGAACGGGTGGGCAATGAATTCGAAGGGCGGATCAGCGGTATTGCCCGGTTCGGAGCCTTTGTGAAACTGGATGAGACCGGCGCGGACGGGCTGGTCCCGGTGCGCTCGATCGGGCGCGAGTTCTTTCATTTCGACGCCCAAGCGGGGACGCTGATGGGGGCCGATACCGGCATGACCCTGGCTATCGGCCAGCGGGTGACCGTGCGGCTTGTTCAGGCAGCGCCGGTGACCGGCGGGCTGGAGCTGGAATTGCTGGCGATTGAAAACCTGGAACTGCCCAAGGGCGGTGGATCCCGCAAAGGCGGGCGGCGCAGCCCGGCAGGCCGCACCGTCAAGCGCAAGGCAGCAAAGTCCAAGCACAAAGGCGCCAAAGTAAAACGCAAAGTTGAGCGTAAGCGGCGGGAGTAACTGGCTGTCCCCGTGGGGACAGCCAGTTACTTTGTCAGACCGGAGTCTCCAGCGGCGGACGGATGCGGTATGTCAAAGCGCGCTTGATCAGCCAGCCATGGCGAATGGGTTCGACCTCGGCGGGTTCGTCGAACAGCACCGCGCGGGTGCCGTCGAACCGGTCCCATGCCGGGAAAGCGCTGGCAAACTCCGGGATCAGCCGGCTTTGGCAATGCACAAACAACGCAAAACGCGCGCCCTTGGGCACCCCCAGCCGAATGGTAGATCCAGTCTTGCACTCCCGCGTGAGATAGGAGGGCTGGCCCCAGCGCAGGGCCTCCTCGACCCGGCCGGCCTCCGGTGTTTCGGCGGCGGTGTCAAAAATCAGCTGCCGGAGCCGCAGCAGCCCCTTCCGCGCCAAGGGATCTGAGACCGCAAAGGCAGCCTTGATCTCTGGTGTTGCAAAGGCAGGTTTCATAGCAAGCACTAAATCGCTCTGCGATAGGGGCTCTGCGTGGCCGGTGTTGGACTGAACCGGGATGTGTTTCGCGGTTTTCGATGTCGGGTGTGTGCTGTTGGCCGAGGTGATTTTGCCTCGGTTGACAGAGGGTTTTGCCATGACCAAGCAGCCTCCTGCACCGGCGGCATCCCTTCGGGCGCGCATGATCGCGGATATGCCGGCACGCAATCTCGGACCGGCATCGCCGACCAGCCGCCTGCGGGCCTGCAAGCGGTTTGCCTCCTGGCTCGGGCGATCTCTGGAGACAGTCTCACCGGATGACGTGAAGCACTTCCAGCAGCATCTGATCGAGAGCGGGACGAGTATCTGCACCCGCAGCCAAACCATGACCGGGGTGAAGTTTCTGTTCCGGGTCACCCTGCGGCGGCATGATCTGGCAGCCGAGGTTTTCCGCCTGAAGGAACCGGTGAAAGTGCCGCTTGTGCTGAGCCGCAACGAGGTCAGGCGCATCCTCGCCATGGCCCCCGGCCTGAAGGCGCGCGTAATGCTGTCGCTCGCCTATGGCTGCGGCATGCGCGCGGGCGAGGCCGTCCGGCTGAAGGTCGGCGACAGCGTGCCGGAGGCGCGTCTTCGACACGGCGGGGAACAGAAGATCATCCGCATTGTGCAGGCCAAGGGCCGCAAGGACCGCAACATGATGCTGCCCGGGGACATTCTGGGTTTGTTGCGCGAGTGGTGGACCGAACGCCCCGCGAGCCAGAACACGGGCGTGCCCGGACCCGAGCGGGTTCTCTTCCCCGGCTATCGCGGCAAACACCTCTCGGCCCGCCAGATTTCGCGGCTGTTCAAGCAGGCGGCCGGGGGCCGCAGGGATTACCAAGCCGGTGACGCTGCACACGTTGCGCCATTCCTTTGCGACGCATCTGCTGGACGATTTGAGGCCGGCCAAGCACAAGAAGGGCAAGAAATGCGCGTCATAGCGCGCCTTGCCCCCATCACATTTGGACGTCGCGGATATCTTCCGCATGCATGGTGCTGCCTGGCGGGCGGCCAATGCGGGCCATATCAGCCTCGATCAGTTGAAGGTGATGAGCGCCATCGAGCGCTGCCGCACGGTGGCGCTCGGCGGTCATGCCGCGCGATGTGAAGACTGCGGGCATAAACACATCGCCTACAATTCGTGCCGGAACAGGCACTGTCCCAAATGCCAGGCGGGTGCGGCCAAGGCCTGGCTGGCGGCGCGCGAGGCCGAGCTGCTGCCCGTGCGGTATTTCCACCTGGTCTTCGCGCTGCCGAAGCCAATCGCCGGCATCGCCCGGCAGAGTGAGCCAATGGAACGCCAATGGTCCGAGAGACATTGGCGAACGCGGGAGATCTGCAATCTGCTGATGCGATCAAGCGCGGACACGGTGATCCGGATCGCCGCCGGCCCCAAGCACCTTGGCGCCCGGGCCGGCCTCACATCCGTCCTGCACACATCGTGCCGGAAGCGCGTCTTCGACACGACGGGCTCGGCGATGACGCACCACCCGCATGTCCACATGATCGTGCCCCCCCCTCTCGGCAGATTGCTGCGCAATCGCCTGCCAGGCAGTGGGACGGCGGCCTGTCTGCGGATGGCACCGGTTGGATCGCCTGCCGCGGGAACTTCTTCCTCTCCGTCCGGGTGCTGTCACGCCTCTACCGCCGCTTCATCCTCGGCGGGCTTGCGGATCGCGCGGCCTTCGACGCTTTCCTGCAACCGCTGCGCAGGATCGATTGGGTTGTGTATGCCAAGGAACCCTTCGCCGGACCCAGGGCCGTGCTGGCATACCTGTCGCGCTACACCCACCGTGCCGCGATCTCCAACAGCCGCCTGATCCGCATGGACGGCCGGGGCCTCACTTTCCGCGTCAAGGATTACCGCGTCCACGGCCCCGGGCGGCAAACCAGCATGACCCTGAAGGCCGGCGAGTTCATCCGCCGGTTCCTGATCCATGTCCTGCCCAAGGGGCGGCATCGCATCCGCCACTACGGCTTCTTCGGGAATGGCAACCGTGCCGCCAATACCGCCAGGATCCGGGAACGGCTCGGGGCCGGGCAGTCAGATCCGGGTCTCGCGCGCGACGGCACGGCCGGTGAGGCCGAGGCACCCGCCCGCGTCCTCGCGCTGCCATGCCCCTGCTGCGGCGGGCGGTTGATCATCGCCGAAACCATGGCGCCAGAACGGCGCCCCAGGGCGCCGCCAGGAACAGCGAGGGCTGCCGCATGACACGCGCGCCAAAGACCGGAAGTCCAATTGCCGCTGCTCGCGATACCGCTTGCGGCCAATCCGGCATGCCTGCAGCCCGGATAGGAGAGGTGCGAAGGTTGCCGAGCCCCGCGAGAGGCGGCGCATGCCCCTCAAAGCTCACAAAATCCGTGCCGAAGCTGCCTGCAACGAGCGCAGTTGGCCCAACCTGCAGAACAAGAACCAAGGCAATCAACCGCTTCAAACCCCCATGGAGCCAGCTGGCCTGCCCAATTCCAGCACTGCGATTTCCCGCTTGCGCGCTTCTCCGACGCCAGGCAAGGCCGCGCATCACTCAAACGTCGCGCGTGGCGCCCGAGAAACCTGCAGCAACGGCACCGTCTCAAACACACGATCAACATAGGGCTGCAGTACCGTATCGTCGAGGATGCGGCTGACCAACACGGTGCGGACAGGTGTTGTCCCCATCGCCTGCAACATAGAGGCCACACTGAAATCGGCACTGGAGATCTGGGCGCCAAAAAGGAAATCCTGCCCTTTCAGCAAATCGGCGAGGGCCCGCAGATCCTGGTCCAGACGCTGGTTCCTTTCAGTCTCATTGAAACGCGCGGTGCCTTGAAACATCAGGCCGTGGTGCACCGAGCGGCGGATTGCGCCAGTCACCGGGCGGCGGATCAGCGCAGGGATTTCATGAAAGTAACTGTCACGGATCGTGGGCCAGACCGCATCATTGTCCCAGCGGTCGCGCACCACGTGGAAATAGAGCGTGTCTTCTGCCATGCGGATCAGCATCTGCGCCTGGGCCCGGTCCCGTGTGCCAAGGGCGGTATCAAAGTCAGCCCCCTGCTGCTCCAGCCAGGCGCGGATTGCATTGCTGTCCGGGACCAGCCCGGCTGGCGTGCGCAGCACCGGCAGCTTGCGATGCGGCATCTTGCGGGGATCGTTCAGGTCTTCACGGATCCAGCTTTGGCCGGAGAAGGCCAGCAGCAAGGCTGCCTTGACGCAAAACGGGCTGAGGCTGAAAACGGTGCCATTGCGGGGGTAGGTCAAAAGGGTCAGCATTCCGGGCTCCTGTCATCTCGGGTTGCTGGCATCCTAGATCCGCATGGTGACAAAAACTGTCATCAGGCGTAGAGAGAATAGGCCATGTCCAGAACCCACCGCCTCTTTCAGCTGATGCAGGCCCTGCGCCTGGGACCCGGTCCGCATACCGCGGCAAGGCTGGGCGAGGAATTGGGAGTATCTGCACGCAGCATTCACCGTGATATTGCCACGCTGCGCGAAATGGGGGCGGTGATCGACGGCGAAGCGGGTTATGGGTTTACCCTGATCGAGGACAATGCGCTGCCGCCGATGGGATTCCGCGACACCGAGCTGGAGGCGCTGGTCCTCGGGCTGCGCGAAGTTGAACAGATCGGCGATCCCGAGCTGGCCACCGCGGCCTCGGAAGCATTGCGCAAACTGCAAGCCCGGCTGCCGCCGCGGCAGGCCCACCGGCTGCGCCACGCGGTGCTGGCACCCTACCGGTTCGACCGGCCCATCGCGCCCGCGATTTCGGCGCAGGAATTGCGGCAAGCAACTTGGGACGAAGTGGAAGTCCGCTTTGGCTACACCGATGGGCATGGTGCGGTGACCGAGCGGCAGGTGAAGCCGCTGAGCGTGGTCTACTTCGACCGCTCGACCGTGCTGATTGCCTGGTGCTGCCTGCGCGAGGCGATACGCGTGTTCCGGCTGGACCGGATGCAGGCTCTGTTGGTCACAGGGCAAAGCTTCCGCCCGCACCGGGTGCCGATGCTGCGGGACGCGCTGGAGCAGTTCCGCCAGGAACACCGGCAGGCGGCCCGCCGCACATGAAATGACTGACCTCTTTACCCAGGCGGCGCCGCCGCTAGACTGGTGATGAGCAGTGAAAATGAGGTGCATCATGCGCAAATGGGTTGCAGCGTCCCTGGTGGCAGGCGGCGCCATGGCGGCAGAGGCCGCACCGGACAGTTCCCTGAGGCCCGCCCAGCGGCCAGGGCTTCTTGAACAAGAGGTGCAGGGTGAAGCTATTCAATTGGCCGCAGCCACAGCCATGAGACCCGCAGCTCGGCCTGCGGCCGCCGTCCAAGAGCCTGGGCCTGCCGCTGCTGATCTGAATTTCCAAGGCTGGATCAAAGCGTTCCGCAACCGTGCCATAGCGCAGGGCGTCAGCGCACCGGTGCTGGAAAGCGCCTTTGCCGGGGTCAGTTATGATTCTGAGGTGATCCGCCGGGACCGCAACCAATCGGAATTCACCAAGACGATCTGGGACTATCTGGACAGTGCCGCCTCTGAGCTGCGGGTGAAGAACGGCAAGGCGGCGCTGCAGGCACAGCGCGCCCGGCTGGATCAAATCGAAGCAACCTTTGGCGTCGAGAAAGAGATCGTGGTGGCGGTCTGGGGGCTGGAAAGCAGCTATGGCACTTTCCGCGGCAAGATGGATGTGATCCGTTCTTTGGCAACACTGGCCTTTGACGGGCGCCGCGGTGCGTTTTTCGAGGGGCAGCTGGTGGCCGCGCTGAAAATCCTTCAAGCCGGCGATGTTGCCGCCCGCAAGATGACCGGCAGCTGGGCTGGTGCGATGGGACACACCCAGTTCATCCCGACTTCCTATCTGGATTATGCAGTGGATTTCACCGGCGACGGCAAGCGCGATATCTGGTCGGACAATCCGGCTGATGCGCTGGCGTCGACCGCGGCTTACCTCAAGAAATTCGGCTGGGTGAAGGGGCAGCCTTGGGGCGTGGAAGTGTCCCTGCCCGAAGGGTTTGACTACACTCTGGCAGACCGGGAGATCGAAAAGCCGGCGTCAGACTGGGCTGCTCTAGGCATCAAGGGCCTGGACGGGCGCCCGGTTGCCGATCACGGCCCTTCTTCAATCCTGTTGCCCGCGGGCAGTGCCGGAGCGGCCTTTATGATTTTTGGGAATTTCGCCGTCCTGGAACGCTACAACACCGCAGATGCCTATGTGATCGGTGTCGGTCATCTGGCTGACCGGATCAAGGGCGGCGCGCCGATCCAGGGCAGCTGGCCGCGCAGCGACCGGGCGCTGACCCTGTCCGAGCGGGAAGAGATGCAGCAACGGCTTACCCATGCGGGTTTTGACACTGAGGGCATTGATGGCAAGATCGGCCCAAAGACCATCGGCGCCGTGCGCGACTATCAGGTCGCCAAAGGTTTGACGCCGGACGGCTATGCATCCCTGCATCTGTTGCAAAAACTTCGGTGACCAAACCTTGAAGGGAGCCTCTTGATCTTACGGCCCTTTCTCCCGCGGTGCTTCCAGAAAGAAGAAGAAAAAAAGGCCCCGGATCGGGGCCCTTTTTGTATTTTTTTCGTGTCCTGATCAGCTGGGCGACATGCCCCGCAAACGCTCGGAGCGGCGGCGCAGCATTTCCACCGTTGCCAGCAGCATAATGGAGATCGCCACCAGCAGAGTTGCCACAGCCAGGATGGTCGGCGAGATCTGCTCACGCAAGCCGATGAACATCTGCCAGGGCAGCGTTTTCTGCCCCGCCGAGCCGACAAAGAGCACAACAACCACTTCGTCGAAGGAAGTGATGAAGGCGAACAGGCCGCCCGAAATCACCCCTGGCAGGATCAACGGCATTTGCACCCTGAAGAAGGTGGTTACCGGATCCGCACCCATATTGGCAGCGGCGCGGGTCAGGGAACGGTCAAAGCCGACCAGGGTTGCGGTCACCGTGATGATCACAAACGGGATGCCCAGTGCCGCATGGGCGAGCACCACACCAACGTAGGTCCCCTGCAGGCCAATACGGCTGTAGAAGAAGTACATGCCCGCCGCGGAGATGATCAGCGGCACGATCATGGGCGAGATCAGGATCGCCATGATCGCCCGGCGGAACGGCACATGCGGCTGGCTGAGGCCGATGGCGGCGAGCGTGCCGAAGGTCACCGAAACAATGGTCGCCATCGGCGCGATCTTCAGCGAATTCCACATCGCAGACTGCCAGGAGTCGTTGCTGAAGAAGTCGCGGTAGTGCTTCAGCGAATAGCCTTCGGGATCCAGCCGCAGCATCTCCGGCGTGAAGGTGAAGAAGTCCTGCGCATTAAAGCTGAGCGGGATGATCACCACGATCGGCGCGATCAGGAAAAAGAACACCAATCCGCAGATGACCCGGAAGGAATAGTACCAGGCACGCTGGCCGGTGGTTGCATAAGGAGGAAGTGCGCTCATGTCCGTTACCCCAGCTTCACGTTATCGATGCCGACGATCTTGTCGTAGACCCAGTAGAGGGCCAGAACGACCGCCAGAAGGATTGCGCCCAGTGCCGCGCCCAAACCCCAGTTGCCCGAAGTCGAGATGTGGTAGGCGATCAGGTTCGAAATAAAGGTGCCTTTGGTGCCGCCGACCAGGGCCGGAGTGATGTAGTAGCCAACAGCCAGGATGAACACGAGGATCGATCCGGCGCCGATGCCCGGCACGGTCTGTGGGAAGTAGACGCGCCAGAACGCAGTCCAGTCGGTTGCCCCGAGGGATTTGGCGGCGCGCAAGTAAGACGGGTTGATGGTCTGCATCACCGAATACATCGGCAGGATCATAAACGGCAGCAGGATGTGGGTCATCGCAATAATGGTGCCCAGCTCATTGTTGATAAGAACCAATCGGTTGGCATCATCCACCAGACCGATCCAGACCAGCGTATCGTTGATAACACCCTGCTGTTGCAGCAGGATTTTCCAGGCAGAGGTCCGCACCAGGAGCGATGTCCAGAACGGCAGCAAGACCAGAATCATCAGCAAGTTTGCCTGGCGTGTGGGGAGGTTCGCCAGGATCCAGGCAACCGGATAACCCAACATGATGCAGCTGAAGGTGATGATCAGGGACATCCGCATGGTCCGGATCAGCATAGTGTTGTAGATGCGCTCATTCTCGGGACGAACCTCAGGGCCTTCAGCCCCCAATCGCATATCGACCGCATTCAGGAAATAGCCGGATGTGAAAGTGCCGGAGTAGGTCTTGATCGTCCGCCAAAGCTCGACATCACCCCAGCCGTCGTTAAGTTCGATAAGTTTTTCGCGGAAGGGGCCGTCGTTTGCGATATCCCAGTTCTTGACCTTGCGGCCGGACTTCCGGAACACAGACGAGAGACCCGGATTTTCATAGTTCAGACGCTTGGCAACCTTGGTGTGGGTCTTAACGTTTGCCGCCTCTTTAAGGTCGGCGGCCAGAGCGGCAAAAGCTGCCTCCTCCGGCAGTTGGCCCGATGCAGGGTCCCAGTCTGCCAGAACTTCAACCGTGCGGGGCAGTGTATCCTGGACGATCCGGTTCTCGACCGAACGGAACAGCATGTCCGCAACCGGGAGGATGAAAGTCACAAGGATGAACAGCAAGAGCGGCGCGATCAGCAGCAGTGCGCGCAGCTTCTGCATGCGCAGTGCACGCGCCAGGCTGCGCTTCAGCGGCCTGCCGTCGGCCGCCAGCACCGGGCCGGATTGGGTAATATCACTCATTGGGTTCCCCGTCGGGTCTTTTATTTTTTGGGCAGGGGGCCTGTTTCGTTCAGGCCCCCTGCAGTATCTCGGATACGGTCAGATTACTTGGCCAGCCACGCCTGGAACTTGCCGTTCAGGTCATCGCGGTTGTCTGCCCACCATTCGTAGTCATAAACATGGACGTTGCCTGCATTGGCCGGGTCAGTCGGCATATGCGGGGCCATGTCGATACCCAGTTCAGCGTGCTTGCCAACCAGCGGCGCCGAGGAAGCACGGGCCGGACCATAGGAGATGTAGGCGGCCTGATCGGCCAGGCGCTGCGTATCGGTGGCGAACTTCAGGAAGTCCATCACGCGCGCCTTGCGGTCTGCAGGCAGTCCAGCCGGAACAACCCAGCCATCCAGGTCAAAGGACTGCATGTCCCAAAGCATGCCGATCGGCTGACCCTGTTCAGCAATTGCCGAGAACAGGCGGCCGTTGAAGGTTGAGCCCATGACAACTTCGCCGTCGGCCAGCAGCTGCGGAGTTTCCGCACCAGCAGTCCACCAGACCACCTGGTCCTTGATGGTGTCGAGCTTGGCCAACGCACGCTCCACACCTTCGTCGGTACCCAGAACGTCGTAGATTTCATCCTTGGCGACGCCATCGCAGTAAAGCGACCATTCCATGTTGTCGATCGGGCGCTTCTGCAGCGAGCGCTTGCCCGGGTACTTTTCGGTATCAAAGATTGCGCAGACAGTTTCCGGCTTGTCGATCAAGTCGGTGCGGTAGCCGAATGTCGTCGAATAGACGATCTGCGGCACAAAGCAGTCGCTGACAATCAGGTCACCGAAATCTTCGGAGGCCGAGGAGCCATCGGGCGCTGCTGCCAGATCTTCGTCATGGTTGATTTCTTCGGCCAGGCCTTCGTCGCACAGGCGCATGGAGTCAGAGGCCACAGCGTCCACCAAGTCCCAGGTCACATTGCCGGCTTCGTTCATGGCGCGGATCTTGGCCACAGCTTCAGCCGAGCTTTCGTCCCAGATCACCTTAACGCCGGGGTTGGCGGCCAGATAGGGTTCCACATAGGCTTTTTGCTGGCTGGCCTGATAGGCACCGCCCCAGGATACCAGTGTCAGCTCATTGGCCATTTCTTCGGCAAAGGCCGAAGGGGCGCAAAGCGCAGTGGTCACCGCCAGTGCAGACAGTTTGCTGAGTTTCATAGAGAGTCTCTCCTTGTTGAAATTCACAGATGTGAGTTCCCCCGGTCGTTCGTCCGCCGGGGGTTTGCGCGTGCGGATCAGGCGTCCAGCGCGCGGCAGTCTTCCGGCAGCCAGCCGATTTCAATCTGCTGACCGGGCTGAAGACGGACTTGGTCCGGGGCGTTCCGGGTCTTGATGATAAACTCATCATTTCCGGCCACCCGCAGACGGGTGCGGAAGATGTCGCCCATATAGATGAACTCCAGCACTTCCGCCTTAAGCGTATGAACACCCTCCTGCAGGCGTTCCTTGTTGTATTCCACCCGTTCGGGGCGGATCGACACGCGGGTGCGCTCGCCAGGCCGGGACACGTTGACTGGCTTGCAGTCAATAAGCTCGCCATCATCAAGCTGCACCAGGGCAATACCGTTGTTGATTTCTTTGACGGTGCCTTCCAGCGTGTTGTTTTCACCAATGAACTGGGCAACAAAGCTGTTGTCCGGGCTTTCATACAGCTGGTCCGGCGGCGCGATCTGCTGGATCCGGCCATCGTCGAACACGGCGACACGGTCCGACATTGTCAGCGCTTCGGTCTGGTCGTGGGTCACGTAGACCACGGTGATGCCCAGGCTGTGTGCCAGATGGGTGATTTCGAACTGCATCTTTTCGCGCAGCTGCTTATCAAGCGCGCCCAGCGGCTCGTCCATCAGAACCAGTTCCGGTTCAAACACCAGCGCACGGGCCAGGGCGACACGCTGTTGCTGACCGCCTGAAAGCTGCGACGGGCGGCGGCCGCCAAAGGCACCCATTTCGACCATGTCCAGCGCGCGCTTCACCTTGGCTTCGCGCTCGGATTTGCCCATCTTGCGGACTTCCAGCGGGAACGAGAGGTTTTCCGCAATCGTCATATGAGGAAACAGCGCATAGTTCTGGAACACCATGCCGATGCCCCGCTTGTGCGGCGGGATGTTGTTGATTGATGTTCCGCCCAGGCGAATATCGCCATGAGTGGCGGTTTCAAATCCTGCCAGCATCATCAGGCAAGTTGTCTTGCCCGAACCGGACGGGCCAAGCATTGTCAGAAACTCGCCCTTGGGCATGGTGAGGTTGAGGTCTTTGACAACGAGATTTTCGCCATCATAGCTCTTTTGGACGCGTTCGAATTCAACGAACGCATCGACGTTTGACGCATCAGCCAAAGCAGGCTCCCCGTAGTTTTGTCATTCTGGCAGATTTGCTCTGCACTTATTCGAAGTTAATCACACCGAAGCTATCAAGCGCTAGGTATGAAAAAAATATTCTTTCCATGGCGAGTGTACGAAATTCGTACTTAGGCCGCTCCCCAAGAGGAAATGAACATCCTTAGGGAACCCTAGTCCTGTTCCGGCATGCAACATCGGACTTTTTGCGACGCAGCTCGGACATTTTGCGCCACGTCCTGCAAAACACCAGCCTAAAAACGACCTTTTCAATCCCCCTACCGAAGAAAATAGCCCGGCAACACTGTTGCCGGGCCGTGATGAGTCGCGGTGGGAACTGGCACCATTGCGGTGCCCGGGAGGGGAATCAGGCGCTGTGCAGCAAGTCCTGCGCCTTCAGTTCCGCATAGCATTCATCCAGGGATTTGGAGGCGCGTTCGATCAGAACGTCGATTTCCGCGGGCGTGATCACAAGCGGCGGCGAAATGATCATCCGGTCCCCGACATGACGCATCACCAGGTTGTTGGCAAAGCAGCGCTCGCGGCAGATATAGCCGACAGTACCCGCCTCCGCGGCAAAACCCGCGCGGGTCTCCTTGTTCGGGGTCAGCGCGATTGAGCCCATCATGCCGGCGATCCTGGCCTCTCCCACCAGCGGATGATCCGCCAGCGCTTCCCATTTTTCTTTGAGGTACGGCGCGGCCACATCGCGCACATGGCCGAGGATGTTCTCCTCCTCCATGATGCGCAGATTTTCCAACGCGACAGCCGCCGCCACCGGATGGCCGGAATAAGTGTAGCCGTGGTTGAACTCATCCCCCGCAATCACCGAGGCAACTTCGTCGCTGACAATCGAGCCGCCAATCGGCGCGTACCCGGAGCTAAGCCCCTTGGCGATCGTCATGATGTCCGGGCGGATGTTCAGGGTCTCACTGCCAAACCAGTTTCCGGTGCGCCCGAATCCGCAGATTACCTCGTCCGCGATCAGCAGGATTTCATATTTGTCGCAGATGCGCTGGATTTCCGGCCAGTAGCTGTCCGGCGGCACAATCACCCCGCCGGCACCCTGCACCGGCTCGGCAATAAAGGCGGCAACGCGGTCTTCGCCCAACTCCAGAATCGCCTCCTCCAGCTCGCGCGCGCGCTGCAACCCGAATTCCTCCTCCGGCATGTCGCCGCCTTCGGCCCACCAATGCGGCTGGTTGATATGGTGGATATCCGGGATCGGCAGGCCGCCCTGGGCGTGCATACCGCTCATCCCGCCCAAAGAACCACTGCCGACTGAGGAACCGTGATAAGCATTTTTGCGGCTGATGATGACGGATTTCGTCGGCTTGCCCTTCAGCGCCCAGTAGTGGCGCACCATGCGGATGTTGGTGTCATTGGCCTCGGAACCGGAGCCGGCAAAGAACACATTGTTCAGATCACCCGGCGCCAGTTCGGCAATCTTGGCTGCCAGCGCGATGGCCGGCACATGGGTGGTCTGGAAAAAGGTGTTGTAATAGGGCAGCTCGCGCATCTGGCGGGCGGCAACCTCGGCCAGCTCATCGCGGCCATAGCCGATATTGACGCACCACAGGCCAGCCATGGCGTCAAGGATCCGGTTGCCCTCGCTGTCGGTCAGATGCACGCCGTCTGCGCGGGTAATGATGCGCGCACCCTTCTGCGACAGTTCGCCATTGGCAGTGAACGGATGCATGTGATGGGCGGCGTCCAGCGCCTGCAGCTCGGCCGTCGGCATGTGGTTGGTGATAACGGTCATGGGACTCGCTCCTGAGAATGACTGATTGACACCAGAATATGATCAAATTCTCAGGTGTCAATCGAATCAGTTAGCGGCCTGCAGCCCCTGAACCACATGCTCCATGCCCTCGCAGACGTCCCGTTCCATCGCCAAAGCGGCCATTTCCGCGTCCTGCCGCCGCAGCGCGTCGAGGATGTCCTTATGGCGGTCCGGAAAGCTTTGGGTGCCAAGCCGCCCGCTGACCACCCGCAACGAGGGGCCGAAGCGCAGCCACAACCGGTCGGCAATGTCGCTGAGAATGGGGGCGTCCGCATGGGAGTAAAGCGCGGTGTGAAAGCTGTAGTTTTGCACCAGATACCCCGCCACATCGCCTGTCGATATGGCCTTGTCCAGCGCAGTGTCGATCATCACTAACTGCGCGATGCCCGTCGCGGCAATGCGCATTGTCGCCCGGCGCGCAAGCTCGCACTCTATTGTTTTTCTAGCAAAAATAAGCTCTTCCAGATCACCGGGACCCAACAAGGGCACCGATACGCGGCGGTTGCCCTGGAACACCAGCGCCCCGTCTGAAATCAGCCGCCTGATTGCCTCGCGGACCGGTGTCATGCCGGCCCCCAGCGTTTCCACCAGCCCCTGGATCGTCACCGCCTGCCCGGGCACCAGTTCGCCGAACAGAATCTGCGACCTGAGCGTCTGATAGACGATCTCGTGCGCGGGCAGTTTTGCAGGGCTCTCATGCGCCGCAACGGGTGGTGAAGTGCTCTCGGTCACCTGGGGTTTTCCTCCTCGGTTTTGGCCAGCTTGCACCATCCGGAGCCAAGTGAAAACATAAAGAGTATTGCCGAACGCGACAAAACTTGATCAAATCCCTTCACAGCCGGACCCGGAAGCCGGCATGCACAGGGAGAAATTCATGACACTGAAAACGATGACCATGACCGCCGTCGTTGCCCTTGGCACGGCCGCCGCCGCTACTGCGGAAGAGGTGCGCGTCTACAATTGGTCGGACTATATCGACGAAGGTCTGCTGGAGAAATTCGAAGCTGAAACCGGCATCGACCTGATCTATGACGTCTTCGACAGCAACGAGGTTCTGGAGACCAAGATGCTGGCCGGCGGGTCGGGCTATGACGTTGTGGTGCCGACCGGTTCCTTCATGGCGCGCCAGATCCAGGCCGGTGCCTTCCAAAAACTGGATCCGTCGAAACTGGCCAATTCAGGCAACATGTGGGACGCGATCGAGGAACGCACCGCCCTATATGACCCCGGCAATGAGTATTCCATCAACTATATGTGGGGCACCACCGGCATCGGCGTGAACGTCGGCAAGGTGAAAGAAGTGCTGGGAGAGGATGCCCCGATCGACTCGCTGGAGCTGGTGTTCAACCCGGTGAACATGGAAAAGCTGGCCAGCTGCGGCGTGCATTTCCTGGATGCGCCGGATGAAATGATCCCGGCGGCGCTGAAATACATCGGCGAAGACCCCAACAGCATGGATGCCGATGTGGTCGCCAAGGCCGAACCGGTGCTGCTGGGCGTGCGCCCCTATATCACCAAGTTCCACAGTTCAGAGTACATCAATGCCCTGGCCAACGGCGATATCTGCGTGGCATTCGGCTGGTCCGGCGATATTCTGCAGGCGCGCGACCGCGCAGCCGAGGCGAATAACAACGTTGAGATCGAGTTCAACGCCCCCAAGGAAGGCGCGCTGATGTGGTTCGACCAGATGGCCATTCCGGTCGATGCACCGAACCCCGATGGCGCCCATAAATTCCTGAATTTCATCATGGACGCGCACAACATGGCGGCGGCGTCCAACTATGTCTACTACGCCAACGGCAACAAGGCCTCGCAGGAATTCCTGGAAGAAGATGTGATCGGCGATCCCGCGATCTACCCCGGTGCAGAAACCGTCAAGAATCTGTACATCAAGGAAGGCTACCCGCCGAAAGTACAGCGCAAGGCCACTCGCATGTGGACCAAGGTCAAATCCGGCACCTGATCAGCCGGACCTGACCCGCGGGGCGCATCCGCCGCCCCGCATTTCCTGACGCGCCTGGGTTGCCCCATGCGCGGCCATCCGAGACATTCGCGCGATACTTCGCAGAAGAGGCCCGGCTTGACTGCTTCCGAATTCGAACCCTGGAACGATCCCGAGGCAAAGCCCTTGATCCACTTCCAGAACGTCACCAAACGCTATGGCGAGTTCACCGCCATCGACGATCTGACCATCGGTATCTACGAAAAAGAGTTTTATGCGCTGCTTGGTCCTTCGGGTTGCGGCAAGACCACGCTGATGCGGATGCTGGCCGGGTTTGAAACCCCATCTGAGGGCACCATCCGTCTTGCCGGGCAGGATATTGCGCCGGTGCCGCCGAACAAACGCGCCGTGAACATGATGTTCCAGTCCTACGCGCTGTTCCCGCATCTGTCGGTCTGGGAAAACATCGCCTTTGGCCTGAAGCGCGAAAAGATGCCCAAGCACGACATCAACGACCGGGTTGACGAGATGCTGCGGCTGACTCGCCTGGAGAAATTTGCCCGCCGCAAGCCACATCAGATTTCCGGCGGCCAGCGGCAACGGGTCGCCCTGGCGCGGTCGCTGGCGAAACATCCGAAACTTCTGCTGCTCGATGAACCGCTGGGCGCGCTCGACAAGAAGCTGCGCCAGGAAACCCAATTTGAACTGATGGATATTCAGGAGAAGACCGGCACCACATTTGTGATCGTGACTCACGACCAGGAGGAGGCGATGACTGTGGCCTCCCGCGTGGCGGTGATGGATCACGGCAAGATCATCCAGGTGGCCACGCCGGACCGGATTTATGAAAATCCGAATTCCGTCTATGTGGCTGATTTCATTGGCGATGTAAACCTGATCGCCGGCACCGCCAAACCCAATGGCAGCGATACCTACGCATTGTCCTGGCACGAAGGCCACGCACCGCTGACTGTGCAGTCCCCCAATCCGCTTTCCGACGGGCAAAATTGTCAGCTGGCAATTCGGCCGGAAAAAGTCTCGATCAGCACCGAAAAACCCGAACAGGCGGACAATGCCGTGCAGGGCCGGATCCTTGATATCGCCTATCTGGGCAATCTATCCACCTACCATGTGGAACTTCCGACCGGCACTATGATCAAGGCCCAGACCGCCAACACCCGCCGTATTGCCCGGCGCGCCTACACCTGGGAAGACACTGTCTGGCTGTCATGGACCGCCACGGCAGGCGTTCTGCTGGCAAACTGATGCGCAGCTTTGTCCTGATTGCCATCCCCTATGCCTGGCTATTGGCGCTGTTCCTGGTGCCCTTTGCCATCGTCCTGAAAATCTCGCTGTCGGATTACGCGATTTCGATCCCACCCTATGTGCCGCAGTTTGATCCGGAAACCGGTATCGGAGCTCTGATCGACGCATTGGACTTTGAAAATTTCATCTGGCTGACCGAAGATGACCTGTACTGGAAGGCCTACCTCAGCTCCCTGAAGATCGCGGTAATCTCAACTTTTTTCACCCTGCTGGCAGGTTACCCGATCGCCTACGCCATGGCACGCGCGCCAGCGGAGTGGCGGCCCACCTTGATGATGCTGGTGATCCTGCCGTTCTGGACGTCGTTCCTGATCCGCGTTTATGCGTGGATGGGGATCCTGTCGAACGAAGGGTTCCTCAACCAGTTCCTCCTGTGGACCGGGCTGATTTCCGAACCGCTCACGATCCTCAACACCAATACTGCCGTCTATATCGGCATCGTCTACACCTATTTGCCGTTCATGATCCTGCCGGTCTATTCGGCACTGGAACGGCTGGACGGATCGTTGATTGAAGCGGCCGAGGATCTGGGCTGTTCGCGGCTGTCTGCGTTCTGGCTGGTGACAATTCCCTTGTCGAAAACCGGCATCATTGCCGGCAGCTTCCTGGTCTTCATCCCGGTGCTGGGTGAATTTGTCATTCCCTCACTGCTGGGCGGATCAGACACACTGATGATCGGCAAGGTGCTGTGGGAGGAGTTTTTCTCCAATCGCGACTGGCCGGTGGCATCCGCGGTGGCGGTGGTTCTGCTGCTCCTTCTCGTCATCCCGATTGTGCTGTTCCAGCGCAACCAGCAGAAACAGCAGGAGGCAGAGCAATGAACCGTATGAGCTGGTTTAATGCCGTATCGCTGACCCTTGGCTTTGCATTCCTTTACATCCCAATGGTGATCCTGATCATCTTCAGTTTCAACGAAAGCAAGCTGGTGACTGTCTGGGCCGGGTTTTCGACCAAGTGGTACGGCGAGCTGATGCAGAACGAGGCGTTTTTGAATGCCGCTTGGGTTACTATCAAGGTCGCGGTCTTCTCCTCCACCATCGCCACGGTGCTGGGCACAATCGCCGCCTATGTAATGGTGCGCGGCGGGCGGTTCATGGGGCGGACCCTCTTTTCGGGCATGATCTATGCACCGCTGGTGATGCCCGAGGTGATCACCGGCCTGTCGCTGCTCCTTTTGTTCATCGGCATCGGACTGGACCGCGGGGTGCTGACCATCGTCTTGGCGCATACCACGTTTTCCATGTGCTATGTCTCGGTGGTGGTGTCTTCGAGGTTGGTGACATTCGACCGGTCGCTGGAGGAAGCCGCGCTGGATTTGGGCTGCTCCCCGGCAGAGGCGTTCCGGCTGGTGACCCTGCCGATCATCGCACCCGCGGTGATATCCGGCTGGCTCTTGGCCTTTACTTTGTCTCTGGATGATCTGGTGATTGCCTCCTTCACCTCCGGCCCCTCGGCCACCACCCTGCCGATCAAGATCTTCTCCGCCGTGCGCCTGGGCGTCAGCCCCGAAATCAACGCGCTGTCGACGATCATGATCAGCATTGTGACCGTTGGAGTCATCACTGCCTCGCTGGTGACCAAACATCAGATGACCCGCCAGAAGCGGGAGGAACAGGCCGCGGAGCGCACCTGATGCGCCGGATTTTTTCCGATTACGCCTACGGTTCCGGCCCCCGCACGAACTGCTGGTGGGACGAAACCATCGCAGCACCGGACTGGCCGGTGCTGCAGGGCGAAGTTTCCGCCGATGTCGCCGTCATCGGCGGCGGGTTCACTGGCATTTCAGCCGCGCTGCATCTGGCAGAAAGCGGCGTGTCCGTTGTGGTATTGGAGGCAGAAACGCCGGGTTGGGGCGCATCAGGGCGCAATGGCGGTTTCTGCTGTTTGGGCGGCTCAAAGCTTTCAGGCGGCACGATGCGGCGGGTCTTTGGCAAATCTGCGGCTGATACGTATCATGCCAGCGAGGAAGCCGCGGTGCACCTGGTTCGCGGCCTGCTGCAGACCCATGGCATCGATGCCGACATTCATTCACATGGCGAAACCCAGCTGGCGCACAACGAAAAGGCAGTGCGCCGCCTGCAAGCAGAAGCGGATGCACTGCGTCAGGCGGGAGAGGAACCGGAATTTCTGACCCGCGATCAGCTCGCGGAGAAAGGGCTGAATGGCAGCTTCCATGCGGCGCTGACAACACCGGTGGGGTTTGCGCTCAATCCGCGCAAATACCTGTTCGGCCTATCCAAAGCCGCGCAAGATGCCGGTGCCCGAGTATACCAACGCAGCGCGGCGCAGTCGCTACAGCAGGCAGGCAGGGGCTATGTAATAGAGACTATCCAAGGGGTTGTGAGGGCATCCAAAGTTGTCCTCGCGACCAATGGCTATTCCGCCGAGGACCTGCCCGGCTGGCTCGCAGGGCGGTACATGCCTGCACAATCCACCATCATGGTGACCCGGCCGCTAACCCGGGCGGAACTGGACGCCCAAGGCTGGTTCTCGCATCAGATGGCCTATGACACCCGCAACCTGCTGCATTACTTCAGGCTGATGCCGGACAACCGGTTTCTGTTCGGAATGCGCGGCGGGCTGCTGGCTTCCCCCCGGGCTGAAGCAGGTATTCGCCGTAAACTGCGGCAGGACTTTGAGGCGATGTTCCCAGCCTGGCATGATGTGGAAACCACGCATTGCTGGTCAGGCATGGTTTGCCTCTCGCGCAACCTAGTCCCCTTCATTGGCCCTGTGCCGGAGCACCCCGGCATGCTTGCAGGGCTGTGCTATCACGGCAATGGCGTGGCAATGGGCAGCTATGCCGGACGGCTCCTGAGCGATCTGGTACAGGGGGCCGCCCCCAAGTTGCCCTACGCTCCGATGGTGCAGAAAATGGCACGCTTTCCTTTTGGCCGCGCCCGCCGGATGCTGATGCCTCCGGCTTATGCAGTTCTTGGCCTGATGGACTGAAGCGCCGCGCGCTCCAATCCCGAGGCCTGCAAGTCCTGCGCGCCTCCGCGTTCGGCCCGCCACTGGCAATAGGCTGCCATGCGCCAATGGAACCAAGGCTTCAGCGCCAAGGCCCGCCCGACAATCCGCGGGTCGGGATAAGCTTGCAGAAAGGCGTCTTCTTCATCCTTTGACAGCGCCGCGCCCCGGTACATCAGCTGCATCGCGGGCGACAGGAAAAGCGCCAGGTCCTCTGCCGGATCGCCGATTTGCGGGCATTGCCAATCAATCAACGTCAGCGTGCCGTCATGTGCCAGCAGGTTGCCAGGCACCGGGTCACCATGAATCAGCACCAGCTGAGGCAACGGCGGAACCCGGCCCAACGGGCGAAGCGCAGCCAACTGATCGCGATCGCGGCAATTTCTCAGAATTTCAACGGTTTGCTGTTCCAGCGCCGCGCTGCCATTCACGCCGCAAGGCAAGCCCGGCGGGGGCGCCAGATCATGCAATCGCCCCAAAAGCTGCGCCACATGGCCAGTGTCCTGCTGCCAGGGGCTGCCGTTGACATGCGCATAACCCAGCCATTTCCTGCCTTCAAATTCACCGGTCTGGACCAGCGGCGGAACCATACCAGTGCCGGACAGTGCCGACAGCACAGCGACCTCGCGGTCCGGGTCATTGGCAAACAGCGGGTTTGCGCCTTCGGTTAAGTAAAGTTTGATGACCAGCGCGCCGGCCCGCCAGACATGATTTGACCGCCCGCCTGCCAGCCGCCGGGGCGCGGGCACATGCAGACCTAACGCAGACAGATGCGCAAAAAAGCGGAGTTCGAACTGATCAGGAAGCGGTTGCAGGGCGGTCTCCGATGTTATGCCGCCCTGTTCTTAGACAGTTTTTCTGCCTGCGCATACCACCGGATCAAGCCTCGGGATCGCGCAGCGCGTTCACCGAGGAGGCCAGGACCACGGAGCCGCCTTCGGTAATCAATCCCACTTCGCCACCCTGCATCCGGGTTTCGTTCACCTTGAAATAGATCTCGGCATATTCCTGCAGCAGCAGCTCGTCCCCCTTGCTGCTTTCGATAACAAAGGCGTATTCCCCCGCCTCAAGCGGGTTGCCGTCATCATCCAGACCGTTCCATTGATAAGGCTCTGCGGAGACCGGCAGGGCGACGCGCTGCACTTCGGTTCCGTTTGAGTCCTGCACGACCAGCGTCACTGAATCCGCGGCAGCAGCCGGGTTGGGCGCAATAGTAATTTGATTGCTGCCATCAAAGTAACCAGGAGCCACGGCCCGTGCTTCCATGCCAACCCAGCCTGAAAGAGCCGCCATATTTGCCAGGCCAAGCTGTGATTGCAGTCCTTCCAGCAGGTTGTTGCTCTTGGTTTGCTGTTCGACCATCGAGAATTGCGCGAGCTGTGCTGCATATTCGGTGGAATCAATGGGCTCCAGAGGGTCCTGATACTTTGCCTGCGCGGTCAGCATCTTAACGAAGGTTTCGAAATCGGATGTCAGGCCTGAAGCCTGCTGCGACGATGGCGTCAGCGGGTTGGATTGCCCTGCGGCAGCGCCCGCGGATGTAACTGCTGTTGTCATGTGTTCAGACCCTCATATCCACACCGGCTGCTCCGAGCCGGAGGTTTTTTATTGCTGCTTCGCCGGCGTCCATTGCATCGGGGCCGCCTGTCTCTGTTGTTCCGCTGGGCAGCCCGGAACCGCCCTCCGCGTCTTCGCCATGGTGACCCCCGCCGGCCTGTCCGCCGCTGAATTCAAAAGAGATGTCTTCATATCCCATGCGGCGGAATTCCTCCGCAAGTTCATGGATGTGGCGGCGCATCAAATCTCCGGTTTCCGGACGTTCCGTCTGGATGATCATGGTGATGCCTGTTTCGGTGGAAACCACGCGCATTTTCACATGGCCCAACTCCTGGGGGTTCAAACTCACCTCAACCTTCTGCTCGCCTTTGGCTGCAAATGCTTCAGCCATCTGGGCCGCAATCATGCGCGGCGCTTCTGGCCGGTGCGCCCCATTTGTGCCAATTGAGGCTTCCGTCAGCAGCTGCGTCAATCCCGGTACCTCACTGGACAAGCCCAGCGTTCCGGCCAGCGCTTCATCGGTTCCGAACAACAGCTGCGATCCTGTTTTTCCAGCATTCATCCCGCCGGCAAGCAGTGGCTGCAGCTGAGCAGCTGACCACTGAAGGATTTGCGGCGCTGCGGGCAATGTGACCGTCCGGACTTCACTGCCTTTCAACGGATCGGCTAACGGGCGCTCAACTCCGGCTGATTCCGCTTTCACCTGCGCTCCATTTCCGTTCGAAACAGGTGTGAAAGCCAGGTCACTTTTCTGACCCGATCCCTTCACAGCAACCTGGTTGACCGCAATGCCCGGATTTTCTCCTTGCGCAGACGGATAGCCAGCCCTCGCTATGCTTTCAGGTTCTTCACCAATCGACTGAGGCACCGCTTGGGTACCTGAACTTGTACCAGTCTCGAGCGATTTCGGCTGTGCCGCGCTGATTGCTGTTCCGTTATTGATTTGCCTTAAGCCGTCGCTAGCTTGTGTCTTTTCAGCCCGAGCCCTTTCGGTGGCTGGCACAGCTGATTGAGCAGCAGTCTCAAGCGAAACGCGGGCAGCGTCTGCCCGGCGATTTCCAGATTCCCTTACGTCAACCCTGCGGGCCCCGGGTTCAGTACTATCCCCCCGCGGCTTTGTGGCTGAGTTCTCTGGCGCAGCTGCTGGCGCGCTTGCTGCTGCCTGTGGTGCTGATTGAACTGAAGGCTGAGTTTTCTCTGAGTTTCCAACTTCCCCGGCCTTCTCAGCAAGTTGCACGTTGCCTTCAACTGCTGGACCGTGATGAATAGCTGCCCCTGCTTTGAGGCCCGCAACCTGATCAGTGGGATTTGCGCTGGAGGCTGCTTTGGATATAGCACCTGGTTGATTGTTTTCCTCGACAGGTGGAACTGCCCCGGGATTAATACCGGCGTCGGCCCCAGAGCCCTTCACAATCGGCAGTCCGCTCCGCTGCTCAGCGGCCCGTGCTTCAACTCTTTCTCCAGCTGCTATACTGACGCCCTGCGGGGACTGAATTTTAGTCTCCGCGGCATAGGCCTCTTCAGCGGTGGAAGTTCCAGTTTTCTGCAACCCAGAAGCCACTTCCGCATCGGAGAAAATTGCTTCAACCTTGGAGTGTTTCTGTGCCGATGTATCCCGCCCCACTTCGAAGGGTGTGCCTTGGCTTGCCTGAACCGGTACGCCCTCGGGTACGTCCTGCACAGCCTTAATGCGTGTGCTTTGGCTTTCGTCGCTGTCCTCGGCCGTACTCTCCTGCATCCTGGGTTCAGCTTCGGTCTCAGCCGATTCGCTCTCGGTCGATTGCAGTTCATCCGCCCGTTCACCTGAGCCGGGATGAACAGACATAAAGTCTGAGAAGTCCCTGGAAGTGTTTGATTTTTTACCGCCTTCTGGAGAGACAGACGGTGACTTACCAGCAGAGCCGGCTTCCAAGCCAAGGATTGAATTCATATTCATGATCGTTTTCCAGACATTCTATCTCGACCCGGACAGAGATACCCCAAAGCGGTTACGGCAATTTTAACCGGTTCCTGTGCAGTCTTAGAAAAATCGATGAAATTCGACTTTCAACCGGAGAACCGGACATGTCAGATCTATTGCCAAACCTGCTTCAGACTGCACCTGCAGCCACCCCGGTGCGTCCAGCAGTCAACGATCCCCTGCGCGAGGCCGCGATTGAGCTCGAAGCCTCCTTCCTTGCAGAAATGCTGAAGTCCGCAGGGCTCGGCGAAGCCAGCGAAGGCTTCGGCGGCGGCGCTGGAGAAGAGCAGTTTTCCAGCTTTCTAATTCGCGAACAAGCCACGCAGATCGCCCGCTCTGGCGGGATCGGCTTGGCTGAATCACTTTACCACGCACTGAAGGAGACCCAAGATGAGTGACCCGAAACCCCAGCAGCTCATTGACGAACTTGATCTAATTTTGGACCGCGAGCGCAAGGCGCTGATGGCCGGCGATCTTGGCAAACTGGAAGATCTTCTGACCAAGAAAGAGAAAGTCATCGGCAAGTTGAATTCCGTGTCAGAGCTTGAACGCGAGTCGCTCGAGCAAGTCCAGACCAAGGTGTCGCGAAACCAGCAGCTTCTGAACAGCGCCAAGGACGGGATACGTGCCGTCGCCGAACGAATGGCCGAGTCGCGCCGCATCCGCAAGGGATTGGATGTCTATGACCATGCCGGCAAGCGGGCCCGTTATGGCACCCGTGGCGGCGGCAAGCTCGAGAAACGGGCCTGAGTGCAATTTTGGGAAAATTCTAAAAAACCAAATCCCGGCATTAGCACTCCCTTAGCAACTCCTGCGCCAATGTCGCCTTGCACCTTATGAAGGGTGGCGCGGAAGCCGGACGGCGGAACGCACAGTCAGAAAGACGTCACACAGCGCCCCTCGGGGCAAGTAATACTGGGGCCAAAGCGTCCCGCAGCTAAAGGAAAAAGCTATGACCAGCATTCTGACCAACAACGGCGCAATGGTTGCTCTGCAGACCCTGAAGTCCGTGAACAATAGCCTTGAGGAAACCCAGAACCAAATCTCGACCGGTAAAGAGGTCGGTATGGCCAAGGACAACTCCGCTGTATGGGCGATCTCCAAGTCCATGGAATCGGATATCTCCGCGTATGAGCAAGTGACCGATGCTCTGAACTTTGGCGAAGCTACCGTTGGCGTTGCCTCTTCGGGTATGGAGCAGATCGTGGAAACCCTGAAGGACATGCGTGACCTGGTGGTCGCTGGTGTTTCGCAGAACGTCGACCACGCTCAGATCGAGGCTGACTTGGCGAACAAGCGTGACACTATCGAATCGATCATCGACTCGGCATCCTTCAATGGTGCAAACCTGCTCGACAATGCTGTCACTGCACAGCTTGATGTTCTGGGCGGCTTGGATACGACCGCCTTAACCGGCGATATTATCTCTGTCACAGGTGTGGACTCAGCCACCAACTTGAACACTGGTGCCATGACCGCGTTGGCTGCCGGCAACGCAGATACGGTTATGACGGAAATCGAGACCATGCTGACCTTTTCGATCGGCGAAGCAGCAAGACTTGGTGCCTCCAGCAACCGCCTAACCGATCAGAACGACTTCATTTCGAAACTGTCTGACTCGATGAAGACGGGTGTCAGCTCCATGACCGACACCAACATGGAAGAGGCCTCTGCCCGCCTGAAGGCGCTGCAGACTCAGCAGCAGCTGGCAGTTCAGTCGCTGACCATCGCCAACTCGGCGCCGTCGACCCTGCAGCAGCTGTTCCGTTAACAGCCTGATCCGGGGCGCTGATGGCGCCCCGGTCTTCCCCTCTCAGAGAACCTGAAGAATAATACGTTAGGAAAACACGTGAATGCCCTTCTGAAGGCGAAGAGTGCCTATTCGGCGGCAAAGGCCCCGACCCGGACAGCAAAGAATTTCGAATATGAAGTGATCGCCCGCGTCACCCGCCGGCTGATCACAGCGGCGCAAAAAGGCCGTAATGAGTTTGCTGAACTTGCAGCAGCATTGAATGACAACCGCAAGCTCTGGTCAATTTTCACTGCTGATCTCGCGTCAAAGGGCAACCCCCTGCCGGATGAACTCAAACTCAGCCTGTTTGAGCTGGCAGAATTCACAAGGCAGCACACCAGCAAAGTGCTTCAGCGCAAGGCCGATGTCCGGCCGCTGGTAGAAATTAATACGGCCATCATGCGTGGCCTCCGTGGCGGAGCTTCCTGAATATGAGCGGACTTGTCCTGAAACTTGCCCCCAAGGAGCGTGTCCTTGTAAATGGCGCGGTGATTGAAAACGGCGACCGCCGCAGCCGCCTGTCCATTGTCACCCCCGATGCCAACATCCTGCGCCTGCGCGATGCGATCCATCCGGAAGAAGCCAATACGCCGGTGCGCCGGGTGTGCTATGCGGCGCAGTTGATCTTGTCTGGCGACACTGATCCCCAAGAGGAACACTTGCCGATGCTGCGCCGGATCGAAGAGTTGAGCCAAGTCTTCACCGATCCGGACAGCCGCGCATCCATTGCCGAGGCAACAGATGCTTTGATCGGAAATAACCACTACCGCTGTCTAAAGGCGCTGCGCACCCTGCTGCCGCGCGAAGACCGGCTATTTGCAGTCAGACCGTCCTAATCGCCTGCAACTTCTCCAGCCTGCCACAAGACTTGCGGGCTGGAACATCTTTCAAGCGCATTGCGCATGAAATGCACGCGGCAGCGCTGGACGGTCGCTCCAAGCACCTTGGTCGCGGCGGCTTTCAGGCCCTTGTGATCGTCCGTTGCCCGGCAGGCGCCTGCGCAGCATGCTGCCGAGAAGGGCGATGATCAGGCATGTGCCGCGCAGGCCGCGATTGGCGAGAGCGGCAGGAACTCGTCCCCAAAGACCTCCGCTTCATTGGGCTGAACAGCGATGCCCAGAACCTCGCGACGGCCATCCAGATTGACCGCCACGGCCACTATGGCCGCGGCGCTGATGATCCGACCGGAGCGGCGCACCTTAAGGCAGGTGGCATCCAGCCAGAGGTAGGGCCATTCCCCTTCCAAAGGGCGGCTCAGGAAGGCATCGACCTGTTCGTCGATCTCGCCGCAGAGCCGTGAGACCTGGCTTTTTGACACACCGGTCATGGCCTTGACCGGATCGTCCACCGAGCGCGTCGAGAGGCTCTGGACATAAGCCTCTTGGATCACCGCCGTCATCGCCCTTTCCGCCGCCCGGCGCGGCTCCAGGAACTCGGGAAAATAGCTGCCCCTGCGCAGCTTCGGGATTTTCACGTCAACCGTCCCGGCGCGCGTCCCCCACGCTCTGGACCGGTAACCGTTGCGCCGGTTCACCCGGTCGGCACCGCGCTCATACGCACCGGCGCCGCAGATCTGGCCGGCATCCAGCGCCATGAGACGGCCGGCGACAAACTCGAGCATCCCAGCAAGCAGGTGGGTGTCGGATGTCTCCGGCAAAAGCGCGCGCAAGGCCGCGGTCTTTGACAGGCTGTCCTTGGTCATGGCCGTTCACCTCGGTCAAAGTCAGGTCGGCAAACCAAACCTTAGCCGAAGAACAGCCGTGGCCGCCAAGCGACCCACATGAAAATGACACCAACCGTCGGGACACTGCTCGGAACTCCAACCGCCCGTTCGCGAGTTCGAAGCTGTCCACGTATTTGCGGCGTCCGCGGTCACCTCGTTCTTCTCGAGCGGGATCCACTGGCGGTCGTAAGAGAAGCCCAACTGGCGGCTGACAAAGCGCTCATCGCGAAAGCACGGGATTTCCCGCAGCCGATCCGGTCCGGCATTCAGAGGCAGTGCAGATCATCCGGGCAGGCCTGCGGCTTGAAGAACTTTGCATAGCCCTGTTCCATGAAACCGGGAAAGAACGTATTGGCTCCCGCCATGCTCGAGATGGCGGCCAGCTGCAGTTCCTTCACCAGCCGGTCCTGCAACGTACTGTTGGCCCGTTCCACGCAACCCTTGGCCTGGATCGAATAGGCGCAGGGGATCTCGATAGTCAACTCATTCAAAGCCCGGCCGAACTGGGTTGTTTCATGGCCGGACTTTGTCCTTGGTTGCGCTTGTGTTGCCTGTCTACCGACAGAGGGCTCGATACCGGCTTGGCCCAGCCGTTCGTTACTTGACCGACAAATACAGGGCGGATTCAAGCGGTCGTCGCAACAGGGCCTGTTTACACTACCGTAGGATCTCATCCAACGCCTCAGCCGGAGTTTTCCAGCCAAGTGTTTTTCTCGGGCGGCTTTTTAATGTAAAGGCGACGGCCTCCAGTTTGTATGGTCCATGGCTGCTGAGATCAGTTCCTTTCGGAAAGTACTGGCGCAACAGGCCGTTAGTGTTTTCATTGCTGCCACGCTGCCAAGGGCTTTGCGGGTCGCAGAAGTAGACCTGTATCCCGGTTTCGACCGTCAGTCTTTCATGCTGGGCCATTTCTGCGCCCTGGTCCCATGTCAGGGGTTTCCGCAGGTGCTGGGGCAGTTCAGTAATCTACTGAGCAATTGCAGCACGGACGGCCTCGGCACCGTGGCCGGCAAGAGCCGGGCCATTTTTCAGGCGAGGCCCGCCACCATGGCCAGGCATCGGCGGCAAGTGCAGGAGAAGGGTGAAACGCGTGCTGCGCTCGACCAGCGTGCCAATCGCCGGGCTTTTCAGACCAAGAATTAAGTCGCCTTCCCAATGGCCCGGCACCGCACGATCCGCAGCTTCGGCAGGGCGCTCGCTGATCATGATTTGATCGGAGACAAAGGCCTTGCCCTTTCCCTTGCGGCGGGCCCTCGGCACGCGCAGAGCTCGCCCGAAGCGGAGACAGGCCGTCAGTTCACGGCGCAGAACCCCGCGTCCCTGAATGAACAAGGCCTGATATAGGGCTTCATGACTGATGGGCATTGATGCATCTTCCGGATAATCCAACGGCAGCCGCCGGGCGATCTGTTCCGGGCTCCATGCAGTCGCCCATTCCCGGTGTCGCCGCCGCACGGAACGGCGCTTCGTCCAGATGACTTCGGGACCTCGCGCGACGCCGCCTTCTGGCCCGACAACATCGCCCGACAGGCGTTCTTCGACATACTGACGCAAGGCGGCATGCTGCGCCAGCTTTGTTGCCTTGGGCCGGCGCGCTGCTCTATCCGCATGCCACTGCGCGGTGGTTGCACGATACTCGAAACCGCCGCTGCGTGTCGCAGCATTCCGGCGCAACTCTCGTGACACCGTGGACGCCGAGCGCCCGATCTGCCGGGCGATGGCATTCACCCTCAGGCCGCTGGCACGATGCAGAGCGATCTCTTCCCTTTCGGCAAAAGACAGATAGCGCCGTGACAACGAAGGTGCAGACGCCGAATACTGAGACGGTGGCATTTCGCCGGCCTCCCGGAACCACCTGCCACCAACCGCGGGCGAAGCCCCAATTCCTGTCGCGGCATCTTCACTGGATAGTCCTTGCGCAATCAAGCGCCAAAACTTCGCCTGATCCTCTCGCCGAGCTGCTTTGGGGCAGCCGGGTGGACTCAGCTTCTTCCGTCCGCAACGGTCCGAACCACGCTTCCGTTCTATCATCACAACTTCCTCCATGGCCCTGTTGCGAAGACCGCTTGAATCCGCCCTGGCTGCCGCGACCGGAGAGGTGAACAAACCGCATCACCGCCGGGAACCATCGCTCATGAACGGCCTGTTCCAGGGCATCGGCAGCGAACCTGGCATGGGCCGGGGTTCTGACCAGCCAGCCGACAGTCTTGCGGGCTTAACGGCTGCATCTATTGCCGGTAGAGTTCTCCAGAACAATCTGGAAGCAGCCTTTTCTTGAAAGCTCGAAAGACTGCCAGGCCCCCTGTGTCAGGGAAGTTGTCCGCTGCTCGATTTCGTCTCTATTTTTCAGGTGGGCGGGATAGGACGATGACGTGGGATATTTACCGGCACGGAAAGCAGCTGTGCTGAAGCGGATACTTCCGCCGCACAACATGGCCATTCGGCAGCTGTCGCGGGAGGAAGGGATATCGGAGGGAACGCCGCACAAGTGACGGGCTGAGGCACGCGGCAAGGGGCAGCTTTTGCCTGATGCAGATGCGGGTCCCGAGGGCTGGTCTTCGCGCAACAAATTCGCGGCGGTGTTGGAAACGGCGGCACTGAACGAGGCCGATCTGGCCGAATATTATCGCACGCGCGGGCTCTATCCTGCGCAGATCACAGCATGGCGGTCAGCCTGTGAACAAGCGAACGATTGGGACCGCGCCCTCACTGCGCGCCTCGGTCAAGCGACAAAGGAAGAGAAGAAACGGGTCAAGGATCTGGAACGGGAACTGGCTCGGAAGGAGCAAACCCTGGCCGAAACCGCAGCGCTGCTTGTGCTGCGAAAAAAGGCGCAGGCGATCTGGGGGACGACGAAGACGCATGATCAGCGACCGCACCCTGCGGCGCTGGACAAAAGACGGGTAGGTTCAACCTGATCAGCCGCCCCTCGCGTGGCGCCCGGAACCGGCCAACAAGCTGAGCGTGTCTGAACGTGCAGCTGTGTTGGATGCCTGCAATTCTGAGGAGTTTGCCAGTCTTCCACCCAGCCAGATCGTGCCGAAACTGGCGGATCAGGGGCGGTATCCGGCATCTGAGTCCAGCTTCTGCCGCATCTTGCGCCGATGGACAACAGCATCACCGGGGCCGAGCAAAGCCACCGGTGCGGCGTAAGCCAACCACCAGCTACAAGGCCAGTGCGCCCTGCCAGGTCTGGACCTGGGACACAACCTGGATGCCAGGTCCGGTCGCAGGCACGTTCTTCTACTTCTACCTGATCGTGGACATCTTCAGCCGGAAAATCGTGGGCTGGGAAGTGCATGAGCGCGAAGGCGCGGAACTGGCAGCCGCCCTGATCCGTCAGGCGGTGCTGGCCGAGCGCTGCATCACGCGCCCCTTGGTGCTGCATGCCGACAATGGCAGCCCCAAGAAGGGCGCGCCGATGAAAGTGACGATGGAAAAGCAGGGGATCACGGCGTCTTACAGCCGCCCGCGCGTCAGCAATGATAACCCCTTCTCAGAAGCCCTGTTCCGAACCTGCAAATACCGCCCAAACTGGCCAGCCAAGGGCTTTGCCACCAAGGCTGGCGCCCAGGCTTGGGTGAAATCCTTGGCCATCTAGTATAACGGCGAGCACCTGCACAGCGCCGTCCGCTTCGTCACACCAGAAGCCCGCCACGCTGGCTTTGACCGCGCAGCGCTCACAAACCGCGCCATTCTCTATGCAACTGCGCGTGCGCAAAACCCGAAACGCTGGTCAGGAAAAACCCGAAACTGGCAACCCGCCGGACCCGTCTGGCTCAACCCAGAACGCGAAACCAGCGTCCCTGAAATCAGAGACGCCGCATGAAATCAGCGGACAACTTGTTTGACAAACACCGCAGGTTACCGCCCGGCCTTTGCGCGGCGCAGCAAAAGAAGCAGCCGGTTGAAACTGCTGGTGATTCCTTCCGGATCTTCGCGGCCAAAAAAACCGTCCAGCTCCGGCCACAGTTTCACAGCCTTGTCCAGCACCGTATCATTACCCTCAGCATAGAGACCAGCCCTGATCATCACTTCCGACTGTTCATAAGCGCCTAAGAATTTGCGCACATCCTGGATTGCCGTGTTTTCATCGGCAGTGGCCGCAGCAGGCAGACTGCGGGACACTGAGCGTGAGACGTCGATCGCCGGGAACCTGCCGCGTTCGGCGATTTCACGGTTCAGTACAATATGACCGTCCAAAACACCGCGAAGAATATCTGCAATCGGCTCATCCATGTCGGAACCGGCCACCAGGACGCTGAACACGGCGGTGATATCCCCCTGCCCGTCTGCGCCCGGGCCAGCCCGCTCGCACAGGCCGGTGATCAGCGGTGTTACGGATGGAGGGTATCCGCGCAAGGCAGGTGCTTCGCCCGAGGCCGCCGAAATCTCCCGGTGCGCCTCGGCGAAACGGGTAACCGAGTCGGCAAGGAACAGAACATTCTTACCCTGATCGCGGAAATGCTCGGCAACTGTCATGGCGGCCCAGGCGCAGCGGCGGCGGACCAGCGCGGACTGATCGGACGTGGCAGCCACCACAACGGCCCGGCGCATGCCATCGGGTCCCAGAACCTGTTCGACAAAGTGATTCACCTCCCGGCCGCGTTCCCCGATCAACGCCATGACCACCACATCCGCTTCCATGCTTTGGGCCAATTTTGCCAACAGCGACGATTTCCCGACGCCGGAACCCGCAAAAAGACCCACCCTTTGGCCGCGCACAATTGGGAGAATCGTGTTCAATACCGCCTGTCCGGTCGCCAAACGTTCCCCCATCGGCCGCCTGCCAGCGGCTTTGGGCGGGGACGCCATCAGATCCCGCGGCGCGGATCCTGGCAGCAAAGGGCGGCCATCCAGCGGCTCGCCAAAAGGATCAATCACCCTGCCAATCCAGTGATCGCTGGGCAAGAACTCCGGCGAAGGGTGCAGCACAACTGGATCGCCAACCGCGGCGCCATCTGGCGCCCTGTCAGGTAACATACTGATATTACTATTGCTAATCTTCAAGACTTCGCCATGCAACTCGTTTTGCGGGCCGCGGCGCAGCACCAGCCTGTCACCGATCCGCGCGACCGCAGCCAGCCCGCTGACTTCGATTTCCCCGCCAGAGATCCCGGTAACCCTGCCTACCTGTGTTGCCAGACGTTTTCCGGCTATTTGACGGGTCAGCGCTTGCAGCTCTGCTTTCATTGCAGCGGCCTCCATTGATGTCCTGAAAACAATTTCTAAAGGAATCGGGGTTAAGCCTTGATTGAAATCGATCAAGGGAGAAGCCCTGGTGTTCACAGAACTGAACGTATTCAAAATTTCTCATTCCATGGCAGTTCATGCCGGGAAGCGCCAGGCATTGGTGTCCCAGAATATCGCCAACGCCGATACGCCCGGCTACCACGCCAAGGACATCAAGCCATTCAAGGAAATCTTTGCAGCCGGGGCCCGTCCGAGCAGCATGATTGCAACCCGCGGCAGCCATCTCAACGGCACCGCCGGCGATGGTATGGACTGGGCAGTGACCTCAAGCGAGGACGGCAGCGATCCTAATGACAACTCAGTGTCTGTCGAAACCGAACTGCTCAAAGGCGTTGAAGTTTCCCGGCAGCACAAGCGGGCTTTGGCCATCTACAAATCCTCGATGAATGTCCTGCGCGCAAGCCTTGGCAAAACCTGAGGGAGGTGAGAGATGAGTGAATTTTCCAGAGCCCTTTCCGTCACTGCAAGCGGCCTCAAGGCGCAAGCTTCGCGTTTGCGCCACGTGTCGGAAAACATCTCCAACGCTGACACTCCGGGCTATCGGCGCAAGACCGTGCCGTTTGAAGCGGTGCGCGAACTGCAGACCGATGTGGAGCATGTGCGCACCGGCCGGGTCACATTGGACCGCAGCGATCTGGAGGAAGTCTACGACCCTTCGCATCCGATGGCCGATGAAAGCGGGCATTACGACGGCTCCAATGTCGATCTGATGATCGAGATCGCCGACGCCCGTGAAGCCCAGCGAAGCTATGAAGCCAATCTGAAGATGTTCGAGCAGACACGCACGATGTCGGCATCACTCATGGACCTATTGAGACGTTAACTAAAACATTTGGAGATCCAGAATGGATATTCGCAGTCTTTCCGCCGCAACCGGCTATGCCGCTGCCCGACCCGCCACCAAGGCCGATCCCGAATATGCGGGCGCTGGCGCAGGCCCCCGCCTGAAAGAGAGCTTCGAGAATTTCGCGGCGACTCTGCAGCAAAGTGAACAGGTCTCAATGCAGGCGATGACCTCAGGCGCCGACCCGCACGCTCTGGTGCAGGCCCTGGCGCAGACCGAACTGGCAGTCGAAACTGCGGTTACCGTGCGCAACAAGGTCGTCGAAGCTTACCAGGAAATCCTGAGGATGCCGGTTTAAGCCATGATGAGCGAAAGCCTCTTCTATGACACGCTGCGCCAGGCGCTGTGGGCCGCCGTCACCATGTCGACGCCGATTCTGGTAGTTGCACTGGTTGTCGGTCTGGCCATCGGCCTGTTTCAGGCTCTGACATCGGTGCAGGAAATGACCCTGACCTTCGTGCCCAAACTGACAGCGATCCTGGTCGTGTTCTGGATGACAATGGGCTTCATGACACAAACGCTGGTGGCCTTCTTCCACGGCCACGTTGTTCCGATGATTGCCGGAGGTTCGTAATGGAAAATGCAGGCTACGCAACCCTTTCACGCCAAACGGGCTTGATGCGGGAGATGCGCGTCATTGCCAACAATATCGCGAACTCGGCCACCACTGGTTACCGCCAAGAGGGCCTGATCTTCTCGGAGTTCGTGCAGTCCTCGCCTGGCCAGCAGTCGCTGTCAATGTCGCGCGCGAATATCTTCAATACTTCGATGGAGCAGGGCCAGCTGACCAAAACCGGCGGCTCCTTCGATTTTGCGATCGAGGGCGACGCCTTCTTTATGGTGGAAACGCCGCAAGGCGAAAGGCTGACCCGTTCGGGTGCCTTCTCTCCCAATGCTGATGGCGATCTGGTGACCATGGATGGATACCGGGTGCTGGATGCGGGCCGTGCTCCGGTCTTTGTTCCGCCGGATGCCGGCAAGGTCGAAGTCGGGGCTGACGGCTCGCTCAGCGCAAACGGGCGGCTGCTGGGGCAGCTTGGTCTGTTCAAGCCGATGGAGCAGCACGAGCTGGTGCGCGAGGACGGAGTGATGTTCCGCGTCGACGGCGAGATTGAGGACAGTTTTGATGCGAAGGTGCTGCAAGGCTTTCTCGAAGGTTCCAACGTGAATGCAATTTCCGAAGTGACTCGGATGATCGAAGTCCAGCGCGCCTATGAAATGGGCCAAAGCTTTCTGCAGGCGGAAGACGAACGCATCCGCAATGCCATCAAAAACCTGATCAAGACCTAGGAGAATCCAGATGCGTGCCTTGAAAATCGCAGCGACCGGCATGAGCGCTCAGCAATTGCGGGTGGAGACCATCTCCAACAATCTCGCCAATATGAACACCACGGCCTACAACGCCCGGCGCGCCGAGTTTGCCGATCTGCACTATCAGCAGATCTCGCGGGCCGGCAGTGTCAACGCATCGGATGGCACCGTGCTGCCGACCGGCGTGCAGGTTGGCCTGGGTGTGCGCCCCGCCGCCGTTTCGGTGCATTTGTCGCAAGGCGCGCTGCAGCAGACCAACAATGATCTGGATCTCGCCATCGACGGCAAAGGCTACCTTGAGGTCACACTGCCCTCCGGCCAGACCGCCTATACCCGCGACGGCGCGCTGAAACGCTCGGCCGAGGGGCTGATTGTGACGTCGGACGGTTTCGCAGTTTCTCCCGAAGTCACCATTCCCGATGATGCCGTCAGTATCTCGATCAACGCTGAGGGCGAAGTTTACGGGTACTTTGATGAAACCTCGGCAGGCCAGCTGTTGGGCCAGTTCACTCTGGCGGGTTTCACCAACCCCAAAGGGCTTGAGGCGATCGGCAGCAACCTGTTCACCGAAACAGAGGCCTCTGGTGCTGCCACTGTGTCTACGGCCGGCGAAGACGGGCTTGGCACCCTGCGCCAGGGCTATCTGGAGGCCAGTTCGGTGGATGCAGTGCGCGAGGTCACTGAGCTGATCGAAGCGCAGCGAGGCTATGAAATGAATGCCAAGGTCATCTCGGCTGTCGACCAGATGATGGGTGCAACAACACAGGTGCGCTGATGAAACTTGCTCTTGCCTGTCTGACCGCCGCCGCGCTGTGCGCGCCGCCCGCCTGGGCAGAATATTTGATCCCGCTGCGTACGATCCGCGCAAAGGCGATCGTCAATGCCGAAGACCTTGCCCTGAAAAAAGGCGAGATCCTTGGTGCCCTGTCAAACCCGGCAGCGGTTGTCGGTCAAGAAGCGCGCGTCGCCCTGTACGCCGGACGGCCGTTGCGGGCTGGCGACATCGGCCCGCCGGCCATCATTGAACGCAATGACCTGGTCACTTTGACCTTCCGCCAGGGGGGCCTGACCATTGCCGCCGAAGGCCGCGCCCTGGGACGCGGCGCTGCAGGTGAGCCAGTCCGGGTCATGAATCTTAATTCCCGCACCACCGTAACCGGGCGGATCGCGGCAGACGGTTCCGTTGAGGTAAACTGATGAAAAAGAAATTTTCCCCCGTCAAACCGTTGCTGTTCGGGCTCGTCCTTCTGGGTGCCTGCGGCCGGATGGATCATATGGGCAAACCACCCTCTTTCACCCCGGCCAATGAAAGCTCTGAGCATGTTGCGATGCTGTACCAGGGGCTGCCTGCGCAGACACAGAGCCGGCGCACCGTTGATGGCGCTTCACTGTGGAGTGGCTCGCAGCAATCATTGCTGGGCGACCGCCGTGCGATCAAGCGCGGTGATATCCTGACGGTAGTGATCGAGATCGATGAGGAGGCGGAGATTTCCAACGACACCCAGCGGTCGCGCTCGGGGTCCGAAAGCCTGAACATGCCGCATCTTCTTGGCCTGCCGCAGCGTCTTGACAGAAAGCTGCCGGAAGGCGCCACGTCTGCCGAAGCGGTGGAACTGGGCAGTTCCAGTTCTGCGGGCGGAAAAGGATCCGTCAAGCGCAGCGAAAAGCTGGAGCTGCGGGTTGCGGCGACCGTTGTCGATGTTCTGCCCAACGGCGTGCTGGCTATCAGCGGCACCCAGGAGCTGCGGGTGAATTTCGAACTGCGCGAGCTTTTGGTGACCGGCTATGTCCGGCCTCAAGACATCAGCCGCCAGAACGAGATCACCTATGACAAGATCGCCTCGGCCCGTGTGTCCTATGGCGGCCGTGGCCAAATCACCGACGTTCAGCAGCCGCGCTACGGCCAGCAGCTGCTCGACGCCATTCTGCCGTTCTGAGGATTGCCATGCTGTCTAAACTCCTTCCAGTCATCCTGCTGATCATCGGCACCGGGGGCGGCATTGGTGCCGGCATCATGCTGGCGCCTCCGCCTGAAGAAAATCAAGCCGCAGCCGGAGGCGAGGCCGCGCCAGCCCCGGAAGAGGCAGAAGTGGAAACCGCCGAAGAAAGCGAAGAGAACCAGCGCGAATACATCAAAGTCGGCGACCAGTTTGTGGTGCCGATTGTGGAGCGCGACCAGATGACATCCCTGGTGGTGATCTCGCTCAGCCTTGAGGTCAAGAAAGGCATTGCCGAGAAAGTGCATTCCTACGCGCCCAAGTTGCGGGATGTCTTCCTGCAAGTTCTCTTCGACCACGCCAATATGGGCGGTTTCCGCGGGGCGTTTACCCGCTCAGATGTCTTGGAGCCCCTGCGCACAGCGCTGCGCGAGGCGGCACAGAAACATATCGGCAAAGGTGTCTATGACGTTTTGATCATGGAGATATCGCGGCAGGACGTCTGACACGCGAGCGGCAGACCCATTCTAGGTAAGGCCGGTCCTGCAAGGGACCGGCCTTTTTGGTTTACACCAGACTCAAGGTATCTCAGCCGTCCAACAGCCGGTCCATGAAGGCCTTTGCTTGCTCCGCCTTGTGCCGCTTGCGTTCGGAAGCCGCCATGGTTTCCACCGCGTGTTTGCGCCCAAAGGCTTTGCGCAGCTGATCCATCATCCGCAGCTTTTGTGCCGTGGCCTGCGCCAGCTCCAGGTTCAATTGGCGCCGGGTGCGGGTATGCCAGCCCTGCCACAACAGATCTGCCCCCAAAGCCTTCATTGTGTGATCGCTGTCTGCCTGTTCCCGGACTGTCTGCACTTGGCTGTTCAGCTTAGCCAACTGGCCGCGAAGCTGCGCCTCCCGGGCCAGAGCCGGCTGTATTTTCGCATGTTCCTGCATATACTGCGCGGCAGTCACTGCCGCCATCTGATCCAGCATCTTCTGCTTCATGTGATTTTTCCTTTAGCACGCTTGCGCATCTCTTCGGCAAATCGGATGGCCGCCGCCACCGGTGCGTAATGCTCTTCCAGAATTTCGCCGCCGATCTCAATCGTGGCATGCAATGCCCGCGCCGTCGGCGGATCACTGTGAATCGGAACGCCGTTTTCATTGGCAACACGCCGGATCGCCGCGGCAACTTCATCAACCCCCTTGGCAACGCAGACAGGCGCGGAACCCTTTTCGCGGCTCCATTGCAGCGCCACCGCATAATGAGTCGGGTTGACAACCACTACGTCGGCTTTGGGCACATCGGCCATCATTTGCCCCATCGCGATCTGCTGGCCGCGCTGACGGCGCTGGCCTTTCATATGGGGATCGCCTTCGGATTCTTTCATTTCGTCCTGGATCTCCTTCCGGGACATCATGTTCTTGCGGTGGTGTTCCGCATGTTGAAAGGCAGCATCCACAATACCGATCGATAGCGCGATGAGCAGCGCCAAAAACAAAAACTCCATCGCCAGCTGCGCCAGCATCAAGACAACTGACTGCGGGCCAGTGCCGGACGAAGCGATCATGTCCGGAAGCCGGTAAGACAGGTAGACGCCCAGACAGATCGAATAGAGCACCAGCTTCACAAAACTTTTGAAAAACTCGAACAGCCCGGATCTGCCAAATTTATTCTTGGCTCCCGAGATGAGAGAAATACGAGACAGCTTTGGCTCCAGCTTACTGGGCGCAAAAACCAGCGCACGCTGTCCGACAATCGACAGCAGAACCAATGCAAAGGGAACCAGAAACCATGGCAGCGCAGGGCGCACCGCACTTCCGATGAACCCGCCCACAGGTGCCGCAGCCGGCCCTTCAAAGAACAGCGGGGCCAGCTTGTCCGGCTGGTCCAGAAAGGCCATCAGAGCAGTGCCTATCCCCTCAACGCTGCTGCTGCCGGCAGTGTAGACTGCTATGATCAGACCCAGATAGGCGGCGGCGACGGACAGATCCGTAGATTTGGCAACTTCGCCTTTCTCCCGGGCCTTGCGAAGTTTCTGTTCCGTCGGCTCGAATGATTTGTCTGAATCGTCGTCCTGGCCGCTCATGGCATGCCGCCTCCAGGATTCGACATAAAGGTCATCAGAGCCCTGGACCAAACATCCAGGATCATCGGACTGCCGACCATCAGGATAAACAGACCGCCGAAGGTAATCGCCGGCGCGCCGACCATGGCCACCATCAGCTGCGGCATAGCCCGGTTAATCACGCCCAGCGCCAAGTTGTAAATCACCGCTGTAATGACAAAAGGCGCCGCCAGTGTGAACGCCAGCGAAAAGCTTTGCGAAACCCGGTACACCCCCCATTCCGCCAACCCGGAAGCCGCAGGAAACTGACCAGCAGGAAACAGCTGGTAAGAGCCAATAAGCAATTCCGCCGCCCGGATATGCAGACCCATCATGACAGCAAGGGTCACACCGGAAATCATCAGAACGGCACCCAGAGCCGGCATCGGCTCTGCGCCAATGCCGCCCAGAACCTGTGACAACGACGTGCTTTGCGCCGCCATTGTACCGGCCGTCTGCAGCGCCAAAACAAAGATCCGGACACCAATACCCATTGCCAGGCCGATGATCGCTTCGGCAACAGCAATCCGGGCAAATTCTATGGCTCCATCCGGCTCTGGAAGGGCCGGAAGTGCAGGCGCCACCACAAAAGTAAAGGCCGCAGCAACTGCAAGTTTGACCCGGGTGGGGACATACAGCTCACCCACCGCAGGCAGCACCGATACCATGGCCGACACCCGCAGAAATACGATTGCAGCATGCCAGAATCCTGCCCCCAGCAGCACTATAAGCTCTGGCGGCAGAAAGTTCAGGTTCATGCTTGCACCATTCCAACCAGGGCAGGCCGCGCTTCAAGGCCGATTTCTTCGAAAGACAGAACCGGGTTGGTGATGCCCCGTGATTTCAGAATGGTCTTCAGGTAACGGCGGCGGCGGGTCGATGTCACCACCGCGGCAAACACACCTTGGTCGGTGATTGCCGACAGCTTCTCGGTCAGCCCATCCGCAAGCATATTGAACAAGTCGGGCGGCAAGGCTATGTCCAACCCGGCACCCTGCGCATCCACTTGATACGTCGAAAACTTGTCTTCCCACTCCGGCGCCAGTTGGATCAACGGAATGGTCCCGTCCTCGCGTTTCATCTCGGCCACCAGCTGGAACCCCAGCCGCTGGCGCACATGTTCACAGATCAGCTCGGGCTGGGTGGTGTGCTGCCGGGCTTCGGCAATCGTTTCCAAGATCAGCGGCATATTGCGGATGGAAACCCGCTCCTCCAGCAGCAGACGCAACACCGAGTGAAGCGTATCCATCGGAACCTTGTCCGGCACCAGCGCATCCAGCAGCTTGCGGTTCGCCTCAGACCGGAAGTTATCAGAAAGCTGCGTCATCTCATCCAACAGGCGGCGCAGCGATTTAAGTGTCAGCAAGCGGGAGAAATTCTGTTTGATGATCTCCAGCAGGTGGGTTGCCAGGATTTCCGGCGGTGTGACCACAGTAGCCCCGGCCAAGGCAGCCTGTTCCTGCGACTTGGCAGAGATCCAGCGGGCCGGCGCGCCGTAGACCGGCTCTGTCACATCAGTGCCGGGCGGCAGCGCGTCATGATTGTCCGGCATCAAGGCCAGAACCATATCGGGATGCAAAGTGCCGCGCACCTGCTCAACCCCCTGCACTTTTACCACATAGGTGCCTCTTTCCAGCTCATGCTGATCGGTCAGCCGGATTTCCGGCAGGATCAGGCCAAAGGTGGTGGCAATATGGGACCGCATGTTGGCAATGCGGGCATCAAGCCCGGTGCCAGCATCAAGCACCATGCTGACCAGATCCGGGGAAAACTCCAAATGCAGATCATCCAGATCCAAAATATCTCCCAATGGCCGGGTTGCAGTAGGGTCTGCAGCTTCTTCGATCTTTTCCTCAATCTCCGCCTCTGCGTCGTCCTGCTTCTTCTTTGCCATCCGGAAAGCTGCGTAGCCCAGCACGCTGCCACCGGTCACAAAGGGCAGAAATGGCAGACCGGGAACCAGTGCAAACAAGACCATCAGCACGGCAACAGTTGTCAGCGCGGCGGGATGGCGGCCGAATTGCTCGAACAGGGCAGTATCGGTGGCGCCGGTGGTACCGCCGCGAGCCAGCAGCAGCGCCGCGGCAATTGAAATGATCACTGATGGGATCTGCGACACCAGGCCGTCGCCCACAGTCAGGATGGCATAGGTTTCAAACGCGCTGCCAACAGGCATGCCATGGACCAGAACGCCCATGATCAGCCCCATGACCAAGTTCAGCAAGGTGATCAAAAGCCCGGCAATGGCGTCGCCTTTGACAAATTTCGACGCGCCGTCGAGCGATCCAAAGAAAGTGGTTTCCTGCTGATCACGCTCACGGCGTTCCTTGGCGGTCTGGTGGTCGATGGCACCGGCTGACATGTCGGCGTCGATCGCCAGCTGTTTGCCTGGCATACCATCCAGTGCAAAACGGGCGCCCACTTCGGCCATCCGGGCGGCCCCTTTTGTGATCACCATGAAATTAACGATCAACAGCACTCCGAACACCACAAGACCCAGGAATACGCTGCCCCCCATCACGAACTGGGCGAAACCTTCGATCACATTGCCGGCCGCGTCGGTGCCGGAATGCCCCTGGCCGATGATCAGTTTGGTGGAGGATATATTCAGTGACAGCCGAAGCATCAGCGAGGCCAGAAGGATCGTCGGAAAAGAGGAAAAATCCAGCGGCCGTTCGATGAACAGAGTGATGGTGAAGATCAGGATGGCAAGCCCAAAGGAGGCCGCCAGGCCAACATCCAGAACCCAGGCAGGCATCGGCAGGATCATCATTACAATGATCGCCATCAACGCCAGCGCCAGCAGGACGGTCGGACTGAATAGTTGTTCAGTGGTAAGCTTAGGCACAGTTCAGGCCCCGCAAATTTCTAGATTCAAACTGATGGAATGCCTGGATAGGTGCCCAAGGGCCCAATCTGAAGCGCATGTCCGTTTTCCGAGGCTTTGTCAGCACCTGCGGTTGCCGCGCAAATAGCCGTCTTCCAGCCAACCGGTGCCGACGATCAGGCTTTGCGATACCGGTTGCCGGCAGTCGGAGCCTGTCAATCTTTATCAAGAGAGGATTCAGAACGGCACTCGGTACTGAGCGCGTCCTGAACTCTGCGCCTATTGCGCGCAGAATCAGCCCTTTCAGGCAAAGTAAAATATAGTTTTCCGGCATTCTGCCCGTTCCAAATCAGGATTCACCCGATCATCACGTTATCGGCAGCCCGTTGACAAAGTGTTATCAGCGCAAACAAAGGCCGCCCTTGATCCGGGCGGCCTTTGTTTGTGTGAACATTCTGTCAGATCACTGAAAATACTAAGGGCTTTCCAAGTCTGTGCCAACTTTGTTCAAGAGATCAGCAATGCCGCCACGTGTGCCTGCACTGCTTTCAACCAAGGCCCGTGCGTGAGCCAGCGGAGACAGGCCCTCTGGATCTTGCGCGGTTTCGCCAATTTGCGTGGTGACAGAGGCAACGGCACCGAATTGCGCGTCATCTCCAGTCTCCATCGCTTCGATGGCTCCCAAGTTTTCGGAATGCCAGAACCCGCGGGCTGCTGCGTCGGCCTCATCTTCCGCAAGAAGGTACTCTCCGGCCCGGTCATATTCACCATTGCGCCACAAGGCTGCCGCACGCATCCGGTTGGCTTCGGAACCTTCCAGCCCCATCAACTCAACAAGGGCCCGATGCGGTTTGTCCAACTCCAACGCGGCCTCGGCCATCATCAGGCGGCGGGCTTCGTTTTCCGGCTCCAGCGCAAGCTTGGTTAGCAGGCCCTGTGCTTGTTCGGCAAACCCAAGATCCAGCAGCCTGCGGGCGACGGCCGGTGCTACCGATGCGGCTTCCGTCGCGCTTGCCTGGCTGGAGAAAACCAGTGAGTACTGCAAAAATGTCACGTCATCCGCACGTTCCGCCAACAGCAGCATCAACGGCTCCAGCGCCGCCGACCGTGCATTCGGGCCGTCTTGTTCAGACAGGCTGTTCAGTTCTTGAAATGCATCCTGAAACTGCCCCATCAGGGCTAGAGAGGCCACCTGCGCCTGACGCAACTCTGCTCCGAGCTTTGTATCGCGGTTTTCAAGTTCATAGGAGGCAATCAAATCCGGCACGTCAGGAGACAGCGCCTTGCGCTCCTTGACGCTGAGAGCAACCAGATCGATCAGTGCGGCCGGTGCATTTCCGTTCCGTTCTGCAACCTCGCTGGTCAGCTCTTCGGCCACCTTTTCGGTATCGCCTGCCAATTCGGCAATCGCCGCCTCAGCAAGGTTGATTTCCGGAACGTCCTCAACCCCGGTCCGGTCAACTGCTCTCAGCACTGCCTCGGCGATATGGTTATCTCCGGCTTCGGCAAACATCTTGCTGATCCGAGGCCCCAGGTGCACCCGCAGGTGAGTCGGCATTTTGGAAAACGCTTGCTGAATAGCGTCGGTGTTGGCGCTCTTCTTGACCAGACCATCCGCCAAAGCGCCCCACAGGGCACTGTCGCCTTCGCAGCCTTGCTGTCCTGATAACGGGTGATTAACCGGCAGAACCGCTCCATCCATCAGCATCGCCATTGCCTCGAGAAAGGCTATATCCGGCGCATCCTGATTTTCTGGAGGGAGAATAGTCAAAATGGAGCGGGCTTCGGCGCCAAAGCCGAAGTAGAGATACATCCGTGCGAGCGTAAAAACACTTGCTGGATTCACATCATCAAATTCCCGGACCAATGCGCTGCGCACCGGTGCCATCTGATCCGCAAACGAGCTTTCATTGCCCCAGGAATGGATGGCAACATCACGGTCTTGCAAACAATGCTCCGCTTCTCCGCTGCCATCAGTCAGGGCAGCCATTAGCCCGGTTTCACGATCGATTGCAGAGGTCACAGAAATGTGGTCCAAAGGGTTCAACGGCCTGTCTGTACGGCCCAGAGGATCCAATACAACAGCGCTATCCGCACCAGCAAGCCCATTTGCCGCCACACTCAAAAGTCCTTGATTTGCAGCCCGTCCGATCTGTTGCAGCAACCGTTGCTCGGAATCTTTGACCGCTGCCGCACGCTCAGTTTCTTCCATGCTGAGCAGCACTCTGGTCTCAGGGAGCCCGGAATCCGCATTGGCTTCAGCGGTTTCTGCCTGAACCGGAAAGCTGTTGCCATCCAACGGCAAAGCAACTTCCACAGCTTCTTCTTGCTGTTTGGCTGCGCCCGGTTCAGGCGCTTCTTCAGTGTCCTGCGGCCGGACTGTTTGCGCCGGATCCGCACGACCCGCGACCGCCGCAGCCAATTCCAGCGCCATCCGCGCGTCAGCTGCGGCCGATTGAGAGAAACTGAACCTGTAACCGCTCTGTGTGGCCTGAGGAGTGAGTGGCAGAATACTGCTGGTAGCAGAATACTGCCTCTGTGTTTCCGGTTTGCCGCCATCACGTATATCAAGCACCAAGTAGCCATTCTTCTGAACATAAGACGTGACCGTGCAGTCACAGCCTAGCTGCAATCGAAGCGGCTGACCTGGCCCGTTCTGCACGAGTGATTGCAGGCGGGTGCGAGGGATCAGGTTGAAGACACGTGACGTATCGAAAACTGCCTGTGGCGCGTCAATGTTCACTGTCGCCGTCGTGCCGCTTTGAGCCAGCGACCAATCCGCGCCATCCGGCAGGCGCATCACCAGGCGGGTGAAGCCGTTGTGCTCTCCTGACCGGGTCACAATTGTCTGCGCCTGGACAGCTCCTGCCGTCAGAAGCACGGCTGCAGTGGCAAGTGCTCGCCAAATCATGCTGCGTCCTGTTTCACCGATTTGAGGGCTTCTTCAAGTTCAGCGAAGCCGGGACGGAAATGCGAAGGTGTGTTCTGGCGCCCGACTTCGATGCAGATTGCTGCTGCATGGTTGTGCAGATTGGCCACCAAAACCTCACGGATAAGCTGATAAAAATGCGCGTCTTCCTCGGTTACCGCTTTTACCTTGGTCGCAAAGGGACCCACGAGGCCATAAGCCAGGAACACGCCAAGAAAGGTACCAACCAGAGCGCCGCCAATCAGCTTGCCCAGAACTTCCGGGGGCTGGTCGATGGACCCCATGGTTTTGATGATGCCAAGCACCGCCGCAACAATTCCCAGTGCCGGCAACCCGTCTGCCAGGGTTTGCAAAGCGTGGCTGGAGTGCATTGCATGATGCAGGTTGGCCTCCATGCGCTTTTCCAGCACTTCTTCCACCTGATGCGGATCGTCATAGTTCATCGAGGCCGACCGCATGGTGTCGCAAATCAGGTTCACCGTTTCCTTGTCAGCCAGAATCTTGGGGTACTTATTGAAAACAGAGGAGTTTTCGGGGTCTTCGATGTGTTGCTCCACTTCAACCGGATTCGCCCGCGCGATCCGGATCAGGGCAAACAGAAGGCACAGCAGGTCGCGGTAATCGTCCGGCTTCCACTTCGGGCCCTTGAAGACCTTACCGACGTCCTTCAACGTATGCTTGATGCCGCCCATGTCATTGCCGATCAGAAAAGCACCGGCTCCGGCACCGCCGATCATCATCAGCTCAAAGGGCATGGCCTTAATAATGATCGCCATCTTGCCGCCGGCCAGGAGATAGCCGCCGAACACCATGACAAAGATCACCACTATGCCTACAATCCCGATCATGGGTCCACTCCGAATTCCATTGGTTTTTATTAGCTTAGGCGAGTCTTCCTAAGGAAAGACTAAACGGCGGCGGCCGAATTACTCCTTCGGCACTGCTCCGTTACGTCCAGCCAAAACAACGCTGATAGTATAGGCGGCTTCCGGGCTCAGCCCTGCCATGATTCCCGCCGCAGCCTCGGGCTGCATCCGGGCGAGGAAACCGGCCGCAAAGGCAGGGTCCATTTCCTCAAACAACGCCGCGGCTTCTTTGGGTTTCATCTGTTCATAGACCGACGTCAGACGTGTCACATCCGCTTCGGTCGCACCATCCGCCAAGGCGAGGGTTGCCCGTAAATTCTCTTCTGCCTGTTCCAGCGAAGCCAGTTTCTTGTCGATTGCCTGATCGGCAATTTCCAGGGCCTTCATCCGGTCCTGAATTTCCGCTTCACGGGCGGCCAGGGCCTGTTCCCGTTCCTTGAAGGCTGCCAGCATCGTTTGCAGCTCTGCAGAAGTGGGCATCGAGTCGCGCTGCGGCTCCCCCTTATGAGGTTGCGCTTCGCCACCGGGTTCCTGCAGACTGGCCACTTCACGGGCAATTGCAGGCCCCGCTTCAAGAGCCAGCCGCACAGCAGCAGAGCCCATCAGCAGCACCGCCAGCATCATCAATGTGCCACTGCGCCGGAACCGCCTGGTTTTCTTTGCTGCCTTTGCCATTACGCCACCCGATTCTGGCTGCGGTTATGCCGGACGAACATCAAGCCGGAAGGCTTTGCGTCATCCTGCTCTTCGGCAGACGGCTGCGAATCGGCCTCGTATGCGGCAGCCATCGCGTCGTCCTCGGCCGAAGATTTGGCTGCCGGAGCCTCAGTTCCGGCCTCGGGGATGTCATGCATGGACGCCATCATCAGCTCCAGCCGCTGCGCCACGGTTTCAGCCCGGCCCGTCAGTTGCTGCAGCGCCTTGCTGGAGCCATCAGAGATCTGTTGCGCCGATTGCAGTGATTTGTTCAGATCATCGACCTGGGCAGACAGGACGGCAACTGCACCACCCACGCCTTTTTCCAAATCATTGAACCGCTTCAGCCTGCGCGACAGCACCAGACAGTAAAATCCGGCACCCAGCGCACCGGCCGCAAGCAGGATATCAGCAATAATTTCCATCCTGTCCTCCTAGTTCAGTACGAAATCCATAATCAGCAGATCACGCACCCGGCCCTGGCCGGTTGCAATATTGATCCGCCGCAGCATCTGCGCCCTCAGTTTCGGCAGCGCCATTGGATCAGTCAGATCCTCTAGCTCCAGTGCTCTCAGGTAGCTGTTCAGGACATCGATAACCCGCGGCAGGATTTTTTCGACTTCGGCCTGGTGGGCCAAGTCGACCTCTAGTTGCGCGCGGAACCGTAAATGCTTGATACCGCTGGCTTTACGCAGGGTAATCACAATCGGGTCCATTTCGATAAAGGCAAGATTGGCGATATCCTCCGCCGTCTCACCACTGTCCACGCCTTCTGGCGCCACTTCGGCCGCAGGCGCCGGTTCCGGCGCCGCTTTCTGACCAAAGGGAAGAAGGCCTGACTGAACGGCAAAGAATCCGCCGCCGCCGCCTGCCAATGCCAGCACCACCCCGATAATCAGGGGCAGTTTGCTTTTCTTGGCCGGGGCTTCTGCTTCCGTATCTAATGCAGCGTCTGTCATGGCTATCCCTAAAACGTCGTGCAGCATCTTCATAACCTGCGAGGAACTAACCGAATGTTAAGGCCGATCCGTCAAAAAGGTTGCACGCCGGAGAGAACGCCGGTGCGACGGAGGTTAATGTGCAGCAGATCAAGAATGTCTGGGCTGAAATGGACATGCGAAAGCGTCTGATAGCCGTGGGTGCCACGGTAATCATGATTCTCAGCGTGATCGCGATGTCCCATGTGGCAAGCAAGCCAACAATGACACTGCTCTATGCCGGGCTGGAAAGCGGCTCGGCCGGAGATGTGGTGCGGGCGCTGGAACAGCGCGGTGCCCAATATGAAGTGCGTGGCAGCTCAATCTACGTGCCGTCAACGCAGCGTGACGAACTTCGGATGACATTGGCCAGCGAAGGCCTGCCCGCCAATGGCGGCAAAGGGTACGAGCTGCTCGATTCGCTCAGTGGCTTTGGCACCACCTCGCAGATGTTCGACGCCGCTTATTGGCGGGCAAAGGAAGGCGAGCTGGCCCGCACTATTGTTGGCAGCCCGCATGTAAGCCAGGCACGGGTGCATATCGCAAATGCCGGCTCGAACCCCTTTCAGCGCACCGTAGAACCCACCGCGTCGGTTTCAGTCGTGCCGATGGGATCCCCAGTAACACCTGCACAAGCCAACGCGATTCGCTTCCTCATTTCGTCTGCCGTCACCGGCCTTGCCGTTGAAAACGTCGCAGTGATTGATGCCAACGGCGCGTTGATCGGGTCTTCGGATGCCACTGCAGCCGCCGGTGCCGGAACCGATGACCGGTCCCAGACGCTTCGCGAACGTGTCATGCGCTTGGTTGAGGCACGCGTCGGCCAGGGAAATGCCGTGGTCGAAGTGAGTGTCGCGACCGTCACCGACACCGAATCAATCCGGGAAAAGCGGGTGGACCCGAAAAGCCGTGTCGCCGTCAGCACTGACGTCGAGGAACGGGCCGACTCCTCTACCAACCAATCCGGAGAGGTCACGGTTGCCTCCAACATTCCCGACGGCGACGCGGCCTCAGGCCAGGGATCAAAAGCCAATACCAGCGCCACCCGGGAGCGAATCAATTATGAAATCTCGGAAACCGAGAAAGAGATCCTCCGCGGTCCCGGGGCCATCAAGCGCCTGACTGTTGCAGTGCTGGTCAATGGCTCTGCAGTGACAAATGACGCAGGTGAAACTGTATTCCAGCCCCGGCCGGAGGACGAATTGGCCGCATTGCGGGAGCTGATTTCCGCCGCTGTCGGTTTTGACGCGGACCGCGGGGATGTGATTACGCTCAAGTCCATGGACTTGCCGACAGTGGAACCGCAGGGCTCCGTGGCCACCGCAGGGTTCATGGACAACCTCTACTTTGATGCCATGTCGCTGATCCAGCTCGCGGCTCTGGCCCTGGTCAGCCTGATCCTAGGCCTGTTCGTTGTGCGTCCCATTTTGTCGAATCAGGCGGCTCCCGTAGCAGCGCTGTCCGGTCCGGATGGTGGCGGGCTGCCCGGGCTGCCAGGTGTTGGCGGCGACGGGTTCATGACGGCCCCGGATCTTGGTGCGGGACTCGCACTTGAGGGTGAAATTGAAAACAACGAAACCGGACAGTTCGAACCATTGGGCGACCTGCCTGCCATGGGAACTGGCGGTGACATGATGGGAGCGGCCGGTTTTCCGGCACTGGGCGGTGGCATGGATGACCCGGTCGACCGTTTGCGCAACTTGATTGGCGAGCGTCAGGAAGAAACCGTGCAGATCCTGCGCGGCTGGCTGGAAGAAAACAAGGAGCAAGCCTGATGACGATTGCACATTTGCTCGAAGACTTCGGAATGAACACCTCGGCAGAGCCTGCCCTGCCCGCAGTTTCCGAGGAGCTTATTGAAGAACAGCGGCTGGTCTCCTTTGAGAACGGCTACAGCGCCGGCTGGGATGATGCCGTGACAGCCAAAGATCAGGAAAGCAGCCGGATATCGGCAGAGCTGGCCAATTCTTTGGAAGATCTCAGCTTCACCTATCACGAAGCACAAAGCCAGTTGCTCGATTCACTGGACCCGATGTTCAAGGTGCTGACCAGTGCAGTGCTGCCGGACGCGATGGCTGCCTCTTTTGGGCATCATATTGTCGATCAGCTTGCTGATATGGCCAAAGGCCAGACCGATCAGCCAATGCAGATTGTGGTCGCTCCAGGGGAGGCGGCACCGGTGCGCAGCTTGCTGCCGGACAATTTCTCCGTTCCAGTCACCGTGCAAGAAGACAGTGTGCTGTCTCCCGGCCAGGCCTATCTGGGCATTGGCAGCACGGAATGCGAAATCAATTGCGACGCCCTTCTAGAATCGATCCAGGACTCGATTGAGGCCTTCACCTATCACGCGAAAGAGGACAGCCAGTATGGATGACGCTGCCGACCTGAACATGAAATCCGCTGATGCAAACAATCCCTTTGTTTCGGTTCCCGTCGAAGTGGTTGTCTCGGTCGGCAAAGCCCGGCCGCTGATCCGTGATCTGGTCAGCCTTGGCGAAAATGCGATTCTCACATTGGATAAGCGGGTCGAAGACCCCGTGGATCTTTACGTCGGCGACCGGCTGGTCGCCCGGGGCCAGCTCGAAGAGCTGGAGGGAGATCAGGCTGGCCAGCTGGCCGTGCGCCTGACAGAAATTGCGGATCTTCAAAGCGGTTTGGGATGACACACAAGACTATTGTGCGGGCGGCCCTGGCTGCAGCAATCCTGCTGGCCATGCCGCAAACCGCCCTGGCTCAAGAACTGAGCCTTTCGCTGGCAGACGGCGAGTCGATCTCTGCCCGTTCAATCCAGCTAATACTGCTGATTACCGTGCTCAGCCTGGCACCTGGCCTGCTGATCATGATCACCTGTTTTCCATTCCTGGTGACCGTGCTATCGATTCTGCGCCAAGGCATCGGGCTGCAGCAGGCACCGCCCAACATGCTGATCATCAGCCTGGCGCTGTTCCTGACCTATTTTGTGATGGAACCAGTTTTTACCGAAGCCTGGACCACTGGCATCAATCCGCTTCTGGAAGAACGACTGGAACCAGGCGAAGCCATCACCCGCAGCTTGGAACCCTTCCGTGCCTTCATGGCCAACCGGCTGGATCCGGACACATTTTATGCAATTGCAGACCTCAGGCCGGAAACCCAGGGCATGGACCCCGTGCCCGAAGCGCCTCTATCGGCGCTGGTTCCAAGCTTCCTGCTGTCGGAAATTTCACGCGCCTTTCAAATCGGATTTCTCGTCTTCTTGCCTTTCCTGGTTATCGACCTGGTTGTGGCCGCGGTCCTGATGTCCATGGGGATGATGATGGTGCCGCCCGCCATCGTGTCCCTGCCCTTCAAACTGGCATTTTTTGTAGTTGCAGATGGCTGGAGCTTGATCGCCACCGCTCTGGTACGCAGCTACTACCCCTGACCCCTTCCAATGACCTGGCGTAAGCCCCGGCATCTATGTAGTGCCCGGGCTTTCTCCAGATTCCAGATCACAGTAACTGTCCACAAGCATTCATAATTGACTCTGTTTTTGGAATCAAAGGCGTCCCAAAGCACCTCCCTGAAATTTCTACTCAGAGGCTCCTTCGGGGGATTGAGAGGTAACGATCCGACGTAGACCGCTGACGTGGGCAGTTCTCAGGTAGTGCCCTTGGGGGTTTTGGGTTTGCGGGGCCGCGGAGTCCATTTCTTTGCAAGCTGGTTAAGCCGCTCGACGATCCTGTCGGCCTTGGGATCGTCGGGATCAAACGAGCCACCCGACCAGCGGATCATGTCCTCGTGTTGCTCGTGGCCGGGATCAGCGAGGGCTTCGAGGAACTCTTCGTAGCCCCAAGCGCCGCCGACGTCCTCGGGCGGACAGGCGCCGGTGGCCTTGAGAAGCCGTGGGTAGAGCACGCCGGGGGTGGCATCGTTGACCCCCTCGACCCGGATGCTGTGGTCCCAGTCGTCGCCGAAGTCATAAATATATTGGACCGTCCTGACGCCGGTCCCCTCGAGCACCTTCTCCAGCGTCGTTTTCTTTGCGGGCAACGGGCCATCATAGAACCCATCCGGATCTGGTATGCCCCAACCAGCATCGCCGGCACGGAACTCATAGAGATGGGTATCGGTCCAGCCCATAGCTGCCTGCATAACCTCATGCAGCCAGTCGAGCCTGATCTTCAGCGGCACCTCGATATGGCGCATAGGCAGAGGATCAACGTCGTTCAGGATGATCCGCAGGCGGGCGATCAGGGTCATGCAGCTATCCTTTTCTCGGCCGGGGGCCAGTTCCAGGGCAATAGATCCGGCACACGGGATGCCGTCGTGCCGGGCAGCCGGGCGAGGACATCGGCCAGCCAGGCTTGGGGATCGGCATCGTTCATCTTGGCAGTGACGATCAGGGAATACATGAACGCGGCGCGGCCGCCGCCGCGCTCGGACCCGGCGAAGAGCCAGGGCTTCCGGCCGGGAGAAACGCCCCGCAGGGCCCGTTCGGCCGCATTGTTCGTCAGGCAAATACGGCCATCGTCAAGGAAGCGGCTGAAGGCCGCCCATCGGTCCTTGGTGAACATGTAGCTGATCGCCTTGGCAACTGGGTTATGCTTCGACATCCTGTCGCGCTCCGTGCGCATCCAGTCGTGCAATGCCTCGACCAGAGGGCGGGACAGCCGTTGCCGGATGGCGTGCCGTTCTTCGGTGGGCAGGCCATTGATGCCGCGCTCGATGTCGAAGACCGCGTCGATCCGGGCCACCGCCTCCAGCGCCACGGGCGAGATGTCATGGGCAGGCTTGCCCCTGCGGATTATTCCTTTGATGTCGGCGAGCTCAAAGAATTTGCGCCGGGCATGGCTCCAGCAATGAGCCGGTGAAGGCGCCACTGGTTCGAGCCCACCGGCGAATGCGCTGCTGACTGGCGCCGGATCGCGTCCGGCGCGGTAGAGGTCGTTGTAGCCGCCATAGGCATCCGCTGCCCGGCAGGCGCATGGCACTGCCATGCTGCCGAGAGGGGCTTGCAGGATGCCCTGCCACCCGGCGAGGTGCCGGTTCGGGTTGACCATTCCGCGGTCACGGGAGAAGTGGAACAGAGCGGCAGGTGGAGCGCCGCCGCCAAAGGGGCGTTCGCCATGGGTCGCGAACGCATGGCGAACGCCAGCAGGTTCGGCCCGGCCCAGCCGCGGGGCGTGGGATGGAAGGGCGCCGGGGGCTGGCTGATCTTCTCGCAAGCCCGGCAGGTGAACTTCTCACGGACCGTCTGGATCACTTTCCATTGCCGCGGGATCACCTCCAGCGTCTCGGCAATGTCCTCCCCCATCTTCACGATGCGATCTGAGCCGCAGCAGGAACAGGCGGTGGGGGCCTCGACCACCACACGTTCACGCGGCAGATGGTTCGGAAAGGGCTTGCGTGCCGGGCGGCGGCGTTCGAAGCCGGCCACGGCCGCGGCCTTCGTCAGCCTCATTGCCGCGGTCTCATCCTCGGCGGCCGCAGTTTCGAGCTCCTCGAGCTGCATCTCCATCTGGTCGATCAAGCGGGCACGCCGTTCCGAGCTGTGGCCATATTGTTCGCGCCGGAGTTTGGCGATCTCGAGCCGGAGATGCTTGATCATCGCCTCGGAGGTCGAGACCGCCGCCCGGACCTGCGCAAGTTCAGTCTGGGCAGCTTCGGCACGTGCTTCCGATGCCGCAAGTGCGGCGCGCAATCCGGCAATCCCGGTAGCGGCCTCTGGCATGGCCGAGACCTACCACGTGCGCACCGCAAAACCTATGGAAACAGGGCTGATGAGACCAGTTTATCCCGCCTTTGCAGGGCGTTGTGTCCAGCGCGGATTACGCCAGCCGATCCCCCCCCAGCAGGTATCCGAGCTGGGCAGCGGAGATCTGCACCGCTTCGCCGGTCCCGCTGACCGGCCAGATGAACTTCCCCGCTTCCAGCCGTTTGGTGTAGAGCGACATGCCGACGCCATCATGCCAAAGCAGTTTGACCAGGTCGCCCTTGCGCCCCCGGAAGCAGAAGATCTCACCCGCATGCGGGTCGCGCCCAAGACCCTGCTGAACTGTCAGAGCCAGGGTGTTCATGCCGCGCCGCATGTGGGTCACTCCGCCTGCGATCCAAACGCATACCCCCGCCGGGAAGGCGATCATCGCCCCTCCAGCACCGGAAGAAGCCGGGCCAGCATCTCGGGGTCCACTGTGGAGGGGACAAGGAGCCGGCGCCCGTTCCTCAGCACGATCTCGAGTTGGACATCGCCGGCTCCAGACTGTGCGACTGGTGCTGGCGCGGGCGACCCAGGCGAAAGCGTCAACGGGATAAATGCCGGTGAGGTCTCGTCGCCAGGTTCCCCGTCCCGGTATTGCCGCCGCCATATCGTCAAAAGAGAGCGCGATACACCATGCCGCCGGGCTGTCGCTGCCACCTTGCTATGCCCCGCAAAGCTTTCCTCCACGATCCGGATTTTATCCGCATCGCTCCAGTGCCGCCGGCGCGGAGCGTCAGCGGCGGAAAGGACTTCAATCTCGGGTCTGAACTTATGGTCGGCCATAAGGTCGGACTTATCACCAGCACCGTGATCTCGTCAGACGGCCTCCGCCGGAAGCATACATTGAGAGAGCGGATTGGTGAAGTTGGCGGTACAAAAAACTGCGAAGATCAGCGGGCGTATTTCCGTTAGGTTAAGTCCTTCAAGCAGATCTACCGCGAGTTTCAAGTTTCCGCGCGAGACGCGATAGATTGTGCATGACGCCCAATCGGACGGACCTGCACTCCCGCTTCCGGTTCGGAGAAAGGTCGGACCGAGAACCAGCTCGGCGTGATCCGGCGCCGGTTCTTCGTGTCTCGGTTAGAATTCAATTCTTATGGCGAGCTGAAGGCCCGGCTGAAAGCCCGCTGACTGGCCTATTTCCTGGCGCAACCGCATCTGGAGCTGCAAGGCAGAACGGTCCGGAATAGCGCACCAGCCTTGTTCCGTATGTCAGCCCGGTGTGATCAGGGCCTCTGCCGACCGATTGGACTGCTGGCAGTAAGGGCGTATTGTCGGCAGCCGCGCGCGCCTTCGGACCCGGCAAATCACTCTGCGACCCGCGACACTGTTTTCCTGTTTCAGCCCGAGATCCTGGGACATTGCGCAACGGAGCGCCGTTCAAGAATTGGGAACTGCCTACCGCGGTCAGACGCGGTCAGTGCAAACTGGAACGTCGGCCCTATGCTGACATACAAATGGCAGACATCCTTGGGGCCATCCTGGCTGATCGGCTGGCGGTCGTAGAAGCCGTCTGTGCCGGGGCACTTATCAATGGCATCTCACATTTTCCCAAAACAGGCAGGCTACAGTTCCCCAGTATTGCGGTTTTGGTTGTCAGCCGGTTCAGTGACTTGCAGCTCCGTTTTTTGGTGGACGGCCGCGCCGTTTGGCGGCGGCGGTGTGATGGGTGCGTTTGTGCGGGTGTGTTCAGGTATCAGATCGATGTGGCCGCGCAGGCGGTAGCTGGCGCCTTCGATCTGGATGACGGCGGCGTGATGCAACAGCCGATCCAATAGCGCTGTGGCCACGACGGGGTCGCCGAAGGCATCACCCCATCCGGCAAAGCCTCGGTTGGATGCCAGGATCATAGCCCCCTTTTCGCAACGGGCATTCACCAGTTAGAAGAACAGATTTGCACCGCCCTGGGCAATGGGCAGGTACCCGATTTCATCCAGGATCAAGAGCAATGGCCTTGCATAGAAGCGGATCTTGTCGTCCAGACGCCCCTCACGCTCAGCCTTGACCAGGGCCTCGATTAGCTCGGCCAATGTTGCACGATGGACCTGCTTTCCAGCCTTCACAGCCGCTACGCCCAGTGCCGTCGCCAGATGGGACTTGCCGGTACCAGGCGGGTCCAGGAAGTGGACGGTCCCGGCGTGGCGAATGAAGTCCAGCTGCGCCAGCGCGGTAATCCGTTCCCGATCAAGCGAGGGCTGGAAGGTGAAGTCAAAAACTTCCAGTGTTTTGATCGGCATCAGCTTGGCGGTCTTCAGTGCGACATCAATCCGGCGGGTTTCTCGGGTGGCGTATTCCTCGCTGAGAAGTGCATCCAGTGCCTCGATCCCTGAGATCTCGCCTTGTTCCAGCTTCTGCATCGTGTGGTCCAGCGCTTCGAGTGCGCGTGGCATCTTCAGGCCGACAAGTGCGCCCCGGATCCGGTCGAGTGTTGCGGTCATTGCACGCCTCCTGCGGCCAGCCGCTGACCGACCGCATCATAGAACGCGAGTGAGCGCTGCGGTACGCCCTTCGACCTTTGCGCTATGGTGCGTGGCGGCGGAGATTTGCGATGCGCGGGGTCAACCCGGCGCCGATTGCGCCCTTCCAGCACCGGGTGGCGAGCAATGCAGATGCCATCTTCGAAGACGCGGATCTCGTCGACGTGGTTCTGCACTTCGACCGTGCGCCTGCGAGTGGTGTCCGGCACCGAGTAGTAATTGCCATCGACTGAGACCATGCCTTCATGGCTGACCCGCCGTTCAACCGTCAGAACAGCGCTGTAGGGAATGGCGGGCAGCGATTTGAGCGCAGGTTTCTCCTCTGCAAAAGCTTCGTCAACGACCCGACTCGTGGTTGCGTGCACCCGGGGATTGGCGATCTCGCACCGCCATGCGTCGAACTGGGCGTTGAGATCGTCGATATTGCGGAACGTCCGAGCCAAGAAGAAGTCCTGCCTGATGTATCGGAACGGACGCTCAACCTTGCCTTTGGTTTGCGCTCGGTATGGTTTGCAGGCCCGTGGCGCTGCGCCGTAATGGTTCAAAAGGGCAACGAGCGAGCTGTTATACGTGACGACGCCAGCGCTATCCTCGCCAATCACGGCGGTCTTCATTCGGTCATAGAGGACCTCCTCCGGTGCCCCACCCATTTCCCCAAAGGCAGCGATGTGGCACCGCAGAACCGTCTGCAAGTTCTGGCTGGACGCAAACCGGCCCCAGAGCCGGCGCGAGTGACCAAGAACGAGCCTGCAAAGCCAGACTTTCCGGGTCATACCAGGCTCGTCTTTGAACTCCACCTTGAACTCGGCAAAGCCCACCTGCGCCTGACGACCGGGCGGTGTCTCAAACCGCTGCGCAAAACCGCGAAGATAAACAACGATGATGCGCAGGCATGGCTCACCTGGGTTCTGGCTCAGATTGCGGATCAAAAGATCACACCCATGAACGAACTGGTGCCATGGTGGTACGCTGCTATCGCAGCGTCGCAGGGAGCACCGGAACCGCGCCAAAGCGCCTTTGCCGGGCGGTTACTTCTGATTTGCGGCGCAGGCACCTGCATCCGGAACGACCGGTGCGGACCGGTCCTTGACGTCGTTGATCTGGTCGCAGACTGGATGCTGGAGCACGCGGAGAACGCCAGGTGCAAATCGCGGACCTGATCTTCCGCCCAGACTTCCTGATCCTGGATTAGCATTAATACCTGCCCATCGCCCGGATCGGCGGGCAGCTGCTGTTCCACCTGATCAGCAAGTACTATGTGCGCAACTCCATCACCGTCACAACCAACCTCGGTTTCGGTGAAAGCCAAGTGTTTTCGGCGACGCCAAGAGGGCAAGGCCAGTATTAGTTTTAGTGCTTGCAACTTTCATGTTGCAATACCCACGAAACTTGCGCGGATGAGCCCCCTTCTCCACCCAAACGAAACCGTGCAACAGCATGGGTCCTTGTCCAGAACTGCGTGTCCAGCCCGCATATCGCGATACAAAAAAGCCCTGGCCGCTGCAAGCTGGGCCAGGGCTCTTCTCCGCGTCTGCTCATGCTGATCTAACGGACAACAAACTCTGCATGCAATGCACCGGCCGCTTTCAGGCTTTTGAGAATATCGATCATGTCCCGCGGCGACACCCCCAAGGCATTCAAACCTGCCACGACTTCGGACAGCGAAGTTGTCTCCGGCACTTCGGCAAGTTGGACGCCCTCTTCTTCCTCAATAGCTGCACCGGTGCGCGGAACGACAACCGTTTCACCATTTGCGAAGGGATTAGGCTGCACCACCAGCGGCGTCTCTTCGATCCGCAAAGTAAGGTTCCCTTGAGCCACCGCAACGCGGGAAATCCGCACATCGCTGCCCATCACAATCGTTCCGGAACGCTGATCCACAACTACCCGCGCCTTGCGCTGAGGTTCAACCAGTATGTTCTCGATCCGGCCCACGGCGTGAGCCGTCGAACGGGTGTTTGTGCGCTTGATATCAATCTCGACCGTTCCGGAATCCCGCATCAGGGCAACGTTGCGGCCAAACTCATCGTTGATCGCCCGTTCAATCCGGCCGGCTGTGGTGAAATCCGGCTCCCGCAAGGCCAGGCGCATGGAGCTAAGAGAGGACAGATCAAAGCCGATCTCACGTTCGACCCGGGCGCCCGAAGGGATCACACCGGCCGTTGGCACCCCTTGGGTTACCGTGGCCGCGTTGCCTTCAGCAACCGCTCCACCCGCCAGAATTGTACCTTGGGAGACAGCATAAATCTGCCCGTCCGCTGCATTGAGCGGTGTCATGATCAGGGTGCCACCCAAGAGGCTCTTGGAGTCACCGATGGCTGACACCGTTACATCAATGGTGCTTCCTACCCGGGCAAAAGGCGGCAGCGTGGCGGTTACAAAGACCGCAGCAACGTTTTTTGGCCGGAACTGCTCACCGGTCACATTGACACCTAGCCGCTCCAGGATGTTGGACATGATTTCTTCGGTAAACGGCGAATTTCGCAGCCCGTCACCGGTGCCATCCAAGCCAACGACCAGGCCGTAACCGACCAGATCGTTGCCGCGGACGCCATCAAATTCAACCAGATCTTTGAGACGGATGGTATTTGCCTGCGCCATTGCAGGCATAAGGATCAGGCAAGCGATAAGGAGGCGAAGAAATACCAGCATCAGAGATAATTCAACAGTGAGAGCTGTGAGCTGCGCGAAGTGATTGTATAAAGACCTTCAAGCTGTGTTTGTGCTTCTTCCAGCCGTGTATAGGTTTCATAGGGATCAGCTGAGACCAGATTGTTTTTAACAATGCTCAAGCTGGTTTTCGAAGCCTCATTGCGGGTATTCACCGCTTCAAGCTGGCCTTCGATAAAGCCAACATCCGCTTGCAACTGAATCAGCTTGTCCACGCTGTCTGTAAGCTCGCTGCTGGCTTGGCGGACAAGGTCGACTTTCACATCATCCGTCAAACCGAGACTGGGTTCATCTGCTAATGCTGTAATGACGTAACTCTGCAGCGCATGTTTGAGATTGTCATCATCAGCGCGGATGCCCAGTGTTACCTGTTCACCCTCGCCAACAGTGACAGGCTGCAGCGAAGTGGTGGAACCGCTGTACATGACAGTGTCGAATCCAGCTGGATCATCAAACCAATCCTTCACGGCCTGAATGACGTCATTGCTTGTCGTCAGCCCGGAGACCTCAGTGAGGATAGCACTCATTAGGGTACCGGTATCGTTGAGCGGTTTAGTATCGGTCGCGGTCCCGGCAAAGATTGTACGTCCACCGGCAGATGCGTTCAAAAGATTGATTGCACTGGACATTCTTTGCTTGGCTTGGCTTCCGAACTGCTCAGCGTTGTCCACGTCAATTGCGGGTGACAATGTCAGGATGTCATTCCGCATCGCTTGCACCTGGCTTTGCACCTTATCAAGGCTGCCCTGCGTCGTGGTGGCAAACAGCTGCACTTCGCCATTGGCGACCATATAACTGTCGAGCCGGTTCAAGGTGTTTTCGAGATCCGCCAGATAGGTAAAGTCACCACCCAGACGTTCGGTCAGGTTAGACGACTTACCGGTCGCAAACTCTTCGGAGAGCGTGGTTATATTCTGCTGCAATTCCGCATTGCGGCTGCGGAGAAAGAGGTGCTGCGCCATATCACCATAGGAATTCAAAATCATGCGTCAGATCCTCAATAGTGTATCCATAAGTTCGTCGACAACGGTGATCACCCGAGCATTGGCCTGGTAGTACTTTTCCACCAGCAACAGGTTCTGTAATTCAGCATCCGTATCGACGCCGAGCCCCAGTTCCGCTTGGCTCAATTCGTTGAAGCTGGCCGCCGCAAAGGTAGATGCGCGCGACGCTGTTTCATTGTCCTGTGCAAACCGCGACAGAAGGTTTGCACTCAGCGTCGAGGCTGTCATGTTCGCTGTGCCTAGCCCGACCGAAGATACAGTCCGGGTGGCGTTCAGCGTGTCGGAGTAAGCCTGCAGCAAGCTGGAATCACCTGGATCACCTTGACCTGCTGCATAAAGACCGTCGCGGAACCGCCATGTTTCCCCGGTCCCGTCCAAGGCCACCAGATCATTCAATTCAATGCGGTTAGAGATGCCAACGACGTTTGCCGGGTCATAGAATCCGCCATCATCCGTGAAGATTCCGGCGTCGGTGACGCCAATCGTGGCATCCAGAGCAGGATCCTGAAACCGCTCGATCAGATCGGCGGCCATTGTGTCAAGATCCTCTTGCGCTTCCACAGCAGTTACATCCCGGATTTCGAACTGGGCTGTAAGTTTGCCACCCCGAAGCGGTCCGTCCGGGCTGGTGTCAATCACCTTGCCGTTGACCTCAAGGCCGGAAATCAATGCATTGCCCAGTGTCATGTGCGGAAGGATATCCCGCGACGGAGTAAAGCTCAGCTCGGACGCCTTGCCATCCAACAGCATAACCCCGCCGGTTGAGTAGAGCGTCACTTGGCCATTATCGCGCCGGACAACATTGACTGGAATGATTTCATTGACCTGATCAATCAGTTGATCCCGCTGGTCATGCATCGCTACTGCATCCATGCCACCGGCTTCGACGACCATTATGCGGGCATTCAGTTTTTCGATTTCCTTAAGCGCCTGGTTCACGGTTTCAACCTGAGAACCGATCGCATTGTCCGCATTGATCCTAAGATCCCGCAACCCTTCAGCCGTGCGGGAAATCGAGTCGGCCAGCGAATTCGCCTTCACAGCCAAATCATTCAGCCTGGGCTGTGAATCCGGGCGTGAGACCGCCTCAATCAATGAAGACTCGAAATCCGATAGGTGCGAAGCCAGTGACATCTCGTCGTCAACTGTGCCAACCAGTTCGGACATCCGGCCGTAGAAATCAGACTGAATCCTGGACGCGCCGTAGTCTGCCTCGGCAACTCTGCGGTTAGTGATCAGAACCGGGTCGTTGATGCGCTGAACATGCCCGACCCGGACGCCGGGAACGCCAGCGCCGGGACTGTTCAGATCCAATACCCGGCGTGAGTAGCCAGGTGTCAGAGCGTTGGCTAGGTTTTCCGAAACCACTTGCGAGGACCGGCTGGCCGCGGTTAAACCACTCATCGCGCTGTTAAGGGCGGAATAAATAGACATGTTCAGCCTGCTTTCGTGAAGCCAATGTCAGGGGGCATCAAGCGCTTTAGCGCTTGATGTTGGTGGTTTCCTGCAACATTTCGTCAACAGTCTGGATTACTTTGGCGTTGGACGAATACGCACGCTGTGTCTGGATCATATCCGTCAGTTCGGTCGCCACATCCACAGCGGATTCTTCCTGGGCATAACCCAAAATCTCACCCGTCGGCCCGTCGCCGGCATCCCAAAGGTAAAAGTCCCCGGATTCATCGGTCGGCATGTAAGTTTGTGAATCCAGTGCCCGCATTCCGTTGACGTTGGAAACATCTGCCAAAGGAACTTTATAAATAACCTTGGTATCGCCGGAGTCATATTCTGCAATGACTTCACCGCTCTCGTTGATCTCAACCGAGACAAAGGAACCTACTGCATTGCCGTCTTTTGTAGTGGTGCCTGGAACAAATTCATCGCCAAGCTGGCTCATACCGGTGTTGCCGCCGATGGCGCCAATGTTAATCTCAACCGGTCCGCCTGCGACGTTAATAGTCACCGAACCAGCGGTCGCGTCATACGCACCGCCTGTAACGGTTGCCACGCTCGCCAGAGAACCGCCCGTGGTGCTGCTGTCATCGAAGGTCAGCGTGTATTCACCGATATTGGCCGCGCCTGTCGCGGAATCGACAATTTCCATCGTCCATTCATTGGTACCGGACGTCGCCGGCGGTGTTGCAACATTCGGCGTGTAGGTGATTGTCAGCTCTTCAGCGTTGCCCATATTGTCGTAATACAGGACTACTTGCTCAAGCGGGTCGCCTGATGCCCCGACATCGGTTTCATCAGCAGGCAGGTTGGCTGTCAGGCTGATTTCCGTGGTGGGTTCTGCCGACAGGCGATTCAGATCGACATGGATAGGTTCCAGGGCATCGTCTGTATCACGTGCCGCATCCGGGACGCTGCCATCTGCAAGTGCAGGCCAGCCCATCAGCACCAGACCGGATTCGGTTGAAAGATACCCGTTGGAATCTGTGCGGAAAGATCCTGTGGTGGTTAGCATCATAGACGGGTTTGCGCCCGCCTCCACTTCGGTAATTGAAGCGACAGGCAGCATTCCACGACCGCGCACTGCAATATCTGTGGCATTGTTGGTTGACACCAGGGGCCCACGCTCATCGATCAGGCGAACATTTGTCGTACGCACACCACCAGCCGAATAGGTGCCGCCTGAATTCGACAAGACCATGGAATGGAAATCTGTTTGAACTCTCTTGTACCCGCGGGTCGAAGAGTTGGCGATGTTATCGGAAATGGAAGCCAACCGGCTGGCGTTGGCGCTCAATCCTGAAACACCCGCGTTCAGCGACGAAGAAATGGTCATAGCGCGCCTTTCTGCTGCATCTAATCATTCTGGATGCAACAGCTAGCGCAGGAGCGATTAACGGGCGGCTAACAGATAAAATATGAATTATCTGCTAGCCGCCTGCCGTAATGTTTTCAGTGACTTATTCGCGCAAAAGGATGATTTCGATCCGGTCATTGCGGGCTGCCATCGGGTTTCCGACCGCCAGCTTGCGGTCGGCATGGCCGGTCACCCGGTGAATCCGGCCTGTTGCCAGCCCACCCGATTCGAGCAGCGTGCGTGTTTTGTCGGCTCTGTCATGGGACAGCTCCCAAACCGGATTCTTTGCCAGTACAACCGGATGGGATCGGATGTGGCCACCAATGGCTACATTGCTGGTGACATTCTCTGACACCCGCGCAATCATCCTGACCAGATCCCGGAACAACGGCGTTGGCTCAGCCGCACCCTCTTTGAACAGCGGTATGTCTTCTGTGGCAAAAAGTTCAATGATCAGCCCTTCGTCAGTGACCCGGGTCACAATGTGGCGGGCCATCGCAACCGTCACCATGCTCTCGCCGCCGCGTCCAGACAACTGTTCTTCGATAGCGCGGAACTTGGAGTCTTCTTCCTCGCGCTTTTCGTTGGTCTCGACTCCGGTTTCTCCCTGCGCTTGCTGCGCGTCCATAGGATTGATGTCCGTTGCCCCGGTGCCTGATTGCGGCTGAATTTCCTCGGTGAACATACTGTCACCTTGAAACGCACCATTGCCACCGCCGGAAACCCGGCTTAGCGGAATTGACGGCGAGAAGTAATCCGCCAGACCCTTGCGTTGTTTTTCTGTCGTCGCGTTCAGCAGCCACATCAGCATAAAGAAGGCCATCATCGCGGTCACGAAGTCGGCATAAGCCACTTTCCACGCGCCGCCGTGATGACCATCGCCACCACCTGATTTTTTCTTCTTGATGATAATGGGCGCCACATTGCTTTGTGCGCTCATATCCACCACCACTATTTTCACCCATCCCCGGGATAACAGGCGGCGCGTTAAACCGGGCTTAACAATTAAATTTGCCGGCAGTTCTCCTTCTCAGCCACCGTCTGGTCCAGGCAGGCCGCACCAGCCTCCCTGCTGTAAATTCTGCATCTTAAAAACAACTTATCTTGACATCGAGAAATCTTATCGAAGGTTGATCGAGAGCAACCACCGGCAACAGGCTGAGGGCTAAGATCTCCTCAACACGGTAAATGGGACACGAAAAGGAGAACACTATGCTGACCCGCAGAGCCGCACTGATGGGGGCTGCAGGCGTAGCAGCGCTGCCCGTACTGGCCAAGGCCGCCAAGGCCGAAAGCACCACCGTCCACGAGGCTGCCGCACCGGTGGACCTGTCCAGTCTCCAGCGCATCAAGCGCCAACTGGTTGCGCCGCCCTTCGTGCATGAGCACGAACAGGTTGCACCGGGTGCGCCGCGCATCGTCGAATTCGAAATGACCATTGCCGAGAAGGAGATCGAAGTCGACCAGGGCGCCTATCTTCAGGGGATGACCTTTGACGGCTCCATCCCGGGTCCGATGATGGTTGTGCATGAGGGCGATTATGTCGAGCTGACCCTGATCAACCCTCCGGAAAACATGCTGCAGCACAACATTGACTTCCACGCGGCCACCGGTGCCCTGGGCGGCGGCGCGCTGACCCTGGTGAACCCGGGCGAGAAAACTGTGCTGCGCTTCAAGGCGACCCGGCCCGGCACCTTTGTCTACCATTGCGCACCGGGCGGCCCGATGATCCCATGGCACGTTGTGGCTGGCATGGCCGGCGCGATCATGGTTCTGCCGCGCGAAGGGCTTTCGGACCACAACGGCGATCCGGTCAGATATGACCGCGTCTACTATATCGGTGAAAATGAGTTTTACATCCCGAAGGACGGGAATGGCGACTACATCCGGTACGAAGATGTCGGCGAAAGCTACCCCGACACCTTGGAAGTCATGAATGGGCTTATTCCCAGCCATGTGGTGTTCAACGGCGCAGTTGGCGCGCTGACCGGCGAAACCGCGCTGAAGGCCAAACAGGGCGAGAAAGTCCTGTTTGTTCACAGCCAGGCCAACCGTGACAGCCGTCCGCACCTGATCGGCGGCCATGGCGACCTGGTCTGGGAAGCCGGCAAGTTCAACAACGTGCCGGACCGCGATCTGGAAACCTGGTTCATACGCGGCGGCTCTGCCGGGGCGGCGCTGTATGAATTCCTGCAGCCGGGGGTTTATGCCTACGTGAACCACAACCTGATCGAGGCGGTGAACCTCGGTGCGACCGCCCACGTAGTGGTCGAAGGCGAATGGAACAACGACCTGATGGAACAGGTGGTCGCCCCGACCGAATACTCCGGCTCCTGACCTTCGGCCGGATGGGAAACTGGATCGGGCGGCTGCATCACGCGGCCGCCCATATTTGTTTTCAAGGGAGCAGACCCATGAAAGCCGAACTCATCACTGCTGCCCTGGCTGCCGCGATCGGTATTCCCGGGCTGTGGCTTGCTACTCCGGAATCGGTGCTGCAGACCGAAACCGCCGCCATTGCCGCGGCCACGATCCGCTATCGGCCGATCGGCAATTTCCACCAGGGCGGCAAAAGCGTGGTTCCGCCAGAACAGATGCGGCAAGTGGCAGCGTTCGAGATCATGAAACATCAGGTCTCGCATGCCGAATATGCCGCCTGTGTGGCGGATGGCGGCTGCAAGCGGGCAGATGCAAACCCGGCAGATGGCAGCCTGCCGCAAACACACGTCAGCTGGCATGACGCCACCGCCTACGCGCAATGGTATTCAAAGAAGACCGGCCAGCCGTGGCGGTTGCCGGATGAGGCAGAATGGCAGCTGGCTGCGGCTGAAATCTTTGGCGATGCTTCGGTTGAAACGGATAGCACCGACCCGGCCCAGCGCTGGCTGCGCCAATACGCCCGCGGGGTGACACTGCGTGGCCAGCCAGGACCGGCACAGGACCCCAAAAGCGAACCCGGCACCAACAGCAATGGCCTCAGCGGCCTTGGCGGAAACATCTGGGAATGGACAGCCGGCTGCATGCAAAACGGCGAATTGCGCGAGGACGGCAGCCTCACGTTCGGTGCGCCCTATTGCAGCGCACGCATTACCGGCGGCCGACACCGGGCCGTGGTGATCGACTTCATCCGCGACGCCAGTGTAGGCGGCTGCGCGGTCGGACTGCCGCCGGACTACCTAGGGTTCCGGTTGGTGAAAGAAGGCTGACACAAACGAAAGCGAAATACTCCTGTGCCCAGCTGCACCGGAGCACCTTGGCGGCCTTGGGCATGGCAGCTGCGCTGCCAATTCTGCTGAGCCACAGTTCAAGGGAAATCCTGTCTTGAACAGCCACTTCGATTGCTGGCGTGGTGCAGGCCAGTGATGCAAGCGGTTGCGCTGCGCGATGCCAAGCAGTGAAGGGTATCCTTAGGATTCCCCGGGACAGGCTAGAGCACCCGGCTTCGGGATCAAGACGCCCGGCTGTAGCGCACCCCTTCAGGCACATGCGCATCAAAGCAGCTTGCGATAATCCGGGTCAGCGGCCGGCCTTCGGGCAGGATCTTCAGTGCCGCATCATCCAATTGCACCAGATCTCCGAACCGCGCCGCGATCCTTGCCAGATCCGCATCCAGCATCGCTGCAAGGCTTCCGAAACGCTGCCTAAGCTCTACCCGGTTCAGCCGGAATTCGCACATCAGCATCTCAATGGCGCGGCCGCGCAGCAAGTCTTCATCGCTCATCACATGCCCGCGGGCGCCGGTCAAATGCCCTGCCTCGACCCTCTGCACATACGCAGGCGTGGCCGCTGCGTTCTGGATATAGCCGCCGGTAAATCGGGAAATCGACGATGCACCGAATCCGATCAGCGTCGGGCAGGTGTCATCGGTGTAGCCTTGGAAGTTGCGGCGCAGATGCCCGGTGCGGGCTGCCACCTCAAGCCCGTCGCCGGGCTTGGCGAAATGGTCAATGCCAATGGCGGCAAAGCCCGCCTCGGCGAATTTTTCGGCCGACAGCCCGGCCAGATGATAGCGCGCCTGATCGTCCGGCAGCGTCTCTTCCTTGATCAGTTTCTGCCGCTTCGCCACCCAAGGCACATGCGCATAGCCAAACAGCGCCAACCGGTCCGGCTTCAAACTCAGCACCTTCTCCACCGTATCCGCCATCCGTTCCGGTGTCTGATGCGGCAGCCCGTAAACCAGATCGGCGTTCAACGAGGTGATCCCCGCCGCGCGCAAATCCTCAACACACGCCTTGGTCACTTCGAACGGCTGTTCGCGTCCGATCGCCTGCTGGACCAGCGGGTCAAAATCCTGAATGCCGATGCTGGCGCGGTTCATGCCCTCCGCCGCCAGTGCCGCGATCTTGTCCCGGTCCACCATGGTCGGGTCGATCTCCACCGAGAACTCCCAGTCATCAGTCTGCGGGAACACCGCCTTTACAGCCTGCGCCAGCCGATGAATAAACGCCGGCGGCAAAATGGTCGGCGTACCGCCCCCCCAGTGCATCCGCCCCATCCGCAGTCCCTTGGGAAGCAAAGGCGCCACTTGCTTCAGCTCTTGCTCCAGCGTTCCAATATAGCTTTCCACCGGGCTCAGCGTCTGAGTGCCTTGTGTGCGGCAGGCGCAAAACCAGCACAGACGCTCGCAGAAAGGGATGTGCAGATAGACGGAAACCGGCACATCCGGATCCAGCGCCTGCAATTCGCGGGCCTGATCCGCGGCGCCGACGGCTGCAGTAAACACCGGCGCGGTTGGGTAAGATGTGTAGCGGGGCACCCGGCTGTCGAACAGCCCAAGGGCTTGGAGGTGGTCAATCTGTTTCATGACTTTGCTATGCCCCTTTTCCAGCCGCGCCACTTTGCGCAGGATCAAACCAGAAATCATTTTGACGCCCGCAGCGACGTCAGAGACGCTTCTTCAACACTCTGATTTAAATCGAAAAAAATAAATCCCCGATTTTTTCGGGAATTCGGCGCCTGCGTGTATTTTCCGTTTGACGCCCCTCTCGAACCGGCTTATACGCCGGTTCCACGACACCTGCCCAGGTGGCGGAATTGGTAGACGCGCTAGCTTCAGGTGCTAGTGTCCGTATGGACGTGGAGGTTCGAGTCCTCTCCTGGGCACCATATCCCCCGAATATGTGAACTCTGCACTTGGCAACAGCAGGTATCCATCTGCTCCGGCAAGAAGGCACCCGCCGTTTCCGGCAGGCACAACGGCAGGTTTCAGGCCGCCGTGTATTGCGGAGCCGTCGCCAGGAACCGGCCATAAGCACTGGCATCCGGCGGTGCAAATTGCTCAACCACCAGGTTGAACCGCTTCCACTGAGTCGCCCCCATATCCATCAGCAGTTCGTCAAAATGCTTAAAATGGAACGGCGCCGAGCACAGGCCGCCATAGATCTGCGCGGCAGGCCGCTCCTTGCGGCGCCAATCAAGCATCATCCGGATATTACTCTCCATTTCCGACCGCGTGGGCTGGCGTGCCAGCTTGCCGTCGGCATAGCGGACCAGCCAGTTCGCCACCATCTCCGCCGATAGGATCGTGCAGAAGCTGGAGTTGAAACCAACAAATCCCATCTCCGGCAAGTCCGGGTTCACCGACAGCCGGTAGGTCCGGTACTGGCCATCAGCCTCGATCAGCTTGTCCAAATGCCGCTGGGCCAGATAGGGGATGCCGAGCTTCCAGCCCACCGCCGAGATCACCAGGTCAGCGCCGATTCTTTCGCCGTTTTCCAGCACCGCCTCATCGCCCTCATACCGCGAAATCGTTGTGCGCCTCGGAATAATCGAGCCGCTTTGGAAACTTTCAAACAGACCTGGCGTCACAATCGGAACCGAACAGGATACATCCTTTTCGATCGGCATTTCGGGCACCATGTCCCATTTCTTCAACCCCAGCTGAAGCTTCAAAAGCGTCTCCAACCCACGAAAATTGATCCAAATCAACGGTTTCGCCAGACTATAGATTGCCTTGTGCAGCCAGCTGCGGCCCCAACCGTTAAACTGCACCTCCTGCGCACGCATATAAAGCAGCTTCTTAAAGTTGATGCCGCCGACGAAATACGGAACCCGCCAGACATTCTGCCGATAAACAAGATGCACTTGCCGCGCACCATTCTGCACAGCATTCACAGCCACATCGGTGGCAGACTTTGAACCGCCCAGCACGACCACCCTCTTGCCGCGTGCATGGCCTGGGTCGAGATACTCCGAGGAATGCATCACTTCCCCGCCCTGCTCTGTGAAAGCGTCCTGCCCGGGATGGGTCAGGATGTTCCTCTCCGAAAACTGGCCGGTGCAGACCACGGCAAAATCCACATCCCGCACATTGGTTTCACCACCCAATTCTGTCACCAGCCGCCAGCCCGGCTGCCCGTCCGGCCGCCGGTCCATTTCCAGCACGTTTGTGCTCAGTTGAAACAGGTGGTGCAAATCATGCTTGCTGGCATAGGAATGCAGATAGGCATGCACCTGCGGTCCCTTGGGCCACTCCGGATACTCTTGCGGCATCGGGTGGTCGGTATAGCAGTAAAGTTCCTTGGGTGACTGCGTCTGGACCCCCGGATAAGAGCGCGACGGCTCCCACACTCCGCCCAGGTCATGGCTGCGCTCAAACCCCAGAACCTGATGCCCCTTTTCTGCAAAGGCCTTGGCAGCCGCCAGTCCGCTTACTCCGCCGCCGATCACGGCAACCGTTTTGCGTTTTACCATGTCCCGCTCCTTCACTCCGCCGGGGGCGGCAGAAAGTCGACCTCATGCAGCGCCGAAAGCCGCACCAGTTCTTCCGGATCGGTCACACCGTCCAGCACGCAAAACAATTCATACAGCTTACCGGAAGGCGCGACGCCAAACACGCAAGAGGACGAAGCGCCTGAGCGATTGAAGATGCCATGCGCTACGCCCATCGGCATCCGCACGGTATCTCCTGGCCCGGCCCGATGGACAATACCGTCAAATTCCACCTCCAGCGCGCCCTCCAGCAGAGTGATCCACTCGTCCTGCGCGGGATGGATATGCGGCGGCACAAATGTGCCATCCGGAATCAGCGCGTGCCAGATGAATGCGTTCTCGCTATGCAGCTTGGGCGTATAGGTGTGACCAACTACGTTCCAGGACAGGCCCTCCAGCCCGTCGGCCGCCTTGGTTATTCCCTGATCCAAAGCCATGCTTTTCTCCCTTTTGTCTCTGCCTTCCAGCCTAGGGGCGGCCCCGCAAAAGGATTATCCAAAATGCGCAAAAATAGCGCAGGCTGCCACAGTTGCCTGATCGGGCAACCGTGTTAGGCTGAACTAATGACCACACAACAGGTATCAACCAGGCGCGAGCCCTTGCGCGCGTGGCGGCAATTCCACAGCAGCGATATTGATGAAGCGCGCTCGCTTGTCGCGCAAAAATTCTGCGATCACCGGCTGGAACCGGCAGGGCAGGCCCGAAGCTTTGGCACCCGCCACAACCATGTCTGCGGACAGAGCCTCTCTCTAAATTACCTCAGCTATGGATCCACCGTGCAGATTGACCCCGGCGAGCTGCAGGATTTCTATCTGGTGCAGATACCCATCGACGGCCAGGCGCAGGTGAATAACGGCGCAGAAACCGAGGTTTCGGACTGCCGCATGGCCACTGTGCTGAATCCGACACGGGCCACACGGATGACCTGGCATGCAGATTGCCGGATGCTGCTTTTGCAGATCGACCGGAAAGCGTTGCATGAAACCGCGGAACGCGCTGCCGGGCTTGCTTTGGCCGAAGCCGTGATTTTCAACATTGCAGTTCCCGTTTCGGCAGGGCCTTTGCACCGTTGGGCATGTCAATTTGCCGCCTGTGTCCACGCCACCGACGCGCAGGCAGGGTTCGGTACCTGGAGCCCTCTACAGCAAAGATTGATCGAAGAGCAGCTGATCCTGGGATTCCTGACCCATCAGCAAAGCAACATCCGCCATCTTCTGTCGCCGCGAGCAGCGGCCGGCAGCAGCCAACAAGTCCGACGTGCGCGGGACTTCCTTCACGCGCATGCAGAAGATCCCTTAACCGTCTTAGAAATAGCTGCCGAGGCAGGATGCAGCATCCGCACCCTGCAAACCGGGTTCCGTCAGGCCTATGGTTTAACGCCGGTGGCGTATCTGCGCGATTTGCGGTTGGATCTGGCTCACTATCTGCTGTTGTCCCGGCCCCCTGAAACGCCGGTCAGCAGCATTGCATATGACTGCGGCTTTTCTCACTTAGGCCGGTTTTCCCAGCTCTACCGCGACCGGTTTGGCGAGCTGCCCAGCACCACCTGCGCTGCCCGAGGGAAACCAGAAAAACCCGCAGGATCCCCACTTGCACGGCATTCAAGCAGTGTTTAAACGGGTAGCACTGTTTTCAGTGGCAGGCAGAAAACAGCGCCGGTGTAGCTCAGCTGGTAGAGCACGTCATTCGTAATGATGGGGTCGTAGGTTCGAGTCCTATCACCGGCACCAAAAATCCTCCGCTGCCCGCACTGCAAATTGGCATAAGGCAACAATGCCCACCCAGGTACACGGGAACTCCTTCGCAAAGTACATGTGCAACACTTCCCCAGCGCCTTGGTATAGGAACTAGCAATCTATGTTCGCGACGTGGGAAGGATACACGTGCCGCATTGTAATATAACCGATACCGACGTCACACACCTAATTTGACCGACTGGTGACAAGCCCCTTCAACAGTGAGGGCCAGGCTTTGTATTGTCTATATTTCTTGCCATCACTGATCGTCATGCTCACAAGCCGCTCCGACTTGTGCACTAGTCCGAAATTTCACAGCTACCCGTCTTAGCTTCTGTACCACGCGGCCGCGATCAATGATGCGCGGGTTTTGCCAGGCAGGCTGGTCCATTTTCATTTGACGCTGCCTGCGACTCCGCTTATACGCCGGTCCCACGACACCTGCCCAGGTGGCGGAATTGGTAGACGCGCTAGCTTCAGGTGCTAGTGTCCGTATGGACGTGGAGGTTCGAGTCCTCTCCTGGGCACCATTGTCAAGCCCAAAAACCCTCGAAAACTTCGGTTCTCGAGGGTTTTTTGTTTGCGGCGCTAGAAGTTGCCACACAAACTGCCCCGCAGAGTGCGAAACCAGGCTCTTCGTCCACATGGCAGACACTGACCTCCTCCATACATACTCCTGCTCAATTAACTCATGGCGCCAAAGTCCATGCGCGGGCTGGTTTCCGGCTATCACGACATGCACCGACTTCCTTCCGGCAAAATCAAAACCGGAGGCAATATGAAACCGTCTATCTCAGGCCTGAAGCAGGCCTTTGACTTCATGATCCAAGTCGTTTCGGAGCGTTCAGATGGGGAGGGTTACGTGCCTATAGTTCTCCACCTTAAACAGCAGACTGCAGCGCACGAAAGCACAGAAACAGAGTATGAACGCATCCGCCAGCTGGCGCGAAAGAACGCCGCTTGAGGAATGCAGAACCAGCTATGTGTTGTCCTCATTCAGCCCACTTAAAGCCCGTGGTACATTCTCCTATCCGCAAACAGTCTGACAGCATGGCAGAGTGGCTTCCTGCCGAAGCTTCAAGGAGCCCTAATCCGAGATCCGACGCCACCTGCTCGAAAGCGACGTGGTCGAAGCCATCATCGCTCTGCCCCAAGAGATATTCTTCCGCACCGGCATCGGCACTTACACCTGGATTCTCTCAAACAAGAAGCCCGAACATCGCCAAGGCAAGGTCCAGCTAATCAATGCCACCGAGATGTTCGAGCCGCTGCGCAAATCAGAGGGAAACAAACGCCGCCGCGTCAGTGAGCAGGACACCCGCGATATCGTCTGCCTCTACTCGGAATACGGTTCGAGCGACGACCGCAAAAAGAGCAAGGTCTTCGATTATCAGTCATCCGGTTATCGCCGAGTCCGTGTCCCGCGCCCCCCCTGCGCAAGAAGATGGTCATTTCGCAGGAGGGCTTCACCAAGCTCGAAGACGAGAAGGCCTGGCAGAAGAGCTCTAATGCTGAGCGCGCGGCCTGTGACGTCGCGAGCTTCGGTATTCAGGCCGCCCAAGCCCTTTTGGTTGATCAGTACTTTCTGAACCCAAGGGGCGGGGAAAGCCAAGGTAATCCCCCCATTTTTGCGAGGGCTTGGTCGTAGAATTTTACGCGGCCAATCTTAGTTTCTGTGCAGGTGTCATTCCACCCACTTTCCGACGCCCGCCCTTGCCTCAGATCCGGTTTCCCAAGCCTGCAGGTAGACGCATTCGTATTTCAGCGGCCGCCATAGCCGTTCCACGAAGATGTTATCAAGGAACCGGCCTTTACCGTCCATCGAGATGCGCACGCCAGCCCGGTGCAGCCGGTCTGTCCAGGCGAAGGAGGTGAATTGCGAGCCCTGATCGGTGTTCATGATGCCGGGCGGGCCGAAGCGGTGGATTGCCTCGTTCAGCGCCTCGACGCAGAAGCCGGCTTCCAGCGTATTCGAGATGCGCCAGGCCAGCACCTTGCGCGTGTGCCAGTCAATGACCGCCACCAAATACAGGAACCCCTTGCGCATCCATTGCCCGGCAGGCGATTGCGAAGCAATCCGCCGAGAGGGGCAGGTAGGTGATGCCGGCCGCGCAGACCGCGCAACAGATAGGGGTATGTCTTGTGTCCCTTTGCCGCCTTGCTGATGTTGGGCTTCTGATAGACCGGCATCAGGCCCATGAGCCGCATCAAACGGCGGATGCGTTTCTCGTTCACCAGATGGCCTTCGCTCCGCAGGTGCCAGGTCATTTGGCGAACACCGAAGAACGGTGTTTCCAGGAACTGCTCATCGATTTGCCGCATCAGCATCAGGTTCAGAGCCGTTTCGCCCTTGGGCGTGTAATAGAACGACGGCCGCGGGATCGACAGCAGCCTGCATTGCTTGCCGGTAGACAGCTCAGGATTGGCAGGTTCGACCATTTTGCGCCTCACTTGCCGATCCGCGGCTTGCGCTTTCGTGGCAAAAAATCGTTGGCAACTGCCAGCTCCCCGATCTTGGCGTGCAGTTCTTTACCCTGCTCTTCGTCGATCTCCGGGCCTTTCTTGCTGCCACGCTCGAACACACCGGATGCCCCTCCAGTATGCCTCCGCGCGACAACCGGGCTTCCCAGTCCTTTTGAAGGCTCTCTTCTTTAGCGCGAAGCGCGCCATAGCCTCGTCGTAGTCCTGGGTTCCCAGAGTCTGATTGATTTCTCGCCGTGTCTCAACTTCAGCGAACTTCACTGGCACTCGGAACCGCATGTAATATACCCGACCACGGCGCTCTACACCGTCAATGCAAGTGTTCTCGGTTGCAATCATTCTGCCCCACAGGGGCTTTTCCACGACCTGCCGCCTTCCGGTCCGGAAGCGGCGTTTTCCGCAGTGAATGTGGGTAAACACGCTCGACCACGGAAATCACTCCTCGTGATCAGTGGTGCTTCTCCTGAGCACCATTTCACCAGACATGTGCATTCAGTTGTTTCCCTGTGCCGTGTGTGAAAATTTGCTTCTTCCCGCGTAAACCAGCTTGCCCTGCTGCAGTTGAGTTTGGCCGCCAAAGCGCCTATCTCCACTCCAGCACCTGTGGGCGCGTTGATCAGCAAAAGGGAATTCCAGTGGCCAACCACCTGTACAAGAACGACCTGCCCGACGGGCTGGATCTCGGTCCCGTTGTCGCAATTGACTGCGAGACCATGGGGCTGAATCCGCACCGTGACCGGCTCTGCGTGATTCAGATGTCGGGTGGTGACGGCAATGCCCACATCGTGCAGGTCGAAAAGGGCCAGACCGCGGCCCCCAACCTGTGCCGGATGCTGGAAGATCCGAATGTGCTGAAGCTGTTCCATTTCGGCCGTTTCGATATTGCTGCGATGCACCACGCCTTTGGCGCCCTCGCCGCACCGGTTTATTGCACCAAGATCGCCAGCCGCCTGGTCCGCACTTATACAGACCGGCACGGGTTGAAGAACCTGACCCAGGAACTTTTGGCCGTCGACATATCCAAACAGCAGCAGATGAGCGACTGGGGCGCAGAGGAACTGACCGAAGCACAGCTTGAGTATGCCGCCTCCGACGTGCTCCACCTGCACAAGCTGCGTAAGGCGCTGGACAAGCGCCTGGCCCGCGAGAGCCGCACCGAAATGGCGCAAGCCTGCTTTGACTTCCTCCCCATGCGTGCCAAGCTGGACCTGGCCGGCTGGCCCGAAATCGACATCTTTGCCCACTCATGACTGACACAGAAAAACTCCTCGTCACCGCACGGCAGGTGATCACCGATGAAGCCAGGGCGCTGGACACCCTGGCCGAAGGCCTGGACGAACGCTTTGCCGAAGCGGTGCAGCTGATACTGCAGGCCAAGGGCCGCATCATCGTCAGCGGCATCGGTAAGTCCGGTCATATCGGCCACAAGATCGCTGCCACCCTGGCCTCCACCGGTACGCCAGCCTATTTCGTGCACCCGGCAGAGGCCAGCCATGGGGATCTGGGAATGCTCTCCGAAGGCGATGTGGTGCTGGCGATCTCCAACTCAGGCGAGGCGCCGGAGCTGGCCAATCTGCTGGTTTTCACCCGCCGCTTCGGCATTCCCCTCATTGGCCTGTCGAGTAAGATGGACAGCACCCTGATGAAGCAAGCGGATGTGCACCTGCAAATCCCCTCGCTGGGCGAGGCCTGCGGATTTGGCATGGTGCCCTCAATTTCAACCACCCTGACACTGGCAATGGGCGATGCGTTGGCTATTGCACTGATGAAACACCGGGATTTCCGCCCGGAAAACTTCCGCGACTTCCACCCAGGCGGAAAACTGGGGGCGCAGCTCAGCAAGGTGCGCGACCTGATGCACGCTGGCGACGCCCTGCCGCTTGTCACTGAGGACACGCCGATGTCAGATGCGCTGATCGAAATCAGCCAGAAGGGATTTGGAGTGGCAGGTGTGGCTGCCGCAGACGGATCCTTGGCCGGCATCATAACAGACGGCGATTTGCGCCGCCACATGGACGGCCTGCTGGACAAGTCTTCCGCCGAGGTCATGACCGCAAACCCTGCTTCAATCGCCCCTGGAGCCATGGCCCAGGAGGCCGTCGCCGTGATGAACCAGCGCAAGATCACCTGCTTGTTCGTGGTTGATCCGGACAATGGCGGCAAGGCTGAGGGCCTGTTGCACATCCACGATTGCCTGCGCGCAGGCCTGGGCTGACGCAAGGCCGGGGGAGCAAAAACATGGACAGCTACTCCAGAGCCGTTGCCTATCTTAAGGTGCTGCTGCCGCTGGCCGCACTGGTTCTGATGTCCACCATGTTCCTGATCTCCCGCGGCGTGAACACCGACGCGGTGATCCCCTTTGCTCAAAAGGAAATCGAAGACCGGATGAAGGGCCAGCAAGTCACTGCCCCATTCTTTTCCGGCACCACCGCCCAGGGCGATGAAATTATGGTCACTGCTGCGCTCGCCCGTCCGGGCGGCGACGGCACACCCGCTGTTGCCAGCGACCTTTCCGCTGAATTCGACTTGGCTGAGGGCGGCAGGATCACGCTTAAATCGGAAAGCGGTGCGATCCACCCAGGCCGGGACATGGCACGATTTACAGGCAATGTGACTATCACCTCCGCAGACGGGCTGATTGTCGAGACCGAAGAGCTGAACACAGCGCTTAGCGGGTTGGAAGCCGACAGTCCCGGATCAGTCCGTGCGACAGGCCCAATCGGCGAGTTGACCGCAGGTAAAATGCGGATCGGCGTAAAAACCGAGGGCGGACCGATCCATATGCTGTTCAAAAACGGGGTTAAGCTGCTATATGATCCCCAGAAACCGGAAAGATAGCCTGTGTCCTATTTGCGCGCATTGATTTTTTGCCTGCCGCTCGCGGTATTTCCCGGCCTCGCGGCGGCGCAGACGGCCTCCGTCGCTTTTGGCGCTGTCAAGGCTGACCCCAGCCAGCCGGTTGAAGTCACCGCCGACAATCTGGCAGTTAACCAAGCAAATGGCTCGGCGGAGTTTACCGGCAATGTGCTCATTATTCAGGGCATTATGCGGCTGTCTGCAGACAAAGTTTTGGTAATCTACAAAACCGCTGGCGAAACAGGTGCCAAGGCCGGCATTGAACGGCTGGAAGCCACTGGCAATGTGGTGCTGGTCAGCGGCCCGGACGCCGCCGAGGCACAACGCGCTGAATACACCATCGACCAGGGCACCATCGTTATGACCGGCAATGTTCTGCTGAACCAGAAAAGCGGCACCCTGGCCTCTAACCGACTCGAGGTGAGCCTGACCTCAGGCACCGCCAAAATGGCCGGCCGGGTGAAAACAATCCTTAACCCGGACGGCGGCAGCAACTGATGGCGAAGCCAGATCTGACCGTCACCGAAGGCTCCTCCGGGCTGCGTATTGAAAGACTGCGCAAATCCTATCGCAAACGGGTAGTGATCCGGGACGTGTCGATGTCGCTGAACCGGGGTGAGGTGGTGGCCCTTCTGGGGCCAAACGGGTCCGGCAAAACCACCAGTTTCTACGCCATTGCCGGCCTGGTCTTTCCCGAAGCCGGCACTGTCAGCATCGACGGCCAGAACGTCACCGGCTTGCCGATGTACCGCCGCGCGCGGCTGGGCATCGGATACCTGCCGCAGGAGATGTCGATCTTCCGCGGGTTGTCGGTCGAGGACAACATCTCTGCCGTTCTGGATATCTCGCAAAAGCACGAGCACAAACGCCGTGAGCGGCTGGAAGAGCTGCTGTCCGATTTCTCGATCGAACACCTGCGCCGCGCGCCCGCCCTGGCGCTGTCAGGCGGTGAACGGCGCCGAGTCGAGATTGCCCGCTGCCTTGCCGCAGATCCGAAATACCTGTTGCTTGACGAACCCTTTGCCGGCGTTGACCCGATCTCGGTCGGCGATATCCGCCACTTGGTTGCCGACCTCAAGAAACGCGGTATCGGGGTGCTGATCACCGACCACAACGTGCGCGAGACCCTGGAGATCGTGGACCGGGCCTATATCCTGCATGACGGCCAGGTGCTGATGTCCGGCAGCCCTGAGGAAGTGGTTGAAAACGAAAACGTCCGCCGGGTTTACCTCGGTGACAACTTCCGCATTTCCTGACCCCGGCAGACTGCATTAGACAACCTCAATACATGCCTGAAACGCATGTTTCTTTTTTCGGGGTTATCCATTGACTCTCCCGCTGTCTTGCCGTCGAATTGACCCATGGCATACGCGCAGACCGATGCAATCCGCTTAACAGCCTTGGCGACAAGGCCCGGATGGATGCAACCGGGTGCCTGGCCTGCCCCCCGGTTCCGGACCTGATGTGACACCGCCAAGGATTGCCTTGGCGGCAGGCCCGGCCGCAATAATTCGTAAAGGAGATCACATGCGTTACAAAATCAGCGGCAAACAGATCGACATCGGCGAAGCTCTGCAAGTCCATGTGCAGAACGAGCTGGGTTCGGCCGTTCAGAAATATGCAGAACGGCCAACCGACGCGACAGTGGTCTTTTCCCGTTCGGCGCATGAATATGTGTGTGAAGCCACTGTCCATCTGTCGACCGGGCTGAGCGCTCAGGCCAAGGCGCACGAGACCGAAATTTATGCAGCATTCGATGCCTGCTGCGAAAAGATGGAAAAGCAACTGCGCCGTTACAAGCGCCGGCTGAAGGATCACCACAAGGACCGCAGCGAACCGGTTGAACATCTGGGCGCCAATTCGTATATCCTCGCCTCTGAGGAAGCGGATTCCGAACCGGACTCGCTGCAGCCGATCATCGTCGCCGAAATGGAAACCCGCATACCGTCGCTGTCGGTCGGCGAGGCGGTGATGCAGATGGAGCTGGCAGGGGCACCGGTTCTGGTTTTCCGCAAAGAAGGCAAAGACGGGTTGAATGTGGTCTACCGCCGCGAAGACGGCAACATCGGCTGGATCGATCCGTAATCACATCTAAGGCATCGGCGCCCCAGAGGGGGCGCCGGAACGGAGCAGACATATGCAGATTTCCAGCATCCTCAAGCCAGAGGCCGTCCGGGTAATCGGTGCGGCATCAAGCAAGAAGCGCTTGTTCCAGGAAATCGCAGACATTGCTCAACTTGCGTACGGGCTGAACGCCCAGGCGACGGTCGAGGCTTTGCTGGACCGCGAAAGCCTTGGCCCCACCGGGGTTGGCCATGGCGTCGCCCTGCCGCATGCCAGGCTGGACACTGTCAGCGAAGTCCGCGGCATCTTCCTGATCCTGGAGAAACCGCTGGACTTCGGAGCGGTGGACCGCCAGCCAGTGGATATTGCCTTTGCCCTGTTTGCCCCGGAAGATGCCGGCGTCGAGCATTTGAAAGCGCTGGCGCTGGTGTCACGCACCCTGCGCGAACAAAGCTTCTGCACCAAACTGCGCGCCAACCACGACCCGGCAACGCTCTATACCATCCTGACAGAAGATCAGTCCGTCCAAGCGGCCTGATCTCCGGGCTGTGTCTGACCGCATCTGATTTTCCCGTTTTTTTTCTGCTCGCTCACTTACGGCCAGGAGTTGCCTTTCCGCCGCTTCTTTCCCGCAAGCTCTCCTGCCTGTCATCAACCGCCATCCAGCGGAACTCTTTCCGTTGAGCCATGCCCAATGCCGTCGCGGAGGTTTGCCTCAGCCAAATCTTCGGCGGACACGGTAACACTCCGCCTGCAATCATGCTGCCGGATCAGCCTGCACGCCAGGGACCAAAGCCAAACGCCAGATAGTCGCGCTGGTAAACGGAGGCGATAAGCGCCTCCAGATCCGCGTCGTAAATATCATCCAATGCAAAGGGCACCTGCGGCGCAACAGCCGGCACCGTTCCCGGCTCCATCCGGCCCTGCCTGCGGGCCAGTGCGGGCAGATCTTCACTCATTTCTGTCTCGCGGATCAGCAGGTCCGGCGGCCCGAGTTCAGCAAACCCGGCCAGCACCTGGCTTTGGCTGACCCATTCCGCATCCACCCGGATCGACGTCTGCCCTGATAAATTGGCCCGGACAAAATTCAGAAAACCGGCAAAAGCGTCCCGGTGCTGCGCCCGGGTATAACCGTCGTCCGGCCCTTCCTCCGGCAAAACCAGCCCGAACTGCCGCCGCAGCGTATTGCGAATGGCCCGAAAGCTGCCCTCGCCGGCATTCAGGATCCGATGACAGAACACCGCATGGGCCCGCGCCGCAGGATGACGCAGAACGGTAAAGCTGCGGAACCCCTTATTGCCGCGTTTCCATTGGCGCAGCTGTTTCTGGTTCATACCCTGGATCAGCCCTTCCGGCGCCACGTGATCCAGCCCGGCCATCCACTGCACAACTTCTCTTTCCGGCCCGCCCTTGAGCGGTAAATACAACAGCGGCGTCACCACCCCCGCCACATAACCAGGCACCGCCGGGCCGCGGCGCGGCTCAAAATTCGGGGTGCGGGTCAGGTTGAAGCGGTCCATGCCCGACAGTGCCTCTTGCATTGCGTCAGGGTTTGCCACCTTGGCCAGCACTGGCGCCGGGTTCTGCCGCTTGAGGCTTTCATCCAGCGCCTCAAGCCGCTGGGACACTCCCAGCCAGCGCGCCAGCCCGTTCATCACCTCAACGCTTTGCAGATCCTCATAGGCTACGTAGAACGCCGTCTGACCCAGCGACTGCAGCCGGTTCAACAGCGTGACCTGGAAATCTTGCAACGCTTCTACATGGGCGGAGAATTCCGCTGCATCAAACCGCACTTTGGCTTCCTTGCGGCGCTTTACATCGGTCAGCTTCCACTGCCCGGTTGCCTTGGCAATCTTCCAGGACACATAACTGTCCAGTGGGTTTCGGGTCAGGATGATCTTGGCACAGCGCGGATCCTCCAGCATCAGGTCCAGCACCCGCGGATCATGGTCATGGAAGTAGCGGTAGCCGCCCAGCGCCCTTGGGTCTGCCTTGATCTGCTGGATCAGCCGGGCTGGATCCGATTCCCGCCTGGCCTGTGTCACCCCCAGGATATCGTTCTTGTTCGGATAACCAATGAAATGCGGATTGAAGGCTTCGCCGTGGCAAGCAAGCCCGTCAAATGCATTCAGATTGGTCTCCAAAAAATTGGACCCCGTCCGCATTTCAGCAAAGACAACAAAATAATCAAATGAGGAATCAGACATCAGAAATTATCGCACCAGATAGGGTTTGCGTTGCGGCTTGGAGAGGCTGACCGGGCCTTGCTCAACCGGGAAATCCCCCATCAAATAGGGATGCATGCCCTGGTTCTTCAGGTTCTGCAAAAACTGCCCAAAGCCCTCAAGCTCCGTCATTTTGGGGGCCTCGCTCAGATGACGCGCCGCAAGGGGACCGATTTCGTCAATGATCGTCTGCAATGGTTCCATTGGCGCCTCTACGAACTCCGCCATGCTCCAGATCCGCACCCGTGCCTTGGTCCATTGCGAGCGCAGGATCTGCAATTGCTCAGCCTCGGTCTGCTGCAGCTTTGCCGCTTCCTGCCGGAGTTCTGTAAAATTGCGGTTGGATTTGAACAGCGGCACCGCCCAGGCACCGCTTATGATAGAAATTTGCACATTTGCATCCCGTGCCAGCAACCAGTTCACTGCCTGATTGTCCCCTGGTCCGAACTGAAAACACTGGCGTTCCCCGCGGGTGTTCCAAATCAGGCTGGTGAGAAAGCTTTCCGGATTATAGTCGCGGATACTGGCATGGCCGTTGAGGCAGCCATTGACCAGGCTCTGCCCTTCGGAAAACGCCGCTCCTTCCGGTGCAAATATGTGCCCATGAACACGCGCCCCAGTGGTTCGAGCCAGCCAGGTTTCAAAATCATCAAACAGTTCGGTAAAGCCTTGAAACACTGAATACGGGCTGGAAGTGATCCCATTCTCCGAACCATGGCCGGGAAACCGGCTTTGCATGTATAGTCCAGACCTGCCGCGGGTGCGCCGCTCTACCGCCTTGGCAAAAATCCGGTCGATCTTGCCTGGGTTCGGCTCAGTCCGCTTCATGGCGCCAGCAGAGTCGGTTAGAAACGCCTGATACAGACGTTCTGCATGGGGCCAGATCTTGCGGGCAACAAAGCAATCAGACCGGCGCAGAAGCTGCAAATGGTCATCGTAGAAGATATGCGGCTTACCCTGGAAATCGAATTTCGACAGCGTCAGCGAGCGGCTTTCGATATTGCTGGAATACTGCCGTACCAAAGTCTGGAAATAGCTCTCATCCGGAATCCAGACCTTGCGGAAATAGGCATCATAAACCGGACGTTCCGGGTCCTCCAAGATCGCCGACAGGGTTTGCCGGGTCAGACACCACCACTGGCTGCCCATATGCGGCACAAGCCCGGGAGGGATCCGGCGCCTGATGCGCAGCCTGCGTTGCAGATCCACGTAGCGGTCAAACAGGTAGCGGTGTTTTTTCCAGGAAAACGGGAACCGCAGGGTGAACCGCTCATGGCTGAGCCCACCGACAATCCACGGCACATCCGCGGTGGTAGCACTTTCAATGAAATCGGTGCGCGGGCGGGCAGCCAGATAATCGATCAGCTCCTGCACCGGCCTGAGCGGCAGGCACGACCCGGAGGCCAGATAGACATGCCGCACTTGCGGAAACTCCGCCAGCATCACCTCGGATGCCGATTGCGAGGCTGCAACAATCCCCCAGGTGCCCCATTCGCACCGGTGGCGGGCGGAGAACCGGACCAAGGGATCATTCGCCAGAGCGTCTTTGAAGCGGGTGAACGCCTGATGCCCCACGTTGCGGTCCACATGCAGCACCACCGGGCAGCCGCTGGCTGTCCAGTGCTGCACCACCTGCACCCCCCGCTCTAGCGCGGTGTGCACCAGCATGACGACCCCAACCGCGCTCATGCCCAGTTTCCTTTGGACATCATTCCCAAAATCTCAAGCTGGCGCCAGTTGATGTATTTCTCACTCCATTTGCACCACAGCTCCGGCTGTTCCGACAGCTTGCCCGCATAGGCCTTGTACTCTGTAGACCCAGCATAATGCTGCCCGCGGACCAGCTCCTCTTGTGCCTTAATAGTAAAGGTATCGAGGAATTTGGTATGCAGCAGCGCCCCGCTTGCCTTCTCGCCGCCATCAGCTTCATAGACCTGGTTCAATCCTCGCGGCAGCAGCGCGTGTGTAGAGCTGGCATAGGCATAGCGGCGGTGCCATTTGACGAGCGGTATCTTGTTCAGCGCCGGCGCCCGTTGGGGCTGATCTGCAAAGAAGACCCGCGATCGCGGCCCGCCCTGGATCCACAAATTACCGTATTCAGGGTTGCGGCTGATCGTGTAGTTGCCGCTGTCAAACCAATGGGCAATCTCCAAAGGATTCTGACCAGCTTGATACGGAACCTCGCCAATCCTGCCCTTGGGATAGACATCGATCAGCATAGCCGAAAAACTGCGGATCGCGGAATTGTCCAACCAGTCAGTCAAAGCGCGGATCGGCCGGGTATCGCAGAACGGGTAGATAAAGAACTCATCCGGATCGACCACCAGAACCCAATGCCCATGCGCATATTTGCGTTTAAGGCCGTTCATCCAATCGATGCCGAAACCTGAACGCTTGTAGCTCGCCGTGGTGTGCCACAGCGAAACATCGCCCATGCCGCGCAGATAGTCTGCGCTGCCATCGGTGGAGCTATTATCGACAAACAGGAAATGATTGATCCCCATGCCGCGGTAATACTGCAAGAAATAGGGCAGCCGGATCTGCTCGTTGCGCATGGTGCAAACCAGCAGGATATCCCCCGGCCGGATTGCTTTCGTGTTGTCCTGCACAACGGTCAGCTCACTGGATTTGCGCACCGCACGGATCAGACGCCGCTTGCGCCGCAACCGCATCCGGTAAGAATCCCAAAGCCCCACGTTCACTCCAAACCAATATCCAGGGAGCACGCTCACCCGTTCAGGCCTAACAGGACCTGCCTCAAGTTTCCGCGCAATATGTCACGGGAATATTGTATTAACAACGAATTTAGAAACAGTTACGCATCCGCACGGCCTGGCTGCAACAGTTCAGTGGCCGTTCGGCAATTCACCAGATGACCGGAGTCATCAGCCCAAGCTCTGCCAGCTGTTCCGGATCCTGGTACCGAACTGATCCAGAATGCCACAAATCCGGAGTTCCCGAGATCCCATCATAGTAGCCGTCAAACTGGTGTGGTGTGTGAAAGTGCTGCTGCCGCTGTTTTTCTGTTGCTGATTTGGAAACAATCTCGGGCAGAAACTTGGTGTGCAGCAGTATTCCTGAGGGCTCCGCCCCTCCTGGCCCGTCATAAAGCACATTCATCTGCGGCGGCAGCAGCGAATGGGTTGAGTTCATATAGGCATAGCGGCGGTTCCAACGGATCAGCGGCAGCTTGTTCAGCGTTGGGGACCGTTCCGGCTGATCTTGGAAAAACATTCTCTCGCGAGCGCCGCCCTGAACCCAAAGGTTGCCCATCGGCTGCTGCCGAACGGCCCGGTACGGCCCCGCGTCAAACCACTGCAGCACATCACAAGGGTTCTGGCCCGGCACATAGCTTTGCGCGCCCAGCCGCCCCTTCGGATAGAGATCAAGCATCAGCGCGCCAAAACCCTGGCGCTCTTGCTGCTCCAGCCTTTGCGTCAGGTCGTCCAGCCCGTGACTTTCCATGCCGGAATAGACCAGCAGCTCATCCGCATCCACCGTCAGGCACCAACGACCATGGCCATAGCGGATCAACAGCCAGCCCAGCCAGTCCAAGCCAAAGCGCGCTTCCCGGTAGCTGGCAGCAGTCTGCCACACTGAGACATCGCGCTGGTCTGCCAGCAGCCCTGCGCTGCCGTCATCGCTGCCATTGTCGACAACCAGGAAATGCGCGGCACCCAGCCGCCGGTAAAACGCCAGGAAAAAAGGCAGGCGGCTGATCTCGTTACGCAAAACGATAAAGACCAGAACCCCTTTCGCGGGGATCTGGCCTGTACGGTCAGCCAAATTGCGCATCAGGCGCCGGGCCCGCAAAGCCCGCCACAGCATCCGCCGCCGTTTCCACCGCATCCGGTAGGCCCCAGCGAGGCCTAGGGGCGGCATGTCAGCAGCAGCGGAGCGCGTCATGTTATGATCAGGCCTCGTAGTGGCCTGTCTTATGCCACTCCCAGGCATCGGCGATCATCACCTCCAGGGTTGAGCGGCGCGGCTCCCAACCCAGATCGGTGACCGCCCGGGTCGAGCCCGACACCAGCTTAGTACAGTCTCCCGCCCGTCGCTCACCTGTGTTGCACGGTACCTTATGACCGGTCACCGCCTCGGCCTTGTCCATCACTTCGCGCACAGAAAAGCCAGAACCGGTGCCAAGGTTGAACACCTGGCTTCCCTTACCTGCTTCCAGCCACTTCAGCCCCAGCACATGCGCGTCCACCAGATCGCAGACATGCACATAGTCGCGGATGCAGGTGCCATCCGGGGTATCGTAATCGGTGCCAAAGATGGTCAGCGCATCGCGCTTGCCTGCAACAGCATCCAGCACCAGAGGCACCAGATGGGTTTCAGGGCGGTGGAACTCGCCCACCTCTGCCTCTGGATCAGCACCCGCCACGTTAAAATAGCGAAAAATAACCGAACGCAACCCGTTCGCAGCCCCAAAATCTTTGAGGATATCCTCCACCGCGCGCTTGGAGGCGCCATAGGCATTCAGCGGCAGCTGCGGCGTGTTCTCGTCCAGCACCACATTGTCATGCTCACCATATGTGGCGCAGGTCGAGGAGAACACGAAATCCATACAACCTGCCGCCACTGCGGCCTCAATCAGGTTCAGCGACCCGCCTGTGTTGTTGGCCCAGTAGCGGCCCGGCTCGCTCATCGCTTCGCCAACCTGGCTGAGCGCTGCAAAATGCATCACAGCAGCAGGATTGTACTTGGCAAAGACCTCATCCAGCCGCGCCCGGTCATTCAAGTCGCCCTGCTCAAACGGGCCGAACTTCACCGCGTCCTGCCAGCCAGTCACCAGGTTGTCGTAGGTTACAGGGGTGTAGCCCGCCGCTTTCAGCGCCTTGCAGGCATGCGAACCAATATAGCCGGCCCCGCCGGTCACCAGGATATGTGTCACTGTCTCTGCCCCATGCAGGGCCGCCCCGGGCGGCGGCCAGAGTGGTTATTGCGCGGCTTTGCCAACCTGCGCGATCTCAGAAATGTAGTTCATCAGATCATCCCGTAACTCTTCACGTGCCAGCGCAAAAGCGACAGTGGCCTGCAAAAAGCCGGCCTTGGAACCGCAATCAAACCGCTGGCCGCGGAACCGGTAGCCGTAAACCGGCACGTCCTGCGCTATGTCCTCGGCAATTGCGTCGGTCAGCTGGATCTCGCCGCCCGCACCCGACTTCATCTTGTTGAGGTTCTTCAATACAGAAGGCGACAGGATATAGCGGCCGATCACAGCCAGGTTCGAAGGCGCCTCGCCTGCACTTGGCTTTTCTACCATCCCATTGGCCGCAACCACCTGGCCCATGTCGTCTTTCACATCAAGCACACCGTAAGAGGACGTCTTTTCAGGCGGAACCTCCATCGCAGCCACCATGTTGCCGCCGGTTTCCTCGTAGGCTTCGACCATCTGCTGCAAGCAGGGTTTTTCTGCCGCGATCACATCATCCGGCAGGATCACCGCAAAGGGTTCATTGGCGATCAGCCGGCGGGCACACCAGACCGCATGGCCCAGGCCCAGCGCCTTGTGCTGGCGGATATAGGCGATGGCACCGGATTCCATATTGGTGCCTTGCAGCAAATCCAGCAGATCCTGCTTACCCTTTTTACGCAGTTCCTGCTCCAGAACCGGTGAATGGTCAAAATAATCTTCGAGCGCACCTTTGCCGCGCGACGTGACAAAGATGAATTCCTTGATCCCGGCCGCGCGCGCCTCGTCGATGGCGTATTGCACCAGTGGCCGGTCGACCAGAGTCATGATTTCTTTCGGAACGGATTTGGTTGCGGGAAGGAAACGAGTTCCCATGCCTGCAACGGGAAAAATTGCCTTAGTTACCTTTTTACGCATGGCGCTCTCTCAATACTAAAATTCCAGGCCGGATACCGCCCTCCCCGCAAGCGAGGAGAGATAAAGCTCCGCTAGACCTGGCTGTCCCCAACAATTTGCGATGCGGCTGCCAGCGGCCCCGGGCTGCATCCCATCAGTGTGCTTTTGCCTGTGTCAGTACTTTTTACCATTCTTCGCCTACTCGTGACCCATCTTCTTCATCATCGTCTCCAGCCGCGGCACATCTTCCGGGTTATTCAGCTCCCAAAACTCGCGCCCTCGGGCTTCGACTTCGACACACAGAACTTTGCGGCCGTTCTCCAAGAAGCGCAGCTGTTCCAGCCCTTCCAGTTTCTCCAGCGGCCCCGCCGTCCAGCCAGAATACGCCGCCAAGGCGTCCGGGCGGTAGGCATAGACGCCGACATGGTGAAAGACCGGCGTATTTTCGCCATCACCAAAGGTCTGCGCGCAGTACGGGACCACTTCCTTAGTGAAATAGAGCGCACTGCGGTCTTCGGCAAATACTGCAGTGGTGCCGCCAACCCGGCCGGCCTTGCGATCAGCCAGAAGACTGTTCAGCGTCTCGCCATTGCAGCGCAGAACCGGTGTTGCCAGACCCATGCCGGGTGCCGCCCACAGCCCTGCTACCAGATCCTCGACAAACCAATGCGGTGTCAGCGGGGCGTCGCCTTGCAGGTTCACCACGATCTCATAACCGCCGCCCAGTGCCGCATGCGCCTCGGCGCAGCGCTCGGTGCCGTTGGCGCAGGTTTCCGAGGTCATTACCACCTCGGCGCCAAATGCTTCAGCGGCCTGTTTGATGCGATCGTCATCCGTCGCCACCACCACCCGGTCCACACCCTGCACCAAACAGGCCGCCCGCCAGGAGCGCTCTATCAGCGTGCGGGCCTCACCGGTGGCACCGGTCAGCGGCACCAGCGGCTTGCCAGGATAGCGGGTCGAGGCATAGCGGGCGGGGATGACGATCAGGACAGACATCAGGCTTTCTTCAGCTCCACAGCCGGGGCATAGGCGATAAAGAACGGATTCGCATATCCCTCCTTGCCGTAGACAAGCGGGGAATGATCGTCAAAACGTACCACTTTGCCGCCAGCGCCCGCCAGCACTGCGTGACCGGCAGCAGTGTCCCATTCCATGGTGCGGCCGACACGCGGATACAGATCCGCCTCACCGGTAGCCACCAGGCAGAATTTCAGCGAGGAGCCGGCGCTCTTGCTGTCCTTCACATTGTACTTGCCAATGTAATCGTCCGTTGCCTGGTCGCGGTGCGATTTCGACGCCACTACCATCAGCGCGGCGTTATCACTGCTGGCAACCCGGATCGGGCGGGTTTCACCAATGGTCTCTGCATCAAACGCGCCGGTTTCCTCGACCGCGCTGCCATCCGCCATGGTGAAGAACATCCGTTCTTTGGCCGGTGCATAGACCACGCCGCGGGTCGGCACGCCTTTTTCCACCAGCGCGATGTTCACTGTGAAATCGCCGCGGCGGTGGATGAATTCCTTGGTGCCGTCCAGCGGATCGACGATCAGAAAGGTATCGCCGCGCTCTTTGTGCGATTCCGACTGTTCTTCGGTGACCAGCATCATGTCCGGGAAGGCCGCCCGCAGCCCGGCCGAGATCAGCACGTCCGCAGCCTCATCCGCTGCTGTTACCGGGCTTTCGTCGGATTTCACCTTCACGTCGAAATCGTCGGAATTGTAGATCTCCATGATCTTTGCGCCGGCCTCAATTGCCAGGCGGCGGATCACGGGCACCAGGTCTTCATACGTCACGCAGATCTCCCTAACACGGGTTTAATTGAAAATTTGCCTCTTGCCCCTTATGCTGCGCAGATAACAGAACGGCAAGCAGCCGCATCAAATTCGAGCAGAGAATACAGGTCTCATGTTTCAGCAGCGCACTCAGCAATCCTCGTTGTCCGGGCTCCTCACACTTAGCGAGGTGGTATTCCATTCGGTCGTGCGCAGCGTCCGTTCCAAACACAACAATGCCTTTGCAGCCCTGGCTCTGAACATCCTGCAGGCAGTCCTTTTTGTGGGCGCGTTTTTTGCAATGTTCGCGCTGCTGGGCCTGCGCGGCTCTGCCATTCGCGGTGACTTTCTGCTTTATGTTATGTCCGGCGTGTTTCTGTTCATGGTTCACACCAAGACAGTCGGTGCCGTTGCCAGCGCCGAAGGGCCCAGCAGCCCGATGATGCAGCATGCGCCGATGAACACGATGGTGGCCATTCTATCTGCCGCAATCGGCGCGCTGTACATCCAAGTGCTGTCACTGTTCATCATCCTGTTTGTCTACCACGTTGCATTCACGCCGGTGCATATCGAAGAGCCCATACCCGCCTTTGGCATGATATTGCTCGCCTGGATCACCGGCGCCTCTGTCGGGCTGGTGTTCCTGGTGCTGAAACCCTGGGCACCTGGACTGGTGAGCATTTTAACGATGATCTATCAGCGCGCCAATATGATCGCGTCGGGCAAGATGTTCCTGGCCAACACGCTGCCCAGCTTCATGCTTGCCATGTTCGACTGGAACCCGCTGTTTCACTGCATCGACCAGGCCCGCGGCTTTGTCTTTATCAACTACAACCCGCACTTCAGTTCCTGGCAGTATGCGGCCTGGGTAGCGCTGGTGCTGATCGTAATCGGCCTGATGGGCGAATTCTACACGCGCCGTCAGGTGTCCATCAGCTGGAGCGCTCGACGGTAACCGCCGCAGCTGGACCAAGACTTTCCAAAAATCTTGGTCAAAGTTTTCCGGAAAACTTTTGCGCCCCGCCGGCCTCACACGACCACTCTGAGTGTCAGATTGATCCGCCCGCCCTTGGGCAGCAGCCGCGAGGATTTGAACCGGATCCTGTCCACCCCGTGATAGGTCAGCCGCGCCTCGCCGCCCATCACCACCGCGTCGCCTGAGTTGAGCCAGACCGATTCCGTCTTTCCGCCACGACTGCGGTTGCCAATCCGAAACAGGGCGTCATCGCCCAAGCTGATGGATACCACGGGGTAGGAGAAATCCGCCTCATCCTTGTCCTGATGCAGCCCCATCCGCGCACCCTCTCCATAGTAATTCAGCAAGCAGCATTCCGGTGCCCGCTCCAGCCCGGTCAACTGCTGCCAGATCTCCAGTACCGCCTCAGGGATATCCGGCCAGTCCCGTCCTGAAGGATGCTGCTCCGCATAGCGGTAGCCGGAGGTGTCAGAATACCAGCCGAATTGCCCCGCCGACGTCATCCGTACCGACATCTGCCCGCCCCCCGGCACCTTGGGTGAGAACAGCGGCGCCGCCTTCAGCACCGGCCGCAACGCGTCTATCAACGCTGCTTGCCGGGCCGGATCAAGAAACCCCTTGTAAACATCAAATCCGCGCACACGCAGCAAGGTCATTGCCGTTCATCCATCCTTAACCATGACCCCTGCAAAAAAGCGCATTGATTCACGCATCAACGCGTGTCTGAGCGCTTGCAGGGGCGTTTTCTGCTCCCTATATACGCCGGGACGCGGCAAGGTGCAGACCAAACCGCAACTTCCATCGGGGCCAGGATGCCGCAACGGGTTCAGGCCTCGGGTAATCGCCTTGAGTAGTAAAAAGGGATCGCAAATGAGCAAAGTTATCGGCATTGACCTGGGTACCACCAACTCCTGCGTGGCCATCATGGATGGCTCCCAGCCCCGCGTGATTGAAAACGCCGAGGGCGCACGCACCACCCCGTCTATTGTTGCCTTCACCGACGACGAGCGCCTGGTCGGCCAGCCCGCCAAGCGCCAGGCTGTCACCAACCCCGACAACACCGTGTTTGGCGTCAAGCGCCTGATCGGCCGCCGCTTCGACGACGCCGCAGTCGCCAAAGACAAAAAAATGGTGCCGTTTTCCATCGTCAACGGCGGCAACGGCGACGCTTGGGTCGAAGCCAAGGGTGAGAAATACTCTCCGTCCCAAATTTCCGCCTTCACCCTGGGCAAGATGAAAGAGACCGCCGAATCCTACCTGGGCGAGGAAGTCACCCAGGCTGTGATCACCGTGCCGGCCTATTTCAACGACGCCCAGCGCCAGGCCACCAAAGACGCCGGCAAGATCGCGGGCCTCGAAGTTCTGCGCATCATCAACGAGCCGACCGCGGCTGCGCTGGCCTATGGCCTCGACAAAGAAGAAACCCAAACCATCGCGGTTTATGACCTCGGCGGCGGCACCTTCGACGTGACCATCCTGGAAATCGACGACGGCCTGTTCGAAGTGAAATCGACCAACGGCGACACCTTCCTGGGCGGCGAAGACTTTGACATGCGGATCGTCAACTATCTGGCGGACCAGTTTAAAAAGGAAAACGGCGTCGATCTGTCCAAGGACAAGATGGCCCTGCAGCGCCTGAAAGAGGCCGCGGAGAAAGCCAAGATCGAGCTGTCCTCCACCTCGCAGACCGAGATCAACCAGCCGTTCATCTCGATGGACCCGTCTTCGGGCCAGCCGCTGCACATGGTGATGAAACTGACCCGCGCCAAGCTGGAAAGCCTGGTCGGCGACCTGATCAAGCGTTCGATGGATCCGTGCAAGGCCGCGCTGAAGGACGCAGGCCTGTCCGCAGGCGACATCGACGAGGTGGTTCTGGTCGGCGGTATGACCCGCATGCCGCGCGTCATTGAAGAAGTCACCAAATTCTTCGGCAAAGAGCCGCACAAGGGTGTGAACCCGGACGAAGTGGTTGCCATGGGCGCCGCCATCCAGGCCGGCGTTCTTCAGGGCGACGTCAAAGACGTGGTGCTGCTCGACGTGACCCCGCTGTCCCTGGGTATTGAAACCCTGGGCGGTGTTTTCACCCGGCTGATCGACCGCAACACCACCATCCCGACCAAGAAGAGCCAAGTGTTCTCGACCGCGGAAGACAACCAGAACGCCGTAACCATCCGCTGCTTCCAGGGTGAGCGTGAAATGGCCGCCGACAACAAGATGCTCGGCCAGTTCAACCTCGAGGAAATCCCTCCGGCACCGCGCGGCCTGCCGCAGATCGAAGTGACCTTTGACATCGACGCCAACGGCATCGTGTCGGTCGGCGCCAAGGACAAGGCGACCGGCAAGGAACAGCAGATCACTATCCAGGCATCGGGCGGCCTCTCGGACGACGATATCGAAAAAATGGTCAAGGACGCCGAAGAGAACGCCGAAGCGGACAAAGAACGCCGCGAGCTGATCGAAGCCCGGAACCAGGCCGAAAGCCTGATCCACTCGACCGAAAAAGCAGTGGAAGAGCACACCGACAAGGTGGACCCGTCGACCGTCGAAGTGATCGAACTGGCCATTGCCGCGCTGAAGGACGACCTGGAGAACGAAAAGTCGACTGCCGAGAAGATCAAGGCAGGTATCCAGAACGTCACCGAATCCGCCATGAAGCTGGGTGAAGCGATCTACAAGGCGCAGGCCGAAGCAGACAGCGAAGAAGAGCCTGCCGCCGCTGACGAAGCCGCAAGCCCGGCTGACGACGACATCGTTGACGCGGAATTCGAAGACCTGGACAACGACAAGCGCTAACGCCTGATACGCAGGCCATAGCGGGCCGGTCCGGACCCCGGACCGGCCCATTTTCGTTGAGGCAGATGGGGTTATCCGATGTCAAAACGCGACTATTACGACGTTCTGGGCGTGGCCAAGGGCGCCACCGCAGACGAAATCAAAAAGGGCTTTCGCAAGAAGGCCAAAGAACTGCACCCCGACCGGAATTCCGACAATCCGGACGCCGAATCGCAGTTCAAGGAAGCCAACGAGGCTTATGACGTCTTGAAGGACGCCGAGAAAAAGGCAGCCTATGACCGCTTTGGCCATGCCGCCTTTGAAAACGGCATGGGCGGCGGTCAGCGCGGCGGTCAGGGCCAAGGCTTTGGCGGCGGTGATTTCTCTTCCGCCTTTTCGGACGTGTTCGACGACCTCTTTGGCGACTTCATGGGCGGCCAGCGCGGTGGCGGCGGCGGACGGCAGCGGGCCTCCCGCGGTGCTGACCTGCGGTATAACCTGCGGGTCTCGTTGGAAGACGCTTTTGGCGGCTTGCACAAGACCATCAAGGTTCCGACCTCGGTCTCCTGTACCTCTTGCGAGGGCACCGGCGCTGAAGGCGGCGTGGAACCCACAACCTGCCCGACCTGCTCCGGCATGGGTAAGGTCCGCGCGCAGCAGGGTTTCTTCACCGTTGAACGCACCTGCCCGACCTGTTCGGGCCTGGGTCAGATCATCAAAAACCCGTGCAAATCCTGCCACGGCCACGGCCGGGTCGAAAAGGACCGCTCACTGTCGGTGAACATTCCGGCAGGGGTGGAAACCGGCACCCGCATCCGTCTCGCCGGCGAAGGCGAAGCCGGCCTGCGCGGCGGCCCTCCGGGAGACCTCTACATTTTCGTCGAGGTTGCCCCGCACGCCCTATTCGAGCGCGACGGCAACAATCTTTACTGCCGGGTGCCGGTCAGCATGGCCAAGGCAGCCCTTGGCGGCTCCATCGAGGTGCCGACCATCGACGGCGGCCGCGGCCGGGTGCAGATCCCCGAAGGCAGCCAGTCCGGCCGTCAGATGCGTCTGCGCAGCAAGGGCATGCCAGCCCTGCGCGGCGGTGCCACCGGCGACATGTTCATCGAACTGGCGGTGGAAACTCCGGTCAACCTCACCGCCCGCCAGAAAGAGCTTCTGCGCGAGTTCGAGGAAATGTCCGAGGACAACACCAACCCTGAATCCCGCAGCTTCTTCTCTTCAGTGAAAAGCTTCTGGGATGGGATGAAGGGCTGAGGCGCGCCCGGAAAACCATCCACTGGATGGTTACTGCAGAAAGCGCCCCTATCAGGGGCGCTTTTCTTTTGTGCTCTGCCTGCCCCATGCCGCACCGCTGCGGTGTACAGCGGGTGCACAGGCCGTGCACGTCTGTCACCCCCGGCTGGCGCCGCAACGCGGCGCGCATTAACACTTTCTCAACCAAGATGGCGCCACCATGGCGCCATGGCCAAGGATCCCGCATTCGAGGAGATTTCGCTGCCGCTGTTTCCCGGCAGCGGCGAAGCCTCTGCGGCCCCCCTGCCCCAAGGCCGCCTACCCTCTTACATCAAGGACCACCGCGCCCGTCTGCGTGAGCGTTTCCTGCAGGGCGGTGCCGCTGCAATGCCGGATTACGAACTGCTGGAACTGGTCCTGTTCCGCTCCATCCCGCGCCGCGATGTCAAACCCCTGGCTCGGCAACTGCTTGATACTTTTGGAGATTTCAACCGCGTTGTCACGGCTTCTCCGGAACGGCTGGTGCAGATCCGGGGCATCGGCGACGCGGTGATCACCGACCTCAAGGTGCTGGAGGCCGCAGCCCACCGCATGGCCCGTGCCCGGGTGATGCAGCGCCAGGTGATCTCCAGCTGGGACGCGCTTCTGGACTACTGCCACACCACCATGGCGCACCGCGAGACCGAGCAATTCCGCATCCTGTTCCTGGACCGCAAGAACGTGCTGATCGCCGACGAGGAACAGGCCCGCGGCACCGTCGACCATGTCCCGGTTTACCCCCGAGAAGTCGCCAAACGGGCTCTTGAGATAAATGCTAGTGCTTTGATTTTGGTCCATAATCATCCATCCGGCGACCCCACGCCTTCGGACAGTGACCTCAGTATGACAGATCAGATCCAGGCCGCCCTGACCGCCCTTGGCATCACCTTGCACGACCACTTGATTATCGGAAAATCCACCGAACTCAGCTTCCGCGCCCGCGGGCTTCTCTAGCGCTGCCGCAGCGCGCGCCAGCGCGGTGCCCGGCCCAAGGATTTACAGGGCATCTCTGATGCCATGTCAAATGCGCGGGAGCCCGCCCGCCGCCCCGGCACTTAGCGCACCCAGACCTCAACCCGGCGGTTAATCTGCCGCCCCCATTCGCTGTCGTCACAGGCCATCGGCAAAGCCTCGCCAAAGCCATGTGTGCTGATCTGCACCCGGGCTGTATCTGCCGTCTCTGCTGCTTTGATCACAGCATCCCGAACTGCACCGGCTCGCTTCAAAGCAATCCGCCGATTGCCTTCAGATGGTCCGACCCCATCGGAAAACCCAGCAAAAACAATTTCTTTTCCGTCGAACTCTCCTGCCTCCAGCGCGCGGGCCAGCTGCTCGACGTTACTGCGGGATTGTGCATCAGGGCGCGTCGATCCAGGTTCGAACCGGAACGAGATGGTCAACCGCCGCATGGCGCCCAGCAAGGCCACCATCCGCTGAAGTTCCTCCAGTCCGGATTTGTCCTCCGCCGCCAAGATCGCATTTGCCAGACGGCGGCCTTGGCGGCTGACCGGGATCCGTTCTGGCGCCTGATCGACAAAACCCGCCCGGCGGATTACTGCTTGTGCCGCAGACCCCCGCACATAAGCCAGGAAGTCCCGCGCAACTTTGGGCAGGCGACGGGCCGGCAAGTAAAGGAACATGGGAACAGTCAGCGGATAGTCTTCAGTCTTTACTGCCCGGCGGCTGGCCTGCAGAGAGAACCCGCAAGGGCCCGTTAACGTCAGCATCCGCGCCGCGCCTTTCTCAGCAAAGCTGGCGATGCCAATTGCAAAGGGATCGACGAGAACCCGGCGGGCAAGTGTACTGCTGCGGTCATGGCGGCGGATTCGTGTTGTGAACCCAGCTCCGAAAGGCAACATCAGCCTATCCTCCACCGCCTGGGCGAGGCCTGAGCCCGAAACCGGCATATGCAGTGAAATCGCCGCATCAGGACCGCCAACCGTTTGCCAGTTAGTGATTTGACCGGAGAATATCCCAGCCAGTTGCGGCAGAGAAATCTCGCGCACCGGATTGCTAGGCGCCACCACCGGCACAAAGGCGTCCAACGCCAGAACCCGGCTGCGGCCCGGACCGGTCAGATCACCCAGTCCTGCGGCCCGGGCGGCTTTTTGTTCCAGCGGTCGGATTTCCCGCAGTGCCATCGTCACATCCGCCTCATCTGCGATAAGAGCCGCAAACCCGCCATCGGTATTGCTGGCCAGGAAAGTGAAGCGTGCGGCCGGCTTTTGCCCGCGCAGAAGGACATGACTGAAATTTCCGTCCGGCAATGCCTCCAATTGAGTCTGATAGCCATTTCGAAGGGCGAAGCCTTCAATCAGCGCAGGCATCAGAACTTCAGACATGGCTGAAGAACCAGCCAAAGTGATTTCCGAGACAAATCCGGACAGACTGGGGCAGCCTGGCCCATCACACGCTACGCCTGAACCATCGACGGTCAGTTCGCCGAACTGGGTCTGTACCCGGTAAAACTCGCCGTCGAATCCCAGCAACGTGCCGGTGATTTCTACTACGCCATCCGGGGAAGACAGGGTGACGTCCTGAGCAGCAAGACCGCGCGCAAGGACTGCCAGAAAAAGTGCGGCGCAAATGGCCGCACGAAAGAAGGTCATATGGATACCTGAAGTTACCGCAAATCAGTTGGATGCGATTTTCAAGTCTTCTACCAGATTATTCAACACCAGAAAGCTGCCTGTTGCATCGCAATCCGGCATTGCCATCACCAAATCCCGGCTTGTGAGCTGTCCAGCGCGCAATTGCAGTGCCTGAGCAGAAACATCCCGGCCGCAATTGACCGCCGTAACTTCAGCCTCAGCAGTCAAGGACACAGTGCCGGACTCGCTTGTGTCATTTGGCAGGCTGTAAACCTCGGCAATACGCGGCGCCAGTTGCCCGTCGTCACCCAAGCGGACGACCTGCCCAGCCCCGGCACCGGCCGTGCCGTGCCAAACATGGCCAGTGCTGCCATAAGCGGCACCGAACTCGCGGGCGTGGATTTCGAAACCGCTGTTACCGGTCCACTGCAGAACAATACGCTCAATGGTTTCGAGGCCATCAACCTTTGCAACGGCAACAGCGCCGCCGCCATTTGCGGTCTCCGCGATGAAGACAGCCGTCCGGGTCAAAGCCGGCACCAGCGCGCTGAACCGGCCGGACTGGTCCAGCGCAGCAGCAAAGGTCATGCCGCTGTGATGCACGGTCAGCCGCTCATTTGCCCGGCAAAGCGCCTCAACAGATAGTCTGGCCATCGCCATCGGCGCTGCTTCGGCTGCGGCGGTCATCTGGCAAGACACTGTCTGCACCGGTTCAGCAGGCTGGCTGCCCGCTTTCAACTTACTGGCAGCATGCGGCGTCGAGGTCAGGGTGATCTTTTCGATCTGCAGTTGAGCAGCTTCGGGTTCCCCTGGCAGTTTAGGATCAGCCGCGGCGGTCCGGCCGGTCACGTTGACCACCAAGCCAGGGACTGAGGTCTGCATGTAGAATCCGATACCCAAGGCGCAAGCCAGCGTCATCGCGCTCGTCAGCATCACTTGTTTACTTAACATTAGATCCTCCTGAACCTGTTTGGTTAAGGAAGCTTGTCTGGAAATGCCGGCCAGTTTGTGGCCGCCAGCAGGAGAGATTCCGGCAAATACGGCAATCACGCCATCTTTGTTGCGCATCGGGAAACAAAGACACCCCCTGCGCCAGAGGCTCTCTGGCGACCTCGCGCGTTGTGCCTTGCACAGCGCCATGCCCAACGGGAGCGGCCTTTGCCAAATAGCCGGCGACGGGCGGGAGATCACCCGCCCGTCGCTGGACGCAGGTTCAAAATGGAACCTACATGTCTTCTTCAGGTTTCAGGTAAGGCTGCCGTGGCAGTGCTTGAACTTCTTACCCGACCCGCAAGGGCATTTGTCGTTGCGCGAGGGGTTGCCCCAAGTCGCCGGATCATCCTCCACGAAACCCGGTGCCGGGTCTTCTGCCGAAGCTTCGGCAGCGGTTGGCTGCGGGACTGCCATTTGCTGCATCGCGGCCTGGCGGGCAGCCATTTCCTTGAGCATCTGCTGCTGCTCGTCCTCAGTCATCGGACGCACGCGGCCAAGCTGCTGGGACACTTCTTCACGCAAGGAATCGAGCATGCTTTCAAACAGCTGAAAACTTTCGTTCTTGTATTCATTGAGCGGATCACGCTGCGCATAGCCGCGGAAACCCACCACCGAGCGCAGATGCTCCAGCGTCAGCAGATGCTCGCGCCAGTTCTTGTCTATTGTCTGCAGCAGAACCTGCTTTTCAATATTGCGCATATTTTCCGGGCCAAATGCCTCGGTTTTTTCCGCCATCATCTTGTCAGATGCCTCAACCAGCCGCTCGCGGATCTGCTCGTCATCGACGCCTTCTTCGGCGGCCCACTCTGCCACCGGCGCGTCAATGCTCAGCATTTCGCGGACCTGCTCCTGCAGGCCTGCCGTGTCCCACTGATCGGCGTAGGTCTTTGCCGGCATGTGGGTGTCGAGCAGATCGTCGATCACTTCGTGACGCATGTCAGCGACAATCTCAGACAAATCCTCGGCGGCCATAATTTCGCGGCGCTGATTGAAGATCACCTTGCGTTGGTCGTTCATCACATCGTCGAACTTCAGCACGTTCTTGCGCATGTCGAAGTTGCGGCCTTCAACCTTGGCCTGGGCGCGTTCCAGAGATTTGTTCACCCAGGGATGAATGATCGCCTCGCCTTCCTTCATGCCAAGCGACGACAGCAGCTTGTCCAAGCGTTCAGACCCGAAGATGCGCATCAGGTCGTCTTCAAGGCTGAGATAGAACCGGGTACGGCCCGGGTCGCCCTGACGGCCTGAACGGCCGCGCAGCTGATTGTCGATGCGGCGGCTTTCGTGGCGCTCCGAAGCCATCACAAACAACCCGCCTGCGTCCAGCACCTTCTGCTTTTCTTCAGCGTGTTTGGCTTCCTCAGCCGCACGCAGCTCTGCGGGATCAGCCTCAGGGTTTTGCTCCAACACTTCCAGCACTTTCATCTCGACGTTGCCGCCGAGCTGAATATCGGTGCCGCGGCCGGCCATGTTGGTGGCAATGGTCACCGCGCCATAGCGGCCGGCATCAGCAACGATCTGCGCTTCCTGCTCGTGGTGGCGGGCGTTCAGAACGTTGTGCGGGATGCCGTCCTGCTGCAGCATCTGGCTCAGTAGTTCGGATTTCTCGATCGAGGTCGTGCCCAGAAGAACCGGCTGGCCCTTTGCATGCGCTACCTTGGCTTCCTTGATCATCGCCTCGTATTTCTCACGGGCGGTGCGGTAGACTTGATCATCCTCATCCACCCGCGCGATCGGGCGGTTGGTCGGCACTTCGACTACACCGAGGCTATAAATCTCGGCAAATTCTTCCGCCTCAGTCATCGCGGTGCCGGTCATGCCCGAGAGCTTGTTATAAAGGCGGAAGTAATTTTGGAAGGTTACTGAGGCCAGGGTGGTATTCTCCGGCTCGATATTGACCTCTTCTTTGGCCTCAATGGCCTGGTGCAATCCTTCGGACAGGCGGCGGCCCGGCATCATGCGGCCAGTGAACTCATCGATCAGAACAACTTCGCCGTTGCGGACGATATAATCCTTGTCCCGCTGGAACAGCTTGTGCGCGCGCAGGGCCTGGTTCACGTGGTGGACAACGGTGGTGCTTTCGGGATCATACAGCGAAGCATCTTCTTCCAAGAGCCCGTGCTCGCGCAGCGTCTGCTCCAGGTATTCGTTGCCGTCCTCGGTGAAGGTCACACCACGGGTTTTCTCGTCGATCTCATAGTGTTCTTCCGACAGAAGCGGGATCACTTTGTCGATGGTTGAATAAAGTTCGGATCTGTCTTCAGCCGGGCCGGAAATGATCAGCGGGGTGCGGGCCTCGTCGATCAGGATCGAGTCGACCTCGTCGACGATGGCAAAGTTGTGCTGCTTCTGGAACACTTGGTCCAGCGACGGTTTCATGTTGTCGCGCAGGTAGTCGAAGCCCAGCTCGTTGTTGGTGGTGTAGGTCACATCACTGCTATAGGCAGCCATCTTTTCGGCGTCGGGCTGTCCGGACCAGATCACACCGGTGGTCATGCCCAGCTGGGCAAACACCTTGCCCATCCATTCACTGTCGCGCGTTGCCAGGTATTCGTTGACGGTAACCACATGCACGCCCTTGCCGGTCAGCGCATTCAGATAGGCCGGGAAAGTCGCCACGAGGGTCTTGCCCTCGCCGGTCTTCATCTCGGAAATGTTACCCTGATGCAGGAAGATCCCGCCCATCAGCTGGGTATCAAAAGCGCGCAGACCCAGCGCACGCTTGGCAGCTTCGCGCACGTTGGCAAAGGCTTCGGGCAGCAGCGCGTCCAGGCTTTCACCACCCAATGCGCGCTTACGCAGCTCTTCGGTCTTATCCTTCAGCCCGTCATCGCTGAGCTTCGCGAACGTTTCTTCCAGCCCGTTGATTTGTGCTATCAGCGGCCGTGTCGCCTTGATTTTACGGTCGTTCGGTGTGCCGAAAACCTTTTTGGCGAGTGTTCCGAAACCCAGCATGTTTTCTCCAGCGATCCTATGTCCGGCCTTTGCATCGGGCAGGCTTGCCCGCCGTGTCCGCAACCCATAAACAATGGTGGAAAGACGGTCCTGCCAATGGCCTCAAGGCGATGTAAGCGGCAGGGTATAGAGTGTCAACGGCAGGCCCCTATACGGCCTATGAATAGGAAGGTTTCAATGCGTAAAGGTCTCACTTTTCTGCGTGGCGTGGCGGTGGCAGCCTGTACTGCGCTGCCGCTGGCCGCAGCTGCTGCGCCTCATGCCAACACGGTTGTTGCCTCGGTCAATGGCGAAGAAATCACCATCGGCCATATGGTCATGGCCCGCGAAAACCTGCCCGCACAGTACAAACAGCTGCCTGATGACGTACTCTACAATGCCATCCTGGATCAGCTGGTTCAGCAAACCGCGCTGAAACAGCAGCTGCATGGCGAAATGCCTCGCTACGTGCAATTGTCCGTCGAAAACGAAGAGCGCGCTATGCTTGCCGCCAACGTGATCGATATGATCATGGAAAAGGCCAGCGGCGAGGAGGCGCTGCGTGCCGCCTATGACGGAAAATACTCTACCGGAGACGGCGGAGACGAGTTTCATGCCGCCCATATCCTAGTCGAAAGCGAAGAGGACGCAGAAGACGTAAAGAAGGAACTGGACGCCGGCGCCGATTTTGCCACGCTTGCCAAGGAAAAGTCCACTGGCCCCTCCGGCCCCAGCGGCGGCGATCTGGGCTGGTTCACCACAGGCCGTATGGTGCCAGAGTTCGAAGGTGCTGTTTTGAAGCTTCATTCCGGTGAAATTTCAGGGCCCGTGAAAACCCAGTTCGGCTGGCATGTGATCCTGCTGCATGAGCGCCGCAAGACCGAAGCCCCCGAGTTTGAAGAAGTGCGGGCACAGCTGGCCGAGGAATTGCGCCAAAAGGCAGTGGAAGAACGCGTGAATGAACTGACCGCGTCCGCAGAAATCGAACGCCCCGAGATCGAGGACCTGGATCCAGCAATTCTCAAAGACCTTAGCCTGGTAGGGAACTGATCATGGCCGCACCCATGCCCGTCTCGCCGCTGGCGCCTGCCAGCTTCCCCGATCTTCCGGTGATCAAAGGCGTGCGTTTTGCATCAGCCGCGGCCGGGGTCAAATATCAAGACCGGACCGACGTAATGCTGGCGGTCATGGACCCGGGCACTTCGGTTGCCGGGGTATTCACCCGCTCCAAGACCCGTTCTGCTCCGGTTCTGGACTGCCAAGCCAAACTGGGCAGCAGTGCTGACGCCGGTGCGGCAATCCTGGTGAACTCTGGCAACTCCAACGCCTTCACAGGTCATTTCGGGCAAAGCTCGGTGGCTCAGATCACGACTGCAGTTGCGGATGCAACCGGCCTGCCTGCCGAGCGTGTTTTTACTGCCTCCACCGGTGTCATAGGCGAACCTCTGCCGCACGACCGCATTGTGGCAAAGATTGGCGAGCTGCACAGCAATTTGAACGAAGGCGCGCTGGAAGGTGCCGCCAAGGCGATTATGACAACCGACACCTTTGCCAAAGGTGCCAGCGCCACGGTTGGGATCGGCGGCCAGACAATCAAGATCGCCGGCATCGCCAAGGGTTCAGGCATGATTGCGCCGGATATGGCAACGATGCTGGTCTACATCTTCACCGATGCGAAGGTCGGGCAAGCTGACCTGCAGGAACAGCTCGCTGAGATCTGCGACCGGACTTTCAACTGCATCACCGTGGACAGCGACACCTCGACGTCCGACAGCCTGATGCTGTGCGCCACCGGCGCCTCCGGCGTGGATGCCACCGGCAATGCAGAATTTGCGGCCGGGCTGGAACGGGTGATGCTTGACCTGTCGCACCAAGTGGTTCGCGATGGCGAGGGCGCGACCAAATTCGTGGAAATCCAGATCACCGGTGCCGCTTCGGACGCGGATGCCAAGATCCATGGTCTGGCAATCGCCAATTCACCGCTGGTAAAGACAGCGATTGCAGGCGAGGACCCGAACTGGGGCCGCGTGGTGATGGCGATCGGCAAATCCGGCGCTGAGGCGGACCGGGATCTGCTGTCGATTTCCTTTGGCGATGTGCTGGTGGCCGAAAACGGCTGGGTATCGCCGGACTACAAGGAAGAGCTGGGTGCCGCCGAGATGAACAAGCAGGAGATCACTCTAAAGGTGGACCTGGGTCTGGGTGATGGCAAGTCGACCGTCTGGACTTGCGATCTGACGCACCAGTATATCTCCATCAACGCGGACTACCGGTCATGAAGGTTGTTCTGGTCTCAGCGGTTGCTCTCATCGACATGGATGGGCGCGTGCTGCTGGCGCAGCGCCCTGAAGGCAAGTCCATGGCCGGCCTGTGGGAGTTCCCGGGCGGCAAGATCGAAGCTGGTGAGACACCGGAGGTTGCGCTGGTCCGTGAGTTGCAGGAGGAACTGGGCATTGACACCTGGGCGTCTTGCTTGGCGCCGCTGACCTTCGCCAGCCATTCCTACGAAGATTTCCACCTGCTAATGCCGCTTTTTGCGTGTCGCAAGTGGGATGGCATTCCGCAAGCCAATGAAGGCCAAACCCTGAAATGGGTGCGGCCGCAGGATTTTCGTGACTATCCAATGCCGCCGGCCGATATCCCGCTGATCCCAATCTTGCGCGACTGGCTGTAGGGGCAAAAGGCTGCGGCGCCGAGTATCTTACATGATGGATTTTGCCGCTTTTCCAAGGCTTTAATTTCCCAACCGGAGCGTGTGAACACTTTATTAATCATTTTGTCCAAGCATCAGGGTACGGGTCATGTTGACTACCCGAAGTTGCAATTGGGCAGGAGAAGACCATGCTACGGACAATCGCAGTTGGCAGCTTTTCGCTAGTTCAGGGCATTTTCATACGGGCGCTCCCTGACGGGAAAATCGCGGTGCGGGTTGGCAAAAGAACATATGAAGGCCGCCCGGTATCACCGGCCGGCTAAGACGCAGGCCGGGCAAAAGAGGGCCGCAGGCGATGCTACCCTTCTTAGGTACCACCTTCCCGATTCGGTTTCCAGTTTACGCAACCTTTCGGATTTTCAGTCTGCTACTGCGTTCACGGGCACCGCTTGAACACGACTCGGCATTTCACCCGTAGCGCTGGCATGCCCTTTTAAAACGGCGAAAAATCTCCGCAAACTTTCCAGCTGATAAAAGTGTAGAACACGCGACTTGATCCGACATTTCTGCTCTTCAGGAGCGCAAGCAAGGAGTGCCGATCAATGACGAGTATTCAGAACAAGATCATCAAGCCGAAGCTGGGGCTGCTGGAGCTTGGGAAGCAGCTCGGCAGCGTTTCGCAGGCCTGCAAGGTGATGGGGTACCTATGCGCGGGTGGCGGCCTGTAAGCTCTGCACCGGGAAAACGGCGATCACCGCCGCCGGTCTGCTGAATGACAGGGTTACCCCTTCTTTGCCGGACACGGCATCAGCCTGTTGCGCATCCTGACGGACCGCGGCACCGAACATTGCGGCAAAGCCGGAAGCCATGCCTATCAGCTCTACCTGGCCGTCGAGGACGTGGACCACACGAGAACCAAGGCGAACAGCCCCCAGAGTGAGACCGTAAGGCAATCGATCCAGTAAATCGATTGCAGGGCGAACGGGATCTGCGAGCGCTTCCACCGGACCATCAAGGATGAGTTCTGCGAACATCGCCTTCCGCAAGAAGATCTACCGGCCGGTGGAGGAATTGCAAGTGGACATGGACGCCTGGCCGGCCAGATACAACGAGCAGCGGCCGCATTCGGGAAGATACTGCTATGGCAAGACGCCTATGCAGTCCTTCCGCGAAACGCTGCATATTGCCAGGGACAAGACGATCACGGCTTCCGATCCATCGGACAGTCGGCAACCCATTCTCAGCACAGAATGCTGAGGTGTCCGTCAGATCAAGTCTGAAGTTTTACAGATAAAGGTCAATAGCGACGCCCTGTTCTTTGCAAACGTTCCGACAGCTGCAGCGCGCCTTTGAGAACGGCCAGGCAAACCCCAGCGGAAAAAACAAGCCCCGGCAATTCTGCCGGGGCTTGTTTTCCATTTCAGCTTCCGTAGCGATCAATCGAGGGTACGGGTGACTTCTTCGCGTTCGAAGATCTCAATCACATCGTTCGGGCGGACATCATCGTAGTTTTCAAACGCCATACCGCATTCCTGGCCAGACTGAACCTCGGACACTTCGTCTTTGAAACGCTTCAGCGTCTTCAGCGTGCCTTCGTGGATAACCACGTTGTCGCGCAGCAGGCGGACACCTGCCGAACGGCGGGCAATGCCTTCGGTAACCAGACAGCCGGCAACCTTGCCAACACCGGTAACCTTGAAGACTTCCTTGATCTGCGCATACCCGATGAAGTTCTCGCGGATCTCGGCAGACAGCAGACCGGAGGCCGCCGCTTTCACATCATCCACCAGGTCGTAGATCACCGAATAGTACCGGATCTCGACGCTCTTCTGGTTGGCGGTGTTGCGGGCCGAAGCATTGGCACGGACGTTGAATCCCATGATCGGCGCACCGGAGGCTTCGGCGAGGCCGACATCGGTTTCGGTGATTGCACCGACGCCCGAGTGCAGCACGCGCACGCGCACTTCGTCGTTACCGATCTTTTCCATCGCCTGAACGATGGCTTCGGCGGAGCCCTGCACGTCGGCTTTGACCAGGATCGGCAGCTCGGAGACATTTTCGTCATCCTTGGCCTTCTGCATCAGCTGTTCCAGCGTGGTCGCAGCACCGGCAGCGGCGCGTTTATCCTTGGCGGCCTGCTCACGGTATTCTGCGATCTCGCGCGCCTGTGCTTCGGTGTCAGTCACGTTCAGCACGTCGCCTGCTTCCGGAGTGCCGTTGAGGCCAAGAACCTCAACAGGAACCGACGGGCCGGCTTCCTGAACGCGCTCGCCCTTGTCGTTGATCAGGGCACGGACCTTGCCGTACTGCTCACCCACAACAAAGATGTCGCCCTGGCGCAAGGTCCCGGTCTGAACCAGAACAGTTGCCACGGGGCCTCGGCCCACATCCAGCTGTGCCTCGATCACGGCACCTTGGGCGGCACGATCCGGGTTGGCCTTCAGTTCCAGAATTTCCGATTGCAGTGCAATGGCTTCCAGCAGCTCGTCCAAGCCTTGGCCGGTTACCGCGGAAACTTCAACGTCCTGCACGTCACCGGACATCGCTTCCACCACCACTTCGTGCTGCAGCAAGTCAGTACGGACCTTTGTCGGGTCAGCCGCCGGTTTGTCGATCTTGTTGATCGCCACGATCATCGGAACCTGTGCTGCCTTGGCGTGGTTGATAGCCTCGATCGTCTGCGGCATCACCGCGTCATCAGCGGCCACAACCAGGACCACGATATCCGTCACCTGAGCACCGCGCGAGCGCATCGAAGTAAAGGCCGCGTGGCCCGGCGTATCCAGGAAGCTCAGCACGGTGCCGCTTTCTGTTTTCACCTGATACGCGCCGATATGCTGAGTAATGCCGCCTGCTTCACCAGCCACAACGCGGGCGTCGCGGATCGCATCCAGCAGCGAGGTCTTGCCGTGGTCGACGTGGCCCATGATGGTGATGACCGGCGGACGCGGTTTCAGATCATCGTCTTTATCCACGACCTCCTTGATCACGTCTTCGACGTCGGAGTCGGACACCCGGACCACCTTGTGGCCGAATTCTTCGATGATCAGCTCTGCGGTATCGGCATCAATGGTCTGGTTCTGCGTGACCATCATGCCCATGTTCATCAGCGATTTGACAACTTCGCCAACGCGCTCCGCCATCCGGTTGGCCAGTTCCGAAACCACAATCGCTTCAGGCAGCTGAACGTCGCGGATGACCTTTTCACGCTCGACCTGGCCGCCCATGGCTTTTTGCCGGGCACGCTCTTGCTTGCGCTTCATCGAAGCCATCGACCGGTGGCGGTTGCCGCCGCCGCCAGTAGCCTGTCCCAATGTCAGCTTGCCCGAACGGCGGCCATCATCCTGGCCCTTGCCGCGGTTCTGACGCTGTTCGCGTTCACGGTCTGCTTTACGCGGCGCGGCAGCAGGCGCGGGTTTGTTCGGCGCCGGGCGGGCCGCTTTGGGCGTGTCCGCCGCAGGAGCAACAGCTGCAGCAGCGGCGCGTTCTTTTGCCACTTCAGCTTCACGCTTCTTGCGCTCTTCTTCTTCTTGCTTGGCCTTGGCGCGTTCTTCGGCTTCCCGCTGCTCGCGTTCCTTGGCTTCCGCTTCGGCGCGACGCCGGTTCCGGTCTTCTTCGCGCGCTTTTTCTTCCGCGGCCCGTGCGGCCGCTTCTTCGGCCTCACGCGCTTTGGCAGCCTGCAGCGCCTTCAGGCGGCGCTCCATTTCAGCGTCACTGATGCCGGCAGGCCGGCGCGATCCGGATGTGGAAGGCGCAGCGCCGCCGCCGCCCTTGGCCGCACCCGGCTTGGGAACCACAACGCGCTTGCGTTTGGTTTCCACTACGACATTCTTGGTCCGTCCATGGCTGAAACTCTGTTTCACGTTCCCCGGACGGGAACCCCCACGCAGACCCAGTGTCTTTTTGCCGTCACTATCGCTCATAAAGCTTCTTATCCTTCCGTGCGGCCGTCGCCGCCCACCATTTCGCGCAAACCTTGCAGTCGTTGCGCCTCATCTACAACACGTTTGCTGAGTCCGCCAGAGGCGAGGGCGGCATGTATTGCAGTTTGGCGCCCAAATGCCATTCCCAGCTCGTCCGCCGTGAGGCAGCCGATGAATTTGCCCTTGTAGGGGGTGCTCAGCTTCGACTTTCCGCGGCCTGACCCGTCGGACGCCTGGATCAGCACCCGGGCATCCTCTTTGTAAAGCCAGTCTTTCACCCGCTCAAAGCCGGACACCGCATCACCCGACTTGCGCGCCAGGCTGATCAGTTCAACAAGCCGGCGGACAACCTGCCGCTCAACTTCCTGAACCAATTCGTCCGGCACCTGAACCTGGGACTTGAAGCCGCGGGCGAACAGTTTCTTCTTGACCGCGGTTTCCAAGGCAGCCCGGCTGGAGGCCACATAAACGCCGCGGCCGGGCAGTTTGCCCATCACATCAGGCACAACTTGCCCGTCAGGACCCATCACAAAGCGGATGAGGCCCTGTTTGGGCTGGATCTCGCCGGTTGCGATGCATTTACGCTCGCTGCCGTCGGTCCGGTCTTTTGTAGCGCCGCCGCGTGTCATGCAGTTCTCCTCTGTGAAGCCTGCCCTCAGGCTTCACTTTCCTCTTCGCCAGCATCTTCATCTTCAGCCGCATCTGCTTCCAGCTCAGCCGGGTCAACCCAACCCAGCATGATACGGGCGGTCATCACCCGGTCCTGCGCCTGTTCCAGCGTCATGCCGAAGGGTTCCAGAATGCCATCGTCCTTGACCCGTTCGCCGCCGTCGTTGGTCCAGCCGCCGGCCAGTTCCCAATCCGCACAGGTGGCGAAATCTTCCAGCGACTTCACGTCGTCCCTGGCAAGCGCCTCGACCATCTGCGGTGTCAGGCCCTCGAACTGGATCAGGCTGTCTTCAGCGCCCAGTTCACGGGCAGCATCCAGAGCGGCCTTAGCCTTGGCTTCCAGGTAATCACGGGCACGGGCCTGCAGTTCCCCGGCGGTGCCTTCGTCAACACCGTCGATGACCAATAGCTCGTCCACCTCGACATAGGCGACTTCTTCGAGGTTGGTAAAGCCTTCGGAAACCAGCAACTGGGCAAAGAATTCGTCCAGATCCAGGGTTTCCATGAACAGCTTGGTGCGCGCTTCGAATTCCTTCTGGCGGCGCGCTGATTCTTCTTCCTCGGTCATGATGTCGATGTCGAGGTTAGTCAGCTGCGACGCCAGACGCACATTCTGACCGCGGCGGCCGATGGCCAGGCTCAGCTGTTCTTCCGGGACCACAACTTCGATCTTGCCGGCTTCTTCATCCAGAACAACCTTGGTTACTTCGGCCGGCTGAAGCGCGTTCACCAGGAAAGTCGGCTGGTCTTCGTTCCACGGGATAATGTCGATCTTCTCGCCTTGCAGCTCGTTCACCACGGCCTGCACGCGGGAGCCGCGCATACCCACACAGGCGCCGACCGGGTCGATCGAGCCATCGTAGGAGATAACAGCAATCTTGGCGCGCGAGCCGGGATCCCGGGCAACCGCTTTGATATCGATGATGCCGTCATAGATTTCCGGCACTTCCATTTTGAACAGCTCGGCCATGAATTCCGGCGCGGTGCGCGACAGGAAGATCTGCGGGCCGCGCGGCTCGCGGCGCACGTCCTTGATGTAGCAACGCACACGGTCGTTCGGGCGATAGCTTTCGCGGCCGATCTTCTCGTTGCGGCGCAGGATAGCTTCGCCAGCCCCCACATCGACGATGACGTTGCCGTATTCCTCGCGCTTGACCAGACCGTTGATGATGGTGCCGGCGCGGTCTTTGAATTCTTCGAACTGGCGGTCGCGCTCTGCTTCGCGGACCTTCTGCAGAATCACCTGCTTGGCCGACTGGGCGGCGATCCGCCCCATTTCAACCGGCGGCACTTCCTCGACATAGGTCTGGCCTACTTCAGGATTCGCCATGTACTGGCGGGCCTGTTCGACGGTCAGCTCAGCCTGATAGTTTTCCAGCTCTTCGTCCGCGACAACAGTGCGCACGCGGGTGAATTTCGCCCGGCCGGTCTTGCGGTCGATCGACACACGAATGTCCATTTCGGCGCCGTAACGGCTTTTGGCCGCACGGGCGAGGCTCTCTTCCATCGCTTCGATGACCAGACCAGGGTCGATCATCTTTTCGCGCGCCACGGCCTCGGCGGTTTGCAACAGCTCCAGCTGATTTGCAGAGGTGATAGCCATTACTTGTTCTCCTCTTCGGACTCTTCGGTCTCGATTTCGTCGAATGCGTCTTCGTTGAGCGTGCCGGCCTCTTTGCGCTGGCGCAGCATTTCCTTGATCAGATCATCAGTCAGAACCAGCTTGGCGTCGCTCAGCCAGTCGAATTTCAAACCAATGGTCACGGTCTCGCCCTGATCTTCGATGTTGATCAGGACTTCGTCTTCTTCGGTGCCCGCCAGCTCGCCCTTAAAGCGGCGGCGGCCGCCGACCAGCTCATCGGTTTCGAGCTTGGCCTCATAACCCTCGAACATATCAAAATCTTTCAGCCGGGTCAGCGGCCGGTCGATGCCAGGGCTCGACACTTCCAGCGCATAGGCGTCGATAATCGGATCCTCGACGTCCAATGTCGCGCTGACCGCATTCGAGATTGCGGCGCAATCATCCACTTCGATGCCGCCATCCGGCTTGTCGGCCATGATCTGCAATGTGGTTGCCTTACCAGACATCAGCCGGATCCGCACCAGCTCATAGCCCAGATCCTCGATCACCGGAGTGATGATCTCGGCCAGGCGCCGGTCGATGGCAGCTTTGGCAATCAGGTCGTTGGTCATCAGACCTCCACTTGGGGCTTGCAGGCAATGGCCTGCGGGCACAAAAAAACGGGCGCGCGGCCCGTTGAAATTCCCGGTGGAGCCTTAAACCAGAGGTTCAACGCGCCGCTGTTGTCAAAGGCATATAGGACGGTTCGGGCGAAACTGCAAGAGGCTCGTGCAGCGCACAGAGTTGCTAACCGCCGGACCGCTACCCCAGCTTGCCTTGAAGATCCGCAGCAACCCCATCCACAAAGCTCTGATCCTGACCGCCAATCACCAGATAACCGATACCATCACTGACCCAGGAGGCGGCGGCCATGCCAGCCAAAACTTCGCTTTGCATCGCCTTATCGGCACCAGAGGAGCGGATGATACAGAAGGCCACCGGCACGCCGTCCGGGCCGAGATAAGCCATTTGCAGTAGAGGCTTACCTTTGAAACCCAGCAACTGGGCGCGTTTGAATTCCAGTCCTTCGACAGTTTGAGCTGGAGACAAGTCCACGCCATGGCCGCTGCTAAATCCGTCCAGCACTTCGGCTGTCACTTCGGTCGGCTGACCGGCATTTACCACAGTGTCGGTGATGTAGAGTGACTGGTAAGATGCCACGACAGCTTTCCATCCCGGCGCCTTTTGAGGCTGGGCTCCGGGATGCAGCATGTAGGTGGAAAGAACTCCAAGACCAAAAGCCATCGCCAGCCCGGCAACCAGCCGCAGCGGTACACGGGCGGGGCGGGATGCGGGAATCAGCCCATCCGGCATCTGCGGAGCGCCCAGCGCCGCTGTGGAAAAGACGTCCCGCAACGCAGCCACAGGCAGATCCAGCGTCTGCAGACGCTGCGCCAAAGCCGCATCCGAAGTCAGCGCAAGCTCGACCCGGCTGCGCAGGGCTGCGTCCGCCTCGCCGTCCAGGTAGGCTGTCAGCTCATCATCGGTGAATGCCGCTTGCGCTTCATTCATGTTCCCGTCTCCGTTTCCGCCAACTCTCCCGCAATCTTCTTGCGGGCAGCCGCCAGTCTGCTCATCACCGTGCCGATGGGGATATTCAGGATTTCCGCTGCCTCCTTGTAAGCAAAGCCTTCGACATAGACGAGCAGAACCGTGACCCTCTGGCTTTCAGGCAGCTCCCCTACCTTTGAAAACACCTGACGGGCAAAAATATTCGTTTCCGTGTTTACGCGCTGATCCGGGATCTCGGTTTCTTCCAGCGCCACCAGCCCGCCGCCGGTGCGTACTGCCGTTGCCCGCAACTCGTTCAGCCACAGCCGGTGCGCGATCCGGAACAGCCAGCGGTCCAGATGCGTGCCTGCCTGATAGCCTGCGTGTTTTTCCAGTGCGCGCAGACAGGTCATCTGCGCCAGATCATCCGCCCGGTCCCGCCGCCCGGTCTGCATCAGGCAAAACCGCCACAATCGGGGGTAGAAGGGGCTTATCCCCTCCCGAACCTCTTCCTCAGCCGAATTTTTGCCGAACCAGCGAATAATCCGCGCTCCTGCCGTGTTTTGATCTCAGGGCCGGTCAAGACGCCGCGCCGCAAGGTCATTGATAATAGGAAGGACATAGGATGCTCAACTCACTGTTTCGTGGCGTTTCTGTTGCGGCGCTTATTTTTGCAGGCCAATCCGCGCTGTCGGCAGACTGGGTGCTGGACGGCGCAAGCTCCAAGCTCGCCTTTGGTTCGGTTAAAAAAGACACAGTGGGCGAAGTGCACAGCTTTGAAGAGCTGACCGGCAATGTGAGCAAGGACGGCACTGTCACTGTGGCAATTTCGCTGCCATCGGTGGAGACCTTCATTGATATCCGCAACGAACGAATGATTGATCATGTGTTCAATGGCGAACCTCAGGCCACGCTGACGGCCAAGGTTGACATCGCTGCGCTGGAGGCGCTGCCTGCAGGCGGCACCTTGGTTGCGGATGTGGAAGGCAAGTTGAGCCTGCTGAGGCGCGATATTCCTGTGGAAACGGAAATGTTTGTGGCCCGCCTGTCGGACCAGAAGGTCATGGTCACCACCAATGATCTGCTGTTTCTGGGTGTTGAGGACGCGGGCCTGACCAAAGGCGTTGATATCCTGCAAGAGCTTGCGAAACTCTCCGGCATTACCCGCACCGTCCCGGTTACCGCCCGGTTTGTGTTTGAAGCTGGTAGCAACACCGCCCAGACGGCCCCTGCAGCACAGGAAACAGAGGTGGCGCTGTCAGGCGATCCGGCCAAGGGCAAGAAAGTGTTCCGCAAGTGCCAAGCCTGCCACAGCTTTGAAGAAGGCAAAAACGGTGCCGGCCCCAGCCTGCACGGCATCATGGGTACTGGTTCCGCCGCGGCATATGGCTTTAAATACTCAAGCGCCTTTAAGGACGCCAACCTGACCTGGAGCGAAGGCCAGCTAGCGGCCTTTCTTACAGATCCCAAGAGTGTGGTGCCCGGTAACCGCATGGGCTTCAGAGGTTTGAAGAAAGATGACGATGTCCAGAACGTTATAGCCTACATTCGTCAGGAAAGCTGAAGCGTCAATACTGGGGATGGCCGCTCAGGCCATCCACCAGCGCTCAGCGATCCGCCCGTCATCCATCGGTTCGCGCTGACCTACTTTTCGCGGAATGCCGACATTGAGCCGGGCGGCCAAAGCCATATTGCTGGAAGACGGATGATACAGGAATTTCCCGCGCTTCAGGAGGCCGCGCGGTTCCGGCAATGCAGCGACATCGACATATCCGTCCCGCAGCGCTTCGGCACGGACTGCGGCATCAGGAATCACTATAATCTCTACTGTCTCAGCCCAGCCCGCGATGCCGGATTTGTAGTGATTTGCAACTCGGGACGCGCGGAAATGGCGGCCGTCCTGAGCTCGTTCCACCTTGTAGCATCCTGTGCCAATCGCAGCGGACAGCGGTGCTGGCAGTTCACCAGCGGGTGCAATCATCAGATCGGCACCAGCCAAAAGGTAGGGCAAATGCGGATTGGGCTGCGCCAATTCCACCAGCAATTGCAGGTTGCCCAACGCAGTGACCGCGCGGACTTCCCCCCCGGTAATGCCCTGTTCGGAAAGCGACGCGGCTGCATCCTCTGCCGTCAGCAGTGAGCCGTCATGAAAATCCACGCCCGCACGCAAATCAAAGGTCCAGGTTTTGGCGTCCGGCGTTGAATGCCAGCCTGTAGCCAATTCTCCGCGCAGCAAACCATCAGGAGCAATTTCTGTCAGCGTGTCATAGACTGCACCGCGGGCGGCCTGTTCCAAAAGCCCGCCGTCGCGAGGAACCGCAAGACGCAGCGCGCCACCGGCCTTGGGCGATGCATCTACGGCCCCGCCAGCCGCCGCCAGCAAGGCTGCGGCTGCACCCGAGGTGAACAGCGCGCGGCGGTCAATGCGCGTCATGGCACAAGCTCCCCTGCAATCCGGTCCATTGCCCGGACCAGTTCAGCACTGATTCCCGGCTCCGACAGAGCATGGCCGGCATTGCGTACCATCTTCAACTCCGCATTTGGCCACAGCTCGTTCAGGCGCCACGCGGAGGACGGCGGGCAGATCATGTCGTAACGGCCCTGCACGATCACCCCCGGGATATGCGAAATCCGGTCCATATTGGCGAGAATCTGACCATCGTAATCGAGGAAACCGCTATTGATGAAATAGTGGTTCTCCAACCGGGCAAAGGCACGTGCATAGTCGCCGGGGCTTTCACCGCTCTGGCCGTTGGAATGCACCGACGCCAGCGCATTTTCCCAGGCCGACCAAGCCCGGCCATAACGCACTTCTTCATCTAGGTCGCCGGAAAACAACCGCTTGTGATAGGCAGCGATCATGTCGCTGCGCTCCGCATCAGGGATCAGCGAGACGAATTTGGCCCAGGTTTCTGGCCAAAACTTGCCGGCACCGCCGCCATAGAACCAATCCAGCTCAGACTTGGTCATCAGGAACACGCCGCGCAGGATGATCTGCTGCACCCGGTCCGAGTGGGTCTGAGCATAAATCAGCGCCAAGGTAGCCCCCCAGCTTCCGCCGAACAGGATCCAGGACTCGATTCCCAGCTGGCGGCGAATCAGTTCCATATCGGCAACCAGATGCCAGGTGGTGTTGTCCTCGCACGACGCATAGGGGCGCGAGCGGCCGCAGCCGCGCTGATCGAACAGGATGATTCGATACACATGCGGATCGAAATACCGCCGCATCGCCGGACTGCTGCCGCCGCCGGGGCCGCCATGGCACACAATCACGGGAATGCCATTGGGATTGCCGCTTTGTTCGGCATATATATTGTGGCCCTGGCCTGCGTCGATCATGCGCTGGTCAAAGGGCTCGACCGGCGGATAAAGATAATGCACAGCGCGCTTTTGGTCCGGGTATCTATCCATTACTGACCTTAGTGAAACGTCAGACTACAAAAGAGCACACGGAGACAGGAATGCAAGCGCCTCAATCCACGGTCGACCCTGCGGAAATCGCCAAATTCGAAGCGATGGCGGCGGAGTGGTGGGATCCGAATGGCAAGTTCAAGCCTTTGCACATGCTGAACCCGTGCCGGCTGGACTATATCACCCGCCAGATCGCCGGGGAATTTGGCCGCGACCTGACGTCACAGCGTCCTTTCGAAGGGCTGCGGTTGCTGGATATCGGCTGCGGCGGCGGGCTTCTGAGCGAGCCGATGGCACGGTTGGGTGCCACAGTGGTTGGCGCCGATGCGGCAGAAGGCAACCTGCCGGTTGCCCGCATTCATGCCGAACAATCTGAGTTGGAGATCGACTACCGCCACACCACCGCCGAGGCACTGGCTGCTGCCGGTGAACAATTCGACGTCGTGCTGAACATGGAAGTGGTCGAGCATGTAGCCGATCCGCTGAGCTTCCTCGCCGCCTCCCGGACATTGCTGAAACCCGGCGGTCTGGAAATATGCTCAACCATCAACCGCAACCCAAAGAGCTTTGCCATGGCCATAATCGGGGCAGAGGTTATCATGCGCTGGCTGCCGCGCGGCACTCATGAGTGGTCCAAGTTTATCACCCCGGAGGAACTCTACGAACTGCTGCGCAACGCTGGCCTGAAGCCTGTTGATCGCAAGGGGTTCGTGTTCAACCCGATCACTTGGAACTGGTCCATATCCGAACGGGACCTGTCGGTAAACTACGTGACCGCCAGCATAAAGCCTGGCTAAGGGTGCCCTCGCCGGCCAGTTTTTTCTGCCTCCTATCCTAAAGGATAGGTAGTAATCCTTATGCACTCTTTGGCCACTGCATCCCGCTTGCTATCTTTATCAAGCGGGGTTTGAGTATTTTTCCAAGCCGCGATTGGGCGCAAGCTAAGAACCAAACAACTGCTTGCCATTGTGACTGGGGGTTTGCCCAAAGGCTAAATGATCGCCGTTCACGGCATGATGGGGACTGATGGGGAAGAGGGGCGCCTGCTTGCAGGCGTCCCCTTTTTTAACTCCGAGCAGATGACTCTTTGGAACCAGCCGCTCAGCCGCTCTCTTCCAGTTTGCCGCGCAGCTCGCGCAGAATAGGCAAAGTCGCCCGCACCCGGTCGCTGCCCAATTCACCCACAACTTCGGAGATCACCGGAATGATCCCGGCCAGTGCTGCATCCCGGGCCTGCTTGCCAGCCGGGCTGATCGCCACCATCTTGCGCCGTGCATCGTCCCAATCAGGGCGGACATGGATGTATCCCGCCATTTCCAGTTTGCTCAGCGTGTTGGTCATCGCCCCGCGGGTCACGTGAAACGCCTTGGCCAGCTGCGCGGGCGAGCGCTCCAGTCCAGCCCGTGCCAAGTGGTTCAACACCGAGAAATGCGACAGTTCCATCCCTTTGGGCAGCACTTTGCTGAGGCGCGACCGGGCCAGCTGGTCAGCCATTAGTATCTCGCTGAACAGAGATACCGCCAGGGAATGGGTTTCATCCATCAGGGTCCGTCAAACTCCCGGTCGTGGGTCAGGGAAGGCACGCGTTTGCGCGCTTCTGCAACTTTTTCGAGGTCGAGATCAACGTAAGTCACGCCCGGTTCCTGGCCGGCATCAGCCAGCACTTCGCCCCATGGGGCCACGGCAAGGGAATGTCCATAGGTATTGCGGCTTGGCCCGCGGGAAGCCGGATGTTTGCCAGTTTGCGCAGGCGCCAGCACAATGCAGCCGGTTTCAATCGCGCGAGCCCGCAACAGAGAATGCCAATGTGCGGCTCCGGTGATATATGAAAACGCAGCCGGCACTGTGATGATCTGCGCTCCGCCTTTGGCGAGCGCCCGGTGCAAATGCGGAAAGCGCACATCATAACAGATAGTCATGCCGATTCTGGCAAAAGGCGTCTCTGCCACAACCGCCTGGGTACCCGGCCTGTAGCCATCGGACTCGCGGTATGTTTCCTCGGGTGTGACCTCGACATCGAACATATGGATCTTATCATAGCGCGCCTTGATTTCACCCTGCGGGCTGATCAGGAACTGCCGGTTGGCAAAGCGCCCGTCGTTGTCGTGGGTCTTGATGCCCAGAGAACCCAGCAGCAGCCATATGCCGTGTTTTGCCGCCTCGTCACGCAGGTCGGCCAGCGTTAGGTCATCCTCTTCGTGACACAGGACACCATTCTGATGGGTCCGGCTGCCGGAGAGGCAATTGGTGACCTCGGGTGTCAGCACAAATCCCGCCCCGCCGCGCACAGCTTCCGCCATCATCGCCTTCACGGTCTCCAGGTTTTCAGCCGGGATGTCGGTGGATGTCATCTGAAGCAGAGCTGCGCGCATTTTGTCTCTCCGGGTTCAGGCCGCAAGCAGCGGGTCCAGTTTGCCCGCCTGTTCCAGCGCAAAAAGATCGTCACAGCCGCCGACATGGGTTTCGCCGATAAAGATCTGCGGCACCGTGCGGCCTCCATTCGCGCGCTGGATCATTTCAGCTTTGCGGTCCGGCTGCGCCAGCACGTTGATTTCCGAAAAGGTAACACCCTTCTGATTCAGAAGACGCTTGGCAGCGTGGCAAAAACCGCACAGCGGCGAGGTGTAGATTTCAACGGTATTCATTCAGGACCCCATGTTCTGGTTTCGAAAGTTGTGGAGGAATTGGGTATTCATTGCAACAATTGCCAGAGGCGGGCAGGCTGCCTCACGCTTGCGTGACCCGGGCCAGCACTGCAACCCGAACCTCTGCTGCACCTGCTTGCAAGCAGGCATCGGTGCAAGCACTAAGAGTAGCACCGGACGTCATCACGTCATCCACGATCAGAACGACACGGTCTTTCACCCTGCTGCGGTGTGCCGGATGCGCTGCAATTGCCGGACCCAATAGCTGATAGCGCTGATCCCGCGTCTTGCCCTCCAGCACAGGCGTCTGCCGGGTCCGTCTTAGCAGATCCGGGCAATGTTCCAGACCGGTGCGGCGTGCCAGCCCCTCCGCCAGCAGTGCCGATTGATTGTACTTGCGCTTCAGCAACCGGGTCCAATGCAGCGGTACCGGGCATATCAAAGGGCTGCCCTTCAGCAACGGCTGCACCGTCTGCACCAGCCATCCAGAAGCCATGAGCGCAATTTCCGTCCGGTCCCCGTGTTTCAATGCCAAAACCAGTTTGCGCCCTTGCTCCTCATAGAGCAGGGCAGATCGCCCTTGGTTCCAAGGACGCGGATGGCGCAGGCAGCTGTCGCATTCCAGGCGGAAGCCGTCCGCCTCCCCCGGCAGCGGAGCACCGCAGCCCTCGCAGACCGTGCCGCTGATAAAATGCATCCCAGCCCAGCAAGAACCGCACAGGCCAAAGTCGCTGCCAACCAGCCCCCCGCAGCCCATGCATTGCGGCGGGTAGATCAGCGAAACAGCGGTTTGAATCCTGGCCAGCAGCATCTAAATAGCTCCCATGACACAAGCACCCGCACAGCTTTTCGACCGCCGCACCCTGGCAGCCCGCCGCGCACGCCGGCGCCCGGATGCGTTGTTCCTGCACCAGATGGCGCGGGATGAGGCCGAGGATCGCCTGAGCATGGTTAACAGAACCTTTACAGCGCCTGCCATTGTCTGCCCTTTCCCGGAAGTCTGGGAGGGGTTTCTGCCTGGCGCAGCTGTGGTGCCGGATGACGATATCCTGGCTCTGGAAGAAGGTGCGCATGATGTGGTGATCCACGCCATGTGCTTGCATTGGGCCAATGACCCGGTTGGCCAGCTGATCCAATGCCGCCGCGCATTGAAAGAGGACGGGCTGCTGTTAGTTGTCATGCTCGGCGGCCAGACCCTGCACGAACTGCGCGCAGCTATGGCAGAAGCCGAAACCATCGTATTGGGCGGGCTATCGCCCCGCGTTGCGCCGATGGGAGAAATCCGCGATCTGGGTGGTTTATTGCAGCGGGCGGGGTTTGCCCTTCCTGTCGCCGATCTGGTGCCGCTGACCGCTGAATACCGCGACCTCACGCACTTGATCCACGACCTGCGCGGCATGGGAGAGACCAGCGCCCTCGCCCAGCGCCTGAGACGCCCGGCACCGCGTGGCCTGTTCCAACTTGCTGATCACATCTACCGGGAGCATTTTGCCACCGCAGATGGCCGGCTGCCCGCAACTTTCGAGATGGTCTGCCTCACCGGCTGGTCGCCATCGGACAGCCAGCAGAAACCTTTGCGCCCCGGTTCCGCCCAGATGCGCCTGGCCGATGCGCTGAAGGTGCCGGAAACCAAGCTCTGACTCTCATAAGTTTACGCTATCGCTGCGCCAATGCGATCCAATTGGCCATTCACTTGTAAAGACAGTAACTTCCCCTCGTTCAACGAATTCTCAGCCGCACAGGACCTGCCCATGCTGGACACCGCCCGGACCGCCAATTGCCCCGCTCACGCCCCTGCCGATCACCCCAAGATCGCGGCAGAGAAGGTCGGCATTTTGCTGGCAAACCTCGGGACACCGGATGATTACTCCTATTGGCCGATGCGCCGGTATCTGAGCGAGTTCCTGTCCGATAAGCGGGTGATCGACTATCCATCGTGGAAGTGGCAACCGCTGCTGCAGCTGATCATCCTGACCAAACGTCCGTTCTCCTCGGGCGCCGCTTACAAATCGATCTGGAACCACGATAAGGGCGAAAGCCCTTTGATGACCATCACCAAAGAACAAACCGCAAAAATAGCGGCCGAGATGAAAGAGCGCTATGGCGATCAGGTGATGGTCGATTTCTGCATGCGCTATGGCAACCCTTCGACCAAGTCCAAGGTGCGGGAAATGGTTGAGGCAGGCTGCCGGAAAATCCTGTTTGTGCCGCTCTACCCGCAATATGCCGGCGCCACCTCCGGCACTGCCAACGATCAGTTCTTCCGCGCGCTGATGGAGGAGCCCTGGCAGCCCGCCGCACGCACGATCGAACCCTATTTCGACCAACCCGCATATATCGATGCTCTGGCACGATCAGTGGAGGAGGCCTATGCCAAGGCCGAAAAGCGGCCCGATATCCTGGTGGTTTCTTATCACGGGATGCCAAAGCGGTATCTGATGCAGGGCGACCCCTATCATTGCCAGTGCCAGAAAACGACGCGGCTGCTGAAGGAGCGGCTGGGCTGGGACGACACACGGATCACCACCACTTTCCAGTCGGTGTTCGGCCCCGAGGAATGGCTGAAACCCTACACCGTGGACCACGTCGCCACGCTCGCCAGAGAAGGCAAGAAGCACATCGCAGTGATCGCTCCCGCCTTCTCCGCCGACTGCATCGAGACGCTGGAAGAAATCAACGAGGAGATCCGCGAGAGCTTTGAGCACGCCGGCGGCGAGGACTTCCTATATATTCCCTGCCTCAATGATGATGACGGCCATATCGCCGCACTGGCAGGTGTAATCGAGCAGAATCTGCAAGGCTGGCTGGACTAAAGCGCTCTCCCGGTTCAAATAGGATCCAATATTGGATCGCCGGGTACTCCGGCAGACCGGGGAGAGTTTGAATGACGCTTGCGCATTGGGCCGCCGCCCTGAAACAGCATTGGGGCATCGATGCGGAATTGAGCCGCCTGGATGGGGAATATGACCTGAACTTCCTAGTCAATGGGAGGGATGGCCAAGGTTATATCCTGAAGGCCATGCGCCCCGGCTGCGAAACCTGGCTGGTCGACATGCAGGTGAAGGCGTTTGACCACATCGCTGCACGGCAGCCCGATCTGCCCTGCCCGCGGGTGATTGCAGCAGCCAGCGGCCAGTCTCTGCTGACTCTCCCGGATGAAGACGGCCAGGACCGGCTGGTCTGGCTGCTGAACCAGCTGCCCGGTCGCTGCTATGCCAAGGCAGAGCCGAAATGCGATGCGCTGATCCATGAGATTGGTAAGGTTCTGGGCGGCTCGGGCAAGGCCCTGGCGGACTTCCGGCACGAAGGGCTGGAGCGTGATTTCAAATGGGACCTGACGAGGGCTGGCTGGATCACGGATCATCTCACCTGCATCGCTGATCCCGGACGCCGTGCGATTCTGAAAGGGATTTCTGCAGATTTTTCCAAGTTAGAGCCTAATATGGCGGAGTTGCCCAAGCAAGCCATCCATAATGACGCAAACGACTACAACATCATGGTGGCAGGTGTTTTGGCCGAACCACAAATGGTTTCTGGCCTGATCGACCTGGGTGACATGTGCGCCGCACCAAGGATCTGCGACCTGGCAATTGCTGCGGCTTATATCGTGCTGGACCACCCGGCGCCGGAGGCGGCACTGGCAGCACTGGTTGCGGGGTATCACGAAGCTTATCCGCTGACGCCTGCCGAGGTGAACATGGTTTGGACGCTGCTGCGCGCGCGGCTGGCGGTGAGTGTTGTCAATTCCACCATGATGGCAGCGGACAATCCGGATGACCCCTATGTGACGATCTCGCAGGCGCCGGCCTGGCGGTTCCTGGAAGGCACCGCACTGCACGGCGGATTGCTGACCGCCCGGCTGCGCGCAGCCTGCTGCATGCCGGTGGTCGAAGGTGCCGACCGGGTCCTGGCCTGGCTGGAGCAGCAACGCGGCGATTTCGCGCCGCTGATGGGTGAGGACTTGTCGGATGCGCCGATGGGCTCGCTGTCAGTGGAACACTCCACTTGGCCGCAGAACCCGTTCCACATGCCGCTGGAGGAAGCAGCCAGGGTTGGAGAGGAATTCGATAATCAGGGGCGTATCTGGCTCGGATACTATCACGAACCCCGGCTGGTTTACACTGACCTGGCCTTCCGCAAAGGCCCGTATAAGGCAAGTGACCGCCGCACCGTTCATCTGGCCGTGGATGCCTTTGCCCCGGCCGGCACGCCGATGTTTGCGCCTTTGCGCGGCGAGGTCTTTGCGGCTGAATACCGGGACGGGCATCTGGACTACGGCGGGGTGGTCATCCTGCGCCATGAAACGCCTGAAGGCGATCCGTTCTTTACCCTCTACGGCCATTTGGATCCGGAATTCCTGGACCGTTTGAAACCGGGTGATGTGGTGGAAAAGGGCGAGGAGTTCTGCCGCCTGGGCGATCCTTCCATGAATGGCGGTTGGGCCCCGCATGTGCATTTCCAGCTGGCTCTGACCACCGAAGGCATCGAGGTCGACTGGCCCGGTGTCGGCGACCCGGATGAGATGTACATGTGGCGCGCGGTTTGCCCGAACCCGGCAGCTCTGCTGAACCTGCCGGATGAAAAGGTCCGCTATCGCCCCACAGACAAGGACGAGGTCCTGGCCGGCCGCCGTGCGCATTTCGGCGGCAACCTCAGCCTAACCTACACCGACCCGGTGATGCTGGTGCGCGGCTGGAAGCACCATTTGTTTGACGAATGGGGCCGCCCCTATCTGGACGCCTATAACAATGTTCCGCATGTGGGCCACGCCCACCCGCGCATCCAGGCAGTTGCCGCGGACCAGCTGAAACGGATGAACTCCAACACCCGCTACCTTCATCCGGCGCAAACCGCCTTTGCCGGCAAGGTGCTGTCAAAACTGCCCGATCATTTCGAAGTCTGCTTCTTTGTGAACTCGGGCACCGAGGCCAATGAACTGGCCCTGCGCCTTGCCCGCGCCCATACCAGCGCCAAAGGCATGGTGACACCCGATCACGGCTATCATGGCAATACCACCGGCGCGATCGGCATCTCTGCCTACAAGTTCAACAAACCCGGTGGCGTTGGCCAGGCGGGCTGGGTGGAGCTGGTGGAAGTCGCAGATGATTACCGCGGCTCCTTCCGCCGCGGCGACCCGGACCGGGCCCAAAAGTTTGCGGACCTGGTGGACCCGGCCATCGCAAACCTGCAGCAAAAGGGCCATGGCATCGCCGGCTTTATCGCCGAAACCTTCCCTTCGGTCGGCGGCCAGATCATCCCGCCCAAAGGCTACCTGCCTGCGGTCTATGAGAAAATCCGCGCGGCAGGCGGTGTCTGCATTGCTGACGAAGTGCAAACCGGCCTGGGCCGCCTGGGCGAATACTACTTTGGCTTCGAACATCAGGGCGCGCTGCCCGACATCGTTGTGATGGGCAAACCAATCGGCAACGGCCACCCGCTGGGCGTGCTGGCCACCACCCGGGAAATCGCTGAAAGCTTTGACAATGGGATCGAGTTCTTCTCGACCTTTGGCGGCTCAACGCTGTCCTGCCGGATCGGCAAGGAAGTGCTGGACATTGTCGACGATGAAAACCTGCAAGAGAATGCCCGGACCATCGGCGCTCAGCTGATCGAGGGGCTGAGGTCGCTGGAACCAAAATACGCCTGCGTCGGCGATGTGCGCGGCATGGGCCTGTTTCTGGGACTGGAATTGATAAACCCGAACGGCTCCGAAGCAACGGAAATCTGCGCATACGTCAAGAACCGGATGCGGGATCACCGTATCCTGATCGGCAGCGAGGGCCCTAAGGACAACATCCTGAAAATCAGACCGCCCCTGACCATCGAATCAGAAGATGCCAAGATGATTATCAGCGTGCTGGACCGCATCCTTGCAGAACTGGAGACGGCCTGACGGCCCGCTCTGCACTTCAATCAGGCACCAAAAAAGGCGGTGGGAAACCACCGCCTTTTCCGTAACCGTGTATCGAACTTAGTTCGAAGCAACAGCTGCGCCGACCAGAACCAGCAGCAGCAGCGGCAGCAGAATGCCGCTGGAAGAACCCTGAGCTTCTTCCACGATGACCGGCGGTTCTACAACCGGCTCGGACAGGTTGCCAGCAGTGGCGGTCGAAGCAGCAGCAGTCAGCGCAGCAGCGATAACGAGTTTTTTCATGTTAACCTCCAGAATTCGCACGGATCATACAACTGAACCACGCACCCAAGACTTATCTCGTATTTTTTTCTAACCAGCAAAACCACGGGATTGCAATTGCTTGTTATAGTTAGCAGCTTAGCGTCCCGCCACGTGTCGTCAAATTAGCAACACCTGCGTGCCGACTTTGGTCAGGCTGAACAAATCGGCGATGTGTTCATTGTAAAGCCCGATGCAGCCATTCGATGATTTGCGGCCAATTTTCCGCGTATCGTGGGTTCCATGGATGCGATAATACTTCCAGCCAAGATACAGCGCATGGGTGCCAAGCGGATTATCCGGTCCCGGCGGAATGAACGCAGGCCACTCTGGGTTGCGCTTGCGCATATTAGGGGTTGGAGCCCAACCCGGACCTTCAACTTTTCGAACGATCTTGGTCCGGCCGCGGCGGGTCAGATCGTCGGACAGCGGCACCGAAGACGGGAACAGTTTATAAACGTTCTCATCCTGAGACCAGTAGTGCAAAGCCCGGCTGTCGATATCGACCAAAATCGCCCCGTTTCCCAGATTATCAAAGTATGGTCTCCAGGATTTGGCCCGGAATGCAGATATGTTGCGCCGGACAGGCGGTTCCGGCTCTGGCGGCGGGCGCAACGGATCAAAGGCCTGCTGCGTCTCGTCGCCGGTCTCTTGCGCCAAGGCTGACGAGGAGATCAATGCAGCGCTTCCGGCAAGAAAATGCCGCCTGCTGAGGGTATCAAAGGGGTTTCGGGGCATCACTCTTTCCAACTTGCGCAATCAGGATCAAAGGTTGCGCCATTTTATGGCCGGAAAGCCGCAGTCGCAAATCAATCCGACAGGCAGGTCTGCATATTTCTGCCGGTCCATTTGCACCTCTGCCACAGGAAGGATAAGTGCATCAGCAACCGACGGAGCGAGAGAGCAAAATGAAACGTGTTTTTCTGCTGATAGCTGCTGCCTTTGTAACTTTGGCGGCAGCATGTACGCCCGCAACAGATTCCGGCAGCACATACCGTATTAGAAACGCAGACAAAGTGCAGATCCGGATGCTCGATTCAGTCAATGCGCTGCGTCAGGCAGCTGGCGCGCAAACCGTTCAGCTGAATGCAGAGCTGACCGCGGCGGCGGCGACCCATTCCCGGGACATGTCAGTGCAAAACCGGCCCTGGCATTTTGGATCCGACGGCTCCTCGCCGCTGGACCGGGTGTCGCGTGCTGGGTACACCGGCTCGCTTCTGGGGGAAAACATCTCTGAGACCTACGAGAACGAGCAGCAGACCCTGTCTGCTTGGCTGGAACGCCCGGCCACTCGCGCCGTGATTCTCGACCCAAAAGCCGTGAACATGGGCTTCTCCTGGTTTCAGGAGCCGAATGGTAAAATCTGGTGGACAATGGTTATGGGCAGCTAAGCCACCGAGCCGTGCATCAGCACGGCGCCAGGCCTTGCCAGAAACTCAGGGCCGCAAAGCGATGGGTGTGCCGTCCTGCACCATGGCATAGATCTCTTCGATCTCTTCATTTGACACCGCAATACAACCCGCGGTCCAATCATCAACCCGGGCTGCGCGTTTGCGCTCCTTGCCGTTGTTCGGCTCTCCGTGAATAAAAATCTCACCGCCCGGACGCTTGCCTTGAGCATGCGCATTGGCCCGGTCCTGCCTGTTCGGGTAAGAGATTCCGACCGACAGATGATAGCGGCTGTTGGGATTGCGCCGATCAATAACATACGTGCCCTCAGGTGTTTTTCCGTCACCCTCGAACGCCTTGTGCCCCAATGGTGCGAACCCCAGATCGACCGCATACTCGCGCAGGATGTCTTCGTTGTGCATCAGGTAAAGCTTACGCGCACCCTTGTTGATCACAATCGAAGTCACTTGCGGCCCGTCATACGAGTGAAACCGGCTCACTGCGCCGCCGGAGGTGCTGCAACCAGCCAGCGCAAGGCTCGCGGCTGCACCGAAACCAAATGCCCTTCTGTCCATTCTCAAAGCCTGTATTTCTTTTATTGCCTCTATTCAGCCTTTACCGCGAATTGCCTGTTAAGGAAATTCACAATTTCCTGTCCGGGGCCGATTGACTGCTTAGCCTCTGTTCAATCGCTTCCAGCCGGCTCAGCACTTCGTCCCTATAGGCATCGGTGCGTTCCACCTCTTCTTCGCCATGGGCATCCTGCATGGAGTTCACGATCAGGCCGACAAGAAGGTTCACTACGGCAAAGGTCGTCACCATGATGAACGGTACAAAGAACGCCCAGGCGTGCGGATGCACCTCCATCACTGGCCGCACAATACCCATCGACCAGCTTTCCAGCGTCATGATCTGGAACAGCGAATAGGCACTGCGGCCCAGGTCGCCGAACCATTCCGGAAAGTCGTGACCGAACAGCTTGGTCGCGATCACAGAGCCGATGTAGAAAATGATCGCCATCAGCAGAAAAACCGACCCCATCCCCGGCAGCGCGGTGATGAACCCCTCGACCACCCGGCGCAGGCGCGGTGCAACCGAAATAACCCGCAACACCCGCAGGATACGCAGCGCCCGCAGTACTGACAGGCCTTGCGTCCCCGGTGCCAGCGCAATGCCGACGATCACGAAATCGAACACATTCCAGCCGCTCAGGAAAAACCGCAACCTGCGCACAAAGAGTTTGGCCAGGATCTCCACCACAAAAATAGACAAACAAATGTAGTCGATCAGGTGAATCAGACCGCCAATCTTAGCCATGACAGATGGGGCTGTCTCCAACCCCAGGGTGACCGCATTGACCAGGATGACAGCGGTAATAAACCGGCCGAACCGGTCACTGTCCAGAATGGCTGCCAGGCGGCGGGTCGGGGTGAAAGCAGGAGTATCGGTCATCTCAGTCTTTCATGGTAAATCGCGCAGCCAGTTCGGTATGGGCCGACCAACGGAACTGATCAACAACCTGCACCCAGTCAAGGCTGTAACCCGCCGCAACCAGTGCTTTGGCGTCGCGGGCAAAGCTCACCGGATTGCAGGATACATAGGCGATCACGGGTGTTCGGGCTTTGGCCAACTGGGCAGTTTGTGTCTCAGCGCCTGCGCGCGGCGGATCAATCACGGCAGCTTCAAAGGCAGCACCAAACGGGTTCAAATCCTCGGGCAACAGCGGATTGCGGAACAGGTCGCGGACTTCGGTGGTGACTTTCTTCAGACCCGCCGCCCTGCGCCAGCCAGCATCCAAAGCTTCCAGCATTGAACGTTCACCTTCCACCGCATGCACTTCGGCGGTTTCCGCCAAAGGCAGGGTGAAGGTGCCGCAGCCTGCAAACAAATCGACGATCCGTTTGGCTCCGCTTGTTATTTCCTGAACCGCTGCCAGCAACGCCGCCTCACCTTCCCGGGTGGCTTGCAGGAAAGCCCCCGGCGGCGGGCAAACGCGCGCGGCGCCAAAGCGTTGCATTGGCCGCTGCTCCATCGCGACCGGCTCATCCTCCCAGGTCAACCGGGCAATCCGGTGCTGGTCTGCCAGCCGCGCCAGTTCGATGCGCAATTGCCCGTCCAGCGGCTTGCCGTTCCTGACCAGCATGTCCAGCCCAGCGTCCGAGGTGGCGACCGTCACGACCAGCGGTGTCTTCCGGCCAGCCCCGGCCATCGCCAACGCCTCTACAACGGGAATCGCGGCCTTCAACGCAGGTTCCAGCAGCTGGCACTCAGGGATCTCCGTGATCACATCCGACGCCTGTCCATGAAATCCGGCCATCGCACCCTTCTTGGTGCGCCGCACCGCAAGCGTCGCGCGGCGGCGGGAGCGGGACGGCGAGGTGTGGATCGGGCGGAATTCAGTCTCTAACCCCTGTGCCGTCAACGCTGTGCGCACGACTTCCGTTTTCCACTCAGCCACAAATCCGTCACTTGCGTGCTGCAGCTGGCAGCCGCCGCAGGATTTGTAGTGGCGGCACGGCGGCTGCACCCGGTGCTCGGATGGGGTCTCGATCCGGATATTGGTCAGCCGGCTGCCCTCCGTGAAACCTGAGACGGTTTCTCCTGGCAAAGCACGCGGGGCAAACAAGGGTCCATCGGCCACGCCGTCGCCCTGATGGCCCAGCCGGCTGATCGTTGCTGTAGTTCTGGCTGCGTCAGTCATGGCTGCTCATTACCGCGGCAAGATGGTCAGCAAAAGCAAAATGCGCCGGAAAATTTATTCAGCTGCTGCCCTGTTCTCATCCGTACAGATGAAGCCGCCGGACTGGCGCGCCCAAAAAGCAGCATAAAGCCCGGCCTTGGCCAAGAGCTCTTCATGACTGCCGCTTTCAGCAATCCGCCCTTTTTCCATCACAATGATCCGGTCCATTTCGCTCAGCGTCGATAGCCGGTGGGCGATGGCCAGCACCGTTTTACCCTCCATCACCCGGTGCAGTGCGGTCTGTATGGCCGCCTCCACCTCGGAATCCAGCGCCGAAGTGGCCTCGTCCAAAACCAAAATGGGCGCGTCCTTAAGGATAGCTCGGGCCAGAGCGATCCGCTGCCGCTGCCCGCCCGAGAGTTTCACACCGCGCTCGCCGAGAAAAGCGTCATAACCTTTGTGGCCTTGCCCATCCTCCAACTCGGTAATGAACTCATGCGCCTCAGCTTTCTCTGCAGCGGCGATCAGAGCTTGCTCCGACGCATCCGGCCGCCCATACAAGATATTGTCCCTGGCTGAACGATTGAACATGGCAGTTTCCTGGGTGACCATGCCGATCTGGCTGCGCAGCGAATTCTGGGTGACACCGGAAATATCCTGTCCGTCGATCAGAATGCGCCCGTTTTCTCCGTCATAGAGCCGAAGAAGCAATGAAACGAGCGTTGACTTCCCCGCCCCGGAAGCGCCGACAATGCCCAGCTTCTCACCTGGTTTGATTTTCAGGCTGATGCCCTGCACCCCGCCCACATCGCGGCCATAGGCGAATTCCACCTGGTCAAAATCAATGCCGCCTTCACTCACAACCAGCGGCTTGGCACCGTACGTATCCTCAACTCTTTCGCGGGCCGAGAGAGTCTTCATCCCGTTTTCGATCTCACCAATGTTGGAATAGATCGCCATCAGCGTGAAGCTGACCCAGCCTGTCATCTGCGCAATCCGGATCGAGACTGCGCCGGCTGCCACGATGTCCCCTTCCGTTGCGCTGCCCGCCTGCCATAGAAACAGCGTCGCGCCAATCAGAAGCACCGGCAGGATGCCAGCCAGGCACATTAGGCAGAACCGAAAGCTGGCCGAAAGATAGCCGAATTGCAGCGACTTCTCACGGTAGCTAACCATAGCATCCTGGGCAGTCCGTTCTTCGTGATCAGCATGCGCAAACAGTTTGACCGTCTTGATGTTGGTAATTGAATCAACCACTTGCCCGGTGACCATCGCCCGCGCCCCTGCCCGCATGCCAGATCGCTTGCGGATACGCGGCAGGAACCGATGGATCAGCCCGAAGTAGCCAACCAGCCAGACCAGAAACACGCCGGTAATGCGCCAGTCTATAGAACCTAACAAGGCCAGTGACCCGGCGAGAGACGCCAATGCAAACGCAACGACACTGATCATCTCGGTGGTGACCGAGGTGACAGCCGTCGCCGTTTGCATCTGCTTCTGAGCGATCCGCCCGGCAAAATCATCGTCAAAGAACCGCACCGACTGGCCCAACGTCCAACGGTTCAGCCGAGACAGAACCAGCGGGTTCACGTTGGGCTGGACAATTATTGCATTTGAGGCTGCAGACAAACCGAACAACACCGGTCGCACAAACAGGAAAAACCCCAATGCCAGCGCGATCACCGCCACATTGCCGGCCGAAAAGAACTGCTCAGGCCCGCTGGTTATTGCGGTGTCGATCACAATTCCCAGGATATAGGCCGTGCCCGCCTCCATCGCGCCGGCCAGCGCCGAGAATGCCGCCGCCAGCAGCAGCATTGGCCAGGCGCCAGCCAGGCACCAATGCAGAAAGGCCCCCAGCCGCTGCGGCGGCGGGCCATCGGCCGGGCGGAAGGCGTCGATCAAATTGCCTATGTTCATTCTGCTGCCTCGATGTTCAGGAAGCCGCCGGACTGGCGCGCCCAGAGCTGTGCATAAAGCCCCTGCGCCTGCAAAAGCGTCTCATGCGAGCCTTCTTCAACTATACGCCCCTGGTCCATCACCAGAATACGGTCCATCTGCGCGATGGTGGACAGCCTATGTGCGATGGCGATCACCGTCTTGCCCTGCATCATGCCGTACAGCGTTTCCTGAATCGCCGCTTCGACTTCGGAATCCAGCGCCGAGGTGGCCTCGTCCAGAACCAGAATCGGCGCGTCCTTCAGGACCACCCGGGCCAGCGTCACCCGCTGACGCTGGCCGCCGGACAGTTTGACTCCGCGCTCACCCACATGGGCGTCATACCCCTTGCGGCCCTGGGGATCTTCCAAATCCAGGATGAAGTCATGCGCCTGCGCCTGTTTGGCGGCGGCGATCATCTGCTCCTCGCTGGCATCCGGACGGCCATACAGCAGGTTGTCCCGCACCGAGCGGTGCATCAGCGCGCTGTCCTGCTGCACCATGCCGATGTGGCTGCGCAAGCTGTCCTGCGGCACCGCGCGGATGTCCTGGCCGTCGATCAGGATCTGACCGCTTTCAGCGTCGTAGAACCGCAAGAGCAGCTTCACCAGGGTCGATTTGCCCGCACCTGACCGCCCGATCAGGCCAATCTTCTCACTTGGCTGGATGGTCAGGCTGATCTTGTCCAGCCCGCCGGCCTCGCGCCCGTAATGGTGCGAAAGATTGCGCAGTTCGATCTCACCCTTGCTCAACTGCAATGGGTCCGCATTGGCCGAATCCACCAGATCTATGGGCTGGGCAATGGTCTCCATCCCCTCGGCCACAACACCCAGCTGCCGGAAGAAGGAGGTCAGTGCCCACATAATCCAGCCGGTCATCGCATTCAGCCGCAATGTCAGCGCCGTGGCCGCCGCCACCAGGCCGACCGAGGCCGAACCCTGCATCCAAAGCGTGACCGCCCAGCCGACAACACCCACGATCAGCAGCCCGTTCAGGGTGACAAGCGCCGCGTCCATGACAGTGAAGATCCGCATCTCCGCCTGAAAGGTTTTGCGCGTGTTCTCGATCGCATCGCGGGCATAGGTCAGCTCGTGATCGTGATGCGCGAACATCTTGACTGAATGGATGTTGGAATAGCTGTCGACCACCCGCCCGGTCACAGTCGAGCGCGCGTCCGACGAGGCCTGGCTGGCCGGCCCGACCCGTTTGACGGTCCACATCACCAGGAGGCCGTAAAGCGCAAACCAGATTGCGAGCGGCAGCATCAGCCGCACATCGGCGACCCACAGCAGCACCGCCGCGCCGACAAGATAGGCCAGCGAAAAGGTGATGGCGTCAAAGACCTGAAAGATCACCTCCCCTGCGGCGGGCGGCGTTTGCATGATCCGGTTAGCAATCCGGCCGGCGAAATCGTTCTCGAACCAGCCCACCGATTGCCGCAGCACGTGTTTATGCGACCGCCAGCGGATCAGCGTGCCATAGTTCGGCAGGATCGCGTTGTTGAGCAGAACCACGTCCAGGAACTGGATCAGCGGCCGCAGCAGCAGGATGAACAGGGCAACCAAGGTCAGCTCGGTCCCATAATCCTCCCACACCTGCTCAGGCGTGCCGGACATGATGTCCACCACCCGGCCCAAGTAGTAGATCAGCCCGACCTCGATCGCGGCGACAATGACCGACATCAGCGCAGTCAGGATAAAGACGGTTTTGAACGGCCTGGAATAGTCGCGCAGGAACGGCCACAGCCGCGTTGGCGGCGTGTTGGTCTCAGGGTAGGCGCAATAAGGGTCAATGAGGTTTTCAAAGAAGCGAAACATGCGGGTGCTCCAGGCGTTCGAGCATTATTTTGGAATACAGATGAAGACAGCGGGCCGCCCATAGGCTCCGACGTCCAAACGGGGCAAAGTCTCAGGCGTTAGAGAAGCCAAATCCCGTAATACATCAGCATTCCTCCCGTCATGTGGTGACTGCCTAGTGCGTACGCAAGATTTTTTATTTTGTCACCCCCCAAGGTTGTGACGCTGCTGACACTCTGTGTCAGTGGAGGGAGGCGAGCAACTGTTCCCGGCTGAGCGAGAAGCCCGAGGCAATCCAGTCCGCCTCCAGCTTCCGCAGCATCGCCCCTAGTTCCGGGCCTTTGCAATCCGGCAACAGATCGCGGGCTTTGACTGGAAAAACAGCCTTTGCGCCCAGCGCGATATCATTCTCTAAATTGCGCAAAACCGGTTGTTCCAGCAATGCAGACCGCAACAGCAGCACATCCAGCGCCTGTTCCGCTCCCAATCGGTAGCCCAACTCTTTTGCCCCGGCTGTGCCAGCCGCAGCTTCGCGGATCGCCTGCAGGTGAGAGGCCTGCGCCTTGCTGAGCCGCAACGCCTCCTGAAGGCCCTCCCCCCCGAGCACGGCAAGCCGCCGGATGCTGGATGCAGCTCGCCCGGCCTCCAAGTGAATCAGCGGCGCCAAGGCGCGGTCATCGGCGCCAGGCAGAATCTGTGCCAGGACACCAGCCTGCCGCATGGCCGCGGCCGAAGGTACAGGATCAGGTGCCGCCAGCAGTTTCAGCATCTCCGCCCCGACACGTTCCTTGGAGAGCGTTGCCAGCCCCTCCAGGTTGGCCGCAATCGCCGCCAGCGCATCCGGGTCAAAACCCAGCGCGTGATCGCCGTACCAAGCGTAAAAGCGAAAATACCGCAACGAACGCAAGTAATCTTCACGGATGCGGTTCTCAGCCGTGCCGATGAACCGGATCCGGCGCTCTTGCAAATCCTCGACACCGTCCAGAGGATCGACAATCTCACCATCCGGACGCGCATAAATCGCGTTCATGGTGAAATCGCGTCGGTGGGCGTCCTCAGTGATATCGGTTGAAAATGCGACAATTGCCCGGCGGCCATCAGTCGCAACATCCTTACGAAAGGTGGTTATTTCATGCGGGATGCCGTTCTTGACCAGCGTGACGGTACCGTGGTCGATACCGGTGGGAACCGCCTTGATCCCAGCTCGGCCCGCTAGTTCCATCACCTGTTCCGGACGCGCATCGGTGGCGATATCCATGTCGGAGACCGGCTCGCCCAGCAGCGCATTGCGCACGCAGCCGCCGACAAACAGAACCTGCGCGCCGTCTGCCGTGACTGCCGCACAAACAGCCTGGGTTGCAGGATCCTTCAACCAGGATTGGTCAATCCGCATTACATCTCCATCCGTGCCGCAAAACCGCGCAGCATCCGCGCTGTGGCGCCCCATATGTAGTAGGAGCCGTATGGAACGGTATAGTAGCGGCGGCGGGTGCCGCGCCAGCGGCGGGATTCAATGATGTATTTTTTTGGATCCAGCACATGGGCCAGCGGGACGGAAAAAACCTCGGCCACCTCCCCCGCTTCCGGACGCACGGTGAATTCCTCCCGGATCAGAGCCACAACGGGCGTCACCGAAAAACCGGTCACCGTCTCATGCTCCGGCAGGCAGCCGACAATCTGCGGCAGCTCCTGCGGCAGCCCGATTTCCTCCCAGGCTTCGCGCAGCGCAGCAGAACAGGTATCCGTGTCGCTGGGATCCACCTTGCCGCCGGGAAAAGCGATCTGGCCCGGATGATGCTTCAGCGCAGAAGAGCGTTTGGTCAAAATAAGCCGTGGTGCATTTCCGGTGACAGAGATAGGTACCAGTACCCCGGCCGGCCGCAGCTTGCGCCCTTCTGGCAGCACGGTACCGGGGTTGAGGTCAAAGTCGGAAGAGCCGCCGCCCTGGTGTTTCAGCGCGGCGGAAATCCTGTTGGCAAGGTTCTGCGCGGCCTCACTCACCGGGCGGGTTTTCCGCTTCAAAACCCACGCTTTCCGGGTCCAAATCGTAATGCGCGCTGCAAAACTGGCAATCCGCCGTGACCCGACCATCTTCGTTTGTCATAGTGCCAATGTCTTTGGCCGAATAGATCGACAGGCTTTGACGTACTCGGTCTTCGGAGCAGGTGCAGCCGAAACGAACGGCCTGGACATCGTAGACCCGCGGTTGTTCCTCGTGAAACAATCGGATCAACAGATCGGTCGGGGACACTGACGGTCCGATCAGCTCCAATGCCTCCACGGTATTCAACAACATTGTGGCCCGGTTCCAGTTTTCTTCCTGATCACCGGACACCAAATCGCTGGCCTGCAGAACTTCACCCGACCCTTCGCTTTGCGCAGCAAAGGGTGACGCTTTGGGCATGCTCTGCAGCATGATGCCGCCCGCGCGCCAATGCTCGTCAACTCCGGGCTCGGATGATTTTCCAAAGCTCATTTTGAACATGGTCGGCAGCTGTTCGGATTGCGCAAAATAGGCCTCGGCACAGGCGCGCAGCGACCCGCCAGACAACGGGGTGATGCCCTGGTACGGCTTGGTGCCTTTGCCTTGGTCGATCATGATTGCAAAGTACCCTTCTCCAACCTGATCAAAGGGGTCGCTATCCGTAATCCGGTCACGGTCGAAGCTTGCGTAGGCACGGATCCGGCCGATTTCACCTTCTTTTTGCGGCGCATAATAGTCGGTCGCGATCATCCGCACAGCGCCCTTGGACTGCACCTGCAACGACAGCTTCCAGCGCAGGGAAATCGTCTGCCCGATCAGCGCCGTCAACAGCGCCATCTCGGCGACCAGCGCCTCAACCACTGGCGGGTAATCATGCTGTTTCAGGATGCCATCCAGCACGCCGTCCAGCCGCGCAACGCGGCCGCGCATGTCCGATGCATCAAGCTGGAAGGGCAGGACGGTGTCGTCCCACGCGATTTTCGAACCAAGTGTCATGGGGTTTCCTTACGCGCCGGGGATTGGCATACCGGGGCTATATAGGAGAATTGATACTGGAGTGAAGGGGCCAGCCCGTGATCAGGCGATTTGGTAAGACACCGGAGAACGGCCAGCGTTACCGGATGCGTCCGGGCGCCTATGCTCTGCTGCCGCGGGACGGCAAGCTGCTGATCACTTGCCAGTATGCTCCTCATCCAGACCTGCAACTGCCAGGAGGGGGTATCGATCCAGGTGAGTCGCCAATTCCCGCACTGCACAGAGAGGTTTATGAGGAAACCGGCTGGAAGATTGCCACGCCGCGCAAGATGGGTGTGTTCCGGCGGTTTGCCTATATGCCAGAGTACGCTCTTTGGGCCGAAAAAATTTGCCATATCTACATCGCCCGCCCATTGCGCCGGATTGGCCCGCCTGCAGAAGAAGAGCATGAAGCACTGTGGGTCACCCCGCAGGAAGCCGCCCTCCGGCTGGGCAATGCTGGCGACCGGCATTTCGCAGCCAAACTGGCAGCCCGGTTGTAAGAAATTGAGAAGTCTACAGCTGAAAAAGCAACATCCCAGCCGCGGCCAGGACAACATCAGACAACCAATCTGACTGGTTTACGGACCCTGATACTCGAACAATGTGGCCGAGACGTCATCCTCAAGCCCGTGTTCCTTGCTCATAACTTGTGTCAGATGCCAGTAAAGATCATCCAGAAATTCCTTACTGCTTTGCTCTGACCCGCATTTTTGAACCAGCTCCAGCAGACCTTCCGGCTCTAGCATCGAACCGTCTTCCAGCCGCGCCTCTGTAAAACCGTCTGAGAACAGCAGCAGGCGGTCGCCACGTTCCATGACAAATTCTTCCTGGCTGTAGCCGATATCGGGAACCAGCCCCACCGGCACACCACCCTTACCGATGAACTCCAGTTCACCGTTCTTGCGCAGCAACAGCGGGTGCGGGTGGCCTGCTTGCACCATCTTAACAACACCGCTGCGCAAATCGGCGATGCAATAGGCCATGGTGAAGTACTCTTCGATCCCGGTATCAGCGATCAGCCGTGCATTCAGCAGGCTGGCAACTTCCTCCGGCTGGCGCAGCGCATAAAACCGGTTGAAGCGTTTTTCCATCCCGACATTCTGATCGAAGTAATTCGAGGACAGATAGCCACCGAGACGCGCTGTCATCATCGCCGAAGTGATGCCGTGACCGGACACGTCGATAGAATAGAAGCCGATTCGGTTCACGCCTGGAGAGAACATTCCCACCAGATCACCGCCAATATGGCCGCAAGGTTTCAGCAGGAGGCTGACGGTGGAGGATCCGAAATCCTTGGACAGTTCCGGTACCAGTGATTCCTGAATCTTTCGGGCTTGAATCAGGTCTTTGTCGATCGCATCGTAAACCCGCTGCAATTCCCCCAGGGTTTCGGACACGATACGGTTCTTCTCGGACAGTTCCCTTTGCATTCTCAGGATACGCTCACCTGCGGAAATTCGCGCTCGCAGTTCATCCGAGCTGACCGGCTTGGTCAGGAAATCATCGGCACCTGCATCAAGCCCTTCTGCAACCTCGTTCTTTTCGCTCTTTGAGGTCAGCAAGATGAAGTAAGCATACTCCTCGCTGGAGCGGGTACGGAACGCGCGGCAGAACTCCAGCCCGTTCATGCCCGGCATCATCCAGTCGCTGAGGATCAGGTCAGGAGTTTCTGTCTGGCATATCTCCATCGCGGCCTCGCCGCTCTCAGCCTCGACGACCTCAAATCCCCATTTCTTGAGAGAAGCAACTAGAATGCGTCTTTGCAGGCGGCTGTCATCAACAACCAGCACACGGCGTATTGATCCGGCCACTGTGTGGTCCTCGTTGTCCATCGAACTTTCTGGCAGCACCGAAGGCACCTCACAAATGGCAAAATCAGACGATCTTGTGATACTATCGGTCCAGAAATTTAACAGGCGGTGAAACCTAAAATTTGAGCTTCCTCCTTTATTTCACTATATTTTTACTGCATTCAACTTAAGAAATCGCTCATGGCAAAACATCGTAAGGACATTACACATGATAGACTGGCCGCGTGTAACTGAGCTGCGCGAAGAAGTAGGCGCCGAGGACTTTGGCGAAGTTGTTGAAATCTTTCTTGAAGAGGTTGAAGAAGTAATCGGCAAGCTTCAAGGCGGCGATCACAGCCAGCTGGAACAGGACCTGCATTTCCTGAAAGGCAGCGCACTCAACCTCGGGTTTGAAGAGTTCTCCGCATTGTGCCTGAAAGGTGAGCAGAAGTCCGCGCACGGGAAGACTGAAGATGTCGACATCCCTGCAATCATTGCCAACTTCGAAACGTCCAAGTCCGCCTTTCTGACAGGTCTGTCCGAAAAGTTCTGATCTCCGGCTTCAGATCACAAATTGCGCCAGCGTCTCGTCCTGAGTGATGTCGGTGAAGGTCATCCCAGCCGCATCCAACCGCGCAAACAACTGCTCAAAATTCTCCGGCCGCTTGGTCTCAATTCCGATCAGCACCGAGCCGAAATTGCGGGCGGACTTCTTCATGTATTCAAAGCGGGCGATGTCGTCCTCCGGGCCTAAGATACCAAGAAACTCTTTCAGCGCACCAGGCCGCTGCGGCAGCCGCAAGATGAAGTACTTCTTCACTCCAGAATAGCGCTGCGCCCGTTCTTTGACCTCTGGCAGACGTTCAAAATCAAAGTTGCCCCCGGATGTAACGCAAACCACTGTCTTGCCGCGGATCCAGGAGCGCACATCCTGCAGCGCTTCAACCGACAGCGCGCCGGCCGGTTCCAGCACGATGCCTTCCACGTTCAGCATCTCGATGATGGTGGCGCAGATCCGGTCCTCGGAAATGCCCAGAACATCCGGCAGCGGCACATCCTTCAGAATGTCGAATGGCAGCGCGCCGATCCGCCCCACTGCAGCGCCATCGACAAAGGTGTCGACCTTTTCCAGCGCAACCGGTTTACCTGCGGCAAGCGCTGCCCGCAGACAGGCACCGCCGTCAGGTTCAATAAATAAGCTGTGCACTTCCTGACCAAACCATGAGGAGACCCCGGCAGACATGCCGCCGCCGCCTACCGGCAGCAGGACATGATCCGGCGCCTTGCCAAGCTGCGCCTCAATCTCCACCGCGATGGAGGCCTGGCCTTCAATCACATCGGCATCGTCAAATGGCGACAGGAAATGGCCGCCTTCCTTGGCGCACCACTTCTGTGCGGCAGCCAGACAGATATCGAAATAGTCGCCGACAAGATGGATTTCGATATGGTCGCCGCCGAACATCCGGGTCTTCTGGATCTTCTGTTGCGGCGTGGTGACCGGCATGAAGATCACCCCACGCTTGCCCATGTGGCGGCACATGAAGGCGACCCCTTGCGCGTGGTTGCCGGCCGAGGCGCAGACAAACAGCTCTTGATCCGGCTGCTTGCGCATCGCGTTCAGCGCACCGCGGATCTTGTAGGACCGAACCGGGCTCAGGTCTTCACGCTTCAGATAGATGTCGGCGCCGAAACGCTCGGATAGATGCACATTGCGCTGCAACGGAGTTGCAGGAAACACATCGCGCATCGCCTGTTCAGCGGCGCGGGCCTGGCTCTTGAAATCGTTCATGGATTATTCAGTGGCGCAAGCCCGCCCCCAAGACAAGGGGCAGGTGCAAAGCATACATAAGAATACCAGAGATCAGACCGGACGACCTTCGACGTAGTGGCCGTAAAGGGTGGTCAGCAGGCTGATGTTCAAAAGGGCCAAGGCAGCTGATACGAGGAGTGAGACACCAAAAGCCAACGATGGGGATGCCGCCAGCGCTTCGGCAGCGAATTGGGCTGCGTATTGTGCTGCAACCAATATGGCAGCCAAACCCAGAAGGTCACCAAAAGCGTTTCCAGTGGAGTTCCAAGCTTCGCGCAGCCCCATGTCCGCTCCCAACGCTGCCGCCGGCAGGATCACTGAAAGCCTGAGAACCAGATAGGTGACAAAAATTGCAATCGGCAGGTTGGCCAATTGCAGAACTGCCGCCCCTGCCCCGCTAAGCAGTGTTGTTACTAGAAGAACCATCAGCAGCACAGGAATCATCATGCACAAAAGAACCAGCGCAATCTGCACAGACCGTCCAAAGTAGGCCATCACGCGACCGCCTTCCAAACCCGGCAGCCAGCCCTGCGGCATTTCCTCAAGCAGAACAAAGCGGTGCCAGGAAACCACACTCCACATCCCAATCAAGAGCGAAAACATTGCGACCAGGAACAGCGGGCCGCTTAAGCCTGAATTTTCCGGCAGCGGTGTCATTACACCCCATTGCAGGATGCCCCACAAACCCGTCATTTTAAAAAAAGTCGCAAATAGTGCCGCAATCAGCAGCGTGGGAACCAAAAACACCCGCAGCATATCACCAAAATTCCGTGCCAGCATTCCCACTGAATGACTGAACAGCGCCCAAGGTTTCATCAAAATCTGCTCCAATTTGAAAACCACATCTGGCGCGGACCATAGTTGCAGCCGACTCTGCACGAAACCCCAGTTAACCTTGCCCTTCCGGACAAAACCCGCTACGCCGCAGGCGTTCTGACCTGAGAGGGAATTCCATGTCCGCGCCCAAGAAAGTTGTGCTCGCCTATTCCGGCGGCCTCGACACCTCGATCATCCTGAAATGGCTGCAGACCGAATACGGCTGCGAAGTTGTCACCTTCACCGCCGACCTCGGCCAGGGTGAAGAACTGGAACCCGCCCGCAAGAAAGCGGAAATGCTGGGTATCACGCCTGAAAACATCTTCATCGAAGATGTGCGCGAGGAATTTGTCCGCGACTTCGTCTTTCCGATGTTCCGCGCCAATGCGGTCTATGAGGGCCTCTACCTGCTAGGCACGTCGATTGCCCGCCCGCTGATCTCCAAGCGTCTTGTAGAGATCGCCGAAGCCACCGGTGCCGACGCGGTCGCTCACGGGGCCACCGGCAAGGGCAACGATCAGGTCCGTTTCGAATTGGCTGCCTACGCTCTGAACCCGGACATCAAGGTGATCGCACCCTGGCGTGAATGGGATCTGACCTCGCGTACCCGTCTGCTGGAGTTTGCTGAACAAAACCAGATCCCGGTGGCCAAGGACAAACGCGGCGAAGCGCCCTTCTCGGTTGACGCCAACCTGCTGCACACCTCCTCCGAAGGCAAAGTTCTGGAAGACCCGGCGGTGATGGCGCCTGACTACGTCTACCAACGCACCGTGCACCCCGAGGACGCGCCGAACGAGCCTGAGTTCATCGAGGTCGGCTTTGAAAAAGGTGATGCCGTCAGCATCAACGGTGAAGCGCTGAGCCCGGCAGACCTGCTGACAAAGCTGAACGAACTGGGCGGCAAGCACGGTTGCGGCCGTCTCGATCTGGTCGAAGGCCGCTTTGTCGGCATGAAATCCCGCGGTATTTATGAAACGCCGGGCGGCACCCTGCTGCTGGAAGCCCACCGCGGGATTGAATCGATCACCATGGACCGCGGCGCAATGCATCTGAAAGATGAGCTGATGCCGAAATACGCAGAGCTGATCTACAATGGTTTCTGGTATTCGCCCGAGCGTGAAATGCTGCAGGCTGCGATCGACAAGAGCCAGGAACATGTCACCGGAACCGTGCGCCTTAAACTTTATAAGGGCTCCGCAACCTGTGTCGGTCGCTGGTCGGATCACTCTCTTTACTCCGAAGCACACGTGACTTTTGAAGAAGATGCCGGCGCCTATGACCAGACCGATGCAGCAGGCTTTATCCAATTGAATGCCCTGCGCCTCAAGCTGCTGGCCGCCCGCGAGCGCCGGATCAAGAAGTGAGTGATTACGACGATATTGACGGCGAATTCGAAGACGATTTCGCGGAAGAGCTGGAAATGTTCGTCGAGGCTCAGGACACCGTTTGGGCGGCTGTACTGGCTGAACTCTCCGCAGGACAAAAGACGAGCCACTGGATGTGGTTCGTCTTTCCCCAATTGGCCGAACTGGGCCAATCGCACATGGCACAGCTTTACGGGATCGAAGACCTGGCCGAGGCCACAGCCTATCTGAACCACGAAAAGCTGCGCAGCCGCTTGGTGGACGCCAGCCGTCTGATGCTGCAGCATCAGGGTTCAGATCCCGTGCAAATCCTCGGCAGTACCGACGCCAAGAAACTGCGCTCTTCGATGACGTTGTTTGCAGCTGTGCCCAGTGCGCCGGCGGAATTCCGGCAGGTGCTTGAGATCTTCTATGGCGGTCAGCCCTGTCCACTGACCAAGGCAGCTCTTGCCGGGACGTAACCCGGCGCCCTCCCCTTTGGTCACTATTGCCCGGTATCCCTAACGTGCCTAACCCTCACCGCGAGCAAGGGAGGAACATATGGCACTTCAGGACATCGCCGAGGACATCCGGACAGGTCTGGCTGGAAAGAGCTTTGACGGCACGCTGAAATTCGACTGTGGGGAGGATGGCGTTATCGTGCTCGCCGAAGGCGGTGCCAGCACCTATGACTGTGACACCGACTGCACGCTTCAGCTTTCCAGAGAGAACCTGAAAAAGCTTCTCACCGGCAAGCTCAACCCGATGACGGCCGTAGTGATGGGAAAAATAAAAATCTCCGGCGACATGGGTGTTGCCATGAAACTGGGCAAACTGATCGGCTGAGCCTCTTCTTCTGACTGAAAACATCCTGGGGGTGAGCGCCGCAGGCGCGAGGGGGCAACGCCCCCTTCTCCCCTCAGATTCTCGCTGCCTTCATCTGCTCATATAAAGGCAGCGCCGCCTGCAGCACGGGCTGCAGGTCTTCCTGCACCTCCGGCAGCGAACCTTCCGGGCCGGCAAAACCGGTTGAATTCCAGACCGCACCGTACCAGTGCGCCGCCCACACGCCATCGTCTTTGTGTCCGCCCCTTGGCCAGGTCAGCATCTTCGGGGAATACGGCATGCCGAGCGTCTCGCACAACTGTTCCAGTTTGCCTGCCGGATCCTTCCGAATGTCATGGCTGTCCACGACAACCGGTGCATGTCCCCAGCTGCGTACCAGCTCGATCAGCTCCGCCTGTTGGCGGAACCCAATGTCCTCCAGCGTGGGATTTTCCCGTTTCACGGCATAAGAAGCTATCACTCGTGCCGGATGACGGATCAGGAAAACATTTGTGACCTCTCGCATCCACTGGCGCGGAACACCGGGGATCATGTGCTGTGTCATATGTTTTTGGTAGTAGTAGGGCCTGGCGCTTGGGACCTGCGCCAGCAGCGCCTTTGCTACCTCGTCCGGTTCCCGCGACTGGCTTTCCAGAATTTCCGCTCGCATCGGGTGATTGAGGCCGGTCATCGCCAGATAGGCCGCATAAAACGGTTCATCCACCACCGCGCAATCACCGCGGTTGCCAAAGGCATACATCATCGCCGTCGACAGATTCCGCGGCCCGGACCACATTGCAATCCGCATCAGGCACACTCCCTTTCAATCAGATCCTTGTAGAGAGCACGAAGGCGTTCAGTCATGGGCCCCATTTGCCCGCTGCCAATCTGCCGTCCGTCGATCCTGCCCACCGGAGTCTGTGCCCCGAAAGTGCCGGTCAGGAAGGCTTCGTCGGCGCCGTATGCATCCACCAAAGAATAGTTCCGCTCGTGAACCGGAATACTGTTGGCGCGACACAAGTCGATCACTTTCTGCCGGGTAATGCCATTCATGCAGTAATCCCCGGTCGAAGTCCAAACCTCTCCCCTGCGCACAATGAAAAAGTTGCAGGCATTTGTGGTGTTCACAAAACCATTCACATCCAGCATCAGCGCTTCATCCGCGCCGGCCTTCTCGGCGGCGATGCAGGCGATAATGCAGTTCAGCTTGGAGTGGGAATTCAGTTTGGGGTCCTGTGTCATCGGCAGCCCGCGGATATGCGGCACTGTGGCCAGTTTAATCGGGCGTGGCAGGTTGGGGCGGGAATGCTCCATAATAATGGTCATGGTCGGGCCTTGCTGCGACAGCGAAGGGTGCTGGAAGGGGCGCGTTTTTACTCCGCGTGTAACCATCAACCGGGCATGGGCATCAGTGATCATGCCATTGGCTTTCTGTGTCTCCAACACGGCAGTTTTCACGCCCTCCCTATCCAACCCGATATCCAGGTCAATCGCCTTGGCGGCCTCAAACAGCCGGTCCAGATGCTCGTCCATGAAGGCCCAGGTTCCGTTGTACAGCCGCAACCCTTCCCACACACCGTCCCCCAGCATAAAACCGCTGTCATAAACGCTCACCTTGGCCTCAGCCTTGGGGACAGTTTTTCCATTCAGATAGATCAGGATTTCTTCGTTGCGCTGATCTTCTTCAGCCTGGTGAGTGCTCATCTTTTCAGTCATGGGATCCTCCTTTGCCGGCACGTTAGTAATATTGGATCCAATTTCCAAGCAGTAACTTGCTGTCACCTGTCCGTGAAATCCGCCGCTGCCGGGTTGAGGGGCTGGGCATCAGCCGGCAGGGTGACAGCAAAGCAGAAGGGAGGCCCAAGATGCGTTTTCTGGAGAATCTGAGACCTTTTACTTTGATAGGGCTTATTGCGATCGGCACGATTGCACATGCCAATCCTGTGCAGGCGCAATCAACTGAAGTCCTGACTGTGGCCGGTGGATGCTTCTGGTGTGTGGAAAGCGATTTTGAAAGCGTGCCCGGGGTGACTGAAGCCGTGTCGGGCTATACTGGCGGCAAAACAGAAAACCCGACTTACAAGGACGTCAGCCGCGGCGGCAGCGGCCATTACGAAGCAGTACAGATTTCCTTTGATCCGGCAAAAGTCTCACGCGAACACTTGTTGGAACTTTTCTTCCGCTCGGTTGATCCGACAGACCCGGGCGGCCAGTTCTGCGACCGCGGCGAGAGCTACCGCACAGCGGTTTTTGTCTCTAACGAAGAAGAAAAGGCACTGGCTATGGAAGTGAAAGCCGAGGCTCAAGACGCCCTGGGACAAAGGATTGTGACCCCGGTCCTAACAGCAAAGGTTTTTTATAAAGCCGAAGAATATCACCAGGACTACTACAAGGGGAACAACTTGGTATTCACCCGATTTGGCCCCAAGCGGCAAGCTACGGCTTATAAACGATACCGCCAGGCTTGCGGGCGCGATGAACGAGTAGCGCAGCTATGGGGGGACGCGGCGCCCTTTGCAAACGGGCATTGAAGCGGGGCGCTGCCCCTTAGCCTGACGGCCAATTCTCCCAAAGTATTTTCAACCCAAAAGAAGCAGGCTGCCTCAGGTCAAAAGCGAGCCGCCTGCACTTCTTTCAGTTCTGGAATCACGTCCGCTGTGCCATGGCGTGCGACCATCAGCGCCGCAGCTTTCGCGGCCAGCGGCATTGCCTCTGACAACGGCAAACCTTGGTCCAGACCCGAAAGGACATATCCGGTGAAAGTGTCTCCTGCCCCTGTGGTATCTACAGGCGTAACCGGAAGAGCCGGAACATTCAGAACCGCACCGGTTTCGCCGTCGATATGCCGGGCCCCTTTAGCACCAAGAGTGATAATCACGTCTTTGATGCCAAGCTCATCGGGCGACTTGCCAGACGCCTCCTTCAGCTGTCCGGCTTCAACCTCGTTCAGGATCAAGAAGTCAAGAAACGGAAGAACCGCTTGGACTGCGTCGGCGTCAAAGGGGGCGGCGGCGTAGCAGACCCGCATCCCGTGATCGCGGCCCGCACGGGCGGCTTCGGCCTGCATATTGGTTTCATTCTGCATCACCAGAATGTCGCCTGCATTAGCCTGCGAAAGCGCTTGGTCCAACTGGTCCTGAGTCAGCGCACGGTTGGCGCCGAGAAACAGGATGATCTGGTTTTCCCCCTCCGGCTCCACCGCAATGATGGCGTGGCCGGTTGGGATGTCCACCTGGGCAATGTCTCGAATTCCAGTGCCATAATCCTTCAACCGCTCAACTGCCCAAGCCCCGTCAGGTCCAACAGCGCCGATGTGATTAACCTCGCTGCCAGCGCGGACGGCGGCAACGGACATGTTGGCGCCTTTCCCGCCTAGAAAGCGGTCAAGACGTCGGGCGGCAAGGGTTTCCCCCGCCACCGGCAGATGCGGCAAGGCATAGACCATGTCCGCATTGATTGATCCCAGGTTCCAGATTGCCATTCAGATCACCCGATGTTGCAGGCTGCCAGTACCGCCATATTCAAAATGTCATTGGTGGTGGAGGTGGTCGAGCAGATCTGGATCGGCTTGTCGATACCGGACAGGATCGGGCCGATAACCGTGGCACCGCCCATTTCCTGCATAAGCTTGACCGAAATCGAAGCTGAATGGCGGGCCGGTACAATCAGAATGTTGGCCGGGCCGGTCAAGCGCTGGAACGGGTAATACCGCTGGGCCCGCTCGTTGAGCGCCACATCAACGGTCATCTCGCCTTCGTATTCGAAATCAACACCGCGTTTATCCAAAACGGTGGGCGCGACATGCATCTTTTCCGCGCGTTCCGACACTGGGTAACCGAAGGTGGAGAAGCTGACAAAGGCCACCCGCGGTTCAAGCCCCATGTGGCGGGCAACACCCACCGCACGTTCAGCGATGTTTGCCAAGTGGTTCTCATCCGGCCATTCATGCACCAACGTATCCCCGATCAGCACGATCCGCCCCTTGTGCAGCAGCGCAGTCACACCAGCGGCACCATGATCGGCATCGGCATCAAACACATGGTTGATCCGCTCCAGAACATGGGCCGATTTCCGGGTTGCGCCGGTGACCAGACCGTCGCCATGCCCATGCGCCAGCATCAGGCTGGCAAACACGTGCCGGTCACGTCCCACCAACCGGTGAATATCCTTGTGATCAAAGCCTTTACGCTGCAAGCGGCTGTACAAAAAATCCTTGTACAAATCGAAATTCGGTGTGTTGGCAGCATTGACAATTTCCAGCTCACGCACGGCATCGCCAAGGCCGGCCTTTTCCAGCTTGGTCCGCACATCTTCCTGCCGGCCCACAACCAGAGATTTCCCAAAGCCGGAACGCTGATACATCACTGCAGCTCGCAGCGCACGCGGGTCGTCACCTTCGGCGAAGATCATCCGGGACTGGGCGGAACGGGCACGGGCATTCAATCCGCGCAGGATAGAGGCGGTCGGATCCATGCGGGACTTCAAACCCACCTCATAGGCATCCATGTCCACGATCGGACGGCGGGCGGCACCGGTATCCATGCCAGCCCTGGCCACTGCCAGCGGGATCCGATGGATGAGCCGGGGATCAAAGGGAGTCGGAATGATGTAGTCGCGGCCAAAAGACAGAGACTTGCCATAGGCCAGTGCCACTTCGTCCGGTACATCCTCGCGCGCAAGGGCAGCCAGAGCATGGGCACAGGCGATCTTCATCTCGTCATTGATGGCGCGGGCGTGGATATCCAGCGCGCCGCGGAACAGGTACGGGAAGCCCAGCACGTTGTTGACCTGGTTCGGGTAATCGGACCGGCCGGTGGCGACGATGGCATCGACACGCACCTCGTGCGCCTCTTCAGGAGTGATTTCCGGATCCGGGTTTGCCATCGCAAAAATCACCGGATTGTCGGCCATCGCGGCCACCATTTCCTGGGTTACCGCGCCCTTGACCGATACGCCCAAAAAGACGTCGGCACCGCGCATGGCTTCTTCCAGAGTGCGCAGATCCGTGCTGATCGCGTGGGCCGATTTCCACTGGTTCATACCCTCGGTACGGCCCTGATAGATCACGCCTTTAGTGTCGCAGACGATGCAGTTCTCGTGCCGCGCGCCCATGGCTTTCAGCAGCTCGATACAGGCAATGCCGGCTGCCCCTGCCCCATTCAGGACGATCTTCACATCCTCAATCTTCTTACCCGACAGATGCAACGCGTTGATCAGGCCGGCCGCGCAGATCACCGCGGTGCCATGCTGATCGTCGTGGAAGACGGGAATGTCCATCTCTTCCTTGAGCTTCTGCTCAATGATGAAACACTCGGGCGCCTTGATATCTTCCAAATTGATGCCGCCAAATGTCGGCCCCATCAGCTTAACCGCCTCGATGAATTTGTCCGGATCTTCGGTATCCAGCTCGATGTCGATCGAGTTCACATCGGCGAAGCGTTTGAACAGGACAGATTTGCCCTCCATCACCGGTTTGGACCCCAATGCCCCCAGATTGCCCAGCCCCAGCACCGCAGTGCCGTTGGAAATCACCGCAACCAGATTGCCCTTATTGGTGTAATCATAAGCAGTTTCAGGGTTTTCCGCGATCGCCTCGCAAGGCACCGCAACGCCTGGAGAGTACGCCAGCGACAGATCCCTCTGCGTTGTCATCGGGACAGTGGCATTGATCTCCCATTTGCCCGGAGACGGCTCCAGGTGAAACGCCAGGGCTTCCTCGTCGGTGATCTTTGTTTTGGGCATTTGATCTCGTGTCCTCTCCTCGTCGCGGTCCGTCTTAGCCCAGCCAACCGCGCCCCTCAATCCGGGCTTTCAAGAATCTGTATAGCCAGAATTGAGATAAATGCGACTAAAGGACGATGGATAGCGCCAGATTTTCACCTTAAAGTAGACGCCCGGCTGCAGTAATTTATTAATAAGTATTAACCCGCACCTGTAAGCCAGGTGGCGCTGCGCGCTCGAACTCATGAGTCTGAGAAGCACGTGTCAGAATGACATTTGTCCGCCCGGCACACGGGCCTAGGATCAAAGGAATAATGAGGAATGATAAGTTTCCAAAACAATTCCGGCGCGATGGTTGCCTTGCAGACATTGGGTGGCGTCAATAGCCAGCTCGACACCGTGCAAAACAGCATATCCACCGGCAAAGAAGTCAACACGGCGCAAGATAACGCCGCCCTCTGGGCGATCTCCGAACTGATGGATTCGGATATTTCGGGATTGCGTTCTGTCTCAGACACGTTGTCGCTGGGGGAAGCCACCGTAGCGGTTGCTTCCGCCGGAGCTGAACAGATCACTGACGCTTTAACCGAAATGCGGTCACTGGCAGTTATGGCGGCAAGCGGCATGGGGGATTTCAGCAAATTCGAAGCCGCCCTGTCGCAAAAGACCGAGCAGATCAATTCCATAATCTCATCCTCCAGTTTCAATGGTGTGAACCTTCTAAAAACGGATGTGGACGGCAATGGCGGCACAGCGCTGACTGTACCATCTGCACTATCCGGGGCCGGAGGCGTGACCACGCTCAGCGTAGATGGCGCGGACTTCGAAGGCAGCCCGCAGTTTGACATTGGCAACCGGATTGCCATCACCGACAGCACCAGTGCGCTGACCGCCCTAGGAGAAATCGAGGGGTTTCTGGCTTACGCAATCGACAGCTCCGCTGCTCTTGGCGCCAGCGCAGGCGGCATTGCCGAACAAAACCAGTTTGTCGGGAAACTGTCGGATTCGATCACCCAAGGAGTCAGTTCGATGATCGACACCAGCATGGAGGAAGCGGCGACAAAACTTCTGGCGCTACAGGCGCAGCAACATCTGAGCACGCTGTCGCTTTCCATTGTCAACACAATGCCAGACACACTGCGCAACCTTTACTGACAGCAGACTGCCGCCGGAGGTCTTGGCGGCAGTCACATCCGGGTTTTCCTCGCACCGCCCCCATTGTACACGTTTTACAACGACGACCCGGGGGATTTTTCATGACCGTAACGCCCATGATGGCGCAGTATCTCGAGATCAAGGCAGCGCATGCGGATGCGTTGCTTTTTTATCGGATGGGCGACTTTTACGAGATGTTCTTTGAGGACGCAGTCAATGCCGCAGAAGCCTTGGACATCGCGCTGACCAAACGAGGCAAGCACAACGGCGAGGACATTCCGATGTGCGGCGTGCCAGTCCATGCCGCCGAAGGCTATCTGCTGACGCTGATCCGCAAGGGCTTTCGCGTTGCCGTGGGCGAGCAGCTGGAAAGCCCGGCCGAAGCCAAAAAGCGCGGTTCCAAATCGGTAGTGAAACGGGATGTGGTGCGGCTTGTGACTCCGGGCACTCTCACCGAGGAGTCTTTGCTAGAAGCGCGCCGCCATAATTTCCTGGTTTCTTACTCTGAACTGCGGGATGAGGCGGCGCTGGCTTGGGCGGACATCTCCACCGGAGCGTTCCACGTGATGCCGGTCGCGCGGGTCCGCTTGTCGCCCGAGCTCGCCCGCCTGGCGCCGTCGGAGCTGATCGTTGCTGATGGCCCGGCCTATGACGCTGCCCTCCCTCTGGCTGAAGAATACAAGATCCAGCTCACTCCGCTGGGCAAAGCGAGCTTTGACAGCACCGCGGCAGAAAAACGCATCTGCACCCTGTTCAACGTCAGCGCCCTGGATGGATTCGGTACTTTCACCCGGGCCGAGGTCTCAGCCATGGGCGCACTGATCGACTATCTGGAAATCACCCAAAAGGGCAAGCTGCCGCTGTTGCAGCCGCCGCAGCAGGAGGCGCAGGACCGGGTGGTGCAGATTGATGCCGCCACCCGCCGCAATCTGGAGCTGACCCGTTCCCTATCCGGGGGCCGTGCCGGCTCGCTGCTGGCAGTAGTGGACCGCACTGTCACCCCCGGCGGCGCCCGCTTGCTGGAACAACGGCTGTCCAGCCCCTCCCGTAATCTCGATGTGATCCACCAGCGCCTTGCTGCATTGGATTTCACTGTTGAACAATCTCAGACCGCCGAAGATCTGCGCGCGGCTTTGCGCAAAACACCGGACCTCGATCGGGCGCTCTCCCGTCTGGCGCTGGAGCGCGGCGGCCCGCGCGATCTGGCTGCTATCCGCAACGGGTTGTCGCAGGCCGAAGCAATTGCCGGGTTCTGCGCAGGGCTGGAACTGCCTGCGCTGATGGCCGGGGCCATGTCGGATCTGCAAGGTTTCGACGATTTGCTGTCTCTCCTGGATGCAGCCCTGGTGGCCGAACCGCCGCTTATGGCACGGGACGGCGGTTACATCGCAACCGGCTACGACCCGGAACTGGACGAAGCCCGCACCCTGCGCGACGAGGGGCGCTCAGTGATTGCTTCAATGCAGAAGAAATACGCGGAACACACCGGTGTCACTTCGCTGAAGATCAAACACAACAATGTGCTGGGCTATTTCATCGAAACCACCGCGACACACGCGGACAAAATGATGTCTCCTCCGCTGAACGAAACCTATATTCACCGCCAGACGACTGCCAATCAGGTCCGTTTCACCACAGTGGAACTGAGCGAGATTGAAACCCGCATCCTGAATGCCGGAAACTTGGCGCTTGAGATCGAAAAGCGGCTCTATACTAGACTTTCCCGGGCAATTCTGGAAGCAGCCGCCCGCCTGAACACCGCCGCCCGCGGGCTGGCTGAACTGGATCTTCTGGCCGGGCTGGCCAATCTGGCGCGTGGCGAAAACTGGACCCGTCCCAAGGTTGACGGCAGCCGCGCGTTTCACGTTGAAGGCGGCCGCCACCCGGTGGTGGAACAGGCTCTGCGCCAGCAAGGCGGCGAGACCTTTGTGGCCAATGACTGCGATCTGTCAGCTCAGGATGGCGCCGCAGTCTGGCTGCTCACCGGTCCCAACATGGCAGGTAAGTCGACCTTCCTGCGCCAGAATGCACTGATTGCACTGCTGGCCCAGATGGGCAGTTATGTCCCTGCGGAAAGCGCCCACATCGGCCTCGTCAGCCAGCTGTTCAGCCGGGTTGGCGCCTCGGACGATCTGGCCCGCGGCCGCTCCACCTTCATGGTAGAGATGGTCGAAACCGCCGCCATTCTGAACCAGGCAGACGACCGCGCCTTGGTGATCCTTGACGAAATCGGCCGCGGCACCGCTACCTATGACGGTCTGTCCATCGCCTGGGCGACGCTGGAGCATCTGCACGAGATGAACCGCTCCCGGGCGCTGTTTGCCACCCATTACCACGAGCTGACCCAGCTCGCCGCCAAGCTCGAGGGCGTCGACAACGCCACCGTGGCGGTCAAGGAATGGGAGGGTGAAGTAATCTTCCTGCATGAGGTGCGCAAGGGTGCCGCTGACCGTTCCTATGGCGTGCAGGTGGCGCAGCTTGCTGGCCTGCCCGCATCCGTTGTTGCACGGGCCCGCGACGTGCTCGACATGCTGGAACAGGGCAGCCGCGAGGGTGGTTCAAAGATTCAGATCGACGATCTGCCGCTTTTCGCCGCAGCCCCGCAGCCCCAACCCAAAGCCCCAGCGGGTCCTTCGCCGGCGGCAGACCTCCTGTCAAAAATCCACCCGGATGACCTGTCGCCACGTGAAGCGCTGGAAATGCTCTACAAGCTGAAGGAAGCCGCTGGCTGAAAAGACAAAGGGCGGCCCCATCCGGGACCGCCCTTTCATCTTTTCAAAAGTACTCGCCGAAGGCACAGGTCCGAAGGGCCTGTTTTTTAGCCCGCCGGTGTCGAAGAAACGCCAACCTGTGCCGCCCGCAGCAGGCGGTCATGCAACATGAAGCCTTCTGCAGAAACCTGGATGATGTCGCCTGCCTTGGTGCCCGGAACCGGTGCTTCGAACATAGCCTCATGCACCTGCGGATCAAACTTGTCGCCAACTTCCGGCGACACAACCCGGATGCCGTGCTTTTCGAACACACCCAGCAGCGAGCGCATGGTCAGTTCCACACCTTCGATCAGTGCCGCCGCAACTTCGCGCTGCTCGTCGGTCGCCGCTTCGATCGCGCGCTTCATGTTGTCGTAAACCGGCAGCATGTCACGAGCCAGTTTCGAGCCACCGTAATTCTCTGCTTCCCGGCGTGCCTTGTCACCGCGCTTGCGGGCGTTCTCAGCATCCGCCAGCGCCCGCATGAACCTGTCCTTCAGCTCATCCCGTTCCGCCCGGAGTGCATCGATTTCCAACGAGGCATCATCAAATTCCTCGGTCTGCCCCGCCAGCTCTTCAGCCTCGGCGGCAGCGATATCATCCAGAAAGTCTTCGTCCTTGAGCTCTGCCATGTTTCACCTCTAACTCCGGTCCGACAACAGTTTGCCGACCAGTTGTGCCGTATAGTCTACAATCGGCACAATCCGTCCGTAATTCAGGCGCGTCGGGCCAATCACCCCTACCGCACCGATGATCTTTCGATCCGCGTTCATATAGGGAGACACCACCAAAGAGGAACCCGAAAGTGAGAAAAGTTTGTTCTCCGAACCGATAAAAATGCGCACGCCATCGCCGTCTTCGGTCAGTTCCAGAAATTCGGCGATGTCACGCTTGCGCTCTAAATCGTCAAACAGGGTCCGTATCCGCTCCAGCTCCTCCGCCGCACCGGTTTTGGCCAGCAGATTCGCCCGCCCGCGCACAATCAGCCGGGCCTGCTCGCTGCCATCCTGCTCCCAGACCGCCAGTCCGCTTTCAATCATAGCATGTGCCAGGCTGTCGATTTCCTGGCGCCGCGCCGAGATTTCGGTCTGGATCTGCCGCTGCACCTCGCTCAGTGTCTTCCCCTCAATCAGCGCATTGAGGAAATTCGCCGCCTCCCGCATCGAACTGGGCGTCTGACCCGGCGGCGGGGTAAACAGGCGGTTCTCCACATGGCCGTCCGAGAACACCAGAACCACCAAGGCCCTGTCATGCGCCAGGGACACAAATTCAATATGCCGGATCTCAGCCTCATGCTTGGGAGTCAGCACCAGCGACGCCCCCTGGGTCACACCGGACAACGCTGCGCCGACCCGGTCCAGCATCCCGCCGACATCGCCGGCATTCCGCCCAAGTGTCGCATCAATCTTCTCGCGGTCCTGCACGTTGAGGTCGCCAACTTCCAGCAACCCATCGACAAACATCCGCAAGCCCATTTGTGTCGGCACCCTGCCAGCGCTTACGTGCGGGCTGTCCAGAAGGCCAAGATATTCCAGGTCCTGCATTACGTTACGAACCGTGGCCGCGCTTACCTTTTCGCTCAATGAACGTGTCAGCGTACGGCTCCCAACTGGATCGCCGCTCTCCAAATAGCTTTCGACCACCGTCCGGAAAACTTCCCGCGAGCGGTCATTCAGGTCTTGCAGAATATTGTTCGCGTCGCTCATCGATATTCCAGCGTTTCTTGCGGATTCAACATAAGAACCCAAAGCTAGGTTGTCATTAAAGAGCAGCGTGGGAAAAGGTCAATCGGGCTTGCATAGCTTGGCATCCGGGGGATATCCCCAAGCCAGCAAATAAAGGATGTGCCATGAGACCCTCAGGACGAGAACTGAATGAAATGCGCGCCGTGTCGATCGAGACCGGATTCACCAAGCACGCTGAGGGCTCTTGCCTGATCAAGGCTGGCGATACCCATGTCCTGTGCACTGCCACCATTGAAGACCGGGTGCCGCCGTTTATCAAGGGAACCGGCTTAGGCTGGGTTACTGCAGAATACGGTATGCTGCCGCGCGCCACCAATACCCGGATGCGCCGCGAAGCTGCGTCAGGCAAGCAAGGCGGCCGTACGGTGGAAATTCAGCGTCTGATCGGCCGCGCACTGCGCGCTGGCGTCGACCGCGTTGCATTGGGCGAGCGTCAGATCACCGTCGACTGTGACGTCCTGCAAGCCGATGGCGGTACCCGTTGCGCCTCGATCACCGGCGGCTGGGTAGCCCTGCGCCTGGCGGTCAACAAGCTGATGAAAGCCGGCGACGTCCACATTGACCCGCTGATGGATCCCGTTTCTGCTGTGTCATGCGGCATCTATGCAGGCCAGCCGGTGCTGGATCTGGACTACCCGGAGGATTCCGAGGCCGGCGTCGACGGCAACTTCATCATGACCGGCTCGGGCAAGCTGATCGAAGTGCAGATGTCCGCTGAAGGATCCCTGTTCTCCCGCGATCAGATGAACCAGCTGATGGATCTGGCCGCCAAGGGAACCGCAGAACTCGCAGAGATGCAAAAGGCCGCCTGCAAATGATCCGCAAACTGGAAGGCGGCAAGCTGCTTGTCGCCACCCACAACAAGGGCAAGCTGAACGAGATCACTGAGATACTCGCCCCCTTTGGTGTCAGCGTTGCCGGCGCCGGCGAAATGAACCTGCCGGAGCCAGAAGAAACTGAGGACACATTTGTCGGCAATGCCCGCATCAAGGCCCATGCGGCGGCCAAGGCAACCGGCCTGCCAGCCTTGTCCGACGATTCCGGGATCACTATCGACGCTCTGAATGGTGCCCCGGGTGTCTACACCGCCGATTGGGCAGAAACCCCTAATGGCCGTGACTTCCAAATGGCGATGACCCGCGCCAATGACGAACTGAACGCTGCAGGCCCCGCGGCGGCCCGCACCGCCCAGTTCCGCTGCACCCTGGTCATCGCCTGGCCCGACGGCCACGACGAGGTGTTCGAAGGCGTGATGCCCGGCCAACTGGTCTGGCCGATCCGTGGCGAGCATGGTTTTGGTTACGATCCGATGTTCCAACCGGACGGTTATAGCATCACCTGCGCCGAAATGGACCCAACGGAAAAGAACAAGATCAGCCATCGCGGCAAGGCAGTCGCCCAGTTCATCCGGGGCTGTTTCGGTGGATGACTGGCGCAATGGGGGCTTTGGTCTCTACGTGCATTGGCCCTTTTGCCAGGCCAAATGCCCCTATTGCGACTTCAACAGTCATGTCTCCGCGAAAATAGACCAAAAACTATGGGTTAGAGCCTATTTGAGCGAACTCGACAGACTCTCGGAACAGCTCTCAGGCCGTGTCCTCAACTCAATCTTCTTCGGCGGCGGCACTCCCTCTCTGATGCAGCCGGAAACTGTCGCCGCTGTTATCGATAGGGCACGTGAAATTTGGCTCTTTGCCAATGACATAGAGATCTCTCTTGAAGCAAATCCCGGCTCGGTTGAGGCAGGTCGCTTTGCCGGCTACCGCGACGCCGGAGTCAACAGGATCTCCATGGGCATTCAGGCCCTGAACGACGAGGACCTGCGCCGGCTGGGACGTATTCACAGTGTCTCCGAAGCAAAAGCAGCCTTTGATATCGCCCGCAAATGCTTTGACCGGGTCAGCTTTGATTTGATTTATGCCCGTCAGGGCCAAACACTGAAAACCTGGGAAGCAGAACTTAGCGAAGCACTTTCCATGGCTATTGACCACCTGTCGCTCTACCAGCTGACAATTGAGGACGGCACCGCTTTTGGTGATCGCTACGCCCGGGGTAAACTGCGCGGCCTGCCGGCCGACGACACCGCCGCGGATATGTACCAGGCGACCCAGGACATCTGCGCGTCTTTTGGCATGGCCGGCTATGAAATCTCCAACCACGCCAAGCCGGGTTCGGAATCCCGTCACAACCTGATCTATTGGCGATATGGCGACTATGCCGGGATCGGCCCCGGCGCCCATGGCCGTTTGAGTATAGATGGTACCCGGTACGCGACGGAAACCCATCTGGCCCCAGGTGCCTGGCTGAAAGCGGTCAGCAAGGGAAACGGAGAATCCCTGCGCGACTCTCTTTCGAAGGAAGATGCTGCGGCAGAATACATGATGATGGGGATGCGCCTGTCCGAAGGTCTGGATTTGGCACGGTACACTCAACTTTCAGGCGTTATTCTCCCTGAGAGTCGACTTTCGGACCTTGTACAGATGGGCATGATCACTATCTCAGAGCAGAGGCTTTGCGCGACGGATCAGGGACGCGCACTATTGAATGCGGTCCTCCGCGAACTGTTGATGGATTGAAGCAATGCGCTTTGTTTACGCCGGCCTAGGACTGTTCTGTGTCGGTTTGGCCGTCATAGGTATTGTTCTGCCCTTGCTTCCAACGGTCCCCTTCCTTCTCCTCGCTGCGTTCTTCTTCGCCAACTCATCCGAACGCCTGCACACTTGGATCGTTGATCATAACATTTTTGGTCCTATGATCCTGGATTGGCGCGACCACGGTGCCATCCGGCCGGGCGCAAAAAAGGCGGCAACCGTTTCGATTACCGCCGTATTCGGACTATCTCTGCTGCTTGGTGCCCCTGGTTACATAGTAGGGATCCAAGCACCTGTCCTCTCTTTGGTTCTAATATTCATCTGGACCCGGCCTAGCGGCTGAGAAGATTGCACAGCTCATCCAGTTGATCCAGACTTTCGTAGCTGATCGTAACAGCGCCGGCCTCACCGCCAGGCTTGTGATCGATGGCCACTTTCATTTTCAGAACTGCCGACAGATCCCCTTCAAGGGCACGGGTATCCGCATCCTTTTCCTGCGGCTTTCTCGGTTTCTTTTCGGCAATCGTCTGAACTCCAGCGGCATCTTTCTTGACCAATGCTTCAGTTGCGCGAACCGACAAGCCACCTTTGACAATTTTCGCAGCAAGATCCGAAGCATTGTCCGAAGTGATCAATGCCCGGGCATGGCCAGCCGACAGTTTTCGTTCCTGCACCAGGGTTTGAACATCATCCGGCAGGTGCAGCAAGCGCACTAGATTGGCAATATGGCTCCGGCTCTTTCCAAGTGCCTCTGCCATCCGTTCCTGCGTATGACCGAATTTTTCCATCAGCTGCTTGTAGCTCTGCGCCTCTTCCAACGCATTGAGATCCGAGCGCTGGATGTTTTCGATGATGGCCACTTCCATCATTTCAAGATCCGAGTAGTCCCGGATCAGCACAGGAACTTCATGCAGCTGGGCCGCCTGAGAGGCGCGCCAGCGGCGTTCACCAGCCACAATCTCGAATTTTCCACCCGGCCGCGGCCGCACGATCAGTGGCTGAAGAACGCCCTTTTCCTTAATCGAGGCCGTCAGATCATCCAAATCTTCTTGCAAGAACTGCCGGCGCGGCTGATTTGGGTTGGCAATGACATTTTCGATCGGCACCAGAATTTCTGCGTTCCTAGGTGCCTCTGGCTGCGTGCTCACCGGTGCAGGGTTCACATCTGCCATCAACGCTGACAATCCCCGGCCCAGTCCGCGTGGTTTTGTTTTTTTGTCTGCCATGATTGCCTCCGGTAGGTATTCTGCATTTACGCCGCTATCTTGTGATGTTTAGTAAGGATTTCCTCTGCCAACGCTCGGTATGCCTGTGCGCCAAGAGAGTTTGTGTCATAGTTTAGAACCGGTTGCGCATAAGAAGGTGCCTCGCTCACCCGGACATTGCGCGGGATCTTTGTTTGAAACACCAAATCTCCCAGATTTTCCCGGGCGTCCTGCTCCACCTGCTGCGACAAGTTGTTGCGACGATCAAACATAGTCAGGACAATCCCTTCAATCCGAAGGTTTGGATTCGCTGACTGCCGCACTTCTCTAATTGTCAGCATGAGTTGGGTCACGCCTTCTAAGGCAAAAAACTCGCTTTGCAACGGAACCAGAACTGAGTGCGCTGCTACCATTGCATTGACTGTCAGAAGATTCAGCGAGGGCGGGCAATCAATCAGAACATAGTCCCAATCATATTCGTCCATCGCGGTTTGGCGCAGAGCATCATGCAGAAGGAAACTGCGTTTTTCATTGGTAAACAGTTCGATGTCAGCCGAGCTGAGATCAACAGTCGCTGGGATGATACACAGATCCTCAATCTCCGTCGTTTGAATGACGTCACTCAGAGATGAGTCTTCAACCAAAAGATCATATGTTGTCAGATCCCGATCCGACGGTTCAATCCCAAGGCCAGTTGAGGCATTCCCTTGAGGATCAAGATCGACGACCAACACACGAAGTCCGGTTTCTACCAAAGCAGCCGCCAGATTTATGGCTGTCGTTGTCTTCCCAACCCCGCCTTTCTGATTTGCGACCGCGATAATACGAGGCCCCTCAGGGCGGGAATAATCAGACACGTGCCACTTCCCTTATTTTTAGGATTACTGCTTCTTGTTCTGTCAGACTTTTAACCTGTTCCGCATCGAACTGCCATTGCTGCCGTGCGTTATCCACTTCTTTTTTCCAGCTCTCTCCCTTGGGAAACAGCGCTACCCCTTCGGGTGACAGATGGCGCTCTGAAAATTCTAGCAAAGTGGACAAGTCCGCCAAGGCCCGTGCAGACAGAATGTCAGCCGCCTGAGGTTTAGCCTTTTCAATTCTTTCCGTCAAAACAGTCGCTTTGACGGAACATTCTCGTGCAGCTGTTCTAAGGAATGCAGATTTCCTCTGATCACTTTCGATCAATGTTACCTTCATGTTTGGTGCTTCATCTGCGGCCAAAAGGGCGATAATCAGACCGGGGAATCCGCCCCCACTACCTATATCGACCCAATGCTCAGCAGGATCTGTACAACGAAAAACTTGTATTGAATCTGCAATGTGGCGCATCCAAATATGTTCCAAGCTCGATTTCGATACGAGATTTATTTTTGGGTTCCACTTTTGAATAACCTGTTCAAACACCTCAAGCCTCTGAAATGTTTCACGTGAAACATCAAGGCTTTCAAAAAGCATTCCTTTCTTCACGCGGTCTTCCCCTCTCTGGAAAGACCACGGCGCAAACGTGCGAGAAGAAGCGCAAGCGCAGCAGGTGTTATTCCATCAATGCGCGCAGCTTGCGCCAGAGTTTCTGGTCTGGACTGGGACAATTTGCTTTGAAGTTCCTTGGAAAGACCTTCAATTCCTTCAAATGAAAAGTCGGCGGGAAAGCGATAACCCTCATCCCTCTTCATCGCCGAAACTTCCCGCTCTTGGCGTGCAATGTAGTTAGCGTAGAGAGCATCACGCTCCAACTGCCGACGAATATCTTCTCCGACTTCTGACAACTTCGGAATCAGCGGGATAACATCCTCAAAGGAGACATCAGGAAACGCAAGAACGTCCATTCCATTTCGACGGTTTCCATCTTGATTGATACGTATACCAGCCGAGGAAACTTCCTTGGGTGTAAATGTTTGTGATTCCAAGATGTTTCGACCGGAGGTCAGACACTCATTTTTCTCCAAGAACGCAATCCGCCGGCCTTCGCTGACACAACCCAGTTCGATCGCTTTGGGCGTTAGCCTCTGGTCTGCGTTATCTGCCCGCAAGGATAGGCGAAATTCAGCACGGGATGTAAACATTCGGTAGGGCTCGCTGACACCATTTGTGGTGAGATCGTCGATCATTACGCCTATGTAGCTGGTCGACCGGCCAAACGTAACCGGTTCCTCCTTCCGAGCCATACGCGCAGCGTTCACGCCGGCAACCAAGCCCTGTGCGGCTGCCTCCTCGTATCCGGTTGTCCCATTTATCTGCCCGGCCAAATACAAACCTGGAACGTCCTTCACGGACAGGTCCAGCCTCAAAATTCTGGGATCTACATAGTCATATTCAATTGCATACCCTGGCTGGAGGATCTCTGTTCTTTCAAGCCCCTTGATGGACCGGACATATGCCTCCTGAACGTCTTGCGGCAGGCTTGTAGAGATTCCATTTGGGTAGACTTTGTGATCCGAAACACCCTCCGGCTCCAAAAATATCTGATGCGATTCCTTGTCAGAAAAGCGAACAACCTTGTCTTCTATCGACGGACAGTATCGTGGACCGACACCTTCAATGTGCCCGCCGTACATGGCTGACCGCTCCAGGTTTTTCCGGATGATGTCATGTGTCTGTGTATTTGTGTGGGTAATCCCGCAGGAAACTTGCTTAGCGCTTATTGCCCTTGTCATAAACGAGAAGAAAACTGGGTCATCGTCCCCTGGTTGGGCTTCCAGACTGTCCCAATCGATTGTACGCCCGTCCAGCCGGGGCGGCGTACCAGTCTTCAGCCGGCCTAGGGGCAGTTCAAAACTGTCCAGGCGTTCAGCTAGCCGTACGGAAGGTCTATCACCAATCCGGCCTCCAGGTCTGGAAACATCTCCAATGTGAATAACGCCACGTAGAAATGTTCCGGAGGTGAGAATAACCGTCTTAGCCGGTACTTCACTACCATCAGCCAACACTGCACCGGAAACCGACTTACCCGACATGAGAAAATCGGTCACTTCACCTTCTAGAATTTCCAGGTTCGGTTGCGCTTCAGTTAGCCTCAGCATTTCCTGACGGTAAATCGTTCGGTCAGATTGCGCTCTTGGACCTTGAACCGCAGGCCCTTTCCGGCGATTCAGGAGACGGAATTGTATCCCAGAAAGATCAGCAACACGGCCCATTACTCCGTCAAGGGCATCAATTTCCCGAACAAGATGCCCCTTACCCAATCCTCCAATAGCAGGATTGCAAGACATCACACCGATTCCATTGCGATCCAGCGTGATCAGTACTGTTTTCGCACCCATTCGTGCGGCAGCATGAGCGGCTTCCGAGCCGGCATGCCCGCCACCAACCACAATCACATCATATTTCGAATGTTTCACGTGAAACACTCCTTCACTTTCCCAGACAGAAGCTCGAGAAAATCTCATCTAGGAGATTCTCCACCCCGATCCGGCCAACCAGCGTTTCCAGGGCCCGGATTGCCGAGCGTATCTCTTCGGCGGCGATATCATAGAATTCCGAACCACGCGACAGAATTTCCTGTGCCTCGGCCAAACTCACCAACGCAGACAGCATAGCATCCCTGTGTCGAGCGCGAGTCGCGATTCCAGCTTGAGCTGACCGGTTTTGCAGAACTAATGAAATGTGTTCGACAAGCCTGTCAATACCCTGACCTGACCTTCCTGAGATGGCATTTACCGCATCTTGGCGGAGGTCAGCCTTTGGTTGAAGACGGATATCACCATCCTCCATCGCGACATCCAGAACATCACTATCTTCAGCCAAAAATACACGCATATCCGCATCTTCCGCGCGTTTCCGCGCTAAAGCGATGCCAATGCCTTCAACGTGGTCGTCGGTATCCCGCAAACCTGCAGTGTCCAGCAAAGTGACTGGCAAGCCGGCCAGATCCATGCGCACTTCGATAATATCGCGGGTGGTCCCGGCAAATTCAGACGTGATTGCCGCTTCGCGGCCGGCCAGCGCATTCAGCAGCGTGGATTTTCCCACATTGGGTGCACCAATGATGGCAACTTCGAATCCGCTGCGGATTCGTTCAGCAATTTTCACCCCATCAGTCTCTCTTTCGAGACCGGCTTGAACTTCAGCCAGCAGCGCAGAAACTTCCGGGGTTACATCAACAGGAACTTCCTCGTCAGCGAAATCAATTGTTACTTCGATCAAAGAAGCCGCGCGAATCAGACTGGTGCGCCAAGTTTCAGCCAACTTCCCGAGCCCGCCGGCAAGAATGACCTGTGCCTGCTTGCGTTGTGCGTCGGTTTCCGCATCAATCAGATCCGCGAGCCCCTCGACCTGAGCCAAGTCAAGGTTTCCGTTTTCCAAAGCACGCCGAGTGAATTCTCCCGGTTCAGCCATCCGTAAACCAGTGAAGCGGCCTAGATTTTCAAGCACAGCTGATACAACAGCCGTACTTCCATGTACTTGAAATTCAACAGTATCTTCACCAGTGAAGCTCTTGGGAGCCGAAAAGCTCAGCACCAATGCTTCATCAAGGCGCTCACCGGATTCTTCTTGCAAGATACGCAGGCTCTTACCCCGCGCCGGCAATACGCCTCCGCAAAGCTGCGCGCCGACTTCATGCGCCAAAGGACCGGAGATTCGGATTACCGAAACTCCGGCCTTTCCTTGTGCGGAGGCCAGCGCAAAGATCGTGTCCATGGGATGGCCCTTTTTAACTCGCCCGCCCGGATCAGGTGTTCATCGAGTCGAAGAACTCGGTGTTCGACTTTGTCTGCTTCAGCTTGGACAGCAGGAACTCAATCGCATCGGTAGTTCCCATCGGGTTCAGAATACGGCGCAGAACAAAGGTCTTGGCAAGATCGACCTTGTCGACCAGCAAGTCCTCTTTCCGGGTGCCAGACTTGAGGATGTCGATCGCCGGGAATACGCGCTTGTCGGCAATTTTGCGGTCCAGCACGATTTCCGAGTTGCCGGTGCCTTTGAATTCTTCGAAGATCACCTCGTCCATCCGGCTGCCCGTGTCGATCAGTGCAGTGGCGATGATGGTGAGCGAGCCGCCCTCTTCGATGTTCCGGGCAGCACCAAAGAAGCGCTTGGGACGCTGCAGGGCGTTTGCATCAACACCACCGGTCAAAACCTTGCCTGACGACGGCACAACAGTGTTAAAGGCCCTACCAAGTCTTGTGATCGAGTCGAGGAGGATCACAACATCTCGTTTATGCTCCACCAGACGCTTGGCCTTTTCGATCACCATTTCCGACACTGCAACGTGGCGTGTGGCAGGCTCATCAAAGGTAGAAGAGACAACTTCGCCCTTCACCGAACGCTGCATGTCGGTCACCTCTTCCGGGCGCTCGTCGATCAGCAGAACGATCAGATAGCACTCGGGATGGTTCTTCTCGATCGAATGCGCGATGTTCTGCAGGATCACCGTTTTACCGGTCCGCGGCGGTGCCACGATCAGCGACCGCTGGCCTTTGCCGATCGGCGCGACCAGGTCGATCACCCGCGCTGAGCGGTCCTTGATGGTGGGATCCTCGACTTCCATCTTCAGCCGTTCATCCGGATAGAGCGGCGTGAGGTTGTCAAAGGCGATCTTGTGGCGGGCCTTTTCAGGCTCTTCAAAGTTGATCATGGTGACGTTGGTCAGCGCAAAGTAGCGTTCGGTCTCCAGCGGCGCCTTGATCTGGCCGTCTACGGTATCACCAGTCCGAAGGGAGTACTGACGGATCATGTCAGGCGAGACATAGATATCGTCTGGACCCGGCAAGTAGTTAGCCTCAGGCGAGCGAAGGAATCCAAACCCGTCCTGCAACACTTCAAGCACGCCGTCACCGCTGATATCCCAGCCCTCATCCGCGCGTTCACGCAGGATCTGGAACATCATCTCGCCCTTGCGCATGGTCGAAGCGTTTTCGATCTCCAGTTCCTCAGCCATAGCCAGCAGAGACTTGGGGCTTTTCGCCTTGAGATCGGACAGATTCAGGGATTGCACGGTCATATAGATACGGCCTCTACTCCCCCGCTTACCCAGGGGTTGGTCACACGACAGGATTGGAAAACACGGTGGCCCGGACGGGCCCGTTGGGAGCCATACATAGGGACTCGTTCCAGATGAGTCAAACGCCGGCTGCAGACGTTCCAGGCCTGTCAGGCCCCTTTCTGCGCCTCTGTGCTAGAATTTGAAGATCACCGAGACGACAATCACCACCATCAGAGCAGTCGGCACTTCGTTCATCATCCGAAACTGCCGGCCCGACAGTCTGTTCTTCCCTGCAGAAAAGTCGCGATAGCGGAACAGCAGCCAATGATGGAACCAAGTCATGGCGATCACGGATACGCCCTTGGTCCAGGGCCAGACATAGCTCCAGTCGACGATCCCAGGCGTTAGCACAATGAACAGCCCTGCAGCCCACGATACATACATAGCGGGTCGCATGATGATCCTGAGGAGTTTCTCTTCCATTTGGAGAAAGATCGGTACCGTATCCTGGACCTTCTCTGCCTGCTCCACGTGATACACGAACAAACGGGGGAGATAGAAAAGCCCTGCCATCCAGCTGAGCACAGCCATGATGTGCAGCGATTTGGCATACGGGTAGAGCGTGAACATCAGGTCGCTCAGGTCCATTGGCAGTTCTCCCCGGTCAGATCAGTTCACCCTAATAAATAAAGAAATATTAGAAGGATGATGTTTTTGTAGTGTGCATGGATTCCGGTGGATAAGTGAATCCTCCTCCGCTTATCCCCAGCAGGGATAAGATTCCAGATGGGATGGGACAGGCGCATGGAAATTTTCTGAACGCCCTTTAAATAAGGCACATTAACGCTGTGTTTACCTATCCATGCTTGGGGATAAGACCGGGATGATCCGAGGAGAGCCGGCATATCCACGAAAATAAAGTTATCCTGCCCCACAAAGGACGACTCTGCGAATTGAATCCCGGGATTTGCGTCAACCCCGAGAGTCTTTACTTAACCGCGGAAAACCATACAAAACGTCCTGAAACCGTCTGCTTCTTTCCCACGGGGTTTTCCACATGACTGCCCACATAGTGCTGGCTTCTGGATCCGAAATCCGGGCGCAACTGCTGCGTCAGGCCGGAATAGAATTTGAAACCGATGTCCCGCGTCTGGACGAGCAGGCGATCAAGTCCGCGCTCTCGGCCGAAGAGGCTCTTCCGCGTGATGTCGCCGATGCGCTGGCAGAAGCCAAGGCACGCAAGATCAGCGGGAAGCATCTCGGAAAGCTGGTATTGGGATGTGATCAGGTTCTTGATTTCGAAGGAAGGCTTCTTTCGAAACCTGTCAATGCCGATGAAGCGGTATCGCAGTTGAAGGAGATGCGCGGCAAACGGCACATGCTGTTGTCTGCAGCCGTGATCTACCGCGACGGTGAGCCCATCTGGCGCCATGTCGGACAGGTCCGTCTGGTCATGCGGAACTGCACTGATGCATATTTGGAGGATTATGTTAGCCGGAACTGGCACAGCATCCGCCATGCAGTGGGCGCGTACAAACTGGAGGAAGAGGGTGTGCGGCTGTTTGTCAGCATTGATGGCAGCTACTTTAATGTCTTGGGATTGCCGCTGATGGAGCTTATCAGTTACTTGGGTTTGCAAGGGGTAATCGAGCAATGACAGTAGCAAAAATCCCGCTCGCCGGCGTGATCGGCTGTCCAGTTGCACATTCCAAATCTCCGCAGCTGCACCGCCACTGGCTGAACACCTATGGCATTTCCGGTTACTATGTGCCGATGCATGTGGAACCTGATGATCTGGCCGAAACCGTCCGGTTGATGCCTAAAATGGGGTTTGTAGGTGCTAATGTCACCATTCCGCACAAAGAAAAGGTGATGGAGATTGCAGATAAGGTCACTGACCGGGCTAAACTGATCGGCGCTGCCAACACGCTGATCTTTCGCAGGGATGGAACGATCCTGGCGGATAATACTGATGGTTACGGCTTTATCACCAACCTGCATCAGGGAGCACCGGACTGGGATCCGCAATCAGGCCCAGCAGTTCTGCTGGGCGCTGGCGGTGCCTGCCGCGCTGTAGTTGCTTCACTGCTGGAAGCCGGAGTGCCGGAGATCCTGCTGACCAACCGTACCCGCGACCGGGCTGACCAGTTGCATACGGACTTTGGCAACCGGGTCCGGGTGGTCGAATGGGTTCAGGCCGGCAATGTCATCGAGGAGGGTGCGCTGATTGTGAACACCACCTCCTTGGGAATGGTCGGCAAACCGCGTCTGCGGGTACCGCTGGATGGTTTGCAGCGCAATGCAGTTGTGACTGACCTGATCTATGCGCCGTTGAAAACAGACCTGCTGCAGACGGCTGAGGATGCTGGCTGCACTGTGGTTGATGGGCTGGGCATGCTATTGCATCAGGCGGTGCCAGGGTTCGAACGCTGGTTCGGAAACCGCCCCGAAGTGGATGCCGCAACGCGCGCGGCGGCTCTCAGATGAGTTTCAGCCTCGGCCTTACCGGCTCCATCGGAATGGGCAAAAGCACCACTGCCAAGCTGTTTGCCGCCCAGGGCTGTGCGGTCTGGGACGCGGATGCGGCTGTTCACCGGCTTTATGGCCGGGGAGGCGCAGCTGTTGCTGCCATGCAGGCGGCGTTCCCCGGGGCAGTCGAAGGCGGCGAAGTCAGCCGCGCAGCGCTGAAACGTATCATCGGTGAAAACCCTGATGCACTGAAGCATATCGAAGCTATCGTGCATCCGCTTGTCGCACGAGACCGGGCAGAGTTCCGGGAAGAAGCGCAAAGCGATATCCTGGTTTTTGACATTCCTCTGCTGTTTGAAACGGGCAATGATGCCGAAATGGACGCAGTGGCTTGCGTGTTCGTGGATGCAGAAACTCAGAAGGAGCGGGTTCATGCCCGCGGCACGATGACGGCTGAGCAATTCAAGCATATCCTTCAGAAGCAGCTGCCGATTGAGGAAAAACGCGCCCGTGCCGATTACGTGATCGAAACAGACACGCTGGAACACGCCAAGACGCAGGTGGCAGTAATCCTCGCAGACATCAGAAATAGGCTTAGCCATGCGTGAAATCGTTCTTGATACCGAGACCACCGGGTTTGATCCGTTTTCCGGCGATCGGATTGTCGAAATCGGAGCGGTGGAGCTTTTCAATCATATGCCCACCGGCAAGACGTACCACGAGTATATCAACCCGGAACGCTCTATGCCGGCCGAAGCGTTTTCGGTCCACGGCATCGGTCCTGATCTGCTGGAACCACCTCAAAAACCTGAACCCGGCGCCGTGACGCTGCGGGACAAGCCGGTTTTTGCCAAAGTCGGGCAAAGTTTCCTCGATTTCGTGCAGGATTCTAAACTGGTCATTCATAATGCCAGCTTTGACATGAAGTTCCTGAACGCTGAACTGGATTGGATGGGCCTGCCCAAACTGCCGATGGATCAGGCGCTCGACACGCTGGCGATGGCACGCAAGCGTTTTCCTGGTTCGCCGGCGACGCTGGATGCGCTGTGCCGCCGCTTCAACATCGACAATACCAACCGGACCCTGCACGGGGCATTGCTCGACTCTGAAATTTTGGCCGATGTCTATCTTGAGCTCATCGGCGGTCGCCAGCCGGATTTCGGTCTGTCTGCTCAATCAACTTCTGGTGCAACTAAGGCGGAAGATGACTGGCGCCCTGCCCCTCGCCCCTCGGCTTTGCCCCAGCGGATCACTGCGGAGGAGCAGGCAGCGCATGAAGAATTCGTGGCCAAGCTGGGTGATGAGGCTTTGTGGAAGGTTTCCTGAACCCTAGCCAGACCTGCAAAATAAAAACGCCGCTGAAACCCAGCGGCGTTTCTTATTCCGAATATTCGAAACCTTACTGAGTAGGGGCTGCTGCTGCCGCTTCGGTCTGACGGCGGGCCAGTTCGTTGCGGTAGATCGCTACAAAGTCTATGTTGTCCAGGTTCAGCGGCGGGAAGCCGCCATCGCGGGTCACGTCCGACACGATGCGGCGCAGGAACGGGAAGGTCATGCGCGGGCATTCGATCAACAGGAACGGGTGCAGCTGATCTTCCGGCACGCCGGCGATGTTGAACACGCCGACATATTCCAGTTCCAGAACAAACAGGACTTCGCCGCCTTCCTTGTTCTTGGATTCAACGGTCAGCTTGGTTACAACCTCATACTGGTTCTCGGCCGAGCGCTTTTTGGCGTCCAGGTTCACCTGCACGCTGACGTCCGGCTGCACGTCGCCACCGGTGCCTTTTTGCGCCATCACGTTTTCAAACGACATGTCGCGGATGAACTGGCCCAGAATGTTCATCTGGACTTGCGGCTGCTGCTGGGCTTCGCCGTTTTCGGCCATCGGGATACTCCTGAAAATATGCTTTTGACCGTGCTTAGCAGCTTGGTCCGGGTAGCTCAACGGGGGCCGTCAACCCAGCCTGACGGGCCGCTTGGACGCTCACCTGGGGTCACATCTTCGAAATCTCCGTCAATTATATCATCCGGCCTGCCGGCGGTTCCTGGATAGTGGCGGCCCTGCATGCTGCCGGGCCCCATTTGGAACTGTGCCACGGTGACACGGGCCCGAATGTAGCGGTAAACCGCCAGCCGCACCGGCGGCATCAGCAGGGCAAAGCCAAAGGCATCGGTAAAGAAACCCGGGGTCAGCAGCAGCGCGCCGGCAAACAGGATCATAGCCCCATGGGCCAAAGGTTCGGCCGGATCGGACAATTGTTGGAACGATGAGCGCAGCTGTCCCATTGCCATGCGGCCTTGGGTTTTCACCAGCCAGGTACCCAGCACCGCCGTCAAAACCACGATGGCCAGGGTCGGCCACAGCCCGATCGCGCCGCCAACTTGAATAAACAAAGCAATTTCAATGATGGGAACCATCAGAAAGGCCAGGAAGAGATACATGAGGGTTTCCTTGCGATCATACACCCGGACGGTAGACTTGCCCCCGCCCGTCACCTACATAAGGTCTGACCGCTTTGGTTTCAAACAAAGCACGAACGCCTAGCATGAGGTATCCATGGAGTCGCCTGTGATTCAGCTTTTGGTTCTGGCCGGTATTGCTGTGTTTCTGATCCTGCGCTTGAAAAGCGTACTTGGGACACGCGAAGGTTTCGAAAAGCCACCGCTGCCGCAATCCGAAGCGCGGAGCCGCCGCCCCGATCTGGAAGTGATCGAAGGCGGCCCTGACCGCGACATTACCGATTATGTGGCCGATGAAAGCCCGCAGGCCCAGGCCTTGGCTGCGATGAAGCGGGTTGAGCCGTCCTTCCAGGTCCAGGAATTCGTTCAGGGTGCACGCGGTGCATACGAAATGATTTTGATGGGCTTTGAGCATGGCAACCTGGACGACATCCAGCCGTTCCTGGCCGAGGATGTGTTCGAAAGCTTTGTAGATGCCGTTGCGCAGCGTGAGGATCAAGGGTTCAAGATCGAGGCCGAGTTTATCGGCGTGCGTGAAACCACCGTGGCGGATGCCACGTTCGACACGCAAACGGGCCGCGCTGAGATCACCATGCGTTTTGTTGGTGAGATGACGTCCGTTGTCCGCGATCGCGGCGGCGACATTGTCGAAGGCGACCCCAAGGCAGTGAAGCGTCAGAAGGACACTTGGGTCTTTGCCCGCAACATGGGTGCCGATGACCCCAACTGGCAGCTGGTTGCGACGGACGCATGATTGCGGCGCTTCGGGGGGCAATTGGGGCAGCTGCTATCGCAGGTGCCGCGATGACCGCCTCCGGGGCGCAATCTGAAGCCGTGTCCAGCATCCTAGACTTTGCCCAGCTGGATGGCTGGGCACAGGATGATCATGCCCAAGCGCTGCAAGTTTTTCTGGGAACCTGCAAGGACTTGAAGGATCCCGACTGGGCAGCCTTGTGCAAGGCGGCGCGATCGCAGACCTCCGCAGGGGCGCGGGCGTTTTTCGAACTGTTCTTCCGCCCGGTTCTGATTGAGGACGGCAATCCGGCTCTGTTCACCGGCTATTTTGAGCCGGAGCTGAGCGGTTCCCGCTACCGGACAGGCCGGTTTCGCTATCCAATCTACAAGATGCCGCCTGAGGCGCGCGGCACCGGTTTGTGGCTGCCCCGGCGGGACATTCTGACCAGTGGTGTCATGGAAGCCCGCGGGTTGGAGATTGCCTGGGTGGATGATCCGGTGGAGCTGTTCTTTCTGCAGATCCAGGGTTCTGGCCGGATCCGCTTGCCGGATGGCTCTATGATCCGGGTCGGTTATGGCGGCGCCAATGGCCACACTTATAAATCCATCGGCAAGGAATTGGTGCGTCGCGGTGTCTACAACCCCCATCAGGTCAGCGCCCAAGTGATCAAATCCTGGGTCCGGCGCAACCCGGCTGACGGCAAGGAGTTGCTGTTACACAATCCGTCTTATGTGTTCTTCCGTGAAGTGCGCAAAGTGGCCGCTTCCAAGGGGCCGCTTGGCGCGATGAACCGTTCGGTCACGCCAATGCGCACCATTGCCGCCGACCCTGCATACACCCCGCTGGGTGCGCCGGTCTGGGTGGAAAAGGACGGGCATATGCCGCTGCGCCGCCTGATGGTGGCCCAGGATACCGGATCCGCAATAAAAGGCGCGCAGCGGGCTGATATTTTTGTCGGTACGGGTGATGAGGCCGGCGAGACCGCTGGAACGATGAAAGACCCGGGGAGGATGGTGGTTCTGCTGCCGATCCAGCGGGCCTATGCGATGCTGCCGGAAGACCTTTGAATGACACGGCGGAAACTGACAGGAGATGAGATCGACCTCTGGCACAAGGTCGTGAAACACGCCGAACGTATTCATCCGGGCGCGCATTCCACGCCCCCTGCTCTGCCGATGCCGAAACCCAAACCGGTTAAGCAACCTGAGCCGAGACTGGATCCGTTTCAGATTGGAAGCCGCGCCAGGCCCAAACCGCTGAAACACGATCTGAAGCCTTCGATTGCCCGCAGCCTGGCCGGGGATCCGGTGCAGATGGATGAAAAATCCTTTCGCCGCATGAAGCGCGGCAAACTTAAGCCGGAAGGCAAGCTCGACCTGCACGGTATGCGGATCGACTCGGCACACCCTTCTCTCACCCGGTTTATCCTGTCTGCCCAGGCCTCCGGAAAGCGGCTGGTGCTGGTGATCACCGGCAAGGGCAAGGACCGCGACGAGCCAGGCCCAATGCCGGTCCCGCGCGGGGTGCTGCGCCACAAGGTGCCGCAATGGCTGTCACTGCCGCCGTTGGCGCAAGCAGTGATGCAGGTCACCCCTGCCCATATCAGCCATGGCGGTGAGGGCGCCTATTATGTTTATCTCAGACGCAGCCGGTGACTATCTGTTGTCCGCGGGCGTGCTTTCCAGTGCGACCTTGATGGTACTGTCCTGGATAACAATCTGACCGGGCAGAATTTTCTGCAGCAGGTCCTGGTTGTGCGTGAATGTGTCTGCGGTTTCCCGCGCACCGTTTAACAGAGCAATCAAGGCCGGCGACGAGGCTGCCACAAAATGCTGCGATTCCGCTTCATCTGCAAAGGCTGTGGTGTCGATCACTTCAACCGGCAGACCGCTGACTGCGTCAATACTGCCGAGATTTCCCAGTCTTTCACGGCCATTCAGGCCGCGCAGGCGCTGTGACAGTGTCAGGACGTTATCTTTTCGTGAAACGAAAATCAGGAACGGCTGCGGCACCTGCGTGAATCTCTGCATCTGGGATTTGAATACGTCAACATCCAGGTCAGGCGACATCAGGATGACACCGCCCAGGTTTTGCGATGTCCAGCCAGGAGTTTTGATCTCCATTTGACGCAGGGTTTCCATAGTGAGCAGCCCGCCCATGGAATGGGCAACAACCACAATCCGTTCGACCGCGGAAGCGCGCAATTTGCGCAGCAGAGTCTCCAGCCCGTCGCGGGCAAACAGCACGCTGTCACCATCGTAGGCGTAGCCCAGCGGACGGCCCTTGCTTGGCCAGGAATAAATGACCGTTGCCCCGGGAACATTAATGTCGTGAGTCAGCTGGGCGGCCCGGAAAGCGGTCTCGGCCTGGGTGGAGTTGAAGCCGTGAACAAAAACCGTGACTTCGCGCTCCTTTTTGGGAAACTTTGCCAGCTCTTGCTGCAGCCGGGCGGAAAAGGCTGCCTCTGACTCGAATGTCCTTCGTCCCGCCATAGTGAATTCAGTGGAGGGATCCGGGTTTGCGTAGCCGAACTTCAGCGAGCCAGGCTTATGATCCGGCGGGATTGAAACCGTGAGTTCAAGCAGGCTGACTCCATCGGTGCGCTCCGACCCAAAGGTGCCGTCGGGCAGCGGGTCTCGGTTTGTGGCTGCGAAAATGGTCTTGGGAGTGCCCAGTTCCAACGCCTCAGGAATTGTAGGTGTAAAGGATCTGTCAGTACAGGCCGCCAGAAGGACCATAATCACACCGGAAATCAGGCGCAGCCCGTGCATATTGTTCACCTCAATCAATTGGCGGCAGGCTAGTGCACCTGCCGCCAAAGTCCAGTGGCTGCTATAGATCCGGTGTTTTAGAGCACGTAACGGCTGACATCCGCGGAACGGCCAAGCTCGCCGAGGTTTTTCTTTACAAAACTCGCGTCCACGGTGACCGCGTCGCCCGACCGGTCCGGCGCAGTAAAGGACAGCTCTTCAAAAACCCGCTCCATCACTGTGTAAAGTCGCCGTGCGCCGATGTTTTCCACGGTCTGGTTTACCTCGGCGGCAATCTTGGCCAACGCGGCGATACCGTCTTCGGTAAAGGTCACCTCAACCTCTTCCGTACCCATCAATGCAGTGTACTGGAGGGTCAATGCGTTGTCGGTCTCGGTCAGGATACGCACGAAATCCGCTTCGGTCAGCGCCCGCAGGCTCACCCGGATCGGCAGACGGCCTTGCAGCTCCGGCAGCAGGTCCGAGGGTTTGGCAATATGGAACGCGCCGGAGGCAATGAAGAGGATGTGGTCAGTCTTGACTGGTCCGTGTTTGGTGCTGACGGTGGTGCCTTCGATCAGCGGCAGCAGATCCCGCTGCACGCCTTCGCGGCTGACGTCGCCGCCGCGGGTCTCCTGGCGCGCGCAGACTTTGTCGATTTCGTCCAGAAAAACGATGCCGTTCTGTTCCACCGATTCCAGCGCGGCGCGAGTGACGGTTTCATCATCCAGCAGCTTGTCGGCCTCTTCGCTGATCAGCACCTCATAGCTTTCGGAAACGGTCATCTTCTTGCGAGTGGTGCGCCCGCCCATTGCCTTGCCGAACAGGTCGCCTAGGTTCAGCGCGCCCATGTTACCGCCGGGCTGGCCGGGGATTTCGAACATATTGCCCATCGGGTTGGATGTGTCTGCAACATCCAGTTCGATCACTGTGTCGTCGAGTTCACCTGACTTCAGCTTCTTGCGGAACATTTCGCGGGTGGCTTCACGCGCGTCTGAGCCGGCGATAGCTTCCAGCACCCGGTTCTCGGCAGCTTTCTGCGCGTTGGCTTTCACATCCTCGCGCATAAATTCGCGGGTCTGGGCGATGGCGCTGTCTGCCAGATCCCGGATGATCTGCTCCACATCGCGGCCGACATATCCGACTTCAGTGAACTTGGTCGCCTCGATTTTGATGAAGGGCGCGCGCGCCAGTTTTGCCAGCCGGCGGGAGATCTCCGTCTTGCCGACACCGGTTGGGCCGATCATCAGGATGTTCTTCGGGTACACCTCATCCCGCAGGTCATCAGCCAGCTGCTTACGCCGCCAGCGGCTGCGCAGGGCCACGGCAACGGCACGTTTGGCTTCTTTCTGGCCGATGATAAAACGATCCAGCTCAGAAACGATTTCGCGTGGGGTCAAATCAGTCATTGGTACTTCCGTTTCAGTGGGATGGCGGCAGCCGGTCAAGCGGCAGCACGCCAGACAAGAGGGAGAGCAGCGCAGCACGGATATGGCTCCAGAAAGCCCCCAGAGCGACCAGGAACACGCCGAGCGCCAGAATCGTAATGGCGGTGCCTTCACCGTTGAAAACAGTTCCTGCAAGGGTAACGCTATAGCCGATTGCGGCAATCAGGAACGAACGCCGGTCAATGATGATTGCGATCATGGCAAACAGCAGCAGCACACCGAGCAGCAGCACGTTGGAACCTGAGGTTCCGGCGTCCAGCAAGCTGAGTGCAATTGTATTCACTAGGGCCGGCGCCGCAACGACGTGCAGCCAGAAACCTTGGGCCGAGCGTCTGGTTGCCCGGTGCGGATCGCTGAGATCAAAGGCCATGGCTGCTGTAAATACGGCAAATCCGACGGCCAGCGTGATCCAGGCAAACGGTCCGCTGGCCGACAGCAGGAAAAGGTCGCCTATGCCGGCAGGAGTGCCCGCCTGTATCGATCCTGATAAGAGGGCGAGAACAAAGACACCCAAGGCAATCAGTGCCATGGCAAAAGGAACGCGAAAGCGCAGCCAGAAAACAGCAATGGCAACGGTTGCCAGCGCAAATGGCAGCGGCAGGCTCGAAAAATCGTTTTGCGCGATCATGAAGGGCTGGGAGTAGCCTGCAGAAAAACCGGTGCCGGCGTTGCCGGCCCACAGAAGCGAGAGTGCGATCGCGGGTGCCACCATGCGGCGTCGGCGTATGAAGTATTCAGACAGCATCCATAGCACGGCTGCACCGGCGATGGCCGAATAGACGGCCTTGTCCTGATAGCCGCCGATTGACCCGGCCAGATCAACCGCTGTGAAGGCCATCCAGCCAGAGGCCAGGATTAACAGCCCGATCACAATGAAGATTTCATTAAATCCCTTGAACAGCTCAAAGGGTTCATCGCCAGGTGCCAAATTTTCCCGCGCGCCTCTGCGGCTGTGCGCCAATGCCAGAAGCGAGGCAGCTTGGGCCTCGGATAGCAAGCCGGATCCTACAGCAGCCCGCAGATCATTTTGATCAACCTGGGTCACGTCAACTTTCCTGACCTATGCTCTCAACTGTGAGGTTGCCATTGGTGTAGACGCAGATATCGGCAGCGATGGCCATGGCATCGCGGGCCACATCTTCGGCGGATTTGCTGCTGTCCATCATGCCGCGGGCGGCGGCCAGGGCAAAGTTGCCGCCCGAGCCGATAGCAGCGACACTATGCTCAGGCTCCAGCACGTCGCCGGCTCCGGTGATCACAAACATGTCTGCACCATCGGTGACGATCAGCATGGCCTCCAGTTTCTGCAGGTATTTATCGGTGCGCCAGTCCTTGGCCAGTTCCACGCTTGCCCGCGCCAGTTGTCCAGGAGTGGCCTCAAGCTTGGCTTCCAGCCGCTCCAGCAGGGTGAATGCATCGGCTGTTGATCCGGCAAAACCCGCCACCACGTCAAATCCGCCCGGCGACAAGCGGCGCACCTTGCGGGCCGTGCCTTTTATCACCGTTTGCCCCAGCGACACCTGGCCATCGCCGGCGATGACAACCTGGCCATCCTTCTTCACGCCGATGATGGTGGTGCCGTGCCAGCCGGGGAATTGATCGTCTGCCATTTGTGCCTCCGCATTGTTGCCCTCTATATGGAACCATCCCCCCGCCGGCACAAGAGAGCGCACAGAGTCCAGTGCCGCGCAGCATCGGCATGGCTGTTCACTGCTATGCAGAAATTGCAATTCGGGGCTGATGAACCGGCAATTGTGGGACTCAGCCGCACAGCCTACATGGGGCTCACAACCGGCACAGGGTCGGCTGTTTCTCAGAAGGACTAGCGCTATGACCACCGCAAACATCTACGCGCCGCTCGGAGCAGTCACCGTTCTCCGCGTGGTCGATGTACTGATCAACGTGAAGACCGCTCTCGTGGAATGGAACGAGACCCGTGAAACCCGCAAGGCTTTAGCACAGTTGTCGGATGCTCAGCTGGAAGACATCGGCATGAACCGCGCTGATATCGCCAATATCTGATATCAGATGATCAACAGTTTTGAATGAGCCGCCCGTAATCGGGCGGCTTTGTTCATTTTTGGATGCTGGTTTTATACTTGCCAGCCTGATCCGGCAGCCAGGCCTCAATAGCAGCCGTGGCGATCACATGACGCGTTCCGGCTTCTGCATCCTCTACATCCAGCCCGCCCATCACGGCGCGCACGCTGGCGCGGCCCCGGGGCAAATCCTGGGCCACAAGATCGCAATCTACTGCTTCCGGCTGCTGCACACCGATTGTCACGTCCACCCGCATTTCGCTGTGATCAATCCCGAGCTTAGCAAACAGGGTGATCGACGAATGGTGCAACGCGTCCTGCACCGCACGTCGGGCGGCCTTGGTGTAATCCTGGCCATACAAATCATTGCCGGTGCCCATTTCCAGGATGATGCGTTTTTCGGTCATTCCGCGGCCTCCATGTCAAAGGACACAACCACGGCCGCATTGGCGATTACCGTGCACCCGCCGTGGGGTTTTTCGATATTGAGACCACCCTCCACAACCCGGATGCCGGGCCGACCGTAGGGGAATATCTTCAGCAGCGCATCCTTGTCCACGGCTTCGGGTTTTTGAACGCCGATCTCTGCGTCGATGATCATGTCTTCTTTCTGGAAATCAAACAGTTCCGCCATGCTGACGGAGTTGTGCCACAGCGCGTCCTTGATCGCGCGGCGGGCAGCTTCAGTGTAATCTTCGCGCCTGAGCGATGTGCCCATGCCGAATTCCACCAATACCCGTGTCTTGGCCATAATGCCTCCTGTACCTGCTCCAGGCCGGACCGTTGCAGGCAATGGACGCAATGGAAAGCGCCAGTTTACCGTCCGCAGATACGCCAGCGCTTGCGTGCAAAAGAAAAGGGTTGTCCCTGCGGGGACAACCCTATGAAATCCGCAAAAGGGAACAGGATCAGATCGAGTCTTCGATCCAGCTTTGCAGCGCGGCTTTGGGAGCGGCGCCAGCACGGTTCGAAACTACTTGCCCATCCTTGAAGATAAACAGCGCCGGAATACCGCGCACGCCCATGGCGGCGGCCGAATTCGGGTTGTTGTCGACATCGACCTTGGCAATTTTCACCTTGCCGCCGAATTCCGCGGCCAGCTCTTCCAGAGCCGGGCCGATCTGCTTACAGGGACCGCACCACTCAGCCCAGAAATCCACCACAACGGGGATATCGGAGTTCTTGACTTCGGCGTCAAATGTGGCGTCGGTGACGGCTACGGTGGACATATGCATGTCTCCATGAGTGTGTGGCAACTGGAGTCGGAACCTAGGTACGGCTTAACCGATCGTCAAGGTTCCATCCGCCGCAGAAGCGCGCCTGTCACAAGCTCGTGCGGTAGCTGCATTAGGGTTGCATTGCAGGTCCAAAGCAACGCGGTTTCAATGGCGCGATCCGGATAAATCTGTGCAAGCGCATGGGCATAGGCGCCCATCTGCCGCAGCAGGCCTTCGGGGCATTTTTCAGGCGTTGCAGGTACAGTTGCGTTGGATTTGAAATCCACTGCCAGGACTTTTTCCGGGGTTACGATCAGCCTGTCGATAACTCCATGCAGGCGCGAACCATGCAAATCTGCGGTAATAGGCACCTCGGCCAGAGTGTCCGGCTTAAAAATATGACACAAATCAGCGTTTTTGAGAACGGCTGAGGCTTCGGCCAGAAGATCGGCGCTGTCTTCTGCACCTTGCAGAAGGTTTTGCGCGAGCTTTGGCCAATTCCCCTCGGATCGGCCGGGCAGGTGTTCCAGCAGCAGGTGCAGCCTGCTGCCGCGGACTTTGGCGGTCTCCTCTTCCAAGCCCTGATCCCCCGGCAAGGCCTTGGCCCCGCCCAAATCTGAAGGGCTGAGCGCTGGAGTTGGTGCTGCATAAGGTCTGGCCAGCCGGGTAAAGACTTCCGGCAAGGCGTGTTTCTCAACGTCCTGGGCAGGCTTTTCAATGAGCGGCAGCCCGTTCCAATCACCGTGTTGCAGACGTAATCCGGTGCCGCCCTCGTCTTCAAACTCCACCGCTCCGCCATCCCGCAAAGCACGTTCCGTCATACGGTACCAGCTGTCGTTCTGCTCACCGACGTCGCCGGCTGCGGCGACAATCAGCCATTTTTCTGCCCGAGTTAGAGCCACATACAATAGGCGCAACCGTTCATTTTGAAGTTTTTCCTGGGCGGCTTCACGGGCGGTCAGCATAGTGGCTGGCATCTGGTCCTTGGGCAGCTTCCACACCGGGGTGCTGCCGGCCAGCATGATTTCCGCATCGCGCGGCGCTTGGCGTTTGGCAGTATCCGGCAGAATCACAATCGGCGCTTCCAGGCCTTTGGAGCCATGCACCGACATCACCCGGATCATATTGCCGGCTGCCCCCATTTGGCGTTTGATTTCCAGATCGTCGGTCTGCATCCAGACCAAGAACCCGGTGAGACTGGGCACATCGGTGCGTTCATAAGCCAGGGCCTGCGAAAGCAGCGCATTGATGCCGTCCTCGGCTTCCGGCCCCAGCCGGCCCAGCAGTTTCTGGCGGCCGCTGTGGCGTGTCAGGATCCGTTCGATCAGATCATAGGGGCGCAGGAAATCCGCATTGGCGCGCAGGTCATTCAGCACCGCCATGGATTCAGGAAACTCCTCTGCCCGCTCACGCAGCGCCGGCCAGAGATACATTGCCTCACGCCGGTGGGCGAGGTCGAACAGCGCTTGTTCATTCCAGCCGAACAGCGGCGACTTCAGTGCTTCCGCCAGTGACAAAGAGTCCTCTGGCAGAGCCAGGAACCGCAACAGTGCAGCGATGTCCTTTACCGCCAGTTCCGCACCTACTTTCAACCGGTCAGCGCCGGCAATGGGCAGTTCGGCCTTCTTGCAGGCACGGATGATCTCAGAGAACAAATCAGACCGGCGCTGCACCAGAATCAGGAAATCACCTGCCTGAACCGGCCTTCGTTGGAAGGTGCCGCGTTCAGCGCCGTCCTCAGGGATTGTGACGCCGGTGCCGATCATCTGCTTGATCGACTGGGCGATGCGTTCCGCCAAGATCACTGTGTGATGGCGGCTGCTGGGCCGGTCAACGGGACTGGTCCAGTCAGGATCCTCGTCGTCCTCGACCTTTCCGACCACCGGCCAAAGGTCCACTCGGCCCGGCAGGTCGGACTTGAAGGCCCGATGCAGCGCTTCCTTGCGAAACCCTGCACGCGGGCTGTCCCGGAACACCAGATCCACCAGCTTCAGAATCGCAGCAGAAGAGCGGAAAGAGAAATCGAGCGAGGCATCCTGCAGCCCTGCCCCTGTTTCCGCCAGCCGGTGCCCGAATTCCTGTTGCATCCGGTCAAAGGCATCCGGATCGGCGCCTTGGAAAGAATAGATCGACTGCTTCTTGTCGCCGACTACAAAGATCGTGCGCTCAACATCCGAGCGCGCACCCACGCCGGCAGTGAATTCCTGCGCCAGCTTTTCAATCACGTCCCACTGCACCGGGCTGGTGTCCTGCGCCTCGTCCACCAGGATATGGTCGATTCCACCGTCCAACCGGTACAGTACCCAGGCCGCGACACCCGGATCGTTCAGCAATTGCCGCGCCTTCAGGATCAGGTCGTCAAAGTCGAGCCAGCCGCGCAGCTGTTTGCGGTGCTCATACTCCGGCAGGAAGGCGGCGGCAAAGCGATGCAGATCATGGCTCTTGCGAGCGGCAGACAAGGCCAGGCGTTTGGTGCGGGCATCTTCGATGCGCAGCATTAGCGGTTCCAGTTGGTCCATTAGCGAGAGATGCGATTCGCGTAGCTTTTTGGTTGGAAACTTACCGACTTTGGCAGTGAACGGCTCTTTGGCGCTGGCGCCGGTGAGGAAGATACTTTCCAGCGTGCTCAAGTCGGCAAGTGCCGGCTTGGCTAGGCCAGTCAGCTTTGCAGCTGCCTTTTGATCGGTCGCACCGCCCTGCCCCAGCATCTGGCGAGTGCGTTGCAGAAGTTCCTCCTCGCCGCCTAAATACACCAGGGTTTCCAGCGCGGATTCGTCAAAACCTTCAGGCAGCTCAAACAGCTCCAGCAGCCCGTCCCAGTCTAGCGGCTGGCCGAAATCGGCGCGGCGCTGGCAGATGGAGGAAGTCAGGGTTTCAAAATCGCTGTCGCTGACATGGCGCGCCAGGGAGTCGACCAGCGGGGCATCGGACCCTCGGGCGAAATCCTCCATGATTTCCGCACGCAGCAGCTGGCCTGCGCGGTCGTCCATCTCTGAAAATTGCGGGCTGACGCCGGCCTCCAGCGGGAAGCGGCGCAGAAGCGAGGCGCAGAAGGAGTGGATGGTCTGGATTTTCAACCCGCCTGGCGTCTCAATCGCGCGGGCAAACAGGGTGCGGGCCTGGGCCAGATCCTCAGCGCCGGTGTTGACCTCGCCCAGCTCCGTCAAGGCGGCGATCAGCGCCGGATCTGCCAGCATTGCCCATTCGCCCAGCCGTTTGAACAGCCGGTTCTGCATCTCGCTGGCGGCGGCCTTGGTGTAGGTCAGGCACAGAATGTGCTGCGGCTGCACACCCTTCAGCAAGAGCCGCGCCACCCGGTCGGTCAGAACTTTGGTCTTGCCGGATCCAGCATTGGCCGCCAGCCAGGTAGAGGCATCAGGACGTGCGGCGCGGAACTGCGCCTCGGAGGCAGCGTCGCGGATGGTCATGACAGATTCTCCGGGTGGGGCGTGGCGCTGCGGTCCCATTCGCCGTAACGCGCAAGGTGGTCGTAGTCGCCGGCAAAGTCGTCGCGATACACCATACGGCGGCTCGAATAGCCTTGTTCAGGCTCGAAATAGGCACTGATCAGAGTGTGCAGCTCGTCCCACACCTTGGCCGGCGGTTCTTCTTCCAGCGGTGCACGCACTTCCTTCATGCTGGATCCAAGCCCGATGAAAAGGGCGCGGGCAACTTCTGCCGGGCCAAGGTCGTCAAAGGCGCCCTGCTCGGCCATGGCGGCTTCGATCAGCAATTGCTTTTCAAACTTCTTCTGTTGCGATTCCGAGGGCGGCGCGCCGGTTTTGTAATCATAAAGATGCAGAAACCCGTGGTCGTCCATGTCGATCCGGTCGGCGCGGCAGGCGATGGTGAAATCCAGAGGGTCCAGCCGGGTGCTGCCTTTGGCCTCAAAGGCCACCGGTTTTGCACGTTCCTGGCGTTCCCGTTCAGCCAGCACAAAGTCTCCGGCGATCTTACGGATGCGGCTGTGCCACAGGATGCGCGCAACTGGCCAGGGGACGTGGCTTTCCAGCAGCTGGCGGGTTTTGTCGATCAGGTGACCGGCAGTCAGCAGGGAAGGATCCGCTTGGGCTTCCTTGATGAACTGCTCAAACACCTCATGCACCACAATGCCGCGCAGCAAGGCGTCTGGCTCTTGCACCAGCGGGTTCAGAGGCTTCAGCCGCAGAATATGCTTGGCGTAAATTGCATAAGGGTCGCGGATCAAGCGGGGGATTTCCGTGATGGTGAGCCGGCGCGGGCGGGCGGCAACCGGTGGCCGCGGAGACGGACGCGGCACTTGCGGGGTGGATGTTGGCTCCTCCAATACCTCTGCCTGGCCGAGCCACTTGCGGCCTTTCGTTCGCATGGTTTCCAGCGCATCCCGGCCGCCCTGATCCGGCAGTCCAGACAAGAGATTGGTCAGCCGGTTCAGCCAGCGCGAGGGCACCGTGTCTGCTTCCTCAGAGCGCTCGGCGCGAGTCAGCCATACTTCGGGTGCAGCGATGGCCTGTTGAAAGTCATGCGCTGACAGACCGATTCGGCGCTCTGGCAACAGCAGCCCTGCCTGGTTGCGCAGTTGCCGGTTCAGCCAGGGATCGGGGCTGGCGGCCTCTGGCCAGCTGCCCTCGTTAAGGCCGCCAAGAATCACCAGATCGGCGCCCTGCACCCGCGCCTCCAGCGTGCCCCAGATCATGATTGAGCCATAGGGCGCATCGCGGTCGCGGACCTCGCCCTGGCTCAGCAGCGCACCCAGCAGATCGGCAAAATCGCGGGCGGACATGTCGCCGCCATAGGGGGCTTCGGCTTCCAGGTTTTCAATGCAAGAGCGTGCGGCTTGACCAGCCTTCTTGTCCCACAGCGTACTGGTGCCGTCTGATCTGCTGCCGGCAGCGATGTATTCAGCGCGGTCACGCAGACGCCTGACCCAATCGGCCAAGGGAAGGGTGCCTGCGACTTCCTGATCTGCGAAACAGGCGCTGAGCCAGGACGTCCAGCCTGGGGTCAGATTGCGTCCCTCTTCAAATCCGGAAAATGCTGCGGCATCGGGGAAAGGCGGGCCGTTTCGGCGCAGGGACAGCTCAAGCTCGCGGGTTTGGCGCAGGTGATTGCCACGATCTGCGCCATCGTGGGTCAGCGGGTGCTTCAGCAGTGTCAGAAGGCTGTCGCATGCCAGCGGTTTGCAGAACAGCCCAGTCACATGGCGCAGGAAACGGCCCGGAGGCGATAGCTGCAGGGGCTGGCCGGCAGAATCGTCAGGAAGGATATCCCAGCGGTCCAGCGCTGCCGAGACCTGGCGGGTCAGCATCCGGTCCGGCGTAATGAGCGCGGCGGTTTGCCCGTCTTCCGCTGCTTGGCGCAGTCGCAGAGCGATGGCGAGGGCTTCGGCGCGGGGGTTGGCGGCCTCAATCAGGGAAACGTTATCTGTGGCGGGTTTCAGACCTGACAGTTTTGGGCCTTCGCTCATCCATGCATCGGTCACTGGGGCTGGACGCAAGGCAAGAGAAACCAGCTTGTTGCGCTCAGAAGAGACTGGCGGTGTCTCCGTCCAGCGTTGCACGTCTCCTGGTGAAAGCTCCAAGTCTTTCAATAATTTGTGGAACCGGTACTGTGGATGATCCTCCGAAATCATCGGATCATCCAGCCTGTCCCAAACATGATCCGGCTGGTTAAAGTCGAAGCCGGGAAGGACCACTGCGCCTTGCGGCAGCCGGGAGATGGCCTGCATCAGCATAAGCGTAGTCCCGCGCGAGCCGGTGGAGCCGGCAAGGATCACTGGATGCGCCGGCGGATTCTCCTGCCATTGCCCGATCAGGTTCAGCACCGCCTGCCGCTGCCGCGCCTGGGCATCCATCGCACCTTCATGCAGGCCGGTGAACTCATCGGCGATTCCGATAAAGGCCTGCGCCCGTGCCCAGTGACCGGACATGTCGGAGACATCCAGATCGCGGATCACATCAGTACTGACGCCTTCGCCCTGCATCTCGTCAATCAGCGCGGCAAGACTATCGGACAAGTCATAGAGCGACGCCCTGGAGGCCAGGTCGGGCTGCGCATCCAATAGCTTTGCGATCAACTGAGACAGTTCCAGCCGCCGCCGCAGCGGCGGCAAAGCCGGCGGCAGCCCGTCCAGTGTGGCACGCTGTGCCAGATCAGTCAGCAGCAGCATGCGCGGCAGCAGCAGGGCAGGTCCATTGTCAAACAAGGTGCGGACACGCCGCGCCATACGGGAGGTGTTGACGATCAGTTCAACCCTCGCCAATGCCTCGGGCGGTTGGTCTTGGCTGCGGATGCGCAGTCCGTCGGTCAGTGCATGCGGGAAGTCGACACCGCAGGGCAGGGCAAAGACGCGCGGTTTTGCGGAAGGTTCAAACATCATCTGCGGCTATCAGATCCTCGGCCAGTGTGATCCCCTCTGGATAGCCCACATCGCACCAGCGGCCAGGATATTCCAGGGCAAACAACCGGCCTTGTGCGGTCATCTGGTTCCACAGGACATTCAGAGAGAACACCTGCTCCTCAATCTGATGAAGATCCTGTGTTTTCAGGATCTGAACCCCGCCATAGACTAACTTCCCGCCGCGGCTGATGCGGCCGTCGGCATCCGCCGCGAAATCCCCACCGCCGGTGCGGCCCACTGCACGTTCCAGCGGCACACAGACCAGAAGTGCGTCCATGCGGTCGGGGTCCCAAGCTTGCAGGGCCAAATGCAATGGGTTCGGGCCCTTCCATATGGCGTCGGTATTCATGGTGAAAACCGGCCCGTCCTCCAACAGCGGCAAAGCCTGGCGCAGACCGCCGCCGGTGTCGAGAATTTCGGGGGATTCGAGACTGATGAGCACATTTTCATGCTCTAATAAGGTCTTTAGCGGCTCCGGCTTGTAATGCAAGTTTGCCACTATCCGGGCTGGCCGGACGGCTTGGGCGAGCTCCAGCGCATGGGCGATCAGTGGCCGTCCTGAGACTTCGATCATCGGTTTCGGCTTGTCGCGGGTCAGCTCCCGCATCCGGGTTCCAAACCCCGCGGCAAACAGCATAACGGCATCAGGAGAGCGCTGCATCAGGGCCTCAGCTTGTCCAGATTGTCCGGGGTTGGGGGCGGCAGGCTTTCACGCAACAGATTCGCAACCGTAGCCAGCGCAGGATGCTCCAGCCCGCGAATGAAATGGCTCCACACCCGCGGGATCAAGTCCACGTAATGGGGCTTGCCGTATTCCTGGCTAAGCCGGGAAAAGACGCCGAGGATACGCAGGTTTCGCTGCACGCCCAACACGTTATAGGCGGTGCGGAAACCGGACTCATCCACTCCGGCGGCAGAGATGTAGCGATCAATCATCTGCATTTCGATGGCAGCCGGCACGTCGCGGCGGGCATCCTGCAGCAGCGACACCAGATCATATGCGCAGTGGCCGGCGCGGGCGTCCTGGAAGTCCAGCAGACCTACTCGCGCCACCCCGTTGCGGCCCGGCAGCCACAGCAGGTTTTCGGCGTGGTAGTCACGCTGAACCAGAACAGGATCGCCTTTGACGGATTCACGCAGGATGTCTTCGAAGTGATCCTCGAACCTGGATTGCAAGTCAGGATCATGGCCGCCGAGGATGCCGTCGCGGTATTTCAGCAGCGCCAGACCGGCCATTTCTGCCATCATTCGCGAGCCATATGGTTCCAGATCCGGCATCGGTGCTTGGTGCAAGGAAACCAGCGCATCGGTGGCTGCCTTATAGAGCTCCATTTCCAGCGCCGGTTTCTGAAGAACGACGCGGGCAAAAAGATCATCGCCCAGGTCTTCCAGCAGCAAAAAGCCATTCTCAACGTCCTGTGCCAGGATCTCCGGGGCGCTGAGACCTTGGGCACGCAGGTATTCGGCAATGCGGATAAAAGGGCAGACATCTTCGCCCTTTTCCGGCGGCGCGTCCATTAGCACAACGGTCTTACCATTGTCAGCCGTCAGCCGTTCGTAGCGCCGGTTCGAAGCGTCGCCGGCCAGCGGTCCCCGTTGCCAGTCGCCAAATGGCGTGGCCGAGAGAAATGTTTCGCACAGTGTGTTGCGGTCAGTCATGCGCAGATGCGCTCCATCAGGGGCCGCCATTTCGCATCGCTCCAGCTGAGCGTCAGATGGCGGCGGTCTTCGTGTTCCGGGTCCAGCGCCAGCGTGAGGCGCAGGGCATGGGGCGGCGTCAGCTCAGCCAGCCGGTCGGGCCATTCCACCAGGCAGATGGCGGTCTCAAAAGCTTCAGTCAGTCCCAGCTCCTCCATCTCGTCCAGGGAGGACAGCCGGTAGAGGTCGGTGTGCCACAGCTCGCCGGCGGGCACGTCATAGGTCTGCACCAGTGTGAAGGTGGGCGAAGGGACGTCTTCTGGTACCTCCATCAGCGACTGGATCAAGTGGCGGGCGAAATGGGTCTTGCCGGCGCCGATTACCCCTTCCAGCAACAGGCAATCGCCGGGGCACAGGGCCCCGGCGATTTGTGCGGCCAAACGGGCCGTATCATCCGGTGAGTTCAGCGTGCAGGACGCGGTATCCGTGGTCATGGCGCTAGAATGGCGCCGCCGCCGGTCTGCTGCAAGCCGGTTTCCGGGCTCAGCCCTGACTGATAGCGGGGAAGCGCTGCTGGCCTTCCGGCAGGGTGACAGTTTCCGGTGCGCGGAAGCTGACCATTGTGGCACCGTTCTGGATTGCGGAGACCTTGCAGATCATGCGCGTGCCGTCGCGCAGCTGGACATTCGACCACCAGGCCTCGCGCCCTTCGCCGCCGGCGACAAAGTCGCGGATCTCACCCCAAACCGGGGTCGGCGCGCAGGTGTCCTGCCAGATCCGGCTGGCGTCCATGATTGACACTTTGGCAAAGCTCGCTTCCGGGTCCATCGACCAGAGGCTGCCATATGCACTGTTGGAAAAGGTCATGCTGCCATCGCTGGCGAAGACCGCAATCGCCTCGTCCATCTGGTCCATGATCGACTGACCCATCTCCAGCTCGGAGCGGAACTGGCGGGTGAGGGTGACCTCGGCTGTGATATCTTCGAACAGGAAGGCAATGGCGCCATCCGGATGCGGCCGGCCCGAAACCTTGTAGACGGACCCCGACGGCAGCGACCATGTTTCCTGGTACCGGCCTTCGGCAGCGGCCTCCAAGAGGTCAGCCATCTGGTGGCGCCAACTGGAGTAACTTTTCGGTTCCGGCATCATCCGCTGGTCGCGCAGCCGGTCGAAGAAAGTCAGCAGATTGGGACGCGAGCTGAGGAAGTTGGCGGGCAGGGCAGTGAGGTCTATCAGCACCGGGTTGAACAGCACCAGCTGGCGGTTGCGGTCAAAAATCGCAAGGCCGATCGACAGCTGTGCAAACGTCTTGGCCAGAGTCTGCACGAAATTGCGCTGGGCAACCTCGGCGTCGACTACGGCATTCACATCCACCGCGTGGCACAGCCAGCCGGCTTCGGTTTCTGTGGTGGAAACGTTGTACCACAGTTTTTTGTTGCTTTCCGGCAGCGGGATGTAGATCCGCTCCGGCTTGCCGCTGGTCATCGGGTCGTGGAGGTCAGTGAACAGAGGCTCGGCAAAGTCGGCATTGCGGCCGCGGATCTTCTGGCTGAGGTCGTCATAGGCGAGGTTGGACCAGGTGACGTTGCCCTCCTCCGACTGCAGCCAGACCGGGTAGGGCGCCTGATGCACGGCAGCGCGCAGGGTGGTCAGCTCCTGATCCAGGGATTTGTTCTGTTCCTCCAAGGTGCTGCGGCGCAGCTGGACGCGGGTGACCCCGTCGATCCATTCGCAATGCGCCTCGCGGCTTTCGGCGGATGCAGTGCCGGAAAGCACGAGCGGGCCGACATCTTTGAGGAAGCCCGGCGATTGCGGCAGGCCCGGGTAGCTGCGGGCCAGTTGGTCGCGCAGCATGCCCCAGTCAAAGTTTTCCGCCTGGTCGCCAATGAATTTGCGCGCGCCCGAAGACCAGCCGATCAGGCTGTTTTCGTCAAACAGGAACACCGCATCAGTACGGCCGTCGCCGGCCAGCAGATCAGTTTCCATGCCATTGCGGCGCGGATTAGGCGACAGCCACCAGACCGCCGCAGCCGCTGTTGCAGCACAAAGCACTGCCAGTACAAACCATTCGATCGAAGCGAAGTCCTGCATGTCGTCCTGCCCAGTTCAGCTCTCGTTTACCCGCATGGTTCCCTAATAATGGTTAAATGAAGTTTAATTGGTTGCCCAAAAGTGAATAGTTAAATTTCTAAAGGTATATTTTTCCCAATGACAGGGCCGCCGTCTGCCATGGCGTCGATTTTTTTGCGCGGCCAGGCTACTTCGACGATGGCGCCGCGCCGTTCGCGGTAGGGGCTGAGAGTCTGGAAAGGGTCTGCGCCATTGGCGAACCTTACCTGTGCGCCAGTGCGCTGCAGCAGCGTTTTAGCAATGAACAGACCCAGCCCCATGCCTTCATACTCAGGCCGCTGCTTCAGCTCGTTTTCGCCCCGTCGGCGGCGCACAAACGGATCGCCAATGCGGCCCAGCAGATGCGGCGGAAACCCCTGGCCATCGTCGCAGATCCGCAGGATGATCCGGTCGTTGTTCCACGCAGCATCGATCCAAACAGTGGAGCGGGAGAAATCCACTGCATTCTGCACCAGATTGCGCAATCCATGAATGATCTCGGGCTTACGCATCACCGTCGGCTGCTGGAAATCACCTCCCTCCAGCGGCTCCTCATGGTAGATGACGGATTTGCCGCGGTTCATGTGCGGTTCTGCCGCTTCGGTCACCAGGGTTGAAATTGGTGCCTGACGCAAATGCAAATCGTCATTTCCGGCCCGGCCCATGCCGCGCAGGATGTCGCGGCATCGGTCGGCCTGTTCACGGATCAGCGCCGCATCTTCGCGCAGGTCAGGGCGGTCGTCCAGTTCCTCGATCAGTTCTGCACTGGCGAGTTTTATGGTGGCCAGCGGAGTGCCCAGCTCATGCGCCGCCGCCGCCACCACGCCGCCCAGGTCGGTCAGCTTTTGCTCGCGCGACAATGCCAGCTGGGTGGCGCTGAGCGCATCCGACATCGAGCGCATTTCATTGCTGACCCGGAAGGAATAGGCGCCGATGAACAGGATGGCGATAACGATGGCGATCCAATTGCCGAAGATGAACACGTCGGGGATACGCAGGATGAAACCCTGCTCAGTGCGCAGCGGCAGGTGGAATTCCGCCATCAGGGTGACCAGAATGACGGCGGTGGCACCTATGGTCAGGGTGGAACGCAGTCCCATAACAGCGGCGGAAATGGTCACTGGCCCCAGCACCAGCAAGGCAAAGGGATTGTTCAGCCCGCCAGTCAGATACACCAGGAAGGCCAGCTGCAGCAGATCGAACAGCACCATCAGGAAGTTCTCAAATTCGGTCAGGCGCTTGTTTTCCGGGAAGGCGAAAATGGCGATAAGATTGCCTGCGGCTGAAATGCCAATAGCCAGATAGCACAGGCCCAGCTCCAACTGCAGGTTAAAACGGTGCTGCGCCACGGCAATGGCGGCGATTTGTCCGGCAATGGCCACCCAGCGCAGCAGGATCAGGGTCCGCAGGCGGATCCAGTGGCTGTGTTCCTGGCCGCTCATCAGTTTGAAGATGCGATCGCTCATTAGGTCTGTTGCTCCCGCAGATGTGACGCCGTGCGCCAGTTGCATCGGCTGTATTTCTTGATAGGTCTGGCGCAGCAAACGATCAACAACCCTTCCCTGACGAAAAGTGTGATCTCATGACCCGCGTCTATGCTCTTCTTGCTGTTGCTTTTGTTGCTGCCCTTGTGGGGGGCGCCTGGTTTATGACCCGCGGAGGGGCTGGAAGCGACAAATTCGCACAGTGCCGCAGCAGCCAGATCGCTGGAGGCACCGATACCATCGGCGGAGCGTTCGAGCTGGTCAATGCCAAGGGTGAGACAGTCACCGATAAGGATGTGATCACCGAACCGTCTATTGTTTACTTCGGCTACACCTTCTGTCCCGACGTTTGCCCGATGGATTCTGCCCGCAATGCAGATGCTGTGGATGTGCTGGCAGAGCGCGGCATCAGCGTGACACCGGTGTTCATTTCCATCGACCCGGACCGCGATACCCCTGAAGCTGTTGGCGATTTCGCCGAAAACCTGCATGAAAAGATGATCGGGCTGACAGGGTCTCTCGACCAGGTGAAGGCCGCCAGCAAGGCCTACAAGACCTACTTCAAGAAGAACGAAGGCGACGAGGATTATTACCTCGTCGACCATTCCACTTTCTCTTACCTGGTGCTGCCCGGAGACGGCTTTGTGGAATTCTACCGCCGTGATGAAACGGCCGAGCAGATGGCCGACAAGACCGCCTGCTTCATCGAAAAAATCTAAAGCAGGATAGCTGTTTGACCTTTTCCCATGCCCGGACATATTCTTGCGTGAACAGATAATAATTTCGCGGAGGACTGGGCATGGCCGAAACTGCTCTGCAGGATATTGGACCCGATAAGACACTGCTGCTGGTTGATGATGACGAGCCGTTTCTGCGGCGTCTGGCCAAGGCAATGGAAAAGCGGGGCTTCACAGTGGAGACCGCGGGGTCGGTTGCCGCAGGCAGTGCCATTGCAACGGCCCGTCCGCCGGCCTTTGCGGTGGTGGATCTGCGGCTGGAAGACGGCAATGGTCTGGATGTGGTCGAAGTGCTGCGGGAAAAACGCCCGGATAGCCGCGTTGTGGTGCTGACCGGTTATGGCGCCATCGCCACGGCTGTCGCAGCGGTCAAGATCGGTGCGACAGATTACCTGTCCAAGCCGGCCGATGCCACCGACATCATGAACGCTTTGCTGGCCAACGAGGATGTGCTGCCGCCGCCGCCGGAAAACCCGATGAGCGCCGACCGGGTGCGCTGGGAGCATATCCAGCGGATCTATGAATTGTGCGACCGCAATGTCTCGGAAACCGCACGGCGGCTTAACATGCACCGCCGCACCCTGCAGCGTATTCTGGCCAAACGCAGCCCGCGTTGAAGCTCAAAGCTGATTTATCAATTCCGCGTGGCGGTCTAAAAAAGCCACCCGGGTTTCCAGCGGCGGGCGCAGAACGATATTGAAGCCCTCGACGGTTTCCGGCTTTGGACGTCCAAAAAATCTGCTGGCCTCTTTTTCTGAAAAGCCAGCAATCTGCACCGCTTCCATCCAGGCACTGATCTTGTCGGCCCGCTTGATTTGCGTTTTCACAGTCTTGGGCAAGGCAGCGGGCAGGCCAAACCGCAGGTGAATGGCCGCGGTCAGTCGCAAGTCCAGTTCGCCATACCCCGGCCCCACAGCGGCTTTGACCGGAGAAATCATATCCCCGATCACATATTCTGGTGCATCATGCAGCAATGCAGCCAGCCGCCATTTAACCGGCGCCTTGGGATGCATCCTGGTGAACAGGTCTTCAACCAGCAGCGAATGCTCAGCTACGGAATAGGCGAAGTCCCCCCTGGTTTGGCCGTTCCAGCGTGCGACAAAGGCCAGGCCGTGGGCTATATCCTCGATCTCGATATCCATCGGTGTCGGGTCCAGCAGATCCAGGCGGCGGCCGGAAAGCATGCGCTGCCATGCACGGGCGGGTTTTGCGGGCATGAGGGTTTCCTGTCGCTGCACTCCCCCTTTGACTAACCGTTGTGCGGCAGCCGGGCAATGCTTGCCGGGTTTGGCTGCGGGATGCCTGAACACAGCCAAAAACGGAGTGTTTATGCCTTGTGAGTTTGAAACGGGCACTGCGCGGCCCAATATTATAGGTATACAAGGGGCACCGCCCCCTCTCTGCGGCAACCCCTTTTCGTGACGTGACACGCAATGGAAAGGAGTTTGTCATGTTTAAGCGTCTTCTTGGTATTTCTCTGTTATTCGGCATGGCAGCGACGGCGCCGCCAGCCTTGGCAGCCAGCTGCGGCGACCGCGAGGTCATGACCCGGAAGCTGGAAAGCGGATACTCCGAGCGGCTGACCGCCGGCGGATTGCAGAAAAGCCGTCCTGAGGCCACTGTGATCGAGGTCTGGTCGTCGGATGAAACCGGAACTTTTACTGTTCTGGTCACACATGCAAATGGGGTCAGCTGCGTTGTTGCGACCGGTTCCTCATTCTTCCACATTTCGAAAAATACGCCGGAACCAGGCACGCCAAGCTGACATTGGCCGCCTGACAGGCTCCCCCCAACAGCCTGCTCCACCATAAAAAGCCAGAGCCTTAGGCTCCGGCTGCGGGTATCTTCGTTGAATATCAACATTTGCAGTGTTAGGCCCTGCTGCAACTTTACTCGTAACCTGAATGGAGCAGACAATGGCCGGGGATTACATCGTCAAGGACATCGCGCTGGCCGGGTTCGGCCGCAAAGAGCTGGACATCGCCGAAACCGAAATGCCGGGCCTGATGTCCCTGCGTGCGGAATACGGCGAAAGCAAACCGCTGAAAGGCGCGCGGATTGTCGGCTCGCTGCATATGACTATCCAGACAGCTGTGCTGATCGAAACGCTGGTGGCGTTGGGCGCCGATGTGCGCTGGGCGTCGTGCAACATTTTCTCGACCCAGGACCACGCTGCCGCAGCGATTGCCGAAGCTGGCATCCCGGTCTTTGCGATCAAGGGCCAATCGCTGGAAGAGCATTGGGATTACCTGGATAAATCCTTCATGTTCTCTGAGGGTCCGAACCTGATCCTCGACGACGGCGGCGATGCCACCCTTTATGTGCTGCTGGGCGCGCGTGCCGAAGCGGGCGAGGACATTATCCCGGTGCCGCAGTCCGAAGAAGAAGCTGTCATCAAGGTGCAGATCCAGAAGCGCATGGAAGCGTCCCCGGGCTGGTTCACCAAGACCCGTGACGCGATCCTGGGCGTTTCCGAGGAAACCACCACCGGCGTTCACCGTCTGTATGAGTTGCAGAAGAACGGCCAGCTGCCGTTCCCGGCGATCAATGTCAATGACTCTGTCACCAAGTCGAAGTTCGATAACAAATACGGCTGCAAAGAATCGCTGGTCGACGGCATCCGCCGCGCCACTGACACCATGATGGCCGGCAAGGTTGCCGTGGTCTGTGGTTACGGTGACGTTGGCAAAGGTTCTGCAGCTTCGCTGCGTGGCGCAGGCGCCCGCGTGAAGGTCACCGAAGCGGACCCGATTTGCGCGTTGCAGGCCGCGATGGACGGTTTTGAAGTGGTGCTGCTAGAGGAGGAAGTTTCCTCCGCCGATATCTTCATCACCACCACCGGCAACAAGGACGTGATCCGCATCGAGCATATGCGCGAGATGAAGGACATGGCAATTGTCGGCAACATCGGCCACTTCGACAATGAGATCCAGGTTGCGGCGCTGAAGAACCACAAGTGGACCAACATCAAGGAACAAGTGGACATGATCGAGATGCCCTCGGGCAACCGCATGATTCTGCTGTCCGAAGGTCGTCTGCTGAACCTTGGCAATGCCACCGGCCACCCGTCGTTTGTGATGTCGGCCTCCTTCACCAACCAGGTGCTGGCCCAGATCGAGCTGTGGACCCGTGGAGACCACTACGGCAATGACGTTTACATCCTGCCTAAGCATCTGGACGAAAAAGTCGCCCGCCTGCACCTGGGCCGCATCGGGGTCAAGCTGACCGAGCTGAGCGCCGAACAGGCCGCCTATATCGGTGTGGCGCCGGAAGGCCCGTTCAAGCCTGAGCATTATCGCTACTAAGCGGTTCCTCTTTTCAATAAAATCAGCGCCGCTGGAGCAATCCGGCGGCGCTTCTCTATTGCCGGGCCTCGGATCAGCGCTGACTGGGCATATGGTCGCCGCGCCCCTCAGGGGTGAGGTCGAACAGATTCCACATCGGCCATAGTGCATCTACATGGCGCGGCTGCCAGGGACTTGGCTCAAAGAGCATCTCCGATCCCCAGAAATGCCGGATACCGTCCTCTGATCGGGTAAAGACATGCAGCATCGGCAGCTGCGCGCCCTCGCTGCTTTCACCCAAGTAGTCTTGCTGATAGCTGCTACCCGCAGCAGAATAGAGCGGCAGATCCTGCCAGTCCTTTGCGATCTGCAGTGCTGCAAGCCGTTCCGGCGACGATTGCGCGACAACCGCAAACCCCATGCGCGCGTGCACATGGGACACTTGCCCGCGCCAGCCATCAAGAATCGCTGCACACATCGGGCAGGCGGCCTTGCTATCCGGCCCGTACATCAGAGAATAAACCGCTAGGGCACTGTGCTGGCCGAACAGGTCCAGCAGGGATGCCGAAGCACCGCTGGTGCTGCGGAATTCATAAGTCTCCGCAACCCGCCCGCCGGCAGGCAAAGCCCGGCGCAGGGCGGCAACTTTTTCGGTTTGTGCGCGCAAAGCGAGCTCAGCTTGCAACAGTTCATTGCGGGCTGTGCGGTAGGCGGCGCTCTCGCTAGGGAAGTTTACAGGCATTGCGTGCCTTTCCTGACTGGAGATACCTTATATTAACAATAATGTTAAATAATATTACGATCTGTCAAGAGGCTTCACAATTTCCGCAGTGAGACCCGGGGTTTTGTGCCTGGCTTCCGGCGTCGCTGATTTAGTTCGCATTGTCAGGGTTATTGATTTGCGGAATCGTGTTTCAAAGAGCTACACATAAAACACCGGCCAGGACGGCCAGGTACCAGATTTTCAAACGCGTGTGGTGGATAGTGGAGCACGCGGGGTGGAAGGGAAGGTCCTGATTGTCTTCAGGTCCTTCCCTTTTTCAATTCAGAACAGGCTCAGTACCAGGCCAGCAATTGCGCAGGCCAGCGTCGCATAGCCGCCATCAATCAGCGTCAGCTTCACCGGCCGCATCCCATACATGTTGTTCAAGGCCATCCAGGGGCTGATGAAAAACAGTCCGACACCTGCACCGCCAACCAGGCCCGCGCCAAGGCTCTCGATGCCGGACAGAGTGAACACATGGCGCATCATGCCAACAACGATCAACTGCAAGAAAAAAGCCATCGCAAAAATCATTGGGCTCTGACCGCCCTTCGGGTTTCCGTCTTCATCACATTCAACACCAGCGGCCTCGACCCACGGTTTGGCGAGGGCGCCGTAATATCCTGCCCCCAGCGCAAATGCCGCCGCAGCCGCCACGATCACACTCAGAAATTCCATACTGTTCTCCTAAATGGTTTCAGCCACTTAGGAGCAGATTGACAGATCAGCTGGGATCTGTCTCTCCCAACGCGCAAATGGCAGACCATTCCGCCTCGCTCACCGGCTGCACCGACAGGCGGGAGTTCCTGACCAATACCATCTCTTCCAACTGCGGGTCGGACTTGATCCGATCCAATGAAACCGGCTTAGAAAAAGGCCGCACTGCTTTGATGTCGACGCACTCCCAGCGGTCGTCTTCGGTGGTGCTGTCAGGATGGGCCTCGGCGCAGACCTCAACAATGCCGACCACGGATTTTTCTTTCTGGGAATGATAGAAAAACCCACGGTCGCCGATCTTCATTTCACGCATGAAGTTTCGCGCCTGATAGTTGCGCACGCCGTCCCATTCCTCGCCTTCCTCGCCCTTGGAGACTTGGTTGTCCCAGCTCCAGGTAGAGGGTTCGGATTTGAACAGCCAGTAACGCATCAGCCGATGACCTTTTTCCAGGTGATCAATTCGACAGCTTCAAACAGGCCGGCCTTATTGTATGGGTCGCTTGCCGCCCATGCCTCGCCTGCAGCCATGTCTTCAACGTCCAGAATAACCAGAGATCCGGCCATATTGCCATCCTGATCCAGCAGCGGGCCTGCCTGCGCTACGGCGCCGGTGTCGTTGATATAGGCTAGATGGGCGTCACGGTTGTCCAGCCGGGTCTGCAAATGGCCGGGTTTGTCACGAGCGATCAATGCGATGAGCATTTTATTCCTCTTTTAATGGTCTTTTAAGCAAATGTGCCGCTGCCTCGCCAATCGTCAAGCGCTGATCGAGCAAATTGGTTACCGTGAGTGTGACCGGCATATCCAGAGCCATCCTCTGGGCCTGCTCTGCAACTGCCCGTGCTGTGGCTGCCCCTTCGACCGTGATGGTGGAATCGAAATCCTCCTCCCGGCCAATGGAAAGTCCAAGACGGTAGTTGCGGGACAGGTCGGAACTGCAGGTCAACGTCAAATCGCCAAAGCCGGAAAGCCCGGCCAATGTCTCTGATTTTGCTCCACAAGCCAGTGCCAAACGCTGCATTTCGGCATACCCGCGCGTCATTAGTGCGGCGCGGGCACTGTCGCCCAGCCCGGCCCCAATGACCGCTCCACAGGCAATTGCCATCACGTTTTTCAAAGCGCCGCCGATTTCGGCTCCAATGGTGTCCGTGGTGCGGTAGAGCCGCAGGTTGGCCGTAGTCAGCTGCTCCTGCAATGCCTTGCCTTGCGCTGGATCGTTGCAGGCAAGGGTTAGTGCGGTTGGCAGCCCGCGCGCTATATCCGCGGCAAAGCTCGGCCCCGTCAGCAGCGCTGAACAGGTACCTGGGAGAACTTCCTGGATGACCGCTACCGGGCCGAGGCCAGAGTCCAGCTCGATCCCTTTACAGCAAGCGACAAGCGTCTTTCCGGTCAGGTGATCCTTGTGCTGTTCCAAGGCACCACGCAGCGTTTGCATCGGTACCGCCAGCAGCAGGACGCCGGATTCGCAGGCTTTCACAATGTCGGAAGTGATCAAAAGGTTCTTGGGCAGTTCAACGCCCGGCAGCCGGGTCCCGTTGCGGCGGCTATCCTGCATCGCCTGAGCTTTCATCGCGTTGCGCGCCCACAGGGTCACAGGGCCTTTGCCTGCCAATGAGATTGCCAAAGCTGTGCCGAAGGCGCCGGATCCCAGTATAGAAATGCTCATGCCTTGGCTCCCTTTCGGCCGGATCCGATCAGTGCCGGGCTGCTTTGATCCAGCGGCCAACGGGGGCGGGCGGTCAGATCCAGCCCGTCGCGGGCGCCGGCCTTGAACCGTTCCAGGCCGGCATAGGCGATCATCGCCGCATTATCGGTGCACAGCCGCAACGGCGGTGCGGTAAAGGTGGCGCCTGCCTCGGCACAAACAGTCTCTAACGCGGCGCGAATGGCAGTATTTGCTGCAACCCCGCCGGCAACGGCAACGGTAGGTTGCGCAGGTTGTTCTTCCAGATACAGGCGGATAGCGCGCCGGGTTTTTTCGGCCAACGTGTCCACCACAGCGGCCTGGAAACCGGCGCACAGATCAGCCCGGTTCTGTCGGGAAAGGCCGCCTTTTTCCGCCGCGATTTGGTCACGCATCCGCATCAATGCAGTTTTCAGGCCTGAAAAGGACAAGTTGCAATCCGGCCGGTCCAGCAAGGGGCGGGGAAAGCGGTAGCGCTTGGGATCGCCGTTCTCCGCCTCTGCCTGCACCGAGGGTCCGCCGGGTTGCGGCAAGCCCAGCAGGCGGGCGGTTTTGTCAAACGCTTCGCCCGGGGCGTCGTCGATAGTGCCGCCGAGCCGGGTGAAATCCTCAGGTCCGCGCACCAGCAGGTATTGGCAGTGCCCTCCGGAAACCAGCAGCATCAGGTAAGGGTAGGCAATCCCATCGGTCAGCCGCGGCGTCAGCGCGTGACCGGCCAGGTGATTTACTCCGACCAACGGCAGGCCGGTTGCCGCAGAAATGCCCTTGGCGCACATAACGCCAGACATGACTCCGCCAATCAGCCCGGGGCCGGCGGTCACTGCGACCGCATCCATGTCTTTCAAGGTCAGCCCGGCCTCGACCAGCGCATCGCGCACGCAAATGTCCAGCTTTTCGGCATGGGCACGCGCAGCGATCTCCGGCACCACGCCGCCAAAGGGGCTGTGCAACTCCGTCTGGCCGAACACGACCGAAGAAAGAACTTCGGGCTGGGTGCCCTCCGATTGCCGCACCACGGCGGCGGCGGTATCGTCACAGCTGCTCTCCAGCCCCAGAATTGTCAGGGTCTTTGTCATGGCCTTACCGTTGCATCGCATTGCCGCCGGGGCTACCACCTAAGCGGCTTGCAAACAATCCCGGGAGCCCGCGATGGTGCCTTTGCTGATGACACGCCCGCTGCCAGTGGCAAAGCAGTTTGTGGCCGGGCTGCCCCAAGGGGCACGTGCTGGGCTGCAAGTGATCTATGCGCCGCTGATGCAGATCCGGTCGACACAGGCGCAAGTCAGCCTGGATGGCGTGAAAGGCGTGATATTCACATCGGCCAACGGGGTGGAGGCCGCTTCACGTGAAACTGCTGCCCGTCTGCCGGCTTTTTGTGTTGGCGAGCGCACCGCCAGGGCTGCTGCGGACGCCGGCTGGCAGGCGGTTGGCCTGGGGCAATGCGCGGATGAATTGGTCGAAAGAATGCTGCAACAACCGCCAGAAGCACCGCTTTTGCATTTGCGGGGCACCCATGCCCGGGGCGGGATTGCACAAAGGCTTACTAATGGCGGTATCCCCTGCCGTGCGCAAACCGTGTATGATCAGGTACTTCTGCCGTTGTCAGGCGAGGCGCAGGCTGTGCTTTCTGCGCAAAATGATGTGATCGTGCCGCTTTTTTCTCCCAGAACTGCGCGTCATTTTGCCAGTCTGTGCGGGGATGCTGTGCATTTGCACTTGATTGCGCTGAGCCAGGTTGTTGCAGAGCCATTGAAAAGCTTGAATTGCAAGGTGTTGCGCGTAAGTAAGGAACCCAATGCTGAAGCCATGGCAGAGGCTGTCCTTGATGCCGCAGCGCAGCTGTCGCGGCTTGAGGGCAAGGGGCGCGCAGAGTAGTGTCCGGCGTGTTCGCAGGAATGTATTTTAGGAATCGAGGGGGAGGCCGGCGTGGCTGACAAGAAAAATCCGAAAGACGTGATTGAGCCTGGCCCCGAAGAATCTCATCCGATTGAGGACACTGCTGAAGCGCTTGATCGGGATGTGGCTGACGAAAGCGCCACCGAGGCGGTTGACGTATCTGAGGACATGGAGTCCGCGGTTTCCGAGACCGAGACCGAGACCGAGACCGAGACCGAGACCGAGACCGAGACCGAGACCGAGACCGAGACCGAGACCGAGACCGAGACCGAGACCGAGACCGCGGTTTCTGGTTGGGAAGAGGCCCCGGAAGAAAAAGCCGCCTTTGAACCGGCAGAGCCAGTTGCTCACGCAGAGCAGCCTCGTGAAATCGAGCGGGTGGTGGAGAAGCGCGGCGGTTTCGGCTCTGCTGTGCTGGGCGGTGCCGTGGCTGCGGTTTTTGGATTTATTGCCGGCCAGGGCGGTTGGCTTGACAGTGTCTTGCCGGCTTCATTGCAAAACCAGGGCACAGATTTGACGGTACTGGAAACCCGCCAATCGGACCTGCAGGCATCCTTGGCCGCGTTGAAGCAGCAGGTTGAGGCTAACCCGGCGCCAGACTTGTCGCCTTTTACTGCGCAGATCCAAGCTCTTGCCGCCGACATTGAACCGCTGAAAACCGCGCAGGCCCCGGACGCGATGCTGCGTGCGGATTTGGAGACTTTGACCGCCCGCGTTGCGGCGCTGGAAACCCGGCCTTTGGAAGGCGCCTCGCCCGAAGCTGTGGCCGCGTTTGAAACCGAGCTGGGTAAGCTGCAGGACAGCCTTGCGGCGCAGCGTTCCGAAGTCGAACAGATGCTGGCAGACGCCCAGGCGATGGACGCGGCGAGTGCCGAGGCCGCACGGATTGCCAGCGCTCAGACGCAGCTGGCGCAGCTGCGTTCTGCCTTGGACACCGGTAACAGCTATGCGGCCAGTGTGCAGGAGCTTGCGGCCCTCGGTGTTGATGTTCCGGAAGTCTTGTCCGGTCCTGCGGAGAGCGGAATAGCCTCGCTTTCTGCCTTGCGGGACGGGTTTACCCCGGCTGCCCGCGAGGCGCTGGCCTCAGCCCGGGAAGACACTAAGAAGGGCAGCGGCCTGCTCGATTACGTGAATCGCCATCTGGGTGCCCGCTCTGTCACCCCTCGCGAAGGGGACGATACGGATGCGGTCTTGTCCCGTGCCGAAGCGGCTGTGGCCGGGGGGAAGCTGCAGGAAGCATTGTCAGAACTTTCTGCCCTGCCCGGCTCTGCCCGCGCTGCCCTGTCCAGCTGGGAAGCCGCGGCAAACGCGCGGGTGGCAGCTGTGACTGCCGCCGCTGATCTGGCCCAAAGCCTGCAAGCCAAATAAGGAAGCCGCCATGCTCTGGTCGTTGTTAAAGATCCTCGTTTTCGTCGCGATTATCGCGCTTCTGGCATTTGGCGGAGGCCTGCTGATGGAAACCGCCGGCGGGGTGCAGATCACCGTAGCCGGCACTGAATATACTCTGGGTGCGCTGCAATCGGTGATAGCGCTGGGCGTACTGGTCTTTGGAGTCTGGCTGTTCCTCAAGCTGCTGTCGCTTCTGGTTGCCACCCTGCATTTTTTGAATGGTGATGAAACCGCCTTGTCACGGTATTGGGACAAGGGGCGCGAGCGCAAAGGCTATCAGGCACTGGCCGATGGTCTGATGGCGCTTGCCTCGGGTGAGGGGCGTCTGGCGCTGGCCAAGGCGGCGCGGGCAGAGAAATACCTGCAAAAGCCGGATCTGACTGATCTGTTGGTGGCACAGGCTGCGGAGATGAGCGGTGACACTCGCAAAGCGGCCGAAGCCTATAAACGGCTGCTGTCGAACCAGCCGACCCGTTTTGTCGGTGTGCGTGGGATAATGAAGCAGAAACTGTCCGAAGGCGACACGGAGACAGCCCTCCAGTTGGCCGAGAAAGCACTGTCGCTGCGACCCAAGCATGAGGAAGTGCAGGATACGCTATTACGTCTGCAGGCTCAGGCCGAGGATTGGGCCGGTGCCCGCAAGACACTGTCCACCAAGCTTAAGACCGGCACCCTGCCGCGCGACGTGTTCAAGCGCCGCGACGCGGTGCTGGCGCTGTCATCCTCCAAGGGGATCCTGGACGAAGGCGCGACGGTCGAGCAGCAGGAGCAGGCAATCGAGGCCAACCGCTTGTCGCCGGATCTCGTGCCGGCCGCGGCAATGGCCGCCCGCGCCTATATCGCCAAGGGCAAGAAACGCCCGGCGGCCCGGCTGCTGAAAAAGACCTGGGAAAGCCAGCCGCACCCTGATCTGGCTCATGCCTTTGCAGAAATCGAGCCGGAGGAAAGCGCCGCCGAGCGCGTCAAACGTTTTGATCAGCTGGCCCGGCTCAAACCGCAGGATGACGAGACCCGTTTGATTATGGCCGAATTGAACATTGTCGCCGAAGACTTCCCCGAAGCCCGCCGCTGGCTGAATGATCTGGCCGAGCGTGCACCCGACGCTCGTGGGTTGACGCTGATGGCTGCGATTGAGCGTGGCGAAGGTGCTGGTGACAAGGTGGTGCAGGGCTGGCTGGCCAAGGCGCTGACCTCTCCGCGCGGACCGCAATGGGTCTGTGATAGCTGCAACCATATTCACGCGGAATGGGCGCCGGTTTGCGAGCATTGTGCTAGCTTTGATACCCTGTCCTGGAAGCGGCCGGAAACGCCGGAAGTTGCCAGTCTTGCAGCAGCACATATGCTGCCGCTGATCACTGGTGCGCCGGAAGAGAAGGTCTCGGAGACGGTGGAAGTGGCTGAGGTTTTGGAATCCGGTCAGGAACCAGTGTCAGAGTCTCAGGACCAGATCAAAGAGCCGAATTGAGATAATATTTATAACAAGGTACGGCAGGATTTCCGGCCGTACCTTCCACTCTCAGAGATGGGCGGCCATCAGCCTTAAGAAAAAGAAACTCTGAGAATACGGCGAATGCAGCGCCGGAGTCGCAGCTCATTTTGACAATCGGGAATGGTGCCCAGGAGAGGACTCGAACCTCCACGTCCATACGGACACTAGCACCTGAAGCTAGCGCGTCTACCAATTCCGCCACCTGGGCAGGTGTCGTGGGAGCGGCGTATAAGCCGGTTCGAGAGGGGCGTCAAACGGAAAACCGCCGAATATCCAAGCTAGGCCGGAATGTCGGTCCAGGCCGCCCTATCGTCTAGTAAGAAAGTCCCTCTTAAATGCCACATGAGTCAGGAATCTTGCCCAGGCTTGCTGTGTTTCGCTGTTCCAGTCCGGACCCAGCGTGTTGGCAAGGGGTATGCCAAGCTCTACGAGCCTGGTCCCGATGGCACTCGGCGTTTGCGCGAAGCGGCCTGTTGGACTTACTTGCGCCGAGACTTCCACGACTTCTGGACCTCGACCAAATCTGAGATCGCCCGCGAGGCGTTCGACCGGATCGGCAAGTTCTATGACATCGAGCGCGGCATCAACGGCCGGCCCGCAGAGGCCCGCCGTGCAGCGCGTCAAATGCTGGGCCGGCCAAGGCTTTCCGCTATGGTCTGAGCCGTCGGGACGCCTTTAGCCAGTTCCTGACCGACGGGCGTGTGGCCATCGACAATAATCCAGCCGGGCGTGCCCTGCGCCCCATCGGAATCGGACGGAAAAATTGGCTCTTCGCAGGAGCAGACACTGGGGCGGAAACTTTGGCCCGCGCCATGACCATCATCGAGACCGCCAAGCTCAACGGTCTCGGCCCGCAGGCATATATCGCTGACATCCTCGACCGCATCCACGACCACAAGATCAAACGGCTGGATGAATTGCTGCCGTGGAATTGGGCGCCAATGACCTCCGAGACAGACGCTCAAGCTGCATAAGCTGCGGTATCAATGGCGCGTTTACGGTGAAACTGCTTATGACGCCATGGCAATGGGCATCTGACACCTCAAGTTTGCGATGCTTTTCACCTTGCGTTTGCAAGATCGAATCCAGCGGTTCGGAGTCATCCAGCGCTTCGGCGATATGGGTCAGCGAGGCCAGCAGTTTTCCTTCTTGCGGGATCAGGTCGCCGGGAAACAGGCTCCGGATATCCGGGCAGACAGCAAAGAAATTTCCGTAGAACGCCGGCACAAAGGCTTCGATATTCATCCGCTCGCTTTCAAAGCTTAGCCGGATCAGCGTTTGTCCTACTCACAAACCATTGAAATTGACCTCCTGAACACGTGCAGATACAGGTGTTACCGCTGCATCACTCCATTCTAGCGCTGAAGAGTTGAAAGCAGTGTTAACCAACCCGTCCAATTCACTGAAATCTGTTAACGGCTCTTGCAGTTTCTGCCGCCATTGTGGCCGCAGCCCCCGTTTTGCGCCTTGTTTGGCGCCCCTTGCGGCGCTAGAGCTTAGGAGCAGCTAAGTTCAGGAGCCAAATGATGTCCAAACTGGTCACGGTCTATGGCGGATCCGGTTTCGTGGGCCGCTACATTGCGCGGCGCATGGCCAAAGAAGGCTGGCGGGTGCGGGTGGCTGTGCGTCGTCCCAACGAAGCCATGCATGTGAAGCCTTACGGCGTTCCAGGCCAGGTTGAACCGGTGTTCTGCAACATCCGCGATGATATGTCTGTTGCTGCGGTGATGCAGGGCGCAGATGCAGTTGTGAATTGCGTAGGTGTCCTGAATGAATTGAGCAAAAACACGTTTGGTGCCATCCACGCCGAAGGCGCAGGCCGTATTGCGCGCATCGCGACGCAGCAGGGGATTCCCAGCCTGGTGCATATCTCGGCGATTGGCGCCGATGCGGACGGTCCCAGCGAATATGCCAAAACCAAAGCCGCTGGAGAAGCCGCGGTTCTGCAGAGCTTTCCCGGTGCGGTGATTCTGCGTCCGTCGGTAATTTTCGGGACCGAGGACGGCTTCTTTAACCGTTTTGCAGGCATGACCCGGCTGTCGCCGGTGCTTCCGATCGCGGCGGGCGATACCAATTTCCAGCCAGTGTTCGTCGATGATGTGGCCAAGGCCGCGGTTAAGGGGGCATTGGGCGAGACCGCAGGTGGCATCTACGAACTTGGCGGTCCTGAAGTGAAAAGCTTCCGAGCGCTTATGGTGCAGATGCTTGAGGTGATCCACCGACGCCGCCTGATCCTGTCGCTGCCGCGCCCTGCCGCTTGGCTGGTGGCCTTCGGGTTCGACATGCTGCAGGCGGCCAGTTTTCAATTGATTGAGAACAAAGTGCTGACCCGCGACCAGCTGCGGAGCCTGAAGGCGGACAATGTGGTGTCCGAGGGCGCCAAGGGATTCTGTGATCTAGGTATCAGCCCGGTGACCGTGGGTTCGGTGTTGCCGGGTTACCTGTGGAAATTCCGCCCCTCCGGCCAGTATGACGAGATGACCAACTCAGCCCGGAATCTGCGCAACGGCGCCTGATACTATTATCGGTTCAAGGATAAAAATGCGCGGGGTTGTCCCCGCGCTTTTCGTTTCAGTTTCAGCTGCCGTAGGCGATGGCCAGCAGGACAGCACCCAGGATCACCCGGTAGATCACATAAGGCGTAAAGCTGACCGAGCGCAGCAGCCGCATCATCAGACTAAGTGCGGCCAGCGCCGCCACCATGGCCAGCACGGCGGCAATGCCCGCGTCGCGTACCAGTGCGGTGTTGGCCTCCAGCGCCACCTCGGTTCCCAGCAGTACGCCTGAGGCGATGATGGTCGGGATCGACATCAGCATGGCAATGCGGGCGCCATCCTCGCGGGTATAGCCCAGCTGCCGCGCACCAGTGATGGTGATGCCCGAGCGCGAGGTGCCTGGGATCAGCGCCAGCATCTGCCATAGTCCCATGACCAGCGCATCACGGACACCCCAGTCGCCAGCCTGCTTCACTTCGGCGCCTTTCTGATCGGCCCAGTACAGCACCAGCCCGAAGCCCAGCATGGTCCAACCGATTACTGTCATTGATCTCAGTGCATCGCTGAGGCCGGTGTAATGCAGCACAGCACCGAACAAGACTGTGGGAACAGTTGCGATGATCAGCCCCAGGGAGAGTTTGGATCCCGGCGTATCCGTACGGCCGGTCAAGGCACGTGGCAGGCCTGCTAGTCCTTCGCGTACTTCGCTCCAGAAATAAATCATCACGGCGGCCAGCGTACCGACATGCACAGCGACGTCGATTACCTGGCCTTGATCCTCCAGCCCGGTCAAACCGGGCAGCAGAATCAAATGGCCGGAGGAGGAAACTGGCAGGAATTCGGTGATGCCTTGGATCAACGCAACTAGGATCAACTGAAAAAGCGGCATGCTGAAATCATCCTTCGCTGGCCGCGGACGGACCGTAAACTGTCGTGACTCTGTATAAATCCCGGCTCTGGATTGGAAAGCGGATATTAAGGTCCGATTCGGACTTAATAACTCTGTACATTTCTGTGAAACACGGTATCAGAAATCAAGCGCTGGCAAAATAGGTCAGCACAGTTGACATAAAAGCGTACCCGTACCTGCAAAGGTGCCTGCGCAGCCAGACAAACGATGGAGTCCAGCCCGTGGCCAAGCAACCGATGCTGAAATTCGTGCAGATCGAACGCGACATGCCTCAAAAGCGTGACGCAAGTGTACGCAAGGAAGACTTCAATGAAATTTACGCGGAGTACGCCGCGGTTAAGGCGGAAGAGCAGGCCAGCCGCTGCAGCCAGTGCGGTGTGCCCTATTGCCAAAGCCACTGCCCGCTGCACAACAACATCCCTGACTGGCTGCGCCTGACCGCAACCGGCCGCCTGGAAGAAGCCTACGAGACCTCGCAGGCCACCAATACCTTCCCGGAGATCTGCGGCCGGATTTGCCCGCAGGACCGCCTGTGCGAAGGCAACTGCGTGATCGAGCAGTCGGGCCATGGCACCGTGACCATCGGCTCGGTCGAGAAATACATCACCGACACCGCCTGGGAAAACGGCTGGGTGAAACCGGCAGCACCGCTGGCGGAGCGCGGCGAGAGCGTCGGCGTCATCGGTGCCGGCCCCGGCGGGCTGGCGGCGGCGGACATGTTGCGGAAGGCCGGTGTGCAGGTCACCGTTTATGACCGCTATGACCGCGCCGGCGGGCTGCTGATGTACGGCATCCCCAGCTTCAAGCTGGAAAAGGAAGTTGTGGAGCGCCGCAACAAGCTGCTGGCCGACGGCGGCGTGACTTTCAAGCTGAACTGCAACGTGGGCGAGGACATCCCGTTTGAGGAGATCCGGGGCAAGCATGACGCGGTGATTATCGCCACCGGCGTCTATAAATCGCGCGATCTGGCAATGCCGGGCAGCGGCGCTGAAGGGATCGTCAAGGCGATCGACTTCCTGTGCGCTTCGAACAAGAAAAGCTTTGGCGACGAGGTTGCGGAGTTTGACAACGGCGACCTGAATGCCGAGGGCAAGAAGGTTGTGGTGATTGGCGGCGGCGATACCGCGATGGATTGTGTGCGGACCTCGATCCGCCAGGGTGCGACCTCGGTCAAATGCCTCTACCGCCGCGACCGCGCCAACATGCCTGGCTCGCAGCGTGAGACCCAGAACGCCGAGGAAGAAGGCGTGATCTTTGAGTGGCTGTCGGCGCCCAAAGGCTTCACCGACGAGGGCGGCAAGGTCGCTGGCGTGATGGTGCAGAAGATGCGCCTGGGCCAGCCGGATGCCTCGGGCCGTCAGGCGCCGGAGGTGATCGAAAGCGCGGATTACGTGGAAGAGGCTGATCTGGTCATTAAAGCCTTGGGCTTTGAGCCGGAAGAATTGCCTGTCCTGTGGAACCAGCCGGAGCTGCCGGTGACCCGCTGGGGCACAGTCAAGACCGCGTTCAAGACCGGTGCGACCGAGTTGGACGGCGTCTATGCGGTGGGCGACATCGTGCGCGGCGCATCGCTGGTGGTCTGGGCGATCAAGGACGGCCGCGACTGTGCCGAAGCAATCCTGGAGAAGCTGAACAGCAAGGCCGCGGTGGCGGCGGAATAACCCGGCACCCCCTGTACACCGTCTGTGCACCCCCTGTGCACCGGCGGAACAGCGAGCGAACCGCAGCAAGGTCAGCAGAAGGAAGATGGACATGAGTGAATTGCAGGGACAATGCATGTGCGGCGCGGTGACCGTCACCGCCACCCCGGCGCGCGAGTCTGTGTCGGCCTGCCATTGCGAGATGTGCCAGCGCTGGGCCAGCGGTCCTTACCTCAGCTTTCAGGCTGCCAGCGGCTATGCGGCGCTGGGGCCGGTGCAGACCTATCAGTCCTCCGGTTGGGCTGAGCGGGCGTTTTGCGGCAAATGCGGATCGGCGCTCTGGTACCGGATGACCGCAGGAGAACATAAGGGCCAGACGCAGATGTCGGCTGGCCTGTTTGAAAACGCAGGCGGCAATGAATTGCGCCTAGAACTTTACATCGACAAGAAGCCAGCGGGCTACGGGTTCGACAGCAGCAGCCGGAAACTGACCGGCGCTGACGTGATCGAGATGTTTGCCCCCTCCGTAGAAGGAAACAGCCAATGACCAAATTTGATGCCGATTGGGTGCGCGCCGAAGAAACCAAGCGCAAGTGGATGGCTGAAAATGGCCTGTATTCCGAGGAGGAAGAGCATTCCTCCTGCGGCGTCGGGCTAGTGGTCTCGGTTGACGGCAAGAAGAGCCGCAGGGTGGTTGAGGCCGGCATCGACGCGCTGAAGGCGATCTGGCACCGCGGTGCGGTGGATGCCGACGGCAAGACCGGCGACGGCGCGGGCATCCATGTTCAGATCCCGGTTCCGTTCTTCTATGACCAGATCCGTCGCACCGGCCACGAGCCGCGCCAGGATGAGCTGATGGCGGTGGGCCAGGTGTTCCTGCCACGCACCGATTTCGGCGCGCAGGAGCGTTGCCGGACCATCATGGAAACCGAAGTTCTGCGCATGGGCTATTCCATCTACGGCTGGCGCCATGTGCCGGTGGATGTGACCTGTCTGGGCGAAAAGGCCAACGCGACCCGCCCCGAGATCGAGCAGATCCTGATCTCCAACGCCAAGGGCGTGGACGAGGAAACCTTTGAGCGCGAACTGTATGTGATCCGCCGCCGGGTCGAGAAGGCGGCCAATGCCGCGGCTATTTCGGGCCTGTATATTGCCTCACTCAGCTGCCGGTCGATCATCTACAAGGGCATGATGCTGGCCGAGCAGGTGGCGGTGTTCTACCCGGACCTGATAGATGAGCGCTTTGAATCTGCCTTTGCGATCTATCACCAGCGCTATTCCACCAACACCTTCCCGCAGTGGTGGCTGGCGCAGCCGTTCCGGATGCTGGCCCATAACGGCGAGATCAACACTCTGAAGGGCAACCTGAACTGGATGAAAAGCCATGAGATCCGCATGGCGTCGGCGACCTTTGGCGACCATGCCGAAGACATCAAGCCGATTGTGCCGGGCGGTGCGTCGGATTCTGCCGCGTTGGACGGTGTGTTCGAGGTGCTGGTGCGTGCGGGCCGGTCGGCGCCGATGGCCAAGACCATGCTGGTACCGGAAAGCTGGTCCAAGCAGGCGGTAGAGCTGCCGCAGGCCTGGCGCGACATGTATTCCTACTGCAACTCGGTGATGGAGCCTTGGGACGGCCCTGCGGCGCTGGCGATGACCGATGGCCGCTGGGTTTGTGCCGGCTTGGACCGCAACGGGTTGCGCCCGATGCGCTATGTGGTGACCGGCGACGGGCTGGTGATTGCCGGTTCCGAGGCGGGCATGGTGCCGATTGACGAAGCATCAGTGGTTGAAAAGGGCGCGCTGGGTCCGGGCCAGATGCTGGCGGTGGACATGCAGAAAGGCAAGCTGTTCAACGACCAGCAGATCAAGGACAAACTGTCCCGTGCGCTGCCGTTTGGCGACTGGGTCAAGCGGATCAACGATCTGGACACCACCCTGGCCAGTGCCACCGAGCAGCCGCTGTTCACCGGCGAAGAGCTGCGCCGCCGTCAGGTTGCTGCCGGCTATACCATCGAGGAGCTGGAGCAGATCCTGGCGCCGATGGCTGAGGACGGCAAGGAATCGCTGGCCTCAATGGGTGATGACACGCCGTCTGCGGTGCTGTCCAAGATGTACCGCCCGCTGAGCCACTTCTTCCGCCAGAACTTCAGCCAGGTGACCAACCCGCCGATCGACAGTTTGCGCGAATTCCGGGTGATGTCGCTGAAGACGCGGTTCGGCAACCTGAAGAACGTGTTGGACGAGGATAGCAGCCAGACCGAGATCATCGTGCTGGAGAGCCCCTTTGTCGGCAACGCCCAGTGGGACAAGCTGGTGGACCAGCTGAACGCGCCGCTGGCCAAGATCGACTGCAGCTTTGCGCCGGGCCGTGGTTCCTTGAGCGCTGCGTTGGAGCGGATCCGGGCCGAGGCCGAGGAGGCTGTGCGTTCGGGTGCCGGCCATATCGTGCTGACCGATCAGTTCTCGGGCGCGGACAAGGTTGCGATGCCGATGATTCTGGCGACCTCCGCCGTGCATTCGCATCTGACCCGCAAAGGGCTGCGCACTTTCTGCTCGCTGAACGTGCGGTCCGCCGAGTGCATCGACCCGCATTACTTTGCGGTGCTGATCGGCTGCGGTGCCACCGTGGTGAACGCCTATCTGGCCGAGGATTCGCTGGCTGACCGGATTGAACGCGGCCTGCTGGACGGCTCGCTGACCGAGAACGTCGCGCGCTACCGTGAGGCCATCGACCAGGGTCTGCTGAAGATCATGGCCAAGATGGGCATTTCGGTGGTGTCATCCTATCGCGGCGGTCTGAATTTTGAGGCCGTGGGCCTGTCGCGCGCCATGTGTGCCGAGTATTTCCCGGGCATGACCTCGCGCATTTCTGGCATCGGTGTGACTGGTATCCAGACCAAGGCGGAGGAGATCCACGCCAAGGCCTGGACCTTGGCTGAAGGCGTGCTGCCGATCGGTGGTTTCTACAAAGCGCGTAAGTCGGGCGAGACCCACGCCTGGGAAGCGACCTCGATGCATATGATGCAAATGGCCTGTAATAGAGCCTCGTTTGAGCTGTGGAAGCAGTATTCGGCGAAGATGCAGTCGAACCCGCCGATCCACCTGCGCGACCTGTTGCACATCAAGCCGCTGGGCACTGCTGTGCCGATCGAGGAAGTGGAATCGATCACCTCGATCCGCAAGCGGTTTGTGACGCCGGGCATGAGCTTGGGCGCGCTGAGCCCCGAAGCGCACAAGACCCTGAACGTGGCTATGAACCGGATCGGTGCCAAGTCCGACTCCGGCGAGGGCGGCGAAGATCCGGCGCATTTTGTGCCGGAGCCAAACGGCGACAACCCGTCTGCGAAGATCAAGCAGGTGGCGTCGGGCCGGTTTGGCGTCACTGCGGAATATCTGAACCAGTGCGAAGAACTGGAGATCAAGGTGGCCCAGGGTGCGAAACCCGGCGAAGGCGGCCAGCTGCCGGGCATGAAGGTCACCGACCTGATTGCCCGCCTGCGCCACTCGACCAAGGGTGTGACCCTGATCTCGCCGCCGCCGCACCACGATATCTATTCGATCGAGGATCTGGCGCAGCTGATCTATGACCTGAAGCAGATCAACCCGCGCTGCAAGGTGACGGTGAAGCTGGTGGCGTCCTCCGGCGTTGGCACTATTGCTGCGGGCGTGGCCAAGGCAAAGGCCGATGTGATTCTGATCTCGGGTCACAACGGCGGCACCGGGGCGTCGCCTGCGACCTCGATCAAATATGCGGGTCTGCCGTGGGAGATGGGCCTGACCGAGGCGCATCAGGTGCTGGCAATGAACAACTTGCGCGAGCGGGTGACTCTGCGCACAGATGGCGGTCTGCGCACCGGCCGCGATATCGTGATGGCAGCCATGCTGGGCGCCGAGGAGTACGGCATCGGCACCGCGGCGCTGATTGCCATGGGCTGCATCATGGTGCGCCAGTGCCAGTCGAACACCTGCCCGGTTGGCGTTTGCACTCAAGACGAGGCGCTGCGTGGCAAGTTCACCGGCAACGCGGACAAGGTGGTGAACCTGATCACCTTCTATGCCCAGGAAGTGCGGGAGATCCTTGCCTCCATCGGTGCGCGTAGCCTGGATGAGGTGATCGGACGGGCGGATTTGCTGGCGCAGGTCTCGCGCGGCTCAGCGCATCTGGATGACCTGGACCTGAACCCGCTGCTGATCACCGTCGATGGCTCGGCCAATATCGTATATAACCGCGACAAGGACCGTAATGCAGTGCCGGACACGCTGGATGCGGAGATTGTGCGCGACGCCGCCCGTTTCTTGCAGGACGGCGAGAAAATGCAGCTGTCTTATGCGGTGCAGAACACCCACCGCACCGTGGGCACCCGCACCTCCAGCCATATCGTGCGCAACTTCGGTATGCGGAATTCGTTCCAGCCGGACCACCTGACGGTGAAATTGCAGGGGTCTGCCGGGCAGTCGCTGGGGGCGTTTGCCGCGCCGGGGCTGAAGCTGGAAGTGTCTGGCGATGCCAACGACTATGTCGGCAAGGGTCTGTCTGGCGGCACCATCGTGGTGCGCCCGCCGCAGGTCAGCCCGCTGAACGCGTCGGAAAACACCATCATCGGCAATACCGTTCTGTACGGCGCAACCGACGGCTACCTGTTTGCCGCGGGCCGCGCAGGCGAGCGGTTCGGGGTGCGCAACTCGGGCGCCTCTGTGGTGATCGAGGGCTGCGGCGCCTGCGGTTGTGAATACATGACCGGCGGTGTGGCGGTGATCCTCGGCAGCATCGGCGCCAACTTCGGCGCGGGCATGACCGGCGGCATGGCGTATCTTTACGATCCCGACGGCAAAGCGGAAACCATGATGAACATGGAATCGCTGGTCACCTGCCCGGTCACCGTGGCGCATTGGGAGGCGGAGCTGAAAGACCTGATTGCCCGCCATCTGGATGAAACCGGCAGCCGCAAGGCGGCGGAAATCCTGCAGCATTGGGACATCGAGAAGGCCAATTTCCTGCAGGTCTGCCCAAAGGAGATGCTCGACAAACTGGCGCATCCGGTAATGCAGGAACAGGCAGCGGTTCCGGCGGAATAAGCCAAGTTAGAGACTTGAAAATCGACCCCGCAGGCAAATGCTTGCGGGGTTTTCTTTTTGGCGGTTGGTTGCCGGGGGCATCCTGGCCTATAGAGGGGCATGGCAAAGGCAGTTGCGAAAAAGAAGAAAGCCAAGAGCAGCAAGAAGGCAGTAAAGCTGAAGGTACAACCCCTTCGCTGGCTGCGGCGCTGGCTGCTGCGCGTGGTGCTGGCTGTTGCGGCGGTTTTCTTCTTCCTCATCCTGTTGTTTTCGGTGGTGACCCCGCCGATCACCCACACCATCTGGGCAGAACAGCGCCGATTGGGTGAAGTGGACCGGATTTGGGTGCCGCTGGGTGAGATCGCTCCGGTCCTTGCGCGCTCGGTGGTAGCGGCCGAGGATGCGCAGTTTTGCCGTCACTGGGGGTTTGATGCCCGTGCCATTCAATCGGCGATTGAGGCGGGCGGTGCCCGCGGCGGTTCGACCATTTCGCAGCAGGTGGTCAAAAACGTGTTCCTGTGGCAAGGCCGCAGCTGGCCGCGCAAGGTGCTGGAGACGCTGCTGACCCCGGCGGTGGAGATCGTTTGGAGCAAGCGGCGGATTCTTGAGGTCTATCTGAACGTCGCCGAAATGGACGAAGGTGTGTTTGGCGCCGAAGCCGCTGCGCGCAAATACTTTGGTGTTGGCCCGGATCAGCTGAGCGCGCGCCAGGCAGCGCTGATTGCCGCTGTGCTGCCCAATCCCAAAGATCGCTCTGCCCGCCGGCCCAGCGGTTTCGTGCAGCGCCGCGCCGCACAGATCGCCGATGGTGCGGCTACCATTCGCGCAGACGGGCGGGCGGAATGTTTCGAGGATTGAATCTTTGCACCGGCCAAGGCATTGCTGGGGCATCCGCTGTTTTGTTTTTGGAGATACCCCTTAGCCATGGCTCGCCTGTACCACGTTCCGCTGTCCCCCTATTGCCGCAAGGTGCGGCTGTCGTTGGCGGAAAAAAAGATCGAGGTTGAATTGGTCGAGGAACGGTATTGGGAGCAGGATCCCGATTTCCTGCGCCGCAACCCAGCGGCCAAGGTGCCAGTGATCCGGCTGGACGGCCAGATGATGGCCGAAAGCGCGGCGATCTGCGAATATCTGGAGGACACAAGGCCGGAGCCGCCCTTGATGCCCAAGGATGCCGAAGGCCAGTACGAAGTGCGCCGCCTGGTGAACTGGTTCGATGACAAGTTCCACCACGAGGTGACCTCCAAGCTGCTGTATGAGCGTGTGAACAAGAAGATCACCGGTGAGGGCTATCCCGACAGCCGCAATGTCAAGGCAGGCGCCAAGGCGATCAAATACCACCTGGATTACATGGCCTGGCTCTTGGACCACCGGCGCTGGCTGGCCGGGGACATGATGACGCTGGCGGATTTTGCCGCTGCCGCGCATCTGTCGTCGCTGGATTACATCTCGGATGTGGACTGGAACCGCTCGGCAGTGGTCAAGGACTGGTACGCCAAGATCAAGTCGCGGCCCGCATTCCGGTCGATCCTGGCGGATCAGGTGCCGGGCTTCCGTCCGCCGCCGCATTACACTGATCTGGATTTCTGATATCAACGGGGCAAGGGGCGCTGCCCCTCTTGGGCCTGTGGCCCAATTCACCCCGAGGTATTTGGGACCAGAAAGAAAATGAGTGCAGCGCTGAAAGAACGGCTGGTAGCACAAGCACTGGCCGAGGGGTTTGTCTCCTGCCGGATCTGCCGTCCGTGGGACGTGCCGCAGGTGCCCGGGCGCCTGCAGGCGTTTCTGGAGGCCGGGTATCACGGGCAGATGGGCTGGATGGCGGAGCGTATCCATTGGAGGGGCGATCCGGCGCAGCTGTGGCCGGATGCGCGGTCGGTGATCATGCTGGCGGAAAGTTACACGCCGGACGAGGATCCGATGGCAGTGGTGGGCCAGGCAGACCGCGGAGCTGTCTCGGTCTATGCCCGTAACAAGGATTATCACGACCTGGTCAAGAAGCGGCTGAAACGGCTGGCGCGCTGGCTGATTGCGGAGGCCGGGGGGGATTGCGAGGTGAAGGTCTTTGTCGACACCGCACCGGTGCCGGAAAAGGCACTGGGTCAGGCGGCGGGACTGGGCTGGCAGGGCAAGCACAGCAATCTGGTGAGCCGGGACTGGGGAAACTGGGCCTTTTTAGGGTCTGTTTTTACCACGCTGGAGTTGCCGGTGGATCAGGCAGAGCCGGACCGCTGCGGGTCCTGCCGGGTCTGCCTGGACAGCTGTCCGACCGATGCTTTTCCGGCGCCCTACCAGGTCGATGCGCGGCGCTGCATTTCCTACCTGACCATCGAGCATAAGGGGCCGGTAGACGAAGAACTGCGCGGGAAACTGGGCAACCGGATCTATGGCTGCGATGACTGTCTGGCAGCCTGCCCGTGGAACAAGTTTGCGGTGGCGGCCAGCGACATGCGCTATGCCGCGCGGGAGGAGTTGAAGGCGCCAAAGCTGGCGGAGCTTGCGGTGCTGGATGATGCCGCGTTCCGGGCGATGTTCTCCGGCTCGCCGATAAAACGCATCGGGCGGGACAGGTTTGTGCGTAATGTTTTGTATGCCATCGGCAATTCCGGCCAGTCGGAACTGCGGGGCGTGGCGCGCGGGCTGACGGAGGACCCTGATCCGGCAGTCGCGGACGCGGCGCGATGGGCGGTTCAACAAATTTCGTGACGCAAACAGGATGGACGGGCCGCAAATAGGCGTTACACCCGGTCCGGCGAACAGAGATTGAAAGGGGCTGGGCATGGCGCTGTTGCTGGGTGTGGACACGGGCGGAACCTATACGGATGCGGTGCTGATCCGCGACGAGAAGGAAGTAATAGCCTCGGCCAAGTCGCTGACCACGCGCCAGGATCTGGCGATAGGCGTCGGCGGTGCGATCCGGGGGGTGCTGGAGCAGTCCGGGGTGCAGCCGGAGGAGGTATCTCTGGCTGCGCTCTCGACCACTTTGGCCACCAATGCGCTAGTCGAGGGGCAGGGCGGCCGGGTGGCGCTGATTTACATCGGTTTTGCCGAGTCGGATCTCGACCGGCACGGGCTGCGGGAGGCTTTGAAAGGGGATCCGGCGCTGGTGATTGGCGGCGGCCACACCCATGCGGGCAGTGAGGCGGCCCCTTTGGATACGGAAACGCTGGAGATGTTTCTGCGCACCGAAGGCCAGGGGGTGACGGGTTTTGCCGTCGCCGGGGTTTTTGCCACTCGCAATCCGGCGCATGAGGTTGAGGCGGCACGGATCATTCACGAACTGACCGGCGCTCCGGCCACCTGCTCGCACCAGTTGTCGGCCAAACTGAACGGGCCGAAGCGGGCGGTGACAGCAGTGTTGAACGCCCGTCTCATTGGCATGATCGACCGTCTGATCGGTCGGGCACAGGACACGCTGCTGGATCTGGGCATCGAGGCGCCGATGATGGTGGTGCGCGGCGACGGCGCGCTGATGAGCGGCGAGCAGGCGCGGGAGCGGCCGATTGAGACCATCCTGTCCGGCCCGGCGGCCTCGATCGTCGGCGCGCGCTGGATGACCGGGGCGGATCATGCGCTGGTCAGCGATATTGGCGGTACCACGACGGATGTGGCGCTGATCAAGGACGGCAAGCCGGCGATTGATCAGGCGGGCGCGCGAGTCGGTGCCTTTCGCACAATGGTCGAAGCCGTGGCGATGCGCACCACCGGTCTGGGCGGTGACAGTCAGGTGCATCTGGTCACCAGCGGGCTGTCAGGCGGGCTCACCCTGGGGCCGCGGCGGGTGGTGCCGGTGTCGCTGATCGCCACGGATGCGCCTGAGGTGGTGCATGCGGCGCTGGATGAGCAGCTGCGCAATTCGACCGTGGGCGAGTTTGACGGACGGTTCGTGCGTGCGGTGCCAGGGGTGCCGGTGGCGGGCCTGAGCGAGCGGGAGGCCGGGCTGCTGGCGCGGATCGGGATGCAGGTGCACCCGCTGGGCCAGATCCTGCGCACCCGGATGGAGCACGGCTCGCTGGGTCGGCTGGTGGATCGCGGGCTGGTGCAGGTCTCCGGTGTGACGCCTTCGGACGCCAGTCATGTGCTGGGCCGCGTTGATGCCTGGGACCGGGAAGCGGCAGAGAAGGCGCTGACGCTGTTTGCCCGGCGCCGGGTGGGCAGCGGCGACATGGTGGCTAAAGATGCAGAAATGCTGGCGCAGATGATTATTGATCAGCTGACTGAACAGACCGCTTTGACCTTGTTAGAGTCTGCTTTCTCCGAGGAGGCCGAAGATTTTGGTTTGCCGGCGGAACAGTTGGCGCGGCATGTGCTGATGCAAAAAGGGCTGGCAAAGCACCGCGGGCTGCTGGCGCTGAATGCGGCGCTGAACGTGGATGTTGTCGGGCTTGGCGCCTCTGCTCCCAGCTATTACCCAGCGGTGGGGGAGCGTCTGCATTGCAACATGATCCTGCCGAAGCACGCGGGCGTGGCCAACGCCATTGGCGCGGTAGTGGGCCGGGTCACTATGCGGCGCAGCGGCACCGTGACTTCGCCTTCGGAGGGCAAGTACCGGGTGCACCTGGAAAGCGGACCGGCGGATTTCCCGGCTTCGGACGCGGCGCTGGCGGCGCTGGAGGCGGCACTGGCGCAAGAGGCCCGCGGTGCGGCGGAAGCAGCCGGCGCCGAGGACATACACATGCATGTGGAGCGGGATATCCGCACCGCGCAGGTGGAATCGCGGCAGGTGTTTGTCGAGGGGACATTGACCGTGGAAGCCAGCGGGCGGCCGCGGGTGGCGGCTGAATAGGCTGCTGCCGGATTGGGGCCAGAAGAAGCTGGGATGTTTTCTGGGTGTCCGGCACGTGAAAGAGCCCCGCGCGAGTACGGCGGGGGCTTGAACTGCCTTATTAGAGCCTATTCCGCGGCAGCGTTGCGTTTCGACAGCACCCAGTCGGAGCGCGCGAAGTGGCAGGTGTAGCCAGTGGGCAGCCGCTGCAGGTAGTCCTGATGCTCAGGCTCGGCCTCCCAGAAGTCGCCAACAGGTTCGACTTCTGTCACCACCTTGCCGGGCCAGAGGCCGGAGGCGTTGACATCGGCGATGGTCTCCTTGGCCACAGCTTTTTGCGTCTCGTCCACGTAGTAGATCGCCGAGCGGTAGCTCATCCCCAGATCGTTGCCCTGGCGGTTCAGGGTTGTCGGGTCGTGGATCTGAAAGAAGAGCTCCAGCATTTCCCGGAAGGAGGTGACGGTGGGGTCGAAGATGATCTCGATCCCTTCGGCGTGGGTGCCGTGATTGCGATAGGTGGCGTTGGGCACGTCGCCGCCGGTATAGCCGACGCGGGTGCTGATGACGCCGGGGCGCTTGCGGATCAGTTCCTGCATGCCCCAGAAACAGCCGCCTGCCACGACGGCGCGTTCGGTGGTGCTCATTTCACGACCTCCACTTGGTTGATGTAGGCGCCATAGCCCTCTGCCTCCATCTCGTCCAGATGTACAAAGCGCAGGGAGGCGGAGTTGATGCAATAGCGCAGGCCGCCCCGGTCCATCGGACCGTCAGGGAAGACATGGCCGAGGTGGCTGTCGCCATGGGTGGAGCGAACCTCGGTACGGATCATGCCGAGGGTGCGGTCTTCCAGTTCCTGCACATGTGCTGTCTCAATGGGTTTGGTGAAGCTGGGCCAGCCGCAGCCCGATTCATATTTGTCGGAGGAGGCAAACAGCGGCTCGCCTGAGACAATGTCGACGTAGATGCCAGGCTCCTTGTTACTCAGCAGCTTGCCAGTGCCGGGGCGTTCTGTTCCCGCGTTCTGGGTCACATAGAACTCTTCCTCGGAGAGGGCGGCAATGGCGTCCGGATTTTTGGTGTATTTGGTCATGGTGTCCTCCCGCCTGTTTGCTTGTCGCAGAACATGGGGTGTGAGGGCGCAAATGCAATGCTCTGTTACAGGCGGCTCGCAAAGCCGTGTGCGGGGGCGGGTTTTGTCAGGCGGCGAAGGCGCCGGCCAGATCTCCGGGCAGGTCGAACTCTGTCAGCACCCGGGCGCGGGCCTCAGGCGACATCTTGAGGGCGGTCTTTTCAACGATGCGCTTCACTTTATCCGCCGGGTGTTTGGCGGCGAAGGGGGCGAAATACCATTTCAGGAAGACAAAGCAGATGATGTCTTCCAGTGCCTGCACCTGCGTGTCGCGCTTGATGCCCTCCTTTCGCAGCATGCGGGCGGCGGCCTCCGTATAGTCTGCGCCATAGCCTGCCTCCTGCATCAGGGCAGTGACCACCTGCGCGTGATGCTCAGCCTCTGCCTTTCGCCAGGCGAGGTAACCGGCGCGGCCTTCAGGGTAGCTGCTGCGCTGCAACTTCCAGCGTTCCACATGCTGGCCGCGGGCAGCAACCTGCAGTGCTTCGGAGGCGTCGGGGAACAGGCGTGCTTGCTCTGCGCTCATCCTTTGGCCGTAAAGGAGCGCGGCAGGCTGGCCGCCCTCCTGGTTGGGGTCCTGGGCGTTGGCGGCGTCGATGGCCACAAGCACCTGGGTCAATTGCGCGCTCATGCGGCGTTCTCCTGCTGGGTCATTGAGGATCAGAGTAAAGCGGAAGCGCGGAAGGTTGCAACGGTCCGCACGCCGTCAAGCATGCCGGTCCCAACGGGCGGGAACGGGCGTCAGCCCTGTTTTGCCGTGCGGGAGAGCGCCGCTGATGGCAGGGCAGGCTGGCGGGCAAGCTGGACGGCGAGAATGCCGCCGGTGACAATGGCCACCCCCAGCACATCGAGCGGCCCCAGTTTTTCACCCAGCAGCGCGCCGGCGACGGCCACGCCAAATACCGGGTTGAGGAAGTGGAAGGTGGCGGCCCGCACCGCGCCGATGCGGCTCAGCAGCATAACCCAGATGAGGGTGGCCATCAGCCCCGGCACCACCGTGGTATAGGTAAAGGCCAGCGCCAGCCGCAGGGTAGGGCGGACGAAGATTTCCTCGGTCAGCGGGGCTGCTAAAAACAGAATGGCAGAGCCAATCAGCATCTGCAGCCCCACCACCATCATGAAATTGCCGCCTGAGGTGGCGCCGCGCAAAGCCAGCGTTGCAATGGTCAGCGCCAGCACGCCGATCACGCACAGGACCACTCCGAACAGGTCCACCCCGGCACTGAGGCGGGTGCCCATGATCAGAGCCACGCCGAGGACGCCTGCCGCCAATCCGGCATAGCCCAGGGGCCGCAGCCGTTCGCCGAATAGTGCCCATCCGGCCAGTGCGACCAGCAAGGGCATGGTGGAGGCGATGATCGCGGCCAGCGAGGCCTCGATCCACTGCATGGCGACGAAGTTCAGGCCGAGGTACAGCGCGTTCTGGCAGATGCCGAAGATCACCGTGGCACGCCACTGGCCCGGCGTCAGCCGCCAGCTTTGCCCCATGGCGCGGGCAATTGCGACGCCGATCAGGCCGGAGATCAGGAACCGCACCGCCAAGGAAAACAAGGGGGAGGCATCCTCGACGATGATCCGGGCCGAAGTGAAGGCGGAGGACCACATCAGGGCAAAGGCCAGCCCCATGGCAATAGCGCGCGCATCCATCGTGAATTCCTTTCTCCCGCGGCGGACCTTCGGGGAATTGCGGGTGGAGATCAAGCCGGGATGAACCGGGATCAGCTGAGCCGGGCCACCAGAATCTGCCAGCTGGCGGCGCCGAAGGTGGCGGCAAAGACCGCCTCGAACCCGCGGCGCAGGCGGAGGTACATTCGGCTGGCAGTGCTGCTCGAGAACAGCAGCGCGTAGCCGTGGAAGATCAGGGTGCTTTGCACGGCAATCGCCGCCATCACCACCAGCAGCGCGGACAGAGGCGTGCCTGCCGGCAGGCCGATGGCATAGAGCGACCCGAAGAACAGCACGGCCTTGGGATTGGTCAAGTGCAGCGCCAGGCCCTTGCCGTAAGCGCTCCGCAGCGTTGGCACGGCGGAGGCGCGCAATTCTGGCGCGCCAGGCCGCAGGGCCGACCGTGCCGAGCGGATGGCGAGATACATCAGATAGCCGGCGCCGAAATAGCGGACTGCTTCGAACATCCAGGCATTGGCCAGCATAACCGCGCCAAGCCCGAAGGCCGCGGAGACCGACCAGATCAGCGAGCCGGTGCAGACCCCGGCGGCGAGCGCCAGGCCCGGCTTGCGGCCATGCTGCATGGACGTGCCGGCAATGGTGAGCGTGGCCGGGCCGGGGCTTGCGGCGCCCAGAAACGCGGCGGCCATGATCAGTACCAGGTTCACGTTTTCCACTGCGGCCCTCCCACGGTCATTGACAGGAGGGTGCGCCTGCGGGGGCGCAAAGGCAAGCAGCAACGCTGCGGCGGCGGACGGACTCTTGGCAGGGGCGGCCCTGCCAGGCAAAAGAATAGGGCCGCCCCCGGGGGCAGCCCTGAAACCGTCCGGTTTATCGCCGGTATCAGCCGTTCACGCTGTCTTTCAACGCTTTTGCAATGGTCATTTTCACAACCTTGTCGGCTTCTTTGGTGAACTTCTCGCCGGTGGCCGGGTTGCGCACTTCGCGCTCGGGGCGCTCGCGGCAATAGATCTTGCCGACGCCCGGCAGAGTCACGGCACCGCCGCCCGACACTTCGCGGGTGATCAGCGAGCAGACCGCTTCCAGGGCGGAACCTGCGACTTTCTTGTCGCTGCCCATTTCGTCAGCCAGAGCGGCAACAAGCTGGGTTTTGGTCATCGGTTTGGACATTCTTCGTCTCCTTAAACTGCCCGAACTCTAGGGCCTCATCGCCGGATATTATCGTTATGTTGTATGATAACACAACTTCTTGTGGGCGCTGGGCAGGCGAAAATAGGTATTTTTTCTAGGAAAACTGCAAAAAACAGCCCTAGAGGAAGGCCGTTTCATCGAACGAGCGCAATTTACGGCTGTGCAGCCGCTCCAAAGGCATTCCGCGCAGTCGCTCCATCGCTCTTATGCCGATTTGCAGATGCCGCGCAACCTGTGTCCGGTAAAAGTCCGAGGCCATGCCTGGCAGCTTCAGCTCCCCATGCAGCGGCTTGTCAGAGACGCACAGGAGCGTGCCGTAGGGCACCCGGAAGCGGTAGCCGTTGGCGGCGATAGTGGCGCTTTCCATGTCCAGAGCGACGGCGCGGGACTGGGACAGGCGCTGTACCGGGCCGGATTGATCGCGCAATTCCCAGTTGCGGTTGTCGATGGTGGCGACGGTGCCGGTGCGCATGATCCGTTTAAGGTCAAATCCCTTGTATTCGGTGATCTCGGCTACAGCCTCTTCGAGGGCGACTTGGATTTCCGCCAGCGCCGGGATCGGCGTCCAGACCGGCAGGTCGTCATCCAGCACGTGGTCTTCGCGCAAGTATCCATGCGCCAGTACAAAGTCTCCCAGTGCCTGAGTGTTCCGAAGGCCTGCGCAATGGCCGACCATCAGCCAGGCATGCGGGCGCAGCACCGCGATATGATCGGTGGCGGTTTTGGCATTGGACGGGCCGACACCGATGTTGACCAGGGTGATGCCGCCTCCGTCTGCGCGCTTCAGGTGATAGGTGGGCATCTGCGGCAGCTTGCTGATTTCCGGAATCGCTGCCGAAGGATCTGTGATCTCATGGTCGCCGGTGCTGACAAAGCTGGTATAGCCGGACTCTGGATCCGTCAGTTGGGCGCGGGCATAGGCTTCAAATTCGGCGACATAGAATTGGTAATTGGTGAACAGCACGTGGTTCTGGAAATGTTCGGCACTGGTGGCAGTGTAGTGGCTGAGCCGGGCCAGTGAGTAATCGATGCGCTGCGCGGTGAACAGAGCCAACGGTCCGGTGCCATTAGGCGGCTGATAGGTGCCGTTGACGATGTCGTCATTGGTGGTCGACAGATCCGGCACGTCAAACACGTCGCGCAGGGTGAACCCGGCTGCACCGTCCTGCGGCACCGTCAGATCGGGGCGCGAAGCAACGGCGAAATGCACCGGGATTGGAGTCTTAGAGACATCAATGGTCACTGGCTGGCCGTGGTTGCGGATCAGCAAGTTGATCTGCTGGATCAGGTAATTGCGGAACAGGTCCGGCCGCGTCACCGTGGTGGCATGGGTGCCAGGCGCAGAGACATGACCAAAGCTGAGGCGGCTGTCCACCTGGGCAAAACTCGTGGTGGAGAACCGGATCTCCGGGTAATAGGCGCGGATGCGCTGGTTGTCCGGCGCCCCGTCAGCCATTGCACGGCTGAATTCCTCGCAGATGAAGCCGGTGGCCTGCCGGTAAAGCAACTCAAGCCGGTCCACCGCTTCGGTTGCGTCGTTGAACGTTTCGGTCGGCGGGTGGCCAGGGTGTTTTGTTGTTATCATTGAGCAGGCTCGATTACCGGGATTTTCTGGAAAGTGCGCACGTCGACTAGACCAAGGTCGGAAATCCTCAGCTCCGGGATCACGACCAGGGCCAGCAACGAGTGCTGCATATAGGCATTATTCAGGCTGCAGCCGCAGGCCTCCATCGCCTCCATCATGACTTGTGCCTTGGCGGCCACGTCGGTTGCGGGGCTGTCGGACATCAGACCGGCAATCGGCAGCTCGACCAGAGCCAGTTCCTTGCCGTCCTTGTAAAGGGTGATACCGCCTCCCACTTGGGCCAGGCGGTTGGCCGCCAGCGCCATCTCGTCGCGATCGGTGCCAACGACGATCATGTGGTGGCTGTCATGCGCCACAGTGGAGGCCATTGCCATCTTACCCAGGTAGCCGAAGCCCGAGACAAAGGCGTTGGTGACGCCGCCTGTGGCGCGGTGGCGCTCGACCAGGGCGATCTGGCAGACATCGCCAGCGCCCTCGACCAGCCCGTCCACCACCGGAAGTTCTGCCTGCAGCGCCTTGGTCGGGGCTTGGTTTTCGACCACGCCGATCACATTGGCGGTGACCGCATTGGCGCCCTCGGGCGCGGCAAGTCCAAAGTCTTTCGCCGTCAGTTCGTGACCCAGATGCACGGTGCCACGGGCGCTGGCGGGCCAGTCGTAATGGGGACAGTCGACTTTGATAGAGCCTGATTCTGCGACGATCTGCCCGCGGGCGATGACAACTTCGACAGGCAGTTCGCGCAAGTCCGAGGTCAGGATCACATCGGCACGGCGGCCGGGAGTGATGGAGCCGATCTCCCGCTCCAGCCCGAAATGGGTGGCGGTGTTGATGGTGGCCATCTGCAGTGCAATTACCGGATCGCAGCCGCAGGCAATCGCGTGGCGCACCACCCGGTTCATATGGCCGTCATTGATCAAAGTGCCGGAATGGCAGTCGTCGGTGCAAAGAATGAAGTTGCGTGGATCCAGACCCTTCTCCGTGACCGCGGTGATCTGGTTTTCAACATCATACCAGGCAGAACCCAGCCGCATCATTGACCGCATCCCCTGGCGCACCCGGGCGATGGCGTCGGCCTCGCAGGTGCCCTCGTGGTCATCCGCCGGACCGCCTGCCACATAGGCGGCGAAATCAGGGCCAAGATCGGGAGAGGCATAATGGCCGCCCACGGTCTTGCCTGCGCGCTGGGTGGCGGCGATTTCTGCCAGCATCTTGGGGTCGGCATTTGCGACACCGGGGAAGTTCATCATCTCCCCCAGGCCGATAATGCCGGGCCAGTTCATTGCCTCCGCCACGTCCTCAGAAGAGATTTCATAGCCGGTGGTCTCCAGCCCTGGTGCCGAGGGCGCGCAGCTGGGCATCTGGGTGAAGATGTTGACGGGCTGCATCAGCGCCTCGTCATGCATGTAGCGCACCCCGTCCAGACCCAGCACATTGGCAATCTCATGCGGGTCGGTGAACATCGAGGTGGTGCCATGCGGGATTACCGCGCGGGCGAACTCCGCCGGGGTCAGCATGCCGGATTCAATATGCATATGGGCATCGCAGAGGCCCGGGATCATGTATCGGCCATTCGCCTCTATGATCTGCGTCTCAGGCCCGGTGCAATAAGAGGCATCAGGCCCGACATAAGCAATGCGGCCGGCCACGATGGCGATATCATGGCCCGGCAGCTGCTCGCGGGTGTGGACATTGACCCAGATCCCCTGCCGGATCACTGTATCCGCCAGCGCGCGGCCGGCTGCGACGTCGATCAATTGTGGGGCGGAGCCGGGCCAGCTCGGAAAAATGTATTCTGACATAATCCAATTGTTCCGATTGCGGGCGGGAAGGCAAGCGGATTGCTGGTTTTGCCATCAAAGCTTCATCCGGGCGGTGGAAAGGTGCCGAAGGCTGACCCATTTGGCGTTGCCGCAGGGTGGCATCCGGGGAAGACTGGACTCATGGATTATGAAACAACAGATGCGGACAGCTTCGGCCGCTCCTTGCGCGGGATCGGGATCAATCTGCTGGTGCGGGATGTTCCGGCAGAAGTAGCCCTTTTAGAGACTGTTTTTGATATGAGGTGCCATCAGGTAAGCAAGGATTTTGCTATCGTCACCTATGGCGGTCAGGTGTTCCAGCTTCACAGCGACGGCACCTATGCGGAAAGCCCGTTGCTGAGCCTGTTGCCGGAAAACCCGCCGCGCGGCGCCGGGATTGAGATCCGGCTCTATTACACCGACCCGGATGATGCCGTGGTGAGGGCGGAGGTATCGGGGTTCACCATTCTGCAGGCGTCCACGGACAAACCGCATGGCCTGAGGGAGGCCTATATCCTGTGTGAAAACGGCTACGCCTGGGTTCCGAGCCGGCCCAAGGGGTAAGCGGCGGGAAATCCTCCCCTTTCCCGGCAACGAAGGCCGGTCCATGCTGGGCGGGTTCTTTTGAGATGTTGCGAGGGACCGCTGATGCACGCCATTACCGATACAAATGCTCTGGTCGAAGAAGGGGTGCTGACTCCGGATCAGGCCAGCACCATCGAGGCCCGCTCGCGCGAGGTGATGGTGTCGCTGGCAGTGAACGCAATCCTGTGTTTCGGGATCATCGCCGCCACCGTCGGATTCATCTTTTGGCTGGCTGATCCGCTGGCGGTGGCTGTCACGGGCATCCTGATGCTGGGCGGCGGGCTGGCGGTGCTGGCGCGCGGCGGCGAGATGCTGCGGATGTTCGGCAACTCCGCCACGCTGATTGGGGCGGGGATGTTGCTGGGCGGTGCCGGGATCGAGCTGGTGGACAAATACGAGGACATCGCCGGCTGGGTGATGCTGCCCGGCGGGGCGCTGGTGACTGCGATTTGTGTCTGGCGCTGGCGGCATGGAGCCTGGTCGGCCGGTTTCGTGCTGGGCGCGATTCTGCTGATGGGGCTGGCGATGCATCTGGCGGGCATCGAGCTGCTGCTGCAGCAATATGAAATCGGCTCGCCGCAGCGGAATCTGATGCTGCTTTACTATGCTGCGGTTGTGGCGGCAGCCGGCTGGCAGGTGGATGTGCGCTTTGTCACTGCGCTTGCAATTGCGCCCTTTGCCCAGATGCTAGAGACCGGCACCAGCTACTTTCATGCGGCCTATGTGTTCTATTCGCCGGAATCGACGCTGACGATCCTGCAAATGGTGCTGCTGATCGTGCTGTGCGTTTGGGGCGCCGCCCGGCTGATGGAGCGGGACGCAAGGCATTTGCGTATCCTTGCGATCCTCGGATTTGTGGTGGCCAATCTCTGCGCCTTGGTTGGTTCGCTGTGGGGCGACGTGGTTGGCGAGACCGTTTGGGGGCCGGGCCGCAACAGCGATGGCTACGAGGATTGGGAGGCTTTCTCCGCCGCCCGCGATGTCTTCCGGGACGGCGCGCTGTTCATCTCCGAAGGCGTCTATTCCGTGCTATGGGCGGCGGTGCTGGCAGTGGTGATCTTCTGGGCTGCGCAGCGGCATCAGCGCGGATTGTTCAACGCGGCGCTGACCTTTGCTGCGATCCACGGCTATACGCAGATGTTCGATTCCTTTGCCGATGAGCCGCTGGCCTATGTGATCGGCGGTCTGGCCGCGATCCCGCTGGCCTGGGGGCTGTGGCGGCTGAATCTGTGGATGGCGGCCAAGCAAGGCTAGCTGTTTCGCAACGACCGGGGTGTGGTGCCGAATTCACTTTTGAACGCCCGTGTGAGGGCGCTGGGGTCGTCATAGCCGCAGCGCAAGGCAATCTCGGAAACGCTCAAATCCGTCTCTAACACAAGCTTTCTGGCCTGTATCAGCCGCAGCCGCCGGTAAACCGCCTGCGGGGTCGCCCCAAGTTCGGCTTTCATCCGGGCCTCCAGATCCTTCTGGCTGCGGCCAGTCCGGCGGGCCACCGCGGCGATGGGCAGCGGCGCCTCCAGATTGGCCTGCATCACCGCCACCGCGCGGGCCACGGGTTTGCTGCGGGCCAGGATCGGGTCCTGGGTTTCGGTTGCTTCGGGGCTCATGAACAGGGTGGCCACTTCCAGCCGCAGGGCGGCGCCGTGCTGTTCGCCGATCAGCTCCATCATGGTGTCAAAGGCCGCCAGCGCGCCGGTGCAGGTGATGCGGTTGCCATCCCAGACTTGCCGGGCACGTTCGGCCTGGACCTCCGGGAAGGCTTCGGTAAAGCGGCTGAGCTCCTCCCAGTGGATGGTGGCCTGCCGCCCGTCCAGCAGCCCTGCCTGCGCCAGCAGCCAGGCGCCGGTGTCAAAACCCGCCAGCACCCTGTAGCGGTGCGCCGCCGATTTCAGCGCCCGCTCCGTGGCCACCGTGGCATGGCGCAGGAAGTCATAAGACGGCATCGCGATCAGCAGATCGCCGCTGCACTCCGCCAGCCGCCCATGCGCGCGCACCTCCATGCCTGAGGAGGACACCGCAGGCCCGCCATCCAGCGTCAGGAACCGCCAGGCATAGACCTGACGGGCGGCAAAGGTGTTGGCGGCGCGCAACGGCTCCACCGTGTTGGCCAGGCAATGGGCCGAAAAGGCATCAAACAGCAGCACATCCGTTTGCTGCGCCGCAGCGTTATCTTTTGTCCAACTTCGCATGATTCCTTCTATCTCTGCACGATGCGGCGGCGCAAGGCGCCTAGTCTGATCCGCAACAGATTTGCCGAAGGAACACCGCCATGCAGTTCGGGATGACCGAAGAACAGTCGATGATCGTGGAGACCACCCGCGCCTTTGTGGAAAAGGAGCTGTATCCGCATGAGGCGGAGATCGAGCGCACCGGCCGCCTGGACATGGATGTGATCCGTGAGGTGCAGAAAAAGGCGATGGAGGCAGGGCTTTATGCGGCCAACATGCCTGAGGAAGCGGGCGGCGCCGGCCTCGATACGCTGACCTGGCTGATGTATGAAAAGGAGCTGGGCCGCGCCAACTATGCACTGCATTGGACCGGTGTTGCGCGGCCTTCGAACATCCTGCTGGCAGGCACCGAGGAACAGAAAGAGAAATACCTGGTGCCTTGCATGAAGGGCGAGAAATGGGACTGCCTGGCGATGACCGAGCCGGATGCAGGCTCTGATCTGCGCGGCATGAAGGCGACCGCGCGCAAAGACGGCGATGACTGGATCCTGAACGGCACCAAGCATTTCATCAGCCACGCCGACATTGCTGATTTTGCCATCTGCTTCATGGCCACCGGGGTTGAGGATACCCCGCGCGGGCCGAAGAAAAAGATCACCGCCTTCTTTGTCGACAAGGGCACGCCAGGATTTGAGGTGCGCGACGGCTACGGCAACGTCAGCCACCGGGGATACACCAACGCGGTGCTGGAGTTCGACGACTGCCGCCTGCCGTCCTCAGCCATCCTGGGCGAGGTCGACAAGGGGTTCGAGGTTGCCAACACATGGCTGGGCGCCACCCGCCTGCAGGTGGCGGCCACTTGCCTGGGCCGGGCGGAACGCGCATTGCAGCATTCGGTGGAATACGCCGCGGAACGCAAGCAGTTCGGCCAGCAGATCGGTAAGTTCCAGGGTATTTCCTTCAAGCTTGCCGATATGGCGTTGGAGCTGAAGGCGGCGAACCTCTTGACCTGGGAAGCCGGCTGGAAGTTCGATCAGGGCACAGTCACCGAGAGTGACATGTCGATGGCCAAGCTGAAAGCCACTGAGATGCTGGCCTTCGTCGCCGATGAAGCGATCCAGATTCACGGCGGCATGGGTCTGATGGACGAGCTGCCTCTGGAACGCATATGGCGCGACGCGCGGGTGGAGCGTATCTGGGAGGGCACCAGTGAAATCCAGCGGCACATCATCAGCCGCGAGATGCTGCGCGCCGTCGGAGGCTGATCCATGACCCTACCTGGGAAACCTGTTGTGACCATTACCTATTGCACCGGCTGCAACTGGCTGCTGCGGGCGGGCTGGATGGCGCAGGAACTGCTGCAGACCTTCCAAGGCGCCTTGGGCGGGGTGACACTGATTCCCGGAGATTTGGGCGGGATCTTTGAGATCCGTGTCGATCAGGAGCTGGTCTGGGAACGTAAACGGGACAGTGGCTTTCCGGATGTGAAAGAACTGAAAACCCGCGTGCGCGACCGGATTGACCCGGAGCTGGATCTGGGCCATCTCGACCGCCGTGCTGGAGGCGAGTGAGGAATGCCTCCGGCGGGGATATTTTCCGCAAGAGGAAAAGGGCGGCCAGCAAGAGCCGCCCCCGGTAAAGAGAGAAGCTCTCTTCCCCTTGCACGGCCATCGGCGTCCCCGCCTGTGCCGCACAGCCATTGAGTGTGATTCTGGTTAATGAAAACTTACTTCTTCTTGCGGAAAATATCCCCGCCGGAGGCATCCCGAACTCTCAAACAGCGGATCCGCTAAAGAATGACACGCGACCTTTCCCGCCTCTTCCGCCCTAAGACCATTGCCGTGATCGGCGGCGGCGCATGGTGCCGCCTGGTGATCGAGCAATGCCAGAAGATGGGCTTTGAGGGCACCATCTGGCCCGTTCACCCCAAGGCGGAAGAAGTTGCGGGGCTGCCTGCCTTCAAGGACGTGGACAGCCTTCCGGACGCACCGGATGCGGCTTTCATCGGGGTAAACCGCTTTGTCACCATCGAGGTGGTGTGGGCGCTGTCGGTGCGCGGTACCGGCGGAGCGGTGTGCTTTGCTTCCGGCTTCCTGGAAGCGGCCGCAGAAGATGCCGAGGGCGCCGATCTGCAGGCACAATTGCTGGAGGCGGCAGGCGAAATGCCGTTCCTAGGGCCCAACTGCTATGGCTTCATCAACTATCTGGATGGTGCCCTGCTGTGGCCGGACCAGCATGGCGGCGCAAGGGCAGAGAAGGGCGTGGCGCTGGTCACTCAAAGCTCCAACATCGCCATCAACCTGACCATGCAGACGCGCGGTCTGCCGGTGGCCTATGTGGTTACGGCTGGCAATCAGGCTCAGTCCGGCATTGCCGCGATTGGCGAGGCGCTGCTGGAAGATGAGCGCGTTACCGCGCTGGGCCTGCATATCGAGGGCTTTGGCGATCTGCGCGCGTTTGAGGCGCTGGCCGCCCGTGCCCGCGAACTGGGAAAGCCGGTCATCGCGCTGAAAGTCGGCAGATCGGCCGAGGCCCAGGCCGCAACTGTTTCTCATACCGCCTCGCTTGCGGGTGGTGACGCGGGGGCCGGGGCTTTGCTCTCACGCCTTGGCATTCCGCGTCTGGATGACTTGCCGTCCTTCTTGGAGACGCTGAAGTTGTTGCATGCGGCGGGGCGGCTGCCTTCGAACCGCATTGCAACCATCAGCTGCTCCGGCGGGGAAGCAAGCCTGGCGGCGGATACCGGCCATGGGCGCAACGTGGAATTTCCGCCGCTGAACGCGCAGCAGAAAACCGATCTGCGGGCGGCCCTTGGGCCGATGGTGGCGCTGGCAAATCCGCTCGACTACCACACCTATATCTGGCGCGACACGGAGGCGATGACCAAGGCGTTTTCGGCGATGATGGACCCGCAGCTGGCGATGACCATGCTGATCGCTGACTTCCCGCGCGGCGACCGCTGCGAGGCCTCGGACTGGGAATGCGCCATTCAGGCGGCGATTGGCGCGCATCAGAACACCGGTGCCAATGTCGGCCTGGTAGCAACCCTGCCAGAGCTGCTGCCGGAGGATGTGGCGGCGCGGCTGATGGAAGCGGGTGTGGTGCCTTTTGCGGGGCTCAGCGAGGCCATTGCCGCCTGTGAGGCCGCCGGCATGCCGCTGCCGGAAGCGCCGGCACCGCTGCTGCTGCCGACACCGGCTGTTGAACCGGACCTGGTGCCCGAGGCCGAGGCCAAGTGGCAACTGGCAAGTTACGGGCTGCGCGTTCCGCGGTCCAAACGGGCGGCTTCAGCAACAAATGCCCGCGCGGTTGCCGTGGATGTCGGCTTTCCCGTTGTGCTGAAGGGCGAAGGTGTAGCCCATAAGACTGAAGCGGGCGCTGTGGCGCTGAACCTGAATTCCGGCCAGGAAGTGAGCGACGCCGCCTTCAGCATGCCGGCCTCGCGTTTCCTGGTCGAGGAAATGGTCACCGGCGCGGTCGCTGAACTGCTGATCGGCGTGGTCAAGGATCCGGCGCATGGCTTTGTCATGACGCTGGCAGCGGGCGGTACCCTGACTGAGCTGATGGAGGACAGCGCCTCCTTCCTGCTGCCCGCTTCGGATGCGGAGATCGAGGCTGCGCTTCAGTCTCTGCGCATGGCGAAGCTGCTGGACGGCTACCGCGGTGCCCCGGCAGCGGACCGTGAGGCGATCCTGCGCGCGATCCGGGCGGTGGAAGCCTATGTGATGGAAAACGCGCTCGGGCTGGAAGAGATCGAGATTAACCCGTTGCTTTGCACCCCCTCGGATGCGGTGGCAGCGGATGCGCTGATGCGCAGGAAGTATTGAGGCTTCGGCCTGAAACAGCAATGGCATGGAGCATGCCAGGAGGAGACGACATGAGCGACAGCCCCGTGAAAACCCGCCGTGAAGGCGCCATTCTAGAAGTGGCGCTGGACCGGCCCAAGGCCAATGCCATCGACCTTAAGACCAGCCGGGTGATGGGGGACGTGTTCCGGGACTTCCGCGATGATCCGGAGTTGCGGGTGGCAATCTTGACCGGTGGCGGCGAGAAGTTCTTTTGCCCGGGCTGGGACCTGAAGGCGGCGGCTGACGGCGATGCGGTGGACGGCGATTACGGCGTTGGCGGCTTTGGCGGGCTGCAGGAACTGCGAGACTTGAACAAGCCGGTGATTGCCGCTGTGAACGGCATTGCCTGCGGCGGCGGGCTGGAGCTGGCTCTGTCAGCGGACATGATCATCGCCGCCGAACACGCCACATTTGCGTTGCCGGAAATCCGTTCTGGCACGGTGGCCGACGCGGCAAGTGTGAAGCTGCCCAAACGGATCCCCTACCACATTGCCATGGAACTGCTGCTGACCGGCCGCTGGTTCGATGCTGAAGAGGCCAACCGCTGGGGGCTCGTGAACGAGATCGTTGCGGCGGACCAACTGATGGACCGCGCCTGGGAGCTGGCGCGCTTGCTCGCGTCCGGCCCGCCGCTGGTTTATGCGGCGATTAAGGAGATCGTGCGCGACGCTGAGGACTCAAAGTTTCAGGATGCCATGAACCGCATCACGCAGCGCCAGCTGCAGACGGTGGATGTGCTTTATGGTTCCGAGGACAATCTGGAAGGTGCCCGTGCCTTTGCCGAAAAACGCGACCCGGTCTGGAAGGGGCGCTGACGCAGAACTCCCGCCTACTTAGGAACATCTGAAGAAGTCCCTGCACAGTTGGGCCCGGCCCGGCGCTTTCTTTTCACTGAGAAGTTCTTGAGGAGCAGTCTGCTCCTCAAGCAGCCAGTTCGAGTGCGTTTCCTGTTCATTCCGCCTCAAGGAGCTGTGCCCATGCTGGCGCATGGCGGCCTGCGGTCGTCCTTGATCCGGAAAGAACAGAGGGGCTTACATCTTCTGAAACAAGGCGATCAGGGCGGTGTCGTTCCTGTGCGTGCCGGTGGCGCCGGGGCCATAGATACGCAATTCCGGCAAGGTGAGGCTCTTGATCCATTGCCCCTGGAGCAGCCGGTCAAAGGCGTTTGCAAACCCAGCCTTTTCATAGAACTTTGCATTCACCGACAGAGCAAACCAAGCACCGGGTGCGGCCACTCGCAGCAGGGCGGGCAGCACTTCGGGGCCGAGGTGCCCGTGGGTGAAAGTCCCGGAAGACACCACACCGCGGTAGAAGCCGCGCGGCACCGGGATGCCTTCCAGAAGATCGGCCTCGATCACGTCGCGGTAGGCATCCTTGCGGAGGGCCTCGGCCAGCATGGCGGCGCTGATGTCGGTGGCGTCAACAGGCTCAATCCCGAGTGTTTGCAGCGCCTGGCCGCAGAGGCCGGTGCCTGCGCCGGCATCCAGCACCGGGCCTGTTCCCCCGGCGGCGGCAAAAGCCTTGGCAGTCAATCCTGGCAGCAGGTAGTCCTGCCCGGCAGCGAAATCCTGATCATATGTGCTGGCCCAGTCCCCGTACAGCTGTTTGGAACCGGCAGGGGTCTGCAGGGCGTATGCGTTCGAAAGTCCCGGTTTCTGCTTTTCCATGCGGGGCATGAAAAGGCGGATGAGGATTCGAATCAACCCTTGCGCCACCGGCCCGGCCAACGCATCTAGGAGTCATGAATAAAACACTGCTTTGTCTTGGATTTGGGTATACCGCCCGGGCGCTTGCACCGCGCCTCCTGGCGCAGGGATGGCGGGTCATCGGCACCTCGCGCGAGGTGGTGGAAGCCGAAGGAGTGGAGATGATCACCTGGCCGGGGCAGGCGGTGTCGCTGGATGGGGTGACACATGTACTGAGCTCGATCGGGCCCAATGCGGACGGCGATCCGTTGCTGGCAGCAATGGGTGACCAACTTGCCGCGGCCCGGGAACTGGATTGGGCCGGCTATCTCTCAACCACCGCCGTCTATGGCCACCACGGCGGCGCCTGGGTGGATGAGGCCACGCCCGTGACGCCTTCCAGCGAGCGCGGCGACTGGCGGGCCAAGGCGGAAGCGCACTGGCAGGCGATCCCGGGTCTGCCGCTGCACATTTTCCGGCTGGCCGGCATCTACGGCCCCGGCCGCGGTCCCTTTGCCAAGCTGATGGCGGGCAAGGCGCGGCGGATCGTGAAGCCGGGACAGGTGTTTTCACGCATTCATGTGGAGGATATCGCGCAGGTGCTGGCGGCCTCCATCGCGCAGCCCAATCCGGGTGCGATCTACAACGTCTGTGATGACGACCCGGCCCCGCCGCAGGATGTGCTGGGCCATGCAGCGGAACTGCTTGGCCTGCCTATGCCTGCCGAGGTGCCCTTTGACGAGGCCGGCATGACGCCGATGGCGCGCAGTTTTTACGGCGAGAACAAGCGGGTCCGCAACCGCCGCATCAGGGAGGAGCTGAGGGTTGAGCTGCTCTATCCAACCTACCGCGAGGGGTTGCGCGCGGTGCTGGAAGCCGAGGACATGGAGAGCTTTGTGCCGCCGGCAGAGCCGCCGGGGGTTTAAGGCATGGGCTGGCTGCATTTGGTCTTTGTTCTGTCGAATTTCCGGACGCTTGGGCGGCTTTATGCGCGGATTAGTAAGCAGTTTCCTGGGGTTCTGGATCAGATTTGGGAAAAGCAATCGTTTTCAGCCAAAGCGGACATCGTGTTTGGCCCCGCGGTTTTTGCCAAACGGGCCATGTTATTGAACGTTGCCGTGGTCTGCCCTTACAAGCTGCCTGTTCACCTGCTCGGGGACGACGAGGTCGCTGCACTGGTGCGCAAGCTGAATGAAAGAAAGCTATCTGGAGCTTACAGATATGCCTGTGAGGTGACTGGTTTTCCTTAACACGCAGCACACAACTGGCAGGCGCGGGCCTGTTGTTCCGCGATTAAGCCCGCTTCTCGCCTATCGTTGCGACGCCCAGCACTTCCAGCACCTTGGCTTCGATCTGCGGCGCGTTCATCGCCGCGACCTCATACATGTCCACCGGGCTGGCCTGGTCGATGAAAGTATCGGGCAGCACCATTGAGCGGAACTTGAGGCCGCTGTCGAAAACGCCTGCTTCTGCAAGCAGCTGCGCGACGTGGGAGCCGAAACCGCCCACTGCGCCTTCTTCGATGGTGATCAGCGCCTCGTGGTCCGCGGCCAGCTGCAGGATCAGGTCCCGGTCCAGCGGTTTGGCAAAGCGGGCGTCGGCGATGGTGGGCGTGATGCCCTTGGCAGCAAGCGCCTCGGCGGCCTTTTTTACCTCGCCCAGGCGGGTGCCGAAGGACAGCAGCGCCACGCGTTTGCCGTCCTGGATCATCCGGCCCTTGCCGATTTCCAGCACTTCCGGGGTTTCCGGCATCTCGACGCCCTCACCTTCGCCGCGCGGGTAGCGGAAGGCGATGGGGCCATCGTCATGAGCGGCGGCGGTGGCGACCATATGGACCAGTTCAGCCTCATCCGCGGCGGCCATGACCACTATGCCGGGCAGGTTGGCCATATAGCCAATGTCGAAACTGCCGGCATGGGTGGCACCATCGGCGCCGACCAGGCCTGCGCGATCGATGGCAAAGCGCACCGGCAGCCGCTGGATGGCCACGTCATGCACCACCTGGTCATAGCCGCGCTGCAGGAAGGTGGAATACATCGCGCAGAAGGGTTTCATGCCGCCCGCTGCCAGCGCGGCCGCAAAGGTCACGCCGTGCTGCTCGGCAATGCCGACGTCGAAGCAGCGCGAGGGGTAGCGTTCGGCCATCAGGTTGAGGCCGGTGCCGTCTGGCATCGCCGCGGTAACGGCGCAGATCTTGTCGTCCTTGGCGGCGAGCTTCACCAGCTCATTGCCGAAAACCGAGGTATAGGAGGGCGCGTTGGAGGGCGCCTTCTTCTGCTCGCCGGTCACCATGTCGAACTTGGCGGTGGCGTGGCCCTTGTCGCGGGCGCGCTCGGCGGGGCCGTAGCCCTTGCCCTTCTTGGTCAGCACATGGATCAGGATTGGGCCGGTGGCGCGCGCCTTGACCGTGCGCAGGACCGGCAGCAGCTGGTCCATGTCGTGGCCGTCGATGGGGCCGAGATAGGAGAAGCCGAGTGCTTCGAACAGGGTGCCGCCCACCGCCATGCCCTTGAGCATGTCCTTGGCGCGTTTGGCGCCTTCGCGGAAGGGTTCAGGCAGTAGGGAGACGGCGCCTTTGGCCGCGGCTTTCAGCTCCTGGAAAGGTTCCCCGGCGTAGAGGCGCGAGAGGTAGGAGGACAGTGCGCCCACCGGCGGGGCGATCGACATTTCATTGTCGTTCAGGATCACGAACAGCCGCTTGCCCAGGTGGCCTGCGTTGTTCATCGCCTCAAACGCCATGCCGGCCGACATTGATCCGTCGCCGATCACCGCGATGGCATCGCCGTTGCCTTCGGGGATCACACCGCCGAGGTCGCGGGCCACGGCAAAGCCAAGCGCGGCGCTGATCGAGGTGGAGCTGTGGGCGGCGCCGAACGGGTCATAAGGCGACTCGGAGCGTTTGGTGAAGCCGCTGAGGCCGTCCTTCATCCTCAGGGTGCGGATACGGTCGCGGCGCCCGGTCAGGATCTTGTGCGGATAACACTGGTGGGAGACGTCCCAGATCACCTTGTCCCGCGGGGTGTCGAATACCGCGTGCAGCGCGGTGGTCAGCTCCACCACGCCAAGCCCCGCACCAAGATGGCCTCCGGTGACGGAGACCGCGGCGATGGTTTCCTGCCGCAGCTCCTGCGCCACCTGCACCAGTTGGGTATCCGTCAGCCCCTTCAGATCCGCCGGGCGCGTGATCTGGTCCAGAAGCGGGGTATTGGGCCGGTCGGACATGGTGTCTCCTTGGGCTGCGCCTGGCCGGGAAGGCACGGGGCGTGGCGTGCGGGGTTAGCTGTCGCGCGCAATAACGAAACGCGCGGCGTCCTTCAAGGTTGCCGCGTCTTCACCGTAGGGTGAAAGCGCATCGCAGGCCTCTTCACACAGGACGCCGGCACGGGTTTTGGCCTCTGCCAGCCCCAGAAGCGAGACAAAGGTCGCTTTGCCGGCGTCAGCGTCCTTGCGCACGGCCTTGCCCACCTTGGCAACATCACCTTCCACGTCCAAGATGTCGTCGGCGATCTGAAATGCAAGGCCAAGGGCGGATGCGTATTGCCGTAGCGGAGCCGGGTCGGCACCAGCCAGCACCGCGCCGGCGGTGGCGGACCATTCGATCAGACAGCCGGTCTTGCGGCTTTGCAGGCGGGTGATCTGTTCAAGCGTCAGCGGATCAGCGGTGGTTTCCGCGGCGATATCCAGCATCTGACCCGAGACCATGCCGTCCTTGCCGGAGGACTGCGCCAGACCGCGGATCAGGGTCAGCGCATGCGGGCCAATCTTGGGATCTGCCAGCAGTTCAAAGGCGAAGGCCTGCAAGCTGTCGCCCGCCAGCACCGCCATTGCTTCGTCCCATTTCCTGTGCACGGTGGGCTGGCCGCGGCGCAGATCGTCGTCGTCCATGCAGGGCAGGTCGTCATGCACCAAGGAGTAGGCGTGGATGCATTCGATGGCCAGTGCGGCCTCGATGGCGGCCTCCGCCGGGACCCCGTGCAGGCGGGCGCTTTCCAGCACCAGAAAACCGCGCAGCATCTTGCCGCCGGTGATGGCGTAGCGCATGGCGGTGTGCAGCTCATCACTGCCTGCCAGCCGCATCTCCATATGCGCGGTGATGCGGGACTGTGCGTCTTTCAGCACTGCCGTAAAGGGGCGCGTTCTTGCGTCTGCAGCGGCGGTCATGGCTCAGCCGGCGTCCAGCGGCTGGGTGCCCTTAGGGGTGCCGTTTGCGTCAAGTGTGATGGCGGCGACCTTTTCCTCGGCGCGCTTCAGTTCATCCTCGCAGCGTTTTTTCAGCGTCGCGCCGCGTTCATACAGCGCGATTGAGGCATCCAGCGCCACGTCGCCGCGCTCCAGCTGGTCCACCACGCCTTCCAGCTCACGCATCGCCTGTTCAAAGCTCATCTGGTCTACGGGGGTCTCAGTCATGCCGGTGCCTTTATCAATTCTTCCACATGTGCGCGCGTTGCCGCGGCCAGCGCGTTCAGATCATATCCGCCCTCCAAAGTCGAGACGATACGGGCGCCGCAGAGTTCGCTTGCGAGGTTGCAGAGTTCGGCGGTGATCCAGGCGAAATCCGCGGTTGCCCAGTTCAGGCTGGCCAGCGGGTCGTCCTGATGGGCGTCAAAGCCGGCCGAGATGATGATCAGCTCCGGTTTGAAGGCGCGCAGGCGGGGGAAGGCCTGGGTTTCATAGGCTGCCTGCATTTCCGCCCGGCCCGAACCCGGTGCCAGTGGCATGTTGAGGATATTGCCATGGGCGCCGTCTTCATCCGGGCGGCCGGAGCCGGGCCAGAGCGGCATCTGCTGGCTGGTGATCACCAGCGCGCGCGCCTCGTCCCACAGCAGATCCTGGGTGCCATTGCCGTGATGCACGTCGAAATCCACCACCGCAACGCGGCTGAGGCCGTGATGATCCAGCGCATGTTTGGCCGCCAGTGCTGCATTGCCGAACAGGCAGAATCCCATCGCGGTATCGGTTTCGGCATGATGTCCTGGCGGGCGCACCGCGGCAAAGGCGTTCTGCACCTCGCCGCCCAGCACCATATCCACGCCGCGCACCACGGCACCAGCCGCGCGGAAGGCGGCATCCAGTGAGCCAGGAGACATGAATGTGTCGCCGTCAATCTGTGCCCAGCCTTCAGCAGGCGAGGCTTTGCGAAGGTTCGACAGGTATCCGGCAGGGTGGATACGCAGAATATCGTCTTCGGCGGCCATCGGTGCTGTGACGCGTTTCAGGTCAAGCGGTTCCAGCGCCTGCAGGATATGTTCCAGCCGCGCCACCTGTTCCGGATGCCCGTCCGGTGTCACGTGGTTCAGGCAATCCGCGTGGGTGATCAGGGCGGTTGTCATGGCGCGTGTCCTCCTGCGGCCGGGTTTGGCGCGACCCTAGGGGGCAGCGGTGCTGCGCGGCAAGGGGAATCCCGGGGCTCTGCCCCGGACCCCGGGATATTTCTGGCAAGAGGAAGAGGCGCGGTACGCTTTAGTCGGGTGCCAGCATATAGCCCGCGCCGCGTACCGTCTGCAGGTATTGCGGCTGTTTCGGGTTCGGCTCGATCTTGCGGCGCAGACGGGTGATCTGCACGTCCACCGCGCGTTCCTGCGCCTGGCCGCGGTCGCGGCCCAGATCCTCGACCAGCTTGGTGCGGGAGACCGGCTCGCCGGGCTGGGCCGAGAAGATTTTCATCAGCTGGCTTTCGGTGCCGGTGAGGCGGATCAGATCGTCGCCCTGCCACATCTCGCCGCGTTCAATGTCGTACCGGATGGCACCCAGATGCAGCACTTTGGGGGCGCTTTCCTGTGCGACGGTGTCCGGCATCCGCCGCAGGATCGCATTGACGCGCAGCAGCAACTCCTTGGGCTCAAACGGTTTCGGCAGGTAATCGTCTGCCCCTGCTTCCAGTCCGGCAATCCGGTCCTCGGTCTCACCTTTGGCCGTCAGCAGCAGGATCGGGGTGGCCATGGTGTCGCGTAAGGCGGTGGTCAGCGAGATACCGTCCTCGCCCGGCATCATCACATCCATGATAATCAGGTCGAAATCCAAGCCCGCCAGCACCCGCCGGGCATGGGCGGCATCGCGCGCAGCAGTGACTAGAAAACCCGAGCGCATCAGGAATTTCTTCAAAAGCCCGCGGATGCGTTCGTCGTCATCGACGATCAGCAGATGGGCGTCATTCATGCTCATGTGGCTCAATCCCGAAGCTTGGCATAGGCACGGCGCATATCCGCATCCATCATTGCCTCAAGCACCTTCTTGAAGCCTTGCACCGCCTCGGGGCCGGCATCTTTGTAGGCGGCGCGCATCCGGGCGCGCTGTGCGTCTGACAGCGTGGCTTCCAGCGCCGCGCCCTGATCGGTCAGGTACAGATGCCGCTCGCGCTTATCCAGCTCACCCACCTTGCTGATCACCAAACCGTCGCCGATCAATGTGCGCAGCACCCGGTTCAGCGACTGTTTGGTCACGCCCAGAATACTGAGAAGGTTGTTCACCGTCGTTCCGGGTGAGCGGTTGATAAAGTGGATCGCCCTGTGATGCGCCCGGCCATAGGACAATTCTGCCAGGATCCGGTCGGGATCGGCCGTAAAGCCGCGGTAGGCAAAAAACATTGCCTCAATCCCTTGGCGCAGCTGCTCATCCGTCAGAAACAGCAGGCTTTCGCCGCCGTATCCCTGCCCTGTCCGGCCTTCAGGCATTCGGTGCCCCCTTGTCTGTATTACCGTGCAGTTTATGTCAGTGTTGTTGACATTCCAAGGGTGAAGATGTATCGAATCTCAGCTTTGACGCAAGATTATGTCCGCTCCGGTCGTAATGTGCGCAATAAATGGAAATCCCGCAGAGTTTAGGAGGGTGCGGCATGGCAGGTTATGACGACCGCGACGGTGTGATCTGGATGGATGGAGGGCTGGTCGATTGGCGGGATGCCAAGGTGCATATCCTGACCCATGCGATGCATTATGCCTCCTCGGTGTTTGAGGGTGAGCGCGCCTATAACGGCAAGATCTTCAAGAGCCGCGAGCATTCCGAGCGCCTGATCGCCAGTGCCGAGGCGCTGGATATGCCGATGCCCTATACCGTTGATCAGATCGAGGCGGCCAAGGATGAAGCGCTAAAGGCTTCCGGCCTGCAGGACGCCTATGTGCGAGCGCTGGTCTGGCGCGGTTCGGGCGATGATATGGGCGTGGCCTCTGCCGCCAACCCGGTGCGCATGGCGATCGCGGTCTGGGGCTGGGGCGCCTATTACGGCGACGCCAAGATGCAGGGGGCCAAACTGGCCATTGCCGAATGGAAACGCCCGAGCCCGGAAACCATTCCGGTCCACGCCAAGGCGGCCGGCCTCTACATGATCTGCACCATCTCCAAGCATAAGGCGACCGCGCAGGGCTGCTCGGACGCACTGTTCATGGACTGGCGCGGCTATGTGGCTGAGGCGACCGGTGCCAACATCTTTTTCGTGAAAGATGGCGAAGTACACACCCCGCTCGCGGATTGCTTCCTCAATGGCATCACCCGCCAGACCGTGATCCAGATGCTGAAAGACAAGGGCATCACCGTGCAAGAGCGCCGCATCAAGCCGGAAGAGATGGAAGGGTTCGAGCAGTGCTGGCTGACCGGCACCGCCGCTGAGGTGACCCCGGTGGGCGAGATCGGCCCCTACAAGTTCGAGGTCGGCGCGCTGACCCGCGAAATCGCCGAGGACTACGAGAAGCTGGTGCGCAGCTGACTTTAGCCGGGCTTTGAATGCAAGGCGGGCGTCCCCCTCGGAGGGACGCCCGTTTTTTGTCAGCTGATCACCTCGACCATACCGCGCATATGCGGATGGTAGGCACAGAAGTAGGGGTAAGTCCCGGGCGTGTCGAAACGAAGGCTAGCACTGTCGTTCTTTTCAAGCTCGCCGGTGTCCCAGTTCACCTCATCGCCGGTAGCGGTATGAGGGGCGAAATCGTGGTTGATCCATTCGATACTTTCGCCTGCCCGGATGGTTACATGGGCGGGTTCAAAAGCAAAGGCGTGGATATCAACCCGTGCGGCAGGGGCGCCCGTGGCGGGAAGGGCGGGGGCCACTGCCACCGCCCCCGCGCCCAGGCAGAGCTGCCTGCGGTTTAGGCGCATTGCAGGCCTTTAACCATCATTTCAGCATGGCCTTCATGCACCTTGAATGTCACCAGTGCTTCGCTCAGCAGCTCTTTCAGTGGCTCAACCGTGACTGCGGGGATAAAGCTTTCCTCAACGGTCTTGTTCACCACTTGGTGATAACCGAGTTCATTCTGTGCATAGACGCAGTCGAAGGCCTTGCCCGACAGGCTCATCAGTTCGGCCCGTTTATCAGCGGCACCCTGAACCAGCGCCCGGCTGAGGTCATTGTCCTGCGGGGTCACGTTCAGTTTAGTGATCAGATTAACTGCAGCGGTGTTCACCGCCGCATGGTCGCGGAGCATGGTCTCGGCAAAGGCGCGCACCTCGGTGTTTTCGGACACAGCCAGCGCCAGATGGGCATAGCGGATGTCCAGCTGACCGGCGGTATAGGCAGTGTGCGCAATCTCCAGGTCGTTCATCTTTTCGCCTGCCTGAACGGTTTGCGCTAACAGGCTGGTGGCAATGGCAGCGGACAGGAAAAGGGTCTTCATCTTGCGTTTCTCCAACAATTGGGTTCTTCGGTAGGGCTAAGAATGGCGAAGAACGCTCGCATTAGAATGCGCGAAACACCAAAGAGTATTGCAGATCGTTCAGCCCTGTGGACGGGCCGGAAAAATGACGTATCCTACTGCCATGCTTGATCTGCTTAGTGATATCCTGACCCGCCTGTCCCTCAAGGGGACGCTCTATTTCTGCACTTCTTTTACGCCGCCCTTTGGAGTCCAGGTGCCGCAGTTTGAAAATGTCGCGCGATTCCACTTCGTGCAGCGCGGCGAGCTAAAGGTGCATGTCCCGACAACTGATGAGACATTGCGGCTGAAGCAGGGAGACCTGGTACTGATCCCGCATGGTGCCGCCCATATGCTCTTGTGCAATGAGGTGCAGCCGCTGGAGGCTTTGCCGCTGGAGCAGGTGCTGGAGGACGCCGGGTACGATGGTGACGGAGTACTGGTTTATGGCGGTGAAGAAGAAGGCCGCGATACCCAGCTGATCTGTGGCCATTTCTCTTTTGCGGGTGTGCCCGGGCGGCGCGGTGCCGGGCATATGCTGATTGACCGGCTGCCACCCTACATCGTGATCGAGAACTACGGCGAGGAGGCCGGCGCCTGGATCGAGGCGACCTTGCGGATGATCGGCTCAGAGGTGCACGGCGCCCGCATTGGCGGCGATTTGATTGCGCTGAAACTGTCGGAGGTGCTGTTTGCCCAGGCGATCCGCGCCTATCTGGAGCACCAGAGCCCCAGCGGTTCGGCCTTGGCTGGATTTGCAGATCCGCGGATTTCCCGGGCGCTGACCGCCTTTCACCAGTCCCCGGCGCAGGAGTGGAGCGTCGAAGGGCTGGCGCGCGAGGCTGGCATGTCGCGCACTGCATTCGCTCAGGAGTTTGCCGCCAAGATGGAGGTAACACCGATGCAGTACCTCACCGGTTGGCGGATGCAGATCGCCTGCCAGGGGCTGACGGAACAGGGATTGAACGTGGCCGACGCTGCCGAGATTGCCGGCTATGCGTCCGAGGCGGCATTTTCACGGGTGTTCCGCAAGCAAGTCGGCATGTCGCCCGCAGCCTACCGGCAGCAGCACGTGGCGGCCTGAACCGGGCATTCCTTCCAGATTCTGAACGATCTGCATGGTTATTCGGATGAATTGAAATTCACCGTTCGGAATAAACGGATCAATCTGGGGACAGAGCCGCAAATGATGCGGCCAGGACACTCTCAGTAACAAGGACCTGATCCATGCCTCTTCGTTTCGTGACCCGCACCATCCACGCCTATCTCGACTATCCGGTGGCAATCGCCCTGATGGGGCTGCCGTTTCTGCTCGGCCTTGGTGACAGCAACCCGTTGGCGCTGTGGCTGTCTGTGGCGACCGGTATCGCCGCTCTTGTGCTCACAGTGCTGACCGACCACCACCTGGGCCTGATCCGGGTGCTGCCGTACAGGCTGCATCTGACCGTCGACCTGATTGTTGGCCTGACCTTTCTGGCCGCACCGTTCCTCTTTGGTTTTGCCGGTCTGGACGCCGCCTTCTATTGGCTGAACGGGGCCGCCGTTGTTGCGGTGATCTCGCTCAGCGCGCCGGAAGAGGCTGAGGCGGCCTCGGCCTGATCCTTATTGGCGTAGCAGCCAGTCCACCACTGCCTTGGCCCGGCTTTTTGCGCTGGGCCACAGCACATGGAAGCCCTGGTCCTCCAGCCGGGGCGCTTGCCACAGCACCACCAAGGGCTGGCTGCCCAGAAAGATCCGGGGCACCAATGCGATGCCCTGGCCGTTCACCGCCGCATCCATCGCCAGCGCTGTCTGGTTGAATTGCAGGACCCTGCCGGTGGCTGTGAGGCTCTCCTGGCGCAGCAGAAGGTCCCAGTGGCGGTGCCCGTCCTGGATCAGCGTGTGCTGGGCCAGGTCCGCCAGTTCCAGCGACTCTTCCTGTGCCAAAGCCGAGTCCGGCCGTGCCACTGCCACCAGGTCCACTAGCGACAGCAGGGCAGAATTCAGCCTGCTGTCCTGCGGTTTGCTGCCTTGGCGGATGGCAATGTCGATGCCGTCCCGTTTGAAATTTGTCAGGCTCTCCTCTGCCACCACCCGAAGGTCGATGTCCGGATGCGCGGCCTCGAACTCCGGCAGCCGCGGTACCAGCCATTTTGAGGCAAAGGAGGGTGGCACCGACAGCGTCACCCGCTGCACCGCCGGGGCCAGCTTGTCTGTTGCATCCCCGATCAGTGCCAGGGCCTGCTGCACCGGCGCGTGGTAGCTGCGCCCGGTGTCGGTCAGCGTCAGCCCGCGGGCGTGGCGGTGGAACAGTTTGTGCCCCAGATCCGCCTCCAGTCGCCGCACTTGCTGCGCCACCGCGCCTTGGGTCAGGTGCAGCTCTTCTGCCGCGCGGCCGAAGTTCAGATGGCGGGCGGCAGCGTCAAACATCCGCAGGGCATTGAGATTGGGCAAGCGCATCAGATCCAAGACAGTAGTTTTTCTGCAGTCTCGCGCGATGAGACATGATTGGTCAAGCGCGCCTTCAACGACCATCTTGGGAACAAGCAAAGGAGTATGGAAATGACCAAAGTAGCACTCTTCACCGCCGCAGGCAGCGGCATGGGCGCCGACGCTGCCCGCCATCTTCACGCACAAGGATATGAGGTCGCTATCCTCTCCTCTTCCGGTAAGGGCGAGGCCCTGGCGCAAGAGCTGGGCGGCGTGGGCCATACAAGCTCTAACTTGGAACAAAACGACCTGCAGGCGCTGGTCGATAAGGTTATGGACCGTTGGGGACGGATTGACGTTCTAGTCAATTCCGCGGGCCACGGCCCCAAGGGGGACATCATGGAAATCAGCGATGACGATTGGCATCTGGGAATGGAATTCTACCTGATGAACGTGATCCGGCCCGCCCGGCTGGTGGCCCCGATCATGGCGGCGCAGGGCAAAGGCTCGATCATCAACATCTCGACGTTTGCGGTGTTTGAGCCCGATCCGCTGTTCCCCACATCTGGCGTGTTCCGGGCCGGGCTTGCCAGTTTCACCAAACTGTTTGCCGACAAATTCGCCGCCCAGGGCGTGCGGATGAACAACGTGCTGCCGGGCTTCATTGACAGTCTGCCGGAGACCGAAGACCGCAAGGCACGCATCCCGATGGGCCGTTATGGCACCGCGCGCGAAATCTCTGCGCTGATTGCTTATCTGGCCTCGGATGATGCGGCCTATACGACTGGGCAGAACATTCGCGTTGACGGGGGGCTGACCCGTGCAATCTGACGTACAGGCCCTGCCAAGACAGGTCACAGTCAACCCGGCGTTTGTTCTGAAATGGGCCGCGTCCATCGTGCAGATCCTAGGATATTCTGCCACTGCCTGGGGTTTGCACCCTTGGAACATCTATCTGTTCCTGGCGGGCCTCACGGGCTGGTTCCTGGTCGGTGTGCTGTGGAATGACCGTGCGATCATGCTGATCCACGTGGTGGCGTTGGGCGCAATGATTGTAGGCTTCTGGTCAAGTTAGAGCCTGTTATCCGCCCTTGGGGTCGATCATCGGCTTGGCCTTGCCGCGCTGCAGGCCCAGCCGGTGTTCGCGCCAGATCACCAGCACATTACCGGCAATGACCAGCCCGGCACCTGCCAGCATCACCAGTGTCGGCCATTCCTCGAACCAGATGTAGCCGATGACGATGGCAAAGATCATAGAGGCGTAATCGTAGGGCGCCAGCATCGAGGCCGGGGCGAAGCGGTAGGAGGAGGTGACCAAGATCTGTGCAATCCCGCCGACCAGCCCGGCGCTGACCAGCAGCGCGGTGGTTTGCGTGTCTGGCACTACCCAGCCGAAGGGCGCGGTCAGCAGCGCCAGACCGGAGGCCGTGAGCGAAAAATAGAACACGATCGCTGCGGTGTGTTCCGATTGCACCATGCGGCGGATATGGATTTGTACAAATCCTCGTGCCACTGTCGCCCCGACCACCAGCAGCACACCCAGCATGGCGCCGTCGCTCATATCTCCGCCAAGCCGAGGCCAGATCATGATCATAACGCCCAGCAAACCGATCGCTACTGCGGAAATCCGCACCAGCCGGATGGTTTCCCCCAGAAACAGCGCCGCCAGGATCAGGGTGAAGATTGGCGTGGCATATCCGATGGCGGTGACCTCGGGCAGCGGCAGCAGTGCCAGCCCCATGAAGGTCATAGCCATGGCTGACGTTCCAACAAGGCCGCGCCACACGTGAAACATCGGCTTTTTGGTGATCAGCCCGTGTCGCAGCTCTCCGCGCATGGATAGCCAGGCCACAATCACAGGAATCGCAAAGAAAGAGCGGAAGAACACCGCCTCGCCTGCAGGCACATGTTCGGATGTCGCCTTGATGATCCCTGACAGGGCGGTGAACAGGGCAATTGCTGTCACCTTCAGGAGAATCGCTAGCATCGGTCGATGCGATGTTAAGGATTTTGCCATGGCGTGAACCTGCGCCCGTGCGCCGCAAAGATCAATGGCTTGATTTCGGGGGATCAAGGCGCGCAAATGGCGCCGCCAGATGAAGGAGCTGCCGATGTATGATGCCAACCACCTGATCCGCCAATTGCGCGAGTCGTCCCTGGAGCGCGAGGAGGCTGTCTTCGCCCGGCTCCCGAACGGTGGCACGGTTACCTCCGGTGCGCTGTTTGCCGGTGCCGAGCGGATGGCGGCGGCGTTGGCGGCCTTGGGCGTGCAGCCCGGCGACCGGGTCGCGGTGCAGGTGCAGAAAACGATTCAGGCGATTGAACTGTATCTGGGCACGGTCATGGCCGGCGGTGTCTTTCTGCCGCTGAACACAGCCTATACCGGGTCGGAGGTCGCCTATTTCGTTGGCGACGCAACGCCCCGGGCCGTGGTCTGCGATCCTGCGCGTTTGGAGGAGATCAGCGCGATCTCCGGCGAGGCCGAGGTGCTGACACTGGATGCCGCGGGGCAGGGCACCTTGCGCGATCTGGCGGACGGGCAGCCCGGGTTTGAGCCCGTTTCACGGCAGGCTGATGATCTGGCGGCGATCCTTTATACCTCCGGCACCACCGGCCGCTCCAAAGGCGCGATGCTGAGCCATGACAACTTGGCCTCCAACTCGCTGACCCTGAGGGACTACTGGCGGTTCACCAAGGATGACGTGCTGATCCATGCGCTGCCGATCTTCCACACCCACGGGCTGTTTGTGGCGACCAATGTGGCGCTGTTTGCCGGTGCCCAGACGGTGTTCCTGCCGGGGTTCGATGCCGATGCCATCCTGGAGACGATGCCCACCGCCACCGCGATGATGGGGGTGCCGACCTTTTACACCCGTCTGCTGGCGGATGAGCGGCTGACCCGGGACCGCGCCGCAAACATGCGGCTGTTCATTTCCGGCTCAGCGCCCCTGCTGGTGGATACCCACGAGCAGTGGGAGGGTCGAACCGGCCACCGCATCCTGGAACGGTACGGGATGACCGAAACCAATATGAGCACGTCGAATCCCTATGACGGAGAGCGCCGGGCTGGCACCGTCGGCTTCCCGCTGCCGGGGGTTGAGGCGCGGGTGATGAAGGACAGCGCTGAGGTGCCCGCAGGAGAGATTGGCGCGCTGGAGGTGCGCGGGCCGAACGTGTTCCAGGGCTATTGGCAGATGCCGGAGAAGACGGCGGAGGAACTGCAGCCGGACGGCTGGTTCATCACAGGCGACATGGCAAAGATCGGCGCCGATGGCTATGTCACGATCGTCGGGCGCGAGAAGGATCTGATCATCACCGGTGGCTTCAACGTCTACCCCAAGGAGGTGGAGAGCCTGATCGACGATTTGCCCGGCGTGTTGGAAAGCGCGGTAATTGGTGTGCCGCATCCGGATTTCGGCGAGGCCGTGGTGGCCGTCGTGGTGCTGGAGGGCGCAGGCACCAGCGCTGAGGCCGTCAAGGCGGCTCTGTCGGGGCAATTGGCCAAGTTCAAGCAGCCCAAGGAGATCATCCTGTTGGACGCCCTGCCGCGCAACACCATGGGCAAGGTGCAGAAGAAAGCCCTGCGTGAGGCATACGCAGGGCTGTTTGACTAAGTAACACAAGGCAGGGTTTGTCCGCTTGCGGCACGGGCTCTTAGTGTAGGTGGGCTTCCGCGTGCGCCTCTTCCTCGCGCCATTCCCGCACCGCCTGCACCAGGATCTGGAAGGCAGAGCTCAGGAACAGCCCCCCCATGATGCCGGCCACGATCAGATCCGGCCAGCCGGTGGCAGTGCCCCAGACCCCCAGTGCTGCAATCATCACCGCCACATTGCCGATGGCGTCATTGCGTGAACACAGCCAGACCGAGCGCACATTCGCGTCGCCGTCCTTGTAGCGGGCCAGCAGCAGCACCGAGATCAGATTGGCGGCCAGCGCCATGAAGCCGATCACACCCATGATCTGCGCCTGCGGCACGCCGACGTAGAACACCTGATAGACAGTAGAACCAAACACCCAGAGCCCCATCAGCAGCAGGCTGATGCCCTTGCCAAGTGCTGCCAGCGCGCGGGTGCGCAGGGTGGCGCCGATCACAGCCAGCGAAATGCCATAAGTCAGCGCATCACCCAGAAAGTCCAAAGCGTCCGCCTTCAGGGCCTGGCTACCGGACAGCTGCCCCGCGCCCATCTCCACCGCGAACATGCCGGCGTTGATGACGATCACCAGCCAAAGCCTGCGTTTATAATCTGCCGAGACCCCGTCGAACCGGGCGTTGTGATTGCAGCAGCCTGCCATTTCTCTTGTCCTCATTTCCGATTCGGGATCAAAGTAGGACCTCTAGTCACTAGAGCATCAAGAGGTTTTATAAATGTTTTCCATCGGCCAGCTTTCCAAGGCGACTGGGGTGAAGGTTCCCACCATCCGCTATTACGAGGAGATCGGCCTGCTGCCCGCGCCGGGCCGCAATGCCGGTAACCAGCGCCGGTACGGGCAGGGCGGCATGGATACGCTGGGCTTCATCAAACACGCCCGCGACCTTGGATTTTCACTGGAGGATATCAAATCGCTGATGGGTCTCGACGGACACCTGGGCGATGACTGTGCCGCAGCCGACAAAATTGCCCGCAGTCAGTTGGCCAATGTCCGCGACCGGATCCGCAAGCTGGAACAGCTGGCAACCGAGCTGGAGCGGATCAGCCATCTGTGCGACGACGGCAATGGCGGCTGCTGCCAAGTGCTGACGGCGCTGGGCGATCACAGGCTATGTGCGGGTGATCACAGCTAGAAAAGCTGCCTGAAGGACGTCGCGCCCGGACCTTTTCGGGCGATACACTTTATTAGAGCCTTAAGTTCAGCCGATCCGGCCCTGATTCTCGCCGATCTGACCGCGGTGCAGCAGCAGGTGGTCCAGAATCACACAGGCCATCATCGCCTCGGCCACCGGCACCGCGCGGATGCCGACGCAGGGGTCGTGGCGGCCCTTTGTGATGACTTCCACGGATGAGCCATCCTTGCGGATCGACTGGCGCGGGGTGAGAATCGAGGAGGTCGGCTTCACCGCAAAGCGTACCACCACATCCTGCCCGGTGGAGATCCCGCCCAGAATTCCGCCGGCGTGGTTGGAGGAATACTCCGGGCCTTTTTCACCCATGAAGATCTCATCGGCGTTTTCCGAGCCTTTCAGCTTTGCTGCATTCATGCCCTCGCCGATCTCCACGCCCTTCACTGCGTTGATCGACATCATCGCAGCGGCCAGATCAGTGTCCAGCTTGCCGTAAACCGGCGCGCCGATGCCTGCGGGGACATAGCGGGCCACAACTTCGACAACAGCGCCAACCGAATCGTGCGCCTTGCGCAGGCCCTGCAAATAATCTTCCCATTCCTGCACTGCGCCTGCGTCAGGGATCCAGAAGTCATTCTGCTCTATCGCGTCCCAGTCGAACCGGCTACGGTCGATCTCCAACTCGCCCATCCGGGTCATGTAGCCCTTGATCTCCAGCCCCGGCGCCAGCGCCTTGATTGCTTCACGTGCAACACCGCCCGCAGCCACCCGCGCCGCGGTCTCGCGCGCCGAGGAGCGGCCGCCGCCGCGGTAGTCGCGATTGCCGTATTTCTGGAAGTAGGTGATGTCGGCGTGACCGGGGCGGAAGGTCTGGGAGATCTCGCCATAATCCTTGGAGCGCTGGTCGGTGTTTTCGATCATCAGCTGTATCGGGGTGCCGGTGGATTTGCCGTCGAACACGCCTGACAGGATTTTCACCGCGTCCGGCTCGTTGCGCTGGGTGGTGTTCTTGTTCTGGCCGGGGCGGCGCTTGTCGAGCCACTGCTGCAGCATCTCCGGCTCCAGCGGCACGTTCGGCGGGCAGCCGTCGACGGTGGCGCCTAGCGCGGGCCCGTGGCTCTCGCCCCAGGTGGTGACGCGGAAGAGGTGTCCGAAGCTGTTGATCGACATGAGGCGCTGTCTCCTTTGCGGCGTGCTTAGCGGGCGGGGGCGGCTCTCTCAAGGGGATTCCTGTGTTGCAGCGCGGGTATTAGGGGCGCTACCCCCGCCGCCTGCGGCGGCTCCCCCGGGATATTTTCAGCCAGATGAACAGGGGATCCGGGTTGCCAGCGGTCCGGTTTGGGCAAGCGGTAGGTCCTGGCCTGACTTTGGCTTGTCATTGCCGCTCGAGGGGCCTAGGGTGCGCGCCACCTCGGGGTGCGCGGCAGCGCTGAGATGACACCCGTTGAACCTGAACCGGCTCACACCGGCGGAGGGAAGGTACTGGACAGCCTCCACCCTTGCCCGAAGCCGCAAAGGAGGATGCCATGAAACATCTTGTTTTTGCAGCGGGACTGCTCGGCGCATCGGCAGCTTTTGCCGAAACGCCTGAACTGGTCGTTTACACCTATGACAGCTTTGTCTCCGACTGGGGTCCGGGCCCGGCGGTGGAAAAGGCGTTTGAAGAGGCCTGCGGCTGCGACCTGAAACTGGTCGGCACGGGCGACGGCGCGGCGCTGCTGGCGCGGGTCAAGCTGGAGGGCGAGCGCTCTGACGCGGACGTGGTACTGGGCCTCGATACCAACCTGACTGCGGCGGCCAAGGAAACCGGCCTGTTTGCGGAGCATTCGGTCAGCGCCGATTTTGCGCTGCCGGTCGAATGGAACGACGCGACCTTTGTGCCTTATGACTGGGGCTATTTTGCCTTTGTTCACAACGCCGATGCAACGGCACCTGCGGATTTCAAGGCGCTGGCTGCCAGCGACAAGAAAATCGTGATCCAGGACCCGCGCTCCTCGACTCCCGGTTTGGGCCTGCTGTTGTGGGTGAAGGCCGCCTATGGCGACGAGGCGCCGGAGATCTGGAAGGGCCTCTCTGACAACGTGGTCACCGTGACCAAGGGCTGGTCCGAGGCTTATGGAATGTTCCTGGAGGGCGAGGCCGACATGGTGCTCTCCTACACCACCTCGCCCGCGTACCACCTGATTGCTGAGGAAGACGGCTCCAAGGCTGCTGCCGCCTTTGGCGAAGGTCATTACATGCAGGTGGAAGTTGCCGGCAAGCTAGCAAACACCGACCAGCCGGAGCTGGCCGACCAGTTCCTGGCCTTCATGGTGTCTGATGCCTTCCAGTCGATCATCCCGACCACCAACTGGATGTACCCGGCGGTAACGCCGGAGGGCGGACTGCCGGAAGGGTTTGACACATTGATCGCGCCGGAGAAATCGCTGCTGCTGAGCGAAACCGAAGCCGCGGAGGTGCGCGATGTGGCGCTGGGCGAATGGCTGGACGCGCTCAGCCAGTAAGCGCCTTTCTAGGGATCTGTGCGGCCCTTTTGGTGGCTGCGCTGATCCTCGGAACCCTTGGGGCAGTTGCCCTAAGGGCTGAGGCCGGAAGCGGATTCGCAGCCAGCGACTGGGCCGCGGTCCGCTTTACGCTGACACAGGCGAGCCTGTCGGCGCTGCTGAGTGTCGGCCTCGCCATTCCCGTTGCCCGCGCTTTGGCGCGGCGGCGGTTTCCGGGGCGGGGGTTTCTGATTGCCCTGCTGGGCGCACCGTTCATTCTGCCAGTTATTGTTGCCATTCTTGGGCTCCTCGCGGTCTTTGGCCGGGCTGGCTGGCTGAGCAGCCTTCTTGGCCAATTCGGGATGGAACCGGTGCAGATCTACGGGTTGCACGGCGTGGTGCTGGCGCATGTCTTTTTCAATCTGCCGCTGGCGACCCGGCTGATCCTGCAGGGCTGGCAGGAGATTCCTGCCGAGCGCTTCCGCCTTGCGGCGCAGCTGGATGCCGGGGCGCTGGCGATGTGGCGGCTGCTGGAAGGGCCGATGCTGCGGCGAGTGGTGCCCGGCGCACTGGCGGTTGTCTTCGCCATCTGCCTCTCCAGCTTTGCGGTGGCGCTGACATTGGGCGGCGGGCCCAGAGCCACAACCATTGAACTCGCCATCTATCAGGCGTTCCGCTTTGATTTCGATCTGGGCCGCGCGGCGCTGCTGTCGGGCATGCAGTTGCTGCTGACCGGCGCCGCTGCGCTGGTGGCGCTGCGGGCGTCGGCAGGAGAGGGCTTTGGCGCTGGTCTTGACCGTGCGGCGCGGCGCTGGGACGGGCAGGGTGCGCTGGCGCGCGGCTTGGATGTTTTCTGGATTATCCTGTCTGCGGCGTTCCTGCTGCTGCCGTTAGCCACAATCGTGCTGGCGGGACTGCCGGGGCTGGCAGATTTGAAAAGCAGTATCTGGCAGGCCGCTGGAAACTCCATACTGGTTGCTGCGGTCAGCACATTGATCCTGCTGGGGCTGGCCCTGCCGATGGCCGCCGCGGTGGCCGCCGGGCGCAACGGCATGACTGAACTGTCGGGCATTCTGGGCCTTGCGGCCTCGCCTCTGGTGATCGGCACCGGGCTGTTCATCCTGATCTACCCCGTTGCCGATCCCTTTGTCTTGGCTGTGCCGGTGACGGCGCTGGTCAATGCGGTGATGGCGCTGCCGTTTGCCATGCGGATCCTGGTACCCCGCGCCAGCGAGGTGCTGGCGCGCTATGGCCGGCTGTCGCTGTCGCTGGACATGCGGGACTGGGCTTTTGTCCGTAGGGTTTACTTGCCCCGGATGCGGGCGCAGACAGGGTTTGCCGCCGGGCTGGCCGCGGCCTTGTCGATGGGAGATCTGGGGGTGGTGGCGCTGTTTGCTGATCCGGATTTTGCAACGCTGCCCTTGCAGATCTACCGGCTGATGGGGGCGTACCGGATGGAGGCAGCGGCGGGTGCGGCGCTTCTGTTGCTGATGCTGTCGATGGGCGCATTCTGGATTTTGGACCGCGGAGGACGCTGGCATGCTGAGGCTTGAGAACTGCCGGATCATGAACGGCGACTATGCGGTCGAGGCGGATCTGGAGATCGCGCCCGGTGCTTGCGTGGCGGTGATCGGCCCCTCCGGTGCTGGGAAATCCACGCTGGTGGAGGCTGTGGCCGGTTTCCTGCCTGTCACCCGCGGGTGTATCTTGTGGAAGGGCGCGGACATGACCAACCGGCCGCCGGGCAAGCGGCCGGTGGCGATGCTGTTTCAGGACGGCAACCTGTTTCCGCATCTGGCCGTGGCGCAAAACGTCGGCTTGGGGCTGCATGCCAACCTTCGGCTGAGCCGGGCGGAGTGGAGCCGGGTCGATGCAGCGCTGGAGCGGGTCGGCCTTGGCGGCATGGGTACACGCAAGCCTGCGGCGCTGTCCGGGGGGCAGCAAAGCCGGGTGGCACTGGCGCGGGTTCTGGTGCAGGGGCGGGGCATTCTGCTGCTGGATGAACCCTTTGCCGCGCTTGGCCCGGCGTTGAAGGCAGAGATGCTGGATCTGGTCGCGGAGCTGGCCCGCGAAAGCGGTGCCACGGTGCTGATGGTCAGCCACGATCCGGATGATGCGCGCCGGATTGCAGATCAGGTGGTCCTGGTGACGGATGGCACGGCGCATCCGCCGCAACAGACGGCGGAGCTGCTGGACAACCCGCCGCCTGCCTTGAAGGCCTATTTGGGTTAGGCGGCCAGCGCCGCTTCTCGAGTTTTGGTGATCATCAGCGCGGCGCAGGCGGCTTCTTTGCCTTTTTGAATGAAGTGCTGGCGGTAGATGGCGACGTGGTGATCGGTTTCCTGAAATTGATGCGGGGTCAGCGAGACCGACAGCACCGGCACTCCGGTTTCCATGCCTGCACGCATCAGCCCGTCGACAACTGCCTGGGCGACAAAGTCATGCCGGTAGATGCCGCCATCCACCACCAATGCGGCGCAAGCCACGGCGGCGTATTTTCCGGTCTTGGCAAGCTCCTGCGCCAGCAGCGGCATTTCAAAGGCGCCGGGCACGTCGAAGACATCGACTTGCGCTTCCGGGATCAGCTGCAAAAACCCTTCCAGCGCCCGGTCAACAATATCAGCATGCCATTGCGCCTTGATGAAGGCATAGCGGGTGTGTGTCATATCGTAATCTCCTTTGGTTCTGACACGTCACCCAAGGCGATCACGAACAGACGGGCGCGTTTCTGGCGCCGCCCTTCTGCACGTTCTCTTCCATCCGGACTGTGACCGTCGGCTCTGGAGTTGCACCAAATCTGCTGACACTTCCAAATCCTTGGAAGCCGCTCGCGGGCTTACGGGATTGGCCCGCTTACCGCCGGTGGGGAATTCCGCCCCGCCCTGAGAACGGCGGGACTGTGCCAACCAGCAGGGATGCCTGCAAGCGGGAATTTCACAATGAGTTAGGTTTCCACCAGATCATAGTGTTTAATGGTGCGCGACTCGACCAGTTCTGCCTCAGCCGGGTCGATATGCGGGCTGGTGTAGTCCTCGCCCGCGAAGGCTTTGAGCGACGCCAGATCCTTCCACACCATCACAAAACTGAACTCCCGCGGAGTTTCGGCGCGGGGTGCGCCGGGCAGGACGGAAACGATGCCTTCGGTGCCTTTCATCAATGGAATTGCGGTTTCATGAAAGAACTTGCTGAACTCGGCTTCCTTGCCGGGCCGGATGACAACCTGGAATATCCGCATGATCATTTGGAGACCCTCCTGACACTGGTTTTGCCCGCCCAGCGTAACACAGAGTGATGATTGCCCCTTTCCCTTGGCAGGGCTTGCAGTAGGCTGCAGCCAAACAGCGGAGGATTTTCCATGAAGCTTACATATTCACCGGCGTCGCCCTTTGCCCGCAAGGTTTTGGTGCTGCTGCATGAGACCGGGCAGATTGAGGATGTTGAAATCCTGAATGTGACCACAACGCCCCTCAGCCCCAGTGCAGAGGTGAAAGCCAGCAACCCGCTGGCCAAAATCCCGGCGCTTGAGCGCAATGACGGCCCGGCGCTTTATGACAGCCGGGTGATCTGCGCCTATCTGGACGACCGCGCAGGCGGCATGCTGTATGGCGGCGGTTGGGACAGTAAGGTTCTGGAAGCCACCGCCGACGGTATTATGGATGCGGCGATCTTGATGGCTTATGAAAAACGTCTGCGACCTGAGGAAAAACAATGGGATGGCTGGCTGGATGCGCAGCGCAGCAAGGTCCTGGGCGGCTGTGCCGCGCTGAATGCGCGCTGGATGAGCCACCTGCTGGGGCCGCTTGATATTGGCCAGATCGCGGTGGCCTGTGCGCTGGGATATGTCGATCTGCGCCACCCGGATGCGGGCTGGCGCCAGGGCAACGAGGCGCTGGCGGAGTGGTTTGCGGGCTTCGAATCGCGCCCCTCCATGCAGGCTACAAAACCGCCGGCGGGCTGAGAGCGCCCTTGATAATGACAGGTGCCGCACCGATATGGGTGCGGCACGGTCACACAGTCGTGACAGAATTGCCGTCTGCGGCTTTCTGCGCGCCTATGACCGCTGGACGAATGCCCTTCTCCCCGCTAGACACGCGCCTGAGTCACTGCGAGCAATCGCGGTGCATGCGCATGTTTGCCCTAAACGGGCGCTGGAATTGGAGAAAACCTCGTGTCCCACGCAGAAGACCACGAAGGAACCCGGAGAGATTTCCTCTACTACGCCACTGCCGGCGCCGGGGCAGTGACCGCGGGTGCCGCCGTATGGCCCCTGGTCAACCAGATGAACCCCTCCGCCGACGTGAAAGCACTGTCCTCGATCCTGGTCGATGTCAGCGGCGTGGAAGTTGGCACGCAAATCTCGGTCATGTTCCTGGGCAAGCCGGTGTTCATCCGCCGCCGCACCCCGGAAGAGATCGAAGAAGCCCGTGCCGTGGAGCTGTCCGAGCTGATCGACCCGCGGTCGGAAAACCCGAACAAGCCGGGCACCGACGCGGCTGACGCCAACCGCACCATGGACGAGGCCGGCGAATGGCTGGTGATGATGGGTGTCTGCACCCACCTGGGCTGTGTGCCGCTGGGCGACGGCGCCGGCGAATTCAACGGCTGGTTCTGCCCCTGCCACGGGTCGCACTACGACACCGCAGGCCGCATCCGCAAAGGCCCGGCGCCGGAGAACCTGCATGTGCCGGTGGCTGAGTTCACCGACGCCAACACCATCAAGCTGGGATAAGGAAACGCGCTCATGTCCGGTATTCCGCACGACCATTACGAGCCGAAGACAGGCGCAGAAAAGTGGCTGCACAGCCGCCTGCCCATCGTCGGTCTTGTCTACGACACAATCATGATCCCCACCCCCAAGAACCTGAACTGGTGGTGGATCTGGGGCATCGTCCTGGCTTTCTGCCTGGCGCTGCAAATCGTCACCGGCATTGTCCTGGTGATGCATTACACCCCGCATGCTGATCTGGCCTTTGCCTCGATCGAGCACATCATGCGCAACGTGAACGGCGGCCATATGCTGCGCTACCTTCACATGAACGGCGCCTCGCTGTTCTTTGTTGCTGTCTACATCCACATCTTCCGCGGCCTGTACTACGGCTCCTACAAGGCGCCCCGCGAGATCACCTGGATCGTCGGCATGCTGATCTACCTGATGATGATGGGCACCGCCTTCATGGGCTATGTGCTGCCGTGGGGCCAGATGTCCTTCTGGGGCGCAACCGTGATCACCGGCCTGTTCGGCGCCATCCCGTTCATCGGCGAACCGATCCAGACCTGGCTTCTGGGCGGACCGGCGGTGGATAACGCCACGCTGAACCGCTTCTTCTCGCTGCATTACCTGCTGCCCTTCGTGATTGCGGCGCTGGTGATCGTGCATATCTGGGCCTTCCACACCACCGGCAACAACAACCCCACCGGTGTTGACGTCCGCAAGGGCTCCAAGGAAGAAGCCAAGAAAGACACCCTGCCGTTCTGGCCATACTTCGTGATCAAGGACTTCCTGGGCCTGGCCGTTGTGCTGGTGATCTTCTGGGCAATCGTCGGCTTCATGCCGAACTACCTGGGCCACCCGGACAACTACATCGAAGCCAACCCGCTGGTAACGCCCGCGCACATCGTGCCCGAATGGTACTTCCTGCCGTTCTACGCGATCCTGCGCGCCTTTACCTCGGAAGTGTGGGTGGTGCAGTTCGCCTCCTTCGTGACCGGCGGCATTGTTGACGCCAAGTTCTTTGGTGTTCTGGCGATGTTCGGTGCGATTGCCGTGATGGCGCTGGTGCCCTGGTTGGACACCTCGCGCGTCCGTTCGGGCCGTTACCGTCCGATGTTCAAATGGTGGTTCGCGCTGCTGGTGATCGACTTCTTTGCCCTGATGTGGCTGGGCGCGATGCCGGCGGAAGAGCCCTATGCATCGTTCTCGCTGATCGCATCGGCCTACTGGTTCGGCTACTTCCTGGTGATCCTGCCGCTCCTGGGCGTGATCGAGAAGCCGACGGCGCAGCCTGCTACCATCGAAGAGGATTTCGACGCCCACTACGGCAAGAAGTCTTCTGCTGAAGCCACTCCTGCCGAGTAAGAAGAAGGAACACCTGACTATGTTCAAGAAACTGGCAACCGGTGCCGCCTTCGCTCTGGCCCTGATCCCTGCGGCGTCTTTCGCAGCAGGCGGCGAGCAGCACATCACCGACTACGCCTTCTCGTTTGAAGGCCCGTTCGGCACCTATGACCGCAACCAGCTGCAGCGCGGCCTTCAGATCTACACCGAGGTTTGCGCAGCCTGCCACGGTCTGAAGCTGGTGCCGCTGCGCACCCTGAGCGACGAGGGCGGCCCGCAGCTGCCTGAGGATCAGGTGCGGGCTTACGCAGCTGACAATTTCAGCGTTTATGATGCGGAACTGGATGAGGACCGCCCGGCAAAGCCGGTCGACCACTTCCCGGAAAACAACAACGCCGGCGCCCCGGATCTCAGCATGATGGCCAAGGCGCGCGCGGGCTTCCACGGTCCCTACGGTTCGGGTCTGAACCAGCTGTTCAAAGGCATGGGTGGTGCCGAGTATATCGCCTCTCTGATGGCTGGCTATACCGGCGAAGAAAAGGAAGAGGCTGGCACCATCTTCTATCAGAACACTGCCTTCCCGGGCGGTTGGATTTCGATGGCGCCGCCGCTGTCGGATGAACAGGTGGAGTTTGCAGATGGCCACGCCAATGACGTGGACGCCATGGCGCAGGACGTCGCTGCATTCCTGATGTGGACTGCTGAACCCAAGATGATGGCACGCAAGCAGGCCGGCTTTGTCGGCGTGCTGTTCCTGACCGTTCTGTCGGTGCTGCTGTATCTGACCAACAAGAAGCTGTGGGCGCCGCACAAGGGCAAAGACTGATCCTTGTCTGACTGACAGCGTGAAACATCAAACCCCCGCAAGTGTCTCTTGCGGGGGTTTTCGTTGCCAGGGGAACAGGGGCGCTGCCCCTCTGCCCTGCGGGCATTCACCCCGGAGTATTTGGGACTAGAAAGAAGACAGGCCTTTGGGTCACAACAGCGGGCTGACCGTCAGATGGGGCAGCCCGTTGGCGGTTTTCTGCGGCGACCGGTCGTCTGCGCCAATCACCGCGGACACCCTTTGGCGCCAGGATGAAAAGCTGTCGAACCGGACCACATCCACCGGAGTATCGAACTGCAGGGTTATCCGGCGGTGGCCGTTGGTGCCGCAGGCCGAGAGACCGTGGATATAGCCGGTGAAAGGCTGGCCCAAGTACTTGCCTTCGACTCGCATCCCGACCTGCAAATCGAGGATGTTTGATGCACGCGCGCTAAGGGTGTTCCAGTCGCGGAAGCCGTAGTATTGCGCGATTCGCTCCAGGGAGGTGCTGTGGCTGATGGGTTGGCCCTGGGCCTGTGAATGCTTGCGCAGCAGGCGCGCTTCGGCCTTGAGCTGCGGAACAGGTGGGAGAGCAGGCTGTTGCTGCATGGAGTTACCTTTCGCGTGAAGGTGCAGTTGCCGATACAGACAGGGCTCGCGTTGCTATCCGGGCATGCACCCAGGCGTCAGGAATATTCCTTGTCCGGGTTTCACCAAAGCTAAAGGCTGCGAGCGGCAGGTATCCGGGACCTTGTTGAAGTCATAGCGCAGTTCAGACTGCGCTGCAATTGCGGGCAGGCACGCTTGACGGATGAGGAGACCGGAGCGCACCCTTTAGAGGTTGTATCAATACGAGTTGGGAGGCGTTGCAATGACGGGACTATCGAATGCAGAGATCCTGCGTGAGGTGATGGCCAAGTGGAATGACTGCAAGGCGGGCGATTTGACCATGTGGGACGGCTACACAACCGAAGACATGTGCATGCGTTCGATGGGAGAGGGCGCGCATGGGCTGGATTTCAGTGCGGCACGGAACGGGCGCGCGCAGCTGCAGAGCTATCTGAGTGAGCTGACCAGCGCCTTTGAAATGGAACATTGGACGTTGGAAGAGACGGTTTCGGAGGGCGACCGGGTGGTTGGGCTGGGCACCACGGCCTGGACCTGCAAGGCCACAGGAAAGCGGGTGGAGACGCCTGTTGCCATTGTGTGCCGGTTCCGGGACGGGCGCATCTGCGACCTGCACGAGTTCTACGATTCCGCTTCGGTGGCGGCCGCAACTTGCTGACGCATTCAGCGCGCTGATCAGGCGGTGAGCTGGCTGCCGCTGGCGCCTGTTATGGCGGCGGTGACGATCCGGCCCTCTGCCTGCGGCGCGGCAAAGGCCACTTCGGTGAACTGCTCAGTGCGGCCCATATGCGGGTTTTCCATCAGGATGCGGTGGGTCTTGCCGAGCTGTTCAGCCAGATGGCGGTCGATCTGGGCGTCGCCTGCCGCACGCAGACGGGCGGCGCGCTCCTTGACAACGTTGCCGTTCACCTGATTGGGGATCTTTGCGGCCGGGGTGCCGTCGCGTTTGGAGTAGGGGAAGACGTGCAGCCATGTCAGGTCGCAGTCAGTGACCAGTTTCAGTGAGTTCTCAAAATGAGCGTCGGTCTCGGTTGGAAAGCCGGCGATGATGTCTGCGCCAAAGGTCATCTCCGGGCGCAGGCGCCGGGCCTCCTCGCAAAACGCGATGGCGTCGCCGCGCAGATGGCGCCGGGCCATGCGCTTGAGGATCAGGTCGTCGCCATGCTGCAATGACAAATGCAGATGCGGCATCAGGCGCGGTTCGGTGGCAATCGCCTGCATAAGATTCTCATCCGCTTCAATCGAATCGATCGAGGAGATGCGCAGGCGGGGCAGGTCCGGCACCAGCTTTAGAATGCGCATCACCAGATCGCCCAAACGCGGCTGCGCAGGCAGATCAGCGCCCCAGGAGGTGAGGTCCACTCCGGTCAGCACCACCTCATTATAACCCTTGTCCACCAGGCGCTTGATCTGGTCGATCACCACGCCTGCAGGGACGGAGCGGGAGTTGCCGCGGCCATAGGGGATAATGCAGAAGGTGCAGCGGTGATCGCAGCCGTTCTGGACCTGCACATAGGCGCGGGATCGGGTGCCGAATCCGTCGATCAGATGGCCTGCGGTTTCCGTCACCGACATGATGTCGTCGACCTGCACCTTTTCCGTGGTGCCAATGAAGTCCGGGCCCTTGGCGATCTGCTGCCAAGTCTCGGCCTGCATTTTTTCAGTGTTGCCGATGACGCGGGTGACTTCTTCCATCGCGGCAAAGGTGTCCGGTTCGGTCTGGGCGGCGCAGCCGGTCACGATGATGGGCGCCTCTGGGTGTTCCCGGCGCAGCTTGCGGATTTCCTGGCGTGCCTTGCGCACCGCCTCTGCGGTCACCGCGCAGGTATTGACGACCACAGCCTTCTCAAGGCCCGCCTGCTGGCTCAATTCCTTCATCGCCTCGGTCTCATAGGCGTTGAGGCGGCAGCCAAGGGTGGTGAACTTGGGTACGCTCATTTCAGTGTCTCCAGAAATTCGCGTGTGAAGCTGCCGTCGAACACATGCATGGTTGGGCCGGTCATCCAGACTCCGTCCTCCGCCCAGTTGATCCACAGGGTGCCGCCATCGAGATCAACCTGCACCTTGCGCCCTGTCAGCCCGCGGCGGGCCGCAGCAACGGCTGTGGCGCAGGAAGAGGAGCCGGAGGCCAGTGTCACCCCCACACCGCGCTCCCACACGCGCATGCGGATGCGGTTGGGGCCAGTCACCTGGGCAACTTGCACATTGGTGCGCTGGGGGTACAGGGGGTGATGCTCGTAGCGGGGGCCGAATTCTTCCAGCGGAATGATCGTGGCATCCTCGACAAAGAATGTGCAGTGCGGGTTGCCCATGCCAGTTGCAGCAGGGCCGCCTTCAATGGGCAGTTCCAATGTATCCGCGTCTTCGGCCAGCGGGATGTCCTGCCAATCAAGCTGTGGCTGTCCCATGTTGACAGACGTAAGGCCATCGCCGGCATCGCGTGCATAAAGGTCGCCGCGATCGGTGGTCAGATGCAGCTCGGACTTGCCGCTTTCCAGGATCAGATGGCGGGCAATGCAGCGGGTGGCGTTGCCGCAGGCTCCGGACGTGGATCCGTCGGCGTTATAGAAGGCCAGATGTGCGTCCCCGGCGCCGTCCGAGATGACGGTCAGCTGGTCAAATCCCACGCCGAACCGGCGGTGGGCAATTCCCTTGGCCATCGCCGGGGTGATGACGATGTCCTGCGCGCGCGCGTCGACAACAACAAAGTCATTGCCCAGCCCGTGCATCTTCATGAAGGGGAGTGCGGTATCTGCTTGGGTGTTCATTCCGGGCATATAGACCTGTGCTGACGATGAATCCAGTCTTCGGTGAGAAAAGTTGAAAAAAGGGGTTGACCCCTCGCTGCACTGGCCCTAGATACGCCGCCTATCGGGACAGCATGACACAGGCTGCCAGGCAGTCCCGAAGCGAAATAAGTGCTTGATCCTTCTGGAAAAAACACTTAGACCGCAGCGAAGAAGTGGGCCGTTAGCTCAGTTGGTAGAGCAACTGACTTTTAATCAGTGGGTCGCAGGTTCGAATCCTGCACGGCTCACCACTTCCTCCAGTGAAATCAAAGAGATGCCGGTAGAGTGCATTAACACTTTGCTTGGGGTGCCGACTTTGGTGAAAAATAAGTGCAAATCTCTCCTGAAATCCACTAATCTGGACGACAACCAACATCGCCAATGCCGCCGCAGCCCTTTGCCTGACACCCGAAGAAACCCGGATTTTTGATAGTCCCTGCGCGGTTTTATGTGCTTTTTCGGCCAAAGAGGCGGTGTTTAAGGCGATAGCACCGGACTCTACCTCCCGGTTTTGGCTCGCAGGGATAGATCTGACACGTGATGCGTCAAATCTACTGTCCTGGACCATTCCGGAAATATACGCATCCGGACACACACATCTCTATCTGGCTGGAGATCTGGTGGTGTCACTGTGCATGGCACCCGGTTGAACCTAGTCTGGGACTCAGATGGCGGTAGCCAGAGCAGTATCCGTAATGTGATAGAAGCGCCTGTTTCTGGTCTTGTTTTTTGCAGGAACGCAACTGTTCGTGACCCCAGTTATCATGTTGAACTCAAATTGCGATTGCCGCAGCTTGATTGTTGCTTTGGGGCCGGTCTCAATCAAGCCGCAAATACGTGACCGCAAAGCAGTTGCTGGCGTTCCGAAAATATGGATGGGTACGGGCATTCAAATCATTTCAAGCCGAACGCGGGGTTTACAGGCTCTTGGATTGCGGCTCTGACTTGGGGCGGCGGAATGTGGCTTCAACTTTACGAGGGATTCTTTGATGGGTAAGCTTCTGTTCACATTACCGGAAGCGCCGGTGGTTCCGGTTGCCGGAGAACCGGCTGGATACCCGGTAGGGCGGATTTTCTGCGTTGGGCGCAATTACGCGGCTCATGCTGCCGAAATGGGCAACGAAGTGGACCGTGAGGCGCCATTCTATTTCACCAAGGCGGCGGCCAATGCGGTGCTGACAGGTGCGGTTGTGCCCTATCCACCTGGGACTGAAAACTTCCACTACGAGATGGAGCTCGCTGTGGCGATTGGCGCGCCGGTGTTCCGCGCATCCGCCGAAGAGGCGAAAGCTGCTGTCTTCGGCTATGGATGTGCGCTGGATATGACCCGGCGCGATCTGCAGATCCGTGAGCGGCAGAAGCAGCGCCCCTGGGATCTGGGCAAGGATTTGGAAAATGGGGCAGTGTTTGCGCCCCTGACCCGGGCAGCAGATTGGGGCAACCCGTCTGGCCGGCGAATTTGGCTGGAGGTGAACGGGGAGATCCGGCAGGACGCCGCGCTGGAGGAAATGATCTGGTCCGTTGAGGAGATTATCTGCCATCTGTCCGGCTTTTATCACTTGCGGCCCGGAGATGTGATTCTGACCGGCACGCCGGCCGGTGTTGGAGCCGTTCAGGCAGGCGACCGGATGAGCGGCGGGGTTGATGGGCTGCCACAGGTCGACTTGACGCTGGCTGCTGCGGAATGACGCAAGGCGTCGCAAAGCCATGATTTTTGTTGCCATGCGGCCATCTCAATATGTATCAATTTGGATGTGATCGCTGGGGGCTTTGTAACATATGAACTGTGAAACTTGTTTGCGATCAGGAAGCGCAGTCAGATTTCATGAGTAGAAAATGCATAATCCGCTGTTGATAGTTACAAATGCACCTAATAGCAGAGAGGCAACTGGTTCGTTAAACGAACCCTGTGCGGGGCTCTGGCGGCGAAAACGGAAAGAATTCTGCCATCTGCTGCAGTAATGTTGCGAAAGCAGCGGGTCTGGCAAATGATTTGGTCAAAGGGAGGACAGACATGACCACTCGGAGAAATATTTTGGGGGCAGCGGGTGCAGCGGCCCTGGCAATGTTCGGCGCAATGCCGGCATTTGCCCAGGAAGTGACCCTGAAGCTGCACCAGTTCCTGCCGGCACAGGCAAACGTGCCGAAACTGATCCTGGATGTCTGGGCGGACAATGTCGAGGAATCCTCGGGCGGGCGCATCAAGATTGATCGCTTCCCGTCGATGCAACTGGGGGGCAAGCCGCCTGAGCTGATGGACCAGGCCATTGATGGCGTGGCGGATATCGTCTGGACCGTGGTGGGCTATACCCCGGGCCGATATCCCTCGACCGAAGTGTTCGAGCTGCCGTTTATGATGACCAATGCGCGCGCCGTGTCGCATGCCTATTGGGAAATGTTCGACAAGCACATGAAGGACACTGAGTTCAAGGATGTCCACATCCTGGGCACCTGGGTGCATGGGCCGGGCCTGATCCATACTTCGGATCCGGTGGAAACGCCCGAGGATCTGGAAGGCATGAAGATCCGTGGCGGCGGACGGTCGGTCAACGCGTTGCTGACCGAACTTGGCGCAACACCGGTGGGGATGCCGGTTCCGGCCATTCCGGAAGGGCTGTCCAAGGGCGTGATCGACGGCACCACCATTCCCTGGGAAGTGACCGCGGCGCTGAAGGTTCCGGAACTGGTGGAAAACCACACCGAGTTCACTGGCAAGGCGCTGTACACGCTGACTTTTGTTCTGGCGATGAACAAAGAGAAGTATGAGAGCCTGCCGGATGACCTGAAAAAGGCCATCGACGACAACTCCGGCTTGGAATTCTCGGTCTTTGCCGGCGGCACCCAGGCGGATTCGGATGGTCCCTCGCGCGAGATGGCGCTGGATCTGGGCAACACTGTGATCACCCTGGACGAAGAACAGACCGCCGTCTGGCGAGAACGTTCGCAGCCGATCTATGACAAGTGGATCGCCGACATGGCCGAAAAGGGCATCGACGGCAATGCGCTGATCGAAGAAGCCAGCGGGCTGATCGAGAAATACACGCCGCAATATCAGTAAGGCGTTTTGATGATAAAAGTGAAGGGCCGCACGGCATAGGCACTGCGGCCCTTTGCATACCGGAATAAGGCAACTGAACGATGCATAAGCTCATGATGCGGCTGGCCAAATCCATGGCCTACCTGGGCGGTGCGGTCCTCACTCTTCTGATCATTCTGACATGTGTTTCGATAGCCGGGCGTTTGCTCAATGGCGTCTTCCATGGTGACCTGATGGAGCGGATTGCACCCGGGTTCTCAAAGTGGATGACCGGTTGGGTTGGACCGGTCAACGGCGACTTTGAACTGGTCGAGGCCGGCGTCGCCTTTGCGATCTTCGCCTTTTTGCCTTTGTGCCAGATCACCGCAGGCCATGCTTCGGTCGATGTGGTCGCCAATGCGTTTCCACGCGGAGTGAATCGGTTTTTGCGGATGGTGACTGAAATTGTCTTTGCCGCAGCGCTGATTCTTATCGCCTGGCGGCTGGGGGCCGGGCTTGCGAGCAAGTTCTCCAATGGCGAGACCTCCTTCCTGCTCGAGTTTCCGGTCTGGTGGGCCTACGGCATCAGCATGGTGGCAGCGATCGTGGCGGCCATTGTGGGCATCTACATGGGTGCGGTGCGCACCATCGAATTTTTTACCGGCCGGATCCTGATCTGGGACGGCGTGGAGGGCGAACAGTGACGGCTCTTGAAATTGGCATCGCGTCCTTTCCGGTCCTGATGCTGCTGATCTTTCTGCGGGTGCCCATCGGGCTTTCGATGTTTCTGGTCGGTCTCGGCGGACTGATCTGGGTCACGGATGGCACCCAGGTGGCGTTCGGGCGGCTGAAAAGCGAGACCTATTCGACATTCTCCTCCTATTCGCTGACCATTGTGCCGATGTTCCTGCTGATGGGGCATTTCGCGACGCTGGGCGGCATGTCCACCGCGTTGTTCAAAGCGGCTGAAGGATTCCTCGGCCACCGCAAGGGCGGGGTTGCGATGGCGGCCATCGGCGCCTGCGCAGGCTTTGGTGCGATCTGCGGCTCATCCTTGGCCACCGCAGCCACAATGGGCCGTGTGGCACTGCCGGAGCTGAAGCAATACGGTTATGCCGGCGGGTTTTCGACCGCAACGCTGGCGGCGGGTGGCACGCTGGGCATCCTAATTCCGCCCTCTGTGGTGCTGGTGATCTATGCGATCCTGACCGAACAGAACATCGCCAAGCTGTTCCTGTCGGCCTTCATCCCGGGATTGCTGGCGGCATTGGGCTATGTGATCGCGATCTCTGTCTATGTGCGGCTGTTCCCGGAAAGCGCCGGCACCCGCCCGCCCGTGCCGATGCGCGAGCGATTTGCTGCGCTGGTGCATGTCTGGCCGGTACTGCTGGTCTTTGGCCTGGTCGTCGGCGGTATCTACCTGGGCTGGTTCACCCCGACCGAGGGCGCGGCCGTGGGTGCATTTGGCACCGGTTTCATTGCCTGGACCAATGGCGGGCTGAACCGCGAAACACTCGCGGACAGTTTCCTGGTGACCGCGCGGTCCACCGCGATGATCTTCTTCATCGTGCTGGGCGCGGGGTTCTACAACGGCTTTCTGGCGCTGACCAAGGTGCCGCAGGAATTGGCAGACTATGTCGTAAGCATGGGGCTTAGCCCCTGGGTGGTGCTGGCGCTGATCCTGGGGTTCTATCTGGTGTTCGGTTGTTTGATGGACTCGCTGTCGATGATCCTTCTGACGATCCCGATTTTCTTTCCTGTGATCTCGGCAATGGATTTCGGCCTGCTGTCCCTGCCGGCGATGCAGGCGGATGCGGCGATGGAGGTGCTGAAGGCCGGCGTGCCCGAGGGGATGGGGGCGGAGACTCTCGCCTCAATCAAGGACGCCATTGCTGCCGGAGCCGAATTGACCCGTGAGCAGATGAAAGAGCTGGGCATCCGGGTGACCGAAGGCCGGGTGAACCGGATCGAGGCGGAATATGTCGCCATCTGGTTCGGGATCCTAGTGCTGATCGTTGTGGAAGTGGGCTTGATCACCCCGCCGGTTGGAATGAACCTGTTCATCATCAATGCGATGGACCGAAAGACCAAGATGATCGACACATACAAGGCGGTGATGTTCTTTGTTGCTTCTGACCTTATCCGGGTTGTCGTCCTGGTGGCTTTCCCAATCATCACGCTATTGCCTCTGATGCTGATGCAATGAGGAACAGGAATGACTGAACATACTTCCGTTTCAGCACAGCAGGGTTTTACCCATGAAATCCGTGTCGGCTGGGGGGACTGCGATCCGGCCCGGATTGCCTATACCGGACGGCTGCCTGTCTTTGCATTGGAAGCGATTGACGCCTGGTGGGAGCATCACTTGGGTGGCGATGGCTGGTATCAGATGGAGCTGGACCGGGGCACCGGCACGCCATTCGTGCATATGAGCATCGATTTCCGCGCGCCTGTGACCCCGCGTTACCGGCTGATGTGCGATGTCTGGCCTTCCGCGTTGGGCGGCAAGTCGGTGACTTTCCGGGTGAATGCGCGGCAGAATGGGGAGCTTTGTTTTGAAGGCAGGTTCGTTTGCGTATTCATTGCTCCGGAGAGCTTCACAGCAATACCAGCGCCGGAAGATTATCGCCGGGTAATCGAGGCGCAGTTGCAGCCAGAGTAGCTTCTGTCAGCGCAGCCAGCCGTCTGTGAAACACACTCTGCTGAGGCCCGCAAAACGTGCAACCCGACCCAGTTCAGCCTCCAGCCGCCTGGCGCGGACCGGTGACCACTTCACATCCCGTTCAGGCCATACGGCGGTGACGCGAAGGACGTCTGCGTCCCGGTCCGCCTTCATATCAATCCGGCCAACCAGACGTATGCCTTCCAGCAGTGGAAAGACGTAATAGCCATACTGGCGCCTGAGTGCTGGGGTGAAAACCTCGATCCGGTAGTGGAAACCGAACAGCCGTTCCGCTCGCTTGCGGTCGCGCAGGGCTGGGTCAAAGGGGCTGAGCACCCGCATCCGGCCTGGTGCCGGACCCAATTCCGCGGCGGCTTTCACGGTGCCCGGACGGGCGAACACTTTGCGCAGCTTGCCGTCCGCCTGTTCGACTTCAATCTCTTCCAGCTCTCCACGGCGCAGCTGTTCGGCGCACCATATCTTGGCTTCCACCGGAGAAGCGGTGTCCCAGAACGCCGCGAGCTCGCCGGAGGTGGCAAAGCCCAGCCGGTCCATCGCAGCGGAGCAAAGCCAGTTAATGGTCGCAGTCTCGTCGCAGGAGGTGCCAGGGCGCAGATGCTCCTCAATCACTCGTTCGGTCAGGTCATAGCGTTTCTGGAAACCTTCACGCCCCACCACTGTCAGCGCGCCTGAGCGCCAGAGATATTCCAACGCAGTCTTAGACGGGTGCCAGTCCCACCAGCCGCCGGAGCCCTTCTTTTCATCCTTGCCAAGGTCAGAAGAACTGACTGGACCGTGATCCCGCACATGGTTCAGGACGGTTTCGAACTGCGCCTCAAACCCGTCGCGCCGCCAGTTGCGCCAGCGATTGCGCAGCAGCTCGGTATCACGCAGAAAGCGCAGATGCCAATGAGGGTAGAACGCCATCGGGATCATCGCGGCGTCATGGGTCCAATGTTCAAACAGCCCGCGGTCCCGCTCGTAGAGCTGCTTCAGATGTTTGGCGCGATAGCCCGGGCGGCGTGAATAGAGGATCACGTCATGCGCGCGCGCCACCGTGTTGATACTGTCGAGCTGTACAAAGCCCAGCCGCTGGATCAGCGCCAGCAGATCCGCTCCCTTGGCCGGACCTGCTGGCTGTTCAAGCAAGGCATGGCGGTCCAAGAACAGCCGCCGCGCGCTTTGATTGTCCAGCCGCTGCAGCGCCATCAGCGCCGTTTCAGCGTGTCGCCATAGGAAATGGTCGGGGTCAAAGTGACTTTGTTTTCAATCTCCGCGTCCGGATCTTCCAGCTGCGCGGCAATGATTTCCGCCGCTCTTCGGCCAATCTCCTGACGGCAGGCATCCATGGTGGCAAGCTTGCGCGGCAGCCCCTGCAACAGCTCCACCCCGTTGAACCCGGCCAGGCCGATCTGGCCCGGCACATCAATGCCCTGATCGAGCAAATACAGCAATCCACCCGCGCCGATCATATCATTGGAAAAATAGAGGAAATCCAGTTCCGGCGATCGTTCCAGCATGGCCTGCGTCATCTCGCGCCCCTTGGCCAGGGCCGAGCCGCCTGAGTAGAATTCGCGGTCCTCGATCTCCACGCCTTCCTTGGCCAGCGCCTCGGTGAAACCTTCGAACCTCTTTCGCGCCCGGTGGTCAAGCGGCATTTTGGTGCCCATGAAGCCAATGTGCTGATATCCGGCCTTAAGGATCGCCCTGGCCATTTCGCGGCCCGCGCGACGGTGGGAAATACCGACCATCGCATCCACCGGCTTGCCGTCAGTATCCATGATCTCCACCACCGGGATGCCGGCGCTGTTCAGCATGGCGCGGGCGGCTTCGGTATGCTCCAGCCCGGCAATGATAACACCTGAGGGGCGCCACGAGAGCATCTCGTACAGCACTTTTTCCTCTTTCTCGGGCTGATAGTCAGTCACCCCGACCACCGGCTGCAGCTCGGTGTTCTCCAGCACCTTGTTGACGCCGGTCAGAACCTCAGGGAAGACCATATTCGACAGCGACGGGATGATCACCGCCACCAGGTTCACCCGGTTCGAAGCCAGCGCGCCGGCGATCTTGTTGGGCACGTAGCCCAGCTCCTTGGCGGCACTCAGCACCTTTGTGCGGGTCTTTTCCGACACATCGCCGCGATTGCGCAGAACGCGGCTCACGGTCATTTCGGAAACACCGGTTGCTTCGGATACATCGCGGAGGGTGAGAGGGCGCTTGCTGTCCGTGGTCACGTTCCTGAGCCTCTTGTTACTGCTGTGTGCAACGTTAGCGCAGACATCGGTTGCTGCACAATGGAAACTGCGCGCGGCAAATCGGCAATCGGGCCCGCCCATCCCATTGTGATCGCAGGAGGGATTTGTTATCGCGTAATCAAGCGCGGCCCCGTGGCTCAACTGGATAGAGCAGCCCCCTCCTAAGGGGCAGGTTGCAGGTTCGAATCCTGCCGGGGTCGCCAAATATTCATTATAAAACAATATATTGCCGCAATTCGGTTGGTGGAACTTGCAGAAGTCTGCAGGACAAAGCAGCAGTATACGGTCTGAGATCACCGTTTTTCCGTACAAAACCTGTACAATTTCTCTGTGCTCTGCTCACCCCTGGCGACCAAGAGGCAAACAAAAACCCCGGCTCGGCGGCAACCGAAACCGGGGCAAAAGCTCATTTGAAAGCTTCCCACTTTCATCGCTTCAATAGCATGTTTCCGGGTCCTGCTGCAATCGCGGGAGGGGCGCATGCCTAAGCTAAATCGGTTTGAATGGCTGAAAGCCGTCCTGCAATGCGCGGATTTGAACTCGTCGACAAAGGCTGTCGCGTCTGCGCTTTCTGTACAATTCGCCAACGACAAAACTGGGCAGCTTAATCCGTCTTTGAAGACGCTAGATGAGTTCCTGGCGGGCATGTCGTTGGCCACCATCAAGCGATGCCTGCGTCAGCTTGTAGAGTTCGGCTGGCTCCTTCGTACCGAGGGTCGTGGGGCCGGAAACAACACAGAATATGACTTCCGCGCTCCTTGCAATATCACCCCATTCCGCCCCAAGAAAAAGGGTGCACCTGCGACCCTTTCAACACCTCAAAAGAGTACACCTGTGACTGAAAAGAGGCTTACTGGTGAGCTTTCTTATATAAAGGATCAACAATCCAAAGAACAAAACCCCGCGGCTGAACCGGATCTGCCGGATTGAGGGCCATCCGGCTCGGCACGCGGGCGCGTTCCGCAAGCTGTGTTCGTTTCGCGCAAGTCTTTCGGTTGCCGGCAATGGGAGGACTATACCCAGCGAATGTTCTATACCCGGATTGAGCGCGCCTTCTCTGATGCTGTAGAGAACGGAGAGCGAGGCTACTGGCTTCCGGACAACTACCCACCCATTTGCAAAGACGAGTGGCCAGCGTGGCGGAACAGGCTAATCATTGAAGGTTGGGGCTTGTTCGCACCAGCGGAACGGGAGCGTCGTCATGCGTGTTGAGCAAAGAGCAAGGCGACCCATGTCATACGCTGGCGCTGTTGACACGGGACCTTGCGAGGGGTGGCAAGCCTCCCCTTCGAACCCCACCGGCGGGGGCAAGCCTCACGCCAAAGCGCCGCTCACCGAGACCTTCGTCTTTCGGTGCACGGCTGCTGAAAAGGCCGAACTTCGCGCCAAGGCCGAAGCGGCGGGCGTTCCCGCTGCGACGCTCCTACGTGAAGCACTTGGCCTTACAGACGCCCGCCGCCGCAAGCCAGCCCCGCGCGTTGATCCGGCGCAGGTGCTGGCCGTGGCCCGCCAGCTTGTTGTGATCGAACGCCAGCTTGCCCGGATCCTCGAAGAGGCGCGGCAATGCTGATCAAGTTCTTTCCCAACGGCAAGGGCGCGGGTGCTGGCCCTGTCGGCTATCTGGTGGTGCGGGAAGTGCTGGACTATGACGCCAATCGCGACCTGATCCGCGATGCCGACGGCCAGCCGATGACGGTCGCACGTGACCCGCTGCCAGAGGTGCTGCGCGGAGATCCTGTCCGCACCGAGGCGCTGATCGATGCCGGCCGCCACCAATGACCTACCGCGCGGGTGTCGTCAGCTTTGCCAATGAAGACGCGCCTACCGAAGCCCAGCAGGCCGAAGTCATGGATGCTTTCGAACAGCCGGCTTTTGCGAGGCTGGATGGTGAGCAATTTGACATGCTCTGGGTTCGTCACAGCCACGAAGACCGTGTTGAGCTGCACTTCTGCACGCCACGTTTGGTGCTGACGGCAGGCAAGGCCCTCAATATTGCTCCGCCTGGCTATCAGATTGCCTATGACAGCCTGCGCGATCTGATGAACAAGACGCACGGCTGGGCCGATCCCATGGATCTGGATCGCGCTCAGGAGGTGCAGGCTACCGTCGAGGCCTCAACGCGGGCGCGAGGTCGCGAAGAGCTGCACGAGTGGATCTTGGACCAGATCAGTATCGGCGTCATCAGCGACCGCGCCAGCATGGTCGACGCCCTGACAGAAGCAGGCTTCGAAATTCCCCGCGCCAGCAAAAATTACATCACCGCCAAAGACCCCGACACTGGCGAACGCTGGCGATTGAAAGGAGAAATTTTCCATGACGATTGGCAAGCCGAACCGACTAGCCGGGAAATTGAACGCGGACTGTACGTGTCACGTATTAGTGCCGCCCCAGGTGCTCGTTTAAGCCACGTTCCGTTCGAAAGCGACTGGGCTTTTCCAGCCTAAGGCAGAGTGCCGTCGGCGCGGATTGTAGAAGCCGTTTATGTAGTTGAAGATTGCCATCTCTGCTGTTCGTCGCGTTGGCCAGGACTGCCGCCAGATCAATTCAGCCTTGATGGTCTTGAAGAAGGTTTCCACCGCGGAGTTGTCATAGCAATTGCCCTTCCCGCTCATCCACTGCCCCAGCAGTGCATGTTTACATGCATGAGAGGGGACGCCTGGAACCCATGCCGGCGCAGGATCCTCTGGTAGTCGTGCGAGCAGTACTGACTGCCCCTGTCCGCGTGGTGAATGCAGCCTTTGGGCGGCTGCCGTAAGGCTATGGCCATGTTCAGTGCGCGGATGGCAAGGTCGCGTTTCATCCGGTTTGACACAGCCCAGCCGATCACTCGCCGTGAATGCAGGTCGAGGATGACGGCCAGATAGAGCCACCCCTCTCGCGTCCAAACATAACTGATTTCTCCCGCCCATTTCTGATTGGGCCGGTCCGCATGGAAATTGCGGTTCAGCAGATTTGGCGCGATGTTGAAGGCGTGATTGCTGTCCCCCTCTCGGCAGATTGCTTTGCAATCGCCTGCCGGGCAATGGTCGTCACCTTGTATTTCTTTAACCGTTCGACCCGTATGCCGTTTTCGCGCAGTGACGAGGATTCCGCAAATGATCCGGGGGATCATTTGCCCGAGGAACGCTGCCAACCCGGCGGTGTCCAACGTTCAGACCCAGCTCTTTCAGCTCTTCAGTCATTCTCGGTCGACTGTAGCTGCCCAAGCTAAGGCAGGATTGTTCCTTGATGTGAGCCAGCACTACCAGATCAGTTCTCTGCCTCCGGCTGGCAGGACGGCTGCGGAATGCCCGCAAACCACGGGGGCTCACATCCATGACCTTACACATCTGTTTCGTTGAAAAGATGTGGCAGTGCTCTTCGATGAATCTAAATCTCATGGCCTTTGGCTCGCGAAGAACTGTGTTGCCTTCCTAAGAAACAGCCCATTCCCCTGGCATAGGCGCCAAGGCATAACCAAGTGTCTTGGCGCGGCGTTGGAGGTTGGAGAGCACACGTTGCCGATGTCGTTCGTCGTAGGCAGCCGCCCCCTGATCTTGATAGGTCATGCCATAGCGGATGGCGTTGTAGAACAAGACTGCGATCTTCCTTGCCGTGGCCGTCACTGCCTTCTGTTTGCCGATCCGTGCCGAGAGGCGTCGATAGAACGCACCCAAGGCCGTGTCACTTCGGCCAATCGTGACGGCTGCCAGACGCAGGAGCGCAGCCGCGCGCGGCTTGAAGATCTGCGTGTCCGTGAGGACATCAATTTACCACCCGATATTTTGTTGCCCGGGGCCAGACAAAGCCACGATGTGAAGTGCTTGGCGCTCTTCCAGGCGCGCAGGTCCGTGCCGCATTCGGCCACCAGCTTCAGAGCCAGCGATGGCCCGAGGCCGTGGATCTGCGTCAGATCTGTGCCCAACACCCCATATAGCGCAGCCCGCACATCAAAGGACGGGGCATTGTGCTGCTTGCCCCTGATCCGTGCCTTGGGCAGTGGAACCAGATCACCATCCGCCCGGACCGTCAGCGCTCCAACAGCTGCCTCCAGCCTGCGATCGCAGGCCTCGATCTGCGCTTTGTAGAAGTCGTAAAGTTCCAGCGACTGTGTCAGAGCAAAGACGTGTTCGTCACGATCGTTGCCGACCAGTGCGGCCTTGATCATGTCCACAGAAGATTTGCAGCGGATGTCCCGAAACGCGGCGAGAACTTCCGGGTCACGCTCACCATCGACGATGGCGCGGATGATCCGCATGCCCGTCGCGCCTGTGATGTCGGAGACGACATGATGCAGCTGCAGGTTCATCTCCATCAACGCCTTTTGCATGTGTTGAATATGCGCGGCGGCGTACTCAATGAGCCGTTCCCGTTGGCGCATGTAAGCCCGCAGCGTGGCGATCTCGGCCTCAGGCCGGAAGCTGCCGCGGAGCAACCCATAAGAGTGCAACTGGCGCAGCCATCCGGCATCGCTGACGTCGGTTTTGCGACCCGGTACATTCTTGGCATAGCGGGCATTGACGAGGATGACCTCGAAGCCGTGCTCTTCCAGGATCTCGAAGGCCGGTATCCAGTAGACGCCGGTCGATTCCATCGCCACAGTGGTGATACCGCACGACCGAAACCAGGCGGCGAGATCGTGCAGGTCCTGGGTGAACGTCCCGAAGGCACGCACCGGCATGGTGCCAGTGTCCGGGTTCACAGCTGCCATGTGCATGGTCGAACCGATGTCAATCGCCGCCGCATTGGGACTGACCATCTTCAAATCCGGGTGGTCAACGGTATTAACCTTTGTCATGGCATCTCCTCCGTTCCAGGCGAAGGGCGTGGGCCATGCAAGTTCGTCATCTTCCTAACCGGGATCGCCGCAACGGCGGCGTCACCACTCTCAAGTGCGCATCAGCCCATGTGCCACGTTTTTTAACGGGGTCTGACCTCCAATAAGCCATCGGCAACTACCCTTCGCGCAAAACGTAGCACAAGCTGTTGCTACCGCGCACAGGCGGGCAGCGGCCCGGAACGGTTTTTTTAAGATCTCCCTCTCCTCCTTGAGAATGCGGTTCTCGCGTCGAAGCCGTTCATTCTCGCGGGCAAGGTCCAAGTCTTTGTCCGGCACCACTTCCGTATCGCGGTGCGTCGTGATCCACTTGTTCAGCGTCGATACGCCAACGCCCAAATCAGACGCCACCTGTTTGCGTGTCAGTCCGCTGGTTAACGCGATCCGCACTGCATCAGCGCGGAATTCGCCCGTCCGTTTCGTTCCCATAGCTCGTCTCCTTTGCTGCAATAAATGCTATCAAAGGAGCGGCATCAAACCGCGACACGTCCAAAGATATGCCTTTCTTTGCGAAGCTGGAGCGTGCCTGATTGGCATGGAAACCTGCAGCACAGCTCACCATTGGGCTCGCGGGTTAAGAGCGTTGGGTCATGATGTGCGGTTGATCCCACCGGTGTGCATGAAGCCCTATGTGAAGCGTGGCAAGTCCGATGCCATTGACGCCGGGCGAATTTGCCGCCCAACTGAAGGAAGCCCGAAAGGTCGCATGAAGCCCGGACTAGAAACGGGATGAGCTCCAGCCGGTCATGCACTTACAATTAGACTGGAACACTTAGGTGGGCTGATCAAACTTCGAACTATCCTGGCAAAGAGCTAGCCGCACCCACAAAGGGGGATAGTGAACGCTCAAAACGCCCCGCGTTTGCGCGAGTATCCTTTCAAGGAATACTGTACTCCCTCAAAGGATTGAACCGCCCCGGGTTTGCCGGAGGCTGATTTCAGTTAGTTACGCGGCAATGTCCTCAGTTTCCAGGGCGGCGTAGAAATTGGCCTCTGCTTCTGCCGGCGGAATGTTCCCGATAGGCTCGAGCAGGCGGCGGCTGTTGAACCAGTCCACCTGCGTATTCCACTGCCTCGAAGTTGCGCCAAGGGCCGCGGCGGTGAACGGCCTCGGCCTTGAACAAGCCGTTGATCGTCTCGGCCAAGGCATTGTCGCAACTGTCTCCGGCGCTGCCGGCAGAGGGCTCGACCCGCGCAGCCGGGCAATCCTCTTTCCACGCGGGCCCGTTCTTGCGGATCGGGATGACCGGGGTGGCTTGCCGGCCGATGATGGCGGTGTGGCAGCGGCGCGTGTCATATGCCCGGTCAGCGGTCACGGTGCCGATCTGCTCGGCCTCGGAGATCTGACCGAGCAGGTCCGGCAGCACAGGCCGGCAGCACAGGACTGTCGCCGTCGCGGCTTGGAGTGAATTCCACAGCGCGCATGCCGGAGGTCGCCGTGTCCATGGCCAGATGCACCTTGCGCCCCTCTCATTGATTGCTTTGCAATCAACTGCCGGGCAGGGATTGGCGGCGGCCCTGCATCCCGTGCTTGCGGGCCTGCCATTCGCCATCCCCAAGCAACTTGATCCCGGTGCTGTCCATTGCCCGGCGGGGCATCACAGAGTGATGCCCGAGAGGGGACCAGCAGGTTGAGCGGGCCGTCCATGCGGCGATAGGGGATCTGCACCGCCAGTGTCTTCTGCCTGCGGCAGAGGGTGGAGAAGCCGGGCACGGGCCAATCCGGACCTGCCAGCCGGAGCGGACTCGACGCCATCCCGGCGGCCTGCCGCAAGAGCAGCTTGAACAGCGCTTTGATCGACAGGCAGAACTGGATCGCCGCGTCGGAGAAGACCGCAGGGCGGCCCGGACGGCATTCCTGCGGCGCGCGCCAAGTCATGTCCTTGTCCACCCAGATCAGCAGCGAGCCCCGCTTGCGCAACGCGGCGTTGTGGCTGGACCAGTTCGTTGTGCGATCGCGGGAGGGGGATGGTTTGTTCATGCGGACCGTGCAAGCGCATGGATTCCTGATGTGAATCCTCAGAAGTCAGAGTTCTGCAACAACGCCATGTATATCTGAAAACCTATTGAAAGATATTCATAATATTTGCTTCTCAATCAAGTTGGATCGTCCTGCTAGTACTAAAATGTCCTGATTTTACGTCACATCATTCCAATTGGGAATGAAACTAGTAGGCAATCTCATTGGCCTTGATGGCGCCTTCGCGGATAAATGCACCCAAAGTTTATCTCAAGGAGGCCGTATGGACCGCGCCCAGATTGTGCATAAGAATTTCCTGGACCGGGTTAAAGCCGCAGACTTCCCTGCAGGTGCGGCACCAGCAGGGCCGCTCGGCGTATCGGAGGCTGTCGGCACATTCCGTGCACAGGTGTTGAGCCGGGCGCTGGACCTGACCAGCCGGGCGATGCAAAAGGAGGGCGAGGGGTTTTACACCATTGGCTCCTCGGGGCATGAGGGGATGGCAGCGGTGGCGCAAGCGTTGCGCCCGACCGACATGGCGTTCCTGCACTATCGTGATGCTGCGTTCCAGATTGCCCGGGCGGATCAGGTGCCGGGTCAACGGATTGCTTGGGACATGCTGCTGTCCTTTGCCTGTTCCAGCGAAGACCCGACCTCAGGCGGCCGGCACAAGGTTCTGGGTTCCAAAACTTTAATGATTCCGCCGCAGACCTCCACCATTGCCTCGCATCTGCCAAAGGCGGTGGGGGCGGCTTATTCCATCGGCGCAGCCAAGCGGCATCAGCCGGAGCACCAGGTGCTGCCGGAAGACGCCATTGTCATGTGCTCCTTCGGGGATGCTTCGGCCAACCATTCGACCGCGCAGGGGGCAATCAACACCGCGGGCTGGAGTTCGGTGCAATCGACGCCGCTGCCGTTGCTGTTTGTCTGCGAGGACAACGGTATCGGCATTTCCGTAAAAACGCCGAAGGGCTGGATCGAGGCCTCGATGGCGCAGCGGCCGGGCATCAAGTATTTCAAGGCAGACGGGCTGGATATCTATAACGCCTTTGCAGTGGCGCAAGAGGCAGCAGAGTATGTGCGGACCCGCAAGAAGCCGGCCTTCCTGCATCTGCGCACCGTGCGGCTGTACGGCCATGCCGGGGCGGATGTTCCGACCACTTACCTCAGCAAGACCGAGGTTGAGGCGGATGAAGCCAATGATCCGCTGCTTCATTCGGTGCGGCTGCTGAATAAAGCCGGGGCGCTGCAGCCCAAGGAAGCGCTGAAAATTTACACGGACACTTGCGCGCGGGTGGAGCGAATCCGGGCAGAGGCGGTGACACGGCCGCATCTGAAGACGGCAGAAGATGTGGCTGCCAGCCTGATTCCGCCAACGCGGAACTGTACGCCCACCAATGGCCCGCGTTTAGAGGAGCGGGCAGCGGCGTTCGGCAGCGACATGCGGGCGATGGAGGAGCCGCAACCGATGTCGCGGCTGATCAACTGGGCGCTGACCGATTTGATGCTGGAGCATGGCGAGATCGTCATGATGGGCGAGGATGTAGGCCGCAAGGGCGGTGTCTACGGCGTGTCTCAGAAATTGCAGCAGCGGTTCGGACCGGACCGGGTCATCGACACCCTGCTGGATGAGCAGTCGATCCTGGGACTGGCGATTGGTATGGGGCACAATGGGTTTGTGCCCATCCCGGAAATCCAGTTCCTTGCCTATCTGCACAATGCCGAGGACCAGCTGCGCGGCGAAGCGGCGACTTTGCCTTTCTTCTCGGACGGGCACTTCACCAACCCGATGGTGCTGCGGATTGCGGGCCTTGGCTATCAGAAGGGTTTTGGCGGGCACTTCCACAATGACAACTCTCTGGCGGTGCTGCGGGATATTCCTGGAATTGTGATTGCCTGTCCCTCAGATGGGGCTGAGGCTGCAATGATGATGCGCGAGGCGGTGCGCCTGGCGCGCGAAGAGCAGCGGGTGGTGGTCTTTGTCGAGCCGATTGCGCTGTATCCAATGCGGGACCTGCATCAGGCGAAGGATGGCGGCTGGATGCGGACCTACCCCACTCCGGACCGGCGGATTGCTTTGGGCGAAGCGGGTCTGCATGGGGAAGGCACCGATTTGGCCATCGTGACCTATGGCAATGGACGGTATCTCTCGACCCAGGCGCAGGCGGAACTGGCGGTCCAGGGAGTGGACGCGCGGATTGTGGATCTGCGCTGGCTGGCGCCTTTGCCGGAGGCGGCGCTGTTGGAGGCGGTGAAGGGCTGTAAACATCTGCTAATCGTCGATGAATGCCGCATCACAGGCAGTCTGTCAGAGGCGCTGATGGCACTGTTTGCGGAACAAGGCGGTGCTCCAACGGCGCGGGTGGCGGCCAGCGATTGTTTCATTGCCACAGGGCCGGCCTATGGTGCCACGTTGCCGTCGAAGGATAGCATTGTTGCAGCTGCTTTGAAGCTGGCAGGAGGCAAGTCATGACCCGCACGGCTGTTCTGATCTGCCCGGGACGGGGCACTTACAACAAGGCGGAACTCGGTTATTTGCACCGCCACCATGCGGACAAGGCGGCGCTGTTCGCCGGATTTGATGCGCAGCGGAAGGACGCCGGGCAGGAGGAAGTCACGGCGCTCGACGGGGCAACCCGGTTTTCGGTGTCAAAGTATTCCCGCGGGGACATTGCTTCGCCATTGATCTATGCCTCAGCGCTGGCGGATGCACAGTCGCTGGCGGAGGACATCGACGTTGTCGCGGTCACCGGCAACTCCATGGGGTGGTATATCGGGCTGGCGGCGGCCGGGGCGCTGAGCGCGGCGGATGGGTTCAAGGTGGTGAACACCATGGGCACGCTGATGCAGCAGCAGCTGATCGGCGGCCAGCTTGTCTATCCCTTTACCGGTCCCGAGTGGCAGAATAGCCCGCATCGCAAGACGGAGCTGCTGGACTTGGCGGCAGAGATCAATGTGCGCGAGGGGCATGATCTGGGGCTGTCGATTGACTTGGGCGGAATGCTGGTGCTGGCCGGAAATGAGGCCGGGCTGAAAGCGTTTGAGGCGGCGGTGCCAGTGCTGAACGGCCGCTTCCCCATGCGGCTGGCCAACCACGCCGCGTTCCATACAGTGCTGCAAGCGCCGGTGGCTGCTGAGGGGCGCAAGCAGCTGGGGGCAGAGTTGTTCCAGCAGCCGGAGGTGCCGATGATCGACGGTCGCGGGCAGATCTGGTGGCCGGGCGCTACGGATACGCAGGCCCTGGCGGACTACACGCTGGGGCATCAGGTGGTGAAGCCGTATGACTTTACCCGTGCGGTACAGAATGCCGCCTGTGAGTTCGCGCCGGACCTGTTCATCGTGACTGGCCCCGGTACCACGCTGGGCGGCGCAGTTGCGCTATCTCTTGTGCAATGCGGCTGGCAAGGGATGACAGGAAAGCCGGCTTTCAAGGCGCGGCAGGCGGAGGCGCCGCTGTTGATTTCGATGGGGGATGAGGTGCAGCGCTCTTTGGTAACGGGGTGAGCCCGGCCCGGGCAGCGGAACTCCCGCGCCTGATGCCTGCATCATAGATGCAGGCAAAGCAGCCTTGGGCGTTGCACTGCCCTGGGGGGCAGTGCGGAAGGTTTTTTCTGAGAAGGCTTTCAGGGGCAACGGTGCCCTGAAGGCCCCGTTTCCAGTGTGGCGTGTTTATCCTCGCCTCAAGGGTGAGCTGTGTAAGGCGCTGCGGCTGCGCCGCCCTTGACCTGCAGCTGAACACAGGAAGCGGTTATTCGGCCGCGGCCTGCGGTTCTGCCGCTGCTGGAACTGCGAAACAGGTGACAGGCCGGGAGACATTGTGCAGGCTGACGGCGCCCAGGGACAGGCCTTGTGATGGATCGCTCAGGATGTCCTGGCTGACAACGACCGGGTGGTTGACAGTCTTGCCGTAGTCGCCCAGCCGGGCGGCGATGTTGGCGGCCTGACCGATCACCGTGAAGTCCAGCCGTTCGCGGGAGCCGACGTTGCCGTAGGTCACGCGCCCGTAAGCGATGCCGATGGCGGCTTCGCAACGGTGGCCGTTCTCCTCGGTGGCGATTTCCTCTAACCGGGCCACGATAGTGCGGGCGCTGTTCAGGGCCTGCGTGCGGGCCTTTTCAGCATCGCTGCCGGCCGGGAACACCGCCAGCACAGCGTCGCCGATGAATTTAAGCACTTCGCCGCCATGATCATGCACGATGGTCGAGGCAGTCTCGAAGAACTGGTTGAGGAGCGCGATGTAGTCCTGGCGGCCCAGCTGCTCTTCCAGCCGGGTGGAACCGCGCAGATCGCAGAACATGATTGCGGCGTCGATCTCATCTCCGTCACCGCGGCGGATTTCACCGCCTAGCACCCGGGCACCGGTGCGCTTGCCGACATAGGTTTCCAGCAGCGACTGTGCGTTTTCGCGCTGCATGAAGATTTCATAGTAGCGGGCAATCACATCGGAGCATTCGAATATCAGCCCCAGGTTAGCAGTGGAAAAGCCGTTCGGGTGATCACTGGTGAGGGTCAGAACATTGATGCGCCCGTCAGAGAACCGCAACGGCATGGCGACATAATCAGTGGCCCCCTCCTTGCGCAGGTCTTCAAGGATCGGGAAGGCATCCGCGGATTTGCAGCAGCCGAGCCGGTGGCGCACTCCGCCCAAGCCGTTGGAGACATGGCGCAGCGGGCTGTTCTGATAGGCAGGGTGGTCGTGGATTTCGTAAGACGGCGCGTAGGTGGTGACCTCGCCGGTTTTCTTCTGCCAGATGAAGTTCTTGCCCGCGATCAGCGGGTGCAGCGACCAGGCCATGACTGAGAGGCGGGACAAGTAGATGCCTTGCTCAACGAATTTTTCTGCCAGAGCGGCCGTCAGGTCCTCAGGGGTTTGAACCAGGGCGGCGTCCCGTAGCAGCCAATCGATCACCGGGCCGGAGATATTGCCGTAGTCCGGCATCTCCACCTTGTTGCTGCCCACGTCGAATTCGGCTTCGGCGCCAGGCATAAAACCAATATGGCCAGAGATGGGTGCTGCCTCCGGCATCGCCTCCTCATAAGACCAGACACCGTTTTGAACTCCGCCCCCAGTCAGCAGCACATCGCGGTAGCTGGCCGTGCCCTTGAATGGGCAGAATGTCTGCAAGGGGGTGTGGGACGACAGCGATGCAGTCACGTCGTCAGCCGGGAAATAAATTGCAGGTGGAAGGCGGGTTTCATACATCACCTTGGCGCGGGAGCTTTGCGCCAGAACGGTGCCATTGCGCCGGGCTATGACCAAGCCTTGAAGCGGCTCGATAACAATGCCGTAACCCCGATGCGGTGCCTGTACTTGTGCATCCATCCCTGTGGTCCTTGTCATTTGCGCCGGATATGTGCCGAAAACCAGGACCGGCCGGCGTGGGCCGGTTCTGGGTTATGTGGGGTCAGGGACCAGAAATTCCAGAGTTGAACACATGATGTTGTGCAAAGCGGAGCCAGACAGTTCAGACCATACGGATCACGTCCCTGCTGATGGCCAGCACATAACCGCGTTTGGCGATGTTTTTGACCAGCAGTTCGCTCACCATCTGGTTGCCCAGCGTGTCCCGCAGGCGTTTGATCCGGGTGGCGCCGGCGGCCTCCTCGCAGTCGGCAGAGGCGCGGCCGGAAATTACGGCTTCGATTTCCGCGCCCGACAGCACGTCGTCGTCCAGCCGCGCCTCTGCCAAAACAGATAGAGTTTCCATCGCGGCGGGGGTCAGTTTGAACCCCATATTGTTGAGATAGACAGTGTTTTCATCCCGGCTGATCAGCAATTCATTAACCTGAATGCCTGACCGTTCGATCTGCGCCATGCGCCGGTTCAGCATCACCAGCATGCCCAGCACCGTCAGTGCAGCCACCAGCATCGCGGTTGCAAAGACCAGCAGCACAAAGATCACCATCCTGTAACTGGTCAGAGTATCGGCAAAGGCGGTGCCGGACTGGGCCAGGATTTCCAGCAGCTTGATCTCGGCTTGGGCTGTCAGATCGTTTTCGACAAACAGCCGTTCGACCCGTGCATTGAAGGCATTGGCATCGGGCAGCGTCAGCAGAAGAACAGTGCCGGCAACCACCAGAAGCGCAACAATGGCAGCAATGCCAAGCGCGACCACCCTGCTGCCGGCCGCCCGGGCTTCAGAAACGGAGATAGTAAGATCCGGCATTGGCCTTCCTTTGCTGCAGACCTTCGGGGCCGAAGATGGACAAGACATTCAAAAGCTTCCAGCCGCCGGGTGCAATGCGGGCTTGGATCTCGCTTCGGGCAGCCTTTTTCTTGCAGGTACCGGAGAGTTGGATCACGCCATAGTGCAGGCGCAGCGGGTTGTCTTGCTTGGCCTTGTAATCAGCATAGCAATCAGCCGCCTGGGCCGGCGGAGAAAGCGCCAGAAGGGCAGCCGCAAGAGCGGGTATCAGGAGGTGCTGTTTCATGGGGGCATCCTGCGGCGGCGAGCTTTGAAATTCAATAACCGCAGGGGGTTGAGGCAGCTGATATCCGATAACAAGCGGCCGATATTGCCTGTCTGAAGGGGGTGGGGACAGGTTGGGGTCATCAACGGCGCACAGGCTGCGCATCCACAATCAAAAGAAAGGTCCCAACATGGCCCAGACATATGGTTCCAAGCCGCACCGCAAATTCATCGCGCTGATCGTGGCAGCCTCAATCGCCATCACCGGCTTTTCGGCAGCGCCGGCACGCGCAGACGAGGATGTCGCCAAATTCATCGCCGGGATGGCTCTGCTGGGGATCCTGGGCGCTGCAATCAATGATGCCAGGAAGGATGACGACCGTCATGTCACGCGGACCTATAACCCGCCGCGCGGCCATGGGCATGGCGGCCATAGGCACAATTCGCACAACCGCCATGGCGGGTATGTGAAGCCGCTGCCGCCGCGGGTGCACCGCTATGACTTGCCGGCACAGTGTGTCCGTTACTTTCCGCGCTACAGCCGCAACTATCCGCTGGCCGGCAAAGGCTGCCTCGACCGCAATTACGGGTACACACCGAATCTGCCGCGAGCCTGCAAGGTGACCTTCTGGAACGGCAAACGCAACCTCACCGGATACAAGCCCCGCTGTCTGAAGCAGCATGGCTACCGGATGGTCAACCGCTAACAAAATCCGCTTTCGGGCAGCAGAAACTTGGGGGCTTCGGTCCCCTCCTTTTTGTGCGGGTTGAATTTCGGGCCTGAATTGGCTTTGTGACTGGCATGACAAAACCTGACTACTGCCTGGAAGATGCCGCCCTTGCCAAAGGGTACCTGAGAATTGCCGGTGTGGACGAGGTGGGCCGCGGCCCGCTGGCCGGGCCGGTGACTGCCGCAGCGGTGGTGCTGGACATCTCTGCCATTCCCGAGGGGCTCAACGATTCCAAAAAACTGAGCCTGAAAAAACGCGAAGCGCTGGAAGGAAAGATCCTGACCGCCGGTCAGGTGTCCGTTGCGCATGCCTCAGTCGAAGAGATTGATTCTCTGAATATTTTACGTGCCTCGCATCTGGCGATGGAACGTGCGGTGGCCGCACTTGATCCGGCGCCGGATTACCTGCTGATTGATGGCAACCTGATCCCCAAAAAATTGCGATTGCCTGCAGAGGCTGTGGTCAAAGGAGATGCCAAATCTGTCTCCATCGCAGCTGCTTCGATTATCGCCAAACTTGCGCGTGACAGGGTCATGGTGGATTTGGCGCAACAGTTTCCGGGATATGGCTGGGAGAAAAACGCAGGCTACCCCTCGAAACAGCACCGCGCGGCGCTAGTTGATTTAGGTGTGACCCCACATCATCGGCGGTCATTCAGACCCGTACACAACATCTTGTATCAAGAGTGAACCGTAGGGTGTTGTTCTAATAAACAAATTGACCTCGAATCCGCGATGACTCATCCTGTGGACAACCTAATGAGCGCAAAAATGCGCCGCGGGTATGAGGCAGAGCAATGAATAAAACTATGACAAAGGGCGCGGCAGCGCTCCCTTTAAACACGATTATGGGCGGAGACTGCATCGAAGCGATGAACAGCCTTCCGGCCAATTCGGTGGATCTGATTTTTGCGGATCCGCCGTACAACCTTCAGCTGAAAGGCCAGCTGCACCGCCCCGACAATTCAAAAGTCGATGCCGTGGATGACCACTGGGACCAGTTTTCCAGTTTTGCGGTCTATGACCAGTTCACCCGCGAGTGGCTCAAGGCGGCGCGCCGGGTGCTGAAACCGAACGGTTCGATCTGGGTGATCGGCTCCTACCACAATATCTTCCGTGTCGGATCGGCGCTGCAGGACCAAGGCTATTGGGTGCTGAACGATGTGGTCTGGCGCAAGTCGAACCCGATGCCGAACTTCCGCGGCAAGCGCTTCACCAACGCGCATGAGACGATGATCTGGGCGTCCAAGTCGGAAGGTGCCAAATACACCTTCAACTACGAAGCCCTGAAGGCGCTGAACGAAGGTATCCAGATGCGCAGTGACTGGGTGCTGCCGATCTGCACCGGCCATGAGCGGCTGAAAGACGAAAACGGCGACAAGGCGCATCCGACGCAAAAGCCGGAATCGCTGCTGCACCGGATCCTGGTCGGCTCGACCAACCCGGGCGACGTGGTGCTGGATCCGTTCTTTGGCACCGGCACCACTGGCGCAGTTGCCAAGATGCTGGGCCGCGAATTCATCGGCATCGAGCGCGAGGAAGCCTACCGCAAGGTGGCGGAAAAGCGGATCAAGGCAGTGCGCAAGTTCGACCGCGAGGCGCTGGAGGTTTCTGCCAGCAAGCGCGCGGCGCCGCGGGTGCCGTTCGGCCAACTGGTCGAGCGCGGCATGCTGCGCCCGGGTGAAGAGCTCTATTCGATGAACCGCCGCCACAAGGCCAAGGTGCGTGCAGATGGCACCCTGGTGGGCGACAACGTCAAGGGCTCGATCCATCAGGTGGGGGCGCATCTGGAGAACGCGCCATCCTGCAACGGCTGGACCTACTGGTGCTTTAAGCGTGAGGGCAAGACAGTACCGATCGACGTGCTGCGCCAGCAGATACGTGCTGAGATGCAGAACTGAGGCCCGGGGCGTTCTTAGCGTAAAAACCTATTGCAGGTGCTTGTGCTTAATGCACAGGCGCACACCTTGCCCCGCCTGCATCAGGCGGGGTTTTTTGTGCTTTTGCCCAGTGATGCGCTATTCCCTGTTCATATCAGCGCAACTATCTGCAGTACTAACGCTGCAACAGCCAGCGGGAAGAGGGGAAAGCCCATGACCGACACCGCGTTTGCCTCCGGAAACGAAACCGTTTCAGCGTTCCAAGCCGGTAGCCAGCAGCTGTCATCTGCGGAAAGCAAATTTGCCGAGGCTGCTCTGGATGCCCACAAGCGACGGGGGTTGCAGTTGGCGGTACGGGCGCGTTGGATCGCGATGCCCATTATCGCGGTCTTCATCGTCTTCCTGAACCCGGCCTGGGAAATCCTCTATTATCATGGAATTCTTGCACTTTTATGCGTCAATGGCTGGTTCATCAGCCGCGCAGGAAAAGTAGGAAAGTCGCGGCTGGAGCTGTTCCTGATTTTCCTGGACCTTCTCATCATGACGTTTGGCCTGGTTGTGCCCAATCCGTTTGACAGCCGCAGCATGCCGGTTGCCATGCAGTACAGGTTTGACAATTTTCAGTACTTTTTTGTCATCTTGGCCGCGGGCACCATGGCTTACTCCTGGCGCACAGTGATTGCGATCGGGACATGGACGGCTACGATGTGGCTGGGCGCGCTGGGGCTGGTCTGGTGGTTCTCCAACCCGGTTCCCGGGCTTACCGAAGTCATGAACGCCGCCTTGGGCTTTGAGCCTGAGTTGGCGGAGTTTTTCGACCCTAACAGTTTTATGGTTCAGTTGCGTGTGCAGGAGGCAGTGGTTTTTGTGCTGGTGGCAGTGACGCTGGGCTTTTCAGTGCGCCGGTTCAACGGGCTGCTCAGAAGCAATGCCAGCCTGACACGGGAGCGGGCGAACCTGTCACGCTATTTTTCACCCAATGTGGTGAATCAACTGTCGCAGAACGACGAACCGCTGAAACAGGTTCGCAGTGAAAATGTGGCGGTTTTGTTTCTCGATATTGTGGGTTTCACCCGATTGTCTTCAGACATGGATCCGCGTTCGGTGATTGACCTGTTGCGGGAATTCCACGGCCGGATGGAGCGGGAGGTGTTCCGCCATCACGGCACGCTGGATAAATATCTTGGAGACGGGCTGATGGCGACTTTTGGAACGCCGGTTGCTGGCCGGCAGGATGCCACCAATGCCCTGGCCTGTGCTCATTCCATGCGCGAGTCGCTGGTGGCATGGAACAGGGAACGCGCCCGCCACGGCAAGCCGGAGATCCGCGCCGGAATCGGAATTCACTATGGCGAAGCGTTGCTGGGTGACATTGGTTCCAACCGGCTGGAGTTTGCGGTGCTGGGCATGACGGTGAACATCGCCGCCCGGTTGGAGAACCTGACCCGCAAGCTGCAGGCCGGGATTGTGATCAGCGAAACGCTGGCCGCACAGGTGAGGGCGGAGCAAATCGGCCTGGATCTGCTAGAGGGCAACACCCGGCATCCGGACCAAGAGGTGCGCGGGCTGGATCAGCCGATGACGGTTCTGGCCTGGGCGTAAGCCCTATCGGGGCACCGGGTTCCGCGCATTGTTGTAGGCGTGCCAATCGGTGATCTCGGGGTAGTACGTTTGCCGCCAACGCCGCACCCGCGGGTTCATCACCCGGCGCCATAAGGGCGGGACCATCGCGGCAATGGTCATTACCGGGTAGCCATAAGGCAGCTGCGGTGCGTCGGCTTCAGTATAGTTCTGCAGCAGCGGAAAGCGGCGGTTTGGTTTGTAATGATGGTCTGAATGGCGCTGCAGGTTGATCAGCAGCCAGTTCGATGCCTTATGCGCTGCATTCCAGGAATGGCGCGGCTGCACGGGTTCGTATTTGCCGTCGCCAAGATGTTTGCGGGTCAGCCCGTAGTGTTCGACATAGTTGACGACCTCCAGCTGCCAGATTGCGACGCCGGCTTGCACCAAAAACAGCAAGACGCCGGTCACGCCGCCCAGTATAAGCGCCAGCATGAGCATGGCTGCCTGCAGCGCCCAATAACGGAAGAACGGGTTCGTACGGTCGGTCCAGGGGCGGCTCTTCTTCGCCAGCTTTTCCTTTTCGGCGCGGAACGCGGAATGCCAGCATTGCCGCAGGACCCGCGGGTAGAAGCGGTGAAACCCCTCGTTGTAACGGGCGGTCACCGGGTCACGGGGAGTGCCCACATAGCGGTGATGCACCAGCAAATGCTCGGAACGGAAATGCGAATAAAGCACCATCGCCAGCAGGATATCTCCCAGCCAGCGCTCAATCCGGCTGGACTGGTGCATCAGCTCATGGCTGTAGTTGATACCCACGGCGCCGGTAACGACGCCGACGCCAAAGAAAACAGCGAATTTGCCGAATGCACTCAGATGATCGGCACCGCTGACGTACCAGATTAATCCGAACAGCGTGACGAATTGCAGTGGCACCCAAGCAGCGGTCAGCGCCTTGTACCAGGTGAGATCACTGTCCGGCGTTTCCGGGTCGGCGTTCTCCAGGTTCAACCCGAATGCCCCGTCCAGCACCGCAAACAGATGCCAGGTCACCAGCGGCGGCAGGACCAGCGTCCAACCACCGTAAACTGCAGAAATCCAAACCAGCGGCAGCAGCAAAAAAGACATCCAGAACGGCAGGGCGCTTTGCCAGCGGGCAAGGGTTTCGGGGGCGATCATGCCTGTGTCTCCCAAATCAATCAGCGCGCGTTTGCGCCGACACTATGCCCTAAAATCTGAAAACCCAAGAGCGGCGCCGGATACCTTAGAGGCCCTGATACAAATCGAAGGCCTTGCGCATTACTGTGGGCAGGCTGGAGGGGCGGAAGTCGCGGTGTGGTATCAGTTCCTGCGCTGCATTCTGGTTAAAACCTTCAGGCAATTCGGCCGTCATCACCCGTAGGATCAGATGGAAATGAGTAAAGGTGTGGCGCACTTCCCCATCCGCCTCTTGCCAAACCGCTTCAAAAGGCGGGTTCGGACCCGGGGCGTCACTCCACTCCGAACCGGGCCAGCCAAGCATTCCACCCAGCAGCCCTTTGTCCGGCCGCCGTTCCAGCAGCCATAGGCCGCCGGCAGATTTCGCCAGGTAAACGATGCCCTTCCGGGTGGGTTTCGGTTTCTTTGGCGTCTTCTTGGGCAGCTCAGCTGCAGTGCCTGCAGACCGCGCTGCACAGGGATCGCGCCAGGGACAGATGCCGCAGGCCGGGTTGCGCGGGGTGCAGATGGTGGCGCCCAGGTCCATCACCGCCTGGGCGTAGTCACCGGGCCGCTGAGATGGGGTCAGTTCTGCCGCGCGTTCTTTCAGTACAGGTTTCACACCAGGAAGCGGGTCGTGAATGTCGTGCAGCCTGGCCATCACCCGTTCCACATTGCCATCCAGAACAGTCTCGGGGCGATTAAACGCAATTGAGGCGATGGCGGCGGCGGTATAGGGGCCGATACCGGGCAGTTTGAGCAGGCCATCGTAATTGTCCGGGAATTCTCCGCTGAAACCGCTTGCGACCACACGGGCGCATTTCAGCAAGTTGCGGGCCCGGGCGTAGTAACCAAGGCCGGCCCATTCGGCCATGACTTCTGCGTCCTCAGCCGCTGCAAGATCGGACACCGTCGGCCAAAGGTTGGTAAAGCGAAGAAAGTAGTCCCGCACCGCCGCCACCGTGGTCTGCTGCAGCATCACTTCGCTGAGCCAAACTTTGTAAGGATCGGGGTAGCTGCCTGCCGCTCGATCTGCCGGGCCCACCCGCCAGGGCATCGCGCGCGCATGCACGTCATACCACGCAAGCAATTCTTCGCTCATCGCGGCGGAATTGCTGTTCAAGTCACGCATTCGTTATTCCCTGGCTCGCGGTTTGGCTGGCGCCTGCATTCCGGCTCTTTACAATAGGGCAGGCAGTCACGCAAAAGCTAGATCATGGCATTCAGACGCAGCACCACACGCGGGTTCGCAAGAACCTCCAAGCTCCTCAACGAGCAGATCCGCAAGGCGGGGGAAAGCCGTGGTTTTGGGGTGTCGCGGCTGCTGACCCACTGGGAAGAAATCGCCGGTCCGGATCTTGCCGCAATGGCGCGTCCGGTGAACGTCGGCTACGGGCGCGGTTCCTTTGGCGCAACGCTGACGGTGCTGACGACCGGAGCCAATGCGCCAATGCTCGAAATGCAAAAGGAACGCCTGCGTGAGCGGGTGAATGCGGTTTATGGCTTCAATGCCATCTCCAAGGTGCGGATCACGCAAACGGCACCGACGGGATTTTCCGATGGCCGCGTGGAATTCAAATATGCCCCCAAAGTGCAAGCGCCCCGACAGCCCGACCCGCAGGATACTGCGGCTGCCAGCCAGGCGGCTGCTGGTGTGGAGAACGACGATCTGCGTGCCGCCCTGGAACGCCTGGGGCAGAACGTGCTGACAAAACAGAAAACGCAAGGAAAGGGGTTCAAATGACCCGTCTTATGTCTGGTGTCTTTGCCGCGGTTGCGGTTGTTGCGGGCGGTTATGCCCTGTCGGGATTCAACACTCAGAACAATCTGCCGCAGAACCCGCTGGTTGGCGCCGCTATTGCGCAAGAGGCCGAGGTGGACATCTCAACAATCGCCGAGATGACGTTGGGGGCCGAGGACGCGCCGGTCACGCTGATCGAATACGCCTCCTACACTTGCCCGCATTGCGCCAGTTTCCACAATGAAACTTTCAAGAAGCTGAAGGCTGACTACATTGACACCGGCAAAGTGAAGTTCATCTACCGCGAAGTCTATTTTGACCGTTACGGGCTGTGGGCCTCGATGATTGCGCGCTGCAGCGGACCGGATAAGTTCTTTGGTATTTCCGATCTGATCTACAAGGGCCAGTCCGAATGGGCGCGGGCCGGAGGCGCAACCGAGATCGTCGATGAGCTGCGCAAAATCGGCCGCCTGGCGGGAATCGGGAATGAGCAGCTGGAAGCCTGCCTGCAGGATGGAGAGAAAGCGCAAACCCTGGTGGCCTGGTATCAGGAAAACGCCACCGAGCACGGCATTGAGGCAACGCCGTCGTTCATCCTGAATGGTGAAAAGATTTCCAATCAATCTTACACAGAGTTCAAGACGCTGTTGGACGCAGAGCTGGAAGGTTAAACTCTTCCTGCAGAAGAACTTTTAAGCCCAGGCCGTGTGCCTGGGCTTTTCAGGGCAGAGCAAACCGGGAAATTTCTCTTTCGGCAGCCTCTGCGAGAGCTGGAGGTCAGCGAGCTGGCGCCGCCTTCTTCAATAGATCCCTTAATCGGTCATCTCCAGCAACCTGCAGCCGCACAGGCAGGGTAATGACCTTGGAGCGGAAGCTGTCTGGCAGGCGGACGGCGTCTTTTTCCGTAGTGACCAACTGGGCGTTAAGCAGTTTGGCTTCATTCTCCAGCCGGTTCATTAGCGCGGATGAGAGCGGCTGATGATCGTCAAGCGCTTCGGCCCGTGCAATGTCAGCGCCAAGGCTGCGCAAAGTGTTGAAAAATTTCTGGGGGTGGCCGATGCCAGCAAATGCCAGAACGCGGGTACCGTTCCAAGGCATCCCGGTCTGCAAGGGCTCCAGTGCGCCAGCGAAATGCGGCAGGCCCTGCAATTGGCTTGCCCAGGCAGTGGCAAAAGCTCTCTGGGCCTCTTCCGGTCCAAGCGAAAGCACCGCGTCAGCCCGTTTCAGGCCAACGCCAACAGGCTCCCGCAACGGGCCGGCGGGCAGGCAGCGGCCATTGCCAAAGCCCTGCTGCGCATCCACCACGATCAGCGACAGGTCCTTGCCCACGGCGGGGTTCTGAAACCCGTCATCCAGTATGATGATGGTAGCCCCTGCATCCGCGGCGGCGCGTGCGCCAGCGGCGCGGTCCTTGGAAACCCAAACTTCGGCAAAGGCGGCCAGAAGAAGCGGTTCATCCCCCGTCTGCGCGGCCTTGTGCCGGCCAGGGAAGACTTGCACCGGTCCCTCCAGCGTGCCGCCATAACCGCGGGTCACAACATGCGGCTCATGCCCCTGGTCGCGCAGCGTTTCCAGCAGCCAGATCACAGTGGGCGTCTTGCCGGTGCCGCCAGCATTCAGATTGCCAACGCAGATCACCGGGACATTCGCACGCATCGGGTTGCCTTTGGCGACCCGGGAAGCTGTGGCGCGTGCATAGACCCAGCCCAGCGGCGCCAGCAAAGCTGCCCGAAGATCAAAATCACCCGGCGGTTTGTGCCAGAAATCAGGTGCCCGCATCGGTAACCTCGCGTTGATCCAGCAGGGTCTGGACCTTTTCCAGTAACATGTCGGTTGTGGCGGCGCTTTCGGTGACACTCTGCCAGCCGGCCAGCGCCATTTCGGCAGCCTTGTCCGGGGCGGAAAGCGCAACAACCGCATCGGCCAGTTCCGATTGAGTCAGCACCGGCTGGGCAGCGCCCGCCGCGGCCAGTCTTTCATAAAGGTCGCGATGCGCGTGGATACCCGGTCCGTGCAGCAAGGCCGAGCCTAAGGCCGCTGCGTCCAAAGGCGACTGGCCCTGTGCCACAGGATCCAGGCTGCTGGCAATCAACGCGGCTGGAGATAGCCGGTACCACAGACCCAAATCCTCGCTGCCTGCCAACAGCACCTGGGTCAGGTCCTCAGGTTCACCGCCATCTTCCCAATCGGCAAAAGACAGTCCGCTGTCCTGCACCAGCCGACGGGCTGTTTCAAGATCCGCGCTGTCCTCCAGCGCGACCACCAGCAGCAACCGGTGCAGCAGCCGCAATGCAGCGCGATGGGCGTCCAATATACGGGGCAGCTCGCTGAGCGTGGTATGAGCGGCCAGCCAGACCGGGCGGCTGCCCAGGGTCTGCTGCATGGCGGTAAGTTCTTCGTCATTGCAACCGGGCGGAATTGCCGACACCCGCAGCTTGCTGGCCAGCTGCACCCGCTCCGCTGGAAATCCGATCCGGGTCAGCCGCGCCTGAACAGCCTTGGAGGGGGTCAGGATGCAGGTCAGCCCGTCCAGCAGGCGCCGCCTCTGGTCCGGCAGCCAGCGGCTGGCGCGGTTGGGCATTTCATCCTCTAGCAGATCCGCCAGCAGCACGCCGGTGCCGCGCTCGCGCATTTGCCGAAGCAGCACCCGTCGTGCTGGCGAGCCGGTCCAGATGCAAGCGTCGGGCTGCCAATGGTTTAAAAACTCGCGGGCCTCGGCCATGGTGTCCTCAGGCAGCGGGCCAATTGGAACATCGCAGCCAACTGTACCTGTCAGCCGCAGTCCGGGTTCCCAGCTTGCCAGTACGGACAAGTCCGGGCGCAGGGACTTGAGACGGCGGCCGATATCGCAAAGCGCTTGATAGCGTTCAGGGGTGGTAGCGTGCACCCACAACAGCTCTCCTTTGGGGCGGGGCTGCAGAACGGAGGTGCGGTTGGGAGCTGTGGTTCGCCGTTGCATCTGGCTCGATCTGAAATTTCCGGCCCAAGGTATCTGCAACATGCGGGTTTGTCTGTGAAAAATTTGCGTATGACGATAGCGCTGCTGCTGTGCCGCATAAGGCCAGTCTGGTTTAATGTCCAGCGATGCCAGGGCCGTTCGGGTCCAGCGCTGTCAGCAGCGAATTCTGAAGCGCCGAATTGCCCGCAACCACCCCATTCAGGCGGGGGTGCGGATTGTTGAAGCGCAAGGGGCTGCCGGTTTGATCTGTAAGGATGCCGCCAGCTTCGCGTATCAGCAAATCACCTGCCGCAATGTCCCATTCCCAGCTTGGACGCAGGGTCAGCATGGCGCCGAAACGGCCGTCTGCCACCTTGGCCAGCCGGTAGGCAAGCGATGGCCGGTAGCTGCGGATGAATTCAGGCGGGGTGCCACCCAGCCAATGATGGGCCTGCAGGTTAGGTTTGGCAGCCAGCACTTCAGAACTGGAAAGTTCTGTTGCAGGGGACACATGAATCGGGCTGCCATTGCAATTCGCTCCCTGGCCATTGGCGGCAGTGTACATCAGCTCCCGTTGCGGCAGATAGATCACGGCGGCGGTCACCTCGCCGTGTTCAGCGACAGCAAAGGAATGCGCCCAGGTGCGGGAACCCTCGGCGAAACTGCGGGTGCCGTCGATCGGGTCGATGATAAAAACCTTGTCGCGCAACAGCCGCGCGTCATTGTCTTCAGTTTCTTCCGACAGCCAGCCATAGCCGGGCCGCGCCTGTTGCAGCATGTCTTCGAGCATTGCATTGACGGCCAGGTCGGCTTCGGTCACGGGACCAGCGCCGCCGGGCTTGTCCCAGCGTTTGGCTTCGGGACCGGAAAAACGGCACGCAATATCGCCGGCCTGTTCCGCCGCTTTCACAAGCAGGGAAAGGTCAGTTGCCGGCAAGGGTCATTCCTTCGGTCAGCAGCGAAGGGACCACGGTTGAGAGGTGCCCGCGCGCGTCATTGGCGGGAACGATCCGCCGCAGCATGTCAAGCAGGTTGCCCGCGATAGTGCATTCGTTGACGGGATAGGCGATCTCGCCGCTTTCCACCCAGAAGCCCGAAGCGCCGCGGGAATAATCGCCGGTGTTCGGATTGATGGTCGAGCCGATCATCGACGTCACCAAGAGACCGGTGCCCATCTGCGCAATCAGATCATCGCGGCTGGCTTCCCCTTCAGTCAGAGCAAGATTCCAGGTCGCGGGCGAAGGCACCCCGCCGATACCTCGGGCGGCGTTGCCGGTGCTTTCCAAGCCCAGCTTGCGGGCAGAGGCGAGGTCCAGCGTCCAGCCAGTCAGCACACCGTTGTCAACGACAGTGCGCTGGCGCGTCGGCAGACCCTCGCCATCAAACGGGCGGGAACCGGAAATGCGCGGGCGGTGCGGGTCTTCAACAATAGAGAGAGTTTCGGGCAAAACCTGCTCACCCAGTGACCCTTTCAGCCAAGAGGACCCCCGGGCAATCGCGGCGCCATTGGCCGCAGACAACAGATGCCCGATCAGCGAGGAAGAGATGCGCTCGTCAAACAGAACTGGAAAACTGCCGGTTTTGGGTTTGCGGGCGCCAAGCCGGGCAACCGCGCGTTCGCCGGCGGTGCGGCCAATGTCTTGGGCGCTGCGCAGGTCGGTTTGAAAAGTGCGCGAATCTCCGTCGTAGTCACGCTCCATACCTGTGCCGCTGCCTGCAATCCCGGTGCAAGAGAGTGAGCGCCCGGTACGCTGGTAGCCGCCGGAAAAACCGTTTGTCGCGGCCATATGCACAACATGGCGGCCATAACCGGCCGCAGCGGATTGAACCTGGGTGATGCCGCTGATTTCCTGGCAGGCGGTCTCGGCAGCCAGCGCGTCAGACTGCAGAGCAGCAGGCGCCGGCTCGCCGTTGGGGTCTTCCAGCTCCAACGGTGCCAGGTTCCAGTTCTTGGCCAGCTGCGACGGATCGGCAAGGCCTGCATAAGGGTCCTCAGGTGCTTCCTTGGCCATGGCGACAGCACGCTCGGCCATCGCAGCGATGGTTTCCGGGCGCATGTCCGAGGAGGAGACCAGTGCCTGCCGTTTTCCTACGAACACCCGCAGGCCCAGATCGGTGCCCTCAGAGCGCTCCGCATGCTCCAGTTTGCCTTCCCGCACTTCGATGCTGAGGGAACTGCCTTCCGCTGCCATGGCATCGGCAGCATCCGCGCCGGACTTGCGGGCGGCATCAATCAGGGCGTGGCAAAGCGCTTCGGGGGATTGGGTCATGGGCACCTTCTGTTCTGCTCCCTTCCAGAGCTATCCAGTGAGGCGGCTTGCCGCAAGAGCGGGCAGCAAAAAAGGGGCCGCACTTGGCGGCCCCTTTGAAAAACCTGTCAGGGATTTGACGGTTATTTGATGCGCTGGCCATTGGCGTGGATCTGGCCGTCCTCGGAGATCGCAATTTTCGAGGTCAGGGTGTCTTCGCCCTCGCCCGGCACGGCCAGCATGCCCATCATCATCCGCGCGCCCATGGCGTCGCTGTCGGACATCAAGCCCATCCCGATCAGCTTGTCGATCAGGGTGTTGGCGCCGGTCAGTTTGAGGTCAGCCTCACCTGAGGGGGCAGGCATGCCGTCAAAGCTGACCAGGTCGTCGTTGTTGAAGGTGAAGTCGCCGGTGCCAGTCAACTCGGCGCCTGCTGCGGTGACCTGCAGCTGTTTCACGGTCAGCGCGTTCAGTTCGCCTGGTTGTTCTTGGCCGGATTCCACCGATTCCATGGCTTCCGGATCGAACAGGTCGAACAGCACCTTGCCCTTGCCGGCAAGATCCAGCACCACAGTGGCCGGATCATGCGGCAGCTGGCCGGTCGGGTCGACCATGCCCCACAGCATGTCCGGAACCGCAAAGTCGCGCAGGGTAATGCCCAGGGCAAAGTCCTGCTCTTCCTCAGATTTGGCGAGCGGCATCATCAGTTTGAAACCGGTCTCCGCCATGCTGAGCGCCAGCGGGAACGGGATCTCGGAGCCGGAGATATTCACATTGGTGCCGATTTGGGACACATCATAGGTCAGATGCTGCTTGTCCATCGCCACCGCGATCGAGCCGCCTTGGGAGTTGCTCTCCATGGCGAAGTTCTCACTGCCGTCCACACCGGATACTGCGCCGTTGCCGCCGGTAAAGGTGAAGGTGCCGTCAAAGGCAAATCCGGCCTCCAGCAGTGCAGCCATGTCGGGGCCTTCCAGACCAGCCGGAACGGTGCTGGTGCCGGTAACGTTCAGGCCCTGCAGGGCGCCTTTGAAGGAGCCTGTGCCGTTGCTTTCGGGATCGTTGAAACCCATGTCATAGCTTAGGCTGGAGGCAGTCAGCGTCTGGTCATATTTGCGCGCGCCAGCGATTTTCATATCGGTCTTGGTGGCAACGTCGTTCATGACGATCTGAACTTTCGCCACGTCCGCCGGCACGGCCTCGCCGTCTGCAGTCAGCCCGTCCAGCGTCATGGTGACCTTGGAAGAGCTGTAATCATAGCTCATGCTTTCGGCGTCGCCCGACACTTTCATCGGGGTGCCGTCATGGGCATAAATCAGTTTGCCCGCGAAGCTCTCGCCTTCGCCGGAGAATTTGAAGCCCATCGGGAATTCCGCGGGCAGCAGTACGTTGACAGTGCCATCGCCGTTTTCCACAAACTGGATCTCCGGGAAACTCACCGTGCCAGAGCCGTCCTCTTCCGGGATTGGCATGACCATCGAGACATCGGAGATGGTCAGAGTGCTGCCCGAAACGGCTTCAGTGCCGGACACAGTGTAGCCGGTGCTGGTCAGATACGCTTTCCAGTCAGCCCAGACGTCCTGGGCACTCAGATCTGCCAGGGCACCCTGAGCGGAAACAACAAAAATTACCGCTGCAACGCCACTGCGTGCAAAAATAACGGACATAAGAGAACCTTTCTCAGTGAGATAATTGAAATCATCGTCGGCCCGGCGGGCGGTGCCGTCAAGGGGGCCTTGGGCTGGACCGTTCCCCCTAACCGCTTTACCACATGGGTTAGCAGCCACTTGGAGGGACAGCCGATGGATTTCAATGGAAAAACAGTTGCAATTACAGGCGCCAGCCGCGGTATCGGCGCGGATACGGCCCGGGTTTTTGCCGCCGCCGGGGCCAATTTGGCCTTGCTGGCAAGGAGCGAGGAGGCGCTGCGGGAGCTGGCGGAGGAGATCGGCGGAAATGTGCTGACCTTTACCTGCGATGTATCAGACTACTCATCGGTGGAGCGCGCGCTGGCCAAGACGCACCAGCACTTCGGCGGCTTGGATATTCTGATTAACAACGCCGGTGTGATCGAGCCTATTGCCCGGTTGGCGGATGCCCAGCCCGGCGACTGGAGCAAGCTTATCGATATCAACCTGACTGGAGTGTTCAACGGTGTCCGCGCCGCCCTGCCGCTGATGAAGCCAGCGGGCGGCGGCACCATTATCACTGTCAGTTCGGGCGCGGCGCATCATGCACTGGAGGGTTGGAGTGCATATTGTTCATCGAAAGCGGGCGCAGCAATGCTAACCCGGGCACTGGACCTGGAAGAACGTGCCAACGGTATCCGCGCCATGGGGCTGTCGCCGGGAACAGTCGCAACCCGGATGCAGCGTGAAATCAAGACCAGCGGCATTAATCCGGTGAGCGAGCTTGATTGGGAAGATCACATCCCCGCCGAATGGCCCGCGCGGACGCTCATGTGGATGTGCACTGATGATGCGGACGATTGCATCGGCCAGGAAGTTTCGCTGCGCGAAGACAGCATCCGTCAGCGGGTTGGCCTGTTATGATTGATCTGGATATTGCGCGGACCGGTCTATGGACCCTCACTATCAATCGTCCGGACAAAGCCAATTCGCTGACCGAAGCGATGCTGACCGAGCTGGCTGAAATCGCCGAACGCGCGCAGGAGGCCCGCGGGTTGATCCTGACCGGAACCGGCAAGGTGTTCAGTGCGGGTGCTGACCTGGACGAGGCGCGGGCAGGCCTGGCGACGTCGCCGGTATGGGAGCGGTTGTCCAATGCTGTGGCTTCAATTCCCTGCCTGAAAGTGGCGGCGTTGAATGGCACCTTGGCTGGCGGTGCCAATGGCATGGTGCTGGCCTGCGACATCCGGATTGCGGTGCCTTCGGCCAAGTTTTTTTACCCGGTGATGAAGCTTGGATACTTGCCGCAGCCCTCGGACGCTGGGCGCATGGCGGCGCTGATCGGGCCTTCGCGCACCAAGATGATTCTGGCAGCCGGGCAGAAAATCACCGCGCAGGAAGCTTGCAATTATGGCCTGGTCGACCGGATCGTGGAACCAGACGCGCTGATGGATACTGCGCAGGATCTGCTGGCGCATTCACTTGAGGCCCAGTCCGAGATCGCGGCCGGGATACTGAGAATGTGCCGGTGAAACGGCTGTCGGGCCTGCGGCTGCAGGTAAAGAGTCCTGAACGTCTCGCCGGGTTCTATGCAGATGTGTTCGGTATGGACGTGCGGACCGAAGGTGAGGCCTGGCGAGCGGGTTACGTAGGACAGGATGCAGACCTGATCCTGCTGCCCGGCGGTGCCCAGGGTTCCCACACGCGGGACGAGCGGTATTGGAAGATCGGAATATGTCTGCCCGATTTGGACATCGCTTGCGAACAACTGCGTCAGAAAGGAGTTGAGGTCTCCGCCCCGCATCAGTTTCGCGACATCGGGTATATGGCGCATCTGCATGATCCCGAAGGTTTTGCGATTGAGCTGCTGCAGCATGATTTTCTTGGCAGCCGGCCTGACGGGGCAGGCGATGCTGCGCTACCGCTGGGCGGCGGGGCACATATCGGGCAGATCACCTTGCGAACCGGGGATATTGCGGCCGAGATTTCGGCGCATGCAGATATGAAGGTATTGTCGGTGCAGGATGTTACGGAATTCGGGTTCGACCTGCATTTTCTGGCCTTCACAGACGAAACACCTCCGGATCCGGATTTGCAGGCCGTGGCGAACCGCGAATGGCTGTGGCGGCGTCCATACACCACTTTGGAATTTCAGCATACCGCCGGTGCGCAGTTGCGGGAGAGTCCGGCGTTTCTGGGTTTGGAGACCTCCTAGCGGCTGCGCAGTTTTTCAGCCGCGGGAAAATTGAATGCGGCTGGCGGGGAAGGCGCCCGGCGTCAGAAAATTGCAGATGGCAGCCAGGTTGCCAGGCCGGGGATCAGCCAGACCAGCAGCACCCCAAGCGCCTGCAGGCCAATGAACGGCACGACCCCTTGGTAGATTTGACGGGTGGTGACCTCCTTTGGTGCGGCGCCGCGCAGGTAGAACAGCGAAAAGCCGAACGGCGGCGTCAGAAAGCTGGTCTGCAGGTTGATCGCGATCAGGATGCCCAGCCAGACCGGATCGTGCCCCATCAGAATCAAGGCAGGCGTCACCAGCGGCAGCACAATGACCGATATCTCGACGAAATCGAGGAAAAAGCCGAGCACGAAGATGAAAAGCATGCAGAACAGCAATGCGCCGGACGGGCCACCCGGCATGTTGCCAAGGATATGCGCCACCCGTTCCTCACCGCCCAGACCGATGAAAACCAGCGAGAACATGCCCGCAGCCAGGATAGTGGCAAAGATCATTGCGGTCATGGTTGTTGTCGACGTCACCGCTTCATGAAGAATACGTTTCTTCAAGCCGCTGCGCAGGGCGGCCAAAACGGCAATGGCTGCGACCGCGGCCAGAAGCGCATAGAACAGCCCCGCTGCGAGGTCGGCCTCGCTGAGGTCGCTGCGTTGCAGACGGACCGGATGAACCCCTGACAGAATCCCCAGCAGGATCAGCGCGGCGGCACCGGAAAGGATCAGCCGGGACGGTCCCCCTGCACGCGCTCCCGCCATCAGCAAGGCACCGATGCCGCCTACCGATGCGGCCTCGGTCGGAGTGGCGACACCGCCCAGGATGGCACCGAGCACGGCGAAAATCAGCAGGATCGGCGGCACCACAGCGCGCATGACCTGGCGTCCGCTGGGACGGGCCAGCTCCTCCGGGGCGGAGGGCATGTCCTGTGGCCGCAGCATGCCTCTAACCAGGATGTAAAGAAGATACAGCACCACCAGCACCAGTCCAGGCACCAGTGCGGCGGCAAAAAACTGGCCAACCGACAGTGCCTCGACCGAGAATTTTCCCTGCTCGTACTGGGCCTGCTGATAGGCATTCGACATCACGTCGGCGAGAATGATCAGCAGTGTCGAAGGCGGAATGATCTGCCCCAGCGTGCCCGCTGTGCAGACGATACCTGACGCTACCCGGGCATCGTACCCAGCGCGCAGCATCGCTGGCAGGGCGATCATGCCCATGGCCACGACTGTGGCGCCGACAATGCCTGTCGAGGCTGCCAGCAGCGCCCCTACCAGCACAACCGAGATGCCCAGGCCGCCCTTCAACTGGCCGAACAGCCGCCCCATGGTGTCCAGCAGTTCTTCGGCAATGCGGCTTTTCTCCAGGATCGCGCCCATCAGAACGAACAGCGGAATGGCTATCAGCACCTGGTTGCTCAGCAGGCCAAAAACCCGTTGGCCAAGCGCGCCTAGCAGCGAGATGTCCATTACCCCCAGTATCCACCCGAGGCTGGCAAAGATGATCGCAACGCCGGCAATGGAGAAAGCCACCGGAAACCCCATGAGGATCGCCGCCATCAGGGCTGCGAACATGATCAGGTCAAGGTATGCGGTCATCGGGCGTCACTTTCGGAAAACAGGCGGATCAGCAGGGCAGCAGATTGCAGCATCACCAGCACGCAGAACGCCGGGATCAATGACTTCAGCAGGAACACGGCTTCGATGCCGCCAACAGCAATCGGACCTTCGAAAATTGCCCAGGAATTTCGCACCGACGGCCAGGACCAGTACAGAAGCGCCGCCATTGATGGCAGCAGCAGGAACAAGTGGCCGAAAATATCGATGTGGCGCTGAGACCGGGGACTGAGGCCGGCATAAAACACATCAACACGCACATGCTTGTCGACAAGCAGCGTGTAGCCGGCAGCAAGCATGAACAGGGTTGCGTGCATATAGAGAACGCTTTCCTGTGCGGCGATGGAATTCACTCCGAACACATAGCGGCCGACCACGATCGCAAACTGCGTCAGCACCATGATCAGCGCCAGCCAGCGCACCACATGCGCCAGCCTCCGGTTGATACCGTCCAGCGCATCCGCAACCCGTCGCATTCTGCTCTCTCCCCATTAAAAAACCGGCGCCCGCCGTTCCGGGCGCCGGCGGCTGTCGCTGCCCGTCAGTAACCCATTACCGAGGCACGGGCGTTCATCTGGCCGTTATCGGCATAGGTCATATAGCCGCCGATGCTGTCGCGGTAGGCAAGGAAGCTTTCGGTGATGCGGCGCACCAGCTCGTCGTCGTCCTCTTGCAGGTCGGTGATCACCTCCTTGGCAGCGGCGCCCATTGCAGCGATCACATCCTCGGGGAACATTTTCACCTGCACGCCATCCTCTTCGACCATCTTCTTCAGCGCCAGGGCGTGTTTGGTGGTGTATTCCGTCCAAACCGGGTTGTAGAGGCTTTCGCAGGCCAGCGACACAACCTGCTGCAGGTCTTCCGGCAGGTTCCCGAAAGCCGCGGCATTGACGCCGCATTCCTCTGCCGAGGAAGGCTCGCCCACACCCGGCCAATAGTAGTTCTTGGCCACTTGGTAGTAGCCGAGTGCGCTGTCGGTCCAGGGTCCGATGAATTCGCCTGCATCCAGCGCCCCTGTCTGCAAGCCCTGGAACATCGCCGGGCCGCTGGTGGCCTCGGCCGCCATGCCAAGTTTCGATGCCATTTCCGAGGCCAGCCCGGTGGTGCGGAACTTGAGGCCTTTCAGGTCCTCGGCAGAGTTGATCTCGGTTTTGAACCAGCCGCCCCATTGCGGGCCGGAATTGCCGCACAAGAACGGTTTGATGCCGAAGCGGCCGTACATCTCGTCATAAAGGGCCTGACCGCCGCCGTGGTACATCCAGCCGAACTGCTCATCTGCGCGCAGACCGAAAGGCTGCGAGCCGAACAGCAGGATACCTTTCGATTTCGATCCCCAATAGGCCGGCACGGCGTGATACAGCTCGGCGGTGCCTTCAGAAACCGCGTCAAACACACCGCGGCCCGGAACCAGTTCACCCGCGGCGAACAGCTTCACCTCGATCCGGCCGCCAGAAAGCGTGGTGATCCGGTCCGCCAGCATTTGTGCCGCCACACCGGGTCCAGGCAGGTTCTTCGGCCAGGCGGTTACCATCTTCCATTGCATTTTGCCCTGGGCAATGGCGGGGCTGGCGAGCGCCGTTGCCGCTGCGCCCAGTGCGCCGGTTTTCAAAAACGCGCGTCTTTCCATGTCTCCATTCCTCCGTCTGTCGGTGCATCTGCGATGGGCGGATGCCGGCAGCGCAGACTTTGTTATGTTTTGTAGGCGCTTTACATTAATATGTAGCTACATATTAATGTCAATCACAGTTGCGCGGTTCAAATTCGCCTTTCTGCGCAGAATGCAATATGGAGCGGCGGCAAACATTTTCCCGTTTGACCTGGGGGATGAACATTGACGGACAAACCACGGCATTCCTGGGTAACCATCCGGGACAGCATCCGGGAGATGATCCTGAACTCCACCTACGGGCCGGGAGACAAACTGCCGCGGGACGAGGAGTTTGCCGCCCGGTTTGGCTGCGCCCGCTCCACCGTTCACCGGGCCATGCGGGATCTGGCTCAAAGCGGGCTGGTGGAGCGGCGGCGCAAGGGCGGCACTATGGTACAGCGCGATCCTGTGACCCGGGCAACCCTGAACATCCCGATCACAAGGCTTGAGGTTGAGCAGAAAGGCTGCGTGTACCGCTACCAACTGATCCGGCAGTCGGTACAGCGATCCAGCCCGGCCATAATGGCAAATTTCGGCCTGCACGAAGCCCGGCCGATGCTGCGGGTCGAAGCTTTGCATCTTGCTGACAGCCGCCCCTATATCTTCGAGGACCGCTGGATCTGCCTGGAGACTGTGCCGGAAATAAATACGGTGGACCTGACGCGCGAAAGCGCAAACGAATGGCTTGTCCGCAACCGCCCCTACAGCAGGTGCGATTTGCGCCTTTTTGCCCGCCCCGGAACCAAGAACGACAGTGAAATTCTCCAGAGTGAGATCGGGGACGCGCTGTTTGTCATGGAACGCACAACCTGGATCGGGGACGCCCCGATCACCAGCCTGCGCGCCGTTGCCCACCCGGGTTATCAGCTGTTCACTCAGGGATGATGGAGTATGTAACGCTCGAAAATGGCCGACCGCTGAGCGGGCAGATTGGATCGGACGTGCACGAGCCTCTGGGGCTCGGTGCCGTGAATTGAGACGCTGGCGCCGGGCGCTGAAAACAGGCACTGGCAAGGGGATGGCATGATGGAATCTTGGGATGCAGTGGTGATCGGCGCCGGGCCTGCAGGGCTGATGGCCGCCGAGGCGCTGGGCCGCGCCGGGTATCGCGTGCTGGTGGCAGAGGCCAAGCCATCAGTGGCGCGCAAGTTCTTGATGGCGGGCAAGTCCGGATTGAATCTGACCAAGGACGAACCGTTTGACCAGTTGATCACCCGCTATGGAGAGGCCGCAGACTGGCTGGCGCCAATGATCCGCGTCTTTGATGCAGAGGCGGTTCAGAATTGGGCGCGGGGACTGGGGAGCGAGCTGTTCACCGGCTCGACAGGCCGGGTGTTTCCGACGGTCATGAAAGCCTCACCGCTGCTGCGCGCTTGGCTGACACGCCTTGATGGTTTCGGAGCACAGGTCCGTACGCGATGGCGCTGGGCTGGCTGGGAGGGCACAGTGCTTGCTTTTGAAACGCCGGATGGGCCCAAGCAGATAAACGCCCGGGCTGTGGTTTTGGCACTGGGCGGCGCCAGCTGGGCGCGGCTTGGGTCGGACGGGGGCTGGGCCGCTCTGCTGGGCGAAAGAGCTGTGGAGATTGCACCGTTCAAACCTGCTAATGCAGGGCTTCTAGTGGATTGGTCCGATCACATGTCACCGCAATTCGGACAACCGCTAAAGGGCATCGCGTTGCATGCCGGCCCTTTGTCTTCACGCGGGGAAGCCGTGATATCGGAGCGCGGGCTGGAAGGGGGCGGCATCTACTCCGTCTGCGCCGCAGTGCGGGACGGAGAGACGCTGCGGATGGATCTGCTTCCGGATCTGGAACTAGCAGAAATTGCCCGCCGCCTGTCCCGCCATCGTGGCAAAGCAAGCATTTCAAATCATCTGCGAAAGGTGCTGAAGCTGGGAGCTGCACGGGCAACAGTATTGCAGGAATTCGGGCGGCCTTTGCCACAGGATACCAAAGCCCTGGCCAGGTTGATAAAGACGCTGCCAGTCAAACATGCAGGCCTGCGGCCAATGGACGAGGCGATCTCCACGGCAGGCGGTGTGCGGCGGGATGCGCTGGATGGAAATCTGATGCTGAAACAACTCCCCGGCACTTTCTGCGCCGGGGAAATGCTGGATTGGGAGGCACCGACGGGCGGCTATCTGCTGACCGCCTGCCTGGCTACAGGGCGTTTGGCTGGCCGGGCAGCAGCAGGCTACTTGGCGAGTGCGGCAACCCGCTGATAGGCGTCGCGTTTCCGCATCCGTTTTCCATAGTCCAGCAGCTTTTCGCCTTCGATCGGGAATTTGGCGCTATGGGCCCAATTCAGGCAATGGGTACAGATGATGTCGGCGATTGTGAATTCCTTACCCATCAGGAATTCCGCGCCCATCTTACCTTCAAGCCGCGCCAGATTATGGGAGAATTCCCACTTCAGGCTGCCTTTCACTTCCGGCACCCGCTGCTCTTCCGGCAAGATGAAGCTGTGGCGGGCCGCTGCCCACAGCACAGCATCCACTTCGTCCAGCAGGAGGTGCGTCATCGCATCCTGCTTGGCACGGGCTATCGTGCCAGCGGGTGCAGTCAAGGAGCTGTGCTTGTCGGCGAGATATGTGAGAATGGCAGTTGAATCGCTGATGGCCTCGCCTTCGGCCTGCAGTACTGGCACCTTGCCCGAGACATTCAGCGCCTGAACTTCGGGGCTGCGAGGGCCGTGCTGCTTCAATTCGTAAGGCTGCCCAAGTTCTTCAAGCGCCCAAAGCACCCGAAACGTGCGGGTGAGCGGAATGCCGGTGACGGTGTACATCGTCTCTCTCCTGTTATGTGTCCCTAAGATGGGCGGCGCAGCAGGGGGGATCAAGCCGGGGGAGACATTACCGGATCAGCGGGCGCGGCCCAGCATGGCCAGCCGGATCAGGGCGCGCTCCATCAGCGCCAGCGCCGGCGCGGTCTGGCCGGCGGAACGCAGCGCCAGGTCAGTATCGGTAATGATCATCAGCGCGGTCTCCAGCCGGTTTGCGCCCCAGTTCTGCGCCTGGCGCAGCATCCGGTCGCGGCGTTTGCCGTATAGCGGCGGGCGCAGCTGGCCGATGCCCTGGGCAGGGCCGCCGGGTGCAGCGGCAATGGTGTAGAGCGTGCGGAAATGCCGGGTTGCTCCGATGCAGAGCGTCACAGCGTTGGTGCCTTGCGCCTGCAGGCGGCGGATCAGCGGGCCGATTTCGGAACTGCGGGCTTCGGCCACCACATTCAGAACATCGTCCAGCGCGGCCTCGATCGATTGCGGGGCAACGGCGCCGATATCCTCCAGCGAAAGCGGGCTGATGTCGCCGTGTTTATAAAGCGCTAGCTTTTCGATCATGCGGGAGAAGTCGCCGGGGCCGATGTCATTGGCGATATCCGTCAGCGCTGACATGCTGTCGCCGGGAACGTCCCGGATACTTGCCTCCCCCAGAATCCGCTCGATCTCAGCGCGCGAAGGCGGGTCGTCGTAGATGCCTACGGCATAGGCGTTGCTGTGGCCTTCAAACGCCTTCCGCAGTTTCGAGGTGGCCTTGAGCTGCCCTGCTGTGACCACAATCTGCGCATCCCCCGGCTGCCAGTCTTCCAGCGCTGTCGCAATGGCAGGGGTGGCGGTGTCATTGGCGCCTTCGGCAAAAACCGCCCGGACACCGGGAAAGAACCCCACCGCCTTCACGGCATCCAGCAGTTGTGCTGGGTCCTTGCGCAGGTCGCTGCCGGGCAGGCGGGTCAGGCGCATTTCCTCTTCGGCACCGGGGCCAAGCAGGGCTGCCAGCACCTGCTGCCGTTTCAGCGACACGCGCATTGCGTCGGCGCCATAGATCAGGATGCCGGTCTTGCCCGGATCAGGCTTGGCGAAATAGCCGTCAGCTTCACGCGGAGAGAGCTTCATTCCGCCTGAGCGGAGAGATCCGCGGTCGCCAGAATCTGCGCAGTGATCTGATCGGCCAGGATCACCATCAGCCGTTCATGGGCATCACGCTCACCCGCCAGCGTCTCCACGGTGGAGCCAGTTGCGGAGTAGCCGGTGAAATTCTGCACTGTGCCGCTGGAAGTTACCTTGCCATCCGACAAGCGGGTCAGTGAAAATCCAGTACTGCCGATCACCGAATAGCGGGTGATCTCATTGCCCGCAGTGATTGCCTGGCCTTCTTCCTGGGTGCTGAGTGTCAGATCCAGCTTGTAAGCAGCACTGGCACCGCGGCCCAGGTGCTGCTCCAGATTCTGCACCAGGAAGTAGGCGTCGGTGCCGGTGGCGCCCTTGATCTCCTCCGGCGCCTGAACCTCGATTTGCCCATGCAGAGCGGAGCCGGTGCCGCCAGGGGCGTACACCGGGGTAAAGCCGCAGGCCGCTGCCACCAAGGGCAGTGCCATCAGCAGGGTTCTGCGGTTAAGCAACGACATTAACAATCCGGCCCGGCACCACGATCACCTTTTTCGGGGTGGCGCCGTTCAGCGCCTTTTGCACAGCTTCGTGTGCCAGGGCGCGTTTTTCAACCTCTGCCTTGTCCAGATCCTTGGCGACTTCGATTTCACCGCGGCGCTTGCCGTTGATTTGGATCGGCAGGGTGACGGTGTCCTCAACGAGCATGGCATCGTCTGCAACCGGCCAGGGCGCAGTGGCGCACAAGCCTTCGCCGCCCTGGTGGTTCCAGATGTCTTCGGCCAGGTGCGGGGTCATCGGCGCCATCAGCTGCGCCAGGGTCATGATCGCCTGTTTCTGCACCTTGGCACCTGCCTTGGATTTGGCGAGGGTGTTGGTGAAGGCGTAAAGCTTGGCAATCGCGGCATTGAAGCCAAAGGAATCGACGCCCAGGGTCACGTCGCGGATGCATTTATGTGTCTCGCGCAGCAACGCCTCGTCGCCTTCACCCGCCGCATCCGGGTCCATTTCGCCGATCCGGTCGCACAGGTTCCAGACCCGGTTCAGGTGTTTATAGGAAGCCTCGGCCCCGGCGGCGGTCCATTCCACATCGCGCTCGGGCGGCGAATCGGACAGCACAAACCAGCGCGCGGTGTCGGCGCCGAAGGATGAGATGATGTGCAGCGGGTCCACCACGTTGTTCTTGGACTTCGACATCTTGGCGGAGGGGATGATCTCCACCTCGGTGCCGTCCTTCAAGAAACCCTTGCCGTCGCGCAGCTCCACTTCCTCCGGGTAGTGGTAGACCGGGCGGTGATTGCCGCCGGTGGTCTTGTAGATCGCGTGGGTCACCATGCCCTGGGTGAACAGTGCATCAAACGGCTCCGCTGATTTCTCGGGCAGATGGCCGCAAATCTGCATCGCGCGGGCAAAAAAGCGCGAGTAAAGCAGGTGCAGAATCGCGTGCTCGATGCCGCCGATGTACTGGTCGACGTTCATCCAGTATTCGGCCTCGGCCATATCGGTCGGCGTTTCTGCGCGCGGGGCGGTGAAACGGGCGAAATACCAGGACGAATCGACAAAGGTGTCCATGGTGTCGGTTTCGCGCAAAGCAGGCTTGCCGCAGGAGGGGCAGGCGCAATCGCGCCAGGTCGGATGGCGGTCCAGCGGGTTGCCCGGAACCGAGAAGTCGATGGCCTTGCCGTCTTCGTCATAGGGCAGGGCGATCGGCAGGTTCTCTTTCTTTTCCGGCACCACGCCGCAGTCTTCGCAATGGACCACAGGGATAGGGCAACCCCAGTAGCGCTGGCGGGAGAGGCCCCAATCGCGGAGGCGGTATTTGGTGACGCCCTTTCCCCAGCCGGCTTTCTCGGCAAAGTCCACTGTGGCGTTGATGGCTTCTTCACCGCTGGCCTCGGTCAGCCCAGCGAAATGATCGACCCAGCGGACCTTCTCAGACTTGGCCGGCACGAACGCCTCGTTGGCAACCGGAGAATCATTGTCCAGCGCAAAGAAGGTATCGGTGACCGGCAGATCATACTTGCGGCAGAAATCCAGGTCGCGCTGGTCATGCGCCGGGCAGGCAAAGATCGCGCCGGTGCCGTAGTCCATCAGGATGAAGTTGGCGATCCAGACCGGCAGCACCCAGTCCGGGTTCAGCGGGTGTTTGACGCGGATGCCGGTGTCATAGCCCAGCTTCTCGGCGGTTTCGATGGCTTCCTCGGTGGTGCCGCCCTTGCGGCACTCGGCGACAAAGGCTGCGACCTCTTCCGATTCGGCTTCCAGCGCCTTGGCAATCGGGTGGTCGGGCGAAATGCCGACAAAAGATGCGCCCATCAGGGTGTCGGGGCGGGTGGTGTAAACCTCAATGGGCTCTGCGCCATCTGTGCGCTCAAACGAGAACTGCAGGCCGCGAGACTTGCCGATCCAGTTTTCCTGCATCAGGCGCACCTTGGCGGGCCAGTTTTCGAGAGCATCCAGCGCCGACAGCAGTTCTTCGGACATATCCGAGATCTTGAAGAACCATTGCGTCAGCTCGCGCCGCTCCACCAGCGCGCCCGAGCGCCAGCCGCGGCCGTTCTCGACCTGCTCGTTTGCCAGAACGGTCATGTCGATGGGGTCCCAGTTCACCACCGCGTTTTTGCGGTAGACCAGACCCTTTTCCAGGAAATCCAGGAACAGCGCCTGCTGCTGTCCGTAATATTCCGGGTCGCAAGTGGCAAACATGCGTGTCCAATCCAGCGACAGGCCCAGCGGTTTCATCTGCTCAACCATCGTATCGATATTGGCGTAGGTCCAATCCTTGGGGTGCCCGCCCGAGGCCATCGCAGCATTTTCGGCCGGCATGCCAAAAGCGTCAAACCCCATTGGGTGCAATACGTTATGGCCGGTAGACAGCTTGTAGCGCGCGATTACGTCGCCCATCGTGTAGTTGCGGACATGCCCCATGTGCAGTTTGCCCGATGGATAGGGGAACATCTCCAGCACATAGTACTTCGGCTTGCCGCCGGTGCGCTTGGCCTGAAAGATCCCGGCCTTGTCCCAGGCTTCCTGCCATTTTGCTTCGATTTCTGTGGCGGAGTAACGCGACATCAGAGCGGTCCTTTGCATGAAAACGCCGGGCAAGTGGCCCGGCGCTTCTGATAATGGGGTTTGGCTGGTGTTTCCAGAGCGCAGAGGGTCAGAGTTTTTTGTCTGCGATCCGCAGCTGCCGCGCGCGGGAAAGAATCGCGTCCTCAACCGCGCGGGACGTGCTGGCGCTGACCGGGCCGCCCTTGGATTGCAGCGCAACGTTCAGAGAGCGCGCGTCCAGGGCCGGGTCTTTGATGTGAACGGTGGCACGGTAAGTGCGGCCGCCGCCCGGCGGGGTGCCATAGCCGGTGGTGATCACGCCGGTAAAAGGATCAACCGATTGCACCGGCAAAAAGCTCAGCACATCCAGGCTCGCGGTCCACAGGTAGCGGTTCACCTGAACGGTCTGGTCCGGCTTGGCGTTCAGAAAGTCAAAGACGGAGGACTTAGTCGCTTCGCCCTGGATCTCTTCTTTGTGACTGATTGTGCGTGCAGTGCTCGAAGGGGCTTTGCCGCCCCGGCCGCCGCAGGCCGCAAGGCTAAGACAGATTGCGCTGATTACTGTAACCCGCAGGGTCTTTCCGTATTTCATAACCGCTCCCGGAGCCAATTTCTGCGCGAACACCTAACGCAAGCCGTGTTGGCGGAGCAAGGGCTTTGGCCTCCATGGCCCTGCACCTGTTCGTCATTTTCAGGGAAAACTGCCGGTAAGAGTGGCCAACGGTGCGGTTCTTGCCGCCGGGACAGTGCGGACTGTGGCAAAGCTGCACCATCCGGGCTTGCATCGTTTCCTGAGACTTTCCCAAGCCTTGCCAAAACGGGGGTGAAAGAGCGAAACCCCTTGGCATACCCACGCCGGATTCCCCGGTTTGGGCATAGGATTAGAAAACCGAGGGAAAAACATGAAAAAGGTTCTCTTCGCGACTACCGCGCTGATCGCCACCGCAGGCATGGCCGCGGCAGAAGTCAAAATCTCCGGCTACGGCCGTTTTGGTCTGGACTACAACGAAGCCAACAAAAACGTTGCTGGCCGTTCCGACACCAACATCACCAGCCGTTTCCGTCTGACCTTTGACGTGTCGACCGAAACCGACAGTGGTGTGACCGTTGGTGGTCGTGTCCGTGCTCAGTCCCGTAGCCGTGATGGTGTAGCAGGCACTGTTGGCTGGTCTGCACCGCAGTTCCACGTTGCATACGGTGGTCTGCGCGTGAATGTCGGCAACATTTGGGGTGCAATCGACTCCGCTCCCGGCCTGTATCTGAACACCACCTCGGTCGATACCGGTATTGACGGCATGGGCTTCCACAGCCTGGCCATCGGCAATGCCTTCAACTGGGATACCTTCACCTCCGCAGGCGCTGGCCGCAACGGTGTTGAAGCTCTGTACTCGGCAGGCGGCTTCAGCGGTCACATCTCCTACTCGCAGTCGAATGGCGGCACCACTCTGGGTTCCGCAGACGGCCTGCAGCGCACTGCAGTCATGCTGAGCTACTCCTTCGGTGACTACTTCGTGACCGGCGCATACCAGTCCGAAGACAACGGCACTGTCGTAGCCAAGACCGACGGTAGCACCGAGAGCTCTGGCGACGGCATGGGCTTCTTCGCAATCGGCGGCGACTTCGGTCAGTTCGGTGCAACCCTGTCCTACGGCACCACCGAAGAAGCCGACGCTGTGACTCTGGCAGGCGACGTTGAAATCGGTGCAGCCTCGACCCTCGTTGCATGGGTGAACTCCACCGACATCGAGACCGACGTGACCGCGGCAACCCAGACTCGCACCGACGGTACCTCCTTCGGCATCAACTACGAGTATGACCTGGGCGGCGGTGTGACCTTCGTTGCTGGCTATGTGAACAACGCAGCGGACGACGACGATCAGCAAGTTCAGGCAGGTCTGCACTTCAGCTTCTAAGCTGAAGCACGCCTAGCGTGAATTTAGGGCGGGTTCCTTCGGGAGCCTGCCCTTTTCTTTTGCCCCTTAACATTTGCAGGCAAACAGTGTTTTTTGCGGCCAAACAGCTATGAGGCCATATCCATGCCGCTTGAAGATATCAGTTCCCGAATCGCCAAAGCTGAACAGCAGGCCGGCCGTTTGCCGGGCAGTGTGCAGCTGATTGCGGTATCCAAGGTGCAGCCGGACGAGCGGGTCGAGGCGGTGCTGCAGGAAGGCCATCGCTGTTTCGGTGAAAACAAGGTGCAAGAGGCTGCTGGAAAGTGGCCGGGATTCGCGGAACAGTTTGACGGCATCTATTTGCATTTGATCGGCCCGTTGCAGACCAACAAAACCCGCCAGGCGATGGAGCTGTTTGACAGCATTCACTCAGTCGACCGGCCCAAGCTGGCCAATACGCTGGCCCGGCTGGCGCAGGAGCTAGGTAAGTGCCCGGAATTGTTCATTCAAGTGAATACTGGCGAGGAGGAGCAAAAGGCAGGCGTCATGCCGTCCGATGCAGATGCTTTCATCGCAGACTGCCGCCAGCTCGATCTGCCTCTCATGGGGTTGATGTGTATCCCGCCTGCGGAAGAAGAGGCCAGCCTGCATTTCGCGCTGCTGGCAAAGATTGCTGAGCGCAACGGGTTGAAGGGCCTGTCGATGGGAATGAGCGGCGATTTCGAGAAAGCCATTGCACTTGGTGCCACCCATGTTCGCGTCGGCTCTGCCATTTTCGGCGCTCGCACCTATTGAGGCCCAAAAGTTTTGGGCAAAACTATTGCCAAGACTTTTTGAAAAGTCTTGGCTGCGTCAGGTGCGTGCCAGCGGCGGGACAATGACCCGGGATCCTAGTTGCACCCGGTCAGCAAGCCAATGGAGATCAGTGCGTGAAAACGCGATGCAGCCTTCGGTGGGGTATCCAGGACGGCGCCATTGGTGAATGAAGATCGCAGAACCGCTTCCCGGAGTTGCGGCTGGCCAGTTCCAATCGGTGATCAAAACCAGATCATACAGCGGATCACTGCGCCGCAGTCTTTCATGGCTGAACGAGTGCGGTGCCCGCACATGATGATTGTAATTTTCATCTCCTGAATCATCCGACCATAGGTCCTGCGGACCAATGGGCTTGGCCCAGGAGGCAGGGCGGCACAGCCTGTCGGGGCGGTAATACATGCCTGCAATGCGATGCACTCCGACGGGAGTCGCGCCATCCCCTTCGCGTTTGTGCCGGGACAGTCCGCCTTTGCCGATTGTGCAAGGCAGCACACGCCCCAGAAAACGCACGCCGCAGGGTGTCAGGACCAGATCGGCAGGTGATGTCACAGCATATGCCCCGATTTGCGGGCCTTGGTCGCCAGGTAGTGCTGGTTGTGGGCATTCTCACCCACTTTCAGCGCAACGCGCTCGGCCACATGCACACCGGTCTTCTCCATCATCGCAATCTTGTTCGGGTTGTTGGTCAGCAGCCGTACTTGGGAGAATCCCAATTCTTGCAAAATAGAGGCGCCCAGACGGAAGTCGCGCTCATCGTCCTCAAATCCCAGCCGGTGGTTGGCTTCCACTGTATCAAAGCCCTGGTCCTGCAGGGAGTAGGCCCGCATTTTGTTGGCAAGGCCGATCCCACGGCCCTCCTGATTCAGGTACAGAAGGACACCCGCACCTTCCGCGCCCATCTGTGCCAGTGCGCCATGCAGTTGCGGGCCGCAATCGCATTTCAGGGAGCCCAGCACGTCGCCGGTGAAGCAGGCCGAATGCAGCCGGGCCAGAACCGGCTTGGATCTGTCGGGGCGGCCGACTTCCACAGCATAATGCTCCTCGGCGCCATCCTCCGGGCGGAAGATATGCAGCCTGCCGGCTTCGGCGGCATTCATTGGCAGGCGGGCAGCTGCGACCGGGTGCAGGGGAGAGCTTTCACTCAGCAAGGGTTCTGCGGCTGTACGCGAAATGGCGGTAAGGCCGTGGGCCGCGGCAAATCCGGACGGATCGCTGATGGGCACAAGAGCAGCAGCTGGCAGCAGGCGCGCGGATTTCACCAGTGCAATTGCCAGCCGGTGCAGGTCTGCATTGCCGCCGCGCTGGCTGGAAAGCGGACCCTTCATCGGTGTGTTCAGATCATCCGCCGGGTCGGCCAGCGACTGGATCCATTTCAGCCCCTCAGTGCCGGGAACAATAATACGGGCGGTGTCCGCATCATACACCCGGGCCTTCAAGGTTTCCGCCCGTCGGGCGGTCAGCGCCAAAGTCGGAACGCCCAAGAAACGCATGTCTGCCAAACGTGCGTCTGTCAGTGATTCAACGGCAATTGCCAGCGCGGCCTCCGGGCCATCGCTCAACACCACCGGCAGGCCCATACGCAGATCGACCCGGGCACGGGCCAGCAGTTCGATTATGGTGGGCATCAGGCTCATACGGGGATTCCGGTGTTATTTTGTAACAAAGGCTGGCTGTCTTTACGCCCAAATGCAACGGATGTGAAACATTTTCCCTGCCATGGACACGTCGGCGTGAGAGTATTGCAGCAAATCTTGCCGAGGGCGCAAGGGATGCGCATGTGTGGTCAAGTGAACAGGAGGGCGAGCTGATGGCGCAACTGAAGAAAATTCTGCTGGTTGATGATGATGAAGACCTGCGAGAGGCCTTGAGCGAGCAGCTGGTGATGACCGAGGACTTTGATGTTTTCGAGGCGGAGAACGGTCAAGGCGCAATGGAGCGCGCCAAGGAGGCCCTCTATGATCTGATTATTCTGGACGTGGGCCTGCCCGACACCGACGGGCGCGAGTTGTGCCGCTTGATGCGCAAGCAGGGGGTGAAAGCGCCAGTCCTGATGCTGACAGGCCATGACAGTGACGCCGACACCATTCTGGGTCTGGATGCCGGTGCCAATGACTATGTCTCTAAACCCTTCAAGTTCCCGGTGCTGCTGGCCCGGATTCGCGCTCAGCTGCGTCAGCACGAACAGTCTGAGGACGCGGTCTTTGCGCTTGGACCCTATACTTTCAAGCCGTCGATGAAGCTCTTGATCACGGAGGATGAGCGTAAGATCCGGCTGACCGAGAAAGAAACCAACATTCTCAAGTTTCTCTATCGCTCCAGCGATGGTGTGGTGCCGCGGGATGTCTTGCTGCACGAGGTCTGGGGGTACAATGCGGGCGTGACCACGCATACGCTGGAAACCCATATCTACCGTCTGCGGCAGAAAATTGAGCCCGATCCGTCGAATGCACGCCTGTTGGTGACGGAATCCGGCGGTTACCGGCTGGTTGCGTGATGTAATCGGCGTTGAGCCAGATCAAAGAAGACCCTGTGGTTCATCTTTATAACAGACCCTATCCCGCGCATATCCGGGTCACGGTATGCACCTCCCTGTTGGACTTGGCCGGGCGTGATGCCCGGCCTTTTTTTGTCTGGATGGTTTGAACCGCGGGCCAATTCATCTCTGGCCCTTCCCGGCCCGGACAGGCAGTATCGCGCCGGAACCCGGATTTCACGATGAGGCGCGCGATGCCATTTACTCTTGCCACCTGGAATATCAACTCGGTCCGCCTGCGCGAACCGATTGTGCAGAAGCTGCTGCAGGAGGAAGGGCCGGATGTGCTCTGCCTGCAGGAGTGCAAAAGCCCGGTGGACAAGATCCCGTTGGAAGGCTTTGCGGCTCTGGGCTATGGCCACATGGTTGCGCGCGGCCAGAAAGGGTACAACGGGGTGGCGATCCTGTCGCGCCTGCCGATCGAAGATGCTGGGGACCAGGATTTTGCCGGTCTTGGCCATGCCCGCCATGTGGCCGGGCGGCTGGAGAACGGAGTGGTGATCCACAATTTCTATGTACCGGCGGGCGGTGACTTGCCGGACCGGGAAAAGAACGAAAAATTCGGTCAGAAACTCGATTATCTCAAGGAGATGCGTGACTGGTTCCAGGCGGACAAACCGGAAAAGTCCATCCTGGTCGGCGACCTCAATATCGCCCCGCGCGAGGATGATGTCTGGGACCACAAGAAGCTGTTGAAGGTTGTCAGCCATACGCCCATTGAGGTGGAGCATTTCGCAGAAGTGATGGATGCGGGCGGATGGTCCGATGTGACCCGGAACGATATCCCCGACGGCCGTCTGTACAGCTGGTGGAGCTACCGGGCCAAGGATTGGGATGCCGCCGACAAGGGGCGCCGTCTCGACCACGTCTGGGCGACGCCGGACATCAAAAACGCGGCCCATTCCAGCCGGATCCTGAGGGGTGCCCGGGGCTGGGAAAAGCCCAGCGACCATGCGCCGGTGTTTGCAACGTTTGATCTGTAACGGCAGACGGAGCGCTCCCGCCTGATCCGCAACATCCGCAGGATGTTTCTCCTCCGTTGGGCATGGCACTGCGCTGACGCGCAGTGCGGTTCCGCCGCGCGTCAGCGCGGCGCCCGGCCCAACACCGTAAGGGTTCTGGCGCAGCCTGGGCGCGATGACGGGGACGGGAGCACTGCCGCTCAGCGCAGCCAGAGGGCGTATTCGGGGTGTCTGTCCTGCATGTCCTGGTAGAGCCAGACCATCCGGTCCACAAACCACAGCTTACCGCCAATCATCAGCGTCAGACCGCCAAGGATGAAACCGGGATCCAAGATCCAAAGACCATAGATCCAGGGAAAGGCTCCAATACCTGAGATCCACGCCAGGCCCTTAGCCCAGCCTAGGTGATGGCGCGGTATGGGAACTTGCGCCCGGTTCAGGAATACCCGCTCGCCAAATGTGCCGCGGGACGCCCAGGTGTCCGTGCTGGCAGGTCGGCCAAAGGCGCGCGGGTTCCACCAGATCCACAACAGCACCAGCGCTATGGGCAGAACCGCCACCCAACCCAGCCATACACGGGACCAGATGGCGAGAGTCATCAGAGGTAGAGCAGTCATTCTACTCACAACGCTCCACGGGTTGGCGTGCCGCGCCCAAGCGGCGTCATCCATACGCATCATCTTTTCAGAAAGGGCAAAGAGATCGAACCTGCGGCTGGCCATCGGCAAACTCCTCTCTTGGTTTCCGGCGCTTAGGATTCCATATAGGGGACAAGTTCCAAGCGGAGAACAATTTGATGACCGAAATTCTTGGCAGCACCGCACCGGCGGGTGATCTGATCAAAGACGTGACCGAAGCCACTTTTATGCAGGACGTTGTCGAAGCGTCGATGCAGGCGCCGGTGATTGTCGATTTCTGGGCGCCTTGGTGTGGCCCGTGCAAAACCCTTGGCCCGATGCTGGAGGCGGCTGTCACCAAGGCCAAGGGCGCCGCGACCATGGCCAAAATCAACGTGGACGAAAACCAGCGCCTGGCGCAGGCACTGGCGCAGCAGGGGCTGCCGCTCCAGTCGATCCCCACCGTGGTTGCCTTTGTAGAGGGCCGCCCGGTCGACATGTTCCAAGGGGCTCTGCCGGCATCGGAAATCGAGGCATTTGTGAACAAGGCCATCGAGGCAGGGGGCGGATCAGCCGACGGCGGTCTGGGCGAAGCCCTGGAAGCGGCCGAACAGATGCTGACTGAGGGTGCCGTGGCGGATGCCGCGCAGACCTTTGCCGCAATCCTGGGCGAAGATGACAAAAATGCCGCGGCTTACGGCGGATTGGCACGCGCGCATATCGCGCTCGGCGATCTGGATCAGGCGGAGGCCGTTTTGAATGGCGCACACGCCGAGATTGCGGATGCCCCCGAGATTGAAGCCGCGCATGCGCAGATTGCCCTGGCGCGGCAGGCCGAGAACGCTGGCCCGGTGGGGGAATTGCGGGCTTCGGTGGACGCCAGACCGGATGACTTGCAGGCGCGTTTCGACCTGGCGCAGGCGCTTCATGCAGCAGGAGATGCGGAAGCGGCAGTAGATGAGTTGCTGGAGCTTTTCCGCCGTGACCGCGAGTGGAACAAAGGCGCGGCCAAGGTGCAGCTCTTCACCATTTTTGATGCGCTCAAGCCAAACGATCCTGTGGTTCTTAACGGGCGCCGGAAGCTTAGCTCAATGATATTTGCCTAAGACCGGGGCAGCACTACACTCTGTCCCATGATCCAACCAGCTGATCTGCCGGACACGATTGCCGTGTTCCCATTGCCCGGGGCGCTTTTGCTGCCCCGGTCGCGCTTACCGCTGCATATCTTCGAGCCGCGCTACCTGCAGATGCTCGAAGATACTCTCAAAACGCGTCAGCGGCTGATTGGCATGGTGCAGCCCTGTCCGGGTCCGCAAGGGACCGGAGAGGAGCTGCATGTGATCGGCTGCGCCGGGCGCGTTACGCAGTTCTCCGAGACAGAAGACGGAAGATACCTGGTCACGCTTTCAGGCGTATCCCGGTTCCGTATCACCCGCGAAGCCAATGGATTTACCCCCTATCAGCGTTGCGACGTTAGCTGGACGGGGTTTGACCGCGACCTTGGCCGGTCCGAGGCGGATGATACCCTTGACCGGCCCTCTTTTCTGGATCTGCTGGAGCGGTTCTTTTCTTCCCGGAGCTTGTCGACCGATTGGGAAGCATTGAAAGACGCGGACGACGAGCTGCTGATCAATTCTCTGGCGATGCTCTTGGAATTTGACACTGAGGAGAAACAGGCCTTGCTCGAAGCGCCTTGCCTTGCCACAAGGCGGGAAACGCTTGTCACTTTGATTGAATTCGCCCTGCGCGGCGGCTCTCAGGAGGAAACCCTGCAATGACCGAGACACAGGCGCCTGCCTTTGACCGCCGGATGCTGGAAGCGCTGGTCTGCCCGCTGACTCAGGCGGTGCTGGAATACGATGCCCAGGCGCAAGAACTGATTTCGCGTGCTGCCAACCTGGCCTTTCCGATCCGCCATGGCATCCCGGTGATGCTGGTAGATGAGGCGCGCGCGCTGGACTGACGCTGCACTATGCCGGCGTCAACGCCTTAGATTGGCTGCCCTTTCAACAGCTTGGGCAAGTCGCCGGTCAGGCCTGCTGCCTCGCGCACGAAATTGCGGCGCAGGCCAGGGATCGCTCCAGCCAAACCCATGCCGATGTCCCGTCCCAGACGCAGCAGCGGGTTATCGTTGGAAAACAGCCGATTGAAAACATCCGTGGCTGCAGCCAGTGACGCTGTGTCGAACCGGCGCCATTGCTGGTAGCGCTCCATCACCAGGGATGAGCCGATATCCTCACCGCGCCGTGTGGCCTCGGTGATCACTTCCGCCAGCGCACCGACATCCCGCAGGCCTGCATTCAGCCCTTGACCTGCAATCGGGTGCATCCCATGCGCCGCATCACCCACCAGCGCCATGCGGTCGCCGATAAAGCTGTTGGCGATGGTCAGGTTCAGCGGATAGGTGAAGCGTTTGCCCGCCAGGGATATCTCTCCGAGAAAATCACCAAAGCGCGGCCGCAGCGCCTGAATGTATTCGGCGTCATTCAGCGCGTGGATGGCCTTGGCGGTCTCCTTCCGCTCGCTCCACACGATGGAAGACCGGTTGCCCGGCAGCGGCAGGATCGCCAGCGGCCCCGGCGGCATGAAAAACTGATGCGCGATGCCGTGATGTGGTTTCGCATGGTCGATGGCGCAGACCAGGGCTGTCTGTCCATAGTCCCAGCCAGTGCGTTTGATGCCTGCGCGCTGCGCGGTGCCGCTGCGGCGCCCGTCCGAGCCGACCAGAACCTGGCCGCGCAGCTCTCCGCCGTCATCCAGGGTGACAGTTACACCGGTCTGATCCGGTGCCTGGGCGACCACAGTGCGCCCGGACACCAAGGTGATGCCCGGCGCGTCCTCCATGGCCTGCAGGAAGGCCCGGCGCAGGAAACGGTCCTCAACCATATAGCCCATTGGGCCTTCTTCCAGCTCGGCGTGGTCGAAGTGGATAAAGAAGGGCGATGGTCCCTGGCCCGCATGGCCGTCGGTCACTTTGATCTCCAGCATGGGTTGCGCGTTGCCGCCGGCATGCTGCCAGACGCCGGTCTGCTGCAGCAGCCGTTGCGACGCCAGTGCCAGCGCATAGCCGCGTCCGTCAAAGCCCTCGTCAGCAAGCTTGTCCGGGGTAAGCGCGTCAACCACGGTGACGCTGTGGCCGGTCTGCGCCAGGGCCAGGGCCAGCGCGGGGCCGTTCAGCCCGCCGCCTACGATCAGGATATCAGACGCATTTTTCATGCCCCGCAATATGCGCCTGCTGACGGGATTGTCCATCCGGGAAGCGCGGGATTGTGCCTGTGTCTTACTGCCGCTACCGTTTGCATCAACTGCATTTGGGGAGACGGGCTGATGCAAGACTGGCTGACAATGACCGCCGCTGATCTGGGGCGGGGGATCGAGGCGGGTGATATCGGCCCGGTGGCGCTGACCCGCTGTTATCTGGACGCTATTGATGCGCACCCGCTGAAGGACCGGATCTATACCCAAGTGACACATGATCGCGCCCTTGCTGAGGCAGAGTCTGCGCAGGCGCGTGCGGATCTGGGCCTGCGCCGGTCCCTGCTGGATGGGGTGCCGGTCAGTTGGAAGGATCTGTTCGACAGCGCAGGCACCGCAACCGAATCCGGTTCGGATCTGCTGAAAGACCGGGTTCCGGAACACGATTCAGCGGTCCTGCACAACGCAACCCATATGGGGGCGGTCTGCCTGGGTAAAACTCATATGAGCGAATTGGCGTTCTCAGGCCTTGGCTTCAATCCTATTAAGGAAACGCCGCCTTGCGTGAACAATCCGGACGCTGCACCAGGCGGTTCGTCTTCCGGGGCGGCTGCGTCGGTTGGCTTTGGTCTGGCCGCCGCCGGGATCGGCTCTGACACGGGCGGTTCGATCCGTATTCCGTCAGCCTGGAATGATCTGGTGGGCCTCAAAACCACCTCAGGCCGGATTACCCTGGAAGGCGTGGTGCCGCTGTGCCTGAAGTTCGATACCATCGGTCCGCTGGCCCGCTCGGTTGAGGATGCCGGACTGCTGCTAGGGATGCTGGAGGGAACGGCGGGACCGGATCTGCGCAATCCTGCGCCGCTCAAAGGGCGCCGTTTTGCTGACCTGCAGACCGTGGCGCAGAACGATCTGGATCCGGCAGTTGCGGCCGCACACCGTGAGACACTGGACAGGCTGAGACAGGCCGGCGCCGGGATCGTGCCTTTGGAGGTGCCAGAGCTTGAGGAGGCGATGGGCCTTAGCCCGATTCTCTACACCACCGAAGCCTACGGCCTGTGGAAAGACGTGATCGAGGCGACGCCGTATCTGATGTATTCTGAAATCCTTGAGCGCTTCCGCTCGGGTGCGCAGTTCAGCGGTTCGGATTATGTCGCGGCTTGGGGTAAACTGGAGCAATGCCGGATGGCCTGGGATCTGGCGGCAGCCGGGTTTGATGCGGTGCTAAGCCCGGTATCGCCGATCCTGCCGCCGAACTTGGACAGGCTGCAAAGCGATCATGACTTTTATGTGCAATCCAACCTGCTGGCACTGCGCAATACGCGGATCGGTAACTTGATGGGGCTGTGCGCGCTTTCGCTGCCCACGGGCAGGCCCAGTTGTGGACTGCAAGTGATGGGCCAGCCGGATTGCGAAGAGGCTCTGCTGCGCACCGGGGCTGCGATTGAAATGGCCTTGGCCTGAAAGCCACATTCGGCCCATGGGGCACTTCACTGGGTGGACGCACCCGCCCGCCACCTGTAACCTGAGGCGCAAACGGGGCGCCAATGATCCCGTGACCGAGGCATTAGATATGGATTTTCCTGAGCGGTTTTCAAACCTGCCAGCTTATGCGTTTCCGCGCCTGCGGGCGTTATTGGACCATCACACCCCCGGCGGGGATGTGGTGCATATGACCATTGGCGAGCCGAAACATGCATTTCCGGCCTGGGTCACCGGTGTCATCACTGAAAATGCTGCCGGGTTTAACCAGTATCCCAACAATGACGGCACGCCTGAGCTGCGCGGTGCTATCGCCGACTGGATAGCCCGCCGTTACGGCGTGACGGCAGACCCAGAAACGCAAGTCATGGCGCTGAACGGGACCCGCGAAGGGCTGTACAATGCCGCAATGGCGTTGTGTCCGGAGCAGAAGAACGGGCAAAAGCCGGTGGTGCTGATCCCGAACCCCTTCTACCAGGTCTATATGGTGGCTGCGATTTCGGTCGCAGCAGAGCCGGTATTCGTGCCCGCAACGGCGGTCACCGGTCATCTGCCGGATTATGAGAACCTGCCCGAGGACGTGCTCAACCGCACCGCCGCGGCCTATATCTGTTCGCCTGCCAACCCCCAGGGCGCTGTCGCGTCGCGCGACTACTGGACCAGACTGATCCGGTTGGCTGAGAAATACGATTTCCGCATCTTCGCAGATGAATGCTATTCCGAGATTTACCGCGACGCAGCCCCCGTTGGCGCTTTGACTGTAGCCCAGGAACTGGGCGCCGATCCTGAGCGTGTGGTCTTGTTCAACTCTCTGTCGAAACGCTCAAATCTTCCGGGGCTGCGATCTGGACTGATAGCTGGCGGTCCAGAAACCATCAAACGTGTTAAACAGCTGCGCGCCTATTCCGGTGCCCCGCTGCCGGCCCCGTTGCAAGCGGCCGCGGCCAAGGTCTGGGCGGATGAGGCGCATGTGGTGGAGAACCGCGCGCTTTATCAGGAAAAATACACAATCGCCGATGAGGTCTTTGCCGGTCTCAACGGCTATATGGCGCCCGAAGCGGGCTTCTTCCTTTGGCTTCCTGTGGAAAATGGCGAGCACGCCGCACTGAAGCTGTGGCAGGAGACCGGCGTGCGGGTGCTGCCCGGCGCCTATCTGGCACAAGGCGCGCCCGGACAGAATCCGGGTGAAAACTACATCCGGGTGGCGCTGGTCGCCCCCGCCGAGGACACCCGCACGGCGCTAAGCACACTGCGCGGGTGTCTTTACTGAACTGAACTTTCGCTGCGCGGTGCCTGGCTGGGGGCCGCGCAGCCAAGACCAATAAACGGACAGGTTCGTGACCTTGCGGGCAACAGCGGGCACGGGCAAAAGAAACGGAACTGAGGTAGGCATGGCATTTCAAACCCGCAGCCGCGATCCGCTGCTCGACAGCAATATGCAGGCGGCTATTGAAAAGCGCGGCAAGGAATTAATCGGGATTGCATTGATCCTTGTGGGGCTGATGGTTGCCGCCATGCTGGGATCTTATACGCCGGACGACCCGAACTGGACCGTGTCCACGGATGCGCCAGTGCAGAACTGGCTGGGCCGTCCCGGCGCTTCTGTCTCTTTCATCCTGATTACCTTGTTCGGCAAAGCCAGCTGGGCCGTGCCTCTGTTTCTGTCAGCCTGGGGTCTGCGGTTTGTGCTGCACCGGGGCGAGGACCGGGTGGTCTGGCCGCTGCTTTTGTCGGTGCCGTGGCTGCTGGTGGTGGCGCTGCACATGGAAACCCTGAACGCCAGCTCCGCTTGGCAGCAGAATTATGACTTCGGTCTTGGCGGGATGGTTGGCTATACCTTCCTGGGCGCCTTGCTGGCGCTGCTGCCTGTCGGTCTGCATTTCATGGTGAAAATCATGTCGCTGCTGAGTGCCGCGGGAATGCTGGCGCTTGGCTGTGCGGTTCTTGGGTTCACCTGGCCCGAGGTGAAGAAGGGCCTGCACAAGGTAATGATCGGCCTGATCCTGGGCTATGGCGCTGTGGCCGCATTGCTGGGGCGCGGGGCCTCCAGCGGGCTGCAGGCCGCAATGAGCTACCGTAAAGAACGGGCGCAGCAAGCGGAAGAAACTGCCTATGACGCTGCTGATGCCGAGCCGGAGATGTTCGAGGACTACGCTGAAGACGCATACATTGCGGACAACCAGCAGGAAGAGCCGGAAACGCCTGCCAAAGGCGGTCTTCTATCGCGTGTGCCTGGCCTGATCCGCCGTGTTGCACCTGCGCCGGAGGCGGACAGCGCCTATGCGGCTGACATGCAGGATGAGGACGAGGCTGAATTCCTGGCTGATGGCGAGGGCGGCGAAGATCGGATCTCCCAGAAAATCGCCAATGCTGTGCGCATTCGCCGGGCAGCAGATGTGCCACCGGAGCAGGATCCGGCGCTGCCGCTGACCAAAGGCCGCGGTCAGCGCCCTGCACCGCTGATCTACAACCCTGCCATGGCCCAGGACGGCCTGCCGCCTGAACCGCCGCTGACCGCTGCGCTTGCAACGATGCCGCCGCTGCCGGAAGACCCATCGCTGTCCTGGCAGGTTTCCACAGATGACGCCTTTGGTTCGGAAACGTTGAATGCTGACCTGCGGGGCGAAGCTGAGATTGCAGACACCGCTCCGGATCACAGTATGATAGCTCCGGACTACGTGCCGTCCGAGGATCTGCCGGATGCTGCGGAACCGCCTGCGCCAGTTCCCGCCGCGCCCGAACCGCGCCCGGCGCCGGGACCGCGCCTGACTGTTGATTTGCCCGTCGCGGAACCGCGCAAGGCTGTGGTTGAGCAGCCGGCCCGTAAAACCGTCCAGCCCTCGGCGCGTGCCAAGGCCGAAGCGCAGCCCAACCTGGCCTTCGATGACAGGGGCAGCGATTTTGAACTGCCGCCGCTGAGCTTGCTGACCAATCCGAGCGGCATCGAGCGCCATCACCTGAGTGACGAAGCGCTGGAAGAAAATGCGCGGATGCTGGAAGCCGTTCTGGATGACTATGGCGTCAAGGGAGAGATCACCTCGGTCCGTCCCGGTCCCGTTGTCACTATGTACGAGCTGGAGCCGGCACCGGGCCTTAAGGCCTCCCGCGTGATCGGCCTGGCCGATGACATCGCCCGCTCGATGTCGGCCCTATCGGCGCGGGTTTCGACCGTCCCGGGCCGGACGGTGATTGGCATCGAACTGCCAAACGAGAAGCGCGAAAAGGTGGTGCTGCGCGAGATTCTGTCGTCCCGGGATTTCGGCGACGGCAACCATGCGCTGCCGCTGGCACTGGGCAAAGACATTGGTGGTGATTCCATGGTGGCCAACCTCGCCAAAATGCCCCATTTGCTGATCGCGGGCACCACGGGCTCTGGTAAGTCGGTGGCGATCAACACCATGATCCTGTCGCTGCTGTATAAGCTGACACCGGATGAATGCCGCCTGATCATGATAGACCCCAAAATGCTGGAGCTTTCCGTCTATGACGGCATTCCGCATCTGCTCTCACCCGTTGTGACCGACCCGAAGAAGGCCGTGGTGGCGCTGAAATGGGTGGTGGGCGAGATGGAAGACCGCTACCGCAAGATGTCCAAGATGGGTGTGCGCAACATCGCTGGCTACAATGGCCGCGTGAAGGAAGCACTGGCCAAGGGCGAGATGTTCTCGCGTACTGTGCAGACCGGTTTTGACGACGACACCGGTGAGCCGGTGTTCGAGACCGAAGAGTTTCAACCCGTTGTTCTGCCCTATATCGTTGTGATTGTTGACGAGATGGCAGACCTGATGATGGTCGCCGGCAAGGAGATCGAGGCCTGCATCCAGCGCCTGGCACAGATGGCACGGGCCTCTGGCATTCACCTGATCATGGCCACCCAGCGTCCCTCGGTTGACGTGATCACCGGCACCATCAAGGCTAACTTCCCGACCCGGATTTCCTTCCAGGTGACCTCCAAGATCGACAGCCGCACCATCCTGGGTGAGATGGGCGCCGAGCAGCTCTTGGGCATGGGCGACATGCTGTATATGGCGGGCGGTGCCAAGATCACCCGCTGCCACGGGCCGTTCTGTTCGGACGAAGAGGTCGAGGAAGTGGTCAACCACCTCAAGCAATTCGGCCCGCCGGACTATGTCGGCAGCGTTCTGGATGGTCCGGCTGACGACAAGGCTGATAACATCGATGCAGTTCTGGGACTGAACACCGGCGGCAATACTGATACCGAGGACGCTTTGTACGACACCGCAGTTGCCATCGTGGTCAAGGACCGCAAATGCTCCACCTCCTACATCCAGCGAAAATTGGCGATCGGCTATAACAAAGCCGCGCGGCTGGTTGAACAGATGGAGGACGAGGGCGTCGTGTCGGCTGCCAACCACGTGGGCAAGCGGGAAATTCTGGTTCCCGAACAATGAGCTGACAAAAATCTGCCGATGCCGGCTCCGTAGGGGGCCGGCATCTTCACTTTTGCAGCAGCGTGCCTATGTTGAGGCCATGAAACGGATTGCACTCGCCCTTGCGCTGACCCTTGCTGCACCGGCCGCCTGGGCGGCTGAACAGCTTAGCCTCAATGAGATTTCCCGTTATTTGAACGGAATATCCACCGCAGCCTCCCCCTTCACCCAGATCAATGACGACGGGAGCCTGTCGACGGGCAAGCTTTACATGCACCGCCCGGGCCGGATGCGGTTTGAATATGACGGCAAGGGCGGCGGCACTGTGGTTGCCGGCGGCGGGGCGGTGGTGATCCACGATCCCAAATCTAACCAGCCGCCTGAGACCTACCCGCTCAAACGGACTCCGCTGTCAATTATTCTGGACCGCAACGTGAATTTAGGGCGCGCCAATATGGTGGTAGGGCACAGTTTTGATGGAACCTCCACCATCGTGCGGGCACAGGACCCGGAACACCCGGACTATGGCAGTATCGAAATGATGTTCACCGGCGCGCCGGTAGAGCTGCGCAAATGGGTGATCCATGACAGTGCGGGCGGCCAGACAACCGTGATTCTGGGTGCAATGGAAACCGGCCAGAAACTGTCCTCCAGCCTGTTCACAACCAGCGGCAGATCCCGCTGAAGCAGCGGCTCCCGCGCCCGCGGCTGCTCGGGCTTTGCCCGAACAGCCTGACGGCTTTGGCCCGGCACCAGGCTGGCGCCCGGTGCGGCTCCACCTGAATTCAGCAGTTAGGGAACACATCCCGGCCTGACGTTGCGCTTTGGCACAGTGCCGAGCCCAACGGCTGAGGAGCTTTCAAAACGAAAGCGCAGAAGCAGGGCGGGAAAACGCCCCTTCCGTATCTCAGCGGAACTTGCGGCAGGTTGCGAGCTGGGCTTGATAAGTCTGGGCGCGGGATTCGACCTGTCCGGCAACACGCTGCAGCCAAGGTTTGGACCGGTAGCTGCCGCGTGAGTAGCCATAATGCCCCTCGTGGTAGGCGAGGTATTGATTGCGCGCGTCATACAGCTGGATACCGTTCTTTTCGCGGCTCTTGCGCATGTACCAGCCCATGAAATCGGCCGCATCGCTGATCCGGTCGCGCTTGGCCCGCCGCCGGCCGGTATCGCGCCGGTAATCGTCCCAGGTTCCGTCCAGCGCCTGGCTGTAACCGTAGGCGCTGGATTGCCGGCCGACCGGGATCACTCCCAGCAGGTACTGGTGCGGCGTGCGGGCATCGCCGCGGAACCGGCTTTCGTGATAAATCGTTGCCATCTGCACATGCACCGGGACACCCCAGCGGCGCTGGGACGCGCGGAAGGCTTTCAGGTATTCGGGCCGCTGCTGAATGATGCTGCACGCATTATCCAGATTGCGCGGCGGCGCTTTGTGCCCGCCTCCGCAGGACGCAACCGCCATGAGGAGAACGAGGGCGCTGATTATTCTGCTCATTGCCTCTGCCCATTTTTGATTTGGGTTATTTTGCGGCAAGTTTAGCGGATTGCGGCAGGTGAGGAAATCACAATTACAGAAGCTGGGTCAGCAGCAGTGGCAGCAATACCGCTGACATCAGGGTTGAGACCACCACAAGCCCGGCCACAGCGCTTGAATCGGCCTCGAATTTCTCTGCCAGCAGATAGGCGGTTACGGCAACAGGTGTCGCGAGTTGCAGAATCAGCACGCCAGAGGCTGTCGGATCGAGACCGAAAACCAGCGCCAGCCCCCAGCCCGCCACGGCGCTGATCAGAAACTTCACCAGCGATAGTGCAACGGCGGTTCCTGTCTTGCCCGGGGTCAGCCGTGCCACCGCAGTGCCCAGGGTGATCAGCATCAGCGGCACCGCCATCTGCCCGGTCAATTCCAGCGCATTTGTCAGGAAACGCGGTGTTTCCCAATCCTGCCACAGGAAGAGCCCGCCTAGAAGCGTGGCCCAGACCATCGGTTCCCGGATTGCTTTGCTGCCCGCACTGCGGCCTGCCACCAGGTAGATACCATAGGTGAAAGACAGGATGGCAGAGACGGCAAGCATGACAACGGCGTAGCCAAGCCCGGCCTCGCCAAAGGCAAACAGCGACAGCGGAATGCCCAGATTGCCGGTATTGCCGAAGATGAAAGGCGCCAGATAGGTCCGGCGGTCCAGATGCGCTGTGCGGCAGGTAATTTCGCCTATGCCGGCCAGCACTGCATGGCCGGCGAGGGCGGCCAGCAAAAAGGCCCCGAGCGCGCCCTTGTCCAGCTCCGTTTTCATCAGTGCAGTGAAGATCAGGCATGGCACTGCCAGCGTCATCGCCAGCCGGGTTACAAACTGCGTCCGGTACTCAAATCCAAGTTTCACCCAGATGAACCCGGCCATGGCCAGCAGGAACACCGGGGCGGTGATTTCGAGTACTGTCAAAGCGAGGTTCACAGTCTGTTTCCCTGAAAATTTGCGTCAAGAGTTGGACAATTGCTTGGCGGGCGCGCTATTTACAATGTACGGGGGCGAACATGACCATGATGAGAACACGCGCAAAATACAACCTCGGGCAGGTCGTCCGCCACCGGAAGCATCCCTTCCGCGGGGTGGTCTTTGATGTTGATCCTGAGTTCTCCAATACCGACGAGTGGTATGAGGCGATCCCGGAAGACAGCCGCCCGGTAAAGGACCAGCCGTTCTACCACCTGCTGGCGGAGAACGACCAAAGCTATTATGTCGCCTACGTCTCAGAGCAAAACCTGGTGGCGGACTATTCCGGCGAGCCAATAGGCCACCCGGATGTCCCTGAAATGTTTGGTAATTTCGATGGTGGCGCCTATGCGTTGCACTATCAGCTGAACTGAATTCCGCTGTTTCCGGCCGGCCGGAACTCCCCTTCATCAATATCCCAGCGCGCAGCCGTCTTTGCGCGGATCACTGGCGCCTTCCAGCACGCCCGAGGCATGGATCCGGATCGCCTGCGCGCCGCCCAGCGGAGTGTCCGGAACCATCACGCGATGCCCCATATCCGCAAGCTTCTGGCGAACCTCAGCCTTATAGCCGCGCTCAATTTTCAGCACTCTGTTATCGGCAAAGCAGCGGGGGGCATCGACAGCGGATTGCAGATCCATGCCAAAATCAACGAGGTTGGAGACCAGCCGGGCGTGGCCGGTCGGCTGATAACCGCCGCCCATCACGCCAAACGGCATGATCACCTCTCCGTCTTGCTGCAGCATGGCGGGGATGATCGTATGCATCGGCTGTTTTCCTGGTCCGAATTCATTCGGATGGCCCGCTTCCAGCGTAAAGCCAGCGCCGCGGTTCTGCAGCAAGATGCCGAATTGTTCAGACGCAATGCCAGAGCCGAAACCGTGGAAGATAGAATAGATCAGCGAGACCGCCATGCGGTCCTTGTCCACGACAGTTATATAGACAGTGTCCTTGTGCACCGCCTCGGTTAGCGGCTGCGCTGCCTGCAGGGCGCGCTTGGTGTCAATCAGCGCAGCAAGCCGGGCAGCCGTTTCAGGCGCCAGCATATGCGCCAGCCGGGCGGTACGGTCGGGGTCGGCCAGGAATCGGTTGCGGGCATCATAGGCGAGCTTGGCGGCCTCCGCCTCGATATGCGCACGTTCTGCGCCAAGCGGATCCATTCCGGAAATGTCAAAATGCTTGAGAATGTTCAGCAGCAAAATCGCGGTTGCACCCTGACCGTTGGGCGGATGCTCGGTCAGGCCCATGCTTTTGTACTGGCCGTCAATCGGCTGTGTTGCAAAGCTGCTGGCAGCGGTAAAATCCTCCAGAGTGTGGACGCCTCCAAGCGCTGCCAGTGCGGCCACCATATCTTCGGCCACTTCCCCGGAGTAAAAGGCATCCCGCCCGTCTTTGGCGATACGGCGCAGCACTTCGGCCTGCCCGGGCGCACGGAACACATCACCGCTGGTTAACGGCTGACCGTCTTTCAGGTAATGGTGCCGGGCCACGCCTTGCAAAGCTGATGCGCTGGTGCTCCAGTCGAACGCCGTGCGCGGCGCCACGGGAACACCCTCTTCGGCATAGTGGATTGCCGGCTGCAGCAGTGCATCAACCCCAAGCCGCCCTTCGCTTTCAGCCAGACGGCAGAACGCGTCAATTGCGCAAGGGATCGTCACTGCATCGGGGCTGCCCAGCGGCAGAGTTTCCAGCCCTTGTGCCCGGAGTGCAGCAGCGCTGGCCCCGGCGGGGGCGCGGCCCGATCCGTTCAGGGCCTGAACGCCGTGTCCGGGACGGGAATAAAGAACAAAGCAATCCCCGCCGATCCCCGTCATTTGCGGCTCGCAAATCCCCAGCAAGACCGCCCCAGCCAAGGCCGCGTCCATTGCATTGCCGCCGCGTTTCAAAATGTCGGCGGCGACACTGGCGGCCAATGGATGCGAGGTTGCGCACAGACCGTTTTGTGCCAAGACGGCTGATCGCCCCGGAAGATGAAAGTCGCGCATTTCCCTGCTCCTGCTGTCACCTGGCAAAGGCTAGGCGCACGCGGTGGGAAGGCAACTCAAATCCTCAACTGTTTTGAAGGAACGGAACGTCATCGTGGATCAGGAAAGCATGCCAAAGGAAGTATCCCCGGTGCCGTGCACTGGTGGGGGCTAGAACACGCGGCACCGGGGGAAGCTCGTTTCAGCTACAGGTTAAAAGTCGCATACCTATCGGGCTGAGGTGGGCCGGGATTGCGGCGCGATTATGGCGAAACGTTAAAATGCAGCAAACCGGCGGCCGTACCCCGCACAACGGGGTCTTGTTCAGACTTCGGCTGACGGGCTGGTCACTTTGATTTCGAAGCAGAGCGACAGATTGTTGTTTCCTTCTGAGCGCTCATATTGGACTTGGCTCGCCAATTCGCGGATCAGAAACCAGCCGAATCCGCCTTCGGGCAGGCATTCGGCCGGAACATTGACATCAGCAGGTTTGCCCTCCGGCAATTTTCCCCTGGGGAAGGGGGCACCTGCGTCCTGGATGTTGATCCACAAGCGTTCAGGATAAAGCTCGGCCCGGATCCGCACGTCTCCTGGTGGCGCGCTTTCATAGGCGTGTTCAACCACATTGTTCACGGCCTCGGTCAGAGCAATTTGCACCTCATCCGCACGGGCACCCGGAACTCCCAGGGACCGAAGCTGGGCCACAATCGAGGAAATGCCGGAACGGGCATCCATATTTGTAGCCGTGAACGAGCAGGCAAAGGTTTTTACCATCGATTTCTCGCTTTGCGCTGACAGCGCATTCGTCTTCAGGAGCTTGCGTCAGCCGGAGCGATTGCATCGCTAAGCGAACCATAAAGGTCAAAGATCGTATCCATGCGAGTCAGCCGGAACACTTTCTCGACCATGGGTGTCAGCCCGGCGAGATCCAGTTTGCGGCTGCCACCCAGTTGCTTCATCGCAGCAACAATTGCGCCAAGCCCGCTGGAGTCGATGAACTGCACCTCAGACAGGTCCAGGATGACACGGTCCGCACCGGAGTCTGTTTCCGTGCGCATGTCCTCCTTGAATTGGATGGCCATGGCGGCATCAATGCGTTCGGCATTGACTTTGACGATTTGCGCATCGTCCGTCATGGTGGTCGTCAGGCTCATTTCAGTCCCCCGGGATGTAACGTCATTTGTCAGCACTCTAGACCGCAAAGCTTACTATTCTGTAGGTATTATTTTGACGATTGGAGGAAAATTGCATGAAAGATGTTGTTATCGCCGGAGCGGCCCGGACGCCAATGGGCGGGTTCCAGGGCATGTATGACGGGGTGACGGCTGCAGAGCTGGGCGGTGCGGCGATCCGGGCGGCCTTGGAAGGCGCTGGCGCCGCCACCGTGGATGAGGTGCTGATGGGCTGCGTTCTGCCGGCAGGGCAGGGCCAGGCGCCCGCGCGCCAGGCAGGGTTTTCGGCAGGTTTGGGCGATGAAGTTCCGGCCACCACGCTTAATAAGATGTGCGGCTCGGGCATGAAGGCGGCGATGATTGCGTTCGACCAGATCGCGCTGGGCCACGCGGATACGATGATTGCCGGCGGCATGGAAAGCATGACCAACGCGCCTTATGTGCTGCCCAAAATGCGCGGCGGCGCCCGCATCGGCCATGGCCAGGTGATCGACCACATGTTCCTGGACGGGCTGGAAGATGCTTACGACAAGGGCCGCCTGATGGGCACCTTTGCCGAGGATTGCGCTGAGAAATACCAGTTCACCCGCGAAGCTCAGGATGAATACGCGCTTAAATCTCTGGCCAACGCACTTGAAGCTCAGGAGAGCGGCGCGTTTGACGGGGAAATTGCCTCCGTTACCGTGACGTCCCGCAAGGGAAGCGTGGTGACGGACACGGATGAGCAGCCAAAGTCGGCGCGCCCGGAGAAGATCCCGGCGCTGAAACCGGCTTTCCGCAAGGATGGCACTGTGACCGCAGCCAATGCCTCCTCTATTTCCGACGGCGCGGCAGCGCTGATGCTGGCGTCTTCTGAAGCCGCCAAGGCGCAGGGCCTGAATATCCGTGCCCGTATTCTGGGCCATGCCAGCCATGCTCAGGCTCCGGGCTGGTTTACCACCGCTCCGGTTCCGGCAGCGCTGAATCTGCTGAAAAACATTGGCTGGCAGGTTGAAGACGTCGATTTGTGGGAAGTGAACGAAGCCTTTGCTGTGGTTCCGATGGCCTTCATGCATGAAATGGGCATCTCCCGCGACAAGATGAATGTGAACGGTGGCGCCTGTGCGCTGGGTCACCCCATCGGGGCGTCAGGTGCCCGGATCATGGTCACGCTTTTGAACGCGTTGGAAAAGCGCGGCCTAAAGCGCGGCGTGGCCGCCATCTGCATCGGCGGCGGCGAGGGCACGGCGATTGCAATTGAGCGGGTCTGACATTCTCCTTCGAAAAATACTCTCGGGGGTGAATTGACCGTGAGGTCAAGAGGGGGCAGACAGCCCCCTCAATGCGTTGAAGGAGAGGCAGACATGCAGGCCGATTACGGAACCCTTGCCAAGACCATCGCGTCGCTGACCGAAGGTGAGACGGATGAGATCGCGCTCATGGCCACTGTCGCCTGCGAGGTGCACCACGCCGACGACCGGTTCAACTGGACCGGCTTTTACCGCGCCGTTGCGCCGGAGTTGTTGAAGATCGGCCCGTATCAGGGCGGACACGGCTGTTTGCAAATCTCGTTCTCCCGCGGTGTTTGCGGCGCGGCGGCACGCACCGGCGAGGTGCAGCTGGTGGCGGATGTGGATGCCTTTCCCGGCCATATCGCCTGCGCTTCATCCACCCGGTCGGAACTGGTCCTGCCGGTCTGGAATGCCGCAGGTGCGCTGATCGGGGTTTTTGATATCGACAGCGACCAGCCGGACGCATTTGCCGAGGAAGACGCAGAGCAGCTGGCTGCAATCCTGCGGAAGGTCTTCAGCCAGAGCTGATTCGCGCTTTCAGGGGCTTTGCCCCTCGGCCTGCGGCCTCACCCCAGGGTATTTTCACCAGAAAGAAGCAGCCCGGCGCCTGAATGCGTTGGGTTTTTTTCTTGGCTTGCGGGCGGCTCGTGAAAAAAGGCTTGGAAATTTCACGAACTCAAGGCATCGTGAAAAACGAGAGGATTTTTTCACGAACGGAGAGAGAGCCGGTGAACGATCAGACCCTGGCAGCGGCGACATTGGGGGCAGACATCCGGGCCTTGCGCAAGGCCCGCGGGCTGACCCTATCAGATATCGGCGCGATCCTGAACCGTTCGGTCGGCTGGCTCAGCCAGGTTGAGCGGGATATGTCCGAACCCTCAATCTCTGATCTGCGCCAGATTGCTGAGGCCCTAGGCGTGCCGATGTCTATGCTGTTTGCCCATTCCGGCGCCCCCGCAGATGAGCATGGCTACATCGTTCGTGCCGGTTCCCGCCGCCCGATGGGCTCGGGTGAAGAGGGGCTGATCGAAGAGCTGCTGTCACCCGACCTGACCGACGACTTCGAGATGGTGCACTCCACCTTCCAGCCGAATTCCCGGATGCAAACGCCCGCTAACAGGCCGACGCAAGAGGTTGGCTATGTGATTTCGGGCAAGCTGGACCTGCTGATTGGCGGCCGCAGCTTCACTGTCGGTCCGGGCGACAGCTTCCGGATTAAGCACGAACCTTACCAGTGGTCGAATCCCTATGATGAGCCCGCAGTGGCCGTCTGGGTGATTGCACCGCCGGTCTACTAGGAGGGGATAATGATCAACGGATCCTGCCTTTGCGGTGACATCCGCTTTGAAACCGCGGCGCAGCCGCAGGGCGCGTCCATGTGCCATTGCAGCCAGTGCCGCAAACAATCGGGCGGCATTTGGTCCTCGGCCTATGTGCGCGACCAAGATCTTAACATCACTGGTCCGGTCAACTGGTTTGAGGCCAGCGCAGCGGCCAAACGCGGCAGCTGCCGGCGATGCGGATCCTTCCTGTTCTGGAAGGCACATGACGAAGACACCACAAGTTTTGCTTTGGGCTCTGTCGACGGGAACACCGGTCTCAGCGTCGAAAAGCACATCTTTGCCGCCTCCAAGGGCGACTACTACGAGATTGCGGACGGCGTGCCGCAAGAAGACTGAGATTAGGGAGCGAACATGTCTGATTTTCCAACCAAGGCCCGTGTGGTCATCATCGGCGGCGGCGTCATCGGCGCATCGTCTCTGTATCATCTGGCCAAGAAGGGCTGGACCGATTGTGTGCTGCTGGAGAAGAACGAGCTGACCGCCGGCTCGACCTGGCACGCCGCGGGCAACGTGCCGACCTTTTCGACCTCCTGGGCGATCATGAACATGCAGCGCTACTCGACCGAGCTCTATGCGCGCCTGGGTGAAGAAGTCGATTACCCGATGAACTACCATCAGTCCGGCTCGATCCGCCTGGGCCACACCAAGGAGCGGATTCAGGAGTTCGAGCGCGCCTGTTCGATGGGCCGCTACCAGGGCATCGAAATGGAAATGTGGACACCGGAACAGGCCAAGGAGAACTACCCGTTCCTGGAGACCCATGATCTGGAAGGCGTGCTGTGGGATCCGTCCGATGGCGACATCGATCCGGCACAGCTGACCCAGGCGCTGGCCAAAGGCGCCCGCGATATGGGGCAGAAGATTATCCGCTTCTGCCCGGCCACCGGCGTCACCCAGAAGGAGGACAAGACCTGGATCGTGCACACCGAAAAGGGCGACATCGAATGCGACTATGTGGTGAACGCCGCCGGCTACTACGCCCAGCGTATCGGTGAGTGGTTCAAGCCCTATGGCGGCCGCACCGTTCCGATGATGGTGATGTCGCACCAGTACCTGCTGACTGAACAGATCGATGAAGTCGAAGCTTGGAGCAAGGAACACGGCAAGAAGCTGCCGCTGATCCGCGACGTGGATGTCTCCTATTACCTGCGCCAGGAAAAGAATGGCTACAACCTCGGCCCTTACGAGCCCAACTGCAAAGGCGAGTGGCTGACCGAAGACAATCAGATGCCAGACGACTTCTCGTTCCAGCTGTGGTCGGACGATCTGGACCGGATCGAGGACATCGTGACCGACGCCATGGAGCGGGTGCCGCTGATGGCATCCTCTGGCGTGTCCAGCGTCATCAACGGCCCGATTCCCTATGCCCCCGACGGGCTGCCGCTCATCGGCCCGATGCCGGGTGTCGACAATGCGTTCGAGGCCTGCGTCTTTACCTTCGGCATCGCCCAGGGCGGCGGCGCTGGCAAGGTGCTGGCGGAATGGATCGTCGATGGTCAGACTGAGTGGGACATGTGGGCGGTCGATCCGCGCCGCTACACCGACTACACCGATCAGGATTATTGCGACCAGAAGGGCATGGAAGTCTACGGCAACGAATACGCCATGCACTTCCCGCATCACGAATGGCCAGCCGCGCGCGGCAAGAAGGTCAGCCAGGTGCATGCCAAGATTAAGGAATTGGGCGGCGTGATGGGTGCTTACAACGGCTGGGAACGCGCCAACTGGTTTGCGCAGCCGGGTGATGACACGTCTGAAGAAGCCACCCACACCTGGGGCCGCTCCGGCCCGTGGCAGCAGCGCATCAAGGAAGAATGCGAAGCCGTGCGTGACGGCGTCGGTGTTCTGGATCTGCCGGGCTTCTCGCGCTTCAATCTGGATGGCGAAGGCGCCGCGGAGTTCCTGCGCGGCCTGGTGACCGGCGGGTTGCCCAAGGTAGGCCGGATGAACCTGGTCTATTTCTCGGACGACCGCGGCCGTATCCTGACCGAGATGTCCTGTGTGCGTCACGGCGAAGACCACTTCACCATGATCACCGCAGGCTCGGCCCAGTGGCACGACTTCGAGATCCTGCGCAAAGCGCTGCCGTCCGGGCTGACCCTGACAGACCGCACCACAGACTTCGCGACCATGATCGTCACCGGTCCGAAGTCGCGTGAACTGTTCGCGGGTATCTCCGACGCTGATCTGTCGCTCGGCTGGCTGACCCACCAGGAAGCCACCGTCGCAGGCAAGCCCGCCTTCCTGGCGCGGGTGTCTTACGCCGGCGAACTCGGCTGGGAGGTCCACTGCGCCAACGCGCATCAGGGTGACATCTACGCGGCCCTGATCGAAGGCGGTGCCAAGCCGTTTGGCATGTACGCGCTGAACTCCTTGCGGATTGAGAAGGGCTACCGCACCTGGAAGGGCGATCTCTCCACCGACTTCACCATGCTCGAAGGTGGCCTCGGCCGTTTCATCAAGCTGGACAAGCCGCAGGACTTCCCGGGCAAGACTGCGATCCAAAGCGAAAAGCAGCAGGGTCCGAAAAAGACTTTTGTTACCATGATCGTTGAGGCCGGCGACGCCGACGCACCCTATATGTCCTGCGTCTGGAAAGATGGTGAAATCGTGGGCGAAACCACCTCGGGCGACTGGGGCTACCGTGTGGGCGCCTCCATCGCGCTGGGCACCGTGCGCACCGATCTGGCGGTGCCGGGCACCGAACTGGAGGTCGAGATTTACGGGCAGAAATGCCGTGCAGTGGTTCAGAAAGACGAACCGCTGTGGGATCCGGCCAACGAGCGCCTGCGCGCCTGATCAACCAGCATCAGCCCGGGCCGCAATGATCCGGGCTGACACCCAATGAAAGACAGCCCGCGCCGCCGGATCATTTCCTGTATCCTGGCGGCGCAGGCGCACCAAGATAAGGACAGTTTGCTATGGCTGAGATCACGCTTCTGGATGGCTCGATCGGGCAAGAGGTTGTCAAACGGTCCGGCGACCGCGCAACACCTTTGTGGTCCACCGCTGTGATGGTTGACAGGCCCGAGGTGGTCGGCGGGATCCATGCCGATTACTTTGCCGCAGGCGCCACTATTGCCACTACAAACACCTATGCGGTTCTGCGCGACCGGTTGCAGCGCGCTGGTCTGGAAGATCATTTCAAAGAGCTTCTGAACAAGGCCGCCGCGCAAGCTGCTGCAGCGCGGGACGCCCATGGCTCGGGCCGTATCGCGGCGGCTCTTGGCCCGCTGATCGCCTCCTACCGCCCTGACATCTGCCCGCCGGCGGAAGAGGCAAAGCTTGCCTACGCCGAACTGGTCAAATTGCTCGGCCCGCAGTCTGATCTCTTCCTGATCGAAACCGTCTCCTCGCTGGAACATGCCAAAGGCGCGCTGCTGGGCTGTGCAGAAGCGGACAATCCGGTCTGGCTGGCGGTCTCTGTTTCAGACGAAGACGGCACAGTGCTGCGCTCGGGGGAGCCGCTGGCCGCGCTTGCCCCGCTGATTGAGAAATTCCAGCCCGATGCGGTTCTGCTCAACTGTTCCCGGCCAGAGGTCATCGGCGAAGGACTGAACATCGTGAGAGGTTTCGGTAAGCCTTTTGGGGCCTTCGCAAACGGCTTCACCCGGATTTCGGAGGGCTTCCTGCAGGACGCCCCCACTGTGGATGCCCTGGAACAGCGCCAGGACCTGGGACCCGAACCTTATGCGGAATTTGCGATGGGTTGGGTCGCGCAGGGCGCCACCATCGTGGGCGGCTGCTGCGAAGTTGGCCCGGAACACATTGCCGAACTGGCCCGCCAGCTGCGCGCGGCCGGGCATCGGATCGTCTGACAGGGGGATCAGCATGGCATCTCAAGGCAAACTCAAAGCTGCGGATCCGGCCCGGATCTGGAGCATCGACATTATCGTCAGCGAAGGGTTTGTGCTGACGGAGATGTCGGCTGTGGTCGAAGTGCTGCGGATCGCCAACCGGGTGCTTGCGCAGCCGCCGTTCAAATGGACCATGCGGTCCCTGCAGGGCGGGCGCGTCGGCTGTAAGGCGGGCCTTAGCGTCGACACCGAAGCTTTCGTGGTTAAGCCGACGGCTGATTTTGCTTTCTTTCTTGGCAACTCGGACCCGGACGATCCCGGCCTCAGTCTTGGCAGGGTAATCTCCAGCTACACCTGCCGCGGCAGCAAGGTCTACCTGCTGGCCGAGGCTGCGGCCCGCTACATCCGCGATCAGGGCGGCGCGTCCGGCCGGCTGACCACCCATTGGGAAAATTCCGCGCTTCTGCGTGAGCGCATGGGGCTGAACGATTCCAGCCATGCCCTGGCCAGCGAGGATGGACTGGTGGTGACCTGTGCCGGCATGGGGTCCACCGTTGATATCGTGTTGGCGCTGGTCGGGCGGCTCACCTCCGCCGCGGCGCAGATGACCGTGGCCAACATCATGCTGCACGAACAGGTGCGGGATTTTTCCTCGTTGCAGCCCTTTGCCGGTGCCAAGCCGACGATCACAGGCGACAGCGACCTGGACCACTGCATCCGGATCATGCAGGACAATATCGAAGAACCGGTGCCGATCAGCGAAATCGTGGATGAGCTGGGCATCTCAACCCGCTCGCTGGAGCGCAAGTTCAAGACCTTCCTCGGCACCACGCCCAACGGGTTTTACCGGGAAATGCGGCTGTCTAAGGCCAATAACCTGTTGCTGAACACCACCATGAGCGTGCGGGAGATCGGCCTTGCCTGCGGCTTCCCGAATGGCTTTTCCTCGCTCTACAAAAGCTTCTTCGGCATCACCCCCTTTGCCCTGCGCAAGCGCCGCCGGCTGGGGGAAGACGGGGCTGGAAATATCCTGAAAGCCGGAGAATAGCCGGGGAAACTTGGCGTTTTTGATGCATTTTGCGCCGCCTATCCATGATAATCAGGCGCAAACACTGACTGTGGAGCGATGACATGAGCGATCTTCCCAACAAGGCCCGCGTGGTCATTATCGGCGGCGGCGTGATCGGCTGCTCGGTGGCCTATCATTTGACCAAACTGGGCTGGAAGGATGTGGTGCTGCTGGAGCGCAAGCAGCTGACCTCGGGCACCACCTGGCACGCCGCGGGCCTGATCGCCCAGTTGCGCGCAACTGCCAACATGACCAAGCTGGCGAAATACAGCCAGGAACTTTATGGCGCGCTGGAAGAAGAAACCGGCGTTGCAACCGGCTTCAAACGCTGCGGCTCGATAACCGTTGCTTTGACCGAAGAACGCAAGGAAGAGATCTTCCGCCAGGCCGCCATGGCGCGCGCCTTTGGTGTCGAGGTTGAGGAAATCTCCCCCGAGGAAGTGAAAACCCGCTACGAGCACCTGAACGTCGGCGACGTGACTGCCGGTGTGTGGCTGCCGAAAGACGGCCAGGGTGATCCCGCCAACATCGCACTGGCCCTGGCCAAAGGCGCCCGCCAGCGCGGCGCGCTGGTCAAGGAACGCATTAAGGTCACCGGCATCTCCAAGGACGGCCGCCGCGTTACCGGCGTCGATTGGGTCAGCGACGACGGCCAATCCCAGGGCCATATCGAGGCCGACATGGTGGTGAACTGCGCCGGCATGTGGGGGCATGAGGTTGGCCGCATGGCAGGCGTCAACGTGCCGCTGCACGCCTGTGAACACTTCTACATCGTGACCGAAGGTATTTCCGGCCTGACCCAGATGCCGGTTCTGCGGGTGCCGGACGAATGCGCCTACTACAAGGAAGACGCTGGCAAGATCCTGCTGGGCGCGTTTGAGCCGAATGCCAAGCCCTGGGCGATGAACGGCATCCCGGACACGTTCGAATTCGACCAGCTGCCCGAGGATTTCGACCACTTCGAGCCGATTCTGGAAGCCGCCTGCAACCGGATGCCGATGCTGGCCGAGGCGGGTATCCATACCTTCTTTAACGGCCCCGAGAGCTTCACCCCGGATGATGCCTACCATCTGGGCCTGGCGCCCGAGATGGACAACTTCTGGGTTGCCGCAGGCTTCAACTCGATCGGTATCCAGTCGGCAGGCGGCGCTGGCATGGCGCTGGCGCAGTGGATGGAAGACGGCCAGAAACCCTTTGATCTGGGCGACGTGGACATCTCCCGGATGCACCCGTTCCAGGGAAACAAGCACTACCTGTTCGAGCGCTCCAAAGAGACCTTGGGCCTCTTGTACGCCGACCACTACCCCTACCGTCAAAAGGCCACCGCCCGCGGCGTGCGCCGCACACCGTTCCACCATCACTTGCTGGATCAGGGCGCTGTGATGGGCGAAATCGGCGGCTGGGAGCGTGCCAACTGGTTTGCCAACGAAGGCCAGGAGCGCGAATACCAGTACAGCTGGAAGCGCCAGAACTGGTTTGAGAATTCGGCAGCTGAACACAGGGCTGTACGCGAAAACGTCGGCATGTACGACATGTCCTCCTTCGGCAAGATCCGCGTCGAAGGCCCGGATGCCGAAACCTTTCTGAACTACATCTGCGGCGCCAACCTGTCAGTGCCGGCAGGCAAGATCGTCTACACTCAGTTCCTGAACTCCTGCGGCGGGATTGAGGCAGACGTTACTGTCACCCGCCTGACCGAGACCGCCTATCTGGTGGTGACCCCGGCGGTGACCCGTCTGGCCGATCAGACCTGGATGATGCGCCATGTGGGCGAGCACCGCGTGGTGATCACCGATGTCACCGCAGGCGAGGGCGTGCTGGCAGTGATGGGCCCGAACGCCCGCAAGCTGCTGCAAAAAGTCTCACCCAATGATTTCTCCAACGAGGTGAACCCGTTCGGCACCGCGCAAGAGATCGAACTGGGCATGGGCCTTGCCCGTGTGCACCGGGTGACCTACGTGGGCGAACTGGGTTGGGAAATCTACGTTGGCGCCGACATGGCGGGCCACGCGTTCGAAACGCTTCACGAGGCGGGACAGGACATGGGGCTCAAGCTGTGCGGTATGCACATGATGGACAGCTGCCGGATCGAGAAGGGCTTCCGCCACTTCGGCCACGACATCACCTGCGAGGACAATGTGATCGATGCAGGTCTGGGCTTTGCGGTGAAGACTGACAAGGACGATTTCATCGGCAAAGCCGCGGTGCTGGAGCGTAAGGAAACCGGCCCCAAGAACCGCATGGTTCAGTTCAAACTGACCGACGCCGAGCCGCTGCTGTTCCACAACGAGCCGATCATTCGCGACGGCAAATATGTGGGCTACCTGAGCTCAGGCAACTACGGCCACACCCTAGGCGCTGCCATAGGAATGGGCTATGTGCCGTGCGAAGGCGAAAGCGCGGCGGATGTGCTGGGCTCCACCTATGAGATCGACGTCTGCGGTGTGAAGGTGAAGGCCGAGGCCTCGCTTAAGCCGATGTATGATCCGAAATCGGAGCGGGTGAAGGCCTAAGCACCTCTCCAGTGTTTTCACCTGCCCCGTATTACGCCCCGGTCCAAGCGCCGGGGCGTTTTTCGTAAGTGTCCCCATGGGAACAAGCCTGGGTTCTGCAGCTCTGTCCCCGCGGGGACAGTTCCGGGTTCTGCTGCAACGTTTCCTCGGGTTTCGCGGCCCAGCCGCGCAGCCCCCCTTGACCCCGCCGGGAAACCCTTGGAGAAATCCATAAAAAGCCTTGTACGGCAGGGGTAAACAGGTAGGTTGCTTGTCCCGGCTACTGACACGGGCATGACGAAGAGGATTTGGGACATGAAGATCAGCATCGAACGCGGCACGCTTCTCAAGGCTGTGGCTCAGGCACAGTCGGTGGTAGAGCGCCGCAACACCATTCCGATTCTGGCGAATGTGCTGATCGAAGCCGAAGGCGACAGCGTCCAGTTCCGCGCCACTGACCTGGATATCGAGGTGGTCGACAAGGCCCCCGCCCAGGTCGAGCGCGCCGGGGCAACCACTGTGGCCGCCACCACCCTGCACGAGATTGTCCGCAAGCTTCCTGACGGCGCGCTGGTCACACTGAGCGCAGATGCAGCGACTGGCCGCCTGACGGTTGACGCGGGCCGGTCGAACTTCTCGCTGGCGACACTGCCGCGGGAAGACTTCCCGGTGATGGCGTCGTCGGAGTACCACTCCAACTTCGCCGCCAAGGCCGCGGTGTTGCGACGCCTGTTTGACAAGTCGAAGTTTGCAATCTCCACCGAGGAGACCCGGTATTATCTGAACGGTGTCTATCTGCATGTCTCCAACAGTGCCGAAGGCGGCAAGGTTCTGCGTGCTGTTGCCACCGACGGCCATCGCCTGGCGCGGATTGACTCCGAGCTGCCGCTGGGTGCCGAGGACATGCCGGGCGTGATCGTTCCGCGCAAGACCGTGGGCGAACTGCGCAAACTGCTGGACGATGACGACATGGACATCGCGGTGTCGGTTTCGGAAACCAAGGTGCGCTTTGCCACCCCGAACATCACCCTGACTTCCAAAGTGATCGACGGCACCTTCCCCGACTACACCCGGGTGATCCCTGCCGGCAACACCCGCCGCCTGGAAGTGGATGCCTCCGAGTTCGCGCAGGCCGTGGACCGGGTGGCAACGGTGTCGTCGGAGCGTTCCCGCGCGGTGAAACTGCAGCTGGAAGAGGACCGTTTGATCCTGTCGGTCAATGCGCCGGACAGCGGCGCTGCCGAGGAAGAGCTGGCGGTGGCTTATAACGACGAACGTCTGGAAATCGGATTTAACGCCAAGTACTTGCTGGAAATTGCCAATCAGGTGGACCGCGAAAACGCTGTGTTCATGTTCAACTCCTCCGGCGATCCGACCCTGATGCGCGAAGGCAGCGACGAAAGCGCTGTTTACGTCGTGATGCCGATGCGTGTCTGAAGCGCCTGTCGGCGCTGCCTCCGGCGGGGATATTTTTAGCAAGAGGAAGAGGGCGCCTGCGTGCTGGCTCTGACCGCATTGACCCTGTCCCATTTCCGCTCGCATTTGCGGGCGGAAATGCATTTGGACGGTCGCCCGGTGGCCATTCACGGCAGCAATGGCGCGGGCAAGACCAATATCCTGGAAGCCGTGTCTCTGTTCTCGCCGGGCCGCGGGTTGCGCCGCGCCAGTGCCGCCGACATGGCGCGCCAGCCCGAAGCGCTCGGGTGGAAACTGAAGGGTGAACTGCGGGCACCCTCGCAGGCCTATGAGGTGGAAACCTGGTCCGAAGGCGGCAATGCACGGCAGGTGAAAATCGACAATAAATCCGCCAGCCAGATTGCCCTGGGGCAGGTGGCCCGGGTGGTCTGGCTGATCCCGGCGATGGACCGGTTGTGGATAGAAGCTGCCGAAGGACGGCGCCGGTTTCTGGACCGGATCGCGCTGAGCTTCGAGCCCGCCCATGCCGAGGCCTCGCTGGCCTATGAAAAAGCAATGCGGGAACGTAACCGGCTGTTGAAGGAACAGGTGCGTGATGCCGGCTGGTACCGGGTACTGGAAGAGCGGATGGCCGCCGCCGGGCACCGGATCCACACCGCCCGCGTGCAGTCGGTGGATCTGCTGCAAATGGCGCAGGCGGAGGCGGAAACCGCCTTTCCGGCGGCTGAGCTGGAGCTGCTGCAATCGGAAGGCAGCATGCCGTCTTCTGAGGCGGACTTCAAAGAGGCGCTGGAGGAAAGCCGGTTCCGGGATCTCGCGGCAGGAAGGACCCTTGTCGGACCGCACAGGACAGATTTGATCGGCACCTATCAGGCCAAGGGTATCCCGGCCAAGGATTGTTCGACCGGCGAGCAGAAAGCGCTGCTGGTGTCGCTGATCCTGGCCAACGCGCGGGCGCTGGCGCAGCGGGAAGGCGCGCCGCCGATCCTGCTTTTGGATGAGGTTGCCGCGCATCTGGACGCTGGCCGCCGCGCTGCCCTGTATGACGAGATTTGCGCTTTGGGAACCCAGGCTTGGATGACGGGCACCGGGCCGGAGCTGTTTGGTGAACTGGCAGGCCGGGCGCAGTTGCTGGAAGTCTCTGACAGTGGCGGCACGTCGGAGGTTCTGCAAATATGACGGTCTCAGCCTGGGATCTTACCCTCTATGCGGGGGCCTTGCTGATCCTGTTTCTAACGCCTGGCCCGGTTTGGCTGGCACTGATGGCGCGCTCGGTGTCCGGCGGGTTTCAGGCGGCTTGGCCGCTGGCGTTGGGGGTTGCCTGCGGTGATATCCTGTGGCCGCTGATCGCAGTTGCGGGGATGTCCTGGGTGGTGTCCGAATTCACCGGCATCATGACTGTGCTGCGCTGGCTAGCCTGCCTGATGTTCCTTGGCATGGGCTTTTTGCTTATCCGCCATGCGGGCGAAGCGGTGCAGGAAAGGCGGGGCCTCACCCGGCCCGGTGTCTGGGCCGGGTTCATGGCGGGAATTGCCGTGATCCTGGGCAACCCTAAGGCAATCCTGTTCTATATGGGCGTTCTGCCGGGGTTCTTCGATCTGTCAGGCACAACCTGGCCGGACATTGCCGCCATTGTAATGCTGTCCTTTGCAGTCCCGCTGGCTGGGAACCTCGCGCTGGCCGGGATGGTGCACCGGGTCCGGCGGGCGATTGCCTCGCCCCGGATCCTGCGGCGCATCAATCTGGTTTCCGGCGGGCTGCTGATCTGTGTGGGGCTGGCGATCCCGGTTCTTTAGCCGGGCGGTTGCAGCCAGGCCTGCAAGTAAGGTTCAAGCGCTTGGGCCGGGCGCGCTTCGTTCTCATGCTCCATGCAGAACCACACGCCCAGCACATGGTTCAAAAACGCCTGAATGCCTTCCGCCAGCAATGCCGGCGGCTGGTTGCGGCGAACCTCGCCCGCAGCCTGCATGTCCTGCAGCCAGCCTGTCAGCAAGGTCACCTGACGGGTGAAGCTTGCGGTGACAACTTCATCCGGCTCATCCGCAGTGGTGCCTGAATAGCGGAGCAGCAGATCGAAAATCACCCGGTCTTGCGCGACATAATCAAGATGCGGTGCAAGCCGGGCGGTCAGCTCAGCGACATCCGAGGGGACACCTGCGGTTTCCATCCCGTCAAGCAGCCGTGTCACTTCCTCCCCGATCAGGACGGCCAGCAGCCCGTCCTTGTCCTTGAAATGGGCAAACAGGGTGCCCTTTGCGACGCCAGCGCGGGCAACCACATCTTCAACCCGCAATCCGCTATAGCCCTGATCCTGGACGATAGCGGTTGCAGTGCTGAGCAGTTTTGCGCGGGTTTCCAGCCGCCGCTTCTGTGGTGCGCGTGTCATGCTTCATCCTCACGGGTTCGTTACTGACCGCGGTCACTTTTACAATTGACCGCGGTCATTTTTTTTCAATAAAGTGACCGCGGTCAACTTAACTCATGGAGAATGGCATGTCTGCCCGAAAAATACTGATCTTGAACGGCCATCCGGCTGAGAACACTTTCACGCAGGCGCTATGCAAAGCCTACGCATCCGCAGCAGAAGGTGCAGGGCATATTGTGCGCATGCATAATCTGTCTCAATTGGAGTTTGATGCAGATTTCGGCCAGGCCGGGTTTTCCGGTGCAAAGAGGCTGGAGCCCGAGATCGAAACAGTGCTTTCAGACTTTGAATGGGCGGAGCATATGGTCCTCGCCTTTCCGCTGTGGTGGGGCGGGATGCCGGGGAAACTGAAGGGGTTGTTTGACCGCATTCTGCTTCCCGGCCGCACGTTTGATCCGCGCACTGTGACCGATGGCCTGCCGAAACCGCTTTTGGCCGGAAAATCGGGCCGGGTGCTGGTGGCGTCGGACACGCCACCTGACCTAATGGAGCAGTTCTATGCCAATGCAGCGCATGTTCAGGTAGAGCGCCAGATTATGAATTTCGTGGGAATTGATCCGGTGGAGACCTGCCATTTCGGTGCATTGCAAGGGTCAAGTGCGGATGAGCGCGCGGCCTGGCTGAGCACCGCGTCGGAGCTTGGCGCCTTAGCAGCATAATCGTCTGAAACAGCCATGGAAAAAGGGGGCTTGCGCGTGACAATCCCGGACAGACTCCGTATAAAATCCTGAAGCAAAGACAGGAAGATGTGAATGTCCGGAAACGAGCAGGCCCCCGCAGAATATGGCGCGGATTCCATCAAGGTTCTCAAAGGGTTGGAGGCTGTTCGAAAACGCCCCGGCATGTATATCGGGGACACCGACGATGGCTCGGGCCTGCACCACATGGTGTATGAGGTCGTGGACAACGGCATCGACGAGGCCCTGGCAGGCCACGCCGATCACGTGACCGTCAAGATCCACGCCGATTCCAGCGTATCCGTCAGCGACAACGGCCGCGGCATTCCGGTGGGTATCCACGAGGAAGAAGGCGTCTCGGCGGCCGAGGTCATCATGACCCAGCTGCATGCCGGCGGTAAATTCGACAGCAACTCCTACAAGGTGTCTGGCGGCTTGCACGGTGTCGGTGTTTCGGTGGTGAACGCGCTGTCTGATTGGCTGGAGCTGCGCATCTGGCGCGACGGCAAGGAGCATATTGCCCGCTTTGAGCGCGGCGACACGGCCAAGCATCTGGAAGTGGTTGGCGATTGCGGCGATCAAACCGGTACCGAAGTTCGCTTTATGGCATCGACGGGCACCTTCTCGAATCTGGAATACTCGTTCGAGACACTGGAAAAGCGTCTGCGCGAGCTGGCCTTCCTGAACTCCGGCGTGCGGATCATCCTGGAAGATGAGCGGCCTGCCGAGAAGCTGTCAACCGAGTTGTATTATGATGGCGGCGTTAAGGAATTCGTCAAATACCTCGACCGCCACAAGACCCCGGTGATGGAGACCCCGGTCTACATCATCGGCGAGAAGGACGAGATCGGTGTTGAGATCGCGATGTGGTGGAATGACAGCTATCATGAAACGGTGCTGCCCTTTACCAACAACATCCCGCAGCGCGATGGCGGCACCCATGTTGCAGGATTCCGCGGCGCGCTGACCCGGACCATCAACAACTACGCCCAGTCTTCGGGTATCGCCAAAAAGGAGAAAATCTCCTTTACCGGTGATGACGCCCGCGAAGGCCTGACCTGCGTGCTGTCGGTCAAGGTGCCGGATCCGAAGTTCTCCAGCCAAACCAAAGACAAACTGGTCTCTTCCGAGGTGCGCCCGGTGGTCGAGAGCCTGATGGGGGAAAAGCTGGCCGAATGGTTTGAAGAAAACCCCAATCAGGCCAAGCAGATTGTCGGAAAAATCGTGGAAGCCGCACTTGCGCGCGAGGCTGCCCGCAAGGCACGCGAACTGACCCGCCGTAAAACGGCGATGGATGTGAACTACCTTGCCGGCAAGCTGAAGGACTGCTCTGAGAAAGACCCGTCCAAGACCGAAGTCTTCCTGGTTGAGGGTGACTCAGCCGGTGGTTCCGCCCAGACCGGCCGGGACCGGATGACCCAGGCGATCCTGCCGCTGCGCGGCAAAATCCTGAACGTGGAGCGGGCGCGTTTTGACCGGATGCTGGGCAGCCAGGAAATCGGCAACCTGGTGATGGCGCTTGGCACCGGCATAGGCCGTGATGAGTTCAACATTGAAAAACTGCGCTACCACAAGATTGTTATCATGACCGATGCGGACGTGGACGGTGCCCACATCCGTACGCTGCTGCTCACCTTCTTCTACCGGCAGATGCCGGAGCTGATCGAGGGCGGCTACCTCTACATTGCGCAGCCGCCGCTCTATAAGGTCGCGCGCGGCAAGTCTGAGGTCTACCTCAAAGACCAGGCAGCACTCGATGATTACCTGATCAACCAGGGTGTCGATGGCGCAGTGCTGAAACTCGGCGACGGCTCCGAGATGGCCGGTGCCGACCTGACCCGGGTGGTGGATGAAGCCCGTCAGCTGAAGCGCGTTCTGGATGCCTTCCCGACCCACTATCCGCGCCACATCCTGGAGCAGGCCGCGGTGGCTGGCGCCTTTGTGCCCGGTGCGGTGGATTCCGATCTGCAAGGCGTAGCCGACAAAGTGGCGCAACGGCTTGACTTGATTGCGTTGGAATATGAGCGCGGCTGGCAGGGCCGGATCACCCAGGATCACGGCATCCGCCTGGCCCGCATCCTGCGCGGTGTCGAGGAAGTGCGCACCCTGGACGGCCCGATGCTGCGCTCCGGCGAGGCGCGAAAGACCGGCAGCTTTACCCAGAGCCTGCAGGAAGTCTACGGCACCACTTCCCAGCTGATCCGCCGCGACCGCAGCCAGATAATTCACGGACCGCTGGATCTTTTGAAAGCGATCCTTGAGGAAGGCGAAAAAGGCCTCTCGCTGCAGCGCTACAAAGGCCTGGGCGAAATGAACCCGGACCAGCTGTGGGAGACCACGCTGGACCCGGACGCCCGGACGCTTCTGCAAGTGCGGATCGACGATATGATCGAGGCGGATGACCTGTTCACCAAGCTGATGGGCGATGTTGTCGAGCCCAGACGCGAGTTCATCCAAAAGAACGCCTTGAGCGTCGAAAACCTGGATTTCTGATCGGTTGTAGGATTGCCCAAAAGCGTGTTTTAGACCCATACTTTTGCGCAAGTTGCCCATAGTTTTGGTTCTCGCACACGGTAAAGGTGAGGTGGGCGCTGAAAATTGCGAAATATTCTTTCTTAAGTTGATCGCAGGTCTTCTTGCTCTACGGGATCTTTTCATGATTGCCGCTCAGGCTAACTGTATTCGCCATGAGCACGGTGAGCTGTGGGCTGCCGAAAGGGGATTCCAAGCGCAATGAAGGCCCTAGAGGGTTTCCAGGAAGCCCTGTGCGGCTGAGACTAAACTTCCCCTACGCACCACCATTGTTTGTCGTCTTCTAAGAACCCTTAGCGGTCGTCCACTGCTAGGCAGCCCCTGGCATGTGCAGCAGGGGATCATTGGCGCAATAGGAGTGTTCGGGGCCCGGCTACCTAAAGGCTGCTGACGGGACTTTCCTGACATTCGCTGCAAGCGCGCAATCCTTGCTGCAATTGCGAGGGTATTTGAAGGCCAGGCGGGAACCCGTCTTTTTCTGCAAACGCGAAACTTTGTCTTAGATCCGCGAAAAGCAGACATTGGCCCTCCTGCCATCTGCCGCGAATGGCATCATCGCACCGGCGATCATAAAGATCGAAGCGGTCCGGGTTGGGCATGTGCAGTTTGAAGAAGCCAATCAGAAGCCGCTGTCTGACTGCAAATTACCCTGTTACGATGGCATGTGCAGAGAATTCTGCGAGCTCGCCACGCCAGATCTGGCGGCCAAAGCAGAATGGCTTGCCGTCCGATCCGTAAATCACCTGTTCCAGTTCAATGCCGGCGTGATAGGTCGGCAAGCTCAGCAGACCGGCCTCTTTCTCGTTCAACGCGCGCATGCGGATGGTGATGTCACCGGAATGCGGCGGCATGTTGTATACCTGTTCCATCAGCACCGTGGTTGATTGTTGCAGGTTGTGGTCAAACAGATTGGGGAACACGCGGGCGATGGCGTATTCCTCCTCAATGAAGGCGGGATGGCTCTTGAGCAGAAATACCCGGGTGTATTTATATAGCGCCTCGCCTTCCGCGATGGTCAGCTTGGCGGACAACGCCGCATCGGCTGCAATCATCTGTTTCGAAACCACCTTTATCGTCAGGCCGAGCTCTTCCTTGCCGGCGAGAGCCGAGAGGCTGACAGTCTTGCTGATGTCATAGGTCAGCCTTTGCGGCGAGACGAATCGCCCCCGGCGCCCGGCACTATAGGCCAGCCCTTCCATTTCGATCGCCAAAAGCGCACGGCGGGCGGTCATTCTGCTTATGCCGAACTGCTCTCCGATGGTTCTTTCCGATGGCAACGCAGCATGGTTCTGCAGTTCTCCGCTACGGATCTGATCGCGCAAGTGGTTAATAACGCTCTGAAAAGCAGGCATTTTCTTTCCTTCGGCCGGGTTGTTCGCGCTCATACTGTACCGCCTTCACAGTTTTTATTTGGTATATACCAGTTTATTGGTATATACCAGCAATTGAGAGTTCTTCTTCCTGACTGCATGGCCTGCCCATGGATTGCAAGGCGGCGGGGCAACGGGGAGGGGCTGCTGCAGCCCGTACATTTCTGGAGGCAAGCGTATGGACGGGGCGCCGGATATTCAGGCACTTGAGTTCGCAGCGGATGGTGGTCTGGGCACAAAGGCGCGGATCGGGCTGATCGTATTGCAAACGGACCAGACGCTTGAGCACGAGTTTTCCACGCTGCTGCGGCGCGATGATGTCGCCTTGTATCACGCACGGATACCGAACGAGATGGAGGTAACCTGCGAAACGCTGCGCAAGATGGAAGCAGACCTGCCGGCCGCTGCTGAGTTGCTGCCATCAGCATTTGATTTCGATGCAATCGGTTATTGCTGCACATCCGGTGCAACGATGATCGGCGAAACCCGGGTGGACGGCCTTCTGCGCAGCGTGCACCCAATGGCGAAAACCACCAACCCGCTGACCGCCTGCAAGGCAGCGCTTCAGGCCCTGAAGCTGAAAAGGATTGCGCTGGTTACGCCATACGCTCCCGAAGTGACCACGGAAATGCGGGACAACCTGGCGGCTGCGGGTTTCGAGGTGAATGCCATCGGAACCTTTAATCAGTCGGATGATTTCAAGGTCGCTAGGATTTCTTCGAACAGTATTCTGGCTGCGGTCAGGGAAGTTGGCCAGCGCGACGATTGCGACGGCGTGTTTGTGTCCTGCACCAGCCTGCGGGCCCTGCCCATTATTGCCGAGGCTGAAGAAGCTTTGGGCAAGCCGGTTCTGTCCAGCAATCAGGTCACCGCCTGGCATCTCGCCCGTCTGGCCGGGCTGCGCGACAGCGTCGCCGGTGCGGGCATGCTTTTCCATACTCAGCTGAAACCTCAGGACTAAAGCAATGACGGATCTGCACCCGGCTGCCGAACGCGGCTTCTCCACCAGCGAATTTGAGCAGCGGACCGCGGCAGCGCAAGAGATCATGGCGGGCCTTGGGCTGGATGCCCTGCTGCTGACCACCGAGCCGGAAGTGCGCTATTTCACCGGCTTTGATACGATTTTCTGGCTTAGCCCGACACGGCCCTGGTTCGTTGTGATCCCGGCCAGCGGCGCGCCCATTGCGGTGATTCCGGAAATCGGTGGGCCCAGCATGTCGCTGACCTGGATTTCCGATATCCGCACCTGGCTGGCGCCGCAGCCGGGGGATGACGGTATTTCCCTGCTTGCTGATACTTTGCGCGAGGTGATGCCGGGCGGCGGAACATTGGGTCTGCCGATGGGCCATGAAACCCATGTGCGGATGCCTGCGGCTGACCTTCAGAAACTGCAGGGCAGGCTGGCTGGCATTTCAATTGCAGACTGCACCGATGCGGTGCGCCGCCTGCGGATGGTGAAGTCCCCTTCTGAAATCGCTAAGATCGCACGGATCTGCAGCATCGCCTCCGCCGCGTTTGAGGATCTGCCGAATTACATCAAGGCGGGCGACACCGAACGCCAGGCCTTTGCTAAGTTCAAGATCGACCTGCTGCAGAAAGGCGCTGATGACGTGCCGTATCTGGTTGGTAGTTCAGGTGTGGGCGGTTTCTCAGACGTGATCAACCGGCCCACCGACCGGGTGATTGCAGACGGCGATATGCTGCTGCTCGATACCGGCTCCCTTTGGGGCGGCTACAGCTGCGACTTCGACCGGAATTATGCCTTTGGCCACGCCTCGGACGAAGCCAATACAGCTTATGATCTGGCATGGCGGGCGACAGAGGCCGGCCTGCGGGCCGCGCGTCCTGGCATCACCACTGCGGAGCTGTGGGCCGCCATGGCCAAGGTGCTGGAGGACGGCGGCTACAGCGGCCATCAGATCGGCCGGATGGGTCACGGGTTGGGCATGCAGGTGACCGAATGGCCCTCGCTGATGCCCGGTGACAATACCGTTATCGAAGCGGGCATGGTGCTGACCCTTGAACCCGGTTTCGCCTTCGGCGGCAACAAGATGATGTTGCATGAGGAAAACATCGTCATCCATGAGGATGGCGCCGAACTGCTGTCGCGCCGTGCTGCGCGTGAGCTTCCGATCATTACTTAAGCCACGGATATCACCAGAATGACCAAGCAACTCCCGTCCCACGCGCAGGTTGTCATCATCGGCGGCGGCATTCACGGCTGCTCGGTGGCCTATCACCTGGCCAAACAGGGGCTGACGGATGTCGTGCTGCTGGAGCGCAAGCAGCTGACCAGCGGCACCACCTGGCACGCCGCGGGCCTGGTGGGGCAGCTTCAGGGCAGCCACGCCACCACTGCCTTTGCCAAATACGGCATCGAGCTGCTGGAGGAGATCGAAGCGGAAACCGGTCAAAACCCCGGCTATCGCCGCTCAGGCTCTATCTCGGTGGCGGTCAATGAGGAGCGGATGGCCGAGTTGAAGCGCAAAGCTGATTTTGCCGCTCTTTTTGGCATCGAGGCACATTACCTGAAAACCGCTGAAATCCAGGAACGCTGGCCGCTGATGAACCCCGACGGCGTGCTGGGTGGAATCTACATGCCCAGCGACGGCTCTGCCAATCCGGTCGATCTGACCACGGCGCTGGCCAAGGGTGCGCGGATGCGCGGTGCGAAGATCCTGGAGAACATCAAGGTCGAGGAAGTGCTGACCCGCGGCAGCAAGGCAGTTGGCGTGCGCACCGATCAGGGCACGATCAGCGCCGACTATGTGGTCAACTGCGGCGGCATGTGGGCGCGGGAGGTGGGTCGCCAAAATGGTGTCGGCGTGCCGTTGCACGCTTGTGAACACTATTATCTGGTGACCGAGGCCATTGATAACCTGCCCAGCGATCTGCCCGTGCTGCGTTCGTATTGCGACGGCACCTATTGGAAGGAAGACGCGGGTAAACTGTTGTTCGGCTTTGCCCATTTTCAGGCCAAACCCTGGGGCATGAACGGCATTTCCGAGGACTTTGAATTCGACAGCCTGCCATTTGTCGAGGACGATGTGATGGAGGTGCTGGAACTGGCAATGAACCGGGTGCCGTTGCTGCAGGAAACTGGCATCCGCACCTTCTTTAACGGGCCGGAGAGTTATTCTTACGACGGGCGCTTCATCCTGGGGCAAGCGCCGGACATTTCGAACTATTTTATGCTGGGCGGGGTGAACTCCACTGGCATCCAGTCGGGCAGCGGCGCCGGCCGGGCCTTGGCGCAATGGATTATCGACGGCCATCCGCCGATTGACCTCAGCGAAATGGACCCCAAGCGCTGCGAGAAATTCCAGGCGCGCGATCCCTATCTGCAGGAACGCTGCCCGGAAACCCTGGTGCTGACCTATGCGATGCATTGGCCGAACCGCCAGCGCGAGACCGTCCGCAACCTGCGCCGCACCCCGTTTTATCACCCGATGAAGGCCCGCGGCGCCTGTTTCACCGAGGCTCAGGGCTGGGAACGCCCCGGCTGGTTTGCGCCCGAAGGGGTTGAGCCGAAGTATGAATACAGCTTTGGCCGCCAGAACTGGTTCCCCCATGTGCGGGAGGAACAGAAGGCCGCACGTGAAGCGGTTGCCATGATCGACTATACCATGCTGGGCAAGCTGATGGTCGAGGGCCGCGACGCCGAAAGCTTCCTGCAGCGGGTCTGCACCAACAACATGACGATGGCCAATGGCCGGGTTGCCTATACGCTGATGCTGAACGAACGCGGCGGTATCGAAAGCGATGTGACGGTGGCGCGCCATGGTGATGAGAGCTTCATGATGATGAGCTCAATCTCGCACACCCGGCGCGACTACCTGAATCTGCGCGACCTGATCCAGCCGGGCGAGGACGTGCGCCTGCGCGATGCGACAACCGCCTATGGCGTGCTGGGGATCATGGGGCCGAAAAGCCGCGAGCTGCTGCAATTGGTCAGTGATGCGGATGCCTCGCACGCGGCGTTTCCGTTCAACAGCCTGCGGCATTTCCACATCGGCCATGCCCCGGTGTTCGCGCAGCGCCTGTCCTATTCCGGCGAATTGGGCTGGGAGATTTTCATCACCCCGGATTTTGCCGAACATGTGTTCGAGGTGCTGATGCAGGCGGGCAAGCAGTTCGGTCTCCGCCTGATCGGCGGCGAGGCGCTGAATGCGCTGCGGCTGGAAAAGGGCTTTGTCCACTGGGGCCACGACATGGCCTATACCGAAGCGCCGCATCAGATGGGCATGGAGTTTGTCTGCAAGGCGGAAAAGCCCATCCCGTTTATCGGGCGCGACGCCTATCTGGCGCGCAAGGCGGAGAACAAGGGGCCGTTCCTGTGTTCGATCAGGCTGCGCGACCCGGAACCTTTGCTGCATCACAACGAGCCCGTCCTGCGGGACGGCAAGATCGCGGGCTATGTGACCGCCGGCGCCTGGGGGCAAACGGTCGGGGCGGCTGTCGGCCTGTGCCTGCTGACCCTGCCGGACGGCGAAACTGACAAGGCGGCAGTTGAAGACGGCCGGTTCACGGTTCTGGTGGAGGGGCAAAGCATCGAAGCCGATGTCAGCCTGACGCCCTTCTATGACCCGCAAAGCAAACGGATGCTGTCCGGCACCTGAAGGAAAGGGAAACAAGGCGATCTTTCATAACTACCGGTTATCTAAGCGCGGTAAGAAAGGTCATTTTGAGTTGCGTATTTCCGGCAATAGGCTGGTTCGAATGCCAGGCAGGCGAAGCAGCCAGGCGCCGGGGGGCCGCATCGTAGGGAGGAATGCGCGATCCATGCACAGAACCTGATTTTGCGCTCAGGGGAGGCGCTGGATCGCGGTGACGGGAGTTCAAGGCCGGTCAAGGAACGGCCGCACGCTCCACATCAATGACAAGTTAAATTCTGGGAGGAACCTATGACTTACAAACTACTGAAGACACTTGGCGGCGCTGTTGCTGCAACGGTGATCAGCACCGTGGCTGCGGTTGCCGGGCCGATTGATGACCGGATTGCCGCGGGCGAGCCGATCCGCATTGGCTTTTCCAATATCCCAATCTGGGGTTTTCCGGATGAGAACGGCGATGCCAAGGGCTTTGTGAATGAAATCGCTTTGGGTATCCTGGCTGAAATGGGGCACACCGAGGTTGAAACCACGGTTACCGAATGGGGCGGTTTGATCCCCGGTTTGAAAGCCAACCGCTATGACATGATCACCGGCGGTTTGTATATTCTGAACAGCCGCTGTGAGAATATCGCCTTTTCCGAGCCGATCGGCTCCATGGGCGACGCTTTTCTGGTTCCTGCTGGAAACCCGAAAAACATCAACAACTACAAAGATGTCCTGAATGATGACGGCTCTGTCCTCATCATGTATTCCGGTGCCAACACGGTTGAAGCGTCGCGCAAGGAGGGCCTGACCGATGCTCAGATGATGCAGGTGCCTGGCCCGACCGAAACTTTGGCGGCAATGAAGGCAGGACGCGCGGATGCGGCGGCCTTGACCTATTTCGAGGCGCTGTACCTTGCAGACCAGTCCGAAGGGGTTTTTGAAGTCACCGATCCGGCGGCGCTGCCGGAATGGACCAAAAACTGGGTCGGCATCGGGTTCCGGGATGAGGATTCCGATTTCATGGCGAAATTCAACGCAGCACTTGCCGGTTACATCGGCACCGAAGGGATGCTGAATGCGGTGTCCGAATACGGCTATACCGCCTCGCATCTGCCCGGTGACAAATCTGCAGAATGGGTTTGCGGCAACCGCTAGGTCGTCCGGGCGGCGGGTTCCTGCAACCCGCCGCACCCTGCACGTTTCCCAAGATGACAGAGCGGAACTATGAATATCTTTGACTTCGTTATCCAGTACTGGCCGCGTCTGCTGGCCGGAACCGGCATGACGGTTGCCCAGTTCTTTTTGGCGGCCGTTCTCGGCGTGGCCATCGCCCTTTTGATGGGGCTGATGAAACTTTCCTCTAACAAGCTGCTGCGCGGGTCCGCGGTCACCTATATCGAGATATTCCGGGGCACTTCGCTTCTGGTTCAGCTCTATTGGATTTTCTTTGTTCTGCCGCTGTTCGGCCTGTCGATAGACAAGTTTACCGCAGGTTATGTTGCGGTGGGCATGAATATCGGCGCTTACGGGGCCGAGCTTGTGCGCGGCGGCATTCTGTCTGTCCCCAAGGGGCAGTGGGAAGCAGCACTTGCCATCAATATGTCGCCGGCGCAAAGAATGCGCCGGATCATCCTGCCGCAGGCACTGGTCAACATGCTGCCGCCCTGGGGCAATCTGATGATCGAGCTGTTGAAGGGGACGGCGCTTGTCTCGCTGATCTCAGTGGCCGATCTGATGTTTGAGACCAAGCAGATAAATGGCTCGACTTTCCTGTCCGCCCAGGCCTTTGGCGCGGCCTTGATCATCTACTATGTTCTGGCGCGCTTTATGGTGACGCCCTTCATGCGCTGGCTGGAAGCCTATATGGCGCGCAAAATGGGGAGGGCTTGATCCATGTTTGACTGGAAATGGGAATTTGCCTGGGAAATCCTGCCACGGCTGGTCTCGGCCACCGGCAACACACTGCTGGCGGCCGGGGCGGGTTATGCAATTGCGCTGGTGCTGGGGCTGGCCCTGGCCATCGCCCAACGCAGCCCGTACCGGGGGCTGACCTTTGTTGTCCGCGAATTCGTTGAATTCATCCGTTCCACGCCCTTGCTGCTGCAGATCTTCTTTATCTTCTATGTCGGCCCGCAGTTCGGCATCCGGCTCAGTCCCTGGATGTCGGGGATGATCGCCATTGGCCTGCATTATTCCTGCTACCTGTCCGAGGTTTACCGCGGCGGCATCGAAAGCGTGCCAAAGGGGCAGTGGGAGGCGGCAATCGCGCTTAACATGACCACGGTGCAAAAATACCGCCGGGTCATCATTCCGCAGGCCATTCCTTCGGCTTTGTCGGGCATGGGCAACTATCTGGTCGGCATTTTCAAGGATACGCCGATGCTGTCGGTCATCGGGGTTGCCGAGCTTATTCACACCGCCAACGCGATCGGATCAGAGCATTACCGCTTTCTCGAACCCTTCACGATGGTGGGTATCATCTTCCTGGCAATCTCTCTTCCTGCGGCCGGTCTGATACGGCTGGCGGAAGGGCGGGTGCGCCGCAAACTGGGACTGAAATAATGTTGGATATGTCAGGTTTTCCAATGGAGCTGAGCGGTGAAAACACACCGATGGTGAGTTTTCGCAAAGTGCGCAAATCATATGGCGCGCTGACCGTCCTTGATGATCTTGATCTCGATATCAACGCCGGCGAAATGGTGTCCATCATCGGCCCGTCCGGTTCTGGCAAAACAACTGTGCTGCGGATGCTGATGACGCTGGAGCAGATCAACAGCGGGGTGATTTATGTGGACGGCAAGCCGCTGACGCATATGCCCAAGAGCGGCAAACTGGTTCCGGCCAGTGAGCGCCATCTGCGCAGCCGCCGCGCCGACATCGGCATGTGTTTCCAGCACTTCAACCTGTTCCCGCATATGACCGCGCTGGAAAATTGCATGGAAGGGCCGGTGCAGGTTCTGGGCCTGCCCAAGGCCGAGGCGCGCGACCGTTCGGAAAAATTGCTGGAACTGGTGGGCATGATCGCCAAGAAGGATCAGCACCCGTCACGGCTGTCGGGCGGCCAGCAGCAGCGGGTTGCCATTGCGCGGGCGCTGGCAATGCGGCCCAAGGTGATGCTGTTTGACGAGGTGACCTCGGCGCTGGACCCCGAAGTGATCGGCGAAGTCACAAATGTGATCCGCGGTCTGGTGTCAGAGCATAACCTGACCATGCTGATGGTGACGCATCAGATGGGTTTTGCGCGCGACATTTCGGACCGTGTGTGTTTCTTCTACGGCGGCAAGATCGAGGAGCAAGGGCATCCGTCCGAGCTGTTCGGCAATCCGCAGCGGGAACGGACACAGCAGTTTCTGAGCGCGGTGCGCGAAGCGGTCTGAACCCTAGAGATCTATCCCAACGTCCCGCAGCAGATCGCGGGTGCGTTGGGATAGAGTACCGGTCCGCCAGATGGCAAAATAGGTGCGCCCGGTGTTCAGCTTGTAGCCCTCCAAGGGGGTCAGGCGCCCGGCTTCGATTTCAAATTCCAGGACGTCGGCGCTGCCCAAGGCAATGCCCTTGCCCCGGATCGCCGCATCCAGGGAACTGCCGTAAGATCCAAGGTTGACCCGCTGCGCCGCGGACAGTTCCGCGTGCCCGGACTGTTCGATGAAGTCGGGCCAATTGATCCATTTCAGCGCCAGTTTCTCGAAATCCAGCAGGGTGCTGGCCGAAAAGTCAGGGGCTTGGGCGATTAAGCCGGGCGCGGCCAAGGGCTGCCAGATTTCCTCGAACAATACGACGCCTTCCCAACCTGAAGGAATGTCGCTGCCGTAGTAGACAACGACATCGTGCTCTTGGTTAAGAATGTCCGATTCCTTGTTGGACGCGGTAACGGTCACTGGCACGGCATCATGGCTGAGCAGATATTCATTGACCTGCGGCGTCAGCCAGAACTGCGACACCGCGATATTTGAGGCGAGGGAAAGCTTGTCATGGCTGCCCTGGCGCAACTGTCCAATGCCCAATGCCAGGTACTCCAGAGCCTCGGAGGCGTTTGCAGCAAGCTTGTGCCCGGCTTTGGTCAAGTCGACATTGCGTCCGTTCCGGGTGAGCAGCTCTACCCCCAGCCAGCTTTCCAGAAACTTGATGCGTTTGCTGACAGCCGCCTGGCTGACATTCAGCTCCTCAGCTGCGCGCGTGAAATTCTTGTGTCGGGCGACCGTCTCAAAGAACAACAGGTAGTCCAGGGGCGGGAGCGTGCTGCGATAGTTTTTCATAACTATTGGTTATCATATCTTGATAAGAGAAGTCATTTTGAAAACTGGGTTTCCGGCAATAAGCTCATTTGAAACTCAAGATAACGCCAGGCTGCACAGGGCCTATTTGCACAGGGGAAGTCCCGCATGTTCACCGAACGATTGAACCGCCTGCAGTCCAAGCTGGCAGATGCCAACATTGATGTGGCGCTAATCACCGATGACGACAACGTCTATTACCTGACCGGGTATTATGACTATCTGCATATGGAGTTCGGCCGTCCGACTATTCTGGTGGTCCCCAAGGATGGCGGCGCGCTGCTGATCACCCCGACCATCGATCTCAACAGTGCCGAGGCCGCCGCCCGGGTAGGCCGGATTGCGCCCTGGAACGACGGCATGGGCAATGAGTGGCGCGAAGAACTGCCGGGTTGGGTCAAAAACGCGGCGAAGGTGGCGATTGAGCCGGGCCACATGCCGCCGCCGGTGCGTGCCTATGTGAACGATCTGGTGGATGCCGGGAAGATCTCCAGTGTGACTCCGATCCTGAACAGCATGCGGATGATCAAATCCGCAGAAGAGCTGCAGCTGGCCCGCCATGCAGGTCAGGTGGCAACAGCAATGATGAACGCAGGCCGCGCAGCAATCGGCGATGGTGTGCCGGAGTTTGAAGTCGCCATCGCCACGTCGCAGGCGGGCACCCGCAAGGCCGCCGAGCTGCTGACCGCGCATTACGATGATGGCGATATGTCGCCCAACACGCATTTCCTGCAGATCATGGCTTCCGGCAAGGACATTGTGAAGACGCATCACCGGGCCTCGACCCGGATCATGCGGCAGGGGGAGCCGGTGTTCCTGTGCTTCTGCGGCATGACCAATTTCCACCGCTTCAAGCTGGGGTTTGACCGGACCTTCTGGATTGGCGAGCCTGATCCGGCACAAGTGGCGGTCTATGAGGTGGCCGTGGCCAGCCAGAAAGCGGCGCTGGATGCCCTGCGTCCCGGCGTGACAGCGGAAAGCATCCATGCGGAATATGCCGAGGTCATCCAAGGGGCGGGCTATGAATATCCGTTCCGCTGCGGGCGGGCGACTGGGTTCAGCTTTTTGGAGGCGCCGCAACTGGTCACCGGGGATACCACCATCATTCAGCCGGGCATGGTTCTGGCAGTGGATGGGTCTGTTTCCGTTGACACCTTCCGCGCCCAGGTGGGCGACAGCTTTATCATTACCGATGACGGCTGGGAGCCGCTGACCCAGCATCCGAAATCCGTTGAAGAGGTTATTCTGTAATGTTCCAGCCAGGCCAAAGCATCCAGTCCAAACCCCGCACTCCGGAATTGAGCGAGGGACGCCATCACCGCGCCAAACTTGGTTTTATTCTGATGTCGACGGACCCGTCGGCAGAGGGTGACTTCAAGGATATGGCGCCCGAGGGTGTGGGGGTGCACATCACCCGCCTGAAGACGGACGACTATACAACCAATGAAACCCTGTCGCGCCATATCGAGCATATGGCAGATGCGGCGTCCCGCATTCAGCCGGAAGCCAAGCCCGATGTGGTGAGTTATAGCTGCACCAGCGGTTCGATCGTGATCGGCGAGCAGAGGATTTTTGAAGAGATCCATAAAGGCGCGCCCTGGGCACAGCCGATGTGCCTGGTGCAGGGGGTGCTGGACGCGCTGCATGAACTGGGTGCGAAAAAGCTGGTGGTTGGCACGCCGTACCTGGATGAGATCAACACTGCTGAGGCTGAATTCTTGGTTGAGCGTGGCTTTGAGGTGCTGGATATTCAGGGGCTGAACATTGCCCAGGGTTGGGACATGGGGCTGGTCACGCCAGCCTATTGGAAGAAATTCGCGCTGGAAATCGACCTGCCGGAAGCGGATGCAATCTTCCTCAGCTGCGGTGGCGTGCGGTCGCTGGAAGTTGTTGAGGAAATCGAGCAGGCAGCAGGCAAGCCGGTGATCACCTCGAACCAGGCGCAGATGTGGTCCTGCCTGCGCCGGGCCGGCATCATGGATGAACTGGAGGGCTTCGGCCAGATTTTCAAGCATCCCGGCCGCGTGCTGAAAAGCACCATCTAAGGCGCTCGAAAGACAGATCAAAATGACTAGATTTTCCGCATGGAATATCTTTTGGCAGGGGATGTCCGGCCAAAAGGGCTGGACCCGTCAGTGGCGTGATCCAGAGCCAAAGCCGCATTACGATGTGGTTATCATCGGCGGCGGCCTGCATGGGCTGGCCACCGCCTATTACCTGTCCAAGAACCACGGCATCCGCAATGTCGCGGTTCTGGAGAAGGGCTGGATCGGCGGCGGCAATGCCGGGCGCAACACCACGATTGTGCGCTCAAACTACACCCAGCCGGGCAACCGCGAGTTCTATGAGCATTCGCTGAAGCTGTGGGAACAGCTGAGCCATGATTTGAACTACAATGTGATGTTCAGCCAACGCTCGCATATCGCCCTGCTGCACAGTCCCGGCGCAGTGGACGCGGCGTCGCGCAATTACAACACGATGCGGCTGACCGGCAATGCGGATGCGGAAATCTGGAGCCTTGGGCAGCTGAAAGAGACGGTGCCGCATCTGAACTACGGGGGGGATGCGCGGTTTCCCATCATGGGTGCTGCTGTGCACAAGCGGGCCGGAACCGCGCGGCATGACGCGGTTGTCTGGGGCTATGCGCGCTCCGCGGACCAGCTGGGTGTCGACATCATACAGAACTGCGAAGTCACCGGCATTCTGTGCGATGGCGGCAGGGTCACCGGGCTGGAAACCTCACGCGGGAAGATTTCTGCAGGTAAGCTGGGCCTTGCGGTTGCGGGCAATACCTCACGTCTGTGGAACATGGCGGGGATGAGCCACCTGCCGATTGAATCGCATAAACTGCAGGCCTTTGTTTCGGAGCCGCTGAAACCCTTGCTGGATCAGGTGGTGGTCTTTGGCATGGGCGGCGCGCATTTCTATATCTCGCAGTCGGACAAGGGTGGCATGGTCTTTGGCGGTGATCTGGACTGGTACAAATCCTACGCGCAAAAAGGCAATCTTCCGATTGTGCAGGACGTGGCCGAGGCAGCGATGTCGGTGCTGCCCTGCCTGGGCCGGGTGCGGCTGCTGCGGCATTGGTCCGGGGTTGTCGACATGTCGATGGACGGCACGCATTTCATCAGCAAGACGCCGCTGGACAACCTCTATCTGAATGCGGGCTGGAATTACGGAGGGTTCAAGGCAACGCCGGCCGCAGGCACCTATTTTGCCGATTTGATCGCCAATGACAGGCCGCACAAGGTGATCGCCAACCACGATCTGAAGCGGTTTGAACGCGGCATCCAGCTGGATGAGCGCGGTGCGGGCCCCGATCCGAAACTGCACGGATAAGGACATAGAGAATGATTAGAATACCCTGTCCGTTCTGCGGCACCCGGGATCATAGCGAGTTTGCCTATGGGGGCGACGGATCAATCACCTATCCCAGCTTGGATGCGCCCATGCAGGACTGGCACGACGCGGTTTTTCAGCGCGAAAACATCTGCGGCGTACAGGTCGAGACCTGGCAGCATGTGAACGGCTGCCGCATGTGGATTCTGGTCGAGCGCGATACCATGACCCATGAAATCCACTCCGTCCGGCCTGCCCATGCGGGTATGGCCAAAGCACTGGGGGCGGCATCATGAGTGCGTCACGTCTGATCAATGGCGGCCGGATCGACCGCTCCTGCAGGCTGCGTTTCACCTGGGACGGACGGTCGTTCGAAGGCTTTGCCGGCGACACCCTGGCCTCGGCGCTGATGGCCAGCGGCGAGACGGTGTTGGGCCGCAGTTTCAAATACCACCGCCCGCGCGGCATCATGTCGGCAGGGGTTGAGGAATCCGGTGCGATTGTCACTCTTGGCGCAGGGGAACGGGCAGAGCCCAATACCAAGGCCACCATGGTGGAACTGTATGACGGGCTGACGGCCTGTGGTCAAAATGCCTGGCCCAATGTGCGCAGTGACGTGGGCGCGGCATTGGGGCTGTTCGGACGGTTCTTTTCAGCCGGGTTTTATTACAAGACCTTCATGGGATTGCCGCCGTTTGAATGGGGGCGGGGCACCGGCATCTGGATGCAGTATGAAAAGCTGATCCGCAAAGCGGCCGGCATGGGCGAGGCGTCGCGGATTGCTGATCCGGATGCCTATGACCATGTGCATGCCTTTTGCGATCTGCTGGTGGTTGGTTCCGGGCCTGCGGGTCTGAATGCCGCGCTGACAGCGGCGCAGCAAGGCAAGGATGTGATCCTGGTCGAGCAGGATTTCGAGCTGGGCGGTGATCTGCTGAACCAGGCGGACCCTGTGGTAGAGGCGCAGCGCCGGGACTTGGTGGCAGGGCTTGAGGCCGCAAACGTGCGGATCATGACCCGCACCACGGCGTTCGGGCTGTATGATTATGGCACCGCGGGCCTGCTTGAGCGGGTGACAGACCATCTGGCGGTCAAGCCCGCGCATGCGCCGCGCCAGCGGTTCTGGACGGTGCGTGCGGCGGCAACGGTTCTGGCAACCGGCGCGCTGGAGCGCACAGTGGCCTTCACCAACAACGACCGGCCGGGGGTGATGACGGTGGCGGCAGCGCGGGCCTATCTGAACCGGTTCGGTGTGCTGCCTGGGCAGAATATTGTGCTGAGCACCAACAATGACTCTGCCTACGTCACGGCTGCCGAGCTGGCCAAGGCTGGGGCCAACATGACGCTGGTGGATCTGCGCGACCGTGTGTCCGAAGCGCATATCGTGGCCATGAAGGCGGCAGGCGTTGAGGTGAAAACCGGGCTGGCGCCGCTGAAAGCGCATGGCGGCAAAGCTGTTACCGGGGTTGCGCTGGCACGGCCTGAGGGCAAGGGCTGGGCAGCGGCGGAAACCTTGGCTTGCGACCTGTTGCTGGTTTCGGGGGGCTGGTCGCCGGTGGTGAATTTAGTGTCCCATCGTGGCGCCAAGCCGGTTTGGGACAAGGATCTGGCCTGCTTCTTGCCAGCGCCTTGCGGGGACAATGTCGTGATGGCGGGATCTGCGGCCGGGCATTGGAATGCGGGTGACTGCTCCGCATCAGGCATTGCTGCGGCAAAGACAGCCATGGGCGAGCCGGCAGAGGCTCCGGCCTTGGGCGGAGCGGAGACCCCGATCAAGCCACTGTATGAAGTGCGGCTGCCGGGCAAAAAGACTAAGAGCTTTGTGGACTCGCAGCATGATGTCACCGCCGCCGATGTGCGGCTGGCGCATCAGGAGGGGTTTGTTTCTGTCGAGCACCTGAAGCGCTATACGACGCTGGGGATGGCGACGGATCAGGGCAAGATGGGCAACGTCATCGGCCTTGCGCTGATGGCCGAGGCCCTGGGCAAGGAGATACCTTCGGTCGGCACTACACGCTTCCGCCCGCCTTATACGCCGGTCGCGATCGGTGCACTGGCCGGGCGCAATACCGGCAGTCATTTCAAGATTTTGCGCCGCACGCCGCTGCATGACTGGAACCTGCGGCACGGGGCAACAATGACCGATGCGGGACTGTGGCACCGGCCCTGGTTTTTTGCCCGAAAAGGCGAGACCATCACCGAGGCTTATATCCGCGAAGCCGCAACTGTGCGCGACACGCTGGGTATCTGCGACGTCAGCTCCCTGGGAAAAATTGCGGTGCAGGGACCGGATGCATCGGAATTCCTGAACCGGATTTACAGTAATGCCTTTGCCAAGCTGGCCGTGGGTAAGGCGCGTTACGGGATCATGCTGCGCGATGACGGCATGGTAATGGATGACGGTACCACCTGGCAGCTGTCCGAGAACAACTTTCTGCTGACCACCACAACCACCAACGCGGGCAAGGTGATGGTCTGGCTGGAGGAGCTGCTGCAGCTGCGCTGGCCGGATTTGAAAGTGCATGTCACCTCGGTTTCCGATCAATGGGCGGGCGTGTCCGTTGCCGGCCCTAAGGCGCGCGGCGGCATAATGGCCTGTCTGCAAGATCCGGCGGCGGTGTCTGCGGATAACCTGCCCTTCATGGGCGTTATCGAAACCCGGCTGAAGGGCGGCATCAAATGCCTGATTGCGCGGATCAGCTTCTCGGGTGAGCTAGCCTATGAGGTCTATGTGCCAAGCGATTACGGCGAGGCGATGATGGATCTGCTGTGGGAGGCGGCGGAGCCCATGGGCGGCTGTCTGTACGGACTGGAGGCACTGGGCACCCTGCGGATCGAAAAAGGCCATGTGACGGGTGCCGAATTGGACGGCCGGGTGACAATTGATGACGCCGGACTGGGCAGGATGGCCTCGGCCAGGAAGCCGTTTGTCGGCAGCGCGCTGCGCCAGAGACCCGAGCTGATGCGCGCAGACCGGCCGCAGCTGGTCGGGATCTTCCCCAAGGACCGCAACCAGACCTTCAACGGCGGCGCATTGCTGTGCAAACCGGATGAGATTTCCGGCTTTGGCGAAGGCTGGGTGACGGCGGTGACGCATTCCCCGGCGCTGGGGCACTGGATCGGGCTTGGCTATATATCAGGCGGTCATACGGCGTGGCAGGGCAAGGCGGCGACAGCCACTGATCCGGTACGCCAGGGGGATATCGCGGTCGAGATTGTTTCGCCCCATATGTTTGACCCAGAAGGAGGACGGATGCATGGCTAATCCGATTTCAGCGCTGCAGGCGGCGCGAAGGATAGGCCGCTTTGGCACCACAGAAATGCCCTGGGTTACCATTGAGGAAATTACCGGTTTCGGGCTGCTGCAGTTTGCAGCCTGGGCTAGCACGCTGGCCGAAACCGGGGCAGAGGCCGCACGAGTGGCCGGATGCAGCGCCAGCCCGGCGCCGGGCCAGTCTGTTCGGGGGGCAAATGGCACGCTGTTGCGGGTTGAGCCGCTGAAATGGTGGCTGCTGGTGCCCGCTGTCGCCAAGACGCCGGACCCGGAACTGGCGCCGCAGAAGGGGGCGGTGCTGGATCTGCTGCAGTCCCGCTGCTGGCTGCGGATCAGCGGCAGCCCTGCGGAAACCCTGCTGAACCACTTTCTGCCGCTCAATCTCGGTTCCGGCGCCTTTCCTGCTGGCGCGGTGGCAATCACAGCCTTCCATCACACCGGTGTCACGCTGTGGCGGGATGTGCAGGGTCTGAATCTGCTGATGCCCCGCAGCACAGCACGGTCTTTGTGGGAGCTGCTTAGTGAAAGCGCGCGGCAGTACGGGCTGGCCGAAAAGTAGCCCCGGTCCCATCGCGCCCACTCTGTCTGGGAGGAAAGAGAATGAAACCGAACATGCCGATTGCTGAGCTGCTGGAGGCCTTGCGGCACAACGCCGAGCTGCCGGATGAGCTGGCTGAGGCGACGCCGCCGCAGATCTATACCTCGCCCGAGTTCCTGGAACTGGAACTGGATGAGATATTCAACCACGAGTGGTTCTGTGTGGGCCGGGTTGATGAGTTTGAAAACCAAGGCGATTACCGGACCATGAAAATCGGCCGTGATCCTGTGGTGGTCTTGCGGGACCGGGATAACACCCTTCGGGCGATGTCGAATATCTGCCGCCACCGGATGGCAACGCTGATGGAAGGCTCAGGCAATTTGAAAGGGCGCATCACCTGCCCTTATCATGCCTGGACCTACAATCTGGACGGCCAGCTGATCGGCGCTGCCCATATGCGGGACAATTTCAACAAGAAAGAGGTCTGCCTGCCGCAGTTCCAGGTCGAGGTCTGGCAGGGCTGGGTCTATGTCTCGCTGGATCCCGAAGCGCCGCCGCTTGCGCCGCGTTTGGAAATGCTGTCAGAGCATCTGAAGAACTATCAGCTGGACAAATACCGCACGTTGTTCCGCGCCGAGGAGATCTGGGATACCAACTGGAAGATCCTGGTGCAGAACTTTACCGAGGGCTATCACCTCTTTGTGGCGCATGCGAAAACGATTGAGCCGGCGATGCCAACGAGACTGGCCAATGCGATGCACGGCAGCGAGGGGCACAGTCTGTACAAACAGGGGCGCATTCCGGGTAAATCCTATGAGCGCGCGTCTGACATGGAAGTCGATAACCCGTTGCTGACTGAGGAGGACCGCAACACTGCAGTGCTGTCCGCGGTCTTCCCTTGCCATGTGATGTCGGTGGTGGCAGAGCGCACCTTCTGGCTGTCGCTGCAGCCCTATGGAACCGATAAGGTCAAAGTACTGTGGGGCGCGGATTACTACCCCGGGGCTGTGCCGGAGGATCCACAGGAGCGGGCAACCTATGCGGCTGAACTGAAAGCCGGGTTTGATGCGATCAATGAAGAGGACAAGCCGATCATCGGCGGCATCGCGCAAAACGCCAAAGCGCTTGCTGCGGCTCCGGGGCGGCTGTCTCCCAAGGAGCGCACAGTCTGGTATTTTCAGCAGTATCTTGCGGCGCAGCTGTGCAAGGGATTCCCGCCTGAAGTGACGCCAGATTTCAGGAGGACAGACGCAACTTCTTGAAACCTGTTAATGTGAGTTGAGCAAGGATAAGTCTGGACTGATGTTGACGAAATGGAACCCTGACAGTTGAAAGGCGGTACATGGAATAGCGTTACTGGAGGTGACAGCTAAAAGTATTCTGGCGAGAGTTGGTAGCCATAAATGACCCGGAAGACAGGGCGGTAGCCTGGTACCTGGCAGGCTGCGCTTGCGGAGAACGTCGTCGCACCGCTTTGGCATGCAGAAATCTCAAATTACGCAGTTGCGTCGAATGTCACCTTTGACGTGATGCAGTGCAGCACCCAGTATCGATAGAAGTGGCCCAGTTTGGGTCGATCTTGCTCGCGCGATTACGCTGCGGCTGCGAAATGCTGCAACTGCCCGCTCGGGACTTTGGGCTCTAAGCAGTTTGGGCAATGCAGTTGAGTACTGAATGCCTTTGAATCGTTGCTTGATCTGAAAATACTCTATTGACTTGCCAGGCGCTGTCGAAGGATTTCAGAACCGAGCCTGCTCTTCAGTATTGAGAGCAACTCGGTCTCAAGCTTGTGCGTGGTGACGTGCCCCCCGCGAAATCCCTCACCATGATGTAGAGTCTGCCCAACCCTGAAGGAGCAGACGAATGCGGAAGAGCCGTTTTACCGAGGCGCAGATTATCCACTGCCCGGCAGGCGATTGCGCAGCAATCTGCCGAGAGGGGGGATGATCAAGTAGCAAGAGGCAGGCATGCAGACGGCGGAGGTGTGCCGCAGGCACGGGCTCAGCCCGGCAACGTTCTACAAGCTGAAGTCCAAGTATGGCGGCATGGAGGTGTCGGAGGCCGCGAGGCTGAAGGCGCTGGAGGACGAGAACGCCAAGCTGAAGCGGCTGCTGGCCGATACAATGCTGGATCGAGCCATTGGAACGCCATTGGTCTGAGAGACAATGGCAAGGGTGGTTCTAAAGGATCTTCTGGGAAAGAACTGACGACGCTGACCAAGCGGCGAGAGGCAGCGCTCAGGGCGATGCGGGATCACGGCATCTCGCAGCGCCGGGCCTGTCGACCCAAAGACAGTCCGGCGCGAACGCCCGCCGGACTGCCCTGATATCCGCAAGGAGATGCAGGAGATCGCCGGAAAGCGGTGCCGGTTCGGCTATCCCGCTGTCCGGCAGGCGATGCAAGCATCGCCGAGAGGGGCGGATTGGCGTGTTGCTTGAGCGCAAGGGCATGAGAATGAACCACAAGAAACTGTATCGGCTCTACCGGGAAGAAGGGCTGTCAGTGAAGCGGCGGCGCGGCCGCAAGCGGGCTCGTGGAACGCGCTCCCCGATGCCGGAGGCTGCGTATCCCAATGCGCGCTGGTCTCTGGACTTCCTGGCTGACAGCTTCGGGGCATCCCGGAAATTCCGCATCCTGGCAGTGATAGACGATTGCAGCCGCGAAAACCTGTGCCTGATTGCTGACACCAGCATCTCCGGCGCACGTGTTGCGCGTGAGCTGGATGCGCTGGTGCGGATCTACGGTAAACCCGGATGCATAGTCAGCGATCGAGCCATTGAGGCGCCATTGGTTCAAGCTCAATGGTGAGGGGGACAGAGTTCACGAGCCGGGCCATGCTGAGGTGGGCCGATCAGAACGCAATTCCGTGGCACTATATCGACCCAGGGAAGCCGCAGCAGAACGCCTTTATCGAGTCATTCAACGGCAGCCTGCGCGACGAACTGCTGAACGAGGAGATATTTGACACCCTGGACGACGCCCGCCGGAAGCTGGCGCTCTGGCGTTACGATTACAACACCGTCAGGCCGCACTCATCGCTCGGGAACAAAACACCGTCCGAAGCGCGCCGGACGCTTGAGCAATTTGAGGGCTCCGCGCCTGCCGCGCTTGCCAAGCCCGAAACCGACGACTACCAAAATCAAACCCGCAGACTCTCGTCATGAGCGAGGGACCCGCGGGGGGCAGGTCAGTTGAGCAACGCCCCTTAGAGACACGCCAAGGGATCTTTAGGCAGGGGCTGAACGGTCTATTCGGGGCCAGAAACTCAGCAACAAGCCAGGCGGCGGTAGGCCGCCTGTGCTCAGAAGATTTGAAACGGGTCAATAAACAGACGTATGCGGTGGCCCGGCCCCACGTTGTAGGGGCGATGCTCGCCTGCGAGATCTTGCACATCTCATAGTGGGGAGTACGTTTCGCAATGTGCGCTACAAATTCGTTTCTCAAATCGTTGGGCGTCGAGATCTACGCGTCGGGTCACCGGCGGTGGCCGGATGAAGCCAAGGCCCAGGCAGTGGCGGATACGCTCGAACCGGGCGCGACTGCGAATGGCGTGGCGGCGCGGTATGGAGTCTTACCAAACCAGCTGTCGGCTTGGCGCCGGCTGGCGAAGCAGGGGAAGCTGGTATTGCCAGCGGCGGAGCTGGACGAACCGGTCTTCGCCCCGCTGGTGGTCTGCGATGTTCCGGAGGAACAGCCGGCGCCGGACATTGCCGCTTCAGCAGAGGTGATCCGGATCGTTTCGGGCGAAGTCAGGATCGAACTGGCGCCGGGCACGCCCGCAATCCGGATCGCCGAGATCGTGCATGCGCTCGGAGCCACGCCATGCTGATGCCCTCGCAGGGCGTCCGGATACTAGTGGCGACAAAGCCGGTGGACTTCCGCAACTATGTGGCGACGATTATTATGCGGAGCCGAAGAAGCAGACCGGCACTTTTTCGGACGGTTCCGCCTACATTGACTCCGCATAACTATTCTACCGCGCGGAAAGCATCGCGAGCAGTTTGTCCGGTGGCCGGAACTTGCCCGGCTTGATGCCGAGCGGCTCCAGAGCGTCAAGCATCTCGAGTTTTTCGGTTGGGTCGGCGCGCAAGTAGATCTCGGTGCTCTGGAGCGTGGCGTGACCAAGCCACAGTGCGACCTTGCGAATGTCCCGGGTCGCCTGAAGCATGTGCATTGCGCAGCTGTGCCGCAGAACATGGGGCGTTATCGATTTGGCCGCCAGGGTGGGCGCGATGCGGGCAGCCGTATTGGCATGTTTCTCGAGAATGTATTCGAAACCGGCACGCGTCATCATTCGACCGGCATTGTTCAGGAAGAGCGCGGTGTCGCCGACTTCGGGTCTGATCGCGATCCAGGCGCGAATTGCGGCAGCGGTTTCCTGCCAGAGCGGCAGCACGCGCTCCCTTCGTCCTTTGCCAATGATATGGATGCTGGCAGGGGACCGCCCGTCAAACTGGTTGAGCCCGGCGCTGATGAGTTCGGAAACGCGCAGCCCTCCGGCAAAAGCCAGATGCAGCATGGCTCGATCACGGATGCCCGATGCTGTCCTCCGATCCGGAGTATCGAGCAGCGCTTGTACTTCTGTCCTCGAAAGCGACGCTACAAGCCTCTGATCAACCTTCTTCATCGGAATGGCATGCACCCGAAGCGCCTGGTCCAGCACGGCAGGTACTCGGTGCTCGAGATAGCGAAAGAAGGACTTTACGGCTGCCAGCCTTGCGTTGCGCGTACGGGCCTTGTTGCCTCGCGTCTGTTCGATGTGCTCGAGAAAGGCAAGGATCGTGGGCACGTCGATGTCTTCGATCTGCAGCAGGCACGGCCGCTTTCTCAATCGCCCGGCGGCGAATGTCACCAGCAGTTGGAAGCTGTAGGCATAGGCATCGCAGGTATGAACGCTTGCGCGTCTTTCATTGGGAAGATGGTTGCGCAGGAAGGCGGCGAGGTGCTGGGCAAGCTGGGCCATGCCGTCACCCCGCAATGCAGCCTCTCGCCGTCAGCTGCCATGTGTGTCATCAGCTCGGGTGTTACCTCGAGATACCAGTATGTATCGGTGACATGGGCATGCCCCAAATAGGTACTGAGGGCCGTGATATGCCGCGCCACGGCTTTGGAATCGTGCGCACAGGCCTCAAGGGAGCGAACAGCAAATGTGTGGCGCAGATCATGAATCCTGGGGCCCGGTGTTCCTGCCGCACCGCGCAAGCCGATTGACCGCGTGATCTGGAGGAATACCGTTGCGACTGTCGAATAGGCGAGCGGCGTGCCCTGATGCGAAAGGAAAAGTGTGCCGCTCGGGCTGGCCGCCTTCAGACGCATCGTAAGATACCCGTCAAGAGCGCGTCGAGTCGTTGGATGCAGTGGCAACAGCCGGCTCTTCTTAAACTTGGTCTGGGCAATGATCAGGCCGTCATCGGTCACGTCCGGCAATCGAATGGCGATGGCCTCTGAAACGCGCATGCCTGTTGCCGCAATCAACCCGAACATCGTGGCGTAGGTGAGCGGGCCGGATCGAGCCAGCGGGGCCAAGCCTCTGGGCGGCGTCGATCAGCCGTTGGATATCACTGGGACTGTAGATGTAAGGCGTGCGCCGCTTGCGGCTGGCACGGCCGAAGAGATCGGCGGAGGGAACTTCATGGCTCGGATCTTCGGCATTAAGCGCGCGCGCGCGAAGCGACGTACTGTCAAAAGCCGGTTGCGACGTTGTTCTGGAGAAGATGCCTGTAGTGCCCATTCTTGCACGGTGGCTGTTGTTACGACATGCTCACTGCGGCTCTCGGCAAAGGCAACGAAGTTGCGTAGAAGACTGCCTTGGGTACGGAATTTCAACCCCAGCGCCTGGTGCAGCGCGACATGATCGGCGAGGAGTTGACTCAGCATGTCAATTCTCCCGGCCAGGGTTGAGCGATCTGTTCCAGCATCGCGATACCGACCTTGGCGTAATGCGCAGTCATATCAAGCGAGCGGTGGCGCAGAACCGTGCCGACAGCTTCCAATGTGGCCCCGACCGCAGCATCGAAGTTGCCGCGGAGTGGCGCAGCAAGCTCGCTCCGCTCGATGGCGGATCGGAAATGCCGGCGCGCTTTAATGCCAGCGCCACAATGGCCGAGACGTGGCATGATTGCTCAAATGAGCGGTAGGGGCGACCATCATGAGAAAGACCGCGTCCTGAGGCATGCGCGGGCGTTCCTGTTCGATATACGCGAGAAGCGCATCGCCTACATCTTGCGGCAACGGCAGCCGAACCTGGCGACGCGCCTTGCCACTCAACTTCAGGATACCGGCGTTCCAGTCGATATCGCCCAGTCTGAGACCAGCGACATCCCCGGCCCGCACCCCCAGGCGCGCCAGAAGGAGCAGGATCGCCCGGTCCCGCAGGCGCCCCCGGGCAAGCTGATCGCAGGATGCAATGACACGTTCCACATCTGCGGCTGCCAGATACCGCGGCAACGACGAAAGACGCCATTGTATGACCGGCGGAATGGCGTGATCGAGGTTGGGACGGCACAAGCCCGCGCCGGCGAGAAAGCGAAGATAGCTTCGCAAGGCGCTTGTTATGGTTCTCAGGCCGGCCGGACCGGTTTGCCCCCGCCATTTGCGGACAACAAAACGTATCCGGGCAGCATCATAATCGTGGGTCGCTGTACCGAGTTCCGGCAACAGCTTATTGAGGATGCGGAGATGACGGGAAACTGTCCGTTCCGCCAAACCCCGATGCAAACGCAGCCAGTGCTGATAGTCGTCAAGCAAGGGAAATTCTGGCGCGGCCTTCAACGGCGGAGGTGCGACGCCCGCACCTTGTAGGAAAACAACAAACCTTCTGGCACGTCGCGCATACTTTGGTGAGACATGCTGCCATCGCCGCCCGCCGGGACATTGGCACTGGTGTTCGGCGAAGCGACGAACAACTCCATCATCGACGCTGACCATCGGTATGCCGGTGCTTTCCAGCCAAACCGCGAAATGGCGTGCCGATGCCCTGTAGCCTTCAATGGTCAGCGGCGAATACCTCTGAGCGCCAAGCTCGTCCGCGAACTGATCGATCCACAACGAAACCGGCCCCGGATCCAGGAACCAGCGATTACGGTATTGGTCAGTCATCTTCTCTCTCCTCAAGGTGTGAAACCATCGCGGGAGAGCATAGTTATGCGGGGCGCATGTGCCTGTTTGTTCTGCCTAACCGGCTGTAAAAAAGCCACAATCCAAGAGGCGATGTACACGGCTCCGCATAATAATCGTCGCCACATAGTTGCGGAAATCCACCGGCTTCGCCGCCACCAGTATCCGGACGCCCTGCGAGGGCATCAGCATGGCGTGGCCCCGGGCGCATGGACGATCTCGGCGATCCGGGCTGCGGGCGTGCCGGGCGCCAGCTCAATCCTGACTAGGCCCGAGAGGATCCGGATCTCCTCTTCGGATGCGGCAATGTCCGGTACCGCCGGCGTCTCCGGCACATCGAAGACCACCAGCGGGGCGAAAACCGTGCCGTCAGCCTCCGCCGCTGGCAAAACCAGTTTTCCCTGCTTCACCAACCGGCGCCAAGCCGGCAGCTGGTTCGGAAGAACTCCATACTGCGCCGACATGGCATTCACTGTCGCGCCTGGCTCAAGCGTATCCGCAACGGCCTGCGCCTTCACCGCATCCGGCCAACGCCGGTGACCCGACGCGTAGATCCCGACCCCCAACGAAATTAGAAACGAATTTGTAGCGCACATTGCGAAACGTACTCCCCACTATGAGATGTGCAAGATCTCGCAGGCGAGCATCGCCCCTACAACGTGGGGCCGGGCCACCGCATACGCTGATAAAGAAGCACCACGCATTCGACGGCAGACGGCCGATTGACCTCTGTAACAGTGGTGAGGTGTTTCGCGTAGCTCGTTACATTCGAGACTTGAAACGCGAAGCTTGGAAGATGTGAACAGTATGACTGCTATGAATTAGGATTGCTCCGCCTCCCAGGAGGCAACTAGCTCAGGCTGACAGACCTCAGCTAGCAGAAAAAGGTACAGTCTCAACCGCCAGTGTCGCGCTTGGCGTACACAAGATTGCCCCCCGCATCGAGGCCAACTCCGCGGCCCAGTAACTGACGCTGGGCAAAGAATTTCTCTTCAGCTTCCGAAGGGTGACTCATTTTATAGGTGAACGCATCCAGCCACGTGGTTTCCTCATCATCACGCGGATGGGGGTGGGCAAGGTTGCCTCCGAGCATGGCGGTGATGCGCGCATAGTCGAAACTACTGGAACGTTCGATTGCGCGGCCAATCTTTAGCCAGTGGGTGATCTGACCAGCTAATGAGCGACCACTCAGTTCTGCTTCACGGCGGACCAAGGCCATGACGTCATCGGCAAGCTTCACGGTTTGAGCCATGTTCGCCTCCTACACTGACTAATGGGTAGCGACATGCCACCTGAGAGTCAAAGTTCTGACGTCGTCGCCCCTTGGGAGACTCGGTTGGGGGCGATGAGGAGGTAATCGGGCTGGGTTGTCGATCTTTGATGTGGTCGGTGGCTCTTCGATGGGAGCGCTTAACCAGACTCTGACCAAGTTGTTTGTGTCTTCGAGCCCGCCGCCCCAGCGCTGCTTGGTTTGGATGCTACGAGCGCACTAGGTCACTTCAGCCCGAAGCGGACACGACCTCTGACACGCGGAGGGACCTCGATTTTCTCTGCGGCTGCAAGGTCAGCACGCGCCAGAGGTACGGCAGACCCTCCCGGCGAAATTACAAAAGTTTTTCCTGGCGCCAGACTCAATGCGGACTGAACATTCCAAAAAGGTTCTGCGCGCGCCTTGTAATTCCGGACCGGCCATTCCACATCCATCCCATGAGCAAAGAACAACATCCCGTTGGCGGTAGTAAAACCGCCGCAGCCCCAGGCCCGGGCCGGCCGCGCGCCTTTGACGAAGCCGAGGCTTTGGAAAAGGCCCTGTGCGTATTTTGGCACAAGGGCTATGAGACCGCCTCCGTGGATGATTTGACCAAGGCGATGGGTTTGAGCCGGTCCAGCTTTTATGGGGCATTTGGCAACAAGCAGGATTTGTTTCATCAAGCGCTCAGTCACTATTCGCGGCGTGCTTTGAAAACTCTGCGCGCCGTTGCCGATGCGGGTGGAGACGACCCGGTTGGTGCGATGATGGAAGCTCTGGCGAACCCGCAGGGCGGCCGTGACGGTTGCATGCTGATCAACTGTCTAACTGAGCTTGCTCCGCACGATGACGAAGTGGCGGCTCTCGGGCGGCAGCATTTGGAAAGCATAGACGAGATCATTGCGAAAGCACTTGAGCCTTCGGACCCGGGCCGGGCGCTCGACAAGGCGCGCGCCTATGCCTCTTTGGCAATCGGCACGCTGGCCTTGCGCAAGGCGGGCGTTCCCGGCGAACGGATATCGCAAACCCTGAAACAGGCCCGGTCGGTGATTAGCCCCTAAGGGTCTCCCTCAGACACCAGAACCTGAAACCCAGCAAGAAACGGCGACTTTAATTTTGGACTATTTAGTCCGAAAACACCTGAACCAAGCAGAGCAAAGAAGGAAACAGCGATGGCTGATGAAAAACTGTTCTCCGGCACCAAAGCCGGTGCAATCGAACTGAAAAACCGCGTTGTCATGGCACCGCTGACCCGCAATCGGGCCAGGGCCGAAGACGACAGCGTCCATGAACTGCAGGCCAAGTATTATGCTCAGCGGGCGGGAGCGGGCCTGATCATCACCGAAGCCTCCCAGATCTCGCCCCAGGGCAAAGGATATGCCTGGACCCCCGGCATTTATTCCGATGCGCAGGTCGAGGGCTGGAAGAAGGTAACTGATGCTGTCCATGCCGCGGGCAGCAAGATCGTGATCCAGCTTTGGCACGTGGGCCGGATTTCGCATACCAGCTTGCAGCCGGACGGAGGTGCACCTGTTGCGCCCTCTGCAATTGGTGCCAAGGCCATGACTTTTGACGGTGAGCAGTTTGTCGAAACATCGGACCCGCGGGCTTTGGGCGCCGAGGAAATAGCAAGCATAGTTGCGGACTACCGGAGGGCTGCGGAGAACGCCAGGAGGGCTGGGTTCGACGGTGTCGAGGTCCATGCCGCCAACGGGTATCTGATCGATCAGTTCCTGCGGGACGAGTCCAACAAACGCGACGATGCATATGGCGGCCCTGTTGAGAACAGGGCGCGGTTCCTGAAGGAGGTCATGGACGCGGTTGTAGATGTCTGGGGCGCTGACCGCGTCGGTGTCCGCCTCAGCCCGTTTTCGGACGTCAACAACATCTCCGACAGTAACCCGCAGGCGACGTTCGCCCATGCAATCAAGTTGCTGAACGGCTATGGTCTGGCCTATCTCCACCTTGTTGAAGGCCAGACCGGCGGCCAGCGTGATATTCCTGAAGGCGGCGATCTGAGGGCGCTCTATGACCTGTTTGACGGTGTGAAAATGGGCAACAATGCTTATGACCGCAACATGGCGGTCGAGGCGGTCGAAAACGGAGCCGTGGATCTGGTGGCCTTCGGACGGCCGTTCATTTCAAACCCGGACCTGGTTGACCGGCTGGAGAAGGGCGCGCCGCTGAATGAGCTGGATCCGGCGACTCTCTACGGCGGTGACAAAAAGGGCTACACGGATTACCCGGCACTGACCGACGAACCGGTCGCAGCTGAGTAACCTTTGAAACCTCCGGCGGCCTGGCATCCAGGAAACCAGTGCCGCCGGGACACTTCTGTGCATGGTGGGATTGTCCCGCTCAGGTCAACCTGATTGCGGCGTCGCGTAATCCTCATTACACCAATCGAAGTGCAATGACGCATGAGCCGGGGAAGCGAAATGACTGACAAATCGGTGCCGAAGTCTTGGCAAGAACTGCACGATCATATCCTTGCGGTGCTGGTCAAGAACGGCTCTGATCGCGATGTCGGAGATTTTGAATACTGGTTTGATCAGGAGCCGAAGACAACGCTGGCGCCCGTCATTCTTCACGCTTCAGTTGGCCTGGACGGGCTAAAAGTCGGCTATCAAGGCGCAGATGATGTCGTCGATAGATTGATGTGTGCAATGACGAATGCCGGTCGTAATGACTGACAGTGAGCTAGGCGACTGATCTGACGGGGCTGGTCGGTTTGTTTGAGCACGGCTGGCCTTAGAAGTTCTTCACTTTACGTCACTGGTGTGTGGGAATTCACCAGTAAATCCAGTCGCAGCAGAGAGTGCCTGCGAAACTTTGGGGTTGTGCTATGCAGCAACTGGTGCACCATATGTGGAGCAAAATTGTGTCCTAGTTGCTTCTGGGAAGCCTGCACCATTCATTCGCGAGATAATCGGGCTGATCGCGCAAACTTATGGGCAAATAGTGCAAAACTATGTGCAAGTGACGCACCATATTATGGGCGCGTACCCGGGAATTTTCCCAATGAAATCAATCAGTGGGACGCAACTTTATGGGCGATCCTACACGGTTGTAGGATCGCGTGTAATCGTGCGCGATCCCCATAATTTTGCGTAATTGACCCAAAGGTTTGCGCGGCGGCGGCGCGGTGCGTCGCACATTTCAGTCGATCCATGCCTCCAGGGGAAGAGCGTTGAGCTCTTTGCGCACATTGCGCCACCGTGGCATTTCCCGGTCGAGAACGGCAGTGAACCTCTGATCGTGCCGAGGCGAAATCAGGTGAGCGAGCTCGTGCAAGATCACATAGTCGATCATGCCCTCTGGCTTTTTCACGAGCGAAGAGTTCAACCAGATGATCCGTTTTTCGGCGTTGCAGCTGCCCCATTTCGTTTTCATGGGGCGGATGCCCCACCAATCTGGATGCGCTCCCAGCCGAGCGGTCCAGGCTTCGAACCTCGGAAGCGCCCAGTCACGAAGACGGTTTTTCATCCAGGAGGCCATCCAGCGTTCCCGTTGAACGGTATCTGTCTCGGAAGGGACCTTGAGGATCAATCGGTCGGACCCGGATCGCACGATACGATGGACCTGCTTGTCCCACTCCTCAACTTCGAGCCGAAGCGGACGACCAAAATAGAAATGCGTTTCGCCTTAGACATACTTCCGAACTGGCTGACGAGGCTGGCCCAGGAACTGAGCCTGCTTCCTTCGAATCCAGGACATTCTTGTTAGCACGGCGACGCGAATGGCTTCGCCACTTACCCGTTCCGGGGCAGCAACCCGCACTCTGCCGGCGGGAGGGTAGCACCCTATATGCAGGTTCTTGATGTTCTTGCGGACGATTTCAACATCAACGCCGCCGATCTCAGCGATCTCAATACTCATTCTGGTTCTTCAAGATCTCGAAGATCCGCTCCCTTTTCGCGATGTCGTCGAAGACTGGCTCCAAACTACGGCGGACCTTTCGTTCCTTCATGGCGTTGCCCCGCCACCCAAAAGGCGCAGTGTCTCGGACAGCTTGGTCGACCTTGATCGCCAAATCCTCATCGCTGTCAAGATTGTCATAGAGTGCCTTCTTCCCCGCCGTCGACATGCTCACCGGATACACATTGCCATGGCCGGCTTTCGCCTGCGTTACCATCTCTTTGATGCGCTCAAGATACTCGGCGTATTCGATGGCGTCGTTTCGCCTCTGGATTACGAGGTCGGAAAGCAAATCGGACATCTTCTCGTAGAAGCGAGGGTTGACCGGGGTTTCTTCGATGATGAGCTTTCGGACATTGTTCTCGATCGCTTCCGCAATGTTCTCGCGTTTGCGCTTTGAAGCTGCCGGAAGTTCATCTTCCATCGCGGCACCCTTGCTCTCGACAAGGTCAATCAAGCTGATGTCATCCAGGTGCGATATGACCTCCGAATCCTCTGCCCGGATGTAGTTGTCGATCAGATGCCTCATGGCGGGCTCGTAGAGCTTCATATCGACAGCATCGCCACTGTGCAGCCGAACGGCATCACGGATGCCGATGGCGTATTCGACTTCCTTTCGGCACTCGGCAAGCTCCAGATCATTGAAACCCGAACCTGCGGGTTCGGCTGCGACATTGGCGTAGGCGCGCGCGTAGCTGCCTGCGATTTTATAGAGAGCTTGCCGACGCCGCGCTTTTTCTTCCGCGTCCGGATCAGTGTCGATCCCATCCGGGCTGGAGAAATACGCGTAGATTTCGTCGTCTGTTTTCGGCTGTTCCACACGGTCCATGAGGCCGAGCCAAGCATCCCGTGCGGCTCGCAAGTCCAAATCTGCTTGCTCTGAACGATCGGCTATCAGCCCGTCGACATCCTCTTTATCGAAGGCATCGAAAGCTTCGGAGGTATAGTCATCAACTGCGCTCTCGATGTTCCGGAAAAGGTCCTTGTAGTCGACGATGTAGCCGAAGTCCTTGTCGTCACCGTCCAGTCGGTTCACGCGGCAGATTGCTTGAAATAGCCCATGATCGCGCATCTGCTTGTCGATATAGATGTAGGTAGCTGTAGGCGCGTCAAAGCCGGTCAGGAGGCGGCTGACGACGATCAGGAGCTTCATCCCCCCTGGCTCTTTTTTGAAGAGCCTCAGGGCCTCTTCTTCGTAATCCTCCTCCGATGTTTCGCCCAGCAGGTCGGTGTAGACGCGGTGGACATACTGCTTGTCGGTTTCGCCCATACCGGTCTCCTCCCCGGTCAGCTCGGGGGCGGCACGCTTGTAAGAGGTGACGATCGCACACTTGTCGGCGAGGACAGACCCGGACTTCCGGAATATCTCGAAGAACTTACAGGCCTCAGGAATGGAACCCGCGACGAGCATGGCATTCCCCATGTTCGCTTGGAGGCGCGGTTTCATTTCCATGTCCACCATGATGTCCTTGGCGATCTCTTCAAGCCGGTCGCGGCTCGACAGAACGCGCTGCAAGGTTCCCCAGCGCTGCTTCAGAGTGGCCTTTGCGACGGGCGTCAGGCCTTTCGTCTTCGCCTCGAACCAAGCGTCGATCTTCTCAGGCGCGCTGATCCTCTGGTCGATATCTCTGGCTTCGTAGCGGAGGTCGAGCACCACGCCATCTTCGACGACCTCATCAAACCGGTATGGCTTGCCGATGTAGGGCCCGAAGGTTTCCAGCGAGGTGCCCTTGTCCGACCGAAGCAGCGGCGTGCCGGTGAAACCGATGAACATCGCCTCGGGCAGGATCTTCCGCATGGCCTTGGCAAGCTTTCCGGACTGCGTGCGATGGGCCTCGTCGATGAAGACGAAGAACTCGCCGACTGGCGCGCCGATATTGGCGGTCTGGATATCGGAGATCAGCGACTCCATCTCGCCCTCTTCCCGCTTGCCGAACTTGTGGACAAGCGAGCAGATAACCCGGTCCTTCGGATCGGCGAGAGCAGCCATGAGGTCGTTGCCGCTGCGGGCGCGGCGCACCTTGTCGCCGGTGTTGCCGAACACCTCTTCGATCTGGCCGTCCAGCTCCTTGCGGTCGGTCACAACCAGGATACGACCGTCGGGAAAGGCTTCCCGTATCCAGCGCACCAGCATCACCATGATGAGGCTCTTGCCCGATCCCTGGGTCTGCCAGATGATGCCCCCCTCCTTTGCCCTCACGCGCTCCTGAGCGGCCTTCACGGCGAAATACTGGTTGGGGCGGGCGATCTTCTTGATGCCGCCGTCAAACAGCGTGAAGTCGTGGATCAACTCAAGGAACCGCGCGGGGGCGATCATCAGGGTAACATCGCGGTCAAGGCGGGCAGAGATGTCGCTCTCCTCCTTCCAGGCCAGCCAGTAAGGCTGAGGAGTCTGGATCGGGGCGTAGCGCAGCCCCTCGCTGTCATTCCCGGCAAATGTGATCTGAACGGTGGTGAAGAAATGGCGGATGAACTCCGGTCGCTGGTTGTCGAGGGTCTGCCGGATGCTTTCGCCCACACCAACGGTGGATTTCTTCAACTCCACCACGCCGAGCGCGATGCCGTTGACATAGAGCACCAGGTCCGGCCGCTTGTTCCAGGCCTTCGGGTCCTTGCCCTTGATGGCGACCTCTTCGGCGACGCCCATGTCGTTGGCGGCGGGATCGGTCCAATCGACGAAGCGGACGGTGATCGGGGCCTCTCCTGGTCCCGGCGCGACGGGGACGCCGTAGCGGAGCATCTCGTAGAAACTCTGGTTCGCCTCGTAGAGCTTCGTGCCCTCCATCCGCGCTTCGCGCTTCAGCAGGGTGATGGCCTGGGCGACGACCTCTGGCGCGTAGCCGCGGGACAGGAGCCACGGGCGCAACAGCTCCTCCTCGATATTGGCATTGCCGTCGCGTTTCTGCCAGTCGCCGAGGTAGCGCCAGCCAAGGCCCCCGGGGGCATCCGTCTGCTTGTCCGAGAGCAGGTGTCAACGGCGGTACGATTTCCGGCCACGGGCGGCGCAAAACCCGGCCATTTCAGGAGTGACCGGCGCCTTGGCACGCGCGCTCTCCAAATAGCTGGCGTGTGCCGAGGCGCCTTGGTCCGTCAGGACCAATCGGAGTTCCATTTCAGGAGTTTTCTTTGAACTGTTTCGCCCTGCTTTGGGCCAGGCGGTAGCTGTCCCCGCTCATCTCAAGGATACTCACATGATGGGTCAACCTGTCCAGCAAGGCTCCGGTCAGGCGCTCTGATCCGAATGTTTCCGTCCACTCGTCGAACGGCAGGTTGCTGGTGATCAGGATGGAACCGCGCTCGTATCGCTGCGAGGTCAGCTCGAACAGAAGCTCGGCGCCGGTCTTGCTGAGGGGCACGAAGCCCAGTTTGTCGATGATCAGGAGCTTCTGTTTCACCAACTGCTTCTGGAGCCGCAGAAGCAGGCGCTCGTCACGGGCCTCCATGAGTTCATGGACGACGGCGGCCGCCGTGGTGAAGCGGACGGTCAGCCCCTTCTGGCAGGCCGCCAATCCAAGACCGAGCGCAATGTGGGTCTTGCCGGTGCCGCTGGGGCCGAGGGCAATGACGTTCTCGCAGCGGTCGATCCATTCGCAGCGCGCCAGTTCCAGCACCTGCATCTTGTTGAGGGGCGGGATCGCGGTGAAGTCGAAGCTGTCGAGGCTCTTGGTGGCCGGGAATCTCGCCGCCTTGATCCGCCGTTCGACCATGCGCCGTTCCCGGTCGATGAGTTCCAGTTCGACCAACCGGGCCAGGAACTGGACATGGTCGCGTCCCTCGGCGGCGCACAGCCTGGCCTGCTTGTCATATTCCCTCAGGAAGGTCGGCAGCTTTAGCTTCTTCAGTTGATGGTTCAGCAGGATCTGTGGTGCTTCTGTCATGCCGGCCCGCCCGCCGTCAGGCACATGTAACTGGACGGCGACGTCGTCGCCACCTTGGCTCGCGGCAGGTAGGGGTAGACATCAAGGTCGAGCCTCGGGGGCTGCCGTTCAACCCGGCACAGCACCAGGTGCTTCACTGCATCAAAACTGATGGCACCCATTTGCAAGGCCGTCTTCACCGCGGCATGGACGTCTTCCATCTCGAAGCTCTCGATCAACCGCAGGACCTGCACATACTCGCGCCGACCGGCCTTGAGCAGACGCGCCTCCATTAACCGTTGAAGGGTATGGAAGGCCTTGGGAAGATCCCAGTTCGCCAGCGGCGCTGCTTGGTCGAACGCCCCGATCTTCTGCTCGATGAGCGGCAGGTAGTGCAGCGGATCGAAGATCATGTCTTCGCGGTCGTAGCTGCGCGGGTGCCGCGCAATGACGTCGCCGCCACAACCTATCACCACCCGGTCAACGAAGCCGCGGATCCAGACATCACGGTGACCGTAGGCGACCGGCACTGAATGGTCGTTGGTCTTGTAGCGCACGAGTGCCAAGGAACTGACACGGCCCGTGGCCTGGTCGCAAGCCTCGAAGGGCGTGGCCGGCACCGCAGCCATCGCATCCAGATCATGCTGAAGCCGCTCGCCAATCGTCGCGCCATGACCGCGCAGAATATCGCCCTGGCGTCTCCGGCATTGATCTTCCAGCCATAGATTGAAGGCATCCCAGGTCGGGAAGTTTGGGACCGGCACCACGAAGTTACGTCTGGCATAACCGACCAGGCCCTCGACCGCCCCTTTGTCATTCCCTTTGCCAGGGCGGCCATACCGATCCCGGATCACGTAGTGAGACAGAAACTCGCTGAAGAGCCGGGCCCGCCTGCGCGCGCCATCCGGCTGGATGCGGGCAACCAGGCAGCGGTCATTGTCGTAGAGCACCGACAGGGGAACACGGCCGAAGAAGGCAAAGGCATGCACATGGCCGTCCATCCACGCCTCGGCTGTCGCCGCAGGATAGGCGCGAACATAACAGGCATCGCTATGCGGCAAATCCAGTGCGAAGAAATGGGCTTTCTGCTCGACCCCGCCGATCACGACGGTAGCTTCGCCAAAATCGGCCTGCGCGTGACCCGGCGGATGCTGGAGCGGCACGAACATCTCGCGGCTGCGGCGGCCATGCTCACGGACATAGTCCTTGATGATTGTGTAGCCGCCGGCAAAGCCATGCTCGTCGCGCAGCCGCTCGAAAATCCGTTTCGCCGTGTGGCGCTGCTTGCGCGGCCGCTCCCGGTCTTCCGAAAACCACTGATCAATAATCCCGGTGAACCCGTCCAGCTTCGGGCGCCGGATCGGTGCCGTACGCCGATAACCCGGCGGAGCTGAGTACACGATCATCTTGTCGACGCTGTCCCGCGAGATCCCGAAATGACGGGCGATGGCTCTCTTGCTCATACCTTCGCGGAAATACGCCTGGCGAACCTTCCGATAAAGTTCCACGGTGAAAATGCTCCTGCCCTCCCTGAAACCAGAAAGAGCCAAAACTGGCCGGTTTTTACGCCGCCCGCAGCAAGGTCATCCCGCCGCTACCGTGGCCGAGTTTCGCACCGCCGCTTACACCGTCGTTTTGGGTCAGCGGAGACTAAATTGATCCACAGCTTATGAGGGCAAAGTGATGGTGGTCAGCAATCATATGCGTATAGTCGGAAAAAACTTCAGAGCAAATTTCCGAGTTTTGCCTCTCGTAGGTCGCTGATTCAAAAAAGTTTTTTGGTGTCCTTGATTCTGGTTCGGTTTTCAGTACCGAACATGGTCCATAAAGTTGGACAAAGAAGCCCTCCCCACCGCGCGACTGGTTCATCAACGCGGCATGGTCAAAAAAGCGAACTGGCTTGTCGGCCCCAAAGTGGAGGGCTTGATCCAGACTGAGAGTGTCCTGGAATCGACTTTGGCGTTCTGCGCCATGATCGATCCGCGCGTTCAGTCGATTGAGCCGCAACCTGTAACCTTCGATCTGCTGTCCGGTAAACGATACCAATCGAAGGACGTGCTTTTGCGAGAGCATCTCGGGGATGGCTATCAGCCGAAACCATACACACCCGACTTCCGTGTTCGGCTTCAATGCGGCAGTGAGCGCTTCCTGGAGGCCAAGCATCGGCGCTTCCTTGAGGAGAAACCCGAGTATCTGACTTACCCCGGCATCTTCTCGGAACTCGGATTGAAGCTTGTTCTGGTGACTGACGAGTTGCTGCAGGGACCCTTGGAATACAATGCACGCATGCTTTGGCCGCACGTCAGCCAACAATTGGCTCCTACAGTGGCCAAGAGGTTCAAGGCAATCGAAGAAGAAGCGGTGGAGTTTCGTAGGCTTCTCCAATGGTTTTCCCAAAGCGAGATCCTGACAGCGATCTTGCAGGGCCTTCTCGCCACCAACATGGTCGACACCCGTGTCGGGCCCAAGACTGCGCTGACCAGTGCAGGCGGTAAAAAAACAGCATTTGGAGATTCTGGCGCTATGACTCCGCTTGTGAAGCAGTACGACGGCCGCATCCTCATGATCGATGACCAAGCACATGAAGTGCTGGGGCCTGTCCATGGTCGTCCGGCAGTCAGTTTGCGCGCGCCGGATGGAATTCAGCACGAGATCTCCGTTCAGGATTTTCAGTTTCAAGTGTCGATTGGAAACGTCTTGGATCCGGAAACCGATGGTCTCCGAAACCGCCACCCGAACGCGGAGGAACAGTTCGAGGTGGCCTTCAGAAAAGCCGTGATCGAACAAACCGTTGCCTTGGAAGCTGAGGGGGTAACCTGGCCGCAGCGTCTTCTCATCATGAGGGAGCGTTTCGAGCGGGATCCGAAGTTCTCAAAGCGCAAGAAGAAGTTCCCAAGCGAGCGGACGATCCAAGTCTGGATGAAACAGAACCTCCGCCACGGTGTGCACGGTCTGAGGGACCGGACCTTTGAATCTGGAAACCGTTCAAGCCGTCATGATGTTCTCTTCGAAGAGATACTATACTAGGTTCTGGAAAAACATTTTCTCAGCTCTGACCGCATCACTGAAACGCTCACCGGTAAACTGGCAGCTGCGCAGTATCGAGAGAAATGCAAAAACGGGGGCATCACGCCGAAACCACATGGGCCAAAAGTCGTCCGCAGGCTGATTGAGCTACTGCCACATTATGATGTTGTGAAGCGGCGCCTGGGAAGCAAAGAAGCCCGTAGAAACATGCTCCAGGCGGGCAAGATCCAGCTTGTAGAGTCCCCCTTGGAACGCGTTGAAATCGACTGCACCGCTGCCGATGTCTTCTGCGTCATTGACGACGCGGGCAATGTTGCCCGCCCAACAATTCGTGCTGCGGTGGATTGCGCCACTGGATTGATCGTGGGATTGCAGGTCTCTCTTTCGAGCCCGCACTCGCTTCTCGTTGCAAATACACTCAAAGAGATCATGAGCCCCCATGAAGAGGGGTTTTTCATTCGGCACAAGATTGAGAAACGGTTTCAAGCTATTGGCAGACCCTTGGCGGTCGTGGCTGACCAAGGCAGCGAAAACAGCGGGGATTTGATCGAAAGGGCAATCAAGACCACGTCTTTCGAACTCAGGAAGAATGCACCTGGAAATCCTGACAGAAAGCCATTTGTCGAACGCCTGTTCCGATCAATCAATGAAGTGCTCACGACCCTGCCGGGAGCGACGCAAAGCAAAGAAATAGCCGCAAAATCCCGAACCAAACGAGCAATGGAAGAAGCGCGACTGACTTTCGAAGATGTTGAGTCCTTCTTGCAAAAGTGGCGTTTCGACGTTCACGCACATCGGTCGCAGCGGCGTATTCAATCCGCGTTGCGGACGCGTGAGGCACTTTGGGCATGTTGGGCGCGCTTACAGGAAGATCATTTGGTGCCCGAACCGCCCACTCCGATGGAACTCAAGCAAATGTTTTTTGCAGGTGCAGCCACTCGCAAACTGCATCGGTACGGGATTGAATTCGAGGGAATTCAGTATTCATCGACTGAACTGAGGAGGCTTTTCAAGGAAATAGGCCCCGATCAGGTGCTCGAAATTCGGTATGATCCCACGAGCATCCTGGAGATCGCGGTTCAGAACCCGCTTTCAAGTGAGTATTTCATCGTTGGTGCGAAACACCCAGAATTGCCAGCGATCTCATTTGATGAGTTGAGACGTTTACGCAAGAAGCACAATCCTGATCCCGGCGAGGACCTGAAGGCCGTGGATATTCTGGATGGGATGCTTGAACATCATCACAAAAAGCCTGTCAGGAATCCAGGTACGAAGCACCGTCAGGCAAAGCGCGACGCTGTGTACCGGCGCGCTGACCAAGCCGCCGTCGATGATGCTCGCGCCAAAGAACAGGCCGCGAAGATGGTTGCGGAGCAGGAGGCAGTTCCAAAGAAGCTGCGCCGCCCTACCAATCTGCCGGAAACCTCGAAGAGAACTGACTGATGTCGCCAGAGATTGATCCAAAGATCCTGGATGTCCGGATCCAGCACAAACGTCACAATGAAGTACTGGCTGAGCTCCAGAGCCTCACCGCAGTTGCAAAGTCGTTTGGCGGAGCGATCATTCCCCTTCTGGGGCCCACGCGGTGCGGAAAGACTGAAGTACTTTGGGATTCCAAGGTTCAACTAAACAGCATTCGTAGAGGTCCAGGATCTCTTGTTGAAACCAATTCATTTGCAGTCGGGAGCATACCGCCCAAACCGAATGACCGTGACATATACTTGGCCATGTTGCGCGCCTTGGGATACAAATGCGCAACTGCGGAGAAGATTCCTGGAATGCGCGATCGCTTGATTGCCGCGATCCAGGCCGATGGTGTTGAAGTCTTGGCACTCGACGAGTGCAGCCATTGTGTTGAGACAGGTGCTAACCTGACGCCAAGAACCGCGGTCGATCACTTCAAAACGCTGGTGGATGCAACTGGTATTGTCCTCGTCCTTTGCTGGCTTACCCAAGTTCCAGAAACTGATCATGGGCAATGAGCAGGTCAGAGACCGTTCATTAAAAACGATCGAATACCATCCCTACCGATGGACCAAAGAGGAGGACGTAGACGCCTTTGTTGGCGCATTCTTGGCGGCACTCGAAATACTCCAAGCGCAAGGTCTGAAGATCGGGTTCGATGATATGGACATGGCCCGCAGAATTTATGGCGCCACCAGGGGCCGTGTCGGAATGATGCTGCGGATTTTGAAGGCGTCCCTGTTCCAGGCCAAGGAGGGCACTTTGACGTTTGACGCGATTGCACGTGGCTGGGAGCTTGGTTTGCAGGGCAGTGGTAATGTCGAGCCATTTTTTGCTACTGAAGAGCCCACCGACACAGCTCTGGTAAGATCCTATGCGTCAGTGATGCAGGAGGCCGACCTCAAGATTGCTCCGGCGACCCTGGATGAATTTGAAGCTGCTCGGCTGGCCCCCCTCCCGAAATGAAGTTGCGTTCGACGACACCTGAGGATTGTGAAAGCCTCCTTGGCTTTTTACGCCGAATTGCGGCGATGAATGCATATGATCACCTTGGTGATTTTCTATCCTTGGCTGAAGTGCGATACGGGCGTCCAATGCTCGAAGATCTGTCGGGCCTTGCAGAAAAGCTCGGTGTCAGTGCGAGCGCCCTGGAAAGAATAGCACCGCAAGCCAATCCTGACTTCGCAGCCCTGGATTGGCGCTTCCAGCGCAATGAAGCGGATCCGTTCTGCCCGGCGTGCATTCAAGATGGAAATGCTTGGAAGCAGTCCTGGCGGCACTGCTTGGTTTCGGCGTGTTCTGAGCACGGACTTGCCTTGCAGAGCTGGTGTCCAAGGTGCTGTGTGACGCTGTCACCCACAAAAGGCGGCTTCAGGACGTGTGAGTGTGGATACCGATTGCAGGATTTCCAGCGGATCGAAGCGACTGCAGGAGAAGTCCATGTCGCGCGCCTCATCGAGGCTGCTGGCCGTGAAAGCCTGGATGCGCACATTGGCCCATGGGAAACTGACGTGCCCAGCTCCATCAGCAGGTTTCTGTTCTTTCTGGCAACGTCTGACCATTCCACGCGGTCAGACAAACCAGGCAAGGTGGCTTTGCCGCGAACTCTTGAGGCGACACGCGATTTCATGGCTCCGGTCCACGATCTGTTGGCCGATTGGCCGCACGCTTTTGACCTCAATGTCGAGAAACGCCTGAATTCAGGCCCGCAGGAATTCAATTCTGCACCCGCCCGTCTTGGGAAATGGTACCAGCGTTTGATGTCGTTTCGCGGTGCAGCTTTCGGTCCATTCCAGGAACGGGTTGGAAAGACCGTTGGAAGAGTTTTTGATGGTGCCTACCCGGGCGCGCTGACGCCAGATGAAGGGCGGGATTGGATATCCGCTGCCAAAGCGACGAAGTTGCTGCGTGTCAGGGCCGAGCGGTTGGTTTCTGCAGTTTCAGAAGGGGTGGTGAAAGGCAGGCTGCATCATTCCGGGCATGGGCACCGGCACACAACGATCCCCATGGATGAAGTGGATAGGTTGCGTGACCTTCGAGCGCGTTATGTTTCTTCAAAGGACGCGGGCGAGTTCCTCGGTGTTGCCAAGAAGCAGTTTTCGCTTCTGATCGAATGTGGCTTCATTCAAACGGCATCAGAGGAGGCCAAGCATCCGCTCGTGGATGGCAGTGTTGATCTCCATGCTCTCATTGCGTTGGTTGACGGGATCCGCGATGAGATTGCGCCTGCACCACCAAATGGCAGACAGGTGCGCTTCCGCGATCTCAACTTGCGCCGCACGACAGATCGGAAAGCTCTGTTTCAGCTTCTTCGTCAGATCAGAGACGGCCAAATCCGCCCCGTCGCCGCATCAAAGGATGATCCGCTCGCAGACTTTGCCTTCTGCGTGGAGGAAGTGGACCGCTTTATAAAGGGTGTATCTGGCCCGGCACCACTTACGGCCAGGGATGTCGCCGAACTTACAGGCTGGAAGCACGAATGCGTGACGCACTGGTGTAACGAAGGGCTGCTCAAATCTTCTCACGGGCGCCGAGGTGGTGCGGATACATATTTCATTCGGCACCAGGATCTGGTCGAGTTTCAGAAGAAGTTCGTTGTTGTCTCAGATGTGGCGCGGGAACTTGGGTCACTGTCCAAACACATAATCTCTCGAGCTTCAGACGGTGGGACACAGACGACAGGAAGCAAGTTGTCTGGCTCAGCTTCACGATGCCACTTGCTCAAGATATCAACATTGGTTTCTTGAGACGCTTTATACTGACCGGATCCGTTACAAGATTCAGGTTCGTTGTCTTAACTCCAGCAAATCCGTTCCTGCACAACTTGACGCCAAACTTAATGCGAAGGCTTTTCAGAGGAATACTTTTGCAATTCCGAATGGAGCAATGAGAGAAAAGCACTGCCGGCCTTCGAAAGCGGTTTGTCCTGAGGAACGAGCAGGCCGATCTGATACGAGATGTTTGGCGAAAACGGGCGCAGGATACAGCTTTCGGTGAATCCGGCACCGTTCACTGGATCTACGATGGCCACGCCGCCGCCCGATCTCACGAATTCTGCGACCGAGGCGAAATACTGCGCCTCAAGCACGACGTTCCAGCGCGCACCAGCATCAGAGAAGGCGCGCGCGATCTGGAAGGTAGTCATGTGGTCGCGGAACAAGGCGGCGAAGGGCACGCCGTCCAGGAGTTCGGGCGTTAGTGTGTCATGTGCCGTCAAAGGATGATCTGGCGGTAGCAGGCATTGGCAGGAGAAAGAGACCTCTTCAGCACTCACTCCCGCAAACTCGGCCGGTTTTTCGGCAATGGCGATGTCGAACAGCTGGCTGGGCAGCTGGTCGATCACGATGTGCGAGCTGCGCGACAACAGGCGTATTTTTACATCGGGCCGCTCGGCCTGGAATTGGCTGATCAGGCGCGGCAGGAACTTGATCGAGATGCCAGGAAAGGCGGAAATCGTCAAATGGCCGGCAGCTCCACGGCGCAAACGCTGCGCGGCGTCACTGGCGCGTCCCACGGCCTCCAGCACCCGCTGGGCTTCGTCATAGAAGATGAGCGCTTCAGGAGTCGGCTGCAGTCGGCCGGACTTGCGCAGGAACAGCTTGAAACCCAGCCGGTGCTCGAGGGTGGCAATGGTATTGCTGACCGCAGGCTGTGAAATCCGCAAGATTTCCGCGGCACGTGTCATGGTGCCTGCGGTCATAATTGCTTGAAAACATTCAATTTCACGTACTTGCATGGGTTTACTATAGTCAATGATTATAGTCTATGTAAGTAAAATTATTAGAAGTGATGGCCTGCAAAATTTACCCTGCCCCCGTGAATTCGTTCAGAACTCAAGGGAGGGAATAATGAAGAAATTCCTGGCAACCACAGCACTGGCGGCCTTTGCGGCGTTTGGTGTCTCACAGCCTGTACAGGCGGAAACAAAGTTTGTGACAATCGGAACCGGTGGGCCGACCGGCGTCTACTTCGTGGCCGGCAACGCAATCTGCCGGATGATCCACAAAGAAGCAGCCGAAGGGCGCAAGCAGGGGCGTCAGCATGGCTACCGCTGTGCGGCACCATCCTCGAACGGGTCCACTTATAACCTGGCCCAGATTTCGCAGGGTGAATTCGAGTTCGGTGTCTCGCAATCCGATTGGCAGTATTATGCCGTGAACGGCACCTCCGAAAAAGTTGTGAACGATCCTGGCTTCCGCTCTGTGTTCTCAGTGCATCCGGAGCCGTTTCAGCTGATCGTGTCCGCAGACTCTGGGATCACATCCTGGGAAGACCTGAAGGGTAAGCGGCTCAACATCGGCAACCCGGGATCCGGGCAGCGCGGCACCACCGAGCTTCTTATGGCGCGCTATGCTACGGGGCGTGACTATTTCGGCCTGGTGACCGAGATGACGTCATCGGAGCATTCCAACGCTTTGTGCGATGGCAACATCGACGCTTTCACCTATGTTGTTGGTGTTCCGAACTCGGGCGTCGCGGTGGCAACCGAAGGCTGCGGTGCGCAGATCGTCAGCCTGAACACCGATGTGGAAAAGCAGCTGATTGAAGAGCGTCCGTTTTATGCGGCAACAAACATCCCGGCGGGTGTCTATTCCTCGCAGAAAGAGGATGTGACCACGTTTGGCGGCTATGCCACAATCGTCTCGCATGAGAATGTCGATGCAGATATTGTCTACGAGGTCGTTCGGGCGGTGTTCGAAAACCTGGACGATTTCAGGGCGCTGCACCCGGCATTCGCCAATCTGGATCCCAAAAGCATGATTCATAACGGTAATTCCGCACCGCTGCATGAAGGTGCCGCCCGATACTACCGCGAGAAAGGCTGGATCGAGTAACGGTCTCCTCCCCACTCGATAACAGCTGGTCTCTGCCGCTCAGGCAGAGACCGAATTTTCCTTCAACCCGGAAATCACCATGTCTGATAAATCACTGCAACAAGCTGCAGTTGATGAGGCGTTGAAAGTCGAACGCAGCGACTATTTCGGCCCCTGGCCGAAAACCTTCATCACCGTTGCCGCCCTTTGGTCCCTTTACCAGCTGTGGATCGCATCCCCGGTTCCCTATGCACTTGGCTGGGGCATCTTCGTGGATCTGCCGGCCCGCGGTATTCACCTGGCCTTTGGCCTGTTCCTGTGCTTCCTGCTGTTTCCTGCCAAGTTTGAGCAAGAGCGGGCAGGGAAGGCGTGGTTCAGCCTGATCCTGGCAGGGATTTCAGCCGCCTGTGCTCTGTATGTCTGGCTGGGTTATGACGGTATCGTCCTGCGTGCGGGCATCCTGCTGGACCTGGATATTTGGGGCATTTCCGTTCCGTTTGAAGCCGTCCTGTCCGCTGTAGGCATGGCGCTGTTGCTGGAAGCCACGCGCCGGGGCGTGGGGCTGCCGCTGGTGATCGTCTGCGGCATCTTCATGGTTTACTCACTGTTTGGGCCATACATGCCCGAGATTATCGCCCACCGCGGCGTGTCGGTCTCGCGGATGACGGGCTACAACTGGCTGACCAGCGAGGCGATTTTCGGGATCCCGATTGCAGTCTCCGTGAGCTACGTGTTCCTGTTTGTGCTGTTCGGTGCCTTCATGGATACCGCCGGCGCCGGCAAGTTCTTTCTGGACCTGTCCTTTGCTGCTGTTGGCAAGTACCGCGGCGGGCCGGCCAAGGCAGCCATTCTGGCATCTGGCCTGACGGGAATGATCTCGGGCTCCTCCATCGCCAACACCGTGACAACCGGCGCCTTCACCATCCCGGTGATGAAGAAAACCGGCTTTCCCGCTGACAAGGCCGGTGCGATCGAGGTGTCTGCCTCGATCAACGGGCAGATCATGCCACCGATCATGGGGGCTTCGGCCTTCATCATCGCCGAGTTCATCGGGATCTCCTATTACGATGTGATCGTGCACGCGATGATCCCGGCCTTCATCGCCTATCTCTCGCTGTTCTACATCTCGCATCTCGAAAGCCTGAAACTGGGCCTCGAGGGGCTGCCCAAGGCCGATTTGCCGGCAATCCGCAAGACGCTGAAGGGAGGCGCTTATTTCCTGATCCCCATCGGCATGCTGGTCTATCTGCTGCTGGTCGAACGCTGGAGCCCGGGCAGTGCCGTGTTCTGGTCGATCCTGATGATGGCGGGGATCATCGTGGTGCAACAGGTCATGCTGGCACGCGAGCACGGGTTGTCGGTGGTCAAGGGGATCCGGTCCGGCGGTATCATCGTGTTCTATTCGCTGGTGGCGGGCGCCAAATCCATGACCGCCGTGACAGCTGCCGTCGGCGCTGCCGGGATCATCGTCGGCATTGTCTCCTCGACCGGTCTGAACAACGCCATGCTCGGCATTGTCGAGGCGCTGTCGCAGGGCAATATCTACATCCTGCTGGGGCTGGTCGCTGTGGTCAGCATCGTGCTGGGGATGGGGCTGCCGACCACCGCCAACTACATCGTCGTCGCCTCGCTGATGGCCGGGGTGATGGTCGAACTGGGCAATGCCTCGGGCCTCGTCCTGCCGCTGATCGCGGTGCATCTTTACGTCTTCTACTTTGGCCTGATGGCGGATGCGACACCGCCTGTGTGTCTGGCTGCCTTTGCCGCCTCGGCGATCTCGGGCGCCGACCCGATGAAGACCGGCGTTCAGTCGTTCAAATATGCGATCCGTACTGCGATCCTGCCGCTGGTCTTCATCTTCAACCCTGAACTTCTGCTGGTTGGAGTCGACAGCATTTGGCACGCCATTCTGGTGTTTATCGTGTCGTTGATTGCGATCTTCGCTTTCTCGTCCTTAACGCTGCAGTGGATGTTTGTGCGCCTCAAACTGGTCGAGGCGGTGCTGCTGGTCTTTGTCGTGGTCAGCCTGTTCCGCCCGGATTTCGTGCTCGACCGTTTCAGTCCGGCCTTTGCGGATGCGCCGCTTGAGAGTGTTGTAAACGGAACAATGCCCGTCGAGGCAGGCCAGAAGATCCGTGTCTATGTGACACGCGAGACCGAATACGGCGATCGTTACAAACTTTTTACCGTCACCGGCCCGCAGACAGCGGAGAATGTGGCATCGGCGATCGGCCTGGACCTCGCCTCTGAGCCGGACGGGCGCGCCAGCGTGACCGATGTTGCCTTTAACGCACCTGCCGAGCAGATCGGCATCACCTGGGGCGACTATGTGACAGCCGTCGGGCTGGAGCAATCAGGCCGTCCGCCCAAGGAGATCATCTATATTTTCGGTCTCCTGGCCTATGCGGGCGTTGTTCTGATGCAGCGGCGCAGAATGAAAACCAAGAATCCCAAACCAGTGGAAGTATGACCATGGCCGTACAATTGACCGAAGCAAACCTGCGCAACAGGATCTGGTTCTGGCTCGAGAAACATAGGGAGGAGGTCCTGGACCTCACCCTGCGCCTGGTGCGGATCAAAAGCCCCCAACCCGAAGGCGACGTACGCACCATGGCGGATCAGATCACGGCGATCGCGTCACAGATCCCGGGGGTAGAGATTGACCGGTACATTTCAGAGGAGCCGATCCACAACCTGGTGCTGCGGCTGCAGGGCAACCGCCCAGGCAAGCGGCTGGTGTTCAATGGTCATATGGACACCTTCCCTGCTGGGGACCTCAGCTCGTGGACCCGCTCTCCCGAGGGCGAAGTGGTCGGCGACAAGGCCTATGGCCTGGGCATTTCGGACATGAAAGGCGGCATCGCCGCAAGCCTCATGGCGCTGAAATGCCTGGCAGAAACCGGTGCGGATTTCCCGGGAGAACTGGTCTGCACCTTCGCCGGGGATGAGGAAACCATGGGGGTTCTGGGCACCAAGTTTCTGCTCGACACCGTGCCCCACGCGCGCGGCGACGCCATGATCAGCGGCGATGTCGGCTCTCCCCATGTGCTGCGCTTCGGGGAAAAGGGGATGATCTGGGCCAAAGTCACCGCAAAAGGGCGGTCGACCCATGCTGCTCATGTCCACAAGGGTGACAGCGCCATTGAAAGGCTGACCAGCGTGATGGAGGCGTTCAAATCCATCCGCGAGCTGCCAATCGGCAGCGAAGGCAACAACCTGCTCCCACTGATCGACCGCTGGTCCGAGAAATCAGAGGCACTTTCAGGTAAAGGCGAAACCCGGGTGTTGAAGGCTGCCACGATCACCTTTGGCACGATCAGCGGCGGGCGGCTATCGAACCTGGTAGCGGATCATGCCGAGTTCACCTGTGACCTGCGCCTGCCGGTTGGTGTGTCTGTGGCACACGCTGAGGCGGAGCTGCAGCGGATCTGCGATGAGACAGACGGCGTCATGCTGGAGATCACCCGCCGCTATGAGCCCAGTTGGACCGCGCCGGATCATCTGGTTATCGAAACCGTCAGAGCCAATTGCGCCGCCGTTCTGGGTGAGGAACCTGCCGTGACCATGCGCGTCGGTGCCTCCGATGCGCGGCTCTATCGATATGCGGGCGTGCCTTCGGTGGTCTGCGGCCTTACCGCCTTTAACCTCGGCGCGCCGGATGAACATATCCTGCTTGAAGAGCTGACTGCGCTGGTTGATATCTTTGCCCTGTCCGCGCATGACTACCTGGTGAGCAATGCTTGATCTGACCATCCTGTTCACGGCCGCCTTTCTGGCCGGAGTCCTGAATGCCATTGCAGGCGGCGGCAGTTTTCTGACCTTTCCGGCGCTGGTTTTTACCGGCGTGCCGCCGATCCCGGCCAATGCCACCAGCGCGGTTGCCGTCTTCCCTGGCTACCTGTCAGGGGCAGCGGGCTTCCTGGAAGAACTGCGCGGCTATGACCGCCGCGCGCTGTTCACCTTGACGGGCCTGTCTATCATCGGCGGCATCGCTGGCGCGTTGCTGCTGCTGGTGACGCCTTCGGAAGTGTTCAGTGTTGTAGTGCCCTGGCTGTTGTTGTTCGCCACGCTGCTGTTCGCTTTTGATAAGCAGCTGCGGGCTATGACCTCCCGGGAAGCAGGCAGCGGTCCTTTCGGCAGGACAGCAGCCACACTTGCTGTGACCACCTACGGTGGCTATTTCAACGGGGGTCTTGGGATTGTGCTTCTGGCACTGTTTTCTGGTCTTGGATTCCGGGACATTAACCTGATGAACGGGCTGAAGAATGCTCTTTCTTTCATCCTGTCGGGTGCCTCGGTAGTGACCTTCGCCCTGGCAGGTATCATTTATATTCAAGAGGCGGCATTGATGATGGTTGCTGCCACAATCGGCGGGTATGCCGGTGCCCGCCTGGCCCGCCGCCTGCCCGTTCAGGCCGTGCGTGCCATTGTAATCGCTGTGGGCTTCGGAATGACCTTGGCCTTTCTGCTGCGCGGCTGATGTCGTGTCTCAATGAACGTAGGGGCAGGCGGCTATTTTGGAGGAGCGGCCCGTCACTCCGCTCGGAGGCGACCCAGAACGGTCTTGGCGATTGCAATATCCTGAACCGCGACACCCGTGAGGTCTGCAAGCGTGATCTGCTGACTGGTCTCGCGCCCCTCAACCTCACAGGAAACGATTTTCCAAGCTTGACCGCCTTTCCTTCTGCCAGTGTCCCGGCGCGGCGCGCTTGGTAGATTCTCAAGGGCGCCGAGGTGGTGCTGATACCAATTTCATCCGGCACCAGGATCTGGTCGAGTTTCAGAAGAGGTTCGTTGTGGTCTCCGATTTGGCTAAGAGTAGCTGCCGGTCAAAGGTGGTCTCTGTGGGATCAGTTAGTCGTTCGTTTTGAAGTTTTTTGCGGACGTCCGGGACAGACAAAAAACGGTGCCAAAATTCTCTGAAATCTGGGGAATTTGCGAATGCGGATGTCGGCTTCGCTGGCACCGCTGAAATTGCCCGAATTTTGGCTGTTAACCTCGTTCTTCGGTTCAGGCTTCGCGAGCTCGAATTTCAGTCGTCCCTCATGGCCTTCTGCATGCCGTGAGAACAGGACGAGCAGTATCCATCCAGAGGGTTGAAATCTTCTGGGTCGCATTCAGTTCCACAGAGGCCGCAAGTCCGCGGCCCCTCGCCACAGAAAACGCATTTCCTGTCCCAACGGCTCCAAGACTCTTGGTCACATTCTGGGCAGGTTGTTACGGATGGCATCTCGCCATTCTTAGCAGCCATATATTGGTCCAGAACGGGCAGGATCCTTCAAACGCAATGGTTCTGTTCTCACGAATATGAGCGACAATCCAAATTGGTTGCGCCAAAACCGATCAGTTAATCAAGCTTCGAACTTCAATGCCGCCTCATCAACACTTTTCCGGGAAGCAGAGACATTATACCTGCGCCGCCTGGCCAAGACACCGGAAATCCGCATGGATCCTTCACGCAATTTCGAAGCCTATCGGCTGAGCAAAGTTAATCAGCTACTCACCAACATCTCCCTCGAGATGGGAAGATCCGATTTCGAGTTTCGCTCACTCACCGACGGCGCAACTATTCCGCCAGACAACATAAGCAGTGGCGAGTCAGAAGCCGTCGCCTTGGCGGCGGAAATTCTCTACTTTTTTGATACGGGTAATCCCCCCATTTTTGCGGGGGCTTGGTCATAGAATTTTACGCGGCCAATCTTAGTTTCTGTGCAGGTGTCATCCCGCCGTTGCCCATGTTGGGGCGTTCGTTGTTGCAGGACCACAGCTACTCGGTGGCAATCTGCTGCACTTCCTCGATGCTTTCGAAGATGTAGGGGCCAAGCCATTCGTGCCGGACCGTCCGGTTGCAGCGCTCGACATAGGCGTTCTGCTGAGGCTTTCCGGGCTGGATGTAGGCCAGGGTGATGCCCCTGTTCTCAGCCCACTCCATGAGCGTTCCGCTGACATGCTCCGGGCCGTTATCGACTCGAATTGTCCTGGGTGCGCCGCGCCATTCGATGATCTGGTTCAGCGCGCGTACAACCCGCTCAGCCGGTAGCGAGAAGTCCACCTCTATGCCCAGCACGTCTCGCTGATGCCGAACGCCCGGCACGCCAGCGCGATGCTGACCCCCTTCATCGCCACCGCTTTCACGGCCAACTCTCGGCGCTGAGCCGACCGTATCATTTTTTTCCAAGAGCCTCCTTCAGCAAGTCGTTCTGCATGCTGACGTCGGCGGACATGCGCTTCAGCCGGCGGTTCTCCTCGGCCATTGCCTTCATCTCGCTGATAAGGCATGGCATCCATGCCACCATACTTGGCGCGCCATTTATAGACGGTGGCGCTGCTCATGCCGTGCTCCCGGCACAGCCCGGACACCGGCACCCCATGCTCCATCTGCTGCAGGATGCCCATGATCTGGGCCTCAGTGAAACGTGTCTTCTTCATCGGAAACTCCTCAGTCATCCTGCCGAGAAAATTCTACTTCCGCATCCCCTAAGATCGGGGGGATTACCGGATCCCCATAGCACTGCGGATATCCCATAGTTCTGCGGTATTCGCCCATAGTGCTGCGGGCTGCGTTTGAAGCGCTCGTTGGTTCTTTAGGCTCATGATGCCCCGCCGGCAAACGCGGGGTATTTTCATTTGCAAAATCCGCAAGCCGTGTTGGTACGCCCAGGGGTCAGAGCACGGCTCTGCCATTCCCTGACTTCGTCCAATACCGCATCGGTGAGGATGCTTCGCAACAGGGCGCGTGCTCTTCAGTCAAGCCGGGCCGGCGGTTTCACAGGCCGAGAGGTTCGAGACCTGCTGCTGCCTTTTCCAGCTCAACTTTGAAACATGGGTTTGTCCCAAAATTGTTTGCACCATTCGCAGTTTGAAGCGCTCCGGAAACATCAAACATCTCTAATTTTGATTGTTTGAATGTTTGGTATTGCCAAATCTACTGCCTGCGAAATGATTCAGATCAAAGTGCAGAATGACTGTCCTGCGCATTCTCCTGCCAGCGAAGCGGCGCTGTTCAGAAAATCGGAATCAGATGCGGTCTTTTCCGGCCGGCTTGCTGCGCTACACTTGTAAGAGCCAAGGAGGACAAAAAATGTCCGAACAGCCAAGCAAAGCCGAAGAGCGGAACACCTTCCTGTTCCTGGCCGTGGTTCTGGCGCCAGTTCTGGCAGTGGGAATCGTCGGCGGATACGGCCTGATGATCTGGATCTCCCAGATCTTTCTGGGACCGCCCACAGGTTAAAGACCCAGGCCAATGCCAGCACATGCCAGCACCGCCCCCTCGCGGCGCGCCTTCCTGACCGGAAGAGTGGCCCGCCCGGACCCGGAATTCCGTCCGCCCTGGACGGATGAGGCCCGGGTGCAGGCGCATTGCACCAGCTGCAACGCCTGCGTGGAGAGCTGCCCGGAGAACATCATCGAGTTCGACAGCCACAATCGCCCGCGGATCAATTTCCGGGGCGGGGAATGCGCGTTCTGCGTTGCCTGCGCTGAGGCCTGTCCGGAACCGGTATTCGATCTGGAGCAGCCCGCGCCTTGGCCGGTGACGGTAGGGATCACAGGCAGCTGCCTGAATGCCGCTGGAATCGCCTGCCAGCTGTGCACCGACATCTGCGACCCGCGCGCCCTGCGGATGGACCTGTCGGTCCGCCCCGTCGGCGCCATCCAAGTTGACGCCGAGGCCTGCACCGGCTGCGGCGCCTGCCTTGCCACTTGCCCAAGTAATGCCATCGCGATCAGCGATCCCCGCCAGCAAAGGATGTCCGTGTGACAGAAGAAATCCATATCTCCAGCCTGCTGGTGCGCAGCAACCCGGCGCAAATGGAAGGTGTCCTGGCCGACATCAAATCCATGCCATGCGCCGAGATTTCGCAAACTGACCCCTCGGGCAAGATTGTTGTCCTGTTTGAGGCGGACAGCGACCGGGCCATCGGCGACGCGCTCGCCAAAATCCAGCTTCTCGACGGCGTCGCCAGCGCGGCGCTTGTCTTCCATCAAACCTGCGATGCGCAGGACCTCGCCATTGAAGAAGGAGTCCCCCAATGACCGGACTTACCCGCCGCGACGCCATTAAGGCGCAGGCCGCCGCAGCCGCCGCACTTGCTGCCGGGCTGCCGATCCCTGCCGCCGCGCAGAACCTTGTCACCGACGCCAGCCTGACCGAGTTGAAATGGTCCAAGGCCCCTTGCCGCTTCTGCGGCACCGGCTGCTCGATCATGGTCGCCACCAAGGCCGGCCGCGTGGTCGCCACCCATGGCGACACTCAGGCCGAGGTGAACCGCGGATTGAACTGCGTCAAAGGCTACTTCCTGTCCAAGATCATGTACGGCACCGACCGTCTGACCCAGCCGCTGCTGCGCAAGACCAATGGCGAGTACGATAAAGAGGGCGAATTCACCCCGGTCAGCTGGGATGAAGCCTTTGATATCATGGCTGAGAAATGGAAGAAGACCCTGGCCGAGAAAGGCCCCGAGGGCATCGGCATGTTCGGCTCCGGCCAATGGACCGTCTGGGAAGGCTATGCCGCGTCGAAACTGATGAAGGCAGGCTTCCGCTCCAACAACATCGACCCCAACGCGCGTCACTGCATGGCCAGCGCCGTGGGCGGCTTCATGCGGACCTTCGGCATCGACGAGCCGATGGGCTGCTATGACGATTTCGAGAACGCCGACGCGTTTGTGCTGTGGGGCTCGAACATGGCCGAGATGCACCCGATCCTGTGGACCCGCATCACCGACCGCCGCTTCAGCCATCCGCATGTGAAGGTGGCAGTGCTGTCGACCTTCACCCACCGCAGTTTCGATCTGGCGGACATCCCGGCGGTGTTCACGCCGCAGACCGATCTGGTGATGCTGAACTACATCGCCAACTACATCATCCAGAACGACGCGGTGCATAAGGACTTCGTCGCCAAACACGTCAACTTCCGCCGCGGCAATCAGGACATCGGCTATGGCCTGCGTCCCGAACACCCGCTGGAACAGATGGCTGAGAACAACGATAAGGCAGGCGGTTCCGAGCCGATGAGCTTTGAGGAGTTCGCCGAGTTCGTCTCCGAATACACGCTTGAAAAAGCAGAGGAAATGTCCGGCGTCCCGGCCGAGACCCTGGAGAAGATCGCCAAGCTCTATGCCGATCCCGATACCAAGGTCATGTCGCTGTGGACCATGGGCGCCAACCAGCACACCCGCGGTGTCTGGGCCAACAACCTGCTTTACAACATCCACCTGCTGACCGGTAAAATTGCGACCCCCGGCAACTCGCCGTTCTCGCTGACTGGCCAGCCCTCGGCCTGCGGCACCGCGCGCGAGGTGGGCACGTTCTCGCACCGTCTGCCCGCCGACATGGTAGTCAAGAACCCCGAACACCGCGCCTATGCGGAAAATATCTGGAAACTGCCCGCTGGCACCGTGCCTGGCTGGGTCGGCTCCCACGCGGTGAAACAGAACCGCGACCTGAAGGACGGCAAGATCAACTGCTACTGGGTGCAGGTGAACAACAACATGCAGGCCGCCCCCAACATGATGGAGGAAGGGTTGCCGGGCTATCGCAACCCCGACAACTTCATTGTGGTGTCGGATGCCTATCCGACGGTCACGGCAGAGGCTGCCGACCTGATCCTGCCCGCCGCCATGTGGGTCGAGAAGGAAGGCGCCTATGGCAACGCCGAGCGCCGCACACAGTTCTGGTATCAGCTGGTGGATGCGCCGGGTGAGTCGATGTCAGACCTGTGGCAACTGGCGGAATTCTCCAAACGCTTCACCACGGATGAGGTCTGGCCGACGGAAATCCTGGACGCCAACCCGGAATACAAGGGCAAGACCCTGTTCGAGGTGCTGTACGCCAACGGCAAGGTCAACAAATACGAGCTGACCGAGAAGGCCCGCGAATACGGCAACCACGAATCCGAGGACTTCGGTTTCTACATCCAGAAGGGCCTGTTCGAGGAATACGCCGAATTCGGCCGCGGCAAGGCCCACGATCTGGCGCCCTTTGAGACCTACCACGAAACCCGCGGCCTGCGCTGGCCCGTTGTGGACGGCAAGGAAACCCGGTGGCGTTTCAAGGAAGGCTCCGACTCCTATGTGACGCCGGGCGCGGATTACGAATTCTACGGCAAACCCGACGGCAAGGCGGTGATCTTTGCACTGCCCTATGAACCGCCGGCGGAAAGCCCGGATGACGAATACCCGATGTGGCTGGCAACGGGCCGGGTGCTGGAACACTGGCACTCCGGCTCGATGACCCAGCGGGTGCCGGAGCTGTATCAGGCGATCCCGGACGCGCTCTGCTACATGCACCCGGATGACGCCAAGGCCCAAGGGTTCCGGCGCGGCACCGAAGTGCGGATCATCTCGCGGCGCGGCGAAATCCGCACCCGTGTAGAGACCCGAGGCCGCAACAAGCCGCCCAAGGGTCTGGTGTTTGTGCCCTGGTTCGATGCGCGCCGGCTGATCAACAAGGTCACGCTGGATGCCACCGATCCGATCTCGAAACAGACGGACTTCAAGAAATGTGCAGTCCGTATCGAAGCAGTGTGAGGTCCGTCATGAAACATCTCCGTCTCGCCATCCTGGCCGCTCCGATCCTGCTGGCCCCAGTCTTTGTGGCTTCTTCAGCCATCGCCCAGAACCAGGTCGCCACGCTGCGCAACACTGCGCCGCTGGACCAGGAGGGCGAAGCCACCCAGATCCCCGGCATCGTCAATACCGACATCCGCCAGGTGCGCAACTACCCGGATCAGCCGCCGCTGATCCCGCATAAGACCGACAATTACCAGGTCGATCTGAATTCGAACAAATGCCTGTCCTGCCACAGCCGCACCGCGGTTGAAATCAGCCAGGCGCCAATGATCTCGGTCACCCACTTCATGAACCGCGAGGGGCAGACCTTGGGTGCGGTCAGCCCGCGGCGGTATTTCTGCAACCAGTGCCACGTGGTGCAGACCAATGCGCGGCCGCTGGTCGAGAATGAGTTCGTCGATATCGACCGCGTGATCGACTATGTGAACACGCAGCAAAGCGGGGCGGACTGATGCTAGGTTTCCTCAAACGGCTCTGGTGGATCATCCGGCGTCCCAGCGCCTATTTCTCGCTCGGCTTTCTGACCATGGGCGGTTTTGTGATGGGGATCATCTTCTGGGGCGGCTTCAACACCGCGCTGGAGGTCACCAACACCGAGGCCTTCTGCACCAGCTGCCATGAGATGCGCGACAACGTGTTCGAGGAGCTGAAGCCGACGATCCACTACTCCAACCGCTCGGGCGTGCGTGCCTCCTGCCCGGATTGCCACGTGCCGCACCAGTGGTCCAACAAGATCGCCCGCAAGATGCAGGCCTCCAAGGAGGTCTGGGGCAAGATCTTCGGCACTATCAATACGCGGGAGAAGTTCCTGGAGCACCGGCTGGAGCTGGCGCAGCATGAATGGGCGCGGCTTGAGGCGAATGACAGTCTGGAGTGCCGCAACTGCCACTCGGACGAGTCGATGGACATCACCCGCCAGTCCAAGCGGGCAGCGGACGCACATGAGCGCTTCCTGTTCACCGGCGAGAAGACCTGCATCAGCTGCCACAAGGGCATCGCCCACCAGCTGCCCGACATGGCCGCAGCTGACGGCGAGGACCACGCAGGCCTGCTGGCGCCGCAGCATGGAGAGGGCCTCCTGGCCAGCACCCGCAGTTATCTGAGGTTGAGCAGCGACTGACGCTGCCAGCCTGCGCAACACACGAAAAGGCCGCTGTCCCGACGGGCAGCGGCATTTTTAGTGTCTGTTTTGGCGCGGGTTCAAAGCGGGATGCTGCCCAGATGCGCCTCGCCGCGCTCACGCGCCAGCTTCATCTGCTTCTGCCGCTCGCGGAACCGCACCTTATCCGCGTCCGAGGTCTGGTCAATGCACAGGTGGCAGCTGACGCCTTGTTCGAACTCGGGCCGCGCCTTGTCCTCTGGCAAGATCGGACGGCGGCAGCCGTGGCACAGCTCATGCGGGCCTTCGACCAGCCCGTGGCCCACCGACACCCGGTTGTCGAAGACAAAGCATTCGCCGTCCCAAGTGCTGTTGTTCGCCGGCATTTCCTCCAGATAGCGCAGAATGCCGCCCTTCAGGTGATAGACGTCCTCAACCCCTTGGCCCAGCAGGTAGTTGGTGGATTTCTCGCAGCGGATGCCGCCGGTGCAGAACATCGCAACGCGCTTGTTGTGAAAACGGTCCTTGTTCTCCTCCCACCAGGCTGGGAAATCGCGGAATGACTCGGTCTTGGGGTCGATCGCGCCTTCAAACGTGCCGATTGCCACCTCATAATCGTTGCGGGTGTCGATCAGCACCACATCGTCCTGCCGGATCAGATCGTTCCACGCTTCCGGCTCGACGTAATGCCCGACAGAGGCCAGCGGATCCACGTCCGGCTGGCCCATAGTGACGATCTCTTTCTTCAGCCGCACCTTCATCTTGCCAAAGGGCGGCTCGGCCGCAGTGGCCTCTTTCCAGTCCAGATCCGCGCAGCCGGGCAGCGCCTTGATATGCGCCAGCACCGCGTCGATGCCAGCCTGCGGGCCGGCGATGGTGCCATTGATCCCTTCCTGCGCCAGCAGCAGCGAGCCTTTGACATCCTGCACCTTGCACAGGTCCAAAAGTGCCGGCCTGATCGCGGCGGGGTCGGGGAAACGGGTGAAGTGATAGAGAGCAGCAATCGTGTACATGCCCCGCCCTTAGAACCATGTGCCCGGGTTTTCAAGTGAAAGAACCGCTGTCGCAACGCCAATAAAATAAGGGCTTTGGATGTATCTTTCCTGTCTCGCCGGGGCGCGGGTGGCCAACAGCAGTTCCCAAGCCCCGCCTGCACCGCTACATATTGTGTGCGCAGTATAGGAGATGCCGATGTTCCAGGCCCTGATCGTTGTCGATGTGCAAAACGATTTCTGCCCCGGAGGCGCTCTGGCAGTGCCCGGTGGGGATAAGGTGGTGGCCCCTATCAACGCAATGATGGACAGATTTGATGCAGTGATCCTCACGCAGGACTGGCACCCGGCGGGGCATTCCTCCTTTGCGTCTTCGCATCCGGGAAAGGATCCGTTTGAAACGACGGAAATGACGTATGGCACCCAGGTTCTGTGGCCCGATCACTGTGTTCAAGGCACCGAGGGCGCGGCCTTCCGCCAAGACCTGCACACCGATGGCGACCTGATCATCCGCAAGGGCTTCCGGCCGGGGATCGACAGCTATTCGGGGTTCTTCGAGAATGATCAATCCACTTCCACCGGGCTGGAGGGCTACCTGCGCAGCCGCGGTATCACTGGTTTGACCCTGGCTGGGCTTGCCACTGATTTCTGCGTTGCTTTCACGGCCCTGGATGCGGCGCGGTTGGGATTTGATGTGACTGTTGATCTGGCCGCCTGCCGCGCTATCGACCTGAACGGATCGCTGCAAGCTGCTCTGAAGGAAATGGCGAGTGAAGGTGTTAATTTGCAATCTTAAGGAGACGGGGGCGAAATGTTAACAAAGGCATTGCTATGCTGTGCGGGCACCCGGACAGATGCCAAGGCTGATTGATGGACACTTCAGACTGGACCGGCAACGGAACGCTGGCCAAATTCAGTAAGCGATATGGATCGCTTGAGTTGCTGCTGCGCTATTGCCGCGGCCGTGTCCGCGCGTTCCGGGCCCGCCTGCTGTTCATGCTCTTTGCATTTGGCATTCTTGGATTGGCTGTGCCGCCGCTTTATGCGTTTCTGGCCTTTGCGCTTGCGCTTGCCGGGGATGTTGTGGACTGTCTTCTGCTGCGCCAGGCAGAACACCTGGTCCGCGGCGGGATGAGTGAGGGGCGGCTGCGGCTGCTGACGGCGCTGACCGCCTTTTTGCAGGCCTTGGCGCTTGGCGCGGCCGCGTCGGTCCCGTTCTGGGTCGAAACGCCGGCACTGCTGACGCATGCGCATAATGAGCCGTTGTTTGCCATCGGTTTGCTTACCGGGATGGCGATCAACGCCGGGCTGGTGCTGCCTTATCACCCGCGCGCTGTCCTTGCCAGACTTGTCACCTATGCTGGGTTGCCGGTGGTCTTTCTGGCAGCGGAGATCGTTGAAACACCGGTCCTGGCGCCGACGTATTATCCGCATCTGGCCGGGCTGCTTGTGCTTTTTACCTCCTTTTTCTGGTTTCTGACCTATGTCACACGCAATTTCAGCCGGACCCGCAGGGCCATGCTGGCCCAGGCCCTTCAGCAGGAGGAACTGGAAGCCGCCTATGTCCGGCTGTCCGATCAGAAAATGGAGGCCAAGCGCTTGGCGCTGGTTGCCAAAAATGCCAACGACAGTGTGATGTTGATGGACCGCGACGGGCGCATCACCTGGGTGAACGACAGTTTCACCCGCATCACCGGTTACAGCTTTGACGAGGCGCAGGGCCAGTTGCCCGGTGATTTGCTGAACAGCGGTGAGACGGACGCTGAGACCATCCGGCTGCTGCAAGACAGCGTTCTCCATGCGCGTCCTCTGCGGGTGGAAATCCGCAACCGCTGCAAGGACGGCCGGCGGGTCTGGATTGAGACCAGCCAGGTGCCGATGCTGAACGCCGACGGCGAGCTGGAAACGCTGATTGCAGTGGAGCGTGACATCACCGCCGCCAAGGAACATGCCCAGCAATTGGAACAAGCCCGTATCGCCGCCGAGGAAGGCGCCCGGGCCAAGACTGATTTTCTGGCCACGATGAGCCACGAAATCCGCACACCGATGAACGGGGTGATCGGCATGGCGCAGCTGTTGCGCGACAGCAGCTTGAACGAAGAGCAAACCCTATACGCCGACACCATCCTTAGTTCGGCGGATACCCTGCTGGCGCTGATCAATGATGTCCTCGACTTTTCGCAAATGGATGCCGAAGAACTTAGCCTCAGCCAGGTCAACTTTGATCCGCACGCCTGCTTTGGGGATACCATACGTCTCCTGCAGGCCCAAGCCGACGCCAAAGGGCTGAGGCTGGTACTGAAAATCACGGGGCGTGTGCCCTGTCTGCTGCAGGGGGATGACCGGCGGATCCGGCAGGTTCTGATGAACCTCACTGGCAATGCGATCAAGTTCACCGACCAGGGCCGGGTGCTGGTGACACTGGATGCCGAACCGGCGGTATCCGGAGCGGGCCACGATCTGGTGTTCTCGGTGGCAGATACCGGCATTGGCATCGCTGCGGATAAACTTGGCAAGGTGTTTGAGCGTTTTTCCCAGGCGGATGCTGCAATCAGCCGCCGCTTTGGCGGCACCGGGCTTGGGCTGGCCATTTCCCGCCGTTTGGCGGAAGCGATGGACGGGAGTATCTCGGTCACGTCTGAACTTGGCTTGGGGTCCTGTTTTACGGTGCGGCTGCGGTTGCAGGCACCTCAGGCGGAGCCTGCAACCGCAGCCGCACCGGCCTATCCAGACGAGTCCCCGGCATTGGACGGCCTGCGGGTTCTGGTGGCCGAGGACAACGCGGTAAACCGGGTGCTGATTGAAAAATTCCTGCAATCCGCCCCGGTGGAACTGGCCTTTGCCGAAAATGGCTGCGAGGCAGTGGCACGTTTTGAGAACTTTGCCCCGGATGTCATTCTGATGGATATGTCGATGCCGGAAATGGACGGGCTGGAAGCCACCCGGATAATCCGTGCCCGGGCCCGCCTGCAGCCGGCCATTGTGGCTCTGACCGCCAATGCCTTCGACTCCGATCGCAAGGCTTGCCTGGATGCCGGTATGGATGACTTCATGAGCAAGCCGATCAACCGGGCTGTGCTATTAGACGTGCTGGGCCAACTGGCACCGCAGGCACAAGCGCGCCGCGCGGGTTGAATTCCTTGCCCCGGCAGGCGGGCTATTCTATCAATCAGTGACCCTTATGCACGAGGCTGCCGGTGGATATTGCAACCCGCGTCTACAATCACAAATGGAAGATCGATCCGATCGTCCGGTCGCTGATTGATACTGATTTCTATAAGCTTCTGATGTGCCAGTCAGTGTTCCGCAACAAACCGGACACGACTGTCACTTTCTCGCTGATTAACCGCTCCGCGCATGTGCCTCTGGCCGAACTGATCGACGAGGGCGAGCTGCGCGAACAGCTGGATCACATCCGCTCGCTGTCGCTCAGCCGCGGTGAAAGCACATGGCTGCGCGGCAATACCTTCTATGGCAAGCGGCAGATGTTCCGTCCCGATTTTATGGAATGGTTCGAGGGTCTGCGTCTGCCGCCTTATCATCTGGAACGCAGGGGCGATCAGTACGAGCTGACGTTCGAGGGCAAATGGCACGAGGTGATGCTGTGGGAGATCCCGGCGCTTGCGGTGCTGATGGAGCTGCGCAGCCGGGCGGTGATCAACAGCATGGGCCGGTTTGAGCTGCAGGTGCTCTATGCCCGCGCCATGACCAAGGTTTGGGAAAAGATCGAGCGTCTGCGGGACGTGGATGGGCTGACCATCGCCGATTTCGGCACCCGTCGCCGCCATTCCTTCCTCTGGCAGGATTGGTGCGTCCAGGCGATGCATGAGGGGCTGGGCGATAAATTCACCGGCACCTCCAATTGCCTCATCGCCATGCGCCGCGAGGTGGAGGCAATCGGCACCAATGCCCATGAGCTGCCGATGGTCTATTCCGCGCTGGCTGAAAATGACGCGAAGCTCGCCCAAGCGCCCTATGACGTGCTGTCCGATTGGCATGACGAGCACGAAGGCAACCTGCGCATCATCCTGCCGGATACTTATGGCACCACGGGGTTCCTGGACCGCGCGCCTGATTGGCTGGCCGGCTGGACCGGTATCCGTATCGACAGCGGCGACCCGGCCAAGGGCGCCAAGGTGGCGATCAACTGGTGGAAAGACCGCGGCGAGGATCCGGCGGAGAAACGGGTGATCTTTTCCGACGGGCTGGACGTGCAGCAGATCCAGGACCTGCACGCGCAGTTCTCGAACCGTACCAAGATCTCCTTCGGCTGGGGCACGCTGCTGACCAACGATTTCCGCGGGCTGGTGAAGGATAACGCGCTGGCGCCTTTCTCGCTGGTCTGCAAAGCGGTTGCCGCCAATGGCCGACCCACTGTGAAACTGTCGGACAACCCGGAAAAGGCGATGGGGCCTGCGGATGAAATCGAGCGCTACAAGCGGGTTTTCGGTGTCGGCAAGCAGGAACGGCAGGCGGTAATCGTCTGATAACACTTCGCCGGTCTTGCGGCAGGTATCCTGCCAAACGGTACAATTAGTGGCAGAAATTCTGCCCCAATGTTTCGCGCGCGAAACATTGGGGCAACAGTGCTGACCTATTGGCTTATCTCAGCCATGATGCGCCGCCACGGTCTTTAATTGCGAAAACCCATAGAGCGCCTCGAATCCCTTTTCCCGCCCGTGGCCGGATTTCCCGACACCGCCAAAGGGCAGCTCCACCCCACCGCCGGCGCCGTAATTGTTGATGAAAACCTGTCCTGCATTCAGACGTTTCGCCAGCCGCATCTGCCGCGCCCCGTCGCGGGTCCAGACGCTGGCAACCAGCCCGTAATCGGTGCTGTTGGCAATCCGCAACGCGTCGTCTTCGGTGTCGAACGGGATCAGCACCTGTACCGGCCCAAAAACCTCCTCCCGTGCCAGCACGTGATCCGGCGGCACATCGGCAAACAGGGTTGGTTGCACATAGGCACCGCTCTCTGGCGCATGGGGAACGATTTTCCCGCGCCCCGCCACTGGCAGGTCCGCGCCTTGTTCTAGATAGCCCTCGACAATCTGTTTCTGGCGGGCAGAGATCAGCGGTCCGACCCGCAGATCCTCTGCTGCAGGCCCAACGGTCAGCGCGCCATAGGCCTCTGCCATCCGTGCCTTCACGTCCTCATAAACCCCGCGTTGCACCAGAATGCGCGAGGAGGCCGAACAGGTCTGGCCCGCGTTTTGTATCCCTGCGTTCACCAGGAACGGCAGGGCGGCGTCCAGATCCGCATCGCCGAACACCAGTTGCGGAGACTTGCCGCCCAGCTCCAGCGTGACAGGTACCACATTGGCGCCCGCCGCCTGCTGCACCAGTGCCCCGGTGCGCACCGAGCCGGTGAAGGAAATATGCTGCACGCCGGGATGCCCCGCCAGCGCCGCTCCGGCCTCGGGCCCCAACCCCGGCACCACGTTCAGCGCCCCGGCGGGCAGCCCGGCCTCAACCGCGAGATGGGCAAATGCCAGCGCCGTCAGGCAGGCTTCTTCGGCAGGTTTCAGAACACAGGCATTTCCCATTGCAAGCGCCGCACTCACTGAACGCCCGATGATCTGCATCGGGTAATTCCAGGGCACGATATGCCCCGTCACCCCATGCGGCTCCCGCAGCGTATAGACGGTGTAGCCGCCGAGATAGGGGATGGTTTCTCCCGTCACCTTGTCCGCCGCGCCGCCGTAGAACTCGCAGTAGCGCGCCAGCGCCAGCGCATCGGCCCGCGCCTGGGTCAGCGGCTTGCCCACATCCATCGCTTCCAGCACGGCCAGTTGTTCCACCTTCTCCAGCACCAGCTGTCCGATCCGGGTCAGGATGCGGCCGCGCTCCAGTGGCGTCATGGCGCCCCATTCCCCGTCCAAGGCAGCATCTGCGGCCTGAACCGCAGCCTCGGTGTCGGTGGCTCCGCCACGGGGGATCCGGCAGATTTCGCTGCCGTCCGAGGGGTTCACCAACGGCAGGGTTCCGCCGCTGGCGGCAGGATGCCAAGCGCCGCCGATGAGGCACAGCGCGGGATCGAACCAGAGAGGGGAGGCGTCAGTCATCATGGGCTCCTGCAACGTCGAATGTGTAGCTTTTGATCTGATGTCCGGTGAAGGGCGCGCCCTCGCGCAAGTCCCGGAGGCCGGGCAGAAAGCTGAGACATGTGCCCCAGAACGCCACTGCCTCGCGTGAGGATTTGGACAATCCCATGCGCCAGCGCCCCGGAAACTCCTGCAGGATAAGGCAGGCAGCTTCCTGGCCCCAGCCCCGGCGGCGGTGCTGCGGCAGAATGCAGAACTCCGACAGTTCGCGGCGGTCATCGGTCAGGTTCAGCACAATGGCAAAACCAATTCGCTGGGCACCGTTTCTAATCCAGAAAGCCGTCACATCCTTGCGGTGCAGCATCTGGCCTGCACGCTCCGTAGGATCGATCGCCGCGTGCGGCGCCGTTTCCGCAAAATAGGGTGCCAGCGCAGCGGCCAGCAAGGCCCGCTCTCGCGGCATAATCAACGCCAGCGACAGGGTCATGCTGCGCCCAGGTCCAGATCCGGCAGCACCGGCGCCGCGGCAATCAGCTGCTGCGTGTAAGGGTGCTGGGGATTGCTGAACACGGCTTCGGTTTCGCCCTGCTCGACGATCTCGCCGTGTCGCATCACCAGGCAGCGGTCGGTGATCGTGCGCACAACACTCAGATCGTGGCTGATGAACAGATAGGTGAGGGCATAGGCCGCACACAGTTCTGCCAGCAGGTCGAGGATACGGGCCCGGACAGAGACATCCAGCGCCGAGACCGCTTCGTCAAAGATGATCAGCTCGGGCCGGGTGATCAGGGCGCGGGCGATGGCGATGCGCTGGCGTTGGCCGCCGGAGAACTGGTGGATGTACTTCTGTGCGTCGTCAGGCGACAGGCCCACGGCGGTGAGGGTTTCGGCAATCAGATCCCTGTGCGCCGCACCGGTTGGCGGATCAGGCAGCGTATGGAAGGGTTCGGTGACCAGCCGCTCAACCTTATGGCGCGGATTGAAGCTGCCGTAGGGGTCCTGGAACACAACCTGGACTTTGCGCCGACTCGCAGGTTTGAGGTGAGTCGTCACAGGCTGACCGTCCAGGCGAATCTCGCCGCCTTGCAGCGGCTCCAACCCAAGAATCGCCCGTGTCAGGGTCGATTTTCCGCAGCCCGACTCTCCCACCAGCCCCAGCCTTTCTCCACGGTTCAGGGTGAAAGAGACATCGTTCACTGCGCGGAAGGTGCCGGGTTTGCAGAATAGCGATTCGCGTGGTGTCCTGTAGTCGCGCACCGCATTCCTGACTTCCAGAAGCGGCGCCGTTGCAGGCTGCTGGGGCAGTGCCACCTGATGGTTCGAGGCTTCAAACAGCATCCGCGTGTAGGGGTGGCGCATGTTGCGCAGCAGCCAGACGGTGTGGCCGGATTCCACCACACTGCCGTTCCGCATGACGAGGATGCGGTCAGCCAGGTCCGCCACCACCGCCAGGTCATGGGTGATGATCAGCAACCCCATGCCATAGTCCTGCACCAGATCCCTCAGCAGCTCCAGAATCTGCGCCTGGGTGGTTACGTCCAGCGCGGTTGTCGGCTCATCCGCGATCAGCAGCTTGGGGCGCAGGGCAATCGCCATGGCGATCACCACTCGCTGGCGCTGGCCGCCTGACAGCTCATGCGGATAGCGGGACAGCGGGAAACGGTCCTCAGGCAGGCCAACCCGGTCCAGCACTTCCCGCGCCCGGGCTTCGGCTTGTTCACGCGGCATTGCCTTGTGGATCAGGATCGTCTCCATCACCTGCGCGCCAATGGTCTTCACGGGGTTCAGCGCAGTCATCGGCTCCTGAAACACCATGCCCGCGGACTGGCCGCGGATCGCGCACATCCCGTCCTCGGACTGCTCCAGCAGCTGGGTACCGTTCAGCGTGATGTAGCCCTTGGCCTCCGCAAGGTCCGGCAGCAGCTGCAGGATGGCGAGTGCGGTCATCGACTTGCCCGACCCGCTTTCGCCGGTAACAGCCACGATCTCGCCCGGATCAACGTGGAAGGACACATCCTGTAGCACCTGAAAGGCGCCGATGCTGACCGACAGGCTGGTGACATCCAGAAGAGTCATGCGCGCGCCACCCTCAGTTTTGGGTCGAGGTGGTCGCGCAGCCCGTCGCCCAGCAGGTTCAGCCCCAGCACGGTCAGGATGATGGCCAGGCCCGGCACCAGCGCAAGATGCGGGGCAAAGCTGACCATGGTTTGCGCATCGGCCAGCATCCGTCCCCAGCTGGGCGTGGGCGGCTGTGCACCCAGGCCAACGTAGCTGAGGCCCGCCTCCGCAAGGATGCCGAGCGAGAACTGGATAGTGCCCTGCACGATCAGCAGGTTCATAACATTGGGCAGGATGTGCTCGGCGGAGATCCGCGCCGCGCCCTTGCCCGCGACCCGCGCGGCCAGGATGAATTCCCGTTCCCACAGACTCAGCGCTGCGCCGCGGGTGATGCGGGCGAAGACCGGGATGTTGAAGATGCCGATGGCGATTATGGCATTGACGGCTCCGGCGCCAAGGACGGCGGTGATCAGGATCGCGATCACCAGCGATGGGAAGGCAAAGACCAGATCATTGCCGCGCATGATCCCCTCATCCAGCCACGACCCCTTACGGGCCGCAGCCGCCAGGCCCAGCGGCACACCCGCACCCATGCCGATACCAACGGCCACCAATGCCACGGCGATGGAGGTGCGGGCGCCGACCATGATCATCGACAACAGGTCGCGCCCGAAATGATCGGTGCCCAGCCAGTGCTGCGCGTTCGGTGTTTGCAGCTTGGCCGGGATGTTCATTGCCGCGTGGTCAAACGGCGTCCACAGGAACGACGCCGCAGCCGCCAGCAGCATCAGAGAGGACAGCAGGCCGCCAAGGATCAGGTTGCGGGTCATGTCCGGCTCCTGAGGCGCGGGTCGACCAGCGCATAGGCGAGATCTACCAGGAAATTCACCGTAATGACGGCAAAGACCAGCAGCATCACCACCGACTCCACCACGATCAGATCGCGCGAGGAGATCGCCTGGAACACCAGCCGCCCGAGGCCGGGCAGATAGAAGACCTGTTCAATGATGATGGCGCCTGCCAGCAGGAAGGAAAACTGCAGGCCGATGATGGTCAGCACCGGGATCAAAGCGTTGCGTACCCCGTGCCGCCACAGCGCCTGGCGGCGTGAAAGCCCCTTGGCGCGGGCAGTGCGCATGAAATCCTCGCCCAGAATGTCCAGAAGGGCAGAGCGCATCACACGAGTCAGGATCGCCGCCTGCGGCAGCGCCAGTGCAATCGCGGGCAGGGTGAGCGCATGAAGGCCCGCCCAAAGCCCGGTGTCCCAGCCCGGAAACCCGCCGGCGCCGAACCAGCGCAGGTTGATGGCAAAGATCAGCACAAGCATCATCGCAAACCAGAAATTCGGCATTGCGACGCCCAGCTGGGTTGCGCCCATCACCGCTAAATCGCCCGGCTTGCCGCGGCGGGCGGCGGCGTAGATGCCGGCCGGAAAGGCAATCAGGGTGGACAGCGTCAGCGCATATAGCGCCAGCGGCAGCGACACCCACAGCCGGTCTGCGATCATCCCGGCAACCGGCGTGCGGTAGGTGTAGGATGTGCCGAAATCTCCGCTCAGCATGCCCGCAGCCCAGCTGAGGTAGCGGGCCAGCTTTCCCTGATCCAGCCCCAGCTCTGCCCGCAGCGCGGCGATAGTATCGGGCTGTGCATTGACCCCCAGCATGAAGGAGGCCGGATCGCCCGGCGCAACCTCCACCACGAGGAAGATCACCAGCGAGGCAACGGCCAGGCTGAGGATCAGTGACAACAGGCGCTTCAGGGCATAACGCAGCATGGCTGCCACGTTAGGAGTGCGGGGCGGGCGGGTCCAGTGGGCGGTGGAGGGAATCCGGAGCTGCCGGGCAAAAATGCTCAACGTCAAAGGCTTGGCCGCTTGCCTGCGGAAACGGACCGCAGCACCTTTGGCATCTGTTCGAAACCGGCTATCACTGAGCCATGCTGTCCCGCCCCCTGTTCATCGGATCAGAAATATACCGCGGCTCTTCCTATGGCCGTACCCATCCCTTGCGGGTGCCGCGGGTGTCGACCGTGATGGACCTCTCTCGCGCGCTGGGCTGGCTGCCGGACCAGGTCTATGTGAATTCCCCCCGTGCCAAGCCAACAGCGCTGACCGCCTGGCACACGGTCGAATACATCGCCGCGCTGCAGGCGGCGGAGGCGGCGCAGGAGGTAAGCGCAGAAGTGCGCACCCGGCATCACCTGGGCACCATATCAAACCCGGTGTTCCCGGAAATCTTCCGCCGCCCTGCCACCGCCGCGGGCGGGTCGATCCTGGCGGGGGAGCTGCTGGCAAGCGGCGGCATCGTCTACAATCCGGCGGGCGGCACTCATCACGGGATGCCGGACCGGGCCAACGGCTTTTGCTATCTGAACGATCCGGTGCTGGCGATGCTGTCGCTGCGCCATCATGGCGCGCAGCGGATCGCCTATGTGGACATTGACGCGCATCATTCCGACGGGGTGGAGCATGGCTTTGCCGGCGACAGGGACGTGCTGATGATCTCGGTGCATGAGGAGAACCTCTGGCCCAAGACGGGCACCCTGACGGAGGACGCGGGCGGCTCGGCCCTGAACATGCCAGTGCCGCGTAGTTTCAACGATGATGAGATGGCCCATATCCGCGACGCGCTGATTCTGCCCGCGGTGGAGGGTTTTGCGCCGGATGCCATCGTGCTGCAATGCGGGGCGGATGCTGTGACAGAGGATCCGCTGCCGCATCTGGATCTGTCGAACAATGCGCATTGGGCGGTGGTGCGGGCGCTGATGGGGATGGCGCCGCGGTATCTGGTGCTCGGCGGGGGCGGCTATAACCCCTGGTCGGTGGGGCGGCTTTGGACCGGGGTCTGGGCCGCGCTGAACGGGTTTGATGTGCCGGAGCACCTGCCTGCGGCCGGTCAGGATGTGCTGCGCGGGCTGGAGTTCAACGGCAACCGCATGGGCCGAAACCCGCCTGAGCATTGGTTCACCACGCTGCGCGATCAGCCGCGCGGCGGGGAAGTACGGACGGAAATCCGGGAGCGGGTGGCGTATCTGCGGGAAAGACGCGGGCTGTGATGCGTTGAAGGCAGCGCCCGAGCCTGGGAGGGGGCGGATGCGCCCTCCCCGTTTTGCCGGATGCAAACCTTTGGTTTGACGGGGGCGGTCCGGGCGCTGCCCGGCCTGCCGGCCGGGCGATCAGTTGCAAGCTGGGTCTATTCCGCCCAGCTCAGCGCGCTCAGGTCGATGGCGGCGGTGGGCGCGTTCTCCCACAATCCCTGCAGCCCCGCCTTGGCCACGCCCAGCTTGGCCAGCTGGAACAGGTAGCCGTTGACGTAATCTGCCGAAATTTTCTCCTGCGCTTCCTGCAGGATCGCGGTGCGGGCCTCCGGATCGGTGGTCGCGTTCAGCTTGGCCATCAGCTCCTGAAATTGTTTGCTGTCATACTGAAAGTAATACTCGGGCCGGGCATAGATGCCGATATCCATCGGCTCGGTATGGCTGATGATGGTCAGGCCAAAGCTTTTGCCGCGGAACACGCTTTCCAGCCATTGCGCCCATTCCACGTTGATGATCTCAGCCTTGATCCCCACGGTGGCCAATTGCGCGGCGACAATCTCGCCGCCGCGGCGGGCATAAGAGGGCGGCGGCAGGTGCAGGGTGGTCTCGAAGCCATCGGCAAAGCCCGCTTCGGCCAGCAGCGCCCTGGCCTTGTCCGGGTCATGGGCAGAGTGGCCGGTCAGATCCCTGTAAGCCGGGTTGTGCGGTGCAAAATGCGTCCCGATCGGGGTGCCGTAACCAAACATGGCACCGTCGATGATGGATTGCCGGTCGATGGCATGGGCCAGCGCCTGGCGCACGCGCACATCGTCAAAAGGGGGCTGCTTGTTGTTGGTCGAAAGGATCGTTTCCCCTTCAGTAGAGCCTACAAGGACCTGGAACCGCGGGTCGGCCTCGAACTGTGGCAGGTTCTCCGGCGCCGGGAAGTTGTCGAAGGCGTCGATATCCTCCGCCATCATCGCGGCAAAGGCAGCGGTCGGGTCGGATATGAATTTGAAAGTGGCAGATGCCAGCGCGGGCTGATCGCCCCAGTACTCCGGATTGCGCGCCAGCGTGATGCGGTCGCCCTGCACCCACTCCTGGAAGGTATAGGCGCCGGTACCGACGGGATCGGTCTTGATGCCGTCGATGCTTTCCGGCGCCACGATCACCGCATCACCCCAGGCGAGGTTGAACAGAAGGCTGCCGTTCGGCGCGTCCAGCGTGATCTGCACGGTCTGCGGGTCCACCGCATTCACGGCCGTGATCCCCTCAAACAGCGCCTTTTGCGCGTTGGTGCTGTCTTCCCCCCGGGCGCGGTCGAGCGAGAATTTCACATCTTCTGCATCCATCGTGCTGCCGTCATGGAAACGCACCCCCTCGCGCAGCTTGAAGGTATAGACGGTGCCGTCCCCGGAAATTTCCCAGCTTTCCGCCAGCCCCGGCACCACGGAGCCATCGCCCATGAACCGGGTCAGCCCTTCGAAGATGTTGCTGTAGACCACCGAGTCGATGGCCTGCGCCGCAGCGCTGGTCGGGTCCAGGTGCGGCGGCTCCAGCTGCAGGCCGATCGTGACGCCGTCCTTGGCCCAGGCGCTGCCCGCCATCAGCGCCAGCGCGGAACTGGCGGCTACTGCAAAGGTTCTGAAGGCCATCTGAAATCTCCCTGTGTGTAATCTGCGGGCCTGAAAATGGCGCCTATTGGAAACGAGTTTCCCTGTTTCCCGAGCGTAATCAAGGCCGGGCGGCATTTCGCGCACTGGAAGCACGCGGCGTTAATTGGTAATCCGGGCGCTATTCGAACTGCGGACAGGAAGCCATGAGCGCAACAGCCAAGAAACAGGCGCCCAACGCCGAAGACATCCGGGCCCGCAAGGGCAGCACCCCGTTGGTGAGCCTGACGGCCTATACCACGCCGATGGCGCGGCTGATGGACAAGCATTGCGATTTTGTGCTGGTCGGCGACAGCGTCGGCATGGTGCTGCACGGGCTGACTTCGACCCTGGGTGTCACCATGGAGATGATGATCCTGCACGGCCAGGCGGTGGCGCGCGGCCTGGAACAGGCGATGCTGGTCATCGACATGCCCTTTGCCGCATACGAGGAAAGCCCGCAGCAAGCCTTCCGCAATGCCGCCCGGCTGATGGCGGAAACCGGCTGCGCCGCGGTCAAGCTGGAGGGCGGCGTCGAGATGGCAGAGACCATCCGCTTCCTGGTCAAGCGCGGCATCCCGGTGATGGCGCATATCGGCTTGACGCCGCAGTCGATCAACACCCTGGGCGGCTACAAGGTGCAGGGCCGCGATACGCAGGCAGAGGCCGTGCTGGCGGATGCCCGCGCGGTGGCCGACGCCGGGGCGTTTTCGGTGGTGCTGGAGAAGGTGCCGCAGAAACTGGCCGACAAGATCACCGCCGAGGTCGCGATTCCCACCATCGGCATCGGTGCCAGTGCCGGCTGCGACGGGCAGATCCTGGTGGTTGACGACATGCTGGGCTTCTTCACCGCCTTCAAACCGAAATTCGTGAAACGCTACGCTGACCTTGGCCCGCTGGCCGAAGCAGGCATCGCCGAATACGCTGCTGAAGTGCGGGCGCGCTCTTTCCCTGCGGCAGAGCATGTGTTTGCCGATCAGGCGCCTTCCAAAGGATGACCTCCGAAATGACTGCTCCGATCCTGCGCCGCCTGTCTGATTTGCGCGCCAAGACAGCCGAATGGCGCCGAGCCGGCGAAACCATCGGGTTGGTGCCGACCATGGGTGCGCTGCATGCGGGCCATCTGTCGCTGGCCGAAGCGGCCAAACAGGCCTGCGACCGGGTGATCGTGACAATCTTCGTGAATCCAAAGCAGTTCAACAAGCCGGAAGATCTGGAGAATTATCCCCGGACCGAAACTGACGACGCGCAAAAGCTCGCCCATCTGGGGGTTGATCTGATCTATGTTCCGGACCCGGACCAGATCTACCCGGACGGCTATGCCACCAACGTCCTGGTCGGCGGCAGCATCACGGACGTGATGGAAGGCCCCTTCCGCCCAGGCCATTTCGACGGAGTGGCAACGGTGGTCGCCAAGCTGTTCCTGCAGACCAGCGCCGACAAAGCGTTCTTTGGCCAGAAGGACTACCAGCAGCTGATGGTGGTGACCCGCATGGCGCGGGATCTGGACATCCCGATCGAGGTGGTCGGCTGTCCAACCGTGCGGGAAGCTTCCGGGCTGGCGATGTCCTCGCGCAATCTGCTGCTGCCAAAGGACGGGCTGGCCAAGGCCGCGGCGCTGAATGCGGCAATGCGCGAGGCCGCCGTCAAGGCTTCGGCGGGAAGCCCCTGGGCACCGCTTGAGGCCGCCGCGCGCCAGGCGCTGGCAGAGGCGGGATTCGGCGACGTGGAATATTTCGACCTGCGCTGCGCCGAAACGCTGGAGGCGCTGGACACTCCAACCCGTCCTGCTCGCCTGCTGGCGGCGGCCTGGATGGATGGCATCCGTCTGATCGACAATATCGAAGTCTTGAAACTAAATTATTAGTAGGGGCTGGTAGCGGTAGCACCTTTGCGTTTATTGTCCCCGGTCAGAGGAGACTGGAGGGCAGCCGATGACCTATATTCTGGCAATTGATCAGGGCACCACGTCGACCCGGGCAATCCTGTTTGATGCGGGAATGCGGGTCGCGGGCACCGCGCAGCAGGAGTTCACCCAGCATTACCCGCAGGCGGGCTGGGTGGAGCATGACCCGGAAGAGATCTGGGGGACCACCGTCGCCGTCTGCCGCAAGGTGATGGCAGAGCTGGATGTCTCTGCCGCGGACATCGCGGGTATTGGCATCACCAACCAACGCGAAACCACGGTGGTCTGGGACAAATCCAGCGGCAAGGCGATTCACAATGCCATCGTCTGGCAGGACCGCCGCACCGCCGCCATCTGCGAAGAACTGCGCAAGGCAGGCCACGAGGAGATGGTGGCCGACCGCACCGGGCTGCTGCTTGATCCCTATTTCTCCGGCACCAAGGTGAAATGGATCCTCGACACCGTTCCGGGCGCCCGGGAGCGGTCCGCTGCGGGCGATCTGCTGTTCGGGACGGTGGACAGCTTCCTGATCTGGCGCCTGACCGGCGGAGCCTCCCACGTGACGGACGCGACGAATGCCGCGCGCACGCTTATGTATGACATCCGCAAAGGCCGCTGGAGCCGCACCATCAGCGACTTGCTGGACGTGCCGCAGCAGATGCTGCCGGAGGTGAAGGACAGTGCCGCGGAGTTCGGCACCACTGATCCGGAAATCCTGGGCGGCGCGATCCCGATCCTGGGCGTGGCCGGCGACCAGCAGGCGGCCACCATCGGCCAGGCCTGTTTCCAGCCGGGGATGATGAAATCCACCTATGGAACCGGTTGCTTTGCGCTGCTGAACACCGGGGACGCGCCCGTGGTGTCGAAAAACCGGATGCTGACCACCATCGCCTATCAGCTGGACGGCAAGCCGACCTATGCGCTGGAAGGCTCGATCTTCATCGCTGGCGCTGCGGTACAATGGCTGCGTGACGGGCTGGGCATCATCGAAGAGGCGTCGCAGTCGGGCGAGCTGGCGCTGCGGACCGATCCGGGCCAGGATGTGATCCTGGTGCCTGCCTTCACCGGCCTTGGCGCGCCTTTTTGGGAGCCGGAATGCCGCGGCGGCATGTTCGGCCTGACCCGCAATTCCGGCCCGGCGGAATTTGCCCGCGCTGCGCTGCAAAGCGTCGCCTACCAGACCCGCGATCTGTGGGAGGCGATGCGCGCCGACTGGGAGGACGACAGCCACCACACCGTGACCCTGCGCGTCGATGGCGGCATGAGCGCCAGCGACTGGACCATGCAAAGCCTATCGGACATCCTGGGTGCCGCCGTCGACCGCCCGGTGATGCAGGAAACCACAGCACTTGGCGCCGCCTGGCTGGCGGGCATGCGGGCCGGGATCTATCCGGACCAGACGGGGTTTGCCGACACCTGGAAGCTTGACCGCCAGTTCGCGCCGCTGATGCAGCCCGCGGCGCGTGAGGCCGCCTATGCCCGCTGGCAGCGCGCGGTGCAGGCGGTGATTGGCGTGTAATCACAGGGGCAGGGCGGGGGCTCCCGCCTGTTCTGCCGCATTCGCAGAATGCGCCTTACAGTTGGGTGTGGCGCCGCGCATAGCGCGGCGTTCTCTTGTTGCTGAGAAGCGGTTTAAGGGCAGGCCTGCCCTTAGACGCGCCTAGCCGAGTGTGTGACCGGCCTTCTGCGCGTCAAGGGTGAACTGTGCCTGCGGCACGGCGGCTGTGCCGCCCTTGACCCGCGGCGGACCGCGGGCGTGCCCTAGCTGACGCGGGCGCCTGCCGGGATGGTTGGGGCGCGCGCGTTCAGCTCCTCGATGGAGAAGCCCGCAATGGACTTGTATTTGGCGGCATGGGCGGCCAGTTCCGCCTGCGGAATCACCTCGCTGATGTTCTGGAATTCGCCACCGCAGAGGTCCTCGACCCGCTGCAGCACCCCGTCCGGTCCGCCGCCAGCGCGGTTTGCCAGGCCTACAGCCGTCGTCACTGGGCGCACTTCTGCTTCATAGGCTTGCAGAGCGCCAGCGTTCTCCCCGTGTTTCAGCAGCTGTGCGCCGATCACCCGCGCGTCGATGATGGCCTGGCTGGCGCCGTTGGAGCCCACCGGGTAAGTCGGATGCGCGGCGTCGCCCATCAGGGTCACACTGCCGATCGTCCAGCACTCCAGCGGGTTGCGGTCCACCATAGGGTATTCATAGACCGCCCCGGCACCGCGGATCAGGGCGGGCACGTCGATCCAATCAAACCGCCAGGCTTCGAAATCGGGCAGGAACTCAGTGATGTCAGCGGGCCGGTTCCAGTCTTCCCGGCGCCAGGGGGCGGAAGGGTCAAAGCGCTTCTCCGCAATCCAGTTCATGGTGACGCGGCCGCCGGCATCCGGCGCCGAGATCGGGTAGGCCACCAGCCGCAGGTGATCGTGACCGATCATTGCCATCGCCGCGCCGCCCTTGAAGGCGGGCGCCCGGATAGTTGCGCGCCACAGGATGCGGCCGTTCCAGATCGGCGCGCCCTCATCGGGCACCATTTGCGCGCGCAGGGCGGAATGGATGCCATCCGCGCCGATCACCAGCGATCCTTCGATCCGCCGCCCGTCTGCCAGCAGCAGCGCGGCATCTTTTGCCGCATTCTCAAACCCTGCCGCCCGTGCGCCGGTTTCAAAACAGTCCGTCCCGGCACGTTCTGCCAGTGCGCGGTAGAGCATCATCTGCAGTTCTCCGCGGTGTACCGAATACTGCGGCCAAGCATAGCCAGCGCGGGTGCCGCGCGGCTCCTCCCAGATCGTTTTGCCGAGTTTGCTGTAAAACCCCAGCTGCCGGGTCGGGACACCAATGGAGTCCAGCTCCGCCTCCAGCCCCAAATCAAACAGCTCCCGCACCGCGTTGGGCTGCAGGTTGATACCAACACCCATCGGTTTCAGCGCGCGCGCGGCCTCATAAATTTGAAAGGGAACCCCGATCTGATGCAAAGTCAGCCCCAGCGTCAGCCCCGCAATGCCGCCGCCTGCGATGAGGATGGGCATAATAAGTACACTCCCTAATTGCGCGCACAGATAACCATGGCGCGCAGGGCGGGGCAAGCTGGCAGAAAGAGTAAGCGGTCAGCGTCGGCCGCCGATGATCAGGTCGGGGCCAAAGATCACATCGGCATAATTGTGCAGATAGATTTTCAGCCAGGGCGTGAACCGTTCCGGGTGACGGCTGACTTCGGCCAGAAGGTCATGGTAATCGACCCAGCGGGTCTCCATCACTTCGTCCGGGTTGGGGGTGATGTTCAAGGGGCGGTGCGCATGGGCCAGGAACACATCCACGGCTTCATGCTCGACCAGGCCATTTCCGACATCGGCGCGGTATTCCAGGTGGTGGCGGAACTCAGGATAGAGGCCCGTCAGGCCCAGCTCCTCCTGCATCCGCCGCACGGCACAAGCGGAGGGCTGCTCGTCCCACATCGGGTGGGTGCAGCAGGTGTTCGCCCACAGGCCAGGCGTGTGGTACTTGCCCATCGCCCGGCGCTGCATCAGGATTTCCACGCCTTTCACCACAAAGACGGATACCGCCTTGTGCTTCAGCCCGCGCTCATGCGCAGCGAGCTTGTCAACCGGTGTCAAATCGCCGTTCACCCAGGCGGGGATCATGTGGCTCATGCTGTGTCCGTGACGGTTTCCCTGACCGGCCTGCCGCAATTGCGATGGCCTGGCTCCTACCGCTAACGTCTGCGGGTTGCGAAAGCAATTACGCGAAAAGCCGCGGCGAAAATGCCGCGGCTTTGTGGCCGTGCTGCCGGAAAGTCCGGCCTTACTCGGAAGCGGCTTCTGCGTTTTCTTCAGCGGCGGGTTCTTCAGCCGGGGCCGGGCCGTGGCTGGCCAGGAAAGCAAAGATATCCTCACCGCCCTTCTTCAGACGGAAGGACATCTTCGATTTGGCTTTGGCGTTGCCGGTTTCAGCCTGCAGGAATTTCTTGGGATCGGTGGTGAAGCCGACGAATTTCGCTTCGTCCCAGACCAGTCCGGCTTCGCCCGCCGCAATCAGGTCCTTGCTGTACTTGAAGCCCTCGACGCTGCCTGCGGTGCGCCCGGCGACCCCCCACAGGTTGGGGCCGGTCTTGCCGCCCTTGACGATCACGTCGCCGTCATCCGAGACGACCATGTGGCAAGATTTGCACTTGTTGAACCCCTTCTCGCCGGCTTCGAGGTCGCCTTCGGCAAAGGCGGGGGCGGCGAGGAGGCCGAAAATGGCGGCTGTTACGAGAGGCTTCATATTGCTTGCTCCGGTTTTGAGATGGCACGTGTGACTCATGATCCAATAGCCCGCAGTGTCAACCGGCAGTTTGACGCGCATCAAAGTTCCGGCAGGAAGCTGCGGCAATTCAAGGCGCTGACCAGCAGGGCAGCAGGTCTCCGGGTTCCGGGCGGGCGTTTGAGATGGCGCGCGCAATGGCGCGGCTGAGGCACAGGGCAGCGGCATGGCAGACCGGTCCAAGGTCTGCGTCCGGGTTTTCCAAGGCGCGGGCGCCGGTGCTGGCGGCAAAGACCAGATCGCCGTCGCCGGGCGCGTGGGCGGGGACAATGGCGCGGCTGATGCCGTCATGGGCGGCGGTGGCCAGCCGCTGGCACTGCGCCTTGCTGAGTGCGGCATCTGCGGCGACGATGGCGATGGTGGTATTGGCGCGCTCTGCCGGCAAAGGGGCATTGCCCAGCTTCTGCATGGCAGCCAGTTTGCGGCTCTCCGGACTGCGGCCCAGCCCGGCGGAGGGATCCGGGCCCAATCCGCCGAATTCATCTCCAATTTCAAACGGCGCCGCCCAGAAATGCCGCTCACCCGGTGTGGTGACGGCGCCCAGCGGGTTGGCGGCCACCAGCGCGCCCACGGTCACGCCGCTGTCCAGCACCAGCGAGGCCGACCCCAGCCCGCCCTTTACCATCGCGGTCAGCGCGCCGGTGCCTGCGCCGGCAGTGCCAAGATCAAACGCCTCTGCAGCGTTTTCAAACGCCGCCCGGCCCAGGTCGCAGTAGGGATTTTCCTTCCATGCTTTATCTCCGCCGTTCAGCAGGTCAAACAGGATCGCGCCCGGCACCAGCGGCACCCGCGCCGGCCCAACCGGAAAGCCGCGGCCCTGACTGTGCAGCGCGTCCATCACCCCAGAACAGGCATCAAGACCAAAGGCAGAGCCGCCGGACAGCACAAGCGCGTCAATCTTAGCGACTGATTTATCCGGCGCCAGCAAGTCGGTTTCCCGCGTCCCCGGTGCGCCGCCCATCACATGCACAGATGCGGTGAAGGGCTGATCCGCCGTCAGCACTGTGGCGCCGGATTTCAGCGCGCTGTCCTGCGCATTGCCAACTAGGATGCCGGGCACATCGGTGATCAGATTTCGAGGGCCGGGTAGCATAACGGGCAGTCCTTTGTTTGGCCGATGCCCGCTGTTGCGGGCTGCCTGCGGCGGGGGTGAGGCCTGTCTTGGAAACCCTCCGGGGGAGGGTTTCAAGGCCGAACGGGCGGAGCCCGGAAAAAGATGAAAGAGCCGGTTTCAAGCCGCCTATATCTGCGGCTTGGGCGCTGCAGTTGCCGGATCGCCGGTGTTCGGCTCGCCCTTCGGTTCGATAAGCAGCACCTTGCATTCCTGATCGGCGCGGGGGCGGTGGCTGACGCCCTTGGGCACCACAAACAACTCGCCCGAGCGGATGGTCTGCGGCGGTTCGCCTTCGATATCCATCACCATTTCACCTTCCAGAACCAGGAAAAAATCATCGGTATCCGGATGGTGGTGAAAGGGAAAATCACCCTCGAATTTCACCACCATCACGTCATTGCCATTATAGTCCGCCACCACATGCGGGTCCCAATGGGTTGAAAACATTTCCAGTTTCTCTGCCAAGTTCACAGTTTTCATATGCAGCGTCCTCCGTCTACTTCCATTGCCACGCCAGTTACCATGCCGGCCTCGTCCGAGCATAGGTAACAAGCTGCGTTGCCCATGTCCTCAGGCGTGGAAAACCGGCCAATGGGGATGGTGGACAGGAACTTGGCGCGCATCTCCGGGGTATCCTCGCCCATGAAGGTTTTCAACAGCGGTGTTTCCCCCGCCACCGGGTTGATCGCATTGACCCGCACGCCATGCGGCGCCAGTTCGACTGCCATGGTTTTGGTGGCGGTGATCATCCAGCCCTTGGAGGCATTGTACCAGTTGAGGTTGGGGCGGGGCGACACACCGGCGGTGGAGGCGACATTCAGGATCGCACCGGTCTGGCGGGCCTTCATATGCGGCACCAGGGCGCGGGCCGTCAGGTAGACGGATTTCATGTTCACCCCCATCACCCGGTCGAAATCATCCTCGGTGATCTCTTCCAAAGGGGCGGGAAAATGGGTGACGCCGGCATTGTTGATCAGAATGTCTAGGTGCCCGAAGGCCGCGAGCGCCGCCTTTGCCATGGCATTGACCGAGGCGCCGTCGGAGACATCCACTGTCTGGGCGATGGCGTTGCTGCCCAGCTCCGCGGCCATTTCCGCAGCTGCTGTGCCATTGATGTCGGCAATCATCACCCGGGCCCCTTCGGCCAGGAACTTGCGCGCAATTCCGGCACCAAAGCCCGAGGCGCCGCCGGTCACGATGGCGGTTCTTCCATCCAGCCGCATGGCCATATCTCCCTGCTGTTTTGCCAGCAGCATGGGCGGAGCGGGCAGCGGGTGCAATCCGCCGGATCAATCCGGGTCGATTTTACCGCGCGTCGCCTTCAATCCGCCGCGCTGTTTCTTGGCCTCGAGCCGCCGCTTAACCGAGCCGCGGGTGGGTTTGGTGGCAATGCGCCGCTTTGGCGCCACCAGTGCCTTGCGCACCAGCTCGGCCAGCCGCTCGCGCACAATTTCGCGGTTGCGCTGCTGGGACCGGGTTTCGTCGCACTGCAGGATGATCGCGCCCTCCTTGGTCCAGCGGCGCCCGGCCAGCCGTCTCAGCCGGGTTTTGACTGCGGGCGTGAGCTGAGGCGAGCGTTCGGCCTCGAACCGCAGCTCCACCGCGGTGGCCACCTTGTTCACATTCTGCCCGCCGGGGCCTGAGGCGCGGACGAAGCTTTCGGTCAGTTCCCAGTCCTGCAGGGTGATTTGCGCATTAACGTGGATCATGGCTCAGTCAGCAATCGAAAAGGGCCGTTCCCACACGCGAGAACAGCCCTTCGAGATGATAGGAGGTGCACCGGTTAGGTCAGCACCAATTCAGTCTTCTATACGCGCCAAGGGCTGCCTCGGCCGCACGCCTTCTGAACTGTTCCGGCACTGCTCTCCATAGCTTCTCTAGACAATGGGCACCTCCTTTCTGAATGTTTCGTGTGACCCCAGCCTGCCACAGATTCGGTTAATGTCAAAACAAAATCATGTGGTCTTTGCGGTCAGTTTACGCACGATGATGCGGAAAGGCACAAGGGCGGCCAAAGCGAGCGATAGTTTTACCAGCCAATCGGCCGCGGCAAGCGAGACCCACAAAGGGGCCGTAGGGCCGCTGCCTAGCAGCGGCAGCGGCTCTCCGGCCCAAGCGACATCGTTGCCGGGCTCGAGCCAGCTGAGCGCAGCTGAGAAGGCGATGGTGAAGAACAGGGCGGTGTCCACAATGGAGCCGGCCAGCGTAGACGCCAGCGGCGCGCGCCACCATTTGCCTGTCCGCAGGGCCGAGAAGACGGCGACGTCCAATAGCTGCGCGGTGAGGAAGGCAAGACCGGAGCCAAGCGCGATGCGCAGGGTCACGGCCGGATAGGTGAAGCCGTCGCCCTGCAGCATGATTTGAGTGCCGATCAGCGAGCAGGCGACCCCGGCAAGGAAACCGGCCAGCACAACCTTGCGGGCAGCTGCGGTGCCATAGACACGGTTCATCACGTCAGTGACCAGGAAAGCGATGGGATAGGTGAAGGCGCCCCAGGTCAGCCATTGGCCAAACAGGAATTGCACCAGGATGTTGGACGCCACAACGACGGCGGCCATGGCAACAATGCCGGGGATATGCGAGCGGGGCATGGGTCGGATCCGTTTTTCAAGGCCGCGGGCACATGTTCCGGCACGGCAAAAGACCGGCCCCTTTAAACCGGTCCGCACCCTGCTGCAAGCATCCTGCAGGGCAGGGGCTCCCGCCCGCGCGGGCGCATTTCAGGAAATGCCCCCTTCGGGTGGGCCCGGTGCCGCTGGCGGGGCGCGTGATCAGCGGGGCAGCGCGTATTCCACGAGTTCGGTGCGTTGAAAGGGCAGGAAATTGTCGTCCGACACCATGGTGGCGCGCAACCCTCCGATTTCATCTGCCCAGACGGACAGCCCTTCCAGATTGTCATGGGTGCCGGAACCGGTTTGCAGCAGAACGGTTTCGTTCGCCGGTCCTGCGGCGGTGATATCCCATCGCCGCAACCGGCTGCGGAAACCAAACAGAGTAAAGTCGCGCTCCAGGAGATAGAGCCGCCCATCAGGGCCGAAATCGGCATCCACCGGCAGAAATCCACCCTCAGGCGGCAGGCTGAAGGGGCGTGACCAGCGGCGGCCGTTCCAGCGCCAGACCGGGATCTGTCCGTGTTTATCCAAGGCGCGCTCGGGCAAGGTGTAAAGCCGTCCGCGGGAATCGATGGCGAGGGTTTCCAGGGATTTGTTGGGCGGCAGGCTGCGGAAGGCCTTGGGGCGCGGCAGAACCTTGGCGCGGCTACCGGGGTGCTGGTAGCGCGCCACCCGTGCGGCGCCTTCAAAGGAAATATAGCGGCTGCCGTCCGCCGCGACCGCCAGCCCTTCGCTGTCTCCGGCAAAGCCTTTGAGCGTCTTCCCGGTGGAGGCCCGCAATTCGTGCGCGCGCCGGGCAGTGATGCCTGAAATCAGCCCCTGGCTGCGCTGGATCCGGGTTGTCACCAAAGTAGCCCGGTCGCTGAGAACGGTCATTGCCGTGCCGCCGCTGCTGAGCTTCAGAGCCGAGAACCCGCCGAACCAGCGCTGGTTCAGCTTCCAAGTATAGCTGCTGAGGTGCTGCGCCTTGCCTGCCGCAGCAGCTGCGGGGCGGTTTGCCGCAAAACCCGCAGCCGCCAGCCCGCCAGTTGCGGCCAGGGCCAGGATCAGTTTGATTGCAGAACGGCGGCGCATTGCTTGGGCAGGTCCGATAGGGTGTAATCACGCCGCGGTTTAGGCTTTGGCGCGTTGGGGTCAACTGGTTTCGGCGGCGGCGGGTTCAGAATGTCATTGACCCAGCGCTGCGCATCGGTGCAGCCGTCGCCTTTGGGCGGGGCTGCCTGATCGGCGCAGCCGCGCGCACCGCGCGGGCAGGCCAGCCGCACATGGAAGTGGTAGTGATGACCCCACCAGGGCCGGATCTTGCGCAGCCAGCGGCGGTCGCCCTTTTCGTCATTGCACATCTGCACCTTGGCGCCGGGAAAGACGAAAATCCGCGCCACCCGCTTGTCCTGCGCCGCGGCTTTAAGGATCTCGTGATGAGCGCGGGTCCAGCTGGAGTTCACATAGGCGCCCTTGGCCCGGCGCATCGAGATTGAGGAGATGTTTTCCCGTGCGTTGCGGCTGAGGTTCAGCCGGTCCGGCGGCCGCATCCAGATGTCGATATCAAGGCCGATCTGATGGCTGCGGTGGCCCGACAGCATCGGCCCGCCGCGCGGCTGGCTGATGTCGCCGATGTACAGGCCTTTCCAGCCGCGCTGCTTGGCGGCAAACCGGCTGAGATCCTCAACAAAATCAATCGCTGCCGGATGCCCCCAGTTTCGGTTGCGGCTCAGCCGCATCGCCTGCCAGGTGGGGCCGGTCTCGGGCAGCTGGGCGGCGCCGGCAACGCATCCTTTGGCATAAGAGCCGAACGGCGCGGGGCGCTGCTGCGAGGCGCTGGGCTTGGCCCCGAACAGGGCCTTGGCTGGGGTTTGCGCACTTGCCGGATTAAATAACCCGGCAACCGCTAAGCATATGGCAACAAACAGTTTCAACCCTGATCTCCTTCTCCTTGAACCCAGAACAACAGTATCAAACCGATCAGAAACAGCCCGATCACCGGTGTGATCCCCAGCCGGGCGCTGCCGGTCACGGTGGTGGCCAGACCGATCAGCGCCGGCGCCAGAAACGCGGTGGCGCGTCCCGACAACCCGTAAAGGCCAAAGCTTTCGGTCGCATCCGCAGGGCTGGTGTGGCGCACCATCAGGCTGCGGCTGGCCGATTGCAGGATGCCGCCAAAGCCGCCGATCAGCATGCCGCAGCCGAAAAACACCGTGTCGGGCAGGGTAGAGCCTTCTGCCAGGGCGATGCCGAAAATCTGATGGCGCGACATGGAGACGATGATGAGGCAGACAAAGGCAAGCACCAGGATCGAGGCGATGATCACCGGTTTCGGGCCCAGCCGCCGGTCTGCCTTGCCGCCCAGCCAGCTGAAGACAGTGGCGGCAAAGGCTGCGACAATGCCGAAGATACCGATCTGGGCGATCTCCCAGCCCAGCACCAGTTTCGCGTAGACGCCGCCGAAACCGTACAGCCCGTTCAGCGCATCCCGGTAAAACATCGAAGAGCCAAGATAGGTCGCCAGGCTCAGCCGGTGGCGCAGGCTGGCAACCAGCTTGACCACCATTTGCCAGGCTTTGCCCAGGCTGGCCTTGCGCCCGGTAGCGCCGCGGTCCTGTACCCACAGAAAATAGGGGGCCATGAAGGCAGCAAACCAGACCGCGGTGAACGGGCCAACGGCACGGGTGCCCTCTTTTGCTTCGGCATCCAGTCCAAAGGCCGGGCTAAGGCCGATCAGCGTCTTGCCCGAGCTTTGCTCGACAAACAGCAGCAGCATGATGAACAGTGCAATTACCCCGCCAAGATAGCCGAATGCAAAGCCGGACCCGGAGACCGCCCCCACCTCCTCGCGGCTGGCCAGCGTTGGCAGCTGCGCGTTGACAAAGATCAGGGCAAACTCGGCACCGATGAAGCCAAAGCCGAAGCTGACCAGCATCCACCACAGGTTGCTTCCCGAAGGATCCATGTACCACAAACCCCAGGCGCCGATCAGATACATCAGTGAAAACATCATGATCCAGGGCAGGCGGCGCCCGGTGATATCGGCCAGCGCCCCCAGAAACGGCGCGCCAAAGGCAATGATCAGCCCGGTCACGGTCAGGCACATCGACCAGACGGTTTGCGCCTGCGCCTTGGCCGCCTCGCCCGCCAGCCCCTGGGTCATGAAATAATCCGCCGCCACTGCGGCAAAGAACGGGCTGAAAACAAAGGTGACCAGCAGCGTCTGATACGGCTGGCTGGCCCAGTCAAAGAACCACCATCCCCAGATCCGCTTGCGCGTGGATACCTGCTGCATGCCCGGCCTCTTATTATTGTTGCCTTCAGGTATGGCAGGCGGGCAGGGGCCTAGGCAAGCCCGTCCTGCATCGGCGGCCAGGGACGGCCGCCATCCGCTTGGCACCAGTCTTTGATCCAGCCGGGCAAATCGGGAGAGGCTTCAGCGTCTTGCCCCAATGCCTCCAACACCTTGGCCGGAGGGACAATCCCGTTTCGGTCCGTGACCGCGGTGCGCAGCATCACATGGCTGGCGCAATCGCCGTTTTTCTTCCACATGGACTGTTCGACATAGATGAAACGGTCATCCCAGCCCGCGGCGCGGCTGCGCATTTCGAACCGCTCGAACCCGCGGATGCGGCGCCGGTAGCGCACGGATGAGCCCGCCACCGTCAGGCCCCAGCGGTTTTTCTTCAGTGCGCTGATCAGTCCCGTCCGCTGCGCCAGCATGGTGCGGCCCAGATCGTACAGGGTCATGGTGCGGCCGTTATTCAGCTCCATCCACATGTCCAGATCCCAAGGCCAGCAGATGTGATGCGAGACATGCAGGCCGGTGATGTCCAGCCGTGGCATCCGGCTGGCCAGAACGGTATCCTTGGTCAGTCGGAAAAAAGGGTACATGGGCAGGGGCTCCTCATTCGCTTGTGCCCGTGATGCCACCCGTTTACAGCGCGTCAACTGCAACCTCGCGGAAGCCTTGCGCATTTCGCCGTCTCTGCTTACCTGTGAGGCTGTTCGAAAAAGGGAAAAACAGATGGTTTCGCTGTTCCAAATTCTGATGCTGATCCTGGACATTGTCTGGTTCTTCATCATTGCCCATGTGATCATGAGCTGGCTGATCAACTTCCAGGTTCTGAACCTGCACCAGCAGCTGGTGGCGCAGATCTGGTACATGCTGAACCGGGTTCTTGAGCCGTTGTACGCTCCGGTGCGCCGGATCATGCCGAACATGGGCGGTATCGACCTGGCGCCGCTGGCGGTGCTGATCGGCGTCTATGCACTGCGCATTATCCTGGTGAACAACGTCTCGGCGTTCTACTGACTTGAACGTGCCTGGGTCGGCGGCTTTCGCCGGGCTTTTGCGCGGCAGCCCTTGCTGCCCTATGCCTCCTGTGGGATTGTGCCTGCCAATACGAGCAGACCACCATTTTGAGGCCCATCGCCCCCATGACAGCCCCGGCACCCCCGGCAGAAGTGTCCCCGGCATCCCTGACCGGTGCGTCCCCTGTCCTGCGCGAGATCTTCGGCTTTGACGCCTTCCGCCCCGGGCAGGAGGAGATCGTCAACGCCGTGACCGCAGGCGAAAACGTGCTGGCGATCATGCCCACGGGCGGCGGCAAGTCCCTGTGCTTCCAGCTGCCGGCGCTGCTGCGCGACGGGGTGACCGTGGTGATCTCGCCGCTGATTGCCCTGATGCGCGATCAGGTCCGCGCCCTGCAGGAGGCCGGCGTCACCGCAGGCGCGCTCACCTCCGGCAATACCGAGGAAGAGACTGAGGCGGTCTGGGAAGCGATCGAGGCCGGGCGGCTGAAGCTCCTTTACATGGCTCCCGAACGCCTCGCCTCGGGCGCCGCCATGGGCATGCTGCGCCGCATCGGCGTCAGCCTCATTGCCGTGGATGAGGCCCATTGCGTCAGCCAATGGGGCCATGACTTCCGCCCCGATTACCTGCGCATCGGCGAGTTGCGCCAGGCTTTGGGCGTGCCGCTGGCGGCCTTCACCGCAACGGCGGACCAGGAAACCCAGGAAGAGATCGTCCAGAAACTGTTCGACGGCGAGGCGCCGCGCAGCTTCCTGCGCGGCTTTGACCGGCCCAATATCCACCTGGCCTTTGGCGCCAAGGACAGCCCGCGCCGCCAGATCCTGGAGTTCGCCGCCGCCCGCAAGGGCCAGTCCGGCATCGTCTATTGCGGCACCCGCGCCAAGACCGAGGCGCTGTCCTCAGCCCTGCGCGAGGTCGGCCATTCCGCCTGTTTCTACCACGGCGGCATGGACCCCGAGAACCGCCGCATCGTCGAGACCCGCTTTGCCCGCGAGGACGGGCTGATCGTGGTCGCCACCGTTGCTTTTGGCATGGGGATCGACAAGCCCGACATCCGCTGGGTCGCCCATGCCGACCTGCCGAAATCCATCGAGGCCTATTACCAGGAAATCGGCCGTGCCGGGCGCGATGGCGCGCCGGCCGAAACCCTCACCCTGTTCGGCCCCGACGACATCCGCCTGCGCCGTTCCCAGATCGACGAAGGCCTGGCACCGCCCGAACGCCGCGCCGCCGACCACGCAAGGCTGAACGCCCTGCTGGGATTGGCCGAGGCATTGCGCTGCCGCCGCCAGAAACTGCTGGGCTACTTTGGCGAGGAGGCAGCGCCTTGCGGCAATTGCGACCTCTGCGATACGCCCGCCGATGTGTTCGACGGCACCACCGTGGTGCGTAAGGCGCTGTCGGCGGTGCTCCGGACCGAGGAATGGTTCGGCTCCGGCCATCTGATCGACATCCTGCTGGGCGCTGACAATGACCGGATCCGGGCCAAACGCCATGATGAGCTGTCGGTCTATGGCTGCGGCAAGGAGTTCGGCAAGCGCCAGTGGCAGGCGGTGTTCAGGCAGATGATGGGCCGCGACCTCTTGCGCCCAGACCCGGAACGCCACGGCGCCCTGCGCTTCACAGAAGCGGCGCTGCCGATCCTGCGCGGCGAGCAATCGATCGAGCTGCGCCGCGACACCATCAAATCCGCCGATCGCCGCCCGGCGGTGAAGGCGCTGGTCTCCGAGGAAGATGCACCGCTGCTGTCCGCGCTCAAGGCTAAGCGGCGGGCGCTCGCCGAGGCGCAGAAAGTGCCGGCCTATGTGATCTTCCCCGATCGCACCCTGATCGAGATGGCCGAGATGCGTCCGGAAACCCTCGACCAGATGGCCCGCATAAACGGTGTCGGTGCCAAGAAGCTGGAACGCTACGGCGACGACTTCCTGAGCGTGATCACTGGCGCTGCGGAACAGCTGCATCCCGCAAGGCGCAAGCTGGCGGGACGCGAGTCCGGTTCTGTGTATGACAGTTTGCTAGAAGCGCAGGCGCAGCTCGCCCGCGGCGATTGCGGCACGTTGAAACCGCTCAGCTGCTCCGCCTCGCTGCTGGCCAAGGTGGCGCAGATGCGCGCAGATGACGAGGCTGGCATCACAAGGCTGTTAGGGGAGCGACGCGCCGAACGTTTCGCGGCGGCGTTTCTGGACGTCCTGCGCGGTGCGGGCTAGGGTCGCGCCAAGAATGTAAAGGGGCAGATATGCTGGTAGTGACCTCTCCGGCCAAGAAGCTGGACTGGGCGGAACGGGAGCAGGAGATGACCTGGCCCGCGCTGCATGATGACGCGGTGGAGCTGGCCGGGGTGGCCCGCGAACAATCCGTGGCGGATCTGATGAAGCTGATGCACATCAGCGAGGATCTGGCCAAGCTGAACCATGCACGGTTTCAAGGGTTTTCGGCGGATCCGGCAACTGTGGCCACCCGCCCGGCGGCGCTGGCCTTTGCCGGCGACACCTATCAGGGTCTGGAAGCGTCTTCGCTGGACTCGGATGAACTGGCCTGGGCGCAGGAACATTTCCGCATCCTGTCCGGTCTTTACGGCGTTCTGCGCCCGTTGGATGCGATGCAGCCTTACCGGCTGGAGATGGGTTCGCGGCTGAAAAATGCGCGCGGCAAGAACCTTTATGAATTCTGGGGCAGCCGGGTTTCCGAAGCGCTGAATACGCAGGCCGAGGCGGTGGATGCCGGCGTACTGGTCAACTGCGCCAGCCAGGAGTATTTTGGCGCAGTGGACTTGGCAGCGCTGAAGCTGCAGGTGGTGACGCCGGTCTTCATGGAAGACAAGAACGGTACCCCCAAGGTGGTGAGTTTCTACGCCAAGCGCGCCCGCGGCGCGATGGCGCGGTTCATTATCCAGAACCGGCTGACAGATGCGGAAAGCCTCAAAGAATTCGACGCCGGCGGCTACGTCTTTCAACCAGCAATGTCGGCCCCCGGTAAACCTGTCTTCTTGCGCGGCGCTTGAGGCAGGAGGAAGGCTCCCGCCCGCTCCTGCACATTCAAAGAATGCACCTTCACGGTTGGGCGTGGCAGCGCGCTCTGCGCGCTGCCACGCCCAAGGCCGCCCAAGGCCGGTGCCGGCGCAGCCGGTGCGCCTGCGGACGCGGGAGAGCTTCTCCGTTGTTTAAGGCAGACAGGGTGATGGAAAGAGCGTCCGCTGCAAACGGGCAGGGCAACACCCGGAAAAGCAGGATCCTGACGGCGCCTGGCAACCGGGACCCAGCTCAGCACAGTGTCAAGAACAGAAGCCCGGGCGCGCCCGGAGAACAGCTTGTTTCACTGATTGACCGCCATGGCGTGCCGGCGGCGGGGGAGACCTGCCAATTCAGAGTGCTTGGGCAACAGCGGGGGCAGGCGGGCCGTCCTGATCCAAGGCCTGTGTCCCGTCCGGCGCACAGGCGCGGATCTTTTCGTGGATCAGCGCCTTGCGCAGCGGCTTGGTCAGGTAATGGTCCAAACCGGCCGCGAGAATGCCTTCCGAATCGCCTGCCATTGCATGTGCAGTCAGGGCCACAACCGGGGTATGGCCGCCGGTGTCCGCTTCGATACTGCGGATCCTGGCTGTGGCTTCCTTGCCGTCCATCATTGGCATCGAGATGTCCATGAAAATCAGATCCGGGCGGAACGTCTGGAAGGCTTCGACCGCCTCCAGGCCGTTGCAGGCAAATTTCAACTCTATGTTCAGCTCTTTCACCATTTTTCTGAACACCAGCTGATTGGTCTTGTTGTCCTCGGCCGCCAGCACCCGCATCCGGCGGATTTCCGGTTCCGGCGGCGGGCCGGCGGGCGGTTCGGTCTGCGGCGCCTCAAGGCCTGCCGGCGGCGCTGCCGTGTCCTCTAAAGTGTCTGCCGCCGTCAGCGCGTCCTGCGGCGGCGCCTCGCAGCCGGGGCCGGCAGCATTGGCCCCCAGTTTGGCCAGCTGGTTGAAAAGATCGTCCCGCGGTGCCGGGGTTTGCAGCACCCCGTCCGCCAGCTGGCGGATTTCCGGATCATTGGCACCATGCGGACCGGAATTCAGCATCAGCACCGGCACCCCGCGCCAGGATCCGGATTTCAGATCCCTCGCCAGCTGCACGCCATCCAGCCCAGGCAGGTTATGGCTGCTGATGACCAGATCAATGCTGTTATGCATTGCGGCAAGCGCACCAGGTGCGGTTTCAGCAGTGGTGACCTGAATGCCCAGCATCTGCAGATGCTTTTGCAGGATCTCGCAGTTGAGCGGCGCGTCATCCACAAGCAACACATGGCGCAGCGAGCTGGGCAGCTTCGGCAGAGGCCGCTCTGCTGCTCCTTCAATGGGCAGCGGCAAGCGGAAGCCAAAACAGGAGCCTTTGCCTTCCTCACTGTCGACCCAGATCTCGCCGCCCATCATTTCGATCAGCCGCTTGGAGATCGCCAGCCCCAGCCCGGTGCCTTCAAACTTGCGGTTGCGCTCGTCTTCGACCTGGTTGAACTCGCCGAATATATGCTCAATCTTCTCTTCAGGGATGCCGATGCCGGTGTCCTCAATCGAGATATGCACCGCGCATTGCTTGTCATCAGGCGACGAAACACCGGTCACCCGCAGAGTCACATGGCCTTCCTTGGTGAACTTCACCGCATTGCCGGCCAGATTGGTCAGCACCTGCCGGATCCGGCCTGGATCGCCGGTAAAGCGGGTCGGCAGGAACAGGTCGTAATCGACCAGCAGCTTCAGCCCCTTGTCCCGCGCTGTGGGCTGCAGCAGCATCACTACCTCGTGCAGGCTGCGCTCCAGGTCAAAGGGTTCGGGATGCAGTTCCAGCTTGTCGGCTTCGATCTTGGAATAGTCGAGCACGTCATTGATGATGACCAGCAGCGCTTCGCCCGAGTTTTTGATGGTGTTGGCATAAAGCCGCTGTTCCTCGTCCAGCTCGGTGTCGCTCAGCAGCTCGGCCATGCCCACCACCCCGTTCATCGGGGTGCGAATCTCATGGCTCATATTGGCGAGAAAGGCGGATTTTGCCCGGTTTGCCGCTTCGGCGCGGGCACGGGCGCCGCGCAGGTCCTTTTCGTACCGTACGGTCGAGGTGATATCGAGCGCCAGCGTCACCACGTCGCCGCCATGGCCGCGCTGGTCGATCAGCCGCAGATACCGCTCATCCCACAGCTGGATCACCACCGGATCGGGCGAGGGCGAAAGCCAGCGCTCACTCATCATTTCGCGCCAGGCACCGGTGCCCAGCTCGCCGGTATTGATCAGCCCCTCATCGGTCAAAAGCTGCAGTATCCGCCCGTAGGAAATGCCGGGCGACACCTCTTCCAGCCCGTCGAAGATATTGAGGTAGGCGGTGTTCGCCCCGATCAGACTGCCATCGGCATCAAAAAAGGCAAACCCGTCCTGAAACGCCTGGATCGAATGCCACAGCCGCCGCTCCGCAGTCTCAACCTTTTCATGCGCGGTATTAAGATCGGATTTCACCTTGGCGTTTTCGTCGCGCACGGTGGCCACTTCGGCCTGGGTCTGGCCGATCTGCTTGGTCAGTGCCAGCGCATGGCGGCCCAGCTTGCGGTTGGCAGCAGACAGCTCGGCCTGCTTCAGCTCAAGCAGCCGTTCGGCGGCCAGCCGGGCCCGTCTTTCTTCCGCTAATTTGCTGGCAAGGGTCATCCCTGCGAACTCCGGCAATACATTAACACGAACAGCGCGCGGCAATTCCGCACGCAGGAGACAGCAGGGCTGCCCTTACGTGTTACGCGGGTGAATCTTGCTATGACGTTAAGCCCGTGCCAGCCTGCGCCCAGTATTGGAGGGTGCCATGCCGCGTCTGTTTGCTTCTGTTCTACTTTATATTATTGCTTCTATTACGTTCCTGCCCGCTGCCTGGGCCGGACCGGAGGTTCCTGACTTTCGGTACAGGGCTTTTGCCAACACCGATTTTTTCGGCTCGGATCTGCATCCGCTGTTCGACACGGATGCCGAGGCCTGCGCGCGGGCCTGTTCTGCCCAGACGGATTGCGCCGGCTTTGTGTTCAATCAAAAGGCAAATGCTTGCTTTCCGAAATCAGCCCTGACTCAGCGCAGTCCCTATGAGGGCGCCTTTTCTGCGCTCAAACAGCCGGCGCCCGGCGGGCTTCAGGCAGAGGCCGCCGGGCGGGCAAGCCGGCTGGACGCAATTCCGGACCTGGAATTGCAGCGCGCTGCCGGGCTCGCGCAGTCGCTGGGCCTGGCCTATCCGCTGACAACTGAGGACGCGGCCAAGGCGGTCTCGGCAGCCCGTTCGCTGTTCCGCGCCGGGGAGCCGGTCGCGGCGCTGCGCTGGATGGGGCAGGCCGTGGTGCTGACGGATGCCGCTCAGGATTGGACCCGTTTCTCGGCCTATTTGCTGCGGGCCGCCAAAGATTCTGGCAACCGCTCCCAGCAGCGCAGTTTCCGGCAGGAGGCTTACTTTGCGGCCCTCAATGGCTACTTGCGGGCGGGCCCCCCGGCAGATCAGGCGCAGGCCCTGCGTCAGGCCGCCGAAGCGGTAGAGGCGCTTGGCCGTGGACGGGAGATGCTGCCGCTGCTGCGTCTGGCTGACAATATCATTCCGCTCAAGGCAAATGCCGAGCTGATCAACTATGCGATCCGGAAATACGGTTTTCGCGTGACCGGCTCCACGGTTGAAAGCGACAGTGCAGCGCCCCGTATCTGCGCTGAATTCTCCGAAGATCTGGAACAGGCCGGAACCGATTACGAAAACTATGTGCGCTTGGCCGGCAGCAGCCTGGTGGCAACTGCATCCGGGCGGCAGCTGTGTTTTGACGGGGTGGAGCATGGCAAGCGCTACCAGCTGACCCTGCGCCGCGGCCTGCCCTCGGCCAGCGGTGAGCAGCTTTTTAAGGATGTGGAGCTGACCCATTATGTGCGCGACCGTGCGCCTAAGGTCCGCTTCCCGGGCCGCGCCTATGTGCTGCCCGCAGGCGGCCCGGCAGCGTTGCCTGTGGAAACCGTGAACCTCACAGAACTTGACCTGCGCCTGCGCCGGGTCAGTAGCCGCAACGTGCTGCGCACTCTGCAGGAGGGGTACTTTGCCAAGCCGCTCTCCCAATGGGAGGATAAGCATTTCGCTTCTGATATAGCCGAGGAAATCTGGACTGGCAGCGCCGAAGTGGACACTGCGCTCAATCAGGCAATGACCAGCCGCCTGCCGTTGGACGATGCCCTGATAGGGCAAAAGAAACCCGGCCTCTATGCCCTCACCGCGCGGATACCCGGGGCCGATCCCTATGACGATGCCGGCGCCACGCAATGGTTTGTGCTGACCACCCTTGGCCTCAGCACCATGTCCGGTAGCGATGGTCTGCATGTGCAGGTCCAGGGCCTGGCAGATGCCAAGCCGCAGGAAGGCGCCGAGGTCAGTTTGATTGCCAGCGCCAATGAGGTTCTGGCTACTGAAACCAGCGACGCGAGCGGCTATGTGCATTTCGCTCCCGGCCTCATCCGTGGCGCTGGCGGCGCGGCACCGGCGCTGATCACCGCGCGGGCGGGGGAGGGGGATTTCACCTTCCTGCCGCTTAATGATGCGGCCTTTGACCTGTCGGACCGCGGCGTTGCCGGCCGCCCTGCACCGGGGCCGGTGGATGTGTTCCTTGCCACCACCCGCGGTGCCTTTCGCGCGGGCGAGACCGTGCATGTGACCGCTTTGGCGCGCGACAGCAGGGCGAAAGCGGTCGAAGGCTTGCCGCTGACCGCGATCCTCTTGCGTCCCGACGGCGTGGAATACACCCGCCAGACCTCCGCGGGCGGCCATCAGGGCGGCCATGTCTTTGCGCTTGCGACCGGCCCCGCTGCCCCGCGCGGCACCTGGCGGCTCGAGATCAAGAGCGACCTCAAGGCCCCCGCGCTCGCCAGCCGCCAGATCCTGGTCGAGGATTTCCTGCCCGAGAGTATCGATTTCGAACAGCAAGTCGCCAATGCGGACAGCCTCCAGCCCGGCAGCGCGGCCCAGATCGCGCTGCAAGCCGACTACCTTTTCGGCGCCCCCGGCGCGGGGCTGAAGGTCGAGGGTGATATCCGTCTCACCGCCGCTAATACGCTGACTGAGTGGCCCGGCTTCCGCTTTGGCCGCTACGATGAAGCCTCCTCTGACCAGACCGAATATTTCGGCGGCCAGAAAACCGGCCCCGACGGCAGCGCGTCCTTTGCGGTCAGCCTGCCCAAGACCACCCCGGCAGAGGGCAAGCCGCTGCTGGCGACCCTCACCACCCGCGTTGCCGATGGCGCCGCCCGCCCGGTTGAGCGCTCACTTGACCTGCCGGTGCGCCCTGCCGCTCCCGTCCTCGGCATCAAGCCGCTGTTTGACGAGGTCGCGGCAGAAGGCTCCGAGGCAGGCTTCGAATTCATTGCCCTGTCGCCGGATCTGAAACCGATGCCGATGCGCGTGAAATGGACCCTGAACCGGGTCGAGACCCGCTATCAGTGGTATCAGCTCTATGGCAACTGGAACTGGGAGCCGATCACCCGCCGCACCCGCATCGCCACTGGAGAGGCGCAGCTGGGCAGCGACCCCCTGCCTCTGTCCCAGCCCGTGGACTGGGGCCGCTACGAGCTGGTGGTGGAACGCCTCGACGGCTCCTATGCCTCTGCCGCCTATGACTTCTACGCCGGCTGGTACGCGCCTGAAGGCAACGCTGAAACACCTGCCCGGCTGGAGCTATCCTTGGACCGCGAAAGCTATACCCCCGGCGATACCGCCCGCCTGCGCATCGTGCCGCAGGCTGCGGGCACCGCGCTGATCTCGGTTGTCTCGAACCACTTGATCCACCGTATGGCTGTCGAAGTCCCGCCCGGCGAAACCCTGATCCCACTGGAGGTGACACAGGACTGGGGCAGCGGCGCCTATGTCACCGCAACCGTGATCCAGCCAGTGGCGGGCGAGCGCGGCCGCACCCCGCTGCGCGCCCTGGGGCTGGCCCACGCAAGCGTCACCCAGCTCGACCAGCAATTGCAGGTCGCCATTGACGTCCCGGAGGTAGCCCGCCCCCGCGGCACGCAAGTGGCGAAACTCCGTATCGATGGCGCGGCAAAGGGCGAGGAGGTCTGGCTGACCGTGGCCGCCGTGGACCTCGGCATCCTCAACCTCACCGGCTTCACTAGCCCCGACCCCAGCGCGCATTACCACGGCCAGCGCCGTCTGGGGATGGAGCTGCGCGACGTCTACGGGCGGCTGATTGATCCCGGCAACGGCGCCATGGGCCGGACCCGCTCCGGCGGCGACGCGGACAGCGGCCTCAAGATGCAGTCGCCGCCGCCGACCCAGGATCTGGTGGCGCTGTTCTCCGGTCCCTTACAGGTGGACGCAAATGGCGAGGCCGAGTTCCCGCTCACGCTCCCCGCCTTCAACGGCACCCTGCGGCTGATAGCGGTGGCCTGGTCCGGCCGTGCCGTGGGCCAGGCCGAGGCCGATATGCTGGTGCGCGATCCGGTGGTGGTCACCGCCGCGCTGCCGCGCTTCCTGGCACCGGGCGACCAAAGCCGCGCCCGGATCGAGATCGTGCACGCCGATGGCCCCGCAGGAGAGATGGCGCTGGCGGCCAGTACCGCAGGCGGCCTGACGCTGGGCAGCCTGCCTGCCGCCGTCACCCTGGCGGAACAGGGCAAGGTGGTGCTGGAGCTGCCGGTCACCGCGCAAACCGTGGGAGACCACCAGCTGACCCTCACCCTCACCACCCCGGACGGGCAGGAGCTGCGCCAGGACCTGCGCTTGGCCGTCCGCGCCAATGACCCGGTGGTGACCCAGACCCGCCGCTTCACCCTGGCCGGCGGCGATAGCTTCCTGTTCAACGGAGAGGTCTTCACCGGCCTGCGCCCCGGCACCGCCCGCGCCACCATCTCCTCCGGCCCGCTCGCCAAATTCGACGTGCCGGGCCTCCTGGCGGAACTGGACCAGTACCCCTATGGCTGCACCGAGCAGGTAACCTCCAAGGCGCTGCCGCTTCTTTATCTCAGCAGCGTTGCCCAGGCGGCCGGGCTGGGCAACGGCCCGGCAGTGGATGCCCGCATCAACGCCGCCATTCGCAAGGTGCTGACCCGGCAGGCCCCCAGCGGCGCCTTTGGTCTGTGGCGTGCCGGCAGCGGCGAATTCTGGCTGGACGCCTACGCCAGCGATTTCCTCAGCCGCGCCCGCGCGCAGGGCTACGCGGTGCCGCAGCAGGCATTTGCCCAGGCGATGGACAATCTGCGCAACCGCATCAACTATGCCGCCGATTTCGACAGGGGCGGGGAGGAGATCGCCTATGCCCTCCTTGTGCTGGCGCGTGAAGGCGCGGCCCAGATGGGCGACCTGCGCTATTACGCGGATGTGAGGGGCGACGCCTTTGCCACGCCCCTCGCAGCCGCCCAAATGGGCGCAGCGCTTGCGGCCTATGGCGACCAGCGCCGCGCCGACCGGATGTTTGCCCGCGCCGCGCAGATGATCGGCTCAGAAACGCAGGATGAGGCCCGCCTCTGGCGCGACGACTTCGGCACAAGGCTGCGCGACACCGCTGGCGTTCTGGGGCTGGCGGCAGAGGCCGGGTCGGCAGCGGTGGACCGAGTCAGCTTGTCGGCGCGGCTCACCAACGCATCCGGCTACCGCTCCACTCAGGAGTCCGCCTGGACCCTGATGGCGGCCCATGCGCTGGCGCAGAACCCCGAAGACTCGGGCCTGCTGGTCAACAGTCAGCCCGTCCAGGGCCCTTTTGTACAGGGCGCAGACGGGCAGGACATGCCGGAACTCGCCCTGACCGCCGCCGGCGGGCGCACCGCGGAAATCACCCTCACCACCCTTGGCGTGCCTGAGGTGCCGCCCGCCGCAAGCGGTTTCGGTTACACGATCGAGCGCAGCTACTTCACGCTCGAGGGCCAGCCGCTGGACGTGCAGTCCGTCGTTGCTGGCGCGCGCTTTGTGGCGGTCCTGCGGGTGAAACCGCATGAGAAAACCGGCGCGAGGCTGATGATCAACGACCCGCTGCCCGCGGGGTTTGAGATCGACAACCCGAACCTCCTGCGTTCCGGTGATCTGCGCGACCTCGACTGGCTGAACCCGGCAGAGGCCGAACACGCAGAGTTCCGCAGCGACCGCTTCCTGGCCGCGGTGAACGTGCGCGATGCAGCGCAGGTGACGCTGGCATATGTGGTCCGCGCGGTCACGCCCGGTGTGTTCCACCATCCGGCGGCCTCGGTCGAAGACATGTACCGCCCCGCCTACCGTGCCCGCACCGGCACCGGGCGCGTGGTCGTGAAGTGAAACGCTGGTGGAAAAGAACGGAGGGCATCGCCCGTCCGCGGGGGGGCGAGTATCGCCCGCCCGAGGGGGCGGACGTGCGATGCCCGGCCTATCAGCCAGGTGAAAAGTGGAAATGGTATACCGCTACTTTAGCGGTCCTGCTTGTTGCAGCCTTTACAGTCTATCGTACCTTCGACGCTTGGATAGACCAAACAGACCTCCCCCTCACCCTCACTGAAACCTCCACCGAAGTCCTCGACCGCAACGGCAAGCTGTTGCGCGCCTACCCTGTGGGTGACGGCCTCTGGCGCCTCGCAGTTCAGCCCGCAGACGTGAACCCGCGCTTCCTCGACATGCTCCTGCGCTACGAGGACAAACGCTTCCGCTCCCACGCCGGTGTCGATCCCATCGCCCTATTGCGCGCTGCGGGCCAGGCGCTGTGGAACGGACGAACCGTCTCCGGCGGCTCCACCCTCACCATGCAGGTCGCGCGCCTGCTGGAGGACGGCACCACCGGGCGCTGGTCCGGCAAATTGCGCCAGATGCGGGTGGCTCTGGCGCTGGAACGCCGCTTGAGCAAGGAGGAGATCCTCACCCTCTACCTGACCCACGCTCCCTATGGCGGCGCGGCAGAGGGCATCCGCGCGGCAACTTACAGCTGGTTCGGCAAGGAGCCAAAGCGCCTGACCCCGGCAGAGGCCGCGCTGCTGGTCGCCCTGCCGCAGAGCCCCGAACACCGCCGCCCGGACCGCTTCCCTGCGGCCGCCAATGAGGCTCGTGATCGGGTGCTGGAACGAATGCAGCACCAGGGCCTCGTCAGCGATGAACAGGCCAAGGCCGCTCGCCGCGCCCCGCTGCCGCACCGCATGGCCGCCTTCCCGCGGCTGGCCCCGCATCTGGCGGACCGGGTGACGGCGCTGCATCCTGGCAAACGCCAGCTGCGCCTGACCCTTGACGGCGCATTGCAATCGCGGATGCAGCAGCTGCTGGCAGAGGCCGTGCGCAGCACCGGCCCGCGCCTCTCCGCCGCGCTTATCGCCGCCGACCACCAGACCGGTGAGGTCTTGGCGATGGTTGGCTCCCCCGGCTACTCCGACGCGACACGCCGCGGTTTTGTGGATATGACCCAGGCCATCCGCTCGCCCGGCTCCACCCTGAAACCGCTGGTCTACGGTCTCGCCTTCGACCAGGGGCTGGCGCATCCGGAAACCCTGATTCATGACGGCCCCGTCAACTTCGCAGGCTACGCGCCGCAGAATTTTGACGGTGAGTTCCGCGGCGATATCCGGGTGCGCGAGGCGTTGCAGCTGTCGCTCAACATCCCCATTGTGAAGCTGGCACAGGAGCTGGGGCCGGCACGGCTGATGGCGGCCCTGCGCGTGGGCGGCGCCAGGCCGGAGCTGCCCGGCGCTGGACCCGGCCTGGCGCTGTCGCTTGGCGGTGTCGGCATCAGCTTGCAGGACATGGTGCAGCTTTACGCCGGGCTGGCGGCAGGCGGGCGCGGATCAGGGCTGCGGGTGATGCAAGGAGAGGCGCAGAGAACCGCAGGCCGCCTGATCTCGCCCGAGGCCGCCTGGCAGGTCGGTGACATCCTGCGCGGGCTGCGGGTGCCCGCGGGTGCGCGCGCCGGAACGCTCGCCTACAAGACCGGCACATCTTACGGCCACCGCGATGCCTGGGCGATCGGCTGGGACGGGCGCCACGTGATCGGCGTCTGGATGGGCCGCGCCGACGGCACGCCTGTTCCCGGCATCTTTGGCGGCGATCTGGCCGCGCCGGTGCTGTTTGAAGCCTTTGGCCGCCTGAAACCCGCGTTCGATCCCTTGCCTCCGCCGCCCCCCGCCACGCTGATCGTCAGCTCCGCCGAACTGCCGCAGCCCTTGCGGCGCTTCCGTCCCCGCGATGCGGCCTTCTCAGAGCCAGCAGATGCGCCGGAGCTGATTTTCCCGCCCAACGGCGCCCGGCTGGCGCTGGGCAGCAGCGGCCTCACCCTGAAATTGCGCGGCGGCACTGCGCCTTTCCTGGTGCTGGCGAATGGAGAGCCGGTGCTTTCGGGGCAAAGGCAGCGAGAATTCTCCGTCCCCTCTCCCGGCCGCGGTTTTTCCTCGTTGGTGATTGTCGATGGTGCAGGCCGATCTGACCGGGTTGACCTGCGGATTGACTAATGCAGGTGGATCAATTGACCCGAGGCATTGCCGGGCAGAGGTGTTTCGCTTCGGGCTGCGCCCGAAGCGATCCGCGCCGCGCCTTTGGCGCGGCGCATGGCCCAACTTTCGCTGGGTTCCGGCAGGAAACCTGCGATGGGCGGGAGGGCCCCGCCCGTTGTGAAACCGGTTGAAATCGTCTACCGCCGCCCTTCCCGCAGCCAGCCCGCGACGGTAAAGAAAGACGCCATCACCAGCGCCAGCCAGCCTGGCAGCAGCGGTCCTTGGCTGACCGAGAGGGTCTCATAAGCTTCCCGCGGTGTGAGGCCGATCCAGCTGCGGCCCGCCGCGGGCCGTGCGGCCCGCACGCTGCGCAAGGACGGCATCCCGTCCTCCAGCCGCAGCACACCACCACGCAAAGGTTCCAGCACCGGGGCAAGCACATCGCCGGTGGCAATGGTTTCTTCGAACTCCTTCGGTGCCGCAGGCCCCAGCCCCGCCACTGCCGTCTCGCCGCCTTCCTCCAGCCGGTAGAGCCCAGCCTCCGGCCCTTCATAGCGGGCTTCCCACTGGCCCGGCGCGGTCTGGCGCAGCGCCAGCTCCACGGTGGAGCCATCCGGGTTGGTCACCGTCACCGGCCCGGCCTGCCCGGCCAGGGTGCGGCGGAGGATCCGCATCCGCTGGCCCGAGGCTTCGGCCCACAGCGCTTCTTCCTCCAGCTCCGGTTCCCTCATCATCCAATGGGCTAGACGGCGCAGCAGTTCCAGCTGCGGCCCGCCGCCTTCATAGCCGCGGCTCCACAGCCAGGCGTGGTCTGACGCCAGCAGCGCCACCCGGCCCTCGCCGACTCGGTTCAGCACCAGAAGGGGCCGTTCGCCCGCGCCGCTCATCAGCACATGGCCCTCAGGCGCGCGCAGATCGACCTGGCGCAGCCAGCGGCCCCACTCCTCCGCCCCCTCCAGGCCCGAGGTCACGGGATGCTGCTTGCCCAGATCCGTCACCTCGGGGCGGTAGGCCTCCTCCAGCACCCGCGCCGAAGGCTCCGCCGGCAGGATCAGCGACAGGGGCGAGCGGTAGATACTGTCGGCGCTGGCAAAATCCGGCCCCGCCGCCACCAGCACCGCGCCGCCGCCCATCGCGTAGTTCGCCACATTGTCCAGATAGACCGCTGGCAGGATGCCGCGCCGCTTGTAGCGGTCAAAGATGATCAGGTCGAAATCCTCAATCTTCTCCAGAAACAGCTCGCGGGTGGGGAAAGCGATCAGCGACAGCTCCTCCACCGGCACCCCGTCCTGCTTCTCGGGAGGGCGCAGGATGGTGAAATGCACCAGATCCACCGCGCTGTCGGATTTCAAAAGGTTGCGCCAGGTGCGCCCGCCCGCGTGCGGCTCGCCCGAGACCAGCAGCACCCGCAGCCGGTCGCGCACCCCATTGATCTGTACCAGCGCATGATTGTTTCGCGCGGTCAGCTCGCCCGGTTCTTCCGGCACGCTGAACTGGATCACATTGCGCCCGCCGTGCTTCAGCACCATCGGCAGCTCGAAATCCACGCCGACCGGCAGGGTAAAGCGCTGCGGGGCGTCACCGCCGACCGAAATATCCAAATCAACAAAGCCGCCCTGAACCGGCACCGCGCCCTGATCCTCGACCCGCAGCGTCAGCTTCACCGGCTCGCCGATGATGGCAAAGCCGGGGGCGTTTTTCACGATCAGACGGCGGTCCCAATCATCCTTACGGCCGGTCAGCAGCAGATGCATCGGCGCAGGCAGGTTCAACACCTGGCCCGCGTCATGCACCTGCCCGTCGGACAATGCGATGATGCCGGCCACCCGTGCCCGCGGCTCATCTGCCAGGGCCTGCGTGATGGCCCCCATCAACCGCGTTCCCTCGTCGCCCTCACCATCCGGGACCGTGACCCAGTGCACCTCGGTGCCTGCCCGGGCAGCCAATGCTGCCTTCAGCTGGGTCCGCGCCCGCGCCATCTGCTCCGGGCGGTCGCGCAATCGCTGACTGGCGGTCTGGTCCTCGGCCACAATCACGATATCGCTTAAGGGTGCACGGTCCTCGCTCTGATGCACCGGGCCTGCAAGCGCGGCCAGCAGCACAAGCGCCGCCAGGGCGCGCAAGGCCCAGCCCGACAACCCCTTCCAAACACCCAGGATCAGCACCGAAAGGGTCACGCCGCCCGCGGCCCAGATCACGGGCCAGGGCACCAGCGGGTCAAACAGGATTGTCTGTGTCATCGCGTTCCCCTATTGCCCCAGCCGGTCCAGCAGTGCCGGCACATGCACCTGGTCGGATTTGTAATTGCCGGTCAGCACATGCATCACCAGGTTGACGCCAAAGCGGAACGCGAGCTCTCGCTGCCGCTCGCCGGCATAGCCGCGCCCGACCGGCAGCAGGGGCCGGCCGTTGCCGTCCACCGCCCAGGCCGCCGCCCAGTCGTTGCCGCCGATCACCACCGGCGTCACCCCGTCGTTTAGATTGCGGAACGGAATGCCCTCCGCCTGTTCCGCATCCGGCGGTGCGGCTTCCACCCAGACCGGGCCGCGGCTGTGACGGCCGGGGAAGGCCTGCAGCAAATAAAAGGCCCGGGTCAGCACGTGGTCCTCCGGCAGCACCTCCAGCGGCGGAATGTCCAGCGGCAAGGCTATCTGCTGCAACCGCCGCGCCGCCGGGCTGGTGGCGCCCGAGGCCGCAAGATCCCCATCGCGGGTGTCAAAAAGGATCATCCCGCCGGCACGCAGATAGGCGTTCAACTTGCCATAGGCCTGGGACGAGGGCAGTGGCTGATCCCGCGTCACCGGCCAATAGAGCAGTGGATAGAACGCCAGCTCATCCCGCTCCAGATCCACGGCTGCCGGGGCAGCAGGCTCGACCGAGGTGCGGAAATACAGCGTCTCCGTCAATCCGCGCAGGCCAGCCGCTGCGATGCGGTCCACCTCCCGCTCACCTGTCAGCACATGCGCCAGCACCAGTTCTGAGGCCAGCTCCGCCGCCCTGAAATCTTCAGGCGCCGGTGTGCCCTGCGCCTGCAGGCCCTGCGGTGCGGCCCATGCCGCCAGCCCCAGTGCTGCCGCCAGCGCAGCAGTCCGGGCACCGCCCAGCAGGCCGGAGATAGCCAGCGTGCCCAGCACATCCGCCGCCAGCAGCATCAGCGCCAGTGTCAGCAGTGCGCCGCCTAGCGGCAATTCCTGCGGTGCGCCGTAGCCGCTGACCGCAACCGAGGCAGGCCAGCGCGCGGCCTGCAGCTCATCCCCTGGGCGCAGCACATTGCGGGCCAGCATCCGCCGCCCGCCATTATAGACACCGGGCCGCAGCTCCGGCCCGGCGGGTGCTGCCACCAGATCCGGGCCTTTGACGCCCGGCAGCGTTTCCGCCGCCGTCAGCCGGCCGAAGCCATCCAGCACCTCAACCGGGCTCCAGGTGGTGCCCTCCAGATCCTCTGCTTGTGGTGCCGCGGCAGAGGATGACACCGCAAGCCGCTCCAGCATTGACACAAACAGGCCCGACAGCGGCAGGCTGCTCCACTCCGCATTGGAGGTCACGTGAAACAGAACCACCTGGCCCTGGCCCAGCGACTTGCGGGTGACCAGCGGGGTGCCGTCCGCCAACTCTGCAATCACCCGGTCTGCCAGCTGCGGATCGGGCTGCGCCACCACCTGCGAGCTGATCGAAACCTCGCCGGGCACCTCCAGCCCATAGAACGGAGAACCCTCGGCAAAAGGCGCCAAGGTCTTCGGCTCGCCCCAGCTCATCGCGCCGCCAATGCTGCGGCCGCCAATGCGCAAACGCACCGGCATCAGGGGTTCTTCGCCGCTGCGGGCGGTGTCGCTGGCGGCCAGCCGCGGTCCGGCAAAGCGCAACAGGAGACCGCCGTTTTCCACCCATTCGATGACCGCCTCTTCCTGCGCGGGCGCCAGCCGCGCCACATCCGCCAGCACGATCACATCCGGGTTGGCAGGCAGCAGATCCTCCAGCGCGCCTTCCAGGAGCTCGGCTGAGGGCGCCAGTGCCTGGCGCAGGTAATGCAGTGGAGACAGCAGCGCCAGGCCTTCATCGGCGCTTTCAGAGGAGACCAGCGCCACCTCGCGGCGGCGTAAGCTGTCATCGGTCAGCGCCACTGCGCCTGCGGATTTCATATCGCGGATTTCAAACCGCGACAGCCGCGCGCGCAGCTCAGCCGGCAGCGACAGCTCAGCCGAGGCCGTGCGGGCACCATCTGCGAACCGCAGCGGCAGCGCCGTCAGGCTGCGCGCAGTGCCGCCTGGGTCCTTGCCCTGCGCCACCACGGAAACCTCCTGCGCAGGCCCGGCGCGGCTGCGCTGCACCGTCAGTTCGATAGCCCCGCCGGAATAGCTGGCCGGCAGCAGCCCCAGCACCGGCAGCGGTTGCTCATACACTTCGATATCGCCGCGGCGGCCCAAGGCTTCGATCAGGCCCTCGCGGCCTTGGTATTCCAGCCCGTCGCTGAACCAGATAGTGTCAAATCCGCCCTCTGCCCCGTCAATCGCGGCCAAGGCCTGCTGCAGCTGATCCGGTCCCGGTTGCCAGGGCAGGGGCGCCAGCCCGGCCAGCTGCCGCTGCCAATCGCTGGCAGCGCGGAACTGCAGCATCTCCGGTGCGCTCAGCCGCAGCAGCGCCACCGGGCGTTCTGCCCGGCCTGCTTCCTCCAATTGCGCCGCGGCCTGGGCGCTGGTCTGTTTCCAACCCGCAGCCCCGCCCCAGCTGGCATCCATCACAATCAGAAGCGGCCCGCGGCCGCCGGTCTCTTCGGTGGAGGGATTCAGCACCGGCCCCGCCAGCCCGATGATCGCCGCCGCCACCGCCAGCATACGCAAGAGCAGCAGCCACCAAGGGGTGCGGTCCGACAGGCTTTCGTCGTCCTTGAGGCCCAAGAGCAGCGTCACCGCCGGAAACGGCTGGCGCTTCGGCGCAGGCGGTACCGCGCGCAGCAGCAGCCACAGCACCGGCAAGGCCAGCAGCCCCAGCAATAGCCAGGGCGCGCTGAAACCAATGCCTGCAATCATTGTCATGGCGCGGTCCGCTCCAATGCGTGATAGAGCCACATCAGCGCGGTCTGCGCCGGGTCTCCGGTGTGATGCTGGCCAAACCGCCAGCCGGCCTCGCGGCATAAGCGCTCCAGCACGGTGCGGCGCTCTGCCAGCCGGTCCAGATAGCGCTCCTGCAGCGCAGAGGCCTTCAATGTTTCATGTGTGACACCGCCATTGATGCTTTCAAACAGGGTGCGCCCCGAGAACGGAAAGGCTTCTTCTGCCGGGTCCAGCACCTGCAACAGCACCCCGCGCACGCCGCGCGCGGCAGCCTTGGACAGGGCTTGCTCCATCGGTTCGGACGGTCCCAGGAAATCTGAAATGAACAGGGCGCGGGCATGCGGGATCAGGGCGCGGTCATTGGGCGGCGCGTAGTCCTGTTCCTCATCGTCCGAGAGCGCCTCGGCCAGCCGCAGGATCTGCACGTTGCCGCGCCGGGGCGGCAGGCTGCCGCCGGTCAGGCCCACCCGCTCGCCGCCTTGCACCATCAGCACCGAGGCCGCCAGCGCCAGGAGCCGCGCGCGCTCCGCCTTCTGTGGCAGTTCGGGAGAGGAGGCAAACCGCATCGAGGCGCCGGTATCCACCCACAGATGCACGGTCTGGGAAATCTGCCACTCGCGCTCGCGCACAAACTGGATGTCACCGCGGGCAGAACGGCGGTGGTCGATCATTCGGCGGCTATCGCCGGCCTGGGCCGGCCGGTACTGCCAAAAATCATCCCCCGTGCCCGCTCGGCGGCGGCCATGCTCCCCCATCAGGACGGACCCCGCCAGATGCCGGGCCTGCACCAGAAGCGGCGGCAGAGCGCTGGCCTCGGCCTCGGCCCGGTGCCGCAATCCGGTTGCAGCTTCAGAGGCGACAGGCCTTGTCACGCGGCGGCCCCGGGCCGGGCCAGATCCGCCGCGGTTTCCGCGATCAGCGCAGCCAGGCTGTCACCCCGCGCCCTTGCGGCAAAGTTCAGCTGCATCCGGTGGCTCAGCACCGGCTGCGCCATGTCCAGCACGTCCTCGGCATTGGGCGCCAGCCGCCCCTGCAGCAGCGCCCGCGCCCGCACGGCCAGCATCAGCGCCTGTGCCGCCCGCGGCCCTGGCCCCCAGGCCACGGTCTGCGCCACATGCTCGGACACGCCGGGTTCTTCAGGGCGGAAGGCGCGCACTAGGTCCAGGATCATCTCCACCACCGACTCGCCTACCGGCATCCGCCGCAGCAGGTCCTGCGCCGCGATCAGCTCAGCGGCGGTAAACACCTGATAAGCCTCTGCTTCCTCAGCGCCGGTGGTGGCCAGCAGGATGTCCCGCTCCGTCGCGCGGTCGGGGTAATTCACATCAATCTGCAACAGGAACCGGTCCAGCTGCGCCTCTGGCAGCGGATAGGTGCCCTCCTGCTCGATCGGGTTCTGGGTCGCCAGCACATGGAACGGCGCGCCAAGGGAACGGTCCTCGCCCGCCACCGTCACCATGCGTTCCTGCATCGCCTGCAAAAGCGCCGACTGGGTGCGCGGGCTGGCGCGGTTGATCTCATCCGCCATCAACAGCTGGCAAAACACCGGCCCCGGCACAAACCGGAACGATCGGTGGCCGTCCTCCGCCGTGTCCAGCACCTCGGAGCCGAGAATATCCGCCGGCATCAGGTCCGGCGTGAACTGAATGCGGTTGCCATCCAGCCCCATCACTGTGCTCAGCGTCTCGACCAGCCGGGTCTTGCCGAGGCCCGGCAGGCCGATCAGCAGCCCGTGGCCGCCGCACAGCAGCACCGACAGGGTGAGGTTCACCACCCGTTCCTGTCCGATGAATCGCTTGGTGATCGACGCGCGCGCCTCTTGCAGCTTGGCTTCCAGCGCTTCGATACCGGCCAGCAAATCGTCCGTTTCAGGCATGACATTCCTCGTTTCCCGGATATATGCTGTCACTCTATCGTGCTGACTGGAAATGGCAAAAGCAATGAGCGGACAAAAAGCTGTGACCCCCGATGCTGAAGGCATTGCCGCAGCGGCCAAAGCGGCGGGCAAAGGCAAGGGTTTGCCGCCCGTCCACCTGTGGAACCCGCCGTTCTGCGGCGACCTGGACATCCGTATCGCCCGCGACGGCAGCTGGTACTACCTCGGCACGCCTTTCAACCGGTTTGAACTGGTTAAGCTGTTCGCCTCGATCCTGAAACTGGAGGATGGCAAGTATTTCCTTGTCACCCCGGTTGAGAAGGTTGGCATCACCGTCGAGGACGCCCCTTTTGTGGCGGTGGATTTCAATGCCGAAGGCGAGGGGCGCGATCAGGTCATCGCTTTCACCACCAATATCGGCGACACCGCCGAGGCCGGCCCGGACCACGTGATCCGGGTGGAACGCGACGCGGAAACCGGCGAGCCCGCTCCTTACGTCATGGTGCGCGCCGGACTGGAGGCGCTGATCGACCGCAAGAGCTTCTACCGGCTGGCGGAACTGGGAGAGCATCACGACGATTGGTTCGGCGTCTGGTCCGGCGGCGCATTTTTCCCGCTGATCCCGTCAGCCGAGCTGGAAGCGGAATAAACGCCTAGGCATCCTGATGGATCATCGCCCGGCCCTCCCCCACGGGGAGGGCGCCGCCTTTTTGATTTCCTTTAAGCCTTACGCCCGGCTGCCGCCCATCGGCTCCGCCAGTTTGGGCCGCCTGTCCTGCGCAACCACAACACCCAGACCCACTACCGCGGCACCGATCGCCTGCGGCCACTCCCAGCTTTCCCCCAGGAACAGCATCAGGATCATAACGTAAAATGGCGCCAGATTGGTATGGAACGAGGCCAGCGCCACCCCCAGCCGGTCAACCGAGGACAGCCACAACAGCTGGCTCAGCATCACCGAAACCAGGCCGAAAATCAGCAGCATCTGCAGCTGATAGCCGCTGACCGGCGCGCGGGGCAGCCACTCGCCGCCCAGCAGCGCGGTGCCTGCAGTCATCACGCTGGCCAACAGCAGGCCGCCGCAGATGGTGACGGAACTGCGCCCCGCCGGGGAAAGATCTGGCAGCGCCCGCACCGAGGCGGAACTTGCCCAAGTATACAGCGTGATAGCAACTGCGGCGGCTGCGGCACCCAGCCCCAGCTCTGCACCGCTCAGCGAACTGGTTGCGATGATGCCGCCCGTCACCGTGGCTGCGGCGCCAAGCGCAAACCGCACCCCCAGCCGCCGCTGGCCTTGCAGCATCTCAATCACCCCGCCGATCACCGGTGCGGCGGAACAGATCAGTGCCGCCGTGACCGCATTGGTCAGCACCTGCGCCTGGATGATCAGATAGGCGCTGGCGCCAAAGCCGAAGAAGCCGATCATCAGCCCTTTGCGCCAGGGCGCCCTCAACACGGTTTGCACCCCTTCGCGCATCGCCCACAGCAGCAGGATCCCGGTGGCCGCCAGCACTAGCCGTGCCGCCAGCAGCATCACCGGCGGCCAGGTTTGCAGCAGCACCTCCGCCGCGGGAAAACCCGCAGACCAGGTGATCATCGCCGCCGCCGCAAGGGCATTGCCGCCAAACGCATTGGCAGGCAGCGGCGCAGAAGAGCCTGCAGACAGGCGCTCGGGACTCATCGTCATGGCTGCTATCCTTTGGAGGCCCGGCGGAAATATGCCGGTTTCCTGCAGTTGCATCCGAATCGCAGCCTCAGGTCTTGCGGGAAAGCGACAATGCGTCGTTTTCTATCTCTTGGCCTTACGGTTTTGCGCGGGATAAACCTCCGTGAAACCAGGAGAAACCCGATGCCCAGATTCGCAGCCAACATCTCGATGCTGTTTGCCGAGCTGCCCTATCTCGACCGGTTCCAGGCCGCCGCGGCGGCAGGGTTCGAGGCGGTGGAAATCCTCTACCCTTATGAGCTTGCCGCCAAGGAGACCCAGCGCGCATTGCTGGCCAACGGGCTGGAGCTCTTGCTGATCAACGCGCCGCCGCCCAACTACACCGGCGGCATGCCCGGCTATGCTGCAGTGCCCGAAGGCGTTGATCGGTTCCAACGCGACATCCGCCGGGTGCTGCGCTACGCCGAGGCGTTGAAGGCCGGCAGGATCCACGTGATGGCGGGCTATGCCAAGGGCGCAGCGGCGCAGCAGACTTTTGTCGAAAACCTGCAATGGGCCGCCGGCCAGGCGCCCGAGCAGCAGTTCACCATCGAGCCTTTGAACAGCGGCGACCAGCCCGGCTATTTTTTGGACGATTACAACCTGGCGATGGAGGTGCTGGAGGCGGTGGACCGCCCCAATGTCGGCTTGCAGTATGATGCCTATCACGCCCAGCTAATCCACGGCGATGCGGCCAAGGTCTGGGACATATTCGGCCGCCATGCGATGCATGTGCAGATCGCCGCCGCCCCGGGCCGCTGCGAGCCGGGCACCGGGCCGGTGGATTTCCAAGAGCTGTTTGCCGCCATCGAGGCCAGCGGCTATGACGGATGGATCAGCGCTGAATACACGCCCTCGACCCGGCGCACCGAAGACAGCCTCGGCTGGATGCGCTGAGCCGCCGCAGGCCGGCTTTCACATTCGTGAATTGAAATGTGAAAGCCGGCGCGGCATAAGGGCGGCTGGATCACAGGAAGGACCCTGCCGATGCTGCCTGCCCGATTTGCTCCTGTTTTGTTCAGCCTGATTTTGTCGGGGCTGATGTCTTTTATCGTCACTGGCGTGGCGACTTGGAAAGCGCTGGGGTTCGGTGCGGGTTTTGGCGGCGCCTGGATGCAGGCCTGGCCGGTCAGCTGGCCGATTGCCTTTGCAGTGGCTTTTATTGCTGCCCCTCTGGTGCGCAGGTTGGTGGTGAAACTGGTCAAGCAGCCCGCCGGAAACTGATACCGGGCAGTGTAGGACAGGGAGAACTCCCGCCTGCCGCAAGCAGCATCAAAGATGCCGCAGCAGCCGTTGGGCGTGGCGCCGCTGGTGCGGCGCAAGGCTTTTTGCTGAGAAGCCCCTACGGGCAGGTCTGCCCTTAGGGGCGTTTCCGATTGTTTCCAAGTGGACCGCGTCAAGGGCAAGCCGCGCTGACCGCGCGGAGGCTACGCCTCCCTTGACCCGGAGTGGAGAGGGCCCAGCACTTTCCGCGCCGCGTCAGCGGCGCCCGGCCCAACGGGATGAGATCGCCAGATCGAAGCCGGGCGGGAGTGCCCCGTCTGTCTCAATAGGGGTCGCCTCAGTGCGCCTCTGCCCAGTTCTGGCCACGGCCTGCGTCCACCACCAGTTTCACACCCAGATGCACCGCCGGATCTGCGGCGGTCTCCATCACCTGGCGGGCGGCTGCGATGGTCTCCTCCACTGCCGCTTCCGGCACTTCGAACAGCAGTTCGTCGTGCACTTGCAGCAGCATCCGCGCGGGCAGATGGGTAATCGCCTCCGGCATCCGGATCATCGCCCGGCGGATCACGTCGGCGGCTGTCCCCTGGATCGGGGCATTGATCGCGGCGCGTTTGGCAAAGCCGGCCTTCGGCCCCTTGGCGTTGATCTCCGCCGTGTGGATCTTGCGCCCAAACAGGGTCTGCACATAGCCATGCTCTTTGGCGAACTCCACCGTCGCGTCCATGTATTTGCGGATACCGGGGAAGCGCTCAAAATAGCGGTCAATAAACCCCTGCGCGTCCTTGCGCGGTATGCGCAGATTGCGCGCCAGGCCAAACCCGGAGATGCCGTAAATCACACCAAAGTTGATCGCCTTGGCCTGGCGGCGGATTTCCGGCGTCATCTCGTCCAACGGCACCTCGAACATCTCCGATGCGGTCATTGCGTGAATGTCCTGCCCCTCGGCAAAGGCTGCTTTCAGCGTGTCGATGCCGGCCATATGCGCCAGGATGCGCAGCTCGATCTGGCTGTAGTCGAGCGACAAGAGCACATTGCCCTCCTCCGCCACAAAGGCCTCGCGGATGCGGCGGCCTTCCTCGGTGCGCACCGGTATGTTCTGCAGGTTCGGATCGGTCGAGGCCATGCGCCCCGTGCTCGCCCCGGTCTGGGTGTAGGAGGTATGCACCCGGCCGGTCTCGGCGTTGATGTGATCCTGCAGCGCATCCGTGTAGGTCGATTTCAGCTTCGACAGCTGCCGCCAGTCCAGCACCCGCGCGGGCAGATCATGCTCGGTGGCCAGATCCTCAAGGATATCGGCACCGGTGGCATAGGCGCCTGTTTTACCCTTCTTGCCGCCGGGCAGGGACATTTCGTCAAACAGGATCTCGCCCAATTGCTTGGGAGATCCGACATTGAAGCTGCGGCCCGCCAGCTCGTGAATCTCCGCCTCCAGCCCGGCCATCTTCTGGGCAAAGGCATTTGACATGCGGCTCAGCGTATCGCGGTCCACCTTGATGCCGTAGCGCTCCATATCTGCCAGTACCGGCACCAGCGGCCGTTCCAGGGTCTCGTAAACCGTGGTCACCTGCTCCTGATGCAGCTGCGGCTTGAACAGCTGCCACAGGCGCAGGGTGATGTCGGCATCCTCCGCAGCATAAGGCACCGCGTCCTCGATCGGCACCCGGTCAAAGGTGATCGCCGACTTGCCGCTGCCCAACAGCGGCTTGATCGGGATCGGCGTGTGATCGAGATAGCGTTCCGACAGCGTGTCCATGCCGTGCCCGTGCAGGCCTGCATGCAGCGCATAGGACATCAGCATGGTGTCGTCGATCGGCGCCATCTCCACCCCGTATCGGTGAAGGATCTTGGCATCGTATTTCATGTTCTGGCCGATCTTGAGGATCGCCGGATCCTCCAGAACCGGTTTCAGCATCGCAACCGCCACTTCCAAGGGCATCTGCCCTTCGGACAGCCCTTCGCCGCCGAACAGATCGTCGCCCCCGGTCTTATGCGCCAGGGGAATATAGCAGGCCTCGCCCGCTTCCACGCAAAGGGAGATGCCGACCAGATCCACCACCATTTCATCCAGGCCGGTGGTCTCGGTATCCGCCGCCACCCAGCCGCGCTGGCGGATGCGGTCGACCCAGACCTGCAGTGCCGCCGCATCGCGGACGCATTCGTATTTGCCCTTGTCGAACGGCACAGCCTCCGGGGCTGCGGCTTCGGAAACGGCAGCAGGCGCCTCCGGGATCGCAGGCGCATCCAACCCCAACTGATCGGCCAGCCGCTTGGTCAGGGTGCGGAACTCCATCTCCGACAGGAAGGTCAGCAGGGTCTCGGCATCCGGCTCCTTCACCTCCAGATCATCCAGGGTGAAATCCAGCTCCATGTTGCAGTCCAGCTGCACCAGCTTCTTGCTGAGTTCGATCTGGTCGCGCTTCTCGATCAGCGTCTGGCGGCGCTTGGGCTGCTTGATCTCCTCGGCCCGGTCCAGAAGGCTCTCCAGGTCGCCGAACTCATTGATCAGCAGGGCCGCGGTCTTGATCCCGATCCCCGGAGCCCCCGGCACGTTATCAACCGAGTCGCCCGCCAGCGCCTGCACATCCACCACCCGGTCAGGACCGACGCCGAATTTCTCCACCACGCCGTCGCTGTCGATGCGCTTGTTCTTCATCGCGTCCAGCATCTCAACCCCGCCGCCGACCAGCTGCATTAGGTCCTTGTCGGAGGAAATGATGGTGCAGCGCCCGCCGGCATCGCGCGCCTGATGTGCCAGGGTGGCGATGATATCGTCGGCCTCGAAGCCTTCGACTTCCTTGCAGGCGATATTGAAGGCGCGGGTTGCCTCGCGGGTCAGCGGGAATTGCGGCACCAGATCCTCGGGCGCGGGCGGGCGGTGGGCCTTGTACTGGTCATACATCTCGTTACGGAAGGACTTGCCGGAATAGTCGAATATCACCGCCACATGGGTCGGCGCATCCGGGCCCTTGTTGTCCTCCACCTGCTTGAACAGCATGTTGCAGAAGCCCGCCACGGCCCCGATCGGCAGCCCGTCGGATTTGCGGGTCAAGGGCGGCAGCGCGTGATAGGCGCGGAAGATGAAGGCCGAGCCGTCGATCAGATGGAGGTGACAACCTTTGCCGAATTGTGTCCCGCTCATGTGCGCCGCGCTCCTGTTGGAAATCCGTTCGTCTTCTGTTTCCCGGTTATCGGTGATCCGGGCAGGAAGGGCAATTGGAGTTTGGTGGTGGGTGCGGGTCCATGCTCAGCGCCCGGGCCGAGATCAGGGGGCACAGTGAAGTTGCTTGGAGGGTGCATTTAGTGAGAAACAGGGGCTTGATACCGTTCAGGATTTCAAGTGTGATTTTCTTGACTTCAAGTTCTTGCGACAGTTCCAGGCGGCCAGATTTGTTTTGAATGACTTTTAAGCGGTGCAAAGACCCCATGTTTCAATAAAATAAGGGGTTTGAGATACTGGCGCCACCTGAAGAAAGGAGGTGGTGATGCTGGACGGAATGATGCCGGAAGAGGTGAAGGTGTGGGGATTCACGGTCCCTGTTTCCTCTTCCGGGCGGCGTAAATGGCCTGACGCGCTCCGCGCCAAGGCTGTTCAAACGATCCTTGCTGGAGCCGGAATCCGCGAGACGGCTGAGGAGATCGGAGCCAACAAATCGCTGGTCGCTCTCTGGGTTAAGAAGGCCGGCACTTCCGGGAAGAACCCAGCTTTTGTCGAGGTCGTTGCTCCTGTGGCCCAGCCGCCCTCTGCATCTCCTCACGTCAATGGACCCGAGGCTGCAAGCAGCACCTCCTGCCGGATCAGTATCGGAGCGGCAGCTGTCGAGATACTCCTTGGCTATCCTGCCGATCACCTGGTGGAAGTTTTGCGGGCCGTGAGGGCAGCACAATGATTTCTCCTGCCAGCAACTTCCGGATTTACCTTGCCTCGGAGCCGGTGGATTTCCGCAACTATGTGGCGACGATTATTATGCGGAGCCGTGTACATCGCCTCTTGGATTGTGGCTTTTTTACAGCCGGTTAGGCAGAACAAACAGGCACATGCGCCCCGCATAACTATGCTCTCCCGCGATGGTTTCACACCTTGAGGAGAGAGAAGATGACTGACCAATACCGTAATCGCTGGTTCCTGGATCCGGGGCCGGTTTCGTTGTGGATCGATCAGTTCGCGGACGAGCTTGGCGCTCAGAGGTATTCGCCGCTGACCATTGAAGGCTACAGGGCATCGGCACGCCATTTCGCGGTTTGGCTGGAAAGCACCGGCATACCGATGGTCAGCGTCGATGATGGAGTTGTTCGTCGCTTCGCCGAACACCAGTGCCAATGTCCCGGCGGGCGGCGATGGCAGCATGTCTCACCAAAGTATGCGCGACGTGCCAGAAGGTTTGTTGTTTTCCTACAAGGTGCGGGCGTCGCACCTCCGCCGTTGAAGGCCGCGCCAGAATTTCCCTTGCTTGACGACTATCAGCACTGGCTGCGTTTGCATCGGGGTTTGGCGGAACGGACAGTTTCCCGTCATCTCCGCATCCTCAATAAGCTGTTGCCGGAACTCGGTACAGCGACCCACGATTATGATGCTGCCCGGATACGTTTTGTTGTCCGCAAATGGCGGGGGAAACCGGTCCGGCCGGCCTGAGAACCATAAACAAGCGCCTTGCGAAGCTATCTTCGCTTTCTCGCCGGCGCGGGCTTGTGCCGTCCCAACCTCGATCACGCCATTCCGCCGGTCATACAATGGCGTCTTTCGTCGTTGCCGCGGTATCTGGCAGCCGCAGATGTGGAACGTGTCATTGCATCCTGCGATCAGCTTGCCCGGGGCGCCTGCGGGACCGGGCGATCCTGCTCCTTCTGGCGCGCCTGGGGGTGCGGGCCGGGGATGTCGCTGGTCTCAGACTGGGCGATATCGACTGGAACGCCGGTATCCTGAAGTTGAGTGGCAAGGCGCGTCGCCAGGTTCGGCTGCCGTTGCCGCAAGATGTAGGCGATGCGCTTCTCGCGTATATCGAACAGGAACGCCCGCGCATGCCTCAGGACGCGGTCTTTCTCATGATGGTCGCCCCTACCGCTCATTTGAGCAATCATGCCACGTCTCGGCCATTGTGGCGCTGGCATTAAAGCGCGCCGGCATTTCCGATCCGCCATCGAGCGGAGCGAGCTTGCTGCGCCACTCCGCGGCAACTTCGATGCTGCGGTCGGGGCCACATTGGAAGCTGTCGGCACGGTTCTGCGCCACCGCTCGCTTGATATGACTGCGCATTACGCCAAGGTCGGTATCGCGATGCTGGAACAGATCGCTCAACCCTGGCCGGGAGAATTGACATGCTGAGTCAACTCCTCGCCGATCATGTCGCGCTGCACCAGGCGCTGGGGTTGAAATTCCGTACCCAAGGCAGTCTTCTACGCAACTTCGTTGCCTTTGCCGAGAGCCGCAGTGAGCATGTCGTAACAACAGCCACCGTGCAAGAATGGGCACTACAGGCATCTTCTCCAGAACAACGTCGCAACCGGCTTTTGACAGTACGTCGCTTCGCGCGCGCGCTTAATGCCGAAGATCCGAGCCATGAAGTTCCCTCCGCCGATCTCTTCGGCCGTGCCAGCCGCAAGCGGCGCACGCCTTACATCTACAGTCCCAGTGATATCCAACGGCTGATCGACGCCGCCCAGAGGCTTGGCCCCGCTGGCTTGATCCGGCCGCTCACCTACGCCACGATGTTCGGGTTGATTGCGGCAACAGGCATGCGCGTTTCAGAGGCCATCGCCATTCGATTGCCGGACGTGACCGATGACGGCCTGATCATTGCCCAGACCAAGTTTAAGAAGAGCCGGCTGTTGCCACTGCATCCAACGACTCGACGCGCTCTTGACGGGTATCTTACGATGCGTCTGAAGGCGGCCAGCCCGAGCGGCACACTTTTCCTTTCGCATCAGGGCACGCCGCTCGCCTATTCGACAGTCGCAACGGTATTCCTCCAGATCACGCGGTCAATCGGCTTGCGCGGTGCGGCAGGAACACCGGGCCCAGGGATTCATGATCTGCGCCCACACATTTGCTGTTCGCTCCCTTGAGGCCTGTGCGCACGATTCCAAAGCCGTGGCGCGGCATATCACGGCCCTCAGTACCTATTTGGGGCATGCCCATGTCACCGATACATACTGGTATCTCGAGGTAACACCCGAGCTGATGACACACATGGCAGCTGACGGCGAGAGGCTGCATTGCGGGGTGACGGCATGGCCCAGCTTGCCCAGCACCTCGCCGCCTTCCTGCGCAACCATCTTCCCAATGAAAGACGCGCAAGCGTTCATACCTGCGATGCCTATGCCTACAGCTTCCAACTGCTGGTGACATTCGCCGCCGGGCGATTGAGAAAGCGGCCGTGCCTGCTGCAGATCGAAGACATCGACGTGCCCACGATCCTTGCCTTTCTCGAGCACATCGAACAGACGCGAGGCAACAAGGCCCGTACGCGCAACGCAAGGCTGGCAGCCGTAAAGTCCTTCTTTCGCTATCTCGAGCACCGAGTACCTGCCGTGCTGGACCAGGCGCTTCGGGTGCATGCCATTCCGATGAAGAAGGTTGATCAGAGGCTTGTAGCGTCGCTTTCGAGGACAGAAGTACAAGCGCTGCTCGATACTCCGGATCGGAGGACAGCATCGGGCATCCGTGATCGAGCCATGCTGCATCTGGCTTTTGCCGGAGGGCTGCGCGTTTCCGAACTCATCAGCGCCGGGCTCAACCAGTTTGACGGGCGGTCCCCTGCCAGCATCCATATCATTGGCAAAGGACGAAGGGAGCGGCGTGCTGCCGCTCTGGCAGGAAACCGCTGCCGCAATTCGCGCCTGGATCGCGATCAGACCCGAAGTCGGCGACACCGGCGCTCTCCTGAACAATGCCGGTCGAATGATGACGCGTGCCGGTTTCGAATACATTCTCGAGAAACATGCCAATACGGCTGCCCGCATCGCGCCCACCCTGGCGGCCAAATCGATAACGCCCCATGTTCTGCGGCACAGCTGCGCAATGCACATGCTTCAGGCGACCCGGGACATTCGCAAGGTCGCACTGTGGCTTGGTCACGCCACGCTCCAGAGCACCGAGATCTACTTGCGCGCCGGCCCAACCGAAAAACTCGAGATGCTTGACGCTCTGGAGCCGCTCGGCATCAAGCCGGGCAAGTTCCGGCCACCGGACAAACTGCTCGCGATGCTTTCCGCGCGGTAGAATAGTTATGCGGAGTCAATGTAGGCGGAACCGTCCGAAAAAGTGCCGGTCTGCTTCTTCGGCTCCGCATAATAATCGTCGCCACATAGTTGCGGTTATGCAGAGGACTGCATAACCGCAAGGGTATGGACGGGCTTGCCGCCTGCGTAGCCTACAATTTCGAGCTCGATCCCTATTCCGGGGCGATTTACGTGTTCCGCTCACGGCGTGCCGACCGGTTGAAGATTCTGGTCTGGGATGGCTCCGGCCTTGTGCTGATCGCGAAACGGCTGAACGGCAAGCGCTTCACCTGGCCGAAACCGCAGGCCGGGCCTGTCACCTTGAGCAAAGTGCGGTTCGATGCCCTTTTCGAAGAGATCGATTGGACCCAGGTAGCAGCATCAAACAGCCGCAAGCCCGTTTTCCTTTAAACCCACAGCCAGTTCCATGTTGAGCGGCCGGGCGTTCCTGGCCAACAGCCCAACTTTGCCAGAGGTCTTACCCTGATGTCCCGCATCCCCTTCATCGAAGCCCGGTTTTTCAAACCGGAGGACATCTCCTAATACTCTCGAGAAGAGGTTCGCGCAGCATTTGCGCGACCTGCGAAGCCGGAAGCTGCCTGATACCGGCGCTGGTGCGGAGAACGCAGACAACAGTGAAAAATCCGCGAGGCGCCGCCACTCCACCAGCCCCAGCGAACAGGAGAGAGCGCGGATCAACCGCCGTGTTGCTCTTCTTCTCGAGCGCCGGAAAGCAGCTTCCGGCATAGGGCATCTCACCCGGGAACACAGGGAACGGCTTGCTGTGCTGCGGGATGACGTCAGGCTGGCTGCAATCGCTACTGAACACCAGGCTGATGAACTGGCGGCTGAGCTGCACGGGGAAATGCCCTGGATGACTCCGGCGACGGAAACAGTGTGGCATGCGATGCGCCGGTCTGTGCGCGAAGGATGGCCTGGCCTGCGTCTGCTGCCCAGGCGATGCCTTTTGCAACAGCAAGGCGAAGGGCGAAGCCGGGCTGCCGATCTATTCCGTGATCCAAGACCGTGGCCTGGTTCGCCGCGATAGCCTCGAGCGCCACATGGGGGCCGACGCAGCGGATGAAACCAACCTGCGCGCTCAGCCGGGCGATCTGGTCTATAACATGATGCGCATGTGGCAGGGGGGGGCGGGACGGCGTCCGAGGAATGCATGGTCAGCCCGGCCTATGTCATTCTGTCGCCCAAGAAGGGCGTGTCCTCGAAATTCTTCGATTACTGGTTTCAGAACCAGAACTTGCTGCACCAGCTATGGGCCTATTCGCACGGGCTGACCAACGACCGTTTGCGCCTCTATTATCAGGACTTCGCCAAGATTCCACTCGCCCTGCCAGACCTGCCCGGACAGGAAAGGATTGCGGCGGTTCTGGATGCCACCTCCCGCAAGGTGGGCCTTCTGACCGACAAGAAAAACGCACTGGAGGATTACAAGCGCGGGCTGATGCAGCGGCTGTTTTCGCGCGAGCTGCGCTTTACCCAAGACGATGGCAGCGCCTTCGTATTCGATGGCCGGCTTGAGATCGACAGCAACGCGGTCGAGCGCTGCATCCGCGGTATCGCTCTGACGAAGAAGAACTCCCTCTTCGCCGGGCCCCATGAGGCGGCTGAAGTCTGGGCAACCTACTATTCGCTCATCGAAAGCGCGCGCCTAAACAAGGTCAACCCGCGCAGCTACCTGAACTGGGTGGTTCAGGAAATCGAGCGCACCCGCGGCGAGGTCGACTACGGTCAGCTGATGCCCTGGCACTGCCCGGCCGGATCGACGACTGACAAGCTATCGCCGCCCCGTAAACTGGGCGGTGACGCATTCTCACACAGCTGGAATCCCAAGCGGGGTTCCGGCCCACAGCCGTATCCGGACGGTCTCTCGGTGAAACGTGCCGGTCTTCATAGCCTTATTCCGTTTTGCTCTGCGCCCGCCTGTTCGGGCTTAGGCAGAAACTGGAACGAGTTCAGCGGCAAGCTCCAGCACAAGGCCGCTGACCGCCTTCCGGGCTTGGTCTTGCGATTTCTTCCCGCGCAACTTGCGGGCAAGCCCGGCCCCGCGGGCGGAGGCTTCCTGGACCAGCAGCAGAAAAGCAATTTCCCGCAGCTGATGCATGGCCAGATCGGCCTCGTCCTGCTCCAGCAACCTTTCTAGCTCTGTTGGTGCCGCGCATTCGGCCACCAGGCGTTTCAGAGCCGGTCCATTTTTGGTCTCCTCGGCCCGGGCAATGCAGATGTCGGTCATGCCTGCTATCTCGAAGTGAAAATCCGCAACCGGCAAACAAGCAGCCTGCCTGGAGTAGCCAGCCTGCCGCTCGACATGGAGATCCCGCCGCGCCGGGTCGTAGGACATCTCTAGCCCATTGATTGACACATTCGATGCAACCGGAGTCCCGAAGCGCTTGCGCAGGCTGAGCGCTTCCGCAAAGAGCACAAGTTGCAGAAGACCGGTCGGCGGCAGATCACAGGAAATGCGCTGGATGCCGTTGCGGCCGGAGTGCTTGTAACTGAGCGCGAGCCGGGCACCGCCGTTCTCCCGCGCCTCCATCGAAAATATCTTTGCAGGCATGACGCGGGTTATTATGGAAGGCTGCTGGACCTTCAAGCCGCGGCCGGCAGGTCCGGTGATGCTAGGCGGCCATGCGCCGAAAGTAAGGCAGCACATGGAAGGGACTTATCTGCAAAGAGAGTACCCTTGGCCATTCCGGATTTTTTCAGGCTACGCGGAGTTGCGGTGCTCAGTGAGGGGAAACGCCTAATCCGCCATTGATTGAATTGATGGCCTTATGCATGCCTGCCTGCAAGAAATTCTGCGGACCAGTCAATTTCCGGGGCCGATACACCGCTTGCAATGACTTGGTGAGAGATATGGCTCGACTTAGCAAGAGCGCAACTGCACCGCGTATACTGGGTGAGGACCTTGATCCAGCTGAAGTTACGGCTTTGCTAGGTAAAGAACGCGACCGGTCTGAACGAAAGGGGGATAAGATTGCATTGCCCAAACAAGGCTATCGGATGGCCGATACCGGGGCCTGGGTAATCAGAGCTAGCCGGATGGAACCGGGAAATCTGGATGCGCAGGTTTCTCAAATTCTTCAAGGCACAGGTGACGGTCTTGGTATTTGGCAAGACCTTTCCCGCCGGTTAGATGTTCACCTGTTCTGCGGTGTGTTTCTCAGTGAAGAAAACGAAGGTTTTTGCATCTCGCGTGAAACAATGGGTCTGCTAGGTGTTCGTGGAATTGCTGTGGACTTTGGTATCTACGCGGCCGGTGAATAGTAACTTGTGATGCCTATTGCCGCTCAAGGTTCATGACAAAGCGCTAGCGATAGCTGAAAATATTCAAAACACCCCCATCGCCAGCCCCGCGCCCAACGCCAGCCCCAGTTCGCGGCAGGTCTCCAGCTGATCCTCCGGGATCACCTTCTCCGCCAGAATGGCCTCCGGCGTCTGCGCATGGGTGCAGAGGATCAGCGGCGTCTGCACCTCTTTCAGACGCCAACCGGTGGCAATCCGTGCGCATTGGCGCGCTGCGTTTTCCCCGTCCGATCCGGCGCAGACCATCTGTGCATAAGGCCGCCCTGCAATCTGCCCCAGTACAGGATAATAGCAACGGTCAAAGAATTCCTTCATCTGGCCGGACAGCGCCGCCAAGTTCTCCGGCGCACAGAAGATGTAGCCATCCGCGGCCAGCAGATCCTCCGGCCCGGCCTCTTCGGCCCGCTTCAGAACAGTGGAAATCTCGCCGCGTGCAGCCTCTGCTGCAGCCTCCGCCATCCGACGGCTGCCGCCAGTGCGCGAGTGGTAGACGATCAGAAGCTGTGCCATGCGCGCCACCCGTTTCCTTCGGCCCTGCGGGACCATACCGGGCGCTGGCAAATTTCTTCAGAGAAATTTGGCCGGAAAATTCGAATTTTCCGGTTCCCAGCCGCTGCAGGCCTGGGCTTGGCTGCGTTGGATCACTCCGCCGCCTTGGCCGCATCCTCATAGACATACTTGCAGTCGCAATAGGGGCATTCCACGAAACCCTCGGCTTCGGGGATCTGCAGATAGACCCGCGGATGCCCCAGCGCGCCCTCGCTGCCGTCGCAGGCCACCTTGCGGCTGTTCACGATCCTGGTTTCCGGCGCTTCGGTGCTCATGGCTGGCAGTCCTTTCACTTTTCGGCTAGGCGCTTTTATGAGCCAAGGAAAAACCGGGGGCAAGAGCGGCGATGACAAGCGATGCAATCCGTATCGAAGCTTTGCGAAAAATCTACGGCGGCTACAAAGGCCAGCCGGAAAAGCACGCGCTGAAGGGCGTCAACCTAGCGGTGCCGCGCGGCTCGGTCTTTGGCCTCTTGGGGCCGAATGGCGCCGGTAAATCCACCATGATTAATATCTTGGCAGGACTGGTGCGCAAGACGAGCGGACAGGTGTCGATCTGGGGCTTTGACCAGGACGAAAACCCGCGCCAGAGTCGCGCCGCCATCGGCGTCATGCCGCAGGAGCTGAACCTCGATCCTTTCTTCACCCCGCGCGGCGCGCTGGAGGTGCAGGCGGGTCTTTATGGCGTGCCCAAGCACGAACGCCACAGCGATGAGATCCTGCGTATGATCGGGCTCACTGACAAGGCCGAGGCCTATGCCCGCACGCTCTCTGGTGGTATGAGGCGGCGGCTGCTCTTGGGCAAGGCGCTGGTCCACCGCCCCTCGGTGCTGGTGCTTGACGAGCCCACCGCAGGCGTCGATATCGAGCTGCGCCAGATGCTGTGGCAGAACATCCGTAAACTGAACGCGCAAGGCATGACCATCATCCTCACCACCCATTACCTGGAAGAGGCCGAGGAAATGTGCGACGAGATCGCCATCATCAATCAGGGCGAGGTGGTGGCGCGGGACAGCAAGCCCAGCCTTTTGGGCCGGCTCGACGCCAAGACCATGGTGGTGCATCCGGCGGTGCCCGCCACGGTACTGCCGCAGGGCGAGGGTATCGAGGCCAGCTTGCGCGAAGACGGCGCCGTGGTGCTGCGCTACCGCAGCCGCCTGATCAGCGCCGAGGACGTGCTGGCCGCGGTCCATTCCGCAGGCATCAGCATCCGCGATGTGAAGACCGAAGAGGCCGATCTGGAGGATGTCTTCCTGTCGCTGACGAAGGCGGGATAAGGGGGCTGCTCTCAACCCTTGGACGAGCCCGTACTCGCGGTATTGGCGCTTGCGGCGGGTGTTGCGCGCTGATGTGAGCGGCGTGAATTTTGCGAACTGACAAACCTGTCTAACGATTGGGGCCTTCTCAATCTGTTGACAGGAGGTTTCGATGTCAGATCAACATGTTCCGGCGCTACGCCGGCGATTTCTCGAAGATATGCGGATCAAGAGGCTGCAAAGCCGCAGACGGTGTATCTGCGGGCGCTGCGCGAGGTCACGCATCTGAAGGCGGGTGATACCGGCAGCGGCCGCATGCTGATCCGGGTTGACCGGGGCAAGGGCCGACAGGATCGCCACTTGATGCTGCCGCCGAGCTTGCTGGATCTGCTGCGCGGCTATTGCCGCGAAGCGCGCCCGGCCGGATGGTCGTTTCCGGGGCGCAGCCGGTCCGATCCCGGCACGGCAATTCAACCAGTCGTTCGGAGCGGCCTGCGGCTTTGCCCGGATCAAGAAGAAGGTCCTGCCCCGCACTCTGCGGCACAGCTTTGCCATCCCTCTTCTGGAAGGCGGGAGCGGCATCAGGATGATTTATTACCCGGCAGCCGATACGCTGTATCGATGAGAGGGCAGGTGCTGCCCGGTCACGCCAAGCTAGGGCCGCGGCGGTTTGCACGAAGGTGGCGGCCAAGACGGGCCGGGATGTGACGCGCCCGCTCGGTCTGCTGGTAAGCCGGGAGGGTTTTGATGTTGGGTTGGGTAAATTCGTCCGGGAAAAGGGGGAGTTCGACCCTCAACCGATTTGTGCAGCAAGGCCCTTGCACGTGCATCCTGTGGCGCTGATCCGGCATCTATTGACACCGCAAAACCCGGACGGCGGTGCAGAGGACCAGTCAGGGAATTGAGTATTTGGGCAAAGATGAAGGGGCGGGGAACTTAAGGGGTAAATCCAGGTATCTTGCTACCAATGCCCTCTATATCACCTCCCGAAAGGAGAGCGTGATGAAAACAGCAACACGGGTGCAAACCGGGCTGCGTTTGGAGACGCGGCTATTGAACACTATGAAGGCGCTGGCGGAGATATCTGGATATTTCGGTGGACGAACCGGTCGAAGGCATGGCGTTGCACGCTTTGAGGGCAAGGCGCCGTTCTCGGATGAAAGCCTTGGCAAAATCGAAACGCTGCGCGCGGTTTACGGGCTGGACCTGACCGCCGCCGACAGCTACCGCCTGATGGAGGACCCGCAATGAGCGTAGGCACCGATTATGCCGTGATGGCAGCGGAACTGGCCGCGGGCACCCTGCAGCCGCAGGGCTTCAGCCACCGGGCCCATCTGGGAGTGGCCTATGAAATCCTCTCGCGCCATGAGGTGTTCGAGGGCATGGCCATCTACGCCCGCGGGTTGCGCCAGTTGACAGAGGCCGCCGGGGTGCCGGAGGAATTCAACGTCGCGGTGACGCTCGCGTTCCTGAACCTGACAGCGGAGCGGATGGCGGCGGGCGGCTATCAGGACACGGACGCCTTCCTGAATGGCAATGCCGATCTCCTGCAGCCGGGCGTGTTGGGCAGGTACTTCTCGGCGGGAATGCTGAACAGCGACCTGACGCGCCGGGTGCCTGTCCTGGTTCCGCAGAACTCTGGCAGCTGCACGGCGGCCCTGGCTGGGGAATGAGTATTTTGACAAAGAAGAAGCGGATTGGCAGGCAATGCACCGGACCCGCGCGCTGATAACGCCAACTGTGGCAGGAATGCCGGTTCACCCCGGCGCGGCAAGGCGTTAGAAGGCTTGCGAACATTGCCAACCTTGCCCAGCCCCGGAGCCGACTCATGACCGCACCGAAACCCGTTGTCCTGTGCATTCTTGACGGCTGGGGCAGTGGCGAGCCGGGCAAGGCAAACGCGCCGTATCTGGCGAACACTCCAACCTTCGATGCAATCCTGGCCAGGGGGCCGGCCGCCCGGCTGATCACCCATGGGCCGGATGTCGGTCTGCCGACTGGGCAGATGGGCAACTCCGAGGTCGGCCACACCAATATCGGAGCGGGCCGGGTGGTGGCGATGGACCTGGGCCAGATCGACCTGGCGATCGAGGACGGCTCGTTCTTTGAAAACGAGGCCCTGCAAGCCTTTATCGCGCGGCTGAAGGAAACCGGCGGCGCGGCGCATTTGATGGGGCTGGTCTCAGACGGCGGGGTGCATGGGCATATCAGCCACATCCTGGCGGCAGTGAAGGCGGTGACGGATGCAGGCGTGCCGGTCTGGTTGCATGCCATCACCGACGGGCGCGACGTGGCGCCGAAATCGGCGTTCCGCCACTTCCGCCGGCTAGAGGAAAAACTGCCCGAAGGCGCGCGGATTGCCACTGTGACCGGGCGATATTTTGCTATGGACCGCGACAACCGCTGGGGCCGGGTAAGCGAGGCCTATGACGCGATGATCCACGCCAAGGGGCGGCCGGGGATGAATGCCCACGGCGCGGTGGATCATGCCTATAACCAGTCGGAAACTGATGAATTCATCGCAGCCACTGTGCTGTCGGGCTATGGCGGTGTGAAGGATGGGGACGGGTTCTTCTGCCTTAATTTCCGCGCCGACCGGGCACGGGAAATCCTGCGCGCCATCGGTGAACCTCGCTTTGCCGAATTCGACACCGGCACCCGCCCGGACCTGGCCGCATTGCTGGGCATGGTGGAGTATTCCGACAGCCATAGCGATTACATGACTACGTGTTATCCCAAGGCGGCAATTGTGAACACGCTGGGCGCATGGGTGGCGAAGCAGGGCAAAAGCCAGTTTCGGCTGGCGGAGACCGAGAAGTACCCGCATGTGACGTTTTTCCTGAATGGCGGCAAGGAAGATCCGGAAGAAGGCGAAGCCCGGTTCATGCCGAAGTCGCCGAATGTGGCGACGTATGACCTGCAGCCGGAGATGTCCGCGCCGGAAGTGACAGCGAAATTCGTTGAGGCGATTGAAGCAGGCTATGACCTTATTGTCACCAATTACGCCAACCCGGACATGGTCGGCCATACCGGCGATCTGAAAGCGGCGATGCTGGCCTGCGAGGCGGTGGACCGCGGTCTGGCAGAGGTAGTCGCGGCGCTGCAGAAGGCGGGCGGTGCGATGATCGTCACCGCCGATCACGGCAATTGCGAGGTGATGGTGGACCCGGAAACCGGCGGCGCCCATACTGCGCATACGCTGAATCTGGTGCCGGTGGCGCTGGTCGGCGGGCCGGAGGGCGCGCGTTTGCGCGATGGCCGGCTGGCAGATCTGGCGCCGACCCTTCTTGAGCTGATGGGGCTGGAAAAACCGGCAGAGATGACCGGGGAAAGCCTGCTGTCATGACGCTGCGCGCGGGCCTTTTTCTGCTGGCGCTGCTGGCCGCGCCGCTGCAGGCGGCAGCGGATCCGGCAGGGGCCGCGCGCGAGGCCGCGGCGCAGCTGGAGGGGGCATCGGTGCAATTGCAGGAGGCCGGCAGCTCCCGCGACCGGGTGAGGGCACTGACCGCAACCGTGCAGGCGTTCGAGGCCGGGCTGGCGGCGATGCGCGACGGGTTGCGCCGGGTGGCACGCCGCGAGGCGCAGCTGAGTGCGCAATTGGCCGCCCGGCAAGAGGAGGTCTCGGGGCTGCTGGGGATTATCCAGACTATTGAAACCTCGCCGCCGCCGGTGCTGATGGTGCATCCCTCCGGGCCATTGGGCGCGGCACGGTCCGCGATGATGCTGGCCGAGGTGACCCCGGCCCTGCACTCCAGGGCTCAGTCGCTGAAGGCGGATCTGGATGAGGTGCAAGGCCTGCGGCTGCTGCAGCAGAACGCGGCCAGAACGCTGGAAGAGGGGCTGGCGGGGGTGCAGTCCGCGCGGGTGCAGTTGTCGACCGCGATTGCCGACCGCACCACCCTGCCGCGCCGCTTTACCGCCGATCCGGTGCGCACCGCGATCCTGATTTCCTCGACGGAAACCCTGTCGGGATTTGCCGACGGGCTGGCCGAGATTGCCGACGGCGACATCGCAAAGACCAGCGCCGACATCACAGACCTGCGCGGCACCTTGGCGCTGCCGGTCGAAGGGCTGATGTTGCGTGGATATGGCGAACGGGATGCAGCAGGCATTGCCCGCCCCGGTCTGTTGATTGCTGCCCGTCCGCGTGCCCTGGTCACCGCGCCGGCCGCCGCCACAATCCGCTACCGCGGGCCGCTCTTGGATCTGGGCAATGTGGTGATTCTGGAACCGCAGGCGGACACGCTGTTTGTGCTCTCCGGCCTGGCCGAGGTTTTTGGCGAGGCGGGCCAAGTGATTCCCGAGGGCACCCCGGTCGGCCTGATGAGCGGAGAAAACCCCAAGCCGGATGCAATTCTGTCACTAAGCGGTGAAGGGGGTGGAACTGACCGGACAGAAACGCTCTATATAGAAGTGAGAATGGACAACAGCCCGGTGGACCCGGAAACATGGTTCCGCACTGGAAAAGGTGGATGAAGGCTTGATGAAAAAATTTGCGATGGCCGCCATTGGCGGCACGCTGGCAGGGATCGTGGCAACAACCTATGTGGCGGGCCCCTTGCTGGCGCAGGAAGGCGCGCGCGAGGCCAATGTTTATGAGCAGCTGGACCTGTTCGGCGACATCTTCGAGCGTATCCGCGCGCAATATGTCGAGGAAGTCGATGAGAAAGAGCTGATCGAGGCGGCGATCGGCGGCATGCTGACCTCGCTGGATCCGCACTCGAGCTATCTGTCGCCGGATGACGCGGCCAGCATGCGGGTGCAGACCCGCGGCGAATTCGGCGGCCTGGGGATCGAAGTCACCCAGGAAGAGGGCTTTGTCAAAGTGGTCTCGCCGATCGACGGCACCCCGGCGGATGAGGCCGGGATGGAAGCCGGCGATTTCATCACCCATGTGGACGGCGAAAGCGTGCTGGGCCTGTCGCTGGATGATGCGGTCACCCTGATGCGCGGGCCGGTGGGGTCTGAAATCGTGATCACCGTGGTGCGCGAAGGCGAGAGCGAGCCGTTTGATGTGTCGATCATCCGCGACACCATCAAACTGACCGCGGTGCGCGCCCGCACCGAGGGCGATACCGTGGTGATGCGGATCACCACCTTTAACGATCAAACCACGCCGAACCTTGAGGAAAATCTGAAAAAGCAGATTGAGGACGCCGGCGGCATCGACAACGTCAACGGCATCGTGCTGGACCTGCGCAACAACCCGGGCGGGCTGCTGACCCAGGCAATCAGGGTGGCGGACAGCTTCCTGGAATCGGGTGAGATCGTCTCGACCCGCGGCCGCGACCCCGAGGATGGCGAGCGGTTCAACGCAACCCCGGGCGACCTGGCTGATGGCAAACCGATTGTGGTGCTGATCAACGGCGGCTCGGCCTCGGCCTCGGAAATTGTGGCCGGTGCGCTGCAGGATCACCGCCGCGCCATCGTGATCGGCACTAAGTCTTTTGGCAAAGGGTCGGTGCAGACTGTGATGCCGCTGAAAGGCGACGGCGCCATGCGTCTGACCACCGCGCGCTATTACACGCCGTCGGGCCGGTCGATCCAGGCGTTGGGCGTCTCTCCTGACATCGTGGTGGCGCAACCCCGCCGCAGGGCCGCAGCCGAGGAGGAGAGCGACTCGCCTGCCCGCCGCTCCCGCTCGGAGGCGGACCTGCGCGGCAGCCTGAACAACGACAGCCTGTCCGAGGATGAAATCCGCCAGATCGAGGAGGAGCGCGAAAAGGCCGAGAAAGCCGCCGAACTGCGCGAAGAGGATTACCAGCTGGCCTATGCCATCGACATCCTGAAGGGGATGGTGGCATTGGGACCGAAGTAAGACCCGGCCTGCAAGCAGCACAAAAGGGGCCGTCCGGGAGGGCGGCCTTTTTCATGTCTGCAGTGCCACCTGGAAATAGCGGCGGATTCTGAATTCTTCGTCTTACCGGGGGCCGTTAATTAGGGGTGGCGGCGCCGCCGTTTAGAGAATGGACAGACCCCGCGGGGCCTGCTCGGTCAGGAATTCCTGAACGACCCCCTTTTTATCGGGGCCGGTCTCCGGGGGGTACGCAGGCAGCCTCACAGATGCCTGCGCCTTGTATCATGGCCCATGCGCGGGGCCATGGCGGGTGATCTCGATCAGCAGGCAGTCTGGCATGGGAGCGTGAGGATCGCGTGAAGGCAACGTACGGCGGCCGCGCAACACCCCGCCCGGAATCAAAGCGCGCAGCGCCGCCGGGCAGAGCCCGTCCGCCCCAACGGGCGGGCTCTTCGGGGAGGTCGGGCTTCATACGCTGCGTTGGAGGGTTTGGCGGGATAAACTGCCTTTCTCAAAAGTTCCGCCGCCCGCCCGCGGACGGGCTCTGCCCGGCTTTTCCCTGTCCTGTCGCCAAAGTGAACATCAACGCCCGATCTTCGGCGCATTGGCGGGTAATGCTGGTCTATGCTTGCCCCATGATGTTTGACCTGCCTGATTCCCAGACGCTGTACCAAGCGCTGATCACCCGTGATGACGCCTATGAGGGGCGCGCCTATGTCGGCGTGACCTCGACCGGTATTTTCTGCCGGCTAACCTGCGCGGCGCGCAATCCGAAGTTCGAGAATTGCCAGTTCTTTGCCAGCCCCGGCCAATGTATCGAAGCGGGGTTCCGCGCCTGCAAACGCTGCAAACCGCTGGCGGCGGCTGCAGGGGGTGATCCAGTTGTTCAGGATCTGCTGACCAAGCTGGAGGAACGCCCGGCGTACCGCTGGGGCGAGGGGGACCTTGCGCGGATGGGGCTGGATGCGTCCACCGTGCGGCGGGCCTTCAAGCGGCATTTCGGCATGACCTTTCTGGAAATGGCCCGGCAGCGCCGCCTGCGCGAGGGGTTCACCGCGCTGAAGGCCGGCGAGCCGGTGATTGCTGCGCAGATCGATGCGGGTTTTGAGAGCGCCAGCGCCTTTCGCGCGGCCTTTGCAAAACTGGTGGGGATTGCGCCCGGGGCATTCCGCAAGGACGCGCTGCTGCTGGCCGACTGGATCGATACGCCGCTGGGCGCGATGATTGCAATCAGCTGCCGACACCAGCTGCATCTGCTGGAGTTTGCCGACCGCAAGGCATTGCCGCGCGAAGTGGCCAAGCTGCAAAAGGCGCAGCCAGGGGGGCTCGGCTTTGGGCGGCCGGCGCCGACGCAACAGATCGCCGATGAGCTGCAGCGGTTCTTTGCGGGCGAGGGGGCGGATTTCCAAACCCCGCTGGCCCTGCATGGCACCGGATTCGAACGCGAGGTCTGGCGCTATCTGCTGACCATTCCGGCGGGCGAAACCCGCAGTTATTCGCAGATCGCGCGCGAGCTGGGCCGGGATTCGGCCACTCGCGCGGTGGCGCGGGCCAATGGTTCCAACCAGCTGGCGCTGGTGGTGCCTTGCCACAGGGTGCTTGCTGCCGATGGATCGCTGACCGGCTATGGCGGCGGTTTGTGGCGCAAGCAGCGGCTGATCGAGATTGAGACAAGCTACAAACAGAGGATTTCTGCATGACATATTCCGACCGCGCACGCGCCTTTGCGGCGCTGCACCAGCCAGGCAACCCGGTGGTTTTGTACAACATCTGGGATGCAGGCAGTGCCAAGGCGATTGCCAGGGCGGGCGCTGCAGCATTGGCAACCGGCAGCTATCCGGTGGCGGCGGCGCAGGGATTTCCGGACGGCGAACAGATCCCGCTGGAGTTTGTTCTGGGCAATGCAGAGCGCATCGTTGCGGCGACGGAGCTGCCGGTAACGATTGATTTCGAGGGCGGCTATGCCCGCGAACCGGAGCAGCTGACCGCCAATGTGAAACGGCTGGCCGAAACCGGTGCCGTGGGGCTGAACTTTGAGGACCAAGTGGTTGGGACGGCGGAGTTCTACAGCATTGAAGAGCAGGCCCAGAGGGTTGCCGCGGTGCGGGCGGCCAATGCGGATATCTTCGTTAATGCGCGCACAGATTTGTTTCTGAAGGAAAAAGATGCGTCGAAACACGCGGGCCTGATGGCGGAGGCGCTGGAGCGCGGCGCGGCTTATGCCGAGGCCGGCGGCAATGGGTATTTCATCCCGGGCTTGACCGATCCGGATCTGATTGCACAAGTCTGCGAGGGCTGCTGTCTGCCGGTCAACACGATGATGCGCGGCATCACGCTTGAGACAGCCCGGCAAACCGGGGTGGCGCGTTGCAGCTATGGCCCGATCCCGCATGCCAAGCTGATGCAGGTGCTGGCGGAGCATTTCCAAACGTTGGAGTAACCGCCGCTCAGGTGGTTTCCAGGCAGTGGCGGCGGAAAGCACGCTTCAGCATGTCGAGTTCTGCGCGCAGCAGCTCCACTTCTGCGCGCAGATCGTCTGCCACGGCCTCCCCCGCAATCAGGGTGAAATCACCCAGCCGGGTGCTGTCGGCAGCATCGAAAATCACGAAGGTCTGCACCCCGTCAGCCAGCGCCTCGGCCGGGACGGGGACTGACACCAGCCATTCGCCGCCGGCCTGGCCTTCCTCCAGTTTTGCATCGGCCACCGGCTGATCCTGAAACATCACGGAAATTTCGGGCCGCGCTCCACTGGCGGGGGCGTTGCTGATCCGGCCCTCCCAGATGCCGTTGCGGAAGCGGATTTTGGTCAGTGACAGGTCGCTCATGGCTCAGGGTTCCTCAGATCGCCGCGCGGCGGTGGCGCGAGAAGGTCAGATCGCGCAGGATCACCTGGTTCATATCCGGCGCTTCAAATATCAGATCAAGCCAGATCTTTTCGATCCGCTTCTCGTTCAGCTTGGAATAGGCCAGGTCGAACTCCACCACGATGTTTTTTTCCTGCTGCGGCAGCTCGCGCACGATCTGTTCGGTATTGGGGCCGTGCTGGATGTTGAGCCGGGCGAAGATCTCGATCGGTTTTTCGGATTCGATAATACTGTCGATCCGCAGCAGATGCTGCCGGGTCATGCCATTGGCAGCGGCGGGCGGCAGGTCGATCACCAGCGACAGGAACGAGCCGTCGAACTGAAACACATCCATGCGCAGGCCGAAGGGAGCAAGGTCCTCTTCGCGGGTGTTGCGTAGCTGGCGCAGGGTCAGTTCGGAGAAGGCGCAATCGTGAAACAGCTGCACCTCGTCGCCGAGCCGGGCCTTGGCGGGGACGGAGGACAGCCCGCATTCGGGCAGCGGCCCGCGCCATAGCTCCGGGCGCCAGGACCAGTCGGTGCCATGCGGGCGGGGAAAGAAGGAGGAGCCGATCTGCGGCAGCGCCAGGCGGCCATCGGCGGTGTGGATCAGCCGGTCCAGATGGGTGCGCAGCTGGCGGGCCTGGTTGCGCTGGCGGCGCAGTTCAGACAGCGGCGCGCGGGCCGAGTCTTCTGCGGCTGCGCGCCAGCGGCGCAGGCTGCGCAGGTGCATAAGCCGGTCCATGATCCTGCCCATCGTGCTCTCTCTTGCCTGTTGTGCCGTGTTGCGGGGTCCGGCCCGCGCGACAATGCGGCGGGCGCTGGCGCCAGTGTAACCTCTGGCGGCTATTGAAATAAACCGGCAATCCGCTGGCTAAGCCCGCGTTTTTTGCGCGGCGCTGGCGTCCTGCCGGTTTCCGGGGCACCGGTTGCAGCTGTTACGGGCCGCGCCAGGGGACGCAGGGACTGGCGGAGGCCTTTGGGCAGCACCGCGCCGGCTTCCTCAAGATCCGGCAGGGTGGAGGCTTCCAGCGAGCGGTGGGTCACTTCGTTCAGAAGCGCCGCCCCTTGACGGCCCAGGGCACGGCTGCCCTCCGGAGCGTAAAGCGCCAGGGCGACCAGATGCTGGTCGAGCACAAAGGCGCCGCGCCAGTGAACCGGGCTGGCACCCTCGGCGACGGCTTCGGGGAGCTCCAGCCGGACCAGCGGCAGCAGCTGGTCCTCGCGGGTTTCCAGCAGCGTGGCACCGGGGAACATGGCCAGGATATCAGCCGCTTGCGGGGCCGCGGCGTCCTGTTGCGCCGGACCGATCGAGGCGGTCAGCACGGCCGCATTGCGGGAGCCGAACCAGCGGTTCCGGTCCAGCCGGCTGCAATGGGCAATCAAGGCAAAGCCGCCGCTGTCATCCGCCGTGCTGCTGCGCCGGTCAAAGCAATAGGTTTCCGGGGCGGCCAGCAGCACCCCGCCGCCGGCAAAGGACATGACCTGGCCGCTGAGGCGCGGCGTCTGGCTGGTGCTGCGGGCGGCAAAGGACAGGCTGGTGGGAGCGGGGCTGCATCCTGCCAGTGCCAGGCCGGCCAGCGCGGCTGCGGCCGCAACCCTGCGCAGTCTTGGCGTCTTTCCGCCTGCGGACGGAAAAGGCACGGGTTTCCCGTTGCTTATTATGGTCACTGCTGTCCCTGCCGGTCTTGTTTTTTGACAATTCTATTACGGGCAGGGCTTCTGCGCGGCAAGTGTGAACCGCGCGCCGGGCTGTCTGCCTTGCCATGGCGTTGCAGCAATGCATAACGTTGGCGCAATTTGCCGCCATTCCAGCCGGAGGACACATGCAGCACAGGCGCAGAGACGGGTACAGCGACGGGCACAGTTACAGGGCGCATGAGACCTTGGTACGCTTTGCCCGGCTGCAGCCCGCGCTGTGGCGGCTGCTTTTGGGGCTGGTACTGGTGGCGGCGGTCAGCTTTGCGATGACCGCGGCGTTGCAGGTGACGGTGGCAGGCCTGTTCCCCGGCGCCTGGCTGCAAGGGCTGGCCGACGGCAGCACTCCTGGTGCTATGCTGGTGCTGCTGGGCAGCTTTGCATTTCTGTCGCTGGGCGTGGCCATGGCGGCGCGGCTGTTTCACCAGCGCGGCTTTGCCACCGTCACCGGGCATCTGAAACCGCTGATCTGGCAGTTCGCCAGGGTGAGCCTGTATCTGATGGGGCTGAGCGTGCTGATCATGCTGCTGCCGCCCTACAGCATGGGGCCGCCAATGACGCCGAACCTGCCGGTCTGGACCTGGCTGGGCATCCTGCCTTTGTCTGTTGCTGCGGTGCTGGTGCAGACCGGATCCGAGGAGATCCTGTTCCGCGGCTATATCCAGCAGGCACTGGCGGCGCGGTTCAGCAGCCCGCTGATCTGGCTGCTGGGGCCGTCGGCGCTGTTTGCGCTGGGGCACTACCTGCCCGCAGAGGCGGGGGAGAACGCGCTGCTGATCACTATCTGGGCCGGATTGTTCGGGGTGCTGATGGCGGATCTGACGGCGCGGGCCGGTACCCTGGGGCCGGCGATAGCGGTGCATTTCTTCAACAACGTAACCGCGCTGTTGCTGTTTGCCTCGCCGACCAGCCTAAACGGGCTGGCGCTGTATCTGATCCCGTTCGAGATGGCGGACGTGCAGGCGCTGCGGCCGTGGATGGCCGTGGATTTTGCGCTGATGCTTGTCAGCTGGCTGACAGCGCGGCTTGCCATACGCCGCTGATTGCAATTGCGGCCAAGGCGTCTTATTTGGGGGGCAAACCGCGCCCCCGGAGAGGCAAGCAATATGAACTGGATCACCAACTACGTCCGGCCCAAGATCAACTCGATCTTTTCGCGCCGCGAAGTGCCCGAGAACCTTTGGCAGAAATGCGATGAATGCGGCACCATGCTGTTTCACCGCGAGCTGAGCGACAATCAGAACGTCTGCACCAGCTGCGGCCACCATATGCATATCACCCCGCGCGACCGGTTCACCGCGCTGTTCGACGGCGGTGTGTTCACAGAGGTCGCGGTGCCGGAGCCGCTGGCCGATCCGCTGAAGTTCAAGGACCAAAAGAAGTACCCCGACCGGATAAAGGCGGCGCAGAAGAAGACCGGCGAGAAAGACGCGATGCTGGTGGCCGCGGGCGAGATCGGCCGCACGCCCATTATCGCTGCCGCGCAGGACTTCTCCTACATGGGCGGCTCGATGGGCATGTATGTGGGCAATGCCATCATTGCCGCGGCAGAAGAAGCGGTGAAGCTGGGCCGCCCGCTGGTGCTGTTCTCGGCGGCCGGCGGCGCCCGGATGCAGGAAGGCATCCTGTCGCTGATGCAGATGCCGCGCACCACCGTGGCGGTGCAGATGCTGAAAGAGGCGGGTCTGCCCTATATCGTGGTTTTGACCCATCCGACCACCGGCGGGGTGACCGCGTCTTATGCGATGCTGGGCGACGTGCATATTTCCGAGCCCAACGCGCTCATTTGCTTTGCCGGCCCGCGGGTGATTGAGCAGACCATCCGCGAGAAGCTGCCCGAGGGCTTCCAGCGCGCCGAGTATCTTCTGGACCACGGTATGCTGGACCGGGTGACCCCGCGCACCGAAATGCGCGGTGAGCTGATCACCATTATCCGGATGCTGATGGATCTGCCGCCGCAGGTGGTGGGCGATCTGCCCTCGCCGGAAGAGGAAGAGGCCGCCAAGGCCGCAAATGCGCCGGCCGATGGCGTTCCTAGTGAAGAAGCCGCAGAGTAATCCGGTTTAAAAACGCATGGCCGCAAGGCCGGTCAGCGCCCGTCCTTCCCAGGGCGGGCGCTGTTCTTTGCCACCTATGACTATCCTATCTGACAGGACCAGGCTGATGACCCAGACCTCCGACGCGATCCTCGCCCGCATGATGGCGCTGCACCCCAAGATCATCGACCTGACGCTGGATCGGGTCTGGCGGCTGCTGGCGGCGCTGGACAACCCGCAGGACAAGCTGCCGCCGGTGATCCACCTGGCAGGCACCAATGGCAAGGGCTCGACCCAGGCGATGATCCGTGCGGGCCTTGAGGGCATGGGCAAGTCCGTGCACGCCTATACCTCGCCGCATCTGGCCCGCTTTCATGAGCGGATCCGGCTGGCGGGGGAACTGATCTCGGAGCCGCATCTGACGGAGGTGCTGGACGAGTGCTACGCCAAGAATGGCGGCATCGACATCACCTATTTCGAGATCACCACGGTGGCCGGCCTGCTGGCCTTTGCCCGCACGCCTGCAGATTACACGCTGCTGGAAGTCGGTCTGGGCGGGCGTCTGGATGCGACCAATGTGATCACGCCGGAACTGTCGGTGATCACCCCGGTGTCGATCGACCACGAGCAGTTTCTGGGCGACACGCTGGCCAAGATCGCGGCTGAAAAGGCCGGCATCATCAAGCGCGGCGTGCCGGTTGTGGTCGGCCCGCAGCCCGACGAAGCGATGGAAGTGATCGAGGCCACCGCCGCCCGTCTTGGCGCGCCAGTGATTGCCTATGGCCAGCACTGGCATGTTTCCGAGGAACGCGGTCGGCTGGTGTTCCAGGACGAAACCGGCCTGCTGGATCTGCCGCTGCCCGCATTGCTGGGCGCGCATCAGATCCAGAACGCCGGTGCTGCGCTCGCCGCCCTGCGCCATCTGGGCGCCGATGAGGCCGCCTGCGAGGCGGCGATGACAGGTGCCGAATGGCCGGCCCGGATGCAAAAGCTGAAAACCGGCCCGCTGATTGAGACCGCACCGGAGGCAGAGCTGTGGCTGGACGGTGGCCACAACGCGGCGGCGGGCATTGCACTGGCGGATGTGCTGGCAAAGCTGCCGGAGCGCCCGACGCATTTGATCTGCGGTATGCTGAACACCAAGGACGTGAGCGGTTACATGGCGCCGCTGGCACCGCATGTCTCAAGCCTCACCGCCATTTCGATCCCGGATGAGATCAACACGCTGAGCGCCGAAGACACCGAGGCCGCCGCCAAAGCCGTGGGTGTCGCGGCAGCAACCGCCGAAAACACCCAGGCTGCCCTGGAGGCGATCCTCGCCAAGGACCCGCAAGCCCGGGTGCTGATCTGCGGTTCTCTGTACCTGGCCGGTCACATCCTGCGCGAAAACGGCTGAGGCTTGCAGCCGCGGCGGGGGAGGCTCACCCGCCCGGCTTCGATCTGGAGATCTCATCCCGTTGGGCCTGGCGCCGCTGTCGCGGCGCGCTGCTTCTTTCTGGTTTTAAATACTCCGGGGGTGAGGCCGCAAGGCCGAGGGGGCAGCGCCCCCTTATGCCGCCTGGCCCTAGTCCAGAACGTGGTCCACGGGTTCCAGTTTGGGCGGCACATCGCGGCCCAGGGCGTTGCAGACCGAGATTTCCATCACCCGGCACATGGCGCTGAGCGGCACCGAATTGGCCTGTTTGCGGAACGGGTGTTCCAATTCATGGGTGACTTCGGCCAGGCCGAAGAAGACATAGGCCACCACCGCCGCCACCAGCGGTTCGAACCAGCCCGCACTGTCCAAAAGGGCAAAGGGCAGCAGCAGGCAATAAAGATAGGTCGTGCGCCAGACCAGCAGCGAATAGACAAAGGGCAGGGGTGTGCTGAGCAGCCGCTCGTTGCCGGCCTGCGCGGTTGGGAAGGCGGCCAGACGGTCAGCCAGGGCGCGCTGGCCGAACCCGTCGATGCGGCCCGCCTCGGCCATCTGGCGCAGGCGGGTGGCGATGTCGCGCAGGGCGGCGTTGGGGCTGTTTTCCGTCTTCATCAGCTGATCTGCGTCTTCGCCGCCGACCCAGCGGCGGATGGTGTCCGCCACCTCATCCCCGCGCAGCTGGGCGCGGTGCAGGTGGTGAAAGGCGAGGATACGGGTGAGGATATAGTCTTCGTCCGGGCCTTTGCCGGCAAAGATCCGCAGTTCCTGCGCCAGGCTGCGCACGTCCGAGACCATGCGGCCCCAGATCTTGCGCGCCTCCCACCAGCGGTCATAGGCAGCATTGTTGCGGAAGCTGAGGAACAGCGACAGCGACAGGCCGAAGACGCCCATCGCGCCGATCGAGATCTGCGGCATTGCAAGAACATAGCGGTCCAGCACCAGCACCAGCAGCGCCCAAAGCGCAGCGCCGATGATATTGGGCAGGATGCGCGGCACCACCGACCCGTTCAGGATCAGAAAAATCTCCCAGCGGCTGGGCGTATCGCGGACAATCATAGGGCGGCGGTTCCCCAGTCCTTGTCCTGCATTTCACGCAGGCGCGAGGCGGTGCGTTCGAACTCAAACGTGCCCTCGCCCTCGACATAGAGCATTTCGGGCTGCGCCGCCGCCGAGCAGATCAGCCGCACCCTGGCCTCGTACAAAGCGTCGATCAGGGTCACGAACCGTCTGGCCTCGTTGAAGTTGTTGCGCGAAAGCCGCGGGATGTCTTCCAGCACCAGCACCTTGACCTCCTCCGCGATGGCCAGGTAATCCCCTGGCCCCAGCATCTTGCCGCACAAATCATAAAAACTGGCCCGCGCCACGCCGTTGCGGAAGGCGGGCAGGGTCACTTCGCGCCCCTTCACCTCCAGCCTCAGCGGCTGCGCCGGGCCGCCGGAGAGATCCGTCCAGATCGCCCGGATCTGGGCCCGGGCCGCGCCGTCCACCGGCGCAAAATAGACCTGCGCGCCGGTCAGCCGGTGCTGGCGGTAGTCGATAGGGCTCACCATTTCATGCACATCCATCTGCGCCTTGATCAGGTCGATGAAGGGCAGGAACAGCTGCCGGTTCAGCCCGTTTTTATAGAGGTCGTCCGGCACCCGGTTGGAGGTGGTGATCACGGTGACCCCGGCTGCAAACAGCGCCTCGAACAGCCGCCCGACGATCATCGCGTCGGTGATGTCGGTGATCTGCATTTCGTCAAAGGCCAGGAGCCGTACGGAATCGGCAACCGCCTTGGCCGCCGGGGCCAGCGCATCCTCGACCCCGTTCTGGCGCGCCTCGTGCATATGCGCATGGATTTCCTGCATGAAGGCGTGGAAATGCACCCGGCGCGAAGGGATGTCTTCGAGGCTGTCGACAAACAGGTCCATCAGCATCGACTTGCCGCGCCCGACCCCGCCCCAGAGGTAGAGCCCCTGGACCTGTTCAAACTCCGCCCGCCGGAAGAACCCGCGTTTCACCGGCGGTGCCGTCAGCCCTTCGGCGATGCGGTCGAAATGGGGCAGGACGGCTTCCTGGGCCGGATCGGGCTTCAATTCGCCTGCGTCGATCTTCTGCCGGTACAGCGTGCTCAAATGGGTCATGGGACAGGGATAGCGCGGGGCGCGGGGGATGGGAAGCGGAGAGCGGGTCTTTCCGATTGCGTGTGGAACCGGCAAGGTTGTGTGGCTACTTTGTGTTGCAGCTCTTTAAGGGTTTCAGGTTTTGTATCGTTACTGCTTCACAGGAACCTAGCAAAACAGATTTTTCGAGGAAGACTTATGACAACTCCAGATTTCAGGATTTACGGTTGCTCACGCGGTGACATTCAAGAAGTTGCTCCAGAACTCGTCGGCGTTTCACTGTGCTTTAGAAGCGCCAAGGAGATGCAAGCCTTTGCCCGCTTTGTTTTGGATTGTGCGAACGAGGCTGAGAAGGGGGGGGAATTGGGACCACGAGCATTTTTTAGGCAAAGATGAGCATGATCAAAACATAGTTTTGGCCTTGCTTGACCAACGCAACTATTAGGCACGAGGGTTGGAGGTCGGTTCACACCAGACTTCTTGCGCGCCTCGGTCACTATCACATCAAAATCTCTTAATGATGCGCGCAAAATTCCTGATTTGACCGGCTGGCAAATTTCCCTGAAAGTTTCGCAGCTTGTCAGGAGAGACGCCATGGATCGTTCCACGCCGCTGTTTACCCCCGTTCTGATCGTGGGCTGCATCATCATCATGGTGAGCTTTGCGGTGCGGGCATCGTTCGGCGTATTCCAGATCCCGATTGCCGAGGAGTTCGGCTGGCTGCGCTCGGAGTTCTCACTGGCGATTGCCATTCAGAATCTGGCCTGGGGCATCGGGCAGCCCATATTCGGCGCCATTGCCGAGAAGATCGGCGACCGCAAGGCGATCATCATGGGGGCGATTGTCTATGCCGCCGGGCTGGTGCTGAGTTCCTGGGCTACAACGCCGTTTGAAATGCAAAGCTATGAATGGCTGGTGGGCTTTGGCATTGCAGGCACCGGGTTTGGCGTGGTTCTGGCGGTGGTCGGGCGGGCCAGTTCGGATGAGAACCGGTCGATGTCGCTGGCGGTTGTCACCGCTGCGGGTTCTGCCGGGCAGATTTTCGGGGCGCCGACCGCGGAATGGATGCTGGGCTTCCTGCCCTGGCAGACGATCTTTCTGATCTTTGCCGGTGTGGTGCTGGCGCTGATTGCCACGCTGCCGCTGATGCGCGCACCGGAGGCGGCCGGCAAGGCTGAGCTGGAAGAGAGCATGGGCGCGATCCTGATGAAGGCGTTCAAGGATCCGTCTTACACGCTGATCTTCCTCGGGTTTTTCAGCTGCGGTTATCAGCTGGCCTTTGTCACCGCGCATTTCCCCGCCTTTGTGACCGAGATGTGCGGGCCGATCCTGCCGGGCGGGGCGCTGCATTCATTGGGCATTACCACCACTTCGGCGCTTGGGGCGGTGGCGATCTCGCTGATCGGAGCGGCCAATGTGGGTGGCACGCTGCTGGCGGGATATCTGGGCAAGCGCTATTCCAAGAAATACCTGCTAGCGGCGATTTATACCGGGCGGACCATTGCCGCGGCGGCGTTCATCCTCTTTCCTATCACGCCGTTGAGCGTGATCATCTTCTCGGTTGCTATGGGGTCCTTGTGGCTGGCGACAGTGCCGCTGACCTCCGGCCTGGTCGCGCATATCTATGGGCTTCGCTATATGGGCACGCTTTATGGCATTGTGTTTTTCAGCCATCAGCTGGGCAGCTTCCTGGGCGTCTGGCTGGGCGGGCGGATGTATGACGCCTATGGCGATTACACTTTTGTCTGGTGGATCGGCGTTGGTGTCGGAGCGTTCAGTGCGATCGTGCATCTGCCAGTGAAGGAGCGCCCGCTGCGGGCTGCGGCGGTGGTGGCGTAACGCCGACGGTTTGTTTGCAGAATGCACCGGACCGGGGCCAGCCCCGGACCCCGGAGTATTTCTGCAAAGGTGAAGGCGCAGGGGCCGGTCCGCGGGTGTTACATTAAACCGCGGCGGTTGTTTTCGGCGATGATCTGCAGCACTTCTTCCGTATGGGTGTAAGGCAGGCCGTGGCCTGCGCCTGCGATTTCCTCCTGCCGGACGGAGCGGGCGCGTTCGGCCAGGCGGCCAGCGGAGTTTGGCGGAATCACCGCGTCGATCTGGCCCCAGATCGCCAGGGTCGGCACGCCCTTGCTGTGCAGGCTGTGCAGTTCTTTGGTGAAATCTTCGTTCAGGATGCCGCGCAGGGATGTAAGAACCGCGGGAATGAAGCCTTTATAGCCCAACTCGCGCTGCTGCAGATCGGCAATGCCGGGCACCGAGGACGGCAGGTTGCGCTCGGCCTCGGTGCCGCGGATGTGCAGGGCCGGATAGAGTGCGTGCATCAGCCAATCGCCAAGCATCGGGATTTGGCGGATCATCCGGGTGAGGCGGCCGGGGCTGCTGCCGAAACCGGCAGGGGCCAGCAGGATCAGCTCGCGCAGGCGGGTTGGGTGGGCGGCGGCAAAGGCGGTGGCGATGGCGCCGCCCATCGAATAGCCGATCAGGGTGAAATCGTCGCCGGCCTCCTGATCCTGCAGCAGATCCTCAAGCTGCGTGGTGAAAAAGCTGCTGTCTTGCAACCCTTCAGGCCGGTCGGAATAGCCGCGGCCGTAAAGATCATAACTCAGCACGCGGTAGCCCATGACGGCCAGCCCATGGGCCACCCCGTCCCAGACGAAAGATGGTGTGGTGAGGCCATGCACGCAGACCGCAACCGGCCCGCGCAGAGGACCGGACCAGCGGTAGTGGGTCAGCCCGCCGGAGAGCTGCGCGAAGGCGCCGGGGGCGGCTTGCCGGGCCTTGGCGTTCATGGGTTTGCGCAGGCGTTCGCGCAGGAAAGGCGCTGCGGCGATCAGCAAAACGACAAAAACCAGCAGCCAGATCATGCCTTGGCCTTCCATTTCTGCAGGATGTGGTGGCTGGTCATCAGGTCCAGATGGGCGCCGCCGCCGTTTTTGAACAGGGTGATTTGCGCGGGGTCGTAGATCGGGAACCGGTCAAGGCTGTAGAAATCGGCCAGCACGTCGCTGCGCTGGATGGTGCCTGCGGTCAGCGGGATCTTGAATTCACCGATGTGGTCCAGCGTGGTATCAAAACTGTCGCAGTAGATCTGTGCGCGCCTCAGGGCCGCGTCATCGGCCTCGCGCATGTCGGGACGGTAGGCGCCGATCAGGTTGAGGTGCTGGCCGGGGCGGAGCCAGTCTCCGTGGATCACCGGGTCAGAGGACATGGTGCAGGTGACAATGATGTCAGCGGCGCGCACTGCGGGTTCCAGATCCGGCGCAGGGAGGGTGCCGGGGTATTGGGCGCAGAGGTCTTCCGCCTTGGAGCCGGTGCGGTTCCAGACCCGGATCTGCGCCTGCGGGAAACCGGCGCTGAAGGTCTCGATCAGGGAGCCGCCGACGGTGCCTGCGCCGACGATCAGCACCTCTTGCGCGTTGGGGTTGGCCAGCCGCAGGGCGCCGAGCAGGCTGTCGCCGGCGGTCTTCCACTTGGTGACCAAGTGGAAATCAACCAATGCCTCAAGGGTGCCATCCTGGTCGGAGTAGAGGCAAACCGAGCCGTTGATCATCGGCTTGCCCGCATCGGGGTTGCGCGGGAAGACGTTGGCTGTCTTCACCGCCAGACCCATGCCGTCAATCCAGGCAGAGCGGCTGAGCAGCGTGTCTGGGTCGCGGTAGAGGAAAGTATCGCCGATCTCTGCCTTGGGCAGGTTGTGGCTGGCGGCCAACGCGTCCGTGAAGCTGACCCAGTCCAGCAGCGCCTCGCCCTCGTCAAACCCGATGATTGGGATGCTCATGTGCCTGTCTTCCTTCTGTGTGTGCCGTCTCAGGCGGCCTCTTGCTCTGTCAGCAGCCGGGCCTGCACCAGCCGCGCCGCCAAGGGGGCGGGGGCGGTGAACAGATGGGTCTGCCAGCCGCGCGCATGGGCGGCCTCGATGTTTTCCGGGCGGTCGTCGGTGAACAGCAGATGCTGCGGCGCCACTCCGGTTTCGCGTTCGAGAATGGCATAGATTTCCGGCTCTGGCTTGATGCATTTCAGATGCGCGGAGACAAATGTGCGGTCAAAGCCACGCAGGAACGGGTAGGTTCCGCAGGCCAGTTCAAACGTCTCCGCACCGAAGTTGCTGAGGGCAAAGACCGGGATGTGCTTGGCCTGCAGGGCCTGCATCAGGCGGACGGTACGGGGGATGGCGCGCGGCACCATCTGCAGCCAGCAGTCGTGCCACCAGAGGATTTCTTCGCTCCAGTCCGGGTGCTGCTCTGCCAGAGCATAGACACTGCCGGGGAAGGGATGGCCGCGGTCGACGTTCAGGTTCATCTCGTGCAGCGGCACCTGCTCGAACAGCTTGCGGCGACGCTCCGCGCCGATGCGGCTGTCATAGAAGTGCTTCGGCTGCCACTCGATCAGCACGCGGCCAATGTCGAAGACGACGGCGTCAATGGGCATCGGGGTCATCCTTCTGCGCGCGGGCGGGGCCGCGGGGCGGGGCGGTTGCGGCGGGTTTCGCGCCAGACGGAGACCAGGCCTGAGGCAATGATCAGGCCGCTGCCGAGCCAGACCGGCAGGTCGGGCCATTCGTTGAAGATCAGCACGCCCCAAAGCACTGACATCGGCATGGCGATGTACTCGAACGGTGCCGCCAGCGCCGCCTCGTTCATGCGGTAGGCCTGGCTGACCAGATAGCCGCCGGCGGAGCCCGCGATGCCGACGCCGATCAGATAGGGCCAGTCTTCCGGTGCGGGCCAGATCCAGGCGCGAAGGATGAAGTCCAGGGCCGGGCTGCCGCCGGTGGCAAAGCGGCCGTCGCCGAAGATCAGCCCGGCCAGCGCGCTGAGGATCAGGAAACCCATCATCGGGTAAAAGGCGAGCGTGGCGCCGGCCTCGCTGCCGCCCGCGTGGCGGGTCAGCACATGCAGGGTGGCATAGCCGCAGGCGCCCAGAAGCGGCAGGATAGCGGCGGCCTGGAAGGTGCCGGCGCCGGGGCGCATGATAATCAGCACGCCGAGGAAACCGGCACAAACCGCGCCCCAGCGCCAGGGTCCGGGGCGTTCGCCCAGAAACAGCGCCGACAGGGCGGTGACGATCAATGGCGTGGCAAAGGCGATCGCCACCGCCTCGGCCAGCGGCAGCAGGGTGAGGCCGGTGAAGAAGCAGATATTGGCAAAAAACACCACGAAACAGCGGGCGAAGTGCAGTTTCGGCTGGTGGGTGCGCAGGAGATGGTAACCGCCCTCCAACGGCACAATGACGGCGAGCATTACGCAGACCGCGATGATCGAGCGGAACAGCACAACTTCGTACAGCGGGTAGTCGCCGGAAAGGAACTTAAAGATCATGTCTATGACGGAAAAAGCAATGCCCGCACCGGCGGCGGCAAACAGGCCGGGGACGCTGATCTTGACCTCTGCGCTCATTTTGCCCTCTTTTGTGTGCTGCATCTGATCAGTGGCGCAATTGATCTGGCCGGGCAATGGGGCGCGGGGCGGAAAAATGCAATTTTTCCGGGCAAAATTCCGGGGCGGAATTTTGGATCGCAGAACGCGGGGGCGGGATTTGGGGAGAGGTCTAGAGTCTTGCTGAGAAGCGGTTCAGGGGCAGGTCTGCCCTGAACGCGCCTGCCCGAGTTTGTTTCGGCCTGACCCTGCGTCAAGGCCAAGCCGCGCAGGCGCACGACCCGCTGCCGCGGAGCCTTGACCCGGGAGCAGGCCTGTTTGGTCTGGGTATTTGCGGTTTCGATGAATGGGATCACGCAAAGTCATTGGGCATGGCGGGTGCAGGCGCCTAGGTTCGGCTGTGAACCAGCAATAGAGGCGGCCATGATCACCTGTTACATCACGTATGAAATTCATCCCGACAAGGTTGAGGCCTTTGAGGTCTACGCCAAGGCCTGGATCCCGCTGGTGGCGCGTTTTGGCGGCACCCATCACGGCTATTTTCTGCCGCATGAAAGCGCCAATGATACGGCTGTAGCGTTGTTTTCCTTTCCGTCTCTGGCTGCTTATGAGGACTACCGGGCGAAGAGTTTCAAGGACGCCGATTGCATGGCCGCGTTCCGGTTCGCCAGGGAGAACGGGATTGTCCGGCGCTATGACCGGACGTTCCTGCGCCCCGTTCTCGAGGGGGATCTTGCGCCGTTGAAGGCCGCGATGGGTTAGCAGCCCGCCTTGGCCGCACGCAGCTCGCGCTCCAGCGCGTCCAGAAAGCGGGAGCGGTCGGACTTGGTGAAACCTTTGCCGCTGCCGCCGGCGCCCAGCGGGTTGGCGGCGCGGAGATCAGCCATCAGGTCGCGCATCGCCAGCTGCTGGCCGATGTTGGCTTCGGTAAAGCGCTCGCCGTTGTGGCGCAGAACTCGGGCGCCTGCCTCGATGCATTTGGCGGCAAGCGGGATGTCCCCGGTCACCACCACGTCACCGGCGCCGCAGCGCCCGGCGATCCACATGTCGGCCACATCGGCACCTTCCGAGACGATCACATTCTCCACCAGCGGGTTCTGCGAGGGGCGCAAGCCGCCATTGGAAACCACGAACATGCGCAGCCCGTGTCGGGTGGCGACCCGCTCGGCCTCCTGCTTCACCGGGCAGGCGTCGGCGTCGATGTAGAGGGCGGTCACTCTGCTGCCTTCTTCTCGGCCTCGGGGGCTGCCTCTGCCTTGAGGGCGGGTTTGGCCTTAGCCTTGCGGGCGGGCTTCTTCACCTTGAACTCCTCCGGGATCGGCATCCGGTTGAAGGCGTCGAGCCCGGCGATCTTGTAGGCCTCGGCCAGGGTTGGGTAGTTGAAGGTGTTCTGCACGAAGTAGTCCACCGTGCCCTTGAGGTTCAGCACCGCCTGGGCGATGTGAATGAGCTCGGTCGCGCCTTCGCCGACGATCTGCACGCCCAGCACCCGGCGGGTTTTCAGCGAGAACAGCATTTTCAGCATGCCATGCTCCAGCCCCATGATGTGGCCGCGGGAGGTTTCGCGGAAACGGGCGACGCCGACCTCGTAAGGAATGCCACGCTCCTGCAGCTCTTCCTCGGACATGCCGCAGGTGGACATCTCCGGCACCGAATAGATGCCATAGGGGTACCAGGGGCTTTCCGGCATGGTGGGCGTGTCGAGCGCATGGCAGGCCGCGACACGGCCCTGTTGCAGCGAGGTGGAGGCGAGCGACGGGTGGCCGATCACATCGCCGGCGGCATAGATATGCGGTATCTCGGTCTGGTAGGTCTTGCGGTCCACGCTGAGGCGGCCGCGGTGGTCGGTCCTCAGCCCCGTCGCCTCGAGATTCAGCGAGGCGGTGGCGCCCAGGCGCCCGGCCGCAAACAGCAGCATTTCAGCCCGCACGTGGCGGCCATTGGCCAGGGTCACCTCGACATGCTCGCCTGCGTCCTCGATGGTTTCAACTGCGGAGCCGAGCCGCAGATCAACGCCGTTTTCGCGGATCTGATGGGTGAATTCTTGGATCAGGGTCTTGTCGATGAAGTCGAGGAAGGTCTCGCGCGGCTCGATCAAGGTGACGCGCACGTCGAGGGCGGAGAACATGGTGGCATATTCCACCCCGATAACCCCGGCGCCGATCACCACCAGCGAGCGCGGGATATCCGCCATTTCAAGGAAATCATCGCCATCGACCACGGTGCGGCCATTGAAGGGCACGTAATCCGGCCGGTAAGTGCGGGTGCCGGTGGAGATCAGGAACTTCTCTGCCGTGAGCCGGGTGGTTTCGCCGGCCTCGGTGGCGACTTCGACCTCGTTCGGGCCGATGAATTTGGCCAGACCCATCAGCGTGTCCACATGGTTGCGGTTGAACTGGTGCTCCAGCACGTCGACCTCGTGGTCGAGGGTCTTGTGCAGGCGCGCTTTCAGGTCCTCGGCAAGGATATCATCCTTCACCCGGTAGGAGCGGCCGTAAAAGCTGCGTTCGCGCCAGCCCGAGAGGTTCAGCACGGTTTCACGCAGGGTTTTCGACGGGATGGTGCCGGTGTGCACCGACACGCCCCCCAGCCGGTCTTTGCGGTCGATCACCAGCACCCGGCGGTGCAGCTTGCCTGCCTGAATGGCAGCGGCGCGGCCCGAGGGGCCGGAGCCGATGATGATCAGGTCATAATCAAAGTCTTCACTCATGGCCGCGTCCTTTGCTTTTTAGTTCTGGTACAGCGCGTCGGCATGGAAGGAGACATGCTCCTCCATGAAGGTCGACACGAAGAAATAGCTGTGGTCATAGCCCGGCTGCATCCGCAGGGTGGCCTGCTGTCGGCGTTCGGCCACCGCGTGGGCCAGCGCTTCGGGCTTCAGCAGGTCTATGAATTGATCGGAGGTGCCGGTGTCGATCAGGATCGGGCCGTCGAAGCCTTTCTCGCGCATCAGCAGGGTGGCGTCATGTTTGGCCCAGGCGGGCTCACCATCGCCCAGATAGGCGCTCAGCTGCTTGCGGCCCCAGTCCGAGGCGGTGGGGTTGGAGATCGGCGCAAAGGCGGAGACCGATTTGTAGCGGCCCGGCAGGTTCATCGCCAGTGTTAGTGCGCCGTGGCCGCCCATGGAATGGCCAGTAATCGCCTGGCGGTCCAGATCGATGGCAAATTTTTCGCCCAGCAGTGCCGGCAGTTCTTCGGCCAGATAGTCCCACATGCGGAAATGCGGCGCCCAGGGCTCTTGCGTGGCATTGACGTAGAAGCCTGCGCCCTGGCCCAGGTCATAGGCGTCATCGTCGGCCACGCCTTCGCCGCGCGGCGAGGTGTCGGGGAAGACGATGGCGATGCCCTGCTCGGCGCACCAGGCCTGGGCGCCGGCTTTGGTCATGGCGTTTTCATGGGTGCAGGTCAGGCCCGAGAGGTACCACAGCACCGGCACCGGGCCGTCTTTGGCCTCCTCCGGCAGGAACAGGCCAAAGGTCATGTCGCCGCCGGTGGCGCTGCTGGCGTGTTTGTAAACGCCCTGAGTGCCGCCAAAGGCGCGGTTCTCGGAAACGGTTTCCATGGGTAAGGCTCCTCAAAATTTGTTAGCCCTATCGCTATCCGCAGATGGCCTCAGCGTCCAGCGGATGGGCGGCAGCAATGCTTGTTTTTGCGGCACAAGGCTTGCGAAATCGCAAACATCCGGGGGTTTGGTCGCGGGGTGGTTGCCGCATTTGCGCAGGCGGGTGCTGGACAGCGGCGGTAAAAACCGGGACAGTCCGCCGCTGGAAGCAGAGGGAGCGAGAGGCATGAGCGATTTTCTGAGACTGATACCGGAGGCCGCGGAGGCGGAGGTGGAGCGTCCGGTGGCGGAGAAGGTGATTGCAGGCGATCCGGTTTTCACCACCTGGAACGCGGAGGAGCGTGAGGGGCTTTACTGCGGCATCTGGCAGTCGACACCGGGCAAGTGGCGGATCTCTTATGACGAGTGGGAATACTGCCGGATCCTGGAGGGGCGTTCGGTGATCACCAGCGACGACGGCACCGAATATCCGCTGGCGGCGGGCGACAGCTTCATCTTGCGGCCCGGCTTCAGCGGCACCTGGGAGGTGATTGAGACGACCCACAAGGATTATGTGATCCGGCTTTAGGGGCCAGAGACCCAAGCGATCACCGCCGGCACAGTGACAATCGACAGCGCGGTGGAGATGAAGATGGCGGCGGAGGCCCGGTGCGGCGCCACGCCGTAGTGCTGCGCCAGCATGTAGACATTGCCTGCCACCGGCAGCGACGCGGCAGCAATGGCGACGGCGGCGGAGAAGGGCGCAGCGGGGATCAGCCACAACACTGCGAGGGCCACGCAGGCCGGGTGCAGCACCAGCTTGGCAAAGCTGAGCCAGCCGGAGATCTGCACCCGCTCCGCCGATTTCGAGGCGAGGGACGCGCCGATGGCAAAGAGGGCTCCGGGGGTGGCAGCGCCGCCGAGGATGGTGAGGAAGTCGTTTGCCGGCTCAGGAATCGGAAACTCTGATGCCGACCAGGCGAGGCCTGCGACGATGGACAGAATCATCGGGTTTTTCAGCAGGCCCAGGCCCGCCAGTTTCAGGGTTGCCAGCCCCAGGCCTGATCCCTGGCCGCGGCCTGCGTTGATCAGAATGACGATCAGCGAGGAAAACACCACCAGATCGACGCTGAGCACCACCATCATTGGTGCGACGGAGGCAGGTCCGAACAGGATCGCCATCATCGGCAGGCCCAAGAAACCGACATTGCCGATGGCGGCGCATTGCGCCTCTACCGCCGCGGTCGGCATGTCCAGCCCGCGGGTCATGGCGACGGCTGTCACCAGCAGGTAGACCGCCAGGGTGCCGCCCAGATAGCCAAGGATCAGGGCGGGGTCGAAAACCTCGGCAAAGGTGAGGTTGGCGGCAAAGCCGAAGATCATCGCCGACAGCGGGAAGTAGAAGACAAAGCGGGTGAGATAGGCAGTGGCCTCCTCAGTAAAGAAACGGCTGCGCCCGGCCCAGTAGCCAAGGCCGATGATTGCGAAAAAGGGCAGGGTGCGGAAGAAGATCTCGGCCATGGGGAATTGGTAACAAGAGATGACCAATTCGCAAGGGCTGTTTTTGGCATAAGAGGGCGCGCTCCCGCCTGCTCATGGGCATTCTGGCGAATGCTCTTCACAGTTGGGCGTGGCCCTGTGCGTTGCACAGGGCAGACGTGCCCCGAGTAGCGCGGCTTCGATTGTGAGCAGTACTTCTGCACTTCAAAGGTAAACCGCGCTGCGGCGCGGGGACTTTTCCGCCCTTGACCCTAAGCCCCCCCGTGACCAAAGGCGCACCCGCAGCGCGTCAGCGCTGCCGGGCCCAACCGGGAAGGGGCAGCCTCTGGCTGCTCCGGAGCGAGCGGGAGGGTTTCCTTTGCCCGTGCCTAACCGCTGCCGATCAGCGCGCCGGCCCCCAGCACCAGGGCGCCGCCCAGCACCACTTGCATCGTGGCGCGCCAGAACGGGGTTTGCATGAACCTGTTCTGAATCCAGGCGATGGCCCAGAGCTCAACGAAGACAATCAGCAGGGCCAGGGTGGTGGCAGTCCAGAACTCCGGGATCAGATAGGGCAGGGCGTGGCCCAGCCCGCCCACGGTGGTCATCACGCCGGAGGCCAGCCCGCGTTTCAGCGGTGAGCCGCGGCCTGACAGTTCGCCGTCGTCGGAGGCGGCCTCGGTGAAGCCCATTGAGATGCCCGCCCCGACCGAGGCCGCCATGCCTACCAGAAACGTGGTCCAGGTGTCCTGAGTGGCAAAGGCGGTGGCAAAGATCGGCGCCAGGGTGGAGACCGTACCGTCCATCAGCCCGGACAGCCCCGGCTGCACCCAGGTCAGCACGAACTGGCGGTGGGCGGCGCGGTCTTCATCTTCGCGGGTGTTCGCGTCCAGATGCGTGTCCTGCAATTCGCCGGCGCGCGCCTGATGCCCGGCCTCGGCTGCGGCCAGATCCCCCAGCAGCTTGCGGGTGGCGGCATCGCTGGTGCGGGCGGCGGCAGCGGTGTAGAAGCGTTCGGCGTCGCGCTCCATCGCGCGGGCTTCGTCGCGGATGCGGTCCAGGCTCAGGTTTTCCATCAGCCAAATGGGGCGGCGGGCATAATAGCCCGCCACATGCTCGCGCCGGATCAGCGGAATTGCCGGCCCGAAGCGTGCCTGGTGCAGGGTGATCAGCTGTGCGCGGTGTTCGTCTTCCTCTGCGGCCATGCCGTCGAACATCGCCGCAGAGGCCGGGTATTCGGCGCGCAGCCGTTCGGCGTAGCCGCGGTAGATGCGCGCATCGTCTTCCTCAGAGGAGATTGCGAGGGCGAGGATTTCCTGCCCGGTCAGCTCCGCAAACCGTTTGCGTTGGGTGAAAAAATGCATCTGCCGCCCTCAGTTTAGAATAATTCTAAACATAACGCTTCCGCGAGGGACTGCAAGACGGCGCGGGTTATGCTGTTGCATTGCGGCAGCAGAGGCTACACTAGGCCCAGACCCGCAGGCAGCCAAAGGAACCCGCATGAACCAGCAAGCCAGCGTCCTGCGTACAGGCCGGAAATTCGATCAGGTCCTGGCAGGGGCCCGCGAGGTTTTCCTGGCCGACGGGTTTGAGGGCGCGAGCGTCGACAATATTGCCAAGGCGGCCGGCGTGTCCAAGGCGACGCTGTACAGTTATTTCCCCGACAAGCGGGTGCTGTTTATGGAGGTGGTGCGGTCGGTCTGTGTGCAGCAGTCTGAAGCGTCGCTTGATCTGGCAGCAGGCAGCTGCGGCCCGCGCGAGGTGCTGCGGGTGGCGGCGGAACATGTGCACGCGGTGCTTATAGGCGGTCTCAGCCTGCAGCTGTTCCGCATCTTTGTGGCCGAGGCCGACCGTTTCCCTGAGTTGGGGCCGATGTTCTATGAAAGCGGCCCGATGGTATTGCACGGGCAGATTCGCGATTACCTGAAGATCGCCGCAGAGCGGGGCGAGCTGGCTATTCCGGATGCGGACCTGGCCGCCGCGCAATTCATCGAGCTGTGCAAGGCGGATATCTTCCTGCGATTCCTGTTCAAAATCGACGAACATTTTACCGAGGCCGAACGCGAGCGGGTGATCGCCGGCGCAATCGAGACCTTTATGGCGCGGTTCGGCACCTGACGGCTGCGGGCGTTCCGGCCCGTGCATGCCGGCTTGTGCGTGCCAGCTAATGCCTGCCGGGCATCAGTGCGTGGTGAAACTATTGGGCGTGTTGCGGTAGGTCTCGTGGCAGCTGAGACAGCTTTGCATCAGGCTGGGCAGGGTGCGGCGCAGGGCGGGCAGGGACCGGGTGCTGAGATTGCGGGCTGCTGCTTCGGCGGTGTCTGCACGGGCTTTGAAATCCTTCCAGGCGTGCCAGATCAAGGGCCGCGCATGGGAGCGCGGATCCAGCTGCGGCTTTTTGAAATGCTTGCGGATTGTGCCGGTGGATCTGATCAACTGCCGTCGGGCTGTGCGGGCCTTGTCCCGGTCAAAATATGTGCGCCCGGCCATCATGCCGGCGAGCACATCCATCGCCGCTTTTTGCGAGGTCATCAGGGCCATCCTGCGTGTCACGTGCTTGCTGGCGCCGTCCTTGGCGGTGACCGGAGCGGTGGTGCCAATGGCAAGCGCCGCGAGGATGGCCATGAAGGCCATGGTTTTGAGCAGGCGGAGGGTCATCACGCTGCCCTCGGGCGGATTGACCGAATCGCATGGTGAAAACAAAATAAGAACATATGCTGAAGAACTCCTGTAATCTGCCGTCTGCCGGCCCGTGCTGCCCGATCGGCTCATGCCCCATCGTCGCCTTTTATCGCTTTGGTTTCCGCGCCTTGGTGCCGAACGTATCATGCGGGCAGAGCGCGGCGGCAGTGCCGGGCCGCTGTTGCCGGGGAAGTGTCGAACACTCAGGTTATTTCCGCGTTAAACACGGTGGCTTCGGCGGCAGGATTGCAGCTGGGCCAGCCGCTGCGTGATGCCCATGCGATGTGCGCGATTACTGGGTGGCGACCACCCGCGCTGGCGAACGGCTGTGGCTGTTCTTTGCCCATAGCGGCGCGCTGTCGCCGGGCTGGTTCTGCCATGGCTCCTTTGCTTGACGGGGTGCGGACAGTTCGCTGCGCGGCGAAGGGTTTTGCTTGGGCCGGCCTGCAGGAACCGCGTAGAGTGGGGGCATGATCACACCGCGTTTCGACATTCTGGGCCAGGCCATCAGCGACGCCAGCCGCACGCAGATGCTGTGCGAGCTGATGGAGGGCCGCGCCTATACCAACAAGGAGCTGGCGGCGGCTGCCGGGGTGACGCCGCAGACGGCTTCAGCCCATTTGCGGCTGCTGCAGGATGCCGGGCTGGTGGTGGCCGAAAAACGCGGGCGCTGCGTTTACCACCGGTTGGCGGGGGCGGAAGTGGCGCATGCGCTGGAGCAGCTGGCGGCGATTGCGCCCGCGGACAGCCTGCACCGCGCCCAGCAGCGCAAAGCGGGGGATCTGGCACAGGTGCGCAGCTGTTATGATCATCTGGCCGGGCCTTTGGCAGTGGCGATGACCCGCGCCTTTCTGGACCGTGGGATGCTGCAGGAGGAACACGGCGCCTTTCGCGCTGTTCCGGCCGGGGAGTGGCTGAAGCTGGGTGTCATTCTGCCTGAAAAACCGGGCCGCCAGCCGTTTGCCCGACCCTGTCTGGACTGGACCGAGCGCAAGCTGCATGTGGCGGGGCCGATGGGGCGGCTGATCTTGGATCACGCGCTGGGCAGCGGCTGGGTCAAGCGGCACCGGCACAAGCGCGGGCTGATGCTGACGACGCCTGGAACACGCGCGCTGGAGCAGATTCTGGACCTCAGCTGCGGCGGGCTGGTGGCGGCCTGAGGCAGGCTGGAGCGGCCTGGAAACAGGGGGCAGAGCCTGTGCGCCTTCTGCATCACACAAAAATTCGAAGGGGATAAACCTTGATTTGCCCCGGAAACGGCGCAACCTTTAAACTATGAGCTTTGATCAGGTGCAGCCTTTTCCCGGATCTCCCTACCCTCAGCAAGTCGCGTTTGACCGGCGGGAACTGTCGGTCATTCTATCCCTCTATGGGCGGATGGTTGCCGCCGGGGAGTGGCGCGATTACGGAATTGCCTCCCTGCGGGATTTGGCGGTGTTTTCGGTTTTCCGGCGCACGGCAGAGCACCCGCTTTACCGGATCGAAAAGCGCCCCAAGCTGCGGGTGCGGCAGGGGCAGTATTCGGTGGTCGGCATGGACGGGCATATCCTGAAGCGCGGGACGGATCTGAAGACCGTGCTGAGGGTGCTGGAGCGCAAGCTGATCCGCTCCGTGGAGTAGCCTGCGGGCTATCGCGGAGCGGGGACCGGAAAATTTGAATTTTCCGGCCAAAAATCTTCGTAAGATTTTTTTGCCGTCCGTGGCGGCGGACGTGGGTTACGCCAGCCGTCTGTGTGCGGTGATCGGGCCGTCGCCCTGGGCTGCGATCCGTTCGATTGCCGCGCCGATGGGTTCGATCGCCACAGCCATATCGTGGGCATTAGCATGGATCAGGGATTCCGCGTCCCGCACCATGGCCACATGGCCCTTCCAGAACAGCAGGTCGCCGCGCTGGCAGTCTCCGGCGGGGGCGGACTCTCCGAGTTCCGCCTCCTGCATATCGCTGTCGCCGGGGCAGGCGGTGCCGCAGGCCAGCAGAGCCGCTTGCATCAGGCCGGAGCAGTCGATGCCGAACCGGCTGTTGCCGCCCCAGAGGTAGGGTGTGCCGAGGAACAATTCGGCCACCGCCACCGGATCAGCAGCATGGACGCCCAGCGGCGACAGGTGGCGGGCGGGGATGAATCCGAGGTTGGTTTGCAGAAACCGCCCGGTGCCGCCCAGGACCTGCACCCGGCTGCCGTGGCTGAGGGCATGGGTTTCTGGTGATTTGAAGTCATCGGCGGAATAGGCATGGGTGGCTGGGGCACTGACCCAGTGCGTGGCCTCAAACGGCGCGGTCAGGGAAGCGCTGGGCAGATAGCCCACGTAGGAATCTTTGGCAACCTGCAGGAAGGACCAGCCATTGCGGTCTTCGTAGACCGTGACCGGCTCGCCGTAGACAAGCTGGCGGTCGCGGGCGCCGTCAGGCGCGCGCAGGAGGTCCGCAACGGCTACACCGATGCGGGCGGCGGTGCCTTCGGCCCGCGCCAGCCCTTCTGGTGCGGTCTCAAGATGCGTGGCGGCGATGCGGTCATTCACCGGAGTACGGCGGCGGTCTGCCATGGAATCAGATCTCCAGCATGTCCGGCAGGGCGGAAAACAGAGCGCGGGCGCCCTGCAAGGCGCCGCCCTTGGGGCGGCCGGGTGCGGCGCTGGGGGTCCAGCCGTAGATGTCGAAATGCATGTAGCGGGTGTCTCCGGCAAAGCGGCGCAGGAACAGCGCGGCGGTGATCGACCCTGCAAAACCGCCGGAGGGCGCATTGTCGAGATCGGCAATGCCGGGTTCGATCATTGTCTCGTAAGGGTCATAAAAAGGCATTCGCCAGACCGGGTCAGCGGTGCGCGCCGCACTGGCCGCCAGCGCGGCGGCATCTGCATCGCGGTCGGTATAGAAGGGCGACAAATCCGGGCCGACGGCCACACGGGCAGCCCCGGTGAGAGTGGCCATGGAGATCAGCAGATCCGGCGTGTCTTCGGCCGCCAGTGCCAGTGCGTCGGCCAGTACCAAGCGGCCCTCGGCGTCGGTGTTGTTGTTCTCCACCGTTAGCCCCTTGCGGGACGTCAGCACATCGCCGGGTCGGAAGGCGGGGCCGGACACAGCATTCTCCACTGCCGGTATAAGCACCCGAAGCTGCAGTTTCAGGCCAGCGGCCATGATCATCCGCGCCAGCCCCAGGACATTGGCTGCCCCCCCCATGTCTTTTTTCATCAGCGCCATGCTGTTGCCGGGTTTGAGGTTCAACCCGCCGGTGTCGAAACAGACGCCCTTGCCCACCAGGGTGAGCCGGGGGCCGGACGTGCCCCAACCGATATCGATCAGCCGCGGCGCGCGGTCCGAGGCGCGGCCCACGGTGTGGATGAGCGGGAAGTTCTTCTGCAGCAGATCCTCGCCGGTGATCACAGAACAGTCGGCGCCGAACTCCTCGGCCAGGGCTTCGGCAGCAGCCTGAAGCTCTTGCGGGCCCATGTCAGAGGCAGGCGTGTTGATCAGGTCGCGGGTCAGGCATTCGGCGGCAGCCAGTGATTCTACGGCGCTTGCGTTCAGGCCTTCCGGCGCAACCAGTGAAGCGGTCTGTGCTGCGCTTTTCTTATACCGGTCAAAGCGGTAGGCAGTCAGCAGCCAGCCCAGCGTTTCTGTGGCGGCAGCTTCTTCCGGCAGGCCGGAGGCGATCCGGTAGGTCCCGGCGGGCAGTTTCGCGGCGGCCTCGGCCAGCACAAAGCGGCGGCGCGCGCGCGTGGCGGTGCTGCCATAGCCGGCCAGGGCCATTTCAAATGTGCCATCCGTCGCCGGCACTGCCAAAGCCTGGCCGCAGGCGCCGGTAAAGCCCTGGGCCGAAACCCAGGTCTGAACGCGCTGCGGCTGGCCCGAAAGCCAGCTGTCAAGAATGTCGCTTGCGATAACATGCACAGGACAGGCGTCCCGGCTGGGCGCGGCAAAGACGGGCGGCATGGGCATACTCCGGTTGCGGATCAGTAATGATCCGTCAGAGTAGCCGCCGCAGCGCCGCCTGCAAGCCCTGCAGGCCGCGGAAACATCAGATCGTCATGTCCTGCTGATCCCAGACCGCGGTCAGCGAGCGTTCGCCAACCCGCATCAGCCGGAACAGGATCGCGGCTACCGCCGGAGCGTCCTCGGCATCAATGGCTACGGTCGCATCCCTGGCAATGGCTGCCAAGGCTGTCATGCCGATCTGATCGGCAATCGCAATCAGCGACCGGGCGCTTTTGCGCAGGTTCATCATGTCATCCTGCCGCCACAGGCGCTCGCAATGCGTCAGGCGCACTGCCATTTCTTCAACCGCCCGGCACACGACATCTTCGGCACCGGTTTCGCCGAGCTGCTCATACAGCGCGGAGAGTTTGTCTGGATCCAAGCGCACTGTTTCCGAGCGCATTACTGTTAGTATATTGGCCACCACGTTCACCCAAATTCTATGTACCCCCACGGCACAACTGCCAACTTGAAGCCCACAAGTTTTCAAAAGGTTTCTGCAGGGAGCTCAAATCGCTCGAATTTGCGGACAATGCAGGGTAACACGTCCGGCAACGTGCAACGATCGGAGGATTCGACAATGGACTTTGCCAAACCTCTCCCCAGTTATCTGGTGACCCGCTATCACGGCTGGAAGGCCACATCTTATGAAGAAAACCAGGGCTGGTACCGCCGCCTAGCGACCGAAGGTCAGCGCCCGCGGGCGATGGTGATCTCCTGCTGCGACAGCCGGGTGCATGTGACCTCGATCTTCGGCGCCGACCAGGGCGAGTTCTTTATTCACCGCAATATCGCCAACCTGGTGCCGCCTTTTGCGCCCGATGGCGACCATCACGGCACCTCGGCAGCAGTGGAATACGCGGTGACCGCGCTGAAGGTTTCACATCTGATCGTGCTGGGCCATTCGCAATGCGGCGGCGTTCAGGGTTGTATCGACATGTGCAAGGGTAACGCGCCGCAGCTGGAAGAAAAGACCAGCTTTGTCGGCCGCTGGATGGATATTCTGAAGCCCAAGTTCGAAGGCGTTTCAGGAATTGAAGATCCGGAACTGCAAGCGCGCCAGTTCGAGCGCCAAGCTGTTGTTGCCTCATTGGAAAACCTGATGACCTTTCCTTTTATCGAATCGTCGGTGAAGGCCGGGCAGCTTAGCCTACACGGTCTGTGGACCGATATCGGCGAGGGCGGCCTGGAATGTTATGATCCCAAAACGGGCGTGTTTGCGCCTGTCTGACCATCATGCCGGATTTTTGCCGGCACCAAAGGCAGTCGCCAGATTGGCGGCTGCTTGCGTATAGCCGCCATCGGCCCCATCGACAAAGTGGATGTGATCGTCCTCAACCGGCGAGGGCACGATGCAGGTGACCATGGCGGCGTCCTGTTCATGCAGGCCGAAATGCACCAGCCCCGCCGCGGCAGCTTGCTGCAGGCGGTCGCGGATCCGGATGCTGATGGCCGGGGTGCAATCCAGCGTCATCTTCAGCCCGTCGTCGAATTTTCGAAAATCCGAATGGGCTTTGAGCATTGACAGGTAGTGCACCGCGTCAAACGCGCCCACACGCCGTTTGCCGATAAATATCCAGGCGGCAAAGGCGCAGTGGCCTAATAGATAAAGCTTTCGCAAAAACAGGGGCAGTTTGCCGCGCGAGGCCTGTGCTTCGAGCGTCAGCCCGGCGGGCGGAAAGCGCAGTTTGGGGCCGGCATCGGGCACCGGGTGACCGTCTTCGGCAAGCTCGGAAGCCAGATCCAGCAGTTCAGCCGAGAGCCGTGCAAAGGCCCGCGGGCTGGTGCCTGGCGCGGGCTGGGCAACCACCGACAGGATAATGCCGTTGCGTGCGGGTGTATTGCTCCAGCGGCAGGACAGGCCGCTGAGGTCGGGCGGTTCTGCCTGCGGGGCGGCTGGCACTTCAAAGGCACCGGCTTTCATCTGTGCTTCGGCCCAGGCTAGGCCACCGCCGTTGAACATGGCGAAATCCGCATGGTCCGACACGGCATAGCGGGCGATCCGGACGTCCAGCCCTTCGGCGCGAATCCAGCCCATCGGCAGCATCGCCGCCCGCAGGCTGACGCCGTACTCTGCTTCGGTCCAGCTGCGCAAACCCGCCAGCACTTCTGAGGCGGTGTCTTTGTGCCGGGACGGCACCGCAAAGGAGGCGCCATCACCGCCGAAAACATAGGGGAAAGCCTCGCCCTCAAGCGCGTTGCGCATGGCTGCGATCACCGCCGCGCCGATCATGTTGACGGTCTTGTAGCGGCCCGCAGCCACCAGCCCGGTGGAGTTGACGATATCGGTGCAGCACAGGTGCCAGTCCGGCGGCAGCGGTACAAAGGCCTCTGGCGCGGCAAGGCTGTCGAAGGACCGGGTGCTTGGCAGGCCGGAATAGAAAGTGTCTGTCGTCATTCCGTTACCGCCCCAGTATCCTGTCCTAGCGACCTGCCGTTTCTACCTAAACGAATTGTGTGCCGGGGCCAAACATGCAAGCTGAGCCGCGGAAACAGAAAACCGGGGGGACGGGAAATGCAGGCAGGATTGGCCTTATTGTGCTTGGCTTATGTGCTGAGCCAGTTTTTCCGTGCTTTCCTGGCGGTGCTCTCCGGCGTGCTGGGGCAGGATATCGGCGCGGCGCCGGATGATCTCGCCTTTGCGTCGGGCATGTGGTTCCTGTCTTTTGCCGCAATGCAGCTGCCGGTGGGCTGGGCGCTGGACCATGCGGGACCGCGCCGGACCGCGGCGCTGCTGCTGTTGCTGGGCGGCGGCGGCGGGGCTGCGCTGTTTGCTGCGGCCACCGGGCCCTTGCATGTCAGTATCGCGATGTTCCTGATCGGCATCGGCTGTTCGCCGGTGCTGATGGCCTCATATTACATCTTTGCGCGCCAGTACCCGCCTGCCCGCTTTGCCACCCTCGCCGCGCTGATGCTGGGGGTGGGGTCGGCGGGCAATCTGGTGGCGTCCTACCCGACCGCACTGGCGGTGGATCTGTTCGGCTGGCGGCAGACGCTGGCGGGGCTGGCAGTGGTTTCCGTGGTGGTTGCGGCAGGGATCTTTCTGACTGTCGCGGACCCGGACAAGCCGGAGGGCGAGCACAAGGGATCGGTACTCGACCTGCTCAAAATGCCGGTAATGTGGGCGATTTTCCCGCTGATGCTGGTGGCTTATGCGCCGTCGGGGGCGCTGCGGGGGCTGTGGATCGGGCCTTATCTGAATGACCTCTACGGGCTCAGCACCCAGCAGGTGGGGCTGGCGACGCTGGTAATGGGCGCGGCGATGATAGCCGGCACCTTTGCTTATGGGCCGCTGGACCGGATGCTGGGCACCCGCAAATGGGTAATCCTGGGCGGCAACCTGCTTGCGTGCCTGGCGTTGGGCGGATTGATTCTGGCGGCGGGCACGCCGGTCTGGATACCGGTCGTGCTGATGGCGGCGGTCGGGTTCTTTGGCGCCTCCTTTCCGGTGATTATGGCGCATGGCCGCGCCTTTGTGCCGCCGCATCTGGCCGGGCGCGGGGTCACGTTGCTGAATTTCTTCGGCATCGGCGGGGTGGGAATCATGCAGTTTGCCACCGGCCGTATTCATGCAAATATGGCCGGGCCGGACCCATCCTTGCCCTACACGGGGATTTTCACCTTCTTTTTGGTCTGTCTTGCGGCGGGATGCGCAATTTATCTGCTCAGCCGCGACAGCATGGACTGATCCGGGACTTTAAACTTGTCCCCGGAGGCTTTATCACTCCGGCGCCGGCCATGGGGCCGGGTATTACTGGAGAAACAGACAAATGGGTTACCGCATCGTCGTCGTTGGCGCCACTGGCAACGTGGGCCGCGAAATGCTGAACATCCTGGCCGAGCGCCAGTTCCCTGTGGATGAGATCGCTGTGCTGGCCAGCCGCAAATCTCTCGGCACCGAAGTCAGCTTTGGCGATAAGACACTGAAGACCCAGGATCTGGATACCTTCGATTTCACCGGCTGGGACATGGCGCTGTTTGCCGTGGGGTCCGCCGCGACCAAGGATTACGCGCCCAAAGCAGCTGCCGCTGGCTGCACCGTGATCGATAACTCGTCGCTGTACCGCTACGATCCGGACATTCCGCTGATCGTGCCGGAGGTGAACCCGGAAGCGATCCACGATTACGCCAAGAAGAACATCATCGCCAACCCCAACTGCTCGACCGCGCAGATGGTTGTGGCGCTGAAGCCGCTGCACGACCGCGCCACGATCAAGCGCGTCGTCGTCTCGACCTATCAGTCGGTGTCAGGCGCGGGCAAAGAGGGTGCCGACGAGCTGTGGGACCAGACCAAGTCGATCTATAATCCGACCACTGATGTACCGCCGAACAAATTCCAGAAGCAGATCGCGTTTAACGTCATCCCGCAGATCGACGTCTTCATGGAGGACGGCACCACCAAAGAAGAGTGGAAGATGGTTGTGGAGACCAAGAAGATCGTCGATCCGGCGATCAAGGTCACCGCGACCTGCGTCCGCGTGCCGGTGTTTGTCGGTCACTCGGAAGCCGTGAACATCGAGTTCGAGGAGTTCCTGGACGAGGACGAAGCCCGCGACATCCTGCGCGAGGCGCCGGGCGTCATGGTGATCGACAAGCGGGAAGCCGGCGGCTACGTGACCCCGATCGAATGTGTGGGCGATTTCGCCACTTTCATCAGCCGGATCCGCCAGGACTCGACCATCGAGAACGGCCTGAACCTGTGGTGCGTCAGCGACAACCTGCGCAAGGGCGCGGCCCTGAATGCGGTGCAGATCGCTGAGCTGCTGGGCCGTGAGGTTCTGAAGAAAGGCTAAGCCTTATATCCTTTTGGTGAGGGGGCTGCTTCGGAAGAGGCGGCCCCTTTTCTTTTGCACGGCTGCCTCGGGGCAGGCAGCTCCGGTAGGTTGAGGAGGACAGAAGAAACACCAGACAAAGAGGATCAAACCCATGATCGCACTGCAGGATTTCAGCCGCGCCGCCCCCGTTTCCACCACTCTGCCTTTTGGCACTGTGACGGCAGTTCCAGCGCAGCCCATGCTGAACTGCGCATCGGCGGCAGAGTTGAGGCAGCAGTTGGCGGCGGATTTCGCAGCGTCCGGCGACTGGTTCACCCTGTGCCGGGGCCTGCGCCGCAAGGGCATTTGCCTGCGGATGCGTGAAGGCGATCTGTGGGTCTATGACGCGTTGAGCCTGGCGGCGATCTCCTCCTGCGAGGATCTGGGGATTGACACAGATGAACTGGAACTGCGTTTTGGCCCGTCGCAGCCGCAGCAGGCCGCCGCGCATGGAGCCTGAGCGTGCTGGTCACGCCGCAGGCTGAAGGATAGGTTCGGCATCAGGCGGGCAGTTCCGGCCCGCCATCCTAATTAATTGAGAGATGCCAATGAGAATTTCCTTGATGGCATTTGCCGTTTGTTCATTTGTTCAGACTGCGGCATCCGTTGCTGCGGCCGATACCCTTTCCGTCAGCAGCCGGGTGTCCGAAGTGACACTCTATCCCGGCCTTGCCGAGGTGACCCGGCGCGCTGCGGTCACGCTGCCTGAAGGGCGGCACCGGCTGATCCTGCAGAATGTTCCGAAGTCTGCGCTGCTGGAGACCCTGCAGGTTGAAATCACCGGCGCCCGCCGCATCGCCACCTTGCTGCGCGAGGATTACGTGCCGCCGCGGGATGCGGAAGACCCGGAGATAGAGGCCGCCGAAGCGCGGATCCGCGATCTTGAGGCCCAAGTTGCCTCGGTCCGGGATGAAGCTGCGGGCGCCCGCGCCGGGGTACGGGCGGCAGAGGCCTCAATCGGGTTCCTGCAGCAGCTTGGCGGCAATGAGGGCCTGGCCCAGGCGGATGCATCGGCTTTGAGCGAAATTGCGCGGATGATCTCCCAGGAGGCCGGCAAGGCGAGCCAAGCTGCCGTGGAGGCTGAAGCCGGGGCACGCCGGATTGAGCTGCGTCTGGAATCGCTGGACGCAGACCTGGCAGCGGCCCGCGCGGCACTGGCGGCCATCGCACTGGAGGACAGGGACCGGCTGCACATTGCGGTGGACGTTGAGGCAGAACAGGCGGGCGAAGGCGTGGTAATGCTTAGCTATTTCACCGCCGGAGGCGGCAAGATCGGCTGGCAGCCGTCTTATGAAATGCATCTCAGCACAGGGGATGCGGTCGAGGTTACCCTGAAACGCGCGGTTACGCTGGTTCAGGATACCGGCGAGAACTGGCAGGATGTGGCACTGACGCTGTCCACGGCAAAACCATCGGGGCAGGGCAGCCCGTCTGCCTTGCACCCTTGGCTGCGCCGGATTGAAACGCCTGAGCCTCCGCGCGCGCAGAAATCTTTTGGTTTGGATGTGGCGGAAATGTCTGCGCATTCGGAACCGGTGTTTGAGCCCCAGGCCGTTGTGGAAGACGCGCTGGGCGGATGGGCCGCAAATCTGGAAGGTGCCGCTGCGACTTACAGGTTCGGCCTGCCGGTTTCGGTCGCCTCCGGTGCCGATTTCCTGAGGCTGGAAATGGATGCGCTGACGGCCGTAGCCGAAGTGAAGGCGGTGGCGGTGCCGCATCGCGATGAGACTGCCTACAGGGTGGTGAGGTTCACCAACAGTTTCGGCGAGCAGCTGCTGGCCTCGGATGAGGTGCCGCGGTTTGCCGACGGCAAGCTGGTTGCTTTTGAGGCCTTTGCCGGACTGGCACCGGGTGCGGAGATGAAGGCGGGTTTCGGCCCGGTTGAAGGGTTGCGGCTGCGCCGCGATATGCTGCGGCAGAGCGAAGGCGGCCAGGGGCTGATCTCGCGCAGCAATGAACAGGTGCGGCAGGTGGAAATCGAGGTGGAGAACCTGACCGGCCAGGATTGGACCGTGCGTGTTCTGGACCGGGTGCCTTACTCGCAGCAGGACGACCTTGAGATCAAGTGGAGTGCCAATCCGCGGCCCACTGGGGAGAACGTTGAAAGGCAGCGCGGCATCCTGGCCTGGGATATGGAGATTGCTGCGGGTGAGGCCCGGAAAATCCGGCTGGATAGCACGCTGAGCTGGCCTGAGGGCATGATCCTGCGCTGAGGGATTGAAAGGAGTACTCCCGCCCGTCGTCAGGCATTGAAAATACCTTCCTCCCGTTGGGCGTGGCACCGCGCCGAGCGCGGTGCCACGCCCAAGGCCGCTGCCGTTGCTCTGGCTTTGCCAGGGCGGCGGGCGGGCGCGGCAGAGCTTCGCTTTTGAAGGTCTGAAGGACGGTGTTACTCCGTCTTCCAGCGCGCCGCCAACTCGCGGGCGTTGCGGGCAAGCACCATCACGTCGATGCCAACGGCCAGAAATTGTGCCCCCATGTCTGCGTAGACCTGGGTCGCCTCATCCGTGGTGCCGAGGATGCCCGGGGCGAGGCCTGCGGATTTGATACGGCGGATGGCATCGGCAATTGCCGCGCGCACCTCTGGGTGGGCGGAGTTGCCCTGGTGGCCCATGTCTGTCGACAGGTCCGCCGGGCCGATGAAGACGCCGTCGATGCCCTCGACTTGCAGGATCTCGTCCAGTGCGGCCATCCCGGCGCGGTTTTCCACCTGCACCAGCAGGCAGACCTCCTGGTCGGCGGTCTGGATGTACTCAGTGACCGAGCCGAACATGGTGGCGCGGGCCGCCGTGGCACCGACCCCGCGTACGCCCTTGGGCGGGTAATGGCAGGCACGGACCAGTTCGCGGGCCTGATCGGCGCTTTCGACAATCGGCACCAGCACTGTTTGGGCGCCGGCATCCAGCACCTGCTTGATCATCCAGGTCTCGCCAACCGGCACCCGCACCACGGGGTGGCTGGGGGAGGACGCCAGCGCCATCAGCTGATCGCGGATCGAGCGGATATCATTGGGCGCATGCTCGCCGTCGATCACCAGCCAGTCGAAACCGCAGGTGCCCATGATTTCGGCGATCTGGCAGTCGGCAAAGCTCATCCAGCAGCCGATTTGGCGCTGGCCATCGGCAAGGGCTTGTTTGAAGCTGTTCTTGGGCGCGGGCATGTGCTGGACCTCTTGTTCAGGCGAAGTTGATGGATACGGAGCCGAAGGGGCCGAAATCGGCGGCAATCTCCGTGCCCGGCGGACATTCGATGGGGCGGATGAAAGAGCCCGAGAGCACGATATCCCCGGCCTCGATCTGTTGTCCATATTCCGCCATCCGCCGTGCCAGCCACAGGACCGAGGTGATGGGATCGTTGAGCACGCCGGCGCCGAGTCCGGTTTCCTCGACCGTGCCGTTGCGGGCGGTGATGGCGCCGACCCAGCGCAGGTTATGGGCGTCTACCGCGTGGCGTTCCGAACCCAGTACCACGCCTGCGTTGGCGGCGTTGTCGCTGATGGTGTCGGTGATGATGCGTGCTTGGCCGGTCGCCGGGTCGGCCCGCAGGATTCTGGTGTCGAGGATTTCCAGCGCGGGTGCCACGTAGTCCGTGGCAGCCAGCACTTCCTCGCGGGTGCAGTCGGCGCCTGCGAGGGGGGATTTCATGACAAAGGCGATCTCTGCCTCCACCCGCGGCTGGATGAAGCGGCCTGCGGGGACGGTGGTGCCGTTTTCGAACGCCATGTCGTCCAAGAGCACGCCGCTGTCGGGTGTGGTGATGTTCAGGGCCTGTTGCATGGCGCCGCTGGTGAGGCCGATTTTCCAGCCGATTTTCCTGCGCCCTGAGGCCAGTTTCCGCCCTATCAGAGCCTGTTGTACCGCATAGGCGTCGTCCAGTGTCATGCCGGGGTAGGCCAGAGAGAGCAGGCCGCATTGCTGGCCGGTCTGCTCGGCCTTGAAGAGCGTTTCGGCGGCGTCCTGGTGCTGCTCGGGGGTCATCCCTCGTCCTCTACGGTGTTGCGCAGGATGCCGATGCCCTCGACCTCAACCTCAACCACATCGCCGGGGACCAGGTATTTCGGCGGATCGAACCGGGCGCCTGCACCGGTCGGGGTGCCGGTGATGATCACGTCGCCGGGCTGCAGGGTGGTGAAGGTGGAGATATAGGCGATCTCCTCGCGGATCGGGAACATCATCCGGCTGAGGGTGTCGTCCTGGCGGATCTCTCCGTTCACGCGGGTGAGGATGCGGGCGCCGTCCAGCTGGGAAGCGTCGATGAAGGGCACCAGCCAGGGGCCGATGGAGCCCGAGTTGTCCCAGTTCTTGCCCTGGGTGACATTGAATTTCGCGTGGCGGACCCAGTCGCGGATTGTGCCTTCATTTGCCAGTGTTAGAGCCGCGATATGATCATAGGCATCTTCCGGTTTGATCCGGCGGCCCGGTTTGCCGATCACCACGGCGACCTCGCCCTCGTAATCCAGCGTGTGGTTTTCCGGCGGGCGGATCAGCGGTTGCTCGGCACCGGTGAAGGAGCGCGGGAAGCGGGGGAACAGGGACATGTGTTTGGGCAAGGAAGACCCGTCCTTGTATTCCGCGTTGCGGTCCGGGAAGTTGACGCCGACGCAGAGGATCTTTTCCGGGTTGGGAATCGGGATTTCATAGGTGAAATCGGTGTGGGTGACGGGTTTGCCTGCGGCGGCCTTGGCCAGCGCGGGCAGGCCGTCCGCAGCGATTACCTCGCGCATAGTGGGCCAGTCGGGGAACCGCAGCGACAGGGCGATCATGCCGGCGTCTGTTGCCGCGCCATAGAAGATCTCGCCATCGGCGGAGTAGGTGGCAAAGCGCGTCATGGCAGGGTCCTTGCGATTTCGGTGATGACATCATAGGCCATCATCACGTCTGCTTCGGTGGTCTCAAACTGGCCGCCCTGGAAGCGGATCACCAGCTGGCCATCGACGCGGGTCTGGGTCAGGTAGATGCGGCCGTCGTCGTTGATCGCGTTGACTAACGCGAGGTTCAGATTGTCCAGATCGGTGGCGCCTTCCGGTGTATAGCGGAAGGTCCAGAGCGACCACATCGGCGGCGTGGTAATCTCGAAATCAGGCTCTAACTTAAGTTTTTCGTGCAGTTGAGCCGACCAGATGATGTGATTCCTCAGGCGCCGGCGCAGTCCTTCGAGGCCGTAGGTGCGGATCAGGAACCAGATCTTCAGCGCGCGGAAGCGGCGGCCCAGCGGCACCGACCATTCGGAGTAATTGATGATGCCGTCGTGGCCGTGGGTCTTCAGATACTCCGGGCTGATGGCGAGGGTCTGCACCAGATCATCGGGGTTCTTCAGGAAATGGGCGGAGCAGTCGAACTGCACGCCCAGCCATTTATGCGGGTTGAAGACGATGCTGTCGGCGCGCTCTACCCCCGGCCAGTAATGGCGGTATTCCGGGCAGATCATCGCGGAGCCGGCCCAGGCGGCGTCGACATGGGTGTAGAGGCCGTATCTTTCGGCCACGTCCAAAACCTTGTCGACGGGGTCGGTGGCGCCGGTGCCGGTGCCGCCGACGCAAAGGATTACGCCGGCAGGCTGGTGGCCTGCAGCGAGGTCGGCCTGAATTGCGGCTTCCAGCGCAGCCGAGTCCATGCCGCGCCAGTCGCCCTTGATGGGCACGCGGATCAGGTTCTGCTGACCGATGCCCGCAACCCAGATGGCGCGGTCGATGGAAGTGTGGACCTCGGACGAGCAGTAGATGCGCATGGCCTTTTGCCCGAACAGCCCCTGTTGGTTGCCCTGCCAGTTCAACGCTTTCTCGCGCATGGTCAGGACGGCTGCGAGGGTGGCGGAAGACGCGCTGTCCTGGATCACGCCCTGAAACGGCTCCGGCAGGTCCAGCGCCTGGCGCAGCCAATCCATCATCCGGGTCTCCATTTCGGTTGCCGCCGGAGAGGTCTGCCACAGCATGCATTGCGGCGCGATGGCGGAGGCGAGGAACTCGGCCAGTACTGAGGGCGCGGCGGCGTTGGAGTTGAAATAGGCAAAGAAGCGGGGGTGCTGCCAATGGGTGATGCCGGGCATCACGATGTCCTCAAAATCGGCAAAGATTGCCTCCATGCCGACGCCGTTTTCAGGCGGGGTCTGGGGCAGGGCGTGCAGCACCTCGCCGGGCTGGGTCCGGGCGCGCACGGGGCGCTCGCCCACGGTCAGGTGGTAGTCCTGCGCCCAATCGGCAACCCGGTGGCCCCATTCGGAGAATTCATCCCATTTCATTTTGTTTTCCTTAAGTCTGTGCTGGAGGCACGGACAGCGCCCGGACCGACCCGTCAAATCGAAGGTTTGCCTCCGGCAAAATCGGGAGGGCGCTTCACGCCCGCCCTTCGGTCCGGGCACTGTCGTTGTGTTTCGCTAGGGAGCAATAATCGGCTGCGCGTTCAAGGTGCTGGGTTTTGGTGTGGCGCCTTCGAAAACGGAGCCTTCCTCGAACCAGCTGAGCGGCGCTGGGGCGCCCCAGAGGGTCTGGCGCTGCGGGTCGGTGAGCGACCATTTGATCGGCTCCAGATCCGGGTCGACGGTCTGGTAGTCGGAGCAGTAGATCTCAATCCGGTGGCCGTCGGGGTCGCGCACATAGAGGAAAAAGGCGTTGGAGATGCCATGGCGGCCGGGGCCGCGCTCGATGTTATCGACGTAGCCGGTGGTCGACATCAGATCCAAAAGGTCGATGATGTTCAAAGGCGTCGGCACCCAGAAGGCGGTGTGGTGCAGACGCGGCCCAAGGCCGTTGGTGAAGGCCACATCGTGCACGCCGCCCTTGCGGTGCATCCAGGCAGCCCAGATCTTGCCGCTTCCGTCGTCCTCGGTGAATTCGGTGACGCGGAAGCCCATCTCGTTATAGAAGGCGACCGAAGCGTCCACATCCGCGCTGAACATGTTGAAATGGTCGATGCGCAGGGGTTTTACCCCATTGTAGAGCCTGTATTTCTGATGAATCGGCTCCAGCCGGTCCATTTTCACATAGAACTCCAGCGGAATGCCCCAGGGGTCGCGGGTTCGTAAGGTTTTGCCCATGTGGGGGCGAACTACCCATTCGACAGGCAGGTCCTTGGAGGCAAAGAATTCTGCTGCCTTATCGAGGTCCGGTTCGTCAAAAAGCTTGAAGCCCAGAACCCCGACAGAGGCTGTGCCCGCCTGAACCAGCACGACGCAATGGTGCCCGCGTTCCTCCATTGCGCGCAAGTAGATGCGGCTGTTGTCCTCATGCGTGACCTGCAGGCCGAGGGTGTCCACATAGAAGGCGCGGGAGGCGGCGAGGTCGGTGACAGCGTATTCGACGTGGCTGAGCCGCACGATGTTGAAGGGCGGATAGAGGTTCGGGGCGGGGACGGGCATGTTCGAAACCTTTCACTTGGGGCCAGGAGCGGGAGCGAGGGGCCGGCCCCTCGCGCTCCCCGGGATATTTTTGGCAAGAGGAAGAGGTCAGGCGCCGAGACGCGGGATCTTGTGGGCGCCGGTGGCAAATCCGATGTGTTTCTGCTCCATGTAGAACTCGAAGCTCCAGTCGCCGCCGTCGCGGCCGATGCCGCTGGATTTGACACCGCCGAAGGGCGTGGGCAGGTGGCGGACGTTTTCGGAGTTCACCCAGATCATCCCGGCCTCCAGCGCGTTGGTGAAGCGCAGGGCGCGGGTGAGGTCGTTGGTCCAGACATAGGCGGTGAGGCCGTATTGGGTGTCATTTGCCAGTTTTAGAGCCTCATCTTCGTCCTTGAAGCGGATCGCGGTGAGGACCGGGCCGAAGATTTCCTTTTGCGCGATGGTCATGTCGTTGGTGGCATTTGTGAACAGGGTGGGGCGGACAAACCAGCCCGTGTCTCCGGCGCGGTTGCCGCCAGCTGCAATGGTGGCGCCGTCCTGTTTGGCTGTCTCGAAGTAGGAGGTGACCTTGTCGAAATGCACCTTGTGGATCAGCGGGCCAACCTCGGTGGCCGGGTCCAGCGGGTGGCCGACCTTGATGCTGTTGACGCGCTTCATGAGCTTGGTCTCGAAGCCATCTGCGATGCTCTCCTGCACCAGCAGGCGCGAGGAGGAGGTGCAGCGCTCGCCGTTCAGCGAGTAGATCATGAAGATTGCCGCATCCAGTGCGCGGTCGAGGTCGGCGTCGTCGAAAACCACTACCGGGTTCTTGCCGCCCAGTTCGAAATGCACCCGTTTCAGGGTATCGGCGCCCTGCTTCATGATCATCGAACCGGTCTTGCTCTCACCGACAAAGGCGATGGCTTTGATGTCGGGATGTTCGGTCAACGCTTTGCCCGCGTCCTCGCCAAAGCCGTTCACCAAGTTCCAGACGCCCGCGGGCAGGCCGGCCTCATGGGCGATCTCGGCCAGGATGCGGGCGGTCAGGGGCGAGAACTCGGCCGGTTTGTGAACCACGGTGCAGCCCGCAGCCAGCGCGGGCGCAATCTTCCAAGTTGACAGCATAAAGGGCGTGTTCCAGGGGGTGATCACGCCCACCGGGCCGATCGGCACGCGGGTGGTGACATTCATCAGCGTCGGCGATTGCAGCTGCTGGCCGTCGCGGGCGGCAGTGGCCTTGTCAGCGAAAAAGCGGAAGTTTTCGGCGCCGCGCAGGGCTGCCTTGGACATGAAGCGGATGGCCTGGCCGGTGTCCCAGCATTCGCACAGGGCAATCTCCTCGGCGCGCTCCACGATCAGATCAGCGATGCGGTGCAGGATCTGTTTGCGTTCCAGCGCGGGCATGTCGCGCCAGGCAGGGAAGGCGTCCTTGGCGGCTTTGGCTGCGGCATCAATGTCTTCGCTGCCGCCTTTGGCCACGGAACAGATCACGCTTTCATCCACGGGCGAGGCAGTTTTGAATGTGGCGCCGGAGGCGGCGGGGCGGCTTTCGCCGCCGATCAGGTTCAATATGCCGGCCTCGCGGAAACGGTTCAGGTGGCCATTCAGCGTTTCGATGTTGGTGGTAAGATCGCTCATCACTGGTCCGCCTTTTGCATGTGGTCGCGGATGGTGCCGCATTTCGGGGAAAGCTCGGGGTCGATGTCGCGCATCTCCAGCGACAGCGCGATGGAGTGCTGCTGCATGGCCGGTGCAAGGAAGGCCTGGGCCGCATCAAACACCATCTGTGCGGCGCGTTTGCGGGTGCTCAGATCGCGGCCGGCCCGCAGCCGGATGGAGATGTCGATATAGCCGTGCTGCTCCTCCCCGTCGGCAATCGAGACGTGGCTGGCCGCAAAGGCGCGCACTCGGAGGCCCGCTAGGGGGAACACGCCGGTCTCCGCTGCGGCCTGTCGCAGATGGCGGCACAGGGCGGCGATATCTGTGCGCGCCTCCATATTGGCCGAGTAGTCCAGCGTGATGTGCGGCATGTCCGGTTCCTCTCTCAAATTACTTAACATGTGTAGCAATTGCAATGCCGTGAGTCAAGCAGAAGAAACCCAAGCGGCAATTGCGTTTAGCCGGAAGCGGGGTGATAATCGGGCATGACCAGGATGATGCCCTCCACCGACCGTTCGCTGCCGATTGCCCTTCTCAGGGCGCGGGAGCGTGTGATGGGACCGATCCGTGCCCTGCTGAGCGGTGCGGGCCTGACCGAGCAGCAATGGCGCGTGCTGCGGGTGGTGCAGGAGAGCGGGCCGATAGATCCGACCCAGATCGCAGACAAGGCCTGCCTGCTGCTGCCCAGCCTGACACGGATCCTGCAGAAGCTGGAAGAGAAGCAGCTGATCAGCCGGCAGCGCGACAACGAAGATCGCCGCCGCCAGGTGGTGCGGATTGCGGCTGCAGGGGAGAGGGTCATTGCCGATAATCTGGAGGCCAGTCTGGAGCTGATGGAGCAGACCCGCCGTAAGATGGGTGTGGAGCGGTATGAGGCGCTGCTGGACCTGCTGAACGAGCTGGACGAGATCGAACTGTCCGAGTGAGTCGGCTTTGCCGCATTTGCCGCATTTGCCGCATTTGGCGCGGATGCCGGGGTGTGTGACGCAAACGGACCAGTTGACGTGTTTGAGACGCAAGGTCGCGGTTGGCTGTAATTTTTGTTTGATATCAATCATATATACTTGAAAAGTGGCCGCCTTGGCAACATGCTTGATGCTGCGTGCGCAAAGGTGATTTTCCGCCAATGACGCATATAGCGCTGCCGGTGTCCGAAATCCCCCTGTGATGTGCCGCATTTCTCACTCAATCTGCCGGGGACAGTTGATGAGGACAGCATGCGGTACTCCGGCCTGAAAGTGATCAAGGAGGCCCTGACGGGCCACAAGGGATGGCGCCCCACCTGGCGCGATCCGGAACCCAAGAAAAGCTACGATGTGGTGATCATCGGCGGCGGCGGTCATGGGCTGGCGACGGCCTATTACCTAGCCAAGGAACACGGCATCACCAATGTGGCAGTGATCGAGAAGGGCTGGATCGGCGGCGGCAACGTGGGCCGCAACACCACCATCATCCGCTCCAACTACCTGCTGGATGGCAACGAGCCGTTTTACGAGCTGTCGCTGAAGCTGTGGGAAGGGCTGGAGCAGGACTTCAACTACAATGCCATGGTCAGTCAGCGCGGCATTCTGAACCTGGTGCATACCGATGCGCAGCGCGATGCGGCGCGGCGCCGGGGCAATGCGATGATCCTGAACGGGTCGGACGCGGAGCTGCTGGATGTTGACGGCGTGCGGGCGATGTATCCGTTCCTGAATTTCAACAACGCGCGCTTCCCGATCAAGGGCGGTCTGCTGCACCGCCGCGGAGGCACCGTGCGCCATGATGCGGTGGCCTGGGGTTATGCCCGTGGCGCCGATCTGCGCGGCGTCGACATCATCCAGAACTGCGAAGTCACCGGTTTCAAGATCGAGAACGGCAAGTGCCTTGGTGTGGAGACCACCAAGGGATTCATCGGCGCCAACAAGGTCGCAAGCTGCGTTGCTGGGTCGTCGAGCCGGGTGATGGAGAAGGCGGGCATGCGTCTGCCGATCGAAAGCCATGTGCTGCAGGCGTTTGTGTCCGAGGGGCTGAAACCTGTTCTGGACGGGGTCATCACCTTTGGCGCCGGTCATTTCTATTGCAGCCAGTCGGACAAGGGCGGCCTGGTCTTTGGCGGCGATCTGGACATGTACAATTCCTATGCGCAGCGCGGCAATCTGCCGGTTGTCGAAGACGTGATGGAAGGCGGCATGGCGCTGATCCCGGCACTGGGCCGGGTGCGGATGCTGCGCAGCTGGGGCGGCATTATGGACATGTCGATGGACGGCTCTCCCTACATCGACAAGACCCATGTGGACGGGCTCTATTTCAACGGCGGCTGGTGCTATGGCGGGTTCAAGGCGACCCCGGCCTCGGGCTGGTGCTATGCGCATCTGCTGGCCACCGGCACCCCGCACAAGACAGCGGCGGCGTACCGGCTCGACCGGTTCCGCAAGGGCTGCATGATTGATGAAAAGGGCCAGGGCGCCCAGCCGAACCTGCACTGAGGAAAGGAAAAAGGCGATGATTATCAACCATCCGATCCTCGGGCCGCGGGACAGCCAGGAATTCACTTATCTTGGCGACGCAACCCTGATCGACCGGCCTGACTGGCAGGCCGAAGACGCGGCGGATCAGTTTCACGACTACCTGTACCTGCGCGACAACCCGGCGGGCGAACACCGCGAACTGTGGTTCCACGAGCAGGGCGACCGCTCCTGGCTGGTGGTGACCCGCAACACCGTGACCCATGAAATCCTGACTGTCGAACTGGCCCGCGATGTGGCCCGGACGAGGGGGCGCAGCAAATGACTGATGCAGTAATGAATACCGGAACCGTTGCGTTCCAGGCCGACGGCAGCACCGGCGCCCGCAAGGGGGTACAGGTGAACCGCCTGGACGGCGGGCTGATCAAGGGCAGCAAGGCGCTGACTTTCTCCTTTGACGGCAAGCGCTACACGGGGTTTGAGGGCGACACGCTGGCCTCGGCCCTTCTGGCCAACGGCGTGCGGCTGATGGGCCGCTCGTTCAAATACCACCGTCCGCGGGGGGTGCTGACCTCCGGTTCGGAAGAACCCAATGCACTGGTCGAGCTGCGCAGCGGCGGGCGGCAGGAGCCGAACACCCGCGCCACCACGGCGGAGCTGTATGACGGACTGGAGGCGAACTCGCAGAACCGCTGGCCGTCGTTGCAGCATGACTTCATGGCGGTGAACGACCGGTTCTCGAATTTCCTGACGGCTGGTTTTTACTACAAGACCTTCATGTGGCCTGCGGCGTTCTGGGAGAAGATTTACGAACCGATCATCCGCAAGGCGGCGGGACTGGGCAGCATCAGCTTTGAGGATGACCCGGACGCCTATGACAAGGGCTTCCTGCATTGCGATCTTTTGGTGATCGGTGCCGGTCCCACGGGCCTGATGGCGGCGCTGACTGCGGGCCGGTCCGGCGCGCAGGTGATCATTGCGGATGAGGACTTCCTGCTGGGCGGGCGCCTGAATGCGGAAACCTTTGGCATTGGCGATCTGACCGGTTCAGCCTGGGTGGAGCAGGTGCAGGCGGAGCTGGCAGCGATGCCGAATGTGCGGGTGATGCCGCGCACCACCATCATCGGGGCGTTTGACCACGGTATCTATGGCGCGGTCGAGCGGGTGTCCGACCACGTGCTGGCGCCGGAAGCGGGCAAGCCGCGGCAGATCCTGTGGCGGATCTACTCCAAGCGGGCGATGCTGGCGGCGGGGGCGACCGAGCGCCCGATCGCGTTTGAGAACAATGACCGGCCCGGCGTGATGCTGGCGGGGGCCGTGCGCGCCTATGCCAACCGCTGGGCGGCGACGCCGGATCAGACGGTTGCGGTCTTTACCAACAACGACGACGGTCATCGCACTGCCGCTGACCTGATTGCCAAAGGTGTGAAGGTCACTGCAGTGATCGACACCCGTGCCGATGCGCCACAGGTTGACGGGGCGGAGCTGTTTGCCGGTGCGCAGGTGGTCGATACCAAGGGTCGGCTGGGTCTGGAGTCGGTGCAGCTGCGTTTGGCCAATGGAACCACCCGCGACGTGCATTGCGGCGCGCTGGCGGTCTCGGGCGGCTGGAACCCGAACGTGCATCTGACCTGCCACCAGCGCGGCCGCCCGGCCTGGCGTGAAGACATTGCCGCCTTTGTCCCCGCGGGGACACTGCCGCAAAATATGTCCGTGGCCGGTGCTGCGAACGGCGATTTCTCCACCGCTGCCGCCCTGCGCGCCGGTGCCGAGGGCGCCGTGGCTGCGCTGTCGGAACTGGGGATCACGGCAAAAACCGCCGATCTGCCCGAGGCCGAGGATGCGCCCATCAACGTGACCCCCTTCTGGTATGTCAAGGAAGGCAAGGGCCGCGCTTGGCTGGACCAGCAGAACGACGTGACCGTCAAGGACGTCAAGCTGGCGCATCAGGAGAACTTCCGCTCGGTCGAGCATCTGAAGCGCTACACCACCCTTGGCATGGCAACTGATCAGGGCAAGACCTCCAACATGGGCGGTCTGGCGATCATGGCCGAACTGGCGGGCAAGCAGATCCCCGAGGTCGGCACCACCATGTTCCGTCCGCCTTATACGCCGGTGTCCTTCGGCGTGATGGCAGGCCGCTCGGTCGGCGAGGAATTCCGCCCCACCCGTAAGACCCCCAGCCACAAATGGGCCGAGGAGCAGGGTGCGGAGTTTGTTGAGGTGGGCCAGTGGCTGCGCGCCCAGTGGTTCCCCAAGGCGGGCGAAACCCATTGGCGCCAGTCGGTGGACCGCGAGGTGCTACAGACCCGGAATTCGGTCGGCATCTGCGACGTGACCACGCTGGGCAAGATCGACGTGCAGGGCAAGGATGCCGCTGCATTTCTGAACAAGATGTATGCCAATGCCTTTGCCAAGCTGCCGGTGGGCAAGGTCCGCTACGGGCTGATGCTGCGCGAGGACGGCATCGCCTATGACGACGGCACCGCGGCGCGCTTTGCCGAGGATCATTTCGTGGTGACCACCACCACCGCCAACGCAGTTCTGGTCTACCGCAACATGGAATTTGCGCGCCAGTGCCTGTTCCCTGACATGGATGTGCAGCTGATCTCGACCACCGAGGCATGGGCGCAGTTCGCGGTGGCCGGTCCTAATGCCCGCAAGCTGCTGCAAAAGGTCGTAGACCCGGAGTTCAACATTTCGAACGAAGCGTTTCCGTTCATGGGCTGCGGTGAAGTCACCGTCGCGGGCGGCTGCCGGGCGCGGCTGTTCCGGATCTCCTTCTCGGGCGAGCTGGCCTATGAGATTGCGGTTCCGACCCGTTACGGCGATGCGATGATCCGCAAGCTGATGGAAGCGGGCGAGGAGTTCGGCGCGGTGCCCTATGGCACCGAGGCGCTGGGCGTGATGCGGATCGAAAAGGGCCATGCGGCGGGCAACGAGCTGAACGGGACGACTTCGGCGCTGAACCTTGGCATGGGCCGGATGGTCAGCAAGAAAAAGGACTGTATCGGCAATAAACTGAGCGAACGCGAAGGCATGAACCAGGAGGATGCGCTGAAGCTGGTGGGCTTCAAGCCGGTGAATGCTGCCGATCCAGTGCCGGCCGGGTCGCATCTGATGAATGCCGATGGCGAGGTCAGCGCGGCCACCGATCAGGGCTATATCACCTCTGCCGCCTATTCGCCGGTGCTGGGCTGTTCGATCGGGATCGGCTTCCTGAAGCGCGGCGACGCCCGCAAGGGCGAGGTGATCCGCGCGGTCAACCCGCTGGAGGGCAAGGAAGTCCAAGTCGAAGTTGTCAGCGCGCATTTTGTGGATCCGGAAGGGGAGCGTCTCCGTGGGTAAGTTCGATAATCATGGTCTGAATGCGGTCTCTCCCCTGGGCGGGTCTGAGCCGCAGGTGGATGCCTTTGCGGGCCTCTTGATCCGCGAGGTGACGGACCGGGCGTTGGCCTCCTTGAGTGCGCGCCAAGGCGGTGAAGACGCGGTGAAATCCGCGGCGGCGTCCTATCTGGGCGGGGCTCTGCCTGAGCCTGCGAGCTGGAACGCAAACGGTGAGTTTGCCGCCTGGTGGATGGGGCCGGATCTGTGGATGGTCTCAGCCCCGCATGATAGCCACGAGCTGCTGGCGGCTGAGCTGAAGGACGCGGTTGGTGAGGCCGGTTCCGTGGTGGAGCAGACCGACGGCTGGTGCCGTTTCGACATGGAAGGGGGCCGTTGCTTTGACGTGCTGGAACGGCTGTGCAATGCCGATATCCGCGCGGGCAAGCCGGGCGATGCCACCCGCACCTCCATGGAGCATCTGGGCGTCTTCTTGCTGTGCCATGAGGCGGGGCAGAAATACTCGATCGTGGGGCCGCGCAGCTCTGCCGGGTCGCTGCATCACGCGCTGGTGGGGGCGGCGCAATCGGCGATTTAAGGCTCCAAATAGGTGAAATTGGCAGGCGCTCCGAGTTACGGGGCGCCTGTTTTCTTTGGCGGCAGCACGATGAACTCGGCGGCGGCAGGGCTGGCGGCCCAATTCTGGCAGGCCTGGGCAAAGGCGCTGGTGATGCGGCGCGGGTTGCTGCGGTTGTAGCCCACCGCCAGCGACAGCGGGGTGCCGCCGTCCGCAATGGGCCGCACCGCCAGCGGCTGGCCGCCATAGCTGAGATCGGTGGCGGGGCACATGTTCAGGATGGCGCAGCCGTGGCCGGCCGCCACCATGGCGCGGACCATCTCGGTGGTATTGGCCTGCACGATAGTCTCGGGGCGGCGGGTGAGGCCGGCAAACAGGCGCAACTGGTAGTCGGTGACCATCGGGCGGTTCAGGGCGATCAGCGGTTCGGCGGCCAGATCGGCGAGGCTGAGGACTTCGCTTTCCGCCAGCGGATGGGCGGGGTGGAGCAGCGCGTAAGGCGGTGCCTGCAGCAGCATGTCGTAGTCGATATGCGGGTGGCTCCCGTCCGGAACAAACAGGACGGCGTCATAGCGGCCGTCCTGCAAGCCGGCCTGTGCGGCATCGTTGTGGCATTCCTCCAGCTCCAGAGTGATCTGATGGCGCGGCGCCAGGAAGGGTGCGAGGATTTGCGGCAGAAAGCCGGGGGCCACGGGTGCGTAGTAGCCCAGGCGGAAGCTGCCGGTGAACTCCTGCTTCAGCTCGGCGCCTTCGGCCAGGAGGGTGTCATAATCTTCCAAGAGGCGGGTGAACTTGCGGGCCATGTCCCGGCCTGCGCGGGTGGGTTCGATACCGCGGGCACGGTGGCGGGTGATGAGCTGCAGCTGAAACTGCGCCTCGATCTGGCTGATGGCCGCGGAAATGGCCGAGGCCGCCACATGCAGCTCCTCCGCGGCGCCGCTGATGCTGCCGTGCTGCAGGGCAGCGGTGAAATAGCGCATGGCTTTGAGGGTAACGGGCATCTCTTCCTCTGATTTTCAGAGGAAGGTTAGCGAAATATTCTGTTTTTCAAAGATGAAAAACCGCGGCACCTTAAGGCAGACCTGAATGAAGGATGCACAGATGCCTGAAAAAGAGCTGAAGGGCTGGAACCACCTTCCACCGTTGCCGTTGCAAACCTCGCCGCTGTTTCAATGGCCGCCGCGCCCGGTGGCAGCGCTGAAGTGGTGGCTGAACGGCTGGTTCCTGATCTCGGAAAAGCTGATCATCGCGGCGATTGCACTGATCTCGTTCCACTGGTTTCAGCCGCCGCTGGAAGAAAGCCAGAGCTTGTCGCTCAGCTGGATTGCCCCGATGTACCTGCGCAATCTGGTGCTGATGGGCGCGGTGGCCGGGCTGCTGCATCTCTATTTCTACACGTTTACCGTGCAAGGGAAGCGGCTAAGGTATGATCCCCGGCCGCTGATGAAGAATGGCCGACAGTTCACGCTGGGGGGCCAGATCCGGGACAATGTGTTCTGGACCATGACCAGCGGAGTGTTCTTCTGGACCGCCTATGAGGTGCTGATGTTCTGGGCGATGGCCAATGGCTATGCTCCGATGATTACCTGGGCGGCGCATCCGGTCTGGTTTGTGGCGCTGTTCTGGCTGATCCCGATCTGGGAGAGCTTCTATTTCTACTGGATCCACCGGCTGCTGCATGTGCCGTTCTTTTTCAAACGCGTGCACGCGCTGCATCACCGCAACATCAACGTCGGCCCCTGGTCCGGCATGTCGATGCATCCGGTGGAGCATCTGATTTTCCTCGGCTCGGTGCTGATCCACTGGGTGGTAGCGGCGCATCCGGTGCATATCCTGTATCACCTGCAGTTCAACGTGCTGACCGCAGCGACCACCCATACCGGGTTCGAGGGGCTGCTGATGAAGGGCAGGAACCGGCTGAGCCTGGGCACCTTTCATCACCAGATGCACCACCGCTATTTCGAGTGCAATTACGGCTCGCTGGAGGTTCCCTGGGATAAGGTTTTCGGCTCGTTCCATGATGGCACGGTGGAGGCGGATGCGGTTATGAAGGAGAGACGTAAACAGATCATGGCTGATCAGCCGGGCTGAACGGTGTCCAAGAAGTTCGCAAACACTTGGCGGGCGTTTTCATGCATAGCGCCTTGGATAGTATCAAATCTGGATTGGAACCTGTCCACCCCGTCTTCGCCCAAAGCTGCGACAAGTGCGTTGCGGTAGGCCGGAATCGCGTTCCAGTTCCTGATGGTGTCTGCTTCGGCTTCAATATGGAATTGCATTGACCAGGCATTCGAATTGATGCGCATGGCTTCGACCGCGCACCTGGGAGAACTGACAAGAACAGTTGCGCTCTCGGGTGGTTGTGCAACTTCAACGCCATGCCATTGCAGAACCGGAAGGCTGTTCGGCAGGCTCTTGAGCAAGGGATCCATCAATCCGGATGGGGTCAGTTCAACCTGTGTCACACCGACATCAGCCGTTGGACGCAAGGGTCCGCAAGTGCCGCCAAGCGCATCTGCCAAAAGCTGATGTCCAAGGCACAGGCCGAGGTAAGGTTTCTGCAATTCTTGTACCCAAAAGCGTATGGCCTGCTTTTCGGCAGCAAGCCAAGGGTGCTCGGCTACGTCCCAGACATCCATTGGACCGCCCATGACCCACAAGGCGTCAAAAGCGGCTAGCTGTTCCCGGTCCGGGATAGGTTGGTCTTGGTCCAGCTCAATCGTTGTCCAGTCAATGCCCGCTTCGCGCATCATGCCGCGGAAAGATCCGGGGTGCTCGCAATTGAGGTGCTGAAAAACCAGAAATCGCATTTCCGCCTCATGCTGAAGGAATTGGGCGGTTGTCCTGGACCCGGAACAGGTTCACCTTGCGGCGCTCTTCCTGCGGGGTGACGCCAAAACTGTCGCGGTAGTGCTGCGATAAGGTTGAGGATGTGGCATAGCCAACTGCATTGGCGATCGAGGTGATGGAATCCCGGGAGTACATCACCAGCTGCCGGGCCGCGTTCATCCGCAGTGTGCGGTAATAGATTGCCGGGCTTTGCCCGGTGGCGGATTTGAAGCTGCGTTCCAACTGCCGCGGAGAGACGCCGATTTCGCTGGCGGCGTCGCGGATCGACACCGGATGCTCCAGATTGTCTGCAAAAAGCTCCACCGCCTTGGCCACTGGTGGCGGCAGGCTGTCAGCGGTGCTGTCAGTCTTGAAGGCGGGGATCTTCTGACGCACGCCCTCGGCCCGGACCATCGGGTGCTGGAACCAGCAGGCAACCTCGGTCATCACCGCGTCGCCCATGGTTTGCTCGATCAGTTTGAGCGAAAGGTCGAACATTGCCGCAGCACCGCTGGCGGTAAAGCGGCGGCGGTCCAGAACGATTACATCGTCGACAGTGGCGAGCGAGGGGAATTCGGCGCTGAAGGCGGCCTTGTAGCACCAGTGGACCGAGCAGCTATGCCCGTCGAGCAGGCCAGAACGGGCGAGCGGAAACACCCCGCCGGAAACCGCACCCATGGTGGTGCCGTGGCGGGCCAGGTGGCGCAGCTTGCCATTGGAGCCCTTGGGGTCTTCAAACTTGCCTTGCGGACTGGACAGCAGAAACAGCGTGTCGATGTCCTCGGCCTGATCCAGGGCGCAGTCAGGCTGAAAGGCCACATTGGCAGAGGCATTCACGCTGGCGCCGGTTTCCGAGACCAGTTTCCAGTGAAAGGTTTCAGTGCCGGCAATTTCATTTGCGGCCCGCAAAGGTTCGATCGCCGAGGTTAGGCAGGCCATTGGAAAGCCCGGAAAAATCAGGAAGCCAAGTGTCATGGTGTTATCGCGCTGCATAAAGTGGATATTAGCTTGCGAAGAGGGATTCGCACAGCGGCGAAAGGTGCCTGCGCCGCCCAGGAAGGAAAACGGCGCAGGCGGATCTGCCAAAGCAGGCAGATCCTAGTTCTGCAGGTAGGCCTCCAGCGAGTCATCCAGGGCGTCTTTCCACGGGGTGTGATGGACAGGCGCCATGGTGCCTGTGATAACCGATTTGTAGGAGTTGTTGCGGAAGGCCATGATGTCCTGGGCCTTGTGGCCCTTCCATTCATAGAACGCCTGGCAGGCGCCGGCCACGTCGAAGGTCGGGTAGTCGGTCTCTTCGATCAGTTCCAGCACATAGTCGCCCTGGTATTTGATCGCATATTTGACGTCATCCGAGGCCTCTTCGCGCGCTTCACGTTCCTTCACGTCGGCAAGCAGGGTGTTCTTGTCTGCGGGGATTTCAATCTTGCCCATGATCGCGTCTCGGACCCACCAGGCCTGGGCGTCGAACATGTTGAAAGTGAACCACTGATCCTGCATGCCCAGATAGAACATCTTGGGATTATGGGCGAAAACCACGCCCTTATACAGATCAGCCGAGGCAAGGCGGTTGGCGGTTTTCAGGCGCAATTCGTCGGGCAGGAAGCTGAAGAAATGCTTGTAGCCGGTGCAAAGGATAATTGCGTCAACTTCCTTTCGGGTGCCGTCCGCGAAAGTTGCGGTGTTGCCGTTGACCGACTCCAGCGCCGGCACTTCGTCCCAGTTGTCCGGCCATTTGAAGCCCATCGGAGCAGAGCGGTAGGAGGTGGTGATCGACTTGGCGCCGTATTTCCAGCATTGCGAGCCAATGTCTTCGGCCGAGTAGGAGGCGCCGAGGATCAGGATGTCCTTGCCGGCGAATTCGCGGGCGTCGCGGAAGTCATGGGCGTGCAGGACGCGGCCGTTGAACGTGTCGAAACCGGGGTAGAACGGCACGTTCGGGGTGGAGAAATGGCCCGAGGCGCAGATCACGTGGTCGAAGTCTTCCTTGTAGGTGCTGTCCTTGGCGTGGTCGTGCACGGTAATAGTGAAGTTGCCGGCGTCCTCGTTGTATTCGACCCAGCGGATGGCTGAGTTGAAGCGGATCCACTTGCGCACGTCGGCCTTTTTCACCCGGCCTTCGATATAGTCGAACAGCACCGCGCGCGGCGGGTAGGATGCGATTTGCTTGCCGAAGTGCTCTTCAAAGGAATAGTCGGCAAATTCAAGGCCTTCCTTGGGGCCGTTGGACCACAGATAGCGGTACATCGAGCAATGCACAGGCTCGCCGTTTTCATCCAGGCCGGTGCGCCAGGTGTAGTTCCACAAACCGCCCCAATTGTCCTGCTTTTCAAAGCAGACGATTTCCGGGATTTCTTCACCTTTGTTGGCGGCGGATTGGAATGCGCGCAGCTGCGCCAGGCCAGAGGGGCCGGCGCCGATGATGGCAATTCGTTTCTTGGTCATGTGGCTCTCCCATTGGTACGGACCAATATTAGCATTTGGTTCTTTTGGTCTGATCCAATTAGGTCCAAAATTGCACCGCAGAGTCAACATATTTTCACGGAAGGAATAAGATTTTTCACTGATTGGACTGGCGGGGCAGAGAATTGTTGTTAGGATTCAAGCCATGAAGACGACCAGTTTTGTACACCAGCTGACGGCCCGCGCGGCGCTGCCGCGGTTGTCGGTGGGAATGACAGAATCAGTGAATATCGGCTTTCTTGGCCCGCTTTCGGGCCCGGTGGAGAGCTGGGGGCTGCCTGGATTGAACGGCTGCCGGATCTGGGAAGACGGGCTGAACAAGGCCGGCGGGGTGCTGATTGGCGGCCGCCGCTACCCGATCCGCATCCATTCCTATGATTGCGGCTATGATCCGGAACGCTCGCTGGAGGGCGCGGTGGAGCTGGCGCAGAAGCATAAAGTCAAGCTGATGCTGATGCTGGGTGGCGATACCTTTGCGCCGGTGCGCGATTTTCTGATGCGCAACAAGGTGCTGACTTCGACCCTGCTGCCATCCGATTTGTCGCCCGATACGCCCTATCTGATCGCGCCGAGCGAAGCGCACCCGATCCAGAACGTGACTGGCGTGGCCTGGCTGGCGGAAAACAAGCCGGGTTTGAAAACCGTAGCTTTATGCAGCCAAGCAGATCTGCTTGGGATGCCGTCGCGGGCGGTTTACCGCGCGGCGTTTAAGGCCGCAGGCAAAACGATCCTGCGCGAGGTGGAGTATGATCCGGGTTCCAGCGATCCGGGGCCGGTGGTGGACCCGATGCTGGAGAGCGGTGCCGATATCCTGTGCTGGTGTTCGTCCTATGCGCCTATGGTGCATGCGATGACGGAATATGCCTATGCCAAAGGATTTAAGGGGCAGATCATCAGCTGCACCATGGATGGCTATGATCAGCTGGTGGAGCGGACTTCGCCCGAATTCATGGAGGGCGTGGTTTTTCAGTTTCCGGATTTTGACGATCCGCTGCTGCGGGAAAAGGCGTTTTTCTTTAACCGCCCGCATGTGTTTTACGAGGAATACAACCGCCGCTTCCCAGGCAGCTGGTCGGCAGTAAGCTGGGAGTATGTGGCGATCCTCGACATCTGGCACAGCGCGGTGGAGAAGGCAGGTTCTGTCGAACCTCCATCGGTGCTGGCAGCGATGAAACAGTTGGGCCATGTCACCCACGCGTTCGGCCATGCGGAGTGGTGGGGCGAGGATATTTTCGGTATTTCCAATGCCTTGGTCGGTGACTGGCCTGTCGTGATCATCCAGGAAGGCAAGGCGCGGATTGCCGGTTTTAAGTCGATACCTGGCTGGCTGGCGCAGCATTCCGCATTGCTGAAATCCGAAATGGCGGCATTGGGGCAGTTGTGGCACCAGCGGCTGGAAAGCGGTGCGCCTGGCAGCGAGGTTAGTTCGCGCGCGGTGAAAGGCTGAGCGGGCGTGGCCCGGCCGGGCTCAGACCTCCTGCAGCAGCAGATTCTGCTCGTCAATCAAATGCAGTTTGATGAATTCCATCGCGGATTCCACATCGCGTGAGGCGATGGCGTTGAACAGCGTGTTGTAGCGTTTCTGGTATTCCTGCATCCGCTGCGGCGTCAGGTGGCGGCGGCGCAGCGCAGTGCGGTAGGACAGGCGGCAGGCCTCGATTGTCAACTCATAGCAGGAGTGCAGCAGCGGGTTGCCGGTGCCCTCGGCAATCTTGCGGTAGAGATCTTCCTCAGCCTCGATGAATTCCCCGGGATCAGTGCGCACAGCTTCGACGCGGGAGAGGATCTGGTCCAGTTCTTCGATCTGGCGCGGAGTCATGTTGATCACTGCAAGGCGCACCAGTTCTGGCTCCAGAATGCCGCGTACCACCAAATGATCCAGCGGCGAAACTTCTTTGGCCAGTGAAGAATAGGATGTTTCGGGTTTGGGATCAGAGCGGAATTTGACAAAACTGCCTGACCCGGGTCGGCGATGGATCACGTCCTGGCCTGTCAGCACGTCCAAGGCTTCGCGCACGGTGTTGCGGGCGACGCCCAGCTCCGAGGCCAGCGTGCGTTCTGACGGCAGCCGGGTGTCCACCGGGTAGGTGCCCGCCTTGATCCGGGCGAACAGCGTGTCGATCACGACTTGCACTGTAGCGCCAACCGAATGGGTGGTCAGGATTTGCGAGGTGGTGTCTTCCGCTGAGCTCATGGTCTGTTTTCCGGGTCGGATGGGCGGGGGAATCCCCTGCGCCTGATCGCTGTGACAGATGTGCAGTTACCCGTTTTGGCGGCCTCAATGCAACCGTCTGACACAGCTGGGATTGGTCTTAAGGCTAACGATTCTTCTGCCCGGCGGCAAGAAAGTTGAAAAAAATTGGTTCTTAAATTGGTTGCGGGGGTGTTTGGATAATATGCGCCGCAAGATCATGTTTTTATGCCGTTTTGCGGGTTGGTTTTGCCGCATTTCTGGATGAATGGTCCTGTATTGGTGCCTTTTTGGTTCGCTGAATGAAAGAAAATTTCTTTGCGGTGAACCAGCTCGCTGCTAGCCTTGGTTCAGGATGGGGCCAATTTACCCTAATTGGTTCAGTTGTGTTGAGTTGAAACCAAGGGGCGCGAAAGACAGAGACCGCATCCTGCAGAACACACCGCCGCAAAACAGGCGGGTCCAACATGGGAGAAGAAGATGATTTCCAAGATCGTGAAATCGGGGCTGACCCGGAGGACGTTCCTCAAGTCGACAGCGGTCACCGCGATGAGTGCCGGGCTGCCGGCCGCGTCACTGGCGGCGGGCAATACAATCAGGATCGGCTTTCTGGCGCCATTAACCGGCGCGGTGGCGGCCTGGGGCAAGCCCGGGCTGGACGGTTGCCAGATCTGGGCCGAGCGGGTGAATGCCGCGGGCGGCATCAAGCTGGGCGATGGCAGCTATGACGTCGAGTTCGTGTCTTATGACAACGAATACGATCCGGCCAAGGCGCGCACCGGGGCCACCAAGCTGATCCGCGAGGACGGTGTGAGCTTTATCATGATGCTGGGCGGTGACACCTGGCCCGGCGTGCAGCCGGTGGCGGACAAGACCGGCATGCTGTTCTCCACCCTGCTGCCGTCGGACCTGTCACCCGATACCAATACGCTGATCGCACCGGCCGAGGTGCACCCGATCTACAATGTGACCGGTGTGGAGTGGCTGGCCGAGAACAAACCGGAGCTGAAGACCGCGGTGATGTGCGCCCAGGATGATGCGCTTGGCCTGCCCTCGGTCGCGACCTATCTGGCGGCCTTTGAGGCGGCAGGGATCGAGATGCTGGACGCGCCGCTGCTGTTTGACCCGGCAACCACTGATTTTGCACCGGTTGTCACCCGGCTGATCAGCAAGAGCCCGGACATTGTCTGTCTCGATACCTGCTACAGTGACTATGTGCATCCGATTGCCGAACAGCTGTTCCAGCAGGGCTTCACCGGGCAGATCATCTCCTGCACCGCGGATTTCTATGATCAGATGATCGCCAAAACCTCGGAAGAGTTTATGGAAGGTTTCGTCTTCCAGTTCCCGGATTTCGATGATCCGGCGCTGAACGGCGATAACATCAATTTCACCGATCCGAACGGGTTTTATGAGGCGTTCAATACCCGCCACCCGGGCCAATGGGGCGCGGTGAGCTGGGAATATGCCTCGATCATGGATCTGTGGAAGGCAGCAGCGGAGAAAGCTGGATCGGCTAGCCCGGATGCGGTGGCAGCTGCGATGAAAGAGGGTAAGGGCAAGCATGCCTTTGGTGACGCGGATTGGTGGGGCACCGAACTGTTTGGCATCGACAATGCGCTGGTCGGCGACTGGCCGGTGGTGGCGATCGAAAGCGGTAAGGCCAGGATCAAGGACTTCCGTTCGATTCCTGACTGGTATGCGAAACACGGTGATCTGCTGATCAAGCACATGCAGGCCTATGATCAGATGTGGAATCAGCGCAGCTGACCTGTCAGGCAGGCAAACTCGCGGCGCGGAGTTAATTCTTTGCGCCGCAGACCGATTGAATAAAGAGACAATCCGATGCTGGACCTTCTGGCGCAGACCGGCCTTAACGCCGTGTATGCTGCGAGCTATATTTCCCTTGTTGCTGTGGGGCTTGTGCTGATTTTTGGTGTCATGGGCGTGATCAACTTTGCCCATGGCGAACTGTTCATGGCGGGCGCCTATGCGATTGTGGCGCTCTATGCAGAGCTGCACCTGCCGTTCTTTGTCGCTGTTGCCATTGGCCTGTTGTTTGTCGGTTGTCTGGGCCTGTTGATGGAAAAGGCGCTGTTCAGGCCTTTGAAGGACAATCCACTTGGCGGGCTGGTCGCTTCGATCGGGTTTCTGATGATCCTGCAGGCGCTGGCGGTTATGGGATTCGGCGTGCGGATGGTGCATATCCCGCCAGTGACGCAAGAAGTCATTGTGTTCACGGAGAAGGTGCGGCTGCCAGTGGCGCGGCTTTATGTGATCATCGCCGCAATCGTACTGCTGTCGGCGCTTTGGTACTTTTTGAAGCGGACCAAATTCGGCTGGGCGCTGCGCGCCTCGGCGCAGGATCCTGAGGCGGCAGCGCTGCAGGGGATTTCAATCACCATGACCGCGCGGATTGCCATGTTCATCGGCGCCGGTCTGGCCGGGATCGCCGGGGCGCTGACTGCGCCGCTGGTCTCGGTCAACCCGCATATGGGGCATTCGGTGATTGTCACCGCCTTTATCGTCATCATCGTGGGCGGGGTCGGCTCGCTGGAGGGGGCCATCGTGGCCTCGGTCGCCTATGCGCTAGTGCATACCTTTGTGACCACTTTCTATGATGGCGTGCTGGCTGACATCGTCGGGCTGTCGCTGATGCTGGTTGTGCTGATTGTGAAGCCGACCGGCCTGTTTGGGAGTGCCGACCGTGCCTAAGTTCCTGATTTGGATCGCGGCGCTGGCCGCATTGATCGCCCTGCCGCATGGGCTCAGCTTTTCGCAGCAGGAAATCCTGGTGTTCCTGACCATCAACGTGCTGCTGGTGGCCAGCTACCGGTTGCTGACTCTGACCGGCGAATGGTCGCTGGGCCATGTGGTGATCATGGGGGTGGGGGCCTATTCCTCGGCCCTACTGACCAAAAAACTTGGAGTCTATGTTCCTATTTCGATGCTGCTGGGCGGGGTGATTGCGGCGCTGATTGCGGTACTGCTGTCTTTCCCGCTGTTCCGGATGAAAGGGTTCTATTTCCTGATCGGCTCTTTTGCCGCCGGCGAGATCATCCGCCTGCTGTGGAAGCGGTTCCGTGACCCGTTTGGCGGCGCCAAGGGGATCAAGGGGATCGACCCGATGCCGGATTTCTCGGTCGGATTCTACCAGTTCGATTTCTTCGAGCCGACGTCCTACTACTATTTTGCAGGGATCATTGTCGCTGTGTGCCTGTGGATCCTGTGGCGTATCGAGAAATCTCCGGTTGGCCTGACCTTCCATGCGGTGCATTGGCAGGACAAGCTGGCGCAGGCCTCTGGCGTGAATGTGCGGGCTTACCGTACGCTTGCCTTTGCCATTGCCTCGGGCTTTGCCGGGATTTCCGGCGCTTTGCTCGCGCATTACATTGGCACCATTAACCCCAACGCCTTTGATATCGACCTGATGGTTTATGTGCTGACCTGGGCGATCGTTGGCGGCACCGCTACCTTTTACGGCCCGATCCTGGGCTGTGTGGTTCTCACCGTCATCAACGAGATTGTGCTGCGTGAGCTGGGTCTCGAGCAGATGCGGCCGCTGATCTATGGCGCCATCATGATCCTGTCGATCCTGTTCCTGCCTAACGGGCTGGAAAGCATCGTGCAGAAATTCACCAAAAGACGCGCTGCTGAGGGTGCGCCGGAACGGAGGCCGGCAGAATGACCGATTTTCTTGAAGTCAAAGACCTGACCATGCAGTTTGGCGGCCTGACGGCGGTGGACAGCCTGTCGTTCAAGGTGGCGCATGGGTCCATTCACGGTTTGATCGGCCCTAACGGGGCGGGCAAGACTACGACCTTCAACATGATCTCGGGCTTCTACAAGCCCACCGAGGGGCAGGTGCTGCTGCGCGGTGAGGATATCTCCGGCCTGCAGATGCATGAGGTGGCCCGGCGCGGGGTGGTGCGGACGTTCCAGCACTCGACACTGTTTGCCGAGCTGACCGTGCTGGAGAACGCGCTGGTTGGCACCCATATGCCGTTCCGCCCCAATATCTTTGCCGCGATCATCGGCTGGGACAGCGAGGACCGCAGCGGGGCTGAGGCGCGGGCCAAGGAAGCGCTGGAGTTCTTTGGCCTGGACCATGTGATGCAGGAACGGGCAGGCGATCTGAGCCACGGCCACCAGCGGGCGCTGGGCATGGCGGTGGCCTATGCCAGCCACCCGGATGTGATCCTGCTGGACGAGCCCTTTACCGGCATGAACCCGGAAGAGACCCGGCAGATGATGGATCTGATGGAGCGGCTGAAGGCGGACGGGATCACCATCCTGATTGTCGAGCATGACATGCAGGCGATCATGGGACTGTGCGACACCATCACCTGCATGAGTTTTGGTAAGTTCCTGGCCGAAGGCGGACCGCAGGAGATCCGCAATCATCCGGCGGTGATCGAGGCCTATCTTGGAGGCGCGCGCCATGTTGCTTGAGATGAAGAACATCGCCGTCAACTACGGCAAGATCAACGCGATCCGGAACATCTCGGTCGCGGTGCCTGAGGGCAAGATCGTCACCATCATCGGCGGCAACGGGGCGGGCAAGACCACCACGTTGCGGGCGATGTCGGGGATGCTGCCAATCACTGAGGGTGAGATCACATTCGAGGGCAAGCGGATTGACCATCTGCCAGCGCATAAGGTGGTGGCCAATGGCATCGCCCATGTGCCCGAAGGGCGGCGGATCTTCCCCGACATGACGGTGGAGGAGAACCTGCGCACCGGAGCGTTTCTGCGGAGAAATAAAGACGCCATCGAAGACGATCTGGAGGATGTCTTCACCCGCTTCCCGCGCCTGCGCGAGCGGCGCACCCAGATGGCCAAGACGATGTCGGGCGGCGAGCAGCAGATGCTAGCGATAGGACGGGCGCTGATGTCCAAACCGCGGCTGTTGCTGATGGATGAGCCATCGATGGGGCTGGCGCCGGTGATCGTCGAGGAAATCGCCCGGATCGTCGAGGAGATCAACGCCAACGGGCTGTCGGTGGTGCTGGTCGAGCAAAATGCCGAGCTGGCACTGGAACTGGCCGATTACGCTTATGTTTTGGAAACTGGAAATGCAGCAATGGAGGGTCCTGCAGATGAGCTTCACGGAAACGAACACGTCCGCGCCGCGTATCTGGGGCTTTAAGGCCGATGCGGAAATGCGGGTCGCGCGCGAGGCCGGCTGGTCCCGCGCTGATCTGGCTTGGGAGCGGTTGATGGAACGGGCGCTGGCTGCGGCTGGACGTGACCGTCCGCGCAATGCGATGCGGTTGTTCCGGCTGGCGGACCTGCTGGCGCGGGTTGTTTTTCCGGCGACGGATCTGCGCCGGGCAGCAACACCGGCCAATCTGGCAAGGCTGCAGTTTCGTGCCGGGGCGTTGGCGGAGGCGGAAAAGTTGCAAGCCCGCGCATTGCGGATCTGGGCCGGAGCGGCAGAGCAGGTGGAGCAGATGCAGATCGCACCGCGCAGCCGGTCATCGCTGTTTCATTTGCGGATGGAAGCACTGCACCGGGATACTTTTCATGCCAATTTGAAAACCCGGGTGGGCAGGATCGCAGCAGAGACTGGTGAGACCCTGCGCAGCCTGACTTCCGGCTGGCCGGTCGGCCACCGACATGCCAGCCGCTGGCGCGGCGAAAAACCAGTGGTGTTTGATGGCACGCGCAAAGTTCTTGGCGCCTGCTTGCTGCTGCTGGATGACTGAGTGTACCCAAGCCAATAATGCCGGCATGCAGAAACCCGGGCCAGATGGTCCGGGTTTCTTGTCTGCGCTCCTGCCGGGCTGACGGAACGGCAACAAATTTCTTTCCTGTGGCGGTGAGGGCTTGGGAAAAAGTGGTAATGCCAGTAAAATAATTTTCGCGTGGTTTCTTGCGTCCGGAAAAGATTTTACGTATCGCCCGCTGCGCGCTTGTCAGAAGCCGTCCATAAGGAAGATAACACAGTGGCTAAACCCAAAGACGATAGCGACGCAGTGGCAAATAACCTTTCTCAAGATCCGCACCGGGTCCGCGACGGCGCGGAAAAAGTTCTCGAAGTGGCCATTGGCCGCGAGGTCCGGTCGTTCCGGCGCCAGCAGGGGATCACTGTGGCCGATCTGGCCACGCTGACCGGGCTGTCGATCGGAATGCTGTCAAAGATCGAGAACGGCAATACATCCCCGTCTCTGACTACGCTGCAATTGCTGGCCAACGCGCTGAGCGTTCCGATCACGTCTTTCTTCCGCCGTTTTGAAGAAACCCGCGAAGCGGTGCATACCAGGTCGGGTGAAGGCGTCGAGACCGAGCGTGCTGGAACGCGGGCGGGCCATCAGTATCAGTTGCTGGGGCATCTGGGTGCCAATGCCTCGGGTGTATTGGTGGAGCCTTACATGATCTCCCTGACCGAAGAGTCGGATGTCTTCCCGACCTTCCAGCATGATGGCGTTGAAATGCTCTATATGCTGGAAGGTGAGGTGGATTACCGGCATGGCGACAAGGTCTTTCCGTTGAAGCCTGGAGACACGCTGTTTTTTGATGCCGACGCGCCGCATGGGCCGGAACAGCTGATCAAGCTGCCCGCACGCTATCTGTCAATCATTTCGTATCCGCAGTCGAGCTGAGCCGCAGCCGGAGCGCTCCCGCCTGCTGCGGAACACCTGAAGATGTCCCTGCACAGTTGGGCGTGGCGCCGCGCGATGCGCGGCCCGGTTGCGTTCTGGAGCTGATGTTGCCGAAACTGCCCGCAGCGCGCTGCCCGGCCCAACGCTGCGCAAGGGTAGGCGGAGCCTGCCTTCTGCTGCAGGGGCGGGAGTGCAACACCACTTATCTCTAGACAAAAAGAAACTGCCGGGCCAGAGGCGGCGGCAGTCAGTGAGGCGGGCCTGATTGACAGGGGGTAGGGACGGCCCGCCGGAAGCTTTCGGAATCAGTCGTCTGCCCAGATACCATCCGAGGTCGGGCTGCCATCGTCGAACTGCGACAGGTATTCCACCATCAGCGGGCGGTTGTCGATGAAGCCTTTGTAAGTGGCCAGTTCCTCGGGCAGGTCGCGGATCACCCGGTGCAGGCGGCGGGCCCATTTCGGCACTGTGACCAGATCCTCAAACCGGATCAGGTAGCAGCGGATCGGGAACACCAGCGCATTGGAGCGGGGTAGTCGGAAGAAGGTCTGCAGCTCGACCCGCAGGTGCTGCTTTTCGCCGATGTTCTCCATCGTCAGCCCCTGCTTCATGGTGCCCCATTTGTGGTAGTTCTCAGGCGAGGTGTCGAGCAGCGGATTGACGGTCATCGTCCAATTCAGGCGCCGGGCCGGCTGGCCCTGCTGAATGTTCAACAGGAACTTCAGCGCGCGCACAAAGATGCCCATTTCGTTCGCCTTGGGCACCGGAGCGTGCCATTCAAAGAAATTCATGCCGATGTCGAAATCGAGGCTCCAGTCCGCCTGGGTGGTGACCATGCCGGCGTCCATCCACAGGTTGTCGTCGCGCTGGTCCAGTACCGCAAAGTCGCCCTGGGTCTGACGGGTAATGTATTCCATCGGACCGTATGGCAGGGTGCTTTCGTCGAGGAAGGTGAAGGTATCGTCAATGCCCAGCGGTTTGTTCACCCAGCGCCAGCGGTTGCCGTCCTTATGCAGTTCGAACAGATCCGGGTATTCGGCCGCCTTGGCCTCCATGATCAGCTCGACCAGGTCCCAGCCGGCCAGTGTCATATGCGGCAGTGACTGACAGCGCAGCGGGTCGTTGGCCAGCACGCGGGCACGGTCCTTCATTTCCGCGACATAATGTTCGTCCACGTCAAAGGTGCGTTCGAACACCGAGCCTGGCCGGTAAGATTTATGCGGCTCCATGTTCACCGAATACATGTAGCTGTCTTCGTGGAACGGGAAGGGGAAACGTTTGATGGCCCAGTCCGAGTTCTTGAAGGTGAAATCGCCGTAGAAGGTTTCGTCGTTGAATTGAATGGTCATTTTCTTTTCCTCAGCGATCCAGAACCAGGGTCTTGCCCTCGAAACGTGAGACGCAGGGCATGATGTGTTTGCCGCCGGCCTTTTGTTCGTCGTCGAGCCAGTGATCGTAGTGCAGAAACTTGCCATCATAACCGACGACATTGGTTTCGCACTGGCCGCAGGCACCGCCGCGGCAGAGATAGGGGGCGTCAACGCCCGCTGCTTCGATGGCTTCGAGCAGTGACTGATGTTCGCCGACCTGGATCACCTTGCCTGAGACCGCCAGCTTTACCTCAAACGGCTTGCCGGAGGCCGGGGCCAGGAATTCCTCGGAGTGCACCGCCTCACGCGGCCATCCCATGTCCTCGGCGGTGCCGTGTACCCAGTTGATCATGCCCTTGGGGCCGCAGACATACACATGGGTGCCCAGTGGCTGAGTGGCGATCAGGGTATTGAGGTCGATCGCCTCGTCCTGGTCGTCATGATAGATATGCACCTTGCCCGGATATTTTGCTTTCAGCTCCTCGGCGTAGGTGCCAAGCGAGGCGTTGCGCACCGAGTAGTGCAGCTCGAACTGGCCCCCCATCATGGTGAGCTGATGCATTTGCGCCATGAAAGGCGTGATGCCGATGCCGCCGGCCAGCATCAGGTGTTTCTTGGCGCGCAGATCCAGCGAGAACAGATTCACAGGGTTGGAGATCACCATCTCCATGCCCTCTTTCACCTGGCTGTGCATGAATTTGGAGCCGCCGCGGCCTTCGTCATCGCGCCGCACGGAGATGGTATAGGCGCCGCGGTCGGCCGGGTTGGACATCAGCGAATAGGCATTGAGCCGGGTGATATCGCCGTCCTGCATCTCGACCACGGTATGGGCGCCGCCCGAAAAGGTGGGCAGGTCGCCGCCGCCGGTGCGGACAAATTTGAATCGGGTGACGAGATCGTTGATCGGTTTGACTTCAGCCACGGTGACATTCAGTTTTGCGGTGCCAGCACTCATTTGAACAGCTCCACTTTTTTGGGGATGTTGCCCGGATCCTCGGCATCTACCCGCACCCCCTGGAAGGCCGCAAGGCGGCGCGAATAGTGATCGCGCACGAACAGGCTGAGGCCGCAGTGGCTGCATTCAAAGGGGTCGGTGGTGACGTCCTCGGTGATGCCCTTGCAGTGCACGCATTGCATGCGGCGTGCGGTGGAGCCGCGGTGCTCAGTCTGGATCGCGGTATGCGGAATGCCGGCCGCGGTGGCCTCGGCCATGGCCTGGCCCATCAGGCTTTCGGTGCCGGTCAGATAGACCTGGGTGCCCATATGGCAGTCCTGCAGGGCGCGGCGGATGCGGCTTTGCGCGGCTTCATAGGAGGGACCGGCGTAATACTGGCCAGCACCCAGCTTTTCCAGCTGGCTGCTGTATTTGGTGCCGGTGTTCTTGGGGATATAGATGACGTGGGCCTTGGCCCAGAAATCCTTGTCTGTGGCTTTGGCCAGGTCAAGGATCGCCTCTGCACCTTCGGCGTCGGCAATCATCAGGTGGCCGCTGCCGGGACGGGCCTCAAGCTCGCCATAGACGGGGCGGCTATTGATGGAAGGGGGGAATACGGTCTTAGACATGTGGGTCGCTTTTCCTGCAGTCCGGGTGAACGAAAGCAGGCGCCCCCAACCGGGGGGCGCCCGGGATCCGGATCAGCCCTTTGCGGTGCGGATCGATTTGTCCTTGTCGTAGAAGGGCATTTCTTCGGCGGTGGCGGCAATCTCGATGCCATCACCATTGCGGACTGTCAGCTCGGTGCCCGGCTTGGCGCAGGCCACCGGCATCCGGGCAATTCCCACGTTGTGCTTGTTGACGTCGGAATACATCCCGTAAGTGACAACGCCGACTTTTTCGCCGTTTTGCAGCAGGTCTGCGCCTTCGTCCGCTGGGGTGGTGCCTTCCAGCACGACACCGTAGATCTTGAACCGCTCCTTGCCTTCAGCGGCATAGTGGTTTTCGGCGCCGATGAAGCCTGTCTTGCCCGGAGAAACAGTGAACTCCAGTCCCAGCTCCCACAGGGTGTCGCCGCAGGTTTCGTCGTTGAACGGATAGGTCTCGGAGTTGTCGCCCGGGTAAAACAGCAGGTAGCTTTCGGTGCGCAGCAGGTCGAGCGTCGAGAACTGCACCGGCACGATGCCCAAGCCTTTGCCCTCTTTCAGGATGCTGTCCCACAGGTGAACCGCGTCCTTGGCCTGGCAGAAGATCTCATAGCCGCGCTCGCCGGTGTAGCCGGTGCGCGAGATCATCACGGGGCAGCCGAACAGCTTGGTCTGGATAATGCCGAAATAGGCCAGATCGCGGATGCCTGGGACGTATTCGGCCAGGAAATCCACTGCGACGGGGCCCTGCAGCGACATGTCGTGCAGATTGTCGTCGAAGATCACCGAGCAGTTCTTGCCCGCTGCAACGGTATTCAGCTGCTCCATGCCGGTGCCGGTGCCATGCACAACCATCCAGCTGTTCACCGACAGGCGGTAGATGATGCAATCGTCCACGAATTTGCCCTGATCGTTGAGGATCGAGGCGTAGGTGGAGCGGCCCGGCATGATCTTTTCGACGTTGCGGGTGGTGACCCGGTCGATGACCTGGGCTGCGTGTTCACCCACGACGTGGACTTTCTTGAGGCCCGACACGTCCATCAGGCCCGCTTTGGTGCGGACCGCCTCATAGTCGGCCTTGGCGCGTTCGGGTGTGTGGTCATAGAACCAGGCGGTTCCCATGCCGTTCCAATCTTCCAGCTCGCCGCCGATTTCTTTGTGCCGCTGTGCCAGTGCTGAGGTCCGCCAGATAATGGCCATCGTCTGTGTCTCCCTGAATAGTGGTGGACCAAATTTCTTGATTTGGTTCCATTGGTCCGGTCCAGTTAGCCAAAAGAGGGGGCGCTGTGTCAACGATTATTCCTAGCAGGAAAAAGATTTTGCTTAAAAGGCCGATTTCGGACGGGTTTGCGGCATCGGCTGGCCGGAAATGGTCTTTTCGGGAGGCTGCTTGTGGTTGAGACAGCCGCAGAGTGCCCCGTTTCAGGGGAGAATCGCCCCTTCCGGTGCCGGAGATTCGCTTGATTCTGTCGCAAATCCACGATTGATCCACGCCTTTGCCTAAAGCCTGGGGTCTGGGGAGAAGCTGGGAGGGGGATGCGGGCAGAACGCCTTAAGCCCTTGGGAGGGTGGGCTTTAGGCTGCCCGCAGGAGTGGAGTAAAGGCGTTTGGATGGCAGTTTGAGCTTTTCTGGGGGTGAACAAACTTTCACATGATTATTGACAGCTTGGCCTCCTGAGACACAATAATAAATGAAAATAATATTCCCAAGAGGCAAAAAAGCCCGGGAGAACTGCCAACAGGAGGGCAAAACATTGGATGGAAATCTGAACGCGTTAACAACGGTGTTCACCGAGTTCTACTACTGGGTGACCGTTGTCTTCATGTTCCTCATACACGTGGGGTTCTGTATGTATGAGGTCGGCGCCAGCCGCCACCGCAACCACATGCATACATTAATGAAGAACATCATGATCATTCCGCTGGTCACGGTGACATTCTTCTTCTTCGGCTGGTGGATCTACTGGGCCTTTCCCAGCTTCCCGTTCTTCGGGGGCTTAAATCACGACGCAGGTGCCGCAAACCTGCCGTGGTCGCAGAACATGGGCACCAACCTCTCGGACCGGATCACCGGTGTGTTCTGGGCAGCGTTCCTGCTGTTTTCCTGGACCGCAGCCTCGATCGTGTCAGGGGCTGTGATCGAACGGATCCGCTCGTCCGCCTTGTGGCTGCACGCGGTGATGATTGGCTCGGTGTTCTGGATCATCGACGCGGCCTGGGGCTGGCATGCCGAGGGCTGGATGGTGAAATACCTTGGCTATCACGACGCCTATGCGTCCGGAGTGATCCACGCGATTGCCGGCGGTTATGCGCTGGGCGTGATCATGGTGCTGGGTCCGCGGATCGGCAAGTTTGCCGCCGACGGCACGCCGCGGGACATTCCGCCGCATAACCCTTGGATGCTGACCATCGGGATTTTCCTGATCTATTCAGGGTTCTGGGGCTTTTACGCGGCTTGCAACATTCCGGTAATCTCGCCCGAGGGTATCGGCGGCCTGCTGACCGGTGAAACCTGGACGGCCACCAATATCTATCTGGCGCCGACCTCGCTGTCTGCGATCACCTTCAACTTCCTGATGTCTCTATCCGGCGGTCTGATGGCAGCATATGTGGTGTCCAAGGGCGATGCGTTCTGGACGTTCTCCGGCGGTCTGGCCGGAATCATCACCGCATCTGCGGGCAATGACCTGTATCACCCGATCCAGGCGATGCTGGTTGGTGCTGTTGGCGTCGTGATCGTTTACAAGCTGCACTATTGGGTCGAGCGTACCTTCAAGATCGACGATGCGGTTGGCGCAGTTGCCGTGCACGGTTATTCGGGCATCGTGGGTCTGATCCTCGCCGGTTTCCTGCTGTGGGGCGCGCCGAGCTCGCCGTATGAGGGCTATGCCACCGTCAACCCGGTTGGCCAGACCATCGGCGCCGTGATCATGTTCTTCGTGCTCGGCTTCCTGCCTGCCTTTGTGATTTCCAAAATCCAGGCGGCGATGGGGGTTCTGCGCATCCCGGTTGAGGTCGAACTGCAAGGTCTCGATTACGCCGAACACCATGCCTACGAAGACGCGAAAGCCGCAATCATTGAAGCCGACAAGGCTGCGCTGGACGGCGGCAGTGTTCCAGCTGAATAAGGAGAACTAAAATGTCTACGATCGGTTACGACAGCTGGGCGGTGGACCTGGCAGAGGTTGGGGCAGTGTATCCTTTCCAAGGATCCGAAGGGCTGATGGTTGTCCTGGGCGTGATCTTCTGGATTGGCTGGCACCGGATCCAATTTGTTCGCGAAGGCGCACATCTGGAAAAGGCTAAGCGCATTGGAGATAGGGATAAAATAAACTCCTTGCTCGAAAAATACTGACCTGAGTGCATCGAGAGGCGCGCCAGTGCGGTGCGCCTCATTTTTACTTGTTAGGAAAAAAAGTTTCACAAGAGTTGAACGGCAGATCGCAAACTGCTAGCGTTGATTCGAGATGAAAAGCAGGAGGCTTACCCATGTGCGGGATTGTCGGTCTTTTTCTAAAAGACAAATCACTTGAGCCGAAATTAGGCGATATGCTCACCGATATGCTCATCACTATGACGGACCGCGGTCCGGACAGCGCGGGCATTGCAATCTACGGATCCGAGGCGGACGGGCGCACCAAGCTCACCGTTCAGTCCGATGCGCCGGAGGAAGCCTTTGACGGGCTGGACGGCGCGCTTGCCGAAGCGCTGAGCACCGATGTGTCGATCCGGGTGATCGATACCCACGCGGTGCTGGATGTGCCCGCGGGCAAGGCAGAGGAGGCCCGCAGCGCGCTGGCCGAGCTGCGTCCTGGCATGCGCGTCATGAGCGCAGGCGATGCCATCGAGATCTACAAGGAGGTGGGTCTGCCCGAGAAAGTTGCCGAGCGTTTCGACGTGCGCGGCATGGGCGGCACCCATGGCATCGGCCACACCCGTATGGCCACCGAATCCGCTGTGACCACCGAAGGCGCGCATCCGTTCTCCACCGGGTCGGACCAGTGCCTGGTGCACAACGGCTCGCTGTCGAACCACAACTCTCTGCGCCGCAAGCTGCGCCGTGACGGGGTGCGGATCGAAAGCCAGAACGACACCGAAGTCGGTGCGGCCTATCTGACCTGGAAGATGCAGAACGGCGCCACCCTCGGCGAAGCGCTGGAAGGCACGCTGGAAGACCTTGACGGCTTCTTCAACTTCGTGGTGGGCACCAAGGACGGCTTTGGCGTGGTCCGCGACCCGATTGCCTGCAAGCCGGCCGTGATGGCAGAAACCGACCAGTATGTGGCGTTCGGCAGCGAATACCGCGCGCTGGTGAACCTGCCGGGCATCGAAGACGCCAAGGTCTGGGAGCCCGAACCCGCAACCGTTTACTTCTGGAACCACTAAGATGCAGACATATGATCTTGAAGCAAATGGCCTGCGCGGTCTGAACTCGGCCCTGCAGGAACAGAATGGCGGCACCAACAAAACCGCCTGGGAAATTGTGAATGCCAAGGGCAGCCATGCGATTGCCGTGGGTCTGAACTCGCCGATTGAAGTCACTGTCAAAGGGTCCACCGGTTACTACTGCGCCGGCATGAACCAGCAGGCGACCGTCAAGGTCGAAGGCTCGGTCGGCCCTGGTGTGGCGGAGAACATGATGTCCGGCACCGTGATCGTCGAAGGCGACGCCAGCCAGTATGCCGGCGCCACCGGCCATGGCGGGTTACTGGTGATCAAGGGCAACGCGTCCTCGCGCTGCGGCATCTCGATGAAAGGCATCGACATTGTCGTGCATGGCAACATTGGCCACATGTGTGCCTTCATGGGGCAGTCCGGTAATCTGGTTGTGCTCGGTGACGCCGGTGATGCGCTGGGCGACAGCTGCTACGAGGCGCGGTTTTTTGTGCGCGGTTCGGTCAAGAGCCTGGGCGCCGACTGCATCGAAAAGGAGATGCGGCCGGAGCACATAGAGATCCTGAAGGATCTGCTGGCCCGCGCCGGCGCAGACGCCAAGCCGGAGGAGTTCAAGCGCTACGGCTCCGCCCGTCAGCTCTACAACTTCGATGTCGATAACGCGCAAGCGTACTAAGGACAGGGATCAAAAAGATATGGATAGCAATAACATCCCCCGTACGGTCCCGATCCAGTCGGCGACTTTCTCCAATCCGATCAACGCGGAAATCCGCCGCGCGGCAGCTACCGGAATCTATGACATCCGCGGCGGTGGCGCCAAGCGCAAGGTGCCGCATTTCGATGATCTGCTGTTCCTTGGCGCCTCGATCTCGCGCTACCCGCTGGAGGGCTACCGCGAGAAATGCGAGACCAAGGTGACCCTTGGCACCCGCTTTGCCAAAAAACCGATTGAGCTGGATATTCCGGTTACCATCGCAGGCATGAGCTTTGGCGCGCTGTCCGGTCCGGCCAAGGAGGCTCTTGGCCGCGGTGCGTCCGCTGCCGGGACCTCGACCACCACTGGTGACGGCGGCATGACCCCGGAAGAGCGCGGCCATTCCAGCAAGCTGGTCTACCAGTACCTGCCGTCGCGTTACGGCATGAACCCGGACGATCTGCGCAAAGCGGATGCGATTGAAGTTGTGGTCGGCCAGGGCGCCAAGCCCGGCGGCGGCGGCATGCTGTTGGGCCAGAAAATTTCGGACCGGGTTGCGGAAATGCGGACCCTGCCGAAAGGCATCGACCAGCGTTCCGCCTGCCGCCACCCGGACTGGACCGGCCCGGATGACCTGGAAATCAAGATCCTGGAACTGCGCGAGATCACCGATTGGCAGGTGCCGATTTACATCAAGGTCGGCGGCACCCGCCCCTATTACGACACCGCGCTGGCGGTAAAGGCCGGGGCTGACGTTGTGGTTTTGGACGGCATGCAGGGCGGCACCGCCGCAACCCAGGACGTATTCATCGAACATGTCGGTCTGCCGACACTGGCCTGTATCCGACCCGCCGTGCAGGCGCTGCAGGATCTGGGCGTGCACCGCGAAGTGCAGCTGGTCGTCTCCGGCGGCATCCGCACTGGCGCAGATGTGGCCAAGGCAATGGCGCTGGGCGCTGACGCGGTGGCCATCGGCACCGCAGCGCTGATCGCGCTGGGCGACAACGATCCGAAATGGGAGAGCGAGTACCAGAAGCTGGGCACCACCACTGGCGCCTATGACGACTGGCACGAAGGTATGGACCCGGCGGGTATCACCACCCAGGATCCCGAGCTGATGAAGCGCGTCGATCCGGTTGAAGCCGGCCGCCGCCTGCGCAATTATCTCAAGGTAATGACGCTGGAAGCGCAAACCATTGCGCGCGCTTGCGGCCACAACCATTTGCACAACCTCGAGCCTGAGGATCTGTGCGCCCTGACAATGGAGGCCGCCGCCATGGCGCGTGTGCCTCTGGCCGGTACCGACTGGTATCCTGGCAAAGCAGGGTTCTGATGATTGGCAGGTGCGGCCAGGCAATGGCCGCGCCTTTTTCAAAACACGTTCAACAGGGAAAGGGAGTGGGACCATGACGACAGATCTGGCTGCTTTCGCAAAAGAAAAAGGCGTTAAGTATTTCATGATCTCCTTCACCGACTTGTTCGGTGGCCAGCGCGCCAAACTGGTGCCGGCGCGGGCGATCGCAGATATGCAGGAAGACGGCGCAGGATTTGCCGGTTTCGCCACATGGCTTGACCTGACACCGGCGCATCCCGACATGCTGGCGGTGCCGGATCCCGACGCCGTGATCCAACTGCCTTGGAACAAGGAAATCGCCTGGGTTCCAGGCAATTGCGTGATGGAGGGCGAAGACGTCGCCCAAGCGCCGCGCAACGTGCTGCGCCGTCTGATCAAGGAGGCCGCGGACGAAGGCCTGCATGTGAAAACCGGCATTGAGGCCGAATTCTTCCTGCTGACACCCGACGGCGAGGAAATTTCGGACCCCTTCGATAACGCTGAAAAGCCGTGCTACGATCAGCAGGCGATGATGCGCCGCTTGGATGTGATCCGGGAAATCAGCGATTACATGCTGGAACTGGGCTGGGGCGCGTATCAGAATGATCATGAGGACGCCAACGGCCAGTGGGAAATGAACTGGGATTTCGATGATGCCCTGGCGACCGCTGACAAACACAGCTTCTTCAAATTCATGGCAAAATCGGTGGCGGAAAAGCACGGCTTCCGTGCGACTTTCATGCCGAAACCGGTAGAGGGCCTTACCGGCAACGGCTGCCATGCGCATATCTCGGTCTGGGACGCGCCGGGCGCGGATTCGCGCAACAACGTCTTTGCCGCAGACAAAGGTACAGGTGATATCGCCGAGCTGGGTCTGTCCGAACAGGGTGGCTGGTTCCTGGGCGGCATCATGAAGCACGCATCAGCCCTGGCGGCGATCACCAATCCGACGGTGAATTCCTACAAGCGAATCAACGCGCCGCGCACCATGTCGGGTGCCACCTGGGCGCCGAACACTGTCACCTGGACCGGCAACAACCGTACCCACATGGTGCGCGTCCCGGGCCCTGGCCGGTTTGAGCTGCGCCTGCCTGACGGTGCGGTGAACCCCTACCTGCTGCAGGCGGTGATCATTGCAGCCGGCCTCTCGGGTGTGCGCGCCAAGGCGGATCCCGGCCCGCGCCATGACATCGACATGTACGCCGAAGGCCACACCATCACCGACGCGCCGAAGCTGCCGCTCAACATGCTGGATGCACTGCGGTTCTACGACAAGGACGACGGCCTGAAGGCGATGATGGGCGAGGAATTTTCCGCTGCTTATCTGAAGATGAAGCAGCAGGAGTGGAACTCTTTCGTCAATCATTTCTCCCGCTGGGAAAAGGACAACACGCTGGATATCTGATCCCGGCAGTGATTCCCCCGTCTGGCCTTCGGGCCGGACCCTGCACGGCCCGGGCATTGCCCGGGCCCTTTTTGTTTGCGGCAGCGCTTGCCGCATATGCGCCGTTTTCACCCGGGGTGAAATTCCGTCAGTTTCCGATGGGCGCCCGAAACACTGGGAATGCCCTGTTTTTCAGGCAAATATAGCCAAGAAAGTGTTGACGTGCAGGAAAATAATTTGAGTAATAGGAATATATAGCGCCCCGCTAGGGCACCCGCCGCGGGATTTCTGCCAGAACAGACGGCAAAAGGGAGATAGCCATGAGCTACAAGAGTGACATCGAGATTGCGCGTGAAGCGCAGAAGAAGCCGATCCAAGAGATTGGTGCGAAGATCGGGATTTCGGACAGCGATCTGCTGCCCTACGGCCACGACAAGGCAAAGGTGTCTCAGTCCTTCATCAACTCGGTGCAGGGCAAAGAAGACGGCAAGCTGATCCTGGTGACTGCGATCAACCCGACTCCTGCGGGCGAAGGCAAGACCACCACCACCGTGGGTCTGGGCGACGGTCTGAACCGGATCGGCAAGAACGCGATGATCTGTATCCGCGAGGCGTCCTTGGGCCCGAACTTCGGCATGAAGGGCGGCGCGGCCGGCGGCGGTTATGCGCAAGTGGTGCCGATGGAGGAAATGAACCTCCACTTCACCGGCGACTTCCACGCCATCACCTCGGCGCATTCGCTGCTGTCGGCAATGATCGACAATCACATCTACTGGGGCAATGAGTGCGAGATCGACACCCGCCGCGTCGCATGGCGCCGTGTGGTCGACATGAACGACCGCGCCCTGCGCACCATCACCGCGTCCCTGGGCGGCGTCTCCAACGGGTTCCCGCGCGAAGCCGGTTTTGACATCACCGTGGCCTCGGAAGTGATGGCGATCCTGTGCCTCGCGAACGACCTCAAGGACCTGGAAAAACGCCTGGGCGACATCATCGTGGCCTACCGCCGCGACAAGACTCCGGTCTACTGCCGCGACATCAAGGCAGAGGGCGCAATGACCGTTCTGCTGAAGGACGCGATGCAGCCGAACCTGGTGCAGACCCTGGAAAACAACCCGGCGTTTGTGCATGGCGGCCCGTTTGCCAACATCGCCCACGGCTGCAACTCGGTTATTGCCACCAAGACCGCGCTGAAAGTCGCTGACTATGTGGTGACTGAGGCAGGCTTTGGCGCCGATCTGGGTGCCGAGAAGTTCATGAACATCAAATGCCGCAAGGCAGGCATTGCTCCTTCGGCAGTGGTTCTGGTTGCCACCGTGCGGGCGATGAAAATGAACGGCGGCGTGGCCAAGGCGGACCTCGGCGCCGAGAACGTCGACGCGGTCAACGCAGGCTGTGCCAACCTCGGCCGCCACATCGAGAACATCAAATCCTTCGGGGTGCCGGTGGTGGTTGCGATCAACCACTTTGTCACCGACACTGATGCCGAAGTGGACGCTGTCAAAGCCTACGCCGCCACCCATGGCGTCGAGGCGGTTCTGTCGCGCCACTGGGAGCTGGGCTCGGAAGGTTCTGCTCCGCTGGCCGAGAAGGTTGTGGAAATCGTCGATGCAGGCCAGGCCAACTTTGCGCCGATCTACCCGGACGAGATGTCGCTGTTCGACAAGATCGACACCATCGCCAAGCGCATCTACCGCGCCGACGAGGTGCTGGCGGACAACAAGATCCGCAACCAGCTGAAGGAATGGGAAGATGCGGGCTACGGCAACCTGCCGGTCTGCATGGCGAAGACCCAGTATTCCTTCTCGACCGACCCGTCCCTGCGCGGCGCACCCACCGGCCATTCGGTTCCGGTGCGTGAGGTCCGCCTGTCAGCGGGTGCCGGCTTCATCGTCGCGGTCTGCGGCGAGATCATGACCATGCCGGGCCTGCCGCGCAAACCGGCGTCGGAAACCATCCGTCTGAATGACGACGGCCAGATCGAAGGCTTGTTCTAAACGGCGATATGCGACATNCACGGCCCGGGACCCATCCTGGGCCGTGAGAGTTTTAAGACATGAGCACACGCACCCCGCCAGATGCCTGCAGCGATATGGCCAGCCTCCGGCTTCAGATCGATCATCTGGACCGGGAGCTGGTGGCGCTGCTGGCGGAACGGGCCGGCTACATTGACCGGGCGATTGCGCTGAAGCAGGCAAACGGCTGGCCGGCGCGGATCCCGGAACGGGTTGAAGACGTGGTCATGAAGGCCCGCGCCGCCGCTGAGAGCCAGGGGCTGGACCCTGATCTGATCGAGCGCCTGTGGCGGCAGCTGGTGGAGTGGTCGATTGCCCGCGAGGCGCGGGTGATCCGTGAGGAATAGGCAGGCGCCAGGGGCGATCCGGGCCTGCGGCAAAGAGGAAGAGATCAAATGGCAGCAACTCTGATTGACGGCAAGGCCTTTGCGGCCAAGGTGCGCGGCCAGGTGGCCGAACACGTGGCGCGGCTGAAAGAAGAAAACGGCATCACCCCGGGCCTCGCCGTGGTTCTGGTGGGCGAAGATCCGGCCTCCCAGGTCTATGTGCGCTCCAAGGGCAAGCAGACCGTCGAGGTCGGCATGAACTCGGTTGAGCACAAGCTGGATGCGGACACCTCGGAAGCGGATCTGCTGGCGGTGGTTGAGCAGCTGAACAACGACCCCTCGATCCACGGCATTCTGGTGCAGCTGCCGCTGCCGAAGCATATGAACGAGGATCTGGTGATCAACTCGATCGCGCCGGAAAAGGACGTGGACGGCTTCCACATCTCCAATGTGGGCCTGTTGGGCACTGGCCAGAAATCGATGGTGCCCTGCACGCCGCTGGGCTGCCTGATGATGCTGCGCGACCACCATGGGTCGCTGTCGGGCATGGATGCGGTTGTGATCGGCCGTTCCAACATCGTCGGCAAGCCGATGGCGCAATTGCTGCTGGGCGACAGCTGCACCGTGACCATCGCGCATTCGCGCACCAAGGACCTGCCGGATGTTGTGCGCCGCGCCGACATCGTTGTGGCCGCCGTGGGCCGTCCGGAAATGGTGCCGGGCGACTGGATCAAGGAAGGCGCCACGGTGATTGACGTCGGCATCAACCGGATCGAGCGCGACGGCAAGACCAAGCTGGTGGGCGACGTCGATTTTGCCTCTGCAGCCGAACGCGCCGGCGCCATCACCCCGGTGCCGGGCGGCGTCGGCCCGATGACCATCGCCTGCCTTCTGGCCAATACCGTCACCGCCTGCTGCCGCGCCAACGGTCTGAAAGAGCCCGAAGGCCTGACCGCCTGAAACCGCGCCGCACAACAGCATTGGCTGAGATTACCTGCTCCCGCCGGACGCCTCCGGCGGGAGTATTTGTTCTAAGATGAAAAAGGGCGGGCGTTCAAAAACCCAGGTAGGCGATCCCGCCAAATGTGACGGCGACACTGATCCACTGCGCGCGGTTCATGCTTTCGCGAAGTAAGAGCCAGGCGAGCACTACGGTGACCAGGCCGAAAAGCGAGGCGCTGACTGAGGCGAATTCCGGGCGGGGCAAGGAGCCGGAGTAGATCACCAGGCCAAGTGCAAAGGCATCCAGCGCGCCCATCAGGCAGAGAAGAGGCAGTATTTTGCGACAGGGCAGCTGAACCATCCGGGCAAAAAGCGCAAGCCCCAGAACGATCAGTATGGCTGCCAAGCGGGTCACGATGAGTACCGGCAATTCGGCGCCGGCTTGGGTGGCGGCTTGGCCGATCGCAAAGGTCAGAGCAAACCCGATGGCCCCCGCAAGGCCCCAGGCCGCGGCCCGCAGGTTGACCGGGCTGCCGTCGTCCTCGGTTGAAAACACGGCAATGCAGCCGACACCGCCAACCACCGCCGCAACGGCAATCCAGTGGCCCGGACCGACCGGTTGCCCTTGCAGCATTGCCATACCCAGCGACAACACGGGATAAGCGCCGACCAGCGGTGCAACCAATTTCACCGGCCCCAGCGCAAAAGCGCGGTAGAGGGCATAAGACCCCAAGGCGAAAACAGCCCCCGAAATCCCTGCCAGCCGGGCCGCCTGCGGGGTCATTGCCTGCCAATCCCCCAGAGCCAATGCCGCCGACGCAACCAGAATCGCCCCGGTGGAAAACACGATCAGCATGGCCGGCAATATACCGGTTCTTTGCGAGACCAACCGCACGCACAGGTCATGGATTCCCCAGGCAAGGGCTGCGGCCAAGCCTAAAATCAGCGAGTGCATCGGGCTTATCCTTTTGTTTGCGGCATTCACCCCCAGGAAAATGACGCATCCCGGGCATTTGCCATTTTACTGCAGAAAATCAACATGTTTGTTGATTAGAGTGGGGGAACGGAATATTCTTTGCAATAAATAAATATTCCGGCTGTGCAAATTTTGGCCGGTGTCCAACAGGAGATGCGCGATGAATGACATGAGCTTCCCTGAAGTTGTCAAAGGGCCGCCCAAGCCGTCCGGACTGTATCAGCCGTCGGTGTTTTCACTGCCCAAGGGGACTGAGCGTTACGTCGTCGAAGGTTGCGGTGCGATCCTGATCCGGGTTGAAACCGGCGATACGGTGACGGTGACCAATGACGAGGGCGGTCAGCCCTGCGAAATCGTTGCGGTTGAGGATAAGGGGCGCATTGATGCGGGTGTCATCGGCGCGGCAGCCAACTGCGATGCCGAAGGGTTGAAGGCGCTGCTGACCTCGACGGACCAGTCCTTGCGCGGCTTGCGGCTGGGGATGGAAGCACGCGGTATCGACTTGGCGCAGGGCGGTGCGGTGCGGTTGTTTGATGCGGCGACGCCTGCAAAGACCGAGGAGAGCTTTACCGCGCAGCGAGACGGTGTGGTGATCATCGCCGCACCGGGCGGGATCATGGACTTTGAACAGCAGGACACAGCGACACCGCTGACGGTCATGGTTAAGCGGGCAGTGATCAAGCAGGTCGCGCGGTTTGAATTGCCTGATCCGCTGGCTGATCCGGTGCTGGACCTGCGGATCAAAAGTGCAACTGCCGAAGCCTATTTTGTGAAGGCTGGCGACTACATCCAGGTGCTTGATGTTGATGGGCGCCAATGTACTGATTTTCAGTGTTTTGCGGCCCGCAAGCTGGACAAGGGGATCGAGCATGCGCTGGACGTGACCACAACCCGGACGCTGATGGGCCATGCATATCCGATGCCGGGGCTGCACGCAAAATACTATGACCAGGACATGCTGCCGCTGGTCGAGGTGGTGCAGGATACTGTTGGCCGTCACGATGCTTTTGCCTTGGCCTGCGCTGCCAAATACTATGACGACATCGGCTATCCCGGACACGCAAACTGTTCGGACAATTTCAATGGTGTATTGGCCCAGCACGGGGTGACGCCGCGCGCGGGCTGGATGGCGATCAACTTCTTCTTCAACACCGGGCTCGACGACCATGGCGTTATGTATGCCGATGAGCCCTGGACCCGGCCCGGCGATTACGTACTGCTCAGGGCGCTGACCGATCTGGTCTGTGTCAGCTCGGCCTGCCCGGATGATACCAGCGCGGCCAATGGCTGGAACCCCACCGACATTCACGTCCGCACTTACAGCGGCCAAGAGACCTTCAAGCGGGCGATAGCGTTCCGCGCGACCCCTGAATCGGAGCCCAAAATGACCAAGGAAACCGGTTTCCACGACCGCCTCAGCAAGATGACCCGCAATTTCATCGAGTATAACGGATATTGGCTGGCCAATTGCTATGCCGAGTCCGGGCCGCTGGAGGAATACTGGGCGTGCCGAGAAAAATGCATTGTTCTGGATCTCACGGCGCTGCGCAAATTCGAGATCACCGGTCCGGATTCCGAGGCACTCTGCCAGTACATCTTTACCCGCAATATCAAGAAGCTGGCTGTGGGGCAGGTGGTCTATACCGCGATGTGCTATCCGCATGGCGGCATGATTGACGATGGCACCGTGTTCCGCCTGGGCAAGGACAATTTCCGCTGGATCGGCGGCTCGGACTATGGCGGAGAGTGGATCCGCGAGCAGGCGGAAAAGCTGGGTTTGAACGTGCTGGTGCGCTCGTCAACCGACATGCAGCACAATATCGCCGTGCAAGGCCCCGAAAGCCGGGATCTGCTGAAGAAGATCATCTGGACGATGCCGCATAATCCCAAACTGGAGGAGCTGGGCTGGTTCCGCTTCACCCCTGCGCGAATTGGCGGTGAGCATGGCGTTCCGGTAGTCGTCTCGCGGACCGGCTACACCGGCGAACTAGGGTATGAGATATTCTGTCACCCGAAACATGCTGGTGATGTCTTCGACGCGGTCTGGGAGGCCGGTCAGGATCATGGCATCCGCCCTATGGGGCTGGAGGCGCTGGATATGGTGCGGATTGAGGCCGGCCTGATCTTTGCCGGGTATGACTTCAGTGATCAGACCGACCCGTTTGAGGCTGGCATCGGCTTTACCGTGCCGCTGAAGTCGAAAGAGGATGACTTTGTTGGCCGCGACGCGCTGATCCGGCGCAAGACCACGCCCGCCCGCAAGCTGGTAGGGCTGGATATCGATTCCGCAATTGACGTGGAGCATGGCGACTGTGTCCACATTGGCCGCGCGCAAATTGGCGAGGTGACCTCGTCGATGCGCTCACCGCTGCTGGGCAAGAATATCGCGCTGGCACGGGTGGATGTGTCTTGCGCGGAAGTGGGGACCGAGGTGGAAATCGGCAAACTTGACGGACATCAAAAACGGCTGCCTGCCAAGATTGTACCCTTTGCGCATTACGACCCCAAGAAAACCCGGCCTCAGTCCTGAGGCCGCCCGGTTCGGGGCAGGGAGGTGAAATGGTTCAGAAGCTGATTGAGCAGATTGGTGGCGAGGAGGCGCTGCGCGCCCTGGTCGAGCGGTTCTACGACATTGTCGAAGAGACTGAGACCGGCGCGCAGATCGTCAAGCTGCACAAACGCGGGCATGGGATGGATCATGCCCGGATTGAGCAGTTCAACTTCCTGGCGGGCTTCATGGGCGGGCGGCGTTACTACGAGGAAAAGTATGGGCATATGGACGTGAAACTGATGCACGCCCATGTGCCGATCACCGAGGAAGATGCCGAGAACTGGTTGAAATGCATGGACCAGGCGCTGGCGGAATTGTCGCTGGAAGGGCCGCATGTGGAGCGGCTGCGCCAGGTGTTCCGGCGGGTAGCACTGATGCTGGTGAATGATCTGGCCGAGTGGGGCGAGAAACGCGCAACTGCCTAACTGCGGCGCCGGGTGCAGCGGCGGGAGTATTTTTGCAATGAAGAAGCTGCGGGTGCCTTGGGATTTCAGCCAGGCCGTTTTAGGAATATCTGCACGTCGGCCACATTGGTGCCGGTACCACCGGTCATCAGCAGCGCGTCCGCGGATTTCAGAGCTGCATAGCTGTCGTTGTTAGCAAGCAATGCGTCCGGGTCTTGGCCGGAAGCCTTGATGGCCTCCCAAGTGGCTGACGTGGCAATACCGCCGGCTGCATCAGTGGGACCATCCCGCCCGTCAGTGCCGCCGGAGAGGAACAGCCAGTCGCCGCTCAGGCGCTCGGCACCCAGTTTGGCGACGCGCAGGGCCAGCTCCTGGTTGCGGCCACCCAGGCCGGTGCCGCGGAGCAGGACAGTGGTTTCGCCGCCAAAGATCAGCGCGGCGGGTTTGTCCCGCGGGGCAGATTCTGCGGCTTTGATAATGGTTTCTGCTGCCTCAGATACATCGCCGACCAGCCGGTGAGAGACCAGTATTGGACACCACTCCTCAGCTGCTGCGCTCATCATGGCTTTGAGACTGTGACGGTTCGACCCGATCAGCGTGTTTATGGCCGGGGGCGGCGCCTTGTGAGTCTCATCAACGGCGCTGAGACGGGCTCTGACGGTCTCTGGAGTGCTGTCCCAAATGCCTGCCCGTTGCAGTGTCTCCCGAGCCTGAGCGCGTGTGCCGATGGGCGCCACGGTAGGGCCGGAAGCGATGGCGCGCAGGTCGTCGCCAATCACGTCCGAGAGGATGAAGGCCTGCACTTGGGCCGGTGCGGCGTGGCGCAGCAGCCCGCCGCCCTTGGTGTCCGACAGCTGCTGACGGATCAGGTTCATCTCGTTGATTTCCAGGCCGGATGCGAGCAGCAGTTTGTTCACTGCGGCCTTATCCGCAAGCGTCAGGCCAGGCGCGGGGGCTACCATCAGGGCAGAACCGCCACCGGAAATCAGGGCTATCAGCCTGTCATCGGGGCCGAGCGAGCGGGCCAGTTCAATGGCCGCCTGGCCTGCGGCAGCACTGTTTTCATCGGGTACCGGGTGGGCACCGCAAATTACTGTGGCGCCGGGGATTTCCGTGTAGTTTTCAGAGTTTGTAATGACCAATGCCTGGGAAGGGGCGGGAACAAGCTGCAACGCCTCGCGCATCATCGGGATGGCAGCTTTTCCCACGGCGAGCAGCACGTTTCTGCCGCCCTCGGGCAGCGGGGCCAGAGGCGAGGAAGCCAGATGGGTACGCAGGGCCTGGGCCGGATCGGCCCGGTCAACAGCGGCCTGAAACAGGGCCTTGGCGGTGGTCAGCAATCCGGTCATCTGCATCTCCCTGGCATAGCGGCGCTTAGCCGCCCCAGCCAGAACCGGGACGGCGTAAGGTCTTGAAAGCGAACGGCGGCTTAGTTGCCGGCGATCTGTTTAGCCTTTTCCACCAGCACTTCTGCCTGACGGATCGAGGCGTAGTCAATCAGGCGGCCATCAAGCGACACCGCGCCTTTGCCCGCGGCTTCGGCCTCGGCCATGGCTTCCAGAATGCGGTGTGCCTTGGTGATTTCGGCATCCGACGGGGACATCACTTCGTTTGCCAGTTCGATCTGGCTCGGGTGGATGGCCCATTTGCCTTCGCAGCCCAGAACTGCAGCGCGTTTTGCCGCGGCTTTATAGCCCTCCTGGTCCTGGAAATCGCCGAACGGGCCGTCAATCGGACGCAGGCCGTTGGCGCGCGCGGCAACCACCATGCGGGCCAGCGCATAGTGCCACATGTCGCCCCAGTGCACCTCGCGCGAGCCGTCTGCGGCCGGGTCGGTCAGCACTGAGTAATCGGGGTTCACACCGCCGATGATGGTGGTGCGGGCGCGGGTCGAGGCGGCATAGTCGGCAACGCCGAAATGCAGCGATTCATTGCGTTTGGAGGCTGCGGCAATTTCACTCACGTTCTGCATGCCAAGCGCGGTTTCGATGATGTGCTCAAAACCGATCCGCTTCTTCAGGCCCTTGGCGTCTTCGATCTGGGTGACCAGCATGTCGACGGCGTAAACATCGGCTGCGGTGCCCACTTTGGGAACCATGATCAGATCGAGACGTTCGCCTGCCTGTTCAACAACATCGACCACATCGCGGTACATGTAGTGGGTGTCGAGGCCGTTGATTCGGACCGACATGGATTTGTTGCCCCAGTCGATGTCGTTCAGTCCCTCGATGATGTTCTTGCGGGCCTGTTCCTTTTCGTCCGGCGCAACCGCGTCTTCGAGATCCAGGAAGATCACGTCTACATCAGATTTCGCTGCCTTTTCAAACATTTGCGGCTGTGATCCTGGGATCGCCAACTCGCTGCGGTTCAGGCGGCCGGGGGCTTGTTCAATGGTGTGAAATGACATGGGTTCTCTCCTCACTCGTGATGGGTTTTGTCCTCTCCCCTTTAGGCATTCCTCACGAAGGTGTTTCCTGTCAAGAAAAAAATCTTCATTTAAATACATTCGCACGTGCCTACGCGGGCGCGACGCGCCCTCGCGTGCGTACAGGCGCACATGCACGCGCGTGAGGCGCCGGGTGCCGCTACGGGATCATTCCTCGAGGTGGAAATCACCCTTGGCGGCGCGGTTGGCGTAGTAAAACGCAATCGCCTGTGCGCGGTTTTTGACCGAGAGTTTTTCGTAAAGGTTCGAGAGGTGGAACTTCACCGTGTTGGTGGAGATTTCCAGCTCCTTGCTGAGCTCCTTGTTGGTCAGCCCTTTCGACAGCGCCTCCAGCATGGTGCGTTCGCGGCGGGACAGTTGCTCGATCGGATCGGTCTGCAACCCGCGCACGTCGAGGAAGGGGAACACCATCTTGCCCTCGGCGACGGCGAGGCAGGTGTCCAACACGTCTTCGACAGCACTGGAACGCGGCGCGAAGCCGGCAGCGCCCGCGCCCATCGCCTTGCGGGGCACGTCGCCGCTTTCGTCGGCGTAGACCACCAGCCGCGGCGCGTTGGCTTGCTCGCGCAGCACCTCGATCAGCTTGGCGCCGCCAAGCGCGGGCAGGTTCCAGTCGATGATCCCGACCTGCACCGGTACCCGCATCACCGTTCCGAGGAAGCCTTCGGCGGTGGCGGAGGTGGCGACCAGCGAGAATCGCGGGTCCTTGTCGAAGATTTCGGACATCGCCGACAGCACCAGCGGATTTGCGTCAGCAAGCATGACCGAAATCGGGGAAACTTTGTCGCTTATAGGAGTCATTTGGTGCCTTTTTGTTAAAAACTACCCATATGGATAGGGTCAATTTTGGTATGCAACGGTATTTTTACCGATTTGGGTAGGTTTCTAACCATCCAATTAGATACCCAAAAGCAGGATATAGGAATGTTGCGGGTTTTGTCGACCTAGGGTTTCCTTGGGTTAACAGATGTTGCACGTCAGGAAACAAACCTTCCCGCAGTGAAGACCACCGTGATGAAGGCCCGTGACCTCCGGCACATCGGCAAACGGACACCAGAGAGGTTTGACCCGATGACAGAACCCACGATCTTCCCCAGCCTGGAAATCCCGGAAACACTGGCCGCTGGCCCTGGCCCGGGCAATACCGACCCGCGTGTGCTGCAGGCATTTGCCAACACCGGCCTGGCCGACCACATGCAGGCCGATGTGCTGCGCGGCATGATCGAGTGCAAGCAGATGCTGCGCGATCTGTGGGGCACCGCCAATACCTACACCTACGGCGTCGGCGGCACCGGTTTCTCGGGCCTGGACTGCATGCTGAACGCGATCCTGCCGGGCGACACTGTTGTGGCCTTCCAGAACGGCACCTTCTCGGGCATCGACGCGATGACCATCCGCATGAAGGCCGCCACCCGCGAGGAGCTGGCTGCCGATGCGATGAACCCGCAGCCTGCCTCGGTCACCGTGATCGACGTGCCGCACGGCGAGTCGGTCTCCGGCAAGCTGGTTGAGCAGGTGCTGGCAGAGAAAAAACCGAAGTGGGCCTTCATGGCGCATTGGGAAACCGGCTCGGGCCGCATCAACGACCTCAAAGGGTTTTCGGACGCTTGCGAAAAGCACGGCGTGATGGGCCTGATCGACGCGGTGTCCTCGCTGGGCATCGAGGATTTCTCGATCGACGATTACCCGGGCGTTGCCGGCTGGGCCTCTTGCCCGCAGAAAGGCGTGCTGTGCCTGCCGCTGACTTATGCGCCGGTGTCCTTCACCGACCAGTACATCCAGACCGTGCGTGAAAACGGCTGCCATTCCTATGTTCACAACCCGATCCTGGAAGCCCGCCACTGGGGCATCGTGGACGGCCAGGACGTTGCCGCCGGCACCTACCACCGCACCCATTCCGGCTATGCGGTTGCTGCCTTCCACGAGGCGCTGCGCATTACCCTGCAGCATGGCCGCGCCCAAAAGGCCCGCGACTATGCCTTCCACGAGAAAGCGCTGCGCGATGCCGTGACCGCGATGGGCTGCGACGTGACCAGCAACATGACCAGCCTGATTGTGCTGAACCTGCCCGGCGATCTGGCTGGCCGCGAAAAAGAGCTGGTGGGCAACTGCCGCGCCGTAGGCTTTGGCATCTGGCCGACCCTGTCGGAGCCGGTCCAGGTCCGTATCGGCATCCTGAACCAGATCACCCCGGCGGCCATCACTGACATCGTCAACCGCTTCGGCAAGGCGATGAACGACATGGGCGCAGGCGTCGATATGGAGGAGATCAACGCCCTTCTCGACAAGCATTACACAGCAGCTCTCGAGCCCGCTGAGTAATAGATTTCCGCATCCATGAGGAGGAGAGGACCATGGATATCCACGAATACCAGGCCAAGGAAGTTCTCAGCAACTTTGGCGTGACGGTTCCGCCCGGCGCACTGGCCTACAGCCCCGAGCAAGCGGCCTACCGCGCGCGGGAGCTAGGCGGCGACAGATGGATCGTCAAGGCTCAGGTTCACGCAGGCGGCCGCGGCAAGGCGGGCGGCGTCAAGCTGTGCAACTCGGAAGCCGAGATCTATGAGGCGACCGAAAACCTGTTCGGCAAGAAGCTGGTGACACACCAAACCGGACCCGAAGGCAAAGGCATCTACCGTGTCTATGTCGAGAGTGCAGTGCCGATTGCCCGCGAGATCTACCTGGGCTTTGTGCTGGACCGGTCCAGCCAGCGCGTGATGATCGTTGCCTCGTCTGAAGGCGGCATGGAGATTGAGGAGATCTCTGCCGAGCGCCCCGAGTCCATCGTGCGCTCGACCGTTGAGCCTGCTGTTGGCCTGCAGGACTTCCAGGCGCGTGAGATTGCGTTTGCCCTGGGCATCGAACCGGCAATGACGCAGCAGATGGTGCGCACCCTTAAAGGCTGCTACCAGGCGTTCTCGGAACTGGACGCCACCATGGTTGAGATCAACCCGCTGGTGGTCACTTCAGACAACCGGGTCATTGCGCTGGACGCAAAGATGACCTTTGACGACAATGCCCTGTTCCGCCACCCGCAGATCGCGGAGCTGCGCGACAAAAGCCAGGAAGACCCGCGCGAAAGCCGCGCCGCCGACCGTGGCCTGTCCTATGTCGGACTTGAGGGTAACATCGGCTGCATCGTGAACGGTGCAGGCCTGGCAATGGCGACCATGGACACCATTAAGCTGGCCGGCGGCGAACCTGCCAACTTCCTGGACATCGGCGGTGGCGCCACCCCGGAACGGGTCGCCAAGGCTTTCCGTCTGGTGATGTCCGACAGCAATGTGCAGGCGGTTCTGGTCAACATCTTCGCCGGCATCAACCGCTGCGACTGGGTGGCCGAGGGCGTCGTGCAGGCGCTGCGCGAGGTCGAAGTGGACGTGCCCGTGGTGGTCCGCCTTGCAGGCACCAACGTGGAGGAAGGCCAGAAGATCCTGGCTCAGTCCGGTCTGCCGCTTATCCGCGCAACCTCGCTGATGGAAGCCGCTGAACGGGCCGTCGGCGCGTGGAAGAACGACCTCGACCAGAACACTCGTGTGAGGGCAATCAAATGAGCATCCTTCTCGATCGCGAAAGCAAAGTCATCGTCCAGGGCATCACCGGCAAAATCGCCCGGTTCCATACCAAAGACATGATCGAATACGGAACCAACGTCGTGGGCGGCGTTGTGCCGGGCAAGGGCGGCGAAACCGTCGAGGGCGTGCCGGTCTTCAACACCGTGAAAGAAGCGGTGGAGGCAACCGGCGCCAATGCATCCTTGGTGTTTGTGCCGCCGCCGTTTGCAGCTGACTCCATCATGGAAGCGGCGGATGCGGGCATCAACTACTGTGTCTGCATCACCGACGGCATCCCGGCCCAGGACATGATCCGCGTGAAGCGCTACATGTACCGCTATCCCAAGGACAAGCGGATGATCCTCACGGGGCCGAACTGCGCGGGCACCATCTCGCCGGGCAAGGCACTGCTGGGGATCATGCCGGGGCACATCTACTTGCCGGGCACGGTTGGCATCATCGGCCGTTCGGGCACGCTGGGCTACGAGGCCGCAGCGCAGCTGAAAGAGCTGGGCCTGGGGATCTCGACCTCGGTCGGCATCGGCGGCGACCCGATCAACGGTTCCTCCTTCAAGGACATTCTTGAGTGGTTCGAGAAGGATCCGGAAACCGAGGTCATCGCGATGATTGGTGAAATCGGCGGCCCGCAGGAAGCGGAAGCGGCAGATTACATCAAAAACCACGTGACCAAGCCGGTGGTGGCCTATGTCGCGGGTCTGACCGCTCCTAAGGGCCGCACCATGGGCCATGCGGGCGCGATCATCTCGGCCTTTGGCGAATCCGCTTCCGAGAAGGTGGAGATCCTGTCGGCGGCCGGCGTGACCGTTGCCGAAAACCCCGCTGTGATCGGTGAAACCATCGCAAGCGTGATGAAAAAGAACGCCGCCTGATCCGGCCACGGAACAGGTGCGACGCTCCACCCCTGGCCTGGGGCAATGGCAGGGGTGGGGCGAATTAATAAAGCATAAGCACGACAGGGAGATGAAATCATGGCAAAGCCCAAGGTTCTGGTGACCCGCCGCTGGCCCGCCGCAGTTGAGGCGCAGCTTTCTGAAGCCTTTGATGCTGTGCTGAACACTGGCGACAAGCCATTGAGCGAAGCGGAACTGCGCGACGCAATGAGATCCTATGACGCTGTACTGCCGACGGTGACCGACAAGATCCCGGCCAGTGCGTTTGATATCACTAAGCCCCAGGCCCGCATTCTGGCCAACTACGGCGTTGGCTACTCTCATATTGATATGCCCAGTGCGGCAGGTCACGGCATGACTGTGACCAACACTCCCGATGTTCTTAGCGAATGCACTGCCGACATCGCCATGACGCTGCTATTGATGGTGGCCCGCCGCGCAAGTGAAGGTGAGCGTGAAGTGCGTGCCGGTGAATGGACCGGCTGGCGTCCGACCCATCTGGTCGGCACCAAAGTTTCCGGCAAGACATTGGGCATCGTCGGTTTCGGCCGTATCGGCCAGGAAATGGCCCGCCGCGCGCATCATGGCTTTGGCATGAAGATCGTGGTGCAGAACCGCTCTCGCGTGTCGCCCGATATCCTGGCCCGTTACAACGCCACTCAGGCCGACAGCCTGGAAGAGCTGATGCCGCAGAGCGACTTTGTCTCGCTGCACTGCCCGGGCGGAGTTGCAAACCGGCATCTTATCAACACCCGGATGCTGAACCTGATGAAGCCGGACGCATTCCTAATTAATACGGCCCGTGGCGAGATAGTCGACGAGCTGGCCCTGTCCCGCGCCCTGTGGTTCGAAACCATCGGCGGCGCCGGGCTGGATGTGTTCGACGGCGAACCGCGCATCAACCCGGATCTGATGGACTGCGACAACCTGGTGATGCTGCCGCACTTGGGCAGCGCCACCCGCGAGGCGCGCGAGGCGATGGGGTTCCGTGTCCTCGACAATCTGACCGATTTCTTTGCAGGGCGCGAACCGCGTGATCGGGTGATGTGATGGGTGATCCTGCCGAAACCGCTCAGACGGGGTTTGCCGATGCGGGTTACGCCGCCGAACTCCGCACGGAATTGCACGCCCTGTGGCTGGATGTCTTGCGCAAGCGCGCGCCGGAAGTGGCGGAACGGGCCACTGGCGAGTCTCCATGGGATCTTTCTGACGGCCAGCCTGCAACCGCCTACATGCAGGCCTTCAACATCTGGTTCCAGCTGCTGAAGATCGTCGAGGAAAACGCGGCCATGCGCGACCGACGCATGGCTGAAACGCAAGACGGCCCGGAAGTGGTCGAAGGCAGCTTTGCCCGTGCCCTCGATCTGGCAGGCGAATTGGCAACGCCCGAACGGCTGCAGGAAGTGGCGAGTCAGTTCTCCATCGGCCCGACCCTGACCGCGCATCCGACCGAAGCCAAGCGGGTCACAATTCTGGAAATTCACCGCCGCATCTACCGCGGGCTGGTGTCGCTGGAGGCCAAGCGCTGGACCCCGCGCGAACGTGCCGATCTGCTGGAGGATCTGCGTTCGGAGATCGACCTGTTGTGGATGACGGGCGAGCTGCGCCGCGACCGGCCGAGCCTGCAGGACGAAATCCAATGGGGGCTGCAATTCTTCCGCGACAGTCTGTATGAAGCGGTGCCGCAACTCTTTGAACGCTACATCGCCGCTGCCGAACCGCGGCTGGGTGACAGCGCTGATGCGCCCTGTCTTAAGTTCCATTCCTGGATCGGCGGCGACCGCGACGGCAACCCGAATGTGACGGTGGAGGCAACGGCGGCAGCGCTGACCGCGAACCGTGCAGCAATCCTGAAGCGCTACCAGAAGGCGTTGACCACTGCAGCTGAAAGGATTTCGATATCCGCTGCGGTGTTTGCTCTGCCCGATAGCGCCGCTGCCCGTCTGGCCGGCATCACCGAAGCAACCCCCGGCATGACTGACCTCGTTTCCCGCAACCCGGGCGAAGTTTTCCGCCAGGCGCTGACTGCAATCTTGGTGCGGATCAAGGCCACCGCCGCCGAGGAAAGCGGCGCCTATAAGCACTTGGGAGATTTCGTCGTCGATCTGACTGAAGTCGAAGAGGCGCTGGAGGAAATCGGCGCGCACCGCCTTGCAGCCCGCTATGTACGCCCGATCCGCTGGCAGGCCGATGTCTTCGGCTTTCGCACAGTGACCCTGGACATCCGCCAGAACTCCACCGTGACCACTGAAACGCTGACTGAAATCTGGTCGCGCTCCGGCCAGGTGCCGGAATTCGGCAGCGCCGAATGGTCGGCGCGCCTCCGCTCTGAGCTGGGCAGTGCTTCGCTGCCCTATATGATGCCGGATGAATTGAGCCCGCAAAGCGGCGAGCTGCTGAAACTGCTGCGGCTGATGCGCGATGCCGGTGCCGGCGAAGACCCGCATGCGATGGGGCCGTTTATCCTGTCGATGACCCGCTCTACAGACGACCTGCTGGGGGTCTATCTGCTGGCGCGCTACGCAGGTTTTGGTGCAGAAAAGGCCGCGCTCAAGGTGGTGCCGCTGTTTGAAACCATCGGCGACCTGCGTGCAGCGCCCGGCATTCTTGACGGCCTTTTGGACGTCCCGTTTGCCCGCCGCTCGCTGAAATCCGGCGACAACCGGATCGAGGTGATGCTGGGCTATTCCGACAGCAACAAGGACGGCGGCTTCCTCTGCTCCACCTGGGAGCTGGAGAAAGCGCAACGCCTGATCACCCGAGCCCTGGCGGCGCACCGGATGAAGCCGGTGTTCTTTCACGGGCGCGGCGGCTCGGTCTCCCGCGGCGGGGCACCTGCGAAACGCGCCATTGCCGCCCAACCCGCAGGCACCATCGCAGGCCAGATGCGGATCACCGAACAAGGCGAGGTGGTCAGCTCCAAATACGCCAACCGCGGAACCGCACTACATCAGCTGGAGCTGATGGCGTCTTCGGTGCTGCGCCACTCGCTCCAGGACGGCACCCCGCCGGTGAACCCAGAGCATGACGATGCGTTTGAGGCGCTCGCGGGCATGTCCCAGGCGGCCTATTCCAACCTGCTGAGCGCGCCCGGTTTCCTGGATTACTTCCAGCAGGCCAGCCCGGTGGAAGAGCTCGCCATGCTGAAGATCGGGTCACGGCCCGCCCGCCGTTTCGGGGCCGGATCACTTGATGACTTGCGAGCAATCCCCTGGGTCTTTGCCTGGTCGCAGAACCGTCACATGATTACCGGCTGGTACGGCTTCGGCTCTGCGGTTGCCAGTTTCCGCAAGTTTCGCGGCGCGCGCGGCGAGGCGGTGTTGCAGGATATGTTCCGCAATTCACCGCTGTTCCGGCTGGTGGTGGATGAGGTCGAAAAGACTCTGCTGCAAAGCGACATGGACATCGCCGCCGACTACGCCAGCTTGGTGCAGAATGCGGAAATCCGCGAGCGTATCTTTGGCACCATTCGCAAGGAGTACCAACTCGCCCGCGAGGCAATTCTGTTCCTGACTGGTGACAGCAGCCTCGCCAATCGGTTCCCGCGCCTGCGCGCTCGCTTTGGCCGGGTCGAAACCATGCTGCGTGAAATTCACAAGACCCAGGTGCGCCTCCTGCGGGAAGAGCGTGCCGAGAAGCCATCAACAGTGCCGGTCCCGCTGATGCAGTCGATGAACTGCGTCGCTGCAGGGCTTGGCTGGACAGGATAGACAGGAGCCCCGAATGTCCAAAGACCTCTTTTTCACTCAGTCCCTCTCTGAGCGCGATCCTGAGCTTTATGCGTCGATCACAGCCGAACTGGGGCGCCAGCGCGACGAGATCGAGCTGATCGCCTCCGAGAACATCGTCTCCGCCGCGGTGATGGAAGCGCAAGGGTCGGTGCTGACCAACAAATACGCCGAAGGCTACCCGGGACGCCGCTATTACGGCGGCTGCCAGTATGTGGACGTGGCCGAAAACCTGGCGATCGACCGTGCCAAAGCACTGTTCGGCTGCGAATTTGCCAATGTGCAGCCGAACTCCGGCAGCCAGGCCAACCAGGGCGTGTTCCAGGCGCTGATCCAGCCCGGCGACACCATCCTGGGCATGGATCTGGCCTCCGGCGGCCACCTGACCCACGGCGCGCGTCCGAACCAGTCCGGCAAGTGGTTCAATGCGGTGCATTACGGCGTGCGCGAAAGCGACAACCTGATCGACTACGACCAGATCCAGGCGCTGGCAACCGAGCATAGCCCCAAGCTGATCATCGCCGGCGGCTCCGCCATCCCGCGCCAGATCGACTTTGCCAAGTTCCGTGAAATCGCCGACAGCGTCGGCGCCTATTTCATGGTCGACATGGCCCATATCGCGGGTCTGATCGCGGCGGGTGAACACCCCTCGCCGTTCCCCCATGCGCATGTGGCCACCACCACCACCCACAAGACCCTGCGCGGCCCCCGCGGCGGCATGATCGTGACCAATGACGAGGCCATCGCCAAGAAAGTGAACTCGGCGATCTTCCCCGGCATCCAGGGCGGTCCGCTGATGCATGTGATCGCAGGCAAGGCGGCCGCCTTTGGCGAGGCGCTGAAGCCGGAGTTCAAGATCTACCAGAAGCAGGTGCGTGCCAACGCGGCAGCGCTGGCAGACCAGCTGATCCAGGGCGGATTGGACATCGTCACCGGCGGCACAGACACGCACGTGATGCTGGTCGACCTGCGCCCCAAGGGCGTCACCGGCAACATCGCCGACAAGGCGCTGGGGCGCGCCCATATCACCACCAACAAGAACGGCATCCCGTTCGACCCGGAAAAGCCCACCGTGACGAGCGGTTTGCGCCTGGGCACGCCCGCAGGCACCACCCGCGGCTTCGGCGAGGCTGAGTTCCGCCAGATCGCCGACCTGATCATCGAGGTGATCGACGGCCTGGCCGCCAACGGTGAAGACGGCAATGCCGATGTGGAAGCGTCCGTCCGCGCCAAAGTGGCCGGCCTCTGCGCCCGGTTCCCGCTGTACCCGAACCTGTAAGCCTCTGCAGGATTGAGAGAAAAGGACCGCCGCGGCCCCACACAGCCGCGGCGGTTTTCTGTTGCCGCAAAGGCGAGGCTCCCGCGCCCCGCAGGTGCATCAAAGATGCCCCGGCACGGGCCTTGGGCCCGGCAGCGCCCCACTGGGGCGCTGCCCGCGCCGTGCACCTGCGCGGCGCCATGCTCAACGCTTTCAGGTCTGCCTCCGGCAGGCTGGAAAGGGGCGGGAGCGGCTGGTGGCCGGACTCGCAGGTGCCCGTTTGCCGGATAATGCCCGCCAGAAAGCGGGGAAATCCAGAAAATTGTGGGAAAATGTGGGCTGACCTTGTAAGCCGGAAAAAATCCATGCCTTATGGCACAAGGCAGTTAAACGCGAACAGGCTCAATCTTGTCGGACTCACTTTCTCTTTCTCACCGCGAATTGGAGCTGGTGGACGCTTTGCGGCGTTTGGGCGGATCAGCCCGCAGCGCGGAGCTTGCAAAAATGTTGGATGTTTCCGAGGAAACTGTGCGCCGCACCATCAAGGCATTGGACAAGGCAGGAGCAGTGCAGCGGGTGCATGGCGGAGCTTTTCTGGCAGGGCCGCAGAGTGCGACCAGCTTTGCCCGGCGGATTTCTGAGAACCAGAAGGAAAAAGCCCGGATCGCGGCTCGGATCGCTGCACATGCCCGTGATGGCATGGCGCTGTTTCTGGATGTCGGATCTACTACCGCATTTATTGCCGAGGAGCTGCGGCAGAAGACCGGGTTGATCGTGGTCACCAATTCTATCGGAGCTGCGCAGGCACTGGCAAACCACAATGGCAACAGGGTGCATTTGCTGGGTGGCGAATTGCAAAGCAATGAGCGCGGCACCTTTGGTTTTGTGGCTGAGCAGCAAGTTCGCCGGTTTGCGCTGGATCTGGCAATACTGTCTGCGGACGCATTATCTGCCAAACAGGGAGTGCTCTATCACAGTGCGGCCGAGGCGCAGTTGGCTGGGGTGGTTGCCGATTGCACAGAGCAGGTGGCCGTGGCCATGGCCCATCCCAAGTTTGCAGAAACTGCGCCCAATTGCGGACCCTCTCCGCGCAAGATCAGCCTGCTGTTTACCGACCGCAGACCTGACAAGAAACTCTCTTCAGCGCTGGCAGGCTGGGGGGTGAAAGTGGACGTTGCTCCGGGTGGCAAGGATGACTAACGAACACCTGACACCGCTTCCGAGGCAGCCTGAAATGCAGCCCGCTTGATGGGCGGCCGCTGGAAATGCCCGCAGCAGCTGCCTCAAGAACGGGGTAAGGTTGCATTGGCTGCAACTGTGACAGATACAGCCCCGCTACAGGCTGCAAGCAGGAACTGACATGGCAATTTTGACTTTCTTGATCAGTCTGGCGGGAGCCACGATGCTGCTTCTTTATGCGGTGCGGATGGTGCGCACCGGGATCGAACGCAGCTATGGCGCCTCGTTCCAGCGGCTGTTGACCGGACGGCAAAGCCATCTGCAGGCGGGCCTGATGGGGCTGATGCTGGCGATCGTACTACAAAGTTCGGCTGCCGTGGCGCTGCTCACCTCCGGGTTTGCGGCCAGCGGCTATCTGGCCTTTCCCACTGGGCTGGCTATCGTGCTGGGCGGCGATCTGGGTTCGGCGCTGATCATTCAAATCCTCTCCTTTGATCTCGATTGGCTGGTGCCGGTGTTGCTGGCTGCCGGCGGGTATCTGTTCGTCAAGACGGAGGCCAAGAAGGCGCGGCAGCTTGGCAGGATCTTGATGGGGGTCGCCTTCATCCTGATTTCGTTGCGATTTCTGCGCGAAGCGATGGACCCGATCCGCGACAGCGCCTTTCTGCCGGCGGTTGCGGGCTATTTGGCGCGGGATTACATCACGGCGTTTCTGGTCGGTGGCGCGCTGGCTTTTGTGATGCATTCGTCAGTTGCCGCTATCCTGATGTGCGTGACGCTGGTGCAAATCGGGGCGATACCCTTTGCTGCCGGTCTTTCACTGGTACTGGGGGCGAATTTCGGTTCTGCCTTCATTCCCGTCTGGCTGAGCCGCGGAATGGACTTGCGGGCACGCCGCATCCCATATGCCAACCTGGCTTTGCGCGGCACCTGGGCAGTGATCTGCCTGTTCGGCGCCAATCTGGCGCTGCGCCAAGGGGTGTTGGGGGATCCGCAGGGCGGCCAGATGCTGGTCAATGCGCATCTGGCCTTCAATGCGTCACTGCTGGTGCTCGCGCTGCCGGTTTGCGCGCCGTTGGGAGATATCTTTACCCGGCTGTTCCCCAAACCAGCGCAGACAGAGATGAACCATCCGGGGCGGCCTGTCAGTGCGCTGGAGCAGGGCAGCTATGGTTCAGCAGCCGTGTCTGTTTCGAACCTTAAGCGTGAACTGCTGCGGATGTCGGACCAGGTCAATGCCATGTTCCGACCGGTACTGGAACTGTACCAATCAGGCGGCAAAGAGCAGATCAAGACCGTTCAGTCGATGGATGATGAGGTCAACGCTTGTCTCTCTGGTATCCGGAAATATGTCGCTGCGATCCCCGAGGACGGCTTTGAAAAAGAGCAGTTGAAGACAGCCCGCGGCCTGATGGAATATGCGATCCGCCTGGAAACCGCCGGCGATGTGGTGGCCCGTCGTCTGACAGTCCTGGCGGGGGATTTGAACAAAAGGAATCTGAGCTTTTCCCGGGACGGCTGGATGGAGATCACCCGGATGCATGAGGCAATCCTGGCCAATATGCAGCTGGCCTCCAATGTGCTGATCTCTGATGACTTGGAAAGTGCGCGGCTGTTGAGCTTGGAAAAAACCGAATTGAAGCGGATGGAGCACGACAGCCGGAAACGTCACCTGAAACGGTTGCAGAATGGTGCCCGGGAAAGCTTTGACACGTCCGACATCCATTTGGAAACGCTGCGTGCCTTACGTGAGTTCAACAGCCACATTGCGGCGGTAGCCTATCCGGTTCTGTACCAGAATGGCCAGCTGCTGGAGACCCGGCTGATAAATGAAATGCTGCCGGAAGACGCCGAGTGACGCTTGAAACCCAGCCGCCTGCCTAAAGACCTGTCCGGAACATGACCTTTTTTATCATCGCTATCATCTTGTCGGCAGCGCTGTTGCATGCTGTGTGGAACGCCATCGTGAAGACGGCTGCAGACCGCACCACCACACTCGGGCTGGTTGCCTTTGGCCAAGTGATCCCCAGTGCCGTGATGATCACAGTTCTGCCGCTGCCTTCTGCTGAAAGCTTTGTCTATATCCTGCTCTCAACGGTAGTTCATTTCGGGTACTACTACATGCTTGGCCGCGCCTATCAGCACGGTGATCTCAGCGTCGTATACCCGATTGCCAGGGGTATCGTGCCGGCGTTGGTCGGCATATGGGCGATGATCTTTGCCGGCGAGGTTTTGCCGTTGCAGGCCTGGGGAGGCATTGCGGTGATTGCCCTTGGCATCCAGCTCAGCAGCTGGAAGGCGCTGCGCTCGGGTGTCGGGCGCGCGGCCCTCGGCTTTGCTGCGGGGACCGGTTTTTGCATTTCGATTTATTCATTGGTCGATGGTATCGGCGTGCGTTTGTCCGGAAACACACTCAGCTACTGGGCCTGGGGGGCATTTCTGCACATTTTCATTGCCATGTTCATAGCAGTGCGCAAGCGCCGCACGCTGGCGGCTTTGCCCAAGCGAACATGGATCCTGGGGATTGCCGGAGGGCTGGTATCTATGACGGCTTACGGGCTGGTGCTTTATGCCAAGAACTTTGCCCCGCTGGGCGCGGTGTCCGCGCTGCGGGAAACTTCTGTGATCTTTGCCGCGTTGATCGGTTTTTTCTTCCTCAAAGAAGGATACTGGATGCGGCGGCTTGGTTCTGCGGTATTGATGGCCTGCGGTGTGGCCCTGATCGGAATGGCTGTCTAGATCCTGTGCGGCTTGATGCGCTGGAGCAATCAATGGGATTGGGGTGAGACTTCAGGCACTTGCCCTGGACTGCAGTTCAAGGGAGGCAGTATCTGTCAGAAATGATGCCAAGGTGTGCAGCAGAACTGCCTTTTTGACCGGCTTGGCCAAGAAGTGATCCATGCCCGCATCCAGGCAAGCTTGCCGGTCGCTGGAAAACGCGTTTGCCGTAAGGGCAATGATTATTGGCTGGGGCATGGGCAGGTTGCGGATCTCCCGGGTGGCCGCAATGCCGTCCAGCTCGGGCATCGACATATCCATCAGGATAATATCCGGCTGCTGTTCCTTGAACATGTTAACTGCCGCTCGGCCATTGCCGGCTTCAGCCAGCTCAACCGGCTGGCCGCGAAGGAATTTGCGGATCAGCAGCCTGTTGGTTTGGTTGTCTTCAGCCAGCAGAACTTTGCAAGGTCTGATCTGAGGTGCTGTGTCCAGCGAAATCTCCGCGGCCGGGGGGCGCGCTTGCTTGGCTGGCGCCATCTGCAGCTCCAGCCGGAAGCAAGAGCCTTGGCCGGGATCCGATTTTACCGAAATGCTGCCACCCATCCGCTTGGCCAGCATGCTGGAAATAGTAAGCCCCAACCCGGTTCCGCCAAACGCCTTTGTCGTCGCCGCGTCTGCTTGGGTGAAGCGGTCAAAGATATGGCGCGCTTGAGATTCGGAAATTCCGATCCCGCTGTCCTCAACTTCAGCGACAAGGCGGCATGGGTTTCCGTCGGCATGCGAGACGCGGACGTCAATTCTGCCTTGCGGCGTGAACTTGACAGCATTGCCGATCAGATTGACCAGAATCTGCCGCAAGCGCCCGTCATCGCCATGCAGCCGTTCCGCCAGTCCGTCAGCGTAGGAGACCTGCAGCGACAAACCTTTTGCCAGCGCTTTCGGGCGGAACAGCCCCGCCGCACTGGCAATGCAGTCACGCAGATTGAAATCCTCCTCGACTATGGAGAATTTCCCTGCCTCCAGCCGCGACAGGTCGAGAATGTCATTGATGATCTTCAGCAGTGCTTGTGCCGAGCTGCGGATGGTTTCCACATTCTGCTGTTCATCCGGCGGAAGCTCGGCCTCTGCCAGCAGGTCGGCCATGCCGATGATGCCGTTCATCGGAGTGCGGATTTCGTGGCTCATGTTGGCCAGGAACTCCGATTTGGCCCGATCGGCCTGTTCAGCGGCAACCTTGGCCTCTGCCAGTTCCCGTTCACGCAGTTTGCTATGGGTGATGTCGCGCTCAATGCCGATAATCAGGTCGACTGTGCCATCTTCGCCGGTCACCGGGACGATATTGGTATCGAACCAGGCTTCTTCCCCTGATTTGGTATAGGTGAGCACTTCGTTATGATAGCGGATGCCAAGGTCTTTGTGGCGGTTCATTTCCCGGATCACGCCAAGATCGGTATCCGGGCCGTCCAGCAATTCTGAAGGTGTCCGGCCAATCGCCTCGCTGGCGGCATAGCCTGTGACGCGGGTGAAGGCCTCGTTGACCCAAAGGATCTGCCGCTCTGCATCGGTCAGGATGATACTGTCGGACGCGTGTTTTGCGACCAGCGACAGACGGTGCAGTTCCGCCTGTTGTTTTTGCAATTCGGCATGGGCGTCTTCCAGTGCGCGTTTGCCGTGTTTCAGTTCGCTGTTCCGCTCGGACAGAGTCTGATTCGCACGGATCAGTTCTTCGCGCAGATGGACATCTTCCGACACATTCCAGTTGACGCCGATCATCCAGTCGCGGCCTTGCGCATCAGTAAACGGGCTGGCCAGCGCCCGGATATGCTTGAAGGTGCCATCTTCCAGAACAATCCGGAAGTCCGAGGCAAAGTGTGTCTTGTTCCGCTCAGCTGACTGCAGTGCCTTGGCCGCCCGGACCCGGTCGCCGGGGTGCAGCATGGCCATCCACTCCGCCCCCTCCAGCGGCCCCTGTTCCACGGGAACGCCGTAAAGCTCATGCATGCGGCTGTCCCAGCTCACTTTCTGGTTCTCCGAGTCGCATTCCCAAATGCCGACCCTGGATGTTTTGACCGCAATTTCCAACCGCCGCGAGACTGCCTCAAGTTCGGCTTCCCTGCGCCGCAGCTTGCCGATCACGGTTTGCCGAGCAGCAGACAGCCTGCCGGCCAGAAACGTCGGGAAAACGACCAGTGCTGCCGCCGCCAGCAGACCCAGTCTCAGCTTCCACAGGTTGCCAGGAACGCTTTGCCAGCCGCCTTGGGGGCGGGCGGCCAGTTTCCAGGAGCCAACTGGCAGGTTTATGTCCAGCAGAACGGGATCTCCGGTCAGCATGTCCGGCACGCCGAAAAACTGGCGGCCAGAGGGGCCTGTCCCGTCTTGGCCAGTTAGCGCTATTTCCAGGCCGCCCTTGTTTCCGTTGATCCCGGTCTCTGTATAAAGAGTGCCAGTGGCGACCACCGCTGAGAGAATGCCCCAGAATTGCCGGTCAGTCCCTGACCCGGTGAAAATAGGCAGCCGGTAGATAAACCCGGAGCCGCCCTGTACCAAGTTTACCGGTCCGGCCAGCACCATGTCACCGCTATCGCGCACCCGGTGCGCCGCTGCGCGCTGCGCGGCATTCTGATTGTAGTCCAGTCCGATGACGGGTTCGTTCCCTTTCACTGGGTAGACCAGCGAAACCACTAAGCCGGGGGCCGCAGCGATGTGCCGGATGGTGGTCTTTCCCTCGAGCACCTGCGCAGCTATCCGGCTGAACCGTGCCTGCTCCATGTCCGGTTCGGTGGCCAGCATCGCGGCCAGCCCGCGCAGCCGCTGATAGTCGCCATTGACCTGACCTTCCAGCCGGGACTTGAGCATCCCTGCTTCTTGCTGGACCCTGGCGCGTTCGGACTGGTGGTGGATTGTGGCGTTTTGCTGCTCAGCATAAAATCCTGCGGCACAGACTACCGCCAAGGCAAGCAGGGCAGGCAGGTAAGTCCGGTTGCTGAAAGCGCGCAGCCAGCGTGCAGGAATTTTAGGCACGGCCATCTTGCTACCTTTGCATTTGCGCGAAACACCGCTGGCATCCGTGTCCTGAATGTATGCCAAGTGTTCGGTTCAGCCCCAATGTCCTCTTAAAGTCTGAAAATTAGGTTTTCACAACACCGGTGCAGGCTGAGCGGTGCTGCGGCCGCCATCGCGGCGGCCGCAGCGGGCCATTGCAAAACGGGTTTTGCAGCTTAGGCTGTTGTCTTTGCCTCAATGTGCCCCGCTCCAGTCAGGATCAGAAGTCCTGCCATTTTGCCAATGCGGCCGAGCCGTCCGTGGCCGGAATGGCGGAATGCGTCTCTGGCAAATCATCCCAGCCAGAGCCATGAGCGGATGGGTGGACTGGTTCCGGCACCTGGCGGGGTGAAGGTGTGTCAATTCCGACATTGAAATTGTCCACCAGCCCGGCCAGCTTGGAGGCGTCGCCGTTCAGCAACTGGCCTGCTGCTGTCATCTGCTCCACCATTGCGGCGTTCTGCTGGGTCACCTGGTCCAGTTGCATGACGCCGGTGTTGATTTCACCAATGCCAGTGGATTGTTCTGCTGCTCCCTCGGCAATCCCCGAGACAAGACCCGAGATATGAGTGACCTGGGAGACAATGCTGGTCAGCGCCTCGCCGGCTTTGTCGACCAGATCCACACCCTTTGCCACTTGGTCACCGGAATTGGAGATCAGCGCCTTGATTTCCATGGCCGCATCCGAGGATCGCTGTGCCAGTGCCCGCACTTCGGAGGCAACAACTGCAAAGCCGCGCCCGGCATCGCCTGCGCGCGCCGCCTCGACGCCTGCATTCAGCGCCAGCAGGTTTGTCTGAAAGGCGATATCGTCGATCACTCCGATGATTTGTGAAATATGGGAAGCGGATGCTTCGATCCCGTTCATCGCAGATACCGCGTTTCGCACCACTTCACCGCTGGCCTCGGCTTCGTCCCGGGCCTCATTCATGGCGGTTTCGACCCGGCGTGCGCCATCGGCAGCAGCCTTGACGCTGGCGGTCATCTGATCCAGTGCAGCAGCGGTTTGTTCCAGCGTAGCGGCTTGGCTTTCGGTGCGCTGCGACAGGTCGTCTGAGGCCTGGCTGATTTCCGAGGTGCCGTTGCGGATGCTGGTGGTGGCTTCCACCACTTCGCGCACCGTATTGTTCAATGTGTCAGTTGTCTGGTTGAAGTCGAGGCGCAGGCCTTTATAAGCTTCGGGGAAGGGTTCTGTTATCGGGTTCGAAAAGTCCCCGTTTGCCAGATGCTTCAGGCCGTTGCGCAGTTCACCAACCACGAGATCCTGCTGGCGTTGCAATTCAGCCCGTTCCTCTTCTGCCGTCCGGGCATTTTGCAAGTCAGTTTTGAAACCTTCGAGGATACCGGCAATATTGCCGAACTCATCGCCGGTGCCATGACCCGCGACAGGGTGATTGTAATCCTTGGCTGCGATGTGTTCGACACTGTCGGACAGGGCCGAAACCTTGCGGGCAATGCTGCGGGCTGCCACCCAGGACAGTAGTGCCACAGCCAGTGCCACGCCAACGGCCTGCAGCATGGCGGCGTTGGACAGGCTGTTTTGGGCCGCCAGCGCCTCGGCGCTGTCAACTTCCAGGACAATGCCCCACGTCCGGTCTTCGAGGGCGACGCCTGCAGCCATGGCCTCGACTGGTTGGCCCGCCAGACCCGGAGTTCCGGAAAAACTGCTTTTCCCGCCGCCAAGTGCCGCCGTAATCTGTGTCAAACCGGGCAGATCCGACAATGCCTGATGCCCGCCGCCGCGGTTTGAAGCAGTCAATGCCACGCCATCGCCGCGCACCAGGTAGGCCTGGCCGGTTTCCCCCAGCAGGCTGGAGTGGGACAGAAGCTCGGAAATGTCTTCAACCGGGACGCGCAGCACCAGCGCCCCCATCATTGCGCCTTTCTTCAGGATTGGAGCAGAGATGAACATTGCCGGGCGGCCGTCATCGGCTTCGTAGGCAGCCATTTCCGACAAGAACACTTGGCCGCGCTCCAGTTCCAGCGCAGCGCGGAATGCCACGCCTAACCCGCTGTCCTGATATGGCCCATCCAAATAATTCAGCGCAAAATCATCGTTCTTTTGCACCGCATAGACCATGTTGCCCTGCACATCCAAAAGGTAGGCGTCCAGAAACCCCTGTTCTTCCAGAAAGGTGACAAATCCAGTGTGGTTCATCTTGTGGCGGATAGACCAGGCGGATTTGTCTTTGGCATCGAGCAGTTTGTAGCGTTCACCTGCAGGATTGGGGTTGCCGTCTGCATAGGCGGCGCGCAGATGCCCGCTGGGATCATCACCCAGAGAATAGAAACCGTTGGAAAAATCCCGCAATGCCGTTTCAACTGCTTTACTGGCAACCAGTGTCCGGGTCTGAGAGCGCAGATCGGCTACCCAGTTTTCCAGTGCTTCCTTACGCTCTTCCAGCAGCGTCGCATAGGCGGCTTCCCGGTTAGCCTTCAATGCTTGCCCAGCTTCCCAAGCAAAGAAAATGCCAGAGGCGAGGGTCAGAAGTATCGTGGGGGCGGCGATAGACAGCGGCAGTTTGCGGCCCAATGGCATATTCGCCCAGAATTTGAACAGTCGAGTCATTGCAGCGTAGTTCCCATCAACATTTGTGTCTGCCGGCAGCCTGGGAGCAGCCGTGAATGGTGCCAGTTGGGTGGCGCCTGATGGCAAAACACTTGATGGGATTCATTGCCGCAGCGTTAAATTATGTGCCAAAATCCCTGATTTGCTGCATTTGGCAGGTCAGATGCAGTAAAAAAGCAGATCCATTTTTATCTGTGGCCTTACGAGTTGGTTTCGAATCACCGAGCCGTGCCGCCCTTCTGCTGGGTCTTGGGATGGCAGCGAATCTCATGTGCAGGCTTCGATATCTGCTGCACTAGGCCAAGTTATGCTCAGGGGTGGCAGAACAGGCTGGCTGCGAAGCTTAGGTCGTGAAAATCCCAGTACACACGGTAATTTTGCGTGTTTGCAGCGCTCGTCATACTGGGGCAGGTTGCCGAAATACCGGCACTATCCGTCCAGTATTCTGAAAACATTCATTTTTTGAAAGATGGTGCTGCTGGAGAGAATTGAACTCTCGACCTCTCCCTTACCAAGGGAGTGCTCTACCTCTGAGCTACAGCAGCGCCGGTGAGGGGGCTTTTAGGCATAAACGCTGAGGGGCGCAAGAGCATTCTGGACGGTTTTTTCCCACTCAGTTACAGAAGTCTTATGGCTGAAAAGAAAACACCGAAAAACGACAGGTCAGCGGCATCGCGCGAAGACCGGCTGAAGGCAGCGCTCAAGGCAAACATGGCCCGGCGCAAGGCTCAGGCCAAGGCGCGGGCGGAAAAGCCGGACCAGGATACGGGCAAAGACGGAGAGTAAGGGCAGATGGATTCGATTCTGGTAACTGGTAACGGCCCGCTGAACGGGCAGATTCCAATCGCAGGGGCTAAAAACGCCTGCCTCACCCTGATGCCTGCGACGCTCCTGAGCGAGGAACCGCTGACGCTGACCAATGCGCCACGGTTGAGCGATATCAAGACAATGACACTGCTCTTGCAGTCATTGGGCGCCGAAGTGTCCAGTCTGCAGGACGGTCAAGTGCTGGCTATGTCTAGCCATGACCTGACCAGCCATGTGGCTGATTATGACATCGTGCGGAAAATGCGCGCCTCCAACCTGGTGCTGGGTCCGATGCTGGCGCGGCTGGGGCAGGCGGTGGTGTCGCTGCCCGGCGGCTGCGCAATTGGCGCCCGGCCGATGGATCTGCACATCCATGGTCTTGAGGCGCTGGGCGCCGAGATTGAGCTGAAAGACGGGTATCTGCACGCCAAGGCCCCGAGGGGGCTGAAAGGCGCGGTAATTGAGCTGAGCTTTGCTTCGGTCGGGGCCACCGAAAACATCATGATGGCTGCCACCCTGGCAAAGGGCACCACCGTCATCAAGAATGCTGCGCGCGAGCCGGAGATTGTCGATCTGGCCGATTGCCTGCGGAAAATGGGTGCGCAGATCGAGGGCGACGGTTCCCCGGACATCACCATTCAAGGCGTCGACCGGCTGCATGGCGCAACGCATCAGGTGGTGACTGACCGGATCGAGCTGGGCACCTATATGCTGGCACCGGCGATCTGCGGCGGCGAGGTAGAATTGCTGGGCGGACGCCGCAGCCTGCTGGAAAGCTTCTGCGACAAGCTGGAGGCCGCAGGCGTCGAGATCACCGAGGGCACGAACAGTCTGACCGTCAGCCGCAAGAACGGCCGGATCCGGGCTGTGGACGTGGTCACCGAACCGTTCCCCGGCTTTCCGACCGATCTGCAGGCGCAGATGATGGCGCTGATGTGTACCGCTGAAGGCACGTCTGTTCTGGAAGAAAAGATCTTTGAGAACCGATTTATGCATGCCCCGGAACTCACCCGTATGGGGGCACAGATCGAAGTGCACGGCGGCCATGCAACTGTGACTGGCGTTGAAACGCTGAAAGGCGCTCCGGTGATGGCAACCGACTTGCGCGCCTCGGTTTCGCTGATTCTTGCTGGCATGGCGGCGGAAGGTGAAACCAAGGTAAGCCGGGTCTACCACCTCGATCGCGGCTATGAGCATGTGGTGCGCAAACTGTCCGGCGTCGGGGCCAAAATCGAACGGATCAGGGAAGAGTAATGGCGGATGCAAGCTTCGAAGACGGCCGCGAGGCGGCTCTGAATCTGGGCGCGCTGGAGGCAGAGGATCTCAAGATCCTGTCCTCGCTGGTGCAGGATGCGGTGTTTCCGGTCACTGAAATGAGCTGGCGCGCCTCGGAGCGCCGCTTTGCACTGCTGGTGAACCGCTTCCGCTGGGAAGACCGCGAGGCTGCGGAACGCCGTGGCCGGGCTTTTGAGCGGGTGCAGTCGCTGCTGGTGGTGGACAATGTGCTGGCTGTTGCGTCGCAGGGCGTGGACCGCAAGGACAAAGATCTGGTTCTGTCGCTGCTCTCGGTTGTTTTCGAGCCGGATGAGGACGGTGCCGGCAACGTATTGCTGACCTTGGCCGGCGACGGCGCGGTGCGCTTGGCAGTCGAGGCGCTGGAGGTGTCCCTGCGGGATGTCACCCGGCCTTATCTTGCACCGTCGGGTCACGCACCGGATCATGGCGCGTGACCCGTGCAGAACAAGCGCGGCATTTCCCAGGCATTTGCCCGTCCTGCAGCGGAACTGGTGATCCGCCCAGCCACTGTCTTTGATGTATTCGCCATCAGCCAGGTGCTCATCGCGTCGATCCGCGATCTGTGCCAGGCGGATCACGGCGGCGACGCCGGAAAGATAGCCGATTGGACTGCAAACAAGTCGCCTGCGCAGATTCGCAATTGGATAGATGGACCCGGCCGCTACTGGCTGGCAGAACGGGGCGGCGGACCCGAAGCGGTCGGGGGTTTGGCCCCTGAGGGACTGATCTCCTTGCTCTATGTTTTTCCAGGCGCAGTTGGGCAAGGTTCCGGGTCTGTTATGCTGAGGCATCTTGAGATGGAGCTGTGCGGGGCTGGCCATAGCGAAGGACGGCTGAACGCGACCCGCACAGCGCAGGGGTTTTATCGGACCAGGGGCTGGCAAAGCGATGATGCCCCTCAGGAGGGCTGCGGCACACCATGCATCCCGATGCGAAAATCCCTTCTCTGACAGGGACTGACTTTTTTCCGGTCCTGAATACTCCGGGGTGAATTGGCCATATGGCTCAATAGGGGCAGCGCCCCTTCCTTGCGTCCAATTGCACCGCCCTGCGCCATAGTTCTTGAGGCCGCTCCGGCATAAAGCTATGCGAGGGCCAAAGGAGATCCCGATGCCGCAGTTTCTGAACACCGCCGATTCCGATTTCGAACAATCCTTCGCCGCTCTGCTGGGCGCCAAGCGCGAGGATAGCCCGGATGTGGACGCTGTCGTGGCGGGGATCATCGCTGACGTGCGTGCCCGCGGTGATACAGCACTGGTGGAGCTGACAGCGAAATTTGACCGGATGAAGCTGGAGCCTGCGCAACTGCGGATTACCGATGCAGAGGTGGAGGCAGCCATCGCCACGGTTTCTGCAGAAGAGCGTCACGCGCTGGAACTGGCGGCCGAACGCATCCGTGCCTATCACATGCGCCAGATGCCGGAAGATGCACAGTGGACTGACGAGGCCGGGGCAACGCTGGGCTGGCGCTGGTCGGCGGTCTCGGCGGCTGGTCTGTACGTGCCGGGGGGGCTGGCCTCTTATCCCTCTTCGGTACTGATGAACGCAATTCCGGCCAAGGTTGCAGGTGTTCAGCGGCTGGCGGTCACGGTTCCAACCCCGGACGGGCAGATCAACCCGTTGGTGCTGCTGGCAGCAGAGATTGCAGGAGTGGATGAAATCTACCGGGTCGGCGGGGCGCAGGCGGTGGCGGCGCTGGCCTATGGCACTGAAACGATCGCCCCGGTGGATAAGATCACCGGCCCCGGCAATGCCTTTGTTGCAGCCGCCAAACGGCGGGTCTTCGGCAAGGTCGGTATTGACATGATCGCCGGACCGTCTGAAATTCTGGTGATTGCGGATAAGGACAACAATCCCGACTGGATCGCGCTGGATCTGATGAGCCAAGCCGAACATGACGAAAGCGCCCAGTCAATTTTGATCACCGATGACGAAGGATTTGGCCTGGCTGTGGCGACCGCGGTGGACAAGCGCCTGGAAACGCTGGAACGCCGCGCAATTGCTGGTCCCTCCTGGCGGGACTATGGTGCGGTGATTACCGTGCGGGGCCTGGATGAGGCGGCAGCGCTGTCCAACCGTATTGCACCGGAACATCTGGAGTTGTGTGTCGCCGATCCGGTGGCCTTGAGCGAAAAAACCATCCACGCAGGCGCCATCTTCCTGGGTCAATACACGCCCGAAGCCATCGGCGACTATGTCGGCGGCCCGAACCACGTTCTGCCCACTGCGCGCTCGGCCCGGTTTTCCTCCGGATTGTCTGTTCTGGACTTCCTCAAGCGCACGACCCTCAGCCAGATGACACCAGACGCACTGCGGGCAATTGGCCCGGCGGCAGAAACTTTGGCTCGCAGCGAAAGCCTGGAGGCACACGGCCTGTCTGTCACCGCACGGCTGGATGCATTGAACGGTTGAGGAATTGAGGGGCGCTGCCCCTCTGCGCGCGGCGCGCGCATTCACCCCGGAGTATTTTGAACCAGAAAGAAGCAGCTGACGGTTCAATAGTGGGAAGTATACCCGCCATCCACGGCCAGCACCTGCCCGGTGATGTATGAGGCGGCGGGCGAGGCGAGGAAGAGGATGGCCGGGGCCAGTTCCTCTGGTTCGCCCCAGCGGCCAAGCGAAGTGGCATTTTTTAGTTTCGCTGCAATTTCCGGATCGGCGGCCGCGGCCATGTTGGGGGTGGTTTTGAAGAAACCCGGGGCAATAGCATTCACTGTGATGCCTTTGGGGCCAAGCTCCGCCGCCAGTGCCTTGGTCATGCCATTGATGCCGGCTTTGGCTGTTGTATAGGCCGCGTCGCCGGATTGCGCGATGAGGCCGGCAATTGAGGAAATGTTGATGATGCGGCCATACTCCTTTGGCGCCATTTGGGCGGCGGCCAATTGGGCAAGGCGGAACGGGGCGATCAGATCAACATCCCACAAGGCTTGCAAATCGGAGCGCGTGAATTCCGCCAGGCCGCGCCGGTCTCGCTGACCCACGTTATTGACCAGAATGTCGAGACCGCCTTCATCAGCGATGCTCTCAAATGCCGCGGTTGCAGATCCCTCATCAGCCACATCCAGCACCAGCGGCCGGGCCTTTCCAGGCATCCGTTTCAAGGCCTCTGCCACCCTCTCTTTACTGCGTCCGTTCACCCAAACCTCAGCCCCGGCTTCGGACAGCAAACGGGCAGCGGCAAAACCAAGCCCGCCCGTGGAACCGGTTACCAGCCCGCGCTGGCCTTTGAGGGAAAACCGATCAAGCCCTGTCATCATTCTGCCTCCCGCTCCGGGCAGGCTGGGCGTGCAGGCGCGGTCTGTCAAGAACTGCCGCAAACCGGCATATCATTGACGCCCGCTGCTGCATTGCCCCAGGCACGCCGGTGCGATACTCATGGCCGGACGCCTCAGCGCATATTAGAGACAAAGACCCATGAGCCGCATCAGCCATATCGAACTTGACGACCGCAACCTGCCGCCTCCGACGCCTGAGATTGAGCAGGAGCGGAAAGTTGCGATCTATGATCTGATCGAAGACAACAGTTTCGCCTTGCCGCCTCGCGAAGGGTATAACCAGCCTGCCGGCCCCTACCATTTGGGACTGGCGATCCGTGACAAGCGGCTGGTCTTTGATATCAATACGGAAGCAGGCGAGAAAGCAGCAGAGTTTCACCTGTCGCTGTCGCCGTTCCGCCAGGTGGTCAAAGACTATTACCAGATTTGCGAAAGCTACTTCAGTGCGGTGAAAACCATGCCACCCAGCCAGATCGAGACCATTGATATGGCGCGGCGCGGGATTCACAACGAAGGCAGCCGGGTTCTGCAGGAACGGCTGGAAGGTAAAGCGGAAGTCGACACTGATACCGCCCGGCGCCTGTTCACCTTGATCTGCGTCTTGCATTTCGGAGGCTGACGGGTGGAGGAACTGCCGCAGTCCATTCTGTTCTGTTGCGACCACAATTCGGTCCGCTCTCCGATGGCGGAGGGCATCATGAAAAAATTCTATGGCACCGGCACCTATGTGCAGTCCGCCGGTGTCAAAAACGACATGGAGATCGACGGCTTCTCGATTGCGGTCTGTCAGGAGATTGATGTCGAGCTGTCGCGCCATCGGTCGCGCTCCTTTGACGAGATGGAGCGTTGGGGGGATGACCTGTCGTCCTTTGATCTGGTGGTGGCCCTGTCGCCGGCCAGCCAACGCCGGGCGCTGGAATTGACCCGTTTTTTTCACCTCGATGTCGAATATTGGCCGATTATGGACCCTACCGGGCTCGGCGAGACGCGCCAAGCCAAGCTAGACGTTTACCGTCAAACACGGGATCAAATCATCCAGCATCTGAAGAACCGCTGGGGTGAACCGACGGAGAGAACATGACCGATACCATCGCGCGCTACTTTGCGGCCTTCAACGCCGGCGACACGGACACCATGCTGGACTGCCTGGACAACCAGATTGCCCATCACGTCAACGAGGGCAAAATCCGCGTAGGCAAAGAGAAATTCGCTGAGTTCTGCACCCATATGAGCCGCAGCTACAAGGAAGAGCTGACCGACATGGTGATCTTTTCCAACAACGACGGCACCCGCGCGGCGGCGGAGTTCATTGTGAATGGCACCTATCTTGTGACCGACGAAGGCCTGCCGGAAGCCAAGGGCCAGACCTACCGGCTGCCAGGCGGCTCGTTCTTTGAGCTGAAAGACGGCAAGATTTCCCGCGTCACCACCTATTACAACCTTGCGGACTGGATCGCCCAGGTTTCCGCCGGATGACGATCCGGGTTGAGGCGATGACCGGCGCGGCGCTGGAGGCCGCGCTGGACGATGTGGCGCGCCTGCGGATCAAGGTGTTCCGCGCCTGGCCGTACCTGTACGACGGCGACCTGGCGTATGAGCGCGAGTACCTGAAAAACTACCGCGACAGCACCCGCGCCGTGGTGGTTGGCGCCTTTGACGGCGATACCCTGGTGGGCGCCTCCACCGGCGCGCCGCTGGCGGAACACGCAGATGACTTTTCGGCGGCATTTGAATGCACTGGTATTGACCTGAACGGGGTCTTCTACTGCGCCGAATCCGTGCTGCTGCCGGAGTGCCGCGGCTATGGCGTCGGCCACGGCTTCTTTGACGCGCGTGAGGCGCATGCCCGCAAGCATGGGTTCAGCAAGACCGCCTTTTGCGGCGTGCAGCGCCCGGCAGACCACCCGCTGCGGCCGGCGGACTACGCGCCGCTGGATCCGTTCTGGCGCAAACGCGGCTATGCCCCGCTGGAGGGCGCCATCGCACATTTTTCCTGGAAGGACGTGGATCAGGCCGCGGAAACAAGCAAACCTCTGCAGTTCTGGATCCGGGACCTGTAGAGGAAACAGGCGCCCTTGCGGGGCGCCTGAAACCTGAGGCTCAGACGCCTTCGGGGCGCGCTTTCTGCAGCTCGTCCAGGGCCTGCTTGTGCTGGGCCAGGAAGAAGCGCACATCGTCCTGAGCGGACTTGAAGCTGTTCTGCGCCGCGACCAGCGCCTTGCCGGTTGCCATCCGCTCCTTCTCTATGCCGGACTGCTTGGCGTATTGCTTCAGCAGGCTGGTGGCCTCCTTCAGGATCTTTGGCAGGGTTTCCTTGATGTTCTTGGCGTGAAGAGCGATCTTGTTCTTCTTGATCAGCGCCCGCAGAGCCGCATCTGCTTTACCCTCGATATCCTCGCGGTTGACGCCTTCCTTATTGTACTGGGCCTTCCAGGCCTTGCGGACGGTCTCCATGTCCTTTTCCGCCTGCTTCACATCCTTGATGATGTCGTTGCAGGCGCCTTCGATCTTGCAGGCGCGGGTGTGAAGATCCTTCAGTTCCTTCAAAACCAGCTTGTTCTTCTGGTCATGTTCCTTCTTGAGCTTCTCCAGATGCTTGTCGGTTTCCTCGTTGGCCTTTTCGACCTTCAGCTGCTGCGCCATCTGCTTTTGCTTGATCTTGTCCGCATTGCGGGCCAGCTCAGCCGCCGCATCTTCGCGCTTTTCGATCTGCTTGGCATAGGCCAGGCACAGCTCCCGGCTGTGCGACTGCAGCTTGCCGCATTTGCCGCGCGCCTTGAGCATCGCGTTGGCCAGCATGCTGAACGCCTGAACAATCTCCGGCATTTGGTCCAGATCCGCCTTGGACGGATCACCCGACGGCGGTACCCCCAGTTTTTCCAGCAAATCCATGTATTTGCCCACGCCACTGCCTTTGCAGGCGCCGGCGCGGTAATCGCGCCAGAATTTGGTGCGGAAACCTTTTTTGGGAATATCGGCAATAACGCCTTTCAGGTTCTTGTCATCAAGCTTGGTCGCCAAGGGAGTGGTCCTTTGTCAATTTAATAAAATGAGTGTCTGCGCCTGAGAATGGCCAAATAGCCGCGCAACACCAAGATGGAACGCAGGACGCGGCTGTTTCCGTTGCAAAAATGCGCATCCTTTTCGACCTGGCTCTGGGGCCTGGCCCGGCGGCATCCGCAATCTGTTTGCCGCATCGCCTTGCGCCGGGTGTCTTTACAGGGCAATGCTGGCGAAGGACCGCACCGGGATGCGGCTGCCGACCGCCGGAGACGCCGCATGATAATCGCCACCGCCGCCTATCCGCTCGACTGGCTCGACAGCTGGGCGCAGTATGAGGACAAGCTGGCCTCCTGGGTGGCAGAGGCTGCCGGGAATGGTGCCGATTTGCTGGTATTCCCGGAATACGGCGCGATGGAGCTGTCAACGCTGGATGGCGCGGCGGTGGCTGGAGATCTGGAGCAGTCGATCCATTCCGTGTCGGAGAAGATGGAGGACGCTGCCGCGCTGCACCTGAAACTGGCCGCCGAACATGGGGTGCATATACTGGGCGCCTCCGCGCCGGTGAACAGCGGGCTGGACAGGCCGGTGAACCGGGCTGAGCTTTACACGCCCGCAGGCAAGCGGGACCATCAGGACAAGCAGATCATGACCCGGTTTGAACGCGAGGACTGGGGCATCATGGGCGGCGGCCCTCTCAAGATCTTCGACACCGCGCTGGGCAGAATCGGGGTGCTGATCTGCTATGACAGCGAGTTCCCGCTCTTGGGCCGCGCGCTGGCGGAAACGGATGTGATTCTCGTCCCCTCCTGCACCGAGGCGCTAGCTGGCTACTGGCGGGTGCGCATCGGCGCTATGTCGCGGGCGCTGGAAAACCAATGTGTGACTGCCATGGCCTCCATCGTCGGGGCCAACGAATGGTCCGAAGCAGTGGACATGAACACAGGCACAGGCGGCATTTTCGGCCCGCCGGACAAGGGCTTCCCCGGAACTGGCGTTCTGGCCGAAGGCACACTGAGCCAGCCGGGCTGGACCTACGGCGAGGCCAACCTGAAGGCCATCGCCCATGTGCGGGCCGACGGCGGGGTGCTGAACCGGCTGCATTGGGAAGAGCAAATGCCGCGGGTAAAATCGGTCACAAAGGCTGCTCTTTCCTGATTGAGCCCTTGAAATATTGGAAAAATGCCCCCATTTAGGCGCACGTCCCGCAGTTTGCGGGGTAACCCAATGATGGAGACAACATGGCCAAGGAAGATACGCTCGAATTTCCCGGTGTCGTGAAGGAACTCCTGCCTAACGCGACGTTTCGGGTCGAGCTTGAGAACGGCCATGAGATCATCGCGCATACGGCAGGCAAGATGCGCAAGAACCGCATCCGTGTTCTGGCAGGCGACAAGGTCCAGGTGGAAATGACCCCCTATGACCTGACCAAGGGCCGGATCAACTATCGCTTCAAATAAGCTGTTGATCTGGAAGAAATATCAAGGCCCGGCATTCTGCCGGGCTTTTGTTTTTGCGGCCATTCAGCCGCTGCCTCCGGCGGAGATATTTCTGACAGGAGGAAGGTGCAGACGCGCTTTTCCAACGCTGAAATTCACCCTATGACGGGCGCAAACGGACAAGAGGGCCACGGCATGGCATTCATTTTGGGATCCGGCAGTCCGCGGCGGCTGCAGCTTCTGGCGCAGCTCGGCGTGCATCCGGACGAGGTGCGCCCGCCGGAGATTGATGAAACCCCGCTCAAGAATGAGCTGCCGCGGGCCTATTGCGCGCGGGTGACACGGGAAAAAAACCAGGCTGTCCCCGCGGGGACAGAGGATGTTGTTCTGTGCGCCGACACCACAGTTGCCCTGGGCCGCCGCATCCTGGGCAAGCCGCGCGATGCAGGCGAGGCGGCGGAATTCCTGCTCGCCCTCTCCGGCCGCCGCCACCGGGTGATAACTGCGGTCGCGGTGCGGCGCGGGGACCGGGTCTGGGAAAAGGATGTGGTCAGCCAGGTGAAGATGAAGAATCTCTCTGACGAAGAACTGAACGCCTATCTCGCCACCGGCGACTGGGAGGGCAAGGCCGGCGCCTATGCTATCCAAGGCCCCGCAGGCGCCTTTATTCCGTGGATCAGCGGCTCCTTCACCGGCATTGTCGGGCTGCCGTTGTCTGAAACCGCAAATCTGCTGCGCGCCGCCGGGCTGCCGCTGTATCAGGAGGCTGCCGCATGAAGGGCCGCACTATCATTCTCGACCACATCCAGGACCGTGAAGCCGCTGCGCTGATGGTAGATGGCAAACTGGAGGATTTCCTGATCGACAGCGACACGCCGTCGCCTGGCACCATCTACCGCGCCCGCGCCGACCGGCCGGTGAAGGGGCAGGGGGGCATGTTCCTGACTACCCCTGACGGGCCTGCCTTCCTGCGTCAGGTCAAGGGGCTTGCACCCGGGCAAATGCTCCTGGTGCAGGTTTCCGGTGTTGCCGAGCCGGGCAAAGCGATCCCGGTTACCCAGAAACTGCTGTTCAAAAGCCGTTACGCTATTGTGACTCCTGAGGCGCCGGGCCTGAACATTTCGCGCAGCATCCGTGATGAAGACGAGCGCGACCGCCTGTTGGAAATTGCTCATGAGGAAATGGGTGAAACCGGATATGGTCTGATCCTGCGATCGGCCTGCGCCGGTACGGACGGCGAAGAGATCGCCGAAGACGTCGCTGCAATGGCCGCGCTGGCCGCGCAGGTGATGCAGGACGAAGGTTCCGCAACTGAGGTGCTGGCCGAAGGCGACATGCCGCATCTCCTGGCCTGGCGCGACTGGGTAGAGCCTGCGGATGTAGAACGCGACCCCGGCGGGTTTGAGCGACTGGGGGTGCTGGACGCACTGGACGTTGCTCTGGGCATCCGCGAACCGCTGCCAGGCGGCGGCTTCCTGTTTGTCGAGTCGACCCGTGCGCTGGTGGCGGTGGATGTGAATTCAGGAACCGACACCTCGCTGGCGGCCGGTGTTAAAGCTAACATGGCCGCAGCCAAAGCATTGCCCAGGGTCTTGCGTGTGCGCGGATTGGGCGGACAGATTGTACTTGACCTTGCACCGATGCCGAAGAAAGACCGCCGCGGCTTTGAAACCGCGTTGCGGGCTGCAGTCCGGTCTGAGTCTGAGGAGACGGTGCTGGTCGGCTGGACCAATCTTGGCCACTACGAATTGCAGCGTAAGCGCAGCCGTATCGCCCTGCGGGAGGTGCTTAGATGAGTTGCCCGATCTGCGGCGGGGAAGCGCAAAAGACACACCGGCCTTTCTGTTCCAAACGCTGTGCTGATATTGACCTCGGGAAATGGCTGAACGGCGCCTATGCGGTGCCCAGCCTGGACCCGGAAGATATTGAAAACGCTTCGGAAGAAACGCGGCGGGCGCTGCAGATGGGAGAAAAAACGTCCCAAACCCGGCATTAGTGATTTTCTTTTGCAAAACCCTCTGGACACCGCCGCGCGCTCGGCATAGAAGGCCCCCACCCAAGGCGATCAGCCTTCCCGTGCCCGGGTAGCTCAGGGGTAGAGCAGTGGATTGAAAATCCTCGTGTCGGTGGTTCGATTCCGCCCCCGGGCACCATTACCCAAGTCTAAGCCATTGTGCCGCATCAGCTTTTGCAACGTGCAGAGCGAGGCGTAGTACATTTTGGAGTACAAATCTTCTCAGCATGTCTTCGTGAAAGAGGGCATCTTCTACTTCACCCGGCGTGTCCCGGCGGATCTTCGGAAGCACTATTCCTCCCCCAGGATCTCCTATTCCTTGAGAACCAGATCGCGTCCTGTAGCCTTGGCTAGAGCGGCCAGTGCCGCCTTCAAGCTGGACGAATACTGGTACCACCTGCGGACCCAGGACGCGGACCTTCCAGGCAAGCATCTTCTGCGCCATGGCCTCTCCCGTCCCGTGCCGACGCCGGGAGACGGGCAAGATGTCAACACTGATGCTCTGACTCTCTCTGAGGCTGTGTTGACATACCTGCGCCTGAAAGGACTTGGCAGGCCGGAGACCTTCCACCGGGCTGCACACCGCTCCTGCGGCTATGTAATCGACGTCTGCGGAGATAAACCTCTGCCGGACTACACCAAGGCAGACGCCAATGCCTTCCGGGATGAGCTGATCAAGAAAGGGCTTGCCGGGAGCAGCATTACCCGGATCTTTGGCACCGTCCGCGCCGTGTTCAACTTTGCCGTGGCAGAGGAAGGGCTTTCCATTTCCTCCCCATTCGCCAATGTCTATTATGATCGGAGTGCAGGCGTGGCCGTCCGCAGCCCCATCCCAGTAGATGTTGTGCGTGCCGTGCAACTGCAGTGCTACCAGATGGACGATGAAATGCGCTGGCTAGTGGCACTGGTTGCCGACACCGGCATGCGGTTAGCAGAGGCTGCAGGTCTGCTGCGTGAAGACATATTCCAGCAGGAAAATGGCAGATGGGCGGCCAAGATTACCCCGCACCCGTGGAGAAGCCTGAAGACTGACAGCAGCAGCAGGGTTGTTCCGCTGGCTGGTTCGGCAGAGTGGGCTGCCCGGCGCATCCACACCCAGCAGGATGGAAACAAATTCGCCTTTCCCCGCTACAATACCTCAGACAAGACCAGCGCCAATTCGGCCAGCGCCGCCCTGAACAAGTGGCTAAAGGCCTACGTGCCGAAGGGGGCTACTATGCACGGGTTCCGCCACTCCATGCGAGACCGGCTCCGTGCGGTAGAATGCCCAGCGGATGTTGCTGACCAGATTGGCGGATGGCACACGGATGGGGTCGGTCAGGGATACGGTAAAGGGTACCCGCTGGAGGTTCTCAGAAAGTGGCTGGATAGAATTGCACCTTAGACGGCTGGAGCAGCATGTCTCCGGCTGACGACTACGCCTCGCTCTGCACGTTGCAAAAGCTGATGCGGCACAATGGCTTAGACTTGGGTAATGGTGCCCGGGGGCAGTCCTGAATCCGGTGTTGACCGGGTTCTAGGCCCGTTACAGGCACCGCCGTGGCCATCTGCATCAGCAAAATAAGGGCTATCAGCCCCATGCGGTTGCGGTCAACAGGCACGATTTGGTCTACGGGATGTACTACGGCCCAGAGAAGCCTTCTACAGACCGGACCGTGGCCTCCGTGCTGTTGACTGGCCTACAAGGTCTTCAGAAGCTGCAGACTGCCTTGGGCCGCATGTGGGACTCACAGAGAGCCGCAATGCTGGCAGAGGGTCCCCCCCTATCTGGGAGCCGCTAAAAGCGCTGTATGACTCACACCTGGACGCTCTGCGGACATTCTGCTTGCCGCCTAAGCAGGGGGGGGGGCGAGTGCCACCCCATCCCGTAGGGATAGCGTATACAGCCCCGCCCCGAGATTGGGTTGTGGAGGTCGTCAACCTGCAGCAGGCACTGGCATCCCCAAATGCCCGGATGAGGCCTCTGGCCAACCTTGACGGCTTCCCGTGCTGCAGCGGGTGGAGAGTGCATGTTCCTGCAGCCCCGACTAGGCCTCAAAAGCCAATGCACAGGGTCGCCATGCCACGGGCAGGGAGAAGGCCAGATTCCCCGCTGGTTGGCTGGCCTGGATGTCCAGGAGGCAGGGCCACGGGAAAGGGCTGCACTCCTGCAGGGTCCCACGGCACTGGATCCGACGGCGGGAGTTGATGCTGCTAAGTCATCTTAGTATGGGGAAGGGCGGCCCCCAGGGCCGCACCTGACCCTCACATATGAGGTCAGTAACTGCTCCAGCCGAGGTTACAGCCGTGGTCACAAACGCCCAGACCCAAGAGAATGCACGGGAACGCCGCTACCGGCGCTTCTTCCAGGTCGTTGATGGCCTGGTTGAGGAGATTCAAGGCCATCAGTGGGAGGCAACCGGTAAGGCAAAGCGCCGAGTGCGGGGAGAGCAGCTTCTCAAGCTGCGGGCTTCCGTGGAAACCTTGATCCGTGACAGCGTGGCCGTGGTCTACCAGCGCAAGCGGAAGGGTGAAGCCTCTGTTCACCTGAACAGGAACTGGTATGGCGGTGAGGCCTCACCCGCGGATTTGACCTACAGCATCCATGTCGAGCGGGCCTATCAGGGAATGCTGGAGCTGGGATACTTGGAGCAAACCCAACGAGGCGTCCACGACCGCCAGGGCAGGAAGGACGGGTCTAACCGTAGCCGCCTCACCCGGTTCAGGGCCACTGACCATCTCATCATCAAGTTCACAGCCAGAGAGCAGGAAGTGTTCCCCGTGATCGTGCCTCCTGAGCGGGGTCATGCCCCCATTAAGGTGCGGATCAAGAGTGCGGATGGCCCGGACGAGTTGTTCGCTGCTCCCGTGACCGCAGAGGTGCAGCAGATGGCGGATAACCTTTCCCGGATCAACCGGGTGCTGGCTACCCGCTGGTATGACCTGCATATCCCTGATGCCGAACTGGCGGATTTGCAGGCTCGGCTGGCAGAGGACCCGGACGGGGCGAAGCCTCTGGCGCTGGACCGGCGAACTCTCCACCGTGTCTTCAATGACAGGGACCTGACGACCGGAGGCCGGTTTTACGGGGGCTGGTGGCAGAATGTGCCGAAGGCTTACCGCCGCCACCTGATCGTCAACGGCAAGCGCATGGTGGAGATCGACTACTCCAACCTGCACCCCGCGCTTCTATATGCCCAGGAAGGTGTTGTGCCGTCTGTAGACTGCTACCGTGGTATCTTCGCCGCCGATGTTGAGGCACGGGGCGGTAATGAATTGCGCAGCACGGTCAAAGCCGCCTTCAACGCAATGCTGAATGCCGAGAAAGAGCTGCGGCAGGCCCCAAAGGGGGTAGAGCCGGGCAAGTTTTCCATGAAGTGGCGGGAGCTTTCAGATGCCGTGCTGGCAGCGCATAAACCCATCGCCCATCACTTCTATACCGGTGCCGGTAAGCGCCTGCAGCGAGCGGACAGCGATGTAGCCGAACGGGTGATGCTCGACTTCATCGACCGTGGCATCGCCATCCTGCCGATCCATGACAGCTTTCTCGTCCACGAGGGGCATAGCGACCTGCTGGAAGACAGCATGCGAAAGGCACTGCGGGAAGTATGTGGCGTCGAGACCAAGCTCAAGCTCGTCGAGCCGGATCTCAGCCGGGTTTTTGCCGAGCTTAAAGAGCAGCGAATGCAGGACCCCGAGGGCTTCGGCCTCGAGGTGTCGCAGGATATTGGTGAGATCCTCGCCTCCCGTGCTGGTCACGAAAAGAGGCTGGATGCGTTCTACTCGAGTGCGTCTCTGGGTACTTCTTGATCTGGGCGTCTATCTCCCAGCTTTCGGGGAAGGCTCTTTTACAGTGCCAGAGCCAAGACGTGACTGCTTGCCTCTATGGTTGCGCAGGCGGTCACCCATATGCTCAAAGGGAGTGGAAAACCAATCTTGGAAGCAGATTGCCAAACAGCGGTTCAGCCAATGCTGAAGGTAGCCTTACTCGCTCTCGTCATTGATTGCCGTGCAGTCGAACCAAGGGCTATTCAATCGAGAAAGTGAGAATATGAGCAGAACGGACATCAAATCTCTGAGTGCATTCGTCTGGGCCATCGCTGAGACACTGCGCGGCGATTTCAAGCAGTCGGAGTACGGCAAGGTTATCCTGCCTTTCGTTGTCCTGCGCCGCCTGGACTGCATTCTCGAAGGAACCAAGAATGCCGTCCTCGACTTGGCCGACAGCCTGCCCGAAGACATTGACGATGAGGCCCGCGATACGATCCTGTTTGGGACTGCCGGCCAAAATCTTCAGGTCTACAACCTGTCCCGGTTCTCCTTCACCACACTGAAGGGGCAGGATGCCAAAGACATCCACAGCAACCTCCTGGACTACGTCACCAAGTTCTCCCCGAACGTCCGCGATATCTTCCTTGAGAAGTTCCTGTTCACGGACCAGCTCAAGCGGCTGAACGACGCGGGCCTGCTGTTCACTGTGTTCGAGCAGTTCTCTCAGATCGACCTCCACCCTGAGGCGATCTCGAACCTCGAGATGGGGTACCTGTTCGAGGAACTGATCCGCCGTTTCTCGGAAATCTCGAATGAGACTGCAGGGGAACACTATACCCCACGTGAGGTGATCCGCCTCATCGTGTCGCTTCTCCTTATCAACGACCACGACGCCTTAACCGGCAGTGGCGTGATCCGGCAAGTCTATGACCCGGCGGCGGGTACCGGCGGTATGCTGTCCATTGCCGAAATGGAGATGAAGGCCCTGAACGAGCGGATCCGGGTGGAGCTGTTCGGGCAGGAGCTGAACCCGGAATCCTTCGCCATCTGCAAATCGGACATGCTGGTCACCGGCCACAACCCCGAGAACATCGCATTCGGGAACACGCTGACTCAGGACGCCCACAAAGGCCGGGGTTTCCACTACATGCTGTCCAACCCGCCCTACGGCGTGGACTGGAAAAAGTACAAGGACGACATCGTCGCCGAAGCACAGGAATTGGGCATGGAGGGCCGCTTCGGGGCCGGTCTGCCACGCGTCTCGGACGGGCAGTTGCTGTTCCTGCAGCACATGATCTCGAAGATGCGCGATGACGAACAGGGAACCCGTATCGGCATCGTCATGAACGGCTCGCCCCTGTTCACCGGCGGCGCAGGCTCGGGTGAAAGCGAGATCCGCCGCTGGATGCTGGAAAACGACTGGGTCGAGGCGATCATCGCCCTGCCGACGGATCTCTTCTACAACACCGGCATTCAGACCTACGTGTGGCTGCTGACCAACCGCAAGACACGGGACCGCCAGAGCAAGGTGCAGCTGATCGATGCCAGCAGCGACCGCTTCTGGAAGTCGATGCGCAAGTCGCTCGGCTCCAAACGCCGGGAAATCCCGGCGGAAGCCTGTGACGAGATCACCCGCATCTATGCCAGGATGCTGAATGGCGAGGCTGGCTGGGGCGAATACTCCAAGATCTTCAAGACCACCGATTTCGGCTACCGGGAGATCCGAGTCGAACGCCCTCTGAAACTGGCCTTCGAGATAACCGAAGACGCCCTGCAAACACTGCAGGAGGCAAAGCCCTTTGCCAAGCTGGATGCCGCCGAGCAGGAGGCGGTTGTGACCACGCTGCGGGATGGCCTCCCTGCGGGTAAACGCTGGCTGGACCGGGCGGACTTCGACAAAGCCCTAACTGCGGCGCTGAAGGCTGCGGGTCTGAAGGTCGCCGCCCCGGCGAAGAAGGCCATCCTGTCGGCCCTGGCTGAACGGGACGAGGATGCCATGGTCTGCACTGGCAAGGATGGCAAGCCGGAACCCGATACCGATCTGCGCGATCACGAGCTGGTGCCGCTGGAGGAGGACTGGCGGGACTACGTGCAGCGCGAGGTTCTGCCCTTCGTCCCCGATGCTTGGGTGGACGAAAGCTATACCGACGTGCAGGACGGCGGTGTTGGCCGTGTCGGCTATGAGATCAACTTCAACCGCTACTTCTACAAATACGTGCCGCCCCGCCCGCTGGCGGAGATCGACGCCGAGCTGAAGGCGCTGGAAGCCGAGATCGCGGGCCTGTTGCAGGAGGTGGTTGAGTGACCACTAGTTCGCAGAATGCCGACCTGCGTGCAGCGTGGTTTGGACAAGTCTCGCCAGCTTGGAAACTTGGACGTGCAAAGAACGCATTCCGTGTCGTTTCCAAGAAAGTTGGAACGCGGTCCTCAGAATATGCCCTGCTGTCTTTGACACTGAAGGGGATCATTCCCCGCGATCTCGACAGCGGTAAAGGCAAGTTCCCAGAAAGTTTCGACACTTATCAAGAGGTCAAGAAGGGCGACATTGTCTTCTGTCTCTTCGATATAGACGAGACGCCCCGCACAGTCGGTCTGTCTGACTTGGATGGTATGGTCACGGGTGCCTACACGGTTGTCAGATGCACGGAACTCGTCGATCCTCGATTTGTGACTTACTTCTATCTTTCGATTGATGAGCGAAAGGGATTGAGACCGTTCTATACGGGCCTGAGAAAAGTAGTCCGCACTGAGACCTTTCTGAACGCAGCATTTCCTCTCCCCGACCTCGCGACCCAACGCCAGATTGCCGACTTTCTGGACCGCGAGACCGCAAGAATTGATCTGCTGATCGAGAAAAAGCAGCGGTTTTTGCATGTGCTTTCAGAAAAGGTCTCTGCAACCATCGAGATGCTTGTCATAGGAAAAACTGGTCCCGGTTCGGCCCCCCATGCTGAAGTGCAAGCAGATAAACGCCTCAAGCGTGATGAATGGACGCTGACCCCTGTGAAACGTGTCGCTACTATCCGCGGCGGATACGCGTTCAGTTCGGATGATTTCACTGACACGGGTGTTCAACTGATACGGATAGGAAATCTATACGAAAACAGTCTTCAGTTGGACCGGCAGGCAGTTTTTTTGCCGGAGAGATATTTGAGTGATTACAGTGAGTTCGAAATTCTAGAAGGTGACATCCTTATGTCGCTCACAGGCACTCTTGGAAAGAGAGACTACGGCTTCTCGGTGCTGGTAGGTCCGGAGAAGCCATTACTGCTGAACCAACGTGTTGCTCGCATAAGATCAAACCATCTCGTAGCCAACACTTTCTTGCTTTTGGCGCTAAGGACAAATTTTTATTTGGATCAGCTCTATGCTCTTCCGTCAGGAACGAAACAAGCGAATTTGTCAAACGATGACGTTCTGAATGTGAAAATCCCTTTGCCGCCACTGGCGGAACAGAAAAGCATCGTTCAGAAAGTTCATAAGTTTGTTTCGCCCTTGGAGGCGCTGTCCCAGAAGACAAACGCATCTATCAATCGCCTCAAGGAATACCGCTCCGCGCTGATCACCGCCGCTGTTACGGGGCAGATCGATGTGCAGACCCGAGGTGGATCCGGCATCATGGACCGGCGGCTGGACGAAATTCAGGAGGAGATGGAGGCGTGACACGCAAGACACCCAAGGAACTTCAGGCAGAGATCGATAAAGAACGAGAAGAGATTGCAGAAAATAATGATTTCACGCTACTTCTTCGAAAACTTCGTCTTGCCGCAGGCAAAGCGGATATCTCTCTAAAGTTTTGGATCGAGCATCCTGAACGCATTATTAACTCGAACGAAGTCTTGATCGATTTTCTGCACGAACTTCAATCTGCAGCGTTTCGTCACCCTGTACTTTCAGGCAGTGAAATTGCGTTCATTGAACAGGTTGTCGAAAGCTGGGAACCGCTCGAGAGCATAACGGTCGAAGATCGAAAAGCTCTGCTGTCGTATGCAGAGAAAATTATCGCCCATTTGTAGAAACAGGACGGTGGTAAATTGGCGCAAAGTACATTTGGAACGGAAGTCGTCCATCAGGAAAAGGTCTTCGAGGCCCATATCGTAGGCTGCCTGACCTCGGAACTGGGCTACCTCGAACGCGATCCGGCCACCGACTACGACGCGGGTTACGCGCTGGACCGCGAGTTGCTGTTCCGCTTCCTGCGCGACACCCAGCCCGAAGCGTGGCAAACGCTGGAGGATCACTACAGCACCCAGGCCGAAGCCGAGGTTCTGAAACGGCTGGAAAAGGCCCTGAAGGAGCAACCCACCCACCAGGTGCTGCGCCAGGGGATCAAGCTGGTTCCGAACATCCGCTTCCAGCTCTGCTACTTCAAACCTGCCTCGAACCTAAACCCCGAACTGACCCGGCTTTACGAGGCCAACATCCTGTCGGTGATGCGGCAGGTGCGGTACTCCGCGAAGAACGCCAATGCCATCGACATCGTGACCTTCGTGAACGGCATCCCCGTGACCACGATGGAGGTGAAGAACCCGCTGACCGGGCAGACCTTCAAACACGCCGAAGCCCAGTACCGCAAGGACCGCTCTCCCGCCGGTGAGCCGCTTCTGACGTTCAAACGCGGGGCTATCGTTCATTTCGCCGTGGACCCGGACAACGTATCGATGACCACCCGCCTCATGAACGGCAAGACACGCTTCCTCCCCTTCAACCGGGGCCGGAACGGCGGGGCCGGCAACGCGGATGTGCCGGGGGAAAACCGGGTTGCCTACCTCTACAAGGATCTGCCGGGGGCAAAGGCTGTCTTCTCCCGCGAGGTGCTGCTGGACCTCATTGGGCGGTTCATTCACCTGGAGCGGTCTGGCGGCAAGGAGGTGCTGATCTTCCCCCGGTTCCAGCAGTTGGACGCTGTACGACGTGTTCTGACCGATGCACGGGTGAATGGCGCTGGGCAGAACTACCTGATCCAGCACAGCGCAGGTTCCGGCAAGTCCAACACAATTGCCTGGACCGCTCATCAGATCATCAACCTGCACGACGAGGCCGACCAGCCCTTGTTCGATACGGCGATCATTGTCACTGACCGTCTGGTGCTGGACCGCCAGCTCCAGAACACGATCAGCGGGTTTGCCCAGACCAAAGGCGTGGTGAAGAAGATCGATGGCACCTCCCGTGATCTGAAACAGGCCATCGAGCAAGGCAAGCGGATTATCATCACCACGATTCAGAAGTTCGGGACCGAACATCTGGCAGCCATTTCAGGCCAGTCCTCCAAGAATTTCGCGGTAATCATCGATGAGGCGCATTCCTCGCAGTCGGGTAAGGCCGCGCAGGCCATGAGTGATGCGCTGACACGGGAGAAGACTTCGTCCGAAGATATCGAGGACATGATCCTTGCCCATCAAGCCGCGCGAGGCCCGCAGAAGAACATCTCTTTCCTAGCCTTCACGGCGACACCCCGGAACGTGACGCTGGAGCGATTTGGCCGCATGGGCGAAGACGGTCACCCGCACCCGTTCCACCTCTACTCGATGCGTCAGGCTATCGAGGAAGGGTTCATCTTGGACGTCCTCCAGAACTACATGACCTATTCGGCCTACTACCAGCTAGAGAAGGCCATCGAAGATGATCCTGCCTTCAAGGGCAGAAACGCACAGCGGGCGGTCGCGAGGTATGCTTCCCTTCATGCGACTACCATAGCCCAGAAGGTGGAGATCATCGTCGAACACTTCCGGCGGCATGTGTGGAAGGAACTCGACGGCCAAGCGAAGGCCATGGTGGTCACGCAAAGCCGTGAACACGCCTTCCGGTACTGGCAGCAGATCAAAGCCTACATCGACAAGAACGGATACTCCGACCTGAAGGCCCTGGTGGCATTCTCGGGCGACCTGCGCATAGACGACAACGACTGGACCGAGGCCGCAGCAAATGGCTTCCCGGAGACGGAATTGCCGCAGCGGTTCGACACGGACGAATATCAGGTGCTGGTCGTTGCTGAGAAATACCAGACCGGGTTTGACCAGCCGAAACTGGTAGCGATGTATGTCGACCGCAAGCTGGCAGGGCTGCAAGCGGTGCAAACCCTTGCCCGGCTGAACCGGACCTACTCAGGAAAGGAGCGAACTTTCGTCCTCGATTTCCAGAACACGATGGAGGAGATCCGTGACGCCTTTGCCCCCTTCTTCGAGGCCACGGAACTGGAGGAACGGACTGACCTCAATCAGATCTACGATCTTGAATGCCGGATTTCTTCTTCGCCGTACATCATTCGCGAGGATGTTGAGCGTTTTGCCGAAGCCTTCTTCAAGGGCAATCTCAGCGGCCAGGACCGGATCCGCCTCGAAGGCCTAGTCAAGGAAGCCGTGGGCCGTTTCGAGATGGATGATGACGAGGCGCAGCAGGAGGAATTCCGGCAGCTTCTTCGCAGCTACACGCGCTTCTACTCGTTCGTAGCCCAGATCATAGCCTTGGGCGACCCTTGGCTCGAAAAGCTGTTTGCCTATGTCTCGTGGCTATCACGCCTGCTGCCGTCACGCGAAGTCCCCGCAGACATTTCGATCACGGAGGACATGCTGCAGCTCTCCGCATTTCGGGTGCAGAAAGGGGAAGAGGGATCTGCATCCCTCCAACCTGGGGATGCCATCAAGCTGACGGCCATCACCGAGTTCGGAGTGAACCAGTACACGGAAGAGGAAGAGCGGTCACTGTCTGAGATAATCGACTCTTTCAACGAGCGGCATGGGACCAATTTTTCAAGGGAGGACTTTCTCCGGTTCGAGCGGGTCAATCGGGACATCATGGATGACGAGATGACGGACATGATGCGAAACAACCCCGCTGATGTCGTCTATGGAGCGTTCGAGCGTGCCTTCTTCCAAGGGATGGTGCGGATGTTCCAGCAGGACAACGAAATGCGGAGTGCGGTGATGACGGATAAGGTTGCCCGAGACCAAGCCACACGGCACTTCTTTAATCGAGCGATGCGGATGGCCAACGAGATTCAAACCTGAAGTACTGTCTGGCTTCACCCTTCCGCTTGCGCTGGTAGACCACGGCCACGCTGTCACGGATCAAGGTTTCCACGGAAGCCCGCAGCTTGAGAAGCTGCTCTCCCCGCACTCGGCGCTTTGCCTTACCGGTTGCCTCCCACTGATGGCCTTGAATCTCCTCAACCAGGCCATCAACGACCTGGAAGAAGCGCCGGTAGCGGCGTTCCCGTGCATTCTCTTGGGTCTGGGCGTTTGTGACCACGGCTGTAACCTCGGCTGGAGCAGTTACTGACCTCATATGTGAGGGTCAGGTGCGGCCCTGGGGGCCGCCCTTCCCCATACTAAGATGACTTAGCAGCATCAACTCCCGCCGTCGGATCCAGTGCCGTGGGACCCTGCAGGAGTGCAGCCCTTTCCCGTGGCCCTGCCTCCTGGACATCCAGGCCAGCCAACCAGCGGGGAATCTGGCCTTCTCCCTGCCCGTGGCATGGCGACCCTGTGCATTGGCTTTTGAGGCCTAGTCGGGGCTGCAGGAACATGCACTCTCCACCCGCTGCAGCACGGGAAGCCGTCAAGGTTGGCCAGAGGCCTCATCCGGGCATTTGGGGATGCCAGTGCCTGCTGCAGGTTGACGACCTCCACAACCCAATCTCGGGGCGGGGCTGTATACGCTATCCCTACGGGATGGGGTGGCACTCGCCCCCCCCCCTGCTTAGGCGGCAAGCAGAATGTCCGCAGAGCGTCCAGGTGTGAGTCATACAGCGCTTTTAGCGGCTCCCAGATAGGGGGGGACCCTCTGCCAGCATTGCGGCTCTCTGTGAGTCCCACATGCGGCCCAAGGCAGTCTGCAGCTTCTGAAGACCTTGTAGGCCAGTCAACAGCACGGAGGCCACGGTCCGGTCTGTAGAAGGCTTCTCTGGGCCGTAGTACATCCCGTAGACCAAATCGTGCCTGTTGACCGCAACCGCATGGGGCTGATAGCCCTTATTTTGCTGATGCAGATGGCCACGGCGGTGCCTGTAACGGGAACTGAACCGGATTGCACACGGATCTAGACCAGATTTAGAACAGCCCCCGGGCACCACTTCAAATCATTGAAATGTTTGAAGTTTTTCCAAAACTTGATGATGTTGCAAGAGCTGCATATTGTATTGGGGACGCACTGGGGACGCACTTTCTCCCGCGTAGCCATCGGGGTCTCTATTATCTTTCACCTACTGTTATAACTTCACCGAGAGAAGCCAAATGTGCAGTTTTTATTACCGCCCGCTAGACTGATTCGTGTATCAGTCTCTGAGACGAGAGTGACATCTGCTATCAAGGCCTGTGCAAACTTGACGACGCGAGCGTCGAACGGCTCCTGTGTGGGTGCTGGACTTAACCGCAGCTAAATTTGTTCTTCGCAGCGACTACTGCGGGCGGGAAGCAGCCATTCTCTGCACCTGCGTGCATATGCTCGGCTGTCTGAAAAACCGGACCTTCGCCAGCTACTCGGCAAGTTCCACAACATTCGGATAGAAGACAGGCCGCCGTACACTAAAGCACTATTCCTGAAGCTACTGCTTGACCTATACAGGCAACTCACTAGTCAGCGGCGCTGGGGCGCACTTGCCGCCCCAATTTTAGGTTCGTGCCTTTTCGAAAGCTGCCCAGGCTTTCTCGAAACTGGCAAAGCCGAAACCTTCGCGGCGCGCTGGTTCCAGGATCAGTTTTTCCGTCTCCAAGAGCTTCTGGATGGCACGTCCCAATAGCGGCACGACGTCCGCCGGAATGACGAGCGCGCCATGGCGGTCGGCGTGAATCAGGCTCCCGTCCTGCACTTCCATCCCGAAGACAGTGACTGGAGTACCTATTTCACGCACATGAACGAAACCGTGGCTGGGACCGATCGAACCGGCAACGACCGGGAACCCATGCGGCAGGTCTCCCAGATCGCGCATGACGCCGTTGGTCAGCGCTCCGGAAAGACCGAACCCTTTGTGGACCGTGGTGTTGATCTCTCCCCAGTAGGCGCCGATGCAGTCCGGGTAGTCGAGGTCTTCCACCACCGCCACGCCCGGGCGCGGACCCTCGGACATGTGCTTGTAGTAGGCCATGCGCCGCTCTCGGATTATCTCTGGCGGTTCAGCGGGTGGATTGACGGCCGCTATTTTGGCGGTGCGGGCGTAGCCCACGATTGCGCCTTCTTCTGGCGCAGAGCATAGCATGGTGCCACGGGTGAAATTTGCAAACCCGCGCTTGCCCTGGGCAACTTCGATTGCGTTGCAGACGGTGGGGGTGTCGACCGATTTCAGCAGGTCCAGAAGAGAGTTGTCCATTAGGCCTCCAGCCAGCGGGCAAGCGCCGCTGTGGTTTCTTCAGGTTGTTCCAGTGTGGGCAGATGTCCCGCGTTTTCAATCACTTCTAGGCGAGCGCCTGGAATGAGCCCGGCCATCAGCTCATGCCGTTCCAGCGGGCACAGTACATCCTGGCGGCCGCAGAGCACCAGCGCAGGCAGACGGGCTTGGGCCAAGGTTCCAGTTTGCTCCGGCCTGTCCATCAGGGCGCGGGACTGGGACAGAAACACATGCGGCCCCAGCCCCAGTGCCATCGCCATGCAGAGATCCAGCACGTCTTTCCGCTGGGGGCCGGGGGCCAGGTAGTTCGGCTTCATTTCGTCACGCATGACCTCTGCCAGACGGCCATTGCGCACCGCCTGCATTTGCGGCAAGCGGCGCTGTTTGATCTCTTCCCGCTCGGCCAGCGGATTGGTGTCCAGCAACGCGATCCGGTCGACCCTCTGGGGTGCCAGGCGCAGGACTTCCATTGCCACGATGCCGCCCATTGACAGACCGGCCAGGGCAAAGCGCGGCGGCGCGGTCTCCAGAATGGCCTGCGCCATGGCTTCAATGCTGCTGTGGCGGGCCAGCGAGACCAGATGCAGGTAGCGCTGGCCGGACAAGGCTGCGACTTGCGGGGTGAACAGCCGCGCGTCGCACATCATGCCGGGGATCAGGACGAGCGGTGTCATTTGACCATCCGCGCCCCTTCGGAAAGGGCCGCGAGCTTGGCATAGGCGATATCCGGATCCACCGCGCCAAAGCCTGCAAAGGTGCCAAAACCGCAGTCAGAGCCCGCGATCACCCGGTCATTGCCCACGATTTCCGTAAATCTTTCAATGCGCTGCGCGACCAGCTCAGGATGTTCAACAAAATTGGTGGTGGTGTCCACAACACCGGGAACTAGCACCTTATCCTCCGGAATTTCCGCCTTGCGGTCGCGGAACACTGTCCATTCATGGGCATGGCGCGGGTTGGAGGTTTCAAACAGCACATAGCGCGACTTGGTGTTCATCAAGGTAGTGAAGACCTTATCCATCGGAATGTCGCAGCAATGCGGGCCTTCGTAGTTGCCCCAGCAGATATGTACTCGGACGCGCTCTTGTGGCACGTTCTGCAGCGCATGGTTCAGGGCCTCCACGTGCATGCCTGCGACTTTGACGAATTCGGCGTCGCTGAGATCATTGAACAGCATGTGCCGCGACAGCGCCAGGTCAGGGCAGTCGAGCTGCAAATCCAGCCCTGCAGCCACGATGGTTTCATATTCTGCCTTCATCGCATCGGCCAGCGCGGCCAGGTACGCCTCGCGCGTGGGGTAGTAATCATTCTGCAAAAACAGAGAAATAACACCAGGCGACGCGGCATTCATGAAGCCGCATTCGGCGCCGTGTTCCACCATCGCAGCCTTGAGGTTGGCGATGTCCTTTTCCAGCTCAGTCTGGCCTTGGGAACGCACCTCGCCAGTACACATCGGGCGGGCGTATTGCGGTGTGCCGCCGCCCTCCGCCAGCCGCTGCAGGAAACCCGGGAACATCTTTAGATCAGCTGGCGCATTGCGCGGGCTGTCGCCGGAAAAGCCGGTGTAGCGATCCTTGACGTAGGTGGCATAGGAGATCTTGGAGGTTTCGCCGTCGCTGACAATATCTACGCCAGCCGCAATCTGCTTGCGGACCGTATCAGAAACGGCGGCGGCCATGCAGGCGCCGAATTCAGACTGGTCAAACGGCTCTTCCCGTTCGCGGGCAAATATGTAATCCACGACCTCTTGTGTCCTGGGCAGTGACCCAACATGGGTTGTCTTGACCATTTTCCAATCTCCCTGATTTCACGGGGTGGCATCCGTACACCCCCTGTATTCCCCTGTGCAGCGGACGGCGCCGCACAGGAGGAAACAGCGGTCAGCCTTGCCAGGTTGCGCCGGCGGGATCGTCGGTTGCGGTGATGCGGTAGAGGCCTGCGTTTCCGGTCATCGACGGTTCGGTGCTGTAGCTTTCACCGGGCAGGACCAGCGCGGTGTCGCCGTTGGACAGAGTGGACTCAACCTCGTTGATGGTGATCCGCCAATGGCCGCTGGCGGGCATCAGTACCACGGGCTTTTCCGCCTTAACCTGGTCCGCCACGGCAGAGCCGCGGGCCAGGAAATCGACCTCGAATCCTGGCTTGTCCTTGATCAATGCATCTTCACCGATGACCTTGGCAGGCTTTTCCGCCGACAAAGCCATCAGGTCCCAGTAGCGGGCGACATATTTGCCCACCACGTTCTCGACCGGCACCTCTGGGTAAGCTTTCAGTTCGTCCTCGGAAAGCACCGGCATCGGCTGCACGTTGTGCGGCAGTTCCTGGCCCTTTTTACTGTCATACAGCACCCCGTTATTGCCCAGCATCAAGCCGTGGGCCTGAGCGTCCTCGATCACCTGCGGCGCCCAGGTGACGCCACCGCCGGCATCGTCGCCGCCCAGGATCGACATGATCATGCCGTAGTCCTGGCCGACGTTTTCAAAGCCTCGGAAGATGCCAGTGGGGATGTTGAAGATATCGCCTTCCTCGGCGATGAACTCACCCGCAGTGCCGTAGCGGCCCCAGAAGAAGCGCCAGCGGCCCTTGGCCACGAAAAAAACCTCGGCAGTGGTGTGGCTGTGCAGGCTGTTGCGGCATTTCGGCGGCTGGCCCGCCGCGCCGATGTTGAAGCCGATCTTGTCGGTAATGTGGACGTGCTGATCCGGGGATTCCGAAACGCCGCCGCCGATGATGGTGAAGTTTTCTTTCTGGTCCGAGCCCGGGGTGTGGGCGTCGATAAAGGCGGTTTTGCAGGGTTTCAGCTCGCCGTAGCGGACGATGCGGGATTGAATGGTGCTCATAAAGGGTTTCCTTTTATGCCGGGATGATGAGTGAGGGAGGAGAATGCCCCCATCAACCCGGCGGCCGCAGGTTCAGCCGACGCGCGCGCAGCGAGGCACGGTGCCGGTGATAGCGGCAAGTGGATTGCCGGTTATCCAGTTGATTTGCGCCGAACGCGATCACTTAGAGCGCGCCCGTGTGCAGCAGGATCTGCTTTTGCAACGCGGTCTCGTCAAACAATGTCCATTCCCGGCGCAGCTTGATGTCACCGCCGATCAGCTCGCCCCATTCTGCATGGGAAATGCCTAGCACGTAAAGCTCAGCCCCCGAGGGCGCACCGAGACTGCCCCAGCCGTCATGTTTGCCGTGCAGGCTCCAGCGGATGGCAGATCGCGGCGGCATGTTGGGATCGTCACGTCCGATCTGGTGGTGAATTGTGAACTTGGCCGAGGGTAGCGAAGCGCGCAGTCCCATCCAGAACCGTTCCACCGGGTCAAAGCTGTGGCCGGTGGCACCGCCGGGGTACTCAGACTGCACGGCGCGGTTGTATTCGGATTTGATGGCGGTCATGTCGGCATTCATGATCCGGTTCAGCAAGTCGGCGTGGCGCTGGCCCCATTCATTTTCATTGCCGCGTCCCTTGTAGGGACCTTCCAGATCATTGGTTGGTGAGAGCGGTTTGACGCAAGCTTCGGGACCGCCTTCGCGGCCAATCTGGTCGCGGGAGAACTCCACCGGGTCCCAGCCCATCTGGCGCACCACGGCGCCATTGTCGCGGATCAGCCATTCGTCGTCGATGGCATTGTTGCGCGCGTGGCAGTCTGCCAGGATGCGGTAAACCAGCGGCTTGCCGGTGGCCTTGCCAAAGGCACCGTCGCCCAGATGGGTTGCAGTCGAAAGAATTCGGTGGCTGGACAGCATGCCCTCTTCCGGGCTGCCGGACCAGATCACGTCCTCTCCCAAGAGGGTACGATCGGGGAACTCCGCTAGGGTAGCCATAGTGGCCGCGATCACACCCCGGTTGCCGGTGGAGACCGATCCGGGCATGCGCACCACGATCTCGGGTGCGTAATAGTCATGCAAGGTGGCAAAACCGCGGCTTTCCCAGATTTCATGAGTGATCCCGATGATGTAGTCCGGGAAGTCGCGGAATTTCGGGTCAAAACCCTTCATGAGGTCCATCCTTCGGGTATCCGTGCCGAGCCGCGCACAATCAGCGGCCCGTCGATGGCGACCCGTCTGGCGTTGGCGGTTTCAGGCGTGTTGATATGCTCCATCAGCGCGGCGACAGTCTCATCGACCATCAGATTGGCGCGCTGGCGCACTGTAGTGAGGTTGTAGGCAGGCCAGCCGGCGGGCGGCACATCATCATAGCCGATGACAGAAACATCGCCGGGCACCAAAAGGCCAAGCTCAAAGCGGATCACATCCATGACTGCTAGCGCCATATGGTCATTGGCTACAAAGACAGCATCGGGGCGTTCCAGGGCAGGCCGGGAAAACATCTTGCGGGCGGCTTCGCGGGCGGTCTCGGTGTGAAACTGGCCATCTTCGCGGCAATACAGATCCGCGCCCGCATCATGGAGGGCCGCCAGAAATCCGGCCTCGCGGTCACGCTGGGTCGAGGCCCCCTCCCAGCCGGCGATATAGCCGATCCGCTGGTGGCCGCCTGCCAGCAGAAATTCCGCAGCCTTGCGCCCGCCGGCATAATTGTCGGAGGTGACGGAGGTGATGCCCTCGATATCCTGCGATCGGTTGAACAGCACCATCGGCACGCCCGCAGCCTGGCAGCGTTCGGCGATATCCGAGGACATGGCGACCGATGCGGTGACAATGCCATCGACCTGGTAGTCCAGGATTTCCTCCATCACGTCCTCGACATTGCCGGAAGTTTGCGAGGCGAGAAATACCAGCACGTGATAGCCGTGTTCCTGCAGCGCGTTCGACAGTTTTTCGATGGCTTCGGGGTAGAACTGGTTCTCCAGATAGGCCACCACCAGCCCGATGATGCGTGAGCGCCCCGACACCATGGCGCGGGCCAGCACATTGGGGCGGTAGCCCAGCTCGGCGGCGGCTTTCTTTACTTTGTCGGCAGTCTTTTTGCTGACCGAAGCGCCGGGGGTGAACACGCGCGAGACTGCCGATTGGCTGACACCCGCGCGTTCCGCGACCTGAAGTGAGGTGATTTTCTCTGCCATCAGTCCGCCGTCCACCCGCCGTCGATCAGCATCGAGGTGCCGGTGACCATGCCAGAAGCCGGCGAGGCCAGATAGAGTACCGCGCCCATGATGTCCTCTACTTCACCGATGCGGTCCAGCTTGATTTTTTCCATTATCCAGGCGACGCGCTCGGGATTGGCAAAAGTCTGTTCGGTGAGCGGTGTCCTGATGAACGTTGGGCAGACGGTGTTGATCCGTACTCCTGATTTCCCCCACTCGATGGCCATAGATTTCACCATGCCTTCCAGGCCGTGTTTGGAGGCGCAGTAGACCGCCCGGTCGATGCCGCCGACATGGCCCATCTGGCTGGAGATATGGATTATAGAGCCGCGTTTTCCTGCGGCCATCATCGCCTGTGCCGCCCAGGCCGACAGGAAATAGGCCGAGCGGAGATTCACGCCCATCACAGCGTCGAAATCCCCAGGCTGCGTTTCCGCGGCAGGGCCATGACGCGCCAGGCCTGCCGAGTTTACCACCACGTCAAAGGTGCGGGTTTCCAGCGCTGGCCGCAAGGTAGCGAGATCGGCTTGATCCAGCACCAGCGCTTCCGCCGAACCGCCTTCGGATTGCAGCGCATCAACAGTTTCCTGCAACCGCTCCGCACCCCGTGCGGCACAGACGACATGCGCGCCGGCCTGCGCCAATGCGGCGGCACAAGCCTGGCCGATGCCTGAGGAGGCACCAGTGACCAGTGCGGATTTTTCGGTCAGATCAAAAGAAGGAGTGCGGGGCAGCTCTGGCATCAGGTCATTCCATCCGGGATTGCTATTGGACCCATGTTGCGGGCCTTGTGAACTCGCGCAGCCGGGCCAGGACGTCAACGCCCAGCTGGCGGTAGACATCCAGAAGATCCACCAGCACCCAGTTCTCGCGGATCAGCCCATTCTCCAGCCGCCAGAAATCCAGCAAACGCAGTTCGATCTGTTTGCCTGCAGGCGCAATGCCCAGCCAGCCATCGGCGGTGACGGTCTGGCGCATGCTGGGCCAGCCGGTGACCGCAGCATAAGGGCCGTCGACAAAGAAATGAAAAGTAAGACCGCGGGAGTGCCGCCCCCGGTCCGGCATCGCATTCAGAAACGGGATCTGATGCCAGTTGCGAAACCCTGCAATGCCCCGGGCAGTGCCGATGCCCGCAGGCCCGTACCAGTTCATCCGCGGATGCCAGAAACGCTCCATCTGCATCACGTCTGGCCCGCCCTGGCTGGGGTAGCGCTGCAGATGCTCCAGCATCTCCAGAACCAGGTTGCAGCTGGCGGTGCTTTGCCCTGCATCATATGGGCCGGTCCGCACCCCGTCCTGGGTGGCGGGGCCCGGTACCTGCCACTCGCGCCCCAGCGAAGGGGCCATCGGCCAGGCGCCGGCCTGCATCATCACCTCCGGAATATCCCAGAGCGCCTGCATCTCAGCCACTTTGCCGTTTTCAAAGCGGAAGAACTCATGAAACCGCATCGCCGCTTGGTGAACGGTTGGCGGAATATCCAGCCAGGGTGCCAGAAAAGTCCCTGTGTAAAAGCCGCAGCAGCCAACCCAGTCGAACCCGTGCTCGTCGCGGCCCGCCATAACGATACAGTCGCGCCGCTCCAGATCCGGCCAGGCTGCCAGCAGCGGCGCATAGGCGTTGTCAAACAACGGTCCGGGACCAAGCAAATCGCCAAACGGATGGTTGAGATGGACGGCAGCATCCGGCGTTACAACAGCTTCCAAGGCCGCACGCACGGGTGCTGCCTCAAAGTCGCGCATTGTAGCCCGCAGCGGCGCCAGCCGCGCTTTGTTGCCGCTATGTACGTCCGTTTCCATCTCTGACTGCATCCAGCTTCTTTCTGGTCTCAAATACTCCCAGGGGAAGGCCGCAGGCCTGGGGGCAGGGCCCCCAAAGCCCGCTTTGCGTCTATTCGCCGGCCTCGCGGTAAGGTGCCGCCTCTCCGTAAGGCACGTTGATGCCGCCATAGCGGCGCACCCGGACGTTGCATTGCTCGGCATGGCCGACAAACCCCTCCAGCATGCACAGCCGCGAGCCGTATTCACCGATCAGGGTCGCTGCCTCATCTGTCAGAACCTTCTGATAGCTGTGGGTTTTCAGGTATTTGCCGACCCACAGCCCGCCGGTATAGCGGCCCGCCTTCTTGGTCGGCAGCGTGTGATTGGTGCCGATCACCTTGTCCCCGTTGGACACATTGGTGCGCGCGCCGAGGAACAGCGCGCCGTAGCAGGTCATGTTTTCCAGGAACCAGTCGTCTCGGTCCGTCATCACCTGCACATGCTCAGAGGCAATGTCATCCGCGACCTGCAACATCTCATCATAGGTGTCGCAGACGATGACCTCGCCGTATTCCTCCCAGGACACTTTGGCTGTTCCGGCCGTCGGCAGCACGTCCAGCAGCCGGTCCACCTCGGACAGAGTTTCTTCCGCCAGCTTGCGGGAGTTGGTCAGCAGGACGCAAGGTGAGTTATAACCGTGTTCGGCCTGGCCCAAGAGATCGGTGGCGCAAATCTCGGCGTCAGCCGTGGTTTCATCGGCGATGACCATAGTCTCGGTCGGGCCTGCAAAAAGATCTATGCCCACGCGGCCGAACAGCTGGCGCTTTGCCTCGGCCACAAAGGCGTTACCGGGGCCAACCAGCATATGGACAGGGTCGATGGTTTCAGTGCCGATCGCCATAGCGCCAATCGCCTGGATGCCGCCCATCACATAGATCTCATGCGCGCCTCCCAGATGCATGGCGGCAATCACTGCGGGGTTCGGTTTGCCGTTGAACGGCGGGGTGCAGGCGATGATGCGGGGCACGCCTGCAACGGACGCAGTGGCCACCGACATATGGGCGGAGGCGACCATCGGGAACTTGCCGCCGGGCACATAGCAGCCCACGGATTGAACCGGGATGTTCTTGTGGCCCAGAATGACGCCGGGCAGGGTTTCGACCTCGATGTCCAGCATCGAGTCGCGCTGCGCCTGGGCAAAATTGCGTACCTGCTCCTGGGCGAATTTGATGTCTGCCAGCTCGCGCGCGCTCAGCTGGGCGATCAGAGCGTCGATCTCCTGCTGGCTGAGACGGAAGGAGGCGGGGGAGTAGTTGTCGAACTTCTCGCTAAGCTCGCGCACAGCCGCGTCGCCGCGGGTTTCGATGTCCTTCAGCGTGGCTTCCACCACGGTGCGGGTCTTTGCGTCGTCCTCGGCCCGGTCGGCTTCGGGTTTGCCGCGTTTCAGGTATTCGATGGTCATGGGGTATCCTCAGGCTGGAGGGCCGGGCGGCATGAGGCGCCACCCGGCATTGGATCACTTGTCCGGGCGGGGGGCAGTCTTTTCACCGCGATCATAGGCTTCCCAGCCTTCGCCGTTGAACACATCGACACCCAGCTGGGCCGCGACATGGGCAAAATCCACGTTGACCCAGTTGTCGACGATCTTTCCGTCGACAACCTTCCAGAAGTCCATGTAGCGGATCTCGACTCGCTTGCCGGTGGGCTCAATACCCAGGAAACTGCCCGAGTGGGTGGCTTCCTGGCGGCCGAAGGCAGCGGCCCATTCACCCATATAGAGGCGGGCTTCGTCGATGCAGACCTTGTCGGAGAAGGCCGCCTGGAACGGGCGCTGCCAGTTGTCCTGGAATTCCTTCAGACCGGTCTTGGTGCCACAGCCCTGGTTGCCGAGCCAACGGAAGCCTTCGGAAAAGAACTCGCCGATGTCGTTGATGCGGTGGTCGTTCAGGCCGTCGACCATGCCTTCGATGACGCGGCGGGTGTCTTCGGTCTTACTCATGTCCGTGTCTTTGGTCAGCACGGCCTGTTCGGGGCGGGAGCCTTTCATGTGTCTTGTCCTTAAAAGTTGCGTGTCAGTTTTCGGCGGTTTGCAGAAACTGAGAGGGCATGAAGAAAGTCTCGGGGCATACGATTGAGCGCCGGATGGCGCCCGACCGCGTTATTGCGGGCGGAAGCACTCATCACCCTTTCACCGCGCCTGCGGTCAGGCCGCTGACGATCTGGCGCTGGAAGAACATCACCAGCACGAACAGCGGGGCGGTGGCCGAGACCACAGCAGCGACAGCAAACATCACGTTGCCTTCTTCCAGGGTCGAACCGAGGAAAGCGGCGATGGCGGGAACCATAGTACGGTTGTCTTCGCTCAGCAGCATCGAGGTGACGGCAAAATCGTTGTAGGCCAGCAGGAAGGAAAACAGGCCGGTGGTTATCACGCCGGGCCACATCACCGGGATGATCACATGGCGGAAGGCTTGAAACTGGGTGCAGCCGTCGACCTTGGCGCTTTCGTCCAGATCCTTTGGGATGTTCAAAAAGAAGGAGTGCAGCATCCACAGCGTGAAGGGTTGGTTGATCGCCACCAGCACGATGATCGAGGTCGGCAGATGCCCCCAGAGGTTCCACTCGAAGAATGGCAGGAGGTAGCCGGAGACCAGCGTGATATGCGGCATGGCACGGAACACCAGAGCGATCATCAAGAGCCAGAAGGCATAGTTGTGGCCCGAGCGCGCCAGTGCATAGCCGCCCAGCGTGCCGAAGGTCAGTGAAATGATTACAGTGAAGACGACGACGATCATTGTATTGATCGCGGCGCGCCAGAATTCTTCCTGGATCCAGGCGCCTTCATAACCGGCTCCGGTGAAGGTGCCGCCGGCCTCGATCATTGTGCGGGTGCCCCACAGGGCGTTGCGCCAGTCGGCCTTGGAAAAGAAGTCGGCCTGCACCTTGAACGAGCCCCAGAGGGTCCAGATGAACGGGAAGGAGGCGATCACCACCCACAGAAGGACAAAAGCGGACGAGAAAATGATGACAGAGCGGGAGGAGCGGTTTGCAATGCTGGACATCAGGCAGCCTTTCCTTTGAAATCCCGCCAGGTGCGGACAAGAACCGGGGACAGCAGGATCGCCACGCCGATCACGGTCAGAACTGAGGTGGCTGCGGCGGAGTTGAAGCGGGTGATGTCGCTGCGCATGTCGGCAAAGATGATGTAGGACAGCGAGGTCGCATTGGCCTGGGCAGAGAAGCCGACAATCGGTTCGAACACCCGGAAGTTATCCATCAGCTGAATCAGCGAGATAAATACTACCAGCGGTGACAGATGCGGGATCACCACGTAACGGATGCGCTGCCAGCGGGTGGCGCCGTCGATCATCGCCGCCTCGAGCGAGTCCGAGTTCACTGTTTGAAGGCCGGCATAAAAGACCACGAAGGCAAAAGGCGCGGAGCTCCAGACGCCATAAACCATCAGAGTGATCCAGGTCAGCACCGGCGAAGCCTTCAGCGACAGATCCGGGTCGTCGAACAGCCACTGCAAGTTTTTGCCGATCACCCCTTGCGCGTCGATCATCCAAAACAGGATCAGCGAGCCGATCAGCGGCGTGATGATCATCGGCAGCAATGACACAAAGATGGTTGGCCCCTTCAGCACCGGGGTCAGCCGGTTAACGCCAAGGGCAATCATCAGCCCCAGCAGGATCACCAGCGGCGTCACCAGGAAGGTGTAGGTCAGCGTGAAGGCCAGCGCCTTGTAAAACGGCAGGTTATAGAGTTCCGAGAAGAACCCGCCCAGGCTGTCCCGGCTGCGCCAAGCCTCGGCAACCTCGGCGGTGGCCAGGTGGCCGCGGTCGAAATAGGTGGTGAGGCCCGCAAAGCGGCCCAGCGGCTGTTCGGCGCGCAATGCGGCAGTAGCCTCGGTGTCGACAGAGCTTTCCTCGGTGCAGCCGAATGGGCCGCAGTTCTCAGTGGTCACGATCACCTGCTCATGTTCGATGTGCAGCGACTGGATCACAACTGATGCCAGCGGCAGCGCGATGAAGAGGATCATCGCTGCCAGGCTGGGCAGAATGAACCAGAAGAAGGTTTTATGGCGCATCTCGGATCGTCCCCTAGACGGGTGGATGGGGCAGAGCCGTGATGGTGGGCTCTGCCTGCATTGGCGGGTTCCTTAGTTCAGGAAGCCTTTTTCTTTGGCCGCGGCGACATAGGAGGCCTCGACATCGGCCAGAGCCTGTTCTGCGGATTCCGAACCTTGCAGGAACTCGGTCAGTTCAGACCCCAGCGCGGTGTGCATCAGGCCCATGAAAGGGATCATCGGATAGGGCTTGGTGCCGCCGGTCGCCGTGGCAGCAACCCCTGCGGAGGCCGGCGAGGGCTCATAGCCTTCGGCCAGCCAGACGGCGGCGTCGTTATTGGCCTTCACGACTTCCGGGCTGATGCCGTTCACCATCGCGACAAAGCTCGCCTCGGCATCTTCGTCGCTGGCGTTGCTGGCAATTACAAATCCGTCCCACCACAGAGTCGACGCCGGGGTGCTGCCGCCACCGACGGTCGGCGAGGAGATCAGAGCGGTGTTGCTGACGATTTCCGCAGTGGACCCCTCGTCGTCCAGAATGCCGGTGCCGCGCGACCCCCACAGATGAGCCATCGCCACATCACCCGCTTCCCAGGAGGACTGGACCGCATTGGAATCAAAGGTCAGGTAGTCGGGGTTGGACAGCGACACCAGCTCTTTAAGAGTGTTCAGCGCTGCAACACCGGTCTCGTTGTTGACATTTGGCTCGGCGGTGCCTGGCTTGAAGAAACTGCCGCCGTGGCCGAGGTACATGTTCACAAACTCCTGAGCCAAATTCCAGCCGGTTTGGCTGGTTGTAGCAAAGGGGTATTGCATCAAGCCTGCTTCTTGGATTGCCTTGCCAGCTGCAATCACTTCCTCATAGGTTTTGGGAGCCTCGACACCGGCTGCTTTCAGGATGTCTTCGCGGATGAACAGGTGCTGGGCGTTGGCCATGAAGGCAACTGCCATGACCTTGCCGTCAACGGTGATCATCTGGTTTTTGCTGAGGTGCTGGCCGTGTTTGGCAATCAGGTCATCCAACGGGCGGATCAGGTCGCTGTTCAGCAGCGGCACAATGGCTGCGTTGGTGGTGGTGACCGTTGTGTACTGTGCCGGATTGGCGGTCAGCGCAGCTACCTGCAGCTCGCGGTAGTCCTTGTTCAGGTTGCTTTCCACGGTCACGCCGCCGCCAGCGCATTGCTTGGCGCCTTCGGCAACCGCCTGAATGGCGGCGAATTCATTACCAAGAATGCTGACGTTGCCGCCGCTGAGGCCGCAGCCAGCGTAGGCGGTGCTTCCCATGAACACAGCCGCAGCGCTTAGAATGAATTTGCTTTTGATCGACATAGTTTCCTCCCTGTTTCGGGCCGCATATGAAGGGTTTGGCCCGGTGAACCTTCCCTGCATGCAGGACGGCGTTATGCTGGTTCAGTTCTCCAGCCGCGCACCGCTTCCGGCCTGGAAGAGGTGGCAGATTTCCTTGGGCACCGAGAGCGAAACCATGTCTCCGATCTCGGCCCGGAAGCTTTTGTCCGCCTTGACCGAGACCAAAGCGCCGCCGACGCGGACCGAGATCATGGTGGCATCACCCAGCAGTTCCAGCGTGTAGATCGGGGCGTTGATCTGGCCGTGACCGCCGGTTGCGAGCCCCGCGTCTTCGGCGCGGAAGCCAAGCGTCAGAGGGCCGTCCGGTGCTGCAACCCCGGCGATTTCCACATTCTGCGCCCAGAAGACGCCGCCTGTGACTTCTCCCTCCATCAGGTTCATTGCCGGAGAGCCAATGAAGCTGGCAACAAAGGTGTTGGCGGGCCGGTCATAGATTTCGGTCGGAGCGCCGACCTGCTGGACCACGCCCTTCTTCATCACCACAACCCGGTCGGCGAGCGTCATCGCCTCGATCTGGTCATGAGTCACGTAGATGGTGGTGGCCTGCAGGTCATGGCTGAGATTCTTGATCTGGGCACGGGTGGAGACCCGCAGCTTGGCATCAAGGTTGCTGAGCGGCTCGTCCATCAGAAAGACCTTGGGCTTGCGCACGATGGCACGGGCCAGGGCCACACGCTGCCGCTGGCCGCCCGACAGCTCGGCCGGTTTGCGATGCAGGAAGTCGCGCAGTTCTACCCGGTCGGCGGCCTGCATGACCCGGTCGTCATGGGTGGCGGGATCAATGCCGCGCACTTTCAGCGGGAAGCGGATGTTCTCGTAGACGTTCATGTTCGGGTAAAGCGCGTAGGACTGGAACACCATCGCGACATCGCGGTCCTTGGGGTCGAGATCGTTGACTACTTCGCCACCGATCCGGATCTCGCCATCAGTGACATCCTCCAGCCCTGCGATCATCCGCATGGTGGTGGTCTTGCCGCAGCCTGAAGGGCCTAGCAGCACCAGAAATTCCTTGTCAGCAATGGTTAGGTCAAAGTTTTCAACCCCCACGAAGCTGCCCCAGCGCTTGCCTACATTGCGAAGCTGAATCTCGGCCATACCGCTGCTCCCTCCCCAGGAGAATCAACAATTGCATACGTTTGCAAAACTGTATTCCTGCGGCATCAAATCTGGCAAGACTTTTTTGCATACGTATGCAATATTGCCGGAAAGACGGTGATTCACTTGGGCGTAAAGGCTAGGAAGCCGTTGAACCAAAAGGAATTTTAAAATGAGCTTTCAAGCTGAAAAGCAAGTGGTGCGCAGCTTTTACCACGCGTTGGACCAGGCGGCGGCAGCGGAAATTCCTGCCGTCATGGCGCAGCATTGCAGCCCCGATCTGTTGTGGCGCGGCTTTCACCCGTTCGGCGAGATCCACGGTGCTAAGGAGGTCGGCACGCAGTTCTGGGTGCCGCTGCGGCAAAACCTGACGCGACTGCAGCGCCGTATCGATGTGTTCTTTGCCGGACAGAACCGGTTTGATGATCCGGGCGGCGTCTGGGTCTGCTCGATGGGGCATCTGATGGGGCTGCATGACGGTGCCTGGCTGGGTATCCGCCCGACCCGCAAGATGGCGTTCTTGCGCTACTGCGCCTTTCACAGGGTTGAAGACGGCAGGATCACCGAGACCGCGATGTATTTTGACATCCCGCACCTGATGCTGCAGGCCGGGCTGCAGCCTTTCCCGGTTGGGACCGGCGCGCAACTGGTGCAGCCGGGACCGGTAACCCATGACGGTCTGCTGTTTGACGCGCAGCCGGCGGAGGAGGGCACAAGAACCCTGGCAGCCATCGAAGCAATGATTGCCGATCTGGGCCAGTGGGACAGTAACATGACGCTGGAAGAGGAGCTGGCCCGCACCTGGCATGACGACATGATCTGGTGGGGCCCCTCGGGCATTGGTGCCACCTACACAATCGAACGCTATGCCAAGCAGCACTCTGGCCCATTCCGTGCTGCATTCACCGAGCGGTCCAAGACCGGCCACCTTTGCCGCATGGCCGAGGGGCATTATGGCGGTTTTTTCGGCTGGCCGAACTTCACCGCCCGCCATACCGGCGGCTTCATGGGGATGCCCGCCACCGGCAAGACCGGCGAGTTCCGGGTGATCGACATCTACCGGCGGGACGGAGACAAGCTGGCGGAGAATTGGATATTCATCGACCTGCTGCACTTCTGGCATCAGCAGGGTGTGGACATCCTGGGGCGGACAACGGGGATTGAGCAGCCATGATCGTCGACGCGCATCACCATCTCTGGGACCTGCAGGCGGTGCATTACCCCTGGCTGATGGAGGCCGGAGCCCGGCGGTTCTTTGGCGACCCGGCGCCGATCCAGCGGGATTACCTGATCGGGGAATTCCGTAAGGATGCCTCGGCCCTGGGCGCCGGGGCTTCGGTGCATATCCAGGTTGGTGCAGCCGACGGCTGGCAAGAGGCGCAGTGGGTAGACAGCGTGGCCCGCGCCAATTCCGGCTGGGTGATGGCGCAGGTGGTGTTCTGTGATCTGACCGCAGCGGACAGAGACGCGCAGCTGGACCGGTTCCAAAGCCTGGCCTCGGTGCGCGGCGCGCGCCAGATTGTCGGGCGGGCGCCGGGCGAGGATGCGGTGACCGGCACCAATACGCTGCTGGACGACCCCCTGTTTCTGGACGGGCTGCGCGAGCTGGGCCGGCGCGGGCTGGCCTTTGATCTGCAATTGCTCCCCGAGCTGATGGAGAAAACCGCCGCGGTGCTGGCCCATGCGCCTGAAACACAGGTGGCCCTGTGCCACGCCGGGTCGCCGCATGACAGGAGCCCGGCGGGCATCGCCGGCTGGGCAGAGGCGCTGCGGCATCTGTCTGCGCTGCCAACCGTCACCTGCAAACTGTCCGGACTAGGCATGTTCGACCATGGCTGGACCCAGGACAGCATCCGCCCGCTGGTCGAAACCTGCGTGGAACAGTTCGGTGCCGAACGCTGCATGTTCGGTTCCAACTTCCCGGTCGACAGCCTGTCTTCGGATTACGCCGCGCTTGCTGGGGCCTACCGCGCGCTTGTGCCGCCAGAGCAGCATGCCATGGTTTTCGGCGGAACAGCAGCGCGGTTCTATGGCCTGGCACGGCCAGCACAAGAGGGGTGAAAATGGTCTACAGCTTTGAAACAAATGTCCTGCCCGAGTGGATCGACTACAACGGCCACATGCGGGACAGCTATTACGGGCTGGTTTTCAGTCTGGCGGTGGATGCCTTTCAGGACGAGATCGGCTTTGACGAGGCTTACCGCAGGCGCACCGGCTGCACCATCTACCTGCTGGAGGATCACAAGTTCTTTCTCCGCGAGGTGAAGGAAGGTGCCCGGGTCCGGGTCGAAACGCGTATTGTCGGATGCGACAGCAAGCGGTTCCATCTGCACATGCAGATGTTCAACGGCACTGCTTTGGCCAGTGTTGGCGAGTTCATGGAGCTGCACGTTTGTCAGCACCCCCAGCCGCACGCGATGCCCATGCCTGAAGAGATTTTGCAGAAGCTTGAGGCCGCCCGATTGTCCGAAAGCGAAGCTGAAAAACTGCCCAGACGATCGCGCGGCCTGTCACTTTAGGCAGTGGTTTAAAAAAATCCAAGGTTGAGCCTTTAGTCAGTCTCCAGGTTGGTCTTTGCCATTTCAATCAGGTGCGAACGGCCGCTCTGGGGAAGCTGCGCCGCGGCGATGTCCCCGTTGATCGACGTCAGCAATAAGCCGAATCTGCTAGGAAAGGAGGCGATAGTTTGCAGTTTTGCAGGGTCCGCTATCTGCGTAAAGCTGACGCAGAGTGATGCCCAGACTGCGCCTGCGGCGAACGACCGTTAAGTCCGCTTCTGCTCCTGAAATGCTGCACTGTGTACCAACGGCCGGTTTGGGGAAGCTGCAATGCCGCATGCGGAAGTCCGATGGATGACCGCAAAGGGCCGACCTTTGCTCTTAGAAAGGAAACTGTTGCCGGCAGCCAACGCAAATCGTGCTTTATGGGCCGAGGCTACTGCTCGCGCCAGGCATATGGACTTCCTCCTCGGTCTTAGCGGTTCACTACACCGTTTCAAGAAACCATATACAGTGCATGGACCAGGACCTTGAGCATTTCGAGAAGATCGCGCGCGCCACTATTGCTTCCCTACCGGGGGCATTCCGGCCTGCTGCAGAAAACGTCATTCTGTGCATTGCCGAGTGGCCTGCGCCGACCATGCTGGACGATCTTGGTTTTGCGGATCCGCACGAACTGACGGGGCTCTACGAGGGAATTCCCATGACCGAGAAGTCCATTCTCGACATGGGGCCGCCTCCGGATGTTGTCTGGCTCTTCCGTCAACCGATCCTGGCGGAATGGCGCGATCGCGGCAATGTCGAACTGAACGAGTTGATCGCGCATGTTGTTATTCACGAATTCGCCCATCACTTCGGATGGACTGACGAAGAAATCGCAACCATCGACCAATGGTGGGTCTGAGAAGTCGTTCACTGCCCAGGGGGGAAGTTGGGAGTGAGCCCATTGCGGTTACTGACCACCGGGCAGACCTGCGCATGTGCAGCGTGCCGCAAACGGCGCAGAGCGGACACTGAGCCTCCCCCAATGAAGTGGTCCGCCCCTATGATTAGGAAAGCGGAGGACCATAGATGGCGATTAAGAGACCCAAGCCTGAAGAGATTGTCGTGAAGTTACGGCAGGTTGAAGTGCTGATGGGGCAAGGCATGCCCCGAATAGACGCCATTCGGCAGATCAGTGTGACGGAACAAACCTATTGCCGTTGGAAGAAGAAGTACGGCGGAATGGGCACAGAACAACTCAAGGAACTGAAGCGGCTCCAGAAGGAGAACGAGCGCCTTCGCCGTGCCGTTTCAGATCTTACACTCGACAAACTGATCCTGTCAGAGGCCGCAAAGGGAAACTTCTGAGCCCCTCGCGCCGCCGTGCCTGCATCGATCATGTGCGTAGCCAAATCAAGATTTCCGAACGCCGTGTATGCCGCGTCCTGGGCCAGCACCGATCCACGCAGCGCCGGTTGCCACTTGGGCGTGCTGACGAAGACCGCCTGGTCGAGGACATGATCGAGCTGACACGTCAGTATGGTCGATATGGCTACCGTCGGATTGCCGCTCTGCTGTGAGACGCAGGCTGGCAGGTGAACGACAAGCGCGTCGAACGTCTATGGCGGCGAGAGGGGCTAAAGGTTCCCATGAAACAGCCCAAGAAAGGGCGGCTCTGGCTCAACAATGGTTCGTGTGTTCGGCTGCGGCCAGAGTATCGCAATCACGTCTGGTCGTACGACTTCGTGCATCATCGAACAGACGATGGTCGAGCGTTCAGGACATTGAATATTCTGGACGAACACAGTCGGGAATGTTTGGCGACCCGGGTGAGGCGGCAGCTGAACTCGACCGAGGTCATTGATGTTCTGACCGACCTGTTCATTCTTCGGGGCGTGCCTGCTTACATCAGGTCTGACAACGGCCCCGAATTCATAGCTGAGGCCGTCAGAGGCTGGATCAAAGCAGTTGGGGCTAAGACCGCATTCATCGAACCCGGGTCACCGTGGGAGAACGGATATTGCGAAAGCTTCAACGGGCGCATGCGCGACGAGCTGCTGAACGGTGAGGTCTTTTACTCGCTGCGGGAAGCCCAGATCATCATCGAAAGTTGGAGAAAACACTACAACACCAGACGACCACACAGTGCTCTGGGCTACCGCCCACCGGCTCCAGAGGCCATTGTTCCGGTAGACCAAAGGCCAACCATGCACTAACTTTCAACTTGGACCACTCAAGCGGGGCCGCTCAATCCTTGTTGTTCTCTTCCCGTGCTTTGCGAATTTTCTGCTCCGCAACATCGGATATTGTATTGGGCGCGTTTACAAAGTTGGATGCCAAATGAGGCGACGACTGGATGAGGCGGCATAGGAGTTGAAGCCTCCGGAAAACCTGGGGCGGTTCATTGCCATCTTGCCCTTGAATATGGGACAAGGCGATGCTGAGCGCTCGGACACAAGCTGGGCACAAGGCGCCAAGAAGTGCGACCGATCCGGCGCGTCGTGCCGGACCGGTCAATGGGAGATGCCTAGATCGTCGACGTCGAGGACGTACGCTTGGCTATGGCGCGGCTGAGGTTTTCCAGGTTTGCGAGCGCTTCGCGGCGTTCGGAACTGTCAGGTTCGATTAGCCGTTGCCGTTGGCATCCATGAACAGACAGCGAATGTTGCTGTATCCCCACAAACGCCTGCGATGGCGATTAGCGGGACGCCTTCGGGTAGTCGCGATGTCACTCCAGCCCCAGCGCATCTTTCTTGGTCTTTGCCCAGGTGCTGACCAGGTGGTCGACCATCAGTCCCATGAAAGCGACGGCAAGACCGAGCACCAGGCCTTTGCCCACATCGGTAGAAGACAGCGCACGCTGCATTTCCTGGCCCAGGTCCTGGGTGCCGATAAAGGCGGCAATGATTACCATAAACAACGAGAACATAACCGATTGGTTCACCCCGACCATGATGGTGGGCAGCGCCATCGGCAGGCGGACCTTCCATAGGGTCTGCATCCGGGTGGCACCGGACATATCAGCGGCTTCGATCAGGGTTTCGGGCACTTGGCGCAATCCTTCAATTGTGTAGCGCACCAGCGGCACGGCAGCAAAGAGGACAACCGCGCCGATCACCGCCACATCGTTCACCCCGAACAGCATGACCACCGGGATCAGGTAGATGAAGCTGGGAAAAGTTTGCAATGTGTCGCAGATGAGCAGGGCGATGGCGGCACGTTTCTCGTGAAACGACCCCCAGATGCCCAGCGGAAAGCCCAGCACGGTGGCAATCGAGACAGCAACCACCACGGTATAGACCGTAATCATCGCGCGGTCCCACCAGCCGGACATGGCGATGAGGCCGAAGAAGGCAACGCACACCAGCGCCGAGCGCAGGCCGCCGATGGCCCAGCCTGCGGCAGCCAGCAGCGTCAGCACTGCCGCATACGGCATCCATAGGAAGGCATCGCGGATCGGGATCAGCACCCAGGTGATCAGAAACCAGCGCAGCCACTGAGTGACCGGATCAATCAGCACGATGAACCAGTCCGCAACGGCATCAATCGGCTTGGAAATAGTGAAGGCTTCGCGGCGGCCGATCTGGTCCATCAACGGAATGAATTGTGCAAGAACAAAGCAGGCAAGGGAAAGGCCCGCAGCGATTAGCAGAAACTTGTTGCGGACCGCAAAGGAGATGCCCTTGTCAAAATGCTCAGGCTGCTTTGTCGCCCAGGCTTTGGTGCAGCGGTCCAGCATGACGGCCAGCAACACGATGGTGATGCCGATCTCGACCGAGCGGCCGATCTTCAGCGCCTGCAGCAATTGCAGCAGCTTCTGGCCCAGTCCAGGCATGCCGATGAAACTGGCCAGAACCACCATCGCAAGGCACTGCATGATGACTTGGTTCACGCCGACCAGGATCTCGGTCCGGGCGGTGGGGATGCGGACGTGGCGCAACAGCTGCCAGCGGGTGGAGCCGCACATGTGCCCGCTTTCAATCACTTCATGCGGGACCTTGCGCAAACCCAGCAAGGACATGCGGATCATCGGCGGTACGGAAAAGATGATGGTGACGATGGCACCCGCCTTGGGACCGACTCCTATAAAGACCACCACCGGAATCATATAGGCGAAATGCGGCAGGCTTTGCGCGATGTTGAGGATTGGATTGAGGATCCGCTCAAAGTTTTTCGAGCGCCAGGCGAGGATGCCCATAAGCAGTCCGAAGAGGATCGAGAACGGGGCCGCGACAACGATAACGGAGAGTGTTTCCATTGCCCATTTCCACTGCCCCATGACGGCGATCCAGACAAAGGTGCCACCGGTCAGCAGCGACAACCGCCAGCCTTGCAACGCATAGCCGATAACAAAGCCGATGCTGGCGATCACTGTCCACGGAATGGGGCCGACGCGTGGCCAGCGGTTTTTGCCGTAAAGCAAGTTGGCGGTCACATCGAGCAACCATTCAACCCCATCAGCAAAGGCGCGGGTCAGGTAGATTAGCCCAAGGTCGTCGCGCAGGAAATTAAAGATCGCGTTGATCCAGTCGGCAAAAGGCAGCACCAGCCATTCAGGCGGCCTTACCAGCCCTGCAGGCAGCACGGCGTTGCCCGCCGCCAGAACGCAGGCCAGTGCAAACAGCGCCCAGCCGGTCCTGGCGCGTGTCCATGTTTGAGGTTTTCCAGAAAGAACCATCGTCTGATCTGTCATGATGGCTCTCCCAGAAGCACATCCAGCGCTTCCTGCCGGTTCATCGCGCCGATCAGGCTGCCTGCGGTGTTGGCAACCGGCAGGAAATCCCGGTTGTCATTGACCAGCAGGCGCGCCAGCTCGGAGATGGTCTGATTCTCTCCGATCGGCGTGCCGGTCAGGCTGTGGCCGTTCACCTCGCGCGCCAGTACGCCGGCGTGCACCACGCGGGATTTCTCGATTTCTTCGGTGAATTTGGCGACATATTCGGTGGCCGGGTTCAGCACGATCTGATCCGGGGTATCGCATTGTTCAACCACTCCGTCCTTCATGATTGCAATTCGGTCGGCAAGGCGCAGCGCCTCGTCAAAGTCGTGAGTGATAAAGACGATGGTCTTGCCCAGCATTTCCTGCAGCCGCAGGAATTCGTCCTGCATCTCGCGGCGTATCAGCGGATCAAGGGCTGAAAACGGCTCGTCCAGGAACCAGATATCAGGTTCGATCGCCAGGCTGCGGGCGATGCCGACACGTTGCTGCTGGCCGCCTGACAGCTCGCGCGGAAAATAATCCTCACGGCCGGAAAGGCCGACCAGCTCGATCACCTCCAGCGCACGGGCGCGGCGTGCGTGCCGGTCCTGGCCGCGCATTTCCAGCGGGAAGGCGACATTGTCCAGAACGGTACGGTGCGGCAAGAGGCCGAAGCTCTGGAACACCATGCCCATCTTGTTGCGGCGCAGGCCGATCAGCTCCTTCTCGGACATCTCACCAATATTCTGACCTTCGACCCGGACCTCTCCGCCGGTGATATCAATGAGACGGGACAGGCAGCGTACAAAGGTGGACTTGCCGGAACCTGACAGTCCCATGATCACCAGCATTTCCCCCTTGGCGATATCCAGGGAAACGTCACGGACAGCTGCGATATAGCCAGCCTGGCGGATCTCATCAAAGCCCGGGTTGCCGGTCAGCGACTTCAGATACTGTTCAGGTTGGGCGCCAAACAGTTTCCAGACGTTTTTGCAGGAAATGACGGGGGTGGCGGCGGTCATGGCTTATCTTTCGTTGGCAGGGGAACCGGGGCAGCGAGCCGCCCCGGAAAAAGGGTTTGGAAGGGGATTCAGGATCCAGTCCAGGGCTTCCAGAGGTTCTCGTTGGCAGCGAGCCATTCAGCAGCGGCGTCCTCGGGCTCCATCTCGTCAATGTCGACCAGCTTGGCCATTTCCGCGATTTGCGGATTGGTGAAGCTGATTTCGGTCAGCGTTTCATAGGCGGCCGGCCATTTCTCTTTCATGCCGTCCCAAGCGGCCTTCTTCAGGTAGCCGTTGGCCGGATTGCCGCAGTCATAGGTGGCGTCCGGGTTCGGGCCGACGGCCGGGTCCGTGTCGCAGCCCTCGACCCAGGTGGGGAATTCGACGAATTCACCTGGCCAGACAGCTTCGGCAAAGTTCGGGGTCCAGTTGAAAATCACCACCGGTTTTTTTGTCCTTTCGGCAGCGGCAACTTCGGCCCAAAGCGCAGAGGCAGACCCTGCGTTCACAACTGTGAAGTTCATGTTCAGCGCTTCGACACGCTCCGCGTCATGCTTGAGCCAGTCAACAGGACCGCCCAGGAAACGGCCCTTGTCACCCGTTTCAGGTGTGGCAAAGGCTGCAGCGCAATCGTTCAACGCTTCCCAGCTTGGCAGGCCCGGGCAGGCGTCCTTGGTCCAGGCCGGGTACCACCAGTCTTCGCGGGTAACAGCGTTGTGGTCGCCTGCGTCATGCAGGCCGCCTTTGGACAGCGCTTCGTTGAAGGACTTGCCAAAGGCGCCTTCCCAGACTTCCAGTTCCAGGGTCACATCGCCAAGGCGGACTGATTCATAGACTGCCTGGCTGTCGGTCGACACATATTCGACACTGTTGCCCATCGATTCAAAGATTTGTCCGACAACGTGGCTCATCACGATCTGGCTCGACCAGTTGTGGATCGGAATGATGATAGGGTCCGAGGAATCCTCGGCCATCGCTATCGGGGCCGTCATCATCATGGCCGCAGCGCTGGCCATTAGGTATTGCCGGTATTTCATGTGTGTCTCCCTGTTGTCGCAGCCCTGGTCCTGATGGCCTGAGCCTTTCCGCGTTTTGAAAGCCGGGCTTTCGAGACAAGAAGTTAGGCAGCAGTTGTGAACAGGTCAGCCCGGCGGGATGAACAGGCTGGTCAGTTTTGTTAAAATTTGTTAACCGATAGGAATAATTGCGGGGGCTTCAAAATCATGGCGCATATTTTGATCATTGAGGACGAGCCCGTCACCCGGGCCACTCTCGCCAGTTACCTGGATGCCCAAGGGTACAGTGTTTCGCAGGCTGAGACTGCCGAAGACGCGGAAAGCATACTTGAGGAACAGGATGTTGATCTTCTGCTCGTCGACATCAACCTGCCCGGAAAAGACGGGCTGCAGATTACGCGGGAACAGCGTGCCAAGTCCGAGTTGGGGATCATCCTGGTGACAGGCCGGGATGATGAGATTGACCGGATTGTCGGGCTGGAACTTGGCGCGGATGATTATGTCTGCAAGCCCTTCAATCGGCGCGAATTGCTGGCTAGGCTGAAAAACCTGCTGCGGCGGACGCAGGATGTCCGGCGTTTGTCACGCCGGATCTACAAGTTCGGGAAATTTCAGTTCGACGTCGCGGCGCGGCATCTGCAAACGGTGCAGGGTAACAGCATTTCCCTGACCCGGGCCGAATTCGAAGTGCTGGACATGCTGATCAGCCGGGCAGGGGAGGTGGCCTCGCGCGATGCACTGATGAGCCGGGTCACCCACCGGCAATACGGCGCAAACCCCCGTACCGTGGATGTGCTGATCCGGCGCCTGCGCGGCAAGCTGGAGGAGGATCCCGCCAATCCGCGGGTAATCACCACCGTGCATGGCGAGGGCTATGTGTTCACGGCGCCTTTGAACTGACAGTCTCGCACTCGCGCAGCACTGCGGCCAGCACCTCCAGGATCTGCGGGACCAAGACTGCCAGCTTGTCCAGCTGGTCTTGGGCTGCGTTCAGTTCCCCATTTTCTGAGTGTGCTTCCAACGCTGCCAGCAGCGCTGCGAGATCCTGCTGGCCAAACGTGCTGGCAGCCCCTTTGGCGCGGTGCGCTTCTTTGGCAAGTGACCCGAAATCTTGCATTTCCAAAGCCGCAGTCATCTGTGCAAGGCCTCGCGGAAGCTCCTGTTTGAATATTCTTGCGATGTCCAGAGCTTGCACTTTGCCAAGGTCCCGTATGTTTTCCTGCATCTGTTTGTGAAGGCCGGCGCGGCGGTCCGGCTGTTCAAGAACTGCCTGGCGGGCCGACAAATAGATCGCACCCTCGCGCCCTTGCATGACGCTGTCCAATGCCTTGGCCAGCCGTTCGGGGGAGACAGGTTTGGCGACGAAACCGTTCATGCCAGCCTGCAGGTGAGTCTCGATCTGGTCCTTTTGCACATGCGCCGAAATGCCGATGACCGGCAGTTCGGCAATCCGCCGGTCGGGCAGGGCGCGCAGGCGGCGGGTGGCCTCGGTGCCGCTGATGCCCGGCAGGTTCACATCCATCAGCACCAGATCAAAACCGGAGCCGGGCAGCAGTTCCAGCGCGCTTTCGGCGCTGCCGGTGCATTGGCAATTGTGCCCCATACGCTCCAAGTACCCTCGAGCGACCATCTGATTGATTTCGTTGTCCTCGACCACCAGCACAGACAGGGGGTGGTCGGCTTTCGTTGCCGGTGCGGGCGGGTCTTCAAGCACAAGATCAGCGGGGTTGCCCGGTTCCAATTCCAGGGACAGTGTGAAAACGGATCCCACGCCGGAGGTGCTTTCCAGCGACAATCTGGCACCGATGGTTTCGGCGAAATGCCTGCTGATTGCCAGCCCCAGCCCGGTGCCGCCGAATTTGCGGGCGGTATCTGTGTCCTCTTGCTCGAAGGCCTCAAAGATTCTGGACTTTGCTTCCGCCGATATGCCCTTGCCGGTGTCGCTGACTTCAAAGGTCACCCGGTGGCGCCTGCGGGCATCATCAGTGGCTCGGACCCGCAAAATGACCTCACCTTCTTCAGTGAACTTCAATGCATTGGATAAGAGGTTGAAGAGGATTTGCCGGAGCTTGGCTGCATCGCCCTGCACGGCATCTGGCAGATCTTCAGGCGCATCCAGCCACAGATGGACATTTTTACTGTCCGCGCCGGGCCGCAGCAGCACGACAATGTCGGTCACCAGTTCCCGCAGGGAAAACGTGCTGATTTCCGGCTTCAAGGCGCCGCTTTCGATTTTCGAGTAGTCTAGAATGTCATTCAATATCTTCAGCAGATTTTGGCCGGAGACCAGCGCCGCCCGCAGCCGCTCCATCTGCCTGGGCGGCAGGCCATCGTCCGAAAGGCTGCGCAGCATGCCAAGCACGCCATTCATTGGCGTGCGGATTTCATGGCTCATCATGGCGAGAAACTCGGATTTGGCTTGATCGGCGGTTTCCGCTTTCTGCCGGGCTTCGTCATGTGCTTCGACTTCTTCTTGAAGCCGTTCGGTCTGTTCATTGACCAGGGCCTGCAGATTGTTGCGGTGTTCCCGAAGTTCCTGTTCATTGCGGTCCCGGACACTTTCCAGTTCCAATTTGTCGATGGCTTGCTGGCGGAAAACTTCCACCGCGGCTTCCATCCGGGCGATTTCGTCATGCCCTCTCGGCCGTACCCGGTGGTCCAGCTGGCCCCGCATCAGGGCTGCCATCGTGCCCGACAGCTGATTCAGGCGCCGGGTGATACTGCCGCGCACATAAAACCACAGGACTGCAAGCGACAGCACAAACCCTGCAATTGCAGCAAAACCGTTGCGCAATTGGGCCCGCTGAACGTCGAGAGCGGCAGCATTGCCGGACCGAATCACCCGCGCTTGGGCTTGATCCGCGACGGCTGCGGCCTCGTCGCCAAGCCGCAAAGCGGTAGCCTGCAGGCCCTGCTGGAGCGCGGTTATGCGGCCTTCGGTGGCCAGAATCCTGTCACGCAGCACAAACAGCCCGATGTCCTGCTCCGAGACAGTGCGCAATTGCGCGGCATAGCCTTCGGCCTGCTGGCGCCGTCCAGGGTCGCGGATCGCCTTGATCCGGCGGGAAACGACGAGCAGCCGGCTGGTCAGCGAGGCCTCGATCTCACCCAGTTCGGTTTCATCGCCGGCGTCTTCGATCCGGTTGATCAGCAGGCCGATTTCGGCAGTCTGCGAACGCAGCTCGAACATCAGGCCCAGTTGGAACAGGTCGACCTCGATCAGCTTGTCCAGCGTATCGGTACGGGCTTGCTCCTCAATCGGGGACGCGCCGGGGCCGTAAAGGCTTGAGATAACTGCAGTAGTGCCCATCTCGGCGTTTGCCACCAAAGTGTCGGCCATGCTGAGCAAGTTGTTCGCAGCAGAAAGATTTAGTCCGGCCAGCTGGTTGAATTCGCTGTGCAGGGCGATGCGGGTTTCGACTAGCGCGTTCAGCAGTGGCAGCACGCGGGAAGCCTCCGTCACTGTGGCACGCAGCCGGGCGGACCCTGTGCTGCCGGCTGTCTCCAGCGCATCAAGCCGGCGGGTCAGTGCTTCGACTTGGGCTGACAGGAATTTCGCCCGGTTTTCCCGTTCGGATTGGGTGTCAACTGCGGCCAGTTCCGGAGCGATCGCAATAATGCGGGTGCTTTCCTCGGCCATGCCGCGGACTTCGGCAATGGCCGGGATGGTCTGGCTGATCACTTCCGCCTGGCGGCGCGCAAGCACCCGCAGCTCGACCAGGCCAAGGATGCCTGCAAGGGTGGGCAGCCCCGCAATCACGATGAATGCGAGGCTCAACTTTCCGCCAAGACCGAGCTTTGCTAACATCCCTGAACTGTCGCGCGCATTTGCCTTTTCTGCAATTTTGAATTTCCCTTTTGCATTCTGCTGCCTATCCTCAGTGCCTGGAAGGAATTTTCATGCGCGCACTTTGGTTTCTGTTCTTCTCAGTGTTTTGCACTGCAGCCGCCGCGGGCAGCTGGCGCCTGCAGGTTCCCCGAACCCCGTTCGACTACGAAAGCGGATACGAGACTGCAGATTATCAGCCCTTGGAACGAGCCTCGCAAATATGGCGGCTGTGCATCGCGTATCCGCATCTGAAGGATGCCTATTGGCTGAGCGTCAACTACGGAATGGTGGCGGAGGCGGCACGGCTGGGGGTTTCCTTCAAACTGGTTGAGGCCGGCGGGTATCCGAACTTGCAGCGGCAGATCCGCCAGACCGAAGACTGTGTGGAGGCGGGGGCAGATGCCCTGATCCTGGGGACGGTCTCTTTTGCGGGTCTTACCGGAACGGTGGAGCGGATTGCGGCGAAAGTTCCGGTAATTGCAGCGGTGAATGATATCGCGGATGCGGGGATCACTGCCAAGGTCGGTGTGTCCTGGACGGAAATGGGCGCTGTTGCCGGGCGCATCATCGCTGCGCGGCATCCAAAAGGCACCCCTCCAGTGAAAGTAGCCTGGTTTCCGGGTCCCGAGAATGCGGGCTGGGTGAAATTTGTTGAGCAAGGGTTTCGCGCGGGGCTGGCGGAAAGCTCAGCGGTGATCGCAGTAACGAAATACGGAGACACCGGTCGGGAGATCCAGGTTCGCCTCGTCGAAGAGGCGCTGGATGAGGTGCAGGACCTGGACTACATCGCCGGGTCTGCGCCCGCTGCCGAGGCTGCGGTGTCGGTCCTGCGTGCCCGGGGATTGCAGGGGAAAGTTCAGGTTGTGTCGGACTACATGACCCACGCTGTCTATCGTGGTGTTCTGCGTGACCGCATCATTGCAGCACCCACGGATTTCCCTGTTCTGCAAGGGCGGCTGGCGGTGGAAATGGCGGTGCGGGCTATAGAAGGAAAGCTGAGCGTCAAACATACCGGGCCGGAAATCCAGGTCTTTGATCAGAACTCGCTGCGCGGGGATATGCTGGAGCAGTCTTTGGCGCCGGCAAGTTTTGTACCGGTCTTTGATTTTCATCCGCAACGGTGACGGTGCTGCGGCGGCATTAGACCGGCCAGCGGCAGTTTTGTTGACCGGCGGCGTGTGATCCACCATCCTTATCCAAAGATTGCGGGATACCAACAGGCGGCCAGCGGACTTTCTGTGGCGGCCGTTTCAATGAGGTCTGCCCCATGCAAAAGGCGCAGCAGAAGGGATATGTTCTGGACACCCACCGGCTGTGCGATCCGGCGCAGACGTTGGCAGTTGTCCGGTCGCATCTTGCCGGCATGGGCATCACCCGCATTGCAAATCTGACCGGGCTGGACCGGATCGGATTGCCAACCGTTATGGTAACAAGGCCGAATTCCCGCTCCGTTGCCGTGGCGCTGGGCAAGGGGCTGACGCTGGAAGCGGCACAGGCCTCGGGCGTGATGGAAGCGATCGAGACCTGGCACGCGGAACGGATCACACTGCCCTTGCGGGCAGCCAGCTATCTGGACTTGCGGCAAGACGCATTTGTTGCGGATGTTGAGCGGCTGCCCCGTGTGACCGGCGGCAGCTTTGATCCGCATCATCCGATGCTATGGATCGAGGGGGAGGATCTTGCGTCAGGCCAGCCGCATTGGCTGCCCTACGAAATGGTTGACACCGACTATACCGCGCGGCCCTGCGGCGGGCAGGGTGCGTTTCCGCGCACGACCAACGGTCTTGCCTCGGGTAACAGCTTGGCGGAAGCCACCTGCCATGCCATCTGCGAGTTGATTGAAAGGGATGCGATCACTCTGTGGCACCATGCACTGCCGGGTCCGCGTATTGATCCCGAAACGATAGACGACCCGCGCTGCCGTGCGGCGCTGGAACGGTTTGCTGCGGCAGGATTGTCAGCCGGAGTTTGGAATATTGCCTCGGACACCGGGGTGGCGGCGTTTCATTGCATGATTTGCGAAGGCGGCACCCGGCCCGGTCATATCGGCATAGGCAGCGGCTGCCACCCGGACCGGGCCATTGCCCTGTTGCGGGCGCTGACCGAGGCGGCACAGACGCGGCTGACCTATATCTCCGGCGCGCGCGACGATCTGGACCCGGATGAGTTTACCCCCAAGGCGTCGGCAGAACGCGCTCAGTATGTCCGGGCGGTGTTGGCTCGAACCGACCCGGTGGACCGGCTGCAAGATTGCCCGTCCTACTCATCGCCGTCGTTCGAAGATGACCTGGCATGGCTCCTGAACCGGCTGGGGGATGCGGGGATGGAGCAAGTTCTGACGGTCGATTTGTCGCGTCCGGGTCTGGGTATCTCTGTGGTGCGCGCGGTGATCCCGGGACTGGAGGCGCCGCATGACGATCCGGATTTCATAGCAGGCCCGAGGGCCCTGAGAACAGCGGAGGCGCAGGATTGACGGCAGTTGTTTTTGCAGGCCCGACAATCAGCACTGAGGAGGTCTGGAACCTGCTGAATGCCACTGTTCTGCCGCCGGCTGGTCAAGGCGACATTTACCGGGCCGCCCGTCAAGGTGCGACGGTCATCGGCTTGATCGACGGGTACTTCGAAGGCGTGCCCTCGGTCTGGCACAAAGAAATCCTGTGGGCGCTGGAGCAGGGGATCGCGGTGTTCGGCAGCGCCAGCATGGGGGCGCTGCGGGCGGCTGAACTGTCTGCGTTCGGGATGGTTGGCATTGGGGACATCTATGAGGCCTATGCTGCAGGTGAAATTTGCGACGACGACGAAGTTGCTGTTCTGCACAGCCCGGCAGAATTGGGCTTTGCACCGCTGAGCGAACCGATGGTCTCGATCCGGGCAACCCTGGCGCGCGCGGCAGCTGACGCGGTGCTGGAAGCGGATCAGGCTGCGGAACTGTTCAGAACGGCCAAGCAACTGTTTTATCACGACAGGACCTGGGAACAGATCCTTGCGGGATTTGCGGATGCATCCTGGCTTGACAGGTTTTCGGCCTGGCTGGAAACCGGTCGGGTGGATGCCAAGCGCGAGGACGCGCAGAAGATGCTGATCCGTATGGCGGCCTTTCTGGAGGCGGGGGGGAAGGCCGCTTCCATTCCACCTGAGAAAGTTGAACGCTCGCTTGCCTGGCAGGGTTTGGTGCGGCGGATCGAGGCGGAGGCGTACAGCCTGCCGGATGCGGACCTGCAGGTGCTGGATGAGTTGCGCCTGGAGCCCGGGCGCTTTGGTGTATTCCGGACCCGTGCTGCAGTGCGCTGCTTGGCGCTGGAGGATGCCAGACGAAAGGGGATGCGCGCGGACCGGCAAGAGATTTTAGAGCAATTGAACAGCCACCGGGAAACACTCAAGCTTTTCCGCAGTGCCGACCTCAAACAGTGGCTGGCTGAAAACAGGCTGACGGCTGACGGGTATGAAGCGCTGCTTGGAGGAACAACGCTGGCTGGCACCGCCGTGAATGCCTTGGGCGAACAGCTGGATCTGCACTTGCTGGCAGAGCTTCGGCAGGCAGGCGCCTTTGCGCAATTGAAATCCCGCGCCATTTCCAAGTCGCAGTGGCTGGCTGAACAAAACCAGCCGGGCAGCGACCAGCCTGAGCAGGACCGGGTGCGGTTGATCCTCTGGTACTTCGAAACACGCCTGCAGCGGGAAATTCCGGATGACCTGGATAAGTATGCCTCGGGTATCGGCCTTAAAGACCTTGATGAATTCTATGCGCTGATCCGGCGTGAATTCATGTATCATCAAAAGGGAAAAACACAGTCTGCACCGGAAGGCAGGGACCAGGCAGGGCACATAGGGTGAAACCTCCGCAGAACTGGAGGGCACATGGACGACACGTTTGAACTGAAGGAGGAAGCGCCGGGAACGCGGTTTCTACTGTTTCCGCAATCCCCGTTCCGGACTGCGAATCCCGAACCGGAACTGGTCGAGATTTCCGCGCCGCCCGGTTCTATCGGGCCGGGACCGTCGGGGCCTCGGATGTATACAGTCAACCCTTTGGGCAAAACAATTCCTTTTGGGGCCATCGTTCCTGGCCCGTCGGGGCCGGGCATGTACTTGCCGCCTTGGCACGGAGATGTCCAGGAACCGCCAGCGCCGGACGAAGATGGCCACTTTATGCACGTTCTGCCTTCAGATCCCGGTTTTGAGGCGGTGCATTTGTTTGCTGCCGCCCATTTCACACTGGATGTGTGGGAGGCGTATTTTGGGCACCCGATCCCCTGGCATTTCGCGCGCGACTATGACCGGCTGGAGCTGTCGCTGCTGCCAAGCCTGGACAACGCGCATATCGGCTGGGGGTTTCTGGAAACCGGCGGCACCTGGGAGCATGGCGGCGAATACCGTGCCTACAGCCTGAACTTTGACGTGGTCGCCCACGAGATCGGCCACGCCATCATCTACAGTGTCGCGGGCATGCCGGTCTCGGATGATGTACCGGGCGAATATTTTGGGTTTCACGAATCTGCAGCTGACATGGTGGCGCTGATAGCATCGCTTCACTTTGGGTCGGTTGTGGAGGAGCTGCTGGAGAACACGAAGGGAAATCTTTACACGTTCAATCAGTTGAACCGCTTTGCCGAGCTTGCCGGGAATGCGCAAATCCGGATGGCCGCAAATACCCGGACGCTTCAGGAGTTTGTTTCCGGCTGGAGCAGTGAGCACGCGCTGTCCGAACCGCTGACAGGGGCGATGTTCGATATCCTTGTCGACATCTTTCACGAGCGGCTGCTGGTTCACGATCTGATCACGCCTGAAATGGAGGATCTATCAGACCAGTTGGAGGAAACCCCCTACTACAGCGATGTTATGCAGGCGCTGTTTGATGCGCGCTATGCTCTTGATCCCGAAGGTTTCCGCATATCGCTGTTGGAAGCCCGTGATTTTCTGGGCGCATATCTGGCGGCGGCGTGGAACATGCTGGATGCTGAAAACCTCACCTATGCGGCGGTGGAGAAGGCGTTGCTGATCGTAGACCAGGAAACAACCGGAGGCGCCTTCCACTCGATCATAGAAGGCAACTTCCGCATGCGGGGAATTGGCTTTGCCCAGGCCGGTCCGCGGCTGGCTGAAGCGGATGAGGACAGCCATGCCCATTCGGTGAGGACGCGGGTGCCGGTCGGCTGAAAGGCCGATTGTCTACAATTTCTATTCTTTTTGTGCTATTTTACCCCTCAGGGGGACATTCAAGGCATCAGAACCTGCAGGAATTCCAGACCTGTCTTTTTTGAATTGTCATCCTGAGTTGTTTTCATAGCCACAGGAGTGTGTACAGTGGCCGAGTCTTTGCTGAGTTTTTCTGAAGTGTTGTTATTTGGGCGTTTGATCGACGACATGAAAATAGTCCCCAAATTTGCGGGGGCTGCTGTTGGCACGGTTGGCAATATGCCGAAATTGGAAGGTGCCAAAGTAAACGGCGAAACTGTTGTGCCAGATGACAAAGTTCTGGTTATGGCTCAGAATGACAAGGCCGAAAATGGCCTCTATGAAGTTGGATCGGGAAGTAACAACCCTTGGATTCATCAGCGCCAATTTCCCCAAGGCACTATACTTGAGGTTGCTCACGGTTCCCGGCAAGGTTTGTGGAAGCAGGTCGGCGATTATGACGCTGGGCAGCAGGACTATTCCAGGGCGGGAAAACGGCGGCAGAAAGGCCGGGGCAGAAACAACCTGCTTGGCGATCAGCTAAGCGATGATGCGAATCTTGCTCGTATCTACGGGTTTTCCTACGAAGGAACCTACTTTGAGTTGCCGGAGCCGGTGATTTTCCTTGTGCATGGTGACGGTGACAGTGCGACGGGTCCAGAAACGCCTGCCGGTCAGGTTCAGGTTTCCCGGGCACCGCTGAACCCTTCCGTGACCGGGGTTGCCTCGGCAGAGTATCAGATCGCAAACGACATCCGGGTCTGGGATTATGATAAGGCCGATTACTCGATCCGGATGGATGTGATGACCGGCATGCTGGAACAAGTGCTGCTGGATGTCTATTTCGGTGACGGCGGACCTTCGGTCAGCGGCGCCAAGGTCAGTGGCGCCAAAGTCAGCGGCGCCAAGGTCAGTGGTGCCAAAGTCAGCGGCGCCAAGGTGAGCGGAGCGAAAGCACGCGGAACCGGCGACTGAGCCTGAGTATCTGGCAGAGGTTTGCTGCGGCTTAATAAGAAAGGGTTGGTGTCCCTATCCTGGGCGCTGGCCTTTTAGAAACCGGCTTTCTTCAGACCTTCGACAAAATGCTGGGTGTCTTCTTCCAGCCGGTCGGGCTGCACTTCGGTCCAGCGTTTCAGTGAGAAATTCGGATGTGCTTCGCGGTGCCGGGCGGCCATGTCCCGGGCCAGTTCCATCTTGCCCATCTGTGCATAGCTGGCGGCCAGCATCCGCTGTCCCTCGGTCGGGTTGTTCATCTTGGTGAGCGTTTCGATGACTGCCTCATAGTGCTTGAGGTTGTAGTAGGCGCCGCCCAGGTGCCAGAGGTATTGATCGGGAAAATAGGGGTTCAGCCGCATTGCCTGCTGCAGGCTTTCGATGGCTGTTTCATTGTCGCCGGAATGGGCCAGTGCATCAGCATAGTCCGACAGAAGGTCGGCATCGTTCGGATTAAGCGCAAGGGCGCGCCGGTAGGCGCCAATCGCCGCGTCATGCTCTTTACGGTAAAGATGCACAAAGCCCAGCTCGCCGAAACCGCGGGCATCGGTCGGGTCGAGCTCCACCGCTTTTTGGGCATAAGACAGAGCCGTGTCCAACGCGTGTTCGGCGTCTTTGGCCCAGGAATAGCGCCAATCAATGTTCAGGGTGCGTGAAATCGCGGCCGAGGCCCGGGCATAATCCTGGTCCCGCGCAAGGGCCCGTTCGTACAGGGTTTGGGCTTCGCGGTTATCCTGCCTGGTGTAGCGGAAAATAAACTGCTGCCCGCGCAGAACAAAGCCATAGGCGGCGAGGTCAGACGGTGCTGCCTGCGCCATCCGTTTGCGTTCCTGGGCTTCGATCAGAACGGCCGTTGCCGCCACGATTGCATCGGTTACCTCGTCTTGTATGGCAAAAATATCGTCGATGTTCCGGTCATAGCGCTCGCCCCAGATCGTTCGCCCCGAATCCGCGTCAATCAATTCTATGGCGATCCGTACCCGTGCTCCGGCCCGGCGGACGCTGCCGCGCGCGACGTAGCGTACCCCTAACTCGCGCGCGGCTTCCTGAGGGGGCATCGAACGGGTCTTGAAGAAAAAGGCCGAGTTGCGGGCTATGACAAAGAGGTTCTTGAACTTAGACAGGTTCAGGATGATGTCTTCTGTCAGTCCGTCCGCAAACCAGCTGTCGGACTGGTCGCCGCTCAGGCTGGCAAATGGCAGCACGGCTACCGATGGTATGCCGGGTGGAGGACAGCCTGCTGGCTGAGCTTCCGGAGGACGCCGGGTGGCGGCCATGGCTGCTCCGGCGACCTCGCTGCGGACACAATAAGATGGCACCGGTTCCGCGATATTCTTAAGGCGCTGCGGGCCAAGAAATTCAAAGCCGAAGCGCAACCGGTTGCGGATTTGCTCATAAACCGAACCGCTGACAAAAACCCGGCCCGGTTCGGCAATCTCCTGCAGCCGGGCGGCAATATTGACATTGTCGCCGTGAATGCCCCGGTCATCAATCAGGATTTCGCCCATATGCACACCGGCGCGAAACCGAAGCTGCTGGTCTTCTGGCCGTGCGCTGTTGTTTTGCTCTGCAATGCGGTGCAGTTCGACACCGAACTTTACCGCGTTTGTCGCTGTTTCAAACAAGGCTAGAACCCCGTCGCCGCGAACTGCAACCACCTGACCGTCATGCGCATTGCATGCTGTTTCCAGCTGTTCCAGCAGGGACTTTAGTGCGCTGTATGTGTCGATCTCGTCGTTGCCCATAAGCCGGGCATAGCCGACGACATCGGCAAAAAGCACTGCTCCAAGCTGGCGCCGGACCGTTGTTTTTTTACTTTGGCCGCTCACAAGCTGTCCTCCTCCTGTGAGTGTCGGCAAGAACTGCCGGAGAAGCCGGTTCTGCCCTTATGCTCTGTCGGTCAGCCTGCGGGCGGATCTGCCGGGCCTGGAGGCCAGGCCCAGCCTGTAATCTCCGCGCCGTGGAAGCTTGCCTTCACACAGACGTCAAGCTCCTGTGCGAGGACCCCGCGGCTGGCCTCCCATTCCTCCCTGAGGAGGCCCACTGTGATCATGTCGAAGTACCGCCCTTCTGCATACCAGGCTTCTCGCATCCTGCCTTCGGTTGCGAAGCCTGCGCGCGTGGTGAGTTCCTCGCTGCGGGTGTTGTCGGCACGGTAATATGATGTAATGCGATTTAGCCCGATCTGGCGGAATGCAAAGTCCAGAAGCAGCGCAAGCGACCGGATCCCGATACCCTGCCGGCGTCTGGACTGCTCAATGAAAAGCGCAATGATGGCGTCCCGGTTGACCATGGAGATGTTTTCCAGGCCGGCAATACCGCACAGTGCATTGGTTTTAGTAACAATTGAAAACCAGCATTTGCTGGTATTCGGCACAGTACCGGCAGGGGGGCTCCAGGCCTGTTCGATGGCAGGCAGGTTAAGGGGGGACCGGGCAGCGCGGTCAAAACAGGCCAGATCGGACACATTCTGAAACCAGCCGGCCATTGTGGCGAGGTCTTCTGATTCCAGCGGCCTGAGCTGAAACTCTGCGGACTGCCGGTCCGGCATTTTCTGTCCCCTTTTTCCGTTTCTAAGTGTTGCTTTCCCTGGCTCAAGCGCGGTGGGAAGACCGTCAGCATTTGCCTTATACCACATTTAGCCGGGCTGGGGTTGCAGAAGCTGGCAGCGCTCAACCGGCCTGTGCGCTTTGGCGGGAAAGACAGGCAAGAAATACGGGCTGAGATCTCTTTTGGGGTTGCGCCTGTGCGAAGCTGCGATTACATCCGCCGCAGTGGACCGATAGCTCAGCTGGATAGAGTACTTGACTACGAATCAAGGGGTCGGGGGTTCGAATCCTCCTCGGTCCGCCACTTCTTCTGTTATGAGGCGATACATAGTTCTGCCTTTTGCGACAGAACATTGCCTTTGCGCCGCATAGCTTTGCCTTCGGCCCTGTGATGACGCTGCACATATTTCCCTCTTTCAAAACTGGTTTTGAACGAAGCCCTTCAGGGCGCTCGTCTCTAAAACCTGCTCCCGGCGAGGGTTGGGGATAGCAAGTACAATGCAATTCGATGGGGTTGGTGCGGCCCGCAAGCGTCAGCCGAGGACACCGCCATGTCTAATTGTATTGCAGGCGCGTGGGGACGACGTCCCCTAGCTCTTTTATTGGGTAGGTCGGGCGGGAAGCAGGCTTTCGCTGCGGTTTGAACGAACGGCAGCATTGGAGAAAACGTGAGCTTTCCATAGTTGCAGAAAATCATCTGAAAACGTACAGAGTACGAAGCATCGGCGGCCTGCAATCAACCAAGTGTTGTGTTACCTGCGACACCTGCGAGAAGGTTACTTTCAACTCGCCCCGCTACATGCTGTTACGGAATTGCGAAATTCCCGCGACGTTGGGAATGCGAGATTGTAGGTCGTTGATGCACCCATGTCACTAAAGTCATTTGCTAACCTTAGACAAATCGCTTTTGCGCTCGGTCGAGACTACCGTCGGAAAATGGTCTACATCGCATATGGGCTTGCTCCAGGTGCAAGATACAAAGAATTCACCATCCCGAAGAAGAGCGGTGGAACACGTCGCATTTGCGCACCTAGTATTGCGCTTCTCAAGTTGCAGCGCGACATCCTTCGGCTACTTGAAGGCGACTATCGTCCTCGTGCTCACGTGCATGGGTTTGTCAGCGGGCAACAACGCAGCATCGTGAGTAATGCCCGACAGCATGTCGGTAAGCGCTGGGTTTTGAACATTGACCTCGAAGACTACTTCGAAACCATTCACTTCGGACGAGTTCGCGGGCGATTGATGGCCCCGCCGTATGGCTACCCAGAAGAGATTGCCCAGTTCATCGCACACATCTCTTGTTTTCAAACTGAAAAGGAGGTCGACGGCGCCCTCCGAACAACACATGTCCTGATGCCGGGCGCCGCGCTATCGCCAATACTTGCGAATATTGTTTCAGACAAACTCGATGCTGAGTTGGCTCGATTTTGCAGGCAACTTGGATGCACCTACACGCGATACGCCGATGACATCACGATTTCCTCCAATCGCAGGACCTTTCCTGCCCCAATAGGACGTTTTGCAAACCCCGACAGCCACGAAGAGTTTATTCTATCCGACACCTTTCAGCAGATGATTGAAGACAACGGATTTAGAATTAACCACACAAAGACGCGCCTGCTGGGCCTCGCCTTTCAACAGGAAGTCACAGGTCTGATTGTGAATGAGAAAGTCAACGTGAAGCGCAAATTTGTTCGCGACGTCCGGGCGATGCTTCATGGCTGGGAGCTAAATGGCTTTGCCGCGGCATCGGCGCGGCATTTCAACGAGAAGCGTCCGGATAGAGGCCGGTTACCGGAACAGGAGGCTACGAACTTCGAATGGGTGGTCCGAGGGAAAATTGAGTTCATTCGGCAGGTGAAAGGATATACCGATCAGGTCTTCCGCCGCCTAGCTGCAAGGTTCAATGCACTGTGTTCGGGCCAACACATTTCGATTCCGCTGGTCGAGGATAGCGACGTTCTCAACGCAGCCGTTTGGTATCTCGAAAATGACACAGATGGCGGATCAGTGGGCACTTGTTTCGCTGTCGACGAGAACCTGTTCGTAACTTGCGCGCATTGCCTCGGACCAAACCTGCGCATCTTCCCGCGACAAAACCCTGCATTCCCGATGGAAGCGGACGAGGTAGCCCGCGAGGATCACAACGACCTTGCGCTAATTCGGCTACGAACTCCGTTGCCCGCATTCAATCCTGCTGCCACTCTGCAAATGGCATCGTCAGCCGAATTTAGCGCGCTCGGCATCCGATCTGCGGTGCAGGCTGCGGGCTATCCTTCAAATCTGGACAGCACGTCTCTGACGATCCGAGACACTGAAGTAACAGGGGTCTCGCGGCAAACCTTTGACGGCACCCCCGCCACATCTGACAACGTGATCGCCTTGCTGTCGGGCACTTACGAGGGAATGAGTAGTGGTCCGGTGCTATTATCGGGAAAGGTCGTTGGCGTAATCGTCAGAGGGCCAAATGATGATGACCGGACAATCCCTTTCTTGGCGGTCAAATCAGGATATGTAAACGACCTGCTCGCTTCTCTTTGAAATGCTCGACTTAAGCCGTTGCAGCCGCATTTGTGGAATTTCGGTTAGACAAAGAATGCCAAAAGACATGGCCTACCTATCGCTTCTGCATACACCTTCAGACCATCGCTGCCGATGGTCTGAAGGTGTATGCAGAAGCGCGGAACAAGAGGCCATAGACCGCCTGCTTGTTCCAGTGGGCGATGCGGGAGATCCCGGCTGGCAGGGTGAAGACGACGTGGAAATATTCCACTGGCAAAAGATCTTCGGCCTGCGCCGCCATCCAGTCTCGCGCCGCGGGTCCCTGGCATTTGGGGCAGTGACGGTTCTTGCATGAATTGTAAACGATGTGCTGGTGGCCGCACTTTGAGCATTCCGCCACATGCCCGCCGAGCGCTTGCGTGCGGCAGGCTTCTATCGCCGACATCACCTTGAGTTGGGCCAGGCTGACATGTCCGGCATTGGCCCGCCGCCACGCGGGGCGGTATCTCCGGAAGATGTCAGCGATCTCCAGCCTCCGGCGGGGTACCCCGGCGCCGGGTCATTCCAGGCTTCGCTTCACCGTCTGGTCCTGCAACCGGGCCAGCATCTCGTAGGGGCTGACCGTGTCCCGGATCGTCTTGGTGGCGACATGGGTATATTGGGCGGTGATTGTCAGCTTGGCATGGCCGAGCAGCAGGATCACCCGAACATCGGTGTTGGCCTCAAGCAGGTGGGTGGCGAAGCTGTGTCGCCGGGTGTGCAGCGTGGCGGCCTTCTTGATGCCCGCCATGTTCTTGGCCGAGGTGAACGCCCTGTTCAGCTGCCGCTATGAAATCGGGTTGATCTTCGGCTTGCCGGGGAACAGCCAGCCTTCGGGTCGCGCGTCGTGCCAATAGTCGCGCAGCAAGTTGAGCAACCCAGGCGACAGCATGACCTTGCGATCTTTCCCGCCTTTGCCCTGATCGACGTGGAACAGCATCCGGTCGCTGTCGATATCAGAGACCTTGAGATTGCAAACCTCGGATGCCCGCAGTCCGGCGCCATAGGAGATGCTGAGCGCCGCGCGGTATTTGAGCCCCGGTCCCGGCGCGGCCATCAGCAGATCGGACACTTCTTCAACACTGAACACGATAGGCAGCTTCCGTGGCTGCGTTCGGAACTGCATGAACCGTTTCATCTCCTCACGCCCGCAGGTCATGCCGAAGAAAAAAACGCAGAGCGACAATGCGGGTGTTGAACGTTTGAGGCTGTCACGCCCGTGTCGGTCATATGCAACTGATATGCTCGCAGATCTGAGCTACCCCCCGAATTTCGGACACTGACCTAAGCTACGATTTGCTGTCTGCTGATCTTCGACGAGAAGGAGATCAGAGATGTCGAAACGCAAGCAGCACGCGCCCGAGTTCAAGGCGAAGGTCGCGCTGGAGGCCCTGAAGGGCGAGGAGACGGCGGCCGAGTTGGCAAGCCGGTTCGGTATGCATACGACGATGATCCATCAATGGAAGCGGGCCCTGCTCGAAGGCGCGTCGGGTGTGTTCGAGCGTGGCAGCAAGAAAGGCCCGGAGATCGGCGAAGAGCGGGTCAAGGAATTGCATGCCAAGATCGGGGAGCTGGCAGTTGCCAACGATTTTTTGTCACGAAAGCTCAAGCCGTGGATCGGCAAGTGAGGCGCAAGATGGTCGAACCTGCCAATTCTGAGCTGTCTATCGGCAAGCAATGCAGGCTGCTGTCGATCCTGCGGTCGTCGTTCTATTACACGCCCAAGGGCGAGACGGCGCTGAACCTGGCGCTAATGCGTCTGATCGACGAGCGGTTTCTGGAAACGCCGTTCTTCGGTGTCCGGCAGATGACGTGGCATCTGCGGAACGAGGGCCATCTGGTGAATGAGAAGCGGATCAGACGGTTGATGCGCCTCATGGGCTTGATGCCGATCTATCAGAAGCCCAACACCAGCAAGGCGGCAAAGGGACGCAAGACATACCCCTATCTGTTGCGCGGTCTGAGCGTGACCCGCCCAAACCAAGTCTGGGCGGCCGACATCACCTACCTGCCCCTCTCGGCAGATTGCTTCGCAATCGCCTGCCGGGCAATGGATGCGCAAGGGGTTCCTGTATTTGGTGGCGGTCCTTGACTGGCACACGCGCAAGGTGCTGGCCTGGCGCATCTCGAATACGCTGGAAGCCGGCTTCTGCGTCGAGGCGCTGAACGAGGCAATCCACCGCTTCGGCCCGCCCGGCATCATGAACACCGATCAGGGCTCGCAATTCACCTCCTTCGCCTGGACGGACCGGCTGCGCAGAGCTGGCGTGCGCATCTCGATGGATGGAAAAGGCCGGTTCCTTGATAACATCTTCGTGGAACGGCTATGGCGGCCGCTGAAATACGAATGCGTCTACCTGCAGGCTTGGGAAACCGGATCTGAGGCAAGGGCGGGCGTCGGAAAGTGGGTGGGATTCTACAATCGGAAGCGCCCGCATTCCGCCCTTGGCGGCAGACCGCCAGCCGTGGTCCATTGGCTGAGAAAAGACGAAACCCAACCCGGTCAGCAGGGGCAGAGAGTAGCTCAATCTACGCCGGAAACTGTCCAGCGATTGGGGAGTAGCTCACGTGGCGGGTGTGTACTGGCAAACTCTGGCACCATATCTCAAGTTGTTGTCAGCGTTGCGCAGCAGATGGCGGCCCTGGGTATTGAAATTTCTTGGATTTGATTGGATACGTTGCGGGTAATTTGAGTTGGATTTTCAGAAAGCTTCCGACGCCGCCGCTGCATGCAAGGATTGATTGCATGCCTTTGCCAGACAGGCGGCTTCGGGCAGACATATTTTCTGACCCACTGTCTTCATGCCTTTTCAGGGCCATAAAATTTATTTTCCGGAGTTGTTCGTTGGATAACAAAGTCGACCGTTCCCCTTTATCTTGTTTGACTGCTGGCCTGGCCGCTGACACGGCTGTTGAGGTGTTGCCGGACGGTGGGTTGCACATGCTGGAAATGGCAATTCAAAGGGCGGGAGCGGGTTTGACCCGATGGCAGGCTGGCTGTTTTGAACAGCTCAGCACCGTGTCCTTGGCAAGTGCTGAGATCACATTACTGCAGTTGATCGGCAATGGCAGCCGGTCCAAAACGATCAAGGAGTTGGCCTGGAGCACCAACCGCACCGATATTCCCAATATTCAGTATTCCCTGCGCAAACTGGCATCTGCCGGGCTGACCCGCAAACAGGGGGCGGGCCGCTCAGGGGTCACCTACAGCTTGACTGAGGAAGGCTGTCAGGTGGAGGAGAGGCTGCAGGATATCCGTGAACGTCTGCTGTTGCAGGCGCTGGCGGGGCGTCAGGATCTGGCCAGGCGGTTGCATTGCGCTGCGGAAACACTGGAGGAATTGACTGAGCTGTTCGGCGAGGCTGTCCGTCAGGCCGAAGCGCGCAGCGGTTCCTAAGGTCGCAGCAGATCCCATTGTGCGGATCGGCAGGGGCAGCGTAAGGTTTGGTCATGATCGAACTCAAAGACCTTCAGCTGCTGACCGCGCTGGCGCGGCATCAGCATTTCGCCAAGGCCGCTGCTGATTGCGGTATTTCGCAGCCTGCGTTTTCTATGCGGATCCGCAATCTGGAGGAACGGCTGGGTCTGTCCATCGTGCGCCGGGCCAACCGGTTCCAAGGGCTGACCGAGGAAGGCATGATGATTGTGCGCCGGGCTCGCTCGATTCTGGACGATGCCAAGGCACTGGAGCAGGAGATTGCGGCAACCCGCGGCGAGGTGACAGGCACCTTGGTGCTGGGGGTGGTGCCGACCGCCACCGCTTGGGCCGCGCAACTGGTGGACCAAGTCCATCAGGCCTATCCGAGGATTCTGGCGCGGGTCGAAGTCACCACATCGCTGGCTATTCAGCAACGGCTTTATGATGGTACAATTGATGCTGGAATAACTTATTCCGACAGCATGGGACGGGATCTGGTGACAGTGCAGCCGCTCTATGAGGAAAGCTATGTGCTGCTGGCGCCGGAACGGATGGTGGCGGACCGGGGCCATGCGATCAGCTGGGCAGAAGCGGCAGAATTGCCGCTCAGTTTGCTGGATCAGCAGATGCAGAACCGCCGCATTCTAGACCGGATCTTTGCGGATCTGGAGCTGAGGCCGGAGATTGTGTCCGAATCCAACGGTTTCATGGCGTCGATGGTGCTGGCACGTGAAGGGTCGGTGGCGACGATTCTGCCGCGTGCGCTGATGCAAGCCCTGGGGGGGCTCGGCGGCACCCGGGTGCTGACGCTGATTAAGCCGGAACAAACCCGGCAGATTTGCATCGCCACTTTGGACCGGACACCGGAACTCACAACTGTGCGCGCTTTAAAAGAGGTGGTTGCGACGTTTGTGGACGATGGGATGCCGCAAATGGCGTGATAAGCATTGCTTATCGTACGTTCGGTTTTCTAGATTTGACGATATTCATTCTTGATGGCATTTCGGGTTGAATTACGTGCTGACTGGAGGACCCCATGGCACCATTGGATGATAGCAAGGGCGTATGGAAGTCCGGCAAAGGCAAGGGGCGCAAGACGCCCAAAGGCCGCCAGGTTGACGACATTGCGCTGAGCGAGGTTCAGGAGCTGCTGGGTGACCGCCCGCGCAACCGTGATCTTCTGATTGAATTCCTGCACCTGATTCAGGACAAATACAGCTGTCTCAGCGCGGCGCATATACGGGCGCTGGCCGAAGAGATGCGCACTGGCCAGGCGGAAATCTATGAAGTGGCCACCTTCTATGCCCATTTTGATGTGGTGAAGGAAGGCGAGACACCGCCACCCGCGCTGACCATCCGGGTTTGCGACTCTCTGTCGTGCGAGTTGGCGGGCGCTGAGCAGCTGCAAAAAGCGCTGGAAGATGGGCTGGACGCGTCGCAAGTCCGCGTGCTGCGCGCACCCTGCATGGGCCGCTGCGACACCGCCCCGGTGCTGGAAATCGGTCACAACCACATCGACCATGCGACGGTTGAAAAGGTGGAAGCGGCGATTGCGGCAGATGACACACATGCGCACATCCCTGAATACGAAACCTTCGCCGCCTACGAGGCCGAAGGCGGTTATGCGACGCTGAAAGACCTGCGTGCCAATGGCGACTGGGAAGCGGTTCAGGCGAAAGTCAAAGAAGCCGGCCTGCGCGGTCTTGGCGGCGCTGGCTTTCCGTCGGGCACCAAATGGGGTTTTGTCCGCGCCAATGAAGGCCCGCGCTATCTGGCCGTGAATGGCGATGAGGGCGAACCCGGTACCTTCAAGGACCGCTACTACCTGGAGCGCACGCCGCATATCTTCCTGGAAGGCATGCTGATGGCGGCTTGGGCCGTCGAAGCTGAAAAAGCCTTTATCTACATGCGCGACGAATATCCGGCGGTGCTGGAGATCCTCGCAACCGAGATCAAGGCGCTGGAAGACGCAGGTATCGTCGAGGCAGGCTACATCGATTTGCGCCGCGGGGCAGGGGCCTATATCTGCGGTGAAGAAAGCGCGATGATCGAGTCGATCGAAGGCAAGCGCGGCGAGCCGCGCCACCGTCCGCCTTTTGTGGCGCAGGTGGGTATCTTCGGCCGTCCGACCCTCGTTCACAACGTCGAAACCCTCTATTGGGTCTGCAAAATCAACCGCGAAGGCCCTGAGTGCCTGAACTCGGTTGAGAAGAACGGCCGCAAGGGCCTGCGCAGCTACTCCGTGTCGGGCCGCGTGAAGAACCCGGGCGTGCATCTGCTGCCGGCCGGTTCCACCATCACCGATGTTATCGAAGCCTGTGGCGGGATGCTGGATGGCCATGCCTTCAAGGCGTACCAGCCGGGCGGCCCGTCCTCGGGCCTGCTGCCTGCGTCGATGCACGACATCCCGCTCGACTTTGACACGCTGCAGCCGCACGGCACTTTCATCGGGTCTGCCGCTGTTGTGGTTCTGTCCGATCAGGACTCGGCCCGCGACGCTGCGCTGAACATGCTGCGCTTCTTCGAGGATGAAAGCTGCGGCCAATGCACCCCCTGCCGGGTGGGCTGCGAGAAGGCTGTGAAGCTGATGAGCGAAAAGAAGTGGGATCAGGGCCTGCTGGAAGAGTTGAGCGCGGCGATGGTTGACACATCGATCTGCGGTCTGGGTCAGGCAGCACCTAACCCGATCCGCCTGACCATCAAACACTTCCCCGAGGAGGTTTAAGCCATGAGCGATAAAATCACTTTCACACTCGATGGCGAACAGGTTTCGGCTGAAGCAGGCCTGACCATCTGGGAAGTCGCCAACGGCCGCGGGTTGAAAATCCCGCATCTGTGCCACAAGCCGCAGCCAGGCTACCGTCCGGACGGCAACTGCCGCGCCTGCATGGTCGAGATCGAAGGCGAGCGCACGCTTGCCGCCTCCTGTATCCGCGAACCCGCCGAAGGTATGGTTGTCACCACCAATAACGCGCGCGCCGAGAACGCCCGTAAGATGGTGATGGAACTGCTGGTAGCCGACCAGCCCAAGCAGGAAGAGGCCCACGATAAATCCTCCCACATGTGGGACATGGCGGAGCTGAACGGCGTCACCGAGAGCCGCTTCCCCAAGCTGGAAGAGGGCCGCATCCCGCTGCTGGATGACAGCCACATTGCCATGAAGGTGAACCTGGACGCCTGTATTTCCTGCGGCCTTTGTGTTCGTGCGTGCCGTGAAGTGCAGGTGAACGATGTGATCGGCATGGCCGGCCGCGGTCACGACGCCTATCCGACCTTTGACATCGCCGACCCGATGGGCCAGTCGACCTGTGTCGCTTGCGGCGAATGTGTGCAGGCCTGTCCGACCGGCGCGCTGATGCCTGCCACCGTGGTGGACGAAAACCAGGTTGGCGACAGCAAGGACTTTGATAGCGAAACCGAAAGCGTCTGCCCGTTCTGCGGCGTCGGCTGCAAGGTGTCGCTGAAGGTCAAGGACGGCAAGGTCAAGCATGTCGAGGGCATCAACGGCCCGGCCAACGAAGGCCGTCTGTGCGTCAAGGGCCGCTTTGGCTTTGATTACATCCACCACCCGCACCGCCTGACCAAGCCGCTGATCCGCCGCGACGACGCGCCGGCCAAAGGCCTGAACGTCGATCCGGGCGATCTCTCCACCCACTTCCGCGAAGCGACTTGGGAAGAGGCGATGGATCTGGCTGGCAAAAGCCTGATGAAGCTGCGCGATGAGGATCCGAAATCGGTTGCAGGTTTCGGCTCGGCAAAATGCACCAACGAAGAGGCCTATCTCTTCCAGAAGTTCATCCGCCAGGGCTTTAAACACAACAACGTTGATCACTGCACCCGTCTTTGCCACGCGTCTTCGGTTGCGGCGCTGATCGAAAACGTTGGCTCCGGTGCTGTGACCGCGACCTTCAACGAGATCGAAAACGCGGATGTGGCGATCATCATCGGCTCCAACCCGATCGAAAACCACCCGGTGGCGGCGACCTACTTCAAGCAGTTCACCAAACGCGGCGGCAAGCTGATCGTGATGGATCCGCGCGGCGTGGGCATGCGTCGCTTTGCGACCGAGATGCTGCAGTTCCGCCCCGGCGCGGATGTGTCGATGCTCAACGCGATCATGCATGTGATCGTCGAGGAAGAACTGTATGACAGCCAGTACATCCACCGCTGGACCGAGAACTGGGAAGCTGAAAAAGAGCACCTGAAGCAGTTCACGCCAGAGAAGATGTCGGAAATCTGCGGCATCGAACCGGACCAGCTGCGCCGTGTGGCGCGGATCTTTGCCAAGGCAGAGGCCGGTTTGATCTTCTGGGGCATGGGTATCTCCCAGCACATTCACGGCACCGACAACTCGCGCTGCCTGATCTCGCTGGCCCTGATGACCGGTAACGTCGGCAAGCCGGGCGCCGGCCTGCACCCGCTGCGCGGCCAGAACAACGTGCAGGGTGCGTCCGACGCGGGCCTGATCCCGATGTTCCTGCCGGATTATCAGACCGTTACCTCGGATGATGTGCGCAAAAGCTTTACCGATGTCTGGGGCGGCGGCGACTTCTCGAACGAGAAGGGTCTCACCGTGACCGAGATCGTCGATCAGGCCTATGCCGGCAACGTCAAGGGCATGTACATCCAGGGCGAAAACCCGGCGATGTCCGACCCGGATGCAGATCACGCACGCGACGCCTTTGCCAAGCTGGAGTTGATGATCGTTCAGGATATCTTTCTCACAGAGACGGCGAACTATGCCGACATCATCCTGCCGGCCTCGGCGCTCTATGAAAAAAACGGCACCGTGTCCAACACCAACCGGCAGGTGCAGCGGGTGCGCCCCGCCGTGGCGCCTCCGGGCGAGGCGCGCGAGGACTGGAAAGTCACCGTGGAACTGGCGCAGCGCATCGGCCTGCCTTGGGATTACAAGGATGTCAGCGAAGTCTTTAACGAGATGAAGCTGAACATGAAGTCCCTGAACAACATCACCTGGGAGCGTCTGGAAACCGAGACCATCACCTACCCGTCGCTGCACGAGACTGATCCCGGTCAGGCGATTGTGTTTGGTGACGGCTTCCCGCGCCCCGAAGGCCGTGCCCGCTTTACCCCGGCGTCGGTGATCCCGCCGGATGAGGCGCCGGATGCGGAATATCCGATGATCATGACCACCGGCCGCCAGCTGGAGCATTGGCACACCGGGTCGATGACCCGCCGGTCATTGGTGCTGGATGCGGTCGAGCCGGAAGCGAACTGCTCGCTCAACCCCAAAACCCTGCGGGCGATGGGCGTAGAGCCGGGCGAGATGGTGCGTCTGTCAACCCGCCGCGGCTCGATCGAGATCATGGCGCGGGCCGACCGGGCAATTGCCGAGGACATGGTGTTTGTGCCCTTTGCCTATGTCGAGGCCGCCGCCAATATCCTGACCAACCCGGCAATCGACCCCTACGGCAAGATCCCCGAATTCAAGTTCTCGGCTGTCCGAGTCGAAAAGGTGGAGAGCCAGATCGCCGCTGAGTAATCCGGCTGCGTATAGATGAATTAAGGGCGGGCGCGGAGCTGATGGCTTCGCGCCCGCTTTGCGTTTGGGCTTCTAGGATTTTCACCGATGTATTTGAGGCTGGCGGCCTGCTATTTTCCGGGCAGATAGCTTTGTCAGCTGTGGCGGGACAGAAAACGGTCCAGATCCCGCTTTGATGGCGGCGTGCCAGTGAAAACCTCGACCCAGCCGGGCATGAGCGATATCCGGTACTCCGTGCTTTCGTTCACTTGCATCGAGATATAGCCGATTTGGGTGTAAATCATCGCACGTGCGCGGATCAGTGCGACGCCGGCGCTGAAACCAAAGCGGATGAACATCTCCGTCAAAGCCTGTTCGCGCCGGGTATCGGCTAAGTCCAGCCTTGCCTGTAAACCAGGGTCATTGCGCGCCCAATTTCGGATGGCCAGATCCAGCCGGGAGTCGAACAGGTCGGCATCAATCCAGCAGTCGAACAGATTGAACAACGCTTCGGCAATACTCTCGGCATACGCCTCGGACCGGGCGATCAGGTTCCCGGTGTTCTTTTCCTCCCATCGCTGGATCATCGCCTCCAGCAGTGCCTCGCGGTCTTTAAAGTGCCAGTAGAAACTGGTGCGGGCCACACCAAGCCGCTTGGCCAGCGGCATCACTTTTACCGCTTCCACGCCGCTCTCGGTCAATACTTCGTAAGCGGCTGATAGCCAGTCTTCGTCACCCAGCCGGGTGCGGGTAATGTCCTGAGTGTCCATGCGACAGCCATAACAGCGGGGCAGGACGGGCGCAACTTTTCTTGACAGGTATGATTGTTTAATTGACTCTTGTGTCAAGAGTGGCTGGCGACTCGCAAATGCCGCGCTTGCCCAGACATCGTTCCAGGAGACCCGCATCATGTCCAAGGACCCGCTGCTGCAGCCCTATCAGCTGAAACACCTGGCGCTGCGCAACCGGATCATGACCACCAGCCATGAACCGGCCTACCCGGAAGACGGCATGCCTAAGGAACGCTATGCCGCTTATCACGCGGAGCGCGCCAAGGCGGGTGTGGCGCTGACAATGACCGCCGGATCAGCCGCGGTCAGCCGCGACAGCCCGCCGGTGTTCAACAATATCCTCGCCTACAAGGATGAGGTGGTCCCCTGGATCCGCAACTTGACCGATCAGGTGCATGAACACGGTGCGGCGGTGATGATCCAGCTAACACACTTGGGTCGCCGCACCGGCTGGAACAAAGGTGACTGGCTGCCTTCTGTCAGCTCGTCCAGGCACCGCGAACCGGCTCACCGCGCCTTCCCCAAGCTGGCTGAGGACTGGGATATCGCCCGGATCATCAGCGATTTCGCCGATGCCGCAGAGCGGATGAAGGACGGCGGCATGGATGGGATCGAACTGCAGGTCTACGGCCATTTGATGGACCAATTCTGGTCGCCGCTGACCAATGATCTGGACGGGATATACGGCGGGCAGACGCTGGAGAGCCGGATGAAATTCCCGATGGAGGTGCTGAGGGCAGTGCGGGACCGGGTCGGGGCGGAGTTCATCGTCGGCTTGCGCTACACGGCAGACGAGGCACAGAAGGGTGGCATCACACCGGGAGAAGGCCTTGAGATATCCAGGCGCCTGGCGGGCAGCGGCATGGTTGACTTCCTCAATGTAATCCGCGGCCGCATCCATACAGATCCGGCGATGACAGATGTGATCCCGGTACAGGGTATGAAATCAGCCCCGCATCTGGATTTTGCCGGGGAGGTGAAGAAAGCGACTGGCATGCCCACCTTCCACGCCGCCCGCATCCCGGATGTGGCAACTGCTCGCCATGCGGTTGCCGCGGGGCTTTTGGACATGGTTGGCATGACCCGCGCCCATATGGCTGATCCGCATGTGGTGAAGAAAATTATTGAGGGGCGCGAGGATGAGATCCGCCCCTGTGTGGGAGCGACCTATTGCCTGGACCGGATCTATCAGGCTGGGGATGCGCTGTGCATCCACAATGCAGCGACGGGCCGCGAGCTGACCATGCCCCATGAGATTACGCCCGCAGAGGTCCGCAAGAA
>NZ_KI421504.1:0-267500 GCF_000473165.1 Leisingera aquimarina DSM 24565 | reverse complement strand
GACATCAATAGAGACTCCGTTAGTAGCGGCGAGCGAACGCGGACCAGCCGAGCCTGATGAGTGAGAAGAACATGTTGGGAAACATGGCCATAGCGGGTGACAGCCCCGTATTCTAAGCTCTGAGGGACGTATTAAGTAGGGCGGGACACGTGAAATCCTGTTCGAAGATCGGAGGACCACCTCCGAAGGCTAAGTACTCCTTACTGACCGATAGCGAACCAGTACCGTGAGGGAAAGGTGAAAAGCACCCCGGCGAGGGGAGTGAAACAGTACCTGAAACCGAACGCCTACAATCAGTTGGAGGCCCCTTGAGGGCTGACAGCGTACCTTTTGTATAATGGGTCATCGACTTGGTCTCACGAGCAAGCTTAAACCGTTAGGTGTAGGCGCAGCGAAAGCGAGTCTTAATAGGGCGCATGAGTTCGTGGGATCAGACCCGAAACCGAGTGATCTAGGCATGGCCAGGTTGAAGGTGCGGTAACACGCACTGGAGGACCGAACCCACATCCGTTGAAAAGGATCGGGATGAGCTGTGCCTAGGGGTGAAAGGCCAATCAAACTCGGAGATAGCTGGTTCTCTGCGAAATCTATTTAGGTAGAGCGTCATCCGAATACCCCGGGGGGTAGAGCACTGGATGGGTAATGGGGCCCCACAGGCTTACTGATCCTAACCAAACTCCGAATACCCGGGAGTACTGGATGGCAGACACACGGCGGATGCTAACGTCCGTCGTGGAGAGGGAAACAACCCTGACCTCCGGCTAAGGCCCCCAATTCATGGCTAAGTGGGAAAGCAGGTGAGACGTCCAAAACAACCAGGAGGTTGGCTTAGAAGCAGCCATCCTTTAAAGATAGCGTAACAGCTCACTGGTCTAATCAAGATGTCTTGCGGCGAAGATGTAACGGGGCTCAAGCCATGAGCCGAAGCCGAGGATGCACATAGTGCATGGTAGCAGAGCGTAGTGTGACATAGTTCCATGCGTCCTTATCTTCCTCCGGGAAGAATTGGACGCAAGGAGCTTTCGATGAAGCCGGGGCGTGAGCCATCCGGTGGAGAGATCACTAGTGAGAATGATGACATGAGTAGCGACAAAGAGTGTGAGAGACACTCTCGCCGAAAGTCCAAGGGTTCCTGCTTAAAGCTAATCTGAGCAGGGTAAGCCGGCCCCTAAGCCGAGGCCGAAAGGCGTAGGCGATGGGAACCACGTTAATATTCGTGGGCCAGGAGGATGTGACGGATTGTGAAGGTAGTTCATCCTTATCGGATTGAATGGGCTGCTGATCAGTCCCTGGAAATAGCCCTCCATCAGACCGTACCCTAAACCGACACAGGTGGACTGGTAGAGAATACCAAGGCGCTTGAGAGAACGATGTTGAAGGAACTCGGCAAAATACCTCCGTAAGTTCGCGAGAAGGAGGCCCGGGTCCTACGCAAGTGGAATCCGGGGGCACAAACCAGGGGGTGGCGACTGTTTATTAAAAACACAGGGCTCTGCGAAGCCGTAAGGCGACGTATAGGGTCTGACGCCTGCCCGGTGCCTGAAGGTTAAAAGGAGGGGTGAGAGCTCCGAATTGAAGCCCAGGTAAACGGCGGCCGTAACTATAACGGTCCTAAGGTAGCGAAATTCCTTGTCGGGTAAGTTCCGACCTGCACGAATGGCGTAACGACTTCCCCGCTGTCTCCAACATCGACTCAGCGAAATTGAATTGCCTGTCAAGATGCAGGCTTCCCGCGGTTAGACGGAAAGACCCCGTGCACCTTTACTACAGCTTCGCACTGGCATCAGGATTGTGATGTGCAGGATAGGTGGTAGGCATCGAAACCGTGACGCAAGTCGCGGTGGAGCCTCCCTTGAGATACCACCCTTCGCACTCTTGATGTCTAACCGCGGTCCGTTATCCGGATCCGGGACCCTGCGTGGCGGGTAGTTTGACTGGGGCGGTCGCCTCCTAAAGAGTAACGGAGGCGCGCGAAGGTTGGCTCAGAGCGGTCGGAAATCGCTCGTTGAGTGCAATGGCAGAAGCCAGCCTGACTGCGAGACTGACAAGTCGAGCAGAGACGAAAGTCGGCCATAGTGATCCGGTGGTCCCGAGTGGAAGGGCCATCGCTCAACGGATAAAAGGTACGCCGGGGATAACAGGCTGATACTGCCCAAGAGTCCATATCGACGGCAGTGTTTGGCACCTCGATGTCGGCTCATCTCATCCTGGGGCTGGAGCAGGTCCCAAGGGTACGGCTGTTCGCCGTTTAAAGAGGTACGTGAGCTGGGTTTAGAACGTCGTGAGACAGTTCGGTCCCTATCTGCCGTGGGTGTAGGATACTTGAGAGGAGTTGCCCCTAGTACGAGAGGACCGGGGTGAACGAACCACTGGTGGACCTGTTGTTGCGCCAGCAGCAGTGCAGGGTAGCTATGTTCGGACAGGATAACCGCTGAAGGCATCTAAGCGGGAAGCCCCCCTCAAAACAAGGTATCCCTGAGGGCCGTGGAAGACCACCACGCCGATAGGCCGGAGATGTAAGTGCAGCAATGCATTCAGTTGACCGGTACTAATCGCCCGATAGGCTTGATTTGATCCAGTAACAGACAGTGTTACGGAAAACACCAAACAAGCAAACATCCCTTAATACTAACACTTGGACACGTTGATTGTGACCGGCGCCATTGCTTCGCAACAGCGCCGGAGTTGGATTTTTCTCGGTTTGGTGGCAAAAGCGCAAGTGAAACACCCGGTCCCTTCCCGAACCCGGAAGTTAAGCACTGCAGCGCCGATGGTACTTGGGCTCAAGCCCTGGGAGAGTAGGTCACCGCCAAACCTAGTAAAATCCAATATCTCTCAATACGATCTCAAATAAACCCTGACGCGGGATGGAGCAGCCAGGTAGCTCGTCAGGCTCATAACCTGAAGGTCGCAGGTTCAAATCCTGCTCCCGCAACCAACGTTTCCGACCAAGTCTCCGCAAAAAGCGGGGGCTTTCTCGATTCAGGGTTCCCCAAAGCCATCAGACCGGCCAATTCCCCAACAAGTTCAAGCTGATGGCCGCCCGGCGCAGCACCGTCCGGAACCATCCGCACCTCTGAAATCAGAGCCCGCAGCGACGCCGTCGCCTCCCGACGCACTTCCGGTGCATTCAAAGCGCCAGCAAGATCCTCGATCAGCTCCCGGTACCGCGCCGACAGGCTCGGGTGCAGCCGCAGGGCAGGGAGTTCCGGGTTGTCCGCGATGACCGCCTCCAGGCGGGCCTTCTCCCTCTCCAGCTCAGACATCTTGTCCTTCATCGAGGCGGTGTACATGCCGTCCTCGATGGCTGTCAGGATGTTGGCGATCCGGCTCTCCACCTTCTTGAGGGAGCGTTCGGCCTTCTGCCGGTCCTGGCAGGCCCCCACGGCGGCGTCGTTGAACGCCTTGCGGTATTCCTCCGCGAACTGCGCCAGCAGGTCCGGTGCCAGCAGGCGCTGCTTCAGCCCGGAAAGCACCCGCTCTTCCACTTCTGCCCGGCCAATGGTGGCGCGGTTGGTGCAGACCGCAGCGCCCTTGTTGCGGGCACCAGCGCAGCCATAGCGCGTCTTGTTGATCAGCGTGTAGCTGGCGCCGCAGCAGGCGCAGCGCAGGAGGCCTGACAGCAGGTAGGTGGGGCGGCGCGCACGTTCCAGCTTCGGCCGTTCCGTCAGAACACCCGCCGGGTTCATCGCCTGCCGAACTTCCCCCTGACGCGTCTTCACCGCCTGCCAGAGCTGATCATCCAGAATGCGAAGGCCGGGGACATCCTCCGTGATCCAGTCTTCCGGCGGATTGAGGCGGGACAGCCGTTTCCCGCTGTCGGGGTTGGTGCCGTAGGTCAGCCGGTTCCAGACCAGGCGCCCGATGTAGAGCTCATTGTTCAGGATGCCGGTGCCGCGTTTGATGTTCCCGGAAATCGTCGAGGGGTTCCAGGTGCCGGTGCCCTTGCCGCTCTGGGGGGCAGGCACTGCTTCGGCGTTCAGCGCGGCTGCGATTGAGCGAGCGGAAAGACCGTCTGCGTAATCCCCGAAGATCCGTTTGATGACGGCAGCCTCCTCCGGTTCGATCTCCCGGTCGCCGGTGCTGACCGTGCCGTCGGGCAGGATCTCCCGCTTCACCCGGTAGCCGTAGCAAATGCCGCCCGCGGATTTGCCCTTGGCGATGCGCCCCTCCAGCCCGCGCCGTGTCTTCTGGGCCAGGTCCTTGAGGAACATGGCGGACACCAGCCCGCCGACCCCGACCTTCATGTCATCCAGCTCATTCTCCGAAGCCGTGTGAATCTTGACAGCGAAGAAGCTCATGCGCTTCAGCAGGGTTGCGGAATCCGCCATGTCCCGCGAGAGCCGGTTCTGGCTTTCGGCGGCAATAACGTCGATATCGCCGCGTTCGGCTGCCTGGATCAGGCGCTGGTATCCCGGGCGCAGGGCATTGTTGCCGCTGAGCGCGTGATCGGTGAAAACTTCCGTTACCTGCCACCCCTTCTGTTCGCCTATGGCACCGCGCCGATGCTTGGCTGGTTGGTCGACCGCAAGATCGCCCCGCACATCCCCGTCTTCGACAAGTCGGGGCGCAGCGACGGAACCTGGACCCGCGCGGACTTCGAGTGGGATGCCGGGAACAATCAATACATCTGCCCGGAAGGCCACGAACTGAAGCAATTCCGCCGGAACTATTCCGATCCGAACCGAGGGCCGACCAGAAAGGGCGTCGCGAAATACCGGTGCCTAAAGCACACGTGCCAGGCCTGCCCTTCGAAGTCTCGTTGCTGCCCTAACATGGACTTCCGGTCGATCACCCGAGAGGAGCATGAAGACGCGCGGCAAGTCGCTCGCGACATCCACTGCCCGGCAGTGCATGTTTACATGCACGAGAGGGGCGAAGACCGACCAATACATCATCTCAATGAAGCTGCGCAAGAAGGTCGAGATGCTCTTCGCCCACCTCAAGCGTATCCTTGGACTCAGTCGGCTCCGATTACGCGGCCCATGCGGCGCAAACGACGAATTCCTCCTCGCCGCCACCGCCCAAAACCTCCGCAAACTGGCCAAGGTCATTCCCGCACCGCAGCAACCGAAGAAAGCCTGATAAGAAAGGCGCTCACGCTCTTTTCCGGCGCCCATATTCTGCGCCCGCGAACGGGTGTTTTTCCACGGAATCCGGACCTTGCTGCCGTTCGCTGCACCTGCTTGGTTTCCGCTGCGACTGCACGGGTTCCTGGCGGACGGGGGGAAACCGAAAGTTCGCCGCAACAGCAAAACTGATAGCTACGTCTTGCAATACCCGACCTTCAAGGCAGTAAGAACTCGACGCATGTTTGCTTTAGAAGTGAACTGACCGTTTGGGCAAAACAAGCCGGTGTTTCAGGGCAATTTGGCGTTTCCCGGAAGGACTGGCCACCTGTCTGTCACTGTGAGCGGCCCCGCTTGAGTGGTCCAAGTTGAAAGTTAGTGCATGGTTGGCCTTTGGTCTACCGGAACAATGGCCTCTGGAGCCGGTGGGCGGTAGCCCAGAGCACTGTGTGGTCGTCTGGTGTTGTAGTGTTTTCTCCAACTTTCGATGATGATCTGGGCTTCCCGCAGCGAGTAAAAGACCTCACCGTTCAGCAGCTCGTCGCGCATGCGCCCGTTGAAGCTTTCGCAATATCCGTTCTCCCACGGTGACCCGGGTTCGATGAATGCGGTCTTAGCCCCAACTGCTTTGATCCAGCCTCTGACGGCCTCAGCTATGAATTCGGGGCCGTTGTCAGACCTGATGTAAGCAGGCACGCCCCGAAGAATGAACAGGTCGGTCAGAACATCAATGACCTCGGTCGAGTTCAGCTGCCGCCTCACCCGGGTCGCCAAACATTCCCGACTGTGTTCGTCCAGAATATTCAATGTCCTGAACGCTCGNCCATCGTCTGTTCGATGATGCACGAAGTCGTACGACCAGACGTGATTGCGATACTCTGGCCGCAGCCGAACACACGAACCATTGTTGAGCCAGAGCCGCCCTTTCTTGGGCTGTTTCATGGGAACCTTTAGCCCCTCTCGCCGCCATAGACGTTCGACGCGCTTGTCGTTCACCTGCCAGCCTGCGTCTCGCAGCAGAGCGGCAATCCGACGGTAGCCATATCGACCATACTGACGTGTCAGCTCGATCATGTCCTCGACCAGGCGGTCTTCGTCAGCACGCCCAAGTGGCAACCGGCGCTGCGTGGATCGGTGCTGGCCCAGGACGCGGCATACACGGCGTTCGGAAATCTTGATTTGGCTACGCACATGATCGATGCAGGCACGGCGGCGCGAGGGGCTCAGAAGTTTCCCTTTGCGGCCTCTGACAGGATCAGTTTGTCGAGTGTAAGATCTGAAACGGCACGGCGAAGGCGCTCGTTCTCCTTCTGGAGCCGCTTCAGTTCCTTGAGTTGTTCTGTGCCCATTCCGCCGTACTTCTTCTTCCAACGGCAATAGGTTTGTTCCGTCACACTGATCTGCCGAATGGCGTCTATTCGGGGCATGCCTTGCCCCATCAGCACTTCAACCTGCCGTAACTTCACGACAATCTCTTCAGGCTTGGGTCTCTTAATCGCCATCTATGGCCCTCCGCTTTCCTAATCATAGGGGCGGACCACTTCATTGGGGGAGGCTCAGGGTGACGTGGCCCAGCAGGTGCTGGGACAGTCCGCAACGCCAGAAAACCTGGCTGCATTCCGCCGCGAGCTGGGATTGGATCAGCCTGCACATACCCGCTATCTCAGCTGGCTTGGCGGGTTTTTGCAGGGCGATCTGGGAAATTCGCTGATTTCGGGGATCCCGATCAAGGACCTGATCAGCGAGCGGATGTACAACACCTTCTTCCTAGCAGGCTTTGCCGCCTTCATCTCGGTGCCGTTGGCAGTTCTGCTGGGGGTGATTGCTGCGCTTTACCGCGATTCCTTTGTGGACAGGTCGATCAACGTGGCAACACTGACGGCGATTTCGGTGCCGGAGTTCTTTGTCGGCTACATCCTGGTGTGGCTGTTTGCGGTTGAGCTGGGCCTGTTCCCGTCGATTGCCAACCTGTCCGAAGACGCCAGCCTGGGTGACCGAATTTACCGCACTTTCCTGCCGGCGCTGATGCTGACTCTGATCGTGACGGCGCATATGATGCGGATGACGCGGGCCTCGCTGATCAACTTGCTGGCGCTGCCCTTTATCGAAATGGCGCAACTGAAGGGGGCGAGCCAGCGGCGGCTGATCGTCATTCATGCGCTGCCAAACGCGATTGCGCCGATTGTCACGGTGATTGCCATCAACTTGGCATACTGATCGTCGGCGTGGTGATCGTTGAGGTGGTCTTTGTCTATCCGGGCATGGGGCAGCTGCTGGTAGATAGCGTGGCCAAGCGGGACTTCACGATCATGCAGACCGCCTGCCTGCTGTTCGCGGCGACCTATATCCTCTTCAACCTGGCTTCGGATCTGATCTCGATCGCGTCCAACCCGCGCCTGCTGCACAGGAAATAACCATGAACGCGATACTTCATGAGCTGCGCAAGGTGCCTCTGACTGCCAAGTTCGGCTGCGCTGTTGTGCTCTTCTATATCTTCGTGGCGGTGTTCGCGCCGGTGCTGGCACCCTTTGGCGAAAGCGAAGTGGTGGGTTACGAATACGAGTTTTGGTCTGCCGTGAACTGGCTGGGCACCGACAGCCTGGGCCGGGACATGGCGACGCGGATGATCTATGGCGCTCGCAACACCATCGGAATCGCGCTGGTGACCACGATGATCGCCTTTGCCGTGGGCAGTGCCGCGGGCTTCTTTGCGGCGGTGCTGCAGGCCTGGGTCGACCAGGTGCTGTCGCGGGCGGTGGATGTGGTGATCTCGATCCCGACGCTGATCTTCGCGCTGCTGCTGCTGACGATCTTCGGCGCCTCGGTGACCAGCCTCATTGGCGTGATCGCGCTGATCTATGCCACCTTTGTCTACCGGATTGCCCGCGCGGTTGCGATGGGGATTGTGGTGATGGACTACGTCGAGGCGGCGCAGGTCCGGGGCGAAGGCCTGTGGTGGATCATGCGCAAGGAAATCCTGTCCATTGCGGCGCCGCCGCTGGTGGCGGAGTTCGGACTGCGGTTCTGCTTTGTCTTCCTGACGATCTCGGGCCTGTCGTTCCTGGGGCTGGGCATTCAGCCGCCGGCCGCCGACTGGGGCTCGATGGTGCGCGAGAACGCTTCGCTGATTACCTTTGGCGACCTGACACCGCTGATCCCGGCGGCCGCCATTGGACTGCTGACGGTTGCGGTGAACTTCATCGTCGACTGGATGCTGCACAAGGCCAGCGGCCTGAAAACCTGAGGGGCATAAAATGAACGACAAACAAACCCCGCTGCTGACGATGCAGAACCTGCAGATCGAAGGCCTGTCCGAGGACCGCTGGAAGCCGATTGTGAAAGGCGTCGACCTGACCCTAGGCAAGGGTGAGGTGCTGGGGCTGATCGGTGAAAGCGGTGCCGGCAAATCCACTATCGGGCTGGGCGCCATGGGGCATGTGCGCGACGGCTGCCGGTTTTCCGGTGGCACCGTGCATTTCGACGGGATCGAGCTGACCGGCGCCACCCGCGAGACCTGCCGCGACCTGCGCTCGACCAGGATCGCCTATGTGGCGCAATCGGCTGCGGCCAGCTTTAACCCTGCGTTCAAGCTGATCAACCAGCACACCGAGTTTCCGGTGCGGCGCGGGCTGATGCAGCGCGAGGAGGCGCAGAAGGACGCAGTTGATCTCTACCGCCAACTGCAGCTGCCCAACCCCGAGGAAATCGGCTTCCGCTATCCGCACCAGGTGTCCGGCGGGCAGCTGCAGCGGGCGATGACGGCGATGGCGATGGCCTGCCGACCGGACCTGATAATCTTTGACGAGCCGACCACGGCGCTGGATGTGACTACTCAGATTGAGGTTCTGTCGGCCATCCGCAATATCGTGGAGGATTTGGGTACTTCGGCGATCTACATCACCCACGACCTAGCAGTTGTGGCGCAGATGGCGGACCGTATCATGGTGCTGCGCTATGGCGAGGAGATCGAGGCTGCGGATACCGCGACGATGCTGAACGCCCCCAAAGAGGATTACACCAAGTCGCTTTGGGCGGTGCGGTCGTTCAAGGCGGCAGAGAAGGCGCCGGTGGCTGAGGGCCAGATGCCGGTGGTGTCGCTTCGGGATGTGACCGCACAGTATCCCGGCATGGCGCAACCTGTTTTGAACAGCGTGTCGATTGATTTCCATGCCGACCGCACCGTTGCCGTTGTTGGGGAGAGCGGTTCGGGTAAATCGACCACTGCGCGCAGTGTGATGGGGTTGTTGCCGCCTGTGCAGGGAGAGATCCCGCTGAACGGTGCGCCGCTGTCGCTGGATTTCCGCAAACGCAGCAAGCAGGAGCTGCAGGCGGTGCAGATGATCTATCAGATGGCTGATATTGCGCTGAATCCCAAGCAGCAGATCAAGGATATTATCGGCCGCCCGATGACCTATTACCGCAGGCTGAAGGGCAAGCAGCTGACCGAGGAAATCCGCGCCCTGCTTGCCGATATCGAGCTGGAGCCGGATCAGTACATGAACCGGCTGCCGTCCGAGCTATCAGGCGGGCAGAAGCAGCGGATCGGCATTGCCCGGGCGCTGGCGGCCTCGCCCAAGCTGGTGATTTGCGACGAGGTGACCTCGGCACTGGACCAGCTGGTGGCGGAAGGCATTCTGCGGCTGCTGGGCAAACTGCAGAAGGAGCATGATCTGGCCTATATGTTCATCACCCATGACATCTCGACCGTGCGCGCAATCGCAGATGAGGTTGGGGTGATGCAGCAGGGCCGGGTTGTGGAGCAGGGTGCCAAAGAGGCGATCTTCTCGCCGCCGCACGCGCCTTACACCGACCTGCTGCTGTCGTCGGTCCCGGAAATGGACCCGGCCTGGCTGGACCGGGTGCTGGCGGACCGCGCGGCGGCGCGGGGCTGATGCCTCTTGCTTTCCTCAGCCGCAGGACATTGCGGCTGAGGCGCTTATTAAAGATCTTTGAGTGAATGTCCTTCATCAAAGTGTGTAAATAATGGAATTGAGCTAATCTTTTGGTGTTTTTAAGATACCGCCAAGACAAACACCAATGAGGATGCGCAAATGCGGCGAACACGATCTAAACGGGGAGCCAACCCCTCTGCGCCACAGCTGACCCAACCGCCTGCGGGCGGCCGCTTTATGCCGCTGGATGACAGCAAGCTTGCGTATATCACCGACACGGCTTTTGAGATTCTGGACCGGATCGGTGTGTCGCAAGCCCCTGAAGATATTCGCGAACTCGCCTTGGAAAACGGGGCTGTCGCGCGGGCGGACGGGCGGATCACCTTCCCGCGGGCGCTGGTCGAGGACATGATTGCCAAGGCCTGCAAGCGGGTCGAACTGCCGGGTTTCAAACGCGACCGGGGAATCGAAGTCGGAGGCGGCCGGGTGCATATCGGCACCGGTGGTGCGGCTGTGCAGGTGCTGGATGCAGACACCCAGACCTTTCGTGAATCCACGCTGCAGGATCTGTACGGGCTGATGCGCATTGTCGATGCCTGCGACAGCATCCATTACAGCCTGCGCCCGGTTGTGGCCCGCGATCTTGAGGATCCGCTGACGCTGGACATCAACACCGCATTTGCGGCGATGAAGGCGACCTCGAAGCCGATCGGCACCAGCTTCTTTGAGCCGGACAATGTGGCGCCGGTGATCGGAATGTTCGACGAGGCGCTTGGCGGGGAGGGCGCGTTTCGGGCACAGCCGTTCTGCTTTGCCTCGATCTGCCATGTCGTGCCGCCGCTGACCCTGGCTGAGGAAGCCTGCGGCGTGATGCGGGAATGCGTGCGGCTGGGAATGCCTCTGCAGATCTGTTCGGCGGCGCAAGCGGGTGCCACCAGCCCGGCGGCGCTGGCGGGTGCTTTGGCGCAGGGCCTGGCGGAATCGCTGGCCGGCCTAGTGCTGGTCAACATGATGCAGCCGGGCTTCCCCTGCATTCTGGCCTTCCTGCCCTTCATCTCTGACCTGCGCACCGGCGCGATGACCGGCGGCTCGGGCGAGGCGGCGGTGGCCAATGGGGCCGCGGCGCAGCTGCTTTTGAACCTGGGCCTGCCGTCCACCGTTTCGGCGGGTATGACTGACGCCAAGACCGCGGATGCGCAATCGGGCTACGAGAAAGGCTATACCATAGCGCTGGCGGCCCAGGGCGGGGCCGACATGATCAACCTGTCGGTGGGCATGCTGGGCTCGATCATGGCGGCCAGTAAGGAAGCGCTGGTGATCGACAACGACATGTGCGGCGCCATCCTGCGCTCGGTGCGCGGGGTGGAGATGTTCGACAGCGCCATTGACCTCGAAATGATGGAGCAGGTGGTGACCGGCGAGGGCCATTACCTGGGAACCGCGCAGACGCTGGATCTGATGACCAAGGAGTATGTGTACCCCTCCCTCGGAGACCGCCAAAGCGTCAGCGACTGGCTGGAATGCGGTGGCCTCACGGTCTGGGATCGGGCCATTGCCCGGGTTGCCGAAATCGAAGCCATGCCCGCACCGGACCATCTGCCTGCGGCGGCCGAGGCCGCGATCCGCGCTCGCCTTCCCATTCACCTGCCCGAGATTCTGAAAGTATAAGACCATGAAAACTCATGCCAAAGTTGTGATCATCGGCGGCGGCGCCGTTGGCGTCTCGACCCTTTACCACCTGGCCAAGGCGGGCGTGACCGATACGCTCTTGATCGAGAAGAACGAGCTGACCTCGGGCTCGACCTGGCATGCGGCGGGCAATATCCCGACCTATGCCAACAGCTGGGGCGGCATGCGGGCGGGCAACTATGCCTGGCGCCTCTACAAGGACCTGGCGGAGGAGGTGGATTACCCGATCACCTACCGCCACACTGGCGCCTTCTGGCCCGCGCATACGCAAGAGCGGATGGACTTGTTCCAGCACCTGGCGGGGATTTCCAAGGGCCTGGGCTATGACATGGCGATGCTGACGCCCTCCGAAATGGACGACATGCATCCCTATTTCAGCTCAGGCGACAGCATCATCGGCGGCATCTATGACCCCTATGAGGGGGACGTGGACCCCTCGCAGCTGACCCAGGCGCTGGCCAAAGGATCGCGTGATCTGGGAGCGGAAATTGCCCGTTTCACTCAGGTCACCGGCATCAGCCGCCGCCCCTCGGGCGAATGGGAAGTTGTGACCGACAAGGGCAATGTGCTCTGTGACATCGTGATCAACGCCGGCGGCTACTATGGCCGTGTGGTGGGTGAGATGATCGGACAAAAGCTGCCCGTCGTGACGCTGGAGCACCAGTATCTGGTCACCGACAGCCTGCCCGAGCTGGAAGCAAATCCCGAGAACTTCCCGCTCGTCCGCGATCCGGACATCATGTACTATCTGCGCCGCGAGCGGAACGGGTTCTTGCTGGGCTCCTACGGCCACGAAGGCCGCCCGGCCTGGCTGGACGGGATGCCGGACTGCTTTGCCAACCAGCTCTATCCCGACAGCGTCGATGACATTGCCGAGATTCTGGAGGCAGCGTTGGAGCATGTGCCGCTCCTGGGCGAGGCCGGGGTCAGCCGCTTTGTGAACGGGCCGATCCCCTACAGCCCCGATGGCGCGCCGTTGTGCGGCCCGGCGTTCGGCCTGCCGAACTTCTACCATGCCTGCTGCTTCCCGGTGGGGATCACCCATTCGGCGGCGGCGGCAAAGACGCTGACCGAATGGATCACCGAAGGTGAGACCGAATGGGATATGTCGTTCTGGGATCCGCGCCGCTTCGGCGAGGAATGGGCAACCTTTGACTACACGGTGAAACGCTCCAGCGAGCTTTATGAGAACCAATATGCGATCCCCTATCCGCACCGCCTGTGGAAATCGGGGCGTCCGGTGCAGGTGACCCCGCTCTATGACACGCTGAAAGAGAAGGGTGCGGTGTTCGGCCAGGTGGCCGGCTGGGAGCGGGCGTTCTGGTTTGAAACCGATGCGGTCAAGGACGATGGCGAGCTGAGCTTCCATCACGAAGCCTGGCATGATGCGGTGAAAGCCGAATGCGAGGGCGTGCGCGACAATGTGGGCGTGATGGATCACGGCGGCTTTACCCGCTACGAGGTCGAAGGCCCCAAGGCAACCGAGTTCCTGAACCATGTGTTCTGCGGTGCGATGCCCGCGGTGGGGCGGGTCAAGCTCAGTTACATGCTGACGCCCAAGGGCAAGGTCTGGTCCGAGGCCACCATCGTCCGGCTGGCGGAGAACAAATACCTGCTGTGCGGCCCGACCCTGGCGGATCAGCGCGACCACGACTGGATGTCGCAATTCCTGCCGGAAGAGGGCGTAAGCCTCACGCGCGGCTCGGAGTTTGATGCGGCGCTGATGGTGATGGGGTCGAAATCCCGCGCCGTGCTGCAGCCGCTGACTCAGGGCGATCTGTCGAAAGAAGCTGCACCTTGGATGTCCGTGCGCGAGATCACCATCGCCGGTGCAACAGTGATTGCGCTGCGGGTCTCTTATGTGGGCGAGCTGGGCTGGGAGCTGCACATGCGCTCAACCGATCTGGTTGCTGTCTACAGCGCCATCATGGAGCAGGGCGCGGACAAGGGCATAGTGGAGTTCGGCTCTTATGCCCTGAACGCCATGCGTATCGAGAAAGGTTATCACGGCTGGGGTTCGGATTTTGGCATCGAATACACGGCCTTTGATGCGGGCCTTGACCGGTTTGTGAGCAAGAAGAAAGACAGCTTTGTTGGCCGCGATGCCTTCATGGCGCAGGCAGAGCAGGCGAAGGACTACCACTTCACCGCCTTTGTACTGGAAGGCCATGGCGCGGATGCGCTGTCCTCGGACCCGATCTGCCGCGATGGCACGCCGGTGGGCTATGTCAGCTCCGGCGGTACCGGCTTCCGCATCGGCAAGCGCATCGCGCTGGGATATCTGACCGTTGAGGCGCAGTCGGGCGATGTCTTTGACATCGAAGTGCTGGGCCAGCCGGTCAAGGCCACCGTTGCCACGGTGCCGTTCTATGATCCCGAAAACGACCGGCTGCGGGGCTAAGGACATGGCAAAGACTCTTCCTCAGGACGTTCAGGTCGCCATCATCGGCGGCGGTATCGCCGGATGTGCAACGGCCTACCACCTAGCAAAAGCGGGTGGGGCAGTTGCGCTGTTTGAGCGCAAGAAACTGACGAGCGGAACAACCTGGCACGCCGCCGGTCTGGTGTCGGAAACCCAGGGCGTGCCGGTAATGACGGCGCTGGCCAAATACGGCCTCGACCTGATGGAGGCCTTGGAAGACGAAACCGGCCAGAACACTGGCTTCAAGCGCAACGGCTCAATGACTCTGGCGCTGACCGATGCACGGATGGAGGAGTTGCGGCGCAAAGTGGATTACGCCCACGGCTGCGGCATCCGGGCGAAAGAGATCAGCGTGGGCGAGGCGCTGGAGCGCTGGCCGCTGCTCTCCGCCCATGACGCCAGGGGCGCATTCTGGTTCCCGGGAGACGGCTATACCAACCCGATCGACACCACCATGGCGCTGGCCAAAGGCGCGCGGACGAATGGCGCGCAGATCTTTGAGGACACTAAGGTCGAGCGTGTGGTGATCGAGGGCGGCCGTGCCATTGGCGTGGAAACCGCTGAAGGGCTGGTGCGGGCAGAGCATGTGGTCAATGCGACCGGCATGTGGGCGCGCGAGTTCGGACTGTCTCACGGCGTCCAGGTGCCGCTGCACTACACCAACCACTACTATGTGGTGACCGATCCTATCGAAGGCGTCACCGGCGATCTGCCGGTGTTGCGGGTGATGGATGAATACGCCTACTACAAGGAGGACGCAGGCAAGCTGCTGATCGGCTGTTCCGAGCCGAACGCCACGCCCTGGCTGCCGGAGGGCGGCTTGCCGGAGAGCTTTGAGTTCGACGAACTGCCTTGCGACGAGGAGCATCTCTATCCGGTGCTAGAAGCGGCGATGGAGCGGGTTCCGGCGCTGGCGGAGTCGGGCATCCGCAAGTTCTTCAACGGGCCGGAATGCTTTACCCCGGACGCCAAGCACTATCTGGGGCCGATCACCGATGTGAAAGACCTGTGGGTGGCGGCGGGGTTCAACTCGACGGGTATCCAGAACGGGCCGGGCGCGGGCAAGGCGCTGGCGGAATGGATCATGGCCGGGCATATGACCATGGACCTGACCGACGTGGACTCCCGGCGGATTGTGCCGGCGCTGAATGCGCGCAGCTATACGGCAACCAAGGCGGCGGAAACGCTGGGCCATGCCTATGCGATGCACTGGCCCTATCTGCGCAAGACTGAGGCCCGCGGTCTGCGGCGCACGCCTTACTACGGCCACCTGAAGGCGGCCGGCGCCCAGTTCGGCAGTGCCAACGGCTGGGAGCGGCCGCTGTACTATGGCCGCGAGATGACCGACGGGTTTGGGCGCGAGCCGTGGTTTGACGACTGGAAGGCCGAGCATGAGGCTTTGCGCAATGATCTCGGCATGATCGACCTGACCTTTGGCCGGTTCATTGTTGATGGCGCAGCAGCCGCGGCGCAGATGCAGCGCCTGTGCGGTGCCAATATGGCGGTTGAACCGGGCACGCTGGTCTATAACCACATGTTCAACGAACAGGGCGGGATCGAGGCGGATGTCACCGTTGCGCGGCTCTCGGACAGTCGGTTCATGGTGATGGCGTCTGCGGGGGCCGAGCCGCAGACCGAAAGCTGGCTGAAGACCCAGCTGGAGGGCACCGGCGTCAGTGTGGTCAATGTGACCGCCTCCGAGGCAACCCTGGCCGTCATGGGACCGCGCGCGCGGGCGTTCCTGCAAGGTTTGACCGGCGCGGACCTGTCGAATGAGGCTTTCCCGTTCGGCAGTTTCCAGAATCTGCATCTGGGCCATTGTCCGGTGCGGGCGCAGCGGATCACCTATGTGGGCGAGCTGGGCTGGGAGCTGCATGTTCCGGCCGAGTTTGCGCAAGCGGTCTTTGAAGCCGTCATAGCAGCCGAAAATGCCCCGCGGCTTTGCGGCGGCATGGCAGTGGACAGCTGCCGGATCGAGAAGGGCTTCCGCCACTGGGGCCATGACATCGGCCCGCATGACAGCCCAGTTGAAAGCGGTCTGGTCTTTGCTTGCGACCTTGCAACGGAGTTCACAGGCAAGGCGGCGATCAAAGCCAAGCGTGCCGAGGGCACTGCCAGCCGCCTGCTGAGTTTCAAACTGGAGGACCCCGGGGAGCTGATCTTTGGCAAGGAGCCAATTCTGCGCGATGGGGAGATCGTGGGGCGGCTGACTTCGGCGTCCTATGGCTGGACTGTAGGCGGCGCCGTCGGCCTGGGCTATGTGGCCAGGGAAGAGGGAATGACCCTGAAAGATCTGACGGACAGCAGCTATGAGGTGATGGTGAACGGCCGCGCGGTCAAAGCGGTTGCCAGCACCCGCCCGCTTTATGACCCGGCAATGACACGGGTGCGGAACTGACCAGCGCATCGGAAGGGCGGCAAAAGCCGCCCTTTTCAGTTATACAACATGGAACCCTGCATCCGGCAGACTGCACCACTCGGAGAGAAGCTGGGCAACCTGATAGATCGGATCGCCTTCTTCCATATCCTCGGCCCGGATGGCAGCACACCAGGGTACCGAGATGCCGTCCTGTGTCACCCGCGCACCAACGATCCGGCCTTCGTTGAGGGCTGATTGCAAAGCCCAGCTCGACAGGACACTGGTGCCAAGATCGGATGCGACCAGTTCGACGATGGCTTCGGGAAGTTCCACCGTTGCCGCCCATTTCGGGTAACTGTCAGTGGGACGAAACAGGCGGGCAAACTCGCGGTCGGGCTCCGGCACTTTGGTGTAGGTGATGAAGGGTTCTCCGACGATGTCGGTGCCTTCGACATACTCCCGGCCAGAGAGCCGATGGCCAGGGGACATGATATAAAGCAGAGGGTCTTCAAACAGGGGCAGGCTGCGCAGGCCTGCCTGGGCGACCGTGCCTGACATGACCGCGATATCAATGTGGCGGTTTAGCACTCCGTTCAGCGGGTCACTGCTGGCTCCGGCCATGATCTGCAAGTCGATGCCTTCGGTGCGGGATTTCAGGAACTTGATGAACGCGGGCAACCAGCGGTAGTTGCTGTAGGCCTCCACTGACAGCCGCACCACATGCTGGACGTTGGCATTCATGCGGCGCACGTCCTCTTCGGCGCGACTGAGGTCGGAGAGAATGCGTTCCGCTACAACTGCCATGTAGTCCGCGGCGGGAGTTCTTCGGAGTTTCTTATGCATCCGTGTGAACAGTGGCACGTCCAGGCGGCGCTCTGCTTCGCGAAGACGGTGGGACAGAGCAGAAGGGGTGACACCCAGCATCTTGGCCGCATCAGTGATTCTCCCGGTCTGAATAACGGCCTGAATCAGCTGCAGATGGCGCAGGTCGAGGAGTGGTTTCATAGGTTTTAACCTGAATCAATTTCACGAAAGTGAGAAAACTTCGAGATTGAACTTCAGTCAAGATGAATGTGAAATCGCCTCTAAGAATTCCATTGGAGCCAGACATGAACGCCGACGCGAAACGCTCGATCGAGCAGGACAAAGCCCACCACGTGCATCCGCAGTCGAACCTGCGTCAGCATTCCGAGAATGGGCCGACCATGATCACCCACGGCAAGGGTGTGTTTATCTATGACAGCGAAGGGCGCGAGATCATCGATGGTTTCTCGGGCTTGGGCTGCGTAAGCTTGGGCTACCACAACGAGCGCTTGGCCGGCGCCGCCATGCGGCAGATGAACACGCTGCCATTTGCGCCTACCTTCTACAACCGCTCGCATCCCAAGGTGGCGGAGCTGGGTGAGCGGCTAACCGCAATGGCGCCCAATGGGATGACCCGGGCGATGTTTCAGTGCTCGGGCTCGGAAGCGAACGACACCGCGATCAAGCTTTTGTGGTACACCAACACCGCCAAGGGCGAGCCGAACCGCCGCAAGGTGGTTGGCCGGGTGCGCGGCTATCACGGCAATACCATTGCAACCGTGTCGCTGTCCGGCCAGCCGCATATGCACGCCAAATTCGGCCTGCCGCTGCCGGAGTTCAAGCACACCGAACTGCCGAACTACTACCGCTTCCACATCGAAGGCGAAAGTGAGCAGGAATTCTCGGCCCGCATGGCGGCCAAGCTCGAAGAGCTGATCTTGTCGGAAGGCCCGGAAACCATTGCCGCCTTTTTTGCCGAGCCGGCGATCTCGGGAGGAGGTACGCTGATGCCTCCGGAAGGCTACTGGGAGCAAATGCAGGCAGTCCTGCGCAAATACGACATTAAGCTGTTGGCCGACGAGGTGGTCTGCGGCTTCGGGCGTACCGGCAACATGTGGGGATCCGAGACCTGGGGCATGAAGCCCGACATGGTGACCTGCGCCAAGGCGCTGTCGGCGGCCTTCTTCCCGGTCTCAGCCCTGATGTTCAAGGACGATATGTATGCGGACATGATGAAGAACTCCGACGAGGTCGGCGTGTTCGGCCATGGCTATACCTATGCAGGCCATCCGGTCGGTGCGGCAGTGTCGCTCGAGGCGCTGGATATCTACGACGAGATCGACCTGGTCGGCCATGTACGCATGGTGAGCGAGAAGTTCCTGACCAAGTGTCACGCGATGGCGGATCATCCGCTAGTGGCCGAGGTGCGCGGCGTTGGGTTGTTCTGCGGCTTTGAGCTGATGAAGGATGCCAAGGCGCGCGAACCGTTTGATCCGTCCTGGAAAGTCGGCGAGTTGGTGCAGAACTTCGCCCATGATCGCGGGCTGTACCTGCGCGCCATCGGCGACCGGATGAGCTTCATGCCGCCGCTGATCATTAGTGAGGACGAAATCGAGATTGCCACTGAGCGGTTCAAGGGTGCGCTGGACGACGCCTGGACCGTGGTTAAGGCCAAGCTCTGAGACTTTTCTGGTCCGGATCCGCTCTCATCCGGACCCTGCGTCGCTCCGGCTCCCCCCGGAGCGGCGCGCCAGACTTTTCTGAATACCGATCTCGCCAAGGAGAACAGGGATGGCAACTCTTCTAGAACCGAAACTGCCCGGGACTGGGCTGGCCGGAAGCTATATCAACGGGGCCTGGCACTGGCCTGCGAACGGCGGCAAGCTGGTCATCGAGAACCCCTCCCGCCGGACGCAGATCTGCGAGGTCGGGCGCGGCACATCCGCCGAGGTGGATTTGGCCGTCGGCGCAGCTCGGGCCGCTCTGCCTGCGTGGCGCTCCCTGGCTGCGAGCGAGCGGGGCAAGCTGCTCGCGGAACTCGGCCGCCGGCTTGAGGAGAACGCCGAGGAGGTGGCCCGCGTGCTAGCCGCCGAGAGCGGCAACGCGATCAAGACCCAGTCGCGCGGCGAGGCGATGGGGGCTGCGGGCGTGCTGAAGTACTACGGCGGTGTGGCCGTGGAGCAGAAGGGCGAGACCCTGCCGCTGGGCCCAGGCATCCTGAGCTACTCGACCCGCGAACCGCATGGCGTCGTAGGCTCGATCATCCCCTGGAACTCGCCGCTGCAGCTGGGCGCGGTGAAGATCTCGATGGCGCTGGCGACCGGCAATTGCCTGGTGCTGAAACCGGCCGAGGATGCGCCGCTGGCGATCCTGAAGCTGGCCGAGCTGGCCGACGGGCTGTTCCCCCGGGGCGTGTTCAACGTTGTCACCGGCCTGGGCGAGGAGGCAGGGGCGGCGCTGGTGGCGCATCCCGGGGTCGACAAGGTCTCGTTCACCGGCTCGTCCGAGGTCGGCAAGCTGATCGGCAAGGTGACGGCGGAGCGCGTCGCCAACCTGACGCTGGAGCTGGGCGGCAAATCCCCCACCATCGTCTTCCCTGACGCCATCGCCGGAGGCCGGCTGGACAGCTGTGCCCAGCAGGTGGCCAATGCCATGCGTTTTGCCCGCCAGGGCCAGAGCTGCACGGCCGGCTCGCGCCTGTTCGTGCATAAGGACATCTGGGATGAGCTGATGCCGAAGGTGGCGGAGAAATCCGCAGCCCTGAAAGTAGGCGATGCGCTGGACCCGGATGCGGACATGGGCGCGGTGGTCAATGCAGAGCGCTATGGTGAGATCCGCGGCTTTGTGGCTGAAGCCGAGGCGCAGGGCGCTGAGTTCCTGATCGGGGAGACCCCGGCCGAGGATCCGGCGGGCTTCTGCCCCAACCCGACCATCATCACCGGTGTCGATAATACCTGGCGCATCGCGCGGGAAGAAGTCTTCGGCCCTGTCATGGTTGCAATCCCCTTTGAGACCGAAGAAGAAGTCATCGCGATGGCCAATGACACCCATTACGGGCTGGCGGCCTTCCTGTTTACCCATGACGTCAGCCGGATCACCCGCCTGACCCGCGCCATCGATGCGGGTTGGGTCCAGGTGAACCAGGGCGGCGGCCAGATCCCGGGCATGTCCTACGGCGGCACCAAGCAATCGGGCATGGGCAGCGAATACGCAATCGAGGGCGCGCTGGAGGCTTATACCTACCGCAAATGCGTCACCATCAATATCGAGGCGGAGGCATGAGCACCGACCGTTTCGGCAATGCCATCGACCCGGGCGTGGGCTATGCCCGGGGGGGGCTGCTGCAGGGCTCGGCGGATGAGGTGCGGCGGCTGGTCCAGGCGGGCCGGGTCGCGGCGGGCTTCGTTGAACGCGAGGGGATCGAAAAGATCGCCATCTGCACCGGCAATCTGCGGTTCTATCCGGCCTCACCCGAGGACCTGAGCGTCAATTGCGAGGAATGGGTCGGACCGGGCCTCTTTGGTGAGGAACTGCGCCAGGCTGCCATTGCCCATATGGGCGGCGACGGTGATGAGGCGGCGGCGGTGGTCAACCGAACCAGCGCCGGCATCGTGGCCACAGTGCTGGCACATGCTCAGGACCGTCCTGTGCTGTCGCTGGTTCCGGCAGGCGACCGTTCACACGCATCTGTAACCCGCGGGGCCAAACTGGCCGGGGTGCCGGTTGTCGAGGCCTTTGATCTTCCGGAGGTGAAACGCCTGCTAGCAGCGCATCTGCCGCAGCTGATGGTGATCACTACCGTGACCTCGGAGCTGGCGGTGCTGGAGGATGAACTGACCGCCGCCGCAGTCCGCATGGCCAAACGCGCAGGCTGCACCGTGCTACTGGATGAGGCCTATGGCACGCGGTTCCGCCCCGTTCTGCATGGTGGCGCTGCCTCGCTCTCGTTCGGCGCCGATCTGGCTATTACCAATGCCGACAAGGCAGGCCTCTCCGGTCCCCGCGCCGGGATCCTCTGCGGCGATCCGGCGGCGCTGGTGCCGGTGCAGGCCAAGGCCAGCGAGCTGGGCATGGAGGCGCGGGCGCCGGTAGCTGTTGGCGCCATGCGCAGTCTGCAGGGCTTCACCCCCGATCTGCTGATCCAGGAGGCCCAGGACGGCCAGGACCTGGCGGCGGCGCTGGAGGCGGCGCTTGACTCGGAGCGGGTGAGCCGCTCGGCGCTGGGACCGAAGATCGGCGAAGAGGATGCGATGGAGACCCTGCTGGAAATGGCGGGCAAAACCGCCGCCGCGCGGGTCCCGGCTGAGGTCACTGCCGCTGTCGGCATGCTGATGCTGCGCAACAAGGGCATCGTCACGGTCAACACCCATGGCCAGCCCGGTGGCCGCGTATCGATCCGCCTCAAGCCCACTTCCGGTGCGATCGCCCGTGCAGGCGGCGCGGCGGCGGTGGCGGAATGCCTGTTGTCTGCCCTTAAAGAGGTCGCGGCGCATCTGGACGATGCGGCGTGGTTTGAAAACCTGCTGTTCGGAGAGGCTTGATATGGCAAACCAAGACCTGATCACCCGGCTCGACAACCGCCTGGACCAGCTGGTGAACATCGACATGGGCGAGCGCGGCGTCGAGCATCTGTTTGAGGTCGCCCGCGAACTGCAGGGCGGCTCGCTGGTGGGCGCCGCGGCGGATGCGCTGATGGCGGTGCCCGAAGGCGGCACCGTGGTGCTGACCACTGGCTCGGTGTCGCGCGCCTGGATCACGCCTGACCTGGGCGAAAACGACGGCCCCTCCGGAGCGGCAGCGATAGCCCGGGCCCTGGTGCTGGCGCGCAATGCCACCTGCGTGATGCTGTGCGAGGAGACGCTGCTGCCTGCGATCCGCAACACCTGCCAGGCGGCGGGACTGTTTCCGGTGACGCTGGAGCAGGCGGGGGTTGCGCGCGCGGACAAGAGCCTTGCCACCATCGTGATGCTGCCTTATGCCACCGAAAACGAAGCCGGGCAGGCGCAGGCCGTGCAGCTGCTGGACGAGCTGAAACCCGACCTCTTGTTCTCGACCGAGCGGGTCGGGCGCAATGAACACGGCGTCTACCACTCGATGAAGGGCATCGACTACGGCATGGGCCGGGCGCGGGTGGACTTCCTGTTCGACGAGGCTTTGGCCCGCGGCATCCCCGTGGTCGCGGTCGGCGACGGCGGCAATGAGATCGGCATGGGCAAGGTGGTGGACCATGTGAAGGCGCATGTGCCTTACGGCGATACCTGCCAATGCGGCTGCGGCGGCGGCATCGGCGCCGTCACCACCTGCGACGTGCTGGTCACCGCCGCCTGCTCCAACTGGGGCTGCACTGCCATTGCCGCGGCCATGGCCGCCCGCGCAGGCAACGCCAAGCTGCTGCACACCCCCGAACGCGAGGCGCTGCTTCTGGACACCATGGTGGCCAGCGGCCTCATCAACTCCACGCACGGGATCGTCGACGACAGCGTCGACGGCTTCCCCCGGCAAAGCCATCTTGCGGTGGCCGAGCTGTGCCGTACCATCGTGAGCCGCGCGCTCTGATCTCTGACAGGACCCAAGACCATGATCCAGGACAACCCCGCCCTTATCGATGCCATCCGCAGCCGCTTTGCTCATGTGGACAGCTGCCCGTTCCAGGGCGAGCGCATCTTCTTTGAAAACGCAGGCGGCGCGCTGACGCTGAAATCGGTGGCGGAGACCTCGGCCTTCTACGCCGCCATCCCCGACAACCCGGGCCGCATCAATCCGGCGGGCCAATCCACCCAGACCACAATCAACAAGGCCAAAGCAGACCTGGCCGAGTTCATGAACGCCGCGTCCGGCAAGTTCTTTGCCGGCGAAAGCGGCACCGAACTGCTGTTCCGGATGATCCGCACCGCCTGTGTGAACGCCCCCAAAGGCACCAAGGTGATCGGCTCCTCGATCGAGCACCCGGCCACCCGCAGCGCCGCCCGCCGCTGGGCGGAGATTGCCGGGCTGGAGTATGTGAACGTTGCCCACAACAACGAGACCGGCCTGGTCACGGCGGAAGATTACACCGCGCTGATGACCCCGGATGTGGCGGTGGCCACCATCCTGCACGCCTCGCCGGTCACTGGCATGGGCATGGATGCGGCGGCGATCTCGAAGGCGATCCGCGCGGAGGCGCCGGACTGCCTGATCATCGTTGACGGCATCCAGCACGCCGCCCACGGCCAGCTGGATCTGGCGGCTTACGATGTCGACGGCTATGCGGTCTCGCCCTACAAGGTGTTCTCGCGCCACGGCTACGGCATTGCCTGGATCTCGGACAAACTGAGTGCCTTGCCGCATGACATGCTGATCGGCGCGCCCGCCACCGGCTGGGAGTTCGGCACCCGCGATACCGGTTCCTACGCGACTCTTTCGGACGTGGTGGACTATTTCGAATGGCTCGGCGGCGAGGTCTCTTCCGAGACCACCCGCCGCGGCAGGATCGAAGCGGCAGGCCGCGCCATCCATGCCTATGAGACTCATCTGACCAATGCTGCCATCAACGGCACCGGCAACCTGCCCGGCCTGCGCAACATGGCGCATGTCACAATCCTGGCCGGTGCAGACAACCGGGCGCGCGAAGGGCTGGTTTCCATCGTGGTGGACGGCATCGCCTCGGAAGAAGTGGTCGAGATCCTAAACGTCCAAGGCATCCGCACCCACACCCGCAAGGCCGATCACTACTCCGGCAACGTGCTGGATCCGCTGAGGCTGCCGGACTGCATCCGCATCTCCTTCTGCCACTACAACACCGAGGCCGAAATCGCCAAGATGCTGGCCGCAGTGAAAGAACTCGGCAAAGACGGCTGATCCGGGCCGGGAAAACAAACCGCCTGTTTCTGGGTGCCGCCCGGGAGCAGGCGGCAAACCGCAGGAAACCAGCGGCTCACAGGCCGCTCCGATGCACAGGCAGGGCTGAACCGCCCGGCCTGAAACCGTTTGCGCGGCCAGGTTCCGGCACGCCGGAGACGCCCGGCTGCAGACTGTCTGCTTGGCGGCCGCTTCCGCCCGGGCCCGGCGCCGCGCACTGACCCAGGGGGAAACTGGCAATGAACATGCAAAAGACGTCCTGGACCGGAAAACAGGCGCGGACAGCCATGCCAGCGGCCCTTCAGCCGTCCAACAGCCGGAGCCTGAATGTCGGCTTGGTGGTCGGGCCTGGTTTCTCGCAGATCAGCCTAGCCGCGGTCTGCGATATTTTCTCGGCCGTGAACCAGGTGGAGCGGGCGGACCGTATCCGCCTGCACCGGGTGTCGATCACCGGTGCGCCGGTTCCGGCCGCAGGCGGTCTGTTGTTCACATCCGACACGGGTCTTTCTTGCCTGCAGGAGCGGTTGGCGAAGCCGCGTGGGCTGGATGCAGATGTTCATCTGCTGCGGCGAGGCGAAAAACGGCGCGTTTGAAAAGCAGCTTCTGAGCCTGTTCCGCAGCTGCCGCCGGAACAATGTCCGCCTGTTCTCTATCGGCGAGGAAATGAGCCTGCTGGTGAAGGCCGGGATTGCTGGGCGGGCGACACCGCATTGGAGCAGGCTGGCATATTTGCGGGAAAAGTATCCGGACGCGGAGCTGAGCGAGACCCTCTATCATCTGGACGGCCAGATCAGCACCTGTTCGGGCCATGCGGCGACGCTCGACTTCACCGTGACATTCCTCGTTAACACCGTCGGCGCGGACGTGGCCGGCGCGGTGTGCCGCCAGCTGCTGATCGGGTTTCCCCGCGATTCCAGCCAGAGCCAAGTCAAAGTGGATTATCACCGGATCCGGAACGCGCCGCCGCACCTGAAACTGGCGATTGATGCCATGTACGGCAATATCGAGGAACCGCTGGCCCTGCAGGAGATTGCCCGGGCAGCCGGCGTGTCCTTGCGCCAGATCGAGCGGTTGTTTGCCGCGCACCTTTCGGTGTCGCCGGGCCGTTACTACCGGAGAATCCGTTTGGAAGTTGCCAAGCAGATGATCGAGCAGACCGATCTGACGCTATTTGAAATATCAGCGGCTACCGGGTTCGGCAGCGCAAACAACCTGACCAAGGTTTTCAAGGCACAGTTCGGGAAGCTGCCGCGGGAATTCCGCAAGCTGGCGAAGCGCAGCTGAAAGCCCGCTTTCAGCCGCCTTGTGTTTTCGCACCAGTGGCAGGTTGGCGATATTCTTTTGTGGGACCAAACAGCAACGCTCCATCGCGAGATGCCCTGGTCCTATGAGCAGCCACGAACCCTTGTGAGTGTTTGCTGTTCGATGACCGGGAGCGACGGCCTTGAAGCAGCACGCAGGGCGGTTAGCCAGGTGGGCTGAAACGAACAGGGCTTCGAATGGCATAATCCGGACCCAGCGGGACAGGACCGCTCGTTCTCATCTTGCGGCGAACGCCACCGATGCGGGCCGCGGCGCATCGGTGGCGTTCGTGTGCAACCCGGCCCGCGTTGAATAACCTGACAAGGAGGAAGCTGCGGGAGGCTGGGCGGCGTCTATGGGGAAAGTATGCTGCGGGTGATTGCGAGAGCTGGTTCTGAGCGCCAGCCAGGCAGGAAGCGCCGGTTTAGAAAGGTTGTCCAGCGGGGTGTGATCATGCGTTCCGTGTGCCGGCGGAGCCGTTGACCGGGTGATTGCGGGCCAGCCACAGGACCGGGCGTACCGGGGGCGTTCCGGAGCACGAATTGGAACCGGGGCAGTCTTCGCGGCGTGGACGGGCGTTTCGTCATGCGGCCTGCTCCCTGGGTGGCGCGCGGCTCATCGGTTTTTGCCCGCGCCGGAAGATTTCGACGATGCGCATCGGGCCGCCGCAGCAAGGGCACGGCTCGCGCAGGGTGAGCGGTACGGTCTCAGCAGTCTCCTGCGTTTCCTGTTCGGCCGGGGTCTTCACAAGCAAGCCGCGGATGCGGGCGATGGTGGCCTTGCGGGTGGCGCCGGCCAGCAGGCCGTAGTGGCGAATGCGGTGAAAGCCGCCCATTGCCCGGCAGGCGATTTGGCCGCGCCAAATCTGCCGAAAGGGGGCAGGACGTGCAGCAGGAACCGGCGGATGAATTCGCCGGTCTTGAGCCGCATCACCTTCATCCTCCCTCTCGTGACATTGCTGCGCAATGCACTGCCGGGCAGTGGTGCGCCGCGCTTGATCCGGTAACCCTTCCATCGGAACGCCACAGTATCGGCATCGGCGCTGACAAGGCGATGGTTCGAGATCGCCACGCGGTGGGTGTACCGGCTGAGATAGGCGAGGACAGCCTCAGGCCCGCCGAAGGGCGGTTTGGCGTAGACGACCCATTCGGTCTTGCGGAGCGGGGCGAGGCAGGCGGCGAAGGCTGCGGGGTCGGCCAGTCCTTCCAGATCACCGAAGAACTGAAGCTGCCCGGCCTTGTGCAGCGCCGACAGCCCTTCCAGGAAAAGGCGCCGGAACAGCCGGGCCAGGACGCGCACGGGCAGAAGGAAGCCAGGGCGGCAGGCGATCCAGCGTGTAGCGTCAGGTGACAGGCCGCCGTCCCGTTGCCCGGCAGGCGATTGCGCAGCAATCTGCCGGGAGGGGGCACGATCATGTGGACATGCGGGTGGTGGGTCAGCGCCGAACCCCAGGTATGAAGTACAGAGGTCATGCCCACACGGGCGCCAAGATGCCGGGGATCGGCGGCGATAGTCGCCACGGTCTCGGCTGACGCTCGGAACAACAGGCCGTAGACCGCCTTCTTGTTCCAGTAGGCGATCCGTGCGATCTCCGTCGGCAGGGTGAAGACCACGTGGAAATACTCCACCGGCAGCAGGTCATCGGCCCGCGCCGCCATCCAGTCCCGCGCCGCGGGCCCCTGGCACTTCGGGCAGTGCCGGTTCTTGCAGGAATTGTACGCGACGTGCCGGTGGCCGCACTTGGCGCAGGCGGCCACATGCCCGCCGAGCGCCTCGGTCCGGCAGGCTTCGATCGCCGACATCACCCTGAGCTGGGTGAGGCTGACATGCCCGGCATTGGCCCGCCGCCATGCGGGACCATGGGCGCGAAAGATGTCAGCGATTTCAAGCCTCGGGCGGGGCACCGCCCCGGTCCGCTAATCCCGGCTTCGATCCTGCAGCTTGGCCAGCGTCTCGTAGGGGCTCGCCGTGTCACGGATCAGCTTCGTGGCGACATGGTTACAGAGTATCCGAAGTGGCAAGCCCTGTTCAGAGAGCATCAGCCTCCAGCGCTGATTGTATGGGGCAAGAACGATCACATCTTTCCGGCGGACGGTGCCCATCCCTACAAGGCTGATCTAAACGACGTGGAATTCCATCTGCTGGACACAGGCCACTTTGCGCTTGAGGAATATGGCGATGTGATTGCTGCAGAGATGCAGGATTTCCTCGGCCGTATCACCAAATGACCACAGCCAGCTCCGGCGGGACACTCCGCCGGGGCCAAATGGATACTTTCAGCATGTTTGAGAATGTTCTCTGGTTGATAGCAGGCCTGCAGACTGCGGGCATAGCTGCCCGTGCTGCGCCTGGCCTGCGCCCGCATGTTGCCGCGCCTGCTGCATCCGCGCCGGAGAAGGCGCAGATGCAGAGCCTTGCTGTTAGCACACCCGCCGTTCAGCTGGCTGCAATAAACTCAGACACCAGTCCGGATACTAGCTCCGGCGCGTCTTCCGGGCTGTAGTGGCCGGTTTCGGGCAAGGTCTTGACCTGGCCGCCGGGGAACGCTTGCCGGAACAGGGGCAGAAACTGCTCTGCCTGCAGCGTCCTGTCGGCTTCGCCCCAGATAGCGATAGCAGGTTTCTTTGCCAGTTCGGACTTTACGGTGCCGCTCGCCTCTTCGAACGCATGTTTGCCGGTGGCAAAGCCTTTGGCCCAGCCGATTGCACCCGCAGCAAATTCAGGTGCGGGAAATGGTGCCCGGTAAGCATTCAGCCAAGTATCGGTGATCAGCTCATTGCGGACAAACCCATTCAGTTTGAGAGTCGACAGGATGTTGTAGCTGAGCTGGCCGAGCACCGCTTCCAGGGTGCCTTTTTCCTCTGCCTGCATGATCCACTGAAACCAGGGAGCAGCACCGGCATTGGCAATCAAGCGATCCAAAAGATCAGGCTGCCCCAGGGGCGTCGGGCCGTTGACCGATACGATCCGTTTGATCCGGTCCGGGTGCCGGATGGCTACGCCCATGCCAACCGGCCCGCCGAAATCATGCATGACAAGGGTCACATCCCTGAGATCCTGCTCCAAAACAAAGCGTTCCGCATTGTCTATATGGTCCTGCAGCCAATAGCTGCGGTCTTGCGGGGTGGCGCTTTTGCCAAATCCCATATGGTCAAGGGCAATCACACGGGCATCACGGGACCATTCAGCAATCTGAGCACGGTAAAGGTAGCTCCAGGTCGGTTCGCCATGCAGCAGCAGTAGCGTCTCCGGGCCGCTGCCCTCATCGATATAGTGCATCGGATTCCCGGCGGCGGAACTGTAACGGGCTTGAAACGGCCAGGTTCCCGCAAAGGTTTCTTCGGCAGCGACCGCGATCAGGTGCGGACCATGGCCTGGCGCGGATTGCTGCGATGCCGGTTCACTGGTCTGAAGGTCAACGGTCATTGGGCTTCTCCATATATGTGTGTGAGTCACATATATAAATGATCTCTTCCAATTCAAGTGTGTGAGTCACATATTCCCCGTATGACGGATGAATCACGGCGGACTGCGAATTTACTGGGGGCGGCGGTGCTCTGTCTGCACGATGAGCTGAAGACGGTTCTGGCGAGGCAGTTCCACCGCTCCGGAGAAGGACCGGCGGCGCTTTGCGCGCTCGGCCACCAGCCGGGTTTGTCGAATGACGCACTGAGCCGGCTTTTGGATCTCACCCATACGGGCACGGTGCGCCTGATCGACAGGCTGGCCGAGGACGGCCTTGTCAGACGCCAGGCGGCGGAGCACGACAAGCGCAGCATTGCGCTTTATCTCACGGAAGCCGGCCAAGCCGCACGGGAGAACATACTGCGCGAGCGGCTGGCCGCACTGGAGGCAGTGACCGGCAGCCTGTCCGGTGACGAGCAAAAGGACCTGGCCCGGCTGCTTGAAAAACTGCTGCAAGCTGATGCCGGTGACGACACGCACAAGCTGCGGACCTGCCGGCTTTGCGACAGCCGCGTCTGCACAAACTGCCCGATACTGGTGTCTGTAAGCGGGGCGAACTGAAGCGCCTGGCAATAGTGCCGAGCCTTTTCGCGCGAGCGTCGAGGGGGGATTGCCCTCGTAAATCCAGCGTGGCGGCCCAAATTGCCGTATCAGATAGCTGCCGGGGGAGAAACCGGTTTGGTCTTACTTAATCCACTAGACTGTGCCGAAAGCCTGTAGCGGGCTGCGGTCAGGGTTCTAGCCTGCTTTGTAGCCCCGGACGTAAGCCCAAGTGGCATCTGCTATGCGGCTTCTGAGCGCCTGGCGGCTGCTGTCCAGAATTGCAGGTTTGCCGATCAGCAAACTTGCAAAACCATGCACCATTGCCCACAAAGGCGTTCCGAATTCATGCGGGTCCAGATGGCCGAGGCCTTGTGCCTTCATTATACCCGTCAGTTCTTCAATGAAGGTGTTGTATGTCGCGTTGCTGGCCACGCGCGCGACATCAGTGGTATCCTGGTTGCGGGCCGCCGCCCACATGAGGTGAAACAGTTCGGGATTGTCCGAGCCGAACTCAGCATAGGCGCAGCCACCAGCAATCAGGCTTTCAATTGAGTGCTTCGGATGTTTGCCAAAGGCAGTAATCTTGGCCTTTGACAATCTCCGGAAGCCTTCGGCGGCGACATTTGCCAGCAACTCATCCCGGTCCTTGAAGTGCCGGTAGGGCGCGCCGCTCGAAACTTGGGCGGCGCGGGCGGCATCGGCGACGCTAACGTCCTCAACCCGCCTGTCCCGGATCATTTCAATGGTCACATCGATCAAGGCGGCCTTGAGATCGCCGTGATGGAATTTCTTCTTGGATTGTGGCCCTGTCATCGGGTTCCCTTGCACGGTTGCGGCGGCTTTCAATTTCTACCCCATCGGCGTCTTGAAAGTAAGAGTTTCTTACACCAAGTAGGTGTTACCCATGTAAGTAAGGGATACTTATTTTTATCAGGAGCACCCCATGAATATGACATCGCTGAAACAGCATTTTCGTGGCTGGCCAGCAGCCGCTGTCGTTGCTCTGACGGTTTTCGCTGGCAGCGCGGTGGCGGTTCAGACATTGCACGCAAGTGCAGGCAAGGCTGAGCGCGGCAGTACTGGGGACCCCGCACTTGCGTTAACTGGGCGGCTGACGGTCGACGATGGATATGTCATCCGGGAAAGCTTTGCAGGACGGGTCGAGCCCGCCCGCCAAACTCTCGCTGCGGCGGAACGCGCCGGGCTGATCGAAGAGATGCTGGTGGAAGAGGGCAGCCAAGTGGCTCAGGGCCAGATGCTGGCCCGGCTGGATGCAAAGCCGCTGCAAATCGAACGCACGCGGCTGGCTGCGGAGCGGGCGGGGCTGGATGCCGAAATAGAGCTGGCTCGGCGCACCGCGGCACGACGTGCGAAACTGGCCGGTGAGGGCTGGACGAGCAGTCAGATCAATGATGAGGCGCAGTTTTCGCTAGCGGCTCTAAAGGCTCGCAGAAATGCGCTGGATGCCGCTAATGCGCAGGTGGAGCTGGATATCGAGAAATCTGTGGTGACAGCTCCTTACGCCGGGCGGATTGCCGCGCGGCTGGCGGATGAAGGCGCGGTCATTAATGCAGGCACAGCAATTGTTCAGTTGCAAGAAACCAGCCGGCCTCAAGCCCGCATTGGTGTTCCTCCTGACCGGGCCGCAGCGCTTCGGGTATCGCAAGTACTTAAGCTGGAATATCTGGGTCAGGAACTCCAGGGCCGGGTCGTTGCCGTTTCCAGAGATATGGACCCCGCCACGCGAACTGTTGCAGTTCTGGTTGACTTGCCAGCGGACACGCAGTTGGCAATGGGGCAGGTGGTGCGGCTGCAAATGGAACGGCAGGTTCCGGGCCGCGGTGCTTGGGTTGGCCTAACAGCGCTGAGTGATGCAGGCAACGGTCTCTGGTCGGTTCTGACTGTGGTGGAAAAAGACGGGGCGCAGACCATCAGCCGGGAGGCAGCCGAAGTTCTGCATGTTGAAAACGGTCGTGCATTTGTCCGCGGCACATTTTCCAGTGGCGCTCTGTATGTCCGGTCCGGAGCCCATAAATTCAGCAATGGCCAGGCCATCACTACTGCAGGCGGGCGCTGACCATGGAGACGTATCTGTACCGCCGCCCCCGTATTCTGGTCCTGGCGCTTCTGGTCATCGCTTCGCTAGGGGTAATTGCCTTTCAATCCATCGGTCGGCAGGAAGATCCAACGATCACCAATCTTTTTGCAACGGTGATAACGCCTTATCCCGGAGCCGATCCAGCGCGGGTTGAAGCTCTGGTTACAGAGAAAATCGAAGCGGAACTGCGCGAAATCCCGGAAATCGATGTGATTTCTTCGGTGTCGCGGACAGGAATTTCAACTGTGCAGATCGAGCTGTCCGACTTCACTCCGGATGCTCGGATCGAACAGGTCTGGTCGGAAGTGCGCGATGCGCTGGCCGACGCCGGGCGAGAACTGCCCCGCGGCGTGCCGGAACCGGAATTCGACAACGACCGGGTTGGTGCCTTTACGATGCTGGCCTCTATCATGGCTGCTGGCAGCAGAGAGGCAGCACCGGGTATCCTTGGCAGGTATGCAGAGGACCTTCAGGAGCGCCTGCGCCAAGTTCCCAATACCAAGCTGGTGGCCCTGTACGGCGAAGCAGAAGAGGAGATTCGCGTCGAGGTTGAGGCGAATGCGCTGGCATCTCTGGGGCTGACGCCTGGCGCGGTGGCGAGCCGTATCGCGCAGGCCGACGCCAAAGTGCCGGCCGGGCTGGTCCGTGGCAGTGCCTCTGACTATCTGGTTGAGCTGGCGGGGGAGATTGACGGTCTGGCTCGGATCCGGAACATCCCGCTGCGGGCCGGTGCAGCCGGGCAAGCGGTCCGGGTTGGCGACGTTGCTGCCGTGCTGCGGACCGAAAGGACGCCAGCTGCGGCGCTGGCTTATGTCAACGGCCGGCGAGCGGTGCTGGTTGGCGCCAAGATCGAGGATGACCGGCAGGTAGATGTTTGGGCCGGCGCAGCCCGAGCGGAAATCGAGGAGATGAAGGCTGACCTTCCTGGCGGCTTGCATCTTGAGCTGCTGTTCGATCAAAGCAGATATACCGCACAGCGTCTGACCGAAGTCGCGGTGAATATGGCCGTGGGTGTGGCTCTCGTGATTGCGGTCCTGTTCGTGTCGATGGGCTGGCGCTCGGCTCTGATTGTCGGTGCCATGCTGCCGCTGACCAGCCTGATGTCTCTGACAGTTCTTGAGAAGCTGGGCATGACCATCCATCAAATGTCAGTTACCGGGCTGATTGTAGCGCTGGGTCTCCTGGTCGATGCAGCCATCGTGACCACAGATGAGGTCCGTCGGCGGCTCCAGGCGGGGGTTCCGGCGCAAGCCGCCGTCGGCGGCGCCGTGCGGCGGCTGGCGCTGCCGCTTTTGGCCTCGACCGTCACCACGGTTCTGGCCTTTGTCCCGATGATGGTGCTGCCTGGGCCGCCCGGCGACTTTGTTGGTGCAATCGCAGTCTCGGTTATCGTCATGCTGGTCTGCTCGCTGCTGCTGGCTCTGACAGTCACTCCCGCCATCGCGGGACTGGCGCTGAGAGACGAGCGCGAAGGCCAGGCATGGTGGCAATCAGGGATCCGGAGCAAAGCAGCCGGCCGCCTGTTTGATGCGAGCCTGGCCGCGGCGCTGAGATGGCCGCGGCTGGCAATGGTGTGTGCTGCGGCGCCGGCCATTGTGGCGTTCCTGTCCTTTCCAACACTTCGTCCGCAATTCTTTCCCGAAGTGGATCGCGACCAGTTCTACGTGCAGGTGGAATTGGCTGACGGCAGCGCAATCGAACAAACACGGGACGCGGCGATTGCTGCCGGTAAGGTTCTGAACCAGGTCGAAGGTATTACCCAGGTTCAGTGGGTAGTGGGGCGCAGTGCCCCTGCCTTCTACTACAACATGCTGAACAACAGGGACAATGACGCGACCTTTGCGGAGGCGCTGGTGACAACAGATTCACCTGAGGCGACGGCCCGGATTATTCCGGAGTTGCAAAGAGCGCTGGATACCTCCTTGCCGCAAGCGCGGGTACTGGTACGCGGTCTGAAGCAAGGGCCCCCTGTTGATGCTCCGCTTGAGCTGCGGCTTGTCGGACCGGACCTGGAAGTGCTCCGCGCCCTGGGCGAGGACGCCCGTGTGCGGATGGCCGGTGTGGACAGTGTGATTCACAGCCGAACAGTGCTGGCCGGCGGAGCCGCAAAGCTGCTGTTCGACCTTGATGAGGACAAGGTGCGGCTTGCAGGGTTGAACCTGAACGATGTGGCTGCGCAATTGCAGGGTTTTTCAGAAGGTGCCTTGGGCGGGTCTCTGATAGAAAGTGCCGAGGAACTGCCGGTGCGTGTGCGTTTGTCCGGCCCGGAGCGGGCTGCGGCTGACAAGCTCGCGGCGCTGCAGATTGTGCCTCCCGGGTCCCAGGCGCTGGCATCTGCTAATCCGGGCATTCCGCTGCTGGCGCTCGGCGGGCTGCGGCTGGAACCCTCTGACAGCCCGATTGCCCGGCGCAACGGCGAGCGCGTGAACACGGTGCAGGGGTTCCTGGCTCATGGCGTGCTTCCGGATGTGGCCCTTTCCGAGTTTCAGGAGGTCTTGGACAAGGATCCAATCGAACTGCCACCTGGCTACCGTATTGAGTGGGGCGGTGAAGGGGACGCACGGGCGGAAACAATCCGCAATCTCATGTCGGTCATGGGGCTGGTGGTCGTGGCGACGGTTGCTACGATTGTTCTGACCTTCAATTCATGGCGACTGAGCGGTGTGGTCCTTGTGGTGGCAGGTCTGTCGATGGGGCTGAGCCTGCTGCCGCTGGAGGTTTTTTCTTATGCTTTCGGCATCCAGGCGCTGATCGGGGTGATCGGGGCAATCGGAGTGTCGATCAACGCAGCGATCATCATCGTGACTGCCCTGCAGGAAGACCGGGCAGCTTCGCGTGGAGACCGGGACGCGATCCGTGGTGTGGTGATGCGCTCCAGCCGCCATATCATCTCAACAACGATCACGACTTTCGGGGGGTTCCTGCCGCTTATCTTGGCCGGGGGCGGGTTCTGGCCGCCGTTCGCTGTTTCGATTGCCGGGGGTGTGCTGCTGTCTTCGATCGTCTCGCTGTACTTTGTGCCGCCCGCTTTCAGCCTGCTTGCAGGACGGAAGCCGCGCGCCGGAGTTGTGCCGGTGCCGGCGGCGGGCTCGCCGGTGGCGGCCGAGTAATCGATCCGGCTTGAACCGCATCCGCTGCCTGCAGCGGCGGGCAGCGCTGGGGCTGGAGCAATGGATGCCAAGCCCAGGAATTGGTATAAGGCTTTGCGACGCCTTAAGTTGGAGATTGTGCGATTTCAGAGTGGAGCGAAGCAGATGCAAAGCTGATACGCGATCAGCTCAAGCGGATTCTCGAAGCCCCGGAGTTTGCGCAAGGGCCACGGCAGAAAAGGTTTCTAAGCTATATCGTCGAGGCCGTGCTTGATGGGCGCGATGCAGAACTTTCTCAGTTTTCTCTTGGCGTAGATGTCTTTGACCGCGATGCCTCCTTCGATCCGGCAATCGACGCGATTGTCCGGGTGGAAGCTGGGCGGCTCCGGTCAAAGTTAACCGAATACTACACCGGGCGCGGCCTGAGAGACGCCGTACTGATCGACTTGCCGAAAGGCGGCTACGCGCCGCGTTTGCGGGTTCTGAGGCGGGAACCGGAAAGCGCGCCGCAGCCGCGGATCCGGCTTACGATTTGGGCTTGGGCTGCGCTCATGCTGCTATGCGCCTTGGCTGGCATGGTTTTGTTGGTTGTCCAATGGAGGGCAGATGAGCCTGCCCGCCGGCTGGCCCGGGGACCGCAGCCCTCCATCGCCGTCCTGCCGTTCGACAATATGGGCGCAAGGCCTGAGCAGGCGTATTTCAGCGACGGCATCACCGAGGACATCATAACCGATCTTTCGATCATTCCTGGGCTGACAGTGATCGCACGGTACTCCACGTACGCCTACAAGGACCGGCCCGTTACTATCCGCGACGTGGCACGCGATCTTAACGTATCACATGTCCTGGAGGGCAGTGTGCGCAAGGAGGGCAGTATGTTGCGGATCACGGCCCAGTTGGTTGACGCGGCCTCTGGAGCCCATGTCTGGGCAAGTCGGTATGACAGGAGCACCGGCGATGTGTTCGCGGTGCAGACCGATGTCGCCCGAAAGGTGGCAGCTGCGCTTGAGATTGCCTTGACGCGGCAGGCGGAAGCCCAGCTGGCCCGTCGCGGCACATCTAGCATCATCGCTCAGGATGCCTATCTGCAAGGCCGGGAGAGCTTCTACCAGTTTACCCAAGCTGGAGTGAACCGAGCGGTGGAGCTCTTTGGCGCATCCATCCAAGCGGATCCTGAATTTGCTGACGCTTATTCCTGGAAGTCACGCGCCCTTGTCTATGCTTTTATTGCGGGATTTGTAACGTCAAAGTCTGAGACAATCGGCAACGCCATTGAACTTGCACGTAAATCGACCCGCCTAGATAGCTCGTTGCCGATGGGGCATGCAAATCTGGCTTGGGCGCTGCGCTGGGACGGGCAATACGAAGCTGCGGCGGAGGCAATCGGTCAGGCTGTGGCGCTCAACCCGAACTTCGCTGAAGCATATGTTTGGCAGTCGCTGATCTTATCTGCACTGGGCAGAGGCGATGAGGCATTGGCGGCAATTGAAAGAAGCATGGCTCTCGACCCGCATTATGGCGTGACTTCAATCTTTGCCTATGGGCGGGCGCAGCTGGCGCTTGGCAGGCCGATGGCAGCTTTGGGGGCATTTGATCGCGGTATCCGGCGCAATCCGGTGTTTCTTCCCAACTATGTTTTCAAGGTCCATGTGCTGGAGCTGTCGGATGATAAGGCGGCGGAAACAGCGCGCCAGGCAATGGAGGGAATTAACCCTGGTTACGCCGCGAGCGCGGCCTATCGGTATTACTTGGAAGAACTGCTGCAATAGTCTCTGGCGCCTGTAGGTTCCTGCGCCAGAGACTTTTATTGGCCGGGTCAGCCTGTCTGTGCTGTGCTGCCTGGCTGCGCGGTTGGTGCGCCTCGGATCAACCGGGCGAAAATCATCACGTGAGTGACCAAAAGAACCGGCACGATGAACGTCGGGATAAACCAGGTTACGCCAAGCTGCGGTATTGCTTCAGCCTGCCGCAGCGCATTGACCAGATCAATTAAGCCGATGAGATTGAAGATCCAGGCAAAGCCGATGGCGACTGAAGCCCCTGAGCGAAGCAGGAGGAAAGCGAGCAGGGCAAACACCGCACTGGCAAGGTCGCCATAAGCCGCAGCTGCGGCGAAGTCGCTTGGTAAAGCGTCGCCAACGAGACCTGGCACCTGAAAGCTCATTCCGATGTGGCGGATAGTGTGCGGCAGAACAAGAATGGCCAGGGCAGCGTGGTGTGAAAATCCCGACAGCCACGGGGCGATGTAAACCCGTGCGATTACTGAGACAACAACAATACTGAAGATCAGCTGAAGTCCAAAGATGGCTTCCAGTGGCATGGTGTTTCCTTTCCTTGAGGGGCTGCTCCTATTCCGGGCAGCAGATGCCCGCAGGCACCGGATGGCTCAGGTGCAGCGTGGACCATTGCGAACAGGGATATTGTTGGGGCTAAGGTGGACGGTTTGTAGTTTAAGGGAGTTAGTAACGGGTAATGCGGCTTGGTTTCCCGCCACTGGGCGAGCTGCCGGTGCCAAGTACCTGAGAGGGCAGACTGAACTCCATACTGCATGCGATATCACTCAGATGCGGCATAACCATCTGAAAACGTGGTGGTAAATTTTAAATCTTGATGATTTTGAGCAAGAATGCGGCCTGCCGTTAACGGTTAGTAACTTCGGTTTCAGGCGCCTCAGCCCCCATTCTTCTATCTGAGCGGAACCCCTGTTCACCAGTCGCCGTTCGCACCGTTTGGAGCGGCGCAGAGCCGACCCGCCGAAGCGTCTTGGGTTCCGCTTCGGGGGGCAAATATTTTGCATCCAGGAGGCTGCACCATGGCAAAGCAGAAACGGATACTCACCCAATACGGGCCCTGGGCGGTCGTCACAGGCGCTTCATCCGGTATCGGCAAGGCAATAGCCGCCTATCTGGCGGCCGAAGGCTTTGACCTGATCCTGGTTGCGCGGCGCGGAGGTCACTTGAGCGCCTTGGCGGAACAGTTGTTGGCGCAGCACAAGACCGATGTACGTATCGTCGTCGCCGATCTGGCAACTCATGCCGGAGTACAATCGGTGCAAGATGCGGCAGCCGATCTAGAAGTAGGTCTTTTGATAAATAACGCAGGCCGGGAGGATTCGGGTCCGTTCCTTAGCAGCAGTATTGATGCTGCGCTTATGACGCTGGATCTTAATGCGCGCGCCCCGCTTCTGCTCTCCCACCATTTCGCGCAAGACATGGCGAAGAGGTCGCGTGGCGGCATCGTGTTCCTTTCCTCGATTGTTGCCTTCCAGGGCGTACCCCTGATCGCCAATTACGCAGCAACAAAGGCCTACGATTTGATCCTGAGCGAAAGCTTGGCAGCAGAGCTGGAGCCGGCGGGTATCGATGTGCTCGCGATTGCGCCGGGATTCACCGACACCGAGTTGTCGCCGGATTTTGAATTTTCGGGAACAAAGTTTAAGCCAATGGCCCCGGAAGCGGTTGCTGCGGCGATCGAAGCGATCGGGCGCCATCGCCTGGCTGTTCCAGGGAAGGGAAATTCTCTGCTTTACCACCTGAGTAAACGTCTGATGAGCCGCAAGGCAGCCACTCGGGCCTTTGGCAACGTGTTTCGGACCGTGCTGAGAAACAAACTCCGTCACCCTTCGGAAGAAGACGCGGCATAACAGGACAGAAACGATGATGAGAGAGTTCTTCAAACACGCCGCAGGCACGCTGACTGCCGGGGTTGCGGCCACTGCGCTTTTGCTGCCTGCCACGTCGGCTGCGTCGGCTGCGTCGGCTGCGTCGGCTGCGTCGGAAGCCCTGGTGCCCAGCCGTCCAGTATCCGCGGAATTTCCCTATGAAAAAAGGCTGCTGAAGTTCTGGGCGAACGTATCGCATACATAGATGAGGGCAGCGGGCCGGTAGTGTTGTTATTGCACGGCAATCCGACTTCGTCTTACCTTTGGCGCAACATCATCCCTTATGCCGCCAAGAACCACCGTGTTGTTGCGCCGGACCTCATCGGAATGGGGGACAGCTCAAAGCCGGACATCAACTATACTTTTGCAGATCACGTGCGCTACGTGGACGGTTTCATCGAGGCTATGGGGCTGCGTGATATCACCTTAGTTGTCCACCGTTGGGGCTCGGTTCTAGGCAGGAGATACGTCCGGCGGAACCCGGAGAAAGTAAGGGCAATTGCCTTTATGGAGGTTCTGGTCCCGCCTGGTGTGCCTGTTGCGAGCTATGATGCAATGGGTCCTCTCACTGGCGGGCTTTTCCGGGCTCTCAGAACACCAGGGCTGGGTGAGTCGATGGTTCTTCAGCACAACTTCTTTGTTGAAACCGTGCTTGGCCGAATGGGCTCGGGGCGGACCTTGAGTGAAGCGGAAATGCTGCACTGCAGAGCGCCGTTTGCCGCCGTAAAGGACCGCCTTCCGACACTGGCCTGGCCACGCCAGATCCCGATTGCGGGAGAGCCTGCCGATGTCGCAGCGGAAATTGAGGCCAATGGAGGCTGGCTCTATTCATCGGATATTCCCAAGCTTTACTTTCATGCGCAGCCGGGAGCGCTGATGCCGCCACCTGTCGCTAAGTATGTGATCTCGAATGCATTGAACCTCACCCATGTCGACCTTGGCTCTGGGTCGCATTTTTTGCAAGAATCCAGTCCGCATGAAATCGGAGCAGCATTGGAAAAATGGCTGCTGGCGTTGGAGTAATAAGGTTAACTGGAGGCGCCGGGTCAGTGGCCCGGCACTTTCCATGATCCCTTTGGTACTATAAATACGACTTTACAATGCCTATTTCAAGATACATGAATGCTGCATGCATGTATGGAGTAGTGCCATGAAGGATTCGCCGCACAAGCAGCCCTGGATGTTCGAGGTGACAGCCGAAGAAGTCGCTCAGCTTGTCAGTTGTTTCTATGCCCGAGTCCGTGCGGATGCGGTGCTGGGGCCGGTGTTCAATCCGGCCATCAGCGACTGGTCTGCGCATGAGGAAAAGATTGCAGCCTTCTGGCGCGGGGCGATCCTGCGGGAACCGGGCTATGACGGCAATCCGATGCAAATCCACCTGGCCAATCCGGAGATCAGGCCAGAGCACTTCCCGGTCTGGCTGGCCTTGTTCCGCGAAACCGCGGAGCGGGAGCTGGGGCCGGAAACTGCCCGCGCCTTCGCCGCTTTGGCAGACCGGATCGGCAAGGGGCTGTCCTACGGGCTGGAGAATTTCCGGCGCGAAGCGGACGCGCCGCCGGTGCTCTCGTGACCCGGATGTCAGGGGCAGGGGGCAAAATGTGCTATGCTCACGGTACAGGCCGCAGGTGCGGGGGATAGCAGACATGCCGGATCCACTTTATTCCAAGGCCCGGGTCATCGCAGAGCCGCCTGCCCGTGTTGTGCGGCGCTGGCTGGCGGCAGGCTGGGCCGACCTGCGCCGCAATCTCGGATATTCACTGTGTTACGGCTGCGCGCTGGTGCTTTTGGGCTGGCTGGCAGTCTGGCTGCTGGCCGCCACAGGCACCGGCTGGATGCTGCTGCCGCTGCTGGCGGGCGGGGTGCTGGTAGGGCCGGTTGCCACGGTCGGCTTGTACACGGTGGCCCGCGGGCGGAGCGAGGTCGCCTCGAAAGGCCAGATTGCGCTGGTGGGCGCCATCCTGATGGTCTTTGCCCTGACTTGGATCCGGGCGGCGACAGTGCTGTTCGCCATCGTCTATGGCCTCAGACCCTTTGCCGGCTTCATTGAGACACTGGTGCTGATGATCAGCACGCCGGCGGGCTGGATGCTGCTGATTTCCGGGTCCTTGACCGGCGGGCTGTTTGCGGCGCTGGGGTTTGCGGTCTCGGCCTTCTCTTTGCCGATGCTGGTGGAGCGCCGGATCGATGGCTTCTCCGCCATGGGGCTGAGCTTCAACGCTGCCACCCATAACTTCCGGCTGTCGGTCTGGTGGGGGGCGGCGATCACCCTGCTGACCGGGCTGGGAGTGCTGACCGGCCTACTGGGGCTGGCGATAATCTTTCCGCTGCTGGGCTACGCGACCTGGCACGCTTACGCAGATTTGTTTCATGGAGAAGCAAGATGAATGAGGCCCTTCCTGAAGGCTCGGTGCATTACGCTACCTCGCGTTTCAACGAGCATACCCTGCCGGAAAAGCTGCGCACGCATCACAGCACCAAGTCGGGGGTCTGGGGGCGGCTGGCGGTTCAAAGCGGGCAGTTACTGTTTCGCCGTGAAGGCAAGGCGGACCTGTTGATAAAGGCTGGCGAGGCTGCCGTTTTTGCGCCGCAGGAGGTGCATTCGGTGGATGCGCCTGGCCAGGTGGAATTCGAAGTCCGCTTCTTCCGGCAGGAGGCCCCCGATGCTGCGTAGAATTCCCCTGGAAGATACCGCCATCCTGAGTGTTCTGGGCCTGGTGCTGCTGGCCGGGCTGGCCATCCTGGGCTGGGGCGTGCCCGTGGCCTATGTGCTGCATGGCTGGCTGATTGCGCTGACGGCGGGGTGGGGCATCATGTGGATGCTGAACCGCATCAGCGAGGGGCCGGCCGGGGTTCCCATGGCCTATAATGACAAGGTGATCCGCTTTGGCGTGATTGCGGCGCTGATCTGGGGCATCATCGGTTTTGCGGTCGGCGACATTCTGGCCTGGCAGCTGGCCATTCCGTCGCTCAATGGCGATATGTCCTGGTCCAACTTCGGACGGCTGCGGCCGGTGCATACCTCCGGCGTGATCTTCGGCTTTGGCGGCAACGCGCTGATTGCCACCTCGTTCTACGTGGTGCAGCGGACCTCGCGGGCGCGGCTGGCCAGCGAGACGCTGCCCTGGCTGGTGTTCTGGGGCTACAACCTGTTCCTGGTGGTGGCGGCATCCGGCTATCCGCTGGGCATCACCCAGTCCAAGGAATACGCCGAGCCGGAATGGTATGCGGACCTCTTGCTGCTGGTGGTCTGGGTCGGCTATCTGACCCTCTACCTCAGGACCCTGGCCCGGCGGGCGGAGCCGCATATCTATGTGGCCAACTGGTATTACCTCGGCTTCATCGTGGTGATTGCGATGCTGCACACGGTGAACAACCTCTCGGTGCCGGTGTCGATCGCCTACCCCAAGAGCTATTCGCTGTTTGCAGGCACTCAGGACGCGATGACGCAATGGTGGTACGGCCACAACGCGGTGGGTTTCCTGCTGACCGCCGGCTTCCTCGGTATGCTCTATTATTTCCTGCCCAAGGCGGTGAACCGGCCAGTTTATTCCTACCGGATGTCCATCGTGGGCTTCTGGGGGATCACTTTCCTCTACCTCTGGGCCGGCTCGCACCACCTGCATTACACGGCGCTGCCCGATTGGGTGCAGTACCTGGGCATGACCATGTCGATCATCCTGCTGGTGCCCAGCTGGGCCTCGGTCTTCAACGGCATCCTGACCATCAACGGCGCCTGGGACAAGGTGCGCACCGACCCGGCGGTGCGGTTCATGATGGTGGCAATCCTGTTCTACGGGCTGTCCACGTTTGAAGGCTCCTTCATGGCGATCCGCCCGGTCAACTCACTCAGCCACTATACCGACTGGACCGTGGGCCATGTGCACGCCGGCGCCCTGGGCTGGGTCGCCTTCATCACCTTTGGCGCGATGTACAAGATGGTGCCCTGGGTCTGGAAGCGCGACGGCGTCTATTCCCTGAAGCTTGAGGCCTGGCACTTCTGGCTCGCCCTGTCCGGCACGCTGATCTATGTCGGCGCGATGTGGAACAGCGGCATCACTCAATCGCTGATGTGGCAGACCTATGATGCCGATGGCGCCTTCCTCTATTCCTTCCTCGATAGCGTGATTGAAATGCACCCCTATTATGCCGCCCGCGCGGTGGGCGGGCTGCTCTATCTGATAGGCGCCTGCATCGGCGCCTACAACATCTACATGACGGTGAGCGGGCCGCGCAAAACTCAAGTTCAGCAAACCGGGCCGCTGTCCCGGCAGCCTGCGGAGTAACGCCCATGAGCACCAAGCATCAAAAGCTCGAACGCCACTCCCTGGGGTTTGCCATGGCAATCCTGGCGGTGGCCTCGATCGGCGGTATTGTAGAGATCGCGCCGCTGTTCACCATCGAGAACACTGTCGAGGAAGTTGAAGGGATGCGCCCCTATACACCGCTGGAGCTGGCCGGCCGCGACATTTATGTGAGGGAGGGGTGTTATGCTTGCCATAGCCAGATGATCCGTACCCTGCGCTCTGATGTGGAACGCTACGGCCACTACAGCCTCGCGGCAGAGAGTATGTATGATCACCCGTTCCAATGGGGGTCAAAGCGTACCGGTCCGGATCTGGCGCGGATCGGTGGCAAGTATTCGGATGCCTGGCATGTGGCCCATCTGGAAGCGCCGCGAGAGCTGGTCGAAGGCTCCGTGATGCCGGGCTATGCCTTCCTGTCGCAGACCCGGCTGTCGACCGGCCATCTGCCTGCGTCGCTGAAGGCGCTGAGCCGGGCCGGGGTGCCTTATACGGACGCGCAGATCGAAACCGCCGAAAAGGATGCGGCCCGGCAGGCGGATTTCGAGCAGAACTACGAAGGCGAGCTGCAGGAGAGCTATGGCGAAAACGTGCAGGTGCGCGACTTTGACGGCCAGCCCGGGCGTCTCACCGAAATGGACGCGCTGGTCGCCTATCTGCAGATGCTGGGCACCCTGGCCGACCTCGACTCGCTGAACCCGGAGGAGAGCTACCGATGACACATGATGCAGTTCTGGTTTTCTCCAAGACCTGGGGCGCGATCTACCTTCTGACCGTATTCCTGGCGGCGGTGGTCTGGGTCTACTGGCCCGCGCGGCGCCGGATGTATGACGATGCGGCCCAGTCTCCGCTGGACGGGCGGGAGGACCAGCCATGGCGGTGAGGGAAAAGGATCCGGTCTCCGGCACCGAGCTGACCGGCCACGAATGGGACGGTATCAAGGAGATGGACACGCCGGTGCCATGGGCCTCCCGCTGGGCGCTGTGGATCAGCATCGCGGTGTCGGTGCTGTTCTGGCTGCTCTACCCGTCGTTTCCTGCCGTCACCGGCTATGCCAAGGGGCTTCTCGGATATTCCTCGCGGGCAGAGGTGACCGCAGCGGTGGCGCAGGCAGAGGCGAGGCGCGAGCAGGCCTTTGCGCCTTTTGCGTCGGAAGACATCGAAGCACTGGCCGCCGACCCGTCGCTGGAGGCGCGGTACAGCAGCGCCATTTCCAAGCTTTACGCCGACAATTGCGCGGCCTGCCACACGGAGGATCTGCAGGGGCAGACGGGCTTTCCAAATCTGGCGGACGCACATTGGCTCTGGTCCAGCACCCCGGAGGAGATCGAATACACCATCCGCTATGGCATCAATGCCCTGCATGACGACACGCGGATTGCCCAGATGCTGGCCTTCGGGGGTGATGGGATGATCGAAAAGCCGCAGGTCGGCCAGGTAACGGAATTTGTGCTGTCGCTGTCGGGGCTTGATCACAATGCCGAAGCGGCTGAAGCGGGCAGTGTGGTCTTCGAAGAAAACTGCGCCGCTTGCCACGGTGACGACGGCCGTGGCGGTTATGAAAACGGTGCGCCGGATCTGGGCGATGGCCAATGGATCTATGGCAGCAGCCGCGAGGACATCCGCCGCAGCGTCTATTACGGCAGGCAGGGCGTCATGCCGGCCTGGGAGGGCCGCCTGAGCGATGCTCAGATCCGCATGCTGACGCTGTATCTGCTGTGGAATGCCGAAGATGCCCCAAGCTGAGGAAAACCCGCGTTTCCGCAGGGCCATGTATCTGCTGATACTGGCGCTGCTGGCAGGCTATCTGGGCTTCAAGGCCTGGCATCTGTCAGTGGCGTTTGAGGCCTGGGACGGGCAGGAGCTGGAGGGGGTGGTGTCCGGCGCTGCCAAGTAGGGCGGCCGGCTCTGCTGCCACGCCGTTGGAGAATATAATGCGCATATGTGTTGCGCATTATGCCGGTTTTGCAGTCTCTCTGTCTGCTTCCAGCGCGCGGATCAATTTTTTCATGCCGCGGTTTCCGTTCAGAACATCCTGCAAGGTCTTGCCGTCGAGCGCAGCAAAGAAGGCCTCCTGTGCCTCGTTCAGAACCGGCAGCAGCCCGCAGGCCGGGGTCATCACGCAGCAGCCGCCATCTTCCTTCATACACTCCACCAAGGGGGTGCCGCTTTCTGACTTTCGTAGTAGCGCGCCAATCGAGATTGCCTCTGGCGGAAGTGCCAAACGCATGCCGCCGTTACGGCCACGGACCGATTCCACATACGCCTCATGGGTCAGCCATTGAGAAATCTTGGCCAGGTGATTGAAGGGCAGTTTCTGCATCCCCGCAATCTCGCGGGTGGACATCAATCCTTCCTCATGCGTGGCGAGGTGGATCAGGATGCGCAGGGCGTAATCGGAAAACTTGGTGATCTGCATACGCGTTCATCCCACAATTAATATGCATTGAAAAGACGTATTTTGTTGACATGTATCGCCGCTCTCAATAATGGGCATCTCAAATACCTATTAAAGAGTGCGACACATGCAGCCAGTTGTTCTTTTAATCTCGCTGATCCTGATGGCGGCGCTGTCGGCGGTCTGTGTTCTGGCGGTGCGGGCGTCGCGTGGCCCGGCACCGGGGCCTGGCGCCAACGCAAAACGCACCGGGCTGATCTGGGCGATGACGATCCTGGGCGTGATTGTCTCCGTTGCCTCGCTGCGGGAGTGGCCGCACGCGCTGGCCGCCACCGGCGATGCGCTGGAGGTGAATGTCAGCGGCGGCCAGTGGTGGTGGGACATCGACACCACCGAAATCCCGGCAGGCAAGCCGGTCACTTTCAACGTGACAACCGAGGACGTGACCCACGGTATGGGCATCTATGACGATGATCTTACGCTGCTGACCCAGATCCAGGCGATCCCCGGCTACACCACGCAGATCACCTACACGTTCGAAGAGCCCGGCAGCTACCAGATCCTGTGCATGGAGTTCTGCGGGCTGGCGCATCACGACATGGTCAATGAATTCGAAGTTGTAGCGGTGGAGGAATAAATGAGCACTGCATCTGAACCTGTTGCGTCTGGGTGTGCCGCAGCTGAACCCCAGGCCGGAGCGGTCAAGCTGACGATGATCCTGGCCGGCGCGGTGTTTGTGCTGATGATGGTCTTCGGTCTCATCATGCGGGCGGCCCAGGGGCAGTGGATCGAGCTGGACCCGGCCCTGTTCTACCAGATCCTGACCGCGCATGGCGCTGGCATGGTTGGCACTGCGGCGCTCTCGGGCGCGGCTATTCTGTGGTACTTCAGCGGCCGCCATGTGGTGCTGACTGCCGGTATTTTCTGGGCGTTCCTGGGCCTGTTTCTGCTGGGTGTCGTGCTGATCCTGGGCGCGATATTCATCGGTGGCTTTGGGGGTGCGTGGACCTTCCTGTTCCCGCTGCCAGCCCTGTCCGGCGGCGCGTGGGAAGCTGGTGCAGCCGCAGCCTTCATGCTGGGCTATGTGTCGATCGGCGTTGGTTTCCTGCTGTACTATCTGGAGCTTGGCCGCCAAACCCATGAACGCTACGGCAGCCTGGCACGGGCGCTTGGCTGGAACCTGATCCTGGGGCGCGAGGATAACAACCCGCCGCCGCCGACAATCGTTGCAGCGGCAGCGGTCACCATCTTCAACTCTATCGGCATCATTCTGGGTGCCGCCGTTCTGGTGGCCAGCCTGGTGCATCTGCTGGTGCCGGGCTTTGAGGTCGACGCGCTCTTGGCCAAGAACCTGATCTATTTCTTCGGCCACGTATTCATCAACGCATCGATCTACATGGCGGTGACGGCGGTTTATGAAATCCTGCCGGAGTACACCGGGCGCCCGTGGAAATCGAACCGGTTGTTTGCGATTGCCTGGAACGCGGTGCTGGTCTTTGTGATGGCGGTCTACTGGCACCACCTGCTGCAGGACGTGGTCATGCCGCCCTGGATGCTGGTGGTGGGGCAGCTGGTCTCCTACTTCAGCGGCATTCCCCTGATTGCTGTCACCGCCTTTTCCACCTTCCTCTATGTGCGCGGGTCCAAGATGACCTGGGACCTGGCATCGTCGCTGCTGGTTCTGTCGGTGGCTGGTTGGTCGGTGGGGTCGATCCCGGCCTCGATCGACGGGATGATCAGCGTCAACAAGGTGATGCACAACACCATGTGGGTGCCGGGGCATTTCCACACCTACCTGCTGCTGGGCGAGGTGGCGATGGCCTTTGGTTTCATGGCCTGGCTGGTGCGCGGCAAGACGATCTCGGAGATGGGCGGGCTGGACCGAGCCGCCTTTGCCGCCTACCTGGCTGGCGCTGCGGGCTTCGTGACGGTGTTCCTGTTCTCCGGCGCCGCCTCAATCCCGCGCCGCTGGGCGGTGCATTACGAGGAATGGCTGACCCATGACCGTATCGGCACCGCGTTCAGCGTGCTGGTGGTGCTGGGCACCCTGGTCTTTGTGCTGCGCTTCGTGGCACGGCTCGGGCGGAGCGAGAGCTGATGCTGGCCCGTGTTCTCCCCCCGGTTCTCGCCGCTGTCATTGGCGGCGGGATTCTGTGGCAGGCCACAGACGGGGCGCAGGCCTTCACCAGCGAGGCGGCCCGGCGGCTGGATGTTGCCCGGTCGCCCCGCCCGGTCCCCGCGGTGATGCTGGAGGATATGACCAGCCGCCAAGTACCATTGCTGCCGCAAGCGGGCGAGGTTGTGCTGGTCGAGTTCATCTACACGGTTTGCGGCGACATCTGTCAGATCGCGGCGGCGGATTTTGCCGAGATCCGCGACCGGCTGCAGGCGCAGGGAGTAACGGCCCGGCTGATTTCTGTCAGCTTTGACCCGGAGCGGGACACGCCGGAGCAGATGGCCATTTACGGCGATGCCCACGAGGCGGATGGCGCAAAATGGACTGTTGCCCGGCCTGAAGAGAGTGACTTGGACGGGCTTCTGAAGCTGTTCGATGTAACAGTCATCCCGGACGAATGGGGCGGCTACCAGCACAATGCGGCAATCCATGTGATTGATGGCAGCGGCCGGTTCTCGGCTGTCTTTGATACCGATGCGGTGGAGGCGGTGGCCGCCCATGTGCATGAGGTGCAGCCATGAGGATGATCTGCTTGGGACTGCTCGCATTGGCCGAAGCCGTCGCTCTGCAGGAGGCGGCTGTGAGCAATCCGATCCAGCATGTGCTGTTGCAGATGCCCTTGCTAGTGCTGGCCGGTGCCTTAGCGGGCTGGCATTTGAAAGTGCCCCGCCACTGGGCAGTACCGCTGTTGCTGACGGCGCTCACAGCCTTTCTGTTCTGGATGCTGCCGCGCAACGTGGACTGGGCGCTGACGCCTGTGGGAGAGCTGGCCAAACACACCACACAGCCGTTGCTGCTGGGATTGCCCCTGCGGCTGTCCTGGCCCTGGCTTGATCCCATTCTGCGCGGCTTCCTCAAGGCCAATGCGTTGTCGATGCTGGGCGTTCTGGGGTTCCTTTACACCCATGCGCCGGTGCGGATCTGCAATTCCTACCTGGTGTCCGCCCAGCAGGACTTGGGCTTTGCCTTCCTCTATCTCGCCGCGGCGCTGGCCTGCCTTTGGGCCTTCCCGCTGCTGTTCGGACAGCTGCGAAGTATGCCGGTTGGCACGGCGGGGTGCACCAAATGCGGAGTTTGATCTGAAATGGCCTATGCCGATACTGTTCCGGGCTTTGCCAAAGTGGCGCGAAACAAGAGCGCCAGCCTGCGGGGTGATCCGCTGGCCTTTCTGATCCTGGCCCTAAAGGCCGGCGCCTTTGTCGGCGCGGGCATCCTGCTGATCTTCTCGGTCGGGCAGGGGGGGAGGGCGCCATCCGCCCCCTCGTCATGGGCGCAAGCTTCGGCATCGCGCTGACGCTAGTGGTGTTTGCGGGGACCGAGCTGTTCACTGGCCACACCATGTACATGACCCACGGGCTGCTGACCGGACAAAGCGGGTTGGGCGATCTCTTTCGCTGCTGGCGGCCTTGTTCGCAGCAGGCGGCGGCGGACTGATCCTGGGCGCGGGCGAGGACGCGCTGCCGTACAAGGTTGCAGCCAAGAAGATGCACGGAACCGGCGTACAGCTCTTTGCCAAGGCGGTGCTGTGCAACTGGCTGGTCTGCCTTGCCTTATGGTGTTCGGCCCGGGGCAAGGATGACGTGACCAAGTGCATCGTGATCTTCTGGTGCCTCTACGCCTTCATTGCTGCCGGTTTCGAGCACAGCGTGGCCAATATGACGGTGTTTTCGGTGGCGCTGATGTCGGATCACCCGGACAGCATCTCCCTGGCCGGTGCGGCCTATAACCTGGCCTTTGTCACCCTGGGCAATACTTTTGCCGGCGCGGTGATCATGGGCTGGGGCTACTGGCGCGCAGCTTCCCGCCCGCGGGCGGAAGCTGCTGCTGAACCCCGGTCAGCTGCAATTTCCCGCTGTATAGGTGTGACGAGCAAGGTGTGGCGGCAATGTATGGCGCTGCCTTCGGTTTGCTCCCGCATCTTGTGTGAGAGACGTGCCAGGAACGCCGGAGAATTAAGCCCGTATGCACTCGATTTCAAAGCCACGGTAAAGGGCTGCGCCCACCTATTTGGTAAGTTTTCATGTCTGCTTGCTGGAAGGGCGCAATTGCGCCTGCAACATCTGATCCAGGGAACGAAGGTCACTTAATGCTCTGCCCCAAAAACCGCTGCAATTGGAGGGAAACTCCGTTTTCGAAACGCCGCATCGCTGGACTGTGGTGCAGGAAGCCTCCAGCAATGGCATGTTTGCGTTGGGCGCAACGGTTGATTTTGTTGTGATGTCCTAAGCTCATAGTGTCCGTTCACTTCACAATTTTGCCGTTACCTGTGCATTTCTATGCAGCTATACATTTGCGGAGAGGACCGGTAGAATACGGCGGTTGCCTGTTCCCGTAACCAACACTAATTCTCCATACATATCAAAGGCTTCGGATGAACCGCCCGGGGCCTTCTTCGTATTTAGGCCTTCCACACCCGCCGCATGAAGCAACAGCCCAGCCAGATCGCCCTCAAGGGTCAGACCCAGGCCAGTGCCCTCCGCCGCAGGCGGCAGTACGATCCGCTCCACCAGCGCCTCCTTGGCTTCTTCCATGCCTTCGGCGGACCTAAGGCTCCGGATCAGCCGCGACACCCGCTCCCGGTAGGCCTCCGCCATCGACGGGTGAAACACCACCGTGTCCGGTGAGTAGCCCCCCTTGAGTGGTCCAAATTGAAAGTTAGTGCATGGTTGGCCTTTGGTCCATCAGGACGATGGCCTCTGGCGCAGGCGGGTGGTAGCCCGGAGGGTAATCCCCCCATTTTTGCGGGGGCTTGGTCATAGTATTTTACGCGGCCAATCTTAGTTTCTGTGCAGGTGTCATCCCGCCGTTGCCCATGTTGGGGCGTTCGTTGTTGCAGGACCACAGCCACCCGGTGGCAATCTGCTGCACCTCCTCGATGCTTTCGAAGATGTAGGGGCCAAGCCATTCGTGCCGGACCGTCCGCTTGCAGCGCTCGACATAGGCGTTCTGCTGAGGCTTTCCGGGCTGGATGTAGGCCAGGGTGATGCCCCTGTTCTCAGCCCACTCCATGAGCGTTCCGCTGACATGCTCCGGGCCGTTATCGACTCGAATTGTCCTGGGTGCGCCGCGCCATTCGATGATCTGGTTCAGCGCGCGTACAACCCGCTCAGCCGGTAGCGAGAAGTCCACCTCTATGCCCAGCACGTCTCGCTGATGCCGAACGCCCGGCACGCCAGCGCGATGCTGACCCCCTTCATCGCCACCGCTTTCACGGCCAACTCTCGGCGCTGAGCCGACCGTATCATTTTTTTCCAAGAGCCTCCTTCAGCAAGTCGTTCTGCATGCTGACGTCGGCGGACATGCGCTTCAGCCGGCGGTTCTCCTCGGCCATTGCCTTCATCTCGCTGATAAGGCTGGCAACCATGCCACCATACTTGGCGCGCCATTTATAGACGGTGGCGCTGCTCATGCCGTGCTCCCGGCACAGCCCGGACACCGGCACCCCATGCTCCATCTGCTGCAGGATGCCCATGATCTGGGCCTCAGTGAAACGTGTCTTCTTCATCGGAAACTCCTCAGTCATCCTGCCGAGAAAATTCCACTTCCGCATCCCCCTAAGATCGGGGGATTACCCGTTGAGTTGGAGAGATTCATATGAACCGATAAATGTGACGGCGATTCTGGATACTGGTCAGTGTCCACGTGCCAGAGCTGCCGTCAAAAGGCGCGTTTCGATTGCTCGAACCTTTCCTGCGTGATTTTTCCTATGAACAATAAGAGGGCTCTGCCAGTGAGTGGCGGATAACAAGCTTCGTATTAATGCAGACCGACCGGCCTTCCGATTTGCCTTCAACCATTGCTGTAAGTTCGAGCGCCGCCTTGCGGCCCATTTCCCGATGAGGAACATGAACGGTAGTCAGGGCAGGGCTGACAATCCCTGCCAATTCGATGTCATCGAACCCCGTCACCGAGACCTGCTCCGGCACTTGAATTCCCAGTCTGTGCGCCTCGCGCAGGGCACCGGCGGCCAGAACATCGTTGCCGCACATGACCACCGTTGGGCGTGGCGCCAGGGCCATTAGCCGCCCAAAGGCTTCGGCGCCCATATCAATTTCATAAGGCGTTTCGATCAGCGTCAAGGTGGCGGAGTCTAGGCCGTCCGCCTCCATCGCCTGCCTGACGCCTTCCACCCGGCTTTTCGCCCGGTCGTTACCCTGTGTCACCCCCGAGATCATGGCGATCCGCCGGTGGCCGGCCGCAATCACGCTCCGCGCCAGCTCCCCCATGGCGCTTGTGTTGCTGAAGCCGACAGACGGCCGCTGCGCCTCCGGGTCGTAGGACCAGGCAATCAGTGAAGGAACCTGATGGCACTCCAGGTACGCATAGATATCTGCATCGCGTTCATGCCCGATCAGCAGCAGCCCGTCGGCACCGCGGGCAACCAGGGTGCGGATCTGTTCGCGTTCGGCCGCGGGATCATAGGCCGAGCTGGACACCAGCAGCGTATAGCCGTCTTCGCGCAGCTGATCCTGAAAGGCCTGCAAGCCCCGCGCAAAGATCGCATTGTCCATGGTCGGGATAATCGCTCCGATGGTGAAGCTGCGCTTGGCCGCCATCACCCGGGCCGCGAAATTCGGCGTGTAGCCCAGTGATTCGACCGCATGCATGACCCGCTCACGGGTTGCCTCGATCACCTGCTCTGGAGAATTCAGGCAGCGGGAAACCGTGGCGGTCGAAACACCCGCCGCCTTTGCAACATCGTTAAGTGTCGGAGCTGAACGGGTTTTTCCCATGTGATGCCTGCCAATCCTTTGCCCTAGGTCATAACACAAAACGCAGCCGTTGCCATCCACCCATGTAAACGCTTGCATTGTTGATGTAAGCGCTTACAAATGGTGTTGGGATAATAACTCGGGATCTATTGATGTTTCTCTTCGCTGCAGTGGCTGTCTTTGCCGTGTTCTTTACCAATGTCGCCTTGGGCGCCTTTGGCGGCGGCAGTTTTCTGAGTGACGTTGGAGAGATGGTGGTCCTGTTTGCAGCCTCGATCCTGTTTGTGGCTGCAATTCTCAAACGAGAGGCTGACCAGAAAAACAAAAACGGCGGCTGACTGAAATCCAAGGGAGGAAGACAATGACGAATGGCAAGGATGGCCTCAAATCTGCTGAGCGCCGCAATTTTCTGAAACTGGCCTCAACCGGCTCCTTCACCGCCGCGCTGGTGGCCGGTGCAGGCGGCATGCTTTGGTCGTCCGAGGCAGTTGCGCAGACTGCCAAGGAGGAAAAGGAGCGTGAACGCGCGGCAGAACATATCATGACTGTGGCCACGGCATATGTGCTGGGCGCGTCGCGCAGCTATCCGATCATGCAGCTGGACCTCAAGGAGAACATCCAGAACGCCACCAACGGCAAGATCTATGTCAAGCTGGCCCCGGGCGGCCAGCTGGGTGCAGGCGGCGCGCTGGTGCAGAAGGTTCAGGGCGGCACCATCCAGGCGGCACAGCATTCGCTGTCGAACTTCGCGCCTTTTGCCTCTACCGTTGACCTGATCAACATGCCCTACCTCTGCGGCTCCAACCAGCGTTTCACCAATCTGGTGAACTCCGATTTCTGGAAGGCCGAAGTGCATCCCAAGGTGGAGGCCAACGGCTTCAAGGCGCTGTTTTACGTAAATATCGACCCCCGCGTGGTGGCTGTGCGCAAAGGTGGCAATGCGGTGATGTCGCCCGGCGACATGTCCGGTGTAAAATTCCGGGTGCCGGGATCGAAAATGCTTCAGCAGTATTACCGCATGGTCGGCGCCAACCCGACACCGGTGGCCTGGGGCGAAACACCCTCGGCGATCAAACAGGGGGTGGCGGATGCGCTCGACCCGTCCGTCGGCGCGCTTTATGTCTTTGGCTTCAAGGACATCCTCAGCCATGTGACCTTCACCCAGGCGGTCCCGGACAGCCAAGTCTATTCATGCAATCTGGAATGGTTCAACTCCCTGCCTGCCGACGTGCAGGATGGTGTGATGTGGGGCGCTGAACTGACCGCGCATCAGAACCTGGCCAAAGTGCCCTCCGCCCGCGGCTATGCGATGGCAGAGCTTGCCAAAGCAGGCGTGGAATTCCATGCGCTGAACGGCGACCAGCTGGGCGAATGGCAGGAGGCCGGCGGCTACCAACGTAGCGAATGGGATCCCTTCAAGACCGAGCTGGCCGGATCGATGGACAATTTCGCCAAGCTGGAAGAGGCCGCCGGCACGCAGGGCAAATACTACGTCCACGACGCCTGAGCCGGTCAGGGACGCGGGGCCAAAGCCCAGCGCCCTGCCCTTATGACAACAGCCGCCTTCGCAGCAGCCCGCCGGGCTGGCTGCGGGGCGTGCCTGAACCTTGGGAATGGCAATGAACATCCTGCGGACAATAGATAAGAACGCAGAGCGCTGGCTGCTTCTGGTGTTCTACGTGATGCTGGTCATCACCATGGCGATTGAGGTGATCAGGCGCGAGCTGTTTGCCTTTTCCTCGATCTGGGGGGAGGAGATAGTCCGCTATTCCTTCATCTATCTTGCCTGGATCGGCGCCGCGGCTGCGGTCAAGGAACGCGCCCATATCCGGATCGATGTGCTCCTGCATTATCTCGGCCCGCGCCCCAAGGCTCTGATGTATATCTTCGGCGACCTGGTGATGTTCGTGGTTGCCCTGATCGCGCTCTACTGGTCGTTTGAAACGGTTCTGGTCTCCGCCAAATTCGGCTCTGTCAGCCACGGGCTGCGCATCTCCATGGTCTGGTTCCTGATGGCGGTGCCGGCGGGCTTTGCCCTGATGACCTGGCGCCTGCTGCAATCCTTCCTGCGCGACTACCGCAGCCTTCGCGACGGCACCCCCGTCTTCGAAGGCGACAAGCTGTTTGATTGAGGGGCTGAGGCATGCTGTGGAATTCACTCAATCAAACAGTCGAGCTGGGCTGGGACTTCTACCTTCCGGTGATCATGTTCGTAGGGCTGATCGCGCTGGCTGTGCCGGTCTGGGCCGCCATCGGTGCTGCGGCAATCACCATGCTGGTGATGTCGGGCGACCTGCCGCTCAGTGCCATCGGCGAGAGCCTGTTCACCGGCATCGACGCCTTTGCGCTGACAGCGGTGCCGCTGTTCATCCTGACAGGCGACGTGCTGGTCCGCACCGGGCTCAGCAAGAAATTTCTTGATGTTGCAGAGGCGCTGACATGCTGGACGCGCGGCGGCTTCGGCTCTGCCACGGTGCTGGTCTGCGGCATGTTCGCGGCGATCTCCGGTTCTGATGCCGCGGGTGCTGCGGCAGTCGGCCGGATGACCATCAACCGGCTGGTCGAAAGCGGCTACCCGCGCCCCTATGCCTGCGCGCTGGTGGCGGCAGGGGCCTGCACCGGCATCCTGATCCCGCCCTCAATCGCCTATATCATCATCGGCCTGGTGCTGGGCATTTCAGCCTCCACCTTGTTCCTGGCGGCGCTGATCCCGGGCCTTGCGATCCTGGTGTCGATTCTCGTCACCAATATCATCATGAACCGGCTCTATACCTATGAAACCGGCGGCAACATGGGGTTTGGCGAATGGCTGGGCAACCTGGGCCATTCGCTGAAATCCGGCTGGTATGCCTTTATCGTGCCGGGGATCATCTTTTATGGCATCTTCTCCGGCCGCCTGACGCCGACCGAGGCCGGCGCCACCGCAGTTGTCGTCACCATCCTGATGGGCTTCATTCTGGGCACTCTGAAACTGTCGGATTTTCCGGCCATGCTGGTCAGCTCTGCCAAGGTGAACGGGGTAATCCTGCCGATCATCGCCTTCTCCGCCCCGCTTGCAGAGGCACTGGCGGTCATGGGCGTGCCGCAGGGTTTTGTGACCGCGGTAACCGGGCTGACCGATGATCCGTCGCTGCTGATCCTCCTGATGATCTGCATCCTGATCGCCGCCGGCTGCGTGATGGAGACAACGCCCAACATCGTGATCCTGGCGCCGATCCTGAAGCCGCTGGCCGACAACATCGGCATGAACGAAATCCAGTTCTGCATCACGATGATCACCGCGCTGGGAGTGGGGTTCATCACCCCGCCGCTGGGCCTCAACCTCTTTGTTGTCTCCGGCATCACAGGCGAGTCCATCCTCAAGATCGCCGCCCGCGCCGTGCCCTTTGTTCTGACCATGCTGATCGTAGCGCTGCTGATTGCCTACCTCCCGGCACTTTCGACCACGCTGCTTCCTGATATCTACAAGTAGGACCCCCGAAATGACCCGTGAATACCTGAAGAAAGCCGCCCTGACCCCCAAGTCGGATGCGTCCGAGACCCACAAGATTGTCCAGGGCATCCTGAACGACATCGAGGCAGGTGGCGACGCCAAGGCGCTGGAGTATGCCGCCAAGTTCGACCGCTACGTGGGCAATGTGCTTCTGACGGACGAGGAAATTGAGGCGGCTTGCGCCTTGGTGCCGGAAAAACTGAAGGCCGATATCCGCTTCTCCCACGACAATGTGCGCCGCTTTGCCGAGCTGCAGAAAGGCACGATGCAGGATGTGGAAACTGAAATCTCCCCCGGCTTCGTCACCGGGCAGAAGGTCATTCCGGTGGACGCGGCGGGCTGCTATGTGCCGGGCGGGCGCTACAGCCATATCGCCAGCGCCATTATGACAGTGACCACCGCCAAAGTGGCCGGCTGCAAGCACATTACCGCCTGTTCACCGCCACGCCCCGGCGTCGGCGTTGCCCCTGCCATCGTCTATGCCGCCCATATCTGCGGTGCGGACAAAATCATGGCGATGGGCGGTGTGCAGGGGGTTGCGGCGATGACATTCGGCCTCTTTGGTCTGCCCAAAGCCAACATCCTGGTTGGACCCGGCAACCAATTCGTGGCTGAGGCCAAGCGCATCCTGTTCGGTCGCGTCGGCATTGACATGATTGCAGGCCCCACCGACAGCCTGATCCTGGCCGACAGCACCGCCGACGCCCATATCGTCGCCACCGATCTCGTCAGCCAGGCCGAGCATGGCTACAACTCCCCGGTCTGGCTGGTCACAGATGACCGCAAGCTGGCCGAAGAAGTGATGCGGCTGGTGCCGGGCTACATCGGCGATCTGCCGGAAGTGAATTGCGAAAACGCCACCGCGGCCTGGCGCGACTATGCTGAGGTGATCCTCTGTGCGGACCGCGAGGATATGGCGGCCTGTTCCGACGAATACGCGCCCGAGCATCTGACCGTACAGGCAGAGGATCTGGACTGGTGGCTGCAGCGGCTCACCTGCTACGGCTCGCTGTTCCTGGGCGAGGAGACCACCGTCTCCTACGGCGACAAGGCGGCGGGTACCAACCACGTGCTGCCGACCTCGCGCGCGGCCAGCTACACTGGCGGGCTGTCGGTCCACAAATACATGAAGATCGTCACCTGGCAGCGCGCCACCCGCGAGGGTTCCAAACCAGTGGCCGAGGCCACGGCGCGGATTGCCCGGCTGGAGGGGATGGAGGGCCACGCCCGCGCCGCTGATGTGCGGCTGGCCAAGTATTTCCCAAACGAAACATTTGACCTGACCGCAAATGGCTGACCCGCGAGCCCTGTTTGACCTGGCAGGCCGCACTGCCTGCATCACCGGCGCCAGTTCCGGACTGGGGCGGCGGGCGACGGTGGTTCTTGCGGCAGCCGGAGCGCAGGTGGTGGCGGTGGCCCGCCGGTCGGAGGCTTTGGAAAGCATCTGTGCTGAGATCGGGCCAAGCGCGGCTTATGCGGTGGCGGATGTGGCGGACCGCAGCGCGCTGAAGGCGCTGCGGGACACTGTCACGGCCCCCTTCGGGGCGCCGGACATCCTGATCCACGCGGCCGGTGTCAACACGCGTCAACCCGCAGATGAAGTGACGGCAGAGGGCTGGGATCAGACTCTGGCGCTGAATCTTTCGGCGCCCTTCTTCCTCAGCCAGGCCTTGGTGCCGGCGATGAAGGCGCGGGGCTGGGGTAGGATCGTCAACTTCGCCTCGCTGCAGACGGCGCGGGCGTTTCCCGGCGGCATTGCCTATGGCGCCAGCAAAGGCGGCATCGGCCAGCTGACCCGTGCGATGGCGGAAGCCTGGTCGCCCCATGGCATCACCGCCAATGCGATCGGACCGGGGTTCTTCCCGACTGAGCTGACACAGGCGGTTTTCGGCGATGAACCACGTGCGACTCGCAATGCGGCGCAGACCTGCATTGGCCGCAATGGCAGGCTGGAGGATCTCGACGGGCCGCTGCTGTTCCTCTGCTCAGAGGCATCTTCTTATGTGACAGGACAGATCCTGATGGTTGACGGAGGGTTCACTGCGAAATGAAAGCCTTGGTTTATGAAGGGGTTGAGACGCTGTCGTTCCGCGACGTGCCGATGGCGGCGGGCCGGTCAGGCGAACATCTGATCCGCATCCAAGCCTCTGGCATCTGCGGGTCCGACATGCATGCCTATCTCGGCCACGACAACCGCAGGCCCGCACCCCTGATCCTGGGGCACGAGGCAGCGGGTGTGATCGAGGACGGCCTGCAGGCAGGCCGCCGGGTGGCAATAAACCCGCTGGTGACTTGCGGCACCTGCACCGCGTGCGCATCGGGGCGCGAGAACCTCTGCGCCAGCCGCCAGATAATCTCAATGCCGCCGCGCGAAGGGGCCTTTGCCCAGTTTGTGGCAATGCCGGACAGCAACCTTGTCACCGTGCCGGACGAGGTGCCGCTGGAGAAGGCCGCACTGGCAGAGCCGCTGGCGGTCAGCTGGCACGCCGTCCGTCTGGCGCTGGAGGCGCTGCATCCTGAGATGGAACGCCGCGCGCTGGTGATCGGCGGCGGCGCCATCGGACTGGCGGCAATCCTGGCGCTGCGGGCAATGGGGGTGGCGGACGTCGCCATCCAGGAACCCAACGCAGCGCGCCGGGCCTTCCTGGCGGACCGTTGCGGCCAGCAGGCAGTTTCCGAGTTTCAGGGCACGGTGCCGCTGGTGGTGGACGCGGTGGGCTATGCCGCCACCCGCGCTGCCGCCTCAGCAGCCGCCGCGCCCGGCGGAGTGATTGCCCATGTCGGCTTGGGCGAGGACACCGGAGGTTTGGATATCCGTCGCATGACGCTGCAGGAAATCACCTTTATCGGCACCTACACCTATACCGCGCAGGACTTCCGCGACACCGCGCAAGCGATCTTTGACGGCCGCCTAGGCCCGCTGGACTGGCCTGAGCAGCGGCCGCTGTCAGACGGCGCCGCTGCCTTCCGCGACCTGCGCAGCGGCGCGGTGGCCGCGCCCAAGATCATCCTCGACCCCTGGGCCTGAACCCGCGCCCCAAACAAACGGAGATCAACCATGTATGACAATATCCTGGTTCCCATGGCCCTGGATCACGGGGTGTCCGGAACAACGCTGAAGGCCGCCGCCACCCTGTGCAGCCCCGGCGGGCAGATCACCGCGCTGCATGTCTATGAGCCGCCGCACAGTTCGGTCACCGCTTACCTGGACGAAGACACCGTGCGCGAAGGCTTCGAAAAAGCCCGCCAGGCACTGGCCAGTAAAACCGCAGGCCACGGCAATGTCACGGCAGAGATCGTCAAGGGCCGGTCCTACCGCGCCATCGTCGAATACGCCGAACAGCACGGCATGGACTGCATCGTCGTGGGCTCCCACAAACCGGGCCTCAGCGACTTTTTCCTCGGCTCGACAGCCGCCCGCGTGGTCCGCCACGCGCCCTGCGCGGTGCATGTCTGCCGCACCTCCTGACCCCGAAACAAGACTTCCGAAGCAAAGGCAACCGACTATGAATATCGACAAGAGGATCGCTGACGATCTGGCAGCCAACGGCGTCTCCTTCGTCACGACCGTGCCCTGCAAGCAGCTGGCCGGCGTGATCGAGGAGATCGACCAGCGCGACGACATCTTCCATATCCCCTCCAACAAGGAGGATGAGGGCATGGGGCTGTGCGCCGGCGCCTGGATGGGCGGCAAGCGCCCGGCCATCATCATGCAGAACACCGCCATCGGGGTCACCATCAACACGCTGGCGACGCTGATCCAGTACTACCGGATGCCGCTGCCGATGCTGATCTCCTACCGCGGTGAGCTGCGCGAGCCGGTGGCCTGCCAGGTGGAAATGGCAGTGCATACCAAGGCGCTCTTGGCGCAGCTCAACATCCCCACCTACCACTTCCACTGGCAGAAGGACGTCGAGGAGCTGGACAACATCCTGAAATACACCTTCATGTGCAACAAGCCCGTTGCCATCCTGACCGACGCCAACTTCTGGGGAGGCTATGGCGACCAATGATCCGTTCCGAAATCCTGAAAGAGATCGCACCCATCCTGCGCACCCAGCTGGTAGTCTGCAACATTGGCATTCCGTCACAGGAGCTGCATGCAATCGATGACCAGCCCAGCAATTTCTACATGCTGGGCACCATGGGGCTGGCCTCCTCCATCGGGCTGGGCCTGGCGCTGGCGCAGCCGAAACCGGTGATCGTGATCGACGGCGACGGCTCGATCCTGACCAACCTCGGCACCCTGCCCACCATCGGCAACAACGCGCCCGGCAATTACATCCTGATGATCATCGACAACGGCTCCTATGGCTCCACCGGCGATCAGCCGACCTATACCAGCCAGCGCACCGATCTGGCCGCCATGGCCCGCGCCGCCGGCTGCACCCGGGTGGTGGAGGTGCAGGACAAGGACACCGGCCCTGCGCTGGAGGAGGCGCTGGCCAGCGGCGAGGCCACGGTGCTGGTGGTCAAATGCGACAGCGGCAACGCCAAGATGCCGGTGATCACGATGGACCCGGTGGTGATCCGCGACCGCTTCATGAAGGCTGTGGCCGGCTGATGGGCGCAGGCGCCATCCATTCCGCTGAGGACGCCCGCCGCCTGGCCCGGCGGCGGCTGCCCTGGATGGTGTTTGACTATATCGACGGCGCCGCCGGGCAGGAAGCCGGGGCGGCGCGCAACCGCGCCGCCCTGGATGCCATTACCCTGCGGCCCCGCATCCTGCGGGATGTCAGCCAGCGCTCTCTGACCACCCGGATTTTTGGCGCTGAGGCAGACCGGCCCTTTGGGATTGCGCCGATGGGCATGTGCAACCTGTCGGCTCCCGGCGCCGATTTGATGCTGGCGCGGCTGGCCGCGCGCTACCGCGTGCCGCATGGGGTCTCTACCGTGGCCTCCACCCCGCTGGAGCAGATCATCGAGACCGCAGAGGGATACGCCTGGTTCCAGCTCTATTTCAGCGGCGACGGCAGCAGCGCCTTTAAACTGGCCGAGCGCGCCAGGGCCGCCGGTTATCAAACCCTGGTGCTGACAGTGGACGTGCCCGAAGTCGGCCGCCGCCCGCGCGAATTGCGCCATGGCTTCAAAATGCCGTTCCGCATCGGCCCCCGCCAGTTCATCGACTTTGCCCTGCACCCGCGCTGGTCGCTGGCCACCCTCCTCAAAGGGAAGCCGGGAATGGCGAATTTTGAGAGGGAAGGCTACGACTTCGATCGCACCGAAAGCCGCGCCCGCGCCACCTGGGACACGCTGGCACGGCTGCGCGATGCCTGGCCTGGAAAACTGGTGGTGAAGGGTGTTCTGGATGTTGAAGATGCCCGCATGCTGGTTGCGGCGGGCGTTGATGCGATCCAGGTCTCCAGCCACGGCGCCCGCCAGTTGGAGGCCGCACCGGCCCCGATAGACATGCTCGCAAAAATCCGCGCGGCGCTCGGACCGGAGTTCCCCCTGTTCTACGACAGTGGTCTGCGGTCGGGTGAGGACGTCCTCAAGGCGCTGTCCGCCGGAGCGGATTTCACGTTCTTCGGGCGGATCCTGCAATTTGCAATCGCGGCGGGCGGCGAAGCAGGGCTGGAACATCTGTGGGAAGCCCTGGGCGAAGAATTGAGCATCGCTATGGCACAGACGGGGCTGACCTTGTTAACCGGTGGCAGTTTGCAGAGTTAGTACCGACGCAAATCAACTAAATTCCCGCCTATGATAACGGTCTTTAGCAACTTGGGCCTGGCGTGCGGCTCCTGTGTTGCAAGCCTGTTGGCAAGGACGTTGCTTTCGGACAAAGACTTGGCCAATGAGTTGGCCAAACTGAGGCAAAGGTTTAAACTCTTGCCCTTTTGGTATCGTCGGAACGATGCTGGTCCCTTCACGAGAGGCCAAGTGAGAGCGTACCCCAACATCCGAATTTTCGCGTTTTGCAGTATTCGGGCTGAGGCAGGTTGGGCTGGAGCCAGCTTTTTTGTATCGCAGAGCAACGCCCGACTTCGGTAGCGCCTGAATGTCGGCTTCCGGCATCCGATCTGAAAGGCTCGCGTTTGCAGCAATAGTTAATTTCCCGCCCTCCCTGCTTTTCGCTGCAGACGCAAAGCGCGCAAGCACTAAATCGCTCCGCGATAGGGGTTCTGTGTGGCGGGCGTTGCGCTGAACCGGGATGTGTTTCGCGGTTTTCGATGTCGGGTGTGTGCTGTTGGCCGAGGTGATTTTGCCTCGGTTGACAGAGGGTTTTGCCATGACCAAGCAGCCCCCTGCACCGGCGGCATCCCTTCGGGCGCGCATGATCGCGGATAGGCCGGCACGCAATCTCGGACCGGCATCGCCGACCAGCCGCCTGCGGGCCTGCAAGCGGTTTGCCTCCTGGCTCGGGCGATCTCTGGAGACAGTCTCACCGGATGACGTGAAGCACTTACAGCTGCATCTGATCGAGACCGGGACCAGCATTTGCACCCGCAACCAAACCATGACCGGGGTGAAGTTTCTGTTCCGGGTCACCCTGCGGCGGCAGGATCTGGCAGCCGAGGTTTTCCGCCTGAAGGAACCGGTGAAAGTGCCGCTTGTGCTGAGCCGCAACGAGGTCAGGCGCATCCTCGCCATGGCGCCCGGCCTGAAGGCGCGCGTAATGCTGTCGCTCGCCTATGGCTGCGGCATGCGCGCGGGCGAGGCCGTCCGGCTGAAGGTCGGCGACAACGTGCCGGAGGCGCGTCTTCGACACGGCGGGCTCGGCGATGACGCACCACCCGCATGTCCACATGATCGTGCCCCCCTCTCGGCAGATTGCTGCGCAATCGCCTGCCAGGCAGTGGGACGGCGGCCTGTCTGCGGACGGTGCGCGGTGGATCGCCTGCCGCGGGAACTTCTTCCTCTCCGTCCGGGTGCTGTCCCGCCTCTACCGCCGCTTCATCCTCGGCGGGCTTGCGGATCGCGCGGCCTTCGACGCTTTCCTGCAACCGCTGCGCAGGATCGGTTGGGTCGTGTATGCCAAGGAACCCTTCGCCGGACCCAGGGCAGGGCTGGCATACCTGTCGCGCTACACCCACCGTGCCGCGATCTCCAACAGCCGCCTGATCCGCATGGACGGCCGGGGCCTCACCTTCCGCGTCAAGGATTACCGCGTCCACGGCCCCGGGCGGCAAACCAGCATGACCCTGAAGGCCGGCGAGTTCATCCGCCGGTTCCTGATCCATGTCCTGCCCAAGGGGCGGCATCGCATCCGCCACTACGGCTTCTTCGGGAATGGCAACCGTGCCGCCAATACCGCCAGGATCCGGGAACGGCTCGGGGCCGGGCAGTCAGATCCGGGTCTCGCGCACGATGGCACGGCCGGTGACGCCGAGGCACCCGCCCGCGTCCTCGCGCTGCCATGCCCCTGCTGCGGCGGGCACCTGATCATCATCGAAACGTTCCCGCAGGAACACCAGCCCAGGGCGCCGCCAGGAACAGCGAGGGCTGCCGCATGACACGCGCGCCAAAGACCGAAAGTCCAATCGCCGCTGCTCGCGATACCGCTTGCGGCCAATCCGGCATGCCCGCAACCCGGATAGGAGAGGTGAGAAAGTTGCCGAGCCCCGCGAGGTGCGGCGCATGCCCCTCAAAGCTCACAGCATCCATGCAGAAGCTGCCTGCGACGAGCGCAGTTGGCCCAACCTGCAGAACAAGAACCAAGGCAATCAACCGCTTCAAACCCCCATAGAGCCAGCTGGCCTGCCCAATTCCAGCACCGCGATTTCCCGCTTGCGCGCTTCTCCGACGCCAGGCAAGGCCGCGCATCACTCAAACGTCGCGCGTGGCGTCCGAAAAACCTGTAGCGAAGCTGCCGTTAGCTGTGCACTATCTTAGGTTTATATGATTGTGGAGAGGGCAGGTAGGATACGGCGGTTGCCTGCTCCCGCAACCAATGTTTCCGACCAAGCCCCTGCCAACAGCGGGTGCTTCGTTGATTCAGGCTGCCCCAAGGCCAGGATCGGTGCGAGTTCCCCAACAAGTTCAAGATCATGACCGCCGGCACATCGCCCGCACTGAAAACTGCCCGCGATACATGGCCACGAACGCGTATCTCACTTTGCATCCCTGGCGAAATACGCGGTGACTTCCTAAGAAACAGCCGCTTCCGGGGGCCAGGGGCTAATGAATATCCCAACGTTCTGGCGCGTCGCCGCAGGTTGGTCAAAACACGTTGCCGATGACGTTCGTCGTAGGCGGCCGCACCCTGATCCTGGTATGACATCCCGTCCCGAATGGCATTGTAGAACAAAACAGCGATCTTGCGGGCTGTCGCCGTGACCGCCTTCTGCTTGCCGATCCGTGATGACAGCCTCCGATAGAACGCGCCCAAGGCCGTGTCGCTTCGACCGATCGTCGTGGCCGCCAGGCGCAAGAGTGCCGCTGCACGGCTGGAGGACCGGCGTGTTCGCGAGGATAACAGCTTGCCGCCGGAGATCTTGTTTCCTGGAGCCAAACAAAGCCATGAGGTGAAGTGCTTGGCGCTCTTCCATGCCCTCAGGTCCGTGCCGCATTCGGCGATCAGCTTCAGAACCAGTGATGGCCCGAGACCGTGGATCTGTGTCAGATCCATGCCCAGCACCCCGTAGAGAGCAGCCCGCACATCGAAGGCAGGTGCATTGTGCTGCTTGCCCTTGATCCGCGCCTTGGGCAGCGGCGCCAGCTTCCCCCTGGCTTTGATGGTCAGCGCCGCCACGGCGGCCTCCAACTTGCCGTCGCAGTCTTCGATCCTGGCCTTGTAGAAATCGTACAATTCCAATGATTGCGTCAGGGCAAAAACGTGTTCACCCCGGTCATTGCCGACCAGCGCAGCCTTGATCGTGTCGATAGAGGATTTGCAGCGAATATCCCGGAATGCGGCGAGCACCTCCGGATCACGTTCGCCGACGACAATGGCGCGGATGATCCGCATACCCGTCGCGCCTGTGATGCCGGAGACGACATGATGCAACTGAAGGTTCATCTCCATCAGCGCCTTCTGCATGTGCTGGATATGGGCGGCCGCATACTCGGTGAGCCGTTCCCGTTGGTGCATGTCGGCAAGCAAGGTGGCGATCTCGGCGTCGGGCCGGAAACTACCGCGGAGCAGCCCATAGGAATGCAACTGGCGCAGCGGCGGAACTTTACAGATCAGTTTAAAGCCAAGGTTGCGCTTGAGGCGCTGCGCGGTGACAAGACCGTTCAGGAGATCGCAGCGAAGCATCAGCTGCACCCGAACCAGGTCAGCACCTGGAAGCGGCAGGCCATTGATGGGATGGCGGACGTGTTCTCCGGTGGTAAGCAAAGCGGCCCAACGGAAGCGGAGGTCAAAGAACTGCATGCCAAGATCGGGAGGTTGGCAGTCGAGAATGATTTTTTGTCAGAAGGGCTCAAAAGGTGAGCCCCGGCAAGAAGCGCGCCATGATCCGTCGCGATCACCCGAAGCTCAGCATCAGCCAGCAGTGCAAGCTGGTTCAGCTCAGCCGCTCCGGGTTCTATTACACGCCGACCGGGATCAACCCTGACACGCTTGCGATGATGAATGAGATCGACCGCGTGTTCACGAAGTATCCGTTCTTCGGGTCGCGCCAGATCGCGGCATATCTGCGCTGGGAAGGCAAAACTGTTGGGCGCCATCGCGTGCGCCGCCTGATGGCCAGGATGGGTCTTGAGGCGATTTACAAGCGGCCGCGAACCAGCCAGCCGCATCCGCAACACCCGATCTTTCCGTATTTGCTGAGAAAGAAAAAGATCGACCGGCCCAACCAGGTCTGGTGCGCCGACATCACCTTCATCCCGGTGAAGCGCGGCTTCCTCTATCTGGTCGCAATCATGGATTGGGCCACGCGCAAGGTGCTAAGCTGGCGGCTGTCGAACACGATGCACGCGGACTTCTGCGTTGACGCTTTGAAGGAGGCCATCGCCAAATTCGGTCCGCCCGAGATCATGAATACCGATCATGGCTCCCAGCTCACCGGATTGGCTTGGATCACTTCACTGACCGAGGCCGGGGTGCGTATCTCGATGGATGGCCGCGGACGGTACATGGACAACATCTTCATCGAACGCCTGTGGCGGTCCCTGAAACAGGAAGCGGCCTATCTCGAGGAAATCCAGGACGGCTTTCAGGCCCGGCGGGTCATCAGCAACTGGATGGCATTTTACAACACCGAACGGCCCCATTCTTCCCTTGAGCGCAGAACGCCGAAGGAGGCATATTGGCGCGGTCGAGATCAGAAATTGGCGGCATGAAAACTAACCGGATACACCTTAGATCAGCCGCTGACCTGTCCAGAAAACCGGGACCACTTCAGACAGATGCCTGCGCATCGTATCATGGCCCCGCGCGCGGGACCGTGGCGAGTGATCTCGAAGCCATGAGCCTCAAGGATCTCGAAAGCCGGTATCCGGTAAACGCCGGTCGACTCCATGGCCACGCTGGTAACACCGGACGACCGAAACCAGGCGGCAAGGTTGTGCAGATCCCGGGTAAACGTCCCGAAGGCGCGCACCGGCATAGCGTCAGCGTCGGGGTTTACAGCAGCCATGTGCATGGTCGAGCCGATATCAATCGCCGCCGCACAAGGATTGACCATCGTCAGGTCCGGGTGGCCGCCGGTCTTGGGCTTTGTCATGGCATTTCCTCCGTTCAAGGCGAAGGGCGTGGACCATACAAGTTCATCATCTTCCTAACCGGGATCGCCACGACAGCGGCGACACCACTCCCAAATGCGCATCAGCCCATGTGTCACGTTTTTTAACGGGGTCCAGCCCACCAATAAGCCATCGGCAACTGCCCTTCGAGTGAAGCGTATCACAGGCTGTTGCTACCGCGCACAGGCGGGCTGCGGCCCAGAACGGTTTTTTAGGATGTTGCGCTCCTCTGAAGCGCGCCAACTCCTTCTTCAGGCGACGGATCTCGGCGTCCTTCTCAACCTCCCCGGACGATGCTTTCGCAAACTGCCGTTTCCATGCATAGAGGGAGTGCTGACTGACCCAAAGACGCTCTGAAACCTCTTTGACCAGGTAACCCCGCCGGGTAATCTGCACGACAGCATCCCGCTTGAAATCGTCGCTGCTCATCATGGTCTCCTTGCCTCAAAGTTAGGGAAGAAGGCGCCCACTAACCATGGGGCTATTCAAAGCGCCATTTCGCGGCGACTGCACCAAAGTCTGCTTTGATGATATGCTAGTGTTTTTCAATACTGCCATCTGCTGCTAATCTCAGGTATGCACGGCTCTGATATACGTTTTTTTCCTCCAACCAATGCTCGAACCCATGAAGTTAGCGGTGCGGGGGCGTTTGTGTTTGTTTTTACGCTGGCCACAAGGCTGGGCGGAAAACTCCTGTGGGTGCGTGAAGCGTGGGACACCGTCCAGCTCAACCCCAATGGCTTTTCTGATTTCATTGATCCGGCCGCTGTGACCCTTTGTAGTGCCAAAGACCAAAAGGAGGTTTTAGCCGTCGCAGAAAATGCGTTGCGATCCGGGGCCGTCACACTTGTTGTGATGACGCTAAGCCAGCCCATCGGCTTGACCGAAGGGCGGAGATTGCAATTGGCTGCGCGGGATGGAATATCCACCGGGGTGGCAATTATTCCCGAGGGCATGGGCAGCAATGCCGCAGAAACCCGGTGGCGCTGCAGCCCTGCTTATGATGCCAGTTCCCCTCCTCAGGACTCGACATTGCAAAAATGGGAGCTTATTAAGAACAAATCAGGAACATTGGGTGTCTGGAATGTTCGATGGCATACAGCGTCGCGTCGTCTCATTGTGGTTCCCCCGGCTGGCAAGTGACCGGGCTTTACGCCAGCGCCTGATTGATGGCCCCTTTGCGCTGACCCTCAAACAGCAGAACGCCAATCGGATATATTGCTTGAACGGCGATGCCGCGCGGCTGGGATTGCACCGGGGGATGTCCTATGCTGATGCTCGGGCCTTTTGTCCAAGCCTGCAAAGCACCCCAGCTGATCCTGTAAGAGACCAGCAGTTTCTGCATATCCTGCGTCGCTGGGCGACCCGCTATTGCCCTTGGGTGGGGGTGGAAGGTGAGGATGGATTGGTTCTTGACATAACAGGGGCAGCGCATCTTTTAGGGGGAGAACCGGCCATGATCGTGGACATGCGCAGGCGCTTGTCGCGGGCGGGGCTTTCTGTGCAAATCGGGCTTGGGAATACGCGCGGGGCGGCTTGGGCGTTGGCCCATTATGGTGAGGGAATTGCCCCTTCTGATGATATGCTGGGCGCGCTTGAAACCCTGCCCGTGGCTGCGCTACGCCTTGAGGAAAAAACATCTGTTGCACTGCAACGGTTAGGATTGCGCAAGATTGGTGATCTTGCGACAGTTCCGCGCGCGCCGCTGACCCGTCGGTTTGGCCCGGATCTTTTGCTGCGGCTTGATCAGGCGCTTGGCACACAGCCCGAAGAGATCACGCCGCTGAACGATCCCCCGCATTACGGTGTGCGGATAACACTGCCGGAACCGATCGGATTGCTGACAGATGTCATGGCGGGAACCGAACGGTTGCTGATGCAACTTTGCAGCAAACTGAAGGCGCAAGAGATGGGGGCACGCATGCTGTGCATTTCGTTGCGCCGGGTGGATCAAGGTCAGCAACAGGTTGAGCTGCGTCTGGCGCGTCCTTTGCGGGATCCAACACGTATTCTGCGGCTGTTTGAACGGGGATTGGCCGAGGTTGCGGCCGGTTTTGGCATCGATCAATTGCGGCTGGAGGCAACACAGGTCGAAACCCTGCCCGTGCAACAGATCAGCCATGTATCGGACCGCGGCAAAGATAAGCTGGACGATCTGATCACCCGTCTTGGTACACGCATCGGCCTGGACAATATCCAGCGGTTCCTGCCCGCAGATAGCCACATTCCAGAGCGCAGCTTTCTCATTGCACCTGCTGCTTATTCTGAACCGCAAAATGGTTGGGGCGGCGCAAATCCCCGCCCTCTTTGCCTGTTTCGGCCAGAACCGATTGCCGGAATGGGGCCGCACCCGCCAAGCCGTTTTCGTTGGCGGCGCATCTCTTTGACCACGGGCCGTGTCACGGGGCCCGAACGCATCGCGCCGGAATGGTGGCTTGAGGATGAAAACTGGCGCTCTGGTTTGCGGGATTACTGGCGGGTTGAGACGACACAAGGGCGAAGGCTCTGGTTGTTTTATACCCCGCAAAATCCAGGCTGGTTTGTGCATGGAGAATTCGCATGATTGAGGTGAACCGTATGCATCGCCCGGTCGAGGCCTTTTGCCGGGACATGCTGGATGCCCATGCACAGGGGCAGGCCTATGCGGAACTTTGCGTGACGACGAATTTCACCTTTCTGGCCGGGGCCTCACATCCCGAAGAAATGGTGATGCGTGCGGCTGAACTGGGTCTGTCCGCCATTGCCATAACAGATCATAATTCCCTCGCCGGAGTGGTGCGGGCCTGGACGGCGCTGAAAGAGCTGAAGCGTGAGCCGCAAGACGCGGTGCAGATCCGGTCCCAGCATCGGGTCGTTTCGTCTTCTCGGCAAGAGGTTGGGCGACCTGACCCGATTGTGAAACCGACTGCATTTTCACTGCCAAAACTGATAGTTGGCTGCCGTTTGATTTTAGAGGACAGCCCGGTGCATTGGCTTGCTTTGCCCTGTGACCGGGCGGGCTATAAACGGCTGACCCGGTTGCTGACGTTAGGCAAGCGTCGGGCAAAAAAAGGACAATGCGATCTTTACCGCAAAGACATGGTAACCGCTTGCAAAGGCATGATTTTGATAGCCATGCCGCAAGCGGGTTTGGATGAGGTTGCGCCTGATATTCAGGCCATGCGGCGACATTTTTCCAATTACGTTTTTCTGGGCGCGGCGCCGCGGTATGACGGAACTGACCAAGGCTACCTGACGGCCTGCGCCCGGCTGGCGCATAGGGTATCCGCGCCGATGGTCGCAGTCGGTGATGTTTTGATGCACCGGGCCAGCCGCAGGCAACTGGCTGATGTGCTGACCTGCATGCGTGAGCATATCACCATTGATCAGATTGGAACCCGTGCGCTGCCAAACGCAGAGCGTCGGCTGAAATCCGGAGAGGATCTGGCGCGGCTGTTTCGCAACCATCCCGGCGCGATGCGCCGGACGCTTGAGATTGCCAACAAATGCAGTTTTGATCTGGGGGAATTGTCTTATGAGTACCCTCATGAGGATGCGCAGGGTGAAACATCGCAGGCGCGTCTGGAACGTTTAGCCCATGAAGGGCTCCACTATCGTTACCCGGCAGGCCCACCAGAGCGCGCGGTCCAGCTTATGGAAAAAGAATTGGCCTTGGTGAAGGAGTTAAAATTTCCGGCTTACTTCCTGACCGTACATGACATCACCCAATTCGCCAGATCACAGAGCATCCTCTATCAGGGGCGCGGTTCTGCGGCAAATTCCATCCTATGCTATCTGTTACGCATCACCGATGTCAGCCCAGATATGATCGCCATGGTTTTTGAACGTTTCGTGTCAAAATACAGGGGAGAGCCGCCAGATATCGACGTGGATTTTGAACATGAGCGGCGCGAAGAGGTGATCCAGTGGATCTACCGCAAATACGGTCGCCATCGCGCGGGGCTGTGCGCAACGGTGATTCATTTTCGCACGCGGGCTGCAATCCGCGAAGTGGGCAAGGTCATGGGGTTATCACAAGATGTGACTGCGGGCCTTTCCAGTCAAATCTGGGGCATGACCAATGACGGTGTCGATCTGGACCGCATTCGCGAACTTGGCCTTGATCCAGAGGACCGCCGTTTGATGCAGACCATTCGCCTGATTGGTGAGGTGATCGGGTTTCCCCGCCATTTATCCCAGCATGTGGGTGGCTTTGTCATTACACGTGGACGGCTGGACGAGTTATCACCCATTTCGAACGCAGCGATGGAGGACCGTACGGTCATCGAATGGGACAAAGATGACATCGATGCCTTGGGTATTTTGAAGGTCGATGTGCTGGGGTTGGGTATGCTAAGTTGCGTGCGAAAGGCATTCGACCTTTTGCAGCACCATGAGGGTCAGACACATACGATCGCGTCAATCCCGCAAGAAGATTCTGACACCTATGATATGCTGTGCCGTGCTGATGCTGTAGGCGTTTTTCAGGTGGAAAGCCGGGCACAGATGAATTTCCTGCCCCGTATGCGCCCATGTGAATTTTATGATCTGGTGATCGAGGTTGCCATTGTGCGCCCCGGCCCCATTCAGGGGGATATGGTGCGCCCTTATATCCGTCGGCGTCATGGCTTGGAAAAACCAGAACCCTTTGGTCCAGCGTTGGAAAAGGTCACGGAACGGACATTGGGCGTGCCTCTGTTTCAGGAACAGGCGATGCAGATTGCCGTGGTTGGGGCCGGGTTCACCGCCGAAGAGGCGGATCATTTGCGCCGGTCACTGGCTTCGTTCCGGCGCATGGGGACCATTGGCACCTTTCGGGATAAGTTCATCAACGGCATGCTGGAGAATGGCTATAACCTTGAGGTGGCTGAGCGTTGCTTTTCCCAGATCGAAGGCTTTGCCGATTACGGCTTTCCGGAAAGCCACGCGGCGGCCTTTGCGATGCTGGTCTATGTGTCGGCTTGGCTGAAACGCCACCATCCGGCAATTTTTGCCTGTGCGCTTCTCAATTCTCAGCCCATGGGCTTTTATGCCCCGGCCCAGATCGTGCGGGATGCACGGGAACATAATGTTGAAACGCGCGCCATTTGCGTCAACCATTCTGAATGGAACAACACCTTAGAATGCCGCCCGGATGGTGCGCTGGCCCTGCGGCTGGGATTTCGTCAGATCAAAGGTTTCAAGGAAGAAGATGCAAATTGGATCGTGGCCGCGCGTGGCAATGGCTATCCAAACCCAGAAGCGCTTTGGCATCGCGCCGGATTGCGGCCTGATGTGTTGACGCGCCTTGCGGAAGCAGACGCATTTTTCGATCTAGGCCTTGCCCGGCGCGATGCGCTTTGGGCGGTCAAGGCAATCCGTGATCACAATCCGTTGCCGCTTTTCAATGACCCCATTGATGGAGAAGCCATTGATGAACCTCAAATTAACTTACCAACCATGCAATTGGGCGAAGAAGTGGCCGAGGATTATGTCGCAACTCGGCTGAGCCTGCGGGCGCATCCAATGGAACTTTTGCGGCCTGCCCTACCGGGGCTGGTCACTCATGCCGCGTTGCAGGATATCGCGCTTGGTTGTTATAGCGTGTGTGGCTTGGTGATTACCCGGCAACGTCCGGGGACAGCATCCGGCGTGATTTTCCTGACACTTGAGGATGAAACCGGGATCAGCAACGTCGTGGTCTGGCCTAAGGTGTATGAACGCTTCCGCCGTATTGTCATGGGCGGGCGGCTGCTGCAGGTGCGGGGCTATCTGCAACGGGAGGGCATCGTGGTGCATCTGATTGCGCAGGACATTCAGGATATATCTCATAAACTATCTGAACTGAGCCACCCGCTGCCCGATGCCCTGAAAACCGAAGGTCCCCGTACAGATGACACCCCGAAAAAATCCCGTTATCCCACCCGCGCCATGCATCCGTGTGATCAGGCAAAACGGCTGTTTCCAAGCCGGGATTTTCATTAAGCAGCGGTTCATGCAAAGTGCAGCATTCGGAAAAATCGGCTCAATCTGATTATTAGTCAGGTCGCAGCATTTGTTGAAAGCAGACATTGCCGAAACTGCTCTACGGCCCTACGGTTTGCCCAATAGGGGACCCAAAATGAAACTGACAACTGTCGTAGCCGTGGTGAGCCAGAGGTGCATGGTCCGATAAGGGTTTCCATATCCGTTACCATGCGGCCCCGACAGAGTTCGGTTTTTTTGTTTCTAGACCAAAGACTTCATTATGACATGACGGCGTTGTTGCAAAACTCACTGCCTTAGGGATTCACGTCGGAAAACCGATGGGTTAAGAGACACGGCATGACCAAGCCCGAACCTGCTCGCTACCGCACGACGAACTGGAAGTCCTGCAATGAAGCGCTTAAGCGGCGGGAATCGCTGCTGATCTGGCTCGACAAGGATATGGCGTGGCTTGCCGCCCTGGCCGGACGTCCAGGCCGTCCGCCGGTGTTCTCCGATGCCGCGATCCAGTTCTGCCTGATGGTAAAATGCTATTCGGGCTGCCGCTCCGGCAAACGACCGGGATGGTTCAGGTTTCTCGGACGCCACGCGCGACGTTTGAGTGATGCGCGGCCTTGCCTGGCGTCGGAGAAGCGCGCAAGCGGGAAATCGCAGTGCTGGAATTGGGCAGGCCAGCTGGCTCCATGGGGGTTTGAAGCGGTTGATTGCCTTGGTTCTTGTTCTGCAGGTTGGGCCAACTGCGCTCGTTGCAGGCAGCTTCGGCACGGATTTTGTGAGCTTTGAGGGGCATGCGCCGCCTCTCGCGGGGCTCGGCAACCTTCGCACCTCTCCTATCCGGGCTGCAGGCATGCCGGATTGGCCGCAAGCGGTATCGCGAGCAGCGGCGATTGGACTTCCGGTCTTTGGCGCGCGTGTCATGCGGCAGCCCTCGCTGTTCCTGGCGGCGCCCTGGGGCGCCGTTCTGGCGCCATGGTTTCGGCGATGATCAACCGCCCGCCGCAGCAGGGGCATGGCAGCGCGAGGACGCGGGCGGGTGCCTCGGCCTCACCGGCCGTGCCGTCGCGCGCGAGACCCGGATCTGACTGCCCGGCCCCGAGCCGTTCCCGGATCCTGGCGGTATTGGCGGCACGGTTGCCATTCCCGAAGAAGCCGTAGTGGCGGATGCGATGCCGCCCCTTGGGCAGGACATGGATCAGGAACCGGCGGATGAACTCGCCGGCCTTCAGGGTCATGCTGGTTTGCCGCCCGGGGCCGTGGACGCGGTAATCCTTGACGCGGAAAGTGAGGCCCCGGCCGTCCATGCGGATCAGGCGGCTGTTGGAGATCGCGGCACGGTGGGTGTAGCGCGACAGGTATGCCAGCACGGCCCTGGGTCCGGCGAAGGGTTCCTTGGCATACACAACCCAATCGATCCTGCGCAGCGGTTGCAGGAAAGCGTCGAAGGCCGCGCGATCCGCAAGCCCGCCGAGGATGAAGCGGCGGTAGAGGCGTGACAGCACCCGGACGGAGAGGAAGAAGTTCCCGCGGCAGGCGATCCAACCGGTGCCATCCGCAGACAGGCCGCCGTCCCACTGCCTGGCAGGCGATTGCGCAGCAATCTGCCGAGAGGGGGGGGCACGATCATGTGGACATGCGGGTGGTGCGTCATCGCCGAGCCCGTCGTGTCGAAGACGCGCTTCCGGCACGATGTGTGCAGGACGGATGTGAGGCCGGCCCGGGCGCCAAGGTGCTTGGGGCCGGCGGCGATCCGGATCACCGTGTCCGCGCTTGATCGCATCAGCAGATTGCAGATCTCCCGCGTTCGCCAATGTCTCTCGGACCATTGGCGTTCCATTGGCTCACTCTGCCGGGCGATGCCGGCGATTGGCTTCGGCAGCGCGAAGACCAGGTGGAAATACCGCACGGGCAGCAGCTCGGCCTCGCGCGCCGCCAGCCAGGCCTTGGCCGCACCCGCCTGGCATTTGGGACAGTGCCTGTTCCGGCACGAGTTGTAGGCGATGTGATCCTGCGCGCAGTCTTCACATCGCGCGGCATGACCGCCAAGCGCCACCGTGCGGCAGTGCGCGTGCTGCTGCTCCACTCCCCGCCTGACAGTGTGATCCTGCAGCTTCTCCAGCATCTCGTACGGGCTAACGGTGCCGCAAATGGTCTTGGTTGCGGCATGGGGATAGCGCGCTGCCGTGCTGAGCTTTGAATGCCCCGGGAGCAGCTGGATCATCCGAACATCCGTTCCGGCCTCGAGCAGGTGCATGGCGAAGCTGTGGCGCAAGGTATGCAGCGTGGCGGGTTTGTTGATGCCCGCCATATGCTTGGCAGAGGTGAATGCTCTGTTCAACTGGCGTGGTGACAGGGCCAGGATCTTTGGCTTGCCCGGAAATAACCAACCCTCAGGCCGCGCCTCACGCCAATAATCCCGCAGCAGATCCAACAGCCCCGGCGATAGCATCGCTTTGCGATCTTTGCTGTTCTTGCCTTCATCGCCTCCCGCCCGCAGGCCGCGCCGAAGAAGAACCGTAGCGAGACGATCCGAGCGTTAAAGGTGCCGGTCGTCACCCCGGCATCGGTCATGTGAAGCTGGCAGGCCCGCAACTCGTCTGGTGTCGCTGTGTCCGGTGAGCGGCCAATGAACCATGTAAAGTGCTTGACCGCCCGGATATGACCTTGCTGGGTCTTGGCTCCCATGCCACGGGTGCGTATGTCTTCGATCATCCGCTCGCGAAGCGGGGCCGTTATCTCCTCTGTCATTGCAACCTCCTTTGTCGACTGAGAAAGCCCCAATCGTCAGACAGGTCGCAAAAATCGCAAAACGTGCAGCATAAAGGCCAGTTCAGAACGCCAGCAACAAATGCCATCGCCGCGCAAGCGGATTCCTCCTTTCGCCCTCCAATGGATCGTCGCAGACACAATGCACAGTTTGCCGCCATTGTGGCAGCTTGCTGCGAAAGCGCGCTTTTTCCCGCATGGTTGAGTTCATGCCAGGTGCCGCGAATGTTGGAAGTTGCTATGTTGCCGCGCCGTACCGATTTGACGCCTGCCCGTCTTTGAGCTTGGCGTTCATGACCACGATGAGCTTGTGCATGATGACGGTGATGACGGTGATGACGGCCTTGGCGGGTTTGCCGCGTGCCTTGAGACGGGCCGTGAAACCCCGGAAAGCAGGGTTGGGACGCAGAGTAGAAAGGGCGGCCATGTAAAGGCTGGCGTGTGCGTCCCGGCGCCCGCCGGAGACATGTCTGTGCCCCCCGCAGGGTGCTGGAATCCCGTGCAAAGGGCGCAGGCCCAACGATGGATGCAGCCTCTCCCTTCGTCAGGTCGCCCAGTTCCGGCACATACGCCAGACAGGCCGCCGCTGTCTTCGGCCCGATCCCCTTGATGGATTGCATCAGCCTGGATTTGTGCCGGGATGCCGGCGTTGCGGCAATGAGGTCTTTAATCCGTTTGCCCAGGTCATCCATTTCGCGCGACCTGGACCGGACATGACACTGCAGAGAAAGGCGTATTGCTCTGATTTTGGCATGCTCCAAGCGGTTTTGTTCTACCCTGGCAATCTTCGCGAGGTCATCCCGGCGGCGGCGCAGCGCGCGCAATTCCTCGGCTTCCGGGTCAACGGGTTTCCAGAGCCGCACCCCGTCTGATTTCTGAGCAAGCAACGCAAGCATCCAAGCATCTGTTTTGGACGCAAGTCCAAGATATCATGCGAAGTTGCGGGTTCGGGCGCCATGTGACCGATACGGGGGCAACCCGGCATCCGCGCAACGCGAAAGCACATGCCGTTCATAGCCGCCGGATGCCTCGCAGATGGCGAAAGATGCTTCCAGCTTGCCGGCTTGCCGCGGCAGTTTCCTGATTGCGGCAGGAGTGTTGTTAATCATCACTTGCCGGTCATCCGGCGGGGCATGCACCGTCAAACTGGCTTTAGAGGCTTCAAATGCGATGATACGCTCTGGTGCGGGTGGGATGCCTTGTCCATATAGGTATCCTGTTCCTCAATTATGTTCGGCCGCGAAGACCCTTCTACCCTTCCACCGTTCGGATGGGCCGCTATATGGTGTGGCGGGTGGCAAGATATTTGACCGCCGTAAGCTATCCGCTCAGGTCATCGGAGCGCCGGCCACCGCTGCCCCGGTCGGCCAACTGGAGCAGCGACCGCCCCAGCTTCCTTGCACGGGAAAATTGGGGCAATAGCAAACACATAACCCCGGAGCGCGAGGCAGAGCCTCGCAAAGAGAAGGGCGCCGATTAAGCTTTCCAGTCGAAGAAGCCCTTGCCAGCTTTCTCCAGTAGTTTTGCCGCCATCTCCCGGCCCAGCTCCGCGCCGTCTTCCACCGGGCAGGTCCGGTCGTCATTGATCGCTTCGGAGCCATCCGGGCGCAGCACTTCGCCGCGCAGGCGCAGCGTGGGGCCGTCGAGTTCGGCAAGGCCCGCAATCGGAGTCTCGCAGGAGCCGTCAAGCGCCGCCAGAAAGGCGCGTTCGGCTGCCAGGCGCTGGCCGGTTTCATGGTCATGAATTGCGGACAGCATCTCGGCGGCGCGGCTGTCATCTGCACGGCGTTCGATGCCGATGGCACCTTGGGCCACTGCGGGCAGCATGTCGTGTGTCTCGATCGGCGTGGCGGGCACATCGGCCATTGCCAGCCGGTTGAGACCGGCCATCGCCAGGAAAGTGCATTCCGCCACGCCCTCCGACAGTTTGCGCAGACGGGTCTGAACGTTGCCGCGGAATTCTACCGCGTTCAGATCGGGGCGGCGGTTCAGCAGCTGCGCCCGGCGGCGCAGGGAGGAGGTGCCGACCACTGCGCCCTGGGCCAGGTCATGCAGCGACTTCAGAGACGGGGAAATGAACGCATCCCGCACATCCTCGCGCGGCAGATAGGTGTCGAGCGCCAGCCCCTCCGGCTGCGCAACCGGCATATCCTTCATCGAATGCACAGCAATGTCGATGGCGCCCGACAGCAGGTCCTCTTCGATTTCCTTGGTGAACAGCCCCTTGCCGCCCAGTTCCTTCAGCGGCTTGTCCGCTGCGATCAGCGCCTGATTGTCGCCTGTGGTCTTGATCACCACAACTTCGAAAGCCTCTTGCGGCAGATCGAATGCGGCGGCCAGGCGGCTGCGGGTCTCATAGGCCTGGGCCAGCGCCAGCGGCGATCCGCGGGTGCCGATTTTCAGGGGCGAAGCGGGGGAGGGCAGGGTCAGTGTCATAAGAAAAAGCCTTAAATCAGTTTGCGCCCCGGAGGAAACCGGTTTTTGCGTCTCTCACATGCCTGGGGAGGCGGCTTTGATATAGGACAAGGTGCGCGGGGGCAGTGCGCAGCAGATCGCCCCTGCTCTTGACATTCCGCCCTGCAGGCGTGACCTCAGAGAGCGATCTATACGGGCGATTGATAGCGAGGATGACCATGGGTGGACAAAAGAAGCTGCTGCGCGCATTGGCGGGTGAGAAACAGGATGTGCCGCCGATCTGGATGATGCGCCAGGCGGGCCGCTATCTGCCTGAATACCGCGCGACGCGGGCCGAGGCCGGGGATTTCCTGTCGCTTTGCTACAATCCCGAACTGGCCGCCGAAGTCACACTGCAGCCGATTCGCCGCTATGGCTTTGACGCGGCAATCCTGTTTGCCGACATCCTGCTGATCCCGCAGGCGCTGGGCGCGGATCTCTGGTTTGTGACCGGCGAGGGCCCGCGGCTGTCGACCATCACCACGGAAGACGATTTTGCCAAACTGGGCCCCGTGTCTGATATCCACGAAACGCTGAACCCGATTTATGAAACCGTCCGCATATTGTCGCGCGAACTGCCGGCGGAAACCGCGCTGATCGGCTTTGCCGGCGCGCCGTGGACTGTCGCCACCTATATGATTGCGGGCCGCGGCACCCCGGATCAGGGGCCTGCCCACGCGCTGCGCGAGGAAAACACCGCGCTGTTCGAGGCACTGCTGGCACGGATCACCGAGGCGACCATTGATTACCTGTCCAAGCAGATCGAGGCGGGCGCCGAAGTGGTCAAGATCTTTGACAGCTGGGCCGGTTCGCTGAAGGGGGAAGCGTTCCAGAAGTATGCGCTGGAACCCTGCCGTCAGATCACCGCGGCGCTGAAGGAACGCCACCCGGAGACCCCCGTCATCGGCTTCCCGCGCGAGGCGGGCGGGAAATACGTCGGCTTTGCCAAGGCCACCGGTGTGGACTGCGTGGCGCTGGACAACTCGGTCGATCCAAGCTGGGCGGCCGCCAATATCCAGGTGGATGGCTGCGTGCAGGGCAACCTGGCTTCGCGCCACATGGTGACCGGCGGGCAGGACCTGGTGGATGAGACCCGCCGCATCGTCGAGGCCTTTAAGGACGGTCCGCATATCTTTAACCTGGGCCATGGCATCACACCGGATGCAGACCCGGCGAATGTGCAGCTGATGATTGATACTGTCCGGGGCTGCTGACTCTGTCAGGCGCCTACCGGCCTTGTGCCAGGCGGAACTTTCGTGCACTAGCGCATCAATACGCGCCGCGAACGAGGACAAAACGGTGGATTACGGTAAATCTGGAGCACCCAAAATGGGCAAGAACAAACCACGTCACGCCGAACATAATGCCAAGGGCACCAAGAAAAACCCCTTTGGCCAGCAGGCAGACAAGAGCGAACTGCTTAAGCGGATGAAGGCTGCTGCGGATAAGGCCAAGAAAGAAGACTGAGCCTACTTCAGGCCCAGTTCTTCCAAGAGTTCTTCTGTGTGCTGGCCGCGTTCAGGGATGACAGGCGGCACCCATTCCGGTTGATTTGAGAACCGCGGGGCAGGGGCTGCTTGGAGAGCGCCTTGCACCTCTGCCCAGGTCCCGCGAGCGTTCATAGGATGTGCCAGCGCCTCTTCCGGGTTCAATACCGGCGCGACGCAGGCATCCGAGCCGCCAAACAGCTCGGCCCAGTGATCGCGCGGCTGGCTGGCAAAGATCCCCGCAAGGCGGCCGGTGAGAGCGGGCCAAAGGGATTTCTCGAACTGCTGCTGGAGGTCTGCGTCTTCTGCCAGCCCCAGCTTGTCCAAAAACAGCGCATAGAATTTCGGCTCCAGGCATTGCACCGAGACGTAGCCGCCGCAGGCGCAGGCATAGGTGCGGCTCCAATGCGGCCCGTCGAGAAGGTTTGCCCCGCGCTTCACGCCGAAGTTCCCGGTTTGGCGGATGCTCATCAGCAGGTTCATCATATGGGCCGAACCGTCATAGATCGCGGCATCGACGACACAGCCTTCGCCGGTGGATTTGACCCGCATGATACCTGCCAGCATCCCGGCGACCAGATACATCGCCCCGCCGCCGATATCACCCACCAAAGTTGCCGGCGTCAGCGGTGCATCGCCGGGAGCAGAGGTGTACCAAAGCGCACCGGACAGGGAGATGTAATTCAGATCATGCCCCGCCGTCTGGGCCAGCGGGCTGTTCTGTCCCCAGCCGGTCATGCGGCCATAGACCAGAGCGGGGTTCGCCGCATGGCAGGCTTCAGGTCCAAGCCCCAGCCGTTCCATCACGCCGGGGCGGAAACCCTCGATCAGCCCGTCTGCAGTGGCGGTGAGGGCCAGAAAGGTTTCCACATCTGCGGGCTCTTTCAGGTCCAGGGTGATTGACCGTTTGCCGCGGTCCAGCAAGGAGTGTTCCGGTATTCCGGGTGTGTGGCCGGAGTCCGGGCGGTGCACGCAGATCACCTCGGCTCCCAGATCGGCCAGCGTCATCGCGGCGAAGGGGCCGGGACCGAGGCCTTCGACTTCCAGAATGCGGATCCCTTGCAGCATTTCGGCCCCCCTCGTGATGCCCGGCTGGATCAGTCTGCGGCGGATCAGCCGCTTTCAGCAAGCTGCTGGCGGAACTTCCGTGGCGGCAGTCCAGTACCTTTGGCGAAGATCCTGCTGAAGTGGGCGGGATCGGTAAAGCCCAGCTCATAGGCGATCTGCGCAGCGGTCAGATTGGTATAGATCAGCAGCCTCCGCGCTTCGCGCAGGACACGGGCACGGACCAGCGCCGAGGCTGGCTGGCCGGTGGCCTGACGGGCGATGCGGTTGAGGTGGGTTGCAGAGACAGCCAGCTCGCAAGCGTAGTCCGCAAGCGGGCGCCGCAGGCGGAAGTCGCGCTCGACCAGAGCCTCAAACCGGGTAAACAGCGGGCTGGCAGGGGCCTGCGGATCCGTTCCTTGGGCGGCAGCGATGGCGCGGGCCGCCAGCGCGGTAACCGACAGCGCCAGCCCTCGCAGCATTTGCGCGCGGCCAAAGTCCTTGCTGCGGTATTCACGGAACAGGCGCGCAGACAAGCTTTGCAGCCCTTGGGGCAAGGGCAGGACGGCAGGCAGATCCAGCGGCGCGCGCATCCCTTCACCCGGTGCCAGGCTTTGATCCAGAAGATCCGACGCCAAGGTGATCACCCAGCCGCCGGTGCCGTTGCCAAAGTGGAAGCCATGCACCACGCCGCGTGGTACATTGATCAGGCAGGGCGGTGGCAGAGAATGCCTGTTTCCGTCAAGATCGGCCTCTCCGGCGCCGCCGGTCAGCACCAGCAGCTGATGCAGCCGGGCATGGCGGTGCGGCCGCAACTCCCAATCATACAGCTCGGACCGGCTGCGGATGGTCTCCACATGAAGGACATCGGCAAGTTCCGCCGTCTCGCCAAACAGGTTGTAGGTGTCGATGAGGGGCTGTGAGGGCATGTGCGAAATGTACAAGCTTTGGCGTGGTGGGTCCATTCGCAAACATGCAGGCGCAGGGCATAATTCACGCTGCACGCACAGGCCGAACAATATTGGGGAACGCGCATGTCCACGCATCAGACGCAGGTTGTCATCATTGGCGGCGGGCCTTCGGGGCTGCTGCTATCGCAGCTGCTCCATTGCAAGGGGATCCGCTCGATTGTGCTGGAAAAGCACACGCGCGAGTATGTCTTGGGCCGGATCCGCGCCGGCGTGCTGGAACACGGCTTTGTCAATCTGATGCGCGAGGCCGGCTGCAGCGGGCGGCTGAACCGCGAAGGGGAGATCCACGCAGGGTTCCATATTGCCCATCAGGGGCGGCTGGACCGGATTGATCTGGCCAAGCACACCGGCGGTGAGACAGTGATGGTTTACGGCCAGACCGAAGTGACCCGCGATCTTTATGAGGCGCGCGACGTGATGGGCGGGGTGATCCTGCACGATGTGCAGAATGTGCAGCCGCATGCGCTGAAGGACGCGCGCGCCTATGTGACCTGGGAGCAGGATGGCGCGGCCCACCGGGCAGACTGCGACTTCATCGTTGGGGCCGACGGTTTTCACGGGGTCAGCCGCAAATCGATTCCGGCGGAGGTGCTGAAAGAATACGAGAAGGTCTATCCTTTCGGCTGGCTTGGGGTTCTGTCGGAAACACCGCCAGTGGCACAGGAGCTGATCTATGCCCGTCATGAACGGGGATTTGCCCTATGTTCGCTGCGCAGCCGGGTGCTGAGCCGTTATTACATCCAGGTGCCGCTGACAGACCGGGCAGAGGATTGGAGCGACGCAGCCTTTTGGACGGAGCTGAAGCGCCGGCTGCCGGAACAAGTGGCGGGGCAGTTGGAAACCGGCCCGTCGATTGAGAAATCCATTGCACCATTGCGCAGTTTCGTGGCGGAGCCGATGCGGTATGGCAATCTGTTCCTGGCGGGCGACGCGGCCCATATCGTGCCGCCGACCGGCGCCAAGGGGCTGAATTCGGCGGCCTCGGACATTTACTATCTCTACCATGGCTTCCTGGGCCACTATCTGCAGGGCGACAGCACCGCGTTGGACCGCTACTCCGAACAAGCATTGGCGCGGGTTTGGAAAGCGGAGCGGTTCAGCTGGTGGATGACCAATCTGCTGCATCGTTTCCCGCAAGGAACCGAGACCGATCTGCGCTTGCAACGGGCGGATCTGGATTACCTGTTCTCCTCGGAGGCGGCGCAGGCCTCTCTGGCAGAAAATTATGTCGGGTTGCCATATTAGGGGGGCTTGATGCAGGAGCAAGCCTATGCGCTGGCCATGGAGCGGCAGGCTCCCGCGCCTTTGTCATGCATCCAGGATACAAGACAAAGCCTCGGGCGCCGCGCTGGTGCGCGGCGCGGGGCCCGCTTGCAACAAGCCATCCCGGCCGGAACGGCGGCGCCTGGGAGCCGTCCCGATGAAGGCTCAAACCTGGCCCTGCGGTCTGAGAGACACAGACGCCGCTGCAGCGCTTCAGCGGCCCAAGGACCGGCGTCAGCCGGCCGTCAGGGCAGGGGCGGGAGTGCCCCAGGCAACAGTCAGTCTTCGGTTGGCATGGTGCCGGTTTTCAGCCAGATCCAGCAGCGCAGCGCCGAAATCCGCAAAGGAGATCTGCGAAACACCTGCCGCATTCGTCAGCAGCGTATCGGTGCCAAGCTGGTACTGGCCGGTCAGCGGACCCTCTGTCAGCAGCGCGGGCGGGCGCAGGCAGGTCCATTCCACGCCGGTTTCCTGTTCCAGCATGGCGTCTTGCGCCGCGCAGGCTTCGGCAATCAGACGGGAGTCTTCGGGCAGGAAGCCCGGCGCGGTCAGCACCGTATGGCCGCTGCCATCCGCCAGTTTCAGCAAGGCCGCGCCGCCGGTCACCAGGGCAGGAACGCCGGCGTGACGCGCTGCCTGCACTGCGGTGCGGGTCAGCGGAACCAGATCCTCCTCACGGCCGGTCGGTGGACGCAGGGCGCTGATGACCAGATCATGGTCTTTCGCTGCGGTAACCGCGGCCTGCGGGTCCGCCAGCAGATCCAGAGGCAGCGGAGTGACCAAGGGGCTGATTGCGGCAAGAGCCGAAGGGTCGCGCGACACCGCCGTGACGTGGTGGCCGCGCTGTGTTGCGGCCTTAACGGCTGCACTGCCCACATCGCCGGTGGCACCGAAAATGATGATCTTCATTGTATGCTCCATGTTTTATCTTGATGTCGAGATAGCGCGTATAAATCTCGACATCAAGATAAAATCACAAAAATTGACGGTACGGCATTTGCGCGTCTTGTGCCGTCCTGAAAGATGCGGATCAGAAGTGCCAGCCAATAGCCGGCTTGGCAGGGGGCTGCGGTGCGGCTAGGTCTGAAAGGAACCGGAAACGAACGTCAGGGAGGCCTAGCCCATGCAGATGAGTGACCAGAAGGAGATTGCCGCCGATCCCGCAACCGTCTATGCGGCGCTGCTGACGCCGGAGGTGCTGAAGGCCTGTGTGCCCGGAGCGCAGGAGGTCACTGGCACACCGGAAGAGGGGTTCGAGGCCACCGTCACCCAGAAAGTCGGCCCGGTCAAAGCCACCTTCAAAGGGCAGGTCACCCTGTCGGATCTGGCAGAGAATGAAACGCTGACCATTTCCGGCGAAGGCAAAGGCGGTGCGGCCGGCTTTGCCAAGGGCGGGGCCGTTGTGACTTTGGCGCCGTCGGAATCCGGCACGCTGTTGTCATATGAGGTGGAAGCCAAAGTCGGCGGCAAGCTGGCACAGCTTGGCAGCCGCATCATCGACGGGTTTGCCAAAAAGATGGCGGATCAGTTTTTTGCCAATCTGCAGGCGCATCTGGCACCGCAGGAGGAGGCCGAAGGAGACGGGGAAACCCCGGCTGACGGCGAAGCCCCGGAAGGCAGCGGAAAAAAGGGCTGGTTCAGCAAGGTAACAGGCCGCGGCTGAGCCAGCCGATCAGCTCTGCGCAGGCGCACAGGCGCGTCTGCAAGGCGAGGGCTGGCAGACGCGGCACGCCGCCGTTAGGGTGGCCAGGATTTGACAACATGCCGGAGGCACCATGGCGCCCATCCTGTCCATCCGCGAGCTGCGCAAGGTCTATGACGGCGGTTTCGAGGCGCTGAAAGGCGTCTCGCTTGACATTGAAGAAGGCGAGATTCTAGCTCTGCTCGGCCCCAATGGCGCAGGCAAGACGACCCTGATTTCAACGATATGCGGCATCACTACCGCGACCTCGGGCCGTGTCAGCGTTGGCGGTTTCGACAATGTGGCAGAGTTCCGCGCCGCCCGTGCACTGATCGGGCTGGTGCCGCAGGAAATCACCCTGGAGCCTTTTGCCAAGGTGCATGACACGGTCAGTTTTTCGCGCGGGCTTTTCGGTAAATCTGCCGATCCGGCGCGGATCGAGGACATTCTTCGCAAGCTATCGCTGTGGGAAAAGCGGGACGCCAAGATCATGGAGCTGTCCGGCGGCATGAAGCGCCGGGTGCTGATTGCCAAGGCGCTGGCGCATGATCCGCGTATCCTGTTCCTTGATGAACCCACTGCAGGTGTCGATGTTGAGCTGCGCAGGGACATGTGGGAGATCGTGGACGAGCTGAAGGCCGGCGGCGTCACAATCATCCTGACCACCCACTACATCGAGGAAGCCGAAGCGATTGCGGACCGGGTCGGTGTGATCACCGGCGGCGAATTGCTGCTGGTCGAAGCGAAGGAGCAGCTGATGGCCCGGATGGGGCAGAAGCAGCTGGAGGTGCAGCTGACTGCGCCGGTCGGAGCCATTCCTGACGCGCTGGCGCAGCATGAGTTGCAGCTGGTGAATGGCGGCGGGGCGCTGCTGTACACCTATGACACAAGGGCCGAACGGACCGGCATCACCACGCTGTTGAATGACGTCGCGCAGGCCGGGCTGGTGCTGGCGGATGTGCAGACACGGGAATCCAGCCTGGAAGATATCTTTGTCGGGCTTGTTTCGGGGGATGGGGCTTCGGCAGACGACGTTCAGGGGGACGCAGCATGAACTGGACAGCGGTCGCGACCATCTACAAGGCGGAAATGGCGCGGTTCTGGCGCACCTTTCTGCAAAGTTTCATCTCGCCGGTGCTGTCCACATCGCTGTATTTTGTAGTCTTCGGCAGCGCCATCGGCAGCCGGATCCAGGAAGTTGACGGGATCGGCTACGGGGCCTTTATCGTGCCGGGGCTGATCATGCTGTCGGTGATCACCCAGAGCATCTCCAATGCCTCATTCGGGATCTATTTCCCGAAGTTCATCGGCAACATCTACGAAATCCTGTCGGCGCCGATCAATTTCCTTGAGGTGGTCGCGGGGTTTGTCGGGGCCGCAGCCACCAAGTCGCTGTTCATTGGCGTGGTGATCCTGTGCACGGCTTCCTTGTTTGTGGATTTGGACATCCAGCATCCCATAGCCATGGTGGCGTTTCTGGTGCTGACGTGCCTCAGTTTCTCGCTGATGGGGTTTATCATTGGTATCTGGGCGGGGAATTTTGAACAATTGCAGCTGGTACCCCTCTTGGTGGTGACACCGCTGGTGTTCCTCGGCGGCTCTTTCTACTCAATCTCGATGCTGCCGCCGGTTTGGCAGACCATCACCCTATTCAACCCGGTGGTCTACCTGGTCTCGGGTTTCCGCTGGGCGTTCTTCGGTCAGGCGGATGTGCCGGTGCTCTTGAGCCTCTGTGCAATTGGCGGCTTTACCTTGGCCTGCGTGGCAGTGATCTGGTGGATATTCAAAACCGGCTGGCGCATCCGGGCCTGATATGCGGATCTGGACAAGGCCAAGTACTCTCGTCGGCGTCATGCGCCGCGCGGCAGCGCGGCGCCCGGCCCAACGGGAAGGCGGCAGCTGCAAGCTGCTGACCTGACGGGTGGGAGCATTTCCGGGCATTTGACTGGCGCAGGGCAGCGTTGCAATTTTGCCCGCGGCTGTGCGGTTTTTGCATTTCACGCCAATTCCCCGGGCCACGCACCTTGTTTCACCCCGGGCGGCCCTCTACATCGGCGCCATGAGATTTCGCCTGCTTTTCCTGAAAAGACAGCCCCTGGTGGCAGTGGTGCGCCTCAATGGCGCGATCGGCATGCCGGGCCGCGGCTCGCTCAGCGATGCCGCGCTGGCGCCGGTGCTGGAGCGTGCTTTCCGCAAGGGTAAACCTGCCGCGGTAGCGCTGGAGATCAACTCCCCTGGCGGCTCGCCGGTGCAAAGCTCGCTGATCGGTGCCCGCATCCGCCGCCTTGCAGAAGAGCTGAACATTCCGGTCTATGCCTTTGTTGAGGATGTTGCTGCCTCCGGCGGCTACTGGCTGGCGGCCGCCGCAGATGAGATTTGGGCTGATGCCAGCTCGGTGCTGGGTTCGGTCGGGGTGATCTCCGCGGGCTTTGGCGCCCATGTGCTGCTGGCCCGCCAGGGGGTGGAACGCCGGGTCTATACCGCTGGTGAGAGCAAATCCATGCTGGACCCGTTCCGTCCGGAAAATCCCGAGGATGTGCAGCGTCTTAAGGTGATCCTGAACGACATCCATGCCAACTTCATTGATCATGTCACTGACCGCCGCGGGCTGAAACTGAAACCGGGAGAGGACCTGTTCACTGGTGAAATCTGGCTGGCCCGGCGGGCTGAGGAGCTGGGGCTGATAGATGGCATCGGCCATATGAAGCCGAAGATGCAGGAGCGTTTCGGCGAGAAGGTCCGCTTCCGCCGCTACGGGCTCAAGAAACCGCTGCTCAGCCGTTTCGGCATGCAGGTTGCCCAGGATGCACTGGCCGAGATCGAGGAACGCGCCGAATACGCGCGTTTCGGGCTCTGACGTGCTGTTCAAGATCGTTGCGCTCTTTCTGGTGGTGATGGCAGTTCTTGCTATGTTCGGCAAGCTGCGCTTTCCCGGTCAGAAACAGATCAATTCCCGGCGCTGCCCCTCCTGCGGCCGTTTCCGGATCGGCAAGGGTCCCTGTGCCTGCAAAAAAGGAGATCGTGGCAAATGATGCCATGGCTGTATTCGGCTCTGGGGCTGGTGATCCTGCTGCTGGCAGGCGATGCGCTGGTGCGCGGGGCAGTGAACCTCAGCCTGCGGCTGGGGGTGCCTGCGCTGATTGTCAGCCTGACGATCGTGGCCTTTGGCACCTCGGCGCCGGAACTGCTGATTGCCATCAGTGCGGTGCACGAAGGTGCCGATGGGATCGCGCTGGGCAATGTGGTTGGCTCCAACACCGCCAACATCCTGCTGGTGCTTGGCATTCCCGCGCTGATGCGGGCCCTGCACACCAGCGAGTGCAACACCCGCAAAAACTATGTCTTTATGTTGGCAGCTTCGGTGCTGTTCATCGGTCTTGCCTTTTGCGGCACCTTCACCGTCTGGTCCGGCCTGATCCTGCTGGCTGCGCTCTCTGTTGTGCTCGGAATAGCCTTTCGCGAAGCGCGCAATCACCGGCGCAACGGCAAAGGCTGTGCCGCCGATGCAGACCTGGAAGAGATCGAGGAAGCTGATCCGGACATGCCTTACTGGCGCGTCTGCACCTATCTGCTGCTGGGCCTGATTGGCCTGCCCCTGGGGGCTGACCTGCTGGTCGACAACGCTACCATCATTGCCCGCACCTACGGAATCAGCGAAACCGTGATCGGCCTGACCCTGGTGGCGGTCGGAACCTCGCTGCCCGAGTTGGCGACAACCGTGATGGCGGCAATGCGCCGGCAGGCCGACGTGGCGCTGGGCAATGTTATCGGCTCCAACATGTTCAACCTGCTGGCCATCATCGGCATCGCGACATTTATCGGCCCGATCAGTGTGGATTCGGAATTCCTGCAGTTTGATCTTTGGGTGATGCTGGGGGCCTCGCTGCTGCTGGTCCCCTTTGTCTTCTTCAAACAGGACATCACCCGTATCTGGGGCGTTTTTCTTACGGCACTCTATCTGGCTTATATGATCGTCCTGTTCTAATCCTTTCCCTGCAACAGCAGCGGGGAGGCGCAGATGCGGGCATTGGTGACCGGAGCAGGCAAGCGGCTGGGCCGGGCGATGGCGCTGGAGCTGGCCGCGCGCGGGTATCACGTTGCCGTCCATTTTGTGTCCTCGGCGGAGGAGGCCGCGGACACAGCACGGCAGATCCGTGCCCTGGGGCCGTCCGCCGCGGTGCTGCAGGCAGATCTGTTGGATGAAAATCAGACCCAGGCTCTGCTGCCCCGCGCGGCTGAGGCCCTGGGCGGGCCGGTCACTTGCCTGGTCAACAATGCCTCGGTGTTTGAGCGTGACACGCTGTCCAGCGCCACGCGGGACAGCTGGGACCGGCATCTGGACAGCAATCTGCGGGCACCGTTTGTGCTGCTGCAGGCAATGGCCGCGCAGCAGGTACCGCTGGTGCGGGATGTCGGCGGTGAGCCACGTGCCTGGGGACTGGCGGTCAACATGATCGACCAAAGGGTCCGCAAACTGACGCCTGACTTCATGAGCTACACACTGGCTAAGTCAGCACTGTGGACGCTGACGCAGACAGCCGCGCAGGCACTGGCGCCGCAGATCCGGGTCAACGCCATCGGACCAGGGCCAACTTTGCAGGGGCCGCGGCAAAGCCAGGAGCAGTTTGCCCGCCAGCGCGCAGCCACCATCCTGCAGCGGGGCGCGGATGCCGAAGACATCACCGCGGCCCTGTCCTATTTGCTGCAGGCCAAGGCGGTCACGGGGCAGATGATCTGCGCCGATGGCGGCCAGCACCTGGGCTGGCAGACCCCGGACAGTGACGGGCTGGAGTGACGCAAACAGGGGCGAAAACGTCCGTTTCCCCAAAAGTTTTGCACCGGTTCAGGTGCCGTTACGGAAGCGTTACAAAAGTGTCTTTGTTTTCAAAACCTTGACAGGGGTGGTGAAAAATTATCACTAAAAACAGCGCCTTATCAAATCGCCTAATTTTTAAGCATTCGTCCAAAACCACCAAATTATAAGGGAAAAGGCGGGATAGCCCAAAGATATCTCCGTAGTTATCCACAGCTTCGGTGGATTTCCCCGCACTTGATCCGGGCAGGCAAACATTGCAGCCAGCGGCGGGGAATCATATGTCTGGGCACATGACTGACCAGCCCGCTGCCCCCCCCGCGGATTCGCCCGCCGAAACGCCAAGAACCGGCTATGCCGTGATCCAGGATTACCTCAAAACACTGGATGCTTCGCCCGGTGTTTACCGGATGCTGGATGCCGACAGCCGGGTGCTTTATGTGGGCAAGGCGCGCAATCTCAAGGCGCGGGTGTCGAACTACAGCCGCCCCGGCAACAGCCCGCGGATCGAGCGGATGATCGCGCTCACAACTTCGATGATGTTCCTGACCACGCGGACGGAAACCGAGGCGCTGCTGCTGGAGCAGAACCTGATCAAGCAGCTGAAGCCCAAGTACAACGTGCTGCTGCGCGATGACAAAAGCTTCCCGAATATTCTGGTGGCCAAGGATCACGCCTTTCCGCAGATCAAGAAACACCGCGGTGCGCGAAAGCAGAAGGGCAGCTATTTCGGCCCCTTTGCAAGCGCAGGTGCTGTAAACCGGACGCTGAACCAGCTGCAGAAGGCCTTCCTGCTGCGCAATTGTTCGGATTCGATGTTCGAGACCCGCACGCGCCCCTGCCTGCAGTATCAGATCAAGCGCTGCACCGCGCCCTGTACCGGTCTTATCAGCGAAGAGGATTATGCCGGCAGCGTGCGCGACGCCGAGCGCTTCCTGTCCGGGCGGTCCACCAAGATCCAGGAGGAGCTGGCCGAGCAGATGATGGCGGCCTCCGAAGCGATGGAGTTTGAGCGCGCCGCTGCCCTGCGCGACCGGATCAAAGCGCTGACCCAGGTGCAGTCGAGCCAGGGCATCAACCCGCGCGGCGTGGCCGAGGCGGATGTGATCGGCCTGCATATGGACGGCGGCCAGGCCTGCGTGCAGGTGTTTTTTATCCGTGCCAATCAGAACTGGGGCAATCAGGATTTCTACCCGCGGGTGGATGCGGACAACAGCCCGGCCGAGGTCATGGAAGCGTTCCTGGGCCAGTTCTATGGCAACAAGGAGCCGCCGCGGCAGCTGATCCTGTCGGATGCCATTGAAAACGCCGACCTGATGGAAGCGGCGCTGAGCGAGAAAGCTGAGCGCAGGGTGGAACTGCTGGTGCCACAGCGCGGCGAAAAAACCGAGCTGGTGGCCTTTGCCGTGCGTAACGCCCGCGAAAGCCTGGCCCGCCGTATGGCCGAAAGCGCAACCCAGGCCAAACTTCTGCGGGGGCTGGCCGAGGCATTTGGCCTTGAAGGTTCGCCGCAGCGGATAGAGGTCTACGACAACTCCCACATCCAGGGCACCAATGCGGTGGGCGGCATGATCGTGATGGGGCCGGAAGGGTTCCTGAAAAACGCCTACCGTAAGTTCAACATCAAGGGCGATGACCTGGTGCCGGGCGATGACTTCGGCATGATGAAGGAGGTGCTGAACCGGCGTTTTTCGCGCCTGTTGAAAGAGGATCCGGACCGGGACAAGGGCCTGTGGCCGGATCTATTGCTGATCGATGGCGGTGCCGGGCAGGTTTCCGCCGTGGCTGAGATCATGGCAGAACACGGCGTGCAGGATATCCCGATGGTGGGGGTGGCCAAAGGCGTCGACCGCGACCACGGCAAGGAGGAATTCCACCGCACCGGTGAACGGGCCTTTGCCCTGCAGCGCAACGACCCGGTGCTATATTTTATCCAGCGGATGCGCGACGAAGCGCACAGGTTCGCAATCGGCACCCACCGCGCCAAACGCGCCAAAGCGATGAGCACGACACCACTGGACGAGGTGCCCGGCGTCGGTGCCTCCCGCAAGCGCGCGCTGCTGGCGCATTTCGGCAGTGCCAAGGCTGTAAGCCGCGCCAATCTGGCCGACTTGCGGGCGGTGGATGGCATTTCCGAAGCCTTGGCCGAGCGGATTTACGACCACTTCCACGCGCTGGGGTAGGTCCGGCGTTTTGGGGCGGGCCGGTTTCGTGCTATTTCCGGGGGGCAGCCTTTTTACTGCCCGGAGGAATTATGCCTGTATCCCTGACCATGAAATCTGTTGTTTACGACACCTATTCCGTGTCCGGCAAAACTCTGCCGGACATAGCCAAGAGCATCAAAAGCAAGGGGCCGAAGGACCCAAACGATAATAAGAAGGTGGCGTTTCTGACCGCAACCGAGCTGGAATGCCTGACCGCCAAAGGCAAATATGCGGCTGACGGCAAGCCCAAGATCGAAAAGAAAACCGGCTGGTTTGAAGTGAAGGCCAAAGTCTCGGCACTGAAGCTGGTCCTGCACCCGACGGTGCGCTGCCCGAAACGGTCTGTCAGCGGCTTGTCGCCGCGGGCGCTGATTGAATGGTACCGGTTCTATGCGTGCTGTCTGGTCCATGAGGCGCAGCATGTGGATAAGGCCAAGAAGGAATGCGAGAAAATCGCAAAGGAGCTGAACAAGCTGAAGGGAACCGGGCTGGCAGATACCGAGGCAGAGGCGCTGAAACTGGCCAAGGAAGATCTGATGCGGGAAATCAATAACCATATCTTTATCGACCGGGACCGGTTGAACGAGGTGCACCGGAAGTTTGACCATTCCACCCATCACGGCGAAACCAAGGGCGCGCTGCTGGACGCGTCCATAGGGTGAGCGGAGCACGGCCCGCGTGCGTCGGAGGGCAGGTGCCGCAGGTTGTTGCGGCCCATTCCGGTCCGCCCATCGCCGAATTTTGATCAAGCCCGCTTTCCTCTTGCGAAACAGCCGGATAATGTGCGCGGCATGAAGTGGACCCTGCCGAATATCCTCACCCTGATGCGGCTCGTCGCAGCGCCTGGCCTGGCCGTGATGTTTCTGTATTTCTCCCGTCCCTATGCGGACTGGTTTGCACTGCTGCTGTTTGTCACGGCGGCGGTGACCGACTGGTTTGACGGTTACCTGGCACGGGCTTGGAAGCAGGAAACCAAGATGGGCGCGATGCTGGACCCGATCGCCGACAAGGCGATGGTGGTGATCGCGCTGATGATCCTGGTGGGCTATGCTGCTGAACACTGGACCCCCTGGCTGGTGCTGCCCGCCACGGTGATCCTGTTCCGCGAGGTTTTTGTCTCGGGCTTGCGCGAATATCTAGGCGACACGGCCGGCACGCTGAAAGTGACCAAGCTGGCCAAGTGGAAGACCACCGCACAGATGATCGCAATTGCTACGCTGTTTTCGCAGGGGATCTTTGAACATTACCTGGTGATGTCATCGTTCGGCATGGATGATCAGATCTACTCCCAGATCATCGCCGGAGAGATGGAAGATCTGTTCGGTCTACGCTGGAAGGAGGCAGGTGTGATCTGGACTGGGCGCTTGGGCTTGTGGCTCTTGTGGATTGCTGCAGCGCTCACCCTGATGACTGGCGCTGATTACCTGCGCAAGGCACTACCGCATCTGAAGGAGGCCCATTGATGGATATTCTCTATTTCGCCTGGGTGCGCGAACGCATCGGCCTGCCGCGCGAGCGGGTGGAGACGTCGGCAGCCACCGTAGCGGACCTGGTAGAGGAGCTACGCGCACGCGAAGACCGCTATGCGGCTGCCTTTGCTGATCTCTCTGCCTTGCGGGTGGCGCTGGACCAAGAGCTGTCTGAGTTCGATGCTCCGCTGAAAGGGGTGCGCGAAGTTGCCTTTTTTCCGCCGATGACCGGGGGCTGAAGCTGTGCGGATCTCGGTTCAGGATGTCCCGTTTGAATTGGGTGCCGAAAGCGACGCCTTTGCGGCCGGCGTCCAGGGCGCCGGCGCCGTAGTGACCTTTACCGGCGTGGTGCGGGATGCCGATCAGGGCGGGCTGAAGGCGATGGAGATCGAACATTATCCGGGCATGACCAAAAAGGCGCTGATGGCCATCGCGGAAGAGGCCATGAAACGCTGGTCGCTGGCGGATGCACTGGTCATCCACCGCCATGGCCGCCTGACTCCGGGCGAGCGCATCATGATGGTCGCAACCGCCGCCCGCCACCGCAAAGATGCGTTTGAGGCGGCGGAATATCTGATGGACTATCTGAAGTCCCGCGCGCCGTTCTGGAAAAAGGAAATCCTGGCCAGCGGCGATTCTGATTGGGTGGCGGCCAAAGATGCCGACGAGGACGCCCTGAAGCGCTGGTGACCCGCAGAACCGGAGGCAGGGGCTCCTGCCAAGTGTTCAATCATCAAGAGATGATCCCTGCCTGTTGGGTCCGGCACCAGGCGTTGCCCGGCGCAGCCCGGTTGCAAGCGGCGGCGGGCCAAGGAGGCCGCAGGCCCCAGCGAAGCGGCTTGTCCTTGACGCGCCTAATTCAAAGACAATTGAAAACTGTCTGAATGGGCAGACTTGCCCATCCAGGCCTTCTCAGCAGGAAGGCAACCGCCGTGCGTCAGCACGGCGCTACGCCCAAGACTGCTCAGACGGTGCTGGCGCAGCCAGCGCGGGCTGCAGGCGCGGGAGTGCTCCGCCCTCTGCAAGCATTCAGTGGGGGATCTGGTTTCGCAGCTCTTCGGCCTCACGGCGGGCCTCGCGCAAACCATCCATCGCAGCCCGCAGTTCGGCCTCGGTCTGGGTCAGCTGGTTGGTCAGCTCCGCCTCGCGCTGCTGCAAATAGGTGATCGCCTGATCGCGGGTTTCCTCCGCCTCATGCAGCTCCTGGCTCATCCGGTCGAGGTCGGCCACATCGCTTTGCCGTACACGGGTGAAGCGGTGCACCAGCCAATTGGCGAACCAGCCCAGGGCAAAGGCCGCGAACAGGATGATCGCGGTGGTGATGATGAACTCTGTCCTGTTCATTACTCTGTGGTCTCCTGTGCGTCTTCTGCGCTTTCGGCGGCTTCTTCGCCGTTGCCCGTCCCGGCGGCGTCTTCCGCGGCCGCAGGGCGGATCAATTTGAATTCAATACGGCGGTTGGATTCGCGGCCGTCTTCGGTTGAGTTGTCAGCAATCGGCTCGCTTTCGCCATAGCCCTTGGCGGCAAAGGTGGAGGTGACCACCCGGCGCGCCCGCAGCTCGTTCAGCACCGACTGAGCTCGCGCCTGGCTCAGGTTCTGGTTCATCGCCTCGCGGCCCTGGCTGTCGGTATGGCCCTGGATTTCCAGCCGTACCGGGCCGCAGCGGCCCAGTACACCGGCGATCCGGTCCATGGTTCCAGTGCTTTGTGCCGCGATGGTGGCCGAGCCGGGTTCAAAGGCAATCTTGGCCTCGCTCTGGGCGCTGGCGAGCTGCGCCTCGCACAGTTCCGGCGGCAGCGGTTTGTCCTTGGGTTCGGGCGGCTTTTCATAGGTGATGTCGAGGCCGTAGGTGTCAGCCTCGCCCAATTTGGCAGAAAGGAAGCGGGCAATCTCAGCCGGCGCGTCCTTGCGGTAGCTCATGCCGCGCAGTTCCAGATTGCCAGGGGTTACAGTGACCGCGCCGCGCTGCAGATAAGAGAGCGCTTCCAGTGCGGCCAGCACCCGCACCGGCCAATCCGCAGGCAAGTCGGCGACTACACGGGCGGCTGTGTGCACGTTGTCCGACCCGAACCGCGCCTTGGCATAGCTGTCGGCAACCGTGCGCTGTGCCGCATCGGTAAGGCGTCCGCGCAGTTGCACCTGGCCTTCGGGGCTGAGTGTCGCAGTGAATTCAGGGATGCCGCCGGCGTCTTGGGTTTCCGGTACAGGCAGGACCGCATGCAGCGCAAAGACCCGGGGCAGGGCGTTTTCCAGCTCGCCGGCCACATGGTCGAACAGCGCGTTTTCGGTGCCTTCTGCGGCGACCAGGGTGATATCCGCATTGGCGATGGTCACCGCGCCGCCGCCAAGCTCCGCCAGGCCTGCAATGCTCAGTTCCGCCGCGCGGGCCCAGTTGGGAGAGGGCACGCCCATGCCTATCACGCAATCCGCCTCATCCTGCAGCCCGGCCTTGCGGGCGGCGGCCAGAATGCGGTTGCGGCTTTCCTCGCTCTCGGCGGAGCAGGCATCGAATTCTGCGCCGTCCGGTCCCAGCAGGAAGCGCAGGGTGAAGGGGGTGATCACCGGGCGCGGTGCCGCGATATCGAGCGCCAGCCGCATGCCGGGAGGGGCCTTGCGGCCGAGCTGTTCTTCCAGCTGGGCCTTGGCCTCTTCGCTGTCGGAAATGGCGGTGACCGAGACCTCCCCGGCCGCAACCGAGATCTTGGCACGGGGCAGCAGCTTCAGTGCCTCCACCGCAAACAGCATAGACTCCTGCCAGCCGTCAGGGATTGTGTATTTTGCGGTTTCCAGCAGATCGGCCACGTTCTCAGGGCCTGCCAGCGTCTCAAGCTCCTTGACGAGCGCCGTGCGGCCGGACCCTGCGGGGATCAGCCCGATAATCGAGATGCCGCTGTCATTGCGCAGAATTTCGGCAGAGAACCATGGCGGTGCCAGGCCATCGGCGGGCGGCACCTCGAGGCCGTCGAGGATCCGCGCCGCATCGACAACCGTGCCGACCAGTGATTTGACCGAGAACCGCGTCGCCTCATCCGGAGCGGTGCCTTCCAGCAGCACCTGCAAACCGTCGGCAGTCACCTCAGCCCAGGTGTAACCGCCATCATCCAGAGCCCGGCGCACAGCCGTTTCTGTGCTCCGTTCTACAGCGGTGACGGCAAATCCGGCGGCAACAAGGCTCAGCCCGGCAGCGGCGGCAAAGGCCAGGCCCGGGATCAACAGCTTAGACAGGCGCATATGGCAGAACATTCCCAGTTTGCGTTACAGGCTCTTACCCTGCGCAGGCGCCCGGTTCAATCATGCGAACATGGCCAGCACAAAGAAGATCAGCGGAATCAGGCCGGTATCGCGGTTGAGACGGAACAGTTGCAAGAGCCTTGGCGCGTTTTCCGCGTCAAAGGCGCGCAGCTGCCAGGTCAGGTGCCAGCCCATCGCCCAGGGAGCTGCCAGCGCCAACACAAGGGCCAGCACCGAGGCGCTGTCCTGCACTGCTAGGATCACCGCCAGCGCCATCAGGCTGACAAAAGCCACGATGAACCGGCGCAACCACATCGGGGTTTGCGTACCAAAGAGACGGGCGGTGGATTTCACTCCGATCAGCGCGTCGTCCTCAGTGTCCTGATGGGCATAGATGGTATCATAAAACAGCGTCCAGGCGATGCCTGCCAGATACAGCAGAACCGGTGGCCAGCCCATGGTGCCGGTATGCGCCACCCAGGCCAGCATCGCGCCCCAGTTGAAGGCAAGACCCAGAAACACCTGTGGCCACCAAGTGAACCGCTTGGCAAAGGGGTACACAGCGACGGGCAGCAGCGACAGGATGCCCATGGCAATGGCCGCCTGGTTGAAGGTCAAGAGAATCGCAAGGCCCGCCAAGCATTGCAGCCCCATCCAGGCCAGCGCGCGCTTGACCGTGACCTGCCCCGAGGGGATCGGACGCGAGCGGGTGCGCTCTACCTGGCCGTCAAAGTTTCGGTCGGTGATGTCATTCCAAGTGCAGCCCGCGCCGCGCATCAGCCAGGCGCCGCCGGCACATCCCGCAGCGATCCACAAGTCCTGCCAGCGCGGGCTCTGATCCGACAGAATGGCCAGAGCCAACCCCCACCAGCAGGGGATCAACAGCAGCCAGGTGCCGATCGGCCGGTCGGCGCGGGAAAGGCGCAGATAGGGCCGCGTCCATTCCGGCGCATATGTGTCGACCCAGTTTCCACGGACCGCATCCGCAACCTGACCCTCTGGCGCTGGCTTCTGGCCTTGCATATGTAGGACCCCATGAGTGCAAAAATCAGACTGTATGTAGAGCACCCTTTGGGGGCAGGGCAATCGGTTCCCTTGGATCGTGATCAGGCGCATTACCTGTTCGGGGTGATGCGGCAGGCCGCGGGCGCCCATGTGGCGCTGTTTAACGGCCAGGATGGCGAGTGGCTGGCCGAGATTGCCGAAGCCGGCAAACGCGGTGGCACGCTGCTGTGCCAGGAGCAGACCAAACCGCTGCAAATGCCTCCGGACCTGTGGCTGATGTTTGCCCCGATCAAGAAAGCGCGCACCGATTTTATTGTCGAGAAGGCGGCCGAGATGGGCGCGGCCCGTATCCTGCCGGTGCAGACCGAATTCACCAACTCCGAACGCATCCGTCAGGACCGGCTGCAGGCCCATGCGGTCGAGGCGGCGGAACAATGCGGCGGCACCTATGTGCCGGAGGTGGCGGAGCTGCAAAAACTCTCGCGCCTGCTGGATCAATGGCCGGAAGACCGGCAGTTGATGTTCTGCGACGAGGCCGAAGCGGGCAACGTGCAACTGGCGGCCGAAACGCAAAAAGACGTGCCTTGGGCCATTCTGATCGGCCCTGAGGGCGGGTTTTCGGAAACCGAACGCAAACGTCTGCACGCGCTACCGCAGTCCCATGTGGTCAGCCTTGGTCCCCGCATCCTGCGAGCGGACACGGCAGCGGTCGCGGCGATGACCCTATGGCAGCATACGCTGGGAGACTGGTAAGTGAATGGTTTCACGCAATTCTTTGCACAAAAGCGGCCGAAAGATGCAGGACGGCAGTTGACGCGGGTGCAGCGTCAGGCAAATCTGAGGTGGCCTCGCCAGCAGGCGCTTCTGGGTTCAGCCCTCAGAATTTCTCCCGAAGCATCTGTTTTTCGGGGCGAGCGGGAATCCCGTGCGGTGGTCGTCAAAAAGTTCTGGGAGCTGGAAAGCCGGCGCGCTTTTGTCGGTCAGACCACGGCGGCACTGGACAGACTTGCCTCGCTTGGACCGCATCCGGCGTTTTCCTTCAATGAACTTTTGGCCACTTCTGGGCATCTCGGGCTGGTAATCGCGAGCTTTGAAGACGGGACGCCGGTTGACAAGCTGCTAGAAGAACCGGACGTCAACGGCAGGCAGTTGATCAAGCGCTGTTGCGATTGGCAGCATTGGGCAGAACAAGGGGACTTCGTTCAAACCGGGCTGAACACTGACGGTCTCGCTGCCGAGATCAACCAGATTTTGCAAAACCGCGTTCAACACCGCGATGCCGGGTTGCTGGTTGAACTCGGCCGCGCTTTGCTTGACATGCTGGGTGGGCTGGCAGGAAGGCCAGTGCTGAAAGCGTCGGGTCATCCCGATTTTGCTCCGCGCAACTTTATCATGCGCGAAGACGGCATCCTATCCGCGGTAGACATTCACCGCGTTGGAAGGTTTGTAAAAGCTCGCCAGTCCGCAATGTTTCTGGTGTCAAAGGACTTTCGGGAGATGGAGATTTCCCGGCCGTTATTGTTCGGGCTGGACCGGCAGGAGCTGCGGCAGTTCCTGACCCACGGCACTGTTCCTGCCCAAGAAGTCAATTCCCTGCTGATTTTCTTCATCGGGCTTACATACTTTACCATGTACGCTAGAAATCCGGGCAAGCCACGAAAGATGCGGGTCAGGCGTCGAAGAATCCGTGTGTTTCTGGCTCACCTCCGGCAAGGCAAAAGGATATCGAGATGAGCTTCATTCGCCCCGAAGCCCGCGCAGCCCTTTGGCAATGGCGTGAGGTCCTTGCCGCGGCATTGATGTTCCTGCTGGGGCTGAAATGGGCCTTCTCCGAAGCTGGATTTACAGCTATCACCGGCTGGGCTTTTGTGGCCACTGGTCTGGTGGCAGCTGTTATCGGCGCGCAGCGGATGCGCTTCCGGCGCGGCACCAGTGGCCCCGGCGTGGTGCAGGTGGACGAAGGGCAGATCGCCTATTTCGGGCCGCTCACCGGCGGCGCCGTGGCAGCTTCGGAATTGGAGCGGCTGGCGCTGGATCAATCCTCCAAACCGCCGCATTGGCTGCTGGAGCAACCTGGCCAGCCGCCGCTGGCAATCCCGGTTAATGCCGAAGGTTACGAGGCGCTGTTCGACGTCTTTGCTGCTCTGCCGGGGCTTAAAACCGAACGGATGCTGACGGAATTGCGTCGCCGCGGCCCTCACCAGGTCGTGATCTGGGAGCGCTCCTCCAGCCGCCCCGAACATCAGCGCCTGCATTGACACCGGCGGTGATTCCGCCCACGACTGACCCTTCATGACAGACCTAACAGGACGGAGTGCCAGGCATGTCCATTCCCCAGTCCGGCGGCGGACCGATCGAACGCCACGAACAGCTTGCAGAATATCTTGCTGACGGCTGCAAACCCAAGGAAGACTGGCGCATCGGCACCGAGCATGAGAAGTTCGGCTTCTGCAAAGATACGCTGAAGCCGCTGCCTTATGAGGGCGAACGCTCAATCCTTGCGGTGCTGACAGGTCTGCGCGACGGCCACGGCTGGGCGCCTTTGACCGAAGGCGATAACCTCATCGGTCTGACCAAAGATGGCGCCAATATCAGTTTGGAACCCGGCGGGCAGCTGGAACTCTCCGGCGCGCCGCTGGAAACCATTCACGAGACCTGCGACGAGGTGAACGCCCACCTGCGCGACGTGAAGGATATTGCCGACAAGATCGGCGTCGGCTTCATCGGCCTGGGCGCCGCCCCTGTGTGGCGCCATGAAGACATGCCTCTGATGCCCAAGGGCCGTTACAAGCTGATGGACGGCTATATGCAGAAGGTCGGTACCATGGGCACCACCATGATGCGCCGTACCTGCACCGTGCAGGTGAACCTCGATTTTTCCTCCGAGGCCGACATGGTGCAGAAGATGCGTGTTGCACTGGCGCTGCAGCCGGTGGCAACCGCGTTGTTTGCCAATTCACCGTTCCTCGATGGCAAACCCAACGGCCACAAATCCTGGCGCGCCCGCGTCTGGCGCGATCTGGACGCCGACCGCACCGGCATGCTGCCGTTTGTGTTCGACGCGGGCTTCGGGTTCGAGGCCTGGGTGCAATACGCGCTCGATGTGCCGATGTATTTCGTCTACCGCAACGGCGAATACGTGAACGCGCTGGGCATGTCGTTCCGCGACTTCCTGAAGGGCGAGCTGCCGGCGCTGCCCGGCGAGACCCCGACGCTCAGCGACTGGGCTGACCACCTCACCACCGTTTTCCCTGAGGCCCGCGTGAAGAAATTCATCGAAATGCGTGGCGCCGACGGCGGCCCCTGGCGGCGTCTGTGCGCGCTGCCTGCGTTCTGGGTCGGCTTGACCTATGATCAGTCGGCGCTGGACGCCGCCTGGGATCTGGTCAAGGGCTGGGACGCGGAAACCCGTGATGCGCTGCGGGTTGCGGCCTCGGAACAGGGGCTGCAGGCCAAGGTGGGCAGTATCGATATGCATGAGCTGGCGCGTGAAGTGGTGGCAATTTCGGAAAGCGGCCTGAAAGCCCGGCACAAACCCGGCGCGGGCGGGCTGGTGCCGGATGAGACACATTTCCTGAACGCACTGAAGGACAGTCTCGACAGTGGCAAGGTTCCGGCGGATGAGCTGCTGGCGCGCTACAATGGCGCCTGGGGCGAAGACCTGACACGCATCTACGGCGAGTTTGCCTACTGAAGAAAGAAGGCCGCGTCGGTGACGCGGCCCTCTTTTATGCCGGTGCGGGCTCAGCCGTTTGGTTTGCTTAGCACCCGGCTTTGATACAGCTCTCGGACCTGTGCCTTGCGTGCGGCCTGTAGCATTATTTGCTCTTCATCCGTGCGCTTGGTCAGATAGGCATAGCCTGCATAGGCGTTGTGCCCGTGTCTGGAAGATCCGCGGGCAGGGGTCTGCACGGGGCTGGTGCCATGGATGCTGTCGCTGCGATCAGACGGCAGCAGCATGAAGTAGAGATGCAGCAACAGGGCGATGAATGGGCCAAGCCCGAACAACATAATCTGAAACAGGTATTGATAACCGGCCACTGGGTTATGCGACGCCATGGCGCCGGTCTGGTCCAGCACGGCACCCGGATCCGCCTGCGCCGCGCCCCCCAGCATGGCCTCCAGCACCGGGCCCCAATTCACCGCATTGGCAATGGCTGCCATATTGAACAGTGCATCCCAGAAGCCACCCGACAGGGAGGCCGTCACGGCACCGGCCACCATCAGTCCGGGGCCGAGGCCGCTGGAGTCAGCCATCGGCAGAGAAGTCAGCAGACCAAAGCTCATCACCACGCCCAAAGTGAAGGCGGTGAAGGGCAGTTTGACCCATTTTCCACTGCGCCCGGCGTCATGCAGCCTGCGTACAGTCAGCGACAACCGGGGGATGAAGGTGAACAGGAACAGCCCGATCGAACCATAGTGGAACGGGTTGAGCGGCGGCACCTCGCGGCGCAGCAAATGAGCCCAGACTTCGGAAGCATCCCCCGGCAGCATCAGGAAAATGCACAGCCAGACCGTCGGGATGATGCACCAGTACTCCAGTCGGGTGGCGCGGCCGTTAAAATCAAGGAACTTGAACGTAAAGCTTTCAAAAGCGGAGATAATTCGGGAGATCATTGGAAGCCTGTTGTGAAGAAATCTCCTCTGAGTTGCGCTTGGAATCGGGCTGAAATTGGGCCGCCGCCTGACAAAAAGTGGGATACCAGCCGCCGTTCAGTCTCCGTTCAGCCAAGTTAGTACCGGCAGGCGGCTCGCGGCGTAGCCGGGCACCTGGGTATCCAGCCGTGCCGCCAATTCCGGCAGGCGGCAGACAGGCACTTTCGGGAACAGATGGTGTTCACGGTGGAACAGCATCAGATAGGCGGCCTTGGCCAGAACACCGCGCTGGCTGCGGGCGGCCTGACAGGTATTTTTAGTGCCCTGGTGAGTGATCCAGGCCGCGAAGAAGGCGGTCATGCATTGCGCCGCCGCCGTTGCCGCAAGATGCAGCAGCAAGAACCGCTGGCCGCTCCACAGGAAAGCACCGGCCAGCAGTGCCACGCAGATCCCGTCCCGCAGGATCCGTTGGCGCCATTTGGACCGCCCTGTCCCCAGCAGGCACGTATCAGATCAAGCGGAAAGCGCGGCCCGTAGCGCAGCACTTGGCCTGCGCTCATATGCCCGCAGTGGCCCTCGATATCGCTGGGGCCCATGGCGTGGCGATGGTGCTGCATATGGCTCCAGGCGACCGAGCAGTTGCAGCCGCACATCAGCGCGCTGAGACTGTGCAGCACTGCAATGTCCCAGCGCTGACGGCGGGTGACTGGCAGCAGATATTGCCAGATGACAGTGCGCGGGGCCGATTCACGGGAAACAGGCGGGCGCATGGCGGTCTCCTTTTTTGAAACGGGGCAGGGGATCAGGCCGGTTGTTCAGCCGCAGATTCCGGTTCGGGCGTACGGGCTTGAGCCTCCCGTTTGGGCTGGTCCGCCAGCAAAGCTTCACGAACCACAGCCCGCAGGGTGGCAACGGCATGAGAGAAGCCGAGGCCAAGGCAGATCGCCGCCAGGCCAAGCGCAGGCAGCAGGCCCAGGAAATCCATTTCCAGCAGCGGGATTGCGGCGCCAATCAGGATGACGCCGCCAAGACCCACCATGGCATAGCCGGTGGCGATGGTAACCGCGCCCGCCCTGGCTGCGCGTCCTGATCGCGGGCAGTCCCCCAGCAGGGTTCCGATCCGCAGGATCATCAGAGCCATCGCCAGCAGCATCAGCATACCAAGGCCCAGGTAAATACCGATTTCAATCAGCATGATGTTTTCCTTTCGGCGTCAAATGGTCTGTTTGTAGAAATCGCGTTCCAAGCGTTCGTAGATTTTGCCGCTGACCGCGCCCCAAAGCGGCGCAAAGAGGCTGCCGAACACTAGAAAGACGCTGGTGCCGTCGAAGTTTCCCCCAGCCGCAAACGCCAGGAGGAAGATCGGCGTGAAGATCAGCAGTTGTGTCTTAAAGGCCAGCAGGGCCCATTTTCCTGGTGTCGGACGATTCCGGGCCATGTATGCGAGCATGACGGGAATGCCGATCACCAGGTAAAGCGGGCCGCCAATCAGCGCTGCAAAGGGCGGGATCATGAGGAGCGATGCTCCGAGCAAGCCTGTCACCAAAGGCGTCCCAACCATGGCGACGGCGAATGCAATCGGATCCACCAGGTAGCGGCCCGGGCTGACATGGCATGAAAGATTTTCCCTTAGTTTCAGTTATTTCTGTCATAAGAGAAATACTTTCGCAAAAATTTTTAAGTCATGAGAGCTTTGGGCCGAATTTACTCCTGTTTCTTCACACCGGGCAGGAACTTCGTCACTTTGGCGCCCAGTTTCAGCACCGCCAGATGCACCGCGCGGGGCAGGCGGGAGAAATCCATGTACCAATCGTCAAACATCCGCATCACCCGCAGGGTCTCGCCCATGCGGTCCTTGACCGCCTTGGGGGTGCTGTCGGCCTCAGCCCCGTGCATCACTTCATCCAAGGCGCACAGGGTCGGGGCAAACTCGCGCTCGCGCCGTGCCGCGATCACCGCATCTACCAAGTCGAACATGTCCCGGATCGAGGTGAAGTGATCGCGCCGGTCGCCCAGCTGGCGGCTGACCTTGACCAGCCGCTGCGCCTGCAACTCTTTGAGCCCGTTGGAGACATTGGATCGCGCCAGCCCCAGCACCTCGCAAATCTCGTCCGCCGTCATCGGATCAATGGAGATATGCAGCAGCGCATGGATCTGCGCCACCGAACGGTTCACCCCCCAGCGGGACCCCATCTCGCCCCAGTGAAGGATAAAGTTCTGCATTGCGGGGGTCAGTTTCATCACGGAATCCTGAAGTTTCTGTAATAACAGAAAGTTGGGAATCCCAAGTCGTGTCAAGTCAACGAAAATGCCGACGGCAGGTTTCCCTGCCGCCGGCTGTTCGCTTGTGAGTGATGTGAAGCTTACTGCTGCAGCGCGGCCGGGTCTTTATCCGCGATATCTTCCCAGTTTACATCGGCCTTCTCGATGAAGCCCGGGATGTCGCCTTCCCAGCGGGTCTGAATGTCTTTGGCGAGGTTCAAATACAGTTTGTCGTCGACGATCTTCCAAAGCGTCGGATCGCCGTCGAATTTAAAGCCCATGGCCGCGCCAAATGCGCAGTAGCCGCCGTAGGCTGGCAGGTAGGCTTCGGGGTTCTTTTCAAATTCAGCTTTGTTTTCTTCTGAGGCAAACCGGTACATCGCGTCATTATGGAGCGCGGTGATTTTCCAGTTGCCCGGTGTCGGTTCTCCAGCGGTGAAATACGCAACCGGGTCGTATCCCTGCAGCGCAAGGCCGGTTGAGGAGGCATTGAGTTCTACACCGGCAGCCATAGCAGAAGTCGCCAGAGCAACCGAAAGCGCCACACCGCTCACCAGAGCTTTTACTTTGTTCATGGATCCCGTCCTTTCAATACCGGCCGGGACTGCAGAGAATTTGCGCCCGGCTGGTGTTTCATATTGCGTGCCGCGGTATGCTGCGGGTCACGGCACTGATGTGGAGGACCGGGCGATCACGTTCAAAACAACTCAATTTGAATGTGCATCAGGCGGTGGCTCCCTGTGCATTCATGCGCAGAATAGGTGACAGCACCGTCTGAGGCGGGCAGGGTGAACGCAGGTAAAATGGAGATAAGGATGACACAAGCATTACCCAGCCGCCGTGCGGTTCTCAGCGGGCTGACGGCTTTGGCCCTTTTGGCAACTCCCGCCAGCGCGCAAAACGTCAGCGGTGTTTATCGCGCGGAAGGGCGTAATCCCGACGGCAGCAGCTATACCGGCACCGTAGAAATCCAGGACAACGGCGGGACGATAGAGATGCAGTGGCGGATTGCCAGCCAGTCCTATTCCGGCAGCGGCTCGCGCAATGGCGATGTGGTCTGGGTGAACTGGGGCCAGACGCACCCGGTGGTCTATGTGCGGATGCCCAGCGGCGAGCTGCACGGCACCTGGGGCAATGGCCGCGCGCTGGAACGGCTCATTCCGTGATCTGAAGGGCCAGCACAAAACGGATCACTTTTTCCTCGGGCATTTCGCAGGGTTTCAGCAAGGATCCGGATGTCAGCCGGTACAGGTTGAGGCTGATGTAGTCCCCGCCGCCGCGTTCCCAGGCTTCCAGTTTTTGAGCCTTGCCGCAGGCCAGATCCTGGCGGGTAACTGAGTAGCGCCGCCCAGCTGCAGTACCGCTAAAGGCACCCAAAGGCAGCGCATCAAAAGCGGCCAGAAACGCATCCAGCCTGCCGCGGCTCACTTCTGGCCGATCCGCGGCTCCGTGCCTGCACGCAAACGCGCGATATTGGCCGAGTGACGGATAAATACCACTGCCGCCAGCAGCAGTGCCAGAACCGCAACCGGCTGATAACCAAGAACCAATGCCCAAACGGCACCTGAGGCTGCCGAAACCAGCGCGCCCATGGATGAAATCCGGCTGGCCGCCGCTGCCGCCAGCCATGTGAGGCAGCAGGCAATACCCACCGGCCAGGCCAGCGCCAGCATCAGGCCCAGGAAGGTGGCAACACCCTTGCCGCCCTTGAACCCCAGCCAGACCGGGAAACAATGGCCGAGGAAGGCCATCAGCCCTGCCGCCTGCGCCGCGTCCTCGCCAGCCAGGGAGCGCGCCAGCAGCACCGCCGCCGCGCCCTTGCCGCCATCCAGGATCAGCGTCAGTGCCGCGGCGGCTTTGCTTCCGGTGCGCAGGACGTTGGTGGTGCCGATATTGCCGGATCCGATTTCGCGCAGGTTGCCCAGCCCGAATGCTTTGGTGACAACCATGCCAAAGGGCACCGATCCCAGGCCGTAGCTAATCACTGCCCAGAGGATAAGAACGGCGGCAGAACTTTCCAATTCAGGCATCAGTCCCTCCGGTAGACGGGTTCGCCCGCCACATATGTCGCCTCAACCCGGCCCTGCATCCGCTGGGTGTCAAAAGGTGTGTTCTGCGACTTGGAGCGAAGCTTGAACCGGTCGAGCACAAAGGGCACATCCGGATCGAACAAAACCAGATCCGCCGGGGCGCCTTCTGCCAGGCGGCCGCTGTCCAGCCCCAGCCGCTTGGCCGGGTTCAGCGACATGGCGCGGAACAGGGTTGGCAGGTCCAGCAGTTCGGCATGATACAGCCGCAGCGCCGCGGGCAGCAGGGTCTCCAGTGCAACGGCACCAGCGGCGGCTTCTTCAAACGGCAGCCGCTTGCTTTCTTCGTCCTGCGGCGTGTGCATCGAGGAGATGATGTCGATCAGCCCGGTCCGCACAGCCTCAACAACCGCCAGCCGGTCGTCTTCGGAGCGCAGCGGCGGCTTTACCTTGAAAAAGCTGCGGTAGCCGGCCACGTCCAGCTCGTTCAGGGTCAGGTGGTGGATCGAAGTGCCCGCGGTGATGTCCAGCCCATTGGTCTTTGCGCGCTCCAGCGCAGGCAGGGCGCGCGCTGTGGTGATCTGGTCGGCATGATATCTGGCGCCGGTCATTTCCAGCAGCGCAATATCGCGGTCCAGGCCCATCCGTTCCGCCATCGGGGAAACGGCCGGCAGCCCGTAGAGTGCAGCAAACTTGCCGGAAGTTGCAGCCGCTCCGGCACTAAGCACGGGCTCCTGGGGGTGGGCAATGACCAGGGCCCCGCAGGAGCGGGCATAGGTCAGGGCGCGCTGAAAAACTTTGGTATTGCCGGCCACATGGTCGCAGTCGGAGAAAGCGACGGCACCGGCATCCATCAGGAAGCCGATCTCTGTCATCTCACGCCCTTCGCGCCCTTTGGTCAGCGCCGCCATCGGCAGCACGTTCACCGGCGTATCCGCCTGGGCGCGGCGGGTGACGAATTCCAGCGTTTCCGGGCTGTCGATGGCAGGTGTTGTGTCAGGGCGGGTGACGATGGTGGTGACACCGCCCGCTGCTGCTGCCAAACCCGCCGACTTATAGCTTTCCTTGTGCCGTTCGCCAGGTTCGCAGACCTTAACGCCGATATCGACAATCCCCGGCGCCAGGCACTTGCCGCCGCAGTCCACCTCAGTCGCATCTTCCGGTTTGACCTTATGCGCACGCAGCAATCGGGCGGGATCGGCGGCGTTTGTTTCAATCGCCGCGATGCGCCCGTTCTGCACCAAAACCGCGCCAGGCGCATCGGTGCCAGCCTCGGGGTCGATCAGGCGGGCGTTGGTGAAGAGTGTGCTCATGCCTTGGCTCTTTCAATTGCGTTGAGGGTCGCGGCCGGGTCGGCCTGGTATTTGATCAGATGCTTGTCGCCGGTTTCAGTGATCACTTGCACATAACTGCCCATGGTTTTGACAGCTTTGATCTGTGGCAGAGGAAGGCTGCGCCCTGCGGGGCCGGAGAGGGTGTCTCCGGCCAAGGTCCAGACCACCGCTAGTTCTTCGCTCGCCATATACCAGCCACGCAGGGCAATGGCGGCCAGCCCGCCCACCGCGCCGGTCCAGATGTGCGGGCTGTCCAGAAACCATAGCACCGCCATCGCGCCGCCCATGCCAATCGCTGCCATCCAGGCGTGCGTGCGGATATAGGCGCTGCGGTTTGGGGTGAAAATGGTCTCTGCCATCAACCCGCCAATACCCAGACCAACAGTGCGGCCAGCAGCATCACCACGGCAAACAGGGCTGCGCCAATACGGCGGGCCTGCGCGCGGGCTTGCCGCGGGGAGAGTTTCGGGGCGGAATGGGGCTTGGCGCTTTCGGCGGTTGCGGGCGGAGCGTTCCAATCGGTCTGCCGTTCGCCGTATGTGCCCATCAGGGTGATCTGCTCTGCCGGGGTCAACCGGGTTTCGGCACCGTCAAAGGCGCGAGAGCGGATCAGCAGCACATGGCCTTCCAGCGCCTGCAGCATCTCGCGGTCTTCCTCGACCTGCGCCCGCGGCACACCGCAGCCTTCGGTCAGATAACCGGTCAGGCCGATGTCCTCCAAGTCGGTGACCGGGAAGATCTCCACCTGGTCCATGTCCAGCACCTTGATCCCCAGCACCTGCGCCAGCGCGCCGGGTTCCTTCAGGAATGCCGCCTGCTCAGACCGCATGTCGAGTGCAAACAGCCGGATCACGCCGCGCTCGCCGGCGGGGATATGGATCACGCCCTCCACCTCTTCAGCCCGCTTTCGCCTGGCGTTCGGCGCGCAGGTTGCGGGCCAGAAGGTCCATCGCCGCCATCCGCACCGCGACACCCATCTCCACCTGCTCCTGAATGACCGAGCGGTTGATGTCGTCTGCGAGGGTGCCGTCGATCTCAACACCGCGGTTCATCGGGCCGGGATGCATGACGATGGCGTCGGGCTTGGCCTGCGCCAGCTTGTCGGCGTCGAGCCCGTAACGGTGGTAGTATTCGCGCTCGGACGGGATAAAACCACCGTCCATGCGTTCTTTCTGGAGGCGCAGCATCATCACCACGTCGACGTCTTTCAGGCCCTCGCGCATGTCGTCATAGATCTCGGCGCCGAATTCTGCGAACTGGCCGGGCACCAGCGTCGGCGGGCCAATGAGGCGGATGCGGTTTTCCATCTTGCCCAATAGGATCAGGTTCGAGCGGGCGACGCGGGAATGGGCAATGTCGCCGCAGATGGCAATGTTGAGGCGATGCAGCCTGCCTTTTGAACGGCGGATAGTCAGTGCATCCAGGAGCGCCTGGGTTGGATGCTCGTGCTTGCCGTCGCCGGCGTTCAGCACAGCGCAGTTCACCTTTTGCGCCAAGAGGTCCACCGCGCCGGAGTGCGGATGACGCACCACCAGAAGGTCCGGATGCATCGCGTTCAGCGTCATTGCGGTATCAATCAGGGTCTCGCCCTTTTTGATCGAGGAAGCCTGCATCGCCATGTTCATCACATCAGCGCCAAGGCGCTTGCCTGCCAGCTCGAAACTCGCTTGGGTACGGGTGGAATTCTCGAAGAACATGTTGATCTGGGTGAGCCCCGCCAGAACGTCTGAATGCTTTTCCGGGCGGCGGTTCAGGGCGACGTATTCGTCGGCCAGATCAAGAATCGCGGCGATCTCATGCGGTTTCAGCGGTTCGATGCCAAGCAGGTGGCGGTGTTCGAAGGACATGAGGGTAAGCTCCGCTTGATTTGCCGGTTCTTATAGGCGGGGTGCGTGCGTGCGGCAAGGCGGTGCGGCGGTTTGTGCACGTTGCGCAGGCGAGGGGCCGGCCCCTCGCGCTCCCCGGAGTATTTTTAAAAAGATGAAACACTTGAATTTGCAAGATGGCCGCGGAGAGGTGTTCCGCTTGGGCTGCGGGCGGAGTAGCTTGAGCGCATGGAATCGGCATTGGATTACTGGAGCGCCCGGGCGCTGTTGGAGTGGCAGGCGGAGCTTGGCGCAACCGAGGCGCTGTGCGACGCACCCGTTGACCGCTATGCGCTGGAGCAGGCTGTACCCAAGCCGAAACCGGGCGCGGCCCCCGCGCCGCCGCTCAAGCCTAAGGAAGCGGACCCTGTTGATGTGGCCAGGAAGGCCGCCAAAGGGGCCGCGTCCTTGCCTGCGTTGCGTGATGCCTTGGCAGGGTTCAGCCATTGCGAACTTAAGCGCGGGGCGCGCAATCTGGTGTTCTCGGACGGGCAGACAGGCGCGCGGGTGATGATCATCGGCGAGGCGCCGGGCCGCGATGAGGATCTGCAGGGCAAACCGTTTGTGGGCCGTGCCGGGCAGCTTCTGGACAAGATGCTGGAGGCGATCGGCCTCTCACGTGCCGAGAGCGTCTACATCACCAACGTGCTGCCCTGGCGGCCGCCGCAGAACCGCGATCCGCTGCCAGCAGAGATCGCCATGCTGGCCCCGTTTTTGGAGCGGCATGTGGCGCTGGCAGAGCCTGACGTTTTGGTCTTGATGGGCAATATCAGCTGCCAGGCAGTGCTGGGCAAACGCGGCATTACCCGGCTGCGTGGGCAATGGAATCAGGCCTGGGGCAAGCCGGTGATGCCGATGTTCCACCCCGCCTATCTGCTGCGCCAGCCGCAGCAAAAGCGGCAGGCCTGGGGTGATCTTCTTGAGCTGAAGGCACGGCTGGGCGCCCTGTCCTGACGGAGGAGGAGTCTCGTGAAGATTCTCGCATTTTCAGATCTGCATCTTTCAAGCAGCCACGCGGTGGAAATCGTGGCTGCCAGCGCAGGTGCTGATCTGGTGATTGGTGCAGGTGATTTTTGCAATATGCGCCTGGGACTGGACCGGGCTGTGGCGATGCTGGCTGGGTTGAAGGCGCCGATGGTGGCAGTGCCCGGCAATGGTGAAAGCGCTGGTGAGTTGCGTGCTGCGGGGTTTCCCGGCACAACAGTGCTGCATGGAGAGGGAATTGATTTTGAGGGCCTGCGTCTGTTCGGCCTGGGCTATGGCGTGCCGCAAACACCTTTTGGCAGTTGGTCTTGCGACCTAAGCGAAGTTCAGGCGGCAGCGATGCTGGCTGCCTGTGATCACGCGGATATTCTGATCTCCCATTCACCGCCCAAGGGATTGGGGGATGTAACTTCGGGCGGGCTGTCCGTCGGCTCCACGGCGGTCAGGGCCGCGGTGGAGCGGATCCAGCCGCAACTGCTGCTCTGCGGCCATGTGCATGATTGCTGGGGCTGTCGCGGCAGCATAGGCAGGACGCAGGCGGCCAACCTGGGTCCTTCGGTGAGCTGGTTTGAGGTGAAGCCATGATCGATGCGGTAACTTTGCTCGCTTTCATCCCGGCAGCGCTGGCGCTGAACCTGACTCCGGGTGCGGACATGATGTTCTGTCTTGGCCAGGGGCTGCGCTCGGGCCGCAGAGCGGCAGTGGCGGCAAGTGCCGGGATTTCTGCGGGCAGCATGGTGCATGTGTCCCTGGCCGGGCTGGGGCTGGGGGCGGTGGTTTCCGCGATGCCTGCGCTGTTTGATCTGATCCGCTGGGCGGGTGTGGTCTATCTGCTGTATCTGGCCTGGGGCGCCTTGCACGGGGGGCTGGCGGCGGAGGGGCTGCCACCGCGGCGCGGAGCCGGCGCTTTTCGCAGCGGGCTGCTGGTCAATCTGACCAATCCTAAGGTGATCCTGTTTGTGCTGGCCTTTGTGCCGCAATTCGTGAGACCCGAAGCAGGCCCGGTGCTGGTGCAGTTCCTGGTCTTCGGGTTGATCCTGGCCGCCGGCGGTTTTTTCATCAACGGGCTGATTGGCGTTTTTGCCGGCCAGGCCGGGCAGCAGCTGACCGGCTCGCCGGTGTTTGCGCGCTGGCTCGGCCGGGTATCGGCCGGAATTTTTGCAGGGCTGGCCGTGCGGCTGGCGATTATGGAGAGGGCGTGAAATGTCCCGGATTGACGAAAGCATGGAATTCATCCCGGTCCGCATTGCGGTGCTGACGGTGTCGGACAGCCGCAAAATGGAGGATGACCGCTCCGGCCAGATTCTGGTGGACCGGCTGCGGGACGCAGGCCACACTCTTGCCGACCGCAAGATCATTCCCGACGAACGCGCCGAAATTGCCGCACAGCTACGCGCCTGGATCGCCAACCGGGAGGTGGATGTGGTGATTTCAACCGGCGGCACGGGGCTGACCGGGCGCGATGTCACGGTGGAAGCGCACCGGGATGTCTACGAGAAAGAGATCGAGGCCTTTGGCACCGTCTTCACCCTGGTCTCGATGCAGAAGATCGGCACCAGCGCGGTGCAGTCGCGCGCCACCGGCGGGGGTGGCGCGCGGCACCTATCTGTTTGCGCTGCCCGGCAGCCCCGGCGCCTGCAAGGACGGCTGGGATGAAATCCTGTCAAAACAGCTTGATTACCGCCACCGGCCCTGCAATTTCGTGGAAATCATGCCCAGATTGGAGGAACATCTGCGCCGGAAGTAACCCTGCGCGGCGTGTAACCTCGTAAACCCGTGCGGAAAATCGTATATTCCCAAGCGGGCACAAGGCATTTGCGCCTTGGCCGGCCGCAAGGGCGGTCCCGGCAGCGTCCGCCACCGGAAGGGAGAGACATGCGCTTTTTGCGTCAGAGTGTGACCGGGGTGTTCCTGGCGGCCATAACGGTGGCGCTGCTGCTTTATGCCGGGCAACTGATTTTCAGTGCGATTGATGCGCAGCTGAATGCAGAGAAAAAGACACCGCCAGTGCGTGAGCGGGTGTTTGCGGTCAACGTGGTGACAGCTGATCTGCAGACCGTAGCGCCTGAGCTGACGGCCTTTGGCCGGGTGGAAAGCCGCCGCACGCTGGAGCTGCGCACAGCTGTGGCAGGCCGGGTGGTGCAACTCTCTGAGGGGTTCGAGGACGGCGGCGCGGTCCGTGCCGGTGAGGTGCTGGTGCAGATTGATCCGGCGGATGCGCAGGCCGCGCTGGACCGGGCCGAGGCCGACATGATGGATGCCCGCGCCGAGGAACGCGATGCCGGCCGGGCGCTGATCCTCGCACAGGACGAATTGCAGGCCACTCAGGACCAGGCGCAGCTGCGCGAACGGGCCTTTCAGCGGCAAGTGGATCTGCGGCAGCGCGGTGTCGGTACCGCCGCAACGGTGGAGACAGCGGAGCTTGCAGCGGTGCAGGCGCGCCAGGCGGTGATCTCGCGCCGCCAGGCCGTAAGCCAGGCCGAGGCACGCGTGGATCAGGCTGCCACCCGCGTGGCCAGGGCGCAAATCGCATTGGACGAAGCGCGGCGTGAGCTGGACGATACCACGATCATGGCGGGTTTTGACGGGACCTTGCAGGCAGTGAGCCTGGTGCAGGGGCGGCTGGTCTCGGCCAACGAAAAACTGGCGGATCTGGTTGACCCGGATCTTCTGGAGGCGGCGTTCCGGGTGTCCACCGCGCAATACGCCCGGCTGTTGGACGCCGAGGGCCGTCTGCTGCGTGCGCCGGTGCGGGTCTCGCTCGATGCGGCCGGCGCGGATCTGAGTGCCGCCGGGCAGATCTCCCGTGCCAGCGGGGCGGCTGGCGATGGTCAGACGGGACGGCTGATCTATGCCCGGCTGGAGGCCGCGCCGGGGTTCGAACCTGGCGATTTTGTCACCGTCAAGGTAACCGAGCCGGAAGTCAGGGCCGTGGCCCGTGTCCCGGGTTCGGCGCTGGGCACGGATGGCTCTGTCCTGGTGCTGGGCCCTGAGGACAGGCTGGAGGCGTTGCCAGTTGAACTGGTGCGCCGTCAGGGCGATGACGTTCTGATCCGCGGTTCGGGGCTGGAGGGGCGAGAGATCGTCACTGGCCGCACGCCGCTGCTGGGCGCGGGCATCAAGGTGCGCCCGCTGCGCCGGGGCGCCGCAGCGCAGGCCCTGCAAGAACTGATTGAGCTGAGCGATGAGCGACGGGCACGGCTGGTTGCTTTTGTCGAGGGCAGCAGTGTGATGCCGTCCGGATTGAAGGAGCAGATGCTGCAGCAGCTGGCTGAGGCGCGGGTGCCCGCGCAATTGGTCAACCGGATCGAATCCCGGATCGGAGGCTGAGCGTCATGGTCCGTAAGCTCCCCCGGCCGGCCCGCGGGCTGTTCAGTTATTTCACCCGCCACCGCACCGCCGCGAACCTTCTGCTGGTGATCATGCTGGTGCTGGGCGCGGCAGCGATGCCCAACATGCGGGCGCAGTTCTTCCCGGATGTGATTGTCGAGCGCGTCACGGTCACGGTCGAATGGGAGGGCGCAGGCCCCGAGGATGTGGACAGTGCCATCGTGCAGGTTCTGGAACCTGCGCTGCTGGCGGTGGACGGGGTGGAGGAGACATCATCAACCTCGCGCGAGGGGCGGGCAACTCTGACGCTGGAGTTTGAGCCGGGCTCGGACATGGGGCAGGCGACGGATGATGTGCAGGCGGCGGTCGATGGTATCACCACTTTGCCGGAGGAGGCGGAGGAACCGGAAGTGCGCCGCGGCGCCTGGCGCGACCGGGTGACCGACGTTGTGATCTCTGGCCCGGTGGCCGCCGGGCAGCTGGGTCTGTTTGCGGATGAGCTGGTGATCCGGTTGTTTGAGGCGGGCGTCACCCGGACCACTATCCGCGGCGTGGCTGCACCTGAGACAATCGTTGAAGTGCCCACTGCCAAGCTGATGACACATGACATCACCATGCGCGAAGTTGCCGAGGTGATTGCGGCAGAGGTCGATGCCGATCCGGCAGGCGATGTCAGCGGCGCCAACGCGCGGGTGCGCACCGGCAGCGAGAAACGCAAGCCCGATGAGCTGGAAGCCATTGTTCTGCGCACCAATGCCGACGGCTCGGTGCTGACCATTGCCGACGTCGCACAGGTGCGGGTCGAGGGGGTGGACCGCAACCGCTCGTATTTTGTGGATGACAACCCGGCAATGTCGATCCGGGTGGACCGCTCGGACCAGGGCAACGCGATCCGCCTGCAGCATCAGGTGCAGGAGGTGGTGGCCGAAATGCAGGCCAGCCTGCCGCAGGGGGTGACAGCACAACTGATCCGCACCCGCGCGGGACGCATCACCGACCGCCTGGATATTCTGATCGACAATGGCTTGATGGGGCTTGCCCTGGTGCTGTGCTTGTTGTTCCTGTTCCTCAACACCCGCATTGCCTTCTGGGTGGCAATGGGCATTCCGGCCTCGATGTTTGCCGCCGTGGCGCTGATGTATGCCGCCGGGATCACCATCAATATGGTCAGCCTGTTTGGCCTGATCATCACTCTGGGCATCGTGGTGGATGATGCAATTGTGGTGGGCGAGCACGCCGATTTCAGGGTGCGGCGGCTGGGTGAAAACCCGGTGCAGGCCGCCGAAAATGCGGCCCGGCGGATGGCAATGCCGGTTTTTGCGGCAACGCTGACCACCATCATCGCCTTCTTTGGCCTGACCTTGGTGGGCGGGCACTTTGGCGAGCTGATCCGCGATATTCCTTTCACCGTGATTGCGGTACTGGCGGCCTCGCTGGTGGAATGTTTTCTGATCCTGCCTAACCACCTGGCCCATGCGCTGACCCATGCCCAGGCGCGGCATTGGTATGACTGGCCGAACCGGATGGTGAACCGCGGCTTCCGCTGGCTGCGCGACCATGCTTTCCGCCCGTTCATGGGGCTTGTGGTTCAGGCCCGCTATGCGGTGCTGGCAGGCGCGTTGGTAGTTCTGGCTAGCCAGGCGGCGCTGTTCATCAACGGCGAAGTGAAGTGGCGCTTTTTCAACGCGCCTGAACGCGGCTCCGTGACCGGCAATTTCGCCATGGTGGAGGGCGCCAGCCGGGATGACACCCTGGCGATGATGCAGGAAATGCAGCGCGCCACCGAGACGCTGGGCGCGGAGTATGCCACCCGCTTTGGCCGCAACCCGCTGGATTTCGTCATGGCCGAGGTGGGCGGCAATGCCGGCCGTGGACTGGGCGGTGTCGAGGCCAAGGATAGGGACCTTTTGGGCGGGATTTCGATTGAATTGATCGACGCCGACCTGCGCCCTTACTCCAGCTTTGCCTTTGTGGCCGAGCTGCAGGAACGGGTGGCGCGGCATCCTATGGTCGAGACGGTCTCTTTCCGCAGCTGGCGGTCGGGTCCGGGCGGCGACGCGCTGGACGTGCAATTCTCCGGCCCCGGCGTGCAAGTGCTGAAGGATGCCGCGGAAGACCTGAAAACCGCGCTGCTGCGCTTTCCTGAGGTTTCCGCCGTTGAGGACAATCTGGCCTACGACAAAGAGGAGGTGATCCTTGACCTCACCCCGCAAGGCCAGGCGTTGAACTTCACCATTGGCAGCCTGGGAAAGGCATTGCGGGCGCGGCTGAATGGAATTGAGGCCGCGACATACCCGGACGGGCCGCGCAGCGCCAAAATCCGGGTGGAACTGCCCGAAGATGAGCTGACCGCCGACTTCCTGGAGCGCACGCTGATGCGGGCGCCAAGCGGGATCTATGTGCCGCTGGCCGATATCGTCTCGGTCACCCAGCGCACCGGGTTCTCCACCGTGCGGCGGGAAAACGGCATCCGGGTGATCAGTGTTTCGGGCGATATCTCCGAAGACGACCCCGCCCGGGCTGAAGCTGTGATGCAGGCGTTGCAGGAGGACATCCTGCCGAAGATCGCCAGCGAGCGGCAAGTGGAATGGACACTGTCCGGGCTGGCTGAACAGGAGCAAACCTTCCTGCAGGAGGCAGGCACCGGGCTGATCCTGTGCCTCACCGGTATCTACCTGGTGCTGTCCTGGATTTTTGCCAGCTGGACCCGGCCGCTGGTGGTGATGGCGATCATTCCCTTTGGCCTCGTCGGCACGATTTGGGGGCACTACATGTGGGAGGTGCCGCTGAGCATGTTCACCGTGGTGGGGCTGCTGGGCATGACCGGGATCATCATCAACGATTCCATCGTGCTGGTGACGACCATTGACCAATACGCGCAAGACCGCGGGCTGGTGCCGTCGATCATTGATGCGGCGGCGGACCGGCTGCGGCCGGTGATGCTGACCACGATGACAACTGTTCTGGGGCTGGCGCCCCTGCTGTTTGAACGCTCGCAGCAGGCGCAGTTCCTGAAGCCAACAGTGATCACGCTGGTTTATGGCTTGGGCTTTGGCATGTTCCTAGTATTGCTGGTGGTGCCTGCGCTGGTGGCAATGCAGCGGGACCTGTCACGTCCGATGACCGCGCTGCGCCGGGCCTTGCGGCGCGGCGCCGGGGGGCTGCGCTGGCTGGTGCTGGGTACATCCCTGGCACAGCTTGGCTGGCTGGTGCTGACGCTGGGTTGGGCGATGGCCACGGGTGCGTTGCATCCGCTTCTTCGGATGCTGCCATCGCTGGCAGCGATGGAACCGGTACGGGCCGGGCTGCTGGCCTTTATCTCCGGTGCCTTGGTGCTGGCGCTGCTGGCCTATCTGGCCGGAGGCGTCGCCTACCGGTTCAGCGCCCGCCAGCGGGTCTGAGCCAGCCGGGCCACATCCGCGACCTGTACAAGCAGTTGCAGGCCACGGGTTTCGATCTCTGCAATCGGGACCCATTCGGCCTGTTCGGCGTCATCATCCGGCACCGGTTTGCCACTGATGTATTCGCACAGGACTACGGTCAGCAGATACTGGCGCTGCGCCGTGCCTGCCGCATTGCGGGAGATCGCATCCACATTTGTAAGGTATTCCAAGGGCCGGGCAATAACCCCGGTCTCCTCCTGCAACTCTCGCGCGGCGGCCTGCAGGGCCGTCTCGCCCATCTCCACGTGGCCGCCGGGAAACCCCCACCAGCCCGCATTCGGCTCCTTGCCGCGCTGCACAAGGATCACCTGATCCTGACCGTCCAAATGACAGCAGACCACGGCAATTGTGCCCAAGACCGGACGCTGAGAGCAATTGGCGGTGCTCATCCGGCGCTGCAGCCCTGGATGTCCACCGCGTGGTTCTGTCCGAGCACCGTGATCCGCAGTTGCGAGCGATCTATGGCATAGGCGTTGCCGTCAGCAGGCAGGAACTCGGTCTCAGCCACCAACAGCCCGCCTTCGCGGCGGGTGCTGGTTTCACCGGCGTACAGCTTGGGATTGCCGGATTCAATCACCGCAACCTCGTCACCGCCGGCGGATGGCATCGAAATCCGGGCGGTGACCTTCATCCCGTATTCAGACGGGCGCAGGCTGCAGGCGGCGCTGCGCACACCGGCTTCGTTGGCCGTCCAGGGCCTGCTTGCCAACGCGGCGGCAATCGCCGGGTTGCGGCCAGCGCCGCTGTCCAGCTGATGATCAAAGCTCAACTCGGCCGGCACGCAGACATCCTTGCAGACACCCAGCTGCATCCGGCCCTTCAGGCGCACCGGCTTGCCCGGTTTTTCCGGGGTGATTTCCACTGGCAGCACCAGCTGATCGTGATAGCCGATGGTACGAAAACCGGAGGTCTGAAAAACCTCAGGCGCAGGCCAGGTGATCGACAGCCCGCCGACATTGCGCGCCCCGCGCCAGGAAAAGCTGGGCGGAATGCCGGCATCGCCAGGCGCGCGCCAATAGGTCTTCCAGCCCGGCTGCAGTTTGATCCGCAGCGCCCCCATATAGGTGCCGCGCGGGGTCATGCCGCCGTCCAGCACCTCAATCTGCACGATCCCGCTATCAGCGGCTCCGGCAAAGGCCGGGGTGCCCGCAGTCACGGCAAGCAAAGCCGCCAGGGCGGCAGCGGGTATGTTCTGCATTAGTCTCATGCCCTGATACATGCGCTTGGCAGCAGGGTTTGCCAAGTCACGTTCCGGTCATTGTTCTGGAGTAATGGCAGGTTTGCGGCAATTTTGCCGGAGGCTTCACCAGGTCGAACCTTTGCGCCCCTTGCGTGCGGGCCGGGGGGGCGTCATGGTGGAGGGAGGCAGCAGGAAAGACGGAAATTCATGGATCTGACTGGCAAGCTCTTGATTGCAATGCCCGGAATCGGCGACCCGAGGTTTGAGCATTCAGTGGTTTTCCTGTGCTCCTACGGCGAGGAAGGGGCGATGGGGCTCATCGTCAACAAACCTGCGGACGGGGTAGCGCTGGGGGATCTGCTGGAGCAGCTGGACTTGGGCGAAGAGGGCAGCGCGGCTGCGGCATTGCCGGTGCGGTTCGGCGGCCCGGTGGAGACCCAGCGCGGCTTTGTGCTGCACACGCCGGATTACGAATCGGACGTGAGCTCGCTGAAGATGCCGGGCGGGTTCTCAATGACCGCAACTTTGGATATTCTGGAAGACATCGCATTGGGGCAGGGGCCGGAGCAGCTGCTGGTGCTGCTGGGCTATGCCGGCTGGGGGCCGGGTCAGCTGGAAGCCGAGATTGCGATGAACGGCTGGCTGACGGCCGACGCCAGCCCGGATCTGGTTTTCAGCCTGGCGGATGACAGCAAGTGGGAAGCATCGCTGAAAACCCTCGGAGTCGATCCGCTGACACTGTCAGCCAGTGCAGGCCACGCATGAGCGCCGGATGAAATGCACTGCGCTGTCTCAAGCGGGCGGGAGTGTTTCGGCCGGGTGCCCAGGCGGCTTAATCCCTTGGCGCAGCGGCGCGGCGGAGACGGTCATTGATGGCGGCGCCCAGTCCCTGTTCTGGAACCGGCGCAACGGCGATGGGTTGGCCAAGCGCGTCCAGACGGTGCAGATGGCCAAAGAGATTGGCGGCGGCCTCAGTCAGGTCTGCGTTGGCGGAGAGGTTCAGATCGCCTCCGCCGGGGCCGAAACCAAGATACAACTCTCCGTCCTCTGCTTTGGCGGCGTTCAGCCGGACTGGCGCGCCCGGGGCGTAATGGGACAGCAGCTGGCCCGGGGCGGTCAGCGGGTCTTGCACGTCGCGCACCGCCAGTTTGCGGCCCAGCACCGCCTCGATCTCTTCCGCGGCCAACCCGCCGGGGCGCAGCAGCATCGGATTGGAACCGGCAAGTCCGACTATGGCTGACTCCAGCCCAACACCGCAGGCGCCGTCATCAAGGATCGCGGCAATGCGCCCGTCCAAGCCTGCCTGCACATGGGCCGCCGTGGTCGGGCTGATCTTGCCGGATGGGTTGGCGGAAGGAGCGGCCACCGGGCCGTCCAATGCCTGCAGCAATGCCTGGCCAGCGGGGTGGGCCGGTACGCGCACCCCCAAAGTTTCCAGCCCGGCAGTGACCAGCGGCGAAATCCCGTGGCCAGCACGCAGCGGCAGCACCAGGGTCAGCGGGCCAGGCCAAAAGGCGTCGGCCAGCAGCTCTGCCGTATCGTTCCACTGAACATAGCGCTGTGCCGCCTCGGCCGAATGAACATGCGCGATCAATGGGTTGAAGGAGGGCCGGCCCTTGGCCTCATAGATTGCGGCCACCGCCGCGCCCTGCCGGGCGTCGGCGCCAAGGCCATAGACCGTCTCGGTCGGGAAAGAGACGAGTTTGCCTTCCCGCAGCAGTCCGGCGGCGCGGGCAATGCCGGTTGCCGTGGCGGCAAGGATTTCGGTGCTTTGCAGGGGCATTCCGGGTGACGCGGCGTTTTGGTTGATTGAAATGAGCGTCCGATTAGGTAATCGGTCAAGCCAACGACCATAATAGGCCCGTGCCGGGAAGCCAAGGCTACCCGTGCCAGGACGCCCCTTAAAAGACCGCCAGAGGACGCCCATGACCTTCCGTGCCCCCGTTTCCGAGTATGAGTTTCTGTTGAACCATGTTGTCGGCTATGATGCCATCCCGGCCACAGGCCGCTTTGCCGAGGCCACATCGGATGTGGTGAGCGCCATCCTTAACGAGGCAGGCAAGATGTGCGGCGAGGTGATGGCCCCTTTGCAGCGGAACGGCGATCTGACCCCCGCCTATCTGGAAAACGGCGTGCTGCGGACCTCGCCCGGTTTTGGCGATGGGTTCAGGGCTATCGCAGAGGGCGGCTGGATCGGCATGAGCGCGCCGGAGGACCATGGCGGCATGGGGTTGCCGCTGACCGTCGCCACCGCGGTGAACGAGATGATGGCGGGCGCCTGCCTGTCGCTGCAGCTAGCGCCGCTGATGAGCCAGGGCCAGATCGAGGCGCTGGAGCATCATGCTTCGGATGCGATCAAGGACCTGTACCTGCCCAAGCTGATTTCGGGCGAGTGGTCCGGCACCATGAACCTGACAGAGCCGCAGGCCGGTTCGGATGTAGGCGCGCTCAGCTCCAAGGCAGTACCGAATGGCGATGGCACCTATGCGGTCAGCGGCCAGAAGATCTTCATTTCCTGGGGCGACAATGATTTCTGCGGCAATATCTGCCACTTGGTGCTGGCGCGGTTGCCGGACGGGGTGCCGGGGACCAAAGGGATTTCTTTGTTTCTGGTGCCGAAGCTCTTGCCAGATGCAGATGGCAATCCGGGCAAAGCGAATGGCCTCAAGGTCGTCAGCCTGGAACACAAAATGGGCCTGCACGGCTCCCCCACCTGCGTGATGCAATATGACGGCGCCACTGGCTGGCTGGTCGGCGAGGAGCATGGCGGCATGGCGGCGATGTTCACCATGATGAACAACGCCCGGCTTGGCGTGGGCGGGCAGGGTGTTGGTGCGGGCGAAGGCGCCTATCAGCACGCGCTGGCTTATGCGCTGGAGCGCAAGCAGGGCCGCACCGCCAGCGGCTTCATTGCCGACCACGCCGATGTGCGCCGGATGCTGATGGAGATGAAGGCGGATCTGTTTGCCTCCCGCGCGATCCTTTTGGCCTGTGCGCAGGCGATCGATATGCAGACTGCCACTGGCGACAGCGGCTGGGCGGAGCGCGCGGCCTTTCTGACACCAATTGCCAAGGCCTTTGGCACTGACACCGGCATCCGGGTGTCTGAGACCGGGGTGCAGGTGCACGGCGGCATGGGCTTTATCGAGGAATCCGGCGCCGCGCAGTACTGCCGCGACGTGCGGGTGACCGCGATCTACGAGGGTACCAACGGCATCCAGTCGATGGACTTGGTCGCGCGCAAGATGATGGATGGCGGCGAGATGGCCTTTGGCCTGATTGACGAGATTGAGGAGCAGGCCGAACGTGCCCGCGCCACCCATCCGAACATGGCTGAATCCGTCTGGCAGGCCTGCGAGAGCCTGCGGGAGGCCACCGAATGGCTGGTATCCCAACAGGATATGCAGGACCGCTTTGCCGGTTCGGTGCCGTATTTGCGGGCCTTTGCCCGGGTGCTGGGCGGGCACTACCATCTGGCCGCGGCAATGGCGGACCAGGGCGGTCCGCGCGAAAAACTGGCGCGGTTCTATATCACCCGGATGCTGCCCGAACATGCCAGCCTGCTGGCCCATGCACAGGCTGGCGCTGCGGGCACCTTTGCCCTCAGCCTCGAAGAACTGGCAGGTTGATCTGTGACTGATATCCCCGACGTCTCGCCCCGCACCCCGTGGGAAGAACCGCCCGCACAGGGCGAAGCCATTGAAGTGGCAGAAGGCGTCCTTTGGATGCGCCAGCCGCTGCCGATGAAGCTCGACCACGTCAATGTCTATGCGCTGGATGACGGTGACGGCTGGACGGTGATCGATACCGGGTTCAACACCCGTAAAAGCCGCGCGATCTGGGAAAGCCTGATGGCGGGACCTTTGAAGGGCAAACCGGTGACACGCGTTGTCGGCACCCATCACCACCCGGACCACATCGGCCTGGCCGGCTGGTTTCAGAGCGAACACGGCGCCGAGCTGGTCACCACCCGCACCGCCTGGCTGTTTGCCCGGATGCTGACCCTGGACGTGCAGGAGGCCTGGCCTGAGGAAACACTGGCCTATTACCGCAGTGCGGGTATGGACAAGGCGTTTTATGAAAAACGCGCCAGCGACCGGCCCTTTAATTTTGCCGACACGGTGCACCCGATGCCGCTGGGCTTCACCCGCATCAAACAGGGGGATGCGATCCGCATGGGCGGGCGCGACTGGGATATGCACATCGGCAACGGCCACGCGCCTGAGCACGCGACCTTCTGGAGCCGCGATGACAATCTGGTGATCACCGGCGATCAGATCCTGTCAACCATCAGCCCCAACATCGGCGTTTACGCGACTGAGCCGATGGCGGATCCTTTGGGCGAATGGCTGGAGGCCTGCGAACGCCTGTCGAAACTGGCGCGGCCCGATCATCTGGCCTTGGGCGGGCACAAGCTGCCGTTCACCCGGCTGCCGTTGCGGATGCAGCAGCTGATTGGCAACCACCACGGCGCGCTGGAGCGGCTGATGGATCACCTTTGCGTGCCGCAGACTGCCGCCGATTGCTTTGCACCGCTGTTCAAGCGCACAATCGGCGAAGGCGAGTACGGGCTTGCGCTGGTCGAGGCGGTGGCTCATGTAAATCATCTGTACCACACCGGCCAGGTCGACCGCTGGAAACGCGATGACGGCGCTTGGCTCTATCAGCGCAAGGGGTGACGCGCCCCGCAAGAGGGGAGACACCATGAGCGACGAGATTTCGACCAGCGCCGAGGCGGCAGAGGCAGCGGTTCTGCCCTGCGTGCATGAGGTTCATGCCGATCCCGAGGCCTGTGCAGGCCTGCGCAAGGTTCCGGAAAAGTTGCAAAAGCAGGATGCGGCCAAGAGCCCGGCGCGCTGGGCGTATGAGCGGCTGATTCTTTATATCCAGAATTTCGAACAACAGCTGGACGCCGAACACGAGGTTGCGATGGGCTTTGCCGGCGGCAATGCAGGGGTGCTAAGGATCGAAGGAATGGGCTATTACGATCCCGACATCATCACCTTTTATGGCAGCGAAGGCCCCGGCGCCCGCACCCAGCTGGTGCAGCATGTCAGCCAGCTCAACGTGATGCTGCGGGCGGTGCCCAAGGCGCAGGAAGAAGCCCCGGCCAACCGGATCGGCTTCCGGCTCGCTTCAGATCTGGAGCAGGAATAAGTTCCGGACTGGGCGCCGGGCGATTCGGTTCAGCTCCGGTGCCGGCCCGGACGGGGGCCTGGTTTGCTGGCGATGCTGAGGAACACACCGCGTATTTCTGACAGATGCGCGCGATTGACGTGGTGACAGAGGATTGCAAATCCAGTAATCACTAAGAAAATGCACGTGAATTGAGGAATAACTCACATGGCTGAACATCAGCACGGCACCATGGACACCGCGGTTCAGGAAAAAGTCTATACCGGCTTTCTGACCTTTATTACCCGCTCCTGCATTGCCCTGATCGTCTTCGCGCTGTTCCTGGCGGTTTTCGCCACCTGATTTCCGGTCCAAGGAGCACGCGCCTTGCGTAATCTGCTGTGCCTTGGCGCGGTTCTGCTCGCGCTTGCGGGCTGCGCGGCGCCGCAGCAGCCCAATGCGGATGCCGAAACCCTGGCCAAGGTGGCCTACCGCCAACCCGGCCCCGCGACGCTCACCCTCTACACGATGATCAACAATCGCACCGGGCGGGGCGGGCACGCGTCGCTGATGATCAACGCGTCGGAACGGGTGATCTTCGATCCCGCAGGCTCGTTTTACGCATCGGTCGTGCCGGAGCGGAACGACGTCCTTTTCGGCATCACCCCGGCAGTCGAGAAAGCTTACCGGGGCGCTCATGCGCGCAGCACCTTCCATGTGGTGGTGCAGCGGGTTGAGGTGACGCCGGAGCAGGCTCAGAAAGCCTATCAGCTGGCAGTGACCAACGGCCGCGTGCCGGGGGCCTACTGCGCGCAGGCCACTATCGGCATCCTTCAGCAGATCCCCGGCTTCGAAAACCTGGACCGCACCTTCTACCCGGAAAAACTGTCCGCCCAGTTCGGCCAGCTGCCGGGGGTGGTGACGGAACGCTACTACGAAAATGACAGCGCCGATCTGCAGGCGGGCATCACCAAGAGCGACGCCGCGCTGAACGCTGCTGAGTAACCCTTCCGCCCGGGAACAAGCCGAAAGCGTCGGGCGAGCGTCAGGCGGCGAGGTACAACAGCAGCAGCGACAGCCCGCCGGTGCCCAGGCCCAGAAGCACATTCCGTGTCAGATAGCCGACGGCAAAAGTCGCGGCAGCGGCTGCAAAATGCATTGCGCTGGGGTCGCCGCCCGTTGGCGCGGGCCAGACCACCAGCGGCGCAACCAGCGCCGGGATGATCGCCACCGCCGTGTAGCGCAGATGCCGCATCAGCCAGGGTGCAATCGGCTTGCCACCCATAAAGCCGATGAAGGCAAACCGCAGGGCATAGCTGCCCAGGGCAAGCCCCAGGATCACGATCCACAAGATGGGGCTGGGTGTACCGCTCATTTCGTGCCCTCTGTTTTGATATTCTGCCGCTCCAGCCACAGTTCCGCTTGCGCACCTGCGATCATGCCCGCAATCCCGGCTACGATCAGCCCCAGATTATAAGGCAGGGCGGCGGCCGGCAGCGATGCAGCCACCGCCACGAAACAGGCCGCCACATGCGCAGGCGTGCGCAGCATCGGTCCGATCATTGCCAGAAACGCAAGCGGCAGCACGAAGTCCACGCCCCAGCTCTCCGGGATACGGGTGCCAACCAGCGCCCCCAGCGCGGTGGCAATGACCCAAGCCGGGGTGATCAGGCCGTTGGTGCCAAAGAAGTAGGCCACCCGATGCGCCAGCGGCATCTCCGGCTCTTGTTCGAACTGCACGACCGACAGCGCATAGGACTGATCGACGATGAAATAGGCGGCAATCGCCCGCTGCCACATCGGCGCATCACCCAAGTACGGTGTCAGCGAGGCCGAATACATCGCCATCCGCAGGTTCACAGCCAGCGCCGAAATCAGGATGATGATCAGCGGTGCGTTCTCCTGCATCAGCTGCAGCGCGGTGAACTGGGCGGCGCCTGCAAAGACCGTCAATGAGAAGGCAAAGGCCTCCGGCACAATCAGCCCGGCCTCCGCCGCAAGCACCCCGAACAGGAAACCAAAGGGCGAGGCCATGAACAGAAACGGCGCGCTGTCGCGAAACCCCTTCCAGAAGGCCGATTTGGTGGTGGTGATTGCCATCTGCACGTCCTAGATTGCGTGCAACCGGCCTACGGCGGTGGCAGAAGGAATGCAATTGGTGAGTATGGATATCACGTCAGAATATCTGATTGCCCCCGGTGTCGCAGACCCGCGGCTGACCCGCGCTGTCACCGGTGTTGATCAGAATGGCGAAGCCAGCGACATCTCAGTGGTCGAGGAGCGCCCGCTGACCATCTTCCTGAATTCCCAGGAAATCGTCACCGCAATGACGATCGGCGATTACCCGGAATACCTGGCGCTAGGATTCCTGCGCAATCAGCGGATGCTGCAGGACGGGGATGAGGTCACCCGCGTCGAATATGACGAGGATCTGGAAACCGTGGTGGTCCGCACTGCAGTGGAAACGAGCCATGAAGAAAAGCTGAAGAAAAAGACCCGCACCTCAGGCTGCGCCGTGGGCACCGTCTTTGGCGACATGATGGAGGGGCTGGAGGACGTGCGCCTGCCTGAGGTGCAAGTGAAGACCTCCTGGCTCTACACGCTGGCGCATAAGATCAACCGCACACCTTCCTTGTACCTTGAGGCCGGCGCCATCCACGGGACTGTTCTGTGCCGGCAGGACCGTCCGCTGGTCTATATGGAGGACGTCGGTCGCCACAACGCGGTGGACAAGATCGCCGGCTGGATGCTGTCGGAGCAAGCCGGGGCCGCGGACAAGATCCTTTACACCACCGGGCGGCTGACCTCCGAGATGGTGATCAAGACCGCGATGATGGGCATCCCGGTGCTGGCGTCGCGCTCGGGCTTCACCGCCTGGGGCGTGGAGATCGCCCGCGAGGTTGGCCTCACCCTCATCGGCCGGATGCGCGGCCAGCGGTTCATCTGCCTGTCGGGCGAGGAGCGGCTGGTGCGTGACGTTGATCCGGCTAGCGTGCCGGTTGAGGATAACAGGCTGCGAAGAAAGGGAGCGGATAGGTGAAGGCAGAAATCACCTTGAGCTATCGAGTGTCTCAAGAACTCTATAGCTCAGCAGTGGGGCAAAGAGCGGCCTATTTCACGAAATCAAATCGATCCCTCAAATACCTTAGAACTATCGGAAATATCGCGTACTGGATCGTGGTGTTCGTACTGTTGGTCGTTTTTGTTCAGGCTGTGCAAGCCGAGACCAAAGCTCATTTTGCAGCCCTTGGATTTTTTGCGGGTATGTTCTTTGTCGGAGTGGCTTTGTGGGCGCTCATCTTTTGGACGGAACGCCAAATATCTAAGCGTGCAGCAGAAATCGAAGTCAAGCGCGGTACAACGCACACAACCTTCAGTTCTGAGGGGATAAGTTACTGCAACGACATTGAGCAATACCGATTGTCGTGGCTCGGCGTTGATGGTGCTATTGAACTCGATGGCGGAACGGGAGTCATCTATGGGCCCGGCTTTTTACCGATCCCTGACGATGCTTTGCCGGAAGGTATGTCCTCAGACGACTTTCGAAAGAGAATAGAAGAATGGGTTGCTGCTAAATGACCAAACCTCTCGGCGTAATCCTCGCAGGCGGCCTCGCCACCCGGATGGGCGGCGGCGACAAGGGGCGGCTGCAGGTCGGCGGCCAGAGCCTGCTGTCCCGCGTGGTGGACCGTCTGTCGCCGCAGGTCTCTGGCCTGGCGCTCAACGCCAATGGCGATCCGGTGCGATTTACCGATCTGGGCTTGCCGGTTATTGCCGACTCGATCGCGGGCTTTGCCGGCCCTCTGGCAGGTGTCCTGGCGGGCCTCGACTGGGCGGCAGAGCAGGGCGCGGACTCCATCGTCACAGCCGCCGCCGATACGCCCTTCTTCCCGCAGGATCTGGTCGCCCGCCTGACTGCCGCATCCGAGGGCATGGCGCAGCCGCTGGTCCTCGCCACTACGCCGCGCACCGGCGAGGAAGCGCTGAAGTCCGGCGGCGGCAAGCGCATCAACCGGCATCCGGCCTTCGGCCTCTGGCCCGTCGCCCTGCGCGGCGACCTGCGCGCGGCACTACAGGGGGGCTTGCGCAAGGTGGTCATGTGGACCGACCAGCATGGCGGCCGCGAGGCGCTGTTCGAGGCCGATCCCTTTGACCCGTTCTTCAACATCAACACCCCAGAGGATCTGGCAAAGGCCGAGGCGCTGCTGAAATGAAGATCTACGGCGTCACCGGCTGGAAGAACAACGGCAAGACCGGGCTGATGGAGCGGTTGGTCGCCGAGTTCTGCACGCGCGGGCTGACGGTCTCGACCCTGAAACATGCCCATCACGCAACGGACGTCGACCAGCCCGGCACCGACAGCTACCGCCACCGGCAAGCGGGTGCCTCCGAAGTCGTGCTGGCCTCACCCAATCGCGTTGCGATTATGCAGGAACTGCGCGGGGCAGGGGAGCCTTCGTTCACGGAACTGCTGTCGCGCTTGCGTCCTGTGGATTTAATCCTGGTCGAGGGGTTCAAGCGCGAAACCCACCCCAAGATCGAGGCTTACAGAACCGCCGCAGGCCAGCCGCTGATTGCGCCGGATGACCAGACCATCCGGGCCGTAGCCAGCGACGTGCCGCTGCACCTGGACCGTCCGGTGTTCGATCTGAACGGTACAGCAAAGATCGCGGATTTCATCCAGTCGGAATTGGGGCTTTGACCGGCTTTGATACCTTTCTCGCCATCGACTGGTCCGCCGCCAAGCGCAAGCCCCGGCGCCCCAGCAAAGACGCGATTTGGCTGGGGGTGGCACGCGGCGGAACTGCGGAAAGGCAAATTTATTGCCGCAGCCGGCAGGAGGCAGAGGCTTGGATCAGCAGCTTCCTCGATGAGGAGCAGGCCGCGGGGCGGCGGATTCTGGCAGCGTTTGACTTTCCTTTCGGCTATCCGCGCGGATTTGTGCGCCGGATTACCGGATCGGATGACCCCTTTGCCCTTTGGCAGTGGCTGGATGAGCGGATCTCAGACTCTGAAGACGGAACGAACAACCGGTTTGAAGTCGCCTCCGAAATGAACCGGCTGTTTGCCGGCTCTGGTCCGTTCTGGGGTAAGCCGGATGAGGCGCGCTGGCCAGATATTCCCTACCGCAAAGTTGGCATAGTCTATAAGGAAGTGGCGGAACGGCGCAGCGCGGATTTGGCGGCCAAGGCGGCCTCGTCCTGTTTCCAGCTGTTTTTCAACCCGACAGTTGGCAGCCAGACCCTCATGGGGCTGCCGGTTCTGCAGCGGCTCCGGCTCCGGCACGGGGCGGCTGTCTGGCCCTTCGAGAACATTGCGAACGCGCAAATTGTGTTCGCGGAAATTTGGCCAGGGTTGATCGAACCCGCCGTAAAGGCTGCGATGGCTGTTGCCGGCCGGGAAGAAATCCGCGACCGGGTGCAGATGCGGCTGTTGTCGCAAGCGCTCAGCCGGCTGCCGGCAGAGGAGCTCGCCGGAATGCTGGCTGCTGTACCTGAAGACGCACAAGAGGAAGCTTGGATATTGGGCACCGGATACGAAGACCGCTTGAACGCGCTGGCGGCCAATGAGCTGGATGGGCTGACACCGCCGCCGCTCAGCAACGATTGCTTTGCCTTGCCTGCGGGCGTGGACTGGACCCCGGTCGATGACGCGCTGGCATTGCTGCGGGGCAGGCTGGGGCCGGTCACCAGTGCCGAAACCGTGCCGCTGTCAGCCGCTTTGGGACGGGTGCTGGCAGACCATGCCGTGGCCAAACGCTCCAACCCGCCGCTGCCCAATACGGCGGTGGATGGCTACGGCTTCGCCGGCGGCAGGGCGGTAGGCCCGCATGTGCTGCCGCTGGTGCAGGGCCGGGCTGCCGCCGGTGTCCCATATGAAAGCATTGTGCCCGCAGGCAGCGCCATCCGCGTATTGACCGGCGCCGCGTTGCCGGACGGCGTGGATACGGTGATCCTCGAGGAGGACGTGAACACCGACGGCGCCCGTATCGCCTTCAACGGCCCGCTGAAACAGGGGGTAAATACCCGCAAGGCTGGTGAGGATGTTTGCGCGGGAGACGGCATCCTGCCCGCAGGCCGGGTCATAACACCCGCCGATCTGGCGCTGGCCTCCGCTACCGGGCTGGCGGAACTCACTGTGCGGCTGCCGTTGCGGGTCGGTGTGCTCTCCACCGGTGATGAGCTGGTCGAGGCAGGAGAACCCGCAGGTAAGGGGCAGATTTTTGATGCCAATCGACCGATGCTGCTGGCGCTGATCCGCCAACTGGGATTTGTACCGTTTGATCTGGGCAAGGCCGCGGATGACCGCGAGGTCTTGCGGGCGCATCTGGACGGCGCCGCCAAACAGGCTGATGTTATCCTGACCTCGGGCGGTGCCTCGGCCGGGGACGAGGACCACATGTCGGCACTGCTACGCGAGGCGGGAGCGATGCAGGAATGGCGCATTGCGCTGAAGCCAGGCCGCCCGCTGGCGCTGGGCATGTGGCAGGGCACACCGGTCTTCGGGTTGCCGGGCAACCCGGTGGCTGCACTGGTCTGCACGCTGATCTTTGCCCGACCCGCGATGGGCCTTATGGCAGGCGCAGGCTGGCAGGAGCCGCAGGGGTTCACCGTGCCTGCCGCCTTTCAAAAACGCAAGAAGCCGGGCCGCCGCGAATTCCTGCGGGCACGTGTACGGGACGGCCGCGCGGAGGTGTTCAAATCCGAAGGCTCCGGCCGCATAAGCAGCCTGAGCTGGGCCGAAGGGCTGGTGGAGCTCGGCGACGGCGCCGCAGAGGTCAATCCCGGTGATCCCGTGCGCTTCATTCCTTACAGCAGCTTCGCCATGTGAACGGGGCGCTCCCGCCCGCGGCCCGGCGCATCGCAGATGCTTGCCCGCCGTTGGGTTTGGCGCCGCGCAGAAGCGCGGCGCGGAGGCGCTGACTTTTCACCTTTGAGAAAATACTCGCGCCGCAGGCAGCAGCCCGATGGGCCGCCCCCTCAATCGAAGGTTCCGGCCACCCGGCCCAGCAGCATGAAGGCGCGGGCGGTGCGGGTGTTGCCGAGGGCGGAAATCTCGCCGTCGGTCGCTTCAGCCTCAAACTCCGCGAACATCTGATCAAAGCGGCGCAGGAAATGGTGCGCGGCATCGCGGAAAATCGGATCCTGCTTCATCCGTGCCGCTGTCAGCGCCAGCGAGGTGCGGTCGCGCACGCCGCCAAGGGGGGCCACAGCCCGGCCGCGCGTACCTTGGGCAAACTGGCGCCAGATCTCAGGGCGGGCCATATCAGGGCGCAGATCGTCCATATATATGCCGTCCTGGCTGAGCAGGGTCAGCACATCCTGTGCAGCCTGGATCACCTGGGCAGCCTTGCGGTCCTGCAGGGCGGCGCGCAGGGCGGCGAAACCGTCCTGATCCTCCGCCGTTTCCGGGAAGTTCAGCGCCCGGATGAAATGTTCTGCGGGCAGCGGCGGCGCGGCAGCCTCGGCCTCGGTTCCCAAAGCCAGCGATCCTTGCTCGGCAGCCGCCAGTTCGGCCGCTTCAGCAGGGATTGCCGGGCGCACCGGATTGCGGCGGCTGGTGTGGAAGGTGGCCAGAGCCGTTTCTGTCTTGCGGGTGGCCTCGGCGATTTCTTCCAGCCGCTTGGCCATCGACGGCTCGGCCACTGCGGCATGCTGCTGGGCCTGAGAGAGATAGGTCTGGCGCAGCCCGTCAATCGCCGCCTGCAGCTGCTCGCTTTCCTCGCGCATCACCCGGGCCGAGCGCGCGGCAGAGGCCGCAACCCACAGCATCGCCAGCGGCAGCACCAGAGCCAGAACGCCGGTGATCAAGTCGGCCCATTGCGACAGCCCGGAATCCGGCGGCGCAAAGACAAAGAGCCCGACCGCCGCCAGAAGCCACAGAGCGCCCAAGGCAATGGCCGCCAGCTCGGCACCGCCCAGCCCATTGCCCGAAGGTCCGTCAAGGCGCCGCAGCGGGCGGTTGCCGGCGGGGTTCGGATTGGATCCGGGACTGCTGCTGGAGCCTGTCATGAACACTCGTTCTGTTTTGCGGATCAGGAATAGACGATCTTGAGGATCTCATAAGCACGCTCACCGCCGGGAGTGCGCACTTCCACACTGTCGCCTTCGTCCTTGCCGATCAAGGCACGGGCAATCGGCGATTTGATGTTCAACAAGCCTGCCTCGATGTTGGCCTCGTGTTCGCCAACGATCTGCCAGGTCTTTTCTTCGTCGGTGTCCTCGTCCACCACGGTCACTTTGGCACCGAACTTGATCGCGCCGGACAATTTGGCCGGATTGATCACATCAGCCAGCGACAGGAGGCCTTCCAGCTCCTTTACACGGCCCTCGATAAAGGACTGCTTTTCACGCGCCGAATGGTACTCGGCGTTCTCCGACAGATCGCCTAGCTCGCGGGCTTCGGCAATTGCCTGAATGATCGCCGGGCGTTCGACGGATTTCAGGTTCTTCAGTTCGCTTTCCAGCGCGGCGTGACCCGCAGGGGTCATCGGGATCTTTTCCATCAGATTGGTCCAGGTCGCTATTATGGTTTTTCTTGTCAGTATGAAAACCGCAGCCCCGCAGCATGAGCCGCGGGGCCTCCGGTCCGGTTGACAATTACCTGACCCAATCCTGCACCCGATTTCAAGTGCGCGCAGGGCTTACCGGCATGCAATTCCGCCTAAGCAGGCGGATTGGCGGAGTTTTCCACAGAATTGCGCGAAAAAATGCCGCGCAGGGGCAGCCTCGGCAGCCCCGCTTGGCATAGAATATCAATCATATTGCACCGCCTCGTATTCGATGCCGTTCTCGTCATGAAAGTAAAACCGGCGGCCCGGCTCATAGTCGCCGTGGTTCATCGGTGTGAAACCTGCGGCCTTCACCGCGGCTTCGGTTGCGTCCAGATCCTCGACGATCACGGCCAGATGGTTCAGCCCGCCAACGATGCCATAGCTCTCCGGCGCTTTGCCCGCGGGTGTGCGCGGCGTGTAAAGCGCAAGATAGCTGGTCTCGCCGCCGGTATGCACGGTGTAGCCGCCATTCTTGGCTTCTCCCTCCCAGCGCACATGCCAGCCGAAAACTTCTTTCATCCATTTTGCTGTGGCATTGGGGTCGGCCACGGTGACGTTTGCGTGTTCCAGAACTGCGCTCATTGGAAATCTCCTTTTCGCTCAAGCAAACCTGTTGATACGACTCACCGTAATTCCTAAACCTAACTTTAGCTCAAGGATTTTCTTCAGGGAGTTATGCCATGCCTTCATCCGCCGGTATCTCCATCGGCTATCTGGCCGACCGCACCGGGCTCGCCGTGTCCGCCATCCGCTATTACGAGGCGCAGGGCCTGGTGGAACCCTGGCGCAATGCAGGCGGGCAGCGGCGGTTCCACCGCGCTGACATCCGGAGGATGAGTTTCATCATGATTGCCCAGCAGTTCGGCTTTTCCTTGCCGGAGATCCGCGGGTTCCTGAAAAGCCTGCCGGGCAGCCGCACCCCCACCAAGGACGACTGGGCCTGCATCTCGGAAAGCTTCCGCAGCCATTTGGACCAGCGAATCGAAACTTTGGTGCGACTGCGCGACAATCTGGACGGCTGTATAGGCTGCGGCTGTCTGTCGCTTCCGAATTGCAAACTTTACAACCCGCAAGACCAGGCCTCACAGAAGGGGCAGGGACCCAGATATCTGATGGGAGACCGGCCCGAGACAGAGACCGCGGCGGAAAATGATCCTTGAGTGACGAAAATGGACGCACTTTTTGTCTCAGTTGCCTGTTTTACAGGTGTTTGACGCGGAGTTTGGATTGACCGGCAGGCCTGCCAAACGCTAAGCAACCGCGAAATAATATTGCGCCCACGCACCATTGTGGGGCCGGTAGCGAACAAAAGCCAAGGAGCGCCGCAAAATGGCCGAGATTGAACGCGAAGCGATGGAATACGACGTAGTGATCGTCGGGGCCGGCCCTGCCGGCCTGTCTGCGGCCATCCGTCTGAAACAGCTGGACGCCGACCTTGAGGTCGTGGTCCTGGAAAAAGGCTCGGAAGTGGGCGCGCATATCCTGTCCGGCGCTGTTTTGGACCCCTGCGGCCTGAACGCGCTGATCCCTGATTGGAAGGCAAAGGGCGCACCGGTGAACGTGGAAGTCAAGGAAGACAACTTCCTGATGCTGGGCGAAGCCGGCCATGTCCGCATCCCCAACTTCCCGATGCCGCCGCTGATGAACAACCACGGCAACTACATCGTTTCGATGGGCAACGTCTGCCGCTGGATGGCGGAACAGGCCGAGGAAATGGGCATTGAGATCTTTCCGGGCATGGCCTGTTCGGAACTGGTCTATGGCGAAAACGGCGAAGTGAAGGGCGTTGTTGCGGGCGAGTTCGGTAAGAATCCCGACGGCACCCCCGGCCCGTCTTATGAACCGGGCATGGAACTGCACGGCAAATATGTCTTCATCTCCGAAGGCGTGCGCGGCTCGCTGGCCAAGGAAGTGATCAACAAATACGATCTGGCGGCCGGCAAGGACGTTCAGAAGTACGGCGTCGGCATGAAAGAGATCTGGGAGATCGACCCGGCCAAGCACAAGGAAGGTACCGTCACTCACACCATGGGCTGGCCGCTGGGTTCCAACGCGGGCGGCGGGTCGTTCATCTACCACCTGGACAACAATCAGGTCTACGTGGGCTTTGTGGTGCACCTGAACTACAAGAATCCGCACCTGTTCCCCTACATGGAATTCCAGCGCTTCAAGCACCACCCGGTGGTGGCTCAGCTGCTGGAAGGCGGCAAGCGCGTGGCCTATGGCGCCCGTGCCATCACCGAAGGCGGCTATCAGTCGATGCCGAAACTGGTTGCACCCGGCGTGGCGCTGCTGGGCTGCTCTGCGGGCATGGTCAACGTGCCGCGCATCAAGGGCAACCACAACGCGATGCTGTCCGGCAAGGCCGCAGCCGAAGCCGCCTATGACGCGATCAAGGCTGAGCGTTCGGGCGACGAGCTGACCGCCTATGAGGCCGACGTGCGCGACGGCGCCATCGGCAAGGACCTCAAGATGGTTCGCAACGTGAAGCCGATGTGGTCCAAATGGGGCCTCACCGCGTCGCTGGCCTTTGGCGGCCTGGACATGTGGACCAACAACCTCTTTGGTTTCTCTTTTTTCGGCACCCTGAGCCACGGCAAGAACGACGCCGAGGCGACCGAGGAAGCCTCCAAGCACAAGCCCATCGACTACCCGAAACCCGATGGCGTGCTGTCTTTCGACCGCCTGACCAACGTGTCTTTTGCGATGACCAACCACGAGGAAAGCCAGCCCTGCCACCTGCAGCTTGGCAACGCCGACACTCCGATTGCGGTCAACCTGCCGAAATTCGCGGAACCGGCGCAGCGCTATTGCCCGGCGGGTGTGTATGAGGTGGTCGAAAAAGACGGCCAGCCGGAGTTCGTGGTGAACTTCCAGAACTGCGTCCACTGCAAGACCTGCGACATCAAGGATCCGTCCCAGAACATCACCTGGACCACGCCGCAGGGCGGCGACGGACCGAACTACCCGAACATGTGATCGGAAAATCAGCTTTTCGGCGCGGATTCGCCGGAATTTATGGGGCGGCCCTCGGGCCGCCCCATTGCGTGTTGACGGGCACCGCACTACGCTTTCTTACAAGAGCAAAGAGCAGTAAATCGTAAGGGGGTCCCGCGTGCCCGTATCCATTCTTCGCACCCTGACAAGTGCGGCCCTGGTGGCCGCCGCCGTGCCTGCCGCGCAGGCGGAAGGGCTGGCCGGCTCATATCTCGCCGGACGGGCCGCAACCTATGACAGCGATTTTGCCGCTGCAGCACTCTATTATACCCAGGCTCTGGCACGCGACCCGCAGAACCCGCTTCTGATGGAAAACGTGGTCTTCGCGCAGCTCGCCATGGGTAAGGCCGAACTGGCAGTCCCGGTTGCTGAACGGCTGCTGCAGGCCGGTGCCCGCAGTCAGGTTGCCAATATCATTATTGCGGGCGGCCATGCGGCAGAGGGTGATTTCCAAGCAATTCTGGACCGCGACGCCGAACAGGAAGCGATCCACCCGTTGGTGGATGGACTTCTGGAAGGCTGGGCGCATATCGGCACTGGGTCAGTGTCCAGCGCGCTTAAGACATTTGAGCGGCTCGCAGAAGACGGCAGCCTGCAGCCCTTCGTGCTTTATCACCGGGCGCTGGCGCTGGCATCGGCCGGCGACTATGGTGGCGCCGAGGCGCTGTTTGCCGCAGAGGATGGGCGCCTGGCGACCCTTAGCCGCAGGGCGGCAGTTGCACGGGTGCAGATCCTGTCGCAGCTGGGCCGCAACGATGATGCTCGCGAGGCGCTGAAAGCGGCCTTTGGCAGCCGCCTGGATCCTGGGCTGGAAGCCATGGATGCACAGCTCGCCGCCGGAAAGATCCTGGCCTATACCATCGCTCCCGGCCCGCGGGAGGGCATCGCCGAGGTGTTTTATACTCTCGGCGCGGCACTGAACGGCGATACGGCCAACGACTATGTGCTGATGTATGCCCGCATGGCGGCCTCGCTGCGCCCCGATCATGTTGACGCCATCCTGCTCAGCGCAGGCCTTCTGGACCAGCTTGGCCGCTACGAGCTGTCGGTTGCGACCTACAAGCAGGTGCCCAGCAGCCATCCCGATTATCACGCCGCTGAAATGGGCCGCGCCGAAGCCTTGCGCCGCGCCGCCAAACCGGACGCAGCAATCGAAGTTCTGGAACAGCTGGCGCGGGACTTTCCGGAGCAACCCAGTGTTTATGTCAGCCTTGGCGATCTGCTGCGCCAGCAGGAAGACTACGCGGGTGCTGCCGGAGCCTATGACAAGGCGCTGGCCAACACATCCGAAGACTCTGGCACTCGCTGGTTCCTCTATTATGCCCGCGGAATCTGCCATGAACGGCTGGATCAATGGGACCAGGCCGAGGCCGATTTCCGCGCCTCGCTGGAGCTGGACCCGAACCGGCCGCAGGTGCTGAACTACCTGGGTTATTCGCTGGTCGAAAAAAGCAGCAAGCTGGACGAGGCGCTGGACATGATCGAGCGCGCCGTCGCGGCACGCCCTGATTCCGGCTTCATCGTCGACAGTCTGGGCTGGGTGCTCTACCGCATGGGCCGGTTTGACGATGCCGTCGCCCATATGGAACGTGCGGTGGAACTGATGCCGGTGGACCCGGTGGTCAACGACCACCTGGGCGACGTCTACTGGGCTGTAGGCCGCGCACGCGAGGCAGAGTTCCAGTGGAAGCGGGCGCTTTCCTTCATCGACCCGGAGGACACCGATGGCGAAGCCGACCCCGAGCGCATCCGCCGCAAGCTGGAAGTGGGCCTGGACGCCGTGCTCGCCGAGGAAGGCGCGCAGCCGCTGAAGGTCGCCAATGGCGGCTGAGGTCTTTGCACCTGCCAAGATCAACCTGACACTGCATGTGACCGGCCGCCGCGCCGACGGCTATCACTTGCTGGATTCGCTGGTGGTCTTTGCTGATACCGGGGATCTGCTGCAGCTTGATCCCGGACCTGAGCTGGCTCTGGAGGTCTCCGGCCTGTTTGAGGGCGGCGTGCCTGCGGATCAGCGCAACCTGGTTTGGAAAGCCGCTGCAGGGGCAGGCTGGACCGGCCGGATCAGCCTCAACAAGCATCTGCCCCATGGCGCGGGCATTGGGGGCGGTTCGTCAGACGCCGCTGCGGTTCTGCGGGCACTTTCCAGGCAGGGGTGCGGCTTTCCCGATGAATTGCCGCTGTCGCTTGGCGCCGATGTGCCGGTCTGCATGGCCGCCCGCGCGGCCCGGATGCAGGGGATCGGCGAACAAGTGACGCCGGTGGACCTGCCAGAGCTGCACGCGCTGCTGGTTAATCCCGGGGCACATGTCCCGACCGGGATGGTGTTTTGCGAACTTGCCTCCCGCAGCAATCCGCCGATGCCGCAGGACATTCCGGCTTTCGCCGCCGCCGCAGACTGCGCCGCGTGGCTTGGCGAACAGCGCAATGACCTGGAAGCGGCGGCCATCCGCGTAGCGCCGGAAATCGAACGGGTGCTCTCGGACCTGCGCAGCTCCCGCAACGCGTTGCTGGCCCGCATGTCCGGCTCCGGTGCCACCTGTTTTGCACTTTACCCCTCAAAGAAAGCCGCGCATTTGGCAGCCTATGAGATCGGGGCTGAACATCCCGATTGGTGGTGCAGCGCGGTCACTTTGATCTGAAACACCGCGCGCGGCGGAGTACGGGCACTCCCGCCTGCAGCGCGGCGCATCAAAGATGCTTGCCCGCCGTTGGGCGCGGCGCCGCGCGGGCGCACAGCGCGGTGCCGCTCTGCCGCTTCTTTCTGCTCCTAAATACCTCCGGGGGGGCGGAATGGCCGAGGGGGCAGCCCCCCCTTTACCCGGTCAGCTCAGCCGCGAAACCACATAGTCGGCCAGATCGCGCAGCATGGTACGGATCTCGTGATCGGGCAGGGCGTCAAGTGCTGCCCTCGCCTTCGCCGCCCAGGTATTTGCATCCGCGCGGGTGGCCTCCAACGTGCCGTATTTTGCCATCAGCGCCAGTGCCTGCTCCAGGTCGCCGTCCTGCTGCTTGCCCTTCTCGATGGTGCGGGTCCAGAACGCGCGCTCTTCATCCGTGGCCTGCGCCACCGCCTTGATCACCGGCAGGGTCAGCTTGCGTTCGCGGAAGTCGTCGCCGACGTTCTTGCCGGTGGCCTTGCTGTCGCCCTGATAGTCCAAAAGGTCATCAGCAATCTGAAAGGCAATCCCCAGCGCGTCGCCATAGTCAAACAGCGCCTTCACCTGCGCTTCCGATGCGCCGGCAATCACCCCACCGACTTCGGTTGCCGCCGAAAACAGCGCCGCGGTCTTGCCGCGCACCACTTGCAGATAAATATCCTCGCCTGTCTTAAGGTTCGACGCCGCCGTCATCTGCAGCACCTCGCCCTCGGCAATGGTTGCCGAGGCATTGGCCAGGATGTCCAGCACACGCAACGAGCCGGTCTCCACCATCAGCTGGAAGCTGCGGGCAAACAGATAATCCCCCACCAGAACCGAGCTTTTGTTGTCCCACAGCAGGTTCGCGGTGGGCCGCCCGCGCCGCTGGGCGCTTTCATCAACCACGTCGTCATGCAGCAGGGTGGCGGTGTGGATGAACTCCACCGTGGCCGCCAGCTTCAGGTGATGATCGCCCTCGTAGCCGCACATCCGGGCTGCGGCCAGCGTCAGCATCGGCCGCAGGCGCTTGCCGCCGGCCTCGACCAGATGCGCCGTCACCTCGGGTATGCGCGGCGCATGCTGCGATGCCATCCGGGTCCGGATCAGCACATTCACAGCATCCAGCTCTTGGCTCAGCGTGGCGGCCAGCATTTCATGCGGCTTCCTGGTCATCACTTGGTCCATCACTTTCCCGCTCGCAAGGCTCGACAAGGCCGGGGCCTTGCCCTTAGATCCAATCTCATGAAAGAGCTTCTGCGCAGCACCGATCCGACGATCATGGCCTTTGCCTCCGCCCTTCTTGAGGGTGAGGATATAGACTGCTTTCAAATGGACGTAAATATGAGCATCCTGGAAGGCGGGATCGGAATTTTCCCGCGCCGCCTGATGGTGCGAACCGATGACTACGAGGATGCGCTGGTGGTGATGCGCGACAATGAAATCCCGCTGGGCCAATGAACGCATTTGCGGAAGACGCGCTGAGCTGCAACGGGGTTCTTGGCGGCAGAGTGCAGCTGTGGCAGCCCGCTAAGGGCTACCGCGCAGGGGTTGACCCGGTTCTTCTGGCGGCAGCGGTTCCTGCACGGGCTGGGGAGGCGGTGCTGGAGCTGGGGTGCGGTGCCGGTCAGGCCTTGCTGTGCCTTGCGGCGCGGGTGCCGGATCTGCATTTGGCGGGGATTGAGCTGCAGCCGCCCTATGCGGAACTGGCCCGGCGAAACGCGGTGGAGAATGGTCAGGCTATAGAGGTGTTCGAGGCCGATCTTTCCGCGCTGCCGCAGGTGCTGAAACAGCGCCAGTTCCAGCATGTGATCGCCAATCCGCCCTACTACAAACCGGGTGCCCATAGTTTGGCGCGCGATGCCGGCAGACAGGTCGCTCTGGGGGAGGGCACGCCGCTGGCAGACTGGATCACAACCGCTGCCCGCCGTCTGGCACCCAAAGGTTATCTGCATATGATCCAGCGGGCGGACCGGCTGCCGGATATGTTGGCGGCCTGCAGCGGCTGCCTCGGCTCTATGGAAGTGCTGCCGCTGGCGCCCCGCGCAGACCGCGCCGCGGAACTGGTGATCCTGCGCGCGCGCAAAGGCGGCCGGGCGGATTTCCGGCTGTTTGCGCCGCTGATTCTGCATGAGGGCGCCAAACACGAACGGGACGGAGACAGCTACCGGCCGCAAATCCGGGCTGTTTTGCGCGACGGGGCGGCTTTGTCCTGGCCGGGATAAGCCGGACCGCCGAGAGGCGCAAACTTAGGTGCAGTGCGCTGAGGTTTCAACCCTTGCGAACATGATGCAATCGATATTCTGCCGGAATGCGCCGCCGCCTGCGGTAAAATGCGCGGCGCATGGCCGATATGAAAATTTCATGACAAAAATACTGCGGCTGCGGCGTGACAGACGTAAAAACTTGTGGTCCACTCCTTGGTGTCAAACACATCTAGCTCAAAGAAGGAGGGTTGCCATGAGCCTTAGCTCGCATCTGACCGAACTTAAGAAGAAGCACGAGCATCTGAGCATGGAAGTGGAACAGGCCCAACGATCGCCCAGTACCGACGGACTGGAAATCGCGTCAATGAAAAAGCAAAAGCTCAAGCTGAAAGAAGAGATTGAGCGCCTGACGACCGAACTGGTCTGAAGAGTTCCCGCCGGGACGATCCCGGCAACACGGTTCGGAGGGCCTGCCCGGTGCGGCGGCCCTCTTTTCATTTTCTGAGATTGCTATTCATTGTGCCAGCCATCATTGATGGTCAAATTTCAAGTCAGCCGCGGGCACTGGCCCGTGCCGCAATCAGCGCCCCGCCGGTAATCAGCGCCGCCGCCAGTGCCAGCCCCCATGAAGCCGCCGCGATGCCCGCCAGCACCAGGACAAGCGTCGACAGCAAAGGCGCCGCATAAGAACTGGTGCCGAGCATCTGAATGTCGCCCTGCTTGACGCCAATGTCCCAGACATAAAACGCCAGCCCCACAGGCCCGAGGCCCAGCAGCAGGGTTGAAACCCAGCCCAGCGTGCCCGCAGGCCAAACCGTCTCCTCCAGCGCGAAATGCAGCCCCCACGAGGCCACGGCGGTGGCCAGGCAGAAAACAGCAACCGAGCTGGTCGGTGCCTTGCCCACCAGCCGCGACAGTACCGAATAGCCCGACCAGGTCAGCGCGCAAAGCAGCGCCAGGCCGTAACCGGGCAGATACTGCGCCCGAAACCCTTCACCGCCTCCCGAGATAATGGCCGCCGCCCCGGCAAACCCCAGTGCCGCGCCGGCAAGATGCCCCGCTTTCAGCTTCTCACCGGGCAACAGACCGGAAAACAGCACAATCAACAGGGGCCACAGATAGGCGATCAGCCCGGCCTCTGCTGCCGGTGCAAGCCGCAGCGCCGAGAAGTACAGCGCGTGGTAGCCGAACAGCCCCAGGGTGCCGAAGATATAGACCCGCAGCGGCACATGGCGCAGGTGTTTGAGCTTGCCTGCGGCGGCGGTCCAGATCATCCCCAGCGTGCCGCCGATGGTGAAACACAGCGCATTCAGCAGCAGCGGTGGCGTTGGTTCGGACCCCACGGTCAGCACCGCCAGCAGTGCCCATAGCAGCACAGCGATAAAGCCGATGGCGGTCGCGCGGGTCTTGGTCATGGCGGCGGGATGTCCTCGACAGGAATGATCTCAAAAGCCTCCGAGACGTAGGCGGTTTTATCAATCTCGGCAACAAACCAGTCCCGGAATGCTGCGATCTGCGGCCGCGTCTCGGTGCCGGGCGCGCAAAGAAACCGGAAATGCGCCTTGGTCTCAATTGCGGTCTTGAACGGGGCCACCAGCCGGCCTGCGTGCAGATCGGTGACCGCCATGCCACGCCGCCCCAAGGCCACGCCGGCCCCCGCGGCAGCGGCGTCAATCGCATGGTCAGCCTGCGAGAAATGCGACCCATGCGTCGGTGTGAAATCAATGCCTTGAGTGCGGAACCATGCGGGCCAATCGCAGGGCGGGTCCAGAAAATCTATGGATTCGTCAAAGATCAATGGCGCCTCCATCAGGCTTTCGGGTGAGGTGTACTGCTCTGCCAGCTCTGGAGACATCACCGGCGTCACCCATTCCGGCGGCACCCGCAGCACATAATACCCTTCATCCGGGCCATAGCCGAACCGGATCGCCACATCGACGTCATCGCGGACAAAGTCCAGCATCCGCAGGGTGGCCGAAAACCGCAGGTCGATCTCGGGATGGGCGCGTGCAAATTCATACAGCCGCGGCGCCAGCCATTTCGCCGTCAGCCCCGGCCCGGCTGTTATTGTCAGCGTGGTGTTGTCCTGCAGCCGCCGCACCGAACGCCAGGCGGCGGTCAGCGCCTCGAACCCTTCCGCCGCTCCGGGGGCCAGAGCCTTGCCCGCCTCGGTCAGTTCCACCGCGCGGTTCAGGCGGCGGAACAGCGGCTGGCCCAGATGCTCCTCCAGCGACTTGATCTGAAACGACAGTGCAGCGGGGGTCACGTTCAGCTCTTCCGCCGCTTTGGCAAAAGACATGTGGCGGGCAGCGGCATCAAAGGCGCGCAGAGCGGTGAGGGGCGGTAGGCGGTCAGACATTTCACACAAGTACAGCTTAACTGAACCTCTGCAAAGTCTCGTTTGTGCGTTTGACGGAACGTCCTCATATTGAATGCAGGTAAAGGATACTGATCCGAAAAGGAGGCCGAAGATGCTGGAATACTCTGCTGATGCCGCCGTGAAGTCTGCCATGGCCCGTGCCCATGCCGAACGCGGTCAGGTGCTGAAACAGGCCTGGACCTGGCTGTTTGGCGCGCGGCCTGTGCCAGCCCTTCGTCCCAAGGTTTCCCGCTGGGCCTGAGCGCGCTCTGATTTCAGAAAAAGGCACTTACGGGATAGAAAAGGGCCGGTCCATCAGGACCGGCCCTTGCCGTTTCTTCCGATACGAAAGATCAGAGGAAGACCCGTTTAGACAAAGAACTGTGCGCCGTTGGCCGATATGGTCGAGCCGTTAATGAAGCCCGATTCGTCGGAGGCCAGGAAGGCCACGCAACGGGCGATCTCTTCCGGCTCACCCAGACGGCCGGCCGGGATCTGGCCAATGATGGACTCGCGCACTTTTTCCGGAACCGCCATCACCATTTCGGTGGCGATATAGCCGGGGCAGATAGCGTTGGCGGTGATGCCTGCGCGCGCGCCTTCCTGGGCCAGCGATTTCACGATACCCAGATCGCCCGCCTTGGTCGCAGCATAGTTCACCTGGGCGAATTGGCCCTTCTGGCCGTTGATCGAGGAGATTACGACAACGCGGCCGAACTTGCGCTCGCGCATGCCGGGCCAGATCGGGTGAACGGTGTTGAACACGCCGGTCAGGTTGGTGTCGATCACTTCCTGCCACTGCTGCGGCGTCATCTTGTGGAACGGCGCGTCGCGGGTGATGCCGGCATTGGCCACCACGATGTCGATCGGGCCCAGGTCCGCTTCGACCTTGGCAATGCCGGCGGCGCTGTCTTCATAGCTGCCAACATTCCACTTATAGGTCTTAATGCCGGTTTCGTCGGTAAACTTTGCCGCGGCTTCGTCATTGCCGGCGTAAGTGGCGGCGACATTGCAGCCCTGCGCCTTCAGCGCTTGGGAAATTGCTGCGCCGATGCCGCGGGAACCGCCGGTGACGAGTGCAGTACGTGCCATTCAAGAATCCTCCAGTATTAGTCTCTTGGTAATCTTGCTACAGTTTTCATTTTGCGGGCGCAACAATATTGCGTGGTGATCTTGCTGCGATGCCGCGAGAAAATTGTCGCACCCATAGTATATACTTGTTTTGTAAAAGAAAAAGGACGCCGCAGGGGCGTCCTTCACTTTTTGCGGTTTTGTGCCCGTTACGGGCGTTCAACGCACAGGGCAACGCCCATGCCGCCGCCGATGCACAGGGTCGCCAGGCCTTTTTTGGCACCGCGGCGTTTCATTTCGAACAGGAGCGTGTTCAGCACCCGGCAGCCCGAGGCGCCGATCGGGTGGCCGATGGCAATGGCGCCGCCGTTCACGTTCACAATCGACGGATCCCAGCCCATGTCCTTGTTCACCGCACAGGCCTGGGCGGCAAAGGCTTCGTTGGCTTCGACCAGGTCCAGGTCGCCTACGGCCCAGCCGGCCTTTTCCAGCGCTTTGCGCGAGGCATAGATCGGGCCGACGCCCATGATCGAGGGATCCAGGCCTGCAGTGGCATAAGACGCGATGCGGGCTAGTGGCTCGATGCCGCGCTTTTCGGCTTCATCGGCGCTCATCAGCAGCGTGGCGGCGGCGCCGTCGTTCAGGCCCGAGGCGTTGGCGGCGGTGACGGACCCGTCCTTGGCAAAGGCCGGACGCAGTTTCTGCATGGCTTCCATGGTGGCGCCGTGACGGATGTATTCGTCCTGATCCACCACAATGTCGCCCTTGCGGTGCTTGACGGTGAAGGCGGCGATTTCATCTGCGAACTTGCCGGCTTTTTGTGCCGCTTCCGCCTTGTTCTGCGAAGCAACAGCAAACTCGTCCTGCATCTCGCGGGAAATCTGCCACTGCTCGGCCACGTTCTCCGCGGTCTGGCCCATGTGGTAGCCGTTGAAAGCGTCCCACAAACCATCGCGGATCATGGTGTCGATGTACTTCATGTCACCCATCTTCTGGCCCGCCCGCAGATGCGCGGCATGGGGGGAGAGGGTCATGTTTTCCTGGCCGCCGGCGGCCACAATAGAGGCGTCGCCCAGCATGATGTGCTGCGCACCCAGTGCAACGGCGCGCAGGCCCGAGCCGCAAACCTGGTTGAGGCCCCAGGCGGCGCTCTCCTGCGGCAGGCCTGCATTGATATGGGCCTGACGGGCCGGGTTCTGGCCCTGGGCGGCGGTCAGAACCTGGCCGAGAATAGTTTCCGATACTTCGGATTTGTCCACACCGGCCCGCTCCACCACGGCCTCCAGAACGGCTGCGCCGAGATCGTGGGCAGGGGTGCTGGCGAATGAGCCGCCAAAGGAGCCGACGGCGGTGCGCGCGGCGGATGCGATTACAACATTGGTCATTGATTTGGGTCCTCTGCCATCAATTCAGGTCTTCCGGGGGGCCTCTGCGTGCCAGATGTGAAATCGAGCGCGCAAGAATCTTCCCCGTATCCTCCGGGTGCCGACATAATCTATTGCTGCACGTGCAGCAATTGACAGGGTGTCTCAGGGGGGGCAGCAGAGTCAACCGCCAGAAACGCACTGCGGCACAGGATTCGCGTCAGCCGGACGAGATCTTTCCGCAAAGCAGCGAAACGTCACGCAAATGGCATCACCAACCTGGCCTTGAGAATACAGAAATTGCAGGGCTGTCAGGACAGGGATAATCTAGGCCAGGGGCAATCAAGCCTGAGGCAATGATGTGAGTACGATCGGGACAGCGCGCTATGACGTTGCCCGCCAAGGCTGCGGGTTCGCGGCGCCTCCGCCTGGCTGGGCAGACAGGCGTCCTGTCCCTAACTGCACCCTAATAGATCCGTGCCCTGCGAAGGGGGCGTCCTGTGATCATTTTGGCCAGCCTGATTTCCGCGATCATCAGCGGTATCGGTTCCGCTGGCGCGCTCAACTTGCCTCCCGGCGCTGCTTCATGTTCTCAATCCAGGGCGGCGAGACGGAAGGGGCGCCAAACAGGTAGCCTTGCAGGCAATCAACTCCGTTTTCTACCAGAAACTCCGCATCCTCCTGGCTTTCCACCGATTCCGCGACAGTGAACATATCGAATTGCTTGGCGATGCCGACCAGAGCGCGCACAACGGACTGGTTGTCATGACTGACGTGAATACCGCGCACGAATTGGCCGTCGATCTTGACCGCGTCGAAGAAGAACTGGCGGAAATGGCCGATCGCGGTGGTGCTGGCGCCGAAATTGTCGAGCGCAAAGGCGATCCCGTGCTGCTGCATCCGCCCCATGAAGTCTGTGACCAGTTCCGGCGCCGCCATGGCTGAGGCTTCGCTGATTTCCAGAACCAGCCGTTCACCCAGCTTCGCGTCGCGTTTCAGGAACCGGTCCAGCACCTTGGACCAGCGCTGATAGCCGATGGAGCGGGCCGACATGTTCACAGACAAGCGGATCTGCGGGTATTTATCCAGCGCCCGCAATCCATGCTGCAGGGCCAGGCAGTCCATCTCGCGGCCGATTTCCTTGTCCTCGACCACATGCATGAATTCGCGGGCGGGAATCACCCGGCCGGTCGGATCCAGCACCCGGATGTAACCCTCGTAGAACGCCACCCCATGCGGCGCCATGGCCTGCATGATGGGCTGATAGGCCAGCACGGTCTGATTGTGGCGCACCGCATCTGCAACCATGTCCAGCGTAGAGCGGTCGCGGCCGATTACCGCCGCGTTCAGCGGGTTTTCAGAGCCTTCAGGTAAATCTGCATTGTCGAGGGGTATGTTCATGTGCTGCTGGGACCCTGTTCCGGCAAAGTTGTGACACAGTATGATGCTCCCGGCAGTTTCACGCAAAAGGGTTGAAGCGGAATTAAAGTTCGAATTTGAATGATGTTCTGGTTGAGGGTGATTGTGCCTTAGTTGCCAAAGCCGGGAGTGCCCGCGTCCTCGGGGTGGCGTGCGAGATGGTCTGCCTTGATCCCGGCTGAGGTGCTGCGGCTGCCATCGTGGCTGTAGCCCGGCGGTGCAAGAGCATAAAGCAACCGCTGTTTCCAGGTCAGGCCGGGCCGGGCCATGTCCTTGAAAATGCCCGCCCATTCATGAAAGGCCACCCGCAGCGGATTGAAGCTGGCGATGTTGTGCACCAGGCCGAAATCGGGGCGGTCGTGATCCTGCTCGGGAACAAATGTGCCGAACATCCTGTCCCAGAGGATGAACACGCCGGCGTAGTTGCAATCCAGGTAGCGCGCATTGCGGCCGTGATGCGCGCGGTGGTGGCTGGGGGTGTTCATTACCGCCTCAAACCAGCGCGGCAGCCGGGTGATGGCCTCGGTGTGGATCCAGAACTGGTAGATCAGGTTCAGCCCGCCGCAAAACAGCACCAGCGCCGGGTGAAACCCCAGCAGCACCATCGGCGCCTTCACGATCATTATAAAGGTAAAGGTGCCGGTCCAGGTCTGCCGCAGCGCGGTGGTCAGGTTATAATGCTGGCTGGAATGGTGGTTCACATGGCTGGCCCAGACCCAGCGCACCCGGTGGCCCAAGCGGTGCACCCAGTAATAGCGCAGATCGTCCAGCACAAAACACACCAGCACGGCCCAAAGAGAAGTGCCCATGTCCAGCGGCGTGATCTGCCAAAGCAGCATCAGGAGCCCCCAGGCGACAAAGCCCAGCAGCAGCCCTTCGGCAACGCTGCCCGCGCCCATGATCAGCGAGGTGACGGCATCGCGCGTCTCATACCGCCCGCCGCGTTTCTTCAGGGCGATCCACAGGAGTTCGGCCAGAATGGCGGCGATGAAGAACGGCACCGCCAGCTGGGTCACGTCAGGATAGGATATCTGTCCGGTCATGCGGCCTCCTCGGCGGCGGCGATCAGCGCCTGCCAGTGTTCGCGCTCGGCGCTTGTCAGTGCCAGAGTCAGGCCCGGAGCGCTGAAGTCGTTGAAGTCAAACTGCAAACCGGCCGAAACCGGGGACACAGCCGCGCCGTTCAGATGCCGGGCCACGGTATCGGCGCCAAAGGACCAAACCAGGCCCGCGCCGCTTTGGGCTGCGATCAGCGCGGCATGGCCGTCTGCCGCGGGCCGCACTTGGCGGATACTGTCGCCGGGGCAATGCCGCAGCCAAGCATCGCGCGCACTGGCTTGTGTCAGCACGGTGCGTTCTGACCGTCCCGTCAGATGCAGAATTGCGGCAATTGCGGATATCCCGCCCGCAACCAGGGCCAGCAGCAGTTCAAGCGGCATTGTCTCCTCCCGCAAGTTAGACTGGCGGGCGGGCTGACAGCTGTCAAAGGTGGCGTGGGGTCAAGCGGATCTTGCCCGGCCGGCAGGGCAGGGACTGTGAGCCGCCCGCGGGCGGGTCTTGCCTAAACCGCCGCTGCTGCGCGTTTCGGTGGTGCCAGGACTTGCATTTGCACCACTTGCTCGACAAAGGGCACCAGCCCTTCGGGCCCCGACGTGCGGTCCTTCAGATGGATGCAGACATCGGGTCTGAGCGCGGCAATGATGCCAATCAGGTCGCCGCGGATCTGATCGTCCAGGCCGGCCCCCATGATTACGCATTCGATGCGCGGTTCCGTTTCCAGCTGGCGCACCACTTCGGGCTGATCATGCGCGCCCAGCCATTGGATTGGCAGATGATCCAGCTCCTCTGCGACATTTCCGATCACATGCGGCAGCTTGCCAATCAGTAACACAACAGGTTTCATTTCACTCTCCACCCTATGCCAGGGCGCCTCTTCGGGCCGTCCCTCGGTTTACAGGTAGTGCAAAATCCTGCCGGGTCAGGGGAAGCGTTGTCAGAATGAGTAGGTGATAGCCCTGCCTTTACCCTTGTCACGAGTGAAGGTCACCGTGTTGCCGTCCACCGAAACGGACAGACAATTCTCAGGCAGCTGTTTTTGCCCAATAAAGACATTTCTGCAGAAAAAGCGCTTGTTCCAAACCCAGGCGCCAACGATCTTCTCGCCTTTGGGAGAAACGCCCGTCAGTTTTCCGTCCGCGCTGGCGAGAACCCAATGATCACCAGCGACAAGTTTCTTGCAGACGATCATGGTTAAGAAGTCTTTTTTGCTTCTTGATGGCTCCAGCGCTCACGGGCGCGGCGGCTGCGATGCAGAGTGCTGCGGCACATGCAGTCAGATGCGGGATTTTCATGGGGGGTCCCTCCCGGTATACTTGTAAACAGAACGCCGGGAGAGTCTGCCAGATCAGGCTGCTTCTTTCAATTGGAGGCTGCGGCGCTGTCCGTTTGCTCGCCAATCATCGCCTGAACAATCGCCTTGGCGCTGTCCGAGTTCCACTCGGCATCGCCCAGCAGCCGCGCCACTTCCTTGCCGTCGCGGTCCAGGAGCACCGTGATCGGCAGGCCGATCACCGCCATCTCGCGGGCCAGGGCCTGTTTCGGGTCCTGGTGACGGGGCAGGTTGCTGATGCCGTTCTCGTCAAAGAACTTCTGGATGCCCGCGGGCGAATTGCGCCCGGTGGCAATGGTTAGCACCTCGAAATCTTCGCCGCCGAACTCCTCCTGCAGCTCGGAAAGCTGCGGCATTTCCTTGCGGCAAGGGGCACACCAGGTGGCCCAGAAGTTCAAGAGAACCACTTTGCCCTTGTAGTCTTCCAGGCTGGCGGTGCCGGCGCCGTCGGCCAGCTCAAACGCGGTTGCGGACACATCCCGCGGCTCGGAATGCACGACCAGGCGCCGGAGGCTGTCTTCTCGCAGGGCCTCCAGCTGTGCCTGATCCGCCGCAGCCGCGGCATTTGCACCCAAGGCGAGGGCCATATAAAGGGAAAGCTGACGAAACAGACGCATTTTATCTCCGGGGTTCCACACCATGACAGATCAATCCTCGAACCAGATGTGGGGCGGCCGCTTTGCCGCAGGTCCCGACGCGATCATGGAGGCGATCAATGCCTCGATCGGGTTCGACAAGCGGATGGCAGCACAGGACATCGCAGGCTCAAGGGCCCATGCGGCAATGTTGGCCGCAGCAGGCGTTATTACGGATAATGATGCCGAAGCCATTCGGGAAGGGCTGCTCACCGTTTTGTCAGAGATCGAGGGCGGAACCTTCCAGTTTTCGACGGCACTTGAAGACATCCACATGAATGTGGAAGCCCGCCTGAAGGAAATCATCGGAGAGCCCGCAGGCCGTTTGCACACGGGCCGCTCGCGCAATGATCAGGTGGCGACCGATTTCAAACTCTGGGTGCGTGACCAGCTGGATGCGGCTGAATCGGGTCTCTTGGCGCTGATCCGCGCGCTTCTGTCACAGGCTGAGGCGGGGGCGGATTGGGTGATGCCGGGCTTTACCCACCTGCAGACCGCGCAGCCAGTGACCTGGGGCCATCACATGATGGCCTATGTGGAGATGTTCGGCCGTGATCTGTCCCGGGTCCGCGATGCGCGGGCGCGGATGAACGAATCGCCGCTGGGCGCGGCGGCGCTGGCGGGCACCTCCTTCCCGATCGACCGCGAGATGACCGCAAAGGCGCTGGGCTTTGACCGCCCGGCGGCAAATTCGCTGGACGCAGTGTCGGATCGCGATTTTGCGCTGGAGTTCCTGTCCGTGGCTTCGATCAGCGCCGTGCACCTGTCCCGTTTTGCCGAAGAGCTGGTGATTTGGTCCTCGGCTCAGTTCCGTTTTGTCACCCTGTCCGATCGGTTCTCCACCGGTTCGTCCATTATGCCACAGAAGAAGAACCCCGACGCGGCCGAACTGATCCGCGCCAAGGTGGGCCGGATCTTTGGCGCCAACACCGCGTTGATGATGGTGATGAAGGGGCTGCCGCTGGCCTATTCCAAGGACATGCAGGAAGACAAGGAACAGGTCTTTGACGCGGCCGACAACTGGATGCTGGCGCTGGCGGCGATGGAAGGCATGGTCAAGGATATGACCGGCAACCGCGAGAGCCTGGCGGCGGCGGCAGGCTCGGGCTTTTCCACCGCCACCGACCTGGCAGACTGGATGGTCAGGGTGTTGAAGGTGCCGTTCCGCGATGCCCACCATGTGACCGGCACGCTTGTGGCCATGGCCGAAAGCCGCGGCTGTGATTTGCCGGACCTTTCGCTTGCAGACATGCAGGGTGTTCACGAAGGTATCACGGACGACATCTTCTCTGTGCTTGGCGTTGAGAATTCAGTAAACTCGCGCATGTCTTATGGCGGCACCGCGCCCGCGCAAGTGCGCGCGCAGGTCGCCCGCTGGAGGGAGATCCTGGCGGGCTGAGACCGCAGGGGCTGGGCAGCAGCAAGGAGGCTGAACATGCGTAATTTGGGTTTTGCTTTGTTCGGGCTGGCGGTTCTCACCGCCTGCGGCGTGGACGGCGAGCCGGTGCAGCCGACACTGAACGCCGGTGTCGGCATCGGTGACAGCGGGGTCCACGTGGGCGGCGCTGTCGGGCTGCATAAGGGGCCGGTCAGCGTCTTCCTGGGGTTCTAGACGCCTGCGCCCTTGACGCTCCAGTGTTGAAACACCACTTCGGAGCCGCCTCTGCAAGCTGCCGGGGCGGTTTTTACTTGGGGATATTGCGATGAAAGCTGCCGTTGTTTTTCTGGCCCTCTTTGGCCTTGCGGCCTGCGATGCCGCCGCGCCGGCGGCCAATCCGCCGCAAAAACATGAACCTGCCGAAACCGGTGTCTCGGTGTCCGGATATGGGCGGGTCGGGGTGTCCCATACTTTTTAGAAATGCAGTATTCTGCAGCCCGGGCTTGCGCCCCGTCCGGTTGCTGTCTGCTGCTGTCCGTTCTGTATCTGATGCGCTGAACTTCAGTGGTTAGGAATGGCGGCGGCTCCAAGAGGCGGAGGCGGGACGGGAGGTTCCTCCCGCATTCTAAACGTTGTCTCTGCGTGCCCTCGCCAAAGAGCCCTGTTCCATAATGCCGGGGATGCCAGGCCCGGTGGCGATCGCGATCAAGCAGGATCATGGCAGAGCGGGTTTAAAATGCGGTGAGGCAAGCGCGCGCCGGATGCGCAACGCCTTGGCGTTGCATCCCGGTGCTGCGGTTGCGCAGTGAGTATTTTGAGAACGATGAAGAGGCGGACTCGCGTTTCATCTTTTTTCAAATACTCGAAACCTGCCGCTGGCCCAGCCCGGGACGCTAGCCGGGTCATGGCGGGGCTGGCAGGGAGGTCTTCCGGTACCGCCGTTTTGCGGCCCTCGACCGGCCAGTGGAGCAAGACGGCCCCGCCGCGCTAGCGCGGCGCCCGGCCCAACCGGCGCGGGCGCATCTTTGATGCGTCTGCGGTGGGCGGGAGCGCTGCTTTGTTTCGGCCGCGGCCCGGGCGGAATCATTTGATCCATCTGCCCCTTTTGCCCTAAACGCGGCACATGGATCATTTTCTCTACCGCGACGGCGCGCTTTTCGCCGAAGACGTTCCCATCTCCGAGATCGCCGCGGCGGTGGGCACTCCGTTTTACGTCTACTCGACCGCCACTCTGCTGCGCCACTTCCGGCTGTTCGACGAGGCGCTTGAGGGCACTGAACACCTGGTCTGCTATGCGATGAAGGCGGCGTCCAACCAGGCGATCCTCAGGACCCTGGCGCAGGCCGGCGCGGGCATGGATGTGGTGAGCCAGGGCGAATACCTGCGCGCCAAGGCGGCAGGGGTCCCGGGAGACAAGATCGTCTTTTCCGGCGTCGGCAAGACAGCAGAGGAAATCCGCGTGGCGCTGAGCGGTGGCATCCGCCAGTTCAACGTCGAATCCGAACCAGAGATAGAAGTGATCAGCGCCGTGGCGCAGGAGCTGGGCACCGTGGCGCCGGTCACCATCCGGGTGAACCCGGATGTGGACGCCAAGACCCACGCCAAGATCGCCACCGGTAAATCCGAGAACAAATTCGGTATCCCGATTGCCCGCGCGCGTGAGGTCTATGCCCGCGCCGCGGCCCTGCCCGGGCTGGACGTGGTGGGGATCGACGTCCATATCGGCTCGCAGCTGACCGACCTGGAGCCGTTCCGGCTGGCCTACCAAAAGGTGGCGGAGCTGACCGAGATCCTGCGCGGCGAAGGCCATGATATCCGCCGTCTGGATCTGGGCGGCGGTCTGGGCATTCCTTACGAGCGTTCCAACACCGCGCCGCCCTTGCCGGTGGAATACGGCAAGATGGTCAAGGAGACGCTGGGTCATCTGGGCTGCGAAATCGAGATCGAGCCGGGGCGGCTGATTGCTGGCAATGCGGGCCAGCTGGTGTCCAAGGTGATCTATGTGAAATCGGGCGAGGGCCGTGATTTCCTGATCCTGGATGCGGCGATGAACGATCTGATCCGCCCGGCGATGTATGAGGCGCATCACGATATCGTGCCAGTGCAGGAGCCTGCGCCAGGTGTTGAGAGCCAGCCCTATGACATCGTCGGCCCGGTCTGTGAGACCGGCGACACCTTTGCCAAGCAGCGCGATCTGGCGCCGCTGGCGGCGGGGGATCTGGTCTCCTTCCGCAGCGCCGGTGCCTATGGCGCGGTGATGGCCAGCGAGTATAACTCGCGGCCTTTGATCCCCGAAGTGCTTGTGCATGGGGATCAATTTACGGTTATTCGCCGGCGGCCGGACTATGAAGAGATGATAAACCGCGATACCATTCCGGAGTGGCTCTGACGCGATCCGGCGCGGGCCATCAGATCGTGAGGCCCGTATGTCCCTGTTCCGCCGAGATGACCGGCAGGCTGATCCGGTCCTGAAGCGCCTGCGCTGGCCTGTGCTGCTGACGCAGTCCGGACTTGTGGCCGAACGCGCGATGCGGGCCTTCTGGCCGCTGGCCTCGGTGCTGATGGCGGCGCAGGCGGCGCTGATGCTCGGTCTGCATCTGCTGCTGCCGGAAACAGCGGTTTGGACCGGTGCAATCGTTATTGTTGTGGCTGCCGCAGCTGCCGCAGGCTGGGGTGTCTGGGGGTTCCGCTGGCCCGCCCGGGGCGAGGCTTTGGCACGTCTGGACGAAACCCTGCCGGGGCGGCCGGTTTCAGCGATGCTGGACACCCAGGCCGTCGGGGCAGAGGATGCCGCATCGATCGCCTTGTGGAACGCGCATCAGCGCCGGATGGCTGAGGCCGCGGCACGGGCGCGGGCGCCTGCACCGGATCTGAACGTTGCCGCAGCGGACCCTTATGCGCTGCGATACGTTGCGGGGCTGTTTCTGGCGGTGGCGCTGTTGTTCGGGTCGATCTGGCAAGCAGTTTCGATCAAGGAGCTGGGAGCGGATGGCACAGCCGCCCTCAACGGTCCGGCCTGGGAAGGCTGGGCAGAGCCGCCTGCCTATACCCGCCTGCCGGTTCTGTATCTGAACGATCAGGCCGGGGGCATCTTGAAACTGCCGGAAGGCAGCCGCGTCACGCTGCGGTTTTACGGCGAGGCGGGGGCGCTCAATCTGTCGCAGAGCGTCACAGGACAAAGCGCAGAACTGCCGCCGGACTTGGACGATGCGATCGAATTCGACGTTACTCGCAGCGGCTCCGTCTCAATCGATGGCCCCGGCGGACGCAGCTGGCAGGTGAAGGTGGTCCCGGACCATGCGCCCAAGGTGGCGGTTGCCGGCCAGCCGGAGCTGGAGAACGACGGCTATACGACGCTGGCCTTTGCGGCCCGCGATGACTATGGCGTCGCCGCGGGCCAGGTCCGGATTGCACTGGACCTGGCTGCAGTAGAGCGCCGCCACGGGCTGGCCGCAGACCCCGACCCGCGTGAGGCGCTGGTGCTGGACCTGCCGCTGCCGCTGTCCGGTTCGCGCAAGGAGTTCACTGAAAAGCTGATCGAGGATTTTGCCCGGCACCCTTGGGCCAACCTGCCGGTGGTGTTCACGTTCTCGGCGGTGGATGAGGCCGGGCAGTCCGCGGCGGCTGCCGGCTTTGGCACCGAACTTGTCACCCGCCGTTTCTTTGATCCGCTGGCGGCTGCGGTGATCGAACAGCGCCGGGATTTGTTGTGGGCGCGCGCCAATGCGCCGCGGGTGGCGCAGATCCTGCGCACCCTGTCGCACCGCCCCGAAGGCCTGTTCCGCGACTATGGCGATTACCTGCGGCTGCGCACCATCCTGCGGCGATTGGAAAGCTATACTGTGCAGGGCAGCCTCGCGGAGCTGCAGCAAGCAGAAATCACTGCGGCGCTTTGGGATCTTGCGATCCAGCTGGAAGAGGGCGACGTGGGCGACGCGCTGGAGCGGATGCAGCGGGCGCAGGAGCGGCTGAGCCAGGCCATGCGCGATGGCGCCAGCGATCAGGAAATCGCCCAATTGATGCAGGAGCTGCGCGAGGCGACCCAGGACTATATGCGCCAGCTGAGCCGGCAGGCAGAGGCGAATGGCGAGGTGATGGAGCCGGGCGAGATGCCCGAGGATATGATGACCCTCAGCCAGGATGACCTGCAGGCGATGATGGACCGTATTCAGGAGCTGATGGAGCAAGGCCGTATGGCCGAAGCCGAGCAGGCGCTGCGCGAGTTTCAGGAAATGATGGAAAATATGCAGATGACCCGCTCTCAGCAGGGGCAAGGCAGCAACGAGGGCCGGGAGGCGATGGAGGGGTTGGGGGAAACCCTGCGGGAACAGCAAGGGCTGTCGGATCAGGCATTCCGTGACCTGCAGGAACAGTTCAATCCCGGAGCCCGCAGCGGCGAGAGCCAGGGCAACGAAGGACGTGACGGCGGTCTGGGCCGCGGCCAGAGCCATCAGGGCGGGCAGGGCGGCGACAGCGGCCAGGACGGGCAGGGCAGCGATGGTGCCAACAGCCGCAATCCCGAAGGTTCCGGCCCCGATGGCCGCGAGCAGCAGGGTGCGGGCGGTTCGCTTGCAGATCGCCAGCAGGCCCTGCGCCGGCAATTGCAGCGCCAGCAGGAGGGGTTGCCCTATCTGGATGGCGAGGCCGGCGATGCCGCCCGCGAAGCGCTGGACCGGGCCGGCCGGGCGATGGAGGGCGCAGAAGATGCGCTGCGCGGCGGTGATATGGCCGAAGCAATTGATCAGCAGTCAGAGGCCATGGAAGCGCTGCGCGAAGGCATGCGCAACCTGGGCGAAGCGCTGGCGCAGCGCGAAGACAGCCAGCGCAATGGCCAGGGGCAGCCTTCGGCCACGGCACGGGGCGAGCGGCTGGACCCGCTGGGCCGCAGCAACGGATCGGTAGATGATGGCGGGAAGGTGGGAGACGGCAATGCCTACCGCCGCGCCTGGAATCTGCTGGAGGATATCCGCCGCCGGGCAGGAGAGCGTGAACGCAGCGAGCGGGAGCGCAATTACCTTCAACGGCTGCTGGACAGGTTCTGAAGCCCGGCTGCCAGCGGCAACCGGATATCTGAAACTTCAGGACAATGGATGGAGCCGGGATGGTGCTACTGGGCGCTGGTAAGGGATCTGATCTGGCCATCCAGCCAGAACCGCGCCTGATCCACCCAACCGACATAGCTGCTGAGTGCCGGATCCGCCTGCGGCAGTTTTTCCGAGATCAGCGGCGCGTTGTCATAAACCATGACCAGCACCAGCGCGGCAATCACCGACAGCGAAAACCCGCGGGCGAAGCTGCTTTTGCGCTGCACCGGCGGCTCTTCCGAGGCCGCCTGCGGTGCAGGGGCTGCACTGCCTGCAGAGCGCAAAGTCGAATTGATTTCCTCGATATCTGGCAGCAATTCCTTGCGCGAACCGGTTTCAGCAGCGGCTAGCTGGCGCGGGTCTTCGCCACGGATTCGGGCCATCCTGTCGCGGGCTTGGCGGCTGCGGCGGGCGGCCTCGTCCTCGGGTGTTGCGGCGTCCTCCAGCCCCAAATCAGGTTGCGTTTCCAGGCTGTGTCCCTCTGCCGCCCGCAATGAGGCTTCGCGTTCGGCTTCTTCGCGCAGGATATCGGACAAGGCGGGATCCAGGGCACGTGTTCGCTGCGGCGCTGTTGCCGCCGCGAGTTCGTCGTCAGCGCCCCCGGTTTCGTCAGCGTCAGGCTGGCCGTCCGGATCAACGTCCTCGCTGCTCTCTCGCGGTCCAGCTGCGGGTTCTGGCAGGCCTTGCGGCGCGGAGGCAGCGCCTGGGGGGGCGTCCGGGGTTCCAGCAGGGACGTCCTTCGGCATGTCCGGCTCAGGGATGTCTTCTGCCGCTGGCGAAGGTGCAGTTTCGATTTCAGCCGCGTCGGGTGTTTCGACCTCGGCAGCACGTGCTGCAACAGCCCCCGCAGCCGCCTGAAACCAGGTCTGGCCGCAATTGGAACACTGCACATCCCGGCCTTCGTCTGGGATCACATCCTCGGGCACTTCGTACTGGGCTGCACAATTCGGGCAGGTCAGGCGCATCATGCTCTCCTCGGCACCATCCCGCCGGCCGGCAGGCGGCAGGTTGTTTTTCAAGGGATTATATGCGGCCTGGCGGTCCGGTGAAAGAGTCAATTGCCGTAGCTGCCTCAGCCCGGCGGCGGCGGGGGTTTCCCGGCAACAGAGCCCCATTGAAACTGCCGGCCCCATGGGGCAAAACAGCCGGGCGCTAACAGCCAAAAAAGGCGCGTTCAGGGGGCAGCAGTGATCGAGCTGGAGAATGTGAGCTATAATTACGGCGGCGGCGAGCTGCTGGATGCGGTGTCAGTGCAGCTGGCGCCAGGCTCTTTTCATTTCTTGACCGGCCCATCCGGCGCAGGCAAGACAACGCTCTTGAAACTCTGCTATGGCGCGCTGATGCCGACCTCCGGCCGGGTGCGGGCCTTTAATATGGATGTGAAGGGTCTGGACCGTGACCAGATGGCCCATCTGCGCCGCCGCGTTGGGGTTGTGCACCAGGATTGCCGGTTCCTGGATCATTTACCGGTGATAGAGAACATCGCCCTGCCGCTGCTGGTCTCCGGGCGGGAGCTGACGCATGAGGAACCCAACCTGCGGGAGCTGCTGAATTGGGTCGGCCTGTCCGAGCGCGCCCATGCGCTGCCGCCGGAATTGTCGGGCGGCGAACGGCAGCGGGCGGCGCTGGCCCGCTCAGTCATCCTGTCGCCGGATGTGATTATCGCGGATGAGCCGACGGGCAACGTGGACTGGGAAATGTCGCAACGGCTGCTGCAGCTGCTGCTGGAGCTGAATCGGATGGGCAAGACCATTCTGGTGGCGACCCATGATCTGTCGCTGATCCGGGCCGCCAAGAACCAAGTGCAGGCGCGGGTGTTGCGCATCTCCAACCGGCAATTGCAGCTTGCGGGGGCGGACCTATGACCGAGGGCAAACTGCGCAAACTGATCCTGGGCGATACCCAGGCCAACCGGGTGGTGCCGCCCAGCGGTTTTACCGCCCATCTGACATTATTTGTCTCCGGCGCGATGGCCTTTCTTGCGGTTTTTGCGCTGGCGCTGTCGATGGCCTCCGGGCGGCTGGCAGACCAATGGGCTTCGGAACTGGCGCGGGCGGCAACCCTGCGCATCAACGCCCCGGCAGAGCAGCGCGCGGCACAGACCGAGGCGGCACTGGAAATCCTGCGCCAGACACCGGGCGTGGCGACCGCCCGCGCGCTGTCGGGCGAGGAACAGGCAACCCTGCTGGCGCCGTGGTTCGGTTCCAGCCTGCCGGTCGGCAGCCTGCCGCTGCCGCAGCTGATCGAAGTTACAGGCGACGATCCCGGATATGACGCCGCGGGGCTGCGTCTGCGGCTGCAGGCCGAAGTGCCGGGTGCGGCTCTGGATGACCACACCCGCTGGCGCGCGCCGCTGGTCGACGCAGCCCGGTCGCTGCGCAAGCTGGCCTGGGTGTCGATCCTGCTGATCGGCGGCGCAACGGCTGCAATGATCACCCTTGCCGCCAATGCGGCCCTTGCTGCTAATGCGCAGGTGATCGAGGTTCTGCGGCTGGTCGGCGCGCTGGACAGCTACATCGCCCAGGCTTTTATACGCCGCTTTACACTGCGCGCCTTGAGCGGCGCTGCAGCGGGGGTAGCCCTTGGCATGATTGGTGTCTGGCTGATGCCGGAAGCCTCGGATGAGGGCGGCTTCCTGACCGGTCTCGGCTTTCAGGGCTGGGGCTGGCTGGTACCGCTGGTGATCCCGGTACTGGGCGCGCTGGTGGCCTTTGCCGCCACCACCCGTGCCGCCACCAAACGTTTGGGAGCTCTGTCGTGAAAAACCCGGTTCAATGGCTGCGTTCAGCTGTCTTCCTGCTGCAGATGTATCTGTCAATGCTGGTGCTTGGATTGCTGTTTGCCCCCTGGGCCGCGGTCTCTCCTAAAGGCGCGCGCACGGCCTGTAAGTCTTATGCGCGCTGGGTCCTGTGGACCGCGCGCTGGATGGTTGGCATTAAGACCGAAGTCCGTGGCCAGGTGCCCTCTGATGAGGTGATTGTCGCCGCCAAGCATCAAAGTTTCCTGGACATCCTGATCATTTTCAACGCGGTGCCCTCGGCCCGTTTCATCATGAAACGGGAACTGATGTGGACGCCGGTGATCGGGGTTTATGCAAAGCGTCTGGGCTGCGTGCCGGTCAACCGCGGCCGGCGCGGCGCGGCCATTGCCAAGATGGTCAAGGATGTCGCCGCGCAAAACCGCGAGCCGGGCCAGTTGATCATCTATTCCCAAGGCACCCGCGTGGCCCCCGGCGCCCGCAAGCCCTACAAGATCGGCACTGCGGTGCTGTATGAGGGGCTGAACCAGCCCTGTATTCCGGCGGCCACCAATGTCGGCGTGTTCTGGCCGCGCAGCGGCATTTACCGCAAGCCGGGCCTCGCGGTGGTGGAGTTCCTGGAACCGATGCAGCCGGGGATCAGCCGCGACGACTTTATGGCGCAGCTGGAGATGCGGGTAGAAAGCCGGTCGGATGATCTGATGCGGGAAGCCGGGTTTGACCCGGGCGAGGTTGAGCAACGGGCCTGATCCGCCGGAGCGGGGGTGCTCTCCGGCGCCAAGAAAATTCGAATTTTCTTGGCAAAGTTCTTTGAAGAATTTTTGCCCGGCGGGTGCCGGGCTGGCTGCTTCAACGGAGGACTTCGCCTATCAAGACCTGCGGCTGGACGTCCGTGAAATTCGGAATGTCGTCCAGAGCCGGCCCTGCTGCCTGCATCGCGGTGTCCATGGCCGTCTGATCGGCAAAGGTCATGGTGGCGATGGCAAAAAACGGCGCGGGGACATCCGGCCCGCCCTCCAGCCCCTTGGTCACCACAATGGACTGCAGATGCGGCCCGATGTGCTGGTCCACGATCTTCATGTGGGTGTCTGCGTAATAGGCATAGTCGAACTTTTTTCCGTCACTGACGGGGTAGATGACTTGCAATGAAACGGCCATGACTGTGTCTCCAGCGGGATGGAATCGAGGCTCAGTAAAGAGCGGATTGCCAGCCGTGCCAAACGTAAAAGGGCAGCTGCGGCGAGCTGCCCCTTGTTACGTTCGGTGAATTGCCAGGCTCAGCTGTGGATCGGCCCGTCGCCGCAGGCCAGTGCGGCCTCGCGCACCGCCTCGGAATAAGTCGGATGCGCATGACAGGTCAGCGCCACGTCTTCGGCGGAGGCGCCGAATTCCATTGCCACGCACAGCTCGTGGATCATGTCGCCCGCAGCCGGGCCGATGATGGCAGCACCCAGGATGCGGTCGGTTTCCTTATCGGCGATGATTTTGACAAAACCGCCCTCGGCCTGGCCGACGGCCTTGGCGCGGGCATTGCCCATGAACATGAACTTGCCCACCTTGACCTTGCGTCCCTCGGCCTTTAGCGCGTCCTCGGTGGCGCCGACGCTGGCAACCTCGGGTGTGGTGTAAACCACCCCGGGAATCACGCCGTAATTCACATGGCCATGCTTGCCTGCGATCACATCGGCCACCGCCATGCCCTCATCCTCGGCCTTATGCGCCAGCATCGGGCCTTCGATCACGTCGCCGATGGCATAGATGCCCGGGATATTGGTGCGCCAGTGGTTGTCAGCGGCGATCTGGCCGCGCTCGGTCATTTTGACGCCAAGCGCATCCAGGCCGAGGCCCTCGCTGTAGGGTTTACGCCCCGTCGCCACCAGAACCACATCGGCGTCCAGCGTGACCTCGTCGCCGCCCTTCTTGGGCTGGTATTTCACCTTTGCCTTGGTCTTGGTGGTCTCGACCCCCTGCACCGCGGCGCCCAGGATGATGTTGAGGCCCTGTTTCTCCAGGATCCGCTTGAAGGAGCGCTGCACGTCCTTGTCCATGCCGGGGCAGACCGCGTCCATGTATTCGACCACGGTCACCTCGGAGCCGAGACGGGCATAGACCGAGCCCAGTTCCAGCCCGATGACGCCGGCGCCAATGACGGTTAGTTTCTTGGGGATCTTCGGGAGTTCCAGCGCGCCGGTGGAGGAGACCACGATCTTCTCGTCGATCTCCACGCCCGGAATGGACGAGGGTACGGAGCCGGAGGCGATCACGATGTTCTTGGCCTCGTGCACTTCATCGCCCACCTGCACCTTGCCGGCCGCGGGGATCGAGGCCCAGCCCTTGATCCAGTCGATCTTGTTCTTCTTGAACAGGAACTTGATGCCGCCGGTGTTCTGGCCGATGACCTCGTCCTTGTAGGCTTTCATCCGGTCCCAATCGACCGAGGGGCTTTTGCCCTTGAGGCCCATATGGGCAAAGTTGTGCTCTGCCTCATGCAGCAGGTGCGTGGAATGCAGCAGCGCCTTGGAAGGGATACAGCCCACGTTCAGGCAAGTGCCGCCCAGGGTCTCGCGCCCCTCGACCACGGCGGTCTTCAGCCCCAGCTGGGCGCAGCGGATGGCGCAGACATAGCCGCCGGGACCGGCGCCGATTACGATGACGTCATATTGGGACATGGGCTGTTTCCTCTTTTGGCCCCGGTTCCGTTTTTCGGAGCTCGCGTTTGGGGATGGTTAATGTGTGATCAAACCGGGGTCAGCATTTTGATCGAGATATTGGTGACCCCGTCGCGTTCAAGGTGCATTGCCAATTCTTCGGAGCCGAAAAAGGCGCGGGCCTTCTCCAGATCGGTGATTGCGAAGAGGGCGACTGCGTGGTTCTTGCGGTCCGGATCGCTCCAGACATTCATGTCGGTGATGCCCGAGGCCTGGCGGTTGCGCTTGTCCTGCCGGAAGACGGTGAGCCAGGCGTCGAAGTCGGCCACGTCGGCCTGCCAGAGTACATGGGTTGTCATTGGTGTTACTCCTTTGTCCTTGGTGGCAGCAGGATGCCCTGATGCGGTTGGGGAGCGCTTTGATTCCACTCAATAAAGACTGCGTCAACGGCAAGGTTCTCGGAATGGGGGCTCTGCCCCCGGCCCTAGCGGGCCTCCCCCGGGATATTTTTGGCAAGAGGATAGGGCATGCGAGGAGAACCCCCGCAAGCATGGCGGCGAGGCCGCTGGCGGCGATCAGCCAGATAGCGGCGCCCGGCCGGCCAGCGCTGCGCGTAACGGAAGTGTCGCGCGGGCCGGCGGCCAAGGCGTTACCAACTGAGAGCTTTAAGAGGAAGCTGTCGAAGCTCACGTGGATCAGGACAAGGATCGAGAGGCAGACAAGGCCCCAGAGCGGGAGGGTCATTGGATGTGGCTATCTTCAAGTTTGACGCTCTTGACCACTTCCCGGCGGCCGCTGATGGCACCGATGACGCTGAAAATCGTTATCACCGTGAAAAGCCAAACGCCGAAATTTGGTCCGCCTTTTTTCGGGCCTTCAGTTGTCACCCCGCCCAACCAGTTAGAAACGAATAATGTGAGTACCATCACAGCAAGAAATGCGGGAGCGAGCAAAAGGAAGAAACGCCTGATGCGGAACTTGCCGGTCAGAAAGAGATGTGTGCCGCAGGTTCCGCAAAGGTGAAAGTCGGTCTTATTCAAACCTCTCCAGGGGTTGGTTCGCTCCATAGCCAGCGGTGATTGAAGGCGTCCGCAATCAGGGCACTTAATACCGCACCAGCGCGCCCCAAAACTGGGTCTTTCACCAATCTTGGGCGCGCTGATTTTGAACGGCTGGATAGGCTTTCCTCTCAAGGTTTACAGATCCATCAGCAAACGCCGCGGATCCTCTAGCGCTTCCTTGACGCGGACCAGGAAGGTCACGGCGCCTTTGCCGTCGACGATGCGGTGGTCATAGCTCAGCGCCAGATACATCATCGGGCGGATTTCCACCTGGCCGTTGATCGCCATCGGGCGGTCCTGGATCTTGTGCATGCCCAGGATGCCGGACTGCGGCGGGTTCAGGATCGGCGAGGACATCAGCGAGCCGTAGACGCCGCCGTTGGAGATGGTGAAGGTGCCGCCCTGCATTTCGGCCATCGACAGCTTGCCGTCGCGGGCGCGGGCGCCTTTTTCGGCAATCGCCTTTTCGATCGCAGCAAAGGACATCGCATCGGCGTCGCGGATCACCGGCACGACAAGGCCGGTCGGGGTGCCGGCGGCGACGCCCATATGGACAAAGTTCTTGTAGACGATGTCGGTGCCGTCGATCTCGGCGTTGACCTCCGGCACTTCCTTCAGAGCGTGGCAGCAGGCCTTGGTAAAGAAGGACATGAAGCCCAGTTTCACGCCGTGCTTCTTCAGGAACAGATCCTTGTACTCATTGCGCAGGGCCATCACCTCGGTCATGTCGACCTCGTTATAGGTGGTCAGCATGGCGGCGGTGTTCTGGCTGTCCTTCAGGCGTTTGGCGATGGTCTGGCGCAGGCGGGTCATCTTCACCCGTTCCTCGCGCGCGGCGTCGTCCGCAGTGACCGGGCCGCGCATCTGGGCCGGTGCCGGGGCTACCGGAGCGGCAGGCGGTGCGGCCTTGGCCGCAGCCACAGCTGCGGCAACGTCTTCCTTCATGATGCGTCCGTCACGGCCACTGCCGGTGACTTGCGATGCATTGAAGCCTGCCTCGGCCATTGCCTTTTCAGCGGAGGGGGCGTTTGCCACGTCCTTGGCTGTTGCTGCCGCGGGATTCTGTGCTGCGACGGGGGCGGCCGGCGCCGGAGCGGCACCTGCGGCACCTGCGGCAATCACACCCAGCTGCGAAGTGGCCTGAACGGTGGCGCCTTCGTCGGCCATGATTTCGCTCAGCACTCCGGCAGCAGGCGCGGGAACTTCGACCGAAACTTTGTCGGTTTCCAACTCGCACAGCATTTCATCCTGGGCGACGCTGTCTCCCACCTTCTTGAACCACGACGAAACAGTCGCCTCGGACACCGACTCGCCAAGGGACGGAACCATGACTGGCACCGGTGCGCTGTCGCCGCCGGAGGGTGCAGCGGCTGGAGCCGGTGCTGCCGGAGCAGCGGCAGGGGCCGCGGCAGTGCCGTTGGCTTCGGACAGCGTGGCCAGCAGCGCATCGACGCCGACAGTTTCGCCTTCCGCGGCGACGATCTCACCGAGGGTGCCTGCGGCCGGCGAGGGCACTTCGACTGTCACCTTGTCGGTTTCCAGCTCGCAGAGCATTTCATCGGCATTGACGGCGTCGCCGGGCTTCTTGAACCAGGTGGCCACGGTGGCCTCGGTCACGGATTCGCCCAGGGTGGGTACGCGGACTTCGGTTGTCATGTCTCTTTATCCTCAGATGCTCAGCGCTTCGTTCACGAGGGCTGCTTGTTGGGCTTTGTGCTGGCTGGCCAGGCCGGTTGCAGGAGAGGCCGAGGTGGCGCGGCCGGCATAGACGGGCCGGGTGTGCTTGGCCTTGATGCGGGTCAGCACCCATTCGATGTTGGGCTCGATAAAGGTCCAGGCGCCCTGGTTCTTGGGCTCTTCCTGGCACCAGACCATTTCCGCCTGCTTGAAGCGTTCCAGCTCCTTCACCATCGAGATCGCCGGGAACGGGTAGAACTGTTCGACCCGCATCAGGTAGATATCATCGATGCCGCGGGCGTCGCGTTCTTCCAAGAGGTCGTAATAGACCTTGCCCGAGCACATGACGACGCGCTTGATCTTGTCGTCCGGCACCAGCCGGGTGTCGGAGTTGCCGTGCTGGGCGTCGTCCCACAGCACCCGGTGGAAGCTGGAGCCGGTGGTGAACTCTTCCGCCTTGCTGACCGCCAGCTTGTGGCGCAGCAGCGACTTCGGGGTCATCATGATCAGCGGCTTGCGGAAGGTGCGGTGCAGCTGGCGGCGCAGAATGTGGAAGTAGTTCGCCGGCGTGGTGCAGTTGGCCACGATCCAGTTATCCTGGCCGCACATCTGCAGGAAGCGTTCCAGACGGGCGGAGGAGTGCTCAGGTCCCTGGCCCTCGAACCCGTGCGGCAGCAGGCACACAAGGCCGGACATCCGCAGCCATTTCGACTCGCCCGAGGAGATGAACTGGTCGAACATGATTTGGGCACCGTTGGCGAAATCGCCGAACTGGGCTTCCCACAGTGTCAGCGCGTTGGGTTCAGCCAGCGAGTAGCCGTACTCAAACCCCAGCACCGCATATTCCGACAGCGCCGAGTCGATCACGTCGTAATGCGACTGGCCCGCGCGGATGTTGTTGAGCGGATAGTAACGCTCCTCGGTCTCTTGATTGACGATGCCGGAATGGCGCTGCGAGAAGGTGCCGCGGGTGGCGTCCTGTCCGGCAAGGCGCACCGGATAGCCTTCCAGCAGCAGCGAGCCAAAGGCCATCGCCTCGCCCGTCGCCCAGTCAAAGCCCTGGCCGGTCTCAAACATCTTGCCTCGGGCATCCAGGAAGCGGCCCACGGTGCGGTGCATCGGAAAACCGTCGGGCACCCGGCTAAGCGAGGCGCCGATTTCAGCCAGGGTTTCCGGTGCGATCGCGGTGCGGCCGCGCTGGTAGTCGGCGTCTTTCTTATCCAGATGCGACCAGCGCCCGTCCAGCCAGTCGGCCTTGTTGGGCTTGTAATTCTTGCCCGTCTCAAACTCCTCGTTGAGATGCGCCTGGAAGGCGGCCTTCATGTCCTCGATCTCGCCCTCGGGGATCAGACCATCCTTGACCAGCCGGTCGGTATAAAGCGTCAGCGTCGTCTTGTGGCCCTTGATCTTCTTGTACATCAACGGGTTGGTGAACATCGGCTCGTCGCCTTCGTTGTGACCGAACCGGCGGTAGCAGAAAATGTCGAGCACCACGTCCTTGTGGAACTTCTGGCGGAACTCGGTGGCGACGCGGGCAGCATGTACCACGGCCTCGGGGTCGTCGCCATTGACGTGGAAGATCGGCGCCTCAACCACCAGCGCGTTGTCGGTGGGGTAGGGCGAGGAACGCGAGAAATGCGGTGCGGTGGTGAAGCCGATCTGGTTGTTCACCACGATATGCATGGTGCCGCCGGCCTTGTGGCCGCGCAGGCCCGACAGCGCAAAGCATTCCGCCACCACGCCCTGTCCGGCAAAAGCGGCGTCGCCGTGCAGCAGGATCGGCAGCACCTGGCTGCGGTCGGTATCGCCCAGCTGGTCCTGCTTGGCGCGGACCTTGCCCAGCACCACCGGGTTCACCGCCTCCAGGTGCGAGGGGTTGGCGGTCAGCGAAAGATGCACGTTGTTGCCGTCGAATGAACGGTCGGACGAGGCACCAAGGTGGTATTTCACGTCACCGGAGCCGTCCACATCCTCGGGCTTGAAGCTGCCGCCTTGGAATTCGTTGAAAATGGCGCGGTAGGGTTTCTGCATCACATTGGCCAGCACCGACAGACGGCCGCGGTGCGGCATGCCGATCACGATGTCGCGCACCCCTAACGCGCCGCCGCGCTTGATGATCTGCTCCATTGCCGGAATCAGGCTTTCACCGCCGTCCAGGCCGAACCGCTTGGTGCCGGTGTATTTGACGTGCAGGAATTTCTCGAACCCTTCCGCCTCGACCATCTTGTTGAGGATCGCCTTACGGCCTTCGCGGGTAAAGGTGATTTCCTTGTTGTACCCCTCAATCCGCTCCTTCAGCCAGGCGGATTCTTCGGGGTTGGAAATATGCATGTACTGCAGTGCAAAGGTGCCGCAGTAGGTGCGCTTCACGATGTCGACGATCTGGCGCATGGTGGCGACCTGCAGGCCCAGCACATTGTCGATAAAGATCGGACGGTCCAAGTCGCCATCGGTGAAGCCATAGGATTTCGGGTCCAGCTCCGGGTGGGCAGAGGCGGCACGCATGCCCAGCGGATCCAGGTCCGCTGCCAGATGGCCGCGGATCCGGTAGGCGCGGATCAGCATCAGCGCCCGGATCGAGTCCAGCACTGCCCGCTGCACCTGATCGTCGGTGACCTCGACGCCTTTGGCGGAGGCTTTGTCCCTGATCTTCTTGCCTGCGCCCTTGGTCTCGGCCGGGGCGGGCCATTCGCCGGTCAGCGCGCCGGTGAGGTCGTCATCCAGCGCCGGCGGCCAGTCGCTGCGCGCCCAGGAGGGGCCCTTGGCTTCGGCCTTCACGTCGAGTTCGGCGTCGCCCATCTGGCGGAAGAACTCAGCCCAGGCGGCGTCCACCGCGTTCGGGTCATTGGCGTATTGGGCATAAAGCTGCTCCAGATACTCCGCATTGTGCCCCTGCATGAAAGAGGAGGCGTGGAAGAGGTCGTTGGGCGATTGGTCGGTCATTGGTTTGCCTCATCGGCTGTGATTTCTGCGGGGGGAGCAATAGACAATGAAATTTCGATCATGGCGTGAGCGTCTAATGAAATGTTCAAGGAATTCTCAATCGCGGCTGCATCCGTGAGAAAGAACCTGCCTTTCGGTGACACCGCTGTCGGATCGTCACTCACGGGCGGAAGTTCGAACTTCCCGCTTGCAACGCGATCAAATTCGGTGGGCAAGCTATCTTTGAAGGCGGCCGCCAATGTACGGGCTGCTTTGCTGCCATCAAGTGAATACAGTGAGCAGGTTTGTTTCCAGCCGCTTCTGCCGTTTTCTGAGAACGAGATGAGCAGTCGTGCTGATGCAGATTCAGGGGTGTTTAGTGTAACCGAGACAGGTGAAATTGTCGGAAACCTCCGCGGCTCATCGGAGGCGGTGTCCCTATCAAGAACGACTTTAAACAGTTCAGCATCTGTGAGTGTGCCGAAGTCTTGAAGGCCAGCTTCGTTCGAGCGAAGGCGGGCCATCGCTTGGGCCATGTAAGGCAAGGTTCCTTTTTGCCAGCTGGAAATTGTCGCGTAGGCAGCTCTCCATTCCCGCAACTCAAATGCTTGTTCTTCAGAAGCAAGCGTCCAGCCACGCCTTTCAAAAGCAGATCGTGAACCCTTGGGGCCGGGGGACGGTTGTGAGCAGAACGCAACAACGGTTTCCACAGAAGGCAAGTCGAAGGCCGATACTGATGCCGTTCCGAAAAATGTAAGAGATACGCTTGCAGTGATTGCCGTGCGCAGAAGCTTAATCACCTTCATCTCTGGTACGCGCTTTGCCCGGCGCAGCGCGCCGGGCAGCGCCCATCCTGCCCCCCACGGGGCGGGCGCTTCGCACCCTCCCCGCCGGGACGGGCGCTGGACACTGCCGTGACGCACTGCGGGAGCCATCTTACTTGCCGATCGCTTTCAGCACCGCTTCGCCCAGGCCGGCCGGGCTTTCGGCGACCACGATGCCTGCGGCTTTCATCGCTTCGATCTTGTCCTCGGCGCCGCCTTTGCCGCCGGCGACAATCGCGCCCGCGTGGCCCATGCGGCGGCCCGGAGGGGCGGTGCGGCCTGCGATGAAGCCTGCAACCGGCTTCTTGCGGCCCTTCTTGGCTTCATCGGCCAGGAACTGGGCGGCTTCTTCTTCGGCGGAGCCGCCGATTTCGCCGATCATGATGATGCTTTCGGTCTCGTCATCCGCCAGGAACCATTCCAGCACGTCGATATGCTCGGTGCCTTTGATCGGGTCGCCGCCGATGCCCACGCAGGTCGACTGGCCGAGGCCCACGTCGGTGGTCTGTTTCACCGCCTCATAGGTCAGGGTGCCGGAGCGCGACACAACGCCAACCGAGCCGCGGCGGTGGATATGGCCGGGCATGATGCCGATCTTGCAGGCGTCGGGGGTGATCACGCCGGGGCAGTTGGGGCCGATCAGGCGCGACTTGGAGGTCTCCAGCGCCCGCTTCACCTTCATCATGTCGAGCACCGGGATGCCTTCGGTGATGCAGACGATCACTTCCATTTCGGCGTCGATCGCTTCGAGGATGGAATCGGCGGCAAAGGGCGGCGGCACGTAGATCACCGAGGCATTGGCTTCGGTCACATGCTTGGCTTCATGCACGGAGTTGAAGACCGGCAGGCCCAGATGCTCCATGCCGCCTTTGCCGGGGGTGACGCCGCCGACCATTTTGGTGCCATAGGCGATGGCCTGTTCAGAGTGAAAAGTGCCCTGCGAGCCGGTGAAGCCCTGACAGATAACTTTGGTGTTTTCGTCGATGAGGACTGCCATGTTGTCGGTTCCTTCAAGCGGTATGTGTGTGTTGGGTCTGCGAATTGGCCAGGGATCGGCCGTCGAAGCGGATTTTTTCGAGGGTGGCCCGCCCCAGGACCACACTGGGAAATACTCTGAAACCGCCGCGGAATTCATAGATCCCGCGCCGGAGTTTCTGGCGGATCAGCGGCCAGCCCTTGGGGCGGTGGCGCGCCGGGCCGATGGCGTGTTCGCCAGGGGCCTCATTGCCCTGTTCGGCCAATGCGGGCTGGACCTGATAGACCTTGACGGCACGCGCGGGCAGCGAGGCGTCAAAGTTGAACAGGAGGTTGTCCAGGGTGATTTCAAACGGACGGCTGTCCAAGAGGTGCTGTGCCGCCCGGCGGGAGATCACATAGGCTGCACCGCCCGCGTGGCGGGACAGCATCTGACGCACCTCGCGGCCCATATGGGTAAAGCCATCCTTGCCAAGAGCGACCTGCAGCTTTTTGGCCCGCCAGCGTTCGAATTTGACGATGCCGGCATCCTGCGGCCACCACGACAGGTCGTTCAGCCAGGCGCCGGTGTCGGGCGACAGAAACACGTCATCCTCCAGGATCAGCGCCACATCGGCATCTGAATCCAGAAGCGCCTGCCAGGCCCTAGCGTGGCTGAGGGTGCAGGCCATGTCCTTGGTCTGGAAATAACCCCAGTTACCTTCAGGTGCGCACTGGTTCAGCATTTCCTCGCGGCTGACCTGGGTACTGTCCACCGCATCGATGCGCACAGCAGACAGCCCGGCCTGATCCAGCTCCCGCTGCATCAGCTCGGCCCGGCCTGTGGCCTGCTGCAAGCCTATGAGGTAGACGGCGGCTTTCACGAGGCTTGGCTTTGCACAGTGGGGGAAACAGCCATTGGAACAGCTTGCTGCTCCCCAATGATCGTGTTGTTTCCGCCAGTTGGTCGTTGCATTTGAAAGGCTCCTAGAGTGACATGATCCGAGGGGTGCAAAATTACGCTACCTAGCCTCAGTGATGTTGATCGAGGTGGTCCAGGCGACTCTGGAGCCGGACAGAAACTGGGATACCTTGAATTGCCTGCTGCCGTTGCTCCACGTTCCACCGCCAATCTCGCGAAAACCTGCGTTTACAAGAGTGCTGCGCAAAGCGGCAGTCACGTTGCCAGGGCTTTCATTGCTTGTGATTTTGACGGAGCAATAGTTCTCGGACCGCCGCGGATTTGCTCGCAGTTCCAAGCCCGAGGACCGGTACGAGCCGTTTAGAGCCGCAACAGTGGAAATTGGGAATTTCCGATGAAAATTGCGGCGGGACTCTGAAGCGCGTTGCAGCTTGTATCCCTGCTGCGCCAGCTTATCAGCAGTTCCGAAAGCTCCGGAAACGGATTGCACACAGGTTTGCACCAGTAATGGCACTTCTCCTGCCGGGCTAACCGATGGGGAAGAAAACGCAACGGTTTGGCCCTGTGCTGCTGGTGCAGTTGCACTTGCCGAGGCAACTGAGTCACTCAGATCTGTTGGGCTTGCTGTGGAGTTCAACACCTTGTGGCCGCCACTGGCGTGGGAAGCGGGGACAAAGGTGTCAGTCGCGGGGTCGTACCTCCCTCCTGCATCCTGAACAGCGCTGGGCTGTTCATAACTGAAGCCGTCTGCTGATGACGGGGCTTGCTGAATGGTTCCAGCGGAGTAACCGCTGGAACAGGCCGCGCCCATTAAAGTAAGGTAAGCTGCTGGAAGGACGCTGAATCGCATGGTGATCAGCCCTTCACGGCCTTTACGATTTTCTCGGCGCCGTCTTTCAGGTTGTCGGCGGCGATCACGTCGAGGCCGGAGGTGTTGATGATCTCCTTGCCTTTCTCGACGTTGGTGCCCTCAAGGCGGACCACCAGCGGCACCTTCAGGCCGACTTCCTTGACCGCGGCAACCACGCCCTCGGCGATGACGTCGCAGCGCATGATGCCGCCGAAGATGTTGACCAGGATGCCTTTGACCTGCGGGTCCGAGGTGATGATCTTGAACGCCTCAGTGACCTTCTCCTTGGTTGCACCGCCGCCCACGTCGAGGAAGTTGGCAGGCTCGGCCCCGTACAGTTTGATGATGTCCATGGTGGCCATCGCCAGGCCGGCGCCGTTCACCATGCAGCCGATCTCGCCATCCAGCGCGATATAGTTCAGGTCGTATTTCGAGGCTTCCAGCTCTTTCGGGTCTTCCTCGGTGGTGTCGCGCAGCTCGGCCACGTCGGCGTGGCGGTAGACCGCGTTACCGTCAAAGCCGACCTTGGCGTCCAGCACCTTGAGCGCGCCGTCGTCGCCGACGATCAGCGGATTGATCTCCAGCATCTCCATGTCCTTGTCGACGAAGGCTTGGTAGAGCTGGCCCATCAGTTTGACGCATTGTTTGACCTGCGCGCCTTCCAGGCCGAGCGAGAAGGCGATGCGGCGGCCATGGTAGGCTTGGTAGCCGGTGGCCGGGTCGACGGAGAAGGACAGGATTTTTTCCGGGGTGGCAGCTGCCACTTCCTCGATGTCCATGCCGCCCTCGGTTGAGCAGACAAAGGAAATCCGCGAGGTCTGGCGGTCGACCAGCAGCGCCAGATACAGCTCGGTCTGAATGCCAGAGCCCGCTTCGATGTAGATGCGGTTCACCTGCTTGCCCGCCGGGCCGGTCTGATGGGTGACCAGTGTACGGCCCAGCATCTTCTTGGCTTCCTCGGCAGCTTCCTCCACCGATTTGGTCAGGCGCACGCCGCCTTTTTCGCCGGCATCGGCTTCCTTGAAGGAACCCTTGCCGCGGCCGCCTGCGTGGATCTGTGCCTTGACCACCCACAGCGGGCCGTCCAGTTCACCGGCGGCGGTTTTGGCGTCCTCGGCTTTCAGCACCACCTTGCCGTCGGACACCGGGGCACCGTAGCTGCGAAGGAGGGCCTTTGCCTGATATTCGTGGATGTTCATCTGAAACTGTCCCGTCTGGCTGCAATTGTCTGGCTTCAATAGGCCGTCTTAAAGCCAAGTGTTAAAGGCTTTTTTGACAGGGGACGGGGAAATGGTGAAGATTTTCGAGATTTGTGATCACGGTTTTTGAGGGTGTGATCACAAATTATGGGAAGCTTAACGGCAGTGATTCGAAGGTAGCAGTCACCCGTTGCTACCGCCGCTTCATAGTTCAAAAGCGTCAATCGCCGCACCGGGAACGCTGCGGCAAAAGAAAAGGGCCCGCCGAAGCGGACCCCCTGATTTGTGCAAGGCTTTTTGGCTCAGGCCAGCGAGCCGTCGATACCTTTGCAAGCCTCGACCAGGCCTTTCACGGCATTGACCGAGTTGTCGAACATGGTCTGTTCTTCCTCGTTCAACTGAATGTTCACAACTTTCTCGATGCCGCCGGCGCCGATGACGGTGGGGACACCAACATACATGCCCTTCACGCCGATCTCGCCGTCGCAATAGGCTGCACAGGGCAGCACGCGCTTCTGATCTTTCAGATAGGCTTCGGCCATTTCGATGGCGCTGGTTGCCGGCGCATAAAAGGCAGAGCCGGTTTTCAGCAGGCCGACGATTTCGGCGCCGCCGTCACGGGTGCGCTGCAGAATGGCGTCCAGGCGCTCCTGGGTGGTCCAGCCCATTTTGACCAGATCAGGCAGCGGAATGCCGGCCACGGTGGAGTAACGCACCGACGGCACCATGGTGTCGCCATGGCCGCCCAGCACGAATGCGGTGACGTCTTTCATGGAGACGTTGAATTCTTCGGCCAGGAAGTGGCGGAAGCGGGCCGAGTCCAGAACGCCGGCCATGCCGCAGACCTTGGCGTGGGGCAGGCCCGAGAATTCGCGCAAAGCCCAAACCATCGCGTCCAGCGGGTTGGTGATGCAGATCACAAATGCGTCCGGTGCGTGGTCGCGGATGCCTTCGCCAACGGACTTCATCACCTTCAGGTTGATGCCCAGCAGGTCGTCGCGGCTCATGCCCGGCTTGCGCGGCACGCCGGCGGTCACGATACAGACGTCGGCGCCTGCGATATCCTCGTAAGACTGGGTGCCCTTGAGGGAGGCGTCAAAGCCTTCGGAAGGACCGGATTGTGCGATGTCCAGCGCCTTGCCTTCGGGGGTGCCTTCGGCGATGTCAAAGAGCACGACGTCGCCGAGTTCCTTGAGGGCTGCGAGATGTGCGAGGGTGCCGCCGATCTGACCTGCGCCGATGAGGGCGATTTTGGGTCGTGCCATTGGGAATGTCTCCGGTCCGGTTGAAATTTCCTGATGCCTACGGCGTAACGGCCCGCCGTGCAAGGGTTCCGCGCTGCGGCAAAGGGTTCGGTATACTTGTGTATGCTGCGCTGGTATCGCTAAAGGGCGTGTAATTCAGGGCTTTCGAGGGCGGGCAATGATGGCATTTGACGCTATGTTTTTCGTTTTTGCCATCCCGGCAGTCGTTTTTGCGGGCGTGTCCAAGAGCGGTTTCGGGTCCGGCGCGGCCTTTGCTTCGGCGTCGATTCTGGCGCTGGTGATTGAGCCGGGCGCGGCCTTGGCGCTGATGCTGCCGCTGTTGATGCTGATCGATCTGGCCAATCTGAAACCCTATTGGGGCCGCTGGAATCTGCGCGCCTCGCTGTTGCTGATCGCGGGCGGGCTGCCGGGTGTCGGGCTGGGCGCCTGGCTGTACTCGGCGGTGAATGACGATGCGATGCGGGTTCTGATCGGTGCGGTCTCAATCGGGTTTGTGCTGTGGCAGCTGCGCGGGCGGCTTGGATTTGGCAGCCTGTCTGCCGCGCAGCTTTCTGACCGCACCGGACTGCTTGCCGGGGTGGCTGTCGGGTTCACCAGTTTTGTCAGCCATGCGGGCGGGCCGCCGGCCGCGGTTTATCTTCTCAGCCTGAAGTTGCGGAAAACCGAATATCAGGCCAGCACCGTGCTGATCTTCTGGGCGGTCAATATCGCCAAGGCGGTGCCCTATGCCTGGCTGGGGCTGTTCACTTGGGAGACGCTGCGGCTGGATCTGATGCTGGCACCCTTTGCGCTGCTTGGTGCCTGGCTGGGGGTGAAGCTGCATCACAGCATCCCGGAGCGCGGGTTCTTTGCGCTGACCTATGTGCTGCTGAGTGTGACCGGAGCCAAGCTGATCTGGGACGGGCTGACCTGAATACTGCTCATGAGGGCCAGCCCGCGCGGCGTCCCCGGCCGCTCAACCTGCTGCCTGGAAACCTGCCTCAATAACTGCTGCTCAGGCATCGCTGTCGGTGTTTGGCAGTGCTTCTGCGAGCACTTCATAAGACTGGCCTGACGCCACCAGGCAGGTCATGCCGTTGGGCGTGGTCACGGTGATGGTCCAACTGCCGGTGTTTTCGGAGGCAAAGGTTTCCATCACCATACCCTTCTGGCCCATGCCGATGCTTTGACGGCTTTCGCCGTATTTTTCTGCCAGCCGTTTGATCACTGTGTCGCGCGGTGCGCAGTTGCGGCTTTGCGCGGCGGCAGGCGCAGCAGCCAGGGTCAGCACGGTGAGGGCTGTCGGCAGTGCCCGGTATGTTATTTTCATCTCGTTTTACCCTTTCCGGAACGGCCGGACAGAGCCGGGTGCCTGACGGCAGCTCCCGGTATCCCTGTGCGGGCCGGTGTGTAACGCAATTCGAAATGCAGGCCCCATGCCTGCGGGCATCAGGTGCGGCCTGGGGCGGCGGCAGGGGTCCTGTGCCTTGGTGTCTATCAGTTTGGCAATCAGGTGCTGATAACTGGTTAACCCAGAGGGCGCTGAAAGTTCACTAACTTTGTCAATATCTTGCTGCGTTTGCGGGGAGGGTTACGCTGCGCTGCGGCGGAATTGTACTTGAAAGTATACAGTCGAATCTGTACCGCTTTACGCAACAAAATAACTTTTGGAGAGGCTCTATGGACCCGCGTGCGCGCCCTTACCGTTCGGTTTTGTATATTCCCGGCTCCAACGCACGCGCGCTGGAGAAGGCCAAAACCCTGCCGGTGGACGCGGTGATCTTTGATCTGGAAGACGCGGTGTCGGTGGACGAAAAACCCAATGCCCGCGCGACCTTGACCCAGGCGCTGGAGACGGGCGGCTATGGCGCCCGGATGAAGATCGTGCGGATCAACGGGCTGGATACGCCGTGGGGGCGTGAGGATGCGAAAGCGGCGGCAGAGATGGATTGCGACGCGATTCTGCTGCCCAAGGTGAATGCGCCGGCGGATTTGGACGCGCTTGCAGAGATCACCAAAGACATTCCGCTGTGGGCGATGATGGAAACCCCGCGTGGCATTCTGAATGCCGCCGCGATTGCCGCCCACCCTCAGCTGCAGGGCATGGTGATGGGCACCAATGACCTGGCCAAGGAACTGCAGACCCGCTATCGCCCGGACCGGATGCCGATGATGGCGGGGCTGGGCCTGTGCCTGCTGGCCGCCAAGGCCGAGGGGCTGGTGATCGTCGATGGTGTTTATAACGCTTTCAAGGATGTCGAGGGACTGTCGGCGGAATGTGCCCAAGGCCGGGACATGGGCTTTGACGGCAAGACTCTGATCCACCCGGCGCAGGTGGAGACGGCCAATGCCGCCTTTGCCCCGACGGAGCGCGAGGCTGAGACTGCCCGCCGCCAGATTGCCGCTTTTGATGAGGCGCAGGCCGCAGGCCAGGGTGTAGCCGTGGTCGACGGCAGGATAGTCGAGAACCTGCATGTGGTGACGGCGCGTGAAATCCTGGCAAAAGCGGATGCAATCGCCGCGCTTTCAGCCTAGCTGTTGACCCAGTCAGCAGCAGAGGGAGACTGATATGGCGCTATTGATCCTAGGCATCCTGTCGTGGTGGGGCGGCCACCTGTTCAAACGGCTGGCACCGGAGGCGCGCGCGTCCATGGGCAATGGCGGCCGCGGTATGGTGGCTTTGGTGCTGGTTGCCGGCGTGGTGCTGATGGTACTGGGCTACCGCAGCATGGAATTCATCCACGTCTGGGCGCCGCCGTCCTTTATGGTGCATATCAACAACCTGCTGGTGCTGATCGCCATCTGGATGATGAGCCCGGCGCCAAAGAAAGGCGCGCTGCTGAACGGCATGCGCCACCCGATGCTGGCGGGCTTTAAGCTCTGGGCCGCGGCGCATCTGCTGGTCAATGGCGACCTGGCGTCGATCATCCTGTTCGGCAGCCTGCTGGCCTGGGCCGTGGCTGAGGTCATCGTGATCAACCGGTCTGAGCCGGACTGGCAGCCGGGCCCCAAAGGCTCCATCGCCAAAGACGGGATGTTCTTTGCGGCCTCGATTGTTCTGATGGGGGTGATCGGCTACGTCCACGGGGTGGTCGGGCCTTCGCCCTTTCCTGGGTAGGCCCTCAGCAGGATAAGATACCATGAAACTCTACCGATTTTTGTCCGAGGACGACACCTCTGCCTTCTGCCACAAGGTGACCGATGCGCTGAACAAGGGCTGGGAGCTGCACGGCAGCCCGACCCAGACCTTCGATCCCGTGAAGGGGATCATGCGCTGCGGCCAGGCGGTAGTGAAGGAGGCGGACGGAACCTACACCCCTGAGACCAAACTGGGAGAACACTGATGGCCAAGATCAGTCCGGCCAAAACCAATCCGGGACGTTTTTTTGAAGACTATACCGTTGGTGAAGTAATCCGCCACGCGGTGCCGCGCACGGTGTCGGGCGGGGAACGGGCGCTGTATCATGCGCTCTACCCGGCGCGCCATGCGCTGTATTCTTCGGATGAATTTGCCCGGGCCTCTGGTCTGCCATCGGCGCCGCTGGATGATCTGGCGGCCTTCCATGTGGTGTTCGGCAAGACGGTGCCGGACATCTCCCTCAATGCGCTGGCGAACCTCGGCTATGCCGAGGGGCGCTGGCTGCTGCCGGTCTATCCCGGCGACACGCTGCGATCGGAATCCGAGGTGATCGGCCTCAAGCAGAACTCCAACGGCAAGTCCGGCGTGGTCTATGTGCGCACCCGCGGGTTGAACCAGCGCGACGACTGCGTGATGGAGTATGTGCGCTGGGTGATGGTGCGCAAAGGCGACCCGGATGCCCCGGCGCCGGAAACGGTTATTCCGGAATTGAACAAGGTGATTCCGGCAGACCAGCTGGTGATCCCGGCGGGGCTGGATTTCAGCACTTATGATTTCACCCTGGCCGGCGAGCCGCACCGCTGGGACGACTATGCGGTGGGCGAAACCATCGACCATGTGGATGGTGTCACCATCGAAGAAGCCGAGCACATGATGGCAACCCGGCTGTGGCAGAACACCGCCAAGGTGCATTTCGACAACACTGCGCGCCCGGATGGCACCAGGCTGATCTATGGCGGCCATGTGATCTCGATGGCGCGGACGCTGTCGTTCAATGGGCTTGCCAATGCGCAGATGATCGTCGGCCTGAATGGCGGTGCGCATGCCAATCCCTGCCTGTCGGGTCTGACTGTGCGGGCCTGGTCGGAGGTTCTGGATAAGGCGGAAACGTCTGCGCCAGGCGTCGGCGCCGTCCGGCTGCGGCTGGTGGCCACCAAGGGCGGCGCGCCGTTTGAGCTGAAGGGCGAAGACGGCAAATACCTGCCGGACGTGCTGCTGGATCTGGATTACTGGGCTTTGATGCCGAAGTGATCTGAGGGGGCTTTGCCCCCTCGCAGGCCTTGCCTGCTCACTCCCAGGATATTTTCAGCCAGATGAACAGGGGAAGCTGGCAGAATTGTGATGACCCTTAGCGCGATTGCTGCTTAAGCTGGCAGTATGCGGGTTTTGCAGCTTCTGGTTTTCTCGACGCTCTCCCTCTGGCCGCTCCGGGCAGCGGCCTGTGATCTGGCGCTGGTGCTGGCGGTGGATGTGTCCGGGTCAGTCGATGCCGAGGAATACCGCATTCAGATGGACGGGCTGGCGGCGGGGTTGCGCGACGGTGTCGTTTCTGAGGCGCTGGTCAAGGCGCGGGCGCAGGTGCTGCTGGTGCAATGGTCCGGCGAGTCACGGCAGGAGGTGACGCTGCCTTGGGTGCCTGTCCGCAGTTTTGCCGATGTCGAGGCATTGGCCCGGCGGATCGAACAGGCGCCGCGGCCCTGGCGCAATTATTCCACTGCGGTGGGAGAGGCGCTGTTCCTGGCGCTGGATCAATTCTCTGCAGTGCCGGATTGCAAGCGCAGGGTGATCGACATTTCCGGCGACGGATTTTCCAACGAAGGCGTTGAGCCGCGCGAGGCGCATGGGGCGCTGTCTGCCCTTGGGGTAACCGTGAACGCCATTGCCATTGAGCAGAGCGAACCGGATCTGACAGCCTATTTCTTTGAAAATGTGATCCGCGGCGAGGGCGCTTTTGTGGTCACCGCCGCCAGCTTTGACGACTACCCTGCGCGGATCCGCAAGAAGCTGGTTCGGGAGGTTGCAAGACAGACAGCTGCGTTGCCGCGCTGGGCAGACAAGACGGCGCAGGCTTTGCAGTGATTTGCAGATTGCCTTGTGATTCTGCAAAAATTTTCCAGTTTGTAAATTTGTGATCACTAATTATTTGCTGTGATCACAAGTCGTGGCCTTTTAGCGCCAACAGAGCAATTTCCCGTGTTTTTTAACACTTCCTTCGGGTGACACGCCGTAAAAATCGGCTAAAACGTCGTCAGCCAACCTGAAAAGGAGCCAACATGGCCGATGTCAATCGGGGCAACCGCCCGCTTTCGCCGCATTTGCAGGTCTACCGGCCGCAGCTGACCTCCCTGACGTCGATCCTGACACGGATCACCGGCAACGCGCTGATCGTCTCGGCGCTGCTGATCGCCTGGTGGTTCCTGGCCGCTGCAACCTCGCCCGAATACTTCGCCATTGCCAATGGCGTGCTGACCAGCTGGTTCGGCGATCTGGTGATGGTGCTGTCGGCGCTGGGCCTTTGGTATCACACGCTCGCAGGTATCCGGCATCTGATCTGGGACAACGGCTATATGCTGGATCTGGACCAGGCTGAGAAACTGGGCTGGTTTGTGATCACAGGATCAGTGATCCTGACCGTTCTGACTATCATTATCGTCTAAGCTAAAGGACACACGCGATGCGATTTCTGACTGACCGCAAGCGCGCCGTTGGCATGGGCGCTGCAAAATCCGGAACCGGCCATCATTGGGCGATGCAGGTGAGCTCTGTTGCGCTCTTGATCCTGGTGCCGCTGTTTGTCTTCACCTTCGGCTCCGCGCTGGGCGGATCTTATGAGGAGATCACCGCCTATTATTCGCGCCCGTTCCCGGCGCTGGTGGCGGCGCTGACCATATGGGTCGGCATGATGCATTTCAAATCCGGCGCCCAGATTATGATCGAGGACTATGTTCACGGCGTCAAAGGCCGCCTGACGATCATCCTGGTCAATTGCCTGTCTTATGCCGTCGCCACGACCAGTGCCTATGCGCTGATCCGCCTGGCCCTGTAACTCCCCGAGGTTTCCATCAATGGCTGCTTACGAATACGAAACACATGAATATGACGTGGTCGTGGTTGGCGCCGGCGGGGCTGGCCTCCGTGCGACGCTTGGCATGGCCGAGCAGGGGCTGCGCACTGCCTGTGTGACCAAGGTGTTCCCGACCCGCTCCCACACTGTGGCGGCGCAGGGCGGCATTGCCGCCAGCTTGGGCAACATGGGGCCCGACAGCTGGCAGTGGCATATGTATGACACCGTCAAAGGCTCCGACTGGCTGGGCGACACCGACGCGATGGAATACCTGGCACGTGAGGCGCCTAAGGCGGTTTACGAGCTGGAACACTATGGCGTGCCGTTCTCGCGCACTGAGGAAGGCAAGATCTACCAGCGCCCGTTCGGCGGCCACACCACCGAATTCGGCGAAGGCCCCGCGGTGCAGCGCACCTGTGCGGCGGCTGACCGGACCGGCCACGCGATCCTGCATACGCTTTATGGCCAGTCGCTGAAGAACAACGCGGAATTCTATATCGAGTATTTCGCCATCGACCTGATCATGTCCGAGGACGGGCAGTGCCAGGGCGTTGTGTGCTGGAAGCTGGATGACGGCACCATGCATGTCTTCAACGCCAAAATGGTGGTGCTGGCGACCGGCGGTTATGGCCGCGCCTATTTCTCAGCCACCTCGGCGCATACTTGCACCGGCGACGGCGGCGGCATGGTGGCCCGTGCAGGGCTGGCGCTGCAGGATATGGAATTTGTGCAATTCCACCCGACCGGCATCTACGGCTCCGGCTGCCTGATTACTGAGGGCGCACGGGGCGAGGGCGGCTACCTCACCAACTCCGAAGGCGAACGGTTCATGGAGCGTTACGCGCCCCAGTACAAGGACCTGGCACCGCGCGACTATGTTTCCCGGTCGATGACCATGGAAATCCGCGAAGGCCGCGGGGTTGGCGCCGAGGGTGATCATATCCATCTGAACCTCAGCCACCTGCCGGCCGAAGCGCTGGCGGAACGCCTGCCGGGCATTTCCGAGAGCGCCAAGATCTTTGCCGGTGTGGACGTCACCAAGGAACCGATCCCGGTTCTGCCCACTGTGCACTACAACATGGGCGGCATCCCGACCAACTATTGGGGCGAGGTGCTGAACCCATCCGCCGAAGATCCAACCGCCGTTGTGCCCGGCCTGATGGCGGTGGGCGAGGCAGGCTGCGCCTCGGTGCATGGAGCTAACCGGCTTGGTTCCAACTCGCTCATTGACCTGGTGGTCTTTGGCCGTGCCTCGGCCATCCGCGCGGGCAAGGTTGTGGATCCGGAGGCGGCGAACCCGGTACTGAACACGGCTTCCGTCGACAAGGCATTTGACCGCTTTGATACCCTGCGCAATGCCAAAGGCGGCACTCCGACCGCGGATCTGCGGCTGGAAATGCAGAAATGCATGCAGGCCGACGCCGCCGTGTTCCGCACAGCGGAGACCATGGCCGAAGGTGTCGAGAAGATGACTAAGATTGCCGCCAAGATGGACGATCTGCAGGTGACCGACCGGTCGCTGGTCTGGAACTCCGACCTGATGGAAACGCTGGAACTGACCAACCTGATGCCAAGCGCGCTGGCCACCATCGTTGGCGCCGAGGCCCGCAAGGAAAGCCGAGGCGCGCACGCGCATGAGGATTTCTCGACCCGGGATGATGAAAACTGGCGGGTCCACACTGTGTCGCGCGTGGAAGGCACCAAGGTGGAGCTCAGCTACCGCCCGGTGATCACCGATCCGCTCTCTACCGAAGCCGAAGGCGGCATCAGCCTCAAGAAAATCGCGCCCAAAGCGCGGACGTTCTAAGGAGACAGATCATGGTACAATTCAGCCTCCCGAAGAACTCTAAGATCACCACTGGCAAGACCTGGCCCAAGCCGGCAGGCGCCAGCAATGTGCGCAAGTTCAAGATCTATCGCTGGAACCCGGACGACGGGCAGAACCCGCGGGTGGACACCTATTTCTTGGACATGGATGCTTGCGGCCCAATGGTCCTGGACGCGCTGATCAAGATCAAGAACGAGATCGACCCGACCCTGACCTTCCGCCGCTCCTGCCGCGAGGGGATCTGCGGCTCCTGCGCGATGAACATCGACGGCATCAACACGCTGGCCTGTATCTATGGCATGGATGAGATCAAGGGGGATGTGGCAATCTACCCGCTGCCGCATATGCCGGTGGTCAAAGATCTGATCCCCGATCTGACGCATTTTTATGCCCAGCATGCCTCTATCATGCCGTGGCTGGAAACCAAAACCAACCGCCCGGCGAAAGAGTGGAAGCAGTCGATTGAGGACCGCAAGAAGCTGGATGGGCTTTATGAATGCGTGATGTGCGCTAGCTGCTCGACCTCTTGCCCGAGCTACTGGTGGAACGGCGACCGTTACCTTGGCCCGGCAGCCCTGCTGCACGCCTACCGCTGGATCATCGACAGCCGGGATGAGGCGACGCCCGAGCGTCTGGATCAGCTGGAAGATCCGTTCAAGCTCTACCGCTGCCACACCATCATGAACTGCGCCAAGACCTGCCCCAAGGGTCTGAACCCGGCCAAGGCGATTTCACACATCAAGCAGATGATGGTCGAGCGCAGCGTCTGATGCGCAAAGATGCTGATCCGCAAGGATCCGCCGCCTGAGGGCGTCATAAATTGCACCGCCCCCGGTTTCCTGCGAAACCGGGGGTATGGTTTTGGCAGGCATTGGATTTCAGGCATGAAACTTCTTGGATGTGCCGCAGGTGCGCTGACACTGCTGGCGGGTTGCATGACGGCAACGGATCAGGACCGTGTCGGCGCCGAACTGGCGGCAACCGACTCTAAGATACCGGGCTGTATCGAGGCGGCAGGCATCACTGGGCAGTACCGGGTGCGGACAGACTTCCTGGGTCATGGGGCTGGAGCCACCGTGTTGCGGAGTGTGCAGCCGGGACCGAACGTGACAGAGGCACAGGCTTCACAGGCGACCTCCTGCATCAACACCTGACGCAAACGGGTTGAGCTTCGGCAAAGCCGACCCTAGGCTGCCGGGATGCAACCGCATGTTTTTGCCATCCTTTTAGCCGGACTTGCCGGTCTTGCGATGCCGTTGGGCGGCTTCCTTGCCTGGTGTGAGCATATCCGCAACCCGTTGCTCCGGGATGAGGTGCTGCACACCATCGGGGCCTTTGGCGGCGGGGCGCTGGCCTCGGCGGTGGCGCTGGTGCTGGTGCCGGAAGCGGCCGAGGTGCTGCCGCCCGCCTGGGCGGTTGGCCTGTTTGCTGCAGGCGGGGCGGTGTTTTATGCGGTCGATACGCTGTTGCAGCGTCATGGCGGCAGCGGTGCATTGCTTCTGGCGATGCTGCTGGACTACCTGCCGGAGGCGATGGCGCTTGGCGCAATGCTGGTCGCCGATGCCGCCACCGCCAAACTTCTGGCGCTGATGATCTTCCTGCAGAACCTGCCAGAAGGCTTTGCCGCCTTCCGCGAGGTCTGGCGCGGCAGCAGTCCGGCCTGGCACGTGCTGTTGGCTTTTCTGGGTCTGGCCGCACTTGGGCCGGTCTGCGCGCTGGCTGGACTCTTTTGGCTGGCGGACGCCCGCACGGCACTGGGGGTGATCATGATCTTTGCTGCTGGCGGCATCCTCTACCTGCTGTTCCAGGATATTGCGCCCAAGGCCCATTCCAGTCGCAGCAACGTGCCGGCACTGGGTGCGGTTGCCGGTTTTGCGCTGGGGCTGGCCGGGGAGCTTCTGACCGGCTGATACTTGCTTGCCGGGTTTGCAATGCGGTGCTTGCATGGCGCCTTTGCACAATCATCTGCTGCAGCGGGTTTGGCCTGGGCCTATCCTCCTGCGCGAGGGAGGATATTGCCAGACTATGGAGGCAACCAGATGACCCCCGTGAAACCGCAAAAGAAGCGGGCTGCACAAGACGCGCTGGACGCGCTGGAGCAAGCTTTTGCCTATTACTCTCCGGACCCGCTGCCGGCGGTTGAGCAGCCCGGCCCCGGCGAATGGGTAATCGAATACTATCAGGCGGCTTGAGGCCCATAGCGGTTGAGCCTGCTGCCGCCGCCGCATAGACAAGGGCCATGCCCCTATTGCTGCTGCTTCTCCTCGCCGGTGTGTTCGGCTATTTCCTGTGGCGCCGCAGCGCCACCGGCCTGACCCGCGATTGCCGCTGGCGCCAGCAGCGCGCCAAAGGGCAATGGTTCTGCAGCTATTGCGGCGCGGTTGCGCCAGGCGGGGAAGTCCCGCGCTTCTGCCGCAATCCGCAGCGCAAACCCTAGGGGAACTCTCCCGCGCCCGCAGGCGCACCGGCTGCGCCGCAGTGCCTTCCGAGCGGCCTTGGGCCCGGCACCGCGCCAAGGCGCGGTGCCGGGCCCAACTGCGGCGGGGCTTTGCAAAGCCCCTGAAGCAGGCGGGAGCGCACCGGCCTGCCGGTATGCTGCAGGAACGGCAAAGAAAACACTTGAACGACTCAGGCACATGCCCGATATGGACGCCCAAGACGCCAACGCACGCGCCTCTGGCGAAAGGGGTTACGCCCCTACGGTTACGTAGCGACGGTAACGTCTCTGACAGAACTGAGCGGTCATATATGGCCGGGTCTTTTGGAGATGACCATGAACGCAAACGTAGCCGGGCTGACTGCCCGTAATTGCGAAACTGTATCCCGCACTTTGAGCTTCATCGCTTCAAGCCGGTTCGAGCGGCCGACACTGGTGGTGGACGCCGAAGCGGTTACTGCGAAGTACCAGGCACTGGCCCGCGGGCTGGGCCGCGCGCGCATTCATTATGCGGTCAAGGCCAATCCGGCAGCGGGCATACTTGAGCGGCTGGTGCAGGAAGGATCCAATTTCGACGCGGCCAGCCGGGCGGAGATCGAAATGTGCCTGGCGGCAGGCGCTGCGGCCAGCCGGATCAGTTTTGGCAATACCATCAAACGGCCTGCCGATATCGCCTTTGCCCACAGCATCGGCATCCCCCACTTCGCCGCCGATGCGCGTGAGGAGCTGGACAAGCTGGCCGCGCATGCGCCAGGAGCCAAGATCTGCCTGCGGCTGATCGTCGAGGCCAGCGAAGCCGATTGGCCGCTCAGCCGCAAATTCGGCTGCACGCCGGAAAAGGCGCTGAAGCTGATGGATTATGCTGCCGCCCGCGGTTTGCAGGTCGATGGCCTGTCGTTCCACGTCGGCTCGCAAACCCGCGAGCCGCAGATGTGGGAGGGCACCCTGGAGCAGGTGGCGCAGGTCTGGCGCCGGGCGCATGAGGCGGGTCATAAGCTGAACTTGCTGAACATAGGCGGCGGTTTTCCGGCCTCCTATGGCTCGGACATGATGCCAGCCGAAGATTACGCCCGCGCAGTGATGGCGCAGGTTGCAGCGCATTTTGGCGATGTGCCGGAGATCATGGCCGAACCGGGCCGCGGATTGGTGGCCGAGGCGGGCGCTATTGCCGCCGAGGTTCTGCTGGCCTCGCGCAAGCACGACGACGACCTGCACCGCTGGGTCTATCTCGACATCGGCATGTTCTCGGGTTTGGCAGAGACCATGGGTGAGGCGATCCGGTACCGGATCACCACGGACCGCGACCACGAGACCACCGGCCCCTGCATTCTGGCAGGCCCATCCTGCGACAGCGCGGATGTGCTTTATGAACGCAAGCCCTATCAGCTGCCGCTGGGGCTAAGGGGCGGCGACCGCGTGGTGATCCATTCCTGCGGCGCCTATACATCGACCTACGCGTCGGTCGGCTTCAATGGCTTCCCGCCTCTGGATGTTGTGGTGATCTGACGGTTGTGATCCGGCCGGGTGTTCCGGCCGTTGCTGCGGGGCTTGCAAGCCTGCAGCGATGCGGTCTTGATGGGGCAAACAGACAGGAAGGTTTGCCTCATGACCGACATACCCGCAGCCCCCGCCGATGCGGAGGCCCGCCGCGCCGTCCAGCCAGTGGTCTGCTATCCCAACGAGACCCTGCCTGCGCCCGATCTGGCGCTGTATCAGCAGGCCCGGCTGGGCGCAGTGAAAACCGGCGAGGTGCTGGCGCAGCCCCGCGAAGCCGCCTGTTTTGAGGTGCCGGCCGGGCATTTCTTCCGGATAAGCTCAGTGGAGGGGTCGCAGGTCGGCGACCTCAACCTGTGGAACAAGAACGATCTCAGCGAGCGGTTCTATTCCGGCAAGACCCGCGCCTTGCATGGCACCCATGTCACCACGGGCGAACGGATGTGGACCAGTTTCCCGCATCTGCGCCCCATGGCCACGATTACCTCGGATACCCTGGGCTGGTACGGGATCGACGATTTCGGCGGCTCGGTGCATGACGTGATCGGCACCCGCTGCGACCCCTACACCGGCAATCTGCTGGCAGGCAGCCAGTATCACCACTGCTGCCATTCGAATCTGACGCGCGCACTGGCGGAACACCTCGGCCTTTCCCTGGCGGAGGCGGAACCGCATGTGCATGACGTGCTCAACGTCTTCATGTGCACCGGCTTTACCCGTGATACCGGCCAGTATTTCATGAAGGCCAGCCCAGTGCGGCCCGGAGATTATTTGGAGTTCTTCGCCGAGATTGATCTTTTGGGGGCCCTTAGTGCCTGTCCCGGCGGCGATTGCTCGGCTGAGCATTCCAGCGATACCGCCGCCTGCCATCCGCTGCTGATCGAGATCTTTGCACCCGCCGAAGGCGCGCTGAAGGGCTGGCAAAGCCCGCCCCGCAATGGCTATGACCGCAGCCATGGCCAGTAGCGGTCAGAAACGGAAAGCATCAATTGCGCCGGAGGCGCCAATTTTGGCGCGACATCTGGAAAAGCAGGGATCCGCAGGAATACAGTGGCGTCAAACGAGCTCAGCCTTAAGGACGCCTTGAAGCCATGTGGGCAGAGAATGCATTCAAAGTGCCTCTTGGCCGTATTGAAAAAAATCCAGACTGATAAAAAAGGGCAGTGGAAAACCGCTGCCCTTACTTTTTAGAGAATTTACGCAACGTCAGGAAAATGCGGCTTCCAACGCAATTTCCACCATGTCGCCAAAGCTGCGCTCCCGCTGATCGGACGGCAAGGCTTCGCCGGTGCCCAGATGGTCAGATACTGTCAGCACTGCCAGGGCCCGGCAGCCATGCCGGGCTGCAAGCGTGTAAAGCTCTGCGGCTTCCATCTCCACGCCGAGAATGCCATGGCGCACCATCTGTTCGTTCAGATCGGGGCGCTCGTCATAGAACACGTCCGAAGAGTAGATGCCGCCGATATGTATGGCGGCATCGCGTTTCGCCGCGGCTTGCGCTGCCGCCTGCAGCAGGCCCCAATCGGCGCCGGGGGCAAAGTTAAGCTCCCGGAAAATGCCGCTGGAGGGGCTGTTCACAGTGCTGGCGGTCATCGCCAGGATCACGTCGCGGACCTTGACCCTGTCCTGCATGCCGCCGCAGGAGCCGATACGGATCAGCGTCTTGGCGCCAAAATCGCGGATCAGTTCATTGACGTAGATCGACAGCGAGGGCATCCCCATGCCGCTGCCTTGAATGGTCACCGGATGCCCATTCCAGCTGCCGGTGTACCCCAGCATCCCGCGCACTTCGTTAACCAGTTTGGCGTTTTTCAAAAATGTCTCTGCGGCCCACTTCGCCCGGTAGGGGTCGCCAGGCATCAAAACAGTTTCCGCAATGTCGCCTTTTGCGGCACCAATATGAATGGTCATGGTATTGCTCCGCCGTCAGGATCAGATTTCCAGGTCGGAAATATCCATACCTGCGGTCAAGGCAGCATGCACCCAATGCGGTTTGCGGCCGCGGCCGGTCCAGGTTTCGTCATGGTTGCTGGGGTTGCGGTATTTTGGGGCCGCTTTGTTTTTCTTTACGCCTTGGCGCGAAGCACTGGCGATTTCTTCCAGGGAGAAGCCGTATTTTGCAGCCGCTTCTTCAGCCGCTTTCAACGCTTCCTGGCGTTCGCGCAGTTCTGCTGCGCGCAGCGCTTCTTCCACATCGCTTTGCAGCTGAAGAAGTTCTTTTCTGGTCATTGCCGAAAGATCGAGGGTCATTCTGCACTCCACATTAAATGACATACCGGAAGCTCCGGTATGTCACTCTTTATGGCGCACATGCCAGACGCGTTTCAGCATCTTTTTGGTAATTCGCGGAAAATTGCCCAAGAAAGATCAATTCACTGCAATTTCCGGTGACTTTGCCAAGTTCACAATGTCGCTCATAATTGAATTGAGCTCAAAGTCTTTGGGAGTATAAACGCGCGCCACGCCCATGGACTTCAGCCGTTCCGCGTCGTCATCGGGGATGATCCCGCCGACAATCACCGGGATATGGCCAAGGCCGGCCTCTTGCATGCGGCCCATCATTTCCTCGACCAGCGGCAGGTGGCTGCCGGACAGGATCGACAGGCCGACCACATGGGCGTCGTCCTTTTGCGCGGCTTCCACCAGCTCTGCCGGGGTCATGCGGATGCCGTCATAGGTGATGTCCATGCCGCAATCGCGGGCGCGGAACGCGATCTGCTCGGCGCCGTTGGAGTGGCCGTCCAGCCCCGGCTTGCCGACCACGAATTTGATCCGGCGGCCCAGCACGTCGCTGACCGCATTCACCGCATCGCGCAGATCGTCCAACCCTTCGGTTTTGTTCGAGACCGAAGCCGACACGCCGGTCGGGCCGCGGTAGGTGCCGTGAACCTTGCGCATCTCCTCGGCCCATTCGCCGGTTGTGACGCCTGCCTTGGCAGCAGCAATGGAGGGTTTCATGATGTTGGTGCCGCTTTGTGCCGCAGCCCGCAGCGCCGCGAGGGCTGCCTGCACCGCGGCGTTGTCGCGTTCGCCGCGCCAGGCGTTCAGGCGGTTGATCTGCTCCTGCTCGACTGCCGGATCAACAACCATGATGCCGCCATCTTCGGTCTGCAGGGGCGACGGTTCACCTTCGGTCCATTTGTTGACGCCGACCACCACGGTCTCGTTCTTTTCAATCCGGTTCAGTCGCTCGGCGTTGGAATCGACCAGGCGCCCCTTCATGTATTCGATCGAGGCCACCGCTCCACCCATCGATTCCAGGTTGGCCAACTCGGCGCGCGCACCGTTCTTCAGCTCTTCAACCTTGGCATCCACCGCCGGATTGCCGTCGAACAGGTCGCCGTATTCCAAGAGATCGGTTTCATAGGCCAGGATCTGCTGCATCCGCATCGACCACTGCTGGTCCCAGGGGCGGGGCAGGCCAAGCGCCTCGTTCCAGGCGGGCAGCTGCACCGCGCGGGCGCGGGCTTTCTTCGACAGGGTCACCGCCAGCATTTCGATCAGGATACGATAGACGTTGTTTTCCGGCTGCTGCTCGGTCAAGCCCAGAGAATTCACCTGCACCCCATAGCGGAAGCGACGGAATTTGGGGTCACCCACGCCGTAGCGTTTCTCGCAGATCTCGTCCCACAGATCGACAAAGGCGCGCATCTTGCACATCTCAGTGACAAAGCGGATGCCCGCATTCACAAAGAAGGAAATCCGCCCGACCATCGCCGGGAAGTCCTCCGGCGCGATGCGCGGCTTCAGCTCATCCAGCACCGCCTGGGCGGTTGCCAGGGCAAAGGCCAGCTCCTGCTCCGGCGTCGCGCCAGCCTCCTGCAGGTGGTAGGAACACACGTTCATCGGGTTCCACTTGGGCACGTTGGTGTAGCAGTACTCGGCCACATCCGCGATCATCTTCAGGCTGGGCTTGGGCGGGCAGACATAGGTGCCGCGGCTCAGGTATTCCTTGATCAGGTCGTTTTGCACCGTGCCCTGCAGTTTCGAAACATCCGCGCCCTGTTCCTCGGCCACTGCAATGTAAAGCGACAGCAGCCAGGGCGCCGTCGCATTGATGGTCATCGACGTGTTCATCTGTTCCAGCGGGATCTCGTCGAACAAGGCCCGCATGTCGCCCAGATGGCCGACCGGCACACCGACCTTGCCCACTTCGCCGCGCGCCAGAACGTGGTCGCTGTCGTACCCGGTCTGCGTCGGCAGGTCGAAGGCCACCGACAGACCGGTCTGCCCCTTGGCCAGGTTGGCGCGGTACAGCGCGTTGGACGCCGATGCCGTGGAATGGCCGGCATAGGTGCGGATCAGCCAGGGGCGGTCTTTTTGCATCTGCGGCATGTTGGGCCTCGCGAGTTGGTGTGCTGGTAATTTTATTTCGTCACGCAGATGTAAACTGCAATTTTCAACCCATGTCAATTCGCTGCGTTGCGGCATAGGCTGCAGCAGCGTCAGTTTCTCCAAAAGGTAGATTGAGAGGGCGTCGCCTCCCGCATAGGGTCTGCGGTATTTTAGTATAATTTTCATTGAGGGTGTTATGGCAGAAACCCGCAGGATGACCGAACTTGACGGGCTGCGCGCCATTGCCGTGCTGTCTGTTGTTCTGTTCCACTACTTTCAGCGTTTTCCAGAGTTCTACCCCTACGGAGACAGCCTTCTGCCGCTGGCGGGTTACGGCAACCTTGGCGTTCACCTGTTCTTTGTCATTTCCGGATTTGTCATCACCGTCTCGCTCAGGTCCGGAAACGGATTGCGGGGGTTTCTGCTCAAGCGGCTGCTGAGGCTGTGGCCGCCCCTGGCGGTGTGCGCGGTCATCCACTTTCGCGGCCATGCATCTGATAGACAGCGCATACAGCGGGGCGGTGCGGACTGATTTCAGCGGCTTTGCAGCATCGCTAAGCTTTGTCCCCCCAGTCTTTTGGCGGTCTTATTTCGGCTTCGATGGGTATATCGACGGCGTGTATTGGACATTGACCTGTGAAGTGCTGTTTTACCTCTGGGCGGCGGTCTTCTTCGCAATCTTCGGACCCTGCCGATTTGCCGAACGTGCAGCCCTGGCACTTTTGGCCGGGCAATCTGTCTTGTTAGCGGCAGACTTTATTTTTCCGGACCTTGTACTTTTGCAATTGAACATGCTGCTGCTTGTGGGCTACGCGCATTTGTTTGCGGCTGGCGTCCTTTTTGCCCGGGTATACAGCCACGGCGCCTGCGCCCGTACGCTTGCGCTGCTGGGGGCAAGTTTTGCGATGGCGCTGGGCATGGCTCAGAATGCAGGAGAGGCCGCAATTCTGACGCTTATCTACCTGATAGTTGCCGCCTGCGCCTGGCGCCTGCCTGCGGCGCGCCTGCTGGGATGGCGGCCTTTGTCCTGGATCGGGCTGGTCAGCTATTCGGTTTATCTGCTGCACAATAATATCGGCATTACGCTGTTGTCCCTGTTGCCGCCGGGGCTGCCGGATGCCGCATATTATGCCGGCGCTGCCGGGGCACTGGGCGGGGTGCTGCTGCTGGCTTGGGGTATGTTCACCTGGGTCGAGACGCCTTCCCAGGCCTTTGCCAGGCGATTGACTGTGCGGCTCAGGCATCCGCGGGAGCCGGAAAAGTTGCGGCACGGGTAACTGGCGAAAAGCCCTGCGCGCGAATTTCAATTCCCTTGTAATGCCCTACAGCCTGCGCAACTGTCCTAGTATGACGCAAACCGTGGAAATTCCGCTGTGGTTATTCATGCTGATCGTGGGCTTTGCCGCGGTGACTTTTGCCTCGCATTTCCTGTTTCCCTCGGTGCGTTGGTTTTTCCGGCGGCGTCTGGAGCGCGCGGTGGCGCGGTTGAACCAGCGGCTGGAAAGGCCGATTGAACCGTTCAAGCTGGCCCGCCGCCACGACATGATCCAGCGGCTGATCCATGACCCGCAGGTGGCCCAGGCGGCGGCGGATCACGCGGCGGCGGCGGGTATTCCTGAAAACGTGGCCTACGAGCAGGTGCGCCGCTATGCCCGCGAGATCGTACCCGGATTTTCCGCCTTTGCCTATTTCGGCCTGGCGATCCGCGCGGCACGGCTGTTGTCCAATGCGGTCTACAGGGTGCGGCTGGGCCATCAGGACGAGGCGGCATTGCGCGCCATCGACCCCAATGCAACGGTGGTCTTTGTGATGAACCACCGCTCGAATATGGATTATGTTCTTGTAACCTATCTGGCGGCGGAGCGCACGGCGCTGTCTTATGCAGTTGGGGAATGGGCGCGGGTCTGGCCGCTGTCACGTCTGATCCGGGCGATGGGCGCTTACTTCATCCGCCGCCGTTCGCGCAATAATCTCTACCGCAAGGTGCTGGCCGCCTATGTGCGCCTGGCAACCCGCGGCGGATCCACCCAGGCGATGTTTCCCGAAGGAGGGCTCAGCCTGGACGGTGCCATTGCTGCGCCCAAGCTGGGCCTGCTGAAATACATCGTCGAAGGCTATGACCCCCAGGGGCGCGATGTGGTCTTTGTGCCGGTGGCGTTGAATTACGACCGGGTGCTGGAAGACAAAATCCTGACATCTGCTGCCAAGGATGGCGACCGCAGGTTCCGGGCCCGCATAGGCCTGGTGGCGTTGCGGCTGCTGCGGCTGTTGTGGCTGTGGATGACCCGGCGTTACCACCGTTCGGGTTATGCTGGGGTGAACTTTGGCCGCCCCCTCAGCCTGGCTGCGTTTGGTAGCGGGCGGGAAGGGGACATGACCAAGCTGCTGGGGCGGGAATTGATGGCACGGATCAGCGCCATTGTCCCGGTGTTGCCGGTGCCGCTGATTGCAGCCATCCTGCAGCAGCACGGCTCCCTCAGTCGCGCCGCCGTTGAGCATCGGCTGGCGGAACTGATTGCGGCAATGCCGCTGGCCCAGGTCCACATGCCCCGGGAAAACCTGGGATATGCGGTGGACGCAGGACTGAGGCAACTGGTGCGGCGCGGTCTTATCTGCGGGGGCAATGGTCAGTTCAAGCCGGTTGCAGAGCGCCGCGACCTGCTCGCCTTCTATGCCAATTCTATCCGCCATCTGATGCCCCAAGACGGTGCGCGGCCGGGTGGCGGGGATGATTTTTCTGCGCCTGCCAAAGGCAATGCTGCATCTGCAGGGTCATAAAGTTTCAATATTGATCCAAAAGAGGTTGCAATATTACCTTCTCAATCTTATTCCCTAGGTAATCGCTGCGATTCTGCATCGCGGCATAGACCGGAACACAAAGGAGGCCATCATGGCATTGGATACCCAGACTGACGTCATGTCGTACGAGGCGCCCGAGAAAGATCTCTATGAGATGGGCGAAATGCCCCCGATGGGCTATGTGCCCAAAAAGATGTACGCATGGGCGATCCGCAAAGAGCGCCACGGCGAGCCGAACACTGCGATGGAGCAGGAAGTGGTCGACGTTCCTGAACTGGACAGCAACGAAGTGCTGGTTCTGGTGATGGCGGCGGGCGTCAACTACAACGGCGTCTGGGCCTCCCTCGGCACACCGATTTCGCCCTTTGACGGCCACAAGGCACCGTATCACATTGCCGGTTCCGATGCTGCCGGCATCGTCTGGGCGGTGGGCTCCAAAGTCACCCGCTGGAAAGTCGGCGACGAGGTGGTGATCCACTGCAACCAGGACGATGGCGACGACGAGGAATGCAACGGCGGCGACCCGATGTTCTCGACCAGCCAGCGGATCTGGGGCTATGAAACCCCGGACGGCTCCTTTGCCCAGTTCACCAATGTGCAGGCGCAGCAGCTGATGCCGCGCCCCAAGCACCTGACCTGGGAAGAAAGCGCCTGCTACACGCTGACCCTGGCCACCGCCTACCGGATGCTGTTCGGCCATGAGCCGCATGACCTGAAGCCTGGCCAGAACGTGCTGGTTTGGGGCGCGTCTGGCGGCCTGGGGTCCTATGCAATCCAGCTGATCAACACGGCCGGCGCCAACGCCATCGGTGTGATCTCGGACGAAAGCAAGCGCGACTTTGTCATGGGGCTGGGCGCCAAGGGTGTTCTGAACCGCAAGGACTTCAACTGCTGGGGGCAAATGCCCACAGTGAACACCCCCGAATACGCTGCCTGGTTCAAGGAAGCGCGCAAATTCGGCAAAGCGATCTGGGACATCACCGGCAAAGGCGTAAACGTCGACATGGTGTTCGAGCACCCCGGCGAGAGCACATTCCCGGTTTCGACATTCGTCTGCAAAAAGGGCGGCATGGTCGTGATCTGCGCTGGCACCACCGGCTATAATCTGACCTTTGACGTGCGCTACATGTGGATGCATCAGAAACGTCTGCAGGGCTCGCATTTTGCCCATCTCAAGCAGGCTGCCTCTGCAAACAAACTGATGGTCGAGCGCCGCCTGGATCCCTGCATGTCCGAAGTCTTTACCTGGAACGATCTGCCGGAGGCGCATATGAAGATGCGGCGCAACGAGCATCTGCCCGGCAACATGTCGGTGCTGGTTCAGGCACCGAAGACCGGCCTGCGCACCCTTCAGGATGTGCTCGACGCAAAAGGCTGACTTGCCGGCGCGTCCAAGATGGATTGAAATTCACCCGCGAATCACACCTGTGCTTCGCGGGTTTTTTGTAATTTTATCTTTTTCAGGAAGTTAACCGCTGCGCCCTCACTATTTCCGGGGAGGCGGGGCTTGGAGGTCGCGCAATTAAGTTGCTAGTGTTGCGCTCCCGGCGCAATACCCGCGCAATCAGGTGCCTGGCTGCAGTAAACTGCCCAAACCCCTGAGGTTGTCATTGACCGCACAGAGTCCCGCACTGCAAAAGAACAAAAGTTGTTTGCAACGAAGCCTGAGACAGCCTTGTTGGTTGTGAATAGCCGGATCGGGCAGGCTCTGGACTAAACTGGTATACGGCGATGGCACATAAGGCAGAACTGGACCGCATTTTGGAGGCGCTTGACGCCACCAAAACCATTGATGGGCTGCAATCGATAGTTGACCAGGTGTGCGGTGTGTTCGGGGTCGATCATGCCATGTATCACTGGGTCGACAGCGCCGGCGACCACTACCATTTCGGCACTTATCCGCAGACCTGGGTCGAACGCTACCAGGAAATGGCCTATGTGCGGGTCGATCCGGTGGTGGCCGGCTGCTATCAGCGGTTCCACCCGGTTGACTGGAAACGGCTGGACTGGTCGCCGAAACCGGCCCGCGAATTTCTGAAAGACGCGTTGGAGCATGGGGTCGGCAACCAAGGCTATTCTATTCCGATCCGTGGGCCGAACGGGCAATTTGCGGTGTTTACCGTCAGCCACAATTGCGACGATGAGGCTTGGGAGAAACTCACCGAGCGCTGCAGCCGGGATATGATCCTGATGGCGCATTACTTTAATCGCAAAGCGCTTGAATTTGAGCCCAGCCGCAGTCCGGAGCAGGCTCAGCCGCTGTCGCCGCGTGAAGTGGACGCGCTGACATTGCTGGCAATCGGTTACAGTCGTGCACAGGTGGCAAAAACCCTGTCAATCTCGGAACACACGCTGCGTGTCTATATTGAAAGCGCCCGGTTCAAGCTTGGTGCGATCAATACGACGCATGCCATAGCCCGGGCCATGACACTCGGATTTATTGTAGTTTAACGGCAGAGTGTGAAGGCTTCGGTAAATACACTCTGAAATTGTAATTCGCAGGCGTAACCTGTCCCTACTGTTCTACCAGAAGGGGACTATTCAATGCTTCGTTATATCTACGGTCATGATCTTCACAACCACGCAGACCTTGCGCACTCGATGTTCCGCGACCGGGCGGATCAATTCCAGGCCCGGCTGGGCTGGGAGGTGCAAGTGGACCGCAATGGCGAGGAGCGCGACCAGTATGACCAGCTGGATCCGCTCTATGTGATCTGGGAAATGCCGGATGGCAGCCATGGCGGCTCGATGCGGTTTCTTCCGACCACTGGCCCGGTGATGGTCAATGACGTCTTTCTTGACCTGGCCGGCGGGGTGCCGATCTGCAGCCCGCTGATCTGGGAATGCACCCGCTTTTGCCTGTCACCCGACGCGGGCGCCAATGTGGCGGGCGCACTGACTCTGGGCGGGGTTGAGATCATGCGCAATTTTTCCGTGCAGCATTTCGCCGGGGTCTTTGACCGGCGCATGGTGCGGATCTACCGCAGCCTCGGCTTCAGCCCGGACATCATCGGGACCCAAGGCGAAGGCCGTGAACGAATCTGCCTCGGCCTGTGGGAATACACACCAGAGGTCTATCTGAACGTCGCCTCCCTGGCCGGAATTGCCCCCGAATTGTCGCAGCTCTGGTTCGATCGTTCCTTTGGCAGTGCCAGTGCGGCAGCGCCCATGGCTCTCACCGGCTGATTGAGGCGGAATCCGGGGCCGGATCCTCTGGCGGACCCGGTCCCGCGGCTGTAGGGTCGCGCAATGACAGCTCTGCCCGTACAGTTTTCCGACGACCAGGCCGCCGCTTTTGACAGCGTGACCGAGCTCCTGCGCAAGGCGGGGGTGGATCTTGATGACGGGCTGTTGCAGCCGCCCCGCGGCGACGCCGGGGTGATGGCGGTGATCGGCAAGGCCGGATCGGGCAAGACGCTGCTGCTGGCCGAGCTGTACAAGGCGCTGGAACAGGCGGGGGTCGAGGTTGTCTCGGGCGACTATGAAAGCCGCAAAAAGAGCGACGACCGCCGCACCCTGGCGATCCTGGCGCCAACCAACAAGGCCGCCAGTGTGCTGCGCCTGCGCGGCGTGCCGGCCACCACCATTCACCGTATTCTATACACGCCGGTCTATGATCCGGAGTACGAACGCATCGCCGAATGGCTGGCGGGGCAGGGGGACAAGCCCGAGATTGAAGGGCTGACCGAGGAAGCCCTGGCCCGCGCCGCAGCGTTCTACGAGAAAAACAAATCGATCCCCGGTGCACTGGCCGCCGCGGGCCTGCGCGGCTCGGACTTCATCACCGGCTGGAAGCGCCGCGAGGAGCCGCTGGACATCGGTTTCGTCGACGAAGCCTCGATGCTGGACGACCGCCAGTTCGAAGACCTGAAGGAGATCTTCCCCAATCTGGTGCTGTTCGGCGACCCAGCGCAGCTGGCCCCGGTGAATCAGTCGGGGTCCATGGTGTTCGACACCCTGCCGGAGCCGCAGCGCCTGATCCTGAACCGCATCCACCGGCAAGAGGCCGGCAATCCGATCCTGGACCTCGCCCATGCACTGGCTGACCCACAGCTGGGGTTCGAGGATTTCGAGCGGATGGTAGAAGACACCGCCCGGCGCGACGACCGTGTTGTCTGGGGCCAGCGGGTGGAGGTTGACCTGATGGCCCGCTCGCCGGTGCTGGTCTGGCGTAACAATACAAGGATCCGGCTGATCAACGCATTCCGCGCCGTCCACGGCGCGCCGGAGGATGAGCTGATCGCCGGTGAGCCGCTGATCTGCGACGGTATCGAACTGCCGATGAAACACCGCAAGAAACGCCTGGATCTGGAAGCCCGCGGGCTGATCAAGGGCGCCCAGGTGATCTTTCTCGGCTCCGGCCGCAAACCCGGGTTCTCCCGTCTGCATGTGATGGGGGCCGAGGATCCGCAGGTCTCTGCAGCCTCCATCGTCAAAATCGAAAAACCGGATGAGGAAGAACCGTTCATCCCCTACGCCGCCCGCATGGGCGCCACCTTCCTGCATGGCGCGGCGGTAACCATACACAAGGCGCAAGGCTCGCAATGGGACACCACTCAGGTGTTTGCCCCCGACATCTATGCCGCCGCCCGCATGGGCCGGGTCGAGGCCGGCCAGCCGCTGTGGAAGCGGCTGACATATGTTGCCATCACCCGGGCGCAGGAGCGGCTGATCTGGGTGGTGCGCAACCGTTTGGCCAAACCCTCCGGCCCCTTGCAGGTGGATGACCTGAAGGCAGTGCCGGCCGCCACGCTGACACTGGAAACGCAGGAGGAGACCCCGGCATGAGCAATTCCATCCTGATCACGGGCGCCAGCTCCGGCATTGGCCGGGCCGTGGCAGAACTGTTCCTGGCTGATGGCTGGCAGGTTGGTCTGGTTGCGCGGCGGGCGGACAAGCTTGAGGAGGCCGCGCAGGGCCACGCTGCCGCCCATGTGCTGCCCGCCGATGTGACCGATCCGGCAGCAGTGGACCATGCGCTGAACAGCTTTGCCATGGCGGCGGGGCGGCTGGATGTTCTGTTCAACAACGCGGGCATCTTCACCCCGCCGGGCACCATCGACGAAATCCCGTTGGAAGACTGGTTTGCCTCTGTCAATGTGAACCTCACAGGCATGTACCTGACCGCCCGCACGGCCTTCCGCCAGATGCGGCAGCAGTCGCCGCAGGGCGGCCGGATCATCAACAACGGCTCCATTGCTGCCCATGTGCCGCGGCCCCATTCGGCACCCTATGCGGCAACCAAGGCGGCCATCACCGGTCTCACTAAAAGCCTGTCGCTGGACGGCCGCCCCTTTGATATCGCCTGCGGCCAGATCGACATCGGCAACACCCGCACCCCGATGGTGGAGGGTCTGAGCCAGCGTCACGCCGGCGCCGAGCCGATGCACACCTTTTCGGTGGAGGATGCAGCGAAATCAGTGCTGCATATGGCAAATTTGCCGCTGGAGGCAAATGTTCAGTTCATGACGGTAATGGCTACCAAGATGCCCTATATCGGCCGCGGCTGACGTCTCCCGCCCGTCGCCGGGGCCTCGAAGATGCGCCGCTCCCGTTGGGCCTGGCGCAGCGCGCCTTCAGCGAGAGTACTTCCGCAAAAAAAAAGGACCAGGGGGCTTCTTTCTGGTCAAAAATACCCCGGGGTGAATTGGCCGTAAGGCCAAGAGGGGCCGGCCCCCTTATCGGTTCCGAAGCAAGCTGAAGGCCGCAGAGGCGCCCCAGCCGGAGGCGATCGCAATGGCCAAGGCCATCAGGCCGTAGAGAAAAGGCTGCTCGCGGGACATCGAAAACAGGAACCGTTCCAGCCCCACTTTGCGCACATCGATTGTGGTCTCGTAACTGGACACAACCTCGCCGCCGCGGGTCAGAAAGATGCGGGTCTGGTAATCGCCTTCAGTCAGATCCGCCGGCATCTCAATGGCGGTGCGGAACAGGGTCTGCTCATCCACTGCGACAGTGTTTTCCCGCAGCGAGTAGAGCCCGTTGTCCTCGCGGATGCGCACCACCGCGTCAGCAAAGGATTGGGCGCCGCGGATGTGCATTGCCGCGCCGACCGAGCGGATGGCCCGTTCGATAGAGACCCGGAACCGCAAGTCCTCGGTATCTGTCAGCACCTGGTCAAACGGGGCGCTGGTGGCCACGGCGTAGAAGGCCGGGGCAGAGTCCACCAGAACACTGTCCACATTGACCCAGATGCCCAGCTTCTTTTCCTTGCGGCGCACCATCACCGCCGGAGCCGGGCCGGAGACAGTGACGATCACTTCCAGCGGGTCCTCCGACGGGATCGGGCTTTCCCGTTTCACCGCGCCGAAAATCAGAATCTCCGAACCATCGAAGGTGGCGGTGATCGCCACCCGGTCCTGGCTGAGGCCCAGAACGACTTCTTCCTTGGCGGCCTGGGCCGCTGACTGCGGCAGCAGTGCCAGGGCGGCAGCTGTGAGGGCGGACATAAGCAGTTTGCGCATGATCAGTGGCCTCCCGCAGCGCCGAGGGAGTACAGCTCAGCCGGTTGCAGCAGCAGCTCAAGGCCCAGCTTGACGCAGACGATGATCACCATCAGCGCCAGCAGGATCCGCAGCTGTTCGGCCTTGAGATAGACACCGATGCGGGTGCCGATCTGGGCGCCGATCACGCCGCCGACCAGCAGCAGCACTGCCAGAACGATGTCCACCGTATAGTTGGTGGTGGCATGCAGCATGGTAGTGAAGGCGGTCACCGTTATGATCTGGAACAGCGAGGTGCCGACAACCACTTTGGTCGGCATGCCAAGGATGTAGATCATTGCAGGCACCATGATGAAACCGCCGCCGACCCCCATGATGGCGGCCAGGATGCCGACGCAGACGCCAACCAGGACCGGCGGGATCACCGAAATGTAAAGGCCGGAGGTGCGGAACCGCATCTTGAACGGCAGCGCATGCACCCAGCTGCGCTGGCGCCGGGCGGCAGGTGCCGCGCCGCCCGCTTTCTTGGATTTGCGGATGGCGTTCAGGCTTTCGATGAACATCAGCCCGCCGACCACACCCAGGAAGACGACATAGCAAAGCTTGACCAGCAGATCGACTTGGCCAAGCGCCTTGAGGTAGTTGAACACCACCACCCCAAGCGCCGCGCCCATCAGGCCGCCGGCCTGCAGCACAAGTCCCATTTTGATATCGACGGTGCGCCTTCGGAAATGCGCCAGCACCCCGGAAAAGGACGAGGCGACAATCTGGTTCGCTTCCGTAGCCACCGCCACCGCCGGCGGGATGCCGATGAAAAACAACAGCGGTGTCATCAGGAAGCCGCCGCCGACTCCGAACATGCCCGAGAGAACCCCGACCATTCCCCCGAGGCCCAGGAGAAGGAAGGCATTGACCGAGACCTCAGCTATGGGAAGGTATATCTGCATGGTCCTTGTTAAACCGCAGTTCGTTCAAAAATCAATGATCTATGCCGCTCTGCAGCGTGCAGGACTGATTTGACGCATCAAACTGGACTTATCGCTGGGTTTGCGGCGCGGGGCAGGGCTGCGCCTCAGAGGGCCACTCCCAGTGTGTGCCTCTCTTTTTTGCGTCAAGGATGGACTGAGCATCTGCGCGCCCGCTTTGGCGGCCCTCGATCCGGAAAAGAAGGAAGGTTTGGAAAAGCAAACGTCCGGCGCGAGGCCGGGCGTTTCAGGAAGGTTGCTGCTGGAGTCAGCGCTCCTTGACGTAGGGCTCGCCGCCGGCGCGGGGCGGGATCGCCCTGCCGACAAAACCCGCAAGGATCACCACCGTCAGCACATAGGGTAGGGCGTCCATCGCCTGCACCGGGATGGTGATGCCCCCCAGCTCGATGTTCTGGAACCGCAGCGCGACGGCCTGCAGCAGGCCGAACAACAGGCAGGCGCCCATGGCGTGCCAAGGCCGCCACTTGGCAAAGATCAGCGCCGCCAGGGCGATGAAGCCGCGCCCGGCGGTCATATCCTTGACAAAGCCTGCCTGCAGCGCGGTGGCCAGATAAGCGCCGGCAATGCCGCACAGCAGCCCGCAGATCATCACTGCCGCGTAGCGCAGGCCGACTACCGAGACGCCGGCAGTATCCACCGCCGCCGGGTTCTCGCCCACCGCGCGCAGGCGCAGGCCGAACCGGGTACGGAAGAGCACCCACCAAGTCGCTGGCACCGCCAGGAAGGCAATGTAAACCAGGATCGAGTGTCCGGAGAGCAGCTCTGAGTAGATCGGGCCCAGCACTGGCACGCCCGACACGTTTTCGGCAGAGGGCAGGTCTATCGGGGTGAAACGCCCGCCGCTGAACAGAGACGGCGTGCGGCCGCCCTGCTGGAACCAGTCCTGGGCAATCAGCACGGTCATGCCCGCCGCCAGGAAGTTGATTGCGACGCCGGAGATCAGCTGATTGCCGCGGAAAGTGATCGACGCGACGCCGTGCAACCCCGCCAGCACCAGCGAGGATCCGATACCGGCCAGCAGCCCCAGCCAGACATTGCCGGTAACTGCCGCGACAGTGGCGGAAAAGAAGGCAGCCATCAGCATCTTGCCTTCCAGGCCGATGTCGAAGATGCCCGCGCGCTCGGAGAACAGGCCTGCAAGGCAAGCCAGCAGCAAAGGCGTGGCCAAGCGGACGGTGGAGTCCAGCAGTTGGATGATCGTCAGGAAATCCATTAGCTCCGCCCCTTCCGTACCGCCAGGAAGATCTTCTCAAGCGGCATCCGCACCATGTTGTCCAGCGCGCCGGTGAACAGGATCACCAGGGCCTGGATCACCACGATCAGCTCGCGCGGGATCGAGGTCCAGAGTGCCAGTTCCGCGCCGCCCTGATAGAGGAAACCAAAGAGGATCGCTGCCAAAAACACGCCAAACGGGTGGTTGCGCCCCATCAACGCCACCGCAATGCCGATGAAACCGGCGCCTTCGGTGGCGTTCAGCACCAGCCGCTCGGCCTCGCCCATGACGTTGTTGACCGCCATCATGCCGGCCAGCGCGCCGGAGATCAGCATGGCGATCATAACGGTCCGGACCGGAGAAATCCCGGCATAGCGCGCGCCCGGTTCCGATTTCCCCAAGCTGCGGATTTCATAGCCCAGCGGCGTGCGCCAGACCAGCAGCCAGACAAACAGGCAGGCGCCGACGGCCACCAGCAGGCTGACATTGGCCGGGGCCGACTTGGAAAAGCTGATGCCGATCGGTGCCAGAAGCTCATGCAGGGACGGCAGATGCACGGCCTCGGGGAAGCGCGCAGTGGCCGGATCCATCGAGCCTTCAGGGCGCAGCACGTTGACCAGCACATAGTTCAGCACCGCTGCGGCGATGAAGTTGAACATGATGGTGGTGATCACGATATGGCTGCCGCGTTTGGCCTGCAGGTAAGCAGGGATCGCGGCCCAGGCGGCGCCGAAAATCCCGGCGCCCAGTGCGGCAAAGATCAGCGCCAGCGACCAATGCGGCCAGGGGATCAGCAGACAGACCAAAGCCACGCCCAGTCCGCCCAGCATCGCCTGGCCCTCGCCGCCGATGTTGAACAGGCCGGCGTGCGCGGCCACCGCCACCGCCAGGCCGGTGAACATGAAATTGGTGGCGTAATAAAGCGTGTAACCCCAGCCATAGGTGGACCCCAGTGCGCCCTGAACCATCAGCTTGACCGCGGCCACCGGGTCTTCTCCGATCCCGAGGATCACCAAAGCTGACAGGATCGCGGCCAGCAAAAGGCTGATCAGCGGGATCAGAACCACATCTGCCCATTTCGGCATTTTATCCATTTACGCGGCCCCCAGATTTGCATCTTTGACCGGGGTACGAAGCAGCCCGGTCAGCGCCCGGCCCTCCCCGCGGGAGGGTGTTTCCCGCCCCCTCAGAGCCGGGTGCTGACCTGCGTTGCTCATTTTTCTTGCAAACATCTACGCGGCCTCCCCCGCGACACCGGCCATCAGCAGGCCAAGCTCTTTCTCGTCGGTCTGATCGGCGGGGCGCTCCCCCATGATCATGCCGTCGAACATCACCGCAACCCTGTCCGCCAGCGACAGGATCTCCTCCAGTTCGACCGAGACCAGCAGGATCGCCTTGCCCTGATCGCGCAAAGCTACGATCTGTTTGTGAATGAACTCAATCGCGCCGATATCGACGCCGCGGGTCGGCTGGCCGATCAGCAAAAGCTCCGGGTTGCGCTCGATCTCCCGCGCCACCACGATTTTCTGCTGGTTGCCGCCGGAAAAGCTTTTGGCGGCCAGCCAGGGATCGGGCGGGCGCACGTCGAATTTCTCCATCTTGGCTGCGGTATCCGCCCGCAGGGCGGCATTATCCATCAGCAGGCCGCTGTTGTAGGCCGGATCGCGATGATAGCCGAAGGCCACATTCTCCCAGGCGTGGAAATCCATGATGAGACCCTCGCGCTGACGGTCCTCCGGGACATGGCCGATATGGGCGAGTCGCCGCGCGCTGGCGTCCGCGCCCGAGCCCTCAAGCGGCAAAGAGGTGCCATGCAGTTTGATACTGCCGCTGCCTGCCCGCATGCCGCCCAAGACTTCCAGCAGCTCCGACTGTCCATTGCCGGCCACCCCTGCGATGCCGACAATCTCACCTGCACGCACGGTCAGGTCGATGCCTTTGACGCGCTCAACGCCGACCTCGTCCACCACCCGCAGGTTTTCAATTTCAAGGATCGGCGCGCCGGGCCGGGCCGGCACCTTGTCGACGCGCAGCAGCACCTTGCGGCCCACCATCAGTTCGGCCAGGTGTTCGGGGCTGGTTTCCGCGGTCTTGACGGTGGCGGTCATCTCACCGCGCCGCATCACGGAAACCGTATCGGTATACTCCATGATCTCCCGCAGCTTGTGGGTGATCAGGATGATGGTCTTTCCTTCTGCCCGCAGCCGGTCGAGGATACGGAACAGCTGGTCCGCCTCGGACGGCGTCAGCACGCCGGTCGGCTCGTCCAGGATCAGGATTTCCGCCTTGCGGTACAGCGCCTTCAGGATCTCAACCCGCTGCTGCATGCCGACGCCGATCTCGTCGATGCGGGCGTCGGGGTCCACGAACAGCTCGTATTCCTCCTCCAGCGCCTTCAGTTCCTTGCGGGCGCGGCGCAGCGAGGGCATCAGCATGCCGCTGTCCTCGGCCCCTAGCACAATGTTTTCCAGCACAGTGAAATTCTCCACCAGCTTGAAATGCTGGAACACCATGCCGATGCCTGCGGCAATCGCCGCCTGGCTGTCGGGGATCGCGGTCCGCTGTCCCTTTATCCAGACCTGGCCTTTGTCGGCCTTGTAAAAGCCGTAGAGGATCGACATCAGCGTCGATTTGCCTGCACCGTTTTCACCGATGATCCCGTGAATTGTACCGGGGGCGACACTGATGGAAATGTCCTTGTTCGCCTGGACCGGGCCAAAGGCTTTGGAGATACCTTTGAGTTCAATGGCGGGGGCGGTCAATCGGGCTCTCCAATGCCTGTAAATCCGATCAGCCGCACCACCTTGCCGTCTTTAAGATCGGCAAAATACTGGCCGCGCACCATGCGCTGGCCGTCTTTTTCGAAATCCACCGTGGCGCGCGCATGGCCGTGGTGTTCCGAAATGGCAACCACCCTGGCCGCGGCGCCCGGCATCATCGCGCTGAACTGCGTGATGTAATCCAGATAGGCGTCGCGCCCTTCGATGGGGGCAGGATTGTTGGGATCGGAGTAATAAAATCCGGGCCCGATTGCGGCGTCCGTCTTTTCGGCGCGGGTTTCGGGCGATGGGTCGCCCCAGGCCGCAAACAGAGTGTGAAGTGAATCCGTCATGGCCTGGGGCTTTCTCTATTAGAAGCTCAGCACGGGGCAGTTGTCATCCGACATGTAGTCATGCACCTTGATCTCACCCGAGGCGATCTTGGCGGCTGCATCGTCCACTGCTGCCTGCATGTCAGCGGACACCAGCGAGGCGTTGTGCTCGTCCATGGCATAGCCGACACCGCCATTGGCCAGGCCCATGACCGAGAAGCCGGTTTCCATGTCCGCGCCATCCGAGAACGCCTCGAAAACCGCGTTGCCGACCTTCTTGGTCATTGAGGTCAGCACCTTGCCCGGGTGCAAGTGGTTCTGGTTGCTGTCCACGCCGATCGACAGAATGCCTTCGTCAGCTGCGGTCTGCAGCACGCCGACACCGGTGCCGCCGGCCGCGGCATAGACCACATCAGCGCCTTGGCTGATCTGTGCCTTGGTCAGCTCGGATCCTTTTACCGGGTCGTTCCAGGCCGCCGGGGTGGTGCCGGTCATGTTGGAAATCACGTTGGCGTCCGGGTTGGCCGCCTTGACGCCCTCGGCATAGCCGCAGGCAAACTTGCGGATCAGCGGAATGTCCATGCCGCCGATAAAGCCAACGGTGTTCGACTTCGACGCCATCGCCGCCATCATGCCAACCAAGTACGAGCCTTCATGCTCGTTGAACACCACCGAGCGCACGTTGTCGCCTTCGACCACCATGTCGATGATGGTGAACTTGGTATCCGGGTAGTCAGCCGCGACCTGACCCAGGGCATCGGCAAAGGCAAAGCCGACCATCACAATCGGGTTGGCGCCTGCTTCGGCAAAGCGGCGCAGCGCCTGCTCGCGCTGGGCTTCGGATTGCAGTTCGATCTCGCGGTAGCTTTCGCCGGTCTCGTCGGCCCAGCGCTGTGCGCCGCCATGCGCGGCCTCGTTGAAGCTCTTGTCGAACTTGCCGCCCAGGTCGAAGATCAGCGCGGGCTCGGCCAGCGCGGCACCTGCGGTCAGGGCCAGCGACGCGGCTGCGCCCATCAGCGATTTCATCAGGGTCATCAGGTTAACTCCCACTGTCATTATTGTTGGATGCAGCGGGGGGGTCCGCTGCCCGGCCCCGTTCAGGCCTTAAAGGGTGCGGCAATTTAGCCTGCAGGGCGGGGAGAGGGTCAACCGCTTTTTGACCATTTGGTGCGAAATCCGCGCAACTGGCCTAGCGGAAGGCTTTTCTCATTAGCAGTGCATCCGCGGCCTTTGCCCCAATCCGGCGGTAATAACCCGCCCGGCGCCCGCATTCCGCGAATCCGCAAGCACGGTACAATGCCTGCGCCGGGGCGTTGTCCTCGGCCACCTCAAGAAAAATTTCGGCCGCACCGCGTTCCCGGACGGCTGATTCCCAGTCCGCCATGCAGCTTCGCGCCAAACCCTGGCGCTGATGCGCGGGGTCGGTGGCAATGGTCAAAAGTTCCGCCTCATCGGCGATCACCCGCACCAGAGCAAAACAGCGTGCATCACCGGCGGCAAAGACCAGCGGGCTGTCCAGCAGGGAGGCAAACTCTGCAGCGCGCCAGGGGCGGGATTGGGTGAAGGCCGCGGCATGGGTCGCGGCCATCTTCTCCGGTGTCAGCGGTTCACTCATCAATCAGCGCAGGCGGAACGTCACTGGACGGTGCCGCATCAGCAGTGCGCAGGTACAGCGGTGCAGGCGGCTCAGTCACGGTACGGAACCGGACAGCGGCAATGCGTGCAATGGTTTCGGCAATCCCTGCCGGGCTTGCCTCGGGCACAAAGGCCAGCCCGGCACCGTGGGCGGCATCTTCAGCCTCCTGGCGCGGCATCAGACGCGGTGCCTCACCCGGCAAGGCGGCATAGACCTGATTGCGCGGGGCAGGCACGGCGGGCAGGGTGCCTTCAGCGGTGCGGGCGTCAAATCCGTCGACGCCGACAGCCGGAACTTCCAGTCCCAGCGCCAGCCCGCGCGCTGCGGAGACGGCAATGCGGATGCCGGTGAAATTGCCAGGCCCGACACCGACGCCAATCGCATCCATATCCTGCCAGGCGGCGCCGCCTTCGGCCAGCACCTCCTCCAGCAGCAGCATCAGCCGCTCAGCCTGGCCGCGGGTCATTTCTTCCAATCGGGACGCCAGAACTTCCTCCCCGCGCAAAAGCGCAGCGGCGCAATGGCCGGACGAGGTGTCAAAGCCAAGAACCAGAGGCTGAAAGCCATCATTTGTGAATTCGGGGGTGTCTTGCATGGTCATGTCTTGCTGCCGGCGCTGTTCAGCGCATCGCTCCCGGATCCTTCTGCACGCGGCAGGTCATCAGTGAAATGCAGCCAGGGCAGGCGGGATCCCTCGTGGCAATGGATGTCCGGCGCCAGTTCATCCGCTTGATCCAGAATGCCAACGGGTACATAGATCTGGCCGGGCAAATAGCCGAATGCTGCCGCCAGGGGTGATCCGCAGCCCTTGCAGGTCCACCGTGAGACGCGGGGGTGACTGGAAAACGCCGGCCCCAGACCAGGCTCAGCGAGGAGATCCGCCTCGTCAAAGGCCGCGAAGGCGCCAACAGGACCGCCGGTCCAGCGGCGGCAGTCGCTGCAATGGCAATAGGCCACCGTCTGCGGGCGGGCGCTGAATTTCAGCCGTACCGCCCCGCAATAACAGCGGCCTGTAATGGGAAAGGCTGCCTCAGACGGCAACCGGGCGCACCTCGGTGACTTCCGGGATATAATGGCGCAGCAGGTTCTCGATGCCCATCTTCAGTGTCAGGGTCGAAGACGGGCAGCCCGCACAGGCGCCCTGCATATGCAGATAGACCACACCGCGGTCAAACCCATGAAAGGTGATGTCGCCGCCGTCCTGGGCCACCGCCGGACGCACGCGGCTGTCCAACAGTTCCTTGATCTGGTTGACGATCTCGGCGTCCTCGCCGGAATGTTCGGCATGGCCCGAGGCCGGATCGGCAGAGCCGTCCGCCATCACCGGCTGGCCGGACTGGTAATGCTCCATCACCGCGCCGAGGATGGCGGGTTTGATGTGGTCCCACTCAACGCTGTCCGCCTTGGTCACAGTCACAAAGTCATTGCCGAAAAAGACGCCGGTCACGCCGTCGACCGAAAAGATGCGGGAGGCCAGCGGCGATTTGGCCGCAGCATCGGCGCTGGGGAAATCAGCGGTGCCTGCTTCCAGAACGGTCTGGCCCGGCAGGAATTTCAGCGTCGCCGGGTTGGGCGTGGATTCAGTCTGAATGAACATGTCGGGTCTCCGTTAAGCGTGCCCCCGATATGCGCTCTGTGCGGCCTCAAGTCAAGATTTGGAACTATTCTAAATCGTGCGGACGGCGGCGTGGTCCAAAGCCTGCTCCAGCCGGTCGTCGCCCCAGAACAGTTCCGGCCCGCTGGTGAAACTGGGCGCGCCGAAAATACCTGCGGCTGCGGCCTCATCCGTCCGGGCACGAAGTGCGGACTTGATTTCAGCGGATTGCGCGCGATCCAGCAGGGCGGGGTCAAGTCCAGCCTGATGCAGACAGTCCAGCAGAACGGGTTCAGCGGAGATATCCGCACCAGTCCCGAACTGCGCCTGAAACACGGCCTGGGAAAAGGTTTCGATTTGGCCGTGCTCTGCCGCGGCCAGCGCCAGCCGTGCGGCCGGCAGCCCGTTTTGCGGAAACGGATCGGGGCGGCGGAAGGGCAGGCCGCGGGTTGCGCAGATCCGCTGCAAATCGCGCCACATATAGCAGCCCTTGGCAGGGAGGAGGTTGAAGGGCGATGTAGCCCAGCCCTGGGCGGCAAAAATAGGACCCAGCAGAAACGGCTTCCAGGCAACAGCGACGCCGCGCGCCTTGGCGGCGCTGCTGATCCGCATCACGCTGAGATAGGAGTAGGTGGAAGCAAACTCAAACCAGAACGTGACACTGCGATCCATTGCCTCTGCCTCCTGCTGGTCAGGTAATGGCTTCCAGCTTTTCCTTCGAAAGATCGCCGGGCACGATGGTCATCGGCACCGGCAGGGCACCGGAGGTTTTGGTAAGCTGAGTGACCAGCGGTCCCGGCCCTTTGCGCCCGGTGCCGGCACCCAGCACCAGCACGCCGATTTCCACGTCGTCCTCGATATACTGCAGGATTTCCGGTACCGCTTCGCCTTCGCGGATCACCAGATCGGGATCCACGTTCTGGCGGTCGCGCATCCATTTGGCAAAGACCTCGAAATGGGCGTGGATCCGCTCGCGCGCTTCTTCCCGCATCACCTCGCCGACGCCGATCCAGTGGTTGAATTCGTCCGGCGGGATGACCGACAGAATCGTCACGCCCGCACCGGTGTGCGCCGCCCGCATCGCGGCAAAGCGCATCGCGTTCAGGCATTCGCGGCTGTCATCCAGCACCACTAGGAATTTGCGCATCTTCGCTCTCTCGTTGTTCCACCGCGGATCATGACCCAAGCGGGCGCATCAGGCAATAGAGCCAAAGCTGCCAGGCCGTTGCAATAATCTGGCTCTAGACTGGCGGCTGTGCGGGGCAGAGGAAATGCTCCCGCTCCCGCAGGATTTTCCGGCTGTGCCGGAAACTCCTTGACGGCATTGGGCCGGGCGCCGCGCAGATGCGCGGCGCGGCACCATGCGCAAGCATGATGTGATGCCCAACTGCACCGCGGGCTTTTGCCAAGAAGATCGCACGCGGGCGGGAGCCTGATCTGCACGTGAGGCAAGCGGAATGTTACCTTTGGCCGGATGCCCAATCCCAGTACATTTCGCGCACCCGCTTGGCCACAGGACCGGTCTGATACTGGCACGTGTCAAAGGCGGTGACCGGGGTGATCTTGCTCATATTGCCGGAGAGAAAGACCTCGTCGGCCTCTTCGAAATCCTGATAGCTCAGCACGCATTCCTGCACGGGGATGCCATCGGCATGCATGTTGCTGATGTGGCGGGCGCGGGTGATGCCGGCCAGAAACGTGCCGTTTGGGATCGGAGTGAACACTGTGCCATCGCGCACCATGAAGACATTGCTGGTGGCCGTTTCCGCCACATTGCCCATCGCATCCAGCGCCAAGGCATTGGAAAACCCCTTGCTGCGCGCCTCCCGCAGCATCCGGGCATTGTTGGGATACAAGCAGCCGGCCTTGGCATTCACCACCGCATTTTCCAGCACCGGACGGCGGAAGCGGGTGCGGGTGAGCGTTGCGGCAATGGTTTCCGGTGCCATCGGAATTTCCTCCAGGCTGACCGCAAAGCAGGTGCTGTCAGGCTTGGGGGCGATCAGGGTCTCGTCTCCGTCCGCAGCCCAGTACATGGGCCGGATATAGACCGCAGCACCAGGCGCAAACATCTCCAGCCCCTCGCGGATCACCTCCGCCATCTGCTCTGCTGAAAGCGTGGGGGTCATCATCAGCGCTCGGGCCGAAGCATTGGTGCGGGCGCAGTGCAGGTCCAGATCCGGGGCCACCCCTTCAAAGAACCGCGCGCCGTCAAACACCGAGGATCCCAGCCACATTGCATGATCCGCGGCCCGCATCACCGCCAGGTTCCCGTCATGCCACGTGCCGTCAAAATAGGTCCGGATGGTGCTGCCTGCTGCCATTGCATTGCCCTCGCTTTACGTTGCGAAAACTAGGCAGAGTTGGCGCGGCAGTCCAGACATGCTTGCTTTTCAAGCGGGTGGTGTCTCGGCCTTGAAGAGAAAAACAATTTGCTTTTCAGTACTTTATAGGGTGTGGAGGGCGGGATATGAGGTGGCGTTTGGTAGGTCAGCACTGCTGTCTAATTGTTTCGTGCGCGAAACATTAGGTCAGGAAAGTTGACTTAATCAATCATAGCGTGTGTTTTTTGCAGGGTCCAGCGCGCCGCAAGGCGCGCCCGGCCCAACCGGGCAAGCGCATCCGGATGCGCGCAGGCCCGGGCGGGAGCGCTTTGCTCCGGCGGGTTACGCAGCCGGTTTCAACCCGGTCTTGCCAAGAATTGCCCCGGCGTCCTGCTGCCATCTGGCTTTCAACTCGGCATTCTGGGTGCGGCGCAGGCCCATGGCCTTGAGCCCTTCAAACTTCTCCGAGGCTTCCTGGCCAAAGCTTGCGGCAACCCGCGGCCACCAGTAATCCGCCAGCTCCTGCAGCGCTTGTGTGCCTTGAGCCTCGACCAGCGCCATCAGCCCTTCTTCCGCCAGTTCCGCATGGTGCGCCTCGACGGGCAGAATGGCGCGAAACGCCTCGGCCAGGGGCTGGTAGGAAACATGGGACAGCTCCTCCAGCTGCAGTGCCACCGCGCGGCCCATCAGGAGGTTCATCATCACCGCATCTGCCCAGCCTTCCAGCGGGTAGTTGAACACGGCAAGCCGCATGTCGTGCTTGGTCCGGCTCTGGCCGATGTCGGCATTCCGTTCCAGCCGTGCGGTCCAGGGGTGGTGGTCGGCATAGCGTTCAGTATCGGCGCCAAAGTCACCCATGATGCGCAGCACCTTCTCGGCGCTATCGGATTTTTCCAGCACGATTTTTGCGGCGGCGATGCGCGCCTTGATGCCCGGACCTTCGTTGATGATGTCGGCAAAGCCGGCAGCACCCGCCAGTTCGCTGTCGACAAAGGTTGCCATCATCTTCATCAGTTCGGCGCGGTAGCGGGGCGGCACGTTGGAGGGGTTGGTCAGAACCCCGCCTTGGGCCAGGTAGTTCTCGATGCTCATCTCGTCAGTCATGATCTTTCCTCCCTTGGACAGGCGTTACTGGTCGTAATCGACCACGACGTTATCGGTCACCGGATAGGCCTGGCAGGACAGCACATAGCCCTTTTCAACCTCGTAATCCTCCAGCGCATGGTTGGCGACCATCTCGACCTCGCCCTCCAGCACTTTGCAGCGGCAGGTGGAGCAGACGCCGGCCTTGCAGGCGTATGGCGCGTCCATCGCGTTTTCCAGTGCCGCATCCAGCAGGGTCATGTCCTTGCCCATCTCGACGGTCTGGGTAGCACCGTCCAGGGTGATCGCAGCTTTGGTCTGGTTGGCACTGCTGGCGGCATCTGTTGCGGTGGCTTTGCGTTTGGCGCGGCCCGGCTGGGCAGAGGCGAAGAGTTCGAACTTGATCTGGCTGTCGCCCAGTCCCGCGGTGCGCAGCGCGCTGGCGATACCGAGCATCATCGGCTCAGGCCCGCAGATGAAGGCGGTGTCGACCGATTGGATGTCGATCCAGTGCTTAAACAGCTGGGCGCATTTTTCTTCGGTCACCAGACCGGTGAACAGGTCGATTTCCTGCGCATCCGATTCCAGCACATGGATCACGTTGAAGCGGCCCATGTAGAGGTTCTTCAGATCCTCGAGCTCTTCGCGGAACATGATCGTGTTCACGCCCTTGTTGGCGTAGACCAGCGTAAAAGAGGCGTTCGGTTCTGCGGCCAGCGTAGTTTTGAGGATCGACAGCACAGGCGTGATGCCGGAGCCGCCGGCAAATCCCAGGTAGTTTTTCTCAGTTGCCCTATCGAGCGCGGTGAAGAAACTGCCCATCGGCGCCATCGCCTGCAGAGTATCGCCGGCCTGCAGCTCGGTATTCGCCCAGGTCGAGAACGCGCCTCCGTCGACGCGCTTAATGCCGACCTGCAGGATGCCTTCATCCTTGCCTGCGCAGATCGAATAGCTGCGGCGCAGCTCCTCGCCGTCAAAGTCGCGGCGGAAGGTCAGATATTGGCCTTGGGTGAAATCGAATTCTTCTGCCGCGCCATTTGCGGGCTTCAGGGTGACAACCACCGCATCGCGGATGGTTTTGCGGACATCAGTAACTTCCAGATCGTGAAAGCGCGCCATCAGGGTCTCCTCAGATGCACTTGAAATAATCAAAGGGTTCGAGGCAGTCCTGGCAGCGCCAGTGGGCCTTGCAGGGGGTCGAGCCGAACTGGCTGACCTTGGTGACATGTTTGCTGCCGCAGTTCGGGCATTTTTCAGGGCCGCCAGCAGCTTGGGGCGGGGCGATGCCGTAGTCCTCGAGCTTGGCGCGGCCTTTTTCGGACAGCCAATCGGTGGTCCAGGCAGGTGAGATCTGGGTTTTCAGCTTCAGATCGGTGATGCCGTGGCCGCGCAGGGCGGTTTCGATGTCCAGGGCGATTACTGCGGTCGCCGGGCAGCCGGAATAGGTCGGGGTGACGCTGACCACCAGGGTGCCGCCGTCCCAGGCCACATCGCGGATGATGCCCAGGTCCACCAGCGAGATCACCGGGATTTCCGGATCCGGGACGGCGTCGAGCCAGTCCCAGATCTGGGTGATGCTTGGCTGAGTTGTCACTTGGCTCATGCGGTTTATCCTCGCTATGCACCGCCCGGACGATAGGCCGGGCAGCCCCCGACCTCCCCCGCGGGAGGGGGCTTCACCCCCACCCGAGGCCGGGGGACGCCCTCAGTTCTTGGGCCTTGGCCCTACCACTTGGCGCCCGGGTAGGCGCGCTGCAGCCATTGCATTTGGGTCAGCAAATGGCCCAGGTGCTCGGTGTGCATGGCGCCGGTGCGCCCGCCTTTGTGGGCAAAGCGGCTCTCCGGGATGGTTAGCGTGGCCTCATTCAGGATGCGGGAGACCAGCACGTCATATTCCTCGCGCAGGGAGGCCGGATCGGGCGCGATACCCGCCTTGACCATCTCGGCGTCAACATCGTCGGACTGGAACATCTCGCCCGCATAGGGCCACAGATAATCCAGTGCCTCCTGCATCCGGCGGTGGCTTTCCTCAGTGCCGTCCCCCAGGCCCACCACTGTATCGGCGGAGCGTTCCAAGTGATAGGCGACCTCTTTCGAGGCCTTTTCGGCAATCGCGGCAACGCGTTCGTCGGAGGATTTCATCAGCCGCCCCAGCTGGATCGAATGCCAGGCGTCAAACAGGAACTGGCGCATCAGGGTGCGGCCGAAGTCGCCGTTCGGCACCTCCACCAGCAGCACGTTGCGGAAATCCCAGGCGTCGCGCAGGAAGGCCAGGTCGTCGGCGGATTTGCCCGGCCCATGCACCTCAGCCGCAAGGCCCAGCCACATCTGGGTCTGGCCGATCATGTCCAGTGCGGTGTTGGCCAGTGCGATGTCTTCTTCCAGCACCGGCGCATGGCCGCACCATTCGCTGACCCGGTGGCCCAGGATCAGGGTGTTGTCGCCCATCCGCAGCAGGAACTGCAGGAACGCTTCTTCCTTAGCGAGCGGGGCATTCATCACATTGCCCCCACTTCTTCGGGGATGTCGAAGAAAGTCGGGTGGCGGTAGACCTTGGATTCGGACGGCTCATAGAGCGGACCCTTGTCGCTGGGCGAGGAGGCGGCGATGTGGTTCGCCTCGACCACCCAGATCGACACACCTTCGTTGCGGCGGGTATAGACGTCGCGGGCGTTCTTGATCGCCATTTCGGCGTCGGGCGCATGCAGGGAGCCGACGTGGCGGTGGCTCATCCCGTGCTGGCCGCGGATGAAGACTTCCCAAAGGGGCCATTCGTTTTTCATGTCTCAAATCCTCCTGGCTGAGGGGGCGCTTGCGCTGTGGCCGGAGCGCCGGAATGCTTGGGGTTATTCGGCGGCGTGCTGGCGCCCGGCTTTCTTCTTGGCATGGGCCAGCAGCCCGTCGCGGACCCAGGCGCCGTCGTCCCAGGCCTTGTTGCGGGCAGCAAGGCGGTCCGTGTTGCAGGGGCCATTGCCCTTGATCACCTCAAAGAACTCGGACCAGTCCGGATCGGTGTAATCATAGTGGCCGCGTTCCTCGTTCCATTTCAGGTCCGGGTCGGGGACAGTGAGGCCGAGGTATTCGGCCTGCGGCACGGTCTGGTCGACGAACTTCTGACGCAGCTCGTCATTGGTGTTCATCTTTATCTTCCAGGCCATCGACTGGGCGGAGTGGACCGAATCCTTGTCGGACGGGCCGAACATCATCAGCGACGGGTACCACAGGCGGTTCAACGCATCCTGCGCCATCTTCTTCTGCTCCGGCGTGCCCTCGGCCATCTTGCGGATGGCGTCGTAACCCTGGCGTTGGTGGAAGCTTTCTTCCTTGCACACCCGGATCATCGCGCGGGAGTAGGGGCCGAATGAGGTCCGTTGCAGCGGCACCTGGTTCATGATTGCGGCCCCATCGACCAGCCAGCCCACCGCGCCGATGTCGGCCCAGTTCAGCGTCGGATAGTTGAAGATCGAGGAATACTTCATGCGCCCGTCCAGCAGCATTTCGGTCATCTCGTCCCGGGACACGCCCAGCGTTTCTGCCGCGCAATACAGGTACAGCCCGTGGCCCGCTTCATCCTGCACTTTGGCCAGCAGGATCGCCTTGCGCTCCAGCGTCGGCGCGCGGGTGATCCAGTTGCCTTCGGGCAGTTGGCCGACGATTTCGGAATGCGCGTGCTGGCCGATCTGGCGGATCAGCGTCTTGCGGTAACCTTCGGGCATCCAGTCCTTGGGCTCAATCTTCTCGCCCGCGTCGATGCGTGCCTGAAAGGCCGCCAGCTGTTCCGGATCGTCCTGGGTTGCCTCGGATTTGACCATCTGAGCATACATGTCTGGGACCTCCTTAAGGCTTGTTACACGCGTTCGAGGATCAGGGCGGTGCCCTGTCCGACGCCGACGCACATGGTGCAAAGCGCATAGCGCCCGCCGGTGCGTTGCAATTGATAGGCAGCGGTCAGCACCAGCCGCGCGCCGGACATGCCCAGCGGGTGGCCAAGCGCGATTGCTCCGCCATTAGGGTTAACATGGGGCGCATCATCCGCAACGCCAAGTTCGCGTAGCGTGGCGAGGCCCTGCGAGGCGAAGGCCTCGTTCAGCTCAATCACATCCATCTGATTTATGGTCAGGCCGGTGCGGGCCAGAACCTTGCGGGTGGCAGGCACCGGGCCGATGCCCATGATGCGCGGCTCAACCCCGGCGGCGGCCATGCCGACGATACGCGCCATGGGTTTCAAGCCGTTTTTGGCAGCGGCGACTTCATTCGCCATCAGAATCGCTGCGGCGCCGTCGTTGACGCCGGAGGCATTGCCTGCGGTCACGGTCTTGTCCGGCCCGTTGACGCCCTTGAGGCCGGAAAGCTTCTCGGCCGAGGTGCCGGGGCGGGGGTGCTCGTCGGTGTCCACAACGACAGGGTCGCCCTTGCGCTGAGGGATGGTGACCGGGGTGATCTCGTCGCTGAACAGGCCCATCTCATGCGCGGCGGCCCAGCGGGCCTGGCTGCGGGCGGCAAAGGCGTCCTGGTCTTCGCGGGAGATGCCATAGTCCTCAGCCACATTGTCAGCGGTCTGCGGCATCGAGTCAGTGCCGTAGAGCTTCTCCATCTTCGGGTTCACAAAGCGCCAGCCGATGGTGGTGTCATAGACCGCATTGGCACGGGTGAAGGCGCTGGCCGCCTTGGGCATTACGAAAGGCGCGCGCGACATGCTTTCGACGCCGCCGGCGATGGCCATGTCATAGTCGCCTGCCTTGATGCCGCGGGACGCCATGCCCACCGCATCCATTCCGCTCGCGCAGAGCCGGTTGATGGTGGTGCCGGGCACGGTGGCGGGCAGCCCCGCCAGCAGCGCCGCCATGCGGGCCACGTTGCGGTTGCTTTCGCCGGCCTGGTTGGCGTCGCCCAGGATCACGTCATCCAGGCTGCTCCAGTCCACATCCGGGTTCCGCGCGGCAAGCGCGGCAATCGGCAGGGCGGCGAGATCATCGGTACGCACCTGGCTCAGCGCGCCGCCGTAGCGGCCGATCGGGGTGCGGGTGGCATCGCAGATGAAAGCATCCATGGGTGTTCGCGTCTCCTGTGGCGGCGGCAGGATAAGCCGACCGTTGGGTCGGTATTACGCCGGAAGATGATTCGCGGCAAGTTAAATGTAACGAAAAAATACACTCATGTGAAATCGTGTAACGAGTTGGGCGGATTTCAACGGTTTCCCGATACCTGCCCTGTGATCCGGTTTTTGAAATCAGTGCAGAGCAGGACCTCGTTGAGGTAGCGTCTGCCCTGAACCTCAAAATGGGTCAGGCCCGCTTTTTCAAAGCCTTGGTTGAGATAGAAAGCGATGGCCCCTTTGTTTTCAGAGTTGGTAGCCAGCCACGGAGCGTCCCATCCGTTGGTGCAACACGCCTCAACCCCTGCGGCAAGTAAGGATTGCCCCAGGCCCTTCCCCTGGTGCCGGGGCTGAACGTAAAGGGTGGAGATTTCAGTTTCCGAGCCGCTGTCACCGGGGCACGGATTTCTGTGCGACACCCGGACGTAGCCGTCGATTCCCTCTTGGTTTTCTGAGACCAGCAGTATTTCGGCAGGTTGGTTCAGGAGGTCTAGGAAGTGTTCGCGGGTGAATTGGCCAAGCGCATAGTCCGCAAAGAAGCTGCTGACGCCCTGGCGCAGATATGTGCCGACCCACACTTCGATGGACAGGGCTGCCAGGCAAGAGGCGTCTTCGCTTCGGGCGGTGCGGATGGAGCCGGGATCGGGTGTGTCGGTCATAATGTGTTTAGCCTTTGGAAAAACTGCGGGTGGAGATTGCGCCGGTGGAATGCTTGGCGGCTGACGTAATTCATCCTCGCCATTTTGCTTCACGTGTTCAATAATCCCGGTACTTACCGGGAGGTGCCGATGAACATTCTCTACATCATGTTCGACCAACTGCGGTTCGATTACCTGAGCTGCGCGGGTCATCCGCATCTGCACACCCCGCATATCGATGCGCTGGCGGCCAAGGGCGTGCGGTTCACCCGTGCCTATGTGCAGTCGCCCACCTGCGGCTCGTCGCGGATGTCGAGCTATACCGGGCGCTACCCGTCCAGCCATGGGGTTCAGTTCAACAGCTATCCCTTGCGGGTGGGCGAGTGGACCATGGGGGACCATTTGCGCAAGGCGGGCATGGGCTGCCACCTGATCGGCAAGACGCATATGGTGGCCGATGCGGAAGGGATGCAGCGGCTGGGGCTGGCCCCGGACAGCGTGATCGGTGTGCGCCAGTCGGAATGCGGGTTCGACCCATTTGTGCGTGATGACGGGCTGTGGGCAGAAGGGCCGGACGGGTTCTATGACCAGAAACGCAGCCCTTATAATGAGTACTTGAAGGAAAAAGGCTACCCCGGCGAAAACCCCTGGAATGACTTTGCCAATGCCGGCGTCGAAGGAAATGAGATCGCCTCGGGCTGGTTCATGGCAAATGCGGATAGGCCTGCCAATATCGCCGAGGAGGACAGCGAAACGCCCTGGCTGACCACCCGGGCGATGGCGTTCATTGAACAGGCCGCAGGTCCCTGGTGCGCGCATCTGAGCTATATAAAACCGCATTGGCCTTATATCGTTCCGGCCCCCTATCACGGCATGTACGGTCCGGAGCATGTGCTGCCGGTAGTGCGCTCGGAGGTCGAGCGTGACGCGGCGCATCCGGTGTTCGACGGCATGATGAACAACCAGATCGGCAAGACCTTCAGCCGTGATGAGGTGCGCGAAAAGGTCATTCCCGCTTATATGGGGCTGATTAAACAGGCCGATGACCAGATGGGCCGGCTGTTTGCCTGGCTGGAGGAGACCGGCCGCATGCAGGACACGATGATCGTGGTAACCTCGGACCATGGTGACTATCTCGGTGATCACTGGCTGGGTGAGAAGAACCTGTTCCACGAACCCTCCATCAAGGTGCCGCTGATCATCTACGACCCGCGCGAGGATGCTTGTGCCACACGTGGAACAACCTGCGATGCGCTGGTGGAGGCGATCGACCTGTTGCCGACATTTCTGGAGGCGGCGGGCGGCGATCCGGCGCCGCATATCCTGGAAGGGAACTCGCTGATGCCTTTCCTGCGCGGTGAAAACCCGGCCTGGCGGGATTATGCAATTGCCGAGTTTGACTATTCCACCATGCCGCTCTGCGAAAAGCTGGGACTGGAGCCAAGGGATGCACGGCTGTTCATGGTTACGGACAAGCGCTGGAAGTTCATGCATGCCGAAGGCGGGTTGCGGCCGATGCTGTTCGACATGGAAAACGACCCGGATGAACTGGTGGATCTCGCCAAGGGCAATGCGCATCAGGAGGTCATTGGCGTGATGTATGACCGGCTTCTGGAATGGGGGCTGCGGATGTCGCAGCGTATCACCCTGTCGGATGCGCAGATCAAGATGCGCCGGGGAAAGTCGGGTCGCAAAGGCATCCTGCTGGGTGTCTATGAGGCGGATGAAGTGGCGCCGGAGCTGACGGAGAAATACCGCGGGCCGGTGCCGCAATAACCAGTCTGCACATTCACCTTTGCGCAAATACTCCGGGGGAGCCCGCAGGGCGGGGGCAGCGCCCCTAACCCGCGTTGCCAAGCAGCGACAGCGGGCATAAATTGGCCGGAAACGCATCAGGGGCGGCGCAATGGCTGGGCAGACAGAGCAGATTCTGAACGCAATCCTAGAGGACATTGAAGCAGGCCGCCTGGTGCCGGGCGCGCCGCTGGAGGAAGGCGAACTGGTGGAGCGCCACGGAGTCTCCCGCACGCCGGTCCGAGAGGCTTTTATCCAGCTGGAAGCCATTGGGCTGATCAAACGGCTGCCGCGCAAGGGGGCAGTGCTTTTCAAGCCGACGCTGGAGGAATTCCTGGCCATTCTTGAGGTGCATGCCCGCCTGGAGGGGCAAGCGGCGGCGCTGGCGGCGCGGCGGTTGTCTCCGGTGCGGGCGGAGGAGCTGGAGGCGGCTGTGGCTGCCTGCGAAAAGCACGCTGTGGAAAAGGGCGATGGTGATCCGGGTGGATACTACCAGTTGAACCTGCGGTTTCATGCCTGTGTGGCCGAAGGTTCTGGCAATCCGTTTCTGGTCGAGATGATCAAGACCAACGCACGCAAGCTGATGGCCTATTACCGGGCGCGCTACCGCTATCCTGGCGCTATTGCGCAATCAGCCAAGGAGCATCGTGAGATTGCCGCGCTGATCTTTGCCCATGACTGGAAGGCGGCGGAGGCTGCAATGATTTCCCATGTGCAATTCGATCAGGTCACGGTGATGGATCTGCTGGCAGCACTGGGGTGAGACGCTGCTGAACGGGGCCGGGCGGCCCCGTGCCTGCGGCGCGGGTATTTTACAAAGAAGAAGATGCGGGCTTAGTGGGCAATTGCTTGTTCGAAAAACCGGGCGAGACATTCCGCAAATACGAGCTGATCGGAGTGGTCTTTGAGGCTGTTCTTAGCGCGGGTATGGACCGCAGGGCCAAGAACTTCCCGCATTTCTTCGCTTAGCGCGATGATGAAGTCATGGGTCATCTCCGGATGGTGCTGGGTGGTGAAGATGTGGCGGCCTAGGGTGAAACCTGTGTTCGTACCGCCGCTTTCGCAGATAGGGGTTGCACCCGTCGGCAGCGTGCGGACGCATTCGCAGTGGGAGCCGTAGAGTTTGATTTCCTCCGGCAGGGCTGCGGCCCAATCCGGGCGGGCAAGCAGATGGTTGCGGGTTAGCCCATGGACCCAGCCGTCATGGTTGCGGTCCAGGCTGCCGCCGAGGGCCAGTGCAATGGCCTGATGGCCGAAACAGGCGCCGAACAGCGGGAGGTCGCGTGCGTGGGCGGTGCGGATCAGCTCCAGCAGCTGCGCCACCCACGGGGCGCCGGAGCGCACCGAGGCCGGGCTTCCGGTGATCATTGCGCCGTTGAATTCAAACAGATCCTGAGGGAACTCCCCGTCCTTCACGGAAAACACCGTGGTGCGCCAGTCTTGCCGGGCCATCTGGATCAGATCGGTGAATTTCTCGCCGTCCTTTGGATGCCTTTGGGCAAATTCGCTTTCGTCTGTGTTGGTCATCAGGATGGCCAAATGCATGAGAACGCTCGCAAGGTTTTTATTTACATATTTATAATGCTATTTAATATACATTAAGAAAGCAAATTAGGAAAGCCGGCAATGACAGTTTGGACCCCCACGGACGACGGCTATGCGGATCTGAGCAGCCATGATGCCTTTGCCGGTGGCGCGCCGCACAACACGTTTGCGAGGCTCAGGCGCGAGGACCCGTTACATTGGACCGAATACGAGGGCGGCAAGAATTTCTGGTCGGTCACCCGCTATGAAGACATCACGGTGATGAACAAGAACACCGAGGTGTTCACGTCGGCCCGCGGGATCCGGATGGAAGACCAGTCCTACGAGGAATACCTGGCGCGGCGCACCTTTCAGGAAACCGACCCGCCGGAGCATTCCAAAGTGCGGATGAAGCTGCTGAAGGCGTTCTCCAAGACCACCATGGCGCAATATGAGCAGGATATCCGGGACCTCTGTGCGGATATTCTGGATCAAGCGCTGGCCCAAGGGGAGTTCGACGCCACCAAGGAGATCGCCCGTCAGCTGCCGATGCGGATGCTGGGCCGGGTGGTGGGCCTGCCTGAGGCGGACCTGCCCTGGCTGGTGGAAAAGGGCGATGCGCTGATTGCCAATACCGATCCGGACTTCACCTCGCATGTGCTCGACAAGATGCAGACGGATGAGTTCCGGATGATGCCCTTCAACTCTCCCGCCGGGGCGGAACTGTACATCTATGCCAAGGAGTTGATGGAGGAGAAGGCGCGCAAAGGAGATACCTCGGGTGTGCTGAACCTGATCCTGGAGCCGGCCAAAGATGGCTCGGTCATCACCGAGACCGAGTTCCGCAACTTCTTCTGTCTGCTGGTGGCGGCGGGGAATGACACCACGCGCTATTCCATTGCCGCCGGGATTCAGGCGATGTGCCATCAGCCCGAATTGCTGGCGCAGATGAAGGAAGGCGGGGAGGTCTGGGACACCGCGGCGGATGAGATCATCCGCTGGGCGACACCCGCTCTCTACTTTCGGCGCACCGCAACGCGGGATGTGGAAATGCATGGCAAGACCATCCGCGAGGGCGACAAGGTGCTCTACTGGTTCGCCTCGGCGAACCGGGATGACAAGTATTTTGACGACCCATTTCACGTGAATCTCTACCGCAGCCCGAACCGGCATCTGTCCTTCGGCCAGTTCGGCCCGCATGTTTGTCTTGGCATGTGGTTGGCGCGGCTGGAAGTCACCGTGCTGTTCCAGGAACTGGCCAAGCGGATCCGGCATATCGAGCCAGCGGGGCCGCACAAGTTCCTGCGGTCGAACTTTGTCGGCGGTATCAAGGCACTGCCGGTGCGGGTGGAAGCAGCCTAGCAGCCAGGCCATCCCGTAGGAAAGACTCTGCGAAAACCGCTAAATATGTTAAGTAACATGGCACGGGAAACGATGCCGAAAACTGACCAACAGCGAAGGACCTTGAGCCATGAAGACCCGCCTGCGCGCGATGTTTTGCGATCACCTCAGCATCATGCGGGGGAAGTATCTGCCGAATTCCAAGATCGGAGACGACTCGACCCGGTTCTGCCGTTCGGTCTTTGGCACCCATTACGACAGGGACTTGCTGGACGCACCGGGTTCGATGGTGAAACAGGGGCTGCCGGATATGGAGCTGAAGTGGCTGCATGACGATATCCGGGACAGCTGGCATGCCTCGACCAAGGTGGTGCTGGGTAATCTTTATGACGATGAGGGGCAGCCGCTGGCGCTGTGCCCGCGTTGGGCGCTGAAGCGGGCTGTGGCGGACTGGCGGAAACACGGGCTGACGCCGAAGGTCGGGATCGAACTGGAGGCCTTTGCGCTGCAGGCGGACGATCGCGGACGGCTGATGCCCTATGATGCGCCGGGCGGGGTGGTTTACGGCACTGGGCCGTTTGCCGATCCGCTGCGGTTCAATGATCGGATCTGGGCGATGGCGGATGACATGGGCTTTTCGCTGGACATGATCACCGCCGAATTCGACAGCCCGCAGTTCGAATACACGCTGACCTTTGACGATGCGGTGAAGGCGGTGGATGACATAGTGCTGTTCCGCCTGATGGCGCGGGAGGTGGCGCTGGAATACGGCATTGTCCTGACCTTCATGCCAAAACCGGTGGCTGAGGCCGGCGGCTCAGGCATGCATATCAACTTCTCCTTCACGGATGAGGCGGGCGGCAATGCGCTGTCCGCGGGGCCGCGGGGCGGGCCAGCGCATATGAATGATCTGGCGCGCGGCTGCCTGGCTGGGCTGCTGCATCACCACAAGGGGCTGGCGGGGCTGATTGCGCCCACTGCCAACAGCTACATGCGGCTGCAGCCGGGCTCGTTGTCGGGATACTGGCAGAACTGGGGCGGCGATCATCGCAACGTGACCACCCGCATCAGCTCGGAAGGCGGTGCCAAGGCGCGGCTGGAGCACCGGATGGCGGATGCCTCGGCCAACCCCTATACGGCGGTGGCGGCGGTGCTGCAGGCGGCGCGGCTGGGGCTGGAGAATGGCCACCAGCTGCCGCCGATGGAGACAGGCGACGGCTTCGACCGCACTGATGCCCGAGAGGGAACAGCGGTGGACCTGAAGGGCGCTGTTGCGGATCTGGAACGGGACACTGTTCTGGCCGGGGCGGTCGGGCTAGAGCTGGTCGCCAACCACGTTTTCATGAAGCGCAAGGAAGTCCGCAAGACCCGTGACCTGGAAGGGGACGGGATGCGCGATTTCTACGTTCATTTCATCTGATCTTGCGCAGAGGGGGGGCTGCAAAGGGCATGGGAATGGGCGCGGCTGCGGCAGCTGCGCTCTTTTCCGTATCACGCCACCGCGCCGCGTCAGCGGCGCCGCCGAAGGCGCGGCCCCGAAGCATATGCTTCGGGGCCGCCACGGTATCTGGTGGCGCCCGGCACTGGCGGTCCGGGCGTGGCGGCATATGGCGCGGGTGTCAGCTCACCGCCGCCAAGCCTGCGTCCAGGGCAGAGAGGATAGTTGTTGCCTCGGCCTCGCTCAGCACCAGCGGCGGTGACAGGATGATGTTGGGGCCGGAGACCCGCACCATCGCGCCCGCCTCATAAGCCGCTTCCTGCAGCCTTGCGGTGGATTTTTTGTCCGCCGCGGCCTTGGCGGTGCGGTCGGACACCAGCTCCAGCGCGCTCATCAATCCGTGGCCGCCGCGGACATCGCCGATCAGCTCGTACTTCCGCTGCAATTCCAGCAGGCCCTGGTGGAGCTGGGTACCGCGGGCGGCGGCATTTTCGGGCACGTTCAGGCGCAGGGTCTCTTGCAGGCAGGCCAGCGCTGCCGCGGCGCCTACGGGATGGCCGGAGTAGGTGTAGCCATGGCCGATGGCGGCTTTGCCAGTAGTGTCCTTCTCAAAAGTCTCCGTCATGTGATCGGCGATCATCACGGCGCCAAAAGGGAAGTAACCGTTGGTGATCGCTTTGGCCGTCGCCATCATGTCGGGCTGCACGCCCCAGTGGCGCGATCCGGTCCATGATCCGGTGCGGCCGAAAGCGGTAATGACCTCATCGGCAATCAGCAGGATACCGTTCTTTGAGCAGATCTCGCGCACGCCGGGCATGAAGCTGGCATGCGGCGGGATCACACCGCCGGCGCCCAGGATCGGTTCCATGATGAAGGCAGCAATGGTGCCAGCGCCTTGAAAGGCGATCTCGTCCTCCAGTGCTTGCAGGCACAGCTGGGCGAGGCGTTCCGGGTCGGTCTCGTTGAATGGGTTGCGGTAGGTGTAGGGCGCGGGGATCTGGAAGCAGCCGGGCAAGAGCGGCTCGTACTGGGTGCGGAAATTGGCGTTTCCGTTCACCGAGGCGCCGCCCATGTGGGTGCCGTGATAGCCCTTTTTCAGACTCAGGAACTTGGTGCGCCCGGCCTCGCCGCGGATTTTGTGGTACTGGCGGGCGAGCCGCAGGGCCGTTTCCACCGAGTCAGAGCCGCCCGACGTGAAGAAGGCGCGGGTGAGGCCGTCGGGGGCGAAGAATTTGCGCAGCTCCTCGGCAAGCTGGATCACCTGATCGTTGGTGGTGCCGCGGAAAGTGGAATAGTAGGGCAGCACATCCAGCTGCGCGGCAATCGCGTCTTTCACGGGCTGGCAGGAAAAGCCAAGATTTACGTTCCACAGGCCGCCGACGGCATCCACCACTTCATGTCCGTCGATGTCGGTGATCTTCACCCCTTGTGCGGAAGTGATGATCGCAGGCGGATTGGCTAGGCTGTCGCCGGGATGCGCCATCGGGTGCCAGAGGGATTTGGCGTTGTGCTCTTTCAGGAAGTTGGAGTCTTTCATGGGGTCAGCTCCTGGATGCGGCCCGCGCCGGGGCCGGAGAGGGGGAAATCAGACGGCGCCGTCCTGCGGATAGTCCGCAGGTGCCGAGCCGCCGATGCGATGGGTGAGGGCGGCGCCCGCGCGGCGCAGGGCCGCGGGGATCCGTTGTTTCTGTTCTGGGGTCATGCGGGACACCGGCGCGGCCACGGCAAGCGTGCCGATCACCTGGCGGTCGGGGCCAAAGACCGGCACTGCATGGGAATGCACATCTGCCTCGAACCCGCCGATGGATTGGGCCATGCCGGTGCTGCGGACATCTGTTAGCTGGGCGCGGAGTTCCTGCGGATCAGTGATTGTCTCAGGCGTGTGAACCAGCAATGGCTGCGCCAGTGCTTCGTCAACAAAGCCGGGGTCGGCATAGGCCAGCACCGCCATACCGGAACTGGTGCCGTGAAAGGTTAGGACTTCGGCGTCCTCCATCATCACCTTGGTTGCGTGGCGCGGTGAATAGGCGTGCGACAATGAATTCAGCTGGCTGCCCTGCAACAGTGACAGGTGAGTGGTTTCGCCGGTCTCGTCGCTCAGATCGCGCAACACCCGGCGCGAGACCGAAAGTATTGGAACCGCCGCCTCTCGCAGGGCGGCCAGGCGCAGAACCTGGGGCCCAAGCCGGTACATGCGGTCGCCGTCGGTCTGTTCGACAAAGCCTGATTCCTGCAGCTCGCTCATCAGCCGGTAGACGGTGGCCTTGTTCATGCCGGACAGGCGCGTCAGATCGCTGAGCCCGATTCCGGTCCGCCCGTGGTTGAAATGCGTCAACAATGACAAGGCTTTGGATACCGTTCCCATGTGTCCGCCCGTACTCCCTGTTTGATTCTGGCAGGTGGTGCTTTTGGAAAAAGACGCACCTTTGATGCAATTTTGTTGACAGATAACGGGGCAGGCTGTCAATCTAAATTCAAACCAACGGTTCAAATAACGAACCATGGCTGAAGCCGAAAAGAAAACTGGGAGGAAAATCATGAAAGTCAAAACCCTCATGAAAGGTGCAGCCGCAGCGGCGGCGCTGGGGCTGAGCGCGGTTGCCGCGCAGGCCGAATATCCGGAGAAGCCGGTGAACTTCATCGTGCCGTGGCCGCCGGGTGATCTGGAGGACGTGCTGACGCGGATGATCGCCGAGGATTTCCAGAACGAATACGGCGTTGCGGCTGCTGTGGTGAACAAGCCGGGAGGCGGCGGCGGGCCGTTCCCCGGCGCCATTGAAGTCGCCAACGCGCCAAGCGATGGTTACACCGTCGGCTCTTTCGTGATCGGCGTGCCGGTGATGGGCCACCAGATCGACATCCCGCCGCTGACGCCCGAGAAATTCGACCCATTGGGAATCTTCCTGACTTATCCCTTTGTGATCGCCACGTCCGGTGATGCACCTTACAGCACGATGGAAGAGCTGGCGGCCTATGCCAAAGAAAACGACGTGGCGCTGGGCCATTTCGGCGATGTGCTGACCCCGACCCAGGTGACCAAGGCCTATGCCAAGAACGCCGGTTTCGAGTGGGGTTCGGACGCGGCTTTTGATGCGCTGGATTGCAACACGCTGGCCTCGGGCGATGCGGATGTGATCAACACCACCCTGCAGCTGGTGCTGCCCTGCCTGGATCAGGTCAAGGTGCTGGTCTCAATCACGGATCAGCGCATCCCGCTGGCCCCCGACGCGCCGACCATCGGCGAGTTGGACGAGAGCCTGAACATCGCGCTATGGAACGGTCTGTTCGTGACCAAGGACACGCCGCAGGATGTGCGCGACAAGATCATCGGGGTCGCGGAAAAGGCCGTGATGAGCGAGCGCGCCCAGAATGTCGCCAAGGAAACCGGCGCGCTGGTTTATTGGCAAAGCGCCGACGACAGCGCGGCACGGGTTGCCAATGATATCGGCACCATGGCCCGCATCAGCGGCCTGCTGTCGGAGTAATCCTCCCCCCTGCATCGGGGCCCCGACGGGTCCCGGTGACTTTTCAAATCGCGCGGACAAAGAACATCTCACATGCCTTCGGAACGTGAACACCGCTTTGCCGGACCGCGGCGCGGCCAGCTGGTTTTTGCCCTGTTTCTGGTGGTGGCCGCGCTGCTGCTGCTGGCTCTGATTGGGGATCAGACCGCCTGGGTCAATAAAACCAAGCTGTTCGCCCAGCCGCGGTTCTGGCCCGCGGTTGCAATTGGCGGCATGGTGCTTATGGGCGGGCTGCATCTGTACAAACTGCCCTGGCGGCGGGTCAGCCGCTATGACCTGCGGGAGGTCAAACGCTGGGCGCAGGTGCTGGAATTCGCGGGCTGGTTCATGGGCTATGTCCTCTTGGTGCCGATCATCGGCTATCTGCCCGTGACACTGGCCTTCATGCCTCTGCTCAGCTGGCGGATGGGCTATCGCAGCCCGTTCATGCTGTGGATCAGTGCCGCCTTTGCAGTGGTCGTGGTTGTGCTGTTCAAGGCTGTTCTGTCGGTCAAGATCCCGGGGGCGATGCTTTATGAGTATCTGCCGGGGTCATTGCGCAGTTTCTTTATTCTCTATCTCTGAGTGCCCGTCATGGACCTTATCCTTTCTGCCGTTGACATCCTGATGCGCTGGGACGTGGCGCTGGCGCTGCTGGCGGGCTCGGTCGGGGGCGTGCTGATCGGCGCCATTCCCGGCGTCGGTCCCGCTGTCGCCATTGCGATCCTGCTGCCTGCGACCTTTTCGATGGACCCGATTGTGGGCCTGACGGTGCTGCTGGGGATCTACGGCTCCTCCATGTACGGAGGTGCCATCCCGGCGATCCTGATCAATACGCCCGGCACCGCGGTCAACGCGCTGACCACATACGACGGCTACCCGATGACCGCGCGCGGAGAGCCGCGCCGCGCTCTGAGCCTGGCCTATTCCGCCAGTTTCTTTGGCGGTATCTTCTCGGTCATCTGCTTGATCCTGTTCGCGCCGGTGCTGGCCAAGATTGCGCCAATGTTCGGCTCGCGCGAGATATTCCTGGCGGCCCTTCTAGGCCTGATCCTGGTGGTGGTCGCACACCGCGGCCACGCGCTGATTGCGGGTGCCTTGGCCTGTTTCGGTATCTTTCTGCAGACCATCGGGCTGGAGCCGGTGAAATACACCCAGCGCTATACTTTCGGGCAGGACTTTTTGGGCGGCGGCATCAACCTGATCGTGGTGGTTCTGGGGCTGTTTGCCATCTCGCAGGCCTTTGTACTGCTGACGGATGAGGACGAGAAGGTGCGCATGACCCGCCTGCGCGGCGGCATGTTCCAGGGCCTGCGCGAACTGACGCGCCATCCCCGCGTTGCAGGGGTTTCAGCAACCTTCGGCGTGCTGATGGGGATGGTTCCCGGCGTGGGGGAGTTCACCGCGCAGTTCATCTCCTACACCTATGCGCAGAAAACCTCGAAACGGCCGCAAGACTTTGGCAACGGGTCTTCCGAAGGGCTGATCGCGGCAGAAACTGCCAACAACGCGGTTCCGGCTGCAGCCATGGTGCCGCTCTTGGCGCTGGGCATTCCGGGAGAAGCGCTGACGGCGATGATGCTGTCGGTCTTCTATGTGCATAACGTGGTGCCAGGGCCGGGACTGTTTCAGAACGACATGGATTTTGTCGTGGCACTGTACCTCGCACTTCTGGTGCTGAATGTCCTGGTTCTTGTCTTCCTGCTTTTTGCTACCAAGTCGCTGATCCAGGTGGTGCGCATCCCCAACCGGTTTTTGGGCGTCTGCATCCTGACGCTCAGCTTCGTCGGGGTCTATTCTTTGCGCAACTCCGCCACCGACTGCGTGATGGCGGCGGCGTTTGGAATCCTCGGCTATGTACTCAAGCGCCTGTCGCTGCCTTCAGTGCCGATCATCCTGGGCATGGTCCTGGGCGGCATCATGGAGGTGAAGCTGCGTGCGGCCATGGCGCGGGTAAAGGAACCCTTTGATTTCATTGACCGCCCGGTGGCGTTCTTTCTGTTTCTACTCATTATCATCGTTCTGACGGTCCACATCCTGCGGGTGCTGAAGGACCACAAGGAACTGAAGGAGGCCGAATGGCAGACCAACAGCGCATCGACAAGCTTCGCCAACTTGATGTGGCGCCGCAAAAACTCTTTCTTGAAGGATCATGGCAAGCGGGTTCGGGCCAGGCACTCGAAGTTACTTCGCCGGTTGACGGATCTGTTCTGACCACGCTGCAGGGCGCCTCTGCAACAGATGTGGAAAACGCTGTCGCCTCGGCGCGGCGGGCATTCGACGACCGCCGCTGGGCGGGACAGTCCCCCGCTGCGCGCAAACAGGTGCTGCACAGGATTGCCGACCGTATCCAGGCGGAAGCGGTTGAGCTGGCGGTGCTGGGCGTGCGCGATAACGGCACCGAGTTCAGCATGGCGCTGAAGGCCGAGCCGGGATCGGCTGCGGGCACGTTCCGCTATTACGCCGAGGCGCTGGACAAAGTACCGGGCGAGGTCGCGCCGACTGCGCCGGATGTGCTGGGGCTGGTGCACCGGATGCCGGTTGGCGTGGTGGGCGCCATCGTGCCCTGGAACTTCCCGCTGATGATTGGTGCGTGGAAGCTGGCGCCAGCGCTGGCGATGGGCAATTCGGTGGTGCTGAAACCGGCCGAAACCGCCTCGCTGTCGCTGCTGCGGCTGGCAGAGATTTGCTCGGAATGCGGCCTGCCGGACGGGGTGCTAAACGTGGTAACCGGCTCAGGCGCCGAAACCGGCGCGGCGCTGGCCGCCTCGATGGATGTAGATGTGCTGGCATTCACCGGCTCGGGCGCCACTGGACGCAAACTGCTGGAGGCCTCGGCGCGCTCCAACCTCAAACGCTGCTATCTGGAGCTGGGCGGCAAGTCCCCGAATATCGTCTTTGCGGATGCGCCGGATCTGGCCAAGGCGGCCAAAGTGTCTGCCGCTGGCATCTTTCGCAACTCCGGGCAGGTTTGTATCGCGGGCTCCCGCCTTCTGGTCGAGGCGTCGGTTCATGACGAGTTTGTCGAAATGCTGCAGGCCGAGGCCGAGGCGCTGCGGGTGGGAGACCCGCTGGACCTGGGCACCCAGATCGGGGCGGTGAATTCCGAGGATCAGCTGCGCCGCAACCTGTCGTTCATGGACATGGCACGGTCCGAGGGCGGACAGGTAGTGACCGGCGGCCAGCGCATTCTGGAGGACACCGGCGGCACCTTTATGTCTCCGGCGATTGTCACCCATGTAGCGCAGGACCACGCGCTGTTTCAGCGCGAGGTGTTCGGTCCGGTGCTGGCAGTGACCAGGTTCGAGAGCGAGGAAGAGGCGCTGAGTCTTGCCAATGCCACCGACTTTGGCCTGGCGGCTGGTGTTTGGACCGCAAACCTGTCCGGCGCGCATAGGATGGTGGCGGGCATCCGGGCCGGTGTGGTGCATGTGAATACCTATGGCGGGGCTGACAATACTGTGCCTTTGGGCGGTGCCGGGCAGTCCGGCAATGGCCATGATAAGTCGCTGCATGCGCTCGACAAATACACCGATTTGAAAACCGCCTGGATTCAGTTGTGATGCAGGTTTTGCAGGGCAAAACCTGCAGCCTCCGGCGGGAGTATTTGGACAAAGAAGAAGGGGCTGTTTGGCCGCAGAAGGCGAACCAAGGTGGGAGCGGGAAATGACATGTAAAACGATTCTGGTTGCCGGAACGTACGATACTAAAGACGATGAACTGAGCTATCTGGCGGAGGTGATCCGCGGGCAAGGCGGCAAGGTGCTGACGATGGATGTCAGTGTGCTGGGGGATCCCAGCCAGCCCGCGGATATAAGCAAACATGAGGTGGCGGAGGCTGGCGGCAGCTCTATCCGGGCGGCGATCGGTACTGGCGATGAAAACATTGCCATGCAGATCATGGGGGCTGGTGCGGCGGCCAAGGCACTGGAGCTGTACCGCGACGGCCGCATCGACGGAGTGATCGTTCTGGGCGGCACCATGGGCACCGATCTGGCGCTGGACATGTGTGCGGCATTACCGGTGGGGGTGCCAAAATACATCGTCTCAACTGTCGCATTTTCACCGCTGATGCCGCCCGAGCGGATCCCGGCGGATGTGCAGATGATCCTTTGGGCAGGTGGGCTTTACGGGTTGAACTCGATCTGCAAAGCGTCCCTGTCGCAGGCCGCCGGTGCGGTTCTGGGCGCAGCACGGTCGGTGGAACCGCCCAAGCGGGACAGGCCGCTGATCGGCATGACCTCCTTTGGCAAGACTGTGCTGCGTTACATGGTGACGCTGAAACCAGCGTTGGAAACGCGCGGGTTTGAGGTTGCGGTGTTTCACGCAACCGGCATGGGCGGGCGGGCGTTCGAAAGCCTGGCCGCTGAGGGCGCTTTCGCGGCGGTGATGGATTTTGCCCCGCAGGAAGTGTCGAACCACTTGTTCGGCGGGCTGTCGGCGGGGGCTGACCGGATGACCAATGCAGGCAGATATGGCACACCGCAGCTGGTGGCGCCTGGCTGTTATGATCTGGTGGATTTTGTCGGCTGGCAAGAGACGCCCGCGCAGTTGAAGGGACGGGAAACACATGCCCACAACCGGCTGCTTACCTCAGCGATGCTGGTAGCCGCTGAGCGGCGGCAGGTGGCGCAAGTGATTTGCGGTAAACTGGCGACTGCCAAGGCCCCTGTTGCGGTGCTGCTGCCCGCTGGCGGTTGCAACGAATGGGACCGCCCCGGTGCCCCTTTGCATGATGGGGAGGGGCTTGCGGCCTTTTGCGATGAAATGCGGGACTCCTGCCCGGTGACTGCCGAACTTCACGAGCTGGACTGCCACGTCAATGACGCTGAATTTTCAGCCAAGGCATTGGAAATCCTGGATGGCTGGATCTCCAGCGGGGTGGTGAATCCCGGCTGAGGTGCCTGGCGGCAGTGCTGCCGGACAAGGCGTTTCAATAAGTTTCCATTTTCCCCGCTTTCTGTTACGAAACTGCTGGCATGATTGGCCGCCGGAAGCTGTGAGCCCCGCGACGAGGGGATTGCGTGTCTTCTGCGGCCATTGGGGCTTTGCGCCGGTCCGGCTGCTGTGCCTAATCTGTTGGGAGCCGGGCGCAGCCGCTGCCGCCGCGGAAGAGAGAGGAAGACCGGATGAGTGAAGCCATTGCATATGAGCGCGTGGGCGAGATAGCAGTCTTGAAGGCGCAGAACCCGCCTGTGAACGCGCTGGGTATTGAGGTGCGCAAAGGGCTGCTGGCCGGGATTGAACGCGCTGAGGTTGAGGGCGCCAAGGCAGTGCTGATCTATGGCGCGGGCAGGACATATTTTGCCGGTGCTGATATCCGCGAGTTCGGCAAACCGCCGCAGGCCCCCTATCTGCCGGGGCTGTGCAGCCGGATCGAGGCCTCACCGCTGATCGTGGTCTCTGCATTGCATGGCACGGCACTGGGGGGCGGGCTGGAGGTGGCCTTGGCTTCGCATTACCGGATTGCGGTGCCATCGGCCAGGATGGGGTTGCCGGAAGTGAATCTGGGCATTCTGCCAGGTGCGGGCGGCACCCAGCGGCTGCCGCGTCTGGCGGGGACCGAAGCGGCGCTGGAGATGATCACCTCCGGTCGCCATGTCAGCGCGGCGGAAGCGCTGGAAAAGGGAATAATCGACAAGATCGAAGACGGCGATCCGCGCGGGATCGGCCTTGCTTACGTGCAAGAGCTGCTGCAGATGGGCGCCCTGCGCCGGGCCGTTGGGGAAATGCGCGCGCCGGAAGCGGTGGACTTTGATGCGGCCTATACAGCCACGCTGAAAAAGGGCCGCGGCCAGCTGTCTTCGGCCACGGCTGTGCGGGCGGTGCAGGCGGCGGCTGAGGCAGAGAGTTTTGAGGCGGGCCTCAAGCGCGAGCGCGCGCTGTTCATGGAGCTGATGGAGTCTGATCAGCGGCAGGGGCTGATCCATGCCTTCTTCTCGGAGCGCGCGGTCAGCAAACTGCCGGAGCTGGAGGGCATCGCGCCGCGCGAGGTGGCTTCGATGGGGGTGATCGGTGGCGGCACCATGGGGGCGGGGATCGCCACTGCGGCATTGCTGGCGGGTCTGCCGGTGGTTCTGATTGAAATGACTGATGACGCCACGGCTGCAGCACGCGGCCGGATTGAAGGCAACCTGAAGGGCGCCCTGAAACGCGGCAAGATAACCGAGGCTCAATATGATCAACTGACCGGGTACGGGCTGACGGTGTCCACAGATTATGCTGCGCTGTCACAAGCGGATCTGGTGGTTGAAGCGGTGTTTGAGGACATGGGCGTCAAGCGCGAAGTATTTGGCAAGCTGGATACCCATTGCAAACCGGGTGCGGTGCTGGCGACAAACACTTCTTATTTGGATGTGGACGAGATTGCCGCCTCCATTTCCCGGCCGCAGGAAGTGATCGGGTTGCATTTCTTCTCGCCCGCGCATGTGATGAAGCTGCTGGAAGTTGTCGTGGCAAAGGATACCGCGCCGGAGGTGTTGGCGACCGGTTTTGCCCTTGGAAAGCGACTGAAGAAAGTTGCGGTGCGCTCGGGCATTTGCGACGGGTTCATCGGCAACCGGATCATGAACGCCTACCGCAAGGCGGCGGAGTATCTGGTGCTGGACGGTGCCTCGCCTTATCAGGTGGACGCGGTTGTAACCGGGTTTGGCTTCCCGATGGGGCCGTTTGCGATGGGGGATCTGGCCGGGCTGGACATCAATTGGGCGGCCCGCAAGCGACGCGCGCCGGCACGGGATCCGCGCGAACGGGTGCCGCGGTTCTACGAGATGCTCTGCGAGGGCGGCGATTTTGGTCAAAAGACCGGCAAGGGATTTTATATCTACGAGGAGGGCACGCGCGGCGGCGTGCCGAACCCGCAGGTGGCCGGGCTGATTGCCCGGGATCAGGAAGAGCAGGATGTCACCCCGCGGGAATTCCCGGACGCGGAGGTGTTGCGGCGCTATATGTGTGCCATGGTCAACGAGGCCGCCAAGGTGGTGGGTGAAGGCATTGCCCGCCGCCCGCTGGACGTGGATATGGTGATGCTGTTCGGCTACGGCTTCCCGCGCTTCTGGGGCGGGCCGCTGAAATGGGCGGATCTGCAAGGTCTGGACGATATTCTGGCGGATATCCGGGCCTATGCGGCAGAGGATGATTTTTTCTGGCAGCCCGCGCCGTTGCTTGAGCAGCTGGTGGCGGACGGGAAAACCTTCGATGACCTGAACAAGGGCGGTTAAGCCGGGGGCGAGCGCCCTTCCGGCCCGTCGAGGGCATCAGGGCGCGGCCCGGCAATGCCGGGCTGGACGCGCAGACACTGGCCGTATCACGAAAAAGCGCCGCGCGGAACGCGCGGCGCTTGGGCCAACAAGAGCGGCGCATCTGTGATGCGCCTGGCGATTGACGGGAGTTGCCCTTTGCGTTTTAGGTCCAGGTGCCCTCGGTGGCCGCACGGATCTTGCGGATATTATCGCCGTAGACTTCGGGATCGTTGACCGAGCCGCCCTTGAACACAGCGGAGCCTGCCACCAGCACGTCGGCACCGGCTTCGGTGACCAGCGGCGCGGTGGCAGGGTCCACTCCGCCGTCGATTTCGATATGCACCGGGCGGTCGCCGATCATCGAACGCAGGCTGCGGATCTTGGCGGTCATGTCGATGAACTTCTGCCCGCCAAAGCCGGGGTTCACGGTCATCACGCAGACAAGATCGGTAAGGTCCAGCAGGTGCGCTACTGCTTCCGCCGGGGTGCCAGGGTTCAGTGCGACGCCTGCCTTCATTCCGGCTCCGCGGATCGCCTGCAGGGTGCGGTGGATGTGCGGTCCGGCCTCGATATGGGCGGTCAGCACGTCGGCGCCGGCGTCGGCATAGGCGTCAATATAGGGATCGACCGGCGCAATCATCAGATGCACATCCATCACCGTTTTCACATGCCGGCGGAACGCCTTCACCGCCTGTGGGCCGAAGGTGAGGTTCGGCACGAAATGCCCGTCCATCACATCCACATGCACCCAATCGGCGCCTTGGGCCTCAATGGCCCGGATCTCCTGGCCGAAGTTGGCGAAATCGGCGGAAAGGATCGAAGGCGCGATCTTGATATTGCGGTCAAAGGACATCTGGCAGCTTCCTTTTGCAAAGGGAATTGAGGAGTCGATGGCCGTATAGACCGTCCCGGCCCCTGTGGACAGGGGCAGAATGCGCAGCAGGCCCGTAACCCTGTGCTGTACGCCCGTGGATTGCGCGGGGCGGCGTTACAAAACTTTCACGGCAGTGACACATGAGGTTTGAGCAAGCGCACTAGGCAAGTCCCGAACGAAGAGGGAGCGCCCCGGTGCTGCGCATTGATAAACTGACAAAACGGTTCGGCGGCAAGATTGCGGTGGATACTGCCACGCTGGACATCGACAAGCCCTGCATGATCGGCATTATCGGCCGCTCCGGTGCAGGCAAATCCACGCTTTTGCGGATGCTCAACCGGCTGGAAGATGCCAGTGACGGGCGCATTCTGTTTCAGGACCGTGAAATCACAGGCCTGAACGGCAAGGACAAACGGGCCTGGCAATCGGACTGCGCGATGATCTTTCAGCAGTTCAATCTGGTGCCGCGGATGGATGTTGTGTCCAACGTGCTGCACGGCACGCTGAACCGGCGCAACGTGATGGCGACGCTGTTCAACCTCTACCCGATGGATGACATTCACAGGGCAATCGACATCCTCGACCGTCTTGGCATCGCCGAACATGCTGCCAAACGGGCCGAGGCGCTGTCGGGCGGCCAGCAGCAGCGGGTGGCGATTGCCCGTGCGCTGATGCAGGACCCCAAGATCATTCTGGCGGATGAACCGATTGCCTCGCTTGATCCGATGAACGCCCAGACCGTGATGGAGGCGCTGCGCCGTATTCACGAGGAAGACGGCCGCACGGTGATCGCCAACCTGCACACGCTGGATACTGCGCGCCGCTATTGCGACCGGGTTGTCGGAATGCGCGACGGGCGCATCGTCTTTGACGGGCTGCCCGAGCAGCTGACCACCGGTGTCGCCCGCGAAATTTATGGCGCCGGGGATGAGTTCTCTGAGGCGGCTACCTCAACCGAGATCGAAACACTGGAAAAGACGGACGCGCTGCGCGCCGCCATTCCTGCCGAATAACCCCGAAATGTTTTCATCGACCCCGGGGGCTGCTCCCCGGGGATTGACCAACCGGAGAGACAAAAGATGAAGAAACTGATTGCTGCCGTTCTGGCGACCACCGCGCTGACCGCCCCCGTTGCGGCAGAAGAAATCAAGGAATTCCGTATCGGCATCCTGGGCGGCGAGAACGCACAGGACCGTCTGAGCAAACAGGAATGCCTGCGTGAGCAGACCGAAGAGCTGCTGGGTGTCGAAACCAAACTGTTTGCACCTGCCGATTATAACGGCGTGATCCAGGGTCTGCTGGGCGGCACCATCGACATGGCCTGGCTGGGCGCATCGGGTTATGCCAAGACCTATCTGTCCAACCCCGAAGCGGTTGAGCCGGTTCTGGTCAAGGTCAATTCGGACGGCGGTTTTGGCTACTATTCGGTTGGCTTTGCGCGCAAGGACAGCGGCGTCGCTTCGCTGGAAGACCTGAAGGGCAAATCCTTTGGTTTTGGCGATCCGAACTCCACCTCGGGCTACCTGATCCCGTCGATCGAAATCCCGCAGGTCACTGGCGCCACCATGGACTCGGGTGATTACTTTGGTGAAGTGAAATTCACCGGCGGTCATGAGCAGACCATTGTTGCCGTGGCCAATGGCGATGTCGCTGGCGGTGTCAGCTGGGCCGATGGTCTGGGCGAATGGGAGGACGGCTACAATTCCGGAGCTCTGCGCCGTGCCGTGGATGCGGGCCTGGTGGACATGAACGATCTGGTCGAAATCTGGAAATCCGCGCCGATCCCGGAAGGCCCGTTTGTGCTGCGCACCGAATTGCCTGCGGATGTGAAGGTCAAGATGACCGGTCTGCTGGCCTCAATGAACTCAATCGACCCGGACTGCATGTACAACGTGCTGGGCGGTGAATCAAAAGGCCTGATGCCGATCACCCATGACGCCTATGAGGTGATTATCGAAGCCCGTAAGCTGAAGTCCCAGTAATTTCAGCCCAGTACCTTTGATATTGCGCTCTGCGGGGTCCGGATTTTCCCCTGGATCCCGCAATTTTCTTGATGGCGCCTGCATTCGCCATCCCTTCAAAACCAGGACCCTTACATGGCAGATCTGACAGCCGCCCGGCCGGGCATCGAGGACATCCGGCAGCAATACACCGCCCATACCCAGCGCAAGCGGCTGTACGGCGGCATACTGCTGGCCATTTTTGTGGCGCTGATGGCGGCGGGGTTCCGCACCGCGGATGCGCGCAATGCCGGCTCTTTTGCCGATGGGTTCACCCGCATCTTCGACTACCCGGCTGAGGTTCTGGCAGAAGCGTCCCAGAAGGCAGCCCAGCTGCCCGGCCATGTGGTGCATTTCTTTCCTGCACTGGTGGAGACGCTGAATATCGCCGCGGCATCGACCCTTGTCGGTGCGGTGTTTGGAACCCTGTTGTCGCTGCTGGCGACCCGCGGGATGGCGCCCTGGCCTGCGCTGATCCCGCTGTTCCGCAGGATCAGTGACATCTGCCGCGCGATCCCGGAAATCGTCATCGCGCTGGTGCTGATCTTTGTCCTTGGCGGCGGTCCGGTGCCTGCAATGATCGCCATCGCCATCCATACCGCCGGCGCGCTGGGCAAGCTGTTTTCCGAGGTGAACGAAAACGCCTCGCTGAAACCTGTAGAAGGTCTGTCATCGGTCGGCGCCACCTGGGCGCAGCGGATGACGCTGGGGGTGATCCCGCAGGTCGGACCGAACTACGTCAGCTACGCGCTGCTGCGGTTTGAGATCAACATCCGTGCCTCGGCCATTCTTGGTTTTGTCGGGGCGGGCGGCATCGGCTACGAGCTGAAAAACGCCATGTCCTGGGGGCAGGGGCGTTATGACGAGGCCGCCGCGATTTTCCTCCTTCTTTTTGTCACCATCGTTGCCGTCGACCAGCTGTCCGGCATCCTGCGCGACCGTCTGACCCATGGAGCGAAAGCATGACCACTTTCGATACCACTCTCACTCCGGCAGAGCTGAAGCTGGATATCTCAAGGCTATTCCTGAAGAAGCGGCTGATGGGTTTTGCGCTGCCTGCCGCGGTGCTGGTCTATCTGGCTTATGTCTTTGTGGCCTTTGATGTTCTCGGGCTATGGGAGAAAGCGAGCCTTGAGAACGCCAGAACCCTGGTCAGCGACAGCTACAGCTATAAGACCCATGTGACCCGCGACAACCGCAACGGCGCGGTTTCGGTCTCGATCGAAGGGGAGCGCAAGGGGGCCTACCCCGATGGAACTGCACCGGATTGGGTTGCCTTAGGCGAGGCGGGCGAGACTACGGTGATTGACCTTGAGGACGGCCATTCCGTTACCTTTGGTCCGGAAACCATCGAATACGCGATCCCCGGCTATGGCATCGTGCGCGCCACTCCCAGCCGCAGCGCAGGCGTTCAGGCCGAGCTGCCGGCAGGCAGCGTGCCGGAATGGATCAGCGTCTCCAAGAACCGGCTGGCGGTCAAAACCGGGGCCGGGCGTCTGACCGTGACCCGCAACCGGGCCGAAGTGTTCCGCTATTTCGCAGGCTGGGAGCTGTTCTTCTTCACCCTCGACAGCCCCTATTACGGCATGGGGGCAGGAGAGCTGCTGCAGCGTGCTGCCACGGGTGAGGCAGGCGCGATTTTCCAGGAGTTCTGGACCAACAAGATGTGGCGTCATCAGGACGTGGCCTGGGCGATTGCGGAAACACTGCTGATGGCGTTTCTGGGCACTATCGGCGCAGGGATCATCGCACTGCCGCTGGCCTTTGCCGCCACCCGGAACTTCATGCCGTTCCGTGCCTTGCGCTTTGCTATGCGTCGGCTGTTCGATTTCTTCCGCGGGGTGGACTCGCTGATCTGGACCGTGGTGCTGGCGCGTGCCTTTGGCCCCGGTCCCCTGACCGGTGCGCTGGCGATCCTGGTCACGGACACGGGCACATTCGGCAAGATATTCTCGGAAGCGCTGGAGAATGTCGACCGGAAGCAGATTGAGGGTGTTGCTTCCACCGGCGCCAAACCGCTGCAGCGTTACCGGTTCGGAGTGATCCCGCAGATCACCCCGGTGCTGCTGAGCCAGCTGCTGTATTTTCTGGAATCCAACACCCGCTCTGCCACCATCATCGGTGCAATCACGGGCGGCGGCATCGGCTTGCTGCTGACCCAGGCGATCATCACCCAGAAAGACTGGGAGGAGGTGGCCTATTACATCACGCTGATCATCCTGATGGTAATGCTGATGGACTGGTTCTCGGGCTGGCTGCGGCGGAAGCTGATCACAGGCGGCAGCGGACCGGGCAAACGCAAGGCGGTCAAAGGGCAAGAGGGCGGCACCTTCCTGCTGCCCTGATCCCGGATGTTTCAGAGGAAAGACTATGGCCCGTTTGCAGGCAGAAGCCCCGTTCCTTCACCCGGAATGCCAGATTACAGACAGCTGGTTCGGGCGCTACGTGGAGATCGGCGCAGGCAGCCGGATCGCGAATTCAGCGGTTGGCGACTACAGCTATTGCGACCGCACCTGCGATATCGCCAATGCAAAGATTGGCAAGTTTTCTAACATCGCCAGCTTTGTCCGGATCGGCGCGACCGATCACCCGATGGAGAAGGCCTCGCTGCATCATTTCCACTATCGTTCCGGCGACTACTGGGACGATGCGGAGCATGATGCAGAGTGGTTCTCCCATCGCGCCGGGCGCAGGGCCTTTATCGGCCACGACACTTGGATCGGCCATGCTGCGATCATCAAGCCCGAGGTGACCATCGGTCATGGTGCGGTTGTGGCTTCGGGCGCCATCGTGACCAAGGATGTGGCACCCTACACGATAGTGGGAGGTAACACCGCCAAGGTGATCCGCCGCCGCTATACCGAGGCTGTTGCCGTTCAGATGATGGATCTGGCCTGGTGGGACTGGGACCACGACACTTTGCGCGCCGCATTGCCGGATTTCCGAACCTTGCGGGCGGAGGCGTTTCTGGAGAAATATGCCTGATCCGGCGGGCGGGAGGCTCCCGCCTGTTCCTGCGCATTCACAGAATGCGCTTCACGGTTGGGCGTGGCGCCGCTGAGCGGCGAAAAGGACCTGCTGAGACGCGCTTGATGGGCAATTCTGCCCGTCAAGCGTCTTATCCATTGTATTGTCTGCTATCCCCGCCTCAAGGGTAAACGGCGCTGCGCGCCGCCGCTTTGCGGCCCTTGACCCGGGGACGGCACGGCTATGCGGCGCCTGCGTCCACCAGCTGGGTGGCGATATCAAGGAATACTCTGGCCTGGGCGCTGTCAGGCTGCGCTGCCACAATCGGTGTGCCGTTGTCGCCGGCCAGGCGCACATCCAGGTGCAGCGGCACCTCGCCCAGCAGCGGGACATTCAGCTTATTCGCCTCCTGCGCCACGCCGCCATGGCCGAAGACATGTTCTTCGTGGCCGCAGTTCGAGCAGATGTGGGTCGACATGTTCTCGATCATGCCCAGGACCGGCACGTTCATTTTGCGGAACATGTCGATGCCCTTGCGTGCATCGATCAGCGCCACATCCTGCGGAGTGGAGACCACAATGGAGCCGTCCACATGGGTCTTTTGCGCCAGCGTCATCTGCACGTCGCCGGTGCCCGGCGGCAGGTCGACGATCAGAACGTCCAACTCGCCCCATTGCACCTGCAGCAGCATCTGCTGCAGCGCGCCCATCAGCATAGGGCCGCGCCAGATCACCGCCTGGTCTTCGCCGGTCATCAGACCCATCGACATCATGGTGACACCATGGTTGCGCAGGGGCAGGATGGTCTTGCCGTCAGGGCTGGCAGGCCGTCCGCTCACTCCCAGCATCTTGGGCTGCGAGGGGCCGTAAACATCTGCATCCAGCAGCCCCACCTTGCGCCCCTGCATTGCCAGCGCACAGGCAATATTGGCCGAGACGGTGGATTTTCCGACCCCGCCTTTGCCGGAGGCCACCGCGAGGATCCGCGCCACGCCCGGAACCTTCTGGGGTGCTGCCTGCTGCTGGGCCTGGGCGGGTTGCCTTGGCTTCAGATCCGGCGGCGCCTTCTGTGAATGGGCGGTCAGCATGGCCGAGACCCTCTCGACCCCCGCCAGCGCAGCCACCGCGGCGTCAGCCTGATCGCGGACCGGGCCATAAGCCTCGGACTTGCCAGGGTCGATCTCCAGCACAAAGCGGACGGTGCTGCCCTCGACGGTCACTGCACGCGCGATGCCTGCGCTGATTATATCTTTGCCGCTGACAGGGTCGGCGATGGATTTGAGCGCCTCAAGGACGGTTTCACGGGAGATGGTCACGCCGTTTTTGCTCCTGTAACTGGTCATGCTTTGCGCCTGTTCTGGCGCAATTCAGCGCGGTATGCCAGCGCTTCGCTGCGTGGAGTTTGATTTGGCGCATCCTGGAGTCAGCTTTTGCGCCAGCTGGTCTTGTCCGGCAGACGGCACGGAGAGTCAGCGGCAGAACGCAACCGCGCCGCGCGTCAGCGCGGCGCTGGGCCCAACGGGAGGAGGGCACCCGCGGGTGCCGGACGACAGGCGGGAGCCCCCCGTCAACTGGCCCTTGTTAGCTGGCCAGTGCGACCTCGGCGGACCTCATCACCTCGCCAATACGGCGGCCGGTGTCCACCATACGGTTGGAAAAACCCCATTCGTTGTCATACCAGCTGACCACCCGCACCAGACCGTCGGCGGTGACAGCTGTCTGGGCCGCGGCAAAGCAGCTGGAATGCGGATCGTGGTTGAAATCGACCGAAACCAGAGGGTCTTCTTCATACGACAGAATGCCCGCCAGGCCGCTCTCGGCTGCCGTCTTCATCGCGGCATTGACGGCCTCCACGGTGGCGGCGCGTTCCGGCACAAAGCTGAGGTCTGCCACGGATACATTCGCGGTCGGCACCCGGATTGCCGAGCCTTCCAGCCGCCCCTTCAGATGCGGCAGCACCTCGGAGATCGCCCGGGCCGCCCCGGTGGAGGTGGGGATCATCGACAGCGAAGCAGCGCGGGCGCGGTACAGGTCCGAGTGGCTGGTGTCATGGGTCGGCTGGTCGCCGGTATAGGCGTGGATCGTGGTCATGTAGCCGGTCTTGATGCCAAAGGCATCGTCCAGCACTTTGGCCAGCGGCGCCAGGCAGTTGGTGGTGCAGGAGGCGTTAGAGACGACTACGTCGTCCGTCGTCAGATCCATGTGGTTGACGCCGTAGACCACGGTGCGGTCGGCATCTTTGCCGGGGGCGGAGATCAGCACCCGCTTGGAGCCGTTTTTCAGATGCTGCGCGGCGTCACCGCGGGCCGTGAACAGTCCGGTGCATTCATAGGCGATATCGACATCCTGCCAGGGCAGCTCCTCCGGGTTGCGGATGGCGCTCAGCCGGATGCTGTGACGGCCCACCCGGATCAGGTCATCGGCCAGGAACACGGGCGTCTTCAGGCGTCCATGCACGCTGTCGTATTTCAGCAGATGCACCAGGGTCTCGGGCGGCGACAAGTCGTTGATGGCAACAACTTCGATGTTTTTTTCGCCGCTTTCCAGAAGCGCCCGCAGCACCCCGCGGCCAATCCGCCCAAACCCGTTGATTGCGATTTTCAGTGTCATGCCTCACCTCTGGCTGCTGGACCGGAATGATCCCGGTAACGATAACGGTTTCGATACCGATATCGCTAACGAAAAAAATAATCAACCCCCGCGCCGGCAGAGCAGCCCTTGCGGCTGCCGGCAAAGTGCTTGACCATGGGCAGATGACCAAGAAACTGCTGCTGAAAGACGTGGCCCACCTGGCCGGCGTCAGCGAGATGACCGCCTCCCGTGCCCTGCGCGGGGCCCCGGATGTGTCCGCCAAAACCAAGGCCAAGGTCGAGGAAATCGCCCGCAGCCATGGCTATGTGCCCAATCGGATTGCCGGCTCGCTGTCCTCGCAATCGGTCAATCTGGTTGCGGTGGTGGTGCCGTCGCTGAACAGCTTTGTCTTTCCTGAGGTGCTCTCGGGTATCTCCGCCGTTCTGAAGGGCAGCCCGCTGAAGCCGGTGGTGGGGATCTCCGGATATGACCTTGAGGAAGAGGAAGGCGTTATCCGCGAAATGCTCAGCTGGCGCCCGTCCGGGTTGATTGCCGCAGGTCTGGAACATACCGAGACGACACGGAGGATGCTGCAGCAGGCCGATTGTCCGGTGGTCGAGGTGATGGATGTGGACGGCGACCCGGTCCGCCACTGCGTCGGCATTTCACATCTGCAGGCAGGCCGCGACATGGCAGAGCAAATTCTGGCCTGCGGTTACCGCAAGATCGGCTTCATCGGCACCAAGATGCCGCAGGACTTCCGCGCCCGGAAACGCTTTGACGGCTTCACGGATGGTTTGGCCGCCCAAGGTGTCGCCCTAGGTGATATTGAGCACTACGCCGGCGAAAGCGCGATTCTGACCGGCCGCCAGCTGACAGCGCAGATGCTGGCGCGCAACCCGGATCTTGATTGCATCTATTATTCCAGCGATGTGATGAGCGTTGGCGGCTTGATGCATTGCCTGGCCGCAGGCCTGTCGGTGCCGGGCAATATAGCGCTGGCCGGCTTCAACAATCTGCAGATCCTGCAGGGCATGCCTCAGCAACTGGCCACGACGGACGCCTGCCGCCGTGAGATTGGCGAGCGCGCAGCGCGGGTCATCCTGCAATCGCGCGAGGCTGGCAACACGGACAGTCTGGTGTTCGACCGGCTGTGCCCCGCGATCAGCCTAGGTGAGACACTCTGACAGCCTCCCGGCGGCTGAAACCGGCGGCGTTTCCGGCATTCGGGGCAGGGCGGGGCTGTTTTTGGCGCTTTCCTGTGGCTTTGCGGCCCGCCATGGGGCAGCCTGTAGGCAGCCAGTTCAGTCCAGCCAACCGGAAAAGGAGCCCAGATGCCCCAGTACAACGATATGTTCGAACTGTCCGTTACGGATATGGAGCTGATAGAAACCGCTCTGCAAACCACAAGGGACACTCTGTCAGAGGCCCAACCGGCAGCGGGCAGCAGCGAGGACGAGACGCTGCGCCGCGTGCATGAGCTTTTGGGCCGGCTGCACAATCAGAAAATCTTCTACTACCCCAAGGACAAAGTTTACGTCAGCGGCTGACGCTGTGCCGGAACGAAACAGCGCTCCCCGCCGGGCGGAGAGCGCTGTAACCTGTCATAAGGCCTCTTTTACATCGCGGCTTTGAACAGCTGGGTGAGGTTTTCCTCAGTGAGCTTGATGGGGTTGCCGCCACAGCTGGGGTCGACTATCGCGCCTTTGACCAGGTCGGGGATTGCAGTCTCGGTGACGCCCAGATCTGCCAGCTTACGGGGGATGCCCAGGGAGTCGTTCAGCTCCTGCACAAAGCTGCGGAAGCCGTCAAAGCCGCCCTCGATTCCGAGGTAGGCCGCTGCCATGGTGAAGCGGTTTGCAACCGCGGGGGCGTTGAGCTCCAGCACGCTGGGCATGCAGACCGCGTTGGTAGTGCCATGGTGGGTGTTGAAATGGGCGCCGATCGGATGGCTCATGGCGTGGATGGCGCCGAGGCCCTTCATGAAGGCGGTGGCCCCCATCGCCGCGGCAGACATCATCTGCGCGCGGGCCTCGATATCGGTACCGTCGGCATAGGCGCGCGGCAGGTAGTCCTTGACCAGCCGCATCCCCTCCAGCGCGATGCCCTGGGACATCGGGTGGTAGTGCGGGCTGGAAAACGCCTCAACGCAATGGGCAAAGGCATCCAGGCCGGTGCCTGCGGTGATGAATTTGGGCATGCCCACCGTCAGCTCGGGATCGCAGATCACCACCGCCGGCAGCACCTTAGGGTGGAAGATGATCTTCTTCTGGTGGCTGACACTGTCGGTGATGACGCTGGCGCGACCCACTTCAGATCCCGTGCCTGCGGTGGTTGGCACCGCGATGATCGGCGCAATTGCGTCAGCATCCGCGCGGGTCCACCAGTCGCCGATGTCCTCAAAATCCCAGACCGGCCGGGTCTGGCCGGCCATAAAGGCAACCATCTTGCCCAGATCCAGGCCTGAGCCGCCGCCAAATGCGATCACCCCGTCATGACCGCCCGCCTTATAGGCTTCGACACCGGCCTCCAGATTCTTCTCATTCGGGTTCGGGTCCACGTCCGAGAACATACCGCGGCCCAAGCCTGCGGCGTCCATGATGTCTAGGGTGCTCTGGGTGACAGGCAGATCCGCCAGCCCCTTGTCGGTGACCAGCAAAGGCTTCGTGATGCCAGCAGCGGCGCAGGCATCGCCCAGTTCCTTGATCCGGCCGGCGCCGAACTTGATTGCGGTCGGATAGGACCAGTTTCCGTTAAGGCTCATGTTGTCGTTCCTTTGATTCAATGGCCCGCCCCGGGGTGGAGACGCCGGGGCAGGCGGGGCCGCCCTTAGCCGGTCACTTTTTTCAGGTGATAGGACTTCGGACGGGTCAGATTGTGATAGCCGATGACCGAGAGGCCGCCGCCGCGGCCTGTATCCTTGCAGCCGGTCCAGCACAGACCAGGATCCAGGTAATCGGCGCGGTTCATGAAGACGGTGCCGGTCTCGATCCGGTCCCCGACGCGCTGCGCCCGCTCCACGTCCCTGGTCCAGAGCGAAGCGGTGAGGCCGAAGTCGCTGTCGTTCATCAGGGCAACGGCTTCGTCGTCCGAGGCGACCTTCATGATGCCAACCACCGGGCCAAAGCTTTCCTCGCGCATCACCCGCATGTCATGGGTGACTCCCGTCAGGATCTGGGGTGTCAGATAGGCGCCGCCGTCGTCCTCGGCAAAGGGATCGATATGGGTCACGGCACCAGCCTCGACCGCCTCGGCGATCTGGCCACGTACTTCGCCTGCAAACCGCACATTGGCCATCGGGCCAATCGTTGTTTCCGTGTCCAGAGGATTGCCCAGCTTGTAACCCTTCACGATGGCAATGGCCTTCTCCAGGAAGGCATCATAGAGGCTTTCATGCACATAGATCCGCTCGATGCCGCAGCAGCACTGGCCGGAGTTGAACATCGCGCCGTCAATCAGCGTGTCCACCGCCGCGTCCAGATCAGCATCCTCCATCACATAGCCCGGATCCTTGCCGCCCAGCTCGGTGCCGACGCCGGTGAAAGTTCCCGCCGCAGCGCGCTCCATCGCCTGGCCGCCGCCCACCGAGCCGGTGAAGTTCACGAAGTTGAACGCCTTCTCTGCAATCAGTGCCGAGGTGGTGCCATGGTCCAAAAAGACATTCTGGAACACATCCGCAGGCACACCCGCCGAAACAAAAGCCTGCGCCATGCGTTCGCCTGCCAGCAGCGTCTGGGTAGCATGTTTCAGCACCACCGCATTGCCTGCGATCAGGGCAGGGGCCACAGTGTTGATTGCGGTCATATAGGGGTAGTTCCATGGCGCCACGACAAGCACGACCCCATGCGGGACACGCTTGATATAGCGTTTAAAGCCGGCGTCCTCACCAACCTCGATATCGGCCAGCGATTCCACAGCGATCTTCGCCATATGCGAGGCACGTTCGTTAAAGCCGCCGAACTCGCCGCCATAACGCACCGGCCGGCCCATCATATGGGCCAGTTCCGGCACGATTTCATCGTTCATCGCGCCAACGGCAGCGACGCCTGCCATCACCAGGCCGATTCGCTCCTGCAGGGAGCGAGCGGCCCAGGCGGTCTGGGCCGCTCGGGCGCGCGCCGCCGCGTCAACAGCCGCCTCTCGCGACAAGGTTTCGCGTTCGGCAAAAACCGATCCGTCGATCGGCGAGATGCACTTTAGTGTCTGGCCCATGCCATCAACTCCATTCCAAGGGACACTGCCGCCCCTGCTTCTTTCTGGTCAAAAATACCTCGTGGGTCAGGGGGCTGGCCCCCGGTCCGCCGGGGCCGGATCACGCCCGCTCGAAGCCGCGTGCGATCTCGTAGTCGGTAACCACGCGGTCAAACTCCTCGATCTCCACCTCGGCGGCGCGCACATAATGGCCGACCACATCTTCGCCAAGGGCGGAACGCAGCATTTCCGACCCTTTCAGCGCCGCCGCTGCGTCGCGCAGGGTGCCGGGGATCATGCCGCTGTCGCCCTGGTAGACATCCCCCTTGGCCGGCGGCTGCAAATCCAGCCCTTCCTCAATGCCGGCAATGCCCGCCGCCAGCATGCCCGCCATCGCCAAATAGGGGTTCATGTCGGAGCCCGGAATGCGGCATTCGACCCGGATCGCCTTGGTCCCTGCGCCGCACAGGCGGTAGCCGGCGGTGCGGTTGTCCACCGACCAGATGATCCGCGTCGGTGCAAAGGTGCCCTTCATGAAGCGTTTGTAGCTGTTGATATAGGGCGCCATGAAGGCGGTATAGTCGGGGGCGTATTTCAGCAGCCCGGCCATATATGCTTTCATCAGCGGCGACATGCCCAGCTCATCCGACGGGTCGTGAAACACGGGCTTGCCGTTCTGCCACAGCGACTGATGCACATGGGAGGAAGAGCCGACCTTTTCGTGGCTCCATTTCGGCAGGAAGGTTACCGCATGGCCCTGCTGGTGGGCGATTTCCTTCACCGCGTGTTTCGCGATGGTGTGGTATTCTGCCGTGTCCATTGCCGCGGCGTATTTGATGTTCAGCTCTTCCTGGCCGGTCTCGGCCTCGCCCTTGGAGTTTTCGATCGGCAAGCCTGCGTCCCACAGGTGGTTGCGGATCGGGCGCATCACATGCTCCTCGCGGGAGGTCTGCAGGATGCTGTAATCCTCGTTGTAGCCCGAGATCGGCGCCAAATCTCGAAAGCCCGATTTGCGGATCTCGTCAAAGCTCTTTTCGAACAGGAAAAACTCAAGCTCAGTGGCGCACATGGCGTCATAGCCCATCGCCTTAAGCCGGTTCACTTGGGCCTTCAGAATGGCGCGGGGGGAGTGCGAAACCTCTTCATGCGTGTGATGATCCAGCACATCGCAGAGCACCATCACTGTGCTGTCCAGCCACGGCACGGGCCTGAGGGTGGCGAGGTCAGGCTTCATCACATAATCGCCATAGCCGTTTTCCCAGCTGGTCGAGGCATAGCCGTCCGGCGTCGCCATCTCCAGGTCCGTCGCCAGCAGATAGTTGCAGCAATGGGTCTCTTCCCAGGCGCCGGCAACAAAATGCTTGGCGTGGAAACGCTTGCCCATCAGCCGACCCTGCATGTCCACAAGACAGACCAGAACGGTGTCGACCAGACCCGAAGAAACCTGGGATTTCAAATCATCGAAGGAGAGCATGAGCAGCCCTTTGCGTGTTCAGGCCAAAACTTTTCTTCAAAAGTTTTGGCAAATTCCTTGAGTAAGGAATTTGGCCCGCTGCGGTGCAGGCCAAATCCTGTTTTTCAACAGCCCCTTAGCCGTAGCGGTAGGGGCGGCCCGCTTTTTGCATGTCGGCGTTGTACTTCTTGAAGATCTCGACAACCTTTGCCTTTGTTTCGGATTCGGCTGCGATCTCGTCCCAGAACTTCACTGCCGCGTCTTCGACTTGTGCCCATTCGTCATCCGGAATGGTGGTCAGCTTCATGTCGCTGCCGTTAACGCGCAGGTTGGCTTCACCGCCCCAGTACCACCACTGGCGGTAGTAGTGCGACTGGTCGCAACAGACGCGGAACAGGGTCTGCAGGTCTTCGGGCAGTTCATTCCAGCGGCCCTGGTTTGCAAAGAACGACCCCGCCCAGGCGCCGGAGATGTTGTTGGTCAGGAAGTAGTCGGTGACCTTGGACCAGCCGACGGTGTAATCCTCGGTGATGCCGGACCAGGCGATGCCGTCCAGCTCTCCGGTCTGTACTGCGACCTCGATGTCTTCCCAGGGCAGGGTGACCGGCACAACACCGAACTGCGACAGGAAGCGGCCCGCGGTCGGGAAGGTGAAGACGCGCTTGCCCTTCAAATCCGCCAGCGAATTGATCGGGTCCTTGGTGGCAAAATGGCAGGGATCCCAAGCACCGGCAGAGATGTGCTTGACGCCGACCTTGGAATACTCTGCGTCCCAGATCTCGTTCAGGCCGTACTGGTTGAACAGCACCGGCACGTCCAGCGAATAGCGCGAGGCAAAGGGGAAGTAGCCGCCGAACACGGTGACCTCGGTGGGCGAGGCCATCGAGTCATCATCCGACTGCACCGCGTCGATGGTGCCGCGCTGCATGGCGCGGAACAGCTCGCCGGTGGGGACCAGCTGATCGGCGTAGAAAAGCTCGATCTGCATCCGGTCGCCGGCGATCTTGTTGAACATGTCGATGGCGGGTTTGATCACATGTTCACCCAGCGCCGCACCGGCATAGGTCTGCATCCGCCATTTGATGGTGGACTGGGCCAGGGCCGGGGTGGCCAGCGGTGCCGCCATGGCGCCAACGCCGGCGGTCTTCAGAAACTTACGTCTTGTTGTCATAACTCTCACTCCTTGTTGAAATATCCGGCCCCTTGGCAGGACTCTTGCTTGGTTATTTTCCGTAGACATATCCCGGCAGCCACAGGGCGATTTGCGGGAAGACCATGATCAGGGCCAGGGCCAGCACCATCACCGCGGCAAAGGGGATGATTGAGACATAGATGTCCTTCAGTCCGATTTCCGGCGGTGCCATTGCCCGCATCAGGAACAGGTTATAACCGAAGGGCGGCGTCATATAGGCGATCTGGGTGGTAATAGTATAAAGCACCCCGTACCAGATCAGATCGAACCCAAGCGCGCCCACCAGCGGCACATACAGCGGTGCCACGATCACCAGCATCGCGGTGTCATCCAGGAAGGTGCCCATCACGATGAAGCTCAGCTGCATCAGGATCAGTATCATCCAGGGGGAAAGGCCCAGCTTGGTAGTGAACAGGTCTTCGATGGCTTTGACCGCGCCGAGGCCGTCAAAGATCGCGCCAAAGGCCAGCGCTGCCAGGATGATCCACATGAACATGCAGGAGATGCCAAGGGTTGAGCGCACCGAAGTCTCAAACACATCCTTGGTCATCCGCCCCTTCAGCACCGCGGCAATAAAGGCGGTCATGGCACCGATGGCCGAGCTTTCCACCAGTGACGTCCAGCCGTTCACAAACGGCACCATCATCGCGGCAAAGATCGCCAGCGGCAGCACCCCGGAGAACAGCAGGCGGTATTTTTCCTTCATGAACACGTCTTTGTAGAACAGGGTGTTCTTGCGGGTCAGGAAGGACAGTGCTCCTAGGGCCAGCGCCACACCAAGCGCGGGTTTGGCTTCCATCGTGCCGGTCTTGATCAACAGCGGCACCAGCACCAACGCGCCCAGCACGATGTAGTTCAGGCGCAGCGGGTGGTCGGTGATCTGCTCGTATTCCGCCAGATCCTCAGGGTGCATGGCCGGACCCAGATCGGGCTGCATGCGGGAGCGGACATAGATGTAGATGATGAACATCGTGGCCATAAGCAGGCCCGGGATCACGCCGGCCAGCCACAGCTGGCCCACCGGCTGGCGGGCGATCATCGCATAAAGCACCAGCACCACAGACGGCGGCACCAAGATGCCAAGGGAGGAGCCTGCCTGGATGGTGCCGGTCACCAGGATCTTGTCATAGCCGCGGCGCAGCAGTTCAGGCAGGGCGATAGTTGCACCAATCGCCATGCCGGCCACCGACAGGCCGTTCATCGCCGAAATCAGAACCATCAGACCGATGGTGCCGATCGCCAGACCACCCTTCACCGGCCCCATCCAGACATGGAACATCCGGTAAAGGTCGTCGGCGATCTTTGATTCAGACAGAACGTAGCCCATGAAGATGAACATCGGCAGGGTCAGCAGCGGATACCATTTCATTAGCTTCATCGCTGCGGAAAAGGGGATCTCCACCCCGCCGGTGCCCCACAAGAGCATGCCCGCAACTGCCCCGACAAAGCCGATGGCGCCAAACACCCGCTGGCCGGTCATCAGCATCAGCATCATGCCGGCAAACATGACGATAGCAATCCATTCGTAGGACATCAGATTTCAACTCCGCGCAGGCGTCCGATATCCCGGAACAATTCGGCAAGGCATTGCAGCAGCATCAGAAAGACGCCGAAGCAGAGGATGGTTTTGACAGGCCACAGGAACGGCCTCCAGGCGGTTGAGCTGCGCTCGAGATAGCCGAGCTTTTCACCCGCAGCGGCGGGGCCTTCGCTCAGCAGGGTTTTGAGCAAGTCCCAGAAGAACTGCACAGGCTCCAGCCCGAAGTAACCCAGGGAATAGGCGGTGGAGCTGAGTGCCCCGTACATCAGGATCACCAGATAAGTTATCAGGAACAGCACGGTGAAAGCATCGACCAGCGCCTTGGTTTTTGTCGACCAGGCGCCATAAAACAGATCCATCCGGACGTTTGATCCCATCTGGATCGAATATGGTCCGCCTAGAATGTAATAGGCCACCATCACAAACTGCGCTGTTTCCAGCGTCCAGTGCGACGGGTCGAAAAAGGTCTTGGACACCGACGACCACAAAAGGACCCCGATCAGGGCAAAGATCAGATACATGGCGAAGCGGCCGATGAAACGGTTCATCGCATCGATGCCGCGGACATAGGCCCTTATTACTTTAGGCATCAAAGCCCCCTTCTGCCGCCAGCGCGGCCAGGGCCGGGCGCAATAATGTCAGCATTTCTTCTGCCATGGCCTCTTCTTCTTGCGGTGTGGTCACCAGATCATTGCGGATTTCGATCATCACATTGGCCAGTCCGTGCGCCAGCCCGTGGATCTTCAGCGAATGGGTGACGCCATCCGCAGGGCCATAGGGCTCATTCCGTTCCACCCGGCGGTGCGGCAGGGCAGTGGCCGCGGCCAGCATTGCGTCGGCCAGGTGGCTGTCGGTGTCATGCAGGATGCCGATTTCAACCGCGCGGGTTTCGCCGAAGTAGACCGGGGTGAAGCTGTGCATGGTAACCAGAACGGTTTGCAGCCCGGCATCTTTGCGGGCCTTGATGATCTCGGTGACAGTGCCGCAGAACGGTGCATAAACCGTGTCCGCACGCTCCTGCCGCTGCGCTGCGGTCAGGTCTTTGTTGCCGGGCACCTCTACCAATTCGGATTTCTCCGGCATCGCCGAGGCCGCCTCGGGCGGGCGGTTGCAGTCGTAAACCAGCCGCGACACGGTGCTGGCCACCAGCGGTGCATTCAGGGCTTTAGACATATGCAGAGCAATGGCCCGCGCGCCGGGATCCCAGGCGGCATGGCTCAGCCGGTCCTCGTCCCGCAGCCCCAGTCCGCTATAGCGTGCCGGGATATTGCTTGAGGCGTGCTCGCACAACAGCAGAACCGGGCTGGTGCCCTTACGGTTCACCACCTCCACTGCCTCCCCCTGAGCGTGAGAATCGCTCTCTCGCATATGCCGCCTCCCTGCGATTTGGAAAAATGTTTCCATGAAGAGATATTTGTGTCAATATCTTTTCATGATCGGTTCCGCACAGGGATTCCTGAAACTTTCTTTTCAAGCCGGATCCGAGTAGGAAAATGTCTGTTCAAAAAGCAGGAATGCCCCGTTGACGAAACCGCCAGCCACCGTTCGCGAGTTGATCCGCGAGACCTATTCCACGCTCACCCAATCCGAACGCAAGTTCGCAAATCTATTGCTGGAAAATTACCCTGCGGCAGGTTTGGCTTCGATCACGATTGTGGCCAGCAATGCTGATGTCTCGACACCGACAGTGGCGCGGATGGTGCAGAAACTGGGCTTCAAAGGATATCCGCAGTTCCATCAGGCGCTGCTGAAAGAGCTGGAGGCCAAGGTTTCAGGCCCGACCAAGCGGCGGGACAATTGGGCGACCGAGGCACCCGAGGGCCACCTGCTGAACAGATTTGCACAGGCCGTCACCGACAACCTGCAACAGACGTTTTCCAACATCGACACCGCGCAATTCGATGCAGCGGTCCATCAGCTCTCAAATACAGAGGGGCGGCTATATGTGGTTGGCGGCCGCATCACCCGCGCCTTGGCGGATTACGCCTTTACCCATTTTCAGGCGATCCGGCAGCGGGTCACCCATATGACGTCTTCCTCCGCCACCTGGCCCCATTACGTGCTGGATATGGTCGAGGGCGACACCCTGCTGCTATTCGACGTGCGCCGCTATGAAACCAACTTGCAGCGCCTGGCTGAACTCGCCTCTGAACGCGGAGTGAAGATCGTTCTTATCACGGATCAATGGGCCAGCCCGATTGCGTCGGTTGCCGAACATACCTTCAACTGCTGGGTCGAGATCCCGTCCGCCTGGGATTCCAACATCTCCACCATGATGCTGCTGGAAGCGATGATCGCGGCCACCCAGGAGGAAAGCTGGGACAAAACCAAGGACCGCTATGACCGCCTGGATGAGCTGTTCGACATGACCCGCCTGTTCCGGAAATTCTCCTGATCAGGAAATCGGCAGCCGCATGGACATTGCCTTCCGGTTGCGCCTTACTGTGTATCAAGCCGGTTTCCTTCAGGCAGGAGTATTCAAATGCGATTTTCAAGAATTCTGGCCGTTGCCGCTGTTGCAGCACTTGCAGCCGCACCCGTGGCTGCCAACCCGCTCAGCCGCATTTTGGCCAAATCCGGGCTGACGCCGCAAGACACCAACATCATGCGCCAGGCAGAACAGTCTCTGCTGGCCGAGGCGCAGGGCGGCACCGGCAAACGGGCCAAATGGACCAACCGGGACAGTGGCGCCCATGGCGAGGTTCGGGTCGCCGACAAGGAGGGTGATTGCCTGCTCTTGCAGCATCAGGCCTTCCTTAAGGACAGCCAGGATCCCAAGCAGGTCCGGCGCAAGTTCTGCCCGTCGGGGGCTGACTGGCTGCTGACCCAGTAATCCGACGCACAAACACAAAAACGTTCCATTCAGTCCAAGAGGGATAACGTGATGTCTGATATTACCCGCAAACATATTGGCCCGCGCATGAGCCAGATCGTGACCCACGGCGATACCATCTATCTGGCAGGCCAGGTCGGCACTGCCGGTGCCAGCGTGGCGCAGCAAACCCAGGATTGCCTGGACAAGATCGACGCGCTGCTGGCCGAGGCTGGCAGCAGTAAGACCCGCATCCTGCAGACGGTGATCTGGCTTGCCGACATGAAGGATTTTACCGAGATGAACGCTGTTTGGGACGCCTGGGTCCCCGAAGGCCACACCCCGGCACGCGCCTGCGGCGAAGCGAAGCTGGCCCGCGAGGATTTTCTGGTCGAGTTTATCGTCACCGCTGCCAAGGCCTGACCCCGGCGGCAGTCCTGTTCAGGACCCCCATCGCTCCTGCGCCGCCCGTGAATGCCCAAGGCGGCGCGCAACGGCCTAAATGGCGGCAATCTGGTGGAACGGGATAATAGTCCTTGCAGCACAGATCGTTCAAAGCTGCCCTCTTTTCCTGCTGCTGCAAGACCGTAGAGTGATTGGTGCAGGCAGGGGGCGGATTACGCGGCATGGCAGTTTATTCTCTTTCACACAGCAGCCAGGGTCCAATACTCAATTCGGGGCTTACGCGTTGATACAACCAACAGCTTCCAAGCTTACCCTGCGGGGGAGCCGCACATCCGTTGAAGCGGCTGAGGCGGAATGCCTGATCCGCAAAATTTTCGTCAGCCTGGGGTACAGCCCCGAAGTCTCGGCGCAGGTGGCGCATCATTTGACCGACACCAGCCTGTGCGGCGTGGAAAGCCACGGCGTCATGCGCGTGCTGGAATATGCCAACCAAACGCGGTCAGGCTATCTTGACCCCAAGGGCACAGCGCGTGCCTTCCGGGACAGCCGCGGAGTGATGCGGGTCGAGGGCGGCGGCGGCATTGGCATCCCGGCGATACAGCTTGCCTACGAAACCGGCATCGCGGAGGCGCGGGAGCGCGGGATTTCGGCGCTTTCCATCCGTCATGCGGGCCACACCGGTCGCCATGGCGCCTTTGCCGACCTGGCGGCAGAGCAAGGTTTCCTGACCATCTGCATCGGCGGCGGCAACCGTCAGACCTGGCGCCAGGTGGCGCCCTATGGCGGGGCTCAGGCCAAGCTGCCCACCAACCCCTGGTGCGCAGGCATCCCGGGAGGCGCACAGGGGCCGGTGGTGCTGGATTTTGCGACATCCAAGATTGCCGGCGGCTGGATCTACGCCGCAAAATCCGCGGGCGCGCTGCTGCCAGAGGGTTGCGTGATCGACCGCAATGGCAACCCGACCCGCGATCCCGAAGACTATTTTGCGGGCGGCGCCATCCTGCCTGCTGGCGCGCAAAAGGGCTATGCGCTGGCGCTGGTGGCTGAACTCATCGGCGAGGCGATGCTGGGGCCGTCAACAACCGAATGCAACTGGCTGCTGATCACCTTGGAGGCCACCCGGTTCCGCGAGGCACCGACCATGCAGGCTGCGGCCGAAGAGGTGCTGGCCGATCTGCGCAGCTGCCCGCCGGCGCCGGGGGTTGAGCGGGTGGAGATCCCGGGGGAGCGTGAACGCAATCATCGCGCGGCTTCGGAGGGGCGGATCGCGGTGCCAATGGAGACCTGGCGCCAGATCCAGAAGCTGGCCGAAAGCCTGGGGGCGGCATGATTCGATGAACGGTGGTGCCTATGCAACCCTCCGGAACATCTGGGTTTTGCAGCCTAGCCAGATGGGCGGCCGAGGGTAAGCCTGCCAGCATTTCCCCGGTTCGCCGCAGCCGCTGAAGCTCGCCAATGCCGTGGTCCGTTGCCCGCGCCGTTGCTGATTTCGTCAACTGCATCAGGGAAGGATCTGGCACACCCAATCCCGCCGCCGGGCAGCGCCGGCCTGCTCTGTTAAACCGCAGGTCAGCCTCCGGCGAAACAGGCGGGCGCTGCGCACCCGCCCACGGACGGGCCTGGCCATAACCGCCTTGATTAGTCCAGTGCCATAGCAGCCTTGCGGATGGATGCCTCGGTCTGGTCCAGATCCTCTTCGGTCAACGCCAGGCTGGGGTAGGTCTTGCCTGGGGACTTGAATATGCCTTCTTCGCGCAGCACCGCATTGTACCGTCTGGTGCGTTCCGCATTGCCCGCTTGAGTATCGCGGTAGTCCCGAACTTTGCTGTCCGTGAACACAACTTCGAACAGCGCAGGCTCGCCTACGATCCGGAACGGTACCCCGGCCTCTTCCAGTGCTGCACTTGTTGCCTGCATCAGCCGCTTGCCAGTTCCGTTCAGCCGGTCATAGGCACCCTCGCGGCGCAGAACCTCCATGGTCTTGAGGCCGGCCGCAGCCGCCACCGGGTTGCCCGACAGCGTACCCAGCTGCATCAGCCAGCCCTCGGCACCGACTTGTGCCTTGTCGAAATGCTGCATGACATCGGCGCGGCCAACGATGGCAGCCAGCGGGAAACCGCCGCCGATCACCTTGCCCAGCGTCGCCAGATCCGGTGTCACGCCATACAGCTCTTGCCCGCCGCCATAGGTGGAGCGGAATCCGGTCACCACTTCGTCGAAAATCAACAGGCTGCCGTGTTTCTGCGTCTCCTCGCGCAGAAGCTCCAGGAAACCCGGCAGCGGCGGCACGATGCGCTGCAGCGGTTCGGCGATGATCGCGGCAATCTCGTGCCCGTGCTCCGCCATCAGCTGCTTGATGTACTCAAAATCGTTGAACGGTGCGACCAGCACCTCGGCAGCCACCGACGGCGGGATGCCTGCGCTGTCCGGCACTGCCTGCGGGAAATTCACCCGCACCGAAGGCGCCAGGCTCATCTGTGCCTCCGCCGACATGCCGTGATAGCCGCCCTCGAACTTCACGATCTTGGTGCGCCCGGTGAAGGCACGGGCCAAGCGGATCGCATACATGTCCGCCTCGCCGCCGGTGGAGACATAGCGCAGCTGCTCACCGCACGGCACGGCGCGGCAGATTTCCTCGGCCAGCTCGACCCCGCGGGCATTGCTGGCAAAGAAAGTCATGCCCTTCGGCAGCTGCTCCAGCACCGCCTCCATCACCTCCGCGTGGCCATGGCCCAGCATCATCGGGCCCGAGCCGATCAGATAGTCGATATACTCCTTCCCGTCTTCATCCCACACGCGCGAGCCCTTGCCCTCGCGGATGACGATACCGGGATCAAAATTGCCAAAGCCGCCCGCGGGCAGCACCGCACGGGCGCGTTCGGTCCATTCGGCCTGTGAGAGGATCTTTTCCATGTCTTCAGTTCCTGTTGAGGGCGGGTTGCCCATTGTTAGGTGAGATTTGACCAATAAGTCAAAAATTAATCGATCACAGCTGCGGGAGCCCCCAGGCCCTCGCGGTCGGGACGTACACCCAGGCCAGCGCCTTCCGGTGGGGCGATACGGCCGTTGCGGCGCTCCGGCCCGGCTGGGTCCAGCCGCGGGCTGACATAGGAAGAGAGGTCGCAGACATTCATCAAGCTCAACGGATCAGTCGAGGCTCCCAGATGCAGCAGCGCCGCGGTGGTGATGTCGGAGCCCCAGGTGTCCTCGATGCACATCTTGGCGCCCAAATGCAGGCACAGGTCGCGCGCCCGGCGTGAGGCCGACAACCCGCCGAATTTCGAGAGCTTAATGGCGACCGCATCCATCACGCCTGCCGCGTGGCCAGCCAGCAAGGAGGCAGTATCATGGGCGTTTTCATCCAGCTTCATCGGCAGGCCGCAGGCCGCGCGCACCCGGGCGCAATCCTCAATGGTGGCGCAGGGTTGTTCCAGCATGATGTCCAGACCGGCAACGGCCCGGCCCACGCGGGAGGCATCCAGCGAGGTTGCGCCGCAGTTCCAGTCGCCATAGACCAGCGGGCCATCGCCTACCGCCTCGCGCACCAGCCGCAGCCGGGCCACATCGGCGAGCCAGTCGCGGTCGGCGCCGAGTTTCACCTGAAACTGGGTGATGCCGGTCTCCTGTGCCTCGCGGGCGATGTGCGCCATCTCCTCGGGGGCGACGCAGGTGATCGAGTGATAAAGCGGCATATCCGCCTGCCGCTGACCGCCCAAGAGCGCATGAAGCGGCAGCCCGGCGGCCTGCGCGGTCAGGTCCCACAGGGCGATGTCGATGGCGGATTTGGCGTAAGCGTGCCCCTGCAGCCAACAGTCCAGTTTCGCCATCACCGCCTCTGGTCCCACCGGATCGGCACCCATGAGCACCGGCGCCATCTCCTCAACCGCGGGCACCACGCCGCGGGCATAGGCGGGCAGGTAATGCGGGATCGGGCAGACCTCGCCCCAGCCGGTCAGGCCCGCGTCCGTGTCCAACGCGAGCACCATGCTTTCGACGGTGCCGCAGGTCTTGCCTTCGGCCATGTAATAGGCGGTGTGGCTGGTCAGCGGCACATGCCACAGGGAGATCCGGGTGATTTTCATTTACGTGCTCCAAGGTCGGATTTTCTCAGCAGGTCTTCTCCGCGCCAGAAGGCGGCGGCCAGCAGTGGCCCCGGCACCATATCAATGGCATGTTTCTGATGCAGCGCGTGGTGGATAGTGTCTCCGGGGATGGCATCCCGCGGCGGGCGGCCTTGAGAATGGAACCGGGCCTGGCCGGCCAGGATCAGATAGGTCTCCTCAGGTGCATGCGAATGCTCGGTATAATGCTGTCCGGCGCCCCAGTAGCCGATCGACAGGCGCATCTCGTTGCTGTGGTACAACCCCTCGGGTGAGATCAGATTGACCCAGCCGTAATTGTCCAGCCAGTTGCGGGAGAAGCCATCCGCCTTGGTGTAGGTCTGCTGCCATTTGAGGCGGGGAAGCGCGGCAATCAGAGCTTTCACAACGGGTAGCGTGCCCGCCGAAACAGATGGCCCGGGCCGGGACGCAAGCGCCGCGGCTGGCAGAAGTTTGGATATCCTCGTGCACACAGGCAATTGGCGCGGCTCTGCGTCCAGCAGCGGCAGGTCCTGCATCCGCGGCGCAAACCACTCCAGCCCTTCGGTCCGGGCGGCCAACTGTGTCAGCTCCTGCAACAGCCGTGCGGGCATCGCACTAGCCTCCGTAGACCGCAACCGGGTCCCCCAGCACGCCGTCTTCCGGGGTCACGCCGAGGCCGGGCAGGGAGGGCGGCACGGCAATGCCCGCGTCATTGCGCGCGCCCTGGCCGGGGACCGGATCCGCATCCAGATGGTAGTGGCAGAGCCAGCTTGCCAGCCGGTTGGCCTCCGGCGTCGAGGCCGCCAGGTGGATCGCTGCGGTATCCGCCAGCGCCGATCCGCCCAGATCCTCGATATGCATCTGCCAGCCGACGGAGACGCCAAAGTCGCGGATCTGCCGCGCCCGGGTCAGCCCGCCGACGCGGTTGGGCTTCACCTTCACGCCTTCGCACGCGCCGCGCTTCCAAGCCTCCAGGTGGTCGCCGAACGTTTGCATGCATTCATCCAGTATGATCGGGTTGGAGACCCGCGCCGCCACATGGGCGCACTGATCCAGCGTCTCGCAGGGCTGCTCCACCCAGTCGCGTGCTTTGACCGAGTTCAGCACCTCCACCGCGACGCCGGGCTGCCAGGCGCGGTTTACGTCAAAGGTCACCTTGTGGCCCTTGGGCAGGCCTTCGGAAATCGCCTCGATCCGGTCAATGTCGAGGCCGATGTCAGTGCCGCCCACCTTGGCCGAATGCACGGTATAGCCCTTTTGCGCGGCACGGGCGATCAGCGCCAGCATTTCCTCCGGACTGCCGGTGGAGATCGACGAGTTCACCAGCACCGGCGCGGCCTCTGCCCCGCCCAGCAGTTGCCACAGCGGCAGGCCCGTGGCTTTGCCGAGAATGTCCCAGCAGGCCATATCGATCGGGGATTTCACATACGGATGGCCCGGCAGCTGCACATCCATAATCCGGTTCACGTGATCCAGGCTGCGCGGGTCCAGCCCGATCAGCGCAGGCGCCAGTGTTGCGATGCCGGCCCGGATCCCCGGCCCGTGTGCGGGCAGATAGGTATGCCCCCAAGGGCAGCCCTCGCCCCAGCCCGAGATGCCCTCGTCGGTATCAATGCGCAGGAATGTGCTGTCGAGGCGCTCGAACTTCAGCCGCCCGCCCGACAGGTAATAGGGTTCGACCAGCGGCATATCGAGCTGGTAGACAGTGATTCGGGTGATCTTCATTTCAGTTCCACTTCCACGAAACTCATCGGGGCGCTGCCTGCGTTGATGACATTATGCTCGACGCCTTCGTTACGGCGGTAGGCTGTCCCCGCGGGGACAGTGACGTCCTTCACTTCGCCGCCCGGCATCTCCAGCCGCATATGGCACTCGGTGACGGCGGTGATCACGTAGTCCATCGCGTGCCGGTGCCAGCCTGTCTCGGCTCCGGGGGCAAAGTCGAAACGGGTTACGCGCACGCGGGCGTCGTCGATCATCTGGGTGGCTTGGGCTGCGGTACTCATGGGCGGTGGTCCTTGTTGCGGATGCGGGAGCCTCCGGCGGGGATATTTGAGGCAAGAAGAAAGGTGGGCGTCAGGCGTTTTCTCCAAACGTGGCAATTGGGGCGCCGAGCCTTTCGAAGTCGGGGGTCACACCCAGCCCGGGCGCATCCGGCGCATAGAGCTTGCCGTTCTCGGCACGCGGGCCGCCGATGCCGGTGGAGCGGGTGTTGTAGTTCATCAGGTCGGTGGTGTTGTGCAGGTATTCCTCAGGCGTGGTGGCGGCGAAATGGGCAAGCGCGGCGCTGGCAATCTCGCCGCCCCAAGTGTCCTCGGCCACCACGGGCAGGCGGTTTTCGACAAGGTAGTCCCGTACCCGGCGTGCCTTGGAGATGCCGCCGAGGTTGGAGATCTTGAGACAGACCAGATCGGCGCCGTGATCGGCGACGATGCGCTGGGCAGCGTGCATCCCGGTCACGCATTCATCGAGCTTCATTGGCAGGTCGGTGCGCATCCGCACCTGCTGGCATTCCTCGTAAGTGCGGCAGGGTTGCTCGAGGATGTAGTCCAGATCCCTGGTTGCCCGCGCCACCCGCAGCGCATTGTCGACCCGCCAGCCCTGGTTGGCATCGGCCATCGCCTTTTCGCCCGGTTTCAGCAACGGCACGGTAGAGCGGATGCGGTCGATATCTGCGGCCCAATCGCCGCCGACCTTGACCTGGAACTGGCGATAGCCCTGCGCCCGGTAGCCATCCATTTCGGCAATGGTCTCCGCGGTGCCCTTCTGCGGTGCCACCCGGTACATCGGCGCGCCGTCGGTCAGCTTGCCGCCCCAGAGCCGCCACAGCGGCGCATCCAGCGATTGGCCCAGAATGTCCCAGCAAGCGGCGTCAAACGGGCCCTTGGCATAGCCGTGCCCCTGCACCAGGTGGTCCATGACCTGCTCGATCCGGGCCGCATCGCGCGGGTCCTCGCCGATGAGCGCAGGCGCCACCAGCCGGGCCAGCGCTGGCACGCCTTCGGAATGCGCCGCCATGTAGTTTTCGCCGCAGGGGGTGAACTCGCCGCAGCCTTGCGGTCCTGCGTCGGTGTCGATCACCACCACCGAGGCAGTGGCGGTTTCAATCGCATTGCCTGCGCCCCAAACATAGGCGCCGCCTACATAAGGAAGGCCGGTCTGGAACACGCGGATACGAGTGATCTTCATGGATTACGCTCCTGTGGTCAGCCCGGGGACATTGCCGGATCATCCGCCAGCCCCTCGCCGCGCCAGAAAACGAAGCAAAGGATCGGATGCTCATTAGTGATCATCGCATGCGGCTGATTGGGCCCATGCATCTTGGTGTCGCCCGGCACCAGGCGGCGCACCTCTTCGCCTTTGGCCATGAAATCGGCGCTGCCGGAGAGAATGGTGTAAAGCTCTTCCGGTCCGTGCTGATGCCAGGGGTAATCAAGCCCCGGACCCCAATAACCGATGGTCATACGGGTTTGCAGCGAGTGGAAGTGGCCGGTTGGCCCCACCAATTCAAACCAGCCGAAGCGCTGCAGGAAATCCTGGCCGACTTCCTCCTCCGTATAGGTGAGGCGCCATTCGGCAACGGGCGCCAGCGCCATGACCGCCTGCTGCAGCGCGCGAACCTCGGCGGCTGCCGGGATGCCCTCGGCGGCAAAGCCAGGGTCCGATTGCACCAGCGCTGCGCCGGTGACCTGGTTTCCGCCCCGCCCGGCCCAGGAGAGGTCATCCGGCCAGGGCTGGAATTCCGCCACCGCGGGCAGCGCTGCATGATACGCTTCGACGGCCGCCAGCGCCTGATCGAACAGCGCCCGGGTCATGGCACCACCACAATGTTGCCGGTGTGTTTTTTGGCAATGAAGGCAGCCTGCGCTTCCTTCAAGTCTGAAAGCGGGTAGGTTGCCGCCAGCGCCGGTTTGATCTCGCCTTTCTCGATGTAGGAGACCACATCGGTGAAGTTGCGGTGCGGTGTCACAGTGGAGCCAGTGAAGGTCAGGTCGCGCAGGTAAAAGGTTCGCAGATCCAGCTCCACCATCGGTCCGGCAATCGCACCCGAGCAGGTGTAGCGGCCGCCGCGCTCCAGCACGCCGATCAGTTCGGGCCAGGCGGCACCGCCAACCACATCGGCTGCAACGGTGACGTTCTCATCGCCAAGTGCGGCCCGAAGGTTTTTCGGCGACCGCGGCAGGATCAGGTCGGGGCCGAGTTCGGCCACCTCTGCGTGTTTGGCTTCGGAGGCCATCGCGATCACCCGTGCGCCGCGGCGTTTGGCAAGCTGGATCAGCGCGCCGCCAACCCCGCCCGAAGCTCCGGGGATCAATACGGTGTCGTCCTCGCCAACATTGGCTCGGCTCAGCATGCCTTCGGCGGTGACATAAGAGCAGGAGAAGGTTGCAAGCTCCGCATCGCTGATTGGGCTTTCAACCACCGCAACACCACGGACATCCGCCTTGGTGTATTCGGCAAAACCGCCATCGCATTCGGAGCCGAAGTAGCCCGCCTTGTTCATATTCTCCCGGTCATCCCAGTCGCGGACCCAGCCGCCGACCATGACACGCTTGCCGATCAGCGCGGGGTCGGCGCCCTTGCCCGCAGCCACCACTTTGCCAACCGCGTCGGCCCCCTGGATGCGGGGGAAGGTGAGGGGGCGGCCGCCCCAGGTCGGGTCTTCCTCGCCCGCTTCGTCAAAGGCGCCGCCGGTGGTGGCGCCCTCAACTGCCTTGGAATACCAGCCGGAGCGGGTGTTCACATCGGTGTTGTTCAGGCCGCAGGCGCCGACCTTGATCAGCACCTCCATCGGGCCGGGTTGCGGCACCGGCCAGTCCTCGTGCCATTCGTATTTGTCCAGATCGCCATGGCCGGTCAGAACCATCGCCTTCATGGTATCGGGCAGGGTCATTTTTCGCGTTTCCCTTTTTGGCTATGGAGGAGGGGGCGCTGCCCCCGCCTTTGGCTCCCCCGGAGTATTTTTGAATAGATGAAGGGGAGCCTGTTGTTTGCTCATTCTGCCGGAGCGAGTTCCGCGTCGGTACGGGGCCGCAGGCTTTCGGGGTCATAGGCGGGGGCGCCCAGGATCCGGCCCTTGCGCGGCTCTCCGGCAACGATCACTTCGATCTGCGTGCCCGGCACATTGGCGTGCGGTTTCACATAAGCAAAGGCCAGGATCTTGCCGACGGTATGGCCATAGGCGACCGAGGCGGTGGAACCCACGACCTGGCCCTCCAGCAGGACGGCCTCACCGCCGTGGCCGTCCTCAATGCCGTCCGGCTCGATCTCCAGATAGGCGCAGACCCAAGGCAGGGCGTCCGCGTTCAGCGTCTTGTCCTTGCCCAGGTAGTCCTTGTCGGTACGGGCAAACCGCAGCACATCGGCCTCGGCCAGGGTCACCTCATTGGTGAGTTCACCGGCGCCCTTGAAGCCCTTCTCCATCCGCATCGCGTTCATGGCGAAGGAGCCGTAGTCGGCAATGCCATGTGCTTCGCCCGCAGCCCAAAGCGCGTCGTAGACCGCCAGCGTGCTATCGCGGGGGATATGGAGTTCCCAGCCAAGCTCGCCCGCATAAGACATACGGAAGGCCCAGAGTGTGTGGCCTGCAACCTTGATCTGCTGCGCCGTCAGCCATTTGAAACAGGCGTTTGTGAGGTCGGCATCGGTGCAGGCGGCCAGGACCTCGCGGGCTTTCGGACCATTGAGAGCGATGGCGGCCCAATCGGTGGAGAGGGTTGTGATCGCCACCTCTTCGCCCGCGAGGTTCTGATTCAGGTGGTCCAAGAGCCGCTGTTCAAAGAAGGCCGCGCAGACGAGGTAGTAGCTGTCCTCTGCCAGTTTCACCACGGTGGTTTCCAGCTCAATCCGGCCGCGGCGGTTCAGCATATGGGTGAGGGCGATGCCGCCGACCTTCTGCGGCAGGCGGTTGGCGGTCAGCCGGTCCAAGAGGGCGGCGGCGCCGGGGCCCGAGACCTCGACCTTGGTGAAGGCGGAGATGTCCATGATGCCGACGCCGTCGCGCACGGCCTTGCATTCCAGCCCGATCATATCGTGCACTTCATTGCGGCGGAAGGAATAGTGATCGCGCTGTTCGACACCGTTTTTGGCAAACCAGCGCGGGCGCTCGTGGCCATAGACTTCCTCATAGACAGCGCCTTTTTCCTTCAGCCGTTCATAGAGCGGCGACGGCTTGATCGGGCGGCCTGCGAGACGGTTGAAATGCGGGAAGGGGATCTCGTGGCGCAGTTTGTAGTCCTCATGCGCTTTGGTCACCTGCCAGTCCTTGGTGGCATAGGTGCCAAAGCGGCGCGGGTCGTACTCGCGCATGGAGATGTCGGCAGCGCCATGCACCATCCAGCGTGCCAGCTCGCGGGTCAGACCCGGGCCCCAGCCAATGCCGATCTGGGTGCCGCAGCAGCACCAGTAGTTCTGGACGCCGGGCGCCGGGCCGATCAATGGGTTGCCGTCCGGCGGATGGGAGATCGCGCCATGCACCTCGCGCTGAATACCGAGGTCAGCAAAGATCGGCATCCGGTTCAGGCTTTCCTCTAGCCACGGCATCACCCGGTCGTAATCGGCATCAAACAGCCAGTTCTCATATTCCCAGGGGCAGTGGTCGTGCCAGACTGAGTTGCTGCCCTCTTTCTCGTAGATCCCGATCAGCCCGCGCTTCTGCTCCATACGGATATAGCCTGAGACCTTTTTGTCGTCGCGGATCACCGGCAGCTCTTTGTCCAAGCTTTCGAACTCCGGTACCGGTTCAGTCACAAAGTAATGGTGGGTCATTGAGGTCATCGGCAGCTGCAAACCGGACCATTCGCCCATCTGGCGGGCATAGGTGCCGCCGGCGTTGACAACATGCTCGCAAGTAATGGTGCCTTTTTCCGTTTCAACGACCCACTCGCCGTTCTTGGCTTGGGTGATGTTGGTGGCGCGGCAGTGGCGGATGATCCGCGCGCCCAGCTGGCGGGCGCCTGCGGCCAGTGCCATGGTGACGTTGGTCGGGTCCACGTGGCCGTCATCGGGTGTATAAAGCGCGCCCAGCACGCCATCCAGATTATAGAAGGGGTGCAGTTCAGCGACTTTCCCGGGGCCGACCAGTTCGATGTTGAACCCCAGCGAGCGCCCGACGGACAGGGTGTGGCGCAGCCAGTCCATCTCGTCCTCGGTATAGGCCAGGCGGAACGAGCCGCAGCCGTGCCAGGTCACCGCCTGGCCGGTCTCTTCCTCTAGCTTCCCTGAATAAAGTCCGATGTTGTAGTCAACGCATTTGCCAAGGCCAAAGGAGCTGGTGGAGTGTGTGATCTGCCCCGCTGCGTGCCAGGTCGAGCCGGAGGTCAGCTCAGCCTTCTCCAGCAGCACCACCTCCTCGCCCCAGCCCTCATGCGCCAGGTGATAGGCCAGGCCCACTCCCATCACGCCGCCGCCCACGATGACCACTTTGGCCTGTGTCGGGAATTCTTTCTCAGCCATTTCGCCGTTCCTGATTGCAGAGTCGCTTTTCTGCTCGACAGGCTAATTCCATTTTTGTACCATCGTCAATCATGAATGGCACAAATGTATCATCGACTGTTTTAGAGCGCCTCACCGAAGAGTGGGAGGCGCTGACCCCTGAGGCACAGAAGGCGGCCCGCTATGTGCTGGAAAACCCTGCGGATGTTGGGGTTTCCACCGTGCGCGAGATTGCCGAGGCGGCGAATGTGAAGCCCAACACCTTTGTCCGCATGGCGCGGCAGGTGGGGTTTGACGGCTACGAGGATTTCCGCGCCCCGTTCCGCGAAGCGATTCGCAGGGGCGGGGTGTCATTCCCCGACCGGGCGCGCTGGCTGCAGGACATCGGTAAGTCGGGTGAGTTGGGCGGCCTATATGCCGATATGGTGGGCGCCGCGATCCAGAATATCGAGGAAACCTTTGCCGGTATCGATGCGGGCAGCCTGGAGGTCGCGGCGCATGCGATCTGGAATTCCCGCCAGGTCTTCACGCTGGGCGTGGGGGTGAACAACGCCAACGCCCGCAACTTCACCTATCTTGCCTCCACTGGCATGAAGCAATTCCACGCCATCCCGCGGCCCGGCTCCACGGCGGTCGATGACCTTGCCTGGGCGGACAGCCAGGATGTGCTTATCGCGATGACCTGCAAGCCATATAGGGCTGAGGTGATCGAGGCGATCCAGATCGCACGCGAACAAGGGGTCACCATCGTCGGCATTTCCGACAGCCCCGCCAGCCCCTTGGTCCTGCACGCAGACCACGGATTTGTCGTCTCGGCGGACACGCCGCAATTCTTCCCTTCATCCGTCTCGACCATCGCTTTTCTGGAAACGCTGCTGTCCTTTGTTATTGCTGTCTCCAGCGAGGAAATCGTCGAGCGGGTGGAGAAGTTTCACAAACGCAGGCACCAGCTTGGCATCTACGCGGAGGACCCTGAATGAACACAGCCCCGACCCATTCTCTTGAGGCGCGGTATTACACTGACCCGGTCCTCTTTGAGGCCGAACGCAAGGGTCTTTTGGCGCACAGCTGGCAATTTGCAGGCCATGCCAGCCAGCTTGAAAACACTGGCGACTATTTTGCTTTTGAAATGGCCGGCGAAAGCCTGTTCAGCATCAAGGGGCGCGATGGTGAAATCCGCACTTTCTATAATGTCTGTCAGCATCGTGCCCACCAATTGGTTTCTGGCGAAGGCACCACGCGGGTTGTGGTCTGCCCCTATCACGCCTGGACCTATGAGCTGACCGGCCAGCTGCGCGCCGGGCCGAACCTCAAATCTGTGCAGGGTTTCGATAAATCCAAGGTCTGCCTGACAGAGGTCCGCACCGAAGTTTTCCTGGGCTTCATCTTTGTGAACCTCGATCCCGAGGCCAAGCCGATGGACGAGTGGTTCCCGAATGTGCGGGGGGAGCTGGAAAGCTTTGTGCCCAACTGGGGTGATCTGAAACCGCTGGAATGGGTGGACATCCCGGAGAACTGCAACTGGAAGGTTTCGGTCGAGAACTACTCCGAATGCTATCATTGCAGCCTGAATCATCCGACTTTTTCGACCGGGGTGATCAAGCCGGAAACCTATGACATCCAGCCCCAGGGCTTTTGCCTGCGCCACACCACCGAGTGCAATTCGCTGGAGCAGATGAGTTATGACATCAACTCCGGTTTTGAAAACAACGAGAAATACTCCAGCTGGTTCTTGTGGCCGATGTTCTCCTTCCAGGTCTATCCCGGCAATCTGCTGAACACCTATCACTGGCGGGCGGTCGATGCCGATCATGTGGTGGTTTGGCGCGGCTGGTATTCCATCGGCGGCGAGGACAATGAAACCGTGCGCCGCATGGCGGTTCAGGACCGGGCCACCACGGTGGAGGAAGACATCCATTTGGTGGAATCTGTCCAGCGGGGGTTGAAAAGCCGCGGCTATGTTCCCGGGCCTTTGGTGGTTGATCCCTCTTGCGGAGTGAACTCGGAACATTCAATCCTGCATCTTCAGAAGTGGATGCGCGAAGCGGCAGACCACGATCTCGCAGCGGAGACCTAACGGATAATGACACAGCTTGATGCCGAATGGCTGAACTACATCGATGGCGCCTGGGTGCCCGGCGGGGCAGGGTGGATTGATGTAACAAACCCGGCCAATGGCGAGGTGCTGGCGCGGCATGCGCTGGCAGATGCCGCCGACGTGGACCGCGCCGTGCAGGCCGCCCGCCGGCTGCACCTGTCAGGGGAGCTGTCCGCGCTGCGCCCGATTGCGCGCGGGCGCATGGTACAGGCGATGGGGCGTTACCTTTTGGACAATCTCGACGAGATCGCCCGCGTCCTTACTTTGGAACAGGGCAAGCCGTTGTGGGAATCCCGGATCGAGGTTGAGGGCGCCGCGCTTTACTTCGAATACTACGGAAACCAGGCTAGCACCGTCGAAGGCCGCTCGATCCCGCTGGGTGGCGGTTACTTCGACTGGACCGAGAACGAGCCGATGGGCGTCTCGGCCCAGATCATCCCCTGGAACTACCCCGTGGAGATGACCGCGCGTTCGCTGTCCGCAGCGCTCGCCACCGGCAACACTTGCGTGATCAAGACACCTGAGCTGACACCGCTTACCAACGCCTGGCTCGCCCGTGCAGCCGAGGCTGCCGGTTTCCCGGCTGGCGCGGTCAATATCCTGTGCGGTTGCGGCCACGAAGCAGGCGCGGCACTTTCCGGTCACCCGCAGGTGAACCAGATCGTCTTTACCGGCTCGGTTCCCACCGGCATCCGTATCGCCACCGCGGCGGCGCAGAACGTGGTGCCGTGTGTGCTGGAACTCGGCGGCAAATCCGCCGCTATCGTGCATGAGGACGCCGACCTCGACGCCTTCGAGAACGACATCCGCTGGGGAATCTACTTCAACGCAGGCCAGGTCTGCAGCGCCATGAGCCGGGTGATTGTGCACGAAAGCCGCCACGACGAGCTGGTCGAGCGCGCGGTGAATGTGGCCCAAAGCCTCAGCGTTGGCCCCGGCATCGACCGGCCAGAGTTCGGCGCCAACATGGGCGCCATGGTCTCCATGCCCCAGCGCGACCGCGCCCTGGGCATCGTCCAGCAGGCGCAGGCAGACGGCGCCACCGTTGCCACCGGTGGAACGCCGGTTAGCAATGCGGGTGCCTTCCTGGCCCCGACCATTGTCTCCGGCATCACACCGAACGATAGCATCTCCAGCGAGGAAATCTTCGGCCCTGTGCTGTCGGTACTCAAGTTCCGGTCCGATGCAGAGGCAATCGAGATCGCCAATAGCACCGAGTACGGGCTGGTCGGCGGCGTCTTTACCCGCGACCTGGACCGCGCCACCCAGTCGGCCCGCAAGATCCGGGCAGGCCAGGTGTTCATGAACGAATGGTACGCGGGCGGGGTCGAGACTCCGTTCGGGGGCTACGGCAAATCCGGCTATGGCCGCGAAAAGGGCCGTGAGGCGCTGTGGAACTATGTGCAGACCAAAAACATCGCCATGAAACTGAGAGGCTGAGATGAGCGCATTTGACGAAGACCTGTTCCTGAAGGGAATGGAGCAGCGCAAGGCAACCCTTGGCGCCGAATATGTCGAAAAGAACCTGGCCGCGGCGGATGATTTCACCCGCCCCTTCCAGGAGGCAATGACTGCCTGGTGCTGGGGCTTTGGCTGGGGCGATGATGCGATCGACGCCAAAACCCGCTCGATGATGAACCTTTCAATGATCGGAGCGCTGGGCAAGATGCACGAATGGGAGCTGCACTGCCGCGGCGCCATCAACAACGGCGTCACAAAAGAGGAGATCCGGGCGATCATCCATGTGATCGGGATCTACTGCGGTGTTCCGCAAGCGCTGGAATGCTTCCGGGCCGCGCGCAAGGTTCTGGAAGAGTAGCGCTGAGGCACTGGCGTTGGATAATGTGTAGAACACGCGACTTGATCTGACATTTCTGCTCTTCTGGAGCGCAAGCAAAGAGTGCCGATCAATGACGAGTATTCAGGACAAGATCATCAAGCCGAAGCTGGGGCTGCTGGAGCCTGCGAAGCAGCTCGGCAGCGTTTCGCAGGCCTGCAAGGTGATGGGGTGCAGCCGGGACAGCTGCTACCGCTTCATGGAGCTCTATGAACAGGGCGGCGGGCAGGCGCTGATGGATCTCAGCCGCCGCAAGCCGATCCTGAAGAACCGGGTGCCGGAGCACGTTGAGCGGGCGGTGATCGAACTGGCGATTGAAAATCCGGCGCCGGGGCAGAAGCGCGCCTCGCGGGAACTCCAGCAGCAGGGCATCATGGTGTCATCTTCCGGCGTCCGCTTGATCTGGCTGCGCGACGGTCTGGAGGCCATGAAGAAACGCCTCAAGGCAT